>CANMMF010000048.1 GCA_947498985.1 uncultured Paracoccaceae bacterium | reverse complement strand
GCCGATGTGGGCTGGGTGACCGGGCATTCCTACATTGTTTACGGGCCCTTGGCCAATGGCGGCACGACGCTGATGTTCGAAGGTGTGCCGACTTATCCGGATGCATCGCGTTTCTGGCAAATCTGCGAGAAACACCAGGTTAACCAGTTCTACACCGCGCCCACGGCGATTCGCGCTTTGATGGGCCAGGGTAACGATTT
>CANMMF010000047.1 GCA_947498985.1 uncultured Paracoccaceae bacterium | reverse complement strand
CGCACGAGATCAAGGGCCAGGGCATCTATTGCTACGTGACCCTGATGAACGGCGTCGAGCCCAGCGAAGAGCTGCGCCGCGAGCTGCGCACCTGGGTGCGTACCGAGATCGGCCCCATCGCCGCTCCCGACCTCATCCAATGGGCCCCCGGCCTGCCGAAAACCCGCTCCGGCAAGATCATGCGCCGCATCCTGCGCAAGAT
>CANMMF010000046.1 GCA_947498985.1 uncultured Paracoccaceae bacterium | reverse complement strand
AAACTGAACTCAGGCAACGTCATCGATGCCCTGAGCGACCTGTTCATCCTGCGCGGCATCCCGTCGTTCATTCGGTCTGACAACGGACCTGAGTTTGTTGCGCAGGCCGTGCGGGACTGGATCGCGGCTGTCCGAGCAAAGACGGCTAACATCGAACCGTTCGCCGGGGCATTGATCCCCCGGATCACTGCCTGATCCGCCTCACCCTTG
>CANMMF010000045.1 GCA_947498985.1 uncultured Paracoccaceae bacterium | reverse complement strand
CAAAGAAAGCGCGGCTCTGGCTGAACCCCTCTCGGGACATTGCTGCGCAATGCCCTGCCGGGCAGTGGATGGATCATGTGTCCGGCTTCGGCCGGAGCGGCGCAATCACGTCTGGTCATATGACGTCGTGCATTGCCGGACCGACGATGGGAAGGCATTCCGGACGCTCAACATCATCGACGAGTCCAGTCGGGAAGGTCTGGCTATCCGCGTCGATGGAAA
>CANMMF010000044.1 GCA_947498985.1 uncultured Paracoccaceae bacterium | reverse complement strand
TGTACGCGCAAAGTTAAAGTGTCCCACATCTGCAAAGTAGAAGTGTCACACTCTGCCCCAATGAGAACAGGCAGAGAGTATGGGCATGGGATGGGTTTTGATGAGCGAGCGCGAGCTGAACCGCGTCGAAGTGTTGAGCCAGGTGAGCCAAGGCCGGATGACCGCGACGGCAGCGGCCAACGTTTTGGGATTGAGTCGCAGACAGGTTCACAGACTGCTCAAGAAGTTCCAGTCCGACGGTCCGGCGGC
>CANMMF010000043.1 GCA_947498985.1 uncultured Paracoccaceae bacterium | reverse complement strand
CTCTGCGCCAACAGCTCCCAGGCCAAGGGCCGTGTCGAACGCGCGAACCGGACGCTGCAGGATCGGCTGGTGAAGGAACTGCGCCTGGCGGGTATCTCGGACATGGCAGCGGCCAATGCGTTCCTTCCGGCCTTCATGGAGCGCTACAACGCGAAGTTCGGCAAGACCCCGCGGCGCCCGGACAACCTGCACCGGCCCCTCAATACCGAGCCGGATCGGCTGACGGATGTGCTGTGCTGGCGCGATGAACGCTATGT
>CANMMF010000042.1 GCA_947498985.1 uncultured Paracoccaceae bacterium | reverse complement strand
CGATTGCTCGACGCTTTATATATCTTGTGGAAAGGACGAAACACCACCGTAGGCCCCCGACACCCTGTTTTAGAGCTAGAAATAGCAAGTTAAAATAAGGCTAGTCCGTTATCAACTTGAAAAAGTGGCACCGAGTCGGTGCTTTTTTAAGCTTGGCGTAACTAGATCTTGAGACAAATGGCAGTATTCATCCACAATTTTAAAAGAAAAGGGGGGATTGGGGGGTACAGTGCAGGGGAAAGAATAGTAGAAGATCGGAA
>CANMMF010000041.1 GCA_947498985.1 uncultured Paracoccaceae bacterium | reverse complement strand
CAGACGCACGCAGGAGCCATCCACTGCCCGGCAGGGCATTGCGCAGCAATGTCCCGAGAGGGGTTCAGCCAGAGCCGCCCTTTCTTCTTCTGCTTCTGTGGCACTTTCAGCCCTTCGCGTCGCCAGATACGCTCGACCCGCTTGTGGTTCACATGCCAGCCAGCGTTGTTCAGCAAACCCGCCACCATGCGATACCCGTAGCGCCCATATTTGTCGGCCAGTTCGATGATGTCGTCGGTCAGACGTTCTTCGTCGGCCCGGCCTTGCGGCACCTTGCGCTGCGTCGATCGATGCTGCCC
>CANMMF010000040.1 GCA_947498985.1 uncultured Paracoccaceae bacterium | reverse complement strand
GAGGACCGCCCCCTCCATCCGCGCCCCGATGAGGACCGCCCCCTCCATCCGCGCCTTGCGGAGGACCGCCCCCTCCATCCGCGCCTCCCAGAGGTCCGCCCCCTGCATCCGCGCCTCCCAGAGGTTCGCCCCCTCCATCCGCGCCAAGTTGAGGTTCGCCCCCTGCATCCGCGCCTCGCTGAGGTTCGCCCCGTCCATCCGCGCCTCGCTGAGGACCGCCCCCTCCATCCGCGCCCAGCTGAGGACCGCCCCCTCCATCCGCGCCCCGATGAGGACCGCCCCCTCCATCCGCGCCTTGCGGAGGACCGCCCCCTCCA
>CANMMF010000039.1 GCA_947498985.1 uncultured Paracoccaceae bacterium | reverse complement strand
GTAGAAGATTTCGCCGTTGAGCAGCTCGTCACGGAACCGGGCATTGAAGCTCTCGCAATACCCGTTCTCCCAAGGGTGAGGCGGATCAGGCATTGATCCGGGGGATCAATGCCCCGGCGAACGGTTCGATATAGGCGGTCTTCGCCCCGACCGCCGCAATCCAGTCCCGCACCTTCTGCGCAATGAACTCTGGGCCATTGTCCGACCTGATGTATTCCGGCGGGCCACGAAGGATGAACAGGTCCGTCAAAGCGTCCAGCACATCGGTCGAATTGAGCTTGCGATCGACGCGTATCATGAGTGCCTCCCTGGTGTATTCGTCGATGATGTTGAGCGTCCGATAGGCGCACCCGTC
>CANMMF010000038.1 GCA_947498985.1 uncultured Paracoccaceae bacterium | reverse complement strand
GAAATGAATGCCGAGGACCCGCTCTTTATCCTTTATACCTCCGGCTCCACGGGTCAGCCCAAGGGGGTTGTGCACTCAAGTGGTGGATATTTGGTTTACGCCGCCCTGACCCATGAAATCAGTTTCGATTACCATGACGGCGACATCTACTGGTGCACCGCCGATGTGGGCTGGGTGACCGGGCATTCCTACATTGTTTACGGGCCCTTGGCCAATGGCGGCACGACGCTGATGTTTGAAGGTGTGCCGACTTATCCGGATGCATCGCGTTTCTGGCAAATTTGCGAGAAACACCAGGTTAACCAGTTCTACACCGCGCCCACGGCGATTCGCGCTTTGATGGGCCAGGGTAACGATTT
>CANMMF010000037.1 GCA_947498985.1 uncultured Paracoccaceae bacterium | reverse complement strand
TCGATCTCCGGCCGCGGCACGGTTGTGACCGGCCGTGTGGAGCGTGGCGTGATCAACGTGGGCGACGAGATCGAGATCGTCGGCATCCGCGACACCAAGAAGACGACCTGCACCGGTGTCGAGATGTTCCGCAAGCTGCTGGATCGCGGCGAGGCGGGCGACAATATCGGCGCGCTGCTGCGCGGTGTCGACCGTGAGGGCGTCGAGCGTGGCCAGGTTCTCTGCAAGCCCGGCTCGGTCAACCCGCACACCAAGTTCGAGGCCGAGGTCTACATCCTGACCAAGGAAGAGGGTGGCCGTCACACGCCGTTCTTCGCCAACTACCGCCCGCAGTTCTACTTCCGCACGACGGATGTGACGGGCACGGTTGAGCTTCCCGAGGGCACCGAGATGGTGATGCCGGGCGACAACCTGAA
>CANMMF010000036.1 GCA_947498985.1 uncultured Paracoccaceae bacterium | reverse complement strand
TTGCGATCGACGCGTATCATGAGTGCCTCCCTGGTGTATTCGTCGATGATGTTGAGCGTCCGATAGGCGCACCCGTCTGCGGTGCGATCCTGGACGAAGTCGTAGGACCAGACGTGGTTGGGACGTTCGGGCCGCAGACGCACGCAGGAGCCATCCACTGCCCGGCAGGGCATTGCGCAGCAATGTCCCGAGAGGGGTTCAGCCAGAGCCGTCCTTTCTTCTTCTGCTTCTGTGGCACTTTCAGCCCTTCGCGTCGCCAGATACGCTCGACCCGCTTGTGGTTCACACATTAGCCCGCATTGTTGAGCAGGCCGGTCACCATCCGATACCCGTAGCGCCCGTACTGATCGGCAAGCTCGATGATGTCGTCGGTCAGACGTTCTTCGTCGGCCCGGCCTTGCGGCACCTTGCGCTGCGTCGATCGATGCTGCCC
>CANMMF010000035.1 GCA_947498985.1 uncultured Paracoccaceae bacterium | reverse complement strand
ACATAGCGTTCATCGCGCCAGCACAGCACATCCGTCAGCCGATCCGGCTCGGTATTGAGGGGCCGGTGCAGGTTGTCAGGACGCCGCGGGACCTTGGCGAACTTGGCGTTGTAGCGCGCCATGAACTTTGGCAGGAACGCATTGGCCGCTGCCATGTCCGAGATGCCCGCCAGGCGCAGCTCCTTCACCAGCCGATCCTGCAGCGTCCGGTTCGCGCGTTCGACACGGCCCTTGGCCTGGGAGCTGTTGGCGCAGAGGATCTCGATGTTCAACTCGTTCAAAGCCCTGCCAAACTGGGTCATGCCGTGGCCTGACTTGGCAGCCTCGCCTGAGACGCGGAACACCGAATGCTTGTCACTGTAGAACGCCACGGGGCGCCCATGTTCATGCAGATAAGCCTCCAGCGCGCCGAAGTAGCTGAAGGTGCTCTCGGACGTCACGAACTCCAG
>CANMMF010000034.1 GCA_947498985.1 uncultured Paracoccaceae bacterium | reverse complement strand
CTGCTCAAGAAGTTCCAGTCCGACGGTCCGGCGGCGATCCGGCACAAGGCGCGCGGTCGGGTGTCGAACAACCGGATCGATCCGGCGGTTCGCGAGTTCGCGGTGACGCTGGTTCGGGAGAACTACATCGACTTCGGACCGACCTTTGCCGCTGAGAAGCTGGAAGAAGATCACGGGCTGAAGGTCTCGCGCGAGACACTGCGCAAGTGGATGCAGGACGCCGGGATCTGGCTGTCGCGCAAACAACGCCGCACATTCCATCAGCCGCGATTGCGCCGGGAATGCTATGGCGAGCTCATTCAGATTGACGGGTCTGACCATCACTGGTTCGAGGACCGCGGACCGTCTTGCACCCTGCTCGTCTTTATCGACGACGCGACCAGCACCTTGATGCATCTGGAGTTCGTGACGTCCGAGAGCACCTTCAGCTACTTCGGCGCGCTGGAGGCTTATCTGCATGAACATGGGCGCCC
>CANMMF010000033.1 GCA_947498985.1 uncultured Paracoccaceae bacterium | reverse complement strand
TGGAGTAGCCCCCTGAAAGTGGTCCACCAACTGGGATAGATTGTCCCGCAAATTGGAGGATCAGCGATGGCTGGAAAGCGAGAAAAACCCGAAGAGATCGTGTCGAAGCTTCGGCAGGTTGAAGTTTTGCAGGGGCAAGGAATGACGGTCGCGGAGGCCGTGCGCCAGATCGGCGCTACTCAGCAGACGTTCTACAGGTGGCGTAAGCTTTATGGCGGGATGGGCAGGTCTCAGCTCGCACGCTTGAAAGAGCTTGAGAAAGAGAACCAGCGATTGCGGCGGGCTGTGTCCGACCTCACCCTGGACAAGCTGATCCTGACCGAGGCGGCAAAGGGAAACTTCTGAGCCCTTCACGTCGCCGAAAGTGCATCGACCATGTGCGGCGGGAGCTTGGTGTATCGGAACGTCGCGCCTGCCGCACGCTCGGGCAGCATCGATCGACGCAGCGCAAGGTGCCGCAAGGCCGGGCCGACGAAGAACGTCTGACCGACGACATCATCGA
>CANMMF010000032.1 GCA_947498985.1 uncultured Paracoccaceae bacterium | reverse complement strand
GCGAGGGCGCGCAGCATATCAGCTACCGCGAGCTGCACCGCAACACCTGCAAGATGGCCAATGTTCTGGCCGATCTCGGCGTCACCAGGGGTGACCGCGTCGTCATCTACCTGCCGATGATCCCCGAGGCCGCCTATGCCATGCTGGCCTGCGCGCGCATCGGCGCCATCCACTCCATCGTCTTTGCAGGCTTCTCCCCCGACGCGCTGGCCGCGCGCGTCAACGGCTCCAACGCCAAGGTGGTGATCACCGCCGACGAAGCGCCGCGCGGCGGCCGCAAGACCCCGCTCAAATCCAACGCCGACAAGGCGCTGCTGCATTGCGACGACCACGTGCAATGCCTCGTCGTCAAGCGCACCGGCGGCCAGACCACCTGGACCGCGCAGGATCGCGACTACAACGCCCTGGCCGAGGCCGCCTCCGACCAGCACGCACCTGCCGAAATGAATGCCGAGGACCCGCTCTTTATCCTTTATACCTCCGGCTCCACGGGTCAGCCCAAGGGGGTTGTGCACTC
>CANMMF010000031.1 GCA_947498985.1 uncultured Paracoccaceae bacterium | reverse complement strand
TGTTGCAACCAAGTAGAAATGTCCCTTCCTCCGCAAAGTAGAAATGTCCCACTTTTGCGCTGAGGGGAGCAAAGCCTGACAGGGCGGAGACCTCAGTTATTGCAGCCCTGGCTGGCTTTGCGGTCTGCGATGCGCTTGCGGTCAGCCAGTGTATTCCAGCCATCGTTGCGGCGTCCGTTGGGTTTGTAGCGGGAGCGTTGCTTGCCCGCGCGGCGTTTCTTTGGCGATGCCTTGTCTTGCTCGGCCTTGATGTGCTCCAGCACGGCGCTCAGGTGCTTGTTCTCGGTGATCGCGGCATGGGTGACGCGCTGGTCCTTGTCGAAGACGGAGTAGGGGAGCGAGACGCCCTTCCAGCGGAACTCCAGGCGGCCGTCCGGGTACTCAAAGCTGTCGACATACTTGCCGGGCAGGCCGCGCGTGATCTCGTTTTCTGCGAGGATGATCCGCTGCCGGTCGTAGGAGAAGGCCAGTTGGTTGCCGACATAGCGTTCATCGCGCCAGCACAGCACATCCGTCAGCCGATCCGGCTCGGTATTGAGGGGCCGGTGCAGGTTGTC
>CANMMF010000030.1 GCA_947498985.1 uncultured Paracoccaceae bacterium | reverse complement strand
GCGCAGCTCTTCGCTGGGCTCGACGCCGTTCATCAGGGTCACGTAGCAATAGATGCCCTGGCCCTTGATCTCGTGCGGGTAGCCCACAACCGCCGCCTCGGCGACCTTTTCATGCGCCACAAGCGCCGATTCGACCTCCGCCGTGCCCATGCGGTGGCCCGAGACGTTGATCACATCGTCCACGCGCCCGGTGATCCAGTAGTCACCCTCCGCGTCGCGCCGGCAGCCGTCGCCGGTGAAGTAATAGCCCTTGTAGTCCGAGAAATACGTCTTCTCGAACCGCTCGTGATCGCCCCAGACCGTGCGCATCTGCCCCGGCCAGCTCGAGGCGATGGCCAGCACGCCCTCGGTGGGGCTGTCGTGGATCTCTTCGCCGGTGGTCGGCTCCAGCACCACGGGTTTGATGCCGAAGAACGGCTTCATCGCCGCGCCGGGCTTGGTCGCATGCGCGCCCGGCAGCGGGGTCATCAGATGACCGCCGGTCTCGGTCTGCCACCAGGTGTCGACGATCGGGCAGCGGCCCCCGCCCACCACGTCGTTATACCAGGTCCACGCCTCGGGGTTGATCGGTTCGCCCACCGTGCCGAGGAGTCGCAGCGAGGATAGATCGCAGCCCGTTACGAAATCGTTACCCTGGCCCATCAAAGCGCGAATCGCCGTGGGCGCGGTGTAGAACTGGTTAACCTGGTGTTTCTCGCA
>CANMMF010000029.1 GCA_947498985.1 uncultured Paracoccaceae bacterium | reverse complement strand
AGTCACGAAGTTACGGCAGCTTGAGGTTCTGACGGGGCAAGCTATGCCGCGTCCGGATGCGATCCGGCAGATCGGGGTGACTGAACAGACGTATTGCCGTTGGAGTGCAGGCGGAGAAAGAAAAGCGTCCAGTGGACGGTTTTCCCGCCAAACAAATACGGCGGAATGGGTGCGGATCAATTGAAGGAACTGAAGCGGCTACAGAAAGAGAATGAGCGGTTGCGCAAAGCTGTTTCTGATCTGAGGCTGGACAAGCTGATCCTGGCGGAAGCCGCGAAGGATGAAGGGCGTTTCGCGAACCATCCAGTGGATGGTTTGTAGCCCTGAACGCGAAGCCCTTCTGAGCCCCGCGCGTCGTCGCGCCTGCATTGACCGTGTTCGTATGGTGCTCAAGATGTCGGAACGCCGCGCTTGCCGCGTTCTGAGGCAGCACCGATCCACGCAACGCAAAGTCCCCGTGGGACGCGCTGATGAAGAACGCCTGGTCGCGGATATGATCGAGCTGACCCGTCAGTATGGCCGATATGGCTATCGTCGGATCGCTGCACTGCTGAGAGACGCCGGCTGGCATGTAATACCGCTGCCCGGCAGGCGATTTGCGCAGCAAATCTGCCGAGAGGGGACAAACGTGTCGAACGCCTGTTGCGACGGGAGGGGCTGAAAGTGCCAATGAAACACCCAAAGAAAGCGCGGCTCTGGCTGAACCCCTCTCGGGACATTGCTGCGCAATGCCCTGCCGGGCAGTGGATGGATCAT
>CANMMF010000028.1 GCA_947498985.1 uncultured Paracoccaceae bacterium | reverse complement strand
TTGCTCCCCTCAGCGCAAAAGTGGGACATTTCTACTTTGCGGAGGAAGGGACATTTCTACTTGGTTGCAACATGATGTGTACGCGCAAAGTTAAAGTGTCCCACATCTGCAAAGTAGAAGTGTCACACTCTGCCCCAACGAGAACAGGCAGAGAGTGTGGGCATGGGATGGGTTTTGATGAGCGAGGGCGAGCTGAACCGGGTCGAGGTGTTGAGCCAGGTGAGCCAAGGCCGGATGACGGCGACGACCGCGGCCAACGTTTTGGGATTGAGTCGCAGACAGGTTCACAGACTGCTCAAGAAGTTCCAGTCCGACGGTCCGGCGGCGATCCGGCACAAGGCGCGCGGTCGGGTGTCGAACAACCGGATTGATCCGGCGGTTCGCGTATCGCTCACACGTTGGTTCTGCGATCCGCAAGCGCTGTACCAGAAAGGCACTGTCGAGAACACGAACAACAGGCTGCGGAAGTACCTGTCTCGCTCAACCGAGCCGATGCCGCGCAAGTGTCTGGGCTGGAAGACTTGGGCCGAGGTTTTCCGCGAAAAATGATGGAGGAAGTGGGCCGAGCCCCTACCTTACGCAGGTCGCGGGAGTCATGTTTCAGATAGCGCACACAGCTTCTCCCTAATAGGGTGTATCTCGAAGCCAAGCATACAATTATTAATTGCGTCCATATCTCTTCGTAATTCAAATTAGGGAAGCCAGACATCGCTCTGAAATAAAAAGAATAATTCCGAAAGTTCGCCTAAGTTTCTCAAAATTCACTCCTCAGCCAAAATATTTATAAATTCCATATATATCAAACACTTAAATAATATATCAGCAGTAAGCAATGAAATCCCCACCACAAATTTCTTGAGAACACAAACCATGGCCGATAGCATCCTATGGGGTTATTTATCTAAGTATTTCCATTGGAGATTGAGATGCCAACTGTTTCCGTCACCTCCGCGACAAACACCGAAAATACCAACAACTACCTGAACTTCGTCGTCAGCCTCTCCGAGCCCTCGCTCGACGCGGTCTCGCTGGACTACCGCACCCTGGGCGGGACAGCCTCCGATGAGGATCTCG
>CANMMF010000027.1 GCA_947498985.1 uncultured Paracoccaceae bacterium | reverse complement strand
TGTCTCCTCGGGCCTGGGACGCTTGCTGGCCATGTGTTTCCTCCGTTTTCCCAAACATAGCGGAGGACCACTTCAGTGGGGGAGGATCATTTGTTCAGGTTCTCAACCGATCCCTTTTGCCAGGGCGCTTGCGGATCACAGAACCACGCCTCGGTCCCAATCCCCGGCTTGAGCTTGCGCCAGTTCCGGAACTCGATCCCACGGTCGAAGGTGATCGAGCGCCGCGCGGGTTGGGGCAGGGGCGCCATGACATCCATCAGTCGGTTCATCAGATGCGTCGTGCTACGGTCGTTGTTGCGGAACAGAACCGCAAAGCGCGTCTTGCGCTCGACCAGCGAGGCGACGTTGGCATTGCCTTGAGCGCGCTCGAAGATCATCAAATCACCTTCCCAATCGCCGAATGTCTCGCGCGACTTCACGTGCTCCGGTCGTTCGTGGATGGACCGATCCGGCGGAAACACCTGGCCCCGAGGCCTGCGGGCACAGCGCGGCTGGCGTTTCCTTCGACGGCTGGGCAAGTGGCGCGCCAGTTCTTCGGATTGGCCGTCAGGACCGTAGACAAAGGTAAAGATCGACTCATGGCTGACGCGGACAGGGTGGCCTTCATATCCAAGACGGCCCGCGATCTGCTCCGGTGACCAACCTTCCTTCAGTTGCGCGATCACTGCGTCGCGCAGGTCTTCCAGGCGCACCAGCTTACGCCGCCGTGCGCGTCTGGCGTCCGCACACCGCTGCGCATTCACGCCATAGAATCCATTGAGATATGGCAGCTCATCATCTTCGAAATGGTTGCGCTTGATCTCGCGATAGACGGTCGAGCGATGCCTGCCGATCTCTGCTGCGATCTTGCTCACCGGCACTTTCGCGTTCAGCATGTCTTTCGATTGTGCGTCTCTCACGCAAATCCAGCTCTGTGTGCGCCATGTCCGTTCTCCTTGCTTTTCAGCAAGATAGGGAATTTGTCGCAACCCGGTTTAGAATGTGCCCCCGGTACATTCGATGTTGCAACCAAGTAGAAATGTCCCTTCCTCCGCAAAGTAGAAATGTCCCACTTTTGCGCTGAGGGGAGCAAAGCC
>CANMMF010000026.1 GCA_947498985.1 uncultured Paracoccaceae bacterium | reverse complement strand
GCCCGCGCGTTGCGGTACCATTGTGCGATGGCCGCGCGGTTTTCGGCCGTCATGGTTGAGATCGCGTTGGGGGGTGGCATGGCGTGGCTGATGCCGGCCTGCAGGTAGATCTGGGTGGCGTGGCGGGCCATATCGGCTTCGGTCTCCAGCACCACACCCTTGGGTGGCCAGTGCATGCGCTCGCTGTAGACCGGCTCGCGCGCGTGGCACATCGAGCAATTGCCCAGCACCACGTCGAAGGCCGGACCGAAGCCTTCGGCGGCCGCAAAGCGCGCTTCGGCGGCGGTGAGCGGGCGGGCCTCGGCCTCGTCCAGCGTCTCGCCGCGCGACGCGGTCGACAGCCACGCGATCAGCACAAACAGGATCACCGTGACCGCCCAGGTCCAGTGCGGCCCGGCGCCGGTCGCGTGCAGCGTGTTGAAGTAATGCCGGATCGTGACGCCGGTCAGGAACACCAGGCTGGCGATCAGCCAGCTGTACTCGGTGGCGAAGGCCAGCGGGTAATGGTTCGACAGCATCAGGAAGATCACCGGCAGCGTCAGGTAGTTGTTATGGGTCGAGCGCAGCTTGGCGATCTTGCCGTATTTCGCGTCCGGCACCCGGCCTTCCTGCAGGTCCTGCACCACGATGCGCTGGTTCGGCATGATGATGAAGAACACGTTGGCGGTCATGATCGTGGCGGTGAACGCGCCCAGATGCAGCAGCGCCGCGCGCCCGGTGAAGACCTGGTTGAGCCCCCAGCTCATCATCACGATGATGGCAAAAAGCACCAGCATCATCGCCGTCGGATAGTCGCCGAGCTTGGATTTGCACAGGAAATCGTAGAGCACCCAGCCGACCCCGATCGAGGCCGCCGAAAGCGCGATGCCCTGCCAGAGCGCCAGATCCGCGCGGCCCGGATCGAGCAGGTAGATCTCGCCGCCCAGCCAGTAGACGATCATCAGAAGCGCCGCCCCCGAGAGCCAGGTGGCGTAGCTTTCCCATTTGAACCAGACCAGGTGCTCGGGCATGTTTTCCGGCGCCACCAGATACTTGCGGATGTGGTAAAAGCCGCCGCCATGCACCTGCCACTCCTCGCCATGCGCGCCTTCGGGCAGATCCGGCGCCCGGCGCAGCCCCAGATCGAGCGCCACGAAATAGAACGACGACCCGATCCAGGCGATGGCGGTGATGACATGCAGCCAGCGCACGGCAAACCCCAGCCAGTCCCACAGCACGGCAAAATCATACATCAACGCGTCTCCTTCAGATGCCCCCGGGGGGGTCCGGTGGTCCGGGGTCGGGGCCGGATCGCCCGAAGCCGGGCGAC
>CANMMF010000025.1 GCA_947498985.1 uncultured Paracoccaceae bacterium | reverse complement strand
TATGACCGTCAGGCCCTTGCAGCCCTGGCCACACTGATACTGCTGCAACTCATCATGCTTTCGGCGCTCTATGCTGGCATCCGGCCGCATCCGCCGATTGCAACCCCGCTCTTTGGTATCGCCCCATTTCTTGGCGCCTCAACCTCTGTCGCGCTGTCGGCAATAATCGTACAGCCGCTCACAAACGCGATCGGGCGCAGCCTGAGCGTGATGGCGGCGTTGATGGCGCTGGTGTCATTCGGGCCCCAGAAATACTTCGACGCGCAGTTCGCCCTGATCTGGCCGGCTGTGATCCTTGGCCAAATCGCAGCGCTGGTGATCTTTGCCCGTGTATTGAGTGCGTCCCGCCAAAGGAAAGAGACAGCCCAACACGCAGCCGCATCTGTAGGACAAACATGATGGCCCGCATTCTCATGCCAATGTCGATGCTCTCCCTCCTGAGCATCGGCGCCATTTTCGGGTTCTTCTATGCCTGGGCCTGCTCGACCATGTGGGGCCTGGACGCAACCGACCCTCGCGTTGCGATCAACGCGATGAAGGCAATGAACGCTTCGGTCCGAAACCCGGTTTTCTTTCCGGCGTTCTTTCTGACGCCGATATTTCTAACACTGACCGCGTTTGTCGCGGTCCGCCAAGACAGAACAAGGTCAGCTGTCCTCTTCGCAGCAAGTGCCGCGATCTATGTCACCGGGGCATTCCTGGTTACGGCCTTGGCGAATGTGCCGATGAATGAAGCCCTTGCGCAAGTGACCGTGCCAGCGGACCGCGATGCGGCAGCCGACCTGTGGCAGGACTATTCGGCGCGGTGGCAGTTCTGGAACACGATCAGAACATTCGCCAGCGGTCTTGCCCTGCTCCTGACGGGTCTCGGCATTTATTCACTGAAACCGGAGACGACATGATGGAAATTTCACTTTTAACCTTCGCTCTTTTGGCCCTGGTGGTCGTGATGACACCCGGACCGACGGTTCTTCTGGCCTTGTCCAACGGATCGCGGTTTGGTTTTGGAGCAGCAGGCTATGGAATCGCAGGCGCGGCATTTTCTGACGGCGTTCTGATCGCGGCTGCCGGTCTGGGGTTGGGCGCGATTTTGGCAACGTCCGCCGTTCTGTTCAACGTCGTGAAGTGGGTCGGTGTCGCCTATCTGATGTGGCTTGGTGTTCAGATGCTTCGGTCCTCGGGGGAGTTGGGATCTGTTCCATCGCGACCAAATGGACAAAACTCAAGCGCGTCGTGGCACCGGTTGAACTTGTTTCGCAAAAGCTTTCTGATCGCCGTCACAAACCCTAAGGGCTACTTGTTCTTCACTGCGTTCCTGCCGCAATTCCTTGACCCAAACGAACCGCTTCTGGCGCAATACGCCATGCTCGCTGTTGTCTTCATCGGCGTCGACGTAACCGTGATGGCAGCCTATGCTGGACTTAGTGCAAAGGCGATGCAGTTTTTGAGCGACCGGGGTGCGCTGTGGATCGACCGGACCTGCGGCGGGCTGCTCATTACCCTTGGCTGCGCCCTGGCATTTCTCCGACGCAGTGATGTGTAATTCGCTATTCGATCCACGCTCTACTGACATTCGGGCAATGTACAGCATCCAATTTTTTGGGCTTGTTGCTAACGTTAGATTGTATGCAGCATGTTCGAGGAACCGAACGCTACCACTTGGCAGGGACGGCCCATAGCTGCCTTTCACC
>CANMMF010000024.1 GCA_947498985.1 uncultured Paracoccaceae bacterium | reverse complement strand
CCAGCCATCGCTGATCCTCCAATTTGCGGGACAATCTATCCCAGTTGGTGGACCACTTTCAGGGGGCTACTCCAACCGCTGAGACCTGGGATGTGACCGAGCTACGAAAGGCGATTGTCGCCCGTGAATTCCTACCTTTCGAAACAACGCTCCTGACCGGCGGCAAACGCGGCACATTTCGTGGTGCCGTCGTCGAAGGTGGTGCACAATTGGATGAGGCAAAGGAGCATCTCTTTGGTGTTGCAGTTGATATTGCACGCTGTCGGTCATCGGGGGTCCGACCGCTAGCGCGCACAGCCGAGCCGACCGAAACGGAAGCTCCCGCCGCGGCAGACCCGATGGCTGCCTCCGAAGATCTCCTCCCGCCGGAAGGTTTTGAGCCGCCTGATCCCGCGGAGGAGGAAGCGCCCGCAACACCACAAGGTCGGATCGATAGATGGCAGCGCAAGCTGCTAGACCTATCTTTGCGCAATCGATTGCTCAATTTCCGCGACACCCAAGGGTCATTGATGCTGAAGTGTCATGACGTACCGCGGTTGGAAGATGAGCTCACTGAAGGGCGCTCCTTCAGGATGGTCAGCCTGCCAGACGAGAACCCGAGACTTGGCCGTGACCCAGAGCAGTACCGTCGGGAAACTGGCGAGGATATTGATGCGCGTGTCATTAGGGATGCGTTTGACAGAGGCGAGCTTTGCAGCCCTCTTCCTGGAGATCAGATGCGAAAGCGTCTCATCGCACTGTATCGTAAAGCAAAAAGCGACCTTTCTGAGGGGGGAACCAATACGCTGTTTCTTGCGGTTGGTTTCCTTCGTTGGAAGCAGACAGAGACTGCGAAAAAGGATCACCGCGCACCTCTGCTGCTTGTCCCTGTGACACTACGAAGAGCATCGGCATCTTCACCTTTCACGCTCGTTCATCAGGGCGATGAAGTCCGTTTCAATCTGACCTTGTTGGAGAAACTGGCCGAACAAGGCATTGAGGCACCGGACCTCAAGGGCGAATTGCCACGAGATGAAGCGGGCCTAGATGTTCCACGCATTTTCAAGCGCATGCGCGAAGTAGTTCGAGATATTCCCGGCTTCGAAGTTGTTGAAGACCTCGCTCTTTCGACTTTCTCTTTCGCGAAATATCTGATGTGGAAAGATCTCGTTGACCGCACAGATCAGCTACGTGAAAGCCGCCTTGTAGCCCATCTGATCGACACTCCAGATGACCCCTTTGTCCCACCGGACTCACCAGGATTGCCCAGGCCCGATGAAGTAGAGTCCAAGCTACGCCCGGCTGAGACCTTCACGCCGCTTCCAGCTGATGCCTCACAACTGGCTGCCGTTGCGGGTGCGGTTGAAGGTCATGACATGGTCGTAATCGGACCGCCCGGGACAGGGAAAAGCCAGACAATTGCCAACCTGATTGCGCATTGCTTGGCCCACGGAAAGACAATTCTGTTCGTCGCGGAAAAGGCTGCCGCACTTGATGTGGTACACCGCAGATTGACCGCTTACGGATTGGGCGATGCGGTACTTGAGCTTCATAGCTCAAAAGCTGAACGCAAGAACGTAATCCAACAACTTGGGCAGGCTTGGGAAAGACCCTCGGACGGGCAAGCCGAAGCGGAATGGGCACGTATTTCAAAGGAACTTGGGCTCGAGCGAGACCAACTCAACGAGTACGTTGAAGCCCTTCATCAGAGACATGAGAACGGGTTAACAGTCTTTGAAGCTGTTGGGCTATCATCTCGCGAGGTACCGATTGCTTTGTCTTGGGAGAGAATGGACGCCCATGACAACGAGACGCGTCAGAGCTTACGCCGCCTCGCTCGTGAATTGGGCGAGGTTGCGCCACGGGTTCGCAATCCAGGTGCATTGCGATTGATTGAGGAACCTGAGGGCGGCTGGTCCAACGCTTGGACAAGTGAGCTTTCAGCCGCAGCTTCGGCGCTTGAGGATCTACTCCCTAGAGCCCTGAAGGCACGGACAGAAATGGCAAATGCAGTCGGTCAGAACCCTGCTGCTGATCCGGCGACGCTTGAGGCGTTGGCAAGAGCAGTTCTTGAAGAGGAAGAAACTGACCGCGCGACTTTGGGTGGACGTGATCCAGCTGAGGTCCAAGCTGAGACCGAAACCCTGCGAGAAGTGCACGACAGATTAGATTCAGCCGAAGGCCGCCTTTCTGTTCCCTATTCAGCTCGGGACTTACCACGCGTTCCAGTTGCACAAATCGGCGCCGAGTGGCGGCGCGCGGCTGCAAGTTTTTGGCCGTTTTCGATGTTCCGTAAAAGTGCCGTGAGACGAACTCTGTCTGCGTATGCACAGGGAAAAGCAAATCCGGAAAGCGATTTGAACCTGATTGAGGAGATGCAGGAAAGCCTCACCGCTCTCGATGCACATCCGTTGGCCGGTCTGAGCGTTTGGCGCGGGCGCGATACAGATACGAATGCACTCAAAGCCGCTGCTATCAGGGTCGCTGCGACGGACTCTGCCGCCACTGCTGCGGCTGTCAATCCGTCTGCAGGTCTTGGACGTGCTGAGGCAGAGGCACTGGTGCTTACGCTTGATGAGATGGCACCAGCTCGCGCTCGGTTTGAGCGGTTGGCTGGGCGCACATTGGATATGGACCTTGCCGACTTGCGCGATGCCCTTCCGGACCTTCGCCGCGATACAAGGCGGTTGCAAGATTGGTTGCATTGGCGCGGCTTAGTTGCGCAAGCGGAGGCGCGAGGCCTAGCGCCGCTTTGTGCAGCACTAGAGGTCGGTGATGTAGAAAATGCTGAGGATGCTTTTGATCGAGCATATGCGGCATGGTGGACTCCCCTCGCCATAGATGCTGCGGCTCCGCTTCGCACATTCATAGGTTGGAAGCACCAAAACCGGATCGAAGCCTTTCGAGAGCTCGACGCACGTCATGCAGATCTAGCTGCTGAAAATGTTCGCAGGCGCATTGCCCACGGTCTGCCAGGGACAGAAAACGTAGCCCGAAATTCGGCCCTTGGTCGTTTGCGAGATCTAATGAGCCAACAACGACCGCGGGAGTCGATCCGCACATTGCTCGACCGACTTGGGCCGACCACGACCAAGCTGACACCTTGCGTACTCATGTCGCCACTTTCGGTTGCGCAATACCTCCCAGCAGGCCAGGCCAGCTTTGATATTGTTCTCTTCGATGAGGCATCGCAAATCACGACTTGGGACGCCATCGGTGCGATCGCTCGAGCGCGTCAATCGATCATCGTTGGCGACCCGAAACAGATGCCACCATCTCGTGGCTTTGATCGCGTGCAGGAAGATGATGAGGAGCTGGCTTTTTACGAAAGGGACCAGGCATCCATTCTAGATGAAGCAGTAGCAGCTGGCGTGCCATCCAACGTTCTTAGAGTACACTATCGATCACGGGACGAAGGTCTGATCGCCTTTTCGAATGCTCGGTACTACGATGGAGGCCTTGTAACCTTCCCCGCGCCAAGTGCTTTGGGAGAAGCGGTGCGACTACATCGTGTTGATGGGATCTATGAGCGCGGCAGTTCACGTACCAATCCCTTGGAAGCCAAAGCAGTGGCCGATTTTCTAACGAAACGCTTGCGGGTTGAACTGAAAAAACCAGAGGACGACCGCGAAACCATCGGTGTGGTCACTTTCAATATTCAGCAACAGCAGCGCATCCTTGATCACCTCGACAAAGCGCGCACCGACAGTGAAGAGCTGGAATGGTTCTTTTCTGATGAGCGCGAAGAACCGGTCATCGTGAAAAACCTTGAAAACATTCAAGGCGACGAACGCGATGTGATGATTTTTTCCACAACCTTCGGCCGCGACGCCGCTGGCAAGCTATCGATGAATTTCGGGCCGATGAACCAAGATGGGGGGCAAAAGCGCCTAAATGTTGCCGTCACTCGCGCGAGGCGCGAAATGCATGTATTTACTTCGATTGATGCAAACGACATCGACGTCTCCCGGACAAAAGCAGAAGGCGTCCGCGACCTAAGGGATTTCCTTGACTATGCCGCTCGCGGCCCTGATGCCCTGACTGCCGCAGATACAGGCTCCCTAGGCGGCGTGGACAGTCCATTCGAGGCCGAGGTCAAAGTCGCTCTGGAAGCGCTTGGTTGGGAGGTTCGCACTCAGGTGGGTGTATCGGGTTATCGGATCGACCTTGGCATCGTCCATCCTGATCGTGCAGGTCGCTATTTGGCCGGTGTTGAGTGCGACGGAGCTGCCTATCATTCGTCGCCTACTGCGCGCGATCGAGACCGCATGCGTCAAGCGGTCCTTGAAGGTCTGGGGTGGAAGATTGAACGCATATGGTCCACCGAGTGGTTTTCCCATAGGCGTGATGTCTTAGAGCGGCTAGACGCTGACCTCAGGGCACATCTTGAAGAGGATCGGCAACAAGTCGAAGAGGGTCTTGAGGAGACTGATGAAATCGATACTACGGTGGCGGCTCCCGAAACTGCAACACTTGCACTTTTTGAAACGGCGGCAACGGAAGAGAATGAGCCAGAAGCCGTTGTAAAGGCTCAGGGAGAACAACATCCAAAGCTAGATCGCGTTGCCTCTCAGGCGAAGCGTGCCTTTGACTTGGGGGATATTCCAAGCCCGGATGACCCGCTTGAAGCAGATCCTGACGCCTTTCACGATCCATCATACGATGAGACCCTTCGCCTGATGGTCCGCGAGATCGTCGCGTCCATGGAGCCAATTCATCTGGATGCAGTTCCGCGCCAGGTCGCTGAGCGACATGGATGGAAACGTGTTGGTGCTAGGATCCTCGCGCGGGTAGAAGTGGCTACCAAGGGATTAAGCCGTACTCGAGAAACCACCGGGGATTTTCTCTGGAGGAACCCGCCCGAACATATAGTCGAGTGGCGCGAAATTCCTGGACGTGATCCTGCCGAAATTTCCATTGCTGAGCTTGCAGGTTTGTTGAGAAAAGAAACAAATATTATCCAGACAGATGACCCTACCCTCGCACTAGCGAGACGGTTGGGCTTGTCACGACTGGCAGAAAGTCGTCGATCACAGCTGAGCACAGCCCTTGAAGAAGCGCGAGTGCGGTCGGATGCCTGAGCCAAGGTTCAATGGTTTTGTGGGAAGACCTGCGTCACATTGGCCTCTTCGTAGAAGACGGAGGTCCATATTTTTTTGAATTTGCTCCTCATTTTTGCAGAAAGTAAAAAAGATCCGGAGTTTTTTCATCACGCCGCGCACTCAAACCTTCGCCAAGATGAAGACATCGATGTTTCACGCGTGTGAGCCCATTACGCTCCTCGAGGTGGACCCACCCACCTCTTGGCATGCCAACGCTTAGGATCGGGGCATTGCAGATTGGACAAGCTGCTTGAATGATGAGCCCTCGCAGCGTCTTTCGATGCTCCGGTGCACCCAACCGCCACGGACAGGGATCGTACGGCCTCTAAACAGCCGCCGAGTGTGGGCCTTTCGAAAGTACCACCGTTCCGTCATGCTAGTCCCCTTCTTTCCTCTACCCGGCTGCCGCTTGGGGTCGAGCGCACGTAGAAGCCTTGCGGAATGGCCTCCTGCACCAGCCCGACGTGCGAGATCAGACCCACAGCCCGGCTGCCCTCTGTCAGCGCAGCAAGAACTTGGATCACTTGATCCAGCGTGCCCGCCCCATTCTCGGTGTCGAGGCTCCCGAAGCCTTCGTCGATAAAAATTGTGTCCATACGGATCTTGCCCGAGAGGCTCTCGACAACATCAGCTAGTCCAAGCGCGAGGGCCAGTGCCGCGATAAAGGTCTCGCCACCTGACAGCGTGGCTGTCGGGCGCGCCTTGCCGGTGTTGATGTCAAAGACTTCGATTTCGAGCCCACGCTTGCCGCGACCGCCAGATGCCTCGAGCCCACGCGTCAGTCGGTAGCGACCACGCGTCATAGGGCCGAGCCTCATATTCGCCGCCTCGAGAACCTGGTCGAACATTGCACCGATCGCGAAGGTCTCGAGTGTCATCTTGAAATCGTTCTTGCCGTTGGCCAGATCGGCCAGCCCCCGGAGCGGACCGGTATCGGTTTCAAGCCGCTCAGTTTCCGCCATGGCCGCGGCAAGCGATTTCTTAAATTCGGTCAGTGACGATACATCCGTTCTCGCCGTGGCGAGCGCAGCGTTGGCCGCGTTCAATTTCTGAGTGGCTTCTGCCAACGCCAGCTGAAGCGGGGCAAGGTCCGGACGTTCACGATCTGCGCAAGCGGCTGTCGCGTTCTGCAATGTAGTGCGAGCAGCGATCAAGCCATCGCGGTGATCGGTGACCTTCTTGCGGTCCGCGTCAAGAGTCGGAAAATGCGCCTTGCAAGTATCATATCCTGCTTTGTCCAGCCCGACCTCGGCAAGCCGAGCGGCAAAATCACCTTGCGCCTTTTTCACGCGCTGCTTCTGCGCGCCGTGCGCCCGCTTCGCTGCGTCAAGTTGCTCTTGCGCACGGGTTAGCGCTTCACTGGCGGCTCGGTCCTGCTGCGTCGCTACTTCCAGCGCCTCGGATAGTTGCTTTTGCTCTCGCTGCAATGCCTCCCGTCGAGCGACAACCGCCCCGGGCGAGCGAAGACCTTCTGGCAGGGCCTCGATCACTGCATCCAGCTTGGCGCGCGCGCCGGCAAGAGCGGTCCCGGCCTTGCCCGCAATCGTGCGCGCTGTAGCCTCAGCAGTTTCTGCCTCGCTCACTTTCCGCTTGAGTTCAGCCAACTGCGCCGCCATCGCGTCTAGATCGATCGCTTCTCCAAGCGCGGTGACATCGCTTTCAAGCCGTACGATTTCAGCTTCGAGTTCCGCCATCGGGCGCTCGGGCCGTTCCTGTTCGTCCAGTGTCTGCTTCTTTTCATCCAGCCACGTTCGAAAATTGCCGAGCTCGGTTTCCGCCCGAACCCGGGCCTCGGCTGCAGTTCTCGCTTCAGACTCTGCTTTGCGAAACGCTTCGGTTAAACCAGATTGCTCGGGCGTGCCATGAGCCGGCGCAGGATGATCGTGGGAACCGCAGACAGGGCAGGGCGCTCCTTCAGTCAACTTTTCGGCCAGAATGATCGCTTGCGTGCGCGAAAGCCGTACCTCGGCATCGCTCAAGGTCTTCTCGGCGGCCTGTGCCGCATGGGCTTTAGTGGTCATTTCGCTCGTCGCCGCTTCGACCTTTCGTGCGGCATCGGCGACAGCTCCCTGCGCCTTTGCATACGCCGTTGCCTTCAACCGTTCCCGGTTGACATCGGCGATCTCACTGTTCAGCCTGCCTCGCACCGATCCCGTCTTTCGCGCCTGTTCAAGCACCAGATCGGTCGCATCACGCTGAGACTGGAGCCTTTCGCGGGCCTCTATGGCCTCGGTCAGCGCCTTGTTTGCTGAGGCTTCGTCCGTCACAGCCCCATCAAACGTTTTCTGTAGCTCTGAAGCCTGCTCGACCTGCTTCTCAATGGCCTCCAACTTCGTCAGGTCGGCCTGAACCTGCTTCCGTCGCTCCCCGTCGGACTGCGCCTCGACCAGTTTTTGCGCTGCATCTTCTTTCGCCCCATTGGCGGTATTGAGCTCGGCTTCAGCGTTGGAAACGGCATCCACCGCAAGTCGTGCGTCTTGTTCCGCATTGTGCCAAGCCGTCTCAAGATCACGGGCTTGTAAGGCATTGCTGACAGCCTCTACCCGCTTAGCCAGTGCATCAACCTCATCTTTTGTCTTTTCAAGGCCGTCAAGCGCCTGCTGCGCAGTGTCGACGGCAGCAAAAGCCTTCTCGATCTGTTCGCCTTCGACCAGCGTCTTGCGCGCGGCTTCGTTCACTGCCTCTGCGATCTGCTGATCTCCCTGTTCTTCCTCGACCTTGGCTTCCGCCGCAGAAATTCCTAGCTCCAGTGCCTCAGCGCTCTCGAAGCCGCGTTCCTCAAGCCGCGCTACATAGAGTGCTCGCTGGTCGCGCAACGCTCGATCTGCCTCCGAGGCTTCTTCCTTCAGCCGAGCGGCGAGATTGCGATAGATCTTCACGTCGAAGAGATCTCGCAATATGTCGACCCGCGCATCGGTTTTTGCGGTAAGGAACGTCTCGAACTTGCCTTGAGGTAGGAGTACGATCTGCCGAAACTGATCCGCTCCGTAGCCAAGCAGAGCCTCGACCTCCTTCCCGACTACCGAGACCTTCTTTTCTTCGATTACGCGACCGGGTTGGCTCGGGCCAAGCGTATCCACCGGGATCCCGGTTACGTCGAATAGGGATGCTTCCGCCGCGTCATCCGTTGTCCCTTCGCCGCGCGCCTTGGGACGCTCTTGAGCCGGACGACGACGGATCAGGTAGGTTTTAGTGCCGAGCTCAAATACAAATTCGACTTCAGTGGGTAAATCAGGCGCAGAGTGATCAGAACGCAGCGACCGTGGCTCCTGATCGGTCTTGGTTGGTGCTCCAAAAAGCGCGAAGGACATCGCCGAAAACAGCGTCGACTTTCCCGCGCCAGTCTGACCATAAATTCCGAACAGACCCGTCTCCAGAGCGGACCGGAAATCTACGACCTCGGTTGTGGCGAACGGCCCGAAAGCCTGAAGCGAAAGGCGAATGGGTCTCATATCTGCTCATCCCCGGAGGCTGCCGCGTGGAGCTTGTCCGCTACAATCGCGACTTCAGCGGCATTTGGTTCCCGACCGCGCACGACCTTTATGAAGTCGCCGACCATCTCGATGGGCGTGACTGTTGCCCGTCCGTTGCCGAACGCCTTGGTCTCTGGCGCGTGCTCCTGCCGCGCATAGGCCAGATGGCATGCATTGGGATAGGTCGCGCGTAACCGCTTCATCGGATCGATCAGAGGATTCTCATCCGTCAGTATCGCCTGGATGAAATCGTCAGACGGCGTTCCCTCCAGAAGATCGGAGAATGCCCCGGTAAGCGAGCGAACCTCCCGGATCGGTCGGAAAGGTACGGTATGGATCTCGACCCCTTCAGCTTTAAGATCCACGACGGTCATGGATTTTTCGCTTCCCGCCTCGTCGAAACCGAAAGCGAGCGGTGCGCCGGAGTAACGAATATGGCTCGCGCCCACTTCCTGCGGCTTGTGCAAATGTCCCAGTGCAACATAGTCCGCCCCGTCGAAGATATCAGAGGGCACAGTTTCAATCCCGCCGACCCTTGTCAGGGCGCGTTCGGTCTCACCGACCGCACCGCCTGCAACGAAGGCATGAGCCAATACGACCCAACGCGCTCCTTCAGGCACCTGAGCCCTCGCTGCGGAGATTTGGGCTGCTATGACATCTGCTGGTGTGCTGATACCCTCATCCCCGAACACTTCCCGCGCGGCGTTTTCATAGGAAAAGGGCAGCGCGGAAAAGGCGATCTCGCCATGCTCGTCACTCAGCACAAGCGGAGTCTCGACCGCGTCGGCGATTCCGCGAACCAGCACCCGCGACGCGGTGGAGAAGACAGACATTGCCTCGATCCGGTCACCGGAATCGTGGTTTCCCGAGATCATCACCACCGCGGCTTCGGTCTCTTCTGCCACACGCTTAAGAAAGCGATTAAACTGCCGGATGGACGAGTTGGGCGGTGAGGCGCGATCAAAAACGTCCCCAGCGATCACAAGAACATCGATGCGTTCGACCAAGAGCGCCTCGAGAATTTGGCCTAGGACGACTTCATGATCCTCCTCAAGGCTCAACCCCATGAACTGACGCCCTAGGTGCAGATCTGCAGTATGAAGTATTCTCATGTCGTACCGTCAATTACTACACATATAAAAACTATATGGACAATGGCGGAGAGTCAAGGTATCCTTCCTGCATGCCCTTCGAAGACCTCAAACATGCCCAGCGTGCGCGCTTGGAATATCTCGACAGACTGTTTTTCTGGGACGGTGCAGCGACTCGCGCTTCCTTGATCAAGCGTTTTGGTATTTCGAATGCGCAGGCCGCTCTCGATTTTCGGACTTACCTCGCCGTAGCGCCAAAAGACGCACTGCACTATGATGCGTCGTCGCGCCAATACCTAGCCGATCACAGCTTTGAACGGCTCACTGGCAAGTCGTCTTCGATAGAGCTGGAGCAACTCTTGGTCGGCACACCATCTCCCGCATTCGATAGATTGCCAGATTTGCAACGCACTCAGGACCTGCGCGTCTTACGGCCGCTCTACCGTGCCTTCAGGGCGAAAGAGGCAACAAGGATCGTTTATCAATCGATGCGAGATTCAGGACCGATGACCCGCTGGATTGCACCTGTTCGGTTCGCTTCTGACGGCATCAGGCTGCACGTACGAGCTTGGTGCTTTGAACGTAGTGGTTTCCGTGACTTCCATCCTGCTCGCATTGACCCTGATCAGTCGTTCGCAAAAACCAAGCCAGCTGGTGCGGTACCCCGAGATGACGATTGGTTCACCTGGGCCATCCTGAAACTCAAACCGCATTCAAGATTTACTGAGGCGCAGCAACGCGTGGTCCGCATTGAATTTGGGTTCACCTCAGATTTGCTTGAGGCCAGAACCCGGAAAGCACTTGAGTTCTATACGAAACGCCGATGGGGTCTTGAGCAAAAGGAACCTCGTCTAGAACGGGTCTCTATCGACTATATTCCGATGAGCGAGGAGGAGATCGATGCAAATTGATATGCGCCGCATAAATCCCTCCCTCAACATGAACCGGTTCTATTCCGTGGGGCTGACCAAAGACCTGTTTGGCCAACACGGCGTCCACCGACAGTGGGGCCGCTTTGGTACTTGGGGGCGGCATTGCCACGATTGGTACCGGACACAAACTGAGGCTGAGGCTGCCCTTTCTGATTTAGTCAAACAGAAGCTGGCGCGCGGCTACCTGATCAAACTGACCGCGTCAGAAAGCCATGGGCGCCGACGAGGCGAAAATCATGCTTCGCGGCGAATGGCCGCTAAGCGGGCTGCGACCGCAGCATCTTAACTAGTTGGTGAAAGGCAGCTATGGGCCGTCCCTGCCAAGTGGTAGCGTTCGGTTCCTCGAACATGCTGCATACAATCTAACGT
>CANMMF010000023.1 GCA_947498985.1 uncultured Paracoccaceae bacterium | reverse complement strand
ACCGACCGCGCATACATCTCCTCATACCGCTCCGCATCAACATGCGACCGCGACACAAATTCAGGGCTCGGTGGGTAGGTTTTGCTCATCGGGTGTCCTCCTTCACGCCTCTGGCAGGGAATGACGGACCGGTTCCGATTGCAAGGCCTCTCTCGGCCGGATTGCGGGCAAGTCGAAACCGGCGCGCCGCAAGGGGGCCGGGCGCGCCTATGCGCCCGGTCCGACATGGCTCAGATCGCCAGGTATTCGGAGCGGAGCGACTCGTTCTCCAGAACCTCAGCCGCGGTGCCGTCGAACACGATGGAGCCGGTATCGAGGATCACCGCGCGATCCGCCAGTTGCAGCGCGCGCACCGCGTTCTGTTCGACGATGATGGTGGTCATACCCTGCTGCTTGATCACCCGCAACGTCTTTTCGATCTCGTCGACGATCACCGGGGCGAGGCCTTCATAAGGCTCATCGAGCAGCAGCACCTTGATGTCGCGCGCAAGCGCCCTGGCGATGGAGAGCATCTGCTGTTCGCCACCCGACAGCGTCACACCTTCCTGGCTGCGGCGCTCGCCGAGGCGGGGGAACAGATCGTAGAGCCGCTCCAGCGACCAGCCCACCGGCGGCGCGATCTGCGCCAGCTTGAGGTTTTCCTCAACCGTCAGGCCGGGGATGATCCGCCGGTCCTCGGGCACGAGCCCCAGACCGTTGGTCGCGGCCTCGTAGCTTTTCATCTTGTGTAGCGGCTGGTGATCGAGCCAGATCTCGCCATGGTTCACCTGCGGGCTGTCGAGCCGTGCGATGGAGCGCAGTGTGGTGGTCTTGCCCGCACCGTTGCGTCCGAGCAGCGCCAGGATCTCGCCCTCATGCACGTTGAAGGAAATGCCCTGCACGATGTAGCTTTCACCGTAATAGGAGTGCATGTCCCAGATCGACAGGAAGGCGGGCGCGGTTTCGGCCTTGTTGCCGTGTTTGGAGAAATCGGGGCGAACGTTCATGATGTGACCCTTTTGGTTCGGCGAGGTGGGTTGCAAACCCACCCTACGGGTTGGCGCGGGCGTAGGGTGGGTTTGTAACCCACCACCCGGCGGCTCAGGCGCTTTCGCCCAGATAGGCTTCCTGTACTTTCGGGTGACCCTTGATCTTTTCGGGCACGTCCTCGACCAGCGGTGTGCCCTGCGCCAGAACCGTGATCCGGTCGGCCAGCGAAAACACCACATGCATGTCATGCTCGATGATCGCGATGGTGATGTCGCGCTTGTCCTTGATCTCTTTGAGCAGGTCGATCGTGTTGTTGGTGTCGGCGCGCGCCATGCCGGCGGTCGGCTCGTCGAGCAGCAGCAGTTTGGGGTTCTGCACCAGACACATCGCCATCTCGAGCCGCCGCTTGTCGCCGCGCGACATCGAGGCTGAATGCATGTGCCGCTTGTCGAGCATGTTGACATCCTCGAGCATCTGTTCGGCCTGCTCGCGCAGCTCCGTCTCGCTGCCGACGGATTCGATGGCATGCAGCCGGAAAGCGCCGTCGCGGCGGGCGAAACACGGGATCATCATGTTTTCCATCACCGTCAGATCGCCGAAGATCTCCGGCGTCTGGAAAACGCGGGAAATGCCCAGCTGGTTGATCTCGTGCGGCGTGCGGCCCAGCACCGATTGCCCGTCGAACATCACCGACCCGGTATCCGGGATGAGCTTGCCCACCAGGCAATTCAGCAGCGTCGACTTGCCCGCGCCGTTGGGGCCGATGATCGCGTGACAGGTGTTCTCCGTCACGCTGAGGTTGACGTCGCCCAGCGCCTGCAGACCGCCGAAGCGCTTGTTGACGTCCTTGACTTCGAGAATGCCCATGGTCGTCTCTCCTTATTCCGCCGGTTCGGTCTTGGCCGGGCTGCCGTCATCCGTCGACGTCTTCTTGCGCCGGAAGAGCGCGGCGAGGCGCTGGCCTCCCTCAACCAGGCCACCGGGCAGGAAGATCACCACCGCCATGAAGATCAGGCCCAGCGTCAGGTGCCAGCCCTTGCCGATGAACGGATAGATGATGGTGACCACAAAATCCTCGAGCCCGTCAGGCAGGAATGCGAACCAGCCATGCAGGATGTCGGAATTGATCTTGGAGATGATGTTCTCCATGTATTTGATCATGCCCGCGCCCAGAACCGGCCCGATGAGCGTGCCCGCGCCGCCGAGGATGGTCATCAGAACCACCTCGCCGCTTGCCGTCCAGAACATCCGCTCCGCACCCGCCAGCGGATCCATCGACGCCATCAGCGCCCCCGCCAGACCCGCATACATGCCCGAGATCACGAAAGCCGCAAGCGTGTAGGGCTTGGGGTTGAGCCCGGTATAGTTCAGCCGCTGCTGGTTCGACTTGATCGCGCGCAGCATCATGCCGAAGGGCGACCGGAAGATCCGGATCGACAGGTAGAAGGCCAGCAGCATGATCACGGCGCAGAAATAATAGCCGATATTGAAGGTGAAGACCCAGGAGCCCAGCACCAGATCGGCGCTGTCGCGCATCTCCAGCCCGAAGAGGCTGGGCACCGGGATGTTGCCCGCAGAGGCACCGGCCCCGTCGAGGATGCGCGGGTCGTCGAGTGCCAGTTGCAGCCCGGTCTCGCCGCCGGTGATCGGGGTCAGCACCGAATAGGCCAGCGCGAACATCATCTGCGCAAAGGCCAGCGTCAGGATCGAGAAGTAGATGCCCGACCGGCGCAGCGAGATATAGCCGATGAGCAGCGCGAAGAGGCCCGACATCACCACCGCCAGCACGATGGCCGGCACCACGTTCATGCTCAGCAGCTTGAACATCCAGACGGCGGCGTAAGAGCCCACGCCCAGAAAGGCCGCGTGGCCGAACGACAGGTATCCGGTGAGCCCGAAGAGGATGTTGAAGCCGATGGCGAAGATGCCGAAGATCACGAAGCGCTGCATCAGGTCGGGGTAGCCCGCGTTGAACTGCGCCATGGCCGAACCTTCGGGGAAGGGGTTCAGGATGAAGGGCGCAAAGATCGTCAGCAGCGCCACAAGGATCAGCAGGGAGCGGTCTTTCTTTTCAAGTCCGAACATGGGCCTAGTCCTCCATCACGCCCTTGCGGCCCATCAGGCCCCTCGGACGGGTCAGCAGAATGATGATGGCGACCAGATAGATGATGACCTGGTTGATGCCGGGGATGAGGTCGATGACTTCGCGCATCGAGGCAAAGCTCTCGAGGATGCCGAGCAGGAAGCCCGCCAGCACCGCGCCGGGCAGCGAGCCCATGCCGCCCACAACGACCACCACGAAGCTCAGGACCAGGAAGTCCATGCCCATATGGTAGTTTGGCGAGTTGATCGGCGTGTACATCACACCCGCGAGACCCGCCACGGCGGCGGCGAGCCCGAACATGATGGTAAAGCGCTTGTCGATATTGATGCCCAGCAGGCCCACGGTTTCGCGGTCGGCCATGCCCGCACGCACAACCATGCCGAAAGTGGTGAATTGCAGGAAGGCAAAGACCGCGCCGATGATCAGCGCCGCGAAGGCGAAGTAGACCAGACGCCAGTAAGGATAGATGATCGTGTTTGGCTCAAAGCCGATCAGTGCGCCGAAATCGAACGATCCGGTGAAGGCCGCGGGGGCGGGGGTCGGGATCGGGTTGGCGCCGTAGTAATACTTGATGATCTCCTGCAGCACGATGGCAAGGCCGAAGGTCACCAGGATCTGGTCCGCATGCGGGCGCTTGTAGAAATGCTTGATCAGCCCGCGCTCCATGACCACGCCGATCAGGATCATCACCGGGATCGCAAAGAGGATCGAGAGCGGCACCGCCCAGTCGATGATCGCCGCCCCTGCGGTTTCGCCGAAGATGTCGTAGAGATAGGGCACGTCGACCTTCAGCGGGTTGCCGAGGAAGTCGGTGCGCGTCTCGTCGATCACCTCGTGGCTGAGCGTGAGCAACCGGCTGAGCGTGACGGCACAGAAGGCGCCGATCATGAACAGCGCGCCATGCGCGAAATTCACAACGCCGAGCGTGCCGAAGATCAATGTCAGACCCAGCGCGATCAGCGCATAGGCAGAGCCCTTGTCGAGCCCGTTGAGAACTTGCAGGAGGATTGCGTCCATGGTCCCACCCTTTTGCGGTCGGAGTGCGGAAAGAGAGCCCGGTCAGGGGCCGACTTGGGAGAGTCGTGAGGTGGGCGGGGCACATGGCCCCGCCCGGGCGTCCGATCCGGAGATCAGGCGCCGTTGTTGCAGTCGCCCAGAGCGCCGCCCGCGAACTGCGGATGGTCGGGCTCGTAGGTGACCTGTGCGACCGGCGTGATCTCGACGATCTCGAGAATGTCGAACTCCGAGGTCGGGTTCTCCTTCCCTTTCACGACAAGCACGTCCTTGAAGCACTGGTGGTCTTCGGCGCGATACAGCGTCGGGCCGTTGCCCATGCCGTCGAACTCGAAGCCTTCCAGCGCCTCGACCACCGCGCAGGGCGCGAAGGAGCCGGCACGCTCGACCGCATCCGCATAAAGCAGGGTCTGCACGTAGCAGGTATGCGCGGCCTGGCTCGGCGGGAAGCCGTACTTGGTGCCGAAGGACTTCACGAAGGCCTTGGAACCCTCGTCCTGCAGCGACCAGTGCCAGTTGGTGGATCCGAAGATGCCCTTGACGTTGGCACCCGCACCCTTCGCCATCAGGCGCGAGTAGAGCGGCACGACGATTTCGAAGTTCTTGCCGTTCACCTGCTTGTCGCGCAGGCCGAACTGAACCGCGTTGGTCAGCGAGTTGACCATGTCTCCGCCGTAGTGGTTGAGAACCAGCGTGTCGGCACCGGACTGAAGGACGGGCGCGATATAGGACGAGAAGTCACCCTGTGCCAGCGGTGTCTTGACCGCAGCCACGGTTTCCCAGCCCATGGCTTCGGTCGAGCTGCGGATCGCCTCTTCCGTAGTATAACCCCAGTTGTAGTCGGCGGTCAGATGATAGGCCTTGCGGTCGGTGCCGTAGGCATTGGCCAGCACCGGCGCGAGCGCCGCGCCCGACATGTAGGAGTTGAAGAAGTGGCGGAAGCCGTTGGCCCGCTTGTCCTTGCCGGTTGTGTCGTTGGAATGGGTGAGACCGGCCATGAAGATGATGCCCGCCTCCTGGCAGAGCGCCTGCACGGCCACGGCCACACCGGAGGACGAACCGCCGGTGATCATCACCGCGCCGTCTTTTTCGATCATCGACTTGGCCGAGGCGCGCGCGGCGTCCGACTTCGTCTGGGTATCGCCGGTCACGTATTCGACCTTCTTGCCCAGGATGCCGTTGCCCTGCAGTGCCTTGGACGAGAACGTGCCCATCATGCCGCCGTCGCCTTCACCGTTCAGGTGCTCGACAGCCAGCTCATAGGCGCGAAGTTCGTCTGCGCCCTCGTCGGCATAGGGGCCGGACTGGGGTACGTTGAAACCCAGCGTGACCGTGTTGCCCTCGGGGGCGTTGGTGAAACCCGTGTGGCCGGCCGCCGACAGATATGTGGGCAGCGCGACGCCGGCGCCGGCGACAGCGCCCGTCTTTAGCAGGCCGCGACGCGTCAGGTTGCTTTTGGACATGTAATCCTCCCGTTTCGTGAAAAGCGGCAGATGGACTCCTCTTTCCATCTTCCGCAGGCACATTGGTGCAAAAGCAGTATCGCAGCGGCTGGGAAAATATTGCAACAACCGCTTTCAATGTAATGATTTTTTTGTCAATGTTTGCAAAGTATACGACGGTAAACTGTAAACTCATTTATGTTGCGCCGCAGAAAGGCGTTGAAACGCAATGGAAAGATGAAAGATGCCGCATGCCCCGTGACACGCTGACCGGCAGCCGTATCCGCGAGAGGCGCATCTCGCGCGGGATGAAACAGGCCGATCTTGCACGTAAAGCGGGTATTTCGGCGTCCTATCTCAACCTTATAGAGCACAATCGCCGCAGAATCGGCGGCAAGCTCCTGATGGGCATCGCCGACATCCTCGGGGTCGACGCAACGCTGCTGACCGAAGGCGCCGGTGCGGCGCTGATCGCCACGCTGCGCGAGGCCGCGCTCGACATGCCGGCGATCCCGGCAGAGCAGGACCGGGTCGATGAATTTGCCGGGCGCTTTCCCGGCTGGGCGCAGCTTCTGGCCGACACGCATACCCGCGTCGCGATGCTGGAGCGGTCGGTGGAGACGCTGACCGACCGGATGACCCACGACCCGCAACTGGCCGCGTCGCTGCACGAGATGCTCTCGACCGTGACGGCGATCCGCTCTGCCGCGTCGATCCTCGCCGAACCCGGAGAGATCGAGCCGGAATGGCAGGCGCGCTTTCACCGCAACATCTTCGAGGACAGCGGCCGTCTGACCGAAGCCAGCCGCGGCCTTGTCGCCTATCTGGAAACCGAAGGCGAGGCCGCGTCAGAGACCGGCACACCGCAGGAAGAGCTTGACCATGTGCTCGAAGGCGCGGGCCATCATGTGGCCGCGCTCGAGACGGCGGATGGCGATGTGGCGGCAGTGGGCGACGAGATCGGCGGCGGGCTGTCGGCGGCGGCGCGCAGCCTTCTGGCCGATTGGCTGACGCGGTATGCCGCCGATGCCCGCGCCCTGCCGCAGGACGACATGGCGCGCGCGGTGGCGGAGCTGGGCGCGGATTCGGCCTTGCTGGCGCAGCGTTTCGAGATGGACCCGGCGCGCATCATGCGCCGTCTGGCGGCGTTGCCGCCCGACGTGCTCTCCGAACCGGTGGGGCTGGCGATCTGCGACGCGTCGGGGGTGCTGACCTACCGCAAACCGCTGCCGGATTTCCCGATGCCGCGCTTCGGGGCGGCCTGTCCGCTCTGGCCGCTCTACCGCGCGCTCAGCCGGCCGTTTGTGCTGATGTCGGCGGCGGTGCGCCCGCTGGTGCAGGTGGGGCGCGACACCACCGTCCTGCGCTCCGAGACATGGGCCGCGCCGCGCGGCAGTCTGGCGGTCAATCGCGACCCCCTGTTCGAGGCGCATATGATCGTGCGACCGGAGAAACGCGGTCGGGAGACGGATGAGGCGCAGGAGGTCGGAGTGGCCTGCCGGATCTGCCCGCGGGAGGCCTGCGAGGGGCGGCGGGAGCCCTCGATCCTCTCCGGTGGGACGTGACGGCCCATTTCCGGCCATGGCTGCAGCGCCGCGCAATATTGTTGCGTGGGCCTGTCAGCGGGTTTTGACAGTCTTGGCCGGTTGGTCCTAAGGTCGGTCAGGCCTGCCGCCGCACGCGCGCGCAAAAGACGCGACAGCGGCAGGACCGATGGGAGACGGGGAGGAGATCAGGCATGTCCGGTCACGTTCTGCTGATCGAGGATGAGCCGAACATCATCGAGGCGATCGGGTTCATCCTGTCGCGCGACGGCTGGCGTGTGGACACGCATTCCAACGGGGTCGACGCGGTGGACGTGGTGCGCGCCAAGGCCCCCGATGTGGTGATCCTCGACGTGATGCTGCCCGGGCGCTCGGGCTACGACATCCTGCGCGATCTGCGCAACGATCCGGTGACGCAGACGCTGCCGATCCTGATGCTGACCGCGCGCGGGCAGTCGAAGGACCGCGAGATGGCCGAACGCGCCGGGGTGAGCCGGTTCATGACCAAGCCGTTCTCCAATGCCGAAGTGCTCGACGCGGTGCGCGCACTCAAGGCGTCATGAGCGACGCGCCCGAGCCGCGGCGCACCGCCCCGATCTTCGTCGAGCGGCAATCCTATCGCAGGCGGCGTCTGGCCGACAGCGCGCGGTTCCTGCCGGTCCTTGGACTGCTGCTCTGGATGCTGCCGCTGCTCTGGGGGCTCGACAGCGACGGGATGAGCACCTCCGACGCGCTGGTCTATGTCTTTGCGGTGTGGCTGGGGCTGGTGGCGGCGGCCTTGCTGCTGATCCGTGCGCTGGGACGCGGCGGCGATGCGCCGCAAGACGACGGTGAGCCGCGGTGACCACGCTCAACGCATTGGCGGCGATCTCTGTCGCTTATGTGCTCTTTCTCTTTGCGGTGGCCTTCGTGGCCGAGCGCGCGGCCCGGCGCGGCCGTGGCGGCTGGTTGAGCGCGCCGATCATCTACACGCTGTCGCTGTCGATCTACTGCACCGCCTGGACGTTTTACGGCGCGGTCGGCTCGGCGGTGCGCGGCGGGCTGGAGTACCTGACGATCTATCTCGGCCCCAGCCTGGTGCTGATCGGCTGGTGGTGGATCCTGCGCAAGCTGGTGCGCATCGGGCGCGCGCAGCGGATTACCTCCGTGGCTGACCTGATCTCTTCGCGCTATGGCAAGTCGAACCTGCTGGGCATCGGCGTGACCATTCTCGCGGTGGTGGGCACGACGCCCTATATCGCGCTGCAACTGCAATCGGTGACGCTCAGCGTCGAGGTGTTTGCCAACCCGCAGGTCTCCGATGTGGCGGATGACCGGCTGACCGCGTTCTGGGTGGCCGCGGGGCTTGCGGTCTTCACGGTGATCTTCGGCACCCGCAACCTTGACGCCAATGAGCGTCATCACGGCGTGGTCATGGCCATCGCTGTTGAAGCCATCGTCAAGCTGGCCGCGCTGCTGGCGGTGGGCGGCTTTGTGGTCTGGGGGCTGTCGGGCGGTGTGGGGGCCACGCTGGCGCGCATCGACGCCTCCGAGCTGGGCCTCTGGGAGATGAACGGCGGCCGCTGGGTCGGTCTGACGTTCCTGTCGGCTGCCGCGCTATTGTGCCTGCCGCGGATGTTCCAGGTGATGGTGGTCGAGAATGACAGCGACGCGCAGCTGCGCATGGCGGCCTGGGCCTTCCCGCTTTACCTGATGCTGATGAGCCTGTTCATCGTGCCCATCGCGGTGGTCGGGCTCGAAGTGTTGCCGAAAGGCGCGAACCCCGATCTCTTTGTCCTGACCGTGCCGCTGGCGCATGGCCAGCAGGGGCTGGCGCTCTTGTCCTTCCTCGGCGGGTTCAGCTCCGCCACCTCCATGGTCATCGTCGCGGCCATTGCGCTCTCGACCATGGTGTCGAACCATATCGTGATGCCGATCTGGCTGCGCCTGCGCGCCGGGTCGGCCAGCGTGTCGGGCGATGTGCGCCATGTGGTGCTGCTTTCGCGGCGGCTCTCCATCGCCGGGGTGCTATTTCTGGGCTACGCCTATTACGCGCTTTCGGGCGGCGGGGAGGCGCTGTCGGTCATCGGGCTTGTGGCCTTCACCGGTGTGGCGCAGGTGCTGCCCGCGATGCTGGGCGGGCTGTTCTGGCGCGGCGCCACGCGCATGGGGGCCCTCGCGGGGCTCAGCGTCGGCTTTGCGCTCTGGCTCTACACGCTTTACCTGCCCAGCTTCGGGCAAGGCACCGTGCTGCCCATGGCGCTCTTCTCCGAAGGGCCGTTCGGCATCGGCTGGCTGCGTCCGCAGGCGCTTTTCGGCATCGACGGGCTCGATCCGCTGATGCACGCGGTCTTCTGGTCGATGACCTTCAACTCGGTGGTGTTTTTCCTGGTCTCGCTGATCAGTTTCCCGTCGCCGCTGGAGCGGCTGCAGGGCGCGCAATTTGTCAATGTGCAGATCGGCGGCGGCAGCGCGCGCAGCTGGTCGGGCGGTCTGGCGCAATCCGAGGATCTCATGGTGATGTCGCAGCGCATCCTCGGCGCGCCGGAAGCGCAGGCCCTGTTCCTGCGCGAGGCACGCAAGCAGGGGATCTCAGGCCATCTGCCCGACCCGACGCCGGATTTCCTCGAGATCCTGGAACGTGAACTTTCCGGGTCGGTGGGCGCGGCCACCGCCCATGCGATGCTGGGGCAGATCGTGGCGGGCCAGGCGGTGTCGGTCGCCGATCTGATGGCTGTGGCCGACGAGACCGCGCAGATGATGGAGCATTCCGCGCGGCTCGAGGAACAGCGCTCCGAGCTCACCCGCACCGCGCGGCAATTGCGCGAGGCCAATGACAAGCTGACGCGGCTCTCGGCACAAAAGGACGCGTTTCTGAGCCAGATCAGCCACGAGCTGCGCACGCCGATGACCTCGATCCGCGCGTTTTCCGAGATCCTGCGCGATGCCGAGGGGCTCGCCTCGGTCGACCGGATCAAATATGCGTCGATCATCCATGATGAAGCGATCCGGCTGACCCGGCTGCTCGATGATCTGCTCGATCTGTCGGTGCTGGAGAACGGCCAGGTCAGCCTCAACCTGCGCGAAGGCAAGCTGACCGACACGCTGGACCGCGCGGTGGCGGCAGCGCTGGCCGATGATGGCGGGTTGCGGCTCGATATCTTCCGCGATCCGCGCAGCGAGGCGATCTGGCTGAACACCGATATCGACCGGCTGAGCCAGGTGTTCATCAATCTGATCTCGAATGCGCGCAAATATTGCGACGCCGCGGTGCCACGCCTGCAGATCCGCGTGGGCGAGGCCGAAGGCCGCACGGTCATCGATTTTGTCGACAACGGCTCTGGCATCGCGCCGGAGCAGCAGGACCTGATCTTTGAGAAATTCGCCCGGGTCAGCGACCAGAAGGCCGGTGGCGCGGGGCTCGGGCTGGCCATCTCGCGCCAGATCATGACGCGTCTGGGCGGCAATCTGTCCTACCTGCCGGGGCAGGCGGGGGCGGCGTTTCGCGTGACCCTGCCGGAGGCGCGGGCTCTGGCGGCGCAGTAGATCCGGCGCGCCGCGCAGGGGTGTTTCGCAGAAAACTGTCCGGTTTAAAGCGGTTGGTAACCAAATCGCCCCATAACGCAGGGGGAGGCAGTGCATGACGGGTGTTTCAATTCATGGCTGATGGTGCGCGACAGGACGTTCTGGGCCGCAAGGCACACGCGGCGCAACGGGCGTTTGAGGCCCGTGGCATGTCGCCTGCAAAGGCGCTGCGGCGGGCGTTGTCGCGCAGTGCGGATCTGCTCTGGGATCTGGCGCTGGTCAGCCAGGGCGAACAGCTCGAACGGCTCGATCAGGATGGCGTGATCTCGGGGCTCGACGAAAATGCCCTGCTGATGCTGCTTGATGGCCCCGACGGGGCGGTGGGTGTGGCCTGCGTCGATCGCGAGATCATGACCGGTGTGATCGAAGTGCAGACCATCCAGCAGGTCACCACGATGCCGCTGGAGGATCGCCCGCTCACGGCCACCGATGCGGCCATGGTGGCGCCGCTGATCGATGCCGCGCTCGAACGGTTTGCCGAAAATCTCGCAGAACATCCGCTGCTGCCGCAGCTTGAAGGCTACCGCTTCGGCGCGATGATCGAGGATGCGCGCTCCGCCAGCCTGCTGCTGGATGCCTCGGGCTACCGCGCGTTCCGGGTGACGATTGACCTGGCATTGGGGCGGCGCAAGGGCACGCTGAGCGTGATCCTGCCCGAGCGTGTGATCGCAAAGAAACCCGATCCCGCAACGTCGGATGCGGCGGGGCCCGGCCCGCATGCCGCGCTGATGGAGCGGTTGCCCCTGCGGCTGGACGCCGTGCTGGGCCGGGTCCGCATGCCCCTGTCGCAGGCGCAGGCGCTCAAACCCGGCGATCTGCTGTCGCTGCCGGATGATGCGCTTGACGGGCTCGAATTGCGGGCCAGTCAGGGCAAGCTCGTGGCCAAGGGACGGATCGGGCAGATGAACGGCATGCGCGCGATCCGGATCAACTGGCCGGAAGGTGAGAAAACAGCGCGGGCAGCGGCGGGCCCGCGAAACCTCGCCGTCGCGGCAGCGACACCTGAGCCCGCCGCACCGCCAGAGGAGGCCGCGCCGCCGGAGGAGAGTTTCGATGCGGCGATGGCAGCGCTTCCGGCGATCGATGCCGGGGAAGAGCTGCCCGATCTGCCGCCGCTTGAGCCCGGTGGCAATGGCGGCGATCTTGGCGGCGATTTCGATTTCTCATCGGTGGATGCGGCAATGGATACGGCAGGCGCAGGCGACGGTGATTTCCAACCGGCCACGATGGATTTCGATTTCGACAAGTGACGGCGCGTCGTGTGTTGCTTGGCAGATACTGGTGTCCGTTTGAGATCGCACGGCCCTTTTGCAACATGGCGGCGTGTCAGAGCATCGCTTGTCAGGGTGAGTACGGCGCGGGTCGCGACGTCCAGGACTGCTCGCGACGGGCTTTAGGCTGGAAAACACTGACCGCACCGGTTCGCATAGGAAACCGCGAGCAGGCGATTCCGATAGCGCCACGCAAGAAACCTGACTCACGAAATGCTGCCTGAAATCAAGGATTTCAAAGCGTTACGTGATGCGCGATGTATCAGGCATTTCGTCAGGCGCGCTTGGTGGGAGGGACGAAAGCCTCTGTTGAACGCGCATCTCCCGGTGCTTCCTGCAAAAAACCTCAGACCGTGCGCGATCACCCGCGCGAAAGCGCCTCGATGGTCGGCCTCAAGCCCGAAAGGTCATAGCCGCCTGCCGCCGCCGCCTGCAGGATGGCGTCGGCGCTTTGCTGCGGGGCCTGGCCCAAAGCCCAGACCACCGTGCACCGCGTGCCGGACGCGCAATAGGCCAGCACCGGCCCCGTGGCTTGCGTTGCAAGCTCCGTCTGGCGGGCGATGTTCTCCGGCGTCATGGTCTGGTGCGTGATCGGCAGCACCTCGAACTCCAGCCCGGCGGCGCGCATGGCGTCGCCCACCGCATCCGCCTGCAGGCCGGGCGGCACTTCGGCATCGGGCCGGTTGCAGATCACCCGCACGATCCCGGCGGCCTTGATGGCCCCGGCATCCTCTGGGGCGATCTGGGGAGAGACGAAATAGGTCGGGCTGATCTGGCGCATATCCATGGGTTTGGTTACTCCGCAGGCATCGGTCTGTCCAGTCGGCTGCGCAGCGCGGGCGCGACTGCCATGCCGGCCAGCATCGCGGTGAGGAACACATAGAGCCCCCAGCCGCCATAGCTCAGCGACGCGATGACCGGGCCCGGGCAGAGGCCCACAAGGCCCCAGCCCATGCCGAACATCACCGATCCGCTGATCAGCGACAGGTCGATGCGGCGCTCCGGGGGGGGCGGAAAGGCCGCGCCGGTCAGTGACGAGGACCGCCGCCGCGTGACGCTCCAGGCCAGCGCCATCGGCAGCATCGCGCCGCCCATCACAAAGGCCAGCGTCGGATCCCAGTCGCCGAAGACATCCAGCCAGCCCTGCACTTTCGACGTGTCGGTCATGCCCGACAGGAACAGCCCGGCGCCGAAAAGCGCGCCCGCGAGAAACGCATATCCCGCCCGCATGTCAGATCACCTCCAGTATGTGGCGGAAGAGCAGCACACACATCGCGCCCGCGAGAATATAGCTGGCCGAGGCGACGAACCCGCGCAGCGACAGCCGCGACATGCCGCAGACCCCGTGCCCCGAGGTGCAGCCGTTGGCGATCCGCGTGCCGAGCCCGACCAGCAGACCGCCGATGATGAGGATCGCGATATTGTCGGTCAGATGCGTCTCGACCGGGCCCGTGAGCACCCAGAGCAGCAGCGGCAGACAGGCGGTGCCCAGCAGAAAACCCAGCCGTTCCAGAGCCGTGTCGCGACCGCTGCCGTCGACCAGCCCGCCCAGAATTCCCGAGGCCCCCATGATGCGCCCGTTGGCGAGCAGCAACACCGCGCCGCCGCTTCCGATCAAGAGCCCGCCTGCGAGCCCCCAGATCCAGTCCTGTTCCATGTTGTGTTCCCGAAATTGCGACGGCCCGATGGCCCCTTGGTCAAAGCTTGTTCACGGGCACCTTGAGATACACGTCGCCATCGTCATCGGCGGGCGGCATCTGGCCTGCGCGCATGTTGACCTGCAGCGACGGGATGATCAGTTTCGGCATGCCCAGCGTGGCGTCGCGCGCATCGCGCATGGCGACAAAATCCGCCTTCGACTTGCCCGCGCCGACATGCACGTTGAGCGCCTTCTGAGCGCCGACGGTGGTTTCCCAGGCGAAGTCGTCCCGCCCCGGCGCCTTGTAATCGTGGCCGACAAAGATCCGCGTCTCATCCGGCAGCGCCAGGATCTTCTGCACCGAATCGTAGAGCGTCTCGGACGAGCCGCCGGGAAAGTCGCAGCGCGCGGTGCCGAAATCGGGCATGAAAAGCGTGTCTCCGACAAAGGCCGCATCGCCGATGACATAGGTGAGGCAAGCCGGGGTGTGGCCGGGCGTGTGCAGCACGTCGCCGCGCAACTGCCCGATATGCAGGCTGTCGCCCTCGACAAAGAGCCGGTCGAACTGCGAGCCGTCGCGCTGGAACTCGGTGCCTTCGTTGAAGACCTTGCCGAACGTGTTCTGCACGGTCTTGATCTCTTCGCCGATGCCGATCTGGCCGCCAAGCGCCTCTTGCAGATAGGGGGCCGCGGACAGGTGGTCGGCATGCACATGGGTCTCCAGCAGCCATTTCACGTCGAGATCGTGGCTGCGCACATGCGCGATGATGGCGTCGGCAGACCGGGTGTCGGTGCGGCCGGAGGCATAGTCGAAGTCGAGAACGCTGTCGATGATCGCGCAGGCCGCGCCGTTGGGATCGCGCACCACATAGGAAATGGTGTTTGTCGCCGCGTCGAAAAAGCCGGTCACTTCGGGGGTCATATCGCTGCTCCATCGGTTACCCGCTATTCATATAATTAAACGTGAATATGTATCAAGCTCTATCTGCGTTGACCCACGTCAAGGCGCAGGGCGGCGGGGATGCGCGAGACTGATCGCGCGCGGCCCCGACGTTCGGGAGCTGAGGGCGCGCGCGATGTGGGAAGAGGGGACATATGGCACCGGAATTGCTGGAACGGATCGCGGTCTTGAAGGCCGAGCTTGCAGAGGCGGAATCGGCCGGGGCGTCGCAGGACCGCGAAGTGGCGCTCGATCATCTCGAGCAGGCCGTGCGCGGGCTCGAAGGATTGGGCCGGGAGGCGCCGCGCTGGGCGCAGAAAGCGCTGGAGGCGCGCTATGACCGCGCGTCGGAGGATTTCTTCGACAATCTGCCGATCTGACGCTCCGCGCGGGACCTGAACGCCACGGCCAGGACCGAATTGCAGCCGCAGGCTTGCCAGCGGCGCGGCTTTCCGACTCAATTGGGCCAGGCGCGGATGAACGGCGCAGCAGAGTGGCAAGGCCGCACCGGCGGCCTCCGGCAGCGAAGAGCGGGCAGATGACGGATGTGATCGGGTATGCGGTCGAACAGGGCGTGGCGTTTCTCAGCCTGACCGCGCCGCCGGGCAACGCCCTGACGCGCGGCTTGCGCGCGGCGCTGATGGAGATGATCGACCGCGCCGAAGAAGACCCGACCGTGCAGGAGATCGCCCTGATCGGCGCGGGCTACGGGTTCTCCTCCGGCGCCGACATGGGCGAATATCAGACCGGGTTTGCCGAGCCTGCGCTGCGCGATCTCTGCGCGAGGCTCGATTTTGCCGAAAAGCCCGTGGTTGCGGCGCTGGCGGGCAAGGTGTCCGGTGCCGGGCTGGAGCTGGCGCTGGCCGCACATTGTCGCATCGCCGCCCGCGACGCGCATCTGGCGCTGCCCGAAATCCGGCTCGGGCTGCCGCCGATGGCGGGAGGCTCGCAGCGTTTGCCGCGGCTCGCCGGAGCAAAGCTGGCGCTGGAGATGCTGGTGGGCGCGCGCGGTCTCTCGGCGCTTGCGCCCGATGCGCGCAGGCTGCTCGACGGCCTGAGCCAGGGCGATCTGCGCCGCGATGTCGTGCAATTCTGCCGGCAGCTGCGCGCCGCGGAAACGCCGCCGATGCCGTCTCGCGACCGCCGCGCCGGGTTTGAGGACATGGCCGCCTACCAGGAGCAGATCGCCACCGCGCGCGACCGGATCGCGGGCTCTGAGGAGAGTGCCGCCCGGCGCATTCTGGCGCTGGTCGAGGCGGCGCCGCTTGTGCCCTTCGAAGCGGGGCTTGCGATGGAGGAAGACGCGTTCACCGAGTGCCTGGCCTCCGACAGCGCGCAGGCGCTGCGCCATGCGTTTTTCGCCGAGCGCGATGCGCGGCGCTTTGGCGGCGCCGACCTGCCGACAGTGCCCTCAATCGAGCGGATCGCATTGCTGGGCGGTGGCGCGCTGGCGGTCCAGATCGCGGCGGCGGCGCTCAATGCCGGGCTCGCGGTGAACTGGGGCACGCGGGACGCGGCGGCCCGCGAAGACGGCGTGGCGCAGTTGCGCCAGCTTTTTGCGCAGATCGTGCCCATCGGCGAGGATGCCGGTGACAGGGTCGAGACGCGGATGGCCAAGCTCAGAACCGGCGACAGCGCCGCCATGGTCGAGGGTGCCGACATGATCCTGCATGCGGCGCGCGGGCAGGGCGATGTTCCGGCCCCGCCGCATCTGGTGCGCGCGGTGGCGATGCAGGCGCGGGTCGACGCGCTGGGCCTGCGCTTCGCGCCGCCGGTCTTCGCGACCCGTCTGGTCGAAATAATCCATGGCCCCGAGGCCGATCCGCGCCAGATCGCAACCGCGCTGGCGCTGGCGGATCGGCTCAAGAAGCTGCCCGTTCACGTGACATCCACCGGGTCCAGCCTGGCGGGATCGCTGATGGCCGCGCTGCACCGGGCCGCCGACGCGCTTGTCGATCTCGGCGCGGACCCTTACGCCGTGGATCGCGCGGTGCAGGCCTGGGGCTGGCAGGCGCCGCCGTTCCAGACACGGGATGTGATGGGGCTGGCCGAGTTCGGTCAGGCCGAGAGGGCGGACGGCGCGCAGAACTGGTCGGCCGCAATGGTGCAGGAGGGGCGAAGCGGCCGAAGCGCCGGGGCGGGTTTCTACAATTGGTCACAGGGTGGCGCGAGTGAAGATCCCGCGGTGCAGGCGCATCTCGACGCGATACGCAAGCCGCAACCGATGTCGGACAGCCGGATCATCACGCTGCTGCTCGGGGCGATGGCGAACGAGGGCACGCGGATGCTCGACCGGGGCATGGCGCGGCGGGCCAGCGACCTCGACGTGGTGGCGATGCTGGGGTTGAAATTTCCGCGGGATCGTGGCGGCCCGATGAAAGCGGTCAGTTTGCGCGGGCTCTTCCCTGTGGCGACCGACATGACACGGATGGGCCATCCAGACACGGCGTTCTGGACGCCGGAGCCGGTCTGGCATGAGCTGATCAAGAACGGCCGGAGCTTCGACGCGCTATAGGCGCGCGATGCAGGCCGCGAACCGTCAGGGCCCATGCCCTGCGTCAGCCGAGGAAAATGCCCACGATCACCATCATCAGACCGATAACCGAGCAAAAGAGCGCCCCCATGTTGAGCGGCACCATCCGGCGCACCTCGTCGCGCAGCGCCTCGTCGGAGAGCCCCGCGCCGCGCGCCTTCCAGATCCGCACGATGCAATAGAGCAGGCCTGCCAGCCCCGCCAGGGACACCGCCGCGCCGCTCCAGATCAGCCAGTCCATCCTTCTCTCCCGGCGTTGCCCGTCATCTGCCAAGCGCGGTACCGCAGGTGCTGCGGTCGCGCAACCACTTGCCCGCGCGCGCGCGGACTTGTAGGGGAGGGTTTCGAGTTTGGCAGGAGGCAGAAACATGCAGGATTCAGGGTCTGACAGCTACGGTGTCGCAGCCGGCGAATTGCGCCAGTTCATCGAACGCTTCGAGCGGCTTGAGGCGGAAAAGCAGGACATTGCCGACCAGCAGAAAGAGGTCATGGCCGAGGCCAAGGGCCGCGGCTACGACACCAAGGTCATGCGCAAGGTGATCGCGCTGCGCAAGCGTGACGCCGATGACATCGCCGAGGAAGAAGCGGTGCTCGAGATGTACAAATCCGCGTTGGGAATGGCTTGACGCGGCGGGTGCCGGGCCTCGCGCGCGCCGCTCAGGGTGTGATCACCGTAACGCCGGGCAGACGCTCGATCGTGTAGAGGTCTTCCTCGTAGCTTTCGCTCAGCGCGTTGACATAGGCCGCATCCCAGCCCGGCAGGTCGAGCTCTTGCTCGATGGCGTCCTCAAGCGCGTATTTGTCCAGAAACGCGGTCATCACCCGGCGTTTCTGCATCTCGTTGATATTGGGATGCTCTTTGAGGAAGGCGCGAAAGCGCTTCATGCCCTCGGCCGAGATGATGTCGGAAAACACGTCGAAGGCGCCGACGATCTTGCGGCTCAGCTCGATCCCGGCCAGCTCGCGCACCACTTCACCCCAGATCAGCGGCGTGTCCTCGTTGCACCAGACGGTGATCGGCACCTCGGGCACATCGGTGCGGATGCGGCGCAGCAGGTCCGACCAGCGCAGATGCATAGGGTCTACACCATTGAGAAAACTGTCGAAATCCTCATGCGGCGTCGCGGCATAGACGGCGGGCAGAAAGGTGGCGGGATCGCGCAGGGCCATGAAAAGCTCGATCCGGTCGCCGGTGAAAAGGTCGCAGACCATGCGCATGCGCGTCTCGGCCTTGCGGTAGAACCGCCCGCCGCCCAACAGCAGTTTTGGCACCGAAAAGAGGTTCTCGTGGCTCAGCACCAGCCGGTCCACCTGCTCGGGGTCCTGCGACAGGATCGCATCCATCAGCACTTCGCGGGAATCCGGCGCGGGCTCGGCATTGGCGAGGCTGTTGACCGCGTCGCTCAGAAGCTGCCGGTACTTGCCCGGCCCGGGCACAGAGATGCCCTCGTGCCGCCAGGTATCGGCATTGCGCAACAGGCATTTCAGCAGCCGGTCGTCATCGGTGCAATGCACGCCTGTATGGAGAATGACCTGCATGGGATGGGTCTTTTTGTCTACTCAGAGCAACACTATAGGCGCTTTCGGCAGAAGGGAAACCGTTATCGGGCCGCTGGGTTGCTGCTTTGAACGCGTTGACTTGGCGGACGCGCCGGTGAGGGTTCGGACCGAGGCCCGGCTCCATGACGGGCGGGCGCGGCGGCGGCCTTGGCGTTTTGCAGATCTGCCCGATATGTGTCTTTTGCGGTCTCGGGTTGCCACCGATCCATCACGTGCCGCAACCCGATCGAAGACCTGAGCCCGCATGTCTCGAAAGCGCCCGACAGCATCAAACCGGCTTGCACCCCAAATTTGCAACTCATGCTCCGGAAGACTGTCGGCCTCCGAAAAGCCCCCCGGACATTTGCGCTTGCACCTCAGCGCGCACCTGTCCTAAATCTGCCCCACGGTGCCCCTATAGCTCAGCTGGTAGAGCAACTGATTTGTAATCAGTAGGTCCGCGGTTCGAGTCCGTGTGGGGGCACCAAAACAAACTCGTGGGTCTTGAATTCCCTCTAACACTTTGAACGGAAACGCTATTTCCGGGGTTCTAGCGCCCTTATTTCGGTCATAGTGAATGCGGCCCGGAAAGGTCAGTTTCAGCACCAATGTGCGCAGGTTCGTCTGACCTGTTTCCCAGAGTTTCCAGGGGTTTGCGAGGAAGGCGAGGACGGGTTCTAGTTTTTCGTCGAAGCTGCCGTCGGGATCGTCCTGTTGATCCAGTATTCCACCTAGACGCGCCTTTTCCTTTTCGAGATCACCGATCTCTTTCTCGTAGGTGGCGATCACAGTGGCATTGCTGGCGCCAAGAATCCGGTCCAGGACGCTCTCGATCTGCTTGTCCAGCGTCCTCAGTTGGGCTTTTGCCACCTCTTGAGCATCTTTGGCTTGGGCCAGCCGCTGGTCCCAGGCATGGCGGAACATGGCTTTTGCGAGAGAGATCAAGCCGGGCGTTGGCTGCAGAGATTTCAGCAGATCGCCAACCTCGCCTTCGATCTTGTCGCGCGCGATGGACTTGCCGTAGTGGTCGCAGCCTTTAGTCTGGCAGAGATAGTAGGCGTAGCGCTTGGTGTTGCCTTTCGCCCAGGAAGACCGCAGGGGCACGTCACAGCCCGCACAAGTGGCGATACCACGCAGGGCAAAGTCGTCACCCACATTGGCGCGTTTGGGCGCATTAGGCGGGTTTGCGCGGCGCTGCTGCACCTTGTCGAAGGTCTCGATGGAGATCAGCGGGGGGTGGTGGCCTTTGAGCCAGTTGATACCGTAGGTTTCCGAACAGATGTGGCCGGTGTAGAGCGGATTACCGAGGATATCCGTAACCCGTTGTTGGGTGATCTGACCTTTGCCGTTGCGGGGAAAGGTGGGCTGGGCGTCCAGGAACCGTCGAACCTCCGACTGAGTGGCAAAGCGACCAGTCGCATATCCTTCGAAGACTTCGCGCACAATCGAGGCGAGCGGTTCATCGAAGACCAGGATTTTTCCATGGCCACGCTGCGTTTCGTATTTGTAGCCGGCAGGGGCGGCGTGCAGCCAATACCCTGATTCCATACGGGCTTTCATCTTCTGGGCGACCTGACGGCCGTTGCTCTTCCGCTCGTATTCTCCGGCAACCGCAAGGATCATCTCCTGCAGATCGCTTTCCGGCGTGTCGTTGAAGTCGAAGTTCAGGCATTCGCGCGTGGCGCCGCGCGCATCCATTTCGCGGCGCAGCTTGATGTGGAATTCCAGATCGCGGGCAAACCGTTTCAGATCGTCAAAAATCACGACAAACCGCTCGTTCGGCTGCGCGTCCAGGAACGACAGCAACGCCTTCATCCCGGGCCGCGCCATGAAGTCGCCACCGCCGGTAAACGTATCGGGAAAGACCCCGGCAACCTCATAACCCTTGTACTCGGCGTGCTGACGACAGCGGGTTTCCTGGCTCTCGAGACCATGTCCAAGGGTTTCCTGAGCGCGCGAGCTGACACGGCAATAAATCACCGCTTTCTGCTTTGCCTGTGTCATGTCCGAACCTCCTCCTGCTCCTCCGAGCTTACCACAGCCGCTGCCAGCGCGGCCTTGAGGTCGATGGCTTCTCCACAGGATTCTGTGGGGACTTCGTCGGGAGACGTGACCTCAAACCCAAGATCGACAAATCCCAGAATGATGGACCACAGCGCCTCTATGAAGGCCCGCTTTTGATCCTCAGGGATATCGGCCTCCTCCAGATGGGGGAGCTAGTCCCGCCAGTCGAAAGCGACAGTGCGCTGGGGTGGTCCGGGGACGCTATTGGTCGGCGGGGCGATTGCGTTTGAGGTGGTGTTCGGGGCGGATTTGGGCATGCTTGTCCTTCTTCTGGTGTTCTCCTGTTTGGCGTTGCGCGCGACCATCGCGCTGCAACGAAAAGGGAACATGATAGGCATAAATTCCTATATTTTGCAACGATTTAATCGAACGCGACGGCGCAGAATGATCATTGCGGTACGCGGTTTTGCGTCCGGCTGCGCTGTGAGCCGCGCTCAGCCTGACGTGTGGCGCGCTCAGCCTTGCGGACCGGCGCATGATAGCGGGCCTCCACGTCTTTGCCGTGGTCGTAGAGCGGTTTCCCTTCTGCGGCTTCGAAGGATTCCTTCATCATGGATTTTGCACCGCTTTCGGTGATCTGATGCTTGCGGGCCATGGCAATCGCGGCCTTGTCCAGCGCCTGATAGAAGGGCATTGTCGGACCATCCTTGATCATCCCCTCAATAGTACGGGCATGATGCAACGCCCGATCCTGTCCGACCTCGCGAACCCGAGCGTCCCGCTCAAGCAGCGCTTCGCGCGTTTTGTTCAGCGTTTCGCCGTATCTGGCGGCGTACATGTCCCGCAAAATCATTTCCTGCTTGGATGCATCAACGGCGTTCCGCCCGGCGAAGGTGCGGGCGTAATCGGTCAGGGGCTCGATGAAGCTGCCGGACTTTTCCAGCTCGCGGCGGATGATGCCGGTGATGTTCCAGGCGGTTTCGAACTCGCTGTCAGTGAGGCGCTGACCAGTATAGCTGTTGCGCGCCCTATCACGCGCGTTGGTCGGGTTTTGAGAAGTCGCTGTATTCACGGGTGTCTCCTTTTTCTGTTTGTTGGCTGGTTCTAGCGATCCCGGCTGGGCATGCGCCGGTCGTCGCCGTTGCGGCGATCAACCGAGCGGGTAAAGGCGTCTCGGGCCTGATCCCGGATGCCTTCGCGGGTGTGGATGTCCTCGCGCAGGGCGACATAGCTATCGGCTTCGCGCTGCTGAATGGCGAGCAAGCAGCGCTGGTGATCGGCATCAACTTTGCGATTGGCCTGGCGGTCAATGGCCGCCTTGTCGAACTTGTCCGTGCCGAAGGGTGTCGGGTGATCGTGGGTTATCGCACCAGCACGGTCGATGATCTCTTTGCGGGCTTCGACCAGACGCTGGGATCGGTCATGCTGGAAAGCGCGGTTTTCCTCAGCAGTTTGCGCGCGCGCGGCTTCGTCGATTTCCTTGAAGCGGTCCCAGTCGGCCTGGGTGCGCAATTCCATCACGATATTCTGCTTTACCGCGTCCCGGAACATCTCCGCGATGCCGATCTCGATATCAGAAGACATGCCGGGTGCTCCTTAAGCCGTTGAAATTGCTGTAAAACCCGTGATGTGGTAGAGTGATGTCATGGTTGTTTTCCAAGACATTGAAGCTGTCGAAGAATGGCTTGAGCCGATGGATTACATCTCTTTCTGGGAAGCCATTGCGCCCTATCGCCTGTTTACCCTAGCAGATCGGGATCATTGCGATGGGCTGATTGCAGGCGGAACCGTGAAGGCGGAGACGATCCTCTATGGGACCAAGGCGATGGCCCGCAGCGGACTGATCTCGGGCTTTGGCCTGTCCCACCGTCGGTATGAAACTCACATTGGTCAGGGCGTTGCTTCGCTTCATTGATCTGCCCCTTTGATCAGACGGACCCATCCGCACTTGCCGCCGCGCGCTGTGGCCGTGCGCAGGCCGGTCCAGCCGCTATATGAGCAGGTGATGTAGAGGCGGTTGGCAAACGGATCGGCACCGCCACCGCCGACATAAGTGTAGCTCCACACGAGGTGCGGGGTGCCCCAGGCACGGTACCCGGCGTATATCCCGATCGGGACAATGAGCCAGAGAAACAGCGCTGCAATGCGCATCATCGCGTCTCCTCCGGATGTGTTAGTGTCATCTTTGGATCTGGCGGCAGGCGGCCTTTTTCGAGCTCATTGGGCGCTATCAGGCGGCAATAGGGATCGAGATGCTGCTGGCCGATCTTTGCGGCGAGAAAGAAGCCAAGCCCTTTCACATGGATCAGTTGCATACGCGGCGGCATTGCCATCAGCTCAGCTGGCGACATCCAGCGCTGCTTAGTGAGGTTGAGATTGCTCTGCAGACGGAAGGACGCGGTGTCGGCGCCGAGGCTTTCCTGCACCGCCATCTGCTCGCCCATCATTTCGGAGACGAGCCTTGCCTCAGAAAAGCCCGAGAATCCGAACCATTGCTTTACGATGGCATTCTCTCCGATTGTGTCGACGGCGTGTTTGCCGAACTTCTTTTCGATCTCGGAGCGCGACTGCGCGATATTATGCGCCTCACCTCCGAGCGCTCTGATCGTTGTCAGGGCGTCGACAAATTGCTGCAGGGCGCATTGGTGAACTCGTCATTGATCAGCGTGAGCGGTCCGACCTCGGCATAAAGCGCGTCGCGAAAGCCCGTGAGTTGCATGGCGTAGTAGCCGGCCATGCGGCGGATATGGCGCTGACTGCCGACCAGGAAGGTCACGGCGCGCTTCCGGGTGAGGGATGCGGGCGTGGCGTTTGCAGCCTGACCGGCGGAGACGAGGCGGGAGCCGGTCGAAAACACCCGCAGCGCGTCCTGCGCGGCTTGCAGATGCTGTGGTCAGTGTTCATGCCCGACCATGGCGAGGATCCTGCGCGCCAGCACTCGCAGGATTCCGTCGCCTTCTTCGGCCTCGATGGCGGCGAAGTTTTGCATCATCTCGGCATCGCTGAGCAGCGCCCAGACGCCGCCCGGCGTGGCGAGTTGCGCATTGCGCTTGAGCAGAACAAGCGTGGCAAATTCGATCAGCCGTCTCGGCCAGTCGCGGAAATACCTGTTACGCTCGTCGCCTTCGGGAGGCTCTGCGATCAGCGCGTGCGCCACGGCTTCCGTTGCGAAGACCAGATCTTGAGGCGCATTGAGGAAGCTCTCGACCACCGCGGAGATGGAGTTCAGTGACACGCGGCCGGGAAAGTTCGGCGCCAAAACAGCGCTGTCGTCAATGACGGCGAATGGCACGCCCAGCTCGACCAGCATCGGTACAATTGCCGCGCGAGCTCGGCGTTCTTGTGGTCCATCACCAGAATGGGCGGTCGGTTGCTAGAGGCGATGAGCGAGATCAGCCAGGTCGCCGCGCCACAGACGGTTTTGCCTGCGCCATTGGCGGCCATCAGCAGCGAGTGGCCCGGCGGCGCAAAGATCGGGGTGTCGGTGCCCGGCACTGGCGTGCCCCCATCGGGTGGTCCGGTTTGATTGTTAGTGCATCGTGGGCCTCTGGTCTATTGGCACGATGCTTTC
>CANMMF010000022.1 GCA_947498985.1 uncultured Paracoccaceae bacterium | reverse complement strand
ATGGAAGACGGCCTGCGCTTCGCCATCCGCGAAGGCGGCCGCACCGTCGGCTCGGGTGTCGTGTCGAAGATCGTTGCATAAGCGCCGATCCCGAGACGCGCCTCAGGTCGTGTCGAGGATCGTCGCGTAAAGGTCGGGTCTCCCGACCGGTGGCGACAGGGGGTTTTGGCCCGCCAAAACCTCCCGTGAGCCACGCGGGTGAGTTAAATGAGGAGCGCCCGAGCGGCGCTCCTTTTTGTTCTGAAAATCCGGAAAATCCGAGGTTGAAAATAAACAGGCCGCTTCCCGGGGGAAAGCGGCTCTGATCATTACGTCACGCGCCTGGGAGGGGGGCGCGTGACGGAGGAGCATCATTCATGCCTAGCGAACAATCGAGCGAACGGCTGCGCGCTTCTCGCTCTCGGTGCCACCGCCGTGGATCACGGACTTGAGCAGGTTCACTTCGGCGGTTGTCAGGTTCGACGTGTCGGCGTTCGGCGCATAGACAGAGACGTCGTTCTGGATGCCGGTGGCGTTGGTCATGGCGGACGCGGCACCGGTCAGGGCGGTGAAGGCGACGAGGGCGGTTGCGATGGTGCGTTTCATTTGTAAGGTCCTTTCGGGTTTCAGATTTGGGTTGGGTTGAGGGTTACTGAACAATCGAGCGAACGGCTGCGCGCTTCTCGCTCTCGGTGCCACCGCCGTGGATCACGGACTTGAGCAGGTTCACTTCGGCGGTTGTCAGGTTCGACGTGTCGGCGTTCGGCGCGTAGACGGAGACGTCGTTCTGGATGCCGGTGGCGTTGGTCATGGCGGACGCGGCACCGGTCAGGGCGGTGAATGCGACGAGGGCGGTTGCGATGGTGCGTTTCATTTGTAGGGTCCTTTCGGGTTTCAGATTTGGGTTGGGCTGAGGTTGAGGGTTACTGAACAATCGAGCGAACGGCTGCGCGCTTCTCGCTTTCGGTGCCGCCGCCGTGGATCACGGACTTGAGCAGGTTCACTTCGGCGGTTGTCAGGTTCGACGTGTCGGCGTTCGGCGCATAGACGGAGACGTCGTTCTGGATGCCGGTGGCGTTGGTCATGGCGGACGCGGCACCGGTCAGGGCGGTGAATGCGACGAGGGCGGTTGCGATGGTGCGTTTCATTTGTAGGGTCCTTTCGGGTTTGTGATGATGCGGCGGCGCCGCGGTTTGTTGTTTGTCTGCGTCGGCTTGTCTGTCCGACACCAATCAAGCTAGGGGCCAGCCCGACGATGTTGAAATCACGAAGAAATCGCGGGTTGCTCACGGCTTTGTGCCCTTGAATGTGAGGCCGCACGTGACGGGGGCTGTGCGTATTTTCACAGCTTTGGTGCGGATCAAGGAAATAGGTGCACACAGAGGCTCACAGCGCCCGGGTTTGTGTGAGCATCCTGCGAATGTGGCGTCTCGCCGCAGGACGATCACATGTTTTTGCGGCGCGAAAAAATCTGAAATAGCCGTTTTTGTTTCAGCGGGCTCCAGAGCGCGTGAGACGGCGGCGGGTGTTTCGTGAGCGATTGAAACGGAATCTGGCCGTGGCTCGGCCGAAAATCCGGGGGACGGAGGGACGAGGTCGTCCGAGCGAACCGCTGGATCGCGCGAGTGAGGGGCTCGGCGCGCCCTCTGCAGTTCGATTGGCCGGATCGCGAAGGGGATCGGTTGATCAAGGCTACACTGTGCAGTGCGGGGTGTCATGCCGGTGGCGCCGGCCCGAGTTTTTCATGTGCGCGTCGGGCACCCTCGCCGCGATCATGGGCGTGAACGCGCAGACACCGGCGAAAACGGCGGGGCCCGACGCTCCTGCCCGACCTCAGCGCCGGGGTCATTCGCGCCGCGCAGGCAATTCCTCTCTTGCATTGCCCGGGCGGCTTTCGTATTCCACGGGCGGCCTTAGGGGTATAGCTCAGTTGGTAGAGCGACGGTCTCCAAAACCGTAGGTCGCGGGTTCGAACCCTGCTGCCCCTGCCAGACACCTTCCGGAAATCCGTCTCGGCGCGTTTTTCACGTCATTGCGCCGCGCGTTATCCCGACCGGCCCGCAGTCCGGCACGTCCAAAACCCGGGGCAATCGCAAGATCGCCCTTCGCCGGAACATGTCGCAGGCCCATTATCTATACGCGGGTCGCGTCAGACCTCGCCCAGACGCTGGTTCAGATCGTCGATCTGCCGCAGGCGCGTGCGCCCGGATCGATACCTGTGTGCAGCGCGCGATCAGGGACTTGGTCGCCTGACTGCCCCCCCGCCGAGATCGCCGGATACGGGGTTGGCGGATGGCAACTTCGTCTCGCCTTCCTTGCATGACATCCCGCCGGGAGAGCCCGCACGGGAAGTGAACGACATCGCCGAGCTGATCCAGAGCGGTCAGATCGCCATTCCGACGCAATATGGCAGCGTCGCGTTCGCGCCTTTCCGCAGCCGCTACCCGGTCCGTGCCAGCGACGCCGCCCGCGCGTCGCGGCTTTCGTCGCCCACGCGCCGTTCGATCCCGGTCAGGGCGCTCAGCAAGAGCCAGTCCGGCAGCGCGCGGCGATAGGGTTCGGGCCCCTCCACGGTGATCCGGCCATCCGCAATCTCGCGGCGCAGATCGCGAAACCCGCGCCAGGCCTCCACAGAGCGCCTGATATCGCCCGATATGGTCAGATCCGTGTCGTAGCCCGGATATTTCAGGCACATACCCACATGACCGTTCTGGGCCACCAGCCAGAACCGGCTGAGGCCTTTCTGAGAGCCGGTGAAGGCAAACTCCATCACCACACGCGTCTCTGGCATCGCATCGACATTCAGCCTTGTATGCATGCTCCAGGCCAGAAAGGCGGGGTCCAGATCCTCCGTCTCCCTGTTGCGCGACCACTTTTGCCCCCAGGCCGCGAAGCTCATGATGATCGGGTCGAGGTCGCGCCCGGCATCGGTCAGCCCATAGGCCGAACCGCGCTCGTTTTCGAGCGGCAGGCGCGTGATCAGACCGGCATGCTCCAGCCGCGACAGCCGCTGGCTAAGCAAAGTCGCCGAGATCTTGGGAACCCCGCGGTTGATCTCGTTGAACCGCGTGCAGCCGTCAATCACCCGGCTGATCACCAGCAGTGTCGAGCGCTCGCACAGGCCTTCGGCGGCCAATGCAAGCGGGCAATATTGCCCATAGCCTTTGTAAGGCATCGCGCCCTTCCTGACGTCTGTCCTGAATGCGGCCAGTCCAGGGTCTGCACCGGACCGAAACAACTAAAGGATCTGTAGCTACTCCACATTCCTGAGTTTTTCCGATTGCCCGCAGGCGGCATGCTGAGGGTCACCCGACGAATACGGGGCCGCGATCTGGTGTCGTCCGGAGGTCTGGTTGCGCGAGGCATGGCGCCTGCTGCGCCCCGGCGGGCGCCTTGTGTTTCTTGGGAACCACCCGTTGTCGCTGCTCTGCACCCCGCGAAACGGAGCGCCCTGCGACACCGTTCTGCACCGGCCTTATCGCGGCATGTGGGGCGCGGACTGGACCAAGGTGGAGATCGACCCCAGCGGGATCAGCTTCAACCTGACGATCTCGGACTGGGTCGCGGTGTTTCTCGACATCGGTTTCACGGTGCAGAACGACCGGGAGATCTTTGCGCCGCGGCAGGCCGCACCTGTCAGAGGGGGCGTGCCGGCGGAGTGGGCAAAGAACTATCCGGCCGAACAGGTCTGGCATCTGGCAAAGCCCGGATGATGCGGGCGAGTGCCATGGCTGGGTTGCGCGCTGGCGTGTTCCGTCGCTGCCAGGCTGCCCCGGTCGCCGGACATCACGCCGCGTCTGACGGCGCGACCCAGCCGGGGTGTTTCGCCACCAGCGCGACCGTGTTGCTGTCCGGATCACGTGTGAAGACCCCGCGGCAGCCGAACCAGTCGAAGGTTTCGACGCTGTCGTCCCGGCGCAGCGTCTTGTACCAGTCGGTGACGGCCTCCTGCTCGTCCCAGGGCAAACTCAGCGCGATGTGATGAAGCGAGGATCCCGGCCGCGTTGCGGGCGGCCCTTCGCCCTCGCCCACCCGGCCCGCCGCGTCGACATCCGGACAAAACAGCGCCAGCACCGCCGTATGCCATCCAAACCCTTCGGCGATGCGCAGAAAGACGTAACGGGCCTTGGCCTCCCGCAACAGGCGGCTGTTCCAGCACAGGGGCTCAGACCTGTCCGCAACGACATCATCCCGAACGACCATGCTCAACGCCAAACCCGAAGCGCCCAACAAAAAAAGGGCCGCCCGCAGGCAGCCCTTTTCTTGGTAATGGGTCAGCGATCAGCTGTCGGTGATCGACGTGATTGCCGTGTCGATCGACTTGCGGTCACCCGAGGCGATGGCCGCCTGAATGCGCACGATCTCTTCGTCCGTCAGCTCAGAAAGGTTGATCTCCGGATCGAAGGTCTTGATCGTGTTGACCTCGGCTTCGCTCAGGATGCCGCTCGACACCATGGTGCGCTCGACACCGATAACGCGCAGGCGCTGGCGTGCATCGTCGACGGAGGACGCATCACGCACCACGATTACGGCATTCTCCAGCTCTTCGGCGGTGAAGGCGGTGAAATCGATGCTCGGCGCGAGATAGATCAGGTCGGTGGTCTGCACGTTGCGCAGCTCCAGCTCGACGGGGTTGCTTTCCATCACGATGTTTTCCATCTGCTCGGTCTTCTCCGAGTAGCTGTCACCGCTGTTGGCGATTGTGATCAGCTGGGTCATCTGCGCGTCGGACAACATCTCGATATTGGTCTGCGGCAGATACTGCTTGATCTTGGCTTCCTGGCCTTCGGTGCCAGCGACACCGGCAGTTGCGATCACAGTCGTCAGCGCGGTTGCGGTAAGAAAGCGTTTCATTGTCAGTCTCCTTCTTTGGTTGCGTCGGGCGCCTTGAGAAGTGCGACACCCATTTGCTGAGGAGACAACACCTTGCGCCTGGACAGGTTCCCGAAAGATTTCAGATATTTAGAAAGAAAATTCAGGACATTTATCATTCCGCGCACGCGCTAACGCGAGGCCGGAAAATTGGTTCCCGGCGCGGTGTTGCGTCATTTTCAACTCTGTGTGACGTGGGCCACGCGCTGCGGGCCGGAATGGTCGGCTGCTCTTGTAATGATGCGCGGGCGCGCGTAAGTGGACGCCAACGCACACGATCGGAACATTCAGGCATGGCCCGCACCAATCCGCTTCAGTTCATTCAGCAGGTTCGCGCCGAGGTGGCCAAGGTTGTCTGGCCGACCCGCCGCGAGGTCATGCTGACCACCGTGATGGTGTTCATCATGGCCACGCTGACGGCGATTTTCTTTGCTCTGGTGGACATGCTGATCCGGTTCGGCCTTCAGGGTGTGCTGACGATCTTCGGCTGACCGGCACGGCGGATCCTGCGGCACGCGCATGATCCCGGGTCTTGAAATCGGTCAGGACGGGCGGTATTCCCGCGACATGAGACGGACAAGGCGTGCACTGATTCGAGTTGCACGCCGCTTTTTTGTTTCTCCCGGCCATCTGCCGGGATGCAGACGCACACGGGCGCATGGCGCGCGCAGACACGGGGTAAGGGCCAGATGGCAAAGCGGTGGTATTCGGTCAGCGTTCTCTCGAATTTCGAGAAGAAGATCGCCGAGCAGATCCGGACATCTGTGGAAGAGCAGGGTCTCGAGGATCAGATCGACGAAGTGCTGGTGCCAACCGAAGAGGTGATCGAGGTCCGTCGCGGCAAGAAGGTCACCACCGAACGGCGCTTCATGCCCGGCTATGTGCTGGTGCATATGGAGATGTCGGACCACGGCTATCACCTGATCAACAACATCAACCGCGTCACCGGGTTTCTGGGCCCGCAAGGCCGCCCGATGCCGATGCGCGATGCCGAGGTCGAGGCGATCCTCGGCCGCGTTCAGGAAAACGAGGACGCGCCGCGCACGCTGATCCATTTCGAGACCGGTGAGAAGGTCAAGGTCACCGACGGTCCGTTCGAAGGTTTCGACGGCATGGTCGAGGGTGTGGACGACGACAACCAGCGCCTGCGCGTGTCGGTCTCGATCTTTGGCCGCGAAACTCCTGTGGAGCTGGAATACACTCAGGTCAGCAAGGAGATCTGAAGCCATGCCGACCCGGTACGGTTCTTCGAACCGGTTGGTGGGTCGGCTCCCTCGCGGCATCGCGCCTGCAGCAGCAATTGCCGGTTGCAAACCGGCTGTCGCGCTCTCAATCCTATATGAAGCAAAGGTATGTCCATGAAGAGTTCGATCGTAGCGCCCGTCGTTCTGCTTGCACTCGCGGCGTGCGAACCGGCGGATGTTTCCGTGCAGGAGGCACCCCCCGCGGCGGCAGTCGAGGCTGTCGCGCAAAGCGCCTCGACCCCCGGGGTCGCCAAAGTGGACGGCATGTCGTTCCGCGTTGAGGTGGCCGCAGACCGCCGCTCGGCCGTTGTCGGACTGCCGACCCCATCAAACAAGTTCCAGGGGAGCGATGTCGAATCCGCCGCCGCGCAGGTAAGCGGGTGCGGCGCGCAGATCGCTCCGGGCGAATGGGCGTTTCTCGGGGATCTGACGCGGTTTGAACTGTCGAACCTCCGCCCCGAGATACGGCGTCCGTTCCCCGGCTGGGCGGTCACGCTCGATTGCTGAGCGAAAGGCCGACGGTGGCGGTGTGGCGAGTGCGCATCTGCTGTTCGCGGTCACTTGATTCGCACATGGCTTTTGTGTATTGCCGCGCCAGCCGTCGCTGACGGCGCATCTGCGGGAGGCGAGGGTATCGCGATATCCGGACCGCACCGCACAACATAACCTGACCCGGCGCACGCGTGCGCTCGGGTGTTGCAAAGGAGATGGCCCATGGCCAAGAAACTTGCTGGCAAGATGAAGCTGCAGATCCCTGCAGGCAAAGCCAATCCCAGCCCGCCCGTCGGACCCGCTCTGGGTCAGCGCGGCATCAACATCATGGAATTCTGCAAGGCGTTCAACGCCAAGACGCAGGAGATGGAGCCCGGCGCGCCGTGCCCGACCGTGATCACCTATTATCAGGACAAGTCCTTCACCATGGACATCAAGACGCCGCCTGCGTCTTACTACCTGAAAAAGGCCGCCGGTCTGAAACCGGTGGGCAAGCGCAACCGTCCGCGCGGGGCCGAGACACCCGGTCGCGAAACCGTCGCAACCGTGACGATCAAGCAGGTGCGCGAAATCGCCGAGGCCAAGATGAAGGACCTCAGCGCAAACGACGTCGAAGCGGCAATGAAGATCATCGTTGGCTCGGCCAGCTCGATGGGCATCGAGGTGAAGGGGTAATCGTCATGGCAAAACTCGGAAAACGCACCCGCGCGGCACGCGAGGCCTTCGCCGGTAAAGAGGACATCACCGTCGAAGAGGCGGTGAGCCTGATCAAGTCCAACGCCAGCGCCAAGTTCGATGAAACCGTCGAGATCGCGATGAATCTCGGGGTGGACCCGCGCCACGCCGACCAGATGGTCCGCGGTGTTGTCGGCCTGCCCAACGGCACCGGCAAGACCGTGCGCGTCGCTGTTTTCGCCCGTGGTCCCAAGGCCGAGGAGGCGCAGGCCGCAGGCGCGGATATCGTCGGCGCCGAAGACCTGATGGAGACCGTGCAGAGCGGCGAGATCAACTTCGACCGCTGCATCGCCACGCCCGACATGATGCCGATCGTCGGCCGTCTGGGCAAGGTTCTGGGACCGCGCAACCTGATGCCGAACCCCAAGGTCGGCACCGTGACCATGGACGTCAAGGAGGCCGTCGAGGCCGCCAAGGGTGGTCAGGTCCAGTTCAAGGCCGAGAAGGCCGGTGTGGTGCATGCCGGTGTCGGCAAGGCGTCTTTCGACGAGGCAAAGCTGGTCGAGAATATCCGCGCCTTTGTGGCCGCGGTGTCGGCGGCCAAGCCTGCCGGAGCCAAGGGCACATACATGAAGCGGATCGCCCTGAGCTCCACCATGGGACCCGGCGTGACCGTGGACGTGACCAACGCCACCGGCAACTGACAACAGCTGCAAATTTTACGGAAAAGGGCGGGCCGCGAGGTCCGCCTTTTTTGATGCGCGAAAGGCGGCGTTAAAAGATGTCGCTTAGACCTGCCGTCCAGGAACCCGTCGGTCGGGTTGCCAAAGGAGGGCTCCATGTATCGCATCATACTGACATGTGCTTTGGCATTGCTGGCGTCGCTTGGCTCCGGCGCAACCGCGCTGGACGCACCTCAAGGCCGCGCGATGCTGGTTGTCACCGGCGTGATCGACAGCACGAATGCCGATGATGCCGCCGTATTCGACCGCGAGATGCTGCAATCTCTGGATTGGCGCGAGATCGAGACGCATACATCCTTCACCGAAGGGCCGCAGGTCTTTGCCGGGCCGACGCTTGCCTCGCTGCTCGAGGCGCTGGGCGTCACCACGGGCACCGGCGTCCTGCGCGCGTCGGCAATCAATGACTACACCGTCGAAATTCCGCTGCATCACGCGTGGTTGCATGACGTTCTGCTGGCCGTGGATCACAATGGCCGGCCAATGCGGATCCGCGACAAGGGGCCGATCTGGATTGTCTATCCTCTCAGCGCCGAACGCGCGGCGCGGCAACCGTTCGACAGCGAAATGATCTGGCAGCTGGCCCGTCTGCACGTCGTGCGCTGAGGCTCTGTCATGTTGCGCAACCTTGCAGAGCATGCACGCACGTTGCGCGCCCTCATCGCGGTGTGCGCCGCGGGTGCGCTGTGTGTCGTGCTTTTTGTGACGGAGCGGGAGCGCAACGAGACCAAGGCGCGGGCGATCTACCTCGCCAACGCCACGCTTTGGAAGATGAGCGAGCTGATCTTCGAATCGCAACGGTTCTCGAACGAGTTGCTGGCCTATGAGGCCGGAACGGCCAGCGTCGACGACGTGCAACTGCGCTTTGACATCCTGTGGAGCCGGCTGGACGTGCTGGAACAATCCCAGGTTCAGGGCTGGGGGCAGATCGACAACCAGCTGCAGGCCTTTCGGAGTCTCATGGTGTCCGAGGAACCGCTGATCTTTTCGGACGCGCCTCTCTCGCCGGAGGAGAGCGCGCGGCTGCGCGCGGCGGTCTCCCGACAGGGGCTCGACGCGAGACGGGTCTGGACCGACGCCTTTACCGGTGCTTCTCCGGCCATCTGGGCGATCAGCGCCACCGCGGTGGACGAGCTTGGCTCCTTCACCCATGTTCTGACCGCCGGTCTGATATCGCTGTTGATGCTGTATGTTCTGGCAGAGATTTTCTTTGCCGGTCGCGCGCAAAAGCGCGAACACAGGCTGCATGAGGCCGCAGCCCTGGCCAGCGCCGCAAAGTCGCGCTTCCTGGCCAATGTCAGCCATGAGATCCGCACGCCGCTGAACGGGATCCTGGGCATGGCGTCGGAACTGGCGGATTCGCGGCTGACCGACGATCAGGCGCAATGCCTGGACGTCATCGAACAGTCGGGCGGCGTCCTGCTCAACACGATCAACGATGTGCTCGACCTCTCCAAGGTGGAGGCGGGCGCATTTCAGGTCGAACATCGCCCGTTTGTGCTGGCCGACACGCTGGAAGCCGCGCGCGCCCTTTACGCGGCAACGGCACGCGAGAAGGGGCTCACGCTCAGCCTGCAGGTGCAGGCCAACCTGCCCCGACGGGTGATGGGGGATGAGCGGCGGCTGCAACAAGTCATGCACAACCTCATCGCCAACGCGGTGAAATTCACCGAAACCGGCAGCGTCAGCATCCGCGCGATGCCGGAGGTGGACGGTCACGGAATTGTGTTGTCGGTGCGCGACACCGGCCCCGGGATCCCGCTCGAGGCGCGGGGCCGGATCTTTCAGCCGTTCGCCCAGGCGGATGCGTCGATCTCGCGGCAATTCGGCGGCACCGGGCTTGGCCTTGCGATCTCCAAACAGCTCTGCGAGGCGATGGGCGGATCGCTGTCCCTGCTGAGCCGCGCCGGAAACGGCACGACCTTCTACTGCTCGCTGCCGCTGCAGGCCGCCGTCGAGCAGGAAGCCTCCGAACAGACGAAGACCGCCGATCAACCACCCGATCTGCATGGCTGGCAGGTCCTGGTCGCCGACGACAATGCCACGAACCGCCTGATCCTCACGCGGTTTCTGAAAAACACCGGCGCGGTGCTGTCTTACGCCGAAAGCGGTGCCGCCGCTGTCGAACTGGCCGCCGATCACGAGTTCGATCTGATCCTGATGGACATTCAGATGCCGCGCATGGACGGGACGGCCGCTACCCGCGCGATCCGCGAGATGGAGCAACAGCGCGGCAGGCCGGGTGTGACAATTGTCGCGGTCACCGCCAATGCGCTCAACCATCAGGCGGATGAATACCGGCAGTCGGGAATGCAGGACGTGCTGGCAAAACCGGTGTCAAAGCCCGAGCTGATGGCGCTTCTGCACGATCTGGCAGAGCTTCGCCGCGCCGCCTGACCCGCGCCTGCCGCCGACGAAATCCCGGCCAGAAGATCCGCGGCCTTGGCATTCGGCGGCCAACGCGATAACACGCAGCCCGAGGGCATCCGCGTGATTCGCGGGCGCCCTTATTTCGTCCGAGACGGTGGGCGGGCTGCGGATCCCAGGATCCAACGCCGCTAAGTCCTGCCCGAGACGGGAAGAGACATCTTTCCGAGCCGCCTCTTGCGCCCCGGATCCTGCGATGTGACGACCCGATCGGACCTTGTGGCATGGGTGAAAGCCCGTGCCGGAACGAGCCGGAGGGGTCGACCCTCCATCAACTGGAGTAAAACTGTGGATAGAGCCCAGAAAGAGAAAGTGGTCGAGGAACTCGGCCAGATCTTCGAAAGCTCTGGCGTCGTGGTGGTTTCCCGCTACGAAGGTCTCACGGTTGCCGAAATGCAGGACCTGCGCGGGCGTGCCCGTGACGCGGAAGCGTCGGTTCGCGTTGCAAAGAACAGGCTCGCCAAGATCGCCCTCGACGGCACCCAGTGCGAAAGTCTCGCCGGGTTGCTTGAGGGCATGACCGTTCTCACCTTTTCCGAAGACCCCGTGGCAGCTGCCAAGGTGGTCGAGGATTTCGCCAAGGACAACAAGAAGTTCGAAATTCTTGGCGGGAACATGGGTGGCACGGTTCTGGACCGGGCCGGTGTCGAGGCCGTGTCGAAAATGCCGTCGCGTGAGGAGCTTATCGCTTCCATCGTCGGCTGTATCGGCGCACCCGCTTCGAACATCGCCGGTGCCATTGGCGCACCTGCATCGAATATCGCCTCCATCCTCTCCACCATCGAGGAAAAGGCGGCGTAAGGCACCTCACGAGATCTGCGTAGGGCAATCGCCCGGACGTTGGAACACATCTAGACAACGGAAAGAGTCTTAAAATGGCTGATCTGAAAGCACTTGCAGAGCAAATCGTCGGTCTGACGCTGCTCGAAGCACAAGAACTGAAAACCATCCTCAAGGACGAGTACGGCATCGAGCCCGCAGCCGGTGGCGCGGTCATGATGGCGGGCCCGGCCGGTGGCGACGCCGGTGGCGCAGCCGCCGAGGAGCAGACCGAGTTCGACGTCATCCTGAAAGCGGCTGGCGACAAGAAAATCAACGTGATCAAGGAAGTCCGCGGCATCACCGGTCTTGGCCTGAAAGAAGCCAAGGAACTGGTCGAAGCCGGTGGCAAGGCCGTCAAGGAGCAGGTCTCCAAGGACGAAGCCGAAGAGATCAAGAAAAAGCTCGAAGAGGCAGGCGCCGAAGTCGAGCTCAAGTAATTCCGGTTACATCGGATTTACGGCAGGCGTCCCGAGAGGGGCGCCTGTTTTTTTGACAAGGCGCTTCCGAAATCGGCTTGAAGCAACATTTCCGCTTCGAGCCTACTTTGGCCAATGCTGAACATAGTACTAAAGTCGGCTCTGACGACGCAGCGATGTAAACTGAGGGCGTATTCCTTGTTCCTTGAGCAAGCAGCGCTACAACATTTTGCCTGCAAGGATTAGAACGGCTCCGCTGAGTGTTATGCCGATGGCGATGTCCATGCTTGCAATGCTTTCTGGCAGATATTGCCCACGAGTAGGGAACCGCAAGAACAAGCCTAGGCAAAGGCCCACAGCTACAATTACACCGCCAATATATTCAAGAAATCTCGCTAACATTTTTTGCTCTTAACTCACCACACGGCATCGCAACAGCTCAAATCGTGTATGCAGTTTCTCGCGTTTCAGTGTCTTGGCCAAACGGTCGGAAATGAACAGGCTGACGGGCACGCCCGCTTCAACCCACAAATCCGGACCATCAAGGCACGCCCGGTCGAAGGCCAGGTCGTCGGGCTTGATACGGGAGCGGTTTGGGATGTTCCAAATCTCGGGGCCAGATTCCAGTGTGATCCCGTTTTCTGGGTTCAAGAACCGTGTTACCCCGACCGAGTCTGTTGGCCGTAGCGTCTTCTTTCTGGCTGCGATGCGCAAGTAGTGCATCCCAAAACCAAGCTCGCAAACCTCGCCTGACCTGCCGCGTTTGCAGATCGACGTTGGCACAAGACCGCCGTCACCAAAATCGAATTCTGACAGAACCTCGGCCATCCGATCCGATACCATGACGTTACGGTTCTCGAACGAAACCAGATGTTTTCCGCCCTTCGGCGTGCCACGCGTTGCCAAAGTGCAAAGCGGATACTCGCTCACAGGCCGTGCTACACCCAATAGGCTGGCCGAAGCGATCATGCCTGACCGTTTCAACCTTTCCGCCTTGTCCACGTCTGCCCCGAACCAAGGCTCAAACCAGCCGAAATTCTCCATCCTTGTTTCATCGCAAGCCCAGATATGGTCCGCCATGTTTCTACCTTTGGTTTGGCCAGTGTTTCTTGTGGCCAATATGCTCTTTTGCAATACATTTTTACAAGGCTGGGTTCTCTCTCACTCGGCCAAGTCGAACCCGAACCAGCCCTTGGGAATACCTAGCCGAACAGCAGCAAAGTCCGCATAGCTGCGCCTGAGTTGCCACAGGCCACGACCCCTGACGCGCCGCGACACAAACCGTTTCACCCGGAAAACTTGACCGACGCTGCACAATTTGGCATCGTTCCGTGATCGAGACGCAAATCCCTGCTCGGGACTTGCGTTCGGCGTGTTCACGACATATTTGGACCTTTCACGCGGCTTCGAGCGATTCGAGGCCGCCGTTTTGCGTCTTGAGCAGAGGGAGGCCGGCAGACCCCGAAAAACCAACCCAACTCAAGCCGGAAACCATCCAGACCAAAGACATCTCCGCCTTGGCAAGGCCCCGGAAACCGGGGCTTTTCCCAGGCAGGAAAGACCGGATCGAGAGGCGCGCGGTGGGACGCGGGCCGAGAATGGACCGGGCTTTTGGCCTTCACTGACAGGACATCCGCCGTGGCCCGACGGCGCGCGTGTCCGGGCAGGAAAATTCGAAAGGGTGGCCCCTCTCATGGCGCAGAGCTTTCTGGGACAAAAACGTCTCCGCAGGTATTACGGTAAAATTCGTGAAGTGCTGGACATGCCGAACCTCATCGAGGTTCAGAAATCCAGCTACAAGCTGTTTCTCGACAGCGGCGACGCGCCGCAGCCGATGGATGGCGAAGGCATCAAGGGTGTGTTCCAGTCGGTCTTCCCGATCAAGGATTTCAACGAGACCGCCGTGCTCGAATTTGTCGATTACGAGCTGGAAAAGCCGAAATACGACGTCGAGGAGTGCATGCAGCGCGACATGACCTACAGCGCACCGCTCAAGGTGACGCTGCGGCTGATCGTGTTCGATGTCGATGAGGATACCGGCGCGAAGTCGGTCAAGGACATCAAGGAACAGGACGTCTTCATGGGCGACATGCCCCTGATGACCCCCAACGGCACCTTCATCGTCAACGGCACCGAGCGGGTGATCGTGAGCCAGATGCACCGCTCGCCCGGTGTGTTTTTTGACCACGACAAGGGCAAGACCCACAGCTCGGGCAAGCTGCTTTTCGCCTGCCGGATCATCCCCTATCGCGGCTCCTGGCTGGATTTCGAGTTCGACGCCAAGGACATCGTCTTTGCGCGCATCGACCGCCGCCGCAAGTTGCCGGTCACGACGCTGCTCTATTCCCTGGGTCTTGATCAAGAAGACATCATGGATGCCTATTACAACACGGTGTCTTTCACGCTGCGCAAAGGTGAAGGCTGGGCGACCAAGTTCTTTCCCGAGCGCGTGCGCGGCACCCGTCCGGCCTATGATCTGGTCGATGCCGACAGCGGTGAGGTGATCGCCGAGGCGGGCAAGAAAGTCACCCCGCGCGCGGTCAAGAAACTGATCGACGAAGGCAAGGTGACGGAGCTGCTGCTGCCGTTCGAGCAGATCGTCGGCAAGTTTGTCTCCAAGGACATCATCAACGAGGAAACCGGCGCGATCTATGTCGAGGCGGGTGATGAGCTCACCTGGACGGTGGACAAGGATGGCGACGTCACCGGCGGCACGCTCAAGGAGCTGGTCGATGCCGGTGTGACCGAGATCCCGGTGCTGGACATCGACAACGTCACCGTCGGCCCCTACATGCGCAACACCATGGCGACCGACAAGAACATGAACCGCGACACCGCGCTCATGGATATCTACCGCGTCATGCGCCCGGGCGAGCCGCCCACCGTCGAGGCTGCCTCGGCGCTCTTCGATACGCTGTTTTTCGACAGCGAGCGCTACGACCTGTCCGCCGTGGGCCGCGTCAAGATGAACATGCGTCTGGCGCTCGACAAACCCGACACCCAGCGCACGCTGGACCGCGAGGATATCGTGGCCTGCATCAAGGCGCTGGTCGAACTGCGCGACGGGCGCGGCGATATCGACGATATCGACCACCTGGGCAACCGCCGGGTGCGCTCGGTCGGCGAGCTGATGGAGAACCAGTACCGCGTCGGCCTGCTGCGCATGGAGCGCGCCATCAAGGAGCGCATGTCCTCGGTCGAGATCGACACGGTCATGCCGCAGGATCTGATCAACGCCAAACCGGCGGCTGCCGCGGTGCGCGAGTTCTTTGGCTCGTCGCAGCTGTCGCAGTTCATGGACCAGACCAATCCGCTGTCGGAAGTGACGCATAAGCGGCGCCTCTCGGCGCTTGGACCGGGTGGACTGACACGCGAACGCGCGGGCTTTGAGGTGCGCGACGTGCACCCGACCCATTATGGCCGGATGTGCCCGATCGAGACGCCGGAAGGCCCGAATATCGGCCTGATCAACTCGCTTGCGACCTTCGCGCGGGTGAACAAATACGGCTTCATCGAAACGCCCTACCGCGTGGTCAACGAAGGCCAGGTGACGGACGAAGTGCATTACATGTCCGCCACCGAAGAGATGCGCCACACCATTGCGCAGGCCAACGCCTCGCTCGACGGGTCGGGCAAGTTCGTCAACGAGATGGTCAACACCCGCCAGTCCGGCGACTACACGCTGGCGCCCAACGAGTCCGTCGATCTCATCGACGTCTCGCCCAAGCAGCTGGTCTCGGTTGCGGCCTCGCTCATTCCGTTCCTGGAAAACGACGACGCCAACCGCGCTCTGATGGGTTCGAACATGCAACGCCAGGCGGTGCCGACGCTGCGTTCCGAGGCGCCGCTTGTGGGCACCGGGATCGAAGAGGTTGTGGCGCGCGATTCCGGCGCGGCTGTGACCGCGCGCCGCGCGGGCATTATCGACCAGGTCGACGCGCAGCGGATCGTGATCCGGGCGACCGAAGATCTGGAGCCGGGTGATCCGGGTGTGGACATCTACCGCATGCGCAAGTTCCAGCGGTCGAACCAGAACACCTGCATCAACCAGAACCCTCTGGTGAAGGTGGGCGACACGGTGACCAAGGGCGAGGTGATCGCCGACGGTCCGTCGACCGATATGGGGGAGCTGGCGCTTGGCAAGAACGTCATCGTCGCCTTCATGCCGTGGAACGGCTACAACTACGAGGACTCGATCCTGATCTCGGAACGCATCGCCCGCGATGACGTCTTCACGAGCATCCATATCGAGGAATTCGAAGTGGCCGCCCGCGACACCAAGCTCGGCCCCGAAGAGATCACCCGCGACATCCCCAATGTCGGCGAGGAAGCCCTGCGCAACCTCGACGAAGCGGGCATCGTCTATATCGGCGCCGATGTGGAGCCGGGCGATATCCTGGTGGGCAAGATCACTCCGAAGGGCGAAAGCCCGATGACGCCGGAGGAAAAACTGCTCCGCGCCATCTTCGGCGAGAAAGCCTCTGATGTGCGCGACACCTCGCTGCGCGTGAAGCCCGGGGATTACGGCACCGTTGTCGAGGTCCGCGTCTTCAACCGCCACGGGGTGGAAAAGGACGAACGTGCGTTGCAGATCGAACGTGAAGAGATCGAAAGCCTCGCGCGCGACCGCGATGACGAGCTGGCGATCCTCGACCGCAACATCTATGCGCGCCTGCGCTCGATGATCGAGGGCAAGGTGGCGGTGAAAGGCCCGAAAGGCATCCGTCCGAACTCCGAGATCAACGAAGAGCTGCTGGCAAGCCTGACCCGCGGTCAGTGGTGGCAGCTGGCGCTTGCCGACGAGGACGACGCCAAGATCGTCGAGGCGCTGCACGAGCAATACGAGGCGCAGAAGCGCCAGCTCGATGCGCGGTTCGAGGACAAGGTCGAAAAGGTCCGCCGCGGCGACGATCTGCCTCCTGGTGTCATGAAGATGGTCAAGGTCTTCGTGGCGGTGAAGCGCAAGCTGCAGCCGGGCGACAAGATGGCCGGACGTCACGGCAACAAGGGTGTGATTTCCAAGGTGGTCCCGATGGAGGACATGCCGTTCCTCGAGGACGGCACGCCGGTCGATTTCTGCCTCAACCCGCTCGGGGTGCCGTCGCGGATGAATGTCGGACAGATCCTCGAGACTCACATGGGCTGGGCCGCACGCGGCCTGGGCCTGGAGATCGACGAGGCGCTGAAGGACTATCGCCGCACCGGTGACCTGACGCCCGTGCGCGAGGCCATGCGCATCGCCTACGGCGACGAGGTCTACGGCGAAGGCATCGAGAGCATGGACGAGGCGCAGCTTGTCGAAGCCGCCGACAACGTCACACATGGTGTGCCGATCGCCACGCCGGTCTTTGACGGCGCGAAGGAGGCCGATGTCAACGACGCGCTCAAGCGCGCCGGGTTCGACACGTCGGGCCAGTCGCGGCTCTTTGACGGGCGTTCGGGCGAGGAGTTCTCGCGTCGCGTGACCGTGGGTGTGAAGTACCTGCTCAAGCTGCACCACCTCGTCGACGACAAGATCCACGCGCGCTCGACCGGACCCTACAGCCTCGTGACCCAGCAGCCGCTGGGCGGCAAGGCGCAGTTCGGCGGCCAGCGCTTCGGCGAGATGGAGGTCTGGGCGCTGGAAGCCTACGGCGCGGCCTACACCCTGCAGGAGATGCTGACGGTGAAGTCCGACGACGTGGCGGGCCGCACCAAGGTCTACGAGTCGATCGTCAAGGGCGAGGACAATTTCGAAGCCGGCGTCCCGGAATCGTTCAACGTGCTCGTCAAGGAAGTGCGCGGCCTCGGCCTCAACATGGAACTCCTGGATGCGGAGGAGGATGAGTGAGCCGCAGTCTGGCGGGCGTTTTGGGTGTCATCAGTTGTGGCGGGTTCGCAAGCGCGGACCCGTCCCAGGTGCACATCCTGACCCGGTGTAGCGACGACGGAGAGCAGATGCATTTCGCGTACCATGAGTCGGTGCAGCAGGAACCCGCGTCCGAGGTGGCGTCGTCCTGCCATCGCGGCGACACGGAATTGGCGTTGCGGTTTACGCCGGTGGCTTGTGAAGGCTACGCAACTTGGAAAATGTCCTTTGAAATGAACGGCCGATCCATCTTTAGCAGTCACAACGGGTGCAGCGTGCTTGATCGGCCCGACTATGGATGGGTCTCGGTTCAGGGGGACGCTTTTGTGCGATGCCATCAAACGGGACAGCCTCGAAACAGAATTCGGCACCTCTTATTCGATACGTTTTCGCTCGATATGACCTGTGTCAAAACTGCGCTGCCGGACAGAGGATGACGATATGGATGATGAGATACGCAAACGTTTCGACGCCATGGACGAGAAGTTCGATGCCGTCTTTGCGCGGCTCGACGCCATCGTCACTCGGCTCGATGAACAAGACGCCGGCCATGACCGCCTCATGGGCAAGGTTGACCGCCTCGGTGTTCTCGCCCGCGCCGGCGAGGAAGCCATGACATCGCTCGACGCGCTTTCCCGACGCGTCGCAAAGCTTGAAGCCGCCAAGCGCGGCAACGAAGAGTAAGGACCTGACAATGAACCAGGAACTGACCAACAACCCGTTTAACCCGCTGGCCCCGCAGAAGGTCTTTGACGAGATCAAGGTGAGCCTTGCGAGCCCGGAACGGATCCTCTCGTGGTCCTTCGGTGAGATCAAGAAGCCCGAGACCATCAACTACCGCACGTTCAAGCCCGAGCGTGACGGGCTTTTCTGCGCGCGGATCTTTGGCCCGATTAAGGATTACGAATGCCTTTGCGGCAAGTACAAGCGCATGAAGTATCGCGGCGTTGTCTGCGAGAAATGCGGCGTTGAAGTCACGCTGCAAAAGGTCCGCCGCGAGCGCATGGGCCATATCGAACTGGCCGCCCCTTGCGCGCATATCTGGTTCCTCAAGAGCCTTCCGAGCCGCATCGGCCTCATGCTGGATATGACGCTGCGTGATCTGGAGCGTGTGCTCTATTTCGAAAACTACGTGGTGATCGAACCGGGCCTGACGGATCTGCAATACGGGCAGATGCTGAACGAAGAGGAGTTTCTCGACGCGCAGGACGCTTATGGCATGGACGCCTTCACCGCCAATATCGGTGCTGAGGCGATCCGCGAGATGCTGGCCGCGATCGACCTTGAGTCTGAGGCCGAGAACCTGCGCGCCGACCTCAAGGAAGCCACCGGCGAACTGAAGCCCAAGAAGATCATCAAGCGCCTGAAGGTCGTGGAATCGTTCCTTGAGTCGGGCAACCGTCCGGAATGGATGATCCTCACCGTCGTGCCGGTCATCCCGCCAGAGCTGCGTCCGCTGGTGCCGCTTGATGGTGGCCGCTTTGCGACCTCGGATCTCAACGATCTCTACCGCCGCGTGATCAACCGGAACAACCGCCTCAAGCGACTGATCGAGCTGCGGGCACCCGACATCATCGTGCGCAACGAAAAGCGGATGCTGCAGGAAGCCGTCGACGCTCTGTTCGACAACGGCCGCCGCGGCCGTGTCATTACCGGCGCCAACAAGCGCCCGCTGAAATCGCTGTCGGACATGCTCAAAGGCAAGCAGGGCCGCTTCCGCCAGAACCTGCTCGGCAAGCGGGTCGACTTCTCGGGCCGCTCTGTCATCGTGACCGGGCCGGAGCTGAAGCTGCATCAATGCGGTCTGCCCAAGAAGATGGCGCTCGAGCTCTTCAAGCCGTTCATCTACAGCCGGCTCGAGGCCAAGGGGCTCAGCTCCACCGTCAAGCAGGCGAAAAAGCTGGTCGAAAAAGAGCGTCCGGAGGTCTGGGACATCCTCGATGAGGTCATCCGCGAGCACCCGGTTCTCCTGAACCGCGCGCCGACGCTGCACCGTCTGGGCATCCAGGCGTTCGAGCCGGTGCTGATCGAAGGCAAGGCGATCCAGCTGCACCCGCTTGTGTGTTCGGCCTTCAACGCCGATTTCGACGGCGACCAGATGGCGGTGCACGTGCCGCTCAGCCTTGAGGCACAGCTTGAAGCCCGCGTGCTGATGATGTCGACCAACAACGTCCTCAGCCCGGCCAACGGCGCCCCGATCATCGTGCCCTCGCAGGACATGATCCTGGGTCTCTATTACGTTTCGATCATGCGTGAAGGCATGAAGGGCGAAGGCATGGTCTTCGGCTCCATCGAAGAGGTGGAGCACGCGCTCAACGCAGGCGAAGTGCATCTGCACGCCAAGATCCAGGCGCGGATCAAGCAGATCGACCACGAGGGCCAGGAGGTCTTCAAGCGGTTCGAGACCACCCCGGGCCGCGTGCTTCTGGGCGCGCTGCTGCCGCTCAACGCCAAGGCGCCGTTCGAGCTGGTCAACACGCTCCTGCGCAAGAAGGACGTGCAGAAGGTCATCGACACCGTCTACCGCTATTGCGGTCAGAAAGAGTCGGTCATTTTCTGCGACCAGATCATGACGATGGGCTTCCGCGAGGCATTCAAGGCGGGCATCTCCTTCGGCAAGGACGACATGGTCATTCCCGAAACCAAGTGGACCATCGTGGAAGAAACGCGCGACCAGGTGAAGGATTTCGAGCAGCAATACATGGACGGCCTGATCACCCAGGGTGAGAAATACAACAAGGTCGTCGATGCCTGGTCGAAGTGTAACGACAAGGTCACCGAGGCGATGATGTCGACCATCTCGGCCGAGCATCGCGACGAGAACGGTGCCGAGATGGAGCCGAACAGCGTCTACATGATGGCGCATTCCGGGGCCCGTGGCTCGGTCACGCAGATGAAGCAGCTGGGCGGGATGCGCGGGCTGATGGCGAAGCCCAACGGCGACATCATCGAGACGCCGATCATCTCGAACTTCAAGGAAGGTCTGACCGTTCTTGAATACTTCAACTCGACCCACGGCGCGCGGAAAGGTCTGTCGGACACCGCGCTCAAGACGGCGAACTCGGGCTATCTGACCCGTCGCCTGGTGGATGTGGCGCAGGATTGCATCATCCGCATGCATGATTGCGGCACCGACCGGGCGATCACCGCCGAGGCGGCGGTGAATGACGGAGAGGTTGTGGCCTCTCTGGCGGAACGTGTGCTGGGGCGTGTCGCGGCCGAGGACATCATCAACCCGGCCACCGAAGAGATCATCGTCCGCGAGGGCGAGCTCATTGACGAGCGCACCTCGGATGCGATCGACGAGGCGGCGGTGGCCACCGCGCGCATCCGCTCGCCGCTGACCTGCGAGGCCGAGGAAGGCGTCTGCGCCATGTGCTACGGGCGCGACCTCGCCCGCGGCACCATGGTCAATACCGGTGAGGCGGTGGGCATCATCGCCGCGCAGTCCATCGGCGAGCCGGGCACGCAGCTGACGATGCGGACCTTCCACATCGGCGGCGTTGCGCAGGGTGGCCAGCAATCGTTCCTGGAAAGCAGCCAGGACGGCAAGATCGAGTTCGAAGGCGCCTCGACGCTGGAAAACTCGGTGGGCGACACGCTGGTGATGGGCCGCAACATGAAGCTGCGGATCGTCGATGAGCACGGGGTCGAACGCGCCAGCCACAAGCTTGGCTACGGCTCCAAGCTCTGGGTCAAGGAAGGTGATACCGTGGCCCGCGGCGACAAGCTCTTCGAGTGGGATCCCTACACGCTGCCGATCATCGCCGAGGCGGACGGCGTTGCGCGTCACATCGATCTGGTGAACGGCCTGGCCGTGCGCGACGAGACCGACGATGCCACCGGCATGACCCAGAAGATCGTGATCGACTGGCGGGCGGCCCCCAAAGGCAATGAGCTCAAGCCCGAGATCATCCTGCAGGATGGCGACGGGGAACCGGTGCGCAATGCTGCCGGCAATCCGATCACCTACCCGATGTCCGTGGATGCGATCCTCTCGGTCGAGGACGGCCAGGAGATCAAGGCCGGTGACGTGGTGGCGCGGATCCCGCGCGAAGGTGCCAAGACGAAGGACATCACCGGCGGTCTGCCGCGTGTGGCCGAACTCTTTGAAGCGCGCCGTCCCAAGGACCACGCCATCATCGCCGAAATCGACGGCTATGTGCGCTTTGGCAAGGATTACAAGAACAAGCGCCGCATCTCCATCGAGCCTGCCGATGAAGGCCAGGAGCCCAAGGAGTACATGATCCCCAAGGGCAAGCACATCCCGGTGGTCGAAGGCGACTATATCCAGAAGGGCGACTACATCATGGACGGCAACCCTGCGCCGCATGACATCCTCGCCATCATGGGAATCGAGGCGCTGGCCAATTACATGATCGACGAGGTGCAGGACGTCTATCGTCTGCAGGGCGTGAAGATCAACGACAAGCATGTCGAGGTCATCGTGCGCCAGATGCTGCAGAAGTGGGAGATTGCCGATAGCGGTGACACCGTTCTTCTGAAGGGCGAAAACGTCGACAAGGCCGAGTTCGACGAGGCCAACGAAAAGGCCATCGCGCGCGGCGGTCGTCCGGCACAGGGCGAACCGATCCTGCTCGGGATCACCAAGGCGTCGCTGCAGACCCGCAGCTTCATCTCGGCGGCCTCGTTCCAGGAAACGACGCGTGTGCTGACCGAGGCGTCGGTGCAGGGCAAGAAAGACAAGCTTGTCGGCCTGAAGGAGAACGTGATCGTGGGCCGTTTGATCCCGGCGGGCACCGGAGGGGCAACCCAGAAGGTCCGCAAGATCGCCCAGGATCGCGACACCGTGGTGATCGACGCCAAGCGCGAAGAGGCGGAAGCCGCAGCCGCGCTGGCAGCCCCGGACGCCAATGACATCGTGGGTGGCGGCGAGTTCGACACGCTGGTCGTGGAGACGCCGGAAAGCCGCGAGTAAGCTCGCGGACACAGCAAAGCGAAGGCCCTCGTCTCCGACGGGGGCTTTCGTGTTTCCAGGCGCCGGTTCGAACATGGCCAGCCGTGGCGCCGGGCTGGCAGGAGAGGTTGAAAAGCCGATGCTGGTCAGACCCGCAAGCCGCACCGATCTCGATCCGATTGTGGCGATGCTGAGTGACGATCCGCTGGGCGCCACGCGCGAGGATCCGTCGCTGCCCGCGGCGCAGGCCTATGTGGACGCGTTTGGCGCCATCGACGCGGATCCGAACCAGATCCTGCTTGTCGCGGTCGACGAGGATGACGTGCTGGGCTGCCTGCAGCTCACGCTGATCCCGGGTCTTTCGCGACGCGGCATGTGGCGCGGCCAGATCGAAGGCGTGCGCATCCACCGCTCGGCGCGGGGCAGGGGGCTGGGCGCGCAGATGGTCGGCAAGGCCATCGACATTTGCCGCGACCGGGGCTGCGGGCTGGTGCAGCTGACCACCGACACCACCCGCCCCGAAGCGTTGCGCTTTTACGAAAAGCTCGGCTTCGTGCAGAGCCATCACGGGTTGAAGCTGCCGCTCTGACAGCGCCGGGCGCGCCCTATCGATTTGCCCTTGGCAGCGGGGCCATTGTCGTGACAGAGCGGGCCATGATCTTGTCGGACAACACACGCGGCGCGCTTTTGATGATGGCCTCCATGGCCAGCTTCACCTTTGGTGATGCCTGCGTGAAACTGCTGGGCGGGACCATGCCGCTGTCGCAGATCCTCGTCATTCGCGGCGTGATCGCGACGGGGTTCATCCTCGCGCTGGCGCTCTGGCTGGGCAAGATGCAGCTGCGGCTGGCGCCGCGCGACCGGCTGCTGGTGGCGCTGCGCAGCGCCTGCGAGGTGATTGCGGCCTATTTCTTCCTCACCGCGCTCGTTCACATGCCACTGGCCAATGTGACCGTGCTCTTGCAGATGCTGCCGCTGACCGTGACGCTGGGCTCCGCGCTCTTTTTCGCCGAAGCGGTGGGCTGGCGGCGCTGGGCGGCCATCGCGGTGGGGTTTCTCGGCATGCTGCTCATCGTGCGCCCGGGCACCGAGGGATTCGATGCCTGGACGCTTTATGCGCTTGTCGCGGTGGCGTTTGTGACGGTGCGCGATCTGGCCACGCGGCAGATGTCCTCTGCCGTGCCGTCGCTCACCGTGACGGTCTGGTCCTCCGCCGCTGTGCTGTGTTTCGCGGCGCTCTGGTCCATCGGGCAGCCCTGGGTGCCGGTCACCGGGCAGGCGACGCTGGTGCTGGCAGGCGCGGCGCTCTTCATCATCTTTGCCTATACGTTCAGCGTGATGGTGATGCGGGTGGGCGAGGTGAGCTTTGTTGCCCCCTTCCGCTACACAAGCCTGGTCTGGGCGCTGCTGCTGGGCTGGTTCGTCTTTGGTGACTGGCCGGTGCCGCTGACCCTGCTCGGCGCGGGATTGATCGCCGCCACCGGTGTCTTTACGCTCTGGCGTGAAGGCCGCGCGCGGCGTCCTCAGGCAAAAAGCGCGCGCACCTGATCGGCGTCGATGCCGAAGCGCGCGCGAAAGACCTGCTCTGTTTCCGCATCCGCCAGCGGCAGATGCACCGGTTTCACATGCTTTTTCTGCCGCGAATCGTTGTTGTCGGAATGACCGCGCACATACATCCGGCTGTCGGTGAAGGTCACGGTGGGCATGAATTGATTGAGCTTGTTATGGGCAAAATTCATCACCGTCAGCGGGCAGCCGGCCTGAACCGCCACCGCCAGACCCATCGAATGATAGGGCATCACGCTTTCCTCTGCCTGCAACCCTTGCGCGGAGGGGCGCAGCAGAAAGCCGCGGTTGTAATCCAGTGCCACCAGCCTGTGCTCGGCGCGCAGGGGCGCCACCAGTGCCGCGTCGCGGCGCAGTCGGGCGACAAAATCCGCCGCCACCGTGTCGTCATCGTCCAGCCGGAACTGCAGGCAGTCGCGCGCGGGATCGCGGGCGGCGTTGATCACCGATTTGCAGACTGGCCGGTGTTGGCCCGGCGGACGGGCGACAATCACCACCTGTGGCAGGTCCTCGGTCAGCGCAAAGAGCCGCTCGGCCGCGGCCTCCGGCAGATCCTCGCCGATCAGGATCAGGAAGGTGAAATCAGGATCGGTCTGGACGCGCAGCCCGGGCAAGCAGATCGCCTCGAAATAGGCAAAGCGTTCGGCCAGCCGCGCGGGGTCGTATAGGTAGGCGCGCCGCGCCTCGGGACTGTCATGCTCCACTTGGAACCCACCCTCGGCGGGGTAGGAGAACCGGCAGAATCCGATGACCTGTGGCGGCTCTTGCATGGGGCGCTCCTGTCGGGCAAAGGTGCCTGAAATGCATGGCATTGCGCAGCCCGGCTGGCAAGCGGGCACGGCTGTTGACATGCGCTCCGACTCCCCATATACGCGCGCCTAATCCGCCATCGGGGCCGTCCCCTTTTGGCGTCTTACAGTATCGAAGCGGTCACGATCCGGGCCCCGCGCCCCGATCCTCTGGACACCCACCGCGTCGCCCCCTGTCAGGAGGCGAATGCGGTGTCTTTGCGTCGAGTGTCCCTCTGGGGGTGGTCGAACACGCAGCCGAACCCGGTGACCCGCGGACGCGCGGGGCACTTGAACGCCAAAACGCATCGGGCATCCCGCCCATGCACCACATATGTGAGAAGTACGGGGAAGAAACCGGAATGCCCACGATCCAGCAGCTGATCCGCAAGCCGCGGCAGCCGAAAATCAAGCGCTCGAAGTCCCAGCACCTTGAGCAGTGCCCTCAGAAGCGCGGTGTCTGCACCCGCGTCTACACCACCACGCCGAAAAAGCCGAACTCGGCCATGCGGAAGGTGGCCAAGGTCCGTCTGACCAATGGCTATGAGGTCATCAGCTATATCCCGGGCGAGAGCCACAACCTTCAGGAGCACTCCGTGGTTCTGATCCGTGGCGGCCGTGTCAAGGACCTTCCCGGTGTGCGCTATCACATCCTGCGTGGTGTTCTGGACACCCAGGGCGTCAAGGACCGCAAGCAGCGCCGTTCGAAATATGGCGCCAAGCGTCCGAAGTAAGAGGAATTCAGCATGTCTCGTCGTCACGCCGCCGAAAAGCGCGAAGTTCTGCCCGACGCCAAGTATGGTGACCGGGTTCTGACCAAGTTCATGAACAACCTGATGTTCGACGGCAAGAAATCCGTCGCGGAGTCCATCGTGTATGGCGCTCTGGACAGGGTTGAAGCCAAGGTGAAGCGCGCGCCGGTGGAGCTGTTCCACGAAGCGCTCGACAACATCAAGCCGTCGGTCGAGGTCCGCTCCCGCCGGGTTGGTGGCGCCACCTACCAGGTGCCCGTCGAAGTGCGCCCGGAGCGCCGCGAGGCGCTGGCGATCCGCTGGCTGATCATTGCCGCGCGCAACCGCAACGAAAACACCATGGAAGAACGCCTCGCCGGTGAGCTTGTGGACGCAGTGCAGTCCCGCGGCTCGGCCGTGAAGAAGCGCGAAGACACCCACAAGATGGCCGACGCGAACAAAGCGTTCAGCCATTACCGCTGGTAAGAGGACCGAGTATCATGGCACGCGACTATCCGCTTGAGCGCTATCGCAACTTCGGGATCATGGCCCATATCGACGCGGGCAAGACCACGACGACCGAGCGCATTCTGTATTACACCGGCAAGTCCCACAAGATCGGCGAAGTCCATGACGGCGCCGCGACGATGGACTGGATGGAGCAGGAGCAAGAGCGCGGCATCACCATCACCTCGGCGGCGACCACCACCTTCTGGGAGCGCACCGTGGATGGGGCAGAGGCGCAGACGCCGAAGCACCGCTTCAACATCATCGACACGCCCGGCCACGTCGACTTCACCATCGAGGTGGAGCGCTCGCTGGCGGTTCTCGACGGCGCCGTGGCGCTGCTCGACGCCAATGCCGGTGTCGAGCCGCAGACCGAAACCGTCTGGCGTCAGGCCGACCGCTACAAGGTGCCGCGGATGGTGTTCGTCAACAAGATGGACAAGATCGGCGCGGATTTCTTCAACTGCGTGAAGATGATCAAGGACCGCACCGGGGCGACCCCGGTTCCGGTGAACTTCCCGATCGGTGCCGAAGACAAGCTCGAAGGCATCGTCGATCTGATCACCATGGAAGAGTGGACCTGGAAAGGCGAGGATCTGGGCGCGTCCTGGACCCGTCAGCCGATCCGTGACGAGCTCAAGGATCTCGCCGACGAGTGGCGCTCCAACCTCATCGAAAACGCCGTCGAAATGGACGACGACGCGATGGAGGCCTATCTCGAGGGCGAAGAGCCCGATGTCGAGACCCTGCGCGCGCTGGTGCGCAAGGGCACGCTGAGCCTGAGCTTCGTGCCGGTTCTGGGAGGCTCTGCCTTCAAGAACAAGGGTGTGCAGCCGCTGCTCAACGCGGTGATCGACTTCCTGCCCGGCCCGCTCGACGTGGTCGACTACATGGGCTTCAAGCCCGGTGACGAGAACGAAGAGCGTGTCATCCCGCGTCGCGCCGACGACGAGATGCCGTTTGCCGGCCTCGCGTTCAAGATCATGAACGACCCGTTCGTGGGCTCGCTGACCTTCACGCGCATCTATTCCGGCGTGATGAAGAAGGGTGACAACATTCTGAATTCGACCAAGGGCAAGAAAGAGCGCATTGGCCGTATGATGATGATGCACTCCAACAACCGCGAAGAGATCGAAGAGGCGTTTGCCGGTGACATCATCGCACTTGCAGGTCTGAAAGAGACCACGACGGGGGACACGCTGTGTTCGCAGCAGGAACCGGTTGTGCTGGAAACGATGACCTTCCCCGACCCGGTGATCGAGATCGCGGTCGAGCCGAAGACGAAGAATGACCAGGAGAAAATGTCCCAGGGTCTGCAGCGTCTGGCGGCAGAGGATCCGTCCTTCCGCGTCGAAACCGACATCGAGAGCGGCCAGACGATCATGAAGGGCATGGGCGAATTGCACCTCGACATCCTCGTCGACCGCCTCAAGCGGGAGTTCAAGGTCGAGGCCAATATCGGCGCGCCGCAGGTGGCCTACCGCGAGACCATCGGTCACGAGGTGGAGCACACCTATACCCACAAGAAGCAGTCGGGTGGCTCCGGCCAGTTCGCCGAGGTGAAGCTGGTGATCTCGCCGACAGAGCCGGGCGAAGGCTATTCGTTCGAGAGCAAGATCGTCGGCGGCTCGGTGCCCAAGGAATACATCCCGGGCGTCGAGAAAGGCATCAAGTCGGTCATGGACAGCGGTCCGCTCGCGGGCTTCCCGGTCATCGACTTCAAGGTCGCGCTGATCGACGGCAAGTTCCACGACGTGGACTCCAGCGTGCTGGCCTTCGAGATCGCCTCCCGCATGGGCATGCGCGAAGGTCTGCGCAAGGCCGGTGCCAAGCTGCTCGAGCCGATGATGAAGGTCGAGGTGGTGACGCCCGAGGAATATACCGGTGGCATCATCGGCGACCTTACGTCCCGTCGTGGCCAGGTGCAGGGTCAGGAACCCCGCGGCAATGCCATCGTGATCGACGCGATGGTGCCGCTGGCCAACATGTTCGGCTACATCAACACGCTGCGCTCGATGTCTTCGGGCCGCGCGCAGTTCACGATGCAGTTCGACCATTACGACCCGGTCCCGCAGAACATCTCCGACGAGATCCAGTCCAAATACGCATAACCCGGGTGGCGGGGTGAACCCCGCCCTACCCACCACCGTAGGGTGGGTCTGTGACCCACCATCCGCAAGACAAAGGGAGCCAACACCATGGCAAAGGAAAAGTTTGAGCGCGGCAAGCCGCATTGCAACATCGGCACGATTGGTCACGTTGACCACGGCAAGAC
>CANMMF010000021.1 GCA_947498985.1 uncultured Paracoccaceae bacterium | reverse complement strand
TACGGCGCCCTCGGAGACACCTCGACCCTCGCAGAACCCCAGGTCGTCGATGACCTCATCGACAACAGGATGAACCGGGAGTGAGCGGCATGGATGGCAGCAAAACCCCCTCCGTCGCCCCGGTTCTGATCCTGCTCGGCCCCCCGGGGGCCGGCAAGGGCACGCAGGCGCGCATGCTCGAAGACAGCTTCGGCCTGGTGCAACTGTCGACCGGAGACCTGCTGCGGGCCGCGGTCGCCGCGGGCACGCCGGCCGGGAAAGAGGCCAAGGCGGTCATGGAAGCCGGTGAGCTCGTCTCCGACGAGATCGTCATCGACATCCTGCGCGATCGCCTGGCCGAACCCGATACTGCCAATGGCGTGATCCTCGACGGCTTTCCGCGCACCACGGTGCAGGCCCAAGCGCTCGACGCGCTGCTGGCCGAGACCGGGCAGAAGATCGACGCCGCGATCAGCCTCGAGGTCGAGGATGCCGAGATGGTGACCCGGATCTCCGGGCGCTACACCTGCGGCAGCTGCGGCGAGGGCTATCACGACACGTTCAAGCAGCCCGCGACCGCCGGCACCTGCGACAGCTGCGGTAGCACGCAATTCAAGCGCCGCGCCGACGACAACGCAGAAACCGTCGCCAGCCGCCTGAAAGCCTACCACGCGAACACCGCCCCGCTGATCGCGTTCTACGACCAGCAAGGCGCGCTCGCCCGCGTCAACGCCATGGGAGACATCGACAAAATCGCGTCCGACCTGGGCGCGCTTGTGAAAACGGCCGTTGCGTAACCCAGGCGACGGCGCACCACCAGACCCGACCTGCCCCATCCGGGGCAGGATCATCACCCGGTCAAAGCCCGTCTTTGGCCGACCGGTCGCTCGCGGCCATCAGAGAGGAGGACCGCCATGGCGGATCAAACGACACACACGGCACAGTCTGCCGCAAAGTCCGACAAGGACTACTGGGCGGCAAATGTGCGCATCATTCTCATCAGCCTCGCGATCTGGGCGCTGGTGAGCTTCGGCTTCGGCATCCTGCTGCGCCCGCTCTTGAGCGGCATCAGCGTCGGCGGCACCGATCTGGGCTTCTGGTTTGCGCAGCAAGGCTCGATTCTGGTCTTCCTGGCGCTGATCTTTTTCTACGCCTGGAAGATGAACAAGCTCGACCGTGAATACGGCACCGAGGAGGAGTGATCATGGATCAGTTTACCATCAACCTGCTGTTTGTGGGCGCTTCCTTCGCGCTCTACATCGGCATCGCGATCTGGGCCCGGGCGGGCTCCACATCGGAGTTTTACGCCGCCGGTCGCGGCGTGCACCCGGTCACCAACGGCATGGCGACGGCGGCGGACTGGATGTCGGCGGCCTCGTTCATCTCGATGGCGGGCCTCATCGCCTTTACCGGCTATGACAACTCCACCTTCCTGATGGGCTGGACCGGTGGCTACGTGCTGCTGGCGCTGCTGCTGGCACCCTATCTGCGCAAATTCGGCAAATACACCGTGTCGGAATTCATCGGCGACCGGTTCTACAGCCAGACGGCGCGCGTTGTTGCGGTGATCTGTCTGATCGTGGCCTCCACGACCTACGTGATCGGCCAGATGACCGGCGTCGGCGTGGCCTTTGGCCGCTTCCTCGAGGTGTCCAACACCGCCGGCCTGCTGATCGGCGCCTGCGTGGTCTTTGCCTACGCGGTTTTCGGCGGCATGAAGGGTGTGACCTACACGCAGGTCGCGCAGTATTGCGTGCTGATCATGGCCTACACGATCCCGGCTGTCTTCATCTCGCTGCAGCTGACCGGCAACCCGATCCCGGGCCTGGGCCTCTTTGGCGAGCATGCGGCCTCCGGCGAGGCGCTGCTGAGCAAGCTTGACCAGATCGTGACCGAGCTGGGCTTCAAGGCCTATACGCTGCACCACGGCGATACGTTCAACATGGTGCTCTTCACGCTGTCGCTGATGATCGGCACCGCCGGTCTGCCGCACGTGATCATGCGTTTCTTCACCGTTCCGCGCGTGGCGGATGCCCGCTGGTCGGCTGGCTGGACGCTGGTCTTCATCGCGCTGCTGTACCTCACGGCCCCGGCTGTGGGCGCCATGGCGCGGCTCAACATCACCGAGCAGTTCTGGCCGAACGGCGCCACCGGAGAGCCGGTCTCGACCGAGACCATCGCCGAAGATCCGGCTTATGACTGGATGGCGACCTGGCAGAAAACCGGCCTTCTGGGCTGGGAAGACAAGAATGGTGACGGGCGCATTGCCTACTTCAACGACAATGACGCAGACACCGTTGCGATGATGGAAGCGGCTGGCTGGGGTTCCGAGAACGAGCTCACCAACTTCAACCGCGACATCCTCGTGCTGGCCAATCCCGAGATCGCCAACCTTCCGGGCTGGGTGATCGGTCTGGTGGCGGCGGGCGGCCTGGCCGCGGCGCTGTCCACGGCGGCGGGTCTTCTGCTGGCGATCTCCTCGGCGGTCTCTCACGACCTGATCAAGGGCTCTATCAATCCGGCGATCTCGGAAAAGAACGAGCTTCTGTCGGCGCGGATCGCCATGGCAGCCGCGATTGTGGTGGCCACCTATCTGGGCCTCAACCCGCCGGGCTTTGCGGCGCAGACGGTGGCGCTGGCCTTCGGACTTGCGGCGGCCTCGATCTTCCCGGCGCTGATGATGGGCATCTTCACCAAGGTGAACAACAAGGGTGCCGTGGCCGGGATGCTGGCCGGTCTGATCGTGACGCTGCTCTACATCTTCCTGCACAAGGGCTGGTTCTTCATCCCCGACACCAACAGCTTCACCGATGCCGATCCGCTGCTGGGCACGATCAAGTCGACAAGCTTCGGGGCCGTGGGTGCACTGATCAACTTCGCGGTGGCCTTCACCGTGTCGAAGATGACCGCCCCGATCCCGCAGGAAATCGAAGAGCTGGTGGAATCGGTGCGCATCCCGCGCGGTGCCGGTGCCGCGGCTGCCGATCACTGACAAGGGCCGCGGTCCGTCCCCGACATCGGGGGGCGGGCCGCGCGCCATGTATCGGGAACAGGCCTGTGTGTGTGGGCCGGTTTCCGACAGGGCGCCCCGATGCACCTCCCGCGCATCGGGGCGCTTTGCTTGCCCCCACCCGACCGGTTGATGTCATTCCGGGTCGCGGGTGACGCGTGATCTCGCAAGCGCGCGGCAAACGCGATAGCGTGACCGCAGCACCCCGTCCCCTGCCCCAACAACTCCGCGGAGAGCCGATGCCCCTCGATCATGACGATCTCACCCGGTTTCTGACCAGCGTGCATCCCTATGATGCCCTGGACGAAGCGGCTCTGGCCGCGCTGCTCCCGGCGTTCCGCACCAAGTCGATGGCCGCCGGTCAGCAGATCTACACGCCGGGCGAGCCGCTCGAAGGGCTTTATCTCATCCATTCCGGCGCCGTCGAGGTGCGCGACCAGAACGGCGCGCAGATCTCCGCGCTGGGGCCCCGCAACTCGTTTGGAGAGCGTGGCCTGAGCCGCGACGGCATCGCCGTCACCTCGGCGCGCACCGCCGAAGACACCGTGCTGCTGGTGCTGCCGAAATCCGATTTCCTGCGTCTGGTGGAGACAGAGCCGGTGGCCGCGCGCTTCTTCGACCGGCAACGCGGCCCCAAACCCAAACGCGCCGATCTGGCCACGTCCCGCGTCGAGACGCTGATGGCGCGCGATCCGCTGACCTGCGCCAGCGACGCCACCGTGCAGGACGCCGCCTGTGCTATGGCCGAGCGGCATGTCTCGTCGATCTGCATCTGCGACGACGGCGTTCTGAGCGGTATCGCCACGATCCGCGATCTTTCGGGCAAGGTGGTGGCCGGCGCCCTGCCCTATGACACGCCGATCGCGCAGGTGATGACCGCCGATCCGGTCAGCCTGCCACCCTCGGCCATCGGCTCGGACGTGCTGCACATGATGATGGAGCGGCGCATCGGGCATGTGCCGGTGACCGAGAGCGGCAGGCTTGTCGGCATCGTCACGCAGACCGATCTCACCCGCTTTCAGGCGACCACCACGGCGGAGCTTGTCTCCGACATCGCCAAGGCGCGGGACGCCACCGGGATGGCCCGCGCCACCGCGCGCATTCCGCAATTGCTGACGCAGCTTGTGGCCGGCGGCAACCGGCACGAGGTGGTCACCCGGCTGATCACCGACATCGCCGACGCCGCCACCCGCCGTCTTCTGACGCTGGCGCATGAAAAGCTGGGCCCGCCGCCGGTGCCCTATCTCTGGGCCGCCTGTGGCAGCCAGGGGCGGCAGGAACAGACCGGCGTGTCCGATCAGGACAACTGCCTGATGATCTCCGACGATGTCACACCCGAACAGATGCCCTATTACGCGGATCTCGCGCGGTTCGTCTGTGACGGGCTCGATGCCTGCGGCTACGTCTATTGCCCGGGCGACATGATGGCCACCAATTCGCGCTGGTGCCAGCCGATGCGGGTCTGGCGCGACTATTTCAACGGCTGGGTGCGGCGCCCGTCACCCGAAGCGCAGATGCTGGCCTCGGTCATGTTCGATCTGCGCGCGATTGGCGGCGATGCCGCGCTCTTGGGCAGCCTGCAGGCGCAAACCCTTGAGACCGCGTCGAAAAACTCGATCTTCGTGGCGCATATGGCGTCCAACGCGCTCAAGCACACGCCGCCTCTGGGGCTCTTGCGCGGGTTCACCACGATCCGCTCGGGCGAGCACAAGAACCGGCTCGATCTCAAGCATAACGGCGTGGTGCCGGTGGTCGATCTGGGCCGGATCTATGCACTGCAGGGCCAGCTTTCGCCGGTCAACACCCGCGCGCGCCTCGAGGAAGCGGTGCGAAAGGGTCAGCTCAGCAGTTCCGGCGGGCGCGATCTGCTCGACGCTTACGATCTCATCGCCGAGACCCGGCTCGAGCATCAGGCGCGGCAGATCCGGGCGGGCAAGGCGCCCGACAACTATCTGGCACCCGCCGATCTGTCGGATTTCGAGCGCAGCCACCTGCGCGACGCCTTTGTGGTCGTGAAATCGCTGCAGGCGGCGATGGGCCATGGCAAGGGCATGCTGGGATAAACGACGCCGCGGGAGGGCGGCAGAAAGGGAGGGGAGATGTTTGTGGAGTTGATCGCGGTGTTTGTCGCGGGCTTTGCCGGGGCCGGTGTGATGATGCTGCTGGGCAAGCTCAGCGGCAACCGTCTGCCGCGCTGGCTCATTCCCGTGGGCGCGGGCGCCGCCATGCTGGCCGCCGCCATCTCGAGCGAGATGAGCTGGTATTCCCGCACCGCCTCCGCCCTGCCCGAGGGGCTGGAAGTGGCGCAGACCGGCACCGAGACCGCGTTCTGGCGGCCCTGGACCTATATCTGGCCGATGACCGACCGCTTTGTCGCCGTGGACACCGAAAATCTGCGCGAAAACTCCGAAACCGCGTCGCTCTACATGGCCGATCTTTACTTCTTTGGCCGCTGGAAGCCGACGCAAGCGGTTGAAATCATGGTCGATTGCGATGGCATGCGGCGGGCGGATCCGGGTCTGGGCGACGATTCGCCACCCGTTTGGCGCGATGTCGGCGACGAGGACGCGCTGGTGCAGACCGTCTGCAATTCCGCGTCAGGTGCATGATGGAACGTCTCAGCCTGCGCCTCCGGATCTTCCTGTTCTTCAGCCTGATTGCCCTGGGTGGCACGCTGGTGGTTCTGGGCGCGCTCTGGCTTGGCCACAGCCGCGCGCTGGAAACCGGCGCCACCAACGGCTTCACGCTGGCCGCAATTGTCTCGGCCTTCGGGCTTGTGGGGCTGACCGCCGGGGTCTGGCTGCTCTTTGACGAAAATGTCGCCAAACCCATCGAAGCGCTGGCCGCAGCGCTGCGCAGCGGCGCGCATGCCGGTATCGCGGGCGCCATCGAGCCGGAAAAGGCCCGCTATCTCGGCGATCTGGGCCCCGCAGCCTCCGCCGTGACCCGGGCGCTCAGCGAAGAGGCGATGGCCACCGCGCAGCGCGTGGCGTCGGAGACAGAGCGGCTTTCGTCCGAAAAGGCGCGCCTGACCGCGCTGCTGACCGAGATCCCCGTCGCCACGATGCTGGTCAGCACCGAAGACCGCATCGTGCTTTATGACGGACAGGCGGCGGAGGTGCTGGCGCAGCACGGCACGGCGCGGCTCAACGCGCATCTCAAGGACTATTTCAACGCCGGGCAATTTGCCGCCGCGCGCAAGCAGATGAACAAAACCGGGCTGGAGCATCGCTTCACACTGACCAGCACCGACGGCGCGCAAAGCTATGACGCGCGGCTCAAACCGCTCGACAGCGGCGCGACCATGCTCATCATCGACAATGCCGAAACCACGCTCGCGCCGGAGGCCGCGCGCCCGCTGGTCTACGATTTCGACCTGCTCTCGCAGGATGCCTCTGCCGCCATCGAAGAGCGCCCGCTGCGCGATCTGACCTTCACCGTCTTCGACACCGAAACCACCGGGCTTCTGCCGCACAAGGACGAGATCGTGCAGATCGGTGCCGTGCGCGTGGTCGGCGGGCGCATCGTGCCGGGGGAGACGCTGGATCTGCTGGTCGATCCCGGCCGTCCGATCCCGCCCGCCTCGACCCGCGTGCACAAGGTCTCGGACGCGATGGTGGCGGGAAAGCCGCGGATCGCCGAGGCGGGTCTGCGCCTGCACCGCTTTGCCTCCGACAGCGTCATCGTGGCGCATAACGCGCCCTTCGACATGGCGTTCCTGCACCGGCACAAGGCGGATATGGGGGTCGAATGGGGGCACACGATCCTCGACACGGTGCTGCTGTCTGCGGTGCTGTTCGGCGCGTCGCAGACCCACACGCTGGACGCGCTCTGCGCGCGGTTGTCGATCACGATCCCCGAGGCGCTGCGGCACACGGCACTTGGCGACGCCTACGCCACCGCCGAAACGCTGACCGCGATGCTGCCGATGCTCGAGGCGCGCGGCCTCATGACGCTGGGCGATGTGCTGGCCGAAACCCGCCGCCACGGACGTCTGCTGGAGGACCTGAACTGAGGCCTTTCCGCCTGGTACCTGGGCGGGGTCGGGACCTGTGTGCCGCAACGCCCGAACCCACCGCCTCACCCGGCGCGCAAGCCGTGCAGGCCGTGCCCCGTCTCCGCCGCCTGCAAGAGCAGCGGATCGGCTTTCCAGACCACCGGATCCTCGCGCTCCAGCATCCGCAGCTTGTCCACCACCGCGCCCGCGCCCAGAGCGTCGGCATAGCCGATCACCCCGCCGCGCGCAGGCGGGAACCCCAGCCCGAAGACCGTCAGCAGATCGAGCACGGGTGCCGAGGCCACGCTGCCGTCCCGCAACACGCCCGCGCCTTCGTTGATCAGCGCAAGACACAGCCGCTCGCGGATCTCGCCTGCGTCATAGTCGCAGCGCATCCGCCCTTCGAAATGCGCCTCTTCCAATGCAAGATCCGCGACAATCGGATCGTCGACCTTGCCGCCGCCACCGGGATAGCGGTACCAACCCGCCCCGGTCTTGCGCCCGAGCTTGCCAAGCTCGAGCATTCGCCCGGCCAGCGGAATGACCCGCCGCGCGGGATCCTGCAGGCCGCGCAGATGCCGCGCGGCGATCTGCACGCGGTCGAGACCGATGAGGTCCTGCATCTCGAACGGGCCTTTCGCAAAGCCGAAAGCCCGCAATGCCTCGTCCACCTCCCAGGGCGTGGAGCCGTCCATCATGACCGTCTCACCAGCTTCAAAGAGCCGCGCCTGCAGTCGCGCGATGACCGCGCAACCCTGCGTGACGATGGGCAGCGCCCCCAGCGCGTCCGCGAGTGCCAGCGCGGCGGTCAACGCCGCCTCTGAGGTCTGCGGACCCTGCACAAGTTCGATCACCTGCCGCCCGTGCTGCGGCAGCGGCAGGGACATGCCCAGAACGCGGGACGGCTCGGGCAAGAGGTTGTCGACGGGCAGCAACGCGCCGTCGATCAGCAAGGACGGGACCCGCGACAGGTGCGCGGCACGTTCGGCCATCCGCCCGCCCTCCCGGGCAGACAGGATCGCGATATCGGCGCCGGCGGCCATGGACCAATCCGTCACCGCCTGAAACCGGCCCGGCGCGCTGCTGTCCGGGCCATCCCCGCCCGCACCCGCGCGCTCCCGCAACCGGTCGATCCTCCCACAGGCCCGCGCGACGGCGTCGGCATCTTCCGCGACCAGCGTGACGGCCCACCCGGCGTCGAGCAGCGCGCGCGCAAGGCCCGCCGCGTTTGCGCTCTCTTCCAGCGCCACATGGCCGCCCGTCACCAGAAGAGCGGCGTCCCCGCCGCGCTGCCGCGCCGCGTCCTCCATATCAGCCAGTCCACCGGACGCCGCCGCAAAGGCGCTCTGTGTCACCGGACAAACCCGCGCGCCCGGACAAGCGCCTGCAAAGCGCGCACCGAGTCCGTCACCGCCACGCCGGACGTGTCGAGCTGCGCATGCGCGCGCTCATAGAGCCTTTCGCGCGACCGCAGGATCGATCTCAGCTGCGCCATGGCCTCGGGATTGCCCGCCATCGGGCGCTCATCGCCCTGCGCGCGCACCCGCGCCATATGCTCTTCGGGCCTGGCCTTGAGCCAGACCGTGTGGCAGCGCGCCAGAAGCTGCTCATAGGTCGCATGCTCGGCCACCAGCCCCCCCGCCACGGCCAGCACCAGCCGGTCATGGCGCGCTATCACCTGGGTCAGCGCATCCGCCTCGAGCTTGCGATAGCCCTCCTGCCCGTAGAGCGCCATGATCTCGTCGACCGGCATGCCGGCAGCGCCTTCGATCTCGCGATTGAGCTCCACAAACGGCAGCCCCAGCGCCTGCCCGAGCCGCAGGCCCAGCGTGGACTTGCCCGCCCCGCGCAGCCCCACCAGACAGATCCGCTGCGCGCGCGCCGCCTGCCCGTGCTGCAGCAGGCGCAGGATCTCGGTCTGCGTCTCCGGGCTTGCCGCGTCAAAAAGCACCTGCACGCGGCCCGCAACCGGGCGCTCATCGGCCTGCTCGCCCAGCACCTCCTCCAGCCGCAACCCGAGCGCCGCGGCCACCCGCGTCAGCACGCTGAGCGATATGTTGCCCTCGCCCGCCTCGAGCTGCGCGAGGTAGCGAGACGAGACGCCCGACATCTCCGACAGCACGCGCCGCGGGATCGCCTTGGCCTCACGCGCATGCCGCACCCGCGCGCCGACCCGCGCCATGAGGTCCGTCACGTCAGGCGTGCAAAGCGTGGCGGTCGTCATGCACGCTCCGACAGGCGTTCAGTAGGTCTCGACATGGTAGCGCCCTTCCTCGCGCATCACGTCGCGCAGGCTGGTCCATTGCTGACCGATGCTTTCGGCGATGTTGGTGAGCGCGCGCTCCACGCCGTCCTCCATGCCGCGCAGCCCGCAGATGTAGATATGGGTCGCCGCGTCGCCCAGAAGCTCGGCCACCTTGTCCTCTTCCACCATCATCCTGTCCTGCACATATTCCTTCTCATCCCCTTGCCGGGAATAAACGAGGTGCTGGTCGAGCAGCGATGTCGGCACTTTCTTGAGCGGTCCGAAATAGGGCAGGCTTTCCGGCGTGCGGGCGCCGAAGAACATCACCATGCCGCCGGATTTGCCGCCAAGCGCGCGCTGGCGCCGCATGGTGAAGGCGCGCATCGGGGCCGAGCCGGTGCCGGTGCAGATCATCAGCAGGCGCGCCTCCGGATCGTCGGGCAGCAGGAAAGTGGCGCCAAACGGGCCGGTCACCTGCACCTCGTCGCCGGTGGCCAGATCGCAGATATAGTTGGAGCAGACCCCGCCCGCCTCGCGTTTCACCGTAAGCGAGACGTTGTTGTAGCCGGGCCGCTCGCCGTCGCGCGGGGAGGACACCGAATAAAGCCGCGGCAGATGCGGCTTGCCCTCCGCGTCCTGCCCGGGCGGCAGGATGCCCACCGATTGCCCTTCGAGCACCGGCATCGGCAGACCGGCGAAATCGAGGATGATGTGGCGCACGTCATGCTCGGGATCGTCGGTCAGCCGGTAATTGCCCTGCACCCGGGCGGTGGCGGGCCTGGCATGGGTGTAGAGGTTCACCGTCGGTTTCGCTGCAGAGGCCGGAGGCCGCGCCTTGCCACCCGCCCCGGCATGGGCCTCGGCCAGAAGCTGTGCCACCGCGTCGTCCAGCGCCTCGACGGAGGTGTCCGACCCTTCGGCCAGTTCCTCCTGCTCCGGCAACTCGTCCCAGCCATATTGATCCTCAAGCGAATAGGGCTCGGTCACGATGCGCCATTCATCGATGGATCCGGTGGGGCAGACCGGGATGCAATCCATGCAGAAATTGCATTTGCTGGCATCCACCACGACGTTGGTGTCGTCATGCTCGATCGCGCCCAGCGGGCAGGTCATCTCGCAGGTGTAACAGCGGATGCAGATCTCCGGATCGATCAGGTGCTGCTTGACGGGCGCCGTCATGAGCGCCCCTGCCCGCCAAGCACCGCCCCCGGCAAAGACAGCGCCTCGATCAGCGCGGCACAGAGCCCGCGGCAATCCTCGCAGCCGATACAGGCGCCGATGCGGCCGAGATCCTCGGCCATGGCGGCCACGCGGGGCGCATGCCCGGCCATCCGGTGGGTGGTCATGTCAGCTCTCCTGTCGCGCGGGGTCTGGCGGGGCGGGCGGTTCTGGCGGGCATCCTCTCACGCCATGTGCAGTTTGACATATTCGAAATCGCCCGGCTTGTTGTCGATCCCGACCTTGGGCGGCGCGATCCAGCTGGCGTATTTGCCCGGCTCGAAACAGGGCTGCATCAGCGAGGTGATGAAATCGCCATCCGCCTTGCTGGGCAGAAACTCGTCGCGCCGCCGGGCCCACTCCTCCGCCGACAGGATGTTGCCCTCCTGGTCGGTCTCGATGGGCGCAAAGACGCCGATCTGGCGGTGGAAGGCCTCATGCGGCAGTTTCAGTTCGAAATCGACGCCAGACTTGGCAATCAGCTTGTTCCAGCGCCCGACCCCGCCAGAGGCGTCGCGGATATAGTCATCGCGCAGGCGCATGTTGATCGCGGTGAGCGCGGGCACTTCCTCGGCCCTGATCGCGCCATCGACAAAGGAACGCACCACGTAAGTGTCGTTCTCCAGCCGGTGATCGTCGTCGATCCGCTGCTCCATGTAGCGGCCCTTGATGCCGGAGTTGAACGCGTTGGCGGCGTTGGTCGACACTTCCTGACCAAAAAGATCGAGGCTCAGCGAATAATGCAGGTTGAGCTTTTTCTGGATCGTCGGCAGGTCGATCACACCCAGATCGCGGATCTTGTCGATGTCGTAAGGGTCCGAGATCCCGGCCTTGGTCATCGCATCCACCGTGGCCTGGATGGTCCGGCCCACGCCGGTTTCGCCGACAAACATGTGATGCGCCTCTTCGGTCAGCATGAAGCGGCAGGTGCGGCTGAGCGGATCGAAGCCCGATTGCGCAAGGCTTTCGAGCTGCATCTTGCCGTCGCGGTCGGTGAAATAGGTGAACATGAAGAAACTGAGCCAGTCTGGCGTCTCCTCGTTGAAGGCGCCCAGCATGCGCGGGGCCTCTTCGGAGCCCGAGGATCGGCGCAACAGATCGTCCGCCTCCTCGCGCCCGTCCTTGCCGAAATACTTGAAGAGCAGATAGACCATGGCCCAGAGATGCCGCCCCTCCTCCACGTTGACCTGAAAGAGGTTGCGCATGTCGTAAAGGCTGGGGGCGGTGAGGCCAAGGAAACGCTGCTGCTCGACCGAGCCCGGCTCGGTGTCGCCCTGGATCACGATCAGCCTTTTGAGCATGTTGCGGTATTCGCCGGGCACTTCCTGCCAGGCAGGCTCGCCCGCGTGCTGGCCGCAGGGGATGCGCCGGTCTTCCACTTCGGGGGCGAGCAGCACCCCCCAGCGGTAATCCGGCATCTTCACGTAATCGAACTTGGCCCAGCCTTTCGGGTCGACGCTCACCGCCGTGCGCAGGTAGACCATGCTTTCCTGGAAGTTCTGCGGGATGAGGTCGTTCCACCAGTTGATATAGCCCGGGTGCCAGCGCTCAAGCGCCTTGAGCACCTTCTTGTCGCCGGAAAGTCCAACATTGTTGGGGATTTGCGTGTCGTAGCTCACGTTGATCAGGTCGAGCATCTTGTCTCCTCCGAAAGGAAGGTGGGTTACAAACCCACCCTACATGCTGGTCGGGTACCGGGCGGGACACGTAGGGTGGGTTTGTAACCCACCACCACCTCTGTCACACCCGCTCCATGTTGTAATCGCCGCGCTTGCCGGTGCCGTAGCTTTGCAGCGCGCCGTCCGGGCCCACCGCATTGGCGCGGATGAATATCCAGTTCTGCCATGCTGTCAGACGGCCAAAAATCCGCGTCTCCATCGTCTCCGGCCCGGCAAAGCGCAGGTTGGCCTCCATGCCGGTCAGCGCGTCGGGGCTGAAGCTTGCGCGCTCTTCCATGAAGATCCGGATCTCATCCTCCCAATCGATATCGTCGAGGATCATCGTCACCAGCCCAAACTCATCCGCCGCCTCAGCTTCAAGCATCATCCCTTTGTTCTCAAACGCTTTTTCCACCGCCGAAGGATCTCCCAGAAACCGCGTTTCGAGCCGCGTCAGGTCGTTGCCCATGGGCAGCGGGCCGAAATTGGCGTCGCTCATCGTGATCGTGGCGATGGGGCGGTTGTCGCCTTCGAACGCGTCTTCCATCATGTAGCTGCGATCCGCCGCCCAGAGCAGCTCTGCCAGAAGCCCGGCGAAACACGATCCGTGCTCGACCAGCGCCACGATCGAACGCGATGTCACGTCGATGCGCTTGAGCACCCGTTTCCAGTATGCCAGCACCTCGTTGGCCAGCCAGTGCCCGGCGTTCTGCAGCAGCAGCGCCTCATGCGCCAGAAAGTGCTCCGGATCGCCCTGCGTGCGGAAGACCAGCAGGCCAAGCTCTTTCTCGTTGTTGCGCAGATGCAGGATGGCGTCGTCCAGCTCCCGGGCGAGGCGCAGCAAATAGGCATCGGCCCCTTGTGCCGTGAACGTGTCCATATCGGCGGGTGCCGCGTCTTCGGGGCCGTGCAGCGTGACCGTGACCTTGCGCGCGTCGCGGTCCACCGCCACGTCCACCGCCGAATAGCGTAAGGATCCGTCCTCGCCAAAGCTGCGCTGCAGCGGCGTGAGTGCGATCCCCTGCGCGACGTCCGGCTTCTCCGAGGCCGCGGCGAATTCCGCCGCCCGTTCGGCAACCGTGGCATCGAATTTCGAGTTCGCGATCACCTCGTCCACCAGCCCCCACTCCTTCGCGCGCTTGCCGCGCACCCCCTCTTCGGTGGAGCAGAACACATCCGCCAGATCGCGCCGCACCTTGCGCTTGTCGGTCACCCGGGTGAGCCCGCCGGTGCCGGGCAGCACCGCAAGCAAGGGCGCCTCCGGCAAAGCCACGGCAGAGCTGCTGTCATCGGTGAGCATGATGTGGTTGCAGGCCAGCGCCAGCTCATAGCCGCCACCCGCGCAGGAGCCCTTGACGGCGGCGATGTATTTCTGGCCGCTATCGGCCTCGGCGGCCTCAAACGTGTTCCGCGTCTCGTTGGTGAATTTGCAGAAATTCACCTTGTGGCTGTGTTCCGCGCCGCCCAGCATCCGGATATTGGCGCCCGCGCAGAACACCCGGTCCTTGCCGGAGCGCAGAACCACAACCTTGACCTCCGGATGCTCGAACCGCATGCGCTGCACGATATCCGCCAGCTCGATATCGACGCCGAGATCGTAGGAATTGAGCTTGAGCTTGTAGCCATCAAACAAGCCCGCATCCTCGTCCACATCCATGGTCAGATTGGCGACCGGGCCGTCATAACTCACCGTCCAGTGACGGTAGGCGGACGGGTCCACCTGAAAGTCAATGCGCTGCGTCATGTCCGTAACTCCTCGCCCTGCGTCATGCACTATATTGCGCACCCTCCCCGCACGCTCCGCAGGATAGCAGTGGGCGTGCCGTATTCAACCGCTACAAACGAATGTTTAAGTCATATATCTCAGCGCTCTACACGAATAGGAATTATACTGCATGTTTCACCACCGATTCGCGGCGCAAACACGTCAGGCACGCGGCAAGCGCCGCGCGGTCCACCCCCATGGGCCGCTCAGAGAGCCGGTAGGCCGCTTCGAAATGCCCCTCCGCCAGCATCCCGAGACGAGCCGCGGCGCGCGGTTTTCCCATACGGTGCTTGAGGCAGGCATTGGCGATCTGGATCAGCCCCTGCACCAGGCTTTTCTCGGCCGAGTTGGGCGCGGCGGCCATCCAGACCGCCTCCCAGACCTCGTGGGCCTCCCAGTAAAACCCGTCTCGCAGAAACCGCAGACCCGCCTGCCAGGCGAGGCTGTCTTGCAGAGGCTCCGAGATCCCCTTCAGCGGGTCAAAGAGATCCTCCGCATGGCGCGGGGTTGCGCCGGGGACATAAGCATGCGGCGGGCGCCATGCGGGATCCTGCGGCGCGCTCATGCCACCTGCTCCGGCCCGGCCTCTTCCATGCGCTGCAAACGGGCGACAAACTCCGCGATCTCCGGCAGCACCGTTTCGCCTGCCTCCAGATGCGGCGCGTGACCGGCGCCGGGCACGTCCAGCCTGTCGACCGGCGCGTAAGAGCGCGCCTCGATCTCGTCGATCTGCGCCATGGTGCCATAGGCGTCATCCGTGCCCTGCACCGCCAGCACCGGAACGCGGATATAGTCGATCACCTCGCTCACGTCCCAATCGGCAAATCCCGGGTCCAGCCAGGCATCGTTCCAGCCGCGAAAGGCGTTGTCGGGATCGCTGTGATGACGGGCGAGACGGGCGCGCAGATCGCCGCTCTCGAAAGCCTGCCGCGCGCGTGCGATCTCGGCCAGACCTTTGGCTTCGGTGAAGAAATGTGGCGCGATCAGCACCAGACCGCGCACCCGGTGATCCTGCAGGGATCCCGCATGGATCGCGGCAATTGTGGCGCCGTCGGAATGGCCGAACAGCACACCGCGCTGAAAGCCCACCGCGTTCAGCACCTCGGGCAGGACCTGAAGCGCCTCGCGCGTCATGTAGTCAAGCGGGCGCGGCAGCGTCGCGGGGTCTGAGGCACCGTAGCCCGCGCGCGAATAGGCCAGCACACCCCAGCCCGTGGCCTCGGCCAGCCGCGCCGGCACATCGCGCCAGAGCCCCGCCGAGCCCAGACCCTCATGCAAGAGCACCAGCGTCGGCGCCTCGAGCGGCGAGGGCCCGAGAGCCCGCCATTCCAGCGCCCTGCCCCCGGCCTCGAGCGTGCCTTTGCCATCCGCCCAGTTCATGCCTCGCCCGCCTCCCGCAGCTTGAAGCGCTGGATCTTGCCGGTCGCGGTCTTGGGCAGATCCTCCACCACGTCGATCCAGCGCGGATATTTCCAGTTGCCGACCTTCTGCTTGACGAAATCCTTCAACTCCGCTGTGACCGCGTCGCTGTCGGCGCCCTCCTGCAGCACAACATAGGCCTTCGGCTTCTCGAGGCCCGCCTCGTCGCGCTGCGGCACAATCGCGGCCTCGAGCACACCTGGATGGGCGACCAGCGCCTGCTCCACCTCGAACGGGCTGAGCCAGATGCCCGAGACCTTGAACATGTCATCCGTGCGCCCGCAATAGACATAGCGCCCGTCCCCGGTGATCTCGTATTTGTCGCCGGTGCGCGTCCATTCGCCTTCGAAGGTCGCACGGCTCTTGGCGCGCTTGTTCCAGTAACCTTCGGCGGCAGAGGCGCCGCGCACCAGCAACTCGCCGATGCCGCCCGGGGTGATCTCTGCTCCGGTCTCGTCGACGCATCTGAGATCATAGCCCGGCACGGCGCGACCGGACGTGCCGTAGACCACATCTCCGGGCCGGTTGCTGAGAAAGATATGCAGCATTTCGGTGCTGCCCACGCCGTCGAGGATATCGACGCCCGTCAGAGCGCGCCACCGCGTGCCGATCTCCTCCGGCAGCGCCTCCCCGGCGGAGATGCACAGCCGCATCGCGTGCTCCTCCAGCCCGTGCTTTTCCAGATAGGCCAGCGTGGCGGCGTAAAGCGTGGGCACGCCGCAGAAAATCGTGGGCCGCGCGCGGGCGATGATGTCGGCGGCGATGTCGGGGGTCGGGCGGCCATCAAACAGCAGCGTGGTTGCGCCCACCGCCATCGGGAAGCTCATCGCATTGCCAAGCCCGTAGGCGAAAAAGATCTTAGCGGCGGAAAAGATCACGTCCTCTTCGCGGATGCCCAGAACCTGCTGGCCGTAGCTGTCCGAGGTCGCCTTGAGCGCGCCATGCACATGGCGCACGCCCTTTGGCTGGCCGGTGGAGCCCGAGGAATAGAGCCAGAAGGCGCATTCATCCGCGCTGACCTCGCGGGCGGGCAACGGCGCGGCGCCCTCCAGGAAGCGGTCATAGCCCAGCGTGCCCTCGGGCGCGTCGCCGCCCACCACGACGATCCGGCGGATATGGTCATTGCCCTCGATGGCGGGCAGCACGGTGTCGAGCAAGGCGTGGCTGACGATCAGGCAGCTTGCGCGGCTGTCGCGCAGGATGAACGCGTAGACCGCGCTCACCAGCAAGGTGTTGAGCGCCACCGGCACCACCCCGGCCTTGAGCGCGCCCCAGAACACCTCCGGGTATTCGATCTGGTCCAGCAGGATGCAGGCGACGCGCTCCTCGGCGCGAAATCCGGCGCGCTCGAAAGCGCCTGCCACCAGATCGGTGCGCTCGGCCAAAGCGCCGTAGCTGAGGCTGCGCGCGGAACCGCCGACCTCCCGGAAGGCGGGCTTCGCGGCACGGCCCTCGGCGACATGGCGGTCGACAAAATAGAGCGCCGCGTTCTGGTTGTCCGTCATACACCCCTCCCCGATCCGGTGCGCGGGCAGGCGACCGTCTCGCCGCCCGCGGCACCCCGAACCATCATTCCGCACACCGCGCGGTTTGGCAAATGCGCTGCGGGACGGCGGGCGGGGCGCCTTTCGGCTCCGCCGAAACAGCGGCGCACGCCGTCACTCCAGCCGCAGCACCACCGCCATCGCCGAATCCCCCGCCGCGCAGCCCTGGAAGAGCCCGGTGCCACCGCCCCGGATCTCCAGCTCCTCGATCATCTCGATCATCGCCCGCAGCCCGGTCGGCCCCTGCGGATGTCCCCAGATCAGCGAGGAGCCGTAATTGTTCATCTCCCGCCAGTCGATCCCGACCGCGCGGGCAAAGGCGATGTCATTGACCGCAAAGGGATTGTGCGACTTCACCACATCGATCTCTCCGATCCCGAGCCCTGCGGCCTCAAGCGCCCGCGCGGCCGCCCTGATCGGCGCAAGCGGCATCAACCCCGCAGCTTCACGCGCCTGCGAGACCGCCAGCACCTCCGCCGCCCGCCCCTGCCCGATCTCGCGCGCGCGCGCCCGGTCGCGCGCCACGATCATGCCCGCGCAGCCATCGGCAGGATGGGTCTGCCCGGCATAGGTCACCGTCCCGCCCGGGCGCACCGGCTTCAGCCGCGCCATCTTGTCGGCATCGGGCATCTGCACACCCTCATCGCCGGAAATCTCTCCAACCGTTTTGCGAAACCGCGCATCCGGCACACCAAAGGGCAGCGTCATGAAGCGTTTCTGAAACGCCCGGTCCTGCGCCAGCGCCATCTGGTATTGCGCAAACCGGTGCATCACCAGCGCGTGCTGCTCTTCGGTGTCGATGCTCTCGCGCGCCGCTGCGGTCTCGGCGGTGTCGACCATCGCGCCTCGGGCCCAGGGATCGCGCTCGAACGAGCCCATGACCCAGTCCTCGCCCCGACCGGTGCCGCCCGGCGCGTGGGGTGCGGGATGATAGACATGCGCCCCGTTCGAGGTCCGGTCCCCCGACGCGATCAGCGCCAGCTCCCCGGCGCCGCGCAGCATCTCGCCCGCCGCCGTGGCAAGCAGCCGCGCGCCGGTGGCACAGGCCTGATTGACCACCGGACAGGCCAGCCCCTCCGCGCCGATAAGCGCGGTAAACCACGGACCGGCATAGAAAATCTCGGGCTGGATCACCGTCCAGCCGTAGAGCGCCAGATCCAGGTCGGTCGCGTCCAGCCCCCGCGCGCCCAGCGCGTCCCGCGTCACATGGGCCGCAAGCTCGACCGAATGCAGATGCGAGAGCGCCCCCTGCCAGCGCACAAAAGGCGAGGACCAGTAGCCGCCATAGGGAATAAAGACCATCGCTCAGCCCCGGATCACCGACGCGTCCGCGTCGTCGTATAGCCGCGCCAGCAGCGCCGCGCGGCGCGCCAGCACGGCGTTGAAATTGAGGTTGCCCTTGGCGGTGATCTCGCCCTCGCCCAGCGACGGCGGCTCGGCCAGCACCAGCGCCCGCGCCACCCGCATCGACGACCCGCCCGCCGCCTGCGCCGCAAGCCGCGCCGAGAGCGCCCGCGCCAACGCCGCGCTGACCACGGCCCCCTGCGCCACCTGCCCGTCCTCGGCCAGCGCCAGCGCATCCGGCGACGGGAAGATCAGCGCGCCGATCTCCGTGCGCCCTTCGCCGCAAAGCACCAGATCCTGGGCGAGCGGCGCCAGATGCGCCAGCACCTCAAGGCGCATATTCGCCGCCCGCACCCAGGTGCCGGTCTGCAGCTTGAAATCCTCCGACAGCCGCCCGTCAAAGCGCACGCCAAGCCGCGGGTCCGCCTCATCGACGAACCGCACCGCATCACCCGACTCGAAAAACCCTTCCTCGTCAAAGACCTCGGCGGTCTTTTCGGCATTGCCCAGATAGCCCGGCATGATGTTGGGCCCACGCACCGAGATCCCGTAACGACCGGGGCTTTCGGGGGTCAGCTTGGCCTCCACCCCCGCCATCGGCACCCCGATCTGACCGCTGCGTGGGGCGGGTTCGTGTTGCACCAGACAGCCGGGCGCGGTCTCTGTCAGCCCCCAGGAGGTGGTGAACAGCGGCAGCGTGTCGCGCACGTCGCGCGCCATGCTCTCCAGATCCGACCAGACCTCCTGCGGCAGCGAGGCGCCGGCGTAAAAGAGCATGTCGAGATCCTCGAAAAACCGCCGCCGCAGATCCGCATCCGCCTGCATCGCATCGCGCAAAAGCGTATATCCCGCGGGCACGTTGAAGGCGCATGTGGCGCTCATCAGACGGATGTTCTCGATTGTCGTGTCGATCAGCGGACGTACCGGTTTACCGCCGTCGATATAAAGACTGCCGCCCTGCGACAACACCAGATTGAACGTGTAGGAGCCGCCAAAGACGTGGTTCCAGGGCAGCCAGTCCACCAGCCGCGGCGGGCGGCTGGTCAGAAAAGGCAGCGCATGGGCAATCTGCGCCTGGTTTGCGGTGAGCATCGACTGCGGCGTGATCACCGCCTTGGGGCTCGAGGTCGACCCGCTGGTCATCAGGTATTTGGCCACGGTGTCGGGACCGACCTTTGCCGCGGCCTCGGCGACACCCTGCGGCGTGGTCTCGAGCGCAGAAAGCCGCGTAACGCCATCCCCGCCGCCATGGCTCACCACACGCTCGGTCCCGGCAAAGATCCCGTGGCCAAGCGCGCCCGCAAACCTGTCGCCATCCCCGGCAAAGACCATGCGCGGCCCCACCACGGAGGCGCAATGCACCAGTTGCCGCTCCGCTGCCGGTATCAGGCTGTAGGGCTCGGCCAAGGGGGCCGTCGGCACCCCCACATATTGCGCGGCCAACGTCAGCAGCGCGTGGTCGATGCTGTTGCCCGACAGGATCAGGATCGGCGTCCGAGCCCCCATGCCCCGCGCCAGCAAGCCACCGGCGATCCGCTGCACACGCTCCAGCGTCTCGCCATAGCTCACCTCGCGCCAGCCGGGGCCGGAGCGCTCGGCCAGAAACACCGCCTCGGGGCGCGCCTGCGCCCAATGGTCCAGCCAGTCGCCGGTGCAGCGCGCCACGTCACCCAGATCGTAGGCCGAGCGCAGGATCAGCGTGCCATCCGCGCGCCTCTCGAGCGCCACATCATGCTTGCGATACGTCCCCATCGCGCGTCCTCCTCCCGGTGCGCCCCGTCAGCGTTGCGGCAGCCGCACGCCTGCATCGAGCCGGATCACCGTGCCGTTGAGATAGGGATTGGCGACGATCTGGCTGACCATCTGCGCGTATTCCGCAGGATCCCCCAACCGGTGCGGAAAGGGGATATTGGCCACGATGCCCGCGGTAGTCTCTTCCGGCAAGCCTTCCATCATCGGCGTGTTGAACAGCCCCGGCGCGACGGCCATGACCCGCACCCCCTGACGCGCCATCTCGCGCGCGGCGGGCAGGCACATCGAGGCGATCGCGCCTTTCGAGGCGGCATAGGCCGACTGCCCGATCTGCCCGTCCTCGAACGCGATGGAGGCGGTGTTGACCACCACACCACGCTCGCCGCTCTCCAGCGGGTCCTGCGCCATCATCGCGCGCGCCGCATGCGACATGACAAAATAGCTGCCCATCAGGTTCACCCGGATCGTGCGCTCGAAAAGCGCGCAGGACAGCGCCCCGTCGCGCCCGACGATCCGCGCGGCCAGCCCGATCCCTGCGCAGCTCACCGCCACCCGCGGCGGGCCGAGCCGCTCCGCAATCTCTTCCACCGCGGCCCCCACCGCCGCCTCGTCACCGACATCGACCTGCACCGCGTGCCCGCCGATCTCATCCGCCACCGCCAGCGCCTTGTCACCGTCGAAATCGAGCACACCAACCCGCGCGCCCTCCGCCGCCAGTCGCCGCGCGGTCGCAGCCCCAAGCCCGCTGGCCGCGCCAGACACCAAAGCCACATGTCCGTCTATCTGCATATCGCCTCCCCACAAGGCGCGCCCGCCCCGTTTCTTCTCTTCGCAAATACCGCCGGGGGAATCGCCGCTTGCGGCGATGGGGGCAGCGCCCCCTCTCTACCCCGGCAACAAGAACAGCGTGATCGCCGGAAACGCCACGAGGATCACCACGCGCACAAGATCCGAGACCACGTAATACATCACCGCCCGGTAGGTCTGGACCATGGGCGTTTCGGGATCCATCGCGTTGATCACAAAGAGGTTCATCCCCACAGGTGGCGTGATCAGCCCGACCTCCACCACGATCAGCACCAGGATCCCGAACCAGATCGCCACATGCTCCGGGCTCATGCCGAAATCCAAAGCCGAGATCACCGGAAAGAAGATCGGGATCGTCAGCAGGATCATCGACAGGCTGTCCATGAAGCAACCGAAGACCAGATAAAGCACCAGGATCACGCAGAGCACCGTGACCGGGGCAAAGCCCTGCTCCACCACCATCGTGCTCAGCGTCTGCGGCACCTGCGTGAGCGCCAGAAACCCGTTGTAGAACGCCGCCCCCAGCACGATGAAAAAGATCATCGCGGTGGAGCGTGCGGTGTCCGAAAAGCTGTCGATCAGCGTCGGCCAGCGCAGCCCGCCATTGACCAGCGCGATCAGCCCGGTGCCCAGCGCGCCGACCGCCGCGCCTTCGGTGGGCGTGAAGATCCCGCCATAGATGCCACCGACCACCGCGATGAAGACCAGCAGCACCGGCCAGACATCGAGCAAGGCGCGGAACCTCTGGCCCATCGGCACGGGCGCGCGCACCCCCGCGGAGCCGGGGTTGAGGCGCACATAGATCGACACCGCGATCATGTAGCCGATGGCGGCCATCACACCCGGAACGAAGGCCGCGAGAAAGAGCTTGGCGATGTTCTGCTCGGTCAGGATCGCGTAGATCACCAGCACCACCGAAGGCGGGATCAGAATGCCCAGCGTGCCGCCCGCAGCCAGCGTGGCGGTGGAAAACCCGCCCTTGTAGCCATAGGCCTTGAGCTCTGGCAGCGCCACGCGGCTCATCGTGGCCGCGGTGGCCAGAGACGAGCCGCAGATCGCGCCGAACCCCGCGCAGGCGCCGATGGCCGCCATCGCGACCCCGCCCTTGCGGTGGCCCAGAAAGCTCTCGGCGGCCTTGAACAGCGACTGGCTCATGCCGCCCAGCGTGGCGAAATAGCCCATCAGCAGGAACATCGGCACAATTGACAGCGAGTAGTTGGAGAAGGTCGTGTAGGCCTCGGTCTTGAGCCGCGCCAGCGCCATGTTGGTGCTGCCGGTGACCATGGTGAGCCCGACAAAGCCGGTCAGAAACATCGCAAGGCCAATCGGCACGCGCAGGAAGATCAGGCCGAGCAGCGCGGGAAAGGAATAGATGCCGATCTCGAGATTGCTCAATGCTCTGCCCTCAGGGCGTTCTGCAGCACCAGCCGTCCGGTCACAAGTTCCAGCAGCCGCACGCAGGCCATGTAGACCGCCGCCGCCGCCGCGGCGACAGCACCCGCAAGGCTGGCCGCGTAAGACCACCAGACCGGGAATTGCAGCAGAAGCGTCGTCTGACCGGAGCGGATCTTGCGCTCCATGCCGCTGTCGAGCTGCACCGCGATCACCACCAGCGCCAGCGCAAAGAGCGCCTCGGCGGTGAAGGTCAGCAGGCGTTGCAGCACCGGCGGCAACGCGCCCCAGAGAATGTCGACCGAAGCATGGCCCGCGGTGACCTGGCACAATGGCAGGAAGGCAAAGATGCAAAACGCCATGCCCGCCTCGACCAGTTCGAAATCGCCGCGGATCGCGCCGATCCCGGCATCGAGCAGGAATTGCGCCAGCCCCGGCGCCGCCGCCATGACCAGATCGGAATGCAGCCCGGAATTGAGCGCCCGGCCGACAATCGAAATGCAGGTGATCAGGATCAGCGTGGTCAGGACAAGGCCGCCGATGACGGCCATGATCCGCGCCAGCCGGACCACGGAACGGTGGATGCGGTGCATGACGAAAAACGGCTCCTCGGGACGCGGGACCGGTCCACGCGGACCAATACGAAAACGGAATATGCCGGCGCGGACCGGATCTTGCCCACCCGCGCCGGGTTTTTCAGCGGCTTACTTGCCGTAGGTGTCCATGGCGGGGTCGTATTCCGCCATCAGCGCGCGCGCCTCGTCGATCAGCGCCTGCCCGTCGATGCCGCGGCCTTCCATGTCGGCGACCCAGGTTTCGTAGATCGGGTTCACCAGCGCGTCCCACTCCTTGGCCTGCTCTTCACTGACCGTGACGATGTTGTTGCCGCGATCGACCGCGACCTGCCGCGCGGGCCCGTCCGCATCGGCCTGCGTGCCACCGGCGAAGATCGAGAAGGCCTCGCCCGATTGCGCATCGATCACCGCCTTGAGATCGTCGGGCAGGCTGTCGTATTTTTCCTTGTTCATCGCCAGAACGAAGGTGAGGTTGTAAAGGGCGGCACCGTCGAACTCGGTGTGGTTCTCCACCAGTTCCGGCACCTTGAGCGCGGTTGTCACCTCCCACGGGATGGTGGTGCCGTCGATCACGCCCTTGGAGAGCGCCTCCGACACTGCGGGCACCGGCATGCCGATGGGCTCCGCGCCGACGCGGGTCAGCAGATCGTTGACCAGGCGCGAGCCGCCGCGGATCTTCATGCCTTCGAGATCCGACGGCACCGCCACCGGCTTGTTGGTGTGGAACATGCCCGGCCCGTGCACCCAGGTGCCGACGATATGCACATCGGCGAACTCCTCGGTCATGTGCTTTTCGTACATATTCCAATACGCGTAAGACGCCGCGCGGGCGTCCGAGACCATGAAGGGCAGCTCGAACACTTCGGTGCTGGGGAAGCGGCCCGGCGTGTAGCCCACCACCGTCCAGACCACGTCGGCGATGCCGTCGATGGCCTGATCGAGCAGCTCCGGCGGGGTGCCGCCCAGCTGCATCGACGGGTAGCGCTGCACCTCGATGCGCCCGTCCGAGGCCGCCTCGACATTGTCGGCCCAGACGTCGAGCACCAGTTTCGGCACATTGGCCTGCGCCGGCAGAAACTGGTGCAGGGTCAGCGTGACCTCCTGCGCCATCGCCTGGCCGGTCATCAGCGCTGCGGTCACGATTGCGGCCGCGCCGCCCATCAGTCTTCTGCGTGTTGTCATGTCATCCTCCCAGATTGACCCGTATGCCCCTGTTTCCGGGGCCTCAGTTGTTGGCCTCATACTCACTCATCAGCGCGCGGGTCTGATCGATCATCGCCTGACCGTCGATGCCCTTGTCCGCCACATCGGCAATCCACGCGTCATAGACCGGCGCTGCAATCTCTTCCCATTTCGCCGCATCCGCTTCCGAGACGGTTACGATGGTGTTGCCATTGTCGACGGCGACCTGGCGCGCGGGGCCGTCGGCCTCTTCCATCGTGCCACCGGCAAAGACGCTGAATTCCAGTCCGGAATTGTCGTCGATCACTTTCTGCAGATCCTCGGGCAGGCCCTCGTAGCGCTCCTTGTTCATCGCCAGCACAAAGGTGAGGTTGTAGATCGCGGGTCCGTCGAACTCGGTGTGGTTGCCCACCAGTTCGGAGACCTTGAGCGCGGTTGTCACCTCCCACGGGATCGTGGTGCCGTCGATCACGCCCTTGGAGAGCGCCTCGGGGATGGCCGTGACCGGCAGGCCGATGGGCTCCGCGCCCACGCGCTCCAGCAGCTGGTTGACCATGCGCGATCCGCCGCGGATCTTCATGCCCTGCAGGTCTTCGGGGGCGGCCACCGGATCCTTGGTGTGCAACATGCCCGGCCCGTGTACCCAGGCGCCGAGGATCTTGAGATCGGCGAAATCGGTGTCGGCCATATGCTCTTCGAACATCGTCCAGTAGGCGTGAGAGGCCGCGCGCGCGTCCGAGGTCATGAACGGCAGCTCAAAGACCTCCGTGCGCGGGAACCGCCCGGGCGTAAAGCCGTTCACCGCCCAGACGATGTCGGCGACCCCGTCCAGCGCCTGATCGATCAGTTCGGGCGGCGTGCCGCCCAGTTGCATCGCCGGGTAGCGGGTAATCTCGATCCGCCCGTCCGAGGCCTCTTCGACCCGGTCCGCCCAGACATCCAGAATGAGCCGCGGCACATTGGCCTGCGCGGGCAGAAACTGGTGCAGCGTCAGCGTGACCTCCTGCGCCTGCAGCGGTGCGGCGGCGCCAAAGGCGCTTAGTGCAGCGGCAGCCACGCTGCCCAGAAACGCGCGGCGCGCGGTGTTGAAAACGGCCATGGTTGTCTCTCCCCTTTTCGCCGTTTCATGCCAGAGGCATGCGCGGCGCACCCTGATCTGCCGGACGGTCCGCCGCACGCCTCCTGCTGCGCGCGCCTTCCCGATCCCGGGGGCTGTATCGCCCCTTTATCCGACGCCATCCGACCCCAAAGCCGCCGCGCTGTCCAGAGCCTTGACGCTTTCGTGCAGGACAATTCGTGGCCCTTTGCCGGGTTTTTGCGACCGGCGGGTCGGATTTGTTGCGACGCTAGTGCAGGATCTTTTCCGAATTGTTTCAGCGCGGCAATCGCGTGCCTCCCCTCTGGATTTGCGGGTTGAATTGCCGGTTCAACCGCGGGAATTTCCTGCGCCCGGGCCCAACGCCCGCTGTCACGTGACATGCTGCCAGGCGGGAATTTCAAAATTTACTTAACATCTGAACTGGACTACGCCGGACATCAGGACATCTGGCACATGCGCCCGCGCGCAGGGCATTTCAACCATAAGGAGAGACGCATGGACTGGGACGGCTTCATGAATGAAACGGTCGAGAACATCACCGCGCTTTCCCGAGAAATGCCCGCCACCGCCCGCGGCTTCAACGCGATGGGGGCCGCGGCCAAGACCTCCGGCGCGCTCGACGAGAAGACCAAGGAGATCATGGCGCTTGGCATCGCCATCGCCACCCGCTGCGACAGCTGCATCGGCTTTCACATCAAGTCGCTGATCCGGCTCGGCATCACCCGGGACGAGCTCTGCGAGGCGCTGGCCATGGCCACCTATATGGGCGGCGGGCCGTCTTATGCCTATTCCGCCAAGGCGCTGAAGGCGTTCGAGGTGTTCAGCGCGGATCCCGCGTGACCGCCCCCGGCCATACCACCCCGGCGCTGCTAAAGGACACTCCATGAAACGCCGCGCGCAGATCGATCTGACCGAAGGCCCGATGCTGGGGCATTTCCGCACGCTGGCCATTCCGGCGGCGCTGGGGATGATCTTCAACACGCTCTACAACATGGTCGATATCTATTTCGCCGGGCGGCTCGACACCGACGCGCAGGCCGGGCTCTCCATCGGGTTCATGGTGTTCTTTGTCTATGTCGCCTTCGGCTTCGGGCTCGGCTCCGGCACATCGGCGCTGGTCGGCGGGGCCATCGGCGCCAAGAACAAGGCGCAGGCCCGCCATCTGGCCGCGCAGGCGATCTCTTTCGCGGTGCTTTTGTCCGCGGCGCTGATGCTGCTGGGGCTGGTGCTGAGCCCGGCGCTGGTGGCGTTCATCTCAGAGCCCGGGCCCTACCGCGAAGCCGCCACCCGGTACCTGTTGCTGCTGACCTTCGCCGTGCCGGCCTTTATCGTCGCCTATGCCTGCAACGGTTCGCTGCAGGCGCAGGGCGACACAAAATCCATGACGCGCGCGCTCTTCGTGGCGTTTCTGGCCAATATCGTGCTCAACCCCTTGCTGATCTTCGGCATCCCGGGGATCTGGGGCGGTATCGGGTTCGACGGGCTGGCGATCTCCACAGTGATCAGCCAGGCGGGCGTCATGGCGTTCCTGATCTGGCGTGTTTTCGCGTCGGAGGTGCTGGACGACGTATCGCGCGCCGATTTCGTGCCCAATGTCGCGTGTTTCAAGAGCATCGCCGCCCAGATGCTGCCCTCGAGCTTTTCGTTCCAGATCATGATCATCGCGGGGTTTGTGGTGCAATACGCGCTCAAGGGCTTCGGCGGCCACGCGATTGCGGCCTACGGGATCGGGCTGCGGGTCGAGCAGCTGGTGCTGTTGCCGGTGCTGGGCATGTCCTCGTCGCTGCTGCCCATCGCGGCGCAGAATTTCGGCGCCGAGAACTACGCCCGGGTGCGCGAGGCGTTCTTTCTGAGCATCAGGATCGCGCTGATCTTCATGGCAGTCTTCTGCCCGCTTTTGTGGCTGGGCGCGGATCTGGCCATGGGATTTTTCACCGACGACCCGCAGGTGCGTGCAACCGGCGTCACCTACCTGCACGTGGATTCGGTCCTGCTGCCGGTCTACGCCATGCTGTTCCTGATCAACGCGCTGCTGCAGGCGCTGAAGCGGCCGATCTTCGTGCTGTGGATCAGCCTTTACCGCCAGGGCTTTGGCGTGGCGTTCTTTGTCTGGCTGTATCTCAGCTTTGTCAGCAGCTCGGTCTGGTCGGTCTGGTTCGGCATCGGCACCAGCGTGGTGACCGGCCTGATCCTCTCGGCGGCGCTGGCGGTACATGTGTCCCGGCAGGAGATGGGCGGGCTCTGGTCCGGCCCGGCTGGCAAACAGACCGCGGCAGGCTGAGCGCCCTGCCCTAGCCGCCCGGCACAGGACGAGGGCGATCGGTGGAGAGGCGATGTCGCTGAAGATCTGGCGCAGCTGATCAGAACAACCTAGAACCCGGTCAACTGCACAAAACCTTGTCTGAATTAGAAGACTGGGCGGAAATTCTCAAGGCTGAGCCGGAAGTTATCCACAGGCTGGAAGAAATAGATGCGAAAGACAAAGCGTGGGGCGGTGAGGTGCGTTTGACGGCGTCGAGGCCTGAACGGACGCGTCAAAAGCTGCGGGGGCCGTCGCTGTGAACGGCCTTTCGACACGGTTCCGCGATGCTTCTCACGAACAACGGTCTGCGCCTGTTGCGTCCGGCAAAGTGACTCGTAGGACGCGGGATTGTCCGCGTGTGACGGTTCGGCTGTCGCCTAAGGAACATGCGAAGCTGACCGACTTGGCGGATGGTGTCGCTCTGAGTGTTTATCTGCGTGCAAAGGCGCTGTCGGAAGACCTGCCGCGTCGTCGTCGCTCTGGTTTGTTGATTGAAGACCGGGCGGCGGTGGCGCAGATGCTTGCGTTGCTCGGGCAATCGCGGATCGCCAACAACCTCAACCAGCTTGCCTATCACGCCAATATCGGCACATTGCCGGTCGATGAGGGGACCAAGGCAGATCTCGATGACGCCTATCAATACGTCACCGAAATGCGCCAGACGCTGATGAAGGCGCTTGGCCTCAAGCCGTGATCTTAAAGGGCAACCAGCGCGGGCACGGGCGCGATCTCGCCCTGCATCTGCTCAATGTCGACGACAATGAACACGTGATTTTGCATGAACTGCGCGGCTTTGTTGCCGAGGATCTACTGGGCGCGTTCAAGGAAGCCGAAGCGATCTCGTCGGGCACCAAATGCCAACAGTTTCTCTTTTCGCTCAGCCTTAACCCACCACCGGACACAGATGTCCCGATCGCCGCTTTCGAAGCCGCCATCGCGCGGATCGAAGCCAAGCTTGGCCTAAAGGGCCAACCGCGCGCCATCGTTTTCCATGAGAAGCACGCCCGCCGACACGCGCATTGCGTCTGGTCGCGCATCAATCCTCAAACCATGCGCGCTGTGAACCTGCCCCACTTCAAACGCAAGCTGCAGGAGGTTGCGCGCGAGCTCTACCGGACCCACGGCTGGGAAATGCCCGCCGGGTTTGTGACTGCCGAAGAGCGGGACCTCAACAGCTTTGATCGGGTCGACGCGGCGCAGGCAAAGTCCGCAGCACGCGATCCGAAAGCCTTAAAAGCGTTTTTCCGCGACGCCTGGGCGCGGTCGGACTCGCAAGCGGGTTTCGCCGCGGCGCTGCGCGAAGACGGGTTCATTCTGGCGCAAGGCGCGCGGCGGGCCTTTGTGGCTGTCGATGCAGAGGGCAATGTCTATTCATTGTCCCGCTGGACGGGGGCCGGGGCAAAAGCGCTTCGCCAACGCATGGGCACGCCGGACGGGTTGCCAACGGTATCTCAGGCGGCTGCGCAGCTTGGTAAACAACCCGAGCGGGCTGCTCCCGCCAAGTCACGCGAGCTTCGCGCCATGGTGGCGCGCCAACGGGCGGAGCGACGCGCACGGACGCGACAGCATGCCGAACGCGCAAAAGCGGAGACTTGGGAGCGAAGACGGCAATTGCCAACGGGCCTCAAAGCCATGTGGGCGCGCGTCACCAGGACGTATCAGGCTCTGCTCGATGATTTGCAGTCGCAGGCGGAAACGAGACGCGCAAAGGACAAAACGGATTGGGATGCGTTGATCGCAAAACACTTGGCAGAACGTCGGGCGCTGCAGGCGCAGATTGATCATGACCGCGCCTTCGCGTCCCTGACAAACGCGCTCCACCCCACTGCCCTGCCAAGCGATCCCCGCCAGCGCCTGCGCCTTCCACCGGACGACCTGCCACCGTCCGCCCTTACGGTAGAGTTTCGACCGGAGGCCATTCTCGACCATCTCTCCGCAAAATCCGAGAGCTTCTCCGACGCTGAAATTCGCGCGGCACTGAAGGCTGTTCATGATGACGACCGGTGGCTGGACGACCTGCAGCGAAGACTGCGCCGGTCCGAAGACCTGGTGTCATTGTCCTCGAATGGCGAACCGAGATTTACGACGCGGTCGTTTCTCACGGCGCAAATAGAGTTGCGGCAATCGGCGGTGCATCTGACGCGCCGCAAGACGTTTTCGATTGCGCCAAAACACGTCGCCACGGCGATTATCCGCGAGAATACCAAGCTTGCCGAGATCGGCGCCAAGCTCAGCGATCAACAAATCGATGCACTCCATTATGTTACAGGCACGTCCGCCCTGTCCTGCGTCGTCGGCTATGCGGGCGCAGGCAAAAGCACGCTGCTACGCGCAGCACACGCCGCCTGGCAGGCGCAAGGATATCATGTTTTCGGTCTTGCTCTTGCAGGTAAGGCAGCGGACGGGCTCGAAGCCGCATCGGGCATCGCGTCCCGCACCATCGCTTCGTTGGAGACGTCCTGGAAAAACGGATTTGACCCCATTGCGCCCGGTTCGGTTGTGGTCATCGACGAGGTTGGCATGGTTGGCACAAGACAATTGAACCGCGTCCTGTCAGAACTGTCACATCGCGGATGCAAAGCCGTGCTCGTCGGCGATCCCGACCAATTGCAACCGATCGAAGCCGGAACGCCGTTCCGCGATCTATTGGTGCGACATGACAACGTTGCCCTGACGGAGATCCGCCGACAGCGCGAAGACTGGCAGCGTGCTGCATCGGTCAAACTCGCCAGTGGCGAGGTTGCGGACGCGCTTGCGCTCTACCACGACCGCGGTCTGGTCAAGGACCACGCAGATCGCAACCGCGCCATCCGCGCCCTTGCGGAAGACTATCTGACCGATCTCGAGCTTCAAGGATCGGACCAATCCCGCCTCGCACTCGCGCACCGCCGCAAAGATGTGTTTGCTCTGAACCAGGCCATCCGCGCAGGCCGCGTCGCCGTTGGAGACCTGACCGATGACATGCTGGTCGAAACCGACCACGGTCCCCGCGCTTTCGCTGCTGGAGACCGCATTCTGCTCACATGCAACGATAAGGGCTTCGGCGTCCGGAACGGAATGCTTGGCACTGTACAATCAATCTCAGGCGCGGAACTGCGCATCGCCCTTGATGAAACCGGTCGCACCGTCGAGCTGGACGCCCGAACCTATCGCGCCCTCGATCACGGCTACGCCGTCAGCATCCACAAATCTCAAGGCTGCACTGTTGATCGCAGCTTCGTCCTCGACGGACCCACTATGGATCCGCATCTGACCTACGTGGCCGCGACCCGACATCGCGAAGAGATGCGGTTCTATCGGTGTCCAATGCAGGCAAAGGAATGGTCCTGGAGTAGCCCCCTGAAAGTGGTCCACCAACTGGGATAGATTGTCCCGCAAATTGGAGGATCAGCGATGGCTGGAA
>CANMMF010000020.1 GCA_947498985.1 uncultured Paracoccaceae bacterium | reverse complement strand
CCACCCCCCAACGCGATCTCAACCATGACGGCCGAAAACCGCGCGGCCATCGCACAATGGTACCGCAACGCGCGGGCGGGGCAGTAGGCGGCTCAGCCGCGATCCGCGACCGAAGCCTGATAGGCCGCCATCTGCGCGATGAGCGTCTGGCCGCAGGGCACATCCGCCTGCGCGCAGAACTCCGCCCAGACAGCGCCATAGGGCAGATCCCTGAGCTCTTCGGTCCAGGTGAACCGCGTGGTGAAGTCCAGCGCGGTCTCGGCGTCCCTGAGCGTGTCCAGAGGCTGCAAAAGCGCGCGAAGCAGCGCCTTTTGCATGTTGCGTGTGCCGATGATCCAGGCCGCCGTGCGGCTGATCGTGGCGTCGAAGAAATCGAGCCCCACATGGGTGCGGTCCAGCAGATCGCCCGTGACCAGCTCGTTTGCAACCGCCTGAATATCGTCGTTCAGCAGGATCACGTGATCGCTGTCCCAGCGCATCGGGCGCGACACGTGCAGCAGCAGTTCATCGACCGACAGCGCGCAGGCCGAGAGCTTGTCCGCGACGCTTTCGGTCGGGTGGAAATGCCCCATGTCGAGACACAAGACCGTGCCGTTGCGGATCGCATATCCCAGGTAGAACTCGTGGCTGCCGACCGTGCAGGCCTCCACGCCAATCCCGAAAAGCTTGCTTTCCACCGCATCGCGCAGGGTCGCAGCATCGTGCTCCGGCGCCAGCATCTCGTCCAGCGACGCCTCGAGCCGGGCGCGGGCGGCCATCCGGTCGATGGGCGTGTCCTTGTAGCCATCCGGCACCCAGATGTTGTTGATCGCGGGCGAACCAAGCTCGGACCCGATGCGGGCCGCGATCTCGCGGCTGCGCCTGCCATGTTCGATCCAGAACGCGCGAATGCCCGCGTCGGGATGGGTCAGCGTCAGATTGTCATCGGCTTTTACATGCGCAAAAAACGTCGGGTTGAAATCGAGACCGATCCGCTGGTCCCTGGCCCAGTCGACCCAAGGCGCGAAGTGACGGTATTCCAGCGCGTCGCGGTCCGGGCTCTCGTCGCTGTCAAGATACATCGCGTGCAGATTGAGCCGGTGCGTGCCGGGGATCATGGCATAGGCAAACTCCAGATCCGCGCGCAACTCATCCGGCGTGCGCGCGCGCCCCGGGTGGTTGCCGGTCGCCTGGATGCCGCCGCCCGAGATGCCGGAGCGGGTCTCGAACCCCACCACATCATCGCCTTGCCAGCAATGCATGGAGATCGGGATCGTCTTCAGCCGGGCCAGCGCCGCGTCGGTGTCGATGCCCCATTCCGCAAACTGCGCGCGCGCCGTGTCGTAACTGGTCATTGTGGTGGTCCTCCCCTTCCGCGGCGCGGCGTCATGGCTATCGTGTGAATGCGTCCTTGTTGCCCGCATCCACATTGATGATGTTGCCGGTCGATTTCGCGGATGTGTCGGCAACGAGGAAATACGCCGCCTCGGCGATATCTTCCGGAAGGACCGACCGCTTCAGCAAGGAGCGCTGGCGGTACATTTCCTCGAGCCCCTCCTTGTCGGTGCCATAGGTGCTCGCGCGCTGGTCGAGCCAGTCGCCCTCCCAGATCTTGGAGCCTTTCAGCACCGCGTCCGGGTTCACCACATTGACCCTGATGCCCGCCTCCGCCCCTTCGAGCGCCAGGCAGCGCGCGAGGTGGATCTCGGAGGCCTTTGCGGTGCAATAGGCCGCCGCATTCGGCGACGCGGCGAGCCCGTTCTTGGAGGCGATAAACACGATGGCGCCGCCCATGCCCTGCGCGCGCATCGTCCTGAACGCGTCGCGGCTGACGAGGAAATAGCCGGTGCTCAGGATCTCCATGTTGCGGTTCCAGAGCGACAGAGTCGTCTCTTCCACCGGCGCCGAAGAGGCGATCCCGGCATTGGAGACGAGGATATCGACACCACCGAACGCCACGGCGATTTTCGCAAAGGTTTCGGCCACGGCGTCCTCGTCGGTCACGTTCATCACCGTTTGCCGCACGACATCCGTGCCAAAGCGTGCGGCCAGCGTGTCGCAGGTCGCGGCAAGGCTGTCCGCGCTGATATCCGCGAGCATGACGCAGGCGCCTTCGGCCAGGTAGCGTGCCGCGGTGGCCGACCCGATACCGCCTGCGCCTCCGGTGACAAGCGCCACGCGCCCGGCCAGAGATTTCGGCCTGGGCATGCGCTGCAGCTTGGCCTCCTCGAGTAGCCAGTACTCGATATCGAAGGCCTCCTGCTCGGGCAGGCCGACATAGTCGCTGACCGCAGAGGCGCCGCGCATCACGTTGATTGCATTGACGTAAAACTCACCCGAGATCCGGGCCGTCGCCTTGTCCCTGGCAAAAGTGATCATGCCGACGCCGGGCACCAGATAGACCACCGCGTTGGGATCGCGCATCGCCGGAGAGCTTGCGCGCTTGCAGCGGTCGTAATAGGCGGCGTACTCGTCGCGATAGGCGGCAATCTGGTCGGGCAAGCCCGCCAGAACGGCGTCGAGATCGCCCTGCGCGGGATCGAAATCGACGACAAGCGGGCGGATCTTGGTGCGCAGGAAATGGTCCGGGCAAGAGGTGCCAAGTGCCGCCAGCGACGGCATGTCCTGCGAGTTGACGAATTCGAGCACGGTTGCGCTGTCGTTGAAATGCCCGACCATATGCTGGTTGCCGGAGACAAAGCCGCGGATGGCGGGCATCAGTCTGGCGGCAACCGCGCGACGGTCGTCCTCGGCCAGGCTGTCATGCACCGCGCCGCCAAACGGGGCGACACCGTCGGAGGCCTCCGCCAGCCAGACGGTCGCCTGATTGATGACGTCGATGGTGGTATTGTAGCAGGCCCTGGCGCTGTCCGCCCAGGTGAAAAGCCCGTGGCTTTCCAGCACGACCCCGTCGGCGTCGGGATTGTCGCGGCAGAACGCCTGCAGCCAGAGACCCAGCTCATAGCCCGGGCGTTTCCACGGCAGCCAGCCGATTCTGTCACCAAATACGCGCTGCGTCAGGTCCCTGGAGTTCTGCGACGCCGCAATCGCGATGATCGCGTCGGCATGCACATGGTCCACGTGTTTGCGGGGCACATAGGCGTGCAAAGGCGTGTCGATGGAGGCCGCGCGCGGGTTGAGGTTGAAGGTGCAATGGGGCAGCAAGTCCACCATCTCGTCCTCATGTTCAACGCCGCGATAAAGCGATTGCAGGGCGTTGAGCTTGTCCATGTAGAGCGTCGAGAATCCGTCCATCCGTATCGAGCCGATATCCCCGCCCGATCCCTTGACCCAGAGCACCTCCACGGTCTCGCCGGTCAGCGGATCGGTCTCCATCACCTTTGCAGAGGTATTGCCGCCGCCATAATTCGTCACGCGCTTGTCGGAACCGAGAATGTTGGAGCGATAGAGCAGCAGCTCGGATTCGCTCATCCCGTCGGTGGCGGCCTCCTCCCACCGGTTATCAAGCCGTTGATTTTCAACAGTCTTCAACATGAGATCCTCCCAGAAGACGCGTGGCGCCGGAATTGCATGTGTTGCGGGAAGACTGCGGGTGGCGCGACAGAAAGTCAATCAGAAACAATCAAATCCAATCTTCGGAGCGCATACCGTGATCGAATTTGAATTATTTTGATTGACAAGGGCCCGTTGTCTCGGGGATGCTGACGGTCAGGGAGGACAAGATGCACGAGAAAGAGCGCCACAGGATCATTCTGTCCGCCGTTCAGGATCGCCCCGTTGTCACGGTCGTCGACCTCTGCGCGCTGACCGAGGCGTCCGAGGCCACGATCCGCCGCGACATCGCCGCCCTGCATATGGAAAAAAAGCTGCGCCGCGTGCGGGGTGGCGCCGAGGCCATCGCCCCGCCGCAATTTGTCGGCCTCGCCGGGCGGCCCTATTCGCTCAATGAAAACAGGCAGATCCGCCAGAAGCAGGCGATTGCCCGCGCGGCGGTGGAGCTGTGCGAGGATGGCGACCCGATCATCATCAACGGCGGCACAACCACCTTTCAGATGGTGCATCCGCTGGCCTCGCGCCGGCTGCAGGTCTTCACCAACTCGTTTCCCATCGCCGAACACCTGCTGAAGCACTCCAAGAACACGATCATGCTGTCGGGCGGCGCGATCTACCGCGAGCAGAACATCATCCTGTCGCCCTTCGACAATGACGTGACCCGCAATTTCTATGCCAAGCGGATGTTCATGGGTGCGCAGGGTCTCGCGCCGCTCGGGTTGATGGAGGCCGACCCGCTGCTGATCCAGGCCGAACAGAAGCTGATCGGTCAGGCAGATGAGCTGATCGTGCTGGTCGACAGCACAAAATTCGCCAACCGCTCGAGCCTCGTGCTCTGTCCGCTGAGCCGGATCGACATGGTGATCACCGATGACGCGATCCCCGACAGGGCGGCCGCGATGCTCGAATCGGCTGATGTGAAGCTGATCGTCGCCCAGGCGGGCGGCGACCAAAGGGAGGACGAGGCCGCATCCTGAGCGGGCTCGCAACAGTCAAACCACCAAGGAGGAACGCAATGATCCGTCGCAACTTTACCAAATTGCTGGCCGGGGCCAGCCTGGCCGCCAGCCTGATGGGCACAACCGCCATGGCGCAGGACGACATGCGCATCGCGCTGGTCGTGAAGGCGCTTGGAATCGGCTTTTTCGAAGCCGCCGCCAAAGGCGCAGAAGAGGCCGCGGCCGAGCTTGGCAATGTCGAGATCATCTATACCGGCCCGACCGACACCACCGCCGAAGGCCAGATAGAAGTGCTCAACTCGCTGATCGCGCAGGGCGTGGATGCCATCGCGGTGTCGGCCAACGATACCGACGCACTGGTGCCGACGCTGAAGAAAGCCATGCAGCGCGGGATCACCGTGATCTCCTGGGATTCAGGTGTTGCCGCAGAGGGCCGCCAGATGCATCTCAACCCGTCGTCGAACGCGCTGATCGGCAACATGATCATCAAGCTCGCCGCGGATGAGCTGCCCGATGGCGGCGAAGTTGCGCTGCTGTCGGCCACCACCACCTCGACCAACCAGAACATCTGGATCGAGGAGATGATGAAGGTGATGGACAATTATCCCGGCATCGAGGTTGTGACCACTGTCTATGGCGACGATCTGGCCGACAAATCCTACCGCGAGGCGCAGGGCCTCATGCAGTCCCATCCCGACCTCGACGCGATTATCGCACCAACCTCGGTGGGCATCGTGGCCGCCGCGCAGGCGGTGGCGGATGCCGACAAGATCGGGCAGGTCAACGTGACCGGGCTGGGCCTGCCATCGGAAATGGCCGGGGCCATCGAAAGCGGCGCGTCCAAAAGCTTTGCGATCTGGAACCCGATCGATCTGGGCTATTCGGCGGCGATGATCGCCCATGCGCTGGCCTCCGAATCCGCCGTGGCCGAGCCGGGTGCGGAGATCTCCATCGGGCGGATGGGCACGATCACGCTCGACGATGCAAACGAGGCGGCCATGGCCGACCCGTTCATCTACGACGCCTCGAATATCGACGAGTTCAAGTCGATCTTCTGACGCCGGACCCCCGGGGCCCTGACCTGTCGTGCGTCGGGGCCCGCAGTATTTCGCAAGACAGGCGGCCCCCGATGCAATCCGTGCCCGCGGCAGATCCAGACCCGACGCCCGTTCTGGCGCTCGACGGCATCACCAAGACCTTTCCCGGGGTCAAGGCGCTGTCGAAGGTCCGGCTGGCGCTTTATCCCGGGCAGGTCACCGCGCTCATCGGCGAAAACGGAGCGGGCAAGTCGACGCTGGTGAAGGTTCTGACCGGCATCTACCAGCCCGATGGCGGCGCGATCCGGGTGGATGGCAAAGAGGTCAGCTTTGCGGGCGCGCAGGCCGCCGCCGATGCAGGCATCACCGCGATCCACCAGGAAACCGTGCTTTTTGACGAGCTTTCGGTGGCCGAAAACATCTTTCTGGGCCACGCCCCCCGGGGCCGGTTCGGGCTCATTGACTGGGCCGAGATGTCGCGCCGGGCCGCGGAGATCCTGAAAAGCGTCGGCGCTGAGATCGACCCCGATCACAAGCTGCGCGATCTGGGCATCGCCAACAAGCATCTCGTCGCGATCTCGCGCGCGCTCTCCATCGACGCGCGCGTCGTTGTCATGGACGAGCCCACAGCCGCCCTCAGCCACAAGGAAATTCACGAGCTCTACGAGCTTGTCGAGACACTGAAGGCGCAGGGCAAGGCGATCCTTTTCATCAGTCACAAGTTCGACGAGGTGTTCCGCATCGCCGACCGCTACACGGTGTTCCGCGACGGGCAGTTTGTGGGTGAAGGGCAGATCGACGCGGTCGACGAAGCGGCGCTCGTCAAGATGATGGTCGGCCGCGATGTCAGCCAGATTTTCCCCGAACGGCAAAGCCATATCGGCGAGGTGGTGCTTGACGTGGCGGCCATGAGCCACCCGACGGAATTTGCCGATATCGGCTTCACCCTGCGGCGCGGCGAGATCCTGGGCTTTTACGGGCTGGTGGGCGCCGGACGCTCGGAATTCATGCAGGCGCTTTTCGGGATCACCCGGCCCTCCGCGGGCCAGGTCACGATTGACGGCGACGCCACGGCGCTCACATCGCCCGCCGAGGCGGTCGACGCGGGCATCGTTTACGTGCCCGAGGATCGCGGCGCACAGGGGGCGATCACAGCGCTGCCGATCTTTCAGAACGTCACGCTCCCGTCGCTGCGCCGCACGTCGCGCAGCGGCTTCATCCGGCTGGCCGAGGAATTCAGCCTCGCGCGGGAATATACCAGCCGCCTCGATCTGCGCGCGGCGTCGCTGGACACCGCTGTCGGCAACCTTTCGGGCGGCAACCAGCAAAAGGTGGTGATCGCCAAGTGGCTGGCCACCAAACCCAAGGTCATCATTCTCGATGAGCCCACCAAGGGCATCGACATCGGCTCGAAAGCGGCGGTGCATGCGTTCATGGCCGAACTGGCCGCCCAAGGGCTCGCCGTGATCATGGTGAGCTCTGAAATTCCCGAGGTGCTCGGCATGTCGGACCGCGTGATCATCATGCGCGAAGGCCGCATGGTGGCCGAGCTGGACCGGGCGGAGATGACACCGGAAACACTCGTCCGCCACGCGGCGGGGATATGAGGTAAAGCGATGCTGCAACGGATCATCAGGGCGCGCGAGACGCTGTTGCTGGGCGCGATCCTCGTGCTCATCGCGCTGATCTCGACGCGGTTTCCGGGGTTCATCGCGCCGTCGAACCTTGCCCGCGTGTTCAACGACACCTCGCCGCTGATCCTGCTGGCCATCGGCCAGATGATCGTGATCCTGACCCGCTGCATCGACTTGTCGGTGGCCGCCAACCTGGCGCTGACGGGCATGGTGGTCGCGATGGTCAACCTGTCTTTTCCCGGCCTGCCCGTGGCGCTGATCGTGGTTCTGGCCATCGCGCTCGGTACGGCGATGGGCATGGTCAACGGGCTGCTGGTCTGGAAACTCGCCATCCCGCCGATTGTCGTGACGCTGGGCACGATGACGATCTTTCGCGGCATTATCTTCCTGATCTCGGACGGCAAATGGGTCAACAGCCACGAGATGAGCGCTGCGTTCAAGGCTTTTCCGCGGGCGGAGTTCCTCGGCCTGCCGATGCTCAGCTGGACGGCCATCGCCGCGGTTCTGCTGTTCACCGTTGTGATGACCCGCACCACGTTTGGCCGCGCGGCCTATGCGGTGGGCGGCAACCCGCATGCGGCGACCTATACCGGCATCGATGTCGGGCGCACGCAGTTCTGGGCCTTCACCATCTCAGGCGCGCTCGCCGGTCTGACGGGTTACCTCTGGGTGTCGCGCTACGCGGTGGCCTATGTGGATATCGCCGGCGGGTTCGAGCTTGACGTGGTGGCGGCCTGCGTGATCGGAGGCATCTCCATCGCCGGGGGCATCGGGACCATCGGCGGCGCCCTGCTGGGTGCGCTCTTTCTGGGGGTGATCAAGAACGCCTTGCCGGTCATCAACATCTCTCCGTTCTGGCAGCTGGCGATCTCCGGGGCCGCGATTATCATCGCCGTTGCGGTGAACGCGCGGGCCAATTGCGAAAAAGGCCGGATCATCCTCAAATCCGCGGAGCATGCCGCATGAGCCCCACCGATCAGACAAGCGACGCACGCAGCGCCATCCCCGACCGGCTGCAATCGCAGCTGGAACAGCGCCTGAAAAGCTGGGAGAGCCTGCTGCTGCTGGTGGCGATTGCGATCTTCGTGGCCAACAGCTTTGCCTCGCCTTATTTCCTCAATGCCTGGAACCTCAGCGACGCGACCTTCAATTTCACCGAAAAGGCGATGATCGCCTTTGCCATGGCGCTGCTGATCATCTCGGGCGAGATCGACCTGTCGGTGGCCGCGATCATCGCGCTTGCCTCGACGGCCATGGGCGCGGCGCTGCAACTGGGCGCGGGCACGCCGGTGCTGATCCTTGTCGGGCTGGGTACCGGGTTGCTCTGCGGCGCGTTCAACGGGTTTCTGGTGACGCGCATGGGCTTGCCCTCCATCGTGGTGACCATTGGCACCATGAGCCTCTTTCGCGGGATCAGCTACATCGTGCTCGGCGACAAGTCGTTCCAGGGCTACCCGTCCGACTTCGCCTTTTTCGGGCAGGGCTATGTGTTCTGGGTGATTTCGTTCGAGATCGTGCTCTTTACGATTCTCGCGGTGATCTACGGCATCGTGCTGCACAAGACCAATTTCGGCCGCGCGGTCTATGCCATCGGCAACAACCCGACCGGCGCGCTGTTTTCCGGCATTCGCGTGGCGCGGGTCAAGTTCATCCTGTTCCTGCTGACCGGGCTGATGGCGGGGGTCGCCGCGATCTGCCTGACCTCGCGGCTGGGCTCCACCCGCCCGTCCATCGCCTTCGGATGGGAGCTTGAGGTCGTGACCATGGTTGTGCTGGGCGGGGTGAACATCCTCGGCGGCTCGGGCACGATCCCCGGCGTGGTGATCGCGGCCTTCGTCATGGGGCTGGTGACCTTCGGGCTGGGCCTTCTGAACGTGCCGGGCATCGTGATGTCGATTGTGATCGGATCGCTGCTGATCGGGGTCATCGCCCTGCCCCGGCTCTGGACGATGTGGAGACAGCGCTGATGCAAAAATACGCGTTTCGAATGAGGCTCAACCCCGGCTGCGAGGCGGAATACAAAAAGCGCCATGATGCCATCTGGCCCGAGCTGGTGACCCTGCTGAAGGAGGCCGGGATCGAGGATTACTCGATCCATCTCGACCCTGAAACCAATAGCCTTTTCGGTGTGCTCTGGCGGCGCGACGATCACCGGATGGACGGGCTGGCCGACACCGACATCATGCGAAGATGGTGGGCGCACATGGCCGATATCATGGAGACCGATGCCGACAATGCGCCCGTCGTGGTCCCGCTTACCCCTGTCTTTCACATGCCATGACCACCGGGCACGTCGCCGTCATCGATATCGGCAAGACCAATGCCAAGCTTGCCCTCGTCGATCTTGCCGACCTGTCGGAGATCTCTGTCACCACCCGCCCGAATGTGGTTCTGCCGGGCCCGCCCTATCCGCATTTCGATACCGAGGGGCACTGGGCTTTCCTGCTGGACGGGCTCGCCGCGTTTCACGCGCAGCACGGTGTCGATGCGATCTCGATCACCACCCACGGAGCGGCGGTGGCGCTTCTGGATGAGGATGGCCGCCTCGCCGCGCCGATTCTCGACTATGAGTTCGCCGGTCCGGACGAGATGGCGGAGGATTACGACAGGATCAGGCCCGGCTTCGCGCAGACAGGCTCGCCGCGGCTGGCGGGCGGGCTCAATGTCGGCGCGCAGCTGCATTGGCAGTTTGCCCGGGATCCCGGGCTGCGAGAGCGGGTGACGACGATTGTCACCTACCCGCAATATTGGGCGGCCCGGCTGACCGGCGTGCATGCGACCGACGTGACCTCCCTTGGCTGTCACACCGATCTCTGGAACCCGCATGAAGGGCGCTTTTCGCCGCTGGTCGGGCGGCTCGGCCTCACCGGTCTGATGGCCCCGCCCCGCCAGCCCGGTGAGACGTTGGGGTCGATCCTGCCCCGGATCGCCGCGCAGACGGGCTTGCGACAGAATACGCCGGTGGTCTGCGGGATCCACGATTCCAACGCCTCTCTGCTGCCCTATATCCTGGGGCAGGACGCGCCGTTCAGCGTCGTCTCCACCGGCACCTGGGTGATCGCGATGGCCGTGGGGGGGGATGCCGTCGCACTCGATCCGGACAAGGACACGCTGATCAATGTCAGCGCGCGCGGCCAGCCGGTCCCGTCTGCGCGGTTCATGGGGGGCCGCGAGCATGATCTTGCGATGGGTGGGCCCTACCCCGCGCCAACCGCGCGGGATCTCGGCGCGGTGCTCAAGGAGCAGACCATGCTGCTGCCCGCACTGGTCGCGGGCACGGGGCCGTTTCGCGGGCAATCGGCGGAATGGATCGGCTCAGAGCCGCCGCCCGGTTCCGCCCGGCGCGGCGCGGCGGTGGCGCTTTATCTCGCGCTGGTGACGGCGGAATGCCTCGAGGCCATCGGCCACAAGGGGGGCCTGCTGGTCGAAGGGCCGTTTGCGGCAAACGCGGTGTTCCTGCGGATGCTGGCCTGCCTGACAGGTAGCGCCGTGACCGGATCGACCGGCATGACCGGCACAAGTCAGGGCGCGGCGCTTCTCTGCGCGACGGGGCGGCCCCGGCCGGTCACCGGGAACAGCGTGCACCCGGATAACGGGGAGACCGGCGCGCTTATGGGCACGTATCAGCGCAGGTGGCGCGAGTTGATCCGGTTGCGGCAGCAAGGATAGGGCTTGGGGGCCGGGGCTGACCCGCCTGTCGCAATCGAGTCCCCCCGCGCGCGAAAGCCCGGTGCGCGAGGCCTTGCGGCAGATGCAGGGCAAGGCTTTGTCGGGATCGAACAGAACAAGGGCGCGGTGGTCAAACAGGCGGATGCCAGCACGATCCAGAATATTTTCAAGGCATTGCAAATTCTTGAGCCCTGGTTCGCCGCACATGCGGACCAGTGCCTGCCCGACAGTCTGAAAGCCATCCAGAAACAGATGCCACGCAATGCCGGCGACGATCTGCCCGCGTCCCGCACGCTCGAGGCGGAGTTTCACGGCTTCATCTACAGCCACCACTATAACGATGTGAGCGCCGACTTTTGGTCGCGGCTGCGCAAGGCGCTCAACGTGCATTCGGCACCGCGGCGGGCGGATTCGTTGGCCACTCGGGGGGCTGCGGTCAAAGACCCGCGCCGCCTCACGGTTGCTGTGCCAGAAACCCCGACAGACGCGCGAGCCCTTCGCGCAATATCTCGGGGCTGTTGGCATAGCCGATGCGCAGATACCCCTCCATGTCCAGCGCGGAGCCGGGCGTCAGCAACACGCCGGTGCTCTGCAGCAGATCGACGCAGACCGCGCGGGACGGCATCGCCATGTCGTATCTGAGAAGCGCCGTGGTTCCGGAGCGCGGCCTGACCCAGTCTATGCGCGGCTCCTGCGCAACCCAGTCGTCGAGGATCGCGAGATTGCCGCGCGTGATCGCATGGCTGCGGGCCAGGATCGACGCCTTGTTTTCCAGCGCCAGCGCGGCGAAATGGTCGTCGATCATGCCAACCGAAATCGTGTCGTAGTCGCGGTGGATGAGAATGTCGTCCAGCAGCGCCTCGGGCGCGACCACCCATCCCAGGCGCAACCCGGCCAGGGAAAACGCCTTGGACATGCTCGCGGTGCTGATGCCTTTCTCGTAGAGATCCGCAATCGACGCGCTGAGGCCGTCGCCGGTCTGGTCAGTGCCGCGATAGACCTCGTCACACAGGATCCAGGCATCCGCCTCCCGGGCGATCTCCACGATCTGCGTCATCAGCGCGCGGTCGATCAGCGCGCCGGTGGGATTGTTCGGGTTGTTGAGCGCGATGAGCCGGGTCTCGGGTGTGACCATCGCGCGCAAGGCGGTCAGGTCCGGCAGCCAGTGGTTTTCCTCCGAGAGGCGCAGAGGCTCGACCCGGGCGCCGATGCTGGCGGGAATGGAATAGTGCTGCTGATAGGTCGGCACCACCGCCACAACGTGATCGCCACGCGACACAAGCGTCTTGTGAACCAGCATGTTGGCGCCGATGGTGCCGTGGGTGACCACGACATTTGCAGCGCCTTGGCTGTCGTAAAGCCCGGCGATGGCCTGCCGCAGACGCTCCGATCCTTCGATGGCGCCATAGGTCATCTTCATCGGCAGAAGATCCGACAGATCGCTGTGGTTCTTACCCGCCAGCTGCAAAAGCTGCGCAACCGTCAGGCTTTGCACGCAGGTTTCCGCGAGATTCCAGTCACATCTGGTTTCCCATTCGTTCATCCATAGCTCGACGCCAAACGGCTCGATCTGCATGTTCAGGCTCCGGTTCCGGGTCTCCGCGTTCCGCGGGTCAGACCCGGCATAGAGCGAAACGGCACGCGGATCAAACCGCCCGGACGTCTCGGGGACCGGCGTGGCGGACCGCGTTAATGCGCCTCTTCCCGGATCTCTTCATGCGGAAAGAGATGCGCCTTTGTGGCGTCGAAGGTCAGACCGATATTGCTGCCCGCCTTGAGCACGCGATCTTCTGAGATCGCCGCGATGATGCTGGATCCGTCGCGCAACCCGATATCGACCACCGTTTCGCTGCCCAGCCGTTCGGTCAGCTCGACCTGACCGTGCAGCATGCCGGCCGCGTCTTCGGACGGGTCGAGATATTGCGGGCGCACGCCCAGGATCGCGCGGTCCCCGGCGCGGAACGAGCTGCCCTCGGCCGAGATCTGCAGCGGGTCGAGCGCGCCGTTGCCCACCACTACCCGGTCGCCCGCCGCCTCTTTCACATCCACCTGCAGGAAGTTCATCGACGGCGCCCCGAGAAAGCCCGCGACAAAGAGGTTTGCGGGGTTGTGGTAAAGCTCCATCGGCGTGCCGACCTGCATGACCTTGCCGCCTTTCAGCACCACGATCTTGTCTGCAAGCGTCATCGCCTCGACCTGGTCATGGGTGACGTAGATCATCGATGCCTTGAGATCCTGATGCAGCTTGCCGATCTCCATCCGCATGTTCATGCGCAACGCCGCGTCGAGATTGGAGAGCGGTTCGTCGAACAGAAAGACCTTTGGATCGCGCACGATGGCGCGGCCGATGGCGACCCGTTGCCGCTGACCACCGGACAGCTGGCTGGGACGGCGATCCAGAAGATGCTCCATCTGCAGGACGCGCGCGGCTTCGGCGACCTTGCGCTCTTTTTCTTCTTTCGAGGCACCGGCGATGGTGAGCCCGAAGGCCACATTTTCGCGCACCGTCATATGCGGAAAGATCGCGTAGGTCTGGAACACCATGGCGATGCCGCGCTGCTTGGGTTCGAGATCGTTCACGACCTGCCCGTCGATCTCGAGCGTGCCGTCGGAGATATCCTCGAGCCCGGCAATCATCCGCAACAGCGTGGACTTGCCGCAGCCAGAGGGGCCGACAAAGACCACAAACTCCCCGTCCTCGATGTCGATATCGACACCCTTGATCACCTCGACGCTGCCATAGCTTTTGCGGACGTCTCTCAACCGAACCGTGGCCATTGCTTAGTCCTTTCGTTTTGCGAGCGTCTCGACACTCAGATATCCGTGGTCATCCGGTCTCACCGGATCGGGATCGGTCACGTGACCGACAAAATCGCCATGCGGACGATCGGCGAAACCCAGAAGCTGCAACCCGTCCGGGGTCTCGACAATGCGCGCGGCGTAGCGTGCGCATGGCAGGGCGCCATCTAGGAAGGGGGCCTCGGCGATGCGCCACGGCCCGCGCGGATCGTCAGCCATCAGGTAATGGCTGCCGGTGACGGGCCCGCCGCCGGTTGCCTCGGCCTGTGCGGCGGAAAAATGCTCGGCTGCGGTGCAGAAAAGACAGTACCAGCGGCCCTTGTGCGCGAAAACCTGCGGCACTTCCAACTGACCGAAACCGCCCACAAAGACCGGCGGCGCGATCTGCCAGTTGTAGAGATCGACAGAGGTGGCGAAGCCGATGGCGCCACCGGCATTCGGTTCGGCGACACCGCTGGCGCGGGCGGTGAAATACATCAGCCAGCCCTCGCCCGACGGATCCTTCATCACCCAGGGGTCCCGCATCGCGCGGTCATGCCATTTGCTGTGCGCGTGATCGTATTCATAAGCCTGCGCGTGCGGGCCGGTGAGGTCGAGGCAGAGCCCGTCGCCGACCCGCGCCCAGTCATGGCCGTTTTTGCTGACCGCGTGGCCGATGCGCTGGTAGAGCCCGTCCTCACCCTTCGACGCGCCGGTGTAGAACAGATGCCAGAGCCCGGCATCGTCGCGCAGCGTGCAGCCGGTCCAGGTGGTGTAATCGTCCCAGGCGGGGCCCGGCGCCGGCTCAAAGCAGGTGCCCAGATGGGTCCACGTTTTCAGATCGGTGCTGGTCGCGTGGCCTTGGGTGACGTGCCAGTGCCGCAACTCCGGATCGCCCAGCGATTTCGGCGCCTGCAGGAAATAGGCGTGCCAGGTCGCGCCGTCACGCAGGTACCAGCTGTCCCAGATCCAGTGCGTGTCGCGCGCGATCACCATCACTTGACCCCGGTCGAGGCGACGGAGGCGATAAAGACGCGCTGCAGCGCCAGGTAGAAGGCCAGCACGGGCACCGTGATGATCGTCAGATACGCCATCACCTCGCCCCAGGGCACGTTGAGCTGGTCGGTGAAATAGCCAAGCCCGACCATGACCGGGCGGATCGATTCCTCCTGCACCACCATCAGCGGCCAGAGAAACTGGTTATACATGAAGAGGAACTTCAGGATCGCCGCGGTTGCGATGACCGGGCCCGACAGCGGCATGACCACCTTGCGGTAGATCGTCCACCACGAGGCGCCCTCGACCCGGCAGGCCTCGATCAGCTCCTTGGGCAGATCCTTGAAGAACTGCACGAACAGGAAGATCGACAGCGCATCGGCGATGAACGGCACGATCTGTACCCGGTAGGTGTTGAGCCAGCCCAGCTCGAAGCCATCCGCACCGATCCAGGGCAATTGAGAGGCCATCAGCAACAGCGGGATGAAGATCGTCTCGTAAGGGATGATCAGCGTGGCCAGCAGCACCGAAAAGATCACCGCCTTGCCGGACCAGTCGATGAAGACAAAGGCGAAAGCCGCCAGCGAGCAGACAAACAGGCACAGGACCACCGTCACGCCGGTCACCAGCACCGAGTTGAAGACAAAGACCCCGATGGGCGCACGAATAAAGGCATCGGTGTAGTTCTGCAGGCTCAGATCGCCCACGGGCAGGAAGGCGCGCAGGCTCTTGCTGTCGAGCAGCAGCTGCGTCGACGGCTTGAACGAGGACATCACCATGAAGAGCAGCGGGAAGACAAAGATCACAGCGACAAGGATCAGGACGGCGTAGCGCGTCCAGAGCCTCAGACCGCGGTTGTCGGATGTGACGGTGGCCATGTTATTTCTCCCTCGTCAGGTAGCGCTGGACCAGCGAAATGGCGAGCACGAGCACGAAGAGGATCACGCTGATCGCGGAGCCGCCCGAGATGTCCTGCTTGCCGTAACCGCGCTCCACCGCCTGAAAGACCAGCACCTGCGTGCTGTCGAGCGGGCCGCCCTTGGTCATGACCGCGATCTGGGCGTAAAGCGCGAAGGCCTGCATGGTGATCACGATCAGGATCAGCACGGCGGTGTTTCTCAGCCCCGGCCAGGTGATGTAGCGGAACGCCTGCCACTTGCTGGCGCCTTCGATATTGCCGGCCTCGTAGAGCGTCGGGCTGATATTCTGCAGCCCCGCCAGCCAGATCACCATGTGAAAGCCCACGCCCTGCCAGATCGACATCGCCATGATCGACGGCAGCGCCGTGTCGGTCCGTCCCAGCCAGTCGATCCCGTTGAAGGCACCGAAGCTCAGCCAGCCCAGCACGTTGTTCAAAAGCCCGTCGCCGGGCGAGTAGATAAACTTCCAGAGCAGCGACACCACCACGATGGAGACCACAACCGGCATGAAATAGACCGTGCGAAAGACATTGATGCCCCGAAGCCGCTGGTTGATCAGCAATGCGAGGCAGAGCGCCAGGCCCGCCTGGATCGGGGCCACGAAAAAGACAAACGTGATCGTGTTGACCAGCGCCTTCATGAATACCACGTCCGAGGCCAGCACCACGGTGCGGTTGTCCCCCGACTGCCAGGAGAACCACTCCCGCTTGCCCTGCAAGCCCGGATATTCGGGATTGTTGCGGGTGAAATTGCGCAGCCGCGGGTAGTCGATCTCTCCGTCATCGTCGCGGAGAACCGCGCCATCTTCGTCGCGCTCGGGCTCCAGCGTGAAAACCGCAAGGCCCAGAAGATCGGAGTAATTCTCGAACCCCACATATTCGGCAGCGTTCGGCGAGGCGAGCCGCTGGTTGGTCAGCGAAAACGCGAAGGCGAGGAAGAACGGCACGATGATGAACAGCGTCATCAGCGCCACGCCCGGGAACGCCATCAGCCAGCCGGACCGGTTGGACCGTGTCAGTTTGGACGCCATCGCCGTCCCCTCCCAAAGATGCAAGATGCGTGTCGGGGCGCGGCAGTGCTGCCGCCGCGCCCGCGCGGTCCGCTGCGGCCTGTTAGTTGTGGCCGTAGCCCCGGTTGTTCTCGATATCCTCGTTGATCTCGTCAACGGCGGCATCCAGCGTGTCGGCCACATCCGCGCCGTCTGCGATATCGGCGAGCGCTTTTTCAAAGACCTTGGCCTGCACGATATATCCCGGCGTGACCGGGCGGACGAGCGCCTGACCTTCGGAGAGCCCGTAGAACGCCTCGAGCGGGGCGCCCTCGGCATAGAACTTGGTGTCCGCGGCGGCGGATCTGGTGGGCGGGATCAGCCCGGTGCCGTCGGAGAAGGCGGTAAACCAGCGATCCTGCATTGCAAATTCGATGAAGGCCCGCGCGCCGTCGGGGTTTTCGGACGTGGCCGACACACCGAACTGCCACGACGCGGCACCGATGACCGGCCTGTTGCCGAAATCCGGGGCCGGCAGGAAAATCGCGTCCTCGCCAAAGGCCTCGACCACCGCGGGAGCCGCCCAGTTGCCGTTCCAGGAAATTGCGTATTTGCCTTCGATCAGACCGGTTTCCCGGTCCGCCGCATCCTGGCTTGTGCCCGGTGCATAGCCTTTCTCGAAGAGGCCCTGCCACCATTCGCCAAACGCGATGGCCTCATCGCCGTTCAGCACCCCCTCGGCGGTCTGGTAGGTCGTGCGGTCAACGATGTCGCCGCCAAAGCTCTGCAGCAGCGGCGAGAAGGCATAGGGATACCACTCGCCTTTCCACGCCATGCCCAGATCCAGCGGATAGTCGAAATCGCCGGAGGCCGCGATGGTCTGCAATGCCGCGTTGAACTCGTCGCCGGTCCAGGGGGTGTCCAGCGTCGGAATGCGGATGCCGTATTTCTCCAGCGTCGACTTGCGGGTGGTCATCGCCTTGGCCGCGTCCCAGAGGCCAACCGAATAGATCTCGCCATTCCAGGAGCCGATGGGCCCCGGCAGGAAACCTTCCAGCAGGCTTTCGTCGATCCCCAGCGGCTGCATGTACCCGGCCCAGGCCCAGTTCGGCATCACCGGACCGTCGACATCGAGGATGTCGGGCAATTCGCCCGCCAGCGCGGCGGCGCCGACCGCGTCGTTATAGGCCAGCTGCGGGAAGGTTTCGATGGAAATGACATAGTCGGACTGGCTGGCGTTGAACTCCTCGACCAGTTCGTTGACCAGCGCCTCTTCGGCATTTGCGCTGCCCGCGCCGTGGTACCAGAGGCTGAGGTCGGTCTGTGCGCTCGCGGCGCCTGCCAGCGACGTGGAGATGACCAGCCCGGCCAGTATCGGTAGCGTTTTCATGTGTTCTCCTCCCATAGAGATCGGCTAGTTGCGCGGTGCGGATGGTGACAGGACGCTGTCGCGCCACTTCACATCCCCCGCGATGCGTTTGGTCTCGGCCTCGGGCGGCCCGTCACCCGACAGGCGCTGCAAGAGCATTTCGGCCGCCGCGCGGCCCATGCGGTGATAGGGCAGCTCGATTGTGGTCAGCGGCGGGAACAGCGTCTCGGAGATCAGGCGGTAATCGTCATAGCCCGCAATCGACATGTCCTCGGGCACGCGAATTCCGCGGCTGCGCAGCCGCCCGTAAAGCTGCAGGGCCAGACGGTCATTGCCGGTGCAGATCACCGTCGGCGGATCGGGCAAGGCCAACACCGCGTCCAGCGCAAATCTCAGCACGCTGCGCCGGTCCTCGGTCGCAGGGCTGAGGCAATCGGCGGGCCGGATCAGTTTCGGATCGACGTCGAGCCCGGCCTCGGTATGGGCATCGATGAAGCCCTGCGTGCGTTCCCGCGTGGCCACCAGATCTTCGGGCAGGCTCAGATAGGCGATCCGGCGGTGGCCGATCTCGATCAGCCGTTCGGTGATGGCCTTCTGGCCCGCGTAATCATCGGGCACCACGCAGGGCGCGCCGTCGGTGTCGAACCCGTTCACGATGACAAATGCGCCAACGCCGGCAGGCTCCGGCAATGTGACCAACTGGTGATACGGCGCGACATAAAGCAGTCCCTCGACGCGGTGTTCGGCAAAGGTGCGCACCAGCGACGGGATGCTGGTCGGATCGCCGCCGGTATCGGCGATCAGGAGCGTCTTGCCCGCCGGACGCAGCACGTTCTGGATGCCCTGAAAGATGTAGATCTCCGGCAACCCGCTTTGCTCCGGGCTGGCTTCGGCCTCCGAGATCGCGCCGGAGATCAGCCCGATAAGCCCGGTCTTGGAGGACCGCATGGTGCGCGCGGCATTGGAGGGCACGTAGCCCAGCGTCTGGATGGCCGCTTCGACCGCGTCGCGCGTGGCCTGGGAGACCGGCGCATCGCGGTTGAGAACACGACTGACCGTCTTCGGCGAAACGCCCGCAGTTCTGGCCACATCGTAGATCGTTGTCATGTCGCCTCCCCCGTGTGATATCAGCATGACATCAGTATGACATCAGTATGACATCGGTGTCATAACTTGATATCCTGCGATTCGTCAATGACTGTGGATCTTCGTGTTTGCGTGCGATTCGGGAATGACACCGACGTCATGCCAAACAACAATCCCGCGCCCGAGGGAGGATGAGAGTGTCAAAGCCGTTGCTGGTCCTCGACCAACACTTCCGAACGCTCGACGAGTTGTTCGACGCCGAAACCTTCCGCGCGCTGGGGGCGCTCTGCGACATCGAAGGCGGCGAAAACGCGCCAATGGCGCGCGCGCGGCTGTCGAGCTTGATGAAAGACGCCACATTCCTCGTCGCTGCACGCCCCGCGCTGAGCGCCGACGATATCGCGCAAGCGCCGCATCTGCGGGCGGTGGTCGAAGTCTCCGGGGCCTTTCACGGAGAGCTTGACTACCAGGCGTGTCTGGATCGCGGGATCGAGATTCTGTCCTGCGCGCCGGGCTTTCGCTTTGCGGTGGCCGAAATGGGTCTGGCGATGCTGCTTGGCGCCGGGCGCGGCCTTGTCGCCGAGCATGAGGCGCTCCGCACAGGCGAAGAACGCTGGCTCGATGACCGCCCCGCCAGTGACTTCACGCTCTTCAGCCAGCGCATCGGGTTTGTCGGATATGGCAATATCGCGCGCGAGATGCACCGCCTGCTTGCGCCCTTCGATCCGCAGATCTGCGCCTTCGACCCCTGGCTCGACAGGTTCCCCGACGGTGTCACACGCCTGAGCCTTGCCGACTTGTTCCGCACCTGCCGGGCCATCGTGGTGACCGCGGTGCCCTCTGGCGACAACAAGGGGCTGGTGGATGCGGGTCTGATCGACGCCATGCCTCCCGGTGCTGCGATGGTGCTGTTGAGCCGCGCCCATGTCATCGATTTCAACGCTGCGGTCGCGGCGGCGCGGGCGGGCCGGATCACCTTTGCCACCGATGTCTTCCCCACAGAGCCGGTCCTGCCCGACGATCCGGTGCGCGCAGCTGCGAACCTCATCCTCTCGCCGCATCGCGCGGCGGCGGTGCGCGGTGGCCGCCGGGCCATCGGGCGGTTCATCCTGCACGACCTGCGCGCCATTCTGTCCGGCGCACCGGAGCGAACACTCACCAAAGCCGACGCGCAGCGCGTCGCCGGTCTGGTTCAGGCGCAGTCAGACATCGAACGCGCCGGCAGATTGCCCAACACCTGAGCGCCGCGCGCCCGACGGGTTGGTCCTCACGCCGATGTTTCCCTCCCGTGTGACGCGGGTCCGGCGGGCTTTCGGTCGCGTTTCAACACGTCGCCAACCCGCGCGGGGTGCCACGCGTTTTGCCTGGCGCGTGTCCGGTGACATCCTCCGGCGGCGACCTTGCATGCACGCACCACTTGCACCCTCTGCGCCAGAGCCGAGATTGATCCGGCCTGCGAATTGAGGCAGGATGCGCGCGAGGGCAGACAGGCCATGACAGACGGGACAACCCGCGCGTGGCAGAACATATGGGCAGGCGAACATGCGAACAGCCGGATTACTTGTGATTTGCGCCTTGGCGCTCAGCGCCTGCGGGGGCACGGGCACACCCAAGCGCAGCCTCGGCGCAACCAGCGTCAGCTTTGCCTCCGGTCCGATCTCATCGGCCTGCCTGAAGGCCGGGCGGAAATCGGCAAACAGGAACCTCTGCGGGTGCATCCAGGGCGTCGCGAACCGGGATCTGTCGAGCGCAGACCAGCGATTGGCCGCCACCTTCTTCCGTGATCCGCATCGCGCACAGGTGATCCGCCAGTCCGACCGCGCCAGCCACGAGGTGTTCTGGAAGAAATACAAGGCCTTCGCGGCGCGCGCCGAAGGCACCTGCCGGGGATTCTGAGCACGCCACTTGCCTGCAGGCGGCTTATCGGGTTTTGCTTGACGCCGACGCTCCGGTTTCGGAAAATCGAAATATCGCGCCTTTTTGACCTCGGGGCCCGGCGCGCCGCGTGACCGATGTACAAGGACCGATCCGATGATCGCCAAAGGTGTGACCCTGCGTGGCCTCGAGGTGTTCGAGGCGCTGGCGGCAACCGGCTCGGTTGCAGGCGCCTCCGACCGCACCGGGCTCAGCCAACCTGCGGTCAGCCAGCAGATGCGCAATCTGGAAACCGCGCTCGGGGCCGATCTGGTCGATCACGGGCGCCGTCCGATGCAACTGACCCCCGCCGGGCGCTCCTTTCTCGGGCGCACACATTCGGTGCTGGGCCAGCTGCGCCTGGCGCAGAACGAGCTGACGGTGATGGACCTCACCCATCTCAGCACGCTGAGCCTTGGGGTGATCGACGATTTCGACAATGACCTCACGCCGCGGCTTGTGACGATCCTCGCCGAAAGCATGACCCGGTGTCATTTCCGCCTCATCACCGCGCCGAGCCACGAGATCACCGAAGAAATGCGCGCCCGCCGCCTGCATTTGTCGGTTGCAGCCTCGAGCGGAGAAGCACTTGAGAACGTTATGGAATACACGCTTGTCCGGGATCCGTTCATCTTTGTCTGCCCGGTGGGTGCGGTGGCGGAGCATGGCGATGTGCAGGCGGTCATGCAGGCGCTGCCATTGGTGCGCTACGACCGCGCGCAGTTCATCGGACGGCAGATCGAGGCGCATCTGGCGCGCCAGAAGCTGAGCTTTCCGGAGCGGTTCGAGATCGGCGCGCACCTGTCGCTGATGACGCTGGTGGCGCGGCGCGTGGGTTGGTCGATCACCACCCCTCTGGGCTTCATGCGCGCCGGACGGCTGCACGAACAACTGGAGGCGCACCCCCTGCCCTTCAGCCCGTTTTCGCGCAGTATCTCGCTCTTTGCCGCCAACGACTGGGCGGATCAGGTGCCCCGCGACGTCGCCAAGACCATGCGGCGGCTGATCGACACGATGGTGATCACGCCTGCGCTGGCCAAACTGCCCTGGCTGGAAAACGATCTGCGGGTCCTCGAAAGCGCCTGAAATCGCGGTCACATTGACCGTAGGTGCATTTCAGAAACTCAAATCTCGATGGCTGCCGGTTACGTCAGGAGACATGGTTCAGAAAAGCCCGCAGCGAGGCTTCGAAATCGCGCGGTTCCTCGGCGTGCAGCCAGTGCCCCGCGCCGGGCAGCCTGGCAAAACGCGCCCGTGGAAAAAGCGCGCGGATCCGGGCGCGATATTCCGGCAGGACGTAATCGGACTGCCCGCCGGACAAGAACAGCGTCGGCCCCTCATAGCGGCCCTCGATCTCGGGAAAGCCCATGATCTGAGGCATCTGATCGGCCAGCGCGTCGAGATTGAGCCGCCAGCGTTTGCCCTTGATATCAAGCGATTGCGTGAAGAACGCCTGCAAGGTCTTGTCCTCGACGCTCGCGGCCAGTTGCTCTGCCGCGTCCGAGCGCTTTTCGACGCGGGACAGATCGACCGCACGCATCGCCTCGATAAACGGCATCTGGCTGTGGGTGTAGGCGACGGGGGCGATGTCGGCGACAACAAGGCTCCGGACCGCATCCGGTTGCTGCAGCGCCAGCACCATCGCCGCCTTGCCGCCCATCGAATGCCCGACGAGATCGGCCTGCCCGCCATGCGCGGCGATCACCTCTCCCAGATCTCCCGCCATCGCGCCATAGCTGTGATCGTCCGACCAGAAGCTTTCGCCGTGATTGCGCATGTCCGGGGCGATCACGAAGCGGCTGTCGCTGAGGCGCTTGGCGATCACCCCCCAGTTGCGCCCGGATCCGTAAAGCCCGTGGGCGATGACAATCGGCGGGTGGCCCTCATGGCCGTGGGTGAGCGTATTGAGCATGTTGCCTCAATACGCGCCCGGGCTCCGGGGGGAAAGAGGCAGGCGATTGTTTCGCAAGGCGCAACACTCTGGTGAAGCCGCCACAGGTGACACAGTCGCGGATCGTGGCGTAGACTGCGCGCCATGTCTTCTCACCGCGATATCTCGACGCGCGCGCGTCGGCTGGAAAGGCTGATGCAACTGAACCTGGGGCTGGGCCGCGGCGATCTGGCGCTGCGTGCCAAACGCGCGCGCGGACGTCTGCCACGGGCGATCAAGCGCGATCTCGCGACGGTTGCGGAGGCCGAGCATCTGTCCCAACACCCGCGGATCGCGCCTCAGATCGACCGCGCGGCGGTCACGCAGGCCTATGCCCGTGCCGCGTCGCATCTGGATGGACCGGAGATGGCGCAGATGAGGTCGACGCGGCGGCTCGGGGCGCTGGCCTCGCTGATGGTCAACCTGGCGCTTGTCTTCGTGCTGGTCTTCGGCGTTCTGCTCTGGCGCGATCTTCTTTGATCTCACCCGCACCTTTGATCGCAACCGCAGCTTTGATCGCAGGCGCACAGGCGCGCTGGCTCAGCTTGCGGATTTCTGCCCTCTGAGACGCCGGAACAGGCTCTCTTCATCGTTATTGCGAAAGAACGGCACCGAATCCGGAGGCGTGTGATCGCGCGCCCGTGCAGCCACTTCGGCCAGCACCACCTCGGTAATGAATGGCATGTCAAAGCCGCGCACGTCGTCAAGCGCGATCCATTGCAGGTGGCTCAGCTCATCCTCCGCGCCCGAGAAGTCATCGGGATCAGAGGCCAGATCGCCCGCGTCGACGAGAAAGAACCGCGCATCGAACCGTCGCGGACGGCCCGGAGGCGTGATCGCACGGAACACGAACTGCAGCCGGTCAGCCGCCGGGCGGTGGCCGGTCCGGGCAAAATCGCTCCAGTCCTCGGGCACGGATCCCGGCCAGGCGGCGGGCACGCCGAGCACCTGCCCGGTTTCCTCGAACAGCTCGCGCACGGCCGCCACCGCCAGCGCGCGGGCGAGACCGGGATCGGCCTCCTCGCTGAGCCGCGCGGCACAGAGCGCCGGCAGCGGGCGCGCCAGCGGCACGGTGCCATCGGCCAGATCCACGGCGCCGCCGGGAAAGACGAACTTGTTGGGCATGAACGCCGCCTTCGCGCCGCGCTGGCCCATCAGCACATGCGGACGCGTGTCGCGATCGCGCAGGACGATCACGGTGGCGGCGTTGCGAATGGCGGTCTTGTCGATCGGCGCCGTCTGGAGGCTCATTGCGGTCCTGTCACGTTCATAAATGCGCGGTCGGATCGGATATCTGCAAAGTTCCGGCCTTCAGCCGGAGGAGGCAAACCCGTGCATACCGCGCGCCCACTGAAAACCGACAATTGCGCCTTTCAGCCTCGGCAGAAGATAGAGCGACAGCCCGACGCATCCAACCGAAAAGATCGTGAAAAGCGTCAGCGGCTCGGGCCGGAACGTGGTGAAGGTGATGTGCAGCAGCGGCGCCATCAGATGCCCGACAAGCAGGATCGTGAGATAGGCAGGCCCGTCATCGGCGCGGTGATGATGCAGGTCCTCGCGGCAGACCGGACAATGGTCCCGCACCTTGAGATAGCCCGAAAGCAGCGGACCGGAGCCGCATTTCGGACAGCGGCGCCGCCAGCCTTTCCAGACTGCGGGCCAGACCTCGCGCTCTGACGCGGCCTGCACTTCGTCATGTTGGTGGGTATGCATGAAATCTATGGTGCCTCGCTCGAATGGCGTGAAAATGACCGATCCGGCGGTTCAGTTGAAGGGTGCAAAATGTCCTTGCGTCTGGATGTCACAGAGCATGGCGCGATTTGCCCTGGCGAACACGCTGCCGTGAATATTGTGACAGCGGGCGACGGAAATCCCGACCCGCTGCGTGAAAATCTGCAGAGACGCCCCGCATCAGGGGCGGATCGCCAAGGTCAACGCGACAGGATCAAGGAGATTTCGCGATGAAAACGACAGCGTATTGGGTCACGGGCACACTGGTTCTTGTGATCGCGGGGGCCGGGATGGCCGCCGCGCATAGCGCTCCCGGCAAGGGCCGCGGCGGCGAGCATGGGGCCGCGATTTTCGAGATGTTCGATAGCAATGGCGACGGCCGGGTCACTCAGGCCGAAATGGACGCCTTGCGCGCGGAGCGGTTTGCGGAGGCTGACGCAAACAGCGACGGCCTGCTCAGCGCGGAAGAGATGGCGGCTTTTGCCGAGGCCCGGCGCGCCGAGCGCGACGCCAACCGGCGCAGCCAGCGGATCGGACGCATGATCGACCATCTCGACAAGGACGAGGACGGGATGATCAGCCTCGAGGAGATCTCGGCCGAAGGCCCCGCGCGGATGTTCGAACGGCTCGATTCCAACGAGGACGGCGCGATCACCCGCGAAGAGGCCGAAGCGGCACGCGGCGCCATGCGCGAGCGGCGCGGCAAGGACCATGCGGGGCGCGGTCATGGCGATGGCGAGCATCGCCGCGGGACACCGTGGTTGCTGCGCGCCAACTGATCGCAAAGCCGGTTCCGGTGCCATCGGGCCGGGGCCGGCCTTTCTTGACGTGCGGCTTTGGCCTTGCGCCGGGACCCCAGCGGGATGCCTTATCACCCCATGAGCGATCACGACGACGAGGCGTTGCTCGCGGCCTATGCCGCGGGCGATCCGGAGGCCGCCCGCGCCCTGACCGGGCGGCTCCTGCCGCGCGTCTTTACGCATGCGGTGAGGATGCTCGGCGATCGGGCAGAGGCCGAGGATGTGGCGCAGGAGGCGTTGCTGAAGCTCTGGCGCGTGGCGCCGGATTGGCGGCAGGGCGACGCAAAGGTGACCACATGGCTCTACCGGGTGACGGCGAACCTCTGCATCGACCGGATGCGGCGGCGCAGAACGGGCCCCGCGCTCGACGCCATTCCGGAGCCCGTCGATCCGGCGCCGTCGGCGGCGCAGACCCTGCAGACCCGCGCCCGCGCGGATGCCCTGCAGGACGCGCTGTTGCAACTGCCCGACCGCCAGCGCCAGGCGGTCATCCTGCGCCATATCGACGGGCTGACCAATCCGCAGATCGCGCAGATCATGGACATCGGCCCGCGCGCGGTGGAAAGTCTTACGGCGCGGGGCAAGCGGGCGTTGGAGGCGGCCCTGATCGGGCGCCGCGCCGAATTGGGATATGAAGGCGATGACTGAGCGCAAGGACAGGACTGCGGATACCGGGCTGGAGGCATTTTTCGACGCCGCGCGGCAAGAGAGCCCGGACCCGGGGGCCGATCTGCTTGCCCGTGTCGAAGCGGACGCGCTGGCGCATCTGCCGCGGCCCGGCACCAGATCTGCGACGGGCCTTAGGTTTTTCGGACAATTGCGCGCGGCGGTGGGCGGCTGGCCGGGGGTCGCGGGATTGGCCGCGGCCTCGGTCACCGGGCTCTGGCTCGGGATCAGCCCGCCCGACGGGGTGAGCGATCTGCTGGCGGGGTCCGGCGCGGGCGCGCTCAGCCTCGATCCGCTGAGCGAGTTCGACCTGACGATGCTGGAAGGGTAGATCATGGCGCAGGACGAAAGCACCGGGGCCGGCCGGACGGGCATGCGGCGGTGGCAGAAAGTGCTGCTCTTCGGCTCGCTTGCGGTCAATCTGCTGATCGTGGGCGCGGTGGCCGGGGCGATTCTGCGCGGCGGGCCTCTGGGCGGGCCGGGACCCGGCGCACGCGACGGGCGCGGCGCGGAGGCGCCTTACACCCGCGCCTTCACCGATGCCCAGCGCCGCGAGATCCGCCGCCAGCTGGGCCGTGCCTTTCGCCAGCAGGGCGACAAGGCCGCGGAGCGCGACGCTTTGGCCGCCGATTACCGCAAGGCGCTGGCGCTGTTGCGCGCGGACACGTTCGAGCCGGAGCGCCTGACGGCCCTGATCGACCGCCAGAGCGCGCGCGGCGAGAGCCGTCGCCAGATCGGTCAGGAGGTGCTGAGCGCCTATATCGCCACGATGAGCCCGGCAGAGCGGCTTGCCTTTGCCGACCGGCTCGAGGACGGGATCGAGCAGTTCATGGAGCGGCGCCGACGGCTGCGCGACTGACCGCGCAAGGGCCGTCCCGCGTCAGATCTGCCCTGCGGCCGGTTGCGGTCGGACCATTGCGGAACAGGGCTGCGTCGCGGAACGGGGTTGCGTGGTCTTGCGCAGCGTGAGCGAGGTCACCTTGTCGGCCAGCACAACCGTGTTGCGCCCCTTGTTCTTGGCGGCGTAAAGCGCGCGGTCGGCGCGGTCGATCAGGTCTTCGGGGGTCAACCCGTCGCGCGGCTGACCGATGGCCACGCCGATGCTCAGCGTGATCTCCACCTCCTGCCCGTCGGGCAGGGAAATCGGCTGCTCTTTCATCAGCTTGACCAGCCGTGCGGCGGTGCGGTGCGCCGCGGCGGGGCCGGTGTCGGGCATGACCACGAGAAACTCCTCACCGCCGTAACGCGCCACCAGATCCGCCGCGCGCAGGTTGTCGCGCAGGCGCAGCGCCAGTTGCTTGAGCACCGCATCACCCGCCGCGTGGCCATAGCGGTCATTCACCAGTTTGAAGTGGTCGAGATCGGCCAGCAGCAAGCCATAGGGACGCAGCTGCTTTTCGGCATGTTCGGCCATGCGGCCCATATGCGGCAACGCATAGCGGCGATTGTAAAGCCCGGTGAGCGGGTCGATCACCGCCGCGCGCAGCCCGTCGCGCATATTGGCGCGCAGGCGGTCGGACATGCGCTTGCGCGCCACCTGTTTCTGGATCCGCAGCGCCAGTTCCGCCGCATCGGGCCCTGCGGCCAGCAGATCGCTGGCCCCCATATCGAGCGCGCTGGCCGCCTCGCGCCGCTGGTCGGGATGGGCAATGTAGATCAGCGCCGCGTGGCGCGTGCCGGAATGTGCGCGCAGAAGCGGCAGCAGCGACAGGCCCTCGCCTTGGGTATTCTGCGCCTCGATCAGCACAACCACGTCGGGATTGAGCGTGCGGTCGCGCAAGGCCACATCGGGTGACAAGAGCTCGACCCGGTCGCTCAGCTGCTTCTTGAGGTCCTCCAGCAGGGTCTTTGCGGTCGTCCAGCCCGCCCCTGCCGGGATGAGCGCAACACGCGCGGGCGCCTGAAAGATCGCAGGCGCTTCGGCGAGGCCCAGCGCCCGGCGCGTGTCGTCGCGCAACTGCAGCTCCGCCTCCGCGTCCCGCGCGCGCAGCAGGGACCGCAACCGCGCCAGCATCACCAGCTCATCGACGGGGCGCGGCAACACGTCATCGGCGCCCGCGGCAAGCGATGCCAGCCGCTCTGCCGGATCGGAGGTGTTGTGGATCAGGATCACCGGCAGTTGCGCACCGCCGCCGTCGCGCCGCACCGCCTCGCAAAACCGCTGCCCCGGCATGTCGGGCAGCACCGCCGAGGCGATCACCACGTCGGGCCGGTTCTGCCGGATCATCCGCAGCGCCTCTCGCCCGGTGGAGGCCTGCATGACGTCATAAAACGCCGCGGCGAGTTTGACGCGCAGCACGATCCGGTTGGTCGGCACCGCATCCACGATGAGAATCCGTCCTGACATGCACATTTCCTTAGGCATTTTGCGCCGGTCTGGGGCGCGCGGGCTTGCACTCTGCGTGCTCGTCAGCTTTGGTCCGCTAAGGTTAACAAACTCTTTCGGATTTGGTGAAAAATGGCGTTTGCGCGGGATACCGCCGAGATGATCGGGTTGCAGGCCGTGGCGTGGCTGGCCGCCAATGACGAGTTGCTGCCGGTCTTCATGGGGGCCACCGGCGCGTCGGAAGCGGAGTTCCGCATCGGCCTCGAAGACCCTGATTTTCAAGGTTCCGTGCTGGATTTCCTGATGATGGACGATGCCTGGATCGTGGCCTTCTGCGATGCCGCCGGACTGGCCTATGATGTGCCGATGCAGGTGCGCGCCGCCCTGCCCGGCGGCGGGCAGGTCCACTGGACATGACGCCCCGCGCTCGCGCGTTGCTCTTCGACAAGGACGGCACGCTTTTCGATTTCGCCACCACCTGGGAGGCCTGGGCGCGCGCCTTTTTGCTGCGCGCCACCAAAGGCGATGCCGCACTCGCGGCCCGGATCGGCGCGGATATCGGCTATGATTTCTCCGCGAGCCGCTTTGACAAGGACAGCATCGTCATTGCCGGCACACCTGATGACATCGCCGCGGCGCTGGCGCGGCACTTGCCGCACAGCACCGAAGACGCGCTCTTGCACATGCTGAACGAAGAGGCCGCCGCCGCGCCGCAATCCGAAGCGGTGCCTCTGGTGCCGTTTCTCACGCAGTTGCGCTCTCACGGCATGGCCCTCGGGGTGGCCACAAACGATGCCGAGGCCCCGGCCCGCGCGCATCTCGATGCCGCCGGTGTGACCGGGTTTTTCGATTTCATCGCGGGCTCCGATTCCGGATACGGCGCCAAGCCGGGATCCGGCCAGATGCTGGGGTTCTGCGAAACCACCGGCATCGCGGCGGCGCAGGTGGTCATGGTCGGCGACAGCCTGCACGATCTGCATGCCGGACGCGCGGCGGGCATGCGCACGGTGGGGGTGCTGACAGGGCTTGCGGATGCCGGGACGCTGCAGGCGCATGCGGATGTGGTTCTGCCGGATATCGGTCACCTGCCGCGCTGGCTCGGCCTTTGAATGCGCCGGTTTGACCACCGAAAACGACCGTAACCGTCGCATTCGGGCAGGCAGGCCGAGCGCCGCGCGTGTCTGCTGAAGCCTGACCCAGGAGGCAGGCGGACATGGCGGACGCATCGACACATCCCGTAAACGAGGCCCCGGACCGACCCGGCCGCGCGGCCAGACGCGGCGGCCGCAGCGGTGGGCGCGCAGGCAAGGCCGAGCGGCGCGGCGCGGCGGTGATCGAGCAGATGCCGTGGCGCATTCCGATCAATACCGACCGCCCGACCGAACCTCTGAGCGACGAGGGCGTGGCCCGCATGCACGGGGCCGCGATGACCATTCTCGAAGAGATCGGCATCGAGTTCCTCAACCCCGAAGCGGTCGAGATCCTGCGCCACGCGGGCTGCACGGTTCAGGGCGAGAACATCCGCATGGGCCGCGACATGGTGATGGAGACGGTGGCCAAGGCCCCCGATCAGTTCACCATCACGCCGCGCAACCCCGACCGGACGATCACCATCGGCGGCAGGCACATGCTGTTCGGCAATGTCAGCTCTCCGCCGAATTACTGGGATATGGAGATCGGCTCCAAGGTCTCGGGCTCGCGCAAGCAATGCCAGGATCTGCTCAAGTTGACGCAGTATTTCAACTGCATCCATTTCGCCGGCGGCTATCCGGTGGAGCCCTGCGATATCCATGCCAGCGTAAGGCATCTCGATGTGCTTTACGACAAGCTCACCCTGACCGACAAGGCGATGCACGCCTATTCGCTGGGCCGTGAGCGGGTCGAGGACGTGATGGAGATGGTGCGCATCGCAGGCGGGCTGACCCATGAGGAGTTCGACGCCACGCCGCGGATGTACACCAATATCAACTCCACCTCGCCGCTGAAACACGACTACCCGATGCTCGACGGCTGGATGCGCTGTGCAAGACGCGGCCAGGGCTGCGTGGTCACACCCTTCACACTGGCCGGCGCGATGGCCCCGGTGACGATGGCGGGCGCCGTGGCGCAATCGCTGGCCGAAGGGCTGGCGGCGGTGGTGCTGGCGCAGGTCATCAACCCGGGCGCGCCCTGCGTGATCGGCACGTTTACCTCGAATGTCGACATGAAAAGCGGCGCGCCCGCGTTTGGCACACCGGAATACATGCGCGCCACCCAGATGACCGGCCAGATGGCGCGGTTTTACGGGTTGCCGATGCGGGCATCCGGCGTCTGCGCCGCCAATGTGCCCGACGGACAGGCGATGTGGGAGACCGAGCACAGCCTCTGGGCCGCGGTCCAGTCGGGCACCAACATGGTCTATCACGCGGCAGGCTGGCTCGAAGGCGGGCTGATCGCCAGCCCCGAGAAGTTCATCATGGATTGCGAAGTGCTCAGCCAGATGCAGCGCTACATGGAGCCCGAGATCTGCGATGTGTCCGATGACGCTCTGGCGCTCGAGGCGATCCGCGAGGTCGGGCCCAACGGGCATTTCTTCGGCTGCCAGCACACGCAGGACCGCTACACCTCCGCCTTTTATCAGCCGTTCCTGTCGGACTGGAAGAATTACGAGGCCTGGGAGGCGGCGGGCGCTGTCTGGACTCCGGAGCGGGCGCACACGCTCTTCAAGCTGATCCTCGAGGAGTTCGAGGCCCCGCCGATGGACGAGGCCATCCGCGAAGAGCTCGAGGCGTTTGTGGCCCGCCGCAAGGAAGAAGGCGGCGCGCCGACGGATTTCTGACCGATGGCGCGGGGCGCGCCTGTCTGTCGATCGTCCTGGTCAGCAGCCAACGGGTTTCGGATTGCCATTCTGCCTTTGGCCGGACCGATCCTGTTCCGCGCGCAAGGCCTGACCCGCTCTTGTGTATGTCGCCAGACATGCGTGGGCGACATGTCCGCGCGTCTGGCTGTCGTCGCGTCCTCGGGGGCACGCGCCATTCGCAAACCACAAACCTTCTGGTGCCCTGCCGGGGCACTTTCGGCGCAGAGGCTCATACTCTCATCCGCGCTGAGCAAACGGCGCGCGCGCATCCGCTCCGACGCGAAAAAAACGGCACAATTGTATCCTTTACCTCGCCTTTAAGACTCCGCACGCAAGATACCCGCAATGAACAGAGGCATGGTGCAATGCATGGATTGATTCTGCGAACCCTGCAGATCTTTACACAGGATACCTATGGTTACGACACATGGTCGGCCATCGCGTCCGAGGCCGGGCTGGAAAACCCCGACTTCGAGGCGATGCTGCATTACGACCCGGCTGTGCTTGAGGCCGTGTTGCGTGCCGCCGAAACCATTCTCAACAAGCCGAACGAGGCGTTTCTCGAGGATGTCGGCACCTATCTCGTCTCGCACCCCAATTGCGAGGGTCTGCGGCGGTTGCTGCGATTTGGCGGCGTCGATTTCATCGAATTCCTCCACTCGCTGGATGACCTGCCTGATCGCGCCCGCCTCGCGGTGGCCGATTTCACCTTGCCGGATGTGGAATTGCGGGACCATGCCGGGGACAGTTTCGAGTTGCGACTGTCGGGGCACCTGCCGGGATTTGGTCATGTGATGGTCGGGCTTTTGCGCGCTATGGCCGATGATTACGGCGCGCTGGCGCTATTCGAGCATTGTGGCGCGCAGGGTGAGGTTGAGTTGATCACCATCACGCTTGTCGAAACCGCCTATGCCGAAGGTCGGGATTTCAAGCTGGGCGCGGGCACGCGCGTCGCGACAACGGGATCGCCCGTATGACGATCCCGCTGGCCGCCCTTCACGTCTTCTGCCCCATGCATGTGGCGCTCGACCGGTTCGGGCATATCAAGCAGGCCGGTGCGACCCTGCACAAGCTCGGCGTGCCGCAGCTCGAAGGGCGCCGCTTTCTCGATGTGTTCGAGGTGTACCGCCCCCGCGCCGTCGACTGCATGACACAACTGTTGCGCACGGAAGGCCGCAAGCTGCATCTTCGCCTGCGCAGCGGGAAGCGCACATCTCTCAAGGGGCATCTGGTTCCCGATGGCACCGGTGGCGCCGCCATCAACCTGTCTTTCGGCATCGCTGTCATCGATGCCGTCCGCGACTACGCCCTGACCAGCGCCGATTTCGCCCCGACGGATCTCGCCGTTGAAATGCTTTATCTGGTGGAGGCGAAATCCGCGGCGATGGATGCCTCTCGCCGGCTCAACACACGGCTGCAGGGCGCGATGCTCGATGCCGAGGAACGCGCCTTCACCGACACATTGACCGGCCTGCGCAACCGGCGCGCCATGGACCATGTGCTGACCCGGCTGGGGCGTGCCGAAGCGCCGTTTGCGCTCATGCATCTCGATCTGGATTTCTTCAAACAGGTAAACGACACGATGGGTCACGCCGCGGGCGATTATGTCCTGCAGAACGTCGCACGCATCATGCTTGACGAGACCCGAAAAGACGATACCGCCGCGCGGGTCGGCGGGGACGAGTTTGTGATCGTCATGTCCAACTCCGTCAGCTGTGAACGCCTGAGCGATCTCGCGCAACGCCTGATCGCGCGTATCAGCAAGCCGGTGCTCTTTGACGGCAGGGAATGCCGGGTCTCGGCCAGCGTCGGCATCAGCCAGTCAGACGGAACGCACACCGATCCCGCCACGATACTCGAGGAAGCCGATATCGCGCTTTACGCCGCCAAACGCGCCGGCCGCGCGCGCTTCGCCTTCTACCAGGCGGGACCGGCCGAAATCACCTCGATGCCGCAAAATGCCGCCGCCGGAGAATGAGGAAAAAACGACCGCAATAGGTCTTGATCCTCTCAGGATCGCGTCGTAAATAGCGCGGCACGGTTGGGGTGTAGCCAAGTGGTAAGGCACCGGTTTTTGGTACCGCGCACCGTAGGTTCGAATCCTACCACCCCAGCCAAACACTTCTCTAAAAGCAGACGATACGACTGTCCGCCCTGATAGTAGCCTTATTTTAATGGGTTACCGGGATATACACCGGATGCAGACTGCCCGTACCCCGCAAATAACCCGCAATATGCCCCAAAGTCTGAGGTTGGGTTTTGCGCGATACGAGTGTCCGCGAAGTTGTGTTCAGAGAGTCGCGATCAGAGCGCGCTGGTCTTGCCAGCTGGTTGGCAGCGTGTGCCGCACGCACCAGTCGGATGTCAGGCCCAGAGGTTGTTGGCCGTCGAGGACATCGCGGATGATGTCGGGGGCAAGGAAAGCCAGATTGATCAGCTGATAAATCCTGCCGTTTGTCGTGCCTTCGGCTTTTGCAATCTCCGACAGTGTTCTACCGGCTTTGACTTGCTCAAACCAGAGATGCGCTTTGGCGATGTTTCTGATCAGGGTTTCATCAGGGTTGCTGGCAGCATTACCAAGAACCAGCTTTGTCTCAACGCCGCGCTTCCTCAGCTGGAAGGGCGCCGTGATCCACTGCAGCTCGTCGTCGATCTCGTCAGCGCCAGCTTTGATTATTAAAGCAAGCTGAACGCAATTAATTGTGATGGTCAGCTCACCGGGGCTCAGATCGATCCGCTCAACGAGATTGAGCATGTGACTGATGTCCTTGTCGGCACACAGCTTTTGCAGGATGCTATGATGAGTCATTATTTCTTCTGCGGAGCAGTTCGGAACCAACCTGCTAACGAAGGCCGTATCGCTTAGCCGCTGGCACATCAAATACACGACCTTTGCCTCCAGTTCCCGGGCGGGCAAGCGCCAGCCATCAAGGTTCGCCTCGCCGCTTTTCTTAATCAGGCGATGTGACACATAGTACCGCAGCCGAACCCCAGCCCGCGTCCTCGAATGCGACGGGGTCAGCCGATCGCCGGTTTCATCAAAGAGCTTGCTGCAAAGCAGCGATCGCTGCTTCGCCGTCTTGCGAGACCTGCCTTTCAAAGCACCCTCCTTCAGCTGCTGCTGGATGCGGTCCCAACGATCCGGATCGATGATCGCATCATGCTGCCCGTCAAAGACTTTTTCCTTGTGGCGGATGCGTCCTGAATAGACCGGGTTGATCAGGATGTGGTGAATATGGCCGCGATCAAATGCACCGCCACCCGTTTGCTTTCCATCGACTGTCGATCTTTGCCTCGTTTGTAAACCTTGCTGATCCGCAGCCGCCTTTACTTCCCGGACAGTGCCGTGCTGTTCGTAGAGTTCGTAGAGCGCGCGGATCGTCGTTGCTTCCTTGTCATTTATCTTCGGCGTCCTGCCATCGGCATCGTACCCCAGTGGCACATTCCCACCCATCCAGAGACCCCGGCGCTTTGAGGCTGCGATTTTGTCGCGGATGCGCTCTGCCGTGACTTCGCGCTCAAACTGCGCAAACGACAGCAGCATGTTCAGGGTGAGACGCCCCATGCTGGTCGCTGTGTTGAACGACTGCGTGACCGAGACGAAGGACGCCGCTGCTGCATCCAGCGTATCGACGATCCGGGAGAAATCCGCGAGGGATCGTGTCAGACGGTCGATTTTGTAGACGACGATCTGATCGACGAGCCCGTCCGCGATATCCTGTAGCAGTTTTTGCAGCGCAGGCCGGTCCAGCGAGCCTCCCGACAGGCCACCGTCATCATAGTTCTGCGGCAGCAGCACCCAACCCTCATGCTTCTGGCTGGCGATGTAAGCCGCGCAGGCTTCGCGCTGAGCGTCGAGCGAGTTGAACTCCTGCTCTAGGCCGTCTTCCGAGGATTTCCGGGTGTAGATGGCGCATCGGAGTTTCTTCATGATCGTCCCGCTGCCCGGGCCGTCAGTCCGAAGAAACGCGGGCCAGACCAGTCCGTACCAGTGATGTGTTTCGCAATGCCGGATAGAGATTTCCACGCTTTGCCGTCCATCTCGAAGCCACCATCAATAACGCGAACCTGGTAGGTTCTCCCGTTCCACTCTCGAACCAGCTGCGCGCCCGGCCGCAGGCTGCTGCTGCTCGACGTGGCGACCGTCTCGCCTTTCGCAATGCGTTTCAGCGCGCGTTTTGTTCCTGCCGACAATCCGCACGACGCTTTACACTGTGCTTCATACGCCAGCGCCTTCTGCATGAACGGCACGGACAGATACGGCGGCGGAGGTGATCCGAAGACCGCCTCCCATTGCGCGAGTGCCGCCGGACGCTTGGGGTTCGGATCACTCCCCATTGGTCTCGGCCGCAGCTTTTATGCCCTGCTGTGGTTCTGGCGCAGACAGGATGCGGTATCTTGAAATGCCGCCGGACACAGGCTTTTCACTGGCAACCTCGTACCCGGCTTTCCGCAGACCGCTCAGCGCCGCCCTTGTCGTATGCTGTTGCCAGCCAAGCTTTGTGCTCAGTGATCTGATATCGCTGCCGGACTTCATGCCGAGCAGCCTGATCAGCTGGTCTTTCTTGGTCGCACGTTTCTTGGGTGAATGGGTCATGGTTGTCTCCTCAGATCGTCAGCGGGGAAATCCCGCTGCTACTGAGCAGAGCCCGGAGATCCCGGGCGAGCCACGCGAATACTTACCGCGCGCACTGACACTACCGCTCTGTCAGCCGCCGAAGTCCAGCCAGTTTAGGAGAAAATCCTGTACAAGGGGGGCGGGAAGCCGTCATTCGCTGCGCCAGCACATTCACCAGAGAAATGAAACTAGCCGATGAGTTACTCTTCCTAGCCGTAGCGGCTTTTGCTTTCAGGTTGGCAAATTTTCCACTATATTCCTCAAAAATCAGGGAATTTCTGCATGGATGATGAGATTCTTACTATCCCCGAAGTTGCGAAGCTACTGAAGATAAATGAGAAAACCGCTTACAGGCTTGCATCTCAGTCTGAAATTCCTGGTTTCAAAGTGGGAGGTAGTTGGAGGTTTCGAGCGGACGAACTCCGACGGTGGATGGAAACGCAAGCTGCTGGTGTCAAGAACGAGGGGCAGACATGAAAGAACTCTCTTTCAAAGTTGCTGCCAAGACAGCCAGGCTCTTTGGTCGCGAGAACGTTTCGAATGCCGAAGGTGCCATATCAGAGCTTGTAAAAAACACATATGATGCCGACGCTACAATGTGCCTGGTTTGCTTCATTCCAAGGTTCAGTAGTGCACCCAATAAGCTGAAGAAGTCCGAGTTTGATCGACTTCGTGAAATTCATCCAGAGATCGAAGAGTTCTACGCGCAGCAATCCGAGGGCTATGAGCGACGCGACGCCGCTTACAATCTCAACGTCGAGGTTGTCGACGAGCTGGCATCGGGCCTCCTAGATCTTTGGCTGATCGATAACGGTGATGGCATGACTGCGAAGACCATCGAAGACAATTGGATGGTTATTGGCACCAACAATAAGGAGCAAAATGCGACGTCCGATAGTGGCCGAGCCCGGACAGGTGCCAAGGGAATTGGCAGATTTGCGCTCGATCGTCTGGGATCTGAGTGTCAGCTGTTCTCTAGTTCAGCAACAACTGAAGCTATCAGCAATTTGGAATGGGTGGTCAACTGGGATGACTTCGACGCCGCCGACAAGACGCTAGAAGATATCAAAGCTGTCTTGAGAGAAGACCAAACTACGTTGGATGAGAGGCTTCGGTTTCTCGATGATCACCCTCCTATCTCAACAGCAGTTTCACAGCTTGCAGGGAAGGGTTTCAATTGGTTCAAGGGTACCGCTATTCGTATTGGTTTGCTGCGAGACGATTGGCATGCACGCGACGTGCAGCATTTGTACAAGATGCTCGCCGAGTTGATACCTCCACTAGACCAGCGGGTTCTAAATCTCTTTCTCTTTGATGCCCGAGAACCGAGCACCTATGGCGTTGTGACTGCTGAGGTTCTTGATGACTACGACTACAAGATTGATGCTGAGATTTCTTCGCAGGGAACTGTGACGATCACGCTTGTGAGGAACGAGCTTGATGTCGATCGAATTGATCCGGACCTGTTCGAACTCGATGAGATGACGCATGCTCCATTCGATGAGAAGTCATTCAGAAAGGCCGAGCTCAAATACACGAAAACCTTGGACGAGCTTTTCCCAGGGGCGCCAGATGATTTCAAAAGAAACGCTGAGGCGCTTGGCTCATTTAAGGTAAATCTCCGGTTCTACAAGAAGGGAGCACCAAGCGCGCGAGATGGTCGTATCTATCCGTATCGGGCGTTTCAACCGGGACCACGAAAGGCATGGATTGAAGAGTTCGGAGGTCTGAAAATATACCGGGATAATTTCGCTGTCCGTCCTTACGGTGAGTTGGGTGGACGAGCCTTTGATTGGCTCGCACTCGGCCAGCGGGTCGCGATCAGCCCTGTTCAAGCATCAAGAAAGGGCTGGAAGGTAAGCCCCCAGAACTTAGCCGGCACAGTGACTATTTCACGCCTCGAAAACGCTAAGTTAAACGACCAATCCAACCGCGAAGGGATCATCGAAAACGAGTATTTCGCGACGTTCCGTGAGCTTGTGAAACGGGTCATTCAGGAATTTGAAGACGATCGAAGCCACATCCACTACAACCTCAATCGCCTTTTCCAAAGCAAGAATGAGGCAGAAAAGTCGAAGAGTGAAGGAGCTGAAACCGCGGCTCGTGTAACTAAGGCGCCTGAAAAGGCGACACCCGAAGACGCTCAAACACTCGCGAGGGCATATACCGCACAGCAGGAAGAGATTAGGGAGCTTCGCGACGAACAGACGATGCTGCGAGCTCTGGCGACTCTAGGGACAGTGTTAATTTCGTTTTCACACGAAATGGGCCAACTCCAGAACACGATGGGCGGAAGGTCAACCGAGCTCTCGGACATCTTGTCGTCTTATATCGATCGAGACTCACTGATGGGGGTGGGCGGAGCGTTCAATCCTTTCGAGATACTTGAAGAATGGGAAGAGGATGACAAAAAGGTACGCCAATGGTTTACCTTCGCCCTGTCTTCCATTCGAGCCGACAAACGGCGCCGTAAGAAGATCAATTTGCAGCAGCATTTGCAAAAAACCAAGAAGACATGGAAGGGCTTCTTGGAGCCGCGGCACATCACTCTCACCTACGATGTCGCCCAGGATGCCTCAGAGGTGAACGTGCTAGCCTTCGAGATAGATCTCGACAGCGTTTTCAACAACCTAATTCTTAACTCGGTTGAAGCGCTCCTGTCTGATCGACATCAGGGCGCGCGCGAGATCACAATCAAAGTCGAACAGTCGGGGCCGCAAGTTAGGATCAACTATCGTGACAACGGTCCGGGCCTAGATCCCTCGATACGCGATCCAGCGAGCATCTTTAAGTTCGCAGTCACGACCAAGCGCGATGCATCTGGTCAGGCAAATGGCACAGGCTTGGGGATGTGGATATTGGCCGCCGTAGTACAGGCCTACGGTGGTTCATTCCGAGCATACGGACCGGGCAAAGAGCCAGGTTTTCGGATGGAAATTCTCCTCCCTTTGAAGAAGTAAGGAAACGATCTTGGCAGAGTTAGTGTATATCGACGAGCAAAAGGCGCAGGCTGGTCAAGTTCTCAGAAGCGCCGTGGCATCAGGTGAATTCACTCCGGATCAAGTACGAGCAATCGAACCTGAGAGCACCTTGGATGACACCATACAGCAGATTGCCGAACTGCACTGCAAGGTGCTGATTACAGACTACCGCCTATCAGACCACAAACCAGATGTAGAATTTAACGGTGCCGACTTAGTTCGAGCCTTCAGGGATAGGTTTGCCGAATTTCCTTGCTTCGTTACCACGTCATTTCCGGACCAAGCTGTTGATGAGACCCTAGACACCAACATGGTATTTCCCAAATCCGATTTCTTGGATCGTGAAGAGGCCCAAAACAGCGACCTCCCGTTCTTCAAGCGAGTAAGGAAGAAAATCGCGGAACACGAACGACAGGTTGCAGATGCTCAGGAAGAGTTGGAGAACCTCTCTGCTCAAGCTCTGGAGAGGGATTTGGATGCCAGCGAGACTCAAAGATTCCTTGATCTCGACAGCTATCTGGAAGCTGTCTTGGGTGCTCAGTTTGCAATCGAACGCCATGTGAAAGTTCGGGCCTTAGAGCCATTCGGTCGGTTGATTGGCCGCACCGAAGAGTTGATTGAGAGGATCAAGAACGAACTTGATGAGCCTGAAGAACGGGGTGGATCGTAGTAGTGTTGCGGAAAGGAACACCGGTTCGTTCGGTAGTTGCGGCGCAAACTACCTATCGCGCTTACAAGGATGACTTGCGGAGAGATTTCTCTAGCAGATGTGGCTACTGCGACGCCTTAGATGAGTTCTTTGGCGGAGTCCGAGGTTATCAAATCGACCACTTTGCTCCGAAGTCTTTGTTCCCGGAATGGTTACTTGAGTACCGCAATTTGGTCTACTCATGCCCTTTTTGTAACCGTGCAAAGTCAAACAAATGGATTGGAGATGACAAGAACGTACCCAATGACGGATCGAGTGGCTTTGTAGATCCGTGTGATCCGGATCTCGACAACCATCTTGAACGAGACAACCACGGTAGAATTCGTGCCAAAACCGACCTTGGTCGTTACATGATAGCGAACTTGAACTTGTCGCTTATCCGCCACCAGTTCGTCTGGCAGACCCAAAAAATGGATGAGCTACTAGGCGAGCTGCTAGAACTCGAAGCGCGACTGTCTGCGGATACCGAGCACTATCGGTCTGTCTTGCAGGAGATTGCTCGAGTTACACGCGAACATCGAGAGTACCGTCGCCGTGCTTTTGAAGCTTGAACCAGGAATAGAGCGACTGTTAGGCGTAGTATATACGCCTGATGATGTAGCGTCGGAACTGACCAAATTCGCTTTGGCCAGGCGTCACAAGGTACCAAACACGGTACTGGAGCCTAGTGCTGGTGATGGCGCCTTCCTGCGGGCACTTTCCGCTTCGAAAGAGGACAGCTTCAAAGTCCACGGCCTTGACATCGATCAGGCAGCTACGGACTTGCTAGAAAGGGAATTCCCGGCTGCGAAGTTCAAATGCCAAGACTTCATAGAATATGCCGTCGCCCATGATGGGCCCAAATACGATTTAGTTATCGGTAATCCGCCCTACATCCGGCGCCATAATTTTGGCGGAGAGCTGAAGAAGAGCATCGAAGATCTTAGCCAGATCGCAGACTATCCACTTTCGGAACTTAAGAATGCCTGGGCGGCGTTCGTTGTGGCCTCTAGCATGCTCCTGTCCGATACAGGCGTCTTGGCGTTTGTCGTTCCGTATGAGCTCCTAAACGTAAAGTATGGCCAGTATCTGCAGGCATTTCTTGTAGAAAATTTCGTTTCAGTAGAAGTCTTTACGCCTCAAGATAAAGCCTTTCGCAAGCTTGATCAGGATGCCGTCGCCTTGGTGGCATCGAAAGCCGCGCACAAGGCAATTGCTGGGGTAACGCTCAGCTCAGTCAAGACACTAGCCAAGCTGGAACCTATAAGATCCCGCAGTATCTGCTTCAGCGGCAAGCAAGCGAGTTCAATCGACCTCAACTCGATTTTCTTCGATGACGAAACTTCCACTTTGTTACACAAGCTACGCTCAAATCTTAAGACGCTTGGCGATTTTGCGACGAGTTCTGCAGGAGTGGTCTCGGCGGCAAATGATTTCTTCATCCTTAGGTCACACGAAATCAGTGATCAAGGACTGGGCCAATGGGCGCGCCCAATACTGAAGAAAGGTGCTTATCTGCCATCAGGCCCTGTTTTTTCAGAGGGTGACCTGGCTGAGATATCAAAACGTGAACCAGCTTTCCTTTTGGATTTTGTACGTGATGGGGCTCCACCGCTCTCGCAGGAAGCGCACTCCTACATCGCGGCAGGAGAAGAGCTGGGGCTCGATCAAAGATATAAGTGTCGTCATCGTTCGCCTTGGTACAACATTCCGATAGTTGAGGCGTCTGACGGGATATTTTTTAAGCGGTCTCACAGCTTTCCAAGACTATGCATCAACCAAGCAAGAGTTTTGGTGACTGATACAGCATATCAGGTCACGATGCGGAAAGGCTTGGCGATTCAGGACCTTACCTTCTCGTTCTACAACAGCTTGGCACTACTGTTTTGTGAGATGGATGGTCGCTTTTACGGCGGCGGTGTCCTCGAGCTGACACCCAAAGAATTCAGAGGAGTGCCAATACATTTCCAACACCCGACCGAGCTACAGTATCGTGAGTTCATGGACAGATTTCCTCGATCGAAATCCCCTGAAGCAGCGAACTTTGATCACGCAGACCGAAGATTGGCGAGCGAGTTGTCCCTTTCTGAGAGACAGGTTTCAATGGTTCAGGAGGCGCTCAAGACGTTAAGGACGCATCGTCTTAGACACGGCTCATGATACTGTTCTTGGTCCGCTGCATTGCAGCGTAGACGGTGAATTCGAGTGTCGGCTTTGGGCCGAAAGTACCGAATGCTGCAACTTTCATGAACGTCTGAATAGGGATGTCCCGCACTAAGGATAGCGGCGATCACTTTTGTTTGCTGAACGACAGATTGATTGTCGAAACAGGGCCTCGAAAAGTGAAAGAGGCCAGAGCGCGGGAAGCGCTCCAACCGATTCGAAGGGACAACCTTATTCCAACGTCACCCGGCTGGCGTCGATCCCAGCCAGGAACGAGCCGTCGATAAACGGTGCAATCGATTCTGCGGTTGGCGGCTCGCCTTCAATGGAACCCCGCCCGATGATCCATTCACCTTCATCGACCATGAGCTCCAACATCTCTTGGTTGAGCTGCATCTTGAATGCGTAGTTGACCGAGGCCGAGGCCACGTCTTTGGGGGACAGGGTGCCGCCCAGAACGTTTGATACAGATTGGTGCGATGCTGCAGGGTCAGAGATGACCACCTGCTCTCCAGCGTAGAGAGACGCGAGGACGGCTGTTACAACTTCGGGGCTTTCCTCGATCATTTCTTGCGTCGCGACCAGGATGAAGTGCGTGCCATAGCTGTCGACTGGAATCTCCTGATAGGCATCGCCCAAAGCTTCAGCCGCACCCGCATAGAAGGAAGGGAACATTGCGCCCGCGTCGATATCGCCGCGCGCAAGTGCAGGCACAATATCTGGCGGGCCGATCGAAACGATTTCGACTTCAATCCCCGCAGCGGCTACTTCTTTTTCGAACATATAGTTGACATTCGTACCGGCCGTCAGACCGACCTTCATACCGTCCAGTTCGGCGATGGTGTCAATCTCTGGGTCACCGCCATGGATGATACGCGTGGCCGTGTATTGCGACATCTCCGCGATCACGCGGAACTCTTGTTCTTGCATCGCGCCGATCACGGCTGGAAATTCGGCCATGAAAGCGAAGTCAAGCTGACCACCCAAAAGCGCTTCGAACGCAGAACGTCCGGTGCGGAAGGGGATCACCTCAGCCTCTAGATCATTTTCGGCCCAGAGGTTTTTGTCCATCGCAACCGAGAGTTGCGGGATATCGAGGTACGGTCCGCCGCCGATGGTCACGGAGGTCGTTTCGGCCATCGCAGTGCTGGCCAGTAAGGAGGCAGCCGCTCCGGCAAGCGCATGTCTGAACATTTGTGTCATTCCTTGTCCTTTACGTTATTGAGTTTCGTTTCAGTGTTCATCTGCACCGGGCTGCCGCAGCAGCCGGATGATGTGGTTGCGGGCCTCCAGAAAGTCCGGCCCGATATTGTCGACATGGCGCGGCCGCTCTTGAGTGACGTCCATTGTCTCGATGATGCGGCCGGGGCCAGCGCTCATGATGTGCGCCCGGTCAGAGAGGATCAGAGCCTCGTCGACATCATGGGTCACGAACAGCACGGTTGTGCGGTGCGCTTCCCAGATACGCAGAAGGATTTCGTGCATCGCGACGCGGGTCTGCGCGTCCAGTGCGCCAAAGGGCTCGTCCATCAAGAGAACCTTGGGGGAGGTCACGAAGACCCGGGCCAGAGCAACGCGTTGCCTCATGCCGCCGGACAACTGGCCGGGATAGGTCTTTTCGCGCCCCTCAAGGCCGACTTCTTTCAGCGCAGCGTACGCGCGCTCTAAACGTTCTTGTTTGCTGATCTTGAAGCGCTTCAAAGCGAACATGACGTTGCCGAGTGCTGTGAACCACGGGAACAACGCGTATTGCTGAAAGACGACACCGACGTCGGGGTTGATACCGGTCACCGGGTCACCATCCAATTCGATGCCACCCGATGTGAGCGGGACAAAGCCACCCACTGCATTCAAAAGCGTGGACTTGCCGCAGCCAGACGGCCCGATCAGGGACACGAAAGAGCCGGGCTCAATCACCAGATCTGTGGCAGCAAGTGCTTCGATCCGGCCTCCGCCGGGGGCTTTGAACGTGACCTCCGCCCCTTTGATGTCGATGCGACCGATATCCGTTTGGCCTGCCATCATGCGTTTTCCCAATGCACAACACGGCGGCCCGTATAGGCAAAAGCTGCGTCTAGCAGTGCGCCGAGAATGCCAAGCTGGATAAGCCCTACAAACATTCGGTCAGTGCGGATAAACTGGCGTGCATCTTGCAGCCGGAAGCCGATGCCTGCTGACGCCCCGCTAAGCTCTGCCGCCACGAGGCTAAGAAAGGCCAGCGCGGCTCCCAGGCGCAGACCAACAAAGATCATCGGTGCGCTGGCCGGGACTATGACCTCGAAAAACTCGCGCGTCCGGCTGGCGCCCAGTGACCGCGCAGCGCGAATATACGTGCTGGCGACATGAGACGCCCCCGCATGTGTGTTCAGCCAGACAGCGAGGAACACAGTGTAAGAGATCACGAAATACTTGGACCCTTCGCCTATTCCGAACCAGACGATGGCCACGGGCACCAGGGCGATAGCCGGGATCGGTCGAAGCAGATTCAGGAAGGGTTCCAATGCAATGGAGACGATCTTGATTCGCGCCGTGAGCAGGCCAAGCGCAATCCCAAGGCTTGCACCGATGGAAAAGCCGACCGCTGCCCGGGTGAGCGAGATCCGAAGATCGCTCATCAGAACGCCATCCTGATATAGGTCAATCGCCGCGTGCCAAACCTGCCCAGGCGTTGGAAACAGCTTTTGGCTGATAAAGCCCGAATTCGCGAAAAGCGACCAGATGATCACAACGCCCGAAAGCGAGATCACCAATTGGCCAATTTTCTTAAGTACTTCGGACATATCCGCTTCCTTGTTCAGTTCGGATCAATCTCTCTTCACCTAAAGCCACGGCACATCGCTCGCGCGGTAGCGGTGCGCGCGGAAACAACTGTTGGTCGCGCCTTTGATGAAGGCGTTCAGCGGGCTGGGATATTCATCGAAATCGGGAATCACATATTCCCACACAAGCGTTCCGTCCGGTGTGACCTCAAACAGGCGGCCAAAGGCACTTTCACAGATTAATGTGTTACCGTTCCACAGCCTCTCTGCTCCGCCCATGAAGGGCGAGAAGAAAGAGATCGGTGTGGGGTCGGTGTAGTCCCACGTGACCTCCATTGTCTTCGGGTCAAATTCGATCGCGCGTGAGAATGGGTTCGACATTCCAGGGCGCAGATTGCCGTTGTCGAAGACAAGGATCGAGCCGCTTTCCATCTCGATTGGTGTGTGCTGCTGGGCCACGATGTCAGGACCGGCATGCCAAACAATAGCTCCAGTTGCCTTGCTCACCGCGATCACTCCGGAGGTGGTGCGCAAGCTCATCAGAACCAATCCATCACGGGTCTCGGACACACCATTGATCATAGGCCAGTGGCGTCGGTCAAAGTTGAGATGTACGGGTAGGTCAGCTGGGTCGATGTGATCCCAGATCCGCCACTCCCAAACCACCTCGCCCGCACGGTTGACCTCGCGGACAATGTCGGACTGAACGACACCGTCCGCGCCATCCTTCGAGGGGTCCCCCCCGGTGACACGTGCGGCCTTGTCGGCGGGAAGCGGGGCTGCGACCGTATATAGCAGGTTGCCTGACCGCAGCCATTGAGCATCGTGATGGTGGAACATGTCTTCGTAGTGCCAGACGACGTCGCCGTCCGGAGTTACTTCATAGAAATCACCGCCGTGCCATAGGTCCCATGCCGGATAGAGGTCCGCCGATGTTGCGTGACTGCCGTTATACCCAAGATTGCCATTGGGCAGGATCACCGCGTCCCGGCCTGGGCGCACAGGCATGTCCCAGCGGTGGACCTTCTGGCCTTCGATATCGATCATGTCGACGACACCAGCGCCAGTCTGGCGGGCATAGAGCGTGTATCCACCAGCAGATTTTGCCGTATCGAGAGCCGTCAAACCGAGCTGACGGCGGCACATCGTGATCTGGCTCGGAAGGCTCCGCGCATCATCAGGCATTTGTAGATCCACCCCATTAAAACGTTTTAATGACGTTACAAACGGATCCTGATTCTGTAAAACGTTTTAACTCCACCAGTTCATCGGCGTCACAAGGGACGCACAAAAATAAGGCAACATGCCGTGGTTTGGCTTTCTGAGGAGCATCGAGACGATGACTGAGGCATCTGAAAGACCGACCAAGCGGGTCACTGTCGTGGATGTGGCAAGGGCGGCAGGCGTGTCTCCGGGAACGGTTTCAAACGCAATCAGTGGAAAGCGTAAGGTGGACCATGAGACCCAAAGGCGCATTCAAGAAGCAGTCGAAACCCTTGGGTACCGCCCAAATCTGGCGGCCCGTCGCATGCGCACCGGGCGCACAAATACCATCGCGATTTACTCATCAATGCCAGTCGCAGTCGCCGCTGGCGCATCTAAGCTGGGCTTCTTGATGGAAATCGCGGCCTCCGCCGCTGTTGCGGCGCTGGAGGCCAATATGTCGCTGGTCTTGGTTCCACCTGTTGACGATCCCATCGCGACGCTCAAGAACATTTCGATGGATGGTATCATCGTCGTTGAACCTGAAGCCGACGACCCTGTTCTTGCGATGCTGCAAGACGTCGGCGTTCCGACCGTTTCTGTCGGCAAGCCTGTGGGATCACCAAGCGCCTATGTTGACCTGGATTATCACCTGATGGCGGAAGTTCTGTTTGACCACTTGCGCGAAACCGGTGCAGAGAATTTCCCCCTGATCGTCGGCGCAAGCTCAAGGCAAAGCAATCTGGTCTTTCAAGAGGTGTATCTAAAGAAGGCCGCCGAAATCGGGATGGCAGCACAGGTCATCGCGCTACCCGAACATTCGGCGGAAGAAAGTGCTGCAGCCGCGACTTCGAAACTCCTGAAAGAGGGGGCGTATTTCGATGCGGTCCTGGTACCGATTGATGCGATGGCAACAGGTGTCATGCGCGCCTTGAAAGCCCACGGTGTGATAATCCCTGATGATGTCCGTGTCGCTACCCGCTACGACGGTGTGCGCGCACGTACTGAAGTCCCGGCACTAACGGCGATTGACCTTGGACTGGACATAGTCGCAAAGACAGCGACCGAAGTGCTGATCGGGATTATTAATCGTAAGGGAACCGTTTCTGTTGCTGAAGCGCCAAGCCCAAAGGTTGTCCCGCGTGCTTCAAGCGTCAGCGGATATCGTCCAAATTTCTAACTAAGCAGCCGTTCGGGTGACAATTTACAAGGTCGGCTCCTTACCGCGATCTGTGAGTTCACCATCGCCAGATTTTCCGCATGCAGCGAATGGCCGGTATGCGGGCTGCGGACGCAGCATTTAGACAGGGGGGTGGATGTCGGCTCTGGGCCGTGAGCGTCACTGAGTTTGTCGAGATCAAACGCGTGGTACCGCGAGGCTAAATGGGTGATCCGAGGCCATGAGCATGAGAACCTTCATCATGTACGAATGACGGTTTGCCTGGCTTCTGTCTGAGAATGCCGTCATCAGTTCGACTGTTGCAAGCGCCGTGTCTCATTGAAAAGCCAAGCCTCCGATGCGACCCACGGGCGGCCGCGGATCGCATCACTCCTGTCTGGCGCACAGTTCAATTCAGACTGTACCCGAACTGGCCGAAATGCTGGCGAGCACTCAGCAAAGACTGAACGTGAACATCGGTGGGGTCGCGATCCAGCTCCGCGCGGCGCGACCTCGGTTGCCGATCCCTGCATTGAGCGCGTCCGGCCAAAGTGATCAGAAGTCTGCGCAACATGGCCTACGCCTCCTCGATGAAGTAATCGAGTTGCTCGAGAAAGCCGTACTTGCGCATGAGGGCATCCCCTTCCGGCGTTCGGCTGATACGTCGCAGTTCATCGAGGTCGTGCACTTCGCCGACGACGGCGCCGAGCGTGTCGTCCGAGGGGGAGCGCAAGAACCTCGGAACGTCGGCGCAGGAGCCGAAAACCTCTTGATGGGCCGCCTTGTAGGCCTCCATTTCTGCCTGGGTGCGCGGGCCGGTGCGGCGGACGACTGATACCAAAAGTGTCATGGTGTTCCTTTCTGATGAGAGCCTGAACCGGAATGGCCCGGCGACACTAAAACGATGACACATTTGCGATTGCCGCATAATATACGCATTATCGACTTCATCATCTCATGGGGTCGAACAATGATTGACCAGCTTCGAAACATGGCCATCTTCCAGTGCGTGGCGGAACTCGGCACGTTCCGCAAAGCCGCCGACCGGCTCAATTTGTCACCGTCCGTGGTCAGCCACCACGTGGCGAAGCTTGAAGAACAACTGGGAACGCCGTTGCTCTATCGCTCGACGCGCCGCATGTCATTGACAGAAGCCGGTGCAAAGTTGCTCGAGGCGACACAGCGGATGTCGATGGCCGCGGCGGATGGGCTTTCCGCCGTCCAGCGGCAGTCCGACCGGCCGTCGGGCACGTTGAAGATCACCGCAGCGACGCCCACGGCGCACAGCCCGCTCGTGGAGAATTACACCAGGTTTTCAGCAGCCTACCCGGATGTGCACCTGGACATCCATCTGACCGACAGCAACGTGCCGCTGGAGGGGTCAGGATTTGACGTGGCCATCAGGGGTCGGGTGCAGGATCTGGACGACAGCAGCTACAAGGCGCGCAAGATCGGGCAGCTTCAGCTGTGCCTTTTCGCGGCGCGGTCATACGCAGACGCGCGACCTCGAGCGACGTCTTTCGCCGATCTGTCTCACTGGGACTGGGTCCGCGCCCGGCCAATCCCGTGGTCTCGGGTGATCGGTACCGAGACGGCGCAGGAGCCGCGGATCGTGGTCACCGCAGACAATTACACGCTGGCCCGCAGATACGTGGAAAACGGACTGGGTTTCATGGTGGAGGCCTACGAGCTTGTGGCGGAGGATATCAGGGCGGGGCGGCTTGTGCAGCTTATACCGGACATCAAACTCCCACAGATCGACATTTATGCGATCTACCCGGCCAATAGCCCGAAGGACAGTCTGGCGCATCTGTTCGTGGACCACGTTTCAGCCAATCGTGGATTCCGGCTGGAGGAGCAATAGGCGATCGCGCGTCCGAGGCGAATGTCCGCAATGCAGAGTGCGACCGCGGCATCGGCAGACAATTCGCAATGTCAGCTCCGGGCCGTCCTTGATGGCCCCTCCGGCCGGGTGATACCGGGACGCCGCGCCGCCTCCGATGGCCGCGAAGAGCCCAAACTGAGTGATGCTGCAGGTTGCTCGAAGGTCCGTATTGAGGTGTGCTCAGTATAAGATGATAGGTGCACTGGGTCCGACCCATCCTCAAGTTTCGGGCAATATGTGCTCAACAAGGCATTGATAAAGAAAGTCTAATTTCTCCAAGCTTGGAAGGTGACATACGCCAACGGCAGTAAGGCAATCAGGTCAACCAGTGCGATTGTCCGCAGTGCACCTTCTGGCATTCCGCCTCGTAAATATACGAACAAGAAACCGATCACGCTGATTGCCACAATACACGACAGAGGCCGCCGCACAGACGGATCGAACAGTGCAAAAACACAGGCTGCGACGACCGCCAGGAAAAGAGCGCCGCGATGGACGATTAGCAGTCCAACTTCACCGGTCGGAGAGGTCTGGTACAATCGTTCGGTTAGCGAGGGTGCAAATAGCACCAACGCGGGCATCACGTGGATCAGCGCAAGAGTAATCCAAGATGCTTTAGTCAGAGCTTCCATTTCTAACCCTTCTTGAACTTCGCGACCTTGCAGGTTCCTAGTTGAACCCCCTTGATTTGAAAAGCTTGGTCGGGCTTGACACGGAGGTGTAGGTAATCCCCCGACCAAACGCCTCTGGTGTTCTTCAATGTACCGGGGATACGGCACCGATCGTTGTCATGACGTCCAGCAAATCGGTGAAGTAACGGCTTTCTACGATCTTGCCTTCCTTCAGCCTAAAGATCGTTACGTCCGGAACATCGACTCCGGCACCGCTGGCGGGGATGCCCAGAAAAAGCCCGTCATGCGTGCCCTTGAGATGCCCTCGAACCACCACGGTGTCGCCGTCTGCAATAATTTCACGGATTTCGATCGCAAGTTCAGGGAAGCCTGAAAAGAGGTCCTCGTTAAACTCGATGGCCGTATCAATGCCCGTCATCACAGGATGAGAGTGGAAAAAGGTGCATACATCTGTTGACAGGGTGTCGCGCCAAACGTCCTTCCAACCCGGATTTGCCCCCCATCCGGCATCGAACATCGTCAAGACGGTCTGAATGTTCTCCACTTCCTTGGCGCTGCGACCGTCCGTTGGAACGACGAGGTTGGCGGCGTTCGGTTTCTCTTCTGGCATGAAATGTTTCGTGGTCAAGCTCATTCTCCTTCACCATACAGTATGTATGGATGCATTTATTGACGAGCCTCGCCTTTCTGTCAATACATACTGTATGGAAAAATCAGCTAGCGCCCAACTGGGGCCGAAAGAGTGGATAGATACCGCCTATGCCGCCTTTGAACGCGGCGGTGTCTCGGCGGTAAAAGTAGAACCTCTTGCGAAAGAGCTCTCTGTCACGCGCGGAAGTTTTTACTGGCACTTCAAGGACAGAAAGGCCCTTCTTTTGGAGGTTGTGAGGCGTTGGGACGCCAAAGAGACGGAGGCTGCCATTTCCGCAAACGAGAATGGCGGCGGCGACGCGCGATCACGACTGGAGCGCCTGTTGCAAACCTGCGGCAAGGATGATGGAAAGCTCGAAATCGGAATGCGATCTTGGGCGGCTGGGGATGGAGACGCCCGCGAAGCTGTCGCGCGCATCGATCAAAAAAGAATCGAGTATATGGTTGATCTTCTAGAGGAGGCGGGGATCGCGCAGAGCGAAGCACGACGCCGTGCGCGCGTTGGCTATATTGCATGGCTGGGCGCTTACACAGATGCGGCACCAAGCAGTCTCGAGCAAAGGCTCGACGACATGAAGTGCCTTTCTGACCTGATGCTTGCGGGAATCGGCAGGACTTGAACTGCCCTTGGCGTCGGTGTCCCGAGCTTATGAGTCCCAAGTAAAAGGGTCACGACGACCCAACCTATTTTGCTGCCGGAGCAAAGCGGACATTGGTGCAACCGCAGCGAATTCACACTTTGTCCCGCGTTCCCGACGTCGACTGCAACATGATGCTGCGTCAGCCACGAACGGCGGGTCTGGGGAAGCTACACTGCCGCAGTCGCTGTGAGGTGAAAGGCAGCTATGGGCCGTCCCTGCCAAGTGGTAGCGTTCGGTTCCTCGAACATGCTGCATACAATCTAACGT
>CANMMF010000019.1 GCA_947498985.1 uncultured Paracoccaceae bacterium | reverse complement strand
CCCCGATCTGCCGGATCGCATCCGGACGCGGCATAGCTTGCCCCGTCAGAACCTCAAGCTGCCGTAACTTCGTGACTATCTCCTCGGGCCTGGGACGCTTGCTGGCCATATGTTTCCTCCGTTTTCCCAAACATAGCGGAGGACCACTTCAGTGGGGGAGGATCAGAAGGACGCGGACGCGTTTCTCGACATGCTTCCGTCGCTCGCCGGAGACGCCGCGCGCGTGATGCTCGTCAAAGCCGGGATATCGGCTGGAACGGTTGGAGAACCTCAGCCAAACCTGCGGTATTTCTCGCAACCTTGGAAGAGGTCGACGGAGCCAAGGGACGTCAGAATTGATGAATAGTACTTTGCGCATTGGTGTGCCGGTGCCTTGCAGGATGGGCGGAAAGCGGGCTTTCGCTGCGTGTGCAACCAGAAAAGAGAATGTTGCATATAGCCGACACGCACCTACTCGCAAATTGCATTCGCGCCTTGCTGTTGATTTTCTCCTTACGACACCTTGCGTTCGGCCGCCTCTTGCTCCGTGATCAAAGCCTTGGACTTTTCCTGACTAATCGGTTGCGACATCAGAAATCCCTGGAACAGATCGCAGCCCAGGTCGCGCATCCTTTCCAGTTGGTCGGCCGTCTCGACGCCCTCCACGGTCACACTCATTTGCAGCTGATGCCCCAAAAGTATGATGGTTTCGATGATGTGAGTGTAGCGTTCGTTGTCGAATTCATAGCCTTCCAGAAAAACCTTGTCGATTTTTATCCTGTCGAATTTGTATTTCCAGAGATACCCCAGACTTGAATAGCCGGTGCCAAAATCGTCGATCGCGAGATCTACGCCAAGCGCCTTTAGGCCGATCAATTGGTCCGTGACACTTTCGTCATCGTTCAGCATGATGGATTCCGTCAATTCCAGACAGATCCGGCTTGGCGCAACGCCCGTTTCGTTAAGAAGGTCTTCGACGTATTTGGGCAGTCCGCCGCTTCGAAACTCATGCGCCGAAAGATTGACGGCGACAAAGACATGATCCGGCCAGGACGCAGCAGTCTCAATCGCTTGCCGCAATGCGCGACTTCCGATTTCCTCGATAAATGCGGCGTCCTCGGCCACCGGTATGAACTCTGCGGGACTGATGCGGTTCCCGTCCGCGTCCTGAAGGCGCGACAATGTTTCGAAGCCTTTCACCACGCCGGAACGGTCAAAAATAGGCTGAAACTCCAGGAAGAAGCCGTCCCCGTCCAAACCGTTTGCGATCGCAGTCTCTATGTTTTTCCGGCGAAGCTCGATCTTCTCCAATTCCTGAGTGTAGGTGACCACGCGACCGCGTCCATCCGCCTTTGCCCGGTAGACGGCGACGTCAGCGCAGTGCATCGCTTTGGCCTCGCTCTCACCGGTAAGCGAAAGATGCGCCCCAACGCTGAGGCTGGGCCAAACCTCGCTGGTTCCAAAGACGAAGGGAGCCTTGATATTCTCCATCAGACGCGCTCCGATCACGTCCAACTCGGTCGCATCAATGTCGGGCATCAGTATCACGAACTCATCGCCGCCGATGCGAGCCACCAGATCAGCTTCGCGGCAGGACTGCCGCAGGACCGACGCGACATGAATAAGCAGCTTGTCTCCGAACTCATGCCCGAATTTGTCGTTGACCTGCTTGAACTTGTCGAGATCAATGAAGAAAATGCCAATGGTTTCACCTGTTCTTTTTCTCTTTGAAAAGAGCGTCTCAATCCCTTCGGTGAAGGAGCCCCGGTTCAAAAGCCCGGTCAGAGGCTCGACCTCACTGAGTTGCTTGAGTTGCCCGTCTCGTTTGCGCAACTGGTGGTTCTTGAAAATGAGCGCGACCGTCGGCACGAGGTAAATCACCGAGGCGCCAAGAAGCAGGTAGAACCCGATCTTGCTGAATTGCGCGCGCAAGGCCGAGGCGAGGCCGGAGACATCGACGTAAACCTCGAAAGCGCCGATTGGGTGCCCGGCATCGTGAATGATCGGAATATAGGCCTCCACGTACCAATCGGGCCGATCTGGTTTCTCGCTTCCATCTTTCACTGATATGTTGGATGCAAGCGTCTCGATGACCTGCGCGGCCGTCTCGGTGACCTCGACCTGTCGTTCAGTTTGAAAAAGCCCTTCGTCAGAGACAAATACCAATACTCCGTTTTGATCGAAGATCTTGAAACGGAAGATGTCCGATCCGAAAACGGCCGCATCGATGAACCCGATCTGCTCCGGCGTCGGCTGGCCGGTCTCGACCAAACGCTCGACGTCAGGAACGGCATCGATAAAAACGTCGCCCCACGAAGATGCGCTCTCTTCGGCGTGGGTCAGGATGGTTTTTTCAACCATTTCGTCGAGCCAGAAGGTCAGCGCCCCCATGAAGGTCAGCATCACCGCCAACGCCATCGCAAGGGGTTTTGCAAATTGCCTGTGTTTTTCTGTAAAAAGCATACGAAAGTCCTGAGCGGCCGCAAGAACACTAAGTGAATAGCTGAACCAATCGGGTAAATATTCTCTCCAAACCAGAGAGGTAAGCGCTGTCAAATTTAGTTTAATGCCGATAGCTCGAAGTCTGTCTCTGGACAATGCGTTGTTGAGAAAGACGCCCGGGTCCTGTTGAATGAGAAAATGGGCGCCGTTTTTCAATGGCCCATGGCCGACAGGTCAGGTGCCGTCGACAAGCAGTTTCGCTAACACATGGGGGCCTGAGCCTGACAGACCAGCAAGAATTCCGCTTTGTGTGAATCTGTTTGAGTAGAGATTTTGCGCTAGGGTCTGGACTCATTGAGTTTCACAGCCAGTAGATGACGAGCGCAGCCAGTGCGATGGCCGAGAGGAATACTCTGGGACAACGGTCGTATCGGGTTGCCACACGCCGCCAATCCTTGAGCCTGCCGAACATGATCTCGATCACTGCCCGGCAGTGCATTGCGCAGCAATGTCACGAGAGGGGCGGTTGCGTCGCTTGTATCGGCGCTTGTCGTACTTGACGGTTTTCTTCCGCTGCTTTCGGCCAGGGATACATGCCCGTACCCCTTTGTCTTTCAACGCTTCTCTGAACCAGTCGGCATCATAGCCGCGATCCGCAAGCAACCAGTCCACCTTCGGCAGGCTGCCGAGCAGTGCCCGTGCGCCGATGTAATCGCTGACCTGTCCAGCGGTCACAAACAGGCTCAGTGGGCGGCCGTTACTGTCGCAGATGGCATGCAACTTTGTGTTCATGCCGCCTTTGGTTCGGCCAATCAGGCGTCCACGCCCCCCTTTTTCACGCCCATGCTGGTCGCTGTTCGGTGGGCCTTGAGATAGGTCGCGTCGATCATGACTGTCCTCTGTTCGCCGTGCTCGGCAACCAGGCCCGCCATCATCCGGGCGAAGATGCCCCTATCGCTCCACCGCTTCCAGCGGTTGTAGAGTGTCTTGTGCGGGCCATAGGCTGCGGGTGCGTCGCGCCACCGTAAGCCATTGCGGTTTATGAAGATAATACCGCTCAACACACGCCGGTCATCGACGCGAGGTTTGCCGTGGGACTTCGGGAAGAAGGGCTCAAGACGCGTCATCTGCGCATCCGTCAGCCAGAAAAGATCAGACATGTTCACCGCTCGTTTTTTGAGCCGTGAATCATGCCATCAGACGAAAATCAATGGGTCCTGACCCTAGCAGCGAATGCCCGCAAAGCAGGTCACAACCGCAGCATGTTGATTAGGATAGTGAGCGACCGGTTTGGGCCGTCCCAGGCTCGTCGTGCAACGCGGATCTCACTGATGCTGCGCTGCCTCTGACGGCAGCAGTGAGCCCTCTTTGTCTGATGCCGAAGCCTGCATGAATGGCAGGGATACTCTCCAAAAAAGTCGTTCAGCGATGGTCATTCCGCTTCCACGGCTTCGCGGCGGCGGGCTACGCAGATATTGTATCCGCTGAGAGGGAGGCGAATTGACAGCCGGGCAGCCTCGCGGCCCATTCGCCCGAAAGCCGCATTCATGGTATTCCTCGACTCGATCGCTCGCATAATGCGACGTCTCACTCAAACTGATCGAAAGCAACAATGGACAAGCTCTCTGTCATGAACGCCTTCCGCCGCATTGTCGAGCGCGGCAGCTTTGCGCGTGCGGCGGAGGATCTCGGTGTGTCACCCGCCCTTGTCAGCCGTGAGATCAAGCTTTTGGAAGAGAGTTTGGGCACGGTATTGCTCACCCGCACGACACGTTCGATGTCACTCACTGATGCTGGCCAGCTCTTTTATGACGAAACATCAGGTATTCTTGATGCCGTATTCCAGGTCGAGACCCGCATCCGTGACGGTGCCCGGGCAATACGCGGCCATCTGAGGGTGAACGCTTCCAGTTCCTTCGGTCAGACCGTCATTGCGCCGATTCTGCCCGGGTTATTCGACGCCTATCCCGACCTACGTCTGACGCTGTCGATGGATGACCGGGTGATCGACATGGTGGAGGGCGGCTTCGATGTTTCGATCCGAATCCGGGCGGCCATGCCGGATTCCGCGCTTGTGGCGCGCAAGTTGGGGACGATGCGGCAACAGGTCTTTGCCGCGCCGTCTTACCTGGATAGTGTCGGTGCTCCGGAAACGCCGCAGGACATTGCCAATCACCGTGTCATCGGGTTTTTGCTTGCCGATCATCTCACCTCCTGGACCCTTCATGGTCCGTCTAAAACAGTGATCATGGATCTTGATCCTCCCATCCGCGTCGGCAACAGCCTCGTCCTGCGCGATCTGCTGATCGCCGGCCAGGGCATCGGCACCTTACCGGATTTCGTTTCAAAAGATGCCGTCGTGCGCGGTGAACTGGTCCGCGTGCTGCCCGATTGGGAACTACCCGCACCAGAAATCTACGCGGTGACGGCGTCGCGCCTTGGCATGGATGCGAAGGTCACGGCGTTTCTCGATCATCTGTGCGAGGCGCTGCGCCCCTGACATTCTTCAATCCAAGTAAAGAGTAAAGTGAAAGCGGGCCGGTTATTCCGGACCGCCTCATCCCCGATCTTCTCAGGTGACGAAAACCACATCTTTGAGAGGATCCCATGACCCGTGTTCTTGTTCTTTACTATTCCAGCTACGGCCATGTCCGCGCACTTGCCGAGGCTGAGGCCGAAGGCGCACGTTCGGTGCCTGGCACCCATGTCGATTTGCGGCGCGTGCCTGAAACCGTGCCTGCAGATATCCGGCAGAAGGCCGGATTCGCACCGGATGAAACGCAAGCTGCGACTCCTGCTGATCTGGAAGACTATGACGCTATCATCTTCGGCACCCCAACGCTGTTCGGCATGATGGCCGGCCAGATGAAATCGTTCCTCGATCAAGCTGGTGGACTGTGGGCGCGGAATGCGCTGGTCGGCAAGGTCGCGGCCGTCTTCGCCTCCACCGGCTCGCAGCATGGTGGTCATGAGGCGACGCTGCTGTCCACCCAGATCCCTCTTCAGCACTTCGGAATGCTGATTGCGGGCATGCCCTACACTTTTGCCGGTCAGAAGACGGGCGAGGAAATCGTGGGCGGCGCACCTTATGGCGCCGGCACCATCGCCGGAGCCGACGGGTCGCGCACACCGTCCGAGACCGACCTTGCAGGCGCGTACCATCAAGGCGCGCACGTCGCCCGGATCGCCGCGCGCCTGGCGGGGGCAGATTGGCAAGAGGAGGCCGCGTGATGGCGTCCCTTACCATAGATTTCTTCCACGACGTCGTATGCTGCTGGTGCTTCAACATCTCGTCGCGGATGCGTGACCTTGCAGACGAGTTCGACCTCGACATCCGGCATCACACCTTTGTTTTGCAAGCCAGCAGCGACGAGATGGCCTCGCGTTGGGGCATTCCAGAGCAAGCCCGCGAGACAATCCTGGACCATTGGGACGTGTGCCGACAGGTCAGCGACCGGCCCGAGCTGGTCGACATTGACGCGATGCGCGCGGCCCCGTTCGATTATCCGCACGGGACGACCGCCGCCGTTGGCTGCAAGGCGGCCGAGCGTATCGGCGGGCAGGCCGCCCATTGGGACATGTTCGACCGGCTTCAGAGCGCGCATTTGACCGATGCACGCAACATTGCCGACCCCGAGGTCGTTTTGAATGCGGCGGAGGCACATGGCTTTGACACGGCGCATTTCAAAAAGGTCTTCAACGCCCCGGCGACAGTTCAGGCGGTCGAGAGCGACCGTCAACGTGCCCGGTCGCTCCAGGTTCAGTCCGTTCCGACACTCATCATCCGGGAGACCGGTGCGCGCCTGGTCAATGGACCCCGCGATGACCTGGCCGCGCAAATCTGTGCAGCAAGGCGGCTCGTGGCCTGAAAGGAGACCGACATGAAATCCCTTGTTATCCGACTTTTCAAACCATCGCGGTTGCCGCGCCATGCGCGCTGCGATCTCTCACCTCACCTGCGACGGGATATGGGGCTGCCCCCGTGCCCGAAGCGTCCGCACTTGAAAATTCACACCCTGTGGTAGTCCGCCAAACAGGAGCATCCCCATGTCCCGCTCGACCGACATCATCCTGACCGCCCTTGCGCCAGCCGTCTGGGGCAGCACTTACCTGGTCACAACCGAAGCCCTGCCCGACGGCTACCCAATCACGCTGGCTGCGTTGCGCGCACTGCCCGCCGGGCTGCTGCTTTTGGCGGTGACACGCTGCCTGCCGCCACGCGCCTGGCTAGGGCGAACCTTTCTCTTGGGCAGCTTCAACTTCGCACTGTTCTGGGTGCTGCTTTTCGTGGCTGCCTACCGGCTGCCCGGCGGCGTGGCGGCGACCTTGGGGTCATTGCAGGCGATGATCGTGATTTTCATGGCGCGCTGCTGGCTGGGCACACCGATCCGGGCCTGGGCGGTGATCGCCGCAGCGGTAGGGGTACTTGGCGTTGCATTGCTTCTGGTCGGTCCTGAGGCGCGTCTGGACCCAATCGGCATCGCCGCCGGTGTCGGCGGAGCCGCCTCGATGGCAGCAGGCACCGTGCTTAGCCGGAAATGGCAACCGCCGGTGTCTGCTCTCAGCTTCACCGCCTGGCAGCTGACGGCGGGTGGCCTGATCCTCTTGCCATTGGCGTTGATCACCGAACCGCCGTTACCGTCCCTGACGGCAACCAACGTCGCCGGGCTGGTCTGGCTTGGTCTCATTGGGGCCGCGGCAACCTATGCGCTTTGGTTCCGGGGCGTGGCGCGGATCGAGCCTGGAGCCGTTGCCATGCTGGGAATGATGAGCCCGGTGACAGCGGTGACGCTTGGTTGGGTCTGGCTGGGCCAGTCGCTGTCGCTGGCTCAGTTCCTCGGTGCCGTGATCGTTCTTAGTTCGGTCTGGGTCGGACAAAGGGCGAACCAGTCGCAGACGCGGCAGAAGATCCGCTCGGCCCGACAACATGCCAGGGCCGTCGTCTGAAGGCCGCCTACACAGGAGTTTGACATGCAACAACCTCAAATGACCCCGGCCTTGGTGCGCGATGTGCGGTTTGCCGGCCTGCTCTACCTAGCGATCATCATTGCAGGTTTGTCTGCAGAGCTTCTTCTGCGCGGCCCCTTGATCGACCTTGAGGACGCGCGCGCAACCGCCACGGCGATCCAGACGGCACCCGGTAAGTTCCGGCTGGCCGTTGCCGCCGATCTCGTCATGGCCATTTGCGACGCAGGGCTGGCGATCCTGCTATTTCTGATCTTTCGAGCCATGGCGCCTGAGCTGGCCCTGGGGGCGATGGTATTCCGTCTGATCCAGACCGTGCTCATCGCTGTCAGTCTCATGAGCCTGCTCACCGGGTGGCTGTTAGTGTCGCGCGCGGATATGCTGGCCGATGCGCCCAAGCTCGCCTTGGTGTTTTTCGATCTTCACGCCCACGGATACGATCTTGGTCTCGTTTTCTTCGGCGTCAACAGCCTGATTATGGGGGCAATGATCTGGCGGTCGGGCCTCTTCGCGAGGGTTTTCGGCGCCGGGCTTGCGATCGCCGGACTGGTCTACCTAGTGGGCAGCGGCTTGCGCTTCTTCGCACCCGAATTGGCTTCGGCATTCGCACCGGCATATGCACTGACGATCGTGGCCGAGACCGCATTTTGCCTGCGATTGCTTCTTCAGAGCGGCGACGGTCACAAGGTTGCTCAGCGGCGCAAAATCGCCCCATGATGGATAAAAAGGAGAGGTTCCATGTCCCAAAGAGGATTTACTATCCGCGCCCTTGGCGAGATCGCCATCCGCTGTATCGATCTCAAAGCGATGGTCGCTTTCTATCGCGACGTGATCGGCCTGGAGCCGATGAACGATCCGGAAAACGGCGATATCGTATTCTTTCGTATCGCTGAGGGCTTTGCCGGTCATACCGCTGTGCTCGCCCTGTTCCGGCATGATATCGAAGGCGCAGGCAATACGCGGGCGGGTACTGAGCCTCCGGCGTCCGGCCCGGGCTCGTCACTCCATCATCTGGCTCTCAGCCTGCCTTGGGAAGAGCAAGATGCGGTCATTGCGTGGTACGAGACGCTGGAGAGGGAATATCATGTCGAGACGTTCCCTTGGGTTGGCTGGCGCGGGGTATTCACAAAAGACCCTGACGGCAACTCTGTTGAGCTCGTCGCAAAGGAACCGTGATTTGACGGCCTGATTTGGCAGGGTCACAAACGGTCCAGCTTTTGTAGATCATGCCCTGCGGAGAAGGTCTGGAGTGATCCCAAACCGCTCACTCGTCTGGGGCGCAGAGAAGGCTAGCTTGTCCGCGTTGTGTGAGTTCGAACCAGACCAGATTTTGCGACCGCAGCGAATGGCGGCAATGCGGGCTGCAACTGCGGCACTCCGATGTCATGGCCAATGGCCGGAATGGGCCGTGGAAGTAGGTTAGCTACACAAGCTCGCTGGCAATCAATTTCAGATGGCGCATGTCGGTTCCGCAGCACCCGCCGAATACTTGGACCGACGGATTGCTCCGAGCAATCTTGGCAATCTGCCTACTAAGTTCAACGGGATCGCCTTCGTCCAGTTCATCTGCTTCGTCAAGTTCCGCATGAGAGCACCTTGAAGCGTTCGCCACCACACCTTTCAGCCTTGGGTGGTTGCCAAGCGATCCGGCGAAATGGGTCGGATGAGCGCAATTGACCATAAAAAACATTGCCGCCGAGTCCGATTCCCCGTCGATCTGGTCAATTGCGTCCACAAGTTTGGTTCCGTCTGCCAGGCACCCATCTGTCTCTACAACCAGAGACATGATAATCGGCAGACCAGCATCTCGGGCGGCGAGGATGCATCCTGCTGCCTCACTTGGACGGTTGAATGTGTAAGCGGTAACCAGGTCGACAGTTGTACCTTTCAAGCTGTGCATTTGAGCGGCATGGTATTGCCGTGCATCTACGACGGATATCGGTGGGATGTCGGCGTAGGGATCAAAGCGTGGACCTATACAGGCCGATACCAATACATCTTCGCGAGCGACGGCCTGGCGCACGTCTTCCACTAGACTGACGGCGTCTTTGTTCACCTCTACAAGTCGTTCTCCATCGTAGCCCAAAGGTGCTGCCCGGTCGGCATTGGCCATCCATGTCGGTGCATCAAGGATGCAACCGACATTCATTTCGCTGGCGAGGTCGACGAGCGCCTGCATCTGACTGGCAAGTATCGCTCTAGTGTCAGGCTGTTCGAGCAATGGAAACGAGGCAAATCCGGGTAACTCAAGCCCATGATTGAATATCAGGTCGGTGCCAGTACCGGCATAAACCAGAAAGGTCTTTTCACCTTCGTCTAGGAGTTGTCGTGCCATCCTGATCTCCGCCCTTTTCCGTTTCTATTCACACGAAACCTACCTTTTCTCCGGTTTCATGTGAACCTTGGGGGGGCGGAGTACTTTCCGTATGCATGCTTTAATCTGTCCGAGCAGCTCGCAAGCACAGCGAATGTCTGGAAAGCGGGCTGCAGTTGCAGCAATCAAAGAACATTCCGAGTGGCCGGTATGGGCCGGACCTATCGTCCAGAAACCTTGTCTCTCAGCCTTGTGATCTCCTTGAAGATGAAGTCGGCAAAGACGCGGACCCTTTCTAGACGACGGAGATCAGGGTGCTGAAGCAACCACGCCGGAAGTGTGGGCTGGGTGAAGTCTGCATTCACACGCCTTAACTCCGGATCCTGGTCACCCATGATGCATGGTAAGAGGCCAATGCCTCGACCTTGTCGAGCGGCTTCTGCTTGAAGCTCAAGTCCAGGCAGCCGCCAAGCAACCGGACGATCTGAAAACGGCGTTGATGCAATACGGTTGTGAAACCTGTGTTGATCCGGCCAACCAATCCAGCCAAGCGACGGGTCGTTTGGATCTGCATCGTTGCTCACATAGATTGCATCGTGGAACTCTGGAAGGCGTCGCCCGACGAGGTGTTCATCCGGTGAGTGCGAAAACCTGATAGCCAGGTCAGCGTCTCTACGATCCAGATCCGCAAAGCTGTCGGTAGAGGCGACCTCCAATTCGATCTTCGGATACGTTTCTTGGAACTCAGCTAGTATGGGAAGCAACAGGTACTTCAAGACGGCCGGAGGTGCCGTCAGCTTCACCGCTCCTTCAAGCTCTATGTCCGAACCTGTGATTTCGCGCTGAACTTCGAAGACTTCGGCTTCTATTTGTTGAGCCTTCGCAAGAAGCCGCTCACCGGGTCCTGTGAGCGCGAACCCTTCGGGCGTGCGATCGAAGAGCTGAGCATTGAAGGCGTCTTCGAGTGCTTGCAGCCGACGGAGAACGGTCGAGTGGCTTGTGCCGAGTTGGGCCGCCGCAGCGCGCGCGGATGCCCCACGCTCGAGCGCGAGAAACACGCGCAGATCGTTCCAATCAAGCTTCAATGACAAATCCCAACACCGGTCCACAAATGATCCAGCCATACGTCAATTATAGTCCGTTTGTTTCGTTTTGATCCAGTGTAGATGTTTGGCAACCCAATGAAAGGAGCCCACTCTCATGTCGCTGATCAAGCGTTTCACAACCCGCAATGTCGGCACAGCCGACCGCATCATCCGCGCGGTGCCAGCTTTTGTCGTCGCCGTTCTTTGGTTGACCGAAACGCTCTCCGGTACGGCATTGATCGTCAGTGCCGTCCTTGCCGCGATGCTGCTGGTCACGGCGGTGACCTCGCGGTGTTCCATCTACGCGATGCTCGGCATCAGCACATGTTCGACAAACCAGTCGTCCTGAGGGGAAGAGTCAAATGATGAAACGTATTCTTGCAGCTACAGCGCTATCCGCAGCACTTTCTGGCGCGGCACTTGCAGAGGATCAGCCTGCGTACCTTGTCGCTGTATTGGAGGTCTCGGACCTCAACGCTTACTTCGAAACCTATGAGCGGCCCGTGTTCCCGATGCTTGCCAAGGCTGGCGCTGAGGTGCTGGTCGGAAGCCCATCGGTCAGCGTGTTGGAGGGGGACTACGGCGCGACTTGGACGGCCATTGTCCGGTTCCAAACGATGGAAGCATTAGAAACCTGGTATGGAAGTGCTGAGTATCAGGCGATCGCGCCCGCGCGGCGCGAGTTGAGCAATGAGGCTGTCTCGGTACTGTTCGCCACCCCGGCGTTTCAGATGCCCCAGCAGTAGCCAGAGGTTCGGGCGTTTTCGCCCGAGCCCACCAATCCTTCAAGAAAGAGCGTAGAGATGACCCATCATGTTCGTGCCGAACGCACCATGTCTGTGAAGGCTTCTGAGCTTTGGCTAACCGTCAGCAAAATGACCGGTATGGAGGATTGGTATCCTGACTTGATAAGCGAGAGCACCGTCACGGATGCTGTCGGTCGCGAGACAAGGCGAGTTTGCATCATGCAAGATGGTGGTGTGTTGAAGGAACGGGTCATCTTGCGAGACCCGGCCACACGAACACTTTCTTATGCGATTGATGAACATGGAATGCCCGCCAAGAACGTCGTTGGAACAATCCGCATCGATGACGTTGGTGACGGAAATAGCTTCGTGTCGTGGTCAGCAAACCTCGTGCTAGAACCGGACAGCGCTGACCAATTCTGTCCTATGGTACAGGGCATGTACGAAGCCGGTCTCGCGTCACTAGAAGCTTATCACAGCCAATAAGGACAGCTTTCGTCCATTCTCTGGCTAGCTCGTAGATGCAACATCAAGAGCGTGCGACCAACTTCCCCAACGCGGGCTTCGACCGCAGCACCTCGGCAAATCGGCCAAAGGCAGCTTCGGGCCGCGTTTGCCAGAGATATCTCTTCGTTCAGTCAAGGCTTTGGCGCATTGGTGAAAAGGGCTTTGAACAGTTCTTCTGACCGGCGCAAGCCGTCGTTTGTAAGCACTACCGACTTTGTTTTGCCGACCGGATCCAGAATTAGTCCCTTTTCGTGCAACCGACCGAGCACTGTCCAGTCATGGCCCTTCCATGCACGGCGACCGTTGTGGAGCGTCAGCCAGAGCAGCGCCAGAACCGCGTCGTCAACACTGTCTTCATTGATCTCCATAGTCACAGGGAACGCCAGCAACCTGAATTTCGTCAAGCTTCAATGCAGCAATTTACCCAATAGATCGGGACTGCTTTGGGCAGTTCGGCTACTGCTTAAACGGGACGACGTTTGATCCACCGTTGGCAAATGCGACTGCGCCTTCGCTGCGAATGGTGCTGATTGCCTCTTCGAATGCGGCTCGGTCGTCTTCAAAGAGATCGTCCCAGACAATGGATGTCCCGTCTTCGGTCACAACTTCCAGCGACCAACCGTCCCCGCCTTCGAGTTTGTAGATTTCCACCTTGAACGGCACTCCATCCTCAACGATGCGCTGAGAGGCGCTGGAAATAACAAGGTTGGGTTCGCGTTCCATCCGAATGCCTCTTTGGTCTGGGGTAAATGATAAAGGCACTGGTCACTAAAGCCAATGTCCGCAAAGCGGGCTGCGACTGCAGCATCTTGAGCCGTTGGCCAATGGCGGGAATGGGCCGATGAGCGAGTGTCGATTGAGGCGGGGCAGGGGTAATGCTGCACCGCCTCCGAGGTCGGCAAAGAGCCCAGAACAACCGATGCTGCACGATGCATGAATGGGTGAGAACCGCGCATTGCTGCCAATGACATGGGTTTCGGCAAAGGGGATCACGCCGCCTGTCTGGAAGGTGACGATATTGACGTGCATGTCGTGGCGCAGGTCTTCGGGCGCGACAAAGCGTGTCGTGGCCCAGGCGCCGCCGGTGTCCGGCATCGGGATCGGGTCGATGCCTCGCTCGTTCGTGACGAAACTCTCCGGCATGTCGAGGCCGTCCAGCGCCTGGTAGGCTTTGCGGATCCAGTGGAACCGGACCTCGGCCTGTGACGTGTTCCGGATGGACCAGTCGGCGCCCGGCGCGAGATAGGCATAGCCGCCGGGCGCCAGGTCATGGGTCACCCCGCCGAAGGTCAGAGTCAGGTTGCCATCGACCACGAAGAGGACCGCTTCGATCCCGGGATCGGTTTCCGGTCGGCTGCTGCCACCGTCGGGCTTTGGTTCCGCTATGTATTGGGAAAACGTTTCCGCGAAACCGGAGAGGGGCCGTGCCAGAACGCAGAACCGGGCACCCTCCCAGAACGGCAGGTAGCTGGTGACGATATCGCTGTAGGTCCCTTTGGGATGACCGCATATGCCTCGGTGAACATGGCGCGGTCGGTAAGCAACTGGGTCTGAGGCGGAAGACCGCCCTTTGGCGCGTAATGCATTATCGATCCCCGGGAGTGCAATTCGGTCACATTTTCTCGTTCAGGATGGCCGCCAGCCTTTGGCGCGCGGCTATCTCGATGTTTCGGCGGGTTGCCTGTCGATCCCCCGCCAAAACGACATCAAACCCAAGCGCTTCGAACTCAGCCCCGACGGCTTGTTGTTCGGCCGCTGTTGCGCTGCGAAAGGTCCGGCAGAGCAGACTGCGCACGCCAGCAAGGCAGTCATGCGCCGGGCCCTTTTCCGTTTTCGCGGCTCGTTCGGCCACCCATCTGGCGCCTGGGAACATTTCGGCAAAGCGCCCCGCAAACTCCTTCTCTGACAAGGTGTGAACCTTAGGGCCGCGCACCGGCGGGTGGCGGGCCTGCCAATGCTCCGCAATGTCGATCCGGCGTGGACACCAGACATCGTTGTAGCCGCCAATATTGTCGACAAAACGCTTCAGCCCCGCCAGCTTGCCGGGCCGGTCGATCAGGCGGCAATGCAGACCGATACTCATCATTCTGGCTGCGCCATCCTGTCCCTCCGAGTAGAGCACATCAATGCGTCCTTAAGGTATCGGAAGAACTGCTCGCCCGTTATGTAGCCCGGCGCCGTGGCAAAGCGCATGTCGTTCGCTTCGAGTGTGTATGGGATGATCAACTGGTCGCGATCTGCAACTCGAGCCAGTAGGGCAAGTCGTCATCGTAGGTGTCCAAAACGTAGTCGAACCCGCCTTCTTCCGCGACGAGGCGCACGGTATTGGCGCTGCATCGACCAGTATACCAGCCGCGGGGGCGCTCACCGACAAATTCGGTGTGCAGCCGGATCGCCTCGGCAATCGCTACGCGTTTCTCTGCTTCGGACATGTCTTTGTGCTCAACCCATTTCAGGCCGTGGCTGGCAATTTCCCACCCAGCGGCCTGCATGGCTTCGACCTGTTCCGGGCTGCGGGCCAAGGCACTGGCCACGCCATAGATCGTGAGAGGGATATCAGCGCCGGTGAACAACCGGTGAAGCCGCCAGAATCCGGCGCGGGCGCCATATTCATAGATTGACTCCATGTTCCAGTGCCTTTGCCCGGGCCACGGAGAAGCACCCGGAATATCGGACAGAAAAGCCTCGGATGCAGCGTCCCCATGCAGGATGCAGTTCTCACCGCCTTCCTCGTAATTCAGGACGAACTGGATCGCGATTTTCGCTCCACCCGGCCATTTCGGGTCGGGCGTTTGCTGCCCGTATCCGCGCATTATTCTCGGGTAGATCATGGGTCTCCTCCAAACGTTCAAGTCTGCGGAGGCTTCTGGATTATTCCGCGCTGATGCGCGCGGCTGTGTCGCCGGCCTCTTCAGCCACATGCGTCTTGTCGACCGCGGCTGCGTATGCACCAGCCTTGGATGTCGAAAGACCGGCAGCAACCAGTGTCTGGACCATACCCACCGCACACGAAATGCCGTCGATCACAGGAACATCGAATTCTTCTGAGAACTGATGCATCAGATCGGCCATGCCGGCACAGCCGAGCACGATTGCCTCTGCCTTGTCCTGTTCAATGGCGACAGCAATTTCTTCACGGATCTGGTCAATGCAGGCGGAATCGCCCTCTTCCAGTTTCAGCACGGGTATATCGGTTGCCCGCACACTGGCGCACTTTGCGTCCAGCCCGTAGCGTTTGAGGTTGTCCGTTATACCTGCGACCGACCGGCTGAGCGTGGTCACAACTGAGAAGCGGTGTGCCAGCATGGCCGCCGCGTGATATCCCGCCTCGCCGATGCCGATAACAGGCACGTCAAGCAAGCATCGCATGGCATCAAGACCCGTGTCGTCGAAACAGGCTATGATGACGGCATCCACGTCCGTGTGCCGTTGCGCCTCGTCCAGAAGGCCCGGCAGACAGCGGGCAACATCGTAAAAGCCTTCGATGCTATAAGGACCAACTGTGGGGTTGGTCGCGACGATCTCGGTGTCGCGGTGCGCAACGCGGCGGGCCGCAACCGCCGCCTTCTCCGTCATTGACGCAGTGATGTTGGGATTGATCAGCAGGAGTTTCATGCGTGCCTCCTATACATCGCCGCCGAGATAGGCGGCTTTGATCCGGTCGTCGTGCAGCAATTCCTTGGAGTTGCCTTCAATCACCACGTTGCCGGTGCTGAGCGCATAGGCCCGGTGCGAGATCGACAAAGCCATGCGAGAGTTCTGTTCGACAAGGAGAACGGAAACGCCTTCGTCACGGTTGATTGCGACGATCGAGCGCGCGATGTCCTGCACCAGCTTGGGTGCGATCCCGAGCGACGGCTCATCCAGCAGCAGAAGGCGCGGCTTGGCCATCAGGGCACGGCCAATCACCATCATCTGCTGTTCACCGCCCGAGAGCGTTCCAGCAGACTGCTTGAACCGCTCTTTCAGTCGCGGAAAGCGTTCGAGAACGCTATCAAGCGTGTCCTGAACTCCGGAGTCCTTGCCGCGCGTGAATGCGCCCATTAGCAGGTTGTCCTTGACACTCATATAGGGGAACACGCGGCGGCCTTCGGGTACCATGGCGATACCACCTGCGACGATATCTGAAGGGTCGGTGCCGTCGATCCGCTTGCCCTCGAACTCCACGCTGCCAGAGCGCGGTTTGGCCAGCCCGGTGATAGCGCGCAAGATCGAGCTTTTGCCGGCACCGTTCGCGCCAATCAGGGCGACCGTTTCACCTTGCTCCAGGTCAATCGACACGCCCTTCAGCGCATAGACGTGATCGTAGTAGAGCTCGACATCCTTGAAATCCAACATTTTGCCCATGGATCAGATCCCTATCTCGTCGTCTGCGCTGCCCAGATAGGCTTCGATCACGCGCTCGTTGTTCTGTATCTCCGAGGGGGTGCCTTCTGCGATCATCTCGCCAAAGTTGAGCACAACGATGCGGTCCGAAATCCGCATGACGGCGGGCATATCGTGCTCCACCAAAAGAACGGTCACCTCGCGCTCATCCCGAACCTTTCGCACAAGGTCGACCATCTTCATGGTCTCGTCGTGGTTCATCCCTGCGAACGGCTCGTCCAGCAGCAACACCTTTGGGTCGGTCGCGAGCCCGATGGCGATGCCTAGCGCGCGTAGGTTGCCCTGCGGCAGGTTCGACGCCTGTTCGTTGGAAATCTCGGACATGCCAAGGAACTCGATCAGATCATCGGCATAGTTGCCGAAGCTGTCGACATCGTCATGGGCGGTCTTTGTGCCCCAGAAATAGCCAGCCAGCGAGGCTTTGGCGCGCAGGTGTTGTGCAACGATGACGCTTTCACGCACCGTCATCGATTTGAAGATCGTTGTTTCCTGGAACGTGCGCACGATACCCTTGCGCGCCACGACGTGCGGTTTGAGGTTGGAAATACGCTCGCCCTTGTAAAGAACCTCACCACTTGTCGTGGGCAGGAAAGACGAGATCATCTTGAACAGGGTCGATTTCCCGGCTCCGTTCGGCCCGATCACCGACAGGATCTCGTTGTCATGAACATCGAAGGAGATGTCATTGTTGGCTGTCAGACCACCAAATTTCTTGGTGACATGACGGATCTCAAGAAGCGCACTCATTTGTCCTGCCCTCCCTTTTTCGGAAGCCGCAGGCTCAACAGGCCGTTAGGCAACACCAGCATCAGGAAGATCAGAAGGCTGGAATAGATCAGCATCTGGTACTTGCCGAGTTCAAACAGCAAGTCCCATCCGAAATAGAGCACCAGCGTGCCCAGCATCGGGCCAAAGACATAGCCAAGCCCACCAAGGAAGCAATTCAGCATGAAGTTCACGCTGTCGGCGACCTGGAAGCTGGACGGATAGACCGATTGTGCGATGGAGCCGAAGACCGCCCCGCCGATGCCGCCAAAGAAGGACGAGATCGCGAAGATCAGCACGCGGATGTAAGAGATGTTGACGCCGATGGAACTGGCCAGTTCCTCGTTTTGTTGCATCGACCGGCACAGGTGCCCGAGCCGCGAATTGACGATCCGGTAGAGCGCCGCATAGGTCAGCACCATCAACACGGCGGTCGTGAAATAGAAGGCTTGGCGCGGGTTCTCAAGCGTCGAGAAATCCGGGATCAGCGTGATCCCGAGGATCGACAATTCTCCTGGAAGCGGTATCGAAGTAATGCCCTTGGCGCCATTGGTGATCGGCAAGGCCAGCGCCGTCAGGGTGAAGACCTGTGTCAGAACAAGCGTGATCATCGCGAAATAGACGCCCCGCAGTCGCAGGATTGGCAGGCCGATCAGCACCGCAACGAACGCTGCGAACAGTCCGGCGAGTGGGAGCGACAGCCAAAAAGACATGCCCGCCTTGGTCACCAGTATGGCCGAGACATAGGCACCGAGCAGCGCGAACGCCCCTTGGCCGATGTTGATCCGGCCAATGTAGAAGGTCAGCCAGACACCAGCGCTCGCGATGGCCAGAAGACCGACCGACGTCAAGGTGAAGAACAGATCCGTTCGACCCGTTGCTGCGATCATCATCGGAACACCAACGAAAATCGCCAGAAAGAAGACTGCAAGTCCGGTCCATTGAATAGCAGATAGTTTCAGCATCACATCACCCCCAAGGCTTGCCCATCAGCCCCTGCGGGCGGATGGCGAGGAAGATCATCAGCGACACGAAAATCAGCAGGTAGGTGATGTCGCCGTATTGTGCGAGGTAGGCCAGGCCAAAAGCCTCCATAAACCCGAGGATGATGCCGCCCCAAATGGCGCCCGAGATCACGCCTGCGCCGCCGATCATCACCATCATGAAGGCTTTGATAGAGGTCGGTCCGCCCATCCCGAGATTGACCCCGGTGATCGTGACGAGCAGCCCACCAACAAGGCCTGCGAGCATGGCACCGAGCGCAAAGCCAATCATCGAGTAGCGGTCGACGTTGACGCCCATCAATTGTGCGGCAGTCCGGTCCTGGGCCAGTGCACGCAGTGCCCGGCCGGTCTTGGAATACTGCATGAATAGGATGAAGGACGCGATCGACAGGATCGCCAGAACACAGATCAAGATCCTGTCGTAGGGCATGATCAGCCGGAAATCCCAGTTGAAGACGCCGTTGACGATCTTGGGGACGCCGCGCTGCTTTTCCCCGAACACCAGCAGGATCACCGCGTCGAAGAAGAACGCGAGGCCGGCGGCGAGGAGCATCGTGCTTTCCTCGCGGGAGGATCGTTTTATCACCGGCGCAAATAGAAACCTTTCGATCAGCGCGCCAAGTATGAACAGGGTCACACAGGACATCACGAGGCCGGATACGAAGGGAAAACCGAGCTGCCCATAGAAGGTGTAGGTGACAAAGCCACCCAAAACGTACATCTGCCCATGGGCAAAATTGAGCACGTTCATCAACGCGAAGATGAGAGTAAGCCCAAGGGCGATCATCGCATATTGCGCGCCCAGATAGACTCCGTTGGCCAGAATCTGTTCCATACCGTCCCCGTAGTGAATTCTTGGTTACTCCGAGCCCCCAATCGGGCCCGGAGTTTGGTTGCATCTTGCCAGAACAACGCCTGGCTAGACGGGAGGAGACGAATTAATCGACTTCTGCGACGAAGAGCGTTTCGAACGTGCCGTCCTGGAAGACGTTCACCACAAGTGGCACGGCCACCTGGCGCTTTTGACCAAACGAACTGTCGCCTACGTAGCGCAGCTTGGCGTCGCCAACCATGTAGGGGTTGGGTGCTTCGAACGTGTCCATCGTCGCCTTGAACACGTCTACGTTGTCGATGCCGGCAGGATCCGCCTTGAGCGTTTCAAGGATGTACTCCAGCGCATAGACCTTGGTGTTGGATTCGTCGTTGTATTCGCCGAACATGTCGGTGTAGCGCTGCACGAATTCGCGCATGGCATCCGATGCCAGTTCGGGCGTGGACGCGCCGCCCACCGAGATAAACCCGTTCGCCAGATCGCCAGCGCCTTCCTGGAGCACCTGCGCGTCCTGCGCAGTTTCAGTCGAGATTAGCCCCTGATAGCCCAGCTCGCGGGCCGAGCGGATCAGCTGCGGTGCATTTGCAGGTGATACACCAGAAAGAACCAACAGGTCCGGCTGTGTGCGCAGGACGGGTGTCAAAACCGGGGTGAAGTCGGTTGTGTCGACCTGATAGGTGACGTTGCTCGAAACGACTTCGAGCCCAAGTGCCTCGGCTGCCGCAACACCGCCATCACGCTGGCTCAGCGGGTCGGATTCGTTTGCCGCGATGAAAGCAACAGTCTTGACGCCTTCGTTTTCCATCAGATGTTTGTAGATCGCCGGGCCCGACTGGTAGTTGGCGACCATGCCCAAGACGGCGTTTGACGCCGGAGCGGTGTAGAGCTCTTTCGGGAAGGCGTAGGGGAAATACATGATCCCATTGGCTTCGGCCACCGGGCGCACCGCTGCGGCACCGTCGTCCACATTCGGACCGACCACGTAGTGGATGCCTTCTTGCGCCATCTTCTCCATGCCCGCGATTGCGCGCTTGGGGTCCTTCTGGTCGTCGAATGACACGATCTCAATGTCATAAGTCGTGTCGCCGATGGTGTAGCCACCGGTTTCGTTGATCCAGGCGGCGCGCGCTTCCATCGAACGTTGGTTTGAAATTCCCCATGCGGCGGCTGGCCCGCTGGTCACGCCGACGAACCCGATTTTCAGCGTTGGGTTTTCTGCCCATGCGCTGCCTGCCGCCATCGCGGAAAGGGCAACGGCCGCCGCAGCGGACTTCAGAATGCTTCTGCGTTTCATGTCTTTCTCCTCTGTTGCGCTTCGCCCGAGTTTCTTCCAATCGGGTTGCCCTCGCCGTTTTAACGGTCGAGTGGCTTCAGGAAAGGATCGTTAACAATCTATGTCAACGATTATTTGACATAGTGGTGACGATCATTACTATTTTCGCTGACGAAAATAGCGACTAGACTGACAATTAAGCAGCCAGAAAACCGGGATCTCGGAGGTCGAAGCGTTGGCAGTACAGCAATTGAAAGAGTCGGACGCGTCCCTGAACGAAGAGCAGAAGATCGTGAACCGGATCTACAGCGCAGTCATGCAGCAGACCTTGGCCCCTATGACAAAGCTCAGTGAAGCAACCATCTGCGAAAGTTTCGGTGTCGGACGGATGAAGGCCCGCCGCGCTCTGCTGTTGCTGGCGAGCCAGGGGATCGTGGAACTTCGGTCCAACCGCGGTGCATTCGTTGCCAGCCCGACAAAAAGCGATGCCGACGAGGTTTTCGAAGCGCGGATACATATCGAACCAAGTTTGACCGCGCAGGTGGCAGAGCGCATCGGTACAAGCGGGCTGAAGGCGCTGACAGATCACATCGACAGAGAAAAAGCGGCGCGCCACGCCGACAACCGCCAAGAGGTCATCCGGCTTTCGGGGGAATTCCACGTCCTTGTTGCGACGGTGTCGGGGAACGGCTTTCTGACCCGGACTTTGCGTGAACTAGTGACGCGCACGTCCCTGATCGTTGCAATGTTCGGGTCGGGCAAATCGTCCTGTTGCCGGGAAGACGAACATGAAAGAATTCTCGAAGCCATCCGGGAACGCGATGCCGGACGAGCTTCGGACCTCGCGCGAGAGCATCTTGAACACATACGGATGGATCTCGACTTCAAAAAAACTCACAAGACAGAGCCGGATCTGGTCAGTTTGTTGAGATCCGATTGAACGTTCGAACCACTGCGCCAGTTTTGGGGGATCGGACGCGCTGGTGGGCTGCATCACCTACATAGCCGCCGGAGGTGTGCAGTTTGTGCGCACCGCAACTTTACGGTCCGTAAAGCGGGCAAAGCAGACATGTACGTAGCCGCAGCGAATTCACCCGATATCCCGCACACTGTGAGTTCGACCTGGCGCAAATTTTGCAGACGCAGCGAATGTCGGCAAGGCGGGCTGCGACCGCAGCATCCGGCGGGTGGGTTGAGAGTCCGCAATGGGCCGTCCTTGATCGGGGTGGGCGACCTAGCAAAACGAACATGCTGCACCCGATCTAAAGGCCGCCAAGAGCCCTTAATGGGTACGATCCGGTGGGTCGAGGTAGTCCATACCAATGTCCTTTTTCATGTGTCGCGACCATTGGCGAATGTCCTCTGCCTGTAGTCGCTTTTTGAGCAGAGGAATGGAAACGGCCTTCACCGTTCGCAGTAAGCCTTTGGCAATAGAACTGGGTTTCATATCACCCTCATATTTGTTGAATTGATGGGTGAGGGAAGGTATTTCGGACAAGCAACAGCGTATCCAATCAAACGCGCGCTCAAGGTATAAGGAAAATCTATGATGGTACGGCGGGCGCTTCCCCCGTTGTCAGCGATCCGGGTTTTCGAAGAAGCCGCGCGTTGCAAGAACTTTACGCTCGCAGCGGACAAGTTGGGAATGACGCAGGCCGCTGTGAGTTATCAGATCAAAGTATTGGAGGAACGGGTCGGAGCACCGCTTTTTGTTCGCGAGGCGCGGGGTGTATCACTCTCGGAGGTCGGGGCAGGATTCGCCGCAAAGGCGACCGAGGCATTGAACATTCTGAGCGACGGCTTCGCCGAAGCAAAAGGGACGTCCCAGGAGACATTGGCGATCAGCGTCATACCAACCTTCGCAACCAACTTTCTGGCCCAGCACCTTGGAAGCTTCCAAATGGAGAATCCCAATATTGCGGTTCGTGTCGAAGTCAGCGAGACACTTACGGATTTTTCGTCAAGCGGTTTTGACGTCGGCATTCGTGGCGGCAGAGGTGATTGGCGTGGATTGTCGAGCCACCTGCTCATCCCAAACCGCTACACCCCAATGCTAAGTCGACACCTGGCAGACAGTATCGGAGGCGTCCGCACGCCCAAAGATCTGTTGCGCCTTCCGATCCTTTCTCGGTCCGATCCCTGGTGGGCCCATTGGCTGTCAGCTGCCGGGCTGGATGATGCTGACATGTCGAACGATGCCCGGCAGCATTTTGGGCCGCAGATTTTGGAAGCCAATGCCGCGATTGCAGGCAAGGGCGTGGCCATGCTGACGCCCGCGTTCTTCAGGGGCGAACTCTCAAGCGGTCGGTTGATAAAACCGTTCGAGCTCACCTGTCAGGATGACTCCGGCTATTGGCTCGTCTATCCCGAGAGCCACCGGCACTCGCAAAAGATAAGGACATTCCGGAAGTGGCTCTTGGCGGCGACAAAGGATTGGAGACACTGACACCCCTTAGTCCAGTGGCGGCAACCGGGGTTCGAACATGCTGGACTTCACAATAGATGTGTTTGTTTCTGCCCGGTCATGAAAAGGCAGAAGGATCTTGTCCAGCTCTGCCACATCTTTCAACAGCAACCGAGCGACATAACAATCATCACCCGTGACCCGGTCGCAGGACATGAAGCGCGGCTGTTCTTCAATCATCTTCTCGACTGTGTGAAGCTGCCCGCTCCGCGGTTTGATCCGAACAAGCGCCTGTATGGAATAGCCGAACTTGCGCAGGTCGGTTCGCGCGCCGAAACCGGTGATATAGCCATTCTCCTGGAGGGCGCGAAGCCTTTCGCCGACGGCCGGACCAGTAAGCCCCACCTCCTTGCCAATGTCGGCAAGACTGCTACGCCCGCGAGATTCGAGTATCTCGACAATCTGACGGTCTGTTTGGTCCGGCTCTTTCGACATGAAAGTTATATGCACCAGTTGGAACCGGAACAAAAGAGAATATCCGCTAATGCCACTGATGTCGCCGGGACGGCGGTCGAAGCGCGTACTAAAATCCCAAAAACGAGACACAGGAGCTTTTGATGGATGTTCAGCGCATTGGAGCGTTCAGTCAGGGATCACGGGGCGGCAATCCCGCTGGTGTGGTGTTGTCGGACGACGCGTTAGACGAAAATGAGATGGCACGGGTCGCAGCGGAAGTCGGATACTCCGAAACAGCCTTTGCCACCGCACTGGATGACAGCGGCAAGAAATGGCGGGTCAGGTATTTCTCGCCGGAATCCGAAGTCCCTTTTTGTGGTCACGCGACCATCGCCCTCGGAGCCGCTTTGGGCGAACGTTACGGCGCAGGATCCTTCACACTGACGTTGAACAACGCAACGATCACCGTGACTGCAGACGCAGCATCGGACGGAATGAAGGCCACGTTGTCTTCACCTCCGACAAAGAGCAGCACGATAAACGAAAATGAGGCACAGGATGTCATGGCACTGTTCGGGCTGACACCGGACGATCTCGATCCGCGACTTCCTCCGGCGCGCATCCACGGTGGCGCTGACCATATTGTCTTACCACTAAAGGATCGCACCAGGCTTGCCGCAATGGCATACGATCTCGAAGATGGACGTACAGTCATGCGCAGACATGATCTGGTAACGGTGATGCTGGTGCACGTCGAGGACGATCAGGTCTTCGTGGTTCGCAACGCCTTTGCGTCGGGCGGTGTTCTTGAGGACCCGGCGACTGGGGCGGCAGCCGCAGCGTTTGCCGGCTACCTGCGCGATCAAGGCTGGCCCCACGGTGGCAAGTTCACAATCCGTCAGGGGGAAGACATGGGGAGCCCGTCTCTTATCGAAGTAGCGTTGAGCGATACTAAAGGCGCGTCGGTCGAAATTTCCGGAAGTGCAAGGAACATCGGATGACAGCGATACCTGATGTGATTAACCGCTACATTGCGGCTTACAATGAAAAGAACATCGCGGCGATGCTGACGTGCCTCGCGGAAGATGTTGTATTCTAAATGTTTCAGATGAAGCGGTCACGTCTGAAACCTCTGGCAAGCAGGCATTCGCTGAATTGGCCGAGCTTGGCGGTCAAGCCTTTGAAAGCCGCAAACAGAGGGTGACAAACGCAATATCGGTTGGTGAAACCACGTTGGCCGAGATCGAATTCTCTGCGCGCGTTGCGGCGGATCAGCCAAACGGCTGGAAGGCAGGGCAAAGCCTGCAATTCTGTGGTGCTTCGGCATTTCGAACAAGCGACGTGCTGATTTCCAGCATCGTCGACGAAAGTTGAAACAGCCAATAGCTGTGCTGATGACAGAGAATAACGGTTTATTGGTCGCCACAGGGAGATCCCAATAATTTCGGCGCCAGTTTAGTGGAATGATGGGAATTCAGATGATCAAACGACTGACGCCCGCCGGATTGCGCGCCGTTCCTGAGCAATTCCAGGGGATCTATGTGCACGGCACACAGATCAACCAACCGCAATCGCTGGTCTGCCTGTCCGGTCAGATTGGCGTTGCCCCAGACGGTACAACGCCAGCAGGATTTGAGCCTCAGTGCCATCAGGCAATCGACAATGTTGAGGCGCTTCTGGCCGACGCCGGTCTGGCGACCTCTGACATTCTGCGTGTTGTCTACTACGTGACGGATGCGGCCAATCTATCGGTTTTGTCCAAAGTGCGGCAGGCGCGCTGGAACGAAGGCCATGCCCCAGCCGTGACGACACTGGTGGTCTCCGCCTTGGCTTCGCCCGAACTACTGGTCGAGATCGAAGTGACGGCCGCCCGGTAAGTGTCATGCCAGACCAGTTTTGGGCACTAGTTGTATTCGCATTGGTGGCGACCGGTTCGCCGGGCGGAGCGACAACACTTGCGACTGCATCCGGAGCGCGGTTTGGATTCAAGCGCACTGTTCCCTTGATCTTGGGGATTGCTTTTGCGCTTGCCTTACTCATGGCCGTATCAGGAACCAGCCTCGCTGCCGCTTTGAAATCAAATCCTTTTCTTGAATTCAGCGTCAAAGCATTTGGCTCGGCATACTTGTTGTGGCTCGCCGTAAAGATAGGGCTGGCCGGCCCGCCCAGGCAGACGGAAGTCGACACCTCCCGGCCAACCAGCTTGCCTGGTGGAGCCGTGCTCCTTCTGATCAATCCTAAAGCCTGGGCAATGGCCATGGGAGTGGCGTCTTCATTCTCTGATATGGTTTCAGAACCCATCGTGCTCGGCGCTATCTTGGCTGGTACATTCGTGTTCGCGGCAAGTTTCTCGCTCTCTGTTTGGGCTTTGGCCGGCGGTGTGGTCGCGCGACTATTCATTTTTGATTGGCACTGGAATGTGTTTAACGGCCTAATGGCGGTATTACTTGCAGCCACGGTGATGCAATTCTGGTTCTGAGTGAACTTTAGAGGCGCTGTGAAACTGACTTAGACTTGCAGAACACCGGCCATTCGCGCAGTTGCAGCTAATGTTTCCAATGTCCTGCGGACCGTGAGTTCGCCTGCTACCTGATTTCGCGAGCGCAGCGAATGGCGGCAATGCGGGCTGCGACCGCAGCATCCGTAGTCCACGTTAGACGGCGGCTAATGGGATGTACCGGCTGCTTCACCCAGCAGGTTAGGCTTTGCCTATTTCTGCAAATCGGAGAAGTAGCATGGCGAAGAACGACTTTGATGAGCTGGTGTCGATTGGCATCGATATTGGCAAAGACACTTTCCACATTGTGGGTTTTGATCCGACGGGACAGCGGGTTCTGCGTAGGCAGATTAAGCGCCTAGCCTTAGTCGCAACATTCGAGAAGCTGCCGCGCTGCATTGTGGGCATGGAGGCATGCTTGAGCGCCCACTTTGTGAGCCGGACACTGCGCGAGATGGGCTTCGAGCCTCGGATCATCCCGGCGATCTATGTGAAGCCTTTCAATAAGGGTCAGAAGAACGACTACAACGATGCGGAGGCGATCGCCGAGGCGGCACTTCGGCCGAACTTGCAAACCGTGTCCGAGAAGAGCCAGGATCAACTCGACTTACAGGCATTGCACCGGGTCAGATCGCGTTTGGTGTCGCGTCGAACAGCAACCATCAATCAGATCCGTGCCTTCCTGATCGAACAGGGCATCACGGTGCGCAAAGGTCTCCGCGCGTTGAAGAACTCGTTTGAGACAATCCTGGAAGAGCGCAAGGACGAGATATCGCCGCGGATGCGGTCGATCCAGATCGGTCTCTATGGGGATTGGCTCTGGCTGGATGATCGGATCGAGACTGTTTCGAAGGAGATTGAGCAGATCAGTCGCACCGAAGAGAACTGCGTCAACGTTATGACGATCCCCGGCATTGGCCCGATGATCTCGACAGCAATGGTCGCAGCTATTGGTACAGGCGAAGCATTCGATCGAGGGCGCGACTTCGCGGCATGGGTTGGCCTGGTGCCACGACAATACAGCACCGGAGGACGAACAGTCCTCGGACGCATCACCAAACGCGGCAGCCGATACCTGAGAATGCTGTTTGTTCAGGCCGCCAAGGTCATCCTGATGCGAACCAATCGATGGCCTGACTTCAGCTTCGGTGATTGGTTGACGCACGCTGCTGAACGAATGAACCGAAACAAGCTCGCGGTTGCGCTGGCTAACAAACTGGCCCGAATAGCTTGGAGCATACTGAGGCACAAAACGGCGTTTGATGCGCCACAAGACGCGGTCGACATCGGCGTTTAAGCCGGAGTGACCGAAAGGAGTTCGCGACTGATAGAAAGCATGGAACGGAACAATTACGCCCCCAGAATCTGACGGCCCAAACGGTCATTATCGACCTTGCGGCTAATGAGATCACGGTGCGTGCGTAACCCCAACAAGGCCACGACCCGCGTGTCGATCAGTAGGCCGGATACATATGAGCGACTTCCGAGAACATGCGAAAAATCATTTGCGAACAGCAGCCGGTACATACATCTGGGCCGTGCCCGTCGCCGGGTACAACGGCATGTAGGCTGATGCTGCGCCGCGTCCGATGGCGGTAACGAGCCCATTGTGTTGATTGCTGCGCTTCAAACGAATGTCTGAAACCGTCGCGGCCCCCATAAGTTGCGTTGGCCTGCGCAGAGTTTACCCGCCCAGTTCGCCGCCCGCGACGAACTTGTGTTTGATTGACAGGAATTCATCCGAGAGAAAGTCAGCGACCGCGCGCACGCGTTTTGTCTTTTTGAAGTCCGAGTGGAACATGACCCAAAGGGATCGACCAGGTTTGATGGGGGCGTCGGAAACCCGGGTTATGACGGGAAACATGTGATGCGCCGCGACGGGCATCGCCATAGCCATGCCCTGTCCTTGCGCCACCATGTGAATCCACATCAGTCCATCACTGACATCGTGAACTAAAGCCGCTTCTGGATAGGGGGCAAGTTGTTGCCAGAACTCTCCATAGTCGATGCCGGTCCAGTTGATCCAATGCAATCCTTCCCCGTCGGGGCCAGCATGCGACATGTATCTATCCAGATAGGCCTTGGACGCCATGATCGTCGTGTCGCAATGAAAAAGGCGGCGCCCGGTCTCCTCTGGTCCGATGTCGAAAGCAAACCGAAGGCTTATGTCGGTCTCGGCCCGCGCGAGGTCCTGGTAGCGGTCGGTGACAAGGAAAGACAGATCAATTTCCGGGTACAGGTCGCGAAATTTTGGCAGCATGGGTGCGATGAAATGGAAGGCCAGCCAATTAGAAGCGCTGATTCTCACTGTGCCGGCGACGTCCTGATGCTTGGCCTCGACCCGTCGGCGGGCCGAGAACATTTGCCGCTCTGCTGCTTCGGCTTCGGGCAAAAGCGCTGTCCCCGCCTGAGTCAGTCGAAACCCTCGCCGCGAACGAATGAAAAGCTCGGCACCGTAGTGGTGTTCCAAAATCTTTATGCTGCGATCAATCTTGGTGTGTGTCTCGCCGGAGATTTTGGCCGCAGCACGAAGACTCCCCGACCGTGCAACGGCCAGGAAATGCGGAATAGCGGCCCATTCTGTTGAGTGCATGGCTCGACGCGTTGCCTCATTCTGTGTTTCGCCAGTGATACATCAAGTTCTAATTGGATATCTTCCTGAGGGCAAGTTCGGCTGCTACACCCTTGGCAAGAGGCGCGTTGAGAAAGCGCGATACGGTTGGGAACGGATGCGCGGAGACGCTGAAAATGTCAGCAGAAACAATTACAAAGGGCGCTTGTTATTGTGGCGAAGTCAGTGTTGAAGCCATCGGTCTGCCTTTGGTTGACGGGTATTGCCATTGCAGCCACTGCCGCTCTTTCCATGCCGCTCCTTTTGTCGCTTGGCGCGGCTGGCGCGAGGAAAACGTTACAATAGCCGGTGACATTGCGGTCACGGACCGGGCTGAACAGTCAAAACGCATATCCTGCAAGCGTTGCGGGGGAATCGTTGCCAACCGCAAACCGCAGGCCGGAATGATCATGCTTTATCCGCCAATCCTAACATCGCCCGGCACGCGGTTTTCAGGCGGTTTGCATCTCTTCTACGGGGAACGCGTTATGGATGTGGCCGACGGGCTGCCCAAGTTTCTTGATGCCCCATCCGACTTTGGTGGCAGCAACGCAATGGTCGACGAACCCAACCGGACGGGCTGGCTGACCTAAGGCCCAGCAAAAAATGCAAAGCCGACAAGACCTCCGCCAAGAGCGGAGCGCGGTTTCGGCTGCGCTGTTGGCAGGAGAAGTGTCGATAAATGCAATGGCTCACCCTCAAAATCCAATCAACTCAAACCAGGAGGAGAACTCATGAAACGCCGAATTTTCAACTTGTCGCTCGTCGGAATGGCAGCAGCGGCAACTATGTCAACCGGAACCGCCCTCGCGGGCTTAAACACACAGGAGAAAGAAATGACAAACTTGGAAGACAATAAGGCGCTGGTGGGTCGCTACTTCGAACTGCTCGCCGAGCGTGATTGGGATAGCATCGAAGCCATGTTCCATGATGACTATGTTTTTCACATGCCGGCTCAGCCCGCGCCTTTGCCAAAGGACCACTATTTCGATGCAGTAAAGATGTTTCAGGCTGCTTTTCCGGATATCCATCATGGCGTAACCGAAACCATAGCGGAACGCGACAAAGTCATGGTTCAGATGCGCATAACCGGTACACACCAGGGCGATTTGATGGGTGTTCCGGCAAGCGGCGCATCAATCGACTACGGCACAATTTTCGTTCTTCAGATCGCAGACGGACAGATCATCGAGGGCTGGGCCGAAGCGGACCTGATGGGGCTGATGCAACAGATCAACCCGTCTCAGTGAACAGGTGTCGGCGCGTGCCTAACGGGTGCGTGCCAACGATCTATGAAGAACCTACCTGTGAGCCAAGAAGGCCAACGACACTCTCCATCGCAGTAAAAGAGCCTTTATTTTACCATAACAAAATTCGATTTGCAGAGATAGAAATTACTCTACAGCCGACATTCAATTCATCGCGTTCAAGGTCGGCTCTGTCCGCGAACTGTGAGTTCGTCAACAACCCGAATTCGCAGTCGCAGCGAATGGCGGCAATGCGGGCTGCGGGCGCAGCATCTTGACTGGTCAGTGAACGGCAGGAACGGGCCGGCAGCGACTGCAACATCAGCGTTGATTCGTCCCGATGCTGCGCTGCCTCCGAGGTCTGCAGTGAGCCCTGAGTCACGGATGCTGCAGAGCGTACAAATGTCTGCTCTGCAGTTCCTGTGAAGAATTGGCGAGCTGCTAAAAGGTGGTCGTTTATTCTATGCCAAGAGCAAACGGCGCACCGTCTGGATCACACAAGATGGGGCTATGGTTTTGAACGGTTTCATTCACATCCACTGAAGCCGACCGCGCCCCTTGGGTTTCCGCAACTCGGCAGGCATCGGAGACTGAAGCAACCTTGATGCACGGGACCCAAGCCGCATTTGAACCGGTTGGCCAGATCGCGGCATGTCGGAGTGCAACAAGATCGCCCCCAGGTTCGAGGAGAGCGACACAATCCGTGTCGCGCTCGGGAGAAACCTGCCATCCGAAGAGTTCGGCGTAGAACGCCTGCGGGATGTCATTCCCGTTGCTGACGTACACTTCGGGGCCGAACTGTTGGCGCGGCACGGGAAAGCTGTGCCGAGACAGCGAAATCCCCACGAGAGCGCCGAGCGGATCGCGGACGAGTGCATTGCGCCCGACACCCGGCACCTCGAACGGCTCCCGAACAATCTTGCCTCCGAGCGTCCCGACGCGCCTGACAGCCGCGTCCACGTCGGGAACCTCGATATAAGCGATCCAGCCATTTTCCTGCTCTGGGGGCGTCTCGGCGAACCCCGCACCCGCTTCGTCACCGGATAGCGCAAGGACGAAATCCTTCTCGCCGCCACCCCAGGCAAAATCCGTCGCCCGCTCGGTTTCATACGTCCAGTTAGCGACGTGCTGGTAGAATGCCATCGAACACGCCCTGTCCGATGTGAAAAGGTCGTGCCATACGATTTGACCTGCTTTCGACTGCGTCATCGTCTCACCTCCTGACATCTTTGATTTTCTTGACGTCGCGCACCATCTTCCCGAACGCCTTGTCGCGGGACCTGCGTTCCGCAAGGCTTGCGGAGTTGAACGCGTCTTCGGCCATGAGCTTGCGCCATCTGCCAAGCCGACCGGCATCGAGAACGCCCTCATCAATAGCCGTCAGAACAGCGCATCCCGGCTCGGTCTCGTGTTTGCAGTCGTTGAAGCGACACCACGCGGCCAATTCCTGAATGTCAGCAAAAAGATCGTTGATCCCTTCCGCCGCATCGGTGAGCTGCAATTCCCGCATGCCTGGAGTATCCAGGATCAGACAGCCATTAGGCATCGCATGAAGCTCACGCCGCGTCGTCGTATGCCGACCCTTCGCGTCGTCCTCACGAATGGTCTGGGTCTCGATGGATTGGCTGTCGAGCAACGCATTGGCCAGCGTCGATTTCCCAACGCCGGATGAGCCGAGGAACGCCACCGTTTTGCCGGGCTTGCACCAAGCCGCAAGTTCGGTTTTCGGGGCAGAACCGCGTGCATCAAGTGCGACCACGTCGATCATCTCCGACACCGAGCGTGCCGCGTCGATGTAGCTTTGAGCATCCGCAACGAGGTCGGTCTTTGTGACGACGATGACGGGCGTGATCCGTGCCTCAAACGCCAGGGCGGCATAGCGCTCCAGCCGAGCCACTTTGAAGTCCTGGTTGCAGGACGTCACGATAAAGGTCGTATCAATGTTCGCCGCAATCAGCTGTTCCTGCCGGTCTGTGCCGGGCGCGCGCCGCTTGATGAGGCTTGTGCGCTCAAGAACCCGACTGGATCGCGGGTGCGAAGCATCCAGCATAAGCCAATCCCCGACAGTCACATCGGCCCTGGGCGGAAGTGTCGTATCAATGCCTTCACCGAGGACGTGCAGCCCGTTGCGATGCACTTCGACAACGCGAACGGGAGGTGTCGCGGACAAATCGTCCACACTAATTTGCTGGGCGTAGAAGGGTTGCCATCCTAGGGCCTGAAGAGGGCTGAGACTGGAGTGTGATCCGGCGTCGCATGCGCGCCGCGGAAGGAAATCTGAGTAATCCCGTGTCATTGGGTGTCCATTTTCATGTCTCTGGCACAAGCAAAGCTTGGGCGCCGATGGTAGGAATCGAGCTTGCACATCAGAGAATTCCGTCAGCTACAAAGTGACGGAGCTGTTTCAGACGTTAGATGTGCACCGGGAGGCGCGCTGCCTCCCTTCCTTACCGGGACATGAAATCTCCATCTTAGATGCCGGGCATATAGGGTGCGGATACACACAACACAAGTGCTGACGACTGATAAGTAATTCTGCTTCGATTACCAAGAGCGGCCATTCGACGGGACAACAGGAAGGTAAACTTTGTCCGCAATGTGTGAATTCGGTGTGCCTCGGCTTTTGCGGTTGCGGCGAAAGTCGGCAATGCGGGCTGCGGGCGCAGCATCTTGACCTTGCCGCCAAGGTCCGGAATGGGCCGGCTCTGCGTTGGAGAGGCGCGTGTCACCATTTCCGCCAACTTAGCCCCATTGTTGCAGCGATAGCTTCTGGACAACCAGCCTGCACACGGCTGCGATATGCACGCACAGACAACCCATTTTCAAGCGCGATTACTTCCCATTCATCATCCGGATTATGCACTATTTCCCGCACACCTTCAGTTGCTGCTCTTTCACCTGACCAACCTCGTTTGAGGCGTTGCTTGAATGTTTGGAATGCTATCCCATTTTCTTCAGCAATCGGCCATGCTGGAAGGCCGTTTTCCAAAGTAGCTAAACCATCACGTCGCCGGTTTTCAAAGGCACCGCGATCATATGGGTATTTGGCGTGCTCGCATGGAACCGTCCACACCTTCGCTCCATTCTCAGTGTCCTTTAGACTGACCTCTGAGGCATCAGTCAAAGGATGCGGCTTAAGTCCATAGCGACTACAAAGCCACCAAGCATCTTCGCGACTTCCGGCTTTGCCGATTATCTCCCCATCCTGCGGAGCAACAAAGTGGATCATCTATTCCCTCCATTTCAAAGCTAGCGTGAATAATTCCCTTAGGGTGGACTGCTTGTCGGTATGTAGGCATTCGGGATTGCTGAAAAAACAGCGGGAACAGCCATTTTATTCCGAGATCACGAACGGGCTGCTACATCCTCGACCGGGCAGTCCGAACAAATCGAGGTTTTGCGTTTGCGGCAAATGTCCGGGAAGCGGGCTGCGACCGCGGCATCTAGACCGAATGCCAGAAGTCTCCTTTGGGCCGGGTGGGGTGGGGGGTCATTTACTACCAGCTGCGCCAACCCAGCGGACCGTTCGGAGCCTCTCAGATACCATCCAGTGGCAACATGGTGCGGAAAATCGCTGAGAGCGCACTTATGCAAACCCTTCACCTGTGGCTCGGAGATTTGCAGCAATCTCAACCCGGCAGAGTAGCTTACATTGGCCAGCTACCACCTCTCCGTGAAGACGATCAAACGCAGCGCCGGGCGCTCCGCCACGGCGGCGGCAGCCTATCGTGTCGGCGAGCGCATCGAACGCAAGCGTGAAGGCCGCGTCCACGATTACACCCGCAAGCAGGGCATCGAGGAAACCTTCATCCTGGCACCGAAAGACGCGCCGGAATGGGCCACGGATCGCTCCCGCCTCTGGAACGAGGTCGAGGCCAGCGAGACCCGCCGCAACTCCGTCACCGCCCGCGAATGGGAGCTGGCTCTTCCGTCCGAGATCAGCGCCGAGGACCGGTCCCGGATCACCCGCGACTTCGCCCTGGAGCTGGTCAGCCGCTACGGCGTGGCCGTTGACGTGGCGATCCACGCCCCGCACCGGGAAGGCGACCGGCGCAACCACCATGCGCACGTTCTGACCAGCACCCGCAGGCTGGAGGCGCAAGGCTTCACGGCCAAGACCCGCGTGCTCGATTCCGCGAAGACTGGCGGTATCGAGATCGAGCAGATGCGCGGGGTCTGGGCCGATTTACAGAACCGGGCGCTGGAGCGGGCAGGGGAGGCCGAGCGCGTCGATCACCGGTCGCTCGAAGCGCAGCGCGAGGCGGCGCTGGAGCGGGGCGACGAGCTGACGGCCGAGGAGTTGGACCGCGACCCCGAGCTGAAGCTGGGGCCTGCGGCGAACTCGATGGAACGCCGCGCGAAGGCGATGGCCGAGCGCCAGGGGCGGAAATATGTTCCCGTCACCGAGCGCGGGGCTGTCGCCCATGCCGCGCGACAGGCGCGTGCCGCCTTCCGTGAGCTGCGCGAGCGGCTGGACATTGCGCGGGAGACCTACGGCGCGGAGCGGGACGCGGGGCAGGGACGTGTCTCGGCCGGTCTGGCGGCGCTCAGGGCGGCGGCCGCGAAGGAACGTGGGGCTCGGGCCGGGCCTGAGGATATGCGGGAGCGGCTGGAGCGGATCACGGACAGGGACCGTGGTGGGCAGAGCAACGAAGAACCGACACGCGGGCGCAACTATGCGCGCGAGCGTCTGAAGGAAATCATGGAGAAAGACGCGGGCCGTGACGGTCAGGCGGCGGTTCACAAGCTGGACGGACACAACGATCTGGAGCTTGGTCAGGAGACCGGACGCGAGGACCGCAAGCCGTCTGTCAACGAGCGGCTGAAGGACGTGCTGAACAAGCCGCGCGAGAAGCTGGAGATCGAGGAGGAGCGCGACCAGGAGAAGGATCAGGAGGTCGAGAAAGATCGGGATATCGACCGGGGGCCGACGCGCGGAATGTGATCCTGAAAGGCAGGAGGAGGGCGCGCCCTCCCCCTCGGGCAACCCCATTCGACGGCACCGGGTCCTCGCGCTCACGCGCTGCGGGCCGCACGACTGCCATCGAATAAGGTGGCCTCGCCCCCTCCCGCGCTCGCCACGTGGCAGATTTGCAGGGCAAAAGCCTGCAAATCAGTGGGAAGGACAGCGAAGCAAAAACCCAAGGAGATGCCTTACCGTTTTACGGTGGCGTTGTTCTCTCTTCAGTCACAGAAGAGCCCTTGAACCGCAGAAGATCGCCATGCCTATCAACACTATGCCGCTGGCAAAAAATCCGCGCGGTTCGCCTGCTACTGCGCGCTCTAGGGTGCGAAGCGCGTGATCGGGGAGCAGGAGAGCCGCGCCAACCTTGATCAAAAGCACACAGCCAAAGAGCGTGACAATTATTCCCGGCCACGTCCATGTCTGGTGAAAGGCGAGGATCAGGCTGGCTGGCCATAGTTCGATGAGAAACACTCGATGGAAAATGCCCTGCGTGCCCTTCCTGGCCAGTTGTTCGAAGAAGCTCTGCCAAATGTCCGGGTGAAGAATGTGGCTTAGGCCGAATAGAAAGAGCGGCAGAACCATGACGGCCTCAACTGCATGTGCCGAGGCGGGTGTTGTCGCGAACACTTTAAGTCTCCTTCACTGGTTCTGGCCGCGAATATGAAGTGTCCGACTCCTGACCTGAACTGGGACTTAGTAGTTATGTGGACCTGTATTGCGACAACCAGCCAGTGATGAAGGCGTGATGGTCGGACCAGTCTTCCCATGTCTGCCTCGCCCAAGTCCTCACGGCTTCGACGTGGTCCGCAGTTCCGGCAGTTGCAACGACATCGCTTGCTGTGACCCGAAAACCTTCGGGGGCCGACAAGACCGGCAGTGTCGCTTTGTGTTTCGAAAATTCCAGCATCGCCGCATTCGTTTCCGCTGGTGGGCTAGGGGTATCGAGTTGCAGTTTCAGCCGAGCCAGATGAAGTCCGACGGACTGCACCGCGCGTCTGTCATCGGGATCGCCGGGGTGTTGCACAGCCCAGGTGTCCACCGTCAAGCGGTGCACCTCTCGAAGGGTCTCGCTGCTGTACTCCGCTGCGAGCAATGAGCAGAACGCGGCAAAGCAAGCGGGCGAAGACAGCATGTAGTCATGCGTGGGGCCCTCTACCGTCGAGAAGAGGGCACCACATCCCGGGCAGGCTGTCTCAAGCTGCCGCATGGTTTTGTCGCGCGCCGGGCATTCACGCGCAGCCTTCGATGATCAGAAAATCCGCATCCGCATGCTGCTGTCTGATCGCCCGGGCCGCTTCATACTCGGCCGAGGCATAGCAAGCCCGCGCGGTTGCCATATCCCTGAAGGCGACCACGACATTGCGCTCTCGCGCTTCGCCTTCCGGCGCATCGAAGTCGCCGCCTCGCACGAGAAACTCCGCGCCAAATTTCTCGAAGGCCGGTTTCGCGGCGGCGAGATAATCGGGGTAGCTTGCGGGGTCCCTCACCGAGACCCGCACGATCCAATATCCTTTTGACATGTTCTTTCCCCTGTCTCAGGCAGCGCGGCGCGCTGAGCCGCCCGCAATCATGTGTGTCGAGACAAAACCGTAGAGCGCCGCCCAAGCATCGCGCAGGTCGTCGCTCCATGTGTCTGCCAGAGCGCTTTGCAAGGTGTCGAGCAAGGCTTGACCGACAAGGTCATAGTGCGCCGGTGTCACGCCATAACCGTCATGTCGCTCGCCCAACTCGGTCAGAGCCGGAATGAGCGCCTCCGGGTCGTCGAGGTGCGAGATGGCCAGCGCCAGGACGTCGATCAGCTTACGGTTCTGTGCGTCGAAGTCGGTCGCCTGGAAGAGATCACGCAGGCTCGGGTCGATCTCGAAGAGGCGCGTGTAAAAAAGCGCGCCAGCTTTGGTCCCGAGAGGGACAACGTTGGCCCAGCTTTCGCGGATGGCGGTGATCTGGTTCGGTGTCATGGTGGTTCCTTTTTGGCTTGGGTTTATGTTGAAGAAGGAAGCTGGCGCTTCGGGGCGATGCCATGCGGGCCTGTCGGCGCGCAGGTAACGAAGGCGACGCCCGCGACGACCATTGGCAGCGCAATCGCGAAATTCAGCCCGAGCGTTTCATGGAGGAAGGTCATGCCCAGCAAAGCTCCGATCAGCGGCACGGCGAAATTCACCTGTTGCACGCGGCGCGCGCCGATCCGCGGAACGAGATGAAAGAAAATCAGCGCAGCAAGCGCGGTCGGTCCAATGGCGAGATAGAGCGTGGCAAGCACTGAAGCCGTCGAAGGAATCTCGGTCGCAAAGGTTGACATTGCTGGTATAGCCAGAAGCGCTGCGCTGGAGAGAAGCGAAGCGACCGCCATCTGGCACGGCTCAGGCGGCGCGAGCCTGCGCGTCAGGAGCGCCGTCGCGGCATAGCAGAGCGCGGCGGCCAAGAGGGCAAGGAGCGGGAGCGTGCGCAGTGTGCGGCCCGCCACGAGGTCCGGCATCACCAGGACCGCGACCCCACAAAACCCGAGAAGCCCACCGATGATCGCCTGAGGCCCCAAGGTTCCTTCCCGCGCGACAAGCGGAGCAAGAAGGATTGTTATGAGAGGGGCTGTCCCCATGATGAGAGCGGCGAGCGACGTGCTAACTTCGGTCTCGGCATAGCCGATCAGCACGAAGGGCACGGCGTTGCCCGTCGCCCCGAGCAGGACCGCCTGAAACCATCCTCGCGCGCCGAGCCGCAATGAGCCCCCTCGGGCAAAGTGGATGAATAGGAGAAGCACACCGCCGAGTGCCAGCCTGGCGAAGGCCAACGACAATGGGGACATCGTATCCACGCCGATCCCGATGGCGAGAAAGGAACTGCCCCATAAGAAGGCAAGCGCCGCCCACATCAAAGCGTCATTGACAGCCATTCCGCGATTCCTCATGATGCTACCGAAAAAGTAGCATTCGCCTTCTAGGGCGCTACGAAAAAAATAGCAAGAGGTCTTATGGCGAAAATTCCCATGCCCGGAGAGCCCGTCCGTGGCTCTCGCTCCGGCAGCCCGATCATGGCGCTGTTCGATCTTCTGGGGCGGCGCTGGTCAATGGGCGTTCTCTGGACGCTGAGCGAACAGGGGCCGCTGACATTCCGCGCCCTGCAGAACGCCTGCGAAACGATTTCGCCAAACGTTCTGAACGCAAGGCTGAAGGAACTCGGTGAGGCTGGATTTGTCGCGCACGAGGCGGGCGGCTATCGCGTGACCGAACTGGGCGACGAAATCTACCAGGCGTTGCTTCCCCTGTCATCGGCATCAAAGGTCTGGGCGAGGACACTTAAGGAGAACTTAGATGTTTAGTCGCGCGTTCGTTTCGGATCGACCTGAGGCAACCGATCCCTAAGTTGTAAAAAATGGGTAGGTTTCGCCGCTCGTGGGCGATGTCAGGTCAAGTTACACTTCAAAGTCCCATTTTCACCAATGTTTTGCTTGGGAGCCAAGGGGTGCAAAGAACGTGATCAGGTTGCCATCGTTGTCCAGCACGGCAAACTCACGAAGCCTGCGAATTGCGGTCAGGGACACACTAGCAGCCACCTCCGCGCGTCTCGACCATGGCTTCTATTGGGTATAGCAAAAAACCTCTTGCCAGAACCTATGCGTCAAAAACGGTGGTTTGTGGCCGCCAGAACCGGCCCGCGCAGGATCAACCTCTTGGCCAAGACAAAAACCCCCGGCAGAACTTTTGCAGTTTTGTCAGATTTTTGTCTCGGTTGACGAGGGGCGCCCACAACCTTCTGTCAATGTCTGCTTCCGGGAAGCTGCGATGCAGCATTGAACCGCACACTCAGCGTCCGGTATGGGCCGGTCCTGATCAGGGCAAGACGGCTCGGTCCGCAGGATGCTGCAGTTGCTCCGGTGGCGGCAGTGAGCCCATATTGACCGATGCTGCACGGTTCTCGAGTGTCGGCTCTTGTCATTGGTGTACCGTCGTGAGAGCGGAATACTGGAATTGACCAGTGACCTGTGCCAAGAGCTTCTTTGATGAGGGTTGTCAGGAAGCCCACTTGGGGAAACGAGGTATCAGTATGCGAATTGCCGTGTACATGGGCATAGCTCTTGCTCTGGTTTCCCTTGGCGCTCTTTCGATCTTCAAGGTGCCGGTGGACAGCGAGGCACTGGCGCTTCGGAGCACCGAGGTAAAGCGCAAGGTCGGACCGGGTCTGCACATGCGCATACCCTTCCTCGAGAACGTCGTGACAGAGCCGGTGCTTCGCGAACAGCAATTCGGTTACGACACCGTTTTCGAAATACATGGATGCCCGGCAGCCGTGTCCGTGATTGACCGGATCGAAGATTTCGAATCCTATCATGCTTCCGGAGGCGATTTGACGGTGCTCATGGACATGCGTCATGCGATTAAGATGTCCCTAGACGCCTTGCCCGACATATCGGGTTCCGCTCAATTGGACAGACCCTATGACCAGCAGATTGCCGAGCGTTTGAGGCCTCTAACAGGGCCCGCGGCCGACGGCCTTCATGTCAATCGCATCCATGTCTCGCTGGAGGAAGGCTGTGTACCGAAACGCGTCGTGACGGAGACACCGCTTCCCTCGCTTGCGGCTCAGCAGGGGGGTGCTTTCGCACCCGAGCGCGCTGCCCCGGGCAATCTGAGGATGACCACTTTCGACGGGGTGGAAATACGTATCGAAGGCTTTGCTGCAACATACCAAATAGAAGACACGGCTCGGGCCGCAACCTGCTTTAGCCAGAATAGGAGTATTGTTGCGACGCGGGTTGCTCACTTGGCGGAAGCGACCTTGAGGGAGGTTGTCGAGAACCTCACGTTAGACCAAATGGCGGAGCTGCCCACAAGACTTCATAGGATGCTGCCCAACAACAACTTGGGCCAGTGTGGTGTGTCGCTTGGCTCGGTGGACTTCAATGACGCAACTTTCGCCCGACGATCAGTTGTAAATTGTGAAGAGGCACCGACTGAAGACTGCTTTCCGCAAACGTTCTTGACACCGGGCCTTACGCTTCAAGACTAAACCGGGGGAATAGCCGAGTTGAACACAGGTTTCTCGGTCGCAAAAGTGTGCTTTGCCATAATCAAAGTATCGAGTTCGCCACGGAAAGCCAAAGCGGTCATTGAGTTGTTCGCGGCCAATTGCAGCTTTGTCCGCTTGAGTCTGTTGTATTAGGCATCCGTCATATGCTGAACCAGCGAGGTCAGTTGTTTGTCGCCATAACCGTCATCCCAGGCCGCCTTTGTGCGGTCACGCATCAACTGAACAAAATCAGCCGGAGCATCTAGAGACAGGTAGGTCTTCAGCGCATCCTCCTGCGCCAAAGCGTAGACTTTCAACGAGGCTTCGGCATTGTCGTAATCTTCGGTGGGAACAGTTCTGGCAAAGAGTTCATGGTAGTCATTGACCAATTTGATCGTAGCAGGGAGTTGGTCGGCGTAAACCTGCATCGGGATGCCCGCTTTCTGGCAGACAAGTGCGCCGTAGATCATTCCGAACATGAACCCCTGCCGAACCGTGAAGAGGCCAGCAAAGAGCGCTGCAAGTGCCTCTGGTTTCTCTCCAACATGGGCGGACTTTGCACCCAGTTCTCTGATGATGCTGCCATAACGGTCCCAGGTTCCAGCACTGCCTACCGTGAGGATCGTGGTTTCGTCACCGCCAATGCCGGAAGGGTAGGCATTGATCATGCCCAGCATGTAGCCAGCCCCCTGTTTTTCCAGAACGGCGACCAGTCTATCGGCATCCGAGGTATCGCCCGTGCTCATGTCGCAAATGGTCCTACCCTTTAGCGAAACGCTCAGCCCGCTGACCAGTTCAACGGTTTCCTTATGGCTCTTGATACAGAAGATGACAAAATCACACGCCGCGACAGCATCATCAGGTGAAGAGCAGATAGTGGCGCCAGCCTCAGCGAAAACCTCTGCCTTATCCGACGTGCGATTCCAAACGCTGACATCGTGGCCTGCCTTGAGCAAGCAATGCGCCAGCGCTGACCCCATGTTGCCCAGTCCCAATACAGCAAGTTTCATGATGTTAGCCTCCTGTGTCAGCCAATGAATTCCTGCACCAGCATGCGCTGGCATCGGGGGATCACCTAGTTGCAAATTTTTCTATATTGTTAAATCATCTTACTTATGGATTGGCGCACGCTTCCCTCGTTGACATCTCTCAGAGCTTTCGCCGCCGCAGCCGAGTTTCGAAATCTGACCCGGGCGGCAGAGGCGCTGAACGTGACCCATTCCGCAGTCAGCCAGCAGATCCGTGGGCTTGAACAACATCTCGGCACCCAGCTTATCACTCGTGCCCGACACGGCATTTCTCTGACATCGCAAGGCGAATTTTTGTCGGCTGGCCTGCTTGAAGCCTTCGCTGAAATGGCCTCCTTGACCGAGAGCGTGTCGAGCGCGGAGTCGGTTCGGTCGTTGGTGGTCAGTGCGACTCCAATGTTTTCAAGCGCGTTCCTCATGCCGCGTCTGTCGACGTTTATTGACGAGTTCCCCAATATCGAATTGAGGATCGATTCAACGATCCAGGCTGTCGACCTCAAGCCGGGCGGGATTGATATGGCCATCCGATACGGAACAGGTCGCTGGTCAGGGCTTGTCTCGCAGATGCTGCTACCAGGCTGTCTGACGGTCGTCGCGTCCCGCGTGCTAATCGGAAACCGGGTGCTCACGAATCCTGCAGAATTGCTTGATTTCACTCTTCTTCAGGAACAAGCGTCAGTCGAATTTGACCTGTGGTTGGAAAAGGTCGGAATCTCGCCCGCCGCCGACCGGAGAGTTGTCCGTATGCCGGGCAACATGCTGCTGGATGGTATCCGCCGTGGCGACGGTATCGGAGCGACGGTACCGGCCTTTATCTCTGACGAATTGAAGTCAGGACAACTCGTGGCGCTGTTTGATGATCCAATACCAAAGATCGGCTATTACCTTGTCATGCTGCCCGGTCCGGTTCGGCCAGCGGCAAAGCTGTTCATGCAGTGGCTTTCGAAATCAATCACTGAATATGAGAAAAGCCTGTTCCGATGGACACCCGCTCACTTGCTGTAGGAAGTAAAGAGCACCTGCCAGAAGTCGGTAGGGACTGATCTCGCAGGATAACGACCCGATAATGCTGCGCTGTGAATGAAAGTCCGCTCTGGGCATGCCGCACCGCGGCGCCAATGGCTGCGGTGAATGTCCGGAAAGGGGCCGTCCTCTCAAACGGCCCTTTGGTCTAGATTTCAATGGCTTCAGCAATGGCCAATGCATCCTCAAGTTCGACACCAAGGTATCGAACCGTGCTGTCCATCTTCGTGTGACCGAGTAGGAGCAGAACAGCTCGGAGGTTGCCTGTCTTCTTATAGATCTGCGTAACTTTGGTTCTCCGCATTGAATGGGTGCCATACGCGCTCGCCTCAAGACCGATCGACGTGGCCCAATCGCGGACGATCCGTGCATATTGGCGGGTCGAAATGTGCAGGCGCTCATGAAAGCGGCCAGGCCAAAGGTATTCCGAGCCGATCATCGGTTCGTCTTCCATCCACTTCTCGACCGAGGCCCGGGTGCCTTCCGAAATCGCGAAGCGCACCGGTTTCTGTGTCTTGCTTTGAAGGACGGAGGCGCGCTCCTTGATCTGACCTGATGACATCACATCAACGACTTTCATCTTCACGAGATCACACCCTCGGAGTTTGCTGTCGATTGCCATAATGAACAGCGCAAGGTCGCGATGGTTCTCGGCCAGTTCAAGTTGCACCCGGATTGCCCAGACATGCTTTGGCTTAAGTGGTCTCTTCTGGCCGACAATGCGGCCTTTGTTCCAAGCAGGGCGGAGTGCGCGAAAGGCTGGTAGGTTTGGTGTTTCCATGACTGATCCTCCGTTCCACCATGCCCTCCCACAACGACAACCCAACGTTGACGACTGCACTTAATCACGGGATTGCTGCGCGGACTCCGATGTCGGAATTGTGCCCCTCGATCCACGCAAATCGAAGGCGCACACACAGCTCCATCGGCGAAGGTCACATGAATCGGACCTTCGATCTGGTCGGATAATACATCGCCCGCTGCTGGGAACAGCATCGGCGAGATGCCATGAGGCCGATAACTATTTCAAAGCGCGTATCCCATATGGGATATGGACAGGCAGGGTGCGCTGGGAAGACTCTGGAGGCGCGTGATCGCTATTCGTCGAGGATGCGACCACGCACACAGGGTTTGCAGCTGGTGGGGGCGCGCGCGATGCACGTATCGAGTAAAGTTACAAAAAGAAACCGCGTCTTCGCGCTTCTTCTGGCGGCCTTCGGAATGACCGTCAGTTCCGCAAATGCCGAGGAATTGCGGATCGCGACCGAGGGATACTACGCGCCGTTCAACTACTTCGACGACAATGGCAAACTGGTGGGCTTTGACGTCGATATCGCCAACGCGCTTTGCGTCGTCATGGAGAGAACCTGTGAGATCGTGCAGAACGACTGGGACGACCTGATCCCCGGTCTGAATGCGGGCAATTACGATGTGATCGTGGCCTCAATGTCGATCACTGCAGAACGTGAAGAGCAGGTTTCATTTACACTTCCTTATTACTCCAACATGCTGACGTTTTTGGGCAAGAAAGGCAGCGATATCGAAATTTCCCCCACTGGGCTCAGTGGCAGGACGGTCGGGGTGCTTCGCAGCACGGTCAGCATGACGTACCTGCAAGAAAGCTATTCCAAAGTGGTCGATATCCGCCTTTATGATACGCAGGATGACGCACTGGCCGACCTGGCCGCCAGCAACATTGATCTTGTTCTTGGCGACAACCTTCCGTCCTACGACTGGTTGCAATCCGACGAGGGTCGGGATCACGAGTTCATCGGAGAATTCATCGACATCAACGACCGGATCAGCATCGCGGTGCGCCAGTCCGAGCCCGACCTTCTGGACAGCCTGAATGGTGCGTTGATTGAAATCATTGAAAACGGCACCTATCAGGAAATCAACGCGCGTTATTTTCCCTTTTCGATCTACTTCTGACGGCAGGCGTCGGAGGTGGGCGTACGCGAGCGACTTCTGGTCGCGTTCTTCGGAATAAGTGCTTTAGCCATTGTTGTGGCCGGTGCGGCGTTGATCTCGTTTTACTCCGTCGGGCAGGTCCTCGACAGGATCACGCGTACACATGTACCAGCGGTTATCGGCACCTTCGAGATCTCGCGCCAGGCGGAACGGATCATCTCGGCGGCGCCGACGCTTTTGTCGTCCGAGAACAAGGCTCGCCGGGCCGAAGCGTCGGCGGAGATCTTCCAGCAACTCGAAGAACTCAACGTCATGATTGACGAGCTTCGGCGGTCTGACGACGGGGCAAGGGCTGCGGACATTCTCAACCCTGCAGTGACCGAACTGGCAATGAACCTTACGGACCTGGACCGGGCCGTCGCTCTGCGCATCGATATGACATTGCAGAAAAAGGCGCTGCTTAACCAATTGAGCACCGCCGATCAGACAATCCAGCGCGTCCTTGCCCCAACAACAATGGTCCTTGATGCCAAGTTTTCACGGCTGTTTCGTCAGGCAAATGCAGAGGACAGCACTGCCGCTGACCGCGAAGCAGTTTTGCAAGAGCTGACCGAACTGGTCGCCAACACTCTGCCGCTTCAGACAGCGCAGTCCGAGGCCAGGGCTATCAACGACATGCTGGTCTTTTCAGCCCTCGCAACAGATCCGACCGAGATCGATGATTTGTCGTTTCCGCTCAGACGATCGCTTCAGAACTTCGACCGCATTCTCAGTACCGTCGACGCAGGCAGCCGTGCCAGACTTGAGGAGGCCAGCGCCAAACTGGCCGGCCTTATCGCGGGCGAAGAGTCACTCACGAAAACACGCATCCGCGAACTTCAGCTATTGGAGCAGGGTCGCGACCTTCTGGCGCGAAACGGGGAGTTGTCCCGGGACCTCACGCTCAGAATGAACGGGCTTGTTGTCGAGGCGGATAGCCAGATCAGATCGGGCGGTCGCGACGCGGAACGCGCGCAGACCGTCGGCGCCTGGGTGATCATGATCGTGTGCGGCCTCAGCCTGCTCAGCGCGGGTATTGTGATCTGGCGCTACGTCAGCGGCAATCTGATCGCACGGATCACTGCGCTCAGCGACAGCATGCTGGCGATTGCCGGAGGCAATCTCAATGCCGATCTGCCCTTGCCCAGTGGGGATGACGAAATTGCTAAAATGGCAGCCGCGCTGACCGTATTCCGTGACACGGCCATCGAGGTAAACGAAAGCAATCTGCGCGAAATCTCGAAAAGTCGGCGGCAATTGACCGATGCGATCAACTCGATTTTCGACGGCTTCGTGCTCTATGACGCGGAGAGCCGGATCATTCTTTGCAATCAACGATACAAGGATATTCTTGGGCCTGATCTTGGTGCATTCGCTGAGCCGGGCGTGACGTTTGAAGAGACCATGCGCAAGTGTCTTGAGCTAGATCTCGACGAGACTGCCCGGGGCCGCGAAGCGGAGTGGCTTGAGCAACGTCTGGACTGGCACGCCCGCGATCATGCGGAGGCCATGCTGCGTTGGAACAACCGCTGGATCAACTTCAATGAGTTCCGCACCAGCACGGGCGGCAAGGTCGGAATCTATTCGGACGTGACCGAGCTGCAGAGGGCGCGCGAAGAGGCTGAGGCCGCGAACGAGGCCAAGAGCACCTTCCTGGCGTCGATGAGCCACGAAATTCGTACGCCGCTAAACGGGATCATGGGCATGTCGGCGCTTTTGAATGGAACGCGGCTGAATGCCGAACAGCGCGACTTTGCCTCGACCATCAACGAGGCAGCAGAGACGCTTTTGACCATCATCAACGACATCCTTGACTTCTCGAAAGTCGAAGCCGGCGCGATGGAACTTGAGACCGCGCCGCTTGATCTGATCGAAACGGTTGAGAGTGCGGTCGAACTTCTCGCCCCCAAAGCAAGCGCGCAGGCTATCGAGCTGGCGTGTCGCCTCTCGCCAGCCGTGCCGCCTGCCATTCTGGGCGACAGTGTCCGGCTGAAGCAGATCCTGCTGAATCTCCTCAACAACGCCATTAAGTTCACCGAAAAAGGTGAGGTCACGCTCTCGGTTGATAGGGTGACAGACGAAGGCGGCAAAGACCGGCTGCAGATTGTCGTGCGCGACACTGGAATTGGCATTCCGCCGGACCGCATGGATCGCCTCTTCAAATCTTTCAGCCAGGTCGATGCCTCAACCACCCGACGGTTCGGCGGCACGGGTCTGGGGCTCGTGATCACGCAGCGGTTGGTCGATCTTATGGGCGGCGAGATCGCGGTGGACAGTACATTGGGAGAAGGGTCTGTCTTCTCGATCATATTGCCCTTTGAAAGCACCCACATACCAAGCACGCGCCGGATTGAGGACACGCAGGCGCTGATAGAGGGGCGCCGGATTCTGATCGTGGACGACAAAGACACCAACCTCACAATCCTTGCCGAGCGATTGTCGAGTTGGGGTCTCGGCACGCACTCCGCACGTCATGCTGATGAAGCGGTTGCGCTTCTCAGGCAGGGTGAGGTCTTCGATGCCATCATTACCGACCTCAAGATGCCGGGGCGTACAGGGCTGCACATGGCTGTTGATATCCGTCAAGAGTTTGGAGCCGAGGCCCCGCCAATGATTCTCTACAGCTCGGTCTCGCTTCTTGATCCGGAGTTGCGCAAGAAATTCGACGCCGCCGGATTTGCCGCGCATCTGATGAAGCCAGCAAAGACACGCCAGATGCTGACGGCCCTGGTCAAGGTTCTATGTCCGGATGTTGTGGAGACCCAACCCGAGGTCGAGGCGCAGACGATTGAATGGGCCACACCGAACCAGACGATGAATATCCTTTTGGTCGACGACAACGCGATCAATCGCAAGATCGGTGCCAAGATCCTTGCACGCCTGGGCTTTGACCCAATGGTCGTCAACAGCGGTGCCGAGGCCCTGCGCGCAGCGGCCCATCAACCGTTCGACGTCATCTTCATGGATATCGAAATGCCCGACATGGATGGCGTAACGGCCACGGCGCTTCTACGCGAAGAGAAAGAATTCCATCGTCCATACATCGTGGCGCTGACCGCCAATGCCTTGGCGTCGCATCGCGACACATACCTGAAATCCGGCTTGGATGATTATCTCAGCAAGCCCATCGACATCGAAGAATTGAGTGCCTGCCTGCGTCGCGCCCGCAACGGCCAACGATCTGTCTCTGAAACACCCGATACAGCGAAAGAAGACGTAAGATGAACGACGTACTGGACCTCGATGCCCTACGGCATCTGCGAGCCGTGATCGGCGGCAGCACCGATGACCTGATGGAACTGGTCGAGGAATTCGTCGCCACCCTTCCGCGTCAGATCGAAGATATGCGTGTTCAGTCCAAAAACGGTGATCTGACTGCGCTCAGGATCACTACGCATAGTTGCAAGTCGAATGCTCGGGATCTGGGGGCGCTGGACCTGTCATCGCTTTGCGCGGAGCTTGAAATGGCCTGCGCCGCTGGGCAGGCAATGCGGGTCGAACCCCTCGTAAAGGAAATCGAGCCAGCGGCCCAAGCTGCGCTGGATGGCTATGCCAGACTGGAGCCTGCGGATGTCTGAAACGGCAAAGGTTCTGATTGTTGATGACAACGCTATTAATCGCAAGAAGCTGGCCTTCGCTTGCGAACATCTTGGCTATCAGACCGACACCGCCCCCGACGGCGAAGCCGGGCTTGCAGCGATACGCTCGGGTGCTTTCGATGCTGTTTTGCTGGATATCCTAATGCCCGGCATGGACGGGTTCGAGGTTTTGCGCACATTGCGCGACGACGAACAGCTACGCGACTTGCCGGTGGTTGTGATCTCGGCCCTTGAAGGGGAAATACATAGTGTGTCGCAGGCCATCGAACTGGGGGCCGAGGATTTCCTGCCAAAGGATTTTGATCCCGTCATCCTGAACGCGCGCCTGACCGCCTGCCTGCGCAAGAAGCAATTCCGCGATCAAGAACTGGAATATTTCCGCCGCATCAACGCGCTGACCGATGCCGCCGAGAAGGTAGAATCCGGGCGTTTTGACGAAAAGAGCCTCAACCTCGTGGCTGAGGCGCGCAATCCCGATCCGATTGGCCGCCTTGCACTGGTTTTTCAGGGGATGGCCAGCGAGATCCATGCCCGCGAGGTCAAGCTGTTGCGTCGCATTCAGACGCTGCAGGGCATTATCCTTCTGGTGATATGCGGTGGCGGTGCGGGCCTGATGCCCTCACTTTCACGACTGTCGGCAAGCATGGGGTCCAACCCCATCGGCATGGCATTCTGGGTGGACCTGGTCGCGGTTCTGCTTTGCTCTGTCGTCGTGGTGGCTCGAGGCGGGCTTCCGCGATTGTCGCGATCCGATTTTGGCTTTTTCTTGGTTTGGGCGTTCGTGGTCGGAATATTGCAGCACATCTCGATCTTCTTGCTGGCCGCGCACGTAGAGGCGACTTTTCTGACGCTTGTTCTGGCCCTCGAAGGTCTGCTTGTTTTTGTATTCGCGGCGATAATGCGCATTGAAAAGGCCGCACCGCGCCGGATGCTGGGGCTATTGATTGGGCTTGCTGGTGTAGGTGTCAGCCTTTTCCAACGCATGGAAGGCAACAACGTTCAGGCGAATCTCTGGCTGATTGGCGCGTTGGCAGCGCCCCTCCTTTACGCGTTCGAGACAATTGCGGTTGCCGCCAAACGCCCCATGCATGTCGACCCGATTTCCGCAGTGGCGCTCATGTTTGGGTTTTCGACACTTATGGCACTGCTGCTCTCGGTCGCGACGGGAAGCTTCATGTCGCCTGGGGATCTTATGTCGCCGCTTGGCGCGGTCATCATAATGATCGGAATTTTGACTGTGCTCGTGAATGTCACGTTTTTCCGGCTCCTCAAATTGGGCGGCGGGGTCTTCACCAGCCAGAAAGCCTATGTCACCGCAATTGCCGGTGTGCTTTGGGGAACGGCGCTCTTGGGCGAGACGATGAATGCAACCGCATGGATCGCCGTCGGGATGGTTCTGATTGGCATGTATCTGGTCGAATCCAAGGCTTCCGACGCGCCGATTGTCATAAAACGCGACTTTGCCACATGATCGTGCAAGACTTGGTAGAGCAGGGGGCATTCCGGTTTTGACAGAGAAGAAAGTTGAAAACGCTCCGCCGGATCTCGACCTGATCATCGACCGCATTTATCAGATTGCGTTGGAACCCTCATCCCTCGACGGGTTCATAAACCTTTGGCACGATGAAGGCCTGAGGGATCATTTCTACGAAGCGGATGGTGAGGACCGAAACCCAGCCAAATCTCTTGCCAGCCATGTGCAACGCGCAGATAGCCTTCTGCAGCGCGACGACAACATGCGCTCCGACCTCGACGAATTCCTGCGGCCCTACATCAACCTTTCCGCTCTTGTTTTGAATTGTGCAATGGTTGTCGAGGCGATCAATTCGGGCGGTCAGACGGCATTTCGTATCGGACCTGGAAGTCACTTGCGCGACATTCGCCTGCCGCCAAAGCTACAGTCGAACCTGTTCGAAATAACCAAGGCTGTCCTGGCCGAAACACCACCAACCGAAAGAATCCTCAAGGCCGATCTTGAATCCAAAGGTGGAACAATCCTCTTCCGCATCATGCAGCTTCCGGAGGCGCTGCATGGCAGCCCGGCTGCATTGATCGTTTCGACACATTTTCACTGGCGCGATTCAATCGGAACGTTTCTGTGCGGCGTTTTTGGACTTACGTCTGCCGAGCAGGAAGTTGTCCGCATGCTAGTCCAGGGACAGGACGCAAAGCACATCGCGAAGGTCCGCGCGACCACCGACGGTACGGTGCGTGGCCAGATCAAGTCGATCATCCGCAAAATGAACGTCCGTTCGCAGACCGATATCGTGCGGTTGACCATGACGCTTGGCGATTTCCCGACCGATGCCCCCAAGGCCGGGTCCGATGTCACACACACCTCTCCGGTGCTGACCAGCAACTGGCTCGAAGCTGAGGTCTGGAAACCATTCAAGACGCTGACGCTGCCGGATGGCCGGAAAATGACGTATCACGACATGGGCCCGTCTATCGGAAACCCGATCCTTTTCTCTCACATGGGATCGTGCATGGTGCGTTGGTCCCGTCCGATGATCAGGCTGGCTTTTGAACACAACCTGCGTGTCATTTGCCCGATCCGCGCGGGTTACGGACACAGCGCTGAACTGCCCTCTGCGGCTGACCCAATCGAGACCGCAAGTGCCGATGCAGCCCACCTCGCCAGAGAGCATGGGATTACACGTGTTCCTTACGTGGCGCAGGGCACGGATTTCCTCTTTGCCGCAGATGTGGCGACGCGCTTCCCCGGTTTGATTTCCGAGATTGTCGGAGTTGGGGCGCGGCCCTGTCTGCCGGGCGGGCAGAACATCGTGGGGCAAGGACGCTGGCAGAGGTTTTTTGTGTCCACCGCGCGCAACTCGCCCCATCTGGTTCAGTTTGCTTCACGCGCCGTCATGGCAATGAGTCGGCGGATCGGGCCAGGTCCCATGCTGCGCCAGCTTTGTAAAGACTCGGCAGCAGATCTCAGATTGCTCGAGGACGAGGACATGAACCCGGTTCTCGTCGCCAACCTGAGCCTGATGGCGGGCCCAGCGACCAATGCCGCGCAGGCATTTGCATCGGAATACATTGCCTTTCAGTCCGATTGGAGCGCGAGCGTGCAAGCTGTCGCCGATTTGTCGGTGTCGCTGTTTCTGGCGAAAGAGGACCCGACATTCGATCTTTCCGCCATCCCTCAGCTGAAACTCCATTATCCCTGGATGACCATTGAGGTTGTTGAAAATGCTGGACTGGCGTTGATGTTTCAGGACTACGAAAGATTGATCGCCAAAATGGCACAGGCCGCGCGGAGCGCAGCGTTGCCGCCCGCGCCCGAAGCGCCCTCAGCGTGAGTTTGGCGACACCTGTCCATTGCACTCGCAGCGAATGGCAAGTTTGACGGGCTGCAATGCAGCGCCCATCCCACACGTTCACCGTAAGCGGTGGCGGCGCGTCATCTGTTTATGCGTTTGACGGTTTGAAGTTCCATGGAAAGGAGCTCTGCGAGCCTGTCTTTTGGATGGCCGCGGGCGATACGTTCGAGGGTGGTTTTCAGATAGGCAAGAGGATCGACGCCGTTGACCTTTGCGGTTTCGATCAGGGACGCGATGCGGCCCCAGGCCTTGCCACCTTCGTCATGGCCCGCAAGGAGCGTATTTTGGCGTGCCCCCATCGGGTGGTCCGGTTTGATTGTTAGTGCATCGTCGGCCTCTGGTCTATTGGCACGATGCTTTCCGGTGCTGGTGGACGATAGCCCAATGAGCTGTGTGGCCTGACGGTGTT
>CANMMF010000018.1 GCA_947498985.1 uncultured Paracoccaceae bacterium | reverse complement strand
CTGGGCGGGACAGCCTCCGATGAGGATCTCGAGTATGGCTTCAACTCGATCTACACCAGCGGAACCCTGACCTTCGCCCCCGGCGAGACCTCCAAGACCATCTCCATCGAGATCAATCACGACACCATCGACGAGCGCGACGAAAGCGTCATTCTGGAACTGTCGGAACTCACCTCGAATGCAAGCTTTGCCGGCGGCGAGATTCTCCTGCAGGCCACCGGGGTGATCCTCGACAATGACGGCGCGGGCTCCAATCTCGATCTTTTCGTCTCTGACCCCTCCGTCGTCGAAGGCGACAGCGGCACCAAAGTTGCCGTCTTCGAGGTTCGCCTGTCGCAACCGGCCTCGACCGCCTTCAGCGTCACCTACGCCACCGAGGACATCTCGGCCGTGGCCGGTGAGGATTACGTGGCCACCAGCGGAACCCTCAACTTCGCCATCGGCGAAGAAGTCAAAACCGTGGAGGTCGTGATCAACGGTGACACCATCCCCGAGCTGACCGAGAGCTTCTCGCTGGTCGTTGACGCGCCCGGCGCCCCGAGCCTCGGCTTTGCCGGGCTGGCCGGTGAGGCGGTGATCCGCGACGACGACACCGCGCCGGCGCCGGTGGTTTCCGTCACCTCTGCGACCAACACCGAAAATACCAACAACTACCTGAACTTCGTCGTCACCCTCTCCGAGCCCTCGCTCGACGCGGTCTCGCTGGACTACCGCACCCTGGGCGGGACAGCCTCCGATGAGGATCTCGAGTATGGCTTCAACTCGATCTACACCAGCGGAACCCTGACCTTCGCCCCCGGCGAGACCTCCAAGACCATCTCCATCGAGATCAATCACGACACCATCGACGAGCGCGACGAAAGCGTCATTCTGGAACTGTCGGACATCGTCGGCGGCTCTTTCGCTGATGGCGGTGACAGCGTGCAGACGCTGGGGTATATCCTCGATGACGATGGCGTGGGCCTGAACCGGGCCGTCGCCATCACACCAACGATTACCCGTGAGCAGTTCGTCGCTGCAGCGCAATACGATATCCCCGTCGTGCTATCGCGCCCGGCCAATGCCGAGATCACCTTTGATGTGACCGCGCTGGGGATCACCGCGACGCTGGACAGCGACTTTCGTCTGATCGACAATCAGGTGACCTTTGGGGTCGGCGAGACCCATGCCGGCATCACCATCGAAATCCTCGGCGACATTCTGAACGAAGCCGACGAGACCTTTGAGCTGTCTCTCACCCCGGTCAGCGGGACGCCATTTGTCGGCGTGATCCCTGATGCGACAATCACAATTGTGAACGGCCCGAGTTTCCAGACCATCCCGACAACCGGCAACGACACGATGGTGGGCACATCCGGCAATGACAGCATCAACCTTTTGGCGGGGGATGACCACTACGACGCCCTGGGCGGCAATGACACCATCCTTGGCGGGCCCGGTCACGATGTCATTCTCGGTCGCGGCGGGATTGACCGCTTGCTGGGCGGGCCCGGTGACGATCTGGTTGTCGGCGGCAGCGGCCGCGACCGGCTGTTCGGTCAGAACGGACAGGATACTCTGCAAGGCGGCAGTGACAATGACCGGATCTTTGGCGGGGACGGCGACGATTCCATGCTCGGCGGCGACGCCAATGACATGCTCTCGGGCCAGGAAGGCGACGACACACTCGAGGGGGGCTCCGGGAATGACCGGGTCTTTGGTGGTGCCGACAATGACCTGCTTTCCGGCGAAGAGGGCGATGACAGCCTCAACGGCCAGGGCGGCGCGGATACGGTCCTGGGCGGCGATGGCGAAGATACCCTGTTGGGTGTCGGCGGCAACGACTTCCTTGATGGTGGCGCAGATGACGACCTACTCGACGGCGGCAACGGCAACGACGGTCAGATCGGCGGCAGTGGAGATGACACGCTGCTGGGCGGCGGCGGCGATGATCTGCTCTTCGGCACCGCCGGTCACGACATGATCGAAGGTGGTGCGGACAACGACCGGCTCTTCGGCCAGGGCGGTCTCGACACGCTGGAAGGCGGCACGGGCGATGATCGGCTGGACGGCGGCAATCTGTCGGACACGTTCATCTTTGCAGATGGCTGGGGGCAGGATACGATCCTCGATTTCGACGCGCTCGATTCAAACGAAGAGATCGACCTCTCCGCCGTGACGGCAATCACCGACTTCACCGATCTGGAGGACAACCACATGGATCCAATCGCTGACGGCGTGCTGATCAGCGACGGGCTAGGCAACACGATCCGGCTCAACGGCGTCGATATTGGTGATCTGGACGCCACGGATTTCCTGTTCTGAGGAGCGCTTTCATAGCCTTTGCCTGAACGGACCGACCGTCTGCGCCTCCGTGAAGTTGCGTCTTTTCGTGGAATCCTCCTTCTTTCGCGCGCGGGGGAACAGGTGGGAGTTCCAGATCCAAAACGGTCCAATTCTTTGGACAGCCGGTCACGACTTCTCGGTCTCCGGAAAACCCGGCGCGGTTCAAAGCTGCCCTATCAGAGTGGTTCCTTGTCCAAGCCCCTAAACCCCGCGTTCAGCCAACCGCTTCAGAACATCAGCAATCTTGAGATCCAGGCTGTCGCGGCGGCCTTCGGCCATCGCTCCGACCTGGTCGGCGAAGTCGAGAACAAGGCCCGAGAGTTGCCGGATCGCGGCGTGGTCCTCTTCGCTGAACGGCACGGGCTGGCCGCGGTTCCGGGCGTCGTTCATCCGTCGCGCGATCTGGGAGACGTTGTTGCCGACCTTGTTGAGCGCGCCCCGCATCCCCGTCAGCGCTTCGGCGAGATCCGCATCCGGCGCGGCCACACCGCCTGCGTTGCGGATCACGTTGCGCAGCGCCGCGCTGCGGTTGCGCAGACCCGCGGCTTTCAGTCTGGCGTCGAACCGGGCGAGGTCGGCCGGCGACACACGGCACATGACCACCTCGGTCCGGCTGCCGCGTTCGATCCCGATCTGCCGCATCAGCTCGGCGCAGCGATAGATCGTGCGCGTTGAAACACCGTGGTCGCGGGCCAGCACCCTGGGATGCACGCCGTCCCGGAGTTTCCTGGCGATGGATTGCCGGGTTCTGTGATCCAGTCTGCGGGCCATTTGTCACAAATGTCATACGTCGCTATTTCCTGCCATCTTCACACACCATCTTCACACAACGCGATGCAAACCCCCTGAACCTCCGGCCTGCAGGACCGGCCACGACCCGCCGAAAGACGGCTCCCAACACCCCCTCAGAACAACCCCAGATCCCCCACCGCGCGGCTGCGGGCGATCCAGGGGTTCTGCGCGCCGCCGCTGCGTTGCGTGACCAGCCGGCGCACGGAGGTGTAGAACTCCGACAGCTCCAGCTGCCCGTTGGCGTTGTCGTCGTGGCTCTCCGGCGCCTGCAGCACATCCGCCACTGCGCGGGTGAAGAGCCCGGCCCCTAGATCGGGGCTTTCCTGCGACACTTCCCGGCCGCGGCTGGCCGAGAGGATCAGCACGTTGGACGGCACCTTGCCCGGCGTGCCCGCCAGCACGTCGTCATTGGTGGCAAAGGCACCTGTTCCGGCCGCCCCCGAATGGCAGGCGTCGAGCAGGATCGTCACGCGGCCCCGCGCCCCGGCCACGATCCCGGCGATCTCGGCAAAGCGCAGGGCACTGCCCGAGACATCCGACAGCCGCGTGTCGGCCACCGCGAGATGGAACCCGCCATCCTCGGCCAGAAGCCCGTGACCGGCAAAGAACAGCACCGCGTGCTCCCCCGGAGAGAGACCCTCGACCAGATCGCGCACCGAGGCGAGCACGGTGTCGCGCGTCGCCGCACCGTCGGTCAGAACCCGGGGGTCTGCAAGCGTGGAGCGGCCGTTCCCGCCCGCCGCCAGAGCTTCTGCCACAAGGCCTGCGTCGGAGGCGGCAAAGCCCAGCGGTGGCAGACCGGCATCGGCATAGCGATCAAGGCCGATGGACAGAAGCCGCAGCGGCGTGGCCTCCGGCGGATCACCCAGATCGGCCCCGATCGGGCGGCTGAGGAACCCGTCGGGATCCTCTGCCACAAGGCTGACCCAGCGGGCGCCGCTGAGCCGCGTGGCCTGAAACGCGCCCTCCGCGCCCGCCGCGGCAAAGCTCTCGGTCAAAAGCCCGTCCTGGTAGAGATGCAGCGTCACGCCGTCCGGGTCGGAACTCATCCGGTAGCTTATGTCGACAGTGCCTTCCCCGGCAGAAAACGCCCCTGTCAGCTGCGGCGGCAGGCCGATGGCGGGCGGTGGCGCGATGGTCTCTCCGGCCAGGACCTTGCCCACCAGCCCCGGCACGCGCAGGGCAGTGTCGAACTGCTCCAGCGCATGTTCCCCGGCGATGCCGGGAAAGCGGGTCGAGATGTAATTGCCGCCTTCGGCCGTGGCGTCGAACTGGTAGCTGGAGATCCAGACCGCCACTTCCCTGTCGATGATCCGCCCGTCCAGAACCCGCGCGAACCCGTCCAGCCGGTAGACCGAAAAACTGCCATCGGAGTTGATCTGCACGAGATGGCGCAGATCCTCTGTCAGCGCGGCATCGGCCAGCAGCGAGGCGCGGTCGAGATCGCCGGTCTTCAGGCGCAGCTCGAAATCCTGCAGATCGACCAGCATCACCCCCCCGGCTTCTGCCGAGACACCCAAGAGGTAGCGATCCGCGTAAAGCCGCCAGATGATCGGGTGTTCGGCCATCAGATCGACGCCGGAATTGCCCATGGTCAATGTCTCGTCGATGACGGTGTCGCGCGGGGCCATGTCGGAGAGCTGCTCGGAGTCGAAGATGGCCGTATAGGTTTCCTGCCGCAGTGAACCGAGCGTCGCGCCCGCCTGGCAGACCGCGCGCAGGATCCAGATCTCGCGACGGCCTGAGGTCAGCTTGTGCACGGCGTCAAAGCGGCTGGAGAAGGTGCCGACACTCGGCGTATTCGACCAAGTTATGCCTTCCCCTGCCGTCCACTCATTGCAATCCCATTGAAGGGCATCCGATTTCGGTAGCTCCCAGTTCAACGCGAAACCATGCGCTGCGAGGTCGTCGCGCATTTCTGCCCGCAGGGCCTCGTATGGCGCGCTGAAGGCGACCTTGAGATAGCTGCGATGATCCTTGTTCTCTTCCGGCAGGTCCCATTTCGATACCGCCTCGACCGACGGCGCGAAGGTCAGACCCACCCGCGCCAGATCCGCCGCAACCCCGCGCAACTCCGGCTCGGGCTCTTGCCATTGAACGCGGCCCAGCCCGCGGAAGGTGATCGTGTCGCCCTGCACCGGGGCCGCGGCGAGACGGCGCGCCTCGAGCGGGCGGGCATAGTCCGGCTGATAACGATCGCCCTGCTGATCCACCCTCGTGCCAATCCGGCGGGTGACCATCGGGCCAATCGGACTATCCCAGACGGGCTCCAGCGCCACATCGGTGACCGGCGCGAAGGACCGCACGGCCCTCATCAACGCCGCATCGGTGACCTTGCCGTCAATCGCGTAGCCGCTGCCGGCGTTTTCGCCATCACTGACATTGCGGTTCTGCAAGGCGGTCACCTGATGTCCCAGCGTGCCCGCGACGATCACCGCGTTGTTCTCCAGATCGACGGTGGCGATGGCGTTGACATCCCGCGCGCGGCAGCAGGACGGGCCGGTGTTCTGGTCCTGAACGTTCACCCCGTCATGAAAGAGCGAAATAAGGTCGATATCCCCCCAGGGCCCGGTGTCCGAGAGGGCAAAGCTGTCCTGGCGCAACCAGCTTGCGCGGGCCGTGTCGGGCTCCACATGCTGGGCCACCACCGCGCCGTCGATCACATCGATCACCACATCCGGCGCGAGCAGGGAAATGAAGCGCCCAGTTGGCGAGAGCGAAAGCCCCTGCCCCGCATGTTCGGCCACTTCGGACTGGTCGGAAGCGTCGAGCAGCAGCACGCGGTCGTCGTTGAACCAGATCAGACGGTTATGGTCGGGCAGCGCGATCTCATACTCCCAGGCCGAGGCATCGAACTCGTCATGGATCACCAGTTCGGGTGTGTCGGGTGTGATGTCGAGCGTCACCGTCTTGCGGGAAAACGCGACCGTTTCCTCGCAGGCCCGCAGATAGCCCACCAGAACCAGATCAACCGTGGGCCGGCCCGCGGTGAGCGGGATCAGACCGATCCGGCCTTCGCGCCCGGCGCCGCGTGCGTAAAGCGCTGTGATCCCGCGGGTCCGGGCCTGGTCGGTCGGGATGCCGAAAGGTCCCATTGCGTCCGGCCCCAAGGCATAGCTGCCAATGCCGGAAAACCGCACCGGCGCCTCGGAGGTGACCATGAACCACATGGGCAGCGCCCGCGTGAGATCGTTGCCGCGCCAGGTGACCTCGAGCATCGTGCCCGCCCGGGTCGCCGTCTGTTCGATATCGGCGGAAAACCCTTCGGCGATGGCCGCCATCTCCGCGCGCTCTGCGTCACAGGCCCCACCGTAGCGTTTTGCGCGGCGCCTGACTTCGGCGACATACGCCGCTTCGGTCTCGGCCCTCGCAAGCCCCTTGGCAATCTGCACGTCGGGATGCGGCAGGCGCGGTGCGGGCCAGGGCGGCGCGCGCTTTTCAAGGCGCACCGACTGTGCCCCCTGGAACGGTTTTGACCGCGACATCTCGCTTTTCAGAATGCAAGTCTTGCGGAAATAGGTGTATCCGCGACAGGAGAGCAGATCGACGCAGCGTGCCTTGCACGTTTCTTCAGGCACGTCTTTGAGGCTGGGATCATCGAAGCCTGAGGTCAGATCGTTTTGCGGAAAATCGGTGTTGAAGAACCATTTCCATTGATCGAATTCGTTCTTCCAGACCAATCCCGTCTCGTCCCCGTCCGGTGGTGCGTCCAGCGCTTCAACCCGGTTTGACGCGGTTCTGTCGGGAACGTTTCCCGCTTCACATCTTGCCAGCAGCCCCTCCAACGCGCGCCCGCTGCCACGAAGCGAAAAATAGTGCTGGTAGCCCGGCGAAAAGACCAGCTGGCTGCCGCTTGCAAGTGCCTCCAGCGCGGGTCTATGCGCGACCGGATCCACCTGCATCGACAGACCGCCCGAACGGTCAGACTGGAACGGATAGGTCGCGTTGAACCGATCCACGCGGAACAGCGTCTGCGGGCGTCTCTCGTAGTCACCGGTATTGAAGGTGAATTTAAATGAGAGATCACCCGTTTCGTCACACGCCACCGCAAAGCAGGAATATAGGTACCGGGTCGTGTTGCAGATCCCGACAGACATGCCGTCCGCGCCGGGCCCCCAGCGCGCGGTGTCATACCCCTGCGCCTCGGCCGGGCGGCTCTGGGCAACCGCCGCAAGCACCAGCAAGGCCCAAAGGAGCATGCGCAGGCCGGGCCTGGATTGTCCGAAACCCCCATCCGCTTTGAGCATCATGTCCTCTCCTCCTTATTGCGCGCCTATTGCGTCGTGTAGAGACCCAGCATGGTGAACTGGCAGGGGGCCGCGGCCATGACCTCGATGAGATCCGCGGTCACGGTCCGGCCGTCCAGCGCCTCCAGCACCGCGCGCAGATCCCGGGGCGGGGTCGGGCAGGCCGCGGCCACCAGCTGGTCGACCCCGGGCGGCGGGATCACCGGAGAGCGGAACGAGAACCGGCCCCCCGATATCAACCCGCTTGCATGGGCCGGCGGGTAGACCACCTGCACCGCGCCAGTGGCGGCGATGTTGAAGAGCGTGAGATAGGGCAGATCCTCCTCGGGCCCTTCATAGAGAAACGCCGCTTCCTGCCCCATGCGCAGATAGCCCTGACCGTTCTGCAGCGAGAGCCGCGGCGCGCCTGCAGTGGCCGCCACCATCGGCCGGATCCGGTCCAGCGCTTCGGCCCGGGCGACCAGCGGCGCGGCACTGACCGGCAGATCCTCCGACCCGCCTGCCCTGTCGATAAAGGTGATCAGATCGCCGGTGCGGTTCTTCACCATCCAGCGATCCGGGGTCTGCGCCTCGAAACTGAGTGCCGCCCCCAGGGCGACCTGCCGGACACGGTCCGGATCGAGCCCCGGCGGGGGCGCCCCGATCACCGAGACCGGCAGCCGCGTGTCGATCTTCTCGGAGGACGGATCGGGCTGCAACGCGGCCCCCGAGAGCGGCAGAGCCGCGGTCTCGACAAGGATCTTGTTGTCGCCCTGCGGCAGGATCCGCGGCTGCTGGGTCTGGTTCATATGGGTGAACACGCGCACATCCAGAAAGACCGAGAGCTCGGCGCGGGTGGTGCGTCCGTCGCCATCCGCATCGGCCTCTCCCGACAGCGCCTTGGCGAAATACCACGACAGGGCGCCGTGCATGGCGCCGTCGATCTCGATCTCATCGACGGTCAGCTCTTCGCTGGCCGAGGCCAGGATCTGCGTGACATGCGGCAGCGGCTGGTCGGGATCCGCATTCACGTCGGGCCCGACAGGCACTTCGGCCAGCTCAGGCGCGGCCAGCCCGTCAAAAAGCCCCGCAAAGCGCGACAGGGTGCGCCCGGCCGAGCGCGTCAGCCCACCCGAATGGCAGGAATCCGACAGCCAGACGATGTCGAATTGCGGGGACGCGGCAAAAAGCGCGTAAAGCGCGTCATCGGTCAGCCGCCCGGTGCCGGGGCGCTGCGGGTCGAAATCATGAAACATGATGGTCTCGTCGCGCTTGTCGCGCTCGTCAAAAGGCGGGGCCCTCTCGGTTTCCTGCGCGCCATGCCCGGCAAAGGTGACCACCAGCGTGTCCCCGGGCGCGGCCTGCAAGAGCATCCCCTGCCAGGCGGCCAGAAACCCCGCCTGCGTGGCCCCCTCATCGAGCAGCAGCCGTGCGTCGGGCAGATCGATACCGGCGCGCCGCATCGCGGCTGCAATCAGCCGCGCATCATTGGCCGCGCCCTGAAGGTCATAGGCCTGCCCCGGCTCGGAGATGGTCCCGAACGGCTCATAGGCCGCGTAATCGCTGACGCCCACCACCAGCCCCAGGGTCGCCGCCTGCAAAGCCGACGCCTCTGCCAGGACAAGCCCCGCGGCAAAGGCGATCGACCTAATGCGTGTCAAAGGAGATTTCGACGCGCCGCGCAATCGCCCGGCGCTGCTCATCGGTATAGGCGGTGGAATCCACCAGCCTGGGCGGCTCCGCCTCGCCCCGCCCCAGCGTCTCGATCTCCATCTGCACACCTTCGGCCAACAGGAAACCGCGCATCGTCTCGGCGCGGCGGAGCGACAGGGCCAGGTTGTTTTCCGCGCTGCCGATCTCGTCGGTATGGCCCAGCAGCGTCAGCCGCTCGACCCCGGTCTGACGCCGCAGGAAGGCCGCCAGCCGGCGCGCCTCGCGTTGACCGATCTCGTTGAGCTCCGCCGAGCCGAAGGCGAAGCGCACCGGCAGAAAGACCTGCTCGACCCCGGCAGCGGCAGAGGTCACCACGTTGTAATCATCGGACTTTTCCAGCGCGCCGGGTTGCCCCGCGCCGGTGCTGGTGGGCGCATTGCCCGCGTCCTGGCGCACCGACAGCCCGCCGCTGATCGCCCGCATCAACCCCGAAGCCGTACCATCGGAGCGGATGCTGGTCTGCGTGCTGTCGGCCAGCATCATGCTTTCCTGCGCCAGCGCCATCAGGCGCGGCACCACAACCTCCAGCGCCGGATCCTGCGGCGTCAGCGAGGGGGCGCCCAGCACGTCGAGCGCTTCGTTGTAAAACTGCGCAGCAGAGGCAAAATCACCCACCCGGGCCTGCAGCGCGCCGCGCATGGCCAGCACTTCCCAATGCAGGACAGGGGCGGCTTCGAGCAGCGCCAGAGCTCCTGCCGCATCGCCGGAGCCCAGGGCCGCATTTGCCCGCCGCGCCGCCATCGAGGCCACCTGCCTGAGGCTGGATGTGACCACCGCGTCACTGCAGCCCGAGGCCTGCAGCGCGCGCGCCCCGTCGGTCAGAAGGGCGATATCCTCGGTGCCAAGCCGCGCCTGCAAATCCGCAACCGCCGTCTCGCACGCCGCCACCGCGACCCCAGGGAGCACCATAAGCACTGCGGCGGATCGCTTCAGTAAACCCGATGCCATGGCCTTTTGCCTCCTCCGGTTGGTTCGCGGGGAAGATCCCTCTGTAAACCAGCCCCCTCGCCATCTGCTCCCCGATGACCCTCCAAGGAAATGGCCTGATAAAATACGTCGATAGAGTCGAATATATCGAGCCTAGCCGCGCCTCATTTTTCTGGCAAGCGGGGGAATACCCGACGGCGATCGACCCGTTTGTTCAAGCTTTTGAGGCAGGTCGAACGGCCCCGGAAAGAGACAGTGACACCCACATTTTACGGCGCCAGAGCGTGCCTTGATCGATGGAAAAGATAATCCCGAGCGCGAAGTTCTCGAATGAATTCAGACCGGTTGCAGCCTGCAAGAGATGCTCCGCGCGAACGTCCCGCGCCTCAGCGCGCGCCAAATCCCGAGAAGATCACCCGCACCGTACCGAGGATAATCCGCAGCTCTGTCGCAAAGCCCTGCTGGCGGATATAGATGCGGTCGAGGCGGGCCTTGGCGACGGTCTGGTTGACGCCTTCGGCATAGCCCTGACGGATCTGTGCCAGACCGGTGATGCCGGGCAGCACGCCGAAGCGGTGCCTGTAGGTCGGGATCTCTTGCGAAAACACCACCGCGTGATCCCAGGCATCCGGGCGCGGGCCGATCACGCTCATCTCGTGGCGCAGCACGTTGAGCATGTTGGGCAGCTCGTCGATGCGGTACTTTCGCAAGAGCCGACCCAGTTTGGTGATCCGCGCGGTCTCCACACCTTCGTGGTGCAGCCGGGTAACCTCACCGGCCGGCAGCATCGTGCGGAACTTGATCATCTGGAAGGCCGCGCCATTCCGGCCCATGCGTTTTTGCCGGAAGAACAGCGGGCCGGGGTTGTAGACCGGGTTCACCAAAAGCAGGACCAGCGCCACAACCACGATGAGCGGAAGACAGGCCAGCGCGACGATCTTGTCGAACGCCAGTTTCGAAAGCTTGAAAGCGCCGCGGCGGACAGGTTTGGGGGAGCGCCGGACATCAGAAATCTCGGCGTAGCTATAGTCCACCTGAACCATAAGGAATTTCCCCAAAAACACAGCAGCACAAGAATTGCCTTAACGGTTTATTAACCCTTGTTAATAGGCGCAAGACTTGACCCGCAATTAAATTTCTGACTGTCGGGGAGTGGATGGAGCATCGTTGAGTCGTGTCGGCTACTGTGCGACCCGCGCTCGAACGTGATAGTGCATAATAAAAGTTATCTCTTTGAAATAAAACATCTTTTTGGAGTCTTGAAAAACTCGCGCGTGACCCTGCCGTCGCTGGAACGCGGCATGCGTTATTGCAACGGTCTGTCGAAAATTGAACCACGCGAACAATAAGATCAAAAAATGGGCACTCCCCGATAAGACGCCACAGCCATATCGAGATTTCAATTAACGACAATACAACTCAAGGGTGTTTCCTGACATCAATACCCTCCCTTTTCTCGCGATTCGACCAGCCATTCCCAGGCCCCGGGCCCTCCCTTGTCCCGCCAATTGCGCTTCCCGGGCTGAGCGCGCATAAACAGCGGCGAAACCGGGCATGAAACGGGGGGACAAATGGGACGCTTTCTGGTCAGGGTGAGCACGATTGCGGTGCTTGCCACCGGGGCTGTGTCGGCCTTTGCGCTGGTCTCCTCCGCGCCTGCGTTCAACGGAGACCTGCGCCGGGACAATGTCTTCGAGCAGGACATCCTGCAGCGCGGCAGCGACATGTATGACCGCTCGCGCTATCTCATGCAGCAGGCGGTGTCCTATATCCGCGCCGATCTCATCCCGTTTGGCGGATCCGGCGACGGCCAGATCGTGGCCTCGGTCGATGTGGTGATGGAACGCGGCGCGGATGCGGTGGCGCTGATGGAGGAAAGCCTGGCGCTCAATCCCGGCAATGCACATGGCTGGGCGGTGATGGCCTGGGCGCAGCTTTACGCGGGCAATGACGCCGAGGCCGCGCAGGCGCTGCAGACCTCCTGGGCGCTGGCGCCTTACAATTTCGCGCTGGCGCCGGAACGCATCGACCTTGCGCTGGCGCTCTTCAGCTTTGTTTTCGAGGATCTGGACATCGAAGATCCGGATTTGGTCGACACAGAGGTTGTGACAGACGAGGCTCCGGCGCTCGATGCGCCGTCCGTCGATCTGCCCGACGAGGTGCGGATGGCGATCCTGCGGGATCTGGAGACGGTGAAGCTAAAGCACCGCCGCGAAAGTTATGACTTCTTTGTCGCCGAATTGCGGGCGGCCGATCTCGGGCTGGATCTGCCGCCGCCGGAAAGTTGATACCGCGCCTTACACATGAAAAAGCCCCCGCAAAACGGAGGCTTCCAGATGTCCAGTGCTGACCCTTGGGATCAGCTGAGGCTGACCGCCAGATTATAGCGCATGATCAGCGCATCGAGCTGGGTCTCGTTGTAATTGTAGCGCGCCAGCGTCCGGGTCGACTGGATGAAGCGCAAGCGGCCATACGCCACCTTGAGCCGCTGGTTGATGATCAGCCGGTCGCGGCGGTTGCGGGTCTGCGACCGCTCGGTCTGCAGATCCGTGATCTCGCTGCGAATCTCGGCCATCACGTCTTTCAGCGCCACGAAGACCTGATTGCGCTGCTGCTGCAATGTCAATGCATCGGCGCTGGGGGCAGTGAACAGAATTGCCAACCCGAATGCCAAGCAAATCAATAGCTTTTTCACGATTCCACCTCAAACACGGTCTTCAACATGTGCCCGGTATAGACCTTGGCAAATTGATTGTCCATTGAGAGGTTAACGATATCGGAGGAAGAATTGTGGAAACTGTTGCGCGCAGTGGACGATCGCTTATTGGTTGGGCAGTTTTTGCCGTTTTGATCGTCGCAACCCTGGCTCTCGGGGCCAATCGGCCGGTCAGCTGGACGCTGATGTCCATGGCCGTGACCGGGCTATTTGCGCTGACGCTGCTGCTCGATGCGGTGCAGAAACCACCCCGCGCCTTTGCCCGGCTCTGGCTGCCCGCGCTGCTCTTTCTGGCGGCCCTTTTCTGGGGTGTCTTGCAGACCCTGCCCGGGCTTTTGCCCGCAGGCTGGGCCCATCCGGTCTGGCAGTTTGCGCCGGAAGGGGCGGCCCCCCGCGTCTCTGCCGATCCGGTGCAGGGGCTGCATATCCTGATGCGGCTTTCGGCCTATGCGATGGTGTTCTGGATCGCGCTGCGCTGCCATGAGGACAAGGAGGTGGCGCTGCGGTCGCTGAAGCTCTTTGCGCTCTTTTCCATGGCGCTGGCGGGCTTCGGACTTTACGCCGCGGCGAGCGGTGAAAACCCGATCCTCGGCAATCTGGCCGATCGCAATGTCTCGGCCAGTTTCGTCAACCGCAACAGCTATGCGACCTTTGCAGGCTTTGGTCTGGTGACCTCTATCGCCCTGCTTTTGCGGGCCTCGGACCAGGCGCAGGGGCGCAAGGACGGCGCCCTTGGCGGGTTCCTGCGCGGGCTGGTCTCGGGCGGCTGGGTCTGGCTGGCGGGGGTCACGCTTTGTGGTGGCGCGATCATGTTGTCGCTGTCGCGCGGCGGGGCGCTGGCCGCGCTGATCGGCGTGCTGGCGCTGCTGAGCATCCGCCGCCAGCGCGGCACAAATGCCGCCATCGGGCCGGGTCTGATCATCGGCGCCGTGGTGCTTGCGGTCTTCGTCTCAGGCTCCACCGGCACGCTCAACCGCGTGGTCACCACATCGGATGAAAACGGGCGGTTCGCGGTCTTCCCGGCGGTGGTCGAGGCCATCGCAGAGCGGCCCCTGCTGGGGCACGGGATCGGGTCTTTCGAAAGCGCCTTTCGCGCCCATGTGCCCATCGAGGCCGCAAGCGGTGAATGGGATATGGCGCATAACTCCTATCTCGAAAACATCTTCGAGCTGGGAATTCCCGCAGCAATTGTATTTTACCTCGCCTTATTGGCGATTGGAGTTCAGTTATTCCGCGGGATTCGGGATCGGCAGCGCAATCGCACGGCCCCCGCCATTGCGCTGGCCTGCGTCTTTCTGGCGGGGTTTCACGCGCTTTTCGATTTCAGCCTGCAAATGCCGGCGCTCGCCGCGTTCTTTGCCTGGATCCTGGGAATTGGATATGCGCAATCCTTTCCCAGCGCGGCGCTGAAAGAGGGCCCGGGCTGAACCCCCTGCCCTGCTGTAGCGTTTCGGGATAAATCTGAACCGAAAATACCCTGTCACGCTTCGCGTTCACGGGACATTTTCGATGCGAGATGTCTCAGGTATATCCCGAAAAGCTTTAAACCCCACCCATCAGCACGTCCACCGCGCGGGTGATGGCGTCACCCTGATCCGCCACGGATCCCTCCCGCGTCAGCGCCGCGCGGCGCACAGCCGCAATCAACCGCGTGGCCAGGATCAGGTCCTGTCCGGCGTGGTGGATCACCGGGTTGAGATGCCGGATGGCGGGATACGCTGCCAGCAGCGGAATGACGACAACCGAAGGATCCGGCGGCAGCAGGTCGCTTTCGACCACCACCATGAACACACCCTGATACGCAGCGACATCGAATCGGGTCAGGGTTTCCACCCGCCGCCTCCCGGGATGGCAAGGATATCGGCGAGCGGATGCCCGTGCCGGTCGTGCCAGGCGGCTTGCGCGGTAAAGGCCTCGGAATTTTCTTCAAGCCATTCCCGGCGCTGCGCCTCTTCCACCGCCTGCCGAAGCGCAGCGTCGGCCACGGCGGAGACGTTGAGCCCGAGCGCGCGCGCCTCGTCCAGCAGGACACCGTCCAGGGTCAGAGAGGTCTTGCGTCTCGTCGCGGCTGTCATTCTGCATACTCCCGACACATACCGCCAAGATATACCGTCAACGCGGATGTATCAAGGAACCCAGCACAAACCGGCGCAGTAAAGGAAAAAGCCGGCCCCCTTAAGAGGCCGGCTTTTCCAGGGTTCCGGAGTGATGTCCGGATCAGATCAGGATGAAATCGTCGTTGCCGAAATCACCATCCACCACATTGCGCAGGATGATCGAGCCGGAACCGCCGATCTGCGAGACATCGATGGTGAACGCCAGGTTCACCGCGTCATAGCTGAGCGCGCCTGCGTCTTCCAGCTCGTCGCGGCTGTCGATGCCGTAGGCGGTGAGATCCAGCAGATCCTGGTCGCCATTGCCAAAGGCGTTGAGCCGGGTGTTGCCGACATCGCCGGAGAACACAAACGTGTCGGTGCCACCGCGACCGGCAATCACCTCGTTGTTTTCCGTGGCCACAAAGGTCTGGTCGACATTGGTGCCGACGGTCGAGCCGACGCCGTTCTGGGTCTCGCGCACGGTGCGCTCGATGGTGCCGTTCTCGAAATATTGCTCGATCACCGCGAAGGTCTCGGAGGCGTCGTTCACGGTCTTGCGGTAGCTGAGCTGCACGCCACCGTTGCCGTCATCCTCAAAGACCTCTTCGATCGTGTCGTAGCTGAAGGCCGAGCCGTCATCGCTGGTGTCGGTGTAGAAGATCGCCGAGAGCACACCGTCGGTGAAGATGTCTTCCTTCTCTTCCTCGGTGTCGAAGAGGCTCAGGCGATATTCGAGCTGACCCTCTGAATCGTAGGCCAGAAAGCGGTACTGGAAGTTAAAGCCCGTGCCGCCTGCGCTCAGATCCCAGATCTGCTTTTCCAGCACGTCGCCGGAGACCGGGTCGAACTCGGTGATTGTCTGCTCGCCGTCATCCTTGGTGCGGATGGTGCGGAAAATATTGTAGAAAATGTCGTAGAAGGTGATGTTGGAGGCAAGGTCCAGATCGACCGGGCCGTCATTCACGAAGGTCTCCACATAGGCCGTGTCGCCGGTGTCCTCGTCGCGCACCTCTTCGGTCAGGGTGACGTCGCCGGTATCGCCGCCAAAGGCCCACCGCACCGCATCGACGCCGTTGTCGATGAGCTCGAAGGCCTTGTCGAGATCGACATTCTCGGCCTGCGCATCCCAGTCGACAACCTCGACCACCTCGCCGGTGCCCGCCAGCGTGCCCAGCACATCCGCGCCCATCAGCTGGACGCTGGCCAGCATCAGCGTGACGTCGGTGGTGAACTCGAACACGTCGATCGAGTTGAGCACGGCCTCGCTCAGATCGACCTCCGAACCGGTGCCGCCCGCGATCAGGCGGATCGTGTCGGTGCCGGCAAATCCGCGATAGGCCTCGCCGGCCACCGCATCGCCCGCGGCCACGTCGAACCGGTCATCACCGGTGCCGCCGAACATCCGGTCCAGCCCGGTGCCGCCATTGAGCACGTTGCGGTCATCACCGCCGCGCAGGATGTCGTCGCCGCCCATGCCCATGAGCACGTTGGGGCCCGAAAACGCCTGCACGCGCTCGTCTGCGTCGCTGCCGATGAAGGTGTCCACCTCGGTGGAGATATCGGTCAGAAAGTAGCGCTCGATCGAGGTGTAGCTGTCGCCTTCGGCAAAGTTTCCGGTGCCGCCACCCAACACATCAACGGTTACGCCGCCCGTCGAGGGGCGATAATCGACAACGTCCGTGCCGCCCGGCGTGCCGGGAAAGTTTTCCGCGTTGATGGTCGCAACAAAAGTCGGCATTCAATATCCCCACATATCAGTACGGCACGCTACAACAGGCACCTGCAATTGAATCGTTTATGACGCTTATTTCGGTCCGCGCCGGCTTATTGCCCCTATACCTTAGTCGTTAACAAAGTAGCAACTATTGTCTGGTATGGGACGCCGCTTTCACGCCCGAAAGTCTTGCACTGCCTTGTGGGTGATCATTCCATGGCCGCATCTGGCCAGCCTGGCCAAGTGATCAGGGACGTGGGGGCCCGGGCCGGAAGCCGGGATGATCAGTCGACGTAATAGTCTTTGTACTGCCCGCCGTAATAGCCGTAACCGTAGCCGTCATATGAATATTTTGCCGCCTTGGATTCGTCGACCATGGTCATCACCGCCCCCACGACCGGCGCCCCGATGCCGCGCAGCTGCTTGATCGCCTCAGCGGACGCGCCGCGGGGCGTGGAATCCCATTTCACCGAAAAGACCACCCCGTCGGCGGAATTGGCAACGATTCGGGCGTCGCTCACAACCAGCGTCGGCGGGGTATCGAGCACAATCAGATCATATCGCGTGCGCAAATATTCAATCAGAGCGCGAAATTTCTGAGAGGCCAGTATATCGGCGGCATTTTGCGTCAGTCGCGAATCCCGCGGCCGCATCAATAGCACGTGCAGGCCGGAGTCCGGCTCGACGCTGACCGCCTCTTCGATGGCATGCGGCTCGTTGATCGCCGCAAGCAGGCCCGGCTTTTCGAGGTCGATATCCAGCAGAGTCGAGACCGCGGGCAGACGCAGGTCGCAATCGATGAGGATGGTCGAACGGCCCATCTGCTGGCTGGTGAGCGCCAGAAGCGCGGCGGTGGTCGACTTGCCCTCGCGCGGGGTCGAGGAGGTCATCATCACAACCTTGGGTGGGTGGTCGACATTGGAAAACAGGATCGAGGTCCTGAGGCCGCGGATCGCCTCGGCGAGGCTCGAGCCCGGTTTCTCGCGGAAATGCTCGAGGATCTTGCGGCGCTTGTTGCCGGTATTGGGCACAATCGGGATGCTGGCGAGCACCGGCAGATGCAGCTCGTCCTCGAGCTGGCCGGGGCTGCGGAACGTGTTGTTGAGCCGGTTGAGCAGGAAGACGATGCCGACCCCCATCATGAGGCCCAGGATGCCGCCAATGGCCAGCGTCCGGCGCTTGCCGGCGGTCATCGGGAAGTTCGGTACCTCGGCGGGCGAGATCACCCGCGCATCGGCCGATTGCAGGCTCTCCTGCTGCGAGGTTTCCTGCAGACGGCCGAGAAAGTTCTCGTAGAGCAGCCGGGCCGCCTGCGCTTCGCGCTCGAGCTGGCGCAGGGTGATGCCGCTGGCGCTTTGCGAGAGCGCCAGCTCCTCGAGCTCGCGCACCCGGCGGGCAAGTTCGGTGGCCTGATCGCTTGCGGCGTCGCGCTCCACCACAATCGAATCGACGACGCGCTGCGCCTCTTCATCGATCCGGCGCCGGGTCTCTGCAAGCTGCGTGTTGACGCGCAGCACCGACGGGTGGTTTTCCCCGACATTGGCACGCAGGGCTGCGCGCTGGGAAAGCAGGTCGCTCTCCTCCTCGCGATAGGTCTGGATGAGCACGGTCTGGCGAAACTCCGGTACTGCCCCCACATCGACGCCGTCTTCCAGCGCCTGGCGCAGCCGGGCGACCTGGGCGGTGAGCTCGATCTCGCGCGCGCGCGTGGTGCCCAGCGTGGTGTTGAGCTCTGTGAGCTGCGCCTGGGTGATCTCCAGCGTCTGGCCTGCATCCTGGGCCAGTTGCGCCTCGGCATCGGCCACGGCGGCTTCGGCACTGGTGACGCGGTCCTGCAGCTCCAGCACCCGGTCGCTCAGCCATTGCGTCGCCGAACGTGTGGCGTCGAGTTTTCCTTCGAGCTGCTCGATGATGTACTGATCGGCAATGGCATTGGCGATGCGCTCGGCCGTGCGCGGATTTTCCGAGACAAAGCCGATCCGGATCACCGTGGAATTGCGCACCGGGGTGAGTTGCAATCCCTCTTGCACCCGCTCGATCATGGCAAGCCGCAAGCGCCGTTCCTGCAACGCGGGATCCGGCGGCGGCGGATCGGCGGCGATCAGGCCCATGGATTGCAGCGTGGCCTCGATCTCCGGCGGCAGGGTCAGCCAGTCGAACCATCCGGGCTCCGGCGTGGCCTGCGCGGGATTGAACTCGGCATTCTGCGAAAGGTTCAGTTTCTCGATCACCCGCTCGATCAGCGCGGTGGAGCGCAGCACCTCGATCTGGTTCTGCAGATCGGCGCCGCGGTCATAGTCGCGCGCGGCCACCACCTCCTCGATATTGGCCACGTTGCGTTCCTGCAGATCGAAGATCACCGTGGCATTGGCGCGGTACATCGGCGTCTGCTGGCTGGCGTAGAAATAGGCCAGCGCAGAGAAAAAGAGCGTAGCGCCGAGGATGATCCACTTGCCCGCCCAGAGCATGCGCAGCAGCACGCCGAGATCGATGCTGTCCTCGTCCTCAGGGGCGCCGGGACCGCCGGGGCCCACAGGCGCCGAGCCGGTCATCATGTCTGCGGGGCGAAGGCTGTTCTGCATGGGATCGCTCTAACCGGTTTTCGCGCGCGCTCCAAGCGCCCTCGCATTGCGGGGCACCCGGAGCTGGCGCACGTCTTTCTGATGATCAGTTTCCGAGCGTCGCGTCCTGCACATAGACCGCCGGGGTGGGCGCCAGCAGCCCCGCCGCGCTGAAGAAATTCGTGAGCTTCGCGTTGGCGCTGTCGGCCACGTAGAGGATGTCGTCATCCTGCATCCGGAACGCCTTGGCGGTGAACGGCGCCGTGGGCTCGGTCATGTCGAAACGGTAGATCGTCGGGATATAGTCCTGGCCGATGAAGGCATTGAGATTGGCGCCGATCGCGTGCAGCTCGTGCCGGGAGGCGTCGCGGTAGACAAACACCCCCTTGAGGTCGGCGCGCGGCGAGGTCAGCCCGCCCGCCGCACTCAGCACATCGATGAGCTTGGCATCGATATCGGTGATCTCGACCATGGTGTTGTTGCCGGTGGCGCCCAGCACCTGCACCCGGGTCAGACGCGGCTCCACCGAGATGAGATCGCCCTCGCGCAGATAGGGGTTGAGATCGCTGCGCGCATAGACGTCATGCAGCACTGCCTGGTAGCTGTAATCCTTCCGCGAGAGGGTGATGATGATCTCGTCGGCCTCACCGGTGGGCCCGCCCGCGCGGCCGATGACATCGAGCAACCGCCGGTCCGACAGGTTGATCGGATAGGTGGCGGGGTTGGAGATGCCCGCACCGATCACCGAGACCGTGGCGCTTTGCCGTTCGACCATCTGCACAATCGCCGTGGGGTTCACCAGCACCGCCGACAGACGCTGCGTCAGCATCCGCTCGAAGGTCTGCACGCTGCGTCCCGCCGCCCGCACCCGGCCCAGAAGCGGCACGGTCACGGTGCCGTCCTGAGCCACGATCTGCCGCGGCAGCGGTGTGGTGGCGATGGGCGTCAGCGCGGATTGCGCAAAATCGACAAAGCCGGTGTTGTTGTTGGACACGATCGAGATGTCGAGCACGTCGCTCACCCCGATCACAAACGAGGTCGGCCCGCCGCCCGGCATGCTCCAGTGGTTCTCATGCACGCTGCCCGCCAGACGCTTGGCAAAGTTGAGCCCGGTATCGACCAGCACAAACGGCTCGTCCTGGGCGGCGCGGTCGACCTTCCAGGCCCCGGTCGCATTCAGGATCGCCTGGGTCGCGGGGCCGGCCCCGCCACAGGCCGAAAGCCCCAGAACCGCCAGAAGCGGCAAGATAAAACGCAAGGATCTCATGGGCATGCGCCCTCCCCAACCGGTCCAGACCAATCAAGACAGGTGGGCCGGGGGATGGGGGAAAACCGCTCTGCCACGGAAGTCGGGCGGCGACGCATCACGCCTCCGCTGCTTCGGCCCGAAGCCGTTCCGTTCCGTTCCGGATCACATCGAAAGATGCAGCACCAAAAGTCCGCCATATCTGCCCGTGCCTGCGAAACAGTGAACACGCCGAGAAAGCCTGTTCCCATGCCCGTATATCTGCCTGTCTTTATTATTGCCGCCAGACTAGGGAAAAACCGTTTGATTTGAAACGGAAAACCTCTGCCTGTTCCGCAATGTCAGGGGACGCCCGAACCAATCGTTGCGCATATGCCACGGCATTTGCGCCAAAAGAGCGCGATCCCGTCGCAGCGGCCGGCTTGGCGTCTGCGCCAAAAGCCCATATCTGAGCCTGCATGTTGTCCATGTTCCGCAAACGCGACCGCAAACCGGCCTTCGACGCAGAGCTTGCGCCGGACGCGCCCTTCACGGTCATCGGCGATATCCACGGCGCCGACCGGCTGCTGGAGCGGCTCTTTGCCAAGCTGGCCGAGGAGGCCGCCCCGGGCCAGATCGTCTGCGTGGGCGACTATGTGGATCGCGGCGAAAACAGCGCCCGGGTGCTCGACATCCTGATCGCAGGCCAGAAGATGGCGCCGGAGCGGATGGTCTGCCTGATGGGCAACCACGAACGCATGCTGCTCGATTTCCTCGACACCCCCACCCAGGCCGGGCCGCGCTGGATGCGCTATGGCGGGCTGCAGACGGTGGCGAGCTTCCAGCTGCAGCCGCCCTCCGCCGGGGCGAGCGACGATGACTGGCACGTGCTGAGGGATCAGCTGGAAAGCCGGCTGGGGCGCGAACGCGAGGCCTGGCTGCGCGCCCTGCCGCTCATCTGGCAAAGCGGCAATATCGCGGTGGTGCATGCGGGCGCCGACCCGCAACAGCCCATCGAGGCGCAATCCTCCCGCGCCCTGCTCTGGGGGCATCCGGATTTCGAGACGGTGCCGCGCCGCGACGACACCTGGGTGGTGCATGGCCACACGATCGTGCCCGAACCCGCCATGGAACAGGGGCGCATCGCCATCGACACCGGCGCCTACGCCACCGGCCGGCTGACCGCCGCACTGATCGAGGACGGGCAGATCGCCTTCCGCAGTACCTGAGCGGGGCAGGCTCCACGGGCCGTCAGCCTCTCTCTTCTCTGCAGATCCCGCCATCCGCCCCCTGCCCCGGCCATGGCGCTTCGGGCGTGTCCGCGCGTCTCTTGGGTGTTATATATGTGTTAAATAGAGTGTTACGGTCTCCCGGAGCGGCATTTTCCGGAACGATATCAATGCCATGCCGACACCCCCTGTGTGTAAAGTGGTGATTCTGCGTGTGTAAAGTGGTGATTCCCCGTGTGTAGAGTGGTGATTCCCGAATCGCGCCTGCACACCCCCTGCCCCATGAGCTCCAACCCCTTGAAACAGAGTCGCTTTCCAAATCCGGGGTGTGTGTGAAGTGTCGTTGATCTGTGTGTGAAGTGTCGTTTTGCCCTTGGCGTGTGTGAAGTGTCGTTGTACGGTCGAGCGTGTGTGAAGTGTCGTTCGAGGATCCGCCCCCCGTGACCACCGATTATCCGCTGCTGCCCGACCGCCACCCGCAAGGCGATTTCTTCGTCTGCGACATCCTCGATGCCGCGCCCAAGGGCGATGTGGGCTCCATGGAGCATCCGATCTTCTCGCTGTCGACCAAACCCGACACCCGCCCCCGCCGCTACGAGCACAAGGGCGCGACCATCGAGATCAAGCCCTCGGTCGACGGGCTGGCCACGGTGCATGACCGCGACGTGCTGATCTACTGCATCTCCTCGCTCATCAAGGGCATGAACGAAGGCCGCGAGCCGCAGCAGGTGATCCGCTTTCACGCCGCCGACCTGCTCAAGGCCACCAACCGGATGACCACCGGGCGCGGCTACCAGCTGCTGAAGGCGGCGATGGAGCGGCTGGCGGGCACGCGCATCTCCACCAACATCACGACGGGCGGACAGGAAGTGTTCGAGACCTTCGGGCTGATCGAGCGCGCCCGCATCGTGCGCGAAACCCGCGACGGGCGCATGCAGGAGGTCGAGGTCAAGCTCTCCGACTGGGTCTTCAACGCGATCCGCGCGCAGGAAGTGCTGACGCTCAGCCGCGAATATTTCCGCCTGCGCAAGCCGCTGGAACGGCGGATCTACGAGCTGGCGCGCAAACATTGCGGCCGGCAGCGCGAATGGCGCGTCTCGATGGCGGTGCTGCAGAAGAAATGCGGCTCGGGCTCCACCCTGCGCGAGTTCCGAAGGCTGGTGGCGGCGATTGCCAAGGAAGACCGCGAATACGGGCACATGCCCGACTACCACATCCGCATCGACGACGCGCGCGACCAGATGATCGCCACCTCGCGCGGCACCGTGGGCCCGGATGTCTCTGAAATCATTGCGATCCCGCCGCTCGATCCGGAGGTCTACGACATGGCCCGCGAAGCCGCCCCCGGCTGGGACGTGCGCATGATCGAGGCCGAATGGCGGCAATGGGCCTCCGCCGTCCCGCGCAACCCCGAGATGGCCTTCCTCGGCTTCTGCCGCAAATGGTCCGAACGCCGCGGAACGCCCTGAGCCCCCTGCCCTTCCCGTCTCAGGACAGCCCCGCCGCCTTGCGCAGCGCATCGTTGATCCGGCTTTGCCAACCGGGACCCTCGGCCTTGAACACCTCGATCACGTCCGGGTCCAGCCGGATCGTTGTCGAAACCTTGGTCACCGCCGCTTTCGGCCGGCCGCGCTGAACCCTGGCCTTGGCAATCTTGCCAGCCCAATCGTCGGTAGACAGATCGGGCAGATCGTCATCCGGTTCATCCCCCAAATAGCGGGCCGTATCGTTTCCGTTCGCGCTCATTGGCTTTCCTCATGCTGATGACCCGTGTCGCATCCGGGCGGGGTGTCCAGGCCAGGATGACCATACGCCCATCCAAAAACCCGATAGTCAGGTTCCGCGTCTCGCCATAATCCCGCCGGTCATCCTCGACGGTCAGGTGTGGCCCGTCGAAAACTGCGCCTGCATCCGCCATGTCGAGGCCCCGTGTCTTCAGGGTTGCGATCCGCTTGGCCGGATCATACGCGATCTTCATTTTTCGTTACTACAATATATAGGAGTTGCCGGCAATAAGTGTGGTAACAAAAAAATGCGGCGAAAGGAGTGGGCCAATGGTGGCGCAACCCGGTTGTCCGCAGTATTTGTTTGCGCCCTCACCCCGCTACCATAGGGTACCCGGGAATATCCTAGTCTACCACACATTAATATACTGAAAAAAAACATAAATACAGATATACCATAGCCTACCCGGAGCTATCCACAGCTACTCTTCCCTACCCCAAGCTAGGGTAGCCTAGCCTAGCCCAAGGTTTCCCTTGGTAGGCTAGCCTTGGCTATGGTAGCCTTCGCGCAGAGCCCCGCGAAGGGGCCAATAACGAGCAGACAAAAACAAAAGACAGGACCTCTCCCATGCCGGTGATTGCATTCGCCAATTCCAAAGGCGGTTCGGGCAAGACCACGAGCGCGCTGCTTCTCGCACAGGCGCTGGCCGCCCATCGTGCCACCACGCTCATCGATGCCGACCCGCGCCATCCCGTGACCACCTGGGCCGAGAAACCCGGGTGTCCCGAGGCGCTGACGGTCGTCACCAACCAGAGCGAAAAGACCATCCTCGACGAGATCGAGGCCGCCGCCGCCCGCGATCCCTTTGTCATCATCGATCTCGAAGGCACCGCCTCGCGGCTGATGAGCTACGCGATCAGCCAGGCCGATCTGGTGATCATCCCGATGAAGGAACAGCAGCAGGACGCTTTGGCCGCGCTCGACGTGATCCAGGAGGTGCATCGCGACATGAAGGCCACGCGCCGCCGCATCCCTTACGCGGTGCTTTTCACCCAGAGCCGGGCGGCAGTGAAATCCCGCACCGCGCGCCACATCGCGGCGCAGTTCCGCGACAATGCCCATATCGACTGTTTCGAGACCGAGATCCACGAACGCGACGCCTTTGCCGCGATGTTCTCGATGGGGGGCACGGTGGCGGAGATGGATCCCAAGCTGGTCAACGGGCTGGGCAACGCTCTGGGCAATATCGAGGCGTTCCGCGCCGAGGTCATCGCCAAGCTCCGCGCCATCCGCGATGCCGAGAAGGGGAGGGCGGCCTGATGTCCGACCGCGAAGCCCTGGCCATCCCGTCCTTCGACGACGCCCTCGACGATTTCGCGCCTCGTGGCCCGTCCGGCGGGGCAGGGGGCGGCACACAGAGCAGAGCAGGGCAGGGGGCTCCGGTTCCCCCACGCCCCACATCCGACGCCCGCCGCTCCATCGACGCCGTCTCACAGTTCCCGTCGCGCGAGGCGTCCGCCGACGCCCAACTCAACCTCAAAGGCCCCCGCGACGTGCTGGACAGGTTCCGCACCATGTGCAAAGCGGACCGGCGGGCCTATTACGACATGCTGGAGATCTTGATGGATGGGTATGAGGGGAAGGGGCGGAGCTAAAGCAATAGCGCCTTAAAGCGTCCTACACAAAACCTGAATCGCGAGGGATTCCCTTGAGAGGTCAAATATGATTCATCCTGCTTAGGGATATGGATCATGTCAGCACCTTTACCGGACGCGCTGCGGGCGCGGTTTCAGAACCTGATTGAAGAAGGGTTAAGCGGGCGCGCAGCGGCATTGCGGCTAAAGCTCTCGCCTGCCACCGGGGCGCGTTGGGGCCTTGCAATCCGACGCACTGGACAGGCCAAGGCCGCACCTCAGGGTCGCCCTCGGGGCAATGGCAAGCTCGCCCCTCATCGTTCCTTCTTGATATAACTGATTGATCAGGACGGCGACGTGACCATGCCCGAACTAGCTGCTGCGCTGGCAGATGCGACCGGCGTTCAGGCGCATCCCGACGCGATTGGCCGGTTCCTGCGCAAGCTCGGGTTTACGTCCAAGAAAAGACGTTGGTTGGAGTTGGAACTCCCCCGGTTTCGCGGATGGTTTTGGGCTTGCGGAGTCCAGCCCTTCAACTGCGACCTCCATCATCGAACGCGGCCAGCTTGACCCATTCGTGAAACGCGGCCGCTCAGGGCTCATACTCCTGCGCCAAGCTTTCCACACTGCGCCCGGGCCGCACCAGTGCAACCATCTGCTCCTTAATTTCCGCGGGGTGCGGGGTATGGGTTCCTCGTTCTCAGCATGAAAAACACTCTCCTTCATCTGTGAAAAAGTGTCCATCAAACCCAGGGAACTCCTACTCCGAAGCGTGTTGAACGAATCCAGCGGCGTGAAAGGTTGAAGGTCCGGAAAATGCAAAAGAAGAAAGAGTGATTCTGGCTGAACGGCGGATCGTGTATGCGTCTCAGCTCGGAGTGGTCCAACCAAGTCTTGTCCTATGTCTTCGTCCAGGATCGGACCCACGATGGGCGTGTCTATCGGGCACTGAACATCATCGATGGATATACAAAAGAGACACCGATGATTCGCGTCGACCACAAGCTCACTTCAACCGATGTGTTGGATGCGTTGACCGATCTGTTTTATTATGCATGGCCCGCCGGAATACGAAACGTCGGACAACGACCTATATCGGGAGGTATGGCTGTTCAAATCGATCCAGGATCGCCGTAGGGAAATGGACACCCCTTTTAACTGTTTTGTTAGTGGTTACCATGAGTGACTCTTTCAGACAATGCTGATGGGCGCGACCGATCCCCAATCTGTTTCCCGAGCAACGTCCGAACGGTGAATTACGAAAATGTTCAGAAGAGTTTGGAAATTTGCCGCGCAAGTCCGGCATCTAGTGATTTCTACCTTACGATGGTGGAAGGGTCGGGAATTGGATTTCTCTTCTATCTAGGGGTACACAAATGAGCCTGCTGCAGTTTGATGGCGCGCCTTGGGCGCTTGATGAATTCTCGATCCCGATCCCCCAGGCCAAGGTTTATGTTTTTCACGGCGATTCGGAAAACCAGGCCCGGCTGTTTTCCGACCCGGGGCTGACCAACAGCCGCGCCAACCCCATATTGGCTGACAGTCATGGCAGGGTGGATCTGTGCTATCTGGTCGACGGAGCCTATAGCATTGCCATTGAAAAATCCGACGGAAAGCGTCTGCCCAAGCAAACCGGTATTGTTGTGAACAACTGGGCGCAGACCGGCGTGGCGCGGGTCTTTCCTTCAGTGAGCGCGCTGTTGCAGGATGCCATTATGTTAAGCGATCAGAGTCCCGGCAAGGTACAGGCGATTGAGGGCGCGACCGTCAAGGTGGCCGATGGCGATTTCACTTACAAGATCGCCCCAGCCGCCGCGACGGACCACCACCTCACCACCGCTGGCGGGACTAAGCTGTATTCGATCCGACAGCGCAACGGGGCGTTTTCACCGATGCAATTCGGGGCCGTGGGAGACGGCGCAACCGATGATACTGCCGCGATCCAAGCCGCTGCCGATGCAGCCAAGACGATCAACGCGGCCAGCGGGCAGCTTTACGGCACGCTTGATCTGGGAGGTTTGCGATATGCCACGACGGCCAGGCTGATCTTTGAAAATATCAATGTCGAGGGCAGGGGGGCCTCTATCTATATCACCGGCGATCATGCAGGGGTTGAGCTGATCGGCTCCAAATGCGTGTTTTCCAACTTTCAAGTCTGGTATGCGTCTCAAAACAACAACTCAGGGCGCGAGGCCATTCAGCTTTGCACGTCTGACAGCGGCAAGCAGCTATCCAAAAACACCGTCATAAACGTGATCACCCGAAACGCATATCGCGGGTTCGTCACGACATCATCGAGTGGCACGATTTGGGGGAATACTTGGATCAATTGCCGGGCGGACAATTCCTATGACTGGCAATGGTATCTCGATTGCGCGACCGGTACCACGTCAAATACATTCATCGGTTGCCATGCCAAAGGGCTTTTGGCCAACGGTAATCCCAAGGGGTTCTATATCAACAATTGCAAAGACCTGGTACTTTCCAACTTTGCGGCGGATCAGGTGGACAGCGGCTGTGCGTTGCAAATCATCAACTCCCAGCATGTGCAGATCGATCAGATCATCCTGGAAAGCTGTGAGATCCACACAGCCGGCGGAGCGCTGGTCAACATCAATGGCGGAGTGGTCCAGATCGGACATATCCTGTCAAATGTCGGACTCTATCACCCGGGCGCGGGAAACGATAGCTATATTTTGAGTGTGGGCTCTACCACGGCCAAGCTGCATGTCGGCCAGATTACCACGTCTCAAGATCAAGCCGGGGCCGATGGCAAGCAATATCTGCTGAAGACGAACAATGCCTCAATCGTATCCACCGATTGCGTGAGCTATGACGACACCCAGACCTCGGGAAACCGATGTCTATTCTACTGCCGCGGCGATTTGCATGGCTATTCGGTGAATTATGCTGGGCTGCCCGCGGCCGGGGAGGTACGGCGCGCGATCACGAACCTGTTTCCCAATCCGGGGGAAGCCGCCGGATGGGTCAATGACGGGAGCGCCTGGCATGCACTGGCACCAATCCATGGTGGCGATCGCTTCACGGTACCCTCTACCGATCTGCAGACCCGAACCAACACGATCAACAGCACTGGAAAATGGCAAGGCAAGATGGTGTTTGACAGCACTCTCAAGCAGCCAGTTTTTGCCACTGGTCCCCTGCCGTTTGACACCTGGGTCAATGCCACGGGCGGCGTGGTGCATACACCTATCTAGACCTTTTTCTGCATAAGCAAAACGGTTCCGAGTAGATCGGCGTGCGTGGTGAATTACAGCTTGGCTTTCGGTCATGCCCCCGCTAAACGTTCCCGCAAGAAAGCGCTGAAAAGGCATAAATAGCGCGCAGTCTTGGTCAATTTCTAGGGCGCACAGACTTTAGACCTTTTGGGGCGCGATGACGAGCAGGCTATTGATAAAGACGGCACGTACCCATGCCTTGTGTCGGGGGCTGCGGGCTAGCGTCCCGTAGTCCTGCATTCGGCGTTTGCCCTTTTGTACTACCGCTTTTCTTGAGGGGAGAGCGTTAAAAAATCGGCTGACATACGGGCCGAAACAAGAACAAGACATAACCACACGCAAGTGACCAGGAAAGAAGATGGCAGAGAGGATTTTTGTGACCGGGGCCGATGGTTTCATCGGCTCCCACTTGGTTGAGGCACTTGTGCGGGATGGATATGATGTCCGCGCCTTTGTGTATTATAATTCTTTCAACAGCTGGGGCTGGCTCGACACGGTTGACGCCGATGTGTCTGGGCAGTTCGAGGTGGTCGCCGGCGATATCCGCGACCCGCACGGCGTGGATACTGCGATTGCTGGCTGCGACAGGGCACTGCATCTTGCGGCGCTGATCGCCATTCCGTTCAGTTATCACGCGCCCGACGCCTATGTGCAGACCAATGTCACCGGCACGCTCAACGTATTGCAGGCGGCACGACGCCAAGACCTAGCCTCTGTGCTATGCACCTCGACGTCCGAGACCTACGGCACTGCGCAATTCGTCCCGATTACCGAAGAGCACCCGCTGAACGCACAATCGCCTTACGCTGCCACCAAGGTTGGCGCCGATCAGATGGCGCTGTCGTTTCAGCGTTCGTTTGATATGCCCGTCTCGGTGCTGCGCCCGTTCAACACTTATGGCCCCCGGCAGTCGGCACGCGCGGTGATCCCGACCATCGTCAGTCAGATCGCTACCGGTGCACGGCAGGTCAAATTGGGCGCGCTGCACCCCACCCGTGATTTTACCTTTGTCAGAGACACAGCGCGCGGCTTTATTCAGGCGATGACTTGCAAGGCTGTTGAGGGCGAAGTTACGAATATTGGCAGCGGGTTTGAAATCTCGATCGGTGCTACGGTGTCTTTGATCGCCGAGGCAATGGGGGTCGAGGTTGAGGTGATGGAGGATCCCGACCGTCTTCGACCCGTAGAGTCAGAGGTGGAGCGGCTGTTTGCCGGCACCGAAAAGGCGCAGCGGCTCTTTGGCTGGAACCCCGAATTTGGCGGGCGTGACGGGTTCGTGCGCGGGCTGGCTGAAACCGCCGAGTGGTATCAGGACCCTGACAACATCGCGCGCTACAAGACCGAACAGTATAACATCTAGGCCCGGCCATGCCCGACCCCCTCGTACTGGCAAACGATATCCGAGAACGCTTGCAGGCCGTGTTGGGCCAGCCGCAGCAGTTCGTGCCCCTGCATGTGCCGGAATTCCAGGGTGACGAAGAGGCTCTGGTCACCGATTGCATCCGAACTGGTTGGGTGTCGTCGGTGGGTCAATATGTCGACGCGTTCGAGTCCGCGGTTGCGGCGGCCTGCGGCGCTGTCCATGCAGTGGCTGTGGTTAATGGTACCGCCGCGCTCGAAGTGGCGCTACGGCTTGTTGGGGTGTCGCCTGGTGACGAGGTGCTGATGCCCAGTCTCACCTTTGTCGCCACCGCCAATGCCACCCACCATTTGCACGCCGTGCCGCATTTCGTCGATGCTGAGCGGCACCGGTTGGGCATCGACGCAGATGCTTTGCGCACCTATCTTGCCCAGATTTGCGCGCCACGCGGTGACGGTCTCTACAACAAGGCAACTGGGCGCCGGATTGCAGCGCTTGTGCCCATGCACGTGTTTGGCCACCCGGCGGATATGGCGGGGCTGACGGATGTGGCGTCCGAGTTCGGCCTGCCGTTGGTCGAGGACGCGGCCGAGGCGCTTGGCAGCCGCCTTGACGGTCAGCCCTGCGGCGGGCTGAGCCGAATTGCGGCGCTCAGCTTTAACGGCAACAAGATTTTGACAACTGGCGGCGGTGGAGCGGTTGTCACCAACGACGCTGACTTGGCGCGGCATGCCAAGCATCTGACCACCACTGCCAAAGTGCCTCATGCCTGGTGCTTTTTCCACGACGAGATCGGCTATAATTACCGCCTGCCGAACCTCAACGCTGCGCTTGGCGTGGCGCAATTTGCTCAATTAGAGACTCGGCTTGCGCAAAAGCGTCGCCTAGCTCAGGCGTATCTGACCACCTTTTCCAAGCATCCCGATTTGGATGTGCTGGTCGAGCCCGCGGGGGCGTTGTCGAATTACTGGCTCAACACGCTGATCTTGAAGCCCCATGCCGCCGACGCGCGCGACACGGTGCTGCGCGTGCTGAACGAGGCCGGGTTGATGGCCCGTCCGATCTGGGAGCCGTTGCACAGCCTGCCAATCTATGCCGAGGCCCCGCGCATGGCGCTGCCGGTGACCGAGGATTTAGCGCAGCGAGTGATCAACATTCCTTCATCAGCTTATCTGGGGGGGCAGGTACGATGACGGCACTTGTTCTTATAGGTGGCGGCGGCCATTGCAAGGCGGCTATCGACGTGGTCGAGGCGGGCGCCGAGATCGGAATTGCTGGTATTTTGGAACGTCCCGATGCCCCGAAAGTCCCGGTCTTGGGCTATCCAGTGATTGGCACCGATGCCGACCTGGCTGAGTGTGTGTCTCGCCATGGTGCGGTGCTGGTCACCCTTGGCCAGATCAAGTCGGCCGCGCCGCGCCAACGCGCCTATCGCGCCGCGCAAGAGGCCGGGGCTGCCTTGCCTGTAGTGATTTCGCCCCGCGCGACCGTGTCGCGCCATGCTCTGATAGGGGCTGGCACGCTGGTGATGCATGGGGCGGTTGTAGGTCCTGCGGCCGAGATCGGCTGTAACGGCATCCTCAATTCGCAGAGCCTGGTCGAACACGATGCCCGGATTGGCGCCCATTGCCATATCTCGACCGGCGCGCGCGTCAATGGCGGCGTCACGATCGGCGCGGGGTGTTTCATCGGCTCCGGCGCGGTACTCAAGCAGGGCATTACTATTGGCGCCAACAGCGTGATCGGCGCAGGCTGTGTGATCACCCACAGCCAACCCGGCAACAGCTTTGTCAGATACAACGCGGAAAGGGCCGCGTCATGAGCAAAGATCGGACGTCTGTGCTGGTGATCGCGGAAGCAGGCGTAAACCATAATGGTGATCTGGCCATGGCCAAGGCCTTGGTTGACGCAGCTGCCGAGGCGGGCGCCGACCTGATCAAGTTTCAAACCTTCAAGGCCAACAGACTGGCCTCAGGTACTGCCCAGAAAGCCAGTTATCAGGCCCGCAATGAAGATGGGGTCGAGGGCGAAAATCAATTGGCCATGCTGCAGCGGTTAGAGTTGAGCGAGGCTGATCACGACGCACTGGTCGCCTATTGCCATAACAAGGGCGTACATTTCTTTTCCACCGCCTTCGATATGGAGAGCCTCAACTATCTGCGTAGGCTTGGCTTGCCGCGATTCAAAGTGCCTTCGGGCGAGATCACCAACTTGCCCTATCTGCGCCGGATCGCCAGCTTTCAGCGCGATGTGATTCTGTCGACGGGTATGGCCAGCCTTGGCGAAATCGAAGCCGCGATTGACGCGTTCGAGACCGCGGGTCTGCCGCGCAGCCGCCTGACCGTGCTGCATTGTACCACCGAGTATCCTGCCCCAATTGAAGAGGTGAACCTGCGCGCCATGCTGGCAATCCAGGCCGCCTTTGGCGTGGCATTTGGGTATTCGGACCATACCGAGGGGATTGATGTCCCCATCGCCGCGGTGGCGCTGGGGGCCACGGTGATTGAAAAGCACTTTACCCTGGATCGGACTCTGCCGGGTCCCGACCATGCCGCCAGCTTGGAACCAAGTGAATTGACCTCGATGGTGCGGGGCATTCGCCGCATCGAGGCAGCGCTTGGCAGCGCCGTCAAACGGCTGACCCCGTCCGAGGCAGCCAACCGTGCGGTGGCGCGCAAATCCATCGTCGCCGCCCGGCCCATCGCTGAAGGTGAGCGGTTTTCTGAAGACAACTTAACTGTCAAACGCCCGGGTACGGGTCTTTCGCCGATGCGCTGGGACGAGGTGCTGAGCCACAAAGCCCGCCGCGCCTTTGCGACAGACGAGGAAATCGTGCTGTGAAGCGGGTTTGTGTCATCACCGGGTCGCGCGCGGAGTACGGACTTTTGCGCTGGGTCATGCAAGGGCTGAAAGACGCGCCCTCTTGCGCCCTTCAGGTCGTGGCCACAGGGATGCATCTGTCGCCGGAATTCGGCGCCACTTGGCGCGTCATCGAAGAGGATGGCTTTTCCATCGATTGGAAAGTCGAGATGCTTTTGGGCTCGGATACGGCTGTAGCAGTGAGCAAATCCATGGCGTTGGGGCTTGCTGGGTTTGCCGATGCTTTTGCTCATCTGGCTCCAGATCTGGTGGTCGTGCTGGGCGACCGGTTTGAAATTCTTGCCGCGGCCTCTGCAGCGCTAATCGCGGGCATTCCCATTGCCCATCTGCATGGCGGAGAGGTGACCGAGGGCGCCTATGACGACGCGATCCGGCACGCGATCACCAAGATGGCGCATCTGCATTTCACCGCCGCAGAGCCCTATCGCCAGCGCGTGGTGCAGATGGGTGAAGACCCGGACCGGGTGTGGTGCGTGGGCGGCTTTGGGCTTGATAGCATTATGAAGCTCGATCGGATGGACCGGCCCACGCTGGAGGCGAGCCTGGATTTTCCGTGGGGAGCGCGCAACCTGCTGGTGACCTTCCACCCCGAAACCGTCAGTGACGCCACTCCCACCGCGCAGATGACCGAATTGTTGGCGGCGTTGGAGACGGTTGACGCGCAGCTGATATTTACCTTGCCGAATGCGGATAATGAGGGCCGGGCCCTGTTTGCGATGATCCGGGACTTTGTCGCCGCTCACCCCAACCGAGCCTGTGCTCATGTCTCGCTGGGACAGCGGCGCTATTTGTCGGCACTGGCCAGTGTGGATGGCGTGGTAGGAAATTCTTCAAGCGGTTTGATCGAGGCCCCGGCCTTTGGCGTCGGCACCGTCAATATCGGCGCCCGCCAAGACGGCCGGTTGCGCGCCGACAGTGTGATTGATTGTGCGCCCGAGCGCAACGCCATTTCGGTGGCTCTGGCCCAACTTTTCGATCCGGCTTTTCGCGCCCGCCTGCCCGAAACGGTGAACCCCTATGGCACGGGCGGTGCCTCGGCCCAGACCGTGGCCGCGATCGAGGCCTGGAGGCCGCCCGCTGCGCCCAAGCAATTTTTCGACCTTCCCCTGCAAAACAACCAATTGGAATGCCCGTCATGATCGATCTCCAATCCAGTTGGTCCCGCGCGTCGTTGCCGGTCACGGCCACTCTGGCCGAAGCGGTAGAGAACTTGACCGAGGTCGGCATCAAGCTGGTTTTATGCGTACATGACGATGGCCGGCTCTATGGGCTGATCACTGATGGTGATTTGCGCCGTGGGCTGCTGCGCGGTATGACGATGGACACCTCGATCCAAGAGATAGCCAACACCGCGCCTTTGGTGGTGCCCCAAGGCACCGACCGCGAGGTGGTGCAGGCCTTGATGAAGGCCAACAAGGTTCAGCAGGTGCCAGAGGTCAATGCCGAAGGCAGGGTGGTCGGCCTCTATCTTTGGGATGAATTGGGCGCCCCGCCCGCCCATGGTGCCATGATGGTGATTATGGCAGGCGGCAAGGGTACGCGGCTACGACCTCATACGGAAAATTGCCCCAAACCGATGCTGCCAGTGGCCGGCAAGCCGATGCTGCAGCACATCATCGAACGCGCCCGCGCTCAGGGGTTCAGCCATTTCGTTCTGTCGCTGAACTATCTGGGTGACATGATCCGCAGCCATTTTGGTGATGGCACCGGCTACGGCGTATCGATCAGCTATGTGGATGAGACCACGCCTTTGGGCACAGCGGGAGCGATGTCATTGCTCGACCCAAGACCCGATGAACCCTTTGTTGTGACGAATGGCGATGTGCTGACCGACGTCAACTACAGCGAAATGCTTGAGTTTCGTAAACGCCACGGCGCGCAAGGCGTTATGGCTGTACGGCTCTATGAATGGCAAAACCCGTTTGGCGTCGTCCAAACTGAGGGGGTCGATATTGCCGGGTTCGAGGAAAAGCCCGTCATGCGCAGCCATATCAATGCGGGAATCTATGCCTTTGCCCCCCAAGCGCTCGATCACCTGATGGCGCAAAGCCATTGCGACATGCCCACCCTGTTCGACCGCCTGCGCACGGGTGGTCATAGGATTGTGGCATTCCCCATGCATGAACCTTGGTTGGATGTCGGCCGTCCAGATGATCTGGAGCGCGCCAACCAAGAACTCGCCAGTACCACAGGCTCTATATAAGGGTGACAAGATGACAACGACAGCAACCAATCAAGTTCACTGGTGCAGTAACTGCTTGGCAATGTCCACGCGCCCGCGCATCGGGTTCGACGAGAATGGCTGGTGCAATGCATGTCAGTGGATGGAAAAGAAAAAGACGTTGGATTGGGACGCGCGCCAGAACGAGCTGGACGCGCTGCTCGATAAGTATCGCCGCACCGATGGCGAATTTGACGTGCTGGTGCCGGTCAGCGGCGGCAAGGACGGCTCGTATGTGTCCTATAATCTCAAGCACAAATACGGGATGAACCCGCTTTGTGTGACGGTGACACCGCCTTTGTCGCTTGAATTGGGCGACCAAAATCTGCGCGCTTTCGTGGAATCGGGCTACAACCATATCAGTATAAATGTGGCCTATGACGCGGTGCGCATCCTGAACCGCCGCGGTTTGGTCGAGATGGGCTTTCCCTATTTTGGCTGGCTGACCGCGATGCAGGCCGCCCCAGTGCGGATGGCGGCGCGGCTGGGCATTGGGCTAATCTTTTATGGCGAAGACGGAGAGGTCGAATATGGCGGCACGACCGAGACCGACCGAGACCCGATCTATGACGTCGGCTATATGAAAAAGGTCTATTTGGAGGGCGGCTACGAACAGATCATCGAGCATGCTAGCGATATTCCCGCCTCCGATCTAAACTTTTTTCGCTTCCCCACCGGCGACGAACTGACGCGAAATCCAATCCAGATCACCCATTGGTCCTATTTCGAGAACTGGGATCCCTACCGCAATTATCTGGTCGCCAAAAAGCATTGCGGGCTGCAAGAGGCCGATGGGTCAAACGCCGGGACATTTACCAATTTTGCCCAGAACGATCAGGCGCTTTATGCCCTGCATACCTATCTGATGTATCTGAAATTCGGTTTTGGCCGCGCCAATCAGGATGCCTCGATCGAGATTCGTCGCGGCGCGATGGACCGAGATCAGGCGCTGAACCTAGTGCGACTCTATGATGGGCATTATCCCGAGGAGTTCATTGAGACCTATCTCGACTACTACCAGATGAGCGCTGGAGACTTTGATGCGGCCCTTGACCGCTGGGCTAATACCGCGCTCTTTGAAAAGGTCGATGGCTGCTGGCAGCCGCTGTTCACTGTGGTTTGAAATGGTAACCAAGCTAGTCATCGTCGATTACGGCATGGGCAATCTGCATTCGGTGTTGGGGGCCCTGCGTTATCTGGAGGTTGAGTCCGAGTTGAGCGGCGATCCCAAAACGGTGGCTCAGGCCGATGCGTTGCTGCTGCCTGGCGTTGGCTCATTCTACCAGGCCATGGAGACACTCGAGACAAGTGGGCAGGCCGACGCCTTGCGCGAAGCGGTCCTGGGGCGCGGGCGTAAAATCCTTGGAATTTGCTTGGGCCAGCAATTGATGGCCGAGCACGGCGACGAAGATGGCGGCCACGCCGGGCTGGGGTTTTTACCGGGTAGCGTCACGCGGCTGTCAGGCTCTGGCGGGCTCAAGGTGCCGCATGTCGGCTTTAACACTGTGCGCTTTGAGCCGCAAAGCCGGTTGTTTGCTGGATTTTCCACTCCGGTCGACTGCTATTTCGTGCATTCTTACCGGCTCGAACCCGAAGATCGGCCGGGGCTGGTGGGCTTGTGCGATTACGGCGGCAATTTTGTGGCGGCCTATGAGCACGAAAACGTTTTTGCCACCCAGTTTCACCCCGAAAAGAGCCAGACCAACGGCCTGCGGCTTCTGTCCAACTTCTTGGCGGTATGAGCCCATGCTGAAAAAACGCATCATCTTTACACTTCTATTCGACAACCACCAATTCATGCTAAGCCGCAATTTCCGGCTGCAAAAAGTCGGCAATCTGAGCTGGTTGCAACGCAATTACAATTTTGCCTCGGTCGCATTCTTTATCGATGAACTGATCGTTTTGGATGTTAGTCGAAACGCGCGGGACCCAGACGCTTTTTGTGCCGCATTGGAAAAGATTTCAGCCGGCTGTTTTGCTCCTATCGCTGCTGGCGGCGGTGTGACCAGTGTGGAGTATGCTCGCCGGTTGTTACGCGCAGGCGCCGATAAGGTGGTGCTGAATTCCGCGCTGGTCGATGACCCAGCCCTGGTGCGCGGGATCGCCCGGGATTTTGGCCAGCAATGCGTGGTCGGATCGTTGGATGTGCGCAAGAACGATGCGCAAGATGGCTATGACTTCTATATCCGCAACGGCACTCGCAAGGTGGAACTGCCCGCCGCCGAAGCCCTAAGCTGGCACCGCGACGGGACGGTGGGCGAGATCTATCTGAATTCCATCGACCGTGATGGCACCGGTCAGGGCTATGATTTCGGTACGCTTGATTTATTAGGTGCCGATTGGCAGCTGCCAGTGATCTTGGCCGGAGGCGTGGGCAACGCCAAACATTTCGCCGAAGGGCTGGCTCATCCGCGTGTTGATGCGGTGGCCACGGCGCATCTGTTCAATTTCGTCGGCAACGGGCTGCAGAAAGCGCGACAAGCGCTACTCGATGGCGATGCTGAGTTGGCGAATTGGGATCCGGTGGGCGCGGTCGATCTGCGCCGCCATTTAGGGCCTGCCGCATGATCGAGCGCGCCCTGATCGTCGGCTATGGTAGCATAGGTGCGCGCCATTTGCGGCTTTTGCGTGCTGCTCTGCCCAAGGCCGATATCCGGGTTCTGCGCCGTTCTGACACGGGCTTGTCAATCCCCAATGCCAGTGGCTGTTTTGACCGGGTCACAACGGCCTGTGACTTTGCGCCCCAAGTGGCGATCCTAGCCAACCCGGCCCCGTTTCACCTGGAGCTGGCCACCGCTCTGGCCGGGGTAGGCACTCATTTATTGGTGGAAAAGCCGCTCTCGGACACGCTTGAAGGGGTCGATGAGCTGTGCACGCTATGCGCGGCACGTGGGCTTGTGCTGCAGGTGGGCTACAACTTGCGCTTTCTGGACAGCTTACAGCGCTTTCGTGCAGACCTTGCGGCGGGCAGGATCGGTCCGATCCTGTCGGTGCGCTGCGAGATCGGGCAACATCTGCCGGGTTGGCGGCCAGACGTCGATTACCGCCAGACCGTGTCAGCCCAACGCGCCTTGGGCGGAGGGGTGTTGCTGGAGCTGAGCCACGAACTGGATATGCTACGCTGGGTCTTTGGCCGGGTCGCCTGGGTCAGCGCCTGGACCGGACAAAGCAAAACTTTAGAGATTGATGTCGAAGATTGCGCTCTGGTGCATCTGGGCTTTGCCGCCGGGCCAGTGGCTCAGCTAGGCATGGACTTTTTCCGCCGTGACACCACTCGCACCTGTACTGCGATTGGCGCCAAAGGAACCCTGCGCTGGGACGCAGTGGCCGCAACTGTGGCGCATTTCGACCCTGAGATCGGCGTTTGGGCTGCGCTGCACACATCCACGCCCGCCCGCGATGACAGCTACCGCGCCCAGATCGAGGCCTTTCTCCAGGCCGTTGCCGCCCAGACGCCCAGTACGGTTGCCGCCCAGGGCGCCGACGGCGCAGCGGTAATGCGGATCATCGCGGCAATCCACGCCTCGGCCCGAGAGCAAAACCGTCAGATCCGGCTGGACGAGGCCCTGTGATGTCACTGACCGCATTTATATTCGCCCGCGGCGGTTCTAAGGGCTTGCCTGGCAAGAACATCAAGTTGCTGGCGGGCAAGCCCTTGATTGGCTGGGCTATCGATCAGGCGCTGGCCGTGCCGGAGATTGGCCGGGTCATCGTCTCGACCGATGATGCCGAGATTGCCGCCGTGGCCAAAGAGAATGGCGCCGACGCCCCTTTTCTACGCCCCGACGCGTTGGCCAGCGACACCGCCTCGGAATGGGATGCCTGGCGTCATGCGCTGAATTTTGTGCGCGGAACCGAAGGGCACCTACCCGACCCGTTCATCTCGGTGCCGGCCACCGCGCCGCTGCGCGCGCCCCAAGACATTGCCGATTGCCTAGCGCTCTACCTTCAAGGCACCGCCGATATGGTGATCGCAGTGACCGAGGCGCACCGCAACCCCTGGTTCAACATGGTGTGCACCCAAGAGGACGGCACGGTGGTGCCGGTTAACAATCCTGACGGAGAAGTGGTGCGGCGCCAAGACGCACCGATAGTGCATGATATGACGACGCTGGCCTATATCGCCGCACCGCAACATGTGCTGACTCGGCGTGGGGTGTTCGCGGGCAGGGTGCGTGCCGTCGAGATACCCGTTGAACGATCGATCGACATCGACACGCCACTTGATTTCGAGATCGCCGAGTTGTTGATGAAAAAACGATTGGGGCTGTTGTGAGCGCATTGAAGGCATTGATGGATCTCAGCGGTCGGCGGGCGCTGATTACCGGCGCCGCAGGGGGGCTGGGCCGGACCATGGCCGATACCCTGGCCGAGATGGGCGCTGATCTGGTGTTGGTGGATTTGCCAGGCAGCGGCGCTCCGGCCCTAGCAGACACGCTGGCGGCGCGCTATGGCATCGCCGCAGGGGCGGAGGCTTGCGATTTGGAAGACGCTGCCGCGCGAGCCGATCTGGCCGCCCGCGTTACCGATCGAGGCAGGCTGAGCGTGTTGGTCAACAACGCCGCCTTTGTCGGCACCTCGGGCCTGACCGGATGGAGCGCACCATTTGAGGAGCAAAGCGTAAAGACCTGGCGCCGCGCGCTCGAAGTCAATCTGACCGCGATCTTTCATCTCAGCCAGCTGTTCACCCCTGCCCTGCGCGAGGGCCCGGGCGGTTCAATCGTCAACATCGCCTCGATCTATGGTGAATGGGGCCCCGACTGGTCGCTCTATGAAGGCACGAAGATGGCCAACCCTGCCGCCTATGGAGCCTCGAAGGGCGGAGTGATTCAGTTCACCCGCTGGCTGGCTACAACGCTGGCGCCTCAGGTGCGGGTCAACGCAATTTCCCCTGGCGGGGTGGCGCGCGGTCAAGACACGCAATTTGTGGCGCGCTATCAAGCCCGCACGCCCTTGGGCCGCATGGCCAGCGAAGAGGATTTTCGTGGCGCTGTTGCCTATCTGGCCAGCAATATGTCGGCCTATGTGACCGGCCAGGTACTGGCCGTCGATGGCGGCTGGGGCGTGTGGTGAGGTGAGGAGGCGTGCATGATCCGGCTGTTTCAGCGTCTACGGTTCTGGACCACCACCAACCGGATCGGTCCAGACATTCCGCTAACCCATTGGCGGCTGCACTTTCCCGGACTGGGACAACGGTTGGCTGAGCGCAAGTTGGCGCGCTTTGGCGCCGATAGCTGCTTGCGCCCGTTTTGCTATCTGGTCGAGACACAGAATATCGAAATCGGCGACCGGGTGGTGATCCGGCCCAACACCATGCTGATGGCCGATGGCGATGCAGGCATTGTAATTGGCAGCGATGTGCTGATCGGCGCGGGCGTGCATGTTTATGTCAACAACCACCGTTACGACAACCCCGATATGACCATCGCTGAGCAGGGCTATTACCCTTCCGAAAGCGTGATGATCGAGGACGACGTCTGGATCGGCGCCAATGCCACTTTGCTCGCAGGCGTGCGTGTGGGCCGACATTCGGTGATTGCTGCGGGCAGCGTCGTTACGAAATCGGTCGAACCCTTTAGTGTCTATGGCGGCGTGCCAGCCCGCAAGATTAGCGAGATTCCCTTGTCATGATCGACTTTATCATTGCCGGCACGTTCAAATCGGCATCGTCCACCTTGGCGTATGAGCTGGGTCAGCATCCGCATATCGACATCCCCAAACCCAAAGACCCGTATTTCTATCTGGCTGAGATGTGCCGTGATATGACGGGGCCAGACGGGTTTATGGACGAGCACAACGCCCATTCGGTCTATGATAGAAAGTGCTTTGAGGCACTATTTCAAAAGAACGGCGCGGGAGTCTTACGGGGCGAGGCGACGCCGCTTTATCTCTATTGCCATAATCAGGCGATTCCAACCATTCAGGCCGACAACCCAGATGCACGGATTGTGATTGTGCTGCGCAACCCTATCGATCGTGCCTTCTCCAACTATAAGCACAACGTCAAAGACGGCTACGAGACGCGCAGTTTCGCCGCGTGTATTGCCAATTGGGAGACAGCCGAGCGCCTGCCACAGCACCCCTTCTTCCACTATGTGCGCGCCGGTTTCTATGACGCCCAGATCAGCGCCTGGCAGGCAGCGTTCAAGCGGGTGAAAATCGTCTCGTACGACGCGGTGCAAACCCGGCCGCATGAGATCTTGAACGCGATCGCCGAATTTTTGGACATTACCCCAAGCTTTGAGCCGCGCGAGGTTATTCGGTTGAACAAATCTGGTCAGCCCCGCTCGCGGCTAATCCATAATTTCATCCGCAATGAGACCGCGCTGAAAACCTTGATGCGGCCGCTTTACCGGGCCATTTTGGGAAACAGGGCCACGCGTAAGGCTCTCTCAGAGCGGGTCAAGAACCTCAACCTGAAATCGGGGGAAATGGCGTCAGCTGACCGGGCGGCGCTTCGCGCGCTATTTGAAGAGGATCTTACCCGGCTTAGCCACCGGCCCGATTGTGCTTTTGCAGCGGCCTGGCTGACATGACGACGGCGGCCTTCATCATCGGGCCCAGTCGCTCGGGCACCTCGGTGCTGGCGCAAGCTCTTGGGCGCAGCGACCAAATTGCCGCCACTGAAGAGCTACATTTCTACAACCTGTTGCAGCCCGCAGCTGAGGCCGAAGGGGCGGGGCCAGGCTGGCTTTGGGCGCGGCTTGTGGCAATCCAAGATCAGGGTCGGTTCTTTGAGATCAAAAACGGCACGGCGAATGATCTGCCCGAACCTGCCGCCACCGAAATGCCCCCACCCGAGCAGCCGGTGCTGCGCGCCTTTTTCGCGCGGCTGGCGACATCTCAGGGGGCTCGGGCGGTGGTCGAACAGACGCCGATGAATCTATATTTCCGTGACGAGATCCGCCGAGACTTTCCCGATGTGGTGTTCTTTTTGATGCGCCGCGACCCACGTGCACTTATCGCCAGTCAGAAAAACCGCTGGAAGGTGGGGACGCATGGTGCGCGGACGATCCCCAAACGCGATATTCGGCGGGTACGTTATGCCGGGCACCCGCTGTTGCAATTACTCTTGTTGCGGAAGACCCTCCTGGCCAGCCTGGCGGCCGAGGTCGAGCCGGATGTGGTCATCGTGGGCTATGAGGCGCTGGTGCGCGATCCCGAAGCCGTTCTGGCCCGTTTGAGCGCGCGGCTCGACACCCCGTTTGACCCGGTCATGATCGATGTGACCGATGCCGGCTCGTCCCATGCCCGCGAAGGACAGCAGCGAGGTTTTGACCCTGCCCGGTTGGACAGCTGGCGCACCAGCCTTAGCGCCACCGAGATCTGGCTGACCGAGCGGCTTTATGGCCCCGCGCTGACCATGCCCGCCAGCGGCGCGCGGCCCGGCTTGGGCGAGCTTTTTTGGCTCGTGCTGAGCCTACCGTTTTCCCTGCTTATGGCGCTGTATTATTCCGCGGGTGGCTACGGCAATCTACGCGATGCGGCGAAACGAAGGTTTCTATGATCGGGCCCTTTCTCTCGCTTAACCTGCTGCGTTTTGCTGGGCTAGGGCTCGGCTATGGGACGATTGTGTTCCTGAACCGAGCGCGCGGGCCCGAGGCGCTAGGGGAATATCTGTTTTTGCTCACCAGCGTCATCGTGGTGGGCACGCTGGCCTCGCTGGGCCTACCAACATTAGTGCAGCGGCTGAGTGCCAAATTGGATGGAACCGCGATTGGCGCCGGGGCGCGAGAGGCGCTGCGCGGACGCGGGCTGTCGATGTGTGCGATTGCGGCAGCGGGGGCGCTGGCAATCACCGCGCTAGATACAGAACGCAGCGTGACCTTGGCGCGTGTGGGTTTGCTAGCTCTGGCGGCTTTGTGCTTTGCGCTAATCCTGATCTTGGTGGAAATCATGCGCGTAGCGCAGGGACCACAGGCCTCGGAACTTCAGCGCAATGTGGTACGCCCGGTGCTGATACTAGCCCTTTTGCTGACCGGGCTCAGCGCCAGTGCAGCGGTCACCTTGGGCGTGGTGACCGCTGCTGCGCTGATCTTTTGGTTGAGCCGGGCAACACTGCGTCAACCCCGGGGTTCCACACAGACAGAGACGTTTTCTACCTATGTGGCCGAGCGCAGCGCCGATCTGAACCAAGTCTTTGCCCTCAGCGCGCTGGGGTTGGTTTTTGGAGCGATGGATGTGGTGCTGTTTGGGCTGTTGGCCGATGACGCAGAAACCGGCATCTACGGGGCGGGTAGCCGCTTTGGCATGCTCATCAACGTGGCGCTCTTGGCGGGTAACGCGCAGATGGTCCGCCATCTGGCCAAGGTCGCCGCGGGCACCGATCCCGATGGGCAGAGCCTGGCGTTGATGCGGATGCAGATCCGACTGGTGCGCCTGACGGGCAGCGCCCTGGCGCTGTTGCTGATCGCTACGTTACCGCTTTACGCTTGGATCGTCGATCTTCCCGCCAGTCGTCTCTGGCCCTATTTCGCCGTGGTGGCCGGCTCGTTCTGGCTTCAGGGCATGCTTGGGCCGGTGAACATGTTCTTGCTGCAGGCGCAGGAAACCGGGCGACTGATCGTGTTTCATCTGTGGGGTGTGGCTGCCTTTGCCGTAGTTTGGGGACTTCTGTACGCGCAAGGCACATTGCTGGCGGTGCCTGCGGCGGCAGCGGTCGGGGCTAACAGCGTCAAACTACTGGCCTGGCTGCGCATTCGTCGCAGCCGCAACCTATTATTGTGAAGAGGAAGAGGGCCCAATGACTCAGCCGCGCAATCGGATCGTTTTCCTAGGCAACCAACTCAAAACCGATTTCTTCCGGCAGGTGGCAGACCGGTTCGACCAGAAAACGACACAGGTGTGCTGGATTGTCGTCAATGCCAGTCAAAATCAGGCGCTGCTACAGACCTATCCAGCCGACCAGGTGCTATATCTGCCGCTCTCCACCCCCGCAACGCGCGCGCCATACCCCGTCAAAATTAACGATTTGGTATTCTGCGACCGGCGGCTGCGACACATGATGCCGAAGGGACGCGCCTATCTGAGCGCCGTTCAGGGGCCAATCGTGGATTTCCTGGACTCCGACATCCCCACTCTGCTGGTGGGCGAATTGACTTATGCTTACGAGGTTCTGACCTATCGGCTGGCACGTCAGCTTTTGCCCCATTGCCATTGGGTTTCGCCGTTTCTGACCCGCGTGCCCGCAGGCTATTTCGCGTTTTTCGCCGACGAGGCTTTTTCGCGCGAAGTGTACCCCCCCACCCAAGCTTTTCGCGAGGCAGTGGCCCAAGAGCCCGAGATCGAAGAGGTGAGTTACAAGGAAATGAATCTCAAGCATATCGCCCGCCAAGGTAGTGCCGGGTTCGTTGGACAGAAGATCAAGACCTTCCTCTCGCTCAAGGATTACGACCCCGAAGACCCGACCTGGAAAAGCAATACCCGCAGTGACAAGCTGAAAAAGAACCTGCGGTGGTGGCTCAATCGGCAAAGCTATAAACGAGTCCAAAAGGTCGGGTTGGAAACAATTGAAGCCTGCAAAGGCCGACGCGTGATCTTCCCCCTGCATTTGCAGCCCGAGCTGAACATCGACACCTGCGGGCGGTATTGGGACAATCAGGCCGAAACGATCCTGAAAATCTGGCGCCAGCTGGGCCCCGAAGATGCGCTCTTTATCAAGGAACATCCCGTAGCCATCGGGAACCGCGGCTACCGCTGGTATGAGCGACTGTTGACCTATCCCAACCTGCATCTGCTGCACCATGCCGCGCCGGTACCCCAATTGCTTGAGGCGGTCGATTACATCTTTACCATTTCCGGGACGATGGGGCTTGAGGCGGCGCTGGCAGGCCGGCGCGTGCTGTGCCTAGCGCCCACCACCTATGATCGGTTGGAAAATGTGGTTACGCCGACCATCGCCGATTTCCGCCGCTGCGGCACGATTGATGCGCTTTATGATACGCTGTGCGCTGAAAAGGCCGGCAGTTGGAGTCTGGCCGACTACGCCGCACATCTAGACCGCTTTTCCTACCCCGGCGATCCGGAAGGCGATCGTATCGCCAACCCGGCAAGTACCAGCCCTGGCAACCTGTCGCGTGTCGCCCTGGCAATCCACCATGTCCTGGAAGGACTCGAAACTCTTGGTGACACACGGTAAACGAGGGCCCGTGAGCGTGCCGATACAAAGCCCCCCGCAACAGAGTGCCAGCTGACCCATGCGCACCACCGACCTTGTGACTTGGCTTTCGTTTCTGGCGCTTGCCTTCCCATCGATCTTGCTATTTCAGCTAGGGGAGCGGCTAATCTATCCGCATTATCTGGTGCTGATGCTGGCGATTCCGCTGTTGTTCCTGCTTCACCCGATGCGCACACTGCCGGTTGCGATTTTGGTACCGCTGTTGATGATGGTGATCTCTACGATCATAAACGCCTCAAGCGTGGCCTCATCGATCTTGGTATTCCACCTTCTACATCTGCTTGCAATCATGCTGCTGGCGCGCGCACCTTTGGATCTGACCCTGAAATTCGCCAAGATCACAATCTTGGCCTATGTCTTTGCGATCTTGGCCGCCAAGGCGCTTGAATTGGTGGGGCTGCAATCACTGGTGCAGGGACTTTTGGTTACCCAGAACACGCTGGGACAAAGCGCCCGAATTGCCGCCTTTGCGACAGAGCCATCTTATGCAGGATTGATCATGCTAATCTTGGGGCGATTCATCATCCTGTTTGATCCAGGCTGGATGACAATCCGCCGCGTCGGTATGATCCTTAGTGCGCTGATCCTGATGCTGTCGCTATATGCCATCCTGTCGGCCTTTCTGCTCTTGCTTGTCTATCTTGAGCAAAAGCGCAGCCCTAGGGCGCTGTTAGGGGTTCTCTTTGGCGGGGTGGTTTTGATGATCGGGCTAAGCTACACCGAATTCTTCGCGCTACGACTTCTCGAGATCGACACGACGTTGGGCCTGATGGGGTTGGGCAGCGGCACGATCCGTCTGTTGCCCTATATCTATCTTTTTGAAGTGGCGACTGATCAGCCTTGGGTTTTGCTTTGGGGCGGTGGCGCAGGGGCGTTTCAGCCCGATTTTTTTGCCAATGTCGGACAGTTTTTCACTAACAACGCCACTCTGACTGCGCAACTGGCCGCGTCGATCTATGATTATGGGCTACTGGCAATTCTGTCCTTCCTGTTTCTCAGCCGCCCCGAACGCTGGACTGACCGGCTGCTCTATCTGACCATGACGATTCTGGTGATGCTGAACACCGGGATTGGCACTTATCTATTCATCCTTTTCGGCAGTTTTTCCTTGATCGAACAAAGGCAGCGCAACCGTGGCCCGATCCTATCTTCTTAATCGCATCCCTTGGCGCGTTGCTGATCCGTCACACAGCGGGGGTATGCTATGAGCAACAAGCGCCGCTTTTCCCCCGCGTTTGGCTTACAACCCCTTATCGAACGCTTTCTCAGCCGCTCGAAGGGACTCGAATACAAGATTTCGCCCGAGATCGGCACGTGCGAGTTGTTGGGGTTGACCACACGCCAAGCCATCGCGCTGGCGCGCGGAGTCTTGCGTTACCGGGCCCCAGTCTTTTTCGAGCCGGGCGTGACGATCCGCAGCAAAAGGCGCGTCACGATCGGTCGGTTCAGCAAGATCGGCGCCGGCTGTCTGATCGAAGGGCTTTCGCGAGAGGGGATCACGCTGGGTCGGGGCGTATCGCTGGGCCGGGCGGGCCGCATCCGCGCCACCGCCACCCTGACAGAGCTGGGCCGTGGGGCCATACTGGGCGACTTTGTCGGGCTGGGCGATCATTTCTACCTGGGTGCCTTTGGCGGCATCGATATTGGCGCCGAGACAATCATTGGCGAGCGCCTGACCGTGCATAGCGACAATCACGATTTCGACGATCCTACCCGTGCCATCCGCGCTCAAAACACCACCCCCCAACCGGTGCGCATTGGCGCCCGTTGCTGGATGGGCAGCAACGTCACCGTTTTGGGAGGAGTGGAAATTGGCGACGACAGCGTGGTGGGCGCGGGCGCGGTGGTGACCAAATCCTTCCCTCCCGGCAGTGTGATCGTCGGCAACCCCGCCCAGCTGCTGCGCAATCGATTGACGGCGCGAGAGTCACCATGAGCCGCCCCACTGTTTTTGTCGACGGGCATGTCCTTGACGGCAAACCACAGGGCAGCAGTGCCTATATCGCGGGCTTGTACCGTGCGTTGGCCGAAATTGGCGGTGTCGATATCCGCATCGCTTGTCATGCAGCGGAGAGCCTGGCGCGCTGGCAGCTGGACCGGCCCGGCATCGATTGGGTGCCAATGCGCCGCCACAACAAATACGCCCGCCTGGCAGTGGAAATGGCGCAGCTGCAAACTCGACTGGCCCCCGATTACAGTCATTTTCAGTATATCACGCCCCTGCTCAAACGCAGCCGGTGGATCAACACTATTCATGACGTGCTATTTCTGGACCTGCCGTACTATTTCCCTTGGCGCTATCGAATGCAAAACGGTGCGCTGTTTCGCCTGAGCGCCCTGCGCAGCGATGTGGTGCTGACCGTGTCAGAGTATTCGCGTGATCGCCTGCACCATCATTTCGGCATTCCGTTGACCCGCATCCATGTCACAAACAATGCGCTCGATGGCTTTGTCGATGCGCCTGCCGAGCCCATCGCGGGGCTGAGCTCGGGGCGGTTTTTGGTCTATGTCAGCCGCTTTGAGCCGCGCAAGAACCAACATGCCCTAGTCGAGGCGTTTTGCAGCGCCAAAGACGCGATAGACGAAGATATCACCCTGGTGCTGGTCGGTTATCCTGCCCTGGCCTATCCAGCACTCGATGCAACACTGGCTCAGGCCGGAGATCGGGTGCGGGTGCTGAGCAATCTGAGCCACGCCCAGATCACCTGGCTTTATCGCCATGCGGCGGGTGCGCTCTATCCCTCCCATGCCGAAGGGTTTGGCATGCCGGTGATCGAAGCAGTGGCCGCGGGCGGGCTGTCTTATTGCGCCAACAATACCGCTCTGGCCGAGCTGGCGCCTTATGTGCACGGCAATTTTGACAGCACTGCTCCTGATCAGATCCGCGCCACGATCCTGCGCGCGGTAGAGGGCCGGGATGCCGACCAGCGCGCCGCGGTCCGAGACCGGGCCCTGGCCCGCTATACTTGGCCCGCCACGGCCCATGTCTTTTTGAAAGCGCTTCATGTCTAACACGCCCAAAATCGCCATAGTAGGGACGGTTGGCGTTCCGGCCAAGTACGGGGGCTTTGAAACTCTGGTCGAAAACCTGGTGCGCTACGGCGCGGCACACGCGTCAGGCCCTAAGTTGACCGTCTATTGCAGCGCCCCTGCCTATCCCGATCGGCCCGTCCGGTATCAAGGAGCGGACTTGGCCTATATCGGTCTGCGCGCCAATGGGGCGCAGAGCATTCTCTATGACATTCTCTCGATGCTCTCTGCGATCTGCCGCCGGCACGACACGTTGCTTGTTTTGGGTGTATCGGGCTGTATCGCCCTGCCGGTGCTGCGGCGGCTGACGCGAGCGCAGATTGTAACCAATGTCGATGGGCTGGAATGGAAGCGCGAGAAGTGGAGCGGCCTATCGCGTTGGGTACTTAAAAAGTCGGAGGCACTGGCAGCCCGACATTCCGATGTGGTGATCGCAGACAACCAGGCCATCGCGGACCACTTGCAAGAGCGCTACGGCCGTTGCAGCACGGTGATCGCTTATGGCGGCGATCATGCCCGCGCCGTTGCGCCCGCCGACATCTCAGATCTAGGGCTTCCGTCCGCTTATGCCTTGGGTTTGTGCCGCATAGAGCCTGAAAACAACGTTAGCCTAATCCTTGATGCTTTCGCCGCCATGCCCGACATACCGCTAGTTTTTGTTGGCAACTGGGACAATAGTGATTATGGTCGCGCATTGCGCGATAAGGCAAAAAGACATCCCAACCTCACCTTGCTCGACCCCATCTATGATCCGGCTCGCGTGCGCGCGATCCGGGATCGAGCGACGCTCTATTTGCATGGCCATTCCGCCGGAGGCACCAACCCCGCGCTTGTCGAGATGATGCAGTTCGGCGTGCCTATCGCAGCCTATGATTGCTGTTATAACCGCTACACCACCGAAGACGCCGCGTGTTATTTCGCCGACCAGAACAGCCTGTATCGCCTGGTTCTAGAGGGGACCGTAAACGACCCCAAAATCGGACAGGCCTTGCAGGAGATTGCACAGCGCCGCTATACTTGGGGAACAATCGGCGCACAGTATTTTTCGCTGTTTTATAGTCGTGTTGACTCACGTTGAAGCGCAATTTCTGATATGTCGTTTTATTCCAACCGCTTCTGGATTTCCATCAACTTGGCCTCGAAGACCTCAGCTGGCGTGTGATAGCCCAAGCATTTGCGCGGCGTGGAATTGAGGCGGTGGCAAATCGACCTTGAATATCGATTTGTCAGCGCCGTCGGTTCGGTTGAGCGAGGCAGATACTTTCGCAGCCTGTTGTTCGTGTTCTCGACGGTGCCTTTCTGGAAGGGCGTTTGCGGGTCGCAGAACCAAGCATCCACGCCGATCCCGGCCTTGAGATGCTTCCAGGCCGAGAACTCGGTGCCACGGTCGAAGGTGATCGACTGGCGCGCGTCAGCGGGCAGGGGAGCCAGGCCCTGGACAAGCGCTTCCATGATTGGTTTGGACTGGCGGTCCTCGTTGCGCATCACGACAGTATACCGGCTCACACGTTCCACAAGCGACGTCACGTTCACCTTCCCATGCTCTTTGCGGAACATCATCAGATCACATTCCCAGTGGCCGAACTCGGTGCGTTCCGAGATGCGCTCAGGCCGGTGGGACAGGCTTTGGACATCAAAGATATGTGTCCGGTTGTGCCTGCGATAACCCCGTGGCCTGCGACGGCGGCGATGTTCGGGCAGGTGGCGATAGAATTGTTCGTCGCGACCGTCCTTGGAATACGCAAAACGGTAGATCGTCTCGTGGCTCACGCGGATCGGATGGCGTTCAAGCCGCATCCTTCCTGCGATCTGTTCGGGCGACCAGCCTGCCTTCAGTCGATCCTGGATGGCGTTCTTCAGCTCAGGGTGCACGACCATTTTGCGATGAATGGCGCGGCGCTTCTCGTACATGCCTTGGGCGTTCATCGCGTGGTAGCCGTTCGGCTCGGGTAGCTCCTTGTCGTCAAAATGGTTCCGCTTCAGTTCGCGATAGATCGTCGATGCTGCGCGGCCGAGCCGGTCGGCAATCTCCGGGATTGGCATTTTGGCGTCACGCCACTTGGCAATCTTGATCCGTTCCTGGAAACTTAGGTGAGGGTAGCAACGTCCTATTGATGATCCTCCGTACAACATTCTGTTTTCATACAGAATTTGCACTTCGGATGTGAATCCACCTCGGCAACCTTGCGAGCATAGAAATCGGTGACTGCAGTGATCCCTGAAGATGTCCTCGTATTAAGTTAGAGTTTCCACTCGTGCTTCCTTGGCTGGGAGAGGAGCGGAAACGTATGAAAGCGTCCAATTTTACGGATGCGCAGAAGGCGTTCATCGTCAAGCAGGGTGAAGACGGCACGCCGGTTACGGAGATTTGTTGGAAGGCCGGGATCCGCTCGGCCACGTACTTCAATTTGGACCTGTCACGTTTTAGTGCCGCCCCAAGTGCTTGTTTAAGCGACTTTCCTTTCGAAAGCGACGGGGCTTTTCCAGCCTAAGGCGGAGTGTCTTCGGCGCGGATTGTAGAAGCCGTTTACGTAGTTGAAGATTGCCATCTCTGCTGCCCGTCGCGTTGGCCAAGACTGGCGCCAGATCAGCCCAGCCTTGATTGTTTTGAAGAATGTCTCAACTGCGGCGTTGTCATAACAATTGCCTCTACCGCTCATTGATACCTTGAACCCATGCTGGCGCAGGAGCTTTTGATAATCGTGAGAACAGTATTGGCTGCCGCGATCCGTGTGATGAATGCATCCTTTGGGCGGTTGCCGCAGTGCCACGGCCATCTTCAAGGCACGGATCGCCAGGTCTCGCTTCATCCGGTTGCTCACCGCCCAGCCGATCACGCGCCGGGAATGCAGGTCTAGGATCACTGCCAGATACAACCACCCCTCACGCGTCCAGACATAGCTGATGTCACCTGCCCATTTCTGGTTCGGGTAATCTGCTTGGAAGTCCTGGTTCAGCAGGTTGGGCGCAATGTTGAAGGCGTGGCTGCTGTCGGTTGTCACCTTGTATTTCTTTGACCTTTCAACCCGTATGCCATTCTCGCGCATCAACCGACCAACACGTCGATGCCCGACGCTCAGGCCAAGCTCCTTCAACTCTTCGGTCATCCTTGGACGACCGTAGCTGCCCAGGCTGAGACGAGATTGTTCCTTGATGTGCGCAAGAACAACCATGTCGGTCCGCTGCCTTTGGCTGGCCGGGCGGTTGCGAAAGGCGCGCAGGCCACGTTCGCTGACATCCAGAACCTGGCAAAGGCGGTTGGTCGGGAATTCGCAGCCATGCTCTTCGATGAACCGGAACCTCATGGTTTTGGCTCGCGAAGAAGGCTGTGGCCTTTTTTAGAATATCCCTCTCCTCCTTGAGAATACGGTTCTCCCGTCGAAGTCGCTCGTTTTCACGGGCGAGGTCCAGATCCTTGTCCGACACAACGTCGGCGTCACGATGCGCCGTCACCCACTTGTTCAGCGTCGACAGGCCAACACCCAAATCCGAAGCAACCTGTTTGCGCGAAAGCCCACTCGTCAGCGCAATCCGTACCGCGTCAGCACGGAATTCGTCCGTCCGTTTCAGTCCCATAGTTCGTCTCCTTTGCTGCAATAAATGCTATCAAAGGAGCGGCATCAAACCGCGACAGGTCCATCCAGCCCGTCTGTGTGATCAAAGGACGGAAAATCCAATACCGAGCGGGAGCACTTCCGGTAGCACGGCAGTTGGAAAACAAGCTAACCTCAAACCGAGGCCTTTTCACCGGAATTGGTCGGTTCCCTTGTGTTTGATCTCTATCAGTAAAGTACCTTTTACATAAAACGGATTATACGTCAGTGATGTGTACGCGCAAAGTTAAAGTGTCCCACATCTGCAAAGTAGAAGTGTCACACTCTGCCCCAATGAGAACAGGCAGA
>CANMMF010000017.1 GCA_947498985.1 uncultured Paracoccaceae bacterium | reverse complement strand
CGCCAGAAGCCATCGTTCAGATGGACCAAAGGCCTGTCATGCACTAACAACCAAGTTGGACCACTCATGTGGGGGTGATAATCGCCGCGCTTGAGGCCGAGCGCCAGGAGCAGCAGGACATGGCTCCACCTGAGCGCTTGTGCCAGTGCAGCGTCCGCGAGCAGCAGGCGCGCGGTAAGGTCTCGGGGTCGGTCCTCGACCACGGCTTGCAGCACCGCCGAAGCACGCGGGACCGGTGCCCCCTGCCCTGCATCAAGCCAAATGCCGATCTGCTCCGCTTGGACTTCGGGCAGTGCCCGATGCAGCGCCTTCACCGAGATCGGCCGCTTCACTGCCTGCTGCCAAAGGAGATAGACCTCGCCCGCCGGACCCGGGCTGTCGCCAAGCTGCAGAAACGCCACGGCATCGCGCAGATCTGACGCCCGTACCGGGCGTCCTTGGTGCGTCACGCAGCCCTCTGCGGCGCGCAATACCAACCGCGCGCGGAGCAAGGTCTGGGGGACGTCGTCCCGGCTCAGCACCAGATGCAGGTGGCTGAGGGTGGCCCCGGACAAAAACGCCAAATCTTCAGGGGTTTCGGGCCGCGCCGAGGTGACCCAGGACGGCATCCGGGGTAGTGTGTCGAAGCTGCCTGTGATGTTGGCCGGGACATAGGTCATGCCACAAGACTATCCTGTCACGGCGCTTTTGGTCACAATATAGCGTAGAAACCGCCCCACCCTGCGGCTCCCTGCTACGTCCAATAAGTTTGCCTTATCAGACATATTTTGGATAAGCTCAGACACATGAGCGAAACACCCAAAACGATGTCGGATGACCGGAATTATGAGATTCAAGCACTTCCCTGAAAAACCGAGCGGGGTCCATGAGATTCTGTAGAGGAATTTATAAGAGTGGCCGCCAGGAATTCGCGGTAGTGATCGCGCTCGATGGGCTCCGATGGCACTTGCGCCACCACCACCGGACGGCGATCGACACCCTTGGCCTGGCAGAACTTGGGCGGATGCGCTCGTTCGAACTTGCGCACGATCGTGGTCTTGCCCATGCCGGTATCGCCGTAGATCGACAGGCACGGCATCCGGTCACGAGGAGGGTAAGTCAGCAGGTTGTCCAACCGTGCAAGGGCCTTCCCTGCCTGATCGAAGCCGATCCAGCGGTCGGCCCGGATCCAGGCGATCCGCTCTTCATCCGGCAGGTCTGCAAATCTCCGAAAGGCCGGATCGAGATGATCGAATGCACTGCTAGCCGTCACGACCATTCCTCCACTTCGAACCCGGGATGGCTCCTGAGCGCGTTTTCATTTGCCTCGGGGACGTGATCCCCGACATCAACCTCATCTGCGGCAGTACCATCAAGCGCCCGCTCACGGCGTTCGGTCGTCCGCCTCGCTTCCCGCGTCCGCGCCGAGGCCGCTTCGACAAGCGCACGTTGCTCCTCGATCACCTCGAAGTTCAGATCCTCATCCTCCAGGGACCGTCCACGCTCTCGCAGGATCGTCTGCGCGCGACGATGCTCGGACAGGGCGATCGGCGGATGCTACAGATCCGCGAACCTCGCCGGATACCTTTGGCCGTCCGGATCGCGCACGAACACGGTCGAAAGGTCGCGCGGATCATATGCGACGCGCCGTCGACGGCCTTGCTGGCCAGCCCACAGGCTCAGGATGTCGTCCCAATAGCGCAGACCGAACAGGTGGATGCCGTCGCGCCGCACCCTCCTTTTCGATCTCATCCGGCAGGCGGCGGCTCCCGGTTTGCGTTCCGGCCGAAGACGCCAGAAGCGAACTGGTGAGAGGGCGCGCCTTGTAGGAGCGGATCGGTTCATAAAGGCGGGAACGTTTGCCCCCTAGCTCTCGGCACGCCGCGAGGAACTCAGCGCGCGAGACACGCGGTTGACTGGTCAGCTGACGGATCACCGCTTCCCGCTGAACCGCCTGTTCCCAAGCGTCGTCAGCCGCGGCGGTGACGTCCAAACAATCAACCATGCCCGGAACCCAGAAAACACTATCTTATGTCCGATAACGAAATTAGAATCCAGAAATGAAACAGGAATATGTCTCTCATAAAATCAACAACTTAGAGTCCGGCAATGAAACAAGAACGACAGCATGAGTCCGGCAATAATCGGCGCAAATCGCCACCTTCAGAGCAGCTTCAGGATGAGATTTCGAGCTCAGCGTCCGAGGAGGCGGCGAGCGACGTTCATCTTGATGAGAGCGGCGCGCGATCTGGCGACCAGTTCGCTCTGCCTGCTCATACAGCCGGATCCGGCACCCTCGATCGGCTGGTCGAAACCGCAAAGGACTATGCCCGCAGTGCCGCCTCCGAGAACACTCTGAAAGCCTACAAAGCCGATTGGGCGCATTTTGCCCGGTGGTGCCGGATGCGTGGATCGGAAGCGCTGCCTCCGTCGCCTGCACTCGTCGGGTTGTACCTCGCTGATCTTGCCTCTGCAGATAGCGCGACCCTGTCCGTTTCGACCATCGATCGCCGCCTCTCCGGTCTCGCCTGGAACTACGCGCAGCGCGGGTTCACGCTTGATCGCAAAGACCGCCACATCGCCACTGTTCTGGCCGGGATCAAACGCAAACACGCGCGCCCTCCGGTGCAGAAGGAAGCGATCCTGCCCGAGGACATTCTGGCCATGGTAGCCACCCTGCCCTTCGATCTGCGCGGGCTCAGGGACCGGGCCATGCTGCTCATCGGCTACGCTGGCGGGTTACGTCGCAGCGAGATCGTCAGCCTGGATGTCGGAAAGGACGACACGCCGGAGGCCGGCGGCTGGATGGAAATTCTCGCAGACGGTGCGGTGCTGACCCTGAACGCCAAGACCGGATGGCGCGAGGTCGAGATCGGGCGTGGCTCGTCGGAGCAGACCTGCCCTGTTCATGCGCTTGAACAATGGCTGCACTTTGCGAAGATCGACTTCGGGCCGGTCTTCGTGCGCACGTCCCGTGATGGCAAAAAGGCCCTGGAGGCGCGCCTGTCAGACAAGCACGTCGCCCGCCTCATCAAATCCACTGTTCTGAAATCCGGCATCCGAGCCGGGCTGCCAGAGAAAGAGCGCCTGGCGCTGTTTTCTGGACACAGCTTGCGCGCCGGGCTGGCCTCTTCGGCGGAGGTTGATGAGCGCTACGTCCAGAAGCAGCTTGGACATGCGTCGGCCGAGATGACCCGCCGCTATCAGCGCCGTCGGGATCGGTTCCGGGTAAATCTGACCAAGGCTGCAGGGCTCTGATCGCGCGTTCCACCGGTCGTTTACTGGCGCTACCAAAAATTGCACACGGCCGTTCTGATGCTCTCTATAGGCGATACGCGAACGTACACCGCAGGGCCGCGCGGGTCGGCAGCGGTCTTCGGTCAGGATGTTGCCGGAGCGCGCGGCGAAGCTGGGGTTCTTGCGATCCGCGCAGTAACTCCAGATGTGCAAATCTTCCGACCCATGGAACGATTGCAAGGTTGCAGCCCATTTCACGGTCAGGCGAATGGATTGACGACGCGCAACTGATCCTCAACCAGCAATCCGTCGTGCATATCCTCGCTCCACAGCGTCGTGCACCCTGCAATAAGAGCAGCCGCCACAATCATCGCGTCATAGACCGAGAGCTGGTATGTCTCCGCCAAGGCGCGGCCCACCTGGTGGGTTTGGAGCGTCAGAGTCTCGACCTGGCACAAGGACTGGATGCCCGCAAGGAACGCGCCCGTCTCTTGCCAGCTCAGCCCCGCCTTCCTGCGGCAGTTGACGAGCGCTTCGTTCAGGACCTGCACGCTGATCCGCGGCCCCTGCCCCAGAATGACTTCGGCACGATCCGCCTTGGGACCATCGTCGAGCAGGTAGAGAATGACATTGGTATCGGCGAAGTCAGCGCTCATGCGCGGCGTCGCGGCTCAGACGCGCTTCTTTGGGCAGCTTTCCCCGGAAGCGTCGCAGTCCGTGCAGAACCTCATCCGCCCGAGGCTGGCGTCGAACGAGAATGCTTTCGTCGTCCTTGACCAGATCGATCTGGTCCCCCTCTTTCAGGCCCAGTTCCCGCACAAGATCGGCGGGCAGCCGTACCGCGAGCGAGTTCCCCCATTTTGCAACTTGCATGTGATCCTCCCGAAAATGGATATACACAAGCTAATGTATATCCGAAGCGTCGCGCAAACAAGGTCATCGCATCGCCGGACGCGGTTAAGGGTCTGCTTGCCGATCTGAAGCGAGGCGCCATGGTACCCGGACCGCTTGTTGGCGTTGCTTTGCAGAATCATCCGGCTCACAGAGAGCCCGCGGTCGATTTGTGCAACCGATGCCTGCACCCGGGTCGACGGGTCAGATCTTGCCGGTTCTCGCAGCAACACCCGGCGAAATCCGTAATAGTTAATGGAATTCAATGATTTAGAATTTTCTGATCGACAAGACGGAGATTGGTGCTGTGGATAACTTTTCCACCAGATCTAGATTCTTCTTGCCGGACTCACGGGATCGTGGCATTCCCGTTCTGACGGCAAAACGCGTCAGGCACTCTACGCGCCGTCAGAATGACCAAGAGCCTTAGCAAAGGCCGGGACGAGGCGGCAGGACATGGATGATCGTAACGTTGGATATTCACAGGGTATAGGCTCTTCCGACATCGGCGCGTTTGCCGACAATCTGGCCGAGTCTCTGGACCGTCAGATGAAGATTGCGTTCGAGCCGGAAGCGCGGAAATCCCTCAGGCGCTTCAGTTCCACCGAAGTGGCCGGCCTTCTGCGCGTCAGCACGTCCAACCTGCGCAACCGGCACAAGGACGGCAGCTTTCCCGACGTCCACACGGACAACCGGGGCCACAGGTTCTACACGGCCGGGGAGGTCGATGAGTTGCGCGACGTCCTGGAGCGCACGGGCAAGAACGCCGAGGCCTATCGCCCCGGACGCCGTGATGGCGACCGCCTTCAGGTCATCTCGGTCGTCAACTTCAAGGGCGGGTCGTCCAAGACGACCGCGACAATCCATCTTGCCCAACGCTACGCCTTGCGCGGCTACCGTGTGTTGGTCCTGGACCTCGATCCGCAAGCAAGTCTCACCACATTTTTCGGCTTTCGGCCCGAGCTCGAGTTCGCCGATGGCGGCACGATCTACGATGCCCTGAGATATGAGGATCAGACCCCTCTCTCTGAGGTCATTCAAAAGACCTATTTCCACAAACTCGACATGGTTCCGGCCGGGTTGATGCTCTCGGAATACGAGACCGAGACGGCAAACGCCCTTGCACGGCGGGTGCAGCCGATTTTTGCCGAGCGCCTGTCGCGGGCGCTGGAAGAGGTGGAAGCGGACTACGACATCGTGCTGATCGACTGCCCGCCCCAACTGGGGTTTCTTACATTGACCGCATTGGCCGCCTCGACAGGGCTGTTGGTGACCGTTGTGCCCGGCATGCTGGACATCGCGTCCATGAGCCAGTTCCTGAAACTTGCCTCGGAAACGGTAAAAGCCGTCGAGGACGCCATCGGTCGGCGTGTGAGCTGGGATTTCGTGAAATTCCTGATCACGAGATACGAGCCATCGGACGGGCCTCAGACCCAGATGGCGGGCTACCTTAGATCAATTCTGGCCGGTCAGGTCATGACAGAGCCGATGTTGAAGTCGACGGCAATTTCGGATGCCGGAATGACCCAGCAAACCGTCTACGAGGTCGATCCCAGCCAGTTCATCAGGAAAACCATTGATCGTGCGCTGACCAGCGTGAACGGTGTGGCCGACGAGCTTGAGCAGACGATCCAGATGGCATGGGGGCGTCGCTGATGGCACGGAATATCTTCAACCAGCCTCCGAAACACGAAAAGGCGGGCGCAGCCCCCTCCCCTGCCCCGGTAAAACCGGCAAAGCTGCCGGGATCTGTTGGCGGATTACGCGACTCGCTGCGCGAGATCACGGCCAATTCGATCCGCGATATCGACCCCGTCCAGATCGATGTGGACGGTCTCAGAGATCGGTTGGTGCTGGAGGATGCCAGCATCGATGATCTGGCTGAGAGCATCTCGAAACATGGTCAACAAGTGCCGATCATGGTCCGCCCGTCGGGCCAGCCGGACAGGTACCGCATCATCTATGGCCGCCGGAGGCTTGCAGCAATCCGAAAGGTCGGCGGGACGGTCAAGGCAATCGTTCGCACTCTGGACGATGACGCCTCGCTGATCGCGCAGGGCCAGGAAAACAACCTGAGGCTGGATCCATCCTTTATAGAAAAAGCCCTGTTTATCAAAGAGATGCAGGAATCTGGGTACAAACCCGGCGTCATTCAGGACGCTCTGGGCCTGACGCGGCAAGGCGTTTCCAATCACCGGGTCGTCATCGAGCAATTGCCGGACGGGCTTGTTCCGCTGATCGGACCCGCTCATGGCATCGGGCGGCGTCAATGGAGTGATCTGGCAGCCTTGTCAAAGAAGATCGGCGTGGTGGACATTGCAAGGCAAGCCATTGCCGCCCTGCCCGACGACACCCCCAGTCCCGAGAAATTTCAGGCGGTATACACAGCTTGCTCTCGCGAGGCGCGAGGGACTAAGGGGCCGGTCGGTCGTGGCCAGACCTCCGTGGTCAGGGATGAGACCGGACGGTCGCTTGGCACGCTGACGGTCGACGACAGGGCGATTGCCATCAAGATTTCCAGAAAAGACCACCCGGACTTTGGCCAGTGGCTTGAAAAGCGTGCAGAAGCCACGCTTTTGCAGCTTTTCGAGCAATGGCGGAGTGAGAGCGGCCCGGGGTCCTGACCCTGGTCGCAAGGCAAACCACGAGCAAAGGAGAAAGACGAAGACCGAAAAGAAAAGAGCCCCCCAAGGTTTCCCCCGGAGAGCCCTCATCATCAGATTAGCATCCATGATGTAGCAACCTCCAGCAAAGCGGTCAAGAGTCACTGATTCGGTGGACGTCTTTTTGTTGCCTTTTCTCGCGAGACATCGCGGGAAGAGCCGGGGAAGTTGTGGGCCAAGCGGTCATCGTTCACATGTCATGGCATTCACAAAACCATCGATCGGAGCCGCTGGTGCTGATGCAGCACCCAGCCCTGCCCTGGCGTCCGAAACCGACATCTGGACCATCTTCAGAGCCCTCAGGGATGCGCGCAGCGTCTTCGGCCTTCGTCCCGGGCACATCCAGACCCTTCAAGCCATGCTGAGCTTTCTGAAGCCAGGCCATGGCGAAACGGTCTTTGCATCCAACATCTCCATCTGCCAGCGGGTTGGCGGTATCGACGAGCGGACGCTCCGCAGGCATATCAGCCGCTTTGTCGAGCTCGGTTTCATCACGCGCAATGACAGCGGGAACCGCAAACGCTACCGCGTGCGCTCATCCGGAGGTGACTGCATCAGCTACGGTCTGTCTCTGGCCCCGCTGCTGCGCCGTGCCGACGAGCTTATCGCCCTCGCACAAGAGATGGAAAACAGTCGAAGAGACCGGATCTTTCTGCGCAAACAGATCCTGACAAGGCTCGCTCATCTGGAAGAGCATGATCCCGAAAGCACATTTGTCCGGGAAACCCGCCAAGCGCTGAGAAGAAAGCTGAGCCTGCGTGAGTATCGTGCGCTTCTTGCCGACACGGACGCAAAATGCCAGCTTTTGTCCACATCGGTGGACATCCCGGAAACGACGAAACTGCCCGCCAATGACGGACAAACTGTCCGGCACCAATCTAGGTCTGAAAAAGGAAAAAAAGATTTAGAAGAGAAACAAACCGGTGACGTGCTTAAGCCACAGATGCTGACATCAATCTGCGATCAGGCCATGTCGTTTTCCACCAACGATCTGAGAAATTGGTTTGACATAGAGGATCATGCTCGAACTCTCGCGCCAATGATGGGAATACATCCGGAGACATTCGAAAAAGCAAGGAATGCGGTTGGAGCGCGAAAGGCGTCCTGTGCAATCTTCATCATGCTTCAGCTTGGCCAACGTATCAGAGACTTTGGAGCGTATTTCCACAGCATCACTCTTGGGCAAAGGCAGCATCAGTTTGATCCTGCAGCGCTGATCAAACGTCTCTCCGTGAGCAATTGCCGGACGGTCTGATGTCCACCGCGGTGGACATCTGTCCTTCTCAGACCGGTGGCGTGTGGTCAGATGGGAAACGGCGGATCTATGGGACGCGAGAGCAGGGGCGACGAGGTGATCAACGTGATGAAATTGAGAATGATCAGCGGTCAATCGGACGTTCGCCAGCCTTCAACCCAAACGTCCACCGCGGTGGACACTCGACACAAAAGCTGCTCAGCGCCCGCCATCCCACTCGCGATATCGGATTGACGCTCATTCACGGTCCCCTTGTCCCAAGCTGCCTGCAGGATCCAGCATCCGCTATTTCGCACCGCCATCGTGGCGCTTGCGCGCAAAATCGCGAGACACAGACCTTGCCCGCGGTGCCGTCACCGTCGACATCGCATGTGTGATACTAAGGCTTGTCGCGCCGGAAAGATCGGTCGGTATGCGCCATTGCGGTCCTGGAACACACGCGGCAAATCCGGCCGCGTTCGCCACGCGGATCGACGCTTACTGCAAGTCCGCCGGATCCCTTACGATTTGCCTCTCTACGATCTAACGCAAGCGACCCGTTCACTGATAGGGCAGGGGGGATCAAGGCCGTGGCGGGAAGATCAGCGGATGTGCGTTGCACCGCTTAAGGGGAGTGGCCAAGGACGGGGCATTGGCGCCGTCACCTTTCCTCGCGGCTTGTGCCGACGCATAACCGATGGTGTCTTATCGGATGTGCCTCGGATCGACGGACTCGCTGATCGGGACCGAATGCGTCGGCAAGCGCGGCGAAGCAGGCCAAAGCCGTTGCTCCGCCTACCTGACTTCAGGACGATGCAAATTCCCGTTAAAGTTGTATATATTCTAGGCACTTTCTTCAGGGTGGCGCAAGGGAAACCCGGCGGGCTCTCTGCAGACTGGTTAAAATTGTGTTAGCGTCCACCCATGACGTGTGAGATAGATTCGCAACGGTTGCAGAAAAGACCCGCTACTTTCTCCAAGCGCGATAGACAAAAACAACACGGAGGTTCCCATGAACAAAGTCATGCTTCTCGCCACCACCGGCCTGCTGAGCGCCACTGTCGGTACTGCGTCCTGGGCGCAGGAGGCCCACCCGATCACCGGTGACGCGCTGGCATCGGATCAGACGTTCAGTTACCGGCTGCTCGACCAGTTTCCCTCCATTGATCCGCAGCTGATCGAGGAAACCGCCGGCGGTCACGTGGCGCGTCAGCTATTCGAGGGCCTGCTGACGCAGAACGCCGACGGCACGCTGCGGCCCGGCGTGGCGACCGAATGGTCGTCCGAGGACAACACGACCTGGACCTTCAAACTGCGCGACGATGCCAAGTGGTCAAACGGCGATCCGGTCACGGCGCAGGATTTTGTCTTTGCCTGGCAGCGCGCGGCCGACCCGGCGACCGCGTCGGAATACGCCTGGTATGTGGAACTGAGCAAGATCGAGAACGCCGGCGCAGTCATTGCCGGTGACAGCGCACCCGACTCGCTGGGCGTGCGCGCGGTGGACGATCACACGCTCGAGGTCACGCTTGCGCAGCCGCTGCCCTATTTCCCGCAGATGGCCGTGCACTACACCTTCATGCCGACCCACCGACCGACCATCGAGGCGCATGGCGCCAACTGGACCAACCCGGAAAATATCGTCTCGAACGGGGCATACGTGCTCGATGACATCGCAGTGAACGAGTTCTTCCGGCTCAAGCCGAACCCGGAATACTGGGGTGCGGACGAGGTGATCATCAAAGAGGTTACCGGCTATGTCATCAATGACGTGAACCAGGCGCTGACCCGGTTTCAGGCCGGCGAATTCGACATGATGGACGATCTGCCAGCGGGCAGCTTTCCGCGGCTGGAGGCCGAGGCGCCCGATGTGGCGCATTCCGTGCCGCGGCTGTGTTCCTATTATTACACGGTCAACCAGTCAGAGAGCGGGCATGAAGCGCTGCAGGACGTCCGCGTGCGTCAGGCGCTGAGCTATGCCATCGACCGCAGCGTCATCACCGACCGGGTGCTGCAGGCCGGTCAGGCCCCGGCCTTCAGCTTCACCCACTGGGCGACAGCCGGGTTCGAACTGCCCAGCATCGACTATGCGGACTGGAGCCAGCAGGAACGTCTGGAACGCGCCAAGGCGCTGATGGCCGAGGCGGGCTACGGGCCGGACAATCCCATCGAGATCAACCTGATCTACAACACATCCGAAAATCACAAGCAGATCGCCACGGTCATCAGCCAGATGTGGCGTCCGCTGGGCGTGTCGACACAGCTCAACAATTACGAATGGCAGTCCTACCTGGATATCCGCGGCAATCAGAACTTCGATGTCGCGCGGTCGGCCTGGTGCGGCGATTACAACGAGGCGTCGACCTTCCTCGATCTGCTGACCACCAACAACGACAACAATGACGGCAAGTATTCCAACCCCGAAGTGGACCGGCTGATGGATCTGAGCCTGACCGAATCCGATCCGCAGGCAACCTACACGCAGGTGGAAAAGATCCTTGCCGAGGACATGGCGATCCTGCCGATCTACCATTACACGCAGAACTTCGTGCTCGATCCCGCGATCCGGAACTGGCCGATGGAGAACGTGGAAAACAACTGGTACGTCAAGGACATCTACCGCGCGGCCGCCGACTGAAACAGGCGCAGGGGCGGGTGATCCCGCCCGCCCCGCAGCTGGCAGCGCAACATGCTCGTTTTCATCCTCAAGCGCCTTCTGGTGGCGATCCCGGTGCTGCTGATCCTGATCGTCGGCACGTTCATCCTGATGTACACCGCGCCGGGCAGCCCGTTTGCCACCGACCGCGGCATCCCGCCCGCCGTGCTGGCCAATCTGGAGGCGCAATACGGGCTCGACCAGCCCTTCGCCGTGCAGATCTGGCGCTATATCGTCGGGATCGTGACCGAATTCGACTTCGGCCCATCCTTCATCTACCGCGATCAGGACGTGAACGACCTGATCGGGCAGGGCTTTCCGGTCACGCTCACCTACGGGTTCTGGAGCTTTGTCGTCGCGGTCATCGTCGGCGGCGCGCTCGGCATCCTCGCGGCGGTCAAGCACAACACATGGCTCGACTACCTGGCGGTGGGCATCTCCATCGGGGCGCAGGTGCTGCCGAATTTCGTGCTGGCACCGATCCTGGTTCTGGTCTTCACGCTCTGGCTCGGCTGGCTGCCGGGCGGCGGCTGGCAGGGCGGTCAGATCGAATACATCATCCTGCCGGTGATCGCACTGTCGACCAGTTTCATGGCGTCGATCGCGCGGATCTCGCGCGCGTCGATGCTGGAGGTACTGACCTCGAACTTCATCCGCACCGCGCGGGCCAAGGGCCTGCCGATGCGCCGGGTGATCTTTCGTCACGCGCTCAAGCCCGCGCTGCTGCCGGTGATATCCTATCTCGGGCCGGCCTTCGTGGGCATGATCACCGGGTCGGTGGTGATCGACATCTATTTCTCCACCGGCGGCATCGGGCAGTTCTTCGTCGCCTCCGCGCTGAACCGGGATTACGGCGTGATGATGGGGATCACGGTTCTGCTGGGCACGCTTACCATTCTTTTCAACCTGCTGGTCGATATCCTCTATGCGTGGATCGACCCCAAGATCCGGTACTAGCCGATGTTTGCCACCAAAGCCGCCGCCGACAATCTCGCCGCCGCCCAACCGGTCAAGGGGCGGTCGCTCTGGGCCGATGCGCGGGCGCGGTTCCTGCGCAACAAGGCCGCCGTCGCGGGGCTGATCGTGCTGTTTCTTGTGACTCTTTTCGCGCTGCTGGGGCCGCTCATTGCGCCCTGGAACAACGAGGATATCGACTGGAACGTGCTCGGCAACGTGGCCGAGGCAGGGCGCCCGTCGCTGGAAACCGGCCACTGGTTCGGCACCGACGCGCTGGGGCGGGATCTCTTCGCGCGCACGGTGCAGGGCACGCAGATCTCGCTCATGGTGGGGATCGTGGGCGCGCTGATCTCCGTCATTGTCGGCACGCTCTACGGGGCTGTCGCGGGGTATTTCGGCGGTCGCGCCGATGCGGTGATGATGCGCGCGGTGGATGTGCTCATGTCCATCCCGTACATGTTCGTGCTGATCCTGCTGCTGGTGGTGTTCGGGCGGTCGATGCTGATGCTGTTCATCGGTATCGGGCTGGTGAGCTGGCTCGACATGGCGCGCATCGCGCGCGGCCAGACACTGAGCCTGCGCAGCAAGGAATATGTCGAGGCGGCGATTGCCACGGGGGTGAAACCCTTCACCATCATCCTGCGCCATATCGTGCCCAACCTGCTGGGTGTGGTGATTGTCTACGCGACGCTGCTGGTGCCCTCGATGATCATCTACGAAAGCTTCATCAGCTTTCTCGGCCTCGGCGTGCAGGAGCCGCTGACCTCCTGGGGGGCGCTCATCAATGACGGCGCGGCAGAGATGAACAACGGCACCTACTGGATGCTGGGCTTTCCGCTTTTCTTCTTCGTGATCACGCTGTTCGGCTTCTTCTTTGTGGGCGACGGGCTGCGTGACGCGCTCGATCCGAAGGATCGGTAACATGAACCGCTTTCCAAAGGATCGCTGATGGCACTGCTCGACGTGAAAGACCTGCGGGTGAGTTTTGACACACCCGATGGCGAGGTGCACGCGGTGAACGGCATGACGTTGTCGCTCGACCGCGGAGAGAGCCTTGCCATCGTCGGAGAAAGCGGCTCCGGAAAGACCCAGCTGGCCTTTGCGATCCTCGGGCTGCTGGCCAGAAACGGCCATGCCACCGGTTCGGTCCGGTTCGACGGCACCGAGATCCTGAACCTGCCGGAGCCGAAGCTGAACAAGATCCGCGCCAACGAGATCTCGATGATCTTTCAGGATCCGATGACCTCGCTCAACCCGTTCATGCGGGTGGGTGACCAGATGGCCGAGGTTCTCATGCTGCATCACGGCACGTCGAAATCGAAGGCGCTTTCGGAAAGTGCCCAGATGCTCGATGCGGTGCGCATCCCCGATGCGCGCTCCCGGCTGAGGATGTATCCGCACGAGTTTTCCGGCGGGATGCGGCAACGGATCATGGTGGCGATGTCGCTGCTGTGCCGGCCGAAGCTGCTGATTGCGGATGAGCCGACAACCGCGCTCGACGTGACGGTGCAGAACCAGATCATGCAGCTGATGGCCGACATCCAGCGCGATTTCGACACCGCGCTGATCCTCATCACGCACGATCTCGCCATCGTGGCCGGGGCCTGCGCGCGCACGCTGGTGATGTATGGCGGGCAGGTGATGGAGATGGGCAGGACCGACGATCTTTTCGAGGCGCCGTCGCATCCCTACACGCTGGGACTGCTGAAGGCGGTGCCTCGGCTCGACGTGCCGCAGGAGACGCTGGAGACGATCCCCGGCGATCCGCCGGACCTCACGCAGCTGCCCGACGGTTGCCCGTTCAGCCCGCGCTGCCCGCTGGCGTTCGAGCCCTGCGCGGACCGGATGCCGGCGCTGGAGCCGTTCGGGGAGGGTCGGTTCCGGGCCTGTCACGCAAACCGGGAGGACCTGGAATGAGCGATGTGCTTCTCGAGGCCGACAATGTCAGCGTGACCTTCGATATTCAGCGCCCCGGTGCCTGGCCCTGGACGCCGCCGGACAAGCTGCAGGCGGTCAAGCAGGCCTCCATCCAGCTTGAATCGGGCAAGACGCTTGGTCTTGTAGGCGAAAGCGGTTCGGGAAAATCCACCTTGGCGCGGGCCATTGTGGGTACGGTGCCGATCAGTTCCGGGACGGTGCTCTGGCGCGGACAGGACTGGTCGGCAGCCAGCCCGGCCGAGCGCCGGAACCACGGGCGGCACGTGCAGATGGTGTTTCAGGATCCGCTGGCGGCCCTCAACCCGCGCATGAATGTCGGAGAGATCGTCGCCGAGCCGCTGATCACCCATTTCCCCGACCTGCCCAAGGCGAAAGTGCGCGAGAAGGTCGGCGCGATGATGGAGCGGGTAGGGCTGTTGCCGACGCTGGTCAATCGCTACCCACACGAGTTTTCCGGCGGTCAGTGCCAACGCATCGGCATCGCCCGCGCGCTCATCACCGAACCGGAGCTGGTGATCTGCGACGAACCGGTGAGCGCGCTCGACGTGTCCGTACAGGCGCAGGTGGTGAACCTTCTCAAGGGGCTGCAGCGCGACATGGGGCTGACGCTGATGTTCATCGCGCATGACCTGAGCGTGGTGCGGCATATCTCGGACCGGATTGCGGTGATGTATCTGGGCCGCATCGTCGAGATCGCCGATGCCGCCGAGGTGATCGGCAATCCGTGCCACCCCTATACGCGCGCGCTGATCGCCTCGGTGCCGATCCCGTCGCCGAAGGCCGAACGGGCGCGGCACCGACCGGTCCTGCAGGGCGAATTGCCGTCGCCGCTTGCGCCGCCCTCAGGCTGTGTCTTCCGGACCCGCTGCCCCATCGCGCGGGACAGCTGCGCGGCGCAGGTGCCGGAGTTCGAGCTTATCAGCGGCGATCACCGCGTCGCCTGTCCCTATCACGCCGAGGCGGGCCTGGCGCGGGCAGAGTAGACGCCTCGCGGGCGACGCGCGCCGTCAGATGTCGCGCCCCGGAGAGACCGAGCATTTGGCGGTGCAGAAAAGCGGGCGGATACAGGTTGGCTCAAAGCCGGGGGAAAGGCATTCTCCAGCCCTTTCTCCTCCGCGACCTGGCTCTTCATGTATGCGCGGGCGGTGATTCCGGGGCCGGGCGGCAAAGACATCGCAAAACCTGTGCCGGGACCTGGTCATGGGCTCATGTCTCGTAGAGGACCGGGAACTCGGGCGCGTCGAAAGGCGCGCCGTCGGTGTAGTCGAGATCCGGAAAGGCCGGAGAGATCGGCCCGTCGCGTTTGACAAAACGCGCGTCGTCGCCGACCCAGCGCACGGAGATCACCCGCCGCCTTGCGGGCGAGGCATTGGCGGGTGCGCCGTGCAGGGTGCGGAAGTCGAAGGCCACCGCGTCGCCCGGCTCCACCGCCCAGCCGAGGATCTCGAAGGCGTCGCGATTGGCATCCACGTCCGGCACGGCTTCGGAGGTGTCATCCGCACGCAGGTCGGTCCCGTCGAACCGTTCGGGTTTGAACGCCTTGCCCCAGAGATGCGAGCCCGCGACATATTCGATGGTCCTTTCGCGCGGGACGGGGTCGAGCGGTACCCAGAAGCTCACGCTTTGCGCGCCGTGCACGAGGTAATAGGGCGCGTCCTGATGCCAGGGCGTGACGATGGAATTGCCCGGTTCCTTCACCAGGATATGATCGTGGAAAATGCGCGCGGTCCTGCTTTGCATCAACTGCGCGGCGAGGGCCGGCATGGGCGAGGATTTCACCAGCGCGCGGTAGCCGTCGAACGTGTTCCAGACCACGTAATCCTGAAAGAACGGCGCGCCGCCATCGTCGGGATGGTAGGTGCGTTCGCGCCAGCTCGGGTTGGTCTTGTTCTCTTCGATGGCCGCACGCGCGCCGTCGACATAGTCTGAGAACACGCCCCTGAGACACACCGCGCCGCTGGTCTGGAATTCGTCGATCTGGGTTTGCGTCAGCTTTGTCATAGGCTGGGGCCTTTCAGGGCAGGGCAGGGCAGGGCAGGGCAAGCGCGGCGAGGGTGCCCCGAAGCGCTTGCACTCTGGCGGTGTCATCGGTCCGGAGAAGCGCCTCGGTGTCGAGACAGGTCGGTTGCGCAAGCTCCCTCCGGATCGCGTGGAGGCCCTGCACGGATTGGCCCTGCGCCCAAGCTGTCCCGCCACCTTTGTAGCGCCCGTTGAGGAGGGAGGTAAAGCCGCGCGACGTCCGGCAGATCCGGACGGCGTTTGCCTCGATCTCCTGTGCGTTGGCGGTGGATCTGAAAGACCCGCCGTGAGCATGCCCGCTCGGATCAGCTGGCAGGCCATCCGGGCCGAAGCGCCCGCGCCGTTCAGCCCGCCAGCACGGCGTCGAGCTCTGTCACTGACGTGAACATCGGCGAATGCGAAAATCCGGTGCGGATCAGGCGCAGATCGGGGAATTGCGTGACCATGTAAGCGATGACCTCCTCGATCTCGATGGTGACGGCGAAGCGCCCGATACAGGAAAATATCCCGCCGCCGAAATTCAGATGCGCAGGCTTGTCGGGGCGGTGAATATCGAAGCGGTCGGGCTCGGGAAAGTAATTCGGGTTCCAGTGTGCCGCCCCGATATTGGGAAAGACCGGCGTGGCTTTCGGGATCGTCAGCCCGTCCATCTCCACATCTTCCAGCGTTTCGCGCGAGGTCGAGAGCGAGCGCGGATGATAGCGCATCACCTCGCGCAACGCCTGCGGCACCAGCTTTGGGTCCTGTCCCAGCGTGCGCCAGACCTCTGGCCGCGAGGCCAGTTCGATCACCGCGATGCCGATCTGGTGGGAGGAGTTGTCGGTGTTGGCCTCGGCCAGTTTCACCACCCAGTTGCGCAGCTCATCCGCGCTCAGGTGCCCGGCATCGGTGGCGCGGATCAGGTCGGCCAGCAGCGTGTCCCCCATATTGGCCCGCGCGGCGGCGACGCGGGTGTCGACGTAGTCCAGCAGGTCTTCGAAGCTCTGCGTCACGGAATGGGTCGTCGACGGATCGCGGGTGTGGACCTGCTGCACGGTATGCGAGGCGTGGGAGACGAACTCCGCATCCTGCATCGGCGCGCCGACCCAGTAGCAATACACGCGGCTGGGGATGCGGTCGCAAAGCTCGGTGAGCAGGTCGACAGGCTCATCGGTCGGGATCTCTGCGAAGGTCTCACGCACGACGCGGCGGATATCGGTGCGGAACCGTTCGGAGCCTTCGGGGCCCATCAGTTTCGTCAGCGGCACCCGCAGCCGGCGCCGCGTCTCGCCCCGGTTGTGAAACGAGATCGAGCGGCGCTTGTAGCTCAGCGCGGGGCCTTCCGGCAGGCCCAGCAGGTGCATGAGGCGCGGATGCCCGGTGCCGAAGCTGCGGTTGAGGATCGTATCGCGGCAGAGATCGTAGTCGAAGATCTCGATCCCGCGTTGCGACCGGCCCAGTTTGAACCTTTCGGCAAAACCGGCCAGCGTCGGCAGGGGGGCCGCAACGTAGTCGGGCGCGGTGAAGTCGATCTCGGGCAGGTCCTGGAGCGTGGTCATGGGGGATAAGAGCATCCGGGGGCAGGTTTTGGAAGGCCCGGGTGTCGCAGGCGACGTGCGTCCGGGGCGGTGGCTCGACCGGACGAACGGGGCGCATGCCGCGCGCCCCGGCGGGCCTTTTGTCAGTGCACCGGGATCGGCGGCTCCCCCTCGATGGTGGCGCGCTGCATCACGCGGCGATGCGTTGCGACCTCTCCGAAATAGTCGCTGACCGCGTGGTGCAGGCAGACCCGGTTGTCCCAGAGCGCCAGCGACTGCGGCTGCCACGCAAGCCTGCAGCCCAGATGCGCCTGAATCGAATGGTCGTAGAGAAATTGCAGCAGCGGCAGGCTTTCTTTCTCGGTCATCCCCTTGAAGCGCTTGGTAAAGGCAAGGCTGGCAAAGAGCGACTTGCGCCCGGTGTCGGGATGCACGCGCACCACCGGATGTGTGGCGCTCATGGCGTCGTTCTTCGCAAGCTCCTCCATCGACTGGTAGCGGTTGGAGTATTTCACCGGATCGCCTGACTCGTTGACCGCCTCCAGCCCGTCAAGCAGGGCCTTCATGCCGTCCGACAGCGTCTCGTAGGCAAGATACTGGTTGGTGAAGGCGGTGTCCGCGCCATAGGGCGGGATTTCCTTGGCATAGAGCGTGGCCCCGAGCGGCGGGCGTTCGAGAAACATCAGGTCGGAATGATAGAAGCTGTCCCAGCTGTAGCTTTCGCCCGGCTCGCGGATGATCTGGAAGATCTCGGGGATCTCCGGCAGGCCCTTGACGTAAGGATGCGGGATTATCGGGCCGAAGCGGGCGGAGAAGTCGTATTGCTGCTGATCGGTCAGGTCCTGATCGCGGAAGATCAGCACAAGATGGTTGTGCCAGGCGCGGGTGATCTCGGCCAGTGTGGCGTCGTCGAGAGGCTGCGCGAGATCGATATCGAAGACCTCGGCCCCCAGCGCGCCGGTGATCGGTTTGACGCGGATCCTAGTGTAGTCGGACATCGACGGCCCCTTTCCGGTTTCAGCATGACAGGGCACAGAGTGCCGGATTGTCCGCGCAAAAGCGACTCCGGTGATGCGGCGACGTTGCAGCCGCGCAATGCAGGCGCTAGGTTTTGGGCAGGTTCACCGAAAGGCAGAGGATGGCGCAGGACGTCCGCACCCCGATCACCCAGGCGATGCAGGAAGGCGCGCTGACCCGGCGCGAGCTGAAGGCGCTGATGGTGCGCTCCGACCGTCCCGCGCTGATCCGCGTGGCAGGCTTCGGTCTGGCGCTGGCGGTGACGTCGGGGCTGATCTGGCTGGCCTGGGAGAGCTGGCTGATCTGGCCTGCGATGTTCCTGCAGGGCGTGCTGATCGTGCATCTGTTTTCGCTGCAGCATGAATGCGTGCATTACACGGCGTTCAAGACCCGGCGGCTGAACGACGTCTTCGGCAATCTGTGCGGCTACGCGATCATCCTGCCGTTCCAGCAGTTCCGCTATGAACATTGCAATCACCACACCTACACGCAGCTCAAGGGCCGGGACCCGGAGCTGATCGAGCTTCCGATCTCGGTGTGGACATACCTTTGGTATATCTCCTCGGTGCCCTATTGGCGCAACAAGTTCAGCCAGATTGCCCGCAATGCCTCCGGGCGGCTCAATGACGAGGACCGCAGCTTTCTGAGCAGGCACGAGGCTCCGGTGATCATCCGCGAGGCGCGGCTGATGGTGGCCTTCTATGCGGTTGTGCTGCTTGTGGCGGTGGCTATGGGCTGGACCTGGCCGCTGTGGTTCTGGATCCTGCCGCTGTTTCTGGGCGAGCCGGTGATGCGCGCGATCCGCCTGACGGAACATGTGGGCCGGCCCAACGTGGACGACATGAAGGAAAACACCCGCACCTCGCTGGTGACACGGCCGATGCAGTTCCTGTGCTGGAACATGAATTACCACGCCGAACATCATTACGCGGCGTCGGTGCCGTTTCATGCGCTGCCCGCGCTGCATGAAAAACTGCGCGGCTATGTCTATGTCGAAAAGCGCGGCTATCTCGGCGCGCATCTGGATATTCTGGCGCAGCTGGTCGGACGCAAGCCGCGCAGCGATGCGCCCAAGCCCGCCGGGTGAGCCCGCGCGACAGGACCTGGGTCGATCTGATCGCCGTGGCGGATCTGGAGCCGGGCGACGCCACGCCGGTCACACTTGGCACGCGGGAACTGGCCGTGTTTGACGCAAAAGACGGCATCTTTGTCAGCATGGCGCGCTGCACGCACGGGGCGGCGAACCTCTGCGACGGGCATTTCGACGGCACCTTCATCGAGTGCCCGCTGCATCAGGGGTTGTTCGACGTGCGCGACGGATCGGCCCGGGCCGCGCCCGCACGGGTGCCGCTGCGGATGCTGGACGCCCGCGTGGAGAACGGAATGGTGCAGGTTCTGATCTGATCGCGCTCCGGCCCCGCGGCTCGACCGGAGCGCCGGAGCAGCGCCCGCAGGTCACCTTGCGGGAGGCAGGCGTCGCGGTCCAAACGTGTCTAGCCTGTTTGTTCCGCCTCGATCCGCCGCGATAACATCAGGCGAAACTGCTTGGCCCCGGCATCGAGCCCGAGATCGATATAGGGCGTGGCGGGGGATTTCATGCCGGCATGGACTTTTTCGAGCACGGCGCGATCCTCTTCGAACGCCATGCGGGCGCCCGCGTTCATCTGCTCCGAAACCGTCTTGTCCTGCGGATCGGTGTTGCGGTGCTGGAACCAGAAATAGCGCGTCCTGTTCTCGGTGATCGGGGTCATGAAATTGTAGGAGATGTTGATATAGGTGAGGTCCACCGGCGGGCTGTCCGGCCCCCCGGTGCCGGGCGGTGTATAGACCGACATGTTGTGGGCAATCGCAGGCAGGCACATCTCGTAATGCTGCAACCGGTCGCAGACACCGTCAAACTTCACCAGCCCCGCGTAGTAGGGTGAGGGCGGCTGACCGTAGATCCAGCGCGAGACAATCACCCCGCGCTCCGTCTTCTCGACCACAAGCTCACCTTCGTCCGTGCCCGCGCCCGCAAAGGAGGTCACATGCACCCAGGCGACATGGCTGGGGTCGAGCAGGTTGTCGACCACCCAGAGGTAGTTGCAATCGATATCCAGAACCCCGCCATCGGTGTAGCCCCAGCGGGGATTGTCGAAATTCTCGATGTTGAAGATCAGGTCGGGGTCGGCCTTGTCCGGATCGCCCATCCAGATCCAGAGCAACCGGTAGCGATCCACCACCGGATAGGATCTGACCACGGCGCGACGCGGGATATGGTCTTTCTGCGTGGGAGCGGCCACGCAGGTGCCGGAACAGTCGAAGGTCAGCCCGTGATAGCCGCATTCCACCGTGTCACCCTTGAGATTGCCCTCCGACAGCGGCAGTTTGCGGTGCGGGCAGGCATTTTCCAGCGCCACCGGCGCGCCAGCCTCGGTGCGGTAAAGGACGATCTCTTCGCCCAGAAAGGTCTCGGCCTTGAGGTCGCGCCCGTAGTCGCGCGACCATCCGGCCACGTACCAGCAGTTTCTCAGAAACATCCGTCACCCCCATCTTGCGCGGTCCTGCCCGCCAAGACTGCACCGCTTCGCGCCGTCTTTCCAGTGCGAACGGGTAATGGACCGGATAAGCCGTGCTGATCGCATTCTCGTGAGGGCCTGCGATCCGCGGCGCGGCCCGCGGGTCCGGTCAGCCTTGTTGCGGGAAGATGCCGGGCAGATCGGGTTGGATGGCGGCCTCTGCCTTGATCCAGTCGATGAAGAGCCGCGCGGCGGGGTTGTCGCGCTGTGCTGTCGCGTAAACCAGCCAGTAGCCCAGCCTGGATCGCGCGATCTGCGGCAGCGGGCGCACCAGCCTGCCATCGGCCAGCGCATCGCCGACCAGAGGGCTGCGCCCCAGCGCCACGCCGCCGCCCTGGATGGCGGCCTGAACCACCAGGTTGGTTTGTCCGAAGCTGCGGGATCGTGCGGGCGCCGGCAAGGTCAGGTCGTTCTCGCTGGCCCAGTACTCCCAGCTTGGCGGGTCGCTGATCTGCGGCGAGAATTGATCCTCCAGCCTTGTATGCAAGGCCAGGTCGGTCACGTCGCGTAGGGGCGGGCCATCCCGAAGCAAGGCAGGCGCGCAGACCGGAACCAGATCTTCGGCCATCAGCGGCTCGACCTCGAAACCGGGATTGCTGCCATCGCCGTAGCGAATGCCGATCTGCGCCCGGGCGCGGCTCAAATCCGAAAACCCGGTGTCGGTGGCAATCGAGATGGCAAGATCGGGATGGGCAAGATCAAAATTCATCAGCCGTGGAAACAGCCAGATGAAGGCAAACCCCGGCAGGCAGGAGATCACGATGGTGCTGCTGGCACGGCGGGTGCTGCGGATGTCGTCACACACCTCCGAGATCCGCCCCAGCCCCAATGTGATCGCCTGCGCCAGCCGCGCGCCCTCTGGCGTCGGCGCGGAACGCCGCGCGCCGCGGGTCATCAGGTCGTGGCCGAGCCAGTCCTCCAGCGACTTGACGTGCTGGCTCACCGCGCTCTGGCTGACGCCCAGCTCATCGGCCGCGGCGGAAAAGCTGCCCTGTCTGGCAACCGCCTCGAAGGCGCGCAGCGCGGTGTAAGGCAAATTCAGAATCATATTAGAAAAACTAATGGGCGACATTATCGGTTTCAATTGGGTCGCGGAAGAAGCCCGCGGTAGGGTCTCTTCAGGGGAACAGTGAATGCCGGTAGCCACGGGTGCAACAAACATGCTTTTGAACTGCGCCGCCGCGCAGCCGGGAGATCATGTGCTCCTCGCCTACGAACCGCCCGAGCTTGGCTATTTCGGGGCGGACGCGCTCAGCTGCGTCACAGGCGCAGCCGAAGCGCTCGGGCTGTCGGTCGAAACGATGGATGTGGGCTTCAATCCCGATGCGCCCAGCCTCACACCCGCGATGCAGGCGCGCATCGATGCTGCCGACATCGTGGTCTTTCTTGCCCGGCTCGGCGATCAGCTGCGCTTTTCCGACATGCCCCCGGGCAAGCGCATCGTGGTGAGCTTTGCCTTGGATGGCGCGCTTTTCGGGTCTGCCTTCGGCACCACCCATCACAGCGCCATGACGATGCTGAAGATCCGTGTCGCGGAGGCCCTGGCCCGCGCGCGGCAGGTGCACGTCACCTGCGCGCAAGGCAGCGATTTTTCCGGTGTGCCGGAGATCGGTCCCGTCGGAGAAGGCGACACCACGGTCCTGCGCTTTCCGTTGTCGGTCTTCAAGCCGGTACCGGCGCGCAGTTTCAGCGGCCGCGTGGCGCTCTGCGGGTTCCTCACCGGCACCGGTTCGCGGTACTACGACACCTATACGGTGGAATTCGACGGCCCGCTCTTTGCCCGTTTCGAGCGCGGACGGCTTACGGGATTCGAAGGTGCCGCGGTGGATGTGGCGCGGGCCGAGGCGCAGCATGACCGGGTCGCCCGGCAGTTCGGCATCGACCGCAATGCGGTGCATTCCTGGCATGCCGGGATCCATCCGGGATGCGGCTATCCCTGGGCCGCGCGGGACAGTTACGAACGTTGGGGCGGGCTGGCGTTCGGCAATCCGCGGATTCTGCATTTCCACACATGCGGCAACTACGCACCGGGAGAGATTTCCTGGAACATGGTTGACCCGACGATCCTGATCGACGGTGTTCCGGTCTGGGAAGACGGCGTCTTTCACGCCGCACGTTTGCCCGGTGGGCAGGAGGTACTCGATACCTATCCTTGCGCGGCGCGGGTCTTTGCGCATCCCGACCGCGCAATCGGTCTGCCCGCCTGGGATACCGCGGTGCCACCGCGCCCGGTCAGATCCCGCCCCCTGGCCGGGGTTCCGGCGCGGTAGCACCGGCGCGGCCTATCCCCGTTTCGCCCCGTCGATCTCGAGTTTCCGGAACAGCATCGACAGGCCAAAACAGATCACGAAATAGAACACCGCCGTGGTGATCCAGGCCTCGAAGATCATCCGGGTAGAGGCCACCAGTTCGACCGTCTTGAAGGTCAGCTCCTGCACCGAGATGAGCGAGATGATCGCGCTGTCCTTGATCAGCGTGATGAACTGATTGGCCAGAGGCGGGACAACTTTCTTCAGCGCCTGCGGCAGCACGATGTACCGCATCTCCTGCCGGCGGTTCATACCGATGGACCGCGCGCCCTCGCGCTGGCCCCTGGGCACTGACTGGATACCGGCGCGCACGATCTCGCCCACGAAGGCCGACTCAAACAGCGCCAGCACGATCACGCCGGAGATCAGCGACGGAAAGCGCCGCATGTCGCCGAAAAAGAACTCCCAGACGGCGCGGTTTTCGGATCGTGCGATCTCGCGTGCCCAGCTTTCGATATTGAGCGCGGTGATCAGTTGCTGGGACAGAAAGAAGAAGAAGATGAAGATAACCACCACGGGCGGGATGTTGCGCAGGAACTCCAGATAGGTCCGCGCCAGCATGCGCACGGTAAGGTTCGCCGAACAGCGCGCTACGCCGAGGATCGTGCCGAGGATCAACGCAAGGATGCTGGCATAGATGCTGATGCGGATGGTGGCGATCAGGCCCTGCAACAGGACATTGGCGAACCATTCCTCGCGTACCGTGTGGTAGCGGATGATGTAGTTGGGGATCCGCTCCCAGCGCCAGTTGTAATTGAGCGAACCTTCGATCTTCCACCAGACATAGCCGAAAAAGCCCAGCACAAGCGCCAGCACAAGCCAGTCGAGCCAGTGGAGTTTGCGGATCTTGCTCAGCACGCGCGGGGCCGCCTTTCAAAGCGCCCCGGCCCGGGGTGCGGGCCGGGGCAGGGGGGTTATTGCTCGACCATGTCTTTCCACTCGTCGCCGCGGAACCAGTAATCATGGCGGGCCTTCAGCCAGCCGGTGTTTTCGCGCCAGGTGATCCAGCTGTTGAAAAAGGCCAGCGCATCCGGGTCGCCCTTGCGCACGGCAAAGCCTTCGCCACCGGCCTGGAAGGCCTGGTTGAACGGCACGCTCAGCACGTCTGGGTTCTGGCGGGCGTCATCGGAAGGACCCGGTTCGGACGCCATGGTGGCATGCGCGTTGCCGTTCAGCACCTCCTGCGTCGCCGCACCGTCCTCGTCGAACAGGAGCAGCTTGGCCTCGGGGAACATCTCGGCGATCACGGTGGCGGGGGTGGCGCCGCGACGCGCGGCGAACGTGATGTCGGGCGAGTTGTAATCCTCCAGCGTGAAGCCTTCGGTCATCGCGGTGTTGGCGAGGATCGTCATGCCCGAATAGGCGTAGGGCCGGGTGAAGTTGATCGTCAGGTTGCGCTGCGGCGTGACTGTCATGCCCGAGATGATCGTGTCGAAATTGCCCGCCACAAGCGCCGGGATGATGCCGTCCCAGGATGTGGGCACGAATTCCACCTCGACGCCCATGTCCTCGGCCAGCTGCCGGCCGACATCGAGCTCGAAGCCGATGAGATCGCCGTTGAGATCGCGCATTGACCACGGCTTGAAGAGCGACAGGCCGATCTTGATGACGCCGCGCTCCTTGATTGTTTCGATCACGCTTTCGCTCGACAGTTCCTGCGTGGCGCTTTGCGCCAGCGCGGGCAGGCCGGTCATCGCAAGCGTCGCCGCCAGCGCGGCGCCCATGGCGCGTCTTGTCAAAGTCATATGTCAAACTCCCTCTGGTCAGTGATGGCGCAAAGATCCCCCCGCGCCCTGGTTATTGTGAAACGGCGTATCGCTTCTCCATGAAGGACACGCCGACCGACAGGATCAGCGTCACCGCCATGTAGACGGCGGCGATGGTGAACCAGATCTCGAAACTCATGTAGGTGTCGGAGATGATGTTGCGCCCGATGGTGGTCAGCTCGGCCACAGCGATGACCGACACGATGGCCGAAGACTTGACCATATGCACCACCTCGCCGGTCATCGGCGGCAGCATGAAGCGGATGGATTGCGGCAGGATGATGTAGCGATAGGCCTGGCCGCGATCCATGCCGATGGAGGTCGCGGCCTCCCATTGCCCCTTCGGCACCGCGTTGATGCCCGCGCGGATGATCTCGGAAATCAACACCGAATGAAAGACGCCGAGGCAGAGGATCGAGGCGGTGTAGCGATCAAAGCCGAAGATCGGGCCGAGCACGTAATAAAACAGGTACAGCAGCACCAGCAGCGGGATGTTTCGAATGAATTCCAGAAAGCCGATGGCGACGGCAGTGCAGATCACCAGCCCCGAGAGCCGCAGCAGCGCCACCACCAGACCCAGCGCCAGCGCCAGCAGGAAGGCCAGCGCCGAGAGCCACAGCGTGGCGACCAGCCCCAGGGAGATCTCGCCCCACTGGAACCCGTCTTCGGTCACCGTGTAGAAATATTGCGGGATCCGGTACCATTGCCAGTTGTAGCCCATGGCCTGCGCGCCGCTATAGGCCAACCAGACGAGTCCGCCCACGATGACGAGGTAGAGCATGACCGAGAAGGTCACCGAATCCACCGTGCGCGCCAGCGGTGCCGGTTGCGGCAGGGGGCGTCCGCGGGGGCTGTGGATGTCGGGCTGCGCGGTCATGTCAGTGATCGAGGATCTGGTCGAGGAAAGCGCGGCAGCGCGCGCTTTCGGGGTTGGTGAAGAAGGTTTCGGGCGAGGCGGTCTCCACGATCTCGCCCGCATCCATGAAGACCATCGTGTCGGCGACCTTGCGCGCGAAGCCCATCTCGTGGGTGACGACAACCATGGTCATGCCGGTATCGGCCAGTTCGACCATCACGTCGAGCACCTCGTTGATCATCTCCGGATCGAGCGCCGAGGTCGGCTCGTCAAAGAGCATGATCCGGCTTTCCATGCAGAGCGAGCGGGCGATGGCCACCCGCTGCTGCTGCCCGCCCGAGAGCGCCGAGGGGTATTTGTCGGCCTGTTCGGGGATGTGCACCCGGTCGAGATATTTGCGCGCGGTGCGTTCGGCCTCCTCGCGGGCGATGCGGCGGACCTTCATGGGCCCGATCATCAGGTTTTCCAGAACCGTGAGATGCGGGAAGAGGTTGAACTGCTGGAACACCATGCCAACCTCCTGGCGCAGCTTCAGGATGCTTCTGGAGGCTTCGAACACCTCGATCCCGTCCACGGTCAAGACGCCGGAATTGTGGAATTCCAGCCCGTTGATACAGCGGATCAGGGTGGACTTGCCTGACCCCGAGGGGCCGCAGATGACCATGCGCTCGCCTTCGCGCACCGAAATCGAGATGTCCTTGAGGGCGTGGAAATCGCCATAGAACTTGTCGACGTGTTCGAAGGTGATGATCGCGGCATCACCTGCCATGCAGATCTCGTATCAATGCGTGTTCCCCGTTGCCGTTCCTACCAAACCAAGCGAAGGCGCGGTGTGGCAAGGAAAATATTAACCAGACGTCACCAGGTCTGTGACAGCGGAGGCAATCTGCGCAATCGGGCGGCTTCCCGTGGCGGTCGCGGATCGCTAGCCTGAGATAACCCTGCGGTCCGGAGAGAACACCATGCCCGACAAAGCCGACCCGAGCCTTGTGAGCCTGGGCACCGATTTGCGCAGCCGGGGCCGGCATTTCGGCGACGCAATGCTGCGCTGGTCCGACAATTCCAACCCGCTGGGCTATCACCCGGTGCCGGTGGTGTCGCTGATGGGCGGGCCGGGGCCGGTGCTGCTTCTCACCGGCGGCACCCATGGCGACGAGTTCGAGGGCCCCTCGGCCATCCTGCGGCTGGTGCAAGGGCTGGATACCGACGGGCTCAGCGGCCAGGTCATCGCGATCCCGGCGCTGAACATGCCGGCGCTGGCTGCGTCTTCGCGGGTGACACCGCTTGATGGCGGGAACCTCAACCGGGCGTTTCCCGGCGCGGCCCGGGGCGGCCCGACCGCAATGCTTGCGCATTTCCTCGAAACCGGGATCCTGCCGCGCTGCGATGCGGCCATCGATCTGCATTCGGGTGGCAAGGCCAGCGTGTTTGCGTCCTGTACGCTGCCCACGGCGACGGCGGATCCGGACCTCGCCGCGCGCAACATGGATCTGGCGCGCGCCTTCGGGCTGCCACTGGTCTGGCGGCTGGGCGCGCATAACGATGCCCGCTCGGTCAATTCCGCCGCCGAACGCGCGGGCGTGCCGATGATTGCCACAGAGCTTTCGGGCGGCGGGGGGGTGGACCCGGAGGCCACCGATCTGGCGTATAAAGGCATTCTGAACGTCATGCGGCATCTGGGCATGATTACTGGCGCCGTGCCTGAGGTGCACCCAAGGGTCGTGGAGATCGCCGACCCGATGGACTCGCTTTACGCCACGGGGGAGGGGATCTTCGACCGCCGGATCAGCGCCGGGGACGATGTCGCGGCGGGCGACATCGCCGGGCAATTCCACTTTGTCACCGAGCCCGAACGCGCATCGGTTCCGATCACGGTGCCCTGTGCCGGGATGGTTCTGGCGCACAGCAATCGCGGCCTTGTCCGGCGTGGCGAGCTTCTGGCCCTGATCGTGCGCGACGCGGCGGGCTGACCGCCTAGTCGTCGCCGGAGTAATACCCCACCACGTCCCCCTCCGTGGTGCATCCAAGCCCGTTCAGCAGGCGGTTGGAATAGTTGAAATAGGCGCAGACCTGGTTGACCTCGAGGATCTCCCCGTCTTGGCAACCGGCGATCTTCAGCGCCTCGAAATCCGACTTCACCATCCGCCCCACCGAGGTGGTCAGCTTCCCGGCATAGCGCAAGAGCGCCAGTTCCTTGCCGCCAAACTCATCCTCCGGACGCCCGGCCTTGAGCGCTGTGAAGATCCGGTCGGAACGCGGCTGGTCCTTGAGCAGGTTGCGCACATTCATGAAATGATGTGTCAGCGAGTAGGTGCAGTCGTTCAGGATCGAGGTGTAGCTCGCCACGACCTCCAGAAACCAGAACGGCAGGGTGTTGTCGTCGGAATGCAGCACCGCCCTGTACAGCACCACATGCCCGCGCATCGTCCTGGGGCGCAGCGAATGCACGCGCATCACCGTGTCGACCGTGCCATGCGGGGTGCGGGCCTCGTCCAGCAGGGCCTTCAACTCGGGCGACGCGTCGTTGTCTCCGATCATCTCGATCCAGGCGGTCATTCCGTTTCTCCTCTGGAGGTTTCCGGTTGGTGTGACCCTCGGCGGGCCAGGCAAAGCGCGTCGCGGTCGCGAAAGTGGTAGGCCTGCGGGCGCCGCTTGCCAATGGGCACAGGTTTGTTTTCGAGGATGCGCATATGGACGATGCGAGGTTGCTCACCGGCGGAACCGGCGGCGGCAAAGGGGATATTGCGGGATGCTGGAAGAGGTGTGTATCCCCCTGTAAATGCGACAGGTCTTCTTTGAATTGATCTGCCAGCCCTCGCGCTTCGGCAGCACGTGAGCAACGTCGTACACGAACCGGATACGGGTCTGGAAAATCACTTGGATCCGCTGTTCCAACGCGGCGTGGCCAAAGCGACTTATTGCGGCAGGTTCCGGGACCGAAGGGATACGGACCGCGGCTTGGATGGATTGCGACACGTGCATCTGCAAGACCTCGACGGGCACGCCGACCGGCACTGGGCGCCGGGCGAAGGTGAGATCCATTGGCAAGAGGTGTTTCGTGCCCTGTCAGAATGTGCATCCGTCCCGCATCTGGTGCTGGAGCTTCGTCGCAAATCAGAGATCCCTCGGGGCTTTGAATTTCTGAAAGGCCTCGGTCTTGTGGAGTGAACGAGACCTTCAACAGGCAAGTCGTTTCGCGATGTGTCTTGTCGGTTTTCAATCGACCTGATTGGGTTTAGCTCCGAAAGACTAAGCAAAAACCGGCAAGAACGATCTGGCGTTGGCATGCGGCGTGAACGGCGATGACGGCCCTTACACCGTTACAAAACTGCGCGCCACGAACACCACGCGCCACATCGCCGAGAGTGACGGCGGGAACGCGATTGCTGCCATCTGGTTCAAACCGAAGGGACGAAAGTCGCCCAGAGTTTTTGACGTCGTCAAAGACAGCTTCGACCGACCGTGTCAGCTGAGCTTTCGGGGCCTCCGAAGCAAAGATCACCCGATGGCTGCTTACGCGATCAAAACCGTTCTCTGGTTCACAACACACAGGTCAGCCAACTTGTTTTCCCTGGCTCCAGACCCCACGCAGCAGGGGCGCCGCTTCGGATTGGCGAACCCGCAGGACATCGCCCCGCATTCCGACTTGCAGAATGCCACGGTCATCAAGGCGCGCCGCCTGCGCCGGGTTGCGTGTCACCGTTGCAATAGCGCGCGGCAGATCATCCCAGAGTCGCGCAAGATGGAAGGCGGAGAGCAGCAGCGCCGAAGGGACATAGTCGGATGAGACGATGTCCAGCAGGTCAAGTTTCGCCAGTTCTTCAGCGGCGACATTGCCCGAGTGCGATCCGCCTCTGATCAGGTTCGGCGCGCCCATCATGACGGCGATACCCTGTTCCCGGCAGGCCTGGGCGGCCTCGACCGTCGTTGGGAACTCCGCGAAACCAACGCCGTTTCTGGCTGATGTCGCGACATGCTCTGCTGTCGTGTCATCATGGCTGGCCAGCACGGCGCCCAGACGTGTTGCCTCGGTAACCGCGCCCTTTTCGTGCTTGGCACCGAACCGCTCCTGGAGGCCGAGCAGGTTTTGCACATGCTCGGCAAACTCGGCATCGTTCATCCCGCGTTTCTTGGCGACGTAGGTCTTGAGCGCCGTCAGATCACGGAACTGCCGTTGTCCGGGTGTGTGGTCCATCAGGCTGACAATGCCGACGCGATCTTGCGCGCCAAAACCGGCCAGTTCTTCCAGCAAGGTCTCAGAGCAGATCTCGGCCCGCAGGTGAAGGAAGTGGCTGATCTTGAACATACCTTGTGCGCGCGCGGCCAAGAGCTCGTCGGCCAGTTTGCGGGCATAGTCGATGTAGCGGCCTTTGCCTGAATGGATGGACCCGACGCGCATGGCATCGAACACCGTGGTGATGCCGGTGGAGGCCAGTTCTGCATCATGGGCAAGAAGAGCAGGCAGATGGGGCCAGTCGACCTCGGGGCGCGGCTCGATATGGCGCTCGACATTGTCGGTATGCAACTCCACCAGACCCGGAAGAACCAGATCCCCGCCGCAATCCAAAGCGCCTGTCGGGATGCTGGCACCTTCAGTGATTTCGGAAATGACGCCCGCGTCGATCGTGATCGATCCAAGCACCACCCGATCTGGCAAAACAAGCCGGGCATTGGCTAGACAAAGCTCTGCTGACATCGCGACGCCAAGATCATCAGCCACTTGTTTGCGCTTCAACCCACTGGTCAGTGCGATACGAACTGCATCTTTGCGGAATTCGTCCGTCCGTTTCAGTCCCGTAATAAACCTCCTTTGTTGCAGTAAATGCTATCAAAGGAGCGGCATCAAACCGTGACAGGTCCAAAATGGGCCAACGACAACGGCGTCGACTGGCACTACATTGATCCGGGCAAGCGACATCAGAACGCTTTCAACGAGAGCTTCAACGGCAGCCTGCGCGACGAGCTCTTGATCGAGGAAATATTCGACGGCCTGGAGGATGCAAGACGCAAGCTGGCGCTCTGGCGATACGACTACAACAACGTCAGGCCGCACTCATCGCTCGACAAGCAAACACCCGCAGAAGCGCGCCGGACGCTTGAGCAATTTGAGGGCTCCGCGCCCGGCGCGCTTGCCCAATCAGACGACCGAGAATACGAAAACCGGAACCGCAGACTCTCGTTATGAATGAGGGAGCTTTGGGGGGCAGGTCGCTGCTCATGACCTCCAGCTATCATGCTGGTTTCACGCAGTGAATGCCTCCGAAGTTTTCTGCGACAGGGCCTCGTGCATTACAACGTCGTGCGTATCCACAACCGCCTGAAAATGACCCCTGCGATGGCGGCTGGCGTGTCAGAGAAGCTGCACGATATGGAGTGGATTGTGGGGCTGCTCGACGCTCGCGCTCCAGCACCCAAGAAGCGCGGCCGCTACAAAAAGACCGAGCGAAGAAATTCAAACTGAGACACTACCGGAAATTACACCAACTTGACGGACGTGACCGTCCTTTCATGACCTTCTTCAACCGTTGAAAGCCACTGGCAGCCCAGGTCTTAAGTCGAGCCTGCGGCGGCCTCGTATACTTTGGCCTGTCCAAGGCCGTCACCAGCGATGGAAAGTCGGGCTTCCAACAAACGGCCTGACGGACCTGAGGTCGCTTGCATCGCGCAAGTTCAGATTGGCATCGGCCTTCCCGCGTTTACGCGGTTTTCGGCTTTTCAGCTTAGCATCCAGACCAACGTGCTCATCCTCTGTCAGGGGAAGGAGCCGCTTTGGACAAAAACAACCGAGTGATCATGCAAGATCGCTCGGTGACGGATGATGAGACGTAGGTGAAACTATGGCAATAAACACTATCGAAGCGTTCTACCTGGGGATCTTTTCCGATCTCGACCCGGACGAATCCAATTTTCAGGCCGAGGGATCATCTTCACTTCTTGGGCTGACCTTTGGCGGCCCCGATGCGCCGCTCTACGACAGCATCGACAGTCTGGGCCTCGACGACGCGGATGACGATGGCAGCGTCAAGGAAAACGACAACGGGCAGACCGGCGAGGATCTGATCTACGACGGCGTGCGCTCCACGCTCGACAGCGTCATAGACTACAACGTGACCATCACCTATTCGGATGGCACCACCGCGACCACCCGGATGGGAGTCGTTCAGGATGAGATGGGGCGTCTGTTCCTCCGGCCCTTCAGCGCGGGCAACCCGGTCAACGACGTTCTCGACGACAAGCCGATCGAATCCATCACACTCGACAGCATCGTGGGCGACAGTTTCTCCGGCAATGCGCCCACCACCGAACAGGACGCATTCATAGACGGGGATGTGGACGGCACCTCGGGCGATGACGTCATGGGCACCAGCTATACCGACGCCGACGGCACCCAGATGAACGGCTATGGCGGCGACGACACGGTGGATGGCGGCGCGGGCAACGACACGATCCAGACCGGCGCGGGGCAGGACGAGGTTCAGGGCGGCAGCGGCGCGGACAGCATCGACGCAGGTGCAGGCGACGACACGGTCGAGGGCGGCATCGGCGACGACACGGTGGAGGGCGGCGAGGGCGACGACGTGATCTCGGGCGGCGACGGCGCCGATGTGATCACCGACAGCAGCGCCACGTCGCAGGACACCATCGACGGCGGCGCGGGCGACGACGATATCTCCGCCGGAGGCGGTGCGGATACGGTCTATGGCGGGCTTGGAGCCGATACGATTGCGGGCGGCGACGGCGCCGATGTCATCCATGGCGGCGAAGACCCGGCAACCTCGGTCGGCGGCACCAATACGGCCGCCACGACCTATTCCGTCATCCATCTTGGCAGGGCGTCCGAGGTGGACGACGCCGAGGGCAATGCGACGAACGAAAACCCGAACGTGTTGCTAGGCTCTTATGGCGGGCCCGGGGCAGAACTTTACGACGCGATCCAGACGGCGACGACGACCGACAGCAACGCCAACAGCCGTATCGATTTCAACGACGACGCAGCGCCGGAAACCATCACGATCAACGGCGTCGACAAGATCGCCGACACGGGCGTGGTCTACAATGCGACCGTGACGTTCACCGACGGTACCAGCGGGACCTTCACGGCCGTGGTCATGCAGACCACGGACGGCGAAACCTACCTGATGCCGGAAGTGTCGAACAATGCCGAAAACGCCCTGCTGACCAGCAAGCCGATCGAAAGCATTTCGCTCGACAGCGTCAATACAAGCTACACGAACATCACCTCCAACCGCGTGGATGCGGATTACGCTTTGCCGGGGGACAGCGACACATCGGGCGACAGCATCGATGGCGGTGCCGGGGCCGACACGATCTTTGGCGGCGCGGGGGCCGACACGATAGATGGCGGCACCGGCAACGACAGTCTCGAAGGCGGCGATGATGCCGATACCTTCGTCGTGCAGGACGGGTTCGGCACAGACACCATCGTCGGCGGCGAAGGCGGGATCGACAACGATACAATCGACCTGTCGCGCGTGACGGTCCCGGTCACGGTCACCTATACGGGCGACGAGGCGGGCACGATCACCGATGGCGTGAACACCATCACGTTCTCGGGCATCGAAAATCTCATTCTGACTGACCTGGCGGATCTGGTCGATGGAACCGCCGATGGCTCAGGCCTGAATGTCGTCGCTGGCGATGGCAACGACACGGTCCTCGGTGGGCTCGGCGACGATACGGTGGACGGCGGCGGCGGGTCCGACGATATCCGGGGCGGCGATGGCGCAGACCTGATTTACGGCAGTGCTGGGTTCGATACGATTGACGGCGGTACGGGCAACGACACCCTCTTCGGCGGGTCCGACATGGCGACGATCACCGGCGGCGATGGGGATGACCAGATTTTCGCGGCCAGCGGAGGCTCCAGCATCGACGGCGGATCAGGAGCGGACACGATCCAGGGGTCCGTCGTGGACGACACGATCAACGGTGGCGATGGCGACGATTCGATCATCGCCAATGGCGGGGACGACCTCGTAGACGGCGGGTCCGGCGACGATGCCATCGACGGTGGCGCTGGCAACGACACAATCGACGGCGGCGCGCTCCCGGATCGGCAGGCGCTGGAATGGTCCGAACAAGGCAGCGGCACGGATATCGGAACCGGCTTCACCCAGAACACCGGTGATATGGATATCACCGTCACGTACCAGAAGTTTGGTAGCGATCCCAATACCGACGCCGTCATCAGAACGAACGAGCAATATGTCGAAGGCGACGAAGGCATCAATGCCTTCTCCGGTCTCCTGCTCGAAGGTGGCGACCAGACTGGAACGTCCTCGCGGACGACGCTTGATTTCGCGGCAGCGCAGGATGGCTTGTCCGACGAGGTCGAAAACGTCGTGTTCCGACTCAACGACGTAGACAATAACAGTTCATATACGGACGACGTCACGATCCTGGCCTATGACGCCGATGGCAACGCCGTCCCGGTGACCCTGTCGCAGCCCGGCGCAACCGATCCCGACAATATCTCGGGCAACAATGTCAGCGGCAGCGGCGGCAGCGACAGCCCCGACAACGTGAACGGTTCGGTCCTGGTCGAGATCGCGGGGCCGGTGTCACGGATCCAGATCCTTCACGGCAACTCTGGCAGCAGTGCCGCGAACCACTCGCTTTACCTCACAGATGTGCATTTCGATCCGGTCACCACGGCACCCGAGACGGATGACGACACGCTCACCGGCGGCGATGGGGACGACTTTTTCGTCATCGGGGACGGCCATGACACGATCACCGATTTCAACGCCGGCAATAGCGGCGCGATCGGCGACAGCGATGCCACGAACAACGACTTCATCGATCTGTCGGGGCATTACGACAGCATGTCGGAACTGCACGCTGATCAGGCCGACGACGGTATCCTCAACCAGTCCAATACCACCGATAGCAACGGCAACGCGGTCGATTATTCCGACAACACCCAGTTCGGCCCGGACGGCAGTCTGACCTTTCAGGGGGCGAGCGCAGACAATTCCACCTTCACTGCGGACAACACCGGGGTCGTCTGTTTCACCTCCGGCACCTCCATACGCACACCGCGTGGCGACATTCCGATCGAGGATCTGCGCAAGGGCGATGTGGTCTGCACTCTCGACAATGGCCCGCAACCCATTCGCTGGATCGGGTCCCGCTACGTCTCCGCGGTCGAGCTTGACGCCTATCCCAACCTGCAGCCGATCCGCATCTGCGCGGGCGCGCTTGGCCCGAACATTCCCGAACGGGATCTCGTCGTGTCTCCCCAACACCGGGTGCTCATCCGTTCGCGGATCGCCGTGCGCATGTTCGATGCACGCGAAGTTTTGGTTGCCGCCAAGAACTTGCTGGAGGTCAAAGGTATCGAAGTTGCACGGGATCTCGCAGACATCACCTACTATCATTTCCTGTTTGACCGGCACCAAATCGTTGTCGCCCACGGGGCAGAAGCTGAAAGCCTGTACACCGGTCCGCAAGCCTTGATGTCAATTCCACCAGAAGCACGAAAAGAAATCTTCTTTCTGTTCCCGGACTTGGAGAGCGTCAATTGCGCATCGCCAACAGCCCGTCAGATCGTGACCAGAAGAAGAGCAAGCACTTTGGTCCAGCGTCACCTGAAGAACACCCATCCGTTGGTGACAGGTCTCTCAACTCACTAGGCTCAGGACCTGACCCCAATTCATTCGAATCCGTACAATCGCTGTACTGCGGCTCCATCCGACAATTCGCGCCAATCCTCGGCCCGACTCCATACCTCAGAGTAGCCGGAGCGGGTTTCGTGCTGGGTATGGGGCCAGTCGCTGCCCCAGACGATGTGACCGTCGGGGAGCATCGACAGAAGTTCATTCGCATGGGGAGTGATGTCGAAGGCCGTGCGGTAGTGCGCGGCAAACTTGAAGAACAGAGAGTTGCGGACTTTGAGGCTTCGGACTGCCCGTATCATCGGATCATCTTCCGGAATTGGTTCGGACGGCAGACCGAAATGATCGATCACCAGGTCTACGCCCTGATCGATGAGCACCGGCAGGTGCGGCGCGAGGCGCGGGCCTTCGAGATGCACCTCCAGGTGAAGGCCGCGCTCTCGCAGCTTGGACAGAAACCGTCTGGTTGGTTGAGCATTCAGCGCCGGCATGACCGCGCCGCGCACGAGGTTCCAGCGTACGCCGCGCATCCCGGCGTGCACGAGCTGGTCCAATTCCTCGTCGCCAATGTCCAACGGCGCAACGCCGACGCCGGCGAAACGCGCGCGGTCGAGCCTGGCAAGAGCCGCACACATCTCCGAATTGTCTGTCCCCAGGAAGCTGACCTGCACGATGACGCCGCCCCGGAGGCCATTTGCGGCCTGATGTGCCAGCCAATCGGCCAGCGGCGCCGGTCTGGAGGGGGTGTACCGCGCGCCGTCTATGGCAGTGACCTTTTCGTAGACATGCGCATGACAGTCGAACCGGATCATGAAGCCCTCCAATACAAATCATATATATGACTAGTTGACTGTATGGGTCAACGTCGTTTACTAGCTACTCTGGGAGGACAACAATGCGCAACGGATTCGCCAAAACGGACGCTCGGCTGCCGGCCTATGCCCGGCTGCGCGACACGTTGACCGCGCGCATCGCCGCTGGCGACTGGACACCCGTTCAGCCGATACCTTCCGAGGCGCAGTTGGCACGAGAGTTTGATGTATCCATCGGTACGGTGCGCAAGGCGGTGGACGGGCTGGTCAGCGAGGGCCTCCTGGAACGGCGGCAGGGGTCGGGGACCTACCTGCGCGCGCCATCCTTCAACGCCACGCTGTTCCGCTTTTTTCCGATGCGCGACAGCGACGGCGCACCGCTGTCGATCCCGCAGAGCAAGATGATCCTGCGCAGCCGGGCCAAGGCCCCCGCCGAGGCGGCCGAAGCGCTTGGCACCGGCAAGGTCATCAAGATCGTACGCCTGCGCAGCCTGTCCGACCTGCCGGTTCTCTTCGAGGAAATCTACATCCCCCGAAATCGCTTTGCCGGGTTTGAAGTGCTGCCGGACGTCGCTTTCGGCCCGCTGCTTTATCCCACTTATTTCGAGCATTTCGGCGTGCTGGTGAAGCGGGCGACGGACGAGGTGTCCTTCGGGCGCGCCTCTGACGCAGTTGCGCACCAATTGCGCATCAGGACTGACGATCCGCTGGCCGTGATCCGCCGCACAGCTTTCGACGTCGAGGACAAGCCCGTCGAATGGCGCATCGCCAGCGGCAGTGCCGACGGCTTCCGCTATCGCAGCGAAATCAACTGACGACATCAATTCCAATGGGAGAGAGACAATGAAGATCAAGGCAATTCTGTCCGGCCTGACCGCCGCCACGGTGCTGGCCGTCCCGGCGCTGGCGGAGTATCCCGAGCGCGCCATCGAACTGACTATTCCGGCCGGTGCCGGGGGCGGCACCGATACCAGCGCCCGCAAGCTGGCGATCCTGTTGGAAGAAAAGCTCGGCGCCTCGATCGCGATCCTCAACGTCGGCGGCGGCGGTGGCTCGGTCGGCGCGTCGCAGTTCATGCAGGCCAAGCCGGACGGATATTCGCTTTTTGCCACCTGGAACAGCCCGCTGACCACCGTGCCCCAGGTCCAGAACGTGGCCTATTCGCTGGAGAGCTTCACCCCCATCGCCTCGACCTCCGAAACCGCTTACACGCTCTGCGTGAAGGCTGACTTCCCCGCCTCCACGGGCGAGGAATTCCTCGCCGAGCTGGAGGCCAATCCGGGAAAGTACACCTATGGCAATGACGGGATCGGCGGCACCATGCAACTTGCGGCCGAACGGATCTTCCAGTCCAAGGGGATCGAGGCCATCGCCATCCCCTTCGGCGGTGCCGGCGAGACGCTGCAGAATTTTCTCGGCGGCCATGTGGACGTTTATGGTGGCTCGATCTCGACGGTCTTGCCCTATGTCGAGAACGGCGAGGCCAAGTGTCCGCTCGTGACCTCCGCGGCAAACGTGCCGGCGCTGCCGGACGCATCGGGCCTTGAAGCCCTGGGGCTCGGTGACAAGGAAACGCTGCTCTGGCGGGCGATCCTCGGTCCCAAGGATCTTGACCCGTCGATCGTCGCCAAACTGGCCGATACGATTGAAGAGGCGGTGAACGATCCTTCCTATGTCGAGTTCCTCGCCACCAAGGGTGAAGTACCCAACGTGGTCAAGGGCGAAGACCTCGGGGCGCGGCTGCGGGCGGAATACGACGCGCTGGCAGAAGTGTCCAAGAACCTTGGCCTCTGACCCTTGGAGAAACGTCAGGATATCGTGCTTGGGCTGCTGTTTGCCGGTATCGGCATTGGGGCGGCCTGGATGGCGCGCGATTACGCAGGGGCCAGCGGGATCTACCCGATGGTGCTGGGCCTGATCCTGGCGCTTCTAGGCGGGGCGGTGGCGGTCAGGGCCGTCCGCTCCGGCAGAAACGAAGTGCGGGTGCTGATCGACGCGCCCGCGCAGATGATCACTGCGGCGGTGATCGCCACGATCTACGTGGCGCTGGTGGTGCCGCTGGGCTTTTACACGGCGTCGTTCCTGCTGATGCTGGCGCTGCCCTTGGCGCTGGGATTTCGCCAGGCGCTCTACGCGCTTGTCGTGTCGCTGGTCTTCATGGCGCTGATCTATCTCGTGTTTTCCGTGCTTCTGGAGAAGCCGCTACCGCGCGAGTTCTTCCAGTCCCTTTTCGCCGCCGGAGCCTGAGATGGACTTCTATGCCAACGCCCTTGCCCAGGTCCTGACCTTCGGACCGCTGACGGCGATGATCGGCGCGACGCTTCTGGGGGTCTTCATTGGTGCGCTGCCGGGGCTGAACCCGGTGATGGCGATCGCGCTTCTGTTGCCGCTGACCTACTCGATGGAGCCCCTGGTGGCATTGGCGATGGTTGCGGGCATCTACAACGGATCCATGTATGGCGGCGCGATCCCGGCGATCCTCTTGCGCATTCCGGGCACACCGGCTTCGATCGCCACGACGTTCGACGGCTTCCCGATGGCGGACAAGGGCGAGGCCGCCAAGGCGCTCAAGATCGCCTGCTGGTCCTCTGCCGTGGGCGGCATCGCCAGCGCGATAGCCCTCATGACGGTCGGGCCGCTCCTGGCGCGGGTCACGCTGTTCTTCGGCCCGGCGGAGTATTTCTGGATCGCGATCTTCGGCATGGCCTCTGTCGGAGTCATGGTGGGATCCGACCCGGTCAAGGGGATCATGGCCGCCGTGCTGGGTCTGCTGGTCGGCACCATGGGGATCGACAATCTCTCTGGTCAGGCGCGCTTTACCTTCGGCCAGACCTGGCTTCTGGGCGGGCTCGACCTGATCGTTGTGCTGGTGGGGCTTTACGCCTTGCCACCGGTGTTGCAGCTGGCCGAGAAGGCGGACCTCAAGGGGCTGTCGGCAGCACAGCTCAAGCTGACCGACGTGCCCTTCAAGCCCGGCGAGCGCCGCGGGCTGGTGCCGACCTGGCTGCGGGCCTCCGGGATCGGCATCGGCGTCGGCATCCTGCCCGGTGCAGGCGGCAATATCGCTGCTTTCCTCAGCTACAACGCGGCCAAGAACGCCTCGGACGACCCTTCGAGCTTCGGCAAGGGCAACCCGCAAGGCGTGGCGGCAGCGGAATGCGGCAACAACGCCGACAATGCCGCTTCTATGATACCGGCGCTGTCGCTCGGGATCCCGGGTAATGTCGTGGCGGCGCTGGTCCTGAGCGCTCTGACCATCCACGGGCTGCAACCCGGCCCGCAGCTTTTTCACCAGAACCCGGTGCTCGTGGGCGGTTTCATGATGGAAATGCTGCTTACCTCGTTGCTGATCCTTGCCCTCGGCGGTGCCGTCGCGACCCGTGTCTTCGCCCAGTTCCAGCGTCTGCCGGGCGTGCTCCTGGTTCCCTCGATCCTGATCCTGATGTGCGTGGGCGTCTACGTCATCAACGGGCGGCCTGTGGATCTCTGGGTGATGCTCGCCGCCGGTTTGGCGGGGTATTTTCTGGAGAAGGTCAACGTGCCGCTGGCGCCAATCATCCTCGGCATGATCCTTGGCCCGATGGCCGAACAAAGCGTCCGCCGCGCCTTGCTGATCAGCCGTGGTGACGCCACTGAACTGCTCACCCGCCCGATCTCGGCAACTCTTGCCATCGCCACGCTTCTCGTGATCGCCTGGCCCATAGCCAAGGCGATGCGGCGCCGCCGAGGTACCAGGGAGGCGTGACCCAAGGAACATTCCACTTCGAAATGCGCGATCGCTATTTTGGTGTCGGCGCGAGACCGGAACGACGTCCTACACCCGGGGCTTGAAAGCCTGATAATTGCTGCTCTGGTCAAGCCCTGCTGCAGAAATGAAACTCTGGCATAGGGCAGGTTTGGAGCGCCTCACCATGTTCGATGTCGGCTTACCGTGTTTCGCTGTGGTTTGAAGAAAGTGCAGCATCCGGTGTCTTGGGCTCTTCCGGCACCTTAGCTGCGCTGTTCACGAGCGGCTGGTTCAGGAAAAGCACCTTTCGCTGCATGCTGCACGAACTGGTAAGACGCGGGACTTCTTAGACGTTCGCTGCAGCCTCACCAAAGTCCGCATTGCCAGATACTTTGCACAACATCTAATTCGGTCCAGGTAGGGCCACCTGGAAAGCTCTTGAGAAAAACTCTCGCCTTATCGCCACCCCGATCATCAATGCTAAAGAGGGAAAAAGCAGCCAGGCGGAAAACAGCCAGGGCAAAGAAGCAAACCCGAAATAATACGCCCGAACGCCCCCCTGGAAATGACCGGACGCCAATGCACTCATCTCCGCGAGATGCGTACTCACGTATTCTGCTTCGACACTATTCCGTTCCGCTGGCTCTGGTGCAGCGCCGACCATCAGCAAGGTATTTGCGTGCAACCTCATGGCCCAGCCAAACTTGAAAAATGCAACCACGGCCATCGCAAGGAGCGCACAGAGCTTCAGAAGGACAGTTTCCTCTGTGACGGTCTCGACATGGGGAAGAGCATTCAGCTTTTGAACAATGGTGCCGCTGGACCCGATAAGGGCGAGCAGACCACTGATCACAAAGACGGTTGTTGTGGCAAAGAAAGAGACATTCCCTATCAGCCCCCTCACAAGGCTGACATCGGTAATTCGCTCTTCTCGCCACATCATTTGGCGTGCCCAGATCTTTCGCCATTCTAACATCCGCGTGGAGATATTGCCGCCCAGAATGAACGCACTGGTGGGGCCATAGAGCGTAAAACTGAAGCCAAGCGTCGCCAAAGCAACCAGATCAAGCCAACCGACCTCCGCCAGAAAACTGTTCATTGCACTAGGTTTCCGCCGATACGGTATCTGCCCAGTGGGCCATAATCTCGGTCGTTCCAAAGTTTGTTGACCTGTTTCGCTCAACAACCGACGGACAGGCAAAGTTATAGGGATACGTGGTGCGCGGTGCGGCGGTCACGCTTGGAAGCTTCTGTTCCAGCGAATCCAGGATTTCGTCAGAGAGCGTGTCGTCCGCGATTGTTGTCTCAGATAGGCTGACGTCAATTCTTGGTTCATGCATAGCTGTGTCGGCGTCCATTCCATAATCCAACAAGTAGGACGTTAGCTGGGCAACAGCGGGCATGATCTTGCGCCCGCCAGCAGCACCCAAACCAAACCGGGCTCCGTCGGAACGCTCAAGCAATGTGGGACACATATTTGCGAGGCAGCGTTTGCCTGCGCCTATTGAGTTTGGCTTTCCGGGTTCTGGATCGAACCACATGATCCCGTTGTTCATAAGTATGCCGCTTCCCGGCAACGTCATGCGCGAACCAAAGATCGAGAGAAGAGTCTGGGTGACAGCCACCATTGTTCCGTCTTCGTCCACCACATTGAAATGAGTCGTGCAGCTTGGGACAAGTTCATTCGCAACGTCACCCATTGTCGCGAAGCGCTCCTGGTTGGCTTGTCGGATGGCTCGATCAAAGGTGACAAGATCTTCCGCTGTTGGCTTCGAACCTTCCGGGGTCCAGCCTTCAAGCAATTGGAGCACCCGCACCAAGGTTGGGCCCGCAGTCATCTCTGGCGTTCCAAAGACGCGATGGCCTTTATAGTCGAATTCAGACGCTGGAACGATCGTTGCTTCATAGGCTTGGAAATCCTCCAGCAGGTGGCGTCCGCCTGCAGATTGCAGATCTTTCACGATGTTCCGCGCAATGTCCCCCCGATAAAAGACCGCTGCCCCTTGCGAAGCGATAGAGGCCAGAGTTGTTGCGAGTGCACTTTGATCGCACCGCGTCTGGCCAAGCGCCGTCCATGCAGACGCTTTCGGAAAGCCATCGTCATCCAGATAGGTTTTGCGGGATGCAGGGAACTTGGCCAACCCCCTGGCCGCTCCCGCCAGGATCAGCTGAGCATACCAATCGACCAACAGACCCTCTTCCGCTTCGATAACCGCAGGCGCAACAAGGTCGGCCCAAGGCATTGATCCAAAGGCCTCATGGGCTTTGGCCATACCAGCCACTTGTCCGGGGATGGCGACTGATCTGGCACCAAAGACGTTGGCATCGTCCTTGACGACTGGCCACGGAAAGAGATCGCTCGCCGTGCCGTCCACAATCGGATAGTCCTCGACCTCCAGCCCTGACGGAGCCCGCATACCGAAGTCGACCACTTGCGCGCCTTTGTCATCAGCTCGGCGGATGATCATATAGCCCCCGCCGCCAATTCCGCTCATCCATGGTTCGACCACGCCGAGCGCGAAAGACGTGGCGATCGCGGCGTCGATAGCATTTCCCCCTTTTCGCAGAACCTCCGCGCCGATCTCCGATGCGATGCGGTTTTGCGATGCAACAAGACCCTTCTCGGTTTTGATTGCAGGTTTACGTACTTGAAAAGACTGGCTTGCTGCGCGGCTCATGCTTTCGCCTCCTTACGATCCTTCAAAGTTCTGCGTGCAATGAACGCGATCGACAGGACCGTCAGAACAAGAAACAGAATAGAGATCGGGGTTGAGACAAAGACAGACCAGTCACCCGATGAAATTGTCAGTGCCTGCCTGACAGATTGCTCTCCGATGGGTTCCAGCACAAAGCCGATCATCATAGGGGCGAGGGGGAAGGCGAGCTTTCTCATGCCGTATCCGAGAAAGCCGAACCCCAACATGATCCAGAGGTCCGTCGGACTGGAATTGAAGCCGAAAACACCCAGCAAACAGAGTATCGCAATGATCGGGTACAAGACGTATCGCGGGATCATGACAATACGCGAGAAGAGCCTGATCGCAGCCAAGCCGACCACGGGAAGCATCAATGCAGCCAGCAAAAGCGCAATGAAGATCGCATAAACGAGGTCGAGATTTTCGGCAAAAAGCTGTGGCCCAGGGGCCAACCCGTGGATCAGGAAGGCACCAAGCAGAACGGCCGTTACAACATCGCCAGGAACACCCAAGGCCATGAGAGGGATCAAAGCGCCGCCAGCGGTCGCGTTGTTTGCTGATTCAGCGGCTGCGACGCCGTCGAGCGATCCCTTCCCAAATTTTTCAGGGGTTTTCGAGGCACGCTTTGCTTCGGAATAAGACAGAAAAGCCGAAGGCGTTGCCCCAAGGCCCGGAATAGACCCCAGCACGATGCCGATAGCGGACCCCCGCAGGATCGTCGGGAGTTTTTCGCGTATCTTTGCCCAACTCACTTTGGCTTTGGGCACGAGGACCTTTGAGATCGAAGAGGCTGACGCTTCGGCTTGAATGAACAATTCAGAAACTGCGAAGAGGCCAATCAACATCGCCATCAGCGATATGCCGTTCAACATGGTAAGCTCGCCAAAGGTAAAGCGCGGTGTCGCCATCATCGGATCAAGACCAACTGTTCCAAAGATGAAGCCGACGGCAGCAGCGATCAGCCCTTTGATCATGGAGTCGCCTGAGACACCGGCAACAATTGTTAACGAAAACAAGACCAGCATAGAGAATTCCGGTGGGCCAAACTTGGTGGCAAGCTGAGCAAGCAGAATAGCACCGAAGATGAGAGCCACGGTCGAAATGACATCGCCGATAACTGACGACCATAAGGCCATCCCCATGGCTTCGCCGCCACGGCCCTGTTTGGTCAAGGGATAACCGTCAAGGACCGTGGCGGCAGCCGCGGGAGTACCTGGCGTGTTGATGAGAATTGCGGGAATGCACCCGCTGAAAAGTGCGCCCTTATAGGTTCCGAGGAGAAGCGCAAAGGCGGTGATAGGCTCAAATGCGTAGGTCAGCGGGATGACCAATGCGATGCCCATTGTCCCGGTCAGACCGGGAACTGCACCCATGAAGACGCCAAAGGCTACACCTGCAAAGATTGCCACGAGGTTCTGGATCGAAATCAGCATGTCCAGGGCGGAGAAAAGTTCTGTTAGCATCGATGCACCTCAGACAAGTGGAAGGTTCAAACCGAGGCTGAACACGGCGTACAATGCGCCGGTCGCAACAGCTGCGGTAAGGATAATGATGAGCGGGTTCCGCGCGCCGAACAGGAACATCAGAACGGCGATGAGGGGCGGTGCAGCGTAGAAGTATCCGACCCACTGAAAGAGTAGAATAAACCCGGCCATTGCGGCAGCGATCAGCAGCGCGACGAATGGTGTTCCCGTTGGGTCGGTCTGATCTTCCGCGTCACGAGCGGTTTCTTCCGAGGCGCGTGTCACCACTGTGACAAAAATCAACGCCGCCCCGCCAATCCCTATGAGGATTGTGCCAAGTTTCGGAAAGAACTGGGGCGACATAGCGCCACTTTCATTGGCTGCTACGAAGTTCGGTATCAGGTAAAAATAAAGGACTGCTGATGCACCAACCAGCACGAGTCCTGAGAGTATGTCTGAAGTTGCTCGAGCCATGTCCCACCTCCCATGAAAAAGAAGACCCGCCGCCAAATGCGGCGGGTCCTCAGACTGTCGCGTTGCTATTTGCCAAGTCCGGCGGCGCGAATGATCTCGCCCTGGATCTCGTAGTTTTCGCGGACGTTCTGCTCGAAATCGGCACTGTTCCGATAGGTCATCTTCATCGCCAGTTTGTCGATGATGGCTTGCAGTTCCTCGCTCTCAGTTGCTTTCTGGATTGCCGCATTGAGTTTGGCGACCACATCTTCCGGCACGCCATCTGCGGCCGCGATGCCCAGGATTGATGGTGCTGCGATATCGTAACCAAGGTCTTTCAAAGTCGGCACGTCCGGAAACTGGTCCATGCGCGCATCCGTGATGATCGCCAGCAGCTTGAAATCGCCGGATTGTACCTGGGGGAGCCATTCGGTCGCCCCGGCCATCACGTCGACGTGATTTCCAAGCAGCGCTGTCACGGACGCCGCTCCGCCCTTGAAAGGAACCGCCTTCCAGTCCAGCCCTTCTTCCGAAGCCAGTCGCTCCATTGTCAGGTGCTGAGGAGTGCCGGTGCCCGCGATCGCATAGCTGATTTCGCCAGGATTTTCCTTCGCGAAGGCAACCAGTTCTTCAAAGGTCTGATACGGCGCATCCGCAGGCACCACGATGCCGAGGTTCCAAGCCCCATACTGTGCAATGAAGGTGAAGTCCGAAAGAGTATCGTAGGGCAGGTCCTGACGGTGCGGGGACAGAACGGCCGCCCCTGTCGTGAAGGTAAACACGTTGTAGCCGTCCGGACGCTGCGCGGCTGCAAGGCCTGCTGCAACTGAACCGCCACCACCAGGCTTGTTGATCACTGTCACCGAAGTGCCGAGTTCTTCTTCGAGCAAGGTTGCCAGAACGCGCGCTGTAGAGTCGGTCGTCCCCCCTGCGCCATAGCCAACAGTCAGATTGATATTCTTCGATGGCCAATCATCTGCAAACGCTGGCGCAGACAGCGCAAGCAAGCCCAGGGCCGCTGATTTCAACAAGGTCTTCATTGGGTCCTCCTAATTTATCGTATAACGATTTTGTTGTTCGATAAGCGATTTAAGAATCATTTTTGCCTTCAGTCAACCGAATTTTCCGAATGCATGATTGCGAAAACCGACTGTTCCGTGATCTATTCAAGCGCAAGTCAGGAGATCACACCCAATGAGTTCGAACGCGCTGCAGAAAGCCCTCGAAGTTCTTGAAGCATTCCAGAAATCCCCGGATGCTCTGTCAGTTAAGGACGTCGCGGCGCTCAATCACGAAACGCAGAGTTCGGTCCAAAGAAGTATCTACACCCTTGAAACATTGGGGTATCTTGAACGGGAAGAAGCCGGAAAGAGGTACGTTCCGGGGCGCGCCTGTCTGCGACCAGTCTATGGGTACCTACGCAACAACCGATTTCTTGAGACAGCCACGCCATACCTGATTGATCTGTCCGAACGCTTCGCCACGAGAGCGGATTTGACCGTCCTGGATGGCACAGAAATCGTCTACCTCTCGCGCATCCCAAGCCGAGACGAATTGCTGAACCTCTCTCCCCTCGGCCGGCGATGGCCCGCAATTCAAACCGCGTCGGGGAGAGCGATTCTTGCCGCCATGGACGACGAAGAGCGGGAGAAGGTGATCGCTGGCTCCACGATCCGCCAGATCACCCCACGCTCATTGACCACCAAGGAACAAATTTACACAGCCATCAATAAAACCCGTGAAGTCGGATACGCTTATCAGAGCGAAGAGGTCCTGATGGGGGCTGCATCCGTAGGGGCCGCCGTTCTTGGGTCGAATGGCCAAGTGCAGGGTGCAATCATTGTTGGGGGACCAACGGAAACCTTCAACGACCCGGACAAAAGGCACACCCTCGGAAACGCGGTCAAACAAGCAGCGCAAGCTATCGGAGCCTATGTTTGATGCAAAAGCAGCAGCAGATGAAAGCAAACCCAAAGGAAGATCCCAGGTTCCTCAGCTCGGTCGAACGCGGATTTCTGGTATTGGACGCCTTGTCAGAGAGCACGGGACCAATGTCGCTTACCGAAATCGCCAGGACGACCGGCCTCACTGTTCCGACCTTGCAGCGGTTGACCGCTACACTTGTCAAAGCAGGATACCTTGAGAAAGAAGCGAACTCCAAACGGTACGGAACGACAGTCAAGACAGTGGATCTGCTCTACAGCTATCTTTCTCGAAATCAATTCGCCAAACGGGCATGGCCACATCTGGTGAAGCTGCGCGAAGACCTTGGACTGGACGTTTCGCTTTCCGTTCCTTCCGGCGACACAATGATTTATGTTCATCGCCTTCCCGGATACTCGGGGAACTTTGAAAACACCCTTCCCGGACGGAAAGTCCCCATACATCTGTCAGCCAGTGGCCGTTGCATACTGTCTTTGCAAGATGATGAGCAAGTACACCAGTTCTTGGACGTGACGAACCTGACTGCTGTTACTCCCTGGTCAAAGACCAACCCCGAAGAAATCCTGGTAGAGATTTCCAAGTGCCGGGAGTTGGGTTTTGCGGTTGTGAAACAAGAAACGTCAGCGGGAACAATTACGTTGGCAAGTCCGGTAACTAAAGGGTCGGATGCAATCGCTGGTGTTTCCGTACATTCACCTATCGCTGGCCAGGATGAGAGTGAATTCATCGCAAAAACGCTGCAATCAGTCGTGGCAATATCTAGAGCGCTCAGCATGTAGCTGGCAGAAGAACAGCCGGGATTTGTAGGATGAAACATGCGAGGTCGGCACCCAGCTTCGTTGCCGCAAGATGAGCCATCTAGCAGGCTGCTGAAAAAGGCCGGTCTCGACGCGGTTTCGAGAACATGATTCACTCTTGTCAAGGTGGCGGCGGGTCGGACGAGGCGACGGGGTCGCTCTTCATCTATGTCGATCTTGAGGAGCGCGTTCCGGCGCGGCATCTGCTGCGTCTGATCCGTCGGATCGTCAACGACGCCCTCGCCGGGCTAGATGGCGATTTCGATGCGCTCTAAGCCGATTTCGGCCGTCCCTCCATCGCGCCGGAGCGGCTGATCCGGGCCAGCCTTCTGCAAATCCTGTTCTCGATCCGCTCCGAGCGGCAGCTGATGGAGCAGATGGACGACAATCTGCTGTTCCGGTGGTTCGTCGGGCTTGTCCGAAGGGCGCATCAGCTTCCAGTCGGAGTCCGCGGGCAGATCTGCCACGCAGCCGTGTCATCTTTGTGGTGACGGCGGTTTCGTCGATGAACACAAGCCTGTGCGGCTCAAGACCCATCCTCGGCATCCGGCGATGGCGCCACTCGCATCTCGCGGCGCGTACCCGTTTGCGTAGCCGCTCCGTCGTGATCAGGGACTTTTTTATATGTGAAGCCAGGGCGATGGATGAGATGCATAGCACATGACAGCCTTGCCCAAAGCAACCCGAGCCGCCGCGAAAGCTGCGATCATCGGTGCCGGTCATTTTGCCTATCTGTTACACTTCCGGTGGTTGCAGCGCGCTCCGAAGTCAAACTCGACAGCGTCTGCCATATGGCCTCGTTCATACGGTCGATTTTCACCGGTGGCGGGATTGAGCGCAGGATACATGTCGCCATCCAACCGGAGCGCAGCACCTGCGAAGCGCCCGATGCCGGCGGGGGGTTTGCGCATGGCCAGCTCTCGCACGCTCAGGACATCTTGTTCCGGGACACCGATCTGCGCGTTGCATCCGCCAAGGCTCTGACAGATGTTGCGCCCTCCGCCTACGACCTGCATGATGCCCCGGCGGTGCGGTTCACCAATGGCGGAACGGGTGTTCCCTCTGGCAGTTGCGCGGTACCGGAGGGGCACGGGTTCGAGATGGATATCCGCATTTACGGTCGTGCCGGGTCATTGCTGCTGGATATCGACCAAGCGCGGCATGTTCAGAAACTGCGCGGAGGGGAGCGCGAGGTGATCGACGCCACCAAGCGCGACTGGACCCTCAGCTGTGAAGGCCCGGCAAACCGGCTTGACGACATGGCATCGGGGTCGGGAACCAGCGAAAGTCCAGGCGACGTGGGCGCCCGCGCGGTCGAAACACTTGACGCGCTTCTGGCATCAGGGAGGGAAACCGGCACTCACATCATCGTTTCGCAAAGCAAGAAGGAAGCATGACTTTGACTCAATTCGAAAACCAGATTGCCGTCGTGACTGGCGGCGCACAGGGTATCGGTCGGGCCGTGGCCGAACGATTGGTTGCAGGCGGCGCGCGGGTGGCAATCTGGGACCGCGACGAGGATCTTGCAGCGCAAACCGCACGGGAAATCGGAGACGGCAATACGGCACATGGCGTCGATATCTCCGACTGGAGCAGTGTCGAAAACGCCGCCAACGCGACCCTGGAGGCTGGAGGGCCGATTTCCATCCTTGTCAATTCAGCCGGAATAGCGGGGTCCAATGCGCCGCTTGCGGATTACCCTGTCGACGAATTCAAGACGATCACGGAAATCAACCTTTTGGGAACCTTCCATGTGAACCGCGCCGTTGTCCCGTCGATGATCAGCGCAGGCTATGGCCGGATCGTCAATATCGCGTCCGTTGCCGGCAAGGAAGGCAACCCAAACGCATCCGCCTATTCAGCCTCGAAAGCGGCGGTGATCGGCTTGACGAAATCGCTTGGCAAGGAGCTTGCCGATCTCGATATCGCCGTCAATTGCGTCACACCGGCTGCGGCACGGACCCGGATTTTCGATCAGATGAAACAGGAGCATATCGACTACATGCTGTCCAAGATCCCGCGCGGTCGGTTTCTCGAGTTGAATGAGGCTGCCGAAATGATTGCCTGGCTGTGCTCGCGCGAGAACAGCTTTACCACGGGGTCTGTCTTTGATCTTTCGGGCGGGCGCGCAACCTATTGACCGGTTGACCGGCCGGGACACGCCGGGCCATCTGTTTGCCTGGCTTGACGGTCTCGACGTGGCGGACGCTCATCACCACTTCCGGGATCTCGGCCGGTTCCCCTATCATTGGCTTGCACCACCCACACCGCCCTCTTTGGTCACGTCCGTCAAGCTGGTGTAATTTCCCAGATGGCCCGAGGTCATGATCAGGCGGCTTGGGTTGTAATGCTCAGAATAGGGTCGGGCTCCTGGTGGTCGATCTGTGCGAATGCCTCGACCATCAAGTGCCGCCGAGACCGCGGGCCTTCAGCCTCGGCAGAACGTCCATCCGGAAGGTTCCTGCCTCCGAGGGGCCAAGGCCCGGACCGATGATCTCCCGCCGCGCGTCGGTATTCGCCGCAACGGCGATTATGGCCGCAACCGAAACGATCCGACCGCCCTGGCGCACCTTCAAATAGGCGATTATATCTTTGAAAAACCCTATGTGAATGGCGTGCCCCCATCGGATGGCCTGCTTGGCCTCATTTCCGACCTGGGTGAGAAGGGATCGGCGTACTGCGAAACACGGTTGTTCGCCAGTAGCTGCCATCAAGGGAAAAGGTGCCGCAAGCCTCATCTTTCGCAGATGGTCTGCCCTGAACCACCGCCGCGAAACGCCGCATCAGATCGCGTCGGATGAGCAATCAGACTTCCGCTCTCTCTACGCCGACGATTCGGAAAGGTTTTCGGTCGGGGCTTGTCCATCGCTGCGCATCCTCTCGGTAACAGTCCCTAGGTGCGCAACATTCCCCGTCGTCCGCGAACACTATTTCTCTTTACATCAAATTCTCGGCAAAAATTAATCAGCTTTTGGGAAGTTCATTGCCCCCGGTGAGCCGCAGAGGCAGTTGACGGCAAAGCGCCGGTCAGGCTGCGGCCTGTCCTAGTCACAGAAAACTCCAAAGTTAGGTGTCACCATGCCGAGACAATATCACGACTACCAGGTTACCGCATTTCAGTCCCAATCCCTTTTCGGATGGGGTTCGGGCGGTGTCGGATCCTCCTTTACGGTCCCTTCGGACGGGGTGGTCACACTTTCGGTGCGCGATGACGAAGCCAATCTTGGCGGCGATCTGCGCTGGAACGAGCATGCGGACGACCTCTATGTGAGCGGCGCCTCCATCCGCGCCGAAAACGGCCAGCAGCTCGGTAACGGCGGCAAGATCTATGGCGAGGAATACGCCGTGGTTCGCGACAACGCTGGCCATGAGTATCGCATGGTCCGGATCGAGCAGAACGGCTCGAACGATGCGTACTATGCTTTCGACAACAGCTATGGCGTGCCGCAGGAAGGGACCAGCCTGTCCGTGGTCCGGACCTACAACGTCAACAAGTGGTTCGGCGACATGCCCAGCTACCACAACCTGACGGTGCCGGACACGCCCGATCCGATCACACATCCTGACCCGGACCCCGACACCGGCAGCATTTCGGGCCGTCTGTTCCTTGACGAGGATTGCGACACCACCCAGCTGAACGCGCATACCGGGCAGCTTGAAGACGGCGTCGCGGGCAACACGGTGACCCTGTATCACGCCTACACCAAGCAGGTCATCGCGCGCACGACCACCGATGAGAATGGCGAGTATTCCTTCGACGGCCTCGACGCCGGTGCCTACAATGTCGGGTTCGAAGGCGAGGACGGATACGTCTTTGTCGGCAAAAGCGCGACCGGAACCCCCGACAGCATCAGCGCGGACGTGCGGGGCGATGGCTCGGGCACCCGCGTGTTCCTGGACGAAGGCGAGCATGTCCGCGATTGGGATGCCGGGCTCAAGATCGAGAGCGGCAGCATCGAGGGCACCGTCTTCATCGACGATGAATGCGACGGTCTCCAGATCAGCGACACCTATGAGACCCTGGGCGAAAACCTGATCCAGAACGGCGATTTCGAGGATAACAGTATTCGGGGCAGCTATTCCTTTAGCCGGATCAACGACTGGGATAAATCCGGCAAGGTCCGGACGGACAATCGGGACTACGGTCTGGGCAACGAGCGCGGCGACGCCGTTGTCAGGCTGACGCATAACGTCGAAGTCTCGCAGGATGTTGAGATCGAAAACGAGGGCACCTATCAGCTGACTTTTGATGCCCTCCAGTTCCGTAGCAGAAACGACGAGATCGAAGTGCGGGTCGACGGCCGGCTGGTCGAGACGGTGCGCGTGGATGACGACAAGTCCGTTACGATCGAGCTGGAACTGACCGAAGGCCGCCACGAGATCAGCTTTGAAGGCGACACCGGTGGCAACCGGATTTACGGCGCGGGTCTGGACAATGTCGAGCTGCGCGAGGTCATCCTGACCGGCGACGAGGATGACACCCGGGAAGGTGTGACGGTTGGGCTTCAGAACCTCGATGGCACGCCCGTTCTGGACAAGGACGGCGAACCGTTGACGACACAGACCGACGCGGAGGGCAACTACCGCTTCGACGACATTCCCGTGGGCGACTACCAGATTGTCGGCATCGCACCGGACGGCACCGAGTTCACATTGCAGGATGCGGGCGATAACGACGACATCGACAGCGACGTGAACAGCGACGGCGTCTCCGGCACTGTCGAGGTGCGCCACGACCAGACGGAGGATGTCGATCTCGGCCTCTGCGCCGTCGAGGAAGAAGAGCCTGGCTCGCTCTCGGGCAAGTATTTCTTCGACGAGAACCGCGATTTCATCGACAATGACGGCGCAAATGGCATTGCCGGCATCCAGGTGGAGTTGCTCGACACCGATGGCGTGTCGCTGAACCGGTTCACCACGACCGATGAGGACGGCAATTACAGCTTCGGAGATCTCGAAGCCGGTGCCTATAGCCTGCGCTTCTACGACCCGAACGAAGCCAATGTACTTGTGCCCGCAAATGAGGGTGACGATGACAGCATCGACAGCGATGCGATCAACCTTGGCGGTGGTATTCGCCTTATTGACACAATTCCGGTCCTGGCCGGCGAGAACACGCCCGACAACGATGTGGGGGTCAAGCGGTTCCCCGAACTCGACGAGGATCCGAACGCCGACAGCGATCTGATGGCGCTGCTGTTCACGCCGATGGAGAACGAGGACGAACCCGGCGAAGAGGATGACGCGGAGCCGGATGTCGAGCTGTTGATGTAGCCGCGCATCGCTGCGGAGCGGACCGCCGGCGCCTTGAGCGCCCCATCCCGCACGGGCTGCCCGGCCCCGAAGTGACCCACCGACGCTGCCCGGTCTCATGCCGGGCTGCGTCTGCGTTTGGGGGGGCTGACCTGAGGTGACGCCCGCCGTGGCCATGATGCCCCCGCGTCGCGGTCAGGCCAGTTCAACCCGCACGCGATACACCCCGAGTGGACGGCAATATCGCCTCGTCTTTATTCAAAACGAACGAAAAAGACCGCAGTTTCGCCACGGTTATTAAACGGGTCATATCTTAGACAGCGCGACAACAGCCGCGCAGAACGCCAGCTGCTCCAATTGCTCATATGCAACCTCAACTAAGCTTTCTTCAGGGAGCAACGACAATGGCGCTACATGATATCCTCGCCTTCTCATGGAACGATATCTTTCCGACCCGCCCTCAAACGGGGGCCGATACTGAGCTGGTCAATGAGACATTCACGTTCAATGGCGGCGGCGACGTCGTTACATACGAGGACCGGGACGGCGACCGAAATGAGCTGGGCGATAACAACACCGGGCTCAACGACAGGATCACCGGCACAATTGATGGTGTATCTGTCGATGAGCTGATCAATCCCGAATACTCCTACGAGATCTTTGACAGCAATGGCAATTCTGTCGGGGAAATGTTCGCACTCACCAAGGGAACCAACGCCCTGAGCAGCATCGAGGCTTTCGTCTTCGACTTCAGGCCCATTCCCGGTGAAACCTACACAGTCGGCTCGCACGATGGAACGCCCCCTTCAACACCGTATAGCCAACTCATCTGCTTTGCGGGCGGGACGTCCATTGCAACCGAAAAGGGGCTCGTAGCGGTCGAAGATATCCGTCCGGGCCTCAGGCTTCTCACCCGCGACGGAGGCCTTCAGCCTGTTTTGTGGACGGGGGAGCGAAAACTCAGTTTCGTGGATATTCTGCTCAACCCAAAGATCCGGCCTGTCTTGATTGGTGCAGGCGCGCTTGGCGATGAGCAACCCGCGCAACCGCTGATCGTGTCCCCTCAACATCGGGTGCTAGTTCGGTCGAAGATCGCCCAACGGATGTTTGGAACCCATGAAATCCTGGTCCCGGCCGTCAAGTTGGTGGGTCTGGCCGGGGTCGACAGCATCATGCCGGACAATGGCGTGACGTATTATCATCTTCTCTGCGCCAGTCACGAGATCATCAGCGCAAACAGTCATTGGACCGAGTCGCTATATGTCGGCGAGCAAACCGAAATCACCATCGGTGCCGATGCACTGGCACAGATTGTCAGCGACCATCCTGAGGTGGCGCAAATGCACCTGCATCCCTTGGCAAAAGTTGGCGAAGACAACCGTGGCCGCCTGAACCGGTTTGTCGTCCGTGAGAACTCAAAGAGGCTACGTCATGTCACCGTCAAGATGCAGGACAGGGATGAGCAAAAGGTCTACCTGACTGGATAAGCTCAAGGCATGCCGTATAAAAACTGGATTGATGATCGGGAAATAAGTAACATAATCAACATTACGCGCTTCACGAGTGTACGCGCAAAGTTAAAGTGTCCCACATCTGCAAAGTAGAAGTGTCACACTCTGCCCCAATGAGAACAGGCAGAG
>CANMMF010000016.1 GCA_947498985.1 uncultured Paracoccaceae bacterium | reverse complement strand
AGGCTTTGCTCCCCTCAGCGCAAAAGTGGGACATTTCTACTTTGCGGAGGAAGGGACATTTCTACTTGGTTGCAACATGATGCTGACCCGAAATCCCCGCCACGGCCAGCGGCGCTGCCGCCCTTCTCAGGGCAGCGCCTCCTGTGGGCGTCCGGTCTCTGCGGCGGCGAGGAGCTTGCGTCTTGCGGCGGCGATGTTGGGTACAAAATCCATCAGCCGGGCGGAATTCTGGCCCTTGCGCAGCAGCGCCTCGGTCAGTTGCGCCTCGTAATCGGGGAACCCGCCGGGATCGATGCCGATGAAATCGAGCAGCGCGCGCACCTTTTCCCGCCCGATCTCGGGCGCGCCGTAGACCTCTTCGAACAGCACCTCGAACGGCACGATGCCCAGCTTGTCGAACAGCCCCCGCAACACGCGCCTGCGGGCCATGCAGAACCGCAGATGCTGCAGCGCTTCGGGAATGTCGATCGGGCCGATCTGCCGCTCGCCCGATTGCAGCGCCTCGAACACCCGCCAGGCCTCGACCCGGCCCCAGGCGCCGGTCTGCCTGGCCAGTTCCAGCGACAGGATCCGGTCGACCTCTGCCTGCCGGTCGAGCACCACATGTACATAGCCCATCCGGGTCGAGACCCGGGCCAGCGCGCGGTTGAGCGCATGCGGCAGCAATTCGTGGCAATGTTTGATCACCGGTCGCGGCGCCAGCACCTCGGCCATATGCGCCTTGAGGCGTTCGGGATCGGGGTCTGCCTTCCAGCCGCGCACCACCTCGCCGAACACGCGTTCGGCATTGAACGGCTCGTGCTCGACACCGGGATGTTCGGACAGGGTGGCCAGCAATCCCGCCAGCGTCGTGCCGCCGGTGCGGCGCAGCGTCCAGATGATATATGGGGAACTCATGCCTCCACCCTCGCTCTGACCCGGTGGCCGGTCTGGCCGGGGATCTGGTAGCACCTGCGCCCTGAGGCGGCAAGCAACGGCCCGCCCCGGCTTTACAGGCTTTACCTCAGCGCCTTCCTGCGAAACAAGCAACCCCATGACGCGCCTGTTCCCCTCCCTGCCGGGCCGATGACCGAGATCTCGGTCATTGTGCCGGTCCACGATGTCGCAGCGCATGTGGGGCCCTGCCTTGAGAGCCTGCGCCGCCAGAGCTTTGCCGATTTCGAAGTGATCGTGATCGATGACGGCGCCACCGATGGCAGCGGCGATGTGGCGCAAGAGGCGATCGGGGACGATCCGCGCTTCCGGCTGATCCGGCAGGAAAACCGCGGGCTCTCGGGCGCGCGCAATGCCGGGCTCGATCTGGCGCAGGGTGCGCTGATCGCGTTTGTCGACAGCGACGACAGGGTGATGCCCGACTACCTCGCCCGCCTGCGTTCGGCGCTCGTCGCGCAGGATGCCGACTGGGTGGCCTGCGCGCTGCGCTCGTGTTTTCCGGATGGCGCGGGCCACGTGCATTCGGCGATCCACGGCGCCGCCGATCCCGGGCAACACCTGGTGCCGCGCCGCCACGCGTTCACCGATTGGTGCGCGGTGATCCGGCATTTCCCCTCGGCCTGGAACAAGCTCTACACCCGCCGCCTGATCGAGGGGCTGCGCTTCGACGAGGGCACCTGGTTCGAGGATCACAGCTTTTTCCTGCGCGCCGCGGCGCGGACCGACCACCTGCTGCACCTGCCCGACGCGCTTTACCTGCAGACCCGCGGGCGGCCGGGCCAGATCACCGCCGCCGATGACGACCGGGTCTTCGAACAGCTGCCGGTGCTCACCCGGATGGGAGAGATCCTGAAAGCCGGGCCGCACGGGCGCGCCGACGAGGCCTATGCCCGCATCGCCTCGCGGCTGGTCTTCGAACGCTCCACCGCGCTGCGCGATCCGGCCCGCCGGGCGCGGTTTGCCAGGGATGCCGCGGCGTTTCTGAAAGCCCAGGGGCTCGACTACACCCCCGGCTGGGATCCCGACATCGCCCGCTCCTGGGGACGCGAGATGGCGGGCGAGACGTTGCTCTCGGTGGTGCTGGCCTGGGACGGGCGCGACGACAGCGCCCTGACCATCTCGCTGGACGGGCTCGCCGCGCAATCGGGCCCGGCTTTCGAGCTGCTGCTGGTCTGCCCCGCGTCCGCGGTTGCAAAGGCGCGGGCCGCCGCCCCCGCAGCGCAGGTGATCGCCTGCCCCGCAAGCGACGGGCATGGCGGGCGCGGGGCGGCCTGGCAGCGCGGTCTGGCCGCGGCCCGCACACCCTATATCCAGTTCCTCGGCGCCGGGGACGTGCTTTTGCCCTTTGCCCTGCTCACCTGGATCGAGGCGGCGCTGGCCTGCGATGCGGACATGACCGTGGCGCAGTTCCGCATCGGCACCGGGCCCGAGGCGCTGCCGCATGACGGGTTTGCCGACCCGGGCGTGCTGCCCGGCACACCGGCCACCGGCGCGCTGGAGCTGCCTCCCGAAACCGCGCTGGCGCTGGCGCCCGACATCCAGAACCGGCTCTTTCGCCGCGCCTTCCTGCAGGAGGCGCCGCTGGCCTTCACCTCCGGCGCGCGCCCCGGCTGGGCGCTGGGGCTGGGCGCCGCGCTGCTGGCCGGACGCGCCGCCTATATCGCCGAAACCGGGGTGGCGCTGGCGCGGTTCGATCCCGGCGGGCGCCGCGGCGGCGGCGTCGGGCTGGCCCATGCGCGGCTGCTGCGCGCGCTGCCGCCCGAAGCGCGCGCCCTTCTGCCGCAAGGCTGGCCGCGGCGGCTCTTTGCCCGCGCCCTGCGCGACGAGGTCGACACCGCCCTGCCCGGCCCGCGCCTGCCGCGGGCGCGGCGGCTGGCGGCGATCGCGCTGGCCGGACAGCTGCGCGGCTATGGCGGCACATATCAGGATCCCGCCGGGTTCGACCCGGCTTTCGGGCCGCGGCTGGCGCGGCTCCTGCACCCGGCCAGCCTGCTTGGCGCCCCGGCGCTGCTGCCCGCCCCGCGCCGCCCCGACAGGCATGCAGAGACCTGTCTCTTTGTCCTGAAATCCCGCGCGATGGCCCGGTTCAGGGTCGATTTTCACGATCACGACTACGCCAATCTGTCGTTCCTGGCGGGTGACGGGCCGCAGGTCGCGTTGCACCTGTCGCTGCGCCTGCGCGAGCAGCTTGCGGTCACCAATGACAGCCACCCCGACGGGCTCTGGCGGGCCGAACGCCAGAGACCCTTTGCGCTGTCCCGGCTCGGCCACGCGGTCACCATCGAGATCACCCCGCCCCGCGCGCGGATCCTGATCGACGGCCAGCCCGTCTTCGATCTGCAGCGCCGTCTGCCCTGGCGCCGGGGCGGCTTTGTCGCGCTCGACCGGATCACGCGGCTTGCCGTGGAAGGCGGGTATCGCGCCACCGATCTCATGCCCGAGGCGCCGGGGGCGGCGCTGATGCTCGACCCCAGGCTGATGCTGCGCGCCGCACAGGCCCATGCAGGGCAGGTGCTTCTGGACCCGCATGGCGCAGCGCTGCTGCTGACCGACGCGCCGCTGCCCGGCGGCGCGCCCGGGCTGGCCGCCTGCCCGTCGGGCCGGATCTGGCAGGATGCGGGTGACGCGGTCACATTCACGCTGGGGGCGCAGCACCTGACCCTCACCCGGCAGGACATGGCCGCCCGGATCGCCGCGATGCTGCAGGCCGGGCTTGGCCCGGGCGATCCGGTGCTGGCGGCCCGCGCGCTCGACCATCTCCGCCATGGCGCGCTGCTGGAGCTGCTGCCCGGCCCCGCCCGCGCCGCCGCCGGGCAACTGGCCGCGGCCATGGGCTTGCCCGGCCAGCTCTCCACCGGTGCAAAGACCGGCAAATCGTCCGAAACAGACCCTGATACGGCGCAAAACGCCGCTGTGCCACCGGCACCGCTTGCGCCGAAAGACCCGGTGACCGCGCAGATCGAAACCGCGCTTATGCAGTTCACCCACAGCCAGCGCGCCGATCCGCCTGCCGATCCCGGTGCGGTGCTGGCCGGGCTCGCCCTGCCGCGCCCGGCCCGGCAGGGTCTGTTCCTGGCCCTGTCAGAGCATTTCTGCACAACAGGGGCCAAATTCGAGGTGCTCTATGACGCGGCCCGGCAGGAGGATCTGCACATGTTCGACCCGACCGGCAAGGATGTCTGGTCGCGCTCGGCGATGCTGCCTTTCCTGCTCTGCGCGGGTCTGTTCGACACGCTCGAACAGACGCTGGACGGGCTGGCACAGGCCGATCCCGACACCGGCTGGGTGCTGACCGCGCCCCTCGCCTGGACAGTGCGCGCCGCCCAGACCCGCGCCGGTCTGCCCGACGATCTGCGCGACAAGACCCTGCTGGCCTATCAGACATTCATCTGGCAGCGGGCGAGGCGCTACTGGGACCGCGCCCATTGCGCCGAACTGACCCGCACCGCCGTCTGGCTGGTCACCCGTCTGGCGCGCGACGATGACATGCGCCAGACCCTGCAGCACTTCTGCATCGCGATCTACGGCCTGTCGCGCCGGTTCTGGACGATGCTGCGGGCCGAAGGCGGCGCGATCCCGGCGGATCTGGCGCAGGCCGCGGCACATTTCGAGACTGTTCAGGCGCAAAATGCAGATCCCGAGGCTCTGCACAGCGCGCTGCGCTTCTTCGAGGATGCGGGCAATCGCGACGCGGCCCGGATCCGGCGCGACCGGCTTGGCCCCTCGGGTCTGCCGCTGCCGCCGGGCACCGCGCCAGACCGCGCGCAGCTGATCACCCGGAGCCTCGACCCGGTGCAGGCCGCGCTGCGCCATATGGCGAGCCCCGGCGCCGCAGAGGTGGCGCCGGAGGTGGCGGAGCTTGTGGCCGAAGGCCTGCCCGCGCTTTACCCCGACGTGCCCCGCGCCCGCCGCTTTGGCCTGCAGATCCGGATGGCAAACCGGATCGAAGAGATCCTCTCTGCGCCCGACAGGCTGAACGCGGGCGAAACAGAGACTGTTCTGGCCGATCTGGCGCTGCTTTCCGGTGATGGCGACGGCTTTCTCGGCATCGGCCTGGGGCTGACGCTCGCCGCGGCACAGATCGGGGACGGGCGCGCGGCGGATCCGGCATCGAAGGCAGTGTCAAACCCTGTGACAAACCTTGTGACGGACTGGTGCCTGGCGCAGATCGCCGCCCTGCCCGACAGCGCCCGCCCGCTCTTGCAGCGCGCCGCGGCGCTCGAGGCCGCCCTGCCCCGGCTGGCGGCCCTCGATCATCCGCAGGCCCGCGCGCTGCTCTCGGCCACCGGCGCCGATCCGGCCGCCCTGCCCGCCCCCGAACCCGGCTCGCCGCTCTATGACACCGTGGTCACGGTGTTTTCCTGCGCCGCGCATCTCGACAGCCGCATTCCGGAGCTGCGCGCCGGCTGGCTGCGCCAGCTGGAGGATCTGGGTGTGCCCTATCTCGTCATGGTCGGCGATGGCGACGGCACGCGGAGCGGCGACATCGTGCGTCTGCAGGCGCCGGACGATTACGAAGGGCTGCCGCAAAAGTCCCTCGCCGCCATCGACTGGGTGCATCGCCACACCGGCCACGCGCATATGCTCAAGATCGACGATGACTGCTTTCTCAACGCGCCCCTGTTCTTTCGCTCCCTGAGCTTTCGCAAACATGCCTATTACGGCCGCAAGCTGACCCGGATCCCCGGCCAGATGGACCGCGCCTGGCATCAGGCGAAATCCCGCTCCGCGCGCGGACGCCAGGAGCTTGACCGCTCGCCGGAGCCCTCGGATTACGCCGATGGCGGCTCTGCCTACGCGCTGTCGCGCAGCGCCATGGCCGCCGCCCTCGACGCCGCCCGCAGCGCCACCGGCCAGCGCCTGATCGCCGACAGCTTCATGGAGGACAAGATGCTGGGCGATCTGCTGGCGCTGCGCGGCATCCATGTGAGCGAAGAGGATTACCGCATCTCGATCCGCCGCCGTCCCCGGGGCTGCGAGATCCCGGTGCCCGCCTGGCTCAACAGCTTTCTGCCGAGCCGTGCCGCGCCGCTGCAGCTGGCGCATCTCGACCGGACCGAGGATCAGGCCAGCGCTCTGCACCAGCTTGACCAGCCGACGCTGCGGCGGCGCAAGATCTGGCCCAGCTTTCAGGACGCGGCGCTTGGCTACCAGAGCAACGCGCTGGAGCTGATCAGCCCGGAGGCCCGCGTCGCCCGCGCCCGGGAGGCGGAGGTGGCGCTGGTGGCCTGCATGCGCAACGAGATGTTCCTGCTGCGCCCGTTTCTCGATCATTACCGCTCGCTGGGCGTCGACGCGTTCCTCATCGCCGACAATGGCTCGGATGACGGCACGCTGGAGTTTCTGGCCGAACAGGAGGACGTGGCGGTGTTCTCGGTCGACACCGATTACCGGCGCTCGGCCTTCGGCGTGGCCTGGCAGCAGGCGCTGCTGGCGGCCTTCCGGCTGCACCGCTGGTCGATTGTGGCGGATGCGGACGAGCTCCTGGTCTGGCAGCGCAACCAGACCCAAACCCTGCCCGATTTGCTGCAAACGCCCGAATTTGCACAGGCCGAGGCGGCGCGGATCTTCATGCTCGACATGTATCCCGAAGGCGCCTTGTCAGAGGTCACCTTCGCCTCCGGCGATCCCTTTGCCGAGGCCGGGTTCGCCGACCGCATCCCGTTCCTCACCGGCAGCCCGATGCGCGGGCCCTACTCGGACCAGCCGGCCTGGACCTCGGCGCTGCGGCACCGGCTGCTGCCCGGCTCGGCGCCCAATCTCTTCACCGCGCAGAAACTGGCACTCTTGCGCTATCATCCGTTCATGCGGCTCTCGGCGGGGCTGCATTTTGTCGGCGACGCGCGGATTGCCCCGCGCGAGCTGATCTTCGGCCATTTCAAGTACAACGCCGATTTCCACCGCAAGGCGCAGGCCGAGGTGGCGCGCGGCCAGCATTGGGGCAATGCCGAGGAATACCGCAAATACCTGGCGCTGGCCTCCGAAGGGCGCGCGCAGATCCATGACCCGGCGCTGTCGGCGCGCTGGGATGACGTGCCTTTTGTCGCCGACCGGCTGGGGTGAGGCTCCGCGCCCCCCGCAAAAACCACCCCTTACCTCTCGTAATGCCGCCATAGATCGTCCAGATGCGCCGCCATGCCGACCGGCGGCATCGCGCCCTGCCAATAGGCGCCGAAATCCACCTTGCCCGCCAGAAGCGTCTCTATTCTGGCGTGAAACGCCTCTGTGTCACCGGCCGGAAAGACCATCTGCGGGCAGCGGCCCAGCTCCTGCGCGCCGCCCATATCGGCACAGAGCAGCGGGATGTGGCGGGCATGCATCTCGATGGCCACCTGCGGCAGGTTGTCATGCCAGAGCACCGGCACCACCCCGATATCGACCTGGCCCAGCAGACGGTCGAGATCGTCGTGGCAATAGCCATCCGCGTGATCGACCTCGGCCAGGCGGCGCCCGAGATCGGCCAGCCGTCCCATGGTGGTGCGATCGCCGCGCCGCGCCGCCACCACCAGCCGCAGCCGGGCCGCCAGCGGCGCAGGCAGGCTCTCGAGCGCCTGCAGCAGGAAATAAAACCCCTTGTCGCGCCGCATATAGCCCAGAAAGCCCAGCGTCAGCGTGCCGTCCCCGGCCTGCGGCACCGGGCGCGGCGCGGTCTCTGCCCAGGCCTCGGCCTCGGTTGTGCCGATATAGGAGACCTGCGCCAGATCAGGCTCTATGCCGTAGTGAATCGCCAGATCCCGCACCGCCTCCGAGACGCAGAGCACCGCATCGCAGGTGCTGTTTATGATCCCGACCATGGTGCGGCGGCGGGTGACAAAAGGCGCGCCTTCGGGCGGGCGCAGCGCGGTCAGATCGCCCGGGCCCTGCGGCGGTTTGCGGCGCGGGCGCCCGCGCAGCTGCCGCCAGCCGCGCACCCCGCGCGCCGCGGCCCGCAGCGACCAGCGAAACGCCACGTCAAAGCTCCAGCTGCCGGGGCGCAGGCCGAGGCATTTGAGCCGGTAGGACAGCGCATTGGCGCCCCGCAGCGCGCGGGTGTCATGGCGCGCGGGCAGGCAGTTCTCGCAGGCCCGCCCGGCATCGAAATCCACGCAGGTCTCGCGCTCCTGGTGCCAGAGGTTCACCTGCGGGCAGACGGCAAAGTAATTATGCAGCGACAGCACGATCCTGAGATCCGGAAAACTGTCTCTGATCCGGCCAAGAACGGCGGCGGGCAGGCCTTCGAGATTGTTGAGATGCAGCACGTCCCAGGGCCCGGTCCGGGCGATCAGATCGCAGATCACCTCTTCGGTCCGGGGATGCGCGATCTGGGCCGGATCGCCAAACGCGTGATGCGCCGGGGCCAGCACCGCGGCATTGACGATCTCCCAGCGCCGGTGCCGGTCTTCTGCGGGCCCGTGGCGCACCGGCTCCCAGCGCGGCGCGCCGCCGCGCAGATCGTGGCTGAGCCCCGAGGAAAAGAACCCGGTCTCCACCCCGCCGCGCCGGTCCAGCGCCGCGATCAGATTGCGCTGATAGACCGACACCCCCCCGCCGCGGCCTTCCGCATCGAGATAATCGGCCCAGTTGTAATAGAGGATGCGCAGGCTCACAATTCATCCTCGAGCCAGCGCCCGTAACCGATCCGTTTGAAATAATAGGCGATCCCCCGGCCGTCCTGAAAGCGCTCGGCGATGGTGTTGGCGCCCTGCTTGACCAGCTGGCTCTTCATCCGCGGATGGTCGCGCACGCGCAGGAAATCGCAGATCCGCGGGCGGAATTCCGGCTGAAAGAGATCGCGGTATTCCAGCGTGATCGAGGGGTTGGGCGCCTGCGCCAGCCAGGACTGAAACAGCAGGTCCATGGTGGCGAACTCGTGCCACTGGTGGCTGATCTGGCGCGGCGTGGCGCGGATCTTTTCATCCACATGCGCGTCGACCTCGGCCTGGGCCCAGCGTTTGCTCTGCGCGGCCTTGATCAGCGAGGCGACCTGCGCCAGCCGGTTCTCGCGCCAGACATGGATGATCGCGATATCGGGCTGCTCGGCCAGCGCGCGGAACACATCGATATTATGACCCAGCATGAACTTGAACCCGACCCAGGCCACGTTCTGCGTGGCATGGGCCTCGAAGAACCGCTCCATGAAGCCCACCGGGTCGGTGTCGCGGTCCTGCACAACCGCTTCGAAACTGTCATCGCGGTCGCCGCCGACCCCCACAATCGCGTAGGGATTGAACTGCTCGCCGGTGCAGAAGATGCGCGGATGGGAGCGCAGATAGGTCATCAGGTAGGTCGTGCCGCTGCGCGGCAGACCGATGATGACGAAACGCCGCGGCGGGGCCCGGCGCCTTTCGGTTTTGAACAGCATGGGCGGCAAGGACCGATGGTTTCTGCAACGCAGGCGTTATGGGCGATCCGGGCGGGTGCTTCAAGCCTGCCGCGGCGCTCAGGCCCGGCCCGAGGCCTGCCGGATGATCTCCAGATGCCGCTCGATGGCGGTTTTCACATCGTCGAAATATTCCAGCTGCCCCTGGCTCAGCACGATGCCGGCATCGCAGAACTCCTCGACCTGCGTCATGTCGTGGCTGACCATGATCGCGCTGGAGCTCTTCATCCGCTCCATGAAGACCTGGCGGCTCTTGGCGCGGAACGCCGCGTCCCCCACCGCGGTCACCTCATCCACCAGGTACGTGTCGAAATGGATGCCCATGGAGGCCCCGAAGGCCAGCCGCGAGCGCATGCCCGAGGAATAGGTCCGCACCGGCATGTAGAAATGCTTGCCGATCTCGGCGAAATCCTCGACGAAATCCACCAGCTCATCGGTGTCGATGCCGTAGATCCGGGCGATGAAGCGGACATTCTGCGCGCCGGTCAGATCGCGGTGGAACGAGCCGCCGAACCCCACCGGCCAGCTGATCGTGCCATCGTAGTGAACCCGGCCCGAATCCGGGCGCATGGTGCCCGCAATCATCTGCAACAGGGTCGATTTTCCCGCCCCGTTGCGGCCCAGCAGCGCCAGCGACTGGCCCGAAGGCAGCGCCATGTCGAGCCCGTCGATCACCACCTTGCGCTCGCCGCGCACCCAGAACGACTTGGTGAGCTGCTCGAAGCGGATCATCGCGGCTCACGCCCGGTCGCGGATCGAGTAATAGATCAGCATCATCACCGACCAGCCCATCAGCAAAAACACCAGCGCCAGCCCGGAAATGGTCAGGCGCTGCGGGTATTCGGCATCCTCGGCCAGGGTCGGTTCGATGAAGGTGGCCAGGTAGCGGCTCTGGCGGTTGGCCTTGGCGCGCGCCAGATCGACCGCGGTCAGCGCGGCGCGATAGGTTTCCTCGGCATATTCGCGGTCGACCACCAGCCCTTCATATTCGGCGATCAGGCTGGGGTAATCCTCGTTGCGCGACGAGGTGCCGGGATCGTCGGCGGCAAAGCTCTGGCGTTCGTCGACGATGCGCTCGCGGATCACCTCGATGCGGCGCCGCGCCTGGGTCACCCGCGGGTCGCCGTCATTGGTGGTCTCGCGCAGCAGGTCATATTCGATCAGCGCCTCGGCCAGCTGCTGCTGAAGGTTGTTCATCACCCCCATGCGGCCCTGGATATCGGCTTCGGGGTCGACGATCTGGGTGCGGGTGCGGAACGAGGTCAGCGCCTCGCGCGCGGTCTTGAGCCTGCTCAGAGCCTCTTCGAGATCGGCACGCGCATAGCGCATCGCATCCTCGCGGGCCTGTTCGTTGAGCGCGTTGATCATGTCCTGGCTGCGCGCCAGGATCTCGCTGGCGATGGCCTGGGCGACATCCGGCTCGAAGGCCAGCACGCGCAGCTCGATCAGCCCGGAGCCGGAATCGAAATTCACCCGCACCACGCGGTGCCAGTACCATTCCAGATCCTCGATCGACGGGTCGGGCCAGAGCGCAAAGACCGGATCGCTGCTCCAGTACTCGGCAAAATGCGCGTCCATGCCGACCTGCGCATTGACCGAGCGCACCAGGCTCTGGCTGCGGATGAACTCGTAAAGGATATTGCCATCCGCCGAGGCGCTGCCGCCGGTCAGCTGGGTCAGGCCGCCCAGCAACTCGGTGGCCGCCCCGCCCTCTTCCTGACGCACGGTGAAGCCGGTGACAGAGCTGTAGCGGTCCTCGGCCACCAGCCAGAGATAGCCGGTGATCAGCGCAAACGGCAGCGCGACCAGCAGCAGAAACGAGACGATCAGCCCCAGATGCCGCCGCCGCATGCGCATCGGCCCGGCCGGTTTGCGCACCGCGGGACCGTCGGCCTGCGGGCCCGGCGTCTGCGGTCCGGTCTTTTGCGGGCCGGTCTTTTGCGGGCCCGGCTTTTGTGGACCGGGGACCTGAGGGTTGGGAGCCTGCACGCCGGGAGCCTGCACGCCGGGGGCCTGCACGCCGGGGGCCTGCACATCGGGGGCCTGACGGTTCGGGGGATGATCGGGGGCCTGGTCCGGGCGGATGACCGGCTGGATCCGCGGCGCGGGCCCGGCGGCGGGCTCGGACAGCTGCAACGGTTTGCGCGCGGGCCCGGCCCTCCGACCTGCCGGCCCGGCTGCCGTTTCTGCCGCCGTCTCTGCCGCAGTCTCTGCGCCGGTCTCCACAGCCGTCTCTGCCGCGGCGTCCTCGGCCGCGTTCCGGGCCGCGTTCCGGGCCGCCTCATCGGCGGCCTGCCGCCGCCGCTGTCCCGGCCGCTGCCCCCGGGCCTGCGGAGAGGCCTGCGGCGGGCCGTTCTGTGCCCTGGGGCCATTGCTCATGAAAGGGTTCCGGAAAAGCCTGTTTGCACTTCCTTTTGGACCTATCATAATGGCCCCACCCTTGACCAGAACGGGACACCAACCTTTCGATGCAGCCCCCTCCGGTTATGCCTGTCCCGCCGCGGCCGCTGCCTGTTAAGCGCCGCAGCTTCGCGACCCCGCGGGCGATCATGGCGCTGATGATCCGCGAGATGGCCACCCGCTACGGCCGCTCGCCCGGCGGCTATGTCTGGGCGCTGCTGGAGCCGATCGGCGGCATCCTGATCCTGTCGCTGGGGTTTTCGCTGCTGCTGCGCAACCCGCCCATCGGCAACAGCTTCATCCTGTTCTTCGCCACCGGATTCCTGCCGTTTCAGCTGTATCAGACCCTGTCCATCATGGTGGCGCGCAGCATCAACTTCTCGCGCGCGCTGCTGATGTACCCGGCGGTGAGCTGGATCGACGCGGTGCTGGCGCGGTTTCTGCTCAACATGCTGACCACGCTGCTGATCATGCTGCTGGTGCTGGCGCTGCTGGTGACCTTCATCGACAGCCAGGTGTCGCTCGACTGGCTGGCGATCCTGCACAGCGCCGCGCTGGCGGTCCTGCTGGGTTTCGGCATCGGCATGCTCAATTGCGCGCTGATGGGGCTCTACCCGATCTGGGACCAGATCTGGTCGATCGCGACGCGGCCGCTCTTCATCATTTCGGGTGTGCTGTTTCTTTTTGACGACCTGCCGCAGCTGGCCCAGGACATCCTGTGGTGGAACCCGCTCATTCACGTGACGGGTCTGATGCGCTCGGGCTTCTACCCGACCTATAACGGCGCCTATCTGTCCTCGGTCTATGTGATCGGCGTCGGGCTGACCTGCCTGTTCTTCGGGGTGCTGCTGTTGAGCCGCTATCACCGCGAGATCCTCAACCAGAGCTGAGAAAATCAGTCTCTGTTCCGGCGCAATCTGACCCAGAGACTGCGCCCGGCATAGTTCAGGAAATGCCTCGCCGCGCGCGGAAAAGACAGGTCCGCGTGATGCCGGCAGGCGCGCCAGTAGGCCGCCGCCGCGCGACCCTTGCGCGCGCTGCGGCCCGCTGCGTGGCGCCTGTAGATGGCCAGCGACCGGTCGATGCCCAGCACCGGCCGGCCCTCTGCCGCGCAGCGCGCCAGCACGTCGAGCCAGAGGCAGAAATCCTCCGGCGGGTCGTCGCGGCTCATATACATCCGCCCCAGCATCTCGCGGTCATACACCGCTGTCAGGCAGCCGATCACCAGCTTGCGGTCGAGCAGCGCGCCCACCCCGCCGCCAACCGGCACCCGCTGGGTGCGGATCACCCGGCCCTGGGTGTCGGCGATGTCATAGCCGGTCCAGGAAAACGCCGCCCCCTCCGCCTGCATCGCCCCGATCTGGCTGGCAAGCTTTGCGGGCGCCCAGAGGTCGTCGCAATCCAGAAAGGCGATGTAGCGGCCCCGGGCGGCCTCGATGGCGCTGTTGCGCGCCGCCGCGGGCCCGCGCGGCCCGCCCGGCTGCAGCAGCCTGATCCGCGCATCCTCTGCCGCCGCCACCCGCACCCGCTCCGGCCCGTCATCGACCGAGCCGTCATCGACCACCAGATGCTCCCACGCCGCCATCTGCTGCGCCTGCACCGAGGCGATGGCCGCCGCGATGAAGGCGCCGCCATCGCGCATCGGTGTGATGACGCTGACCAGAGGCGCGCTCATCGCGCGGTCCCGGCGCGGGCCAGGATCTCCGCATGGGGGCGGTCCAGATGGCGCGTGAGACCGTCGCCGACCGCGCGGCTCAACAGCTGCAGAAACACCCGTTTCTGGCCGTGATAGAGACGCATCTTGCCGATCCACCTGGCCAGCAGCAGCGGCAGCAGCGGCCAGAACAGCGCACCCGCGGCCAGCCGGTAGAACAGCAGCAGGTTGCGGTAATAGTAATAGACCTTCCAGAGCGGCTGCAGCGCGCCCGCCGCCCCTGTGCCGAAGGTCGAGGGGTCATGCTCATAGCGCAGCGCAGGCTGAAACCCGATCCGCCCGCCCGCGCGGCGCAGCGCCAGCGAAAAGAGCCCGTCATCGCCGTAAAGAAACAGCCGGGTGTCGGGATAGCCCGCCAGATCCACCGCCCGGCGCGACACGAAGAACCCCACGAAAGACGCCGCATCGACCGCAATGGCAGGCCCGTCATAGGCCTGCGCGCCCAGATGCAGGCCCGACCGCCCCAGAACCGTGTCGCGCAGCCGCCAGGCGGGGTTGTGCAGCGGCCGGTTCATCGCGCAGATCCGCCCGTCGGGGTGATAGACCGCCGCCGCCACCGCGTCCCATGGCGCCAGATCCAGCCCGTGGAACACCGCCAGCGCCCCGGGGGCCGGGCGCGCGTCATCGTCCTGCAGCAGCATCCAGTCGGCCCCGAGCGCCACCGCCCGCGCCATGCCCGCGGCAAACCCGCCCGCGCCGCCGCCATTCTCCGCCAGCCGCAGCACCTCCAGCCGCGCGTCCTCCTGCGCGGCCAGCCAGGCCCCGGTGCCGTCGGTGCTGGCATTGTCGACCACCACCACCTTCTGCAGATGGGCGGGATCCGCCTCCAGCAGCCGGGGCAGCGTGATCCTGAGCTCGGCCAGCCGGTTATAGGTGACGACAACCGCCACCAGGCGCCCCTGCCCTGCCCCATCTGCCGCCATCGGCCCGTCCTCGCGTTGTCGCGCCGCCTGAGGACACGATTTTGGCGCTTGTGTCAAATTCGGAGCAGCGCCGCAGAAGCGCCCAGCACATGCCTTGTTGGCGCCCCCCGCTTTGGCCTATGGCTGGTCCATGCGCGCGCGCCGCGCCAGGCCAGACAGAACCACGGGTAGGACCCATGCAGATCGAAGAGACCGCGCTTGCCGGCGTGCTGATCCTGACCCCGCAGCGGCACGGCGATGCGCGGGGGTTTTTCGCCGAGACCTGGAACCGCCAGCGCATGGCGGAGGCCGGGCTCGATGTGGATTTTGTGCAGGACAACCATTCGCTCTCGGAGCGGGCGGGCACGCTGCGCGGGCTGCATTTCCAGGCCCCGCCGCATGCCCAGGCCAAGCTGGTGCGCTGCGGGCGCGGACGGCTTTTCGACGTCGCCGTCGACATCCGCCGCGGCGCGCCCGGCTACGGGCAATGGGTGGGGGTGGAGCTTTCGGCCGAAAATGGCCGTCAGCTGCTGATCCCGGCAGGCTTCGCGCATGGCTTTGTCACCCGCACCCCCGACACCGAGATCGTCTATAAATGCAGTGACTATTACGCACCGCAAAGCGATGGCGCGATCCGCTGGGACAGCGCCGGGATCGACTGGGATCTGGGCGGAACAGAGCCGCATCTGTCGCCCAGGGATGCCGCCGCCCCGGAGCTCGCCGATTTTGTCTCGCCATTCACATGGGAGGGCGCGGCATGAAGCTTCTGGTCACCGGCGGCGCCGGGTTCATCGGCTCGGCGGTGGTGCGCCGCGCCATCGCCGACGGGCATGACGTGGTCAATCTCGACGCGCTGACCTATGCCGCCTGTCTCGACAATGTGGCCTCGGTTGCCGATCATCCCGGTTATGCGTTCGCGCAGGTCGATATCCGCGATCGCTCCGCGTTAGACACGGTTTTTGCCCATCACAAGCCCGATGCGGTGATGCATCTGGCCGCCGAGAGCCATGTGGACCGCTCCATCGACGGGCCCGGCACCTTCATCGAGACCAATGTGCTGGGCAGCTTCCACCTGCTGGAAGCCGCGCGCGCCTACTGGGTCTCGCAAGGCCGCCCCGGGGCGTTCCGGTTTCACCATATCTCCACCGACGAGGTCTTCGGCTCGCTGGGGCCCGAGGGGATGTTCACCGAAACCACCGCCTATGACCCGCGCAGTCCCTATTCCGCCTCAAAAGCCGCGTCGGACCATCTGGTGCGCGCCTGGCACGAGACCTACGGTCTGCCGGTGGTGCTGACCAACTGCTCCAACAATTACGGCCCCTTCCACTTTCCCGAAAAGCTGGTGCCGGTGGTGATCCTGAACGCGCTCGCAGGCCAGCCGATCCCGGTCTATGGCGCGGGCGAGAATGTGCGCGACTGGCTCTACGTGGAGGATCACGCCGAGGCGCTGCTGCTGGTGCTGCAGAAGGGCGCGCCGGGGCAAAGCTACAATATCGGCGGCGAGAACGAGGCGCGCAATATCGATCTGGTGCAGATGATCTGCGCCATTCTGGACCGCTTGCGCCCGATGGATCGACCCTATTCCAGCCTGATCACCTTTGTCGAGGATCGCCCCGGCCATGATCTGCGCTATGCCATCGACCCGGGCCGCATCCGCTCCGAGCTCGGCTGGCGGCCTTCGGTGACGCTGCAGGAAGGGCTGGAGAAGACCGTGCGCTGGTATCTCGACAATGAGCCCTGGTGGCGCGCCCTGCAGAGCCGCGACGGCGTCGGCAAGCGGCTCGGAACCGGGTGAGGCGCGCAGAGCACAGGCCCGCAAGAGGACAGCCATGACCATTCTCATCTTTGGCAGGACCGGCCAGCTGGCCTGCGAGTTGCAGCGCCAGGCAGAGGTGACAGCCCTTGGGCGCGACGCCGCCGATCTGACCGATCCGGAGGCCTGCATGGCCGCCATAGAGACGCATAAGCCCGCTCTGGTGCTCAATGCCGCCGCCTGGACCGCCGTCGATGCGGCAGAGCATCACGAGGCCGAGGCGCGGCGCGTCAATGCCGATGCGCCGGGTGCGATGGCGCGGGCCTGTGCGCGGCGCGGCATCCCGTTCTGCCATGTCTCCACCGATTACGTCTTTGACGGCAGCGGCACCGCGCCCTGGCGCGAAACAGACCCTGTTGCGCCGCAAAACGCCTATGGCCGGACCAAGCGCGCAGGCGAAGAGCAGGTCATGGCGGCCGGCGGCCAATGGGCGATCCTGCGCACGTCCTGGGTGTTTTCAGCCTATGGGGCCAATTTCGTGCGGACCATGCTGCGGCTCTCCGAAAGCCGCGACCATCTGACCGTTGTGGCCGATCAGATCGGCGGGCCGACCCCGGCAGCGGACATCGCCGCCGCGCTGCTGACCATGGGCCGGGCGATGCAGGCGGGGCATCCGGGCGGGCTTTACCATTTCGGCGGCCAGCCCCCGGTCAGCTGGGCCGATTTCGCGCGCGCGATCCTTGCCGGGGCCGGGCGCGATGTGACGGTCGAGGATATCCCGACCAGCGCCTACCCGACCCCGGCGGCGCGTCCGCTCAACTCAAGGCTCGATTGCGCCGGGATAGAGACTGATTTCGGCATCCCGCCCCCGGACTGGAAAGCCGGGCTGACAGCCGTCCTGAAGGAGATCGCATCATGACCAGCCGCAAGGGCATCATCCTCGCCGGCGGATCGGGCACCCGCCTGCATCCGATCACCATGGGGGTCTCCAAGCAGTTGCTGCCGGTCTATGACAAGCCGATGATCTATTACCCGCTTTCGGCGCTGATGCTGACGGGGATCCGCGAGATCTGCATCATCACCACGCCGCAGGATCAGGACCAGTTCCGCCGCACGCTGGGGGATGGCACGCAATGGGGGCTGTCTCTGACATATGTGGTGCAGCCCTCGCCCGACGGGCTGGCGCAGGCCTATCTGCTGGCCGAGGATTTCCTGGCGGGCGCGCCCTCGGCCATGGTTCTGGGCGACAACATCTTCTTTGGCCACGGGCTGCCCGACCAGCTGCGTGCCGCCGATGCGGTGCCCACCGGCGGCACGGTCTTCGGCTACCGCGTCGCCGATCCCGAACGGTATGGCGTGGTCGATTTCGACAGCGACGGCACCGTGCGCCGGATCGTCGAGAAACCGGCCGAGCCGCCCTCCTCCTATGCGGTGACCGGGCTCTATTTCCTCGACGGCTCGGCGCCGGAGCGTGCCCGTGCCGTGACGCCGTCGCCGCGCGGCGAGCTGGAGATCGTGTCGCTGCTGGAGCTTTACCTCGCCGACGGGCTGCTCACCGTGCAGCAGATGGGCCGCGGCTATGCCTGGCTCGACACCGGCACCCATGGCTCGCTGCTCGATGCGGGCAATTTTGTGCGCACCCTGTCGGAACGCCAGGGCCAGCAAGTCGGCTGCCCCGAAGAGATTGCCTATGAGCAAGGCTGGATCGATGCCGGAGCGCTGGCGGCCCGGGCGGAAAAATTCGGCAAGACCGGCTATGGCGCCTATCTCAAACGGCTGCTGCCGGCGCGGTGAGAGAGACTCTGTTTCGGCGGGAAACAGAGTCTAAGTGATACTTTCGGGGGCAATGCTGAGACGATGGAGGTCGGCAAAGCGGACGAACCGGACTTCCGAGTTTCGCGATCGAAGGTCAGCTTGAGGCATTCGTGCTCAACAGCGCTTTTGTTCGCCCAAGAAGCGCTGCCTCCAATCCATACTTTCACGATCCGCCAGCTTGGCGGTCGGTGTTTCGACTTCTTTAGCAAATGCTGGATCGCACCCGATTGAAGAAAGAACTTCCGAAAGCACTTTTTGCGGGTTTGCTGACAGCGCGTCGTACGCGATGCTCAGTGGTTCCAATTCTTGTCGTTCAAACCACTGTTCCCACTCAGCATCGAGCGCACACAGTTCTTCAATGTGCCTCGCTATCGCATCCGCGTCGTAACGCGGTTCTTTCGGAGGAGCGAGACGCTCCATCTCGGAGCCGTCAGCATGACGATGCCACAAGCCAGTCTGCTCGGCGCGCAATCGTGAGATGGCTTGATCCACGCGATCTTTACGGGACAAATGGATAAACGTCGTCGGTCCGAAAACGCTTTCGATGCGCTCTACGTCACTGTGAGTGTCTGGTGACAAGAGCGAAAGCTGCTTCAAGAAATAGCCAAAACTACCCCGCTGCATCCGCAAGCCGAAGATGTCGGTGTCGGCGATTCCTCGGGCGAGCGCCGCCTCAAAGACCGCTCGAACAGCTGCCTCTCGCGAAGCGAAAGGCGTTTCATCCAACCTATAAACGGTCAGCCACCGTTCGACCGAGGGAGTATGGAAGTGCGAGTCCGGCATCCCGGCAACGCCCGTTGCCGCAAGCAGCTTGCACAGCAACGTGCTCCCACTTCGGGGTGTCGTGCAGATCACATACGAGCGCGATGGAAGCTTGGTCAATTCTTAACGGCCTTCAGTATTGTACATACCCATAACAGACCTTCGCTCGCCGCGCAGCATTCGGTAATATGGGCTCGAAGCAGACAGAGACATCGCCGTGCCGCCCTAGTAGTTCTGCCGGATCCAGGCAAAGAGCGCATCGCGGAAACGGGCGTCCACGTTGCGGCCTTCCAGCAGGATACGACCGTCATCGGCCTGCAGGGTGATCCCGCCAACCACCAGGCGCGGGACTGCGGGGGCAGGGGCTGCAGGGGCGGGATCAGGCTCTGTTGCGGCGGCGGTGGCCACCTCTTTGGTCTCTGACGCGCCCGCGCTCAGCAGTGCCAGCTCCGCCTCGGCACTCTCGGGCGCGGCATCGGAGAGCGCGGCGCGCAGACGCGCGCCCAGGTCCGGATCCTCGGCCAGTTGCCGGCCCAGCACGAGCCCCTGCCGTTCGGCCAGCGCCTGCGGGAAGCGCAGCGCGCCATCGAGCGCACGCACCACCGGCAGAAATGACCCGATCTTGGAGCGTTTGGCGCGGCTGGCGGACTGGAACAGGGTCTGCAACGCGGTGCGGTCGGTCTCGAACACCCCCGCCTCGACCGATTTGGACACGATCCGCGCGCGCTCGAAATAGCTCAGCCCGACCCGGATCTCGTTTTCCTCGACCATGGCGAGATAGGCCTCCGCCTGCTCGCCGGTGCGGCGCATCAGCCCCAGCACGCTGGCAAAGCGGTCCTCTCCGGTCTCGTCATGCAGAGCGCGCAGCGCGGCACAGCGCCGCCAGCCGGAGATCAGCCCGTAGCGGCCATCCGCCAGCGCCACCAGATCCACCGGGGTCTGCTGGCCACGGGCGCGCAGGCTGTCCTTGAGCGCCTGCATCTCGTCATCCTGCACCGCCACCCGGTCGCGCACCAGATAATCGGTCACGATGTCGTCAAGGCTCACCGACAGCACCATGCGGCCGCTCTCGCGCGCCTCGGTGAGGGTGCGGGCCAGCTCCTCGGCGGCGGCACTGGCGGAGGCCTCGCGCGCCACATCGGCGATCGGTGCCGCGCGCAGCGGGCCGGGGCGGGCGGGCGGCTCCGGCGCGTCCAGAAAGGCGGGGTTGGCGGGGGTCAGGCGTTTGCGTCTGGCCATGGATCAGCCTCCTGAACGGCAAAAAGGGCAGGGCGGATGCTGCGCGGCGCGGGTTAACGAAGGCTGGACGGCGCGTGCGGGCCAGTGGCGCGCCAGCCTGTGGATAAAGTTTCGCACACGAAACACTAGGTCCGGTCCGGTCCTATATACGCTCATTCCGCCGCCTCCCGGCCCGCCAGCTCGTCCCGCCGCCAGGCGCCCAGGATCAGGCTCTTGACCGAGGCCCAGGTGGCATCGAAGGTTTCGCGCCCGCGCACATAGGTCTCGCGGTTGAAATCGCGGTAATCGGCCTCGTAGATGCCCTGCACCTGCTCACCGGCCTGGCCGATCAGCGCGGTAAAGCCCTGCCGGTGCGGCGAGAGGGTGGGGCCGAGATAGCTCTGCATCAGCGCGGCCAGCTCGGCCTGCTGGGTGCCGTCATAGCGGGTGACCAGCGCGCGCACCGCGTCCCACTCAAAGCGCAGCCCCTCGCGGCCCAAAGCCCGCGCCGCCATGTTCTCGGCCTCCTCGATGGAGCCGAAGGTGGATTGCAGCATGTCGAAAAAGCGCCCGGTGCTGTCAAACTCCAGAAACGAGGCCCCGAGCGGCACCAGCAGGATATCGGCCGCCGCCAGCCCGTTGATCGTCAGGTAGCCAAGCGCCGGGGGCGTGTCGAGAAAGACGATGTCATATTGGTCCAGCACCCCGTCGGCGGCGAGGCTCTCGGTGAGCGCGTCCCAGAGCTTCCAGCCGCGCGCGGCCATGCGCCAGACCGGGATCTGGAACTCCGCCCAATAGAGGTTCAGCTGCGCGCCGATCAGGTCGATATTGGGCCAGTGGGTGGGCTGGATCAGCGTCTCGGCGCGGATCGGCAGCGCGTCCGACAGCGCGTCATCGAGCGGCTGCGGCGCCTCGCCGCGATCCAGACGGCGCTGGTTCTGCCCCTGCAGGTGCCGCGCGTAATGCCGCGCCAGCAGCGGGAACACCGTCTGCCATTCATCCGCGACCTTGCCGCCGAAGATCGAGGTCATGCTGCCCTGGCTGTCGAGATCGACCACCAGCACCTTGTAGCCATCCAGCGCCGCCGACATCGCCAGATGCGCCGCGGTCGAGGTCTTGCCCACGCCGCCCTTGAAATTGGCCACCGCCACCATCTTGGCGGGCAGGCCCTCGGGGCGCCAGGGCTGGTAGGCCTTGGCCTTGGAGCCCCTGGCGCCGAAATGCGCACGCAGCCGCAGCACCTCGTCGAGGGTGAACCACTTGGCCCCGCCCGCGGTCTCCGAGGCGCCTTGCGGCAATTCGGGGTTTTCCTTGAGCACGCGGCGGAAATGGCCGGTGGCCACCGGGATCAGGTAGCGGGTGATCTCCCAGGTGGAAAACATCCGCAGCCGCCGCGCGCCGCTGTCCTCGAGCCCGCGCGACGACAGATCGCGGCGCCCGGCGGCACAGGCGCGGGCGATCTCGGCAAACCCGTCAGTGCCCACGGGTGCGCCGATCTGGGTGGCGGCAAGATCCGGATCGACGGTCAGATAGGGGGGAATCACCGTGCTCTGCTCGGGCTTCATCTGGGGTCCTCTCGTGCCTCTGAGGAAGATATCCCGCTTTTCGATGTGCGGGCTTTTCGTCAGAATACCCAAAAACGCCGCACATGGAAGGAAAATGCGCACATCCGCCAAAACCGCCGATTTCTCAAGCAAAATCAAAGGCCTGAGGGAAGATGTCCGGATCGGGTCCGGGACGGGCGCAATCGCATTTGCTGTTATTGATATGTTATCAGACTCGTTACCGGTTGGGCATGTCTCTCGCAAGGGTCTGAAAAAAATGGGCTTTTGGCCGATCCGGGCGCGGCAGGCGACTCTGATCCCCCGATAAGGCGACTCCGATCCCACGCAAGAAGCGACTCCGATCCGCCGAAAGCGCCGAAATCCATGGACGCGACCTGTGGATAACTTTACCCTGCTCAGGGAGACAGCGTCACTGAAACCCCGATAGCAAAACCGGGGGCAGGGCGCCGAGGCAAGACCAGGCAACACGAGGGGCAGCGTCATGACGGCAGCGACCGGGCGAGGGATCGGGCCGGCTATCGGGTCAGGGACCGGCGGGCTGCTGCCCGACCGCCATCCCACCGCGGATTTCTTTGTCTGCGACCTGTTCGAGGCCAGCCCCAAGGACGATCTGGGCACCATGGAGCATCCGATCTTCTCGCTCTCCACCCGGCCCGACCGGCGGGTGCTGTCCTACAGCCACAACGATGTGGCCATCGAGGTCATCCCCTCGGTCAAGGGCCGCGCCACGATCCACGACAAGGACATCCTGATCTATTGCGTGAGCCAGCTGATGGCGGCGCTGAATGCCGGGCGCGAGGTCAGCCGCACGCTCACGCTCAGGGCCCATGACCTGCTGGTGGCGACCAATCGCGACACCTCCGGCGACGCCTATACGCGGCTGCGCGAGGCTTTCGAGCGGCTTGCGGGCACAAGGATCACCACCAATATCGCCACCGGCGGGCTGGAGACCACCAGCGGCTTCGGGCTGATCGAGCGCTGGGAGATCGTGCGCCGGTCGCGCGGCGGGCGCATGGTGTCGGTGATGGTCACGCTTTCGGACTGGCTTTACCGCGCGGTGCTGGCGAAATCGGTGCTGACGCTGAGCCGCGAGTATTTCCGCCTGCGCAAACCGCTGGAGCGGCGCGTCTACGAGCTGGCGCGCAAACATTGCGGGCGCCAGCAAAGCTGGGTGGTGAGCCTGGCGGTGCTGCACAAGAAGGCCGGGTCCGCGGCGCCGCTGCGGGTCTTCCGCGCCGCATTGCGCCGGATGATCGCGGAAAACCACCTGCCCGATTATGCGCTGGAAGAGATGCCGGGCGACCGGCTGCGCGTGACCCGGCGCAGGGCTCTGGCCCCGGGCGCGCCGCAGCCCGGGCCGGAGACGCTGGAGGCGGCCCGCGCGCTCCGGCCCGGCTGCGACGTCTATGCGCTGCTGGCCGAGTGGCAGGGCTTCTGGGCGGCCTCGGGGCGGCGGCGGCTTTCCAGCCCCGACAGGGCGTTTCTGGGCTGGCTGGCCAAGCGGCCCTGACGCGGCCTTCATGCGCGGTCCTCCCGGGCCTGTCCTGCAGCCGTTTTGCGTCTGTTCTGCCTTTGTGGCGCGGTCGGCGAAAACAGGCCGGCGGCGGAACCTTGCGGGGGCGGGACGGGCAAAATGGCAAGGGTCTGCACGCAGTCCTGATGCCGGGGCGCGGGGCTTGCCCCGGCCTGCCTGCCGCGCGAAGAGTGACGCACCGTCGGGGCTTGCCCGCGCGCCCGCCGCGCCCTAGCCAGAGCGCCGCCATCCGTCACCGAAGACTCTGCCGTCGAGGTTCTGCCCTGTTGTGCCCCATCACCGGCTCTCATCCTTGTGGCCCCATGGGGTCACCGGCCCAGTGCCCGGCCCCGTGCCTGGCCCCGTGCCTGGCCCTGTGCCCGGCCCAGTTTCCGGTCTTGTCCGGGGCATGCTGCTGGCGGCACTCCTGCCGATGAGCGCCGGGGCAGGGTCCGGGAGCGCCGAACGTCCCGAGCGTCCGGTGATCCGGCTGAGCTGCGCGCCGCAGCCCGGCGGGCTCGGCGAGGCGCTCTGCCGGGCGCTGATGCTGGCGCTGGGAGAGATGAGCGCCGGCGCCGGCAAGCGCGCCGCTCTCCGCCCGGTGATCCGCCCGGTGATCCGCCATGTGCCCGCCGGGGCAGAGCGCCCGGTCCATCCCGGCGATCTCGGCGTGGCGCTGGACGGCGGCAACGGCGCGCTGAGGCTCCGCTGGCAGCGGTCCAGCGGCGGCGTGCAGCACGGCCCGGCGCTGCGCGTGCCGGGCGGCGGATCCGCCAAAACCCTGCCACAAAACTCCGTTAATCTCTTTGCCCGTAAACTCGTGCAGGTCAGCTCAGGCCTGTATGACAGCCTGCCCGGTGCCCCGAACCGAAACCCGTGATTCCCGAAGGACTGCCCAGACGATGTGCACGCTCTGCCAAGCTACCGCCACATTTGACCCCGCCCGCCACGAGACCGCCTCTGCCGCGCTCTCCGAAACCGCGGATGCCGCCGCCTCGGTGGCCACGCTTTACACCATGCAGGTCGGTGACACGTTCCGCGGCAACCTCTCGACAATCGGCGACCGCGACTGGGTTGCGGTCGATCTGGTGGCCGGACAGACCTACCAGATCTCGCTGACCGGGGTCGGCTCCAGCGCGCTGGCCGACCCGCTGTTGCGGATCTACAGCGGCAATACGGAGGTCGCGGTCAACGACGATGCCAATGGCGTGCTCGATTCGGAGCTGGAATTCACCCCGACCACCACCGGCACCTACCATGTCGCGGCGGGCGCGTTTGCCGATGAAGGCACCGGCATCTACCAGATCTCGGTGGAGGCCGGCGCGGTCACCCCGCCGCCGCCGGTGCCCGGAGAGCCCGGCACGCTGGACGAGATGGCGCTTTTTTTGACCGATGGCTACTGGTCGCCGCGGCGCTCCTTCGACACCAGCCAGGACACCGAAATCACCGTCGATCTCACCGCGCTCAACGCCGGGGGCCAGACGCTGGCCCGCTGGGCGATGGAAGCCTGGGAGATGGTGGCCGACCTGCAATTCACCGAGATCACCGGCGGCAGCGCCGACATCACCTTCACCGACAACCGCTCCGGCGCCTTTGCCGGGTCGAGCTTCTGGATGAACGGCGACATCATCGATGCCGAGGTCAATGTCTCGGCCTCCTGGGTGCAGCGCTACGGCGTCTCCGTCGACAGCTACGCGATGTCCACCTATGTGCACGAGATCGGCCACGCGCTGGGTCTGGGCCATATGGGCCCCTATAACGGCAGCGCCTCCTACAGCAATGATGCGCTGTTTTCCAATGACAGCTACCAGCTGTCGGTGATGTCCTATTTCGCGCAGGACGAGAACCCCACCGTCGCTGCCAGCTATGCCGAGCCGATCACCGCGATGATGGCCGACATCATCGCCATCCAGACGCTCTACGGCGCCTCGGACCAGACCGATGGCAACACCGTCTGGGGCGAGGGCTCCTCCTTTGGCACCTATCTCGACCAGGTGTTCAACGGCGGGCCCGACGTGACCGGCGCGCCGGTGGCGCTCACCATCTTCGACAGCGGCGGGCAGGATCAGATCAACCTGGCCTCGACCACGCTGGACACCAGGATCGACCTGCGGCCGGAGCAGTTCTCCGATGTCGGCGGGCTGACCGGCAATGTCGGAATCGCCCGCGGCACGATCATCGAGGATGTGATCCTCGGCACCGGCGACGACATGGTGACCGGCAACGGCATGGCCAACATGATTGTCACCGATGGCGGCCATGACCGCGTCGATGGCGGCCTGGGCTGGGATGCGATCTGGCTGGGCGAGGGCAATGACAGCGCCGAGGGCGGCGGCGGCAATGACCGGATCGGCGGCGATGCCGGGGCCGACCAGCTCTCCGGCGGGATCGGCGATGACACGATCTGGGGCGGCACCGGCGGCGACCAGCTGGGGGGCGGGGCCGGCGACGACCTGGTCTATGGCGCCTCCGGCAGCGACATCATCCTCGGCGATGACGGCAATGACACGGTCAATGCCGGGCAGAACAACGACACCGTCAATGGCGGGCTCGGCGTCGACGAGATTTCCGGCCAGCACGGCAATGACATGCTGCTGGGCGGCGGCGGCAACGACCGGCTCGATGGCGGCGGCGGACGCGACAACCTCACCGGCGGCGGCGGCAACGACCTGCTGGAGGGCGGCGCCAACAATGACACGCTCACCGGCTCGGGCGGCCATGACACGCTGCGCGGCCAGAACGGCGACGACACGATCTGGTTTGCCGCCGGCAACGACATCGCCACCGGCGGCGCCGGGGCCGACACCTTTGTCTTCACCGGCGGCTTCGGCAATGACCGGGTGACCGATTTCGATCCTGTCGCGGAGGGCGACATGCTCCGGCTCGACGATGCGCTCTGGTCCGGCACGCTGAATGCGGCGCAGGTGATCGACAGCTATGGCAGCTTTGACGGCACCACCGGGCTGGTGCTCGATTTCGGCGCCGGGGCGCGGATCGTCATCGCCGGTGACGGGCTGACCGCGGCCAGCGTGGAAGCGGCGATCGAGATCTTCTGAACCGGCCCTGCAGGGCGGGCTCTGCGCGCCCCGGGCCCCGGTCGCGGGGCCCCGGGGGCTCTGGAACGGGTGTCGAAAATGTGATTGTACTATCCGTGCCGCAGCCGCCCGCTGGGATGGCCGGCTGCGAGAAACGGACAAGAGACATGAGCGCAGCACGCACCCGGAAGACGGCACCCAAGAAGGTGACGAAAACCGCGGCTTCCCCCGCCGCCGGGACAGCGGCGCTGGTTGCGGTTCTGCCGGGCGACATGCCGCTGGCCGATCCGGTCGCCGCCGCCCTGGCCGCCGCCGATCCGGGCCTGGCGCTGCGCTGCGTGCAGACGCTCGAGGCCGGGCTTGCGCAGACCAAAGGCATGGTGCTGGTGCCGGTGCCGCATCCGCTGCTGTCGCTGGCCCGGGCCTTCGAGGCCGGGGCCAGCCCCGACGCGGCGCTGGCGCAATGGGCAGACGCCACGCGCGCGCTGATGACGGCGCTGCGCCGCGATCGCAAGCGGGTGGTGCTGATGGATGCCGGGGCGCTGGCCGCGGGCCATCCCGGCGCCTTCGACATCCTGCAGGCCCGTTTCGAACTGGACCCGTCGGCGCCGACGCCCGCCGCAGCCGCGGACGGGATCCCCGACCCCGGCCTGGCCCCGGATCCGGCGGCGCTGGCGCGCGCGGTGCTGGTGCTCTGGGCCGATCCGGAGGCCACCGAGCTGGCCGAGACGCTGGCCGCCCTGCAGCACGGCCCGGTGCAGCCGCCGCGGCTGGCGCGCGACGGGCTCGATGCGGTGCTGGCCGCGCCGCAGGACAGGGCGGACCCGGACAACGTGCCTGACCCCGCCGACCCCGCCCCCGCCCCGGACGACCCCGACCCGGACGACCCCGCCCCGGACGAGAGCGAGGCCGAGGAACGCCAGCTTCTGCGCGACAGCCTTGCCGAACTGCTGGGCGAGGTGAGCCGTCTCGAGGCCGATCGCGACGCGCTGCAGGCGCTGCGCGACCGCCAGCAGGACGAACTGGCCGACCGCCACCTGCTGGCCGCGCTCAATGACAGTCTCGAAAAGCGCCTGCAGGCGCGCGATGCCGACCGCCGCCAGCGCGAGGGGGTGCTGGGCCAGGTGATGCTGCGCGACGCGCAGGCCCGGGGGGCGCTGGAGGCCCGGGTGGCGCGGCTCGAGGCGGAACGCGACGCCGCCACCGCCGAACTGCAGGCCATGCAGGCTGAACTCGACCGCGTCTACCACTCCAATTCCTGGAAGATCACCGCGCCGATCCGGGCCGCCCGCCGGCCCCTGAGCAAGAGCGACAGCTGACCGGGCGCGGGGGGATGCCGACCGGGCTCTTTGCGCCACCGCATGCGCTGCAGCGCCGCAATCTGCTTGTCGATGTCCAGCACGGGCTGGCCAACCGGCTGCGGGCGATGGTCTCGGCCGCCGCCATCGCGCAGGCGACGGACCGGCGGCTGGTGGTGCTCTGGGTGCCCGACGCCCATTGCGAGGCCCCGCTCGAGGCGCTGTGGCGCTATACCGGCCCGGTGATCGGCGAGGCGGGCGCGCGCGATCTGCTGCGCGCCCGCGCGGGCCGGGTGCACAATTACATGGAAGCCGAGCCCGGCGCGGTCTTCGAAGAGCCGGTCCTGGCCGATCCCGCCGATCACAGCCATCGCGACATCTATGTGCGCAGCGCCTATTCGCTGGTCTCGCCGCATGGCGATCCGGCCCGCGAGCAGGCGTTTCTGCGCGCCCTGGTGCCCGCCGCGGCGGTGATGGATCTGGCGGCCGGTGTGCCGCAGCCCGCGCAGGTCGCGCTGCATGTGCGCATGGGCACCGGGCCCGCCTTCGACCATCTGCCCTGGGAAAGCCCGCGGAACTGGCCCGCCGCGCGCCATGCCGAGCTGGTGCAGTGGCGCGAAAAGAGCCATGTGTCGCGCTTTGTCGCCCGGCTCGATGCGCTGCGCGCCGAGGGCCGCGCCGACACGATCTTTGCCGCCGCCGATCTGCCCGCGGTCTACGCGGTGCTGGCCGAGCGCTACGGCGCGGCGCTGCGGGTGCTGGAGCGCGACCTCTACGACCGCTCGGCCCGGCAGCTGCAATATGCCCTGGCCGACATGCTGCTGCTCGGGCGCGCCGATCTGCTGCTGGCCTCGACCTGGAGCTCGTTTTCGGACATGGCCCAGCGGCTGGCCCCGCCGGGCCGGCCCTTCGAGAAAAGCGGCGTGGATTTCTGAGCCGGGCGCGGCGGATGGCTTGCCGAGACCGGCCCGGCTCCGGTAACAGAAAGGCCAGCCGGGGCGGATCCGGGAACGGGGGAGCGATCATGGCAGCGCAGGAGCAGAGCGGATCCGGGACCGGCACGCTGGTGCTTGTCGGCTGGGGCATGAAGCCCGGGCGGGTGGCCGCGCATGTGACCGCGCTTGGCCCGGCGCGGCTGCTGATCCTCGCCGATCCGCTGCAGGGCGCCGAGATCCGCGCCGCCCTGCCTGCAGAGGCGCCCGCGCCCGAGCAGATCCGCTGCGTTTTCGGCGCCAAGAGCGGCGAGGCCACGCTGATCGTGCATTCGGTGCCCGGGCTCTATTCGCTGAAACCGGCCAAGAAGGCGTTGCGGGAAATTTTCCCGGGGTTGCAGACACGCCAGCGCCGCACGGTGCCGCAGCGCCCCGTGAAAGCACTTGTGGAGCGGCTGGCCGAGGCGCCGGGCCCGCTGCGGCTGGCGATCGAGACCCCCGGTGCGGAAAAGCCGCTGCTGGCGGCGCTGGCCAGGGCCGGGCTGCTGGACCGGGTCACGGCGCTGCATCTGCGGCCCGGGCGCGAGGCGTTCTTTGCCGGGGCCGAGCCCGCCGCCGGGCTGCAGGGCTGGCTGGAGGCGCAGCATTTCCGGCTCGAGCATGTGGATGACACCGAGCCGGACTGGCCGGAGATGCGCTTTGTCGCCGATGCGCCGGGCCTGCGCCGGGCGCTGGCGGCGGCCGGGAAGGCCGCGCAGGCGCAGCTGGCGGAGCTGGAGACCGCGCGCGGCGACGCGGCGGCGCAGGCCGCGCAGAGGGCGGCGCTCGACGCCCTGCTGGAGACCGAGCGCCAGACCGTGCAGGCCGCCCGTGCCGACATCGCGCAGCAGCAGACCCGGATCGCCGAGCTGGAGGCGGCGCTGGAGGCCGAACGCCGCCAGGCCGAAGAGGCCCGGAGCGGCGCCACAGAGGCGCGCGCGGCGCTGGAGGCGCGCAGCGCCGAGCTCGAGACCGCGCTGGAGGCCGAACGCGGCCAGGCAAGGGAGGCGCAGGCCGCCGCCGCCGGGCAGGCCGCGCAGCAGCAGACCCGGATCGCCGAGCTGGAGGCGGCGCTGGAAGCCGAGCGCGCCCGCACTCAGCAACAGCAGGCCGCCGCCCAGGAAACCGCCGCCCATCAGCAGGAGCGGCTGCGCGATCTGGATGCCGAAATGCGCCGCCGCGACGAGGTGATCGCCACGCAGGAGCAGAACCAGCGCAGCCTGCGCGCGCAGATCGAGGAACAGGCGGGGCTGCTGCAAGAGCAGCATGAAGAGATGCAGCGCCGGGACGGGATCATCGCCGGGCTGAAGGAAAAGACCGCCGCCGAGACCGGCGCGGTGGCCAGGCTGACCGACCAGCTGGCGCAGCAGGACGGGCTGGTGGAGTACAACCGCGAGCTGGAAAGCCAGCTGATGCGCGCCCGCGAGGAGCTGCGCCGCGCCGAAGGGCAGGTGGGGCTGATCAAGGACCTGCTGCTGCGGGAGCCGGAGCTCTGATGGCCAGGCGCAAGAGGCCGGACGGGGGGCCGGAAAAAGGCTCGGATCGCGGCCCGGACGGGGGGACGAACGGGAGGTCGAAAAAGAAGAAACGGGTCACACCGGGGCCAGCCGCCCCGGCGGACACCGCGCTGCCGCCCGCCGCCGACAGCCTGTTCGAGACCGAGCACCTGCTCGAACGCAGCCGCACCAACTGGCAATACGGCGCCTGGGAGGCGCTGGAGGCGCTCGACCCCGAGGAGCTGGCCCGCGACAGCGACCGCGCCAAGCTGATGCTGCTGGTGGCCGCGGCGCAGGGCCACCGCGGCGCGTCGGAGGCGGCGCGGGCCTCGGTCCGGCAGGCCATCGCCTGGGGCTGCGACCGGCGGCTGGCGGCGCGGGTGCTGATCTCGGCGGTGCATAACAGTCTCGGGCGCGCCGCGGCGGTGCTGGAGGACGGCTCCGCCGACGGGCATTTCCGTGACGCCATCGCGCTGGTGGAGCCGCGCGCCGATGTCGATGCCATCGCCCGCGCCCGCCAGATCCGCGAAATGGCGCGGCTGGGGCTGGGGGTGCAGGCGGCCCGGCTTGTCGACGATGACCTGCGCGATTTCGTGCGTGCGCCCGCCGCCTCCGGCGCGCGGATCGAGGCGCTGGCCAGCCAGGCCGAGGCGCTGCGCGCCCTGCTGGCGGGGGTGGGCCCGGTGGCGGTGTCCGCGGCACCGGACCCCGTCGCCCCTGATCCTGCGGCACCGGTTGCCGGTGCCCCGGATCCTGCTGCCCCGACCGCGCCGCCGCAGCCGCGCGCCGCCTCCAGCCGGTTCGATGCCACCGCCCTGGCGCGCTACACCGAGACCGGGCCGGATCTGGCCGGGCGCTATCTCTATCTCGACAGCAAGTCGCTGCCGCGCTCGGGGCTGCATTTCCTGCGCAACCGGCTGGCCCGGGTGCTGGGCCCGGCCTTCAGTTTCTGCGAGCGCTACCAGGAGCCCGGCTGCTGCGGCACGCTGCCCTGCCGGTTGCCGATGTTCCCGCGCGGCGACGGCTTTGCCCTGCGGCTGATCAAGAGCCATGATTTCGACCTCGCCGATCCGGTCTTTGCGCCCGCCCCGGCGATGAAGCGGGTGGTGATGATCCGCGACCCGCTGTTTGTGCTGACCTCGTGGTGGAGCCTCAATCTGCTGCATCTCAACCAGGATGTGTTGCGCGCCAACGGCATCGCGCCCGAAAAGCTGTTCTACATGCATGAACGCCCGCTGCTGGCCGAGGCCTATGACATCGTCGCCCGGGCCGGCACGCTCGAGCAGGGCGCGCGCTTCGAGCGGTTCCTGGAGAACGCGGTGACATATGTGTCCGGGTTCATGGCGAAATGGGCCGATCCTGCACATCTGGAGATGCCGGGGGTGGAGCTGGTGGGCTACGAGGAGACGCTTTCGGCGCTGCTGGCCTGGCTGGAACCGGTGCGCGCGCGGCTGTCGGACGAGGCGCGCGACCATCTGGACCGCATCGCCACCGAGACGGGCGGCTTTGCGCCGCGCAGCGATCCGTTTGCCGGCCCGACCGCGGTCTTTTCCGAACATCTGGCCGGGCAGGAAGCGGCGTTCCGCGCCTGCGCCGCGCAGATCATCGAGGCCGACCCGACCGGCCACCTGGCGCGGCTCTCCGCCGCCGCGGCCTGAGCCCGGGCCCGGGACAGTCCGCAATGCCGGCCCGGCGTTGCAGACGGCGCTTTGCGGCCCCGGATTGTGGCAGGCCCGGCCCCCGCGATCACATGCGCCAGCCGTTCGGGGCGCATGGCCGCTGCCGATGACGCACGGGGCTCCGGGGGCCGTCCGTTGGGGTTGAGCAGCGGCGCAGGCCGCCGCTATCTGGTTGTTGCTTTCCGCGTTGCAGCCTATCCTGCGGCAGAGATTTGACCAACCCCGGGGGAGCCTGTCCGTGGATCATCAAGCCGTCCTTGCCGCCCTGCCTGACCGGGAGGCGGAATTCCCGCCCTGCTATGCCTTTTCGGTGCATAAATCCGGCAGCACGATGATGAACAAGATGATCGGCACGATCTGCAAGGTACGGGATATTCCCTCGATTGCGCTGCCCAACCTGTTCTTCGACGAGGCCATCCCGCCCAGGAAATGGTCGCAGGATCCGGGCCTCAAGGAGATCTGTTCGCGCAACCTGCTCTATTTCGGCTTCCGCTTTCTGCCGCCGGTCTTTGCCGATCCGGATTTCCGTCTGAAAGAGCGCCGCTGCGTGCTGCTGGTGCGCGATCCGCGCGATGCGCTGGTGTCGCAGTATTTCTCGTTCGGCAAGAAGGATGGCAGCCACCGGCTGCCGACAAAAGGCGGCGAGGAGATGCTGGCGCGCCGCCAGGCGCTGGAGGATCTGCCGATCGACGAATACGTGCTGGGCGAGGCCTCCAGGCTGCATGAAAAGCTTGCCGATTACCGCGATGCGCTGAACCCCGGGCTGACGCTGATGCGGCGCTATGAGGATGTGTTCTTCGACAAGGCGACCTTTCTGGGCGAGATCTTTGCGCATTTCGGCCTCGAGGTGCCGCAGCGCGCCATCGAGCGGGTGGCCGCCAACAACGATGTGCGCCCCGAAAAGGAAGACCCCACCCAGCATATCCGCAAGGGCACGCCGGGCGATCACGCCGAAAAGCTGGCCCCCGAAACCATCGCCAGCCTCAACGACACGTTCCGCGACGTGGGCGCGTTTTACGGCTATACGCTCTGAGCCGGGGGCGGCGGATGCCGCAGGCCGGGCCCCGGGAAACCGGGGCGCTTTTCGGGCTGCGCTGAGGGTTGCCGGGGCCCGAACGCCGGAGGCCACTATTCGGATCGCGCTGGAATGTGGTCGCGCGATTTACCCGAAAACCGGTCCCAGTTTTTCGGATCGCGCTGGAATGTGGGCGCGCGATTTGTCCGAAAACCGGTCCCCGTTTTTCGGATCGCGCTTAGAGCCCCGCGGCCTTGCAGACCCGCTCATAGATCCGCTCGGCGCGCGGATGTTCGGCCAGAAACGCCTGCACCTGCCCGCGCAGCTCGGCCTTCATCGTCTCGCGCGCCTCGGTGGGTGCGGCGACCTGGCGGGTGGCCTCTTCGGCATCCTCGGAGGCGCGGCCCCGCACCGCGGCCAGCGCGTCTTCGCGGATCGCGTCCCAGTCCTGGTTGTCGGGAATGCCGAAGCCGCCGATGGCGTTGAGCTTTCGGACCACCGCGCCGAACGCACCCGTCACCTCGTCGAAATGGGCCACCGCGCTGCGGCGGTCCATCAGCGCCCGGGCGCCGGTGTAGAACGCGTGGTATTTCGCCGCACAGCGCCCGATCGGCGCGCCGGAATAGATGTGGAACGACAGGATCGCGGCCTCCGGCGGGCGGATCAGGATCAGCCGCGGGATGCCATGGGCCTCGGCGATCTGCAGATTGGCCACGTCATGGGTGTGATGGCCGATCTGCGAGACCGCGATATGGCCGCGCCCCGACTGCGCGATCATGTCGACCGCAAAGGAGTTGGAGCTGCGCGGATAGCCTTCGACCACAAGCCGCGTCTCGGGGCTGCAGACGTGATGCGCGGCATGGCGCGCGGCCAGGGTGGCCTGCAGGGCCTGCGCCTCTTCCTTGGATGTCCTGGGCAAGGGCTCCGCGCCTCCTGAGGATGATTTTTTGCGGTATACCGCGCGGCCGGGGAGGGCACAACGGCGGGCGCGGCCCTTTGATGGGTTGGCTTCCGGAAAAGCCGGGGGTCTGGGGGAAGATGGATCGGAGCGCTTCAGAGCGGGCCGGTCTCGGCCTCGCACATGCGGCGCACCACGTCCTGCATGACGCTGTCGGCGCGCCAGCCCAGCTGGCGGGCGGCGGCGCCGGGATCGGCGCGGCTGACCGCGATATCCGAGGGCCGGGCAAATTCCGGCGAGCTTTGCACATGCGCGCGCCAGTCGAGCCCGTGAAAGGCAAAGGCCGCGGCGACAAAATCCTGCAGCGTCGTGGTGGTGCCGGTGGCGATGACGTAATCCTGCGCCGTCTCCTGGCCCATCATCCGGTGCATCGCGTCGACATATTCCGGCGCCCAGCCCCAGTCGCGCGCGATGTCGAGCGTGCCGAGCACCAGGCTGTCGCGCTCACCGCGCGCGATCGCCGCCGCGCCGGCCACGATCTTGCGGGTGACAAAGCGCGCCGGCCTGAGCGGGCTTTCATGGTTGAAGAGGATCCCGGTGCAGCAATAAAGCCCGTAGGCCTCGCGGTAGTTGCGCACCAGCCAATGGGCGCTGGCCTTGGCCACCGCGTAAGGCGAGCGCGGGTGGAACGGCGTCGCTTCCTGCGCGGGGGTCTTGCCGGTATCGCCGAAACATTCCGATGAGCCGGCATTGTAGAGCCGGATCGCCGGGTCGCGCATGCGGATCGCCTCGAGCAGGTTGAGCGCGCCGGTGACGATGGAATGCAGCGTCTCGGCGGGCAGCTCGAAGCTGAGCCCCACCGAGCTTTGCCCCGAGAGGTAATAGATCTCCTGCGGGTCGGAGCGGTCGAGCGCGGTGAAGACCGAGCGGAAATCGGATGGCGCCATCGACAGCACCTGCACCCGGTCGGCGATCCCCAGCCGGGCAAGATTATGCAGGCTGCCCGATTGCGCATCGCGCGAGGTGCCCCAGACCTCGTAGCCCTTGTCCAGCAGCAGCCGGGCAAGATAGCTGCCGTCCTGGCCGCCGATGCCGCAGATCAGGGCGCGTCGCATGGTGGTGTCCTTTTCTCAGACCGGGTCTCGGACCGGCGCAGGGCCGCTGCGGCCGGAGCATGATGATTTTGACGCAAATGTGTAGACCTGTTTTGGCCCGAAGCGCGGCCATCCCGCGCCCCCCCTCCCTGGTTTCTTCTCTTTGAAAATACCGCCGGGGGGTCCGGGGGGCTGGCCCCCCGGCTTTGGTGCGGTCCGGGGGGCTGGCCCCCCGGCTTTGGTGCGGTCCGGGGGGCTGGCCCCCTGGCTTTGGTGCGGTGCGGGGGCCGGCCCCCCGGCTTTGGTGCGGTGCGGGGGGGCTGGCCCCCTGGCTTTGGTGCGGTGCGGGGGCCGGCCCCCGATACCCCCCGAAGATGTTCTGACCTCAAAAAAGCGGAGGGCGCGGGCCTACTGGTGATCGACCTCCGCCTGCAGATGCCGCAGGCGGGTCCATTCGGCGAAAAAGCTTTGCGCGGCGGGGGTGGCGCCCGCCTCTGCCGTCTGCTCGATCTGCCGGGCCATCAGGTCGGCCATCGGTTTCCAGCGGAACCCTGCGGCGTGTTTCAGGCCCTTTGCGCGCAGGGTCTTGCGGGTTTCGGGATCGCGCACCGCCACCAGCGCGCGGGCCATCTCGGGCACCGAACTGCCTTCGACCAGCAGCGCCGCGTCGCCTGCGGCCTCGGCCAGCGAGCCGCGATTGGTGGTGATCACCGGGCAGCCCGAGGCCATCGCCTCGATCACCGGCATGCCGAACCCTTCGTAGAGCGACGGATAGACCAGCGCCTCGGCGCCCGCATAGGCCAGCGACAGCTCGTGATCGGTGAGCGAGACGCGCCGCGCGGTCACGCCGTCCGGCAGGCTCTGCAGCACCGACGGTTCGATCTGCGGCTCTCCGCCGACGCAGAAGACGTCGAAATCCACCTGGCCCATCTGCCTGAGCGCGTCGAAGAACAGATCGGAATTCTTGTAGGCCTTGTGCTGCACCCGGCTGCCCACAAAGAGGAAATAGGGCCTCCCGAGGCGCTGCGCGCGGCGGAAGGCCGCGACCTCATCCGCATCGCGTTCGGCAAAGGCCTGGGTGTCGACGCCGCAATGGGCGACCACGGCGCTGTCTTCGGGGATCTCGGGATAAAACCGCAGCAGATCGGCCCGGGTGGAATGCGAGATGCACAGATAGCGCTGCGCATAGGCGATGGTGGTCTCTTTCTCCATCCAGTCCTTGATCCGCATGTCGAAATCGAAAAGCTCCGGGATCATGTCATAGACCATGAGCGTCATCGGCGTCGACAAGGGCGAGGTGTAATAGGTCGAGGTGAAGGCATCGGCGCCCAGATGGTCGCACATCTTCTGCAGCAATGCGGAATCGGCCGCCGCCTCGCGCGCGTGCCAGCGCGGAAAGGGCATGCGCTCGATGCCGGGGATCTCCGGCGCGCCGCCGCGGTCCAGCAGCACCATATGGGCAAAGCGCCGCTCGGCCGCCCAGATCCGCAGCACCGAGCTCCAGACCCGGGCGATGCCGGAACTGGCGAGCTGGAAAAACACCCCGTCGATCACCAGCGTGGTCATGGCGCGCCCCCCTGTCCCAGCGCCGGTTTGGCCTTGCGCGCCAGCTGCCGCAGCGCCGCCTGCGCCATTAGGTTGCGGTCGCCCCCGCAGCCGTCGCGGACGGTTTCGGGCAGCGCCAGCGGCCCGTCGGCAAAACGCTCCAGCGGCAGGGTGAAGCCGCGCCCGATCAGCTTCTGGGCATAGCGGTAAAGCACCTCGCGCGCCTCGATCACGCCGCGGGTGTCGGCGCGTGTCGAAAGCCCCTTTGGGTTCTGGTAATAGACCACATGGGGTTCGTTGATCTTGTAGAAGGTCTTGCCCGCCACCATGCAGCGCATCCAGAATTCGTAATCGCCCGCCGATTTGAAGCCCGCATCGAAGAGGCCCAGCTCGTCATGCAGCGACCGGCGCCACATCGGCGCGTTATGCGGCGCGTTGAAGCGCAGCATGTTGTAGGGGGTGACCACCGGCAGATCGGATTTGTAGCCGAACGCCGCCACCCCGGCCCAGTCGAGCGTGGGATCGAAACTGTAGTAGAAATCCTGGTAGACCACGTCGACAAAGGGCAGCGCCTCGAGCGCGCCGGCCTGGATCTCGAAACTGTCGGCGCGGCGCAGATCGTCGAGATTGGCATTGGTCAGGTATTCGCCGCGGGCCATCTTCACGCCTTCGTTCCAGGCCTCGTAGATGCCGATGCGGGTGTCGCAGCGCCGGTAGCGGATGCCGGGGTGATCCTCGAGATAGCGCGCGATCACCGCCGCCTCGTCCTCGTCGCTGTCGGCATCGAGGATCAAGAGCTCGCAGGCATCGTCGAACACGGTCTGGCTGACCATGTTGTCCATGAAGGCCTCGATGAAATCGCCGCCGCGAAACAGCGAAGTGATGGCGCTGACCTTGACGCTGCGGCCCCCGGTCAGCGTGAACGGCGTCTGCGGGCGCAATGCGGCGCGGGCCGTTTCAAGGGCCGTGTCGTCGGCGGCCCTGTCGCGCCATTCGTCCAGCGTCAGCGTGTGATCGGTGCCCATCACCCAGCACGAGAGCCCGTCATGCAGCGGCGTCTCTTCGCCATCGATCTCGCGGCGGACGGCGGCGCTGAAGAACTGGCCCAGCATCGTCTCGCGGCTGAGCGCGCCGGAGCCGAGCACCTGGCGGAAATGCTCGATCTCGGCGGGCAGCGCGCCGCGCCGCTCAATGCTGCGATAGACATGCTGGATGAAATCGGCATCGTCGAGATCGGGCAGCAGGCGGCCGTCATCGCGGCGCTGCGCGGCCTCTTCGCCGTCATGGATGAGCGACAGGAACTCGTGAAAGGGCAGCCCGCCCGCGAGATTGTCGTGCCAGATCCGCACCTCCTGCTCGGCGGCATCGCGGCCCAGCACCAGCCGGTAGACCAGCGCGATCGCCCCGGTCAGCGTGTCGGCGGGCGGGGGGGGCTCGGCGGCGGCCACCGGGGGCGGCGGGGCGTCGGTGACGGGTGCAGGCGGGGGCGGGGGCGCCGCCCCGGGGGCGGCGCGCAGCGCGCCGCGCAGCCGGTCGAGCGCCTCCGGGTCGGTCCCGTTCCGGCTGGCCTGGCGCAGGTAAAAGCCCAGCAGCCGCGCGGCCACCATGCTGGCCTGGCTCTCGGTCGCAGGCGCTTCCGCCGTGTCTGTGCGGCCGCTGTCCAGCCGCTCGAGCAGGGCGGCGCGGCCGGTGTCGCAAAGCCGTCCGGCCAGCGCCGCGAGCCAGCGCGCCTCGCGGCCATCCCTGAAATCCTGGTGTTTCATCTGCGTGGTCTCCGGGCGGGCCGCCCCCTGGCTGCATCCTGCATCGGCCCCGGGCCGGGCTCGCAAAAAGCCCCGCTGCTGTAACAGCCGCGCCGCAACGCCGCAACCGGTCCGTGTGCGCATGCTGGACAGTGTCGGGCGGGTTGCTTAATCCACGGGCAGATCGGCGCCGAACAGCGGGAATGAGTTAACGGAATGTCTGCAGCCCCAGGCGACAGAGCAGGGCAGGGCGCGCGGCCCGGGCTGGGCTGCGTGGCGGTGCCGCTGCTGGCGCGCGACATCGGCGCGCCGCTTGAGCGGCTCTTTGCGCTCTGGACCGATGACCGCTTTCTGCCGCGGCTGACGCCCGCCGCGCCGCGCCCGGCGCTGCTGATCATGGTCAACCACGCCACACCCGCGGATCTGGCCCGCGCCGAGGCGCTTTATGCCGCCGCACCGCGGCTGGCGGCGTGCTTTTCGGGCCTGCATGTGCAAAGCGCCGATCTCTCGGCGGACCGCGATCTCTATACCCGCCGCCACGGTCAGGACGGCGGCGCCTATGGCACCCGGGCCGGGCCCAACTTCCTGTTTCACGCCACCATGGAGGCGGCGGGGCGGCTTTGCGGGCCGGGCGATTTCTGCCTGCAGATCGAGCTTGACTGCCTGCCGGTCGGGCCGGGCTGGCTGGAGCGCGTGCAGGAGGTGATCGACGCGCATCCGCGCGCCTGGGTGATCGGCTCGCATTTTGCCGGCACCGGCGAGCTCGGGCAGGACATCCAGCTGCATCTCAACGGCAATGCGCTCTACCGTGCGGGCGCGGCGGCGTTCCGCCGGTTTCTGGGCCAGGTCTGGATGCCGCGGCTGATGCGCCACGCGGCAGAGCGCAAGGATCTGGCCTATGATTGCTGGTGGGCGCTGGAGCGGTCGCTGGCCCGCGCGTGGGACGGCAATGACGGCTGGGCGCTGGTGCAGACCTATGACAGCTTCTTTCAGGCCGATCCGTTCATCGTGAACCTGATGGTGCCGGTCGCGGAGGCAAGCGACTACCTGACGGTGTTCGATCGCTTTGCCGCCCTGGGGCGGACGCCGGTGTTCTTTCACGGCCAGGCGATGACCGCGGTGACCGGGGCGCTGCTGGAGCATCCCGGCGACGATCTTTTTGCCAGCATCGACCGGCTCTCGCCCCCGGATGGCGCCGCCCCGCCGCGGTCTGTGGCGCAGTGTGTGCCCCTGTCTGCGCCCCTGTCTGCGCCCCCGTCTGCGCCGGATCCTGCCGCGACGGCTGCGCCTGCCCCGCCTGCCGAGGTCCCCCCGCCTGCCGAGGCCCCCGATCCCGACGCCGCGCGGCGCTTCCTGGCGGTGGCCGCGGCGCGCCTGCTGACCGAACCTGCGCTCTGCGCGCAATGCGCGCCGGAGGCCGCGTGGGGCCGCGCGCTGCTGGCGGCGGTGGACCGGCTGGCCCCCGGCGAGGCGCGGCGGCAACATCTTCTGGATGTGCTGGCGGCCTGTGCGCCGGAGGCGGCAAACCGCCCGGAATGGCGGCAGCGGGGGGCGCGGATCCCGCCGCAGGGCTGAGCGCCGCCGGCCTCCCGGGGCTTTGGGATTGCGCTTCCGCGGCGCTTTGATTAGGCGAACCCCAACGAGAGCAACCCCCGGTCCGGCGCGGCCACCACGGGAGATCGGAGCGAAAGACGTGAGCAAGACAGCCCTTATCACCGGTGTGACCGGCCAGGACGGATCCTACCTGGCGGAGTTTCTTCTGGCCAAAGGCTACGAGGTGCATGGCATCAAGCGCCGCGCTTCGCTGTTCAACACCCAGCGGGTCGATCACATCTATCAGGACCCGCATGAACCCAACCCCAAGCTCACGCTGCATTACGGCGATCTGACCGACACTTCGAACCTGACGCGGATCCTGCAGGAGGTCCAGCCCGACGAGGTCTACAACCTGGGCGCGCAAAGCCACGTGGCCGTGAGCTTCGAGGCGCCGGAATACACCGCCGATGTGGATGCGATCGGCACGCTGCGGCTGCTCGAGGCGATCCGCTTTCTGGGGCTCGAGGACACGACCCGGTTCTACCAGGCCTCGACCTCGGAACTGTACGGTCTGGTGCAGGAAACCCCGCAGACCGAGACCACGCCGTTCCACCCGCGCTCGCCCTACGCGGTGGCCAAGATGTATGCCTACTGGATCACCGTGAACTACCGCGAGGCCTATGGCATGTATGCCTGCAACGGCATCCTCTTCAATCACGAGAGCCCGCGCCGCGGCGAGACCTTCGTGACCCGCAAGATCACCCGCGGGCTGGCCAATATCTCCCAGGGGCTCGAGCCCTGCCTTTACATGGGCAATATCGACAGCTTACGCGACTGGGGCCACGCCAGGGACTATGTGCGCATGCAGTGGATGATGCTGCAGCAGGACGCGCCCGAGGATTTTGTCATCGCCACCGGCGTGCAATACAGCGTGCGCGAGTTCATCGACTGGTCGGCGCGCGAGCTGGGCATCACGCTGGAGTTCCGCGGCGAAGGCGTCGAGGAGACCGCGGTGGTGGTCTCGGCCGACAACAACATCTCGCCGGCGGTCAAGCCCGGCGACGTGATCATGCGCATCGATCCGCGCTATTTCCGCCCCGCCGAGGTCGAGACCCTGCTGGGCGATCCGGCCAAGGCCAAGGCGCGGCTCGGCTGGGTGCCCGAGATCACCACGCAGGAGATGTGCGCCGAGATGGTGGAGGAGGATCTCAGGACCGCCCGCCGCCACGCGCTGCTGAAGGAACACGGCTACGAGATGCCGGTCAGCCTGGAAGGCTGAGGCGGGCGGGAGAGGCCATGCAGAAGCGGTTCCTCTTTCACATCGGCCTGCCCAAGACCGGCAGCACGTCGATCCAGAGCGCGCTGATCGCGCTGTCGGACGATCTGGAGGCGCGCGGCATCCGCGTGCCTTACGACCGCGCGCTTTACGGGCGGACCTTTCCCAACCCCGCCGCGCCGCGGCGCGCGCCGCAGACCGACGGGCTGCCGCTGTTCTGTGACGTGCCGCCCCGGCGCAAGGTCACCCGCGTCGACTGGCCCGCCGAGATCGAGCGCTTTCTGGCCGACACCACGGCCGATGCGTTTGTGTTCTCGCATGAGAACCTGTCGCAATCCGGCCACCGGCTGAACGGCGCGCTGTTCGGGCGGCTGAAAGGGCTGGGCGAGATCCGCTTCCTGGTCTATCTGCGCCACCCGCTCTCCTATCTCAACTCCTACACGTTCCAGGCGCTCTGGGGGACAGGCCGGTCGGTGCCGCGGGTCGATCTGGCGCCCATCGCCCGCTATCTGCGCGGCGGCTTTGCCAGCCAGCTGGCGCCGTTCGAGGCCCATGGCACGCTGACGCTGCGCGATTACGATGCCGCGCGGGCGGGCGACCGGCTGGTGGCGGATGCGTTTGCCTGGTTCGGCGCCGAAGAGCTGGGTGAGACCGCCGCCGCCCTGCCGCCGCAGAACGTGCGCGCGCCGCGCCTGCAGCTCTGGTCGGTCTTCATGGCGATGAAGATCGCGCGCCAGCCCGAGGAAGACAGCTGGGTGGCGCTGCGCGACGCGCTGGTCGCGGCCGCCGCCCCGCTCGAGCCCGAGCAGAAGGGCCTGCTGCACCCCGAAAGCGTCGCCCCGATCCAGGCGTGCTGGGACGCGGACCGCGCGGCGCTTGCGGCGCGCTACGGGCTGGAAATGCCCGCCGAGGCGCCGGGCTTTGCGCCGGGGCCCGAGACGCTGTCGTTCTCGCGCGACTATGCCGGGGCGCTGCGCGAGACCGCCGCCCCGCATCTGCCCCCCGATCAGCGCGCCCTGCTCGAGGCGGGGCTGGCGCTGGCGGGCGAGGATATCGAGGCGGTGGCGCGCGCCGCGCTCCGGCGGCGGGTCGGGCCGGACACGGCCCGCGGCAAACGGACAGGGCCTGTTGAGGCCCGCGGCAGGCAGACGGGGCCGGATACGCCCGCAGGCCCGCAGACAGCGCCGGAAGCGGCCGCAGGCAAGGTGGAGCTCATGAGCCCGAAAAAGACCTTCCTCTTTCACATCGGCCTGCCCAAGACCGGCTCGACCTCGATCCAGGGCGCGCTGGTGACGCTGTCGGACGAGCTGCGCGCCCGGGGGGTGTATTTTCCCTATGACCGCGGGCTTTACGGCACCCGGTTTCCCAACCGCGCCGCGCCCGCCGGGGCGCCGCAGAACGACGGGTTCACACATTTTGTCGATGCCAGGACCAAACGCCTGCCCGGCGCGGTGAACTGGCCCGAGAGCATCGAGCGCTTCCTCGCCGATCCGGCGCTCAGCCATTACGTCTTTTCGCACGAGAACTTCGTCGCGGGCGGGCCGCGGCTGCGCGCGGCGGTCTTCGACGATCTCGCGGCGCGCGGCGATCTGGCCTTTCTGGTCTATCTGCGCCACCCGCTGTCCTATCTGGGCTCCTTCACGCTCTGGGAGATCACCGGCCGGGCCGGGGCGCGGGTGCGCGGACGGCAGGCGCCGACCCGGCTCTATCTCAGCCAGGGCTTTGCCGAGATGCTGGCGCCCTTTGCCGCCCGCGGCCGGGTGATGCCGCGCGATTTCGACGTGGCGCGGCAGGATGGCGGGCTGGTGGCGGATGCGTTTTCGGCCTTCGGGGCGGCGGATGTGGTGCGCGCGGCCCCGCCGGTGCCGGTGCTCAACGTCTCCAGACCGCGCTTTGCCATGGCCTGCGTGCTGCTGGCGCTGAAGGCGACCTCCACATGGAGCCAGGGCGACTGGCTGGCGATCCGCGCGCCGATCATGAAGGCCAGCGAAGCGCTGGAGCCGCAGATGCAGACCTCGCTGCTGCCGCCGCCGATGGTGGGGCGCATCCTCGATCGCTGGGCGGAGGATCGCGGGATCCTGGCCGAGCGCTACGGTCTCGAGATGCCGCTGGAACTGGCGGGGTTCAGGCCCGGCCCGCGGGAGATGGTGTTTTCGGCGGACTATGCCGCGCGCCTGCGCGACGCGGTGGCGCCGGATCTCGGCGCCGGACAGCGCGCGCGGCTCGAGCGGGCGCTGGCGCTGGCCGATACCGATATCGAGGCCTATATCCGAGACAACGACGTCTCGGGCGCGCCGATCCTGCACGATCTGGGGCAGGGGCGGGGCTGAGCGCGGAGACCGGCGGGCAGGGGCGGCCCGGGCGGGCCGCCGCTTGTCATCGCGCCGCGGTCCGCTATACCCGCGGCCATGACCCCGGCTGCTGCGGAGAAGAGGCCATGAGCGACGCGCGAACGATCTTTGTGGCCGGCCATCGCGGCATGGTGGGTGGCGCGATCCTGAAGCGGCTGGAGGCGCGGCGCGCCGCCGGAGAGCCGCTGGAACTGGTCACCGCCACCCGTGCCGCGCTCGATCTGACCAGCCAGGCCCAGGTCGCCGAATTCATGGCCCGCACCCGCCCCGACACGGTGATCCTGGCCGCCGCCAAGGTCGGCGGGATCCATGCCAATAACAGCTATCCTGCCGATTTCATCTACGAAAACCTGATGATCCAGTGCAACGTGATCCATCAGGCCTTTGCCGCCGGGGTCACCCGGTTGCTGCAGCTGGGATCGTCCTGCATCTACCCGCGCGCGGTGGCCCAGCCGATGCGCGAGGAGGCGCTGCTGACCGGTGTGCTGGAGCCCACCAACGAGCCTTATGCCATCGCCAAGATCGCCGGCATCAAGCTGTGCGAAAGCTACAACCGCCAGCATGGCTGCGATTACCGTTCGGTCATGCCGACCAATCTTTACGGGCCGGGCGACAATTTCCACCCCGAGAACTCGCATGTGCTGCCCGCGCTCATCCGCCGCTTTCACGAGGCCGCGCGCGACGGGCGCGACAGCGTCACGATCTGGGGCAGCGGCACGCCGCGGCGCGAGTTCCTGCATGTGGACGACATGGCCGAGGCAAGCCTGTTTGTGCTCGATCTGGATAAATCCGTCTACGACGCCAATACCGAGCCGATGCTGAGCCATATCAATGTCGGCTCGGGTGTGGATGTGTCGATCCTGGAGCTGGCGCAGCTGGTGGCGCGGGTGACCGGGTTTTCCGGTGCGATCCGGACCGACCCGACAAAGCCCGACGGCACGCTGCGCAAGCTGATGGATGTCGACCGGCTGGCCAGGATGGGCTGGCGCGCCTCGATCGGGCTCGAACAGGGTGTGCGCGAGACCTATGCGTGGTTCCTGGCGCAGGAACAGGGCGCGCTGCGCGAGGCGTGAGGCGGCGGCGGCGGTCCCGGCCTGATGCGGAGATTTGCAGACATGCGCGGAGTCAAGCCCGCAGGCCGCCGCGCATCGCCGGGCCATCTCCTGGCACGGCGATCTGGCTGAGGCCTGGTGAGTCCTCGTTGGTTTTACGGACCTCGCCGAGACAAAGCGCCCGTCAACGCACGAAGGATCGCCGTACCATGGCCCGGCGCTGCGCGTCCCGGGGATCAGAATTGCAAATGTCCGCCCCGGTCCCTCCGGACCCGCGCCGCCTTATCCCGCAGGTGAGACGAAAACCCGGGCGTCGAACAGCGTCAGGCCGAAATCCTGCGCCGGCAGCGACAGGATCAGCGTGTGCCAGTCCTCCGTGCCGTGCAGGGCGCTGTCGGCCTCGACCCGGTGCAGGGTCACGGCCACGCCGCGCCGGGAGGCCAGGGTCAGCGGCTCGGTCAGATGGGTGTCGACGGTCTCGCCGTCCCGCGCGCTGCGCACAAACAGCGGCACCGGCGGCAGCGCCGTATCGGCCTGCGCGTCGAGCACAACCCCGATCACGTCGCCGCTGCGCAGCGCCGCCTTTCCAAGCGGGATGTTGAGCGAGAACCAGCGCGGCGCGCCCTGCACCTCGGCCTTGAGCGCCAGCATCCGGCCGGCATCCGAGATGGCCTCGACACGGATCTGCGGCCCCGCCTCGTCCCAGCTCAGCGACACGCCGTCGCAGAGGCTCTCGTCATTTTCCATCGCGCCGTCGCGCTGCAGCGCGCGCAGCCGCTCGAAGGCCTGCGCGGTGACGGCTTCGATCGGGTGGGACATGCGGGCAGGCTCCGGCAGGGGTTCTGAAAAACGCTGAAAATCTATGCCCCAGCGGGCCGGGCTTGTCGAGAGCGCCGCGGCGCCCGCGCGCTGCGCTGCACCCCTCCGGGATGGGGTTTGAATTGCCCTGCGCCGCATGTTACCCGGCCCTGTCCGCGGCCCCCCGGTGCCTCGCTGTTCAGGGGGCCTCGCTGTTCAGGGAAGGCGCGCCATGACCAAAACCATTCACCCGCTGTTGCTTTGTGGCGGGTCGGGCACCCGGCTCTGGCCGCTCAGCCGCAAGAGCTATCCCAAGCAATTCACCGAGCTGACCGGGGACACCAGCCTGTTTCAGGCCGCCGCCCTGCATCTGTCGGGCGACGGCTACGGCGCGCCGGTGGTGGTCACGGGGGGCGATTTCCGCTTCATCGTGACCGAGCAGCTGGCCGGTGTCGAGATCGCCGCCCAGGCCACGCTGATCGAGCCCGAAGGCCGCAACACCGCGCCTGCGGTGCTGGCGGGCGCATTGTTGCTGCAGCGCGAAGCGCCCGACGCGCTGATGCTGGTGGCGCCGTCCGATCACGTGATCCCCGATCCCGCGCGGTTCGGTGCCGCGGTGCAGGCCGCCGCACCCGCCGCCGAGGCCGGTCAGCTCGTCACCTTCGGCATCCGCCCCGACCGGCCCGAGACGGGTTATGGCTGGCTGGAGCTCTCCGAGGCGCCGCAGGACGATTTCGCCCCGGTGCCGCAAAAGCTCAGGCGTTTTGTCGAAAAGCCCGATGCCGCCACCGCGCAGGCGATGCTGGAGGGTGGGCGGCATCTGTGGAACGCGGGCATCTTCCTTTTCTCGCCCGACACGATTGTGGCCGCTTTCGAGGCGTATCAGCCGGCCATGCTGGAGATGGTGCGCAGAGCGCTCGAGGCCGCCGAGCCCGATCTCGGCTTCACCCGGCTCGATCCGGCCGCCTGGACCGGGATCGAGGACATCTCGATCGATTACGCGGTGATGGAGAAGGCCGGCAACCTGACCGTGGTGCCCTATGCGGGCGCCTGGTCGGATCTGGGCGGCTGGGAATCGGTCTGGCGCGAAAGCGGCCCGGACGCCGACGGCATCGCCGTTTCGGGCCCGGCCACGGCGATCGATTGCCGCAACACGCTGCTGCGCGCCGAGGATGACCAGCAGGTGCTGGTGGGCATCGGGCTTGACGATATCGTGGCGGTGGCGATGCCCGACGCGGTGCTGGTGGCCCGCAAGGACCGCGCGCAGGACGTCAAGACAGCGGTGGCGGTGCTGAAGGCCGAAGGGGCTGTGCAGGCCGAGACCCTGCCGCGCGACTACCGCCCCTGGGGCTGGTTCGAAAGCCTGGTGGTGGGCGGGCGCTTTCAGGTCAAGCGCATCCATGTGCATCCCGGCGCCGCACTGAGCCTGCAAAGCCACCATCACCGCTCCGAGCACTGGATCGTGGTCGAGGGCACCGCGAGAGTGACGGTGGACGAGACGGTGACACTGGTGACCGAAAACCAGTCGGTCTACATCCCGCTGGGCGCCGTGCACCGGATGGAGAACCCCGGCAAGGTGCCGATGGTGCTGATCGAGGTGCAGACCGGGTCCTATCTGGGGGAAGACGACATCATCCGCTACGAGGATGTCTACGCCCGCGGCCAGGGCGCGAAGGGGTGAATTGACGAACCCGGCCTTTGGCCGGGCAAACCCTCCGGGGGAGGGTTTGGTCAATTCACGGGCGGAGCCCCGGGGTCTGCCACAGGCGCTCCGGGGGAGGGTTTGGTCAATTCACGGGCGGAGCCCCGGGGTCTGCCACAGGCGCTCCGGGGGAGGGTGCGTGGCGGTTCGGAGCGCGCAGCACTCCGATGATCTCTCCGGGGGAGAGATCAAGCCACAAAAGGGCGGAGCCCCGGGAATGGCCACAGACGCGCCAGCGGCGCGCTCGGTCCATTCACAAACGGCGCCCGAGACCCCGCGGGCCTCCCCCGCGGACCGCCCGGATGGCTCAGAACCAGCGGCCCACCGCGGTGACGCTCAGCGGCACCGTGTCACCGGCGGCAAAGTCGAGATCCGAGCGCACCCAGGCCTGGGCCGACATCTGCGCCGCGCTGACATTGCCGCGGATCGCGGTCACATCGCCGCGCGAGATCCCCGAGGCCGGGCCGGAGGCCGACCACATCCCGCCATCGAGCAGGATCGTGGTGCCCAGCGGCGGCGTCGAAAAGCCTGCCGGAAACGTCCAGTTCACCGCGCAGTAATTGCCGTTGATATACGGCGCCACCAGCCCCGACTGGGTGCAGATCTGCGTGCCGTCGGCATAGCGCACATAGTCTCCGTCCGCGGTCGATCCGCGTTCGATCACCGCCCCGGTGGGCAGGCCCGCGGCCTGGCTCACCGGGCCCAGCAGGTTGCCCGGCCCATAGGCGTGATCGGCCCGCGCCAGCCGTCCCGGCGTGACATCCGCGGGCCCCTGCTGGACCGCCGCGCCGGAGGCGTGCCCGGTTGCGGGATCGAGGCTCAGCGCCGTGGTCCAGGCGGCGCCGTCGGCGCTGACCTTGATGGCGAAGGCATCCGATCCGGCGGTGCCCATCTCGGCCCGGCCCGACCAGCCGGTCTGAAACAGCAGCGATGCGGTGTCGGCGGCTTGCGCCTTGTTGACCTTGATCTGGTGACCGGCGCCTGCATGGCTGAACAGCGCCGCCTCCGCGGCCACGGCAAGCCGGTTGACCGGATCATGCGCGGTGCCGATGCCGACACCATCCAGATCGTCGAGCCCGGCGGCGGGCAGCGGCCCCCAGCCGCTGCCGTCATGCACCATCAGCTGGCCGGTGCCGCGCTCGGTGGCGATCCAGCCGGGCGCCGGCGTCACGAAGCGCCAGCCGGGATCGGCATAGCGCGCCAGGCGGCCCGCCTCTCCGGCCCAGTCGCCCCCCGGTGCCGCCCCCAGCGCCCAGACCTGCCCGGCCAGCGGCGCGGGCGGCGGGGTCTGGGCGCCGACCTCTTCCAGCACCAGCTGGACCAGCGTGTCGAGCGTCTCGAGCGCCTCGTTATGCGTGACGTGCTTTTGCGCCTGCGCGGGCAAAAGATAGGGCAGCGCGAGCCGCGCCGAGAGTTCTGACATGGGTGCCTCCGGAGATCAGACCGTTCGGGCCAGATCCTGTGGCGGCATTCCTTGCCGATCGGTCACAGCAGCGCGCGGCCCCCGGGTTGACAGGGGTGCGGCCATCCCTCACTGACTGGACGCACCCGTGTCAGCCCGCGCCGTCCGGTTGCGCATATCCCCTGTCCCAATCGTCGCGAGACCCCGCATGACCGCCCCCCTGATCTACGATATCGGCGCCAATAACGGGGATGATTCCGCGTTTTACCTGGCCAAGGGCTTCCGCGTCGTGGCCATCGAGGCCGATCCCAAGCTCTGCGCCGCCCTGCAGGAGCGCTTTGCCGACGAGATCGCCGACGGGCGCTACGTGGTCGAGAATGTCGGCGTGTCCGACAAGGTCGAGACGCTGGATTTCTATGTCAGCGATTTCAGCGAATGGAGTTCCTTCGTCAAGCAGGGCAAGGCCACCGGCGATGTGGGTCACACCCTGATCCAGGTGCAGACCGCGCCGCTGTCGCGGCTGGTCGCCCGCCACGGGAAGGCGCGTTATCTCAAGATCGACATCGAGGGTTTCGAGCTGCCGGCGCTGTCGACGCTGAGCCGCGATCTGCCGCTGCCGGAGTTTCTGTCCTACGAGGTCAATATCCACTGGCGCGCCAATCTCGAGCAGCTGGTCGGGCTGGGCTACAGCCGGTTCCAGATCGTCCGCCAGGGCAAGGGGTTTGTGCCCGACCCGCCGCAACCGGCGCGCGAGGGCAGCTATGTGGCCCAGTCGTTCCGCAATTCGCATAGCGGCTGTTTCGGGCTTGAGCTGCCGCAGGATAACTGGTTTGCCGCCGATGCGTTCGATGCGGTGGTGCAGGCCGAGATGGACGTGGCCAATGCCCGCATGGCGCGCGGCGAACGCCGCGGCTGGCACGACATCCACTGCCACCGTGAGAGCCCCCGTGGGAGCGACCGGTAAGAGCGCCGGGAAAAGCACCGGGAAAAGCGCGGCCTGGCGTGGTTTTCCGGACGCTGAGCCGGTCCGGGCAGGGAACGGCTCTGACACCGGCGCCCGCCCTCAGCGCCGGGCGGCCCGAAAGCCCCGCGCCGCGTCCAGCGCCGCGCGGATCGTCACATCCATGTCGAGATAGCGATAGGTGCCGAGCCGGCCCAGAAAGGTGACGCCCTGCTCGGCGGCGGCGAGGCGTTCATATTCGGCCAGCAGCGCCTTTTCATGCAGCAGCCGGACCGGGTAATAGGGAATGTCATCCGCCCCGCAGGCGCGCGGATATTCGCGGTAGAGCACCGATTCCGCATGCCGCTCCCAGGGGGCGAAATGCTTGTGTTCGGTGATCCGGGTGAAGGCGCAATCGGCGTCGGGATAGTTCATCACCGCACAGCCCTGCCAGTCGCCCGTCGCTGTGAAGCGCTCGAAATCCAGCGTGCGGTAGCCCAGCCGCCCCAGCCGGTGCCCGAAATAGCCATCGAGCGGCCCCGACCAGAACAGGTGATCGGCGCGCGCGGCATGCTCCGGCGCAAACGGCGTTCCAAGATGCAGATCGATGCCCGGATGGTCGAGCATCGCCGCAACCATGGCGGTATAGCCCGCCTCCGGGATGCCCTGGAACCGGTGAAAGAAGTAGTTGTCGTCGTAGCTGAAGCGCAAGGGCAGCCGCTTGAGGATCGCCGCGGGCAGCTCGGTCGGGCTGCGGCCCCATTGCTTTTCGGTGTAGCCCTTGAAGAACGCCTCATAAAGCGCCGGGCCCACCATCGCCAGCGCCTGCTCCTCGAAGCTTTGCGGATCGGTGATGCTGCGGTCGGCCTGGGTTTCGGCGATGAAGGCGCGGGCCTCGTCGGGGCGAAAGGCGCGCCCGAAGAACTGGTTGATCGTGTGCAGCGTGACCGGCAACCCGTAGACCCGGCCGGCATGGGTGGCGCGGACCTGGTGGCGATAGGGCATGAAGCGCGCAAAGCGCTGCACGTAGTCCCAGACCTCCGCATCGTCGGTGTGGAAGATATGCGGGCCGTAGACATGCACCAGGACGCCGGTTTCGGGGCAGCGCTCGGTGTGGCAATTGCCCGCCACGTGATCGCGCGCCTCCAGGACCGTGACGCGGTGGCCCGCCACCGCCAGTTCGCGCGCCATGACCGCGCCGGAAAGCCCGGCGCCCACCAAGAGTATCTGCATGCGCTTCGCCCTGCTTCCTGCCCCGCGCAGTCTATGTCCGGGCCCGGTCGGGCACAACCGGCCCGGGCCGGTCTCAGCGCGTCAGGATGCAGGTGAAGCGGCGGCGCTGACGGTAATCCGCGCAGCCCTCATCGGCCGCCGTCAGACCCGACCAGTCGCACCATTCGAGTCGGTAGTCGAAACACTCCGCGATCAGCTCCATGGCGCCGCGGCTGGGATTGCCCACGGCGGAGAATTTCTGACCTTCCTTCTCGGGTATGGCGTTGTTCGGCTCCCAGGTCTTTTCGGTGCGGATGCGCACCACGGCTTCGTCGAGATCGACGATCTCGCTGTCGATCACGATCACCTTGGGCTGCAGCGCATCCATCAGCTTCAGCATGCCGTAATGGTCGTAGATGTGATAGAAGAACCCCAGGTTCAGGATCACGTCGAAACGCTGCCCCCCGGCCACCAGATGCGGCATGATGTCGAAGGCGTTGCCGATCTCGAACCGGTGGTTGAGCCCGGCCAGCAGCTTGTCGCCGCGCGCGGCACTTTCCGCCCGCCCCTCGATGCCCAGCGTCTCGGCCGCCCCGAGATTATGCGCCGCCCAGGACCAGAAGCCGAAGCGCGCCCCGAGATCGAGCACCCGCGCGCCGCGCATCAGCGCGGGGTCGAAGGAAAAGATCCGCTCGGCGCGGTTGTTCATCCGGTTGAGGAATTCCTCGTTCCAGAAGAACCCCTTGTCGTTGATTGCCAGCGAAAAGGCGCGAGCTCGCATAAGTTGCTTCCTGTGTTTCCGCCGCGGCGCAGTGCAGGGCGATGGGCTGTGCGGTCACCGCGCGCGATACCCGCCGCGCGGAGCTTAGTCGCCGCTCCGGAGCGCCACAACCCGGGACCGCCCGGCGCGCGGAATTCGATGAAAATCCGTCTGAAACGGCACCGTTTCGCCCGAATTGATGCCGCCTTGCGCCATCGCGTCCGGGCAGTCTGCGCCGCGACGACCCACCGCGCCGATTCCGCGGTGGGACCGGTGTGAGGGTAGGGCATGCGTCTGCAGTTTCAGGGGAGAATGGCGACCGGGGATCCGACGCTCGATACCGGGCTGAGCGATCTCGACATCGCCGCCATCGGCGACGGCACCTATCTGGTCAGCGCCACCGGCGGGGAAGGCGGGCTGGTGGTCTGGCGCCTCGAGGAAGGCCGCCTGGCCAGCGAGATCGACCGCCAGTATCATCCCGGTGCGATGGCCACGGCGGTCTCCGGCACGGTGAGCGCCATCGACGGCGCCGGCGGTCTGCAGGTGCTGATCGGCGGGCAGGGCGGCTCCGGCCTGCTCGGCTACCAGCTGGGCGAGAGCGGCTTCGGCGCGTTCCAGACCGGGCCCACCCTGACCAATGGCACCGCCCGGATCAGCGACGTGGTGCAGGCCGACAGCGGCCTGATCTATGTGGCCGATACCGGCTCGGGCCGGCTCACCGCCTATGCGCCCGATGCCACCGGTCCCGCCGCCCCGACCCCCGACGGCCAAGTGACGATCGGCGGCGCCGCCAGCCTGGCCACCCTGCATATGGGATCGCACGAATACCTGCTGGCCACCAACATGGACACCAACGGGCTCGACAGTTACCGCATCCTCGCCGATGGCGGGCTGCGCCAGAGCGACACGTTCGGCGCCGCACAGGGGCTGGGCATCGCCGCGCCCAATGCGATGACCACGCTGCAGGCCTGGGGCGAAAGCTGGGTGCTGCTGGGCTCGGCGGGCAGCCATGCGCTGTCGGTGCTGCGGCTGGAGGCCGGCGGCGGGCTGGCGGCGGCCGATCTGGTGCTCGACACGCTGGAGACGCGGTTCGGCGGTGTCACCGACATCGCCGCGGTGGAACATGAGGGCCGCGTCTTCGTGCTGGCGGGCGGCGCCGATGACGGGCTCACGCTTTTCACGCTGCTGCCGGACGGGCGGCTGGTGCATCTGCAAAGCCTGGCCCACACCCAGGGCGCGGGGCTGATGAATGTGGGAGAGATCTCGCTGGCGGTGGTCGGCGGAGACCTGCAGGTCTTTGTCGCGGGCAGCGCCGAGGCGGGGATCAGCCAGTTCACCATCCCGCTGGCCGATCTGGGCCTGACCGCCACCGAAACCGCCCCCGGCGCGCGGACGCTGTCGGGCAGCGCGGGGGACGATCTGCTGGTCGCTTCCGGCGGCGATGACACGCTTGTCGGCGGGCTGGGCGACGACATCCTTGCCGGCGGCGCCGATGGCGGCACGCTCTCCGGCGGCGCGGGCGCCGACCGGTTTGTGATCGACGGCGCGGCGGCGCGCACAGCGATCACCGATTTCACCCCCGGCCAGGACAGTCTCGACCTGTCGGATTTCGCCATGCTGCGCGACCCCGCGCAGCTGACCGTGACCCCGATGGCGGACGGTGCGCGCGTGGTCTGGCGCGACAGCGTGATCGTGCTGCGCAGCGCCGATGGCGATGCGCTTTCTGCCGACGATCTCTTTGGCGCGCGCTTTGACGGGCCCGACCGGATCCCGATCCTGACCCCCGAACCGCCCGACTCCGATGAGCCGGACGATCCCGACGACCCCGGTGATCCGGGCGGGCAGACCGGGGGCATTGCCGGCGGCAGCGGCAACGACACGCTGGAGGGCGGCGGTGGCGATGACCAGATCTGGGCCGGTCCGGGTGATGACGTGCTCACCGGCGGCGGCGGCAACGACACGCTGGGCAGCGGCGCGGGCAATGATCTGCTGGAGGGCGGCGGTGGCGATGACCAGATCTGGGCCGGTCCGGGTGATGACGTGCTCGGCGGCGGCGGCGGCAACGACACGGCCAATGGCGGCGACGGGCACGACATGCTCCGCGGCGGCGACGGCAACGACTCGCTCTCGGGCGGGACAGGCGACGATACGCTGCTCGGCGGGAGCGGGCATGACATCCTCTGGGCCAGCGATGGCGATGACAGCATCAATGGCGGCGCGCAGGGGGATACGCTGGCCGGCGGCAACGGCAACGACACCCTGATCGGCGACCATGGCTGGGACCAGATCTGGGGCGGCAATGGCGAGGATCAGCTCTCGGGGGGTGACGGCAGGGACCAGCTCAACGGCTTGTTCGGCGATGACACGCTGGATGGCGGCGCCGACAATGACGTGCTCTGGGGCGGCCAGAACGATGACCGGCTGATCGGCGGCGCCGGCGATGATGTGCTGGGCGGCTTCACCGGGCATGACACGATGCAGGGCGATGGCGGCAATGACGCGCTCTGGTGCCATTTTGGAAACGACCTCGCCGCAGGCGGGGACGGCAACGACACGCTGGCCGGGGCTGACGGGGCTGATTCGCTCTATGGTGGCAACGGACAGGACCGAATCATCGGCGGCACGGGGGATGATCTGCTGTCGGGCGGCGCCGGCGCGGATCGTTTTGTGTTCTACGCCCGGGGGGAATCGGACCGGATCACCGATTTCGAACCGGGGCTCGACCAGCTGCAGATCCTGGTGCCGGGGCTTGGCTATGGCGGGCTCGATATCCGCGCGCAGGGCAATGATACAGTGATTACACTGCCCGGCGGCCAGGTCGTGCTGGAAGACGTGGCGCCGGACGCGCTTGGTGCGGATGACTTCCTGTTCTCGTGATCCCGCGCCGCCGCGCGGCCCGAAGACCCCCCGCGCCGAGAGCCCCGCAGACGATCGCGGAGGGCCCCGGAGGGCCGCGCGGCGCCGTTCCGAATCGAGATTTCGGCGCGGAATTGCCCAACCCGTGGACAATACCGGGACAGCACACTTGACTGTCCCGCCAGCCGCGTCGGTCCCGGGCACACTTCCGCGTGAGCTTGACCGGAAGGCACACCCACATGTGGCCGAAAAGCCGCAGTGAATCCCCATATATTGTGGTATCGTTAACGCTAAACAGCGATTCGAGCCCGATCTCGCTGACAAGAAAGTTAATAAATCGTGACTCCCCTGAAGGAGTGCGATAGCCTCTCTAGGCTGCCTTTTGCCGACCACTTTCACCAAGCTGGTACATGAGCGCGGATATTTTCGTAGTGGGCCGGGCGGTTTGAACCGGGCTTGAGTTCTTTATTTTTGTGCACGGGGGGTTCGTGTGCATGTCGGATGATAAGATTTCTGGGCTTTCTGAACTGAGGGAAGCCAAAAAAGATTTACGTGGGCTGCTCTGGACCGCCGGATTTTTCAGCGTGTTTGTGAACTTGCTGATGCTGACGGGCCCGCTCTTCATGCTGCAGACCTATGACCGGGTCCTGAGCGCGCGGTCAGAGCCCACGTTGATCGCACTGGTCGGCGTGATGGCGCTGCTGTTCCTGATCATGGGGGTGCTCGACTGGGCCCGCAGCCGGGTGCTGTCGCGTCTGGGCACGCGCTTCCAGATCAAGCTGGACAAGCGGGTCTTCCAGGCGATGATCAAGCGCGCCTCCACCGATCACGAGATCAACGAGACAACCGGCGCTGGCAAACAGCTGCAGGATCTCGAGGCGATGCGGCGCTTTTACGGCTCCAGCATCTTCTCGTCGATGTTCGACGCCCCGTTTGCGCCGCTCTTCCTGATCGGCCTGAGCCTGTTTCACCCGCTGATCGGCCTGTTTGCCTTCTGCGGCGGCATGATCCTGATCCTCTGCGCGGTGGCGAACCAGCTTGTGACCCGCACCAGCTCGGTCAAGGCGTCGGTGTCGGGCTTCCTGGCGGACCGCTATTCCGAACAGCTGCAGAACGAGGCGGATTCGATCCGCAGCCTCGGCATGCAGTCCAACGCGTTCGACAAATGGTCCCTGGCGCGCGAAAAGGCGCTGACCCAGGGCCTGCGCTCGAGCGATCTGGGCGGCAATTTCTCGACCCTGTCCAAGACCTTCCGGCTGTTCCTGCAATCGGCGATCCTGGGCCTTGGCGCGCTGCTGGTGCTGCGCGGCGAGATCACGCCCGGCGTGATGATCGCCTCGTCGATCCTGCTGGGCCGCGCGCTGGCGCCGGTCGAGACGGTGGTGAACCAGTGGCCCACGGTGCAGCGCACGCGCCGCGCCTGGGACAACCTGGCCACGCTGCTGTCGGAAGTGCCCGAGGATTCCGCGCTGGTCGAACTGCCGCGGCCCAAGGGCCAGCTCAAGGTGCAGAACATCTCGCTGCGCCCGCCGCAGGGCACCAATGCCACGCTGCGCCAGGTCAGCCTCGAAGTGCAGCCCGGCGAGGCGGTCGGCGTGATCGGCCCCAGCGGGTCCGGCAAATCGACCCTGGGCCGCGCGATCACCGGGCTCTGGCCGATCTCGGCCGGCAAGATCACGCTCGATGGCGCGCCGCTGCACCAGTACCATCCCGAGAAACTGGCGCAGTATATCGGCTACCTGCCGCAGCGGGTGTCGCTGTTCGACGGCACGATCGCCGAGAACATCGCGCGCCTGGCCAAGGATTACGATTCCGAGCGCGTCATCGACGCCGCCAAGCGGGCCGCCGCGCATGATATGATCCTGCGTCTGCCGCAGGGCTACAACACCCCGGTGCAGGCCATCGGCACGCAGCTTTCGGGCGGCCAGGTCCAGCGTCTGGGACTGGCCCGCGCGCTTTACGGCAACCCGGTGCTGCTGGTGCTCGACGAGCCCAATTCCAACCTCGACAACGAAGGCTCGATCGCCCTCAACCAGGCGATCACCGCCATGAAAGAGGGCGGCGGCAGCGTGGTGATCATGGCCCACCGTCCCGCGGCCATCAAGGAATGCGAACGGCTGCTGATCCTCGAGGACGGCACCGTCCGCGCCTGGGGACCGCGTGAGAAGGTGATGTCGGAAGTGCTGTCCAACAACGTTCAGGTGATCCGCAAGACCGCGGCAGGAGGCCTGTCATGAACCGCAAGGATGCATCTTTGTTTTCGTCGCGCATGCCGATGGTGGTGGGCTTCGGGGCCGTGGCGCTGTTTGTCTTCGGCCTTGGCGGCTGGGCGATGGGGGCCAAGCTCGACGGCGCGGTGATTGCCGCCGGGCGCATCGTGGTCGACCAGAACCGCCAGGCGGTGCAGCATATCGATGGCGGGATCGTGCAGGAGGTCTTCATCGAGGAAGGCGACAATGTGGATGCGGGCCAGCTTCTGATCCAGCTCGATCCCACCGATCTCAAGTCGCAGCTGACGATCACCGAGAACCAGCTTTACGAGCTGATGGCCCGCCGCGGCCGTCTCGAGGCCGAGCGCGACGAGGCCGAGACCATCAGCTTCGACAGCGAGCTGCTGGAGATCGCCGAGGCCGATCCCGAGGTGGCCGCCCTGATCGACGGTCAGACCCGGCTGTTCGAGGCGCGGCGCGAAAACCTCGCCAAGACGCTGACCCAGCTGGAAAACCAGCGGGCGCAGCTGAAGAACCAGATCGAGGGCATCGACGCGCAGATGGACGCCGGCGAACGCCAGGCCAAGCTGATCGGCGAGGAAACCGCCGTGCAGAAGAGCCTGCTCGAGCGCGGCCTGGCGCAATCCTCGCGGGTGCTGTCGCTGCAGCGCGAGGAGGCCCGGCTGGCCGGGCTGCAGGGCGAGCTGATCGCGCGGCGCGGCCAGGCGATGGAGCGCAATGCCGAGATCGGCATCCAGACGCTGCAGCTGCAGACCCAGCGGCGCGAGGATTCGATCACCCAGCTGCGCGACCTGCAGATCAGCGAGGTCGAGGCCCATGAGCGCCGCGAGGCGCTGCTGACCCGGCTCGACCGGATGGATATCCGCGCGCCGGCCTCGGGCATCGTCTACGACCTGCAGGTCTACGGGCCGCGCTCGGTTGTGCGCCCGGCCGATCCGCTGCTGTTCCTGGTTCCGCAGGACCGGCCGCTGGTGATCGAGGCCCGGGTCGATCCGGTGGATGTCAACAAGGTGCATGCCCAGCAGGAGGTGGTGCTGCGGTTCCAGGCCTTCGACATGCGCAGCACACCCGACCTCATCGGCTCGATCACGCGGGTCTCTCCGGACGCTTTCACCGACAATACGACCGGGATGTCCTATTACCTCGCCGAGGTGAACCTGCCCAAGGAGGAGCTCTCCAAGCTCGCCGAGGACCAGGTGCTGATTCCCGGCATGCCCGCGGATGCCTTCATCCGCACCGGGGAGCACACGCCGATGAACTATCTGACGGCGCCGCTGACCCGCTACATGTCGAAGGCGATGCGCGACGGCACCTGAGCGCGCCGCCTCTGCGAAGGCCCGAAAAAGCCATATTTGGCACCGGCCCGATACTGCGAATTAAATCACGAATGCGCGACTCTCTGCGCATTCGTGATTTATTGCGTGACAGGTCCCGTTTATCCTTATAATTTGGGGAAGTTGGTAATTCAGTTCCCCGTATGGTTGTATTCACCTCTTAATTATCGTTAAAGTTGAATTCAATTCTCGATATCGGGAATTTTTTCCATATTAATTTCGCCGCATTTATTTCACATTTACCCCCATTTGGGGGTATTTCGCATGCCCAATAGGTGATCAAATCGTTAATGCCCATCTCATTACGGGGTGGGATATGCTGTTCGGGCCCGGGAATTTCGTGGGAGCACGCCCGGTCGATCAGCGTCTTTTTTTAAAACCGCATTTGGGGGTTAACCAATGGCACTAACGAAATGGCAAGACGCATGGACGCTTGTCGGCGGCGCGACCTGGCTCGGTGGCACGCCGAACAGCGACAACGGCAACTTCGCGGACGCTGGCGTGAACCGCGGCAAAGGTCTGGGTGAAGACGACCACATCCGCGGCAATGAGAACGCAAACGCGATCCTCGGCAACGGCGGCAACGACTTCCTGCGCGGCGACGGTGGCGACGACTTCCTCTATGGCAACAACGGCAACGACATCCTGCTTGGCGACGAGTTCTCGGACACCGTTGGCGGCAATGACGAGCTGCAGGGCGGCAACGGCGAAGACGCGCTGGCCGGTGGCGTGGGTGACGACACTCTCGCAGGCGGCAACGGCTCCGACTTCATGCTCGGCGGCGACGGCCACGATTCCATGTACGGCCAGGACGGCTTCGATCTTCTGATCGGTGGCGCAGGCGGTGACTGGATGCATGGCGGCGACGGCGACGACTGCATGGCCGGTCAGTCCGGCACCGACTTCATGGTCGGCGGCAACGGCAACGACTTCATGGTGGGTGGCTCCGGCGACGACTCCATGTACGGTCAGGCCGGACATGACGTCATGGCGGGTGGCGCAGATTGCGACTACATCCACGGTGGCGGCGGTCACGACCTGCTCTTCGGCGGCACCGGTCACGACACCATCAACGGTGGCGGCGCACACGACACCATCTTCGGTGGCGAAGGCGACGACGCTCTGCTGGGCGGCCTCGGCAACGACGCCATCTCCGGCGGTACCGGCGAAGACAACATCCAGGGTGGTTCCGGCGATGACGTCATCTTCGGTGGCGAAGGCGACGACAAGATCGAAGGCAACAACAACGCCGACTGCATCGAAGGCGGCCTTGGCAACGACACCATCTGGGGTGACAACGAAGACGGCCAGAATGCCGGTGGCGAAGCCTCCGACAGCATCTCCGGCGGTGAAGGCGACGACGTCATCTATGCAGGCTACGACGACGACGTCGTGACCGGTGACGACGGCGACGACGACATCTACGGTGAACTGGGCGACGACACCCTCGCGGGTAACGACGGCGTCGACTACATCTCCGGCGGTGAAGGCAACGACCATATCCGTGGTAACGACGACGGCGACTTCCTCTACGGTGATGCCGGCAACGACATCATGGCGGGTGATGAAGGCCGCGACTACATGGACGGCGGAACCGGCGATGACTGCATGGATGGCGGCACTGGTGCCGACTACATGCTCGGCAACGACGGCAACGACACCATGGACGGTGGCCGTGGCGCCGACGTCATGGACGGCGGCAACGGCGACGACTTCCTCTATGGTAATGTCGGCGGCGACACGCTCTATGGTGACCAGGGCCAGACCGGCGGTGGCAACGACACGCTGCTCGGCGGAACCGGCAATGACGATCTCTACGGTGGCAAGGACGAAGACTGCCTGATCGCCGACGAAGGCAACGACACCCTCACCGGTGGTGAAGATGGCGACGACTTTGTCTTCGGTCACGAGATCGACACCGACGGCGACGGCGAGTGCGACGTTGAGAGCACCGTGATCGGCGACAACGTCATCACCGACTTCGACGATGACAACGGCGACCGTGTCGTGTTCCACTCCGAGTTCGCAGGCACCCTGTCGGCCACCATCGTTGGTGACGACGTGCTCGTGTCCTCTTCGCTGGGTGGTTCCGTGCTGATCGAAGGTCTCGTGAACGAGATGGAAGGCATCGACCCGACCGACCCGTTCTTCGACGAAAGCGCTCTGATCGACTATCTCCAGAAGACCGGAGACTGGGAAGAAGACGGCAAGGGCATCATTGTCTTCGAAGACAAGTGCATCGAACTGCCGGACTGCAACCCGGATCAGGCCGAAGTCGATTGTGTTCCGGCGCGGGTCGAGATCCCCGAGTGCTACTTCAATCTCTTCGTGCGTGCCGGCGATACGTCGATCTACGCTGACGAGATGCAGATTGCAGACTACTACCTCGAGCAGGACGCAAACGTGTCCTTCGATGGCAGCGGTGTTGCAATCAACCTGCTCGGCGAAGATAACGTCACCTAAGGGGACCCGCTGGTCTATGGCCGAAGCCGGATGAAAAAAGAGCGCCCCGCGAGGGGCGCTCTTACCGGAGAAGTGCCGGACCTCGGAACAAACCCCATCCTGGATCCGCTCTCCGGGGGCACCGCCCTTCTTTAAAAAAGGGGCGGTGCCTTTGGGGTGTGAGCACCCCGCGCGGGGAGCCTACCATGAGTGCCGGATCGTTACTATTTACCGATCCGGCAACAATCCGGCCGCATCGTTTCTGACACCGAAAAGATCCGCGCGCCCCGCTGCTCTGCTTTTCGATGAGCAGACCGGCCGCAATTCCCGGATGTCCGGTATGGATTTCCTGACTTATTTCCCACACCCCCCTCCGCACATTTCCGAAAAAGCCAATACGTGTCCGTGGTTTGGCGGAAATTACCTCAAGTTGAATGTTTCGCGTATCGATACACTTGGCTTGACCCCCTGATTGTGCCGCCGTACTGTCCGCTCGGGTGTGAATCACATGCTCGGACATGGTCAGATCTGGAAACAAAGAGTTTTCACTCAATCCAGTGCTTTATTTTTCGGCGGACCACGTCATGATTGATTTTGAGACGTAAGCCTTTTTACGCCAGTTATTTGATCGTGCATTTTCGTGAGTGTTTTGGGGGATATTTTGGTGCTGGACGACAACGAGGGCATTAGACACACTGTCTTGTCTCGCCGCGAAGAGCTTCTGACCCAGATCAGCGGGTCGATCGGGCTTCCGGTTGCGATGATGGGATTCTTCGACAAGTCGCGCTGCGTGATGACCTCGAGCTGGCAGACCCGCTGCGAGGATTGCCCCACGACCGCCTATCGTGACATCGTGCAGGTCGCCGAACGCTGCCTGTCGGTGCAGGTGGCGCTGACCTCCAATCCGATCGGCGCGCTGGCCCCGGATCTGGGCAATCCCGACGACCGCAACCAGATCTGGCTGAAGGCCGATGACTACACGGTGATCGCCGGCAAGCCGGTGATGGGTGTCTATCCGGTCATCGCCTTTCCGCGGATGCCGCAATTCGAGACACCGGTGCTGCGCGCGGCGCTGAATATCGGGCTCACCTATGCGCGCCAGCAGCTGACCGAAGAGCTGTACGAGCGGTCGCCCTGGCCCGAAGGCCTGGTGGAATCGACGCTGCAGGCGCTGTCGCTGCGCTTCATCATGATCAACGACAAGGCCGAGATCGGGCTTGACGGGCGGCTGGCCGAGAAACCGGATTCCGAGGATCCCGACTGGGTGATCGTGAACGGCCGTCTGACCCTGCGCGACGACAAGCAGCGCCAGCAGCTGCACGAGGCGATTGCCGTGGCCACCGGGCCCGACAAGATGACCTCCATCGTGGCGGTCTCGACCCGGGCGGGATCGATGCGGCTGGTGGTGGTGGCGCCGCTGGCCCGGGCCGGGGGCGCGCCGATGGCGCTCATCCTGTTCGAACACTCGCAGACCGATCACCAGGCGCTGCGCGAACATTTCTTCCGCGCCCATGGTCTGACCCGGTCGGAATGCAAGATCGCCCATGTGGTGCTGGATGGCGGCACGCTGAACGAGGCGGCCAAATCCACAACCCTGTCGGTGGAAACCGTCCGCAGCTACATGAAGGCGATCTTCGTGAAGACCGGCACCCACCGGCAAAGCGAGCTGACCGCGCTCTATTACAAGTCGATCCTGCCCGTGGGCACCTCGATCGCCCGCGCCGGACGCAAACACCCCGACTGACCGCATTGCAGGACGGACGGGCACGCACCGCGCATTCGGAGCGCGCGCCTGCTTACCATAAAACGGATTATACGTCAGCGTTGTGTACGCGCAAAGTTAAAGTGTCCCACATCTGCAAAGTAGAAGTGTCACACTCTGCCCCAATGAGAACAGGCAGAGA
>CANMMF010000015.1 GCA_947498985.1 uncultured Paracoccaceae bacterium | reverse complement strand
GGACCTGTCGATTCTCAAGAAGACGTGGGGCTACAGCCGGGCCGACTTTACGGCGGTAGCGGCGACAATCCTTCTCACCCTCGGTATGGGTGTCGAGGTCGGCGTGGCATCGGGCGTTGGGATTTCAGTCCTTCTGCATCTCTACAAGACATCGCGTCCGCATGTCGCGGAAGTGGGACTGGTTCCCGAAACCCAGCACTTCCGGAACATCCATCGTCATAAGGTCGAAACGGACCCGACACTTGTGACGCTCCGCGTCGATGAGAGCCTCTACTTTGTAAATGCGCGATTCATGGAGGACCTGATCCAGAAGCGGGTTACGAATGGCAGCGACGTGAAGAACGTCGTCCTCATGTTCTCGGCCGTGAACGAGGTCGACTATTCAGCCCTCGAAAGCCTCGAGGCCGTCAATCAACGCCTCACTGATATGGGCGTCGGCCTGCATTTGTCCGAAGTGAAGGGACCGGTCATGGACCGGCTCAAGCGCTCCCACTTTCTGGATGAATTGAATGGTCGTGTGTTTTTGTCTCAGTTCGATGCCTGGCGGAACCTCACTATCGCGCAAGACGTTGAGAATGCAGCAGAATAGGAAGGAAATATAGTGGATATCAAGTACAAGGAAAGTTCATCGCGCGGGCCGGGAAGCCCGAAGGTCGTAGGATTTTACGAGCCCGACACAGGCAGCTGCCAATACATTTGCATCGACGAGGAAACGCGTCAGGCGGCACTCATCGACATCGTTCAGGAATTCGATCCTGCTTCGGCGACGACGAAATACGATCACGCACAGTGGGCGCTGGACTATCTTGAGCGGGAGGAGCTTGATCTTGTCTGGATCCTGGACACGCATCCTCACGCCGATCACTTGATGGCGGCTGCATGGCTGAAAGAGCAGACCGGCAAACCGATGGCAATCGGCGAAAAGGTCAAGGAGATCGCCGAACTCTGGCGAGACATCTACCATATGCCGGATGCGTTCGACGCGGACCGAGATTTCGACCGGCTGTTCGCCGATGGAGATACCTTCAAGATCGGAAACCTCGATGTGCGCGTCATGCTGTCGCCGGGCCATACGCTGGGGTCGATCAGCTACGTGATCGGTGATGCGATCTTCGCGCATGACACGTTCATGCAACCCGATGCCGGCACCGCGCGGGCCGATTTCCCGGGTGGTTCAGCAGCAGAGGTCTACGACAGTCTCATGGCGATCCTTGATCATCCGGACGATCATCGCATCTTCATCGGACACGATTACGGCACCAAAGACCGCGATGAGCCGGCTTGGGAGAGCACGGTGAAGGAGCAGCGGGAGAGCAATATTCATGTCGGCGGTGATGTCCCGAAAGAAGACTATGTCAAGCGTCGGGAAGAGCGGGATGCGACGCTCGGACTGCCAGACCGGATGCTTGCCGCATTGCAGATCAACCTGCGTGGCGGACGTCACCCAGGCGCGGAAGCGGACGGGGACAGCTATCTGAAAATTCCAATGAACAAGTTCAAGGATCAATGACCATGACCAAGCTGGAAGATTGGAGCCCTGAGACGGTGAAGGATGCGCTGAACGCGGGTGAAATCGTGCTCATCGATGTTCGCACACCCCAGGAGTACATGATGGAGCATATCGATGGTGCGCTGTTGATGCCCATGGCCTTCTTCGACCCGAAGTCGCTGCCGACACAGGATGGGAAGCGTATTGTGCTTCACTGTGGGTCCGGCATGCGATCAGGCAAGGTGGCGGAACGCGCAATGGAAGCGGGCATTGCTCCGCTGGCCCACATGGAAGGCGGACTGGCTGCTTGGAAAAAGGCGGGGCTGCAATATCGTGGAACCGACATGGCCACCGGCGCGCCCAAACTGATGACCGCAAGCTGATGCGAGAGTGGGTTTTGAACCGGGCACGCGTGTCGCGCCGCAGCTTTCTCGCGCTGGTCGCAGGGACAACAGTCGCAAGCCATTTGTGGCCGGGCGAGGCATTTGCTGAGGCGCAACTGCTGAGCGCGACGGACGCTCGCACGATGCAGCAATCTGGCGACCTGATTATCCTCGACATTCGCACCCGCGGAGAATGGGAAGAGACGGGTCTCGCGGCGGGAGCCTGGCCAGTCTCCATGCACGAAGCGGACTTTGGCGAACGACTTGTCGAGATCCTGCGAAGATATCCAACGGATGAGATCGCGCTGATCTGTCGGACCGGAAACCGCAGCAACCGCGTCATAAGTGAGCTTGAAGCACAGGGCGTCACGGGGATACGGGATATCTCCGAAGGCATGATCGGAAATGGATCTGCGCCCGGGTGGATCGCGCGCGGGTTGCCGGTTGTCCCGCTGAGTTCTGCGAATGCGGACTATGAAGCTGCGCGAACTGAGTGGGCTTCGCGTTAATGTGGGACGCGAGATACTCACAAGAAGGCTATCTCTTCGGAACCGAACCCGCAGCAGCTCTGCGCCGGCACGCCGTGAGATTTCCGGCGACATCCCGGTGCCTCTGCATCGCCGATGGCGAGGGGCGCAATTCGGTCTGGCTTGCCGAGCAAGGACATCAGGTTACCGCGTGGGACTCCTCAAAAGTTGCAGTGGATAAAGCGAGGCGGCTAGCCGAAACGCGCGGTGTGTCGGTCACTTTCGGCGTCGAGGATGCTGCGGACTATGATTGGGCCGCTCACCAGTATGATGTCGTCGTTGCCGTGTTCATTCAGTTCGCCGGACCGGATCTGCGGGACAACATGTTCGAGGGCATGAAAGCAGCCACACGTCCGGGTGGTTTGGTCTTTCTTCATGGCTATACGCCTGAGCAACTCGCTTTCGGGACTGGTGGGCCGCGCTGCGCGGAAAACCTCTACACCAAGGACCTGCTCCGGGCTCGTTTCGACGATTTCAACATTCAGTTTCTCGAAGCCTACCAAGCGGGAGTTGAAGAAGGCGAAGGCCATTCTGGCCAATCCGCTTTGATTGATCTCGTGGCTCGGAAAAGGCTTTCAGGGTGAATTGGTAGGTCGCAGCAAAAACAATTCTTCGGAAGAACATCAGGGGCCTAACTCATTGTTTTGGACGTCTGACCGTGGAGGATCGGGCCGAAAGCTTCGTGGTCTCAGGACGATAGAGTGTCATGGTGTGCGCTTCGTGTGCACACAGAGAGGAGCGATACTTTGAGCTGGAAACGGTGAAGACAGTTTTCGGTTTTCGTTACTCATGGGCCAACAGCCGAGCGGGGTGCATTGCGAGAAAAATATTAACATAAACTTCATTATGCGACGTTATACTTAGTGTTGCGATAGTATATTATTGTATGTATGCTGAACCCCTGTCACGGAGGTTCCTCAGCATGCGCCACTCAGTCAAGAAGCTCCTCCCCTCGGTCGCAGTGGCTTTGGCCGTGACAGGTCTTTCGCTGCCGGCACCCGTCCGCGCGCAGACATACCCGATCGATTGCGCGATCCTCTTGTGTCTGTCTGGCGGCTGGCCGGCTTCAGTGCCATGCGCCCGGGCTCGCGCCGAATTCATCAGGCGGATCACGCCCTGGCCGGTGGAACCCCCGCTTCAAATCTGGCGCTGTCCCATGGGCGCGTCACTTGAGACCGCTCCAGCAGCAGACAGTGCAGACCGCATCTTTGAAGCGTTCTTCCAGAACAACAGCACTGCACCGCGACAATATTTTCCAGCCCGCGATGCGGCTGACCCGATTGAGGTTGCTTGGCGCACTCCAGAAGCTCCAGATCACCTTGTTCCCGCCGACCGGGCCCTTCGGTTCGTTCAGGATCGCGCGGACATCGATATCAGCGGACCTGAGTTCAACTTCGTACGATCAATCCGAGTCTTTGATGTCCGGTATGCGCGACAGCACGAATCCGGGCGTGACGGCGACTGCAACCGTAGCACCACCGTGGTCCTCGGCACATACGGAACCCAAGGCGACTTCGCTTGGCGTAGGTCTTCCATCACCGTCCTACCCTCCGCCCATATCGGCCTCGAACGCTGGGGCCAGAATTGCCCTAGCATCTATCACCGTTCTGTCTTCGTCGACTGGCGTGACTATGAAGGGAACTACGGCTTTGAGCAGGTGAACTACTAGCGCCGACAAAGACAGCGTTGGCATTCATCCGTGTCGGCCCAAGTACTCGGAGTTACTCAATCACCGGTCGTTCGCTGCTGTCGATGCCAAGGTCAGCTGAGCGGACAGAGCGGACCTCCAACTCAAGCGTTTGAACGTCCGCCCCTTCTGAAATTTGAATCTGACAGCCCCTTACGCAATAAATCAGTCGATCAGGCAGGGATTCCTGACCTCTTCCGCGATCAGCTTGCGGAGCGCTCCTGTCGGAATCGACCCCATGAACACGGTGCGACCGACTGCGAAGGCAGGTGTACCAATAAAGCCGAAGACATCCGCGATTGCCGCCGTCAGGCCCAAACGGCGCTCGATAGCGTCCGACCGCATATCTTCAAGCAATCTGTCGGCATCCAGGTCGAGGTTTTCCGCAATCGCAGCGATGTAGCTTTCATCCGTCACGGCCGGGCTACGGATCAGGCGCGCGTGCATATCGCGGTATCGGCCTTGCAGATCAGCAGCAAGAACCGCGCGGCTGGCGGTAGCCGACGCGACGCCGAGGAGCGGGAGCTGGTGTCGAACAATGTGGAACGTGGCGGGATCACTCTCTTCGAGATCAGTGAGACGATCATCCATCACGCGACAGATAGGACAGGCGAAGTCCGAGAACATAGCAACGGGAACAGTATCGGTCGCACCTTCACCGAAGAAAGCGGCGCACGGATTTGTCCTGACAAACTGTTCAAGCTCGTTGTTAACGTCGGCTTCAGCCTCACCCATATCGAGGCCCGCAAAGATCGCCGCGCCCGGCGTGGATGCCCTGGCTCCCTGCAAACGCCGGAAGGGCGGAAGGTCGGGAATGTCTTCGAATGCAAAATCCGGCCGACTTAGCGAGGCCAGATAAGGCGCACCCTTGACCCATCCGTAGATGGAGAGGGCACCGCCAGCCAGCAGTGCCCGTCGCTTCCAATCGGTTTTTCTTTCCATCAGCCAACAATCAGTCTGACCAACATGACGATGGCCATTCCCATCATCATCAGGTTTTCGGCAAGGCTTACGAACCCAAGCGGCACGTTCGCGCCTCCGCCCACGCAGGCGCATTTCAGTTCGCGCTTGTCGATGTAGACGGCCTTGAACACGCTGGCAGCACCCACCGTGGCGATAAAAAGCGCCGCAGGGGCGGCAAGCCAGGTCAGCAGCATACCCGTCATCAGGATACCCGCCCCCGTCTCGACCCATGGATAAACATAGGCATACGGCACCCACTTGCGCGCGAGCAGGTCGTAGTTGAGGAACATCGTCGTGAAACTCTCTATATCGCGGAGTTTCTGCATCCCCAGCAGGATCATCGAGACGGAGATGAACCATCCGAGTGTATGCCACGAGATCGTGCCGAGAAAGCCGATGGACAGCGCAAGCGCTGTCGCGGCGGCCACCGCGAAGAGGTAGATCACCGGTTTGTAGGTCGTCGCATCCGGGTCATGGCCGGTCAGCTTCTGGCGCAGGGCGTCATAGCCGCCGACCCGCTCACCCTCGATCCACACCTGCGGTGTCGTGGGAACGTCGAATTCTTCCTTGAAGGCATCGACCTCTGGGCGTTCGCGGAACAGGCGATCATCGACATCATAACCCTTGGACTTCAGAAGCCAGCGCGCCTTTTGGCCCGCCGGACACAGATGGTTCGGCAGTGCCATGCGGTAGAGAACGGCGGTCTTTCCGGTGGCGGCAGTTCCGGGATCGGTCGTTACGTCTGCGACGTCGCGGGTGTCCTTCGGCATGTCATAGTCTCCTTGCGCTCAGCGTCCGCGAGAGTTGCGGATGAAATAGACGATACCGGCGATCAGAAAGACGATCACGAGCAGGGAAATCAAACCCATACCGCCCATCATCCAACCGCTTCCGTCCATCATTTGATCTTCGTTCATCATGTCATTGCTCTTTTAAATCTATCTTCAGTTTTGAGGGCTGACTTCGACACGATCCGTGCCGGGAGCCGCGTCCCCATTGGCCTCGATATCCGCGATGTAGAGTTTCATCTCCTCGATCTCGCTGCGCTGCGCCTCGATGATCGCATCGGCCAGCGCGCGGACGCGCGGGTCGGAAATGTTCGCCCGTTCGCTGGTCAGGATCGCGATGGAATGGTGCGGGATCATCGCCTTCATCCATGCGACATCGCCCACCGTGTCCTGCGACCGGACGAGATAGACACCGGCGGCAAAGGCGATGGCTGCGCCAGCGAAGATCGCGATGTTGGTTTTCCGGTTGGAATACATGCCGAGCATGAAAGCCAGCATGATGATTGCCATCATCCCACCCATGTAAAGCGCCATCCACATCCGCGTTTGCGAGAAGAAAACGTGATCGAGCGCGTAGGTGTTGAGATACATCAGGCCATACATCACCACCGTCGAGGTGCCGATCATCGCGAAGAAACGGCCATAGCCGCCGCCTTTGCCCGTCTCGCTATCGTGGTGCTTGTCGTGTGAAACCATTGTAGTGTTGTCCTGATGTGCCATTGTCTGTCTCTTCAATATACCCATATGGGGTATATAACTGGAATGTCAGCCCTATGGTTCCAAGAAAGGGAGCGCCGCCGCATGAAGGCCAACAAGGAAAAGACGCTGGACCGCCTGTCGCGGCTTGAAGGACAGGTGCGTGGTGTCGCCAAGATGGTCGAGAGCGACCGCTACTGTATGGACATCCTGGCGCAGACGGCCGCGATCCGGTCGGCCGTGCTGGGTGTCGAAAAGCTGGTGCTGGAGAACCACGCCGAGCATTGCGTCGAGTCAGCGATTGAAAGCGGCGACCCGGAGGAACAGCGCGCCAAGTTCGACGAGCTGATCGGGCTCTTGCAGAAGGCGTCGCGGTAGCTTTTCTCAATCGAGCACCTGCCCGCGCCAAAGCATCGCGGCGAGCGCCAATGCCAGCACCACGTCTATCCCGAGGCAGAACGGCCCCCACCATCCCGGCGCGGGATTGGAGATGACCGATCCGGCGAACACATCGAATATCCCGTGCCCCAGCAGAGCTGCGGCGAGTATCCAGGACGAGGTGCGCGCGCCGATGATCGCCAGAGCCACGAAGCCCGCCGCGAGACCGGTATGGACGACGATTTCAAGAGTATCCCTGGTCTGGATCGCGAAAACCACGTAGAAGGACGCGATGGCCACCATGATGGTGGCCCAGGTTCCGCGCTGGTTCATTACACCGCCGATTGCCATCAGCGCCACCGTGACGCCGCCGAGACCGACCCCGGCCAGAAGGGGACCCCAGACCGTCACGCGACCTCGAACCAGCCCATCATGCCCGACGCCTGATGCGAGAGCATATGACAATGCAGCATCCACTGTCCCGGATTGTCCGCGACGAACGCGATTTCCAGCGTTTCGTCCGCCCCGATCAGAACGGTATCGCGCACGTCGCCCGGCGTGTTCAGGGCACCGCTGCGGGTCAGAACCTCGAAGTGATGGCCGTGCAGGTGGATGGCGTGCGGGAACACGGAGCGGTTGGTCATTTCCAAATGCACCGTCCGGCCCAACGCAGTGCGGAACATCGGCGCGTCCATCCCGTGCGCCACGCCGTTGAAGGCCCAAACCATGCCGTTCGAGGCCAGCTTACGAAAATCCATGACCTCGCCCCGGTATCGGGTTTCGAGCATCCCGCGCATCGCCCCGCCTTCCATCAGCAGCACCTCGCGCTGCGGATCGGATAAATCTGGGACCGGAAGGGTGCTCCATGCGGGGAGCGGCCGCACTTCACCCTCCACAGGTGCAAGTGGTTCACCTGTCGCAACGAAGGCCGCGACATCGACCCATTCTCCGTTGCCGGGATCGAGAAGCAGGGCCGTTTCCGTCTCAGGGTCTAGCGGCATGTCCATGACCACATCCGCCCGCTGCGCCGGTCCTAGCAGGATCGTTTCGACGTCGCGCGGCGGAACCGGATGCCCGTCCAGAGCAATGAGGCGTGACGAGAGACCCGGCATGGCCAAGGGCATGACCCGTGCAGTCGCGGTGTTTATAAGACGCAGACGCACGCGCTCGCCCGGTCGCATGTCCAGATCGGGATAGGCCCTGCCGTTGACCGTGACCGTGTTGCCCATTCTTCCATCATGGGCAGCGGCATGAAGATCGTCCCAGCGGTCTTCGACAATCGCTGCGTCTGCGTCGAGCAACCAGTCATCGAGAACCAGCGTCAATTCGCGGGTCGCCGCACTTGGCTCGCCGAGCCACGGGTCATTGTCCTCCACGATCAGGGGACCTGCCAGCCCTCTTGCTACTTGTTCGAAACCTCTGTCGTGGGAGTGATACCAGTAAGTGCCGGGATCGGGGGCCACGAAGTCATAGTCGAAACTCTCGCCCGGCGGCACCGGGGCCTGCGTCAACGGCGCGGCTCCGTCCATCGCGTTTGAGATGCGGATGCCGTGCCAGTGAACGGCGGTCGGTTGCGGCAGATCGTTGACCAGCCGGTGCCGGACACGCTCGCCCGCTGTGACGCGGATTTCAGGGCCGGGGATCACGCCCGCGCCCTCTGTCGCGTAGGCCCAGACCGGCGTGGCTGGGTATCCGGCGGGGGCGAGCTGTGCCGTGGAGGGCGCGGCCCGCAGGACCGGCAGAGCAGTATCAGCCAATGTCGAGCGAGGCAGAAATGTCGTCCCGCAAAGTGCGGCAGCGCCAGTCAGAAATGTGCGTCGTGAGATATTTGTCATCTTCGGTTTTCCAGTCACAGGTTCACCGGGGGCGTGGTGATTGAGGTCAGAGTGGCTGTCGCCAGCAGGATCAGGGCGACTGCGATGATTTCCATGCGGATTGAGCGGCGCAGGTTAGTGGAAGCCGTCGGATCGCCGGAGGCGAGAGCGGGCACGAGCCCGAGCTTGTTATTTGCGGCCAGCCCCAAAAGCCCGGTGACGACGATGATCTTGGCAATCAGCGTCCAGCCATAGGCGGTCCCGAACAAGCCGCCGAACGAGCCGATCATGAGCCAGGCAAAGGTCAGGCCAACGAGGACGAGGATCGCCACTGTCCCGCTGGCAATCGTGCCGAAGCGGTGCAGCAGGGCCGCACAGCCGGTCAGGCCCGCCGCGCGATGCAAAGGTGCCAGAGCGCCGATCCAGAAGGCCGCAGCCAGCAGATGCACACCCACGAGGGCCGCGAGAAGCCAGCGCGGATCACCAAGCGAATGGCCCACCAGCGTGTAGGATACAGCCACCAGCAAAGCGCCTAGAAGGCTTGCCGTCAGGCCGAAGGTCCCCTCGATCAGCACAGCGAGGATCAGCAGTTCACCCGCCCCACGCCAGAGCGCCGCCGTGCCGAGCGGGCTGTCCCAGACGAGACCGAGCATTATGGGATCGACCGCGCCCTCAAAGCCCATGCCCGAAATGCGGGCAGACCGGATACCGAAGCGCAGTGCCAGCACGGCGAGACCGAGCAGCGCCGCGATCACAGCGAGCTTTCGCGCGAGGCGCAGCACGTCATCCGGCGCAAATCTAAAGACCGCGACGAAGAGCGGCCCGCCCATGGCAACCAGCGCCGCTGCATATCCAGCAGCTTTCGCGAGGATTGCCAAAAGCGCCCAACCGTCTATAGGGGCCAGCCCGTCCAACGGTCAGTCCGCAACTGTGAAGTCGAAGCTGCCCTGCATCGGATGGCCGTCAGAAGACAGCCCACGCCAATCTACGGTGTAGGCCCCGGCGGGCACATCTTCGGGCGGCATGGCCCGAAACTCCGTCACTGGATCGAGGCCGGTTTCGCGGGTGACGTCCAGTTCTCCGTCAGGACCGCTTAGGCTAATGGCGGTGACACGCATTGGATCATCGAAGCGCAGTTCGATAGCCTCGACCGTTTCGACGGTTGCCCCGTTCGCCGGGGTCGTGTCTTCGGCTTTCGAATGGGCCAGTGCGGCTGTCGCGGTCCCCAGTGCGGCCGCAAGGGCCAGAATAATTTGCTTCATTGTCTGTTCTCCATTTCGTCATGGCGTTCGCGAATTGCCTGCGGCCATGTCGATTTAATGTAGCTGAGGACGGCGATGATCTCGTCGTCCGTCAGAACGCCCTCATAAGTGGGCATGTTGGATTCGTAGTCGGGATCGCCGATCAGAGCGCCGGTGCCGTATTTGGTCAGCCGGAACAGCGTGTCGCCGTTATGGTGCCACGTATGTCCGGTCTCATCGTGGGGCGGCGCGGGAAGCCGCCCATCCGGGCCGGGCGACCGCCAGTTCGGCTGACCTTCGAGGTTCGCACCGTGGCAAGACGCGCAGTTCTCGGCGTAGATCGTCTGTCCAAGGGCCACCACGTCCGGGTCGGATGGCATCAGCACGGTCTGGGCCGGTGCCGAGGTTCTCCACCCGAAGGCGAGGACAGCGGCTCCCGCAAGAACCGCTGTCCCCAGACCGAGCGCCATAGTCCGGTTCACAGACCGGCCTGATAGAAGACCTCGCCCTCACCGGTGTCGCCACCGAAGGCCAGCACATCATACTGCGCGGTCGGGTCGTTCCCCATACCGGGCGAGCCGCCGGGCATTCCGGGGACCGCGATCCCGTCAATCTCGGGACGTTCTTCTAGCAGCTTGGCAAGGGCTGCGAACGGCACATGGCCTTCGACTACATAGCCGTCGATCATTGCGGTATGGCAGGACCACATCGTGCCCGGCACATCGTTTTCCAGCTTTATGCTGGTGACATCGCGGGTGTCCGTGACCTCGATGTCGTAGCCTTCCTCGCGGGCCAGGGCGACCCAGGCACCGCAACAGCCGCAGGTCGGGCTTTTGGTCACGTGCATCGTGCCGTGATCGGCCATACCGGAATGATTGTCGGCATGGGCCATACCGACCGCGCCGAAGGAGGCGAGGCCAAGCGAAAGTGCTGCGGCAGGGGTGAAGGCGAGTAGTGTCTTGATAAATTTCATGTCTTTTCCTCTCGACAGGAATACGCACGGGCTCTGCCCGTTCTGGTGTGATTGCAACGAAGGGACCGCGATACGGGGAACGCGGCAGGCATCACGCAACGCGGGGCGGGTCGAGAGGGCCGGACGGCTCGATGCCCGTTAGCAGCAGGCTTGCGACGACGAAGACATCCTCGCACCTCGCAGAGGCGTCGTCATGGTGGCCTGCACCGGGAAGCAGCGCGGGAAGCGCATGGCAGGTCTGGGAGCGCTCAGAGCTTTCTGAACAGCAGACCGGCTGATCGCCGGCCACTTCATCCATCGCAACGTGGCTATGCTCGACGACAGCCGCATGGCCCGCATCCATCGCCCCGGAGATCGAAGCGGACAGCGCAACCAAGACAACAAGAAAAAGCCGGATCAAAGTCATGGCACATACCTACATGGGGTATGAGGATATTTGCAAGCTGCAAGCCGCGATACATCCTGTCGCGGGCGTCAATGCGCGTGCGCATCGTCCCCAACCGCCATCATCAGATGATGTTCGCGATGATGATCCTGGCTCGCCATCAATCCGAAGAAGCCCAAGCCCCTAATCCGGGCAACAACGGCCGGATCGTCGCTGGTGACGCGCAACTCGACACCGGTTTCGACTTCGGCCGCGTCCACTGTCCAGCGATCATCCCGTGCGAGTTGCGCGGCATGGGCCGGAACCATGCGGCGAAGCGTGGCAATCGTTTCCAAATCGCCGGTCGCCATCATCAACAACCCGTCCAGCAGGTCCGTTTCCGTCACGACAGCATCCGACACGAGCCGGTCCATATCGACCAGATGTGCCCGTAGCCCCGCGAGATCGACCCGAGACCAGTCCGTGTCGGCATCGGCTTCCAGCACCCGCACGACTTCGGAGAGCGCCGCGAACGCGCCCTGACCCGGTTCGGTCAGAACTCCACGGTCGGCAGTGTCAGCCGGACCATGTGCGGCATGATCCATCCCTGCATCATGATCGGTGTGCATCGTTTGCGCCAATGCAATGGCCGCGCCGCCAAAAATGGCCGTTGCAGCCAGGATCACGTTCAATTTCATTCCCGTTCCTCACTTGAGTTTCATCGTACCCTACCGGATGTGTCCGAATGCGCGTATGATTTCTATCATGTCTGAATGGCAGCATATATTTGATGGCGCGCCATTGCGTGCGCTCGAGCAAGGAGCGGTCCTGTTCCGGCGGGAAGATCGGGTGAGGTCCATGTATCTGGTGCGATCAGGCATGGTCGCGCTAGAACGCCCGATGAACGACGGAACGTCACTCACCCTCCATATCGCGACGGCCGGGCGCTGCGTTGGCCGAAGCCTCCCTGTTCGCCACGAATTACCACTGCGATGCGGTTGCGCGCACACCTTCCCAAATTGCGACCATGCCCCGTGCCGATTTTTTGGCTGCACTGCGAGATAAACCGGACGCAGGCTTTGAGTCTTATCAAACCCACGCCCTAGAGGTCCAGGCTCAGCGGGCAAGCATCGAGATAATGCGCCTGCGCCGCGTCTCCGACAGGCTGGACGCATGGCTGGACCTTCACGGAGAGCCGGAGAAGGGCGAGTGGATCAGGGACGCGGATCAGATCGGTGTTTCTCCACCCGCGCTCTATCGCGAGTTGGCGCGGCGACGATAACTCACAGCATTTGCGACGTTTCGTCTGGCAGGTCGTGCGCACCGATGCAGAGCCTGTGATCCCCCAGAACCTCGATAACGCGACACTTTCCTGCATGGCCTGGATCATCCGCGTCGGCCATCCGCACCAGCTCTTCGCGAAGTTGCGCGAGAATGGTCAACCGTCTGTCCACGGCCGCGAGCTGCTTCCGCGCAATTTCGTGGGCGGGGGCGCAATCCTTTGACGGGACTTCGGCCAGTGCCATCAGATCGGCGATGTCATCGAGACCGAAGCCCAATTCCCTTGCGTGGCGCAGGAAGGCGAGCCGTTCGAGCGCCGCTTCATCGTAGCGCCTCTGCCCGCCTGTCGTGCGCGCCGGTGCCGGTATCAGACCTCGGCTTTCGTAGTAGCGGATCGTCGTGACCTTCACGCCCGTCCGGCGCGACATCTGCCCGATGGAATATTCTTTCATGTCGCCCCTTGAACCTACAGTCGCTGTAGATCGTATCTATCCTGAAACGATACGAATCGAAAGGAGTTGCCGCTATGGGGCACGGCCACCATCATCACGTCGATCCCGACGCAGGCGACCGCAGGGTATTCGCCGCCATCGCGGTCAACATGGGTCTGACGGTCGCGCAGATCGTGGGCGGCATCGTTTCCGGTTCGCTGGCGCTTATCGCGGACGCGCTGCACAACTTTTCCGATGCGATCTCGCTCATCATCGCCTTCGCGGCCCGGAAGATCGCGCGGCGACCGAGGGATGCGGAAATGACGTTCGGCTACGGTCGGGTCGAGGTCGTCGCCGCGCTCATCAACTACACCACGCTGATCGTGATCGGCCTTTACCTGCTTTACGAGGCCGCGCTGCGCTTTGCCGACCCGCCGCCCGTCGAAGGCTGGCTGATCGTCGTGATCGCCGGGATCGCACTGATCGTGGACGCGGTGACGGCGGCGTTGACCTACGCCATGTCCAAATCCAGCGTGAACATCCGTGCGGCCTTCCTGCACAACGTGGCCGACGCGCTCGGTTCCGTCGCCGTGATCGTCGCGGGCACGCTGATCCTGCTCTACGACTGGCGGCTGATCGACCCGCTCGTGACGGTGCTGATCGCGGGCTACATCCTGTGGCAATCGTTCCGCGAGATCGGGCCGGTAATCCGTATCCTGATGCTCGGCTCGCCACCCGAAATCGAGACGGAGGCGGTTTTGGAGACCGTGCGCGGGATCGACGGCGTGACGGGCATCCATCACGCGCATTTCTGGCAGATGGACGAACACCGTGCGGCCCTGGACGCGCATGTCGTCATCACCGAGGGCCGCTGGAACGAAGCCGACGCAGTGAAAGATCGGATCAAGACGGCACTCGCCGACCGGTTCGACATCGAGCACACGACGTTGGAGCTGGAATGCGCGCGCCACGCCTGCGGCGAGCCGTCCGAGTTCGGCGGGCGCGGGCATGGCGAGGAGCCGCACGGATGAACGATCTTGTTCCCTTCGCGCTGACCGTCGCGCTTGTCTGCGAAGCCGTTCTCCTTGCAATGCTGCTCTGGTCGATCCTTGTTCCGGCGCGCCGTCTTTGGCCCCCGCAACGGGTGAGCTGGTTCAGTCAGACTATGGTCTGGCCACCGACCCTCGCGGTTTTCGCCGCTGCGATCCTCGTAGGCCTTGCTGAATGGAACATGCTGGACTGGCCGCTCTGGCTCCGATGGGGCGCATGCCTGCCGCTGATCCTGGCGGGCAACGCTGTAGTCTGGCCTGCTGCCTTGGGCATCGGACTCGACGCCACCAGCGGCGCGGAAGCCGAGCTGAAAACCGATGGCTTCTACCTCTGGTCGCGCAACCCGCAATACGTGGCAGACATGGGCATCTTGATCGGATGGGCGATCCTGTCCGCCACTCCCGCTGCATGGATCATCGCGACAGGCGGTGTGATTGCCTTTGCGCTCGCTCCGTTCGCCGAAGAGCCGTGGCTGGAAGAGGTCTACGGCGCGCCCTACCGCACGTATCGGAAACGGACGCCGAGGTTTTTCGGGTTTCCCAGCCGACAGGACGCTGACTACTCGGTATAGCGTTTGCAGTTGTCGATACCGGTTGCGGTCGAGGCAAGGAGCTGATCCGCGTCACGGATCAGCCCGGCGACCCGCCTGTCCGCCAGACTATATCTGACGAACCTGCCCTCACTGCGACGGCTGACCAGGCCGCATTCCAGCAGACAGCGTAGATGGTTCGAGACATTGGGCTGCCCGAGCCCTGTATTTCCGACAATCTCCTGAACGCTGCGTTCGCCCGCCACCAGCTCATCGAGGATCGCCAGGCGGCTGGGATCGCCTAGGCCCCGAAAGAGCTTTGCGCGCAGTTCCAGTGTATCGGGTGCCGAAAGATCGTCTTGAACGTCTTGCGTCGTCATATCATTATCCACTGATACGTTAGCGGCGGCTCCTTTCGCCCGTCAACTTTAAGAGGATCGCACATGAGCCAAGCCGAGAACAGCACGTTGCCGACGGCCTCCACGCCGATCCGAATGCGGGTGCAGGGCATGGACTGCGCCAAGGATGCGGCCGAGATCGAGCGCGCGGCCCGGTCCGCAGGCGTGGCCGAAGGCGATGTGAAGGTATCGGCTGCCACCCATGTCATGACATTGCGGATCGCGGAGGTGGACCTGCCGAAAGTGCGCCCCGCGCTCGACGCCACGGGCTACGGGTTCGAGAAGATGGAGGACGGCGATACATCGTCCGATCCGGCCTACAAGGACCCGGGCTATCGCCGCGCCCTCTGGATCGTGGTCCTGCTCAATCTCGGCTACGGCGTGGTCGAGATGTTCGGCGGATTCCTGTCCGGCTCGCAGGCGCTGAAGGCGGACGCGCTGGACTTTCTGGGCGACGGCGCAATTACGTTTTTGGGCCTGCTCGCCATCGGTTGGAGTCTGACTTGGCGGGCGCGGTCGGCGATGATCCAAGGCGTGTTTCTGGGCCTTCTGGGCCTTGGCGTTGTCGGCAGCACGATTTGGCGCGTTCTCAATCAGACGACGCCCGAAGCCGGGTTGATGGGAGCCTTCGCGGTGGGTGCGCTGATCGTGAACGTCCTCGCGGTCCTGCCGCTGCTGAAGCACCGCAAGGGCGATGCCAACATGCGGGCCGTCTGGCTTTTTTCGCGCAACGACGCCATCGGCAATCTCGCCGTGGTGATCGCCGCCGGGCTGGTCGCGTGGCTCGGAAGTGCCTGGCCTGACCTCATCGTCGCGTTCGCCATCGCAGGACTGTTCCTGCATTCCTCGTGGATGATCATTCGGGATGCCCGTAGTGACTTGGCGGAAGCTGACTAACTCCATCAAGGCGTGACGCGCTCGGACGGAAGCCGACGTTCGTGCGCGCCGCAGCATCGGTGACTCTGGGCTCTTCACGGTCATTCGCCATGTGCGGCCCCAAGGTCCGGTATGCCGGCCGACCCCAACCATCAAATATGAACTGACGGCTTGCCGAGGAACCTACCTGCTGTCGCCGCTTCCGATCCGCGTGAGCGCGTCGAAGGCGATTTCCTGCTTTTGTTCCGCAGTCAGATCCGGCCGAATTTCCGATACCGGCTTGGGCCCATGGACGTCCCACATCACCGCATGCGCGCCTGTGGTCCAGCAATAAACCCAACCAACTATACTGCACCCATCGGCCCCGATCAGATTGGCGATCGCGATGCCCTCACCTTTATCATCGTTCACTGTTTACTGACTTCCTGCACTGAGGCTCTGATTTTGCAGCGTGACGAGCTGCGGTGCTCGCCTGCACCGCATGCCGCGCTTTGGGGATGTTGGCTAACTGCTCTTTGTTGAGGAGCTCACTTCACATGGGGACGCACAATGCGGAGCGTCCCAAAATTACATTGCTTTCAAATTTTGTGGTCGGGCTCCGTGGCGGCTTCGACAATCGACAGGACTTCGTTTTTGTCAAAGCAGATGACCCTCGCCAGAACTGTAAACTCCACGACGTCGATACGTCGCTCGCCGCTTTCAAGGCGTGCCACAAACGACTGATGGCGCTTGAGCTTCGCCGCCAACTGCTGCTGGCTGAGACCCGCGTCCTGACGTGCATCAACCAACGCACGGACGAGCGCCAATTGGCCATTTGTTCTGATTGTTTTCGCCACGCGTCACATACCTTTTGTGACGTCGCTAGCGGATGAAATCTGTTATCTAAAAAGTAGATATTTGAGGGTGTTATCGGCGTCTGGTTTCCATGGGCTGCAAGTCTGATGCATGCCCAGTGGCCCATCAATCCCCCACGAATTCCAGAAACCGCCCGTAGTCTTGACTGACCTCACGGGCTTCTTCGAAGGCACGCGCCCGCTCCTGCTCGAGGCAGCGAAAGTAGTCCTGAATGTCCGTGATGTAGACCTCGAAGTCCTGCCGGATGATATCGGCGTAGTCCCGGGCGGCCTGCGAATCGCTTGGAACGAACGGTCGGACGGGTGCGAGACAGGACCCGGCCTGGCTTGCGACCGGAACGAGCATCAGCAAGGCCACAGCCTGCATTGTCACCCATCGGCTCAACCGCAGGTTTCTGAAACCCCTATTTTCCTTGATAGACGCCAATGGCCGTGCCTAGAGTTTGAGTAACCGAGATACAGCCGTATCTGCCGCATTATATCTTGCGGTTAATAATATACTATCGTAACTCTGGGCTTCAAGTGGGAATGCCCGGGCGTTGCGCGTTTGAAGAAAGCGTGAGCCGGGCCATGAACTGGGACATCGAAGCACCAAATGTGGTTACGGAAGCACGTTTCCGCGAACTCGTGGAAAGCGGCTATAGCGCTGAAATCCTGTGCCAGGAGTCGGCACACAAGAAGGGCCCGAGCTATTACGGGGTCTGGATCATGCGTGTCGTCTCTGACGAGGGCGTGGAGAAGCTGCTGGTCACGGCCCGCACCCGGACGACCTATAACGACATCAAGATCCGCGAATTCAAAACCATCACAGGCGTGGTGTCCTTCCTCATCGGTATCGGCTTCTCCCATGCCGATGTCCCGCTCGAAGAAGGCCAGCGGACAACACACAAGCTGGCTGCGACCGACAAGGGGGGCAGCAAGTAGCCTTCTCCTTTTCTGGTATCTCGCGGGTCCAGCCACTGCGCAGATGGTGCTGGTCATGGAGAGCGATGGCTCTCTGACCCCGTCTCGCTCCCAGGGCAGCTTTGCCCGCAACTACAATGACGGCATCGGCCAGGGGTCTGCGTCCGACGATCTGGCGATCCTTGGTGACCGAGACGCTGAACCAGAAGACATCCAATTGGCCGCCCTTGCTCGGCCTGCTCCCCTGCCCCGCGCGGATGTACTCACGGCCATTGAAGCTACTGCGTTACGATACGGCGGTCATCCCGGCGTGCGTGGCGCGAACCTTTCTGTCAGAGACTGGCTGACCCTCTATCGCGCCAATATCGAAGTCGAGAGCGCCTACCGGCAGGATGCGGTCTCGAGCGCCGGTGCCATCGGCCTCGGGCAGTTGATGCCAGCGACGGCGCGCGATCTCGGCGTCGACCCACGTGATCCGCTTCAAAACCTTGACGGGTCCGCCCGATATCTTGCGATGATGCTAGAGACTTTCGGCGATCCGCGGCTTGCCCTCGCAGCCTACAACGCCGGTCCCGACGCTGTGCGCCAATACGGCGGCATTCCCCCCTACCGAGAAACCCAGAACCACGTGGCCCGTGTCATGGCCGTCGTGGCCCGATTGGAAGGATCAAATTCATGAGACAGATTTCAAACCTATTCGTCGCCTCGTTGGCGCTCTTCCTGCTCGTCGCAGAGCCTGCGCTCGCACAAAGCATCGATCTCTCGCCGATCCAGAGCCTGTTGCAGGGCATCGTCGATGCGCTGACCGGTCCGCTTGGTGTTGTGATCGCCACGCTCGCCGTGCTCGGTGTCTTCCTGAGCTGGTTCTTCAACATCATCGATCTGCGCCAGGCTCTCTGGGTGCTTGTGGGCATCGCTGGTGTCGCTGCCGCCCCCACCATCGTTGCCGCGGTCTTTGCCGGTGGCTGAGCGCTCGCCCCTCTTTCTCGGCCTCGTGCGCCCGCCGAAGCTTCTGGGCCTGCCCATCATGTATGCGATGGTCTGGCTCTTCGGCTCGGTGCTCTTGTTCGTCTGGGTCCAGCACATCGTGGTGCTGGGCGTGGCCGCCCTGCTCTATCCCGTGCTTTGGAAGGCTGCGGATTGGGATCCGCGCTTCATCGACGTGATGATGACGGCGTTGCAAGAGACTCCGCCCACGCGGAACCGCTCCATCCACGGCGGGGACAGCTATGCGCCCTAATGCAGCCATGGACGAAGCCCTCGATCCCCGGACCATGACGCCGGAATGGTTTGCCCGTGAAACCCGCCTCGCGCATATGCTGCCTTATGTCAGCCTGGTGGATGACCGCACCGTGCGGACGCGGGTCAACGAGCTTTTCCAGTGCATCCGGCTCGACGGGGTTAACAGTTACACGACGGATGATGCCTATCTTGACAAGGTGACCGCCCTCTTCGCCCGGATCATCGCGCAGCTGGGGCCGGAGTTCAGCTACTACGTCCACAAGGTGTCCAAGGCGATTACGCCGGACCTCGAGCCATTGCGTGAGGACAGTTTTGCTGGAGAAGTTGACCGGCTCTGGCGCGCAAAACTCGAAACCAGCGGGCTGCGCGACAAGACGCTGACGCTCACGGTCATTCATCGCCCGCCTCCCAAAAGTGTCCTGCCGTTCCTGAACCGCAGCGAGCCGGATCGTCTCAAGGAAGTGACTGAGAAGCGTTTGCGTCGTCTGGGCGAGGCCGTAAGCGTGTTCGTGTCGGGCCTGACGGAGCTGAACCCGCGCGTGCTGACTTCCGAAAGCGGCGAGTTGATCGGGTTTCTGGGTGCGCTCAACACGGGGACAGAACTGCCGCTCTATCCCGCCAATACCTACGGCTTCCTGTCCTTCAACGTCGCCAACACGCGCGTGACGTTTCAAGGGGATCATTTCGAGCTTTCCGAAGGCGTCGTCGGCCATCGCTTCGGGAAGAGCTTCACCATCGGGGAATACTCCGAAGCCACCTCCTGCACCATGTTCGATATGCTGAACCTCCCCATCGACATGATTGTCACCCATTCCTTCACGCCGATCAATTCGAACCTCATGGCGGGTCGGATCAAGCGGCAAAAGCGCCAGATGCAGGCGAGCCAGGATGCGGCCCTGTCGCTGATGGAAGCGCTCGACATCGCAGCCGATGATCTGGAGGCCAAGCGCCAGAGCTTTGGTGAGCACCATATGGTCGTGACGATCTTCTGCGATACGATCGATGAGCTGCAGACGCTCAGCGCCGAAATTGTCAACGCCGCCGCCGCCGAAGGCGTGAAGATGATCGGCGAGCGGGTCGCGGCCAAGGCGCATTACCTGAGCCAGCATCCCGGCAACCAACCGAAGCGCGTACGTGCCAGTGCGATCACCAATCGCAACTTCGCGGATTTCGCGGCGTTTCATCGGACGCAGCTCGGCAAGCCGACGGAGAAGACACCCTGGGGGAAGGTCATCACCTACCTGCCCACGCCCGAGCAGAGCGCCTACCGGTTTTCCTATCACGAGCAGGGTAGCCCCGAGAAAGAACCCACCAGCGGGCATACCTTGATCATGGGACGGCCCGGTTCAGGCAAATCGGTCCTCTCGGCCTTCCTGATGACCCAGGCCCGTCGAGCAGGGGCGCGGATCTTCGTCTTCGATTACCGTCTCGGTATGGAGATGGCGGTCCGCGCCAATGGCGGGCGCTATGCATCGCTAAAGGCCGGGCAGTCCACCGGCCTCAACCCGCTCTGGACCGAGACCGATGCGCGTGGCACGGCATGGCTCTCGGACTGGCTTGCCACCCTGCTCTATCGCGCCGACAAGCCGCTCACGCCTTCGCAGACCAACCGCATCCAGGAGGTCGTGCGTCAGAACGCGCAGGCTACGAACTCCGCCCTGCGGAATTGGCGGGATTTCGGGTCACTGTTCGTGTCAACAGATGATGGCGGCGATTTGCACCAGCGCCTTCTCGAATGGACCGAAGAGGGCCGCTACGGCTGGATCTTCGGGCAGACGCTGGAAGACACGTTCTCGCTGGAAGGCGATGTCGTCGGGTTCGATCTGACCGGTATTCTCGACAGCGAGGCCGAGAAGGAGCGGATGGCCGTTCTTTCCTATCTCTTCCGCAGGGTCGAGCGCGAGATCGAGGACCGCCGCCCCACAATCATCGTCATCGACGAGGCCTGGAAGGCGCTCGACAACGCGTATTTCGCGGAGCGGCTGTCTAACTGGCTGGTGACCGCGCGCAAGCAGAACACAGTCGCGGTGATGATGACGCAATACGCCAGCCAGCTCGAGCGAACGCGGACGGGCAAGACCATCGTCGAGGCAGTGCCGACGCAAATCCTGCTCCCGAACATCCGCGCCCATGCCGCCGATTACGCGATGCTGAACCTCTATGAGAAGGAACTCGATGTGCTTCTCAACACCGGCAGCGACAGCCGCCTTGCGCTTATCCGTGACGACCAGGGATCCATCGTCGTCGATGCCGATCTGAGCGCCCTCGGGCCCAATCTCACCATCCTCGGCGGGATGGAAAAAGGCGAGGCCCTCGTCGGTGCCGACTACCGCAACCGCCCGGACTTCTGGAGGCTCTCATGACACGCATCTTGTTACTTCTCGCCGCGCTCGGCGCGTTGGCCTCCTGCGCCCAGTACCAGGAACCGCAGGCCAATTGCTTTACCATTCTGGCTTCGACAGCCCCCGTCGCGCCTGATTGCAGCTTCACGCCCCTTGGCGCGCCGGGGGGCGACATTGAAGTCTAGCTTGCCTCAAATCCTCGCGCTTTGCCTGCTGCCCAGTGTCGCCCTGTCCCAAGGTGTGCCGACCAATGACAGCGGGCTGACCGCGCGCGATATCGTCGAGACCGGCGACCGCGAGGCTGACTTGGCCATTCAGGCCGACAAGCTTGCCGTGCGCGAACTCATCGCCGAGATCGAACGGGAGCAATTGGCCACCCTGCAACGCATCCTCGATGCCCAAACCAGTTTTGACGGTCAGGGCTTGCCGGCCATGGTCTCTGGGCTCGAAAGCGGCAGCGGCGATCCCGCTCGTTCCGTCGAGGAGGTCTATGGCAATGCCGAAATCGATCCCAATCCCGGCGGCGCGCAGATGTTCGGGGATGCCGCCGAGAACATCGAGCAACTCATCATCCGCGTCGCCCAGGAAACCAGCGGCTTTGCCGGTGTTGGCCGCGCAGGCCTCTCCCCGGTCCAGTGGCGCGCGCTGCTTCAAGCCCTGATCTGGCAGGAGAGCCGGTTTACGATTGGTGCACGGTCTCCCGTGGGCGCCTATGGCCTCACCCAGATCATGCCCGGCACCGCCAGCGATCTCGGCATCAACCCGGAATACTATGACAGCCCCTACCTGCAGGTGCACGGCGGCGCGCGCTATCTCGCGACCCAGCTCAACACATTCGATGGCAATATCATCAACGCGCTTGCCGCCTATAACGCCGGCCCCGGCCGCGTGTTCGAATATGGTGGAGTTCCACCCTTCGCCGAGACTCAGCACTACGTCCAGGTCATCCCCGAACGTTACAACCTCTATCTGAGCCGCATCGGCGGGATCGAAGCGCTTGGCACGATCGATCCGGCGCTTCTCGCCAATGCCAACCTCTCGGTCACTGGGCACGGCGCGGCTTTCTATGGCAACAACGCGCCCGCCGCGATCCGACAGGCCGCCTTGCGCATCCAAGACATCGTCGAACGGATTTCCACGACCGAAGACGTGCAGGAAAGCATCGCGCTCAACACCTATGCCCGCGCCGAACTCGTGCGCCTCGTCGCCGCGCGCATCCGGCTTCAGGCGGCGCGGACCCGCGTTCTCTCCGCCGAGGAGCTGGCACAGGCCAGCGCCCGCATGGCCGAAGGCGCGTTCATGGAATTCACGATCAGGGAGATAGACTGATGGGACATTTACTCATGAGAACGGCCTTGGCCACGACGCTTGGGATCGGTCTGCATCTCGGCACCCTCACCCCCGCCATGGCGCAAGGCGTGCCCGTCGTCGATACCCAGAACATCGCACAAAACATCCACCAGCTCCGGCAGATGATCGAAGACGAGATCCTGCAAAACGAGCAGCTGACGCAGCTCCGCGAACAGCTTGCCACGCTCACGGACCAACTCGCGGAGCTGCAAAGAACCTACGAGGCCCTCACCCGCCTCGCCGAACTGCCGGAAATCATCCGCACAGAAATGGAGGACGAGCTCAACGGCCTGCTCGATCAGGAGTTCGGCGACATCATTGCCACCATCGAAGCTATCAAGACGGGTGACTTCTCTGGCCTGTCGGGCTCTGGCGCGGGCGAGATTGAAACCCAGATGGACCGGGTGCTGGCCGATCTCGGCTTTGACGATGACACGCTCTCGGAAATGGCCACCAGCGGCAATCCCGGCGCAAACCGTGTGGCCACGCAAGCCACGACCGGTGCGCTCGTCTCGGCGGCGGCCCAGAACAGCTATGAGGATGCCGGCCAGTCGCTGGAACGCGTCGACCGGCTCGTCGGGCTGATCGATGACATGGACGAACTCAAGGAAAGCATCGATCTCAACACCCGCGTGACGGCGGAACTGGCGATCGCGCTTGTCGCCATGTGGCAGCTTGAAGCGGTGCAAACCGTGGGCGACGGCACCGGCGGTGTGATCGATGCCGCCACCATCGCAGAGGAGCAGCGCTTCATGGACTTTACGCTGCCGGACCTGCGGGCAGACTGATCAGGGGTTGTGACGGTTGGCGAGTGAACAAGACATCATCGAGGAAGAGCTGGTCTATGGTGCCCTGCGCCGTGAACGGCTCTGGCAGCGCCTTGGGCTCATCGGCCTGATCTTCGGCATACTCGGATGCCTGAGCGCGGCGGCGGTCGCGATCCTCGATATCGATCCGCCGCCTGTGGTCGTGCCCTATGATCCCGAGACAGGCTTTGCCCTGCCCGAGGCCTCGGTGGGCGCGACGTCAGTCACAGCCAACCAGGCGATCATCGAGGCGGAGGTGTTTCGCTATGTGACCGACCGAGAGGTGTACAACCAGCTCGACAACGATCTGCGCATCCGCAGCGTCCTGCGCCGCTCGGACGGGGCCGCCGAGAGCGGATTGCGCCAGATCTGGAACAGCGCCAACGAGAACTACCCACCCACGGTCTATGGACCGAATGCCAGGCTCGACGTGGAAATCCTCAGCATCAATCGCATCGGAACGAACCGCGCCACGGTCCGCCTGCGGAAGCGCCTGACATCCATCAACGGGGTCCAGACCGGGCTCTTCACCGCCACGCTTCTCTTCGAGTTCCGCCCCGAAACACGCCGCTCCATCGATGAGGTCTGGACCAACCCCTTCGGCTTCACCGTGCTCGAATATTCCATCCGCTCCGACAGATTGGAGAACTGACTTTGTTGCTCGTACGAACTGCAGTTGTTGTCCTTATCGTTTTGCTGCCGGGTTTGGTCGCTGCCGAAGCCATCCCGCGCGGCGGTCCCAATGACAATCGCGTGCGCCTGGCCACCTACCAGGAAGGTCAGGTCTATCGACTGAATGTCTCGCTCACCCATGTGACCACGATCGAGTTTGGCGAGGGCGAAAGCATCCGCTCGATCATCGCCGGCGACACGGAGGGCTTCGAGATCGACGGCGTGCCGGGTGGGCAGGCCTTCGCGATCAAGCCCGTCGCGCGCGGTGTCCATACCAACGTGACCGTCTATACCAACCGCCGCAGCTATTACTTCAACGTCCAGGAGACCCGCAGCCCGACCTTTTACGTGGTCCAGTTCCGCTATCCCGACGACAACAGCGGTCCCACACGCGCCATCGCGGCCGAAGCGCCGAATTACAACTACGGTGCCAGCGCGCGGACCGAGTTCACCCCAACCCGCGTCTGGGATGACGGAACCTTTACGTATTTCGAATTCCCACGGAACGCGCCCGTGCCCGCGATCTTCCGTTACGCCAATGGCCGCGAACGCACGGTCAACACGCAGGCGACCGAAGATGGCGTGATCCGGGTCTCCGGGGTGAACAGGCAATGGGTTCTGCGGATCGGAGACGAGGTGGTTTGTATCGAGGCCACACCGCCTGCGGGGGCAGGATCATGAGCGACACCGGAAACGCGGACCTTGAAAAGCGCCTCGCGGCCCTCGAACAAGGCAAAGGCGCGAGCTCACCCCCTGCCCCACGACGCTCGCCGCTGCTCGCACTGGTCGTCGTCCTCGTGATCGGCGCGGGTGGCGCAATGCTCTATTTCCTGTCCCAACCCGAGGAAGAGGAGGCCCTGCCCACAGCGACGCCGGACGTGTTCCAGAACGAGGGCGACGGATTTGGCGCAATTGAAACCCTCCCCCCACCCGAACCCGAGGTGGTGCTGGTCGCACCGGAGCCGGTGGAGCCCAATGCAGAACTTCTGGCGCAGCTCGCCGCCCTTCAGGCCCAGATCGAGGAATTGCGCAACACACCTGAACCAGTGGTCGAAGAAGATACCGCTGCCGCCGACGCCATCGGCGCGTTGACCGCCCAGATCGCCGCCCTGCAAGCCGCGTCGGAAGCCGCGCAACAGCAGTTCCGAGACGAGCTCACTGCCCGTGATCGCGAGTTGGAGCAGCTCCGCATGGACCTCGAACTTGCACAACTCGAAGCCAACCGGCCCCTTCCGGCACCCATCGGCCCCACTGAGGACGAGTTGCGGGCGCGGGAAGAAGAACGGCTCCGCAGCGAGGAGGAAGCAAGACGGCTCGCGGAACTTGAACGCCGCGCGGCACAGGAACGCGCATTTCAGGAACGCCGCATCACCTCGCCCACCATCGCCTTTGGTGGCACCTCAGGCGCGAATGAGACGGCTTTGACCGAACGCACCTTTGGCGAGGTAACTGATTTCGTGCTGAACGGCGCACTACCCACTTCGGTGACGCAGGCAGAGGTCATCGCCAACCCGTCCAACACCATTATCCAGGGCACGATGATCCAGGCCGTCATGGAGACCGCCCTCGACAGCTCCCTGCCCGGCCAAACCCGGGCTGTTGTCTCAGAAGATGTCTACAGCTTCGATGGATCCCGGCTTCTGATCCCGCGCGGCGCGCGCCTCATCGGGCGCTATCGTTCGGGGGTCGATATCGCGCAGCGTCGTGTCACCATCGCCTGGGATCGGATCATCCTGCCTGACAACCAGACCATCCAGATCAGCTCCTTCGGGGGCGACGAACTTGGCCGCTCCGGCGTGACCGGCTTTGTCGACACGCGCTTTGATGAGCGCTTTGGCTCGGCAGCGCTGATTTCTCTGATCTCCGCCGCGCCAAGCGCCGCCGCTGCAAATGTTGAGGACGAGACCGCCGCGGACGCGCTCGAAGACGTGGGCGATGATCTCGCCGATGCTACGGACAGCGTCATCGGCGATTACCTCTCCATTGGCCCCGTTATCTATGTCGACCAGGGCGCCCGCGTCACGGTGATGGTCGACCGCGATCTGGAGATATTCTGAGCCCATGTCGCTGAGCTATCTCCAGACCTCGCTTGATCGGATCGACGCCGCCGCCCGCGACGATGTCATCGAGATCTGCATCAATCCCGATGGCAGCTGCTGGGGCGAATTCCAGGGCGATCACTTCATGAGAAGACTGGACCAGAAGCTGACCGCAACAGAGGTCAAAGATCTCGGCAACCAGATCGCCTCCTCCGCCAACACCTCCATGAGCAAGGACCGCCCCATCATCTCGGTCTCGATCACCTACAAGGGTCGCCCGATCCGAGCGCAGGTGATAACACCACCCGCGGTGCTAACGGCCATGTCGATCAGCCTTCGGTTCTTTTCAAGCCTGCCGCTTGACGGGCTTGCGCTTGATTTCCTTTTTGGCAAGGAACGCAAGCTTGAAGAACTCCGCCTCGAGAAAACCCACGAACTGCGCGAAGTGGTGGCCGCGGGGGTGATCGACGATGCGCTGGCCTTTTGCGTCGCCAACAAGCTTAACATGATCGTCTCTGGCGGCACCTCCACCGGCAAGACCGTGGCTGCGCGCAAGATCCTCTCGCACGTGCCATCCGAGGAACGCATCGTCACCATCGAGGAAGCCGCCGAGCTTCTGCCGACCCAGCCCAATGCCGTGACCCTCATCGCCAATCGCGATGCGGAGTTCCAGACCGCCGATGTGCTGCTCACCGCAACCTTGCGCATGCGCCCCGACCGGATCATCCTGGGCGAGGTGCGCGGCAAAGAGGCCATGACCTTCCTCGAGGCGATCAACACTGGCCATGGTGGGTCCATGACCACACTGCACGCCGAAACCCCGCAACTTGCCGTGCAGCGTCTGGCCATCGCCGCACTCAAGACCGAGATCCCGATGACCTATGCCGACATGATCCAGTACATCGAAAACTCCATCGATGTGATCATCCAGGCCGGTCGCCACGATGGCCGGCGCGGCATCACCGAATTTTACCTCCCCGGCGCAACTGAGATTGGAACTTCCCGATGAAGACATTTGAATACGACATCCTGTCCTTTCCCATGACCCGAAAAACCAGTCTCACCGACATGCAGGCCAGCCTGAACGCGAAGGGGGCCGAAGGCTGGGAGGTCGTGTCGATCAGCTCCTCGGAATTCGCCAATGTCGGCCACACAGTTTTCCTGAAGCGCGAAACCACTATCATCGGAGCCACGGAATGAAGCCGGCGCTGCTAACCCTTGCGCTAGCCGCGCTGGCCGTGAGCCTACTGGCTGTCCCTGCCTTCGCCGAGCGCAATATGGTGCCGACCCTCGATCGCAGCTTTGACGTCTGTCCGGACCGACCCGCTGAGCCCAACTGGATGCAAGAAATACCCCTGCGCCAAGCCTATCAACGCGTGTTGGTCCAGGATATCTACCGCGCCCAGAATCTCGAGCGCATCATCGAGACCGAAAGCTGCGACTGTGAAATCCGGTTCCCGTCTTGGGACGCTGCCGAGGCGGAGTTTCATGAGCAGCACGCGAGTGACGAACGCTGGAAAATGCTGGAAGCATCCGACGCCTACAATCAGCGCGCGAACGACGTTCGCCTTGAGGCTAAAGCCATCTGCGAAACCGCAGGCAATTGGTAAGGCAGCCCCGTTATGAGCGTCGTCACCTATTTCGTTGAAACCTCCCAGGGCTATCTCGACACCGCCGCAGAAACCCAGTTCGGGTCGGTCGCGGCAACGGTCGGCACGCTTCTGGTGCTGGGAACAACGCTCGTGGTGATCCTCGTCTTCCTGAACATGATCTACCAGTACAAGGCGATGGACGGCCGAACAGCCTTCTGGCTCGCGGTCAAGATCGGGTTGATCGGAATATTCGCGACCAACTGGGTGCAGTTCAACGCCCTCTCCTCCGCCATCCTTGCCGGAATCGATAGCATTGCGGGGGCGCTCGTGGCTTCCGTCGGTGGTGGAACTCCCGGTCCCTCTGGAACTTTCGCCGAAGAATTCGACCGGCTGATCGCGGAACTAGGGGACTATCTCAACGCCGCCGGGTCCGAGTTAAATTGGATGGCAGGGGCCATGCTCGACATTGTCGGAGTGCTGTTACTCTCGATCCTCGGCGGGCTAGCCGCCTTCATTCTCGTGGCCTCGCGTTTGATGATCGCACTTCTGATCGGGATCGCTCCAGTCATGATATTCCTGACACTATTCGAGGTGACCAAAGACTACTTCGCGCGGTGGCTGTCGGCGCTGGTTTCCTTCGCGCTCTACCCCATCGTCGTGGCCGGCGTGTTCGCGACGATCACCGGCGTTTCCTCCGCACTCATCGGCGAGCTTGGCGACCCTGAAGGCGCCTCAAATATTGGCGCGCTCATCCCCTTCTTCATGATGGTGCTGATGGCTAAGGGCTTCATCATCGCAACACCCTTCATCGTCCGTGCGATCTCGGGAAACATCATGATGCCCGCCCTCTCCGGTGGCCTCGGCGGCGGCTACAGCTTCGCGCGCGCCGCCATGGGCAGCCAGCAGGCCTACAACCGCTACCTTATCGGTGGGGCGAGTGGCGCGGAGTATGCAGCCCTTAGGGCTCGGCAGTTCTTCGGGGTACAGCAGATGCCACTGCGGCAGGGGATGGGGCAGACGGGTCGGGGAAGCGGCACAGGGTCACCGGGTGCCGGGTCCCAGATGCTGGCGCAACTGGCTCGGTTGGGAAGGCTGGGGCGGAGATGAAGAAGTTTTGTTTTGCAAGGCTACCGAGCCATGGATGAACGGAGGTCCCTTAAACATTCACCAGTAAGAACGGTACCATTGGAGCTGGTGCAAACAATCCTGCGTTCAGCAGTGAATGGAAGATCTGTCGGACTTGAAGAGGCAATTCGTGTTCTGGATTGCGATGCACATCACGCCAACCGAGTCTTGCGCCAGATGGCCGAGGCTGGGTACTTGGAGCCTGCCGACATCCTTGACGGTTTATTTTACTGGCAGCTAACGCCGAACGGAACTCGCCTCGCAACGGAATCCAAGCGAAAGCGTATCGGGCGCGATAAGGTTCAGACCATCATTTCTGAACTGCTTGCTCGGGCCAAGGTCATCAACAGCGATCCGAACCGCCTGCAACGTATCACATTGAAGCTGTTCGGCAGCGCGCTCGAGGAGCATGACGACTACGGGGACGTGGATGTTTCGATTGCGTATGTGCGACGCCAGCTAAGCGATATCGAACGTGAGCGCCTCGAAAACAGACTGAAAGCCCGTCAAAGCAAGTCAGACCGCCAATCCTTTCACGGACGCCTCATGGGGGCGGAACGTCAGGATACGCGCGAGATCATGGCGTTCCTCAAAAAAGGTCTGCCACATCTTTCGCTCATGAATGATGATCCTATGGACCTCGGGACACCGTACCGCTGGCTGGTCGACCACGACGTGAAAACGGACAGACCAGATGATGTTTCTGACGATATCGTTCGACCCAACGGGCCTTCGATCCTCGACCAATACCCGAGGAAACCGCTACCGCCCATCACACTGCTTGAAGCACGACACAGAACCATTTCCGCGGATACCAAAGTTGCGATTCATGACTTACACATAGGTTTGGAGGACGCAGCCACGCTCGAGGAACAAATGTGGTCTCCGAAGGTCACGCGCGAAGGCGCTTTCATTGCCAATGACATCAGAAGTCAGAAGCGGGTCAAATTCGCCGGGTTTCAGCACCTATGTCCGATCTGGAAGAAAGACCTCGGCGGCGTAGCGATGCTGAAGGAAGCCCTCGACTGGTGCGATGAACATAAGGTTTGGGTCAGAGACCTATATCCGGGAGTTTCAATCCAACGGTCCGACCGGACACATATCATACGCCTCGGGTGGGGCCATGACCTGATCTATTTCAATGTCGGCGGTAAATCGACAACTGGGAGCCTGCTGCCCAGAAATAGAACACGCGTTTCCAAAATTGACTTGGCCGGAGCCTATGCGGTCGGAAGGGCACTTTCGAAGATGTATGATGAAAGCAGGTCCGCGAAAATGCCATGGTTCAGCGCTGACATTTTGCTTCCGTTAGTCGAGCTAGACAGGCTTCCAGATTTCCCTCGGCTGCATAAAACGGGCGCGTTTAGAGAAGGTGCATTTCAAGGTCTGCGGGAGATCACCTTCTTCTGAGCCGGGATCATACCCCCGTGTGCACCAACGGGCCACTAAGCCGTGGATTGAAACTAAACTTGCTATTCATCTCCAACCGCAAGGTGCAGGAGCCCGTCGACCCGCTCCAGACCGGCCGGCAGCAACATGTTTTCAAGCCATCCGATCGCTTGTCCGCGCTCACTGCAATAAGCGAAGAAGGCCCTTTGCATGGCACGCGTGAAGGCGACAAAGAAGGAATTCAGCTCTTCATCCCGTCCGGGTGAAAGGCTCCACCAAGTCTGTGCATCGAGACCAAAGAAGATCATTGTGTGAAACTCAAGACCCTTGCTTTTGTGGATCGTCATAAGTGGCACTTGGCCTATGCCTTCGAAGCGATCGAGAGCGTCTGACCAAGCGTCCACAGCTTCGGCGCATTCGCAAAACAGCGTGATGAACCCTGTCCGTACCCGTTCGAAGTCCGCGTCCCGTCTATAGGCGGGAAAAGCCTGGCGCAGCCGATCGGCACCGACAAATTCAAGGGCGATCTGAAACACATTTGCCGCGCTCTCGCCATTCTGTTCGTTATCGCGCATAGCCGCACGCAAAGTGGAGGAGAATTCTTCAATACTTCGCTGCAGCCGCTCCTGGGCTCGTTCATCGCCAGTATCGATGGCGAATAGCGCTTGCAGCTGTTCTTGAGTGGCGTTCCAGGCACCCGGGCTACGTTCACCAGTACCGAGCCTCAAGAGCGGTATAAAGATACCTGTCAGTTCTTCGGCAAGTAGTTCCTGAATCGCAATTCCACCAACACTACGCGCCAAGTTTCTGATCTTCAGGCCTTGCGCTGCAAATACGTCCGTCAGTTCGGCTTCAACATCGTCGGCGCGCATACGCACGAGAATGGCGCAATCATGCGGCTCCAGAATGCCGTGCTCAATTTCTCTATCGATCCAAGCCGCGATTTGCTGTGCTTCCTGCTCGCGTGTATCGAAACGCCAAAGCGCAGCGACCTGACCGTCGACGGCGCGCTGCCCCCTGGCTTCAACGTCTTCTACGTTTGGATCGATGCGCTCCGCAATCACCTGTTGAATGGCGACCAGATCCGCATGAGACCGCCAGTTAAAGCGTAGCGCTCCGTTCACTGCATTGAAGTCAGAAGCAAATTCCTGAAAGGCGTTGTCCATCGCCCCGGCCCAGCCCATAATGCGTTGCTTGTCGTCGCCGACGGCTGTGAAAACGGCATCACTGCCATGAAAAGCACTCTTCACCAGATCATATTGTGCATATGTCGTATCTTGGAATTCATCGAGGAAAACGAAGGGATAGGTGAGCTGCAGGGCACGCCGTATCGCGGGGTTCTCGCGCAGCAAATAATCGACAAGTCTGTTAATCATGGCAAACGAGAGCAACGTACCGGTTGGACGCTCCAATTGCTCCTGCCAATAAGTATGAAGTAGCTCGCGCCAAGCCGGTGGTATTCCCTCCGCATCGAACGGAAGCGGCGCGCGTGCGATCGCCTTTTCGAATTTTTGCCAGCCGATGTCACGCCGACCGCTCCGGGTGAGGAAGTCCTCCAAATCATCGCGCCGCGGAAACCCAATTTCATAGTTGCGGGGCGGCCCAAAGGGTTGAGGGATCGCGGCCCGAAAGCGGTCTAACATATTTTTGGTGAACGCATCGAAGGTAAGCGAGTGAAAACGGCGCGCCTGATCGGGCGGACAACGCTTGCCTACGCGCGCCTTGAGCGTCTGTGCAGCATCCCTTTTAAAGCTGATGGCCAGGATGCATTTGGGCGGCAGACAGATGCCAGTTTGCAGGAGGTATGCTGCTTTTTGCGCTAGGAATTCTGTCTTGCCCGCGCCTGCGCCGGCGGTAACGCATACGCTTCGGTCCGTTTCGCGCAGCGCTTGCCACGCGCCCGGCTCGAGATCGTCGACGCCCTGAGGCCTCCAATCATCGGGAAGCACCAACATCAATCTGCGCCGTTCTCGAGACCGAGCTTCATTTTGACATGTTGAACCAGCGCGCACAGTTCAGGCGGAGCGTTTGCGGCAAGATCTGCCTTCGGAATGCGATTAATCGCGGCCAGATGCGTTTCAGGCTTGCTTCGGCTCAAGAACAGGTATGGATACCAGATAAAGCAATCATCCCACTCAGGATCGTAGAGACCAGCGTTCCCGCCCTTTTTGAGAGTGGCGGCTTTCTTGCGCTCCAAGGCCTCTTCACTGTCGTCAGGACCGTGCGCGCCCGGATCGAGCTCCTTATAGGCGTCTGGAAATGCCGCGAGCATCGCGAAGTCCAGATCGAGTGGATCGGAGAAAAAAACACCTTCGTCTTTCAGCGCCTGCATCCAGTTGTTTTCAGCAAATCCATCAGTCATCTCTTCGTCGGACAGGGCAGGAAGGTTGGCGAGCTCGACCACTTCCATCATCACATCCAAGTTGTTGCTGAGATCGTTTCCAATTTCGGCGAGCGATCCGACGGTCGCCCTTATCGTGTTCGCACCGCCATGTGAGCGCCCCAGGTCGAGATCAATCAGCGTTGCATGCGGTATCTTCAGCGCGTCAAGAAGCCGCCAAAAGTGATCGACATGGCGACCGCCGAGCGGCACAACAGGCACGAAAGAAGGATCAAGAGGGACGCCCATCGCCTCCGCGAGCAGAGGCAACACAATTCGTTCGGAGTCCCCCTCGCCGAGGATGACGAACCGCGCGAAGTAGAGCTCCGGATACGCCCGCACGGCGAGCCGGACATACTTACCCGCCTCGGTCGCATCGTCAGGTAGCGTCAAAGATTTCACCGATGAGGCCCTGCTGGTCGTATCGAGCCGGAAGTAGCGCACCTCGTCCGGCTTGATACGGCTCAAAATGCTAGCGCTGTGGCTAGAGATCAGTACTTGCGCCGAGCTGAGCGCTCCGATGTCGCGCGCTTGGTTCATAATGCGAGAGAGGAAGAACGGCGACAGGCTGTTTTCCGGTTCTTCGATGGCCAGAATCGTAAGATGAGCACGCCGCAGCTTTTCCTGATCGAACGGGCTATCGGCAGCGGCCAGTCGCAGAGCATCTTTTTCGGTTTCAAGCGTCGCCGCAGTTAGAGCTATATGAAACAGAGAGCGTTGACCGTCGCTTAGGTCGACAAGCGCCCGCTCGCGACCGGCCTCATCGGGATGGAATGCAAATTCGACGCGCCTGACCAGTTCCTCGAGCCGACTTTCCACAAGTCTGAGCACTGGCGTCGTATCTGTGTCGGCTTCGTGGACCTGCCGCCAGCGCTTCGTAAGCCGCTCGACGATGAATTCTGCGGGTGCTTCGCGCTCAAAACGCTTCTGGATGAGCTTGGCTCCGCGCTCGGTCGTCTTGGACAGGCGATCCGACCATTTCGCAGCCCGCCACAAACGCCCCTTAAGCAAATCAGTGACACGATCCGCCGGATTACGGGTCGCCGGCACATAAACAAGTTGGATGGTGCCACGATCAACGGCGGCGACCCTTTGGCACTCATCCCAATCGTAATCATCACCGAGCGTACCAATCCAGCGAATGTCCTCTTCCACCGTACCATCGGGCGTTCCGTCATCCGTCCAGACTGCCTGCAGGCGCATGCGCGCTTTAAGCGGTTCTCCAGGGCCGGTTGCTGCCATATGGTTGAAAAAATCCGGCACGGCGTCGGCCGCCGCCGCCTCGTCAAGACCGTCTAATTCTGGGAAGGACAGGATACACTCGATCGACAGCGTCGCTCCAGGATCGAGCTCGGTTTGGTCAGGCCTAAGATGAAAATCGCGTGTCTGGATCTGTCTTTCTGCACTTGAGACACCAAAAAGCCGTGCTAACGCCTGAAGCGCCGCCGTTTTTCCGGCTCCGTTTCCGCCAACCAATGCCGTAACCCCGTTCTCAAACCTGAGAGTTTCAGCCTCTGCGCCGAAGCATCGGAAGTTCCGTATAAAAAGTGTGTCAATCTTCATCCGAATTCCCTAGCGTTCTATTTTTTCAAATCGGTTTTCTGCAAACTCCCGAAGGCCCAAGAGGCTCTAAATGTACTTCCGATAGTCACTGCTGACCTTTTGCCCCGAGGGAACGTATTTCAATACGTCACCAACCTTACGGGCTGCTCGGATCGGAATCGGCAAGCGTTGGTTCATCTGGGTCGAGTTCCAGTTCACCTTCGTGAGGCTGAAAACTTCCTTCGCAATCTGTTCGATTGTGCTCTCGCTTTGCGGGTGTGGACAGAGCAACAGGGGGTTCGGGACATAGAGGCCAGGATAGGTCCCATAGTAGGGAATGCTGCCGTTGGTATAGAGCAGCCCATTGCCGTCCAGTTCAACGAAGGTGCCGCGGAGGACAGGGAAGTCGCCGTCGCGCAGCACCTTGACTGAATAGCTCTCATGAATCCAAACGAGATCGCGCAGTTCCACACCTGCCTCGTCGAGCGCCTTGCCAACACCCTCGGCCTCGTCCTCGCGAAAGCGCGACGTCTTCATGACGATCACGCGTGCCGGCATCGTTCTATGGACCGACTTGTAGGCGGCCAAGGCGCTCTCGGTAAGCTTGTGAGCCTCATCGATAGTGAGGAACGGGTGGCGACCCCGCGACTCTGACTGTGCAGGACCGCCTCTAAGAATAAACCCTCTGCCCCGCTCGTCGAACATTTGCGCAGCACTGGTCCATATCTCGTCGGTTTCGGCATCCTTGAAAAAGCTGATGCCAATGTAACAGGCGGTGAACTCGCCTTCTTCCGGCAATCTGCGCCAGGGCACCTTGCCGCTGCCCTTATAGTAGAGCGTCGTCATAAGGTTCCATGCGAGGTCAGCTCGGTCTTGGGTTTGGCGGTCAGAGTTCTCCTTGATTTTGCGAGGGATCTTGGCATCGGGGTTGATGACATCCTCCCAAACAATCTGAATTGAGAATCTGAGGTCCATCGCTCTGGCCTTGAGCAAGCCACGGAAGTTCGGAGAGGTTTCTCTGCCAGCTTTCGCGTCGGCCGCTTCGTCCTCTATAACTTCGTCATCGCGCGCCCGCTCGTTTCTCCAGACCCGTTCGATCAACTTGACAGGGAGAGAAACCATGACCACGTCCGGCCGTTCATGATGCGCCTCCAGCTTTTCCAGTTGCGCCATAACTGCGTCGACGGCCATCTCCACAGCACGCGCATCGCTCGGTTCCTTGGCAATCTTCTCGATCTGACCTTTGGTCAGTACTCCATCTTCGGCAGCCACCATTTCAAACCGGCACCGATAGGGGTTCTGGTTTCTCAACCCGGGGAAATCCGGGTGCAGGTTCGGGTGCTTTTCGGTCTTACCCTCGAACCCATCTTCGATCGCATTCAGAAACTCGCCTGATTTTTCGACGGTCAGAGCGCTGCCAACAACGCCGACTTTGATCGTGTCCCCCAGGTTCGTTTGCAACGGGCCCGCCTGTAGCAACCCCAATCGTGGATCAGGATGATGGTGTTGGTCACCAAATTCCAGTTCAGGCTCCGGGAAGATCTTTGTCTTGAAGTCGCTCATAGGTCGAAGCTGCCTTGTTCATTCGAGCCGGACGGCTTCCTCGACTTTTGCGCCTTCGCGCCCCACACGTCCTCGGGCACACTCTTCGGCAGTTCGATGGAAGGCGGGTCACCAAACTTGATGATACGATCCGTCTTGGTGTCGGGTGCCAGCAGTTCGCCGGCATCTTCAAATTCCAGACCTGACAGCAATCGATGCCACATGATCACCTGGCCTCGAACGGTGCTGTTTGTGTCGAGGCGCTTCTTCCCGGACAACAAGGCATCCGGATAGTTGAGCGCGCGCGCTCCATCCGAAGTGAAGTAGTAGGATGGGTTGATGATCAGGTACCATTGGTCCGCCAAGCGCTCGAACCGGGGATGGAATGAATGGTGCCGCACATAGTCGATGGGCCCCTCCCCCTTTGACTTCTGATAGACGCTGACAACGTCTGCCTGTGTCTTCTGCTTCGCACCAAGATAGCGAAACTTGCGCGCGACGCCTCCAGGTGTTGGCAAGAAGTAGAACTGTTTTTTCTTTCGGTCCCATCCAAGCAAATCCCGAAAGTCATGGCCCAGAGTATGTCGCAACAGACCCGCAAATTTGTATTGCTGATCCACTGCGTCGTGTTGTGCCAGAAAGTCGGTTTCGATCCGTTCGACCTGATCCCGTTCGACCAGGTCGCGAACGGGTGTGGTTAGTGGGTCGCAGAATGTCCAAAGCGAGGTTTCATCGACCATCCAATCGTACCGCTGGCCGTCCCGGACCTTATTCATCCGGGCGAGCGCCTTCTGGGTGGAGAGCTGTGTCTGTGCGACGAAGATTTCCTCAGGAAGCTGCAATGGCACCATGTTGATGATCGCGTCCTCCCCTCCCCCAAGTGGCGGGACGTAGTAACCGTGTCCTTGCTTGGCGACGGTCAGGGCAGCGAGGCGATCCTTCGCACGTCCGTCCAAGACGTCGCGCTCCTTGTCGAACTGCAATGTGCGTTCGGCCTCGCCAACGAGGTTTTCGAGCGACTTCCAGAAGAATGTGTCATCTAATTGCCTGTAGAGAACTAGGATGACGGGTAGGTTGGAGCCACGCCAATAGTCGAAATCTGAAGCGCGGACACGATAGGTGAAACCGGCGTTCGTCTCGCCGACATAGCTGCCACGCTCAGTAGCCTTGACCTGAACGGCAATCATCTTCGCAGTCGGCTGATCATCGTCCATCACCTCAGCGATGCCGTCTATCCCTGCTTCCAACCGCGAACGCCCATCGAATTGGAACCCAATTCGCAAGAATTGAAGATTAGCCGCCTTCTCCCCGATTTCGCCAATTCGCTGGCTGGTTGTAACTTTCTTATTCACATCTCGATTCCCGAAAACAGGCTTTTCGAGATGTAACACTTTATCTGGAGCAACATAAGGGAGGAGCAACAAGATATGGAGGTTACCCTTGCAAAGGGTCAAACCTGATAGAGAGCGAAATCTCAGACTTCTAGAACGCGGCTGGTGACCACCTCTTACTGCATCAACTTCTGGATGCGACAACCCATCAAGTTAGAGCCCCTGTGTTAGGGCTGTCTCCAACTCGCTCAAATCATGTACGGCCGTTCGTACCTGCTCGACATCCGCATCTTTCACCGAACCAAGAGCAGCCACTTCCCCCCCAAAATCCATTTCAATCTGTCGCTGTTCCTCGGCGATAACGGCTTGAACGACCGGCGAAGTTTTCTTTGGAGCGACATCAGTTTTCCCTGACGATTGGCCATCAGCAGCCTGACGTTCGGCCTCAACGTCGGCCTCGGATCCGCCAGACCCGACCGGTGGCGGAGTCATCGGCATGGCGCGCATGCTCAGCGGCAGCGCGTCTTGCGATCCCCCTCCCCCCGGCTCCGGAAACGGCAACTCGCCTGTCTGCGCCGCATGGATGGCCTTGAACAGCCGATCGTCAAAATACTGGATCCGTTTGGCCCGGACCGGCATTTGCGCGTCGATGACCATGACGATCTCGTCGAGCGGCAAGCGGCGCGCCTCATCTTCGGGGAGCAGCGAGCTTTCTTCGGTCCGTGTGGACTGGCTGCGCCCTTCGAAGGGGTTCTTGCCGATAGACTGAGAGCGCGTGATGACGGTTTTGGTGGTCTTGCCGACCGCCTTGCTCAGCTCCTCGACGGTCTTCTCATCCGACGGCGTGAGGTAGAGCTTCACGCCGGCATTGCCCTGCAGGGCGCGGCGGGTGTTTTCGCCGTAGATTTCATCGAGGGCAGGGATGGTTTGGGTGACCACGGCCAGATGACCGCGATAGGTGCGCAGGGTCTCGATGCTTTCGACCACGATGGGCATCTTGCCCAAACGGTTGAACTCATCGAGCATGATCATCACAGGCCAAGGCTCATCCGGCCCAGGATCCTTCTCCTGCATGGCGGAGAGGAGATCGGAAAAGAAGAGCCGGATCAGCGGCGCCAGCGGCTTCACCATGAGGGGCTGGACCACGAGATAGACCGAAAAGGGTTTCTTGCGGATCGTGCGGAAATCAAAATCCGACACCGCCGTCGCCTCATCGATGGCCGGGTTCTGCCATTGATCGAGCCCTGAGGTCATCAGGAGCGAGACGTAGGAGGTCAGCGTGTCGTTGTTGGTCGAGGCCAGACGCGTGAAGATCAGCTTGGCGGCCCTGTTTTCCACTTCGTGGCCGCGCGCGAAATATTCCTTCTGCTTGTTCCCGCCTGAGGCCGCGATGCGGTAGATCTCGCCCAAGGTGGGGCGCTTGCGCTGGAAGGCCAGCAGGCCTGCCGCCACAAAGAGATCAATCCCGCCCTTGAGGAGGCCCTGCACCCGGTCGTTGTCGCTCTGCAGGAAGAGCGTCGCGAGAAGCTGCAATTCCATCTGCTGGCGCGCGGGATCTTTCAGCTCAAAGATGCGCAGGAGCGGGTTGTAGCGATGCGTGCGCTTGCCCTCCCAATCGGTGGGGGCAAAGCGATAGACCTTGTCGCCTTGGGCTGCGCGGTGCCGGGCCGTTGCCTCGAAACATTCCCCCTTCACATCGAGCGTCACTGCGGAGCCCTGCCAGGTCAGCAGGTTCGGAATGACAAAGCCCGTGGTCTTGCCGCGACCCGTGGGAGCCACGATCAGCGCATGCGGGAAGACTTTCGAGCAAATGTAGTTGGCGCGGGAGCCCGGCGGCCCCAGCTTGCCGAGGATGAACCCGGTCCCCGGCGCCCCGAAGAAGCCATTGGCCTTCATCTCGCGCGCGGTCTGCCAATGGGTCTGGCCAAAGCGTGTGAGGGCCGATCCCGAGAGGGCGAGGCTCAGCATCATGCCGGCGGCGGCGAAACTGCCGATGATCAGATGAATAAGTTGCGCGTCCTCCGGGCGGCGATCGAGGATCGCCAGATAGTTCTGCGCGATATAGGCAAAGTCGATCTCGGCCCCAAAGCCGAGATCCTGGTAGGTCAGCACTGCGGAGGCGATGGTATAGCCCATGGCCCCGGTCACCAGCGTCACCAGCAGGACGCCCGTGGCGATCCGCGCTTTTCCCATGGCGGCGCTCAATGGACCTGTCCCCGCTCGGTTTCGCCATCCACGTCTGTCGTGCGGTGTTTTTCGTATTCGGCGTCGGCGAGTTCATCGACCACCTGGCGCAAGGCGTCCGTGTTAGCCGTCGCGGCATCAGATTGCAGGTAGACCTTGGCGACGTAGAGCCGGTCGAGACGGTCCTCGAGAACCTTGTCCAGCGCATCGGCATCGCCGGATGTGAGGCGACCCAATTGGCGTTCATCCAGCACCCGCGCGATCTCCTCGCGGAAGGCGCCCCGCTCCGCCTCGGTCTCGAAGGGCGCGGACAGCTCCCCGGCCCGTTCATGATCCAGAACACGCGCAATCTCGTCTGCGAGGCGGTCGGTACGGTCAGTCTGCGGCGCCGTTTCATCGCGGGTGGCTAGACGTTCGTCACGCGTGCCAACCCCAAGCCCCTCGCGCAACTCGTTGTCGCGGCGAACCTGATTGATGGCCTCCGTGTCGCGTATCTCGACGACGGCTGCATAAGTCGCGCCGAGCCCACGGGCGAGGTGGGAGGGCATGTCCGGATAGCGCGCGCGCAAGTCATCTGCGACAGCATCCGCAACAGGTGTGCGGAGATCGCGTCCCTCCATGATGCGGTCGACTTCGCGGGTGATCGCACTGGCGCGGGCTACATCGGTGATGGTCTCCCGGTAGGGCTCAGACCGGTCGATCACATCGCCAGGGCGTGCGAGCAGCTCCGCATGTGCCTCGAGATACGCGCGCTGCTCCGCCTCGATCCGGCGCTCTGCCCTTGAGACCACCTCCCAATCCCGGTCCTCGATCTGCTGCGCTGTCAGGCCGTCGGCGCGCATCTCCTGACGGATTGTCCCTTCCATCGCCCGGACCGCGTCCCGGTGATAATGGAACCGCTCGCTGACCGGTTCCGCTTCCATGACGCCATCCCGGCGCAGCACGTTCTCGCGCTCCAACAGCGTGCCAAGTTCCACATGCAAGTCATTCAGGATGTCGCGCGCCTGTTCCAGATCGGCACGGCGTTCGAGGTTCAGATCGCGCGCCTCGGCCAGCTTGGAGAGATCATCGGCTATCCATTGATGCTCGAGCGCTGCATTTGAGGCGCCCGTCTCGATCCGGGCCACCACTTCCGATGTGCTGATCCCGGTGCCGCGCAGGGCCGCGTCAATGCGCGATCTCAGGTCGGGCTTGGCCAGACGCTCAAGCTGGTTGGTGTCGATGTTCGCCTCGGAATAGATCCCGCCCTCCGATGGTGTCTCTGACAGCGTGGATGATCGCAAACCCAGAGGCTGCATGTGCTGGACCTGCGCCTGGATCTCGATAAGGCGTTTTTCCAGCACGGGACGTTCCGCGTCAGATTTTTCGGCAATCATGCCCTGCACCCGCGCGAGCTTCTCCGCATAGAGGCTTCTCAGATCCTCGAAACTCTGATCCTCGGCCATGTACACGTCTCCTGTTCGGTCCACCTGCCCGCCGCGCGCCAGCACCTCGCCCGCGCGAAAGAGTGCCGCAGCGATATCCTCACGGGCCTCGCGCGATGCCTCCGCAGCAAGCGAGTGGTAGACGGTTCTGGTATTGGCGATCTCGGCCAGCGTCCGGGTCAGGTCCCGCCCCACGCGTTCCCGCTCGCAGGGCGCGCGCCCCTCTTCCTTCGCGGCATAGACCTCGCGGGTCCGCGCGGGGTAATGGACAACCCCGCGATCCACCCGGCGCGTGGCCTCGAGGCGCACGCCGTACTTCTCGGCCTCCTCGACCATGGCGAGGCGGAAGTCGTCATAATTGAAGCGGTGGTTGCGCCCCAGGAAGAAGAACTCGCCTTCCTGCGAGCGGCGGTTCAGCACGAGATGCGCATGGGGGTGATCGCGGTCTTCATGCACCGCGATGATGTAGTCGAAATGCCCCTCATCGGTCTGGAAGAACCGCTCTGCCACGTCCGTCGAGATGTCGCGCACATCCTCGCCGCGCGTGCCAACTGGGAAGGACATGAGCATATGGGTGGTCTGGCCCAGCTTGGGCTTGAAGCCCGCGTCCCACCGCTTGGCAAAGCGCTCGGTGAGGTCCTTGATGTCCTTCGCTTCGAGCTTCGCCTTGCCATCGAGGAACCCGCTACTGTCCACGATATGGGTAGACTTGGTGGTGAGGTAATCGAGCTGGTTCATCAGCTGCGATTTGGTATGCGTGCCCCCACCCCGGATCGCCTTGAAGACCGCTGGCCGATGCCCTGCTGCCGCGCGCACAAGCTGGCTATGCTTGGCGACATGCAGCCCCTGCATCGAGCCTCGGATTCGGCTCCAGCCGTCCCGGAAGACCTGGCCCGTAACGGCATCAACGGCATCATTCAGCCGCATGGGCAAACTCCCTCAGCGCGGCCGTGGCCTCGAGCTGCATCGCGTCCCGACGGCGACGCACAAGCAGATCGATCTCGTCGGCGCTATCGAGGATGAATCGCGCCAGCCCGCGCATCTGCGCGAGCCGCAATTCGGTGAACTCCGATCCAGCCCCCTTCCCCTGGCGGTTCGCCTGCGTCATCTGCTTTGCGATCTGCGCGACCCCATTGCCGACCTCGTGCAAAGAGGACCTGTATCGCGCCATCTCGGCTGCCATCTGCGCGTCCGGAACGAACACCCCGCCCGCCGCCTGAATCAGCCGCCGCAGCCCCTCGGCCCGGCTCTCGATCCCGGCCTTCGCCAGCACCGCGTCAAGGGCCGCAAGCTCCGAAGCCGTGACCTTCACACTGACTGCTGAGACCGGGATCGCGGCATCCGTCTGACGCTCGGCATCGGCTTTGAGCGTGTACTGGATCGCCCGCACCGACACGCCAAATCGTTCCGCCAGTACTGAAGTGGAAACGCCTTCCGCAGCTTCGCGAACGATCTCCATGCGCTCCGCATCGATGAGGCGTTTTGAGCGAGACATGCGAAGAAAGACCCCCTATTTCCTGCCACCTTCCACCAAGGCTGCCCCTACCTTACGATAATATACCTAGCTGTCAATTATATACTTACGTCGCATTCAGTCTCAGGCAGCCTTGGTGTCCGCTTCCCCCGCGGCCCGCAGGGACGCGGCTCTGCCGCCCTCACCATCAAGAACTCCACTTGCCACATCGGCCTCCTACCCCAGCACCGCCCGAGGGTCTGGACGAACACGAATGTGTTCGGACGGAACCGCGGGCGGGCGCAAACCCCACCGACAGGGCGGACAGGCAGGGTCAAGGAGGGCCAGATTTGGCTCCGCCAAATCTCTGCCGCAAAAACCGGGAGGCCCTGGCCGATAGGTTTTTGTGGATGGCCCCCTTGAGGCTGACTGGCCGGTCTGTCGCGGCCTGATCATTCCGGGGGGAGTGCGTCCCTTGAACGCGCAGCGACCAGCACCCGGGGAGATCGCTGTCGGCGAACACCCGCGCCGGTGACGGCATCCCTGGAACAGGGATCGGGCCGCCCCAAGATCGTCCCGGGGCGGCCCATCCTCGCCAGAGGATTTAGTCCTGGGGATCTTTCGCGCTCGGCGGGAACATCACCAGCTCCGAGACCGCGACCGGGAAGTCGAGCTTGAGGCTGAAGAACTCCGAGCCGTCCCCGTTGCGGGTGTTGCGGAACATCGCACCCACGCGTTGGAAGCGGGTGCGCTCCTGACCATCGGTGTCGGTGAACTTGACGGGGACGGTGGCGACGTAGTGGTTGGTCATTTGGGTTACTCCTTGTTGCGATGGGGATCACCCGGCACGGGGGCAAGAGGCCCGGTCGCAAGCGCAAATGCGGAGGGTCCGCGGCTCCGCCGTGGAAGCCGTATTTGTGCTTGCCGAAGCGTGAGCTGAGGGCACGATTGGGCCGACCCCGTGCGATCCACATCTATGAGCAAAAAGAAGTGATCCGGATGATCCTTGCCATCACGCCGACGCCACCATCCGCGTCCGCGTCCTGCCAAGCCTGGCCGGGGTGCTAAAGGAGCCCGCCCGCGTGGATGCGATGTTCCGAAACACCACCCTAGGGACGTGCAGGTCTTCAGCCTCAAGTGCGACGTCTCGACCCCTCGGTCTTGCGCTGCATTCGATATGCGAGGTGCGCACCATCCCCAGCCCATACCGATGCGGATGGCCGAACTCTGACGGGCTATGTAGAGCGATGACGGTGCTGGCCGCCGTGAGCTGCCGATCACGCGTAGCCGACCGCACGCGCCATGAGACATGACGAAAGGGCCGCGCCAAGCGCGACCCCCTCTCTTCAATCCTGCGACGCCTTCTTCGCCGGGTCCGCAACCCGCATGACCGTCAGACCTTTCGCTTCCGCCTTCTGCCCGAGGTTCAGCGCGACCCCGTTGCCGCCGAAGAGAACAACCCCCGTCGCCGCGAACTTGTCGTCCAGCATTTCGTCGTTGCACTTGAACGGTGCCGCCCGTCCATGCGCGGACCAGCGCGGATCGAAGCGCGCCTGCGCGACACCGCGTGCCCGGGCCCACCGGGCCGCAATCATCTCCGCCCCGTGCTTGCCACCCTTGTGGCAGAGGAAGATCTCCTGGTTGCGGTTCTGCCTGATCCGCTCCCGAACCTTGTCGAGCGTATTGAAGATCACATCGACATCTATCCAGTCGGTGGCTCCTGAGACGATCAGGGGAACCCCCTCGACTTTCGACTTCTCGGCGGTCTCCCGGTCGTGCTGCTCCAGGAGCTGCCGCGCCTCGAAGACCGCCCCGGTCTCCTGCGCCCGGACGCTCGCGCGCGACCCGGCTGCCGGGATGAAGGCGTGGCCCGTCTCGATCTCGTAGCATTCCGCCGCCGCTTCGCTCATCACCTCTATGGCGCCGACGATCTCGCGCAGCTGCAGAAAGCGCGCCTGCGCTTCTTCGAGCGCGGTCTCGGCGATCTCCGATCCGTCATGGGATTTTGCCAGTGCGCCGATTTTGTCGGCGGTGCGGTCGATCTCCTTGCCAAGTGCCACCTTGCGGCGCTGCAGTATCGTCGCCAACCCATGGGCCAGCGGTTCGATTTCTGCTTCAAGGCCGGTCCCGCGCAGCGGACCAAGCAGAGCCTCGAAGCTCTCGCGGATGACGCGGTCGGTCAGGATGTGATCTTCCGGGATCGGCAGCTGTGCATCCTTCTCGGTCAGCCCGAAAAGCTCAATGGTCTCGTAGGTGTTTGCTGTGTCGTAAGCCATATTCATTCTCCAGATATTGGGTTCGACCACCACGTGAGTGTGGGGGCATGGCCGAATGCCTGGTTTCCGAATCTGCCCGGGTCAGGGACGGCGCAGCCGCCGGCTTGCCGGGCGCAAAAGTTTTCTGCGCGCAGCACCCGACACATGCGCGCGCTCACGCACGGGACCGCCCTACGCCACTGGCGCCAACCTCGCCGAAAAGTTTTGCGATCCTTGAGGCGGGCTGATTTGGGGGCCATCCGGAGGATATGCTTCCGCACTCATGTGTGTGTGTTTTGACGGTAGGTTTGCCCGACACGAGCAGGCAAACGGCCCGACCGGACGCGGGAGACGGATGAAGCGGCGGGATCGTTTTGCCCCGCAAAACAGACCAGAGCGCAAACCGGCGGAGCGGCCGGGGAGGGACGTGCTCGCGAGGCGGGCAAACCGGGATGCCGGGTGCGACGCCGCGGTGAGGCCGCATGGCCGAATGCGCGACGGACCGAAGGGCCGTTCTCCCCTGCGACACGCGAAGCCGAGCTGGGGAGGCCGCAAGGCTGTTGACGCATTTCACATTGTCGGCCTGCCCGGCTTGCCAGGTATAGCAATACTTGGTAGTCTATTGGAGCACCGAGGAGTTTGCCATGAGTGTTCAAAAGCAATCCGTCAGTTTCACCGACACCGCCTACACCTTCGCAAGGGAACTGGTCGAAGCAGGCGAGTACCCCAATGTGAGCGCCGCAGTATCGGGTGAATTGGCGAAGGCTAAGGCTGAACGTGACCGTGAGCGTACTTTGCTTGAGGCAGAACTGGAGCGCCGACTGTCCCTGCCACTCGACCAATGGGAACCCATCGGCGAAGCCTCCGACGTCACTGCAGGCGCACGGGCCCATCTTGCCGCGATGGCCAAAAAGACCTGATGCGTTTTGTTAGGCATCCGTTCTTCGAACGGGACGTTATCGGTATCGTTGATCATATTGTCGAGGTGACCGACGGTGACGTTGCAGCTGCAAGCCGCCGCCTGGATGAAATCGATGCCCTTATCCAAGAAATTTCTGCAAACCCAACATCTGGTGCTCGGCTCAGCGGCAAACTAGATGGATGGCTGGTGCGCCATGGCGGCGCCGGTCAGCGACTGACCATCGTATTCAAACCGGATGTAGACGCCGGGCAGGTTTATCTTGCTCTTGTCGCGTTCGGCGGCCGGGATTGGATGCGACTGGCGTCAGCGAGACAGGTGTTCGCTGACCAGCCTTAGAGCCATGGAGTGGCGGGGAAGTTTTAGACCGGACCTTCGCTGCGCTCAAGTTGAACGGACAAGATGCGGGACTTTTCGGGCTTTCGCTGCGCCGTTCACGAAGGTCCGTTGCCCCCTCTTCTTCAGGGTGGACTAAGCATCGAGTAACGCATCGATCACCGCGCATTCTGGGGCAGCATCGCCGGTGCATCGCGCAACAGTGTCCGACAGGACGCGCTCGATGCGCTGCAGATCGGCAATCTTGGCCTGAACGTCAGTCAGATGATCTTCGGCGATGATCTGCACCTCGGCGCATGTCCGGGATCGGTCATCGACCAGCCCAAGCAGCCCGCGAACCTCTTCGAGAGAAAAGCCTAGATCGCGGGACCGCATGACGAATTTCAGCCGCTTGACGTGGGCATCGTCGTAGCTTCGGTAGCCCTTCGTACTGCGCGGCGGGTCCGGCATGATCCCGATTTTCTCGTAATAGCGAATGGTTTCCAGGTTGCAGCCCGTTGCGCGGGCCAAATCGCCCCGCCGAATTGATCTCACGCTTGTGTTACTCATTGTGCCGAAAAATCCCTTGAGCCTGTATCAACTACAGACCCTAGAACGGTGGAAACATCTGTTCAAGGAAGATTCGATGGAACAACATTTGGCGGAACTTCCGCAATCTCAGTCGCAGAAAATTGGCGACGAAACCACCAAGGGATGGGGCGTGACCGGCCTCGGCGTCCTCGGTGCGCTGGCGATGACTTCTTGCTGCATCCTTCCATTGGTGCTGGTCAGCTTTGGCGTGACAGGCGTGTTCATCGCGCAGCTCGGGGCGCTCTATGCCTACAAATGGTACACCTTCGCGCTGAGCGCCGCGTTTTTGGGATACGGCTTCTACAAGGCTTACAAGCCTGTAGATGCCGAGGCCTGTGCCGATGGCACCTGCGCCCGCCCCATCGACCGCCGCATCATGCGCGCAACCCTCTGGGCCGCTTCCGCGATTGTCGCTGTCGCCATGATCTTTCCCTACATCACCCCCTTCATCCTGAAATTCTGAACGAGGACCATGACCATGAAGCATCTCCTGTTATCCGCCCTGGCCATCGTCGCACTCTCGACCCCGGCCCTCGCTGAAGAGCGCCAGGTCGAGATCGCCGTCAGCGAACTGACATGCCCGTCCTGTTCGTTCATTGTTGCCAGCTCGATGCGCGGTGTTCCGTCGGTCGAGATCGCCGCATTCGAGGACGGCCCCGAATACGGGCAGGGTGTTTACAGCGTGACCTACGATGACGCCGAAACTTCCATCGAAAGCATCATCGGCGCGGTGACGGCCAATGGCTATCCGGCGCAGGTGCTGCCCGACACAGCCTCCTGAGCCGCCTGCAATGCGTGACAATCTCCTGCAATGCGTGACAATCTGATGGGTGGCCTGCTGGCCTTCGGAATAGCAGCTCCGGTCGTGGTCGTCTGCTGCGGCGGCGGAACTGCCGTGCTTGCAGCGTTGTTCGGCGGCGTTGGGGCTTGGCTCTCTGGAATGAGTGGCATTGCCGTGCTGGTTTTGGCGGGTCTGACCTACCTGATCGTCCGCGCACTGCGTCGTTCGCAAATGAAACGCGCCTCCGGCCCCGACCCATCACAGAGAAAGACGGCTCCTTGACTGACACACCTGAAAATTCCGACCGTCTGCTGAAATGGGGGCTTGGCGGTGCGCTCTTCGCCGCGCTCTGCTGCTTTACACCGCTTCTGGTCGTCATCGTCGCTGGCGTCGGATTGTCGGCCCTCACGGGCTGGCTCGATTACGCCCTGTTCCCGCTGCTGTTTTTCAGCCTCGCCGTGGTGGCACAGGCCCTTTGGCTGCGCGCTGGCAAACCGGGACCGGCCCCGAAACTTTGGGCCACCGGCCTCGCGGTGGCCCTGTCGATCCTGATCATTCTTCTCGAATTCAGGTTCGCAATACGGATCACAATCGGCGTTTTCGCCGCCACAGCACTCTACGCGGTTCTCCTGAACCGTGCGCAAAAGAAAGGATCGCTCTTATGATGATGGGATGTTGCACCGCCACCGGCATGGTCTTCGGCCTCCTCGGCATGTTGACACCGCTGATCGCCATCGGCGCGGTCATATATCTGCTCGCCGCCAGACCAAAAGACCCCGAACATGGCGAGGCGCGCTGAGATGAAAGACCTGAACAAAACCGACGATGAACAGGGCGGCTATGACCTGATCGTTCTTGGGGCCGGATCGGCGGGGTTCTCCGCCGCAATTACCGGCGCGGATGCCGGAAAGCGTGTCGCCCTCGTAGGACATGGCACCATCGGCGGAACTTGCGTCAACGTGGGATGCGTGCCCTCCAAGGCGATGATCCGTGCGGCAGAGGCCGTGCACTGTGCGGGGGCTGCCAAGCGGTTCCCCGGCCTGTCGGGACGGGCACAAGTGGATGATTGGCAGACGCTCGTTCAGTCCAAGGACGATCTGGTCACGACCCTGCGCCAGAAGAAATACGCGGACCTTCTGCCGGAATATGAGGATGTCGATTACATCGACGCCGGTCCCGCGCGGCTGATCGAAGGTGGCGTGACAGTCGGTGAGCGAACCCTGAAAGCACCGAGGACCATCATCGCCACGGGCGGGCGTCCCGTTCTGCCGACCATCGACGGCATCGAGGAAATCGGCGCGCTCAACAGCACCAGTCTTCTGGAACTCGAAGTACTGCCGAAAAGCCTGATCTTCATCGGCGCGGGCTACATCGGCGCGGAGCTGGCCCAGATGATGAGCCGCATGGGCGTGAAGGTCACGCTTGTCGCCCGTTCGCATCTGTTGCCCGGCGCGGAACCAGAGGTCTCGGAGGCATTGGCGGCGGCGTTCGAGGCCGAAGGCATCACTCTTCTGACCGGGTTAAGCTACGACACTGTGCGCCGCGACGACGCGGGCGTGACACTGCGCGTGATCCAGAACGGAAAGCCTGTCGAAGTGACGGCGGATCACCTCGTTTCGACCGCTGGCAGGCGGGCCAATACCAAAGATATGGGCCTGGACGCAATCGGCGTGGAAACCGACGCGCGTGGGTGCATCGTCGTCGGCGAGGACATGCAGACATCGGTGCGCGGCATCTATGCCGCAGGCGATGTGACCGACCGCGACCAGTTCGTCTATATGGCGGCCTATGGTGCAAAGCTCGCGGCCAAAAATGCGGTTCTCGGCGAAGACCATCGCTACGACAACGCCGCGATGCCCTGGGTGGTGTTTTCCGACCCGCAGGTCGCGGGCGTCGGTCTCGGTGAAGCCCAGGCGCGGGACGCGGGCCTCGACGTCAAGACGTCCATCGTACCGCTCGATCAGGTGCCGCGCGCACTGGCCGCACGCGACACGCGCGGATTGATCAAGCTGGTGGCGGACAGAAAGTCCGACCGGCTGCTTGGCGGCCAGATCATCGCGCCCGAGGGGTCCGATACGATCCAGACCCTCGTTATGGCGCTGAAGTTTGGCATGACCACAAAGGCGCTCGGGGAGACGATCTTCCCCTATCTGACGACCGTGGAAGGGCTGAAGCTGGCGGCGCAAACCTTCGATATGGACGTGGCAAAGTTGAGCTGCTGCGCCGGATGAAGATCAGGACAAGGACCGGAGAATGAATGAAGACTACGACCTGATCGTCATCGGGGCGGGCATGGCGGGCGTGGCCGCGGCCAACAAATGTGGCGCGGCAGGATGGCGTGTCGCCATTGTCGATGCGCTGCCCTACGGCGGCACCTGCGCATTGCGCGGCTGCGATCCAAAGAAAATCCTGCGGCGCGGTGCGGAAATCATGGACGCGGCACGGCTCATGCAGGGCAAGGGGATCGATCCCGGTGATCTGTCGATCAACTGGGCCGATCTGATGGCACACAAGCGTGGCTTCACCGATCCCGTGCCGGACAAGATGGAAAAGGGCCTGTCGGGCAACGGCGTCGAAACCCTGCATGGAGCCGCGCGGTTCACGGGAAGCAACACGCTGGAGGTCGATGGAACGGCATATCAGTCGGAACGGTTCCTCGTGGCCGCCGGTGCCATGCCCAGGCCGCTGAGCTTCACAGGGGCCGAGCTCGTGATCGACAGCACGGATTTCCTCAACCTGGAGGCCCTTCCCAATCGGGTTCTTTTTATCGGTGGCGGCTTCGTGTCCTTCGAGTTTGCGCATATCGCCGCACGGGCCGGAGCCAACCCGATCATCGTGGATCGTGGCGCCCGGCCCTTACGCGGCTTCGATCCCGATCTGGTCGAAATGCTGATCGACCGCAGCGGCGGTATCGGCGTGGACCTGATGCGCGAAACCGAAATCGTGTCGGTCTCGGAAGCCAGTAGAGCATTCACTGTCGAGGTGAAGTCGGGCGATGAAACCCGAACAATCGAAACCGATCTGGTCGTGCATGGCGCGGGCCGTGTGGCAGCCCTGGCCGATCTGAATCTTGAGGCGGCTGGTGTTGATTACAGCGACAAGGGCATCGTTGTAGCCCCGCATCTGCAAAGCACGACGAACAGCGCGGTCTTTGCCGCCGGAGATTGCGCCGACACCGATGGCATGCCGCTGACGCCAGTCGCAGTGATCGAAGGGAAGGTCGCGGCCTCCAACATGCTCAAAGACACTCAGACCGCACCGGATTATGCCGGTATTCCTACAGCCGTCTTCACAGTCCCGGAAGTGGCGCGTGTCGGTATGTTGGAAAGTGAGGCAAGGGACGCCGGGTATGATGTCGATGTTCGGTTCACCGACACTGGCGATTGGTATTCGAACTACCGGATCGGCGAGACCTCTGCTGCCGCGAAGGTCCTCGTGGACAAGTCGAACGGCAAGATCCTCGGCGCGCACCTGTTCGGCCCGGAATACGGCGAACTGATCAATTTCTTCGGGCTGGCAATCAAGCTGGGCCTGGCGGCCAAGCAACTTAAGTCGATGACGGCGGCCTATCCAAGTGTTGGATCGGATTTGGGCTCGCTTCTCTGAATTTGAAAGATTTTTCGCAATAGACCCGATCCTCCTCGGAACGTATGTCTGGCCCGATGAAGACGGTTCTTATCTACTTCGCCGCTGCGCTGGCCGAAATTGCCGGATGCTTTGCTTTCTGGGCCTGGTTCCGGCTGGACAAGAGCGTGTTTTGGTTGGCACCGGGCATGCTGTCCCTTGCCGCTTTCGCCTGGCTACTGGCGCTCAGCCCCGCCGATCAGGCGGGCCGCGCCTATGCAGTCTACGGTGGCGTTTACATCGTATCGTCCCTGCTGTGGCTATGGGGCGTAGAAGGGCATCGCCCGGATCAATGGGATGTAGTTGGAGCGGTCATTTGCCTTGTCGGTGCGGGTATTATTCTCTGGGCACCGCGCAGTATTTGAGAGGCAGCCGCAGACGGGGTGAAGCGCTGAATCGTTCGATTAGATCGCCTTTTGGTTCACGCGTTCCGACAACTCGGCGCTGCTTTCCCTCCGCATCGCGGCTGCGATCAAGCAGGTTTTCTACCGCCCTCGAAAGCAGCGATACATCCTTTACGCAGCATCGGTCAAAGTGGGCTCGGAGCGGGCCTTCTCTGCGACAGACACGAACGACTGCAATTCGGAGGCGTCACCATGGACGGCCACAACACAGCAAAAGGGGAGCCGTGATCCCACGGCTCCCCTTTCGGTTCAGATCGTCTACCCCTCCCGGGCTGATCACGCGACCAGCGACAGCCCCGCGCCTGCGTCCTGCGGCTGCTCGCCGCTGTCGATGAACGGGATGATCGAGAAGGTCTGCCCGCCGCGCTGCTCTTCGTTCTGCACGGCGTTGACGCGCAGGTCCCCATCAGGCGTGTTGATCAGCAGCGACAAGTAGTCATTGCCAGTGCGGCTGCTCTTGGCCATCCAGGCCGAGCCGACGCGGATCGGCGTGCCCCGGGGCGAGCTGACCTCGATCCGGTAGTCGGGGTGGGTCTCCTCGGTCTTGTAGCTGTTCTCGATCAGGATGAACTCCAGATCGAACATCATGTTGGCGATGTAGCCGGTGAAGGCGTTGTCGGCGTCCATGGCGGTGAGCTCGCCCGAGATCGAGCCGGATTTCATCAGGCCGTTCGAGACCAGCGGGATGATCTCGAATTCGCCGCTCTGGGCCGCGCGCGCCTCTTTCGTCTGCACCGCGTTGACCCGGAACGGGCCCAAGCCGAAATCGATCTGCATCGAGATGTAGGGGTTGCCGCTGGTATTCCCGGTCTCGTTCCAGGCCGTGCCGATACGCACCTTGCGGCCTGATTTGTTGACTGCCGTCACGTCGTAATCCGGGCTGCGAGCGGACATCTTGGCCCGTGCCTCGAGCTGGATGGCGATGTCAAAGCGCGTCGAATGGATCATGCCGGTGTACTCGGCGGCTGCGGTCTCGACATTGCGGGTGAGGGTTCCTGCGAACATGGGATGGTTCCTTTTGGATTGGCCGGTGCCTGACGTTTTTGCCAACGCATCCGGGATTGCTTTCTCGACCCCTTGAGGGATCACAAATCAGAAAGCCTGCTTTCCTTTCAGCCCCGCCCATGGGTCAAAGCTGCCGTCCGAGTGGGAATGCCCCCGCGCCTCCGGGTGCTACGCCCCTCCCCTGCCCGTCTGGTCTTGATTGGCTGCCCGGATTTTCCGCATCGTCCTTCGATTGCGCGATGAAGAACTCCGCCTCTTTGCCATTCAACCGGTGCCCGCCCCGGTCGGTCAGGCCGATGCAGCTGCCGTTCAGCACATAGGTGATGAGGTACTGGCCGAGCCGGTCCTTGTGGACAACGTAACCGGTATTGGCCCAATGCACGGTCTGGCCAGAATCGACAGCAGCCTTGATTTCACGGAGTGTCATGATCTTCCCCCCTTGCCTATTCTGCTGCCACTGAGAGGGCATCTGGTGCCTGCCCCACGATCCGGGCCAGAATGCCCGCAGAATCGATCCCGTCCCCATGCGGCAGGAACACCCGCAGCTGGAAGGCGATGATCTCTGTAAAGCAGCCGAGAGCCTTGAGGCCGTCGATCATGCCCTTGTCCGCGCCGCTAAGCTCGAGGCGGATCTCGCCTGCGACCCGGCGACGGGTCAGGGTCAAGCCACGCCCAAGATCGACCGGCACGGTGGTGCCGAGGGCGGCGGTCAACATCTCCTGTGGCGTTTGCGGATTGGAGACGAGGAAGCGGGCGCGCAACGCTGCCGCCCCTTCCTCACTCAGCGTCCGCCCGATCATGGCCGTCGCCCCATCTGGCGTGACACGGTAGATCCGCTCATTGGTGGTCGGGATGTCCTTCCAGATCGGCAGCAGCAGCCCAGTCAACAGGTAGAGCTTGGTCGTGGTGGTTTTTGGCAGGGACGCAGCCTCGGCATCCCAAAGCCGTGCGAACTCCGGTTTGCCGATCTCTTCCCAAGCCGAAGACCCGAACCGTGCCTCTTCAAGATAGCTCGACCCGTTTGGCCGCACCGCTTTTCGCATCAGCGTCACAATATCCTCGTCATACATCTGCATGGAGCGCGCCGAGATGAGCGCCGCGCGGCCCGAGGCGCGATTGACCATCGGCAGCTTGTCGGGATTGCGCGACATGGCCTCTTCAGCGCTCAGGACATGGACCAGGTCCGTCACCTCAAGTCCGATGATCCGAGTCTCCGCGCCGGATTTCGGGCAGGTCCAGAGATCTTCCGTGGAGACCTGTTCGATCTTTTCGCCGCGTAGGGTTTCCACCCCGAGATCGAGCGTGCCCGCCGCGCGCGCGCGTTCTGTTTGATCGGCAATCCGGCGCATGAACTCGGCAAAGAGCGCGTTCTGCATGTGGATTGGAAGGGCAAGCACCCGATTGAGAAACCGCTGGATCGGGGGCAGCTCCTCAAGGAGCACACCGTCCTTGTCGATCAGCCGCAAAGCTGTCCAGTCGGTGAAGCTCTCGTAGCTCATCGCCTCAGCGCGCCCGGCGGCAAGATCGGCGAAATACCCACGCAGAGCCGCCCGCGCGATCGGGCTTTCGAGATTGTCCTCCTCGCGGAACATGCCCTGCGAGCCGGTCTCGCGCTGACCCTTGGTCAGGGCCCCCAGCTGGTCGAGGCGTTTGGCGATCGTCGAGGTAAAGCGCTTTTCGCCATGCACATCCGAGGTGCAGACCCGGAAGAAGGGCGCGCTGACCTGGGCCGAGCGATGCGTGCGGCCGAGCCCCTGGATGGCCGCATCCGCGCGCCAGCCTGGCTCCAGCAGGTAGTGCCACCGACGCTTCTGGTTCTTGGCCGTTTGCGCCGCGTGATAGGACCGGCCTGTCCCGCCTGCATCGGAGAAGATCAGAATATCCTTCTCGCCGTCCATGAAGGCTTGGGTCTCGGACGAATTGCTGCTGGCGGTGCGCTTCTCGATGAAGAGATGGCCATCCTCGGCCTTGAGGGGCCGGATAGATCGGCCCGTGACCTCGGAGACAGCCTCTTCACCAAAGGCCCAGAGGATCTGATCGAGCGCCGAGGGGATCGGCGCCAGGGTCATCAACTCCATCATGGCCGCATCGCGCAAAGCGAGCGCCTCACGCGAAACAACCAGCGCGCCATTGGCATCCCGCAAGGGCTCGGCCACCATGTTGCCGTCGAGCTCGACGAGCTTTTGCGCGTGTATCGGGAAGGCTTGTTCGAGATAGCCCAGGACGTAGTCGCGCGGCGTTAGCGCGCCCTCGACCAGCTCGTCCTCCGGGTCCATCGTCTCAAGCCGACGTTTCAGCAGGCTCTCACCCGTCGATACCACCTGGATGACGCAAGCCTTGCCCGCCGCCAGATCCTCCTTGATGGCGTGGATGATGCTTGGAGCCTTCATGCCCATCAGGAGATGGTTGAAGAAGCGCTGCTTCGTGCTCTCGAAGCGGGACTTGGCCGAAGCGCGTGCGGCCGAGGTATTGGTCTCGCCAGAGGCGTCGTTGACGCCGGTCGCTGTCAGCGCGGCCTCGAGATTGTGGTGGATCGTCCGAAACGCACCTGCATAGGCGTCGTAGATCTCGATCTGGGCCGAGGTGAGCGCGTGTTCGAGCACGTCATATTCCACGCCATCGAAGCTGAGGGCGCGCGCCGTGTAGAGCCCGAGCGTCTTGAGATCACGCGCGACCACTTCCATGGCCGCGACACCACCCGCCTCCATCGCCGACACGAAACTCTCGCGGCTCAGGAAGGGGTATTCGGGCCCCTGCCCCCAGAGCCCAAGCCGCGCGGCATAGGCGAGGTTGTGCACGCTCGTGGCACCCGTGGCCGAGATGTAGAAGACGCGGGCGCGGGGTGCTGCCAGTTGCAGCCGCAGGCCCGCAAGGCCCTGCTGCGAGGGTTTGACCCCCCTGCCCTGCTCGGACCCGGCCGCGTTCTGCATGGCATGGGCCTCATCAAAAGCCAGCACACCCTCAAAATCTTCGCCTATCCAGTCGAGGATCTGGCTCAGGCGCGTGGTGCCGCATTTGCCCGCGGACCGCAGCGTCGCGTAGGTGACGAAGAGGATACCATCGCCCATCGGGATCGGCTGGTCAGGCTTCCATTTGGAGAGCGGCTGGATGTCGGCGGGCGAGCCGCCAAGATCGGTCCAGTCGCGGATCGCGTCCTCAATGAGCGTGGCGGATTTGGAGACCCAGATCGCCTTTCTGCGCCCGGCAAGCCAATTCACGAGAATGAGCCCCGCGCATTCGCGGCCCTTGCCGCAACCGGTGCCGTCGCCGAGGAAATACCCGAGACGATAGGCGCGTGCCTCCGGGTCATCATCGGCGCGCGTCAGCTTGGTCTGGTCGTCATCGATGGTGAAACGACCGGGCAGGTCGCGCCCATGGGCATCATGGGCCATGATGATGGTCTCGAGCTGCGCCTCGGAGAGATGTCCCTCCTCGATCAGCCTGGCGGGCAGGCGCAGTTCCGCACTGGCGGCACATGAGGGCACCGGCGGCGCGACCGAGGCCATGGCGATGCTTTCGACCAGCGGCGTGGGATGTTCCTGGGCACCGGCGATCTCGATCCGCTGTGGGCGGTAACACGCATAGATATCCGAGACGGGCGTGTTGTCGCGCGGGACGTCAAGGCTTGTGAAGCTGAGTGGGCGAACGGAATTGGCTCGGTGCTTGGAGGCAGTGACAACACCGGCAGCGGTCTTGCGCGGGACAGATGCTGTACCGATCGGTCGCGCAGTAGTAACCGCCGCCGCCCGCTGGACGGAGCGAATCTCGGGCCGGGTTGCGGCCACGACGTCGACAAAAGGAAGGGCTTCCTCCAGATTCTGGACTGTGGCGCGGATCATCTCGCCGTCCTCCTGCACCTTGTCGAAGACCATCAGCTGGGTGTCCACCGAGGTGCCGAGCTTGCGATAGACCTGCCCCGGCATCGTGAGGGCCAGTCGCGCCGTGAGCAAACCGCCGGCGCGGGACCAATGCGCGGCATCGCGTTCGGGCGTGAACCCCGGCGGCATGATCGCCACCAGCCGCCCGCCGGGTGCCAGGCGCTTGGCAGCAGCAATGAGATGTTTGGCGGCGATGTGTTTGTCCCGGGAGCGGTCGACCGAAGAGGCGAAGGGCGGGTTCATCACCACCACGTCGGGCAGGACCGGCGTCTGCAGCAAATCATCGATATGCTCGCCGTCATGGCCCATCACCTCGCCGCCGAAGACCGCGCGCAATAGGTTCTGGCGCAGAGGGTCGATCTCGTTGAGCACAAGCGTGGCACCGGCCCGGGCGGCGAACGCGGCCAGGGCACCGGTGCCAGCCGAGGGCTCCAGCACGGTCTCGTCCCGGCGAATGGCTGCCGCCCGCACCGCCAGGGCCGCGAATGGCAGCGGCGTGGAAAACTGCTGCAGCCGGATCTGCTGCTCCGACCTGCGGGTTTCCGTCAAAAGCCGTGAGGCAAGCAGCTTTGCGATGGCGATGTCACCTGCCGCGGTGTCCCTAAGACGCAGCACCTGGATGACCGCGGCCTGCATCAGGTCGTAAGCCATCCGCCAGTCCCACGCGCCGCTGGCATCGCTGCCATGAAACGTCTCGCGCATGATGCGCGCGAGCGCTGAGCTGCGCAGGGGTTGGTGGTCGATCTCCGCGCCGATCTGCGCGAGGGCAGAGGCGAGGTCAGCGGCGGAGATTGAGAGAGCCGAGTTTGCCGGTTTGGGCTTGGACATGGGGTTTTCCTTTGGATCAGGGTCTGAGTTCCAAAGGACAAAAAGCCCGCTCTACACTTTTTGAGCGCGGAGCAGGCAGTCATGGACCGCACGTGAATAGCGGTCCTGTCGCTCAATTCCCCTGCCCCGCCAAAAACTCGGCGATCACCGGGCTGGCCTCGCCCTTTGCGGAGCCGAGCAGCTCCGAACCCGCAAGCGAGACCTTCGACAGGCGTACGAGCCCGCCGGTTTCCTCGATGCGGTAGCAGCGTCGTTTTTGCCGCCCCCGCCTGTAGTGGGTCGCGGTGACGATCTGGCAGGCGCTGCCATCGGTCAGGGTCACAGGCGCGGCGAGCTTGATCCTGTCGCCTTCCTTGTAGCTCGGGATCGCGGCCCAGTCCCGGCAGCGCTGGCGCCATGCATGGGCGTAGCTGTCCGGGTCTTTCAGGTCGGAGAGGAGCTCGATCAACCCAAGGGGGGCAAGCGACTCGTTCGGGCCAGCGCTTTCCTCCATGTCCTTGTAGCCCCAGCAGCCGTCATCGTATCGGGTGAGGAAGACAGCCCCGAAAGTGATCGAGCCGTCAGGATCGGTGACATAGGTCGCGTCTTCGACAGCGGTGCCGTCGAGATTGGTGACCCTTGCCGCCGCATACCAGGTGGAGCCGACTTTGCAGGCCTTGACCAGTTCGGTTTTGCGCGTGTCGCCCTCGAAAGTGCAGAGCCGCGCAATCTCCGCTTTCTCATCCGCATAGGTCTGGACGCGGCGGTCGGTGTAGAAGAGCCAACCCATCTCAGAGTCCTTTCTCTCATTGGGGAAATTGTTGTCGCCAATGTCCCGAGAGGGCCGCCGGCCCGGCAGGGTATTGGCGATGCATGTTTGAGAAAGGGCGCGTTAAGCAGCCCTCCGATCATCGATTTCCATCAGGGCATCGAGCGGCACGCGGTAGGGCTGCATGGCGTCGAAATCCTCGCAATTGCCGCAGTTCTGCACGATCGCGAAGGTGTCGCAGGCATCCTTGAGGATGACCCGGAAGGTGCCGCCAAGACCGGAGGGCACTTCGTAGGTCCCGCCGATGAGATAGTCCGAGGCCCGGCGCACGAAGACGCGGATGCTGTGGCCATCGGTGGCAAGCCGGACCGTCCCTTGGCCACGGTCGATGAGCACCTGCACATCGTCGAGAATGTCCGTGTAGAACTGGCCGGTCAGATCGCGAAACGCCATGCGGCGCTGCGCCATCCAGTCAGTGTCCCGAAACGGGTTCATGCCGTCGGCAAAGGCAAAGGAGGGATCGGCCTGTTCGGTGGTGACAATGCGGGTGGTCGTCCCATCAATGCCGTTGGAGCGCAGATGCACACCATTGCCGACGATGAGGATCAGGGCGGGTCTGTCCACGGGTCCGTTCCAGTTGGGCAGGAAGGTTTTGCAGGCGCGCGCATGTGCGATCTGCGCCGCGACCGCAGACGCAGAGAATTTGAGAATAGCCATGGGGATGTCTTTCCGTTGGGTGTGTGAGAGGCGACCCGCACGAGCGAAATGCTTCGCGCGGGTCGCGTGAGGACTCAGGCCGCTTGCGCGACCTCGCTGTCAGGCTCCTGGGTTTCCGCAGTGGGCTCCGCCACATCACAGGCGACACCGGGGGTCTGCATCATGGGCGGGCACCAGGCGGCCACGGCGGCGCGCTGTGCATCTGTGATCGTGGCGAAGGGCTCGGCGAAGAGCTTGTCGCAGAAGGCGACGATCTCCTTCTTGCTCGACGAGGCCAGCGTGACCGCCTCTTGGGCGAGACCCAGATCCTCGCCGAGGATCTTCAGGAGCCAGGCTTTCTTGAAACGGTTGAACAGCGCCGCATTCGGTGTCCAGTGGGCGCGAATGTCGGGCATGATCTCGATCTCGAACGCATGCATCAAGCTGTCGCGCTGGCGGTCCCGCGCGAAACAGGACTGCGTGGTGCTGGCGGTTGCAAAGGCGACGAGCTTGGCCTTCTCGCCTGGCTCGAGCATGCGAAACGCCGCGAACTGATCGGCGGGAGACCGGGCCTCGTCCAACCAGGACAGATCGAGCGCATCATGCGCCGCCGCCACCTGCTCGAGCGATGTCTCGTCGATCTCGTCCATCTTGGCATGGCTGCGGTATTCCTTGCGCGCCTCGACCTTGATCGCCTGCGTGACACTCATGCCGCTGGCCAGAACGTCGCTCACCAGCTTGAAGAGCGTCAGATCGAGCGTGACCTCGGGATGCAGCGCCATCGCGGCCCCGAGCGCCATGGCCCGCTCGGACTTGAGGTCCTCAGCCAGCGAGGCCGGGTAGGTGATCTCGCCGGCGTCCGGGGCCTCCTCCCCGGTCGGGCTAGCCGAGGAACTGCGCGCGCCCTCCTCTTTCGCGGTGTCCTCCGGGCGGACGAGGCCAACATGGAGCGTGATCTGCCCACCCTGCCACGACGCGATCACGCCTGCGCGGGCAAGGTCCTCGGCGCTGTAGGCCTCCTGCAGGTCGCGGGCCTCCTCTTCCAGAGCGTCCACGCGCTCGTAAAGGGCGTTGTAGGCGTCGTCCTCGAGTCCCTCATCCTCCATCTCGAGTTGCAGTTTGTCGAGCTCGACGGTGATCTCATCGATGCGCTTCTGGGCGGCCTCATCCGGCTCGATCGGGCCGGGATAAACGCGGCCGTAGTCCGCCATGGTCGCATAATCATAGCGGACCATCGCATCGGCCCAGGCAAAGCCCAGTTTTGTACGGGCCTCTTCGGCGGCAGCACCGAGCTTCTCGAGCAGGATGGTCTCGACCAGCGCGGCGTCCTCGAGCACGGAATGCTCTTCCAGAAGGTCAGCTGCGACAGCGCCGCCCCTCGCCTCGTAGTCTTCACGCACGAAGGCTCCGATATCGTCGCTGACCTGCACGCCGCGGGATTTGAGCGCCTGACGGACGGTGTAGGCCTGCAGGTAGCTGTCTTCCTTGGTGAGCGCCTCATAGACCTCGCGCTGCACCTCCTGGCTCGGGTGCTCGGCAAAGGCTTTCATCGTATCGAGCGTGATCGTCTTGGCCCGGGCCGCGGCGCGGATGTCGGGGTGGATCAGCCCGTAGCGCAACCGGCCTTTCACGGCGGCGACGGTCGTGCCGAATGTCTTGGCGATGGTCTCGGGCGTCTGGCCGTCGACTTCCATCATCCGCGCAAAGGCCTCGAACTCGTCGATGGCATTCATCGGCGCTTGCGTGATGTTTTCGGTAAGCGACAGCGCCGTGGTAACATCGCAGTCGTCCGGCACGAGGCGGCAGTCCACCTTGGTCTTGGCAGTGAACCCCTTTGCGGCCTTGTCGGCAACCAGCGCCTTCAGCGCGGCATGGCGCCGGCCACCGGCGAGGACAGCGTATTTGCCGTCAAGCTTCTGAACGAGGAGCGGCTGGAGGAGGCCCAGCACCGCGATGCTGGCTTTCAGATGCGCGATGTTGTCGGGATCATAAGTTTCCGGCGAGTTGCTGCGCACATTGGCGGGATGCGGGACCAGATCGCCGATGGCGACGGAAGCGGGATTAAAACTTGCGGTCATGGGATATCCTTCTTGGTGAGTTAGATGCGGCCCGCGCCATCACGCGCGTGACCAATCCCCGGCTTCGGGGATCACCACAACAAAAGGCCCACTCTCCCTTTTGAGGGGTCAGCGGACCTTGAGTTTGCGAATGGGTTTTCTTGGGAAGAGCCCCTGCCCTACCAGTCGCGCGCCATCATGATCGTCAGCACGCGCATGGTGGTGGCGGGATTGTCCGGGGCTTCGGCCCCGTAGCGGAAATCGGAATCCGCTTCATAGAGATCAATCTTCCAGAACACGGTCTCGCCGCGGATCTCGACCGCCCCGAAATCGTGCCATCCTTCGGGATCGTTCTCGGGCTCGAAGGTCTCGAACATGCCCGTGGCCTTCACCGCCTCGGCCATGAAGCCGTCACCAGCCTCCATAATCGAGCGGGTGACATGCATGCGGCCCTGTATGGGCTGCGCGGGCGGCACCCCGAGGCAAGCGAGCTTGCGAAACGCGTCGTTCTGCGCGGCGATCACACTCTGATCAGGGCGGTCTGTCTGGGGTTGTGCGGTGATGGTCATGGGGCATTCCTTTGAGAAGTTGAAACACCCTTCCCAAAGCCTGCTTTCCCTTTACTGGCACAAACTGCTCAAGCGGCCTGGGCGCCCTCCCCTGCCCTACCCGACTCCGACCGTGCGATCAGGTAGTCACAAGCGCGTTGCGCGTCAGCGGCGTGCTTGAAAATGGCGCTCTTGTCCGACCGCAGAACGCGCAGCCAGTTGTAGAGATACGCTGCGTTCATCTCGAGCGTATGGGACGTGAAGCCGAGCGTCTGGCCCAGGAACACCGAAGTCAGCTCGGCTACGATCTCCTCACGGGCATAGGCCGTGTTGCCGAAGCGCGAAAGGCCGTAGTCGCGGTTCAGCCGATGGCGCGCCTTGGTGGCATGGGCCAGCTCATGGGCCCAGACCCCGTAGAAATTCCGCGGGTTCTCGAACCGCGTGATGGGCGGCATGAAGACCTTGTCCACGGGTGGTAGATAGTAAGCTTCCGTGCCGGTAAAGACGGTTGTGATGTCGATGGCATCGAAAAACGCCTGCATGTGCGGGATGGGTTCGGACGGCGGATGTTCAGGCGCTGGCTCGGGGTCCGGATAGAAGCTGTCCGGCAGACCGTCGATCTGGCAGGCATTGAACACGCGGTAGGATTTCTGGAAGCGGAAGACGCGGGCTTCCTCAGAGCTATCATCCCCATCGCTGCGACCGTCCTCATCGGCGGCGTTCGTCCGGCTTTGTCCGTAGTAGACGACGACAGACGACTTCTCGCCCTTGCGAACCTTTGCGTCCAAGGCATTGGCCTGCGGCAACGTCATCCAGAAGGGCGAGCTGTGGCCCGCCATCACCGTTCGCATCGTCAGCAGGAAGTTGTTCACGCCCTGGTAGGGTTCACCGCCCACGCGCAGGGGACGAGAGCTGCCGCCAGCGGTCCAGGGCTTGCGCCAGGGCAGGACGCCGCGCTCAATGATACGGATGATTTCGTTTGTGATAAACTCGGAGGCATCGAATTTGGTCGTGCGGGATCGGGCCATGGCTGGCCTCCTTTCGAATGTTGGTGAGAAAGACAGACCGGAGCCCGGCCCGGACCCGTCCGAGGGTCCCCCAAGGTCCCTCATCTGTCAGTCACAAAACCGGAAGGACACTTTCCCTTTCTGCCAACCCGGAGGCACAGGCTGAGGAATTCTGGGGCCGTCAAAACCGCGGTTCACCTTCATTGCATACTGCACCCAAAGATCGGCAACGCACATCGGCAAAGAAGTTCATTAGTCTTCTGATTTACAAACTTTATCAATGACTTAGGATTTTCCCAGACCGGCAAGCCTCACCGGTGCTTGGCTGATACTTCCTTGGAGTCGGCGTTTCGGGCTTCGCGTGTGACAAGCCTCTTTACGTCGCCGTCAGGGAATAGCTGGTGCTGCGTCCACCAGCCTCATCTTTCTCCAAGGCGCCCAAGTCGATCAGATCGAGGATGTCGCGATAGGCCGTGTCTTGTGAACACTTCTCGATTTTCGCGTATTTCGACGTCGTGAGTTTGCCTTCGAATCCATCCAGCAAGCGATTAAGCATGTCCCGCTGACGGTCGTTCATGTTCGCCGCTCCGTATTTCTCCCAGAACCGCGCCTTCCGGAACACGGCCTCAAGGATGATCTCGGCACCATCAAATGCGCGGTCCAGGCAAGCCAGGAACCAAACGAGCCACGCCGTAACATCAAGCCCGCTTTTCTGCGTCGTCTCGAGCATATCGTAATAAGCGTTCCGCTCCTGCCGAATTTGCGTCGACATGCTGTAGAACCGTTGCGCACTGTCTTCGGATCGCGCCAAGGCCATGTCTGCGATCGCGCGCGCAATGCGCCCATTGCCATCATCGAAGGGATGGATGGTGACAAACCAAAGATGGGCGATGGCGGCATGAATGACGGGATCTGTATTTGGGGGCTGGTCAAACCATTCGAGAAACCGCGCCATCTCGGCTTCCAGCTGGTCGGCCGCAGGCCCCTCGAAATGCACCCGTTCGCGGCCATAGGGTCCTGATACAACCTCCATGGGACCGTCACGCCAGTTTCCCACACGGATCCGTGTCATACCGCTTCGCCCGGTCGGAAAGAGGGCCGCATGCCAACCGAACAGACGCTCCGCATCCAGTGGCTGGTCATATTCTTGGGTCGCGTCCAGCATCATCTCGACGACACCATCAACATGGCGATCAGACGGTATGAGCCCGCCGATTTCGAGACCCAACCGTTTTGCAATTGATGAGCGAACCTGATCCTTGTCGAGCGTCTCCCCCTCGATCTCGCTGCTTTTTACGACATCACTGGTCAGTGTTCTGAGCATCGCCTCGTTGCGAAGATCGAAGCCAAGACCCTCCATGCGCCCCAGGAGCTTGCCTTGGCGGTGACGGACCGCAGCAAGTTGTGACGACAGCTTGGCCTTATCCCAGGTAAACTGGGGCCAATCAGAGAGTTGGTGAATATAGGTCATATTTTACGCATTCCTTGCGGAGATTATACGGCACAATCTCCGCAAGACAACTCAAAACACCGCAAATTGCGCGGAGAATAAGGGCGACAATCTCCGCACACCGCACTTCGAACGCTGAATGTAGGACACCTGCTTTAACATTCTATCACGCAGCCTGTCCGCCCAGCCGGCCATAAAAACTGCGATCAAGGTGCAATTCGCCAACCTGCGCCCGTTCTACGAGCCCACGTAGGTATCCGCCGGGTGATTTGACCTCACCAGTGGTGGATTTATCGAGGATAAGGGCTAGGGAAGCCGCTGCAGCGGCAGGCCCCAACACTTTGTTGGCCACGTTCCACGCATCTTCCGAGATGCCCACGATGGGCCTAAGACTGGCCGCCGCCCGATGCACGTCGTTCCAGTCTCGCAGGTAGCCACCCGTTGCCCGCGCCATTTCTGCAAAATGCGGACATGAGGCCATCAACATCGGGATATCGACGTCAGATCCACGTTTTGATGCACCGTTTTGACCATGGGTGCTCCAGTTGATGTCTAGATCAACTTCTTCCGCGCTCTCAACGGGCTCTGCCCCCTGCCCTTCTCGCGCAACTCCGGCCGCGTGCTTTGTTTCAAAGCGATTACTTTTTACAGGATTAGGTTCATTTGTAGTTTGTATGTGGGTCTCAATTTCGAGACTCGTGGGTGTCATATTTTGAGATTTACTGATCTCTGAATCGGCGCTGTCGGCCGAGCTCGCGTCAGACCGATCGGGCCAATCAAAGGCCGCCTCGAAAGCTTGCTCCACCGAGACAAGGAAGGCCTTGATGCGGGACAGGTAGTTCTCCAGCCCTTCCGCCCTCTCGGAGCGCCTGGGCAGGCCCGCCAGGAGCCCGCCAAACGTCTCCTCGAAGTCGCGCCACGGCCCGCGCAGACCCGCCTCCAAAGCTTTCTCGATCTTGGCACGGATCATGCGCCGTGTGACGGTGATCGCGTTGCGCAAGCTGGCACAGGCGCTGCGTTCCGCTTGGAGATGCGCGTAGAGCGTTTCAAACTCCTCCGCGCGCGCCGCAAGGGGCGCCAAGTCAAAACCATAGGCTTCAACGATCACGCCGTCCTCGTCCCGCTTGCCCCAGCGTTTGCCATTGGGGCTATCCTTCATGGAGATCACCCCCGCTTCGCAGAGCCGCCTTACGTGACGGCGTAGTGTCGCCAAGGAGAACCCCGTCTGCTCCATCAGGAAATGGTTCGACGCCCAAACGATGGGCCTCCTGCCCTCTTCCCAATCTTGCGCCTGCGTAACCGCGCCAAACGTATCGAGAAGCAGCAAGTCCTGCGACTTCAGACCAATCGCTGCCGCGACCTTCTTCACCGCAACGATCGCCTGGGATTTAGGTATAGATAACCGTTCGCCAACTTCTGCAAAGCGCTCGGCTTGTAGAAGTCCCGGCGTCGGCTTGCGCCAACCGCTCTGTGTCATGCCTGTATTTCACCTCCGTGGTTTATGGAGGCAAAAGGATCCCGCTCGCCTAAACGACGTTCTTTCGTTGACAGTGATTCGCGGGAGCGGTATCCAGTAGGTGTCTAATCTAATCGGATAAGCTCTCGGGCCGGATCGGCTTGGGGGCTTTTCTTTTGCCTCAGGTCATGATGTCGATGTCTCCTCAGTCTTTCTGAGAAACTCCGCGTAGAGATCGTCGAGGTTCTCCGAGAGAAACTCTCCGAATGCCGCGGAATCTTTGGATGTCAGCGAGATGTTGTATGCCCGGCCAGCGCGACCAATCACGCCCTTGATCCGGCCTTCCCCGGCCGTCCAGGTCCGTTTTGCGGGAGCAGCCTTTGCGCTTCGCCGCTTGGGCACTCTGCCCGCTTCTGCCACCTTGCTGTGCAGGATCTCGAACTTCGTGTCACTATCGAGCTGATCAAAACCTTCCGACCCAAGAATACGATCGGCGACCTTGAGATTGGCCTTCTCCGCCATCAGCTTTTTGAAGTCTTCCCAACGATCCCGACCAATCTGTTTGGCCGGTCCGATGGCCTCGATCAGGTGGCTTGGCACCGTGCTCGCGACCGAAAGCATGCGCGACAGGAGCGTTCCGTCGATCGTCAGCGCCTGCTGGATCACGTCCTTCTCCTGACCCAGGTCGCGAAGGTTCTTGGCAAAGAGCGCTTTCTCGATAAAGGAAAGATCGGCCCGGGCAGTGTTCTCTTGGCCTTGCGCAAGAATATGCGCGACATCGTCCATGTCCTTGACTACTGCCCGCACCGGACGCCCCAACGCGCGTGCGGCGCGGACGCGACGATGACCGAAAACCACCATGTAACGTCCGGTCGACTCCGGGTGCGGACGGAGCAGCACCGGCGTGTCCTGGCCGCTGGTCGAGATTGAGCGCTTGAGCTCCTCGAAGGCCTCGTCATCACCGCTGAGCCGGTCATTGACGAAAGATGCATCGATGAGACCCGTGTCGATCTCCACGATGGTTTCGCCTTCGAGCAGTCGCTTCGAGTTTTCGGCCAGGCTGTCGATGGAGACCTTCATGGATTTCGACGCGCCGCGCATTGCGTAGCTTGAGCGTTCCGCACCGGGCTTTGCCTGGCTTGCATCGCCCATCACGGATTTCAGCAGGTCTTTCCTGGCCATCTCGCCCTCCCAAAATCGATCTGGAAATTCACATCTGCACGGCTGTCAAAACCGGTCTGCACGGCTGTCAAAATCATGGGATGTCACGCCCCCATGCTTGGTGGACGAGGCCTGCGATCTCGTCGTTCACGGCGTTCAGAGAGGCGATCGCCCGATCGTAAGTGGATCGCACAAATTGCGCCCGTTCGACCTCGTAAAGCGTTTGCTTCGTGATCCCTGCATCGGAGATCGCGGTGGATTTTACCATCTGCGCTTCGAGCATCTGGTTCGGGAACATGGCCTGCAAGAAACCCACCATCTGCTTCTGGGGTCCATCGGTTGGCTCAAAGCGGGTGACGAGATAGCGAAACCATTTGAGCTTCATCTCGGCACCGGCTTCACGGATCGTTTGAAGGATACCGCCAAGCATCAGGAGAAACTGGCTCATGGACATCACGTCCAGCATCTGTGGATGGACCGTGACGAGCACCGACGAAGACGCTGTTAAGGCGGTTAGCGTCAAATATCCGAGCTGAGGAGGGCAGTCGATCACGACGATATCATAGCGATCTTCGACCTCCTCGAGCGCCTTGGAGATGCGGGTAAAGAATGCACGACCCTCGGAAGGATCACGGCTCGTCAGCGCGACGGGCGTGTCGTACTCGTATTCCTGCAGATCGAGACTCGCAGGAACGATATCGAGGTTCGGGAAGTTTGTGGACCGGATCACGGTGCTGATGGGCCGGCGCTCATCGTCGTAGCGCAAAGTCTCGTAGAGCGAAGAAACAGAGTCTAACTCGGGCTGAATGCCATGTAGGGCCGTCAGCGACGCTTGCGGGTCAAGGTCGATCGCGAGAACACGATGCCCCTTCAAGGCAAGGTGCTGGGCGAGATGAGATGCCGTCGTAGTCTTGCCCGAACCGCCCTTGAAGTTGACGACAGAGATGACGTGAAGCTCTTCGCCTTCTGTCCGGTGGGGGAGGTAGCGGCGTTTGCCGGGACGACCATGAGCATCGAGATAGGCCCGGAGCTCGAGCATCTGCTCGGCGGAATAGGACCTGCGGCCTGAGGACGACGTTTCCGGCTCAGGGCCTTTGCCTTCCAAGTGAAGCTTCTTGATAGTGGATTGCGTGACACCAAGGTAGTAGGCGACCTCAGCGAGCGAGAACTGGCGCAAGCCCTTTTGTGCGTCGGGTGGATATTGTTCCTGACGCAATATATTGAGTCTATCAGAGATCAGCTCTCCTTGCTGGAGGATGATCTCGTCGAAGGGTGTATCCCCTTCAATGCCATGGAATGGTGCTGCTCCCATGCCGCCGCCTCGCTTAATATCGCTTTTTGTGCGATTTCTATCGTTAAACTGTGACTTAAACCGGAATCGGCTTATCCACAACGATTTTCTTGGGCGGTCAAATCGGGCATGCAGCGACAGAACCTTCTGGGCACTGTCACAATAGAACGTGGGCGAAGCAAGTTTGAGCACAAGATATTGCTTCACCGCAATACTTTGGCAGCACTCCCAACAGCAGCAAAACGTAGATTTTTGTCATAACACATTGCTTTATATAGTCTTTTCGACGTTGCACGGCTGTCAAAGATCATCCCGCCCGCATTGGACACCACAGTACTGGCGCCCGAGATCGATATTTGAACCCGTTTGCGTTTCGCGGGATCTTCCAAAAACGATCTGCATGACCGATGGTATCAATACAACCGGTTCATCAGCCAGGAATGCGATTGCGTGGACGACCCAGGAAGAATCGAACGGACCGATTCTCATGGCCTCGTCGAAAGCGCTGGCTGGCAATGCCAGGTCATTCTGATCGCTTTCTTGCGGACGTTACCATTGAGCCATGATCATAGATTGTCAGCGGGAGGTACTCGGCAATGGTGTAGCGGTTCTGCTTCTTCCAGAGCCAACAGCATCCTCCTAGGCGACCAGGAGGAGTGCGACCGAGGACACGATGCGTTGAGGCTGAGGGACAACACCAACAACAAAGCCAGCAGTGGTGTGGATATCGATGGTTGAGTTGGAGACCATGACCGCGACGTTTGCCAGTTTGATCTTGTGGCGTCGAACTCGAGGCAACAATTGATGATTGCAGTTATCCTAAGGTGGAGTTGTGATGACGCGCTTGAGATAGGAAACTTCGACCTGAACCTGCCGAACGCCGAACGAAACAATGGAGGAAAGAGGGCAGGGGAGAACACCACTATGCGACGATCGGAGAACCCCCTTTTTCGTGGGTTCGTATGTGAAGCAAAGACCAGAAGGCCAAGACACAGAAAAACAAGGTGACAGAAGGGCCCGAAGTACTGCGCACTTCCATCAAGGAACAAGTTTCGAGACTAGACGCACTTCAAACTGACATTCCATGCTACCTGCCAAATAGCTTCGCTATTGGCCAACCAGTCCAAGACGCTCCGCTCGTTCGAGCAACATCTTGACCGAGGACGGCTGCCAACTCGTGCGACCTCGAGGGGTGCGCTCACGCATAGACTCAAGCCGGTCGCAGATTGCCTGCAGCGTGATGTCCGGGTCCGCACCCTTAATCGCCGCCACGATGGCAGGCAGGCGGTCATCGGTTTCGCGCCGTCCGGCGCGGCCAAGCACCTCATCGGTTAGAAACCCGTCGCGCACATAGGCCTTCACGGCACGGAGCAAGCGACTTTGTGTCCAGCGGCGGTCGTGGGGCAGGGGGCCATTGATGATCCGCAGGACGTCCTCCCAAGCCATATCGGGGCGCAAACGGCGCACATGGGGCACCCAATCCTGCGCAGTTTCGTTCAAGCGCTCCATGTAGCCGTCCTGTCGCGCCAGTCGCACCTTGCGCAGCGCGGCGGGGTCTTTGGCGCGAAGTCCAGGGTTGCCGCCTACGCGCCCTTTGGCGCGTGCCGAGGCAAGCCCGGCCTTGGTGCGCTCGCGGATCAGGGCACGTTCGAACTCGGCCGCCGCGCCCAGAACTTGCAGCGTGAATTTGCCCTGCGGGGATGAGGTGTCGATGGGATCCTGCAGCGAGCGGAAGAAAGCTCCCTTGGCCTCCAGACGTTCGATCACCTCCAGCAAGTGCGACAGAGACCGCGCAAGCCGGTCGATCCGCACGACGACCAGCGTATCGCCGCTCTGGACACGTTCGAGCACGCGCGCAAGCACAGGACGCGCGCGATTGCCGCCTGAGGCGTGCTCTTCGAATATCTCGACGCAACCCGCAGTTTGCAGGGCCTCAGACTGGGGCAGGGGGGTCTGATCCTCTGTGGAAACACGGGCGTAGCCTATCAGGGGCATGAAGACTGACCGTTTGCAATTTAAGATATCGCTAATAAACGACCGTTTGTAAACGAATGCAAGTCGGTGCTCTCTCGTCGCGCTCGTCCAAAAACCCTTGGTTTCCTTGCGCTGAGCGCGATCTGAGAGGTTTCACCGGTAGTCGCGGGCGCACACTATATAAAGAGCGAAGGCAACCGCCACGAAATCACTTGGGTAATGTGCAAAAGAACAGTATTTTGCACATATGAAGATCCAAGCATCCGCTTTGACTGATGATTTTAATGACCCCCTCATCACCATCGAGGAGGATGAAGAGGCTCGCGAAGACGATCTCTGGTTTCTGCCGGGACCACTCGAAGAAGAACCGGATGATTTGCCTCCTGGGCCGCGGGCGGAACCGCCCGACACTGCTGTCATCGATGACTGGGTCAATGCAGAAAGCGTTCACGCTGCGCGCCTGGCACGGGTCGCTGGACGGCTGGGTGCTCTGGATGACCGGCTGCTGCGCGGCCCGGAAGGCTGGCGGCATCGACTCGCTCTTATCGAGGCGGCAGACCTAAGCTGGTTCAACGGGGATCGGGTGAGTTCCGATCGTCTGGCACTCTGGATATCGATGCGGCTGTCAGGTGCACAGGATGACCCAAATGCCCTTTCAAGAGTTGGATGGGCGGTTCGGCGCCTGACAGGCGGTCCCGGGCCAAAAGGTGACTTGGCCGCCTTCCTGGATCGCCGCGATCCCGAGAACATTGAAAACAGCGCTGAGCGTTTCGAAGATCGCGCGGGCGGATGGTTGGACGTAATGACAGCCGCAGCCGAGCTCCACCCAATCACGCAGGCTTGCATGGGCTTTCATCTCTGGAGCCTGGCTGGCCTCAGACACCACGGCGACCAGATGGAAGCTGCCGTCACCGCGTCCAGGATTGCAGCAGAGGGCGGAAGTTGTGCAATATTTGTTCCGCTCGCGATGGGTGGGGCAGGGGGACTGCGTGTCTCGGGCTCGCCAGCAGACCGTTTGGACCGCTGGTTGAATGGGATGAGCAGCGCAATTCTGACGGCGATGCGAACACTTGACGATATTGAAGAGTGGACGGGTCGAGCAGAAAACGTCATGGCGCAGTTGTCTGGCCGCACGCCGGTTGCCTTGCGAAGAACTTTCTCTCAGTGGCCCTTGGTCTCCGCCCCAATGGCTGAGGCGACGACTGGAGCCAGTCGCGCCGCCGTTCAGCGCAATCTGGCGTGGATGGAGGCAAGCGGTTTGATCCGCGAAGTGACAGGGCAGGGGCGTTATCGAATGTGGAAAACGGCAGTCTGACGGAATGTCCAGTGATGGATGGTGGTGATTTTGCCAAGAAATCAGTGGCTTGCGCAAGGCCGTGTGCACCATGTGTTCGCCTCACAATCGTGGTCTAGTGCAGCCTGTCGCGACTTTGGCGAACCTTCCGCTTTGATGCGATTATTAGTGAGCCGCCCCTAAAGAAGTATCGCTCTGATCGCCATTGCGACAATGCCAAGCAGAAGCACGCTGGCGAGCCAGAGGCCGATGAACCAGAGCCATCTCGATAGTTGCGCCTTGCTCATCAGTGATACCCTTCGGATGGATCCATTTTCCCGCGGAACACCCAATAGGCGTATGCGGTGTAGGCAAGAATGATGGGCACGAGGATCACGGCGCCGACAAGCGCGAACGCGAGGCTCGAGTCCGGGGCCGCCGCTTGCCAGATCGTCACGGAAGGTGGGACCATCATGGGATAGAAGCTGATGCCGATCCCGATGAAGCTGACGATGAAGAACCCGAGCGCCGAGAGGAAAGGCTGAAGATCTTTTCCGTCATTCAGACCGGTGAAGAAGCTCCATGCGAGGCCCAGCATGAGGATGGGCACCACCATGGAGAACAGACTGCCGGGAAGGTTGAACCAGCGCTGGAAGTATTCCGGTTCCTGGAATGGTGTAAGGATACTGACGAGGCCGATCAGACCAAGGGTCCCGGCACCGAGCCACCAGGCATAGCGCTGCATCTGTATCTGAAGTTCGTTTTCCGTTTTCAGGACGAGCCATGTGGCACCGAGCAATGCATAGCCGACGACGACCGCGAAGCCGGTCAGAATGGAGAATGGCGTCAGCCAGTCGAACCAGCCACCGGCATAGGCGCGACCTTCGACTTCGATCCCCTGCACGAGTGCGCCCAACGCGACGCCCTGACAGAGCGCGGCAACAAACGAGCCACCAAAGAATGCGGCGTCCCAAATTCCTTTCCCGCGCACTGTGCGCCAACGGTATTCGAAGGAGACCCCACGGAACACGAGGGCCAGAAGCATCAGGATGATCGGCATGTAAAGCGCGGGCATCACGATGGCATAGGCCAACGGGAAGACGGCGAAGAGACCACCGCCGCCCAGCACCAGCCAGGTTTCGTTGCCGTCCCAGACGGGCGCGACCGAGTTCATCATCATGTCCCGGTCGTGCTCGGATTTGCCGAGCGGAAACAGGATGCCGATGCCGAGATCGAACCCGTCGAGGATGACATAGACCAGGACCGCGAATGCGATCAGTCCGGCCCAGATGAAAGCGAGATCAAATTCCATTTTGCGTCTCCTTACTCGCCGGGAATGAAGTCGGGGTCGACTTGTGGAGCAGGGGTGATGCCTGCGGTGCGGATCGGTCCGTCGCGAAGGCCGAGCTTGGGCGTGGCAGGTCGTTTATTCATCATCCGCAGCAGGTAGAAGGTGCCTGCGCCAAAGACGGCGAAGTAGACGACGATGAAGGCGACCAGCGAGGTTGCCACGGCCGGCGCATCGATCGGCGCCAGGCTGTCACTGGTGCGCAGAAGGCCATAGACGGTGTAAGGCTGCCGGCCGACCTCCGTCGTAATCCAGCCTGCGAGGACGGCGACGAAGCCAGCCGGTCCCATGGCGATGCTGGCCCGATGAAGCCACTTGGCCTCGTAGAGCGAACCGCGCCAACGCGCCCAGGCAGACCACGCACCCAGCCCGAGCATAAGGAATCCGAGGCCAACCATGACGCGGAAGGACCAGAAGACAATGAAAACGGGTGGCTGATCTTCTTCAGGGACCGTATCAAGCCCCTCCGTCGGATAGTCGAGCGGATGCTCAAAGATCAGGTTTCCGAGGCCCGGGATGCCCACTGCGTAATCGAGACGCTGCTCTTCATCATTGGGAATTCCGAAAAGATAGAGCGGCGTCCATCCCTCGGGGTGGCTTTCGTAATGACCTTCCATGGCCATGATCTTGACTGGCTGATGCTCCAGCGTGTTCAGGCCGTGCTCGTGCCCTGCGAAGATCTGGATCGGCGTCACGATCACGGCCATCCACATCGCCATCGAGAACATCCGGCGAGCTTCCTTGTCTGCCTTGTCACGCAGCAGATGCAACGCACCGACGGCACCGACGACGAGCGCGGTCGTCAGGTAGGCGGCCAGCACCATGTGGAAGAGGCGGTAGGGGAAGGACGGATTGAAGATGATCGCCCACCAGTCTTCCGGCACGAACTGGCCATTTTCGGCGATAGAGTAGCCTGCGGGCGTCTGCATCCAGCTGTTCACAGACAGAATCCAAGTGGCCGACATCAGCGTCCCGAAGGCCACCATGGTAGTTGCGAACATGTGCAGCTTCTCGCCTACCCGTTCGCGACCAAACAGCATGATGCCAAGGAAGCCGGCCTCAAGGAAGAAGGCGGACAGCACCTCATAGGCCATCAGCGGGCCGACCACCGGCCCCGCCTTGTCGGAAAACACCGACCAGTTGGTGCCGAACTGGTAGGACATCACGATGCCGGACACGACACCCATACCGAACGCCACGGCAAAGATCTTTTTCCAGTAATTGAAGAGGGTGAGGTAGATCTCGTCCCGCGTTTTCATCCAGAGCCCGTTCAGCACTGCAAGATAGCTTGCGAGCCCAATCGAAAAGGCCGGGAAGATAATATGGAAGGAAACAGTGAAGGCGAATTGCACCCTTGCGAGTGTCTCAGCGCTGAAGCCGTCTAACATGGGAAATCTCGTCGTCTGGATACGCAAAACCGGAGCCTTTGACAGGCTCCGGTCGTTTTCATCATTCGCGGGGGCCGAAATCGGCCTCTGTCACGTCTCCGCTTCCGTCACGGTCGACTAGGGCAAGCCAATCGGCGGTACGGGACAGGAACTCATCGCGGCTGACGGAGCCATCGCCGTCGGTATCATTGAACGACAGGATCATGCCCTGCTGCACCTTGCCCATTCTGCCTTGTGCTTCGGCGGGCTGGCCTTCCATATCCGCAGCGCGGGCGTCGTCGAAATAGCTGTATTCCTCAGGCGTTAGGATACCGTTGTCATCGCTGTCGAACGTGTAGAAAACGTCACCGCGCTTCTCGGTCAGTTCGGCCAATGTTACATGGCCGTCGCCGTTCAGGTCCCAATTCAGAATGAAATGTGCACCAGGGGCACTTTCACCGGCGAAAGCAGCGACGGGCAACACAAATGCAGTCGCAAGAAGGAAGTGTTTCATAAGGATGATCCTTTTCAGGCGGCGCCGAGATCGACAGTGCGAAGGTACGGGCGGATTTCTTCGAAACCCTGGGGAAATTTCTCAGCTGCATCGGCATTCGACAGGGATGGCGGGATGATTGCGCGATCGCCGGGGCGCCAGTCGGCAGGCAGGGCAACGCCCTTCGCGTCAGCGGTTTGCAGCGCGTCGATAACCCTCAGGATCTCGTCGAAGTTGCGGCCCACGCTCATCGGATAGGTCATGGAGAGGCGCAGCTTCTTGTCGGGGTCGATGATGAAGACCGAGCGCACGGCGGCGGTCTCGGACTCACCCGGATGAATCAACTCGTAGAGCTTCGAGATTTCGAAATCGGGATCGGCGACGATCGGGAAGCGCAGCGTCGTGTTTTGCGTGTCGTTCACATCCTCGATCCACTTGAGGTGTTCGTCGACGTGATCGGTGCTGAGGCCGATGGGCTTCACGCCGCGGCGGGCGAACTCCTCGGCGAGTTGTGCGGTCCGGCCCATCTCTGTCGTGCAAACCGGCGTGAAATCGGCGGGGTGACTGAAGAAGAAGGCCCATTCGTCACCGATCCAGTCGTGGAAAGAGATCGGTCCGGTCGTCGTGTCAGCGGTGAAATCGGGAACTGTGTCGCCAAGAAGAAGGGTCATATTGGTCTCCATTGTTGTCTTTCTGAAGCCGATCTATGCCGCTCCCGTGCTGGCTTCAGTGAAAATGTCACCCATCTTGTAAAAAAGCTATATTCTGATTATAAGATAAATTGGAGGTGCTGGATGAAGCTGACGTCCTACTCGAATTTCGCGCTGCGGTCGCTGCAACTGGCGGCGCTCAAGGCGCCGGATTTGATCCGCGTTGACGATGTGGTCCGCGTCCATGGATTGGCACGACCGCACATCGTCAAGATTGTCCATGAACTCGGACGCGCCGGATATCTCGAGACTGTGCGTGGCCGCGGCGGGGGCTTTCGGTTGGCCAAACCAGCAGAGGACATCGTTATTGGCGAAGTGGTGCGCTTGACCGAGGGGCCGCTTGATCTTGTCGAGTGTTTCAATCCTGAGCGGAACACCTGTCCGCTGATCGGCATTTGCAAGCTCTCGCGGGCACTTCAGACTGCCACGAAAGCCTTCATGGCCGTACTGGACGATCTGACGCTTGAGGACATCGCCTCGAATAAGAGTGAACTGCTGGCGCGGATTGCGCCGATCGAAGAGGGCATTGTCGCACCGATGCGGCGGGCTCAATGATCGCAGATGACTGGACAGAGCGCTTTCAAGGCACGAAGGTTTTGCCGCGCGCGGTGCGGGATCGCTTGCTGAAGGTTGCGCAGGTTCGGAGCTATCAGAAGGGTTATCCGGTTTTTGGCCCGAACAACGTACCCGACAGCCTTCTGTTTCTTTACGACGGAACGATCAGGGTTTCGCAATCATCGGACAACGGGCGTGACATCGTGCTCTATCGTGTCGATGCCGGTGAAAGCTGCGTTCTGACAACGGCCTGCATGCTTGCCGAAGAAGCCTATAACGCGGAGGGTGTCGCCGAGACCGACATCACCGTCGTTACGCTTCCGAAACTGGCTTTCGACAGCCTCGTGGCCGACGAACCAGCATTTCGAGACTTCGTGTTTGCAGCCTACTCGCGACGCCTGATCGACCTGTTGCGCGTGGTTGACGATGTCGCGTTCGGCCGCATCGACGTGCGCCTTGCTGAACGGCTTCTCAATCTTGTTGGCGGGGACAAGGAGATTTCCGCGACCCACCAGCAAATCGCAAGCGAACTGGGTACGGCCCGAGAGGTCATCTCGCGCGTGCTGAACGACTTCCAGAAACGGGGCCTGATTGCGCAGTCACGTGGGCGGATAGCGGTCTTGGACAAACCTGCATTAAGAGCCCTGGCCGAAAGCGACTGATTTGCGGTTCCGCGCACGGTGCTGCCGCAGCAACCTGATTGCTAACGCCATAAGGGTCAGCGACGTCGCCAAACCGATCACGGTGGAGAGCGCGTCCGAGAGCATCGTGAGTGCATGGCCGAAAGCGGCACCGAGCGAGATATAGAGCCCAACCCAGATTACCTCTCCCGCCAGTTCAGGCGCGAGAAGCCGGCGCCACGACACCGCGCCGGCGCCAGCGGCGAGATTGATGGCTGGACCGAGAGGCGCAACCAGCCAGCGGCTCAGGAATATGGCCCATGCGCCGCGCTCCTGCAGGTAGGTGCCGACCTTTTGGATCGCCTCTGTCTGTCTGGCTAGGAAGCCCGACGCGTGTCGCCCGAGAAGAAAGCCTGTATTGTCGCCGATCACCGCCGACCCGAACGCGGTCAGCACGGTCTGCACAAAAGGAAGGTCACCAGACGCCACGAACGCGCCTGACAGAAGCAGCATCATTGAGGCGGGTAGCGGAACGCCGAGACACGCCAGAAAGATGGAGGCCGATAGCGCCGGCAATCCATAGGTCGGCAGGGCGGCGAGGAGCCAGTCCGTCATTTCGACCGAAGTTCCTGGATGGCGGCCTCGACCTCTCGTGCGAAAGCTTCGAATTCCTGGCCACGGTTTTCGGCAAGGTCTTCCAGCGGCACTCTTCTGTTCGCGTCGGGCGACAAATCGAGCGCCGCGGCTAGCGCGTCCCGTTCAACATCGTAGGACCGCGCTACGAATCCAAGCGGCATCCACGGCTCCAGAGCCTGATCGCGATGCGCCGGGTCGGACCAATAGATGAACTGAACCACGCCCCGGACGGTGAAGAAGGCCGTCGCCAGCATCGACAGGACAAGCAGTGCCCAAAGAATGCGCCGATAGCTTCTGCGCGTTGAGATAGGCGGGGGATCCGCATTTTTCGTCATTGGGTGACATTATCACTGAACGGAACGATCTGAACTTATATCTCAGGGTCAACTTATGATTCTGGAGACGATCATGACGACAAATGTTGGAACCATTGACCGTGTACTGCGCGCTGCCCTTGGCATCGTGCTGCTGTATCTTGCCTTCTTGAGCGGGCTCTCCCTCTTCGCTGAGCCGGTGTTCAAATACGGAGCGGCCGTCGTGGGTGTCGTGATGTTGGCGACGTCAACTCTGAAGATTTGCCCGCTCTACTCGATGTTCGGCATCAAGACCTGCAAGGACTGCTGACATGGGAACCGTGTTCACTCCCTTCGCCTCATTTGGCGGCGGCCTGTTGATCGGTTTGGGGGCCGTTTTCTTGATGCTCGGCCTCGGGCGCATCTTCGGCGCAACGGGCATCCTGTCCGGAACCGTTTTCGTCGAGTCCCGCGAGGAGATGACCTGGCGCCTCGCCCTGATTGCCGGGATGGTCCTGGCCCCTGGGCTGATCTTTGCCGTGACCGGGTCGATGCCCGCCCTCACCGTTCCGGTGAGCCCCGCGATGATCGTCGTGGGCGGTGTCATCGTTGGGCTTGGCGCAAGTCTGGGATCGGGTTGCACATCAGGCCATGGCGTCTGCGGTCTATCGAGGCTTTCCATCCGCTCGCTTGTCGCCGTGCCGACCTTCATGGTGACAGGCGCGATCACCGTTTTCCTCATCCGCCACGTGTTCGGAGGCTGAACCAATGAAACATATCTATGCGCTTCTGACCGGTCTCATTTTCGGCACGGGCATCGCCATCTCCGGGATGATGGACCCGGCCAAGGTCCTGAACTTCTTCGACCTGGCGGGGACTTGGGACCCAAGCCTTGCCTTCGTTATGGGCGGCGCGCTGGTCGTGACCTTCATTGGTTACCGACTGGTCTGGCGCCGCGACGCGCCGCTGTTTGGAGGTCGATTTCAGGTTCCGACCTCCACCGTGCTAGACAGCAAGCTGATCGGGGGCTCCGCGCTCTTCGGCATTGGTTGGGGCATCGCGGGCTTCTGCCCCGGCGCCGCAATTCCCGCCCTGGGAACCGGCCGTTGGGAAGTCGCGCTTTTCCTTGTGGCCGTGATCGCCGGTTTTTTTCTGCGCCGAGTTCTGCCCGTCGCTAAACTTCCGAGGACAGCATCATGAGAAAATCGAATGCTTTCATTCTGGCCACTGTCGCGACCGTGGGCGTTGTCGCCCTCGGTGGCGTGGTTGTCGCGCAAGGCATGCATGGAAACGGCATGGGTCAGCACGGCCACGGCATGGGCATGGGTCAGCACGACGAGGTTAACATGCCCGGTCTGCGCGGTGCGAACGCCACGCCCGAGGAAAGTGCCGAATTGGCGGTGATGTTTCGCAAGTTCGACACGATCACCCGAACAGTCGAAAACCTGCCGAATGGCATCCGCACTGTCACGCGGTCCTCGGACCCCGAGGTGATGGACGTGCTCGTCAGCCATGCGGTGGGCATGATCGACCGGGTGGAGCGAAAGGACGATCCCGAGATATTCATCCAGAGCCCGACCCTCGATGTCTTTTTCCTCCACGGCGACGAGATCGCCTCCCAGGTTGAGGTGACCGACGAAGGACTGGTGGTCGTGCAGACCTCGGACAATCCCGAGCTGGTGGAGGCGCTTCAGGTTCATGCCGCCGAAGTCAGCGATATGGCGGACCGGGGTATGGCCGCCGTCCACGACATGATGATGCAACAGGGGCGGGGCCACTGATCACCGGCCTCTCCGTTCAAAAGGAGTATCGAAAATGACCACTTATCCCGTGAATATGGACATCAAACCCGAAGTTCAGGCCTTCTTCGACGAGGCCACCAACACGATCAGCTACATCGTGAAGGATCCGACCTCAAACGCATGTGCCATCGTCGACAGCGTGATGGACATCGACTACGCGGCGGGCCGGATCACCTATGACCACGCCGATGAACTGATCCGTCAGGTCGAAAGCCAGGGTCTCAAGCTGGAGTGGATCATCGAAACCCACGTCCACGCCGATCACCTGTCGGCCGCACCGTATATCCAGGCGAAGCTGGGCGGTAAGATCGGCATCGGATCGAAAATTCTGGTGGTGCAGGACACCTTCGGCAAGGTCTTCAACGAAGGCACCGAGTTCCAGCGTGACGGCAGCCAGTTCGATGCGCTCTTCGACGATGGCGACACCTATCAGATCGGCAACATGCAGGCCTTTGCCATGTACACCCCCGGCCACACACCCGCCTGCATGGTGCATGTCATGGGTGACGCCGCGTTTGTGGGCGACACGCTCTTCATGCCCGACGGCGGATCGGCGCGGGCCGACTTCCCCGGCGGCGATGCGGCGACGCTTTATGACTCGATCCAGAAGGTGCTGAGTCTGCCGGACGAGATGCGCCTCTTCATGTGTCACGACTACGGTCCCAGCGGTCGCGACATTCAGTGGGAAACGACGGTCGGCGACGAAAAGGCGCACAACATCCATGTGGGCGGCGGCAAGACCAAGGAAGAGTTCGTCAAGTTCCGCACCGAGCGCGATGCGACGCTGGCCATGCCCAAGCTGATCATCCCATCGCTTCAGGTGAATATGCGCGCGGGCGAGGTGCCGACCGACAAGGACGGAAAGCCGATGCTCAAAGTGCCTGTGAACGGCCTCTGAGAAGAGAGCGGCACCACCTATTCCTCAGAAAGGAGATTCCCTATGTCCAACAACAAAACCGTGGAAAACCTGAACCGCGCGCTTCAGATGGAAATGAGCGCCGCACACCAATACCAGTTGCACGCGCATGTGCTTGATGACTGGGGTCTCGACATTCTTGCAGCCAAGATGCGTGAAGAGCAGGCGGAGGAAATCGGGCACTCCGACCTCTTTATCGAGCGCATCTTATTCCTGAAGGGGACGCCTGAAATCGCATTTGCGAAGGCTCCGGAACGCGCCGAGACGCTGACAGGAATGTTCAAAGCCGACCTTGCGGATGAAGAAGAGGCAATCTCCTTCTACACGCGTGCTGCACGAGAAGCCTTTGAGGCAGATGACATCGGATCACGCACGCTCTTTGAGAGAATTGCTCTCGACGAGGAAGGCCACAAGGCCTGGCTCGAGCTGCAAATCGATCTTATCGAGCGGATCGGGGAGCAGGCGTACAGTGCGAAGCTGGTGTCGTTGACAGGAGGCGAGACCCCAGCCGCTTGACGGAATCATCGATTGTACCGACGGCGCCTCTGCGCCGACGCTCTGAAACGCGAAAAGGCGTATGACATGGAAATTAAGAAAATCTCCGAGAAAGTCTCGGTCTCACCACAGGTTACCGCCGACGACCTTGCGGCGATCAAGGCTGCGGGTTTTCGCGCTATTATCTGCAACCGTCCCGACGGCGAAGGTTCAGATCAACCGAGTTTTGAGGAGATCGAAGCGGCCGCCAAGGTCGCCGGGATCGAAGCACGCTACGTGCCTGTCAAGTCCGGGATGGTCACGGACGAGGATGTGGCAGCATTCGGAGAGGCGCTGAAAGATTTGCAAAGACCGGTTCTCGCGTATTGTCGGACCGGCACACGCTCGGCGACGCTCTGGTCCTTCCATGAAGCCAAGAAGCGCCCGATGCCGGAAATCCTGGCCGCGACCAAGGCCGCTGGCTACGATATGAACGGCGTAGCACGGCGCATTGCCAACGGCGGCAAGACTCCGACCGACACAGGCGATGCGAAGTTCGACGTGGTGATCGTCGGAGCGGGCGCAGGCGGCATTTCCGTCGCCGCGAGCCTCAAGTCGCGGAAATCTGGTCTCAGCATCGCGGTGATCGATCCGGCTGACATTCACTACTATCAGCCCGGCTGGACGATGGTCGGCGGCGGAATATTCGAAGCCAGCCAGACCGCCAAGACGATGGGCAGCCTGATCCCCAGTGGCGTGAAATGGATCAAGGCCGCCGTCGCGGCTTTCGAGCCGCAGAACAATGCCGTCATCCTCGATGGCTGCCGGGTCGTGAAGTACGACCGCCTCGTTGTCTGCCCCGGTCTGAAATTGGATTGGGGAAAGGTCGAAGGGCTGGAAGAAACGCTTGGCCGGAACGGCGTGACGTCGAACTACCGCTACGATCTTGCTCCCTACACTTGGCAACTGGTGCAGGAGATGCGGTCTGGCCGCGCGCTCTTCACGCAACCGCCGATGCCGATCAAGTGCGCGGGCGCACCGCAGAAGGCGTTGTATCTCTCGGGTGACGCCTGGTTCAGGCGCAATGTACTTAAGAACATCGACATCCAGTTCATGAATGCCGGCGGGGTGCTGTTCGGGGTAAAGGATTACGTGCCTGCCCTGATGAAATACATCGAGAAATACGACGCGACCCTGAATTTCTTTCACAACCTCGTCTCTGTCGATGGTCCGGCAAAAAAGGCCACGTTCAAGGTGGCGAAGCCCGACACTGATCCGACAGAGGTCACGGTCGAGTTCGACATGATGCATGTCTGCCCGCCGCAGGTGGCGCCCGATTTCATCCGCGTATCGCCACTGGCCGATGCCGCGGGCTGGGTCGACGTGGATCAAGCAACACTGCGTCACAAGAGCTACCAAAACATCTGGTCGCTCGGCGATGTGATGAACGCACCAAACGCAAAAACCGCTGCCGCCGCGCGGAAACAGGCGCCGACCGTGGCGGACAACATCGTGGCAGATATCGCAGGCAAGTCGCCAGTCGCGGCCTATGACGGTTATGGGTCCTGCCCACTGACAGTCGAACGCGGCAAGATCGTCCTCGCCGAGTTCGGCTACGGAGGGGTGATGAAACCATCGTTCCCAACCTGGCTGGTCGATGGCACGAAGCCGACACGCGCGGCCTGGTTCCTGAAGGAAAAGATACTCCCGCCGATCTACTGGCAGGCCATGCTGAAGGGAAAGGAATGGATGGCCAAGCCTGAGCAACTCAAGGTTGCCGCCGAGTGATCGGCACCACCAATACCGGAGGTGGGTATCTTTACCTCCTGCGAAATGGCCGACTCCTCCCTGTCAGGCCTGAACCCGGCGGTTGGGGGCGCTTCACGCCTCTGACCGCCATTTTCCGAATGTGAAACCCCGATGCCAAGCCTGCGCCAGTATTTTCCAATCCTCGATTGGGGCCGGACCTACGACCGTTCAGCCCTGTCCAACGATCTCATTGCCGCCTTGATCGTGACGATCATGCTGATCCCGCAATCGCTGGCCTATGCGCTACTGGCGGGCCTGCCACCCGAGGCAGGCATCTACGCCTCGATCGCTCCGATCGTGCTTTATGCGATCTTCGGCACCAGCCGCGCCTTGGCGGTTGGCCCGGTCGCTGTCGTGTCGCTCTTGACGGCATCGGCCATCGGGCAAGTCGCTGAACAAGGGACGGCGGGTTATGCCGTCGCGGCCCTGACATTGGCCTTCCTATCGGGCGGATTTCTCATGCTGATGGGGATATTCCGCCTAGGGTTCCTTGCGAACTTCCTGAGCCACCCGGTCATTGCGGGGTTTATCACGGCATCAGGCATTCTGATCGCCACCAGCCAGTTGAAACACATCCTCGGCGTCAGCGCCCACGGCCATACGCTGCCTGAAATGCTGACGTCGATCTTTGCCCATTTGGATGAGGTCAACTGGATCACTCTGGTGATCGGCGCCATGGCAACCGGCTTCCTGTTCTGGGTCCGGAAGAACCTGAAGCCCACTCTTCGCAAGCTGGGTACGCCACCGCTCTTGGCCGATATCCTGACCAAAGCAGGGCCGGTGGCTGCCGTGGTGGCGACCACTGTCGCGGCCTGGCAGTTCGGTCTGGCCGAGCGCGGCGTCAAGATGGTGGGCGAGGTCCCGCAAAGCTTGCCGCCCCTAACCTTGCCAGGCCTAAGTCCCGATTTGCTGAGCGCACTTCTGCTGCCAGCGATCCTGATTTCAATCATCGGGTTCGTCGAATCCGTCTCGGTTGCGCAGACACTTGCTGCGAAAAAACGACAACGCATCGATCCGGATCAGGAGCTAATAGGCCTCGGCGCTGCAAACCTGGGTGCGGCGTTCACAGGCGGGTATCCGGTGACCGGCGGATTTGCCCGTTCGGTCGTGAACTTTGATGCCGGAGCGGAGACGCCAGCCGCCGGGGCCTTTACCGCTGTCGGGCTTGCGATTGCCGCCGTCGCTCTGACACCGCTTGTCTACTTCCTGCCGAACGCAACTCTGGCTGCAACCATCATTGTCGCAGTCCTTAGCTTGGTGGACCTGTCGATTCTCAAGAAGACGTGGGGCTACAGCCGGGCCGACTTTACGGCGGTAGCGGCGACAATCCTTCTCA
>CANMMF010000014.1 GCA_947498985.1 uncultured Paracoccaceae bacterium | reverse complement strand
TTTCCAGCCATCGCTGATCCTCCAATTTGCGGGACAATCTATCCCAGTTGGTGGACCACTTTCAGGGGGCTACTCCACTCTCCATCCCGGTCCTGCCGGAGTTGAAGACTGTGCTCGACGCGACGCCCACCGGCAACCTCGCTTTCCTCGTCACGGCCTTCGGCAAGCCCTTCACCTCGAACGGCTTCGGCAACTGGTTCCGCAAGCAATGCGACGACGCCGGGATGAAGCATTGCTCCGCCCACGGGCTGCGCAAGGCGGGCGCGGCGCTGGCGGCCGAGAACGGCGCAACCGAGCGGCAGCTGAAGGCGATCTTCGGCTGGACGACCATGAAGGAAGCCTCGCGTTACACCCGCGCCGCGCGCCAGAAGGTACTGGCGGCTTCGGGGATGAAGCGGTTGTCACGGGACGGGGACGGGGACGGGGGCGGGCCGGGAAGAGAGGAGGCTCAGGGTGGCGGGACCTGAGTTCCGGGTCTGACCACAACGGTCCGGTTGATGCGCCGCTCGCCATGCCGGCAAACCTGTTTCGTCAGTCGCCAAAATCCTGCATACTCGACCGGGACTCCCAAGCGTTGCCCCATCACCCGAACGGACCGAGACGATGACCCGCAGCCTTAAGGAACAGCTAGCTACCCTCGACCCCGCCCGCCGGGCCACGATCGAGGAGGAAGCCGATCGTCTCCATGCCGAGTACCGGCAAAAGGAAAAACAGCGGAGGACCAATCGGCCGACCTGAGGCAAAATTAATCAAACCGCATCGACGATATCGCCGTTGAGTAAGGTCGGCACGGCCAGTTAGGCTGTGCCGCATGAGTAAAATCCTCACACCCAGCAGTGGCCCCGACGATTTTCAGCAGTTCCTCGCCGATCCGCAGAAGCAGTGGAAACGCGGTTATTCCGCCATGGCCACAGCCTTGTCGTGGGAAGCGGCGCAAGGCCTTCCGCCGGAGATCGCCGCGCTGCTCGGGCCGGACGCGGAACTTCTCTTCGCGATCCCGGAGCACAAGGTCGCCCTTCCTAGCGGACGACGGGAAAGCCAGTGCGATGTTTTTGCCCTCGCCCGGGCCGGATATGAGACGATCGCCCTCGCGGTCGAGGCCAAGGTCAACGAACTCTTCGGGCCGACGGTCGGGGAATGGATGGTCAGCGCCAGCGCGGGGAAGGCAGAGCGGATTACCTTCATCTGCGACCTGCTCGGCTTGCCGGATGGCTCGATCGACCACGTCCGCTACCAGTTGCTCCACCGCACCGCCGCTGCCGTTCTCGAAGCTAACCGGTTCAAGACAGACCGCGCCGCGATGATCGTCCAGTCCTTTTCCCAAGAACACCGCTGGTTCGAGGATTTCGCAGCTTTCACCGCGCTTCTTGGGATCGGAGCCGACCGCGGCACACCGCTGCGACATATCCTGCCCTCAGGCAAACCCCTCGACCTTGGCTGGTCGGTTGGGTCATCTGAGTTTCTCTAGGCCTGTAAACCTCAGAAATCCACGACTCCCCGGACGCCGCCGAGGGCACGAAAAACCGCGCCGGAAAGCGGACGTCTTACGAACAAAAAAGTCCCACTTTTGCCTAGGCGCGAAAACGGTGGGACCATTTTGGCGCGTAACCCATTGATATCATTAACACTGAGAGGTGTTTTGGTGCCCGGTGGCGGAATCGAACCACCGACACGAGGATTTTCAATTAGCCTTGTGATCCATGCGCGCTGTCTCAGGATCGCTCAACTTGCAACGTAGGCGATTGAAAACCTTATTCTTTGTGAATGGCAGGTCGTCTCGACCTGTCTCACGCCGGACCGTTCAAGCTCACCGCCCCTGCTACCCAAGCGATACCCAATCTCAGTACGACTCCGTGGACGAATACCACCTACGCTACCTAGATCAGTTGACCAAACAAGCGCCAGGACTCCGAAAAAGACTGATCGCTTAGCATTCACTTGCTGAGACACCCACAGAAAACCAGTTGTTGAGGCACCAACACCTTGACCGGGCACTGTGACGTCTTAAGCTGCGAGAAGCTCGCGATTGGGCTAAAAGACAAAATTTGAGGTTGTTCTGTATGCCTTCACATTCAAACGTGCATGTCCTGATAGTTGGTGTTGGAGATTACGACATTGAGTTCCCACCGCTAGCAGAAGCCTGTGCGACGTCGGTAAGGCTATTCGACTTTTGGAGTTCAAAGGCAGAAGATCAAACGCTTCCTTCAAATCATGACCTAGGCTCAATTTCCTTATTGCTTTCGGCCAACCAAGAAACAAAAGCTAATCTTGTCCAAGGCCACCAAGCTGCACACAGCGCTAAAAGAGCAACTCGATTAAACGTATTCAAAGCAGTTAACGAGTGGTATGAACTTGTTGGTCCTTCCGATCTTGGAATTCTTCACTGGGTTGGTCATGGATTGGTAGCTGGGCGAGATGGCGCTCAATTGCAAGCCCTATGGTGTTCCGATGAATCCGATACCGTCGGATCTTTGCGAGGTTTAAATTGGTCAGGTTTTGAGAACAGACTCCGATCAAGAGGTAAAGGTCGTTTCTTCTGTTTTGTCGATGCTTGTCGTTCCTCGAAAGACGAAGATGTTCTGGCTCAGGATCTCATGACGCCACCTATTTCCGGAAAATTCGATGTCTCGGCTCGAGCGCCAATGGTCTTGCAAGCTGCGCAATTGGGCAAAAAGAGCTTCGAAGTTGAGAGAGACAATGGAATTGATGATTTTCGGGGCGGAACTATTTTTTCTGAGGCTGCACTTCTAAGCTTCACGCACTTTGGCGGTGTCAAGCGAAGCACTTCATCTGATTATTACGTGGAGCCATCGAGTCTCGAAGACCCTATCGAAAGAAAAATGCGTCAGTGGCTCAGGCGGCGTTTTGGGAGCAGAAACGTTCGACGGACATGGGGTAACTATGACTCAATCACGGAAATGACGAGGAGCGGAAATCGCTTCTACCCACTTCTAAGGGTTCCGCAGCCAAAAGTCGCTTGCGACATCAATTGGAACCCTGAGAGATTTATCTGTGAGGTCCGTATGGACCGTATGGGTCAAAAATCGGATATCTCGGATGACTTGAGGGAATTTGATGAGGGGTTTGATATCGACATTAGTCGTGAGGATGATGGCGCTACCAAATATCAAGCACTTCAGTTCTCGAATAATGGCACACGGCGCCGCAAAAAAAAGGGGCCGTTACTTAGGTCTTGCAGCATCTCAAGTTCTAGTTCTGTGTACACTGTGGATGAGGATTAGACGGTGAGTAGGCAAAGTCTCAACCTCTTTGTGAACGCCCTTTTGGAAAGTGGAAGGCTCGAATATTCTTTAGTCTCTCAAAATGAGGACCTTAAAGGCCTAAGGCATGTAGATTCACTGCATATCCAAGCGCCAAATGGAAAAACTTTTCGACTAAGATCAAGCCACCTCGGTCAAAGAGTCGACCAAGTACTGAAGGATATTTTTCAAGATCAAGCCAAGACCTCCGAATTGATTTGGCTGCGTTCAGGAGCACATGTCTGCAATTTTGATGAAAGAAGTTCTAGAGATCTACTAACATGCAGTGTTGCGGCGTGGTCTAAGGAAACACGAACAAGAGATTTCTCAATCAGGCGCCTTGAAGCTGAAGCTAAGGGAGCCCCACCGACATTTTATCTTGAGGTGCCGACTGGGGAAAACGATATTTCTCATTTGCAGGTCATAGATACAAACGGCCACTCTACATTCTATAGCTTTCGTGATGTAAAATCGTTCTCTCTCATGCCGGGAGAAGGGGGGGAATTACATCGCACCGTGCGGCTGGAGACCAATTCGCGCTCCGACGACAATCAAGATTACTGGAAGTTTTTGCGATGGAACAAGCCAATAGCATGTGACCTATTTATACAGAAGAAGCTTGAAAATCCGCGGTTTCCCCAGACCGATGAAGACTACTACGCCGTAGTACATTGGCTGTGTCGTTCGGAGACCTTTGATACATCGAGAACTGCCACAGAACTTTTGGAGGATGCCGGAAACTTTTTCGAAGATGTTTGCACTCGATCAAAGCCAAGTGTTAATCATGCTATGGGGTTGGCGTTGACGCTTGGAATGAGGTTTGGTTTCGAGAAATCACTAATAGGTGATACTATTCAAAGGATCGACGAACTTCTATTGGATGGAGAAACGAAGTCTGGTCTTTTCCGGGAGTACTGTGCAATGCTCATGGTTTATCAGGAAGAGGTTCGATCACTACTTCGCGAAAATAGCAAACTGAGCGGCGCCTTAAAAAGAGCACTTGGCTTGGCAAGCGCAGCAGCTTGGAGAAGTCTCCATTTGACCTATGACGCCACTTCACCTTCAGAGCCTAGAATCGATGCCAAGGCAGTTGCTGACGAGTTTTCGCAAGAGATGAGCGTTCCTGTAGAACGGCTCTTAGATGCCTTGTCGCACACAACATCGTTCTCTATGCAATCCGTCGAAGTTGATGGTCAGCTGGGAGCTGCATTTGAATTAGTCAAGCTTGCCGAAAAAAGGCCAATGCACCAAGTGGAGACCACTTTTGTCCAAGAAAGTGGCCGTATTGCGAAAACTGGTGATGGGTCTGGTTCGCAGGCGGTTGCGATTGCGGCCAAAGGATCTGGGGGTGGTTCTTCGAAGCCATTTTTTCGGAGGCGAAAGGTATGCCCGTTTTCAGGCGAGAACGCCCCTAAGATCGATTACAAAGATACGAAATTGCTGCAAAGGTACATCTCCGAAAGGGGGAAGATCGTACCATCACGGATTACGGCAGTTAGTGCGAAAAAGCAGCGAGAACTTGCGCTTGCAATCAAAAGGGCTAGGTTCTTGGCGCTTCTTCCTTATGCGGTGAAATAGACATGATTTGGGTCCTTATTTCGGTTTCTGTTTTTCTGGTTGGCTTAGATATCTTGCTGGGTCGCCGCTACTCTAAGAGACCCACCATTGTCAGCTTGGATGGCGATCTTGACGAAGAAGCATTGGTTGAGTTGCCTTGGCAATCTCGTGTTTCTATTGCTGTTGCCTTGCTGGCAGTCGCGTGCATGTCTTTCTACGGAGGAGCGCTATTTGTGCGCACGGCGTTAGATACTGCGACCCAAGGTGATTTATCTTCAGCGGGCATCCGCGTTGTTATCGCGTTTTTCTTCTTCACCGGCTGGGCTCACTTGCTTTTTTATTGCGTTGGCGGGGCCATGAACCAGATTTGTGAGAAGTGTTGGCCTGAGAAAAAGTCCTGGCCCAAAGTTCTGGACTATTTCTACTATTTTGCAGGAGGATTTTTTCTGTTTTTTGTCGTGATGCAGACCTACACTTCTCCTGCCAGCGAAATTTGGTATTCTGTGAGTTTCGGTATATTTGTCCTTAACCTGAAAATTCTGAAAACATCCATAGAATTGTTTCCCGACATTTATGCGAACAAGATCGCGGTGCGAAACTTCGAGAGAAAGACGGTTATCTCCAGAATCTGGAGCTAGCGCTTTACACATCAATTCAGATGGCTTTAGGCATCTCCACTTGATACTTGAGGTTTTAAGTGTCTCATCACGTCAACCGGACTGAGCCACGACCTTGCATTCTGTCTAGAGTTGTCCCTGACGCGGTGCATCCGCCCATCTTATCATGGGCCTATGAAACGCAAACTCACCACCAAGTTCATCGAGGGGCAGAAGCCTGATCCGTCCAAGCGTCTCGATTTTCGCGACGAGTTGATGCCGGGTCTCGTCCTGCGCATCAGCACATCCGGCACCAAGACGTTCTGCCTGCACAAGCGCATCAACGGCAAGATGCGTCGCCTAACCATCGGACGGTTCGGCGTCGTATCGCTGGCCGAGGCGCGTGAACGGGTGCGACAGGTGCTCTACGAAATCGAGACCGGACGGTTCGAGGATCGCACCGGCGTCGAAGTTGAAACGAAGCCCACGCTGGGCGACGTGATCCCCGACTACATCGAGAAGCACGCCAAGGTTCACAACCGCGACTGGAAGCGCAAGGAAGCCCTTCTGGCGAAGTTCACGACCCTTCACGGCAAACGGATCGACGAGATCAAGCGCGCCGATGTCGTGAAAGCCTGCGACGTGATCCACAAATCCGCGCCGGTCAGCGCGAACCGTGCGTTGGCCCACCTAAAGCACCTGATGGGCTGGTGCGTCGAGCGCGGCATGATCGATGCGAACCCTATCGCCGGGATGAAACCGCTATCGAAGGAAAAGTCACGCAAGCGCGTGCTGACCAACGATGAGCTGGGCGCGCTATGGGCGGCCTGTGATGCCGAAGGCTATCCTTTCGGGGATTGCATGAAGCTGTTGATCCTGAGCGGCCAGAGACGCGCCGAGTTCGCCGAGATGCGCTGGTCGGAACTCGACCTCGAAAAACGCCTGTGGACGTTGCCCTCGCAGCGCTCCAAGAACGGCAGACAGCACACTGTGCCGATCACCGACGCGATGCTGGACGTGCTGAGCAGGGTGCCGAGGTTCCTCGGGTCGGATTTCGTGTTCACGACCACCGGAAAATCGCCCGTGTCGGGCTTCGGTCGCCTTAAGGACCGGCTCGACAAGGCGCTGCCCGAGGGCACGGACCCATGGATCATTCACGACCTGCGCCGCACGTTGTCCACCAACATGGCGATGCTGGGCGTCCCCCAACCCGTCACGGAGGCGCTGCTGAACCACAAGACGGGTGTGGTCTCGGGCGTGGCCGCTATCTACAATGTCTATTCATACGCGGACGAGAAGCGCGAGGCATTGGAACAGTGGAACCGCCGTCTGACCAAGATGATACAGGGCCATTCGGATCGGCCTGCCGGAAAGATGTCGGCGCAATTCTCGGCTTGAACGACGACCCGCGCTTTCCAGATTTCTGGGTTAAGATCAGTGCATCGGGCAAGGCCAAACGCCGCGCATTGCAAATATCGCCGTCCGCCTTCGCCATTTCCCCATTCGACATGTCGGCAACGCAGCGTATCACTTGGCTGCAACGGAACGTGATGCATCCCGTTGAGAGGCTGGAAACCGCGCTGGAAGCTCCGAACAAGCCGCACTTTGTCCATTGGGAAGAGAAGTATCTGGGTCCTCGCGGCTCCTTCCTGCCGGAGGACATAGACAGCACCTTTGCCGGTCTAGCTGCACTCAGAGATCAGGCTGAAGCCTTGATCGCGAAACTTCGTGTCGATCTCCGCATGAAGGTTCAGGCCAATGACGAAATCCGATTCAACATCGTCTATGATGCCATTTGGGACCTGCACGATTTCTTTCCCGACTTTCCATTGTCGCGGGGCAACTGGGACCCAGAATATAAACAAGTTGGGATTTTGCCCGATTACGTGCGGCGCGTCTTCTTGGAGACCAAGGGCGACCATGAACAGCTTGATGGCCCCATCCAACTTGCCCTTCAAGATGTAAGAAGATCCCAACGCAAATCGACCTGACGCCTTCAGGGCCTTCGCTCGAAACGACTCACGATCTGCGCCATCTTTCTCCTTGTCGGAGCGCTCCTTCGCAAACCCTAACTTGCTGAAGGAAAAGACAGATGAAGATTGCAGACGGTCGCAAGACCTTGGCTACCCGCGCTGACCTCAAGCGCCTTGGCATCAACGTGAGCAATACGACCCTGCTGCGCTGGGAGGCCCGTGGGCGTTTCCCGCGACGTATCTGGATGGCCGGGACCAGCGTTGCATGGTTCCTGTCCGAGATCGAGGACTGGCTCGCTGACCGCGCCGCAGAGCGCGCGCGCACCCATTACGCTGAGTACTGATTGGGGGCTTTCCAGCCCCCTTTCTCCCAGAAAAATTCAAAGGAAACACCATGCGACAGGAATTTCGCGTGTCAAAACTGATGCGCTCGCACGATACTCTTACCGCCGCAAAGGCACAAATCGCTGCCGGGCGAAAAGTAATTTTGACATATGGCATACGTGAAGATGGGCTCTGTCCGTGCAAGCGTGACGACTGCGCATCACCAGGCAAACACCCCATGTTCAAGTTCTTTCCAAACGGCGTATATAGTGCGACCGATGATATCGAATTGGTGCAAAAAGCCCTGCGAACGCATCCCCGTGCCAATCTCGCGATATCTCTCGCCGGACTGACGGTGGTCGACGTTGATGGCGATGACGGGCGAGTTGCAGTGAAACGCCTTGGGCTGGGTAATACTGTCAAGGTTTTCACCGGGCGTGGCTACCACTTGTATTACAGGGGCGAATTTCCCGGTGGCACGTTCAAAGGTGACGAGATCGACGTCCTGACCGGCGCGAACAGGATGGTGATGGTTCCTCCCAGCATCCACCCCTCGGGTAAGCACTATCGTTACTCCACGAAGTCTCCTTTCGGTATGGCCCCTTTGCCGAACAATCTGAGCAAGCTCAAACCTGCCCGAACGCAGCAAAGGCAAGAACGATTGCAAACGGGGGCAATAGACCTCGTCATCAAAAGTGGGAACCGCAACGATTTCTTCTTTCGCACGGCCTGCTTCTTGCGCCGAAGGTTCGATGATGAAGATGCGGTTGAGGCCATGCTGGAGGCCTTGAACGACGATTTCACCGAAGCGCCATTGTCTCCAAGCGAATTGCGCTCGGTGATCCAGAGCAGCGGGAACTACGTCGAGGACATAGATGCGCTTTTCGGCCCGCCCAAGACGACCGAACCCCTTCCAATGGAATTTCTGTACTACCCGTACATCCCATATTACGGCGTGACCATTTTGGCGGGCAACCCCGGCATGGGTAAGTCGCTGTTAGTGACCAAGCTGATCTCAGCGGTAACCTCTGGCGGCGCGTGGCCGCTTACCGATGAACGTGCACCGAAGGGCAAGGTGCTCATGCTGTCGGCTGAGGACAATTGGCAGAGGGTGACTTTGCCCAGATTGTTGGAGAGCGGCGCGGACATCAGCCAAATCCGGGTCATGAAACGGTTCAAAATCCTATCCCCAGAGAACCTTGAAGTGATGGCACGCTACATTGAACAAGAGCGGCCCAAGCTGGTCGTGATTGACACGCTGACCGCATACATGGGCAGCGCACGTGACATGAACAAACAAAACGACGTTGGCGAGTTCATGGGGCGTCTGACGGAGATCGCCGAGGATGCCGGGTGTGCGGTACTGGCCATTGGTCACTTGAACAAGCAGTCGGCGGAGCACCCCCTTTTCCGGATTGTCGGTTCAATCGGCTTTGCCGCCAGCATCCGATCCGCGCTTTTCTACGGCGCGGACCCGACGGACCGGTCGCGCTTCGCTTTGGCGCACGGCAAGGCCAATGCCAGCGAACTCGGCAAGACCATCATCTTCGAGCGTTTCGGCGGGGGGCGCGACGGGACGCCTGTGCTGCACCCGGTCGAGTTTTCAGACGCGAACGAGGCCGAGGTTTGCAGGGTTGAGACCAATTCGGTCGGCAGGCCTGCGTCAGCCACCGACGCAGCGCGAGAGTTCATTCTCGAGTTTCTATCCGATCAGCCGGTCAGGTGGGAGAAAGTCGAAATCGCTGTGACAAGTCGCAGCCTTGCGTCTGTCGGCACTTTGAATGCGCTTAGGGCCGAGATGGCGAAAACCGGCAAGATCGAGCAGGTCGGTAAGGGGAAAAGCACCCGCTGGAAGCTCGGCCAGCCCGACGCTGACGAGTGATCGTTATAATAATTCGTGTACAACAATTTTTATATCGAATGAGAGGCGGGCTTCGGCCCGTCTTTCGCTTTTCCGGTAGTCGGCGCTAGACCGGACGGCGGAGCGGCTAGGGGCCAAATACCTCGGAAGTACGCATGACCACTTGTCCGCCCGTGAGGTACGCGCCGTTAAAAAGAACGCCTCCCCCCATCCCCCTGTGGTCGCCCCGTGACAGCGCCGCGCGGAACGCATCGGACCGACCCGTTGACTATCTATCAGTCTGTCGGATGCGAGCCGGACCCAAATTGTTGTGCCTTTTCATGCGGTCCGCATTCGCGCTGGGTTTTGGCATGGCGCGCCGGGTTCCACTCGGGTGGCAAACTGCCAGGGCGGACACACCGATGGCATGTCTCGCACTGGTGGCAGTCAGAAGATACGGTTGATCTATGAGATGGAACACCTGTGGCGACCAAGCCGTCAGTTGAAGCTTTGCCGACGTTCAAGTTCACGTCGCACCCGCCGCCATTTGCCCTGAGCTGTGATTTCGGATCGATACCAAGCTTCGTATTCACGGTTGGCCGCGACTACCGCCGCCCTGTCACCGTACTTTTGAACCAACCCGTCTGCCAACGCGGTGATTTCGGATTTCGGGATCAGCACCGCCAGAATCCAGCCTTCCCACATCACCCAAATGAAGGCGATCACCGCAGGGCCCAAGACGACTGCCCAGAAGATGACGGTTCCAGTCGGCTCCAGCGTTCTGCCTCCGAACTTGATGTGCAGACGCTAAGAAATTGCCGGGCGTCCGTCAGGGTAATTCCCGCATTGTCTAGTGCGACCACAGGGAGACCATGCCGATGAACGGCGTCTGCGCAGATGCCGGGATGATCGCCATGAGCGCGGCGCACAGCACGCCAGCAGGGATTTCGACAGGATCACCATGCCCGAGGCACACCCCGGCGCTCCTGGCTCAATACAACGCCGCCGCGCGCGCGTTTCGCTGTCGATGCTCGGGGTTAGTTGCAGTTGCAAATCATGCGCCACGCAACTCGCAAGCAGGAGGATGCGCGCAATGAAGCAGACCCCTTTGGCCCGACACATTGGAGGTGGCCGCTGCTGGCTTGAACCCCATGCTGCATCCCGTAGTATGAGCTGGCGCCGTAAGCTCATGGTGAGCCCCGCCTTCAAATGGCTCTAGATGCTCTCTTAAAGCGGACGGGCACGTTCGATTCGCGCGCGGCGTCAGGACTATTATGTATGAATTAAACAGAACTCATGCCCGTCGGGCGTTCAAGGACCTGCTGGGTCAAGCCAACCATTTTTTGATCACCGTTCTAGTTGGTCTAGATGGCGTTCGCTCAGGGAAAGTCGACATTAGTTCCGAGTTCCGAACATCGTGGAACCCCCAGAACGTAAAGCGATCAGCAGAGAGGAGCCGTGTCTTCGTACTTGATCTCGCTCTCATTCGTGCAATCGACGCTCTCGACAGTTACATGATGATGTCTGTGAGAAAGCCATCAGCTATTGCGGACTCGGAATTTCTTGCAGCAATGGATGGGACAGGTCGCAGCGTGGCAAGGCGCCTTGACGTATTTGATGGAAACCTACCCCCATTGAAGCAGCAACACAAAGCCGCATTGTTGGTTGCCATTCAGTGGAGAAATCAAAGAGTACATTCGCTTTCAGATGACAAAATTGAAAAGAGCACCCTTCGAATACTGAGAGATCACGCGGATTGGTTTGTCTCAGGTTACAGCGGGTTAATCATTGGTGATTTCATCAATCACTTCAACACTGGCGAAGCCCCTACGTTTAAGGAGGCAGCTTCAGTCACTCGTCTCACACACGAAGCGGTCGCGCATTATGATGAACATCTGCTCGAAGGCCTGCCAGTAGAGCGATACCTAAAAGGTTTACTCGGAGAACTGTTGAGGCAAGGAAACGCCGATCCTTCAAGAGCCATACAAAAGACATGGGGGCACCCCTCCAAAAAGGAAACGAAGGTCATTCGACTTTTGCGAATGGTCGGAGTAAATGAGACGCAGGAAATCCGTGGACGAGAAGTTCCGAGAAAATTTGTGGATAGACTCATTTCTCTGCAATGCGACGAAGTTCTCCCATTTGTAGACGCCTGATTACCCCGAAGCGTCATAATCAAGAGAAGCGAGCCGGGTTAATTCCGATTTCGCCTGTAATTTCTGCATCAAACCTGAACCACACAGGAGGTTCATGTTGACTCAAGGTTGCCGAACCAGACAGATAGCGTCTTTGTAATTTTGGGGTTCGGTCTGGGGTTAGCCCTGACACGCTCTGGCCTTGCGTCTTATCGATCTGCATCAGCAACTTAGGAGATCGAAATGACCAATATCGTGACGCTCAAGGTCATCTGCGACGAACTCAAGATCGACCCGCGCGAGGCCCGAGAACGCCTGCGTGCCGCCGCCAGTGACGCCAAGGCGAACCCGGAATTGGCGAAGGCACGGAAGCCGCGCACCCCTTGGCAATGGGTTAAGGGGTCTGCCGCCGAGAAGGAGGCACGTCGCGCCTTGCAGCAGAAGAAGCCTTCGTAGGGCTACCCAACACATCAGCGAACACCGAGAGGGGCGCACATCGCGCCCCTTTCCTTGGTCAACACTGGCGTCCAAGCCGCTCAGCGCATCGTTCCCGAACAGATCGGTGTGGCAGATATCGTCAGCCAATCCGAATCCCTTGACAGTTCGCTCGTGACTTTTGCGGCTAAGCACGCTACACCCGCTGCATGTATGACTGCTGGGAAGATATTGTAAGCGATGTGCCTTCCAAGGCTCCATTTTGTGCAACTTTTGGGATGCTGGATCCTTGGAACCGACTTTTTCGAGCAAGCTCATGAGGGACGTGGCAACAGAACCCAAGAAGGCCTACCGTCACCTCGGAAGTGAAAACGGTCAGGCGTTCATTGGTTTAGTGGCGGATTTCAGGGCGGCGTCTTTTGCCGGTGACATTCCTATGGGACCGCTTTCGGCGAAGAAAGTCGAAGGCACCTTTGAGCTGGACTGGTTCGTATCCACTGGCTGCACACTGAAGACGGTGATAGCTGCATCCGGCGCTGGAGACGAAGCGTGGAAAGATGCTCATCGAATCCACCTGAAAGCTATCGTAATTGAAGGGGAGGTGTTTGCTTGATGTTTGAACCCAACTGGGCTTCCCCACCGGGCGACACAATCGCACGGCTGGCTGCGGCTGGAAAAACATCAATTCACGATTTGGCCGAACGCATCGGGTTCGAAGAAGACTTGTTTTCTGGAATAATGGAAGGGCGCGTTGTGATTTCCGATGAAATCGCAGACGCCCTATCTTCGGAGCTTGGTGCATCACGCCAGTTCTGGATCGAACGCTATAACCAGTTTCTGGGCGATAGAGCGCGGCTTGCAGGTTCTGCGCCAACTGAAGAGTTGTCTAGGTGGGGGCAGTCATTTCCAGTTCGAGCGCTCCGAGAACTCGGTTGGCTGCCGAAAGGCTCTCGCGGTGAGCGTCTATCCGAGGACATCCTGAGCTTTTTTGGATGCGGTAGTATCAGCGGTTGGAACGAGCGGTACTCCGCTGGGATTGGCCAAGTTGCATTTCGAACATCTTTTGCCTTTGAGACCGACGAGATGGCGACTTTGGCTTGGCTGCGTATCGGTGAGATGCAAGCTGAAAACCTGACCTTGGCGAAGTTTTCCGCGAGCAATTTCAAGAAACGTCTAACTAAGTTGAAGAAGCTTTGTGCGCTCAAGCGCCCTGAGTTATTCTTTCCAAAACTGCAGCAAGCTTGCGCTGAAGAAGGTGTTGGTCTGGTGAGCTCGAAAGCTCCGAAAGGTTGTCGAGCAAGCGGTGCCACTTGGACATCCGCAAACGGCAACCCGATTATCTTGCTAAGCTTTCGCTATTTGAGTGAAGACCATTTCTGGTTCACTTTTTTCCACGAGGCCGCACACGTGGTTCTGCATGGCACTGACCACATTTCGGTGGACGGCGCTGATCCGTCACCGCTAGGCGCGTCTGTATTCGAAGATGAAGCAGACATTTTCGCTCAAAATACGCTTGTTCCGGCTGACTTGCGAGATGAGATGTTAAACGCAATGCCGAGCCGTCCTCATGCACAGAGAATCGCTCGTAAAGCCGGGGTGACACCGGGCATCATTGTCGGCCAGCTTCAAAAAGCTGGGGCGCTCCAGCCGCATCAATTTAATGATCTAAAGCGCCGTTACAAATGGGAAGGGAGCACTAAACTGCCGGTTCTTTCTCAACCTCGGAAATACTCGTAAACATCAGGGCTTTTTTGCCAATTGCAGAGGCTGTCTTCGATCACCTGTTTTCCCACGCCAAGAACCCCGTCCAAGGCATCAACGCGAGGCTCCAAGGTCCTACCGAAAATGTGATGGTCGCGATCACCGAAAAACAGTAGCCGTGCCCCTGCAAGCGGTCCTGTTGCCTTATCCAAGTAGACGCTGCCCGGTGTAATCGGAGCAAGCTGAAGTTTTCCGAGCATCGTAAGGAAATCGAACCTTCCAAGGCGTCCTCCGCCGAAGCCAAACACCCCCTTCATGGACTTGTAGAGAGCATCGAAAGCCGCTTGGGGTTCCTGACCGACACTTACATGTGTCGCGATCATTCGATCACGAAATCCGCCGAACTCAGTCTGCCACTCATAGTACGTGCGAAACGTCTTCGCTATGGCATGAGGTTTCTTGCTCTGAAATTTGCGGTGGTTAGAAAAACTACCCGAAATGCTGGCGTCCGCCAACCGGCCAGAGTTTGCGGCCAACATGTTCTCGAACCCTGCAGGGGCTGCAGCATACTGTGCGAACGTCCAAACTGGTCCCACGCCAAACGAACCATAGACATTTGCAGCCAGCTTCCATTCGTCTACCGCGTGTTTTCCGAAATGGGTGAGGACGAAAGTAAACCAAACCGCTTCGTCGAGTTGTCCACTTCTCTGAAAGTGAAGTGCCCCTCGTGCGGGGTCGAAAATACCAGAATGCGGATCACACCTCGCCGCATTCACGCTACGCATCAACAAAGTGTCAGTATATGAAATTCGACGTAAGCTGGACACGATCTGCTGCGCCCAGCACTGTCTCCGTTGAGCAGTCGCGATTCCGGGAAGGGGGCCAAGCAGAGCGTCAAGCTGTTCAATTTTTCCAATGAACTCATTTAGTCTGTCTTTGTGGATGCCGTTCATGCCTTGCACCTTAACCTGCGTTCTCGAATAGGTCTCGAACGGGCGATTGCTTTCTCTGCAGCTTGTCGCGAATATATATTTCGTAGATCGGCGAAACTTCCTTCATTGTCTTCACAATTCGGCGCAACTCGGGCCTTTCAGTTGTAAGGTCATCGCCGCGTTTCCTCATGTCTTCAAACATCTTGTGAATTCTAAAAAGTTTAATGAAGTCTTTCCAGTACCGAGCGAGGTCTGTCGGCGCGGTATATTCGATGTTTCCGCCCCTAATTTCCCGCTCGGCGATCTTCACCTGTTCGATGTCCAGCCAAGGGTTTCCCGAGGGCATCTCAGGCATTGGGCGAGATTCATGAAAGCCTTCTCGATAATAGGCCTCAGCACCGGACGTTGAAGTGTTCGCAGGACGATCTTCCGTTGCTGGGCTGTCATGGTATAGATGTAAACTTGTCACTGAGTGCGTGTACCTTCCCAATCCGTAGCCAAGTTCACGAGCCGCTATCTCTTGCAGCATTGTAAATGTGAAAATGTCATGGGGAAGCCCGAAGAATGCATCATTGGAACGCATATGCGTGTGCATCAACAACTGCCCGTTCCTGACCGCGAACTGAATGGTGCAGGTGCATGGCTTGTCTCCGTTCTTCGGCTTTGCATCGGAGTTGGCGTAAATCTGGATAAGTGCGTTGCGCGAGCCTTCTCTTTCTCGGAGAGTGCGGATCACACGATCCCACTGACTCGTTTCGTCTCGCTTCTCAGATGCCATATCGCCGAAAATTCGTGGTCCGTAGGCCCCATTCGCCGTTACTTCATCTTTGATCAGCTTCGGGTAATTGGGGATGTAGTGTTTGATGAACTCGACGCTATCACTGCCCGCCAAGTACCAAAACAACTCGCCAAGTGGACTGAAGGCTTTAGCTTTCGAGAACGACCTGCTCAGCCGCGCGCGCGGGTTCTTAAGCTCCAAGAGCGCGCCAAAGACCTCAGTACTTCTACCCTTGCTGGAATCGACCTCAAAATTCCCTCGCCCTGTGAGCAGCTGCTTGAAGACAGCTCTCAGAAGGTCATCCAGGCTATCTTCGCTCGCATAAAACACTGTGGCATAACCTCATCTCTTGGTTGAAGTTCGGCGTTACCTCACGAAAGTTCAAGGGGCGCGCCGCCAAGGTGCCCCATCCATTGCCGTAGGCAGTACGACGGAGAGGACCATGACCACATCTGACATCCAAGAAATTGTCGAGGGAATGGAAGAACTGAGGTCTTGGCGTCTAAACAACGTGTATGATGAGGTAAGACAGTGGGGCGCACGGCCAATCGAGTTCAATTCTGATCCGCGTGGGACCCAACTCTATTCGATAGAAGAGATGAAAAGATCTTTCTGTCGGCGCTTTGTCGATCTGGCCGATTCAGCTAGCCGACTGCTCGAGGAGGATAGGGTTATCGGCGCGGCCATCCTTGCAAGAGCACAAATCGAAACTGTCGGAATGGCGGCCTTCTTTGTACATGAGGTTTCTCGAATGACGCGGAAGGTCGACCTTGAAGCTTTTGAAGGAAGAGTGGCCCAGTTCCTTGGCGGCCCGGCCGATGGCGGGGGCGTCGCCAAGCGCGTTCACGTGATGGATGCTATGAGGCACCTCGACAAACTGGACCATTCATATGTTGAATACCTCTGGTCCAAATATCCTGTGACGAAAGCGTTCTTCAACGCGTTAGACGAGGTCAAGTCATCGGGGCTGGAAATCCAAGACCTTGTAAGCAGAATTTCTGCGATGAAGAACTATGACACGTTGAGCGAGTTTGTTCATCCAAATGCTCTGGGGACCTTTTTCATCTTCGGGCAACCTGAGGACAGAGGGCCAGCGGAAGAGGGGGTAAGGGAGCTTCTGAAAAGAATGACGGGCGCAGCCACTTGGCAAGGACACCACATGATCACAGCGCTAAATGGCTCCGAAGGGTGGTCCGATGAGTGCTTTCGACAGTTCGGGAGCTACTTCTCACAAAGCACTTGAAGGCATTTTGGCAAGCTCTCGAAGCTGGGGATATGCGAACGGTGCTCGTATCGCCTAGCTTGATTTGCTACCCAGATGATACCCACGGGTCATTGAACCCTCCACGAGATGCGCCAAAAAACGCCTAAGCATCAGTATTTATTTGGTTTTATTGGTGCCCGGGGGCGGCATCACACTAACACATAAATTCATGTCTTTAGACACTGGTGGGACACTTAACTCTTCCCATAGTTTTCTACAGAATTCCGGCTCACTGTCCCACCCGTGAAGTGCCAATATGCGCTTTGCCGGAGCCATCATCGCCCTCATCACTGTTAGGGTCGTGATGACTCCAAGAAGCAAGCATCGGTGTGCGCTTTGCTGGTGGATTGGAGCTCTCCGTCCATCGTGACCAGCTTGCGCTCAATATAAGTCAGTACCCTGCCTTTAGGTCTGATTCATCGTACCAACCAAGAAATGAGCCTCCCCATTTGAATTGGTTCACCGATTTTTTTAGGAAACGGAAGACAGAGAATGGCGAACAAACGGCACAAGCCCGAGGAAATGTTTCAGAAGTTGCGACAGGTTGACCTGCTCGTCGGCCAAGGAATGGCCCGCGTAGAGGCGACCCTAAGGTTAGCATAACCCACGCAGAGCTCAGTCAGCTCTACTATTCGAATTTACGAAGTTACGAATATTCGTTATTGCTGATTGCTCCACAACCTATCGCCAACTCAGATGCCACAAATCTCATCGACAGATGGTGTGCCCTTTCTACCTACGAACCTCCGCCAGAAGCTTCGAAGCCAGTTAAGTGCCCCATGAGAGCAAAGAGAATGATCACCGTTAACCGACCAATGAAAGTGATCCTTGTGGCCCGACACAGCATAATCATTTCCATTTTTCTTCTTTATAGTTGGACCAAAGTTCTCACGTCTCTTCGGTGCATTTTCAAATTCCTGCTGCAGGCCATCGACAATACTCTTTATCGACATATTGGCATCATACGACGTTGCAATAAATTCTCCATTAACTCGCGAGATATCAACGCCATTACCTGTGACATGCCTACTAGGACATTTATGGCTATCTTTCGCCGAGGATACCCAGAGTTTCACAATTGTCTCACCTTCAACTACATCACGCGAAATTGTGGCCTTCATCGCCTCAAGCATTTCAACCGATATATTTCGATCAACAGAAGCAGCAAATTCAATGGAAACACCATTTATCTCTTCAGGAATACTCGGCACTTTCCCTCCCCTTTCTTACTCAGTGAAGCGATTGCTTGCTTCGTCCATTCTCAAGCACCTCAAAGAACTACGTTAGTTTAAATCCTCAAGAAGCGCATCAATTCCGTCTCCATCGCCCGATAAGTCTTTGACCAAATCGGGACGTTTTTTAGCGGTCAAACCTGGACTAATGCTTGAGATACTTGCAAGGCTCGATGTTCCTTTGGTACTTCCTTCCATTTCCCAGGGTATCTCAAAAAATTTCTCAGAATTAATTTGAAGCAATCCGACACCAATGGGCTGCGAAGCTTCCTCTACAAGTTTCGAAAGTTCAAACAGGTATGCTTGTGTCAGCTCCGTGTTCAAGGGGTCAACATTCTTAAGCTTGATTGCTCCTGAATCGAACATGCTCGCCGCAAATGCTAATCCACCTCCTGACCAAGTTAAAGTATCACCAGTAGGGACATGCTTATCCCACCATGCTTTAATGGCTAATTTGTCTACTTCCCAAACCCATCCAATCGGTTTCACTAACTGTTTTGCGCCCCTGAGATTAATGCTCAATCCGTTTGGACCTACCAACCAAGAATGTAGTCTTTCACCTGGCACATCTTTCCATCTTATCTGAATAGGAAGATCTTGCCCAACAACCTCGAATGTTTTTGGAAGATGCAACGCCTTCCTAATGCGATCTTCTTCCATGATATCGCTCGGGAGGGAGACATCTAATTCAAACTCCTGCAGGTCAAATATCTCACCATTGTGATCGAAAGAAACCCCCTTCTTTTCTAAGGATTGCAGTTCGTTCTTTGTGAGTGGCAAGTCGACCCGCCTGATAGTTATCGTCAGAATAGCATTTTTTCCATCAGGGTCTTGTTCCGTATAACCACTATGTGCGAATCCAAATTCAATATCGCCGCCTTGGCGGTTTGATATGGAAATGTGATCTGGCTGCTCAAAACCGACTTTTTCCTGCCCGATACTCCAAACAATTGCTCTACCGTCAGCCTCAAGAACTATCCAATCTTGACTACTATCCGCGTAAGTGGGCTTACTGACAAAGACTATCATTACTAGACAGATAGAGCGCAATCCTCTTGCGAGTGTCAGATACCTGGCTTTCCAAAACTCTTCCATTTTCGAGGTCCTTTTGTATTCGTGACAATTCCGAAATCGCGAGAGCGCGAGCTTCAGCAGAAACGCAACGAAGAATTTCACCATCGGCCTGGAGGATTCTATAATTGCCGGTGTCCAAATCATATGTAGTTTTCAGTTGAGGTAACCTAGCAAAAATTCTACCGGCCTCATTTACAAGAGTGAGTTGCTGCGAGCCTGCGAGTCTAGCCGCGAGCCTGTTCAGCATCATTACTACGACTATCGAACCGTCGTTCCTATAGGCTACACCGTTGGCGGCCTCGCGGTCCGCTATCCAATAGATGTCTAACAGTCCACCCCCCGGATCAAGGTACACTTGGCTAGCAGAAAGCTCGATATGGCCCCAAGTCAGGGTTTCCTCATAACGAAATCCACGAAGGCCGGTTGACTTAACGTCTGATGTCCCATCGGTCTCTAGGATTTCCACGTCGTTGGTGTCGTGGCTGGCTGATCGCCAGCCACCAGACAGCTCGGCCCATTGCGTGGCCCAGCGCAGATCGTCACCTCTGTCACACGCAGCCAAAGCCACCAATAGCGCAAAGAAGGTGTTCCTGCTGCGCAATAAACCGGCTATTTTCCTACTCCAACTGCAACAAAGAGCGATAGATAAACTCAGGCGTCAAATCGGTGTCTGGAAGATTATTTACCACAAATGAATAGTCTTCGGGTAGATTTAACAATTCAGACACAGCTTCTGTTCGGTAGTCGACATAGCAACCCTCTTTGATGGATTCCTGAACTAGCTCATCGTACAGCTCATCAGATATCACACCATCGTCTTTAAGTTTCTTTAGTGCGCTAAGGTTCTTATTTCTGCAATCTCGATGCTGATCTCGGATTCTCTTGTAATCGTCTGACGTTGGGTATGGCTTTTTGGAATCTGTTAGGTTCTTCACGTAGCGCTTTAGTTCAGGGCCACCGGAAGGAAAGCTCATTCCAAATGCAATTTCCTGCTCTCGTGTGTACTGAGCGTCTATTTCTAGCCGCAGCTCTCTTTTGTCATCGTAACCAGTAAAGCCACCTCCAGCACTAAACCCCCAGCCCCAACGCCCGGCTCCGCCGGGAGCATCCGGAAGACTTCCCGCCTGAAGGCGCTTTGCAAAGAAGCCCGTTCTCTGTTGAAGGAGCTCCATGAGACCGTTAACGAGTTCTTTTGGATCCCATTCATCCAACGTCTCTTTCTTACAAGAGTAGACTTCAAGCTTGACCGCTCCCTTGGAATTCAGTTCCTGCCACTCAGTAGTGGCCGCCGCTTTCACTAGACCAAACCATCCAGAAGCGCTGACAGAGGCCTTAAAGTGCTTGAAAGTCTCTTGGAAGTCCGCAACAACTGCAAAGTGACATCGATCTCCTACTCCATTGAATTTCATTGTGTAGAGAACGCCAAAAGTTGAAGCGTCGTCGCCGCCTGCTTGAACCAGTGCCCGAACATCGAAGTTGTCGTCGATCTTCACCTGAAATGGTATACCAGCCTCCACGGCTCCACCCTTGACAACGGTCTTGTCATCACCAGACCAGTCGTAGTATTGACCACCAATTAGTATCTGCGCAGAGGTCTCTGTCGGACTAACAAATCTGAACCTTACATTCTTTGCGCCTTCCGACATAGCTTGTTGCTCAATTAACTTTTTTGCGTCGTTCAAAGTTTTTTCATCGATATATGGTTGCGCTGTGACGTTCAAAAGCGCATTCACGCCGTCAGGATCAAACGAAGACACTCCCGAATGCACCAAGCCAAAGGCCAGTTTATCATTCTGGTTTCGAACAATCCTTGCCGTACTCGGCACAAGCCAATAGCTGCGTGTTTCCGTGGTATTGTGATTATCGGGATAAACTGTGATAATTCCTTCAAAACTTGCCGGTAGCTCAACTGGTTCTTCCAGCTCTGGAAGCGCATTTGAAGTTCCTGCCCAAAAAACCAAAAGTAGTACCGCGTAAAAATTTGCGATTAGCTTCATCTTTTTTTCCTCCCGCTTATCAATTTTGACTCCCACTCATCTATGATCGCGATGTTCGGGATTTGCGCAACTATCCTTTTCTTCACTGCTACAACACTTAATGCACCATCGCATATTTCGCTGGATAGCCTTAAGTTCGATTGTCTTCCAGGATAGGAAGTTAACGACTTTCCTTCGACCTCAATAATATTTTCTTCACACTTCAGATAAATTGTTTCAACATAGTAGGGAAACTCTACGTGATTATGAAAAATGATCTCAGGTCGTCCGGCGTGGTCACGGCGCGTCCAAACTGAGCCAACTAAAATCCCCGAACTATAAGACTGAGCAACAAGTGGGGTAACACTAATTGAACCAGAGGCTTCAATCACGCCTCTTAATCCTGTTGGAGAGAGCAAACTGGCCAGGAACAAGTCCAAGCCAACTTCGTCCATACTCAAATGCACAAACAGCCGCGTTCCCGATGGGCTCAGCCGGCTATTGATCATCGAGATATGATTAGAGTGGGTTATCGGGAGAACTACCCTCTCCACACTTACCCCAAGCGAGCTGGCTGCCTCGAATTCTACAATCACTTCCCGACTAGCAGGTACAGTCGAATTCGTGAGCGCAGATGTTGGCTTGGGAGAAATATACACCCGTAACCCGTTGGTTCCCTCGTCTCTTAGCACACGCGCTTCACCTTTTTTAGGTTGAACCGCCGGGCGCGATTGAGCAATCATGTCAGAATCTTCCGTCAGCCATCCAGACAGCTGCGCCCCTGTGCTCGGTGAGCAGCCAGCAAAGATAAGCATTAGAAAAAGAAGAAGAAAAAATCGCAGCCCCATCCCTCCCCAAAATACGAACTGCCAAGTATTTAAGCTAGCAATTGAAAGGTTCCTACAAACTTGGCACGAAAAGCTCGATCCTTTCAAGAGGTTTGGTTTCGACGGGGGCATTGAAGTGGAAGTTGAGAGTGGAAGACACAGGAAAATGGCAAAAATTCCCTGGATTACAAAGCCTAAGACGACTTCAGGCACCAGCAACGTAATTTTGACCGAAAAAGCCGGATCTAAGTGCAAGCTGCTCTAGTTCGTTGAATTTGTTGCCTTCAGCGCCTTGCGTGAATCGGGTGGAGTTGCGACGCTACACTCCGAACACACACTGAAGTTGGAGGTAGTGGGATGACCAGAGAATTAGAAGACTTGGTGACAGCGATTGAATGCTCTGATGCTGGAAGTGGTGACCCACGTGAGTCATTTTGGCAGTTCTTTGTCGGCCCGGTGGCGGTCCAGACCAAAAACCCTCACATCGTCGATATTGTCAAACTCGCAATTGAAACCTGTCGCACGATCCGCGTTGTCGTCAATGATAGTGGCCAAGTCTCGCAAGCGCGCATTGAGCTTCAGTACAAGTGACGGAGAAAATGGTTTCCGGTATTGCTGGCGGCCATCTTTGCGATTGTTCTCGCTTTGCTTTTTCCAATTTTCGCCGTGAAGCACCGAGTTCCCGAACTGTACGATGTTTTTGTCGAGGAACTATGAGGCGGAACCAAGCGCTCCGTTGCTGAGCACTCTGAGCAATAAACAGACTACAAACTGGACAGACCACTCAAAAATCCGGCAGCATCTCGCTTGAGCTCTTTGAGTTGGCCGGTTCCCATCCCTACATATTGATTGCGCCAGCGGTAGTATGTCTGCCCGATTACCAGATCGAAATCTGTGCCGTGTTCCTCAAGAGCCGGACTCGATGACGTTTCTACAGAAATTCGTCAAGACTCCAGCAAATCAAGAGGGCCGCCCCAAAGGACGGCCTTCGTCTTTCTTGATATTGCTGCAATACGGGACGGTCACATCACCGCAGGAAACAAGAAATACAATATGCACTTCGCGGTCTGCAACCAGTTACGTCAAGTATGACCTGGCGGTATTCCTCCGGCCTTCGACTATCACCTGTGCCTTTCCAAGCGTACGATTTATTCCGCGCCTTCCGCCGGACGTCGCATGCGTTTTCCATCGGGCCCAATAATCCACTCGGAGAACTCAAAGGCATGCGCGCGCTCCTTGCCTGCACCGAAAAAGAAGCAGCGCCACGGTCCGCGTAAATGGCGCTTGCCGGTGATCTGCCGGATCAGCGTGCGATCGGGCCGCAGCACCACGCTCCAGGGCATGACACGCTCGTTGTGCTGCCAGAGATAGTAGCGGCAAAGATAGGTCCTGACGCTAACCAAAGTGCGCGAGCCCGCATGCCCAAAGGCATCAAGCCGCGTGTACACATAGCTGCGCTCTCCGGAAGGCTCGGGAAGGACGAGCTTGTCATGGAGCTTTCTGCGGCGGTGAATTTCGTTGTACTCGCTGACAAGGCAATCGCGAACTTCGCCGAATTCGCCAAACGCCGAATACCAACCGGGATGACAATGCTGCGGTGCTGGATGCGGGTGATTGGTACTCGCATTCATGGACGCAGCTTCCATATCGCGTTTGATGGCATCTAAGGCGGCGGCGGTTCGCTGCTCTTTACCCCGAAGCAGCTCGGTCTCTGCAATGGTCAATCTCATGGAATGATCCTCAATTATGGTTTCGGCTGTTGAAAAAAATGGAGAACCTCAGCATCAATTTCTTGCGCACAAGCTGGTCACAATGCGCTTGGAGCGCGCTCCGTCAATGCAGTGATCTGATCCAGCAGCGCGCGCATATGCACCTTGGCGAGCGGATCGGCGGTGTGGATAAAGATTTGCGGCGGCGTGAAGCCGTCCTTACGAACCGCTTCCAATATCCAGTGCAGCACGTCCGCGCCGGTGCCGCGAGCATCGTCACCAAGATCATGATCAAGACTGATGCATTTGACTTTGCCGGTCTCCAGCAGGGCAATCGCCTGGTCCGGCCAATAAACATGGGTCCAGCCAAGCGGGGTTTGTCTGCGGTCATCGAGAAAGACATCCATAGCGCGCTCCTTTTGAGAGTTACGCAATTGCTATCAGTCGCACGCTGTGCCTGTCCTGGTCGCGTTCTAGTCATCATCGCGCTTGTAACCGGCACCGCGACCGCGCTTGTTCTTGCGCGACCGGCGGCGCTCATCCGCTTCATCCAGCTCTTCCGTGCGCTGTTTCCAGCTGCGCGCCTGCTGCTGATCATCAGCTGCATCTTCCGCTTCAGCGGCCAGCGCTTCGGCGCGGCCTTCACTGAATTCTCCGGCATCGTTGAACTGCTCAGAGACTTTGCCCTTCGGCAGATCACTGTCCTGGCGCGCGCGAACACCCTGCGCCGCCGCCGCAAACTCAAGGCGCAGCGGCTGCTCGGGTGATTGCGCCTTAAGCGCGGCGCGCTTCATACGCCTTTCCAAGGCTTGCCGTTCGCGAGTTTGCAGTCTTTCTGCCACCCGCTTGTGACGCGCGGCATCCTTCTTCTCAAGATCATGACGACGCTTGAGTGCTTCATCTTCTTTCTTGTGCCGTTCGGCAGGATCGAGATGGGTGCGCCTTTGCAGCGGGCCCAGCACTGAGCGCAGCCCCGGCGTTTTGCCGATCAAATCAGCCACGGCCCGCCGCGCCCGAAAACCAAGCCGCTTGCTCTCGCGCAGCTGAGCACGGTGCAGGGCAAGCCGCTCACTTTGCTGGCGCGTCAGCATCTGCTGCTCTTTGGCCTGCAAGCGCGCACCGCGCCGTGCGTTTTTCTCAGCGAGCCCGCGCTCCAATGACTTGCGCATGGCGGCAAGATCAACACCTGTCCCCTCGCCGCTGTTTCCCTCGCCATTGTTTCCCTCAACTTGCGCTTTGCCTTCACTCTGCTTCTGGCGGGCGCGGTCTTTGATCAATGTCTTGGCCTGATCAACGGACGGCAGATCATCCGGCTCAAGACCGGCGAGCTTGGCTTTGATATCGCGGGCCTTGTGACCCTTGATGTAACGGGTGAGGCTGTGCACCGCGCACTGCCGATCAACGATCACAAGGCCGCGCCGGTCCCGTTTGGCCAGCACATAGTCCCGGTCATCAAGGGCGGCGCGAAACGCTTCCGCGCTATCAGCCTGCTCGTAGGCCTGCGTAATCTCGGCGCGGCGTTCTTCAGGTGTGATGCCCGTGTCGTCCTGCTGCGCTATTTCAGCGAGGGTCGGTTCCAGCTTGTCCTTCTTGAAGCCGTGTTTGTCTTCCCAGGCTTTGAGGCCGGGCGGCAGCTCGAAACCAAAACGGTGAGAGAGCTCGACAGCGCAGTCCATCAGCTTGCTCTTGTCATGGCTCAGATGGATCGCTTTCATCTTTTCGATTTCGATTTCGATACGCGACCAGACGACATGACAATGCTCGCGGGCAATACCGGTCTCATCGGGCTTTGCATGAAAAACGACTGCACGCGGCTGACCGGTCAGACCCAAACGGTCTTCGATGGTCGCGATGGCTTCAAGATACTGATCTTGTGTGAGCGGCTCGGGCGGATTGATCGACAGGCTGTAGAGATATTTCTGGGCGCGCGTTCCGGCGGCAACGGCTTCAAATTCCGCGAATGCACCATAGAGATCATCGGCGACAGCCCCGCGCAGCTCTACGATTTCGACGCGCTCGTTATCGAAGCTGTTCATCAGATGGATAGCAAGATCACCGCCATTCGCCCGCTGGCCGCCTTTGAGGATCATGGTGCCCCCTCACGGCTCGCGGCCAAGCGCCTCAAAGAGAGCGCTGCGCATATCGGCAAGATCACGGTGCGCCGCCTCGATCACATCAGCGGGCGCGGTCTGATCATCATCGGCAGCATCGCGCAGCGCCTGCGCAAGCTGGCCGATCTGACCGAGCAACTGCGCCGCTGTCTTGCGCTCAAGCCGCGGCATGCGAGATTTGCGTGGCGGCTTTTGTGAAAGTACTGCGTTGCGAATGAGCGCAGATACAGGCAGACCAGCACGGCAGGCCTGCTCTTTCACAAGAGCCGCCTCCGTATCGTTGAAGCGCGCGCTCAGCGTAACGCGCCGCTTCCTGGTTTCGCTGCCGCTGCCGGACATGCCGCTTGCCGCCTCTTTCTTATCGTCGTGCCGTGCAGGGAGCTTCCCTGCTCGTGGCCCCGCGCCGAAACGCAGGTCCATGGTTCGGTCCAGGTTGAGAGGGAATTCTCCAAGTCCTGGTGCAATGGAACGGGCACCCGTTCCTCGATGAGTTTCCAAAGAGAGAGCGAAGTCTTTCTTTGGTCGTGGTTTCAGGGCGCGAAAGCCCTGATCTATGGGGGTCCAGGTGGGAGAGAGACATCTCCCCCTGGCGGGCTTCGCAGTTTTACGGAGAAGGTCGGATGCAGCGCGCCATTTCGGAAGATCACAAGTTGGTCACAGACCGCTTGCTAGATCGCACAAATGCGCGCTGCCATCGGCAAAGACAGGCTCAATGCCTGAGATTGCCGATCAGCTGGGGGATGCAACGGGGGGCGCAAGCACCCCCTTGCCAAGATGGCGCGGTCTCACCGCGCACATCTTGTATTCGGCCTTAACGACCTCTCACCCCATTATCTCATTGCGGATATTAAGGAAGCGTTAACCACTAGCGCTATACTGGCTTCCACTGCGGAATAGAGTGCATGATTTCAATTGGTTGGTCAACTTATGGTCACGCGGAATCGCAAATACTCTTGGGCATCTGCTCCTTTCAATCGGGGCATCGAATGAAAGGATATTGTACTGTGCTGCCTTTCAGACAGCGCTCTGTTTCATTAATATCAGGACCATGAAAGTCCTGTTTGTCTGTACCGCGAATAAGCTCCGCAGCCCGATCGCTGAATCTGTATTCAGTGCCTGGGACGGTGTGGAAGCGGTCTCTGCTGGCACGTCACCGGATGCGCCTTTGCCCTTGAGCAAGGAGCTCGTTGCGTCCGCTGATGTGATCTTTGCGATGGAAACACATCACCGCGAACGGGTGCGCAAGAAGTTCAAGCAGCGCCCTGCCGATGCGCGCATCATCACGCTGCATATTCCCGATGAATTTGAGCGTGATGATCCTGTGCTGATCGCCCTTTTGGAAGAAAAAGTAGGTGATCGCATCAAGACGCTACTTGCGGATCAGCCCTGATCGCTCAGGCCTAGAAACCGGGCTTCAGCTTCAGCGATGTAGTCGGAAAGCTCGTCGCTGACTTCGCACTCGATGGCAATCAGGCTCGGCCAACGCCCAAAGCGGTCCGCAAAGAATTTTGCGCCATGTTCTTCGACAAGTGCTTTGGTCAGGGCGAGGTTGTTGGTGCCAACCGCTACATGCAGCGCAGAAAGCCCTGTCGCCTCGTCTGTGCGGTTGATATCGATGCCGTTAACAATGCGGCGCTCCAGGGCGGCCATATCGGCGTAGTAGGCCGGACCGGTCATATCCATTTCGAAGAATTTGGGCGGCACCAGTTTAGTCGGCGCTTGCTGTTTCACTCGCGGCTGGGTTTCATCTTCGCTCATGACGACACCTCCGTTTTCACGATTGTGATTTCCTGAACCAGCCTGTCCTTGGCGGCGGCACGGGCAATTCTGAACGGTTGCTCTTGGACGTGACCGGTCAGCTTCATACGGTCCTCATCTGCGTTCAGCTCCGATGCTTTGATAAGCCAATAAACGCGCGGCTCGTAGGTCAGTCTGTTGCGTAGCAATCCGAAGAGCCACCGTTCGCGCTTGACCATAACGCCCTCAAATCGAGTTACGACATCCGGTGCCATGATGATGTGTTCTTCGGAGACCCGAACCGCGTTCGTGCCCTCGGTCGTTTGGATCAAGATCGCAACCGGAGGAATCCCTGCCGGATCGATCTGGTAGCGCCCGTCTAGTTCGCCCCAATAGAACTTCTCGGCTTCCTGCTCATCGGCGGGTACGAGAAACCCTTCAAGGGCTTCTGTGAATCCAGCCAGCGGATCGTCAGGGTCGGCTGGTAGTTCAATCCCTTCTGCTTCGAGGAACAGAAAAGACATCTCCATCAGCATTTCACTGCTATGGTGTGTGCTACGGATGAGCCGCTGCATCGAAGGCATCGACACTATGCGTTTCTTGGGGTCTGCCTTGAGGACGCGATCATGGAGGGTGGGGACGCCGATCCGGTGCGCTTTCATATAGGATTTCAGCGCCGCCCTGATCTTGGCGCGCGTCTTCGTGTCGAATGCTGATGCGATACTGTCCTCTGCCATAAGCGAACCACCAAATATCTCAAGAAATTAAGGCTCATGATCGGTCCGTGACCAGGCTACGTCAAGCCACCAGGGCCCGTATCGCTGGCAGTGACCAGTCTGTGACCAACGTTTCTGCGCTACCGCGCCAGCATGACCAATACGTGCTCTTCAGCGCAGCACGATCAACCACGAGGTTGTCTCCCACATGCGCGCGCCTGCCGCGCGTCAACTATGGAGACATATAATGGATTGGTCATGGGAGCTCTGGATTATCCTTGCCATCAGTATCTTCGCGCTGCTCTTTCTGATCAGCTGGCGCTTTGAAGATGAACGCAAAACCACGCACGGCAGCGCTGAATGGTGCCGGGTCTGGGAAGCCTTTAGCGCGCGGCTGTTCAGGCGCGGCGGGCTTTATGTCGGAGATTGGACCGGCAGGCTCGGCGTCTATTACAAGGGCGCACATGCCATCACTTTCGGCGTGACAGGATCGGGCAAAGGCACGAGCGCGATCCTGCCAAACCTTTTGCAAAAGCGTTTTCTGTTCGTCGTCGATCCGGGCGGTGAGAACACGGCCATTGCCGCCAAGGCCTGGCGCAAGGCGGGCATGGAGATGCGCTGCATCAATCCTTTTGCGATGTTCACGGGCAAGCCGTGGAACCTTCCCACAGACGGCTTCAATCCGCTTGATATGCTCGATCCGGCAAGCCCGGCCTTTGCGGCTGACGCGCTGCTTTTTGCGGAAATGCTCACGCCGCGCGCGGGCATTGAAGGTAAAAATACGAGCTATTTCAAGGACGCGGCGACCAGCGCCAAGCGCGCGATGATCTTACATATCAAAACGGCAGAGCCGGAAGCGCGCCGGACTATCGGCACGCTCTATGAGTATGCCTACGCGGATACTGCTGGATGGGAAGCGCTGCTCGCGGCGATGAAGGCAAACCCCGCTTGCGGAGGACTTGCCTCCAAAGAAGCCAACAAGCTCGAGCGCATCGAAGCGCAGGCACCGGAAGAGTTTTCTGCTGTGATGTCCACCATCCAGCAGGACCTTGCCTTCCTTGCAGACCAGCTGGTGCGCGATACGCTGAGCCGCAGCGATGTGAGCTTTGATCTGCTTAAGGGGCGGACATCCAGAAAAGGCGGTGTCATCAGCATCGTCATGCCGCTCGAATATATCGAGAGCCATGCCGCGATCACGCGGCTTGCGATGGCCTGTGCGATCCTGGAGCTGCAGCGCACGCCCTATGCCAGATCGCGTGTCACCTTCCTGGTCGATGAGGCGGCAGCGCTCGGTAAGATCATCCGCCTGCCGAACTGGCTTGCGACGCTGCGCAAGTACAATGTTGGCATCTGGACGATCTGGCAAAATATCGGTCAGGTCGCTGATCTTTACGGCACGAATTGGCAAACGCTCGTGAGCAATTGCGGGTTGATGCAAATACTCGGCGTCGGCGATCTGCAAACCGCGCAATATACGCAGGCGCTTATGGGCCAGTGTACGGTCGCGACCGCATCCACCAATGCGCGCGGCGAACGCACGGTCTCGCATACGGCTCGCCCGCTGCTGATGGCAGAAGAGCTGATGCGCACGAGCGGGCGCACTCAGATCGTGCTGATGGGCCGCTTGTGGCCAATGGAGCTCAAGAAGACGCCCTACTGGAAGCAGCCGAGCCTGCGCGGACAGTTTCATCCAAACCCGTATCGGCAAGGTGCGACGAGCGAGCCGGGCAGCCTTGATGAATGGGCCGCGAGCTGGGGCAGTTTCTATTACATTCTGGTCTGGTGGGTGGCACCGCATCCGCTCGCAGCCTGCATCATGGCGGCCCCGATTGTGCTGTGGCTGGTGCGGCTTTTCGGCGGGGGGGCATCGTAATGGATGCCCTCTTCATCATCTTCGTATGCTGGGTGCTGTTCATGCTCTTTTTCGAGAGCATCGTCCTGCCGCTGCTTGAAGTGCTGGCCATGCTTGCCTGGTTCATCGCGCTCGTTCTGATAACCGCGATCACAAGCATTGCCCGCACTGGCGGGACGGCCCTGCTCTTGCTGGTCAGCGGCACGGGAAAACTGACGTGGTATCTGATCCGCGCGCCCTTTCGCACGCGCGCGATGGGAGCGAGGCAAGAGCCGGAATCTGCCAAGCCCAGATACACACCCTATGAGGCGGCTTGTGTCCTGTTCCATCTGGAACCTGGTCAGTTTGATCGGACTGAATTCAAGGCAGCTTACCGGGATACGATGCGCCGTGTGCATCCTGATCTGGGCGGCAGCGTCCAGAACGCGCAAATTGCGAATTGGGCGCATGATGTCATCTGCCGCACTCATGGCTGGCGCTAATCACGCCTTGCACCACAATGACCAGTCCGTGCTCACGCGCTGCGGGCAGCTCATCGCCATCTTGGTTTCGAACAAGGGCAACAAAGATGGAGGCGATCATGCCAAGAGTATCGATTGATCTAAGCACTGATGAACTCGCGTTCCTGCGCGACATGGCCAACCTGGAAGGCTACCACGATGCCGAAGACTATTTGGATGAGCTGTTCGCGCAGTTTCTGGCGGAAGAGCATTGCCGCTTCAATGATGGCACGCTGCGTTGTTGGATCGAAGACGAAATCGAGCTTTGCGACGACGATCTCTTCGAGCAAATCGGCGAAGAGCTCTATCTCGATCCAGGCGGCGCTGTTCGGCATGAGGATGAGATCGAACCTGGCGGTGGTGACATGGATGACGTCTTCCCTTTTTGAGAGAAACCGTCATCGAGATGGAAGGGATAGGAGGGTGCCTATGCGGCACCCTCTTCTTCGATCATCTTGGGATCAAATTCCCGCAGGACGATGCGGCCACCGGCGGCGGGAACCAGATCGAGCTGGAGGGTAAAGCCGCGTTCGTCTTTGTGGTCCCAAGCGGCTCCGATGCGGGTCTAGGGGGCGTTCTCGCGATCAGGAACATGATAGGCGATCAGGGCCGGTGCTTTTGCTTCCTGGGCTTTCTGTTTTTGGTTTGTGCGTTTCATAGGCCTTCTCCTTTTCAAGGTTTCTTCGTTTCAAGATGACCTGCACCGAACGTCAGGGCGTCAAAGGCGGCATGCACCGCGTCAGCGGGGAACCTGCAACACGGGAGCGTAGCGAATGGAGCGGGCAGCCGGTTGCATGACGCCGCGCCCTGCGTAAGCGTCACTGGTCGTTGAAACAAAACCTTGGAAAGAGCCGTGAAGACCGGTCGCACGAACCAAACAGCCAAGAACGGGCGCATAGCGAAACCGCCCCGACCCTTATGTCACTGCAAGACTGAACAGCCCGCCCGTTCGGAGTCGATAGGAATTGCCCACAAAGGCGCGGGACAGCGCCCGGCATTTAGCTGCCCCGCCTCGTTGACCGTCAAATCGATTGGGAATGATGAAATGATCGAAGAGAGAGCGCCAGACCGGCGCACTCTGAAACCGAGTTCAGAGCCAACTATTGCTGGCTCTCGGGCTTGGCGCATTCACGCTGCACTACATAAGCAATGATATTCTCGACTTGCTCATCGGTGTTTTTCCTGCGTGCAATTCTGATCTCATCGTTGATGAGCGCATAAAGCCCCATCCCCTGAGAATGGTCCCCCTCAGCAGCGGCGCGGCTTCGCCCTCTCAACTCTGTCATACAAGCCGCAATGTCTTCGTGGCCATTGCTCTGATACCAATCCTGCAGCAACAAAGTGTGCGCCGCCATCCACTCTGCTTGCTGCTGTTCAGTCACTGCGTCAAACTGATTAATGGTGACTGCCATCGCGGGCGAAACGATGAAGGCTATCGAGGCAGTGGCAATAGGGAGCTTCATGGCACAATGATAACCAGGCGATGGCATCTATGAAAGGCCGTCGATCAGCACAGGCTGTACTGCCGCGCTTCCTGTTCGCGGACTTTCCATGACCGGCAAGATGCAGCCGCATCAAGTGCCTGCTCGACATAGGCAAGCGCACCGCCGCCTGCGATCACCTCGCGTTCCGGCACAAAGTGCGAGCGATAGCCGGTTTCGGTGATCGGTAGGAAGGCGCGCGCCGGTTCGATGGATTCGATCTCGATATGCGCCATGTGAAATTCATCGGGCTGACCGCTATGAAGCTTGGTCCAGCTGCGGCAGTAGCGAACCTCGATCAGGATACCGCGCCAATCCAGTCTGTGATGTTCGTAACCATGCATGGTGCCCTCCTATGCTATGATGTAACCGGCAGCCCGCGCCTCATCGGCATAGGCAGACAGGGTTTTGGTGGCGGTGAAGTGCTGATCGCGCTCGACCGGCAAGCCGAAACGGCCACGGACAGCTTGCAGTTCACTGACGCTGACACTGCCAAGCTCGGGACAGCCCAGACCGAGATCACAGAGACCGAAGGCGATATCGGGGCAGTCGGGATCAAGCTCCGAGAGCAGCCAGGTGCAGGCGGCATCCGGGGTAAAGAGCTTTACGACCGGTGCTAGGTCCGGCTCGACGAGCCCCTTTTCCTGCCGCTCAAGCCGAATTTGGCCATTGCGCAATAGATGCTTGTGGACGGATTTGGTGAAGAGTTTCATGGTTGTCTCCTGCTTGTTGTTTTCGAAAGGACGCGGGATACACAGGCCGGACGGTCAAGCCGCGCTGTCACGAGCGCATGCGAGGGAACGGCCCTGCCCGTTGACAGGGCGGCGCGTCCGGCCAGAACGCGGCCACTACTTTCGAAAACGAACAGGAAGACACCTGAAGACCGTCACGCACCAAAGCGCGAGGGTTCAAAGCCGCATGGCCGAGACCGCAACAAAAGCGGGCTTGGTTTACGAGAGCCCGGCCCTGCTATGCAGGGCGCGCCCTACCGGATTCACCTGCAGAAAGTATCAGAATCCGATACTTTAAGGGTCCGGATCGGGATTCTACCAGTGAAACACTCACAAACTGCTTTATATAGCCACTTATGACGCACAACCTGCCTTAAAAAGCAGAATCCTTGACAAAACTCTCTACTAGGCGTATGCTTTAAAAAGCATACAAAAAACGATAAGAGGCTTTAGAAAGCACATGGCAAGAAAGAATCTTCTCCTGGAAGCACCGCCCTATGAGGTCGAACAGGCCATTAAGCGGCTGGGCACCAATCTGCGTACAGCACGGCTGCGCCGCAACCTGACCATTGAACAGGTGGCCGAGAAGATTGGCACCGGCCCGCGCGCCGTCATGGACGCTGAAAAAGGGAAGCTCGCGACCGGCATGGCAGTCTATACGGCGCTGCTATGGAGCTACGATCTGTTGCGCCCGTTCAAGGAGCTTGCCGACCCGCTGACTGACAGCGAGGGCCTTGCTCTTGACCAGCTGAGTGGCCGCGAGCGGGCACGCTCCGGCAAGGGGCTCGACAATGACTTCTAAGCCCGGCGCAAGCGAATGCTTTGTCTATATCATGCTGCCCGGAACGAACAGCTTCGTAACGGCGGGGCGTTTCGTGCTGGAACCGGACCGGACAGGTGTGCCGGTCGGTCGTTTCGTCTATGGCAAGAGCTATCTCGATAACCCGGATGCAGTGCCGATCGATCCGATCGAACTCAAACTGACGGGCACGACCTATCAGACCGCAGCCCTAAAAGGCGTGTTTGGCGCGCTGCGTGATGCCGGTCCCGACTATTGGGGGCGCCGCGTCATCGAAAAACACGCAGGCCTGCCCCAGCTCGGCGAGATCGATTATTTGCTCTATGCGCCTGATGACCGCGCCGGAGCGCTCGGCTTTGGTCTGGGAGCAAAACCGCCCGCTCCGCAAAGAAAGTTCAACAAGACGCTCGATCTGGAAAAGCTGATCGGGCTCGCTGATGCGATCATAGACGGAGAGGACGTTCCTGACGGCCCGGAAGCCGGACAGGTCGAAGACTTGATGTTGATCGGCACCTCGATGGGCGGTGCCCGTCCGAAGGCCGTCGTCGAAGATGATGAGGGCCTGTGGATCGCAAAATTCAACAGACCTGATGATAAATGGAACTATGCGCGCGTGGAGCACGCGATGCTGGAGCTCGCCCGTGCATCCGGCCTCCAGACGGCACAAAGCCGCGTCGTCAGCGTTGGTGATCGCAATGTGCTGCTGGTCAAGCGCTTTGACCGCGAGCGCACCGATCAAGGATATCTGCGCGCCCGCATGATGAGCGGCCTGACGATCCTGCGCACGGAGGACACGCATCAGCATCGTGAGCGCTGGTCCTATGTATTGCTTGCCGAAGAGTTGCGCCGCCTAAGCGCGCAGCCCAAGGATGACGCGCGCGAGCTATTTGCGCGAATGGTCTTCAACGCGCTGATCTCGAATACAGACGATCACCCGCGCAACCATGCGGCGATTGCGAGAGACAAGGACTGGCGGCTTTCACCGGCCTATGATCTGACGCCTTCGATGCCGATCAGCGAAGAACGGCGCGATCTTGCGATGACCTGCGGAGACTATGGCCGGTACGCGAATGCGGAGAACATGCTTTCGCAATCCGCCCGCTTCCACCTCACCACGGACGAAGCCACAGCGGTTATCGATGGGATGGAAGAGCAGATCAAAGCCACATGGTATGAGACGGCCCGGCGGGAAGGTGTTCCTGAAGCTCACTGCGAAGCCATCAGCACGGCCTTCGCCTATCCGGGGTTTCGGCTGAAACCACAGGAAGATTCATAGGTACTCACAACAATGTTCGAAGATAAAATCCCGCCAACTTTCCTGCAATACGCGACCAAGATACTCGGCGACACCAAGCGTGGCCTGACAGGCTCTGTCATTGTCGATGAGACAGCGGCCTACGCGGCAGAATATGATGTGCAGCTGCCGCACCCTGTCTATCCATTTGAAGCATCCAGCAAACGCCAAGCGCTGCTCGAAAATATGATGGAGTTCTCGGGGCCTCAGCAATATCGCATTATCAAAGAGCTCTGCGAACATCGTTCGTTTTCACCGGTGCCGAACAAGGACCGGCAAGAGCTCAAAATAAGGCTTGCAACGAAATTCCCGCAATTTGCAGGTGGTGCGCACGCATCCGACATCAACGAGACGCTGATCGAGGAAACGCGCCATTGGCTCGACAATCACCCTGACGCGCTTGAGCAATATAACAGCGCCCTGCAAAAATACGAGGCAGGTATCTTTCATCGCAATCTGATCGATGATCTGCGCCTTGCACTCGAACTTCTACTCAAAGACCTGTTTGAGAACAATAAGTCCCTTGAAAACCAGCTACCCGCTTTGGGCGGCTTTATCAAAGAGCGCGGCGGTTCGAAGGAGCTGTCGAACATGTTTGTGAAAATCCTCGACTATTACACGAAATACCAGAACAACTCCGCAAAGCATGGGTCGGCTGTCATCGAAGAAGAAATCGAGTTTGTGTTTGAGCTGAGCTCTTAGATGATGAAACACGTCGTCAGATTGAGCGCGGAGGAAGCATGACTGAACGCTTCCTGCTATATATCGACCTGCTCGGCTTCAGCGAGATCGTTCAGTCCAAAAGCGATTTGCTGCCCGATCTGTTTCGCATCCTCGATAAATCCAATGCCCACAAACATGGAGACTTCAGCGCTATCCAGTTCTCGGACACCCTGCTTGTTTACAACGTACCGGAAGTGACGAGCGAGCATGATCGAAGCTACGTGGCGATGTACCTTTGTGAATTCGCGCAGGAAATCCAATACATGCTTCTCGGGCGGGACGTTTATCTTCGCGGCCTCGTTACCTACGGCCAGTTCGATGATACCGGCCAGACGCCAAACGGAAAGTACGAGCATGTCCGTGCTTTCTGGGGTGAGGCGCTGATAAAAGCCTATCACGCTGAAAGTTCGATTCAGGCCGTGGGTCTGTTCGTTGATGAAACTGTCAGGCCACACATGGATATCTTTGAAACCCATCCCTACGACTCGCAAAAGGGCATCTGGTTTGCCGACACCGCCACGATGCTGCGTGGCAAATTCCTTGAAGGAACAGATTTCCGGTACGCCAAGTATGACATCACTGCCACTGGCAACGAGTCGTTGCTTGCCTATGATCTCGTTTATCTGAAGAAGCTTTTCCAGCACGGCCACGATGAAGCGCTGCCGCCACGCGTCAGAATGAAATACCTGACCACGTGGGAAATCTATCGCCAAAAGTACCCCGGACTTTGCAGCGCCCTCGAAGAGAACAATTTCGATTTCAGCAAGGTTATCGAAATCGACTGGAAGCCCTTTACTGACAAGATCGGCACACCAGACGGATTCTTCGGGTAGAAAAAGGGCCGCCTACGCGGCGGCCCGATCTTCACCCTGAAGACGATGAAGATAATCTGCAGCACGCTGCGCATGCGCAGCTGCTTTGAAGATCGCTCGCTTGTCGCCCTTCAGCACTTTGAGCCAGGAACCGATATAGGCGGCGTGATCATCACGATCTTCGAGCGCGAGCCCGAGATCGGCACAAAGGAACGCAGCTCCAAGCTCGGCCACGAGCTCTTCACGGGCATAGCCTTCATCTCCGAAGGTTTTTCGTCCGAATGACCGATCAAGCCGGTCTTCATGCCGTGTCCAGTGCACGCTCTCATGGGCAAGCGTAGCGTAGTAGTGCTGCGCATCCACGAAGCTCTCAAAGGCAGGCATCTGAATGTAATCGGTATCGATCCGGTAGAAGGCAGAATTGCCGCCAATCTCGATCTTGGCACCAGTTGCTGAAAAGAATGCTTCGGCGCGTTCATCCCGCTCATCGGGATTCTCAGTGCCCGAGGCAATAGCGTAGTAATGCGCAGGCAAACCTTCGATCTGATCGGCATTGAAGACGGTGTAGCCTTTCATGAAGGGAATGGTGCGATCCACATCATCGCCGGAAACCTCATTGGTTTCTGTCTTGACGATGGTGTTGGCATAGACGACAGGCGAGCCCTTCTCGCCTTTGCGGACATGACCGCCGAGCTCACGTGCCTGTTTGAAAGTCATCCAGATCGGGGCGGCAAAGCTGCGTTCCATCGCAGATGCCCAAAGGGTCAGGACGTTGATCCCGGAATAGCCTTTGCCATTGAAGCGCAGTGGCCGCGAGACCGGGCCTGCTGCATGGGCGGCGTTCCAAGGCTGGGTCCATGGCTTTACGCCGGTCTCCAGAGCACCGATGATCTGATCGCTGATGCGGCTGTAGATATCCTGCCGTGGTGTTTTGGTCGTAGTCATGATGTTCTCCTTTCGCTGTAAGTCTTTGAGGACGCGAAAGAAGATGGCCGGTGGAACCAGCCGGACGGTCACTGCCGAAAGGCAGTTACGGGCAACACGGGAATGGAATGAACGGAGCGGGCAGCCCGTTGACCGGACGGCGCAACCGGCCAGAAAAAAGCGTCAAACCTCAAGGGCGAAAGCGACAAGGAGAACGCTAATGACGTAAGAAAACGGCATGGAATCACATAGCCTGAATCGATATCGATTGACCGAAGTGATGAGGAAATCACGATGACAGATGAACACTCCCCTGCCGTGAAACTGCTCAGCGCTCAGATGGAAGAACGCGAGCAACTTCGACGAGAATGGAAGAAGGAAGCGGGAGACCTGATCGATGCGCATCAATTCGCTCTGAGTGCGGTCTATTCGATGATCGACCGTTTCGCAGGCAAGCGCTTCGAAAAGCAACCGCATGCAGTCGAAGGACGGATGAGCCTGACGGCGCAATTCATCCAGGGCATAGATATCTGTGAGGTGTCGATTTCCGAGGGGCTATATTCACAGGCAGCGGCTCTGCTCAAACAGCAGCTCGAAACGATTGCCGCAATCGATGAATACGAAAACGACCGGCGACAGGAAGGCAGGACACCAAACATCGGCAGGGGCATCACTGCAGGCTTTGGCCCGATCTATGGTGATCTGAACGGTATCGCGCATGTGTCGCGACACGATCTTGCACGGCAGCTTGTCACTATCGAAGAGGAAGAGATTTGCGCGCCCAGCCTGATCCCTCAGTACAACGCAGGGCTCGCACGATTCTTATACGGCAACCATGTCTACTTCATCGTCGAGATCGGAAGGCAAACGGCGCGCATTTTTGAGGAGATTTTTGGCGAAGGGTTTTCCGAAGAAGAGTCACAATGGCACTTCTTCGCTTTAGCCATCCTCCTGCGGGAGAAAGTCATTGAATTGCCAGCCGAAGTGAAGGAACGATTCACGCATATTGACTTCGACAAGCTGGTCAAGGCTTCGTGATTACCAAAAGCTCACATGTAGAAGCCATAGCGGATTTGGGGTGTGTCTGACTCCCCGAGATACTTCATGATTTCGCCAACTTTTCGCGCGCAACCAAGCGTGACTGGGTATTTTCCGTCAAACTGAGTGTTGTTCCAGTTCATCTTGGTGAGGCCCAGTACTTCCTTCGCAACGAGGATCGGAGATTCTTCCGATTTCCTGACCCGCAATTCGATGGGCTGCGGAACGTACAGTCCAGGATATGTTTGGTAGTACCAAACGGAGCCTCTTGAATAGAGAAGAAGGCGGTCCTGTTCGACCCGTGCAAGCGTTCCTCTGAACGGCGGATAATTTCCATCGCGGAAGAGACGAAGCTTCGAGTCCATTATCGTAATGAAATCCACGGAGTCGATACGAGCGTCCTGCGCCGCCCCCTCGATCCCCGCAATTTCGTCTTCCGTAAAATTCGAGGTTTTGTGTACAACGAGCCGTGCTGGAAAAGTACGCAAGGCAACTCGATACTCGTCGAGCGCAGCTGTGATTAGATCATAAGCCTGTTCGTGTGAAAGCCTTGGCACCCGGTCATCCTTGTCGATATTGACGGGCGTTCCGCGTAGGATCAGACCATTGCCTAGCTCATCGAAGATCTGCGCAAGGCTGGTACAAAGTGACTGTCTGTCCCGGCTGCGATAGAATGCAATACCGACCGCGCACGATGTTGTACGGGAGTTCTCCTGTTCGAGTTTCCATGGGATCGTCGGTCCGGACTTGTAGTAGAGCGCGGTGCAGAAGTTCCAAGCCTTTGTTGCATCATCTTGTTGACCGGCAGATTGTGTCTCATCAAGATTGACCTGCCTGATCAGTTGAATCGGTTTGCCAAGAGGCATCGACCGGGCTTTTAGAGCGCGACGAAAATTGAGCTCCTTGTCATCCGCCTCGTCGCCAAGAACCTCATCACCGCCCCGTTCCTCGGTCGATATGACCCTAAAAAGTTCTTCCGGCATAACACAAACGATCACGTCAACGTGCCGGTTCTGCGCAAGGAATTTTGCGTTCTCGAAGTAGAGGTCGATCGCCGCTTCGATGCGTTCAGTTCGCGACGATATCCCTACAATCCTTTTGATATCTGAATTCTTGATCGGGCGCGCAAGATCGCCAGAGAACCGGATATCTGCGCCAAAGCCCTCATTTTTGTTGAAACCACAGGACGGTAGTTTCAGATTTTCCTGCTTTGTGTCGACTGGTGCATCGATCCCGACCTTGCACCTGTCCAGCCAAGCATGGAGCATCTCCATGCATTCTGAAGAGCCAACGCCACCCACGTATATTTCGCTCCGCCGAGTCTCTTGCGTCTTATCGAACACGCCGTAGGCTGATATCCCCCTGCGCGGGCAGATGTGTTCACCCTTGGCGAAGAGAAGTCGCGGCTCCTTGATAAATTCAAGCTTCACAGCGTACCGAACCTTTCTTGCAAGGCATCAGGTTCATCCACTTGCAGAGGTTCCCAGAGTTTCTCATCGAGTGCGCGGCCCCCGCTCAGCTTCAACGGAGAAGCAAAGCTTAGTGTTGGACCGGGCGCTTTTTGATCAGAGAACAGGTCCTGACTATCGACGTCCTCCAGCCAAGAAGCGAGGAACCGGAACTGATCATAGACCGAACGGTTCTTCTCCATTCTCTTCAGCCCGCTGAGAAGCTTGTCGCCATAGAATGAACGGCGATAATCGTCGCCGTAGCTGAAAAACCAATCTGGGGTTAGAGCGACGTACCAGCCGTCCTCCAGTCGCATGAAATCCACACTGAACGCCAGATGCCGCGACGAAAGCACCTCATCCTTCTTGTCCCTTTTGAACTTTCGCTCGAAGACCATCCTTGAGGACACCTTCTGCCCCGTCCATTTCTCAGTTCTTTTCTCTGATTTTGGCGACGCGGAAGAAATATGAACATCTTCTCATGGTGCTGCCACATCACATCATGTTTATGCAGCTTCTGCTGAAGTGCAAATCGCAACAGAGACTTGAATACCCTGTCGTGATCTTCATCTATCTCGTAATAGTCACAGGGCGCGAATTCTTCGACCGTTCCTTCCTCAATCACATGCCTGAAGGGACTGCCCCCAGCATCAAGATCATGGAACGTTATCAGACGGCCACTGCTCGCTTCGAAATCCGACGGAACCGGCTGCTCATTTTCGCGGCTAAACTCTTTGACACCTTGCCTTTGATTTCTGACCCTTCTGCCTTTTTTTCCTGTCAGTACTTCCGGCCTGATCTCTGCGATGAACAATTTCGGAGGAAAATACAATTCAACGAGATTCGCACCCAGCATTTCAGGGGGGTGTTCCGGCGGGTCGAAATCCTCATCAGCGAGACCTACATCCTGGCCCCGCATATAGGCCAAAAGCAGCTCAAGAGCGGCCTTTAGCCGCTGAGGGTCTGCTGTCGCCGCCTTCGTCGCCAGGTCTTTGAAATCGAGAACGTCCGACCTGGGATCAAATTGAACTTTGTCGCCGCAAGCGGCCGAAATCGCTTGGTCCGAATAGCTCGATTGCTTGCGCACCAGATTGTAGATGATGAACCTGTCATACTGTTCGTAAAGACTGTGATTAGTGATTTTCGAAATTGTGTCTTTTATCTTGTCCAGAGACTTGTCCGAGGTAACTTGAATAGCGACGCGCGCATTGTCATCAGCAAGGTCGATTCCAAGAAAATTCGCCTTCTCTTCCACATTTAGATTTCTCAAATCCCTAAATCCGTAGAGCTCACGGAATAGCCCGCAGGCAACATCTTCGGATATCTTATTGATATCCAAATGCCCCATCGAAACAGATGCCTCCACCTCGGTAACAAGGCGCGCCATCTCTTCGCGGAATAGACTTATGAGTTCTGTATGCTTCAAACTTTGCCTCTAAACCGAAAGCGCGCTAGCTTCTTCAATCTCAACAGCGTTCACTTGGGGTCTGCCTCTTATCGTTTGTCTGCGGGTGCATTCCGATCAGAGCCGGACTCCGCTCGTTCCGCCACATATCTTCGCATGAACTCGCGGATAACCTGAGCTGCTGGCTTGTCATCCTCCCGGCAGGCGTTGAGAAATTGCTCGCGTAGCTCTCGGTCGATCCTCATGCGCAGACCTGTGTCCTTCATGTGCAAAGTGTAGCCAATGGATACACGCTTGTGTAGTGGATTTCGTCGATTGGCACACAAGGACTTGAGATTTCGGGAGTGGATTCGCCACAAACTCGCCACAAGGGATTTCAGAGCGATTCAGAGAATGGCGGATTTCTGCGGATTCCAGCAGGGTGGGTATTTGTGGCGAAAACGACCCCGAAGGGCCGTTAATCTACCCATAATATCCTCTAAGCTATTGAAGTTATTATGGCGCGAGAGACGGGACTTGAACCCGCGACCTCCGGCGTGACAGGCGAAGCCGAAAGCCTTACTCACAGCGACTTACGGAGTTTTCGCCACAGACTTGCCACAAGAAATAAGAGGAATTTACTCCTATACGATTGCGACCCTGAAATTAGCTGAAAATCACGGCAAATGCGGCGCAACTTTCACTCTGCCGCGATCAGATTCAGCATTTCGATTTTTTCATCATCGCGCCCTTCAATGCGATTTATGATATGCCCATAAACATTGAGCGTGGTCTTGATATCTTCATGACCCATTAGTGTCTGAATGCGCTTGAGATTAACGCGTTTTTCGATGAGCATCGACGCATAGAAATGTCTGAGATCGTACGGGCTAAATTTGGGCTTCCGCACGTTGCTTCCGCGCGGCCCTTCCGCTTCCTCAAATAGTCCGGCATGCAAACAGGCTGCATAGAAGCCGCGCTTGCGCCAGTTGTCAGTATCCTGCCAGCGGCCCGTCATTGTAGGAAACACGAGATCGTACTTGTTATCTGCGGCATGGTTGTCCGCATAATCCCTAACCATTTCGTAGGTGCTGGGGCTCAAATCAATAAATCTGCGTCCCGCAGGAGTCTTGGTCACAGATATCTTGTGGCCACCCCGCTCTAGCGCCCGATCAACGTGGATGCCGCCGTCACGCAAACTGGACTTTGCTATCACAAGATACTCTTGGGGGCGCATCCCGGTATCGGCTGCCAGATACAGAATAGGCCGGTAGCGTTGCCAGGTCCGCGCAGTTTGTTTGTTTGGTGATCGTGACAGCTCGTCAGCGGCGCGAAGAAGCCCCCGTACTTCGGCTGGCGTTGGTATTCTCACTTCCTGATCATAGCGCGACTCGGCACGAATGGCGACGCCAGCGGCCACGTTGCTGGCAACATGACCGCGCATAGCCATTTCTTTGAGAACGCCATGAAAGGAAGTAAGAACGCGGCGTGGCAGATCACGGCTATGGTCCTGCAGAAGCCATGACCGAAAGGCCACGATATCCGGTGTTTGTAGCTCAGAGAGCTTCTTCTCCCAACGGTATCCCTTCATGACTTCTGCGCGGCGGAGATATCCTTTCAGCGTGTATCCGGTGACAGGATCGCGGCCATCGCGCCCTTCCTGCTCACAGATTTGCAGCCACATATCAACAGCGTCGCCAACCGTCTGGATGGTAGGATCGAGCACACCATGGCTTGCAATCGTGCTGCCGCTTTCAAGGAAAGAGCGGGCTTCCTTCAAGGTGCTGAAGGTCTTGTAGGCGTAACCAGCTTTGGTCGCACTGCTCGGGTATCGGACTTGGTAGGTGGAGCCTTTTGCACCTGTTCTTTTTCTAATGTCTGACACTTCTTTAAGGCTTTCTTGGTGCAATATTCTCCATAAATCTCAATTCGATTCAATAAGTTATCAGAGTTTACAGCTGTTTTCAGCATCTATCTGCGCTTGGCGGTAGATACGCACAAGCGAGCCCTTCTCGATCTTCAGCTTGCCGTCGATAGGGTCGATGAAGAACGGCAGTTTGCGCTTACCGTTTGCGTCCATCTCGGCAGCGCGTTTGATCTGGCGATCATTTAGGTCAACGCCCATCTCTGAGAGCACCTGGCGCGCCTGATTAAGCCCAATGTAAGTTGGTATGGTCATGACTGTGTCACTCCTTTCCGGTCCGCTATGACCCGTCTCGTTCTAGCTCTACAGATCGTAGTCTTTGCAGATTGGGCGCAGATGATACGTATCCATAAGGTGAATGCGTCCTCCGCCCGGCCTTCGCAGCTTCACTTCGCGGCCATATTCATCCACCGGATAGATTTTTAGCCGTGCCGGTCTGACATACTGAATATTATAGAGGTCTTCGATGAGTGCGTGCTTTAACTCGTCAACGGTAATGCTACCGAGTTTGTTGTAGGTCACAGTCAGCCCTGTCGGCTCGAATGAGCCGTTGCGGGTACCCATAGCGATCTTTCAATTTGGTTAACAAATGTGCTGTGCATAACAGCACCCTATAATCTCATTTTATCAATTCTCGGTTGCGCCCGTCAAATTCTGCAATTCTCTATTTCCGTTACTTGAAGCGGGTTTTCGGCGATTTAGGTGTGCTGAGTCGCACGCAAATCAGCCCTTATTCGCAGCTGCACCGCATACATGCGGCCTGAGTTCTTCTTGTTTCTGTCTTCTCCCCTTTTTGTCCTGGTCGGCCTGCCGCCCATCAGCGGTCCTTTCCCTGCTGATGATGTGTGGGGCGGGCAAGAAAGGCCGTGATGGGCACGGCCTCCAAGGATCAAGGAGAGGATCATGAAACATGTCTTCACAAAGGCAGCCTTGCAGCGCCGCAGCATCAGCGAACTTCGCGCATTGTTTGCGAGCGTCCAGCACGATCTCGTGCTCAGCGATGCCGGTTCCAATGAACGGAGACAGGCTCTTGCGAGCCTTGATACGATCAGCCGTGAAATAGCTCGCAAAATGAGCCTGGGCATGCGCCCATAGCAACTAGCCCTGTGACCATTGTTTGGTCACGGGGCTTTTTCGTGACTGAATAGACCGGGCGTGACCAGCGCGTGAACTTCAATCAGCACGGTACTGGCCGCATGTCATGGAGCATGCAGGCTGCAAAACATCATAAGCTCTCCTTCATGCCGCGTGGCTTGAACCGCCGCGAGGCGGCGTACTATGTCGGCGTGTCTCCGTCTTTCTTTGATATTTTGGTTAAAGACGGACGCATGCCCACACCAAAGAAGGTCAATAGCCGCGTGCTTTCGGATAGCGTGACTCTTGACGAAGCCTTCGATGCGTTGCCTGATATGGAATCCAAAACTGTGAACCCCTGGGATGAAGGGGAATAGCCATGGCCAAAATCAGGTTGCGTGACGGACTCGGCGAAGTACGGCTCAAGTACTTGAGCGAGGATACGGACAGGCACGGCAATGTCCGCATTTATGTGCGCAGGCCCGGTCACAAAAAAATCCGGCTCAAAGAAACACCCGGTACTCGGGCCTTTCTTGATGAGTATTATGCCGCCATCAACAACAAGCAGAGCACTACGCCTCCCAAGGCGGCGGGTCGGGACGCCATAGAGAACGGATCGCTGCGCTGGCTCTGCGTGCAATATTTCGGCTCCGCGCCTTATCGGGAGCTCGGTGAGCGCACGCGCTATGTGCGAAAGAGCCTGCTGGATCGCATTTGCGAAAAGGATGGCGATAAGCCCTATGCGATGATGGAACCACGACATGTGCGGGCTCGCCGTGATCAGAACGCTGACAGGCCGGAAGCCGCGAATGCGATGGTCAAGGCGCTGCGGCAGTTGTTCAATTTTGCCATCGAGTACGATCTGGCCACTCGCAACCCCGCGAAGGATGTGCCATATCTCAAATCGCACTCCGAAGGCTTTCATAGCTGGAGCATGGATGAGCTGACCAAATTTGAATCCGCGCATCCGGTTGGAAGCAAAGCGCGCTTGGCGCTCGCCCTACTTCTCTATACAGGACAACGCCGCTCGGATGTCGTCCGGCTCGGCCCGCAGCATGTGAAAGAGGGCTGGCTCAGTTTCACCCAAGCCAAAAATCGCGCGCGCAAGCCGGTCACGCTTTCGATCCCTGTTCTGCCAGAGTTGCAGTCAATCATAGACCAGACTTCGACCGGCAATCTTGCTTTCCTGACGACCGCCTTTGGCAAGCCTTTCACTTCGAACGGTTTCGGTAACTGGTTTCGCAAGCGTTGCGATGAGGCTGGTCTAACGAACTGCTCGGCCCATGGCTTGCGGAAGGCGGGTGCAGCACTCGCTGCCGAGAACGGCGCGACCGAACGCCAGCTGATGGCGATCTTTGGCTGGTCCACGATGAAAGAAGCCTCGCGTTACACCAAAGCAGCGCGCCAAAAAGTGCTGGCCGGATCGGGGATGAAGCATCTCAGCCGAGAACAAAGGTAGAGCAAAATTGTCCCACATTTCCCGCCCGTACGCGGCGGTGGGACAAAACGCCCATCTAAGCCATTGATATCATTCGATCTGTAAGATGTAGTGGTGCCCGGGGGCGGAATCGAACCACCGACACGAGGATTTTCAATCCACTGCTCTACCCCTGAGCTACCCGGGCACGGGAAAGGCTGGGCCTTTCGGGTGCGCGCGGTCTAGCCGAGCAAATGGGCCGTGTCCAGAGGGGGAAGGGAGGTTTTTCACCGGCGATGCCATGAGAAGGCGCGCGCAGCTTTTCTTGGGGGCCCAGACCCGGTAAGCCGCTGGCATGCATCACATGTATCCGACATTCAAGAGCTTCATGGACAACGGGTTCGACACGGTCATCGACGTGCGCAGCCCGGCCGAATTTGCCGAAGATCACATCCCCGGCGCCATCAATCTGCCTGTGCTCGACAACGCGGAGCGCGCCCGGGTTGGGACGATCTACAGGCGGGTGTCGCCGTTTCGCGCGCGCAAACTGGGAGCGGCGCTGGTCTTTCGAAACGCGGCGGCGCATATCGAAGGACCGTTGGCCGACAAGGATGGCGCGTGGCGGCCGCTGGTCTATTGCTGGCGAGGCGGGCAGAGGTCGGGCACATTCGCCTGGCTCCTGTCCGAAATCGGTTGGCGTGCCGAAACCATTCCCGGAGGATACAAGACCTACAGGCGACGCGTTGCGGAGTGTCTCTACGACACGCCCTTGCCCCATCGGTTGCTGCAATTGGGCGGCTATACGGGTACGGCCAAGACGCAATTGCTCGGGAAACTGGCGGGTTTTGACGTGCAGACGCTCGATCTCGAGGGGTTGGCGGGTCATCGCGGATCGCTTCTGGGCGACATGCCGGGCGGACAGCCCAGTCAGAAAGCGTTCGAGTCGGCGCTGGCCCTGTCCCTGGCGCGGCTTGACCCGTCCCGACCGGTGATTGTCGAGGCCGAAAGCAGCAAGATCGGCGCGCTGAACCTTCCGCCGTCGCTTTGGGAGGCGATGAAATCCGCGCCCTGGTTCGAGATCACGGCGCCCATCGAGGCCCGGGCGCGGTACCTCGCCGACGCCTATGACGACATTCTCTCGGACCCGAAATCCTTGCAGGAGAAACTGGCCCCGCTGCGCGCGTTTCGCGGGCATGACACGGTTGATCGCTGGAATGCGCTCAGCGCTTCGGGCGCCCATGTCGAGCTTTGCAAGGCGCTGGCCGCCGAACATTACGATCCGGCTTACGACAAATCGATGCAATCGTCGCACCCGCAGATTTTGCAGCGGTTTGCAACTGCAGATCTGAGCGATTCCGCGCTGGACGTGTTGGCGGAGCGCATTGCTGTGGCGCTTCAGACGATATCCATCTGAGCGGCGCGGGTCGTGGTTTTGCCAATGATCACAGCTGGATAACCGCTTTGTCTCAAGGCCTGAAGCTCCGGCTGGCCGTCTCCGGGCACGGCGGCCAGCAGACCGCCGCAGGTCTGTGGATCAACCAGCAGATCGACCATCGGGCCTTCGGGAGCTGCCGGCAGAAGACCGCGGTTCTGCTTGTACAGCGAGGATCGTATGCCCTGACCTGCAAGCGTCATGGCGCCGTCCATGACCGGAACTTCGGTAAGCGAAATTTCGGCGCCCACGCCGGAGGCGGCGCAGATGTTCAGCAGGTGACCGGCAAGCCCGAACCCGGTGACATCCGTCATGGCGGTGGCGGTGCGCAGATGCTTGGCGGCGCCGGCTTGCGGGTGCAGCATGTGGTTCAGGGCGGCTTCGACCCAGATGCCTTTGGCGTCGCCGGTCATTTCGGCTGCCATGATCACGCCGGATCCAACCGGTTTGGTCAGGATCAGGCTTTGACCGGGGGCGGCGCCGTCCAGCGCGATGGGCGCGGCCTCGCAGAGCCCTGTGACCGTGAAGCCGAGCGTCATCTCTGCGCCGAAAGTGCTGTGGCCGCCGACGATCTCGACGCCATGTCTGGCCATTTCGTCTCGCGCGGCTTGCGCGATTTCCGACAAGCCGCGTTCCGCAAGCGCTTCGGCCTGATGCGGCAGGATCACCGACAGCGTGGCGGCCTGTGCCGAGGCGCCCATCGCCCAGATGTCGCCCAACGCGTGGATTGCGGTCAGCCGAACCATGGTGACCGGGTCTGCTACCATGGCGCGCAGATGATCGGTGCTGATCACCTGGGTCGCAGAGCCGGTTTGCAGTATTCCGGCGTCATCGCCCGCGCCGCTTTTCTGTCCAAGCGCGTTCATCAGAGCAGGGCGACCGATCTTTGAGCCGCAGCCACCGCAAAGCGGTTTCGGGCCGAGCGCATCGGTCAGGCCTCGGGCGCGGGGCCACGGCAGATCGGGGGAAGGGGTGCGCGGCAAGTCCTTGAACTGGAGCATGAATTTCCGGTCGATTCGGTCCTTGAGGCGCCACAGACCTTTGCCGCTGACACAGAGACCGAACCGGTCGGCGAGCGCGGAACGCGCGCCGAGGGAAATCAGCTTCAGATAGTCTTTCTGCGGGCGGTAACTGCGAAACCCGCCTTGTCCAATGAGCGCGGCTTTCAGATTTTCCAGAAGAACCGGAGCTTGCCTTACGGCGAAGACCCCGGCTTTCGGTCGGGGCGCATGAGCCATATGCGCACAGTCGCCGGCGGCAAAAACGGCGTTGTCGGAGCTTTGCAACTTGTCGTTGACCACGACAAAGCCATCATGTTGTGCAAGGCCGGTGCCCGCGAGCCAAGCCTGCGGGCGCGCGCCCGCCGCACCTGTGATGAAATCTGCGGGAATATGTCCCCCGTCCGCAAGCGTGATACCTGCCTCGTCAATCCGGGCAATGTCGGCGCCTTCGAGGATGTTCACGCCGTTTTTGTGCAGAGCATCGCGCAACCGGTTGCGGGGCGTCGCGCGTAAACTGCTGAGAAGGTGCCCTTTTTCGATCAAGGTGACCGTCCCGCAGCGGTCTGAATCTTTCAAGGCGTGGCTCAGCGCCAGTGCAATCTCGACTCCTGCGACACCTCCGCCGATGACCGCAACCGCCGCGGTGCCGGAGCGCTGCAAGAAAGAGTGCCACCGCGCCGCAAAAGGCCCGAGCGGCTTGGCCGGTGTCGCATTTTCGGCGAAGCCGGGGAGATCCGGCATGGCGCTTGTGATCCCGATGTCGAGCGACGCGATGTCGAAGCCTATCGGCGGCCGGCCGGGCACAATGATGTGGCGGCGCGCGAGATCCAGACCTTCTGCGGCCCCAAGCACCAGCCGCGCGTTTGCAAACCGCGCGAGCTTGACGAGGTCGATGTCAAGCGCGTCGCGGCTGTAATGGCCCGCAAGGTGGCCGGGCAGCATCCCGGAATAGGGCGCGGTCGGACCGGGGTTGATCAAGGTCAGCCGCACGCCGGGCAGGGGGGCCATCCCCCATTTGCGCAGGACAAGCGCGTGCGTGTGACCTCCGCCGATCAACACGAGGTCTTGCGAAAAAGGCACGGTCGGGATGTGCAATGAAAACTCCTGTGCTGACCTTCGCGCTAGCACGAGTCGCGCGCAACGCCCATGGGCCGCTGCCACTCCGAACCGGATATGTGATCTGGCGCGCGGTCAGAACAACGTGATCGATGTCTCTGCATGGTCGTTGCCCGGGGCGACTGGCGATGGCATGAGGTCGCGCACGTCCAGCGTTTCGACCGTCATTTGCCGCACGCGACCGGAGACTGGCCAGAACCGGATGCGCCGCGCGGACCGCCCGCCGAGACTTTCAGCCAGGCAGGGAATGCCCTCGTCCTTCAGGAACCGGCGTGCGAACGCGGCGTTTTCCGCGCCGATATCGCGCAGATTGCCGACCATGCTGGCACCCCCGAACACCTTGGCGCGCAGGCGGCTGCGTTCCGCCCCTCGTTTCAAGAGCTCGTTGATGAGCTCTTCCATCGCGTGCACCCCAAAGCGCGACGTCTTGCCATCGCTCGACGAAGCGGTGGGCAGCAGAAAATGGTTCATGCCGCCAAGCTTTCTGACCGGATCAAGAAGGCATACCGCAACACAAGACCCAAGCACCGTCGTCAGGACGTCGGCCTCCTTTCCGGACACGGCATACTCCCCTTGTATGACGTGAACGAAACGCTCCGGCTGGCTGGTCATGCGCGCAACTCCCGGCCCGACCGCGGTCTGGTTCGCGCGGCGTCGAGCGCGGCTTCGGCGATTCGATCCAGAGGCAGAACGGCGTCTACCGCGCCCAGGTCCACGGCCGCTCTGGGCATGCCGTAAACCACCGAGCTGTTTTCGTCCTGCGCGATGCAGAATGCGCCGGCCTGCCGCAATGCCTGCATGCCCTTGGCGCCATCCGTTCCCATGCCGGTGAGGACGATGGCCACGCTTCGCGAAGCCGCGGCAATGGCGGATTGAAACAACACGTCAACGGATGGACGGTGTCCGTTTTGCGCCGGCGCTGATGAAGGCGCGACCTGCAGCGGCGAAAATGAGGAAAACCGCAGGTGCGTTGAGGTTCCGGCGCCGATGATGACCGAGCCGGTGCGCAATTCGACGTCGTCCTGGGCAAGCGTGACTTTGGCGGCGCAATTTCGATCCAGCAAGGATGCAAGGCTTTTGCCGAACCCGGAGCTTGTATGCTGGATGATGACGGTTGGCGGACAGTCTGCTGGAAACTGTCTGAGGATGGTGACCAAGGCATCGACCCCGCCGGTGCTGGCCCCGATCAACACCAGACCTTGGGCTTTGCGAGCGTGGTTGACGGGCGTGGCGGCGGCCTGGCCTGATGGCGGCCTGCGCGCGGATCGCGTCAGGCTCCTGAGCAAGGCTTGCAACTGATCCGCCTCGATGGTGGCGGGAACCGCGAACAGATCGGCAGCGGCTATGCGGCGCGCAGATTTGCGCCGCTCCGGTTCGCGCGGTTGATTGACGATCAGCCAGCGCACGTCGTACGCGTCGAACATCGCGCGCATCACCTCGAATTCGGGCGCGCGCGAGAACGTCTCGTCAAGCAGAACCACTTTCGGCAGGTTCGTTTCAACCTCGGCATAGGTCGACATGAGATCCGAGGTGCAGGCGACGACACGGTAATTTCCAAGCCCGTCGATGGTCGCGGCGAGGTGTTTGCGCTGCGACGGGTCTTTCAGGGCGACGATGGTTTTCACGACTGTCATGTGTCTTCTCCGGGTCGCGGCCTGCGCGATTGCCGAGGGTCTCGTTGCGATGGCGGCTCAGAATAATTCCGTTGTACCCTGACCGGCAGAGCTTGCCGGCTCACCGCGGAGCCGCGCCGCCAGATCTCGGAGCGGGATGGTCTGTATCGCCTCTTCAATCGCGGCCTCGCGTTGGAGGGACACACCGTTTGACAGGTTATCGAGATAGGCTGCCAATGCCGCGATGGACTGCACGACAAGGTCGATTTCCTGCAAGGCGCTGATTTCTTCGGGAACCAGCTGGTGGCCGGACTTATGGTAAAGGACTTCAAGCTGTCTTTCGACCCGCTCCAACCGCTCCGTCAACCCGTGCAGTTCGGTGGCGCCGCGTTGGATGGCGTCGGAAAACCGGGCGGATCCGCTCATAGCCGCCCGACAACGCTTTCGATACACTGTTTCATGGACGCTGCGGTAAACGGTTTCTTGATCATGTTGTTCAGGCCAAGTTTCTTGGCTTCGCTGACAATTTCGGGTGTCGGGCGACCTGTCACGAGGATGAAACCAAGTTTTTTCGTCGCCTGATGGCTGCGCACCGCCTTGAGCAGTCCCAACCCGTCAAGGCCCGGCATGTTGTAATCGGACAACACAAGATGCACGGGTGTCGAGCCGAGACGTCCCAAGGCGTTTTGTCCGTCGTTTTCAGTGACGTAGTTCTTGATCCCGATCTCGTCGAGCGCTTGTGTGATCAGCCCCCGGCTGGTCGCCATATCGTCGACGACCATGACCCGGAGAGAGTCCTTGATTCCCATATGCACGGTCCTTTTGATGAAGTGATGGGTCAGTCTGCCCGCTTGCGAAAACAGGTGGTGCCGGCGACTTGCAATCGCGATTCGGCCGGTCCGGTGATGCGTTCGGAGTGTCCAATGAACAAAAAGCCGCCGGGTGCCAGGAAATCGCAAAACCGATCCCAGAGAACCTGTTGTGTTTCTGTGTCGAAATAGATCGCGACATTGCGGCAGAAGATCGCGTCGAACGGTCCTTTGAACGGCCAGTCTGACATGAGATTGAGTTCCGCGAAGGACACAAGGTCGCGTATGGCAGGTGTTACCTCAAGGCAGTCAGGCGCATCCGGCGTCTTGCGAAAAAAACCGAAGCGCTGCTTTTCGGTGAGGCTGTCCAGTTCCGAGCACTTGTAAACGCCCGATTTCGCCGATGTGATAATCTTCGGGTCGATATCCGTGGCCAGTATCCGGGCGTCGCCGCTTGGTGCGCCCGGCCAGAATTCAAGCAGGGTCATGGCCAGGCAATAGGCCTCCTGCCCGGAGGAGCAGCCCGCCGACCACAGCCGCAACCGGCCACCGTTTTTGACCCGCTCAACCACGTCGGGGAGGCATTCGGTACGCAGTGTCTCGAAATGGTGATGTTCGCGGAAGAAACTTGTGACGTTGGTCGTCAGAGCCGAAATCATGGCGCGGCGTTCTTCATGTTCGCCCTTGCTGTCCAGCAAGGTGAGGTAGTCCGTGAAACTCTGAACGGCGCGCGCTTTCAGGCGCGGCGCCAAGCGCGAATAAATCAAGGGTTTCTTGTTTTCGGTCAGATTGAGACCAATGTCGCGCCTTGCCATCGCCGCGAGCGCCTGAAAGTCAGCGTCGCTGAAGTTGATATGGGTGACCCCGGTCCGCGTCAGCCGGTCGAAATTTGCTGTCATGCGGGCACGCTCTGCATGGCGTTCAGGACCGCGTCGAGATTGACGACGCGCACCATGGTCTCTTCGACAGGGATGACCCCCAGAATGCTGTGGCGCGTTGCCTCCGATTTGATATCCGGCGTCTCTTGGATCTTGCTGGTATCCACCGAGAGAATCTCGGAGACGGATTCGACCAGCAAGCCGATGGTGGTGCTCTCCACCGCGGCCACGATCACCACGTTGCGTTCGTCATCGACGGTTTTTCCAAGCCCGAAACGCGCGGCGAGATCGAAGATCGGGATCACCGCGCCTCGCAGATTCATCACCCCCAGCACGTCGTCCGGCGTGTGCGGCAGAGCGGTGACCGGTGTCCAGCGGCGGATTTCCCGGATCTGGGTGATCTCCAGACAGAAATTCTGCCCGCCGGCCGAGAAGGTCACGAATTCGAACTGCGATTCGGCCTGGATCTCTGCTGTTTCAGCCATGACGTAGCTCCATTCTGGGAAGTTGGTTAACCGGGTCCGGACCGCGGCTTTGCGCCAGGCGGATCAGTTCTTCGGGATCGAGGATCAGGGCGATCTTTCCGTCCCCGAGGATGGTCGCGGCAGAGACACCGGGGATGGCGGCGTAATTGCTTTCGAGACTTTTGATCACAACCTGCCTCTGGTCGTGGATGGCAGCGATCCGCAGCGCCACCAGCCCCTGCAATTCGGTTTCCACCAACAGCAGGATCCCGGTTGTCTTGTCGGTGATCCGGTCCGCGAGGTTCAGGTTTTCCGCAACGTCTATGATCGGCACATAGGAGCCGCGCACGCTCACCACTTCGCAATCGGTTCCCACAGGGTGAATATCCGCGGTGCGCGGGCGGATGGTTTCGAGGATCGAGGCAATCGGGATCACCATGGTCTGGTCGGCAACCGAGATCACAAACCCGTCCATGACAGCGAGCGTCAGGGGCAGAACGATGGTGAAGGTTGTGCCCTTGCCGTGCTGCGAGGTGATCGAAACGCGTCCACCCAAGGCCTGCACCGCGTTCTTGACGACATCCATTCCGACGCCGCGCCCGGACAGGTTCGAGACCTGACCCGCCGTCGAAAAGCCCGGTAAGAACAGAAGGTTGTCGATTTCCGGCTCAGACAGATCCGCATCCGCGGGGACCAGTTGCTTTTCGATGGCTTTGGCCAGCACACGCTCCCGATCCAGACCGGCGCCGTCATCGGCGATTTCGATGAAAACACTGCCGGATCGATGTGCTGCCGAGAGACGAATGGTGCCGGTCGGATCCTTGCCCGCCTCGATCCGCGTCTGCGGTTGCTCAAGGCCGTGATCGACGGCGTTGCGGATCATGTGGGTCAGAGGATCGGCGAGCCGTTCGATTACCGTCTTGTCCACTTCCGTGGCGTCGCCGACCGTGACAAGCTTGGCCTTCTTTTCTGTCGCGTCGGACGCTTCGCGGACGATGCGGGACATCCGTTGGAAGAGCGGTTTGACCGGCTGCGCGCGGATCGCCATCACCCCTTCCTGGATGTCGCGGGCGAGCAGCTTATAGGCCTCGAGCTCATTTGTCAGATGCGCGACGGTGGGGATGTCCAGCTCTTCGATGCGCTGCGACACCATGGCCTGGTTGATGATCAATTCGCCAACCGTGTTGATCAGCCGATCCACCCGGTCGAGATCCACGCGGAGCGTCGGCTTGGGGCCGCGCGCGTCCTTGGCCGCGGATGACGTGGTCGATTTGCAGACCGGGGCGGCGTTCGCAGCAGCGCCGGGGTCAGGGGAGGGCGGGTGATCCGCCGATGCGTCGCCGTCCGAGTCCCCCAACTCGGTCATCGGCTCGAATGGTATGATCTCTGCCGGGCGCTCTTCGGTCGAGATGGTCAGATCGCAAAGCCCTTCCACGAATTCAAAGACTTCGTGCAGTGTTGTTTCGCTCTCTGCCGTTGTAAGTGTGATGCGCCAGGACAGCAGCGCGTCGTCCGGATCGAAGGCATCGAAGTCCGGCAACGTGTCATGCGTGGCGGTGACTTCGATCTGGCCCAGCTCGGCCAGGGCGTCAAACAGCAGGAGCGGCTCGTGCCCGTTCTGATAAAGCGCGCGGTGCGGGCTGAATGCGATGACAAACTGCAGCTCCGCCAGGGGCGGGGCCGCGTCGAGATCGAGCGTGAGCGCGTCAAAGCTGAACTCTTCTTCCTCTGCGTCCTCCCCAAGATGCTGCTCGAGCTCGGCTGTCAATGCCGCTTCGGTTTCTGCCTGGGTGTCGGTTCCGTCGCGGGCGGCGGCAACCAGGTCAGAGAGGTGGTCGCCGGACCGGTGAAAAAGCGACATCAACGGCTCCGACACGGCGATCTCGCCATCCCGGACCTTGTCGAGCACGGTTTCGAACGTGTGCGCAAACCCCACCAGCTGATCGAGGCCAAACGCGCCCGCGCCGCCCTTGATGGAATGCACCGACCGGAACACGGCGTTGATCACGTCCATGTTCTGGCCGTCCTCCTCCATCTGGGAGAGGCCTTCTACCAACGCTTCGAGAAGCTCTTCGCATTCCTCGAAAAACGTGTCGCGGATCGACGGTCCCGACATTTTAGGCCGCGTGCCCGGTCAGGCGGCGCAGCACCGAGACGAGGGAGGCGTCATCAAACGGTTTCACGATCCAGCCGGTGGCCCCGGCATCGCGCGCCCGCGACTTCAGATCGTCCGAGCTTTCGGTGGTCAGCACGAGGATCGGCACATGTGTGCGGTTGGGCCCGCTTCGCAGCGCGTCGATGACACCGAACCCGTCGAGTTTCGGCATGTTGATATCGGTGATCACGACATCCGGATCGACATCCGGGAACACTTCGACCCCTTCCTCGCCATCGCAGGCGGAATGAAATTCGAACCCCGCGCCTTCCAGCGACACGCGCAGAAGGTTCCGGATGGTGCGCGAATCGTCAATCGCGAGCACTTTTGTCGTCATGTCGCCGTCTCCTCATCGAAAAATTCGCCCGCCATGCCCAACCGTTCGAGCCCGCTGCGGAACCCGGGCGAAAGGTCGGTCACGCGGAACGGCGCCCCGTCCCTGGCCCATTGGTTCTGCGCGACCATCAGGATCTGCAGGCGGTGGGAATCGAGCCGCTGCACCTCGCGTGCCGAGATCGTCACCGGTGCGCTGCGGGCACCAAGAAGGAACGGGATCAGAGGATCCTCACCCGAGCGCGCCCGCGTCGCCCCGAGTGCGTGAAAATGTATATCCGACATGCCAACCTACATTCTGACCGGACAGGCCGCGTGATCCCGTGGCCCGCTCTTCGAGCAGCAGGAATACGGATACGGCCTTAACAAAGCGTTCCGACCCTCAGGAATTCATTTCGGATTTTCAGCTTTCGTAACGGGTTCGCCCGCGCCTGCGCGTGTCGATGGGCAGGCTCATATGCACCGGCTGATGCGCGCGCTCGGAGCAGGAATGCCGCGGGCAGACATGGCAATTGATGCCGATAGGGCTGAACAGCACGGGATCGGACATGTTGAACGCGCGCGCGTAGCCGATCTTGTCGGCATGCTCGACCGCGCAGCCGATGGCCACGACCAGCCGCCGATCCTGACCGCTGCGGCTGAGCACGGGCCGGTCGGCGGTGCGCGAGAGCGTGAAAAACCGCCCGCCTTCCGGCAGCTCGACAAATTGCGGCACAATCGCACCGGGCACGCGGAACGCGCCGTGGATGTCCCAGACCGGGCAGGCGCCGCCTTCTTCGGCCAGCGTGAAGGCGGTGGCGTTGAAGCGTTTGGTGACGTTGCCCGCCCGGTCGACCCGCAGAAAGAAGAACGGCACACCGCGCGCGCCGTCGCGCTGCAGCGTGGTCAGACGATGGCACACCATCTCGAAGCTCACGCCGAACCCGGTGGCGATGCGGTCGATGTCATAGCGCGTCTCTTCGGCAAGCGCGCGGGTGGCGTCATAGGGCATCAGCATGGCGGCCGCGAAATAATTGGTCAGCTCGACGCGCAGCCGCGCGCCGCCTTCGTTGTCGGCCAGCCCGCTTTCGGCGGCCAGAGCCTCCACTTCCGACCCCGCCTCCAGCAGGCCAAGTACATGGGCCAGCTGGAAAATCCGGTTCGTGTGATCGAGCGCTTCGGAGAGGTGCACCCGGCCCGCCGCTTCGTCGAAGAGCCGCAGATTGTCGGGCATGTCGGTGATCCGCAGCAGGTCGGTCTGGATGCCGTGTTCGACCCGCAGCCGCCGTTTCAGAAGCGCGTACATGTCATCGGTGCTGCCGCCGATGCGCTGGCGCAGGTCCTGTGCGGCGCGCTCCAGATCGTCGAAATGGTTGGCATGGTTGCGGAAATAGTCGTGAATGGCCGTCTCTGGCGTCACACTGAAAAGCGCCGGTGGCGCGCCGTCGACCGACATGCGCCGGACCTGGTCCACAAGGCTGCGATGCGCGCGGTAAAGGCTCAGGAACTGGTCGGCCAGTTGCGGCGCGTGATCGAGCGCGGCGCGCAGCTCCGACAGATCGGGCGCGTCGGTTGCAAAGATCGGATCGCGCACCGCCGCGCGGAGATCGGCCAACCGCGTGGTGTCGGTTTCCTGCACCAGCGATTTCATGTCGATGCCGTAGGCTTCGGTCAGCGCCACCAGCACCGACACAGAGAGCGCTCTCTGGTTGTTTTCCAGGAGGTTGACATAGGCGGGGGAGATACCGAGACGCCTGGCCATCTCGGCCTGGGTTTCCGAATGGCGGCGGCGGAGTTGCCGCAATTGAGGGCCGACAAAGGTCTTTCGCATATTTACAACATTACAAAAAATGAACTTGTAAATGCAAGATGTAACAAGTCAACGCGAATTCTGATGAAAGATTATTCCAACAGCTTAGTTAAGCGTTCAGGTCAGCAAAGCATCTGACCCGACAGCGCGGCTGAGGAGCGGCGCATTCTTCAGGGAGGACATTACATGGCATACACATTCACGCGCCGTATCGCGATGGGGCTTGCGGCATCCGCCGCGATGTTTGCAACAACCGCAACGGGCGCTCTGGCCGAAGGCTGGAAGCCGCAAAAGCCGGTGCAGATGGTGATCATGGCCGGGCAGGGCGGCGGTGCGGACCGTCTGGCGCGGCTCTTCCAGTCGATCATCCAGAAGGAAAACCTCTCCAACATGCCGGTCCTTCCGGTCAACAAGGGCGGCGGCTCCGGCGCGGAGGCGCTGCGCTTTCTCAAGGACAATGAGGGCGACCCGCACATCATCATGGCGACGCTGAATTCCTATTACACCACGCCGCTGCGCACCGATATCGGCGTGAATATCGAGGATTTTACCCCGGTCGCCCGCATGGCCGAGGACACCTTCATCCTGTGGGTCAATGCCGACAGCGGCATCACCTCGCTGGAGGAATACGTGGCCGCCGTGAAGGACGCGGGCAAGGATTGGAAGATGGGTGGCACCGGCACCGGGCAGGAAGACAGCCTGGTCACCGCAATGCTGGAAAAGGAATTTGACCTCGAGATGACCTACGTGCCCTTCAAGGGCGGTGGCGACGTGGCCAAGAACCTTGTCGGCAACCACATCAACTCCACCGTGAACAACCCCTCCGAGCAGATGGGTTTTTACAACGCGGGCAAGTCTGTGCCGCTGGTGGCCTTCACGCCCGAGCGTCTGGCCGCCTTCCCCGACGTGCCCACCGCGCGCGAGCTGGGGCATGACATCGTCTACGCGATGCAGCGCTCGTTTGTGGCGCCCAAGGGCATGCCGGAAGAGGCGGTGGCCTATTACACCGCGATGTTCGAAAAGCTCAGCCAGTCCGAAGAGTGGCAGACCTACACGTCGGAAAAGGCGCTGATGCCCGCCTTCCTGACCGGACAGCCGCTGCAGGAGTATTTCCTGGCCGAGCGCGAAAAGCACCAGGCGATCCTCGACGCGATGGGAGACGACTCGTCCTCCTGAGCCGCTGACGCGCATTGATCCGGCGGGCCGCAGCGCATGTGGCCCGTCCTTCACATCTTTTCCGGGGGAGAACGCCGATGCTGGCAGGTGATCGCATCATCGCGGGCGCTATCATGGTGCTGTCGGTCTATTTCATGATCCATGCAACGGCGCTGCCCATCGGCTGGAACGGCGAGACCGGCGGCCCCGGCGGCGGCGCGTTCCCGTTCTGGCTCTCGGCGGTGATGCTGCTCTGCTCCAGCCTCATTCTGCTGCGCAGTTTCGGCGCCTCCGCGCGGGCGAGCTTCTTCTTCGACATGTCGATGCTGCGCCCGCTGCTGATGGTGATCGCAGCGCTATTTGTCACAATCGCGCTGATCCCGATTGCCGGGGCCTATATCGCGATCCCGCTGTTTCTTTTCTGGTACCTGAAGATCTTCGGGCGGCATGGCTGGGTGCTGACGCTGTGCCTGACCCTCGGCACGCCGGTTTTCTTGTTCTTCTTCTTCGAGGCGACGCTGAAAATCCTGTTGCCGAAAGGCTTTACAGAGCCGCTCTTCTTCCCGCTCTACGCAATGTTCTTCTGACAGGAGGCCGCAATGGACGTTCTCGCCCTGCTTGCCGACGGATTCGCCACCTCGCTGTCTCCGATCAATCTGATGATTGTTCTTCTGGGGGTCACGGCGGGTCTTTTCATCGGTGCGATGCCGGGGCTGGGCTCGGTCAACGGCGTGGCCATCGTGCTGCCGCTGACCTTCATCGTGCCGCCGTCCTCCGCGATCATCCTGCTGGCCGCGATCTACTACGGGGCGATGTATGGCGGCGCGGTCAGCTCGATCCTGCTGGGCATTCCGGGCGCCTCCACCGCGGTCGCCACAACCTTTGACGGGCGGCCCATGGCGCAGCAGGGCAAGGCCGGTCTGGCGCTGATCGCCGCTGCCGTGGCGTCGTTCATCGGCGGCACGATCTCGGTCATCCTCTTCACGCTCTTTGCCGCGCCTTTGGCCGATCTGGCGCTGAAATTCGGGCCCGCCGAGGAATTTGCGCTGGTGCTTCTGGCCTTCACCACATTTGTGGGACTGGGCGGCGACGACAAGCTCAAGACCGTGGTGATGATCTGCCTGGGGCTGGTGCTCTCGACCGTCGGCCTCGACCTGATCTCCGGCCAGCCGCGGCTGATATTTGGGGACATCCCGGGCTTTTACTCCGGCATCTCGTTCCTGGTGCTGGCGATCGGCGTCTACGGCATCGGAGAGATCCTCTACACCATCGAGACCTCCAAGACCGCCCCCCAGGTCACCCCCGCCAGGATCACCTTCAAGGAGCTGGGCTACGGCATCAAGCGCATGGGGCGGATCTGGAAGACCATGACCTTCGGGTCGGTCATGGGGTTTTTCGTGGGCATGCTGCCCGCCGCCGGGGCCACGCCCGCCTCGCTCATGGCCTACGGCATCGCCAAGCAGACCTCGCGCTCGCCCGAGACCTTCGGCAAGGGCAATATCGAAGGTGTTGCGGCACCGGAAACCGCCAACAACGCCGCCTCCACCGGTTCGCTTTTGCCGATGCTGACGCTGGGCATTCCCGGCTCGCCCACCACCGCGCTCCTGCTCGGCGGCATGGTAATGTGGGGACTGGTGCCGGGCCCGATGCTGTTCATCGAGCAGCCGGATTTTGTCTGGGGCCTGATCTCGTCGCTCTACACCGCGAACTTCGCCGCCGTGGCGATCAACATCGCGCTCATCCCGCTCTTTGTCTGGGCGCTCCGGATGCCGTTCACCGTGCTTTGCGCCATCGTCATGGTGCTCTGCATCGTGGGCGGCTTCGCTCCCAGCCAGAAAATGCACGACGTCTGGCTGATTGCCGGCTTCGGGGTGGCGGGCTATCTGCTGCGCAAGGCGGACTATCCGCTGGCCCCTCTGGTGCTGGCGCTGGTGCTTGGTCCGCTGATGGAAAAAAGCTTCCGCCAGACGCTGATTGCCGAACAGGGCAACGTGCTGGCCTTCATCGAACGCCCGCTCTCGGGCGCGTTTATTGCAATTGCTGTGCTTTTCTTTGTGCTGCCCTTTGTGAGATATCTACGCAAGGGGTCGCGCCGCAGCATCGTTACGGCGGAGTGAACCAGATGTTAAAGACCAAAGGGGACGACGGGTATGCACACGACACTCAAGGCGCTTATCGCGCAGCATCCGGACGCGGCCGCAGCCATCGGCGCACCGGACAGAACGTGGCTGAGCTATGGCGGGCTGCGTGCGCTGTCGGAGCAGGTGAAAGCGGAGCTGCGCGCGTCGGGGGTCGAACCGCAGGACCGGGTGGCGATCGTTCTGCCCAACGGGCCGGAGATGGCGACGGCCTTTGTCACTATCGCGCAGTCAGCCACGACTGCCCCGCTCAATCCTTCGTACCGCGAGGATGAATACGCCTTCTATCTGGAGGATCTGAAGGCCCGCGCCATCGTGCTGGCCGAAGGCGAGGACGGCCCGGCCTTTGCCGCGGCAAAACGGCTCGGCATGACCATCCTGCGCGCGCGCGTGCCTGAAGGCGCGGAGGCGGGCGTGTTCTCGCTGCAGGCCGATGGCGAGACGGATGCGGTGCAGGGCGAGGCCCCCACCGAGACCGACGTGGCGCTGATCCTGCACACCTCCGGCACCACCTCGCGGCCCAAGATCGTGCCGCTTCTGCAATCCAATGTCGCGGCTTCGGCGCAGAACATCGCGCAGTCGCTGACATTGACCCCAGAGGATCGCTGCCTGAACGTGATGCCGCTCTTTCACATCCACGGGCTGCTGGCGGCGGTCTCCGCCTCGCTCTCTGCCGGGGCGTCGATCTTCTGCTCGCAAGGCTTCAACGCATTGAATTTCTTTGCGCTGATGCGCGAGGCGCGCCCGACCTGGTACACCGCCGTGCCGACCATGCATCAGGCGATCCTGTCGCGCGCGGGCCGCAACGAAGACGTCATCGCCGACGTGCCTCTGCGTTTCCTGCGCTCCTCCTCGGCATCGCTGCCCGCGCAGGTCATGCAGGCGCTGCGCGACACGTTCGACGCGCCGGTGATCGAGGCCTACGGGATGACCGAAGCCGCGCACCAGATGTGCTGCAATCCGCTCGACATGCAGAAACCCGGCAGCGTCGGTGTCGAGGCGGGCCCGATGGTGCGCATCGCCCACGAGACCGAGAACCGCCTCATCGACGAGACCGGCGAGGTCTGTATCTCCGGGCCAAACGTGACACCGGGCTACGAGAGCAACCCCGAGGCAAATGCCAAGAACTTCTTCGAGGCAGAGGGGCATCGCTGGTTCCGCACCGGCGATCAGGGGGCGTTTGACGAGGACGGTTTCCTGCTGCTGACGGGCCGCCTGAAGGAAATCATCAACCGCGGCGGCGAGAAGGTCTCTCCGCTGGAAGTGGACGGCGTGCTGATGGACCACCCGGCGATCCAGCAGGTGGTGACCTTTGCCCTGCCGCATCCCAAGCTTGGCGAGGAAGTGGCAGCCGCTGTGGTGCTGCGTGACGGGCAGCAGGCCACTGAACGCGAGATCCGAGATTTCGCGCTGGAGCGGCTGGCGGATTTCAAATGCCCGCGCAAGTTGGTGATCCTCGACGAGATCCCCAAAGGCGCGACCGGCAAGATGATGCGCATCGGGCTCGCCGAAAAGCTGGGGCTGGTGGAACCGGCGTGATCCATGCCCCGCGGCGCGCCCGGCGCGGGCCGCGATTTGGCGTATTTTTAAAGAGAAGAAGCAGGGGGCGGGTCCGGATAAAGGGCCGGATCGCGTGGGGAAAGCAATGAAGATCTGTGTGTTCGGAGCGGGCGCCATCGGCGGCTATATGGGGGTGAAGCTGGCGCAGGCGGGCGCGGATGTGAGCCTTGTGGCCCGCGGCCCGCATCTGGCGGCGATGCAGGCCAACGGGCTGAAGCTGATCGAGGATGGCGAGGAGAGCGTGGTTCAGGTCACCGCCTCCGACGATCCTGCCGAGATCGGTGAGCAGGATTACGTGATCGTCACGCTCAAGGCGCATTCGGTGCCGGGCGTGGTGGACGCGATGCAGCCGCTCATCGGTGACAAGACCACCATCGTGTCGGGTGTGAACGGTGTGCCGTGGTGGTTTTTCCACAAGATCGGCGGGCCACTCGAGGGCACGCGTTTGCAGACCGTGGATCCCGGCAACAGGCAATGGGACGGGTTTGGCCCGGACCGGGTTTTGGGCTGCGTGGTCTACCCGGCTGCCGAAGTGGTCGAGCCCGGCGTGATCAAGCATTTCACCGGCAACCGGTTTCTGCTGGGCGAGCCTGATGGCAGCCGGTCGGAGCGCGCGCTGGCGCTCAGCAAGGTGTTGTCGCAGGCCGGGCTCAAGGCGCCGGTGCGCCGCAGCCTGCGCGACGACATCTGGATCAAGCTCTGGGGCAATCTCAGCTTCAACCCGATCTCGGCGCTGACCCATGCCACGCTCGACGTGCTCTGCACCGATCCCGGCACCCGCGACGTGGCGCGCAACATGATGCTCGAAGCCCAGCAGGTGGCCGAGAAGCTTGGCGTGAAATTTCCGATCGATGTGGAAAAGCGTATCGACGGGGGGGCTGCGGTGGGGGCGCATCGCACCTCCATGCTGCAGGATCTGGACCAGGGCCGCCCGATGGAGATCGACGCCCTGGTGACGGCGGTGCAGGAGATCGCCCGGATCACCGACACGCCGACCCCCACCATCGACACGGTTCTGGCGCTGGTGCAGCTGCGCGGGCGCGTCGCGGGCTGTTACGACTGAACGAGGCCCGCCTCGCGCAGCGCCAGATCCATGAGCTGGCGGCTCAGCAGCTGCATTCCGTCGCCGGGGCGCATATGGTTGATATTCAGGAATAAATCCGGCGCGAGGGTAAAGGCGTCGGGGCGGATCATCGGCACGCCCGTGTCGCGCTTGAGACCGTCCAGCAACGCGTCGAACATCCCGCCGCCGGTCGCGCCTTCGGCCATCGGATGCACCCATCCCACCACCGGCGCGCCCAGCTTTTGCAGCTTTTGGGTGGCGGTCACCCAGGCCGCCACGGCCTCGTCGTCAAAGGCGATCCCGCCGCCATAGACCTTGGCGATCTCGAAATCCCGTTCCCGTTCCCAGAGCGCCTTGGGGGTCTTGCGCGGCTTGGCGGCCTCGGCCTGCAGCATGCCGCCCGATTGCGCGGTCCAGTCGAATTCAGACGCGGTGGCGGGCGTCGCGCGCAGGCTGGCGGCCCCGGAATAGATCGCCTCGTCCAGTTCCACATCGCCCTTGGGCGGCACGGTGGAGACGAGGATCGGGTCGAGCTCGTGCAGCACCATCGCCACCTCGGCGCCCTCGACAGTTTCGGCGACAAACCGCGCCATGCGCGCCAGACCGGCAGAGGTCAGCGCCGGCAGGCCCGCATTGATCACGCGGCAGTCCAGCGCCTGCGCGCCCGCGGCATCCTGCGCGGCACCTGTGTCGATGGCGCGCATCGTGCCCGAAGAGCCGAAGGCCAGCAGCAGCGGCGCGCGGCTGCGGGTCACGACGCCCGGAAAGCCGCGCACGAAGGCCAGCGCGCGGTTCGCGCGGCGCATGCGTTCTGCCGGGATCTGCGAGATCGCGGAGGAGGCCGCCTGACCGCTTTGCAGATCGCGCACGAGGTCGGGAAAGGTCATGTTGGCCAGGGCGGCGACGCGCGCTTCGGTCAGGGTCACATCGAGCTCGGTCTCGAAGAGATGGGTGAGGTTGACGAAATCGAGGCTGTCGAGACCGGCCCAGAGCAGGCTTTCGGCGTCCTTGATGCGCTCTGCGTCCAGCGTCGGCTTGACCCTGAGAATCAGCGCCAGCACGCGCCCTTCGAAAGAGCCGTCCGCGGCGTCCCGGCGTGCCGCGATCCGCGCCTCGATGGCCGCGGCGATGGCAGCGCGGTCGGTCTTGCCGCTGGCATTCGTGGGGAAGGCGCGGAGCCCGAAGGCGCTGGAGGGGATCATGTAATCGGGCAGTTCGGCGGCAAGCGGCGCGCGGTCGAGCACCGGGCTTTCGTCATCGCGTTCGAAGACGGCGACGACATGGGTGGCGTTCGCGCTGCCATGCGGCCAGGTCAAGGCGACCACATTGTCGCCGCCCGATTGCGCCCGCAACGCGGCCTCGATCTCTCCCAGCTCGACGCGGTAGCCGCGGATCTTGACCTGGAAATCGCGCCGTCCGTGAAACTGCAACACGCCGCCCACCCGGCTCACCAGATCGCCGGTGTCGTAAAAGCGCCCGGACCGGCCCGGCAGCGTCACAAAGGAGCGCGCGGTTTGCTCCGGCGCGTTGAGATACCCGTCGGCGATTTGCGCCCCCCCCAAGTAGAGCGCGCCGGTCTGACCGTCCGCGACCGGTTTGCCGTCTTCACCGATCACCAGCGCGGTCATGCCGTCAAAGGCCCTGCCGATGGGCACGGTGCCGGTGGCGGGATCCTCCGGCGCAAAGACGTGCCGCGTGCAGGCAATGGTTGCCTCGGTCGGGCCGTACCAATTCTCCAGCCGGGCCTTGCCAGTTGCCCTGTGCCAGTCGCGGGCAAGGTCAGCGGGCAGGGCTTCGCCGCAGAAAAGCGACGTTGTGACCGAGGGCAGGGCGCCTTCCGTCAGCTTGCCGGTCTGGCGCAGCGTGTAGGCCAGCGACGGGACGGAGAACCAATGCGTGATGCGCTCGCGCGTGACATAGCCTGCCGGGTCCGAGAGATCGGCTTGCGAGGCCACGCAGAGACACGCCCCTGCGGACCAGCAGACAAAGAGATCATGCACGGAAAGATCGAAGGTCAGATCGAAGGTCTGCGAAAAGCGGTCCTCTGGCGCGGGGCGCAGTGCCTCCAGCGCATTGCCGAGATAGGCCGCGAGATTGCCGTGGCTGATCGGCACGCCTTTCGGGGTGCCGGTCGATCCGGAAGTGAAAAGGATATAAGCGGTGTCGCCGAGGCCCGGGCGGGAGAGCGGCGCCTCGCTTTCCGAGAGCGGCGGCGCGTCGGTTGGGATGTTCAGGCAGGTGACCGGCAAGCCATCGGCAATCTCCGCCACCGCGTCGGCGAACTCCGCGCCGTGCAGGATGTGGTCAAGCCCCGCGCGGGCTGCAATGGTGCGGTTGCGCGCGGCGGGAAAGCGGCAATTGAGCGGCACATAGGCCCCGCCTGCCATCATCACCGCCAGAATGCCGATATAGGCCGAGACATGTCGCGCGGCGTAGATCCCGACCACGGGCCGATCCTCGGGCAGGCTCCGGGCCAGCGCGGCGGCGGCACCGAAGAGCCGGTCATAGCTCCAGTCCTCACCATCCACCCTGAGAGCCGCGCGGTCGGGGTGCTGTGCGGCGCTCTCCAGCACACGCTCAAGCGCCGTGCGCGGCCATTGCCCGGGCGCGAACCCGCGCGTGTCGGTATTGGCGTAGCGCAGCGGCAGCGGCTCGGCAGCGGCGTCGAGCTTCTTGTGGTGCTTCGTGTTCGCCACAGTATGGAACGGCGTCCAGCTCTTGTTGGACCAGCGCTCCAGCGGCTCCACCAGCGACGGCCAGATCAGCGACCATTTGCCGGTCTGGCCGGCATCGCGCGCATAGCCGAACCGGTCCATCAGTGGCCCGAGCGCGGCTTCGACCCCGGCGATCTGGCGCGCCGAAAGGCTCTGGCGATACTTGTTGAAATTATCTGCCATGACCGGGCGCGACAGGTTCTCCCACGCGGCCTTGCGGGTGGAGAACTCCTGCACGCCCGAGGCCTCGTGATGGCGCAGCATCTCAGGCGCGAAGGGCAGCCCGGCAAAGGCGCAAACCTGCCGCAGCACAGCTTCGGGATTGGCCACAAGGTCTTCGTAACGCTGGAAAAACACCCGCTCCGGCCCGAAATGCCCCAGCATGCGCAACCCGAACTGCTGGTCTTCCGACCAAAGCCGCATTGCGTTGCGGAAGCCGCCGAACTTGTTGCCGAAGCGCCCCTCCTTGAGCGCCAGGGCAGAGGCGAGATAGTCGCGCGGATCGCGGACCTGAAAGAGGAACTGCGCGTCCGGAAAGGCATCGATGATCTGGGCGGCGGCGTTCTGCAGCTCGTTTTCCTTGATCATCAGCAGGTCCGCGCCGGTCACCTCGGCCACCCCGCCATAGACCGCGCGCAGGATCTCGCGCGGGGTGAAGGGCTCTGCCGCCTCCGCCCGCGCGACGATCCTTGCGGCGTCGTCGGGGGCGAACTGCTTGCCGATGCTGCGGGCGAGCTGCGCGCGCATCACCTCTGCGGCGGCGGCGTCGCGGGCGCCGAAGGGCAGGGCGTCGGCGCGGGCGATCACGTCGCGCAGGAAATGCAGCGGCTGCGGAGCGGCGATGCGCGGATGCGCGTCCAGCATCGCCCGGATCAGGTTGGAGCCGGAGCGCTCCGAACAGATGAGGAAAAGCATATGCGTGGCTATGTCACACCTCGTGGTCCGATCCTGCTGCGCGCATGTAGCGCCAGCCTTCGGGGAATGTCTGTGAGAGCGCCGTCAGGTGCAATTTCCAGTTGCGCAGCGCCCGCCAGTCCTGCGGCGCGCGGATGGTGACGTCTTGGCGTTTCTCGGCCAATACCGTTTCGTTCGACGGCGGAAAGAGATGCTGGTGCGCCCAGCTCACCCGCGCCGCGTGCGGGCCGGTGAACAGCGTCTCCGGCAGCTCTTCCCCGACCCAGCCGAGGATGTCCCGAAGCACCGCTTGCGGATCTTGCACAAATGCCTCGTAGCGCAGCGCGCGGTGGCGCAGCCCGTCCGCATCCCCCCAGCGCGTCAGGCGACGCTGCCGCGAGACCCAGGCGCGCATCTTGCGCGCAATGCCGGAGGATTTCCTTTTGGCCCAGCTGCAGGCCACCGCCCGTGGATCGCGCATCATGTTGAGCACGAAGACATCGGTTTCCCCGGCCAGCCAGACCGCAAGCGCGATCTCGGGCGTCTTGGAGCTGTCCACCAGCAGCCGCGCGCCCGAGACATCGAGCGTGGCGCGCAGGTAACGGCGCAGATCCTCGAGAAACGCGGCATGTGTGGTGGCGAGCTGCTGCAGCGCGGCTGTGTCCGCCCAATCGTCAACTGCGTCGGCGTCGCTCACGAAAGCGCGCATGCGGGTCTCGGCGGCGCGGAAATCCTGCGCCTGCCAATCGCCGAAGGCGGCCCGGCGCACCGCGCCCCAGAGCGCGCAGCCTTGCAGGGGGGCGCCGCAGGTGCAGATCAGATCTTCGGCCCAGCCCGCCCAGATGTCGCGCGCCTGGCCGATATTCAGCACCGCGTCGCCCTGCGCCAGCAGCACCGACAGGATCGTCGTGCCGGACCGTCCCGATCCCGAAATCATCAAGGCTGCGGGTCGCTCTCGCATCGCCCTCTCCTGCACATCTGCGCGCTGCTATAGAGCAGAACCGCGCGGCATGTAAGATCCACGTCGCAGGGCCGCCTCACGCCCCGGTGCGCCGCAGAAAATCGCCGATCCGCTCGACACATTCGCGCCAGGCGGGCTCGTGACCCAGCAGAATGTGGTTCTTGCTGTCGAGCGGCACGAACTCCGCGCCGGGAATGCCGATGGCCAGCTCGCGCCCCTGCTCGATCGAGATCCGGTGATCGTCGCGCGCGTGAAACACGATGGTCGGCGCTTTGACCCGCGCGAGGCTGTCGCGGACATCGATATGACCGAACGCCTCCTGAAAGCGGACGGCGTTCTCCGGCGACGTGCACTGGCGCTGGAACTCGTCGAACCAGCTGAGCTCCTCGGGCTTCGAATCCGGCATGAAGGTCTGCGAAAAGATGTGGCGATAGGCCGGGTTCGAGGTGCCCCAGCCGTGTTCCGTCAGCGTCAGCACCGCCTCGCGGCGCGCCTGTTCCTCGGGGCTTGCGCCGATGCGCCAGCCGGTGGCGTATCCCGCCGCAAGCACCAGCGCCGACACCCGTTCGGGATGGCGCGCGGCGTATTCGATGCAGACCGCGCTGCCCTGCGACAAGCCCAGCAGCGGGAACCGCTCGAGCCCGAGCGCATCCACCACCGTCTCGAGATCGCGCACAAACGCCTCGAAGCTGATCTCGTCGACATCCCAATCCGACAAGCCATTGCCCCGTTCATCGTAGCGAATGAAGGTGCGCCCCTGCGCGCAGGCCGAAAACGTCTTGCCCCAGATCGGGCTGTTCCAGTCCAGCTCCAGATGGTTGAGCCAGTTTGCGGCCTTTACCAGCGGCGGCCCTTCGCCGACCTTGCCATAGGCGATGCGCACACCGTCCGGCGCGCGGCAAAAGCCGATGGTCTGCTTGCGCAGCATCCGCCGGGGCTCGGGCTCCCGCGGCTCGGGTGCGCGCGGGTCCGTGCGCTCGGGCCGGGTCGGCAGCAGCCGCCCGCTGGTCTCCAGCCCGGCCTCGGCGACCTCCTGCAGGAACCGCTTTTCGAAATCGCGCGCCTCCTCGATCCGTCCGGCGTGGATCAGCGCCCCGAGCAACGCGCGGGCCGGATCCTCCTGCAAGGGCGCCTGTTCCTGCCAGAGGCGCGCCCACCGCGCCGCCTCGTCCGGCGTGAGGTCGGGATGCAGCGCCAGCCGCCGCAGCACGTTGAGATACATCAGATGCACGCTGTCGCGTTCGGCGGTCAGCCAGTTGACGAAGATCTCGGTTCCGGCGGCATCCAGCCCTTCGAGAAACGGCCGCTCGAACGCCTCGGCCATCTCGCGCAGCTCGCCCGGCGGAATGATCGGCGGATCGTCGAACAGCCGCATCCAGATATCGCGCAGCGCCACCTGCACATCGTCCAGCTGCAGGGCCACCCGCTCGCGGTCGGCGACGATCCGGCGCACGCCGTTCTGGTCGACAACCTGCCGCAGCTTGCTCAGCGCCCAGCGAAGCGAGCCGCGCGGGTCGTCCGGCAGATCCCAGAACAGCTCGCACAGCCGCTCGCGGCGAACCGGGCGTCCGGTGGCGGCCAGATAGCCCAGCAAGGCGCGCGCCTTGCGCGACGCGGGCAGCGGAACGGCACGCCCGTCCACCGTCACCGTCACTTCCCCCTGCAGCGTGATGGAGATCGGGTGGTCCACGCGAAAATTCTCCTGAAAAGCGGAAAAACAACGCCGAGCATATGGGATTCAAACGGTCGCTACAACGCAGGCGCACACGCGGTGCGGGCAAAACGGTCTCGAACAAACAGAACGGAGACCACCATGACCCAGACCACCCACAGACCGCAATTGCCGCATGAGACCAGCCGGATGTTTCTGACCGACGCCGGTTTCGAGACCTCGATGCTGTTTCACAAGGGCTATGACATGCCCTATTTCGCGTTCTACCCAATGCTGGAGAGCGATGACGGGCGCGCGGCGATGCGCAACTATTTCGCGCCTTTCCTGCAAACCGCACGCGAGAGCGGCGCGGGCTTCATCCTCGACACCAATACCTGGCGCGCCAACCCCGACTGGGCCGCGCTGCTGGGCCACGATCTGGAGGATCTGACGGCGATCAACCGCAGCGCCGTGGATTTCGCCAAGTCTCTGCGCCGGGATCTCGGGGCCGGGCTCGACGTGCTGATCAATGGCGTGATCGGCCCGCGGGGCGACGGCTACAACCCCGACACGGTGATGACGGCGGACGAGGCCGAGGCCTATCACGGCTTTCAGATCGGTGTCTTTGCCGACCGGCGGGTGGACATGGTCTCGGCCCTGACGATGACCAACATTCCCGAAGCGGTGGGCATCGCGCGTGCTGCGGGTGACCGGGGTCTGGCCTGCGTGATCAGCTTCACGCTGGAGACCGACGGACGCCTTCCGACGGGCCAGAGCCTGGCCGAGGCGATTGCCGCCGTGGATGCCGCCTGCCGGCGCAGACCTGCGTATTACATGATCAATTGCGCGCATCCCGACCATTTCGCGGGCATGCTTGCCGAAGGCGGGGACTGGACGCGCCGGATCCACGGATTGCGGGCCAATGCCTCGCGCATGTCACATGCCGAGCTCGACGCGTGCGAGACGCTGGACGATGGCGATCCGCAGGAGCTGAGCGCGCAATATGCCGCGATCCGTCGGCTGCTGCCCGCGCTGAACGTCTTCGGCGGCTGCTGCGGCACCGACCACCGGCATGTCTCGCAGATCTGCCACGCGGTGCGTCAGACCGCCTGACCCTGCACCATCTCGCGGGGGCGTCCTGAACGGCGTCCCCGACCCGTTCCCCCTTTCCCCGGCGTCGCTGCACGACTGCCTCACAAGGATCTCGCCATGTTACGCCTGCTCATCCTGATCTATGCCATCGCGTCCTACGGCGTCTTTCTCGCGGTATTTCTGTGGCTTGCGGCGTTTCTGCTCGATGCAGGATCGCTCCGCACCGCACCGACAGGCGCGCCATGGCCCGAGGCGGTGCTGGTTAATCTGCTGCTGATCTCCGCCTTCGGGGTGGCCCACAGCGTCATGGCGCGCCCGGCGGCCAAAGCCCGCCTGACCCGGTTCATACCCCCCGCGGCAGAGCGCGCGACCTATGTGCTGCAATCGTCCCTGCTGCTGGCGGCGATCCTGGCCTTCTGGCAGCCGATCGACGTCACGCTCTGGCGCGCCGACGGGGTGATCGCGGCGCTGATGCTCGGGGTCTTTCTTGCCGGGCTCGCCTTGGTGGTGATCGCCACTTTCGCGCTCGATCATTTCGAGTTCACCGGGCTGCGGCAGGCCTGGAGCCATCTGCGCGGCACGACCGTGCCCGCGCCCCGGTTTCGCACACCCTTGCCCTACCGCATCGTGCGGCACCCGCTGCAGCTCGGCCTCGTGATGGCGATGTTCTCGGTGCCCGAAATGACCGCGGACGGGCTGCTCTTTGCGGGGGTGATGCTGGTCTACATCCTGATCGGGCTGCGCTTTGAGGAACGCGCGCTGCTGCGCGAGTTCGGCGCGGATTACACCGCCTATCAGGCCCGTGTGCCGATGCTGCTGCCCCGGCTCCCGCGCCCCCGCAACCGCCACCCCCAACACCCGCGCGTCTGAGCCCTGTGGCCCGGATGCCCCTTAAACGAAAGGACTTCCAATGGAATACGTATCTCACGCCCCCGCCGACGCAAAACCCGCCCTGTGGCGGGGACTGCACAGGGTACTGCGGTTGATCAAGACCGCGCGCGCCCGGCACCGCCGCCGCCGCGACGCGCAGATCCTCGCGCGCCTGCCCGATCACCTGCTGCGCGACATCGGTCGCGAAGACCTGATCCGGCTGAGCGCAGAGCCTCACGACCGCGCCATGCATTCCCATCACTGGTCGGCGTGACCCGCCGGCCGACACCAGGCGACGCGCCAGGATGGCGCCTCCGCACATCACCCAGAACCTCAACGTCTCTTTGAAAGGACACCCAATGAAAACCTCCGGACTTTTCCTCGCAGCCCTTCTGGCATCGAGCCCCTTCATGGCCCAGGCCGATGGCGCGCTGTCGGGCTTTGACGTGGCCGAAGATCTCAGCCGCTTCGTCTTTGCCGCAGCGCCGGTCTTTGACGATGGCATGCCGGCCTATGGCAACCCCTTTGTCACCCAGGGCTATGTCTACCCCGCGGGCACGCTTGACGGTGGTGTCGAGGGCACGCTGCCCGATGGCAGCGCGGCCTTCCCCGACAAGGTCATCGGCACCTGGACCTGCGACGGCTATCTGGTGGGCGATGGCATGCGCACGCAGACCGGCACCATGGTCATCTCGCGCCAGATCATCGCCTTTGACGATGGCGATCTGCTGATCACCCACGGCCCGGAACTGGCCGATGTGGGGGTCGAGGTGTCGCGCGCGATCACCGGCGGCACCGGGGATTACGCCGATGCCCCCGCCGAGATCCGCCAGACGTTGCTTGGCATGAGCGACGGCTACGGCGTGCGGTTGCAGATCGAGCTTGGCGCGCGCGGCTATGTGCCGGGTGCGGACGAGACCGATCACACCAACTGGGATTCGGGCTTTCCGGTCGGCCCGATGCCTGCGCCGTCAGCCCCTGTCGCCGCCCAGGGCTGACGGGACCCGGCATCCGGGCGTGCATCGCCCGGGTGCCGGTCCCAACCCCATCACACCGGAGGTCGGCGGGTGCACAGCCCGCCGACCTCCCTCCTTTCTTCGCGCCGCGCGCGGGGCCGCAATCAGGCCCCGGGCGCGACGCCCAAATTCATCTGGATGACGACATGAGCTCCGATCTCGCCCTTTCCCACGCCGCCCGACCCTCGCCGCCTGCCGCCCTGACGGAGGCCCGGTCGATCCTGCAACTGGCTGCCCCGATTGCCGGAATAGCGCTCATTGCCATGGCGATGAGTGTCACCGACACGGTCATGGTGGCGCGCCTTATCGGCGCGGATGCGCTGGCCGCGGTGGCCGTGGGCAGCGATCTTTACTCGATCCTTTACTATTTCGGCGCGGGCATCCTCAGCGGGCTGGCCCCGTTCTACACCGGTGCCGTGGTGCGCTCCGACCCCGACGCGCGCGCGGCGCTGGAGCGTGTGGGCCAGCTGGCCGTGCTGCTTGTGGCAGCGGTTCTGGTGCCCATTGTCTGGACCGCGCCGGACTGGTTGCGCGCGCTGGGGCTGGCGCCCGCTCTGCTCGAAGACGGGCGCGGCTATACCCGCGCGATGGCGGTGACGCTGCTCCCGATGCTGGGGGTCGTGCTGTATCGCACGATGCTGACCGCCGCCGAGCGGCCGCGCGTCTTCCTGCAGGTGACCATGGCGATGCTGCCGCTGAATGCCGCCGCGAACTGGGTGCTGATGACCGGCTGGGGTCCGTTTCCGGCGCTTGGCAGCACCGGGGCCGGGGTCTCGTCGCTGATCGTGGCCACGGCGAGCCTTGCGGTGCTGGTGCTTGTGGCGCGTGACGGCGCCGATGCCGGGCGCCCGGCGGGCCTGCCCTGGCGCGGATTGGTCGATGTGCTCCGGGTCGGGCTTCCGGTGGGGGTGACGGCGGTGGCCGAGGTCGGCGTCTTTCTCTGCGCGACAATCTATGCCGCGACGCTCAGCGCCGGGGAGGTGGCCGCCCACACGCTTGTGCTGCGCACTGCCGGGGTTGTCTACGCGCTTCCGACGGCGCTGCTGCAGGCGGCCATGGTGCGTGCGGCGCGCGCGGACACGCTGGCCGATCCGGTGCAGCAACGCGCGGTCATCCGCGCCGGGCTCGGGCTCAGCCTCGTGGCCGGGCTCGCAGCCTTCGCCGGTCTCGGTCTGGGCGCAGAGCCGCTGGCCGCGGGGTTCTTCGGAGATCGTGTTGCAGGCTCGGTCACAGCGCTGGCCGCCGGATTGCTGCTGCTGCTCGGCGTCATGGAACTCCTGAGCACGCCGGGCGCCGTGGCCGCGGGCCTGCTGCGCGGACGCAAGCAGACCCGCGCGCCGATGCTCTTTGCGCTGTTCGGCAGCTGGGCGGTCGGCGCGCCGCTGGGGGTCTATCTGTGCGAAGCGCAGGCGATGGGCATCACCGGCATCTGGATCGGCTTGCTGATCGGAACGGCGGTCACAACCGCGCTGACGGTCACGCGCGTGTGCCGGTGACCGTCGGGCGAAACGGGGGCGCGCTCCGGCACTGCGCGCCCCGGCTCAGGCCATCCAGTCGCCGATCCGCACATTCCAGTCGCTTGGCGTGAAGGCGATGCCACCGGCTGCGGGGTAATGCGTGATCTCGCCGAAAAACGGCACCGGGCCGCCGATCTCCAGAAAGTCCACACGCAGGAAATCAAAGGGTCGCGCGATGACCTCGGCGGCGGCGGCCGTGTCGCTCAGGTGAGGCGGGCGCGGGATCGGTGTCTTGAGATTGGCCTGACCCAGCCGCGCGATGGGCAGGCGGTTCCAATCGGGATCCATCCACGCGTGCTGCCCGCTCCGGTAGCGGTCCACCGTGGTTTCGATCATGCGCACGCGCCCGTGAAAACAGTAGAATTTCAGCTCGATCGGCAGCCAGTCCAGCGCATCGTGCCAGAGCAGCTCCTCGACAAGGATCCGTGGCGGGATGTTCTCGTAGCACCATTCGTAGCGGATCCAGGGTTGCCCGAAATTCTCGATATGCGCCGCCCGCATCCGGTGACGCAGCGCGTGGTTGAGACCGAACCACAGATGCGCGTGTCGGCTCACCTCAGCCCGCGATGGCATCGGGCGCGTGGACCAGATCCAACCGTCCCGAAACACGCAGACCTCGCCGGCAAGGTGGGTCGGCTTGACCACGCAACGCGGCGGCAAGAGGTCCGGATCGAGCCTTGCCGGATCGTCAATGACCGCAAGGGTTCGCGGGACGGCCAGCCCCATACGCCGGGCCATCGTCTTGGCCTGCAGCTTGTCGGCGGTCGCTGTCTGCCGCGGATCCCGGCACGCGGCATCGCGGTTCATCTTGAGGATCAGCCGGTCGCAGAACCGCAGGCCTCTTTGCCCGTCTGTGGCGGTCTTCATGACGCCTGCCTGCTGGCGGCAAGACGCCGCTCGAACGCGGCGCTGGCCTGCACAAAGAGCCTCCGGTCCAGCGCGGTCATCTCTTCCAGGCGTTGCCGGGTCCGGGCGGCCAGAGGCTCCAGCTCTACATCGCGGTAGAGCGCGGAGGACGCCAGTTCCCGCCGGTCGCGCCGCTTTGGCAGGACGATGGCCGCGCCGAGCCCAAGCCCGGAGCAGAGGATCGCAAACGTCTGCTGGAGGCGGTCATGGGTGCCGACAAGATCGAACCCGTCGAGATATGCCGCCGCCTGCCGGAGTGCCTCGGCCCCGGAGCAGGCGAACCTGCCTTCCGGGCGCAGCAGAGCGGGCGGCACAAAGGCGCGGACCATCCAGTTGCCGAAATGATCGTGTATCCCCGGAATGTCCTGGAAAAACAGATCGTTGAGATCCAACTCCTGCGCGGCGCGCCAGGCGGGCACCGGCAGCTTTGCACGGTGCGCCCGGCAGAACCGGATATGCGACAGCACACGCGCGACCGGATCGCGCATGATGGTCATGCGAAAGGCCCCCTCCGGGATCGCGTCGAGCGAATGGCGGGTGAAATGACCCGAACAGTAATCGGCCCGGGCCAGCGCCTCCGCGCCAAACTCGGGCAGGTCGTCAAAGACCGACCGGTGCCGGATCCATTGCGGTTTCATCCGGCGCAGGGCCTCGTTGATCGCGGTGCCGCCGGTTTTCGGCACATGGGCAAACACCAGACGCATCAGGGCAGGGCCGCCGTTTGTTCAGGCGCGGCAGCGGGCACTAGCGCGGCCATCCGCGCATCCTCCTGCGCCAGCCTCGCGTCGATCTCGGCGTCATCGCAAAGGCCTGCATCGCGCAGAAACATCCGGCGGAACTGCGTCATGGGGGCGGCGAAATGGCCGTGGCCCTGCAAGGCCGGCTTGGGATGACCGGACCAATGCAGCACGGAGGGCCGCTCGGGGGCGCGCGGCGTGCCGTCGGGATCGCTTGGAAAGCGGCGGTCAAGCGCACGGGCATCGTGCCGGAACGCCAGCACGTGCAGATCGGGGCTTTGTGCGTGCCGGATCGCCCCGGATTGCGCCGCGCTCAGGACCATGACGTTGAGCACACCCATATCGCCGCTGGCAAAGATACCCGATCCGTCCATCCGGTCCTCATGCAGCCGCAGATAGGTGTCGAGCTCGAACAGACCGGTGCGGGCAAATAGCGCGCCCGGGCAGAAGATGCGGGCAAGCGCGGCCCGCCAGTCGAACGCCGGGTAGCGCGCGGCCAGAAGGGCGGGCTGAAAGAACCACCCGGCCAGATGCGCGGCCAGCGTTTCTGCGGCAGTGCTGTTGGTGCCCAGAAAGCGATCCAGCGGGGGTTGCGCGAAATAATCCGCATGCGCCTCGGCGAAATGCCGGTCGGTGATCACGTCGGCCTTGGCAAAATCCGCGTGGCAGCGCACGTCACCCAGCACGATGGTGTCGGCATCGACAAAGAGCGCGGTGCGAAACGGCGCCTCCCAGAGGGCGGCCATCTTGGTACGCCCCCAGCCAAAGCCGATCCTGCGCAACTCCCTGTGCCCGAGATCGCCGACACGGTGGACCGAGACGCCATAGGTCCGCTGCAGCAGCTCAAACGAGACGTCGCCATCGACAAACAGCGCAATCGGGACGTCGCCCATGAAGTGGCGAACGCTGGCGCAGGTGCCACAGGCCAGATGCCGGTCGGCGGCGCTTGTGGTGATCACGACACCGAAATCCGCATCGGTGGTGCGGTGCGGCGCTAGGGCAGGCATGTGAGATAACCTTTTGCCGCAAGCGCACCCCGGTCGAGCGTCAGTTTGACATGGGACACGCGGCGTTCCGCGGGATGGCCGGATCCCAGGAACACCTCCAGCGGGGACGCGCCGCGCTCTGGTGTGTGCAGCCATGACCGCACCGCCTCCCTGCTGCGCGCCGAGCACAGACCATGCGCGACAAGACGCTCGAAGAGCCTGTCGAATCCGTCGGGATTGCGCCGCCCGTTCTCGGCGGTGATGAACTCGAGCCCGAGGCGCGGCTGCAGCGCGCCGTCGACCAGATCCCCCGCCAGGACCGGCGGCCGGGCCCCCGGTTCGCAATACCGCTCGAGTACGTCCGACACCATCTGCGTGTCGCCAGCCCAGCCCAGACGGTCCAGCAGATCGAGGATGCCCTGCGGCGTTGTCGGGCGCAGACCCAGCCGCACCGGCTGGTCCGGACGCGGCGCCATGAGGCCCAGATAGGGCAGCTCGTACCCGGCGGGGAGCGTGGCGATCACCTGCATCAGCGCGTCGCGCGTCGCCGCGGGGAAGGCCCAGTCGAAGAGCGGTTCGATGTCGCGCACAAGCGCGCTCAGCGCGGCGCGGGTCTGGGCGGGATCGGCGGCGGCGATGACGCCGTTTTGATGCAATGCGAAGAAGACCGACGGCGCGGAGGTCCGCGCGGACGCGTCCCATTCCAGCCCGACCATCGTCACCGCATCGAACGCCGTGCCACCCGCGGCCCAGAGCGGCGCAAACCTCGCGAGCCCGGCCCAGACCGGATCGCGGGGCAGATCGCCCGGGATCGACAACGCGCCCTTGCCGTAGCCGACGCTGAGGTCAACCGAAGCGCAGTCCGCGCCCAGAGGACACTCGAACAGCAGCAGCGACGGCGCATCGGCCCCGGTGATCGACGGTGAAACAGCGGGCAATCCCGCGGTCAAATCGGTGGGGAAATAGGGGTGGACGTCGCGGTCCAGAACATCTGTTAAAGACGAGGGCATAAATGATCTTTCGCGTTAAGCTTGTGAGCTTCCCCACGCTATGCTAACGTTACGTCAACTAGAAATGATTTTTCACAAGGGATCGGAGTTTCACAGATGAGCACGCAAGATGTCCAGGCCTTCCACGAAATGGTCGCTGCCGATCCGGAGCTGAAGCAGAAATTCAGCGGCGAAAGCAGCCTTGACGACTTTCTGGACAAGGCGGTGAAACTCGGCGATGAGAAAGGGCTGTCCTTTACCAGGGACGAAGCGCTGGATTACATGAACAAAAACGCCGATGCCGGGCTGAGCGACTCCGACCTCAAGGCCACGAGCTTCTCCAAGGGATGCGGCATCAAGGGCTATACCTACAGCTTTCCCGGATGCAGCCTCTCCGGTAACTGACGGAATGGGCGCCGCCGCGCGCCGGGTCAGAGCCAGGTCGCCTGTGACGCCCGGAAAGCGGTGCGCATGACATCCGCACCCGCAGACGGGTCTCTGGCCGAAAGCCTGCTGGAACCGCTCGGCTTCGAGGCATTTGCCCGGACGTATTGGGGCCGGCAGCCGCTGCATCTCGGGCGCCGCGGCAATGCCGCGCAATCGGGCCTGATCGGCACGCGCGATCTGGAACGCATCCTTGTGCAGACCCGCCCGGCCTATCCGGATCTGCGGATCATCAACGCAAAGACCGGCCCCGCTTGGGAGGCGCTGTCCTCGGGCTGGCTGCCCGGTGCGGCCCCCGGCGGGCCCGAGGCGATGGCGGCGCTCTATCAGGCCTATGCCGATGGGGGCTCGGTTGTGCTCAACCTCGAGGGGCGCTGGGGTCCGGTCGACGATCTCTGCCGCAGCCTGCAGGCGCGATTCGGTCGCAGATGCAGTGCCGAGCTTTACCTGACGCCGCGCGCCGCCCAGACATTTCCCGCGCATTACGACCTGCATGACGTGCTGATCGTGCAGCTGGACGGCGCCAAGACCTGGCATGTCTACGATCCCGTTGTCGCAAACCCGTCGCTGCTGCATGCGCCCGACCGGGTCGGCTGCGCGGTCGATGCGGCAAGCCTGCAGAGTTTCGAGCTGACGGCGGGCGATCTTCTCTATGTCCCGGCGGGGTTTGCGCATGAGGTTGTCACAGCAGAAGACCGGTCGCTGCACATCACCTTCGGCCTTTTCGACATCCGCGTGCATGATGTGCTGTCAGAGATCGTGACGCAGCTTGGCGAAGAGGACGCGCAGTTTCGCGCAGGCCTGCCATTGCCGGGCGCCGGGGGCGGCGACATCGCTGCCGTGCTGGCCCAGGCGGCGAGGGCAATGCAGGATCCCGAGCATGTGGCCGCCGCCATTGCGCGCATTCAGAACCGCGCCATGTCCAGCCGCCGGGAGGTCGCCGCAGGCACGTTCGACGCGCTCGATGCGGTGGATCGGCTTGGCCCCGAGACGCCGCTGCAGCGCCGCGCGCACCCGCCCTGTTCCATCGAGGCGACGATGGGTGGCGCCTGTCTGAGCTTTGCCGGGGAACGGATGGAGGCGCCGGTCTACGCGCTTCCGGCGCTCGATTTTGTGGCCAGAACCAGCACGCCTTTCACCGCCAACGACCTGCCGGGCGGGCTCGATCAGGACGCTCGTCTGGTCCTGTTGCGGCGGCTGATCCGGCTGCGCTTGCTGGAGCCGGTGGCGCATGTCGCTTGACAGGCCGCTGCTGCTGCAGCAGATCGCCGCCCGCGCCATGACGCTTCAGGAGCGCGTGACGCCCGGCGCTTATTCCACGGTTGGCACCGGTGCCGTCGCGGCGGCGCGGCTCGACGCCTGGATCGCGGCGCTGGGCGGGGACCGCGCAGCGGTGGCGCGACGCCTGGGCGACGGGCGCGACCCTGCTTGCATTCTGGCCGATCAGGACGATCCGCCGCCCGAGCCGATCCGTGCCCGCTGGCTCGATCTCATCGAAGACGTGCTGGAAATGGCCCCGGGTCGGCCCGCGCCGTGGTTGATGCCCCTTGCCGATCGCCTGCCGTTTGGTCATGTGCTGCTGCCGTTCCTGCAGGCCGCTGACACGCGCCTGAACGCAGATCCCGATGTGGCGCGCGCGCGCGCTTTGCTTTCCCGCGACGCGCAGCTCGACCTGCTGACCGGTCTTGGCCGGGATCTGCTCGACATCCTCGGCGCGCCGTTGCTCGACGCCTTTGACAGGGCAAGACCGTCCGGTCCGGTATTGATGGCGCGGTTTGCCGGGGTCACCGGGTCGGAGCCTTGCGGTGCATATGAGCGGTTCGTGCAACGGATGACCAGCGAGGCGCTGGGCGCTTTCCTGCGCGATTACGCCGCGGGCGCGCGGCTTGCGGCCAGCGTGATGTCCAATTGGGTCACGGGCACCGCCGCGCTGCTGCGTCGGTTGCAGGCCGATGCGGACCAGATCGCGGGGATGATCGGGCAGACCGGCGCGCAGCTCATGATCGACCGGATCGACCCGCGTCTGTCGGAGCCGCATGACGGCGGGCAGTGCGTGCAGGCGCTGACCACGCAGACCGGCGCGCGGTTTGTCTACAAGCCCCGTCCGATGGGCGGCGAGGCGCTCTGGTCGGAGGTTCTGCGCGCGCTGCCGCTTGATCTGGAAGAGCGGCTGCCGGTTGTGCTGGACCGCGCGGACTATGGCTGGATGTCCTGGGTCGGGCATGAGGGCTGCACGGACGCCGCCGCCGCCGAGCGTTTCTTTCGCCGGTCCGGCGCGGTGCTGGCTCTGGCCTTCGTGCTCGGCGCGAAGGACCTGCATTTCGAGAACATCATCGCCAGCGGCGAGCACCCGGTGGTGGTCGATCTCGAGACGCTTCTGCAACCCGATCCGGAGGTGTTCGGCACGCCCGAGAGCCTGCTGATGCTGTCTCAGGTGACGCGCGAGGTCAGCTTCCTGCGCAGCGTGATCCGGACCGAATACCTGCCGCGCGGGCAGGCGCCGGTGGCCGGAGACAGCTTTGTCGGCAGCGCGCTGGCCACGCCGGAGGAGGGCACGCTGCAAGGCGTAACCTGGGTCGGCCAGAACAGCGACGTCATGCATCTGGCGCAGCAGCCGCGCCCGACGCCGATGGTCAATCTGCCCACGCTTGACGGCCGGTCGGTGTGGCCCGGCGATCATGCGGATGCGTTCATCGCAGGCTTCGAGGCCGCAGGGCAGGTGATTGCGGAGCACCGCGACCGGGTTCTGGCGCTGCTGGATCGGCGCGGCACGCTCCGGTTTCGCTGCATCTTCCGCGCCACGCGTACTTATTTCGGCATCCGGCAGAGCGCCTGTCGCGCGGAAAACCTGCGCTCCGGCATCGAGTTCGGGATTGCGCTTGAACCGCTCTGGCGCGCGGTTGACGCGGACGACATGCCCGCGCGGCTGCAAGAGATCGTGCGCGCGGAAATCGCGTCGATGACGCAGGGCGACATTCCCCGGTTCAGCGCGGAGGCGGGCTGCCGGGATCTGGATGGCGGGCTGACGGTGCCTGTGGCGCGGCAGTTCACCACCACCGGTCTTGATCATGTGCGCGCTCGTCTGGATGAGGCCGGGCGGCCCGAATGGGGGCGCAATCTGGAGATTGTGCGCGCGGTGCTGAGCGCCTTGCCACGCACATCAAGACCGAACCGCAGCGCCGCTCTGCCACAGCGTCGCGCGCTTGACCAGAGCGAGGCGCTGAGCGAGGCGGAGAGGATCGGCCGCGGGATCTGTGACGCGGCATGGCCGATGGAGGAGGGCAGCTACTGGACCGGCCTTGTCTACCGTTTGCCGCATGGCGGCTTTCAATGTGATCCGCTCAATGACGGGTTTTACGAGGGCAATACCGGCATCGGCTTTTTCCTCGCCGCTCTGCATCGGGCAACCGGTGAGGCGGCGTATCGCGAGGCCGCGCTGCGGGCGTTTGCACCCTTGCGCCGGTTTGTTGCGCGCCACGGCGCGGCGGGCAATCTGGCCGAGGCGTTTGGCCTGGGTCTTGGCGGCGGGCTCGGCGGGATCGCGGCGGGCTGGGCGCAGGCCGGTTATTTCCTGGCGGACCCGTCGCTGATCGCGGATGCAAGCGCCTTGCTTGCGGCGGTGCCCGCCACGTTTTCCGCGCAGGAGGATGCCGAATTGCTTCTTGGCGTCTCCGGCGTCATGGTCGGCGCGGCGACGGTGCAGGGCCTGGCGCCCGATGACCGGCATCTCGACGTGATGGCCCGCGGCGCAGACTGGCTCATGGCCGACGTGCCCCGTGGCGATCCCGGCCCGCCCGGCGCTGCCATGGCCCATGGTGCCGGAGGACCGGTGCTGGCGCTGGCCGCCGCGCACCGGCTTTGCGGCGATCCGCGGTATCGCGAGGCCGCCCTGCACCGGCTGCAAAAGGCACGCCGCCAGCGCGACAAGGATCCGCATTGCGACGGGCATCACGGCCGGGTGCAGAGCGGCTGGTGCTGGGGTGAGGCAGGCGAGCTGGTGGCTGCCATGGCCGCGGACCTGCCCGATGACGCCGCATCCGTACGGCAATTGGCCCACCGGCTGGCACAGGCGCCGGGCAGCCCGCTCGACCAGATCTGTTGCGGCGCGTTTGGTGTGGTCGACAGCCTTGTCGAGGCCAGCGCGCGGTTGTCCGACGCGACATTGCTGTGCGCGGCGCGGACACTGGCGGCAAAGGTGGTGGACCGGGCCCGCGACGACGGCGGATATGCGTTGCTCGCGGGTGTTGGCCGCGGATATCGCGGACCGTCGCTTTTTCAGGGCATGGCGGGGATCGGCTATGGTTTGCTGCGCATCGCCGATCCGCAGCGAACGCCGTCGCTGGTGGCGCTGGGCCTGCCCGATCTGGTCACCGCCTGAGACGCGGGTGTCTCACGTGCTGTGGAAGCCGATGCCGCGCGGCCCCGGCATCGCGACACCGCGGCGTCCCTGAGCCGCCGGCACAGGCTCACCACCCGGGAAAGCGCCGCTCCAACCCGCGTGGCAGCGTGACGGTCACAAACTTCCGGATTGCGGATGTCATGCGTGTGCGGGGGCCACAATGGCGGGGCTTTCATCCTCAGGCGCAAAGCCGATGGTCTCGCGCGTCGCGCTCAGATCCCAGCGCATGCCGGGATTGTCGGACATCAGGCTGAGCGCGGCAAAACCCACGCCCTTTGCGGCGATCGCGGCGATCATGCCGCTGAGTAAATCCCATTCGCTCAGCCACATCTCCTGCCCCCAGCGGCCCATGGCCATATGCGCGCCGGGGCGGTTGCCATGGGTCCATTGCGTCCAGCGGATGCGCAGGCAGATCACCGAAAGGCCATGCGCCTGCGCGAAATTGGCACCGGTGCGCTTGCAGAAAAGCTTGGACATGCCTTATGCGTTGACCGGGCCCGCGGGCGTGTCGGGCCCAAGCGCCGCGTCGGTAAACCTCTTGTCGCCGTGCAGCCAGTTGGAGCTGGCCAGCCCCACGCGCCGCACGCCTTTGGTCACCGCATGATGATAAAGTGTCAGGGGTGGCGTCCATTTTGTTGCGGATGGCCGAGGCCCAGCTGGCGGTGGGCTCGCGGTCCCCGGCGAGATGCACGATCACGTCGACGCCCTCGAGGTGTTCAGTCCCGGCATTTGGTGGATCGGGTCTAGGATGAATCTGTCTGGCTCTGAAGTCCAGATCTTGCAGATGTATTCGTAGGGCGTGAGCCCGTTGAGGGTCTTGAGGCGTCGCGCGACGTTGTATGCTGCAATGAAGTCAGAGAGGTGCGTTCGCAGCTGATCATGACTGTCGTAGTGGAAGCGTTTGACGGTGGCCTCCTTGATTGTGCGGTTCATCCGTTCGACCTGTCCGTTGGTCCAGGGATGGTTGGGTTTGGTCAGCCGGTGCTCAATCCCGTTTGCCTCGCAGATCATGTCAAAGCGCATCGGCCGTGACTACGCGGTGTTCCTGTTCCGGGGCTGACCGGCGAACTGAATGCCGTTGTCGGTTAGGATGGTGTGGACATGATATGGCACGGCTTCGAGCATGTGTTGCAGGAATTCCCAAGCCGTCTTTCTGTCCGCCTTCTCGACGAGCTGGGTTATGGCAAACTTGCTCGTGCGGTCGATGCCACCGAACAGGAAAAGCTTTCCTTCTGCCGTCTGCACTTCGGCGATGTCCATGTGAAAGAAGCCGATGGGGTAGCGCTTGAAGCGTTGACGTTTGGGTTTGTCCCCGTCGACATCCGGTAGCCGAGAGATGCCATGTCGCTGTAGACAGCGATGCAGCGCTGAGCGTGTCAGGTGCGGGATGGACGGCTGGAGGGCATAGAGGCAATCATCAAGCGGCAAAAGCGTGTGGCGCCGAAACGCGACGATGGCCGCCTCTTCGGCCTCCGTGAGGACCGTCGAACGTGGCTCCTTTGGGCCAGTCTTGAGATCATCGACCGTCTGCCGTTTGCGCCACTTCGCAACCGTCTCGGGATTGATCCCGAGCTCCCGGCTCAACGTCGCGAGCGAAGCTTGCGATCGCTGTATTGCTGCTCTGACGGCGTACGTGGTCGTGGCGCTTCCGTGACGAACTTGTCCCATAGGGCATCCTTCCATTCCTTCGAAAGGATCACACCATCAAACCGTGGGATCAAACACCTAACGCTTGACCGGCAGGAACAGACGCCCCAATACCGGCGGTAACGCCGTTAACGGTTACAGTGAACTCTAGAGTAACACTTTCACCAGCAAGATCTTGAAGTTCTCCAAAAACGAGCGCTACCTCAGTCACCTTGTCTGTGGATATCGAGGGATCGATAGGATAGCCGCCAATTTCGAAACCGCCTCCAATTATTCCAGCGAGAGAGATGCCGTGCCGAAAAATCGAAATTCACTAAAAAAACTATCTCTACCCTGATAACCGAGCCCAATTGTCAACTCTGCGCCGGCGTGCCCTTCGAGTGATATTGCAGGGAGCCCAAGGCTCGCTGTCGCGACACTCGAAGGAGCATGTCCAAGATGTAAACCGACGACTCGATCGGGAAAGCCTTGCTCGATAGCTGGCAGCGATCCTTCACCCCATTCCTCGAAAGTCGACAAGTTAACTGACCCCGTTCCGCTGAATACCTCATTCTCAGGATTGGAAATCCCGATCATCTCAAGAAAAATTCCAGACACTATTCGCCTCCATACCAGTCAAGTTCTTTGTGTCGATTCCACGGTTTACATCTGCCGTCCAGCAATTTCTCTAGTGTATTTCGATCCTCCTCTCGTTCTGAGAACCATCTCGACGTATAGCGGTCCAATATGTCATATCCTCTCACATCCAAAAAATGGGAAGCCCTAACCTCAAAATTCGTCTCTGTCGAAAAGATTCCGTACCGATCTTTATATCGACCAACCCACTCATTTACTCCACCAGGAGGAATGGGATCAAATCTTATCCGACCCATGCGAGCCAAGCCCCTCTCAATTAGAACCGGGTCTAAAGCTACTATATCCAAACCCGAAATTGGAATATCAGAAACATTATGAATTACGGCGCGAAATTCTACATCTTTCTCTTTCGGGATAGCGCGCATCTCCGTTATGAAATTTAGATTTACAATGCAGTTACGAACTTCACGCCTTACCGCTTGCTTTGACCGTATTTCGGCATCAATAAGAGAGAAAATATTTTGAACATACTCAGATCTGCCATTATCTTTTTGGACACCCTCTGCATGCGCGCCGCCGTCGTCTAAAAAGAGACATCCAGATGCCAACCAAAAGGCGGCGAGCGCAGAAGAGCTCCTTTTTCGCCGGAACTGTCGCATAGAACAAATGTCTCCCAAAAGGTGAGATTTCAACTTGGTGGCTTCAGCGGTGGGTCTATTCCTAACACGACCCAAGTTACCGACGTCGTCCACCTAAGCCTCCAATACCATTGGGGGTGCTAGCCGAACAGACTATCATGCAGGCAGGACATCCTTATCACCCCCACCTAAGTGGTCCAATTTGATTGTTAGTGCATGACCGGCCTTTGGTCCATCTGGACGATGGCTTCTGGCGCGGGCGGGCGGTAGCCCGGAGCACTATGTGGGCGTTTCGTGTTGTGGTGCTTGCTCCATTCTTCGATCGATATTTGCGCCTCGCGCAGTCTGCAGAAGATTTCGCCGTTCAAGACCTCATCCCGGAACCGGGCATTGAAGCTTTCACGATATCCGTTCTCCCAAGGGTGA
>CANMMF010000013.1 GCA_947498985.1 uncultured Paracoccaceae bacterium | reverse complement strand
TTCACCTCCTGGTCCGGTCCCGCTGGCGACCGCATCGACAGTGGCGACGCGGTTGAGGCCTTCACCTCCTGGTCGGGTCCGGCAGCTGGCCGCACCGATGCAGGCGACGCCGTCGAGGCCTTCACCTCCTGGTCCGGTCCCGCTGGCGACCGCGTCGACAATGGCGACGCCGTCGAGGCGTTCACCTCCTGGTCCGGTCCGGTCAAGGCCTGATCGCTCAGAGACCCCGGGCGGGGCGGATGGGCCGCCTTGCCGAACCCGATCAGAGGAGCCACAGCATGACCAATGTCGTGACACTGACCGTCCCGTCCCGGATCGAGCCCCTGGAAGCGCGCATCGCCGCGCTTTTGGGACTCTTCGCCAGGGAAAGGCGCATCGGAGACGATGTGTTCTGGCTGAAGGAAAATGCCGAACTGCTGAACATACTCGAATGCACCGGCCTGCCGGTCGCCCCAGAGGCGCTGGCGGTGCATGCGGGCTTTTATGCCGATGCGATGGACCGGCTGCGGTTTTTTCCGCAATATTACCGGTTCCTGCTCTCGCTGGCGCTGGATCTCGAGGATCTCGGGATGCCGGGCCAGGAGGCGGGCCGGATGGTCGCCTTTGCCGAAAGCGAAGGGCTGGCCGAGGCGGAGCTTTCGGACCTGCAACGCGCCGAAGCGCGCCGGTTGATGACACGGCGCGGCGTCGATCCGGTCAGGGATGCGGGGCTGGACGACCGGTTGCGCGCCTTTGCAAGCCGCACCAAAACCTTTGCGCTGCCCAACAAGAAGGCCGCGTATGAACTCACTCATATCGTCTATTACCTCAGCGAATATGGCCGCCGCGACCCCGGTCTGCCGGAGGCCGCGCTGCAGTCGATGCATTTTGCCGGGCTCACCGCCTTTCTCGACCAGAACGCGGATCTTCTGGCCGAGATCTGCATCGCGATGCTCTATGCCGGGGAAACCCCGCCGCCGGTCTGGACCGCGTGGCTCGGGCAGGAGACCCGCGCCTTCGGGGTCGAGACCGGAGAAGGCGTGGCGCTCAACGACGCGTATCACGAGTTTTTCGTCTGCAACTGGCATGCCGCCGTGGCCGGAGACGATGTCTTCCGCAAGCCGATCAGCGCGGCCCGTACCCGGTTCGACCGGGCGCAGCGCCCGGCACCGCTGCGCGAGATCAGCCAGGCGATGCTCGCCATGGAGCAGGACAGAAGTGGAGACTGGGACCGCATGAAACACACGATGGCCCCGCAACTGTCTGAAACGACACGCGATCTTCTGAGTATCGCGGCGGAAAGCTCGAGCCATTTCGGCGCGTTCTTCGAGGGCTTCGCCCGGGCAGGCCGCTCGTGAGGGGCGCGGTTCTGGGGGCGGTGCTGATCGTCCTTTACACCGGCATGATGGCGTCTGCGGACGGCATCACCAAGCTGATTGCCGGCGGCTATGCCGCGCCGCAGCTTTTTGCGATCTCGGCCCTGATGGTCTGCGCCTTCACCATGGCGGTGGCGCGGTCCGGGGGCGAAGGCGGGCTGCGGGTGCGCAGCGGCGGCGTGATGGCGATCCGCGCGGTGCTCACGGTGATTGCCTCGCTGGCGTTTTTCCAGGCGTTCCGGCTGCTGCCCTTCGCGGACGTGTTCCTTTTCATCGGGCTGATCCCGCTTATCGCCGCGGCGCTCTCGGGGCCGTTTCTGAAGGAAGCCCCGCGGCCTCTGGCCTGGGTGGCCTTGTCCGTCGGCGCAGGCGGGATCCTGTTTCTGATGCCCGGCGGCGTCAGCGCTGCGCAGGCCGGTCACGCCTGGGCCTTGCTGGCCGCCGTCACCGGCACCGGCTCGATGCTGGCCGCGCGCTATATCGCCAAGCAGGAACGTGTGCCGCTGGCGCAGGTCTTCTGGCCCAATCTGGCGCTGATGCTGGCCATGGGGCTTGCCTTGCCCTTTGTCTGGCAACCGATGAGCCTGGCCGATCTGGGCTGGGTCGCGGCCTATGCGGTGTTCCTGTTCGGCGCGCGCTATGTCTCGGCCGAGGCGTTCCGGCTGCTGCCGGCCTATGTGGCGACGCCGCTGATGAACCTGCAATTTGTCTGGATGGTCGCCATCGGGCTCTTTGCCTTCGGCGAAGTTCCAAGCGCGGGCACCGTGCTGGGGGTGATGCTGGTCATCGCGTCGGGCTTCTGGCTCATCTTCGAAGAGAGCGTGGCACGCGGAAAAACCGCACGCGCCTGAGGGCCTATATATACTGTGTAAAAAGCGCGGGCGGAAGGCTCGCGCTTTTTGCCTGTCCGGGGGGGGGATCGCGCAACGGAAACGCGACGGATGCCGGACCTGCTCGACCTGATTTCCGGAACCGCTGAAGCCTGCGCCGAGGCGCGTTACATCGAAAACGACGTGCCGCAGCCGCAGGAGCTTGACGCGTTGGGATTGTCGATCACAAACCGCGCGCCGATCAATTCGTCGGAAAAGTCGATCACCGCGCCCGCGAGGAAGGGCAGCGACACCGGATCGACAACAACGCGCTGACCCTCGCCCTCGAGCACAAGATCCTCGTCATCCGGCGCGTCGAGCTTGATTTCGTACTGAAACCCGGAACAGCCGCCGCCCTCGACGGCGACCCGCAAGGCCTGTCCGTCGTCACCGGCACCGATTTCAGCCAGTCGCGCAAAGGCGCGGTCCGTGACTTTGGGGGGCAGTTGCATGTTGTCCTCGTTGGCTACCTTGCAAAATATATGCAACGCGGGGTGCGCTTCAAGCGCCAGCCTGCGCTATTCGGCAATCTGCGGGAAAGCGTCCAGAATGGCCACCGATGCCGCGCCCAACCCGTGCCCCTCGTTCCTGTCGGAGCTCAGATGCAGCCCGACGATCTCGCCGCTGGCCGCGTGAAAGAGTGCGCCGCCAGAGCTTCCTTCCCCGGTCGCACACCCATGGATCAAGGCGGCGTTGTCCTTCAGCGGCGGCATCACATGGCAGGTCTCTGTGGCCGAAATCTGCATCGCGGCGCCCCGCGGATGGGCGGCCAGGAACAAGACGGTGCCGGTCTCGGGCGCCCCGGCCTGTAACCTGGCCACGCGGTCGGCCTCAAAGGCCGATGTCTGATCGGCCCGGCGCAGCAGCGACAGGTGTTGTGACGCCGAAACCGCCACTGGCACCGGATCAAGCACCACGGTCCGCACAGTGTCCGGCGCCTCCGCGTCGATATAGTCGAGCAGCACCTGCACTTTTTTCGCCTGGCGCTCGCCGCTGTCGCTGACGCAGAAATCGGGCGCCAGAACGTGATCCGGCCCGACGATCACCGCGGTGCAGTACCCGGTCTTGTCGTCGGGATAGAGAATGTCGATCCGCGCGACGCCGCGCACAACGGAGCGCAAGGGCGATTCGTCGGCAAAGGCCGCAACGGGCGTATCCGCGCGCGGCACGGCGACATGAAGGTCGGTGTCCGAAAGCGTTGGTGTTGCAAGCAAAAAGCCCACGGAAAATGCACTGACAAATGAACGGATCACGAAGAAACCTCCTGAAAAAGAATTGCAGCTTATGGGATCAGCGTGTTGTACCGGTGCAAACCTGTCAAGAATCCCGCATGAACGCGGGGATCCGGACCTGTTCAGGCGGGCCGGGCGGAAAGAGGGGACAGCGCGATGCCGACCGATCCTGCATGCCATCCGGAAGGGGCGCGTGGCCGGCTTTATCCTGAAGAGGAAAGCGCCTTCCGGTCGTGTTTTCAGCGCGACCGGGACCGGATCATACACGCGTCGGCCTTTCGCAGGCTCAAGCACAAGACGCAGGTCTTTGTGGAACACGAGGGCGATTTCTACCGCACCCGTCTCACCCATTCCATCGAGGTCGCGCAGGTTGCCCGCACCATTGCCAATGCGCTGGATCTCAACACCGATCTGACCGAAGCGGTGGCGCTGGCGCATGACCTGGGCCACACTCCGTTTGGCCATACCGGAGAGGATGCGCTCGACGCGCTGATGAAGCCTTATGGCGGGTTCGACCACAACGCCCAGACCATCCGCATCGTGACCCGGCTGGAGACGCATTACGCGGAGTTCGACGGGCTCAACCTCACCTGGGACACGCTGGAAGGCATCGCCAAGCACAACGGGCCGGTGACCGGAGAGATCCCCTACGCGCTTGCGGAATATAACGCGCTGCACGATCTGGAACTGCACACCCATGCCAGTGCGGAGGCGCAGGTGGCAGCCCTGTCCGATGACGTGGCCTATAACAACCACGATCTGCATGACGGGCTGCGCGCGGGTCTTTTCGGCGAGGCGCAGATCGCCGGTTTGCCGGTGATCCGCGACGCCTATGCCGAGGTCGACGCGGCCTATCCCGGGCTCGACGCCTATCGCCGCCGCCACGAGGCGCTGCGCCGGGTCTTCGGCGCGATGGTGGCGGATGTCATCGACACTTCGGCCGCCCGGCTTGCGGCGGCGGGCTGCGCTTCGGTCGAGGATGTGCGCCTGCTGGGCGCGCCCGTGGTGGCGTTTTCGTCCGGGATGGCCGAGGCGATCCGGCAGATCCGGGCTTTTCTCTTTGACAACATGTACCGCGCGCCGAAGGTCATGGAGCAGCGCGCCCGGGTGACGCAGGCGCTCGAGACGCTGTTCCCGATGTATCTTGACGCACCCGATCTGTTGCCCCGCCGCTGGCAGCCGCAGATCGCGGCAAGCGGTGGCGAAGCCGGTCTGGCGCGTTTGGTGGCCGATTACATCGCCGGCATGACCGACCGCTTTGCCTTGCAGGAACATGCCCGCCTGACCGGGCGCGACGTGCTGCATGACGGCATGTAGACCGGCCTGATCCCGCCTGTGACTGCGCGCGACATGCGCCAAGACCCTTCCGAAGGTTAACGAAATCTGCGACACGTTGAATGTGTGTCGGGAGTTATCGGTGTTCGGTGTGTCACGGTTTAACGACAAAGTGGCGGTAGTGGCCGGAGCGGAGCATCCGCTCGGGACCTCCTGCGTGCGGCGCCTGGCTCGGTTTGGCGCACTTGTTGTGGCAATTGGTCGGAACGAAGCGGCGCTTCTGGCGTTAGCGCAGGACAACCCCGGCCGCATCGAACCTCTGGCGCTGCGCTCGGGCCGTCGCGATATTCTGTCGCTCTTGCAGGAGGCCTGGGCCGATGAGCCGCTCGATCTCTATATTGATGTCATGCCGCTCTGCAGCGAAGACAGCGCGCGCGACGATCTTGCGCGGTCAGCCGGGGTGGGGTCCGCTCTGGTGCCCGCGTTGCGCCTCGCGAGGGGCGCCGCTGTGATGGCCATCCCCGTTTCGACCCAATCCGCGTTGCCCGCAGCTGAGGCGCGCGAAGCCGGGTACAAGGCACTTCTCAAGCGCTTTGACCAGAGCGCGCGACCGGCGCGGTTCATGGGGCTTGCCATGCACACGGACCGGACGGACTGGGACGCGGCCACCTGCCTTTCGGCAGGCGATGCCGCGCTGATGCTCTGTCACCCGATTTCGCGCGGATTGCGCGGCGGGCACTGCGTGGCCTGGGCGCCGCGGGACACGGCAGAGCCTGACAAACGCGCCGCACGCTCTATCTAGAGCCGCACCGCGCGCCCCGGGCGTCACGCGCGCCACACACGAAACTCTATCAAAAAGGACGAATGCACGATGGCAGTAGCAGAAACAGCGGGATTGTCCCCGGTGCTCGCCTTTTCGCTGGTCGGCGCGCTTGGCGTTGGCAGCCAGTGGCTGGCCTGGCGGCTGAAACTGCCGGCCATCGTGCTCATGCTGGTGGCGGGCCTGATTGTCGGGCCGTTCCTCGGTGTGCTCGACCCGTCCGAAGATTTCGGCGACATGTTGAAGCCGATGATCGCCATCGCCGTTGCGATCATCCTCTTCGAAGGCGGCCTCACGCTCAATTTCCACTCGCTGCGCGATGCGGCGGTGGGGGTGCGGCGGCTGATCTTTGTCGGCGCACCGCTGGGCTGGGCGGCCTCGACCGCGGCGCTCTACTTTGTGGCGGGGCTCAGCATCGAGGCCTCCGCGGTCTTCGGCGGCATCATGATCGTCACCGGCCCCACGGTGATCGCGCCTTTGCTGCGCCAGGCCAAATTGCAAAAGCGCCCCGCGCAACTGTTGCAATGGGAAGCCATCGTGAATGACCCCGTTGGCGCGCTGGCTGCGGTGCTGGCCTTCGAGGTGGTGATTGTCATGCAGACCGCCACAAGCGTGGGCGAAGCGGTTCAGACGCTGGCGATCGGCATTGTCGTCGCGACCATTCTGGGCGTCGCCGGGGGCTGGGGCATCAGCCGCGCCTTCCGCCTGGCCTACGTGCCGGAATACATGAAAGTGCCGGTGCTCTTTGTGGCGCTGCTGGCGGTCTTTGCCCTGTCGGACAGCGTGTTGCACGAATCGGGCCTGCTGGCGGTGACCATCATGGGCATCTGGATCGCCAACGCCGATCTGCCGAGCTACGTGGAGTTGCGCCGGTTCAAGGAACACGCGACCGTGCTGCTGGTCTCGGGTGTGTTCATCCTGCTGGCCGCGGGCATGAGCCTCGAGACGCTGGCCACGCTCGACTGGACGGTGCTGGTCTTTGTGCTGGCGGTGATCCTGCTGGCGCGACCGCTGCCGGTGCTGGCCTCGCTCGCCTTTTCCAACGTCACCTGGCGCGAACGGCTGCTTGTGGCCTTCACCGGCCCGCGCGGCGTGGTGCTCGTGGCGGTCGCCGGGCTTTTCGGTGAACGGCTGGTGGAGCTTGGCATCCAGGATGCCGACCGCATCGCGCCGCTGGCCTTCGCGCTGGTCGCCGCAACCGTGGTTCTGCACGGCTTCACGCTCACCCCGCTTGCCGCCGCGCTCGGTCTGACCGCGTCGAACAAGCCCGGGGTGCTGATCCTGGGCGGCTCTCGCTGGTCGGTGGCGCTGGCCGAAGCGCTCAAGAAGATGGAGCTGCCGGTGATCATCGCCGATCCCAACCACGCCCATCTGCGCGCCGCCCGCGACGCCAATATAGAGACATTCTTTGGAGATATCCTGTCGGAGGCGGCGGAAAACCGGCTCAACACCGTGGCCTACGAAAAGCTGATCTGCGCCAGCGACAACGATGCCTACAACACGCTGGTGGCCACCGATCTTGCGCCTGAGTTCGGGCGCGAGAACGTGTTCCAGCTCAAGCGGGTGCGTCAGTCGAGCTCGCGTCATGCGCTGCCCTCGACCCTCGGCGGACGTCCCTTCGGCGCCGACGACACCTATTTCGAGGCCAATGCGCGGCTTGCCGAATCCTGCGAGTTCCGGGTGACGAATCTGACCGAGCAATTCACGATCGACGACTGGCGCACGCAGAACCCCGATGCGGTGCTGCTGGCAGAGCTTGGTCCCAATGGCACGCTGCGCCTGCTGGGCCCGGAGGACACACCCAAGGCCAGCCCCGGTGCCAAGCTGCTGGCGATGATGACCGCGCGCCCCGAGCGCAAGGACAACCCCGATCCCGACACGTTGAAATCCGCGCAGGGGTGATCCGCGGGCGGGACCGCGCCACGCAGCGTTTGACCCCGCCCACGCACATGATAGAGGAAACGCCGGTCCCCGAGGAGCGAGCGACATGAACCTCTTTTCCGATATCCGCAGCCTCGTGCTGTCGACCATCGAGGCGATGATGGCCGATGGCGCCTTGCCGGACGGTCTCAACACCCAAGCTGTGACGGTCGAGCCGCCGCGCGATGCGGCCCATGGCGACATGGCGACCAATGCCGCGATGGTGCTGGCCAGGCCTGCCGGTCAGAAACCGCGCGATATCGCCGAAGCGCTGGTCGCGCGGCTGGCGGAGGATCCGCGCATCGCCGCCGCCGACGTGGCGGGTCCGGGCTTCATCAACCTGCGGCTGGCCTTGCCCGTGTGGCAATCCCTGCCGCGCACGGTGCTGCAAGCGGGCACGGGCTACGGCCGCTCGGTGATGGGGCAGGGGCAGAAGGTCAATGTGGAGTTTGTCTCCGCAAACCCCACCGGCCCGATGCATGTGGGCCATGCGCGCGGCGCGATTGTCGGCGACGCCATGGCCGCGCTGCTGGCCTATGCGGGCTATGACGTCACACGCGAATACTATATCAACGATGGCGGCGCGCAGGTCGATGTGCTCGCGCGCTCGGTCTATCTGCGCTACCTCGAAGCCCACGGCCAGGCGGTGGAATTTGCCGACGGCACCTATCCCGGCGACTATCTCGTGCCGGTGGGGCAGGCGCTGAAGGACAAGGTGGACGATGCCTATCTGGGGCAGGGCGAAGAGGTCTGGCTGGCCGAGGTGCGCGTCTTTGCCACCGACGCGATGATGGATCTCATCCGCGCGGATCTCGCCGCGCTCGGCGTGAAGATGGATCACTTTTTCAGCGAGAAGAGCCTTTACGGCACCGGTCTCATCGAGGCCGCCATCGAGGATCTGCGTGCCAAGGACCTGATCTATCGCGGCACGCTGGAGCCGCCCAAGGGCAAGACACCCGAAGACTGGGAACCGCGCGAGCAGACGCTCTTCCGCTCGACCGCGCATGGCGACGACGTGGACCGGCCGATCCAGAAATCAGATGGCAGCTGGACCTATTTCGCCCCCGATATTGCCTATCACTACGACAAGGTGCAGCGCGGGTTCGACATGCTCATCGACATTTTCGGCGCCGATCACGGCGGTTATGTCAAACGGATGAAGGCCGCGGTTTCGGCGCTGTCGGATGGCACGGTGCCGCTCGACATCAAGCTTTTGCAGTTGGTGAAGCTCTGGAAGAACGGCGAGCCTTTCAAGATGTCCAAGCGGGCAGGGACGTTCGTGACGCTGCGCGACGTGGTGGAGATGGTGGGCCCGGACGTGGCGCGGTTCCAGATGCTGACGCGCAAAAACGACGCGGCTCTCGATTTCGACTTTGACAAGGTGGTCGAACAGAGCAAGGAAAACCCGGTCTTTTACGTGCAATACGCCCATGCGCGGATCTCGTCGGTGCTGCGCAAGGCGGTTGATGCGGAGATCGACGTGTCCGACGCGACGCTGGCGCAGGCGGATCTGTCGGGGCTCACCCATGAAAGCGAGCTGACACTGGTGGCCAAGCTCGCGGAATGGCCGCGCCTTGTCGAGATCGCTGCCCGCAACAATGAGCCGCACCGCGTCGCGACCTATCTTTCGGAGCTTGCCGCAGAGCTGCACGGGCTCTGGAACCGCGGCAATGACGAGCCGGGACTGCGCTTTGTGCAGGACGATCCTGCAACAACCCAGAGCAAGATCGCTCTGGCGCGGGCCACGGGCATTGTTATTTCGGCGGGCTTGGGTATCTTGGGTGTGACGCCGATGGAGGAGATGCGCTGAGAAAAGGCGCACCGATCTTTCGGCTCTGACAGGCAAGGCGGGCACAAGACCCGTTCACACGACACGAGCAGACCACTTGCGCGGCAATGTACCGTGCGGGGGCGAAAGAGGCGGATATGGCAGATTACACCTTTGAAGACGGGGCGTTTGACACGTCCCAGCGCAATGTGGCCTCGATGGCGAACTGGGCGGGGGCGGTTGTGTCGCTGGCGCTGGTCGCCGGCATCGGCGTCTGGGGCTACAAGATGATCGCCCGCGATGTGAGCGGCGTGCCGATCGTCGCGGCGATGGACGGCCCGATGCGCGTCGCACCGGTCGATCCCGGCGGCCAGCTGGCCGACCATCAGGGGCTGGCGGTGAACGAAGTGGCCGGGCAGGGCACCGCCGCGGCGCCTGCCGACCGGCTGGTGCTGGCGCCACGCCCGGCGGGTCTTTCCGAAGAGGATGTGGCCGCAGGTGCGCTCATCGAGACCGCGCCGCCGATGCCGCTCGACGCGTCGCTCGCCGAAGCGGCGGTGCTGATGGAAATCGAGCCTGAAGAGATCATCCCCGAGGATCAGGCCCGCGCCCCGACCGAGCCGGTCGACCCCGGTGACGCCGCCATGGCGGATCTGGTGGCCGAACTCACCGGCACTGCGACGCCGCTGTCGGATCTGGAGGCAGAGGTGGCTCCGGTCGATGCTGCCTGGGCCGAGCTTGCGGCAGATGCCGGGGCCGACGCCGCACCGGCGGTACCAGTCACCGCGGCGCTGGGGCTCGGCCGGTCGCTGCGCCCGCAATTGCGCCCGGCGGGCCTGCGCACCGCATCGCTCACCGCGCTTTCGCCCGAAGATGTCATCGCGGCCCCCGCCGCAGACGCGCAGGAGATCGACCCCGATACGCTGGAAAAGGGCACCCGTCTGGTACAGATCGGCGCCTTCGACAGCCCCGAGGTCGCGCGCGCGGAATGGGCCAGAATGCAGACCCGCTTTGGCGATTACATGGACGGCAAGGCTCGGGTGATCCAGCGCGCAAGCTCTGGCGGGCGGGTGTTCTACCGCCTGCGCGCGCATGGGTTCGAGGATCTCTCGGATGCCCGGCGCTTCTGCGCGGCCTTTGTCGCAGGCCAGGTCGACTGCATCCCGGTTGTGACGCGGTGAGAGCGTTTGGCGCAGCCATTCTGGGCTGCGAAGGACTGTCCCTCACAACCGGGGAAAAGCGTTTCTTTGCAGAGGCCTGTCCCTTTGGCTTCATCCTCTTTGCGCGCAATCTGCAAAGCCACGACCAGATAAGGGCGCTGACCTCGGATCTGCGCGACGCGGTGGGCTGGCACGCGCCGATTTTCATCGATCAGGAGGGCGGTCGGGTGCAGCGCATGCGCGCGCCCTTGGTCAGCGACTGGCTGCCGCCGCTCGAGGATGTGGCGCGGTTCGGCAGCCTTGCCGCGCAGGCCATGGCGCTGCGCTACCGGATCATCAGCGCCGAGTTGCTGGCGCTCGGGATCGACGGCAATTGCTCGCCCGCGCTCGATGTCGCGCGTGCCGAGACCCATCCGATCCTGCGCAACCGGCTCTTTTCGCACGATATCTCGGAGGTCGTCACCCTGGGCCGCGCGGTGGCGGAGGCACATCTCGGGACCGGGGTGCTGCCGGTGATCAAACACATGCCGGGCCACGGGCTCGGCACGCTCGACAGCCACCTGGAGCTGCCCCGCGTTTCCGCCGCGCGCGAGACGCTCGACAGGGTCGATTTTGCCGCCTTCGGGGCGCTGAACACGATGCCGCTCGGGATGTCGGCGCATGTGGTCTTCGAGGCCATCGATCCGTCCCGCCCGGCCACAACATCGCCGGTGATGATCGAGCTCATCCGCACCGAAATCGGCTTTGACGGGTTCTTGATGACCGACGATATCTCGATGCAGGCGCTGAGCGGCTCGGTGACCGAGCGCAGCCGCGCGGCGCTCGACGCAGGCTGTGACGCGGTGCTGCATTGCAACGGCGATCTGGCGGAGATGGTGGCGGTGATGACCACCGCGGGTCAGCTTACATCCGCCGGTCAGGCCCGCGCAGAGGCCGCGCTCGATGCGCGCAAACCGCCTGTCGCTGTTGACATCGACGCGCTGCGGGCGGAGTTTGAGGCACTGATCCCGTGAGTGCGAACCGCCGTTTATGACCGAGCCCGTCGACAGTTTTGCCGAGCCCCAATCGGTCACCGACCGGCTGGCGGCCGAAGCGCTGGTGGTCGATGTGGATGGCTATGAGGGCCCGCTCGATCTGTTGCTGAACATGGCGCGCACGCAGAAGGTCGATCTGCGGCGGATCTCGATCCTCGAGCTGGCAAAGCAGTATCTGGCGTTTGTCGATGAGGCCAAGACGCTCCGCATCGAGCTTGCCGCCGATTATCTGGTGATGGCCGCCTGGCTCGCCTTTCTGAAATCCCGCCTGCTGCTGCCGCCCGATCCCGAAGAGGAGGGCCCCTCGGGGGAAGATCTGGCCGCGCATCTCGCCTTTCAGCTCGAACGGCTGCAGGCGATGCGCGATTGCGCCGCCAAGCTCATGGCGCGGGACCAGCTGGGCCGCGATTTCTTTGCCCGCGGCTTGCCCGAAGCGGTGGAGCGGGTGCGCCGCGTGAGCTATTCCGCCTCGCTCATCGATCTCATGCAGGGCTATGCGCGGATCCGCACACGCGACGAGTTTCGCCCCTTCACCATGGATCGCGAGAAGGTCTTTACCATGGAACAGGCACTCGACCGGATGCGCGGCATGATCGGCTTTGCCGGGCAATGGACGGAGCTCTCTTCCTACCTGCCCGATGGCTGGGACGCCGATCCGGTGCGCTGGCGCTCGGCCACCGCCGCGACCTTTGCCGCCTCGCTGGAACTGGTGAAGGAAGGCAAGGCGGAGCTGCAGCAATCCGGGACCTTTGCGCCCATCCGGGTGCGGCGGCGGGAGGGGCCGCGTGACTGACGAGCGCCCCGATCCCGAAACCGCTGATCCCGATGCCGAAGACGCGCCCGCGCGCGACAGTCTTTTCGAGGCGCCGCCGATGGGCGAGCAGGAGCGCATGGTCGAAGCGATCCTCTTTGCCACCGCAGAACCGGTCACCATCGCCGAGCTCAACGCCCGCATGCCGCATGGCTGCGACGCTGCCGAAGCGATGGTGCATCTGCGCAAACGCTACGAAGGTCGCGGCGTGAACGTGGTGCGCGTGGGGGACGCCTATGCGGTGCGCACCGCCGCCGATCTGGGCTTTCTCATGCACCGCGAGACGGTGGAGACCCGCAAGCTCAGCCGCGCGGCCATCGAAACGCTGGCGATCATCGCCTACCACCAGCCCGCAACCCGCGCCGAGATCGAGGAAATTCGCGGCGTCGGCGTCAGCCGCGGCACCATCGACCAGCTGCTCGAGATGGAGTGGATCCGCTTTGGCCGCAGGCGCATGACGCCCGGTCGCCCGGTGACCTTTGTGGTCACGCAAACCTTTCTGGACCATTTCGGACTGGAATCCGCGCGCGACCTGCCGGGGCTTGCCGAACTGCGCGCTGCGGGCTTGCTGGAAAGCCGCGTGCCCGCCGGGGCAATGCCTGTCGCCGGCGACGGCGATGTCGATGCCGAGGAAGAGACCGAAGAGGGCCAAAGCGAACTTTTCGAAGATTAGTGCGCAAGTTTAAGCTTCATTTAACCAAACTTGCCTAAAAATTCCCGCCGACTGAGCTGCGCTGGACAGTGTTTGTGAAAGACGGAATGGATAGACTGCCGCGCGCGCGCAGCGATCGGGTGAAGCGACCGGAGCGACATGCGCCGGATGCGGGTATCCTGCGGCTGGCTGCGCAGATCCGGGTGACGGCCTTGCTGGTGGTGATTGGTGCGCTTTGTCTGGTGCAGTCGGATTACCTGTTTCACTGGCAACGCCATATCTATGCGCCGGGTGACGCGCCGCGAACCAATCCCCTGACCTTCCTCGCCATTGTCTTTGCGCTGGCCGCCACGCTGTCGCAAAAACCGATGACGCGCCGTTCGCGCCGTGAAGGTGGGCTCTGGTGCATCGTGCTGCTCTTGGCCGCGGCGTTTCCGGTCTCCAACATACTGTCCGCGACGCTTCTCGACGCCGAAGATCTCGGCCGCATGGGCTGGAACACGGCGCTGTGCCTGGCGCTCATGGCCAGCGCGCAGATCCTCCGCGACCGCGACCGCGATAAGGCGCTGGCGCTGGCAGTGCTGGCGCTCGGGCCGCCCGCGGTATCTCTGCCGGGCACGCTCAACAACGTGCAGGGGTTCTTTGGCTCGATGTCGCTCACCACCACGCTGGCGCTGCTGGCGCTGGGGCTGGCCAACATGGTGGTCTTTGCACGCCACCGAAAGCTGCGCGGGCTTTTGCGCGATGACGAGAACGGACGCCTGATGCGCGGCGCGATCCTGTTTCTGCTGGCGCTGGAGCTGCTGTTTGCACTGCTCAACCGGTCGGGCGCGGCGGTGACCGAAGGGTTTCGCGCCGGGCTCAACACGGTCGAGATGTTCTTCCTGATGACGCTTTTCATGATCATGAGCGCCCGGCTGGCGCGTCTGATGGACGCCGCGCGCCGCACCGAAAAGCAGCTGCTGCGGGATCTGAGCCTCGATCCGCTGACCCAGACCGCCACCCGCCGCGCCGCGCAGCACGCCTACGAAAACACGGCGGGCGAGATGCGGGTGGGGGTGCTCATGGTCGATGTGGACAAGTTCAAGCGCATCAACGACACGCAAGGCCACGTCGCGGGTGACGCGATCCTCAGGGCGGTGGCGGAGGTTCTGAAACGCAATGTGCGGCTCACCGATCTGGTGGCGCGCTGGGGTGGCGAGGAATTTCTGGTGCTGGTGCGTGTCCCCGATTTCCACGCGCTCTCCGAAACTGCCGAGCGCATCCGCTCCGCGGTCAAGACCGATGACAAGCTGCGTGGCGATTGCGGTGTGACCGTATCGGTGGGCGGCGTGATGATCGATCCGCGCCGCGCGCCAGATCTGCAGGCCAGCGTGAGCATGGCCGATGACGCGCTCTACCAGGCCAAGAGCCGCGGACGGGACCGCGTCGTGTTGCAGGGGATTACGCGTCCGGATGCGTCAAATTCGGATCATGCGACGCAGAAAGAGTGGCTTGTCGCCTGATTTCTGCCGGGTTTCGTGCTATTGTCCGGAAAAACGCGACATATGAGGCAGAGAATGAGCATGGACCGGATCTTCAGCATGATTGCGCGCATGGTCTTGCGCAGGGTGGTCAGCAAAGGTGTCGACGCGGGCATCAACCGCGCGACCGGCAAGGGCCGCTCGCAGGATGAAATGACCCCGGCGGAGCGCCGTCAGGCAAAGGCCGCGCGCCAGTCGGCAAAGCAGCAGAAACAGGCGATCCGCATGGCGCGCCGCGCCAGCAAGATGCGCTGACATCCGCGGCGAGTGGCGGGCCCGGGCTGGCCGCCGATCTGCCGATGATCTGTGCCTGTCATGGCAGCGGGTCTGGTCTTGCGGCGGGGTTTTCTTGCCACCGGTAAGGCTGCGCAGACCACGCGCCGATGAGCCCGGACGGTAACCGCCCAGAGCGCGTGACGAAATATCTGACAGATCGCGCATCACGTAACGCGTTGAAATCCTTGATTTCGGGCAGCGGCACGTGATGCGGGTTTTTGCATGGGGCTGCAAAAGCGTGGTCCCGTCGCGAGGTCACAAGGCCCGGAAGTGCTTCGACAGCTTCAACCCTTGGCCCTGGTAATTCGACGCAATCCCCGCGCCGTAAAGCTGCCGGGGCACCTCTGACATGCGCTCGTAGACCAGCCGGCCGACGATCTGGCCGTGTTCAAGCACAAACGGCGCCTCGTGGCAGCGCACTTCAAGCACGCCGCGCGCGCCGGTGCCACCCGCTGCCGCATGGCCAAACCCGGGATCGAAAAACCCGGCGTAATGCACCCGAAACTCCCCCACCATGGCCAGATAGGGCGCCATTTCAGCCGCATAGCGCGGCGGGATATGCACCGCTTCGCGGCTGACGAGGATGTAGAAGGCGCCGGGATCGAGCACCAGCTGCCGGCTCTTGCTGTAGAGCGCGTCCCAGTAATCGCGCGGATCGTAGGCCCCGATCCGGTCAAGATCGATGACCCCGGTATGCGGTTTCGCGCGATACCCCACCAGCCCGCCGGGCCCCGGTTCGAGATCGACAGAAAAGCCCAGACCCTCGCCGATCACCGGCTCACCTCCGCTGACCAGCGTTTCTGCGGCATGCAGATCGGCCAGCTCGGCATCGCTGAGCACCGCGCGTCCCTGCCGGAACCGGATCTGGTTGAGACGCATGCCGGGGCGCACCAGCACCGAAAACGACCGCGGGCAGATCTCGGCGTAAAGCGGGCCGTCATAGCCCGCGCCGATCCGGTCGAACTCCGTGCCGCCATCGGTGATCACGCGGGTCAGAAGATCGAGCCGCCCGGTGGAGGATTTGGCATTGGCGATCGCCTGAACGCCGCCCGGCAAGGCCAGCCGCTCCATCAGCGGCACCACATAGACGCAGCCTTTTTCCAGCACCGCGCCCTGGCTGAGGTCGATCCTGTGCATTTCGAACTCGGCGACGCGGTCGGCCACCGGGCTGCCATGCCCCGCCAGAAACGAGGCGCGCACGCGGTAGGCCACCGTTCCCAGCCGCAGATCGAGGCTGGCCGGTTGCACCTGACCGTCGACAAACGGGATCTCGGCTGAAAGCGCGCCGCTGTCGATCAGCGCCTCGATTTGCTGGCTGGCCAGAACGCCGGTCATGTGAGCCCCTCCGCAGGCAATTCGCGCCTTTGTTAGCAAGCGCGCGCCGTCAGGGGGAGGGCAAAACGACCGCTTGGCCACCGGGCGCGTGCCGGGGGGTGCGGTTTGCGCGGCGCGGTTCAGATCAGGGTGGCCTGATCCTCCGCGGCAGCTTCGGCCTCGTCCAGCGCCTCGCGCTCCGCGTCAAACGCCATGGGATCGAGCAGACCGGCCATCGACAGCGTGGCGATCAGAGCGGCATTGGCATCGGACGCACCGGACGCGCCGGTTTCGGGGGGCAGATCCTCCTGGTCCTCGACGAGCGCATCCAGCTCGAAGACATCGACATCCAGCGTGATCTCCTCGTCGATCTCCAGATGCAGGACGTCCAGCGTATGGCTGCCGGGATCGAGCTCTACCTCGACAAATTGCAGCGCCTCGAAGGCGACATCACCGCTGTCGAGGATCACCTCGCCGTTCAGCAGCACGCGGGCGTCGTCTTCGGCCTGCATCTCGATCCGCCAGACGCCGCCTTCGGCGCTGTCGATGGTGCGCGACAGATGCATCGCGACGTGATCACCGGGCGCGCCGTCGAGCAGGCTCTCGGTGGTGCCGATGAAATCGAGCTCCGCAAGCGTGCCGGTGCCGTCCGCTGCGGCGGAAAAGTCAACCTCATCGAGCGAGCGCACGGTTGGGTCAACGGAAAAATAGCTGGCCGTGTAAAGACTTGCGGGCGCTGGGGCCGGGTCCGCAGGAGGTGCTGGCGGGGTGGGCCCGTCGCCGTCCTCGGGCGCGGGGTCAGGCGCAGGTTCGGGTGCGGGCGCAGGGTCAGGCGCGGGGTCCGGTACGGGTGCGGGGGCAGGGTCCGGCTCCGGCGGGAGATCCGGATCGGGATCGTCAACGGGGTCGGGATCCGGACCGACGGGATCAATCGGATCAACGGGTTCGGGCAGACCGAGCGTGTCGAGCCGGGTGTCGATCAGGGCGACAATCTCGTCAAACGCCTCCTCGACGCGCGGATCGACCTCTTCGGGCCAGTCCTGCGGTGGCAATGGCGCTTCGCCGAATGTCGCCTGATAGGTGATCATCGAGGCCAGGAAATAGGTGGTTTCGGTGCCATGCGGGGCGCTGTCGACATAAAGCGCCTCTGCCGGGATGTCGGCCAAAACAGAGCTCAAGAGCTCCGACAGGATCGCGCCCACCGGGATCAGCGTGAGGTTGGCGTCGGGATCCTCGGCATTCACCGTCTCCACCAGATCCACATACCAGTCGGTATAGGCGCCCTGCGCATAGGCGTGGTAATCGGCGAGCGCCGCGGCATCCGGCGGCGTGTCCTCGCTGAACGGCCCCATGTCAGGCCAGCCCTGATAGAGATAGAGGTTGGCCCCCGGATGGGCGGTGCTGGCCGCGACCACGATCTCGGACAGCGCGTCGAGCGGCGCGCGGCTGTCACCTGCGTAATTCGCGTCCGGCGCCACGTCCTGGATGAAATTCGCAGGCGCAATCAGGATCGAGGTAAACGCGGCCTCATCGAAGCCTTCGCTCTCGGCGTCCCAGGCGGGCTCGACGCTGTCGAACCCCCATTGCGAGTTGGGCATGTCCCGGTCGGCGAAGTCGCGCAGGAAACCGTAGCCGCCCGCCATCGCGTAGCTGTTGCCACCGGCCTCGGCAAACTGGTCGATCCAGACCGGAATATTGGTCAGGCCGCCGCCTTCGGCATAGTTCACCAGCGAATTGCCAAAGTAATACTGCGATTCAACGATGGGCATCGGGTCTCTCCGGTCGGCGCGCAAATCCGCGCCTTTGTCTTCGTTATACCGCGCAAATGGGCAAGCTGACAGGGGGCGTGTCGCTGTCGCGGTCACCGGATCCTGCCTGCGCGGGATCGCGCAAAAAAACGCGCACCGCGCCGCGCGAGGGATCTCGCGATGGACAGTCAGATGTTGGAAAGTGGTAAATTGGTCGGGCTAGCAGGACTCGAACCTGCGACCTTCCGTCCCCCAGACGGACGCGCTACCAGGCTGCGCCATAGCCCGACTAATTGCAGGTGTCATACCGGTTTTGACCGCGGGAGCAAGCCTTTTGTGCCGCGAATTTCGCCGCCTGTCACCGGCGCGAGAGCTGAACCAGCCGGGCATGCACCGCTTCAAGCTCAAGGCGCAGCGGGTCGATGGCGTTGGCCTGTTCGGGGGTCAGGCGCTCGATCCGCGACAGCAGGCCAAGCGGCCCCGGCGTCGGGTCGTAATTGGGTGTGACGTCTTCGACCGGGGGGATGGAGGGGGGGATGGCGGGCGCGGCGTCGTCTGCCGCGTCATCCTCGACCCGTTCTTCCAGCGTGCGCGTCAGGAAATCAGGCAGGGCGTCCTGCATCGCCGTCTCTGCCGGGGAGGCGTCGCCCGGGTCGGTCCGGATCTCGAGCTCTTCGGCGGGGTTTTCGTCCGGCGTGTCGAAGGCATCGGCCAGAACGTCTTGTGCGGGTTCTTCCGGCGCGAGTTCGGGCGCGTCCTGCGAATCGACATCCAGAGCGGCGGGGGCCTCGTCCTCGACCGCGCTCCTTGCTGCGGGATCGTCCTGCGGCAGGGCCTCGGCATCGTGGTCCTCACCCAGGGCAAGCTCTGCCTGCGGGGTCTCTTCGGGCGTGTCGGGGGCGGCCAGCGGAAACTCCTCGCGGGCCTCCAGCACCTCTGCATGTGTGTCCTCGGGCTCGGGCTCGGGCGCATCGGCCTCTGGCACCTCCGCCGCGCTTTCGGGCATCGGCTCGGGCGCGGGCTCCGAAGCGGGGTCCGGGTCGGGCTCAGGGACCGGCAATGGGTCGGGGGCAGGGGTCTCTGCGGCCTCTTCCGGCGGGTCCTCCTCTTCGGCCTCGATCTCCGGCACCTCGGCCATCGGGTCTTCGATGGGCTCAGGCGCGGCCTCCTCTGCCAAGCTCTCCGCCAGTTCCCGCGCGCTGTCTTCGTTGAAGGCCACCACGTCGGCGCTTTCGGGCTCGACCTCCACATAGGGCGCGTCGTCGATCACCGCGATCCGCGCGTCCTCATCGACTTCGACCGAGAGCGCAGAGACATGCTTAACGCCTTGCTCGCGCAGGATCTTTTGCACGCCCTTGATGGTCATCCCGTCTTCGTGCAGCAGCTTCTTGATACCGCCCAGAAGCGCCATGTCGGCGGGACGGTAATACCGCCGTCCACCGGCGCGTTTCACCGGCTTCACCTGGCTGAACTTGCTTTCCCAGAACCGCAGCACATGGGCGGGCGTCTCGAGCCAATCGGCCACCTCGGAGATGGTGCGAAAGGCGTCGCGGGACTTCGCCATGCTCGCCGCCTCAGCGCTTGTTGCCTGCCGCGACGCGATCCTTCATCAGATGCGACGGCCGGAAGGTCAGCACCCGGCGCGGCTGGATGGGCACCTCTTCGCCGGTCTTGGGATTGCGCCCGATCCGGGCGGCTTTCTCGCGCACCGAGAAGGTGCCGAAGGAGGAGATCTTGACCTGTTCGCCCTCGACGAGGCTGTCGGACATGTGCTGCAGCACGGCTTCGACCAGCTCGGCGCTTTCGTTGCGCGACAGTCCAACCTCTCGGAACACGGCTTCGCTCAGGTCCATACGTGTCAGGGTCTTCTCACCCATACTCATCCCTCCCGTGGCTGACGCGAGAGTGGCGCAGGGTAAATGTGAAGTCAATAACAAGGACTTGGCTGGCTCAATTTATCTTTCGAGTGAGCGATTACCAGCGCAGGACAACCGCGCCCCAGGCCAGACCGCCGCCGATCGCTTCTGTCACGATCATATCGCCTTGCCGGATCTGGCCGCGCGCCTTGCCCACCGAAAGCGCCAGCGGAATGGAGGCCGCCGAGGTGTTGCCGTGATCCTGGACGGTCACGACGACCCGCTCCATCGGCAGGCCGAGCTTGCGCGCGGTGCCGGAAATGATCCGGATATTGGCCTGATGCGGCACCACCCAGTCGATCTCGTCCGCGGACATGCCGATCTTCGACAATGCGGTTTCGGCGGTCGCGGCGAGCTTTTCGACCGCGTGGCGAAACACTTCCTTGCCCTGCATGCGCAGAAAGCCGGTGTTCTGTGTGGCCACGCCGCCATCGACATAGAGGATGTCGCGGTGCCGCCCGTCGGAATTGAGGTCGGTCGAGAGGATGCCACGGTCGTCATTGCTGCCAGTGCCCGGCTGGGCCTCCAGAATGAGCGCGCCCGCGCCATCGCCGAACAGCACGCAGGTGCCCCGGTCGGTCCAGTCCATGATGCGCGAAAAGGTTTCTGCCCCGATCACCATCACGCGCCGGGCCTGGCCCGAGAGGATCAACGCCTGCGCATTGGCCAGCGCATAGATGAAGCCCGCGCAGACCGCCTGCACGTCAAAGGCAAACCCCTTGGTCATGCCAAGATTGGCCTGCACCATGGTGGCAGCGGATGGAAAGGTCATATCCGCGGTCGAGGTTGCCAGCACAATGGCATCGAGTGCTGTCGCATCGAGCCCGGCATCGGCCAGCGCCGCCTGCGCCGCTTTGGTGGCCAGATCGGAGGTGGTCTCTCCCTCGGCGGCGAAATGCCGCCGTTCGATGCCGGATCGCGAGCGGATCCACTCGTCGCTGGTGTCGAGGCTGGCCTCGAATTCGGCATTTTCCACGACGCGTTCAGGCAGGTAATGGCCAACACCGATGACGACGGCCCGGGAGTGTGACACGGTGTTCATCGGGCAGATGCGTCCTTTTCCTCAGCGGTCCCGGTGGTTTCGCCGGGCCCGGCGTCGTCGTCCGCGCCGTCCGGGTCCGCGTCTTTTTGCTGCGCGGCTTTCTCGGCGATATCCTGAGCCAGCTCGGCGGCAGAGGCAACCCGTGCCGCCAGCCGATCCGAAAAGCCCGACTTGGCAAGTTCGAAGGCGAGCTTGACCGCGGCGGAGACACCGGTGGCATCCGCCGATCCGTGCGACTTCACCACCGTGCCGTTGAGGCCCAGAAAAACCCCGCCATTGACCCGGCGCGGGTCGATGCGCTTTTGCAGGCGGCGCAGCGAGGTGAGCGCCAGAAGCGACGCCAGACGCGAGGCCATCGAATAGGCAAATGCCTCGCGCAGCAGATCGCCGATCAGCGAGGCGGTGCCCTCGCCGGTCTTCAGCGCCACGTTGCCGGTGAACCCGTCGGTCACGATCACGTCGCAGCGATCGCCGGGGATGTCGCCGCCCTCGACAAAGCCCACGAAGTCGAAATTGCCCGCATCGGCGTGCTGCGCGATGAGCTCATTGGCTTCCTTGAGCTCGGCGCGGCCCTTGTGCTCTTCGGTGCCGACATTCAGCAGACCGACCCGCGGGCGGCCAAGCTCGAGCCCGTTGCGCGCGTAAGAGGCGCCCATCAGAGCGTATTGCAGCAGATCCTGCGCGTCGGCCTTGATGTCGGCACCGACGTCGAGCATCACGTTGAAGCCCTGCGGGTTGCGCGACGGCCAGAGGATCGCGATGGCGGGGCGGTTCACACCGGGCAGCTTGCGCAGCCGGATCATGCTGAGCGCCATCAGCGCGCCGGTATTGCCGCAGCTCACCGCCACCGTGGCCTCGCCGTCGCGCACCGATTCGAGCGCGGACCACATCGAGGTGTCCTTGCCGTGGCGCATCACCTGGCTGGGCTTGTCGGTCATCGAGACAACACCCGGAGCATCAATAATGCGGCAGCGCTCCGCCAGGCCACGCTTTTTCGCGACCAGCTTTTCCAGCTCGTCCCTGGGCCCGTGCAGCAGAAAGGAAATCTCGGGGTTCTTGTGACGCGACGCATCGATGCCGGCGACAACAGCCGCCGGCCCACGGTCGCCGCCCATGGCGTCGACGGAAATTACGATGCTGCCGGTCTGGGAGCCGCTGTCGCCGCCCAATGTCCTGTCGCTGCCCGCCTTGTCTTGATCCTGCGTCGAGGTCATACGAGGGCGCCCCGATCAGACGGTTCAGGCTGCGTCTTCGTCCAGGTCGATCTCGTCGGCCATCGCGACGACTTCGCGTTCGGCATAATGCCCGCAAGCGGGGCAAACGTGGTGCGGGCGCTTGAGCTCACCGCAATTGTCGCATTCGTTCGGGTTCGCAGCGACGAGCGCGTCATGCGCCCGGCGATTGTTGCGCCGCGATTTCGAAACCTTGTTCTGTTGGACGGCCATGTCTCAACCTCTGTATTGCATCGGGGGCCAGTTGTCTGGCCGGTGTCTGGAAGTCTGTGCCTCTTAGCGCCACGCGCCGCCGGGACACAACCCATGAATTCGCATGAAGGCGCGAAAATACGCAGAACGCGGTCCGACGCAAGGGAAATTTCAGCTGTCATCGTCGCGGGTCTGCAATTTGTCGCGCAGCGCGGACAATCCCGCAAAGGGGCGCAGATCGTCATCGGTCAAGGGCGCGACGCCGTCCTCGGCAAAAACCGCCTCGCCGAGGTCTTCGCCGTCCTTGCGCGGATAGGCGGGCAGGGCCAGCGCCAGCGCTTCGGCCATCACCGCCGCGATGTCGATCACCTCGCCCAGCGGCTCCAGCGTGTCGTCGTCGGGCATCTCGGTTTCCGATCCGGCCTCGAACTCTCCGATCTGCGCGGACGGCACGAAGCGGCGGGTCACCGTGGTGTCGATCCGCGTCGTCACGGGCTCCAGCGTCACGACGCAGCTCTGTATCGCTGTGGCGCCCAGATCCGCCTCCAGCCGCCAGCTGTTGCGGCCCTGCGGGATCAGCGCACCGGCAAAGCGCAGCTTGCGGATCGCCTCGATCCCGAGCGTCGCGGCCAAAGCGTCGCGCGCGGCTTTTTCCGGTGCCAGATCGAACCGGGTTTCGCCCGACTGGCGCAGTTTCGCGACGCGGAATTTGCTATGCTCTAGTTGCGGTTGCGACATGGTCGGGATTTCCTTGTCTTGAATGGCTGGCATTCCTTCTGTAATCCGAATAGGAGGCAGTACGGTCCAAGGCAAGAGGTGGGTCATGCGGGCAATGGCGAAAGCTGGTGCAAAAGCGGGTGTGGTGGCGCTGGTGCTGCTGTCGCTTGGCGCGTGTACCGCTCAGTATCGCAGCCATGGCTGGATGCCGCCCGAAGACGAATTGCAGCAGATCGTGCCCGGCGTCGACACCAAGGCCTCGGTCGAGGATCTGGTGGGTGTTCCCACCACCTCCGGCGTGCTGAACGAAAGCGGCTATTACTATGTCGAGTCCGAGGTGCGCCATTTTGCCTGGAAGCGCCCCGAAGTGATCGACCGCCAGATCGTCGCCATCACCTTCGACGATGTCGGCGTGGTGCAGGGCATCATCACCTACGGGCTGGAGGATGGCCGGGTTGTGCCGATCAGCCGCCGTGTGACCAAGTCCGGCGATGGCGATATCGGCTTCATCCGCAAACTCTTCGGCAATATCGGCGGGCTGTCGGCCAGCGAACTGCTCAATAATTAAAGGGTCGTCACAGTGCCGACACAAGGCTCTGGCAGGTCGGTCGGGACGGGATCACGGCTCGGAGAGACCATGCCAGCGCTGCACCGCGGACAGTTTCGCGCACGTGTCGCGGCCAGCCCGGCCGATCTGGATGCAGCGCAGACCCTGCGCGCCCGGGCGTTCGGCCTGGCCGGGCCGGATGCGGACGGGTTTGACGCGCGCTGCGACCACCTGCTGATCGAAGACATGGCGGATTGCGCCATGGTGGCCTGTTGCCGCGTGCTGCCTCTGGCCTCGGGCGCCGAGATCGCGCAGAGCTACGCCGCACAGTTTTACGACCTCACGGCGCTTGCGGGCTTTGACGCGCCAATGGTGGAGCTGGGCCGGTTCTGCCTGCATCCGGAGCGCCACGACCCCAATATCCTGCGCATCGCCTGGGCGGCGCTCACCGCTTATGTGGATGCGCGCGCGACGCGGCTGCTCTTTGGGTGCAGCAGCTTTCGCGGCACCGACGCCGCGCCGCACGCCGAAGCGTTTGCCTTGCTGGGCGCACGGCATGCCGGTCCGGCACGCTGGCGGCCGCGGCAAAAAGCGGCCCGCGTGGTGCGGTTTGACGGCATCGCGGCACCCGCCGATGCGCAGAAGGCCTGGGCCGGTCTGCCGCCGCTCCTGCGCACCTATCTTGCGATGGGCGGCTGGGTCAGCGATCACGCGGTGGTGGATCCGGCGCTCGACACGCTGCATGTGTTCACCGGGGTCGAGCTGTCGCGCATCCCCGCCACCCGCAAAAGGCGCCTGCGGATGCTGGCGCATTAGCAGGCGAGCGCGCAAGTCGGGCCTGGCAGGGGCGCTTGCAATGACCGCGTGACCGCCAAGCACCACGGCATCCTTCTCGGCGACCAGCCGGCACATCACCGGCCATAGCGCTTGCCGCCGCCCGGTGCCGGTGCCATATGGCCCGTCATGGCACAGGCACCCCTTTTGCAACTCACCGACATCGCGCTCACCTTCGGGGGCGATCCGGTCTTTGCCGATCTCTCGCTCAATATCCAGCCCGGCGACCGGGTCGCGCTGGTGGGGCGCAACGGGTCGGGCAAATCGACCCTGCTCAAGGTCATGGCGGGGCTGGTGGAGGCCGATAGCGGCGCGCGCGCCGTGCCGTCGGGTGTGACGGTCGGCTATATGGAGCAGGATCCCGATCTGAGCGGTTTCGAGACGCTGGGCGATTTTGCCGCCGCAGAGCTCGCCCCGTCCGAGATGTACCGGGTGGAGCGCGCGGGTGAGGGGCTGAAATTCGACCCCGCACGGCTCGTGGCCGCGGCCTCGGGTGGCGAGCGGCGGCGTGCGGCGCTGGCGCGGCTGATGGCGGAAGATCCGGCATTGATGCTGCTCGACGAGCCCACCAACCATCTCGACATCGAGGCCATCGGCTGGCTCGAGGACGAGCTGCGCGCCACCCGCGCGGCGTTTGTTCTGATCAGCCACGACCGGCGCTTTCTGACCGAGCTGACCCGTGCCACGCTCTGGATCGACCGCGGGCAGGTGCGGCGGCTGGAAAAGGGGTTCTCCGGTTTCGAGGACTGGCGCGACAAGATCTGGGCCGACGAGGATATCGCCCGCCACAAGCTCGATCGCAAGATCAAGGCGGAGGCCCGCTGGGCGGTCGAGGGAATCTCTGCGCGGCGCACGCGCAACATGGGCCGGGTGCGCGCGCTGCGCGACCTGCGGGCCGAACGCGCCTCGCAGATCCGGCGGCAGGGGGCGGCGGCGATGGCGCTGGCGGACGGCCCCAAGAGCGGCAAGAAGGTGATCGACGCGACAGGCATCAGCCACGCTTTCGACGACAAGCCAATTCTGCGCAACTTCTCCCTCACCGTGCAACGCGGCGACCGCGTGGCCTTTGTCGGGCCCAACGGCGTGGGCAAGACCACGCTGATCCGCATCCTGACCGGTGAGATCGTGCCCGACGCGGGCCAAGTAAAACTCGGCACCAATCTGGTGCCCGCGGTCTTCGACCAGTCCCGCGCGCAGCTCGATCCCGACATGTCGCTCTGGGAAAGTCTGACCGGCGACAAGGAGATGCGCGTCTCGGGCAAGGCCGATCAGGTTCTGGTGCGCGGCCAGCCGAAACATGTGGTGGGCTACCTCAAGGAGTTTCTTTTTGACGAACGGCAGGCCCGCGCGCCGGTGCGCTCGCTCTCGGGCGGCGAAAAGGCGCGGCTGCTGCTGGCCAAGATCATGGCACGCGAAAGCAACCTTCTGGTGCTGGACGAACCGACAAACGATCTCGACGTGGAAACTCTTGATCTGCTTCAGGATATTCTGGGGGATTACGACGGCACCGTGCTGCTGATCAGCCACGACCGCGATTTTCTCGACCGCGTGGCCAGCACAACCATCGCGATGGAGGGGGGCGGCAAGGCGACGGTTTACGCCGGCGGCTGGTCCGATTACCGCGCGCAGCGGGGCAAGCGCGATGCCGCCGCGCCATCGCAGGCCAGTGCGGCGAAAAAACCGGCCGAGCCTGCGAAACCGCGCGCAAAAGCCCAGCCAAGCGGGCTCAGCTTTACCGAAAAGCACCGGCTCGAGGCGCTGCCGGAGATCATCGCCACTCTCGAGCGCGAGATTGGCAAGCTCGAGGCCCTGCTCGCCGATCCGGAGCTTTTCACCCGCGAGCCGGTGAAGTTCACCAAGGCCACCGAGGCGCTCAGCACCCGGCAGAGCAGCCTGATGGCGGCAGAAGACGAATGGCTGACATTGGCCGAAAAGGCCGAAAACGCCTGAACGTCGCCTTCTAGGGCGCTGATCCGGCGTCGGTTTTCACCCGTCTCTGCAACAGCCCCAGAAACGTCACCGTCATCAGGATCCGCACGATATGGTGCAGGCTGACCAGCGCAGGGCTGACCGCAAGGCTGAGCGCAACCACCGACATCTCGGCCACACCTCCGGGCGCGAAACTGAGAAACAGCAGCAGGAAATCGAGCCCCGTGAGCCGGGCCAGCCCCAGCGACAGCAGCCCGCCCAGGCACAGCATGAACAGCACCGAGATCAGGCTCATCACCGCCGAGCGCCGCAGCAGAGCACTGTCGGTGCCCTTGAACCGCAGCCCCAGCGTGACGCCGATCATCAGCTGCGTGAACGCGATGAGCCAGAACGGCAGATGCAGATCGAGCACACCGGTCAGCGTCGCCGTCGCGGCGATCAGCAACGGCCCGGTCAGCTGCGCCGCGGGCAGGCGCAGCAAGCGACCCAGCCGCAACCCCAGCACCGCCGCGGCCCCGATCAGCACAAGGCTGAGCGGGCCCACCGGACCCAGCGTATCGCTGGCGCTGAGCCCCGAGGCACTGCCCACCGCCTCGCCGAACCAGAGCGACAGACCGAGCGGCAACAGCGTGATGACAAAGATGATGCGCAGGAATTGCTGCGCCATCAGAACGCGGATATCGGCGCCCGCCGCCTCACCCATCACGATGCTCTCCATCAGCCCGCCGGGGGTGCCGGAATAAAACGCCGTGGTTCTGTCATAACCCGCAATGCGCTTGAAAATCAGGTAGTTGCCGCCATGGGCCAGCAACACGAAACTCGCCAGTCCGACCAGCGTGAGCGGCAGATCCCCGGCAAGCCCCAGCAGTTCCGGAGTCACCTGCGTGCCGATCATCACGCCGATCAGCGCCACGAAATGGCTGCGCAGCTCGTTGGGAAAGACATAAGGGTCAAGCGCGCGCGGCGCCACCAGCAGCACCATGCCCCCCGAGGCCAGCAGGCTGCCCAGCATCCACGGCATCGGCAGACCCGCGCTGCTGGCCAGAAAACCACCCGCCGCGCCGAGCAGGACCAGCAGGGCGGTGAGCCAGAGAAATCTCGGCAAGGGCAGAGAGGCGGCAGGGGTCGTCATCTGACGACTGAGTAGCGCGATGCGGCGGCGGCAGCAATTACCGCCTGTCAAACCCGCCGACCGCGCGGCCGTGCATTGGCGATTCAAGTTCAAATCGAAACGCTATAGCTTGCCCGCCATGCAAAGCGCGGTTTTCATCGGCTCACGGATCTACCGGGGCTCTGTCTATGGGCGCACACATCCGCTCTCGATCGAGCGGGTGCCCGCGGTGACGGCGCTGATCCGCTCGCTGGGCTGGCTGCCGGACAGCCGTTACCGCACCTCGCCGCGCGCCAAGCCCACGGCGCTCGCGGGCTTTCACACGCAGGGCTATATCCGCGCCCTCATGCAGGCCGAAGCGACGCAACGCGTGTCAGAGCGCGACCGTCTCCGCCACGGGCTCGGCACGCTCTCCAACCCGGTCTTTGCCGAGATGTACAGGCGCCCCGCAACGGCGGTGGGGGGCGGATTGCTCGCCGCCGAACTGGTGGCCAAGGGCGGCGTTGTGCACAATCCCGGCGGCGGCACGCATCACGGGTTTCCGGACCGCGCCGCGGGGTTCTGCTATCTCAACGAGCCGGTGCTGACGATCCGCCGCCTGCTGGAGATGGGCCTGCGCCGTGTTGTCTATGTCGATATCGACGCCCATCATGGCGACGGGGTGGAGGCCGCGTTTGACGGATCGGACGCGGTGCGGCTGATCTCGGTGCATGAAGAGGCGCGCTGGCCGTTCACCGGTGCGCTGGTCGAGACCGGCGGCGGGGCCGCGTTCAACCTGCCGGTGCCGCGCGGCTATAATGACAGCGAGTTTGCCTTTGTTCTGAACGCGTTGATCCTGCCGCTTGTGGCGGATTTCGCCCCCGACGCGATCTATCTGCAATGCGGCGCGGACGCGCTGCTCGAAGACCCGCTGTCGCGGCTGGCCTTGTCCAACAACACCCATGTGGCGGCGGTGACGGCCTTGCGCGCGATGGCGCCACGCCTGATCGTCAGCGGTGGCGGCGGTTACAACCCGTGGTCGGTGGCGCGCTGCTGGGCGCGGGTCTGGGGCGCGCTCTCGGGGCAGGACAGCGCGCAGATGCTCGAGAGTGCGGATCGCGACGTGCTGCGCGCGCTCCGCTGGGGTCGCAAGGGCCAGCCCTCGGATGAGATGCTGACACGGCTTGACGATCCGCCGCGCGACGGGCCGCTGCGCGACGAGATCCGCACGGGCGTGGCCGCGCTGCTGGCACGTCTCTGACCAGAGTCCCGAGGGTAAAACGACATATGTGCTGGAGCGGGTAACGGGAATCGAACCCGTAACTTAAGCTTGGGAAGCTCGCGTGATACCTTTTCACCATACCCGCCCTGAGATCTGTTGCGTAGTCGCGGGCGGGGCGGTTCGTCAAGTGCAAACCGGCGCGCCACGCGCGCGGAGCCGCCGTCAGCCGCGCCGCCGTCTGCGGCGTCCGCCATCCTCGCCGCCACCGGTGTTGAAGCTCACCGAGGGCAGCGTGACAATCGACGACAATTCCGGAAACGGGTCGGTTGCGTGCGGGATCGCGTTGGCGGCGACAAAATGCTCCTGAAAGCGCGGCTCGATGGCGGTCTCCACCTTGGTGATCTCGCCCACCATGCGTTCGATCTCGCGACGGGCGGCCAGGTTGCATAGCGCGATCCGCGCGCCGGTGCCGGCGGCGTTGCCCGCGCTTGACACCTTGTCGAGCGGCACGTCAGGGATCATGCCCAGAACCATGGCGTGCAGGGCCGAGATATGCGCCCCGAACGCGCCCGCCAGCACCACGCGGTCGACCTTGTCGACCCCCATTTCGTCCATCAGCAGCCGCGCGCCCGCATAAAGCGCCGATTTCGCCAGCTGGATCGCGCGGATATCGCCCTGGGTCACGGTGATGCGCGGCCCGCCCTCGGCACTGGCATCGTGGATCAGATAGGCGTTGGTGCGCCCTTCGGGCTGGCAGCGGTCTGTGCCGGTCTGCGCGGCGGAACCGATCAGCCCCGATGGATCGAGCAGCCCCGCGATGCGCAGTTCGGCCACCGCCTCGATGATGCCGGAGCCGCAGATCCCGGTGATGCCGGTGGTCGCGGTCGCCTGCCAGAAACCGTCCTCGTCCGACCACAGATCGCAGCCGATCACCCGAAAGCGCGGCTCCCTGGTGACCGGATCGATGCGGATCGCCTCGATGGCGCCGGGGGCGGCGCGCTGGCCGGAGCTGATCTGCGCCCCTTCAAAGGCCGGGCCCGTCGGGGAGGAGCAGGCCAGAACGCGCGAGGTGTTGCCGAGCAGAATTTCCGCATTGGTGCCGACATCGACGATCAGCGCCAGCTCCTGCGATTGCCCCGGCTGCTCGGAGAGCGCCACGGCGGCGGCATCGGCACCCACATGGCCCGCGATGCAGGGCAGGATGTAGATCTGCGCCGAGGCGGGCAGGGTGGCCAGCCCCAGCTCCACCGCGTTGAGATTGAGCGCCGAGGACGTGGCCAGCGCAAACGGCGCCTGGCCCAGCTCGACCGGATCGATGCCCAGCAGCAGATGGTGCATGACCGGATTGCAGACAAACACCGTCTCGAGGATGAGCGACGGATCGATCCCGGCCTCGCGCGCGATCTCGGTCACCAAAGCATCGATGGCCTCGCGCACGGCGGCGGTCATCTCCCGGTCGCCGCCCGCGTTCATCATCGCGTAGGACACCCGGCTCATCAGGTCTTCGCCAAAGCGGATCTGCGGGTTCATGATGCCCGAAGAGGCGATGACCGCGCCGGTGTCGAGATCGGTCAGATGCGCCGCCACGGTGGTGGAGCCGAGATCGATGGCAAGACCGTAGAGCCCGTCTTCGTGCAGCCCGGGCCAGGCGGCAATCAGCTTTGGCGTGGCGTCATGGTCGGATTTGTGCAAGGCCACGGTGATTTTCCAGCCGCCCTTGCGCAGGATAGGTTGCAAACGGGCAAGTGTGGAGAACTCTGTGGATATCTCCGGGATATCCCACTGGCTGCGCAGCGCGCGCGCCACCCGCTCCAGATCGCCGGTCGGCTCGTGCATGTCCGGTTCCTGCACGTCGAGGTAGTAAAGCCGTGTCGCCGGGTCCATGGCGATGGCCCGCGCCGAGGCCGCCTTGCGCACCACCTGCCGGTGCACCTGGCTTTCGGGCGGCACGTCGATCACGATATCGCCCTGCACCCTGGCCTGACAGCCCAGCCGCCGCCCGCTTTTCAGCCCGCGCTTCTGGTCGTAACGTTCCTCGACCGCGTTCCACTGCGACAGCGCGCCCTCTGCCACCGTGACACCGTGCTTGGGAAACGCGCCATGCCCCGGCGTGATCTGGCATTTCGAACAGATCCCGCGCCCGCCGCAGACCGAATCGAGATCCACCCCCAATTGCCGCGCAGCGGTGAGCACCGGAGTGCCGACAGGAAACCGCCCGCGCTTGCCGGAGGGGGTGAAGACAACAAGAGGGTCTTGGCTCATGACAGAATCCCAAAGCGGTTTGCGCGCAGACTAGGGATAATCCATGCAATGAAAACCCATGTCAGCGGCGCAGCGTTGCCGGAAAACGGCGTCCGGCGCCGCCGGCCTCAAAAACACCGCCCCGCGCCTGCTTCATCTTGCCTGAAACCTTCGGGGCTCCCGGTGGCTCAGCCTCCATCGCGCACCGGGCGTGCCCCCGGCGACCTGCGGCTGATCGCACCCGCTCAGCCGCTCTCAAAGCCCGTCGAGCCAGCGCAGAATCTCGCCGCGATTGCCATCGAGATCGGGTGCGGGGGGCCGCGTGCTGGGATCGAGCGCCTCGGTCATCTTGATCGGGTTGCCCGCCGCCTTGTAGGCCGCGCGGCCATTGCGGTCGAGCACGTCGACCACCATGTTGCGCGCCAGGATCTGCGGGTCCTTCAGCACCTGGTCGACGCTCTGGATCGGACCGGTGGGAATGCCCGCCGCCGTCAGCTTGGCGATCCAGAAGGCGCGGGTGTTGTCGATGGTCACCGCCTCGATCAGACGTTTGAGCAACCGCGCATTGTCGCAGCGCGCCGGGTTGGTGGCAAAACGCGGATCGTCCGCCAGCGGCAGGTCGAGCGTCCAGCAGAGCTTCTCGAAGAGCTTGTCATTGCCCGCCGCAATCACAAAAAGCCCGTCGGAGGCGTGGAACGTCTCGAACGGCGTGATCGACGGGTGGCGCGCGCCCGACGGGCCCGGCGCCTTGCCGGTCACCGATGTCAGCGCGATGGCATGTTCCAGGATCGCAAGCTGCGAATCCAGCATCGCCACATCGATCTTGCGGCCGCGGCCGGTCCGCTCCCGGTCGAGCAATGCGGCAAGCAGACCCTGGCTGAGGAACATGCCCGCCACGATATCGCCGATCGAGGCACCGACCCGCACCGGGTCGCGGTTCTTCTCGCCGGTGATCGACATCACGCCGCCGCGCGCCTGCACAACCATGTCGTAGGCCGGGCGCTTGGCGTCGGGCCCGGTATGCCCGAAGCCCGACACCGCGCCGTAGATCAGATGCGGATACGCCGCATGCACCGCGTCCCAGCCATAGCCCAGACGCTCCATCACGCCGGGGCGGAAGTTTTCCACGATCACATCCGCGCGCGCCAGGATCCGCTCGAAGGTGGCGCGGTCCTCGTCATTGTCCCGCAGGTCGAGCGCGATGGATTTCTTGCCATGGTTGATGGCCGCGAAATAGGCGGATTTGCGGTCCTTGAAGGGCGGAAAAGCCCGTGTGTCATCGCCCGCGCCCGGACGCTCGACCTTGATCACATCCGCGCCGAGATCGCTCAGCGTCATGGTGCAGAACGGCCCGGCCAGCACATGGGTCAGGTCGACGATGGTGATACCGCTCAGGGGCAGGGTCATGCGTTGTCTCCCGCTCTTTATCTGCTGGCGCGAAGATGGCCCGTGGGGGCGCGGTCGGGCAAGAGCCAACTGCGATGGCCCGCAAAACCGCCCGTGCCGCGCCGCACGGCTGCGGTGAAACTGTGCGAACTGATCAAGCGGCGTCTTTTACCGTCAACCCCTTGCGCAGATGCCTTGCGAAACCGCCGCATCCCTGTGGCGCGAAGGGGCGTCAGAACGGGATTTCGTCGTCGATATCGCGGGAGGGTGCACGCGCCGGGCCGGAGCCGCCCTGATCGCCGTAGTCGCGGCCACCGCCGCCGCCGCCACCGCTGCCGTAATCGTCGCTATACCCGCCGCCACCGCCGCCGCCAAAGCCGCCACCCCCGCCGCCGCCTTCGCTGCGGCCGTCGAGGAAGGTCATCTCACCGGCATAGGGGCGCAGCACAACCTCGGTGGAGTAGCGATCCTGGCCGGACTGGTCCTGCCATTTGCGGGTTTCCAGCTTTCCCTCGATATAGACCTTGGAGCCCTTGCGCAGATATTGCTCTGCCAGCCGCACGAGATTTTCGTTGAAGATGGCCACCGTATGCCATTCCGTCCGCTCCCGCCGCTCGCCGGTGTTGCGGTCCTTCCAGTTCTCGGAGGTGGCGATGCGCAGGTTGCAGACCTTGCCGCCGTTCTGGAACGTGCGCACCTCGGGATCGCGGCCCAGATTGCCGATCAGGATTACCTTGTTGACGGAACCGGCCATGTCTTTCCCTTTCGAATCTCAGCGGCGGAATTGTGCCGCAGACTACACCAGCCGATGAGGGTTAATAAGGGGTGAAGCGACCAAGTCTGGTCATGTCGGGCATTTTCGGTAATAGTGCGCCAGTCACTTGGCGGGAATTGGTTCGAACGGGTACCGGGAGCATTTTTTCGTGAAACTTTTCATCACAATTGCGGTGATTTCGAGCCTCGGCGCGACCACCGCAATGGCCGAGTTGCTGTCGACGCAAAACCGCGCGCGGCTGTTTTCCTCGCAGACCAAGGTGCTCGATAGCCGCGCCGCCCAGCAATACAAGAATTCGGTGCGTCTGCAGCCGCCGCAGGTGGTCACGCCGACCAAATACGGCCCCTCGACGGATGGCGAACCGCCGGTCTACCGGGGCCGCTACAAGGGCGCTTATGCGGATATGGCGCGGCAGGCGGCCCGCAAGAACGGCGTGCCCGAGGATCTGTTCCTGCGCCTCGTGAACCAGGAAAGCCGCTTTAATCCCAAGGCCTTGTCACATAAAGGCGCGATTGGCCTCGCGCAGCTGATGCCCGGCACCGCCCGGCAGCTCGGCGTCGATCCGCATGACCCGCAGCAAAATCTCGATGGCGGCGCGCGGTATCTCAAGATGCAGTACCGCAAGTTCGGCTCCTGGCGTCTGGCGCTGGCGGCCTACAATGCGGGTCCGGGGGCGGTGCAGAAACATGGCGGTGTGCCGCCGTTCCGCGAGACCCGCAAATACGTCAAGATCATCTGGGGCAGCTGACAGCCGTCACCCGGGAATCTGATCCGCGATTAAGCCTTGCTTATGGGTTTTCTGCCAGCCTGCGCAAATGTTAGGAGCATTTGCCGGGGCAGGGCTGTGGTGACGCGCGACATTACGGATACTGGCGGAACGGCCCCGGGCCTGCGCGGCTGGGCAACGGCGCTTCTGGCTGTGGTGATTATGTCACTGCCCGCGGCAGCGCTGGCCTGTCAGGCCCCGGCCAACATCGTCTCTCTGGCCTCCTACCTTGCGGAGCTGAGCGAAGGTGACGGCTGGCTGGATGACGGCGACCAGGCCCGCATCACCGGCATGCTGTCGCGCATCTCCGAAGTGGACACCATCGGCACGCTCAAGGATCGCGGTCTCGACACTCTGGCGCCGCGGATCCTGGCGCTGCTGCAACAGGCGGCGGAGGTCGCGGATACCGGCCGTATCCCCTATCCCGAACGGATGCTGGCGCGTATCAGCGACCTCGACGCGGCGGTGGCCGTCGCCTGTGAAGTGCAGGAAAGCTCGCAAGGCCGCGGCGACGGGACGCTCTATGGCGGGGTCCTGCAACTGCCGGCGCTGTCGGTGTTCGGCGCCGATATCCGCGATCCCGACCGCAGCAGCACCACCGTTCAGTTCCTGATGTTGCTGACAGCCGTGTTCGGCATTGTGGGTCTTCTTTTCGGGATCGATTTCCTGGTCCGCTGGGGGTTCGCCATGGCCTATAACCGCAAAAGCTGCCGGATTGCGGCGGTGCTTCTGGTGGGGCAGGAGCGCTGCGAGGGGCATGTGATAACGCTGGGGCGCGCGGGCGCCCGGTTCGAGCCTGCGCAGATGGAGATGGCGGAACAGCTGTCCGACGCGATGGAGCGGTTGGGCGTCCGACTGCTCATCGGCGATGAAGAGATTGCCGCCAACCCGAGCTTCTTTCACGAAGACTGCATCGACCTCAGATTTGCCGCATCGCTCTCGCTGGGTGCGCAGAAGGGCTTGCTGAAACTGTCCTCCATCGCGCCGCATCCGGTGCGCAAGGCGCGGCGGCTCAGACCCTCATCCCGAACGGCAGACGCGGGTCCGCGGCCGGAAGAGCCCGCGCCGGCGCCGGTCTTTGCCTCCCGCAAGGCGGCCCGCGCCCCCGACGCCTCCGCCACAGACTGACCCGCCGCACAACCGACGGGCCACAATGCCGTCTCCGGAGCGTTACTCCGCCGCGACCTTGATCACCGGTTCCATCTCGTCAAAGACCGCGTCATCGAGATGGCATTTCAGCTGATGTCCGCTGGCCATCTTGCGCACCGGCGGCACGTCCTGCTCACACAGATTGCCGGGCACGCGGTCCTTCCAGCGACAGCGCGTCTGGAACGGGCATCCGGGCGGCGGGTTCATCGCCGAAGGGATGTCGCCTTCCAGCACGATGTGCTTTTTCTCGACCGACGTGTCGGCGATCGGCACCGCTGACAAAAGCGCCTCGGTATAGGGATGATAGGGCGGCGCAAAGACCTGCTCGGTGGTGCCTAGCTCGACCACATGGCCCAGATACATCACCATGACCCGGTCGCTGAGATAGCGCACGATGCTCAGATCGTGGCTGATGAACAGCAGCGTGGTCTTCTGCTCGCGCTGGATCTCCATCAGCAGATCGGTGACCGCCGCCTGCACCGACACATCGAGCGCCGAGACCGGCTCATCGGCCACCACGATCCGCGCACCGCCGGCAAAGGCCCGCGCGATGCCCACCCGCTGCTTTTGCCCGCCGGACAATTGCCGCGGCATGCGATCGGCAAATTCGCGCGGCAGCTTCACCAGATCGAGCAGCTGCAGCATCCGCTTGCGACGCTCTTCCTCGCTGTCGCCGATGCCGAAGATCTCCAGCGCGCGCATGATCTGACGGCCCACCGTCATCGACGGGTTGAGCGTGTCGAACGGGTTCTGGAAGACCATCTGCACATCCGCCACCGTCTTGGTGTTGCGCGCCTGGATCGGCACGTGCTGGATCTCCTGATTGTCGAGCAGGATCCGCCCGTCGGTCGCGGTCTCCAGCCCCATCAGCACCTTGGCGAAGGTCGATTTGCCACAGCCGGATTCGCCGACGATGGCCAGCGTCTCGCTTTCGCGCGCCTCGAAGCTCAGCGTCTCGTTGGCCTTCACAACCTTGGTCTCGCCGGATTTGCCGAACAGCGCGTTGGCGGCGACCTCATAGTATTTCTTGAGGTCCTCCATCTTCAGAACCACGCGCCCGGGCTCGGATTTCTCCTTGGCGATATCGGCGGTCAGCGGCGCGTTCCAGTCGATCTCGCGGAACTTCAGACAGCGCGTGGCATGGCGGTCATTGCCTGGCACCGATTCCATCGGAATGGTGCCCTGATCGCAGCGTCCGGCCTCGAAATAATCGCAGCGCGGGCCGAAATTGCAGCCCTCCGGGCGCTCATGCGGCAACGGGAAGTTGCCGGGAATGGCGCGCAGCGGATGCGCGTTCTTGTCCGCTCCCGGCAGCGGGATCGAGCGGAAGAGCGCCTGCGTATAGGGGTGCTGCATCTCGTCAAAGACATCCTTGATGGAGCCGCGCTCCACCGCCTCGCCGGAATACATCACGCAGATCCGGTCGCAGGTTTCCAGCACCAGCCCCAGATTGTGGCTGATGAACAGCATCGACGTGCCGTATTTCTTGCCCAGTTCCTTGACCAGTTCGACCACCGCTGCCTCAACCGTCACATCGAGCGCGGTGGTCGGCTCATCGAGGATCAGCAGCGACGGTTCGGCCATCAGCGCCATGGCGATCACGATGCGCTGCTGCTGTCCGCCCGACAATTGGTGCGGATAACTGTCGAGTATCCGCCTGGGGTCGGGCAGCTTGACGTCGGTCACCACCTGCAGCGCGCGCTCATAGGCGTCCTTTTCGGACGCGCCGCGATGGATCATCGGCACCTCCATCAGCTGCTTTCCGATCTTCATCGCCGGATTGAGCGACGCCATCGGTTCCTGGTAGATCATCGCGATCTCGGAGCCGCGGATCTCGCGCAGCTCATCGAGGCTCATGGCGCCCAGATCGCGGCCCTTGAACTTGATCGAGCCGCCGACGATGCGACCGTTCTTGCCCAGATCCTGCATCACGCCAAGTGCCACGGTGGACTTGCCGCAGCCGGATTCGCCCACGAGGCCCACCGCCTCGCCGGGCTGCACCACAACCGAGAAATCCATCACCGCCGGAATCTCCCGCAGCCGGGTGAAAAAGGAAATCGAGAGTTTGTCGATCTCCAGGATGGGTCCGTCGTAGCCGTCTTTCATGTCGTCTCTCCCGAGAAGATCGGCGCGCATCGCTGCTGTTTCTTCTCTTTACAAATACCGCCGGGGGGTCCGGGGGGCTGGCCCCCCGGTCCGGCATGGATCAATCGCGCAGGCTCTCTTCGCGCAGACCGTCGGCCAGCAGGTTCAGCCCCAGCACCAGCGTCAGAAGCGAGATCGCGGGCACCAGCGCCGGGTGCAGATAAATCCGCAGAAGACGCCGTCCGTCATTGATGGTGGTGCCCCAGTCCGGGCTTTCGGGCGGCAGGCCCAGCCCGAAGAAGCCCAGCGTGCCCAGCAGGATCGTGGTATAGCCGATGCGCAGGCAGAAATCGACGATCAGCGGCCCGCGCGCGTTGGGCAGGATCTCCCAAAGCATGATGTACCACGGGCCCTCGCCACGGGTCTGGGCGGCGGCCACGTAATCGCGCGTCTTGATGTCCATCGTCAGGCCGCGCACGATACGGAAGACCGTGGGCGAGTTGACGAAGACCACCGACACGAAGACCACGAGGATCCCGGCGGGCACGTCGAAGAGATCGGCAAAGCCGGGGATGAGGTAGACCTTCGATCCCACCTCCGAGACCAGCGACAGGTACAGCCAGCCCAGCACCCCCAGCACGCCGATCAGCAGCGGCGTGCGCAGCGTCGGGCGCGTGTGGTAACGCGAGTTGAGCAGCACCGCCGCAAAGATGATCGGGAAGATGAAGAGGAAGGTCGCCATGTAGTTCGGAATGCCGGTGGCGATGATCTCGGGCGTGACCAGCAGGTAAAAGAGCAGGATCACCGGGAAGGCCAGGATCAGGTTGGCCAGAAAGCTCAGCGCGGTGTCGAGCCGGCCGCCGTAATAGCCCGCAGGCAGGCCCAGAGTGATGCCGACCATGAAGGCAAAGACCGTGGCCAGCGGCGCGATCTGCACCACCACCCAGGCGCCGTCGATCATCCGGGAGAACACGTCGCGCCCCAGATTGTCGCCGCCCAGCAGGTAATAGGGATATTGCCCCTCTTCGGCGCCAAGGATCGGAAAGCCCGGCACCTTGTTCTTCATCGAGGAAATCTGCTGCAGGCTGTCATGGGTCACAATGAGATCGAAAGCGCCGAAGACGCCGGTGAACACCCAGAACATCACCATGCCGTACCCGATCATGCCGATCAGGCTGTCAAACAGCTTGCCATAGAGCCCGAGCCTGCGTTTGAACAGGATCGAGACCACAAAAACAAGCACGAGCGCAATCCAGACCGGGGTAAACTGGGCCAGGACGCGGGCGAGGATTTCTCCCCAGGAAAGCGGGTCCATGCGGGGTCCTCCTTAGCTGACGCTGATGCGCGGGTTGAGATAGACGTAGCCGATATCGGAAATCAGCTGGGTGATCAGCACCACCAGCACCGACACCACCGAGACGCCGAGCAGCAGCTCGATATCGTTGTTGCCCGCGGCCTGCACAAGCGTCCAGCCGAAGCCCTTGTAGTTGAAGAGCGTCTCGACAATCACCACGCCATTGAGCAGCCATGGGAACTGCAGCATGATCACGGTGAAGGGCGCGATCAGCGCGTTGCGCAGCGCGTGTTTGACGACGATGTCGCGGAATTTCACACCCTTGAGGCGGGCGGTGCGGATATATTGCGCGGTCATCACCTCGGCCATGGAGGCCCGCGTCATCCGCGCGATATAACCCATGCCGTAAAGCGAAATCGTCAGCACCGGCAGAAAGAAGTTCTCGAAATTGGCGTCGTCCATCGCCGAGGTCGCGGTGGCCTTGAACCATTGCAGCCCTACCGCGGCGGAGGCGAAGACCGCCACCAGGATCACGCCCGAGACATATTCCGGCGTCGCCGTCGTGGTGATCGCCACCGTCGAGAGCGTCCGGTCCGTGGCCGATCCTTCGCGCATGCCCGCAAGCACGCCCAGCAGCAGCGCCGAGGGCACCATCAGCACCATCACCCAGAACATCAGCTTGCCGGTGAGCGCCAGGCTTTCGCCGACCTTGTCGAGCACCGGCACCTTGAAGACCGTGGAAAAACCCCAGTTGCCCTGCAGCACGCCGCAGAAGGTCGCGGCGTCTTCGACAGGCTCTCCGGGGATCTGGCAACGCGCGCGCACAGTCTCGTCAGAGCCTTCGATCACATAGCCCGGCAGGATGCCAAGCCATTGACCGTATTTGGAAAAAACGTTCTGCGTATAGCCGCGATTGCTCAGCCAGCTTTCCACCTGCTCATCCGTCATGCGGAAATTGCCCTCGGATTTGGCGAGCTTTTCCAGGTTCGGATAGAGGTTGGTCAGAAAGAACACGATGAAGGTCAGGCACAGTGATGTGAGGATCATGACCCACACACGCCTGAGAATGAAAAGTCCCATGTCAGCCCCTGTCGGTGCGTTGGCGGGTTGGCCCCGTCTTTTGGTTGTGGCGCCTCGCGCCGGAAAAAAGGCCGCCCCGGTCTGGGGCGGCCCTTGCTGTCAGTGTCAGGCTGCGAAACCCAGCTTGTGCACGTGGATCTCGAAGGCGGGGTGCATTTCCGCCCCCACAACACCCGGTGCATAGTGCCGGTAGAGCGAGCGCCAGTAAGGCTGGATGATCACCGCGTCGTCCTGCATGATCTTCTGGATTTCGGCCATCACCTCGCGGCGGGCATCCGCATCGGCGATCGACATCGCTTCGTTGAGCTTGGTGTCGAACTCGGGGTTTGCGTATCCCGCCTCGTTCCACGCCTCGCCCGAGCGATAGGCCAGCGCCAGCACCTGCACGCCCAGCGGGCGGTGGTTCCATTCGGTGATCGACAGCGGGTATTTCGCCCAGTCGTTCCAGAAGGTGGAGCCGGGCAGCACGGTCCGGGTCACGTTGATACCCGCATCGCGCATCATCGCCGCCGCCGCATCGCCGGTGTTCTTGGTAAAGCCGTCGTCGATGGTGATCAGCTCATGCTCGAAATCGGCCATGCCGGCCTCTTCCAGCAACGCCATGGAGCCGTCGGGGTTGAACTCGGTGCCGCCGATATCGGCGTATTCCGGGTGCACCGGCGCCACGTGGTGGTCATCGGCCTGCACACCGAGACCGGCATAACCGAGCTCGAGGCAGATCGCATTGTCGACCGCCATCTGCAACGCCTTGCGGACCTTGACGTCGGCATAAGGCGCGCTGTCGCCGACCAGCGTCTGCTGGTTGAAGCGCAGAACCACCGTGGCGCCGGTGATCACTTCGGATTTCTCCCAGCCGATGGCGTCGCCGATCTCGATGAACTCGTTGACGTTCTGGTAAAGCAGGTCGACCTCTTCGGATTCGACCGCGGCAATCCAGGATGCGGGATCGGTGCCGTAATCGATGAACTCGATACGGTCCAGAACCGCCGGGCCAACGCCTTCGGCGGCATCGCCCCACCAGGTATGATCGGGGTTCTTGACCAGAACCGCCTTCTGACCCACGTCGAGGCTTTCGGGCAGGAACGGCCCGGTGCCGATCGGCTGCTCCAGCATGGTGGCCGGATCGTGATCGGCATGCACCACGGCGGCCGGGTAGTCGGCCATGCCGATGATGATGGTGATGTCCGGCTGCGGCAGCGTGATCTTGACCGTCAGATCATCGGTTTTCGCGATCACGTCGCCACGCATCTTCTTGGTGTCGGGGTCGATCATCGTCAGCATGCGCGTGGCCATCGAGTTGCCCTCGACGTTCTGGTCACACCAGTATTCGAACATCCGGATCACGTCATCGGCGTTGAACGCATCGCCATTGTTCCAGGTCACGCCCGGGCGCACATTGAGCGTATATTCCGTGGCGTCGTCATTGGCCTCCCAGCTTTCCAGCAACATGCCCTGCACGCTGCCGTCGCGGTTGTACTGGACCATGTATTCCAGCCAGCCGCGGGTGAAGTTGGAGATCTGCGTCCAGTCGAAGGTCCGCGGATCCTTGAGCGCGCGCACTTCCTGCTGGATGCGCATGGTGCCGCCCTCTTGAGCGTGGCCTGCGGCCTCTGCCGGGCTGCCCAGACCGCCAAGCGCATAGGCCGCGCCGGCCGTCATGCCCAATGCGGTGGCGCGGGTCAGAAACTCGCGACGGCTGATGATGCCGTCCTTCATTTCGCGCGCGTACATCTCGGCGGCGGGGTGTACCCACGCCGTTTTTGTTGATTGCGTCATTCTGTTCTCCCTGTGACACATGGATTGTTTTTTCGGGTCTTCGTTCTGATTTTTTCGCATCATCTGGCGTATTTGCTGTCCACTCGATGCGTGCCAACCCGTTACGACGCCCATTCCGCATGGAATGCAGGACGGCGTCAACGACAGGTTTCGCCATTTTATATGTCGAAAACGACATATGCACGGAGTAAAAACGACAAAAAACTTGCGGCAGAGGGACGCTGCGGGTCTGGGCCTGCAGTTTCAGGGGCGCATCGGGCGGCCCTGAGCCTCCTGTCGCAGCGCGGTCGGGCTCTGCCCCGTATGGCTCTGGATGAAGCGGGTGAAATAGGCCGCGGAGGAAAACCCGAGCCCCGCCGCGACATCCTTGACCGAGGGGCGCGGCGCGCAAAGCGCGATCCGCGCGGCGTGCAGTTTGCGTTCGGTCAGGATATCGGCGGCGGTTTTGCCGCAGCATTGGCGGCACACGCGGCTGAGATGGGTCGGCGTCACGTCGAGCGCCCCGGCATAGTCCCCCATGCTCTGCGGCGTGCGGAAATCGCGCACCACGGCCTGCGCAAACCGTCTCACCAGCCGCCGCGCTGCGGTGTCGGCCAACGTGTCGGCGGCCCCTGCGGCCATCTGCCGCCGCAGCCAGACGCCGATGAGCCGCACATGCGCCTCCAGCGCTTCGGCGGCATAGGCGCGGTCCTGCGTCACCTCGCGGGTCATGGCGTCGATTTCTCCGGTCAGTTCGGCCTGCGCATAGCTTTCGCGCACCCTCAGCAGCAGCGGATCGCGCGGCAATTTGCCGGTGAGCCCGGCGGGGCTTTCCATGTAGAGCGCCTGCACCCCGTAGGGGATATCGACGGAAAAGAGTGTGCCTGCAGGCAGATAGAGCGCGTTGTTCATCGAGATCCCGCGCCGCTCGCCATTCACGATCACCCGGCCTTGCCCGCGGGTGATCCAGAGCAGGAAATTGTCGGGCCGGTCATGCAGCAGCGCGTAGTTCCAGGCAGCGCCGGGCGTGGCCAGCGCGAAGGAGCCGCAGCGGATGGGCTGCGGGCCCGGCGGATGCGAGATCCGCGCGCTCTTGCGCAGGAAGTTCGGGATGCGGCTCATGCGGCGACACCGGGGGCGATCACCGGCCAGTCGCGCATCCGGGCGCGAAACCAGGTGCGCTGGCGCTTGGCGAATTGCCTTGTGAGGATCGTCGCCCGGGTTCTGGCCTCACCAAGCGTCATCTCGCCTTCGAGATGGGCGATGAGTTCTGCCGCCCCGATGGCTTTGGCCGATGGCAGGGCGGGCGACCAATGGGGCAGGTTGGCGCGCGCCTCCTCCAGCGCGCCCGCCGCCAGCATCGCGTCGAAGCGGCGCTCGATCCGCGGAGTGAGCCAGTCTTTCGGCGCCTCGAACAGCACGCGCTGGCAGGCGGTATCGGGCAGCAGAGGCGGCGGCGTGTCATCCTGCCAGTCGGCGATGCCGCGGCCGGTGGCGCGCAGCACCTCCCAGGCGCGCAGCACCCGCGCGGGATTGGCGGTGTCGATGCGCGCGCGGCTGGGCGCATCGAGCCTGCCGGCAAGCCGTGCCAGACCATCCGTGCTCAGCATCGCCTCACCTTCGGCGCGTATCTCCGGTGGCACGGCAGGGATATCCGCAAGACCCTCGGTCAGCGCGGAGAGATACAGCCCGGTGCCGCCCACGATGATGGGCCGCGGGCCCGCTTCGAGCAGCGGGGCCACCGCGCGCAGCCAGTCGCCCACCGAATAGGGCTGGTCTGCCGCCACATGGCCGTAAAGCAGATGCGGAACCCGCGCTTCGTCCTCGACCGGGGGGCGCGCGGTCAGCACGCGCCAGTTGCCGAACACCTGTATCGCATCGGCATTCACGATCACGCCGCCCTGCGCTTCGGCGATGGCCAGCGCCAGCGCGGATTTGCCGGATGCCGTGGGACCTGCAATCAGCACCGGCAGATCGGCGCGGATCTGGCGCAGCGCATGGTCGAGGCTGTCATATCGTGTCGCCGCCATGCGCTTTCCGTTCCTGCGATCACACCCGCGCACGGCCATTGCAGCCGATGGCGTTTTGAGCCATTGATGGCGCCAACCCTAACCCCTGGCCAAGACGGAGCGCAACATGAGCGAAGCGGGCAGCGACACGGGTGGCCCATCCACCGCATTCGAACGCGTGATGTTGAAGATCTCCGGTGAAGCCCTGATGGGCGACCAGGGATTTGGTCTGCATCCGCCCACGGTGGAGCGGGTGGCCCGCGAGGTGAAATCGGTCCAGGACATGGGCGTCGAGATCTGCATGGTGATCGGCGGCGGCAACATCTTCCGCGGGCTTGCAGGCTCGGCGCAGGGGATGGAGCGCACCACCGCCGATTACATGGGCATGCTGGCCACGGTGATGAACGCGCTGGCGATGCAATCGGCGCTGGAAGGGCTGGGGGTGTTCACGCGGGTGATCAGCGCCATCCGCATGGACGAGGTGGCAGAGCCCTATATCCGCCGCCGCGCGGTGCGCCACCTTGAGAAAAAGCGCGTCTGCATCTTTGCCGCGGGCACCGGCAACCCCTATTTCACCACCGACACCGCCGCGACGCTGCGCGCCAACGAGATGGCCTGTCAGGCGATCTTCAAGGGCACCAAGGTCGATGGTGTCTATGACAAGGATCCGATGCTGCACGATGATGCGGTGCGCTATGACAAGATCTCCTACGATGACTGCCTGAGCAAGAACCTCAAGGTCATGGATGCGTCGGCGATCGCGCTGGCGCGGGACAACAACCTGCCGATCATCGTCTTTTCGCTCGACGAGCCGGGCGGTTTCCGCGGCATCCTGGCCGGGCAGGGGACCTATACGCGGGTGGGCAACTAGCGCCGCCCACCGCGATGTTCCGGGCGGGCCGTCAGATCAGCAGATCGTCGGCCAGCGCGTTGACGGTGATGTTGTCGACAATCAGCCGGTCGCCGCCGCCGAAGTCGAACACGGTGTGCGCACCCTGCTGGCTGGCAAAGCTCAGCGCCTGCGAGACCGACGCGAAGTCGAATTCGCGCAGGTCGATCTGGTCGATATTGTTCTCGAAATCGCGGATCCGGTCGACGTCATGGCCGGGGTCGAAGACAAAGGTGTCGGCGTCGTCGCGCCCGAAGAGCTTGTCGTTGCCGCGCCCGCCATCGATGATGTCGTAGCCGCTGCCACCGCTCAGCGTGTCATTGCCGTCCTCGCCGAACATGCGGTCGTGGCCGCTCTGCCCGACAAGCCGGTCGTTGCCACTGCCGCCCAGCAGCACATCGTTGCCGCTGCCGCCCAGAAGCCGGTCGCTGCCCGCATCGCCCTGCAGCCGGTCGAAGCCGGAATTGCCCTTGAGCTCGTCATCGCCGCTGCCGCCGATCAGCGTGTCATTGCCGCTGTTGCCCGAGATGCTGTCATTGCCACCCAACCCGTTCAGCGTCTCGCTGGCGCCGGTTCCGGTCAACCGGTCGGCCCCGGAGCCTGCGGTGGGCGGCAGCGGATCGGGTGAGGGCGGCGGCACGGGAGCCGGATCAGGATCGGGATCAGGATCGGACGTCTGGCTTCCCTGGCCGTTATCGAGATTGACCGATCCCGACGTCTTGCCGAAATTCTGCGTGACGATCACCGAGGTGGTGCTGCCGCCGCCGAAATTGAAGCTGCCGAGCTCGATGCCGATACCGATATATTGCAGTTCGGGATCGAGCAGGTTGGCGCGGTGCCCGCTGCTGTTCATCAGCTGTTGATGCAGCAGGTAGACCTCGTCCCAGATCCCCGGATCGCCGCCTTCGCTGCGCACGGCGATGTTCTCCGCCGATTGCCACCAGCCGCTGAAATCGAAGCCCGCATCGCGCATGCGCTGCGTGGCCGAAGAGCCGCCGGCGCCGGTATGCGAGAAGTAATTGGTCTGCAGCATCCATTCCGAATGGTCTTCGGCGGATTGATTGAGGCTGAGTTCAAGCCGCAGAGGGGCCGCGCCGACATTGGCGCGCGCTGCATTGATGAGTTCGAGCATGTAACGCTCGTACTGGTCTGCCTGTATCATGAGTGTGTCCTGTGCTTTCCGTTCCGCGCCCACTTCGCGGACGACAGCATCCCCGCTGCCGTGCCCCCCGTCTTTCACGCCAAATGTGGCAGGTAAATGGCGGCGCCCGCAGAGCCCGTCCGGCGCGCTGAAATGCGCCGATTGCATTGACGCGCACTGGCGTGTATCTGCCGATATGCGCGACCAAGGGAGAGGGTTTTCACCACAATGTCCGAAGATTTCGAACTCGATACCGTCGATCTGACGCGCCGCATGGATGGCGCCATGGCCAACCTGCGCACCGAATTCGCCTCGCTGCGCACCGGCCGCGCCTCCGCCTCGATGCTGGAGCCGGTGCAGGTCGACGCCTACGGCCAGATGACCCCGATCAACCAGGTCGGCACGGTGAACGTGCCCGAGCCGCGGATGGTCACGATCAACGTCTGGGACAAGGGGCTGGTCGGCAAGGTCGAGAAGGCCATTCGCGAAAGCGGGCTGGGCATCAACCCGCAGCTCAATGGCACGATCATCATGCTGCCGATCCCCGAGCTCAACGAAGAGCGCCGCCGCGAGCTGACCAAGGTCGCGGGCTCTTACGCGGAAAGCGCCCGGGTCTCGATCCGCAACCTGCGCCGCGACGGCATGGACCAGATCAAGAAGGCCAAGGCCGACGGGCTGTCGGAGGACGACCAGAAGTTCTGGGAAGGCGAGGTCCAGGAGCTGACCGACACCTATATCAAGAAGGTCGACGAGGCGCTGGAGACCAAGCAGGGCGAGATCATGCAGGTCTGAGACGGTTCGGGATCGTACCGGGGTTCTTTCCCGGGGATCTTTCCCGAAGACCTTTCCCGGGGGATCCGGATGAGCGCTTCCGCGCGCTTTTATTCAGCCAGTGCAGAGGTGACGCGCAACTGTCGGCGGGGTGCTCTGGCGCGGACGGACGCGCGGCTCCGGGCTCACCAAAGCAAAGCCTTTGCAGCGCACCGCCCTTCACCCGATCCCTGTCTGACAGAGCCTGCCATCCGCCCCAAGCGAAATAGCCGCCTCCCCGCAAAGCGGGGCCCCTCGGCGATTTCCCCTGGCCCGGCTGTCATCCTCCGTCCGCCCGGCCTCAGGCGAAGGGCGGCTCCGAAGCAAAGACCCGCGGATCGGCGCATTCTCCTTTGGCATTCGGCGCGCCTTCGGATAAACGAAGGTCAGTTTCGGTATTCAAGGATGTCTGCATGCCCGACACGATCCATTACGGCGATGGCCCGCGGCATGTGGCCATCATCATGGACGGCAACGGGCGATGGGCCACGATGCGCGGGCGCCCGCGGCTGTTCGGGCATCACGCCGGGGCCAAGCGGGTGCGCGAGGTGGTGCGCAGCTGCGACGAGGTCGGGGTCAAGTACCTTACGATCTTTGCTTTCTCGACCGAGAACTGGAAGCGCACGCAGGTTGAGGTGGCCGGGCTCATGAGCCTGTTCCGGCGCTACATCGCCAAGGAGGCGCGCGCGTTGCGGGATGAAAACGTGCGGGTGCGCTTCATCGGCGACCGGGTGCGGCTGGATGCCAAGCTGACCGGGCTTATGGACGAGATGGAGGCGCAGACCGCCGATTGCACCGGCGTCAACCTGACGGTGGCGATCAACTACGGCGGGCGCGACGAGGTGGCGCGCGCCACGCAGCGGCTGGCGCGAGACGTGCAGGCGGGCAAGCTCGATCCGGCGGATGTCACGGTGGAAACCCTGCCGCGCTACCTCGATACCTGTGTGTTGCCGGATCCCGATCTGGTGATCCGCACCAGCGGCGAGGCGCGGATCTCCAACTTTCTGCTCTGGCAGTCGGCCTATGCGGAATACGAGTTTGTCGACACGCTCTGGCCGGATTTCACCGCCGGGGAGTTTGCCGGGCTGGTCAGCAACTACGCCATGCGCGACCGGCGGTTCGGGGCCGTCAAGGCATGAGCGACGCGCGCTGGGACGACCTTGCGATCCGGGCCGCGGCCGGTCTGGCGATGATCGGTATCGGGCTGGGGGCGGTGTGGCTGGGCGGCATCTGGTTTCATCTGCTGATCGCGATCGTGTGCGGGCTGATGGTGTGGGAGCTTGTCTGCATGCTCGACACCGCGCGCAACCGCAGCCAGTACATCCTGGGCGCGGCGACCGCGGCGGCAGCGCTGATCGCCATCGAGCTGCCGCCCTCATTCGCGCTGCCCCTGCTGTTCCTGCCGGCGATGCTGGGGCTGGCGCGCATGGAATCGGGTGGCGTCACCTATGCGGTCTATACCGCGCTCATTCTGCTGGCAGGCTACGGCATGATGGCGCTGCGCGACGATTTCGGCCTGCTCTGGATGCTCTGGCTGGTGGTTGTCGTGGTGGTCACGGACATCGCGGGATATTTTGCCGGCCGCACATTCGGGGGGCCCAAGCTCTGGCCCAAGGTCAGCCCGAAAAAGACCTGGTCGGGCAGTGTTGCGGGCTGGATCGGCGCGGCGCTGGTGGGGCTGGCCTTTGCGGGCGCCACCAAGGCCGGTGTCGGGCTGATGGGAATCTCGGTGGCGGTCAGCATGGCCAGCCAGATCGGCGACATCGCGGAATCGGCCATGAAGCGGCGGGTCGGCGTCAAGGACAGCTCGGCGCTGATCCCCGGTCATGGCGGCCTGCTCGACCGGTTCGACGGGATGCTGGGCGCGGCGGTGTTTCTGGTGATCGCGGGCCCGATTGTGGGCTTTCCGCCCGGGGTGCAGTGAATGGCGGTCCGGCGGATTTCGATCTTCGGAGCGACCGGCTCCATCGGGCAGAACACCATCGATCTGATCGCACGCGCGCCCGGGAATTACGACGTCGTGGCGCTGACCGGCGGGCGCAACGTGGCGCAGCTGGCCGAGGATGCGCGGCGTCTGGGCGCCGAGATTGCGGTGACCGCCTATGACGAGGACGGGCCCGCGTTGCGCGAGGCACTGGCCGGGTCCGGTGTCGAGGCCGCGGCAGGCCGGGCGGCGATCCTGGAAGCCGCCGACCGCCCCGCCGATTGGGTGATGTCGGCCATCGTGGGCGCCGCGGGGCTGGAGCCGGGGCTGCGCGCGCTGGGGCAGGGCGCGGCGCTGGCGCTGGCCAACAAGGAGAGCATGGTCTGCGCCGGGGCACTGATGCTGGCCGCGGCCAGGCAGGGGCAGGGCCGCATCCTGCCGGTCGACAGCGAGCATTCGGCGGTGTTCCAGGCGCTGATCGGCGAGGATATCGCGGCGGTGGAGCGGGTGATCATCACCGCCAGCGGCGGCGCGTTCCGCGACTGGCCGCTCGAGGCGCTGGCCAATGCCACGCCCGCCGAGGCCGCCACCCATCCCAATTGGGACATGGGGCAAAGGATCACCATCGACTCTGCCTCCATGTTCAACAAGGCGCTGGAGCTTATTGAAACAAAAGAGTTTTTCGGGATCAAGCCAGAGCAGATCGAAGCGGTTGTGCATCCCGAATCCCTCATTCACGCGCTGGTGGGGTTCCGCGACGGCGCGCTGATGGCGCATGTGGGCCCGCCGGATATGCGCCACGCCATCGGCTTTGCGCTGCACTGGCCCGAACGGCGGGAGCTGCCGGTCGCGCGGCTCGATCTTGCGGCGCTGGGACAGCTCAATTTCCGCCGCGCCTGCGAGACCCGCTGGCCCGCGCTGCGGCTGGCGCGCGAGGTCATGGTGGCGGGCGGGCTGAGCGGTGCGATCTTCAACGCCGCCAAGGAAACCGCGCTGGACGGGTTCATCGAAGGGCGCATCGGATTCACCCGCATGGCCCCGGTTGTGGAGGAAGTGTTATCCAAGCTTTCGGCCCATCCGAGCCTTAATCATGCCGCCTTCACCCTTGATACGGTGCTCGAGGCAGACCATCTGGCCCGTATCACGGCCAATGAGATCATGACAACATGACCGCCACACCGGTGAACGCAGCGCAAGGGAGCATGGATTATTGGAACTGACGACGCTCATCCCCCAATTCGGCGGACTGATCTGGACGCTCATCGCGTTCTTCGTGGCGCTTTCGGTGATCGTCGCGATCCATGAGTACGGCCATTACATCGTCGGTAAATGGACCGGCATCTTTCCGGAGGTGTTCTCGCTGGGCTTCGGGCCGGTGCTTTACAGCCGCGTCGACAGTTTCGGCACCAAGTGGCAATTCGCGGCCCTGCCATTTGGCGGCTACGTCAAGTTTCGCGGCGATGCCAACCCGTCGGGCGGTGTGGACGCAGAGGCGGTGGGCGGGCTCAACGAAGCCGAGATGCGCTCCACCATGACCGGTGCGCCGCTCTGGGCGCGCACGGCGACGGTGGCGGCCGGGCCGCTTTTCAACTTTGCGCTGTCGATCATCATCTTCACCGGCGTCTTCATGTTCCGCGGCGTTGTGGCGGAGCCGCTGGCGGTGGGCGATCTGCGCGCGCTTCCCGCCCAGCAGGAGCTGGTTGCAGGTGACGAGGTGATCGCCATCGCGGGCAAGGCGCCGCCCTCTTTCGAGGATCCGGTGGCCTATGAGGCGTTTCTGAAAGCGCTGCCGCAGACACCGACGCTCGAGTTCACGGTGCTGCGCGACGGCGCAGAGACAATTGTCAGCGGGCCTTATGTCTATCCGCCCATCGCCACCCAGATCGCGCCGCGCTCCGCGGCGGGTGATGCGGGCATGCGCCAGGGCGACGTGATCGTGCGCATCGACGGGCAGGATATCTTTGCCTTCGACCAGCTCAAGCAGCGCGTCGAAGGCTCCGAAGGCGCGACGCTGGCGCTCGACGTGTGGCGCAACGGCGAGATCCTGCCGATCGACCTCACGCCCAAGCGCGTGGACGAGCCGCAGCCCGACAACAGCTTTCAGACCTTCTACCGCATCGGCATCGTCGGCGGCATGGCGTTCGAGCCTGCCACCGAGACACCGGGCTTCGGCGAGGCGCTCTCGACCGGGGTGAGCCAGGTGGGCGCGATCATGTCCGGTTCGCTCTCGGGTCTGTGGCATATGGCGACGGGGGCGATCAGCACCTGCAACCTTTCGGGCCCCATCGGCATCGCCGAGACCTCGGGCGACATGGCCAGCCAGGGCACCGCCAGTTTCATCTGGTTCATCGCCGTGCTCAGCACCGCGGTGGGCCTGCTGAACCTCTTCCCGGTGCCGGTGCTGGATGGCGGACATCTTGTCTTCTTTGCCTATGAGGCGGTGTCGGGGCGCAAGCCCAGCGACCGCGCTCTCCGGGTTCTGATGTCCATCGGCCTGACTGCGATCCTGGCGTTGATGATCTTTGCGCTGACCAATGATCTGTTCTGTCCGTGACAGCAATTGCGCAGGATCGGGCCGTAATTTGGCCCGATTTGGCGGCTAGTCTGAAGGTTGATGAACAACCGAGGACCGAATCCATGCAGACCCTCCAGGCCGGGTATCGCAGTATGAGCCTGCTGGTGACCATAAACTGGGACCGGCTTCTGTACATATCGACGATCATTTTCGCGCTGTTTTTCGGCGCCTACCTCGGATCGCTGATGTACTGAACGCATAGATGTTGAAGCGCGTCGGACACAGGACGCAACATCTCTGCCTCAAATGCGAAAAAACGACGCTTTGGCGTTTTGACAAGCCCAGACATTCCCGATACTGACGAGGCGAGGGATGTTGATTGGGTTTGCGACGATGGCTGAAGTCATTTCCGCGCGGAAAACGCGCAAAATTCTCAGGAACGCGCAGGTCAAGGGAGCGGTTGGGGCGGTTGTTCTGACGCTCGCCCTCGGGGCCGGGTTTGCGGTGATGGGCCCGTCAAAGGCCGCCTACGCCCAGAATTTCAGCTTTTCCAGCGTCGCCATCGAGGGCAACCAGCGGATCGAGGCCGGAACCATCCTGACCTATGCGGGCATCGCGCGCGGCCAGACGGTCAGCGCGGCAGAGCTCAACGACGCCTATCAGCGCATCCTCGCCTCGGGCCTCTTCGAATCCGTCGAGATCGACCCGCAGGGCTCCCGCCTCGTCATCCGCGTGGTGGAGTTCCCGACAGTCAACCGCATCGCCTTTGAAGGCAACCGCCGGATCAACGACGAGGATCTGGGCAATATCGTGCAGTCGCAGTCGCGCCGGGTGTTCAGCCCGCGGGTCGCCGAGGCGGATGCGCAATCGATCTCCGAAGCCTATGCCCAGCAGGGCCGGATCGCGGCGCGGGTCGAACCCAAGGTGATCCGCCGCAGCGACAACCGCGTGGACCTGGTCTTTGAAGTGTTCGAAGGCGGTGTCTCGGAGATCGAGCGCATCGGATTTGTCGGCAATGGCCGCTATTCGGACCGCCGTCTGCGCCGCGTCTTGCAGACCAAGCAGGCCGGGTTCCTGCGCGCGCTGATCAAGAGCGACACGCTGATCGAGGACCGTGTCGAGTTCGACAAACAGCTGTTGCGCGACTTCTACCAGTCCCGCGGCTATGTCGATTTCCGCATCACCGGTGTGAATGCCGAACTGGCAGAGGAACGCGACGGCTATTTCGTGACGTTCAATGTCGAAGAAGGCCAGCAATTCGAAGTGGGCGAGGTCACCGTGACCTCCGATCTGGCGGAAGTGGATCCGGACATCTTCCGCTCCGCGCTGAAGCTGCGCACCGGCGTCACCTATGCCCCCAACCGCATCGAGAACGAGATTGCCCGGCTGGAACGGCTGGCGATCCGCGAGGGGCTCAACTTCGTCCGGGTCGAGCCGCGCATCAGCCGCAACGACCGCGATCTGACGCTGGATGTGGAATTCATGCTCACCCGTGGCGAGCGGATCTTTATCGAGCGGATCGATATCGAGGGCAACACCACAACGCTCGACCGCGTTGTGCGCCGCCAGTTCGACGTCGTGGAGGGCGATCCGTTCAACCCCCGCGCGATCCGCGAAAGCGCCGAACGCATCCGGGCGCTGGGGTTCTTCGGCAATGCCGATGTGCAGGCCCGCGAAGGCTCGAGCCCGCAGCAGGTCATCCTGGACGTCGATGTCGAAGAGCAGCCGACAGGCTCGCTCTCGTTCGGCGGCTCTTACTCCACAACCTCGGGCTTTGGCGCGTCGATTGCCTTCAGCGAGCGCAACTTTCTGGGCCGCGGGCAGGGGCTGACCCTGTCGGTCAACACCGCGTCCTCGTCGTCTGCCTATCGGTTCAGCTTTCTCGAGCCGGCCTTTCTTGGCCGCGACCTCGCGTTCGGGCTCGATCTGAGCTATTCGGAGACGCGCACGCAGAACTCCGAATTCGACACCGCGCAGGGGATTTTCCAGCCGTCCTTCAGCTTTCCGGTGTCGGAAAACGGCCGCCTGCAGCTGCGCTACGGCCTGAACTATTCGGATGTGAGCATTCCCGGCACCGTCGCCAATGTCGGCAATGTGGTGATCGCCGAAGGTGCGCTGGGGGACCGCCTGGACAGCTATCTCGGCTACACATACAGCTATGACACGCGCCGCACGGGCCTGAACCCCAATGCCGGTGTGCTGCTCGAATTCGGACAGGATTACGCCGGGCTCGGCGGAGACACGACCTATGTGAAATCGACCTTGCGCGCGATTGCCCAGACCAGGATCCTCAACGAGGAGGTGACGCTGCGCGCCTCGATCGAAGGTGGCGTGCTGAGCTATTCCGAAGGCCGCTCGCGCACCACCGACCGGTTCAATCTGGGCCCGAACATCATGCGCGGCTTCGAATATGGCGGCATCGGTCCGCGCGAGATCGGCGCGGGCGGGATCGACGATCCGCTGGGCGGCAACTATTTTGCCGTGGCCCGGTTCGAAGCGGAGTTCCCGCTGGGTTTGCCCGAGGAATACGGGATTTCCGGCGGTGTCTTCTACGACATCGGCTCCGTCTGGGGGCTCAGCGACGCCACCATCGCCTCGGCGGGCGGCAACCAGATCGTCTCCGAAGGGTTCGAGGCGCGGCACGTGGTCGGCGTTTCCATCTTCTGGGACAGCGTGATCGGGCCGCTGCGTCTGAACTTCTCCGAGCCGCTGCAGAAGTCGAAATTCGACAAGCCGCTCAACTTCAACCTGACCGTCTCGACCCGCTTCTGAGCCGATGATCCGCCGCCTCTTGCAGGCTGTTGTTCTGGGCGCGGGGCTGATCCCGGCTGTCACATCGGCACAAACCGGTGGGCGGCTGCTGGAAGGCGTCGTGCAGAGCCAGATGCTGGTCATCGACTTCGAGCGGGTGTTCTCCGAAAGCGATTTTGGCCTGCGCGTCGCGACCGAGCTTGAGGCCGCGGGCGCGGAGATCGCACAGGAAAATCGCCGGATCGAGGCCGAATTGACCCGCGAGGAGCAGGAGTTGACCCTGCAGCGCGACGGCATGGCGCCGGATGATTTCCGCACGCTCGCCCAAGAGTTCGACGAAAAGGTGCAGCAGCTCCGGCGGGAGCAGGACGCCAAGGCGCGCGCGCTCGGCCAGCGCAGCGACGAGGCGCGGCGGCAGTTTCTGGGTGTCGTGCAGCCTGTGCTGCAACGGCTGATGATCGAAACCGGCGCTCTGGTGATCCTGGAGCGGCGCACGGTTTTTGTGAGCGCCGATGCCATCGACGTCACCGCGCTGGTGATCGAGCGGGTGAACGAGGCGGTGGGTGACGGTGCCGGGTTGCAGACCGCACCCCGCGCGCCGGAGCCCCCAGCGCCCGACACCCCCGACCTGCCCGAGATCGTTCCCGCGCCGCAGGATCCCTGACCGCTGCGTGTCAGAACCGAAACGTCGCTCACGCCCCGGCGCTTGCCCCCGAAGCCGCCGATTGCTAGGGACAGGGACCACGACAAAAGCAGGGACGGACCCGAGATGAGTGACACGCCGAACCGCGCGGATATCCAGTTGATCCAGCGCATCCTGCCGCATCGCTACCCGTTTCTGCTGGTCGACCGGGTCGAGCAGATCGACGGCACATCGTCGGCCAGGGGCATCAAGAACGTCACCATGAACGAGCCGCATTTCCAGGGCCATTTCCCCGGCACGCCGATCATGCCGGGTGTCACCATTGTCGAGGCGATGGCGCAGACCGCGGCGGTGATGGTCGGCGTATCGATGGATCTCGCCGACAAGGAGATGCTGATCTATTTCATGTCGATCGACAAATGCAAGTTCCGCCGCAAGGTGATCCCCGGCGACCAATTGGTCATGAATCTCAAGACCTTGCGCGGCAAACCCGGCGGCAAGGTCTGGAAGTTCGAAGGCCGTGCGGAGGTCGAGGGCGAGATGGCCGCAGAGGCGGAGTTCACCGCGATGATGGACCTGCCGTCTTGAGCGATCCGGTCCTTCACCCCTCTGCCATCATCGAGGATGGCGCCACAATCGGGCCCGACTGCCAGATCGGACCGTTCTGCCATATCGGGCCGGATGTGACGCTGGGACGCGGCGTCGTGCTCAAATCCCACGTGGTGGTGGGCGGCATCACCGAGATCGGCGACGAGACCGAAGTGTTCCCGTTTTCGGTGATCGGAGAGATCCCGCAGGATCTGAAATTCAAGGGGGAGAAGACCCGGCTGGTGATCGGCAAGCGCAACCGCATCCGTGAGCATGTCACGATGAACACCGGCACCGAGGGTGGTGGCGGCGTGACCCGCGTGGGGGATGACGGGCTCTTCATGGCGGGCTGCCACGTGGCCCATGACGCGCAGGTCGGCGACCGGGTGATCCTGGTGAACTCGGCAGCTTTGGCAGGCCATTGCGTGCTTGAAGATGACGTGATCGTCGGCGGGCTTTCGGGCGTGCACCAATGGGTGCGCATCGGCAAGGGGGCGATCATCGGCGCGGTCACCATGGTGACCAATGACGTCATCCCCTACGGTCTGGTGCAGGCCCCGCGCGGCGAATTGCACGGGCTGAACCTGGTGGGGCTGAAGCGAAAGGGCGTCGCGCGGTCCGACATCACCGCGCTGCGCGCGGCGTTCCAGATGCTGGCGCAGGGTGAGGGCGCGTTCCAGGATCGTGCCCGCCGTCTCGGCGACGAAACCCAGAGCGACTATGTGCGCGAGATCGTGACCTTTATCCTCGGCGACAGCGGCCGGTCCTTTCTGACGCCGGGCTGACCAAATGCTGGCGTTGATCACAGGGGCAGGGGGCCTGCCCGCGGCCGTCGCCGGAGCCTTGCCCGAGCGTCCCATGGTCTGCGCCCTCGAAGGCTTCGCGCCGGACCAGCTGAAACCCGACATCACCTTTCGCATCGAGACGTTGGGGCGGCTGCTGAAGTTGCTGAAAGACACCGGCATCCGGCGGGTTTGCCTGTGCGGGCATATCCGGCGGCCGGAGATCGACCTCGCCGCCGTCGACGCCGACACGCTGCCGCTTGTGCCACGGTTTCTGGACGCGCTGTCACTGGGCGATGACGGCGCCCTGCGCGTGGTGCTGGCGCTGTTTGCCGAAGCGGGGTTCGAGATCGTGCCCGCGCATGATGCGGCACCCGACCTGCTGCCGCCCGCAGGCGTACTGACCGAGGCGGCACCGGACGCGCAGGTGGCGCGCGACGCCACGCTTGGGGATGCCGCTCTGGCCCGCATGGGCGCGGCGGATCAGGGGCAGGCCTGCGTGATCCGCAACGGCGCGGTGATCGCCACCGAGGATGAGGCGGGCACCGACGCGATGTTGCGCGCTCTGACCGCCGACCCGCCGCGCGGCACGCCGGATGCGCCGCTGGCCGACCCGCTGTCGCGGCTGATGGGCAGCGCGGATGCATTTCTGGAGCAGGCGGCGGATTGGCTTTCGAATGCCGACAGCGCGCAGGGCTTTCTCTTCAAGGCGCCCAAGCCCGATCAGGACCGGCGCGCCGATTTGCCGGTGATCGGCCCCGGAACGGTTGCGGCTGTGGCCCGCGCCGGGCTTGCGGGCATCGTGATCGAGGCCGGTGGCGTCATGCTCCTGCACCGCGCGCAGAGTGTGGCGGCGCTCGACCGCGCGGGGCTGTTTCTCTGGGTGCGCGAGAGGCCGGACTGATGCGCGTGTTCATCACCGCCGGAGAGCCGTCCGGCGACAAGCTGGGCGCAGCGCTCATGGCGGGGTTGCGCGGGCTGGTGACGGATGTCGAGTTTCACGGCATCGGCGGCGAGCGGATGCAGGCCGAAGGGCTGCAGACGCTCTTTGACATGGACGAGATCTCGATCATGGGCATCGCCGAGATCCTGCGCGAATACCGCCATCTCAAGGCGCGGATCCGCCAGACGGCGGACACGGTCACGCAAATGCGGCCCGATGTGCTGATCACCATCGATCTGCCGGAATTTTCGCTGCGGGTGGCCCGTCTGGTGCGCGCCGTCTCCGACATCCGCATCGTGCATTACGTGGCCCCGACGGTCTGGGCCTGGCGGCCGAAACGCGCGCAGAAGATGGCCGCGCATGTGGATCAGGTGCTGGCGCTTCTGCCGTTCGAGCCGCCTTACATGCAGGCCGCGGGCATCGCCTGCGACTTTGTCGGACATCCGGTTGTGACCGACCCGCAGGCCACCGATGCCGAGATGCTGGCCTTTCGCGATGCGCATCCCGGACCGATGACGCTGATCCTGCCCGGCTCGCGCCGGTCGGAGGTGGCGCGGCTGTTGCCGATTTTCGGGCAGGTGGTCCGGCGCCTGCACAAGGCGCAGCCGAAAATGAATTTTGTGATTCCTGCGGCGGCGCCGGTCGTGGCGCAGATCGAGGCCGGGCTCGCCGATTGGGAGGTCGCGCCGGTGCTGCTCGATCCGCGCGACCCGGATGCGGCGGGCCGCAAGCGCGCGGCGTTCCGTGCCGCTGATGTGGCGCTTGCCGCGTCCGGCACCGTGTCGCTGGAACTGGCGGCGGCGGGCACGCCGATGGTGATCGCCTATGACATGAGCTGGATTTCGCGCCAGATCATCGGGCGGATGCTGCTGGTGGACACGGTCACGCTGGTCAACCTCGTCTCGGAGACGCGCGCCGTGCCGGAGTTCATCGGCCCGCGCTGCGAGCCCGGGGCCATCGCCGACGCGGTGCTCTCGGTTCTCAAGGCCCCCGAGGCGCAGCGCGACGCGATGGCGCTGACCATGGAGCGGCTCGGCAAAGGCGGGATGCCCCCCGGAGAGCGCGCGGCCCGCGCGGTGCTGGACGGGCTGTCGCGGGCGGCCGTGCGGCACTGAGCCGGCAGGACCGCCGCACAGATGGGAAACCCGACAAAAACCCCCCGGACGCGCGGGGCGACCGGGGTCATGTTCAGACGCGGCGCGGCATATGCTTACTGCGTCAGCGAAGAGACCTCGCCAAAGGCCGCTGTGAAGCCTGAAAGCGACATGTCCACGGACACTTTCTGATCCGGCGCCAGCGCGGGCACCAGCGTGACCTTGGCCGACGCTCCGGCGCGGAACGCGTTGATGTCTTCCTGCGTGAAGCCGACGCGGGCGTAACAGCCCACCGGGTTGCAGAAGGAATAATCGTACCGGCGCGCCTGACCGCCATCCACGGCCACGGTCAGCTTGGCCGTCAGCAGCGTTTCGAGTGGCACCACGAAGGTTCCGCCTGCCACCGCGCGACCGCCGTTCTCCAGCTTGAAGATGCTGACCTCGGCGACATTGGCGCCATTGGATTCCTGGAGCAGCTGGTACATCTGGCAGACGTCATCCGCATCCGCGACTTCGAGGCATTGCAGCGCCCAGTCGCCGAAGGTTTCCTTGATATAGGTCTGCGGCTGGTTCGGCTGCGCGGGCGCATTGGCGTCTTCGCCCAGATCGAGCGGACCGCCGATATTGGCGCCGTCATTCGCCGGGGCCGCATCCTCGGCGGTGGTGTCCGCGGCATCATCGGCCGCCGTGTCGTCCTGCGCCATGGCCGGAGCGGCCCCGAGAGCGGCAATGAGAGAGAGAAGAATGAGCGGTCTGGTCATGGACATCCTCTGAAATCCTGTCTTGGTCTGGCGACCGATTAACACGGCAGGGGCCCGATGTCAGGGCGCAAAAGCCCCGGTTTCGCGCCGTCACGGATCACGGCTCTGTGGTGGTCGGCAGGCTTTCGCCCATGCCCGTCCGCAACCGGAACGGATCGGACCGGATCGGGCCGGAAAAACACCCCGTCCGGGGCGGTTTGCCTGCCGGAACAGGAGGTTTTGCCCCCCGCAATAGCGAAAGGGGCCAGACGGCCCCTTCCAGTTTCTCTCCCTGTCGGACCGGCCGACTTTGTCATTGCTGCGGACGCTACGAAAGTTGTGCCCGCGGGTCAACAGGGTTTTGAAAAACTTTATCCCCAGCATTGACGCGCCGCCAAAACGTAAAAGGACCGCGCCCTGAGGCGCGGCCAGTCTGACAGGGAGGAAGTTGTCCAAGACAGGAGAGGACATGACGTCTTGGACAGGAAACACTCTGGCATCAATTGGTTAAGGATGTATGTTTGCCCGCGAACGGCGGAGGCGCAACGATAATGAAAAATCGAATCTTTGTGGGTGGGGGCGGTCCCGGCTATGGCGAGAAACAATATCTGGCGCTTGACTATGCCAACCGACACGGCCTGATCGCGGGGGCCACGGGCACCGGCAAGACCGTCACGCTGCAAATTCTTGCAGAAGGGTTTTCCGCCGCCGGGGTGCCTGTCTTCATGTCCGATGTGAAGGGCGATCTGTCCGGCCTCGCCGTGGCGGGCCGCGAGACGCACAAGCTGCACACGCCCTTCATGGAGCGCAACGCGAAGATCGGTTTCGACGATTTCACCTATGCGGACTTCCCGGTGACCTTCTGGGATCTCTTTGGCCGGCAGGGGCATCCGGTGCGCGCCACGGTGGCCGAAATGGGCCCGCTGCTGCTCGCCCGGCTGCTGGAGCTTTCCGAGGCGCAGGAAGGCGTGCTCAACATCGCGTTCCGGCTGGCCGATGAGGACGGGCTGCCGCTGCTCGATCTCAACGACCTGCGCGCGATGCTGATCTGGATCGGCGAGAACCGAAAGGATCTGACCTTGCGCTACGGCAATATCTCCACCGCGTCGATCGGCGCGATCCAGCGCCGGTTGCTGGTGATCGAAAACCAGGGCGGGGCAAAGTTCTTTGGCGAACCGGCGCTCGATCTGGCCGATCTGATGCGCACCGCTGCGGACGGGCGCGGGCAGGTCAATATCCTCGCGGCCGACCAGCTCATGCAAAGCCCGCGGCTTTACGCGACCTTCCTGCTCTGGCTTCTGTCGGAGCTCTTCGAGGAACTGCCCGAGGTCGGCGATCCCGACAAGCCCAGGCTTGTCTTCTTCTTCGACGAGGCGCATCTGCTCTTTGACGACGCGCCCAAGGCGCTGGTCGACAAGGTCGAGCAGGTGGCACGGCTGATCCGCTCCAAGGGCGTGGGCGTGTTCTTCATCACCCAGTCGCCCGACGACATCCCCGAGGATATCCTGGGCCAGCTTGGCAACCGCGTGCAGCACGCGCTGCGCGCCTTCACCGCGCGCGACCGCAAGGCGTTGCGGCTGGCCGCCGAAACCTATCGCGAGAACCCCGATTTCGACATCGAGCAAGCGATCCGCGAAGTCGGGGTGGGTGAGGCGGTGACCTCGATGCTGCAGAAGAAAGGCGTGCCGGGTATCGCGCAGCGCACGCTGATCCGCCCGCCATCCTCGCAATTGGGCCCGATCACCCCTGCCGAGCGTGGCGGGGTCATGGGCGCGTCGGATCTCGGGCCGAAATATGCCGATCTTCTGGATCGCCAATCGGCCTTCGAGATGCTGAAGGCGCGCGCCGAAAAGGCGGCGCGCGAAGCCGAGGAGGCCGAGCGGCTGGAAGAGGAAGCCGAGGCGGCGGAGCGCGAATACAAGGCCGGCCGCCGCTATTCGGGCACCCGCGTCACGCGCTCGACCTCGAAGCCGCAACGACGCGGCGCGTCCTTTGGCGAAGCGATGACCAAGATGGTGGTCAAGGAGCTGACCGGCACCACCGGGCGGCGTCTGGTGCGCGGCATTCTGGGCGGGCTCTTCAAGGGGCGCTGACCTCCGGCGACGGCCAGCGCCGCGCATGCCCGGCGCAGACAGGCCACGCTGCCTTTTCTTTGAGCAAAATCCTTGCGCGGTTTTTTCATCAGAAGGGTAGACGGAGCGCAAGTTAAGCGTTTGAATGGCGGTGGAAATCGGGGGGATCTCCGGGGCGGGACGGAGAGCCGGACCGGCAGCGCCCGGCGCGGGCGCCCCGGGTCCGACAGGGCGGTCAACGACCCTCCGGCAGGGAGAACGGCGCGGCAACGACCCGCCCGCAAGAGAGGACAACATCATGCACATGAGCGATTCCCGCCAGATCAAGGCGCCGCAGGAGGTGGTCTGGCAGGCCATTCTGGATCCCGAGGTGCTCAAGCGATGTGTGCCGGGCTGCACCGAGATGTCGGGCTCTGCCGCGGACGGGTTCGAGGCGACGGTGGTGCAGAAGGTCGGCCCGGTGAAAGCGACCTTCAAGGGGCAGGTGACGCTGACCGACATGGACGCGCCCAACGCCGTGACGCTGAACGGCGAAGGCAAGGGCGGGGCTGCGGGCTTTGCCAAGGGCGGCGCGGTGGTGAAGCTGAGCGCCTCTGATGGCGGCACGCTGCTGGAATACGACGTCGATGCCAAGGTCGGCGGCAAGCTGGCACAGCTTGGCAGCCGGATCATCGACGGGTTTGCCAAGAAAATGGCGGACCAGTTCTTTTCCAACTTCCAGGAGGCGGTCGAAGGCCCCTCCGATCCCGATGATGCGCCGCAGACCGAAGGCGACGGGGAGAAGAAAAAAGGCTGGTTCAAACGCGCCGTCTCGGGCTGAGACGGCAGACGGAACGGGCGCTTCGGGCCAGACCGGCCGCGCCGATGATATCGATGAGACAAAAGACGTTCAGGGAGGAATGCGATGGCTGAAGTGACGATGAGTGTGAACGGGAAATCCGTCACCAAATCGGTCAAGGGCAACACGCTTTTGACGGATTTTCTGCGCGAGGAGCTGCGGCTGACGGGCACCCATGTGGGCTGCGACACCAGCCAGTGCGGCGCCTGCGTGATCCACGTCAACGGCGAGGCGGTGAAGGCCTGCACGATGTTTGCCGGAGAGGCGGATGGCGCCGAGGTCACCACGATCGAGGGCATGGCCAATGCCGATGGCTCGCTCGGGGTGATCCAGCAGGCGTTCCAGGATCACCACGGGCTGCAATGCGGCTTCTGCACGCCGGGCATGGTGATGTCGGCGGCGGCGCTGCTGAAGGACAACCCCAAGCCTTCCGAGGCCGAGGTGCGAGATTACCTCGAAGGCAATATCTGCCGCTGCACCGGGTATCACAACATCGTCAAGGCGATCATGGCGGCGTCCGGTCAGGATGTCTCCAGCATCGCCGCGGAATAAATTCAGACAGAAGCCGGGGGGCCAGCCCCCCGGACCCCCCGGCGGTATTTTCAAAGAGAAGAAACAGGGGCGGGGTTCGGGAGCGGCGGTTCCGGCAAAGAGGGAGGAAGAATATGCCGAAGGATCATGGCATCGGGGCCAGCCCGAAGCGGCGCGAGGACGTGCGCTTTCTGACCGGAGCGGGTCAGTATACCGACGACATCAACGTGCATGGGCAGGCCTATGTCTACTTTCTGCGCTCCGACATGGCGCATGGCACGATCAACAGCATCGACACCGCCGCGGCCGCGGGCATGCCGGGGGTGGAGCGCATCTTTACCGGCGCCGATTTCGACGGTGTGGGTGGCTTGCCCTGCGGCTGGCAGGTGACCGACAAACATGGCGAGCCGATGAAGGAGCCCGCGCATCCGGTGCTGGCGCAAGGCAAGGTGCGCCATGTGGGCGACCCGATTGCCGCGGTGGTGGCCGACAGTCTTGAAGAGGCGCGCAACGCCGCCGAGGCGATTGTGGTCGACATCGCCGAATTGCCCGCGGTGGTGGACATGAAAGCCGCGCTGCAGGACGGGGCCACCAAGGTGCATGACGACCTGTCGGACAACCTGTGTTACGACTGGCAGTTCGGCTCCGACCAGGCGGATATCGACGCCGCGTTTTCCGGCGCGGCACATGTGACGACGCTGGAACTGGTGAACCAGCGGCTGGTGGCCAACCCGATGGAGCCGCGGGTGGCGGTGGGGGATTATGCCCGTCACAGCGACGAGAGCACGCTCTACACCACCAGCCAGAACCCGCATGTGATCCGGCTGCTGATGGGCGCCTTCGTGCTGGGCATCCCCGAGCACAAGCTCAGGGTGGTCGCGCCCGATGTGGGCGGCGGCTTCGGCACCAAGATCTTTCACTATGCCGAAGAGGCGTTCTGCACCTTCGCCGCGAAGGCCTGCAACCGGCCGGTCAAGTGGACCTCCAGCCGGTCCGAGGCGTTCATGTCCGACGCGCATGGCCGCGACCATGTGACGAGGATCGAACTGGCGCTGGATGCCGACAATAATTTCATCGGGCTGCGCACCGATACCCATGCCAATATGGGCGCCTATCTGAGCACGTTTTCGTCCTCGGTGCCGACCTGGCTGCATGGCACGCTGATGGCCGGGAACTACAAGACGCCCGCCATTCAGGTGAATGTGAAGGCGGTCTTTACCAACACCGTGCCCGTCGATGCCTATCGCGGGGCCGGGCGCCCGGAGGCGACCTTCCAGCTGGAACGGGTGATCGACAAGGCCGCGCGCGAGCGGGGCGTCGATCCGGTGGCGCTCCGGCGGCAGAATTTCATCACCGAGTTTCCCTATGCCACGCCGGTGGCGGTGGAATACGACACCGGCAATTACCCCGCCACGATGGACAAGCTCGAGGAGATTGCCGATCTTGCCGGCTTTGCCGCGCGCCGCGCCGAGAGCGAGAAGAACGGCAAGCTGCGCGGGCTGGGCGTGAACTGCTATATCGAGGCCTGCGGCATCGCGCCCAGCAACCTCGTGGGTCAGCTGGGCGCGCGCGCGGGGCTCTATGACGCGGCCACCGTGCGGGTGAACGCCACCGGGTCGATCTCGGTCATGGTGGGCGCGCACAGTCACGGGCAGGGGCACGAGACGGCCTTTCCGCAGGTGGTGGCCGAGATGCTCGGCATCGACGAGGACATGATCGACATCGTGCATGGCGACAGCTCCAAGATCCCTTTTGGAATGGGCACTTACGGGTCGCGGTCTCTGGCGGTCTGCGGCTCGGCCATGGTGCGAGCGACCGAGAAGATCATCAACAAGGCCAAGAAGATCGCCGGTCACCTGCTGGAGGCTTCGGATGCGGATATCGAACTGAAGGACGGCCAGTTCACCGTTGCGGGCACCGACAAGTCGGTGGCCTGGGGCGACGTGACGCTGGCGGCCTACGTGCCGCATAACTACCCGCTGGAGGATATCGAGCCGGGGCTGGAGGAGACCGCGTTTTACGATCCGGCCAACTTCACCTATCCCGCGGGCGCCTATGCCTGCGAGGTGGAGGTCGATCCCGACACCGGCAAGGTCAGCATCGCGCGCTTTTCGGCAGCGGATGATTTCGGCAATATCGTCAACCCGATGATTGTCGACGGTCAGGTGCATGGCGGGATCGCCCAGGGCATCGGACAGGCCCTGCTGGAGAACTGCGCCTATGACGAGAACGGCCAGCTTCTGAGCGCCAGCTACATGGATTACGCCATGCCGCGGGCCGATGACCTGCCGTTCTACGCGGTGGATCATTCCTGCCAGACGCCCTGCACGCATAATCCGCTGGGGGTGAAGGGCTGCGGCGAGGCGGGGGCCATCGGCTCTCCGCCTGCGGTGATCAACGCGGTGGTGGATGCGTTGCAGTCGGGTGGGCATGACGTGACCCATATCGACATGCCCGCGACACCGGCGCGCGTCTGGGCGGCGATGAACGGCTGAGTTGGAGAGGGCGGGAGCGAGGGGCCAGCCCCTCGCGCTCCCCGGGAATATTTGAGGCCCAAAGAAACCGGGAAGGGTTTCCCCGGGCCGACGGAGGACAAGACAATGTATGCATTCGATATGGTGAGACCGGGCAGCGTGGCCGAGGCGGTCTCGGCCTTGGAACAGGACGAGGCGCAGGCGCTGGGGGGCGGGCAGACGCTGATCCCGACGCTGAAGCAACGATTGGCGATGCCGTCGGTGCTGGTCAGCCTCAGTGGCATCGACGAGATCAAGGGGGTTTGCAAGACCGATGACGGCCAGCTGGCCATTGGCGGCGGCACAACCCATGCGGCGGTGGCCTCGGGTGCGGGCGACTATCCGGCGCTGGCGGAGCTGGCCGCGCATATCGGCGATCCGGCGGTGCGCAATCGCGGCACGATCGGCGGGTCGCTGGCCAATAACGACCCTTCGGCCTGTTATCCGGCGGCAGCCCTGGCGTCAGGCGCCACAATCCTGACCAACGCACGCGAGATCGCGGCCGACGACTATTTCGAGGGCATGTTCACCACGGCGCTTGAGGAGGGCGAGATTATCACCGAAGTGCGTTTCCCGGTGCCCGAGAAGGCGGCCTATATCAAGTTCGAGCAGCCCGCCTCGCGCTTTGCGCTGGTCGGCGTGTTTGTCGCGAAATATGCCGATGGTGTGCGCGTCGCGGTGACCGGCGCCTCCGAAGAGGGGGTCTATCGCTGGTCGGAGGCCGAAGCCGCCCTGTCGTCGAACTTCTCGGGCGACGCGGTCAGGGACATGACGGTGTCCGGCGACGGCATGATCTCGGATCTGCACGGCTCGGGCGCCTATCGCGGACATCTGGTCGGGGTGCTGACCCGTCGCGCGGTGGCCGCGGCGCGCTGAGGTTGCGGCGTTTGTGACGAGGCCCCCCCGCAATCGGGTGGTTGCGGGGGGGCGTCTTGCGGCGATGACGTCCGGGTGTGCGCCTTTGTCCGGCCGGACCGGGGTGCTGCATGAGATCCGGACCTGACGGGGCGGCGCGAACCCGGTCTGAACGCGGCACAAACTCCCGCGTCAGAACAGGAAATGATCCGCGGTGAGATCCGCGACGGTCACGGCAAGAAGCGTGATCGTATTGCCCTGACCGTCATCGATCACAACGTCGGTTCCCGACTGGCTGAGGTGATCCGCGCTCAGATCCGCGAAATCGGAGAGGGTCGTGACCGCGCCGAGATCGATCCGCTCACCGGCCAGCGCGACCTCGAAATCGGTAATCACGTCCGCGCCAAACCGGTTCTGGAACACGAAGATATCCGCACCGTCGCCGCCGGTCAGCGCATCATCACCCCTCTGGCCAAAGAGGACATCCTCACCGCTCATGCCGATCAGCGTGTCGTCGCCAGTCCGGCCATAAAGCCTGTCATCTCCGTTTTGCCCCCACAGCACATTGTCGCCCGTATCGCCGATCAGCGTGTCCGCGAAATCCGATCCCGAGAGCTCCTCGATGGAGACATAGCTGTCGCCCGCCGCGATGCCGGTATTGCGCGTCTCGAGCAGCAGGTCGGCAAAGACGCCGGCACTGGCGTCGCCATAGTCCGCGCGGTCCATGCCCGCGCCGCCTCTCATCGCGTCGGCACCGGCACCACCCAGCAGAACATCGTCCTGCGCGCCGCCAATCAGCGTGTCATCGCCGCTCTGGCCAAAGAGCACGTCCTGCCCGAACATGCCGTAGAGCACGTCGTCGCCACCGCGTCCGAAAAGCCGGTCGTCGCCACTGTCACCCCAAATCGCATTGGCCTCCGCATCGCCGCGCAGGACATCTGCGAACACAGACCCGTAGAGATGCTCCACTGACACATAGCTGTCGCCCGCCGCGATGCCTAAATTAAGGCCGTTGTGGAGCAGATCGACCAGAACCCTGGTATCGGCATCGAAGTATTGCGCGCGGTCGTGCCCGGCGCCGCCTTGCAGGACATCCGCCCCCGCGCCGCCCAGCAGAATATCGTCATCGGCACCGCCGATCAGAGTGTCGTCGCCGCTCTGCCCAAAGAGCATATCCGCGCCGGTCATACCGGAGAGCCAGTCATCGCCGCCCAGACCATGCAGTGCGTCGTCACCCGCATCGCCCCAAACGGCATTGGCCGCAGCATCACCGCGCAGCGTGTCGGCAAAGCGCGACCCGTAGAGATCTTCGATGGAGACATAGCTGTCGCCCGCCGCAATGCCGGTGTTCTGACCAGCCGCCCCGAGATCGGCGAGGATCCCCGCGGTGGCGTCGGAATATTGCGCACGGTCGATGCCTTCACCGCCGTCGATCGCGTCGGCGCCTGCGCCGCCCAGCAGTCGATCGTTGCCCGCATCGCCAAAGAGCGTATCGTTGCCGGCTCCGGCATCGATGAGGTCCGCCCCGTCCCCGGCGCGCAGGTAATCCTCGAGCGCCCCCCCGTGAATGACGTCATCGCCACCGCGCGCATAGACGAGGCTGCCCGTGTCGGGGGCGAGAATAACCTCATCAAGGTCATCGCCAAGGTACACGTCCCGCAGCGCATCGGCATCGAGGGGCTGTGTAAAAGCCGTACGGGGGATCACGCCGGATACGTCTTCAGCCCGTCGAAGCAGGTGCCAGTCTTGCGCGCCTGTCATTGCCCAGACCGAAAACCCTCCCTGATCCTCGACAATCGGGACATAGATCGTCCCGTTCAGAAGCTCGAAGGTCGGGACATACCCTTGGACGGGCAGGGGCACCTCGGACAAGACGTGCTGGTGATCAATCTGGTACAACGACTTGGTGAGATCACCGTTCTCAAGCGACTCGTTTCCCGTGAAAAACAGGGTTCCGCCGAGTTCCGCAAAATGCCTGGGGTAATAAATTGAATCCGCAACGAGTTCTATGTCTTCTTCGGCATTCATCCGATGAAGCAGTAAACCGGGAAGCTCGGATTCAGACGAAAAATAGACGTAGTCACCAAATACATGACTGTTTCGACCAAAAATCGAGTTACGCGGACCCTCTGCGATATCGCTGACGCGCACAAGACCTTCTGTGTCGTCGAGACGGTATAGTTCCCGTCCGTATACGTCCTCGACAGCGGTAAAGTAATGCGCGTCATTAAAGGTGAAGTCGTAGATTGGTGACGACGAGCGGAAGCCGGGCGACACGTCAGAGATCAGTTCCCATTCATCGCGGTCGTTCAATTCCCACAGTTCGCGGCCATACGCGCCTGTCTGGATGGTCGCGAACAGCCGGTCCTCGATTGCCATCAGCCTCATAAAGCTGAAAGAGGTCACGGTTTCGGAGAATTGGGTCAGGAAATCGAAGCTGTGTGCCTCCAGATCGTACTGCCACGGCACGACGGGGCCGCCGTCGATTGAAGCGAGAAAGACGGTCTGTCCTTCATAACTGACAGCTGAACGCAACTGGCGGACCTCGTCGATGCCTGAGAGGTAATCGGAGAACGGCAACGCTGAGCCGTCCTTGCGCACGTCAATGACTTCATAAACGGTGCTGTCGAAACGGCCTTCGATCAAGAAAACTCCCGGCAATTCGTCGAATTCGACCCGTGTGAATACCTGGGGAAAGGACGATTCCGGACCCTGTCTGATATCCGAGAGCAGCACGACACCGCCAGTGCCATCGAGGGCCCAGAGCTCGGTGCCATATTGGGATGCGCCGGTCGCATCGGTTACACGGCCCGGGACGACGATCCGACCGAACGCTTCAAACGCGTCACCATAGGGACCAAATCTCCCTCCATCGGGCGGCGTGACGACCTGATGGGTCCCGGATTCGCGGTCAAACGCAAACAGCCCATTCTCGGCCGTACTGAAACGGGTCGAATAAACCAGAGAATCGAAGCCTTTGATCCACATGTATCTTTCCAAAAACGAATGCGTCTGAGAACCGCGCTAACATGGCGTGTCGTGTTTCGAAAGAGGATGCGTTGACGCGTCTTGCTTTGACGTGGCGTCAAGATTTGCGCGCAGAATGAAGAGTTGCGGCCGAATGGGCCCATCCCGCGTTGCAGCTATTCCCGCCCTGCAAAAACAAACCCCTGTGTAATTCGTGGCAGCGCGCTCCGCGCGTCGTTTATATCCAGAGGATCCGGAATTGCGCCGGACATCACAGGCCAATAGTCGGGCGCTCCGGATGATACGTCGCTTTGCGAATTACCGGGTGACGAAAGGGCGACACGCGGACTCGTCACGCCCGCAAATCGTCACCTGCTGACAATTCCGGACAAATGGCTCCTGGAGACATGTTCCCATACCAGCCAGATTTTTCGCCTCCCGGTTACGCCCGTCGCCTCGAATTGTGGCTGCAGAACGCGGGTCATGCATTGTCCAGAAACACAAATGCCCTCAGGGCAACATCCCCAAGGGCTTGATTGGCTCCGGCGGTAGGGATCGAACCTACGACCAATTGATTAACAGTCAACTGCTCTACCGCTGAGCTACGCCGGAACACCTCGGGCGATATAGCAACCGGGATTCGGCGCGTCCAGAGGGATTTGCAGGAAAATTGCGCCAAATCGCAGCTGTGGCGTCAGCGCCGCGTGAACCGGGTGGTGGAGGTCAGGGGGCCGTCCGGCGCCGCAAATGATTTCTCCGACAGATCAATGAGATGCGCGAGGACATTGCGGGCGGCGGCGGGCAGCAGGGCGGCCGGTGTGTCGTGGTAGATGCGCCGCGCCAGGGTCGCCGCGTCCGCGGGTCCGTCCTGCAGGGCCGCAAGGATCGCGGCCTCGCGCGCCTGCCTGTGAGCCAAAAGCGCCTGGAGCCGTGCGGCGGGATCAACGACCGGCGCGCCGTGGCCGGGGAAGAACACCCGCCAGTCGGTCTGCGCGAGGCGGCGCAGCGAGGTCATGAACGCGCCCAGATCGCCATCGGGGGGCGAGACGAGAGAGCTTGCCCAGCCCATCACCAGGTCTCCGGAAAAGAGCGCGCCTTGCCAGGCAAAGCTCAGGTGATTGGCCATGTGCCCGGGCGTGTGCAGCGCGGTGACCGTCCAGTCCGAGCCGGAGACGGTGTCGCCATCCGCCAGGAGCCTGTCGGGCAAGAAGTCGCCATCGACGCCTTCGCCGCCGCCCACTCGGCCTTCCGCGGCCAGCACCTGCATGATGGCGCTGCGCCCGGCCTCTGGCGGTCCGAACCCGTAGACCGGCGCCCCGGTCGTCCGGGACAGGGCGCGCGCCGCCGGGCTGTGATCCAGATGCGCATGGGTCACCAGAATATGGCTGATATGCTGGCCGCTCTGGCAGGCATCCGCGATGGCCGCGAGATGGGCCTGATCCTCGGGGCCGGGATCGATCACCGCCAGATCGCGGGTGCCCAGCAGATAGGTGTTGGTGCCGCGGAAGGTCATCGGCGACGGGTTCGGTGCAAGGATGCGGCGCAGACCTTGCGTCAGCTCTTCGGCTTGGCCGGGCAGGGGGCGGAACTCGGGTTGCGGGTCGGTCATCTGGCCCCTCGATTGGCAATGGTGCGCATCGGCGCGCCGCGATAGGTTTGCGCCATGATGTTTAACTGGCTCAAACGGTATATGCCACGCAGCCTTTACGGGCGCGCCGCGCTGATCCTCGTGCTGCCGGTGGTCACGCTGCAGCTTGTGGTCTCGGTGGTGTTCATCCAGCGCCATTTCGAAGGGGTGACGCGGCAGCTGAGCCGAGAGGCCGCGCGGTCCGTGAACCTCGTGCTGCGCGCGGAGCCGGACCGGCGCGGGATGCTGGCCGATGCGCTCAATATCAGGCTGACCCCGGTGGCGCCTGATGAGTGGCCCGCTGCGGACGCACGCCGCTGGTTCGATTTCACCGGCATCGTGGTGATGCGCACGCTCAAGGCCCGCGTCGAAGAGCTCGACCACCTGGTGCTGCCAGATGACAGCGTGGTGCTGATCTATGCCACACCGTCGGACGAGCTGCTTCTGGTGACGCTGGATCGTGGCCGTGTGTCTGCCTCCAACCCGCACCAGCTGCTTGTGAACATGGTATTTTTCGGCGCTCTGATGACGATCATCGCGTTCTTGTATCTGCGCAACCAGCTGCGTCCGATCACAAGGCTGGCTGAGGCCGCAGAGGCGTTCGGGCGGGGCCGCACGGAAAGCTACACGCCCTCCGGCGCGACGGAGGTGCGGGCGGCGGGGCATGCGTTTCTCGATATGCGGGCGCGCATCGAGCGGCAGATCGAACAGCGCACCATGATGCTGTCGGGTGTGAGCCACGATCTGCGCACGCCGATCACGCGCATGCGTCTGGGGCTGTCGCTGCTGGACGAGGAAGACCGGGAACCGCTGGAGCGGGATGTCGAGGACATGCAGCGTCTGGTCGACGCGTTTCTCGACTTCGCCCGCGACGATGCGGAGGCGGATCCCGCCGAGCCGGTGGACCCTGTGGCGCTGATCGGCACGCTTGTGGCTGATGCGCAGCGCGCGGGCATGGATGTGACCATGCTCGAGCCCGATCACGACGGCGATGCGGGGAAGATCGCGCTGCGTCCGGCGGCGATCCGGCGCGCGCTCGACAATCTGGTGGGCAATGCGGTGCGGTACGGCACGCGATGTCAGGTCTCGGTTCAGCTGACCGGCAAAGCGCTGCGCATTCGGGTCGAGGATGACGGGCCCGGCATTCCGGACAGCGAGCGCGAGCGCGCGCTGCGCCCGTTTGTGCGGCTGGACCCGGCGCGCAATCAGGACAAGGGCTCGGGTGTGGGACTGGGTCTGGCGATTGCCGCCGATATCGCGCGTGCCCATGGCGGACTGCTGCGGCTGGGCACAAGCGACAGGCTTGGCGGCCTGCAGGCCGATATCGTGATTGCACGGTGATTGCCCGGTGATTGCACGGTGATTGCCCGGCTTTTACGAAAATCCAAACGGTAAGTCACGGTTTCGCCCAAAGCGCGTCCTTCGCTCTGTGAAGTGCCGCGTCAGGTTGCGTCGGAGCGGTGTGCCCGCGCGGCGCGCCGACAGTCCGACACGGTTATTGGAGATACCCGACCATGGCTTTGACCACTTTCGCGACATTGGCCGCCCTTGGCATTGGCACATTGACCAACCCGCAGACCGATCCCGGCCTTTCGCTGGCGCAGGCCCAGCCCTTCATCGGCAGCCAGGGCATCCGGGCCCCGCAGAGCGGCAGTTACATGACCACCCCCGATGGCTGCACCTACCGGCGCACACAGGCGCCGGGCTATCCGCCGCGCTGGATCCTCGTGCTCAATCCGCACCATCTGGGCAAGCCGGATTCGCCGCGTCGCTGCAAGGGAATGATGTAGTCTTTTCAGTCTCTTGTCGTCGCGCAGCATCGGCGCTGAACCGAACGTAGGGACCGCGGGCAAAAAATGTTTGCTCGCGGCTCTTCCTGCATTAACTATTGTCGTCGGGAACGAGATGCCAACCAGACGACGATAAGATCTGTAAACAATGACGACGTACAAAACGCATTTGCAGGTGCTTAGCCAGCACTGCGATGCGACCGGGATAGTCCACTTTTCACGCTACGCCGAAATGGCGGAGACGGTGGTTGAGTTGTGGTTCGACGAGGCGATCGACCTGTCATATGCGCAGATGCACGGGCGCGAAAACGCGGCGGTGCTGATGGTCAAGGCAGAGATGGAGTTTCCCGCCGCCTCGCGGCTTGGCGATCACCTTGTCTGGCGGCTGTCGGTCAGGCGGCTGGGCCAGTCGAGCCTCGATCTGTCGCTTGTCGCCTCGAGCGACGGCGAAAAACGCGGCGAAATGCTGGTCACGCTTGTCTTCTCGCAATCCGGCGTGATCCGCCCGCGCCCATGGCCGGACGCAATGCGCGCGCGGGTCGAGGATTACGTCGACGGCGCCCCCGCCTGAGGGCGCGGGCCGGTCAGAACCAGCCCTGCACCTTCTGCGCGCCGCTTGAGATATCCCGCCCGATCCCGTCGATTGTGCCGCATGCACCCAGCGTCATCGCCAATGCGATGGTCCAGAACAGCTGTTTCATCTCTGCCTCATTCGTCTGCGCGGCGTCTCATGCGCCGCTTTGTTGTCGCGCGGAGAGCCTATCAGAGATTGCCCTCCGCGCCAATATCCGCCCGGCTTACTCTTCCCACCACCAGACATCCGGCTGCCAGCCGATCCAGTCGCCGTAGATCGGCAGGCTTTCGGGAAACTTCAGCTCCTTGGCATGGGCCAGACGGCTGATGTTCCACTGGTAGATCGGGATCACGTAGCGCCCGGTGGTCAGCACACGGTCCAGCGCGCGCGCGGCCGCCAGGAAATCGTCGCGGCTTTCGGAATTCAGCAACCGGTCGATCATCGCCTCGGCGGCCGGGCTGCACATGCCCATGTAGTTGCGTGATCCTTCGGTCTCGGCGGCGTCGCAGCTCCAGTAGAGCCGCTGCTCGTTGCCGGGGCTGAGCGAGATGCCGCGGCGGAAATAGGTCATGTCGAAATCGAACGTGCTCTCGCGCTCCTTGTATTGCGCGCTGTCGATGGTGGTCACGACAGGCTCGATCCCCATGCGCTTGAGCGCCTCGACAAAGATGTCGATGATCGACTGCTCTTCGGTGGCGCCGGAGGCCAGCACGATCTCGAAGGTAAAGGGCGTGCCTTCGGCGTTTTTCATCTGGCCGTCCTGCACGGTCCACCCGGCCGCCTCCATCAGTTCGATGGCGCGGCGCAGATTGGCGCGGTTGCGCGCCGAGCCGTCACTGACGGGCAGCGCGTAGCCGTCAAGCGCCCCGGGCAGCAGCGCGTCGGCATAAGGCTCCAGGAACTCGCGCACCCGCGCCTCTGCCGGTCCGTCCTGCATGCCGAGGATCGAGTTTGAGAAATACGACGTGATGCGCGGCTGTTTCGAGCCGGTCATCGTCTCGTTGATATATTCGAAATTGAACGCGTGCAGCATCGCGTCGCGCACGCGCCAGTCCTTGAAGGCGTCGCGGCGGGTGTTCATGACAAAGCCGGTGATGCCCGACGGGCGTTCATGCGGGACGATGGACTTGACCACGTCGCCGCTGTCGATGGCCGGGAAATCGTACTGGTTTTCCCATTTCTCGGCGTTGAATTCGCGGTTCAAGTTCACGATACCGGCCTTGAACGCTTCGAACTGCGCGGTGCCGTCGCCGAAAAATTCCATGCGGATCTCGTCGAGATTGCCGACCCCGTTCATGAAGTTGACATCCTTGCCCCAGTAATCGGGATTGCGTTTGAGACTGACAAAGCGGCCGGCCTCGAAATCGTCGATCACGTATTCGGCGGTGGCGACGGGGATCGTGTCGAGGCCGGACTCGGCGAAATCCTTGCCCTCCCACTGCGCCTTTTGCAGGATCGGACGCATGCCGATGATCAGCGCCAGCTCGCGATCCTCGACATTGAAGGTGAAGCGCACCGACCGCTCGCCGGTCTGCTCCATCGATCCGACCTTGCCCCAGGTGGAGTGGTAGCGCGGGTGGCCGACCGTTCCGAGCGTCTCGTAGGACCACATCACATCCTCAACCGTAACGGGTGTGCCGTCGGAGAAGGCGGCCTCGGCGCGCAGGGTAAATTCCGCCCATTCGCGATTCGGTCCGACCTCGATTGATTCGCAGAGCAGGCAGTAAAGCGTGAAGGGTTCGTCGTAGTTGCGACCCATCAGCGACTCGTAGGCCAGAAACCTTAACTGCCACGGCACCGAGCCTTTGAGGATATGCGGGTTGAGACTGTCAAAGCTGCCGACCTCTCCGGTGACGATCCTGCCGCCGGTGGGCGCGTCGGGATCGGCATAGGGCAGATGCTCAAAATCTGGGGGCAGGACCGGGTCGCCATACATAGCTATGCCATGCATCGGCTCGGCGGAGGCAATCCCGCTTGCGAGAATCAAACCCGCGATACCTGTGGAAAAGCCTGTCGCGATCTGGAAATAGTGGATGCTCATTTTGGCAACAATCCCTGTCAGCCCTTGTTTTGTTAACGCTGACCGTATCGGGGCTTTTTCGCCTTTTCAAACTTTTAGCTTGGACTCCGGCCGTTAAACGCTTATAAAGGTCGCACTGCTCGATAGGTTTCTTGCCTGTATGAAACCTGCCTCAATGACTTAACCCCGGCTTCGGCCGGGGTTTTTTTTGGCCCCACGATCTTTGTCTGTCAACGCCGCGCGAGCTGGTAGGGTGATACAAACTCTGATCCCCGGGAGCCTGACGCCATGACCGATCCTGAAACCGTTCTGACCGCCTATACCGCCGCCTGGTGCGAGCGCGACGACTCCGCCCGCCTTCGCCTGCTCGAGTCGTGCTGGGCCGAGGACGGGCTCTACCTCGATCCGACCGGAGAGGCGCGGGGGCATGCGGCGCTCTCGGCCCATATCGGAGGCGTGCTCGCCACCTCTCCGGGTGCGCGAATCGAGATGACGTCCCGGGCCGACACGCACCACGACAGGTTGCGATTCGGGTGGCGCATGGTGGCGGCGGATGGCTCCGTCCCGGTTGAGGGCATCGATTGCGGGCGGATCGGAGCGGATGGGCGACTGACCGAGATCGTCGGGTTTTTCGGCGCCGCTCCTCCGCCGCGCTGAGCCAGATCGCTCTTTCCTTTTGGCGTTTGCATGTGCAGCATGGGCGCAAATGCACCTGCAGAATGAACCAGGAAAGGGAAGCTCATGTCGCTTCAGGGAAAAACCGCCGTCATCACCGGATCCAACTCCGGAATCGGGCTCGGGATCGCGCGCGAGATGGCCCGCGCCGGTGCCTCGGTGGTGCTGAACTCCTTTACCGACAATGAAGAGGACCACGCGCTGGCGCGCGGGATCGCCGAGGAACACGGGGTCGAGGCGCGCTACATCCAGGCCGACATGTCGAACCCCGAAGCCTGCCGCGCGCTGATCGAGAAGGCGGGCGCCTGCGACATCCTGATGAACAATGCGGGCATCCAGCACGTGGCCCCCATCGAGGACTTCCCGACCGCGAAATGGGACGCGATCATCGCGATCAACCTCAGCTCGGCCTTTCACACCACGGCGGCGGCCTTGCCGATGATGCGCAAGGCGGGCTGGGGCAGGGTCGTCAACATCGCCTCGGCCCACGGGCTCACCGCGTCCCCCTACAAATCCGCCTATATCGCCGCCAAGCACGGCATTGTCGGGCTGACCAAGACAACCGCGCTCGAGACCGCCGAGGAGCCGATCACCGCCAACGCGATCTGCCCGGGCTACGTGCTGACGCCGCTGGTGGAAAGCCAGATCCCCGACACGATGAAGGAATACGACATGTCGCGCGAGGACGTGATCCGGGACGTGATGCTCAAGCGCCAGCCGTCGAAAGAGTTCGCCACAGTCGAGCAGATGGGCGGCACTGCGGTGTTCCTCTGCTCGGATGCCGCCGCGCAGATCACCGGCACAACGATCAGCGTCGATGGCGGCTGGACCGCGCTGTGAGCGAGGACGAGGCGGGGCGCGACAGGCTCGAGATCGACAACATGTATCTTTGCGGCTCGCGCTTCACCCGCGTCAGCCTCAGGGAGAGCCGGATCGAGGACAGCCACCTGACGGGTGCCGCGCTGGTTGACGTGAGCGCAACCGGCTTGGCGGTCAGCGATGCGGACCTCACCGGGGCGCGCTTTTCGGATGTCAATCTGAGCGATGCGGTGATCCGTGACGCCAACCTGTCGGGGCTGACCATCAGCGATGCCACGATCGACGGCATGACCATCGACGGGATCCGCGTCAGCGACATGATTGCCGCCTACAAGGCCGCGCAAACCGATGGCTGAGCGCAAGACCCGCATCAATCTCGGCCTGCAGGGCGGCGGCGCGCATGGGGCCTTCACCTGGGGTGTGCTCGACCGGCTCTTGCAGGAGGACGAGATCGAGATTGCCGCGATCTCCGGCTCCTCGGCGGGCGCGCTCAACGGGGCGGCGCTCAAGGCGGGCTGGATCATCGGCGGCAACGCCGGCGCGCGCGACAATCTCGATTGGCTCTGGGGCCAGATCGGCGCGCTCGACGACGGCGCGTTGCCCGACTGGATTGACGCCTGGCTGCCGGATCCCGCAATTGTCAGCCAATCGCTGGAAACCTCGCTGCCCTATATGTGGGGCGAGGCGGTCAGCCGCATGATGTCGCCCTATAGCTGGGGCGCGCTCTATCGCAACCCGCTGGAACGGATCGTCGAGCGGTTCGATTTCGGCCGTGTCTGCGCCATCAACGGGCCGGAGTTCTTTGTCGGCGCAACCTGCGTGCGCGACGGCAAGATCCGTATTTTCCGCAATGACGCGATCACCACCGACGCCATCCTCGCCTCCGCCTGCCTGCCCACGATGTTCCAGGCGGTCGAGCTTGTGGATCCGCAGACCGGCGTGATGGAGGCATTCTGGGACGGCGGCTATACCGGCAACCCGGCGCTCTTTCCGTTCTTCGAGCCACATCTGCCCGACGACATCGTGATCGTGAACATCAACCCGCTGATCCGCGACCGCACACCGGTGACCCCGCCGGAAATCCAGAACCGGATCAACGAGATCAGCTTCAACACATCGCTGTTGCGCGAATTGCGCGCCATCGATTTCGTCCAGCGTCTGATCGAGGATGGCAAGATCGCCGAAGGCTCGATGAAAAAGCCGCGCGTGCATCTGATCGCCGATGACGAGTTGATGAACGATCTGTCGGTGGCCACCAAGCTGGTGCCGCTGCCGACGATCATCGCGCAGTTGAAAGAGGCCGGACGCCGCGCCGCGGGCACCTTCCTGCACGAGTTCGGCGGCGATCTGGGCCAGCGTCAGAGCGCGGATCTGCGGGCGATGTTCAACTGATCGCAACTTCGGGCCACACGCGATAGCCCGCGCACGGCGCCACGGCCCCGCGGCGGGCCAAAGGCACATGGCGCGCGCCCCGCGGCAAACCTGAAGGCCGCGTGACAAGCGCCGTTCTGCCGATGCTTCCGCGCGCGCCGACATGTGCATTTTCCGCTGAAATTCCGGCCTTGCCCGGCGCGTCACGCGTCGACGGGCGGCGTCGCCAATCCAAAACGCACAAGAATGCCAAAAAAAGTGGCGCTATTTGGCCAGATTGATCCTAATCTGCGCCATGCCCTCTGCGAACGGGGGGGCCAATAACAGGAGGGAACAGTGTCGAAAATCGTCTTAGGTTACGATGACGGACGCAGCGCGGCCTCCGCGCTGGAATTTGCAATGAAGATCGCGAAGGCCGAAGAATGTGAGCTTGTCGTCGCCCATGTCCTTGAGTGGTCACCCTATTCATTCCTGACGCCCGAAGAGCTCGAGGAACGTCACAAGCGCCGCAAGGAAGAGATCGAGCGCGCGCAGACCGCGTTGATGGGGCCGGTGAGAGAGGTGCTCGACAAGAGCGGCATCCCCTACAGGTGCGAGATCAAATACGGCCATATCAGCGAGACGCTGCTCGAGATCGTCAAGGATGAAGGCGCGTCGCAGATCGTGATCGGCCGCACCGGCCACACGCCGTTTTCGGCGCGCGTCTTCGGATCGGTTGCGGGCAGCCTCGCGCAGGTCGCGCCGGTGCCGGTCACCATCGTTCCATAAAAACAACCACCCAAATTGACAGGGACAGTCATGAAACAATTTCTCAAGGCAACAGGGCTGAGCGTGCCACTCATGGCCGCCGCCGCCATGCCCGCCATGGCGCAGGGCATCGACCAGACGGTCAACGACATCTTCGCAGGCTCGACAGGCTGGTTTGTCAGCCTGATCTTCAGCAACTTCCCCGGAACCAGCTTTCCGTGGATCGTGGCCTGGCTGGTTGTGGCCGCCACGATCTTCACGATCTATTTCGGTCTGATCCAGTTCCGCGCGTTTCCGCACTCCATCGCGCTGGTCAAGGGCGACTATTCCGATCCCAATGACGCAGGCGAGGTCAGCCACTTCCAGGCGCTCGCCACGGCGCTGTCGGGCACCGTGGGTCTGGGCAACATCGCGGGTGTTGCTGTGGCCGTGGGCATCGGCGGGCCCGGGGCCACGTTCTGGATGATCCTCGCGGGTCTGATGGGCATGGCGTCGAAATTCACCGAATGTACGCTGGGCGTGAAGTACCGCAACGAATACCCCGACGGCACGGTGTCGGGTGGTCCGATGTACTACCTCACCAAGGGTTTCGAAGAGCGCGGCATCCCGATGGGCAAGTTCCTGGCCGTCATGTTCTCGATCTTCTGTATCCTCGGCGCGCTGGGTGGCGGCAACATGTTCCAGTCCAACCAGGCGCATGCGCAGATCTCCAACGTGGTGGGCGACTATCCCGGCTGGATCACCGGCATCGTCTTTGCGGGCATCGTCTTTGCGGTGATCGTGGGGGGTCTGAAATCCATCGCGCGGGTGACCGAAAAGGTCGTGCCGATCATGGGGGTGCTCTATGTTGTGACGGCGCTGTTGATCCTGCTGATCAATTTCGACCAGATCGGCTGGGCGTTCGGTCAGATCTTCGAAGGCGCGTTCACCGGGCTTGGCGTGGCGGGCGGCTTTGTCGGCGCGCTCATCCAGGGCTTCAAGCGGGCGGCGTTCTCCAACGAGGCGGGTGTGGGCTCCGCGGCCATCGCCCACTCGGCGGTGCGCACCAAGGAGCCGATCACCGAAGGCTTCGTGTCGCTGCTCGAGCCGTTCATCGACACGGTGGTGATCTGCACCATGACCGCGCTTGTGATCATCATCACAGGCCAGCTTGTGTCCGATCCCGAAACCGGCCTTTACGTGCTCAACGAGGCGGGCACGGCGATCCAGACCGTCGACGGCAATTCCGGCGTGGCGCTCACATCGGCGGCCTTCTCGGCGTCGTTCAGCGGCTTCCAGTACATCCTGGCGCTGGCGGTGATCCTGTTCGCCTTCTCCACGATGATCTCCTGGAGCTATTACGGGCTCAAGGCGTGGACCTTCCTCTTTGGCGAGGGCAAGACCAAGGAGCTGATCTTCAAGGTCATCTTCTGCCTGTTTGTGATCATCGGTGCGGCGGCCAATCTAGGCCCGGTCATCGACTTCTCTGACGCGGCGATCTTTGCCATGGCGGTTGTGAACATCATCGGGCTCTATTTCCTGATGCCGGTCGTCAAGCGCGAGCTGGAAAGCTACATGGCGCGGCTGAAGTCAGGTGAGATCAAGAAGTTCAACTGAGCGACGGCTTTTGGAAAAAGCGGCCCTCTCCGATCCGTCGGGGAGGGCTTTTTCATGCGGTCTGGCGGTTTGCGGATGTGACCTGCTGCGCGGACAGGTTTTCAGTGAAATACGCGCTTCGCCGGACCGCGGGAGGGCGATCCGGGCGCGCTTCGGCGCGCTTGATCAGCCAGATCCGCAACTCTCACGGCAGAAGGCCCGACGCAATGAAACAGCCAGCCCGTGCGGCGGGTCTGTTACCGCGCGTGGGAGTTGCGTTACCGACCGTTCAGGCTCGAAGCCGGAAACAGGATCGGGAACGACCGAAGAACCGCCTACAAAACCTCCGCAATCCGCGCCATCGCCTCTTCGATCTTCTCCAGCGAATTGGCGTAGGAGAACCGCAGATAGCCTTCTCCCCAGGCACCGAATGACGTGCCCGCCACCGTCGCCACACCCGCCTCATCAAGCAACCGGTCCTGCGCCTGCCGCGCGCTCATCCCGGTGCCCTCGATATTCGGAAACACGTAAAACGCACCCGCCGCATCCGCGCAGCGCATCCCCGGCAGCGCGTTCAGACGCTCGACAATCACCTTTCGGCGCTGATCGAACGCCGCGACCATCTCGCGCACCGCGTCCTGCGGCCCGTCGAGCGCCGCGATCCCGGCAAATTGGGTGGCCGCGTTCACGCAGGAATGGTCGTTGATACAAAGCCGCGTGACCGCGTCGACGCAGGCCTCCGGCCAGACCGCATATCCCAGCCGCCAGCCGGTCATCGCATAGGTCTTGGACCAGCCGTCCAGCATGATCAGCCGGTCGCGGATCTCCGGATATTGCAGCAGCGAGACATGGCGTCGCCCGCCGTAAAGCATGTTGGAATAGATCTCGTCCGACATCAGCGCCACATGCGGATGTGCCCCGAGCCCGGCCACGAGCCTGTCGATCTCCTCTTTCGGGGTCACGCCACCGGTGGGGTTGGCGGGCGAGTTGATGATCAGGAGCCGGGTTGCGGGGGTGATCTTCGACAGCACATCCTCGGCGGAAAAGGCAAAGCCGTTCTGTTCCTGCAGCGCAAAGGGCACCGGAGTGGCGCCGGAATAGCGAATGACCGACTCGTAGATCGGAAAGCCCGGATTGGGGTAGAGGATCTCGGCCCCCGGCTCTCCGAACATCAGCACCGCAAAGAACATGGTGGGCTTGCCGCCGGGCTGGATGACAACCGTGTCGGGATGCACCTCGACCCCGTGACGGCGGTGCAGATCTCGTGTCACCGCCTCGCGCAAGGCAGGCAGGCCGCCTGCGGGTGTATAGCCGTGATGGCCGTCGCGCAGCGCCTTGATGCCCGCCTCGACGATATGCGCGGGCGTGGCGAAATCCGGCTGCCCGATGCCGAGATTGATGATGTCGCGCCCGGAGGCCGCCAGTTTCTGCGCACGCGCCAGCACGTCGAACGCGCTTTCGGTTCCGAGCCGCGACAGGCTCCGGGCAAAGATCAGGTCGGCCATCTGGCACCTCCGAGGTCAGGGCTGGGATCGTCGCCCAATTTGGTATACCAGAAACCCCGACAGGGAAACCGCCGCCGCCGACCCCCGCGGCGCACCAGATCAAGGAGCCCACCTGATGACCAAGACGCTCGCCATCGGCACATTCACCGACACTGACCGCACAGCCCTTGTCGAGGCGTTCGACCCGGTCTTTGTGGCGGCGGCCGGTGAGGTGGCCGATCTCGACGCCGCCACGCGCGACGCGATCACCGCGGTGGCGTTCAAGGGCCACGCCGCGTTTGACGGCGCGGTCATGGATGCGCTCCCTGCACTTGGCCTCATCGCCAATTACGGCGTGGGCTACGACGCGATCGACGTGGCGGCCGCAGATGCGCGCGGCATCAAGGTCACCAACACGCCGGACGTGCTGAACGACGATGTGGCCGATCTGGCGGTGGGCATGCTGCTGATGCAGGGCCGTGAGATGGAGCACGCCTCGGCCTGGGCGCGCTCGGGGCAGTGGAAGGACAAGGGCGAATACCGCCTCAACCGCAAGATCAGCGGCGGACGCGCGGGCATTGTCGGGCTTGGCCGCATCGGGCGCGAGATCGCCGACCGGCTCGCCGCCTTCAAGATGGAGATCCACTATTTCTCGCGCAGCGCCAAGGACACGCCCGGCTGGACGCATCACGCCGATCCGGTGGCGCTGGCGGGCGCCGTGGACTATCTGATCGTATCGCTTGTGGGCGGCGCCGAGACCGAGAAATTCGTCTCCGCCGGGGTGATCGAAGCGCTTGGCCCCGATGGCATCCTCGTCAACATCTCGCGCGGCAGCACGGTGGACGAAGCGGCGCTTCTGGACGCGCTGGAAGACGGCAGGCTCGGCGGCGCGGCGCTCGACGTGTTTCTGGGTGAGCCCGATATCGACCCGCGCTTCCACGCGCTGCCCAACGTGGTGATCCAGCCGCATCAGGGCTCGGGCACACATCAGACCCGCGCGGCGATGGCCGGGCTGCAGCGCGACAACATCGCGGCCTTCCATGCGGGCGACGCCTTGCTGACCCCGGTGAACTGACCGGGGCAGGGCGCGCAGGGGCCGTTCGGGCCGCGGTTGCAGCAGGCCCCGGGGTCATAAAAGGCCAGATGCGCGAAACCCGCTCCGGCGGACCCCGGTGCCGACGGTCATCTGACGCAGCCGCGGGCTCACTTCATCTTGTGCACCTTGGCGTATTCGGTCGCGCTTGGCATGCCTTTGAGATGGCCCATGATGCCGTTCCAGATCGCCAGCCCGATGGCCTGACCGGCGGCGGCCTGTTCGGCGGTCTCGTAAACCACAACCAGCGCGCCGGAGCCGTCGTCGTTCCAGAGCGCGGTGGAGCTGATCAGCCCCGGGATTTCGGAGGTCTTGGCGGCCAGATTCTCAAGCTGCGCCTCGATGGCGGGCATGTCGCTGGCTTCGAAATGGGTGATCCGTGCGTGCATTGCTCAGACTCCTTTCATGGGGGAGAGCGGCAAGCGCGCAGATCCGCGCGCCTGCCGGGTGGTGGGCGGTCTACTTCATCGTGACGGAGCCCATCACGTCGAGCTTACTCTCGCCGTTTTCGGGATTGGTCAGCGACGAGAACGTGCCGCCGCCGGTCACACCTTCGAACTTGCCGGTGCCGCCCGTCGCATGCCACTGGCCGACGGAGGCGCCATCCGCGCCCATGCCCTTCACGTCCCAGGGGCCGTGCCAGGTGTCGCCGTCGCCATCCGTCCAGACGCAGACGCCGGTGCCGTTTGCGCCGCTGCCGACCATGATGGTCATGAAGCCCACGCACTCTCCGATCATGCCCGCCAGAGGCGTGTCGTTTTCCGGCAGCGCATAGGTGGTCTTGAGATCGATATAGATGAGCGTTTCGCTGGCCGGGATATAGGTGTTCTCCGACTGTCCGACGGAGGTGCCGCTGACATCGTGGGACTGACCGGCAAAGGCCGGCGCGGCGGCGATCATCAACAAGGTTGCGAGCGTGCGTTTCATGGCGGGGATCCCTTCTGCTGGACCGGCGCCTTGCCGTCAAAAGCTGCGCCGGCCGGTGTTTTCAAGTGTCGGGAGTGTGCCGTTGCCGTAGCGTCAGGTAATGGGCAAGATTGCCCAAATTGGCGGAATTTCCACGCCGCGCCAGCATAGACACGCTGTTTTTTGGAGGATTTTGTCAGATGGCGTCGGCAGATTTCAACCCAAGAGGGAGCGCTGTCGCTTCACTTCGTCGATAAGTAGGGCCACATCTGCTATCCTGCAGGTACACCCCCGGGCCGATTTGCCGCCCGTCGCCCTGGCGCACGCGGCCACAGCAGGAGATTTTCGATGACGCCGACTCTCGATATTCAGCAACCGCAGCCCTTCGATCTTGTCGGCTCCCGCATTCTGATCGCGGGGAATGCCGTGGCCTTCGAGGGCACGCTCGGCATCTCCGTCTCAGAAGGACATGACGAATACGCGTCCTTTGTGACCGTCGGATCGCTCGGGCTGCGGCAGTTTCAGGGCGCGATCGACATTCCCGAAGACAACGCGTTTCAGCTCAACCGGCTCTTTGTGACGCTGGCCGACAATACCGGCAATGAAAACGGGCCTTCGGTGGTGATCCCGGTGCTGTTCGGCCCCCGGATCCTGCCCGGATATGGCGGCTGGCAACCCTATACCGTGGCTCCCGGCGACACGCTGACCGGGATCGCGCAATCGCAATACGGCACCGACGCGTTCCAGCCGATCTTCGAGGCCAACCAGCATATCCTGAGCAGCCCGGACGTGATCTTTCCCGGGCAGGTCCTGCGGATCCCGCGCGACGATCTCTGAACCGGCCGGTGGGCTGGTGCGGACGCCGCGTGCGGCGGGGGGCATGGGCATGTCTGTCAGATGGGCGGCGCGCTCCGGGTTTGCAGCAGAGCCCGGGGGCCAGCCCCCCGGCACCCCCGGCGATCAGAGGCAAGATGAAGCGGGGGCGGGGGGCGTTCCGGGGCCGCGTGGGTTCTGGATGTGTCGAGCGTGCGGGCGGCGATCCGGGGGCGTTGCGACAGGCGGCGCGTGACAGAGGTGGGCCTGCCAAGCCGCGTCAGGGGCCGGGTTTGTCGTCTTCGAGGTAATAGCGGATGTTGTCCTCGAAACTCTCATCGGCCTTCAGGCCCAGCTTTATCGACTTTTCCGGGCGCAGATCGAACCGCCAGCCGCTGACGATGCGCTTGATCTCGGGCTGCGCCTCCCAGCGGATCAGCCTGGCGGGTTCGGGCCCCGCAACCGCGGTCATCGCCGCCACCAGATCGCGGATCGCCCACATCCGCCCCGGCATCATCATGCAGCGGTTCTGGCCCAGATCCTCCTCGGCGATTTCGGCGCCGCGGATCAGGTTCTCCACACAGACGCGCGGGCTGAGATAGTAATGCAGGAAATCCTCGTCCACCGGGCAGATCGCCTCCTGACCGTTCAGCGGCTCGCGCAGGATCGATGACATGAAGGACGACGCAGCCCGGTTCGGCGCGCCGGGCCGCACCGAGATCGTCGGTAGCCGGAACCCGCGCCCGTCGATAAAGCCCTTGCGCGAATAATCGGTGACCAGCAGCTCGCCGATGGCTTTCTGCGCGCCGTAGGAGGTCTGCGGGTTCAGCAGCGTGTGATCGGTGATCGGATCGGGCACCTCGCCGCCGAACACCGCGATCGAGGAGGTGAAGACCACCACAGGCCGGGTGCCAAGCGCCCGCGCCCGGTCGAGCACGTTCAGCGTGCCCATCATGTTGATCCGATAGCCGGCCTCGAAATCCTCTTCCGCATGGGCCGAGACGATGGCCGCCAGCAGGTAGATCACGTCGGTGTCTTCGCCTATGCAGGCCTCGACCGACGCGTAATCGGAAATGTCGCATTCCACTGCCAGCACCGACACGCCGGTGGAGGGGATGACATTGGGCTGGTTGATATCCGCAAGCGTGATGCGATCGATCTCCCGGCCGCGCAATTCGCCGCGCGCGACAAGCTCGGCGGCCAGTTTCTGACCGACAACGCCGCCGCCACCGATGATCAGGATATTCATGTCGCTCTCCGATTCTTGGGTTCAGGGGATGTTAGGGCAAGTTGGCGAGAGGGTGAAACGGCGACGCCGATGCCCGGCGCCATCCATCTCAGTTGCCCCCGGGCAGCATCTTGCCCGGGTTGAGAATACCGTTGGGATCGAAGCTTGCCTTGATCATCCGCATATAGGCCAGCGCCGCGCCGTGTTCGGCATGCATCATGTGCTGCTTGCCGAGCCCGATCCCGTGTTCGCCGCTCACCGTGCCGCCAAGCCCGAGGCTCATCTCGCCCAGCGCTGTAGTGAAGGCCTTGGCGCGGGCCAGCTCTTCCGCATCGTCGGGGTCGATCATCACCGAGACGTGGAAATTGCCGTCGCCGACATGGCCCACAACCGACGTCAGCAAGCCGTGCTGTGCGGCGTCCGCACGCGCGAGATCCACCGCCTCGGCCAGTCGCGAGATCGGCACGCAGACATCGGTGGCAAAGATCCGGCAGCCCGGACCCCCAAGGGCCAGATTGGCGTAATGCGCCTTGTGGCGCATCTCCCAGAGCGCCGTGCGAGCCTCGGTTGTCTCGGCGCTTTGCCAGTCCTGCGCGCGATGCTCTTCGGCGACGGCCTGAAAGCTCTCGACCTGTTCGGCGACCCCGGCTTGCGTGCCCTGAAACTCCAGAAACAGATGTGGCTCTTCCGGCAGGCCCGCGTCGGAGTGCAGGTTGAAGCCGCGCACCATCATCTCGTCCACCAGTTCGATCCGCGCCATGGGCAGCCCGCACTGGATCGTGGTGATCACGCAATCCACCGCCTGCGCCACCGAGGCAAACCGGCAGATCGCGGCCGAGGTCGCCTCCGGGATGCCATGCAGGCGCAGCGTCAGTTCGGTGATGATGCCAAGCGTGCCTTCGGAGCCGACGAGCAGATGGTTGAGATCGTAGCCGGTTGACGATTTGCGCGCTGCCGTGCCGGTGCGGATCACCGTGCCATCGGCCATGACCGCCTCGAGCGCCAGAACGTTGTCGCGCATCGTGCCGTAGCGCACCGCCGTCGTGCCCGAGGCCCGCGTCGCCGCCATGCCGCCCACCGACGCATCCGCACCGGGATCGACGGAGAAAAAGAGCCCCGTGGCGCGCAAATCCCGGTTGAGCGCGTTGCGGGTGAGCCCGGGCTGCACCACAACGTTGAGATCCTCGGCCATCACCCGCAGCACCTTGTCCATCCGCCCCATGTCGAGGCTGATGCCGCCCGCCACCGCCAGATGCTGCCCTTCGAGCGAACTGGCGGCCCCGTAGGCGGTGACCGGACAGCCGGTATCGTTGCAGATCTTCAGGATCGCGGAGACCTCGGCGGTGGTCTGCGGCCAGGCCACCGCATCGGGCGGGGACAGCGGATAATAAGCCTCGTTGGTGGCGTGCTGGTCGCGCGCGCCCCGCGCGGTGCTCAGCCGGTCGCCCAGCAGCGCGCGCAAGGCGCCTTCGGCGGCGGCAAAGCTCATCCCGTGCCGCTCCCGAAGGCCGACCAGATCGCCAGCGCCACCACCGCCAGCATCGCCGCGGCCATGGCGAAATTGATCCGCCGCTGGGTTGCGGGCGCCAGATCGAGCCGGTGCAGGCTGGCGCCCGCCCAGAGCCAGGCAAGATGGATCGGGATCCAGATCGCGTTCATGATCAGCACCTTGGTGGCCACCTCGAAGGCGAGGTTTTCGGGCGCATAGTTGAAGCCGGTGATCAGCGAGGTGTTGACAGCATAGGCCTTGGGATTGATCGCCTGCAGCAGGACGCCGCCCATCACGCCGGGCGGGCTCTGCGCTTCCATGAAGGCGATCCGCGATCCGGCGAGCGCGATGCGCGCCGCGAGATAGATGAGATAGCCCACCGACGCCGTCATCAGCACCCAGCGCAGCCACGGGATCGCCAGCACCACCGCCGCGAGCCCCGAGATCACCGCCAGCAGGACCATGTTGGTGCCCAGAAAAAGCCCCAGCACATAGCGCAGCGACGGCGAGAAGCCGTAGGCCGCGCCGAAACCTGCCGTGCTCAGCACGCCGGGGCCGGGGGTGATGATCAGCAGCACAACCGCCAGTGCAAATGTCAGCATGCGGGTTCTGCGGGTGAGGGGGCCTGTTGTGCCAGGGCGCGGCTCCGGGGTTTGTCTTGCATCGAAGAGTAAATGGTATACCATTTTCGTCAAGCCGGTCGCTGCAATTTTGCGCCGATGCGCCTTGCGCAAAGGCAGGCAGAGTGGCGATGCGGACCTGTCAGTGAAGGAGCACCACATGAGCGAGACCCTCGTTGTCGGGTTTATCGGCGTCGGCCTGATGGGCCATGGCATGGCACGCAACATCCTGGAGGGGGGCTATCCGCTCTGGGTCAAGGGCAATGTCAATCGCGCACCCATCGACACTCTGATCGGGCTGGGCGCACAGGAAGCGGCTTCGCCCCGCGCGATGGCCGAGCAATGCGATGTGATCCACATCTGCCTGTCGAACTCCGCGCAGGTCGAAGCGGTGATCCGCGGCCCCGATGGCATTCTGGCGGGCGCGCGCAAGGGGCTCATCGTGGTCGACACAACCACCGCCGATCCGACCTCCACCCTGGCGCTGGCTCAGGAGATGGACGCGCAAGGCGTGGCGATGGTCGACGCGCCGCTTGGCCGGACCCCGAAAGAGGCGGAGGCGGGCACGCTTGATGCCATGGTCGGCGCGGATGCGCAGGTGCTGGAACGCGTGCGCCCGGTGCTGGAATGCTGGAGCGGGTCGATCACCCACATGGGCCCGGTGGGCAATGGCCACAAGATGAAGCTGCTGATGAACTTCATCGCGATGAGCTACGGCGCGCTCTTTTCCGAAGCCTCGGTGCTGGCGGCCAAGGTCGGCATCAGCCCGGCGCAGTTTCGCGAGGTCATCGCGCCGTCGCGCATGGGCAACGGCTTTTTCGATACGTTCATGAGCTACGTGGTCGACCGCAACCGCGACGCCCACAAGTTCGCGATCACCAATGCCGCCAAGGACATGCGATACGTGAATGCGATGGCCACCGATGCCGGTGTGGTCAACGTGATGGCCGCGGCGGCGCGGCATTACTATGCGCATGTGGAGGCCATCGGCGCGGGCGGGGATTACGTGCCGATGCTGTCGGATCACGTGGCGCGGCTGAACGGCATCTCACTGGGCGACAGCGAGAGTCAAGACGGCGAAAGCTGAGAGGAGGGGCAGGTCATGCTGACATCTGCGCAACAGGCGTTTTATGCCGAAAACGGGTACCTCATGATCGAGAACGCGGTGACGCAAGCGGAGCTCGACAGACTGCGCGCGATCACCGACGCGCTGATCGATGCGTCCCGCGATGTGCGCGACAGCGATGATGTCTATGACCTCGATACCGGGCATTCCGCCAGCGCGCCGCGGCTCACGCGGATCAAGATCCCGCACAGGCAGGACCCGTTCTACTGGGAGCTGCTGCGCAACTCCCAGATCACCGAAGTGCTGACCGATCTGCTGGGGCCCGACACCACGATCCTGACCTCCAAGCTCAACACCAAGGCGCCCGGCGGCGGGGCGGCGGTGGAATGGCATCAGGACTGGGCGTTTTATCCGCATACCAACGACACGCTGCTGGCCTTCGGTCTGATGCTGGAGGATGTGGGCGAAGACAACGGCCCGCTGATGGTGATCCCCGGCAGCCACAAGGGCCCGTTGCTCGATCACAGCGTGAACGGCGTCTTTGCCGGCGCGGTGAGCCCCGACGATCCGGAATTCGACTTCGATCGCGCGGTGACGCTGACCGGCAAGGCGGGCTCCATGACCGTGCATCACGTGCGGCTGCTGCATGGCTCCGCGCCCAATGTGAGCGACCGCGCGCGCAAGATCCTGTTTTACGAATGCGCCGCGGCGGATGCCTGGCCGATCCTCGGCTCGAACGCCTATTTCCATGCGCTGGGGCAGGCGCGGTTCTGGGACGATCTGCAGGATCGCATGATCACCGGATCACCCTGCCTCACACCGCGGATGGAGGCGGTGCCGGTGCGCATGCCGCTGCCGCCCGCGCCGGATGCGTCCTCGATCTTCCGGACGCAGGCCTCGGCGGGCGTCCGGAGCGCCTTTGCAAAGGCCTGAGCGCGTGGCGGACCGGGTGGCGGATCGCGCGTGGCACGCCGACCGGCGCGCCGGAACGCGGCCGGGCGCGCCGCCGGTTCAGTCGATCAGGATGGCGCGGCCGTCTTCCAGCATCGCCTCGATGGCGGGCATGTCCGCACGGCCCGCGCCGACCTTTTGCTCAAGCGCGGATTCCGCCTCCCGCACAGCTGCCAGAGCGGCGATGACCGCATCGATCTGCTGGAAGGGGATGGTCACCACGCCATTGCGGTCGGCCACGATCAGATCGCCGCTTTCGATGTGGCGCCCGCCCACCACCGCGCCGAAACCGACACGTCCCGGCCCGTTGGAATAGGGCGAATTGGCGCTGAGCCCGCTGCACCAGGCAGGCAGGCCAACCTCGATGATGCCTTCGACGTCGCGCATCTCGCCATCGGTGACAAAGCCTCCCGCGCCCTTGTTCTTCATCATGCCGCAGAACTGATCCCCCGCAGCCGAGCAATTGCGCCCGCCATGCTGCGCGGCCACGATGATGTCGCCGCGTTGCATGATATGCAGCGCGCCCATGGTGGCCAGGATCTCTGCCGGGCCGTTTTCGGCCACCAGCGCCACACCCACCGCGCGGCAGCGCAATTCGTGTTCGGGCGCCACCGGACGGATGGCGCTGTCGAGCGCCCCGCGCCCGGCCATCGCATCGCAGACAAACCCCGTGGGCACGTCGCGAAACGCGTCGATCTGGGCGTCGGTGGGGCGCGGAAAACTCCGTCGGATCATCAGCTGGGGCGGTTCTTCGATCATGGCAAGCTCCGGTTTGATCAGGCAGGGTCAGTCGAGCCCGCGCGCGCGCCATTTCAGCCTTGTATAGACCAGCCCGGAGGCCGTGGCTTCGCAGCGGGTCTTGTTGAGGCGGATGACCTCTTCGCTGTGCTGCCCGGCAAGCAGGGCCAGCTCTTCGAGACGGTCGCATTGCAGCAGGTTGGCGAGAATGTCGTATTTCACCTCGATGCCGGCGATGGCGGCGATCTGCTCGGTGGCGCTCCGGCGCAGCAGTTCCATGGTGGCAGAGATACCGTCCGACCAGACCCGGCGCGCCTCGACGTAACAGAGCGCCGCAGCGGAGGGCGCTTCGGCCTGCGCCAGCGTGCAGGCGCTCTGCGCGGAATCGACACAAGGGGCGGGCGGTTGCTGCGCGCCGATGCGCTCGGCCACGCAGGCATCGACACGGTCCAGATCGACCTCGGCCAACGCGGGCAGGGCCGATAGTGTCATCAGGAGCAAAGGGATCGTTCCCATGGCGCGCATCCTGTCCTCCTCCCGGTCAGCGGTTTTGCACTTGCGTTTGGTATACCAAATGCGAAACTCCCGGCAAGGCCGGAGGCGCATCGCCCGCGGCGCGACGCAAGGGAGGGAGCCATGAAATCCATCATCATCACCGGCGCGGGCCGCGGCATCGGCAAGGCCTGCGCGGAGGTCTTTCTGGATGCGGGCTGGCGCGTCGGGCTTGTGGGGCGCACGGCAGACACGCTGGAGGCGGTGGCCGCCGGGCGCAAGGAGGCGACGCGGGTCATGGTCTGCGACGTCACCGACGAGGCGGACGTGGCGCAGGCCTTTGATGCGGCGCAGGCCGACTGGGGACGCATCGACGCGCTGTTCAACAATGCCGGCGTCTCGGCGCAGGGCGCGACGGTGGACGACGTCTCCGTCGCCAGGTGGCGCGAGGTGATCGACATCAACGTCACCGGCAGTTTCATCTGCGCGCGCGAGGCGTTCCGCTGCATGCGCGCTCAGGATCCGCAGGGGGGCCGGATCATCAACAACGGCTCGGTCTCGGCCTATGTGCCGCGCTGGGGCTCGGCGCCCTACACCACGTCGAAACACGCGATCACCGGTCTGACGCGGTCGATCTCGCTCGACGGGCGGCCGTTCAACATCGCCTGCGGGCAGATCGATATCGGCAACGCGCTGACCGACATGGCCGCCAAGATGACCAAGGGTGTGCCACAGGCCGACGGGTCGATTGCGGTGGAGCCGGTGATGGATGTCTCCAACGTTTCGAAATCCGTGCTGCACATGGCGTCGCTGCCGCTGGAGGCAAACGTGCAATTCATAACCGTCATGGCCTCGGCCATGCCCTATATCGGACGAGGGTAACCCATGCGCAAAGCCAACCGAATTCTCATGACCGGGGCCGCCGGTACCATCGGCCAGATGATCCGCGAAGGTCTGCGCGAGATGGGCCACGCGATCCGGCTGTCGGACATTGCCGATCTGGGCGAGGCGCAGGGCAACGAAGAGATCGTGACCTGCGATCTGACCGATACCGACGCGCTGAGACCGCTGGTCCGGGATTGCGACGTGATCCTGCATTTCGGTGGAATATCAAAGGAAAACACGGCGGAGCTTATCCATCGCGTGAACATTGACGCGCTCTACCAGCTCTATGAAGCCGCGCGCAAGGAAGGTGTGAAACGCATCCTCTTTGCCAGCTCGAACCACACGATCGGGTTTCACACGCGCGAGACGCGGCTGACAGCTTCGTCGCCGATCCGGCCCGACAGCAATTACGGCGTCTCGAAAGTCTATGGCGAGGCGCTGGCCAATCTCTATTGGGACAAATACGGGATCGAGACGCTGATCGTGCGGATCGGCTCTTGTTTTCCCAAACCGCTCGACCGGCGGATGATGGCGACCTGGATGAGCGCGGATGACATGTTGCGGCTGATCGGCTGCATGATCGACGTGCCGCGCTTGGGCTGCCCGGTGGTTTATGGCGTCTCGGCCAATCGCGAGCAGTGGTGGGACAATTCCGAGACCGCCTATCTGGGCTGGATACCGCAGGACAGCTCGGACGCCTGGGCGGGGATCTACGACGATCAGCCGCAGGATCTCACCGACCCGGCGGTGAAATACCAGGGCGGCGGCTTTGCCAAGGCGGGGCATTTCGAGGATTAGGCGCGGGTGTGCCGACGGCTTCAGACCCGCGCCCGTGCCCGTTCGCGCTGCCAGATATACAATCCCGAGGCGATGATGATGCCGCCGCCCGCCAGCGTCCAGACCGAAGGCCAGGTGGAAAACACCAGGATGCCCGCCAGCGACGAGGTGAAGATCTGGCTGTAGATCATCGGCGCCAGGATCGACGCATCCGCCCAGCGATGGGCAATGGTCACCGCGATATGGCTGAACGCGCCGACCGCTCCGATGGCGCAGATCAAAAACCAGCCCGCGACGCTGTCAGGCCAGATCCAGACCTGCACCACAAAGGGCAGCACCACAATCGTCGCCAGCGTGCTGGACCAGATCTGCTGGACCGCGTTGGTCTCCACCCCCGCCAGCATCCGCGTCATGATGAAGTAGCTCGACGCACAGAGCAGCGCGCCCAGCGAATACCACATCGCGGGCTGGAACACCGTGCCCCAGGGCTGGATCACCACCAGCACGCCCAGAAAGCCGGTGCAGACCGCCGCGATCCGGCGCAGACCGACCTTTTCGCCAAGGATCGGGATCGCCAGCAGGGTGATCACGATCGGCGCCGCAAAGAAGATCGTCGTGGTGATGGTGATCGGCAGGTATTGCAGTGCGATGAAGTTGAGCGAGGTGCCCGCCAGCAGCACCACCGAGCGCAGGGCCTGCCGCCACGGCGCGTTGGAGCGGAACACCTGCAAGCCTTCCTGCGGCAGGTAGAGCGCCAGCGACACCGCCAGATGGCCCGCATACCGCGCAAAGATCACCTGCAGGATCGGGATGCCCGACAGCGACAGCCACTTGGCGGAGGTGTCGGTGCAGGTGAACAGGGTGACCGCCAGAAACATCACCGCAACGCCCGCGGCGGTGCGGTTCTCGCGAGGCGGTGGCGCGCTCATCTGTGGATCACATCGTGATCCCGCCGTCGATGGCAATGCACTGGCCGGTCATGTAGGCGCTTTCATCCGAGGCAAGGTAGACCGCGAGATCCGCAACCTCCACCGGCTCGCCGAGGCGGGCCATCGGCTGGCGCGCTACAAAAGCCTTCATCGCCGCGTCGTAATCGCCGGTATCGCGCAGCCGCTGATGCAGCGACGGGCTGTCGACGGTACCGGGGGCAATCGCGTTGCAGCGGATACCTTCGGAGATGAAATCCGCCGCCACATGTTTCGTCAGCCCGATCACCGCGGCCTTGGTGGTGCCGTAGACAAAGCGATTGGGAAACCCCTTCATCGACGACGCCACGGAGGCGATGTTGACGATGCTGCCGCCGCCGCGCGCAATCATCCCGGGCAGGGCGGCGCGGATCGCATGGACCTGGGATTGCACGTTTATGGAGAATGCAAACTCCATCTCGGCATCTTCCGATTGCAGGATATTACCCGCATGCACAACACCGGCGCAATTGACCAGAACGTCCGGCGCGGCGGCTTTCACGGCATCGGTGACGGCGGTCTTGTCGGTGGCATCGAGCGCGAATGTCTCGGCCCCAGACATCCCCTCCAGCAGGTCCGGTTCGAGATCGGTGGCGACGACATGGGCGCCCGCGCGCAGCATCGCCTCTGCCGTGGCCCGGCCAATCCCTTGCCCGGCAGCCGTGATGAACACGTTTTTATCTTTCAATCGCATAGCACTAGAAGGCCTTCTGAATGTCGCGCGGAAGAATTGCGCCAAATGAGTATGTCCGAAGCGACGGGAAAAATACACCGAAATGCGCAGGACCCTGTCGTTTGGCTCATACGCCGCGAAATCCGGGCGGCACTTCGTCCAGCGTCATCGGGCGCGCGTGTCTAGCCGAAAGCGCCGTGGCGAGCGTCCAGCCCAGGGCGGCGGCCCCGTCCGCGCCGGTGCACAGCACATCGTCCTCGCCGCCCTGCAGCACACCGGCGAAGCGGTCGATCTGCGCCAGCAGCGGGTCGATCCGGTCAAATCGCTGCGCGGCGATGCGGGTGAGCGGGCGCGACCATTCGGTCTCGAGGCCTTCGGTTCCGGTCCAGCGCGTGAGCGACGGAAACCCCAGGGCACCTTCGGTGCCGGTGACGCGCAGATAGTCCTCTCCGCTGCCGGCGATGGCCGGGTTCTCGTAGCTTGCCGCCTCGAATGCCCAGGGCGAGGCACCCGCGTCGGAGATCAGGAACGAGCCAAGCGCCCCACTGTCAAAGCGCAGGGCGAGGGCCGCGCTGTCCTCAATCTCGAAACCCCGGCGCGCCGAGGAGGTCAGGGCCGACACTTCGCGGATCTCACCCACAAAAAAGCGCAGTAAATCAATCTCATGGCTGAGATTGCTCATCAAAGGACCGGCGCCCGGTTTGCGCCGCCAAGCAACGTCGTAATAGCTCAGATGCTTACGCAGAGACCAGAAGCCCTGCAGCCCCACCAGATCGCCAAGATCGCGCAGCGCCGTGCGGGCGGCAAGGCTGAACGGATGGCACCGGCGGTGGTGACCGGTGAAAAGCGGCAGGTCCAGACGCTCCGCTTCGGCCTGAAGCGCGCGCGCTTCGCCGAGCGTGGCGGTCAGGGGTTTTTCGACCATCACCCCCATGCCGCGCGTCAGTGCCGTGCGGGCGTCGCTGGCATGTGAGGGGGTCGGCGAGGCGATGATTGCCGCTTTCAGATGCCGCGGCGCATCCTCAAGGCTGGCAAACGCGGGCAGACCGGCCTGCTGCAAGGCCGCGCGGCGCGCCGCATCCGGTTCGATCACCGCATCGAGCGAGACATGATCGGAGCTTTGCGCCACCTCGACATGCCGCATGCCGATGCTGCCAGCACCCGCAACACAAATCGGAACCGGGGTCGTCATGCAGGCTCGGGCTCAGGCGCAGGCCGGGCTGTCGCCCTGCCATCGGTGCAGCGGGATATGCGGCTGCCCGGCGATGCGCGCGCGGGCGTCGCGCCACATCCCGTCGCAGATGCGCCAGTCGCGCAACACCCGGTCGGGCGCCGCGCGGGAACGCGCGACAAACTCCGGAAAATGTGCGCGGCCAGTGGGTTGCCCGGTGACGTTAAAGCGAATGTCGAAGGACCAGCGGAACCGGTCAGAGACATTGTCATAGGCCGCATGCGGGGTCAGCGGGTGAAAGATCACCGCCCCGCCTGCCTTGACCGGTAAGGGCGTGGCATCGGCCTCGTCGATAAAGCCGTCGGCGATGCAGGTCTGGCGTTTCGGGCAATGCGGATACATCTGTCTCCGCCCCGGGATCGCCTGCAGGCAGCCGTTATGTTCATCCGCATCGCTGATCGCCAGCCACACGGTGACCATCTGCGTGGCGTCGCCCTCTTCATGGGCCACGGCGCGGTCCTGATGCCAATCGGTGGCCATCAGATGTACCGTGCGTTCGGAGGCGCGCAGGGTGCGGGCGGGTGGTTTCAGCCGCACATGCTGGATCGGGTTGGAGGTGATCTCCGGCCCGATCAGATCCTCGACGAGGTCAAGCAGAGGCGCGCAGGTGAGCATCTCGAAGACTGCAGGGCCGATGTGAAAGGGCGTGTCGGGCCGGATCTCGTCGCCGGGCAGCGAGATGTCCATCGGCTGGAACCAGTCGCAGCCCGCCTCATAAGCGATGCGCAGCCTGTCGTAGAAATCCTTCCCCGTGGCGTCCGGCACGCGGCCTTCCGCCTGCCAGGCGGCGTAGAACGTATCGAGCAGCGCGCCGTATTCCGCCTCGATCCCCTTCAGCACCTGCGGCGGCAGCACGTCCGGCACCACCAGCACGCCATCGCTCTCGAAACGCGAGATCTGGTCGTCGGTCAGAAAGAGCGGCATCGCAGTGGTCCTTCGGAGGATCCGCCGGGGCAGGGGGCGCCCCGGCGGTCAGGTCACAGGAAGAGCGTGACGATGGGCGGCCAGGCCAGCAGCACCGACAGCGCCAGCAATTGCAGGCAGATGAACGGCAGAAAGCCGCGGAAGATCGCCGTGAGCGAGATATGCGGCGGCGCCACCGATTTGAGGTAGAAGGCCGCCGGGCCAAAGGGCGGTGACAGGAAACTAACCTGCATGTTCATACAGAACACCACGCCGAACCAGATCGGGATGTAGCGCGCGTCGACCTGCCCGAACCAGCCGATCTCCTCGGCGGGCAGGCGGGTCACGATGGGCAGGAAGACCGGCATGATCAGCAGAACGATGCCGATCCAGTCCATGAACATGCCCATGATCAGGAAGATGAACATCATCGCGAGGATCACCCCCATGGTCGGCAGATCCGCCCCGACAATCAGGTTGGCCACATAGGTCGGCCCGCCCGCCAGCGTGTAGGCGGCGGCCAGCGCCGCGGCGCCGATGGTCACCCAGATGATCGTGCCGGTGGATTTCAGCGTCCGCATCAGGCTGTCCCAGACGATGTCGAAGGTCATCTCGCGGCGCAGAAGGCCGATGACAAAGACCGCCACGACCCCCATGCCCGCCGCTTCGGTGATGCCGGTGATGCCGCCATAGATGGAGCCCAGCACCACGCCGATCACCACAATCGGCGCCACGAGGCCCTTGCCCATCTCCCAGCCCTGCGCGGTGCGCTCGCGGCCGACCACGACAAACACGATCACCGCAAAGATCACAAACGCGCCGATGAGCCAGGGGATGTCGGCGACCATGCCAAGAAAGATCGGATCGACCCCTTCGGTCACCACGTTCTGGCCCAGCACGGTGAAAAACAGCGCCCGGAGGAGCAGCACACCGGTGACCCACATGCCCATTCGGCTGAGAAAGCCAAGGAACATCAGACCCTTTTCGCGGCCCGCGGGGTCGGTGGGGTCGGGTTCGGGCAGGGGCGCGAGGCTCGGGTTCACCCGTGTGCGGATGATGATGTAGAGGATGAAGAACGACGCCAGCATGAAGCCCGGCAGGAACGACGCGGTGAACAGCGCCTTGATCGAAGTTTCGGTCACAAGCCCGTAGAAGATAAGCACAATCGAGGGCGGGATCATCGTGCCCAGAGAGCCCGACGCGCAGATCGTGCCGATGGCGAGGTTCTGGTCATAGCCCAGCCGCAGCATCTGCGGCAGCGCGATGAGGCCGAGCAGCACCACCTCTCCGCCGATGATGCCCGACATCGCGGCCATGATCACCGCCATGATCGAGGTCACGATGGCGATGCCGCCGCGGGTGCGGCTGAGCCAGATATTGAGCGATGTATACATGTCGCGCGCGATGCCACATCGCTCCAGCAGCGCGGCCATGAAGATGAATAACGGCACCGATATGAGCACGTAATTCGTCATCTGCCGGTAGACCGCCTGGCCCAGCACGGACATCGGGCCTTGCCCGAAGGTGCGGAACAGGATGTCGACGTCGAACTTCAGCACCAGCGTGACGAAGGCGAGGAAGGCGGAGGCAAAGCCAAGCGGCATGCCGATGGCCAGAAGTGCAAACATCGCCAGAAGCACGATGAGGCTGAGCGTGCCGATATCGACCATCTTATTTGTCCTCCAACGTGCGGCGAATCTGTTCGATTTCCTCTTCGTCGATCTCGTCGGCGGGGCTGTGATGCTCCGGCGCCTTGTTCCAGTCGGCGATGAGGTTCGAGATGGCCTGCAACGTCACCAGCAGGATGATGATCAGGATCGCCGGTTTCACGGTGCCCGGAATCGGCGGATCCCAGGCGGTGCCGAAGGTCTCCATCCGCAGCATCCGGCGCAGCGCGTCGTTATAGCCGCCATAAACCAGCGCGAAGAAGAAGGTGCAGATGAGACCGACCGAAATCACATCGGCGGTCTTCTGCATCCAGCGCGGCATGATGTCGTAGATCACGTAAATCCGGATATGGCTGCGCTGCTGCATGGCGTATTGGCCCGCAAACAGGAACACAAACGCCGCGATCCAGAGGCTGAGCTCGTTGGCCCAGAGCGTGGGCGCGGAAAACACGTAGCGCGACACCACCTCGTAGAACATCACCAGCACGATGGCGGCGGTGGCGATCATCGCAAGGCGCGAGCAGACCAGCGACACGATGTCGAAAAAGCCATGCGCCTCGGGTTCGATGGCGCCTTTGAAATCAGACAGATAGATCGAGGCCGAGAGCAGCAGCCCGCCAAAGGCAAAGAGCATCAGCTGCACCAGCGGCTTGCCCGCGGGCCGGATCATGTCGAACATGTCGTAAGGGTCTTCGGCGAAAAGGTTGCCGGCCAGCATCCAGACGAAGATCAGCGCAACCACGGCGGAGAAGCCGAGCATCACCATCTTCACAGGGCCTCGCATGCGGCCCAGCCACAGGCTGTTTTCGGTCATGCCTGCTCCCCTTTTCAACGAGATGTCGCGGTCAAAAAAGGCGGGTCCCTTCGGGAGGGACCCGCCCAAAAACCGGGACTTGCGCCCCGGCATCGGGCGCTTGGGTTTAGTCGATCAGACCAAGCTGCGTGAGGTAGGCCTTGTGGCTTTCGACAAGCGCGCGGGTCTCCTCGTTCTTGTCGGCCCAGCCTTCCCATGCGGCCTGAGCGGCCTTGCGGAAGGTGGCGCGATCCTCGGGCGACCAGTCGTAAAGCGTCACACCCTGGGCCTGCAGCTCTGCCGCGGCTTCGGTGTTGGCCTTCTCGTTGAAGAGCGCGATCTGGAACGCCAGCTTCTGCCAGGCGGTGTCGATGATCCGGCGCTGCTGTTCGCTCAGCCCGTTCCAGACATCGAGGTTACAGGCCAGATGATCCGACGGCATCGAGTGGAAGCCGGGATAGGTGGCGTGCTTGACGATGTCGTAGATGCCGAGGCCCACATTGTTGGCCAGGCCCGACGCGTCGGCGCCGTCGATGATGCCGGTTTCCAGCGCGGTGAAGATCTCGGTGAAGTCCATCACGATGGGCGAGGCGCCCAGCTCTTCGAAGATCTCGGTCTCCAGACCCGGGGGCGAGCGGAACTTCCAGCCCTTGAGGTCCTCGAAACCCGCGATGGGCTTGGACGAGGACAGCGATTCCTGGCCGTAGATCGCCCAGCCGATCAGCTGCATGTTCTGCTCGTTATAAAGCTCCTGCGCCGCGTCGTAGCCGCCGCCATGGTAAAGCCAGCTATATTGCTGCCACGCGGTGTCATAGCCGCCCATGATGTCGCCCACGAACTGGAAGGCGGGGTTCTTGCCGGTCTGGTAGGCGCCGCCGGTGGCGTCGCAATCCACGATGCCGTTGATCGCCGCGTCGAAGGTCTCCACCGTCGCCACGACGGACGAGGAATAGAACATCTCGATGGTGATATCGCCGCCCGACATCACGCTGACATCATCGATGAACTCGGCCAGACGCTGGCCGGTGGGGTGCTCGGTGGCGTAGTGCGTCTGGATGCGCAGCGTGACCGGATCGGCCAGCGCCGTCGTGGCCATCAGCGTGGCCGCGCCGGCCAGCATGGTAAAGGACTTAAGATTCATGAAATTCTCCTCCCAAAGCGGTTCTCTCGACCGCCGGTTCCCTGAGCGCGCATCTGATGTGCGCGGCTGTTGATGGTGAGCCATCCGCCATGACGCTAGCGAATGCCGTCTCGACAATCAACAATTTTTGGTATACCAAATTTTCGACCCGGAAGGCGGCGCCTCGCGAAGCCTGCGGGGCGCGTTTCCGGCCCCGTCGGGATCCGCAGAAGTCATTGCAACGGACAGCGCATCATGCCCGAAAAGATCCTGGCAGAGCAGATTGCCAATCAGCTGCGCCGGGATATCTTGCGGGGCATCCTGCCGCCCGGCGCCTCGATCAAGGAACGCGACAACGCCGCCGAAATGGGGGTCAGCCGGACGCCGATGCGCGAAGCGATCCGCATTCTCGCCAAGGAAGGCCTGGTGCTGCTGCGCCCCTCGCGCAGCCCGATTGTCGCGCGTCCCGCCTTTGAGGAAGTGGCCGATCAGGTCGCGGTTCTGGTGGCGCTGGAGAAGCTTTCGGCAGAGCTTGCCTGCCGCGAGGCCGGGGCAGGGGATCTGGCGCAGATCCGGGCGATTCTCGACGAGATGGACCGCAATTTCGACCAGGCCGACCCGCTCGACATGTTCGAGATCGACATGTCCTTTCACTCCGCCATCGCCCTGGCCTCGCATAACGCCGCACTTGTGGAAACCCATACGAGCTATCTTCAGCGGCTCTGGCATGCGCGCTATCTCGCGGCAATCCAGCGGCGCAACCGCGACCGCGTGATCCGCCAGCACACTCGCATCGTCGAGGCCATCGAAGCCGGTGATCCGGAGGCCGCGCGCGATGCCATCGGTGTGCATATGCAATCGATGACCGAAGACATCCGCACCGTGATCGCCGAAGAGACCGCCAAGATCGAAAAGACCGATATCAAGACAGGAGAGACCACATGAAATTGCTGCGCTACGGGCAGGCTGGCCAGGAGAAACAGGGCATTCTGGATGCGGAAGGCGGGGTGCGCGCGCTGCCGCCCGATGTGGCCGAGTTTGCAGGCGCGGGTGTTTCCATCGACGCGCTCGACGCGCTGCGCGGCCTCGATGTCGCGTCGCTCGATCTGGTCGGCGATCCGGGGCGCATCGGCGCCTGTCTGGCCTGGGTGCCGAATTTCTTCTGCGTGGGGCTCAACTACACCAAACATGCCGAGGAGACCGGCGCGGAACCGCCAAAGGAGCCGATCCTGTTTTCAAAGGCAAGCTCTGCGCTGTCGGGCCCCTACGATCCGGTGATCATCCCGCGCGGCTCCGAGAAGACCGACTGGGAGGTGGAGCTGGGCGTGGTGATCGGGCGCGAGACGCTTTACGTCTCGCAAGCCGATGCGCTGTCGCATGTGGCAGGCTATTGCACGATCAACGACGTCTCGGAGCGGGCCTTCCAGAACGAGCGCGGCGGCCAGTGGGTCAAGGGCAAATCCGCGCCGACATTCGGGCCCACCGGGCCCTGGCTGGTGACCGCCGACGAGGTGCCCGACCCGCAGACCCTGCGGGTGACGCTGAGCCTCAACGGCGAGGTGGTTCAGGACAGCAACACCGACGACATGATCTTTTCGGTGGCCGAGATCGTGTCCTACATGAGCCAGTTCATGAAGCTGATGCCCGGCGATGTGATCGCCACGGGCACCCCGTCGGGGGTCGGGCTCGGGATGAAACCGCAGCGGTTCCTGAAACCCGGTGAGGTGATGGAAGTGACGGTCGAAGGGCTCGGCACGCAGCGGCAGGAGGCCGTGGCGGCGCAGTGATCTTGACCGGGTTGGAACAGGCGCGCGGCGCGCTTTGCGATGCGCGCGGACGCCGGGGGGCCAGCCCCCCCGGGACCCCCGGACGTTCAGGGGCAAGATGAGGCAGGGGCCGGCGCGCGCTCCTGCGAGGTCACGCGAAGTCCGGCATAGTCAGTGTATGAGCGCGCCGCCGTTCACGTCGACCTCGGAGCCGGTCACATAGGCCGAAAGCTCGGAGGCGAGAAAGAGCGCGCAGCCCGCCACATCCGAGGCCTTGCCCGCGCGGCCCATGGGAATGCCCGCGAGGATCTGTGTCTTCATCTCGTCGGTGAGCTTGCCCGCGGTGATGTCGGTGGCGATGAAGCCCGGGCAGAGCGCGTTGACGCGGATGCCATCCGGGGCCAGTTCGCGCGCCATGGCCTTGGTCAGCCCCAGGATGCCCGCCTTGGCCGCCGAATAATGCGGGCCGCCGAAGATCCCGCCGCCGCGCTGCGCGGAGACCGAGGACATGTTCACAAACGCGCCGGACTTGCGGGCGCGCATATGCGGAATGACCGCCTGGCTCATCAGCAATGTGCCGCGCAGGTTGACGTCGAGCACCGCGTCGTAGTTTTCGGGCGCGATCTCCATCAGTTTCAGCGGCTGCGTGATGCCTGCATTGTTCACCACGATATCGATCTGGCCAAACGCCTCCAGCACGGATTTGGCGGCGGAATGGCAATCCGGCACCTTGGTCACGTCGCAGGCAAGGCCCAGATGGCCCGCACCCAGATCGCTGGCGGCGGCTTCGGCGGCGCCCTGGTCCAGATCGAGGATCGCGACGCGGGCGCCGTGCTCGGCAAACAGCCGCGCCGTGGCCTTGCCGAGGCCGTTGGCGCTGGCGGCACCGGTGATGATCGCGGTCTTGTCGGTGAGCAAAGCCATGGGTGGGGTCCTTTATGTGAAGCGGGGACGCGGCGCGCGGCCTCTCAGAGCCAGGATCTGACCCGCGCCGTGATCGACGCGACCGAGAGGCCGTATTGGTCGTGCAGCGTGGGCAGCGCGCCTGCGTCGAGGAACTCGTCCGGCAGGGCGATGGAGCGGAACGCCGGGTGCAGCCCGGCGCGCAGCAGGTCAGCCGCCACCGCTTCACCCAGACCGCCGGTGATCGAATGGTTCTCGGCGGTGACCACAAGGCGGCCCGCGCGCGCGGCCTCGGCGCGGATCGTCTGGATGTCGAGCGGTTTGATCACCGGCACATGCAGCACGGCGCAGTCGATGCCGTCGGCTTCGAGCGCCGTTGCGGCATCCAGCGTGCGCATGGTCATGAAACCGGTGGAGATGAAGAGAACATCCGCGCCGTCGCGGATCATCTGCGCGCGGTCCAGCCGGAACCGGTAGCCATACTCGCTCAGCACATCGGGCACCTGTCCGCGCAGCAGCCGCATGTAGACCGGGCCGGGATGATCGGCGATGGCCCGGGTCGCCTGGGTGATGTCGGTGGCGCAGCACGGATCGACGATGGTGAGATTGGGCATGCCGCGGAAGATCGCGAGATCCTCGGTCGCCTGATGGCTGGGCCCGTAGCCGGTGGTCAGGCCGGGCAGGGCGCAGACGATGCGCACCGGCAGGTTTTCCTCGGCAATCGCCATGAAGATGAAGTCATAGGCGCGGCGCGAGGCGAAGACCGCATAGGTCGTGGCAAACGGTGTAAAGCCCTCGCGCGCGAGCCCGGCCGCGGCGGAGATCATCACCTGCTCGGCCATGCCCATCTGGTAGAACCTTTCCGGGTAAGCCTTTGCAAAGACGTGCAGATCCGTATATTTCGACAGATCCGCCGTGAGCCCCACGATGTCGTCGCGCGTGGCCGCGAGATCGCAGAGCGCCTGCCCGAAAGGCGCGGCCACGGTCTGACGGCCCTCGGCATCCAGAGAGGCGATCATGGCGGAGGTGCGGGCGCCACCAGTGGCCGCCTGACGGGGTGTAAATTTCGACTTGCGGCGCGAGTTGGGGCCGGGGGCGGCGTCGCTCATTGCGGCCGCTCCGCGTCGAGGATCTCCAGCGCAAGGGCCCATTCATCGGCCTCCACGCGGATGAAATGGGTGATCTCGCGCTCTTCCAGAAACGGGATGCCCTTGCACATCTTCGTCTTGCACAGGATCACCCGAGGGCATGGATCGGGCAGGGCGCGCGCGGCGTCAAAGGCCGCGACCAGCGCGCCCAGATCGTTGCCGTCGACCTCCTGCGCGTGCCAGCCGAACGCCCGCCATTTCGGCGCCTCGTCGCCGGTGGCCAGCGCATCGAGCGTCGGACCGTCGGCCTGCTGGTTGTTGAAATCCACCACCGCGATGAGGTTGTCCAGCTGCCATTGCGCGGCGGACATCACCGCCTCCCAGGTGGCGCCTTCGCCCAACTCGCCATCGCTCAGCATGTTGTAGACAAAGGCCGGGTTGGCCTTGCGCTTGAGCCCCAGCGCCGCGCCCACCGCGATGCCCAGGCCATGGCCCAGCGAGCCGCCGGTGATCTCCATGCCGGGCGTGTAGGCCGCCATGCCCGACATCGGCAGGCGGCTGTCATCCATACCGTAAGTCGCGATCTCGTCCTCGGGCAGCACACCGGCCTCGATCAGCGCCGCATAAAGCGCGATCGCGTAATGGCCGATGGAGAGGTAGAACCGGTCACGCCCCTCCCAGCCCGGTTCCTGCGCGCGGTAGGAGAGGGCGTGGAAATGGGTCACCGCCAGCACGTCGGCCACCCCCAGCGCCTGCCCGATATAGCCCTGACCCTGCACTTCGCCCATGCGCAGCGCGTTGCGGCGAATGGCCCAGGCGCGCCGCGCCAGGGAAACGTTGGAGCCGCTGGCCCCGGTTTGCAGATCCACCCCGGTCTCCTCCCAAGCGCGCCCCGATGGCCCCGTTTATCGACGCCAAAAGCGCCATGGATCAAGTCGGAAATGCTGGCGCATTGCCGTGCCCCCGGCCTAGGCTGCCGGAAACGAGACCGCCGGGGAGAGCGCGATGAACCTCAAATCCATGCTGGCCAGGCGGGTGCAGGACGGCAAGCCGGTGCGGGTCGGGCTGATCGGCGCGGGCAAGTTCGGCTCGATGATCCTGGCGCAGGCCAGACATATCGCCGGCTATCATGTGGTGGGCATCGCCGATCTCGATCTAACACGTGCGCGGGACAGCCTGGGACGTGTGCATTGGGAGGAGGCGCGCTATGGCGCCACGACGATGGGGCAGGCGGTGCGCGACGGCAGCACCTGCCTGACCGAGGCGGCAGATGCGCTTTTTGACTGCGCCGAGATCGACTGCATCATCGAGGCGACGGGCCACCCGGTTGCCGGGGTGCATCACGCGCTGGCGGCCATCGAAGCGGGCAAACATGTGGTCATGGTCAATGTCGAGGCCGACGTGATGTGTGGACCGTATATTGCTGAAAAGGCGCATGAAAAGGGTGTTGTCTATTCCATGGCCTATGGCGATCAGCCCGCCGCGATCTGCGAGCTGGTGGATTGGGTGCATGCGTCTGGGTTCGAGCTGGTGGCCGCAGGCAAAGGCATGAATTTCGCGCCCGGATACCGCTATTCCACACCCGACACGGTCTGGGGCTATTTCGGCTGGAGCGAGGCAGAGGTCGCCGCCGGGGACTTCAACCCGAAGATGTACAACTCCTTCACGGACGGCACCAAGGCGGCCATCGAAATGGCGGCTGTGGCCAATGCCACCGGGCTCGATTGTCCCGAGGATGGGCTGGGCTTTCCGCCCGCCGGGCTGCAGGATCTCGCGCAGGTGTTCAAGCCGCGCGCCGATGGCGGACGGCTCGAGCGCGCCGGGATCGTCGATATCGCCGCCAGCCGGGAACCCGATGGCCGCGTGGTGCTGAACAACATCCAGTACGGCATGTTTGTGACCTTCCGCGCGCCCGATGCCTATACGCGCGACTGCTTCCGGCAATACGGGCTGATGACCGATGACAGCGGCTGGTACGGCTCGATGTGGCGGCCGTTTCACCTCATCGGGCTGGAAACCAGCGTCTCGGTGCTCAACGCGGTTCTGCGCGGCGAAGCGACCGGTGTGTCGACTGCATACCGCGCCGATGCGGTGGCCACAGCCAAGGCCGATTTCTCTGCCGGAGACATGCTGGACGGCGAGGGCGGCTACACGGTCTGGGCCAAGGCGATCCCGGCGGTGCGCTCGGTCGCGCTGAACGCGTTGCCCATCGGCCTGGCCCATAACGTGCGCCTGAAACGCCCCATCGCGCGCGACCAGATCGTGTCGCTCGACGATGTGGACCTGGACGGTCAAGGCGACATCCTTGCAATGCGCAGCGCGCAGGCGACACGGATGAGAGAGTAAGCGCAAGCTGTGGCGCACGGCAGTTGGCGCATGTCGTGGGAGTTGCGGTGATTGCGGGCCATGTCCGTTCACCTCGCTGTTCGGCAAGACAGGGACTTTGTCGCAACCCGTTCTAGAAAGTGCCCCGCATACACCCGTTGTTGCAACCAAGTAGAAATGTCCCTTCCTCCGCAAAGTAGAAATGTCCCACTTTTGCGCTGAGGGGAGCAAAGCCT
>CANMMF010000012.1 GCA_947498985.1 uncultured Paracoccaceae bacterium | reverse complement strand
CAACGCGTCTCCTTCAGATGCCCCCGGGGGGGTCCGGTGGTCCGGGGTCGGGGCCGGATCGCCCGAAGCCGGGCGACACCCGCTCGCCCCGATCACTCCCAGACTAGCCCCACCCCCATTATTCTGCTATTCCCGACAAACCCCAAGCAGCATCAAAAAAAACCGAAGAATGTCCTATCTCGACACGATCAGAACCTTTGTCCGGGTCTATGAGCTGGGCAGCATGTCTGCCGCCGGTCGCGATCTGCGCATCTCCGCCGCCGTGACCTCCGCGCGTATCGCGCAGCTCGAAGACCATCTTGGCGTGCGGCTCTTTCAGCGCACCACCCGCAGCCTGACGCCGACCGGGCAGGGGCGGGCGTTCTATCCCGGCGCCTGCGAGGTGCTCGACGCGGTCGACAGCGCCGAGGCGCGGGTCGCCCATATCACCGAAAATCCCAAAGGCGCGCTTTATGTCGCGGCACCTCTGGGTGTCGGGCGCCGGCTCATCGCGCCTTTTGTGCCTGAATTCCTGAAACTTTATCCGGAGGTCAGACTGCGCCTGCGGCTCACCGACCGCAAGGTCGATCTCACGACGGAAGGGCTGGATCTGGCGGTGTTCCTGGGCCAGCCCGAAGACAGCACCCTGCGCATTCGCAAGATCGCCGATGTGGTGCGGGTGCTCTGCGCCGCGCCGTCCTATCTGGCCGCCCGCGGCCATCCGGCGGATGGCGCGGCCCTGATGGCGGACGGACATGAATGCCTGAACCTGCGGTTTCCCGGTGCGACGGAGTTCCAGTGGCGGCTGATCACCCCGGACGGTCCAAAGCGCTTTGCGGTCTCGGGGCGCTACGAATCCGACGATGGCGACGTGCTGACGGACTGGGCGCTTGCGGGGCACGGCATCGCGCTCAAACCGGTGTTCGAGGTTGCAGCCCACCTGGCGGCGGGGCGGCTGGTGCCGGTGGCCACCGCAACCCCGCCGGAGCCGGTGCAGATCGCCTGCCTGTTCCCGCACCGTCGCGGCCAGGACCCCAAGACGCGGCTGTTCATGGACCTGATCACGCCGCGCATCCGCACGGTGATTTCAGAGGCCGAAGCCCTGTCGTGACCGCTCAGCCGGGCGATTTCTGCGCCACACCGGCGATGTAGGTCTGTGCGACCGCGCGGTCGTCGCCCATCATCTGCAGCACAAAGAGCTCTTCTTCCAGGGTGTCGGCCCGGTCCATGCGCAATGCCGCGGCCTTGGTCGCGCGCGCGTCGAGCACAACGATATCCGCCTCGGTCCCCGGCTCCAGCGTGCCGATCCGGTCGGCCAGGCCCAGCACCTCGGCATTGCCGCGGGTGATCCAGTAAAAGGCGCGCAGCATGTGCAACTGCTGATCCTGCAATTGCAGGATCTTGTAGCCCTCGTTCAGGGTCTGCAGCATCGAATAGCTGGTGCCCCCGCCGATATCCGTGGCGATGCCGTTGGAAATGCCGCGCGCGCGCAGACCGGCATCGTCAAAAAGCCCGCTGCCCAGAAAGAGGTTTGATGTGGGGCAGAAGACCGGGTGGCTGCCGGTGTCGGCCAGTGCCGCGATCTCGCGCGGCTTGAGGTGGATGGCATGGCCCAGCAGCGTTCTGGGGCCCAGCAGGCCATGGCTTTCGTAGATGTCGAGATAGTCGCGCGCGCCGGGATAAAGCTCTGCCGTGTAGGCGATCTCGGCGTGGTTTTCGGACAGGTGCGTCTGGATGTAACAGTCGGGATGCTCCGCCGCCAGCGCGCTCGCCATCTCCATCTGCGCGGGGCTCGAGGTGATGGCAAACCGCGGGGTGATGGCATAGGAGGCGCGCCCGCGCCCGTGCCGGTCGGCGATCAGGGCCTTGCTGTCGTCATAGCCCGATTGCGGCGTGTCGAGGATCGCGTCCGGGGCGTTGCGATCCATCATCGTCTTGCCCGCGATGATGCGCATGTCGCGGTCGCTGGCCTCGGCAAAGAGCGCCTCCGCCGAGCCTTTGTGCGACGAGCAGAAGGCCACCGCCGTGGTGGTGCCGTGATCGGCCAGCAGCGTACAGAACTGCCGGGCCATGTGGCGCGCGTGCTGTGCATCGGCATATTCGCCCTCGGCAGGGAAGGTGTAGCCGTTCAGCCAGTCCAGCAGCTGGCTGCCCCAGCTGGCGACGACCTGCACTTGCGGGAAGTGGAGATGCGCGTCGATGAACCCGGCCATCAGAATATGCGGACGGTGGTCGATGACCGGCGCGTCCGGCGCTTTTGCCACCACATCCGCATATGCGCCAGACGCCGCGATATGTCCCTGCCGGATCAGGATCGCGCCGTCCTCGACATAGTCGAAGGCGTCGCGATCCTCCGGGCCCGCCGGTTCGCGGTGAAAGCTCAGAAGGCGGCCGCGCAGCATCGTGTCGGTCATCGGGCGCTCCTTTGGCGTCGGATGGTGTGACCGGGGCGGCTTTTGCGCCGCCCCGACGGGAGGTTACCGTGCATCATAGGCCGGTTGGTCGTCATCGATGAAATCGGGCTCATCGGGGACAATGACACGATGCTCCAGATCTTCCTCGGGGGCCACCATCGGATAGAGATAAAGGAACGCGCCGATGATCAGGTAGCCGATCGTGATCCCGTCGAGCTGCGGCGCCTGCAGGGCCGCGCCGTGGATGATCCCCACCGACGACATGATGGCGGCAGCCAGTGCGAAGGCGCCCGCGTTCCTGAAGCGACCGTCGATCACGTCCGCCACGATGGCGCCCCAGACGAGACCGGTGATGATCGCGCCTTGCGAGAGCGCCAGATGCCCGTCGTAATGCGCGCCCTCCATCAGCAGGGCCGCGGTCAGCCCCTCATCGCCGAGTCCGGGCAGCCCTTCGACGCCGGTGTTGCGCAGCGCGTTCATCATCGATCCCCATTTGACCATCAGGAAGGCCGAGATATGTGGGAGGATGGCAAAGGCCACCGCGGCCATATGCGCGGGCTTGACCGCAAAGGCGGTGTTGGTGATCAGGCTGACCGAGACGAAGACCAGCACCGGGGCGGCAGCGGCAATCGGGATGAGCCCAGCCAGAAACGACAGGAACCCCAGGAAGGCCGCCGCAGCAATCACCAGCGCCACGCCGATGATATAGCCCGCATGCGCGTCGAGCCGCTTGTAAGCCGGATGGCCGATATAGACCGTGGTCGGAAAGGGCGAGCCGAAAAGCGCGCCGATCATGGTGCCCGCGCCGTCGGTGACCTGGCACAGCCCAACGGGGTAGTGATCGCCCGCGGCTTCGGCGGATTCCACGTTGTTCATGGTCTCGATGAAATTGTAGATCTGCACCGGGATCAGCACGAGGAAAAGCTCGGGATTGGCAAAGAGGTACTGGATGCCCGCCACCATATCGCCGAAATAGGGGACCGGCACGTAAAGCCCGATGCCGTCGGTGTTGAAGCTCGACTTGCCCAGAAAGATCGCGATGACCGTGCCGACGGCGATGGCCACAAGGCCCGCGGGGATGTTGCCGGGCAGCCGGAAGCGTCCGATGAGACCCCAGAGGATGAAGAGCAGCGCGGAGAAGCCGATGATCGGATGTTCGAAGATCTCGGCCAGCGGCACCGAGCCGATGAACACCAGCGCGATCCCGCAGAGCGTGCCCAGCATGCCCGCGCGCGGTGTGATCCGCTTGAGGAACGGGCCCACGATGGCGCCGAGCGCGGCGACGATCCCGCCCATGAAGCCCGCGCCGATGCCCACCTGCCAGGCCAGCAGCGGATCGTTGGTGGCCCAGTAGATCGGGCCGATCACGCCAAAGAGATAGACAAACATCACCGGCGTGGAGATGCCGTAGGGCAGGGCGGTGACGTCGCGGCCATGCACCTGCGCCGCGCGCTTGGCGAGATACGTATAGACCGCGACCCCAACGAGGATCGCCACGGCAGCGCCCGGCACGATGCGGCCAAAGACGATCTCGGCGGGCATCTGGAAGACGAACTGGCAGACCCCCGACAGGATCAGCAGATTGACGAGGTTGTCGGTGAAAAGCGCCCAGAAGGCACTGAAATCACTGCGTGAAAACAGCTTGTAATCATACGTGGTCGTGGTCATGGCGGTGTCCTCCTCCATGGGATATGCGCGCCTCTGCGAAGCGGTTCGCGCCTTTGAGTGGGTCCCGTTCGGGTTGCGGGACCGGGGTGGCCCGGTGGTCCGGTGCGGACGCCGTCGCGGCGCCGCAAGTGAGCGTTTCGAGGATTTCGGCCACCACAAAGGCGGCAATGACCGCGGGCCGCTTGTCGGCGCTTTGCGTGGCGCCGATGGGGCAGGTCAGCTGCTCGATCTGCCCTGCACCGGCGGTGTCGCGCATCCAGTTGCGGAATTTCACGCGTTTGGTCTTTGAGCCGATCATGCCGACATAGGCGGCGTCCTGCCGCTCCAGCGCGGCGGAGGTCAGCAGGAAGTCGAGCCCGTGATCATGGGTCAGCACGACGAACGCGCTGCGTGGGGCCGCCCCGGCGATGTCCATCTCGGGCAGAACGCTGAGGCGTTTTTCGACCGCCGCGTCGCTTTGGGCCAGTTCCTCCGCGCGGCTGTCCATCAGCACGCAGCGCACCGGCATGTGTTGCAGCAGATCGGCCAGCGCCCGACCCACATGGCCCGCGCCGCAGACATAGATTTCGGGCAGCGCCGCTTGCGTTGCCCGCGCATCGCGGAGCGCCGCGGCCTTGTCCGCCGCGCGCATCCGGGTGAGCCGGGCGGTGACCCGCCCGCCGCAACACTGACCGATCTCGGGTCCAAGCGGCAGGTCGAGCGTGGTTTGCAGCAGCCCGTCGCGCAGCATGCCGCGCGCCTCTTCGACCACCAGAAACTCCAGCCGCCCGCCGCCGATGGTGCCGCAGAGCGCGGCCTCGGCGATCAGCATGACGGTGCCTTCGTTGCGCGGCGAGGATCCGGCGACCCGGGTCAGCTCGGCCCGCACAACCGGGCCATTTGCGGCCAGAAACGCCGTGAGATCGGCAAGCCCCGGCATCAGACCGTGCCCTGCGACGCTTGCAGCCGGGTGATCGCCATCAGCACACATTCCGGCGTGGCAGGCGCGTCGAGCCGGGGGCAGGTGCGATAGTTGTCGACGCTGGCCACCGCGTGCGAGAGCGCCTCGAAGACCGAGATGCCCAGCATGAAGGGCGGCTCCCCCACCGCTTTGGAGCGTTTGATCGTCTGCTCGCGGTTCTCCGACCAGCTGGCCAGCGCCACGTTGAAAACCTGCGGGCGGTCGGAGGCCAGCGGGATCTTGTAGGTCGAGGGCGCGTGGGTGCGCAGCTGGCCTTTGCTGTCCCACCAGAGCTCTTCGGTGGTCAGCCACCCCATGCCCTGGACAAACGCGCCTTCGACCTGTCCCTTGTCGATCACCGGGTTCAGCGAGCGGCCCACATCATGCAGGATGTCGGTGCGCTCGACCCGGTATTCGCCGGTGAGCGTGTCGACGGAGACCTCCGAACAGGCCGCGCCATAAGCGAAATAGTAGAACGGCCGCCCCTTGCCGGTGTCCCGGTCCCAGTGGATCTTGGGGGTCTTGTAGAACCCTGCCGCCGAAAGGTGGATGCGCGCCATATAGGCCTCCCGGATGAACTCCGGAAAGGCAATCGTCTCGCTGCCGATCTGCACCGCGTTGCGGATGAAGCGCACATTGGCGGCCTCGGTCTGCCAGCGCTCCGCCGCGAAGGCAATGAGCCGCTCCTTGATCTGCAGGGCCGCGTCCTGCGCCGCCATGCCATTGAGATCGGAGCCCGAAGAGGCGGCGGTGGCGGAGGTGTTGGGCACTTTCTCGGTTGTGGTGCGGGTGATCTTGATGTGGTCGATATCGACCTGCAGCTCGTCCGCGACCACCTGGGCGACCTTGGTGTTGAGGCCCTGTCCCATCTCGGTGCCGCCATGGTTGAGGTGGATCGAGCCGTCGGAATAGACGTGCAGCAGCGCGCCCGCCTGATTGTACCAGGTGGCGGTGAAGGAGATGCCGAACTTCACCGGCGTCAGCGCGATGCCGCGGCGGATCACGCCGCCGCGGGCGTTCCAGTCGCGCACCGCGGCGCGGCGGGTCTCGTAGTCGCAGCTCTCCGCCAGCTCCTGCACGATGCGCGGTGCGATATTGTCCTCGACCGTCTGGTGATAGGGCGTCACATCGCGCCCGGCTTCGCCGTAGAAATTCCGCCGCCGCACCTCGAGGCTGTCGAGCCCGCGATGATAGGCGATCTCTTCGATGATCCGCTCGGCGGCGATCACCCCCTGCGGGCCGCCAAAGCCGCGAAACGCGGTGTTGGAGACGGTGTGGGTCTTCATCGGGTGGGAGTTGAGCAGAACGTCGGGGTAGAAATAGGCGTTGTCAGCGTGAAAGAGCGCGCGGTCCGTGACCGGCCCGGACAGATCCGAGGAAAACCCGCAGCGCGCGGCGAACTCGCCCGTGACCGCAAGAATGCGTCCGTCATCGTCAAAGCCCACCTCGTAGTCGATGACGAAGTCGTGCCGCTTGCCGGTGGCGCTCATGTCGTCGTCGCGGTCGGGGCGGATCTTGACGGCGCGGTGCCACTTCTTGGCGGCGACCGCGGCGACCGAGCAGAAGAGGTTCATCTGCGTTTCCTTGCCGCCGAAACCGCCGCCCATGCGCCGCACGTTCACCGTGACCGCATTCGAAGGCACCCCCAGCACATGGGCCACCATATGCTGTGCCTCGCTGGGATGCTGGGTTGAGGAATGCACGGTCACATCGTCATCCTCACCCGGAATGGCAAAGGCGATATGGCCTTCGAGATACATGTGGTCCTGCCCGCCGACGCGCAGTTTGCCTGCGATGCGGTGCGGTGCCCGCTGCATCGCGGATGCCGCATCGCCGCGTTTCAGCGTGAGCGGCGGCGTGACATACCCCATCCCCGCCTGCTGCGCGGCTTCGGGGTCAAGCGCATGCGGCAGATCCTCGTAATCGACGCGCGCCAGCAACGCCGCACGGCGGGCGGCGTCGCGGGTCTCGGCCACAACCGCAAAGATCGGCTGCCCCCAGAACTCGACCTTTCCGGTGGCAAAGATCGGCTCGTCGTCGCGCCCGGTGGGCGAGACGTCGTTCACACCCGGAATGTCGTCGGCGGTCAGCACACCCACCACGCCGGGGGCGGTGCGCACCGCATCCAGATCGAGACCGCGGATCGCGGCATGGGCGCGGGTCGAGAGCCCCAGATAAGCGTGCAGAGTGCCTGCGGGCTCGGCGATGTCGTCGCAATATTCGGCGCGGCCCGTGACGTGCTTGACGGCGCTGTCATGGGCGAGGTTGCCATGCACCGCGCCCCTGATCGGCCCGCCCTGGGGGCTGCCGACGAGTTGCTCGGTCACCGGTGGATCGCGCCGCTTCTGCGTGCCAAGCGGGGCGTCGACAAGATTTTCATTGGTCATGATCGTGCCCTCCCTCAGGCGCTCAGACGCACGGGCGCGTCGCCGTGCTGATGTTCCAGCCAGAACCGGCGAAAGAGGTTCTGCGACGATTGCATCCGATACTCCGCCGAGGCGCGCCAATCCGACAGCGGGGCGAAATCCTCGGCCAGGGCAGCGGCGGCGGCGTCGAAACTGGACGCGCTCCAGGCCTGTCCGGTCAGCGCGGCTTCGGCATGGGTGGCGCGCTTGGGGGTTCCGGCCATGCCGCCGAAGGCGATGCGCGCCTCGGTGATCCGGTCCGCCTCGACGCGGATGTTGAAGGCCGCACAGGTCGACGAGATATCCTCGTCCCGGCGCTTGGAGATCTTGTAGGCCGCATGCAGATGGCCCGGCGCGGGTCGCGGCACCGTCAGGCTTTCCAGAAACTCACCCGGCGCGCGATCCTGTTTGCCGTATTCGACAAAGAAGTCCTCGACGGGCAAATTGCGGCGCGCGTCACCCTTGCGCAGCGTGATCGTGGCGCCGAGCGCGATCAGCACCGGCGGTGTGTCCCCGATAGGCGAGCCATTGGCGACATTGCCGCCGATCGTGCCCATGTTGCGGATCTGCCAACCGGCGATGCGGTTCCAGAACGCGTCGAGATGCGGGTAATCGGCGCAGAGCGTGGCGTGACTGTCGGTGTAGCTGACCCCGGCGCCCATCTCGATGCCTTGGTCGGTCACCTCGAGGCGGCGCAGCGCATCGAGATGCCCCAGAAAGACCACCGGAGAGATATCGCGCAGGAACTTCGTGACCCAGAGCCCCACATCCGTGGCGCCCGCCACCAGCGTGGCATCGGGTGTGTCGACAAGGATCGCGGCCAGATCGTCCACTGAAGCGGGCAGGATGCAGCGGCTTTGGCCGCGCGCGACCTCGACCCTTCGGCCATCCCCGAGTGCGGCCAGACGCGCGCTCATCTCGGCCCTCTCGCGGTTGAGACTGTCTTCGGCCGGGGAGCCCAGAGCGGTCGCCGCCTGTGCCGCGCGGATGATCGGCTCGTAACCGGTGCAGCGGCACAGGTTGCCCTGCAGCGCGGTCTCGATCTCGGTTTCGGTGGGATCGGGGTTGGCCATCCAGAGCGCGTAAAGCGCCATCACGAAGCCGGGGGTGCAAAAACCGCACTGGCTGGCGTGGTGCTCGACCATGGCCTGTTGCACGGCGTGCAGCCTGCCATCGGGACCGGAGAGATATTCGATGGTGACCACGTGGCAGGCGTCGAGAGAAGCCAGAAGCTGGATGCAGGCATTGACCGGCTGGTAGCGCAGGACGCCGTTCTGCAGGCGCCCGACCAGCACGGTGCAGGCCCCGCAATCGCCCTCGGCGCAGCCTTCCTTGGTCCCGGTGAGGCGGCGGTCGTTTCGTATGAAATCAAGCAGTGTATCGGTGGCGGCTATGTCGGCGCGCGCGATCTCCTGCGCGTTCAGAACAAAGCGGACATGGTCCCTGATGGTCATCTTCCCCTCCTTGACGCGGCGATGATGCCCGCGTGCCCTGATCTTTGCGCGAAGAGACCTTGCAGATAAGCGGGATAGTCTTATAGGCTTTTTCAACGTTTCGTTGATAATCGAAGGAGCGTTCATTATGCCCTACATGGACAGCCTGCGCGTTTTCGTCCGGGTGATGGAGCTGGGCAGCATCACCGCGGGGGGCCGCGATCTGCGGCTGACACCCGCGGTGGCCAGCAACCGGATCAAGGAGCTGGAGCAGCGCCTGAATGTCCGCCTGTTCAACCGCACCACCCGCAAACTCACCCCCACCGAAGCCGGAGAGGCGTTTTACGGCCATGCGCGGCGGGTGGTTACCTCGCTCGAAGACGCGGAGGCCGCGATGTCGGGGTTTTCGCATCAGCCCAGCGGCGCGATCCGGGTGTCGGCGCCGCTGGGGATCGGCAAGCGCATCATCGCGCCGCTGATCCCCGATTTTGTCGACCGTTACCCCGACGTTTCCGTGCGGCTGCGGCTGTCGGACCGCAAGGTCGATATCGTCGATGACGGGCTGGATCTGGCGTTCTTCGTCGGACGCCCGCCGGATTCGGAACTCAAACTGCGCAAGATCATCGACACGCCGCGCGTGCTCTGCGCTGCGCCCGACTATCTGGCGCAGTTCGGCACACCTGCAAAGCCCGCCGATCTGCACAAGCACAACTGTCTGCTGCTGCGTTATCCGCGCTCGCCGGAATGGTTCTGGGTGCTCGAGACAGCGGACGGGCCGCGCAAGTACGAAGTGTCGGGCAGCTACGATTCCGACGATGGCGACGTGCTGACGCTCTGGGCTTTGGCCGGGCGCGGCATCGTGATGAAACCGCGCTTCGACGTGGCCGAGCATCTGGCCAGCGGTGCGCTGGTCGAGTTGCTGCCCGACACGCCGCCCGAGCCATCGCTTTTTGGCTGCCTTTATCCGCACCGCCGCTTGCAGGACAAGAAAGTGCGGCTGTTTATCGACTTTCTGCTCGAGCAAAGCGTCGCGCGGCTGCAGGCCATGGCGCGCGACGTCGCCTGAGGCGCGGTCAGCCCTGCCAGAGCTCGGTGTCGGGGTGGAACTGCGACCAGGCGAACCAGAAGGCCTGGTGGCTGCCAAGATCGGCGCCGCTTTTGTCAACCGCGCGGATCCCGCCCGCATCGAGGCGCAGGCGAACATTCTCCACCGCGATCTCGCGGCCCGCCTTCAGGGCCACCAGCGCGGTGCTGCGCTGAAACGCGACCGGTGTGCCCGAGGCGGTAATCACCCCGATCACATCCTCATGCACCGGCAGGCGCGGATCGACATCGCCGATGGGAAAGATCGGGCCGTTTGCGTCGCGGCCATTGCGGAAGTCGAAATCACGCCCCAGCGCCAGCGCCTCCACCAGCACGGTTGTCTCGGGATGCGCGCGCTTCCAGGTACCCCAGTCAGTGGTCACCACGCTGGCCTGCTCCAGTTTCAGCCCCTTTTCGGCCAGCGGCCCGGTGACCGCCTTGCCCAGGAACGTGTCGAAGACCGAATAGGTCACCACGTCATACATGACCTTGTTGGAGCGGATCAAAAGCCCCGAAGTGCGCAGCACCGGGCGCTGGATCCCGTCGGGCAGGCGGTCGGTGAAATAGGCCTGCGCCGCGCCGCACAAGGTGCAATAGGGGATGCCGAGATCGCGGCCCCCCAGCGTGTCGTTGACCATCTCGCGCACTTCCATGATGCGGCGCGGATAGGCGCGGTATTCGCCGTTCACCTCGATGCCGAACACGGTGGCATCGTCCGCGAGCCAGGTCGCCTCTTCGGCGCTACTGACCGCGGGATTGTCGGCGGCGGGGATGCAATTGCAGGGCTGGTGGGTTCGCCCGAACGCGCGATCATCGATCATGACACCACCCCAGGAGACATGCCGCCAGTCGATATCGCCCTCCACGAACAGCGCCTCCCAGGCGGGCACGATGCTGGTGAAGATGGCGCGCTTGGTCTCCAGATAATTGGGCGGCGCGGGGATGTCCCAGGCGATCAGATGATCGGTGACATGGCCCCAGGCGTTCTGCGCGGGCATCTCCTTTTCCAGCAATTGCGAGGCGGCACCGGAAAGGCGCGCGGTCAGGCTCTGGCCCGGTGCAAAGCGCATGAGATCGGCGATGAACCACGCCAGCCGGGGATCCTTTGACGCTGCGATCGTGTCGAGCGCGATCTCCTGATCGCTTTCCCACAGCGACTGCGCGATGCTGTCGACAAAGGCGGTTTGCACCGCGGATGTCACGGGCTCGGGCAAGGGCCCGTCGGGAATGGCGGGCGGTGTGCCGAAATGCGCGATCACGTAATCAGGCAGCCGGTCCGGCTCGTTGGCCTCCGATACGCCTGCGACCAGGGCGAAGCACGCGACCAGCGCGGACACCATGCTCTTGCGGGCGCTCTGCCCCAGTGCTGAAACCATCGTGACCCCTTTCGTCTCTGGTCCTGGCGGCTGCGCGCCGCGCATCTTGCCCCCACAGTCCACACAAATCGGCCCTGTCGCCATTCACGATGGATCAGCTTTCGGTGAAGACCTGCGCAGACGCCGGGCCCCCGGTGCCGCAAATGATCGCCGGATGTCGGGAACGGCACCGTCGCTCAGCCCGATTGCCGCATAGACTGGGCGCATCCCAACCGCAGGAGCGCCGCCCCCGATGCTGGACGAAGCCATCGCCCGAACCAGAACGCTGCAGGCGCGGCTGCAGAAGATCGGCGCCAGCCACGCGATCTTCACCTCCGAAAGCGCCATTGCCTATCTCGCGGGGTTCTGGGGGTATCTGGGGATCGAGTTCGGCCGCCCGACCATGCTGATCGTGCCCGCCGATGCAGAGCCGGTTGTGATCACGCCGCTGATGGAAAGCGACATGGTGGCCGAGATGACCTGGGTCTCGGACGTGCGCGGCTGGGAGGATGCAGGCCAGAACAGCTGGGCGCGGGCGCTGTCCGGGGCCTTGCCGGAGACGCCGGACGCGCTCTGGATCGAGCGCTCGGAGATACCGGCCATCATCCGCAACTGTCTCGAGGACCGCTATGCGGATGTTCCGCTGAAGGATATCGGGCCGGTGCTCGGGCAGCAGCGGATGATCAAGTCGCCCTTCGAGATCTCGGTGATGCGGCAGGCCGGGCAGATCGCCGGTGCGATGATGGCCGCCGCGCATGGCTCCCTGCAGGCGGGCGCGCGCGAATATGAAAGCGCGCTTGCGGTGATCGATGCCGGCACACGCGCCGCGGCGGGGTTTCTGACCGACACCGGGTGGGAGCGGTTTGTCTCTCCGATGATCCACAACCTGCAGATCCTGCAGAGCGGCACCGACACCGCGATGGTGCACCGGCGCGCCTCGGTCAAACCCTATGGGCGGTTCGACCCGGTCTATTTCTGCTTTTGCAACATGGCGCAGTTCAAGCAATACAAGCTCGGCTTCGACCGGATGTTTCATATCGGCGAGGTACGCGACAAGGACGCGCTGGTGCAGCAGGCGGCCATCGATGCGCAGCAGGCCGCGATTGCCGCGATCCGCCCGGGCGTCGAAGCGCAGGACATCGCGGCGGCAGCAAATGAGGTCTACGCGGCGCGCGGGTTCGAGACGGGCTACCGCACCGGGCGCTCCATCGGGGTTGCATTTCTCGAAGCGCCCGAGCTGAAGGCGGGTGACAGGACGGTCCTGCAGCCCGGCATGACCTTTGCGGTGGATGGCGGCATTTCGGTTGACGGGATGACGGCGGGCCGGATCGGCGACAGCATCGTGGTGACCGAAAACGGCTGCGACTACCTCACCGACTACCCGCGCCAGTTGCTGGTCACGGACGGCTAGCTTTTTTGGGCTTTCACCTCGCCATAGCGCAGGCCCCGGCGCATCTGGACGGGACCGCGGCGCGGCTGGACTGGTTGCGGGCGACACTGGAGCGCCGCGCCGCACCGCAAGCCGATCTGCTGCTGCTGCCCGAGCTTTTTGCCACGGGCTACAATATCGGCGATGCGGTTGCCGCGCGCGCCGAACCCGTCGACGGGCCGATCTTTGCCGCCATGGCCGGCATGGCGCGGCGCTTTGGCATCGCGTTGCATTACGGCTTTGCCGAACGGGAGGCGGACCTTGTTTTCAACGCGTCGGTCTGCGTTGCACCGGATGGCGCGCGGCTCAGCCATTACCGCAAGCTGGCGATCCCGCCGGGCGCCGAACGCCGCCATTTCGCGCCGGGGCAGGGCTGCGCGCTGTTTGACTATCGCGGGTTTCGGATCGCAACGCTGATCTGCTACGACGCGGAATTTCCCGAGACCGTGCGGCATGTGGCGGCGCTGGGCGCGCAGCTGGTGCTGGTGCCGACGGCGCTGGGCGCGGAATGGGGCTGGGTCGCGCAGCGGATGATGCCGACCCGGGCCTATGAGAACGGCGTTTATCTGGCTTACGCCAACAGCGCGGGCACCGAAAACGGCATGGCGTTTCTGGGCGACAGTGTGATTGCGGCACCCGACGGGGTCGAACTGGCCCGCGCCGGGCGTGATCCGGAGATCATCGGCGCGGAGCTCGAGGCCGCCCGCGTCGTGCAGGCGCAAAAGCGGCTGCCCTATCTTGCCGACCGGCGCGATCTGCGATTGTGATTGCGCGCCATGGAGGGAGACGTGCCACAATCGCCTGTCAATCCGGCGCGCGCATCAAGCCGGTATTGACGCGGCACGTTCCGGTGGCTTAGGCCTTTTGGCATGATGACACGCGTCCATTTTGCAGGAGCTTATTATCCCCGGCTTTCATAGCCGCGGACGCTTTGTCGTGAAACTTCCGCTGCCCTGACAGCAGTCGGTTTCCATACAGACCTCGTGCCGGGCGGCAAACCCAGAGGTCGAGAACATGAACACCGAAACGAAAGACACGCGGACGCCCCGGCTTGGGATCATCGGCTTCGGCGCGTTTGGTCAGCTGATTGCACAAAGCCTGCAGGGGCATGTGGCGCTTTACGCGTCTGATCCGGATGCCGCGCTGCAGGACCGGGCGGCGGCGCTTGGCGTGACCTTCACCTCTGTGGCAGAGGCCGCGCGTTGCGATATCGTCGTCATCGCCGCGCCGGTCTCGACCTTCGAGACGGTGGTGGCGGAGGTTGCCACGCTCTGCCGTCCGGGCGCGCTGATCGTCGATGTAGGCTCCGTCAAGGTGGGGCCCGCCGAGATCATGACACGGCTCCTGCCGGAGCACGTGGACATCGTCGCGACGCATCCTCTCTTTGGTCCGCAAAGCGCGCGCCCGGGTCTGCGCGGGCTCAAGATTGCGCTCTGCCCGATCCGCGGCACGCGGCATCGCTTTCTGGCGGCCTTCCTGCGTCGCCATCTCGGCCTGCAGGTGATCCTGAGCACCCCGCAGGCGCATGACCGGGAGGCGGCGATTGTGCAGGGCCTCACGCATCTGATTGCCAAGGTCCTGCTGGACATGGCGCCGCTGCCGACCCGGATGACAACCCGCAGCTTCGATCTGCTCGTGCAGTCGATCTCCATGGTGCAGAACGACGCGCCGGAGGTGTTTGACGCCATCGAGACCGCCAATCCCTATGCGCGTGCGGTGCGGCGGGATTTCTTCCGGCTGGCCCATGCGCTGAGCGTCACGCTGGAGGACAGGGGATGAGGGCAGCGGCGGCCAGTCGACCCGCGCGATTCCGCAGCCGGCAAACCTCACTTGTCCACAAAAAACCGTGACCGTGGCAGTTTGCATTTGATCGCCGTGGGGAATCGGTCGCTTTATCGCTTCGACATTGCGCAGGGGGTCGCCGCGAATCGCGGCAGGGCGCATGACATTGAAAAGTTTGAAAGGTTTCGCATGGTCACCAGACGCCACATGATTGCAGGTCTCGCCGCGCTGGCCGCGCCCGCGCTTGTCCGGCCTGCCTATGCTTCTCCCGACAGCTGGGATGCCTGGGACGCGCAGGTGACACCTGCGGGGTTCGATCCGGGCACCAGCAATCCCTGGGGGCTTCATCCGCGCTTCCTGCAGACCCGTGTGAAGGCCAATCCCGGGCTGACGCCGGGGGATGTACATGTGGATGCGGTTGCGCGCTACCTGTACCACATTCAGGACGACGGCACCGCGATCCGCTACGGCGTCGCGATCGGCCGCGACGGGCTTTACGAGCCCGGCGTCTACACCATCCGGCGCAAGGCCAAGTGGCCGCGCTGGCGGCCGACCGACGCGATGATCAAGCGCGAGCCCGAGAAATACGCGCGCTGGGAAGACGGCCAGCCGCCCGGCCCGTCAAACGCGCTGGGATCGCGCGCGCTGTATCTCTATGTCGGCAATCGCGACACCTATCTGCGCATCCATGGCACGCCCGCGCCGCGCTCCATCGGGACGCGGGCAAGCTCGGGCTGCGTGCGCATGGTCATGGCGCATATCAACACGCTCTACGAGCAGGTGGATACCGGCGTCACCGCCTATCTTTACCCCACCGATGGCGGGTCGCTGTAACGCGGCCGCCCGTCAGCTGGTGGGCCGGGTGCAGATCGGGTTGCCCGCGGCGGTGCGCAACGGCAGCTCTGTTGTCTCGACCGGGCCGCGATGGGTGTACCAGTAGCAGCCGTCCTGCGCCCGGATCCGCGCGGAGGACAGATCCTGATGCGTCGCCGCAATCGAGGACACGGAGTCCGGCACCGTCACGATGCCCGTGCCGCCGCCCCCGCCGGTGGCAGGCACCGGTTCGCAGGCGGCAACGCTCAGTAGGATCACGGGGCCAGCAAGAAGAGCCGTCAGTCTGGTCATAAGGTACCCAATCAAGTTTCTGGTCTGCCGCACACGGTGGCATTCCGCGACCGGCGCCGCAAGCCCGCGGCAAGCGATGCGCAAAAAGCATGGCAGCGCTGCCGCAGCGTGCGTGGAGCATGCCGCCCTTGTTTCAGGACTTCGCCCGGCACGCCCCCGGTGGTGTCAGTGCGTTTCGATATTCTGCCAATAGCTGTCGAGCGCGTGCTGCGCATCTGTCCGCTCCCGCTCCAGCCTGCCGAGTGTCTCGTCGAGGGCGGCGATCTCGCCGGATTTGCAGAGCGCGGTGATCTCTCTGGACAATGCGACGGTCTTCCAGGCGCCGACAAAGCCCGACGCGCTGATCAGTTGATGCGCCAGGTCCGAGACCTCTGACACAGCCCCGTGCCGGAGCTGCTCCTGCATGCCCGCCACCAGATCACGGGCGTTGCTCTTGTAGCTTTCCACGACGGCGCGGCACCGCTCCGGGCCCAGATCCGACAGCAACCGGTCGAGATCTGCCGGTGTCACGTGCCGGTCCACCGCGTCCACCGCGCCCTCTGTGTCCTCCGGCGCGACCGGCGTCGTTGCCAAGGTCCTGGACACCGACGACAGCGCGTGCGCCAGTTCGTGCCGGGAAAACGGTTTTTCCAGAAACTGCCGTGCCTGCGATTGCGCGGTCAGCGCCTGCGCGTTTTCGGGGATGGCGGCGGTGACCACGATCACCGGCACCGGGTCGCGCAGCTGTGCAACGGCCTTCGCGACATCGAGCCCGGTCCGGCCATCGAGCTTGTAATCGGTGACCACGATGTCGAAGGCGGTCTCTTCCAGCGCCGTGATCGCGGCGCTGTAGGTGCTCGCGAGCCGGACCCTGTAGCCCAGATCGTGCAGGTAGCCTTCGAACACGATGGCGTTGACCGGATCGTCCTCGACCACCAGCACGGTGCCGCCGCAGGACACAAACTCCGGCGCCTGCGGTCGGCGGGCCTCGGCAAAGCTCAGGCGAAACCGGAAGATCGCGCCGCCCGACGGGTTCGGCCGGTAGTCGATCTCGCCACCCAGAAACTGCACGAGATGGTGACTGATCGCGAGGCCGAGACCGCTGCCATGGGTCTGGGTCATCTCGGCGGAGCGCGGCCCCTGGAAATAGGGCTCAAACAGATGCGCGACCTCGTCCGACTGCAGCCCCGGCCCGGTGTCGATCACCTCGAAACACAAAACATGACGGCCATCCTCGCGCCGCGCCTGATGCGTCACCCTGAGGCGCACGGTCCCGCTTGCGGTGAACTTCACCGCGTTGGAAAGCAGGTTCATCAGGATGTGGCGCAGCTTGTGACTGTCGCCATGCAGCTGCGTCGGCACGTCCGGCGCGATGGTCTTCCTGAGCGCCAGCTGCTTTCGGAACTCCTCCAGATCGAGAACCCGGAAGAGCGAGTCGCAAAGCTCCGTCAGGTTGAAATCCTGCTCGATGAGCTGCAGCGCATTGCTTTCGGCTTTGGAGAAACCCAGCGCGTTCTCGATCAGCGTGGACAGCACTTCGCCGGAGGCCCGCATGCTGCGCAGATGGCGCGCCTTGTCGGCAGGACACCCGCCATCGTCCAGCAGCCCGGTGAGGCCGAGGATGTTGTTGATGGGTGTGCGGATCTCGTGGCTGAGCGTTGTCAGGAACACCGATTTGGCGCGATCCGCCGCGCGCGCGGCCTCGATGGCTTTGAGAAATTCGGTCACGTCCTGCAGGATGATCACGGTTCCGGCAAATTTCTTGCTGATATCCAGCATCTCCTGCAAGGCGACGTGAAAGACCAGCGTGCCGCTTGTGGTCTCCAGCGTCAGCGTCTCGTCCGCGGCGCCGCGCGATTGCAGGATCCGCGCGACGATGGCCTGCAGCGCGGGGCTGTCGCGATGGCCGTAATACCCCGCGCCGGGCTGGCTTTCGCCCGGCAAAAGGCGGTTGGCCGCGGCGTTCACATGGGTGGGGCAATTGTCGGTATCGAGCAGGATGGCAGGCTCCGCGATGCTTTCGAAAACCGTCAGATACTTGTTCTTTTCGTTGCTGAGTTCGCGATTGCGATGCTGAAGCTCGCTGAGTTTTTCGGTCTCGGTCGAGCTCTCCCACGCGCGCAGGATGCCGATTTCCATCGCGTCGAACATCTCGATGATCAGCGCGCGCAGGGCGTGGCGCTGGTCAGGCTGCGGCTCTTTCTCTTCGATCAGATCCACATAGGCCCTGCGGTAAAGCTTGAGCATGCCGAAAAAGTCGCTGACGCTGATGCCCATCGCCCGGTGCTGCAAGCCGCGGACCACGCCGAAGGCCTGCATCTTCTCGGTGGCGACATGCTGCGGGCGGTCGGAGCCCTGCGCGGCCTCGATGAACGCCACCAGCGGCTTGCTGATCCCGCACACCGAAATGCGCCAGGCCTCGCGCAGGGTCGAGGAATACTCGGTATAGGCCCGGTCCCGGGCGTATTCCACGATGAGGTCGATCAGCCATTCTTCGTTTTCCTCGATCAGACGCTTGAAGCTCAGCATGGGGTGTTCCTTTGATCGACCGGCCCGCGGATCAGCCTAGCAGGTCTGGCGGGCGCTGCTGAACTGCTGCGATGTTGCGGTGGCTTGCGGGGTCTGCCGCGCGGATCGATCCCCGGCTCATGGCGCGGCCCCAGCCCGATATCGACACTGTGATCCGGTCGCCCGGCCGGGCGGTGACCGTGACTGGGGTGGCGACGAGAACAGGGCCGATGGGACGGCCGCCGCTGTCGGCCTCGGCCCGGAGCTTGGCGCCTTTGGCCAGATAGACCGGCGCGGCCTCCTCCGCCACACGCGGTGCCATGGCCCTGCAGACGGCGAAGCCGAGCGCAAGCCAGACGCGCAGATCCGGGCGGGGCCGCACTGAGCCGGTCACCATCAACGAAGCGGCGCGCCGGGAGCCGCGCGCCGCGACCCTGTGTCAGCCTTCGGCCGGAGCATCAAAGACGTTCACCTCTGGCAGATCGCCGGTGAACTTCTCCACATCCGCCAGGCCGGTATGGCCGCAATTGCCCTGCGCCAGCTTCGATGTGCCGTTGCCGACCGTCAGGCAATTGACGTCGCCGTAAGCGTCCAGCGCTCCGGCCTCGCCGCCGGTCACCGGATCGTACCAGCCGCCTTCGTATAGCTGCAGGACACCGGGGCGGATGTCGTCCGACACGATGGCACCGGCAAGCACCTGACCGCGGTCGTTGAAGACGCGCACCACATCGCCATCCGCGATGCCGCGCTCGGCGGCATCTTCGGTGTTGATGACGCATGGCTCGCGCCCCCCGACCGCATATTGCTCGCGCAGTTTGGTGCCGCAGAGTTGCGAATGCAGTCGGTGCTGCGGATGCCCGGAATTGACATGCAGCGGGTAGCTGCCCTCGCCGCCAAGCCGCTCGACCGGTTCCATCCACATCGGATGCGGTCCGCAATCGTCATAACCCATCTTCTCTATGTTGCGGCTGAAGATCTCGATCTTGCCGGTGGGGGTGCCCAGCGGCTCCAGCAGCGGATCGTCGCGGTAATCGGCATAGCGCACGAATTGTTTGGCCTCGTCGGGGATGTCGAAGACCACGACGCCCTCTTCCCAGAACGTGTCGAAATCGGGCACGTCGACGCCTTTCGAGGGGCCCTGCCGCGCGGCATCTTCGTAAAAGCCGCGGATCCAGGCCATCTCGTCCTTGCCTTCGGTAAAGGCCTCGCCCGCGCCCAGACGCTCTGCGATCTCGGCGGAGATGTCGAAATCGGTGCGCGATTCAAAGACCGGATCGACCACCTTCTTCATGCCGAGGATCGCCTTGAGCGAATAATCCCCGATATGCTCGATATCGTTGCGCTCGTAGGAGGTGGTGGCGGGCAGCACGATATCGGCAAATCGCGCCGTTGCCGTCCACTGGAAATCCTGCACCACCACGGTCTCAAGCGATTGCCAGGCCTTGATCATCCGGTTGCGGTCCTGGTGGTGGGCAAAGGGGTTGCCGCCGGTCCAGTAGACCATCTTGACCTCCGGGAAGGTCACCGAACTGCCGTTGAAATCGAACTGCTCGCCGGGGCGTTCCAGCATCTCGACGATCCGGCTCACCGGGATCGAGGCGGCCCCCGCTTCGGTAAGCCAGGCCGCGCCTTCGACCGCCGCGCCGCCATCGGAGATGCCCGGAAGCACCACCGAATTGGCCGAGGGCGAGCCGCCATTGGCGTAGTGGTAACTGAGGCCAAAGCCGCCACCCGGCAGCCCGATCTGACCCAGCATCGAGGCCAGCGTGACCAGCATCCAGTGCGATTGCTCGCCGTGATGCTGCCGCTGGATCGACCAGCCGGAGCTGAGCATCGTGCGGTTGCCGGCAAAAAGTCGCGCCAGTTCGGTGATCTGCCCGGCGGGCACTTCGCAGATTTCGGCGGCCCATTCGGGGCTCTTGGGCACACCGTCGCTTTCGCCGGTGAGGTAGGGCAGGAAATCCTCGAACCCGGCGGTATATTCATCGAGGAAATCCTGATCGTGCAGATCCTCGTAATAAAGCGCATGCGCGATGCCCAGCATCATCGCCACGTCGGTATGGGGACGAATGGGGATCCAGTCGGCGTCAAAGAACCTGGCGGTCTCGGTGCGCACCGGGTCGATCACGATGACCCGTTTGCCGCTGGCCCTGATCTCTTCCATGTAGGGATAGGTGTCGTGGTCGGCGACGGTCCAGCCGATCTGGTTGGTCTTGATCGGATCGGCGGCCCAGAACACCAGCACGTCGGTGCTTTCCACCACCACCGGCAGCACTGTCTGCTGTTCGTAGACCTCCAGCGTGCCCATCACATGGGGCATGATCACCTGGCTCGCGCCAGTGGAATAATCGCCCGAGCTGTTCACAAACTTGCCCTCGAGCCCGACATTGAGCGCGCGACGCAGCAGCGCCTGGCAATTGTGCAGCTTGCCGGAGCTTTTCCAGCCATAGGATCCCGCAAAGATCCCGGTGGGCCCGTAGCTTTCGCTCACCCGCCTGAGCTCTGCCACCACAAGCTCCAGCGCCTCGTCCCAGCTCACGCGGACAAACTCCTCGCTGCCGCGATCTTCGGGGGCCGCGCCGGGTCCGCCTTCCAGATAGGCCTTGCGCACCATCGGATATTTGATGCGGCTGGGCGAATAGACGCTGTCCATCACCCCTTCGAGCTGCGGCGAGGGGTGCGGATCCTGATCCCAGGGGGTGACCTTGGTCCAGACACCATCCTCCACCGTTGCGCGGAACGCGCCCCAGTGCGAGCCGGTCAGCACGTCACCTTCCGTGGCGGCCTGCGCCATGCCGGGCCGCAGGAGCGCGGGCGCAAAGGCTCCCAGCGCGCCCAGCGCGGTTGCGCCTTTCAGCACCCCGCGTCTGGTGATGGTCTGTGTGGTGTGGTTGGACATGGTTCCCTCCATTTCTGTGGTCGTTGCTTGCAAGAGGCCCGGCTCTGACCTTTTGCGCCTTTCCGGGTGTTCTCACCGCCGCCCAGCGCCGGGCTCAGGGATCGCTCTGATGTCAGGGATCGATCCGCGCGCCGCCGCTGGGTTCGTTGGACCGAACCCCATGCGCGATCCCCTGCGTCTGCCGCGCGCGCCGTTGCGCGACGTCGTCGGTGACGAGCGCCGCCGCGGCATGTGCCAGCACGCCGATCGTGTCGGACATGCGCAGGCGTGCGCAGCGGCGGCTGAAGGCCGGAAGCCAGCTCAGCAGATGATGTTCGAGGAAGTCGCAAACCGGGACCGGCAGCGGCTGCCCGTCGCTTTCACGCGCGCAGAGCTCTGCCGCGACATGCAGTTGCACGCTGACATGGTCAGGCGCCTCGTTGATCCCGGCGGGCATCCTGCGGTGCAGGTTTTTCAGGATGCGGAACATCTCCTGCGCCGGGGCCTGATAGAGGCGGCCTGTGTCGCTCAGATAGACCGACGCATAGGGCGGCGCGGACCGCGGCCCGCCGATGTCGAACGCGGCGCCGAAGGCTTTGCGAAACGCCGCCTGCTCGGCCCTCAAGTCGCGCCCCGGCGCGGTCCGGTCGCGGATCATCCGCGCCACTGGCACCAGTGCGGGCAGCGTTTCGCAGGCGTCCAGCACGCGCTGCCCCTCGTCCTGCCGGTAGCGCTCCAGCATTGCCAGATCGGGCGGGGCGAGAAAGAACTGCGCCAGCCAGCGATAGGCCAGCGCGTAAGACGTGATCCGGTCTGCGTCAGTCATGATGGCCTGCCGCGCCGGTGTCCTTGGCGTTCAGCTGCAGGTATTTCTGCAGGATCCGGTACTCTTCCTTGTCGAGCGTGATGAAGCGTTTCATCGATTTCATGACGCCGATCCACTGGTTGGCCAGCGTGTGGCCGGGGTCGGGCCGGGAATGGCACATGCCGCAGCTTGCCGAATACATCTCGCGGGTGTAGTCCCAGATCGGCTCGACATCCTCGATCAGCAGGTCCTTGGACACCCATCCTTCGACGCTGACCTGGTGCCAGACCAGATCGGTGTCGGGATCGGTTTCGGTGGCGTGGGTCTCGATGATGTCGATGGCGGATTTCTTGACCGTGGCGTCAAAGATCCGGTGGCCGCGCAGCGCGTAGAGCACCTGTTCCACACCGTCCTGTTGCCAGCCCTCTGCCGAGACCCTGACCATGTCGCGGCTGTCGTCGAGCACGGTCAGCCTGGTGGCGGCAAGGAACTGCCCGATCTCGTCTTCCTTCGCGGCGCTGGCATAGAACGGGATCGTGCTCAGCGGATAGGCGGCCTCTCCGTCGATGCCATGCGCGGCGGCAAGCGCCTGCAGATCCTCGAATTTCTTGCGGAACCCCGAGGACATGTCGGGCAGGCGGTGGGCGATACCCTTGTGGCAGTCGATGCAGGTTTCCCCGCGCGAGAACCCGGCCTGCATCTGTTCGGAGGCCTTGGGGCTCTGCCGGGCGAAATCCATATGGGTCTCGTCATGGCAGTTGCGGCATTCCAGCGAGTCGTTGGCCTCCATCTTGGCCCATACCTTTTGCGCCATGGCGGCGCGATGTGCCTCGAACTTCTCCGGCGTGTCGATCTTGCCGGTGAAATGGCCGTAAAGCTCCTTGGTGGCCTGCACCTTGCGGACCATCTTTGGGAACCATTCCTTGGGCACATGGCAATCCGCGCAGGTCGCGCCGACGCCGGAGGCGTTCATGAAATGCGGCGAGGCCTTGTAGTCGGGATAGATGTTGTCGGCCATCTCGTGGCACGAAATGCAGAACTCCATCTCGTTGGTGTATTCGACCACCGTATGGAACCCGCCCCAGAACAGGATCCCGCCGATGAACCCGGCGATCAGCAGAACCCCGGTCGAGATGACGCCCGCCGGCCCCCAGAACCAGTTCCACATCCGTTTGATCATGCCGCACCCCCATCGTTACCCGAGTGTTAGGGGGGCGCTGTAAACGTGTTGCAGTGTGCCGTTGAACCGTTCGTAAAAATATGTAAACAAGGTGTTAACGGCTGGGGAGCGCGTGATGGTGAGGCCCAAACAGATCCTGATCGTGGAGGACGACCCGACCAGCCTCGAGGCGGTGGCGTCCTATTACGAGGTGGAAGGCTACCGCGTCGTGCGCGCCGCAAATGCCGAGGACATGGAGCGCGAGTTGCGCCGTCATGTCATCGATCTGGTGGTTCTGGATATCCGTCTGCCGGGCAAGGACGGGCTGACCATCCTGCGGGAGCTGCGCATGACCTCCGATGTGCCGGTGATCGTGATGAGCGCGCGCACCGAAGACGTCGATCACATCGTGGCGCTGGAAATCGGCGCGGATGACTATCTCGACAAGCCGGTCAACCTGCGCGAATTGCTGGTGCGCACCAAGACGATCCTGCGGCGCATCTCCAACCCGGGCGCACCCGGGCGCGAGGTGCGCGACACGCAGACGTTTGACGGCTGGGTGCTGGAACGCAGCGCCCGCCGGTTGATCGCGCCCGGTGGCGAGGACGTGCATCTGACACGCGGCGAGTTCGAGTTGCTGAGCTACATGGCGCAGCGCGCGGGCCGGGTGCTGCAGCGCGACCAGCTGCTGGATTGCCTCTCCGGGCGGGAATGGCAGCCTTATGACCGGACGGTCGATGTGCTGATCGGACGGCTGCGCACCAAGATCGAACGCGACCCCAAAGCGCCCGCGCTGATCGTGACGGTGCATGGCGTCGGATACGTCTTCATGGAGCCCGCCCACGCTTGAACAGCGTCGGCATTCCGTTTCTTTTCAGCGTGTTGCGCGCGTGCCTCGTATTCCCGGCCACGGACCGAGCGACACGCGGATCGGTGTCGCGGCTCCGCGCTAGCCCGCCTCCATCTGCGCCGTCGGGGTCGATTGCGAGATCGCGCGCTCTTCGTCGGTCATGTCCTCGGCGATGCCCTCAAAGAGCGGCGTTGAGAGATAGCGCTCGCCGGTATCCGGCAGCATGACCAGCATCACCGAGCCCTCCGGCGCGTCCTGCGCCAGCGTCATGGCGACCGCAAAGGTCGACCCGCCCGAGATGCCGGTAAAGATGCCTTCCTCCGCCGCGAGCCGCCGCGACCAGGCGATGCCATCGGGGCCTGCGACCGGAAGCAGTTGATCGTAGTAGGAATTGTCGATCGCCTCCTGCAGCACGTAAGGGATGAAGTCCGGCGTCCAGCCCTGGATCGGATGCGGCTCGAACGCCGGGTGGCTTTCGGTCGGCTGGTTCTGCTCGTTGCGGCTGTTGACGATGCCCGAGCCGACGATGGCCGCGTTGGCAGGCTCGGTCAGGATGATCCTGGTCTCGGGTCGCTCCTTGCGCAGCACCCGCGATACGCCCGACACCGTGCCGCCGGTGCCGTAGCCCGTGACCCAGTAATCCAGGCTGGTCCCGTCGAAATCCGACAGGATCTCGCGCGCGGTTGTGGCCTCGTGGATGTCGGCATTGGCCGCGGTTTCGAACTGGCTGGCAAGAAACCAGCCGTTCTGCTCGGCCAGCTCCTTGGCCTTGGTATACATCCCGAAACCCTTCAGCGCCCTCGGCGTCAGGACCACCCTGGCGCCGAGAAACCGCATCAGGCGCCGCCGCTCGACCGAGAAACTGTCGGCCATGGTGACCACAAGCGGATAGCCCTTCGCCGCGCAGACCATCGCAAGGCCGATGCCGGTATTGCCCGAGGTGGCCTCGACCACCGTCTGGCCCGGCGCCAGCGTGCCGTCGCGCTCTGCGGCCTCGATGATGTTGAGCGCCAGCCGGTCCTTGACCGACCCGGCGGGATTGAAGGCCTCGAACTTGACATAGACGGTCACGTGCTCGGGCGCGATCCGGTTGATACGGATGGCGGGCGTGTCGCCCACGGTGTCGAGAATGCTGTCATAGCGGCGCCCGCGCCCGCTGGTTGTCCGAATTGTCATGTCACCCTCCAAAACCCGATTGCAAAATGTCCGGCCAGCCTGCCACAGGCCGCGCCGGATTGGAACGCAGCTGCACGGCCGGGCCTGCCGGGCGTGGCTTTGTCCTGGAAATGCAGGTGCTCAGGCGGCCTGCTGCGTGGCATTGGAGGCGGGCGGGGAGAGCAGGCCTGCCACGCGCTGGCGCACGTCCCTGGCCGCGGCGTCGCGCACGGGGCCATAGCCGCGGATGTCCATCGGCGCGCGCAGTATCTCCAGAAGCCGGGCCTCTCCCAGCGCCTCCGCATGCGCGGGCAGCTCTTGCAGCATCTGCTCGAACCAAGCCAGAAGCGCCCGGTCGAGGCGGCGGCAGGGATCGAACCGGAAAGGGTCAAAAAATGTTCCGCGGAGCCTGCGCAGCCGGGCCAGCACGCGCAACGGGCCGCGGATCCAGCCGCTCAGCGCGCGCTTCCGGTGACGTCCGCGGGCGTCCTTCGCGGTGCCGAGAATGGGCGCGGCGAGGTGATAGGTCAGCTTGGCGGGCCCGTCGAAGTCCTGCGCGATCCGCGCGGCAAAAGACGGATCGAGATGCAGCCGCGCAACCTCGTATTCATCCTTGATCGCCATCAGCTTGAAGAGCGATTTTGCCACGGTGCCGTGCAGATCCTCGGACCAGAGAGGCATCGCGGCCTGAAACCGGTCCAGCGTGCGGCGGTAACGGTCGGCATAGGCCTGATCCTGATACGCGGTCAGAAAGGCCGCGCGCCGGGAGACGATGTCGCGTGGCGTTTCGTCAACGCGCGCCTCGCGCGGCAAAAGCGCATCCAGCTCCGACGGCGCCTCCGCCAGCAGCCGACCTGCGGAAAACGCGGCCCAGTTGGTGTCAGTCGCCACGCCGTTGAGCTCAAGCGCGCGCCGCAACGCATCCAGACCGACCGGGACAAGCCCGCGTTGCCAGGCAAACCCGAGCAGCAGAACATTGGCATAAACCGGATCGCCCAACAGCGCCTCGGCGGTCCTGTTGGCGTCAAGCGTGTCGAGATGCCCGTCTTTCAGAACGCCGCGAATGGCCTCTGCGCGGGTGTCGATCCGCAGATCCGCATCGCGGTTCAGCACCACGTCGCCGGTCGGCATTTGCGCCAGGTTGAGCACCATGCGCGTGTCACCATTGTAATACCGCGACGCGCCGGGAGATGACGAGACCACCGCATCGCAGCCGATCACCGCATCGGCGCTGCCTGTGTCGATGCGCACCTGGTTGAGCAGGCCGGGGTGGCGGGCGATGCGCAGGTAGCTCAGAACCGTGCCGAATTTCTGCGCAAAACCGGTGAAGTCGAGCACGCTTGCGCCGTGGCCTTCCAGATGGGCGGCCATGGCGATCACGGCCCCCACGGTGATCACGCCCGTGCCGCCGACGCCGGTCACCAGCAGGTTGTAGGGCGTGTCGATCTCCGCAAGCGCGGGCAGCGGCAGGCGCTCGGCGCACGTGGCAAAATCCGACCGGGCGGCGGGCGCCTTGGTCCGCCGCGTGCCTTCGACCGTGACGAAGCTGGGGCAAAACCCGCCCAGACAGGTGAAATCCTTGTTGCAGCTCGAGAGGTTGATCTTGCGTTTCACGCCAAAGGGCGTCTGCACCGGCTCGACGCTCAGACAGTTGCTTTCGACCGAACAATCGCCGCAGCCTTCGCAGACCAGATCGTTGATCACGACAAACCGGCTGGGATCCTCCAGCGTGCCTTTCCTGCGCTTGCGCCGTTTCTCGGCCGCACAGGTTTGCTGGTAGATCAGCACCGTCACACCCGGCACGTCGCGCAGCGCGCGCTGCACGCTGTCCAGCTCCGCACGGTCCTCAAAGCGGGTGCGGGGCGGGAACGCGGCGGCGTCCAAAGCGCCGATGTCATCGCTCAGCACCGCGATCTGCGCCACCCCTTCGGCGCGACTGGCCCAGGCGATGGCCTGCGGCGAGATCGGCCCGTCGACCGGCTGCCCGCCGGTCATCGCAACCGCGTCGTTGTAGAGCACCTTGAAGGTGATGTTGGTCTTTGCGGCAACGGCCTGCCGCACGGCGAGGGAGCCGGAATGGTACCACGTGCCCTCGCCGATATTCTGGAACATGTGCTTTTTGCCGTTGAACTCCGACGCGGCACTCCAGGCGACGCCTTCGCCGCCCATCTGCGCAAACCCGGTGGTGTCGCGGTCCATCCAGCTGGCCATCACGTGGCAGCCGATGCCCGACGCCGCCTGACTGCCCTGGGGCAGCTTGGTCGATGTGTTATGCGGGCAGCCCGAGCAGAAATAGGGCGTGCGCGCGGCCCCGCTGACCGAAAGCATCGGCGGTGCGGTTTCGGTCAGCGCCATGGCGCGGGCGCGGAAATCCTGTCCCGGGATCACCGCGTCCAGCCGCGCGGCGAGCAGCGGCAGCAGCAGTTTCGGGCTCAGCTCTCCGGTCCAGGGCACCAGCGGCGCGTTGGTTTCATCGTGTTTGCCGACCATGCGCGCCGGTTTGTCGCCGGGCACATCGTAGAAATGCTCTTTCAGCTGGCTTTCGATGATGCCGCGTTTTTCCTCGATGACCAGCAACTCTTCTTTGCCCGCCGCAAATCGCAGCGCGTCGCGCCGGGCCAGCGGCCAGACCATGCCGACCTTGTAGATATCGATCCCGAGCGCCCGGCAGCGCCGCTCGTCAAAGCCCAGAAGCCGCAGCGCCTCCATCGTGTCGAGATGCGCCTTGCCGGTGGTCACGATGCCGAACCGCGCCTCCGGTATGTCATAGAGCGCATGGTCCAGCGGGTTGGCCTCGACAAAGGCGCGGACCGCGTCAAGCTTGGCGGTGATGCGGGTTTCCAGCTCGGTGCTGGGCCGCTCGCCCAGCCGCACATGCAGCCCGCCCGTGGGTGCGACAAAGTCCGGCTGGCGAAACACCCGGTCCGGGGCCAGCTGCACAGAGCGCCCGGATTCCACGGTTTCCGAGATCGCCTTGAAGCCGACCCAGGTGCCGGAAAACCGCGACAGCGCGAATCCGTAGGCGCCAAACTGCTGGTATTCCGCAATCGAGGCCGGGTTCAGCGTCGGCATGAACCACGCCATGAAGGCCACGTCGGATTGGTGCGGCATCGAGGATGACACGCAGCCATGATCGTCACCCGCAACCACCAGCACGCCGCCCTTGGCCGCGGTGCCGTAGGCGTTGCCATGTTTGAGCGCATCGCCGGAGCGGTCAACGCCCGGACCCTTGCCGTACCACATGGAAAAGACGCCCTCCACGGTGGCATGCGGGTCGAGATGCGCCTGCTGCGCGCCAAGGATTGCGGTCGCCGCCAGATCCTCGTTGATGGCGGGGCGGAAGACGATCCGCTCGTCCGTGAGGCGCGGGCCGAGCGACCAGAAGGTCTTGTCCACCGCGCCCAGCGGCGAGCCGCGATAGCCCGACACGAAACCCGCAGTGGTCAGCCCCGCCAGCCGGTCGCGACGGGCCTGATCCAGCATGATCCGCGCCAGCGCCTGTGTGCCGTTCATGAAGACGCGCCCGTCGGTGCGCTCAAAGCAATCCGCAAGCGCGTATTCACGATCGGTAATGAAGTGCCTGGCCATGCGTGTGGTTCCCTTTTGCGGGGAGTCTATCGCGCGCAGGCTGGGTATTCTTGTCTTTCTGTTCAGGGAATGGTAGATAATTGGTAGAGTCTACCGCAAATTTGCCAATTTCGGAAAAGACATGCCAGAAGACCTTTCACAAGCCGATCTCGACATTCTCGCGCAATTGCAGTCCGAAGCACGGCTGACCAACAGCGAGCTGGCCGAACGCACGGCAATGTCGACCTCCGCCTGCTGGCGACGCGTCCGCGCGCTGGAGGACAAGGGCGTCATCACCCGCTACGCCGCGATTGTGGAGCCTGCGCGGATGGGGCTGCATTTCGAGGCGATTGTGCATGTCCAGCTGGCCCGCCATGACAGCGCCGGGGTCGATCAGTTCCTGCAAAGCATTCTGGAGCGTCCAGAGGTGGTCGAATGCACCGCGACCACGGGGATGGCCGATTACCATCTGCGCGTCGTCTGCCGCGACGTCGCCGCCTATAACGGCTTTCTGGAGGAAGTGCTGTTCAAGCTCCCCTGCCTGCGCAGCGCGCAGACCAACATGATCCTCAGGAAGATCAAAAGCAACGGCCAGATCGTCCCGAGCACGCGGAGCTGAGCGCGCCGGGGGCTGCGGGGGCAGGGCGCCGGTCAAGGCGCGCAGCCTGCGCGGGCCTTTGCAGGTCCCGGCCGGACATGCCCGATCAGTAGTGCAGCCCGAAGCCGTAAAGCCGGTAGGAGAAGACCGTCCAGACGATCAACCCGGCCGACACCAGCAGCAGCACCCGGCCGATATGCGACAGGACGGAGCGGTCCTGCATGCCCGCAAGCCCCAGATGCGCCGTCGCCGACAGCAAGAGGCCAATTGCGGCGGCGGGCAGCAGAAGCCGCAGCGCGTTGATCAGCCCGTCAAGCGGGCCGCTGAGCAAGGACACATCGGTGGACACCATCACCATGAACGCCAGCCAGCCCAGCAGCGCCAGCACGACCCCCCAGGCGAACACCGCGGTCAGCCGGTAGGCGGCGAGCGCCGTGCCGCCAAGACGAAACGGCGCACGGAACCTGCGCCGGATCACCGCCCGGACCGGCCACAGCAAAGCCTGCAGGACGATCACCGCCAGCGCCACGCCCAGAACCGGCGCCCAGATCGCCGCATTCCGCATCGGCGGCGCCGGGATCAGCACCATGAACGGCGCAAAGAGATCGGTACTCAGGCGCGTCACGCGCCCCTCGCGGACCTCTGCGGCGACGCGGTGGCCGGTGCGCGCATCCTCCCAAACAAAGGGCGCGACCTCGACCCAGTCGAGCGTGCCCAGATTGAGCCTGTCGAGCAGCGGTACCGAAAGCGTGCCGTCTGCTGTCGTGGCAATCTGCGCCTGCCCCAGAAACCCCGCGAAACTCAGGAAATTGGTGAACGAGCCGCGGGTGCTGATGTAGTTGCCGGAGACAAGCTCCGCATGTGCGCGGGCGGTTTCGGCATCGACGCCGGGTCCGGCCTCGCCTGTGTCGGGCGGCAGATACCTGTCGGCAAAGTTCCGGAACAGCAGCTCGCGGATGGCAAGGCTTTGCGCCCCGGTGCCGCCGCCGTTGAGCGAGACAAAAAGCCCGACGCCGAGATCGGGAAACAGGGTCAGGTCGCTGTGAAAGCTCTGCGTGTCCCCGGCGTGACCGATGCCGCGATGCCCGTTCACGCGCTTTTCATAAAACCCCAGCGCCATGTGGTTGAGGCCCGCGATCCCCGGCGCGCGGTAGGTCTGCATCAGCGTCGCCGTCTCCGGCGCGAGCAGCCCCGCCCCGCCGTTCAGATACGCCACCATGAAGCGGCCGATATCCGTGCCGCTGGCGGTCAGCGCCCCGGCCGGCGCGGCGGCGACGATCTCGAAGGTCCGCGGGGCGGCGCGGGCATCCGGATAGCCGTTGGACATGCGGGCCGCGAGGCGCTCGGGCAGCGGCTGGGCAAAGGTCGCGCTCTGCATGTCCAGAGGCGCGAAGATGTTGCGTTCGACATAGCTGTTGAACGGCGTGCCGCTCACCCGCTCGACGATATAGCCTGCCAGCGCGGAGGCGTAGTTGGAATAGCCGGGCGTTGTGCCGGGCGCAAAGACCCGGGCGGGCAGGCTGGATTTGACATAGGTCTCAAGGCTCATCGGAGCGGCGGACGGATCGCCGAAGAGATTGCGCAACGCCTCTTCGAAGCCCGTCATATGGGTCATGATATCGCGCAGGGTGATCGGCGCGCCCTGAAACTCGGGGATCTCGAAATCGAGGTAGCGATTGATGTCGGTGTCCAGATCGAGCGTGCCGCGTTCAACCTGCTGCATGACCGCCGTCCAGGTGAAAAGCTTGGAGATCGAGCCCGGGCGAAAGAGCGTCTGCGATGCGCTCACGGGCTTGCGCGCCGCCACATCCGCATAGCCGTAGCCTTGCTGAAACACGATGCCGTCGCGGTCCACGACAACGACCACAGCACCGGCGATATTGGCCTGCGCGATGGCGTAGGGCAGAAAGCCCGCCAGCCAGGCCTCCAGATCCGCGGCGTCGAGAGTGACCTGGTCTGACGCGGGCGCCACTGGCCCGGGCTCCGGCGTGTCGCCCAAGCTCTCCTGCGCGGTCGCCGCGCCCATGGTCAGCCCCAGGAGCAGGGCCGATATCAGCATCACCGCCGTTCTTGCCACAAGGCGCATGTCGATCCCTCACCCTCAGCGCGTTTGACCTCAGATATGCAGCGCCATGTGCAAAACCAACCGCGGGGGCGACGGATCCCGGCGGTTCGGGACGGGCACAGGGCGCGGATCTGCACATCTTCTGCACGTTTTGCGCGGACGGTCTGCACGAGGCGTCGGGCAGACCCCGCTTTGAAACTCAAGGACAAACAGGTGGAATATGACTCAGACCCTGACGATCCGCGGCGTGCCGCGTGCCCTGGCCCTCGACGGCTGGTGGCTGGAGCTGGACCCGGCCGACCGCGCCACGCCGCAACCCGAACCCGACGATACACGCCTCGCGTACCGGCGCCGGGCGCTGGCGGTTCTGGCGCTTGTGCTGGTCGGGGACTTGCTGTTCTGGCAGCAACCGCGCGGAATCTCCGTGGCATTGTTTGCCGCCGCGTTGTTTGTGGCCTCTCTGCTGGCGCAGCGGGCTGCACCCAAAGCCGGCAGCGTCGCGATCATCTTGATCGCGGTTTTGCCCGTCATCGTGCATCTGCAAGCCCTCTCGGTGGCCATCCTGATCGTCGGACTTGGTGCGGCGATCATCTCAGGCCATGTCCGCGCGGCCTCTGTTGCGGATGCAACGCTGCGCTTTGCCGCATGCCTGCCGTTGCGCTGGCTGGGTGTGCTGAACCCGCGCCCGGCGCGCGCGGGATTGCGCCGGATCTTCGACACAAGCGCGAGCAAGACGGGCCCCGGGGCCCTCCTGCGCAACTGGGCGTTCCCGCTGGGCGGCGGGCTTGTCCTCTCGGCGCTGCTGATGGACGCCAACCCGGTTCTGGCGCGAATGCTCGAGATCGATCTCGATATCTGGGCCCTCCTGCACCGCGCCGCGTTCTGGAGCGGCATCGCGATCTTCGTGATGCCGTTTCTGACCGCCGATCCATCCCCCGCGACGGCCTCCCAAACCAGAGCGTTCACCGCGCCGGATCTGCGGCGGTTCGGCATCAATGCAGGGTCGGTGCTGCGCGCCCTGGTACTCTTCAACGGTCTGATCGGCGTGCAGAGCCTGACCGATCTGTCGATCCTCCTTTTCGGTGCCGAACTGCCCGCGGGGATCACGCTGGCGGAATACGCGCATCGCGGCGCCTATCCGCTCCTGGCGGCCGCAATCCTTGCCGCTGCCTTTTCGCTCGCCGCGCGCCCGTTTCTGGCAGAACACCGCCTGATCCGGCCATTGCTGCTGTTGTGGCTGGCTCAGAACACTGTGCTCTGTGCCGCCGCCGGAATGCGGCTTGAGCTTTATATCGATGCGTTTGGCCTGACCTATCTGCGCCTCTACGCGCTGATCTGGATCGGTCTTGTCGCGGTTCTGCTTGCCCTGGCCTGCTGGCAAGTGTTGCGCGCGCATGGAAATCGCTGGCTGGTGTCGCGCGGTGTCATACTGGGGCTGGCCACGCTTTACCTGTGCAGCCTTGTCAATTTCGCGCAGATCATCGCCGCCGAAAACGTCACGCGGGCAGAGCCGGATCGCGCGTATCTGTGTGCGCTGGGCGGGCTGGCGGCGGGCCCGGTCCTGAAGCACGGTGTCGGTACCATGCGCGGTGGGCAGGTCGATCTGGGGACCTGCCGGATTGCGCCGCCGCGGATCTCGAACTGGCGGGAATGGGGCTTTCGGAGCTGGGCCGCGCAACGCTATGTTGCCCGGGAGGTGTCCGAGCAGAGGCCGTGATGAAAATCCTGATCGTGGATGATGATCCCCGGCTGCGCGAGCTTGTCAGGCTCGCGCTCGAACGCGCGGGGTTTTCGGTGATTGTGGCGGGCGATGGCAAGCAGGCGCTGATCCATGCCGCGCGCGAGGCGCCGGATCTTGTGGTGCTCGATGTCGGCCTGCCCGAGATGGACGGTTTCGAAACCTGCCGCCGCATCCGGGCGCGGTCGGATGTGCCGATCCTCTTTCTGACGGCGCGCGATGACGAGTTCGACCGCGTGCTGGGGCTTGAACTGGGGGCGGATGACTATCTGACCAAGCCGTTCAGCCCCAGAGAGATGGTGGCGCGCGTGCGGGCGATACTGAAACGATATGCCCACCCGCGTGACGCCGCGCGGCTGGAACACGGCGCGCTGTCGCTCGACACCCACGCGCGGATCTGCCGGGTCGGGGCCCAGAGCCTCGCGTTGACGGGCACCGAATTCGGGTTGCTCGCCCGTCTCATGCGCGAGCCCGAGCGGCTGACGCCGCGCGCCGAGCTTGTCGCGGCGATCTGGGGGGCCAACAGCCCGGTGTCGGACCGCACGCTCGACAGCCATTTGCGCAACCTGCGCCGCAAGCTGGCCGACGCGGGCTGTCCGGAGGCAATCGAGACGGTGCATGGGCAGGGCATGCGCATGAGCCTGCACCCGTGATGCGGCGTTGGCGGCCGCCGCTCTTTTTTGTGCTGGGCGGCGCGCTTGCGGGCACGCTGGCGCTGTCCTTCGCGGGGCTGGTCGCGTTGCGCTATCTGGGCCCGGTGATCGGCTTTCGCGACGCGGCGATTCTGCTGGCGCTGGGGATCACGCTGGCCACCGCGGTACTGGGCTGGTTGCTGGTGCGCCTGCTGCTGCGTCCGATCCGCGCGCTCGAGGCCTATGCCGCGGCCCAGACCCGCGGCGACAGACCGTCGCCGCCGCGCCATTACGGGACGCGCGAGTTGCACGCGACCGGGCAGGGGGTGATCGCCATGGCCCATGCGCTGCGCGACCGGGAGGCCAGCATCCGCGCCTTCACCGACCATGTCACACATGAGATCCGCACTCCGGTTTCGGCCATTCGTGCAGCGGGCGAGCTGCTCGAGGATGGTGGCGCCTTGACCGCCTCCGACGCGCGGCTGGTGGGGCAGATCGATGAGGCGCGGGCCCAGATCGAAACGCAGCTGGCCGCGCTGCGCGACGTCGCGCGGGCGCGGGAGTCGCGCTATATCGGCCAGTGCACGCTGGCGGATCTTGCGCCGGGCCTGCAGGCCGAGTGGCCGCAGCTGACGCTTTCGTTCGCGGGTGAAACGGTGGCGTTCCCGATGGCGGCGGAGGGGATGCGCGTGGTGATCGGGCAGCTTCTGCGCAATGCCGCCGAGCACGGGGCGCGCAAGGTCCGGTTGGCCGCGCAGGCCGCAGGCGGCACATCCGTGATGGTGATCAGTGATGACGGCAGCGGTGTCTCGGACGGCAATGCCGCGCGGATCTTCGATCCGTTTTTCACCACAAGGCGCGCGGGGGGCGGCACCGGCATGGGGCTGACCATCGTGCGCACCCTGCTGCAATCGCACGGTGCCCGGATCTCGCTGACGCGCGGGGATCCGGGCGCGCGGTTCGAGGTCCGCTTTGAGGCGCGCCAAAGCGTTTCGGTTTGAACTTGGATCGCCAATGCACGGCCACGCGTTCGGCGCTTTCGTGGCATTGGCGATATGATTGTCTCAGGTCAAGACCGAAACGCCGTAGGCCGCGGCCCCTCAGATCTCTTCGGGCACCATCTTGATCGCGCCGCAGGGGCATTCGGCCACGCAGATGCCGCAGCCCTTGCAGTAATCGTAGTCAAACTTGAACCGGTTGCCCGGGCCAAGCTTGATCACCGCATTGTCGGGGCAGACGCCGTAGCAATTGTCGCATTCAAAGCAATTGCCGCAGCTCAGGCAGCGCCGCGCCTCGTAAAGCGCGTTGGTCTCGTCGAGCCCGTCGACCACTTCTCCGAAGGTGGATTTGCGCCGTTCGATATCGAGCATGTGCTGCACGGTTTCCGGCGCATCGGTGTAATACCACGGGTTGAGCTTGTCATAGCTCGCGATCTCGGGCTTTGCGGGGCGTTCGTATTTGTCCTGATGCAGCCAGGCGTGGATGGCGCGGGCGGCGTGCTTGCCGTGGCCCACTGCGACGGTCACCGTGCGTTCCGACGGCACCATGTCACCGCCCGCAAAGACGCCCGCATGGCCGGTCATGAACTGCGCATCGACCTGAATGGTCTTGTTGCTGATCTCGACCCCGTCCAGCTTTTCGACAAAGGATGTGTCCACGTTCTGACCCAGCGCCATGACCACGGTGTCGGCCTCGAGGCTGTCCATCTCGCCGGTGGGCTGCGGCTTGCCGCTCTCGTCAAGCTCCATGCGTTCGACCATGACCCTGCCGCCGTCGCCGACCTCGGTGATGGTGGTCAGCCAGTTGACGATGACGCCTTCCTCCATCGCCTCGTCCATCTCGAAATCATGGGCGGGCATCTGTTCGCGTGTGCGGCGGTAGACGATGATCGCCTCTTCGGCGCCCATGCGCTTGGCGGTGCGGGCGACGTCGACGGCGGTGTTGCCGCCGCCATAGACCACCACCCGGCGGCCCAGCATCGGCTTTTCCGCTTCGGTCTCCATGTCGTGCAGCACCCCCACCGCATCGAGAATGCGGCCCGCATCGGCAGAGGGAATATAGGCGCGGTTGGCCAGATGCGCGCCGATGGCCAGAAACACCGCGTCAAAGCCGCCTGCGGCCTTTTCGGCGGCGATATCCTCGACCTTGCGGTTGAGCACAAAGGTCACACCCATGTCCTCGATGCGCTTGATATTGGCCTCCACCACGTCGCGGGGCAGCCGGTAGGCGGGGATGCCGAAGCGCATCATGCCGCCCGCCACGGGCCCGGCCTCGTAGATCGTGACCGCATGGCCGAGACGGCGCAGGTGATAAGCGGCAGAGAGCCCCGACGGCCCGGCGCCCACAACAAGCACATGTTTGCCCGACATCGCGGAGGGGACCTGCGGCATCCAGCCTTCCTTGCGGGACTGATCGTCGAGAAAGCGCTCGACCGCGTGGATGCTGACGGCGGAATCGATGTCCTTGCGGTTGCACGCCGTCTCGCACGGGTGATAGCAGGCGCGCCCCATGATGCCCGGCAGCGGGTTGTTGGTCATGATCTCCTGCCAGGCTTCCTCGTAGCGGCCCTCTTCGGCAAGCGAAAGCCACGCCTGGATGTTCTCGCCGGCGGGGCAAGCGTGGTTGCAGGGCGGCAGACGGTCGAGATAGACCGGCCGTTCGGTGCGCCAGGACCCGGTGTGGTTCTCCAGCGATGTGCCGACATCCAGCGTGACGGCGAAAGGCGCGGTGGTGGGCAGGGTCATCGGATCGTCTCCTTGTCGGCGCGCAGCAGGTCGTATTCGACGATGTTGTGGTCACACATCGCCTGCAGCTTGGCGATGGCCTCGCGCCCGGCCTCGGACTTGAAGAGATGCGCGAAACGGCGCTGCGGCTTGAGATATTCCTCGATCGGGATGCGCTGGCGGATCGGGCGGGTCTGCGTGACGCGCCCGTGCTCGGCCTCGAACAGCGGGAAGAACCCGGTCTCGACCACCAGCCGCGCGAGGTTGATCGTGGCGTGCGACGCACATCCCCAGCCCAGCGGGCAGGGCACATAGACATGGATGTAGCGCGCGCCATGCACCTGCATCGCCTTCTCGACCTTGGCCTCGAGATCCTGCAGGTAGGCGACGGAGGCGGTGGCGACATAGGGGATGTTATGGGCCATCGCGATCCGGGGCAGGTTCTTGCCGGTGCCGAAGACATTGCCGGGATAGGCCTCGCCCGCGGGCATGGTGGTCGCGGTCCGCGCGCCGCCCGGTGTCGCGCCGGAGCGCTGCACGCCGGTGTTCATGTAGGCCTCGTTGTCGTAGCAGATATAGAGCACGTCATCGTTGCGCTCGAACATGCCCGACAGGCAGCCAAAGCCGATATCCACCGTGCCGCCGTCGCCGCCCTGCGCGATGATCCGGGTGCTGCGGCCCTTGGCCTTCATCGCCGCCTGCATGCCCGACGCCACCGCAGGCGCATTGCCAAAGAGCGAATGCATCCACGGCATCTGCCAGGAGGTTTCGGGATAGGGCGTGGTGAACACTTCAAGACAGCCGGTGGCATTGGCCGCGATCATGTCGCCGCCGGTGGCGCGCATCGCAGTGTCGAGCGCGTAACGCGCGCCCAGCGCCTCGCCGCAGCCCTGACAGGCGCGGTGACCGGAGGTGATGGCATTGGTGCGCTCCATCGAGGCCTGCACCGCGCGGGCATCGGCATCCACCAGCCGGTTGCCGACGGTGAAGGTGCCTTTCTGGTAGAATTTCACCTTCTGGTCGGGGCTGAGATCCTTGATATCTGGCATGGTCTTTTTCCCCTATTCGGCAGGCTGGGCGGACGCGCCACCATACGCGGTGTCGGCCTGGATGTTGCGCAGGATGCTCTCGGCGGTCGGGCCGGAGCCGATGAGCGCGCGCTGGCGGGCCAGCTCTGCGTTGACGATGTCGTGCTGCAGATCGAGGAACTGGGTGTCCTGCAGCTTGTCCTCCTGCGCTTCGGCAAAGAGCTTGTGCAGCGAGGGCATGGTGATCGGCCGCCCGCCCAGCCCGGCCACAACCGTGTGCACCGGGATGTCGGTGTGGTGCAGCGCCATGTGGATGTTGTTGGCGACCACGCCGCCAAACCCGACGGCAAGGCTTTTTTCCAGCACCACCACGCGTTTGGCCGCTTTCAGCACGGCCCGCAGCTCTGCGGTCGGAAACGGGCGGAACGAGCCGATGGTCACCACGCCGATCCGGTCGCCCGCATCGCGCATCTCGTCGACCACGTCCTTGACGGTGCCCGCAACGGAGCCCAGCGTGACCACAATCGTCTCTGCGTCATCGGTGCGGTATTCGCGGATCAGCCCGCCGGAACTGCGCCCGAAGATCTGCTCGAACTCGGCGGCAATCGCCGGGATCACGTCGAGCGCCTGCAGCTGCTTTTCATGCGCGAGATAGCGCACTTCGGTGAACGCCTCGGGGCCAACCATCGCACCGATGGAATAGGGGTTGGCGGGGTCGAGAATCTGCTGCGGCTGGTAGGGCGGCAGGAAGGCATCGACCTGTTCCTGCGTCGGCATGTCGACGCGCTCATAGGCATGGGTCAGGATAAAGCCGTCCATGCAGACCATCACCGGCTGGCTGAGCTGCTCGGCGATGCGGAAGGCCTGGATATGCAGGTCGAGCGCCTCTTGGTTGGTCTCGGCAAAGAGCTGGATCCAGCCCGCGTCGCGCATCGACATGCTGTCGGTGTGATCGTTCCAGATGTTGATCGGCGCGCCGATGGCGCGGTTGGCCACGGTCATCACGATGGGCAGGCCAAGGCCAGAGGCGTTGTAGACCGCCTCGGCCATGTAAAGCAGACCCTGGCTTGCCGTGGCGGTGTAGGTGCGCGCGCCGCAGGCCGAGGAACCGATGCAGGCCGAAAGCGCCGCGAACTCGGATTCCACGTTCATGTATTCGCAGGAGCCCATCGCGCCTTCGCGCACCAGCTCGCCGCAATGCTCCACGATATGTGTCTGCGGACTGATCGGGTAGGCGCAGATCACCTCCGGTCGGCACAGCGCGATGGCTTCGGCCACCGCATGGCTGCCTTCGAGTTGTTTAAGCATCGGTCAGCTCCTCTCCGAGTGCCGCGGCATGGGCGGCACGGGCGGCGGCGATGTTGCCATCGGCAATCGCGCCGCTGAATTTCGTGGCGATGGCGGTCTCGACCGCGGCAAGGTGGATCTCGCCGGTGATCGCGGCAAACCCGCCCAGAAGGGCGGCATTGGGCACCGGGCGGCCCACATGTTTGCGCGCCAGCGCGGTGGCGTTGACGCCGACCACATGGTGATCGGGCAGATGCGCGACCTTGTCGGCGATGCCCAGCTCGTGCCAGTCCTTGGTGGTGTTGATCAGCACGTAGCCATCGGGCCGCAGGCCCTGAAAGACGTCGAGCGCGTGAAACAGCGTCGGGTCCTGCACGATCAGGCAATCGGGCTCCAGAATCGGCTCGCGGCGGCGGATTTCCTTGTCGTCGAGACGGCAGAAGCTCACCACCGGCGCGCCGGTGCGCTCCGAGCCGAAGGAGGGGAACGCCTGCGCGTGTTTGCCTTCGCTGAACCCCGCAATCGAGAGCATCTCGGCGGCGGTCACAACGCCTTGCCCTCCACGTCCGTGTAATCTGACCTGAAACATCGGGGCTCTCCTATTCGGCGGCTTGCTGGGCGTCACAACCGCAGGACGCGCCGTAATGCTTTTCTCGGGACAATTTCCCGATACCGGGATTAAAGCTGTTGGTGGGGTCGAGCGTCTTGTAATGCGCGGCCAGCGCCGGTTTGGCGTGGTAAAGATGGCCGACATTGTGCTCGGCGGGATATTCCGCGCCGCGGGTGTCGAGCAGCGCCAGCATCTTGGCCTTGATCGCCTTGGGATCGGCGCCCTTGCGCAGGATGTAATCCTGATGGAAGACGTGGCAGAGGAAATGGCCGTAATAGAGCCTGGCCTCGATGTCCTTCTCGATCTCCGGCGGCAGGGTCTCGACCCAGTTGCGGTCATTGCGCTTGAGCGCGATGTCGAGCGCCAGGACGTCCTCGGTGCTGCCGGGGTTCACCGCATGCATGCGCACCGCAGCGCCCGCCGCGGCAAAGCGGTGCAGCATCGCCTTGCCGGTTTCGGTGTCGTCGCAGAGAAACCAGCCTTCGCCCACAGTCTCGGCGAGGATCGCCTCGGTTGCCGCAGCCGAGCGGCCGGAGACCTTGAGGATCAGGTGATGCTCGAACCGGTCGCGGAAGCCCAGCAGGCGTTTCGGCAGCGCTTCGGGCACCAGACGCGAAAACCCCTGCATGACGCGGTCCACGAGGTTCCTGGGCAGGAACGGCAACTTGTTCAGCCGCGCATCCATGGCGCCCTTGAGGGCAAAGAAGAGCGGCAGGCGGTCGGTGCCGAACCAGTGGATCATCAGCAGCGTGTCCTTGCCGTAGCGTTTCGCGATGTCGAAACATTCGCGGTGCAGGTATTCGCCGCTGACCGGCAGATCCGGCAGTTCGGTCAGCACGCGGCGGCGCAGCTCGGTCAGATCGTCCGGTGAGTTGGTGCCGACATAAAAGACCTTGTCACCTTCCTCGATCGGGAAAGTGTCGAGCCGCACGGCAAAGACGGCGAGCTTGCCCGCGCAGCCCGACGCCTCGTAGAGCTTTGCGGGATCGGCATTGTAGCGCGCGGGGCTGTCGGCCTCGATATCGGCCACCGTCTGCGCGTAATCGCTGTCGGACGCCTTTCCGGCATCGGGCCGCACGGCGCTGTCCGGGATCTCGCCGCGATCCAGCGCGCCGAGGATCTCTTCGGGTGTCTCGCCCAGCTCGATCCCGAGGTGGTTGACCAGCTCCAGCTGCCCGTCTGCGGTGATCTGCGCGTAAAGCGACAGCTCCGTGTAGGCCGGACCGCGCTGCACGAGGCTGCCGCCCGAGTTGTTGCACACCCCGCCAAGGATCGACGCCCCGATGCAGGACGAGCCGATCACCGAATGCGGCTGCCGGCCCAGCGGTTTCAGGCGTTTTTCCAGCTGAAAAAGCGTGCCGCCCGGGTGGCTGACAATCTGCCGCCCCCGGTCGAGCAGATGCACCTTGTCCATGCGCAGCGTCGACAGGATCACCACATCGCGGTCGTAGCGCCCTTTCGGGGTCGAGCCTTCGGTCAGGCCGGTATTGGCAGCCTGAAGGATCAGGATCTTGTCGGCCGCCACGCAAGCCTGCAGCAGGTGCCACATCTCAAGCAGGGTGCCGGGCACAACCACCGCGATGGCCTCGCCCTCGCCGGAGCGGAACCCCTTGCGGTAACGCTCGGTCTGGCTGGCGCCCGTGAGCACGTGTTTGGCGCCCGCGATCGCCTTCAGCCGGTCGATCAACTCTGCATTGGTCATTACCATCCCTCCTCAATAGGCCACGCTGGGCAACCAGGTGGTGAGTGCCGGCCAGACAAAGACCATCGCAAGACAGAGGATCTGCAGCAGGACAAACGGCACCACGCCCTTGTAGATGTCGGTCAGTTTAACCTCTGGCGGGCAAACGCCTTTGAGATAGAACAAGGAAAAGCCGACAGGAGGCGTCAAAAAGCTGGTTTGCAGCGTCACGGCGACCAGAATGACGAACCAGATCAGCGCCGGATCGTCGAGCGCGCCGAAACCGGGGATGTCGAGACCGAGGCCCACGACGACCGGCCCCATCAGCGGCAGCACGATCAGCGTGATCTCGATCCAGTCGAGAAAGAAGCCCAGCAGGAAGCAGATGAAGAGGATGAAGATGATCGTGCCATTGGCGCCGAACCCGGTGGATCCGATCAGATGCTCGATGAATTCATCCCCGCCCAGCTCGCGCAGCACAAAGCTGAAGACCGTGGCACCGAGGAAGATCGCGAAGATATAGGCGGTCGAGTTGAAGGTCGCCTTGCAGACGTTCCATAGCTTGGTGAAGGTCAGTTTGCGGTAGAGCACGGCCAGCAGGGTCGCGCCGATGGCGCCGACGCCCGAGGCTTCGGTCGGCGTGGTGATGCCCGCAAAGATCGAGCCGAGAACGGCGAGGATCAGGCCGAGCGGCGGCACCACGGCCAGAAGCACTTCCTTGACCGCGGCCCAGTCCGGGCGCACCGCACCTTCGGGCACCGGGGCCGCCTCGCGGTTCAGTTGCGCCACGATGAAGATGTAGCCCAGATAGAGCGTGCCCAGCAGCACCCCCGGCACCATCGCCGCCATGAAGAGATCGCCCACCGAAAGCGCCATCTGGTCGGCCATGATCACTAGCATGATCGAGGGCGGGATCAGGATGCCGAGCGTGCCCGACGCCGCAATCGTGCCGGTGGCCAGCGTCTTGGAATACTTGTTCTGCAGCATGGTGGGCAGGCTGAGCACGCCCAGCAGCACCACCGACGCGCCAACGATGCCGGTCGAGGCGGCCAGCACGATGCCGATGAGCGTGACGGTGATGGCCAGCCCGCCGCGCACGGTGCCGAAAAGCCGCGTCATGGCGGTCATCAGACGCTCTGCCACACCGGATTCGTCCAGCATCAGCCCCATGAAGATGAACATCGGCAGCGCCACCAGCACCGCGTTGGACATGGTCGCATAGACCCGGTTCACCACCGCGCCCATGGTCAGGTAGTCAAGCCCGGTAAACGTGCTCTCGAGCCCGGTCCAGAGCATCAGGTCGTTGTCGAAGGCCCAGGCCGCGAAGCCAAAGAGCATGCCGGTACCGGCCAGCGTCCAGGCGACGGGAAAGCCGGTGAAAAGCAGACCGATGAAGGTCATGAACATGCCCATGACCATCATCTCTTCGGTGGTCTCGACGGTGAAGCTCAGCGCGAAGGCAATGGCCATCATCACCGTAAAGACCGAGACCACCAGAAGCACCGAGCGGCCTTCGCGCTCGTCTGCGCGGTTTTGCAGCAGCGCGTGACCGTCATGGATGAGCCGGGCGAGCGCGGCGAGGCCGAGCAACACGAAGCTGATCGGGATGACTGCCTTGAACGCCCAGAGCCAGGGCAGGCCGGTGGCCGAGGAGGAGCCCTCGTTCAGGCGGAAACTGGAATAGAAATAGTCATATCCCTGGTCGATCATCAGGTAGATGAACGGCGACAGCAGGAAGATCAGGCCCAGCATCTCGACCACCCGCTGCGCGCGGCGCGAAAGCTGCATGTGCAACACGTCGACGCGCACATGGCTGTCGGTGACAAGGGCATAAGACACGCCGAACATCGTCACGATGCCGTACAGGTGCCACTGCAATTCGTCGAGCTTGGGGAAGTTGAGATTGAGCGCATAGCGCAGCACCACCTGGCTGACGATGGCGGCAATCAGGATCAGGTTGGCGATCATCACCACATGGCCGATGCGTTTGATCGCGCCGTCGATGAAAACCGCAACGCGCTGGCTGTCCTGGTCGGGATGTTCGATCAGCGCTTCATAGGTTTCGGCAACGTCGCCGCGATACTCGGTCTTCGTCGTCATCGGTGTCTCCTCCTCCGGATGCGGCAGGCCCGCGCGCTGCCGGTGTCGGGCCGACAGGGGCCCGGGTCGTGCATTTGGTTTTTTGTTGGAAGAGCGCGCCGGTCATGGTCCCCCATGCCGGCGCGCCCGGACGCTCAGGGCAGAGCGTTCAGGCCTGCGCGATCAGTTCAGGCGCGGCAGGAACGCGTTGGATTCCCACAGGTCATAGCCTGTCCGGAAGGTCGCCATGTTCTCGTAGACCTCCTTGAAGAAGGCATCGTTGGCGCTTTCCTCGGCGGCGACCTCTTCCCAGGTGTCCTTGAAGACAGCGAGCATCTCGGGCGACCATTTGCGGATCTCGACGCCGTTTTCCTCGACGTTCTTCTGCAGCGCGTCGAACTGCATCGCCTCACCTTCGGCAAAGCTGTCAGCCATGGAGGCCTTGCAGGCTTCGGCAAGAATGTTCTGGTGCTGCTCGGAGGCGTCGTTCCAGACGTCCTTGTTGATCAGCAGCTCGAACACCGTGGCCTGCTGGTGCCAGCCGGGGAAGTAGTTGTATTTGACCACCTTGTGAAAGCCCAGCCGCTGGTCGATGGCGGGCATGGAGAATTCGGTGGCATCGATGGCGCCTTTTTCAAGCGCCGGGAAGATCTCGCCGCCCGGCAGCAACGATGTCGCCACACCCAGCTTTTCCATCACCTTGCCGCCCAGGCCGAAGAAGCGCATCTTCAGCCCCTTGAGATCTTCGGGGGAGTTGATCTCCTTGGCGAACCAGCCGGAGGTCTCCGGCGCGATCACCGCGCAGGGCAGGACCTTTACGTTGAAGCCCGCGTCGTCATACATGCGCTGGTACAGCGTCAGGCCATCGCCGTAATACATCCACGCCATGAATTCGCCCGCCTCGGGGCCGAAAGGCACCGCGGAAAAGAGCGGGGCGGCCGGGATCTTGCCCGCCCAGTAGCCCGCGGTGGTGTAGCCGGAATTGATCTTGCCGGAGGACACCGCCTCGAGGATCTCGAACGGCGGGACCAGCTTGCCGGGCTCGTAGACCTTCATCTTGAGCGTGCCGCCGGACATGATGGCGACCTTTTCGGCCACCCGCGGGATTGGCGTTCCAAGGCCGGGCAGGGCGGTGGAAAACGCAACCGGCGTCTTCAGCAGAAGCTTGTCGCCAGCCGCGGCCTGCGTTGTCGTTGTGACCATCAGGGCGGTGGCCATCGCAAGGCCGGTGATCAGTGATTTCATGGGTATCCTCCTCATTCAATACACCCGGGTTTGCCGGGAGTGATGCCAGTGGTAAATTTTTATTACCTCTGGTTGGCGAGCTGTCTAACATGACGGAAGAGGTATCCAATTTGATCTAGATCAAGTGGGAATTTTCCGATAAACTACAGTCTATTACCCTCTGATGAGCGGCGATGAACCTGGTTTTCGACCATCAGAGGTCGCTAAATTTTACCAAGTGAGGTGCGCGGATGGTGTCCAATGCTGTCTTCGACAGAATCGATTCAGGCCCGATTGCGGATGTTGTCGTCCGCCAGATCGAGGACCTGATCGTGCAGGGCGTGCTTCTGGAGGGTGACCGTCTGCCGTCAGAGCGCGAGCTGGCCGCGCAACTCAATGTCTCTCGCCCGAAACTGCGCGACGCGCTCAAGACGCTCGAAAGCCGCGGGCTGCTGACTATCCAGCACGGCGAGGGCACCTTTGTTGCGCCGCTGACCGGCGAGGCGATGAAGCCTGCGCTGATCGAGCTTTACGCCCGCCATGGCCGCGCGTTTTTCGACTACCTGGAATACCGGCGGGCGCAGGAATGTTTTGCCGCCCGGCTGGCTGCGGAACGGGCCACGCCGACCGACCGCACCCATATCGAGCGGCAGCTCGACGCACTGGAGCGTGCCGAAACCAACGACGATCCCGAGACATCGCGCGAGGCGGATGTGCTCTTTCACACGCGGATCGTGGAGGCGAGCCACAACGCCATGCTGGTGCATATGATGGCGTCGATCTACGCGCTGACCCGGCGCGGCGTGTTCTACAACCGCAGCTACCTGCGCTCAATCGAGGGCTCGAGCCAGAAGCTGCTGGACCAGCACCGCACCATCGCAAGGACCGTTCTGGAGGGGGACCCGGACGCGGCGGAGCAGGCGGCGGGGGAACATCTGGACTTTGTCGAGGCGTCGTTCCGCCTGGGACTCGCGCGGGCGGAATTCGAGACGATTGCCCGGAAACGCGCCGCCAGCCGGGGCTGAGCCGGGCCAGCGGCCCGGCCGAAGCCGCCCGTCGGGGGGCGTCAGCGTGCGCGGGTTTTGATCGTCTCGCCGATCTCGTTCATGATGTCGCGCAGCGCGTCAAAGCTTTCATGCCGCAGGCGCATCCACGCATTGGCCATGTAGCCCGCCTCCACCTGCTGGGTTGCGGTGCCGGGCTCGGGAAAGTGCTGGCCGACCACCAGATTGCCGTATTTTTCAAAGATGCGGTCGGTGCCGTCATAGCCGATGATCTGGCCGTCCTTGTCCGGGCGCAGCGCGATGATCCCGCTGGCGTAACGACGCGACGGGCGGGTGTCGGTGGTGTAGTGACAGACCGCCAGCGCCCATTCGCGGTACAGGTCGAACTCGTTGCCATGGCAATAGCTGTCCCATTGCCCGACACCGGGCGGACGGCAGCCGATCTCGGAAAACTTCAGCCCCTTGGGCCCGAAGAACCATTCCATATGGGTGGGCGACGTCTCGATCCCGAGCGCCGCATTCACCCGGCGGCCCATCTCGCGCACCTCCTTGTAGCGGTCGCTTTCCACCTCGTTGGTGGAGATCAGCTGCGGCGAGATCCAGCGGTGGCGCATCGCCTCCAGCACGCCGGGGTAATAATGGCCGATGAATTCATGTGTGACCCGCCCCTTGACCGTCAGCGTGTCGTAGATGCCTTCATGGCCTTCGATGAACTCCTCGATGATCGCAGAGGCGCCGTCAGCGACGCCGCTCTGATGGGCGACGCGTTCCAGCTCGGCATCGTTGTTGACGCGGTAGGTGCCCGCGGCCCCTGCGGAATCGCGCGGCTTGATGATCAGCGGATAGCCCACGCGCGCGGCAAACTCCTGCGCTTCGGCAAGGCTCGCCACGGCACCGGAGGCCGCCACCGGGATGCCCGCCTCGCGCAGCACCTCCTTCATCGCCACCTTGTCGCGGCACAGATAGGTGGTGCGTGACGAGGTGCCGGGGATGTTGCAGCGCTCACGCACATGGGCCGCGGCCATCTGGTGGGCTTCGATGGTGCATTCCAGCCGGTCGATCCAGACCCGCGACTGCGCGTCGCGCACAGCCCATTCCAGCGCGCCCTCATCGGTGACCGACCTGATCTGCTGGTAATGGGTGAGCGCGGCCCGGGTTTCAGGGTCGAGCCAGTCATGCGGCCGCTCCCCCACGCCGTAGACATTGGCGCCGATGGCGTGCAGCGCGCGGACAAACTCGCGCTGGTTGCCGGGAAAGGACGGCTCGATGAAGATGATGTTCATGCCGCCGCCCCCGGGGTCAGCTCATCGAGGTATCTGGGCAGCATCTCGCGCCAGGTGATCCAGTCGTGATCCCACTCCTTGCCCCAGACATCGACGCGGTTCGGCACACCCTTGTCGCCGAGGATATCGGCCATGCGCCAGGCCTCGTCGGGATTTTCCCAGCGGCCCTCGCCGTAAGCCATCAGGATGAAGCGCTGGCGCAGCTGGTCGAGCTGCGGGCCCTCGAGACCGGGCAGAAAGCGGAAGGGCGAGGAGAAATAGAAGTCCATATTGCCTTCGAACCCCAGCAACCGTTCCAGATTGTAGGTGCCGGACATGCCAAGTGCGGCCTTGAAGAGATGCGGATAACGGCAGGCCACGGCCACCGCGTTGAACGCCCCGATTGAGGCGCCTGCCGAGATCACGTCCAGCGACGCCCCGCCGCAATCGGCGCGGATCGCCGGCACCACCTCGGCGGCGATGTATTCCATGAAGCCGTTGAGCATCCAGCAGCGGTGCTCGACCGAGCCTTCCTTGCCCGCCAGCGCCTTGCCCGCCACGCTGTCGCAGGAATAGACCTTGATCCGGCCCGCCTCGATCAGCGGCCAGATCGCGCCGATGACACCCATGCGATCCACTTCTTCGGCATCGCCGCCGGCGGTTGGAAACAGCATCACCGGCTGGCCGAAATGACCCCAGCGCACCAGCGTGACCTCCTGTCCGACGCGGCCCGAATACCACCTATTGGAAGTCTTTATCGCCATGCTGCCCCTCCCGCTCGCGCCAGTCCTGAATGCGGGTCCAGAAAAGCTCTGTGAACTCGTCGATCTCATGCGCGGGGAACAGAGACGACACCTTCTGGTGGATCGCGTCGCGCATGATGTCGGAGCCGAAGAAATCATAGGCCAGCTCGTCGAGATGGCCGAGATTCTTGCGGCAGAACTCGCGGAACTTCTCGGTCTCGAAGCGCTTGTTGCCGATGGCGGCATAGGCTTTGAGCTTTTCGGCCTGCGACCGGTCGCTGTCGGCGATCTTGATGAACGGGTCCCAGTCCATGTTCTTGCGCATCTTGCGGTCGGTGACCGCGCAAAAGATCGACCAGCGCAGATTGGCCTTGATCAGCCACGGGAAGTGGTAATGCAGCGAGGTGACCTGGCTGTCGGGGCAGGCATTGGCGAAGTCGATGGGATGCCAGGTGCCGTCCTGCAGCAACGATTCGGCGGAGTTGAAGTCCCAGCCGAAGAAGCTGTTGATCGTCAGGCCGATATCGATCAGCTCTTCCTCGTGTTCGGCGCTCAGAAAGCCCTGCTCCATGCGGTAGCGGTCATGCAGCGGCGCGCCGGGGTCGTAATTCACGATGCGGAATTGCGGACCCAGACCGACGCAGCGCACAAAATGCTCATGCGGCAGCACGGCTTTTTGCAGGTTCATCAGTTCCGTGCCGCTTTCGTTATAGGCCTTGTGCAGATCGCCCGCGTTGTCGATCTTGCTCACACCCTTCCAGCCGCCGCCGTGATAGGGCTTCATGAAGAACGGGTAGCCGATCCTGTCGCCGATCTCGTCGAGCGAGAACATGCGCGCGTATTTCTGCAGCGTGACTTCCAGATCGTCCTGGTTTTCATAGGCCTTGGGCGGCAGCATCCAGGTTTCGGGCACCGAGAGACCGAGCCGCAGCATCGCCGCGTAAGATGTGTGCTTTTCGTTCGATTGCAGCGACCACGGGTTGTTGTAGACATAGAGGTCGTTGAGCACGATGGCCTTCTTGATCCACTCGCGGCTGACCCCGTACCAATGGGTGAGCCGGTCGATCACAACGTCGTATTTGACCGGTTGTTCAAGGTTGAACGGCTCGATCGTCACCCGCTCGCAATTGACGTCGACCTGATCGCGCCCCTGCTTGATGTCGAGCGCCAGCTGATCGAGCAGGCCTTCGTAACAGATCGGCCAGCAGATGTCGGCGCCCAAGGACAGTCCGATGTGAGCAGTGCGTTTGGCCATGTCGTCCCCCTGTTTTTTATGGGGGCAGCCAACGCCAGACCGGGTCTAGTCCGGGGTCTGCTGCCCAAGAACCCATACGAGTCCATCACGTAGCTGGTCCCGCCAGTTGTGCCAGTGGTGACCGTCCCACGCAGATTTGAAAAGAACATCAACGCCATGATCACGCAAGAAAATTGCGAGTTTTCGATTCTCATCGGCGAGGCCCTCGAGCTCCCCGGTGGAGACAAACGCGCGGGTCGGCGGCAGTTTCGGCGCACGTTGCAGCGCGCGCGTCAGCCGGGCGGTGCGGTGAAACACCGGATGCGCGCGCGAGGCCAGCTTGCGCTTGTCGAGGATGAACGTGCCCGATTTCAGGATGAGCCCGCCAAAGACGCCGGGGTAGCGGAATGCGGTGGAAATCGACGCCACAGCCCCGAGGCTGGCACCCAGCAGCACGCGTTTTTCGAGCGCCCTGGAGAGGCTGTAACGCTGCTCGATCAGCGGCAGCAGGTCGCCCACGAGGTAGCGCGCATGGCGGCGCCCGCCGGGATATTCGCTCATCCGGTCGCGGGCCTGGATCAGCACGGCGACAAGCGGCGGAACATCGCCCTGGTGGATGAGATTGTCGAGCGACACCGACAGATCGGCGAAATTGTCGAATTCCTGCCCGTCATGGATGATGACCAGCGGATATTCCTGCTCTGCATCATAGCCATGCGGCAGGTAGACCTGTTCGTGCCGCGCCTCGCCGAAGACGTTGCTTTCGACGCGCAGATCCTCGATCACACCTTTCGGCGCGCCCTGATCCCGCGTCCAGTCGGGGCGCTCATAGCCGAAGGTACGGCAGACGGAGTTCTCGCCGAACGGATCACCTGCGCGCAACCGGTTCAGCGGGTCGAGCACCAGATCCTCATGCGCGCCATGCCCGACGGCGAATTTATACTCGAATCGCCCGCCATCCTCGACGGGCAGGGTGGTGACCCAGAGATCGGTATGCGGCAGGCGATGGAACGGGTGCCGGCTGCCGCCCGCATGGATCCAGCGCACCAGTTCGACCCGGTCGGCCCGACCGTGCCACGCAAAGATCGCCCGGCCCGGCAATACGAGCGGAAAGGCGTTTTCGGTCAGGAAGTGGTCTATGGCCGCGGGATCCGGCGTGCCTGCGCTGAAAAGCGGCTCAAACACCTCCGGCATCCCCGCATGCGGCGTGACGGGCATCTGGTTCATCGCTTCTACGTATCACTGCTCTTTGAACGCCGGCTTAACGCGGCAAGGATGAAACCGACCTAGTCCCCGCCCGCACCATTTGCAACCTTGCCTCCCTCCAGGTCAGCCGTCTGCTCGATCAGCCAGTCCACAACGGCGACTTTTGCGTCATGTTCGTCAACGCCGCGCGATTTGGCATCGTTGTAGATCTTCAGCTGGAAATCCGCCGAGCTGCCGCGGCGGACGATCTTGCGGGCGTGTTGGACCTCGGCGAGGCAGTTGCGCTCATCGGCGAAGGGCGACACGATCTCGACCAGCTCGTCGATCAGCTCGACCAGCGGCAGCTTCTGGCGCTTGCCGAAATCGCCCAGCTCCGCCTCGACCCCGTAGCGCATCGCGCGCCACTTGTTTTCGGCCAGCAGGATACGGCGGTAAAAGCGCCGCTGCTCGTTGCGCGACCGCAGATGGCAGAAATAGGCCAGGATCGATTGGTAGAGCGCGGCAATCGTCAGGCTGTCCTCGAGCCAGGTGCAGACATCGCAGACCCGGATTTCCAGCGTCGGGTGCTTGCCCGAAGGCCGGATGTCCCACCAGATCTTGGACGGATCGTTGACCATGCCACAGGTCTCCAGATCGTCCAGCATCTCCAGCCAGTCGTTCCAGTTCTCGAAAACCTCCGGAAAGCCCGAGCGCGGCAGGTCGTTGATGATGATCGGGCGAAACGCCTTGAGCCCGGTATTGCTGCCTTCCCAGAACGGTGACGAGGTGCTGATGGCCAGCAGATGGGGCATCACATAGGTCATCTGGTTCATCAGCTCAATGCGCAGGTTCTTGTTCTCGATGCCCGCATGCACATGCATGCCGCAGATCGCCATGCGCCGCGCCAGCGTCTGGTGCTCTGCGCCAAGAATGCGGTAGCGGTCCATGTCGACGGGCTCTTGCGTCGCCCAATGCGCCCAGGGATGTGTCGAGGCAGCCACGAGGCGCATGCCAAATTCCTTGGCGGTCTCCCCGATATTGCCGCGCAGATTGACCAGCTCCTCGCGGGCCTCGTGGATGGTCGGGCAGACATTTGTGCCGATCTCGACCTGGCATTGCAGGAATTCATGCATTGCCCGCTCACCCACGAGCTTCTTGCACTTTTCCATGAACTCCTTTGGCGGGCGGGCCGCCAGTTCGCGGGTCTCCGCATCGACGAGCAGATATTCCTCTTCGATGCCGATCGACAGTTTTTCGTTCACGATTGCCAAATTGCGTCCTCCCGGGTCCAGTCGGAGCCTTTCGCAAGTGAGCCGCGCAGTCAATCGCGCCACGCCCAGAACGCCCTTTCCTCACCTGCGAAGGGCCCTGTCGCAGAAAACGGCGGAGGGTTACGCTGCGTGAATCCAGCATGATAGCTGGGGTGCATGCGCAGTTGGGCCCTCACGAAGTACAAGACCACGAACCGGTCGGCCTGCAATGAGGCACTCGGGCGGCGCGGTTCGCTGACAGTGCGGTTTGATCCCGATATGGTCTGGAAGCCGCCCGCTGCGGCAGACGACCGGCTTCGTGCAGAGCCTGCTGCAACTGGTCGGGCGGTCCATTGCCCGGCAGGCGATTTGCGACGCAAATCTGCCGAGAGGGGAGATCACCGGCAGCAGTATCGGCGATGCCCATGTTGCCAGAGCTGCCGGACCGGATCCCGCGTGAACAGCAGACCGGTTCCGTGACGGCCGTCGCCGCCTGCGACACCCGGAAGCGTCACGCGGCAATCGCTGCTCGAAACGCAGCCGCCATCATCCCGCCCCGCAGGACCGCCAAGCCGGCCCGGGCGCTGTGGCCCGAAACGAAGCCTTGCGGGTCTCAAAGGACCCGGGCCGAGCCATCTGGCGACAGTGGAGCGGATATCACCGCCGGAGCCGCGTCGAGGCAAAAATGACCTGCCTCAGACTGCCGGGCCAATCCCTCATGGCGCGCGACGTCGAGCGCCAGACCGCCGGGCTTCAGGTTCGCATCGCTGTGCCCAACCGCGACACCGCCCTCGGTATACCCGTCACAGCAGCTGTAGGGTAAGTCCGTCCGGGCAAAGGCGAACCCCGCTCAGAACTCGATTTGTGCAACAGCGCCGCGGCGTCCTCTTTGCCGTGATCCTTTTCCAGGCGCGTGTTATGTCGGGCCGAACAGAGGATAAGCCGCCGTCATGACCCGGATTTCGAGCATCGCCACACGCCTGTTGCACATCCCGCTGGCCGAGGTGCTGGTCGATGCGAAACATGGCGATCACCACTTCTTTGAGCTGGTCACCGCGACCGTCACGCTGGACGACGGGCGCGAAGGCACCGGCTACACCTATACCGGCGGCAAGGGCGGGCACGCGATCAGGGCAATGATCGAGCACGACCTCGCGCCGTTCCTGATCGGTAAGGACGCCACCGAGGTCGAGGCGCTTTACGACGCGATGCTATGGCATGTGCATTACGTGGCGCGCGGCGGCATCGCGTCCTTTGCGATCTCTGCGGTCGATATCGCGCTGTGGGATCTGCGCGGCAAGACGCTGGGGCAGCCGCTCTGGAAGATGGCGGGCGGGGCCGGTCAGCGCTGCCGGGCCTATTGCGGCGGCATCGATCTCGGCTTCGATCTGCCGAAGCTTCTGCGCAGCGTCGAGGGTTATCTCGCCCGCGGCTTCATTGGTGTGAAGATCAAGATCGGCCAGCCCACGCTGGCGCAGGATCTGGACCGCATCGCCGCGGTGCGCGATCTGATCGGGCCCGACATCGCCTTCATGGTCGACGCCAATTATTCGATGAGCGTGGATGAGGCCATCGCCGCCGCCCGCGCCTTTGCACCTTTCGATCTGACCTGGTTCGAAGAGCCGACGATTCCCGATGATTATGCCGGGTATGCACGCATCGCCGAGGCCACCGGCATGCCGCTTGCCATGGGCGAGAACCTGCACACGATCCACGAGTTCGACCATGCGTTCGAGCAGGCGGGGTTGAGCTTCATCCAGCCCGATGCCTCCAATTGCGGCGGCATCACCGGGTTTTTGCAGGTGGCAGAGCGCAGTCTCGCCCACGGTCTGCCGATCTGCAGCCACGGCATGCAGGAGCTGCACGTCTCGCTGGTCTCGGGGCGGCAAAACGCGGGCTGGATCGAAGTGCATTCCTTCCCGATCGACAGCTACACCACGCGTCCGCTTGTGGTCGAAGATCACCTTGCCGTCGCACCCGATACGCCCGGCACCGGGGTGACCTTCGACTGGGGCAAACTCGCCGCAGCCAACCTCCTGACCACGTGAAGGTCGCGGAAATGACCCTCCAGGCTGTCTTTTACCGGGGCGGCAAGACATCCACCGTATAGCAGGCCAGCTGCCCGGCGCCTCGACCCGGAGAGGGTCAGTTCGACATCGCCTGTTGCGGCATTTGCGGCACCGATCTGCATTTCTATCTGGGTGATATGGCCGCGCGCGCCGGATTCGGGCGGACCATCGGGCACGCGATGGCGGGGCGGGTCGCGGCACCGGGCGCGGGGGTCGAGGGGCGCGCGCCGGTCAGCCCTTCGTCGTGCGTCCGCTCGATCCCTGCGGCGATTGCCCGGCCTGCAACGCGGGCCGCCAACGTATCTGCCACCCCTTGAGTTCAACGGCATCGACAGCAAGGGGCGTTTCAGCAGAAAGGGAACGTGCCCGCGCATACCGTGCATGTGCTGCCCGACGAACTCGATCTCAGCCACGCCGCCCTGTTCGAGCCGCTGGCCGTCGCCGTGCATGACGTCGACCGCGGTCAGGTCAAGCCGGGCGAAGACGTGCTGGTCATCGGTGGCGGCCCCATCGGCATGCTGGTCGCGATACCGGAGCGCATTCCCGCGGGCCCGTTCTCAGATCACAACCGGCAGCAACACGATGAACGTCGTGCCATCCTTGCGGCTTGTGTCGACCGAGATGTTGCCTTCGTGCAGATGTGCGATGCGGCGGGTGATCGAAAGCCCGAGGCCGCTGCCTTCGACATCGTCATTGTTGACCAGCCGCTTGGTCGGCATGAACACTTCTTCCGCAAATTTGGCCTCGATGCCGCGGCCATTATCCGTGACCTCGATGCGGCAGAGCGTGCCGGGCACATGAGTGACCTCGATGACGGGGGTGACATCGGCCTTGCGGTATTTGATCGAGTTGCACACGAGATTGAGAAACAGCCGCGTCAGCAGGTGTTTGCTGCCCTGGATCGTGGGCATCTGCCCCACAATCACCTCTGCATTGTTCATCTTGATCTCCCCGGCGAGCAGGGCGCACACGTCTTCCAGCACCTCCCCCAGATCGACGCGGGTCATCTCCGGTTCCTGATCCTTGAGCAGCGACAGTTCCAGCAGCGCTTCCGTCAGTTTTTCCAGACGACGGGTCGCCGTGCTGGCGAGCTGCTGGTTCGCCAGGACGCTCTGATGTTCGAAATCGTCCTCCTTCATCCAGTCGAGCGCGAACTTGATGCCCCGCAGCGGCGCCTTGATGTCATGGGCCGCGGCGCGGGCGAAGTGGCGCAGCGATTCGTTTTCTTCTTTCAGCAACACCTGCGAGGCGATGATGTCGAGAAACTCCTTGAAGATCTCGCGGGCCGATTCGATTTCTGCAGGCTCCCATGGCAGGCTTTCGTCTCGGTGCTGCTGCACCCAGCGGTCAAACGAGGTGCGCGGCCCTTTCGAAAACGCCGTCTTGTCAGCGGGGCTTGCCTTGTCATCCGGTTTGCCCGCCCATTCCACATTCCGGGTGATCGGACCGCGAAACCACACCAGCTGACAGACGCGGTGCATGATGATCGGTTGCACCAGCACGCCGCAGGCGGTTTCCTGATGCGCCTTGGCGGGTGCGTACAGCCGGTGCAGCGCGGTGGTCTGAAGCTGGTCGTTATAGGTGATGTCCTGCTGCGCCCAGTGGACCAGCTCGCGGATGAAGTCATCCGGCGGCGTGTTCCCGGCGGTGTGCAGACGGCTGCCGTATTGAAAGGCGAAGCCGTCGGCACGCAGGAATTTCTGCAGGACCGGCACCATCGAGGTGATCACCTCCTCCACGTCGCCGTGGCGGCGCAGTTCGGAGGCAAACTCATTCTCCACCCGGCGCAGGTTCGACACCATATCGGCGGTGGCGATGCGGTGGGACTGTTCCTGACGCAGCATCAGCGTGTTGCCGATCTCCTGGACAAGGCTCCAGCTGTCGACGGGAATGGTCGTTTCGGACCCGTTGTGGCAGGCGATCAGACCCCAGAGCCGCCCTTCGGTCTTGAGCGAGCACGAAAAGGACGCGCCGATCCGCATGTTGCGCAGATAGGCGGTGTGCATCGAGGAGACCGACCGCAGCACCGCCCAGGTCTGGTCGAGATAGACACGGCTTTGCGGCTGCGTGCGGACCGGCACATTGTCATCGGAGACCGTCCCGATCACCCGGTAGGGCACGATGCGCATCATCTCGCGGACCTGCGCGGGGATGTCGCCATGTGGGAAATGCAGCCCCAGATAGCTGGGCATGTGATCGGCGCGGCTTTCAGCCTCGACCGCGCCGGACCAGTCGGGCAGGAAGCGGTAGATCTTGACCCGGTCGAACCCGGTGATCGCGCGCACCGCATCGACGCCGATCTGCAGCGCGTCGTCGAGGGTTTCGGCGTTCATGATCTGCGCGCAGGCCTTGCTGCACTGGCGCATGCGTTTTCGCGCAAGCTGGGCCGACGGCGCCACATTGGGCACAAATTCCAGAAACCGGAAATTGCCATGGGCGTGGGTGACCGCGTCATAGACGCGATCTTCGCTGGCCACCGTGAGGTCAAGCACCTCGTGCACGATGCCGGTGGCGGCGTCGGTGCTCGCAAGCTCCGCCGCCAATCCGGCATGGATATCGGCCAGCGACATCCCCAGCAACATCGATGCGGTTTCCGGCAGGATCGTGTCGATGTTTTCGGACGCCCCGCAGATCTGCAGCGATTGCGGATCCAGCACGATCATGCCGCCGGTGTTCTGGATCAGCCCGGACAGATGCACCTGTTCGCGGTCACAATTGTTCAGCCGTGCATCAGGTGTCTGACGGAAGAAATTGTTGAGAGATTGGTCCATAAGGTTCCCTTCGGTCCCGTAAATGGGACGGGCGCACTTCTTGCGTCGACCGTCTTGTAGCGTTCGAGGTGTTACGGAACTGATAACCTGCCAGGCGGGAGGCGCGCGCCGCGTGCTTGACAGGCAACACCGAACCTGTCTGCTGGGCGCCGTGATGCAGAAAGAGGCAGCCCGCATGCAGACAACAGAGCAGGACACGCTGGTCACCTACGCGCTTGAGGACAAGGTGGCGGTGATCGGTCTCAACCGGCCCGAAAAGCGCAACGCCATCGGCACGCCGGTGATGCATGCATTGGACGCGGCAATGGCACGCGCAACTCAGGAGGCGCGGGCCGCGGTGATCTTTGGCGCGGGCGCGCATTTCTGCGCCGGGCTCGATCTGGCGGAACATGTGGAAAAGACGCCGTTCGAGGCGGTGCGCCATTCTCACCTCTGGCACGAGGTTTTCGACAGGATCGCGCGCGGGACGATCCCGGTGGTCTCTGCGCTCAGCGGCGCGGTGATCGGCGGCGGGTTCGAACTGGCGGCGGCCACGCATATCCGCGTGGCCAGCGAGGACGCGTTCTTTGCCCTGCCCGAAGGCACGCGCGGGATCTATGTCGGCGGCGGCGGCTCGGTCCGGATCGCGCGGCTCATCGGTGCGGCGCGCATGGCGGATCTGATGCTGACCGGGCGCAGCGTTGCGGCATCGCAGATGGAGCATTGGGGCGGCGTGTCCTACGTCACGGCGCCGGGCGCGGCACGCGACAGGGCGCTGGAGCTTGCCGCCCGGGCCGCAGAGAATGCCGAGATGTCAAATTACGCGATCCTGAACGCCTTGCCGCGCATTCAGGACATGTCGGCGGGCGACGGTCTTTTCCTCGAGGCGCTGATGTCTGCGCTGACCACCACGACACCCGAAGCCGAAGCGCGGCTGCGCGCGTTTCTGGACAAGCGCGCGGGCACGGTTGCCACGCCGGACAAGCGGTAGAGTGGAACGAGCGGCGTCGTGCGCCGTTGCGCCGCAACCCGAGGCCCCGGAGCGGCTCAGGCGGCCACGGGTTTCGGCACCAGCGACCAGCCCGGCCAGCGCCGCACATGCATGTAGTCCCGCAGCGGCGTCTTGATCACCAGCAGCAGGAATCCGATGGACAGCAGGCACCAGACCGCCGGGATCTCGTTGGGATTGCTTGTGGTCATCCGCGCCAGCACCGGGCCCATCAGATATTGGTAGATCGTGAAACGCCAGGACCCCACCAGCAGCGGAAAGACAAACATGGCAATGGCATAGGTCGGAAATCCGGATTCCGTGAACCAGCCCCAGACAGAGCCCTGGGTCTGCCGCGTCAGCTCTTCGCCGATATCGTTGACCGGGATCAGCCAGGCGATGTGCCAGGTGCCGCTCACGGAACACATCTGCGGCCCGCAAAGCAGCCTGCCCGGGGTGCAGATGTCGGTCCAGTCGAACGGGTATAGCTGGATCAGCATGACAATTGCCGACAGCCCGCAAAGCGTCATGCCGACCGGCAACATGAAGCGGCGGACGTGATCCGGCACGAAGTAGAGCGCCAGAAGACAGCCGAAAAACGGCTGGAAGACGATATGCAGATAGCCAAAGAGCGTGGCGATCTGGTTCGAGGGCAAGGCGCATTGGTCGATCACGGAATAAGTGAAGGCCTGCAGAAGCTCCATCAGCGAAAAATAGAGCAGCGGGCTCCAGAGCAGCGGGCTTTCCTTCTTGGCGATGGCATAGCTGGTGGCTGCAATTCCGACCGCCGCCAAGGCGAACGACGCCTCCCCACTCCAGCACATACAGCGTCACCTTTTCCGTGGGCCCCGTCGAACCTTGGGTCCTGTCGGGCCTGATCGTGCACGTTTGCGCCGGTGGCGCAAGCGCGACTGCCGGAATATGTCAATTAACATGTGTCGGAGGCGGGCGTCATTCGGCGTCATGAGGCGCCGGTTGGCGCCGCTTCGGGTCTTACCTTGCGCCGCCGCGCCGCGCCGAGCGTTTCCAACGCGCGTCAAACTGGCTAGCCTGCGCCGAGTGTCACCCGAAGAAGGATACCCCGCCATGTTTGCCGTCACCGTGCATTTCCAGATCCGGCCCGATGCCGTCCCGGCGTTTCAGGCAGCGATGCGGCTCAACGCGACCGCGTCGGTGGCGGATGAACCGGGCTGCCATCGCTTTGACATCTGCGCCGAGCCCGACACGCCCGACCGGATCTTTCTCTACGAGCTTTACGACGACGAGGCGGCCTTCAAGGCGCATATGCAGACCCCGCATTACGCGCGCCTGAACACGCAGATCGAAGGCATGGTGCTGGACAAGGACGTCCGGACCTTTTCCGAGGTCTGGCCGTGAGCGACTGGGAGGTCTTTGCGGTCAAATACGCCGACCGCAACGCGCGCAGCCGGGCCGAGAGTTTCATCTTCGACGACACTCCGGGGCTGGCGCATCCGATGGATTATTTCATGTGGCTGCTGCGGCGCGGGCAGGAGGTGATCCTGGTCGACACCGGCTATGACGCCGCCGAAGCGCAGGCGCGCGACCGGCCCATTCGACTCGATCCGGCGGCAGCGCTTGCCCCGCTCGGCCTGCGCCCCGAGGATATCACCCGGCTCATCGTCACACATCTGCATTACGATCACGCGGGCGGGCTGCACCTTTTCCCCAACGCGGTGCTGCACATGCAAGCGGCTGAGATGGCCTACGCGACCGGCCCCTGCATGTGCCACGACACGCTGCGCATGCCGTTCACCGGCGCGCATATATGCGAAGCGGTGCTGCGGCTTTATGCGGGCAAGGTGCGGTTCTACGATGGCGATGCCGAGATCGCCGAAGGGGTGAGCGTGCATGCGATTGGCGGGCATTCGCGCGGGTTGCAGGCGGTGCGGGTGCGCACGCAGGCGGGCTGGCTGGTGCTGGCCTCCGATGCGACGCATTTCTACGAGAATATCCGTTCGCGCAAACCGTTTCCGATTGTCGTGGATCTTGAGGCCATGCTGGCCGGGTTCGCGCGGCTGGAAGCGCTGACCTCGTCGCCCGACCTGATCGTGCCGGGGCATGACCCGCTGGTCCGCGACCACTTTCCGCAAGGCCCCGCGGACCATGTCACGCTGCTGCATCCGGGGCCCAGGACACCGATCTCACTCTGAGCGCCGTTCCGGGTGGCCGATCATCCGGGCCATGCGCCCGGGCCCCGTGATCGTCCTCCCTCCGGCGCGGCGGCGGCGCGCACCGTCTCGACCACCTGCAGCAGCGATCCCGCCAGCGGACTGGATTTCCGCCAGATCATGCCGATGGTGCGCGAGGGCTGCGGCGCGGCCAGCGGGGTCACGCAGACATCCGCAGAGCGCGTCTCGACCGGCACCGCCATTTCCGGGATCAGCGTGACCCCGATGCCCGCCCCCACCATCTGCACCAGCGTCGAGAGCGAACTGGCATCGAGCCCGTCGCGGGGCAGGGCGCTGGGTGTGTTGCAGAAGGACAGCGCCTGATCGCGAAAGCAATGGCCCTCCTCCAGCAGCAAGAGCCGCATCTCTGGCAGGTCCTCGGCATTGGGCACTGGCTGCTCCGCCTGATCGCCGGGTCGCACCAGCATGAAGGTTTCCTCGAAGATCGCCACTTCTGTCAGCGACGGCTCCGAGACCGGCAGCGCCACGATCGCCGCGTCGATGCGCCCGTCCCGCAGCTCTTCCAGCAGCCGTTGCGTCTGGGTCTCGCGCACCCGCAGCTCCACGCCCGCATGACGGTCCGACACCGCGCGGATCAGGCCCGGCAGCAGGTAGGGCGCAATGGTCGGAATCACGCCGATGCGCAGCTCTCCGGTCAGCGCGTCACCTGCCGCGCGCGCCAGATCGTCCAGCTCGTCCACCGCGCGCAGGATGTCGCGCACGCGGGCGGCAAAATCCTCGCCCAGCCCGGTCAGCCGGGCCTGCCGCGCGCCGCGTTCAAACAGCACCGAGCCCAGCTCCGCCTCCAGATCGCGGATCTGCACCGACAGCGCGGGCTGCGAGATCGCGCAGGCCGCCGCCGCACGTCCGAAATGCCGGTGCTGCGCCAGCGCCTCGAAATAACGCAGCTGTTTCAGGGTGATGTTTCTCATAACGGGAAGTTATCAAGGTGATCGGAAAATACAACTTAATCAAATGGCCGGGCTCTGCTAGGCAAGGCGCAGGGGAGACGAAAAAGCATCAGTCCGACAAGACGCAGACGCAAGCGGCACATTCCGCTGCGCGTTGCGGTTGTCCGGATCCAGAACGGGGTTTCGCGCGGCGCGTGCCGCTCGAAAAGCCGTTTCATATCAATGGACTGATCCCGGATCCCGCCCAATTGACGCTGCTTGAATCGGAGAGAGCAATGGACGGAAACGATATCGGAATGGGCAAATGCCCGGTCATGCACGCCACCTTCGCGGTGCGCTCGAATCGCGACTGGTGGCCGAACCAGCTGAACCTCAAGATCCTGCACCAGAACCAGCCCGTGGGCGATCCGATGGGCGGGGATTTCGACTATGCCGAAGCCTTCAAATCGCTCGATCTGGATGCGGTGAAGGCCGATCTCTATGCGCTGATGACCGACAGTCAGGACTGGTGGCCTGCGGATTACGGCCATTACGGCCCGTTTTTCATCCGCATGGCGTGGCACGCGGCGGGCACTTACCGCACCGGTGACGGGCGCGGCGGTTCCGGCTCCGGCTCGCAGCGCTTCGCGCCGCTGAACTCCTGGCCCGACAATGGCAACCTCGACAAGGCGCGCCGCCTGCTCTGGCCGATCAAGCAGAAATACGGCAACGCGCTGAGTTGGGCCGATCTCTTCATCCTCACCGGCAATGCGGCCATCGAGTCCATGGGTGGCAAGACCTTCGGCTTCGGCGGCGGTCGCGAAGATATCTGGGAGCCCGAGGAGGACATCTACTGGGGCACCGAGGAAGAGTGGCTCGCCACCTCAGACAAGCCCGGCAGCCGCTATTCCGGCGAACGCGTTCTGGAAAACCCGCTGGCGGCCGTGCAGATGGGCCTCATCTACGTCAATCCCGAAGGCCCGGACGGCAATCCCGATCCGCTCGCGTCGGCCAAGGACATCCGCGAGACCTTTGCGCGCATGGCGATGAATGACGAGGAAACCGTGGCACTCACCGCCGGGGGTCACACGTTCGGCAAGGCGCATGGCGCGGGCGATGCCGGTCTCGTGGGCTCAGAGCCCGAAGGCGCACCGATGGAGGCCATGGGCTTTGGCTGGGCCAACACATTCGAGACCGGCCGCGGCGTGCATGCCACAACCTCCGGCATCGAAGGCCCGTGGACGCCGAACCCGATAAAGTGGGACAACGGCTATTTCGACGTGCTCTTCGGCTATGAGTGGGAGCTGACCAAATCGCCCGCCGGTGCCAACCAGTGGCAGCCCAAGAATATCGACGAGAAGGACATGGCGCCGCAGGTTGACGGGTCGGGCGAAAAGGTCACGCTGATGATGACCACCGCCGATATGGCGATGCGGATGGATCCCGATTACGAGAAAATATCCCGTCGCTTCCACGAGAACCCCGATCAGTTCGCCGATGCCTTTGCCCGCGCATGGTTCAAGCTCACGCATCGCGATATGGGGCCGAAGGTCCGGTATCTCGGCAAGGAAGTGCCGGATGAAGAGCTGATCTGGATGGATCCGGTGCCGGAGGTCGATCACCCGCTGATCGACGCCGCCGATATCGCATCCCTCAAGGAGCAGATCCTGGGCAGCGACATCTCTCCGGCGGACCTGATTTCCACGGCCTGGGCCTCGGCATCGACCTTCCGCGGCTCCGACAAGCGCGGCGGCGCAAACGGCGCGCGGATACGTCTGGCGCCGCAAAAGGACTGGGAGGTCAACGATCCGGCCCGCCTGTCCGGCGTGCTGAGCGCCCTGGAAAAGATCCGGTCGGACTTCAATGACAGCGCGTCGGGCGGCAAGAAAGTCTCGCTCGCCGATCTGATCGTGCTGGGCGGCTCGGCGGCGGTCGAGAAGGCCGCGCACGATGGCGGTCACAGCCTCGACGTGCCGTTCACCCCGGGGCGCACCGATGCCACGGACGCGCAGACCGACGCCGAAAGCTTTGACGTGCTCGAGCCCAGGGCCGACGGATTCCGCAACTACCTGTCGACGGAAATGTCGGTGCCGACCGAAGCGATGCTGGTCGACCGCGCGCAACTGCTGACCCTGACGGCGCCGGAAATGACGGTACTTGTCGGCGGGCTGCGGGTTCTGGGCGCCAATCACGGCGGCCGCAAGCACGGGGTCTTCACCAATCGCGAAGGCCGGTTGACCAACGATTTCTTTGTCAACGTGCTCGACATGGGTGTGGAATGGGCGCCGACCGATGAGGCGCAGCAGGAGTTCGAGGGCCGCGACCGCGCGTCGGGTGAGCTGAAGTGGATGGCGACCCGCGCCGATCTGATCTTCGGCTCCAACTCGCAGCTGCGGGCGCTGACGGAGGCCTATGCGCAGGACGACAACGCCGGCAAGTTCGCCGCCGATTTCGTCAAGGCCTGGGTCAAGGTGATGGAAGCCGATCGCTTCGATCTGGCCTGATCTCCGGCCCACGGAAACTGAGAACGCCCCGGCAGGTCCGGGGCGTTTTTCGTTTGATTTTAGCCTGTTGGCGGAGTCGCCGCGTCAGAAGGCGCGGAACGTGAGCGTGGTCAGCGTGCGTTCGATGCCGTCGATATCGAGCAGGTTGTCGTTGATGTATTTGCCCACATCCTCATCCTGGGGGATGTAGATCTTGACGATCAGATCGAACTCGCCGCTGGTCGAATAAAGCTCGGAGTGGATCTCGCGCAGCACGATGTCGGAGGCGACGCGGTAGCCGGTGCCCGGTCTGCACCGGATCTGAACAAATACGCAATTCATGGCCTGTCTCCCCGCTGAGCTGTGGATTGACTTGAGCCGAAATCGCGCCGCGATTCCAGCCCCTGATTTCGCACAATTCTTGCGGCGCCGGGGTGGCGCCGGACCCGGGCCACACAAAACGACCCGCGCCTGTGACAGCGCGGGTCTGGCTTTGCAGCCAAGCTCAGCGGCTCAGCGCAGGCGTTCTTCGGATTTGGCGTCGAAGACAAACACCTTGTCAGGCTCGATCGTGATGTTGACCGGACGGCCGGCACTTGTGCGCTCGTCGCCACGCTCTTCCACGATCATCGTCTCACCGGTGCCGGACACGAGGTGCGCATAGCTGACGCCGCCCAGGCTCTCGGTCAGTTCGACCTTCAGCGCGTCGCCATCCACCAACGTCAGATGCTCGGGCCGCAGGCCCACCAGAACCTTCTGCCCGTCGCTGGCAGAGCCGGGCGCCGCCACGCTGGATTTCATGCCGGGCACGTCGATCTGCCCGCCGTTGACGGTTCCGTCGAGGAAATTCATCGCAGGAGAGCCGATGAACCCGCCGACAAATCGGTTGTCGGGGTTGCGGTAAAGCTCCATCGGGGAGCCGACCTGCGCGATATGTCCACCCTTGAGCACCACGATCTTGTCGGCGAGCGTCATCGCCTCGACCTGATCGTGGGTCACGTAGATCATCGTCGCGCCGATCTCCTTGTGCAGACGCGCGATCTCCACCCGCATTTCGACGCGCAATTCGGCATCCAGGTTCGACAGCGGTTCGTCGAACAGGAACACTTCGGGTCCGCGCACGATGGCGCGGCCGATGGCGACCCGCTGGCGCTGACCGCCCGAGAGCGCCGCGGGCTTGCGCTTGAGATATTCGTCGAGCTTCAGGATCCGGCTCGCTTCGGCCACCTTGGTGTCGATCTCCGATTTCGGGTGGCCGTTCATCTTGAGCCCGAAGCCCATGTTTTCCTGCACCGTCATGTGCGGATAGAGCGCGTATGTCTGGAAGACCATCGCTACGCCGCGCTCGGCGGGATCAAGGCGCGTCACATCGCGGCTGCCGATATTGATCTTGCCGTCGGTGGTCTCTTCGAGCCCCGCAACCATGCGCAACAGCGTGGACTTGCCGCAGCCCGACGGGCCGACGAAGACGCAGAACTCCCCGTCTTCGATCTGCAGGTCGATCCCGTGGATCACCTGCACGTCGCCATATCTCTTGACGACTTTTTCAAGCGTGACGCCTGTCATGGTTCAGTTTCCTCCCATTGCGCGGGTCTTGAGTTCGGGAAACGCCCAGTCCTCTGCATCGGTCGCAATGGCGCGCGCGGTGTCCTTGAGGTCTGGAGCGAGCCGGTCGAGACCCGCGAGGTCGGTCCGGCGTGTCGTGGAGGTGACCGACAGCGCGCCCATCGGGCGCCCCGCCGCGGTCAGGATCGGAACGGCGAGGCAGATGATGCCCGGCTCGTGTTCTTCGTCGTCATAGGCGTGGCCGCGTCTGCGAATCGCCTCCAGCTCGGTGCAGAGCGCCGCCGAATCACCAAAGGTCTTGGGCGTGTAGCGATGCCAGCTTTGCTGGGCGAGCGCGGTGACCAGATCCTGCGCTGCCAGATAGGCCAGCATCGCCTTGCCGACCCCGGTGCAATAGGCCGGCCCGACCTTGCCGGCCTGGCTGAACATTTCCACTGGATTGCGCGCGTTTCGCTTGTCCACATAGAGCACCTGACCATGGTCGAGCTGCGCCAGGTGAACGGTCTCGCCCAATTGCTCGGAAAGCCTGTCGAGATGGCCCCGCGCAATCGGCGCCAGCGAGCTTTGCGCCCATGCTGCATGGGCCAGACGCACCAGACGCATGCCCGGCGCATAGGTGCCGCGCTCGGCATCGTAGCTCAGCATCCGCTGGTTGGTCAGGGTCTGCAGGAACCGGTAGAGCGTGGCCTTGGGGAAGGGGGTGTCCTGCAGCAGCTCCGAGAACCGCACGGGACGGCCATAAGAGGCCACCCTGTCGAGCACCTCCAGCGCCTTTCCCACGGTTCCGTCCGAGCCGGTTGTCATTTTCCGTATCCCTCCCGCTGCCCGTGTGCATGCTGCCGGGCGGCTGTTGACAAGCATAGGCGAGTCGGTGTCTAGTTTTCAATATCCAAAACAAGGTTTCAATATGTGAGACTAACTCACAGGTGAAACCAGGATGGGACCAATAGGGAGGACACCATGCGTTCCATGATGAAAGCGTCCATTGCGACGCTTGCTTTGGCTGTGGCAAGCCCGGCTTTTGCCGAAAGCCATGCTCTTTCGGGAGACCTCAAGATTTTCCTCGACACCTCCAACCCGGCACCGCGTGCCACGATGGAGATGGTGATCGCGGAGTTCCAGGAGATGCACCCCGATCTCAACATCGAGACCACGGTGATCGACCGGGAAGCCTACAAGACCCAGATCCGCAACTTCCTGTCGGCGGGCGACGAGACGCCGGACGTGGCGACCTGGTACGCGGCCAACCGCATGAAGCCTTACGTGGATGCGGGCCTCTTCGAGGATGTCTCGGATCTGTGGACCGAAGAAGACATCGCCAACAACCTGGCCTCGACCAAAGGTGCTATGACCATCGACGGCAAGCAGTGGGGCGTGCCCTATACCTACTACCAGTGGGGCATCTACTACCGGAAGGACATCTACGAAGAGCTGGGCCTCACGGAGCCTGCCAATTTCGACGAGATGAAGTCCAACTGCCAGGCCATCGTCGAGTCCGGCCGCACCTGCTATACCATCGGCACCAAGAACTTCTGGACCTCCGGTGGCTGGTTCGACTACCTCAACATGCGCACCCATGGCTTTGATTTCCACATGGATCTGGCCCAGGGCAACGTGAAATGGACCGATGACCGCGTGCGCGAAACCTTCGCCAACTGGCGCGAGCTCATCGACATGGGCGGCTTCGTGGAAAACCACCAGTCCTACAGCTGGCAGGAATCGCTGCCCGCGCTGGTGAACGGAGAGGCCGCGGCCATCCTCAAGGGCAACTTCGCCGTGGCGCCGCTGCGCGAAGCCGGGCTCACCGACGATCAGCTCGATTTCTTCCAGTTCCCGCCGATCAACCCGGATGTCGAACTGGCCGAAGACGCGCCGACCGACACGTTCCACATCCCTGCCAACGCGCAGAACAAGGATGCGGCGCGCGCCTTCCTGCGGCACGTGGTGTCCGCCAGCACCCAGTCGGTCATGAACAACGGTGACAATCTGGGTCAGCTGCCGGTGAACGCGCAAGCGTCCATCGACGATGACAAGTTCCTCAGTGAAGGTTTCACCATGCTGTCCGAAAACAGCCCCGGCGGTGTCGCGCAGTTCTTCGACCGCGACTTCCCGGCGGAGATGGCGGCCGAAGCCATGCAGGGGTTCCAGGAGTTCATGGTGTTCCCGGACAACCTCGACGACATCCTCGCCCGTCTCGATAAGGTGCAGGAACGCGTCTACAAGTAAATGTCTCGGGCCGGGTGCAGCCAATGCGCCCGGCCTCGCCTTGTTTCGCACCCGCCCGCCGACCGGCATCCATGCCGCATCCGCAAGCCCGACCGTGCCACGGGGCTTTCGCATGTGACGTGAAGGGAGGCCCTCGCCATGACCACAGCTGCACTTCCGACAACAGGACCCGATCGTGGTGGTCGGAGCTGGTACAAACGCAACGAGATCGCCGTCACGCCATGGCTGTTTCTGGCCCCGGCGATCCTGTTTTTCGCGGTCTACGTGATCTTCCCGATCTTCCAGTCGATCAATATCAGCTTTTACGACTGGGACGGGCTGGGGGAGGCGACCTATGTCGGGCTGGGCAACTATGCCGAGCTGATGGATGACGGCGCCTTCGAGGTGTCGCTGTGGAACAACGTCAAATGGCTGGTGTTCTACCTTCTGGCGATCCCCGGCGGTCTTTTCATCGCGCTCTTTCTCAACCAGACCGTGACGGGCATCCGGATTTACAAGTCGCTGTTCTTCTTCCCGTTTGTGATCAGCCAGGTGGTGGTGGGTCTTGTCTTTTCGTGGTTCTACCTGCCCAACGAAGGTCTGCTGAACGCCATTCTGGGCTGGTTCGGCAGCGATGGCATCAACGTGCTGGGCGACCCGACGCTGGCCACCTACGGTATCATCGCCGCCGGTCTCTGGCCGCAGACGGCCTATTGCATGATCCTTTATCTGACCGGTCTGAACGCGGTCGATCCCGAACAGGTGGAGGCCGCGCGCCTCGATGGCGCCAAGGGCTGGAAGATGCTCTGGTACGTGATCGTGCCGCAGCTGAAGCCTGCCACCTTCATCGCTTTCGTGGTCACGATCATCGGCGCGCTGCGCTCCTTCGACCTCATCTCGATCATGACCAATGGCGGCCCGTTCGGCCAGACCCGTGTGCTCAGCTACTACATGTTCGAGAAGGCGCTCTCCGAATACGGGTTCCGCATGGGCTACGGCGCGGCCATCGCGGTGGTGCTGTTCCTGATCATGATGATCTTCATCGCCTACTTCCTGTGGTCGATGTGGAAAGAGGAGAAGGCCCGATGACCCGGGCAGAGTTCGACGCGGTCTGCGCGCCGCTGCCGGGTGCCGTGCTGTCGGGACCCGGAGAGCTCGACGCCTGGAAGATCGGCGGCAAGATGTTTGCCTGCTTCGGCCATGTGGACGAGCGCGCGACCAACACCGAGCATGTGACCGTCAAGGTGACCGATGTCGAGACCGCGCAGATGCTGATCGACGCAGGCGTCGCCCACAAGCCGCCCTATTTCCGCGGCCCCTGGGTGCAGCTCACCATTCCGCAGATCGACGCTGACGAGGCGCGGCACCGCGCCGCGATGTCCTACACGCTGGTGCGCGCCAGCCTGACGAAGAAAGCGCAGGCGGCCCTGCCGCCCTGCGAGGAGGTCTGAGATGTTTCCCACACCGATCCAAAAACGTCCCCGCTCCGCACAGCTCACCTATCAGAGCTTTTTGCCGCTCGCGCTGGTCATGTGGCTGCTGCCGCTGATCGCGGTCGCCGTGTTCTCGATCAAGCCAGCGTCGGACTTCACCCAGGGCAATTACTGGGGCCCGCCGGGATCCTTCGAGCTCTTCAACAATTACGGGCAGGTCTTCTTCAATTCCGACATGCCGCGCTACATGCTGAATTCGTTCCTGATCACCATCCCCACGGTGATCGGTGCGGTGGCGCTCTCGGCGATGGCGGGCTTTGCGCTGGGCATCTACAAGTTCCGCTCCAACATCTGGATCTTCTTCATGTTTGTGGCGGGCAACTTCGTGCCGTTCCAGATCCTGATGGTGCCGGTGCGCGATCTCACGCTCGACATGGGGCTTTACAACACCAAGACCGGGCTCGTGCTCTTTCACGTGGCCTTCCAGACCGGGTTCTGCACGCTCTTCATGCGCAACTTCATCCGGCAGCTGCCGTTCCCGCTGATCGAGGCGGCGCGCGTCGAGGGCATCGCGGAATGGCGGATCTTCTGGTACGTGGTGCTGCCGCTGATGAAACCCGCGCTGGCCGCGCTTGCGGTGCTGATCTTCACCTTCATCTGGAACGACTATTTCTGGGCGGTGGTGCTGACGCAAGGTCCCGAAAGCCAGCCTGTGACCGCGGGGATCACCAGCTTCAACGCGCAGTACCGGGCGGCCTATCACCTGATGAGCGCGGGCTCCATCGTGGCGGCCCTGCCGCCGGTTGCGATGTTCTTTCTGATGCAGAAGCACTTCATTGCCGGGCTCACACTGGGTGCCGTGAAGTAAGGACCGCACTGCCATGATCCAAAGCTGGAGACTGGATGACAGCCGCCAGAGCCTCGTTCTGGTGGCCGAAAAGGACCGCTTGCCCCAGGTCGCTTACTGGGGCGCGCGGTTGCCGGATGCCGAGAATATCGACCGCCTGCTGGATGTTACCCGGCTCGATGTGACCGGCGGCATGCTCGATGAAAACCCCGACCTGTCGCTCTGCCCCGAGGCCACGCGCAGCTTTCCCGGCCAGCCGGGTCTGATCCTGCGGCAGGCCGACGGCACGCCGATCCTGCCGAAATTCTGCTTTGCCGAAGACATGTCGGACAAGAGCGGCCTGCGGCTGCGCTATGTGGACATGTCGCACGCGCTGACGCTGGTTTTTTCCTTCGCGCTCGATCCCGAGACCCACATCATCACCGCGCGCACCCGGCTGGAATCCGACGCCGCGGTGCATCTGCACTGGCTCGCCGCCCCGGTGGTGCCCGCGCCGCAGCTTTCCGATGAGATGATCGATTTTGCCGGGCGCTGGTGCGGCGAGTTTCAGGCCCATCGCACCGCCTGGAGCCCGGGCATTCGTTACCGCGAGAACCGCACGGGCCGCACCGGGCACGAACATTTCCCCGGGCTGCTGGTGCCGTGCCACGGTGCAACCAACACCCAAGGGGAGGTCTACGGCTTTCACTACGGATGGTCCGGCGGGCACCGGATGATCGCCGAGGAATTGCCCGATGGCCGCCGCCAGATCCAGTGGGGCCACGCCGCGCGTATGGAGCCGGAGGCCGCCCGCGCGTTCGAGACCGCGCCGCTTTACATGGTCTATTCCAATGACGGCATGAACGGTTGCGCTGTCGCCTTCCAGCGTCATGCCCGCGACCGGATCGTCACCTGGCCCAAGCCCGACAGCCCGCGCCCGGTGCATTACAATTGCTGGGAGGCGGTCTATTTCGACCATCAGGTGCCGGTCCTGAAGGACATCGCCACCCGCGCCGCCGATCTGGGGGCCGAGCGCTTCGTGCTCGACGATGGCTGGTTCGGGATGCGCGACGACGACACCCGCGCGTTGTCGGACTGGGAGGTGGATCCGCGCAAATATCCCGACGGGCTCGATCCGCTGATCGAGCATGTGCACGGGCTGGGCATGAACTTCGGCATCTGGTTCGAGCCGGAAATGATCAATCCCGACAGCGACCTGCACCGCGCCCATCCAGACTGGGCTCTGGGCTCGGAGGACCAGATCCTCGGCCGCCAGCAAAAGGCGCTCAACATGGCGCTGCCGGAGGTGCGCGCCTTTCTTTACGACCGCATGGCGGCAATTCTGCGCGACCATCCCATCGATTACATCAAATGGGACCACAACCGTGTGTTGCCGACACCGGATGCGGCGCAAACCCGTGGCTCCTATGCGCTCATTGACCGGTTGCGGAAAGATTTCCCGCATGTGGAAATCGAGAGCTGCGCCTCGGGTGGCGGACGCATCGATTTCGGCATTCTGGAGCGCACGCAGCGGGTCTGGCTCAGCGACAGCAACGACGCGATCGAGCGGCTGCGCATCCAGCACAACGCCGCCCTTTTCCTGCCGCAGGTCATCACCGGCAGCCACGTGGGGCCGCGAGAATGCCATACCTCGGGCCGGATCATCGACATCTCGATGCGCGCCTGGGTCGCGGCACAGCGCCATATGGGCTTCGAGATGGACCCGCGCGAGCTGAGCGACCACGAAGCGTCGGTGCTGCGCGAGGTCACCTCGTGGTGGAAGCACAACCGCGCGTGGCTCTCGGGCGCCGATATTCTGCGGCTCGACAGCGCCGACCCGGCAGTGCTCGCCGAGCAGCAGCTTTGCCGCAGTGGCGACCGCTTTGTGGTCTTTGCGGGCAAGCAGGACACCAGCCAGCAGATCGCGCCGCGCCCGCTGCGTCTCACCCGGCTGACACCGGATGCGATGTACCGCGTGCGGCTGGTCAACCGGCACGCGGCCCACGGGTTGTCGCGCGGCAAGCCGGTGCTCAAATCCGACGATATCACCGTCTCAGGCGCGTGGCTCATGGGGCAGGGGATCACCCTGCCGTGGAGTTTCCCGGCGACAATCTGGGTGCTCGAAGGCGAGTTGATGAAAGACCCCGGCGGCTGAGCCGCCTTGTGGAAAGGACCAAGGCCATGACAGACGCGATCTATAACGATCTCAAGGGCGCATCGGTGTTCATCACCGGCGGCGGTGCCGGCATCGGGGCTGCACTGACCGACGGCTTCATGGCGCAAGGCGCGCGGGTGGGATTCGTGCAGCGCTCCGACGCCAGTGCGTTCTGCGACGAGATGGAGGCAAAGCACGGGCACCGGCCGCTCTACATGCAATGCGACATCACCGATATCGCGCGGCTGCGCGCCTGTCTGTCCGAAAGTGCCGCCGCGCATGGCCCGGTCACGGTGCTGGTAAACAACGCCGCCAACGACAAGCGCCACAGCACCGCAGAGGTTGACGAAGCGTTCTGGGACTGGTCCCAGGCGATTAACCTCAAGGCCTATTTCTTTGCCTGTCAGGCGGTAATGGACGGCATGAAGGAGGCGGGCGGCGGGTCTATCATCAACTTCAGCTCGATCTCCTATATGATGGGCAATGCGGGCTACCCGTCCTATGCCACGGCCAATGGCGGCATCACCGCGATGTCCCGCAGCCTCGCGCGGGAGTTCGGCCCCGACAAGATCCGCGTGAATGCGCTGGCACCGGGCTGGGTGCTGACCCAGAAGCAGCGCGATCAATGGGCGACGCCGGAGGCGCTGGCCGGGCATCTGGAGCGTCAGTGCCTGAAGGACCATCTGGTCGAGGAGGACGTTCTGGGGGCGGTGCTTTTTTTGGCCTCGAATGCCAGCCGCATGATGACCGGGCAATGCCTTGCAGTGGATGGCGGCGTGGTGACGGTCGCCGCCTGAACCGGCTGGCGCAGGCGCACAGGGCGTGACACATTTGGCGGGGCGAAAGGCGGATTGCATGAGCACGACAGACTGGATCGCAGTGGATTGGGGCACCTCGAACATGCGGCTATGGCGGATGTCGGGCGGCACCGTGCAAGAGCGCCGTTCGAGCGATGCGGGCATGGGCACGCTTGACCGCGACGGGTTCGAACCGGCGCTGCTGTCGCTGCTGCCGGATCTCCCCGAAGGCCCCACCGAAATCGTCGTCTGCGGCATGGCCGGCAGCCGTCAGGGCTGGGCCGAGGCGCCTTATGCCTCGGTGCCCTGTCTTCCGCCGTCGGCAAGGCAGGCGGTGCGCGTGCAAACCCGCGATCCGCGGCTCTCGGTGTACATCCTGCCCGGCGTCAAACAGCAAAAACCGGCGGATGTCATGCGCGGCGAGGAAACCCAGATCGCCGGGTTCCTGGCGCTGAACCCCGAATTTGACGGCGTCATCTGCCTGCCCGGCACGCATTGCAAATGGGCCCATATCAGCGCCGGTGAGATCGTCAGCTTCCGCACCTTCATGACCGGAGAGCTCTTTGCGCTGCTCTCGCGCAGTTCGGTTCTGCGCCACTCGATTGCCGCCAGGGGCTGGGACCAACCTGCGTTTCTCGAGGCCTGCGAAGACGCGATGACCCGGCCCGCAAGCTTTGCCAGCGGCCTTTTTGCGTTGCGCGCCGAGGGGCTGGTCGGCGATCTGCCGCCCGAGGTCGCGCGCGCGCGTCTGTCGGGCCTGCTCATCGGGATCGAGATCGGTGCCGCAAAACCCTATTGGCTGGGCCGCAACGTGGCGCTTGTGGGCGATGACGCACTGGTGGCCCCCTACCGCGCCGCGCTGGAAAAGCAGGGCGTGCCCGTGACCATCACCGATGCCGAGCGCATGACGCTCGAAGGCCTCAAATCCGCATATGCATCCTTCAAGGAGACCGCCTCATGAGCCGTGCCCTGATCGCCATCCTGCGGGGGATCACGCCACCCGACGCCGCGGCGATGGCCGATGCCCTGATCGACGTCGGCATCGACCGTATCGAAGTGCCGCTGAACTCGCCCGACCCGTTCGACAGCATCGCCGAGATGCTGCGCGCGGCGGACGGTCGGGGCACGATCGGCGCGGGCACGGTGCTCAGCCCCGACGACGTGCTGCGCCTGCAGCGCATCGGGGCGCAGATGGTGGTCTCGCCGGACATGAACCCGCGGGTGATCGTGGCGACAAAGCAGGCGGGCATGCTGAGCTATCCCGGTGTGATGACCCCGACCGAAGCCTTTGCGGCGCTCAAGAACGGCGCGGACGGGCTGAAGTTCTTTCCCGCCTCGCTGGTTGGACCGGCCGGGCTGAAGGCGATGGGCGCGGTGTTGCCCAAGGGCACCGAAACCTACGCCGTGGGCGGCGCGGGACCGGAGAATTTCGCCGAATGGTTCGCCGCGGGCGTCACCGGTTTTGGCATCGGCACGGGGTTGTATGTTCCGGGCCGGTCGGTCGCGGATGTCACCGCACGCGCCCGCGACATTGTGGCCGCCTATGATGCCGGGAAAAACGGATGACCGTGGTCGAGACCATCTCGGAGATCTCCTGCGAGCTGGGAGAAGGCGCGTTCTGGCATCCCGAACGCGAAAGCTTTTTCTGGGTCGATATCCTCGGCAAACGGCTGATGGAGCGCGACACACCCATCGCGCGCGACTGGGCGTTTGACCGCTGCATCTCGGCGATGGGCTGGATCGACCGCGACACGCTCCTGCTGGCGACCGAACGGGATCTTGTGCGGTTCGATCTGAAGACCGGCACCGAAACGCAGGTTGCGGCCCTGGAGGCGGACATGCCGCGCAACCGCTCCAATGACGGGCGCGCGGATCCGATGGGCGGGTTCTGGATCGGCACGATGGGGTTTGACGCAGAGCCCGGTGCCGGGGCGATCTACCGCTACTATCGCGGTGAGCTGCGCCAGCTTTATGGCGACATCACCGTCTCCAACGCCATCTGTTTCGCGCCCGGCGGGCGGCTCGCGTATTTCACCGACACGCGCACCCGGATCATCAAGCGGGTGGCGCTCGATGGCGATGGCTGGCCGTCCGAGGCGCCGCAGGACTGGCTTGACCTCAACGCCGAGGGGCTCAACCCCGATGGTGCGGTGGTCGACGCCGAAGGCCGGGTCTGGAACGCGCAATGGGGGGCGTCGCGGGTGGCCTGCTACGCCCCAGACGGCACCTTTCTGCACGCGGTGGACTTTCCAGCCACGCAAGTCAGTTGTCCGGCCTTCGGCGGGGCGGATCTCGACCTGCTCTTTGTGACCACGGCGGCGGTGAACGCGCCCGAGGCCGACCGGTTTGCAGGCATGAGCTTTGCCATTCCGGCCGGGGCCAAAGGGCAGCCGGAACCGCGCGTCATCCTCTGACCCGACAAGGGTGCTGCGGTGCCCGCCACGAAAGCCCAGCCGATGAAACGAACGCTTGGATGCTGTTACTACCCCGAACACTGGCCAGAGGCGCAATGGGCCGACGATGCCGCGCGCATGGCGGATCTGGGCCTGACCTGGGTGCGGATCGGGGAGTTTGCCTGGTCGCGGATCGAGCCGGAGCCGGGCGATCTGCGCCTCGAGTGGCTGGATCGCGCCATCGAGACGCTGGGCGCGGCCGGTCTTCGGGTTGTGCTGGGCACACCCACGGCAACACCGCCGCGCTGGGTGATCGACAAACACCCCGACATGCTGGCGGTGGATGCGAAGGGGCGGCCGCGCGGCTTCGGCTCGCGCAGACATTACTGCTTTTCGCATGAGGGTTATCTCGACGAATGCCGCCGGATCGTCGGCGTGCTTGCGCAACGATACGGGCCCAACCCGCATGTGGCCGCCTGGCAGACCGACAATGAATATGGCTGCCACGACACCGTCCTGAGCTATTCCGGCCCCGCCCGGCAGGCGTTTCGCAGCTGGTTGCGCGGGCAGTTTCCGGGACAGGGCAACGCGGGGGACATCGACGCACTCAACCGCGCCTGGGGCAATGTCTTCTGGTCGATGGAATACCGCACGTTTGACGAGATTGACCTGCCGGCCCTCACCGTGACGGAGCCGAACCCGGCCCATGCCCATGCCTTCCGACGGTTCTCATCCGATCAGGTCACGCGGTTCAACCGCGCGCAGACCGAGATCATACGGCAGCACACCGACGCGCCGATTGCCCATAATTACATGGGCCGGGTGACGGAGTTCGATCATTTCGCCACCGGGGCGGACCTCGATATCGCGTCCTGGGACAGCTACCCGCTGGGGTTTCTGGAAGACCGCGTGGGCGCCGATCCGGCGCGCCAGCGCGCCTATGCGCATCAGGGCGATCCGGATTTTCAGGCCTTCCACCACGATCTTTACCGCGGTGTGGCCGGGATGGCCCCGCAGGCGCGCGAAGGCGCGGATGGGCCGCCGCGGTTCTGGGTGATGGAACAGCAGCCCGGCCCGGTGAACTGGGCGCCCTACAACCCCGCCCCCCTGCACGGCATGGTCCGGCTCTGGACCTGGGAGGCGTTTGCCCATGGCGCCGAAGCGGTGCTCTATTTCCGCTGGCGGCAGGCGCCTTTCGCGCAGGAGCAACTGCATGCGGGGCTCTTGCGCCCCGACAGCGTCGAGGCCGATGGCTTTCACGAGGCCGCTGAGGTTGCCAGAGAACTGGCCGACGCGCGTGAGATCTCCGCGACGCAAGCGCCGGTTGCGCTGATCTTCGACTACGATGCCGACTGGGCCTGGACGGTGCAGCCGCAAGGGCAGGGGCTGAGCTATTTCGCGCTGGTTTTCGACCATTACCGGGCCTTGCGCCGCGCCGGGCTCTCGGTCGATATCCTGCCGCCCACGGCGCGCGATTTCAGCGGCCATCGTGTGGTGCTGGCACCGGGCCTGATGCATATGTCCGACGCGCTGAAAACCGCGCTGGCTGAGGCCGACGCGCAGGTGCTGATCGGTCCGCGCTCTGCCGCGCGCGACGCGCATTTCACCATTCCCGTCCCGTTGCCGCCGGCATGGCCCGGGCTCGATGCCACCGTGGCGCGGCTGGAGACGTTGCGGCCCGACATGCCACGGGTGCTGTCGACCGGAGGCGCTGTGCAGCACTGGTTCGAAGAGCTGGAGAGCGACGCTGAGCCCGGCCTCACGCTCGACACCGGCGCGCCGGTGACGGTCACCTCGGGCCAGGTCACCTATTGCGCGGGCTGGCTCGACGAGGACGGGATGGACCAGCTTGTGGCCCGGCTCTGCGCACAGGCGGGGATCGAGGCGCTGAGCCTGCCGGAGGGGGTGCGCATTCGCGACACCGGAGCGGAGCGGTTCTGGTTCAACCACACGACAGAGACCGTGGACACGGCCGCCGGGCGGATCGAGCCTGCGGGTGTGGTGCGGCAGCCCCGATAAGTCCTGTCGGCGCGACGCCCATTGCCTCGCGGCCCGGTCTGCGCCACCCTGAGCCCGAAGGGATGCAAGACATGATCGACCGCGATGCCCCGCGCGCAGGCGAGCGCGTGCTGCAGGACATGCCCGGGACAGAGGCGGGGCTGGTCTTCATCGGCCATATCGAGACGCCGTTTGCCAGCCGCGACGACTGCCCGCGTCAGGGGCGCGCCGACGGGCCGGTCTGCACGCTTGTGCTGGATCCGCGCTTTGCCCCGGCGCTCGACGGGATCGACCGGTTCGAGCAGCTCGAGCTGCTCTATTGGCTGCACGAGGCGCGCCGCGATCTGCTCAGCCAGAGCCCGCGGTCGGATGGCCGGACGCGCGGCACGTTTTCCCTGCGCTCGCCGGTGCGGCCCAACCCGATCGGCACCTCGATCGTGACGCTGGTGGCGCGCGACGCCCATCGCGTCACGGTGCGGGGGCTCGATTGCCTCAATGGCACGCCGCTGCTCGATATCAAGCCGTTGCGCTGCGCCTACAGCCCGCTGGCCCCGGCCAAACCCGGGGTCTGACACGCGGCGCGACGGCGCGTGCAAAACACTCTGGCACAATATGTTTTGCGTGTTACGCTGCGCCCAGCAGGACCCCTGGCAAGCGCTGTCGAGCAGATATCTGGACCCAAGGGAGACCGCCTTATGTGCGATATCTGCGTGATTGAATCGGTGAAGGAGCGTATGCTCTCGCGCCGCCAGTTTTTCTCGGCCACCGCTGCGGCCGCCACCGGCGTGGCCATCGGCGGCGTCGTCTCGGCCCCGCCTGCGATGGCGGCAGGGCATGGCGGCGTGGTGGACATGACCCATACGCTCAGCCCGGAATTTCCGACCTTCTTCGGCGTGCCCGGCATCTCTGCGGAACAGCAGTTCAACTTTGCCGAACACGGGTTTAACCTGTTCAACCTGACGATCAATGAACACACGGCAACCCATATCGACGCGCCGCTGCATTTTTCCGCGGACGGCGCCTCGGTCGATGAAATCCCGGTCTCCGATCTTGTCGTCCCGCTCTGCGTGGTGGATATCGCCGCCCGCGCGGCGGAGAATGCCGATGCGCAGGTCACGCCGGACGATCTGAAGGCGTGGATCTCCGCCAACGGGCCGATCCCCGAAAAGGCCTGCATCGCGATGCACTCGGGCTGGGCGGGCAAATCCGGCGATGCCGCGGCCTATACCGGCAACGATGCGGAGAACGTCAAACACTTCCCCGGCTTTCATATCGAAGCGACGCAGATGCTGCTTGAGGAAACCAGCGCTGTTGCGATGGCGGTCGACACGCTGTCGCTCGATCACGGGCCGTCGGCGGATTTTGCCACCCACTACGCCTGGTTGCCTGCAGGACGTTACGGGATCGAGAACCTCGCCGGGCTGGGCGACGTGCCCGCTGCCGGAGCGACGCTTGTCGTCGGCGCGCCCAAGCACAAGGGCGGCACCGGCGGGCCCGCGCGCATCTTTGCGATGGTCTGAGAGGTGAGCACCGTTCCGCTTTTGGCGGACGAGGAGGTCAGCGCCGAGGCGCTGGCCGTCTTCGACGACATCCGCGCCACCCGCGGCACCGATTACATCAACAATTTCTGGCGCGCGCTGGCGCATGACCCGGTGACGCTGGCCGCGACATGGGCGCGGCTGAAGGAGGTGATGGCGCCGGGTGCGCTCGATCCGCTGGTCAAGGAAATGCTCTATGTGGCGGTGTCGACCGCCAATGGCTGCGAATACTGCATTCATTCGCACACCGCCGCCGCCCGCGCCAAGGGCATGACGCCCGGGCAATATGGCGAGCTTCTGGCGGTGATCGGCATGGCGATGCAGACCAACGGGCTGGTCAGCGCCCTGCAGGTGCCGGTCGACGACGCGTTTAAGGCGTGAGGGCCCTGCCGCCCCGAGCCATGCAAGGCCCGCAAGGCGGCAATGTCGGTTTGACGGTGTCAGTCCCCGGAGGCGCTGCCTATGTGATGGGTCAAGGGGAGAACTGAAACACAGAACAGGACAAGACCCATGGCTTATGCCAACACGCTGACCGACCATTACCCCAAAGAGCCGAGCCTTGGCTGGTTTGGACGCATGATGACCCGGATGATCGAACGCGCCGCCGACAACCACCCGCAACTGCGCCGGGTGCGCGCCCTGCAGGCCCTGAGCGACGACGCGCTCGCCGCACGCGGCATCAGACGCGCGGACATCGTGAGCCACGTGTTCCGCGGCTACCACTTCTACTGATCAAAACCGACACCGGGGCCGCCTGATCAGGCGGTCCCGGTGTTTCATTTCCGGCAGGGTTTTTGCCACCGCTACCGGGTGCGGTTGACGCGGGTTCTGCAATCGCCTTGAATGCGATGTCCCACAGTTGCAATCACCGGAACACCGCCCGTGCCCAACATCCGCTTTGCCCTTGCTTCACTGCTTCTTGCCAACCCCGGCGCTCTTGCCGCGCAATGCCCCACCGAGGACGATCTTGCCGAAGGCATCCGCTTTGGCATTGCCGACGGAGCCTACGAGACCTTTACCCGCCAGTCCGACAACACGCTGGCCGCGATCTATGGCACGCAGGACGGGCCGGAATCGCGGGTGCTGCTGGCGCGCGGCATGTATCTCAGCGAGGTGATCAACTACGAAAGCGGCGCGCTCGATCCGAGCAGCCGTCTGGTCTATGGCTACGCGATGCCGCTCGATGCCCTGCCGACGCCGTCGCCGAACGGCTCTGCACGCATCTCCGTCACGGTCAACGAAAGCGGCAAGCTGTCCCAGGAGACGCATATCTATGATTTCGGTCCGGAGGCCACGGTCAACTATGGCCCCTGCGCCTATAAGATGATCCCGGCAGAGGTGCGCTACGAGCCGTCCGAAGATGACGCGGTCGACTATCTGGAATGGCTGCCGGAGCTGGGCTTGTCCTACCTGGTGCGCTCGCGCTGGGATGCCGGCGATGAGCGTTACGAATATCTCAGCATTTCCGTTGCGGACTGACCGCCGCTTGCCCGGCGAGGGTCAGAAGACGCCTCACGCGTCTTCGGGCACCGCGTAAGAGCCGTCTTCCAGGTGCACTTCGCCACCCGTCACCGGCGGGTTGAAGACGCAGGCAAACCACAGATCCTCATCCGCGCGCACGCTGTGGCGGTCATGTTTGTCGAGCGCATACATCACACCGGGCTTGATTTCGTGGGTTTCGCCCTTGGCCTCATCGGTGAGCGTGCCGGTGCCCTGCACGCAATAGACGCATTCGAGATGGTTCTTGTATTCGAACGTGTGGTCGGACCCGGCCTCGATAAAGGTGATGTGAAAGGAAAAGCCCATGTCGTCATCGGCAAGCAGCATGCGCACAGAGGTCCACCCCGCGTCGGATACCACGCGGTTCTGATCGTTTCTGGTAATATCGTCGTAGTCCCTGACAATCATGGGTCACTCCGTTTGCGAATTTCTCTGCTGTAGCGACGTCTTGATGGGTCTCGGCCCGGATAGCAAGGGCTCAACCCGGGGATGCGCCAACGCGCCCCGCCGCATTCGATTGGATGTTAGAGGGGACAACGCTGCCGTAGCGGAAAGGTTCCCGTCTGTCCGGCGCCGTGCCGATGCGGTTGGCGGGCCGGTGTGCCTGCTATGCGAAATCCCCGGCGCGCCCGGGATTTCGCGGTCACCTCCGGAATAGCCGTTGAAATCCCGCGCGCATCTTGCAATCTGAGCACATGTCGTCGAACTCCTGTCCCAATTGCGGAGACGCGGTGCCCGCGCAGATCCGGCACGTTGTCATGCTGACCTGCCCGTCCTGCGGCACCACTCTGTATCTCGACGGCACCCGTCTGGAAAATGCCGGTGCGTCGGGCGAGATGCATGACGCGCCTGCGCTGTTCGGGATCGGCGACAGCGTGCAGCTGGACCGCGCGCGCATCGATATCCTGGGCCATGCGCGGTTTTCCTACGGGCGCGGCTGGTGGGACGAATACTGGGGACAGAACGAGAAGCAAACGGGCTGCTGGATCTCGGTCGACGAGGGCGATGTGGTTCTGCAATATCCAATCCCGCGCAAGCGCTGGCCACAGCTTTCGGCCAGACCGCGACTTGGCCTGCCGTTCATGTATGACGGCAAGGATTTCGCCGTCACCGAGATCGATGTCGCAGAATGCGTGGCCTTGCGCGGCGCGTTTGGCGAGGTGCTGGAAATCGGCGAGACCTACCGCTTTTTCAACGCCGAAGGCAGCGATGGCGCGCTTTTGTCCGGCGAGTTCTGGGACGGCGGCGAAAGCTGGTTTGTCGGCTACTGGCACGACCCGTTCGAGGTCACCGTCGAAAAGGTGAGCGCATGAGCCGCGCGCCGGAGCTTGCCACGATCAACTGCACCGCCTGCGGGGCCGGGCTCGACGTGCTGGGCGGTGGCCGGGTGACGCGGCATATCTGCTCTTACTGCGGGACCGAGCTCGATGCGACGGACAATTACCGCGCGCTGAAGAAGTTCGCCAATCAGGCGCGCCCCGAGACGCCGTTCAGGATCGGCATGACCGGCACGGTGGTCGGCGTCGACTGGACCATTGTCGGGGTGTTGCAGCACCGCGAGAACTGGGCGGGCAAGACCTGGGAATGGATCGACCACCAGCTTTATTCACCGACCCACGGCTATGCCTGGCTGACGCTCGAGGACGGGCACGTGACCTTTGCGCGGCGCATGCGCGGCCTGCCGCACTCGGCATGGATGTCGGAACGCTGGGTCGAGACGGCAGAAAACGTTCCAACCGTGTCGATCCATGGCCAGCGCTTTCGCTATCTGCAAACCTCGACCAGCACGGTGAGTTTTGCCGAAGGCGAATTCACCTGGTCGCCCACCAGCGGCGAAAAGACCGTTTCGATTTCGGCGCTTGCGGGCGATTCCATGATCGATTTCGCCGAAACAGGGACCGAGCGCGAGATCCATCAGGTCACCTGGCTCGATCCCGCGCAGACCTGCGTGGCGTTTGGGCTGGAGCCCAAGGCGATCCGCCCCAAAGGCGTGCACCCCGCGCAGCCTTACCGCGGCTGGAAGGAAAAACCCTTCCTGCGCAATGTCTCGGGCCTTGCCGCCGTGGCGGCGCTGGTCATCGGGCTGGTCCTGTCCTTCCTGCCCGGCACCCCGGTGCTGGAGCCGGTGACAACCGGGTTCAGCCAGTTGCCCCGCACCATCAGCTTCGAGATCACCGATCCGGCGCGCCGGCTGGCGGGGATCTATTTCAGCTCCAACGTTTCCAACAGCTGGGCCTATGTGGAGGTCGAACTGACCGACCCGCAGGACGAAACGCTTTTCGAGGCCGGGCGCACCATCGAGTATTATTTCGGGCGCGACAGCGAGGGCAACTGGAGCGAGGGTGGCCGCTACGCCTCCCTGCATTTCCTGCCGACCGTGCCCGGCACCTACGAATTGACGCTGACCGGGGTGGAGCAGGGCGTCTGGGGCAACCAGTCGCGCAATGCCACCTATGTCGAGGTGACCGCGAAGCAGGGCATGTCGTCGGGCACCTATCTCTTTCTACTGGCGCTGGTCTTTGCGCTGCTCGCGGCGCTCCTCTCGGCCGGGCGCATGATCCACCACACCCGCCGCTGGCGGCACAGCGACTGGAGCGACGACTGACATGAGCGTCATCCGCGCAGTCTTTCTGATCCTCACCACCTCGGCCATCGGCGGCACGTCCTACGTCGCCTATCACGGCGCGGGTGGCGAAAGTTTCGATCTCGACCGCTCCGTGCGGACCGGCTCCGGCGGCGTGTTCGTCGGTGGCCGGGTCAAATAGTTCAAAGGAGAAACCCCATGGACGCCTATGTCACGATCCAGTTTTCCGAAATCGTCAGCACGGTGTTCTATACGGCACTGGGTGTCGTGCTGATGGGGCTGTGCTGGTGGCTCATCAACCGGATGACGCATTTCTCGGTGGTCAAGGAGATCGAGGAGGATCAGAACGTCGCCCTCGCGGTGCTGATCGGCTCGGTCTTCATCTCGCTGGCGCTGATCATCGGAGCGGTGATCACCTCGTGAGCCTGACGCCCGCCGCGCCTGCGCGGCTGCGCGAGGTCTGGCTGCTCTTCGCGACTTTCCTGATTGCCGTGGCCGGGCTGATCTACGAGCTCATCGCGGCCACCGTCTCGAGCTATCTTCTGGGCGACAGCGTGCGGCAGTTTTCGCTGGTCATCGGCGTCTTCCTGTCGTCGATGGGGCTTGGCGCGTGGCTATCGCGCTATGTGGACCGGGCGATGCCCGGCTTTATCTGGGCACAGCTGGCGCTTGGGGTGGTGGGCGGCTTCATGGCGCCGGTGCTGTTTTTCACCTACGCGTGGCTAGGCGAAGTGGCACTGCCGCTTTACGGCATGCTGATCGCGGTGGGCGTACTTTCCGGCATGGAGATCCCGCTGATCGCGCGTGTGCTGAAAGAGATCGGCGCGCCGGAGTTCCGCTTTGAGAACGTGCTGACGGTGGATTACGTCGGCGCGCTGGTGGCATCGCTGGCCTTTCCGCTGCTGATCATCCCGCATCTCGGCCTGATGTCCGCAAGCCTGGTCTTCGGCTGCCTGAACCTTGCCGTGGCGGGGCTGTCGCTGTGGCTTTTCCGCGCTCAGGCATCGATGGTGCAATGGGGGGTCTGGGCCGTGGCGATCGCGCTTTCGCTCGGCGCTTTGATCCAGTCGGAGCGGTTGGTCTCGATCACCCAAGTGCAGCTTTTCGAAGACGATGTGGTGCTGTCGGAGGCGACACCCTACCAGCAGATCACCGTGACGCGGTTTCGCGACCGGGTGCGGCTCTTTCTGGATTTTTCGATCCAGTTCGACACGATGGACGAGTATCGCTACCACGAGGCGCTGGTGCATCCGGCGATGGGGCTCGCGCCGCGCCGTTCGGAGGTGCTGATCCTCGGTGGCGGCGATGGCATGGCGGCCCGCGAGGTGCTGCGCTACCGTGATGTGGCGCGGGTGACGCTGGTCGATCTCGATCCAAGGGTGACCACGCTTTTCCGCGACCACCCGGATCTGGCGCCGCTCAATGCGCGCGCCCTGTCCGATCCCCGAGTGCAGATCGTCAACCAGGATGCCTGGGCGTTTGTCGAGGAGAGCTCTGCCAGTTTCGACGTCATTCTGATCGATCTGCCGGATCCCAAGACGCTCGCCTTGTCAAAGCTTTACAGTCGTGAGTTCTACCACCTTCTGGTCGAGCGGCTGGCGGCCAACGGGCTTGTCGCAACGCAATCGGGCTCGCCGCTTTTTGCGCGGGAGGCGTTCTGGTCGGTGGTCTCCACGCTGGAGGCGACGCGCAATCCGCTTGCGCCCGGCGAAGGTCTCGCGGTGCTGCCCTACCACGTGCACGTGCCGAGCTTTGGCGAATGGGGGTTTGCCCTGGCGAGCTTTGCGCCGCTGGCGTCCCGTGCCCCGGATCTGCCCGAAGGCCTGCGGTACCTCACGCCTGTGACATGGGCAGGGGCGCAGGGGTTTGCGCCGGACACAGGGCGGGTGGAGGTCGAGGTGAATACCATCCAGTCCCATGCGTTGCTGGGCTATTATCTGGCGGGGTGGGATGCCTGGTTCCGCTGACGGAGCTTCTGTCGGCCGGAAGGGGTTTCGGATCGCCTTCGGCGATCCGATCCGCCGGGGGGCTCGCCCCCCGGACCCCCCGAGATGTACCGGCAAGATGAAGCGGGGGCCGGGGCGCTCTTGCGATGTGTTCCGGGTTGTGTGTCAGGTGATGACGTCGGGCGCGTCGCGGCCGGTGTGCTCCTTTATGCCGGCCAGTGCTTCGGCGGCGGCGATGATCGGGGCCAGCGCCTCCTGCGGGTCGTCCTGCAGGCGCGCGGGATCGGTCTCGACCCGTTCGAGATAGACCCGCAACGTGGCACCCTGCGTGCCGGTGCCCGACAGGCGGAAGACCACGCGCCCGCCGCCCTCCAGCATCACGCGGATGCCCTGGCCTGCGCTGCGAGAGCCGTCGACCGGGTCGTCATAGGCAAATTCATCCGCCGCATCGACCTTGAGACCGGCGACACTCTGGCCCGGCAGATCGCCGAGCCGGTCGCGCAGACCGGCAACGAGTGCGTTGGCCGCGTCGCTGTCCACCGCTTCGTAATCGTGCCTGGAATAGTAGTTGCGCCCGTAGGCGGCCCAATGCTCCGCCATGATCTCAGAGACCGATTGCTTGCGCGCGGCCAGGATGTTGAGCCAGAAGAGCACCGCCCAGAGGCCGTCCTTTTCGCGCACGTGATCGCTGCCGGTGCCTGCGCTTTCCTCGCCGCAGAGCGTTGCGCGCCCGGCATCGAGCAGGTTGCCGAAAAACTTCCAGCCGGTGGGGGTCTCGTAACAGTCGATGCCGAGGCTCTCCGCGACGCGGTCCAGCGCCTTCGAGGTGGGCATCGAGCGCGCGACACCGGCCAGCCCGCCGGCATAGGCGGGCACCAGCTTTGCGTTGGCGGCCAGCACCGCGAGACTGTCGGAGGGGGTGACATAGGCCTTGTGACCGACAATCATGTTGCGGTCGCCGTCACCGTCGGAGGCCGCGCCGAAATCCGGGCCGTCCTCCGCATGAAGAGCGTCCATCAACTCCTTGGCCCAAATGGGATTTGGGTCGGGATGTCCTTTTCCGAAATCGGGGCTGGGGACAGCGTTGACCACCGATCCCGCGGGCGCGCCGAGCTCATCTTCGATGATGGCCCTGGCATAGGGGCCGGTGACCGCGTGCATCGCATCGAAGCGCATCCGGAAGCCCGACTTAAAAAGCGCCCGGATCGCATTGAAATCGAATATCTTTTCCATCATCCGGGCATAATCTGCGACCGGATCGACCACCTGGATCTGCATCGCGCCGAGCATCACCTCTCCGGTTGTGCTCAGATCCACGTCCTGTGCGTCGAGAATCTGGTAGGATGTCAACGACTTGGTCGCCTCGAAAATCTTTTCGGTCATGCCTTCGGGCGCGGGTCCGCCATTGGCGGCGTTGAACTTGACGCCAAAATCCTCGTCCGGGCCGCCGGGATTGTGGCTGGCGGACAGGATGATGCCGCCATCGGTCTTGTTAATCCGGATGAGATTCGACGCGGCAGGCGTTGAAAGCAAAGCGTTTTTACCGACGATCACCTTGGCGGCGCCATTGGCGGCGGCCATTCTCAGGATGACCTGCGCGGCGCGGTCGTTGAAGTAACGGCCATCGCCGCCCAGCACATAGGTCTTGCCGGAGGCGCCACCGGTGCCCTCGAAAATCGCCTGCACGAAGTTTTCCAGATAATGCGGCGACATGAAGACGGATGTTTTCTTGCGCAGCCCGGACGTGCCCGGTTTTTGCCCATCGATGGGCTTGGTATCAACTCTGTGCGGGGTCATCTTCTGTCTCCTTGTCGTCCGGCGTTTGCCATGATCCTGGCGGCGCTCTTGAGGGCATCATGGCATGAAAGCGCCTCTGGCGACACAGGCAGGCGCATCCGCCAATTGGGGTATTCGTCGATTGTGCCGGGCAGGTTGGGCTGCGCCGCGATGCCCAGCAGGTTCTCGGCCTGTAACGCCACGAGGCGCGCGGGGGTTTCGGCCAGAAAGCCGTGCATGGCGTCGAGCGAGGGGTCGGCGAGCATGCGGTCGAAGGCGGCGACTTCGGCGCTCCGGTCGGCCTGCGCCTTTGCGGCCCCGGTGTCATCGAGATTGCCGATGCGTGCATGTGCGCCGATATCCGCGCCTGTGCGCCAGCCTTGCCAGGTCGGCAGATCATGGGTGGAGAAGCTGGCGATCGAGGCGTCCGGATAGGCGCTTGCCTTGCGAAACCGGGGTGGCGACCACCGCGCGCGCTCAAAGATCGCCACCCGGCAGCCAAGGATGCCCGATGCTTCAAGAGCGCCGCGCAGCCCTTTGGGAATGTTGCCGAGATCCTCACCGACGATGCTTGCATTGGCGCGCGCGGCCTCGATCCGGATCACCGCCAGCATCGCGTCGCGGGGCATCTTGACGTAAGCCCCCGGTGCCGCGTCGGGGACCCAGAAGGCGCGCTCGAACCCAAGGATGTGATCGATCCGCAAGAGCCCGGAGAACAGTAGCTGGCGCCTGAGCGTTTCGGCCAATGGCGCATAGGCGCAAGCGCGCAGAGCTTGCGGGTTGAACGGCGCCAGCGCCCAGTTCTGCCCATCGGCCGAGAAGGCATCGGGAGGTGCGCCGAGCGAGGCGCCGAAGGCAAAGCTGCCGCGATCCTCCCAGGTTTCGGCGCCATGCGGGTGGGTGCCCACCGCCAGATCGAGATAGAGCCCGTGGCTCATGCCCGCCGCGCGCAGGGCCTGCTGCGTGTCGGTCAGCGCGGCTTCGGCACACCATTGCAGCCAGGCGTGAAAGCGCAGATCGGTGGCAAGCTCCGCGCGGGCGGTCCGTGCCGCGCCCGACTGCGGATCCTGCAACGACGCGGGCCAGGTGTTCCAGAACGCGCCGTGCCGCTCTGACAGGGCCTGGTGCAGCGCGAAACGCTGCAAGCTGTCCCCCTCGCGGTCGAGATAGGCGTCGAAACCCGGAGACCCGTCCCACGCGTCATAGGCCGCGCGCAGGGCCTGCATCCTGGCCGGGATCTCGGCGCCGTAGTCAATGAGCGCGCCCGGCCTTCCCTCAGCACCCGGCAGATGCATGACGTTGAGCCTGCGGCGATGCGAGGGCGTGTAGGGGCTGAAGACGTCCGGGGCCGTGGGAAAGCCCGCATGCACCGGGTTGAGCCCCAGAAACCCGGCGCCGGTTTTGGCCAGCCCGAGACCGAGCGCGTGCAGATCGTCAAAATCGCCGATCCCGCGGTCGGACAGCCCGTAAAGCGGTGCGATCACACCCCAGTCGCGTCTGGGCAGCGGCAAGGCCGGCGGCGCGGCGAGAAGCGTCCAGCGACGGGCCCCGGCGCGAAGTGTATGGATGCCGAGCGGCAGCACCGGCAAAGCGCCGCGCCCCTCGCGGGTCTCGCCGGTCTCCAGCGTCAGATTCCAGTCACCGGCGATGTCGAGCGGCGGAACGGTGTCCGCGTCCGTGATGATGTCCTTCGGCAGCGCCTTGCTGGCCTCGGGCTTGTACGCGCGGGCAAGTCGCTCCGTCGGGGTGTCGATGCCCATCGCGGCAAGCAGTGCCACGGCGGTCTCGACCGAGGTGTCGCGGGTGGTGCCGGTCTGGTCCTTGTAGCGCGCAACCACGCCCATCCGCCGCGCCAGCACCAGCCGCGCGTCACTCATTGCCGCGCTCCAGTTCCAGCGCGATGACGCTGTCGGCGGCGGCGGACAGCAGACGCCGGTCGATGCGGCCGGGTTGGGCCGAGGGCCGCGCGCTGTCGAGCCCGAGCCGCCAGTGCCAGCCGGCGGGCGGCTCCGGCAGCTTGACCATGACACTGCCACCGGCGTTGAAGACCAGGAACAGAGCTGCTTCTGTCTGCGCGTAGGGCGGCGTGTCGGAGGCCATGCGCATCTCGGCGCAGAGCGTGCGCAGCTCGGGCGCGGTCCAGTCCGCATCGGTCATCGGCGCGCCATCGGCACGGCGCCAGAACAGATCCTCCTGCCCGTCGGTGGCCCGTTCGCGCGAATGCAGAAAGCGCTTCTGGCGCAGGATCGGATGCGCCTTGCGAAAGGCGATCAGCCGCTTGACGAAGCTCAGAAATTCGGGGTCGGCACCGTCCCAGGTGACCCAGCCTGTGGCGTTGTCCTGACAATAGGCGTTGTTGTTGCCGCCCTGGCTGTTGCCCAGCTCATCGCCCGCCAGCAGCATCGGCGTGCCCTGCGACAAGAGCACCGTGGCCAGCAGATTGCGCCGCCGCAGCGCGCGGGCGCGGCGCAGCGTGGGGTCGGTCGTGGGGCCTTCATGGCCCATATTGTCCGAGAAGTTCTCGCCATGGCCGTCGCGATTGTCCTCGCCATTGGCGTGGTTGTGCTTTTCTTTGTAGCTGACCGTGTCCATCAGCGTGAAGCCGTCATGGGCGGTCACGAAATTGACCGACGTTGTGGCGGGCCTGCCGGAATGATCGAATTGCAGGGCAGAGCCGGTCAGGCGGTCTGCCAGCACCGGCACATGCCCGGCATCGCCGCGCCAGAACCGGCGGATGCCGTCGCGATACTTGTCGTTCCACTCCAGAAAGGGCGGTGGAAAGCCGCCAACCTGATAGCCGCCGGGGCCGATATCCCAGGGCTCGGCGATGAGCTTGACGTCGGTCAGCACCGGATCCTGCCGGATTGCATCGAAGAATGCAGCCCCCCGGTCGAAGCCATGCGGCGTGCGCCCCAGCGTCGAGCAGAGGTCAAAGCGGAACCCGTCCACATGCATGGTCTCGACCCAGTAGCGCAGTGAATCCAGCACCATTCGCAGCACCATTGGATGATCGAGGTTCAGCGTGTTGCCGGTGCCGGTGTCGTTCACGTAATAGCGCGGGTCGTCGGCCAGCCGGTAGTAGCTGCGGTTGTCGAGCCCGCGAAAGGCCAGCGTCGGCCCCATCTCGGTGCCTTCGCCGCTGTGGTTGTAGACCACGTCGAGATAGACCTCGATGCCCGCGCTGTGCATCCGCGCGACCATGTGCTGGAATTCCGCGATCTCGGCATTGGCGAGGTAGCGGGGGTCGGGCGCGAAAAAGCCCAGCGACTGGTAGCCCCAGTAATTGGTGAGGGCCTTCTCCACCAGAAAGCGGTCGTTCAGAAACGCATGCACCGGCAGCAATTCCAGCGCGGTGATGCCAAGATCGGTGAGATGCTCCAGCATCGGGTCGGAGGCGAGACCCAGAAAGCTGCCGGGATGCTCGATGCCGGGGGCGAGTTGCGTGATACCCTTGGTATGCGCCTCGTAGATGATCGTCTCGGCGACCGGGGTGCGCGGAGCAGTGTCCTCTCCCCAGGCAAAGGACGGATCCTCGACCACGCAGCGCGGCATGTAACGCGCGCTGTCGCGGGTGTCGAAACTCAGATCGCGGGCCGCGTCGCCCACGGTGTAGCCCATCAGCGCGTCGTGCCAGGTGGGATGGCCGGTCAGCCGCTTGGCATAAGGGTCGATCAGCAGCTTGTTGTAGTTGAAACGGTGCCCCTGCGAGGGCGCGTAAGGCCCTTCGGCGCGGATGCCGTACATCTGGCCCGGACGCAGCCCGGGGATATAGCCGTGCCAGACATCGCCGTCACGTTCCGGCAGATCGATGCGCTGGGTCTCTGTCTTGCCGTCGGCATCGAAAAGGCACAGCGTGACCCGCGTCGCATGTTCCGAAAACACCGCGAAATTCACCCCGTCGCCGTCGAACGTGGCGCCAAGCGGGCTGGCGCGGCCTTCCAGAACGGGCGATTGCGTCATCCGGCGGTCATCGCCTCGAAGAGCGCGGCGTATTCCCCGGCAGAGCTTTCCCAGCCCACCGGCTGGGCCATCGCGTTGCGCGTACACCTGGCCCAGACCTTGGGGTTTCGGTAGAGCGCGCAGAGCTGCTCCAGCGCGGCAGAGAGCGCCTGCGCGGTCACCGGATGAAACTGGATGCCGGTTGCGACGCCGCGGGCGAGCGCGGCGGGGTTGGCGTCGATCACCGTGTCCGCCAGCCCGCCGGTTGCGGCAACCACCGGCAGCGTGCCGTAGCGCAGACCGTAAAGCTGGGTCAGACCGCAAGGCTCGAAGCGCGACGGCACGAGGATCGCGTCGGCGCCCTCGATCATCCGGTGCGACAGCGCCTCGTCGTAACCCACATGCACCGCCACGCCTTTGTGACGCGCCGCCGCCTCGCGGTATTGCTGCTCAAGCCGACCATCGCCGGAGCCCAGCAAGGCAAGCTGGCCGTCATTGCCCAGAAGGCTGGGCAGCGCGTCAAGCAGCAGATCGAGCCCCTTTTGTGCCGTTAGCCGCGAGATCACCACGCAGAGCGGGCCGTTGGCCTCAGGCAGGTCGAACTCCGCGCGCAGGGCGGCTTTCAGCTTGGCCTTGCCGGTGGGGGCCTTGTAGGGCGGGCGCCAGACCTCTTCGTCGATGCCGTTGAGAATGCCCAGAAAATCGCCGCCGCGGTCGCTCAAAACGCCCTGCAGGCCCATGCCGAACTCTTCGCGCATCAGCTCGCGCGCATAGGTCGGCGACACGGTGGAGACCTTGTCGGCATAGACAATCCCGGCTTTGAGCGCGCTGATCCGCCCCCAATATTCGAACCCGTCGCGGGTGAAGCCCTGCGGCTCGAGCCCCATCCGGCCCATGAGATCGGGCGGGGCGATGCCCTGAAAGGCGATGTTGTGGATCGTGAGCAGGCTGCGCACATCCTGAACACCCATCTGCCGCAGATAGACCGGGGTCAAAGCGGCCTGCCAATCATGCATATGCACGATCTGCGGCCGCCAGCCGTCGAGCCCCTTTGCGGCGATCAGTGCCGCCGCGTTCGAAAGCGCGGCAAAGCGGATAGGGTTGTCAGACCAGTCGCGCCCGTCCGGGCCCAGATAGATCGAGCCGTCGCGGTCAAAGAGATGCGGCGCGTCGAGGATGTAGAGTACCGCCTCGCCCAGCGATCCGCGCCGGATCTTCGCCGTGCCGCCAAAGTAATTCTCGATCTGCACGACCTCTGTCGCGTCGGGTTGCGCCTTCATCACCGACGGATAGCCCGGCAGCAGGGTGCGCATCTCGACCCCGTGCCCGGCAAGGGCGCCGGGCAGTGCCCCCGCCACATCCGCAAGCCCGCCGGTTTTGACCAGCGGCACACATTCGGAGGTGACGGAGAGGACGGGGATCATTTTTCGGCGGCTCGCTTTTCCAGCATCGGGGTGGTGATCAGCGTAACTCCGCCATCGGTGACGCGGAACCACTTTGCATCTTCTTCGGGGTCTTCGCCCACCACCAGTCCTTCGGGGATCTGGACGCCGCGGTCAATCACCACGTTTTTCAACCGCGCATGTCGCGCGACATTGACGTAAGGCAGCACCACCGCGCCGTCGAGGCTGGCATAGGAATTGGTGTGCACCTGCGTGAACAGCAGCGAGCGCCGGATTTCGGTGCCCGAGATGATGCAGCCGCCAGAGACCAGCGAGGAGACCGCATTGCCGCGCCGGTCGGCTTCGTCATGGATGAACTTCGCCGGCGGCACGCTTTCGGAATAGGTCCAGATCGGCCATTCGGTGTCCCAGAGGTCGAGTTCCGGCGTGAAATCCGTGAGGTCGATATTGGCCTTCCAGAACGCATCCACCGTGCCGACATCGCGCCAGTAGGCGGTGGTCTCGTTGGAGGAGCGCACGCAGCTGTCGGTAAAGCGATGCGCCTGCGCCTTGCCGTTCTTGACGATGTCCGGAATGATGTCGTTGCCGAAATCGTGGCTGGAATTGTCGTCTTCCATGTCGTTGATCAGCAGCGCCCGCAGGAAAGACCATTTGAAGACATAGATGCCCATCGACGCCAGGGCGACTTCGGGATCGTGCGGGGTGCCCGGCGGATCTTCGGGCTTTTCCAGAAAGCTGGTGATCCGGTCGCTTTCATCCACCGCCATCACGCCAAAGGCGGTGGCTTCCATACGCGGCACGGTGAGGCAGCCGATGGTCACATCGGCATCCGCCTCCACATGATGACGGATCATCTTTTCATAATCCATCTTGTAGATGTGGTCGCCCGCGAGGATCAGCACGTAATCGACGTCGTAGCTGTCGACGATGTCGATGTTCTGGGCCACCGCATCGGCGGTGCCGCGATACCACATCGCCTCGTCATAGCGCTGCGAGGCGGGCAGCACGTCGAGAAACTCGTTGCGTTCGGCGCGGAAGAAGCTCCAGCCGCGCTGGCAGTGCCGGATCAGCGAATGCGCCTTGTACTGGGTGGCGATGGCCATCTTGCGGATGCCGGAATTGAGCGCGTTGGACAGCGCAAAATCCACGATCCGGGTCTTGCCGCCGAAATAGACCGCGGGTTTCACGCGCCTGTCGGTGAGCTCCTTGAGGCGGGATCCTCGCCCGCCCGCCAGCACAAAGGCCATGGAGCGGTTTGTCAGCCGGCTGTTTTCGGTCGCCATAAGTTTTCCTCCCAGTAATTCGTTCTTCAGCCGCGTTTCGCGGTCATCGTGGTGGGTCGCGTCGCGGTCAGTCCGTCTCCTTGATGAAAATCAGCGTCGAGAGCGGCGGCAGCACCACATCGGCCTGCGCCGTCATGCCGTGGCTGTCGCCCGCCTTGGCGGTCACGCCGCCCATATTGCCGCGCGCGCCGCCGCCATAGATCTCGGCATCGGTGTTGAGCGCCTCGCGCCAACGGCCTTCGGAGGGCAGGCCCAGCGTGTAGGCCGTGCGCTCCACCGGGGTGAAGTTGCAGACCACCACCACCTCCGGATCGTCAGCGCCGCCCTTGCGGATCCACGCATAGACAGAGCGCGCGGCGTCATTGGCCTCGATCCACTGGAAACCTTCGGGGTCGCAATCGTGCTTATGCAGGGCCGGAGTGTCGCGGTAGAGCGTGTTGAGGTCGCGCACCAGCGACTGCATGCCCGCATGGGCGGGATCGGCCAGGCAGGCCCAGTCGATCTCGGAATTGTGATTCCACTCGTGGCGCTGGGCGAATTCCTGTCCCATGAAGAGCAGCTTCTTGCCCGGATGCCCCCACATGAAGCCGTAATAGGCGCGCAGATTTGCGAATTTCTCCCACGCGTTGCCGGGCATCTTGGCGACCATCGCGCCTTTGCCATGCACCACCTCGTCATGGCTGATCGGCAGGATGAAGTTTTCGGAAAACGCGTAATGCATGCCGAAGGTCATCTGGTGGTGATGATGCTGGCGGTAGATCGGATCCTTCTGGATGTAGTCGAGCGTATCGTTCATCCAGCCCATGTTCCACTTGAAGCCGAAGCCCAGCCCGCCATCGTAGATCGGGCGCGACACCTTGGGATAGGAGGTGCTTTCCTCGGCCACGGTCATGATGCCGGGATGCGCGCCGTAGGCTTCGCGGTTCATCGTCTGCAGCATCTCGATGGCTTCGTAATTCTCGCGCCCGCCATCCTTGTTTGGCACCCATTCGCCCTCGTTGCGCGAATAATCGCGGTAGAGCATGGAGGCCACGGCATCGACCCGCAGCCCGTCCACATGGTATTCCTCAAGCCAATAGAGGGCGTTGGCGGTGAGGTAGTTCATCACCTCCCGGCGCCCGTAATTGTAGATGAGCGTATTCCAGTCCTGATGAAAGCCCTCGCGCGGGTCGGCGTGTTCATATAGCGCGGTGCCGTCGAACCGCCCGAGCCCGTGCGCATCGGTCGGAAAATGCCCCGGCACCCAGTCGAGCAGGATGCCTAGCCCCGACTTGTGCGCGGCGTTCACAAGATCGCGGAACTCGTGCGGCGGGCCAAAGCGGATCGTCGGCGCGTACATGCCCACGGGCTGATAGCCCCAGGAGCCGTCAAACGGATATTCGGAGACCGGCAGCAGCTCGATATGCGTGAACCCCATGTCGGTGACGTAATCGACAAGCTCCTCGGCGGCCTCCAGGTACGAGATCGGCCGCCCGCCTTCCTTGCGCTTCCAGCTGCCAAGTTGCACTTCGTAGACGGAGATCGGCTGGTCGGTGCGATGCGCGGCCTCGCGGCGGGTCATCCAGCCCTGATCGGACCAGCCATAGCCCGAGATGTCGCGCACGATGCTGGCGGTCTCCGGCGGGTGCTGCGATCCGAAGCCCACCGGATCGGCCTTCATGTGCAGCTCGCCACCCGCGCCCATGACCTCGTATTTATAGGCGGTGCCGTCGCCGACGCCGGGCAGGAAGATCTCCCACACGCCCGTCGCCCCTCTGCGTCGCATGACATAACGGCGCCCGTCCCAGGCGTTGAAATCGCCCACAACCGACACCCGGCGCGCATTCGGCGCCCAGACCGCAAAATGTGTACCCCTGGTGCCTTCATGCTCCATGACATGTGCGCCCAGCACGTGCCACAGCTGCTTGTGCGTGCCTTCGCCCAGAAGGTATTCGTCAAGCCTGCCGAGCACCGGGCCGAACCTGTAGGGGTCGTCCATGTCCCAGCTCTGGCCCTCCGCCTCGCCGCGCAGATGATAGGGTTTGGTGCCCGGCACCTTGCCGTGAAACACGCCCTTCAGCCCTTTGAGCGGGGTCAACGGATGCGCCTTGCCCGCCACCACCGCCGAAAGCGCGGTGGCGCCGGGATCGAAGGCGGTGACATGGCGGCTGCGGCCTTTCCTGTGCGGCCCGAGCAGCGCGAACGGATCATCGAACCGTCCCGCGACAAGGCTGGCCAGGGCATTGGGGTCGGCGACGTCTTTCGGATCGATCTCTTGCATGCTCACTCTCCCAGACGTCTACACTAAGTCAATCAGCGCGCGCTTCAACCGCCCGGAGATAAACCGGCTATGTCTTAGATTGTTCCCAAGAGACTTTTTGCCCCCCAGATATCCGCCATATAGCCCTGGATCGTGCGGTCCGAGCTGAACCAGCCCGAGCGCGCGGTATTCAGCGCCGCCATCTTCATCCAAGCCCCGGTGTCCCGATAGGCCAGATCGACTTCGCGCTGCGCGCGCCAGTAGTCGGAGAAATCCGACGACACGAGGAAGTAATCGGGCCCGCTGACATTCTCGACGATGCCGCGATAGCGGTCGGGTTCTGCCGCGCTGAAAGCGCCGTCGCGCACAGCCCTGAGCGCGCGGGCAAGCCGCGGGTCGGCATTGATCGCCTGCATCGCATGATCGGCGATGGCCCGGCGCGCGTCGACCTCATGCGCCTGCATGCCGAAGAGAAAGAAGTTCTCTGCCCCCACATGTTCGCGGATCTCCACATTGGCGCCATCGAGCGTGCCGATGGTGGGCGCGCCGTTCAGCGCGAACTTCATGTTGCCGGTGCCCGAGGCCTCCTTGCCCGCGGTGGAGATCTGCTCGCTGAGATCGGCCGCGGGGATCAGCCGTTCGGCCAGCGTGACATTGTAGTTGGCAGGATAGACCACCTGCAGCAGATCGCGGGTGATGGGATCGGCATTGACCACCGTGCCCACGTCGTTGATCAGGTGGATGATGTCCTTGGCAAAGAAATAGCCCGGCGCCGCCTTGCCGCCGAAGATCTTGACGCGCGGGGTCCAGTCGCCGGTGGGATTGTCCCGCATCTCCTGCCAGAGCGCGATGGTCTCGAGGATATTGAGGTGCTGACGCTTGTATTCGTGGATCCGCTTGATCTGGATGTCGAACATCGCGTCGGTGTTGAGCGTGAGGCCCATGCGGTCCTTCACATAGCCCGCAAGCGACTCCTTGTTGGCGGCCTTGGCCGCGGCGTAGCGCTCCAGCCAGCCGGCATCCTGCACATGCGGCTCGAGCCCTTCGAGATCCTGCAGATGGCCGACCCACGATTCGCCGATGCTGTCGGTGATCAGTGCCGAAAGCGCCGGATTACAGGCGTTGAGCCAGCGCCGCGGGGTCACACCATTGGTCTGATTCACGATCTTCTCGGGGTGCAGCTCGTGCAGATCCTTGAAGACGGTGGTCTTCATCAGCCCGGTATGCAGGGCCGAGACGCCGTTCACCCGGTTGGCGAGGATAAAGCTCAGCTCGCCCATCTTGACCCGCCCGTCGCCGCGCGCGCTGACGCGGCGCTTGGGATGGGCCTTGGCATGGGCGTCGTCCACCCGGTCGATGATCTGCAGATGCCGCGGCAGCAGCCGTCCGAACAGCGCCTGATCCCAGGATTCCAGCGCTTCTGGCAGCAGCGTATGGTTGGTGTAGTTCACGCAGCCCTGGGTGATCGACAGCGCCTCGTCAAAGGACAGGCCGCGCTCGTCATGCAGCAGGCGGATGAGCTCCGGCCCGGCAATCGCGGGGTGCGTGTCGTTGAGCTGGATCGCGACTTTCGACGGCAGCGCGGCCAGGTCGCTGTGCCCGGTCTCGAAACGCCGCAGAATGTCGCGGATCGAGGCGGCCGAAAAGAAATACTCCTGCTTGAGCCGCAACTCCTTGCCGATATCGGTGCTGTCCTCGGGGTAGAGCACGCGCGAAATGGTCCGCGCCAGCGCTTCGCCTTCGGCGGCGGCGGCAAAATCGCCATGGTTGAACCGGTCGAGGTCGAACGGATCGACCGCGCGCCCGGCCCAGAGCCGCAGCGTATTGGCCCATTTGCCCTGCCAGCCGACGATGGGCGTGTCATAGGCTTCGGCCTGCACCAGATCGGCGGGCTTCCAAATGGTCTGACCGGATTTGGTGACGACCTCGCCGCCGAACCCCAGGGTAAAGCGGGCCTCCGGGCGCTCGAACTCCCAGACGTGACGCTCTTCGAGCCAATCCTCGGGCGCTTCGGTCTGCCGTCCGTTCACAAAGCTCTGCTTGAAGAGCCCGTGCTCGTAGCGGATGCCGTAGCCGTAGGAGGGCGTGCCCAGCGTGGCGAGGCTCTCCATGAAACAGGCGGCCAGACGCCCAAGCCCGCCATTGCCAAGCGCTGCGTCCGGCTCGTCATGCAGCACGGCGTCGTAATCGAGCCCAAAGCTTTCCAGCGCGCTCTGCGCCTCTTCGGCGAGCGCGAGGTTGATCAGCCCGTCTTCCAGCAGCCGCCCGATCAGGAACTCCATCGACAGGTAATAGACCCGCTTGGCATCGGCGCGGTAGCCTTCGCGGGTCGCGGCCATCCAGCGGTCGACAATGCGGTCGCGCAAGGCGTGGCTCAGCGCCAGACGCCAGTCCTGCAGCTTGGCGTGGTCGGGATCCTTGCCCATCGAATAGGTCAGGTGGTTCAAGATCGCGCTGCGGAAATCGGTGGCAGCCATCACGGCATCCTTCATGGAGAATCTCCTTTTGCGACGTGCATGCGCAGCCCTTGCGGGAAGTTCAAGGGGAACGGCGCGTTGCTGTTAGCGTTAACGGCGCAGATAGGCGGCGGGCGACACTTAGGCAACAGAATTTGCAGGATCGGGCGCGCGCGATTGCGTGGATTTTACGCGTTTGCGCGAATGGGCGCCGATCCGTGGTCCGCGTTCAGGCGGTTGGCGCGGCTTCTGGCGTAAGCTCACCGCAGAGCGCGGTTTGCAGTCGCGCGCGCCGCGTACCGGGGTCGGAGCTATAGGCAAGCGTGTAGATCAGCTTGGCAAAGGCCGCCTCCACCGTCATGTCGCGCCCGTCGATCACTCCGCCGTCCCGCAGGATCCCGGCAGCGGCGTAGGTTCCCAGCGCCATGCCGCCTTCGGGGCATTGGCTCACCGCAACCACCGGGTGCCCGGCGGCTTGCGCCTCTTTCAGCGCGGCGCGCAGGCCCGGCGTCTCGGGTGCGGTGCCAGAGCCGTAGCAGCGCAGCACAAACCCGTCAAAATTGCGGGCGGCATAGGCAAAGAAATCGTCGGGCACACCGGGCGCCACGGCGAGCACCGCGACGCGCGCGGGCTGCGGGGCATGCAGCCGAAGCGTCGGCCCCTCGAGCCGGGGCGGCACGACGCTGGCATCGGCATTGAACCCGTCGAAGGCCCGCGAATGGGTCTTGCGCACCCGCGCGCCATGCAGACGCCGACCGGCAAACTGGACCCAGACCCCCGGCGGCGCATCACGTGCCGCGGCAAGCGCATCGCGCAGGTTGCGCATCCCGTCGCTGCCCTCAACGGTCAATGGCAGCATCGCCCCGGTCAGGATCACCGGTTTGCCCAACCCGTCGAGCGCGAAACACAGCGCCGCCGCCGAATAGGCCATCGTGTCGGTCCCATGGATGACCAGAAAACCGTCATAGTCCGGATAGGCGGCATGGATGCCCGAGGCGATCCGGTGCCAGTCGGCGGGTGAGGCGTTGGCGCTGTCGATCAGCGGCGCGAGGGTTGTGATGTCGACCTGCGCGATATCCGGAGCGTCGCTGACCAGCGCGCGCAACATGTCCTCGACCACCCCCGCCTTTGGGGCAAACCCCTCCGGTCCGCGCGCCATGCCGATTGTGCCGCCGGTATGCAGCGCAAGGATCCTCGGCCGGGGTGCATTGGTGTTCAACAGGCTGCCGTGACGATGATTTCAACCTTCAGTTCGGGCCGTGCCAGCTTTGCCTCGCCGCAGGCGCGGGCGGGGGCATGGCCGTCCGGTACCCAGTCATCCCAGACCGCATTCATCTCGGCAAAATCCGCCATATCCGCCAGCCAGATGATCACTTGCAGCATCTGGTCACGCGAGGACCCGGCCTGTTCGAGCAGCGCCTGAACGCGCGCCAGACACTCCCGCGTCTGCTCGGTCACGCTGTCGCCGCTGCCGACCTGTCCGCAAAGATAGGCCACGCCGTTATGCTTGACGATCTTGCTCATCCGCTGGCCGGTTTCGATGCGCTCTATCATGGCGGTGCTCCTCGCTGTGGCTGTCAGGGGCCACAAAGACGCAAAGCCGCGCGTGACGCAACAGAAGTGAAACGGGGGGTGGGATGAGGTGGTAGCGGAGGAGGGACTTGAACCCCCGACACGCGGATTATGATTCCGCTGCTCTAACCAACTGAGCTACTCCGCCAAACCGTGCGGGGTGATTACGGCTGAGATGCATTCACGTCAAGCGCAAATTTGCGGGCATTCCTGCGGCGAAATCCGGTGCTTTGCGCGCGCGCAACCGGGGGCCTCGCAGGCGGCGTCTGCGCGCGGTCGCCCTCTGCTTGTCAGCGCGTGATGCGGGCACAATTGCCGCTTCGCCAAGTGCAGATGTCGGCTTGTGGCAGCAAACCGTCGCGCGCCTCGCTGGCGGTGATGAAGGACCGGAAGCGCAGCGCGTCCTCGTCGTCGTTGATGAGCCAGGGGTCGGTCAGCCCATGACCGGGGCGCGGCATCCCGAATGTCAGGACAACGGAACTCTCGCCAAAGCAGTTGGCGAAGGCGCGCACCGTGCAGACGGGTGAACCGCGGATGCACGCAAACGCGTTTTGCGGTAGTCTTGGATAGAAAGATCGCCGATAGGCTGCTAAACGCAACGTCACGCGCAGGGGTTCCGGGCGCCTTCAGTCACAAAACCTTGAGGTCCGGATTTCCTGCCTTTGGTGTTGCGCCTGCGCACCTATCTTTGACAGACTGACTTGTGAGGAGGCAGGAGGTCGCGCGCATGAGCGCCGCGACGCTGCTGGCAGAGAACGAAGGAGTTCCAATTGAAACCGCAATCTCTTGCATTGGCACGGGAAAACGCGACGCCGTTACGTCTGTTCTGGCTGACGACGCTGTCGATGATCCTGATCGTGTCCCAATCCCTGATGGCGCAGGCGCGCGGCGCGCCGGAAAGCTTTGCCGATCTGGCCGAGACCATCAGCCCCTCCGTGGTGAACATTACCACATCCACAACCGTCGCCGGCCGCACCGGGCCGCAGGGCATCGTGCCCGAAGGGTCCCCGTTCGAGGATTTCTTCCGCGAATTTCAGGACCGTGGCAATCGTGGCGACCGTCCGCGCCGCAGCTCCGCGCTGGGCTCGGGTTTTGTCATCTCCGAAGATGGCTTCATCGTCACCAACAACCACGTGATCGAAGGCGCCGACGAGATCACCATCGAGTTCTTCGAGGGCTTCGAGCTGCCCGCCGAGCTGATCGGCACCGATCCCAACACCGATATCGCGCTGCTGAAGGTCGAGGCCGACCGCCCGCTGCCTTATGTGCTTTTCGGCGACAGCAACACCGCGCGCGTGGGCGACTGGGTGATGGCCATGGGCAATCCGCTGGGTCAGGGCTTTTCGGTCTCCGCGGGCATCGTCTCGGCCCGCAACCGCGCGCTGAGCGGCACCTATGACGACTACATCCAGACCGACGCGGCGATCAACCGGGGCAACTCGGGCGGTCCGCTCTTCAACATGGAAGGCGAGGTCATCGGCGTGAACACGGCGATCCTGTCGCCCAATGGCGGCTCGATCGGCATCGGCTTCTCGATGGCCTCCAACGTGGTGACCCGCGTGGTCGACCAGCTGCAGGAGTTTGGCGAAACCCGCCGTGGCTGGCTTGGCGTGCGGATCCAGGACGTGGACGAGGACGTGGCCGAAGCGCTCGGGCTGGAAGAGGCCAAGGGCGCGCTTGTGTCGGATGTGCCGGAAGGCCCCGCCAAGGAGGCCGGCGTGCTCGCGGGCGACGTGATCGTGACCTTTGACGGGCGCGAGGTCGAGGACACGCGCCAGCTGGTGCGCATCGTGGCCAACAGCCCGGTCGGCAAGACCGTGCGCGTCGTGGTCAACCGCGATGGCCAGACCGAAACGCTGCTGGTCACGCTGACCCGCCGCGAGGATGCCCAACGCGCGGTGCCCGCCGCCCAGACCGAAGACGCGCCGGTGGAGCCGTCGACGCTGGACCTGATGGGCCTGACGCTGAGCCCGCTCACCGAGGAGATCCGCGAGCAGCTCGAACTGGCGGACAATGCCAAGGGCCTTGCGGTGATGTCGGTCGACGAGACGTCGGAGGCCTATGAAAAGGGTCTGCGCGCAGGCGATCTGATCACCGAAGCGGGCCAGAGCGCCGTTCTGAGCCTCGGCGATCTGGAAGACCGCATCGACGAGGCCAAGGAAGCGGGTCGCAAGTCGATCCTGCTTCTGGTCCGCCGCGGGGGCGATCCGCGCTTTGTGGCGCTGAGCCTTGCCGAAGACGAATAATCCCGTCCCGGTGACGTGATGAGAAGGCGCCCGGCCCCCGGGCGCCTTTTTTCATGCGCGGCCGGGTGGTGCGGGATGGCTCGGGGCGGGCCGGGCTGCAGGCGGCTCAGCCGTCGGCCTGCGCGTCGCGCGGCACGGCCACAAGGCCCAGCGCGCGCGCTGTCTCGAGCGAGACCTGGTCGCTTTCCAGCCCGCGTTCGGACTGGTATCTGCGGATCGCGGCGGAGGTGGCCGCGTCGATCTGTCCGCTGACCGCACCATCGAGATAGCCGCGCGCGGCCAGCGCGCGCTGCAGAGAGGCCACGAAATCCGGTGTCATGGTCTCGGGGCAGGGGGCGGCAAAACGGATCTCGGCGCGCGGACGCACGATGCGCGGCACCGGCGCGCGGCGATAGACCGGCGGGCGGATCACCGTGCCGTCTTCGGCGATGTCGGCCTGCACCACCTGCACTTCGCCCATGATCTGCTCGTAGACCGCGGGCGTGACTTCGCGGGTCGAGCAACTGCCATCGGCCTGGCGGTCGGTCACCGGCGCGGGCCGCCTGGCCGGTTGCAGGATGGTGGGTTGCTGATCGGCACGGGCAACGTCGGCAGCACCGCCGGGCGCGGGTGCGTGCGGCGCATTATGCGTGCAGGCGGCAAGCGCGGTCGCTGCGGCCAGGACGGCGGGGCGTTTCATTCTGCTCGGGGCCTCTGTCGTGCCTTTCTTTCCGGCACCTTACCCGGTTTCATGTGGTCTGGGAAGCGGCTCGGAGAGCAGCGCGTCGAGCAGCTGCGAGATGTCCTCGATCTCTTCGGCCAGCACATGGGTCACGCCGCCTTCGCGCTGCAGCCGCCCGGTCACCCGCAGCATGCGCCCCGAGATCACCGCGCGGCGGAAGCGTTCATACATCTTGCGCCAGACGATGATGTTCACGACGCCGGTTTCATCCTCGAGCGTGAGAAAGATCACCCCCTTGGCGGTGCCCGGGCGCTGGCGCAGGATCACCAGCCCCGCAACGGTGATCCGCGCCCCCGATGGCGGCAGCCCAAGCTCCGCCGCGGTCAGCGCCGAGGGCGGGCGGGGCCAGCGGGGCGGCGTGGCAGAGGGTGAGGCGGCAGGGGACGACATAAGAACACAGGTAGAACATTTTTTGCCCGGGGCCAAGGCTCCGGGCGGGGTCCGCGCCATGCCGTGCCACTCCGGCGCAGGAATAACACGATTGGGACTGGCAGGCCGCGCCTGTGCGGATTAGGTAAGGTGCCGGATCAGTTTGGGAGAGGTCGGGACATGGCAAAGATCACCTATATCGAGCATAACGGCACCGAGCATGTCGTCGACGTGGCCAACGGCCTAACGGTCATGGAAGGCGCGCGCGACAACGGCATTCCCGGCATCGAGGCCGATTGCGGCGGCGCCTGCGCCTGCTCGACCTGCCACGTCTATGTGGACCCGGCCTGGGTCGAAAAGCTGCCGGCCAAGGAAGACATGGAAGAGGACATGCTCGACTTTGCCTATGAGCCCAACCCCGAGCGGTCGCGCCTGACCTGCCAGTTGAAGGTCACCGATGCGCTGGACGGGCTGGTGGTGAACATGCCCGAAAAGCAGATCTGATGGCCCCTGCTTTTCCGTCCGGAAATGCGCGAGATTCAGATCGGCTAATTCCAGGAAAAGCGGTGACCGGTTTTCCGTCCGGAAACGCGGATTGTCCAGCAAAAGCGCCGCGTCTGCTGTCGCGCGGGTGGCGGCGTCTTGCTCGCGGCGCGGGTCTGATGTTGTGTGGGTGGCTGATGGTGCAGGGCGCATCCTTGCATGCGGCACCGCAAACCACGCTGCTGGAAGCCACCTATATCGAGCCCACAACGCGTTACGCCCATGGTGTGCTGGGCGACGCGGTGGAGTGGGGCGCATTGCGGCTGCGGGTGGATCATTGCCCGGGCTGCGCCAAGCGCGATCTGCGCGACGTCACCCTGCGTCTGCCGCAACACCGGGTGTTCGAGGATGTCGCTCCACGGCTCGTGGATCTCGATGGCACTGGCGCGACGGCGGTTCTGGTGGTCGAGAGCGATGCGCGGCAAGGCGCGCGGCTGGCGCTTTACACCGCAACCGGGCTGATGACCTCGACACCGTTTATCGGTCGCGCCAATCGCTGGCTGGCGCCGGTTGGCTGGGGCGATCTCGACGGCGACGGCGTGCTTGAGTTTGCCTATGTGGACCGGCCGCATCTGGCCAAGACGCTGCGGGTCTGGCGGCTGGTGGATGGCGCGCTTGTCGAGCTTGCGGCGGCCAGGGGCTATTCCAACCACAGGATCGGCTGGGACTATATCGAAGGCGGGATCCGCAATTGCGGGCAGGGGCCGGAGATGATCCTGGCCTCGGGCGACTGGCGCCGGGTGATGGCGGTCCGGTTCGACGGCGCGCTGCACGCACGCGAACTGGGCGCCTACAGCGCCGCGCGGATCCTCTCGGCGCTGGCCTGTCGCTGAGGGGCGTTGCCCCTCCTGGCCGCAGGCGGCCAGTTCACCCCAAAGTATTTTCGAACCGGAGAAACAGGGTGCAGGCCGCCGACGCGAGGGGGCTTTGCTTTTGTGCGCGGAAGGCGTACCGCTGGCGCCATGAAACTTCTCTTTCTGGGTGATGTGATGGGCCGCGCCGGGCGCGCGGCGGTGAGCGAGCGGCTGCCGGGTCTGCGCAAGGACTGGGGGCTCGATTTTGTCGTGGTCAATGGCGAAAACGCCAGCAACGGCGCCGGGATCACCGCCAAACATGCGCAAGGGTTGTTCGAGGCGGGCGCCGATGTGGTCACGCTGGGAGATCACGCCTTCGACCAGAAGGAGATGCTGCAGGAAATCGAGAGCGAGCCGCGCATTCTCAGACCGGTGAATTTCGCCAAACAGGCGCCGGGACGGGGGGCCGCGCTTTTCGCGGACCGGCGCGGGCGCAAGGTTCTGGTGGCGCAGGTGCTGGGGCAGGTCTTCATGAAGCGCGCCTTCGACGATCCGTTTTCCGCCGTGGACGATGTGTTGCGGCGGTTGCGCGGGCAGGCGCAGGCGGCGATTGTCGACGTGCATTGCGAGGCCACGTCGGAAAAGATGGCGATGGGCCATTTCTGCGATGGCCGCGCCAGCCTCGTGGTCGGCACCCACACGCATGTGCCCACCGCCGATGCGCAGATCCTGCCCGGCGGCACGGCCTATCTGACCGATGCGGGCATGTGCGGCGATTACAACTCCGTCATCGGCATGGAAAAGACCGAACCGATGCGGCGCTTCGTGACCGGCATGTCGAAAGGGCGCTTCGCCCCGGCGCTGGAGGAGGCGACGCTGTCGGGGGTGATGGTCGAGACCGACGATGCCACCGGCCGCGCGCGCGCGATACATATGGTGCGCCAGGGCGGGCGGCTGCAGGCGGCCGGGCCTGCATGAAGGCGGCGCTGCCCTTTGTCGTGATGATCGCGATGGGCGCGGCCTGGGGTGCCACGCAGCCTTTGAGCAAGATCGCCGTCTCCGAAGGCTACAAGCCCTTCGGCATTCTGTTCTGGCAGACTGTTCTGGTGGCGCTGATTCTCGGCGCGCTGACCCGGCTGCAGGGGCGCAGGATGCGCTGGGATCCGGCGGCCCTCTGGCTATACTTCGTGATTGCGATGATCGGCTCTGTGCTGCCCGGGGCGGCATCCTACAGCGCAGCGGTGCATCTGCCGTCCGGCGTGCTGTCGATGCTGCTTTCCTCGGTGCCGATGCTGGCCTTTCCGGTGGCGCTGGCCATGGGCAACGACACGTTCCGCTGGCGGCGCTTGCTGGGCCTCACGCTGGGGCTGCTGGGCGTGGCGTTGCTGGTGCTGCCGCAGGACGGCCTGCCCGACGGTGTCAGCGCCTATTGGGTGGGCATCGCGCTCATTTCGGCGGCATGCTACGCGCTCGAGGGCAATTACGTGGCCAAATGGGGCACGCAGGGCATGCGGCCGGTGCAGGTGCTGACCGGCGCGTCGGTGCTGGGCCTCGCGCTGACCCTGCCTCTGGCGGCGATATCGGGGCAGTTCATCGACCCGCGCGGGCCCTGGGGCGCGCCGGATCTGGCGATCATCGCCTCGTCCCTGCTGCACGCGGCGGCCTATACCGGCTATGTCTGGCTGGTGGGTTATGCCGGCTCGGTCTTTGCGGTGCAGGTGAGCTACATGGTCACGCTCTTCGGGGTGACCTGGGCGATTGTCTTTCTGGGCGAAGGCTATTCGGCCTGGTTCTGGTCGGCGCTGGTGGTGATGATCGCGGGCATGGCGCTGGTGCAGCCGCGCCCCAACGGGCTTGTACCTGCCGCGCCGCTCGGCAACACTGGCGCGGGGTAGCCGTTTCCTCTTCGGATCGCAGGATGAGCAGACCATGGCGCTGATCGAGCTGAGCCAGAGCGCGGAGGCGACCATTGCGCTGAGCGTGGTGGTTGTGATGTTCCTGTTGTTCCTGCGTGAAAGCTATCCGACCGAGGTCACCGCCATCGGCGGGGTCGCGGTGCTGCTCCTGACCGGCGTGCTGCCTTATGACGCCGCCCTTTCGGTGCTCTCCAACCCCGCGCCCTGGACCATCGCGGCGATGTTCATCGTGATGGGCGCGCTGGTGCGCACCGGCGCGCTGGAGAGCTTCACCACCTATGCCGAGGCCGAGGTCGCCCGCCGTCCGCGCGTGGCGATGGCCGGGATCATCGCCTTTGTGGTTGTGGCCTCGGCCTTCATGAACAACACACCCGTTGTGGTGGTGATGCTGCCGATCTTCGTGCAGCTGGCGAAATCCATGGGGGTTGCGCCGTCGAAACTGCTGATCCCGCTCAGCTATGCGGCCATTCTCGGGGGCACCACAACGCTGATCGGCACCTCGACCAACCTGCTGGTCGATGGTGTGTCGCGCAGCCAGGGGCTGGCGCCGTTCACGATCTTCGAGGTGACGCCGCTGGCGGCGGTGCTGGTGGTCTGGGGGCTGGCGTATCTGTATTTCGTCGGGCCTTGGCTGCTGCCGGACCGGACCTCGATGGCGGGAATGTTGTCGGATCGCAGCCGGATGAAGTTCTTCACCGAAGCGGTGATCCCGCCCGACAGCAACCTCATCGGCCGCGACGTGCTGGGTGTGCAGCTTTTCAAGCGCGAGGGTGTGCGGCTTGTGGATGTGGTGCGCGGGGACCTGTCGCTGCGCCGCAACCTGCAGGATGTGACGCTGCAGGTGGGCGACATTGTCGTGTTGCGCACCCAGATGACCGAGCTTCTGAGCCTGCAGCGCGACAAGTCGCTGAAACGCGTCGACCAGGTCTCGGCCAAGGAGACGACCACGGTCGAGGTGCTGATCACCCCCGGCTGCAAGATGGTTGGCCGCAGTCTGGGCGCATTGCGGCTGCGGCGCCGCTACGGTGTCTATCCGCTGGCGGTACACCGGCGGAACCAGAATATCGGGCGGCAGCTCGATGAACTGGTGGTGCGCGTGGGCGACACGCTGCTGCTGGAAGGCGGCCCGGATGATATCAAGCGGCTGGCCGACGAGATGGATCTGGTGGATGTGGCGCAGCCTTCGGCGCGCGCCTATCGCCGCAATCACGCGCCCATCGCGCTGGCGGCGCTGGCCGGGATCGTGCTGTTGTCGGCGCTGGGTGTGGCGCCGATCCTGCCGCTGACGGTGATCGCGGTGGCGGTCGTTCTGCTCACCCGCTGCATCGATGCGGATGAGGCGTTCTCCTTCGTCGAAGGCCAGCTTCTGGCGCTGATCTTTGCCATGCTGGCCATCGGCGCGGCGCTGGAGGCGTCGGGGGCTGTGGCGCTGATTGCCAACACCGTGGCCCCGGTGCTGACCGGCCTGCCGCCGGTGCTGCTGATCTGGACGATCTACCTGCTGACCTCGGTCCTGACCGAGACGGTCAGCAACAATGCCGTGGCGGTGGTTCTGACCCCCATCGCGATCAGCCTCGCGGCGGTGATCGGCGTCGATCCCAGGCCGCTTGTTGTGGCGGTGATGGTCGCCGCGTCCTGTTCCTTCGCCACGCCCATCGGCTACCAGACCAACACGCTGGTCTACGGGCCCGGCGGCTACAAGTTCTCCGATTTCCTCAAGGTCGGCCTGCCGCTCAACATCACCACCGGGTTGCTGGCGTCGCTGCTGATCCCGCTGATCTGGCCGTTGTAACATCGTTGCCCGGCGGGCCCGATCGCGGCGCCGTGCCCAGGTGCTCAGGGAGACGGCGGGTGGCCTTGTCGGTACCGCACCGCGCGCAGCCCGTCCCTGTCCGCCAGATGCGTCTCCTGACCCGGCACGACATCGGTGTTTTGCGCCGAGACCGCAAGCCAGCCCGCGTCCTGCCGCATCATCACAAAGGTCAGGATCGTCTGGCGCGGCTCTGCGATATGGCCATCCGGGGCTTTCTGGCCGCTCAGCGTCAGGCGGCAGCGGACAACCGCCACGTCGGGGCCCAGCATCCGGGTTTCGGTCCGCCCCGCGCGCAGCTCGGTCTTGGCAAAGAAGCTTTTAAGCGCATCGTCATGCGGCCTGCCGATGGCGGCGCGGCCATGCCACCACAGCCCCGTGACGTTCACGAAATCGGCGTCCTCGGTGAACAAGGCCGCGATGGCCGCGCCGTCCCGGCGCATCCAGGCGGCCCGGAAGGCGTCGACGATCCCGTGCGGTTCAGAAAGGATGGGCACGGCCATCCCAGGTTTCGAACGCGCCTGTGCTCTCCAGCGACAGCGCATCGATCCGCGCGATAAGGCCCTCGGCTGCGTCCTTCGGGGCCACCGCGGCACCGCCGCCTCCCATATCGGTGCGCACCCAGCCGGGATGATAGATCCCCACCGCGATGCCGAGCCCCTTGAGGTCAACCGCCAGATTGCGCCCCAGATTGAGCGCCGCGGCCTTCGAGGCGCGGTAGATATAGCTGCTGCCGGAGGCGATCTCGGACGAGCCCATCTGGCTGGAGATGATCGCGATCCTGGGTGTGGCGGCGCCTTGCAGATGCGGCAGAAGGTTCTGCACGGTCAGGAACACGCCGGTGACATTCACCGCAAACGTGTCGGCCCAGAGCGCCGCACCATAGCCATCCGCGAGGCTGTGGCCCTTGTCGAGATAGACGCCGGCATTGCAGATCACCACATCCAGCGCGGTGTCTTCGATCTTTTCGGCAAGGGCGGCCTGCGCGGCCGGATCGGTCACGTCGAGATCGAGATATTCCGGATGCCCGCGGGCGGTGCCCAGCACCGTGTCGCCGCGCGCGCTATAGGCGGAATCGAGCGCCGCCCCGATGCCGCGATTGGCGCCGGTGATGAGAATGTTCATGGCTCAGTTGCTCTTTCGTGACGGGGTGAAGGGCAGCGGTGCGACGGGGATCTCGTCTTCGACCAGCGCGCGGACCTCGTCGCCGCGGGCCTCGCCCCAGATCGGGCGTGTGGGAAGCTCTCCCAGATGCATGGCGCGGGCCTCTTTGGCGAAGGTGTCACCGACATAGTCGGAGTTTGCCTCGATCTGCGCGCGCATCTCCGCCAGCGCCTGCTCGGCCGGGCCGGGTGGTTTGCGCAGGGCCTTCGTGGGTGCGGCATCGCTGCCGGTCTGCGTCACGCGCGGCGCCATCAGCGCCTTTTCGACCGCGTCAGAGCCGCAGACCGCGCAGGCGACATGACCCGCCTTGGCGAGCTTTTCATAGGCATCGGCGGACTGGAACCAGCTGTCGAACCGGTGACCATCGGCACATTTGAGGCTGTAGTGAATCATCTCTGCGGTCTGGCTGTTGCTTTGTCATAGATAGCCATCTGCCGCTGCGGATCAAGTTCGCCCGGGCGGCGGCAGCACGGACAGGATCTGCGCCACAAGGCCCCCGAGGTCGGTTTGCTGCTGCAGCGCCTGCTGCGCCGTGTGTCCGGCAGCGGCCTGCGCCTCGGGCATTTTCAGCGCTTCGAGCGCCTGCGCCAGAGTAGCGGCGTCCCGCACCGCGGCCACCGCCCCAGCCGCGCGGAGGCGCGCGAAGGGCGCCTTGAAATTGGCCACATCCGGACCCGCCAACAGGGCCGCGCCGAAGGCCGCCGGTTCATACGGCGTGTGGCCGCCCCGGTCGGTGAGCGTGCCGCCGATAAAGACCCGACCGGCCAGCGCGTACCAACGCGCCATCTCTCCCATCGTGTCCGCCAGATAGACCGCCGCATCACCCGGCGGATCCGAGAGGCTGCGCCGCGCCACCGTCAGACCGCGCGCGCGCGCCATCTCGGCAATCTCCCCGGCGCGCTGCGGATGGCGAGGGGCGAGGATCAGGCGCAGGTCGGGGTCGGCCTGCCGCGCGATGTGATGCGCCTCGAGCACGGTTTGCTCTTCGCCCGGATGGGTGGAGGCTGCGAGCCAGGTCGCCTCGCGCGCAAAGCTCATGACGAGGGCCGGATCCGGGGGCAGATCCGGCGGCGTGTAGAGCGCCTTGAGATCCGCGACGGGCCCCGCCGCGTCACCGGGCAGGCCAAGCGCGCGCAGCCGCTCCAGCGTCTCGGCATTCTGCGCGCTCACAAAGGACATCGCGCCGAGCACCTTCGCCGCCAGTCCGGGCACCCGCGCCCAGTTGCGCGCGGTGTTGGCGCTCATGCGGGCGGCCAGTTGCACAACCGGACCGGGGCAATCGAGCACGCGGTGGGGCCAGAGCTCGGCCTCCAGCGACACCAGCGCCACAACGCGCCAGCGCCGCAAGGCGCGCCTGCTGACCCGGGCGAGATCGATCGGCGCGGGCCGCGCCGTCACCTGTGCGAGGTGCCAGCCGTCGACAAGTGCTGTGCCGGTATCGGAATTGCAGGTCACCACCCAATGCAGATCCGGGCGAGCGCCGATCAACATCTCCAGCACTGGCCGGGCGGAGGCCAGCTCGCCGTTCGAGGCGCCGTGCAGCCAGACATGCGGGCCCTCGGGCAGATCGTCGCCCCGCGCCAGCCGGTCACGCAGCGCGCGCCACCCGCCCCGGCGCATTGCCCGCGTCAGCGCGAAGCCGGCAAACAGGCTGACAAGGAGGCGGTATAACAGCAAGGCAGATGTCCAATCGGGGGCCGGTCCAGCGGATTAGAGGGCGGCCGCGCCGATTTGCAAGCGCCGAGACGGGTGAGAGGGTATGAACGCGCAGGATATTCGGGATGTTTTCGTGCTGCGACGGATTGCCCGCGGCGCACCTTGCCACGGGTGTCCCGCTCTCCGCACGCCTGTTTCGGCCCACCGCGCCGTGCGGCCAGTTTGACCACCACCGGACCGCAGCAACGCCAGCCGACCACCAGCGCGGTTGACCAGATCCGGGGCTGTGATGAAGAGATGGTGCTGCTGGAGAGAATTGAACTCTCGACCTCTCCCTTACCAAGGGAGTGCTCTACCTCTGAGCTACAGCAGCGCCTTTGCCTGAGCGTGGGCGGTGCTTAGACGCAATTCCAAAACGGTGCAAGCGTTATCTGGACGCTTTTTCGCCCCTGCGTTAGAGAGGGGCGATGGAGCGGAAAACACCCAGCGGCAAGGTCGCGCAGGCGGATCGGGATGCGCGGCTCAAGGCGGCGCTCAAGGCCAACCTGGCGCGGCGCAAGGCACAGGCCCGCGCGCGCGCGGATCAGGCCGACAAGGGTGACGCAAAAGGCGAGCAGAAGGGCTGAACATGGATTCGATTGTAGTCACGGGAAACGGCACGCTGTCAGGCGAGATCCCCATCGCGGGGGCCAAGAACGCCTGCCTCACCTTGATGCCCGCCACGCTGCTCAGCGAAGACCCGCTGACGCTGACCAACGCGCCGCGGCTCAGCGACATCCGCACCATGACCGAGCTTCTGCGCTCGCTCGGTGCCGAGGTCCAGAGCCTGCAGGACGGGCAGGTACTGGCGCTCTCGAGCCACGATCTGAACAACCTCACGGCCGATTACGACATCGTGCGCAAGATGCGCGCCTCGATCCTCGTGCTGGGGCCGATGCTGGCGCGCGCGGGCAAGGCGGTGGTGTCGCTGCCGGGGGGCTGCGCCATCGGCGCGCGCCCGGTGGATCTGCATCTCAAAGCGCTCGAGGCGATGGGCGCGGAACTGGAACTGCGCGACGGCTATGTGCATGCAAAGGCGCCGTCCGGCGGGCTCAAGGGCGCGGTGGTGGAGTTTCCCTTCGTCTCCGTCGGCGCCACAGAAAACGCGCTGATGGCCGCGACGCTGGCGCGCGGCACAACCGTTCTGAAGAACGCCGCACGCGAGCCGGAAATCGTCGATCTGGCGCAGTGCCTGCAAAAGATGGGCGCCCGGATCAGCGGCGAGGGCACCTCCGAGATCACCATCGAAGGGGTCGACCGACTGGGCGGGGCGACGCATCGCGTGGTGACCGACCGGATCGAACTGGGCACCTACATGCTGGCCCCGGCCATCTGCGGCGGCGACGTGACCTGCCTTGGCGGGCGCATCGATCTGCTTGCGGCGTTCTGCGAAAAGCTCGACGCGGCGGGGATTTCGGTCGAGGAGACGGCCAAGGGTCTGCGGGTCACGCGCGGCAATGGCCGCGTGCGGGCGGTCGATGTCACGACAGATCCCTATCCCGGCTTCCCGACCGACCTTCAGGCGCAGATGATGGCGCTGCTGTGTACCGCCGAGGGCACGTCGGTGCTTGAGGAAAAGATTTTCGAGAACCGCTTCATGCATGCGCCGGAGCTCATGCGCATGGGCGCGCAGATCGATGTGCAGGGCGGGCATGCAACCGTGACGGGGGTCGAAAAGCTGCGCGGCGCGCCAGTCATGGCGACCGATCTGCGGGCCAGCGTGTCGCTTATTCTGGCCGGGCTCGCGGCCGAAGGCGAAACCGTGGTGAGCCGCGTCTACCATCTGGATCGCGGCTATGAGCACGTGGTGCGCAAACTCTCGGGCGTGGGGGCCAAAATCGAACGGATCAAGGGCGCATGAGCGACGATCACCTTCCCGAAGACGCGCGGTTCGAGGATGCGGGCGACAAGCCGCTGAATCTCGGCGCATTTGACGCCGACGACATGTCGGTGATCTCTGCGCTCGTGCAGGACGCCGTGTTTTCGGTGTCCGATATCAGGTGGGAGCGGGGGCGGCGCCGCCTGGCGCTTCTGATCAACCGGCTGCGGCGCGAAGACGGGCAGGGGCGCAACCCGCCCGAGCGGGTGCGGTCGCTCCTGGTGTTCGACGGCGTCTCGCGCGTCTCGAGCCAGGGCATCGACCGGCGTGAGAGCGCGCTGGTCCTGTCGCTCCTGTCGCTCGAGTTCGAGCCCGCGGATCCGCCCGGCGGCGCGGTGCTGCTCACGCTGGCGGGGGATGGCGCGATCCGCGCGGATGTCGAGGCGCTCGAGGTGAATTTGCGCGATGTCACGCGCCCCTATCTTGCGCCGTCGGGCAAGACCCCGGACCACGATCTCTGATCGCGATGCGTCGGCAAGACGTTGCGCGCGAGGCCGCAGCGGGAACCTATCGTTAACGGCTCTTACCGCAATCTTCCTGCAGTGTGCGTGGGCACATCACGGGCCGTGAGTATCCGCGGTCCGAAGGAGAACGCGCATGGAATACACGCTCGATGTGGACGACAGGATTATTCGGCTGGCGCATGATTGGGACAGTTTCGCCATTGAAAATGACGGACAGAGGGCGGTTTCCGACCGTGTCCTTGGGCATGTGATCTGGAAATTCGTCGACGGCGACGAGGTCAAGCTGTACCTGCATGCGATCCTCTTCGCGGTGCGGAACTGGCAAAAACCGCTGCGGCTGCCTTTGGCCTGCCACGCGACCGACAAGCGTCGCCATTTCGAGATGCGCGTGACACCGCAACCGGCATTGGGGCTCACGGTGCGCATGCTGCAAGGCTCGCATGGTGGCTCTCCGGGGCAGCCACCGCAAGCCGCCGCCGGGCTGCTGCATCTCTGCGCCATTTGCGGAGAGGTTAACCCCGATGCGCGCCGCCACGCCGCAACGCACCGAGCGCAGGACCCGTCCGCGCCGGTCGACATGGGCACCTCCGGCACCACCGTCTGCGGCGCCTGTCGGGCCCTGGCTTGTGATGCCATCGACAAGATCCGCGACCGGCCCGTCTCGCGGGACCGCGAGACGCATCACCATGACGCCTTCGAGATGGATCAATGCCTGGTCGCGGGGCGCTGAGGCGTTCAAGATATGACAGGCACGGACAAGAGCCGGGCGCAACGTTCTTGAATGCCGGCACCGCAAACCTGCGTGGTGAAACTTCGTAACTTCTTGCCGCGTGCCAGATTTCTGAGAGAGATAAAAAAGTTATAAAACAGTAATATATCTCGATTACCTCAAGCGACACATGCGCTTTGTCTCCGCATCTTTGCCTCCTCCGGACTCACCACAAACACGCGCGGCATCCGCCACCGCGTCCCGCCGCGATCCTGCGTGACTGCAAGAGACCAACCCCACCATCACAGCGCCCCGACCGGTCTGCCTGATGATCCCTTCCTGGCTCCAAAACGCAGCCCAGACACCTAGTCACGCCGCAAATCTCTCCCATCCAAGCCCCCCAACCTGTCGCCGCACAACACCGAGGCCGCCCGCATCAGCCGGCACCGGCTTGAGGCTCGGCGCGCCAAGGGCTACATCGCCGACAAAGGAGAGCTTCTGATGCCTGTCTTTCTCGATACGTGCGATGCGGATTTCGACGCGGCCTTTACCATGTTGCTGGGCACCAAGCGCGAAGACAGCGCCGATGTGGACGACACGGTCGCGGCCATTATCTCGGACGTCCGGGTGCGCGGCGATGCGGCGGTGCTGGAGCTGACGCAGCGCTTTGACCGGCTGGAGCTGACGCCGGATGCCTTGCGCTTTACCAGTGACGAGATCGAGGCATATTGCGACGACGTGCCCGCGTCTGAGCGCGCCGCGCTGGAGCAGGCCGCAGAGCGCATCCGCGCCTACCACGTGCGCCAGATGCCCGACGACCAGCAATGGACCGATCCCGAAGGCGCAACGCTCGGCTGGCGCTGGACGCCTGTCTCGGCGGCCGGTCTTTACGTGCCGGGCGGTCTGGCGAGCTACCCGTCCTCGGTGCTGATGAACGCCATCCCGGCCAAGGTTGCGGGCGTCCCACGGCTTGCGATCACGGTGCCCACGCCGGACGGGCAGGTGAACCCGCTGGTGATGCTGGCCGCGCGGATTGCGGGCGTGGACGAGGTCTACCGGATCGGCGGCGCGCAGGCGATTGCCGCGCTGGCCTACGGCACCGAAACCATCCCGCCGGTCGACAAGATCACCGGCCCGGGCAACGCCTATGTGGCGGCGGCCAAACGACGGGTCTTCGGCAAGGTCGGGATCGACATGATCGCGGGCCCGTCTGAGATCCTGGTGATCGCCGATGCCGACAACGATCCCGACTGGATCGCGCTCGACCTGATGAGCCAGGCAGAGCATGACGAAAGCGCCCAGTCGATCCTGATCACCCCCGATGCCGATTTCGGGCAGGCGGTGGCGGCGGCGGTGGCACAACGGCTCGACACGCTGGAGCGCCGCGCCATCGCCGAAGCCAGCTGGCGCGATTTCGGCGCGGTGATCACCGTGCGCGACCTTTCGGAAGCCGCCCGCCTGTCGGACCGGATCGCGCCCGAACACCTTGAGCTTTGCGTGGCCGACCCCGAAGCGCTCTCTGCGCAGATCACCCATGCCGGGGCGATCTTCCTCGGGCAATGGACGCCGGAGGCCATCGGCGACTATGTCGGCGGGCCCAACCACGTGCTGCCGACAGCAAGGTCGGCGCGGTTTTCGTCCGGCCTCAGCGTGCTCGATTTCCTCAAGCGCACCACGCTGGCCCGGATGACACCCGATGCGCTGCGCGCGATCGGCCCCGCGGCTGAAACGCTGGCCCGCTCCGAAAGCCTGCAGGCCCATGGGCTCAGCGTCTCCGCGCGGCTGGGCAAGCTCAACTCCTGAGGCGCGGCCGCCCATCCGGGCGGACAAGCGGGCCCTCGGCCAAGGCGATCAGGGGCGACATGTCGCGCCATTGCCCAGACGCGCGCGGCACGCTAAGCCATGCGCAATCCGAGGATCCATCCATGACCCGCATCGCCCATATCGAACTCGACGACGCCAACCTGCCGCCGCCCACGCCGGAAATCGAACAGGAGCGCCGCGTCGCGATGTTCGATCTGATGGAGGAAAACTCCTTCGAGCTGCCGCCGCGCGACGACCGCCCGGTCCCGTCGGGGCCCTATCACGTCGGCCTTTCGATCCGAGACAAGCGGCTGGTTTTCGACGTGACCACCGAGCGCCATGAAAAGGCTGCGGAATTTCACCTCTCTCTCAGCCCGTTCCGGCAGGTGGTGAAAGATTACTTCCAGATCTGCAAAAGCTATTTCGACGCCGTGAAAACCCTGCCACCCAGCCAGATCGAGACCATCGACATGGCGCGCCGGGGAATCCACAACGAGGGTGCGCGCATCCTTGCCGAGCGGCTCGAGGGCAAGGTGGCGGTGGATGACGCCACCGCAAGGCGGCTCTTCACGCTGGTCTGCGTCCTGCATTTTGGCGGCTGACGTGGCAGAGCTGCCGCAGTCGATCCTGTTTTGCTGCGACCACAATGCCGTGCGCTCTCCGATGGCCGAGGGCATCATGAAAAAGCTCTACGGGCTGCAGGCCTATGTGCAATCGGTCGGCGTGGTGAACGATCTGGAGATCGACGGCTTCGCCATCGCCGCCTGTGCCGAGATCGGGGTCGAGCTTACCCGGCACCGCGCCCGCTCTTTCGAAGAGCTCGAACAGATGGGCGAGGCGCTCTCGGGTTTCGATCTCATCGTCGCGCTGTCGCCCGCGTCGCAGCGCATGGCGCTGGAACTGACGCGCTATTATCATCTGACGGTGGAATACTGGCCGGTCATGGACCCGACGGGCCTGGGCGAATCGCGCGAACAGAAGATCAACGCCTACCGCCAGACCCGCGATCAGATCTATGAGCGACTGCAGGGTCGCTGGGGGCGCTAGGAGATGCGTGGCGACGCGCCGATCCCGCGCGATTTCGGCCCGGATCCGCGCCTGCCGAGCAAATGGAGGACGCGTCTGATATCAGGCCCGAGCACATCACCCGGCCTCCGGCCCGCCGTTGTCGCCCTGCGCGTGCCCACACTGGCTCTGATGGCCCGCCCGCGCCAGTCCAACCTGCCCGGATCCAATCGGGCATCCTGCGGTCGCTCGAATAGACCAGGGGACACAATGGTAAACCGCACACGGGGTCCCACTCAAACCCGCCCGATCGCACAAGAGACCCAGCCACACATGACATGCCGCGCAACCGACACAAGCCAGACCAGTCCGCCCGCATGATCCGTGTCGCCGCATTGCAGGGACCGGATCTCGACGCCGCGCTCGCGGATGTCGCGGCTCTCAGGATCGAGGTGTTCCGCGCCTTCCCCTATCTCTATGACGGCGATCTCACCTATGAGCAACGCTACCTCGCCCCTTACCGCGACGCCGCTTCCGCCATCCTCATCGGCGCCTTCGACGACACCCGCCTCATCGGCGCCGCCACCGGCACCCCGATGACCGAACATGCCGGGGATTTCGCCGCTGCCTTCGCCGACCAGCCCGTCGCGCTGGATGAGATCTTCTACTGCGCCGAATCCGTTCTGCTGCCTGCCTGGCGCGGGCAGGGCATCGGCCACGCATTCTTTGACCTGCGCGAGGCCCATGCGCGCCGGCTGGGGTTTGCGTTCTGCGCGTTCTGCGCCGTGATCCGCCCGGATGACCATCCCGCGCGCCCGCCGGATTACACCCCGCTCGACGGCTTCTGGCGCAAGCGCGGCTATGCGCCACTGCCGGGCGTGATCGCCCGTTTCGGCTGGAAAGACCTGGGCCACCAACACGAGACACAAAAACCGCTGCAATTCTGGATGCGCCGTCTGGACTGAGGCGCGCGTGCGCTGTTTCTTTGGGCCTGAAATACTCCCGGGGGAGTCCACCTTTGGTGGACGGGGGCAGCGCCCCCAACAACGCCCGTGATCGCCCTGCGCAGCAATTGTCTGAAAAGGACGCACCATGAAAATCGCGACCGCCGCCTATCCCGTCGACTTTCTGCGCGACTGGGATCACTACGCCGCCAAGCTGACCGATTGGGTCTCACGCGCAGCCACGCAAGGGGCGGATCTGCTGGTCTTCCCGGAATACGGCGCTCTGGAAATTGCCTGTCTCGAAGGACGCGTGGCGGCATATGACCTCACGGGCTGCATCGATGCGGTTGCAAAACATCTCGGTGCGGTCGACGCGCTGCATTCGGAGCTGGCCAGCCGCTTTGCCGTGCATATCCTCGCGGCCTCGGCACCGGTGCGGGACACAAGCATCGCCAAAGGCCCCGTCAACCGCGCCCGGTTCTTCACCCCCACGGGCGCGATGGCGATCCAGGACAAGCAGATCATGACCCGCTTTGAGCGTGAGGTCTGGGGCATCGCACCCGGCGGGCCGTTGCAGCTTTTTGACACGAGCCTCGGCAAGATCGGCATCCTGATCTGTTACGACAGCGAGTTCCCGCTTTTTGGTCAGGCGCTGCGGGACGCCGATCTCATCCTGGTGCCGTCGGTCACCGAAGCGCTGAGCGGCCATACCCGCGTGCGCATCGGCGCCCGCGCCCGGGCGCTCGAGATGCAATGCGTGACCGTCATGTCCTCGGTGGTGGGCGAAGCGGACTGGAGCCAGGTGATCGATGTGAGCACCGGCCGCGGCGGCATTTTCGGCCCGCCGGATACCGGGTTTCCGGCAGATGGCATCCTGGCCAGCGGCGCGATGAACGCGCCGGGCTGGACCGTCGCCACGCTTGATCGGGCGGCAATTGCGCATGTGCGCGCCGATGGCGTTGTGCTCAACCGGCGGCACTGGGCCGAGCAGGACAAGCGCAGCGATCGCGCTCCGCTGACCCGCCTGCGCTGATTTCTCGACTTGATTTACAAGGGTTTTGGGCCCATATCGAAGCGCGCCGCGCAGAAATGCCAAGACGCGGCGGATATCTATGGAGACAACATGGCCAAGGAAGATACTCTCGAATTCCCCGGTGTCGTGAAGGAACTCCTGCCCAATGCGACATTTCGGGTCGAGCTTGAGAACGGCCATGAGATCATCGCACATACGGCAGGCAAGATGCGCAAGAACCGCATCCGCGTTCTGGCCGGCGACAAGGTGCAGGTGGAAATGACCCCCTACGACCTCACCAAAGGCCGCATCAACTACCGGTTTAAGTAGGCCGCGAAAGCCCCGTCTTTCGCGGCCCGCGGGCAAGGGTGTCTTTTGCCCCGCAAAAGATCACCAGCCCGCCCGGCA
>CANMMF010000011.1 GCA_947498985.1 uncultured Paracoccaceae bacterium | reverse complement strand
CCCCGCAAAAGATCACCAGCCCGCCCGGCAGCCATTCCAGGCGCACCCGGACCGCGAAAGCCCCGTCTTTCGCGGCCCGCGGGCAAGGGTGTCTTTTGCCCCGCAAAAGATCACCAGCCCGCCCGGCAGCCATTCCAGGCGCACCCGGACCGCGAAAGCCCCGTCTTTCGCGGCCGGGATCCCGTCATCCGCAACCTCCCCCTGCTTCTCTGGTTCAGAAATACTTCGGGGGGTCCCGGGGGGCAGCGCCCCCCGATCCGCGCGCCGCAGGCGCGCGGATCGGATCGCCGAAGGCGATCCGAAACACCTCCTGTCACCAACCCCCGACACCACGCCAAGCCAAAGCGCGCCGTTCCGGCTTGCAAACCCATGGCAAACCGCGCTTATAGCCGGGCCAACGCTGCCCTGTTCCCGAAAGCCCGCCACATGCCCGTCCGTCCCCGTCTCATCCTCGGCTCCGGCAGCCCGCGCCGGCTGGAGCTTCTGGCGCAGCTGGGTGTGGCGCCCGACGACATCCGTCCGCCGGATATCGACGAAGACCCGCAGCCCGGCGAAATCCCGCGCCGCTATTGCCAGCGCATCGCGGAGCAAAAGGCGCAGGCGGTCCGCGCCGCGCCTGACGAGATCGTGCTGTGTGCCGACACAACCGTGTCGCTTGGCCGGCGCATCCTCGGCAAACCGGCGGGCAAGGCGGAGGCCGCCGATTTCCTGACCAGGCTCTCGGGCCGCAGGCACCGGGTGATCACGGCAGTGGCGGTGCGGCGGGGCGAGAGGCTCTGGCAGCGCGACGTGGTCACGCAGGTGCAGATGAAATCGCTCTCCAACACCGAGCTCAACGCCTATCTCGAGACCGGGGACTGGCAGGGCAAGGCGGGCGGCTACGCGATCCAGGGCCCCGCAGGGGCGCTGATCCCCTGGATCAACGGCTCTTTTACGGGTGTTGTGGGTCTGCCGCTGGCGGAAACGGCGAATCTGCTTCAAGCGGCGGGGTATCCGCTTTATGACAGCGGCTCATGAGAGGACGCACAATTGCACTGGATCGCTGGCAGGACCGCGACGCCGCCGCCCTGATCGTCGACGGGCGGCTGGAGGATCTGCTGGTCGATCACGACCTGCCCCGTCCCGGCGCGATCTACCGCGCGATTGCGGACCGGCCTTTGAAAGGCCAGGGCGGGATGTTCCTGAAGACCCCCGATGGCCCCGCTTTTCTGCGCCAGGTCAAGGGGTTGAGCCCCGGCCAGCCGATCCTTGTGCAGGTCAGCGGATTTGCCGAGGCGGGCAAGGCCATTCCGGTCACGACCCGGCTGCTCTTCAAGTCGCGCTTTGCCATCGTGACGCCGGAGAAGCCCGGCATCAATGTCTCGCGCCAGATCAAGGATGACGACCTGCGCGACACGATCCTCGAGGCCGCGCACGACGCGCTGGACGACACAGCTCTGCCCGAGGCCTCCGGGCTGATCCTGCGATCGGCCTGCGCACATGGCAGCGACGACGAGATTGCCGGGGACGTGGCCGCGATGAGCGCGCTTGCGGCGCAGGTGCTGGCCGATCTGACCGGCGCGCCGGAATTGCTGGTCGAAGGCGACGGCGCGCATGCGCTGGCCTGGCGCGACTGGGTGGAGCCCGCCGATATCGACGGCGAGGGCAGTTTTGCCCGCCACGAGGTCGGTGCCATGATCGACGCTCTGGCGGATGCGCGCGTGCCGCTCAGCGGTGGCCACGAGATGCTGATCGAGCCGACCTCCGCACTGGTGGCGGTGGATATCAACACGCGTGGCGACACCTCTCCCGCCGCCGGGCTGAAGGCCAACCTGTCGGCGATGCGCGATCTGCCGCGGCAATTGCGGCTGCGCGGGCTCGGAGGGCAGATCATCGTCGATCCGGCCCCATGCCCCAAGAAGGACCGCCGACAGCTGGAAAGCGTTCTGCGCGCCGGGCTGAAGCGCGAGGCCAGCGAGACGATCCTCGCAGGCTGGACACAGCTTGGCCTGATGGAGATCCAGCGCAAGCGCGACCGGTTGCCCCTGAAGGACCTGCTGACATGAGCTGCCCGATCTGCGCCTCCGAAAGCGACGCAAAGTACCGCCCTTTCTGTTCGAAACGCTGCGCCGATCTCGATCTGGCCAAATGGCTGACCGGCTCCTACGCGATCCCGTCGGACGATCCGCAGGACATCGAGGAGGCGGCTGAGGCCGCCGAAACCGCCCGCGACCGGTCGCCAAAACCACATTGAGGCCGGGCGCTCTGGCGGGGCCAGCATCCCCCGGACCACGCGCGACCGCGCCTGCCATTCCGAAAAGCGCCCGAGCGTCGGACGGGCCCGGAAAGCGCATCGATGCGCCGGGTGCACCCACCGGCCCGTCCTGCCTTTTGAGCCACGCACATGCTGGACAGTTCTGCGCCTGCATGATCCGATAGGGCGCGAAGCGCGCAGCGGCGCACACGGAAAGAGCGGCGATGACGCAGACATCCCAGAACGGGTTTCCAAGGATCGAGCCGGTGGGGCTCGACGGTCTGCTGGTGCGCTTCGGCGACACGCTGTCGGAGCCCGCAAACCGCGCCGCACTGGCTTTTCGCGCCGCGGTGGAGCGCGACAGCCCCGACGGTGTCGAAGAGGCCTCGACCTCGCTTGTCTCGACATTCCTGCGCTTTGACGCGCTTGCGTTGCGCCCCGAAACGCTGACCCACGCGCTGCACCAGCTCTTGCAGACCCGCGACTGGTACGCGGCAGAGCTGCCCGAAGGGCGGCGTCTGGTCACGATCCCCACGGTCTTTGGCGGTGAGGACGCGCCGCAGCTGGGGGAAGCGGCGCGCGAGGCCGGGATGACGGCGCAAGAGGCGGTGGCCTCGCTCAGCGCCGCGCGCACCCGCGTGACCGCCATCGGCTTTGCGCCCGGGCAGCCTTATCTGGGCACCTTGCCAGAGGCGTGGAACATCCCGCGCCAGACCGCCCTGACCCCGCGCGTGCCGGTGGGCGCGTTGCTGGTCGCGATCCGGCAATTTGTGCTCTTTTCGATCAGCGCCCCCACCGGCTGGCGGCATGTGGGGCAGACCGCGGCCCGGCTTTTCCGGCCCGAAAGCGACACGCCGTTTCTGCTGCGCCCGGGCGACGAGGTGCGCTTTCCCCAGATCGACGCGGCGGCGCTCAACCGCCTGCGCGCGGCAGGTGAGGACGGCATCGAGATCGAGGCGCTCTCGTGAGCGGCTCCCTGACGATCCAGAGCGTCGGGCCCGGCGTCTCGGTGCAGGATCTGGGCCGGCCGGGATATCTCGCGCAGGGTCTGTCGCGCGGCGGCGCTGCCGACACGCTGGCGCTTTACGAAGGCGCGGCCCTGTTGCGCCAGCCGGTGGGCGCAGCGCTGGAGATGGCCGGCATGGGCGGGCGCTTTGTCGCCGACCGCGATCTGCGCATCGCGCTGACCGGCGCGCCGATGCGCGGGAGGCTGGACGGCGCGCCGCTGGTCTGGAACGCAAGCCACGCGGTGCCGAAAGGCGCGGTGCTCGACATCGGCGGCGCTTCGCAGGGGGTCTATGGCTACCTGACGTTGGGCGGCGGTCTGGCCGTGCCGATGCAGCTCGGGGCACAAAGCGCACATCTGGCCGCCGGGCTGGGCCGCGTCCTGAAACCCGGCGACACTTTGCCCTTGGGGCAGGATGACGGTCGCGAGACCGGGCTCACGCTTGCTGTCGATCCGCGCTGGCAGGGCGGCGCGCTGCGTGTGTTGCCCAGCCTGCAGACGCAGGTCTTTCCCGATGCGCAGCGGGTGCGCTTCACCTCCAGCCGTTTCACGCGGGACGCGCGCGGCAACCGCATGGGTGTACGGCTGGTGCCCGAGGGCGAAGGCTTTGGCCTGGCCGCGGGCCAGACCATCCTGTCGGAGGTGATCGTGCCCGGTGACATCCAGATCCCCGGCGACGGCGCGCCCTACGTGCTGCTTTCGGAATGCCAGACCACCGGTGGCTACCCGCGCATCGGCACGGTTCTCGGGGCCGATCTGCCGCGTGTGGCGCAGAGCCCGCCCGGCGCGGAGCTGCAATTCCGCTTTGTCACGCGCGACGAGGCGCTGGGCATCGAGACCGCGATGCGCAAACATATCAAGGGCCTCGCGCGCGCGGCGACACCGCTTGTGCGCGATCCGCACGAGATGCCCGACCTTATGAGCTATACCCTGATCAGCGGCGTCACCGCCGGAGAGGAGCTGACATGACATCCGTCGATCTCAACGCCGATATGGGCGAAAGTTTTGGCCCCTGGATCATGGGGCAGGACGCGGCGCTGCTCGAGGTGGTGACCTCGGCCAATATCGCCTGCGGGTTTCACGCGGGCGATCCCGATGTCATGGCCACGACGATGCAATCGGCGCGCGACAATGGCGTCGGGATCGGGGCGCATCCGGGCTTTGCCGACCTGCAGGGCTTCGGGCGGCAACGCATGAAACTGCCCGACCGCAGCCTGCGCCACCTCGTTCAGTATCAGCTGGGTGCAGCGCTGGGCATGGCGCGGGCCTGCGGCGCGGAGGTGCGCCATCTCAAGCTGCATGGCGCGCTCTCGAACATGACCAGCGAAGACGCGGCGATGGCGCGGATCTGCTATGAGGCCGCGCTGCAGGTGGCGCCGGAGATCATCGTGATGGTGCTGGCGGGCACCGCACAGCAGCGCGTGGTCGAGGAACTGGGCTGCGCCTGGGCGGGCGAGATCTTTGCCGACCGCGCCTATAATCCGGATGCGACGCTGGTGGATCGCAGCCAGCCGGGCGCGGTGATCCATGACGCGGAGTTTGCCGCGAAACGCATCGTCGCCATGGTCGAGGCGGGCGCGATCCTGCCCGAGGTCGGCGACCCGATCCCCACCGCGGTCGACACGATCTGCCTGCATGGCGACGGGGCCACGGCCCTTCAGATCGCGCGAGCCGTGCGCGCCGGGCTTGAGGCCGCCGGTATCACGGTGCAGAAATTTGCAGGCCGCAGAGGGGCTTACGCGCCCTGAGCCAGGCACTCCGACACCGCCTGTCCCAGGTTCCGGATCAGCGCGGGGTAAAGCCCTGGCCCTGCTGTGAGTGACGTGCCCAGCGGATCCAGCACGGCCAGCGGCACATCGCCCGCACCCACCGCATCGAGCAGCCGCGGCGGCGCGCCGGGCTCGGTCAGGAAACAGGCGGGCGGATTTGCGGCCAGCCGGTCGCGCAGCGCGTCGAGCGAGGCGGGCCCCGCCGCGGCGGCATCGCTGTCGGAGATCGCGCCAAGCACGGTCAGGCCGAAGGCCGCTTCGAAATACTGAAACGCGTCGTGATAGACCGCCATCGGCTGGCCCGCTGCGTCCGCAAGCATTGCGCGGGTGTCGGCGGTGGCGGCCTCGATGGCGGCGATGCCGGACTCGGCATTTGACATGTAGGTCTGCGCATTGTCGGGATCGGCTGCGGCCAGCGCGTCGGCGATCGCCGTCAGCCACAGCGCCGCATTTGCAGGATCGAGCCAGCTATGCGGGTCCGGGCCGTCCCCGTGGGCATGGTCGTGATCATGGGCATGGTCGTGATCATGCTCTTCCGCCTGCGCGTGGTCGTCGTCATGTCCATGGGCGTGCTCTTCTGCATGCTCCTCCCCGTGCTCTTCAGCCTGCGCATCTTTATCGCCATGATCGTGTTCGTGGTCACTGTCATGGTCATGGTCATGATCATGATCATGATCATGATCACCATCCGCCGCGTGCTCCTCCGCATGGGAGTCTTTCTCGTCATGCCCATGCGCGTGCTCCTCGTCATGGTCATCGTCGTGGTCATGTGCGTCGCCCGCCACCGGGGCAAACGCCTCCAGCGACCGGTAAGGCCGGACCGTGGTGCCCGTGACCGCCATCAGCGCCAGCGTCGACGCGTCGGGTGCAAGCGTTTCGATATTGCGGGCCAGAGCGGGCGAAAGGGACGGCCCGATCCAGATCACCACATCCGCATTTGCGATCTCCCGCGCCTGCGAGGGACGCAGGGACGCGTCATGCGGCGAGGTGATGCCCGGCAGGATCAGCGCGGGCGCGCCCACGCCCTGCATGACCTGCGACACCAGGCTGTGCACCGGCGGAATGTCCGTCGCCACCGAGAGATCGTCGGCCTGAAGTGGACCGGACCAGAGCAAGGTGGCCAGCAAGGGCAGGGTCAAGACGCGTCGCATTACGGCTCCAATGTGATAGAGGGGCAGGGAATCAGTTGGTACGGTGGTTGTATCGCGTTACGATATAACATATCAAGCAGCCCTGGAGCCGCAAGCGAGGACCCATATGGACGCACATGGTTTTGACCCGCACGATCACACGCATTGCATCACCGACGCGCTGGGTGCCGTCGAAGAGGAATGCGCCGCGCGCAAATTGCAGCTGACCCCGGTCCGGCGCCGCACGCTGGAACTGCTCCTGTCGGAGCATCGCGCCATGGGGGCCTACGACGTTCTGGAGCATCTGCGCGCCGAAGGGCTGGGCTCGCAGCCTCCGGTGGCCTATCGCGCGCTCGATTTCCTTGTCAGCCACGGCTTTGCGCATCGCATCGAGCGGCTTAACGCCTTTGTCGCCTGCGCCCATCCCGGCCAGCGCCATGCGCCCTGTTTCCTGATCTGCCGTGGCTGCTCTGCGGTGGCGGAGGCGGCCGGTCGTCCGGCCATGCGGGCCTTGCGCGCGGCGGCGTCAGGCGTTGGGTTTGCGGTGGAACGCGCGGTGATCGAGGCCGAAGGACTCTGCCCGACCTGTGCCGAGGCCGCCGCGTGACGGCGCTGATCACCGCGTCGTCGCTGGGTGTGCGGCTGGGCGGGCGACGGGTTCTGCACGACGTGGATTTCCGGATCGCACCCGGAGAGATCGTGACCGTTGTGGGGCCCAACGGGTCCGGCAAGTCGACCCTTCTGCGCAGCCTCATCGGCGCGGTCCGGTCGGAAACCGGCACGGTCACGCGCAAGGACGGGCTGCGCCTGAGCTATGTGCCGCAGCGTTTGCAGATCGACCCGAGCCTGCCGATGACCGTGGGACGGTTTCTCGATCTGCCGACCCCGGCGACAGGCGCTGCGCGCCAGGCGGCGCTGGCCGAGGCCGGGGCGGGTGAACTCCCGGCGCGGCAGCTCGCGGATCTCTCCGGCGGGCAGATGCAGCGCGTGCTGCTGGCGCGCGCCTTGCTGAACCGCCCGGAACTGCTGCTGCTCGACGAGCCGACGCAGGGGCTGGACCAGCCCGGCTCTGCCGCATTCTACCAGCGTATCGAGGCTTTGCGCGACCGCACCGGCTGCGCGATCCTGATGGTCAGCCACGAATTGCACGTGGTGATGAGCGCATCCGACCGGGTCATCTGCCTCAATGGTCACATCTGCTGCGAAGGCCATCCGGAGACCGTGGCGCAGGCCGCCGAATACCGCGCGCTCTTTGGCAGCGGGACAGGTGGCGCGCTGGCGCTTTACCGGCACGAGCATGATCACGGCCATGCCCACGATCATGACCACGGACATGATCACAACCACGATCACGGGTCCGCCCCCCGGCACGATCACGCAGAGGCCGGGTGATGCTGGATGACTTCCTGACCCGCGCGGTGCTGGGTGCGGTGGGTGTCGCGCTGGCCGCCGCCCCGCTGGGCGGCTTCGTGGCCTGGCGGCGCATGGCCTATTTCGGCGATGCGACCTCTCATGCGGCGATCCTCGGCGTGGCGCTGGCGCTGGCGCTGTCGGTGCCGATCTTTGCAGGCACGCTGGTGGTGGCTCTGGCGATGGCGTTCCTCGTGGCCCATCTGACCGACCGGGGCATGGGGGCGGATCTGCTGCTGGGGGTCGCCTCGCATGGCGCGCTGGCCGCGGGGCTGGTGGCGGTGAGCTTTGTGGAAGGCGCGCGGATCGACCTCTCGGCGCTGCTTTTCGGCGATATCCTGGCCCTGGGCAAAGGCGATCTGCTGGTCATCTGGGGCGGCGGCCTTGTGGTTGCGGCGCTGATCTTCTGGCGCTGGCGGCGCTTGCTGACGGCGACGCTCTCAGCCGATCTTGCCTTTGCGGGCGGCATCGATCCCGAGCGCGAGAAACGCATCCTGATGCTGGCGCTGGCGCTGGTGGTGGCGGCGGCGCTGAAGATTGTGGGCGCGCTGCTGATCGGCGCGCTTCTGGTCATCCCGGCCGCCGCCGCGCGCCCGTTTGCACGCACGCCGGAGATGATGGTCGCCGGTGCGGCGGTTGCAGGCGTGGTCGCCGCACTGCTGGGTCTCTGGGCGGCCTGGGTGTTCGACACCCCCGCCGGGCCAAGCATCGTGTGCGCCGCGGTCGTGCTCTTTGCGCTGAGCACGCTCACGCGGTTGCGCGGCTAGGGCGACGGTGCGCCCCTCTGCAAAGCTGCGGATCGCGCATCCCCTCGGATCTGACCGCGAAATGTGCCAGGGCACGGGCCGCGAGGACCGTGACATGGCAGCACACTGCGCTTTGTCCAAGGCCCGCGCCGCGCAGGAATCAGGGCGCCATTAGACACACCGCAACGCCCGAGGTCATCGCGCAAAGCTGGCGGCGGTGTCCCGGCATGGGGCTCGACCCGCGCGGCGTGCCCGAGGATGCGGTGGTCACGCCGGGCAATGGTGCGCCATCCGGCAGGACAGACAGCGGTTCATCCGCCTTGTCCGGCCAGAGCTGGAACTGCTCAGCACGCAGATCGAAGGCACGACTTTCAAATGCGCCTTTGCCGATGAGAACGGCATCGTGCCGGACACGATCATGGATGCGGAATTTTCCGACAGCGACTGTGCGCGCAGCTGCAGGCCGGATCGGTCTGGCGTTCGGCACCGGTGCGCGCGGCGAGGCGCTTGGCTGGACCAATGACGGCGCGCATCTGGCCTTCGGCGATGCCGATGGCGGCCTGTCCATCGCAACACTCCCCAGCAACATATTCAAATATAGCCACAAATGACGCCAATGGGAGGGGGAACCATGACCCGGGCCTTATCCGCCGAAGAGCAGAGCAAGAACCGCAATTTCCAGAAACTGGTGTGGGTGGCCAAAGAGATGGTGGGCGATCATGGCAAGGATTGTGCCGCGGGCGCGCTGGTGGCGGCCGCAAGATGGGACGCCGACACTCTGCTGGGCGAAGCCAAGGACCTCAAGCACTGACGCAGGCTCAGATGTGTCTGCCCGGGTGCCGTGTGTGGAGATGCGCCGGGGACCCGAGGCTCTGGATCTGGCTGTGGAGGATGCGGCTCACCGGGGCATCGGCATGCAGCGCCCGGATCCACAGAATGCACTGGTAGAAGAGAAACACCAGATCTACATCCGCGCTGTCGCCCGCGCTCTCGACCCGAGGCACGGCGCGGAAGCCCGGCATCTGGCGGATGCCCGCCCGCCAGTGGCTGTCGAAATCGAGCCCGGAGGCGGGCGGATGGAGCGGCTGATCCTGACGCTGTTCGGCGATCCGGAGCCGTCGGGCTGGCTCGGGCGCTCCATGTCGGAGATTGCCGAGGCGCTCGATCTCTCCGAAGAGCCTGTCGCGGCGGCGCTGCGGGTGGTGCAGAAACGGGTCGATCCCGCGGGTCTTTTTGCGCGCAACCCGCAGGAATGCCTGCGGTTGCAGCTGGAGGATCGGGGCGCGCTGGACGACGATCCGGTCTGCCTTCCGGATCATCTGCCAGAGCTGGAGACGGGCGGCGTGGCGGCCCTGGTTGCGGCCACCGGGACCGGCGAATTGTGCAGGTGCGGTCGGGGCTTGCGGTGCCTTTTCACGGCGTCTGAGTTTCAGACAAAGCCACAAACTCGCGGCGCACTCGGATTTTCGGACCCGTCGCAATTCCAGCCTGAGGGCGCCGGAACCGGCACGCGCCGAACCCGTCAGAAACCTGCCTCCGCCCTGCTGCCGGCTACCTTTTTCACGCCCAGATGCGCTATATAACGCTGGGCTTTGCGCCATTCATCCAGACCTGTAACGCCCGCTTTGCAAGGAGGTGTTTACGCGCATTGAAATAACCGTAACGGACTGTAATGGTCGCTGAACGGGCGGCACATGCGCCCCTCCGCCTTCCCCCGGCAAGGCAAAGTTATTGGCAGAAAATACAGCGCCGATCCTGGCTGTACTCCGTCTTCCGTTCAGGAGGCCAACACCTTCCCTGCGGATAACAAGATCACCACGGCGCAGGCCGATAAAAGCCGCCAAATCGGCAACGGCTCTTTGCTGCTGATGGCCACGCTGACGGCGCCGGAGAACCACCTGATGCTTGAGCGCGATCTGCGTTACGCGTTCTGGCAGAACCGCGCCATCGTGGGCGCCGCCATCGGCACGTTCATCGAATAGGGCACCACCAACCGCGACAAGGAAAAGGAAACCTGCGCGGAGATGTGGCACGGTTGGATCTTTGAGGACGACGACCGGACCTAAATGCTGCCGCTCGAGAAATATGGCGTGTAGAGCGATCACGACGACGTGCAGGGAGCCTGGAAGCGGATCACCGCAAACACCCACGTCCACAAGGTCGCGCAGTTCTTTGCGGTCGGCTGGCCGGTCATCTTATGGCGCATCGAGGCGCAGACGAAAAGGACGCGAGTGGTTCGAGCGAAAACACCCGGGCTGTTACGCGGAGTTCGACGATTTCCGGAAATGGCACGCCAAGATCTCCAAGCCGGGCGAGACGGTGGTGACCTTCGACAAAGAGACCGGCTGTGTCTATCCGCATCGTTGCTGGTCGTGCCTGATGCCGCGCCTCATCCGCGCGGACATGGTCGTCGACGAGGTCGACGGGCCGTTGCACCCCTTCGCCCATGAGCGCGGTCGCCGGACCGCGGTCGAGGCGTTCTCGGTCGAATACGAAGGGCGTCCGACCCCGGGGATGGGCAAGTTCCCGGACAAGCGTGAGTGGGAAACGGTCTGTAACGGCTGGGATCTCGCGGACGCCATCGTCGATCTGAACTTCGTGCAGGACGATGGCCGGACTCCGGTGCCGCAGCCGCATCTGCGCTTCGGCAACAAGGATATGTGCAAGCCGGAGCATGTGTGCGGTCACAGACTGCGTTCGCTGCTGAATATGCTGCTGGGCATGAACGAGGCGGATCGCACGGCGCGTATCGCCGCGTCTCAGGCCGGGTTCATGCCGCGCAGGATGAACAGGTCACCCGGCGCGTCGATGACGTTGCCCGCGTACAGTTTGTGATCCACTCGGATGGTCCCGTTGCCTGGCAGGCGATTTGGCCAAGCCAAACCTGCCGGATCACATCCACACGCGGCATAGCTCACCCCGTCAGAGCCTCAACGTGCCGCAGCTTCGTGACAATCCCTTCGGCCCCGGGCGCTCGATGGCGGTGCGATTCTTGCGGTTTCCTGAACGTTGCGGAGCACAACTTCAGTGCGGGAGAATCAGGGCCCGGCTGCGGTTATCGCAGTCCATCTCATTGGTTCCGGGAGGAATGGTGGGCGACCCTGTAGTGTAGTCTGAAAGCCGAACCAGCGACTTAGACTGTAAACCCGCTTCCATCCGGCCCACTGTTTTCCAACGCTTTTCATCCGCTCTGTCCAACCTTCGGAGCAAGAAAATCCGCCGCCTAGGGGGATCATCCTGGGCGGCGGCCTGACCGAAGGGGACTTCCACGTCCTCAGGGCGCTCTTGCACATATCGGGTTCTGAGCGGGGTTCGCCTTTGCCCGGACGGATTTATCCGACAGCCGCTGGGACGGGTCTACCGAGGGCGGTGTCGCCGTTGGGCACAGCGATGCGGACCTGCAGTTCGGCGGTCTGGCGCTCGACGTCCCGAGCGATGAGGGATTGGCCGGGCAGTCTGAGGCAGGTCATCTTTGCCTCGACGCGGCTCCGGCGGCAATAGCCGCTCCATCGTTGCCAGATGGCGCGGCCCGGGTCCTTCGAGGCGCGCAAGGCTTCGTTTCGGGCCACAGCGCCCGGGCTCGCCGGCTTCCGCGGTTTGGCGTTTCTGCGGGGCGGGATGATGGCGGCTGCGTTTCGAGCAGCGATTGCCGCGTGACATTTCCGGCTGTCGCAGGCGGCGACGGCCGTCACGGAACCGGTCTGCTGTTCACGCGGGATCCGGTCCGGCAGTTCTGGCAACATGGGCATCGCCGATACTGCTGCCGGTGATCTCCCCTCTCGGCAGATTTGCTTCGCAAATCGCCTGCCGGGCAATGGACGGCCCGGACCTCCAGCGTTTGCTCATCAATTCCGATATGCACCTTGCGCCAGATGCGCCGTTTCGCGCGGCCATGCTTGCGCGCGTTCCATTCGCCTTCGCCCCCGGCCTTGATGCCGGTGCTGTCCACTGCCCCATGCCGTAAAGTTTGAGCTGGCCCATTGCACCCAGGACTTGCGTGCGTTCCATCCTGTGATCTCCTCAGGCTGTCGTACCGGTCGCAGTTCGCTTCTGGTTCGCAAGCCAGCTTCAGCGCGTCCGGTGTGGTGACTGTCAGGGGTGGCGGCGGTTCCCGGTGGCGCGCCGGAATGTTCAGTTCGACACCGGCGGAATGGATGTTGTTTGCCAGAGCTCCTGCGCAAGCCGCCTCGACGGCCTCCAACCCATCGGTCAGAACTGCGCCCGGGATATCAACCATCTGCCGGTCACCACCGGGCAGGCGTTCCGGCTTTCGGCCTACGCGCCGCATGGCAATGGGCAGGTCCCATTCCCTGAATGGAGCGCCGTTGCGCAAAGCGCCCGGTTTGCGTGCGAGCACAGGTAGTTGGTGCAACGGATCATGGATCGTTTTGCCACGGCCAAAGACGCGTTCATGCTGGCCGGTGATCTTGCCGTCTTGCCAACATTCCAACCGATCCGCGTAGGCGCGGATCTCAACCGGAGGACCGATCGCGCGGGCGTCGTCGGAGTAGCGGTTGTTGTCGAACCTGACCAAACAGGTTTTGGATACCGATGCCGGGACCGCGTGGACTCCATCAAGGGGCCCGACGTAAGGGACCAAGCTGGAGCGCTCTTTTCCGAACACCTCCCGGATCGTCTCGTCGCGCATCTATGGGTGGTTGTTTGCCTTGGCGCAGGCAATGCAACGATCTTCGAGCCATGTGTTCAACTCGGCACAGGATTTGAACTTCGGGCGCGGCACAAAGAACCGACGCCGGATCACACCAACCAGGTTCTCGACCTGGCCCTTCTCCCAGCCCGACGCCGGCGTGCAGGCGATCGGATCGACGAGATAATGCCCGCACATCTGCTGGAAACGTCGATTGCAGGCCCGGTCCTTGCCGCCGAAGATCGTATCCGCCGCCGTCTTCACATTATCGTGGATGCCGCGCGCGCACGCCCCGCTAGAGAACGCGAATGCCTTGTCGTGCGCGTCGAAGACCATCTCCCGGGTCTCGCGTGGACAAGCCCGCACAAACGGCAGCCGGCTGTGGCTGAGGAGACACCTGTCTGAATTTATCGAACCGGCTATTCAGTTCCTGACAAACCCTTTGAATCCTTACAAAAAATGAATTTTCGATGCAGCAAACAGTGCTGCGTCTGACCTTCGCAGAGCCACTTCGCTATAGCCGGAATGAAGGTTGTCGAACCGCTGAAATCACCTTTCCATTCAAGGTGTCAGCGGATTTTTCAGCCCCGAAGTGCGGGATGGTGGGCGACCTTGGAATCGAACCAAGCGTGCGTCTCCGCGAGGGAGTTACAGTCCCCTGCCACACCTTGCGGCCTGTCGCCCACCGGGCGCCGGGCGGGCCCGGCGTGAAGGGGTGATTACAATCGGGCCTGCGACACGTCAAGGCGAAATTCCCTTGCTCTTGACCGCCCCGACAGGCAAGGCAGGGCGCAGCTTCGAAAGGCGCGCGACATGGCCAGAAAACCGAAATGGGTGGTGGAAAAAGAGCAGGCGAAAAAGGCCTCGGCGGCGGCGACCGTGTGGCTTTTCGGGCTGCACGCGGTGCGCGATGCGCTGGAGAACCCGGCCCGCGAGAAGCTGCGGCTGATCCTCACTCCCAACGCCGCAGACAAGCTGAAAGAGGCGGTCGCGGCAGCGGGTATCGAGGCCGAGATCGAGGAGCCGCGCCGCTTCAGCGCGCCGCTCGATCCCGGCTCTGTGCACCAGGGCGCGGCACTGGAGGTCAAACCGCTCGACTGGGGGCGGCTCGAGGATGTGGCGCTGGCAGAGGGACCGGCCCGGCTGGTGTTGCTCGACCGGGTCACGGATCCGCATAATGTCGGCGCGATCCTGCGCTCGGCCGAAGTGCTGGGCGCCCGCGCCGTGATCGGCACGCGGCACCATTCGGCGCCCGAAACCGGCGCGCTGGCCAAGACCGCCTCCGGCGCGCTGGAGCGGCAGCCCTATCTGCGCGAACGCAACCTTGCCGACACCATCGGCGCGCTGCAATCCATGGGATATCTGGTGCTCGGGCTCGATGGCGAGGCCGGGCAGACGATCGAGACGGCCATCGAGGGGCGGCGCGACCGCGCGGTGGCGCTGGTGCTGGGTGCCGAGGGCCCCGGCTTGCGGCCCAAGACAAAAGACAGCGTGGATGCGCTGGTGCGGATCGATGCGTCGGGCGCGTTCGGCTCTCTCAATGTCTCCAATGCGGCAGCCGTGGCGCTTTACGCGGCCCGCGCCTGAGCGGCGGCAGCGGCTTTCGGGTCAAGATCGCCGGGGTCGCGCAGCGCGTTGAAAATGCGCCCCTTCACGCTCCAGCTGAGGCCGAAGGCCATGAGTGCGGCGTATTCCGCCCAGAAGGTCAGGTTCGCGTGGTTCCAGAGCGCGCGCCCGGCGCTGCCCTGCGGCAGGAAGAGTTCTTTCCATGCGATGGCGAGCATCGCGACGACGATCACGGCGCCGCAGATCCGGTAGAGCAGGTTGCGCGTCCATTTCGGCGAGCCGCGGGTGATCGGTTCGGCATCTTCGATCTGCACCCGCGGGAAGACCACCAGCGAAAACCAGGCCAGTACCGCAAACATCACCCCCGCCGCGCCATAATGCAGCCAGCCCAGCAACGCGTCCGGCCAGCCGGTGGCGGCGAGGAAATCGAAGCCGGGCAGGCCGGTCACCGTACCGTCCGCGCGCACGCCCTGCATGTCGGTGAGAAAGGCCCGCGCGGTGCCGCCTGCATAGCGTTCGCAACCGGGTGCGCTGGTCGGGAAGAGCGCCACGAGAAAGGCCATCAGACCGGCGATCCGTGCGGCCCGGAAATCCCAGATGCCGTGACCGCGATAGGCGCGTACCTCGATCACCCGTCCCTGCGCGTCGCGGGGCAGCTTGTAGAAAAACGCCATCACGACACCGATGATGAAGAGCGCTCCGGTGAACAGATCGCCGCCCAGAGGTGTGTAGTAATAATGGCTGATCGAATCGAGACCGCCGCAGCCGATGCCGAGCAGCCCGACGGTAAAGAGCACGAATGGCAGCCCGAGCGCGATCATCCCCACGGCGCGGTTCGCGGCCTCGAGGCTGATACGGAACGGCAGACCTTCGGCTGTGGGGGCGGCGACGGGCGGCATGGGAACTCCTTGGGCGTGTGTCTGCCAGCAAGGCTGCCCGCGCAGGCTGCGCTTGGCAAGTGGACCAGCGTGCGTTGCGTCCTGCTGCATCTCGCCGCGCCGGTCTTGCGCTGTGGGCGCGACACTCCGATATTGCGGCGACAGAAGACGGAGAGACGCCTTGCCCCACGGAACCAAGATCGCCACCTGCTGTTTTTGCGGAACCCGCGCGGCGCTGGTTCTGACCGGGCGCGACCGTCACGAGTTGAGCTGTTCGGCCTGCGGGGCGCCGTTGCACAATCTCAAGATGCTGCGCAGCGACGCGGTCGAGAAAGGCAGCCGCAAGGGCGCGCGCACCGCACGGCCGCATGCCCGCAGCCCCGTGCCGACCTATGCGGGGACGGATGATCTGGCCGATTGGGAGCGCAAGGCACTGGGCGCCCCGCCGCGAAACCGCAAGAAGAAGCGCCGCAAGAGCCTGACCAAACGGTTCTTCGAGGAGGCGTTTGACGTGATCGAGGACATCTTCGACTAGACTCCGCGGGGGCCGGCACCCGGGGACACCGGCCGGAGCCTCCGGCGGCGAAATTTGCGGTCCACGGAAACCGGGGCGGGGCGGGCGGCGTGCGCCGTGTACCGGGGGCTGACGGCGCGTTTTGGGCCCGATGGCTCTGGCCTTTACCGCCGCGCTGGCTTATCCCGCGCGCAAGAGACGTCTGGAGGCGACATGGCTGACTACGAGACCCCGGGCCCGGTGGAAGATGACTGGCGCGACGCGATCTCTTCGGTGGAAGAGATCATCGATGACGCGCGCAATGGCCGGATCTTCATTCTTGTCGATCACGAGGACCGCGAAAACGAGGGCGATCTGGTGATCCCCGCGCAATGGGCGAGCCCGGATGTGGTCAACTTCATGGCGCTTTACGGGCGCGGTCTGATTTGCCTGGCGATGACCTCGGGCCGGATCGAGGATCTGGGCCTGCAACTGATGTCGACGAACAATTCCTCGCGTCATGAGACCGCGTTCACGACCTCTATCGAGGCGCGCGAGGGCGTGACCACCGGCATTTCCGCCGCCGACCGGGCGCGCACGATCCAGGTCGCCATCGACAGCGCCAAGGGGCCTGCGGATATCGCGACGCCGGGCCATGTCTTCCCGCTGCGCGCGCGCAATGGCGGCGTGCTGGTGCGGGCGGGTCATACGGAGGCGGCGGTCGATGTAGCGCGTCTGGCCGGGCTCAACCCGGCGGGCGTGATCTGCGAGATCATGAACGATGACGGCTCCATGTCGCGGCTGCCGGAACTGGTGGCCTTCGCGCAGCGTCACGGGCTCAAGATCGGCACGATCTCCGATCTCATCGCCTATCGCCGCCGCCACGACAATCTGGTGCGCGTGCGCAAGGAAGAGACGGTGGCCTCCGAGTTCGGCGGTGACTGGCAGATGCGCATCTATACCGACGAGACCCATGGCGACGAGCATATCGTGCTGACGAAGGGCGATATTTCCGGTGACGATCCGGTGCTGGTGCGGATGCACGCGATGGATCCGATGCTGGATGTCGTGGGCACCGGGCCCGCCGGGCGCGCGCATGAGTTCCAGCACGCGATGGAAGTGGTGGCCGCCGAGGGCCGCGGGGTTGTCGTGCTCTTGCGCGACACGTCGATGAAGCTCGACGTAGCAGACGAGGTCAGCCCGAAAACGCTGCGCCAATACGGGCTGGGCGCGCAGATCCTGTCCTCTCTGGGTCTCTCGAAACTGATCCTGCTGACCAATTCGCCCACACCCAAGGTGGTGGGGCTCGACGCTTACGGGCTCGAGATCGTCGGCACCCGCAAGATATCGGAGCTTGGCTGATGGCATCCTCGGAAACCCACTACACGCTGCCGCGGGCGGCGTTTGACAAACCGGTCAAGCTGCTGATCTGCGTGGCGCCTTACTACAAGGACATCGCCGACCAGCTTGTCGCCGGTGCCCGCGCCGAGATCGAGGCCGCGGGCGGCACATATGAGCTGATCGAGGTGCCCGGCGCGCTTGAAGTGCCCACCGCCATCGGCATCGCCGAGCGTCTGGGCCATTTCGACGGCTATGTGGCGCTGGGCTGCATTATCCGTGGCGAAACAACGCATTACGACACGGTCTGCAACGACAGCAGCCGCGGGCTGACGCTGCTTGGGCTGCAGGGGCTCTGCATCGGCAACGGCATTCTGACGGTCGAGAACTACGAGCAGGCCCGCGTGCGTGCCGAGGCGGATGGCCAGAACAAGGGCGGCGGGGCGGCGGCGGCGGCGCTGCACCTCATCGCCATCGTCCGCAAGTTCGGCGCGGCGCGCAAGGGGGTGGGCTTCAAGCCCGCCGCCGATGAATACCGCATTGCCGGTGAGGCCAAGGGGCCGGACGTCGCATGACCTTGTCGGGCAATCAAAAACGCAAGATGAAGAGCGCTTCGCGGCTCTACGCGGTGCAGGCGCTGTTTCAGATGGAGCAGTCGGGACAGGCCGCGGACAAGGTCAAACGCGAGTTTCTGGACTTCCGGTTCGGTGCGGAGGTGGACGAGGGCGAAGAGATGCTGGATGGCGACATCACGCTCTTTGCCGGGATCCTCGACGACGTGGTGCGCTGGCAGGCCAAGATCGACCAGATGACCGACCGTGCGATTGTCGCCAAGTGGAAGATCGACCGGATCGACCCGACCTTGCGCGCGCTCTTCCGGGCGGCGGGGGCGGAGTTCGTGGGCGATGCGGCGACCCCTCCGAAAGTGGTGATTGTCGAATATGTCGATGTTGCCCGCGCGTTTTTCCCCGAGGGCAAGGAGCCGAGCTTTGTGAACGCCGTGCTCGACCACATGGCGCGTGAGGCGCGGCCGGAGGCGTTCTGAGCAACAGATTTCCGTACCGGTCGCCGGCAGGTTGGCAAAAGGACCGGCCCCGCCCGGGGAGCACTCGGGCATTGGGGCCGGTCGCGGCGGCGCTCACCCGGAGGCGAAAACCGCGCCGCTGTGACTTGAATCCATTTGCATGGGGAGCTCTTCGGTCGCCTGTCCGCGAATCGCGGTGATGCGGTCCTGCGCGGCACTGGCGGTGGCTTCGTCGGCATATTCGGTCACGACGCAGAACGTCAGGTCGCCGGTGCGGATCATCTGCACGCGGGAGGCGCCGACCCCCATGATCATCGGCACGAACTTGTTGCGTGCGATGTCTTCCATCTCGTCCGTCCACTCGGTGGCCGTCCAGTGCGAAACTGTGCAAACTGTCATGTCAACCTGTCCCCCGTCTGGCCCGTTTGTGGGCTCAGAGGACCAGATAAGCATAAGTTAACGTCTTAACCTAACGTAAACTTAACATGTGACACAATATGGTCTCCCTTGTCGGGAGCGGTATATGCGCTATTTTGAATGTGGACAAAAGGCAGGAGGTGACGATGCCAGAACTCATTCGGCTATACATCCGTCAGGTGGTGATCGGGTTTGTGATTGCCGCAGCGTTTGTCGGTCTGCTCTTGTGGTTCAACGTGGCCAATCTCTGGCATCTGGTCACGCATTCCGACATCGGCATGATGGCGGTGATCGTTCTTTGGGTGCTCAACGGCATCGTCTTTGCGGGCGTGCAGTTCGGCATCGCGGTGATGCGGATGGCAGAGCCGTCTTCCGGCGGCGGTGGCACCCGCAGCCCGCAGATCACCGGTGAGGTGGAGCGTGTGCCCGTGGCCGCGGCAGGCCGCAAACGTCCAATTCAGGTTGCCCGACCAAATACCTGATGCATCGCGTATCATGTAACGCTTTGAAATCCGTGATTTGAGGCGGCGATTCGCGATCCAGGTGTTTTTCATTGCGATTCAGGCGGCGTGACCGGCGGGCCGTCACGCGTCGCGCGGTGCCGGTCTGGCCCGGCAGAAGGTGTCTCGAAGGCGACGCAAGCGACCGGTACGCCGTTCAGATAACATTTGTGGAAAAGCGGCGGGAACCACGCCGACCGTGTGGGTTATGCATTCCCGAGGACCTGTTATTACAGGTGGGCGCCAGGTAACACGGCCACGACCGCGCCAGAGCCAGCTCCCTCGGATTTGCTTAAGGCCACCGGAACGAACCCGTGTCACGAGAAGGGCAGAACCCGCCTGAGCCGGAGATAAGACGGGCAGGGGGGCAGGACAAGGGTTTGTGTGCATTTCGATGGATTTGCTGGGTGTGGACGCGGCGGAAAAGCCGGTCCGGGTCACGGTGGCGTGTGCTGGGGCGAAGCGCTTTTGCGAGCCGTGGGATGGCGCTGCGACGGATCCATGCGCCGCGTCGTCTCAGCCAAGTCCTGTCAGCGTTGCGGCAAGGCGCAGATGTCCGCCACATAGCCTCTGCAGCGCTGAGCCACGGCACAAACGACAAACACGCCCCGCTGCTCGAAGCCGACAAATGCAGCTGAACCCGGCGGGCGACCCCGCGCCGACCAAATGCACCAACGGCATAGCTACGCGTCCGGGTCCGCGACAAACCCGTAACGCTGGAGTTCCTCGGGCAGCAGAATGTAGATTTCGTCCGCCGGCGTGGACAAGGCGTGCTGCATCACCAGCGGGTCGATCCCCATCTCGTCGAGATAGGTCATCACCTCCGCCTGCCCGCGCTGGATGTCCTCGACCGCCAGAAAGGCTGGTAGGAAGGTGTTTTCGCCAAAACTGTGCTGATGCACGCCGACAGAGGCGCCCTCCGCGATGGTGCGCTCGGGGCCCCCGGCCAGAAGGTAAGGGCAGGCGGAGTAGCAGATCTCACCTGCCAGCACGCGGGTGCCGATGGCGCGGTCGCGCAGGAAGCGTCCAAGCTGCAGCGCGTCCTGCACCGAGCCGCCCGGCGATTGCAGCACCAGCTCTGCCGGCAGATCGGGCGCGTCGGAAAGTTGGGTGATGATCCGACCGGCATCGCCCGGGACGATGGCACCTTCGAGCCGCCACGTGTCGGCGACCTGCGTCAGCGTCAGACGGTCGGGCAAGGGGCCTGCATTGCGTGCCGGGGTGACGGCGGGGCGGTCGCGTTCCGGCGCAAAGCGGCGGCGCTGGTCGCCGGGACGCACCGGTTCGGTCAGGCGCGGGGCGTCGGGGCCAAAACCCGGCAGCGCCGGGGCAGAGACCTGCATGTCGCCCAGAACCAGCAGCGCGCCAATCGCCAGCTGGAACACCAGAACGATGGAAAGCGTACGCGAGACGGTGCGACCGGTCATGCGGATTTGCCCTTCAGGGCGGCGACGGTGGCGCTGTCCTTTGCGGCAGGCGGCGGGTCTGGCGGCGCCTCGCTGGCGTCGTCGGGATCGTCCTCCAGTTCCGGCAAGGCCGCGCGCGCCGTCTCGACGTCCCGCAGCGCAGTCAGGGCCGCGCGCAGCTCGGCCAGGGTCAGCGTGTCCTCGACCGCGGCCCCCTCGCGCCCGTCGCGGATGGCGGCCTGGGTGATGGCGAGGATGAAGACCAGAACCGCGGGCAGAAGGTCGATGGCGACGGCCCCGGCCCAGCTTGGCACGAAGTTGCGCGCATAGAGGATCACCGCATCCGCTGCCGAAAGAGGCGTGTATTGCACATCGCGCGCGGGCTCCATCGCGATCACGTCCTGCGCGGCGCGTTCCAGCGTGGTGGCGCGCTGCGCCAGAACCTCGAGCACCGAGGTGATCGTGGCGGATTGGTTGGAGCGGTTGGCCTCGGTCGAGGCATCAAGCTCCGGCAGCACCACGGACGCCGCGAGATCCTGCGCCGCGCGCTGGACCAGAGGTGCCACCGAAAGCTGGCGCAGGCGGGTGATCAGGCCTTGCAGGCGCACCGCGGCTTCGGAGAATTCCACCGAGCGGGCCTCGACCGCGCCGGGCTCCACCGTCAGCGCGCGCATTCGCGACAGGATGGTGTTGCCCTCGGCAAAGGCGGCCTCGACCAGCGGGGTCTGCGAGGCGATCTGCGTCTCGAGCGCGGCCAGCTCTTCGGATTTCTGGGTCAGCACGCGGAAGACCGCGCCGCGCCCCGCAAGGCCCGACAAACCGCCCGCGGCCTCTTGTTCCGACAGGTCCTGAAAGCTTTGCCGGACCCGCGCGACGTCGCGTTCCAGCGCCTGGGCAGAAAGAGCCACCTCATGCGCGCGCTCGAGGCTGCCCTGGTAGTCCTGCACCGTCACGGCAAGGTGCTGCTCCACCGCCGCCGATCCCGCCAGCGCCGCGGCGTTGAGCCAGGACGACATGGCCACGATGGCCAGGCTGCCGAGCCCCATCGCCCCGAGCAATCCGGCACGCGCCCGGGCCGTGCGCACCGCCGGGAAAAGCCGCATCAGGTAAGACCAGAAGACAAAGATGCCCACGGAGACCGCGACCGAATAGGCGATGGCCGCAAATACCGACATCGCGCCGTTTTCATCCAGCAGCGAGGAGACGCCGAGATAGGTGTAGATGCCCGACGCGACGGCGAGCACGCCAAGGGCGGTGCCGGAGAACGTGTCGAGCCAGGTGACATGGCCTTCCAGCTCGCGGGCATGGCGCAGGCCGCTGGCCTCGGTCCGGGTCTGGGGCGCGGGCGCGCTCATGGCACTCTCCTTGCAAGCGGGCCGTCTGCGCGCCGGAGCCGTCCCGGCGGCGGGCCTTACCACGGTAAACTATCGCTTTTGCACCGGATTTGAAGGGGTTGGCCTGCACTCTTGCAATTTGTTTACGTTTTGTTCATGGTTTGCAGATGCGCGATACGCTTTTGCCCGGACAGGTTCTTGCGCGCGGGGTGTGCCGTCACCTCGCCTCTCACGGCTTTGCGGTGATCGAGGAATTTGTGCCCGAGCGGGGCTTGCGGGTGGATGTCATGGCGCTCGGGCCGAAGGGCGAGCTTTGGGTGGTGGAGTGCAAATCGAGCCGCGCGGATTTTCAGGGTGACGCGAAGTGGGAAGGCTATCTGGACTGGTGTGATCGCTATTTCTGGGCGGTGGATCAGGATTTCCCGACGGACCTTCTGCCCGAGGAAACCGGGCTGATCATCGCCGATGGATATGATGCGGAGATCCTGCGGCTGGGCCCGGAAACCAGGCTGGCCTCTGCCCGCCGGACAAAGCTGGTGCGCAAATTTGCCGTGCATGCCGCGCGGCGCCTGCACGGGCTGCGCGATCCGGACGCGGCGCTGGGCTGGGTCTGAGCGGACACGGCAACGGGTGACAGCGCCGCCGCATTCGGGCAAGCTGTCGCGGCAACGGGGCCAACATATCCGAAAGGACATCACATGGAGCTTGGAGCTTTTTCGGCGAGCCTTTCGGTCAAGGATCTTGCCGCGTCGCGACAGTTCTACGAGACGCTGGGCTTTGCGCAGGTGGCCGGAGACGTCGCCCGGAATTACCTGATCCTGCGCAATGGCGACACGACCATCGGACTTTTTCAGGGGATGTTCGACGGCAATCTGCTGACCTTCAACCCCGGGTGGGATGCGCAGGGCAAAGATCTCGAGAGCTTCACCGATATCCGCGAGATCCAGGCCGCGCTCAAGGCCGAGGGGCTGACGCTGGTGCAGGAAGCGGAGGCGGACGGCAGCGGGCCTGCGTCGCTGGTGCTGCAGGATCCCGATGGCAATACGATCCTGATCGACCAGCACCGCTGAGCCGCGGCGGCCCTTTTGCGGTGAAAGAGGCGGCTGGCTTTTAGCGCCGCTTCTTGCCGGCGCGGCGCGCGGTCTGGGCGGCGGCGCGGATCTCGTCGGCGATCTCTTCGGCTTCGTCAGGGTCGAAATCCATCGGAATTTCGGCGCCGTTCGAGCTTGTCACAAATAGCCGGATCATGCCCGCGTCGGTCGGGCCGATCTGCAGGTTGGCTTCGATGTCGCGTTCGTCATTGATGCCCATGCTCGTCTCCTCGTGGCTGTCACCGTCGGGGTTGAGGCGGAGTAAAGCCGCCCACGCGGGATTTCAAGCGGTTGATTTGGCCGTCGCGCTGCGGTTCCCTGCGGATATGGAGATTGAGCTGAAAGATCTGGGTCCGGGAGATTCGGACTGGCTGGTGGACCAGCACGGCAGGCTCTACGCGCAGAGCGAAGGGTTTGACGCGAGCTTTGGCGCGCTGGTGGCGGACATCTTGCAGGCCTTCGAGACCGAGCACGATCCAGGCTGCGAACGGGCGTTCATCGCCTGGCAGGGCGGCACCCGGCTGGGCTCGGTCTTTTGCGTGAGACAGGATGCGCAGACCGCCAAGCTGCGTCTCTTCCTGCTGGTGCCGCAGGCGCGCGGGCGCGGGTTGGGGCAGCGATTGCTGGATGCCTGCATGGGGTTTGCGCGGCAGGCGGGCTATGCGCGCATGGTGCTCTGGACCCATGAAAGCCACCGCGCGGCCTGCGCGCTCTATCTCAAGAACGGCTGGGCGTGCGTGTCGTCGAAACCCGTGGTGAGCTTCGGTGTGCCGCTGGTCGAACAGGGCTGGGAGGTCACGCTGTGACGTCGTGCGCCGCTGGTGGCGCAAGCGCCACCTCGCCCCGCCCGCCGTCCCGCGGAGCGTGGCACCCGGAGGCGCGGCGGTGGTGTTCATCTGCCGCGATAGATGGTGCTGCGCCACGGAATTGGCACTTGCAATCGTGCGGCGAATTTCTTATCCCGCGCGGGCGTGCCGCCTTAGCTCAGTAGGTTAGAGCGCTAGATTGTGGATCTAGAGGTCCCCCGTTCGAGCCGGGGAGGCGGTACCACTTCGCCCGGCAGACAGAGCATTCGTCACGACAGCAGATCGTGGTCGCTGTCGCCTTCGATCGGCGCCTTGAGCTGTTCCTCGAGCTCGTCCTTTTCATTGGCCACAGCCGCCGCATCGTCTTCGGTGATGCGCTCGCGCGCGGGCGGCGCTGTGGCCGGTGCCGGGTGCGGGCGGCTGCCCTCAGCGGCGGCTTCGGCCACATCCGCGATGAGGCCGGGAATGCCTTGCGGGAAGACCAGTTCCTGAATGTCGGCGGGCATCGAGACCTCCGCATCGGTCAGCGCCTGCTTGATCTTCTGGATCAGCACCGATTGCAGTTTCAGCGGCGACACCTTTTCACCGTCGAACCAGTAATAGACCTTGAGATCGACGGTGGAGGTGTTGAGCCTGTCGGCCAGCACCATCGGCTCGGGCGCCGCGATCACGCCGTCCTGCTCGGCCAGCACCTTGCGGATGATGGTCTGCGCGTCCGAGATCGCGGCGTCATAGCCGATCCCCACGTCAATCTCGCCGCGCCGGTCCGGCACGGCGGTGAAGTTCTCGATGATCGACTTGAAGACCATGGCGTTGGGGATCTGGATGTGGTTGCCCTCGGGCGAGACCAGCACGGTGGAGCGGGTGTTCATCGAGTGCACCAGGCCCATCTGCCCGGACACCGAGATGAAGTCGCCGCGTCGGAACGGCTGGCGCAGGGACAGGAGCAGCGAGGCGAGGAAATTCTCGCCGATATCGCGAAACGCAAAGCCGATCACAATGCCCAGCACACCGGCGCCCCCGACCACCGAGAAGGCAAGTTTGGTCAGGCCTGCCGCCTGCAACACCACGTATAGCCCGATGAGAAAGACCGGCAGCGCGATAAGGCGTGAAAGCAGATCGGCGAGAAACGGCGATTGCATGCGATCGCGGATCATCCAATGCGCGGTGCGCCGGACCAGCGAGGCGGCAAACCACGCCAGCGGCAGCACGATGATCGCCAGCAGGATTGACGGCAATGCGACGACGAACCGAGTGCCCAGATCCTCGACCGCGTTGATCGCCGGATCGAGGCTGAAATTGGCATGCGCATCGACTTCGATCCGGTTGACCACCGCGACAACGCCCGATGTCTTGGCCGCAAGGTCGCGCGCCCAGAGCTGCCGCTGCTCGGTCGCGGTGCGGCCATCGAGGAAAACGATGCCGTCATCGACCCGCACCCGGATGTTCTGGAACCAGCCCGAAGCTTCGAGGATGGCGGTGATGCGCGTGTCGATCTGTTCGTCGCGCGCCACCGGTTCGACATCGACCGCCTGCTCGGTTGTGGTCAGCTCGTCATCGGCGGGACCGACCTCCTGCGCGGGCAATGCGTGGGGGATGAGGAAACACGTGAACGCGAACAGGCAAAAGATCCGGGCAAGGGGCGTCAAAGGGATGATCCTTGAAAAAGCGGTTGTCTGGCAGTTTTGCGTCCGCAGCATCGGCGGCGCAAGGGGCGGATTGAGCGAGATGTGTCGTGGCCTGCGAGCGGGTCAAGTGGCGAGAGCGTAGATGGCGGGCCATCCGGTGGGCTTGCGATGGGCTTGCGGTGAGCTTGCGTCATGCCGGGCGCGCCATGGCGCGGGGGCAGCCTCGGGCGGCTTGGAAAAACGGGCGTGTGGCTTACAGGGCAGGCATGACCATTCTGCGGACATTTGCCAGCCGGGCGTCCGGGCCGCTTTGTTGCGACCGGGTTTGCAACTCGTGCCCGTGCCGGGATCCGGTCACAGCCCGGAGCCTGCGCAGCGTGTCAGTATCCAAGGCTGCGCATATGGGCGACGACGCGCCGCGCGATGGCCACGCTGCCTTTCTGGCTCGGGTGGATGCCGTCGAGCGCGTGGTAGGACCGGTCGCCATGCGGCACCAGATCGGCCATCGACAGGAAATGCACGCCCGGCATGTATTTCGCCATCATCGCCAGCCGTGCCTCCAGCGCATCGCCTTCGTTGCGGCAATGGTCGATCAATGTGCCGTAGCCGGGGCTTCGCAGATAGCCGATATAGATGACCTGCGCGCCGGTGGAGCGGATCTTGCGCATCAGGTTGGGCACCGCCCCCTGCTGCCCGTCCGGAGAGATCATCTTGGCCATCCGGCGCTGACATCGGCTGCAGCCGCAGCCCAGCCACAGATCGTTGCCGCCGCCGGTCACCAGCACCCAGTCGAAACTGCCCGCATCCTTGCGCACGCCGAATTGCGACGAGATGCGTTTGCCCAGAGCCCCCGAGATCGGCAGGTTGTAGATCATATGCGCGCCGACATTGGCGCGGCTCTGCACCGGTTCGCGCAGCATGGCCGCCACAACCTGCGGGATCGAGCGTTGCGCGATGCGGTTCCAGGTCATCAGACTGTCGCCGATGGCCAGGATGCGCGCCTTGCCGGTCTGCGCGCCGGGCCCCTCCGCCGCTGCCGGGGGCGTCAGGCACAGCGCAAGGAACAATGCTGTCAGCACGGGCTTGATCAGGTTAGGCGCGGACAGGGTCATCGTGGCATTCCTCGCAGAAAAGAGTAACGGCGCGCGGCGCGAACCGCGCGGGCAGATCCGGTGAGTCGCCGCATCAGATCGTAAAGATTTGGCAATAATTTGACGAAAGCCTTTCGCACGAACTCTTTTCTTTCATGTCGCTCGAAAACCCGATAAAGCGCCCCCATCTGAGACGTGACGCTTTGACCCCGGCGCATGACAACGATGAAGGGGTCGGCGGCAATGGGGCCGCCATATGACATGGGGAGACCCGGGCAGGGGCCTGGGAGTGCTCCCAGACAGGAAACGATAGATGTTCAAAGAAACCAAGAAAAGCATGCAGTGGGGCGAGGAGACGCTCACACTGGAAACGGGCAAGGTTGCCCGTCAGGCGGATGGATCCGTGATCGCGACGCTGGGCGAGACCAGCGTGATGGCGAACGTGACCTTTGCCAAACAGCCGCGCGAAGGGTTCGATTTCTTCCCGCTGACCGTGCATTACCAGGAAAAATACTATGCCGCCGGTAAAGTGCCGGGGGGCTTTTTCAAGCGCGAGGCGCGGCCCACCGAGAAGGAGACGCTCACCGCCCGCCTGATCGACCGTCCGATCCGCCCGCTCTTTGTGCCGGGCTTCAAGCATGAGACGCTGGTGATGTGCACCGTGCTCTCCCACGATCTGGTTAACGATCCCGACATGGTGGCGATGATCGCGACCTCCGCCGCGCTGACCCTTTCCGGCGCGCCGTTCCGCGGCCCGATTGCCGGTGCGCGTGTCGGCTTCGAGGATGGCGAATATGTCCTCAACCCGATGGTCGAGGACATGCAGGAGCTGCGCAACAACCCCGAGCAGCGGCTCGACCTGGTTGTCGCGGGCACCAAAGACGCCGTGATGATGGTCGAATCCGAGGCCTATGAACTGACCGAAGAGGAAATGCTGGGTGCGGTGATGTTCGCGCATGAGCAGATCCAGCCGGTGATCGACCTGATCATCGAACTGGCCGAAGACGCGGCGAAAGAACCGTTCGACTTCCAGCCGCCGGATTACTCCGAACTCTTCGAGGCCGTGAAAGCGGCAGGCGAAGACAAGATGCGCGCCGCTTACGCGATCCTCGACAAGCAGGAGCGCACCCATGCGGTCTCTGCCGCCAAGGACGAGATCAAGGCCGCGCTCAGCGAAGAGCAGCTGGAAGACGGCAATCTCGGCGCGGCGCTGAAAAAGCTCGAAAGCACGGTGCTGCGCGGCTCTGTCGTGAAAGAGGGCAAGCGCATCGACGGGCGCGCGCTGGACGAAGTGCGCGATATCGTGTGCGAAAACGGCCTGCTGCCGCGGACCCACGGCTCGGCGCTTTTCACCCGCGGCGAGACGCAGGCGCTGGTGGTCACCACGCTCGGCACCGGCGATGACGAGCAGATGATCGACGCGCTGCAGGGCACGTATCGCTCGAACTTCCTGCTGCATTACAATTTCCCGCCCTACTCGGTCGGCGAAGCGGGGCGCGTGGGCCCTCCGGGCCGTCGCGAGATCGGTCACGGCAAGCTCGCCTGGCGCGCGTTGCAGGCGGTTCTGCCCGCAGCGACCGATTTCCCCTACACGCTGCGGCTGGTGTCGGAAATCACCGAATCCAACGGCTCAAGCTCGATGGCGTCGGTCTGCGGCGGCTCGCTCAGCATGATGGATGCCGGCGTTCCGCTCAAGGCGCCGGTGGCCGGTGTGGCCATGGGTCTGGTGCTGGAAGATGACGGCTCCTACGCGATCCTGACCGACATCCTGGGCGACGAGGATCACCTTGGCGACATGGACTTCAAGGTTGCGGGCACCGAAAACGGCATCACCTCGCTGCAGATGGACATCAAGGTCGCGGGCATCACACCCGAGATCATGACCAAGGCGCTGGCGCAGGCCCGCGAAGGCCGTCTGCACATCCTGGGCGAGATGAACAAGGCGCTCAGCAGCGCGGGCGACTTCTCGATCCACGCGCCGCGTATCGAGACGATGCAGGTGCCCACCGACAAGATCCGCGAAGTGATCGGTTCGGGCGGCAAGGTGATCCGCGAGATCGTCGAAGTGTCGGGTGCCAAGGTCGATATCAACGATGACGGCATCATCAAGATCGCGTCCCCCAATGGCGAGGCCATCAAGAAGGCCTATGACATGATCCACTCGATCGTGGCAGAGCCGGAAGAGGGCAAGATCTACAAGGGCAAGGTCGTGAAGATCGTCGACTTCGGCGCCTTCGTGAACTTCTTTGGCAAGCGCGACGGTCTGGTGCATGTCAGCCAGATCGAGAACCGCCGCCTGAACCATCCGTCGGATGTGCTGAAGGAAGGTCAGGAAGTCTTCGTGAAGCTGCTGGGCTTTGACGATCGCGGCAAGGTGCGTCTGGCGATGAAGATGGTCGATCAGGAAACCGGCGAAGAAGCCGCGCCGGAAAAGAAAAAGGAAGACGCGGAGTAAGCTCTGCCGATGTCCGGAAGACAGGGGGCGTCCCGCGGGGCGCCCCTTTTGCTGTGCAGGTCTCGGGGGAGCGTGTCCTGGCAGGCGGGGTTTGCCACCGGGCGCGTCAGGTCATGTCCCGGAAGATGCCCGCGAAAAACCCGGCCAGCGCGTCATGCGCCTGCAGTGGCAGGATCTGTGCCACGTATTGATCGGGACGCACGATCACCAGACATCCGCGCGCCCGGTTGATCTGCCGCATCCTGAAGATATTGCGCCCCGGCGCGGGATCGGCGCAAAAGCCCTTTTCGGGATCGCGCAGGCCCAAGCGTCCTTTTGCAGGCCGCAGGAGCTCCGGCAGATCCTGCCAGGACAGGCTGTCATGGGATTGCTGAAAAACCGCGCGCAGATCGAACAGCGCGTCGCGCGGCTCTTCGGGTTTCTGGTGGCGCAGAAGCGGCGAGCGCGGATCGCGTTCGAGAAACCTGCAAAGCGCGTGCAGCGTCGATCCGGCCTCGCCCGGATGTGTCGCGTCGCAGAACGCGAATATCCGCCAGCGCGCATCCGCCTCGATCACATGCCCCAGATGCATCGGCTTCGCATCGCAGAGGCGCAGGACCGGCGCGGAATGAAACCGCGTGCCGATCGCGAAGCCAGGCGCCAGCGCCTGATAGGTTCCGTCTCCGGTCAGGCGGGACGGGGCGTAACGCACCGACACGCCAGCGGTATAGCGGCCGTGATCGATGAAATGCTGCTGGAACCGCGGCGTGTCGCCGCCGGTGCGGTCCGCCCGCTCGCTGATGATCCGCGACCAGGCATGGTCGAAATCAATCAGCGCCTGCGCCACCGCGTGCCGTTCCTCCGAATAGCTGCGCAGGAGATCGGGTTCCGCCCGCCCGATCAGCACCGAAATCAGCTTCCAGCCGAGGTTGAACGTGTCCCCCATCGAGACGTTCATGCCTTGCCCGGCCTTGGGGCTGTGGGTGTGGCAGGCGTCACCGGCAATGAAGACGCGAGGCGGCTTGTCCCGCGCGACGGCATCGTCGAACCCGTCGGTCAGCCGATGCCCGATCTCGTAGACCGACCACCAGACCACGTCTTTCACATCGAGCGTGTAGGGCGACAGAATGCGGTTGGCCGCCGACACAAGCCGGTTGCTGGTGATGTCGCGGGCCGAGACGCGCTCATCGGCGCTGAGCTTGTCGAGCTCCACATAGATCCGCACCATGTGCCCGCCTTCGCGCGGGATCAGCAGCAGGCTGCCCTCGCTGTCGGACTGGATGATGCACTTGAACCGGATGTCGGGAAAATCGGTCACCGCGAGAATGTCCATCACACCCCAGGCCTGATGCGCGCTGTCGCCCGAAAGCCTGCGCCCGATGGCCTGCCGCACGGTGCTGCGGGCGCCGTCGCAGCCCACGACGTAACGGGCGCGCAGGGTTTCGGTCTCTCCGCCATCGGTGTGGCGCAGGGTGACGGTCACGGGGTGAGAGCCGCTTTCGGCGACCTGCAGGCCGGTGACCTCGCGGTTGTAATCGGGGTGCAGACGGGTGGGCGCGTTGGCCATGAGCTCAAGATACATGTCGTGGATCCGCGCCTGGTTCTGGATCATGTGCGGCATCTCCGAGAGCCCCTCTTCGACATCGCGGACGCGTCCGATGCGGCAGATCCGGCCCGGGTCCCGCGGATCGGGCTTCCAGAACGTGACCTCGTTGACCCGGTAGCCTTCGGCGGCCACCCGGTGCGCAAAACCGAACGCGTTGAACATCTCCATCGACCGGACCGAAATCCCGTCCGCCTGGCCTTTCTCCAGCGGGCCGCCCTTCTGCTCGACAATGCGGGTGGTGATCTGCGGAAAGGCCGCGAGCTGCGCCGCCAGCGTCAGCCCCGCCGGACCGCAACCGACGACCAGCACATCGACCTCCCCGGGCAGGCTGTCGGTCCACCGGTCTTCGGGGTCCGGGTCGCAGACGGCGGGATCACCAGGTCGAAAGCCGTTGAGATGATATTGCATTGCCGGGCCTCCCCGGGGAAGAGTGGGCGCGCGCGAATGTGTTCGTCAAGATCACGCGTGGCGCGCTGCAGAGAGGGGAAACATGAATATCGCCGTCTGGTCCGGTCCCCGGAACCTCTCGACCGCGCTGATGTACGCGTTTGGCGCGCGCGCCGATTGCGCGGTCTGGGACGAGCCGTTCTACGCCGCCTATCTGCACCAAAGCGGGCTCGAGCACCCGATGCGCGCCGAGATCCTCGACGCCTACGAGACCGATCCGGCAAAGGTTGCGCGGCGCTGTGCCGCGCCCGCCCCGGATGGCCGGGCGGTATTTTATCAAAAGCACATGAGCCAGCACATGCTGGACGGGTTTGACGAGGGCTGGTTTGCGCATGTCGCCCATGTGTTCCTCATCCGTCATCCGGCGCGGGTTCTGGCGAGCTATCACGCCAAGCGCGAAAACCCGACGCTGGAAGATATCGGCTTTGTCCAGCAGGCGCGGATCTTCGAGACGGTGAAGGCGCTGGGCCTTGCAGCCCATGTGATCGACAGCGCCGATATCCGACGCGCTCCGGCCCCGATGCTGCGGGCGCTCTGTGACGCGCTGGGGCTCGGGTTCGATCCTGCGATGCTGTCCTGGCCAGCGGGCGGGCACCCGGATGATGGCCCCTGGGCCGCGCATTGGTACGACGCGGTGCACCGCTCGACCGGGTTTGCCGGGCCCGAAGGGCCGGTGCCGCCCGTCCCGGAAACCCTGCGCGCCATTCACGACGCGGCACTTGTGCCCTACACGCTGCTGCGCACCCACACCCTGCAACCACAAGGTTCCGCCTGATGTCCCAGACCGACCGCACCACCCATGACGCCGAGGACGATCCGCGCAACGAGGATCTGCTGATCTATGTCGATGGCGCGCTGGTGCCGAAAGACGAGGCGAAGATCTCGGTCTACGATTCCGGCTTCATGCTGGGGGATGGCATGTGGGAGGGGATGCGGCTTTACGACGGGCAATGGGCGTTTTTCGATGCGCATATGGACCGGCTTTTCAACTCGCTGAAGGCGGTGTCTCTCGATCCCGGTGTGACGCGCGAGGACGTGCGCGCGCTGCTCGACCGGACGGCGGAGGCCAATGGCATGACCGGGGACGCGCATTGTCGGCTGATGATCACCCGCGGGCGCAAGGTCAAGCCGTTCCAGCACCCCTCGCTCAGCCGCTCAGGACCGACCATCGTGGCCATTGTCGAGCATTCGCGCCCCGCCAAAGAACTGGCCGCGCAGGGCATCCGGCTGGCCTCTGTGCCGCAGGTGCGCGGGCTGCCGCATGCGCAGGACGCCAAGTTCAACAGCCATTCCAAGCTCAACTGTGTGATCGCCTGCCTGCAGGCAGAGCAGGCGGGTGCAGATGAGGCGCTGATGCTCGATCCGCATGGCTTCGTGAACACCACAAACGCGTGCAATTTCTTCATCGTGCGCAAAGGCGCGGTTTGGACCTCGACCGGCGACTACTGCATGAACGGCGTCACGCGGCAGAACGTGATCGATCTGTGCGCGGAGAACGGCATCCCGGTTTTCGAGAAGAACTTTTCGCTTTACGAGGTCTACGGCGCGGATGAGGCCTTCCTGACCGGCACGTTCGGTGCGCAGACGCCGGTGGCCGAGGTCGATGGCAAGCCGATCGGCGAGGGGCCGGGGGCGGGGCCGCTGACCCGGCACATCCGGGCGCTTTACCACGATCTGGTGGCGCGCGACGTGGCCGAGCAGTCGCGGATGGCGCAGGAAGCTTCGTAAGGCTGCGCTCAGGGGGGCGTGATCACAACTTCGGTGTTCCAGGCCGCGCAACGGTCGGCCAGATCGCCGGGCAGGGCCGCGTCGGTGAAAAACACGTCGATCTGTGCCAGCGCGCCGATCCGGGCCGGGGCGTTGCGCGAGAACTTCGTGTGATCGGCGACCAGCCAGACCTTGCGGGACTGGCGCAGGATGGCCTGGCTCACCTCGACCTCCTCAAGATCGAAATCCAGCAGATCGCCGTCGGCATCGAGCGCCGAGCAGCCGATCACCGCCAGATCGAACCGGAACTGCGCGATTGTGCGCGCGGCCAGCGGGCCCACCAGCCCGCCATCGCTGTGACGCAGATGGCCGCCGGTCACGATCACCCGGCAGGCGTTGTTGGCCGCGAGGATGTCGGCCACGTTCATGTTGTTGGTGACCGCCATCAGGTGGCGGTGATGGCGCAGCGCGCGGGCCACGGCTTCGGTGCTGGTGCCGATGTTGAGCGCGACGGAGATGTCGTCGGGCAGTCGCGCGGCGCAGGCTTTTGCGATGGCCGATTTGCCGTCCGCGTTGAGCGACCGGCGCTCCGCATAGCCGATATTCGTGGTCCCTGACGGCAGCACCGCGCCGCCATGCACGCGCTCCAGCCGCCCGGCTTCGGCCAGATCGGTAAGATCGCGACGGATCGTCTGCAGGGTGACGCCGAAATGCGCCGCGAGACCCTCGACCGTGACCTTGCCGTCGCGGCGGGCGATGTCGAGGATCTCGGGGTGGCGAAAGGTCTGGGACATGTCTGCGGGACTTTAGGGCGCGGGCGCGCGGACGCAAGCGTGTCGGCCCGCGGCACCGCAGGTCAGCCGCCGCCCTAGGCGCCGCCGGTCAGCCGCCGCAAGGGGCGCGGCGGGCGCGCCAGCGAGTCGCGCAACCGCAGATCGGCGGTCAGCTTCACATGGGTCGGCACCTGTTCGTCATGCAGCATCGCGGCGAGGATCTGCGCGGCGCGGCGGCCCATTTCGCGATGCGGCACATGCACCGTGGTCAGCGCGGGATCGACGACGCTGGCCAGTTCGATATCGTCAAATCCGGTGATCGAGATGTCCTGCGGCACCCGCAACCCGCGGGCGCGGGCGCCGATCATCGCGCCGACCGCCAGAACATCGTTGCCGCAGACCACCGCCGTCAGTTCGGGATCCCGGTCCAGCAATGTGGCAAGCCCGTCCTTGCCCGCATCGATGCTGTAATCGCTCCTGATCAGCGGCACCGCCGTCGGATCGAGTCCGGCATCGCCAATGGCATCGAGAATGCCCTCCAGCCGCAACCTTGCGCGGTCGTTCTCCGCGGTGAAACCGGAGAGCACGGCCACCTTGCGATGCCCGCGGCGCAGCACTTCGACCATCAGCGCGCGCATCGCGGAGAAATTGTCGAAGCCGATCGAGGGCAGGGCGGCCTCCGGATCGTAGGTCCATGCGACCAGCGTAGGCACTTTCTGCGTGGCGAGGAACTCCAGCACCGAGGCGCGGCGGTCATGGCCGATCAGCAGGAGCCCCTCGGCGCCGCGGGCCACCAACGCGCGGATCTGCTCTTCCTCGTTTTGCTGGCTGTAGGAGGTCGAGGCGACAAGCATTGTGTACCCGTTCTCGGCCAGTTCTTCCTGAAACGCCTGCAGGCCGCGCGCGAAAATCGCGTTCTCCATCGTCGGGATCACCGCGCCGATGGTGTGCGTGCGCCGTGCGGCCATGATGCGCGCGCCGAAATTCGGGCTGTAGCCCAGCTCGCGGACCGCGGCGTCGACCTTGTCACGCGTGCTTTTCGAGACGCGGTCGGGCAGGTTGAGGCAGCGCGACACGGTCGCCGTCGAGACACCAGAGCGGCGGGCCACGTCTTCGAGGGTCGGGCGGGCGCGAGGCGACATGTCTGGTCCTGAAATCCGTGTTTTGGAATTTCCGAAATACGAGTCCGCATTCTGCCGCCTTCGCCTGCATGTGTACATGCCGAACCCGGAAACTGCCGAATAAATCGGCAGTTTGAAATGTAAGCGCTTGCACGAATCTGATGAAAGCGCTTACATTACGATCAGAGCCACACCGATGAAAGGGTTCGCGATGTTCCTGCTGGCCTCACTGATCGTCTTTTTGCTGTTTGCCGCAAATGTCGCCATCGGCGCATCGACCGGAGCCGCCTTTCTGGGGGATGTCGGCGAGATGCTGGTTCTGTTTGCCTCTGCGATCCTCTTCGTGGTGGCGATTCTGAAAAGGGAAGCCGAAGAAAAACGCAAAGCGGCGGCCGAACGTCCATAGGGAGGACACGACTTGAACGATCCACGCACAGAGCTTCAGTCCGAAGAGCGGCGCAACTTCCTCAAGCTGGCAAGCACCGGTGGCTTCACCGCCGCGCTTGTGGCCGGAGCCGGTGGCCTGCTCTGGTCCTCCGAGGCCGCAGCCCAGACCGCCCAGGAAGAGCGCGCCCGCGAACAGGCCGCCGAGCACACGATGACCATCGCCACGGCCTATGTGCTGGGCGCGTCGCGCAGCTATCCGATCATGCAGCTGGACCTGAAGGAAAACATCCAGAACGCCACCAACGGCAAGATCTACGTCAAGCTTGCGCCCGGCGGGCAGCTGGGCGCCGGTGGCGCGCTGGTGCAGAAAGTGCAGGGCGGCACGATTCAGGCGGCCCAGCATTCGCTGTCGAACTTCGCGCCGTTCGCCAGCGTCGTGGACCTGATCAACATGCCGTATCTCTGCGGCTCCAACCAGCGCTTCACCAATCTGGTGACGTCGGATTACTGGAACGCCGAAGTGCATCCGCAGGTCGAGGCGGCGGGCTTCAAGGCGCTGTTCTACGTCAATATCGATCCGCGCGTGGTGGCGGTGCGTCAGGGCGGCGACGCGGTGCTGAGCCCCGGCGACATGTCGGGTGTGAAGTTCCGCGTGCCCGGCTCCAAGATGCTGCAGCAATACTACCGCATGGTCGGCGCCAACCCGACTCCGGTGGCCTGGGGCGAGACGCCCTCGGCGATCAAACAGGGTGTGGCCGACGCGCTCGACCCGTCGGTGGGCGCGCTTTACGTCTTTGGCTTCAAGGACATCCTGAGCCACGTGACCTTCACCCAGGCGGTGCCGGACAGCCAGGTCTATTCGTGCAACCTCGAATGGTTCAACGCGCTGCCCGCGGATGTGCAGGACGGCGTGATGTGGGGCTCCGAGATGACCGCGCATCAGAACCTCGCCAAGGTGCCTTCGGCCCGGGCCTATGCGATGTCCGAGCTTACCAAGTCCGGCGTCCAGTTCCACCAGCTCTCCGACGATCAGCTGGGCGAGTGGAAAGACGCGGGCGGCTACCAGCGCGCCGAGTGGGACGACTTCAAGACCGAGCTGGCAGGCTCCATGGACGCCTTTGCCAAGCTCGAGGAAGCCGCCTCCACCCAGGGCAAATACTACGTGCACGACGCCTAGGCGTTGTTGCGGGCGCCCATCCGCGGCGCCCGCCTTTCCCTGAATCTCCCGAAACGTGGCGATCCGTCCCGCGCGCGCACCCTGCGCGGGCTGTGATCCCGCGCGCTCTGCGAAAGGGCCGCCGATGTCCATTTTGAAACGCATAGACCAGGATGCCGAACGCTGGCTGCTCCTGACCTTCTACGTGATGCTCGTGCTGACCATGGCCATCGAAGTGCTCAGGCGCGAGATCTTTTCCTACAGCTCGATCTGGGGCGAAGAGATCGTGCGTTATTCGTTCATCTATCTGGCGTGGATCGGCGCGGCGGTGGCGGTGAAGGACCGCGGCCATATCCGCATTGATGTGCTGATGCATTACCTGCCGCCGCGCGGCAAGGCGCTGCTCTATATCTTCGGCGATCTGGTGATGCTCGTGGTCGCGGTGATCGCGCTCTACTGGTCCTACGAGACGGTGCATGTCTCGGCCAAGTTCGGCTCGGTCAGCCACGGGCTGCGCATTTCCATGGTTTGGTTCCTGATGGCGGTGCCTGTGGGCTTCGCGCTGATGATCTTCCGCCTGATTCAATCTCTTCTGCGCGATTTCCGCAGCCTTCGCGACGGCACACCCGTCTACGAAGGCGACAAGCTTTTTGATTGAGGACTGACACATGCTTTGGCAACAACTCAATCAGACCGTTGAACTCGGCTGGGACTTCTATCTGCCGGTGATCATGTTCGTGGGCCTCATCGCGCTGGCGGTGCCGGTCTGGGCGGCCATCGGGTCGGCGGCGATCACCATGCTGATCATGTCCGGCGACATGCCGCTTTCGGCGGTGGGCGAGAGCCTGTTCACCGGCATCGACGCCTTTGCGCTCACTGCCGTGCCGCTTTTCATCCTGACCGGGGACGTGCTGGTGCGTACCGGGCTCAGTCGCAAGTTTCTCGACGTGGCCGAAGCGCTGACGCAGTTCGCCAAGGGTGGGTTCGGGTCGGCCACGGTGCTGGTCTGCGGTATGTTCGCGGCGATTTCGGGCTCTGACGCGGCAGGCGCCGCGGCGGTGGGCCGGATGACAATCAACCGGCTGGTGGAATCGGGCTACCCGCGCCCCTATGCCTGCGCGCTGGTGGCGGCGGGTGCCTGTACCGGCATCCTGATCCCGCCGTCGATCGCCTATATCATCATCGGCCTGGTGCTGGGCATTTCCGCCTCGACGCTGTTTCTTGCCGCGCTGATCCCGGGTCTGCTGATCCTGCTGTCGATCCTGATCACCAACATCGTGGTGAACCGCATCCATGGCTACGAAGGCGGCGGCAACATCTCGATGGGAGAGTATCTCTCGCGGCTCGGCACCGCGCTGAAATCCGGCTGGTACGCGTTCATCGTGCCGGGGATCATCTTCTACGGCATCTTCTCGGGCCGACTGACACCCACCGAAGCGGGTGCCACGGCGGTGGTTGTGACGATCATCATGGGCTTCATCCTCAGGACCCTGAAACTGAGCGATTTTCCCGCGATGCTGATCTCGTCGGCCAAGGTTAACGGGGTGATCCTGCCGATCATCGCCTTCTCTGCCCCGCTGGCCGAAGCGCTCGCCATCATGGGTGTGCCGCAGGGCTTTGTGACGGCCGTGACCGGGCTCACCGACGATCCGATGATGCTGATCCTGCTGATGATCGGGATCCTGATCGCGGCGGGTTGCGTGATGGAGACGACACCCAACATCGTTATCCTCGCGCCGATCCTGAAGCCTCTGGCCGACAATATCGGCATGAACGAGATCCAGTTCTGCATCATGATGATCACCGCGCTGGGCGTCGGCTTCATCACACCGCCGCTGGGGCTCAACCTCTTCGTCGTATCCGGCATCACCGGCGAGTCGATCCTCAAGATCGCCGCCCGCGCCGTTCCCTTTGTCTTCTTCATGTTGCTCGTGGTATTGCTGATCGCCTATGTGCCAGCCCTGTCGACCACGCTGCTGCCTGACATCTTGAAATAGGACCCCCTCCATGGCGCGAGACTACCTCAAAAAAGCGACCCTGACCGCGAAATCCGATGCCTCTGACGTGCGGGCCACCGTGGCCGAGATCCTGTCCGATATCGAGGCGGGCCGGGATCAGGCGGCGCTCGACTACGCGGCGAAGTTCGACAAGTATGACGGCAACATCGTACTGACCCCCGAAGAGATCGAGGCCGCAGCCGCGCTGGTGCCGGAAAAGCTGAAAGCCGACATTCGCTTCAGCCATGCCAATGTCAGGAAATTCGCCGAGGCGCAGAAGGGCACCGTGGCCGATATCGAGGTCGAGGTCGTGCCGGGGCTCATCGCGGGGCAAAAGGCGATCCCGGTGGACGCGGCGGGCTGTTACGTGCCCGGCGGACGCTATTCGCATATCGCCTCGGCGATCATGACGGTGACCACCGCCAAGGTCGCGGGCTGCCGCCACATCACCGCCTGTTCGCCGCCGCGCCCCGATACCGGCGTGGCGCCCGCGATCATCTATGCCGCGCATTATTGCGGCGCCGACAAGATCCTCGCCATGGGTGGCGTGCAGGGCGTGGCCGCCATGACCTACGGGCTCTTCGGGCTGCCCAAGGCCAATATCCTGGTCGGGCCGGGCAACCAGTTTGTGGCCGAAGCCAAGCGTTCGCTTTTTGGCCGCGTGGGCATCGACATGATCGCGGGCCCCACCGACAGCCTGATCCTCGCCGACAAGACCGCCGATCCCTTCATCGTGGCCACCGATCTGGTGAGCCAGGCCGAGCATGGCTACAACTCGCCCGTCTGGCTGGTCACCGATGACCGGGCGCTGGCCGAAAAGGTGATGGAGCTGGTCCCCGGCCTGATTGACGATCTGCCGGAGGTGAACGCCCAGAACGCCGCCGCCGCGTGGCGCGACTATGCCGAGGTCATCGTTTGTTCCGACCGCGAGGAGATGGCGCAGACCTCGGATGATTACGCGCCCGAGCACCTGACAGTGCAGGCGGCCGATCTCGACTGGTGGCTGGGCCGGCTGACCTGCTACGGCTCGCTCTTTCTGGGCGAAGAGACCACGGTGGCTTATGGCGACAAGGCGGCGGGCACCAACCACGTGCTGCCAACCTCGGGGGCGGCCAACTACACCGGCGGGCTCAGCGTGCACAAATACATGAAGATCGTGACCTGGCAGCGGGCCACGCGGGACGGCGCCAAGCCGGTTGCTGAGGCCACTGCCCGCATCAGCCGTTTGGAAGGCATGGAAGGGCACGCGCGCGCCGCCGATGCGCGCCTTTACAAGTATTACCCCGACGAGTCGTTCGACCTGACCGTCGATGAATGATCCGCGCGGCCTTTTCGACCTGAGCGGTCGCGTGGCCTGCGTCACCGGGGCCAGCTCCGGGCTGGGGCAACAGGCGGCCACGGTTCTGGCCGCCGCGGGGGCGCGCGTCGTCGGTGTGGCGCGCCGCAAGGAGGCGCTGGCCGAATGGCGCTCCGGCGTCGGGGCCAATGCCGCCGCGGTGACGGCGGATCTGTCGCTGCGCGAGGCCTTGCCCGAGCTGGCAGAGGCCGTGGCCGAGCCGTTCGGCGCGCCGGATATCGTCGTTCATGCGGCGGGCATCAACACCCGCCAGCCCGCCGACGAGGTCACGCCGGATGGCTGGGACATGTCGCTTGCGCTGAACCTGACCGCGCCGTTCTTTCTCAGCCAGGCGCTGGTGCCTGCGATGAAGGCGAAAGGCTGGGGGCGGATCGTGCAGTTTGCCTCTTTGCAGAGCGCGCGCGCCTTTCCGGGCGGCATGGCCTATGGCACCACCAAGGGCGGCATCGCGCAGATGACGCGCGCCATGGCACAGGCGTGGTCGCGGGACGGCATCAACACCAACGCCATCGGGCCGGGCTTTTTTCCGACCGAGCTTACGCAGGCGGTCTTTGCCGATCCCGAGCGCGCCGACCGCAACGCCGCGCAGACCTGCATCGGGCGTAACGGGCGGATGGACGACATGATCGGGCCGCTGCTGTTTTTGTGCTCCGACGCCTCGGCTTACGTGACCGGGCAGGTGCTGATGGTTGACGGGGGGTTCACCGCGAAATGAAGGCGATGGTCTATGAGGGTGTCGAGACGCTGGGCATCCACACCCGCCCCGATCCCGACCCGGCAGCGGGGGAGCTGCTGATCCGCGTCGATGCGGTGGGCATCTGCGGCTCGGACATGCACGCCTATCTTGGCCATGACGCGCGCCGCCCGGCCCCCTTGATCCTGGGCCATGAAGCGGCGGGCGTGATCGCCGCGGGCCCCCGGCGCGGGGCGCGTGTCACCGTGAACCCGCTGGTGCATTGCGGCAGCTGCCCGGCCTGCAAGACCGGGCGGGAGAACCTGTGCCCGGATCGCCAGATCATCTCGATGATGCCGAGGGAAGGCGCGTTTGCGCAATACATCACCATGCCCGAGGATAACCTCGTGCCGGTGCCCGACGCCGTGTCGCTCGACAAGGCCGCGCTGGCAGAGCCGATTGCCGTCAGCTGGCACGCGGTGCGGCTGGGCCTCGAGGCGCTGCACCCGGAGGCCGCGCGCGATGCGCTGGTGCTGGGCGGCGGCGCCATCGGTCTGGCGGCGGCCTTGTCGCTCAAGGCGCAGGGCGCTGACGAGGTCACGATCGTGGAGCCCAACGCGACCCGCGCGGCCTTCCTCACCGAGCGCTGCGGGCTCGATGTGCGCGGCGACGCCAAGGGCCAGTTCGGGCTGGTGGTCGATGCGGTGGGCTATGCCGCGACCCGCGCGGCCGCCTCCGCCGCCGCCCGGCCCGGGGGCGTGATCCTGCATATCGGGCTTGGCGAGGACGCGGGCGGCATCGACGTGCGCCGCCTGACCCTGCAGGAGATCACGTTCATCGGCACCTATACCTACACCGCGCGGGATTTTCGCGAGACCGCGCAGGCGATATTCGAAGGGCGGCTCGGACCGCTCGACTGGATCGAGACGCGCGACCTTGATGCCGGGCCCGCGGCGTTTGCCGATCTGCGCGCGGGGCGCGTCGCCGCCCCGAAAATCGTTTTGCACCCCTGGGCGTGATGCCGGCAGCGGCACAGTCCCCACAATTGGCAAAGGAGACATGACATGTACAAGAAGATCCTCGTTCCGATGGCCCTTGACCACGGCATTGCCGACAAGACCCTCGAAGTGGCCCGCGCCCTGCAGGCCGAGGGGGGGCAGATCGTCGCCCTGCACGTCTACGAGGCCCCCGACGGCTCCGTTGCTGCCTATCTCGACGAAGACATGCTGCGTGCCGCTTACGAATCCGCCCGCACCCGGCTCGAAGAGCGGGTGGCCCCGCTCGATGGTGTCACGGCCATGATGAAACGCGGTCACAGCTCGCGCACGATCATCGACGTGGCCGAAAGCGAAGACGCCGATTGCGTCGTCATGGGCTCTCACAAGCCGGGGTTTCGCGACTACCTGCTTGGCTCCACCGCCGCCCGCGTCGTGCAGCACGCCCATTGCGACGTGCATGTGGTGCGCACCACCTGATCCCGAACCCGCCCGTTCCTGACCTACGAAAGCCAAAACCCGATGAACATAGACAAACGCATCACCGACGATCTGGTGGCCAATGGCGTGTCGTTCGTGACCACCGTGCCCTGCAAGCAACTGGCCGGTGTGATCGACGAGATTGACCAGCGCGACGAGATCTTCCACATCCCCTCCAACAAGGAAGACGAGGGCATGGGGCTTTGCGCCGGTGCATGGATGGGCGGCAAACGCCCCGCCATCATCATGCAGAACACCGCCATCGGCGTCACGATCAACACGCTGGCCACGCTGATCCAGTACTATCGCATGCCGCTGCCGATGCTGATCTCCTATCGCGGAGAGCTGCGAGAGCCGGTAGCCTGCCAGGTCGAGATGGCGGTGCATACCAAGGCGCTGCTGGCGCAGATGAACATCCCCACCTACCACTTCCACTGGCAGAAGGATGTCGAAGAGTTCGACAACATCCTGAAATACACCTTCATGTGCAACAAACCCGTGGCCATCCTAACCGATGCCAATTTCTGGGGAGGCTATGGCGACCAATGATCCGCTCTGAAATCCTGCGCGAGATCGCGCCCATCATCCGCGACCACCTTGTCGTGTGCAATATCGGCCTGCCGAGCCAGGAGCTGCACATGATCGACGACCAGCCAACGAATTTCTACATGCTGGGCACCATGGGTCTGTCCTCCTCCATCGGCTTTGGTCTGGCACTGGCACAGGACAAGCCGGTGATTTCCATCGACGGCGACGGGTCGGTGCTGACCAATCTCGGCACGCTGCCGACCATCGCCAACAACGCCACCGGCAACTACACGCTGCTGATCATCGACAACGGGTCTTATGGCTCCACCGGCGACCAGCCGACCTATGCGGGCAAGAAAACCTCGCTGACGGCGGTGGCCCGGGCCTGCGGTTGCGAGAACGTGGTCGAGGTGCAGGACCGCGATCTCGGTCCGGTGCTGCAGGAGGCCATCGACAGCGACGAGATGACGATCATCATCTGCAAATGCGACAGCGGCAATATCAAGCTGCCGGTGATCACCATGGACCCGGTGGTCATCCGCGACCGCTTCATGAAAGCGGTGCAGGCGTAGATCATGAGCCGGGCGGCGCGCATTCACTCTACCGAGGATGCACGCCGTCTGGCGCGCCGACGCCTGCCGTGGATGGTCTTCGACTATATCGACGGTGCGGCGGGCAATGAGGCGGGCGCGCGCCGGGCCCGCGCCGCTTTGGACGCGGTGCCGTTGCGCCCGCGCATCCTGCGTGATGTGAGCACGCGGTCGCTTGAGGTGCCGCTTTTCGGACAAACCGCCGGGCGCCCTTTCGGGATCGCGCCGATGGGCATGTGTAATCTTAGCTGGCCCGGGGCGGACGACATGCTGGCGCGGCTGGCGGCAAAGCACCGGATCCCGCTGGGTGTCTCGACCGTCGCGTCCTCACCCATGGAACGGATGATCGAGACGGCCGGGGGCCATGCCTGGTTCCAGCTCTATTTCAGCGGCGACGGGGTCGGCACCTTCAGGCTGGTGCAGCGCGCGCAGGACGCGGGCTATGAGGTGCTGATCCTGACCGTGGACGTGCCCGAGGTGGGCCGCCGTCCGCGAGAGCTGCGCCATGGCTTCACGATGCCGTTCCGCATCGGGCCTCGGCAGTTTGTCGATTTCGCCCTGCATCCGGAATATTCGCTGACCACGCTGGCGCGGGGACGGCCGCAAATGGCCAATTTCGAGATGCCGGGCTACAGTTTCGACCGCACCGAAAGCCGTGCAAAGGCCGACTGGGACACCCTCAAACGCCTGCGCGACACCTGGCGCGGCAAGCTTGTGGTCAAGGGCGTTCTGGATGTGGAGGACGCGACGCGGCTTGCCAGCGAAGGCGTGGACGCGGTGCAGGTCTCCAGCCACGGCGCGCGCCAGCTTGAAGCGGCCCCGGCGCCGATCACCGCCCTTGCCGAGATCCGCGACGCTCTCGGCCCCGACACACCGGTCTTTTTCGACAGCGGGCTGCGCGGCGGCGAGGACGTGCTGAAAAGCTTTGTGCAAGGCGCGGACTTCGCCTTTCTGGGCCGCGTCTGGCAGTTCGCCATTGCCGCGGCGGGCGAGGAGGGTCTGCAGCGGCTCTTCGAGGTGATCACGTCAGAGCTGAGCATCGCGATGGCGCAGACCGGCGTCACCGATCTGACGGCGCTTGAGCGCTGAGAGACGGCCTTTCCGCGCACCGGCTGTCGCACGGCACGCCCGAGCGCCCGCGGCGATCAGCTGAACGCGGCCTCCAGCGCGATCTCGACCATATCGCCAAACGACCGCTCGCGGTCTTCTGACGGCAACGCCTCTTCGGTGATCAGATGGTCGGAGACGGTCAGCACGGCCAGGGCCCGCGCGCCGTAGCGCGCCGCAACCGTGTAAAGCTCCGCCGCTTCCATCTCGACCCCCAGAACTCCGTGGCGCACCATCTGCTCGTTGAGGTCCGGGCGTTCGTCGTAGAAGACGTCCGACGAATAGATCCCGCCCACATGGGTCGGCACCCCGCGTTTTGCCGCGACATCTGCCGCAGCCCGCAAGAGACCGTAATCGGCGCAGGGCGCAAAGCTCAATTCCCGAAAGAGCCCCCGCGACGGGGTGGAGAGTGTCGACGCGGTCATCGCGATAATGACATCGCGAATACCGATGTGCTTTTGCATTGCCCCGCAGGAGCCGATCCGAATGAGCGTCTTGGCGCCGTAATCGCGGATCAGCTCGTTGGCATAGATCGACAGGCTTGGCATGCCCATGCCCGACCCGTGGATCGTGACGCGGTTGCCTTTGTAGGTCCCGGTGAACCCAAGCATGCCGCGCACGCGGTTCACACATTCTGCGTTTTCCAGATAGTTTTCAGCCGCCCATTGGGCGCGCAACGGATCCCCGGGCATCAGAACCGTTTCGGCGATTTGTCCGGGTTCGGCCCCGATATGAACCGTCATTGCTGCGCGCTCCTCTTGCTGGTCCGGCTCAAATCGCCATGTCGTCCAGAGACTTGCCCGCCTTCAGCGCATCGACCACCCAGTTGGGTTTGCGGCCGCGGCCGGTCCAGGTCTGGCTGGCATCGGCGGGATTGGCGAATTTCGCAACACCTTTGGAGCCTTTGTTCGGCGCGGTCACAATCTCGTCGAGCGAATAGCCGTATTCCTTGGCGACCTTTTCGGCGGCGCGCTTGGCTTCGCCTCTGCGACGCGCATCCACCGTCTTCAGTGCTTTTTGAGCGTCGGTGATCAACTGTTTCAACTCGTCACGCGAGAGAGTTTCAAGATCGAGTTTCATGGTTTTCCTTCCCTGTTTTCGTCTGTTTTAGAAATTTGCCCGGACCATGCAAGCCATTACATTGTGACAGAGGCTCAATTGTCCGAAAAACACTTACCGAATGGTAAATCTGACGCTAATCAGCGCTATTTCACTCTGCGTGAGCGGGAATTCGCCAGTTTCGTACAATCACACATCGACCGATTGGAATGCCAGCCCGCACGTTTCCGATTTGGCGTGCGGCGCAATTCGCCGTTTCGGATATGTCATGGAACTATTCGAAATGGCACAGGATCGCCAAAGAAAAACGGGTCCGCCGGGGCCCGTCCTTGTCCTGCGCCTTGGGCCGTCTCACTCTGCCGCGACGGCCTTCGGATCCACGAGCGTGACGATGTCCCGCATGATCGCGTTGAGTTCGAAATCCTTGGGTGTGTAGACCTTGGCGACCCCCATGGCGCGCAACCGGGCGGCATCTTCATCGGGGATGATCCCGCCGACAATGACGGGCACGTTGAGCCCGGCTGTGCGCAGACGTGCCATGACATCCTCGACCAGCGGAATATGCGAGCCCGACAGGATCGAGAGCCCAAGCACATGCGCGCCGTCCTCGGCTGCCTGCACGATCTGTTCCGGCGTGAGGCGAATGCCTTCGTAGTCGATCTCCATCCCGCAATCGCGGGCGCGGAAGGCGATCTGTTCGGCGCCGTTGGAATGCCCGTCGAGCCCCGGCTTGCCGACCAGGAATTTCAGCCGCCGTCCCAGCGTGTCGCTGACCGCGTCCACCGCGGCGCGGATGTCATCCAGCCCTTCGGTCTTGTTGGAGGGGCTTTTCGACACCCCGGTGGGCGCGCGGTATTCGCCGTGAATGGCGCGCATCTCGCCCGCCCATTCGCCGGTTGTGACCCCCGCCCTGGCGCAGGCGATGGAGGGCGGCATCACGTTGCGCCCGTCGCGGGCGGCCTCTCGCAGGGCGGCCAGCGCTTCGGCCACAGCCTCCGGATCGCGCTCCGCGCGCCAGGCGTCCAGCCGCGCGATCTGGTCCTGCTCGACGGAAGGATCGACCACCATGATACCACCATCCTCACCCATCAGCGGGCTGGGCTCACTCTCGACCCAGGCGTTCACGCCGACCACCGTGGTCTCCGCCCGCTCCACGCGGTTTACCCGCTCTGCATTGCTGTCGACCAGACGGCCCTTCATATACTCGATCGCGCCGATGGCCCCCCCCATGGATCCGATATTGCCAAGCTCCGCCCGGGCGCCGTCTTTCAGGGCCTCGACCTTGCGATCGACCGCCGGGTTGCCCTCGAAGAGATCGTCGAACTCCAGCAGGTCGGTCTCATAGGCCAGGATCTGCTGCATGCGCATCGACCATTGCTGGTCCCAGGGGCGCGGCAGACCCAGCGCCTCGTTCCAGGCAGGCAGCTGCACGGCGCGCGCGCGGGCCTTTTTCGACAGCGTCACAGCGAGCATCTCGATCAGGATGCGGTAGACGTTGTTTTCGGGCTGCTGCTCGGTCAGGCCGAGGCTGTTGACCTGCACGCCATAACGGAAGCGGCGGAATTTCGGGTTCTCGACGCCGTAGCGTTCCAGAAGGATCTCGTCCCAGAGATCGACAAAGGCGCGCATCTTGCACATCTCGGTCACGAAGCGGATGCCCGCATTCACGAAGAACGAGATCCGCCCGCAAAGCGCCGGGAAATCGGCGGCATCGACGCGCGGGCGCAACTCGTCCAGCACCGCGATGGCGGTGGCGAGCGCAAAGGCCAGTTCCTGCTCCGGCGTGGCCCCGGCCTCCTGCAGGTGATAGGAACACACGTTCATCGGGTTCCATTTGGGCACATGGGTATAGCAGTATTCCGCCACGTCCCCGATCATCTTCAGACTCGGTTCCGGCGGGCAGATATAGGTGCCGCGGCTGAGATATTCCTTGATCAGGTCGTTCTGCACCGTGCCCTGGAGGGCCGCGACATCCGCGCCCTGTTCCTCGGCCACCGCGATATAGAGCGCCAGCAGCCAGGGCGCCGTCGCGTTGATCGTCATCGAGGTGTTCATCTGCTCCAGCGGGATGTCCCGGAAGAGCGTGCGCATGTCGCCCAGATGGCTGACCGGGACGCCGACCTTGCCGACCTCGCCCCTGCTCAGGATGTGGTCGCTGTCATAGCCCGTCTGTGTCGGCAGATCGAAAGCGACGGAAAGCCCGGTCTGCCCTTTGGCAAGGTTGCCGCGATAAAGCGCGTTGGATTTCTCGGCGGTGGAGTGCCCGGCATAGGTGCGGATCAGCCAAGGCCGGTCAGCCTGCCGAGGGGCCTCATCGACAGGTGTGTCGCGGTGCGGGGCGTCGGTCATGAAAGGCTCCATCCATCGTGAATCACGTAGCGCAATCTTCTTGCGTTGCGAGAGGTCTATTCGAAATATTATGTCGCTGTCAATTCGCCGCGCTGCAGCAGCGCAGACGCAGCATATCCTGCGGGGCGCGCGGCGGACAAGGGCAGGGGGCCGCGCGCCTTTGGTGACGGTCTCCGGGCGTGCCAAAGGCCGCGATTTGCATAAGAATTCGGCATGCGCATCTTGCCTCCCGGAGCGGTCCCTGCCACCGTCTCCCGATGACCACGCCCGTGACGCTGCCGATTTGGCTCTTTGTGCTGATCCTGCTCTTTGCGGCGGTGACCTTTGCGTCGCATTTCCTGTTTCCCTCGGTGCGCTGGTTCTTCCGGCGGCGGATGGAAAAGGCGGTCAAACGCCTCAACACGCGCCTGCAGCGCCCCATCGAGCCGTTTCGCCTGCTGCGCCGCTACGATCTGATCCAGCGGCTGGTCTATGATCCCGAAGTGACCGAGGCGATTGTCGCCCATGCCAACAAGGAAGGTGTGCGCGAGGATGTGGCGTTCCAGCGGGCACAGCGTTACGCGCGCGAAATCGTGCCGTCGTTTTCGGCCTTTGCCTATTTCGGCTGGGGGGTGCGGCTGGCGCGGTGGCTGTCCAACACGCTCTACCGGGTGCGGCTGGGCCATCACGATGCGGAGCAGCTGGCCAGCCTCGACCGCGACGCCACGGTGATCTTTGTGATGAATCACCGCTCCAACATGGATTACGTGCTGGTCACCCATCTTGCCGCGGACCGCTCCGCGCTGAGCTATGCGGTGGGCGAATGGGCGCAGGTCTGGCCGCTGTCGCGGCTCATCCGGTCGATGGGCGCCTATTTCATCCGCCGCAAGTCTCGCAACGCGCTCTACCGCATGGTGCTGCGGCGCTATGTGCAGATGGCCACGGCGGGCGGCGTCACGCAGGCGATCTTTCCCGAAGGCGGGCTGAGCCTTGATGGCGGGGTGCAGTCGCCCAAGCTGGGATTGCTGTCCTACATCACCGAGGATCTGGATCTGGAGGCGCGCGACGTGGTCTTCATCCCGGTCGCCCTGAATTACGACCGGGTGCTGGAAGATCGCGTGTTGCTGCGCGCCAAGGCCGGGCCGGGGCGGCGCTTTGACGCCAAGATCACCCATGTGGCCCGCGCCATCCTGCGGCAGATCTGGCTGCGGGTGACCGGACGGTTTCACCGCTTCGGCTATGCGGCGGTGAGCTTTGGCACGCCCTTGTCCCTGCGCGCGCGCGCAGGGCTCGCCCGCAATCCGGAGGCGCTGGCAAACGCGCTGATGCAGGAGGTTGCCGCCATCGTGCCGATCCTGCCCGTGCCGCTGGTGGCGCATCTGCTGATGCAGGGCCCCAAGACCCGCGCCGAAGTGGAGCTGGGGTTTTCGGAGATCCTGGCCCGGATCGACACCACGCATGTGCACCTGCCGCGGGACAATCGCGACTACGCGGTCGAGGTCGGGCTGCGCGCGCTCACCGAGCGCGGTCTGGTCAGCGAAAGCGGCGAGGGTTTCGCGGTCAATCCCAACGAAGAAGAGGTGGTCGCCTTCTACGCACGTTCGATTTCGCACCTGCTGTGATCCTGCACGACGCGGGCGCGGACGTTTCTGCGGGAGCAAAGAAAATTCTGCATCCGCTCGGTTATAAAATTACAAAATCTGCGGTATCTCTGTTGCAATATTGCGCGATCCCGCGTAATTCGTGGGGAGACCGGCGATTCCGTGCTGCAGTGCGGTGTTGTCCCGACGAGTGTAAACCCATTACGACAGGAGGCCGCCATGGCTCTGGATACGCAACCGGGCATCGCGCAGTATGACGCGCCTGAGAAAGACCTCTACGAAATCGGTGAAATGCCGCCGCTCGGATATGTGCCCAAGAAGATGTATGCCTGGGCGATCCGCCGTGAGCGTCATGGCGAGCCGGATACCTCCTTTGAGCAGGAAGTGGTCGACACCTGGGAGATCGACAGCCACGATGTGCTGGTGCTCGTGATGGCGGCCGGAGTGAATTACAACGGCGTCTGGGCCGGTCTCGGTCAGCCGATCTCTCCGTTCGACGGCCATGGGGCGCCGTATCACATCGCGGGGTCGGATGCGTCGGGCATCGTCTGGGCGGTCGGTGACAAGGTCACCCGCTGGAAGGTTGGCGACGAGGTTGTGATCCACTGCAACCAGGATGACGGCGACGACGAGGAATGTAATGGCGGCGACCCGATGATGTCGCCCACCCAGCGGATCTGGGGCTACGAGACGCCGGATGGCTCGTTTGCGCAGTTCACCCGCGTGCAGGCCCAGCAGCTCATGCCGCGGCCCAAGCACCTGACCTGGGAGGAAAGCGCCTGCTACACGCTGACGCTGGCCACCGCTTACCGGATGCTCTTTGGCCACGCGCCGCATGATCTCAAGCCCGGCCAGAACGTGCTGGTCTGGGGGGCGTCGGGGGGCCTGGGATCTTATGCGATCCAGCTGGCCAACACCGCGGGCGCCAATGCGATCGGCGTGATCTCGGACGAGGACAAGCGCCAGTTCGTGATGGATATGGGTGCCAAAGGGGTGATCAACCGCAAGGATTTCACCTGCTGGGGGCAGCTGCCCACGGTCAACACGCCGGAATACAACACCTGGTTCAAGGAAGCGCGCCGCTTCGGCAAGGCGATCTGGGACATCACCGGCAAGGGTGTGAATGTGGACATGGTCTTCGAGCATCCGGGCGAGAGCACCTTCCCGGTCTCCAACCTCGTTTGCAAGAAGGGGGGCATGGTGGTGATCTGCGCCGGCACCACCGGGTTCAACTGCACCTTCGACGTGCGCTACACCTGGATGCACCAGAAGCGCCTGCAGGGGTCGCATTTCGCGCATCTCAAGCAGGCGGCGGCGGCCAATCACCTGATGGTGGAGCGGCGTCTGGACCCCTGCATGTCCGAGGTCTTTCCCTGGGCAGAGATCCCCGATGCGCATATGAAGATGCTGCGCAACGAGCACAAGCCGGGCAACATGTCGGTGCTGGTGCAGGCGCCGACCACCGGTCTGCGCACGCTTGAGGACGCTCTGGACGCCCGACGCTGACATTAGGTCTTGACGTAACGGAATGGCCCGCGAATCGGTACCTCGCCGACGCGGGCCGTCTCATTTTCAGCCAATTTTACTCAATTTCAGGACGTTCCAAGCCCCGCCCTCGCAGTTTCTGGGGAGGAAGATTCCGTGAATATTAACCACATGCGCCTCATGCTAGTCTTCTATTAACGTATCGTTAACGACTCTCAAGCGAGGCTTTCTATGGGACATGACTGGATACTGGACGTTTTGACCGATCTGAAGACCTTCGCGCGGGCCAACGGACTTCCCACCCTGGCCGCGCAGCTTGAAGACGCGTCCTATGTGGCGCAGGCGGAAATGGCGTCCCACGCAGAGGAAAGCGCTTTTGGGATTCATGGCAAACGTGCCGAGACTGGACGGCCTTATCGAACGATTGGAATCCGCTGACGCACTCGACGATCTGCAAGGCATCATCGAAGAGCTTCGCGACGATCTGGGTGTCGACCATGTCGTCTATCACTGGGTCAACAGCAACGGGCAACAATATGGCTGCGGCACATACGGAGACTGGGCCGTCCGCTATGCAGAAAAAGGATATCTCCGGATCGACCCGGTGGTGCAGGGCTGCTTTCAGCGCTTTCACCCGGTTGACTGGAAACGACTGGACTGGAGCGGAAAGGCCGCGCGGGCGTTCTTGCGGGATGCGATAGAGCATGGCGTCGGCAATCAGGGCTTTTCGATCCCGATCAGGGGGCCTAACGGGCAGTTTGCGCTCTTCACCCTCAGTCACAATTGTGACGATGACACATGGGAGGCGTTCACCGAAGACAACCGCCGCGACCTGATCCTCGTGGCGCATTACTTCAACCAGAAGGCGTTGGAGCTTGAGCCCGGGCGCACCCCAGAAGCGGCACAACCGCTCAGCCCCCGGGAGATCGAGGCGATGACGCTTCTGGCGGTCGGCTACAATCGCGCGCAGGCCGCCGATACGTTGTCGATCTCAGAGCACACGCTGCGGGTCTACGTTGAAAGCGCGCGCTTCAAGCTGGGTGCGATGAACACCACACACGCGGTGGCCCGCGCACTGAGCCGGGGCCTGATCGTCGTCTGAGCCTGCACCGCGTTCGCGCGGGCGCCGACACAATTGCTAACAGAAGCTGAACGCCGCGCGCGGCGCTTCAGAAGGCTGTTAACCGCTCTGCCGCCAGCCTCCTCCCATCGCATCCAAATGGGAGAGGCCCAATGATCCGTTACATTTATGGTTCCGATCTGCACCGCTTTCCGACGCTGGCCGCGTCGATGTTCCGCGATCGCGCCGACCAGTTCAAGACCCGGCTGGGCTGGGAGGTGGAGGTCGACGTGTCCGGCGAAGAGCGCGATCAGTATGATGACGAGAACCCGCTTTACGTGATCTGGGAAGAGCCCGACGGGCGCCATGGCGGCTCCATGCGGCTTTTGCCGACGGTGGGGCGCACGATGGTCAACGACCATTTTGTGCACCTGACCGACGGCGTCCGGATCCAGAGCCCGCTGATCTGGGAATGCACCCGGTTCTGTCTTGCCCGCGGCGCCAGGCCCGGTGTGGCGGCGGCGCTGATGCTGGCCGGGGGCGAGGTCATGCGCAGCTTTGGCGTGGCGCATTACGTCGGCGTCTTCGACGCCCGCATGGTGCGGATCTACCGCCGGATCGGCTCCTGCCCGGAGATCCTCGGCCAGCAGGGCGAAGGTCGCGACATGGTGGCGGTGGGCCTGTGGGAATTCACGCCCGAGGCGCAGGCGCGTGTCGCCTCGAGCGCGGGCATCACGCCGGAGTTGTCGCGGGCCTGGTTCGAGCTGTCGTTCAACCGCGCCGCGCAGGTGGCGGAGGTTGCGGCCTGAGGGTTGTCGGGCGCTGACGCGCCCGACCCGCGCGCCCTGCGGGCGCGACAGAGCGGGGCTGCGCCACAAAGAGGCTGCCCGCAAAGAAACCGGGCGGCGGCCCGGCTTTGATATGGCGGCGGGATCGGGGCGGCGCTAGGGTGCGCCCATGAGTGTGCCCGCGCTGCAGTTTTCCGATGATCAGGCCACCGCCTATGACGCCGTGGCAGAGGTTCTGCGCGACGCGGGCGTCGATCTTCAGGACGGGCTCTGCCTGCCCGCCAAGGAGGGCAAATCGCGCCTGCTGGCGCTGATGGGCAAGGCGGGCAGCGGCAAGACGCTGCTTCTGGCGGAGCTGGTAAAAGCGCTGGAAGCCGCCGGCGTCGACATCGTTTCGGGCGATTGGGAAGGGCGGCGGCGCAAGGATCGCCGGACGCTGGCGATCCTCGCGCCGACCAACAAGGCCGCAAGCGTGCTGCGCACCCGCGGCGTGCCCGCCACCACCATCCACCGTATCCTTTATACCCCGGTCTACGATCCCGAATACGAGCGGATCGCCGAATGGCTGGCGGGGCAGGGCGAAAAGCCCGAGATCGAAGGGCTGACCGATGCCGCGCTCGACCGCGCGCGCGCCAGCTACGAAGGGCACAGGTCGATTCCGGCCGCGCTGGCGGCGGCGGGCCTGCGCGGCAGCGACTTCATCACCGGCTGGAAACGGCGCGACGAGCCGCTCGATATCGGGCTGGTGGACGAGGCCTCGATGCTCGACGAAAAGCAGTTCACCGATCTGCAGGAGATCTTTCCCAATCTGGTGATCTTCGGCGATCCCGCGCAGCTGGCCCCGGTCAACCAGTCGGGCCAGATGGTGTTCGACACGCTCAAGCCCGCGCAGAAGCTGGAACTGCACCGCATCCACCGGCAGGAGGCGGACAATCCAATCCTCGATCTGGCCCATGCGCTGGCTGACCCTGAGCTTGGCTTCGAGGCGTTCGAGCGCATGGTCGAGGACCGCGCGCGCCAGGACGACCGGGTGATCTGGGGGCAGCGGGTTGAGGTCGATCTGATGGCCCGCAGCCCCGTGCTTGTCTGGCGCAACGCGACGCGGATCCGGTTGCTCAATGCGTTTCGCGCCGTGCATGACGCGCCCGAGACCGAGCTTCTGCCAGGAGAGCCGCTGATCTGCGACGGCATCGAGCTGCCGCTCAAACACCGCAAGAAGCGGCTGGATCTGGAGGCGCGCGGGCTCATCAAGGGCGCGCAGGTGGTCTATCTCGGGCCTGGTCGCAAACCGGGGTTCTCGCGCCTGCATGTGATGGGCGCCGAGGAGCCGCAGGTCTCCGCCGCCTCCATCGTGAAAATCGAGAAACCGGGGGAGGAAGAGCCGTTCATCCCCTTCGCCGCGCGCATGGGGGCCACGTTTCTGCACGGAGCGGCGGTCACGATCCACAAGGCGCAGGGCAGCCAGTGGGAGAATGTGCAGGTCTTTGCGCCGGACCTTTATGCCGCCGCGCGCATGGGGCGCTCGGAGGCGGGGCAGCCCTTGTGGAAACGGCTGGCCTATGTGGCGATCACCCGCGCGCAGGAGCGGCTTTACTGGATTGTGCGCAACCGTCTGGCGCGCCCGACCGGGCCGTTGCGCGTCGACGATCTGGGCGGCACCGCGGCGCCGCTGGAGCTTCAGGCTGAAGACGATGTCTGAGCCGGATCAGGCCACCCTGACTATGAGCTTGCCGGTGTTCTTGCCTTGCAGCAGGCCGATAAAGGCCTCGGGCGCCGCCTCGAGCCCGTCCACGATGTCTTCGAGATAGGCCACGTCCCCGGCGGCGACTTTCGGGCTGATGTCGGCCAGGAACTCGTCGAACCGCGCCCAGTGGTCGAAGACGATCATGCCCGAGACCCGCAACCGCTTGACCAGCACCGACCTCCAGAGCCAGGGCAGCCGGTCGGCGCCTTGCTTGGCCGCGCCGCCATACCACGCGATCATGCCGCAGACCGGGATGCGGCCATGCACGTTCATCAGTGGGACCACCGCTTCGAGCACCTTGCCCGCGACGTTTTCCCAGTAGATGTCGACGCCGCCGGGTGCCGCCTCGGCAAGTGCCGCGCGCAGAGACCGCGCATCTTCATGCGCGCGGTGATCGATCACCGCGTCAAAGCCGAACCTGTCCCGTGCAAGCGCACATTTCTCTGCTCCGCCCGCGATCCCGATGGTGCGCAGCCCCGTGGCCCTGGCAACCTGCCCGACCATCGAGCCCACCGGCCCGGTCGCCGCGGCGACAACCAGCGTCTCGCCTGCCGTCATGGACGCAAATTCCTGCAGCCCGACCCAGGCGGTGAACCCCGGCATGCCGAGCACACCCAGAGCGGTGGTTTCGGGTGCCTGGCCATCGAGCTTGCGCAATTCGGCGCCCGGCAGCACCGCGTGGCTGGCCCAGCCGGTCATGCCGGTGACCAGATCGCCTTCGCAGATGCCCTCCACGCGCGAGGCCAGCACGCGCCCGGTGCCCTGACCGGTCATCACCGCGCCCAGATCGACCGAGGCGGCATAGCTTTGGGCGTCGTCCATGCGCCCGCGCATATAGGGATCGAGCGACAGGTGGCGGACCTCGACCAGCACCTGACCCTCTGCGGGCTCCGGCAGCGCGCTCGATATGAGCGCAAAATCCTCGGGCACGGGCATGCCGGAGGGGCGTCGGGCCAGGGTGATCTGGCGCATCTGCGTAGCCATGACGGGTCCTTTCTGGAAATGCGGCGGCCGTCGCGCGGCGCGGTCGGGGCCGGAATTCGGTTGCACTTGGCGCGCGCGGCAACTCTATTGATTGGCAGGTCGAGGGCAAGGGAGGCCGCGCATGCAAGGGTTGATGATGAACCAGCCGCTTTCGGTGATCGAACTCCTGCGGTTTGCCGCCGAGATCCATGGTTCTGCCGAAATCGTCTCCGTGCGCACCGAGGGCGATCTGCACCGCGAGACCTACACGCAGGCCTTCGCGCGTACCGCGCAGCTGGCCCACGGCCTGCGCGCGCTGGGCGTCGGGCCGGGCGACCGCGTGGCCACGCTGGCCTGGAACGGGCACCGGCATTTCGAGCTTTATTACGCGATCTCGGGCATGGGCGCGGTCTGCCACACGATCAACCCGCGGCTTTCGGCGGAACAGATGGTCTACATCATCACCCATGCCGAGGACCGGGTGCTTTGCCTCGATCTGACCTTTGTGCCGCTCATCGAGGCCTTGGCGGAGCAGCTGCCGGACAATCTGACATTTGTTCTGATGACCGACCGGGCGCATATGCCGGACACGCCGCTCGATCTGCTCTGCTACGAAGAGCTTCTGGACGGCCAGCCCGAGAGCTATGACTGGCCCGTGTTGCCCGAGGATACGGCGATGGGGCTTTGCTACACCTCCGGCACCACCGGCAACCCCAAAGGCGCGCTTTTTAGCCATCGCAGCACGGTGCTGCACGCGCTGTTCATGAGCGTGACGCTGCCGCGCTCGCTGCATGAAGGCGCGCGCATCCTGCCGGTCGTGCCGATGTTCCACGTCAATTCCTGGGGGCTGCCCTATGGCGCGCCGCTGGTCGGGGCGTCCCTGATCATGCCGGGGCCGAAGCTCGACGGCGCGTCGCTCTTCGATCTGATGGAAAGCGAGCAGGTGACCGCCTCCTGGGGGGTGCCGACGGTCTGGCTGGGGCTGCGCGAGGAGATTGCCAAGCGCGACGCGGTGCCCTCGAAGCTCGACCAGCTGGCGATTGGCGGCTCTGCCGCGCCGCGCTCGATGATCGAGTTCTACGAGACGCGCGGCGTCGATGTGTGCCACGCCTGGGGCATGACCGAGATGAGCCCCATCGGCACCCAGGGACAATTACCGGTGCCGATGCAGTCGCTGCCGTTTGACGCGCGGATGGCGGCCAAGTCGAAGCAGGGACGCATGTTCGGCGTGGATCTCAAGATCGTCGATGAGGATGGCGCCCGCCTGCCACATGACGGGGAGGCAATTGGCGAGCTTTTTGTGCGCGGCAACGGCATCGTGTCGGGCTATTTCAACAATCCCGAGGCGACCGGCGCGGCCATCGACGCCGAGGGCTGGTTCGGCACCGGGGATGTGGCCAGCATCGACAAAAACGGGTTTCTCTACATTCAGGACCGGGCAAAGGATCTGATCAAGTCCGGCGGCGAATGGATCAGCTCCATCGATCTGGAAAACGTCGCGATGGCGCATCCGGGTGTCGCCAATTGCGCGGTGATCGCGATTCCGCACCAAAAATGGGACGAGCGCCCGTTGCTGATCGCGGTGCCCGCAGGTGAGGCGCGCCCGAGCCTTGAGGATATCCACGCCGTGATGGAAGGGCATTTTGCCCGGTGGCAGTTTCCGGACGGGCTCGAACTTGTCGACGAGCTGCCGCTGACGGCGACGGGCAAAGTGTCGAAGCTGACCCTGCGCCAGCGTTTTGCCGACTACCGGTGGGCTGATGCTGGCTGATGATCTGCGCGGTCTCGCGCCGCGCCAGTCGGAGTGGTTCACGCTCGATGCCGCGCGGGTGCGGGCCTTTGCCGATGCCACCGAAGACTGGCAGTTCATCCATCTCGACGAGGCCCGCGCGGCAAAGTCCCCGATGGGCGGCACGGTGGCGCACGGGTTTCTGACGCTGTCGATGCTCTCGGCGATGTCCTATCAGGTCACCGACGGGCTCGCCGGTGTCGCGTCCTCGGTCAATTACGGGTTCGACCGGATCCGCTTTGTGGCGCCGGTGCGGGTGGGTGCGCGCATCCGGGGCCGTTTTTCCGTGGCCTCGGTCGATGAGCGTGACGCTGCGTTCGATGTGCATTGGGATGTCGAGGTCGCGCTTGAGCATGGTGACCGGCCCGCGCTGGTCGCCAACTGGATCACGCGGCTCTACCCGGGCTGAACACTTGTCCGCCCTGACGGGCGGCCGCGTCGGGAACGAACGAAGGAGAGGGACATGGATCTGGGACTGACGGAGCGGGTGAGGCCGCTGGTGGATCAGGTGCGGCGCATGATCGAGGACGAGATCGCGCCGCTCGATGCCGAGTTCCACGCCGAGGTGGGCAAGCACCCCTCAGGCGACCGGTTCAGGCACACCGCGCGGCAGCTGGAGATCCTCGACGGGCTCAAGGCAACGGCCCGCGAGCGCGGGTTGTGGAATTTCTGGCTGACCGGGTCGGAGCGGGGATACGGGCTCAGCACCGTGGAATATGCCTATCTTGCCGAAGAGATGGGCAAGGTCGGCATCGCCGCCGAAGTGTTCAACTGCAACGCGCCCGATACCGGTAACATGGAGGTGCTGGAGCGCTACGGCGAGGACTGGATGAAGACCCGCTGGCTGGAGCCGTTGCTGGCGGGCGAGATCCGCAGCGCCTATGTGATGACAGAGCCCGAGATCGCCTCCTCCGATGCGGCGCAACTGGCCTTCGAGGCGCGGCGTGATGGCGAGGAATATGTGCTCAACGGCGAGAAATGGTGGATCTCGGGCGCCGGCGATCCGCGCTGCGGGCTCTATATCCTGATGGCCTGCACGGATCCCGACGCCGCCAAACACGCGCGCCACACGATGTTTGTGATGGATCCGGATCTGCCGGGCATCGAGATCCTGCGCCCGATGCAGGTCTTTGGCCAGGACGACGCGCCGCATGGCCATATGCATATTCGCTTCACCGATGTCCGGGTGCCAGCGCGCAACATCGTTCTGGGCGCCGCGCGGGGCTTTGAGGTGGCGCAGGGCCGGCTTGGTCCGGGACGGATCCACCATTGCATGCGCGCCATCGGACAGGCCGAGAAGGCGCTCGAGATGATGTGCCGCCGCGGCCTCGCGCGCGAGGCGTTTGGCAAGAAGATCAGCGAGCTGGGGGCAAATTACGACATCATCGCCAATGCCCGCATGGAGATCGAGATGGCGCGCCTGCTCTGTCTCAAGGCGGCCTGGATGATGGACACAAGCGGCGTGCGCGCCGCCCAGCCGTGGATCTCCAAGATCAAGGTCGTGGCACCGCTGATGGCGGGCAAGGTGGTCGATGAGGCGATGCAGCTGCACGGCGCGGGCGGCATCAGCCAGGATTTCGATCTGGCCCATATGTGGACCCATATCCGCACGCTGCGCTTTGCCGACGGGCCGGATGCAGTGCATCGCAGGCAGGTGGCGCGGGCGGAGTTGAAGAAATACAGCAACGATCAGCCATGACCGGAGCGAGATGGATTTGACACAGAACGCGGCAGAGGGCGGCTTGGACACCGAAGCGGTGGCGCGCTGGATGGCGGCGCATGTGCCGGGCTTCGAGGGCCCGCTTTCCGCGCGCAAGTTCGATGTCGGCCAGTCCAACCCGACTTACCGGCTCGACGCGGGCTCCGGCGCTTACGTTTTGCGGCGCAAACCGCCCGGCACCCTGCTGAAATCGGCCCATGCGGTAGACCGCGAATTTGTCGTCCAGCGCGCGCTGGCGGGGACCGACGTGCCGGTGCCCCGCATGCTGGCGCTCTGCGAGGACGCAACGGTGATCGGATCGGTCTTTTACGTGATGGAGCATGTCACGGGCCGCAACATCGTCGACCCTTCGATGCCCCGCGAAAGCCCGGAAGGGCGCGCCGCGATCATGGCGGAGATGAGCCGCGTGCTGGCCGCGATCCATGACGTCGATCCGGCGGCCACGGGGCTCTCGGATTTCGGGCCGCCGGGCAATTACTACGAACGCCAGCTCACCCGCTGGACCAAGCAATACCGCGCCTGCGAAACCGAACCTCTGCCCGCGATGGAGGCGCTGATCGACTGGCTGGGCGGGAGCCTGCCCGCCGATGACGGCCAGCGCACGCTGGTGCATGGCGACTACCGGATCGACAACATGCTCTTTGCCATGGAGGGCCCCGCCTGCCGCGCGGTGCTCGACTGGGAGCTCTCGACGCTGGGCCACCCCTTTGCCGATCTGGCCGGCGTGATCATGCAGTGGCAGTTGCCCACAGGCGCCGAGGGGCGCGGGCTTGCAGGCGTCGACCGCGAGCAGGCCGGTTTGCCCGGCGATGCGGAGTTTGTCGAAAGCTATTGCAGGCGGCGCGGGCTGCCGGGCATCGACGGCTTCGGCTTTTACGTGGCCTTTGCGTTTTTCCGCATGGCCGCGATCCTGCAGGGGGTCAAGAAACGCGCCCTGGACGGCAATGCGGCCAACCCCGAAAAGGCCCTGAAACTGGGCGCTTACGTGCCGCAATTCGCAGCGCTCGGGCTGGAGGCGCGGCACGCCTATGGATGAGCGTTTTCACGAGCCGCCCTATGCCTATTCGGCGCATCTGGGCATGCGCATGCTGGACTGGTCGGACGGGTATTGCCGCTTCGAGATGCCGCTGGCCGGGGTCCTCATGAACCGCCACGGCAATCCGCATGGCGGCGCGCATGCCTCGTTGCTGGACACGGTCATGGGCTATGCCGGGTGCTGGACCGGCGATCCGGAACACCGCCAGATGGCGCTGACGCTGACGCTCAACGTGCAGTACCTGTCGCGCCCGCGCGGCGAGGTCTTTCTGGGTGAGGCGTGGAAGACCGGCGGCGGCAAGAGCACGTTCTTCGCCGAAGGCGAGGTCTGCGACGAGACCGGAGAGCTGATCGCGAAAGGCACAGGCACGTTTCGCTACCGTCGAGGATGAAACACCCCGCCCCTGGTTTCCTTGGGCCCAGAATATCCCGGGGTTCGGGGCAGCGCCCCGATCGCGGGGTTTCGCAGAAAACCCGCGTCTTACCCGACCGCGGCGCGGATCGCGCGGATATTCTCGCCGTAGACCTCCGGGGCGTCGACCGATCCGCCCCGGAAGACGGCCGATCCCGCCACCAGCACATCTGCACCGGCCTCCACCACCCGCGGGGCGGTGCCCGAATCGACGCCGCCATCGATCTCGATATGCACGTCGCGGTCGCCGATCATCGTGCGCAAGGCGCGCACCTTGCCGCTCAGATCGATGAATTTCTGCCCGCCAAACCCGGGGTTCACCGTCATCACGCAAACCAGATCGGTCAGATCCAGAAGATGGGCCACCGCCTCGGCAGGTGTGCCGGGATTGAGTGCCACGCCCGCCTTCATGCCCGCGCCGCGGATCGCCTGCAGCGTGCGGTGGATATGCGGGCCGGCCTCCACATGCGCGGTCAGCACATCGGCGCCCGCCTCGGCATACGCCTCGATATAAGGATCGACAGGCGCGATCATCAGATGCACATCCATGACCGTGGTGACATGCGGGCGAAACGCCTTCACCGCCATCGGGCCAAAGGTCAGGTTGGGCACAAAATGCCCGTCCATCACATCCACATGTACCCAGTCCGCCCCTTGCGCTTCGATGGCCCGGATTTCGGCCCCGAAATTGGCAAAATCGGCAGACAGGATCGACGGCGCGATCTTGATGGGGCGGTGATGGGGCATGGGCGCTCCTTGCGGCTCGACGGATGTCCGTCTCGGATCCGGGTTAATAGCCCGCGCTGCGATCCACAAGATGCAAGAGCGGTTCTCCGGCCTCGGCGCGCGCGATGTTCTCGGCCACAACCCGGCTGGCCGAAGCAGGACGCGTGTCAGCGGCGATATGAGGTGTCACGGTCACTTTAGGATGCGACCAGTAGGGATCATCCGCGGGCAGCGGTTCGACACGGAACACATCCAGCGTGGCATGGGCCAGCTGACCGCTGTCGAGGGCGGCCAGCAATGCCGCGTCGACGATCAGCGGCCCGCGGCCCGGGTTGATCACAAACCCGCCGCGCGCCATCAGCGCGATCCGGTCGGCGTCGAGGAGGTTCTCGGTGGCAGGCGTGTCGGGCAGCAGCAGCACGAGGATCTCGGCACCGGTCAGCGCCTCCGTCAGCCCGTCCTCACCCGCGAGACACCGGATGCCGGGCAAGGATTTCAGCGACCGGCTCCACCCGGTCACGTCGAACCCCAGATCGCGCAGCGCCGTCGCACAGGCCTGCCCGAGCGCGCCGAACCCCAGGATGGTGACCTTGCGCTCGCCGGGCAGCGGGGGGGTGACGGCGTCCCATACATGGTCGGGGTTCACGATATGCGCGTCCATGCCAAGATGATGGCGCAGCACATGCCCGGTGACCCATTGCACCATGCCCGCGGTCAGCCCCTCTTCATCGACCATGCGCGCCAGCGGCGCTTTCAGGGTCTCGTTGCCGACCACCGCCTCGACCCCGGCCCAGAGGTTCAGCACCGCCTTGAGGCGCGTGAAGGGGGTGAAATCGCTGACCGGCCCGTTGGGCGCATAGACGATATAATCGACGATGTCCGGCGCAAACCGGGTGCCCAGCCGGTAGTCCAGCCCGGTTGCGTCCAGCGCCTCGCGCAACACCGGCTCATATTGCGCCCAGCGCCCGTCGGGTGCGGCAAACAGAACGGTGATGGGCATGGCGCGGTCTCCTTTTGCCTTCGCCTACCGCGCATCACCGCCAAAAGGAACCGTCCCGGGCTTCTTCGGTTCAAAAATACTGCGGGGGTGTGGGGGCAGCGCCCCCACTCCTGTCCGGGGCCGGGGGGGGGCGGCCTTCGTGATCAGCGTGGCCGGTGGATATGCGCGCTCTGCACCAGCCCGAACGCCACCAGAAGCACCAGCATCGCCGAGCCGCCATAGCTGACCAATGGCAAGGGCACGCCCACCACCGGCGCCAGCCCCATGACCATCGACATGTTCACCGCGAAGAACAGAAAGAACGTAAGCCCGACGCCGAGGATCAGCAGCGACGAGAACCGGTCGCGGTTCTGCAGCGCGGCGAAAATGCAAAAGAGCAGCACCAGAACATAGAGCGACAGCAGCGAGATGCCGCCAATGAAGCCGAACTCCTCGGCCAGCGTGTTGAAGATGAAGTCGGTGTGTTTTTCCGGCAGGAAGTTGAGCCGCGACTGCGTGCCCTGCATGAAGCCGCGCCCGGTCCAGCCGCCCGATCCCATGGCGATCTTGGCCTGGGTGATGTGATAGCCCGCGCCCAGCGGGTCGGAGCCGGGGTCGAGAAAGGTATCGATCCGTCGGAACTGGTAGCCTTTGAGAATCTGCCAGTCGGTGCCGCGCGACTGGAACACCGTCCAGATCACCCCCACGCCCGCCGCCGCCACGGTGGCGAAATAGGCCCAGTGCACACCGGCCAGAAACATCAGCAACCCGCCGGCGGTGACCAGTAGGATCGCGGTGCCGAGATCGGGCTGCCCCATCACCAGCGCGGTGGGCGCCAGGATGATCAGCACCGGCAACACCACCCAAAGCGGTCGCGAGGTCTTTTTCAGCGGCAGCCAGTCGTAATAGGCCGCAAGGAACATGATCATTGTGATCTTCATCAGCTCCGACGGCTGCAGCCGCATGAAGCCCAGATCGATCCAGCGCTGCGCGCCCATGCCGACAGAGCCGATGAACTCCACCAGGATCAGCAGGAAAAACGCAAACAGATAGGCCACCATCGCCATGCTGCGCCAGAACCAGATCGGCACCATCGCCACAAAGAACATCAGCGCCAGCCCCAAGGCAAAGCGCTTCATCTGCGGCTCGGCCCAGGGCTCGAAAGAGCCGCCCGCGACCGAGTAGAGCATCAGGAACCCGACACAGGCCACCGCACTCAGCAACACCACCAGCGGCCAGTTGAGGTAGAACACCTTGCGCCAGCCCGCGGGAACGGTTTTGACGTTATACTCAAGATAACTCATGCCCGGCTCCGGGTCTCGTCGGCGCGTGCGCGCCGTTCGCGGGCCAGCCGCTCCTGCTGCGCCTTGATCCTGGAGCGGTCGCCGCGCGGATAGGCCTCGAGCGGCGGGTCGCCCTTGTAGAGCGCCTGCAGCGTTACGTCGCGCGCGATGGGTGCGGCCGCCGTGGAGCCGCCGCCGCCATGTTCCACAACCACCGAAACGGCGATGGTCGGCGTATCGTAAGGCGCGAAATTCACAAACAGCGCGTGGTCACGCTCTTCCCAGGGCACATCCTCGTTGCGCACCACGCGGTTGAGCACCTGCGCGGTGCCGGTCTTGCCGGCGATGCGCATGCCGTCGGCAATGCTGCGCGACCGGTAGGCGGTGCCGCGGCGGCTGTTGCAGACCTCATACATCGCCTTGCGGATCTGTCGCAGGTGGCTTTCGTTGAGCCCCAGGCTCTCGCCACCGCGCGACGGCGTCTCGACACCGTCGATGGTCTTGACCAGACGCGGCTCGATGCTGCGCCCGGTGGCGATGCGCGCGCTCATCACCGCAAGCTGCAAGGGCGAGGTCAGCACAAAGCCCTGGCCGATGGCGGCGTTCACGCTGTCGCCGATCACCCAGGACGCACCGCGTTCGCGCAGTTTCCAGGCCTTGTCGGGCATCAGACCGTCGGTGATTGCCGACATCTCGATATCGTAGGCATGCCCCAGCCCGAGCCTGCGGCCCATGGCGGCGATGTTCTCGATGCCGACCTTGAGCGCGAGGTCGTAATAATAGACATCGCAGCTTTCGCGCAGCGAGGTCTCGAGGTTCATATGCCCGTGACCCACCCGTTTCCAGCAATGGAAGCGGCGCGAGCCGATCTCCATATGGCCGGGGCACCAGACCGTCTCGTCGGGGGCCACAAGCCCCGCATCCATCGCCGCGAGTGCGGTGACCATCTTGAAGGTCGAGCCCGGCGGGTAGGCGTCCTGCACGGTCTTCGACGCAAGCGGGCGGTGGTCGTTGTCGCGCAGCTCTGCGTAATCGGGCACCGAGATGCCGCGCACGAACTTGTTGGGATCGTAGGAGGGGGCGGAGGCGATGGACAGCAGGTCACCCTTCTCCAGATCCATCACCACGACCGAGGCGCTCTCCTCGCCCAGCCGCAGCTTGACGTATTCCTGCAGCGCGCTGTCGACGGTCAGCTGCACATCGGCGCCCGCTTCGCCTTCGCGCCGGTCGAGCTCGCGCATGACGCGGCCCACGGCGTTGACCTCGACGCGCTTGGCCCCGGCAGAGCCGCGCAGCGTCAGCTCGTGATTGGCCTCGACCCCGACCTTGCCGATCTGGAAGCGCGGGATCTGCAGCACCGGGGGCGGATCTTCGTAGCGCGCCAGATCGCGCTCCGAGACCGGGCCGACATAGCCCACCACATGGGCAAAAAGATCGTCCTGTGGGTAAAGACGCGACAGCCCCACCTCGGTGGTCACGCCGGGCAGGGCGGGGGCGTTCACGGCGACGCGGCTGAAATCCTCCCAGCTGACGCGGTCGGCAACGGTGACCGGGATAAACGGCGCGCGGCGCTTCATCTCGGCCAGAGCGCGGTTGAGATCGTCCTCGTCAAGCTCCACCAGCTGGCTCAGCCGTCCGATCACGGCGTCCACGTCGCCTGCATCCTCGCGCACCAGCACAACCCGGTAGGTCTGTTCGTTTTCGGCGATCACCCGGCCTTCGCGGTCGAAGATGCGGCCCCGCGACGGCGGGATCAGCCGGATGCTGACGCGGTTCTCTTCGGCCAGCAGCCGAAACTCGTCGGCCTGCTCGACCTGCATGTAGCGCATGCGCGCCGCCAGAACCCCGGCAAAGCCAAGCTGCAGCCCGCCAAGGATCAGCCCGCGTCGCGAGATCCGGACAACGCTTTCGGCGGTTTCGCGAGAGGTGCGTTTCATAGCGAACGTCCCACTGGGTCAAACTCGCCCGGCGCGCTGCGGCGCACACCGAAGACAAGATAGGTGATCGCCGTCACCAGCGGGTAGACCGCCAGCGTCAGCGTGAATTGCATGGCCGCAAGGAAAGACGTTCCCGGCGCCACGATCAAGAGGCTGAGAATCACACGATAGAGAACGGTGATGATGAACAGCGCCAGCGCCACGGTCAGCCATTCGGCGAAAATCGTGTTTTCGCGCAATCTGCGGTCCTGCGATTTCAGCCATTCGCTGGCCAGCAGCACCAGCAGCGCCCAGAGCCCCGGCGGGCGCTGAAAGAGCATGTCCGCGAGCAACATCACCAGCGCCACGCAGACCGGCGGCAGGTAGTCGGGGCGCCGCAGCACCCAGGCGAAGACAAACGCGGTCAGCAGGTCGGGCCCGGCAAAGGAGCGCGGCGTTGTTTCCAGCGGCAGCAGATGCACAAAGGCGATCAGCAGCGCGATGCCGAAAAACACCGCGCGCATTGCCCAGAGACGGAAGATGCTGCGCTCAGCCATCCGTGGCCTCGTCTTCCGGCGGGCTGTCGGGCAGCGGGTCGCCCGCATCGGGCAGCTCTTCGGGCAGGATCAGGCCGCTGGGCTGGGTCACGCGGCGCGCGCCGTGATCGCGCAAAACCCGAAGGAATTCAAGGCGTTCGTAGTCGGCAGCGAGGCGCGCGCGCAACCGGCCTCCGGGGTCCTGAGCGACCTGGCCCACCAGCAGGCCGGGCGGAAAGACCTCTCCGTCGCCGGTGGTCATCACGCGGTCGCCGGGGCGTACCTGATCGGCGTCTTCCAGAAAGTCGATATGCGGGGCGGCGGTGTTGTCGCCCACCACCAGCACCCGTTGTCCCGACGGCTGGATCACCGCGGGGATGCGCGAGGTCGTGTCGGTGAGCAGGATCACCCGCGAGGTGTTGGCGCCCACGCCCGAGACCCGGCCCACCAGCCCGATCCCGTCCATTGTTGCCCAGCCGTCGACAATCCCGTCGCGCGAACCCACATTGATCAGCACCGATTGCCGGAACGGAGAGCCGCTGTCGGCCAGCACCACCCCGGTGATATAGGTCAGGCGCGGGTCGATCTGCACATTGTTGAGATCGCGCAGCCGGGCGTTTTCCTGCTCCAGCTGGAGCGCCGCTTCCTTCCACGCCGTCATCTGCCGCAACTCGCGGCGAAGCTCTTGGTTTTGCTCGTAAATCCGCTGGTAGCTCTGGAAGTCGCGGGTGATGTTCACGGCCCCCGTGACCGGCGCCATCGCCCAATCCATGCGCGGCACGATCGCATCGACGATCTGGCTGCGGAAACGCTCCACGCGCGGGCTGTCGATGCGCCAGAGCAGGAAGATCGCGATGAGGCAAAGCGCGAGAATCGCCAGAAGCAGGCGCTTCAGCGGTGTCGTGAAATCATCACTCGCGCGGTCCTGGGCCAAATCCCCTCCGTCTTACGAATTGGCTGGCAACACCACAGGGTGACCCTGTGGGCCCATTTTGCCGATTTTGCGCGGTTTGGCACGTGTTTCCCGCCGGATCGGCGGAATTCATGCTCTCGCCGGTTTGCGCGTCAGCTGTCGTAATCGATGGCGTGACGCAGCTGTTTTTCATATTCCAGCGCCTTGCCGGTGCCCAGGGCGACGCAGTTGAGGCTTTCGTCGGCAATCGACACCGCAAGCCCCGTCTGCTCGCGCAGTGCCAGATCCAGATCGCCCAGCAGCGCGCCGCCGCCGGTCAGCATCACACCGCGGTCGACAATGTCGGCGGCGAGATCCGGCGGCGTGGATTCCAGCGCGGTCATCACCGCTTCGCAGATCGACTGCACCGGTTCGGCCAGCGCCTCGGCGACCTGCGCCTGGCTGATTTCGGTCTCTTTCGGCACGCCGTTCAGAAGGTCGCGTCCGCGGATCTGCATGCTGCTGCCGCGCCCGTCATCGGGCATGCGTGCGGTGCCGATGGAGGTCTTGATCCGTTCGGCGGTCGACTCGCCCACAAGCAAATTCTGCTGACGGCGCAGGTAGTTGATGATCGCCTCGTCCATCCGGTCGCCACCGACGCGCACCGAGCGCGCATAGACGATGTCGCCCAAGCTCAGCACCGCCACCTCGGTGGTGCCGCCGCCGATATCCACGACCATATTGCCGGTGGGATCGGTGATCGGCATGCCCGCACCGATGGCCGCGGCGATGGGCTCCGAGATCAGGCCCGCCTTGCGCGCGCCCGCCGACAGAACCGACTGCCGGATCGCGCGTTTTTCCACCGGTGTGGCGCCATGCGGCACGCAGACGATGATCTTGGGCTTGGAGAAGGTCGAGCGCTTGTGCACCTTGCGGATGAAGTGCTTGATCATCGCCTCGGCGGTGTCGAAATCGGCGATCACACCTTCGCGCATCGGGCGGATCGCCTCGATGCTGCCGGGGGTCCGGCCGAGCATCAGCTTGGCGTCCTCTCCCACGGCCAGAACCTTCTTCACGCCGTCCTTGATGTGGTAGGCCACCACCGACGGCTCGGACAGGATCACTCCCCGACCTTTCACATAGACCAGCGTATTCGCGGTTCCGAGGTCGATGGCCATGTCCGAAGAAAACATGCCAAGGAGTTTGTCCATTCCAAACATCTGCGTCCTGCCCAATACCTTCCATGGCCCGCGACTCTGCCGAGCCGGGGCAGCGCTCTTATAGGCCTGCGTCAGAGCAGGTGAAAGGGGGCTGTGAAAACGCGGTCAGCGTGAAACCGCCGCAGGGGGCAGAGGGGCGGGACGGCCCGGAATATGGGCGCAAATAAGCCCGAAATCGCCGCGCATTGGCCCAGATACCGCCCGGATTGGAGGCTCTTCTGAAAGGGATACACGCAAAGGGCGAGCCGTGCGCAGCGCGGGCAGGAGGCGGCAATGTTGAAACGGATCATAGGAGCGTTCCTGGGCTTTGTCGTCCTGGCGATGGTGTCGCTCGGTGCCAACGATTATCTGACGCAATCGGTGATCGCGAGGACCCACCCCGCGGAATTTGGCGTGCAGGGCTGGGTCGACAGCTTTGCCGAACGCGGGCGCATGGCCGCCGAACGCGCCAAGAAAGAGCTGCGCCGCGACAAGCCGATGCGCGACTACCTGCCCCCGGCCCCCGCAGGCTGGGCCCGCGTCGACTGGCACCCCGATTACGATCAGGCGGTGCGCGGACGCCGCCCTGCGCCCGGTCTCGATGCGCAGCTGGTCATGGCCGAGATCGAGAAGACGACCGTTGTCAAGCTGATGGAGGCGGTGGAGTCGTTCACCGGCATCACCAAATCGCGCAACAGTTCGAAAAGCCGCTACGTCTACACCAATGGCGACAAGGTGGTCATCCTGAACGCGCGCTTCGTCGATCCGCAGAACGAGGGCCGGGCGATGGGCTTTGCCAGCCTGATCAACGGCCCCTCGCTGGAGTTCGAAGAGCATCCCATCCGCCATGTGCATCGCGGCATCGCGTTCCGCGACATGTCCACGGGCAACGCCGCCACCGGGGCGGACCTGCTCAAGGCGCGCATCGGTGCGGATCTGGAGATCACGGTGCGGGCGTACAAGGCCGATGCCGAGCTGCCGCAGATCCTGTCCCGCCTCAACGTTGCGGCGCTGCGCAGTCTGGCCACACCGCTGCAAGGCGATGCCCGCCAGCCGGGACATATCGAGCTGACCGCGGAACTGCGCCGCCAGCAGCAGCAAGCGCGGCACGCGGCCATGGATGAACGGGAGACCGTCGACCGGATGCTGGCACAGAAGGCCCGCTCTGCCGGAAAGGATGTGCAGGAGGTGTGCGTCGAATACCGCCGCAAGACCTATTGCCGCTGGGTGGACTGACACCCGCAAAGCGCGGGGCGCGACGCAGGGCGGATACGCGCGCGTGCATACCCGCTTTCGGCCCGTCTTGTGCCGCATGCAAGCCGATCAGGTTTTGACAGCCGACGCCTGAGCGAAGACACTGACGACAGCAATTTGCCTTCAGGAGATTTCCATGCCCCGTTCCTTAGCCGCCACGTGCGGCGTTCTTGCCGCGACCCTGACCGCCACCACCGCCATCGCCGACAGTTGCTGGGATCACAACGGATCGGTGATGCGGCTGACCGATGCCGACAGCGCGCGCACCTTTCTCTACGAGCGCCCGCGCCAGTCGCTCCGGGGCACCGGGGTCGAGCCCGGCGTCTGGCTGTTCAGCGGCACCAAGAAGGGCGACTGGTACGAAGGCACGGCGCGGATCTTCTCATCCGCCTGCCCCAACGCGCCGCTGGAATACTGGGTCGAAGGGCCGGTGCTGCAAAACCCGCTGCGTATCCGGGTGACCGGGCGGCGCGAGGTCTATGACCGGTGCCAGCCCACCGGTCGCTGGACCGAGGACGTGCTGGTCTTCACCTACCAATCCGCCTGCTGAGCCACTCCGCCAGCACCTGGCCCTGACCGGCGGCACCCGGCGCGTCGTTTTCGCAACCTGAGGCGTCGGGCAGGATCAGCGCGCGTGACGGCGGCGCGCTATGCAAGGCGCGCAAGGTCGGGAGAGTCTCATGAAAACCAATGTCAAAGCTCTGGTTGTCGGCGGCGGGGCCGTTGGCACGTCAATCGCCTATCACCTCGCGCGCGCGGGCTGGGATGACGTGGTGCTGCTGGAACGCGATGAGCTGACCTCCGGCTCGACCTGGCACGCGGCGGGCCTGCTGCCCTATTTCAACATGAGCTACGCCACGACCCATATCCACGACTACTCGATCAAGTTCTACAAGACGCTCGAAGAGGAAACCGGCCTCAATGCGGGCTTTGCGGTGGTCGGCAACCTGCGCATGGCGCAGACCGACGAGCGCATGGACGAATACATGCTCTACGCCTCCACCGCCGAGACCTGCGGTGTGCCTTACGTCTTCATGACCCCCGACGAGATCAAGGCGCGCTGGCCGCTGATCCGCACCGAAGACCTCAAGGGCGCGCTCTATCACGAGACCGATGGCTATATTAACCCCGCCGACGTAACCATGGCGATGGCCAAGGGCGCGCGCCAGCGCGGCGTGGTGATCGAGCGCAAATGGCAGGCCGATGCGTTTCACTGGAACGGCAAAGCCTGGGAAGTGACCTGCACCAGGATGGTCGAGAAGGGCGGCAACCTCGTGCCGTCGGACGAGCAGGTGGTGGTGACAGCCGAACATGTGGTGACGGCCTCGGGCAACCACGCGCAGCGCACCGCGCAGATGCTGGGCATCAAGATCCCGGCCATCCCGGTCGAGCATCAGTTCATCGTCATGGACCAGGACCCGGCGCTTGTGGACTGGCGCAAGGCAGGCAATGCCGAACACCCGGTGATCCGCGACGCCGACGCGCAAAGCTATGTGCGTGAGGAACGCGGCGGCTGGATCCTGGGTGTCTATGAGCAGGGCGCGCCCGCACGGTTCGAATACGGCGTGCCCGACAGCTTCCGCGCCGATCTCTTCGAGCTCGATCTCGAACGGATCGAAGAGCAGTACATGGCGATGATCCACCGCGTGCCCTCCTGCGAGGAGAGCGGGCTCAAGAACGATTTCAACGGTCCGATCTGCTACACGCCGGACGGCAACCCGCTGCTGGGGCCCGCGCCGGGGCTGCAGAACATGTGGCTGGCAGAAGGGTTTTCCTTCGGCATCACCGCGGCGGGCGGTACGGGCTATTACCTCGCGCAGCTGATGGTCGAAGGCGAGGCAGAGATCGACATGGCCTCGCTCGATCCCAAGCGCTACGGCGACTGGATGACCACCGAATACGCCATGCGCAAGAACGAGGAATGCTACGCGCATGTCTACGTCCTGCACCATCCCGATGAGGAACGCGAGGCCTGCCGCCCACTGCGCACCGGTCCCGCCTATGATCGCCAGAAGGCGCTGGGCGCGCAGTTCGGCTGTGTGAACGGGTTCGAGCGCCCGAACTATTACGGTCCGCTCGATGCGCCCGAGAGCTTCGACCACGACGCGCGGTCGTTCCGGCGCGGCGGCTGGTGGCAATACGCGGTAGACGAGGCGCGCGCGATCCGCGAAGGGGTGGGGCTGGTCGACGCCAGTGCCTTTACCAAGCACCGCATCAGCGGGCCGGGGGCGACGGCTTTTCTCGACTGGTTCACCTCCAACAAGCTGCCGCGTGTGGGCCGGATCAACCTGACCTATGCGCTGACCACACATGGCACGACGCGAACCGAATACACCATCGTGCGCCGGGCGGAGAACGATTATTACCTCGTCTCCGCCGGGGCCTGGCACGCCTATGACCAGGATTATCTTTACAAGGCCATCGCCGAGAAAGAGGCCGAGTTCGGCCGCATCAACGAAGAGGACGTGACCACCCGCTGGGGTGTCTTCGCTCTGGCAGGCCCCAAGTCCCGTGACGTGTTGCGCGCTCTGATCCGCGATCCGGAGCCTGACACCGCCTTGTCGAACAAGCGTTTCCCGTGGCTCTCGATGCGCGACATCGAACTGGGCATGTGCCCCACCATGGCCATTCGCGTGGCCTATACCGGAGAGCTTGGCTGGGAATTGCACCACCCGATCGAGATGCAGAATTACCTCTGGGATCAGCTGATGGCCGCCGGCGCGCCGCACGGGCTGAAACCGGTTGGCGCCCGCGCGCAGAACTGGCTGCGGCAGGAGAAATCCTACCGCGCCTTCGGCAACGAGCTGGGCCGCGATGCCACGCCGCTGGAGGCGGATCTGCCGCGCTTTGTCGATCTCGACAAGACGTTTCACGGCAAGGACAGGATGGTCGCAACCGGCATCCGCTCCAAATGCTGCACGCTGCTCATTGACGGGCCGGAGGATGCCGATCCCTGGGGGCGCGAGGCGCTTTATGCCGAAGATGGCACCCGCGTGGGGCGGCTGACCTCGGGCGGCTATTCGGTAGCGTTCGGCAAGAGCATCGGCATGGGCTATGTGCGCCCGGATCTTGCCACCGAAGGCACCAGGCTCAGGGTCAAGATGCTGGACCGGCTCTGGGACGCCACCGTGACCAGCGACAGCCCCTATGATCCGAAAAACGAAACCATCCGCCAGGACGGCTGACGCGTCCCGGTTTCTTTGGGCCTGAAATATTCCCGGGGGGGACGCGCCTTGCGCGTGGGGGGCTGGCCCCCATCCCCGGTTGCCAATCGCGCTGGCCACGATATCTGTAGAGCCCACGCAGATTTGACGGAGGACGACATGGGCCTGAGCGTTTACCTATCCGGCGAGATCCACACCGACTGGCGCGAACAGATCATTTCCGGCGCGCAGGGGCTGGACGTGCATTTTTCGGCACCGGTGACCGACCACGCGGCGTCCGACGATTGCGGCGTGGCGATCTTGGGGGCGGAGGACAACAAGTTCTGGCACGACCGCAAGGGTGCGATGGTCAACGCCATCCGCACCCGCAAGGGCATCGAGGAGGCGGATGTGGTTGTGGTCCGCTTCGGCGAGAAATACCGGCAATGGAACGCGGCCTTTGATGCTGGGATGGCGGCGGCCCTTGGCAAGTCCCTGATTATCCTGCAACAACCCGATCACGACCACGCCCTGAAAGAGGTCGACGCGGCGGCCCTCGCGGTCACCCGCACGCCGCAGGAAGTTGTGCAGATCCTGCGCTACGTGCTGACGGGCACCCTGCCGGACTGAAGGCGCCCCCGCGGCGGGCCGAAACCCCGCGGCCGCGTCGCGACCGTTCGGCATCTCGTCCATCCGCACCCGTTCGGCCCCCAAAGGCGCCCCCGAAGCCTCTGTCAGGCGATGCCTGAACCGGGCTGGGCTCCGCCGGTACGGCCCTCAAAGGCGCCCCCGAAGCCTCTGTCAGGCGATGCCTGAACCGGGCTGGGCTCCGCCCGTTCGGCCCTCAAAGGCTCCGCCGGAGCCTTTGTCAGGCGATGCCTGAAACGGGCCTCACTCCCACTCGATGGTGCCGGGTGGCTTTGACGTGATGTCATAGGTCACCCGGTTGATGCCCTTGACCTCGTTGATGATGCGCGTCGCCGTCTCGCCAAGAAAATCGTGCGAAAACGGGTAGTAATCCGCTGTCATGCCATCGACCGAGGTCACCGCGCGCAGCGCGCAGGCGTAATCGTAGGTCCGCCCGTCGCCCATTACACCCACCGTGCGCACCGGCAGGATCGCCACAAAAGCCTGCCAGATCTCGTCGTAAAGCCCGTGTCTGCGGATCTGGTCGATATAGACCGCGTCGGCCTTGCGAAGGATGTCGAGTTTCTGCCGCGTGATCTCGCCCGGGCAGCGGATCGCAAGGCCGGGGCCGGGGAACGGGTGACGGCCGATGAAGCTTGCGGGCAGGCCCAGTTCGCGCCCCAAAGCGCGCACCTCGTCCTTGAACAACTCACGCAGCGGCTCCACCAGTTTCAGCCCCATCTTCTCGGGCAGCCCGCCGACATTGTGGTGCGATTTGATGGTGACCGAAGGGCCGCCGGAAAAGCTGACGCTCTCGATCACATCCGGGTAAAGCGTGCCTTGCGCAAGGAACTCCGCCCCGTCGATGCCATCGGCGTATTTCTGGAAGACATCGATGAACAATCCCCCTATGATCTTGCGCTTTGTTTCGGGATCGGAAACACCGTCGAGCTTGCCGAGGAACAGCTCCTGCTCCTGCGCGTGAATGACCTGCAGGTTCATGTGGTCGCGGAACATGCCCACGACCTCCTCGGCCTCGTTGAGACGCAGCAGACCGTGGTCCACAAACACACAGGTCAGCTGATCGCCCACCGCTTCGTGAATGAGCGCCGCGGCGACAGAGCTGTCGACGCCGCCCGACAGCGCGCAGATCACATGGCTGTCGCCGATCTGGTCGCGGATGCGGGCCACCGCCTCTTCGCGGTAGGCGCCCATGGTCCAGTCGCCCTTGAAACCGGCCAGACGCACGAAATTCTCGTAGAGCGTGGCGCCGTTCGGGGTGTGATGCACCTCGGGGTGAAACTGCACCGCGTAGAACTGCCGCGCGGGATCGGCGGTGATCGCAAACGGCGCGCCGGGCGAGGTGCCGAAGACCTCGAACCCGGGTGCCAGCGCGTCCACATGGTCGCCATGGCTCATCCAGACCTGCTCGCGCCCGGTGCCGTCGAGAAACCAGCCCTGCAGCAGATCGAGCCGTGCATCCGACGGCTGCACATAGGCGCGCCCGAACTCCGCGGTGCCTTCGCCCGAGACGACGCGCCCGCCCAGCTGCTGCATCATCACCTGCTGGCCGTAACAGATGCCGAGGATCGGCACGCCGTATTCAAAGATCTCCTGCGGTGCGCGGGGGCTGCCCTCGCGGGTCACGCTGTCCGGCCCACCCGAAAAAACGATGGCCTTGGGGGCGATGGCGCGCACATGCTCCATCGTGACGGTCTGGTATGGGTGGATTTCGCAATAGACGTTGAGCTCGCGCAGGCGCCGCGCAATCAGCTGCGTGACCTGGGAGCCGAAGTCGATGATAAGCAGGGTGTCATGGGATGTGCTGTCCATGTCCTCCCCTTAGGCAGAGCGTGCCCGAATGGCAATAAGGCTCGGGCGCGGGCTTGCCCGAAAGGCAACAGGGCGCGGGGGATTGCCGCGCCCTGTCGGGTGGTGTGGGTCTGAAGTGTTTGCCAGCGCTCAGAAGCGCATGATCATGCCGATTTCGATCGTGGTGAAATCCGCGCCGACGTCATTGTAGATGATATCGGTCTGGAAATCGGATTCGTCGAACTCGTGACGCAGGACCGCCGCGCGCACGTTGAACCGGTCACTGACCGCATGCTCGAAGCCCAGCCCGTAGAGATAGCCGTTGAGGCGCTGGGTCTCGCCATCGCCGCCCGGGCCTTCGGTGTAGCCAAACGCGTTGGCGGCCGCCCAGCCAGCGGTCAGATAGACCAGCGATCTGGGGCCCGCCGCGACGCCGAGACGTCCGCGGATGGAGGCCACCTGATCGATCTCCATCCCGCAGGCGAAGGCCGGGTTGGCGCAGGCTTCCTCGCCTTCGATATTTGTCGCCGAATAGGCCAGCTCGCCACCATAGACGATATTGCCGCGCTGCCAGTTATAGCCCAGCAGCAGACCAAGCCCGTAGCCGTCAAGCTCGCCCTCGCCGTCACCGGGGAACACCCCGTCATTGCCGTAATGGCCCTGATTGTAGGACAGCGTCACGCCGCCGTACGCGCCGGTCCAGTCGATGGCGAGCGGTGCGACAGGCGCAACCGGCGTCGCGATGACCGGATCGTCAAGGCTGCCCGCCTGAAGGGCGGTGCCCGACAAAACTGCGGCCGTCACGGTTGCAGCGGCGATGGATGTCGTGATTCTAGAAAGGACGGTCATGTCACATTCCCCCGTAGCCCAAGTTACGGTGAATTCTACCACCTAAAGCTGAGCGTTGATAGCAGGCGCCGCGATTTCCTGCCGCTCTGCGATACTTGCATCACAACCTATGCCGTATCTTCAGCCATCAGGCGACTTGCGCGGGTGCGCTTGCCTGCGGGAAAGGCCGGTCAGGCGGTGCATATGTCGCTTTCGCCCCTCATGCGCCGGAATTTGCAGACGCCGCTGTCGTTGCCCGGGTTAAAAGATCGGGCAAAAGGTCGCGCCCTGGTGGGCGCGAGCGGTGGCGTGAGGGCAAAGACATGGCAGAAGCAGCAGCGCGCAGGCGGGCTCGGGGCGGCGGCGGTGCGGCACGACGTGCCGAGCGCAGCGCAATCAGCGTCGAGACGGCGAAGTATATCGAGCGCAACATCCCGAATTTCGAAGTGCTGAACGAAGAGGCGCTTGAGATCATCGAGGCCAATGCCGAGACGCTGCTGGAAGAGATCGGCGTCAATTTCGTGAACAACCCCGGCGCGCTGCAGCGCTGGCGCGATGTCGGCGCGGATGTCGACGGAGAGCGGGTGCGCCTGCCCAGGGGGCTGGCGCGCGAGCTGATCAAGACCGCGCCGTCGGGCTTCACGCAACACGCCCGCAACCCCGAACGCTCGGTCGAGATCGGCGGCCGCAACCTCGTGCTGGCCCCGGTCTACGGCCCGCCGTTTGTGCATGACATGGAAAACGGCCGCCGCTACGCCACGATGGAGGATTTCCGCAATTTCGTGAAGCTGGGCTACATGTCGAAATGGCTGCACCATTCCGGCGGCACGGTTTGCGAGCCCACGGATGTCGCGGTCAACAAGCGCCATCTCGACATGCTGCAGGCGCATATGACGCTCAGCGACAAGCCGTTCATGGGCTCGGTCACCGAACCCAGCCGCGCGCAGGACAGCGTCGAGATGTGCGAGATCCTGTTCGGCAAGGAGTTTGTCCAGGACAACACGGTGATGACCTCGCTCATCAACATCAACTCGCCGCTCACCTTTGACGACGTGATGATGGGCGCGCTGGAGATCTATGCACGGAACAACCAGGCCTGCATCATCTCGCCCTTCATCGTCGGCGGGGCCATGGCGCCGGTCTCGGTGGCGGGCACGCTGACGCAGGTGCTGGCCGAGGTGCTGGCGGGCATCGCCTACAGCCAGATGATTCGCCCCGGCGCGCCGGTGATCATGGGCGCGTTTGTGACCTCGATCGACATGAATTCGGGCGCGCCCACATTCGGCACCCCCGAGGCCGCGCATATCACCTATGGCGCGGGCCAGCTGGCGCGGCGACTGGGGCTGCCCTACCGCTCGGCGGGCTCGTTCAACGGCTCCAAGCTGCCGGATGCGCAGGCCGCCTATGAGACCTCCAACTCGCTCAACATGGGGCTGCTGGCGGGCGTGAACTTCATGCTGCATTCCTGTGGCTGGATGGAAGGCGGGCTGGTGTCGTCTTACGAGAAGTTCGTGATGGATGCCGATCAGCTGGGCACGCTGCACCATCTGGCGCGCGGTGTGTCCGTCAGCGAAGAGGCGCAGGCGATGGATGCGATCCGCGAGGTTGGCCCGGGCGGGCATTACCTTGGCTGCGCGCACACGCAGGCGCATTTCAAGACCGCGTTCTGGCGCTCGGAAATGCTGGATTACAAACCTTACGAGACCTGGCTTGACGAAGGCGCGCGCGATACCGCGACGCTGGCCACGGCCCGGGTGCGACGCCTGCTCGACACCTATCAGCAACCCGCGCTCGATCCGGCAATTGCCGAGGCGCTCGACGCCTATGTGACGCAAAAGAAAGCGTCGATGCCCGACAGCTTTACCTGACACGGCACCGCGCGCGGCACCGCTGGCCGCGCGCGGGTCAGGGGGCGTGGCAAGGCGCCATGACGCCCTGCCATCCGGTTGCGATCAGGCCGCTTTCAGCATCAGTTGCGGCGCGGTCACGTCGATGCCGAGCGCCTTGCCCACCGCGTAATAGGTCAGCTTGCCCGCATGCACGTTCAGCCCGTTGAGCAGGTGCGGATCGTCGGCGCAGGCCTGCTGCCAGCCCTTGTCGGCCAGCGACAGCATGAACGGCATCGTCGCGTTGCCAAGTGCAATCGTCGAGGTGCGCGCAACCGCGCCGGGCATGTTGGCCACGCAGTAATGCATGATCCCGTCGATCTCGTAGATCGGATCCGCATGGGTTGTGGCGCGCGAGGTCTCGAAGCAGCCGCCCTGGTCGATGGCCACATCCACCAGCGCCGCGCCGGGCTTCATGTCTGCAAAATCGGCGCGTTTGACCAGCTTGGGGGCCTCGGCACCCGGCACCAGAACCGCGCCGATCACCATATCCGCAAGGCCCAGATGCTCGGCCAGCAGGCCGGCGCTGGAATAGCCGGTGCGGAAGGTGCTGCCGAAGACGTCGTCAAGATAGCGCAGACGCGGCAGCGAGCGGTCGAGCACGGTCACATCCGCGCCCATGCCCGCGGCAATCCGCGCCGCATGGGTGCCGACGACGCCGCCGCCGATCACCAGCACGCGGGCCGCGCCGACGCCCGGCACGCCGCCCATCAGCACGCCGCGTCCGCCATTGGCCTTCTGCAACGTCCAGGCGCCCACCTGCGGCGCCAGCCGGCCGGCCACTTCCGACATCGGCGCCAGCAGCGGCAGCCCGCCGCGTTCGTCGGTCACGGTCTCGTAGGCGATGGCCGTGCAGCCCGATTCCATGAGGTCGCGGGTCTGTTCGGGATCGGGCGCGAGATGCAGATAGGTAAAGAGCAACTGGCCCTCGCGCAGCATCTTGCGCTCGACCGCCTGCGGCTCCTTCACCTTCACGATCATGTCGGCAGTGGCGAAGATCTCTTCGGCGGTGTCGATGATGACCGCGCCCGCGGCCTCGTAATCGGAATCGGGAAATCCCGCGCCGAGGCCTGCATTGCGCTCAACAACCACCTCATGGCCATGCCCCACCGCTTCGCGCGCGGCATTGGGCGTCAGGCCGACGCGGAATTCCTGTGGTTTGATCTCTTTCGGGCAACCGATTTTCATTTGGGGGCTCCTCCTGTTGTTGCCTCATTATTGGGCGATTTGCCGTGCAATTTCCGTGCAGACTTGCGGCGCTGTTAGCGATAAGCTTCGAAGGATCTTCGAAGAACCATGCGTTTGACAGGAAGGATATACGCAGATGGCCCTGGACGAGACCGATCGCCGGATTCTGCGCGCGCTTCAGAAAAGCGGACGGGTCTCCAATGCCGAGCTCTCCGAAAGCGTCAATCTTTCGCCGTCGGCCTGTCACAGGCGGGTGCAGCGGCTGGAGGATGACGGCTATATCAAGGGCTATGTCGCGCTGCTCAACGCGCGCCGGATGGGGCTGCCCACGACGGTATTTGTCGAGATCACGCTGCAGGCCCAGGCCGATGAGGTGCTGGAGGCGTTCGAGACCGCCGTCGCCCGGGTGCCGGACGTGCTGGAATGCCACCTGATGGCGGGCACGGCCGATTACATCCTCAAGATCGTTGCCGAAGACACCGAGGATTTTGCCCGCATCCACCGCCAGTATCTCACCCGGTTGCCGGGTGTGGCGCAGATGCAGTCGAGCTTTGCGTTGCGCACCGTGTTCAGGACCACCGCCTTGCCGGTCTGAAGCATTTGCGTATTTGAGAAGAGAAGAAACACGAAGGGTGCCCGGGATCCGGCTTGTGCGCCGTCGCGCAGGCGGTAGTCTCGCCCGCGAGGGGGGCGGCATGGCGTGGGATCACATCATCATCGGCGCGGGCAGTGCGGGGTCGGTTCTGGCCCGGCGGCTTTCGGATGCGGGCCGCAAGGTGCTGCTGCTCGAAGCCGGCGGGCGCGACAATTACCATTGGGTGCACATCCCGATGGGCTATCTTTACTGCATCGGAAATCCGCGCACCGACTGGATGTATCGCACCGCGGCGGAGCCCGGCCTCAACGGTCGGTCATTGCTCTATCCGCGCGGCAAGATCCTTGGCGGCTGCAGTTCGATCAACGGCATGCTCTATCTGCGCGGCCAGGCGGCGGATTACGATGGCTGGCGCCAGCGCGGCTTGCCCGGCTGGGGATGGGACGATGTGCTGCCCTATTTCAAACGCTCCGAAGACTATGTCGAGGGCGCCTCCGAACATCACGGCGCGGGCGGCGAATGGCGGGTGGAGAACCAGCGCCTGCACTGGGACGTGCTGGATCACTGGATGCAGGCCGCCGAGGCCGCGGGCCTGCCGCGCAGCACGGATTTCAACACCGGCGACAATGAGGGCGTGGGCTATTTCAAGGTCAACCAGCGGGCGGGCTGGCGGCTGAACACCGCGAAGGCGTTTCTCAGGAGCGTGTCGGGGGACAGGCTCAAGGTGGAGACGCAGGCGCATGTGCAACGTCTGATCGTCGAAGACGGACGGGTTGCAGGGGTGGTTTATGACCGGGCTGGGCAGACGCGAGAGGCGCGCGCTTCGGGGGACGTGATCCTGAGCGCGGGGGCGGTGAACTCTCCGCATCTCCTGCAGCTGTCGGGGCTGGGGCCGGGTGCGCTTTTGCAGGAGCACGGGATCGAATCGGTGCGCGACGTGCCCGGCGTCGGGACCAATCTGCAGGATCATCTGCAATTGCGCTGCGCCTGGCGGCTCAGTGGCGCCAAAACCCTGAACACAATGGCCAATTCCTGGCTTGGCAAGGCGCGCATCGCGCTGGAATACGCGCTCACGCGCAGCGGGCCGATGTCGATGGCCCCGTCGCAGCTTGGCGCCTTTGCCAAGTCCCGCGCGGGGCTTCAGACGCCGGATCTGGAATACCATGTGCAACCGCTCTCGCTCGATGCGTTTGGCGAGCCGTTGCACGATTTTCCGGCCATCACCGCCAGCGTCTGCAACCTCAGGCCGGAGAGCCGGGGCACGGTCACGCTCAGCTCTGCGGATCCGCATGTGCCGCCGAGGATCGCGCCCAATTACCTGGCCACGGAAGGCGATCGCAGCGTTGCTGTGGCGGCGATCCGAAGGACGCGGCAGATCATGGCTCAGGCGCCGATGGCGCGCTATGCCCCGCAAGAGATGCGCCCGGGCGACACGGTGCAAAGCGATGCGGATCTGGCGCGGGCGGCGGGCGATATCGGGACCACGATCTTTCACCCGGTGGGCACCGTACAGATGGGGGCCGGGGCCGACACGCCACTCGATGCCAGCCTGCGGTTTCGCGGGATCTCCGGCCTGCGTGTGGTCGATGCCAGCGTGATGCCGACAATCACCAGCGGAAACACAAATGCGCCGACAATCATGATCGCCGAGAAGGCCGCCGATATGATACTGACAGGGAAATAGGGAGTGCTGGTATGCGAATCGTGAGTTTGTGCGTGGCCTGTTGTCTGGCGGCTCCGGTGGGGGCGCAGGATTATCGCGACCTCGTGCCAGACACCAACCGCTTCAAGGCGTATGAATATGGCCTGCCCGCCGGGGTGAAGCCGAAAGGGCGGGTGATCCGCTTCTCGCAGATCGACCGCAACCACAATCATGTCTGGGAGCCCTACGAGATCCGCCGCGCCTTCGGGCCCGCGGCATATGACGCGGTGCTGAGCTTTGACGCCAATGCCGATGGCCACGTGACGCTGCTGGAGTTTCGCGCCTTTGACGACAACCGCACCGGCGGCCCGGACGGCAAGCTCTGGGAACGGGTGCGCGGCTAGGCGGGCCTTCAGCTTTTTCTTTGCAGGTCAGGTGCCTGGCCTGTGCCGTCAATCCTGCTTGGGTTTGTCGTCATAGGCGTCCGACAGGATGCGCCGGGCGTCGCCTTCGGGATCGTCATACTGGTTCGAGCGGATGGTGAAGACGAAAAACGCCAGCCCGAGACCGCCCAGGATCAGCGAGATCGGTATGAGATAGGTCAGGATATTCATGGCTTACCTCAATCTGAGCGCGTTCAGCGACACGGTGATGGAGCTTGCGGACATCGCCAGCGCCGCGATCAGCGGAGAGCAGAGCCCCGCGATGGCCAGAGGCACCGCGATCACATTGTACCACGTGGCGATGGTGAAATTCTCGCGGATCCGGCGCAGCGCCTTGCGGCTGGTACCGAGCGCGTCGGGGATCGGGTCGAGCGCCTGCCCCAGCAGCACGATGTCGGAGGCCACCCGCGCCGCGTCGAGCGCCGAGGCCGGTGAGATCGAGACATGCGCCGCGGCGAGCGCGGCCGTGTCATTGAGCCCGTCACCCACCATCAGCACGCGGTGTCCGTCATCCGACAGGCGCGCGATGGCGCGGGCCTTGTCTTCGGGCAGGGCGTCGGCCTGCCAGTCGGCGATGTCGAGCGTGCGGGCCAGCGCCTCGACCGCCGGAGCGGTGTCGCCGGAAATGAGCCTGACTGCCAGACCGGCCTTCTGCAGACCCAGAACGGCCTCGGCGGCGCCTGGGCGCAGCTGGTCGGTGAAGGTGAAGGCCACCGGTTCCGCGTCGCCGATGCGCAGATAGGTCGCGGTGAGCGGGCCCGGTTCGGCGCCCACCCAGCTGGCACGCCCCAGCCGCACGCGGCGTCCCTGCCAGTGCGCTTCGGTGCCGTGGCCGGGCACTTCGGTCACAGCACCCAGCGCTGCGTCCGAAAGCGCGTCGCCGCCGCCCGCCGCACAGATCGCCTGCGCCAGCGGATGCGCGGAGCCGCGCGCCAATGCGCGCGCAACCGACAGATCCTCGGGCGCGATATCGGCGAGATTGGTCAGCACCGGCGTGCCGTTGGTCAGGGTGCCGGTCTTGTCGAACACCACCGTATCGACCTGCGCCAGCCGCTCCAGCGCCGTGCCGTTCTTGATCAGCAAACCGCGTTTGAAGAGCCGTCCGGAGGCGGCGGTGGTCACTGCGGGCACGGCCAGACCCAGCGCGCAGGGGCAGGTGATGATCAGCACCGCGGCAGCGATGTTGAGCGCCACACGCAAATCGCCCGCGTAGAGATACCAGCCGACAAAGGCCAGCGCCGAGAGGATATGCACCCCCGGCGCGTAGAGTTTGGCCGCCCGGTCGGCAAGCGAGGTGTAGCGCGACCGGCCCGATTCGGCGACCGCCACCAGATCGGCCATGCGATGCAGCGAGCTGTCGCGCCCCACCGCCGTGGCGCGCACGGTCAATGGCCCGGTGAGGTTCACTTCGCCCGCGCTCACCACCTGTCCGGGCAGCGCCTGCACCGGCAGCGTCTCTCCGGTCAGCAGCGAGCGGTCGAGCTCGGAATGCCCGTCGCTGATCACGCCATCCACCGGCATCCGCCCGCCGGGGCGCACGCGGATCAGGTCGCCGGGGCGCAGATCCGCGACGTCGACCTGCATCTCTCCGTCGTCGCTCAGCCGCCAGGCGCGGGGCACCTCGAGCGCGGTCAGCTCTTCGGCGGCAGAGCGCGCGATGGCGCGGGTGCGGTGATCGAGATAGCGCCCGGTGAGCAGGAAAAACGTGAGCGCCATCGCGGCGTCGAAATAGGCGTGCTCGCCCGACAGCGAGGTTTCCCAGAGCGAGGTGGCCAGCGCCAGCAGGATCGCCAGCGAGATCGGCACATCCATGTTGAGCGACCGCGCGCGCAACGCGCGCCAGGCATTGGCAAAGAACGGCTGCGCGGAAAAGGCCACCGCGGGCAAGACGATGGCCGCGGAGATCCAGTGAAAGAGGTCCCGCGTCGGCCCTTCGGCGCCGGACCAGACCGCCACCGACAGGAGCATCACATTCATCGAGGCAAACCCCGCGACCGCCAGCCGCATGACCAGATCGCGACCCGCGCGGTCGGTTGCCGTGGCCGACAGGGCGGCACGGTCGAGCTCATGCGCCTCGAACCCCGCGGCCTCGACGGTGGGGATGATGTCTTCGGCCCGCAGGCCCGGCGCGGCCTCGATGCTGACGCGCTTCAGGGTGAGGTTGACGCGGGCGGCGTGCACGCGCGGATCGTCCTGCAGCGCGCGTTCCACCTTGGCGATGCAGGCCGCGCAATGGATGGTCGGCAGGCTGAGGATCAGCTGCGCGTCTTTCGGCGCGTCGCGCCCGGCCAGCGCTTCGGCCGCCGGGGCGGCGGCACAGGCGGGACAGGCCGAGAGGGCAGGGCGCAGCGCCGCGGTCATGCGCTAGCCCTTGACCCGGAACACCACGCGCTGCTCGAACGCGGTGCCGTCGAGCGCGGTGGCCTTCATACGAATGTTCCAGTTGCCCGGCGCCAGCGCCTCGCGCGCCACATAGGCCTGCCCGTCAAAGGTAAATTCCGGCGTGCGGTCATCCTTGACATGGGTTGGACGGCCCAGGGTTGCGGTCAGCGTACCGGCCTGCACGGGCTGGCCCTCGGCGTCGGTGATCGACAGGATCAGCAGCCCGCCCTTGTGCCGTGCCGCGACCTCCCAGCCCAGCGATTCCTGAGCGTTGCGCCGGTCGTCGAAGGTCTGGCTGGCCACGTAGGAGTTCTTGGTCTCCACCCCAGGAAAGGTCGTGATCGCGGAAACCGCCAGCGCGATATTGGCGCCGATGATCACGGTAAACGCGCCTGCGAAGATGCCGAAGGCATGCCAGCCGGTGAGTTTGCGGCCCTCTTTTGCGGTGTCGGACATCAATTCTCCCTCCCATTGAAGAGCGTGTCTGAATAGGCGCGATCGCCGTTGCTCAGGTCTTCGACCCAGAAACGGAAATCGGTGCGTTCGGTGTCGGCGGGCGCGCTGCCCGGCGGCGCGATCACGTAGACCCGCTGCAGGTAGGTCTCGTTTGCGGGCACGTCGACGGTCTCGTAGGGTGTGCCTTCCAGCTGCACGCGCAGGGCGTTGTGACCCGCCAGCGTGATCCGGAACGGGCGCGGATCGCCATGTTTGTTGAGCAGCCGCACGTCATAGGTGTTGCGGACCGAGCCGTCCGACAGCGTGACAAACTGCGGGTTGCGCACCGGCGCCACGGTCATCTCGATCTCGGGCCGGATGAACAGCGCAAAGACCAGACCGATCCCCACCAGCGACCAGAGCGCGGTATAGAGGATCACCCGCGGGCGGAAAATGTGCCGCCAGGCCGAGCGCGGGTCCTGCCCGGCGCGTTCGCGGGTCTCGTCGCTGAGCGCCAGATAGTCGATCAGCCCGCGCGGCTTGCCGATCTTGTCCATGATCTCGTCGCAGGCATCGATGCAGAGCGCGCAGGTGATGCAGGCCATCTGCTGGCCGTCGCGGATGTCGATGCCCACCGGGCACACGTTCACGCAGGCCATGCAGTCGATGCAATCGCCGAGCTGGTCGGCGCCCTCGGCCTTGCGGTGCTTGCCGCGCGGCTCTCCGCGCCATTCGCGGTAGCCGACGGTCAGCGTGTCCTCATCCATCATCGCCGCCTGGATGCGCGGCCAGGGGCAGGCGTAGATGCAGATCTGTTCGCGCGCGAAACCGCCGAAGATGAAGGTGGTCAGCGTCAGGATGATCATCGTGGTATAGGCGACGGGATGGGCCTGCCCGGTCACCAGATCGCGCAGCAGCGTCGGCGCGTCGGCAAAGTAGAACACCCAGGCCCCGCCGGTCGCCAGCCCGATGAACAGCCAGATCGCCCATTTGGTCAGGCGCAGCCGAATTTTGCGCGCGTCAAGTTTCTTTTGCCGGTGCAGGCGCAGCCGGGCGTTGCGGTCGCCCTCGATCCAGCGCTCCACCAGGATGAAGAGGTCGGTCCAGACGGTCTGCGGGCAGGCATAGCCGCACCAGACCCGCCCCAGCGCGGAGGTGAACAGAAAGAGGCCCAGCCCCGCCATGATCAGCAACCCGGCGACGAAATAGAACTCGTGCGGCCAGATCTCGATCCAGAAGAAGAAAAAGCGCCGCCCCGCGAGATCCACCAGTACCGCCTGATCGGGCAGCTCCGGCCCGCGATCCCAGCGCAGCCAGGGGGTGATGTAATAGATGCCGAGGGTGACCACGAGGATCACCCATTTGAGGTTGCGGAACGGCCCGCTCACGCGGCGTGGAAAGATCGGTTCGCGCGCGGCGTAAAGCGAGGGGGCAGGTTGGTCGGACATAAAGCGGGAATCGCCTTTGTGTTGCAACAGGTGTCCCCAGTCTTGTTCCAGCCGCGCGGCGTGCAAACCTTGACCTGCATCAAATACTGACTCTGCGAGATAGGTTTTTCGCAAACCGGTATCGCGTGTCAGGGTGTCCGGCGTGCCTCGGCCCGGATCCAGCGCAGAAACGCCTTGAGCGGCGGGCGCGGAACACCGGGCCGGGTGACGGTGCAATAGCCGACATCGCCGCGTTCCTCGAAAAGCGCGATGAGCCGTCCGGAGGCGAGATCCTCCTCCACCGCGAGCCGCGTGGTCACCGCGATGCCCTGACCGTTGCGGATGCCGTCGATCACCAGGTTGCCGGGCACATGTGTGACAGCGGTGACGCGGGCCTCGGTCACGTTGTGGTCGGCAAGCCAGCGGCTCGCCTCGTTGGTGCCAAGCTCCTGCAGCCAGGGCAATCTGGTCAGTTCGGCGGGCGAGCCTGGCAGCGGGTCGCCGAAAACCTCGGGCCGCCCGACCACCGCCAGCGGGGCGGCCATCAGCAACGCGTGCTCGAACCCAGGCCAGGGCCCGGTGCCATAGCGCAAGGCGACGTCGATGCCGCCCGCCGCGGGGTCGGTCAGCGCCGGGCTGGGATGGATCATCAGCTCGATATCGGGGTGGGCCGCGCGGAACCGCGCGAGCCGCGGCATCAGCCAGTTGGCCGCAAAGCCGGGCGTGCAGGCCACCTGCAACGGGCGGTCGTCCTCGGCGCCGGTGAGCGCGCTCACGGTGTCGGCGATGGTGGCAAACCCGTCCTGCAGGGCATAGGCCAGCGCCTGCCCGTCAGAGGTCAGCGACAGCTTGCGCGCCGAGCGGTCCAGCAGGGCGACCCCCATATGCCGCTCCAGCGCGCGCATCTGTTGCGAGATGGCGGCGTGGCTGACATTGAGCGCCTCTCCGGCCAGCGCGACGGAGCCGGTTTCGGCATAGGCGGCAAACGCCCTGAGCGCCGAGAGCGGGGGCAGATCTGTCCAGTTCATATGTTAGCTCTCATTACATATCGGCATTATTCCTGAGTGGCATGATCGCTGCGCATCGGTCAAGTATGGCTGTAGAGCAACGCCAGATCAGGAGAAGCACCATGCTGGGAATATTCGCAAAATCTTTCATGACGGCCACGCGGTCCGGTGATCTGCGGGACGAAGGCCGGTTTCGCCGTCAGCCCTCCGAGCCGCATAGCTGGCAGGACGATCCGCTGCCGTTCCGGCGCTTTGCCGGCTGGCGCACAGGGCGCGACGACTGACCGGAGGGTGCCATGATCGATCCGATTGTCTTTCACCCCGAACTGGCTTTTCGCCGACCGGTGCCATCGGGCCGGAGCTTGCCGCGCCGGATGCGCAGGCGCCGCTAGGCCGGGCCGTCGGCAAATGTCAGTGTTGCGGAGGGTGGGGAAACCGAACAGGGAACGCCGGTGCCTCAGGAAACGCGCGAACAGGATGAGGCACCGGCGCCACCGGAACTCAGGTTGAGGCCGGTATGTCCGGACCTGCGCGAGAGCCATCGCGCAGACCATGACCTCTTGTTAACGATTGCTCGCGCGCGCTTCCTTGATATGCGTCAAATGGCAGGCAAAGAGTGGTGAAATTCCGCGCTTGCCGCCGGATTTTCCAGCCTGTCCCCGCGCGGCACCGCCGCCGCGCCCGACACGCCTCACCGGATTGCCGACACGCCCCGACACACAAAGACACGGGCCGGGAAATCCCGGCCCGTGTCTTTGTCAAGAAAGCTGCGTTACTCGGTGGCCTGACCGCCACCCAGACCGTGCACATAAGAGGCCACGGCGCGGATCTCGGCCTCGCTCAGGCGGTCCTGCCAGGACGGCATCACCCCGTAGCGCGAATGGTAGACCGTCTCGTAGATGTCGTCATAATCGCCACCATAGAGCCAGATCGCGTCGGCCAGGTTGGGCGCGCCCTGAAAGACGTCGCCCTGATGATCCTCGCCGTGACAGGCCGAGCAGTTGATGTCGTAGACCTCGGCTCCGGCCTCCACCAGAGAGGCGTCCTGCGGCTCTCCGGACAGCGACATGACGTAGTTCACAACCTGCGCCACCTCTTCTTCGCTCAGCAACTCGTCGCGCCCGAAGGCGGGCATCTCCGAATAGCGGGCATCGGGGTCGTTCTCGTTGCGGATACCGTGGCGGATCGTGAGGTGGATATCCTCAATCGTGCCGCCCCAGAGCCAGTCATCGTCGAGCAGGTTGGGATAACCCGCCGCCCAGCCTTCCTGGCTGGAGCCCGCGGCGCCAGAGCCGTGGCACTGCGTACACCAGCTGAGATAGACCGCAGCACCGGCATTGCGGGCATAGGCCTGCAGCTCCGGATCGGCGGCGATCTCGGTCAGCTCGACCGAAGCCAGGCGCGTGTTGATCGCGGCATTGGCCTCGTCGACGCGGGCGATCTCCTCGGCCACTTCGGCGCGGGTGGAGTAGCCCAGTATCCCGGCGGTGGCGGAGTTGACCAGCGGCCAGGCGGGGTAGGCGATTGTGTAAAGCACCCCCCAGACGATGGTGGCGTAGAAGGTCCAGAGCCACCAGCGCGGCAGCGGCTTGTTGTATTCCTGGATGCCGTCCCATTCGTGGCCGGTTGTCTCATAATCGAGATCGTCGTCTTTTTTGTTGTCGCTCATTGGGGGTTCCTCGCCTCCTCTTTTCGGGCGGGTCCGTCGCCGGTGCGGGGCGCGGGGGCGTCTTCGTTTCTCAGCGGGATACTGGCGGCGTTGTCATGCTCCGACCGGCTGCCCGGGCGAAACGCCCAGGCGATGATGCCGATGAAGAAGACAAACATGACCAGCAGGCCCCAGCTGTCGGCGATTTGCCTGAGAAGTGTGTATTCTTCCATGGCGCCCTCACCGGCTCTCGTCAGGCGTGAAGGTCGAGAAATCGACCAGCGTGCCCAGCATCTGCAGATAGGCGATCAGCGCATCGGCCTCGGATACCCCGGGCTGACCGTCGAAGTTGCGCACGTTCACACCGTCTCCGTAGCGCTCCAGCAGACCGTCGAAATCGCTGTCGGGGTCGGCCTGCGCCTTGAAATCGGCCTCGGCGGAGGCGACCATCTCTTCGCTGTAGGGCACCCCCACAAAGGCGTGGGTCCAGAGCAGATCGCCGATATGCTCGCCATCCAGAAGCGTGGTTTCGAGATAGGCGTATTTCGGCATGACCGATTCCGGCACCACCGATTGCGGATCGCGCAGGTGGTCGACATGCCACTCGTCCGAATAACGGCCACCGACGCGGGCGAGGTCGGGCCCCGTCCGCTTGGAGCCCCACTGGAACGGGTGGTCATACTTGCTTTCGGCCGCCAGGCTGTAGTGGCCGTACCGCTCCACCTCGTCGCGCATCGGGCGGATCATCTGGCTGTGGCAGACATAGCAGCCGTCGCGCAGGTAGATCTCGCGCCCCGCCAGCTCGAGCGGCGTGTAGGGGCGCATGCCTTCGACATCCTCGATGGTGTTGTCGAGATAGAAGAGCGGCACGATCTGCACCAGCCCCCCGACCGTCACCACGAGGAAGGAGAAGATCGCCAGAAGCGTGATGTTCTTCTCAAGGATTGCGTGTTTTTCGAGAATTGCCATTGTCCGGTCTCCTTACTCGGCCGGCGTGGCATGGGCGTTGGCGACGCTGGCTTCGACAGCCGGCGACCGCTTCACGGTCATCCACAGATTGTAGCACATGATCAGGGCGCCCACGACATAGAGAACCCCTCCGAGGCCGCGCACGACATACATCGGGAACTTGGCACCGACGGTGTCGGCAAAGCTGTTCACGAGGAAGCCGTTGGCATCCACTTCGCGCCACATCAGGCCTTCCATGATGCCGGTGACCCACATCGCCGCGGCGTAGAGAACGATGCCGATGGTGGCGAGCCAGAAATGCCAGGAGACCATGCTGAGGCTGTAGAGCCGCTGGCGGTTCCAGAGCTTGGGCACCAGGAAGTAGAGCGCGCCGAAAGTGATCATGCCGTTCCAGCCAAGTGCCCCCGAATGCACGTGTCCGATGGTCCAGTCGGTGTAATGCGACAGCGAGTTGACCGCACGGATCGACATCATTGGGCCTTCGAAGGTGGACATGCCGTAAAAGCCGAGGCTGATCACCATCATCCGGATCACCGGGTCGGTGCGGAGCTTGTCCCATGCGCCCGAGAGCGTCATCAGACCGTTGATCATGCCGCCCCAGGAGGGCATCCAGAGCACGATCGAGAACACCATGCCCAGCGTCGAGGCCCAGTCGGGCAGCGCTGTGTAGTGCAGATGGTGCGGACCGGCCCAGATATAGAGGAAGATCAGCGCCCAGAAGTGGATGATGCTGAGCTTGTAGCTGAAGACCGGGCGTTCGGCCTGTTTCGGGATGAAGTAGTACATCATCCCCAGGAAACCGGCGGTCAGGAAGAAGCCGACGGCGTTGTGGCCGTACCACCATTGCACCATCGCGTCCTGCACGCCCGAGAAGACCTGCACGGATTTGCTGCCCCAGATCGAGACCGGGATGGCCAGGTTGTTGAAGACATGCAGCATCGCCACGGTCACGATGAAGCTGAGGTAGAACCAGTTGGCCACGTAGATATGCGGCTCGCGGCGCTTGACGATGGTGCCGATGAAGACCGCCAGATAGGCCAGCCAGACGATGGTCAGCCACCAGTCCACATACCATTCCGGCTCGGCGTATTCCTTGCCATGGGTCGAGCCCAGCAGGTAGCCGGTGGCCGCAAGGACGATGACCAGCTGGTAGCCCCAGAACACGAACCACGCCAGGTTGCCGCCCCAGAGCCGCGCCGCGGAGGTGCGCTGGACCACATAGAATGACGTGGCGATCAGCGCGTTCCCCCCGAACGCGAAGATCACCGCGCTGGTGTGCAGCGGGCGCAGCCGTCCGAAGTTGGCATAGCCCTGCGCCCAGTCGAAATTGAGCGCCGGAAAGGCCAGCTGGAAGGCGATGAAGGTGCCGGCGAGAAAGCCCACGACACCCCAGAGCGCCGTCGCGATCACGCCGGCTCGGATAACCCCATCCATGTATTCGGTCTGCGGGTGCAGCGTGGCCGGCTCATCCGTGCGGCGCAGAACCCACAAGAACATGCCGGCCGAAACCAGCAGAATGATGATCGCGTGAATCATATAGGCCAGATCGCGCGCGTAGTTGGCGGCGATCATGGCAAAAAGCGCGATCAGACCAAGCACGATGAGCTTGATATAATTCAACATTTTTCGTCCCTTCGTCGTCTCCGCGCGAATCCGTCATCGCGCGGGCGGTTTTTCACTGTCCCGTTCTTGAAGGGTCTCGGCAAAGCTGACCTTGATCTGCATCAATAGATCTGCGGGCTTGTCTTGAGCCGCGTCAAAGTGGCCTGTCCCGGACCGGTCTAGGCTGGGGTCATTCCAAGGCAGAGGAGGTGTTGACCATGGGGTTCCCGACAATTCTGAGCGTCGTGACGGATGCGGATCTGGCCGAGGGTCAGATTGCGCAGGCCGCGGCGCTGGCCGAAGGTTTCGATGCGCATCTCGACGTGCTCTGTTTCGGTGTCGACCGCACGCAGACGGGCTATTACTATGCCGGGTCCAACGCGATGGTGCTGCAGGAATCGCTGAGCCGGGCCACTGCGGATGCCGAGGCGCTGGAGGCGCAGGCCCGCGCACTGCTGGACCGCACAAGCTGTCGCTGGGGCATCGATCACGGTGTGGCGCAGCTGGCCGATATCGGCCGCCACGTGGCGATGCGGGCGCGATTCTCGGATCTGGTGGCGATGCCCAAACCCTACGGTCAGGACCGCGGGGTAGAGCTTGAGCCGGTGATCGAGGGGGCGCTTTTCGAAGGCCAGGCGCCGGTGCTCGTGATGCCGTCAGCGGGCACCGTGACCAGCCGTCCGCGGCGGGTTGTGGTGGGCTGGAACGAGAGCATGGAGGCGATGCGGGCCGTGCGCGCGGCGATGCCGCTGCTGATCGAGGCGGAGGCGGTGCATATCGTGGTGATCGATCCGCCGCGCCACGGGCCGGACCGCTCCGATCCCGGCGGGCTGATGGCGCAATACCTGGCGCGCCATGGGGTGAAGGCGGAGATCGACGTGTTGTCCAAGACCCTGCCGCGCGTCTCCGATGTCATCCTGCGGCAAGTGGCGGATCTGGATGCGGATATGGTGGTAATGGGCGCCTACGGTCACTCGCGGCTGCGCGAGGCGATCCTCGGCGGGGCCACGCGGAACATGCTGGAACAGGCGGAATTCCCGGTCTTCATGGCGCATTGAGTGGGGACGGCGAGCGGGGACGGGGACGGCGCTGGCTTGCCTGAAGGCAAGCGCCGCCCCGCCCACCGTCCCGTCGCGCGCGCATGGCTTGGCCGGGGGCAGTCCGGGTTAGGTCGCCTGGTCGGGCCTTGCGTCACGCCGGGAGGCGCACATATCCGCGCGAGACCGGCACGGCGCTGCCGGAAATCCGCACTTCGGAAATCTGGTCTCCGTCGCATCGCACCGTGAGGCCGATCTGCGAGGGCCGCCCCATCTCCATCCCCTGGCGCAATCGAAACCGCGTCTCCTGCGGGCCAAGCGCGCCTGCGCGCAACAGCTGGGCGGCGAGGATGGCGGAGGCGGAGCCTGTGGCCGGGTCTTCGGGGATCCCGCCGCCGGGAGAGAACATCCGCGCCTGAAAATCGCAGCCCTCGGGACGGGGTGTGTAGAGATAGGCGCTTTTCAGACCGGCCAGCGCCATCGCTTCGCCCCAGGCGGGCTCCGACGGGCGCGCGGCGGAAAGCGCTGTGAGATCGCGCACGGGCAGAAACAGAAATTTCGGCCCGCCTTCGAAAAGGCCGGGGCGATGCGCGCCAAAGCCGATCTGGTCCGCATGCAGTCCCAGCGCGGCGGCGAGCTGGCTTGTCTCGGGGATCTGGCCTTCGCGGGCTGGATGCGGCACAAGCGGTGCTGTGAACTCCGCCGCAATCTGCCCGTCGCGCCGCGAAACATGCACCGGAACCAGCCCGGCCTCTTCCTCCAGCCGGATATCGGTCTCCATGTCGCCGTCGGGCGCGCCCTCCATGGCCAGGTGAACGGCGCAGCCGACGGTCGGGTGACCGGCAAAGGGGATCTCGGCCTGCGGCAGGAAGATCCGCACCCGCGCGGTATTGCCCGGATCGCGCGGCGCCATGACAAAGAGCGTCTCGGAGAGGTTGAACTCGCGCGCAAGGGTCTGCATCTGAGCGGTGCTCAGATCGTCGGCGCCCAGAACGATGGCCAGAGGATTGCCGGAAAACGCGGTGTCGGTGAAGACATCCAGCGTGACGAAGGCGCGCTCAGACAAGCATTCCGCCATCGGAATCGTCGCCCGCCTCTTCCATCAGACGCCCCATATTGGGCACGGTCACATGGCGCTTGCCCTCAAGCTCGATCACCCCGTCGCGCTTGAGCGCGGAAATCTGGCGGCTCACCGTCTCGAGCGTCAGACCGAGGTAGTCGGCCATCGCTTCGCGGGTCAGCGGCAGATCGAAGACCAGCGGACCATCGACTTTGCCGGGATGGATCGAGGCGTCGCGCCGGGCGATGATCGACAGCAGCGAGGCGATCTTTTCGCGGGCGGTCTTGCGGCCCAGCACCAGCATCCACTCGCGTGCGGCGTCAAGCTCGTCCAGCGTCATTTCCAGCAGGCGATGGGCGATATGCGGTGTGCGCTGCATCATCTCCTCGAAGGGTTTCTTGCGAAAGCAGCACATCGTCAGATCGGTGGTGGCGACCACGTCATAGGCGGCCCCTTCGCGCCCCGGACGGCCGACAAAATCCGACGGCAGCAAGAGGCCCACCATCTGCGTGCGCCCGTCCTCCATGGTCTGTGTCAGCGTGGCGATGCCGGAGACCACGGAGCCCACGAAATCCATGCGGTCGCCGGACCAGATCACATGGCTGCCGGCCTCGAACTTGCGGTAATACTTGATTTCCTCGAGCCGCGTCAGCTCATCGCTTTCGCAGCGCGCACACACGGCCCGGTGCCGGATCGGACAATCGCTGCACTCATGCGACACCACGAAGTTCTTTTCGTTCAGCATCCTGCGGCCTTCAAATTGATCTGCATCAAGGTTTCCAAAGCTTCCGAAGCCTAACTCTAAGCATATGACATCGCAATCTCAACTCGCCCGACTGGGGCTCTTTGACGCGAAAGTGCCGCGGTACACGTCGTACCCCACAGCACCGCATTTTGCAGGCGACGTTGGGCCGGACCGGTTTGCGCAGTGGATCGAGGCCTTGCCGGAAGACGGGTCCGTGTCGCTTTATGTGCATGTTCCATTTTGCCGCAGGTTGTGCTGGTTCTGCGCCTGCCGCACCCAGGGCACCGCCACCGCGGCGCCGGTTGCGGCCTATGTGGAGACGCTGAAGGCCGAGCTGAGACTGCTGGCCAAGCACCTGCCTGTCGGCGTGCGCCTGTCGCGCGTGCATTGGGGCGGCGGGACGCCAACGCTGCTGGATGCGCAGATGATCCGCGATCTGATCGCCGCGATCCGAGAGACCGCGGCTTTTGCCGAGGATGCGGAGTTTTCGGTCGAGATCGATCCCAACGAGATCGACGCCGAGCGGCTCGATGCGCTGGCAGAGGGCGGGATGACCCGCGCCTCTATCGGCGTGCAGGATTTCGACCCGGAGATCCAGGAAACCATCGGCCGTCCGCAAGGCTACGAGATCACCCGCGATGCGGTGGAGATGATCCGCGCGCGCGGTGTCGCGAGCCTGAATGCCGACATCCTGTTCGGCTTGCCGCACCAGAGCCAGGCGCGCATCACCGACACGGTGCAGAAACTGCTGAGCCTCAACCCCGACCGGGTCGCGCTTTACGGCTATGCGCATGTGCCGTGGATGGCCAAACGCCAGCAACTGATCCCGTCGGATGCCTTGCCGCGCCCGGCAGAGCGGCTCGATCTGTTCGAGACCGCGCGCAGACTTTTTGTGTGGGATGGCTATGAAGAGATCGGGATCGACCATTTCGCCCGGCCCGAGGACGGGCTGGCGGTGGCGCGGCGCGAAGGGAGGCTGAAGCGAAACTTTCAGGGCTATACCGATGACAGGGCGATGGCGCTGATCGGCGTCGGGGCGTCGTCGATCTCGCGGTTCCCGCAGGGCTTTGCGCAGAACGCTTCGGCCACATCGCAGCATGTGGCGGCGATCCGCGAGGGGCGGTTTTCGGTGGCGCGGGGGCATTGCTTTACCGGTGAGGACCAGTTGCGCGGACGTCTGATCGAGGCTGTCATGTGCGATTTCCGCGTCGATGCGTCCGAGATCTGCCGGGATTTCGACATCACGCGCGGCGCGCTTTTCGGGATGTTCCGCGCGGCGGATGCGCGGTTCGAGAACATGCTGGAGATCACCGAGGACGGGCTTTACGTGCCGCAGGCCGCGCGCCCGCTGACGCGGCTCGTGGCGCGGGCCTTTGACGGCTATGATCTGAGCAAGGCGGGGCACAGTTCGGCGATCTGAGGCCGATCCGACACCGGGCTCGCCGGGCCCTTGCAGGCCCGTCTCGCGGTTTGCGTGGGGGATCTGGGCGGATCGGGCCGGGTACGGGGTTGCGATCCCGGGCGGGCGCGGTCAGCTGGCCAGATCGAAGGCGGCGGCGAGCAGGGTGCGGGTGTATTCGGTCTGCGGATCGTCGAAGATCGCATCGGCGGACCCGTATTCGACCACATCGCCCTGCTTCATCACGATCACCTTGTGGCTCATGGCGCGCACGACCTTCAGGTCGTGGGAGATGAAGAGATAGGCCAGGTCGTATTTGCGCTGCAGGTTGCGCAGGAGATCGACGATCTGCACCTGCACGGTCATGTCGAGCGCCGATGTCGGCTCGTCCAGCACCACCAGCCGCGGGCGCAGCACCATGGCGCGGGCGATGGCGATGCGCTGGCGCTGGCCGCCGGAGAACTCATGCGGGTAGCGGTGCATGGTCATCGGATCGAGCCCCACCTCACTCATCACTTCGGCCACCACCTCGCGGTGAAATCGGCCGTCCGGCGCGCCATGCACGGTCAGCCCTTCGGCGATGATCTGCTCGCAGGTCATGCGCGGGCTGAGCGAGCCGTAGGGGTCCTGGAAGACGATCTGCATTTCGGAGCGCAGGCGGCGCAACTCGCGGGTCGACCAGCGGCGCACATCCTGGCCGCGATAGGTGATCCCGCCTTCGGAGCCAATGAGGCGCATGATCGCCAGCGCCAGCGTGGTCTTGCCGGAGCCGCTCTCGCCCACGATGCCCACGGTCTCTCCGGCGCGCACCGCGATGGTCGCGTCGTTCACCGCCTTGACATATCCAACCGTGCGCCTCAGCAGACCGCGCTGGATCGGGAACCAGATCCTGAGCCCGTCGGTGCGCGCGACCTCTTCGGCGCCTTCATCGACAGGATCGGGCACGCCCGTGCTTTCGGCAGCCAGCAACATCTGCGTGTAGGGGTGCTGCGGGTTCGCGAAGATCTCGGATGTGGGGCCGGTCTCGACGATCTCGCCATCCTTCATCACGCAGACCCGGTCGGCGATCTTGCGCACGATGCCGAGGTCATGGGTGATGAAGAGCAGGCTCATGTCTTCGGCGGTCTTGAGCTCGGCCAGCAGGTCGAGGATCTGCGCCTGGATGGTCACGTCGAGCGCGGTGGTCGGCTCATCGGCGATCAGCAGGTCGGGGCCGTTGGCCAGCGCCATGGCGATCATCACGCGCTGGCGCTGCCCGCCGGAGAGCTGGTGCGGATATGATGACAGCCGGGTTTCGGGATCGCGGATGCCGACCTTGTTGAGCAGTTCGATGATCCGCGCGCGCGCAGCCTCCCCCACCAGACCCTGATGCAGGGCGAGGCTTTCGGCGAGCTGCTTTTCCAGCGTGTGCAGCGGGTTAAGAGAGGTCATCGGCTCCTGGAAGATGAACGAGATATCGTTGCCGCGCACGCGGCGCAGCAGCCGTTCCTCGGCATCGATCATCTCCTGGCCTTCGTAGAGCACGGAGCCTTCGACCGTAGCGCTTTCGCCGAGCAGGGACACCGTGCTGAGGGCGGTCACCGATTTGCCCGAGCCGCTCTCGCCCACCAACGCCACGGTCTCGCCGCGCCCGATCTCGAAGGAGACGCCCTTGACCGCCTGGGTGGTGACGCTGTCCTGGCGGAAGCTGACGCGCAGATCGGTGACCTTGAGAATGGCGCTCATGTCGCCCCCTTTGCGCGTGCAGGGCCGGCCGGGAAGGGGGCGCTGCCCCCGCCTTCGGCCCCCCGGCGGTATTTTTGAAGAGAAGAAGCGACAGGGCCGTGCATCACGAGAAGGTCTTTCTGGGGTCGAACGCGTCGCGCACGCCTTCGAAGATGAAGACCAGCAACGACAGCATCACCGCAAAGACCGTGAAGGCGGTGAAGGCTAGCCAGGGCGCCTGCAGGTTCTGCTTGGCCTGCAGGGTCAGCTCTCCGAGGCTTGGGGCGGACGAGGGCAGACCGAAGCCCAGGAAATCGAGCCCGGCGAGGGTGGAGATGGTGCCGGTCACGATGAAGGGCAGCATGGTCAGCGTGGCGACCATGGCGTTGGGCAGCATGTGGCGGAACATGATCTTCCAGTTGCTGACGCCGAGCGCCTTGGCGGCGCGTACATATTCCAGGTTGCGGGCGCGCAGAAACTCGGCGCGCACCACACCGACAAGGGCCACCCAACCGAAGAGCACCGTGAGAAAGACCAACAGCCAGAAACTTCGCCCGAGGATCGCGAAGAGGATGATGATCACGTAAAGCGAGGGTGTGGCGCTCCAGATCTCGATGATGCGCTGGAAGATGAGGTCGATCCAGCCGCCGAAATATCCCTGCACGGCGCCCGCCACGATGCCGATGATCGACGCACAGACCGTCACGATCAGCGTGAAGAGGATCGACAGGCGGAAGCCGTAGATCACCCGGGCCACCACGTCGCGCTTGGTGTCGTCCGTGCCCAGCCAGTTCTGCTCGTTGGGCGGCAGGGGGGCGGCACCGGGGCGGTCGACGGGGGTGGTGTAGCTGTAGGGGATGAGCGGCCAGAGCATCCAGCCTTTCTCGAAATCGCCCTCTAGGACCATGCCCTGATCGACCTGTTCGATAAGGCCTTCGGGATCGTCGAAACAGTCCTCGAGCCCACCCGTGCGAATGAGGCATTTGACCTCCGGATCGCCGTAGGGCGCCTCGGTCCGGAAATCGCCGCCAAAGGCCGTTTCGGGGTAGAATGTGAAGATCGGGGTGAAATATTCGCCGCGGTAATTCACCAGGATCGGTTTGTCATTGGCGATGAATTCCGCCATCAGCGACAGCCCGAAGAGCAACATGAAGATCCACAGCGACCAGAAGGCGCGGCGGTTGCGCCTGAAGTTGCGCCAGCGGCGCTGGTTGAGCGGCGACAGCGCAAAGCGACCGCGGGGCGGCTCGGGGGCCACCGGTTTGCCCGGCATTGGCTGGGGCGCGACGGGTGGTTCGGGTTGCGCGACCATGGCTCAGCCCTCCCGTTTCTCGAAATCGATGCGGGGATCGACCAGCACATACATCAGGTCCGACAGGATGCCGACCACCAGCCCGATCAGGCCGAAGATGAACAGCGTGCCGAAGATCACCGGATAATCCCGCGCTACCGCCGCCTCGAAGCCCAGCCGGCCGAGACCGTCCAGCGAGAAGATCGTCTCGATGATCAGCGAGCCTGAGAAGAAGACGCCGATGAAGACCGCGGGGAACCCGGCAATCACGATCAGCATCGCGTTGCGGAAGACATGGCCGTAGAGCACGCGGTTTTCCCTGAGGCCCTTGGCGCGGGCGGTCATCACGTATTGCTTCTTGATCTCGTCGAGAAAGCTGTTCTTGGTCAGCAGCGTCAGCGTGGCGAAGGCCGAGATCGTGGAGGCGATGACCGGCAGGGCGATATGCCAGAAATAATCGGCGATCTTGCCCAGGATGCTGAGCTCTTCCCAATTGTCGGATGTCAGGCCGCGCAGCGGGAAGATCTGCCAGTAGGAGCCGCCGGCAAAGAGCACCAGCAGCAGGATGGCAAAGAGAAAGCCGGGGATCGCGTAGGCCACGATGATGGCGCCCGAGGTCCATGTGTCGAAGGTGGAGCCGTCCTTGACCGCCTTGCGGATGCCCAGCGGGATCGAGACGATATAGGCAATGAGCGTGGACCAGAGCCCGAGGCTGATCGACACCGGCATCTTTTCCAGCACCAGATCAATGACGGAGATCGAGCGGAAGTAACTCTCGCCGAAATCGAGGCGCATGTAGTTCCACAGCATGTCCAGAAAGCGCTCGAGCGGGGGTTTGTCGAAGCCGAACTCGCGTTCGAGCTCTTCGATGAACTCCTTGGGCAACCCGCGCGCGCCGATATAGTCGCTGTCGGAGCCGAAGGTCTGTTCACCCACATCCTCACCGCCACCGGCAAAGCTGGAAAAGACGTCGCCCTCGCCCTGCATCTTGGCGATGATCTGCTCGACCGGGCCGCCGGGCACAAACTGCACCAACGTGAAATTGATGATCATGATCCCCAGAAGCGTGGGAATGATCAGCAGCAGACGTCGGAGAATATACGCGCCCAAGACCTTGTTACCTCAGCGCGCCGGAGGCCTTGAGTGCCTGGTATTTCTCATCGTTGAACCACCAGAAGTCGAGCACGCCGAGTGCCAGCGGCGGCAGGGGTTCGGGGCGTTCGAACATGTCGTAATAGGCAACCCAGTATTCCGGAACGTAAGAGCCATGCGCCATGATCCGCTCGTAGCGGAGCGCGCGGTCAAGGGCGGTGAGCGCGGCCAGCTCTTCCTCGCGCGACTGCGCGTCAAGCGCGGCATCGATGATTGCGTCGATCATCGGGCTGCGCAGGGTTGCGGGGTTGTAGGATGACACTTCGGCGGTCTCCGCGCCGAACAGCTGCTTGAGACCGGTGCCGACGCTGGCGAAGGTCAGGATGCGGGTGTGGATGAGGTCGTAATCCTTGTCGAGAAAGCGCTGCTGGCCCTGCGCGCTGTCGACGGCTTCGGCATTCACCTCGATGCCCCAGTCGCGCAGCGTCTCGGCGTAGATCTCGATGGTGGATTTGCGGGTGTCGTCCCAGGTCGAGAGCACCAGAAAATCGAGCGACATCTGCGCGCCGGTCTCGTCGACCATCTGGCCGCTGTCATTGACGCTCCAGCCGGCATCCTGCAGCAGCCGCAGCGCGGTGCGTTTGTTGCGCCGGTCGATGGGGCGGTCTTTGTTGGAGCTGTGCGGCATCACCACCGGCTCTGTCAGCATCGCGGGAGGGACCACGTCACCCAGCGATTCCAGCAATGCCAGCTCGGCGCCGGTGGGCACGTCCTTGGCCTCCCATTCCTGGTTTTCCACAAACGAGTTGCGCTGTGTGGTCAGGTCGGATTCCAGCGACTCGCGGGTCCATTCGAAATTATAGGCAAGCGAAAGCGCGTGGCGCACATCGCGGTTGTCGAGCGGCGCGCGCAGGGTGTTGAAGATCACGCCGGAATTGTTCGGTGCGGTCTGGTCGGGGATCGCCTCGCGGACAACGTCGCCACGCTCCAGCGCCGGGAAGTCGTAGCCGGAGGCCCAGCGTTTGCTCGATCCTTCGGAGCGGAACGTGTAGATCCCGGCCTTGAACGCCTCGAATTCGGCAGTGGCGTCGGCAAAATACTCGATCCGGATGGAGTCGAAGTTGAAGCGGCCGACATTGGCCGGATGGTCCCAGCCCCAGTAATTCGGGTTGCGTTCATAGACGACGAACCGGTTGATCTCGTAATCGCCGACCTGATAGGGGCCCGATCCCATGGGCGACATGATCGACGGCTCGTCGAGCCTCTCGCCGGTTTCCTTGTACCACTCCTCCGACAGGATCGGCGAGCCGCCGACCTGGCTGATCAGAGACCGGCGCGAGATGCCGTCGACGAACTTGTAGCGCAGGGTCAGATCGTCGATCACCTCAACCCCTTCGATGCGCTGGCTGACGGAGCGCGCAAACGAGCGGATCCCCTGCTCCAGAAACAGGTTATGGGTAAAGGCCGCATCCTGTGCGCGCACAGGCGCGCCGTTGCGGAACACGACGTCGTCCCGCATGTGGAAGACAACCCATTCCTGGCTTTTGGGGTATTCGACCTCGCGCGCGATCAGGCAATAGGCGTCGGTCAGCGAATCCGCCGGAGCGCCGCCGCCCCAGGGCATTTCGGCAAACATCGATTCCGCCACCACATCGGCATTGGTCTCGGGATTGCCGCGCCAGGCCCAGCGGTTGAAGCCGTCAAACGTGCCGCGCGAGCTCAGCGTGATCTGACCGCCTTTGGGGGCGTCGGGGTTGACGTAGTTGAAATGCGGGAAGTCGGCCGGGTATTTCAGATCGCCGAAAAACGAATAACCATGGCTGCGGATCATCTCGTCCGCGTCGGCATAGGCAAATTGCCCCTTGCTTGCCGTGCCAAGCGCCAGCGCGCTGGCGCCCATCATCTTGAGCGTGCTGCGCCGGTCAAAGCGGGGTGCCTTGATCGTGATGGTTTTCTTCGTCATGGGGTCACTCCTGTAACACCGCGTCTAGGACAACATGTGAGTAAGATAAGTTAGATTGCCACCCGGCCCACCTTCAAGTTGAGATTCCGTGATCAGAGCGTGTTTTGCGTGATTTGCCAAGCGGGTGCGCGACCGGCTGCACCGCAACGGGCCATCGAGCGGCACCACACATGAAAAAGGCCGCCCCGAGCGGTTCGGGACGGCCTTTTTTGCAACTTGTTGCGGATCAGCCGCCGATTGTCTGCAGATAGGCAATCAGGTTGGCGCGATCTTCGGCCTTGGGCAGACCGGCAAAGCTCATCGAGGTGCCCGACGCGTAGCCGCGCGGATTTTCGAGGAAGCCGTTGAGGTTTTCCGGTGTCCAGACGTCGGCTGCCTCGACCAGAGAGCCGGAATAGTTGAACCCGTCGACGGATGCCACATCGCGGTCCACGACACCGTAAAGATGCGGGCCGGTGGCATTGGCGCCATCCTCGAGCTTGTGGCAGGCGCGGCACTTGCCGAAGACCCGCTCGCCCTTGCCCACATCGGCGGCGACCAAAAGCTCGGCAAATGACAGCTCGACGGTTTCCTCGGCGGCTTCGCCTTCGCCGGTGTCGATCACATAGGCCGCGGCGTGCTCTTCGCCGTGACCGTGTCCTCCGACGTGATAAAGGCTCTCTGCGCCCCACTTGCCGAGAAGAAAGATCAGCAGCGATCCGCAGACTGCGCCGACGATTTTGGTGAACGTCATCGTATCAAGCATGGATGTGGCCCTGTTCGTCTGAAACCTTGTCCGGTGGCCGACCATCTATTGCTTCCCTTCGGTTTAGGCAAGGTATAGAAGCCGCGACCAAACGCCCTTGTCGGCGGTCAAGGGGTGCGCGCCCCCCGATTTCGGCGCGGTTTCAGCAGCGGATGACACCCCATGACCCAGCGCATCGCCTTTCAGGGAGAGCCCGGCGCCTATTCGGATCAGGCCTGCCGCGAAGCGCGCCCGCAGATGGAAACCCTGCCGTGTCGCAATTTCGAGGACGTGATTGCGGCGGTCAATGACGACCGCGCCGAGCTGGCCATGCTGCCGGTGGAGAACACCACCTACGGTCGTGTGGCCGACATTCACCGGCTGTTGCCCTCCTCCGGGCTGCGCATCGTCGACGAGGCCTTTGTGCGGGTGCATATCAGCCTGATGGCGATGCCGGGTGTGCGTCTCGAGGATCTTGAGGCGGTGCGCGCGCATCTGGTGCTGCTGCCGCAGGCGCAGTCGTTTCTGGCGCGTTACGGCATCCGCGGCATTCCGGCCGCCGACAGTGCCGGTGCGGCGGCCGAGATTGCCGAGGCGCGCGACATGACCACCGGGGCGCTGGCGTCGGATCTTGCCGCCGAGCTGAACGGGCTCGACATCCTTGCGCGCCATATCGAGGATCACGCCCACAACACCACGCGGTTTCTGATCATGGGCAAGTCGCCCGATTTCAGCCAGCGCGGCGATCATGGCATGATGACGACGTTTGTCTTTCAGGTGCGCAACATTCCGGCCGCGCTCTACAAGGCGATGGGCGGGTTCGCGACCAATGGCGTGAACATGACCAAGCTGGAAAGCTATATGGTGGGCGGGTCGTTCACCGCAACCCAGTTTTACGCCGATATCGAAGGGCATCCCGAAGATCCCGGCGTCAAACGCGCGCTGGAAGAGCTCGATTACTTCACCGATATGCTGGACATCCTTGGCGTCTATCCCCGCGATCCGCGCCGCGACTGAAGCTCCGGCGCCGGATGTGTCAAAAGGCGCGCGGGCAAGCCCGCGCACCGGATATCTCGACCCCGCCTTTGGGCGGGGCCTCGGAGCGGGGGCGCTGCCCCCGGGCCCTGACGGGGTCAGGGCCTCCCCCGAAGTATTTCTAAACCGGAGAAACAGGGGCGGCGGGCCCCGGGGTCCTGCCGCGTTGACGTCTGCCGTCAGATCAGCAAGGAGGCCGCACCTTCGTGTTTCAGCAGCGCCACCTTGGTTTCGATCCCGGTGCCGCCGGAAAAGCCGCCAAGGCCGGACGCGCCAAGCACCCTGTGGCAGGGGATCAGGATCGGGATCGGGTTTCCGCCGCAGCCCTGGCCAACCACCTGCGCGGGCATGTCCAGTTCCTTCGCAAGATCGCCATAGGTCCGGGTTTGCCCGAAGGGGATGGCGGCGATGGCGGCGCAGACGGCGCGTTGCGACGGGCTTGCGGACAGATGCATCGGCAGATCGAATTCGGTTCGGGTGCCGTCGAAATAGGCCGAGACCTGCGCGCAGGCCTCTTGCAGGAGCGCGGTGTCGTCTATTGCCTTGCCGCCCCATTCGGCGCGGGTGATCGCGCCGTTCTCTTCGGTCAGCGTGAGCGTGCCCACCGGGGTGCAGAGGCTGCGGCGTGGCAAGGGCGGCTCCTTTTGGGTCAGTCCCGGTCGCGGCAGGCTAGGGGCAGAGAGGAGAGGCGGCAAGTCTTGTCGCAAACAGGACGGACAGGTCGCCGGGGATCACGTGACATCGCCGGAAGCCCCGGGCCCCGCGCGAATTGCGGGGCGGGCGCGGGTGAGCAGGGCAGGGAGTGCGGTGATGCGGGAGACAGGGTTTATCGGGCTGGGGGCCGTGGGCGGCAAGCTTGCGGGCAATCTGCTGGACAATGATGTGGCGCTTGCGGTCTGTGACCTCGATGCTGCGAAAGTGGCGGATTTCACGGCCCGCGGCGCGCGGGACGGCGCAACACCGGCGGCGCTCATGCAAAGCTGCGACGTGGTGATCACATCGCTGCCGAGCCCGGCGGCGTCGGAGATGGTTCTGGCGGAGATGCTGCCCCAGATGGGACCGGGCAAGATCTGGATCGAGATGTCCACCACCGATCCCGACCTTATCGTGGCGCAGGCGGCGCGTGTTGCCGAGACCGGGGCACAGGCGGTGGAGGCGCCGGTCTCGGGTGGCTGCCACCGGGCGGCCACGGGCAATATCTCGATCTTCGCTGGCGGGCCGCGCCCGGCTTTCGAGTTGGTTCTGCCGCTTCTGACCATTCTGGGCCGCCAGATCCTGCATACCGGCGAGGTCGGCACCGCGTCCCGGCTCAAGGTCATGACCAATTACCTGGCGACCGCCAACCTGCTGACGCTCTGCGAAGCGCTCACCACCATGCAGGCGGCGGGGCTCGATCCTGCGACCACGTTCGAGGCGATCCGGATCTCTTCGGGTACGTCCTTTGTGCATGAGACCGAGAGCCAGCTGATCCTTTCGGGCTCGCGTGATGTGGATTTCACGCTTGATCTGGTGGCCAAGGATGTGGGCCTCTTCCAGGCGCTGGCGGAGGCGCATGGGGTGCCTCTGGAGCTGTCGCCGCAGATCCTGGCACTGATCGGCGACGGGCAGGCCAGGCTGGGCGAAAACGCGCAATCGGACCGCATGATCGAACGGCTCGAGATGGCGACCGGTCTTTCGGTGCGCGCGGACGGGTTTCCGCAGGAGCTGATCGACGACCAGCCGCCCGTCCGCGGCGCAGAGGTGATCCTGCGGCGCTGAGCGGCTTTCCCCCGCCGCCGCTTTGGCCTAAAGCAGGCAGCGGGTCGGCAATTGGGGGGACAGGCGGCATGGCAGAACGGGAACTGGCGGTAATCTCGGCCTCGGCCCCGCGCCGGGCGATTGGCGTCGGCGCCATGTTCGGGCTCGGGATCCTGTTGATCTACATCGCGATGGCGACCCCGCCCGCGCTGCACTGGCAGCTGTTCCTGATTGTGCTGGGCGCAGGCTTTCTGATGATGGGGCAGAAGATGTGGCGCGCCACGGCGCATGCGCTGATCCTGACCGAGACCGAATTGCGCGACAGCACCGGAGAGGTGCTGGCCCGGATCGAGGATATCGACAAGGTGGACCGGGGGATGTTTGCGATGAAGCCGTCGAACGGCTTCAACCTGCTGCTGAAGGAACCCGGTGCGCGGGCCTGGAAGCCGGGACTCTGGTGGCGCATGGGGCGCAAGGTGGCGGTGGGGGGCGTGACCTCGGGATCGCAGACCCGGCCGGTTGCGGATATCCTGACGCTGAAGATCAATGAGCGCGACGGGGCGCTGGATGTCTGACCTTGCGACTTTGCTCTGAAGCGTCCTGAAACGCAAGGGTCGCTCTGGCAGCCAAAACTTCAAGCGTATGATCCTGAAAGATAAAACCGGCCGCAGGACATGCTGCAGCCGGTTGTTGCGGGGTCATCCGAGGTCGATCAGACCTCTTCGCTGGGCTCGATGTTCTCCGAACCGTCGGCATTGATACATTCCGAAGAGCTTGCGCCCTCATCGGCATTCTCGGCGTTGTTGGTGCAGAGCGAGCCGCCGGGTGCATCCTGATCGCCATTGCCCCAGCCATTGTTGTCCGACGAGTTGGTGAACAAAATCTGCGGTGCAAACCGCGGACGGGTGAAGCTGTAGGTGGTGATCTCGAACGCGTTGAGGCCGACGCTGAAAATGGGATTGTAGTCGTCCCATGTCTCCACCACGATCAGCTGATCCTGGTTGGCGGCGACCGGCAGGCGATCGGAATAGTCGGACATGTTGCCGTTCAGCGCTGCGTAATCGCCGCGCGCTTCCGACCAGACCACGTTCCAGCGGTTCTGGTCGGCGTCGTAGCGGATGACCGTCACGCGCAGATCGCTTTCGGTGTCCTGCGACTTGTTGAGCATGTAGAGCAGGTTCATCGCGTTGTTGATGTATTCATCGTCGACCGGATCGGTCTCGCGCGAGATCATGTCGCCGATGACGTAATTGGCTTTCTGGTTCACGCTTTGCTGGCGCATCACGTCGAAATAGACCCAGCCCGCACCGAAGAGCCACAGCAGCACCGGCATGACGATCATCGCTTCGAGCGTGATATACCCCTGGCTGTCGTCGAGGAACCGGCGGAGCCTGTTTTTCAGGATAGATTTCATCATCTTCTCACTCCTCACAGCGGTTCGTGCACGAAGGCCGAGGTGGCGACGAGGGCGGTGTAGCCGTCGTCGTCCTTGGCCAGGCTCGAGCTGAGCGTGCCAGCGGGGGTGATGGGCTGGTACTTGTAGCAGGCGCGCAGCATCATCATCTCGTTGCCCTTGCCGAACTCGAAGCCGCGTTGCGGGTTGACGGCCTCGGAGACGTCGACGCAATCGGCGGAGGTCTCGGGCGCGCTCCAGTCGCGCATGTCGAGCCGCACCATCTCCAGATGCATGGTGTCCATGCAGGCGGGCAGGATCGCGGCGCTGTCGCAGATCTGCTGCTTGAGCGTGGCGTGGTCCATGGCCTCGCCGGTGCCCAGGCGCAGGTCGCGGACGGTTTCATCCACCGCGCGTTCGAGCGCCGTGTGGCGGATCGTGACAGTGCCCAGTTCGATGGAGGACAGGATCAGGCCAAGAAACACCGGGGTCCAGAGCGCGAAGGGGACAAGCATCGACCCGTCTTCGCTGTCGCGGAAGCGACGCAGGGGGAGTTGCAGAAAGCGGATCATTGGGTGAGCCTCAGCTGGTTGATGGTGCGTGCGATGGCATAGAAAGCGTCCTCGATGGCCGCACCTTCCACCCGGAAGAAGTGGCTGGGCGAGGAGGCGCAGTTCTGCATCACGGCCGCGCCGTGGTCGGTCACCTCGAAGCCGATGCCCCAGACGACGATGCCCTGGGCCTTTGCGGCGTCGCAGATGCTGTCGAGCAGCTGATCGCCCATGCCGGCATTGTATTTCTGGGTGTAGAAAGCGCCCCAGTGACGCGAACTGACGTTGTTCACGAGGTAATACCAGAGGTTGTTGCGGTTCCAGAGTGCGATCTCGCTGTCGGAGTTATACGCCCAGTCCTGGATCCGGAACGACCGGTCGTGCTGGCCGTCGGTCATCAGGACCACGGTCTTGATGGTTTCCTCGTCGTCGTAATCGACGGGACGACCGGACACCGCCATGGGCGCGGCGCCGCTGCTGACCTGCGTGTCCGCGATGGCGCGGCTTGACGGGTCCAGAAGTGCCGTGGCCCATTTCATGCCAAGAAAGATCGACGTGCCCGCGCGCGGCTGCAGCTGCGAGATCTGACCTTTCAGCGCTTCGCGATCCATGCTGAACGGCGTGATCTGCTCGTAGCTGAATTGCGGGCAGACCGTATCGTCGCGATCGTTGTTGCCGAAATAGTTCCACTGGAAATGCTGCGTCTGCTCGTAGGTGATCGAGGTGTTCAGCGTGGCGGAGCCGAACTCGCTTCCGGGCACTTCAAGACAATGCGAAAACCCGTGGCGCCAATCGACATTGAGGTGATTGGCGACCGCCGGTCCGACATTGACCTGTTCGGAATAGGGCACCAGCGACACCGAGACGAGATCGTGATTCTGGTTGGTCATGATCGTGTCGAGAAAGAGCTGGGAGGCCGATTTCAGGCGCTCCATCTTGTCGTTGTTCTCCATCGATCCGGAGATATCGAGAACCAGCGAAACCTCGACCTTGTTGATGCGCTCTTCGGCGGCCGAGACGCCCTCGGCCTGCAGGTTCTGGACACCGATAAGCTGCATGAAGTTCGACGAGATCGTGGTGTAGCCCTCGGCGACAACGCGGCGGTAATTCAGGCCGGTTTCCACATCGACCGAGACCAGCGCCTCGGACATGTCCATGGCGCGGAAATAATCGTTCACCACGAAATCTGGATCAAGCATCTGCTGCAGGTCGGCGGCGGCCAGCGTGGCGCGGTCGAGCGTGTTCTGCACCTTGGTGCGCTTGAGCTCGGCGTGGATCATGTCGATCCCGATGCCGCCGAACACCATCATCACCAGCGATCCCGCGACCGCCATGTAGGACATGGTACCTGTACTGTCTTTCCAGAACCGTCCCAGCCATCCGCCGGTGGCGGAGCCGGCACGGCGGGCCCCGGTGGCAGAGCCGGACCCGAATGCGGTTTTCTCGTTAATCATCCCGTTACCTTCCCCCCGGGTTCTCCCGGGCAAAAGCCCACATGGCATTTGTTTCAATGGCTTTTTATCGTCGGGCAAAATGGCCAAATTTGGGCCATTTGAATGGCAATTTCGGCGAATTCTAACCAAAATTTATAACATTCGACCGGTTCCGGAGAGTGCTGTTTCCCGAGCTTCAACAAAAATCGGCGGAAGGCGGCGAGCATGTGGTCGCGCCGCTTCGGGGATGGTGAAAAATCATTGGCCGCTGCGGCGGGACGGCGCTAACGTCGATCTGGTCCGGACCGGCCACCCGCGCGAGGTGCCCGGACGGACGGGACAGGGGCCCTGCGCGAGCGGGCCCGAAACCTGGGAGGAAACCATGTCCGCAGCACCGACCAATGAGCCGACATTCCGCGAATCCGTTGACCTGATGTTCAACAGGGCCGTGTCGATAATGGACCTGCCCCCCGGGCTCGAGGAGAAGATCCGTGTCTGCAACGCGACCTATACGGTGCGCTTCGGGGTCCGGCTCAGAGGGCGCATCCAGACCTTTACCGGCTATCGCTCGGTGCATTCGGAACATATGGAGCCGGTCAAGGGCGGCATCCGCTTTGCGCCCTCGGTCAACCAGGACGAGGTCGAGGCGCTGGCGGCGCTGATGACCTATAAATGTGCGCTGGTGGAGGCGCCGTTCGGCGGCTCCAAGGGCGGGCTCTGTATCGATCCGCGCGAATTCGATGCGCACGAGATGGAACAGATCACCCGGCGCTTTGCCTATGAGCTTGCCAAGCGCGACCTGATCCACCCGGCACAGAACGTGCCCGCACCCGACATGGGCACCGGGGAGCGCGAGATGGCCTGGATCGCCGATCAATACGCGCGCATGAACACCACTGACATCAACGCGCGCGCGTGCGTGACCGGCAAACCGCTCAACGCGGGCGGCATCGCGGGCCGGGTCGAGGCCACCGGGCGCGGCGTGCAATATGCCCTGCGCGAGTTCTTCCGCGACAAGCGCGACATGGAACAGGCCGGGATGACCGGATCGCTGGACGGCAAGACGGTGATCGTGCAGGGGCTCGGCAATGTGGGCTACCACGCCGCCAAGTTCCTCTCCGAAGAGGATGGCTGCAGGATCACCGGGATCATCGAGCATGATGGCGCGCTCTTCAACGAAGAAGGGCTCAGCATCGACGCGGTGCGCGAGTGGATCGTCAAACATGGCGGCGTGACCGGGTTCCCCGATGCCGCCCACACCGCGGAAGGTGCCGCGGTGCTGGAAGAGGAATGCGATATTCTGATCCCCGCCGCCCTTGAGGGGGTGATCAACCTCGGCAATGTGCACCGGATCAAGGCGTCGCTGATCATCGAGGCCGCCAACGGCCCGATCACCGCCGGTGCCGACGACGTGCTGCGCAACAAGGGCACGGTGATCATTCCGGACATGTATGCCAATGCCGGCGGTGTGACGGTGTCCTATTTCGAATGGGTCAAGAACCTCAGCCATATCCGGTTTGGCCGGATGCAGCGGCGCCAGGAAGAGGCGCGGCACGAGCTGATCGTCAGCGAGCTGGAACGGCTGGACGAGATGCTGGGCGACCGCTGGTCGATGACGCCGGACTTCAAGCAGAAATATCTGCGCGGGGCCGGAGAGCTGGAGCTGGTGCGCTCCGGTCTCGATGACACGATGCGGATCGCTTACCAGTCGATGCGCGAGGTCTGGCACGAGCGCGAGGATGTCACGGATCTCAGGACCGCGGCCTATATCGTGGCCATCGAGAAAGTGGCCGCGGCCTATCGCGCCAAGGGTCTCTGAGCACCAGACCGCCCCTGCGACTCAGGGTGCGGGCGGATCGCAATGAATTACGGCGCGGGTATTCCGCGCCGTTTTTATTGAATCCTAATTTTCGGTGAATTTAGGCAGATTACCGTACTCATTGTAGCGAAATGACACATTCTCGTCCCACTGAATGCCGCATTCCTCCAATAGTTACCGATTTGCGCCTCAAAAAAACTCGACTGCTTACTGGCGCGGTGACGAATGGAGAAAGCTATGTTCAGGGACTACCTCAGACCCTTTATCACGCGGGAGGACGGCAACATTACGGTGTTCTCCGTCTTCATGCTCGTACTGATTTTGATGATCACCGGCGCGTCTGTCGACATCATGCGCTTCGAGGCCGTGCGTACAAAGATGCAGAGCACGATGGACCGGGCCGTTCTGGCCGCGGCCGATCTCGATCAGCGACAGGATCCGGTGGCGGTTGTCGAGGACTACATGACGAAGGCGGGCATCATCGATGTTCTGGCCGACGTGCAGGTCGAACAGGCCATCAATTCACGGACCGTCACGGCGTCCGGGTCTGCTCAGATGAACACGATCTTCATGCACATGTCCGGTTTCGACACACTGACCGCGCCGTCGCTCAGCGCCGCCGAGGAAAAGATCTCCAACGTGGAGATCTCGATGGTGCTCGACGTGTCCGGCTCCATGGGGGGCTCGCGCATCGAGAACATGCGCAACGCCGCGGCCGAGTTCATCGACACGGTGATCCAGCCGGCCGATTCCAGCGGTCTGACCACGATATCGCTTGTGCCCTACAACGCGGTCGTGAATGTCGGCTCCACGCTGGCGCCTTACTTTACCTTCGACGAGCTGCACGACTATTCGCACTGCGCGACCTTCGACAGCACGGATTTCTTCTCCACGTCGATCGACCCGAATGCCACGCTCGACCGCCTGTCGCATTTTGACCGCTGGTCGACCAGCCAGAGCACAACCGCGATCCAGAGCCCCTGGTGCCCGACCGGCGACACGTCGGCGATCATGGCCCACAGCGCCAATGCCCAGTCTCTGAAGGATCACGTCGCCACGTTCCAGGCCGGCGGCAACACCGCCATCGACCTCGGCGTGAAATGGGGCGTTGCCCTGCTTGATCCGGAAATGCGCCCGGCGATCTCCGAGATGTCGCTTGACGGTCTTGTGCCCGCCGACGCCTCCAGCCGCCCCGCGGCCTATGACGACCCCGAGGCGATCAAGTTCGTGGTGGTCATGACCGATGGTCAGAACACCACGCAATACGACCTCAAGCCGTCCTACAAATACGGCATGTCCGATGTCTGGATCGACGAGCGCGGCAACACCAATCCTAGCGACGACCGCTTCTCGCTTCTGGTCCGCGACTGGTCCGGCACCAGCAACGACCTCTACTTCTGGGAGCGTTACGAGGATTACGACTGGAGCACGCGCAACCGCAGCACGCCCGATGGCGGCAGCAATGCGCGCCGCATGACCAATTCCGAGCTCTTTGCCCGGTTCGGCACCAAGGCGGTCGCGTCCAAGCTTTACACGCAGCCCTATTACGACGATTTCGTGAGCTACAACGAGTATTACGACATCTACTACGCGTCGGAAGCCACCGTTGGCGGCAACGCCGCAGACAGCCGTCTGTCGGATATCTGCGAAGCCGCGCGCAACCAGGGCATCGTTGTCTTCGCCATCGCCTTCGAAGCACCGACGGCCGGCAAGGACGCGCTGCAGGACTGCGCCTCGTCCGCCTCGCATTACTTCGATGTCGAAGGTGTCGAGATCACTGAAACCTTCCACGCCATCGCGCGTCAGATCAACAGCCTGAGGTTGGTACAATGACCACTCACAAGACATCCTGGCTGCGCAGGTTCCGCCGCAGCGAAGACGGATCGGCATCGATCGAGTTCGTCCTCTACTTCACCGTCATCTTCTTCGTGCTCGCAGCCGCGGTCGAGATTGCCTACATGAATCTGCGCCATTCGATGCTGGAGCGCTCGGTCGACCTGTCGGTCCGCGATATCCGCCTCAGCACGGGCCATATTCCCGACTACGCGGAGGTTCGCGATACGATCTGCGAAGAAGCCCGGATCATCGACGAATGCGCCGACAACCTGCGCCTCGAGATGGTTCAGGTCGACCCGCGCGGATTTGCGGGCATGCCGACCGGAACCGACTGTTCCAATGCCGCAGAAGATCCCCGCCCGGTGCGCAACTTCGTGCATGGTCAGGACAACCAGCTGATGCTGTTGCGGGCCTGCATGAAATTCCGCCCGATCTTCCCGACCACGGGCCTGGGGGCCGAACTCAACCTTGATGACGAAGGCTACGCTCAGTTGGTCGTGACCTCCGCCTTCGTTCAGGAGCCGAGATAAGCCATGAGAACCCGGATCATACACCGCCTTCAACGCTTCTGGCGCACCACGGATGGCAATGCCTCGCTCGAAGCCGTCATCTTCATCCCGCTGATGCTGGCCATCCTGACAGCCCTCTTCAGCTTCCACGATGCCTTTCGCTACAAGGCGCTCAACGTGAAAGCGGCGTTCACCATATCTGACGCGCTGTCGCGGGAAACCGACCCGATCGACGACGCCTATCTCGACGGGATGGTCTCCACGCTGGAGTTCCTGACCCGCTCCGAGGGCCCCTATTCCATGCGCGTCTCCATGGTGCGCTGGAACAAGTGGAAGGACGCCTACCGGATCGACTGGTCCAAGACGCGCGGCGACTTCGACCGCCTGCGCAACAGGGATCTGCCGAGCATCGAGGATCAGTTGCCGAACCTTCTGCACAACGAACGCGTGATCGTGGTCGAGACGCTGACGGAATACTCGCCGCCCTTCGATGTGCCTGGGCTCGACACGCAGGAGTTGTTCTACAACTTCGCCTTCACCCGCCCGCGCTTTGCGCCAAAGCTGGTGTGGACGGACGGATAAGCGACGTTTGTCGCTCTGGGTCCCGGTTTTGTCGAAAAAAACCGGGGCATCCAGGATGGGGATTGATACTTAGGAACGGGGCCGGTTCACTGGCCCCGTTTCGCTGTGGAGGGCAAGATGCGGTTTTCCGCCCTGAAGATCTTCAAGGAAGGTCTGACCGGCAACATGGGCTGGGCGCCGCATTGGCGTGATCCCGAGCCCAAGCCGGAATACGATATCCTGATCATCGGTGGCGGTGGGCACGGTCTGGCCACGGCCTTCTACCTCGCCAAGGAGCACGGGCTGACCAATGTGGCCGTGCTCGAGAAGGGGTATCTCGGCGGCGGCAATATCGGGCGCAACACCACCATCGTGCGCGCCAATTACAACCTGCCGGGCAATTCGGAGTTCTATTCGCATTCGCTCAAGCTCTGGGAGGGCATGGAGCAGGAGCTGAACTTCAACACCATGATGAGCCAGCGCGGCGTGCTGAACCTGTTCCATTCGGACGGCCAGCGCGACTATGCGGCGCGGCGCGGCAATTCGATGGTCAACCAGGGCGACGACGCGCAACTGCTCGACCGCGACGGCGTGCGCAAGCTGGTGCCGTTTCTCGATTTCGACAACATCCGTTTCCCGATCTATGGCGGTCTCTACCACGCGCGCGGCGGCACCGCGCGGCACGACGCGGTGGCCTGGGGCTACGCGCGCGGCGCCGACCAGCGCGGCGTCGATCTTCTTCAGAACTGCGAAGTCACCGGCATCGACATCGAAAACGGGGCGGTCAAGGGTGTGCAGACCACCCGCGGCGCGATCCGCGCGAGGAAAGTCGGCATCGTTGTCGCCGGACGCTCGGGGCAGGTGGCGGGGCTCGCGGGCATGCGGCTGCCCATTGAAAGCCACGTGTTGCAGGCCTTTGTGACCGAAGGGCTGAAGCCGTGCATCGACCACGTGGTGACCTTCGGCATGGGGCACTTCTACATCAGCCAGTCCGACAAAGGCGGGCTGGTCTTTGGCGGCGATCTGGATTTCTACGCCTCCTACGCCGCGCGCGGCAACCTGCCCATGGCCGAACATGTGATGGAGGCGGCCATGACCCTGATGCCGGTGATCGGCAAGGCGCGGGTGCTGCGGTCCTGGGGCGGGATCATGGACATGTCGCCGGATGGCAGCCCGATCATCGACAAGACCGGGATCGACGGGCTCTATCTCAATTGCGGCTGGTGTTACGGCGGCTTCAAGGCGGTGCCGGGCTCGGGATTTTCCTTTGCGCATCTCATCGCGCAGGACCGGCCCCATGAACCGGCGGCGCGATTCCGGCTCGACCGGTTCCGGACGGGGCATGGAATCATGGACGAGGAGGGCACCGGTGCGCAACACAATCTGCATTGAGGAAGACGGATCGGATTTGTTCGATTTTCACGGTGTGATTTCCGCGTTTGGGTCGATTTTAGACGCGTTGAGATCCGATTTGTGCAAGCTGATCTTCTTGATGACCTTCGGGTTCTCGATGCCGATGGCCGCGCAGCAGCTCTCGGATGGCTGTTACACGCGGGTCTATTCCACCGACCATCTGGCAGGCCAGCCCGATCAGGTGATCTGGAAACTGCGGCTCCTGGTGCGGAACGCGGGCCGCGATGCGCGGATCGAAGCGGTTGCGGCCAATCAGGGCCATGCCCGGCGCGACGGACATATGGGCAAGGTTCTGGTGCAGGATCTGATCTGCGACGGCGCCACCTGCCGCGCGGAATGTGACGCGGGCCGGTTCACGGTGACGCGGCGCAGCGGCGACGCGCTGACCTTCCGGCTCGACTACCTGCTTCTTGGCGACACCGCCGATTGCGAGGCCTATTTCGACATGGCAGAAAAACCCGACACACCCGTGAGTTACCGGGTCAACCGCGCGCCGCGCAGCGCCTGCGAGGGGGTATAGCGAGATGCGCATTCCCTGTCCGATCTGCGGCACCCGCGACCGTCGGGAGTTCACCTACAAGGGCGCCGCCGTACTGCTGGATCGCCCGTCGCCGGAGGCCGACGCGGCCAGCTGGGACGCCTACCTGCACCTGCGTGACAACCCGGCAGGCCGCACGCGCGACCTGTGGTTTCACGACGCGGGCTGCGCTGCCTGGCTGGTTGTCGAACGCGACACGATCAGCCACGAGATCTTTGGTGCGGAGCTGCTCGATGCGGATTGATGGCAAAGGGCGGATTGACCGGTCAAAGAAGATCAGTTTTCGCTTTGATGGCTTTGAATACAAAGGGTTTTCAGGTGATACGCTGGCCTCCGCCCTGATGGGCTCAGGTGTGCGCGTGATGGGCCGCAGCTTCAAGTATCACCGACCGCGCGGCGTGCTCACCGCGGGCTCTGAAGAACCCAACGCGCTGGTCACGGTCCGGTCCGGTGCGCGCACGGATCCCAACACCCGCGCCACGACGCAGGAGCTCTATGACGGGCTGGAGGCGGTCAGCCAGAACCGCTGGCCCAGTCTCGGCTTCGACCTGCTGGCCATGAACAACCTTGCAGCGCCGTTTCTTGGCGCGGGGTTCTACTACAAGACCTTCATGTGGCCGAAAGCCTTCTGGGAGCGGGTCTACGAGCCGTTCATCCGCCGCGCCGCGGGGCTTGGTGCGCTCTCGGGGGAGCCTGTCGACGAGCATTACGAGAAGGCCTTTGCCTTCTGCGATGTGCTGGTGATCGGCGGAGGACCGGCAGGACTGATGGCGGCGCTGACCGCAGGGCGCGTAGGGGCGAACGTTATTTTATGCAATGAAGACAGTGAGTTTGGCGGCAATCTTCTTTCAGAAGATGAAAAGATCGACGGGCAGGACGGCGCGTTTTGGGCCAGGTCTGTAATCGATGAGCTTCGCGCCATGCCGAATGTGCGCTTGATGGCGCGCACCACGGTCACCGGCGCATATGATCAGGGCACTTTCGGGGCGTTGGAGCGGGTCTCGCAGCATGTGGCCGATCCGGCGGGCGCGCCGGTCGAGTGTTTCTGGCGGATCGCGGCACAGCGCGCGGTGTTATGCGCAGGCGCGCTCGAACGGCCCATCGCGTTTCGCGACAATGACCGTCCCGGTGTGATGCTCGCCGGGGCCGCGCGCGCCTATCTCAACCGCTGGGGTGTAACGCCGGGCCAGTCTGTTGCGGTCTTCGCCAACAACGATGCGGCCCACAAGACGGCGCGCGACATGGCGGCGGCGGGGCTGCATGTGGCCGCCCTGATCGACAGCCGAACGGATGCCAGACCGGGGGCGGATGTACCGTTCCACGCCGGTGCGCAGGTGACCCGGGCGTTCGGGAGCAAGGGGCTCGAGGCGATCGCCGTCCGTGCGGCGGACGGGCACGAGGAGCGGTTTCACGTCGATGCGCTTGCGGTCTCCGGCGGCTGGAACCCCAGCCTGCACCTGACCTGTCACACCGGCGCGCGTCCGGTCTGGGACGACGACATCGCGGCTTTTGTGCCGCGCCCCGAAGCGGTGCCGGGCCTCACCGTGGCCGGTGCCGCGCGCGGCATTTTCGACACTAGCGGCTGTCTGCGCGACGGCGCCGAGGCGGGCCGCGCGGCGGCAGAGGCGCTGGGGCTCAAGGCCCGCCTGCCGGATCTGCCTGATGCCGAGGACGCACCCTACCGGATCCGCCGCCTTTGGGCGGTGCCCGGCAAAGGCCGCGCCTGGCTCGATTTCCAGAACGACGTCACGGTCAAGGACGTCCAGCAGGCGGCGCGCGAAAACTACCGCTCCGTCGAGCATATGAAGCGCTACACGACGCAGGGCATGGCGACCGATCAGGGCAAGAGCTCCAACGTGGCGGCGCTTGCGATCCTCGCCGATGCCACCGGACGCGACATCCCGGAGACCGGCACCACGACCTTCCGTCCGCCGTACCATCCGATCGCCATTGCCGCGATGGGGGCGGGCGCGCAGGGTGTCGGCTTCGCGCCGCAACGCTTCACCACCAGCCACAAGGCGAGCGTCGAGCGGGGCGCGCCGATGATCGAGGCCGGGCTCTGGTACCGCCCGTCCTACTTTCCGCGCCCCGGCGAGACGACCTGGCGGCAAAGCTGCGACCGCGAGGTTGCGATGGTGCGCGAGACGGTCGGGATCTGCGATGTCTCGACGCTGGGCAAGATCGACCTGCAGGGCGCCGATGTCGGTGCGTTTCTCGACTTTGTCTATTGCAACACGTTCAGCACGCTGAAGCCCGGGCGGGTGCGCTATGGCCTGATGCTGCGCGAGGACGGGCACGTGATGGATGACGGCACCACCGCGCGGCTGAGCGACAACCAATGGGTGATGACCACCACAACGGCGGCGGCCGGAGAGGTGATGATGCATCTGGAATGGGTGCATCAGGCGTTCTGCCGCGAGATGGACGTGCGGTTCATCTCGGTAACCGAGCAATGGGCGCAGTTCGCCGTGGCCGGTCCCAAAAGCCGCGATCTGCTGAACGGGTTGCTCGATGCGCCGATCGACGATGCCGCGTTTCCGTTCATGCAATGCGGGCCGGTCTCGGTGATGGGGGTGGCGGCGCGGCTCTTCCGGATCTCGTTCTCCGGAGAGCACGCCTACGAGCTCGCGGTGCCCAGCCGCTACGGCGACAGCCTTTTCCGCGAGTTGCTGGCGCGCGCCGAAGCGATGGAGGGCGGGGCCTACGGCATGGAGGCGCTGAACGTGCTGCGGATCGAGAAAGGGCACATCACCCATTCCGAGATCCATGGCCGCACAACGGCGTTCGATATCGGCTTCGCGCGGATGGTGTCGGCCAAGAAGGACTGCATCGGCAAGGTCATGGCCGCACGGCCCGGATTGCAGGACGCGGCGCGCGAGCAGCTGGTCGGTCTGCGACCGGTCAAGGCTCAGGCGCGGCTGCTGGCGGGCGGGCATCTCTTCCGGCCGGATGAGGCGCCGGTGCGCGAAAACGATCAGGGCTACATCACAAGTGTCGGGTTTTCGCCCACGCTGGGAGAGGCGCGGGCGCTCGGGTTTCTGCAAAACGGACGCGCGCGTCACGGCGAAGAGGTGAAGATGGTCGATCACATGCGCGGGGTCGAGACGCTCTGCGAGGTTTGCGATCCGGTGGCGTTTGACAGCGACGGAGGACGGTTGCGTGGCTGAGCTCCTGGCAAAAACACCGTGCTCCGGTCTGGTGCCGGTGACCCATGGGGCGGTCACGCTGGACGAGGTGGCGGTCGGACCGATCACCTCTCTGGCGCCATATCGCGGGCAGCGCGCGGCGCTCTCTTCGGCGCTGACAGAAACCGTGGGACTGGGCTGGCCCGAGCCGGGGCGGAGCACGGCCAATGGCGACGCCCGGCTGGTCTGGACCGGGCGCGATCAGGCGTTCTTGCTGGGCGCGGCCCCCGATGCGCGGCTTGGCGATTTTGCCGCGATCACCGACCAGTCCGACGGCTGGGCGGTTCTGCGGATCGCGGGCGCAGGTGTCGAGGATGTGCTGGCGCGGCTCATGCCCATCGATCTCGCTCCGGACCGCTTCGCCCCCGGGCACGCGGCGCGGACCTTGTGTGGTCACATGACCGTCTCGGTGCTGCGGTTGGATACGCAGGCGGTGCAGATCATGGGCTTTCGCTCGATGGCGGGCACGCTGGTGCATGAGCTGGAAACCGCCATGGCCGCAGTTGAAGCGCGCGCGCGGCTGCCCTAAATTCTCCCCAACCAAAGTGGGAGTTGTGTGATGCGTGTTTGCTTTTCTGCCTTTGCCCTCGGGATGTCCGCGATGTTTGCGGCCTCTTCCGTGCCTGCGCTGGCCGATATCGATGCTGCGGCCTGTGCCAAGACCGGCACGGTGGTGCAGCAGGCGGTGGATGCGCGGCTTGCCGGGGACGGCAAGACCAAGACGCGCGCGATGCTGACCGCAGAGCTCGACGCCGCCGCCGGTGCGCAACTGGCGGAGTTCATCTACAGCCTGCCCGCGAACCTGCTGACCGACGATGTCGCAAAGCAATTCGAGGCGCAGTGCAAGCAGATGTAGCCCGGCTGAGGCGGCCACCACACGCCGCCGAATAAGCCGCTTGGATTCGACTGCCTCAGGCCCGATATTGAGGGCATGAGTCTGCCCCCCGGTTTCCTAGACGAGCTGCGCACACGCACCAGCCTGACCCAGATCGTCGGGCGCAAGGTTCTGTGGGACACCCGCAAATCCAATCAGGGCAAAGGCGACATGTGGGCGCCATGCCCGTTCCACCAGGAAAAAACCGCGTCATTCCATGTGGATGACCGCAAGGGCTTTTACTACTGCTTTGGCTGTCATCAGAAAGGGGACGCGATTTCCTTTGTCTGCGAGACAGAGAATGTGGGCTTCATGGAGGCCATCGAGATCCTCGCACAGGAAGCAGGGATGGAGGTGCCCAAGCGCGATCCGCAAGCGCAGAAACAGGCCGACAAGCGCACACAGCTCATCGAGGTGATGGAACAGGCGGTGGCGTTTTGTCGTCTGCAGCTCAAGCGGGGCCCGGCGGCGGAGGCGCGCGACTACCTGGCGCGGCGGGGCTTGGACGAGGACGTGCTGGAGCGTTGGGAGATCGGCTTTGCCCCGCCCGGATGGGAGAACCTGCGCGAACATCTGGTGGGCAAGGGGGTGCCGGTCGAGCTGATGCTGGAGGCGGGGCTGGTCAAGGCCTCCGACAAGGGGCGCGCGCCTTATGACGTGTTCCGCAACCGCATCATGTTCCCGATCCGCGACGGGCGCGGGCGCGCGATTGCCTTTGGCGGGCGTGCGATGGACCCCGGTGACAACGCCAAGTATCTCAACTCTCCCGAGACCCCGCTCTTCGACAAATCGCGCAATCTCTACAACCTCAAACCGGCGCGCGAAGCGGCGGGCAAGGGCCAGGCGCTGATCGTCGCCGAAGGCTACATGGACGTGATCGCGCTGTCGGAAGCGGGGTTCGGCGCTGCCGTGGCCCCGCTCGGCACCGCGGTGACGGAGCCGCAGCTGCAACTGATGTGGCGTCTCTCCGAAGAGCCGGTTATTGCGCTCGATGGCGACACGGCAGGGCTGCGGGCGGCCTACCGGGTGATCGATCTGGCGATGCCGCTGCTTGCGGCGGGCAAGGGGCTGCGCTTTGCGGTGATGCCGGAGGGCAAGGACCCCGACGATCTTCTGCGCGCCGAAGGGGCGGGGGCGGTGAAGGCTGTGCTCGACGCCGCGATGCCGATGGTGCAACTGCTCTGGCGGCAGGAAACCGAAGGCCGGGTGTTTGACAGCCCCGAACGCAAGGCGGCGCTCGAGAAGGCGCTGCAGGAGCGGATCGGCAAGATCGCCGACCCCAGCCTGCGCCATCATTACGCACAGGAAATCAAGGACCTGCGCTGGCAGCTGTTCCGCCCGCAACGCAGCCCCGCCAAGGGGCGGGGCGGCCAACGGCGCGACTGGCGCGCGCCACCGCCGCCCACACAGGGCGCCAAGGCCTCGGTGCTGGTGGCCGGCGGCGACGCGGTGCAGACGCAGCTGCGCGAACTGGTGATCCTGGCGGCGGTGCTGTCGGCGCCGCAGGTGGCGCTGGAGTTCGAAGCGCAGATCGAGGCGATGGCCTGCTCCGACCCCGATCACGCGCAGCTCAGGGACGCGATCCTACGCAGTCTTGCCACACCCGAGGACATCCCCGACACGGTGCGCGCGGCAATTGGCGAGGAGGCCCTTGAAACCTTGCTTTCGGCGCGCCATCTGCAGATCGTCCCGTGCCTGCGTCAGAAGGGCGACACCGCGCTTGCGCGCATGACGGTTGCCGAGGAGCTTGCCAAGCTCGACGCGCTCAGGGGCTGGCAGGCGGAGCTGAGCGAAGCCGAAGAGGATCTGGCCCATCTGGCCGACGAGGCGCTGACCTGGCGTCTGGCGCAAGCCGCACAGGCCCGCAATCGCGCGGGCCGTCTGGACGAGGAAAAGGATGCGGATTTCGAGATCGGCCCGAACGGCGCACATATCGACCGGGACGAACGGAGCGCCTTTGATTCGCTTCTTAGTCAGATTCGCTTTGACAAGCAGCGCCGCTGAGCCACGTCCCACAAGTAACAAGGAAAATTCGGCTGGATGTCTGGCCGAATCACTTCGAGTGTAAGATGATTCGTCGTTAACGAATCACCTCCCGGTGGTCGCGTCGGCGATTGCCATCTGACCCCGGTGCCCGCGTAGGAGAGCCACATGGCAGCCAAGGACAATGACGAAGCCAAGCCGCAGAACGGTGAAGAGGATGTCAGCCTCGACATGAGCCAGGCGGCGGTCAAGAAGATGATCGCCGAGGCGCGCGAGCGCGGCTACATCACCTACGACCAGCTGAACGCGGTTCTGCCCCCCGACCAGGTCAGCTCCGACCAGATCGAGGATGTGATGTCCATGCTCTCCGAGATGGGCATCCAGGTCACCGAGGACGACGAAGAGGCCGAGGACGACGAGAACAAGGGCAGCACCGATCTGGTCGAGACCAAGAAGGCCGGTGAGATCACGCTGGGCTCCGGCACCACCGAAAAGCTGGACCGCACCGACGATCCGGTGCGCATGTATCTGCGCGAGATGGGCTCGGTCGAGCTGCTGTCCCGCGAAGGCGAGATCGCCATCGCCAAGCGCATCGAGGCCGGGCGCAACACCATGATCGCCGGGCTCTGCGAGAGCCCGCTGACCTTCCAGGCGATCACCATCTGGCGCGAGGAACTGCTGTCGGAAGAAATTCTGCTGCGCGACGTGATCGATCTTGAGACCACGTTTTCCGGCCAGATGGGCGAAGACGGCGAGCTGGGCGAACCGGTGGTCGCGCCGGGCAATGTGGAGACAGCGGCCAAACCGGCGGCGGATGCCGGCGAGCCCGAGCTTGACGCCGATGGCAACCCGATTGCCAAGGACGATGACGACGACGATGACGAGCAGGCCAACATGTCGCTTGCTGCGATGGAAACCGCGCTGAAACCGCGGGTTCTGGAAACGCTCGACCGGATCGCGCGCGATTACGAAGAACTGGCCGAAATGCAGGACAGCCGGATCTCGGCGACGCTGAACGAGGACAATTCCTTCAGCACCTCGGACGAGGGCCGCTATCAGAAGCTGCGCTCCGAGATTGTCGAGCTGGTCAACGAGCTGCACCTGCACAACAACCGGATCGAGGCGCTGATCGACCAGCTTTACGGCATCAACAAGCGCATCATGTCGATCGATTCCGCGATGGTGAAGCTCGCCGATCAGGCCCGCATCAACCGACGCGAATTTGTCGACGAATACCGCAACCACGAGCTTGATCCCAACTGGATGGAGCGGATGGCCGAAAAGCCCGGCCGCGGCTGGCAGATGTTCATCGAACGCTCCGCCGACAAGGTCGAGGAGCTGCGCGCGGACATGGCGCAGGTGGGTCAGTATGTCGGCCTCGACATCTCCGAGTTCCGCCGCATCGTCGGTCAGGTCCAGAAAGGCGAGAAAGAGGCGCGCGTCGCCAAGAAGGAAATGGTCGAGGCCAACCTGCGTCTGGTCATCTCGATTGCCAAGAAATACACCAATCGCGGGCTGCAATTCCTTGATCTCATTCAGGAAGGCAATATCGGCCTGATGAAGGCCGTCGACAAGTTCGAGTATCGCCGGGGCTACAAGTTTTCGACCTACGCGACCTGGTGGATCCGTCAGGCGATCACCCGCTCGATTGCCGATCAGGCCCGCACGATCCGCATCCCGGTGCACATGATCGAGACGATCAACAAGCTGGTGCGCACCGGTCGTCAGATGCTGCACGAGATCGGCCGCGAGCCCACGCCGGAGGAACTGGCCGAAAAGCTGCAGATGCCGCTCGAGAAGGTCCGCAAGGTGATGAAGATCGCCAAGGAGCCGATCAGCCTCGAGACGCCCATCGGCGACGAGGAAGACAGCCAGCTTGGCGATTTCATCGAGGACAAGAACGCCGTTCTGCCGCTGGACTCGGCCATTCAGGAAAACCTCAAGGAGACCACGACGCGGGTGCTGTCGTCGCTGACCCCGCGCGAGGAACGCGTGCTGCGCATGCGGTTCGGCATCGGCATGAACACCGATCACACGCTCGAAGAGGTCGGCCAGCAGTTCAGCGTGACCCGCGAGCGTATCCGCCAGATCGAGGCCAAGGCGCTGCGCAAGCTCAAGCATCCGTCGCGGAGCCGTAAGCTGAGGTCGTTCCTGGATCAGTGAGCGGTGTTGAAAAAGGCGTCAGGCTTCTTCAGGCCCTTTGCTTTCTTTTTGTTTTGTTACTGGCGCTGACAATTGCGTATTGGGGCTCAGCGCTTTTCTTCGAGCTCCGCTTCGTGAGAAGCGGAGCTCTTTACGAAGCGACGCCCAAATCCATGTTCTTCGTGCCGCCTGCAGCGGGTCTCGGTCTCGGCTTTTACCTGGCGGCGCATTTAGAGACCGTTCGGCGCTACTTCCTCAAAAGGCGCGAAAACGCCAGGTTTCCCGCATTTGCGCCGGATCCCGCGCGTCAACGGACCTGGATTTTATTGTTTGCGCCTCCGTTTTTACTCTCGTTTTCGACCTTGTTGCTTTGGGATATCTGGCTTCCTGCGGCTCTGACGGTGATCGACAGGGAACCGGTCGACCGTATTGCGGTGGTGGAGAGACGCCATAGCGGACGCGGTCCAAAGGCGATTTACTTTGAAAGTGGCGGACCTCTTATCTTCCCACCGGCCGAATTGTGGTCTGTCGCCAGACCGGGGCAGCGATTGCGTCTGATTGGCCATGGCAACACATATGGAATGTTCATCGACCGCGTTGACGTGATACGCTAGCCGGCGACCAGATCCAGCGAAAGGAGTGCCGCGATGTCCCTTCTGTCCCGTCTGTTCGGCGGCAAGCGCGAAAGTGCAGAGCCCGAATCCGCGGTCATCGACTACGAGGGGTTCCGCGTGATCCCGGAGCCGATGAAGGAAGGCTCCGTCTGGAGGCTTTGCGCGCGGATCGAGAAAGAGATCGACGGTGAGACGAAATCGCACCGGGTGATCCGCGCCGACACGTTGCAGGGTCGCGATCAGGCGGTGGAAGTGTCGATCAACAAGGCCAAGCAGATGATCGATGAACAGGGCGACGCGCTCTTTCACTGACCCTGCCGCCTCCGCGCGCCAAAACGCCCCCTCGCGAGGGGGCTTTTTTTCTTGGCAGCGCCGAATTTCCCGGAAACCATGGGCAGGCGCTTTTTGGGGAGGGACGCGACGTGGCGAAAAAGACGATATCCGTGAACGGTCGGCAGATGGCCTATGTCGAGATGGGGCAGGGCGCGCCGATTGTCTTCTTGCATGGCAATCCGACATCGTCCTACCTCTGGCGTGATGTGATGCCGGAGGTGGCCTCCCTCGGGCGCTGCATCGCCCCCGACCTCATCGGCATGGGCGACAGCGACAAGCTGACCCCGGGGCCCGACACCTACACGTTCGACACTCATGCGCGCTATGTCGACGGGTTCATGCAGGCGATGGGGCTGCAAAAGAACGTCACGCTTGTGATCCACGACTGGGGCAGCGCGCTGGGATTTGACTGGGCCAACCGACATCGCGACGCCGTGCGCGGGATCGCCTATATGGAAGGGATCGTCGGGGCGCTGGCGTCCTGGGACGACTTCAATCCCGAGGCTGCGCCGCTCTTTCAGGCGCTGCGCACGCAGGCGGGCGAAGAGCTGATCCTCGACAAGAATGTCTTTATCGAGCGCATCCTCACCGGCTCGATCCTGCGTGATCTGACCAAAGCCGAGATGACGGAATACCGCCGCCCGTTTCTTGAGCGCGAGGACCGCTGGCCGATGCTGACCTGGCCGCGGCAGATCCCGGTGGCGGGCGATCCGCCGGAGGTGGTGGCGCGCGTGAAGGACTACCAGACCTGGCTGCGCGGCGCTGAACTGCCGAAGCTCTTTGTGAACGCAGAGCCGGGCGCGATCCTCATCGGATCCGCGCGCGAGTTCTGCCGGACATGGCCGAACCAGACCGAAGTCACGGTGGCGGGCAGCCATTTCATCCAGGAAGACAGCGGCGCGGAGATCGGCAGACATGTCGCCAACTGGCTGCGCGCCCTCGGCTGACGGCGCGGGCGCGAGAGGCGGTCCGCGCCTGCCGATCCGGCGCAGGCGGTCTCGGAACCAGGCCCCTGCAGGCGCCACCCCGCTTCACGCCACCTCACGAAAGCCGACACGGTAAAGTGTGCAAACATCACCTCTGCGCGCCTGCACATTGCGCGTGGGGTGCTGCGGTCCAATCTCCTTTGCATGACACAGGAGATCACCATGCGCCCCATCCTTCTCGCCCTCGCCCTGCTGGCGCCGACCCTCGCCAGCGCCCATACCGAAACCGTCCCGACCAGCGCGCAGCTGCAGGGTCAAACCACCGTGCAGCTTGCGCTCAGCCAGCCAGACCTCGGCCTGACCGGCCTGTCCTGTGCCTTCCCGCCGCTGCCGCAAACGCAGCCTGCCGAGCTGCTCGTGATGGCCTGCGCCGGGAAGTGAGACGCGGGGTCAGTTGACCGGCATCAGGAAGATTTCATAAACGGCCGCGCGCGCAGGCGCGTCGAGCGCATGCATGACCGCGGCGGCCACGTCTTCCGGTTGCAACTTGTCGGGCTTGGCCTCGTCAAAGAACGGGGTGTCGACCATGCCCGGCGCGACAACCGTGCAGCGACCGCCGAACTCCTTCATCTCCTCGGCGAGATTGCCGCCATAACCGTGCACGAACCATTTCGACGCGCCATAGACCGAGCCCTTGATATGGCGCCGTCCGGCGGCGGAACCGGTCAACACCATGTGCCCCTTGTTGGCCTTGAGCTGCGGCATCGCGGCTTTCACTGTGTAGAGCAGCCCGGCAATGTTGATCTGGATAAGCTGCGCCCATTCCTCGGGATCGCCGTTCTCCGTGCCTGCGGCAGAGATCCCGGTGCCCGCATTGGCGAATGCGGCGTTGAGGCCGCCGAAGCGCTCCACCAACTGGCCGATGGCGGCGCGTTGCGACGCGATATCGGTCACGTCACCGGGCAAGGCCAGCGCCTTGTCGCCAAGCTCATCGGCCAGCGCGGAGAGCTTTTCCTCGGAGCGCGCAAAGAGGCCGACATTCCAGCCGGAGGCAACGGCCGCCCGCGCGGTCTCTGCGCCGATGCCGCTGGAGGCACCGGTGATGAATAGCGTCTTGTCCGTCATGAATAGTCCTTTCGTTGTCCTGATAAGGAACCCCGCTGCGGCAGATCCGGTTGCCCCCGCGCGGAACCTTTTTTTGACGCGTGGCGTTAGACCGTCATCAAGGAGATGTGTGATGAAGAAGCTGAGCCCCTATATCTTCGCTTTCACGATGGTTGCCGCAGGTGCCGTGGCCGCCACGGACATGCTCGTTCCGGCAAGCCCGGAGCCGATCCTGATCGAGGTGGCTGCGTCGGAGCTTGAAGACTGCCGCCGCACGCTGGCCGAAGTCTCGCAGATGCCTGCCGTCTCGGACCAGGGCGGATCCATCCTGTTTCAGCACGAAGGCAATCTGCCCTCAGTGCAATGTGTTGCCTACTGAAAGCGCACCGAATGCGCCGCGCGTCTGCTTTGATCAACCGGCACGCGACCGTGTCTGCCCACGCCGTGGACCCTTCCACCCCGTCGCATCGTCGCTTCGTTTCGTCTGCAGCGCGCTTGTGCTGTGGTGAGGCGCGTGCCAACGCTTGGCAAAACCACATTGGATGCGCCATCCATGCAGACCACCTTTGTCATCGAAACCTCCGGGCCGGGGCTCTACGAGTTCACGCGTGAGATCGCGAACTGGGTCACGGGCACCGGGCTCTGCACGCTTTTCATCCGCCACACATCGGCCAGTCTGCTGATCCAGGAGAACGCGGATCCTGAGGTGCAGACCGACCTCGCGGCGTTTTTCCATCGTCTGGTTCCGCCAAGTACAGACCCCAAAATGCACTATCTGACGCACACTTACGAAGGGCCCGACGATATGCCCGCGCATATCAAGGCGGCGTTGCTGCCGGTGTCGCTGCAGATCCCGGTCAGCGACGGGGTGCTTGCGCTGGGCACGTGGCAGGGCATTTACCTCTTTGAGCACCGCAACGCGCCGCATCGCCGTCAGGTCACCGCACATCTCGGTTAACGGGGACCATTCCCCGGTGAGTGCGGCGCAGGCGCAATGCCACTGGCCCCCTCCATCTAGCGGCTCGATTTCCCCTCTACCCAAAGTCTGGCCTCTCCCCTATAGTGGCTGTGGATAAGCGGGGACAAACCCCGCGATCAGGCATGTTGAGCAGAAAAAAGAACGAGGGGGACGGCCCATGCGCTGCCCGTTTTGCGGAAATATCGACACGCAGGTCAAGGATTCCCGACCGGCAGAAGATCACGTCTCGATCCGGCGCAGGCGCTTTTGCCCGGCCTGTGGCGGGCGGTTTACCACGTATGAACGGGTGCAATTGCGCGACCTTGTGGTGATCAAGTCGAACGGGCGACGCGAGGAGTTCGACCGGGACAAGCTTGAACGCTCGATCCGTATCGCGTTGCAGAAACGCCCGATTGACCCTGAGCGGATCGATCAGATGATCTCCGGCATCGTGCGGCGGCTGGAATCGATGGGGGAGACGGATATCGACTCCAAGCAGATCGGCGAGATCGTGATGGAGACTCTGGCCCGGATCGACACTGTGGCTTATGTGCGATTTGCCAGCGTTTACAAGAACTTTCAGGCTGCGGACGATTTCGACAAATTCGTCAGCGAGCTGCGCCCGGATCCCGCGACGGCCCCGGCGGAGAAGTGAGCGCACAGGACGCGCGCCACATGGCTCATGCGCTGGCGCTGGGGCGTCGCGCCATGGGCCGCGCCTGGCCCAACCCCGCTGTCGGCTGCGTGATCGTCGCGGGAAACCGGGTGGTCGGACGCGGCTGGACGGCGCGCGGCGGGCGGCCTCATGCAGAAACCGAGGCGCTTGCCGTGGCGGGCGATGCGGCGCGCGGCGCCACCGCCTATGTCACGCTTGAGCCTTGCGCACATCACGGCCAGACCCCGCCATGCGCGGAGGCTCTGGTGCGCGCGGGCATCGCGCGTGTGGTGGCCAGCGTGCCCGACAGTGATCCGCGTGTCTCGGGGCAAGGCTTTGAGTTTCTGCAACAATCCGGTGTTTCGGTGACCACGGGCGTCTGCGCCGAGGCAGCGCTTGCGGATCACGCGGGCTTTTTCATGCGGCTCGAACAGGGGCGGCCATGGCTCACGCTGAAGCTTGCCATGAGCCTCGACGGGCGCATCGCCACCGCCACCGGCGAAAGCCAGTGGATCACCGGGCCCGCGGCGCGGCGGCGGGTGCACGGGCTGCGCGCGCAGCACGATGCGGTGATGGTCGGCGGTGGGACGGCGCGGGCCGATGATCCGGGCCTGACGGTGCGCGATCTTGGTGTCGAGCATCAGCCGGTGCGGGTGGTGGTGTCGCGATTTCTCGACCTGCCGCTGATGGGGCAATTGGCGCGCAGTGCGCGGGCGGTGCCGGTCTGGATCTGTCACGGGCCGGACGCGCCGCGCGAGACGCGCGATGCCTGGACGGGGCTTGGCGCGCGTCTTTTTGCCTGCGACCTGGTGGGCGGCCGGGTGGATCCGGGGGCGGCTCTGCGCGCACTGGGCGATGCCGGGCTGACACGGGTGTTCTGTGAGGGCGGCGGGCAACTGGCCGCGTCCCTGCTTGCGGCGGACCTGGTGGACGAATGCCACGTGTTCACTGCAGGGCTGGCCATCGGCGCCGAAGGGCACCCGGCTCTGGGCGCGCTGGGGCTGGGTCGATTGTCCGAAGCGCCGCGCTTTCATCTTGTGGATTCTTTGGTGGACGGAGGTGACGTGCACCATGTCTGGCGCCGCGATGCAGCGCGTTGATTGCTAAGTTCTTTCAACGCTCTAGGTGTAGTTTCTGCAACTGCATCAGCCAGGAAATGCTGCAGTGGAAAACCGGGAAAATGCTTCGTGTTCAACAACTTGTTACGCAAAGCTTAACTTTTGGACCGCCAGAGATGCGCCTGTGACGCAAAGAGCCCCTGAAGCTTGGAAAGCGATCGATTGAAAGGTCCGGGGCGGGGGATTTCATCGTTCGCGAGCCGATCCACGATCACCTCGACAGGGCAAGCTTCGCCCGTTAAAGGGTCGAAATACCTGGGATAATCGATGAGCGTGGCATGCACCAATGCGGCGAGGCTGGGGCGCGGACCCTGCAAACGCCGCTCCGGTACCGGTCCCAGATCTCGCGTAAGTCCCCATCCGGCATAAAACGGCACACCGAGCGTGACGACAGGGACGTTGCGCAAAAGCGCTTCAAATCCGGTCAGAGACGTCATGGTCCAGACCGCGTCCACCTTGGTCAAAAGCCCTGCGATCGACGCTGTAGGCAACGAAAGATCTGCCCATTTTTTAGGATGTTGCACGACGCCCTTGCGCAATCCGGCAACCACATCAGGGTGGGGTTTCCACAACAGTTTCGCCTGCGGATTTGCCGCTCTTACGCGGTCCAGAAGGGCTTCGTTGGACTGCATGTCCGGGCTGCCGCGCAAGATCGACGCATCGTCCTCAACCTGGCCCGGAACGAGGATTTTGAAGCCGCCCGGTACTGTGGATAAATCTCCGGATAGATTGTATTTAGACAAGGAATTGGCGCGGATCTGATCAATCAGGGCTTCGGAGCGTCGGATCTGATCCGGTCGTAAGTCACGCGCGCGACGCTGGATGAGGTGTTCCAACCGCGAAGGGTCGGCGGGATCGTAGTAGATTCCGAGGTCGTCGCAGACCAGTGACAAGGGCGGGATCAGATCGGCGCCCAATCCGCGCGATCTGAGAAACCCGTCCTCGACGCGCACGCTCTCATTGTCCTGCGCTTTCGACGCCCAGACCATGCGCCTGCGGCCCTGCGCGCTGGCCAAAGCGCGCGACTTTTCCACGTCGTCTTCGAAGCGCAGGCGCTTCTCCTTGCCGAAAAAAGCCTGCAGAGGCGCCCTTTTCCACAAGCGCATGCCTTCGGCGACCCAGCCTCTGCGGTCGTCGCGCCATGCGCGGGTCTGTGCGTCCAGCGCGCTCAGCACGTCTTCGAGCTCGCAAAGCCTGTCGCGATACGGGTCATACCACACCGGATAGAGGATCATCGTCGCCGCGAAAAGTTGCGCGCGGGTGAGCGTGCGCGTGCGGCGCGTCAGCGGATCTTCATCGTCGGTCAGCCCCCATCCCGCGTAGAACGGCGTGCCGAAGACGCGCGGCTTGTGGCCCGCGAGAATGGACTCGAAGCCCATCTGCGAAGAGACGGTGTAGACCGCAATGGCGCCGTCCAGAAGCTGCCAAGGGCTCGCCGGGCCGTCATGGATGGCGATGTCGCCACCTGCGTCCCCGTCGCGAAAATGCCCCGGCCGGTGCCCCGCCGCGGTTTCCGGATGTGTCTTGATCACGAACCGCGCGCCAGGATGATCGATGCGCGCGACGGTGAGCATCTCCAGAAAGCGCGACCGGTCCGCGCGGGAGGCACGCACGGAGGCGTCGCCCTCGGTCTGATCGACGACAAGCACGTATCCCGGCGCGGGCGGGTCGATGTCGCGCCGCGTGGCGCTGAATTTCGACAGATGCGCCTCCTGCATGTGGGCCATGGCGCCGCGCGCGCGTGCCAGAAGCGCGGCGTCGTCCAGAGGATGCGTGGCCAGCAGGATCTCGAGCTCCGACGGGGTGGCGGGATCGAAATGCAGCCCCTTGTGGTCGATAAGCAACCCCATCGGCGGCTCGCCCGACCGGCCTGGATGCAGGGAGCGCAGAAACGCGTCCTCGATCCGCACGAGCGGCGTGTCGGTCCGCTCCGCCAACGCTTCGCCGCGATGCGCGGTGGGGGAGGCGCCCCAGACGGCGACGTAATCGCGCTCGCCCGGCGTACCGATGGCGACCTCGTAGCCTTTCAGGGACAGGATCCGCCGGATGCGGGCCGCGCCGCGCGACCACAGAAAACCGCCGTTGCGGACATAAAGACGCCGGGGGAGATCTCCCCCGGCGTGGCCCTGTCCCTCGGTTTTTGTGGTCATGGGGGCCTTATTCGCTGCCACCGCCGCCCAGTGCGTCGGCCGCCGTCGTGAGTGTGCTGACCGCGCCCAATGTGCCGGTCAGAGCGGCAATCGTCTTGTTCCACTGGGTGAACGGCGCTTCGGTCACGTAGAGCGTGTCCTGGTCGCGGATCACGAAATCGCGGGCCATGAACATGCCGTTCGGCTCGGTGAGATCGAGCACGTAGACCATGCGTTGCGCGCCCACCAGATCGTTGCGGCCCAGCACCTGATTGGCGATCTCGGCCGGTTCGTTGCGGAAGACGAAGACACCTGTGGGATCGGCGGAGCTGGACAGAAGACCGCCGACCTGCGCAATCGCCTCCACCGCCGAAAGCGTCTGGCTTTCGAAGGGCACGCGGGCCTGCGTGCCGGTGGCGCCGAGCGACGTGAAGGCGCGGGTGTCTTCCTCCACCAGGATGCGGTCGCCGCCGCGCAAGGCGATGTCAAATTGCGGGTGGTTGTAGAGATCCTGAAACCAGATCGTCTCGGACCGGCTGCCGCGGATCACCTTGACCTGCGCGATCTCGGGCTCGATCGTGATGCCACCGGCCCTTGCCAGCATGGCCGAGAGCGTGCGCGTCGGCCGCTCGATCGCATAGACGCCCTGACCGCCGATGGAGCCCACGAGGCTGACGGTGGAGCCGTCACCGGCCACGCGGCGCACCTGCACCTGCGGATCGGGCGTCTGGTCCTCGAGCTTGTTGGTGATGATGCGGCGGATCGCTTCGGGGGTGTTGCCCGACGCCTTGATGCGGCCCGCATAGGGCACGAAGATGAAGCCGGAGCCATCCACCTGCACCTCTTCCAGCACGGTCGCATTGCTCGCTTCGCCGGCCAGAAGCCCGTCATCGACGTTTTCCCAGATCGTCAGGCCCAGCGTGTCGCCCGCCCGGATCGTGTCGGAGCCGAGCACGCCGGCATTCTGGAACCCGTCGGAAAAGCCGAGCGCCGGGACCACCGCGGTGGCGCGCGTCACACGGTCATTGACCGCGACGACGAAGGCATCGCCCTCGCGTTGCACCGATCCGGCAAAGATTTCTTTTTTGTTCGGGCCCACGCGGGGCAGGCCGCAGGATGCCACAATGGACACCGCGGCCAGAAGGGCGACAGATCGCACCCAACGGCTGGGGACTGTTTTCACTGCTCGGTCTCCTCGACCTGTATTATTCTGCCTCAGGTTTTTCTTTTAACCTACCGGCAACGGGTCGAAAAAGCCAGTCCGGGGCCCGGACGCTCAGTGCACCACGCGCAACTGTTGCCTTGGAGCCGCGGTGCCACGGCTCAGCGCGTCATAGGGATCGTCGGGTGAAATCATCATGTCGACCACCTGCCGCAGCAATTGCCGGCGTCCGCGCGCGGAGTAAAACCCGCCCGGCAATTGCGAGGTTTCCAGCAGATAGCGGCGATAATCCTTGTAGGCGCGGTTGTCGGGCCGGGTGGGTTGCGCGAAAAATTCCGGCAGGTTCTGGGTGGAGACAAATTCCGGCTTGGCATAGACCGCGTCGCCGAACACCTTGAGCGGAATTCCGCGCCAGAGCACCTGTTGCGCGGCGGTGGAATTCACCGTGACGGCGCTGCGCGCGTCGTTGAGCAGCTGCGCCAGCTTGCCGCCGCGCACGTAATGCACCCGGTCGGCGACGCCGTTGTCGCGTGCAAACTGCCGTATGGCGCGGCGCACATTCACCCGCCCATCCTCGAGCGGGTGGGATTTGAAGACCAGGTGGTGATGGCCCGGCGCGCCCGCGGCAAACCCCTCGATCACCAATTGCAGGAATTCCGGCATGGTGGAGAACGGCGAATGCTTCTGGAACGAGCTGTCATGTTCGAGCTGCATCAGCGCGAGGTGATAGGGGAAGCCGCCCAGCCGGATCCGCGCGGTGGCGATCACCCGGTCCGCCCAGCTGAGTGGCATCAGCAGCAGGCGCTTGAGATAAAGCTGAAATTCCTTGAAGACCGGGATCGAGCGATGCGGGCGGAAGTTCCGGTAATCGCCGTTCCGCACCATGACAAACCAGTGATAAAGCGCGCCGTAGAAGATGTGCTGGCGCATGTCGCCCCAATGCGCGGGCGGCAGCGGCGCCTCCATGTCCGACAGCTCAAGCGCGCGGCGCATGTCATCGACCGACATCTGCATCAGCCTGGAATGCCCGTTGGAGCCGCCGCGCTCATAGGTGACCCAGTAGGGGCGCATATACCCTTCCTCGAACACATGCACGGTGAGCCCGGTTTTGCGTGCCGCGGCCACCGCCTGTGCGTGGATCGGGCGGACATCGCCGTAAAGCACGATATCGGTCACGCCCTTGTCGCGGATCAGGGACGCAAACGCCTCCGGCCAGTCGGAAGCGGTGCCGCGATAGGGCAGGTAGCTTTTGGGATGAAACCAGAACGCCCGGTCGCCCGCGTTGAAACCCACGCGCCAGACCTCTGCCCCGGTGCGCCGCAGCATCGTGCCCAGCCGGTGAAAGAAGGGGCCGTGCGGCCCCTGCAGGAACAGAAAGACCCGGTCGGGACTGGTTGCGTTGCTCATGGTGCCGTTCTATGTGCTTGGCCTGAAGACGGTCTTAACGCTTGATCCCGGCGAAATTAAGGCCCGGTGCGGGGGGAATTGCCCATGTTCACAGGCATAGTCACGGATCAGGGCGAAATCCGCCAGCTCGAACGGCGCGGCGATCTGCGCGCGCGGATCGGCACGGGCTATGACACAGACGGGATCGAGATCGGCGCGTCGATTGCCTGCGACGGGGTGTGCCTCACCGTGGTGGCGCTGGGGCCGGACTGGTTTGACGTGGATGTGAGTGCCGAGACCGTCTCCAAGACCAATCTCGACACCTGGGGCGCGGGCCGCGTGGTCAACCTCGAACGCGCGCTCAAGGTTGGCGACGAGCTGGGCGGGCATATCGTGTCGGGACATGTGGACGGCGTGGCCGAGGTGGTCGGTATGCAGGACGAAGGCGACAGCACACGTGTGACGCTGCGCGCGCCGGAGGCTTTGGCGCGCTTCATCGCCCCCAAGGGTTCGGTGGCGCTCAATGGCACGTCGCTCACGGTAAACGAGGTCGAGAGCCGCGATTTCGGCATCAATTTCATCCCGCACACCAAGGCGGTGACAACCTGGGGCCGGGTGGCGCTGGGCGACCGGGTCAATCTCGAGATCGACACGCTGGCGCGCTACGTGGCGCGGTTGCAGGACTGGGCCTGAGCGGACGGCCTCACGTGGTCTGTATCGCGTCGAGCAGCGCGGGGATCTGCTTTTTGAACTTGAAGAACCCGGCCGTGGCATGCGGCCAGGCGCGCCCGTCATAGCCGCGTAACGCGCGGATGACCGGCAGACCGCCGATCCCGTCCAGGGTCTCGCGTACCGCGCCGACAGGGGCAAACGCGGTCACAATCTGCTCGGCGCCCAGATCGCTTGCCCATCGGGTCAGGGCGGCGGCATCCGCAAGCCCGTCGGTGAGCGGGCCGAGACGGGGCGCATGGCGCGTGGCCGCGTCGCGCAGGGCCGTCTGCCGGAAGGCCAGCACAGAAGGCGACATCGCCAGCGGGCTGAGCCGACCACCCGAGGTCAAAAGCGCGGTTCCCAGCGGCTGCAGACCGCGTGCAAAGAGAAACTCCGGTGACAGATCGTCCTCGTGCAGCACAAACGCGGTGCGCCGGTCCGGATCAAAGCGGCTGTTGTCCGGGGGCGTGCCGCGTGGCGGCGGCTCGGGCCCGTCGAGCGGCGGCGCCTCGGCGGCAAGCTCCGCGGCGGACGGGCGAAACCGGCCTTCGGTGAACTCCGCGATATTGGCGGCGCGTGCGAGGTAGCTCTTGCCGCGCGTCTGCAACCCGGCGACCCAGCGCCAGCTCAGCGTGTTGGACGCAGGATCGCCGTCCAGCAAATGGCGCAGAAAGAAATCCGCGCCGAGCACCCAGGGCAGACGCAGCGTGAAGATCCAGATCGAGGCGAACCACATGCGCGCGTGGTTGTGCAGATAGCCCGTCCCGGCCAGTTCCCGCGCCCATGCGTCGAACGCCTCGATGCCGGTCTGGCCCGTGCAGGCGGCCTCCCACCCGGCGCGGAGCCCGCCTTGGGTCTGCACATCGTCCAGCGCGCGGCGCAGATCGTGACGGTAGCTGTGCCAGATGCCGGGGCGCATCTCCAGCCAGCCCTTCCAATAGGTCCGCCAGAACACCTCCTGGATGTATTTTCCCGCCTTTTCAGTGCCATGCCGGTCAAGAACCGCGCGCAGGACCTCTGCTTCGGTGATCACGCGGTGGCGCAGATAGGGCGAGAGTTGCGAGACATGCCTGTGCTGGCCGGGGCCCAGATCGTAATTGCGGCGTGCCGCATAATGCGCCCCGGCATGGGGCAGAAACGCGTCGAGCGCGGCGCGGGCGGCGGCGTGACCGGCTGAGGCGACTGGCGCGGGCATCGGAATGAGAGCTCTCCGTCTGGGCTTTCCGTCTGGGCTCCCGGCCAGCTAGATCCGGCGCGTCCCGCATCAACCCGTGAAAAGCGCCGTTTACGTCAATCTTTGAGCGCCCCTTGCAGCCCCTGAGGGCCGATACTAAGATTCGAGTAACTTTGATGCGATACGCAGTTTCCCAAACATGAGCAGGCAGGCGAACATGAAAGATCCCATTGATACCTACATGAACCTCGTTCCCATGGTGGTCGAGCAGACCAGCCGGGGCGAGCGGGCCTACGACATTTTCTCGCGCCTCCTGAAGGAGCGGATCATCTTCGTGAACGGGCCGGTGCATGACGGCATGTCCTCGCTGATCGTGGCACAGCTCCTGCATCTGGAGGCGGAGAATCCGAGCAAGGAGATCTCCATGTATATCAACAGCCCCGGCGGCAGCGTGATCGCGGGGATGAGCATCTACGACACGATGCAATATATCAAACCCAAGGTCTCCACGCTGATCTGCGGTCTCGCGGCGTCCATGGGATCGGTCATCGCCATCGGGGGCGAGCCGGGGATGCGCTTTTCGCTGCCCAATTCGGAGATCCTCGTGCACCAGCCCTCCGGCGGCTCGCAGGGCACGGCGGCCGATATCCTGATCTCCGCCCGCCATATCGAACAGACGCGGGAGCGGTTTTACCAGCTTTACATGAAACATACCGGTCAGGATTACGAAACGGTGCAGCAGGCACTGGATCGCGACAAGTGGATGACCCCCGAAGAGGCGAAGGAATGGGGGCATATCGACGAGATCGTCACCAGCCGGACCCTGGATGGAGAGGACGGCGACGAATAAGCGACGTTCGAAAAGCAATAATTCCGGGGCGCATTTTCGCATTGCTCGCCCCGGACCGCTGTCTTAAGCTGGCGAAAATCAGCGGCCAGCCCGATATTTGGGGGCGTTGCAACGCCACGCCCCGAACGACGAACGTAACCGGTACACAGCCGGGAAAGGTGCGAAATGGCGACGAATTCAGGCAGCGACAGCAAGAACACGCTCTATTGCAGCTTCTGCGGAAAGAGCCAGCACGAGGTGCGCAAGCTGATAGCTGGCCCCACGGTGTTCATTTGCGACGAATGCGTCGAGCTGTGTATGGACATCATCCGCGAAGAGACAAAGGGCGCAGGCCTGAAATCCGCGGACGGCGTACCCACCCCGCGCGAGATTTGCGACGTTCTGGATGATTACGTGATCGGCCAGGCCAAGGCCAAGCGCGTGCTCTCGGTTGCGGTGCACAACCATTACAAGCGTCTCAACCATGCGCAGAAAAGCTCTGACATCGAGCTCGCGAAATCCAACATCCTGCTGATCGGCCCCACGGGCTGCGGCAAGACGCTGCTGGCGCAGACGCTGGCGCGCATCCTTGACGTGCCTTTCACCATGGCCGACGCCACCACGCTGACCGAAGCGGGCTATGTCGGCGAGGATGTGGAGAACATCATCCTCAAGCTGCTGCAGGCGTCGGAATACAATGTAGAGCGCGCGCAGCGCGGCATCGTCTATATCGACGAGGTCGACAAAATCACCCGCAAATCCGAAAACCCCTCGATCACCCGCGACGTGTCGGGCGAGGGGGTGCAGCAGGCGCTGCTGAAACTGATGGAGGGTACGGTGGCGAGCGTGCCGCCGCAGGGCGGGCGTAAACATCCGCAGCAGGAATTCCTGCAGGTGGACACCACCAACATCCTGTTTATCTGCGGCGGCGCCTTTGCCGGGCTCGACCGGATCATCAAGCAGCGCGGCAAGGGCTCCGCCATGGGCTTCGGCGCCGATGTGCGCGATGACAGCGAAGCGGGCGTGGGCGAGACCTTCCAGGAACTCGAGCCCGAGGATCTGCTGAAATTCGGTCTGATCCCGGAATTTGTCGGCCGCCTGCCGGTGGTCGCGACGCTCGAGGATCTCGACGAGGACGCGCTGGTCACGATCCTGACCCAGCCAAAGAACGCGCTGGTCAAGCAGTATCAGCGCCTCTTCGAGATGGAAGAAACCGATCTCAGCTTTACCGAAGACGCGCTTTCGGCCATCGCCAAGAAGGCCATCGAGCGCAAGACCGGCGCACGTGGCCTGCGCTCCATCCTCGAAGGCATCCTGCTCGACACGATGTTCGAGCTGCCGGGCATGGAAGAGGTGAGCGAAGTTGTGGTCAACGAAGAGGCGGTGACCGCCGAATCCAAACCTCTGATGATCTATGGTGATCAGAAGAAGGAAGGCGCCTCGGCCAGCTGACCGCCGGGCGCTCTCGACATTCGGGGCGGGGGCACTCCCCGCCTTTTTCCTTGCCAAGAGACCGCAATGCGCATCCGCCGTATCTCGTCCGAACAACCATTTGAGGCGCAGGCCGGGTATTGCCGCGCGGTGGTGGCGGGCGGCTTTGTGCATGTGGCCGGTACGGTGGGCGAGGGCGCAGATGTCGTCGCCCAATGCCGCGCCGCACTTGCCATCATCGAAACAGCCCTTTCGGATGCCGGGGCGAGCTTTGCCGATGTCGTGCGTGTGGTGTATTACCTGCCCGATCACCGGGAGTTCGACGCCTGCATGCCGATCCTGGCGGACACATTCGGCGCCAATCCACCCGCGGCCACGATGCTGGAATGCGCTCTTATCGAGCCGAAATACCGTATCGAGATCGAGGTTACTGCGCTTGCGCCCGACTGATCGGACGGGCATCTGAATTTCGGCCAGCTTCCGCCCCGCGACCTCTGCGCCACTGGACTGTGCGTGGCGTTTTCGGCATACAAAGATCCAACACCATTCGAGGACTCTGTCATGGGCATTCTCAACTCCCTTCTGCGCGCGGTGACCTGGTGGAACGGGCAGACGCTGAACACCCAGTTCCACACCTGGCGCCATGGCACGCGCGTCGGTGAAGACGCGCAGGGCAACATCTTTTACCAGAACGGCGACGGCTCGCGGCGCTGGGTGATCTATAATGGCGAGGCCGAGGCGTCGCGCGTCAGCCCGGAATGGCACGGCTGGCTGCATCACACCTACCAGGATCCGCCGACCGACACGCCCTTGCCGCGCAAGGATTGGGAGAAACCGCATCTGGAGAACCTGACAGGCACCGCGCTGGCCTATGCGCCCAGCGGCTCGATCCGGCGCGAGACGCCTGCGCCGCGCAGCGATTACGAGGCCTGGAGCCCGGAATGAGCCACTCCACCGCTGAGGTGCTTGTCGGCGGTGCCGTTCTGGCCGCCGCGCTGGGCTTTGGCATCTATGCCGTCCAGAGCACCGGGTTCGAACTGGGCAGCGATGGCTACCCGCTCAAGGCGTCGTTCCGCTCTGCCGAGGGTGTGAATGTCGGCACGGACGTCCGGCTCGCGGGCGTCAAGGTCGGCACCGTGACGGGAATCGAGCTCAACGCCGAAACCTACCGCGCCGACACCGTGATCACGATCCGCGACGGCGTGATGATCCCTGATGACAGCGCCATCGTTGTGGCCTCCGAAGGCTTGCTGGGCGGCAATTTTGTCGAGATCAGCCCCGGCGGATCGCTGTTCTACTACGGCGCGGAGGATGAGATCCTGGACACCCAGGGCTCGGTCAGCCTGATCAGCCTGTTGATGAAATTCGTGGCCGGAGACGAGGAATGAGACGCGCGGCCTTGCTGGCAATTCTGATGGCCGCGCTGGGTCTGATGGCGCCGGTGACCGCGCAGGAGCAAGTCAACACCGGCACCGGCGCGATCATGCGCGGGCTCGACAAGCTCAACGCCAAGGTCACCGATTTCACCCTGCCCAACGGCGGCAGCGCGGTGATGGGGCTGGTGGAAGTGACCCTGCGCGATTGCCGCTATCCCAGTGGCAACCCGTCGGGCGATGCTTACGCCTTTCTCACGATCCGCGAAGCAGGCGTGGCCGAACCGGTGTTTCGCGGCTGGATGGTCGCCTCTTCGCCCGCGCTCAACCCGCTTGATCACGCACGCTACGACGTCTGGGTGTTACGCTGCACCACGTCGTGACCGCACACCGCCAGCGGCACGGAGAGCAGGTTGGCGTCGCGTTCCAGCGCTTCGGCCAGCCGCTGCCGGTAGGTTGAGCGGGTGATCTCGACCGCGCCGAGCGAGGCCAGATGCGGCGTCAGGAATTGCGTGTCAAACAGCGTGAACCCCGCCCGGCGCAGCTGATCGACAAGCCAGGCGAGCGCGATTTTCGACGCGTCCCTGCGCCTTGAAAACATCGATTCCCCGCAAAAAGCCCGCCCCACAACCACGCCGTAGACCCCTCCGGCCAGCGCGCCCTCTATCCAGACTTCGAGCGAATGCGCGTGGCCGAGCGCAAAGAGCTCCCGGTAGAGGCCGCGGATCTCGCCGTTGATCCAGGTCTCGGACCGGTCGGCGCAGCCCTCCATCACACCTTCGAAATCGTGGTTGAGCGTGATGTCGTAATCGTCGCGCCGCAACCGCCGTGCAAGCGAGCGCGAGATGTGAAACCCGTCCAGCGGCATCACCCCCCGGCGGCGCGGGTCGACCCAGAAGATCTCCGTGTCGTCGCGGTGCTCGGCCATCGGAAAGATGCCGGTGCGATAGGCGTGCAGGAGAAGATCGGGTTCGAGTGTCATCGCACGTGCAACCTGCCTGGCCGGAAGCCTCGCGGCGCCGTCAAGGCTGGCCCGCCGGGGGCCACCCGCCCGGAGCCCGCGCGCATGGCCATCATGGGGCGCAGGTTACCGGTCGACGCCACCTGCCTCCAGCCACTTTTCCAGCCAGTGGATCGTGTAATTGCCGCTATGGATGTCGGGCTCCTGCAGCAGCGCGCCAAAGAGCGGGATCGTCGTGTCAACGCCGTCGACAATCAGCTCTCCCAGCGCACGGTTGAGCCGCGCCAGCGCTTCGGTCCGGTCGCGGCCATGCACGATCAGCTTGCCGATGAGACTGTCGTAATAGGGCGGGATCCGGTAGCCGTCGTAAAGCGCGCTGTCCATGCGCACGCCAAGGCCCCCCGGCGCGTGATATTGCGAGATCCGGCCCGGCGACGGCGAGAAATTCGGGAGCTTCTCGGCATTGATGCGCACTTCGATGGCGTGGCCGTTGATCTCCAGATCCTCCTGGCGGAACGACAGCGGCATGCCCGCGGCGACGCGGATCTGTTCGCGCACCAGATCCTGCCCGAAGATCGCTTCGGTCACCGGGTGTTCGACCTGCAGCCGGGTGTTCATCTCGATGAAATAGAACCCGCCATCTTCGTAGAGAAATTCGATGGTGCCGGCGCCGGAATAGCCCATCCTGGCGATCGCATTGGCGCAGATCGACCCGATCTCGGCGCGCTCCTCGGCGCTGATCGAGGGGCCAGGTGCCTCTTCGAAAACCTTCTGGTGGCGCCGCTGCAAAGAGCAATCGCGCTCTCCCAGATGCACGCCGCCGCCCTGACCGTCGCCAAAGACCTGCACTTCGATATGGCGCGGTTTCTGCAGGTATTTCTCGATATAGACCTCGTCATTGCCAAACGCGGCCTTGGATTCGGCGCGCGCGGTCTGGAAGGCGCGCTCCATCTCGGCTTCGGATTTCGCGACCTTCATGCCGCGCCCGCCGCCGCCCGCCGTGGCCTTGATGATCACCGGATAGCCGAACTCCGCCCCGATGATCTTGGCCTCCTCGAGCGTGGCCACACCGCCTTCGGAACCCGGGACGACCGGGATGCCCAGGGCCTTGGCGGTTTCCTTGGCGGTGATCTTGTCGCCCATCTCGCTGATATGGGCCGCCGACGGGCCGATGAAGGTCAGCCCGTGATCCTCGACCGCCTGCACGAAACGCGCGTTTTCCGACAGGAACCCGTAGCCCGGATGGATCGCCTGCGCACCGGACACTTCGCAGGCCGAAATGATCGCGGCCACGCTGAGATAGCTGTCGGTGGAGGGGGCGGGTCCGATGCAGATTGTCTCGTCGGCCATGCGCACATGCATGGCGTCGGCATCCGCGGTCGAATGTACCGCAACGCTGGCGATGCCCATTTCCCGGCAGGCCCGGATCACGCGCAGGGCGATTTCACCACGATTGGCGATCAGGATTTTGTCGAACATCTGTCCGCGCCTTATTCGAGAATCACGAGAGGCGCGCCGTATTCCACCGGCGCGCCGTCCTCGACGAGAATGCGCTTGACGGTGCCGGCCCTGGGCGCCGGGATGTGGTTCATGGTCTTCATCGCCTCGACGATCAGCAGCGTGTCGCCCTCGCCGACCTGCGCGCCGACCGAGATGAAGGACGGCGCTCCGGGTTCGGCCTGCATGTAGACGGTGCCGACCATCGGCGAGGTCACCGCGCCGGGGTGGGCCGCGGGGTCTTCGGGCGCTTCGGCAGGGGCCGCCGCCGCGACCGGCGCCGGGCTCGACACTGCCGCCACCGGGGCCGGTGCGGGCGCGGCTGCAAGCGTCGCGCGGCTGACCCGGACATTCAGGCTGTCGTCTTCTCCGTAGTCGCGCTTGACCTGCAACTCCGTCAGGTCGTTCTCGCGCAGAAGTTCGGCCAACGCCTTGATAAAGGCCACATCCGCGTCGTGGTTTTGCTTGCTCATGCGATCCTCGCCTGATTTTTCTGGTCGTCCGGCACGCGTTGCGCCGTGGCCTCCGGCTTCGTGCTTATAGGCCAAGCTTGCGGCGGAGGAAAGCGGCGCGGGCGACGAAATCGCGCGGGCAATTGCGGGTCACTGCGGGCTGCGGATAGACTGCGCGCGTCGGAACGCGGAGGGGTCATGAACATCGCAGGCTGGCTGCAGGCGCGCGCGGCTCTCGATCCCGGGCGCCCGGCGCTTTTTCGGGGCACCGAGGCGGTGCTGGACTACGGCGGCTTTCACGCGGCCGCCCTGCGCCTTGCGGCGGGGCTGGACCAATTTGGGCTCACACCCGGCGACCGCGTGGCGATTTTCATGAAGAACGCGCCCGAATACCTCGTTGCGCTTTACGGCGCCTGGTACGCGGGCGCGGCGGTGGTGCCGATCAACGCCAAGCTGCATCCCGCCGAGGCCACCTGGATCATCGAAAACGCGGGAGCGCGGCTGGTGTTTGCCACGCCGGATCTGGCCGACGGGCTGTCACAGGTCACACCGGCGCGCGTGCTCGAAACCGGCGCCGCGGCCTGGCGCGAGATGTTGGCGCACCCGCCCGTGTCGGCACCCATGCATCGCGCGCCCCGGGATCTGGCGTGGCTGTTCTATACTTCTGGCACCACCGGGCGTCCCAAGGGCGTCTTGATCACGCACCGGATGCTCATGCTCATGTCGCTGAGTTACCAGACCGATTGCGACAGGGTCGACCGCGGAGATGCCACGATCTATGCCGCACCGCTCAGCCATGGCGCGGGGCTCTACAACATGATGCATGTGCATGCGGGCGCGGCGCATGTCTTTCCGGCATCGGGCGGGTTCGATGCCTCGGAAGCGCTTGATCTGGCGGCACATTTCGGTCGCGCGCATATGTTCATGGCGCCGACGATGGTGCAGCGGCTGACGCGGGTTGCAAAACAGCAGGATCGGCGCGGGTCCGGTCTCAAGACCATCGTCTATGCGGGCGGGCCGATGTATTCCGCCCATATCATCGAGGCGGTGGACCAGTTCGGGTCGGTCTTTGTGCAGATCTACGGGCAGGGCGAATGCCCGATGGGCATCACGTCCCTGTCGCGCGCCGACATTGCCGACAGGGAATCGCCCGAATGGCGCGCCCGTCTGGGTTCCGTCGGCCGTGCGCAATCTGCGGTGGAGGTTCGGGTTGCGGGGGTGGACGGCGCCGCGCTCGCCACCGGTGAGATCGGAGAAATCCTGGTGCGCGGCGATGTCGTGATGCCCGGCTATTGGCAGAATGATGCGGCCACGACGGCTGCGCTCAAGGATGGGTGGCTCTGGACCGGTGACATCGGCGCGATGGACCGCGAGGGCTATGTCACGCTGCACGACAGATCGCGCGACGTGATCATCTCGGGTGGCACGAACATCTATCCGCGCGAAGTGGAAGAGGCCTTGCTGGAGCACCCCGCCGTGCGTGAGGTGGCCGTGGTCGGGCGTGCACATCCCGAATGGGGCGAAGAGGTTGTGGCGTTTGTGGTCAGCGACGGGGCTTTGGACGAGGCGGTTCTGGACGCGCATTGCCTCGCCCGGATCGCACGGTTCAAACGGCCAAAGACCTATGTCCCGATCGAGGCGTTGCCCAAGAACAATTATGGCAAAGTGCTGAAAACAGCGTTGCGGGACAGGTTGGCCGTGTCCTCGTAAGCGCGTTTCGCATCCGGATTTGGCGTCGCCTCCTGCGGTTCCGTTTCGGCCGTTTCCGTCTCGACAGCCGGTGCCTCCTTGTCGTCAACGGCGGGCTTTTGCGGCGCGGCGGCGGTCTGCTCGACTTCGTCGAGATCTGCGGCTTCCTCGCGTCGCTTTGAGGCCTGCGCGTCGAGGATCTGGCTGATCTTGATCTGCATGATGGATGGCGGCGCGACGCGGGCTTCGCCATCGGGCGACCCGTTCTGCCGCGGCATTGGCAGGTTTGGCGGACGCGTCTGCGTCTGCGCCGTGTTCGATCCGTTGGATTGTGTGACCGGGGTCACGCGCTTCTGGGCATCCTGGGGTCGGTTCGCACCGGGCAGGCCAAACGGGTGTCCTGTGCTCAGCGGCGCGAAATTGGGTGGCGCGACCGTGATCTGCATGTCTCTTCTCCGTCCAGTGAGCCCCCACCAGACGCATGAGCAGAAGTCTATAGAATAATGATGTGGTGGGAAGCAAAAACGCGTTTTTGGGTAAACGGCGCGTTAAGTTAGCCGGGTTTCGGGAAGTGTTTTGGCCGGCGGGTCAGGTGCCCGCCAGCTCTGGTTACGCGGGCGGACCCTAGCGGTTCATCCTGTTGTCGATGAGGTCATCGACGACCTGGGGTTCTGCGAGGGTCGAGGTGTCTCCGAGGGCGCCGTAGTCGTTTTCGGCGATCTTGCGCAGGATGCGGCGCATGATCTTGCCGGAGCGGGTTTTCGGCAGGCCGGGGGCCCATTGGATGAGGTCGGGGGCGGCGATGGGGCCGATCTCGGTACGCACCCAGGTGCGCAGCTCCTTGCGCAGCTCTTCGCTGGGCTCGACGCCGTTCATCAGGGTCACGTAGCAATAGATGCCCTGGCCCTTGATCTCGTGCG
>CANMMF010000010.1 GCA_947498985.1 uncultured Paracoccaceae bacterium | reverse complement strand
TTTCCAGCCATCGCTGATCCTCCAATTTGCGGGACAATCTATCCCAGTTGGTGGACCACTTTCAGGGGGCTACTCCAGTGCGGCCCGGCTTTGGCAAGATGTGAAGTTCGAGCGGGGAAAACCAGCGGCCCGCCGTTCCATCACCTTTCAGTTCCGCTTTCCGAGCTTCGAACGCTTGCGGCGCCACGTCTTCAAGCAGGTGCATGTCACGCGCCGCCTCTCGCCGGAGCCGTTGGCGCTCCTTCTTTGAGTCCAGCCCTTTGCGCGCCACTGTTCGCCAGCGGGCGGCCTCCTCGCGCACTTCCTAGATGGAGACAGTCGGATAACTGCCTAGGCCCAGTTCCCTCCGGCGATTGTCAATGCCGACCCGTGGAACCCACTGCGCACCACCGTCACGACGCTTGTGAAGCCAAAGTCCGCCTCCATCTCAGTATTTTCCGGGGGGCGCAGATTTGGCCTGCGCAGCCGTTCGTCTGTTCAATGCAGGGGTCATTTGGTCCACCTCTGTATTCACCCTTGATGATGCATGTCTCGGATCACTGCGGAACAGGGTGGGGTTGAAAAACATTTTTTATCAATATCTTAATAGAAGTCCTGGCGTGCTATGGAACACTGTGGAGCTGAAGAAAAACGCGGTGTGGGGGCACCAGTTAACCTCTTTAAATCGTGTTATTTTCCATCTGTGCCGAGCGGAGCTGTGCGGCAGCATTCGCATTTGAGCGGATTTGGCGGAGATGGGTGGGCAAGGTCATTGGACGTCTGCCGGGCCGCCATATTTTCGGATGAACTGATCGGCTGCGGCGTGTCAGGTCCGCCCAATTGGCCCGTGACTGAACGTTGCTGGCCTTGGGCCGCGCAATTCTCTGGCCGGTGTCTGGCGACGGTGTCTTGCATGTGTCTACTGCGTCCTCCGAGCTTTGCTCGCGCAGCGGGCTGCCGTCCCGACCCATCCGGTGGCGCGCGAATGGGCGGAGCGTCATGGCGCGGCGATGCGGCGCGTGGTAAAACGCTGTCGAAAGGGGAGCGGCATGTGCGTGAGGCTCGATCCGGGCATTAGGCCTGCGGGAGCAGGCTGTCAGGGCAGAGACGTCGCTTGTGAAGGCCCGATCGCCAGACAATGGGCTGGCCGGCGCGCCGATCTGGTCCAGCGCGGGGCAAAGTTGGCGGTGACGGGATGAGCGACGGTGTCTTGTGGGACTATCCCAAATCCTCTGCCAGCTACCGTGTGCGGATCGCGCTCCAACTGGCCGGCATCGACCACCGGGTGGAGACGGTTGACCTCTTGGCCAAAGCGCAGAGGAGCCCCGCGCATCTGGCGCGCAATCCGCAGGGCTTTGTGCCGGTGCTCGAAATCGACGGTGCGCGGCTCACTCAATCGCTTGCGATAATCGAGTATCTGGACGTCACGCGGGGGCTGGGTTTGTTGCCCGTGGATCCCTTGATGCGGGCGCGGGTGCAGGCGCTGGCGCATGCCATTGCCGTTGACCTGCATCCGGTCTGCAATCTGTCGGTGGCGACCTATGCCACTCGCGGGGAGGAACCCGCGCGCACCCGCTGGATGCAGCACTTCATTGCGCCGGGGCTGGCGGCGTTTGAGGCCTTGCTGGCCGGGTTCGAGCAGCGCCCCTATGCATGTGGCGACACGCCGGGACTGGCCGACATCTGCCTGATGCCGCAGCTTTACAACGCAAGGCGCTGGGGTGTGGATTACGGCGATTGCGCCCGCATCCTCGCGGTGGAAGCCGCCTGCGCAGCGCATCCGGCGTTTCGGAGCGCCCATCCGGACCGGGCGACCTGAAGCCGACACGAGCCTTCTCAAGCCCGCCGCGCCATCGCAGCACATGGCCCGCCCGCGCGAGGACATCTCAGTAGCTGCGCGGCAGGCCAAGCACGTGCTGGCCGAGATAGCCGAAGATCATGTTCTTGGAGATCGGCGCGGTCTGGTAGAGCCGGGCCTCGCGCCACTTGCGCTCGATCCCGTATTCGCGCGCGAAGGCAAACCCGCCATAGACCTGCATGCAGGTCTCGGCGGCCTGCCAGGAGGCGTCCGCGGCCAGCAGCTTGGCCATGTTCGCTTCTGCCGCGGCCTTCTGGCCTGCATCGAACATCGAGGCGGCCTTGGTCACCATGAGTTCGGCCGCCTGCGCCTCCGCATAGGCCTTGGCGATCGGGAACTGGATGCCCTGATTGGCGCCGATGGGCTTGCCGAAAACCTGCCGCTCATTGGCATAATCGCAGGCCTTTTCGACAAAGAACTTGGCGTCGCCGATGCATTCATAGGCGATCAGGATGCGCTCGGCATTCATGCTGTCGACGATATAGCGAAAGCCCTTGCCTTCCTCGCCGATCAGCGTGTCGGCGGGGATCTCGAGATTGTCGAAGAACACCTCGCAGGTGTTGTGGTTGATCATCGCGTCGATCTTCGACAGCTCCAGCCCATTGCCCAACGCGTCGCGCATGTCCACAAGAAACACCGACATGCCATCGGAGCGTTTGCTGCATTGATCCGCCGGGGTGGTGCGCGCCAGAAGCAGCATCAGGTCCGATTCGAAGGCGCGACTGGTCCAGACCTTCTGGCCGTTCACGATATAGCTGCCGCGGTCGGTTTTCTCGGCCCGGGTCTTGAGCTGTGTGGTGTCGCTGCCGGTGGTGGGCTCGGTCACGCCGAAGGCCTGCAGGCGCAGCTCTCCGCTGGCGATCTTCGGCAGGTACTGCGCCTTTTGCTCGGGCGAGCCATGCCGCAGCACCGTTCCCATCGTGTACATCTGCGCGTGGCAGGCGGCGGCGTTGCAGCCTTTGGCGTGGATCGTCTCGAGCACGGCGCCCGCGGCGGCAAGCGGCAGGCCCGAGCCGCCGAACTCCTCGGGGATCAGCGCGCCCAGAAACCCCGACTCTGTCAGCGCGCGCACGAACTCCGTCGGATAGGCGTCTTCCTTGTCGAGCTTTTGCCAATAGGCGTTGGGGAAATCCTCGCAAAGCCGGGCGACGGCGTCGCGGATCTCGGTCCAGGCGGGGGCCACGGGCATGGTGATGGCGTTGGTGTCGATTTGCGTCACGGGGGGTCCCCTTCAGATGATGTTGCGGGCGCGCAGGCCTGCGATATCGGCCTCCGAATACCCGAATTCGGTCAGGATCTCGGCGCTGTGCTGGCCCAGATCCGCCGCCCCCTGCCGCAACGCGGAGGGGGTGCGGTCAAGCGTCACCGGTTGCGCGACCAGCCGCGTGTCGCCGCGCCGCGGATGCGGGCAGGGGGCGGCCATTTCCAGATGCTGCACCTGCGGGTCGTCAAAGACCTCGTCCATGGCATAGATCGGCCCCGCGGGCACGCCCGCCTCTTCCAGCAGCGCGGACCACTCGGCGGTGGTCTTTTCCGCAAAGACCGGGGCCAGCAGCTTCCAGAGCTCGGCGCGGCGTTCAAAGCGGTCGGCATTGGTGGCAAGCCCGGGGTCGTCCGCCCAGTCCTGCCGCCCGATAGCGACGCAAAAGGCCTGCCATTGCGCGTCGCTGCCGACGCCAAGATTGAGGTGCCCGTCCTTGCTGGCGACCACGCCCATCGGGGTCACATAAGGATGATCGTTGCCCGCCTGCGGCGGCACCTCGCCATCGACCAGATAGCGCGCGGCCTGAAAATCCATCAGCGCGATCTGCGCCTGCAAAAGCGAGGTGTGCACCCATTGGCCGCGGCCCGAGCGCGCGCGTTCCTGCAACGCGATGAGGATGCCGATGGCCGCATAAAGCCCCGAGCTGCTGTCGGCCACCGCGGCCCCGGCACGCATCGGGCCCTGGCCCGCATGGCCGGTCACCGCCATCAGCCCCCCCATGCCCTGCGCGATCTGGTCAAAGCCCGCGCGGCGCGCATATGGCCCGTCCTGACCAAAGCCGGAGATCGAGGCAAGCACGATGCCCGGGTTCACCGAGGCAAGATCGGCATAGGCGATCTTCAGGCGGTCCTTGACGTCGGGGCGGAAGTTCTCGACCACCACATCGGCTTTTTCGACCAGCTTCAGAAAGACCGCGTGGCCCTCCGGATCCTTGAGGTTCAGCGTTACCGAGCGCTTGTTGCGGTGCAGGTTCAGCATGTCATAGCCGTCGCGCGCGCCGCTGACATTGGCGCTGGGATCGGCACCCGCGGGGGCTTCGATGCGGATCACATCGGCGCCGAAATCCGCCAGAACGCGGGTGCAGGTGGGCCCGGCGCGCACGCGGGTGAGGTCGAGCACCCGGAGATGACCAAGCGCGCTCATGACGCGGGGCCCTCGGCCCGCGCGCCCGCCGGAGCGGCGCTGCGAAACCACTCGCCCATCACGCTGGAGGTCACAAAGACCGTGTCGTCGCGCGCGCTCAGCATCCCGAGCGCGCGCTCGAAATGATAGGCGATATGCGGCACGCCGATGATATGCGGATGCAGCGCCAGCGTGACGATGCGCGGCTGTCCGGTCGCCGCCATCTCGCGCTCGTAGACCGCGAGCGTCGCGGCCAGACGTTTTTCGTACTCGTCACTTGAGCCGTTCTGCACCGCATAGATCGGCACGTCATTCAGCTCGAACGTATAGGGCAGGCCGACGATGGGGCCGCCTGTTGTGTCGATCCAGACCGGCAGATCGTCGAGCGCCCAGTCATGCAGAAACTCGATGCCCTCCGATTGCAGGATGTCGGGGGTCTCGAGGCTTTCCCCAAGCCCCGGACCAAGCCACGACCTGGGCCGTTGCCCGGTGACCTGCTCCAGCCGGTCGAGGCTCTGGCGGATCACCGCGGCCTCGTCCCCGGCCTGTTTCAGCGATTGCTGGAACCAGCCGTGCCCCACCAGCTCCCACCCCGCATCGACCACTGCTGCCATCAGCGACGGGTAGATATCGGCCACCTGCGCGTTCAGAAAGGCCGAGACCGGCACGTCATGACGGGCAAACATGTCGAGCATGCGGGGCATGCCGCAGCGCATGCCATATTCGACCCAGGAGAAGTTCGGCACATCCGGCGGCGGCGGTGAGGCGCCGTGCGGTGCGGGAATGATGCCGCGCGGCATCGGCCGGTCGAAGGGCCAGTATTCGATGTTCATGACCACATGCACGATCAGGGATTTGCCGTCCAGCGGCGGCAGGATCGGGCGTTCGGACGCAAGCTGGAACGGGACGCGGGGGTTGGAGGACATGACGCTCACTCCACATGCAGGCGGATGGCGTCGGGTTGCCAGCTCAGGCGCACCGGCGCGCCCGCGGCGGGCATCATGTCATCCTGATCGGCGATCACACGCGAGACCATCTCGGTGCCGTCGGGCAGATGCACCAGATGCGAGGTGGTGAGCCCCAGATAGACCGCCTCGTTATAGCTGCCGACAAGCGAGGTGCCGTCTTCCTCGGTGTCCGGTGCGGTGTCGAGAGCCACGCTTTCGGAGCGGATCGAGAGCGTCACGTCCTGTCCTGTTTGCACCTGTTGTCCGCGCCGGTCGACGCGGAGCGCGGTGCCGCCCACATCGATCCGGGCGGTCTGACCGGCGGTCTCCGTCACACGGCCCGAAAGCAGGTTGTTCTCACCCACAAAGCTGGCGGTGAACGCCTTTTGCGGCGCGCGGTAGATGTCGCGGGCGGCCCCGTGTTCCACAAGCCGGCCGTTGGCGATCAGCGCGATGCGGTCGGCCACGGTCATCGCCTCTTCCTGATTGTGCGTGACATGGATGAAGGTGATGCCGACCTTTTCCTGCAGATGTTTGAGCTCCAGACACATGTCCTTGCGCAACTGCGCATCAAGCGCCGCCAAGGGTTCGTCCAGAAGCAGGATATCGCGGTCGAGCACGAAGGCGCGGGCCAGTTGCACGCGCTGCTGCTGACCGCCTGAAAGCTCGTGCGGCCTGCGGTCGGCAAATGTGTCGAGCCCGACCATCTCCAGCGCGGCGGCGGTCTTTTCGGCGGCCTGCGCCTTGTCCATGCCCGCAACCTTCAGCCCGTAGCCCACATTCTGCGTCACGCTCATATGCGGAAAAAGCGCGTAGGCCTGAAAAACCATGGTGGTGGGGCGCTTGTCGGGCGGCAGGTGACCGACCTCCTGTCCGTGCAGCAGCACCTCGCCCTTGGTGGGCCGGTGAAAGCCGCCGATGGTGCGCAAGAGCGTGGTCTTGCCGCCGCCCGAAGGCCCGAGCAGCACAAAATATTCGCCCGCCGCGATGCTCAGATCGACGTCGGTCAGCGCCACGACGTCACCGTAATGCTTGGCAAGGCCGCGCAGCTCGACGGCGGGGGCGGGGGTCTTGGTCATTCTGGCCTCCCTTCGGGTCAGGACATCACGGGTTCGGCCTTGGCCCGGGCAACGCGGCTGAGCGTCTCGGCCCGGATCAGGGTCCAGAGGATGATGGAGCCGATGAGCGCAATGGCAACGAAGCTGACCATCGCCGACATGGCATAGGATTGCGGTGACATGCCGGTGTTGAGCATCTGGCTGATCAACACGGTGGTGAAGGTGTCGAACCCGCCTTTCAGCAGGCTGGTGCGGGTGTATTCGTTGAACACGAGGATCACCGTGAAGGCGCAGGCGCTGAGCACGCCGGGGCGGATCTGCGGAAACTCGATATCCCAGAACGCGCGCCAGCCATTGGCACCGCAGGCACGGGCGGCCTCGGTCTGTTCGGGGCGGTAGCGGCCCATGGTGATCAGGATCACGATGAAGGAATAGGGGATCGTGTAGATGATAAGCCCGATCACCGCGGTGAGAAAGCTGAGCCGGAACCAGCTGTCGAAGATCGAGGTGCCCAGCTGGTCCCCGAGCCAGATCAGCGACAGGTTGAGGTTCTTGAAAAACACCAGCAAGGCCGAGCCCAGGATGTCCGGCGGCACAAAGAGCGGCGCCAAGAGCAGGAAGACCGGGAAGAGCTTGTTACGCGTGGCCTTGTAGTGTTTGGCCGCCAGCAGCGCCATCGGCACCGCGATCACCGTGACGGTGACAGCCAGCATCAGCGTCCAGCGCAGCGCGCCCAGCAGAAGCTCGTCGGAAAAGACCAGCCGGTACCACTCCCAGGTGAAATCATAGGCGTTGGCGCCAAAGCCGTTGGCGTTGAACGAGACGTACATGACGTAGAACACCGGCGTCATCAGCGTGAGCACGACCAGCAGAAGGTAGCCCCATTTCAGCCGGTGCAGCCAGGGATTTGCATAATCGTCCATCGCGCGCCCCTCAGCTCAGCGGTGACAGGATGCGGGTCAGGTCAAAGAGCCTGTGACCGATCCACAGAAGCGTCATCAGCGTGGCCATCATGATGGCACTCACCGCCATGGCGAGCGGGAAGTCGAGCGCGGTGATCGCCTGCGTGGCAATCAGCCCGGCATTGACCGCCCCCGGACCGCCCAGGATGTTGGGAAGGAGCGCGACACCCAGACCGTTTACGAAGATGAAGACCGAGCCTGCAAAGATCCCCGGTGCCGCCAGCGGCAGGATCACGTCACAAAAGCGCCGCCACGGGCCGACACCCAGATCATCGCAGACCTCGAAGATGTATTTCGGCACCGCCTCCATCGCCAGAAAACCCGAAAAGACGATGAAGGGCAGAAAGGACATGACCTCTCCGATCACCACGCCGGTATGGGAATAGAGCAGGACGGTCAGCGGCTCGTCGATGAGGCCGAGGTTCTGCAGGGTGGTGTTCACCAGCCCGTTGCGCTGCAGCACCGGGCGCAGGGCAAAGACGCGGATGATCTCTGAGACCATGAAGGGCAGGATGAACAGCAGCACCACCCGGTGCTGCGCCACCTGCGGGATCGACTTGCGCACGAAAACGGCGATGGGAAAGCCCAGCACAAAGCAGATCGCCACGGCGATCAGCGAATATTTCATCGAATCGAGGAAATTCGTCAGCCGGGCCGAGAAGAAGAAATTCTCGTAGGAAAAGAGCGTGAAGCCCGGCTCCATCCAGAACATCGTGCGCTCGAACACGCTGAAGACCACGGTGGCCGCCATCGGGATGGCGAAGAACAGCACCATGAAGATGAGCGGCAGGTAAAACACCCAGCGCCCCAGCTTTTCGCTCCAGCTTTCGCGCGGGCTGTCGGCAGGACGGGTCCTGCCGACAGGATTGGTTGTTACCGTGGCCACGCGCCGGTCACGCGGCCTGCACCCGGGCCCACCAGTCCTGGTAGGCGCGAATGTTGGTCGGAAAGACGTTCTGCCAGGCGTTGCCGGGATTGGCCAGACGCTCGGATTTGCGGGAGAGCCGCTCGGACAGAAGCGCCTTGGTCTCGGCGTCGAAATCGTCCGGGTTGCCCTCGATATAGGCGTCCACACCGGTCATCTGCGGCGTGAAGCCGAGCCCCGCCAGCGTGCGCGCGCCGAACCACGGATCGAGATAGAGATTGGCGAGGTTGTAGAACGCGTCCTCCATGCCGCGTTCCTGCCCGCCGCGGGTCAGCATCACCACGTTGTTCCACGACTGGTGGCCCTCCTTCATCGAGCCGTAGCGGATGTCCTGCCCGTTCTTGCGCGCGGCAAAGATCTGGATGACCTCCCAGCAGGACGAGACCAGCACCTCTTCGGAGCTGAGCAGGTCCGCGCCGTTCTGCACACCGTCCCAGAAAGTGCGGAAATGGCCCTTTTTCTTCAGATCGATGAGGAACTCGCAGGTCTGGCGCACCTCGTCCTCGGACATGTCCGACGGGTTGTCGATATCGCCCTTGCCCGATTGCTTGAGGTAGATCGCGGTGTTGGTCAGCGTCGGGCCGAAATCGTTCTGCATCGCCGCGCGCCCGCGGAACTGGCTGTCAAAGAGCGCCTCCCACGAGGTCAGCTCCTCGCCGATCTCATCGTGGTTGAAGGCAAGGCTGTCGGCGTTGGAGATATAGGGCACCGCGACCACCTTGCCTTCGTGGCGGATGGTGTCGGCGGATTTGCCGCCCTCGCGGTAGCTTTCCAGCAGGTTGGCCCAGTTGGGGATGCGCGCGGTGTCGAGCTCGACAATCGCGCCCTGGCTCGCCAGCGCGTCCTCCATGCCGCCGCCATTGTCGGTCATCGCGTCGTAAAGCGCGTTGCCGTCACCCACGACCATTTTCTGGATCGCCTCGTCGGCGCGGGCGGATTTGGCGATGGCGTTGATCGAGATGCCCGATTGCGCCTCCATGTCGGTCCAGTCCTGCGCGCCCACCTTGGCGATGCCCGGCGCCCAGAGCTTCAGCGCGTCCTGCGCGCGGGCGATGGACGGCAGGCCGGCAGCCGCGGCGCTTGCGCCAAGCAGCGCCACAAACTGGCGGCGATTGAACTCGGTCTGGTTCATGGGGTCTCTCCTGTTGGTGGTGCCGCCTTGCGTCAGGCGGTTTTATCTTGCGCGTCAGGGCCCGCGTCTTTTGCCGGATCGGGCGGCCATGCGGTCTCTGCAGGAGGTAAGGTGAACTTTGTGTACAAAAAATCAAATGATCCTGAGGATTAACTTTGATGTGTGGGATGATTTTTCGGAATTATTTATGAGATTTCGCGGTCTAATCGCTTTATGTCAAAAGGTTAGGCGAAGCGGGTGACGCCATCGACAAATGGGCGCTTTCACCCCGTCCGGGATCTCTGTATACCAAAAATCGCATCACCGCGGTTGAGAGACGGCGCAGACCCGCTAGGATCAGCCATGCGATGGCGGCCTGCGAAGAGGCCAGCCCAAGCCGCTGCGACATGCGCTGAACCAAAGGACACCGCCATGATGCCCAAACCCGAAGTGCCGTTTCACGAGCTCGACACTGCCGAAGGCTGGGAGCCGGTGCCCGGCGGCGCGCCGGGGGTCGAACAGAAGATGTTGTCGGGCGCGCTTGACGAGACCGCCAAGCTGGGTGTGCGCACGCGGCTCATCCGTTTTCAGCCGGGCACCGTGGCGCCGGACATCTTCCTGCACGACTACTGGGAAGAGGTCTATCTGATCTCGGGCGGGCTGGTAACGGGCTGCGACGCGTCGGGGCAGGGCGGAGAGGTATTTTCCGCCCCCGCCTTTGCCTGCCGCCCGCCGGGCACGCCGCACGGGCCCTTCACTTCACCCGACGGCTGCGTGTTCTTCGAGATCCAGTATTACCTCAACCCGGGAGCGGTTGCATGAGACCCAAAAACCACCGCCGGGCACACGTGCGATGACCGGCAGGGTGCAGGAGCATGCGGGCGGCGGGCTGCTGGTTGCGCGCGACGGGCCGGTTGCCGCGATCACCTTCAACAATCCCGACCGGCTGAACGCCATGCGTCTGGGCATGTGGGAGGCGCTGGGCGACACCGCCGAAGCGCTGGCGGATGATGACGATCTGCGCGTGGTGACGCTGCGCGGCGCCGGAACCCGCGCTTTCGTGTCCGGCGCCGATATCTCGGAGTTCGCCGAAAACCGCTCCGGCACCTCGGTGTCCGGGCGCTACAATGCCATGGTCGCGCGCGCCGAGGTGGCGCTCGAGGCGCTGCCGGTGCCGACTCTGGCGCTGATCCGCGGCTATTGCGTCGGCGGCGGGCTGGGAATCGCGATGCGCTGCGACCTGCGTCTTGCGGCAGAGGATGCGCGCTTTGCCATCACGCCTGCGCGGCTGGGGCTGGGCTACGGGTTTGACGCGGTGGGCGCGTTGCACCGCAGGCTCGGGCCATCGACCACCGCCGATTTGCTCTTCACCGCCCGCAAGATGCCCGCCGGCGAAGCGCTGCGGAAAGGCATCTGCGACCGGCTGTTTGCGACCGACGTCTTTGACGCGCAGACGGACGAGATCGTGCAGGGCATCGCCGCAAACGCGCCTTTGACGATCCGGGCCGTCAAGGCGTCGCTGCGCGCATTGGCCGGGCCGGAGGGCGCGCGCGATCGGGCACGGATAGACGCGATGGTCGCGGCGTGTTTCGACAGCGCGGATTACCGTGAAGGCCAGGCCGCTTTCGCCGAAAAGCGCGCGCCGCGCTTTCGGGGGCTGTGATGACCGTGGCCCCGGAGGTTGACGCCGCAGTCGGGCGCAGCGAAACCGTCGAGGACGTGCTCGACCCGCGTCCGGCACGGCATTTCCAATTGACGCTGGATCAGGATCCGACCCTTGGCGCGGGCGACGCCTTGCCGCCCTTCTGGCATTACCTCTACTTCAACCCGCAAATCAAAGCCTCCGATCTGGGGCCCGACGGGCACGAGGCGCTGGGCCGCTTCATCCCGGATTTCGGCCTGCCGCGCCGCATGTGGGCGGGTGGCGGCGTGCGGATAACAGCGCCTCTGAGGATCGGCGATCACGTGCGCAAGACTTCCACCATCCGTGCCATCAAGGAGACGTCCGGGCGCAGCGGGCGCTTGTGTTTTGTCACGTTGGATCATGCGTTTACGGTGGGTGGCGCGCACCGGTTGACCGAGACGCAGACCATCGTCTACCGCAAGCCGCCTCAGCCCGGCGCGCCGCCTCCCGCAGGCACGCCCGCGCCCGGGGATGCCACCTTTGGCCGCGCGGTTCAGCCCGATACGGTGTTGCTGTTTCGCTATTCCGCGCTGATCTTTTACGGCCACAAGATCCATTATGACGCGCCTTACACCCGGCAGGTCGAGGGGTATCCCGGACTTCTGGTGCACGGCCCGCTGACCGCGACGCTGCTAATCGAACTGGGGCTCTCCCAGGCGTCTGGGCGGGAGCTGGAGGATGTGCAGATCCGGGCGATGTCGCCGCTTTTTGCGCAGGATCCGTTTCGGCTGAAAGGGCGCCATGAGCCGGATGGCGGCATCACGCTCTGGGCCCGCACGCCCGAGGGCATGACCGCGATGACCGTGACGCTCACGTTCAGGCCCCAGCAGACCGGAGATGCCGCATGACCAACCCGCTTTACGATGCAGTGCTTGGCCAGCACGCCACGCGCGAGGATGTGCTGCTCTATCTGCCCGATGGCGGGACGATCAGCTATGCGGAGATGGCGGCGCGTGTGGCGCGGTTCGCCGGTGCGCTGGCAGAGATCGGGTTGCAGAAAGGCGACCGGCTGGCCTTGCAGGTCGCCAAGAGCCCCGATGCGCTGGCGCTCTATCTGGCATGCCTGCGCTCCGGCGTGATCTTCCTGCCGCTCAACACCGCCTACACACCCGAGGAGATCGGATATTTTCTCGACAATGCGGGCCCCGGTCTGGTGGTCTGCGACCCTGAAGCCGCCACTGCCCTGCAGCCTGTCGCCGATGCCGCCAATGCGCGGCTCCTGACGATGGAGGCAAGTGGTGCGGGCAGTCTTGCCGAGGCGGCGGCAAAATCCACACCTGCCAACACGGTGACGCCCTGCGACAGCGACGATCTTGCCTGTTTTCTCTATACCTCCGGTACGACGGGGCGGTCGAAAGGCGCGATGCTGACGCAGGGCAATCTGCTCTCCAACGCGCAATCGCTGGCCGGGATCTGGCGCTTCACCGCCGAGGACGTGTTGCTGCACGCGTTGCCGATCTTTCACGCGCACGGGCTCTTTGTCGCCTGCAACGTGTCGATGCTGCGTGGCGGCGCGATGATCTGGCTGCCCTCCTTTTCCGTCGACGCGGTGCTGGAGGCGCTGCCACATGCGACAGCGATGATGGGGGTGCCGACCTTCTACACCCGCCTGCTCGACGCGCCCGCGTTCGACCGCGCGCAGGCCGGGCATATGCGGCTATTCACCTCCGGCAGCGCGCCGTTGCGCGCCGAGACGCATGTGGCGTTCCGCGAGCGCACCGGCCATGCCATTCTCGAACGCTACGGGATGACCGAGACCGGGATGAACACCTCGAACCCCTATGAGGGCGACCGGCGCGCGGGCACGGTGGGGCTGCCGCTGCCGGATGTGGAGGTCCGGATCACCGATCCCGAAACCGGCGCGGAGCTGGCGCAGGGCGAGACCGGCATGATCGAGGTGCGCGGCCCCAACGTCTTCAAGGGCTATTGGGGGATGCCGGAGAAGACCGCCGAAGAACTGCGCGCGGACGGGTTTTTCATCACCGGCGATCTGGGGCAGATCAGCGCCGACGGCTATGTCTCCATCGTCGGGCGGCAGAAGGATCTGATCATCTCCGGAGGCTACAACGTCTATCCCAAAGAGGTCGAGCGCGTGCTGGATGCGCAGCAAGGTGTCGGCGAATCCGCGGTGATCGGCGTGCCGCATCGCGATTTCGGCGAGGCCGTGGTGGCGGTTGTGGTGGCCGCCGAGGGTGCGACGCCAGATCCCGAGGCCTTGCGCGCGGAAGCAGGCGCGCGGCTGGCCAGATACAAGCTGCCCAAGCAGGTGATCGTGATCGACGCGCTGCCGCGCAATACGATGGGCAAAGTGCAAAAGAACGTGTTGCGAGAGAGCTATGCGGGGCTTTTCGACGGGTCGGCGTGATATGTCGCGGGACAAGCCAGGGGGAGACGGGTGATGGATCTTGAGTTGAGTGGAAAGCATGTGCTGGTGACGGGGGCCTCCAAGGGGATCGGCTATGCGACCGCGAAGGCCTTTGCAGAGGAAGGTGCGCGGATCACGCTGGTGTCGCGCCGCGCGGAGGCGCTGGAAGAGGCGGCAGGGCGGCTGACATCCGGGACCGGCGCGGAGGTTGGCTGGCACGCGGGCGATCTGTCGCGTGATGCCGACCGGCTTGCGCTGTTCGAGGCGTTTGCGGATGTCGATATCCTGGTGAACAACGCCGGTGCCATCAAGGGCGGCGCGATCGAGGCGCGCACGATGGAGGAGTGGCGCACCGGTTTTGACCTCAAGGTCTGGGGCTATATTCACCTGTGCAGCCTTTATGTGCCGAAGATGCGGGCGCGCAAATCGGGCACGGTGATCAACGTGATCGGCATGGGCGGGCGCGCGGTGCGCGCGGCCTATATCATCGGCGCGGCGGGCAATGCCGCGCTCATCGGCTTCACCCAGGCGCTTGGCGGCGAGACACCGTCGGACAACGTGCGGGTCTTCGGCATCAACCCGTCGCCGACGCTGACCGACCGCATGGCCACACATCTGCGCGAACGTGCGGAGTCCGAGCTTGGCGATGCCGCGCGCTGGGAAGAGATGGTCGATCCGTCGCGCTTCCCGTTTGGACGTCCGAAACACCCCGAAGAAGTGGCGTCACTGGCGGTCATGCTGGCCAGCCCGAAAGTGCAGTATCTCTCGGGCACGGTGGTCGATATGGACGGTGGCGGGCAGTGGCGCGGGTGAGTGGCTCGGAACCAGGGCTGCCTCCGGGCGTGTACGTTTGCGCGGACTCAAGGCCGCAGGCCGCCGCGCCATCGCCGGGCCGCCCCCTGGCCCGGCGATACGGCTGATCTTGGTGCCACGCAGAAAGGTTTTGCGGGTTTGGCCGGCATGAAGCGCGCGCCACGACCGTTGGATCGCCGCGCCACGGCACGCCGATAACGCGACTGAACTCCGAGATCGCAACGACGGTCTTTTGATGCGTCCAGGGACAGATCAAGTCTTGTACCTCATGACCGCTGCGCCAGGACGCCGCTTGAACCAGGCGGCAAGCGGCGCGATACACCCAACCATCCCGGCCAGTTGAACCCCTTCACGCCTCGCGCACCCGGCACGTTCCGTCTACCGCATCGACCCCGGCAGCCAGGTCGCGATGCCCGGGAAGGCGATCAGCAGAAACACCAGCATCACCATGATCCCGCAGAAAGGCGCTGCGGCGCGGGCGATGCGCCCGATCCCCGTGCCGGTGAGACTCTTTATGACAAAGAGGTTGAACCCGATGGGCGGCGTGATCTGCGCCATCTCGATGGTGACAATCAGGAAGATGCCGAACCAGACCGGATCGAAGCCCGCACCGACGATCAGCGGCAGCGTCACCGGCAGCGTCATCACGATGGTCGAAAGCCCGTCGAGAAAGCAGCCCAACGCCAGATAGAACAGCATCAGCAGCAGAATCAGCGTGATCGGCGCAAGCCCCATCGCCTCGATGGCATTGGCCACATCGGTGGGAATGCTGAGCCGCGCCATGGCCTTTGACAGAAAGAGCGCACCGGCGATGATCAGCCCGATCATCGAGCAGGTCCGCACCGAGCCCAAAAGCGCATCGCGCACCATGCCATAGGTCAGCTGTCGCTCGAACGCCGCGAGGATCAGCGCGCCCAGCACGCCGATGGAGGCGGCCTCGGTCACCGAGGCAAAGCCCGCATACATCGACCCGATCACCAGCCCGATCAGCATCACCGTGGGCATGAGCTTGCCAAAGGCGCGGGCCTTTTCTCGCAGCGTCGTGGAGGGTTCCGGCGCGGAGGCGGCTCCGGGCTGAAGCAGCGCCGCGATGCCGATATAGGTCATGAACATGAGCGCGAGCAAAAGGCCGGGCAGGATGCCCGCGATGAAGAGATCGAGGATCGAGACCTCGGCCAGCACGCCGTAGACGATGAGGGGAATGGAGGGCGGGATCAGGAACCCGATGGTGCCCGCGCCCGCAAGGCTGCCCAGCACCAGCCGCTCGTCATAGCCGCGGGCCTTCAGTTCGGTGGTGGTGATCCGGCCCACGGTGGCGGTGGTGGCCGCGGACGAGCCCGAGACCGCGGCAAACATGGTGCAGCCGAGGATGTTGACATGCAACAGGCGCCCCGGCAGGCGGCGCACAAAAGGCGCCAGCCCACTGAAGAGGTTTTCCGACAGCCGCGTGCGGAACAGGATCTCGCCCATCAGGATGAAGAGCGGCAGGGTGACAAGCTCCAGCGCCGTGGCCGTGCCCCAGACATCGCCCGCAAGGAACCGGTCGACGCGCATCGACTTGAACGTCTCGAGCGAGATGATCCCGATGGCCATCAGCGCAAAACCGACCCAGAGCCCTCCGGCCAGGAAGATCGCGAGCAGAATGGAAATAAGGCTGAGGGGCGCGGTCATCCGATCTCGCTCTGTCCGGAAAGCTGCGCGGGCTGGCCGGTGGCCAGCCTCAGGATGCGGGCCAGCAGGCCGCAGCAGAGAATGACCCAGCTGGCCGCAAGCAGGGTCTGCGGCATCCAGATCGGGGTCTGGCTGAGATAGTAGGAGACCGAGCCGCGCTCATAGCTGCGGGCGGCGTTCTCGATCAGCGCCCAGCTGACGTAAAGGGCGATGCCGAAGGCAAAGACGCTGAGCGCGAGATCGGTCAGCCGGAAGACCCGCGGGCTCATCGTCTGCAACAGCAGTGCCACGCGGATATGCCCGCCATGGCTGAGCGTCCAGCCCGCGCCGGAAAAGAGGGCGGCGGCCAGCAGATAGCCGGAATATTCCACCGCCCAGGGTTGCGAGTAGGAAAAGAACGAGGTGGTGATCACCTCGATGACCAGCATCACGGCCATGATTGCACATCCCAGCGCGCCGACGGCCGCACCGAAACTGCACAGGGCATCCAGTAGTCTCAGAAGGCGCGTCATCGCGGGACCGGTCTTGCGCCCCGCCGGGACCCCGAAGGGCCGCGGGCGGGGCCGCGTTTCAGGATCAGGATCCGCCTGTCATGGCGCGGAACTTCTCGATGATCTGGCCCGATCCCTTGATCTTGGCGGCAAAATCATCGGCCATGGTGGCGGTCTGCTCGCGCATCGCCGTGGCCAGCGCATCGGAGGGCGCCGACACGGTCATGCCGTTTTCCTCAAGCTGGGCCATCCGCTTGGCATGCTCGGCCTCGCTGATCTCCCAGAAGCCCGGCTCCATCTCGGCGGCGATCTGCTCGATCGTGGCGCGGTGCTCTTCGGAGAGGCCGTTCCACTCATCGAGGTTCACCGCCATGGCGTTCGATGCCCAGAGGTGGTTGGTGGTGTAGGTGTGGTTCAGGAATTCCCAGTATTTCTGCGCCGCGGCGGTAGAGCCCGAAGTCATCACCGCATCAAGCTTGCCGGTGGCCAGCGCCGGGACCACATCCGGAGAGTTCATCTGCAGCGGCACCGCGCCGAGGCTGTCGATCATAGAGGCGGTGTTGGCGTCATAGGTCCGGAAGCGCACGCCCTCGAGATCCTCGATGGACTCGACCGGATCCTTGGTAAAGAAGTTCTGGCTCGGCCAAGGCACGATGTAGAGCGCCTTCTGGTTGCGCCGCTCAAGCTCTGCCTCCCAGATCGGGCGCACCAGATCGTGCATCTGGCGCAGCTGCGCGTAATCCTCGATCAGGAAGGGGATCGATTCGATGCCGAGGATCGGCAGGTCGCCCACGTTCTGGAACAGCGCGTATTCGGCCATCGGCACGGCGCCGTCCTCGACCGCGCGCAGGCTCTCGTTGGCGCGGATACCAAGCGCGCCGCCCGGATGTACCGTCATCTTGACCGCACCGCCGGTTTCCTCGGCGACACGTTCGGCAAAGTTCATCGCGTTGACGGTGTGAAACTCCGATGCGCCCCAGGGCACGGCCACGTCCCATTCGACATCCGCGGCCATCGCGGGGGTGGTCGCAACCGCCAGGGCGGCGGCAAACAGTGAGTGTCTGATCTTCATCGAAAGTCTCCTTTGCTGGTCTCGCGGGCCGTTCGTTGGCCGAACGTGCCTTTGGTCGAAAGCGTTGTGCGTCAACGCCAGGTCAATCTCGTGCGCGCCGGTCCTGCGCGGCCCGGAACGGCGCGGCCCGGGATCCCATCCGCGTCGCCCCCGGTCACTTTCGGCCACTATTGTGCGGAGGCTGCGCGCTGTCAACTTTTGTCCGGACAAATTTGTGGCAGGCCCATGTCTCAGACATGATCTTCGGCGCGCCAGAGGTCATCTGCCGGATAATCCGCCGCAAGCCAGCGGGTTGCGTCCGTCGCCTGCCAGATCAGCGCGGCCACATGCGCCAGCAGGCTGAGGCGGGCAAGATCGGTCTCGTCATAGGTCCAGCGGACCTGCGATGCGGTCACGATCTGGGCCACCATGCCCTGCGGCGTCAGGATCGGATGGTAGAGCGAACTGCCCATCCTGGAGGTCTTCAGGAACTGCCGGAACTCGCCGTGATCGTCGGTGTTTTCCAGCAGGATCGGGCGTTTGGTGCGCACAACCTCGCCGGGGTGGTTCCACTCGATGGGGACCGCGAGGCGGCGCTGCTCGGGCGGGAACCCGCGATCGGCCAGCAGCATGTTGTAGCGCCGGTCCGGGGTGATCGCAAAGACGCCCGCGACGCGGTAATTGCGCTCTCCGGGCAGCAACGCGCCGTCGCGCCGCACCGCATCGGGATCGCCCAGGGCGTCATGGGCAAGCTGGGTGAGGTGGCCAAACGCCGCCTCGGGCGCGGCTTCGGTGGCCGCGGCGGCCAGCGCCTTGCGCATGTCGTGCTCGAACTGCTCTGCGGATCGTCTGGTCATGGCAGGCTCCGGCCTGGCCGGGGCGCGCGGTGACGCGCCCCGGGCCGTGGCGTGGTTACTCGATGGTCAGACCGGCCACCGGGCCAATCGTGTCATTGAAGAGCGACACGCAATCGTCGCCGCAGCGCGACTTGAAGCCGGGCAGCACCGCCTCGCGCATCGCCGTGGTGCGCAGTTCGACATCTTCGGGCGAGGGGTCGACACGGGTCATGCCGGCGGGTTCACCCAGAGGGCAGGGGCCGGAGGTGTTGCAGTTGATGCCGATCTCGTTCTCCTCGGCGTTGAGATCCCACATCGCGGTCTCGAGCTTGCCAAGCTCGGCGCGGATCAGCTCCCGATCGGCTTCCGCCAGCCCGTCCCACCAGGATTTGTTGGCCGCCGTGGCCCCGGCACCCCAGTTGATCGGCAGGGTGTAGAGGAACTTCGCGCCCTCGTGCCACTTTGCCGAGTAGCCGCCCAGCGTGCCGGTGATCGCGCAGTCGATCACGCCCTGCTGCAGACCCTGCTGGACCTCGCCGAAGGACATGTTGACCGCACTGCCGCCGAAATACTCGATGAAATCGGCCTGGCTTGCGCCGGAGGAGCGCACCTTGCGGCCTTCGAGATCCTCGAGCCCGCCGAATTCGTCGCGGCAATAGAGGATCTGCGCCTGGAAGCTTTGCATCGTCAGCAGCTCAAGCCCCAGCGTGTCGGCATAGAACTCCGTCAGCGCCGGGCGGAAGGCGTCGGTCACCTCGCGGAACTGCCCGATGGTGGGCGAAAGACCGGCAAGGTCGGTGGCGTCGTTGATCGGCGCATCGCCCGCCAGATATCCCAGCTGCGTGGTGGCGATGTTCGACACACCGTCACCCAGCACGCGGAACACTTCGGGCCCTTTCATGCCAAGCTCGTTCCAGGGCTTGAACTGCGCGGTGATCCTGCCATCCGACGCCTCGGTGATGCCGCTGGTCCAGAACGGCGCCTCCAGCGTTTTCGATTGCGTGGTGATGCCGAGATTGCCCACCACGTTGATCTGCACTTCTGCGGCGGCGCTGGTGGCCGCAAGCAGGCTGGCACCGGCCAGCAGGGTTTTGACTTTGGTCATCTTCATCCTCCAGTTTGGGTCTTGTTATGTGTCATCTCATCACCAACTCCGGCAGCCAGAGCGCCAGGTTCGGCATCAGCATCAGCAGCGCAATCATGGTGAGCATCATCAGCACAAACGGCACCACGCCGAGCATCACCTCGCGAATGGGCCCGGCATCCGCCCCGGTGCGCACGCTTTGCACCACAAAGAGGTTCACGCCGATGGGCGGGGTGATCAGCGCGGTTTCGATCAGGATCATGAAGACCACGCCGAACCACACAAGATCGTAGCCAAGTGCTGCCACAACCGGGGCCACGATGGGCGTGGTGGCGACCATCAGCGACAACGTCTCCATGAAACAGCCGAGCACCAGATAGATCCCGATGATGCAGAGCATTACGGTGGTGGGCGCGAGCTCCAGATCGGCAATGGCACCGGTGATCTGGCCGGTGAGACCGATGGAGACCAGCACGAAGTTCAGGAAAAACGCCGCCAGCACGATCAGCATGACCATCGCGGTGGTGCGCATCGTGCCTTCCAGCGCTTCGCCAAGTGCGGCCCAGCTGAGCGCGCGGCGCGACAGCGCAATGAGCAGGGCGGCGCAGACGCCAAGCGCCGCCGCCTCGGTCGGTGTGGCAAAGCCCGCGTAGATCGAGCCCACGACAACCACAAAGAGCCCGATCGGCGCCAGCAGCGCGCGCAAAGCGGCCAGCCGCTCGGCCCAGCTGGCGCTGGTGGTGTCGCCGTCGATCTCGGGCCGCAGCAGGCAAAGCGTCAGAACCGCAAGCGAAAAGAGCCCCGCCAGCAGGATGCCGGGGATCAGGGCGGCAAGGTAAAGCTGGGTGATCGAGACCTCGGCCAGAACCCCGAAAAGGATCATGTTGATCGAGGGCGGGATCAGGATGCCCAGCGTGCCGCCCGCCGCGATGGAGCCCAGGTAGAGCGACGGGCCGTAGCCCAGCCGCCGCATGTTGGGGATCGAGACTGTGCCGATGGTCGCCGCGGTGGCCACCGACGACCCGGACGTGGCCGAAAAGAGCGTGCAGGAGGCGATATTGGTGTGCATCAACCCGCCGGGGATGCGGTTTACCCAAGTGTCGAGCGCCTCGTACATCTCGCGCGCAACACCGCTGCGCAGCAGGATCTCTCCCATCAGGATGAACATCGGCACCGCGACCAGCACGAACTCGGTGGAGGCCGACCACAGGATCTCTCCGGAGGCGGGCAGCAGCGGGAAGAAGGAGTAAAGCTCCGACAGGGTGATGCCCAGCACCACCAGCACCACCGCCACCGGCAGCGCCAGCAGCACCAGCACGCCAAGCACGGTTGTCGCCACACCGATCATCGCGTTTCTCCGGTCGGTGTTTCAGAGCCGACACCGGCGCTCTCGTGCAGCGCCTGCAGGTCGCGGCGCGCCAGTTGCATCAGCGCCTGCAGCGTCAACAGAAACGACACCAGCGCAAACCAGCTGAGCCCGATGGCCCAGAAGGATTGCGGAATGGCCAGCGGGATATCGAGCGTGGAATTGGGTCGCGCGCCCAGGGCCAGGCTCTTGCGCACCACTTTCCACGCGTACCACGCCATGCCGGTGGCCATCACCGTCAGCAGCGCCATGGCCAGCAGGTCGAGCAACGCGCGCAGGCTCACCGGCAGAAACTGGTAGGCGACGTCGATGCGGATATGCGCGCGCTGCGTGGCGGCAAACGACAGGCCAAAGGCCACGGCGGCGGCAAAGGCGTAATTGGTGAGCTCGAAGGCGTGCAGCCGGATGCCGAGCCCCAGGTTGCGCGCGATCACCTCGGCGCTGACCAGCAGGGCCGAGAGCAGGATCGTCGCCCCACCCAGCCGCGCCGACCAGCGCGCCGCCCCATCGACGAGACCGGCGCCGATCATGCCGCCCCCGACGCGCGCAGCCGCGAAAAGAGCGGGCGCATCACCAGCGGCGACAGAAAGATCGGGAATTGCGCGGTGATCACCACCAGCGAGATCCGCGGATCCACCGTGCCCAGCACCGCGGCGACCATGACGGCCATGTTCTTGATGCTGGCGCAAAGCGCCGCGGCAAACGCCTCGTCCCGGCCCGCGGGCCAGAAGACCGCGATGGTAACAAGCAGCGACACCAGGCTGAGCAGGGCGGTGAGTGCGAGGATACCCAGCCAGGACAGCGCATCGCTGCGGAACGCGATGCCGATGTCATGCATGACGCCGATGCCGATCAGCACCACGAGCATTACCGTGGCGAAGTCCAGCGCGTTGCCCCAGCTTCCGACCCGCGCCTCGCCCACCAGTCGGCGGACCAGCAAGGCGGCGGCGAGCGCGCCGAGGATGATGCCCAGAAGGCGCAGCACCAGCGCTCCAAGCGCCACCCCTTCGCCGAGACCGGGCAGGGCGGTGGTGATCAGCCAGACCGTGCCCGGCGCAATCAGGATCGCGGTCAGCGACACGCCGGTCACCAGCGCCGGGTCGATCCGCACGAGGATGGCAAACGCCGCCGCGGAGCTGAGCGGCGGTGCGGCGGAGGCATAGGTCAGCCCGGTGGCAAGCCACCCCGGCAGGCCCGCGGCAATCGCGACGAGATAGGTGAGCGCGGGCAGCACCACCAGCACGAAGAGACCCGACAGTGCCACAAAGACCGGACGGCGGAAGGTGGCGGCCAGCCTTGCCGGTTCGACCCGCAGCATCGAGACCACAACCATCACGATCGAGATCGGCACCACCAGCGGCCGCAGCCCTGCGGCCAGCGGCGGTATCGCCAGACCGATCACAACGCCGCCCAGCATGAAAAACGGCGCGCGCGACGACACAAAGGCCATGGCTCCGGTCATGCGTCAGTCGGCTCCGGCGCGGCGGCTGCCGCGTGACAAGCCCCGAGCCCGTCTGTCGGTCATGGTGCATCCCCCTGCTGCCGCGTGGTTTTTGGCAACGGCTCTATTTGTCCGGACAAATTATCCCAAGCGACGGTGCTGTCAAGCATGCAGGCTCACGGCGCGTCGTCCAGAGGCCGAAACGGTGGCAAAGCGGGGTCGAGCCTGCCCGGTTCTTCGGCATATTTGATCGGCAGGCCGATATGCAGATTGCCCTCGGCGTCGCGCACCATCATCTCGCGGGCGGCGGTCTGGGGGTGATGGAAGGCCTCGTGCAGGTCTAGAACCGGAGCCGCGCAGACGTCGAGCTCGGCCAGCCAGGCCTCCCACGCGTCGCGGGTGCGGGTGGCGAAGGTCTCTTTCAGGAACGCCTTGACCGGGTCCTGCCCGGGGCCGTTCGGCCCGCAGGCCGCGTCGATCAGGTCGGGGCGCTCCAGCGCGGTAAGCAGGTTGATGACGAACTTGTGCTCCACCCCGCCCAGCGCGATATGCCGGTCATCGCTGGTCTTGTAGATCGAAAAGAAGGCGTAGCCGCCAAAGCTGCGCTCGGTCTTGACCACAGGTGCGCGGTCTTCGGCAAAGACCGGGCCGGTCACGTTGGGCAGCCAGGACATCAGCGCGTCGCGCATCGAGATATCGATGTAATCGCCGCGCCCGGTCTCGTGGCGCCGGTAAAGCGCCATCAGGATCGCCGCAAGCGCCATCATCGATCCCAGCGCGTCGGCGCTGGGAATATTGGGGTTGGCGGGCTCTCCATCCTGCCCGAGGTTGAGCGACACGGTGCCCGCCAGCGCCTGGATCGCCAGATCATGCGCGGGACGGTTCACTTCGGGCCCGGTCTGCCCGAAGGCCGCAATCGAGGCGTAGACGATGCGGGGGTTGCGGGCCCGCACCACCTCCGGCCCGATGCCCAGCCGGTCGACCACGCCGGGGCGGAACGCCTCGATCACCACATCGGCCTCGTCGCACATCTCAAGGAACCGGTCGCGATGCGCGGGATCCTTGAGGTTCAGCACCATCGCGCGCTTGCCGCGATGGGTGTTGCGGAACCAGACCGATGTGCCGTCCGCGGTCCTGTAGCCGACATTGCGCACCGGCTCTCCGCCGGGCGGTTCGATCTTGACGACATCCGCGCCGTGATCGGCCATCAGCTGCGTGAGATATGGGCCGGGCAGGAAAAGCGACAGATCGAGAACACGCACACCGTCCAGTTTCATCAGCTTCCCTCAGATTGTGCCGTTGGCGCGCAGCACCGCGCGCCGGTCGGCATCATAGCCGAGCGCGTCCAGGATCGCGTCGGTATCGCCGCCAAGCGCCGGGGCCGGGGCCGGATCAGGGCGCGCGCCAGCCAGCCGGATCGGATTGCGCAGCAGTTTCAGGCCCGGCGCATGGGCATGATCCACCGAGCCCACGGCCCCGACCTCTTCGAGATAGGGGTTGTCCAGCGCCTGTGCGAGATCGAGCACCGGGGCCGCGGGCACCTTGCCGGTCAGCACCGCCATCCAGTCCGCGCTGGTCCGCGTGACACTGACCTCGTCGAGCTGGGCCATCAACGCGTCGCGATTGGCGCGCCGGTCGGAGGGGGTGGCAAAGCGCGCATCTTGGGTGAGGTCGGGGCGCCCGAAGATCGTGCAGAGCGCCACCCAGAATTTCGGCAGCACGCACATCACGAAGATATGCCCGTCGCGCGTGGGCAGCAACTCGCAGGGCACCACCGACGGATGGCCCGAGCGCGGCTTGCGCTGCACCGCGTCGCCCGCGTTGAGATACCAGGTCGCGGGGTAGGACAGCTGATGCAGCGCCACGTCAAAGAGCGAGACATCCACATCCTGCCCCTGACCGCTTTCGCGCGCGCCCAGAAGGGCCGCGGTGAGCGCAAAGGCGGCGGTGATGCCGCTGACGTAATCGACCATCGACAGCCCCATGCGCTGCGGCGGGCCGCCGGGCTCTCCGGTCAGCGCAAGAAACCCCGCTTCGGCCTGCAGCAGGTAGTCATAGGCGGGCCGCGCGGCGCGCGAGCCGGTGCGACCATAGCCCGACAGATGCAGGCAGACGAGATCGCGGCGGATGCCCGACAGCGCGTCATAGGTCAGACCGAGCCGGGCGGGCTGGTCGCCGCGCAGGTTGTTCATCACCGCATCGGCAGACGCCACCAGCGCGTGCAGGATCTCCTGTCCCGCCTCCTGCTTGAGATCCAGCGTCAGGCTGCGCTTGCCCTGATTGAAGGTCTGGAAGAACTGGCTGTCATTCTCGCCCAGAAAATGCGGGCCAGAGGCGCGCGAGCTGTCGCCGCCGCGCGGCGGCTCGATCTTGATGATCTCCGCGCCCATCGCGGCCATATACATGCTGCCGAAAGGCCCCGCGCCATATTGCTCGACCGAGATGATGCGCAGGGATGACAGCGGCGGAGTCACGGCCTTGCCGCCATGGCGCTGTGGATGTCGAGGATCTTCTGCATGGAGCGCACCACCGGCCGCTCGATCAGCTTGCCGTCGAGCACGGCGAGGCCCGACGCGCTGCTTTCATAGGCCTCGACGATCCTTCGGGCGCGGGCGACCTCGTCTTCGGTGGGCGAAAACACCGCGTTGATCGGCGCGACGTTGGAGGGGTGGATCGCGGCCTTGCCGGAGAACCCCATGGCGCGGGCGGCGCGGGTCTCTTCGGTGACGCGGTCGAGATCGCGAAAGTCGAGGCAGGGCACGTCGAGCGCCTCGATCCCGGCGCTGCGGGCGGCATGTACCACACGCGCGCGGGCGTAAAGCAAAGGCTCCGGCGCAAGCTCCGCGCCGAGTTCTGCAGAGAGGTCGACGGCGCCGAACAGCAGATAGGCAAGGCGCGGCGTGGCCTGCGCGATCTCATAGGCGTTCCTGAGCCCGCGCGCGCTTTCGATGAGGGCGATGAGCCGGGCCTCGCTGCCGGTTTCGCGCAAGGCCGCATCGGCGATCCGGAGCTCCGCGGCGTCATCGACCTTGGGCAGCACCAGCGCGCAGCGGTCCGGCGCGACCTCGCTGACCGCGTGCAGATCCGCAAGCCCGAACCGCGTCGACAGCGGGTTGAGACGGAGCGCGCGCAGCGGCCCGTCGGCGCCCGCCCCGCCGATCCAGCCCATCGCCAGGGTCCGTGCGGCGTCCTTGTCGGCGGGCGGCACCGCGTCTTCGAGGTCGAGACAGACGATATCGGCACCCGAGCCCAGGATCTTGTCATGCAGCTCTGCGCGCGAGGCGGGACCAAACAGAAAGGAGCGCGCCAGCATCATCGGGACATGATCCGGGCGCGGGCGGTTGCTGGCGCGGATCGGCGCGCGGCGGCGTTTCGGGACATCACACCCTCTCCCCCTCAGAGTTGTCCGGACAAATAAGGCGAACCACATACGCTCTGTCAACCGCAGGTGTGATTTGCCGCAACTCAGGGCGGCAGTCGGGGCAAAACCGGGCCGACCGGAGTTTCAGATTGACAAGAAGCGCTCTCAGGATACTTAGTTGTCCGGACAAATTGGGCGCATGCCAAGAGAGCATGGGTGAGACTTTCACCACTGGGGAGGAAACCATGGGACAATCCAAAGTGACGGCAGCCGCGGCGCTGGCCGCGATGGCCTTGAGCGGGCCGCTTTACGCGCAGGATCTGCTCTTTCTGGCGGAGGATGTGCCGGCGGGGCTGAACTATGACGGGCCGGCGGCGGCGATCCCGACCAGCCAGACCGGCATGGTCAATGTGCTCGAACCGCTGGTCGGCTACGCCACGCAGGCCGCCAACGACACCGGCGTGATCACCCCCGATTTCGACAGTTTCGAAGGCCGCCTCGCCGAAAGCTGGAGCTTTGACGAGGCCTCGCTGACCTGGACCTTCACGCTCCGGCAGGGGGTTGTGGGCTGCAATGGCGCGACCTTCAACGCCGATGATGTGATCTACACGTTCGAGCGCGCCAAGTCGGTCTCCGGCGCGGCCCCCATCGGCTGGTTTTTGTCCAACGTCGCCTCCATCGCGGGGTTCACGCCGGATGTCTTCGGTGACGAGGCCGCCCGCGCGCTGGGGCCGGAAGTGCAGAAGATCGACGATTACACCGTGACGATCACCCAGTCGGAGCCCAACGCGCTCTTCCTGCCGGTGCTGACGATCTTCGGGCTCTATATCTTCGACAAGGAAGTGATGGAGGCAAACGCCACCGACGAGGATCCGTGGTCGCATGATTTTGCCAACAACACCGATGTCGCGGGCTTTGGCGCCTATTGCGTCGAGCGCTGGACCAAGGATGACGAGATCGTTCTGGCCGCCAACCCCGACTATTACCGGGGTGCGCCGGCCATCGAACGCGTGGTGATGAAGCGCGTGCCGCAATCGTCGAACCGCGTGGTGATCCTGCGCACCGGGCAGGCGCAGCTTGTGCAGGGGCTGACCCCGCGCGAGTATGACAGCCTGCGCGATGCCGACGGCATTGAGGTGGGTGGCGTCTCGGGCAACGAAAACCTCTTTGTGCATATGAACTTCGACGTCGAACCCTTCGACAATCCGCTGGTGCGCAAGGCGATTGCCCATGCCATCCCGCGCGACCAGATCATCCAGAACGCCTATTTCGGACAGGCGACGCCCTGGGAAGGCCATGTGCCGTCGAGCTACCCGGGCTATGTCGCGCCCGAGACCCAATATGAGCACGACCCCGAGAAAGCCGCGGCCCTGCTGGCCGAGGCAGGCTATCCCGAAGGCGCAGGGCTCGAGGCCTTCGGCGAGGCGTTCCAGCTGAGCTATGTGGCCGAGAAGGAGACGACGCTGGGCCCCATCGTGAACGCGATCTCCACCGCGATGCGCGGTCTCGGCATCCCGGTCGAGCTGAACCCGATCCCGCAGACCCAATATGGCGACCGCCAGCTGGTCAAGCGCGATCTGCCCTTTGCGATCAACGATCAGGAAAAGCCCATCGGGGTGGATGCGGGCTATGCCTCGCAGCTGTTTTTCGTCTCGCCGGAAAAGGGCGGTCTGAACAACATGGTCAATTACCGCAACGAGGCCTTTGACGAGATGTGGAGCAAGGCGCGCGTGGAATCCGACACCGCCAAGCGCGACGTCATGCTGGCCGAGATGCAGGGCATGCTGATGGACGATGTCGCCTGGGCGCCGGTGGTCGAATACACCACGCAATGGGCCTATTCCGACAGCCTCAAGGGGCTGCAATGGCACCCCGACAACTCGATCCGCTTCTTCGATCTCAGCTTCGAGTGATCGGCTGATCGCAACCCGCCCGGCGCGCCCTGACCGGCGCGCCGCAGCTTTCGGTCGGATAGCCTGATGGTCGCGCGCTACATCTTTCGACGCATTCTGGTGGGCACGGTGCAGATCTTGTCGCTGGTGATCGCCGTGTTCTTCCTGATCAGGCTCCTGCCCGCCGACCCGGTAAGCCGCTTTGTCGGGCTCAACTCCTCCGCCGAAGCCTATGCGCAGGCCGAACGCAATCTCGGCCTCGACCGGCCTTTGCTGACGCAGCTTGGCCATTACCTGGGTGTCCTGCCATCGGAGGGGCCGGGGCTGCTGCAAGGCTCGCTCGGCACGTCCTGGGTCACCGGCACGCCCGTGCTGACCGAGATCGGGCAGGCCTTGCCGATCACCATCGAGCTTTTGACCTTTGCCTTTGCCGTGGCGCTGCTGATCTCGGTGCCGGTGGGCATGCTGGCGGCCCTGCGCCCCGGCGGCGCGGCGGATCGCGGCGTCTTTGCCTATTCGCTCTTTGCGGGCAGCCAGCCGGAGTTCTGGTGGGGGCTGCTGTTTGTCTACGTGTTCTTTTTCGTGCTGGGCTGGGCGCCCGCACCGCTGGGCGTGCTCTCGCCGCTGACCTCGCCACCACCGCCGGTGACCGGTTTCATCACGCTCGACAGTCTGATTGCGGGCCGGCCCGACACGTTATTCGAAGTGCTGCACCACTATATGCTGCCGGTGGCGACCATGGTCTTTATCCTGTCGGGCCCGATCATCAAGATGGTCCGGCAGAACATGGTGCGCGCACTGGGCTCGGACTTTGTGCTCTACGCCCGCTGCGCCGGTCTGCCCAAGGGCCAGGTGGCGCGCTACGCTTTGCGCGCGGCCATGGCGCCGTCGGTGACACTGATCGGCATCCTTTACGGCTTCATGCTGGGCGGGGCGGTGTTGATCGAAAGCGTGTTTTCGCTGGGCGGGCTGGGGCAGTACGCAATCCGCTCGGTCCTGGCATTCGATTATCCGGCGATCCAGGGCGTGATCCTGGTGATCACCGCGATCTCTCTGCTGGTCTATCTGGCGCTCGACCTCATCCATGCGGTGATCGACCCGCGGGTGGCCTACGGATGAGCCTGCCTGCGGATCTTCAACGGGCAGAGGCCCCGCCCGCGCGCCGTATCGACTGGCTGTTCTGGATCGGTGTCAGCATCGTGTCGGTTGTCGTGTTCCTGGCGCTTTTTGCGCCTTACGTGGTGCCCTACGATCCGACGCTGGCCGCGCACCGCCCGTCGATGCCGCCGCCCGCGCTGAGCGACTGGCCGGGGCTCTGGTGGGGGCGACTGACCGGTGCCATCGAGGCACCGCCGCACTGGTTCGGCACCGATGCCAACGGGTTCGACCTGTTCAGCCGGGTGATTTCCGCGCCGCGGGTGGACCTGACCATCGCGCTGGTCGCCAACGCGCTGTCGCTCTTTCTCGGCGTGTTGCTGGGCCTCGTGGCGGGCTATTTCCGCAACCTGCTGACCGAAGGCATGATGCGCGTCTCGGACGTGCTGCAGAGCTTTCCGGTCTTCATCAGCGCAATGATCCTGGTGGCGCTCGCGGGCCGGTCGACCACCAATATCGTCATCGCGCTGGCGCTGCTGTACACGCCGATCTACATTCGCCTGACCCGCGCCGAGGTCATGACCCAGCGGGTGCGCGGCTATGTGGAGGCGGCGCGCGCGCTGGGCAACCGCGAGAGCGTGATCGCGCTGCGCCACGTGCTGCCCAACTCGCTGGCGCCCGCGCTGATCCAGTCTTCGGTCACCATCGGCTTTGCGATCCTGCTGACCGCGGGGCTCTCCTTCGTCGGCGCCGGTGTGCGCCCGCCCGCGCCGGAATGGGGGCTGATGATCTCGACGGGTGCCAACCAGATCATCCTTGGCGAATGGTGGCCCTCGGTCTTCCCGGGCATCGCCATTTCGCTCACGGTCTTTGGCTTTGCGGTGCTCGGCAACGCGCTGGAGCGGCGTTATGAAAGCTGACGTTGCGGCCACCCAGCGCACGGTGCTGAGCGTGCATAACCTGAGAGTGCGCTATGACACGCCCTCGGGCGCGGTCACACCGTTGCGGGATTTTTCGCTTTCCATCGGAGAGCGCGAGGTTGTCGGCCTTATCGGCGACGCGGGCAGCGGCAAATCCACCGCGGCGCTGGCGATGATGGGGCTGGTGCGCCCGCCGGGGCGGCTGATCTCGGGGCAGGTGCTGTTTGGCGGACAGGACCTCATGGAGATGGACGAGGACCAGCTGCGCGCGCTGCGTGGCAAGGATATCGGCATCATCGTGCAGAACCCGCGCTCCGCGCTCAATCCGATGCTGCGGATCGGGCGGCAGATCGGCAATGTCTACCGCGCGCATTCGGATGCCAGTGCGGCCGCGGCGCGTGACCGCGCCATCGAGATGCTGCGCCTTGTGGGCATCAACGATCCCGAGCGCCGGGTCGCGGCCTATGCGCATGAGCTCTCGGGCGGCATGGCACAGCGCGCGCTCATCGCCATGGCGCTGTCGTCCGAGCCGCGATTGCTGATTGCCGATGAGCCGACCAGCGGGCTTGACGTGACCATTCAGGCGCAGTTTCTCGACCAGATGTGGGACAGCGTGCAGCAGACCGGCTCGGCCATCCTGCTGATCTCTCAGGATCTGGGCATCATCGCCAATTACTGCGACCGCGTGGCGGTGCTGCATGATGGCCGGATTGTCGAGGACCGGCCCGCGCGGGATTTCTTTGCCGCGCCCGAGCACCCCTATTCGCGCGACATTCTCGGGTTGCAACGTGCTGCGGCGAGCGGTGTCGCGCGCACATCGGAGCCGGTGGCGCCGGGCGAGCCGCTGGTCGAGGTCACCGCGCTGGCGAAGGCCTTCCCGATCCACGGCAGCGACAAGGTCGTGCAGGCACTGCAATCGGTCGACCTGAGCGTGGGTCCCGGCGAGACGCTGGGCCTTGTGGGCGAAAGCGGCTCGGGCAAGACCACCGTCGGGCGCTGCCTTCTGCGCCTCGAAGAGCCCACATCGGGCGACATCACCTATCGCGGCGCGCCGATCAGCGGCATTCCCAAAGAGGCGCTGCGCGCCTTCCGGCGCAAGATCCAGATCGTCTTTCAGGACCCCTATGACAGTCTCAACCCGCGCTGGACGATCCGGCGCGTGTTGCAGGAACCGCTGGATCTGCACACGCGCCTCGGCAAGGCGGAAAAGACCGCGCGCATCCGCGATCTGCTGGAGATGGTGGGCCTTGACCAGGCGCTCATCGACGACAAGCCGCGCGGCTTGGGCGCCAGCGCCATGCAGCGGCTCAACATCGCGCGCGCGATTGCGGTCGATCCGGAATTCATTGTGCTCGACGAGCCGACAAGCGTGCTGGCCCCGCAGGCGGTGACCGGGCTTATCGCCCTTCTGCGCAAGCTGCAGAAGGAGCTGGGGCTCAGCTATCTCTTCATCAGCCATGATCTCACGACGGTCAGGTTCCTCTGCCACCGGGTGGCCGTGATGTATCTGGGCCAGATCGTGGAGGTGGGCCGCGTCGGGCAGGTCTTCGAGGACCCGCAGCACCCCTATGCGCGCGCGCTTTTGTCGGCGCATCTGTTCCCCGATCCGACCCGGCGGCGCGTCGATCAGGACGTGCCCGAAAGCCTGTCGGGGGAGATCCCGTCGCCGGTCGATCTGCCCCGGGGCTGTTATCTGGCCGGGCGCTGCCCCTTTGCGGTGGATCGCTGCCGCAGTGAGGCGCAGCCGCTCGTGGCATTGGAAGACGGGCGGCAGGTGCGTTGCTGGCGGGTGATCGAAGGTGATCTGGAGGGCGCGGCATGACTCACGCCCGCCATGCCGGCAAGACCGCCCTTGTGACCGGCGGCGCCAGCGGGATCGGCGCGGGCATCGTGCGGCGGCTGGCCTCTGAAGGCTGCGCCGTGACCATTGCCGATCTCGATCTCGACGCCGCCGAAGCGCTGGCGCGTGACATTGGCGGCGATGTCCTTGCGGTGGCGATGGATGTGGCGGACGAGGCCTCCGTCGAGGCGGGATTTGCCGCCGCGCAAGGCCGCGCGGGACGGCTCGACATCGCGGTGATGAACGCGGGCATCATCCAGATCGCCCCGGTGGTCCAGACCGATCTGGCCGATTGGCGGCGGCTGATCGACGTGAACCTGACCGGCGTCTTTCTGGGCAGCCGGGCGGCGGCGCGGATCATGTCGGATCAGGGCTCCGGCGTCATCATCAACGCCGCGTCGGGGGCGGCGCGGCGGGGGGTGCCGATGATTTCGGGCTATTGCGCCTCCAAGGCCGCGATCCTGATGTTCAGCCAGTCGCTGGCCATCGAACTGGCGCCAAGGGGCGTGCGCGTGAACTGCTATGCGCCGGGCCATATCGAGACGCCGTTCTGGAACACCATCGCCGACGGCTTTGCCGCGCAGACCGGCCAGAGCCCGGACGCGGTGGTCGAAGGGTTCCGCCAATCGGTGCCCATGGGCCGCTTCGGCACACCCGAGGACGTGGCCGCGGCGGTCAGCTGGCTGGCCAGCGACGAGGCGGCTTACGTGAGCGGCGAGACCATTGCGATGAACGGAGCGGAGTTTCCCACCTGATGTCCAGAAGCGCAGAAGAGTTTGATTTCATTGTCATCGGCGCGGGCTCGGCGGGTTGCGTGCTGGCCAACCGGCTGAGCGAGGACCGCGCGAATTCCGTGTTGCTGATCGAGGCGGGAGGCAAGGACAGCCATCCGGTGCTCAGGCTGCCGCTGGCCGCGGGGCTCGCCTATTTCCACAAACCCACCAATTGGGGGCACAGAACCACGCCGCAGGACGCGCTGGACGGGCGCGCCATCGACTGGCCGCGCGGCAAGGTGCTGGGCGGGTCGTCCTCGATCAACGGCATGATGTATATGCGCGGCCATCGCTCGGATTATGACGACTGGCGGCAGATGGGGCTGCAGGGCTGGGGCTATGCCGACGTGCTGCCCTATTTCCTGCGCTCCGAAGATCACAAGGACCGCGCGGGGCCCTATCACGGCAAGGGCGGCCCGCTGCGGGTCGAGACCGCGAAGGCCGAAAACCCGCTTTACGCCGATTTCCTGGCCTCGGCGGAGGCCGCTGGCCACCCGCGCAGTGCCGATCACAACGGGGCCGAGCAGGAGGGTCTTGGCGCTTACGATTTCAACATCCGCGACGGGCATCGCGAAAGCGCGGCCACCGCGTTCCTCAAGCCTGCGCGCGCGCGTCCGAACCTCACGGTGCTGAGCCGGACCCGTGCCAACCGGCTGCTGCTCGATGGCAAACGCGTAACGGGGGTGGAGATATGGTCGGCGTCGGGCGGACGCCGCACCGTGCGGGCCCGGCGCGAGCTTGTGCTCTCGGCGGGCGCCATCAACACGCCGCATCTGCTCGAGCTTTCGGGCATCGGCGATCCGGACGTGCTCAAAGCCGCCGGGATCGAGACGCGCCACGCGCTGCCCGAGATCGGGCGCAATCTGCAGGAACATCTGGGCGTCTACCTGACCTATCGCTGCAAGGATCCGGTGTCGCTTTATGCGCTTTTCCGCCCCGACCGCGCCGCGCTGGCCGGGCTACAGGGGCTGTTCCTGCGCAAGGGGCCCGCGACCTCGGTGCCGCTGGAAGTGGGCGGGTTCCTGAAGACGCGGCCGGATCTCGACCGCCCGGATATCCACATCACCTTTGTGCCCGGCCTCAACCTCGAGACCACGCAAAAGGGGCAGGGGCAGCACGGGTATCTGATCAACTTCTACCAGCTGCGCCCGCAAAGCCGCGGCTCGATCCATGTGGCATCGGACAACCCCGCCCGGCATCCGGTGATCGACGCGGGTTACCTGTCGGACGCCTCCGACCTGCAATGCTTCCGCGATGGCTACCGGCTGGCGGCGGGTATCGCCGATGCGCCGCCGCTGGCGGATCGCAATGCCGGGCGGATCAGCCCGGAGCACGCGCTGGCGTCGGATGCGGAGATCGACGCCTGGGTGCGATCTGCCGCCAACACGATCTTTCACCCCGTCGGCACCGCGCGCATGGGCACCGATCCCGGCGCGGTTGTGGGCGCTGATCTCAGGGTCAACGGGCTGAGTGGGCTGCGCGTTGCCGATGCTTCGGTCATGCCGCGGATCATCGGCGGCAACACCTCCGCGCCGACGATGATGATCGCCGAAAAGGCCGCTGACATGATGCTGGGCCGCGATCCGCTCGCGGCTTTCGATCCGCAAGAGGAGAAGACGGATGCCTGAACTCACCTGGCCCGATGGCAAGACGCTGGCGCTCTCGATTGTCGTGAATATCGAGGAAGGCTCTGAAATGTCGATCGCGCGCGGCGACAAGAAGCCCGAGCCGGTGGATGAGCTGGGCGTCGCGCTGGGCATCCCGATCCGCAACTACGGCAACGAATCGAATTACCGTTACGGCATCACCACCGGCGGGCCGCGGATCTTCCGGATGCTCAAGGAGTACGGCGTGACCTCGACCGTGACCGCCGCCGCCATGTCGCTGGAGGAAGCGCCGGAACTCACGCGGCAGGTGGTCGCCGACGGGCATGAGATCTGCTCGCATGGCTGGCGCTGGACCCACACGTTCAGCCAGAAAGAGGACCGCGAGCGCGAGACCATCGCGCGCGCCGTGACCAGCTTCGAGACAACCACCGGCGCGCGGCCCGCGGGCTGGCTCTCGCGCTACCTGCACACCGAAAACACCCGGCGCCTGCTGTCGGAGGCGGGGTTTCTTTACCACATGGACGACTATTCCGCCGATGTGCCGTTCTGGGAGCTGCCCGAAGGCGCGGACCGGCCTTTGGTCTGCGTGCCCTACGCGCTCGACAGCAACGACATGAAGATGTGGGTGGCGCCCGCCTTGACGCCGCAGGACTGGCTTGACTACGCCATCCGGACCTTTGACTGGCTGCGCGCGGAGGCCGCAGAGGAAGGCCCGCGGATGATGAGCTTTGGCCTGCATCTGCGCATCGTCGGGCGGCCCGGGCGGATCTGGGCGCTCAAGGCGTTTCTCGATCACGTCACCGGCCATGACGACGTCTGGATCACCACGCGGCGCGCCATCGCCGAACGCTTTGCGGAATGCTGCCCATGGGAGGGCAGGGCATGAGCGCGGGCATCGACCGGATCGCCGGACATGTCACCGGCGCGCAGTTCTCCGATCTTGGCGAGGCGGACCTGGCCAAGGCAAAGACCTTCCTGCTCGACAGTCTCGGCGTCGGCATGGCGGGCTCCTGCGGCGCGTCGGTGCCCGATCTGGTCCGCACGGTCTCGGGCTGGGGCAGCGCAGACGAGGCCACGGTCTGGGTCACCGGCGAACGCCTGCCCGCGCAATCCGCGGCCATCGTGAACGCCTACCAGATCCATTGCCTGGAATATGACTGCGTGCATGAGGGCGCGGTGGTGCATCCGATGGCCACGGTGCTGAGCGCGCTCATGGCTTATGTGGAACGGCGCAGCGCGGCCCTGCGCCCGGTCACGGGGCGCGATTTCCTGCTGGCGCTGGCCATCGGGGTCGATATCGCGACGCTGTTCGGCGTGGCCTCCAAAGGGCCGGTGCGGTTTTTCCGGCCTGCGACGGCTGGCGGCTTCGGGGCGACCGCCGCGATTGCGCGGCTCGAAGGGCTCGACACGGAAGGCGTGAAAAACGCGCTGGGGGTGATGTATGGCCAGACCTCGGGCACGTTGCAGCCGCATACCGAGGGCTCTCCGGTGCTGGGCCTGCAGATCGGCTTCAACGCGCGTGGCGCCTTGTCGGCGGTCGATCTCGCGGCCTCGGGTCTGGTCGGGCCGCATGACATTCTTGACGGGCCTTATGGCTATTTTCGGATGTTCGAGGGGGATCAGTTCGATCTGGACGAGATCTGGAGCCGCATGGGCCGCGAATGGCAGATCTCGCACCTGGCGCACAAGCCGTTTCCGTCCGGGCGGCTGACCCATGGCGTGGTGCATGCGCTGCAACAGGTGACGCGGGAGCTTGGGATCGGCGCCGAGCAGATCGAGACCATCACCGGCCATGTGCCGCCGCTGGTCTACCGGCTGGTCGGCCGACCCGACACGCCCGCGCCATCCGCGAATTACGCCAAGCTGTGCCTGGCCTATGTGGCGGGCGCGTATCTCGCGCGCGGGCAGGTCGATGTGGCGGAATTCCGGCCCGACGCGCTGTCGGACCCGCTTGTGCATGCGCAGGCGGCCAAGGTGACCCTGCAACTCGACGACAACCCCAACGAGAACGCGCTGGACCCGCAGCGCTTTCTCTTCGGTCTCGCGGACGGGCGGCAGCACGAGGTGACGCTGCCGCATGTGCTGGGCCACCCCAAGGCTCCGCTGAGCGACGCGCAGAACATCGCCAAGTTTCGCCGCTGCATCGGATATGCCGCGCACCCGCCCGCCAAAACGCAGGGAGAGGCGCTGGAAGACGCCGTCGCAGGCATTGAGGATCTGCCCGATGCCGCGCGGCTGGCGCAGTTGACAGTGGCGACAAAGGACTAGGCTTGTCTGGACAAACCCGCGGCAATAGCGCATTTGTCCGGACAAATATGACACCACGTGCCGAGGGAGGAGACCCGATGGTTGGACATGCGGAACAGGTCGGTGAAAACCGTTTCCGGGAGCGCTTCGGGCGCTATTTCGAGGATTTCGAGGTTGGCCATGTCTACGAGCACCGCCCCGGCCGGACCATCACCGAAACCGACAACACCTGGTTCACCTTGCTGACGATGAACACGCATCCGCTGCATTTCGACGCCGAATATGCCAAACATTCGGAGTTCGGCAAACCGATCGTCGCTTCGCCCTTTACGGTGGCGCTGATGTCGGGGATGAGCGTGTCGGATGTGAGCCAGAAGGCCATCGCCAATCTCGGCTGGTCCGATATCAAGCTGACCTTTCCGCTTTTTGTCGGTGACACGCTGACCGCCGAAAGCGAGGTTCTGTCGAAACGCGAAAGCAAGTCCCGCCCGACCGCCGGCATTGTGACCGTGCGCACCAGCGGGTTCAATCAGGACGGGAAAACCGTCTGCACATACGAACGTACGATTCTGGTCGCCCGGCGCGGATCGGATGCCGAAGAGAAAGCCGGCTATTAGGGAGGAGCCCGTGATGAACATGCATGCCACTGACCTGACCGACGAAGACCGGATGATGCTAGACAGTATCGAGAAATGGCTGGAACGGGACGTGAGACCCCATGTCCTGAAGCTCGAACATGCGGATGAATATCCGCAGCAGATGGCCGACCAGATGGCCGAGATGGGCCTTTTCGGCGCGACGATCCCGGTGGAATATGGCGGGCTAGGCCTCTCGGCGACAACCTACGCGCGCATCATCGAGAGCATCGCCAGCGTCTGGATGTCGCTGACCGGCATCATCAACAGCCACCTGATCATGGCCGCCTGCGTGACCCGCACGGGCACCGAGGCGCAAAAGGAACACTGGCTGCCGCGCTTTGCCAGCGGCGATCTGCGCGGCGGTCTGGCGCTGACCGAACCCGATGCGGGCACCGATCTGCAGGCGATCCGCACCCGCGCCACCCGCGATGGCGACGATTATGTGGTCAACGGCACCAAGACCTGGATCACCAATGGCATAAAGGGCCAGGTCTACGCGCTGCTGGTCAAGACCGACCCCGACGCCGATCCGCGCCACAAGGGCATGTCGATGCTGATCGCCGAGAAGGGCGAGGGCTTCACCGTGTCGAAAAAGCTCGAAAAGCTGGGCTACAAGGGCATCGACAGCGCCGAGCTGGTGTTTCAGGACTACCGCGTGCCCGCCGACCGGCTGATCGGCGGCGTCGAGGGCCGCGGCATGCAGGCGGCGCTGGGCGGGCTGGAGCTGGGCCGCATCAACATCGCCGCACGCGGTTGCGGTCTGGCAGCGGCGGCGCTCAATGACAGCGTGGCCTATGCGCAGACCCGCAAAACCTTTGGCAAGCCGATCTCGGCGCATCAGGCGATCCAGCTCAAGCTGGGCGAAATGGCGACCCGGCTGCAGGCGGCCAAGCTTCTGACCTACGACGCCGCGCGCGCCTATGACAGCGGCGAGCGCTGCGACATGGAGGCGGGCATGGCCAAGTATTTCGCCTCCGAAGCGGCGGTGGAAAACTCGCTGGAGGCGATGCGCATCCATGGCGGCTATGGCTATTCCAAGGAATACCACGTGGAGCGTTATTTCCGCGACGCGCCGCTCATGTGCATCGGCGAAGGCACCAACGAGATCCAGCGCATGATCATCGCCAAGCAGCTGATCGAGCGCAATCCTGTCTGACGTCTTGCTGCCGGAGGGCATCGACGGCCATGTGGATCCGGCCTTTCGCCGCGTGGCCGAGGCGTTTGCCGAGAGCGTGGCCATGGGCGGCGAGCGGGGCGGGCTGGCCTTGCGGCTGGACGGGCGCGCGGTGCTCGACATCCGCGGCGGGATGCGCGATCCGGAAAGCGGATTGGCCTGGGACAAGGACACGCTGGCCTGCTGCTTCTCCGTGACCAAGGGCGTCTTCGTGCTGCTGACGCAGAAGCTGGTGGATCGCGGGGTTCTGGATCCGGGCACCTGTGTGGCAACGCTCTGGCCTGCCTTCGCGGCCAAGGGCAAAGACGCAATCACGCTACACGATGTGCTGACCCACCGGGCCGGGCTGCCTGCCACCGAAACCGCGGTACCAAACGGATTGCTCTACGATCAGCCCGCCATGGCCGCGGCGCTTGCGGCCTCGGCGCCGGTGACACCGCTCCGGGCCGCGCCGGCCTATCACAACATGACCTACGGCACGTTGCTGACGGCGATCCTTGAGGCCGCAACCCGAGAGGACATCCGCACATTGATCGCGCGGGTTCTGACCGGCCCGCTTGGCGCGGATTTTACCATTGGCCTGAGCCCGCAAGACCGCGCGCGCACGGCAGTTCTGACGCAGGACGATCCTGGCGGGCTGTTCCGCGCGATGCGCGACGCGCCCGAGACGCTTTTTGCCCGCTCCATGGCCTTTTTCGATCCCGAGGAGACCTTCACCTCCGAACGCTGGCAGAGCACGGTGATCGGGTCGGGCAGCGGGCATGCCACCGCCGCCGGGATCGCGCGGCTTTACGAGGCGTTCATCGCCGGCGACTTTCTAAGCCCGGAGCGCCGCCGCGCCATCGGGCAGGAAGTGGCGCGCACCGATGCGGATGCGGTTCTGGGCCTGCCGTTGCGTCTTGGCGAAGGGATGGAGCTTTCCGCCCCGCCGTTGCTCGATTTCGGTCCCAACCCGCGCAGCATGGGCTATTGGGGGGCCGGCGGCGCGCAGGGCTTTGCCGATCCCGATGCCGGGCTGGCTTTCGGGTATGTCACCGGTCACATGGATGCGACGCTTGGCTCCTCTCCGCGGTGCCGGGCGCTGATCAGAGAGGTTTACGCATGTCTTTGACGTCCCTTCGGGTCGAGCCCGGCGCCATCGCGCGCATCACGCTCAACGCGCCGGAAAAGCGCAATGCGATCAGTCAGGCCATGTGGCGCGCCTTGCCGCAGATCTGCGCGGATCTTGCGCAGGCGCAGGCGCGGGTGGTGATCATCGCGGGCGCAGGCGGGCATTTTTCGGCCGGAGCCGATATCGGCGAGTTTGACGCGGTTTACGGCGATCCGGCCAGCATCGCGGCGGCCAATGCCGCGGTGCGCGCGGGCCAGCAGGCACTGGCCGATCTGCCCTGTCCGGTGATCGCGGCCATCGACGGGGTCTGCGTCGGCGGCGGTTGCGGGCTGGCGCTGCATGCGGATCTGCGCTTTGCCACCGAGCGCAGCCGCTTTGCGATCACGCCTGCGCGGCTGGGGCTTGCCTACAGCTATGAGGACACGGCGCGGCTGGTGCAGACGGTGGGGCCGTCGGCGGCCAGGGATATCCTGTTCTCCGCCCGGCTGCTCTCTGCCGAAGAGGCGCTGTCGGTAGGACTGGTGGACAGGGTTGTGCCCGCGGACGCGCTCGAGGCTCTGCTTGAGGATTACGCGGGCACGCTGGCGGGGCTCTCGCGAGAGAGCCTCGCGATTGCCAAGGCGACGGTTGCCGCGGCGGCCACCGGCGACGGGCCCGATGCTGCCTTGCGCGCGCGCTTCGAGGCGAGCTTTGCCGGGCCGGATTTCACCGAAGGGGTCGCCGCGTTCCGGCAAAAGCGCAAACCCGTATTCCGCTGACGCTCACGCCGGATCGAGCGCCCTGCGCACGGCGCCGCCAAGCGTGCAGAGCGCCTGTTCCGACCAGTCCGGACCGACAAGTTGCACCGCAGCGGGAAGGCCTTCGTCTGAGGCGACGGGCAGGCTGATCGCGGGCAATCCGGCAAAGTTTGCCAGCGCGGTCAGATCCGCCTGGTTGTCGGGCACCGGGCTGCCATGGGCAAAGGCGCGCTGCGGCGCCGTGGGCATCAGCAGGGCGTCCACCTGAGCCAGCGCGCGGCGGGCGGCGCGGCGGGCGGCGCGCACCCGCGCCAGCGCATCGACCATCCGGGCCGAGGGCAGGGCCGCGCCATAGGCCAGCAACCCGCGCAGCGCGTCGCTCATGCCGTCTTGCCGGTCCATCAGGTCCGACAACGCCACCGCGCCTTCCGCCTCGACAATCAACAGCCCGCCGCGGCGCGCGCGGGCCGGGTCCCAGCCTTTGAGGTCGACGCTGCGGATCGTGGCGCCGCGCCCCGACAGCACTGCGCGCGCGCGGTCGAAACCGGCGGCCACTGCGGGCTCGAGTTCGACCGTCTCCAGCTGAACGGGCACACCTAGCGTGATCTCCGGCAAGTCCGGCAAACACGCCTCCGCGCGCGGCACCGGATCGCGCATGGCTGCAAAGAGCGACCAGAGCATGCCGGGGTCCTGCGCCAGCGGCCCGATCGTGTCGAAGGATGGCGAGAGATGGACAAGCCCGGCGCTATCCATGGCGTCTTCGGTGGGTTTCAGGCCGGTGACGCCGCAATAGGCGGCAGGGATCCGGACCGAGCCCATCGTGTCGGTTCCCAGCGCCGCCTCCACAAAGCCCGCCGCCACCGCGGCGCCCGACCCGCCGGACGAGCCTCCCGGTGTGCAAGAGGGGTCGCGCGGGTTGGCGCTGCGCCCGAAAGCGGGGTTGTCGGTGGTCGCACCCAACGCGCCCTCATGCATGTTGAGCGTGCAGAGGATCACCGCGCCCGCATCACGCAACCGGGCCGTCACCGTGGCGTCCTGCGCCGCGATGCGGGCGCGATACCCTTCCAGCCCGCCGGTCCAGGGCAGGCCGCGCACGGCGATGTTGTCCTTGATCCCGACGATCCTGCCGTCGAGCGGGCCGAGGCTCTGGCCTTTGGCCGCGCGCGCGTCCGAGGCCGCGGCCGCCGCGCGCGCGCCCTCGACATCCATGCACGTGACGATCTGCAACGCGTCGTTCCGCGCCTCGATCCGGGCCAGCGCCGCGTCGAGCCTGTCCGGACACCCCGCCACGCTCAGGACGCCTTGCGTTTGTCGATCAGCCGGATCGGCTTCTGGCGGCTATCGATCTGCGTGGTCTCCGCTGTGGCCCCCGGCGGTACGATCCGCACGGCGATGCCGACACCGAGGCGGGTGCGCAGATGGCCCTCCATCGCGCTCTGCATCTCTGCATCCTGTGTGTCGCATTCGACCACGGCCAGCATCTCTTCGCGGTCGCCGTCGCGGCGCACCTCGCAGAAAAACTCCCCCGTGGCGCCGGGGAACGCCGCCGACAGCAGCGCGCCGATGCCTTGCGGATAGATGTTGATGCCGCGCAGCTTGACCATGTTGTCCGAGCGCCCCAGAAAGCCCTCGATCCGGCGGAACGGCAGGCCAAGCGCGTTCTGCCCGGTCACTTCGCGGCTCACATCATGCGAGTTGAAGCGGATGATCGGAAAGACGTCGTCCTTGTAAAGGCAGGTGCAGACCATGTCGCCGATCTCGCCCACCGCCACCGGCTTTGCGCTGTCGACATCGAGCAGTTCGAGGTACTGCGCGTCCTCCCACACATGCATGCCTTCGCGGTCAGGCCCCTGACCTGCGATGATGCCGGTGTCGCCGACCCCGTACCAGTCGTAGATCTCCGCCCCGCCCCAGGCCGCCGACATGGTCTCGGGGCTTTCGGCGCCCATATGGCCGGAGATGACGCGCACCGGGATGTCGCGCCCGGGCTCCAGCCCCTTGTCGCGCGCCACATCCGCAAGCCGCTTGATATAATCGCCGAAGCCGACAATCGCCGTCGCACCGAAATCGCGCATCAGCGCAACCTGGTTTTCCGAGCGCGTCTCGATCCCGGTGCCCGCCGTCAGCATCTGCGCGCCGACCCAATGGCTGATCGCCTCGCGCACGTAATGCCCGCCATTGACCATGCCATGGCCGTAGACCGAGTGGATCACGTCGCGGACCGACAGGCCCTGCAGCAGGTAGAGCCGTCCCAGCAAAAGCGCCTGGATCTCGCGGCTCTTGGGGCCGTAAAGCAGCGGTTGCGGCTTGCCGGTGGTGCCGCTGGTGGTCTGGAAGACCACCGGACGCCGGTCCCCGTCCTCCACATCGAGCCCGTGAAAATCGCCCATCGGCGGGTGATGCTCGACCGAGGCCATGAGGTCGTCCTTGCCGTAGGTCGGCAGTTTGGCGATGTCGGCCAGCCCGTCGATATCGCCGGGCTCGATCCCTTCGGCGCCCCAGAGCCGCTGGTAGAACGGCACTTTCCAGGCAAAGGCCAGCGACTTGCGAAAGAGCGCGTCCTGACGGGCAAAGAGCGCATCCCGGCTCATACCCTTGAAGGTGGGCAGGAACGCGTCGCCCACCGGGTGATCCCTGCGGATCTGCGCCGGATCGAAACAGTCGAAATAGGAGCGGTAGGTCATGCGGATCTCCGGATCTCGGCGGGTTGCGCGGCGCGCATCGCGTCACAAAGCGGCGACAGGGAGGGGGCGTCGGGCGTGGCAAGGCAGGCGTCGATCAGCCGCTGAGCGGTCTCTGGCGCAAGGCCGCCCCAGGCCATGAGGCTCCGGGCCTTGTCCGCAAGCTCGGCATCGCTCAGCGGCAGTTCCGGATCGCCCGCGGCGTCGTGCCGGTGTTCGGTCAGATCCGTGCCGTCGCGGAGGCGCAGGCTCAGCCGCGTGCCGTAATGCGCAGGGTAGGCGGCGCTAATCTCGGGGTCGATCCGCACCTCCGCGCGGGCGCGGAACGCGGCGATCTCGGGCCGGGCGCGGCCTTCGGCCTCGAACGCGGCGAGCGGCGGGGGGCCGTCGGCGAGCGCGATGCCCACCGCGTGTTGCAGGCTGAACTTGGCCTCGATGGTCGTCGCAGGATCAGGCTTGTCGCAGAACAGCGCGGAATCGCGGTAGACCGAGATGGTCGCGCGTTCCACCGCGTCGAGCGATCCGATCCGGTCGCGCAGCACCAGCGCGGCGTCGATGGCCGGGTGGCAATGGCGGCAGGCGGGCCAGGGCTTGAAGCCGACCTCGAAGATGCGCCACTGCCCCGGATCGGCCAGCAATGCGTCCGGCGCGGGGTCGGGGCACATGCCCTCGTAAAACCCCTGCGGGCCTTCGAGAATATGGCGCGGGCCGCTGACACCCGCCTGCGCCAGCAGGGCCGCCGACAGTCCGGCCTCGGCGGCGTGCGCGGTGTGCAGCTGCTTGGTCATCACGTCCTCATGGCGGCAGGCCCAGAAGCCGGAGGCCTGGGTGAGCGCATTGCCCAGGGCCCAGACCGTGCGCTCCGCGTCGAGCGACAGGATATGCGCCGCCGCCGCCGCCGCGCCGAGCGGGCCGCAGGTGGCAGTGTTGTGAAAACGCGCGTAATGGCCAGGCCCCACGGTGCGGCCGAGCCGGATCATCGCGTCATAGCCGCGCACGATGCCGTCGAGCAGCATCTGCGGCGTCGCGTCGGCGGCCTGCGCGGCGGCCAGGGCTGCGGGCACCACCACCGGTCCGGGATGCAGGATCGCGGCGCGGTCGATATCGTCCATCTCCAGCGGGTTGCCGAACGCCCCCATCGTGAAGGCCGCGCTGCGTGGGGAGAGGCCGTGATCCTGCCCCGGCACGGTCACATCGCCCGCCTCGCCTGCGGCGCGAAAGGCGACACCGGCGTCGCTGGCCGCGCCCGCGACCGCGCAGCCCGCCCAGTCCGCCAGATGGCGCGCGGCCCGGCTTCGCGCGGCGGCATCCGGGCGGCGCCGGATCAGGGTTTCCAGCTGTTCAAGAAGCGATTGGGGCATGGGGCGACACGTTTCTTCTGGTCAATTGTCCGGACATCGGTAACAATTTGTCCGGACCAATGCAATCTATCCGGAGCCATGACGGACCGATCCTGGATTGAAACGCTGCGCGCGCTGCCACGGGACCGACCGCTCTTCATGGCGGGTGGGTGCGGAGAGCCTTTGGCGGTGATCGACGCGGTGCGCGAGTCGCCCGATCTTTTTGCCGGGCGCGTGCTCTATTCCGGCGCAATCCCGCGGGTGAACCTGACCGATCCAACCGGCGGTGCCGCGGGCGCACGGCTGCGCGTGCTCTTTCCTCATGCCGGAACCGCTGCGGAGGCGCAGAGCCTGCTGCCCTTACCCTATTCGCGCTATTACGAATGGCTGAGCACGCGCGGCGGCATCGGGCTGGCCTTTTGCCAGGTGGCGCGGTGCCGCGATGGCGCGCTCAGTCTGGGGCTGTCGGCGGATTTTACACCCGCGCTGATCGAGGCCGGGGTGCCGCTGATCGGCCAGATCAACCCGGCGCTGCCCGCCGCGCCTTCCGCGCCGCGCGTGCCCGCCGAGCGCTTTGCCGCGCTCTTTGAGGCTGAAACGCCGCTGCCCGTCTATGACGACGGCGTGCCGGACGCGGTTACGGCGGCCATCGGGGCGCGGGTCGCAACGCTGATCCGGCCCGGTGACACGGTGCAGCTGGGGCTTGGCAAGGTGCAGGCGGCGATCCTCGACGCGCTGGCCGCCGATCCGCGACAGCTGGCATTGCATGGTGGCATGTTCTCCGGCGCCGCACTTGCGCTTTACGACGCGGGCCATGTGAGCGCTGCAACGGCAGGGGTGATCCTCGGGTCGCAGGGGCTTTACGACCGCGCGCCGGATCTCGACCGGCTGGCGTTGCGACCGGTCCGCGAGACCCATGGCGCGGCGGCCCTTGCGGTGCATGCCGCCCTCGTGAGCGCCAATGCCATATTGTCCATCGATCTGGCCGGACAGGCCACCGGCGAGAGCATCGCAGGGCGCACGGTGTCGGCCCCGGGCGGCTTGCCGGATTTCCACCGCGCCGCGCTCCGCGCGCCCGAGGGCCGTGCGATCCTGGCGCTGCGCTCGCAAACCCCGAAGGGCGAAAGCACCATCGTGCCCCGGCACCCGGCCGGGACGCGCATCAGCCTCGGCGCGCTCGACGCCGATATCGTGGTGACCGAACACGGCATTGCGGAGCTCAGGCATCGCGACGCTCTTGACCGCGCACAGGCATTGATCGACATAGCAGCCCCGGACCACAAGGAGGCGCTCGCTGAGGCTTGGACGGCGACGCAGGTGACATCATGAGCATGAAAGACCCACCCCGGAAGAGCGCCGCAAAATCCTCCGGCACGCCGCTTTACCGCAAGCTGGCCGATGATCTGCGCCGCGCGATTGCCGCCGGGACATACCCCGTGGGCAGCCTGCTGCCGACCGAACAGGAGCTTTGCGACCGCTTTGCCACCAGCCGCTACACCGTGCGAGAGGCCTTGCGCCTGCTGACCCAGGACGGGCTTGTCGACCGCCGTCAGGGGCGCGGCACCGAGGTGACCTCCGACCAGCCGCGGCCGATGTATGCGCAGTCACTCTCCTCGCTGTCGCAGCTCTACGCCTATGCCGAGGACACGGTGCTGAAGATCGAGCGGGTGATGACCGTGGTGCCGGACGAGGCCATGGCGTTGCAACTGGGCCGCGCGCCGGGGCGGCAATGGCTGCTCGCCGAAGGTGTGCGCCGGACCCAGGACAGAAAGACGATCTGCGTGGCGCAGATCTTCATCAACACCGATTTCGCCGAGCTTGCCGCTGATCTCAAATCGATCACCGGGGCCATTCATGCGGCGATCTCGGACCGTTTCGGCGTGGAGACCCAGCAGGTCCAGCAGCGCATCAGCCTGGATCGCGCGGACGGCACCGTGGCCGCGCAGCTCGACATGCAGCCCGGTGACTGGTCGGTCCTCGTGCGCCGCCGCTACCTGGCCGAGGATGACCGCCCGATCCTGATTTCGCTCAACTGGCACAAGGCGGAGGATTTCACCTACAGCCAGATCATTCGCAAGGATTGACCCCCGCGCGTGCCGCGCGCCTCTGCCCCGAAAGGCCCCCAATGAAGAAAGTTCTGGTCATCGTGCCCTTTCCGATGAGCGACGAGAACCGCGACCTGCGCCGCGCACAGGTCTCGGCGGTGGAGCTGGGCCCCGACATCGCGTTCGAATTTCGTTCCGCCAAGGCCGCACCGCGCAACTATGTGAGCGGGTCGGACATGGCGCTGGCCGAGATCGGCATGCTGGAGGCGGGGTTGCGGGCCGAGGACGAGGGCTTCGACGCGGTCTGCATCGACACGATGAGCGATACCGGGGTCGCCGCCCTGCGTTCGGAGCTTTCGATCCCGGTGATCGGGCCCGGGCGGGTCGCGATGCTGACCGCGCTGATGCTGGGCAAGCGGTTCTCGATCATCACCATGTGGCCGCACTGGTTTCACCTTTACGAAAAGACTTTGCTGGAGCTGGGCCTGCGGGAGCATTGCGCGTCGATGCGGGCCATCGATGTGCAACCCGACAGCGTCGGGCTGCTGGGCGGCAAGGAGGCGGAAGTGTTCCCGGCGCTCGAGGCGCTGGCCCGCGACTGCATCGAGACCGACGGCGCGGACACAATCCTGCTGGGCTCCACGACCATGCATCAGGCGCATGGCTATCTCGCCCAACGCCTGCCGGTGCCGGTGATCAATCCCGGTCCATTGAGCTACAAGATCGCCGAGACTTTGCTGGGGCTCGGGCTCAGCCATTCGCGGGCGGCGCATCCGGTCTCACCGGCGCCAAAACGCGAGTTGATCGAAGCGATCATGGCATCGGCGGCAACATGGAGACCGTGAAAGCGCAACCGGTTGCCGCGGCGGGCGCGGCGCCCTGGCTGATCCTCTTCGGCGTCTGGCTGATCTATTTCTGCTTCGGGCTGATGCTGGCCTCGATGGGGCCCCTGATCACGCCGATCGGCAGCGAGCTTGGCATCTCCAACTCGATGATGGGTCTGATCCTCGGGGCGTGGCCGCTGGTCTATATCTTTGCCGCAGTGCCCTGCGGGATGTTGCTGGACCGGCTGGGCGCGCGGCGGATGCTCTTTGCGGCGAGCCTGCTGATGGCCGCCTCGGGCCTTGCGCGCGGGCTGGCGGAGACACCGGTGCAGATGTTGCTCGCCGTGGGGCTTTTCGGCATTGGCGGGCCGATGATTTCGGTGGGTGCGCCCAAGGTGATCGCGGGGCTTTTCGAGGGCACGCGCCGGGCCACCGCGATGGGCATCTACGTGACCGGGCCCTATCTCGGCTCGCTGCTTTCGCTGGCGCTGACCAACAGCGTGGCGATGCCGCTGGTGGGCGGCGACTGGCGCGGCGTGATGGTGCTTTACGCCGCCATCGTCGCGTCGAGCGGTGTGATCTGGCTTGGTGTCACGGCTTTGCGGGGCACGAAACTGGGCTCTGACGGCGGCAAGAAGTTCAACCTAAGCGCCTTTTCGGAGATCCTGCGCGTGCCGTCGGTGCGGATCATCCTCGCGATGAGCGTGGGCATCTTCTTTTTCAATCACGCGCTCAACAACTGGATGCCGGAGATCCTGCTCAGCCGTGGCATGGATGCGGTTTCTGCCGGGTACTGGGCGTCGATCCCCGCGGCGATGGGCATTGTCGGCGCGCTGGTGATCCCGCGCTTTGCCACGCCGCGCTACCGGCTGCTGGTGATGGGCGCGCTTTTTTCCGCCGCATTGGCGTCGAGCTTCCTGCTGCATCTGCAGCCCGGAGTGCTGCTGGGAACGGGGCTGGTTCTGCAGGGGCTGGCGCGCGGCGCGATGATGACCGTCGCGATCCTGCTGCTGATGGAGACGCGCGGCGTGCCGCCGGAAAGCCTTGGGCTCGCGGGTGGGCTTTTCTTCACCGCCGCAGAGATCGGCGGCGTGCTGGGTCCGGTCACCTTCGGCATCCTCTCCGATGCCAGCGGCGGCTTCGGCTGGCCGATTGTCTCGGTGACCTTCGTCTGTCTGGCGCTGCTGCTCTTGCTGGCGGCGTTGCGGGTGCAGACGCGGCGCGAAGGGGCTGGGCTGTGATGCCGCGCGGCCTTGCCCGCTGTCTGCGCCGCTCCGGCGTCCGGCCTGTCAAAGCCCGGCCTCCCCGCTACGTCCTCTGCCAGACCAGAACAGGCGCGATCAGCACAGGAAAGGCGTCGGCGCATATGCCCGGCGACACCTCATGACCAACCTTGGCGCAACCCCCCTTGTGGAGCAGTATTTCGCCGCGGTGGATGGCGAGGACCTCGGCACTATCCTGACGCTCCTGACCGAGGATTGCGTTTTCACGGTCGAAACCCACGGTGTCCGGCTGCAGGGGCATGACGCAATCGCGGGCATGTTCACGCGGCTCTGGGCCAACCACGCGGCCGTGCGCCATCACGGCTTTGCGCATGTGGCGTCACCCGAGCGCGTCGCGTCGCAGTTCCAGGTCGAAAACACCGAGCATGACGGCAGCGTCACCCGCAAATCCAACTGCAATTTCTTTGACCTGCGGGACGGGCGTTTCTGCCGGGTGGCCGTCTACATGAGCGGTCCGAACACGCTGGACAGGGCAGGGTGACCAGCCCCGGAACGAAGGCGGCGGCGTTTGGCAGCAACACGCGGTCGCGGTAAACACGAAGATCCAGCCGATGGCGCGCCGCAAGGCCGCCCGGCCAGGCGAAAGGAAGCACAGATGGGCGCAATTGATATCGTCTGCAACCTCTTCACGCCGCAGGAGGTGCGCGAGGGCCGCACCGGCCTCGACGAGACCTTCAAGGCGCAGGTGCGCATGCCCGAAGCGATGCGCGGCGGCGTCCCGGTGGAGGATTACATCGCGCGCATGGATCGCGCCGATATCGACCGCTCGCTGCTGATCGCGGTGCGCGCCGGGGATCTCAATATCAAGGGCTCGTTCGAAATCACCTATGACCGCGTGGCCGAGGTCTGCGCGGCTTTTCCCGACCGCTTCTCCGGCCTAGCCGGGGTCGATCCGTTCCGTGGCATGCAGGGCATCTACGATCTGGACCGCAGCGTGAAAGAGCTGGGCTTTGTCGGCGCGCATCTCTACCCGCACTGGTTCGGGCTCGCCCCGAATGACCGGCGATATTATCCATATTATTCAAAGTGTTGCGAGCTGGACATTCCGATCATGATGCAGGTCGGGCACAATCTGGTCTATTCGCGCGAGCGCCGTCTGCCCTCGGTCGGCCGCCCGATCACCCTCGATGAGGTGGCCATCGACTTTCCCGAGCTGAAGCTCATCGGTATTCACATCGGCGTGCCCTGGACCGACGAGATGATCTCGATGGCGTGGAAACACGAGAACATCTTTATCGGGGTCGACGCCTATGCGCCGAAACACTGGCCGCAGCCGCTGGTGCATTACCTCAATACTTACGGGCGCGAGAAGGTGCTCTTTGGCACCGACTGGCCGGTCATCGATCCCGAACGCGCGGTCAAGGAGATCGACGCGCTGGGATTGCGGCCCGAAAGCCACCGGATGCTGATGCGCGACAACGCGTTGCGGGTGTTCCGCCTGCGCGAAAGCGGCGCTGGTGCGCCTGCTGCCAAAACCCCGGCCGCCTCGGCCCCCGCGAGCCATATCGACGAGCAGATCAGGCTGGGCGTGCGCCTGCCGGAGCAGGGCTCATGAGCGCCCGGCCCGAGACGTTCCGCAATCTCGATATCGGCAGCGGCGTGCGCGCCAATGCCGCGCGGTTTCCCGACAAGATCGCGATCCGGCAGGGGGACCGCACCTTGAGCTATGGCGCGCTCGGGCAGCGGATGGCGCGCGTCGCCAATGGCGTGCGGGCGGCGGGCATCGGTGCGGGCCGGACCGTTGCGATCCTTTCCGCGAACCTGCCGGAATATTTCGAAGTGGTGGCCGGTGCCTCTGCGAAGGGTGCGGCGGTGGCAACGGTCAATCCGCGTCAGACGGAGGCCGAGATCCGCGCCATCCTCGACGATTGCGACGCCGGGCTCGTCTTTGCCGACCCCACCAGCGCCGAGATCGCACGCGCGGCCACCGACGCCCCGCTGCGGGTCTTCGGCGCGGATTACGAGGGGTGGCTGGCCAAAGCCTCTGACAGCGACCCCGGCCCGCCGCCCGAGGAGTGGCAGACCTTCGCGATCCCCTACACCTCCGGCACCACCGGCAAGCCCAAGGGCGTGTGCCTTTCGCATCGCAGCCGGGTCATGTCATTCTTCGCCTTTGCCTCGGTCTATGGCTGTTTCGGCACCGGGGACCGCTTTCTGGTGACGACCCCGCTTTTTCACGGCGGCGGGTTCGCCTTTCCCATGGCCACGCTCTTTCTGGGGGGCGAGGTGGAGCTGATGCCGCATTACGCGCCGGACCTGCTGCTGTCGATGCTGGCCGAGGGGCGGCACAGCGGCACCTTTATGGTGCCCACGCAGTTCCACGGCATGTTCGATCTTGCGCCGCGGGATCAGGCGCGGCTTTCGGCGCATCGGCTCTCCTCGGTGATCTGCAACGCCGCGCCGCTGCCCGAAGAGACCAAGCTGCAGGTGCTCGACCGGTTCGGCGACGGGGTGCTGCACGAGACCTATGGCTCGACCGAGGCGGGGGTAATCACCAACCTCTATCCGCACCAGATGCGCGCCAAGCAGAATTGCGCGGGCCGCCCCATCGTGGGCCAGCAGGTGCGCCTGCTCGACGAGGCGGGGCATGCCGTGGTTCGCGGCGAGATCGGAGAGCTCTTTGCCAACGGGCCGACGCTCTTCAACGGCTACTGGAAGCGGCCCGAAGCCACACAGGAGGCGATGCGCGACGGCTGGTTTTCGGCCGGGGATCTGGCGCGGATGGATGAAGACGGCTTTCTGTACATTCTCGACCGGCGCAAGGACATGATCCTGTCGGGCGGCGTGAACATCTATCCGCGCGACATCGAAGAGGTGCTCTTTACCCTGCCCGGGGTGGCCGAGGCAACGGTGGTCGGCGTGCCCGATCCGCGCTGGGGAGAGGCGGTCTGCGCCTTTCTGCGCCCCGATGGCGAGGCACCGGATGCCGAGACGGTGCTGGCGCTCTGCCGCGAGCGGCTGGCGCCGCACAAAGTGCCCAAACATGTGCGCTATATCGACGAGATCCCGCGCAACGTCGCCGGGAAAGTGCTCAAACGCGTGCTCAGGGAAAAGGCGGCAGGGACATCATGACAGTCAGTGACACCATCCTGCGCGTTGCGGGCGGCCAGCTTGTGCGCCTGAAGGTCACCGGGCAGGGGCCTGCGGCGATCCTGTGCCACGAATCCCCGCGCTCTTCGGCGGCACTTCTGCCGCTGGCCGAGCGTCTGCGCGATCGCTTTACCTGTATCCTGATCGACACGCCCGGATTTGGCCTCTCGGACCCGATGCCCATGGACCGCCCCGAGATCCCGGATTTCGCCGCGGTGGCGGTGGAGGTGGCGCGGACGCTGGGGCTCGGGGCCGTGCCCTTCTACGGCACCCATACCGGCGCGGCCATCGCGGTCGAGGCGGCCTGCCAGGCGCCCGATATCGTCAGCGCTGCGATCCTCGACGGCTATGCGATCTTCACGCCGAACGAGCGCGATCAGCTGCTGGCAAGCTACCTGACCCCGCTGCGCCCGGGCCTCATGGGCGAGCTTCCGGTCTGGCTCTGGGCGCGGGTGCGCGACCAGTTCACCGCCTTTCCGTGGAACCAGGTCGGCGATGGCTCCAAGCTCGGGTTCGGGCCGCCGCCGCTTTACGCGATGCAGCGGGTGGTGGACGATTTCCTGCAGGCCGGGGACAATTACCGCATCGGCTATGCCGCGGCCTTCCGCTATGACCATTTCGAACCGCTGGGCCGCGTGACGCGCCCGGCGCATATCGTGACCCGCGAGGACGATCTGCTATTTGCGCATATGGAGCGGGCGCGGGATGCCGGGCCCAACGTGTCGCTGCATCCGCTGAGCCCGGACCGCGCCGCCTGGGGCGAAAAGATCGCGGCGCTTCTGGCGCAGCATGCCGGGGCGGAGGATCTCGATGCCGAGACGATCCTGCAGCGGGCGAGCGATCATGCGGGTGACCGCGGGATCGCCAACACCGCCGCCGGGCCGGTGGCGATCCGTGAGGAAGGGCGCGGCGCGCCGGTGGTGCTGCTGCACGATGTGCCGGGCGGGACGGCAGATCTGGACGGTCTTGCCGCGCGTCTCGGGCGCGCCCACCGGGTTCTGCGTCTGTCGCTGCCCGGTCTTGACGGCGGACGCCTGCCCGAGGGCGCTGAGCCGTCGCTGGATCTGCTCTGCAAAGGTGTGGCGGAGGCGCTGGCAAGTGTCGGTGCGAGCGACGCGCCGATTGTCGCCTGCGGGGCCAGCCTGCCGGTGGCGCTGGGGCTGGATGGCAAGGCGCGGATCGTCGCGCTCGATCCCTGGCCGCAGGTGACAGATGAGACCGCCGGACATCTGCCCGACCTCAGCCCGCGCTGGGACGGCACGCATCTTCTGGCCGCGTTCTGGTGGGCGCGCGATTATGAGATCTACAAGCCCTGGTTCAACCGGATCAACACCGAAACCCGCGCCATCGGCCATGACCGGGACGTGCTGCGCATCCACAACCGCTTTGCCGCAAGCGTGCTTGCGGGCGAGGCCGGCGTGAAGATCGCGGCACTGCTTTACGGCTGCGATGTTGGCGACATGGCGCGCGGTGCCGCAGACAGGGTCCGCGTGCTGGCCTATTGCAGCGATCCCGACGCGGGCCAGATCGCCGATTGGGCCGAGGCCACGCTCGGGCCGGGGCGGATCGAAACGGTGCCGCGCGGGCCGGAATGGCTGGCGCCAAAGCTGGCGGACCTGCTGTCGTGACGCCCGACATCGCGGCGTTGCGCGCGGTTCTGGGCGCAGAGCGCCTGTCCACGGATCCCGCCCTCTGCGCGCTGCATTCCGAGGACATCTCGGGCACCGCCCCGGCTGAGGTCGCCGCCGTCGCCCGCCCCGCCAAATGCGAGGACTTGGCCGAGATCGTGAGGCTGGCACGTGCGACCGGCACCGCGATCCTGCCGCGCGGCGGCGGCATGTCCTATACCGGCGGCTACCTGCCGCAGAGCGCCAATGCGCTGTCGCTCGATATGTCGGAGCTGACCCGGGTTGTCGAGCTGGACACGGTCTCGCGCCACGTGATTGTCGAGGCGGGCATCACTTGGGCGAAATTGCACGACGCGCTTGCTGAGTCGCAGATGCGCACGCCGTTTTTCGGCCCGCTCTCGGGCATCGCCGCAACGGTGGGCGGCGCGCTGAGCCAAAACGGCGCGTTTTTCGGCTCCGCCAGCGCGGGTTATGCCGCTGATCATGTGCTGGGGCTGGAGATCGTGGATGGCACCGGCGCGCAACACCGGATCGGCGCCTGGGGTCTGGGCCGCGATGCCGCCCTGCCGCGCTTTGGCCCCGATCTGCTGGGTCTCTTTCTTGGCGATTGCGGCGCGCTGGGCATCAAGACCCGGGCCGTTTTGCCCATCGAGCCGATCCCGCCGCAACCGGTCTTTGCCTCCTTCGCCTTCACCCGCGCCGGGGACGTGCTGGCGGCGATGGCGTCTTTGAGGGACGTGCCGCACCTGTCGGAGGTCTGGGCGATGGACCGCACCGCGCACCGCAACCTCGCAGAGCGCGGGTTTTCGGTGCTTGAGGCGGCGAAGATGGCAGGCGAGGTGGCGGGCCGCTCTGGCTCTGTCCTGGGGGCCGCGCGCAACCTGCTCGCGGCGCGGTCGATGCAGCGCGCGGTGCTGTCGGAGATCGACTGGTCGCTGCATGTGGTGATCGAGCCGCCGCTGGCGGATCTGGCCGAGGCGCTGGTGCGGGCCGTTGCGCGCGCCGCCGGTGACGCTGGCGGCACCGGCATTCCCGACACCATCCCGCGGGTGACGCGCGCGCGCCCGTTTCGCGCGATCAACGCGCTCATTGGCCCGAAGGGCGAGCGCTGGTTGCCCGCGCATGGCGTCTTTCCCGCCGCGCGCGCGCCCGAGGGATACGCGGCCCTGTCGCGAACGCTCAAAGCGCATGACGCGGCGATGGCGCAGTCCGGGATCACCGTGACCACGCTGCTTGCGCCGGTCGGCGGCGAAATCCTGATCGAACCGCAGCTGAGCTGGCTCGACGCGCTCACCACATTCCAGATCGCCCACAGCGCGCCCGCGCAGGCGCAGCCGTTTCACGATGCGCCCGCCAACCCGCAGGCGCGCGCTATGGCGCAGCAGATCCGCGCGGATCTCGGCGCGGCGTTTCGCGCGGCCGGTGGCGCGCATCTGCAGGTCGGGCGTTACTACGCCTATGCAGGCGATCTGCCGGACGGGATGCGGGCCATTCTGGACGCGCTCAAGACGACGCTGGACCCCGACGGGATCCTCAACCCGGGCGTGCTGGGACTGCCATTTGCGCCTTCTCCGCCGCGCGACAGGTCAGGATGATGCCCGCCACCGCAAAGACCGACGCGCCGCCGATCAGCAGCGTCCAGAGCAGCGGCGCGCGGGCCTGAAGGAACTGCGCGGCGGCCCATTCAAAGGCCACCCCCACACCGATGCAGACCAGCCAGCTGCCCCAGAACCAGATGCCGCGGGCCTGCTGATTGGCCTCGTTGGGCGCGTCCTCCATGATATGCGCGATGATCTCGCGCTCCTCGGCATCCGCGTCGGGGGCCGCCTCTACGGCGATGTCCCCGGACAGTGCGTCCTGCGCGCGCCGTGCCGCCGCAAAATTGGCGCCAAAGACCACCACGGCCAAGCCAAGCGCGATCACGTTGAAAAGCGCCAGCGGCCAGACGCCCAGCACAAAGACCGCGAAGGCCCCGATCCGCTGCCAGACCGGCATCGGGGCAAAGGCATAGCCGGTGGTCATCACCGCAAAGGCGCTGAGCCCCAGCCCGGCCATCACCGAGACATGCAGCGTCTCCTGCCAGGTGCCCTCCAGCAGCAGGCCCGGCGAATAGATGAAGAGCACCGGCAGCAGAAAGCAGGCGAGCCCGAGGCGCGAGGCATCCACTCCGACCGAGATCGGGTTGGCGCGGGCGATGGGGGCGGCGGCAAAGGCCGTGAGCGCCACCGGCGGCGTGATGTTGGAGATGATGCCGTAGTAGAAGGCAAAGAAATGCGCCGCGATGGGCGGCACCCCGGCCAGCTTGAGGATCGGGATGATCGTGGCGACCAGCGTGAGGTAGATCGCGACCGCCGTCATGCCCATGCCCATCACCACCGCCAGCACCGCTGAAAGCAGCAGCAGCACCCAGAGCTGATCGCCCGCCGCATTGGCCGCCGCCTGTGCGATCTGGAAGCTGAGCCCGACGGCAAAGATCGCGCCGAGGATGATGCCCGCCGCAGCGGCCGCCACCGACAGACCGACCGTGGCGCGTGCGGTTTCCTCGGCCACCGCCAGCAACCCGCGCGGGGTGATCCGGCGGCGCGGTTGAAGTAGCGCGATCAGGAAGGTCACACCGGTGATCATCACAGCGACATAGACGATGGAGCGGCCCGCGATGAGTGCTGCGATGATCAGCAGGATCGGCAGCAGCAGGTAGGATTCGCGTTTGAGGATGACCCAGGCGCTGGGCAGGATCGCCTTGGGCATCAGCCGCAGCCCCAGCCGCCGCGCCTCGGTATGTACGGTCACGAAGATCACCAGAAAGTAGAGCAGTGCTGGGATCAGGGCCGCGGCGATGATCTCGAGATATGGCCGGTCGAGGAACTCGGCCATGATGAAAGCGACCGCCCCCATGACGGGTGGCATGATGATGCCGCCATTCGAGGCCGCGGCTTCGACGCCGCCGGCAAAGGCGCGACGGTAGCCCAGCCGGATCATCAGCGGGATCGTGAAGACGCCGGTGGTCAGCACGTTGCCGATGGCCGAGCCCGATAGCGATCCCATCATCGCCGAGGACACCACCGCGGCCTTGGCGGGCCCTCCGGTGCGGTGACCGAAGAGCGCAAAGGCCAGCCGGGTGAAGAACGCGCCCCCGCCCGCCGCGTTCAGAAGCGTGCCGAAGAGGATGAACAAGACCACAAAATTCGCCATCACCGCCACCGCGGTCCCGAAGATCCCGTTGGAATCGAGAAACACGTTCTGCAGCAGGTTCTGCAGCGACGAGGGGGGGCCGTAGAAGATGCCGGGGAAGTGGTTGGCAAAGACCGCATGGGTCATGAAAAAGAGGCAGATCACCACCAGGATGGAGCCGACGACCCGCCGCGTCGCCTCCAGAATGAGCGCGATGAAAAGGATCGAGGTGACATAGTCGATCGGCCGGAAGAACACCGTGCGGATGTTCCAGGTCTCGAGCTCGATGAAGAAATAGATCTGCACCCAGGCGGCCCCCGCCAGCAGCGGCAGATCGAGCCAGCGCCAGCGACCGGACCCGAACGGGCGCGTCAGAAAGACCAGCAGCAAGGCGACATTGACGTGCAGCGAGCGGTAGAGCAGCGCATCGGGCGCGCCGTAGATGCCGCCGTAAAGATGCATGAGGATGAAAAAGACGCCAAGGCACAGGATCGCCCAGCCGCGCAGGCTTTGGGCCGCGCCATGCGTGGTCAACTCCTGCGTCGCTGGGCTGTTGTTCATCCGGCGTCACTCGCCTTGCCGCCGCGCCCAGGCCTGCCCCGGGGCGCGGCGCGGGGCGTCACTCGGCGCCGACCTCGTCGAAATATTTCTGCGCCGCCGGATGCACCGGCAGCACGTTGTAACGGGTCACCTCCTTGTCGTCGATCTCCTCGGAGCCCGCAAAAAGCCCGTGGAAATCGGCGTAATTCTCATACATCAGCTTGGTCACCTGATAGATCAGATCGGGGTCCGCATTGACGTTGGCCACGAGGTGGTTGACGTAATAGGGCAGCATCACCTCGCTGTCCTGATTGGGGTAGGAGCCCGCGGCCACGGTCACGCGCCCCATGCCGGGCAGGATCTCCTCGAGCTTGTCGAGTTCTTCCTCGCTCATGCCGATGAGCTTGAAACCGGGGGTTTCGGCGATCTGCATCAGCAGCCCGTAAGGCACAGGCCCCGCAAAGATCCCGGCATCGAGCCGGCCGTCCTGAAAGCCCTGCACCTCGTCGAGATAGCCATATTCCTCGATCACGCCGCCCGCGGCCTCGATCTGCTCCGGCGAGGTGCCGGCGGCCTGCATGATCGGCTCGTAGACCTGGTAGAAAAAGCCCGACTTCTGGCCCATCCAGACGCGGTTCGCGCCGTCGTCAAGCTCGGCGATCGAAGACGGGCCGTCGAGCTTGGCCACCGGCTGAATGGGCGAGCCGTAAAGCGTGATCACGTGGCGCACATCCGGCGTGGCCACCCCGAGGGAGCCCTCGCCGTCGAAGATCTGCTTGGAATTGAAGGTCGGCGCGATGTTGAGCGTCAACTCCCCCATCTGGATGCCGATCTGCGATTTCTCGACATTGCCGGACACCACGTTGGCGGTCACGCCCTCGATATTCTGGTTGATCAGGTCGACAAGCTTGGCCGCGAAGATCGGATAGGTTCCGGCAAGCCCGCCGCCGACGCGGACAAAGGTCTCTGCCGCGACGGGTGCAGCGAAAACGGCGGCCGCCGCGGCCCCGAGCAAGGTTCTGCGAGTGAATGCGATCATATGGTCCTCCCGGTTGCCGGGCGTTGCATGGCCCGGATCCTTTGCGGTCGCGCCTCAGGTGACGCGCCCGTATTTGTCCGGACATATTATGGCATCCGGATCGAAACGCAATCATTCCCGCGCGCGGATCGCGACTCATGCAGGGCCTTCGCCGGAGAAAGTGGCTTTGAGGGTGCGCAGCAGCACCTTGCCGCCGCTGTTGCGCGGCAGCGCGTCGAAAAAGCGGATGTGGCGCGGGATCTTGTAGGGGGCGAGACGCGTCTTGCAAAAGGCGCGCAGGGCGTCCTGGGTGACGGCGGTGGCGGCGACCACGGCGGCGGCGATCTCTTCGCCCATCTCGCGGTCCTCGATGCCGAAGACCGCGGCTTCGGATACTGCCGGATGCAGGTCCAGCACCCGCTCCACCTCGAGCGGGTAGATATTGGCGCCGCCCCGGATGATCACGCTTTTCGACCGGCCCAGAAGGGTCAGGTAGCCTTCGGCATCGAGCCGCCCGATATCGCCGGGATAGAACCAGCCGTCGCGGAACACCTCGCGCGATTTCTCCGCATCGCGGAAAAAGCCGCTTGCCACACCCGGTCCGCGATAGCGCACGGCCCCCGCGGTGTCGGGCGGCACCGGATTGTGACCGGCGTCGACCACCTCAAGCTCGATCCGGAACCCGGCGCGCCCGACGCTGTCGGGGTGCCGCGCGCGCTCTTCGGGGACCATGATGGAGATACCGCCGCCTTCGGTCGAGGCGAAGTATTCGAAGAACCCCTTGCAGAGCCGCGCCGCGATGGCCGCGCGTTCGGGCGGATGCAGCGGCGCGCCGGAGCTGATGAGCAGGCGCAGGTCGGTCAGCCCGGCCAGAGCGGCATCCGGCAGATCCAGCAGCCGCCGGATCAGCGTCGGCACCAGAAAGGTCGAGGTCGCGCGATGCGTGGCGATGCTGTGAACGAGTTCCTGCGGCGTGTAGGGCGGCGGATGCAGGATCAGCGTGGCGCCGATCATCAGATGTGTGAGCGCAAAGGCCCGCCCACCCCCGAAATAGAGCGGTGAGGCCAGCAAGTAGCGATCCTGCTGGCTGAAGGTCAGCGTCACCAGCTGGTTTTCGGTGCGCGCCATCATCTGCGCATGGGTGAGCAGCGGGCCGGTTGGCCGCCCGGTGGTGCCCGAAGAGAGCGACAGGATCATCGGCAGGTCCGGCGCGCAGACCGGCTTGGTCGTGCCGGGCAGTTTCTGCGCCGCGCGCGCCCAGACGGCGTCGATGGTGATCCGGCGCGGGCCCGCGACCTCGGGGCTGTCGGCTTCGGCCAGAAGGAACGCGATCCGGTAATGGTCCATCAGCGCGGCGGTCTCGGCCCCGCTCCAGCGGTAATCCACCGGCACGATCACCGCCCCCAGCCGCATCACCGCAAAGAGCGCCACGAGATGGGCGGGCCGGTCCTTCAGCCCCACGCCGACCAGATCGCCCTTTCGCACGCCGTCCCGCGCCAGCGCGTCCGCGAACACGCGCACTGCCCTGGCGAAGGCCGCGTAATCGAGGGTCTCGTCGCCGCAGATGAGTGCCGGATGCGTCGGACGGCTGCGGGCGTTCTGGTCGATCAGCACCGCGAGATTCTCAAGCGTCTGGTCACTCATGATCGGCCCCCGTCTGGTGTTCCGGCCCAAAGGCCAGGTTCGGGGTCACTCGACAGCGCCCGAAGCCGGGGTATTGTGGCGTGCACATCCCGTGCTGACAAGGAGAACCGGCATGCCGTTTGGGATCACCGAAGACGAACAGGCGATCCTCGAGACGGTCGACAGGCTGGTGGCGCGGCATTTGCCGATGGCGGCGCAGCGCCAGCGCGATGCCGACCACGACCCGCCCTATGAGCTGTTGAAAGAGCTGGGGGCGGCGGGGCTTTTGCGTTTGCCGTTCCCCGAGGCGGTGGGTGGCCTCGGCGCCGGGTGGGAGACCGTCGCCCTTGTTCAGGAACGTCTGGGAGAGACGGCCTGGATGCTGGGCTCGCTCTTCAACCGCGCCGTGGGGTTTGGTGGCATGGGATTGCTGAACTACGCGAGCGCAGCGCAGCGCGCGGATCTGCTGCCGCGCCTGATGGCGGGGGAGCTGCTTTTTGCGCTGGCGCTGACCGAAGAGGGCGCGGGCTCGGATGCCGCGGCCATCACAACCCGGGCGGAGCGCACGGCGTCGGGCTGGCGGCTCACCGGGCGCAAGATCTGGATTTCCGACGCGGAGGCCGCGGATTTTGTCGTTGTGGTGGCGCGCAGCGACCCCGGCAGCGCGCGCGCCCGCGGGATTTCGCTCTTTCTTCTGCCCCGCGGCGCGCCGGGGGTGCGGCTGAGCCAGATCCCCAAGATCGGCAATCACTGCCTGCCGTCGTTCGAGGTGGTGCTTGACCGGGTAGAGCTGCCGGAAGACGCGCTTTTCGGGCAGGAGGGGCAGGGCTTTGCGCATCTGGGCCAGACGCTGCACTACGCCCGCGCGGGCATGGCGGCGGCCACCACGGGCTACGCGCAATTCGCCGTCTCGCTGGCGCTGGAGCATGCCCGCACCCGCGCGCAATTCGGCCGCCCGCTGGGGCAGTTTCAGGTCATCGCGCACCGTCTGGCCGACATGCGGATGCGGGTCGATCAGTCCCGGCTGATGGCGCAGCATCTGGCGGCGCGGCTGAGCGCCGGAGCCCCCACGGCGCGCTTTGCCTCGGAGGCCAAGGTGGTCGCGACCGAATGCCTGCAATACGTGACCCATCACGGCATGCAGATCCTCGCCTCGGCGGGTTATCATGCCGAAAGCGACATGGCGCGGATCTGGCGCGATGCGCGGCTCTATTCCTTCGGCGAAGGATCAAACGAAATCCAGCGCAGCCTGGTGGCGCGCGAGTTGGGACTGGACATCCGATGACGGAAAAGATCATGGCCATCGACGCCGTTGTGAACCTCTGGACGCCGGAGGTGCTGGCGCTGCGCCCGCAAGGGCGCGATGCGTTTTACCAGGACAAGATGCGGGTGCCCGGTGCCACCGATGCGGGGCTCACGCTGGAGGCGATGCTGGCGCGGATGGACGAAGCGGGCATCGAGCGCGCCTTTCTGATCGCCCATCGCTGCGGCCCCAAGGGCCCGCCCGCCTGCTGGCGGCTGCCCTACGAGATGGTGGCCGAGGCAGTCGCGGCCCATCCCGACCGGTTTTCGGGTCTTGCGGGGATCGACCCGACCGAAGGCATGGCGGGCGTGCGCGCACTGGAGTCGGCGGTCCGCGAGATGGGGTTCATCGGCGCGCATGGCTACCCGCACTGGTTCGAGCTCGCCCCGAACCACGCTCGCTGGTATCCGTTCTATGCCAAATGTGTGGAGCTCGACATTCCGATCCAGCTGCAGGTCGGGCAATCGATGATCTACGCGCCGGATTATCCCACCGAAAGCGTCGGGCGGCCCATCACGCTTGACCCGGTGGCCTGCCATTTTCCCGAGCTCAAGCTCATCGGCATCCATGTGGGCATCCCCTGGGTCGACGAGATGATCGCGATGGCGTGGAAACATCCCAATGTCTTTGTCGGCACCGATGCGCACAGCCCGAAATACTGGCCGCAGAGCTTCGTGCGCTACATGGACAGCTACGGGCGATACAAAGTGCTGTTCGGCACGGATTTTCCGGTCCTGCAGTTCGAGCGCACGATGGCCGAGATCGACGCGCTTGGCCTGCGCGCCGAAAGCCGCGCGGCGGTGCTGCGCGGCAATGCACAGCGGATCTACCGCCTCTGACAGGCGCTCCGCTCTGGCCTTGTTTCGGATCGCCTTCGGCGATCCGACCCGCCGGGGGCTGCGCCCCCGGACCCCCGAGACAAAGCGCGGAGGTCCTTCCGGCCGGGAACGGGTCGTTTTGCTGCGGGGGGCCAGCCCGCCGGCCCGCTGTTTCGACCGGGGGGCCAGCCCCTCGGACCGCTGTTTTGACCGGGGGGCCAGCCCCCCGGACCCCCCGGCGGTATTTTCAAAGAGAAGAAGCCACGATGAGGGTGCTCAAAAGCCGCGCGGGGAGGCCGTGACGCGGGCGCCGTGGGTGAGTTGGCTGACCGACTGCACCAGCGCGGTCCGGTCGATGCGGAAATGCCGGTAGAGATCGCCGATGCTGCCGGTCTGCCCGAAATGCTCCACCCCGTGCGAGATCGTGCGGTGCCCTCCGACCGCGCCCAGCCAGGCCAGCGTCGCGGGATGGCCGTCCACCACGGTGACCAGCGTGCAGCTGTGGGGCAGCTCCGCAAAGAGCTGCTCGATATGCCCCCGGGCGGCCGCATTGCCCCGCGCGCGCTCGCGCTGGGCGGCGGTCCAGCCCGCATTGAGCCGGTCGGCGGAGGTCACCGCCAGCACGCCGATATCGCGCCGATGTTCGCCGACCATCCCCGCCGCCGCGATGGCCTCGTCGGCGACAGCGCCCTGATAGGCGATGACAACCGCGCAGTTGGGCCCCGGTTTGCGCAACCAGTAGGCACCGTCGATGGCGCCTTGCCGGAACGCGTCATCGACGCGTTTGCCCGGCTGTTCGAGCGGTTTTGTGGTCAGCCGCAGATAGACCGACCCGCCGGTCTCGTCGCGCAGCCATGTGCGCTCATCGGGGTCCCCCTCGCCGTCGCGCTGAAGGTAGTCGAAGGCCCAGCCCATGATCACCGCCAGCTCGTCGGCAAAGGCCGGCTCGAACGAGGCGAGCCCGTCCTGCGCCATGCCGGTGAGCCCGGTGCCGATGGATTGATGCGCGCCGCCTTCGGGCGCCAGCGTGACCCCCGACGGCGTGCCCACGATCATGAAACGCGCATCCTGATAGCAGGCATAGTTCAGCGCATCGAGACCGCGATGCACAAACGGATCGTAGACCGTGCCGATGGGAATGAGCCGTTTGCCCCACAGAGAATGCGCCAGCCCCGCCGCCCCCAGCAGCAAGAAGAGGTTCATCTCGGCGATGCCCAGCTCGATATGCTGGCCTTCGGGGGAAAACTCCCATTTCGCAGTCGACGGGATGCGGTGTTCGATGAAGGCATCGGCCAGTTCGGTGCGCGCAAAGAGCTTGCGGCGGTTGACCCAGGGGCCAAGGCTGGTGGTGCCGGTCACATCCGGAGAGGTGGTGACGATGCGCGCGGCCAGATCGCTGTCGCCTTTCGACAGATCGTCGAGGATCTTGCCGAAGGCGGTCTGGGTGGAGACCTCGCGATCCGCGTTGAATTCGATCTGCGGCACCGGGACCGGATCGGCAGAGAACCGGCGCGGGCCTTCGGCAAAAAACGGCACGCGCGACAGGAAGTCCTGCAGGCCCGCCGCGTCCGTCACGGTGGCGAAAGGCTCCCATTCCTGGCCTTGCGGCACACCCATATGCGCCTGCCACGCGGCCATCTGCGTCTTGTTCATCAACCCGCCATGGTTGTCCTTGTGACCCGCAATCGGCGTGCCCCAGCCCTTGATCGTATAGGCCAGGAAACAGGTCGGGCGGTCGTGCTCGATGGCGGCGAACGTGTCGGCCATGGTCTCCACGCAATTGCCGCCGAGGTTTTCCATCAGCCGGGCGAGATCGGCATCCGAGCGCGTGTCGATCAGCGCCGTGACATCGCCCTGATCGCCCAGATCGTCCATCAGCCGCTTGCGCCAGACCGCGCCTCCCATGAAGGTGAGCGCGGAGTATTCGGCGTTCGGGCAGCGGTCGATCCAGTCGCGCAGCTTGTCGCCGCCCGGCTCCCCGAAGGCCGCGCGTTGCAAAGCGCCGTATTTCACCCGCACCACGTCCCAGCCGAAGGTGTCGAAGATCTTCTCGATCCGCTCGAAAAGCCCCTCGCGCACGATGCCGTCCAGCGACTGGCGGTTGTAGTCGACGATCCACCAGCAATTGCGCAGGTCGTTCTTCCAGCCTTCCTGCAGGGCCTCGTAGATATTGCCCTCGTCCAGCTCCGCATCCCCCACCAGAGCGACCATCCGGCCCTTGCGGGTATCCGCCCCCCAGGGTTTGGCGGCGATATAGTCCTGGATCAGCGCCGCAAACGAGGTGATTGCAACCCCAAGGCCCACCGAGCCGGTCGAGAAATCGACATCGTCGATATCCTTGGTCCGGCTGGGATAGCTCTGAACGCCGCCATAGCCGCGAAAGTTCTGCATCCGCGCGCGGGTCTGCTGGCCCATCAGGTACTGGATGGCGTGAAAGATCGGCGAGGCATGCGGCTTGACCGCCACCCGGTCTTCGGGGCGCAGCGTGGCGAAATAGAGCGCGGTCATGATCGAGACCATCGAGGCAGAGCTGGCCTGATGCCCGCCCACCTTGATCCCGTCGGTCTTCTCGCGCAGATGGTTGGCGTTGTGGATCATCCAGTGCGACAGCCACAAAAGCCGCTGTTCGATGGTCTTGAGATGGGGCGCGGACTCTGTCACGTCGGGCGTCTCCTTGAGGGGGCGGGCGCGTCCGGCGCGGTGATGCGCACGGATCCGCCAACCGGTACAGCTGCGTGCTTATCACGCGACCCGCTTTGCGGAAACGCGATAGCCTCTGGGCGGGGGATCGGCAAAAACCGGCCCGTTGCCGCGTTTGGCCGCGGGGCTTGCGTCAAATGCCTGTTACCAGGCGGGATTATGGACATGGCGGGCGGCGTGTGCGGCGGGATTGACGCGCGGGAACCCGGCCGCGCGCGCCGCCCTGCATGAGGCGAGTGTTGCTCGCTGCGCGATATACTTTAGGCTGCGTTCATCAACGCCACTCAGGGGGAACCATCATGACATTCGGGATTAGCCGCCGCGGCTTTCTGGCAGGATCGGCGGGGCTCATTGCGCTGCATCCGTTCTCGGTGCACGCCGCAACCAACCAGGCGCATCTGCGCATCATGGAAACGACGGATCTGCACGTGCACGTCTTTCCATACGACTATTACGCCGACAAGCCGCGCGACACGGTGGGGCTTGCGCGCACCGCCTCGCTCGTCCAGGGCATCCGCGACGAGGCGTCCAATTCGCTGCTGATCGACAATGGCGATTTCCTGCAGGGCAACCCGATGGGCGATTACATCGCTTATGAGCGGGGCATGAAGGACGGCGACATGCACCCGGTGATCGAGGCGATGAACACGCTTGGCTTCGACGCATCGACGCTGGGCAATCACGAGTTCAACTACGGGCTCGATTTCCTGATGAAGGCGCTGGCGGGGGCCGATTTCCCGGTGGTCAGCGCCAATGTCGCGCTGGAGCTGGGCGCCGATCCGACCCGGGACAAGACGCTGATTCCGCCTTACGTGATCCTCGATCACAAGGTGACGGACGGCGCAGGTCAGGAGCACGCGATCAGGGTCGGGCTCATCGGGTTTGTACCGCCGCAGATCATGGGCTGGGATCGCCGCCATCTGGAAGGCAAGGTGCAGGCCCGCGATATCGTCGAGACCGCGCGCGCCTACATCCCGCAGATGAAAGAGCAGGGCGCCGACATCATCGTGGCGCTGTCGCATTCCGGCATCGGCGCTGCCGATCACAGCGACGGGATGGAGAACGCCTCCGTTCCGCTTGCCGGGCTCGACGGCATCGACGCGATCCTGACCGGACACAGCCATCTGGTGTTCCCGTCACCCGATTACGCCGATTTCGCGGGTGTCGATGCGGAGGCGGGCACGCTGATGGGCAAACCGGCCACCATGGGCGGGTTCTGGGGCAGCCATATGGGGCTCATCGACCTGCTGATCGAAAAGGACGGCGATGCCTGGCGTGTGGTCTCTGCCGAGACCGAGGCGCGCCCGATTGCCAGGCGCAACGAGGATCGCTCGATCACGGCACTTGTGGACAGCGATCCGCAGGTCCTGGCCTCCGTGCAGCAGGAGCATGACGAAACGCTGGCCTATGTGCGCCGCGCGGTGGGCAAGACCGACGCGCCGCTGCACAGCTATTTTGCGCTGGTGGCCGACGATCCTTCGGTGCAGATCGTGTCGATTGCCCAGCTTTGGTACATAGAGCAGATGCTCAAGGGCACCGAGCATGAAGGCCTGCCGATCCTCTCGGCGGCGGCCCCCTTCAAGGCCGGGGGCCGGGGTGGGCCGGAATATTTCACCGACGTGCCGAAAGGCGATGTGGCGATCAAGAACGTGTCGGATCTCTACCTCTATCCCAACACCGCGCGGGCGGTGCGGGTCACCGGCCAGCAGGTCAAGGACTGGCTGGAGCGCTCGGCGGGCATCTTCAACCAGGTCGAACCCGGCGCCAGCGACGTGGTGCTGCTAAACCCGGCCTTCCCGAGCTACAATTTCGACGTGATCGACGGGGTCGAGTATCAGATCGACCTGTCGCAACCGTCGAAATACGACCCCAAGGGGGTGCTGATCAACGAAGACGCCTCGCGCATCGTGAACCTGACCTATCAGGGCGCGCCGCTCGACATGGAGGCGGAGTTCATCATCGCCACGAACAACTACCGCGCAGGCGGCGGCGGGTCCTTCCCCGGCGCCTCTCCGGACACCACCGTCTTCGAAGGGCCGGACACCAACCGCGACGTGATTGTGCGCTACATCGTCGAGAAAGGCACGATCAGCCCGCGCGCCGATGCCAACTGGACCTTCAAGCCGATGCCCGGCACGACGGTTCTGTTCGACACCGGGCCTGCGGCCAAGACCTATGCCGAGGACGTGCCCGGCGTCGAGATCGAGGAGGCGGGCGACGGGCCGGATGGCTTCGCACGGTTCCGCATTTCGCTTTAGGCGGACTTCGGGGGCGGCGCGCTCGGGCGCCGCTCTCCGGAGGCGGCTTGGGCCCGGGCCCGAAGGCCGGGCGTCTGACGGCCCGGGTGGTGTGAAAGGGCAGGGCCATGCCGCCTGACGGGCCTGAATTTCAATCGGTTGGCGTGGTCGGCGGCGGGCTCATCGGGATGAGCTGGGCCGCGCTTTTCCTGGCGCACGGATGTGACGTCACGGTTGTCGATCCAGATGAAACCTGCGCCGCGCGGCTCGAGGCCTACCTGCCCGCGGCCTGGAACAACCTCACCGCCCTTGGCTGGGCCACACAACCCACGCCGCGCCTGCCACGTGTCACGCAGGATGTCGCGGCGCTGGCGGGGGTGGGCTTTGTTCAGGAAAACGGCCCCGAGCGGCTTGACGTGAAACGCGCGATCCTGCGCGATCTGGAGGCCGTGCTCGCCCCGGATGCGCCGATCGCGTCGAGCACCTCTTCGTTCATGGCCAGCGATTTGCAGGACGGCGCCAGACACCCGGAGCGGATCCTTGTCGCCCACCCGATGAACCCGCCGCATCTGGTGCCGATGGTGGAACTGGTGGCGGGCCGCGACACGGCGCCAAAGGTGCTCGACACCGCGGAGCGGTTCTACACGCAGATGCGCCGCGTGCCGATCCGGGTCAGGCGCGAGGTGCCCGGCCATCTGGCCAACCGGCTCACCTCGGCGCTTTACCGCGAGGCGGTGCATCTGGTGGCCGAGGGCATCGCCAGCGTCGAGGATATCGACAAGGCCGTGGCGTATGGGCCGGGCCTGCGCTGGGCGCTCATGGGCCCGCATCTGACCTACCATCTCGGCGGTGGCGCGGCGGGCTATCGCGGCTATCTGGATCATCTCGGCCCGACACAGCAAGCGCGCTGGAAGAGCCTCGGCGCGCCTGAATTGACCGACAGGCTCAAGGACGATCTGGTCGCGGGCATGGCGCGTGCGCTGGAGGCGCAGGATCAGGCAACGCTGGTGCAGCGCCGCGACGATGCGCTGGAAGCGCTGCTGAAGCTGAAGGCGGCGTTCGATCTCTGACCGCGCAAAGGCCCGGATCAGAGCGCGGTCGCAAACCCTGCAAGAATACCGGCAAACCGGGCCGGATCCTGCTCGGCAAGGAAATCGGTGGCGTCGGGCAGGAACTCGGCGCGGGCCTCCGGCAGCAGCCTTGTTGCGCGCTCATGCATATAGCCGATGCGATCCTTGCCGCCGCCCAGCAGCAGGGTCGGGGGCAGCTCTGCGTCCGACAGGCTCGCGCGCAGATCATGCCGCCAGATCGCGCGATACGCAGTCGCGAAATCCGGCCCGGCGGAGAGGAAATCCGCGGTGAACCTGGTGGCCAGCTCCGCGCCGATCCAAGGGTATTCGTCATGGATCCGGTCCCAGATCCAGCGCAGATGGCCGCCGTCATCCGTGAGCCGGTAAGGCGGCGCGAAAGCGGCCATGCGCTGCGCGCGCTCCGCGTCCGTGTAGACGGGCATGCCGTGCAGGCTCAGGCTGATCACCGCGTCGGGCCGCAGCCTCGCGGCTTCGGCGGCAAAGACCGTCCCGGTGGCCCGACCGAAGAGATGCATCCGCGCGGCCCCCAGCCGCTCGGCGCAGTCCCAGATGAACCGCGCGTACTCCGCCACTTCCCAGTCACCGGGCAGCGGGTCCGACTGGCCGAAGCCGGGCGTGTCGATGGCCACCGCGCGGAAGTGACGGCCAAGATGCGGCAGCGCGGCGGCGTAGTTGCGCGACGAGAGCGGCGATTGGTGCAGCATCAGCAGCAGCGGAGCGTCATCGGCACCCGCCATGCGCAGATGGACCTGCCCCCATTGAAACTCGAGATAGCCACGTTTCATCAGGTCTTGTCCTTTCCGGGCATGGCGGGGCGGGTCCCGACCGGGTGCGGCGGGAAACCGACCGGCGCGCTGGCATGGCCTACCGCGCTTTCATAAGCGTGCCCGATGCGCAGCGCGGTTGCATCGCGGTTGCGGGCGGCAAGGATCTGCAGCCCGATGGGCAAACCCGCCCGCGAGGTGCCGCAGCGGATCGCCAGCGACGGCGCGCCCGTCACATTGGCCGGGACGGCCAGCAGCGGGGCCTTGAGGTAGTCCAGCGGGTGCATGGCCTCGATCCGGGGCGGATCGCCGGGCACGGCTTCGAAGACCAGCGCGTCGACCATGGTGAACAGCTCCGCCATCGCGGCGGAAAGCGCGCGCTGCGCCGTCTTCGCGTCCGAAACCGCCTCCGGCGTAATGCCGATCCCGCCTTCAAGACGGATCCGCGTGTTTGGCGACATCAAGCGGTCTTCGGCAATCGCTTGCTCGTGCAGCCCGTAGGCCTCGGAGAGCATGATCGGCAGAAAACACTCCGTGAAGCGCTGCAGCGGCGGCAGCGTGACCTCGCGGATCTCCGCCCCCAGCGCACGCAGTACCTCAAGCGCTGTGGTCACGGCCGCGCTCTGGTCCTCCGCGGCCCCGGCGTCGCGGCCAAACTGCGGCGCGTGGCCGATGCGCAGACCTTGCAATCCGCCCGACAACGCCGCCGCGTAGCGGTCAGCACCGCCCACAAGCCCGTCCAGCAACAGCGCGCAATCGCGGCTGTCGCGCGCCATCGGCCCCACCTGGTCGAGCGACGGCGCCAGCGGGAACAGGCCTGCCCGGCTCAGCAGCCCGTTTGTCGGCTTGAGCCCAGTGACGCCGCAAAACGCCGCCGGGATCCGGATCGAGCCGCCGGTATCGGTGCCAAGCGCCGCGGGCACCATGCCGGTCGCCAGCGCCACGGCCGAGCCCGACGACGACGCGCCGGGCGTGCGCGCGGGATCGTGGGGGTTTTTCGCAAAGGGCAGGGCATCTTTCGCCCCCGGCGCGCCGAGGCAATATTCCGCGCAATGCAGCTTGCTGAGCGACACCATGCCCGCCAACCGGAGCGCCTGCCATGTCGCGGCATCCCGATCAGGTGTGAAGCGCCCGCACAGCCGCGTGGGCACGTCCTGGACGTCGATGGCGTCCTTGAGGCCAAGCGGCAATCCATGCAGCGGGCCGCGGCTCAGACCCTGCGCAAGCTCCCGGTCGAGCGCCTGCGCTGTCTCGCGCGCCTGCTTGAACGTGGGGGTGACCAGTGCGGCGGTCCCGTCCATCGCGGCGCACCGGTCGATATGCGCGTCGGTCACCTCGGTTGCGCTGACCTCTCCGCGCCGGATCAGGGCCGAGAGGTCGTTGAGGCTCATTTCGTGCAACGCGCTCATCGGCTGCGTGCCTCCGCCAGATTGCCAAACGCCGCGGCGCTCCCTACGCTTCTGGCGTCAGATGGAAGGAGCGGCACATGGGCAGATTGGCGGGAAAGACGGCGCTTGTCTCCGGTGCCAATCGCGGCATCGGCGCGGCCATTGCCGAGCGGTTTGCAGCCGAAGGCGCGCGGGTGGCGCGGCTCGACCTGACCGCAGATGCCGCGGCGAGCGGCGATCTGATGCTTAAGGCGGATGTGAGCGACGAGGCCTCCGTCGCGCGGGCGGTGGCCGAGGCGCAGGCGGCCTTCGGGCGCATCGACGTGCTTGTGAACAACGCGGCCGCCGGCAACACGCAAGCGCTGGCGGGCGATCTGTCGCTGGCCGAATGGCGGCGCACCATCGATGTCAATCTGACCGGCGCCTTCGTTCTCAGCCGCGCCGTGATCGGGCTCATGCGCCAGACCGGTGGCGGCGCCATCATCAACATTGCCTCGCAGCTTGGCAGCGTCGCGGTGCGCGGGCGGGCGGCCTATTGCGCCTCCAAAGGCGGGCTGTTGCAGCTGACCCGCGCCATGGCGCTGGACCATGCCGGGGACGGCATCCGCGTCAACGCGCTGTCGCCGGGTGCGGTCATGACCGACCGGCTGACCACGCTTTACGGCAGCGAGGCCGCGGCGACCGAAGCGCTTGCGCCGCGTCACCCGATCGGGCGCATCGGCGTGCCGACCGATGTCGCGGGCGCGGCGGTGTTTCTCGCCTCCGACGAGGCGGGGTTCATGACCGGCTCCGATCTGGTGGTCGATGGCGGCTATCTCGCGCAATAACGCGGGTCTTCGGGCGGTTCGAGCGTGGTTCATGGTGTCGCCGGTCCCGTGTCGCGCGGTGATGCGCCAAGCCGCAACACGATCACGCCGCTCAGCACGATCAGCGCGCAGCCCATGCCATCGAGCAGATCCGGCATCTCGGCCAGAAAGACGATGCCAATGAGCATTGCCCAGATGATCCGCGTGTAATCGAGCGCCCCGATCAGCATCGAGGAGGCGACGCGAAAGGCCACGGTGGTGCAGGTGTGAACGGCCAGCGCGATCGCGGCGAGCGCGACGAACCAGAGCCATGTGTCGCCCGCGGGCACGGTGATCACCGGCGCTGCCGCGATGCCATAGACCAGCGCCCCGCCGACGCTGAAGTAAAACAGCACCGCGTAATGGGTCGAGCGCGCGGGCATGCGGCGCACCGCAAGGTTCATGCCCGCCCCGGTGGCCGAGCCCAGCAACACCACCAGCGCGTCCAGACCGATGCCGCCGGCATCGGGTCGCAAGACGATCACCGCACCCGCAAAGCCGACAAAGAGAGCCAGCCAGCCAAGCGGCGCCACACGCTCCGCAAAAAGCAGCCGCGCAAAGACCAGCGCGAAGATCGGCGTGGTGAAGTTGATTGCGGTGACGGTCACCAGCGGCAGGCTGCGCAGCGCGTAGTAAAAGCAGGCCATGGTGACAATGGCAAAACCCGCATGCACCGCGTGGGCCCGGATATCGGCGGCTTTGACCGCGCGCAGGTTGTCGTGGAAAAAGAGCAGCGGCAGCAACAGGCCCAGGGTGATCACCGACCGGATCGCCAGCATCTCGAGCGTGCCGACATCCGCCTCGGCAAGCCGCTTGATGATCACGCCCATGAACGGAATGAGCAGCGTGTTGAGCAGCATGGCCGCGGCCCCGAGCATCGGCCGCGCCGCCAGCACTCCCGACGTCCCGGTGACGCTCACCGCTCCGGCCTCCAGAGCGGCGGGCGGGCCCTGACTTGCGCCAGCCGCGCCGCATCGAAGGGCGGCAGCTCGAAGCCTTGCGGCTGCGGCGGATGGTTCGCGAAACCGGTGCGCGCCGCGACCACGTCGCGGATCGCGGGATCGGTGTAATAGGCGTTGTAGGCCGCCGTGACGACGGTGTCGAAAGCATGCGGCAGCGCGGTCTCGATCCCGCGCAGAACGGCTTCGCGCGCCATCTGGTCGCGCGCGGCGAAATCGTCGGGCAGATGGTCCAGAACGGCGCGCAGGGCGGCGTTTCCGCCCGGCAGATCGCGCGCTTGATCCTGCATGCGCGGGGCAAGCCCTTGCGCGCCCGCGGCAGGCCAGCGCGCTGCATCGCCGGGCAGCAGCGTGTCGAGCAGGAGGGTCAGCGGATTGCTCATGCGGGGATCTTGTCCTGCGCGCGCCCCTTGCGCATCGCGTCGCCCGCGCGCAAGGCAATTGCCTGCAGGGTCGGTGTCGGGTTCACCGCCGCGGCGGTCACGAAGACCGACGCATCGACGATCGAGAGACAATCGATGCCGTAAACGCGGCCGTAAGGATCGGTCACCCCCTGCGTGGCATCGGCGCTCATGCGGGCCGTGCCCATCAGGTGAAAGCCCGCGTTGCGCGTCAGCGGATTGACGTCGATGCGCCGGGCGCCTGCCGCGTGCAACGCCTCGCGCGCGCGGTCAATGCCGAAATCCAGCATGCGCTGGCTGTTCTCGCCTGTGCGGTAGATCATCCGCGGCACATGCAGACCGTGCCGGTCGCGGTCGGTGTCGTGCAGCGCGATGCGGTTGGCCTCTTCCGGCAGGTCGTCGCAGGTCACGGTCAGTGACAGCGTGCGGCCAAAGCGGTCCTCGAAGGCGGCTGCGTGCGCCTCTCCCCAGGGCAAACGCAGCCCGTAGCCCCCGAGTGCGGTGGTCAGCGGCCCCTGGCCGCGCAGCGCCTGCAGCTGAAAACCTCCGGTAAAGCCGCGCGCCGGGTCGGTTTCGCAGAACTCCTGGCTGACGATCGAGGCGGCGAAGGGGCCGCGCCAGCTTTGCAGGGCGTCGTCGAAGATGCCGGTCACGATGGCGGTGGGGTGCAGCATCAAGCCGCGTCCAAAGCGCGGGTGATCGAGCGCGCCGCCAAGCAGCCGCGCATTGCCCAGCGCGTTGCCCGCCAGCACAACCGCCCCGCATGAGAGCTGCTGCGACCCGTGCCTGTCCACGTAGCGCAGCCCCGTCACCGCGTGCCCGCCGGACGAGAACGAGAGCCCGGTCACCACCGCATTGGCGCGCAGCTGCACGCCTTTTGCCCGGGCGGCGTCCAGATAGGCGATGTCGGCGCTGGCGCGGGCGTGGCGTGGGCAGCCCACGCCGCAGGGTCCGCAATTGTTGCAGCCCGCGCGGTCGTCGCGGGCGCGGCTCAGGATGGCGGCATCGGAGGGCCACCAATGCCAGCCCAGCCGGTCGAACCCCGCCGCCAGCCGTTCGGTCGCGGGGCACATCGGCAAGGGCGGGCAGGGCCGTTCGGTCCGCGGCGGGTTGGCCGGATCGCCCGCAAGGCCCGAGACCCCCATCATCCGGTCGTTGAGATCGTACCACGGTTCCAGATCGCCGTAGCTCAGCGGCCAGTCCGCGGCGACATTGTCGAGGCTGCGGCGCCGGAAGTCCGACGGGCGCATGCGCGGGAAATGCGCGCCCCAGCGGATCGTGCTGCCACCCACCGCGCTGAAGATCGCGGGCCGGATCGCGCTTTGGCTGTCATCGACCGGGTAGTCCGCGGGCGCCTTGCGGATGTTGGGGTTGGCGTTGAAGGCGCCCTGCAGCGCCAGTTCCCAATCAGCCGAAAGCGACGGTGCCTGCCGCTGGTCGACAAACCCGCCCGCTTCCAGCACCACAACCTTTAGGCCGGGTTCGGCCACCGCAAAGGCAAAGGCCAGCCCCGCGGCACCTGCGCCGACAATCGCGATGTCGGCGGTTTCGGTCATGTGTTGGCGGTCTCGTCCGGCACGTCGAGATCGACGGTCTTGTCGCCATCCTTCATCCGGTTGAAGATGTGGCACGCGGCCTCGAAGGCGGGGATGCCCGCGGGCAGGGCCGCCATGAAGGCCGCCTCGTAGACCTCTTTCCAGGTGGCGCCGTTCTGGATGGCGCGGATCGCGGCCCATTGCACCCCTTCATTGTCGCCTTTCACGGCAGTGGTCACGCCCACCAGCACCAGAAAGCGCGTCTTGAGATCCATCGGCCGGCCGTCTTCCTCGCCAAAGAGCGTGTAGGAGGCCAGATCGCCGTAGCGGCGCAGCATTTCCGGATCGAGCTCGGCCAGGTAGTCATGCACCGGCAGCGTGTAGCCGCGCACGGCGCGGATCTTGTCGAGTTCGGCTTTTCCTTCGGGTGTCATCATTATGTCCTCGGATGGGGGGATGTATCAGATGGCGCGGGCGGCCAGCTCGCCTTCCTTGATGGCGTCGTTGACCCGGCGGGCGGACATGGCGTCGCCAATGAGATGGGTTTCGATCCGGTCGCCAAGCGCGTGAAAGAGGGCGTCATTGGCCGAACTGCCCTGCACCATCACAACCTGATCGATATCCGTGAGCGTTTCGGTCTCGCCGGTATAAAGATCGCGCATCGTGACGCTGGTTTGAGTGATTTCCGTCAGCTCGCGATCCACATGGAACGTGACACCCGCGCGGCGCAGCGCGCCATGCACCTTGCCCCAGTCGCGCGACGCGCCCAGATCGGGCGAGGGCTGGCCCAGCTGCGTGACAAAGAGCACCTCGGCGCCGCGTTGCGCGAGATACTCGGCGGTGACCGCCCCCTGCCGCCCGCCCATCGTGTCGAAAAGCACCGCGCGCTTGCCGATCTCGGGGTCGGTTTCCAAAAGCTCCGTATAGGCCATCACATGGCCCAGATCTGCGCCGGGCAGGGGTGGCCCGCACCATTTCTCGGGGCGCAGCATCGTCCAGCCGTGCCGCAGCCCGGTGGAGCCTGTGGCCACCACAACGGCGTCGAAATCGGCAAGATCACCCTCGGAGGCTTCGGTGTTGAGCCGGATCTCCACATTCTCTTCGGCCAGTCGCGCCTCCAGCCAGTCGACGATGCCCACAAGCTCGGTGCGGCTCTCGGCCTTGGCCCACCAGCGCACCTGCCCGCCCAGACGGTTGCGCGCCTCAAAAAGCGTCACCGCGTGGCCACGCCGCGCCAGCGTCCAGGCGGCGCGCAGACCGCCCGGGCCGCCACCAACCACGGCAACCCTGCGGGGTGTTGCGGCGGGGATCAGAGCGTCCTCGTCCAGTTCCAGCTCGCGCCCGGCGGAGGGGTTGTGGATGCAGCCGATGGCCGATTGCGCGAAGATCGTGGACATGCACCAGTTGGCGCCGACACAGGGCCGGATCTTTCGCGCCTCTCCTCCCAGCGCCTTTGCGCCCCAGCGCGCGTCCGAGACCAGCGCGCGCGCCATGCCGATGAAATCGCATTTGCCGTCCGCGAGATAGCCTTCGGCCTCACCCGGCTCGACAATCCGCCCGACGCCGACCACCGGAATCCCGAGCCGTGCCTTGACCGTGGCCGTCGCATCGAGCTGGTAGCCATGCTGTTCCGGGGAGGTTGGGTAGATCAGCATCCGGTTAATATAGGTGCCGTGCGAGAGCGAGATGTAGTCGATGAGCCCTGTCGCCTCGAACTCGGCAGCGAGATCCGCCCAGTCCTCCGCGCGCAGGCCGCCTTCGTAGCCATCGTCGGAATTAAGCCGCATGCCCATGATCATGTCGGGGCCAAGCTCTTCGCGGCAGGCCTGCAGGATCTCCATCACGATCCGCATTCGGTCTTCCAGAGAGCCGCCATAGGCGTCGGTGCGGGCGTTGGTGGCAGGCGACAGAAACTGGTTCAGCAGGTAGCCATGCGACATGCCATGCACCTCGACCCCGTCGAGCCCGCCCTCGCGGGAATGGCGGGCCGAGAGGCGGTAGCCTTCGATGATCTCGCCGATGTCCTTGCCCGTCATCACATGCGGCATTTCGCGGTAAACGCCGCAGGGAATGGCCGAGGGCGCCCAGACCGGCAGCCCGTTGGTCACCGAATTGGTCTGCCGCCCGCGATGCCAGGGCTGCGACAAGAGCAGCGTGCCGTGTTCATGCACCGCGTCGGCGAGCTTGGCGTATTCTGGCACCATGCGCGGATCGAAGGCAAAGGCCTTGCCTTTATAGGGCTGCGTGGTGGGGTGGCTGGCCATCGCCTCCATGGTGATCACCGCCGCACCCCCGCGGGCGCGGGCGACGTAATAGGCGATATGCTCCTTGGTAAAGAGGTGGTCCTTGACCAGCAGCGTGGCATGCGCTGTCATCCAGATTCGGTTGCGCGCAGTCTTGGGGCCCAGCTTCAGCGGGCTGCCGAGGAGCGGATAGGCGGTCATGCGGGTTCTTTCCGTTCAAGGATGTTGCCGCCTTCGGGGATGCGCAGGCAGCGCGCCTGCTGCCCCGAAGGCACTGTCAGCGCGGCCGGCACATCGCGGCGGCAGCGTTCGATGGCCACCGGGCAGCGGGTGTGAAACTTGCAGCCCGCGGGCAGTGCGATCGGCGAGGGCACCTCGCCTTCGAGCACGTGGCGCGCCACCGGAATGGCGGGATCGGATGGCAGATGCGCCGAGAGCAGTGCCTGCGTATAGGGATGGGCGGGGGTTTCGAAGAGCGCCTCCGCGCGGCCCTGCTCGACGATTTCACCCAGGTAGAGCACCGCGATGCGGTCAGAGATCATCCGCACCGTGCCCAGATCGTGGCTGATGAAGAGCATCGCGGCCTTGGTCTCTTCGCGGATCTCGGCCAGAAGTTCCAGAATGCCCGCGCGCACCGACAGATCGAGCGAGCTGGTGGGCTCGTCCAGCACGATGAGCTTGGGATCGGTGGCGATGGCTCGGGCAATGCAGACGCGTTGCAACTGCCCGCCCGACAGGTTGGACGGCGTGCGGTTGAGAAATTCCGTGCTCAGGTTCACCCGGCGGGCCAGCAGTTCCGTGCGGTCGTCGCGTTCAGAGCGGGCCATGTCCATATGCAACCTGACCGGCTCGCCGATCAGATCGCGGATGCGCATGCGCGGGTTGAGCGCGCTCCAGGGATCCTGGAACACCATCTGCATGTTCCGTCGCAGCGGGCGCACGCGGCCTTTCGGCAGATGCGTGATGTCCTGCCCGTCAAAGAGGATGCGGCCTTCGGTAGGCTCCAGCAGGCGCAGGATCACCCGGCCCAGCGTCGATTTTCCGGAGCCGGATTCGCCCACCATGCCCAGCGTCTCCCCCGGCGCGATGGCCAGATCGACATGGTTCACCGCGTTGACAAAGCGCTTGCGGCCCAGCGGAAAGCGCTTGCAGAGGCCCGTCACGGTCAGGACCGGATCGTTCATGCCTGCGCCTCCGCATCCGGGGCGGCGTCAAGCTGGCCTGCAAAATGGCACAAGGCGACATGGTCGGCGCTGACATGGGTCCGGGGCACGGGCGTGCGGCAGAGATCGGTGGCAAAACCGCAGCGCGCGCGGAAGGCGCAGCCATCGGGCAGGTTGTAGAGATCGGGCGGCTGGCCGCCCAGCAGGCGCGCGCCGCCGACCCTGAACCGCTCCGGCGTCGCACCGATGAGGTTGCGCGTATAGGGATGCGCGGGATGGGCAAAGACGTCGCGCACGGGGCCGCTCTCGACAATGCTGCCGGCGAACATCACCGCGATGTCGTCGCAGAAATGCGCCACCACGCCGAGGTCATGGGTGATGATCGTCGTCGCCATGTCAAACCGCGCCACCAGATCGCGCAGCAGATCGAGGATCTGCGCCTGCACCGTCACATCGAGCCCGGTGGTCGGCTCGTCGGCAATCAGCAGCTTGGGGGCGTTCATCAGCGCCATCGCCAGCAGCACCCGCTGCGCCATGCCGCCCGACAGCTCATGGGGCCAGGCGCGCGCGCGGCTTTGCGGATCGGGGATGCCGACCGCCTGCATCATCTCCAGCGCGCGCTGGCGCGAGGCGGCGGGGGCGGCGTCGCTGTGGACCTGGTGCAGCCGCACCAGCTGGTCGCCCACCCGGGTCAGGGGATCGAGCGAGGTGCGCGGGTTCTGCACCACCATGGCGATCTCGTGCCCGCGCAGCCGGTTGAGCGCGTCGGGAGCCATGGTGGTCAGCTCGCGCCCTTCAAAGCGCACCGACCCGCCGACGATCTTTGCCGGAGGGCGCAGGAGCCCCACCACCGATTGCGCGGTAAGCGATTTGCCCGCGCCGGTCTCGCCGACGATGCCCAGAATGCGCCCGGCCTCAAGCGAGAAGCTGACGCCGTTGAGCGCCTTGGCGACGCGTACGCGGTTGTCGATATCGCGCGAAATGAAATGCGTGTGCAGGTCGTCCACTTCGAGCAGCGTCATGAGCCGCTCCTGTGGCGCGGGTCCATCAGGTCGCGAAAGCCGTCGCCCAGAAGGTTCAGCCCGAAGACCAGAAAGATCAGCGCCAGTCCGGGGTAGAGCGCGACCCACCACTGGCCCGAGATCATGAACTCCGCCCCCTGCCGGATCATCGCGCCCCATTCCGGCGTCGGCGCCTGGATGCCGACGCCGAGAAACGCCAGCGTGGCCGAGATCCGCACCGCCCAGGCCGCGCGCACGGCGGTCTGCGCCATCGCCCCCTGAATGGCGTTGGGCAGCAGATGCACAAAGAGGATGCGCCAGGTCGGATTGCCCGCGGCCACCGCGCTTTCGACGAAGTTCGACGAGCGCAGCGCCAGCACCTCGGCGCGCACCACGCGGGCGAAGACCGGGCTGTCGAGAAAGCCCAGAACCAGGATCACGTTGAGCAGCGATTGCCCGGTTGCGGCCACAACCGCCAGCGCCAGGATGATCGACGGAAAGACCCGCAACCCGTCGAAAAAGCGCATCAGCACCTCGTCGAGCAACCCGCCGCGATAGCCCGCGATCAGGCCCACCGGCACGCCGATCACCAGCGACAGCAGCACCGCCGGGATGGCGATGCCAAAGCCGAACTTGGCGCCGTAGATCACCCGGCTGAAGACGTCCATGCCGTTGCCGTCGGTGCCGAACCAGTGTTCCGCCGAAGGCGGCTGCAAGACGCGGTCGGTATAGGCCGCCACCGGGTCATGTGGCATGATCCAGGACGAAAAGAGCGCCAGCACCGCAAAGAAGAGGATGATCAGCAGGCCGATGGCGGCGGTCGGGCTGAGCCGGAAGACACCGATGAAGCGGTTGCGCGCGCGGGTGCTCCAGCCCTGTTGCGTATCGGTGGCGATCTCGGTCCGGGTGGCGTCTGACATCAGCTCAGCTCCGACCGGGGTTCGATGAGATGCACCACGATGTCGATGACCAGAAACACCACCACCGAAAAGAGCGCCAGCGCCAGCACATAGCCCTGCACGGCGGTGAAATCGCCGCTGATGATCGCGTTGAGCCCGTATTGCCCAAGCCCGCCCCATGCAAAGACATACTCGATGAGCGACATGGTGCCCACGAGGCCCGTCACCTCGGTGCCCACAAAGGTCAGGACGGGCACGGCGCTGTTGCGCAGCACCAGCTTGCGCACGGTCTTTTCGGGCAGCCCGCAGGCATGGGCGTAGCGCACGGTGTCGGAAGCCAGAACCTCGATGGCGATGGCGCGGGTCTGCTTGATGATTGGCGCGGCCGAGACGATGGCCAGGCAGATCACCGGCAACACAAGATGCGAGGCCGCCGACCAGGCGGCGTCCCAGTTGGCGGTGAGCAAGCCGTCGATCAGGTAGGATCCGGTGATCGGCTCGGGCGTCATGACAAGCAGGCTCATGCGCCCGATGGCCGGTGGCGCCCAGCCCAGCAGGTAGAAAAACACGAAGATCATCACCAGGCCGAGCCAGTAGGTCGGGATCGAGAAGCCCAGAAGCGACAGCACGCGGGTGACCTGATCAAAGCGGCCATTGGGCCGGAAGGCGGCACGCAACCCGATGGGGATGCCCACCAGCGCGCCGATACCGACCCCCCAGAACAACAGCTCGAGCGAAATGATCGCGCGCTCGCGGATGTCGGTCAGAACGGGACGGTTCGAGAGCCAGCTTTCGCCCAGATCGCCCTGCGCCACATTGCCCAGATAGATCGCGAATTGCTGCCAGAGCGGCTGATCGAGACCGAGGTTTTCGCGGATACTGTCGAACTCGGCCTGCGTCGCGGTGGGTCCGGCAAGCTTGCCCACCGGGTCGAGCCCGCCGATGCGCACCAGCATGAAGGTGATGAACACCACGCCGATCAGCAGTGGCAGCACCATGATCGCGCGGCGCAACAGGAACCGATGAAAGCTCACGGCCGGTTAACCTCTCTGTCCGATCTGTCCGGTCTGTCGGTAAGCCGGGCGCCGCGGATGAACGCGGCGCCCGGACAGCGGCATGGGGATCAGTCGCCGCGCAGCTCGCGCCAGCGCTCGTGCTCGTCGGGGTAATAGACCCAGCCCGACACGTTCGGCGCCATCGCCTCGAAGGTGGCCGGATAGGCGGCGAGGATCCAGGGCGCGTCCTCGGCCCAGATCTTCTGGGCCTGATCCATCAGCGCCATGCGCTTGTCGGCATCGAGCTCCTCTCGCGCCTCGTCGATGAGCGCGTCAAGATCGGGGTTCTGGTACTTCGCCCGGTTCGAAACGCCCGAGGAATGCGACATCAGGTACATCGAATAGACCGCGTCGAGAACAATCGGCCCGTCCTCCCATGTGAAAAAGCACATGCTCTGTTCGGCGGGCGCGGCCTTTGCGCGCATATCCGAGGTGGTGGTGCGGGTCGGGACCGCGTTGATGCCCACTTTCTTGAGCATGTCCGCGACCTGGATCGCCACCGGCTCCTGATGCCAGAAGGCATCGGCGTAGATCAGCTCCACCGGTTCCGTGATGCCATCGGGATACCCGGCCTCGGCCAGCAGGGCCTTGGCCTTTTCGGGATCGAAGGCGTAGTCGAAATACTCCTGCTTGCTGCCCGCGATGATCGGCGAGACAATCGAACGCGCGATATCCGCCTGACCGGCAAAGACGGCTGTGTTCAGCGCGTCCTTGTCGATGGCGTAGTTGAACGCCTGGCGCACGCGCTTGTCGGAAAAGACGTCGCAGGACGGGTTCATCCGTGCCGCGGCCACGGAGCGGCTGGTGGCGCGCTGGACCTTGACGTTGTCATCGGCCTGCATGTTGACGACCTGGTTGATCGACGGGCGGTCGATCCACTGCACCTGACCGGCCTTGAGCAGCGTCACGCGGCTCGCCTCCGAGGGGATCTCCTTGTAGATCACCCGGTCGTAATAGGGCTGGCCGCCAAAATAATTCGGATTGGCCACAAACACCGCCTGATCGTCGGCACGCAGCGAATCGAGGTGATAGGCTCCGAATCCGGCGGTGTTGGACTGCATCCATTCCAGCGCCCAGGGATCTTCGTCGGTGGCGTGTTTCAGCACTTCCGTGGTGTCGTAGATGCCCGGCACGTAAAGCGTGAGCGCGTTGAGAAAGATCGCCGAGGGCGCCGACAGCGTGAACTCCACCTCATAGTCCGAGATCGCCTTGACGCCCGTGACGTTGGAGACGCGCGCGATGAAATTGCCGGTGCGTTTCTGCTCGAACGACTTGTTCCAGCCCCATTCCACATCGTCGGCGGTAAGCTCGTTACCATAAGGGCTCATGACCCCTTCGCGCAGTTTGAAGACCCAGGTCTTGCCGTCTTCGCTGACGGTCCAGCTTTCGGCCAGATGCGGCTTGAGATCGTCGGGGTTGAGCTGGGTGACGCCGTCCACCTCCATGGTTCCGTAGGTCACCAGGTTCTCGTAGACCTGGGTCACGACATTCTGGGTATGCGCCTTGAGCGCGTCACCGTCGAAGCCTTCGGGCACCTGCGGCGAGGCGAGGATCATCGTCTCGGCCCTGGCGGCCCCGGACATCACGCTCATCGCCATGGCCAGAGCCGCCGACAGAGCCACCGTCTTTAATCTGGAATTTATCATGTTCACTCCCTGCTGTTTGGTCGTTCAGGTTCGGATCGGGCCCGTTGATCAGGCCGCATTGCCCCTTTGGGGGTTGAAGAAAGGCACCCGGAAATCGGGGGTCACTTCGGACAGGATGTCGACAACGCTGTAGCTTGCGCCGATGCGCCGTCCGCTCCCGGGTGCCTGCATCTCGTAGGACCATTCCGCGCCGTAACCCAACGCCTTGTCGACGCTGACAATGGTGCCGCAGAAGACGGTAAAGTCGCGCTCGGGCACACGGCTGACGCGCTTGCGCAACACATCAATGATGTCCTCGGGCTTCAGAAACGCGTCGACACCCACATCCTGGTAAAGCCGCCCGTCCACCCAAGCACGCATGACGCAGGCATCCCAATCGCCGCGCATCTCGTCATAGGGCCAGAAGACCGGGCAGACATGGTTGGCGCAGGCCTGTTTGGAGCCCGGGATCGACACGGTTTCCAGCGCCCGGTCGGTATGGTCGGAACCCACGCCGACATAGAGCTGGTCGGCCATGTGCAGCACGATCTCGACCTCGCCGGAGGTCTTTTCGGTCTGCACGAAAAGCTCGTCATCGGTGGTCAGCGCGTGCAGCGCGATGGGGTAGATCCGCGGCGCGGGCACGTCGAAAGCGATATGGATGCCCGACTCCGCGACCTCTTGCTGATGGGCGACGGCGACATCGGGATCGCGCGTGGCAGAGCCGAAATTATACATCCGGTTGGTCCGGAACTGCGTCTCGCGCCGGGTTCCGTCGGCGGCTTCGATGGTGACATCCAGCAGGCGGCTCATGCAAATTCCTCCAGATCCAGGTCAACCGGGTCGAGCCCGGGACCGATATGCCGGCGCCACATCCAGAACCGTTTCAGCGTGCGCCCGCCCGAACCCGCGCCAAACGCCTCGCGGCCATGCAGCGCCACGAGGTTGTTCATCACAAGGCACTCGCCCGTCTGCAGCCGGTAGCGGAAATTCAGCTCTGGCCGGTCGAGCAGCGCATCGAGGTAATCCAGCGCCTCGCGCTGCCGAGCGCTCAGCGGCGTGCCCGCCATCTCCATGCCGGGCTCGATCATGATGCGCGCGTAATGGATGCGCAATTCGCCGCCCGCGATCTCGAGGATGGGTTTGCGGATCGTCGGTCCGCGCGACGGCCACACATGCGCCTGCGGCGCGCGGAAGTGATAGGTGTCAAAGTAAAGCGGCAGCAGGTCGGGGCGTTCTGCGACAATCGTGTCATAGACATTGCGCGCGGAGATGATCGTGCTGTCGCCGCCTTCGGCTGCGGACCGGTAGCAATAGAGCGCGAGATAACAGGGGGGCCGCGTCTCAAGGCAGCCATTGTCGGAATGTTTGGCGGACCGTTTGGCGCTGGCGCCGATGCGGGTCGGATCGGTGTTGACCGCCCCCTTGTCGGCCACGGTGAAAAAGCGCCGGTCCTGCGCAATGCCCTGGCGGATCGGCTGTCCGAGATAGTTGCAGATCGCCCAGGACACGATCTCGGCCTCCGCCTCGCTCAGGCCCTCGGCGCCGATGCCGCGCAGCACGAAGAAACCCTTGCCGGTGTCGAGCCGCCGGCGCAGCGCAGGCACGTCGCGGGCAAAGCTCGGAAGGCGGAAATCCTGTTGCTCGACCGTGTCAGAGGTCAGCCCGTTGGCGGTTGCAAAAGCCAGCGCCTCGGCGATCTCGTCGCGTGCGCGATCCGGCAGGCTGTAAAAAAGCTGGGCCGCGTCGCGCTGCAGGTCGTCGCGCCGCCACGCCCGGGCGTCGGGGTCGGTGTCTGGCATCCGGTATTCGGGCCGCACCACGTCCGAAAGGTCTGACATTTGCACTTAAAGCCCCCTGAGCTTTCCCCCATGTAAATTAGCGAGGCCCGCTAACTAAAGGAATTCCAAATATTATTTATATTTTCCTCAAACGGACTTGCCAGATTCCCTGCATAGTTTAACTATATTTGTCCGGACAAATAAAGGGTCAAGGATGCAGGGCGTCCAGACAAGCTCGGAAGTTGGCGATGATTCAAGACGTTATGCAGGGGGCTGTCACGGCGCTGTGTCAGTTGCGCTGCGGGGTCCCATGACGGGCGCGGACCGCTATGCTGACACCGAACCGGGCGTCGCGAATCTGCAGGGCGCATCGGCGGCGGGTCGCGCCGCGCAAGCCGGATCGTGGACCAATATCCTGCCACTCAAAGAGGCCGACACATGACCAACAGGGCCGTCGCGATTGTGGGTGCCGCTGGCGGCATCGGCAGTGCGATCACGCAAAAGCTGCACGCAGACGGCTACGCGCCGCTTCTGCTGATGGACCGCGACGGCGAAGCGCTGCACCGGATCGCGGAAGAGACAGGCGGGACGGCGATCGACATCGACCTCATGGATCCCGCCGCGATCAATGAGGCGTTCGCAGAGGCCAGCCGCCTGGCACCGGAGCTCTACGGTCTGGTGCTCGCGGCGGGTGTGGTCGACAATGGCAAGCTTGCCGATCTCGACGCGGCGCGCTGGTCGGACATCGTGATGGTGAATCTGACCGGGCCATTCCTGTGTTGCCTGGCCGCACATGACCGGATCGCGCAAGGCGGGCGCATCGTCACACTGGGCTCGCTCGCGGGGCGCACCGGGGGTGTGATCACCGGCACCGCCTACGCGGCCAGCAAGGGCGGCATCGAAGCTCTGACCAAGTCGATGGCGCAGGAGCTGGCCCCGCGCGCGATCACCGTCAATTGCGTCGCTCCCGGCGCGGTCGAAACCCCGATGCTCGCCGCCCATCCGCCCGAACGCAAGGCGGCCATGTCCGCCGCCACCCCGCTCAAACGCATGGGCCAGCCGCGCGAGATCGCCGCCGCGGTGTCCTATCTGCTGCAGGCCGATGCCGGCTTTACCACCGGGGCTGTTCTGGCGGTGAACGGCGGTCTGCGCATGGATTGACCGATGTCGCCACACCCTCATTACCCGCATGTTTTCAAGCCGTTGAAGATCGGCGCGACCGAGTTGCGCAACCGGATCTTTGTCCCCGCGCATACGACGAATTTCGGCGAGGACAACCTGCCGTCGGACCGGCATCTGGCCTATCACCGGGCGCGGGCGGCGGGGGGTGCCGCGCTCAACATTGTCGAGGGCATCCGTGTGCACCGCTCCAGCCTCGGGCGGCAACAGGGGCTGAACGGGTTTGACCGCGCCGCCATCCCGCGGTTTGCCCGCATCGCGGAGGCGGTGCGCGAAGAGGGCGGGCGGCTTTTTGGCCAGATCATCCATCTGGGCCGCCATATCGACGGAAATTTCGCGCGCATGCCCGCATGGTCGGCCTCTGACGTGCCGTGGTCGGCCACCGCGCCGCCGCCGCATCCGATGACCGAGGAAGAGATCGCGCTGGTTGTCGAGGGTCATGCCGAGGTGGCGGCCAACCTGATCGAGGCCGGTCTCGACGGGATCGAGCTGACGATGTCGCATGGCCATCTGCTGCAGCAATTCCTGTCGCCCGCCTCGAACCTGCGCGAGGACGCGTTTGGCGGGTCGCTCGAGAACCGGATGCGGTTCCCGCTGCAGACGCTGCGCGCGGTGCGCGAGAGGCTGGGGCCCGACCGCACGCTTGGCATCCGGATCAGCGCCGATGAATATCTGCCGGGCGGGCTGGCGCTCGAGGACATGACGCAGATCGTGCGCGCGCTGGCCGAGGCGGTGCAGGTGGATTTTGTGAATGTCTCGCATTCCGCCTATCACGGAAGTTACACCGTCTCGACGCAGATGGCCGACATGGCGTTCCGCATCGACGCGTTCCAGCCCTTGACGAAAGCCATTTCACGCGCGCTGGACGGCATGGCGCAAAAGCCCGTGGTGATGACGGTCTGCCGCTACCAGAGGGTGGCGCAGGCCGAAGAGATGCTGGCAAGCGGCGGCACGGACATGGTCGGCATGGCGCGCGCGCATATCGCCGATGCGGCGATCGTGGCCAAGGCGAAGGCCGGGCGCGAGCAAGAGACCACGCCCTGCATCGGGTGCAACCAGGGCTGCGCGGGGATGCTGGCGCTGAACCTCGCCATCACCTGCCTGACCAACCCGACCGCGGGACGCGAGGCGCAATGGCCCGCACCTGCGCAGGTCAGCACCGCCGCGCCCCGCCGGGTGCTGGTGATCGGCGGCGGCCCCGGTGGCATGGAGGCCGCGGCCACCTCCGCCGAGCTTGGTCACGAGGTCACGCTGATGGAGGCGGGCGCGCATCTGGGTGGCGCGTTGAGGGCGGTGTCGGCCATGCCGTTGCGCGCGGAATTTGCCACCATGCTCGCCGCGCTGGAGGCTCGTCTGACGCGCGCGGGGGTGGCGGTGCAGCTCTCGTCGCGGGCGGGGCGTGACGCGGGCGAGGGCCATGACGTGATCGTCGAGGCGATGGGGGCGGAGCCGCGCGCGCAGACGCTTGCCTCCGGCAGGGAGGCGTGCACGCTGGAGGCTGCGCTTGGTGATCCGGACGCGCTTGGCGACCACGTGACGCTGGTGGATATGCTTGGCACATGGTCCGTCGTCTCGGTCGCGGAGTGGCTGGCGGATCTGGGCAAATCGGTCACGCTGGTGGCGCCGACCGGCACACCCGGCTGGACGATCAGCATGTACAGCGCCTTTGCCCTGCGCAAACGGTTGCGCGAAAAGGGCGTCCGGGTGATCGCTGGTCAGGCGCTTGCGGATTTCGATGGCGGCACGGTGCGTCTGACCGACCTTTCGCTTGGCGCGCCGGGGCTGCGGATCGCGGCCGACAGCGTGATCGCCCCCATCGCCGCGCGCCCGCGCCGCCTGACGGGAGGGGGTCTGTCCAACCCGGCCGCGCGACGGTTGGCGATTGGCGATTGCCTCTCCGCCCGCACCGCGCTCGAGGCGGTGTTCGAAGGGCATGAGGCCGCGCGGGGGTTGTGAGGTGCACCTCGCGGGGGCGTGCGCTCGACCCGACAGGCCGAACGCGCCGCGCAGCGTTTCGGCATCCGCGTCAAGGCGCGGCCCACTTCGGAAACCTGCGGCCGGGAACCGTCCACCCGCAAGGGGAAGGCGACGCGGCGGGCGGATCCGCCCTGCGCCGATCCGGCCGGAGCGATCATGTCGAGCGCGGTGCAGGTGTCCGACTGCAGGCCGAGGCGGCACGACCGGATCGCCACCGCGATCCTCACCGCCGCACAGCTGAGCACGGTGACCGCCAGGACTGTCGGGGCGGAAAACGACACCAGCGTCTCGGCGCGGCGTATCCAATCTGCAAGCACGGTCATCCCGGCCCCTCCCGCTGCGATGTCCGGCCGCGCGTCACGGGCCGGAGCAAGGCGCCCTTGCTCGGGTGTCGGGGAGCTTGCGCACCGGCGCGCAAAGCCCGTCGGACCAGTCCGGGAACTGGGTGTAGACATCCGTCGTCGCCAACTCGAAGCCCGCCACACCGACATCGCGGCTGAAGGTCACCCCTTCGGCCACAGACTTTGCGATCAATTCTTCCTGGCCGTTCGACACCGGGTTGGTCATGAAAGTGCCGGTCCGCACCGCCTCTTCGTTGAGGATGATCCGGGTGTGCTGCGGCAGCGCGGCGAAGACCTCGATATTCATCATCGGCCCGGGGACGCCCTTGAAATGCCCGGTCAGCAGAATGGTTTTCCTGGTCTCTTGCAGCTTGGCCCCGTAGGTCGAGACCAGCGGCGTTCCGGCATCGTCGACAACCCCGGCGGAGAGCGCGGAACAGACCTCGCCCCTGGCCACCTGGGTGAAGCGCGCGGCCATGGCGTCGAAGGTTTCGACCCATACGATGTTGGGCGCCTTGCCGGATGTCGCATGCGCGCGCCGGAACGTGTGATCCTGTGCGGCGGCGCCCGGCGGGGCAAGCGCCGGGGCGTTGGCGGCGGCGAGCGCGCGGCTCAGGTGGCCAGTCTCGAATGTGATCTCTCTCTGATCGGGTCGTCAGGACGCGGTCGGGGCGATCTGCGTCGCCCGCCGCGCCGGGATCACTGCGGACTGACGGTGTTCCGGTATGCCAAAATCACTGTGGAATTTGAGAATACCGAGTGAAATGCCCGACAGTGACGACGCGGTTCGAAGGGCGCGGACAGGAGTCTCACAGGCATGACATGGGATCACCCGCGCGGGCAAGACCCGGTGTTGATGGCCTCCGCGGCCTGTGCCGCGGCGACTCCGGCGATCCTGACGGTGGGGGTGGTGAGCGGCTATTTCATCGGGCGGCTGAGTCTCTCGGCCGTCATGGTCGCGCTGGCGCGCTTCGCGCGGGCGCACGGGCTTGCGCCGGTGATCTTCGACGCCATTTCCATCGATGTCACAAACCCGGCCTTTCTCTGGCTGGGGGCCACGTCCTGAGGCGACATGCCCGAGATCTTCAGCATCGCCGAGCAGGTCACGGTGACGCGCGATGGCCGGATCGTGCCGTCCGAACGCACCGCCGAGACGACGGGGGACGCGGTGATCGCAACGACGACCGGCAAGGCGCCGGAACGCCTCGTGAAGCCACACAAGGGCATCGAAGGCGGGGTTCTGTTGTCCATCGCGGATCCGAGCAAGCCGGGCGCGGTCGACGATGCAGGCTTTGAGCTGCGACGCGGCGTGATCGCGGCGCTCACCGGTTTGCGCGGCTGCGGCATTCGGTGCTGTCCCACGGGATCGACGAAGGAGTGATGCTCGTCGTCCGGGTGATCACGCGCTGCCACGGGCGCGAGATCGGCGTCGATGTCTATCCGGATTTCGACAAGGACCGGATGCTGGCCGAGATCGCAGGTGCGCGGGTCTGAGCCTACGCGGCGCAATCAAGCCGCAGGTCCCGACGCATGAGGCCCGTCTCAGCGCGGCGTCACCAGAGCGGCCAGCTTGTAGCCGACGCCGTGAACCGTGCGGATGAGGTCTTCGCTCGCCGTTGCGGTGGCGAGCTTCTTGCGCAGCCGGACCACATGCGCATCGATGGCGCGGTCGGTGATCTGCACCGAGTTGCCATAGACCAGCGTCAGGATCTTTTCGCGGGTCAGCACTTCGCTCTGCGCCTCCGCCAACGCGTGCAGCAGCGCAAACTCGGTGCTTGTCAGCGGCAGCTCGACATCCGCAGAGACGTGGCGCACGGTGGAGCGCACCCTGTCGATCTCGAAATCATCGAATTGCAGCAATGTGTGGCTGCTGCGGGACGGGGTGGCCCCGCCCTTGTAGCGGCGCATGACGGAGCGCACGCGCGCCAGCAACTCGCGCGGCTCATAGGGTTTGGTCACGTAATCGTCGGCGCCCAGTTCCAGCCCGACGATGCGGTCATAGACCTCGTCGCGGGCGGTCAGCATGATGATCGGCGTTTCCTGCTGGGCGCGGATGCGCTTGGCCGCGTCGAACCCGTCTTCGTCGGGCAGAATCAGGTCGAGCACGATGAGGTCGTAGCTTTCCTTGCCCAGCCGCTCGAACAGCGCCTTTGCGGTTGCGGCGGTGTCGGCGTGATAACCGTGTCTGCGGAAGAATCGCTCCAGAAACGACGTGACCTGCTGGTCGTCATCAACGATGAGAATTTTCTGATCCATCGACCCGCCTTGCGACCACCCACTGGCGGCACCGTATTTTAACTTGTGGGAGGCGGCAACTCGGGACACGCTGGGGCATGGCCATGGACAACAACAGCGGGTCGATGCGAGGGCCCTTGCGGGCGGCGTTGTCGGCTTTTGCGCTGGTGCTTGTCACCGTTGTTCTGGGCGGCGCGCTGGGCTTGCTGACACAGGCGCAGTTCCGCGAAATCCGGCAAAGCTGGGTGGAATATTCCGAAGGCGCGGAACGCAAGGGTATCCTGATCAGCGAAGTGCGCGGGCTGCTGGGCTATGGCGGCATCATCCACAATTTCAAGAATTACGTGCTGCGGCAGGAAGACGAATATCTCGACCGCACCAGCGCGCAGCTGGCAATCTTCGACAAGGTCGCGGCAGAGTTCGGCGCGCTCGATCTGACCGCCGAAGAACGCGCCGCGCTTGACGAGATCGAGCGCACCGTCGCGCAATATGCCGACATGCTGCCACTGGCCGTCGAGGCGGCCGCGCAAGGCTGGACGCCGGAGCGGACCGACGCCCGCGTGCGCGTCGACGACACCCGCGCGATTGCCGCGCTGGAGGATCTCGAACGGCTCTGGAGCGCGTTGCAGGCCAGCAGCTCCAGCCGCCTGCTGGCGGCGGTCGGGCAGGGGCAGACGCTGATCTGGATCGGCTTCGGGTCGATCCTGGCGCTGGTTCTGGCGGCGCTTGTGGTGGGCGGGTTGCTCTATCTGCTGTTTCGTGATCTGCGCCACGCGGTGGCGGATCTGGCCGAAGAACTGGGCGAACGCAAGCGGCTGGAGCAATCCGAGGGCCGGCTGGCCACCGCGGTGGAGCAGAGCCCGGCCACCATAATCATCACCGATACCGACGCGCGCATCCAGTACGTCAACACCAAGTTCACCGCGCTGACCGGCTGGAGCCTCGATGAGGTGAAGGGCCAGACCCCGGCCTTTCTGCAATCGGGCGACACCGACCAGCAGGTCTACCAGACGATCCGCGCGGGCCTGTCGCGCGGAGAGGCCTGGCACGGGGTCTTTCGCAACCGCAAGAAGGACGGTGCCAGCTACTGGGCAGAGACGACGATCCTGCCGCTGGTGGCACCCGATGGCAGCGTGCAGAACTTCATCGGCATCAGCGAGGACATCACCGAAAAGCGCCAGGCCCGCGATCACGTGGTGCGCGCGCAGAAGCTCGAGGCGGTGGGCCAGCTGGCGGGCGGTGTGGCGCATGACTTCAACAACATACTGACCACCATCGTCGGCTCGGCGCATCTGGCAGCACTCGACGCTTCCGAAGGCAGCGATCTGGCCGGTGAAATCGCGCAGATCAACATCGCGGCCCGGCGCGCCCAAAGCCTGATCCGCGAACTGCTGACCTTTGCGCGGCGCGAACCGGCGGAAATGCGCTCGGTCGATCTGGGGGCGATCATCGAGGAGGTCACCGGGCTGCTCAAGGCCTCGGTGCCGCCGATGATCACCCTGCGGCATGACCCGCCCGAGGTGCCACTTTTTGTGCGCGGCGATCCCACACATCTGCACCAGATCGTCATGAATCTCTGCCGCAACGCTGCCGAGGCCATTGCGGGCGAAAGCGGCGAGATTGTCCTCGATGCCTCGGTCACCGTCGCGCCGGAGGGGGCGGATCCGGGGCCCGCGCATTGGGTGCGCCTGACGGTGAGGGACAACGGCCCCGGCATGTCCGCCGAGACGCAAAGCCATCTCTTCGAGCCGTTCTTCACCACCAAGCCGCTGGGCAAGAGCTCCGGTCTGGGCCTGTCGGTGGTCTACGGTCTGGTCGACGAGATGGGCGGGCGGATCAGCTTCCAGAGCGAGCTGGGCGAAGGCAGCGTGTTCACCATCGACCTGCCCGGTGCCGAGGCGCGCGATGCCTCCGAACGGCGTGCCGATGCGCGCACGCCACGGGGCAGCGAACGGGTGCTGCTGATCGATGACGAGGCCGAAGTGCTGGGTACTTTCCGGCGGCTGCTGCTGCGGCTGGGCTACCGGGTGGAGGCCTTCACCTCGCCGCGTATCGCGCTCGACCGGTTCGAGGCGGACGCGACACGGTTCGACCTGATCATCTCGGACATGGTCATGCCCGACATGAGCGGCGAGGAACTGGTGCGCGCGGCCCGCGGCCTGCGGCCCGACATCCCGGTGATCTTCTGCAGCGCCTACAAGCCGCGCCATGTCTCGGTACCCGGTGTCCTGCCGGTGATGCTCGACAAGCCGGTGGAGCCGCCGCACCTGGCCCAGGAGATCCGCAAGCTTCTGGACCCTTCTGTCACAGCCGCGCAGTGATCCGGGCGGCTCCGGGGCCGTCGCAACAAAACGTCACAACTTATTACAACCCGCAACGCTGTCCGCAACAACTGCCGCCGGGGCGCCCGTTAACACTTGGCAGGAGACGTGTCTTCCGGTCCCGCGACGCAGCAAGCCACTGCCAGGACCGGCGGTCACAGAGACATTTCGGGGGGTATCTTTCTTGCGACAGGCGCCGGGGGCGGGTGGCACAACCGCCCGGTCACCGGGATCAGGCCTGACCTTGCGACGTTTGATCCCGTCCGTATGCGCGGATGTCTTTCTCAACTGTATCGATCGCCGGCGGCTGTGGGCTGCCAGGGTCTGCCGTGTGTCGCGGCACGCCCGCTGAAAGTGATTTCTGGTGGACGGCCCCCGTCCGCCGCGGACCGCTCCGATGAGAAAAGGAGAGCTTGATGAAACGGACCCTGCACGCAGTCCTTGTTGCGATGCTGGCGGCTGGCGCCGCTCACGCCCAGGACGTGACGCCAGATCCCGCGATAAGTGTCGACGAAGCCCGCGCCGAACTGGGCAAGCGCATGTTCTACGACACGCGGCTGTCGGGCGATACCTCGCTCAGCTGTGCGAGCTGCCACCAGCCCGACAAGGCCTTTACCGACGGTCAGGCGCTGTCGGACGCCTATACCGGGGCCGCGCATTTCCGCAACGCACCGACGCTGGCCAATGTCGGCTTTCGCGAGGCCTGGATGCATGACGGGCGGCTGGGGACCAATCTCAACGATGTCGCGCGCGAGATGATCACCGAGACCTACCTGATGAACATGGACATGCGCATCATGCAGGAGCGGATGAAGCAGGATCCGGTCTATGTGGAGATGTTTGCCGCCGCGGGCATGTCCGAGCCCTCCAATGGCGGCGCGCGCAACGCGCTGATGGATTTCATGAAGACCATCCAGTCGCGCAACGCGCCCTTCGACACCGGTGCGATGTCGGCAGCGGCCGAACGCGGGCAGGGGATCTTTGAAGGCAAGGGCGGATGTGTCGCCTGCCATTCCGGAAGCCGGTTCACCGATGACAAGGTCCACAACACCGGTGTGCCCGGCAATCCGGAGATCTGGGCCGATCCGGCGCGGCATTCGGCCTTTGTGACCTATGCCAAGTTCATGGGTGTCGAGAATTACATGAACCTGCGCGAGGATCTGGGCGCCTATGTGCGCACCCATCGCGACGACACGCGCCGCTCGTTCCTGACGCCGTCGCTGCGCGAGCTCAGCTGGACCGCGCCCTACATGCATAACGGTGTTTTCGAGACGCTGGCCGAGGTGGTGGATTTCTACGACGCGGGCGGCGGGGCAGATCCGCTGAAGGATTCCCGCCTTGCGCCGCTTGGCCTCGTGCCCAGCGAGAAGGCCGATCTGATCGCCTTCCTCGAGGCGCTCTCCGGCGACAGTTTTGACACCGATGCCTATGTCTGGCGCGAAGACGATTTCGACTACGCGCTGATCGAAGACTGGCTCAACACGTCCAATTGAGGGAGGTCCCGATGACCAAACCTAGCAAGATCTCCGCGCTTCTGGCCGCCACATGCATTGCAGGGGCCGCCATCGCCGACGGACACCGCCCCGCCGAACTGGCCGCCCTTGGCCCGCCGCCCATTCCCGCGGACAACCCGCAGACACCGGAAAAGGTCGCGTTGGGCGAAAAGCTCTTCTTCGATCCGATCCTGTCGGGCAATTACGCGATGCCGTGCTCGGCCTGCCACCTGCCCGATGCGGGCTGGGCGGTGCAGGCGCCGATCAGCTTCGGCTATCCCGGCACCACCCATTGGCGCAACAGCCAGACGGTGGTGAACTCCGCCTATTACAAGAAGCTCTTCTGGGCGGGCGCGTCGGGTTCGCTGGAGCATCAGGCCCGCTCTGCCGCGCGCGGCGGCGTTGCGGGCAATGGCGAGGACGACATGATGGAGGCGCGGCTGGCCTTTGTGCCGGAATACCGCGAGGCCTTCCGCGAGGTCTTTGGCGATCAGTACCCGCTGGTGCGTCACGCCTATATGGCCATCGCCGCCTATCAGCGCACGCTGGTGCAGACCGACACGCCGTTCGACGAGTATATGCGCGGCGATGACGCGGCGCTGGACGACGCGCAAAAGCGCGGGCTGGAGCTTTTCACCGGCAAGGCCAATTGCTCGGCCTGTCACAACGGTCCGTTGCTCAGCAACGAGGCCTATTACAACATCGGCGTGCCGCGCTATTCGGGCTGGGAAGAAGACGAGATCGCGCAGATCACCTTCCGCTTCGAGCTGTTTGCCAAAGGCTCCACCGAAGAGATGTACCGTTCCACCAAGGACGACCCGGGGCTTTATTTCCGCACCAAGCAGACATCCGACAAGGGCAAGTTCCGCGTGCCGAGCCTGCGCTACACCGCCTACACCTATCCTTACATGCACAATGGCATGCTGGAGACGCTGCGCGACGTGGTGGTCTTTTACAACGACGGCGGCGGCGAGAACGAGTTTTCCGACAACAAGAGCGATCTCATCCAGCCGCTCGGTCTCAGCGACGGGGAAATTGACGATCTGGTGGCCTTTCTGGGCAGCCTGAGCGGCGACGAGATCCTGATCGACGAGCCGGAGATCCCCACCATGCAACCGCTGCCGCAGGCGCAGAACTGACGCAGAGCTGACGAGGACAAAACCATGACAAAAGTCGATCCGAAAATCGTCGCTGCGATCAACGGCGAAAAAGGCGAGGCCGAAAAGGCCGGCACCCGCAAGTGCCTGATGAACCGGCGCGAATTCCTGCTGACCAGCGGGCTGACAACCACGGTGGTGATGGTCGGTATCCCGGGCATGCCTGAGGCGCAGACGCCCGCGGCGATCTCTACCTATCCGCGCAAGCATATCGCGCGGATGAGCGAGCTTACCGTCGATGAGCCGTTCGATTTCGAATATCCCGACGAGGGACTGTATGCGGAATCGATCCTGGTGAAACTGGGCCGCGAGGCCGGGGGCGGCATCGGGCCGGACAAGGATGTGGTGGCCTTCAACTACACCTGCACTCACCAGGGTGGGCCGCTGCAGGGCACCTACCAGGCCGCCGACAAGGCGCTGGGCCCGTGCCCGCTGCACCTCACGACCTTCGATCTGACCCGGCACGGCATCTTCATCGCCGGGCAGGCCTATCAGTCGCTGCCGCAGGTGCTGCTCGAACTCGATGGCGACAATATCTACGCCGTCGGCATGTTCGGCCTGATCTACGGCCGCTTTGACAATCTTCAGGGCTGAGAGGAGACCTCCATGTCCACACCGTATTACGTCCCCGAAACCTCCGTTCCGCTGCCGCCGCCCAATGCGGATGTCATCTCGACCGCGTGCGATTATTGCATCGTGGCCTGCGGCTACAAGGTCTACCGCTGGCCGGTGGCGGGCCCGAGCGGCGGCCCCGCGGCGGATGACAACGCCTTTGGCGAAAACTTCCCCGTGGCCCCGCTGGGCGCCTGGGTGGCGCCCAACCAGCACAACATCGTGCTGCACGAGGGAGAGCCGCATCACGTGGTCATCATCCCCGACAAGGACACCGATTTCGTCAACTACTCGGGCAATTCGTCCATCCGCGGCGGCGCTCTGGCGCAGAAGGTCTATAACCCGCAGACCCCGACGCGCGACCGGCTGAAAAGCCCGATGGTGAGGATGTTCGGCGTGCTGATGCCGGTGACCTGGGATTTCGCGATGGATATCGCCGCCGAGGTCGGCAAACACGTGCTGGAAAACCACGGCACCAATGCCTACGGGGTCAAGACGTTCTCTTACGGCTATATGGAGAATACCTACGCGATCACCAAATACGCGCTGCGCCATGTGCGCACGGCCAACTTCACCTTCCACGACACGCCGTCGGACGTGACCTCGACGCCCGGTTTCCGCGACGCGGGCTTCGACAATTTCGGGCCGAGCTATGACGACTGGGCCGATGCCGACACGCTGCTGATGTGCGGCACCGATCCTTACGAGAGCAAGACGATCCTCTTTACCGACTACATCATGCCCGCCATCCTGGGCGGTCAGAAGACGATCTTCCTGCTGCCGCGCCGCACCTCCGGCACGGCATTTGCCGAAAAGAACGGCGGCATGGTGATCGATATCCAGCCCGGCACCGACCTGCCCGTGGTGCTCGCCATCGCGAGGGTCATCGTGGAAAACGGCTGGGAAGATGCCGAGTGGATCCAGAACTGGGTCAACAACAAGTGGGAAAGCTCCTCGGGCTTCGGGCAGGGCACGCGCAACACGCCGTGGCAGTGGCGCACGACCTGGGGCAAGTTCCAGACCGCTGGTTTCGAGGACTGGAAAGAGTGGCTGCTGGCGCAGGAATATTCCAAGCCCGAAGTCGCCGCCGAGATCGCGCAGGTGGATGTGCAGAAGATCTACACCGCCGCCGAATGGATGGCGAAACCGAAAGAGGACGGCACCCGGGTCAAGACCTCGATCATGATCGAGAAGGGGTTTTACTGGTCCAACAACACCGGCAACACGCAGGCGATCTCTGCGCTGGGGATCATCACCGGCGCGGGCGGACGGCCCGGTCAGGTCATCGGACGGGCGGGCGGCCACCAGCGCGGTGGTCTGCGTGGCGGTGGCTATCCGCGCAACAAGTCGCCCGAAAAACTGCCCGGACGGCGGCGCCGCGCGATGGACACCGACCGCTACCTGATGAGCGGGCACACGCGGCTGGCGCATGTGATCGGCACCACCTGGGTGCAGGCGATGTGCGGCTCGCAATCCTTGCAGGCCAAGTTTGACGAGCTGACCACGCGCAACCCGCATCAGGTCATGTCGTTCGAGAAACAGGACATCATCGACACGCTGAAACGGCGCGCCGACAGCGGCGGTATGGTGGTCTGGAACCAGGATATCTACCTCGTCGATCCCATCGGCGCGCGCTATGCCGATATCGTCTTTCCGGCCAGCGGCTGGGGGGAAGACACCTTTACCCGCGCCAATGGCGAACGCCGCATCCGGCTTTACCCGAAGTTCTACGATGCCCCCGGAGAGGCCAAGCCCGACTGGTGGATCATCGCGCAGCTGGCCAAGAAGATGGGCTTCGAGGGCTTCGACTGGGAGAACTCCAACGAGGTGCTGGAAGAGGGCGCGCGGCACAGCCGCGGCTCGCGCAAGGACTTCTTCATGGTCAAGGTCAAGGCCGACGAGGAAGGCAAGACGCTGCACCAGAAGCTGGGCGAGTTCGGCACCAACGGCATTCAGGGCCCGGTGCTGATGGATGCCGATGGCAATCTGGTGGAGACCAAGCGGCTGCATGACGTGAACCGCGAGCTGCCAGAAGAGGGGCCCATCGGGGCCAATGTCTTCAACAAGAAGCTTACGCATTTCAACACGCAGACCGGCAAGTGCAACATCCAGAAAGCGCCGTGGGATCTGTTCTCGAGCTACTGGGAATGGCTCAAGCCGCGCGAGGATGAGCTCTGGATCACCTCGGGACGGATCAACGAGCGCTGGCAATCGGGCTATGACGACCGGCGGCGGCCTTACATCGTGCAGCGCTGGCCGGAGAACTGGATCGAACTGCATCCCGATGCCGCCGGGGCGCGCGGTATCGAGAGCGGCGATTACGTGCAGGTCTTCTCGGACCGTATCCCGGTGCAGACCGACACGATCATCGGTGTCGAGGATACGGATTTCGACTTTGTCCAGCTGCTGAAGAACGGGCATATCGAACTCACCAAGGCCTCGATCACCGCGGTCGCCATCGTGACCCCGGCGGTCAAGAACAACGTCGGCTACATGGACTTCCTGCACACCTCGCAACCTGCCAACGCGCTGGCGGGCCGGGTCGTCGACTGGATCAGCGGCAACTACAATTACAAGATGGGTGTCGGCATGGTGCGCAAGATGGGCGAAAGCCCCTACAAGCACCAGTTCCGTTCCATGTCGTTTGCCCGCCGCGACATCGCCTGACCGGGCGACCCACTGGCCAAACGAACCGGATCCGCGCCTGCCGCGCGGGTCCGTGACCTTGCGAAGGACATCACATGCATACCGATACGCTGGCCGACCGTCCGGACAGTCCGGCACCGTTTCTGGCCTGCCTCACCTCCGACAGCGACGTTCTGCGCGCCGCCGCGATCCGGGCGCTGGCCGCCCTTGGACCCGAGGCCGCCGATGACGTTCGCGCCGCCCTGCTGCAGGCGCGGCGCGATCCCGATCCCGACATTCGCAGCGATGCGGTCGAGGCGCTGATCCCTCTTGCGCGTGCAGGCGACGCGGCAGCGCTGCGCGAGTCGCTCACTGACGATCCGGTGCGCGAGGTCAAGCTGGGGGCGATCACCGCGCTGGCGCGGCTGCGCGACACCGACGCCCTGCCGGTCCTGCGCGCGCTTGTGACCTCACGCAGCGAAGACCAGGTCAGCTGGGAAGACGCGGCGGGCGATTGGGAGGACTGGCTCGACATCCAGAACGCCGCGATCCGCGCGTTGGGCGAGATCGGTGATCTCGACGGCATCCAGCCGTTGCTGGATGCGCTGTTCGACAAATACGGGCAATCGGTCGATCTGCCGGTCTGCCACGCGTTCTCGAAACTGGGCGACAGCGGCGTGGCGGTGTTGCTCGATATCTTTACCGAAACAGATGGCGCGCTGTCGCGCCGGGCGGCGGAGGCGCTGCGCGGTGCGGCGCCCGACAGTCTCCTGGCGCATGTGGACGCGCTGCTGGCCGCCGACCAGCCCGGCCTGCGCGCGCTGGCGCTGACGGTCCTGCCGCCCGATGCTGCAAGCTGCAATGCGCTGGCGCTGGAAGACCCCGATGCCACCGTGCGCGCGGCGGCGATGCGCCATGCCGGGACGGTGTCGCCGGAGCTTGCCCGCGCCGGGCTTTCGGATCCCGACGCGGCGGTCAAGGCGGCGGCGCTATACGGGTTGGGTGACGCGCTGGAGCCGGAGTTTCAGGCCGCGCTCATCGACAACATGCTGCTCTGGCTCGACCGGGCCGCGCCGGTGCTGGCCAATGAGGCCGCCGCGCGCTTGCCCGGACTGGCCCCCGACCGGGCGGTCGCGCCGTTGCTGCGCGTCATCGACACAGCCGAACGCCCGCTGGAAACCCGTCTGGCTGCGGTCAAGGCGCTGGGGGACGAGGCACTGGACGTGGCTTTGCCCGTCCTCACCGACCGGCTTGACAATCCGTCCCGCCAGGTGCGCGCGGCGCTGCTGACGGTCCTGCGCGACCGTGCCACCGCGGGCGATTTGGCAGCGCTGGAGATCGCGGCGGCGGCCATTGAAGGCCGCATCGGGGCCGAGATCACACCGCTCGCGGACGATCCGTCAGCACCTGTTGCGGATGCGGGCACACCAAAGGAAGGCTCCGGCCCCGCGCGCATCCGGATCACCCCGGAGGGCGACATCGTGGAGCGGGACGACAGTGCCTTGTCACCGGATGACAGCGGCAGCACGCTGGACGCGATCCTTGCGGGCGGCTCGGTCCAACCCCCCGCGCCTGCACCCATGGCAGAGCAGACGCCCGAGGAAAGCGGCGCGAAACGCGCCCGGCGGCGGGCGGTCGAAGGCTCTGGCGATAGCGCCGACGCGCTGGCGGTGGACGCGCTGCGGATCTTTGCGGAATTGCCCGGGGATCTGGTGACAGACGCGGTGGCTACGCAGTTGACCGCAGGGGATGCCACGCGGCGCAGTGCGGCCTGGCAGGCGATGGCGGCGCGCGATGCCTCCGACGCGGTCATGGTATTGGCGCGGCAGACCTGCCGGGACAGCGATCCGGTGATCCGCGCCGCGGCATTCCGGGTGTTGTCGAAAGGCCGGGACGCGACGGCGCGGGATGCCGCGTTGCAGGACGAAGACGCGCTGATCCGCGCAGACGCCGTGACCGCCTTGTCTTGCGAGACCGCGCTTGAATTTGTCGCAGATGCCGCACCGCCCGTGCGACAGGCGGCGATTGCGCGTGTGCTGGGGGCCGGAGCGCCCGCGCTGGCGGCAGAGGCGCTCGACGCCGCGATCAAGGCCGAACGCGCCGACGCGGTTGCGACCCTTGTCGCGCGCTCCGATGCCGCGCGCAGCCGCGCCATGGAATGCCTGCAGGCCTCTGCGGGCGATGACCGGCGCGCGCTGGTGTTGCTGCGCGGTTTCGAGATGAGTGCCGAAGTTCGGGGGCCGGGATGATGAGGATCGCCTGCACGCTCGCGCCGGGCAAGGGCGACACGGATCTTCTGCTGTTCCGGGTGGCGCAACTCTTGCTCGCCCGGGGGCACCGGCCTTGCGGGGTGGTGCAGATCAACTCGGAGCGCTGCGATGGCGGTGCGTGCGACATGGATGTGCAGGTCTTGCCCGACGGGCCGGTGATCCGCATCTCGCAGGATCTGGGAACCGCCTCGAAGGGCTGTCGTCTCGATCCCGGCGCGCTGGAGCAGGCAGTGGGAGAGGTGGCGGCACGGCTGCGCGCCGATGCCGATCTGCTGATCGTGAACAAGTTCGGCAAGCACGAGGCCGACGGGCGCGGATTTCGCGACGTGATCGCCGAGGCCTGCGCACGGAATATCCCTGTGCTTGTGGGGCTCAACCAACTCAACAGGCAGGCATTTTTCGAATTTTGCGGAGGGGCGGCAGTGGAGTTACCCTGCTCGGAGCAGGCATTGCTCGGCTGGGTGACCGAAGGTCTGCTCGATGCGGCCTGACGGGCCGGGGACGTGGGGGAATAACGCGGCCTGGCCGGATCGGGACTTGGGTCGCTGTCGCCGGTTTGATCGCTGTCGCCGGTTTGACGGACCCTCACGGCAAGGCCGCGGTGTCAGCGCGTTTACCGGGGTTCCGGACGGCGCGGAGCGAAAACGGTCAGAGCGACGCCCAGTCGGTAAAGCGATATTCTGCGGGGCGCTTGGGGCCGGGCTGGCGGGGCTTGGCGGTGCCGGGCTGCGGAAGATCGTGCTTGGTCATGGATCGTCTCCTTTCATGATATAATCATGGGGAGCGCGATCGGTTCCGGCAATGGATGTATCAAGGGCTTGACAGGCTCGTGACACGGAGTGAACGCCGCCGCATCGGGCGACGTTCAAAGGGTCGTCCCAAAGCGGGATCAGGCCAGTTGCAGGTCCACGGCGCTCTCGCGCCCGTCACGGCCCGATTGCAGTTCGTAGGTGACTTTCTGGTTGTCCTGCAGCCCGGTGAGGCCCGACCGCTCGACGGCGGAGATATGGACAAAGACGTCCTTGCCGCCGCCATCGGGCGCGATGAATCCGTAGCCTTTGGTGGTGTTGAACCATTTCACGGTGCCAGTGGCCATCGTGATTTCTCCTGTCATTTCAATACCGTTCGCGGGGATGCAACGGCCCGGCGTGGTCAGAGCAGTATCGTGTGCTCTGTCGGCGCGGGGCAGACAGGGTAGGCGATAGTGGTAACGTAGCGTTTCAAAATATGACTGAGTCGGGCAAATGAGGCAAGGATCTTGCCGCCCTGCGCGGGAGGCCCCGGCGCAGGCTCTCGCACACCCGATCTTAACCGGTTTGGGTGTTGGATGTGGCATGCCGAGCTATCTGCGTCGCACCATCACGGGTGCAACCGTCTATTTCACCGTCTGCCTTGCGCAACGCGGCAGCACGTTGCTGCTCGATGAGGTCGAGATCCTGCGCGAGGCGGTGCGCGTGACCCGGGCCCGCCGTCCGTTTGCGATCGACGCCTGGGTGGTGCTGCCCGATCACATGCATGCGGTCTGGACCCTGCCTGAAGGGGATGCGAACTACGCCGACCGCTGGGGCGCGATCAAGGCGCGGTTTTCGAAGTTTGTGCGCCTGAAAGCGGACGGGCGGCTGGATCCGCAGGGGAGGAAGGTGGGTTGCAAACCCACCCTACGGGCCGCGGAGCGGGAGGGCGCGCGTCCTGAGGACGTAGAGCGGCTGCGCGCGCGCCGCAGCGCCAGCAAGCTTGCCAAGCAGGATGCCGGGATCTGGCAGCGGCGGTTCTGGGAGCACCACATCCGCAGCGAGGCTGATTACCGCGCGCATGTCCGCCATTGCTGGGTCAACCCGGTGAAACATGGACTTGTGGAGCACCCTGAGGCGTGGCCTTATTCGTCGCTGCAGCGCGACATGCGGGCCGGACGGGTGGACCCTGGCGCCTTGCGCGGAGACATTGGCGGCGTGATCAGCGATGTGGCGTAGGGTGGGTTTGTAACCCACCTTCCTGCGCGATTGGCAGCGGGGCGGTGGGTTGGAAACCCACCTTACGGCGTCGTCTCATGCCAAGCGGCTCGACAGGACAAGCGGGCGGGGGGCGGTCTCGGGATGGTGGCGGATTGCCTGCAGTCTTCGGGCATCGCCAATCACGTCTCGCAGTCTCGCTTTGCTTTCTTCTCGCGAAATCCGGTCGATCCTGCCAGAAACAACCTTCCTTGCGACGCTGCGATCAATTTTTTCCGGTTCATTCCTTAATACCAGGCTTGGAAAGCCTGTGCTTCCAAGGGCAGTGGCCGTCCTGATTTGGCACAGTCAAATCAAACGATGAACAGAGTATGATCATTTGTCACGTCGGAAAACCCGGCCAACGCAGTCTCCGGGCATCGCAAAGGTCCGTCCGGGTTGTGCGTGTGTTTGATCGCGTTCCTATCGCGGTTCCGGAGTTTCCTGATTGCCGTCAAACTGCTGTGCGGGAATTTTGACAGGGTAGATTCGTTGAGAGTTCTGCCGGTTGATGTGCGCGCCAGTCGCGCTGCGTGCTCAGCGGCAGAACTGGCGAGGCAGTGCACGGAAACCGGGTCGAGATCCTTAATGAAAAGATCCGTGGCGGTGCCAGCATCCGCCGCGCAAGCTCGGCGCTATCCAAGGCTCACCGCACGAACTTCTTGAACTTCACGCGCTTGGGCTCTACCGCGTCGGGGCCGAGGCGGCGTTTCTTGTCTTCTTCGTAATCGGTGAACCCGCCTTCGAACCATTCCACATGCGCCTCGCCCTCGAAGGCCAGCATGTGCGTGCAGATGCGGTCGAGGAAAAACCGGTCGTGCGAAATCACCACCGCGCAGCCGGCGAAATCCACCAGCGCGTCTTCCAGGGCGCGCAGGGTTTCGACGTCGAGATCGTTGGTGGGCTCGTCCAGCAGCAGCACGTTGCCGCCCGATTTCAGCAGGCGGGCCATGTGCACGCGGTTGCGTTCGCCGCCCGAAAGCTGGCCGACCTTCTTTTGCTGGTCGCCGCCCTTGAAGTTGAACGACGAGCAATAGGCGCGGGAGTTGACCTCGGCGTCGCCCAGCTTGATCAGCTCCGCGCCACCGGTGATTGCCTCCCAGACGGTGTCGTTTGCGGCCAGATCGTCGCGGGACTGGTCGACATAGGACAGATCGACCGTGTCGCCGAACTCGATGCTGCCCGCATCGGGGTCTTCCTGGCCCGTCAGCATCTTGAAGAGCGTGGATTTGCCCGCGCCGTTGGGGCCGATCACACCAACGATGCCGCCGGGGGGCAACGAGAAGCTCAGATCCTCGATCAGCAGCTTGTCGCCCATCGCCTTCTTGAGCCCTTCGACCTCGATCACCTTCGAGCCGAGCCGCGGACCCGAGGGGATGACGATCTGCGCGCGGCCGATCATCTCGCGTTCGGAGCGGTCGGCCATCTCGTTATAGGCGTTGATCCGGGCCTTGGACTTGGCCTGACGTGCCTTGGCGCCCTGGCGCATCCATTCCAGCTCGCGCTCCAGCGTCTTCTGCTTGGCCTTGTCCTCGCGCGCCTCCTGCTCAAGGCGCTTGGCCTTCTGCTCCAGCCAGGCGGAGTAATTGCCTTCGTAGGGGATGCCGCGGCCACGGTCCAGTTCCAGGATCCAGCCGGTGATATCGTCAAGGAAATAGCGATCGTGGGTGATGATCAGGATCGTGCCCTTATAGGCAATGAGGTGGTTCTGCAGCCAGGCGATGGTCTCGGCGTCGAGATGGTTGGTCGGCTCGTCGAGCAGCAGCATCTCCGGCGCTTCGAGCAGCAGCTTGCAAAGCGCCACCCGGCGCTTTTCACCGCCCGACAGGGTGGAGACGTCGGCCTCGTCGGGCGGGCAGCGCAGCGCCTCCATGGCGACATCGATCTGGCTGTCGAGATCCCAGAGGTTCTGGCTGTCGATCTCGTCCTGCAAGGCGGCCATCTCGTCGGCGGTCTCGTCGGAATAGTTCATCGCAAGCTCGTTGAAGCGGTCGAGCTTGGCCTTCTTGGCCGCGACCCCCATCATGACGTTGTCACGCACGTTGAGGCTCTCGTCGAGCTGCGGTTCCTGCGGCAGGTAGCCGACCCGCGCGCCCTCGGCGGCCCAGGCCTCGCCGGAGAAATCCTTGTCGATCCCGGCCATGATGCGCATCAGCGTGGACTTACCGGCGCCGTTGACGCCGACGACACCGATCTTGACGCCGGGCAGGAAGCTCAGGCGGATGTTTTCAAAGGTTTTCTTGCCGCCCGGATAGGTCTTGGAGACGCCGTCCATGTGATAGACATATTGATAGCTGGCCATGAGGTGCTCCCTGAGTGTCGCCGGTGTCCCGCGCATATAGCTTGCAAGCGGGCGGAGGTGCAATCGGGGTACGTGTAATGCAGGGCTTGGGGCAGAGCGACCGCGCGGCATCTCGGCACGCGCGGATTGGCAGAACCGCAGAGGATGCGGTTGGCGGGGGCCGTCAACCGGTCGAGCCCTGCGGGGTGCCGCGGATCACTCGCTGTCGGCGGGCAACTGGCGCAGTTCGAAATTCAGACCGTCAACACCCTCCGAGGGGTCAAGTTCGAACACCTCGAGCTCCAGTGCCTCGTCACGATCCGGCAGCCGGTTCTGAATGTCCCGGGCCGTGGGCGCCAGCGCCGAGGAGATCCGGTTGCGCAACGCAAAATCGATCCGGCGGAAATCCGGCACGCGGGCCAGCAGGTCGCGCTGGCTGACCTCGGGCAGGGCCGGGTCGGCGGAGATGGTCAGCCGGTCGCCCGGCAAGATCCCCGGCTTCAGCGCGTAGCTGAGATAGATGCGCTGCCCGAAGAGCTGGGTGCGCTGCTCTTTGGTGACAGGGCGACAGGCAAAGCCCTTGCAGACCATTTCCGAGACGCGGATGCATTGCCAGCGGCTGAGATCGAGCGTCACGCGGATGGTGGCACCACCCGCCTGTTCGGGCACCACCTGTGTGTCCGAGACGGTGGCGGTTGTCCCGCAGCTGTCGCTCATCACCGGGCCGGTCACGCCTTTCGGGACCGTGTCGCGCAGCAGGCCGAGATCGATGGCAATCTCGGCTTTGGTACCGGCTCCATCAGCGCTTAGCGTGACATTCTGCGCCTGAGCGGAGCCGGCGGTGACGAGGACGGCGCAGAGAAAAAGCGCGGCGCGGCGGCGAAGAATACTGGGCATCACCATCCCCTCAGAGCCGCGGTTTCGGGATCACGGTGACGGTGGCGAAGAGGTAGATGTAGAAATCCCCGGCGCCGTCGGGCCCCTGCACCTTGGACTGGCCTTCGTCTGACAGCGTGATTGCCAGCACCTGCGCGCTTTCGCCCTCGGCCAGTTCCAGCCGCTGGGTCAGGCGGTTGCGCCGCACCGGCGGATCAAAGGTGATGTCGGCGGCGGGAAAGAGCGTGGCTTCGACGAAGTCATGGGCATCGCTGATTTCCACCAGCGTGTCTTCGTCGATCTGGCGCTGCGCGAGAATGCGGATGTCGAGCTCCACCGCGTCGCCGGCCTCGGCCTGAAACGGCAGGATCATCGGCGAGAAATCGGCAAAATGCGCCACGCTGCGCAGCGCGTCGGGCCCGGCGAGCCGTTCGCCCACATGGGCTGTGCCCTCGCCGCCGCCGGTGCCCGCGCCGGTGCCGCCACCGGTGCCGCCGCCCTGACCACCGCCAGAGCAGCTGCGCGCGATGTGGCGCGCCTCGGGCGTGTCGGGCGAAATGCTGACCAGCGATTCCCACAGCAGCGGATCGGCCAGCAACCGGCAGCGCACGGAGCCCACGACCACCGGCTGGCGCTTGAAAAGCCGTGCCGCGGACCAGGTGCGGATGCCTTGCAACGCGGCCACGTCAAAGAGGTATTCGCGAGCGACCTCGTCTGTCTTCAGATGGTGATCGACCTGTTTTCCGATCTGCTGAACCAGCGGCGACACGCTGCCGTCACCGGCGATGCCGCGCTTGATGGTCAGGGCCAAGGCCTTGTCGGACATCAGAATATTCGAATGCACCATGCGCGGGATCTCGGGATCGTCCTCGAAATGCGACCAGAGCCAGCCGGTCGCGACAAGCACCACGCCAAGCGTCGAGCCAAGAAAGCTCCAGCGTTTCCAGAACGGCGTTTTCATGCGTTCGATGGTGCCGCGAAGGTTCGAGGTGGCGGCCTCGAGCGCATCGAGACGCGCATCATAATCCCCGGAGGGAATATCCTGTGGCATGGGCAGATCTCTTTTGGGTCTGGCCGGCTTGGACCGGCGGAAAAGGCAGTGAAAATTCAGGACAACTCAACCAATTAGAGAGCAGTCTTGCACATTTTCGCCTTTTTGTGAAGTGCAGGGGGGTGAGTGTTTCCAATTGCAGCTATCTGCCGGGCCGCGGTTAAGCACGCGTCAAGATTTCGGTGGTTGTGTCGCAGCGCGTGGGGCCGTCCGTGTCGCTGCGCTGTCACAGACCGGATCGGAGCCGCCGACATGACAGACAAAATGCCTGCCAGGAACCGCCGCAGAAGGTGGCAGCGCATGCCGTTGCGCCACAAGATGCCGATCGCGGTTGCGGCGCCGACCGTGCTGATCGCCCTCATCGTGTCGGTTGGCGCCTATTTCGCCGAAGCGCGTTCACTGAAGGAACAGCAGCGCACGGAGGTCGACTATATCGTGCAGTCGGTGCAGCAGAGCCTGACGGACTGGGTTGACACGATCGAAGGCGATATCCGGTCGCTGGCTGTCTCCAGCACCGTGCGCGAGGCGGCCGGCGCCTTTGCCGGGGCCTGGATGTTCCTCGGCGAACGCCCCGCGGCCCGGCTGCAGACGCTCTACATCGCCGAAAACCCGCATCCTGTGGGCGAAAAGTATCTGCTCGACACCGCGGTGGACGGCTCCGCCTATTCCGGGGTGCATCTGCGCTACCATCCGGAGTTTCGCGCCTTTCTGGAGCGCAACGGCTATTACGACCTGTTCCTTTTCGACAACTCGGGCAATCTGGTCTATTCGGTTTTCAAGGAAAGCGATTTCGCGACAAATTTCGTGGATGGCCCTCATGATCAAAGCGGGCTTGGCCAGGTTTACCGCGACGCGATGACGCTTGACCAGGGCGCCATCGCCTTCAGTGACATCGAAGCCTATGGGCCAAGCGCGGGTGACCCTGCGAAATTCCTGGCAATGCCGATTTTCGATGCCGCCGGTCAGCGGATTGGAGTGGTCGCGCTGCAGGTGGCGATGGCGGCGCTCTCGGACGTGCTGATGAGCACCGCGAAGCTGGGAGAGACCGGAATCGTCTATGCGGTGGGCGAAAGCGGGCAGGCACTTTCGGCCTCGCCGCGACCCGATGGGCACGCGATTTTCGAAACCCTGCCCGATCATCCGCAGATCGCCGCGGCGCGGGCAGGTGTGCCGTTGTTTGCGGAAGATTTGCCGGGGCTGTCGGGCAATCCCGTGCTGGCACGCACGATTTCCTTGGCGCGCGCGGGCTCGGTGTGGAACCTCGTGATGGAGATGGACATGGCAGAGGCGGAGGCGATCCAATACCTGTTGCTGCGTTCAACCGTGATCCAGATCGCGGTCCTGCTGGTTCTTGTGGCGGGGGTTGCCTTCTTCGCGGCGCGGCTGATGACGCGGCGGATCACGGACCTGTCCGACAGCGTGGCGCGGATCTCGGAAGGTGACTACGACACTGTGACCGCGCAGAGCGACGCCGGGGACGAGATCGGCGATATCGCGCGGGTGATCGAACGCTTCAAGTCCGATCTGTCCGAAGGCCGTCGTGCGGTTGCGGAACGGCAGGCCCGTGCCGAGGAGCAGGCGCAGGTCATGGATCGGCTGCGGCTCTCGCTGGAGAGCCTTGCGCGCGGCGAACTGGCCTGCCGGATCGACGAGCCGTTCGGAGAGGAATACGAGGCGTTGCGCACGCATTTCAACGAGACGGTGGCGTCCTTGTCGGTGATCACCGGCGAGCTGCGCGCCAGTGCGGAGATGATCGACGACGACGCGCGCACGCTCAGCGAAGGCGCCGACAGCCTGTCGCAGCGCACCGAAAACCAGGCGGCCACGCTGGAGGAAACCGCCGCCGCCATGGAAGAGATCACCACCACGGTCACCTCGACCGCTGAAGGCGCAAAGGAGATCGTGTCCTCGATCAACGACGCGCAGGCCCAGGCCGAACGCGGCGAGGATGTGCGCAACCGGGCCATGGACGCGATGGGCACAATCGAGAACTCCTCCAAGCAGATCAGCCAGATCATCCAGGTGATGGAAGATATCGCGTTTCAGACCAACCTGTTGGCGCTAAACGCCGGTGTCGAGGCGGCCCGCGCGGGCGAGGTCGGGCGCGGCTTTGCCGTTGTCGCCTCTGAGGTGCGTGCCCTGGCACAACGCTCGTCCGACAGTGCCGCGGAGATCCGCAACCTGATCGTGAATTCCAACGACAGCGTCTCGCACGGCGTCAAGCTGGTGTCGGAAATGGGCGGCGCGATCGAGCAGATCCTGTCGGGGATCGTGGAAGTGTCCCGGCGTGCGCAAGGCATCGCTGCAGGGGCCGCGCAGCAGGCCACGGGTCTTGCGGAAATCAACCGCGGCATCACCTCTCTCGATCAGGTGACACAGGAAAACGCGGGCCTTGCCCACGAGAGCGCGGCCTCGGGACGAGAGCTGCGAGAGAAGGCCGGGCTATTGCGCGCCTCCGTGTCCCGCTTTCGTCATGATGGCGAAGAGGACATCGCCGGGACCGCAGATGCCGCGCCTTCAGCGGCATCGACCGATGACCCAAGGAATAGCCGGATGGCGCTGGACAGCAGCCATGCCGACACGTCCGAACTGGGCTGGAACAGCGCAGACGCGGTCGCCATCGCGCCGGTCGAGCACGGGATGCCGTCGGAGGATACGTCGCGAAAGAAGGCGGTTGGCGAGTCGATCTGGGAGGAATTCTAGCGGGCGTTACCGTTTGGCTGCGACGGCCCTTTCTCCGGCGCGCTTGAAGGCGGATGCCCAAACGGGTACTCGGTACGTCCCGGTGTCTGCGGCGCACCATGCCGTCCGCGACCGCGCCGGTGCAGTACAGGAGGCGCCCCGTGACACCGCTGGTTACGCAACTGCCGTTGAGAGCGGGCATGCGGGTCGGGCTTTTGGGCGGGTCATTCGATCCTCCTCATCGCGGGCATCGGCACATTTCCCGCGCCGCGCTGCGCCGGTTTGGTCTGACCCACGTGATCTGGCTTGTGAGCCCGGGCAATCCGCTGAAGCCCAATCCACCGGCCCCCCTGCCGGAGCGCATTTTCGCGGCAGAGACATTGCTGACCCACCCGCGCATCGTCGCAAGCGATTTCGAAGCGCGGATTGGCACGCGTTTCACCGCCGAGACGCTGGCTGCGGCGTTGAACGCGCATCCCGGCGTGCGCTTTGTCTGGCTGATGGGGGCGGACAATCTGGCGCAGTTCCATCTGTGGGAGAACTGGACGGGCATCGCGCGGAGCATGCCTCTGGGTGTGCTGGCGCGTCCGGGTCAGCGGATGCCCGCGTTGACGGCACCGGCGGCGCGGATCCTGCGACGACACCGGTTGCGCGAGGCGGCAAGCCATCTGCTGCCCGATATGCGCCCGCCATGCTGGTGCTTCGTGAACGTGCCGATGATCCGCCTGAGCTCGACCAATTTGCGGGCAGAACGGCAGAACGAGATGCGCCGGCGTGGAATGTCTGCCTGACGCAACGGAAGGTACAGGCGTCACCCGCACCCCGCCCGTTCCACGAGAAAACGTGACCTGTGAGCGCGGATATCTGGTTGCCCGGCCTGGCCGGTTTGGCTTAGATCGGGACATGACCAATCGTATTTCGAGACGCAGATTTTTGGGCAGTGTCGCGGGGTTTGCCGCGACCGTTCCTGCAGCGCAGGTATTCGCCGGGGCCCCTGAAACCTCGTTGCGTCCGGTGGCGCGCGCCTCCGGGATTGCCCGTCGCAGCGTCACGCCGGTCGAGACCCTGATTGCCCGCGCCAAACTGGGCGGGCCGATTGGCTATTCGGTGGCAAACGCCAGGGATGGCGAACAGCTGGAAGGGATCGCGGAAAGCCAAGGCCTGCCGCCCGCCAGCGTCGCCAAGGCCCTGACCGCGGCCTATGCGCTTGATGCATTGGGGCCGGGGCACCATTTTGCGACACAGGTGATCGTGACCGGCAGCGTGAGCGACACCGGGCGCGTCTCCGGCGATCTGATCCTGGCCGGGGGCGGAGATCCAACGCTCGACACAGATGCGCTGGCGGGTCTGGCGGCCGATCTGAAGGCGGCGGGCATCCGCGAAGTGCAGGGCCGCTTCCATGTCTGGGGCGGCGAGTTGCCCTATGCCAACCGCATCGATGTGCTGCAACCCGACCATGTGGGATACAACCCTGCATTGTCCGGCCTGAACCTCAACTACAACCGTGTGCATTTCCAATGGCGCAAGGCGCAGAACGGCTATGACGTCACCATGGAGGGGCGCAGCGAGAAGTATCGCCCGGCGGTGCAATTTGCCAAGATGCGGGTCGAGCCGCGCGACATGCCGGTCTATACCTATGCCGACCGGGGCGGGCGCGACGAATGGTCGGTTGCGCGCGGCGCACTCGGCGATGGCGGCGCGCGCTGGTTGCCGGTGCGCAAGCCGGAGCTTTACGCGGGCGAAGTCTTCCAGACATTTGCGCGCTCACACGGCATCGTGCTGAAAGCCCCGGCGCCGTTGCAGAGCCTGCCCGAGGGGCGCGTCGTGGCCCGCCATGAAAGCCGGCCCTTGCGGGTGATTCTGCGCGACATGATGAAATGGTCGACCAACATAACCGCCGAAGTGGTCGGTCTGTCGGCGACCCGGGCGCGCACCGGAGCGCCGCCCGCGTCGATCAGAGCCTCTGCCGAGGCGATGAATGCCTGGGCCAGGGACCGCTTCGGGCTGCAGTCGATGGCGTTTGTCGATCACTCCGGGCTGGGCGAGGGCAGCCGCATCAGTGCGGCCGACATGATGACCGCTCTGGCGCAGTTGCGGCGCGAATCGGGGCTGAAGGCGCTGATGAAAAGCTTTCTCATGCGCGACAAGAAGCGCCGGGTGATCGAGGATCATCCGCTGGACGTGCATGCCAAGACCGGGACGCTGAATTTTGTCAGCGGACTGGCAGGGTTTGTGGATCTGCCGGACGGCACGGAACTGGTCTTTGCAATCTTTGCGGCGAATTTCGACCGGCGCGCGGCACTCAGCAAAAACCAGCGGGAGCGTCCCGAAGGCGGCGCGTCGTGGAATGTGCGCGCCAAGATCCTGCAACAGGGGCTGATCGAGCGCTGGGGCGTGCTCTATGCCGCGGATGAGCCGACCTGAGATCGGCGGGTGGTCAACCCGGGCGAGGGCCCGGCGCTGCGACCCGGCGGTGCAACACGCCAGCAAAAAGGGGCACGGCCAGGCCGCACCCCCTTAGCACTCAGTACCGCCAGAACACTCAGTTCTGGATCACAACTCTCATATTGCTCTTGCCGACTTGCTGGGTCAGGCGGAACAGCACCGCCGCGTGGTCGGGATGCAGACGGACGCAACCGGCAGAGGCCGGACGGCCAAGGCGGCTGATCTGATTGGTGCCGTGTATGGCGTAATTGCCATTGAAGAAGATCGAGAACGGCATCGGCGCGTTGTTATAAAGGCTCGACTTGTGGTGACGCGACAGCCACTTGGCCGACCAGGCGCCGCGCGGCGTCCATTTACCGGACCGGGCGGTGGAGACCGGCCACTGATAAGCAACCTTGCCATTGTGGATCACGGTCATGGTTTGCGACGAAATGTCGACTTTGGCGACAAGCGGTGCGGCAGCGGTTACCACGGGCAGCAGGCTGAGCAAGCACACGCCGACGAGTGTAACAAAAAAGCGGTTCATAATGTCCCCTCGGAATTGGCAGAACTATTTATTACGGGCAGAAAAAGCCTGATAAAAACTATACGCCGACATTTGCTAATGGACAGTCAGGGAATCCCGACCGCCGAACACGAATTCTGTCAAATTGAAAAAGTACCGCTTCGATTGTGAAGCGTTCAGGCGCGCATGTGACGCGCGCGCGCGCCCCGTTCGATTGCGGCGGCGTGCAGTCGGTCGAGGTTCAATTCGTAGCGAATCTCTTCCAGAAGCCGCAATTCCGTCTCTTGCAGGGTGCCATCCGCCGCCGCGACATCGCAGGAGAGGGCGTAGGCCGTCTCATGCAGCCGCTCGGGCAGATTGTCCCGCACCAGACCAAAAAGCGCATCGAGACCGTCTTCCTGTTCGAAGAGGTCAAACACCAGAGAGGCCATCGTCCGTACACGATCTGCGTCGTATTTAGCGAAAATTGGAAGATTGTTCACAGCCGAATCGATCTCGACCAGTTCTGCGGTGCGCAGATCCTCGTCCGAGGCCGAAACGGCGATCATCAGCGTCACGAGGCAATCCTGCGCGCTGAGCGGGTGGGCGGTGTCGGACATGAGGGGGGCCTTTCGGGCTCGAGGGGTCTCGCTCGGGGTCAATTTATTGACGGCACCCCCGGGGGGCAATAGGAAGCGCGCGCAACCTGCATCAGGAGACAGTGAGATGTCCGACTTCAGCGACGCGGCGATGACCGCCAAGGCCTGGCCTTTCGAAGAGGCGCGCCGGGTGCTGAAACGGTATGAAAAGGCGCCGCCGGACAAAGGCTATGTGCTGTTCGAAACCGGCTACGGCCCGTCGGGCCTGCCGCATATCGGCACGTTCGGAGAGGTGTTGCGCACCACGATGATCCGCCGCGCCCTCGAGCAGATCAGCGACATTCCCACCAAGCTCATCTGCTTTTCCGACGATCTGGACGGTATGCGCAAGGTGCCGGGCAACGTGCCCGATCAGGCCGCGCTGGCGGATCATCTGCAAAAGCCGCTGACCTCCGTGCCGGATCCGTTTGGCACGCATGAGAGCTTTGGCCATCACAACAACGCCATGCTGCGCCGGTTCCTCGACACGTTCGGGTTCGACTACGAGTTCATCTCGGCCACCGAGTTCTACGGCTCCGGGCGGTTTGACGAGATCCTGCTGCGCTGCGCAGAGCGCTATGACGATCTGATGAAGATCATGCTGAAGTCGCTGCGCGAGGAGCGGCGGCAGACCTATTCCATCTTCCTGCCGCTGCATCCGGAGACCGGGCGCGTGCTTTACGTGCCGATGAAGCATGTGGATGCGGCGAAGGGCGAGATCACCTTTGATGACGAGGACGGGCGGGAATGGACGCTGCCGGTTACCGGCGGGCATGTGAAGCTGCAATGGAAGCCCGATTTCGGTGCGCGCTGGGCGGCGCTTGGCGTCGATTTCGAGATGTATGGCAAGGATCACAGCACAAACACGCCGATCTATGACGGTATTTGCCGGACGCTGGGCGTGCGCCCGCCGGAGCATTTCACTTATGAGCTTTTCCTCGATGAGGGTGGGCAGAAGATCTCCAAGTCGAGCGGCAACGGCATTTCGATCGACGAATGGCTGAGCTATGCCAGCACCGAGAGCCTGTCCTATTTCATGTATCAGAAGCCCAAGACCGCCAAGCGGTTGCATTTTGACGTGATCCCCAAGGCGGTGGACGAATATCACCAGCAATTGCGCGCCTATCCCGGGCAGGATGTGGCACAGCAGGTGGGCAACCCGGTCTATCACATCCATAACGGGCAGCCGCCGGAAAGCCGGATGGTGGTGCCGTTCTCGATGCTGCTGAACCTCGCCAGCGCGGCGGGGGCCGAAGACAAGGACGCGATGTGGGGCTTTATCCGGCGTTATGCGCCGGATGCGACCCCGCAGAGCCATCCGGATCTCGACGCGGCGGCGGGGTATGCGGTGAAGTATTACGAGGATTTCGTGAAGCCCTCCAAGACGTTCCGGGCACCGGAGCCGCATGAGCGCGCGGCGATGGAGGATCTGGCGGAGCGGTTGCGCGGCTTCGAGGGGCCGGTCGAGGACGAGGCGCTGCAGACCATCGTCTTTGCCGTCGGCAAGGAGCATGGGTTCGATCCGCTGCGCGACTGGTTCCGCGCGCTCTACGAGGTGCTGCTGGGCCAAAGCCAGGGGCCGCGGTTCGGCGGGTTCATCGCGCTCTACGGGGTCGGGGAAACGGTTGCGCTGATCGAAAAGGCACTGGCGGGCGAGCTGGGTTGACGGGCGCGCGACGCGGGCGCAGGCTTGCGGGATGGCGGAGGTTCTCGACCGGTTTCGCGCGCTTGCGGCGGCACATGACGGGATCGCGGTGAAGGGCCAGAAGACGCCCTACACCGCGGTCAACGGCAACATGTTTGCGTTCATTGCAGATGACGACACGTTTTGCCTGCGGCTCCCGGAGCCCGACCGCGCGGCGTTCGAGGCCGAACATGGCCCCAGCGAGGTCCGGCAATACGGTGCCGTGATGCGCGGTTACGTGCGTGTGCCGGGCGGGGTTGTGGCGGACGTGCCGCGGCTTGAGGCGCTCTTTGCCAGCTCGGTCGCGTTTGCACGCGGGCTGAAGCCGAAACCGACGCGGCGCAAGGGCTGAAACTTTTGACGCGCACCGCGCGTGGCTTACCTTTGACGTGATCAGAGGGGGGCGAGAGCCATGCGCACGACGATACTGGGACTTGTGGCAGGGGTGATGCTTTGGGGCGCGGCCAGCGCCGACGAGGCCCCCAATGCCGCCATCCAAGGCACGATCCAGAGCCAGATCGACGCTTTCCTGATGGATGATTTTGTCACCGCCTTCACCTTTGCCGCGCCCAACATCCAGTCGATGTTCCGCACGCCGGAGAATTTCGGCGCGATGGTGCGCAATGGCTATCCGATGGTCTGGCGGCCCGGGGATGTGCGCTTTGGCGAGCTGCGCGAGATCGGCGGAGCGCTCTGGCAAAAGGTGATTGTAAGCGATGCGGAGGGGCAGTTCTTCGTGCTCGATTACATGATGGTCGAACAGGACGGCAATTGGCGCATCGCGGCGGTGCAGGTGTTGCCCGCGCCCGAGATGAGTGCCTGACCGGATCGGGCTGCCATGGCGGCAATGCCCCCTGAGCCCCGCGCAACACGCCCGAACGCTGGCGTGAGATCGCGTTAAGGCCTCGTTGATACTTCCCTTTCCCGAGCGGGGCGCGGTGGCCCCCCGGGTTCAGGAAAGGGATCAGAATGAACAAGGCGATAACCGATGGCGTGGTCTTCATGCCGCCGGCCTTTTCGGGCGACACGCTTGGCCAATGGTCGCGTGGCGATGGCACTCCGGGCTCGGCGACCTATGCGAATTTCGCCACGGCGGCCTTTGTTCCGGCGGATCAGGATTTCGGCGGCTGCCTTGAGGTCCAGAAGACCATCGGCACCCAGCGCGTGCGCTTCATGGGTGAGACACCGCTTTTGCCGGGCTGCTATCTGCGGATCACCGCGCGGGTCAAGGTTGTTGCCGGGTCGCTGCCGGGGGTGCGCATTTCGGGCTGGGCCGGGCGCGCCAACAACACCGAAGTGACCGGCCTGACCGGGTTTGCCGGGCTGCAGACCCTTACCACCTATGGCGAGGTGGTCGAGATCAGCGCCATTGTCGGCCCCGGCAATCGCGGCGGCGTCGACATGGTCTGGGGCACCGAGCCGGTCTATGGCCATTTCGGCGTTGAGCTGACCGGCCCCAATGGCGGCATCGTGCGCATCGACGATATCCGGATCGAGGATGTCAGCGACGTGTTCCACGCCGACATGATGAACTGGGTCGATGTGCGCGACTACGGCGCTGTGGGCGATGGCAGCACCGATGACAGCGCGGCGTTCGAGGCGGCCGATCAGGCGGCCGACGGGCGGCGCGTGCTGGTCTCCAAAGGCACCTACCGGCTCGATCAGTCGGTCGAGATCAACAGCCGCGTGCAGTTCGAGGGCACGGTCACGATGCCGACGGCGGCGATCCTGTCGCTGACCAAGGATTTCAGCCTGCCCACCTATATCGACGCGTTTGGCGGCGACGAGGAGCTTGCGTTCAAGAAGGCGGTGCAGTCGCTGCTGAACAATGCCGATCACGAAAGCCTCGATCTGGGGGGGCGGCGCGTATCGGTCACCGCGCCGATCGACGTGCAGGCGATTGTGCCCAATCGCACGACCTATGCGCAGCGCCGGGTCATCCGCAACGGTCAGTTACGCGCCGAGGATACCGGCAACTGGGCGCCCACAACCGTCACCAGCCAGGCGAGCTACTCCGCGAGCAACCAGTGGCGGCTGACCAATGTGACCAACATCGCCAACATCCCCGTGGGCAGTCTGATCGAGGCCCCCGGTGTCGGGCGCGAGATTTACGTAAGGTCCAAGAATGTCGGCGCGCAGGAGATCACCCTAAGCCAGCCGCTGTCGGATGCCGAGGGCACGCAGGTCTACAATTTCACGCGTTTCAAGTATCTGCTGGATTTCAGCGGCTTCGACCGGCTCAACGTGTTCGAGATCGACGATGTGGAGTTCCAGTGCTCCGAGCAGGCCTCGGGTGTGATGCTGGCGCCGCTGGGCACGGTCAACGTAATCCGCAACTGCGTCTTCAACCGCCCCGGGCATCGCGGCATCACCTCGATCGGAGATGGCTGCCAGGGGCTTTTGTGCGACCACAACCAGTTCATCAGCTACGAAGGCGGTGTGCTGACGCAGAACCGGGTGTCGGTGGCGATCAACACCAACGCCAATGACGTGAAGCTGCGCAACAACCGTGCCAGCCAGTTCCGGCATTTCGCGGTGGTCAGCGGCGCGCATGGCGTGATCAGCGGCAACCACTTCTTTCAGGGCGACAGCGCTACAAACGGAATCCGCAGCGCCGGCATCGTGATCGCGCTCAAGGCCTGCAACACGCAGATCTCCAACAACTATGTGGACAACTGCCATATCGAGTGGACCAACGAGCGCGAGCCCGAGCCCAACACCACCGGCGGCGGCTTCGGCTTTGCCGGGCTCTCGATCACCAACAACGTCTTTTTGTGCTCGAACGTGGCGCCGTGGTTCAGCTTCATCGTCGCGAAGCCCTACGGCACCGGGCACAATATCAACGGGCTGAACATCTCCGGCAACACGTTCCGCTGCGTGGGCGGCACGATCAACCGGGCCGAGCGGGTCGACACCTCGTTTGCGCCGCTCGATCTGAGCAAGATGAAGAACGTGTTTGTGAGCGGCAACACCTACAACAATATCGAGAACGGCTCCGAGAACCCGCTCCTGGTGCGCCACTCGCAGAACAGCCACAGCCAGGTCTGGGATATCGACACAGAGAACAGGCTGCCGTTCAGCGCCTACGCGATGGAGGTCGAAAGCTGCGTGACCCGCTCGCGCCTGCGCGCGACCAACAACACGACTCGCAACCACATGCCCTACACCCAGACACGGCAGGGGGCAGGGCAGGACCACGTGGAAGTGGTCTGGCCGGAGGACGTGCTTGGCGATGTCACCCTGATGATCCGCATGGACATCTAGCGACCTGCGACAAGACGCTGGCTTTCCAGTCGGCGTGGCCGGGGCCCTTCGGGGCTTCGGCCTTTTTCATGCGCCAAGATCGGCGGGCGTGAGCACAAAGGCCTTGCCGAAGCCGCCATTGAGATGGGCGCCGGTGATCTCCATCCGCATCAGCGAGAAATCGGCGAACCCGATATAGAGCCGGGCTTTGGGCTGCTGGCGCAGATAATGCGCGGCGAGGCCTGCGTGGCTCTCCTCACCATGCCGGATGAACCGCGCGCGCCCCTGCAGGCTGAGACGCGGGTAGGTCAGCGGATCGCCCTTGGCCCCGGGCTCGCCCAGCATCAGCGAACAGACCGGGTCGGCCTTGAGCGCTTGCGTGTGGTGGCTGAGATCGGAGACCAGCGACAGCGGCAGCCCGTCGGGGCCGGGCACCACCGCGATGCGGCTGACCATCGGCGTGCCGAACCGCGCGTCGCGCACGCCAAGCGCGCCGAACCGCGCGGATTCGATCAGGCGCCGGGCCAGCGCGCGGGCGTCGTCGTCGGTGGGGCGGATCGGGGCGGGCATGGGCCATGCTAGGCCGGTGGCGGTGTCGCGTGCAAGCAGAGCGGTGGGTTCAGAAATCGGTCCAGAGACCGAATTTCACACCGACATTGTCATCCCCCGTGAGCCCCCAGCTCGCCCCCGCCTCGAGCTTCACCCGTTTGCGCAACGGCACCACCAGCGACGGCTCGAACCGGGCAAAGACGTCCTCGTCTGAGGGCGCCCCCAGATGCAGTTGCAGCATGAGTTTTCGGTCGCGCGCGAGGTTGCGCCCCCAGGTGATATCGGCCTTCAGATCGGTGTCGCCCGAGGTCACGTCGATCTCGGCCAGCGTGTCGATGGACAGCCAGCCTTTCGGCAGCCCCCAGCCCAGCGCGATGCCGGGGCGCAGCACCGTGTCGCCATCCACCCGCCCGACGCCAAGTTCGGCCGAGACGCGCATGCCGCTGTCGGGCTGGTGCACCGGCATGCGCAGGAAAACCACCGTCTTGCCGCCCCCTGCGACGGCGTGGCCAAGATCGAGCCCCAGCGTCAGGCGGTCGGTCAGACCGTATTCCACATAGGCCGTGAGGTATTGCTGCTCCGGAACGGACATGTCGCGCGCAGCCACATCCTGCGGCCAGGCCAGCCGCACCGCGGTGGCGGCAAACCCGGTCCCGCGCTCGCGCGGCCAGGCGCCGGCATGGGCGGCCTGCGCGGCAAGCAGCATCAGGCAGCCCGCGCTGATGATCCGGCGCAAATTCGCCATGGGCAGCTCTCCCCTCAAGCCTGCGCCACACCATGTGTTCACCTTGGTTAAGGCGGGGTTAATGCCGCAAGGCCCCCCGTGCGGATGCGTCACGCGCGCGCGCTCTGGCCTTTCCGATGCTGCAGGTGCAAAATGCTTGCGCTGCACCAGCAGCCAAGCGTTGGAGGCCAGGATGTCGGGCAAGGTGATCACAATCGCACAGCAGAAAGGCGGCTCGGGCAAGACCACGGTCGCGGCCAATCTGGCGCTTGCGTTCCGCGCCGAGGGCAAGCGCGTGGCGCTGGTGGATCTCGACCCGCAGGGCAGCCTCGGGCGCTGGTTCATGACCCGCGTGGAGCTGGATGCAAGCCTTTGCGAAGGCCTCGATTTTTCCACCTCATCGGCCTGGGGTGTGGCCTATGAATGCCGCAAGCTGGCGGGCGAGAATGACGTGGTGATCATCGACACGCCGCCAAAGGCCGACAGCGACCTGCGGCCCGCGTTGCGGGTGGCTGATCTGGTGGTGGTGCCGGTCTCGGTCAGCCATCTCGACCTCTGGGCCACCGAATCGGTGCTAGACCTGGCCGAGCGCGAGAACCGCGAAACGCTGCTGGTGCTCAACCGCGCCCGCCCGGGCACGCGGCTGGCCGCCGATGTCGCCGGGGCCGCGGCCGAGCTGCAGGCCACCGTCGCGAAAGCCACCCTGGCCAACCGCGTGGGCTATGCCGAGGCGCTGGGGCGCGGGCGCGGCGCGCTCGAGATGCCCAAAGGTCCGGCACAGGACGAGGTGCGCGCGCTCGCCGCAGAGGTGGCGGCGGCGTTGGGGACAGGGTAAAGGGCGGGGCAAAGGAGCCTGCCCATGACCGATCTCGCCGCGCTCAAATCGCTGATCAACGCGTCGACCGACGAACGCGGCCAGCCGATCTCGAAGCTGGGGTATTTCTGCGCGCCGTTCCGGCCCGCCGACGGCCCGTTCTCCGATCAGGTCATCAAGGTCTATCGCAGCCCGGGCGACGACGCGGCGCTGGACCGGCTGGCCCGGTGTCACGATGATTATGTGGCAGCGCTGATGGCCGCCCGCGTGCCGATGCCCGTGACCGCCTTTCACCTGCTCGAGATGGAGAGCGGTCGCATCCCGGTAATCGTGCAGGACGCCCTGCCCGCCGCGTCGCTGATGCGCCCGCGCATGCAGCGCGAGGACAAGGACGCCACGCTCAGGATGCTGGATGCCGCGGGGCAGGTCATCGCGCGGTTCTGGCACTGGGCTGACGGTCAGGACGCCCGCATCGGCTTTCACCCCTCGATCCGCAACTTCGCAACCCGCCCGGGCGAGGCGGTGTTCTTCGACACCTTCCCGCCGCTCATCCATTACAGCCGCGACGAGATGGGCCGCATGCTGCTACAATATTCCGAAAAACGCCTGATGCGGGTTGTCGGCCCGCTGCTGCAACGGCGGGTCACCGCGATCCAGGACGAATGGTATTCACCCGCCGAAACGCTGGTCGGGCTGGTGGGCTCGGCCTGCCGGTTGCGACCCGAACATGCGCAAGCCTATCTCAAATGGGGCCGGGAGTTTGTGGCGCGCGACATGGCGCCCTGGGCCGACGAGGCGCTGGCAGGCCTCAGGGAGCCGCCGCGCCTGCCCGTGATCTGGACGGGGTTTCGCAAGCTTCTGGGCCTGCAGGGCGAGCCCAACGTCTGACAGACGGTCGGGAGACCGGCGACAGGGGTCGCCCTTCGGTCTCTCCAATAGCGTTGCGCCGAGAACGGATGCCGTTTCTTGCGTATTTGAAAAGAGAAGAAGCAGCAGGGCGGTCCTAAGTTTCTTCTCTTTTCATATACCGCCGGGGAGTGTGAGGGGCTGGCCCCTCACTCCGACAAGGGCGTCCGGGGCATGTCAGACGATCTTGATGCCCGCCGTCTGCGCATCTTTCACAAACTGGTCGAGGCCCTTGTCGGTCATCACGTGATTGGCCATCGCCTTGATCACACCCGGCGGGGCGGTGGCCACGTCCGCGCCGATCTTGGCGCATTCGGACATGTGGTTGGCGGTGCGGATCGAGGCGGCGAGCACCTGCGTCTCGTATCCGTAATTGTCATAGATCTCGCGGATATCGGCGATCAGCTCCAGCCCGTCCATGTTCAGATCGTCAAGCCGTCCGATGAAGGGCGAGATAAAAGTGGCACCGGCCTTGGCCGCCAGCAGCGCCTGGTTGGCCGAGAAACACAGCGTGACATTGACCATGTTGCCTTCGCCCGACAGCACCTTGCAGGCCTTGAGCCCGGCCCAGGTCAGCGGCACCTTGACGGCGATGTTGTCGGCAATCTTGGCCAGCTTGCGGCCCTCGGCGATCATGTCGTCGGCCTCCAGCGCCACAACCTCGGCCGAGACCGGGCCATCGACCATGTCGCAGATTTCCTTGGTAACCTCGAGAATGTCGCGTCCCGATTTCAGGATCAGCGACGGGTTGGTGGTCACGCCATCGACCATGCCCAGGTCGTTGAGTTCGCGGATCGCATCGATTTCGGCGGTGTCGACAAAAAATTTCATTTCGGGTGGCCCTCCCAGGCTGCTCTTGGCTTTCGGTTGCGCGTGTCATACCCCAAGAGGGCGCGCGCCGAAAGACCCGGAGCGCGCCATTTGGTGGCGCTAACAGGCCGATCAGGACAACCGGAGTCAATGACGGATTTCTTCGAAGAGGGGGCGCTTTGCGGTGTGTTGACGACGCAGCCGCTGGACCGGTTGCTGGATTACCGCGCGCCGGAAGGGGGCTGCGCCACCGGCGCGTTTGTCGAAGTGCCGCTGGGGCCGCGCAAGGTTCTGGGGGTGGTCTGGGGGCCGGGCCGGGGCGATTACGATTCCTCGAAGATCCGTCCGGTCGGCCGCGTGCTCGACGCCCCCCCCATGCGCGCGGAGATGCGCGCCTTTCTGGAGCGCGCGGGCGCCTATACGCTCACGCCGCTCACGGCGATGCTGCGGCTGGCCACGCGCGCGCCGGGGCTGGGCGATCCGCCCTCGATGCGCAAGGTCTACCGGTTGGGCACAGGTGTGCCGCCGCGCATGACCGACGCGCGCCGCCGGGTGCTCGAGGAAGCGGGCGCATTGGGCGGGCTGGCGCTGACGCTGGGCGAGCTTGCCGAGGCGGCAGGTGTCACGCCGTCGGTGGTCAAGGGGCTGGTGACCTCCGGCGCGATCCTCGAAGAGCAAAGCCCGCGCGACACGGCATTCCCGCGGCTCGATCCTTCCCATGGCGGCAAGACGCTGACCGAGGATCAGGCCGCCGGTGCCGAGACCCTGCGCGCGGGCCAGAGAGCCGGCGCCTACCAGACCGTGCTGCTGAAGGGCGTGACCGGTTCGGGCAAGACCGAGGTCTATCTCGAAGCCGTGGCCGAGGCGCTGCGTCAGGGCCGGCAGGCGCTGGTCCTGCTGCCCGAGATCGCGCTCACGGCGGAATTTCTCACCCGGGTCGAGGCGCGTTTTGGCGCGCGGCCCGCCGAATGGCACAGCGGGGTCACGCTGACCGAGCGGCGGCGGGTCTGGAAGATGGTGGCCGAAGGGCAGGCGCAGATGGTGATCGGCGCGCGTTCCGCGCTGTTCCTGCCGTTTCGGAGCCTTGGTCTGATCGTTGTCGATGAGGAGCACGACACGTCCTACAAGCAGGAGGACGGCGTGCTTTACAACGCGCGCGACATGGCGGTGCTGCGCGCCTCGATGCTGGACGCGCAGGTGGTGCTGGCCTCGGCCACGCCGAGCCTCGAGAGCTGGGCCAATGCGGAAGCGGGCAAGTATGACAAGCTGGTGCTGAGCTCGCGTTTCGGTGCCGCGGTGATGCCGCAGATGCGCGCCATCGACATGCGCGGCGAGGATCTGCCGGGGGCGCGCTGGATCTCGCCCACGCTGGCGCAGGCGGTCACGCAGCGTCTCGAGGCGGGCGAGCAGGCGATGCTCTTTCTCAACCGGCGTGGCTATGCGCCGGTCACGCTCTGCCGGGCCTGCGGGCAGCAGGTGGGCTGCGATCATTGCGACGCGCGCATGGTCGAACACCGGTTTCTGAAGCGGCTGATCTGCCATCAATGCGGCGAGAGCAAGCCGGTGCCGACCAAATGCCCCAGCTGCGGGGTCGAGGACAAGCTGGCGGCGGTGGGCCCGGGGGTGGAGCGCATGGCCGAGGAGGCGGCGGCGCTTTTTCCCGAAGCGCGGATCGCGGTGCTCAGTTCGGATCTGTTCGGCACGGCCCGCGAGCTCAAGGCGCAGATCGAGGCGATTGCCCAAGGGGCCGCGGATATCATCATCGGCACGCAGCTGGTGGCCAAGGGGCACAACTTCCCGGCGCTGACGCTGGTGGGGGTGATCGATGCGGATCTGGGGCTGCAAGGCTCGGACCTGCGCGCGGCGGAGCGCACCTTTCAGCTGATGCGGCAGGTGGCGGGGCGCGCCGGGCGGGCGGAGCGTCCGGGAGAGGCGCTGTTGCAGAGCTTCCAGCCCGAGCATCCGGTGATCCGCGCCATTCTCGGCGGCGACGAGGAAGCGTTCTGGGCAGCGGAGCTGGATGAGCGCCGCGCCGCGGGCATGCCGCCTTTCGGACGGCTTGCGGGCGTGATCCTGTCCTCGACCGATGTGCAGCAGGTTTTTGATCTGGGCAATCACCTGGCCCGGCAGGACGGCGCTCTGCGGGCCGTGGGCGCGCAGGTCTACGGTCCGGCCCCGGCGCCGATTGCCCGGGTGCGCGGGCGGCACCGGGTGCGGTTGCTGGTCAAGGCCCCCAAAGGCGCACCATTGCAGCCCGCCCTGTCGGACTGGGCCGGTCAGGTGCGGCTCAAGGGCGATCTGCGCATGGCGATCGACATCGACCCGCAGAGCTTTTTCTGAGCCGCGCGCGCGGCCCGGTGCTTGCCCGGCCCTTGCGTGCCGGTCGCGCGCGCAGGGCGCATCGACCCGGCCTTGGCCACACAAGCGACGCGAGAGCGCGACGGGCAGGCCACAGCGCAGGCTTTGTTGAGCCTGCGCCTTGTTTGTCGGACGCGCGCAATCTACATCCTCGGCCATGAAGCGCTTTATCCCTTTCCTGAAATCCGGCCCCACCGTCGCCGTCCTGCGCCTGCAGGGCGCCATCGGAACCACGGGGCCGGGATCGCTCAGCGACCGGTCGATTGCACCGCTGATGGAAAAGGCCTTCAGCCGCGGCAAACCGGTGGCTGTCGCGCTCGAGATCAACTCCCCCGGCGGCTCGCCCGCGCAGTCGAGCCTGATCGGCGCGCGCATCCGCCGTCTGGCGGAGGAAAAGGAGATCCCGGTCTTTGCCTTTGTCGAGGACGTGGCGGCTTCGGGCGGCTACTGGATCGCGTCCGCCGCCGACGAGATCTGGGCGGATGCCAGCTCCATCCTTGGCTCCATCGGGGTGATTTCGGCAGGGTTCGGCGCGCATGAGCTGCTGGAGCGTTACGGCGTCGAGCGGCGGGTCTACACGGCGGGCAAGTCGAAAAGCATGCTCGATCCGTTCCGCCCGGAAAAGGACGAGGACGTGGCGCGTCTCAAACGCCTGCTGGAGGAGCTGCACACCACCTTCATTGCCCAGGTCAAGGACCGGCGCGGTGCCAGGCTCGCCGACAATCCCGACCTTTTCACCGGGGAGTTCTGGCTGGGCCAGAACGCCGTGACGCAGGGTCTGGCCGATGGCATCGGCCATCTCGTGCCCAAGATGAAGGAGCGGTTCGGCGACAAGGTCACCTTCCGCCGCTACGCACAGCGCCGCCCGCTGATCGCGCGGCTCGGCGCACAGATGGTCAATGGCGCCGTCTCGGAGATCGAGGAACGGGCGGCCTACGCCCGGTTTGGTCTTTCGTGATCGTCAAGATCGTCGTCCTTTTTCTGGTGGCCATGGGGGTGATGGCCATGTTCGGCAAGCTGCGTGTGCCCGGCGCCGACCGTCTGGCGCAGGCCCGCTGCCCGAAATGCGGCCGCTTCCGGATCGGCAAGGGACAGTGCCCCTGCGGGCACATCGGCAAGGGAAAGGGCTGAGATGGTCTTTGCCTATGCGGCGCTGGGACTGGTGATCCTGCTTCTGGCGGGCGACGCACTGGTCAAGGGCGCGGTGAACGTGTCGCTGCGGCTTGGCGTGCCGGCGCTGATCGTCAGCCTGACCATCGTGGCTTTCGGCACCTCCGCGCCGGAACTGCTGATCTCGGTCAAGGCGGCGCTCGATGGCGTGCCGGGGATCGCGCTTGGCAATGTGATCGGCTCCAACACCGCCAATGTGCTGCTGGTGCTGGGGGTGCCCGCGCTCATCGCGGTCATGCACACGTCAGAACATGACACGCGCAAGAGCTATGTCCAGATGATGCTGGCCACGGCGGTCTTTACGGCATTGGCGTTTCGCGGTGTCTTCGACCTCTGGGCGGGGCTGGCGATGCTGGCGATGCTGTCTGTGATCCTGTGGAGCCAGGCGCGCGAGGCGCTGGCACATCGCCGCAACGGGGCTGCTGCCGATGCGGCGGGTGATCTTGAGGAACCCGAAGGCGCGGACCCCAACATGCGCTGGTGGAAGATCGCGCTCTACCTGGTTCTGGGCCTTGTGGGGTTGCCGCTGGGCGCGGATCTGCTGGTCGACAGCTCGACCGAGATCGCGCGCATGTTCGGCGTGCCCGACACGGTGATCGGGCTGACGCTTGTGGCGCTCGGCACCTCGATGCCGGAACTTGCCACCACGGTCATGGCGGCGATCCGGCGGCAGGCGGATGTGGCCATTGGCAACGTGATCGGATCGAACCTCTTCAACCTGCTGGCCATCATCGGCATCGCCGCGCTGATCGCACCGATGGAGGTCGACCCGGCGCTGTTGCGGTTCGACATCTGGGTGATGATCGCAAGCTCGGTCCTGCTGGTGCCCTTCGTGCTCATGCGCCGCAATCTGACGCGGATCTGGGGGGTGATCTTGTCGGCGCTCTATCTGGTCTATATCGGCATCGTGTTGCACGGGTAATCGAAGGGGCAGGAGATGACGCAGCAGGGTCGTGCTTTGGTCACCGGCGGCGCCGTCCGTCTGGGCCGCGCCATGGCGCTTTATCTGGCGGAACAGGGCTTTGACGTGGCGGTGCATTACGCGGGCTCCGACGCGGAGGCGCAGGACACGGCCGAGGCGATCCGCGCGCTGGGGCGCAAGGCCCGGATCCTGCAGGCGGACCTGCTTGAGGAACGCGCCACGCAGGCGCTGGTGGGGCAGGCGGCAGAGGCGCTGGACGGGCCGCTCACGGTGCTGATCAACAACGCGTCGATATTCGAGTACGACACTATCGAAAGCGCCACCCGGCAAAGCTGGGACCGGGCGCTGGAAAGCAATCTGCGCGCGCCGTTTGTGCTGACCCAGGCTTTTGCGGGCCAAGTGCCGGAGCCGCAGCCCGACGGGATGGGAGAGCCGGTGGCGCAGGCGCTGGTGGTCAACATGATCGACCAGCGGGTGCGCAAGCTGACGCCGGAATTCATGAGCTACACGATTGCCAAGATGGGGCTCTGGGCGTTCACGCAGACCGCCGCCCAGGCACTCGCCCCGCGTGTGCGGGTGAACGCGATCGGGCCGGGACCCACACTGCGCGGCGGGCGGCAGAGCGAGGCGCATTTTGCCAAGCAACGCGCAGCGACGGTGATGCAACGCGGCGCAAACCCCGACGACATCACCGGCGCTCTGGGCTACTTCCTGACCGCGCCGGCGGTCACCGGACAGCTGCTTTGTGTCGATGGAGGGCAGCATCTGGCGTGGCAGACACCTGACGTAATCGGCGTAGAATGAGACGGCTTTCATTTGAGTTTTGCACCGCTCCCGCTTACGTTACGAAAACTTTACAAAAGTCCTAATCTTTTCAATGGTATGCAATGAGACGCAAAAAGTTTCCTTTGTTTTCAGCGCGTTACAAAACTGCCCAAAAATTAGGCACATGACCGAAGGCTGCAAAATACAAGGAAAATTTCCGTCTCTCTGGTTTTTGCCTACAGAGTTATCCACAGAAACCGTGGATTCAATTGGGGTTGAACCAAAGCGCTTTGCATGCACCGAAATGCGTGGAATCAGATGGTAAACAAAGCTGACACAAAGCGGGCATGGCCGAGTTGACACAAACGCAGAAAACGCCCAAGGGCCACGCGGTTGTCGCGGCGTATCTGAAGACGCTCGACAGCTCTCCGGGGGTCTACCGGATGCTCGATGAGCAAAGCCGCGTGCTTTATGTCGGCAAGGCGCGCAACCTGAAGGCGCGGGTCAGTAATTATGCGCGCCCGGCAGGTCATTCGCGGCGCATCGAACGGATGATCGCGGACACCGCGTCGATGATGTTCCTGACCACGCGCACCGAAACCGAGGCGCTGCTGCTCGAACAGAACCTGATCAAGCAGCTCAAGCCGAAATTCAACGTGCTGCTGCGCGACGACAAGAGCTTTCCCAACATCATCGTGACCGAACACGGATTTCCGCAGATCAAGAAGCACCGCGGCGCGAAGAAGGAGAAGGGCAGCTATTACGGGCCCTTTGCCAGCGCAGGCGCGGTGAACCGGACGCTCAACCAGCTGCAAAAGGCGTTCCTGTTGCGCAACTGCACGGATTCGGTCTTCGACAGCCGCACGCGGCCGTGCCTGCTGCACCAGATCAAGCGCTGTTCCGCGCCCTGCGTGGGCAAGGTGTCGGAGGCGGAATACGGCGCCGCGGTGCGCGATGCGCAACGCTTTCTCAGCGGCAAGTCGACCAAGGTGCAGGCGGAACTGGCCAGCCAGATGGCCGAGGCGTCGGAGGCGATGGAGTTCGAGCGCGCCGCCGCCCTGCGCGACCGGATCCGCGCGCTGACGCAGGTGCAGACCGTGCAGGGCATCAACCCGCAAGGCGTGACCGAGGCCGATGTGATCGCGCTGCACATGCAGGGCGGGCAGGCCTGCGTTCAGGTCTTCTTCATCCGCGCCAACCAGAACTGGGGCAACCGCGATTTCTATCCGCGCGTCGGCGACGATGTCGGCGAGGCCGAGGTGATGGAGGCGTTTCTGGGCCAGTTCTACGACCAGAAGGAACCCGCGCGGCTGGTGCTTCTGAGCCACGGGATCGAAAACGAGGATCTGATGTGCGAGGCACTTGCCTCCAAGCTCGGCCGCAAGGTCGAGATCGCGGTGCCGCAGCGCGGCGAAAAGGCCGAGCTGATCGAAGGCGCTGCCCGCAATGCCCGCGAGAGCCTGGCCCGGCGCATGGCCGAGACCGCGACCCAGGCCAAACTGCTGCGCGGCCTTGCCGAGGCGTTCGATCTCGACGGCCCGCCGGAGCGGATCGAAGTCTATGACAACAGCCATATCCAGGGCGCGCATGCGGTGGGGGCGATGATCGTTGCGGGTCCGGAAGGGTATCTCAAGAACCAGTACCGCAAGTTCAACATCCGCGGCGAGGAGCTGACCCCGGGCGACGATTTCGGGATGATGAAAGAGGTGCTGACGCGGCGGCTGAAACGGCTGCTGAAAGAGGATCCGGATCGCGAGAAAGGCCTCTGGCCCGATCTGATGCTGATCGATGGCGGTGCGGGGCAGGTGAGTGCCGTGGCCGGGATCATGACCGAGCACGGGGTCGAGGATGTGCCGTTTGTGGGCGTCGCCAAGGGCATCGACCGGGATGCGGGCAAGGAAGAGTTCCACCGCAGCGGCGCGCGCCCTTTCGCGCTGCGGCACAACGATCCGGTGCTTTATTTTGTGCAGCGGCTGCGCGACGAGGCGCACCGCTTCGCCATCGGCACCCACCGCGCCAAGCGTTCCAAGGCGGTGAGCGCCAACCCGCTCGACGAGGTGCCGGGTGTGGGCGCGTCGCGCAAGCGGGCGTTGCTGGCGCATTTCGGCTCCGCCAAGGCAGTGAGCCGCGCCAACCTCGCGGATCTGCGCGCGGTTGAGGGCGTGAGCGACGCGCTGGCCGAACGGATCTACGCGTTTTTCCACGAAAAGGGCTGAGCTTTGGTTTTTGGGGGGACGCTGGGGAGGGCCAGCCCTCCCCAGACCCCTCCCGAAGTATTTCTGAACCGAAGAAGCAGGGGCGTGCGCGCGACGTCTGGCGTGGGATGCCCGGCCGATGCGGGAGCCGCGCCCTTGCCCGGAGCGCGTCACGCAGGGGCGCGCAGATGTTCCAGCGTCTGGCGCGGGCCGTCGGGGATCGGGGTGGGGCGGCCGTCGTCGCCGGTCAGCACCTGCGCAAACACCCCTTCGGCGCAGGCGGTGTCATCGTCATTGCGAAAGAGCCCCACCTCGTAGCGCAGGGAGGACCGGCCCAGATGACCGACGCGCAGTCCGGCGTGGATGATGTCGGGAAAGCCCGCCTCGGCATGGTAGCGGATGCCGGTTTCCACCACCAGAAAGCGCAGCGCGCGCGGGCCGCGGATCGCGATCCCGTTGCCCATCTGCCAGAGCGACACCGCGGTGTCGATCAGCGAAAGATAGGTGGCGTTGTTCATGTGGCCGTATTCGTCATTGTCCATCCAGCGCGTCGGCAGCACCTGGAAGGCGCGATACGCGGAGCGGGTGCCGGGGGCCGGGCGGCTCATCCGCGCAGGGCGCGGAATGCGGCGGAGGCCCCCCAGCCCGCGGCGATGGCGATGGCCAGCGACATCAGCCCGTACAGCAGCGGCTGCTCGCGCGAGAGGGTGAAGAGCCAGCGCTCCAGCCCGACCTTGCGCACGTCGATCTCGGTCTCGTATTGCGAGACCACCTCGCCGCCGCGGGTCAGGAAGATGCGCGTCGGATAGGCGCCTTCGGTCAGGTTGGCGGGCATCGCGATGGCGGTGTCAAAAAGCGTCTCTTCGCGCAGGTTCACGCTGCTTTCGTGCAGTTGATAGGCGCGGTTGGATTTGCGGATGCGGATGATGGCGTCGGTGAAGCTTTGCGGATCGCTCACATCCATCGGCGCCCCGACCGAGCGGATCGCGCGCGGGATGGAGATCGAGTGCCGCAGATCCTCCACATCGCTGATCACCTCGTTCCAGGGGGCGGAGGTCGCGATGGCGTAGAACGACGGGGCGGCGTCGATCTCCACCGCTTCCACGTTCACCCAGATCCCGAAGCGGCGGTCTTTCTTGCGCACGGTCACCGACTGGTCGGGCCCGGCCACGGCGATGATGACCTGCAGGGGCGGGTCTTCGGGGATCGCGTCCTCGCGTTTGACCGCGCCGAAGATCAGGATCTCCGAGCCGTCGAAATTGGTCGAGATCGACACGCTGTCCTGGCTGAGGCCCAGTACCACTTCCTCGGCCCGGGCGGGCCATGAGACAAGCAGCAGAAGGGCCAGAAGCAGGCGCATCAATGGCCCCCTGTCGCGCCGACGACAAAGAGCTCGGACGGTGTGACCAGCAGATCGAAGGCCAGCTTGCCGCAGACCGCCAGCACCATGATCGCGAGCAGGATGCGCAACTGCTCGGCCCTGAGCTTGGAGCCGATGACAGTGCCGACCTGCGCGCCGATGACGCCGCCCACAAGCAGCAGCACCGCCAGCACCACGTCGACGGTGTAGTTCGTGGTCGCATGCAGCATCGTGGTGAAGCCGGTGACAAAGATGATCTGGAACAGCGAGGTGCCGACCACAACCTTGGTCGGCATGCCGAGCAGGTAGATCATCGCGGGCACCATGATGAACCCGCCGCCGACACCCATGATCGCCGCCAGCACACCCACCGCAACGCCGACGATGAGCGGCGGGATCACCGAGATATAGAGCCCCGAGGTGCGAAAGCGCATCTTGAAGGGCAGCCCATGGATCCAGTTGTGTTTCTTGCGCGGCGGCGCCTTGCCCGAGCGCTGGTTGCGCAGCGCGTTGAGGCTTTCGATGAACATCAGCCCGCCGATGATCCCGAGGAACACCACGTAGCAGAGCTTGACCAGCAGATCGACCTGGCCAAGGCTCTTGAGGTAGTTGAAGAGCATGACGCCAAGCGCCGCGCCGACGAGGCCGCCGATCAGCAGTACCGTGCCCATGCGCAGATCGACCGTCTTGCGCCGCAGATGCGCCAGCACCCCCGAAAAGGAGGAGGCCACGATCTGGTTGGCTTCGGTTGCCACCGCGACTGCGGGGGGGATGCCGATGAAGAAGAGCAGGGGCGTCATCAGGAAGCCGCCTCCCACGCCGAACATGCCCGACAGCACACCAACCGCGCCACCGAGGCCCAGAAGCAGGAAGGCGTTGACGGCAACCTCGGCGATGGGGAGGTATATCTGCATACCTGTCCATAGACCCAAGCCTTTGACCTTTGCAAGCGCGGCATGGGTATGCGCTTGCTGGTTATATCGGTTCGTTGGGTTTGGACCTAGTTTTGCGCGCCTGCAGGCGGGTTTCGGCGATGGCGGGCAGGGCCCCGGCGGATGGGCTGCCGGCGGATGGGAGCGCGGCGCAGGTGCCGCTTGCTGCGACTGATTCGCGGTTTACTGGGTCATCTGGGTTCAGTTTCGGCGCGGTGCGGTCGCGATTGCCGTGCGTTACCGCTCCTTCACATAGGGCTCTCCACCGGCGCGGGGCGGGATCGCCTTGCCGACAAACCCGGCGAGTATGACCACGGTCAGGATATAGGGCAGCGCGTCCATCGCCTGCACCGGCACCACGAAGGCGCCCAGATCGATATTCTGGTAGCGCAGCGCGATGGCCTGCAGAAAACCGAAGAGCATGCAGGCCCCCAGGGCGTACCAGGGCCGCCACTTGGCAAAGATCAGCGCCGCCAACGCAATGTAGCCGCGCCCGGCGGTCATCTCGCGCACGAACCCCGCCTGCAGCCCGGTGGCGAGATAGGCCCCGGCCAGCCCGCAGAGCAGCCCGCAGATGCCCACCGCCGCAAAGCGCAACCCGGTCACCGAGACACCGGCGGTGTCCACCGCTTCGGGTGCTTCACCGACCGCGCGCAGCCGCAGGCCGAAGCGCGTGCGAAAGAGCACCCACCATGTGAGCGGTACCATGAGCAGAGCGACATAGACGAGGATCGAGTGCCCTGAGATCAGGTCGGCATAGACCGGTCCCAGCACCGGCACCGGGCGCAGGGTCTCGGCCAGCGGCAGCGTGATTTCGGCAAAGCGTGCGCCTTCGGGCAGGGAGGGTGTGCGCCCGCCTTGCGAAAACCAGGTCTGCGCGATCAGCACGGTGATGCCGGAGGCCAGGAAATTCAGCGCCACGCCGGAGATCAGCTGGTTGCCCCGGAAGGTGATCGAGGCCAGCCCGTGGATCGCCGAGAGCACAAGCGACCCCGCCATGCCCGCCAGCAGCCCCAGCCAGATCGAGCCGGTGGTGAAGGCAACCCCGGCCGAAAAGAACGCCGAGATCAGCATCTTGCCTTCGAGGCCGATGTCGAAAATGCCCGCGCGCTCGGAAAAGAGGCCGGCAAGGCAGGCCAGCAGCAGCGGTGTGGCCAGACGAATGGTGCTGTCGAGCACCTGGATGAGCGTGTCGAGATCCATGGCCTAGCTCTCCGATGTTGCGAGTTTCAGGGCGAAGACGGCAAAAAGCGCGCCCAGCACGCCCTCGATCCATCGCCGCGCGGCGGCGTAGACACGCTGGAACGGGCGACTGGACAGCGCCACACCCCAGGCCGCGTGGCCGAAGAACGACAGCGCGCCGCCGCCGAGCACGTAGAGCGCCACAACCCAGACCGGCGCTCCGGCCACCGGCGAGAGGGCAGCGATGGCCAGCCAGAAGCCGATGGCCTTGGGGTTTGTCACTTGCATCAGATAGCCCTGCAGGACCCGCGCGCCGATGCTGCGCGGCGCCTGGTGCATCTTTCCGATGACGGGCGGGTGCAGGGCGCGTCTGATCGCGCTGAAAGACAGCCAGAGCAGATAGGCGACGCCGAAAGCCTTGAGCAGCGCAAACGCCCAGGCGGTCTGCGTCAGAAGCAGCCCGACGCCCAGCAGGGTCAGCACGTTGACGCTCATGCTGCCAAGCGCGATGCCCGCGCAGCACAGGACTGCCGGGGTGCGGCCTTCGGCCCCGGCAATGCCCAGCAGCAGGGCCACGGCCGGGCCGGGCGACAACACCCCCATCAGCAAGATCGCGTAGGCGGTCAGGATCCCGGTCAGAAGGCTCATGTGGCATTTCCCCGGCGCATGGCGAGAAAGAGCTTTTCGAGCGGCATGCGCACCATGTTGTCGAGCGCGCCGGTAAAGAGGATCACCAGCGCCTGGATCACCGTGATCAGCTCACGCGGGATATTGGTCCAGAGCGCAAGCTCCGCCCCGCCCTGATAGAGAAACCCGAAGAGCAGCGCGGCCAGGAACACGCCCAGCGGATGGCTGCGGCCCATCAGCGCCACCGCGATGCCGATGAAGCCCGCGCCTTCGGTGGCGTTCATCACCAGACGCTCGGCCTCGCCCATCGTGGTATTGAGCGCCATCAGGCCCGCAAGCCCGCCCGAGATCAGCATCGCGATCACTGTGATCCGCACCGGCGAGATGCCGGCATAACGCGCGGCGGTCTCGGAATGCCCGAAGGCGCGGATCTCGTATCCGAGCCGGGTGCGCCAGATCAGCAGCCAGACCGCGACACAGGCGATGACCGCCAGAAAGAAGGTCACATTGGCGGGCGCGCCACGAAACATCGCGGTCTCGGCGGTCGAGAACATCTGCTGGAAGGTCGGCAGGTGGGTGGCGTCGGGGAACGGGCCGGTGGCCGGATCCTGCGCGCCGGGCGGGCGCAGGATATTGACCAGCACATAGTTCAGCACGGCGGCGGCGATGAAGTTGAACATGATCGTGGTGATCACGATATGGCTGCCGCGCTTGGCCTGCAGATAGGCCGGGATAAAGGCCCAGGCGGCGCCGAAGGCGGCCCCGGCGACGGTCGCGCCCATCAGCGCCACGGTCCAGTGCGGCCAGGGGATGTAGAGACAGGCCAGCGCCACACCCAGCCCGCCGATCATCGCCTGGCCTTCGCCGCCGATGTTGAACATGCGGGCGTGAAAGGCGACCGAGACGCAGAGCCCGGTGAAGATGAAGTTGGTGGCGTAGTAAAGCGTGTAACCCCAGCCCGCCGAGCGCATGAGCGCCCCTTCGACCATCAGCTTGAAGGCCTCCACCGGGCTTTCTCCGATGGCCAGGATCACCAGCGCCGATAGGATCGCGGCGAGGACAATCGAAAACAGGGGCACAAGGACCGCATCGGCCCAGGCGGGCATCTTATCCATGGTATCGCTCCCTTTTCGGTGTCGCGCGCGGGGCGTGTGTCGGCGCCCCCGGCGGAAGTTTAAAGGGCAGGTTGAAGCCGGGACGCGGCGCCGGATTGGCGGCGGCGCGGGGGTTGGCAAGCGGGCGCGCGCCCTGGTGGTGCGACATGTCAGCGGTCATGTTGGGCGGCCTCGCGGGCTTGCCTGGCGTGCATCTGGCTGTCCACCGCCTCGATCAGCGGCTTGTCGGGGCGTTCGGTCACCCCGGCCATCAGCAGACCCAGTTCGGTCTGGTCGGTCTCGGAGGGCAGGCGTTCGCCCATGATCTGGCCGTCGAACATCACCGCGATGCGGTCGGACAGCGACAGGATCTCGTCCAGCTCCACCGAGACCAGAAGGATCGCCTTGCCGGTGTCGCGCAGGGCGACAATCTGCTGATGGATGAACTCGATGGCGCCGATATCGACGCCCCGTGTCGGCTGGCCGATCAGCAGAACATCCGGGTTGCGCTCGATCTCGCGGGCCAGCACGATCTTTTGCTGGTTGCCGCCCGAAAAGTTGCGCGCGGCGAGGTTGGGGTTGGGCGGGCGCACGTCGAAACGCTGCATCTTTTCGGCGGCTTCCGCCTTGATCGCGGCGTTGTCCATGAAAAGACCGTTCTGCCAGGCCGGGTCGTGATGATAGCCAAAAACCGTGTTTTCCCACGCCGTGTATTGCATGATCAGCCCTTCATGCTGGCGGTCTTCGGGCACATGGGCGATGCCGCGCGCGCGGCGCGACTGGCCGTCGGATTGCGCGCCGGAGACATCGATCGGCGCGCCGTTGACGCGGATCGTGCCGGTGGCCTCCGCATAGCCGCCCAGCACCTCGAGCAATTCGGACTGCCCGTTGCCCGACACCCCCGCGATGCCCACGATCTCGCCCGCGCGCACGGTGAGCGAGATGCCCTTGAGCCGCTGCACACCGGCGTCGTCGGTCAGTTTGAGATCCTCGATCTCCAGCACCGGCGGGCCCGGTTGCGCGGGTTTCTTATCCACGCGCAACAAGACCTTGCGGCCGACCATCAGCTCGGCCAGCTCTTCGGGCGAGGTCTCGGCGGTCTTGACGGTGGCGGTCATCTGACCGCGCCGCATGACGCTGACGGTGTCGGTGATCTCCATGATTTCCCGCAGCTTGTGGGTGATCAGGATGATCGTCTTGCCTTCGGATTTGAGGTTGTCGAGGATCCGGAACAGGTGGTCGGCCTCGGCAGGGGTCAGCACGCCGGTGGGCTCGTCGAGGATCAGGATATCGGCCTCACGGTAAAGCGCCTTGAGGATTTCCACCCGTTGCTGGTGACCCACCGAGAGGTCCTCGATCAAGGCGTCGGGGTCGACATTGAGCTCGTATTCCTCGGCCAGCGATTTCAGCACGCCGCGCGCGCGGGCCAGAGAGGGGCGCAGCATGCCGCCATCCTCGGCGCCCAGGATGACGTTTTCCAGCACGGTGAAATTCTGCACCAGCTTGAAATGCTGGAAGACCATGCCGATGCCGGCCTCGATGGCGGCCTGGCTGTCGGGGATCTCGGTGCGGTTGCCGCCGATGAAGATCTCGCCGCTATCGGCCTTGTAAAAGCCGTAGAGGATCGACATCAGCGTGGATTTGCCCGCGCCGTTTTCGCCGATGATGCCGTGAATCGTGCCGCGTTCGACGCGGATCGAGATATCCTTGTTGGCCTGCACCGGCCCGAAGGCCTTGGATATCCCTTTGAGTTCAATGGCCGGTTCGGTCATCTTGTGCCACCCTTGTCCCTGCACGGCCAGTATTTGCAGAGCTTGACCCGGTTGAACAGGGGGAACCGCGGGCGGAGGGCCGGTGACAGGCACCGCGGCCGGGTTCTGCGGCGCTTGGATGGCTGATCCGGGGTTGATTTTGGTGCGGTTGGCGTGCGCGCTGGTCTTGCAGACACGCGATCTTTGGACCGGTCGGGCCGTGAGATTTATCGGCGGTTGTTCAATGTTATGTGATAATATAACAGTACCCTGGAGACCGATCACCCCCGTTCGATTCTGCCAAGGAGACTTGCTGTGCGCCTGACATCCGCCCTTTTCCTATCTTCCGCTCTGGCCGTCGCTCTGCCGGTTGCTGCCGACGAAACCCGCTCGCTCGGGGCGCATGAACATGGGCACGGGGCGCTCAACATCGCGTTGGACGGCGACCAGATCGCCATCGAGCTCGAAGTGCCCGGCTTCGACATCGTCGGGTTCGAATACGTGGCGCAGTCGGAGGCGGACAAGGCTGCGGTCGAGGCGGCCATGGCAAGACTGTCCGATCCGATGGCGCTGTTTGTCTTGCCAGAGGCCGCAGGCTGCGAGGTTTCGCAGGTCGAGGTGGCGTTGCATGGCGATGAGGGGCATGACGGTCACGCGCATGACGAAGAGCACGCGCATGACGAAGAGCACGCGCATGACGAAGAGCACGAAGAACACGGCGACGATCACGCGCATGATGAAGCGCATGAAGAGCACGCAGACGAGCATGCGCATGACAAAGACCACGAAGCGCATGAAGACCACGACGACCACGACGGCGCGCAGGCGCATTCGGAATTTCACGCCGAGTACCTGCTGACCTGCAGCGATATCGGCGCGGCCACCAGCATCGAATTGTCCTATTTCAGCGCCTTCGAAAATGCGGAAGAACTGGAGGTTCAACTGGTGACCGACGCAGGTGCCACCTCGATGGAGGCCACACCGCAAGCACCGATCCTGGACCTGACGAGAGCAATGTAGGCTTGCCGACCAGAACCGACAGAGATGCGATCCGGCTGCGGGATCTTTCCTTCACCTGGCCGGGGCGCACCGGGTTTTCGCTGACCGTGCCAGAGTTCTCGGTGGCGGCGGGGGAGAAGCTGTTTCTTCTGGGTGAAAGCGGTTCCGGCAAATCGACCCTGCTGAGCCTGATCTGCGGCATCGCCGCACCGCGGGCGGGGCAGGTTGCGGTGGATGGCGTCGATCTGGCGCGGCTGCGCGGCCCGGCGCGCGACCGGTTCCGGGCCAACCGCATCGGTGTGATCTTTCAGATGTTCAACCTGCTGCCCTATGCCTCGCCGCTGGAAAATATCCTTTTGCCGCTGGCCTTTGCACCTGAGCGGCGCACATCTGTGGGCGATCCGCACGCGGAGGCCTTGCGGCTCACCGGCGCGCTCGGGCTTGACCCGGATCTGGTGCTGCGCGCCCGCGCCTCCGAACTCAGCATCGGGCAGCAACAGCGCGTTGCCGCGGCGCGTGCGCTGATCGGCGGTCCGAGACTGGTGATCGCGGATGAGCCGACCTCGGCGCTCGATGCGGCCACGCAGGGCGCGTTTATCGAGCTTCTGATGAGCCAGGTCGACGCTGCGGGGGCGACGCTGGTGCTGGTCAGCCATGACGCGCGGCTGGCCGACCGCTTCGACCGGGTGCGCGACATCTCCGAGATTGCGGTGACGGGGCGCGCGGCGGCATGATCCTGATCCGGCTGGCAGGCCAATCGCTCTGGAGCCGGCGCCTGACCGTCGCACTCACGGTGTTTGCCATCGCGCTGTCGGTGGCGCTCTTTCTGGGGGTGGAAAAGCTGCGCACCGGGGCCAAGGCCAGCTTTGCCGACACGATATCCGGGACCGACCTGATCGTGGGCGCGCGCTCTGGCGGTGTGCAGCTGCTGCTTTACTCGGTCTTCCGCGTCGGCAACGCCACCAACAATGTGACCTGGGAGAGCTATCAGGACATCGCGGCGCGCGAGGAGGTGGCCTGGATCGTGCCGATGTCGCTGGGAGACAGCCATCGCGGCTTTCGCGTGCTCGGCACGACGCCTGCGTTTTTCGAGCGCTACAGGTTTCGCGGCGGACGGGCGCTGAGCTATGCCGAGGGGGCTCGGTTCGACGATCTGTTCGACGCCGTTCTGGGCGCGGATGTGGCCGCACAGCTGGGCTATGCGCTGGGTCAGGAGATCGTGGTGGCGCATGGTGTCGCGTCCTTCACCGAACATGACGACAAGCCGTTTCGCGTCACGGGCATTCTCGACAAGACCGGCACGCCCGTCGACCGCACCGTCTTTGTCAGCCTCGAGGCGATCGAGGCGATCCATGTGGACTGGAGCGGCGGCGGTCGGTCGCGCGACACCGTCAGCGCCGAAGAAGTGCGCGCGATGGATCTGACGCCCGGGGCGGTCACGGCGGCGCTGGTCGGCGTGAGCTCGAAATTGCAGATCTTCGGGTTGCAGCGCTGGGTCAACGAGTATCCCGAAGAGCCGCTGCTCGCGATCCTGCCCGGGGTCGCTTTGGGAGAGCTGTGGGACATCATCGGCGTGGCCGAAAGCGCGCTGGTCGGCGTCTCGGCGATGGTGGTGGTCACGGCGCTTCTGGGCATGGCGGCGATGATCTTTTCGGGCCTCAACGAACGCCGCCGCGAAATGGCGATCCTGCGCGCGGTGGGCGCGCGGCCCTGGACGATCCTGCTCCTGCTGATGACGGAGGCCGCGCTGATGAGCCTTGTTGCGGTGATTGTCGGCGTCGGATTGCTCTACACGGGATTGTTCTTTGCGCGCTCTTATATCGACACGGCCTTTGGGCTATATCTGCAAATCGGCGCGCCGAGCGGACGGGAACTGGCGGTGCTGGCAAGCGTGGTGGCCGCAGGCACCGTTGTCAGCCTGGTTCCGGCGCTGCGCGCCTACAGGATGTCCCTGACGGACGGGATGCAGGTCAGGATCTGAGGAACGATGGCACGCGGCAAACAGAGAGCTCGGAGTTTTGTGGTCGCCGCAGCGATCGCCGTCGGCGCGGCCCAGACGGCCACGGCCTGCGCCTTTCACGGTTATACCCCCGATCCGACCGTGGTCGATGTGATTCTGGCCAGCGACCACGTGGTCCTCGCCCGACCGGACCCCGCTTCCCCCGGACGCTACGCGCCCGTCGCGGCCCTCATCGGGTCGATCGGCTCCGTGGAGATCCCGATCCCCGTCGATGCCGAGACGCGCGCGCGGCTGCAACGGAATGCCGCCGACACCGTGCTCATGGCCCGGGATGGCGCTTACGGGCCGTGGATGAAGCTTGCGGTGCTCGACGACCGGTACCGTGCGCTGATCACCACCGTTGTCGCGCGGCAGGGGCCCCTGAGCGCGGGCGGCGGCAAAGGCCGGTTCCAGCTCTTTGCCGACCATGTGAACGACCCCAACCCCGATATCCGCCGTCTGGCGCTGATGGAGCTTGACCGCGCGGATTATGGCGTGCTGCGGCGGCTGGACATCCCGAAGGTCTCCGGGCTCCACGAGCGGCTGGAAACCGGGGAGACCGATCTGCGGCCCATTCGCATCCTGCTGGCCGGCCTCTCCGGCGACAAGGCGCTGGGACAGACCCTGGCCGACGGGCTCGATGCTGCGGCGCGCAGGGATGTGGCCTATCTTGGCGCCTATGCCACCGCGCTGATCGAGTTGGGCGGGGCCAGTGCGGTTGCCTATATCCTCGACCGTCACCTGGTCCCCGGCGCACTGCCGGTGGGCCCGCGCGAAAAGATCGTCGAGGCGCTGGCGCTGCAGAAACAGAACGGCCCCGGCCAGACCCGGCGGGAGATCCGAAGCGGGGTTCGCAAGCTGCTGGCGCAATCGCCGGAGCTGGCCGGGGCCGTCGCCCGGCAGTTCGGCTATCGCAGCGACTGGAGCATGGCCGCGGCGGTCAAGCGGGCCGCCGCCGCACAGGCGCCCGCGACCATCGAGGACATCTTTGCCGTGAGCCATTACCTTGGACGCGCCGGTCAGTCGAACTGAGCCGCGCGCCCGATGCAGGAGACCAAGATGCCAGATCGCCGACATGTCCTGACGCTTCTTGCCGCCGCCCCGCTTGCGCTGTCGCCGATGGCGGCGCGCGCCAAGGATTTTGTCGATCTGGCCTGGGACGATCTGATCCCGGAGGGCGACAGCGGCCTGCTTCTGAGACGGCTCCGCGGGCTTGGCGTGGTCGAACATGGCGAGCTTTCCACCGGGTTCGAGCAGGAGGAGGCGCGCTCGGTCACCGATGCCTATAACGGCCAGATCGTGCGGCTGCCGGGGTTCATCGTGCCGCTCGACTTCCAGTCCACCGGGATCACCACGTTTATCCTGGCGCCGTTTGTCGGCGCCTGCATCCATGTGCCGCCGCCACCGGCCAATCAGCTGGTGCTGGTCACCACGGCGGAACCCTATGAGTACGAAGGCCTTTACGAGCCGGTCTATGTGACCGGCATGTTCGGCACCGCGGCCAACGCAACGGCGCTGGCCGAGATCGGCTACGCGATATCCGCCGAACATATCGAGCCGTATGAGTTCCCGACCCGCGACCCGTGACCGGTTCATCCGGATTGCAAGCATCCGGAATGGAAAAAGGGCGGCCCGGATGGCGCCGCCCCTTGCCTTCGCAAACCTGTCGGACGATCAGAAGTTGATCGCCGGGCAGCTGTCGTTTTCGTAGTAGCTCACCACGTTCAGCTCCCCGTCGATGATCTTCTGACGGGCCTCGTCGACCGCGGCCTTCATCTCGTCGGAGACCAGCGGGGCGTTGTTGTCGTCCATCGCGTAGCCCACGCCGTCCTCGGCCAGACCCAGCGTCATGAACTTGCCGGTCTCGAGCTCTTCGCCTGCGCTCATCGCTTCGAACACGGCCACGTCAACACGCTTGAGCATCGAGGTCAGGACCTTGCCCGGGTGCAGGTGGTTCTGGTTGCTGTCCACGCCGATGGAGAGGATGTTTTCGTCAGCGGCGGTCTGCAGCACACCCACACCGGTACCGCCTGCGGCCGCGTAGATCACGTCCGCGCCCTGGCTGACCTGCGCCTTGGCAAGCTCGGAGCCCTTCACCGGGTCGTTCCAGGCGGTGGGCGTGGTGCCGGTCATGTTGGCGATCACGGTGATGTCGGGATTCACCGCCTTGGCACCTTGCGCATAGCCGCAGCCGAAATGGCGGATCAGCGGGATATCCATGCCGCCGATAAAGCCGACAGTGTTCGATTCAGACGCCATCGCGGCCATCATGCCCACAAGATAGGAGCCCTGATGCTCCTGGAAATTGATCAGCAGCACATTGTCGGGCACTTCCGGCAGGAAGCCGTCGACATTGACAAACTTGGTGTCGGGATAGTCCACGGCCACTTCGCCTAGGATGCTCGCGATGGCGAAGCCGGTGGTCACAATCGGGTTGAAACCGGCCTCGGCAAAGCGGCGCAGGGCCTGCTCGCGCTGGGCTTCGGACTGGATCTCGATATCGCGGTAAGAGCCGCCGGTCTCCGAGGCGTAGCGCTCTGCGCCATTGAAGGCCGCTTCGTTGAAGCTTTTGTCGAACTTGCCGCCGAGATCGTAGATCAGGGCCGGGTCGGCAAGCGCCGCGCCTGCGCTCAGCGCAAGGGCCGCGACGGTACCAAGGGTCTTCGCAAGAAAGGTCATATAGGGGGCTCCCTGTGTGTTTCTGGGCGGTCGATTTCACTGCCGCGCCTTCGTGATGGGCAATTAAGGCCGTGCGCGGCTCGGATGGTCAACCGATTCTTGGCGTCCGGGCCGGATCGGTCGCGCAACGTCAGGGCAGCGCCCGCGCCATGATCACCGCATCCGCAGGCGGGGCGCCCGCTTGCGGGTAATAGGCTTTGCGGCGCCCGATTTCATCGTAGCCATGCGCTCTGTAGAACGCCCGCGCGGCTGTGTTGGGCTCTGCCACTTCGAGCAGAATCCGGCCTGCGCCTCGCAGTGCGGCTGCGGCGTGAAAACCAAGCAGGGCGCGGGTGGCGTGACCCTGCCGTTGGCGGTCGGGATCGGTGGCGAGGGCGAGGATCTCGGCCTCATCGGCGACCACCTGGCCCAGCACAAAGGCCTGCGGATGCGCTTCGAGCAGGTGGGTCGGCTGTGCCAGGCTGTCGGCGAATTGCCGCGCGCTCCAGGGGCGCATGTGGTGATAGGCGCGCGAGCAGAGCGCCGCCATCTCGTCAGGCGTCATCGAGGATCACCGGCGGCGCGTCGCGCGACGGCGCCGCATCCGCGGCCCTGAGATAAAGCGGCGCGGGCCGGGCGGGTGCATCCTGCCAGCGGGTGGCGGCGATCCGGGCGATGGCGGAGGCGGGCGCATGGGCCGCTGGCCGCAGCTCGGCCCCAAGCAAGTCTGCGATCTCCGCCGCGGCGGAGCCTATGCAGCGCAGGTCCGGTTCGCGCCAGCTTTGCGGGATGTCGCCGATCGCGATCTGCCGTGCTGCGACCGGCACCGCCATGCCGTGCCCCATCACGTAAGCCGATCCGCGCGGCGCCGACAATGCCGCGAGCACCGGGGTGTCGGTACCGTACGCCACCGCCTCAAGCAGGCTCACGCCCACCGCGGGGATCTGTAACCCCAGCGCCAGACCGCGGGCGGCGGAGACCGAGAGCCGGATGCCGGTGAAATTGCCCGGGCCGATGCCGACGCCGATGGCCTCGAGGTCGCGCCAGCCGACACCGGCCCCGGCCAGCAGCTCTTCGAGCAGCGGGACCAGCCGCTCAGCCTGACCGCGCGCCATCTCTTCATGGGCGGAGGCCAGCACCGCGCCGTCGCGCATCAGCGCGGCCCCCACATGGGCGGCAGACGTGTCAAAGCCCAGGATCATGCGGGCCGGTAAAATGTCAGCGGTTTGGTGGCGGCGCGGGTCACAAGCCCCTTGGCCTCAAGATCGAGCTGCACGCATTTCTGCCACCATCCCAGGGTCTTGCCGCCGGGAAAGAGATCCTGCGGCAGATCGGGGCGCAGCGCGTCCTTGATCTCGGCAGCGGTCATGCCGGGCGCGCCGACCGGCAGCACCCGCAGCGTCAGATCGCGGATCGCGGTGTATTTGGCCGCATCGACCCGGGTGACGGAGCCCGGCAGGTTGACGTTCTCGACCTCGATCTTGTCCGCCACGCGCGGCGCCTTCAGACGGCGACCGGGCGCACTTCGGTGACCTCGGGGATGTAGTGGCGCAGCAGGTTCTCGATGCCCATCTTGAGCGTCAGAGTCGAGGAGGGGCAGCCCGCGCAGGCGCCCTGCATATGCAGGTAGACGACGCCGCGCTCGAACCCGTGGAAGGTGATATCGCCGCCATCCTGCGCCACTGCCGGGCGCACGCGGCTGTCCAGCAGCTCCTTGATCTGACCGACGATTTCGGCGTTTTCGCCGGAATGCTCCGCATGGCCGCCGGCCTGCGCCGCGCCATCGGCCATCACCGGCTGACCGGACTGGAAATGTTCCATCACCGCGCCGAGGATCGCGGGTTTGAGATGATCCCATTCGGTGCTGTCGGCCTTGGTGACGGTCACAAAATCATTGCCGAAGAACACACCGGTCACGCCCTCGACATCGAAGAGGCGCTGCGCCAGGGGCGAGGCCTGCGCGGCATCGGCGGAGGGGAAATCGGCGGTTCCCATGTCCAGCACGGTCTGGCCGGGCAGGAATTTCAGCGTCGCCGGGTTCGGCGTGGATTCGGTCTGGATGAACATTGGAGCCCCCAAAAGGTGAGAGGCTATATATGCGCATGCCGGGGCGCAGCGTCAAGGATTGGAACGATTCTAAAATTGCCAGGGACAGCAGGCGCGCGGGCTACCAGCACTCCACCGGCACGATGGCGTTCTGCACCGATGGTGGCACGCCGCGATCCATGTCCACCACCGCCGCCCGGCGGCCCGGCGCCTGCACCTGCGCGCGGTCCAGAAACGCGACGAGCGGCGCCAGCGAGACCGCGAAATTCATGTTCTGCGGCAGGCTGCCGGTATCGGCCAGCACCTTCATGTCGCTGAGCCGCGAGACAACCACACCGACCACCTCGCCGCGCCGGTTGAGCACCGGGCCGCCGCTGTTGCCGGGCTGCACGGGCGCGCTGAAAAGCAGGTGTGCTGCGGCATCGTCGTGGCGGGGCAGCGCGCTCACATTGCCGCCGGTGACGGTCAGGCCCTGACCCAGCAGGCTGCGATAGGGAAACCCCAGCGCCATGATCTTCTCGCCAAGCCCGGTTTCGGTATCGCCGGTCAGCGGCAGGTAGGCGTCGGAGGTTTCGCGCGACACCAGCACCGCCAGATCCAGCGCCTTGTCGACCTGCAGAACCGTGAGGCGGCTGCCGTTTTCGTGCCGGACGCTGGTACAGCCTTCGACCACATGGGCCGCGGTCACCAGATCCGTGGCATTGACGTAAAAGGCCGTTCCCGTCCCCAGCAGCGCGTCGGGCGCCTGTTGTCCCACGCCGGTATTGGCCTTTGGCGCGGGTGGTGGCGCTGGGCGGGGCGGCGCCTCTGCCGGGGCCATCATCCGCCGCAGCGCGCCCGAGGCGGGCAGGGCGAGCGTGTCCTGCCGCCCGCGCACGAGGCTCGAGATCATCAGCTGCCCGCGCGCGGCCTCATAGGGCGCGTACTGGATCAGGAAGGCGGTGGTGAAACCGCCGGTATCGCGGGAATAGAGATAGGCGTGTTTGCCGCTTTCCAGACGGGCCGCGGTGATCATCCGGTCGTCTTGCCAGAGCCGGTAGGCCGGTTGCGCGCCCACATGGTTGTCGATGAGCCAGCGGTGCTGGGCGACGGTCTTGTCGTAGCTCTCCAGCAACACCCGGAAGAGCAGCGCCCGGTCCGGCGTGTGCAGCGTCGGATACGCCCCGTCACCTTCGTCAAAGACCATCCGCAGGCCCGGCACCTGCAGCGACATGCCCGGCGCGTCGAAATGCAGCACCTCCCAACCGCTTTGCTCCACCTCCGAGGTGAAGGCGCGCAACAGCGGCAGCAGCGCGCCAAAGCGGATGTCCTGCGGTCTGAGATGCGACAGATGCGCCTCGAGCGCCGACTGGCTGCCGCGGCCCCATTTGCCATCGACCGAGTTCCGGTAGGTCCCGGCCCAGGCCAGCGCGGACTGGATGTAGCGCTTTTCGGTATCGCTGAGCCAGCGCGCGTCAAACGGATCGCCGACCGATTGCGCGGCAAGCGGCATAGGGCAGATCAGGCAGAGCAGTAAGGCAAGAACACGCAACATCACATGCGCAGTCATGCAGGCTCATTGTGGCAAAAGCGCGATTGAAACTTGCAGTTTACGTGATCGCCTCGAGCCGTTCCTTGCTCAGATCGCCGGGCACGATGGTGATCGGAATGGGCAGGGAGCCGGAGTTGCGGGTGAGCTGCGTGACCAGCGGGCCGGGGCCCTTCTTGTCGGTCGCGGCGCCCAGGACCAGCACGCCGATCTCTGCATCCTCGCGCACCTGCGCGATGATCTCGGGCACCGGTTCGCCTTCGCGAATTATCAGCTCGGGATCGACATTCTGCTTGTCGCGCATCCACTTGGCGAAGACCTCGAAATGCGCCTGGATGCGCTCGCGGGATTCCTCGCGCATGACGGTGCCGACGCCGATCCAGTGATTGAATTCGTCAGGCGGAATGACCGACAGGATCGCCACGCCACCGCCGGTATGGGCAGCGCGCATGGCCGCAAAGCGCATGGCGTTCAGGCATTCGCGGCTGTCATCGAGCACGACAAGGAACTTGCGCATGATGGTCTCCCTCTGGGCCGGATCATGGCGCAGCGGCGGGGGGCACGCAATAGCGCAATCGGCAGCGTCAGAGGCCCGCGCGGCTCAGAGCGTCAGCAACAGATGCGGCAGAAACCGTCCCGGAATGGCCTCTGACGGGGTGGTTCCCACCACCCGCGCGCCCATGCGTTCATAAAAGGGCGCGGCACCGGGATCGGAGTCGATGCCCAGCGTGACGGCCCCTTGGGCGCGCGCCACATCCGCCGCCCAGTCAAAGAGCGCGCGGCCCGCGCCGGTGCCGATGGCCGCCGGGTCGACAAAGAGCTTTTCCAGCTGCGCCGCGTCGCCTTCGACCGAGACCTGCACAAAGCCGCGGTATGCGGGCGCCTCGCCCAGCACGGCGCAGGGGTGCTGAAAATGCGCAGGGGTGATCCGCAGAACCGCGACGCAGGCCTGCATGAAGGCCGCGTCATAGCCCCAATGCGCCTTGGAGCGCAGGATCATCGCGTTGAGCGCTTCAAGAGCGACCGGATCGGCGGCGCTGAGCCGCCTCGGCGTCACGAGGAGAGCGCCCAGTCCCAATACATCTCGCGCACGCGCCGGGTGACGGGGCCGACCTGGTAAGAGGCGTCCTCGAACCCGGTGACCGGGGTGACCTTGTTCATGTTGCCAGACAGGAACACCTCGTCGGCATCGGTGAAATCGTCGAAGGTCAACACGGTCTCGTGCACCTCCATGCCATCGGCGCGCAGGTTCACCATGTGGCGCGCGCGGGTGATGCCCGCCAGAAACGTGCCATTGGCGACCGGCGTGAACACCGCGCCGTCCTTGACCATGAAGACATTGGCGGTGGCACTTTCGGCCACGTTGCCCATGGCATCGGCGACCAGTGCGTTGCCAAAGCCGCGGGCGCGCACTTCGGCCAGCATGCGGGCGTTGTTGGGATAAAGGCAGCCCGCCTTGGCGTTGACCACCGCGTCCTCGAGCACCGGGCGGCGGAACCGGGTGCGACCCAGCGTGACCGAGGCGGTGTCGGGCGCCATCGGGATCTCTTCGAGGCAGATCGCAAAGCCGGTCTCTCCGGGGTCGGGCACAATCGCCGAGGCGTCGCCGTGGATCGCCCAGTACATCGGCCGGATGTAGATCGCCTTGCCGTCGCCGCAGCCCCTGAGCCCGTCCTCGACCAGCGCCACCATCTCGTCGGCGGTCATGGTGGGGGTGATCATCAGCGCCTCGGCGGAGCGGTTCACGCGGGCGCAATGCGCCTGCAGATCGGGTGAGACGCCGTTGACGCAGCGCGCGCCGTCAAAGACCGAGGTGCCAAGCCACGCGCCATGGTCGGCGGCGCGCATGATCATCGTGTCTCCATCGTGCCAGGCGCCGTTGAAATAGGTGCGGATGTTCTGACCGGTTGCCATGTCGCGATCTCCCTTTCGCGCGCAGGCTAGGCCGCGGCGCAGCGAAGGTCCAGAGGGCAAGGCGCGCCGCTCAGGCCTCAGCCAGAAGCACGTCCAGATCGAGCGGATCGTTGACCATCCCGAGCGTGCCGGTGGCGTCGCGGGGCCAGTCTGGTTCGGCGCGGTCGCGATAGATCTCGATGCCGTTGCCATCGGGATCGGAGAAATAGACGGCCTCCGACACACCGTGATCCGCCGCACCCTCGATCGGCACGCCCGCATCAAGCACCCGTTGCAGCGTCGCCGCCAGCGCAGGCCGGTCGGGGTAGAGAAAGGCCACGTGATAAAGCCCGGTGCTGCCCTTGGATGGGGGAGGGCCACCGCGGCTTTCCCAGGTGTTGAGCCCGATATGGTGGTGATAGCCGCCCGCGGACAGAAACGCCGCCTGGCGGCCATAGGTCTGGGTGAGCGTGAAGCCCATGACATCGCGGTAAAACGCCACCGCGCGGTCGAGATCGGACACCCGCAGGTGGATATGGCCGACACATGTGTCTGGATGGGTGGTCATCTGGGCTCTCCTTTTTTGGGCGACGATATTCCGGGGGAGCGGCGCTGCAAACCGGCATGAGCGCAGGGGATCGGTGCGGTTTTGCGAAGCAGATGCGGGAGGCGGGGCTGGGCGTCCCTTCTGGGCGTCGGGTCTGCTGGACAAAAGGTGCAAGCGAGCGGCCAGCCCCTCGCGCGCGCGGACGTTCAGCGGCAATATGACACCCGGGACGGCGCGTTTGCAGGATCGGGTGGCGCGCATCGGAAACCTCGCGGGCCGCAAAAGGCGGGTGGGGTGTCGGGTTTTGTCTGCGCGCGCGGCGGCAGAAATGGTTAGGATGTCCGCGACAGAGGAGATTGGCATGTCCGAGACGATCCGTTTTGTGCTGGATGGGCAGGAGGTCGAGGCCGAGCGCGGCCTGACGATCTGGGAAGTGGCGAACGGGCGCGGCCTGAAGATCCCGCATCTCTGCCACAAGCCCGATCCCGGCTACCGGTCCGATGGCAATTGCCGCGCCTGCATGGTCGAGATCGAGGGCGAGCGGGTGCTGGCCGCCTCCTGCATTCGCGAGCCTGCCGAAGGCATGGTGGTGAACACCGCCAATGCGCGCGCGACCTCGGCGCGCAAGATGGTGATGGAGCTGCTGCTGGCCGACCAGCCGGAGCGCGCGGCCGCGCATGACGCCTCGAGCCACATGTGGGACATGGCCGAGGCGCAGGGGGTGTCGGAAAGCCGCTTTCCCGCGCTCGAGAAGGAGCGCATTCCGCTGCTCGACGACAGCCACATCGCGATGTCGGTCAATCTCGATGCCTGCATCCAGTGCGGGCTCTGCGTGCGGGCCTGTCGCGAAGTGCAGGTCAATGACGTGATCGGCATGGCGGGCCGCGGGCATGACAGCTTTCCTGTCTTCGACATCGCGGATCCGATGGGCGCGTCGACCTGCGTGGCCTGCGGCGAATGTGTGCAGGCCTGTCCCACCGGCGCGCTGATGCCGTCTTCGGTGATGGATGAGGCGCAGCGCGGCGACAGCCGCGACATCGACCGGGAGGTGCAGTCGGTCTGCCCGTTCTGCGGGGTCGGCTGCCAGGTCAGCGTCAAGATCAAGGACGAGAAGGTCAGGTTTGTCGAAGGCATCAACGGGCCGGCCAATGAAGGGCGGCTCTGCGTCAAGGGGCGGTTCGGGTTCGACTATATCCACCACCCGCACCGGCTGACCAAGCCGCTGATCCGGCGCGACGATGCGCCCGAAAAGGGGCTCAACGTCGATCCCGGCAACCCCTGGACCCATTTCCGGGAGGCGACCTGGGAAGAGGCGCTGGATCGCGCGGCGCATGGGCTTGCGGATCTGCGCTCGTTTTACGGCGGCACCTCGGTGGCGGGGTTCGGCTCGGCCAAATGCACCAACGAAGAGGCCTATCTTTTCCAGAAATTCATTCGCCAGGGCTTTGGCCACAACAACGTGGATCACTGCACGCGGCTTTGCCATGCGTCCTCGGTGGCGGCGCTGATGGAGAATGTGGGCTCGGGTGCCGTGACCGCAACCTTCAACCAGATCGAGCACGCGGATCTGGCCATCGTGATCGGCGCCAACCCGACCGAGAACCATCCCGTCGCCGCGACCTATTTCAAGCAGTTTGCCAAGCGCGGCGGGGAGCTCATCGTGATGGACCCGCGCGCGCAGGCACTGCGCCGTCACGCGACGCATATGCTGCAATTCCGGCCCGGCACCGATGTGGCGATGCTGAACGCGATCATGAACGTGATCGTCGAGGAAAAGCTCTACGACCGGCAATATATCGAGGGTTTCACCGAAGGCTTCTTCGAGTTCCGCGACCATATCCGCGCCTTCACGCCGGAGCGGATGTGCGAGCTTTGCGGGATTTCGCCGGACATGATCCGTGCGGTGGCGCGGGCCTATGCGGGGGCGCGCCGCGCGATGATCTTCTGGGGCATGGGGGTGAGCCAGCATATCCACGGCACCGACAACGCCCGCTGCCTGATCTCGCTGGCGCTTCTGTGTGGGCATGTGGGGCGCGAGGGCACGGGGCTGCATCCGCTCAGGGGGCAGAACAACGTGCAGGGCGCGTCGGATGCGGGGCTGATCCCGCAGGTGCTGCCGGATTACCAGTCGGTGACCGACCCCGAGGTGCGCTCGCTCTTCCGACATATCTGGCAGGGCACGGAGATCCAGGAGACGCCGGGCCTGACGGTGGTGGAGATCATGGACCGCGTCTATCGCGGTGAGATCAAGGGTATGTATATCCTTGGCGAGAACCCGGCCATGTCGGATCCGGATGTGGAGCATGCGCGCAAGGCGCTGGCCCATCTCGATCACCTGGTGGTGCAGGACATCTTTCTGACCGAGACCGCGAATTTCGCCGATGTGATCCTGCCCGCCAGCGCCTTTCCCGAAAAGACCGGCACGGTGACCAACACCAACCGGCAGGTGCAGGTGGCGCGGCAGGCGGTGCTGCCGCCCGGTGAGGCGCGCGAGGACTGGCAGGTTCTGGTGGAGCTGGCGCGGCGGGTCGGGCTCGACTGGGATTACGACGATCCGCGCGAGGTCTTTGACGAGATGAAGATGTCCATGCGCTCGCTGCATCACATCACCTGGAAGCGGCTCGAGGCGGAGAATGCGGTGACCTATCCGACATCCGGTCCCGACGATCCGGGCGCGGCGGTGGTCTTTGGCGATGGCTTTCCGCGCCGCGCGGGGCGCGCGAAGTTCACGCCCGCGCGGGTGACACCGCCCGCCGAGATGCCCGATGACCGCTTTCCGATGATCCTCACGACCGGTCGTCAGCTGGAGCATTGGCACACCGGCTCGATGACCCGGCGGGCCAGCGTGCTGGACGCGGTGGAGCCGGAGGCCAACTGCTCGCTGCACCCCGCGACCCTGCGCGATCTTGGCGTGGCGCCCGGCGGCAAGGTGCGGCTGACCACGCGGCGCGGCTCTGTCGAGGTGATGGCAAGGGCGGACCGGGCGGTGGCGCAGGACATGGTGTTCCTGCCTTTCGCCTTTGTCGAGGCGGCGGCCAACATCCTGACCAACCCCGCGCTCGATCCCTTCGGCAAGATCCCGGAATTCAAGTATTCCGCGGTGCGCGTGGAGAAAGTCGACAAGACAGAGCAGCTGGCCGCGGAATAGGCCTGTCAAACGGAGCGCGGGCAAGCCCGCGCGCTGTCTTGTCTCGACCCCGCCTTTGGGCGGGGCCTCGGTCAGGGGGGCGTTGCCCCCCGTCTTGCCCTTCGGGCCAGACTCCCCCCAAAGTATTTTCGAACCGGAGAAGCAGGGGAGGGGTGCCATGCAGGTGAATGCAGCGCGGTTTCTGGAAGATCTGCACAGGTTGCGGATGTTTGGCGCTTCGGGTGTCGGCAAGGGCGTGGTGCGCCCGGCCTATTCGGAGGCGGATATCGCCGCGCGCGACTGGCTTGCGGAGCAGATGACGGCGGCGGGGCTGCAGGTGCGGTTCGATCCGATGGGCTCGCTCTTTGGTCTGGCGGAGGGGCGGTCGCTGCTTCTGGGCTCGCATAGCGACAGCCAGCCCGAGGGCGGCTGGCTCGACGGCGCGCTCGGGGTCGTCGCGGCGCTGGAAGTGGCGCGGGCGGCGCAGGAGGCGGGCGGGCCCGCCATTTCGGTGGTGTCCTTTCAGGATGAGGAAGGAAGGTTCGGGGTGACCACGGGCTCGGCGGCCTGGGCAGGCGCGCTCGACCGCGACGCCGTGGACGGATTGCGCGACCGCGATGGCGTGACGCTGGACGCGGCGCGCGGCGCCATGGGCGCACGGCTTGGTTGCTGGGTAGATCTTGCGCGCTTCAGCAGGTTTCTCGAGATGCATATCGAGCAGGGACCGGCGCTTCATGCCGCGGGGCAGGTGGTTGGGGTGGTCGAGGCGATTGTCGGCATTCGCGACATGGTGATCACCTTCGAGGGGCAGCAGAACCACGCGGGCACCACACCCATGGCGCTGCGTCGCGACGCCTTCCAGGCGCTTTCGGCGTTCAACACGCGGCTCAACGACCGTCTGCGCAACATCGTCACGCCGGACACGGTCTGGACCATCGGTCACGTCGCGCTGCACCCCAACGCGCATTCGATTGTGCCGGGACAGGTGCGGTTTTCCATGCAATGGCGCGACGGCGATGCGGCGCGTCTGGCGCGCATGGAAGCGGTCATTCGCGAAACCGCCGATGACGTGGCGCAAGGGCTGGGGGTCGGTGTGCAGCTGGGCGAGATCTTTGCCGTAGACCCGGCCGCGATGGATCCGGACCTCTGCCGCGCGCTGGAACATGCGGCGGAGGCGGAGGTGCCCGGGCGCTGGCGCCGCATGCCCTCGGGGGCGCTGCACGATGCCTCCAACCTGGCGCGGCGGATGCCCACGGCGATGCTCTTCGTGCCGTCGATCAACGGGATCAGCCACGATTTCGCCGAGGATACCGACGAGTCCGATCTTGTGGCCGGAGTGCAGGTTCTGGCGCGCGCGGTGGCGGCACTCTGATCCATCGCGGAACGGATCGGCCCTTTGCGGTGTTGTGATCCCGTGAAACGCCGGAGCGAAACGACCCAGACAGGAGAGGAGCCATGCAGGCACGCGTCAATCCAGACCCACGCCATGACGATGCGGCGACCTGCCTGCAGATTGCGCTCAGCCGCAGCGTCGCGCTCATGGACAGCTACGACAAACTGGTGGCGCAGGCCGCCTTGTCGATCCGGCCCACTCTGGTGTCGCTGCGCGCGCTGCATGCCAAGCACATCACCCAACTCTCGGCGATGATCACCGCCAAGGGGCGCGATCCGGACCGCAGCAAGGGGGTGATGGCCGCGGTCAAAAACATCGTGACGCGGGTGCGGGTGATGCTGGACGGGGTCACGCAGGACGTGCTGCCCGCGATTCTGCAGGGGGAGCGGGATGTGCTGGACGCTTTGGCCACTGCGGAGCTTGCGGTGCGAGAAGAGCGCGACCGGGCGGAACTTGCCCAGATGCGGCAGGAGCTTCAGAACCTGCTGGATGATACGCCGGATCAGGGTTGAGCGACACATTTTTCCTTGAAATGATATTTACTTCAATTGGATACCGGCCACTTCTCATGTTTCGCATGAGCGACCTCAAACAGTATTGACGTTCTGGCCGGGGCGCCCAAGCTCAAGCGCCTCGGGCCACACCAGACACAGATACAGATACAGATGGCAACAACGCCCCCCGGCTGCCGCGCCCGTAACGCCCCCGACCACCGCACCCGTTTCAAAGTGGTGACGCCGCGCTTCTTCTCCGCTACGCTCCCGCCAGACCTGGAGCGATTTTCATGGACTATTACAATCTGGGCGATTTTTCCTGCCCTGTGAGCACAACGGTGCCCGACGCGCAGCTCTGGTTCGACCGGGGGATCTGCTGGACCTACGGTTTCAATCACGAAGAGGCCGTGCGCTGTTTCCGGCGGGCGCTGGAGCATGACCCGGACTGCGCCATGGCCTGTTGGGGTATCGCCTACGCATCCGGGCCCAATTACAACATGCCGTGGGAGCATATGGACGAAGCCGGACGCATCGACGTGCTGGCCACCTGTTTCGACGCGACCGGGGCGGCTCTGGCGCGCGTCGGGGCTGCCACACCCGCCGAACGCGCGCTGATCGAAGCGCTGCCCGCGCATTTCCCGCAGCGCGACCCCATCGAGGACATGACGCTCTGGGATGCCGCATTTGCAGATGCCATGCGCGCCGCGCAGCGCGCCCATCCCGAAAGTCTCGAGATCCGCACCGTCTGCGTCGAGGCGCTGATGCAGCTCAGCCCCTGGCAGATGTGGGACCAGACAACCGGCGCGCCGGCGCCAGGCGCGGCCACGCTGGAATGCCGCGAACTGATCGAGACGGCGCTTGCAGAGAACCCCGAGGCCTGGGCCCATCCCGGCCTGCTGCATTTTTACGTACATCTGATGGAGATGTCGCAGGAACCCGAGCAGGCGATCAAGGCGGGGGACGTTTTGCGAGACATCATGCCCGACGCGGGACATCTGGTGCACATGCCGACGCATATCGACGTGCAATGCGGCGCCTACCACGACGTGGTCTACTGGAACCAGAAAGGCTGCGCGGCGGATCTGAAATTCTATGAGCGCGAAGGCGCGCTGAACATCTATACCGGCTACCGGCAGCACAATTACCATTTCGTCCTGTATGGCGCGATGTTTCTGGGCCAGTTCGAACCGGCCATGCGCGCCGCCGAAGGCCTGCGCGACACCACCCCCGAAGCGCTTCTGCGGATCGAGAGCCCGCCGATGGCGGATTACTTTGAAAGCTACCTGTCGTTTGGCCCGCATATCCTTGTGCGCTTCGGGCGCTGGCAGGAGGCGACCGAACTGGCCTTGCCGGAGGATCCGGAGCTTTACTGCACGCTGGCCGCCCATGTGCTTTATGCCCGCGCCGTGGGGCATGCGGCGCTCGGCAATGTCGCGGCGGCAGAGCGCGAGGAGGCGGCGTTTCTCGAAGCCTGCGCGCGGGTGCCGGACTCGCGGCTCTTGCACAACAACACCGTCGTGGATCTGCTGGAGATCGCAAAATCCATGGTCCGCGGAGAGATCCTTTACCGGAAAGGCGCCCATGAGGCGGCCTTTGCGGCGCTGCGCCACTGCGTGGCGCTGGAGGATGCGCTCAATTACGACGAACCCTGGGGCTGGATGCAGCCGTCGCGCCACGCGCTGGGGGCGCTGCTGTTCGAGCAGGGGCATCTGGCGGAAGCGGAAGCGGTGTTCCGCGCCGATCTGGGCCTGGCCGGCGGTCTGCCCCGGGCGCAGGTACATCCGGAGAATGTCTGGGCGCTGCGGGGCTTGCATGATTGCCTGACGGCGCGCGCCGAGACGGTCGAGATCGTGCATGTGAGGTCGCAGTTGACACGGGCTTTGGCGCGGGCAGACACTGAGGTGGCCGCGGCGTGTTTCTGCGCGCAGGCGGCGATGGCCTGTTGTAACGGAGGGACGTGATGGACCCGGTATCCCTGGTGTTCTACGCAATTGTCTGCGGCTGTCTGGGCCTTGCGGGGCCCAGGCTCGGCACCGCGCCGGTGCGGCTCGGCATCGGTGCGATGGTCGGCGTTGTCGCGGTGGCCGTGCTGCCCTCGCTGCGCTCCCTTCTGGGGCTGGCAGAGAGTTACTCGCTGATCTCGCCCTGAAACGGTGGCAGGCCCGGCTTTCGGGATAACTGACCAAATTTGTCGCATACCATCGGCGCGCGCCGCGCCTACCTCTGATCCGAACCGATCAAGAGGCCGATATGGAAAACAGGCAGATCCATTCCGAAGACATCTCCGCGCCGCCGCATCCCGAAGTGGTGCTTGAGCGCCATCATGAGCCCACCGACATCCATGACCGCATCGCCTTTCGGGTGGTGAAATTCATGCGTGTCTTTGCGGATGCGTTCTTTTCCAAGCGCTACGGGCACCGCGCGGTGGTTCTGGAAACCGTCGCCGCGGTGCCGGGCATGGTGGGCGGGTTGTTGCAGCACCTGAAATCGGTGCGCCACATCCGCGACGATCAGGGCTGGATTCGCGAGCTTCTGGACGAGGCCGAGAACGAGCGCCAGCACCTGATGACCTTCATCCACATCGCGCAGCCGTCGCGGCTGGAGCGCTGGGTGATCATGATCGCACAGATGATCTTCTACAATCTGTTCTTCTTCACCTATCTCTTCGCGCCGCGCACGGCGCACCGGATCGTGGGATATCTTGAGGAAGAGGCGGTGGTGAGCTACACGCAATACCTCAAGGAGATCGACGCGGGCAATATCGAGAACGTGCCTGCCCCGCAGATCGCCATCGATTACTGGGATCTGCCGCAGAGCGCGCGGCTGCGCGACGTGGTCATCAAAGTGCGCGCGGATGAGGCACATCACCGCGACACCAACCACGAGTTCGCCAACCGGATCCGCGACAAACAGCACCCGTAACCGCATATCCCGCCTGCCGCGGCTGGCACCCCGCGCCCCGCTTCATCCTGTCTTGAAACGTCGGCGCGTCCGGTGGGCTGGCCCCCGGCACGCCGGTGCGCCCCGGGCGCGCCGAAACCGGTAATGACGCCGCGCAGACGTGAGAGGCCCGGCGGGCCCAGAGCTCACCCGCTCCAGTCCACATCACCCAGGAAAATATACCCCGCGCCGTAGATCGTCTTGATCAGGCGCGGGTTCTTGGGGTCTTCGCGCAGCTTGGTGCGCAGCCGCGAGATCCGCACATCCATGGCGCGGTCAAAGCTCTCACCGGCCGCGCCACCCAGCTTTTCCTGCATGAAAGCGCGCGAGATCAGCCGCTTGGGGCTTTCCAGAAAGAGCCGCAGCACCTCGCCCTCGGCATGGCTGAACGGTGTCTCGGCGCCGGTCTCGTCCTCCAGCGCGTAGCGGTCGAAATGCGCGGTCCAGCCGTTGAACCGGGCGGTCTCGCCCGACGAGGTCGGGCGCGGGCTGCGCAGGCGGGCGCGGATGCGGGCCACCACTTCGGCGGGATCGAACGGCTTGATGATGTAGTCATCGGCACCAAGCTCCAGCCCGGTGACCCGGTCCTGCACCTGCGCGCGGCCCGAGATGATGATGATCGTGGCGCCCTGTTCCAGCGCCAGCCGGTGCACGAGGCTCAGCCCGTCGCGGTCCGGCAGGCCCAGATCCACCAGGCAGACATCCGGTGTGGCGCGGCGCAATGCCGCTTCGAACTCGGTGGCGCGGCCAAAGCTGAGCGTGCGGAAGCCGGCCTCCTCCAGCGCGTCGGCCAGCATTTCGCGGATCGCCGGTTCGTCGTCGAGGATGGTGACAAGCGCGCTCATGCCGCCTCGCTTTTCAGGCCCAGAAACCGCGCGAGATCCGCGGCCTCGAAGGGTTTCGGGAGCACCGGCACACGCGCCGCCGCCTGCAGGTGCAGCGGGTGATCGGGCGGCATCGAGGTCATCAGCCGCACCGGCAGATGCCCCAGCCGGTCGAGCATCGCAAGCCCGGTTTCCTCGCCTTCCAGCGCGATATCCGACAGCACCAGCGCGATGTCGGGCAGGCCCTCGGCCAGCGCGCAGGCCTCGGGCACCGAGCTGGCCTCGACCACCGAAAACCCGAGCCCGGTGAGCATGTCGCGCACGCCCGCGCGCAGATCTGTGTTGTCCTCGACCAGCAGCACCAGCCCGGTTTCGGGCACGCCGCCCGCGCGGCGCAGCGGCAGGCGCAGGCGCACGCAGGCCCCGCTGGCCGCGTTCGACAGCCGCACCTCGCCGCCCGCAAGCTTGGTCATGTCATAGACCATCGCAAGGCCCAGACCGCTGCCTTCGCCGCCCTTGGTGGTAAAAAACGGATCCAGCCCGTGCGCCAGCGCGATCTTTGAAAAGCCGGGGCCGGTGTCGGTCACGGTGATCTCGAGCCAGGTGTCCTGCAGCTCGCGGATCTGCAGCGTGATGGTGCCGCTCTGGCCGCAGGCCTGGCGCGCGTTGAGGATCAGGTTCAGCAGGCTGTCCTGCAACAGGCCTGCGTCGATCAGGTAGGCGCCCTTGCTGCGGTCGTCGATCCGGAGCGTCATGCCCGCAGGCAGCGACGGGGTCGCCAATGTCACGAGATCCGCCAGGAACGGGCCGGGGATCAGCGGCGACGGGTGCCAGGCGCGGGTGCCGGTGATGTCGGCGATCCGGTTGAGCAACTGCCCGCCCCGGCGCGCGGCCTGCAGCGTGGCGGTGATCAGCGGCATCGCCTCTTCGCCGGGCGACAGCCGCGCCAGTTTCGACTGCATGCCGAGGATGATGGTCAGAAGGTTCGAGAAATCATGCGCCAGCCCGCGCGTGAGCTGCGCTGCCATCTCGCGCCGCCTGGTCTGCTGCAGGGCGGCGCGCGCCTGGGTGTCCTCGGTCACGTCCTGGCTGAGGATATAGACCCCGGGCTCCAGCGGGTCGGGGGTAAAGACCGCCCGGATCCGCCGCGAGGACGCGTCGTCGGTGAACTCGAAGACGCTCTGGCGCCCGTCAAGCGCGGCCTGCAGATGCGGACGCACCTTCCGGTAGGCGGCGGGCCCCAGCGTCTCGGCGATATGGGCGCCCACGATATCGGAGGGGCGGCCCGGCATCACCGCCGGCAGCGCGCGGTTGGAAAACGTGTACTGCCCCGAGGCATCGACGCGGGCGATATGGGCGGGCATCATTTCGGCGGTGGTGCGGGTGCGCGCCTCCATCTCGGTCAGTTCGCGGCGGGCTTCTTCGAGCGCGCTGATCGTCGCGGCAAGCTGCCGGTTGGTCTGGCTGAGCTCTTCGGAGCGGCGCAGGACCTCTTCGGACAAGAGTTCCGAGCGGGTGCGCAACAGCTGTTCCTGCGCTTTCATTTCGGTGATGTCGGTATAGACCGTGACCCAGCCGCCCTGCGGCAGCGGGCTGCCCTCGACCGAGATCGTGCGGCCATTGGCGCGGGTGCGCTCCATGTAATGCGGCTCGAACGCGCGGGCGATGTCGACGCGGGTGGCGATGAAATGTTCGGGGTCGTCGACGGGGCCGTATTCGCCGCGGCTGACCAGGTGGCGGATGGTGTCCTCGAAGCGCGCGCCTTGCGTGGTAAGCGCCTCGGGCAGGTCGAACATCTCGGCAAAGCGCGCGTTGCAGACAGCCAGCCGCAGGTCGCTGTCATAGATCGTCAGCGCCTGTCCGATCAGGTTGAGGCCGGCTTGGGTGAGGGCGGCGGTGGGCATATGCGCTGGCTAGCATGTGTGTGCGGGTTTGGAAAAGGGGGGGCGGCGGCTCACCCGCCCTGATGGGCGGTCTCGCGAAGGGCGCGCGCGATTTGGCAGGGTTTGGGTTTGGACTGGAGCGGGTGCTGTTGTTGAAAAGGCGTCCGAGTGGGCCGTCACGTCTGTTTTGCAGACATGACCTTGCCCGACGCCCGCATTTGCCGGGGCAAATGCAATTTGTTGCGCCCGGAGAAGCATCTGGGTGGGCTGTCACGTCTGCTTTGCAGACATGACCTTGCCCGATGCCCGCATTTGCCGGGGCAAATGCGATTTGTTGCGCCCGGAGAAACATCTGAGTGGGCTGTCACGTCTGCTTTGCA
>CANMMF010000009.1 GCA_947498985.1 uncultured Paracoccaceae bacterium | reverse complement strand
GGAAAGCATCGTGCCAATAGACCAGAGGCCCACGATGCACTAACAATCAAACCGGACCACCCGATGGGGGCACGCCAACGGTAGTAGGCCAAATCTCCTCACCATTGGACATGCTCGATTTTGACTTTCATCGACCCCAACCGAATCCACTTCGCGTTTATGTGTCACCTAATGCGTCACGTCCTCACCTGCAATTCCAATCATAAGAAATTGAAAATAAACACGTTTCTTGATTTCTATGGCGATCCCTGAAGGATACAAAGAGTTCCTTTGGAAACAAGCGGATTGATTGCCCAACCGGCAGTAAATCCGCCTTTGGATTCATTGGCGAGTTTTCGCGTTTGCCCAACCGATTGGAATGCTCTTGCGAGGGCGCGAAATGAGCCACAAAGCAACGAATTGGGCGATCCAACAGCGCGGCCTGGCACCAGCTTGCAAGCTCCTTCTCTGGCAGCTTGCAGACCGACACAATGCCGATACCGGGCGCTGCGACCCGTCGCAGGATCGGCTCGCTGAAGACTGCGAGATGAGCCGCGCAACCGTGAACCGCCATCTCAAGAAGCTCGAGTCCGCGGGTCTGATACGCCGCGTCCCACGGCTCGACCCAAAGACCAAACGGCAGATCAGCACGTCCTACCTATTGGCCTTCGACTGTGATCTGTCCGTGTCTCAGGATGAGACGCAGGCCGTGTCTCAAATGGAACCGGACCCGTGTCTCAATTCAGAAGCGACCCGTGTCTCAAATTGCGACACTAACCTTGGAAGTGAACCAGGAAAGGAACCAGGAAGGCGCGCAAGCGCGCTTGATGATCCGATTTCGATCCTCTCGAAGGTTGTAGATAAACAGACGGCGCAAGCCTTCATCGAACACCGGAACGCGCTTCGAGCAAAGCTGACCCATCAGGGCGCACGGCTGATCGTCGGGAAGCTCAAAGATCGCCCTGAGCATGAACGCAAAGCGTGCATCGAGGCCTCCATCGAGAACGGCTGGCGCGGCGTTTTTCCACCTGACGCAAAGGGAAAGGCCCAAGCGAAAGATCCGACCATTGCATGGCTTGATCGCCGGGAGGCAGTGCAATGCTGACAAGGAACCAGACCGAAGTCATCCGTATTGTCGAACGCCGCCTCGACTTGGTCGAAAGAGCTTTTGGCCGGTGTTTCGGTACGGACCCGAACGACACTCTGATCGCCGACCTGCGGTATCTCGAGATCGACGAGATCGCCGTCGATGGTCAGCCATTGGCCGAAATGGAGGGTGAAACCCGTAGGGCCCTCGCGGTGCTGATCAACGATCTGCGTCAAGCGATTAATCGGGCGGTCGCCGAACTTGGGAGCGAGGCATGACCAAGAGTTTCGCAAACCAGATCGATGCGATCTTCGACAAGTATGACCGCCAGCTCGAGCGGATTGCCAAGACAGCAACTCGCGAGGTTTTCGAAGAAGCGCAGAAGCCGCGCTCGCGGGGGGGGCGCATGCCGGTCGAAAGCGGGAAGCTACGCGAGAGCCTGACCGTTAAGGGGCGCGCCGGTCGGTTCACGGGAGCCACTTCGTATCGCGCCGTGGCAGCGATGATGCAGCCCGGCGACGTGGTCGTCGGTGGCTGGTCGACCGGCTACGAGCGTCTGGCCGAGTACCGCGCAGGGTTCCGCGAGGCTGCTGCGACCAGCTGGCCTCAGATCGTAGCGCGATCGATCGCTCGAGCGAAGGCGACGGTTCGATGATCAATCTGGTCCCAATGCCCGGAATTGCTTTCACCCGGGGGGTCGTGGGGGTGAGTTATTCTTTCGCGCTATCCGGCCTGCTACTCATTATTGCGGCCGATACAGCGCACGGCGACTTGTTCGAAACCGGCCGTCTCGATGACGCCAACAGTGCACTCGAAAACTCGTCCATCCAAGCGTGTGAACATACGATACCCCCAGTCGCCAGAGGTTGGAGAAATATACAGTATCTCGCCATTAGCGACGATCTGCTCAGCACGATCTCCAACGATTTTCTCGGCAGAAGCTTCGCTGGCGAAAGCGACAATACACGCAAGAATGGTTCTCTTCGGCATTGGGAGACGCTCGCATGAAGGCGTCTACAAAAGCAATCCGCTTCCTCGAGGGACTGAAAGTTCCAACCGGACCGATGGCCGGAAATCCGCTCAAGCTCGCGGCCTACCAGAAGCGGTTTATCAAAGGCGCATTCGATGACCTTATCCGAATTGGCGTGCTCAGCGTTGCGAGGGGTAACGGAAAAAGCGCCTTGACAGGGGGATTGGCTGTCGCGGAGCTCTTCGGCGTTTTCTCGGACCAGCCCCGGCGAGAGGTTCTGCTGGCTGCCGGAAAGCGCGACCAAGCCGAAGTTTGTTGGACCTATGCCTTGGACCTACTGCGGTCGATGGGCGATGACGTGATGGCGCGAGTGAAGGTTCGATACTCTCCGAAACTCGAGATCGAGCTGGACGGCGAACACAAGATCCGAGCGATAGCGTCTGACGGCGCCGGAATTTTGGGCACTAGCCCAACACTCGCAATCCTCGATGAGCGCGCAAGTTGGGCGGAGCCGAAAGGCGCTCGACTTGAAACTGCACTGCTGACTGGCGCCTTGAAACGTGGCGGCAAGACGCTGGTCATCTCGACTTCTGCGAGCACCGACCAGCACCCCTTCAGCCGGTGGCTTGATGAGGACGAACCCACCACCTATCGGCAAGAACATCGTGCCCCCGCGGGACGCGCTCCGGATGATGCCTTCGCCTTGAAGGAAGCCAACCCAGGAATCGACGCTGGAATCGCTCCGCCTCTGAAAGAGCTTCAGGCGGCTGCGCGGCGGGCCAAGGCTCGTGGAGGGAGCGACCTCGCAGCCTTCCGGTTGCTGCACATGAATGAGCGTGTGAACGACGCGAGTAACGAGCCACTTGTTGAGCTTGACGACTGGTTTCAGGTCGAAAGCGACGACTTGCCGGAACGCAACGGGCCTTTGGTCGTTGGACTTGACCTCGGCGGCTCCGCCTCCATGAGCGCCTCTGCGTTTTTCTGGCCAACGACCGGGCGCTTGGAAGTTCGCGGTTGGTTTCCACGGCGGCCAGAGTTGTTGGATCGCGGCCAGCGAGACGGGGTTGGTGACCTCTACGTATCAATGGAACAGGAAGGCACGCTGCGTACTCTCGGGGACGGAACTGTGCCTGTCGCGGCTTGGATTGAAGCAGTGGTCGACGCGGCGGAAGACTACCCGATAGAGGCGGTCTGCTTCGACACGTTCAAGCAATCGGAAATTCAGGATGGACTCCGCGCGGCCAATCTCAAAGCACGACAGGTGTTGCGTCGATTTGGTCCGTTCGATGGCGGCGAGGACGCAGAGCGCTTCCGGCGCGCGGTTTATGACCGGCACATCTCTACGCCCATCACCTACATGATGCGCGCGGCCCTGGCCGACGCTGTCTGCAAACGCGATGCGCAGTTGAATCCCTGCCTCGACAAGGGCCGCAGCCTCGGTCGCATTGATGCGGTTTCTGCGGCTGTACTGGCAGTAGGCGAAGGCAGCCGCATTTCAGGGCGCGGCCCCGTCAGAAAGGCGCGCCTGATATGGGCATGAACCGAAATCGAGACGACTACGCACGCCATTCGGCAAAGGTGTGCCGCGGCCCCCGCTGGAAGGCGCTGCGGATGCAGGCGCTCGAGCGAGACGGTTGGCAGTGCGTCCAGTGCGGGACACGCAGGCGGCTTGAGGTCGACCATATCGAGCCGGTCCGAGACCGGCCCGATCTCGCCTATGCGCTGTTCAATCTTCAGTGCCTTTGCGGGCGCTGTCACGCCCGTAAGACCCGATTGGAAGCCGGACATCCCGAGCTTTCCCCTGAGCGCCAAAAATGGCGCGAGATGCTGCGAGAAATGCAGCGCAAACCCGTCGAGCACGAAAGGAAACACAATGCTTGATTCCGTGAAAATCAGCCGACGTCAGTCGGAAATCCGTCAGCAGCTTTCCGAGCTGGTGGCAAAGCCCGAGCCGACCGAGTCCGAAACCCGATCGATGGACGAACTCGACACCGAGTATCGAACCAATGAAACCCGCTATCGCGCTGCGCTTATTGCCGAGGATACCGAACGGCGCGAGGCAGGCGCCGAGCTCGAAACACGGCCGGACATTGAGTGGTCCGAACTGGTCAGCGCCTTCGAAGTCCGGCAGGTGATCGCGGCGCTCGACCACGGCCACCAGATCGACGGTCAGACGGCGGAAATCGTGACCGAACTGCGCAGCGGCGGGCAATACCAAGGCGTTCCGATTCCGTGGGAAGCGCTGGAGCTGCGCGCCGGTGAGACCCTCGCAAGCGGGACACCGGACCCGGTGCAGACCCGCCCGATCATCGACCGGCTGTTTCCGGGTAGCGTCGCCGCCCAGATGGGCGCGCAGATGATTTCCATCGATCACGGCCAGATCGAGTGGCCCGTGGTGACGCAAGGCGCGTCGGTGGGCTGGCAGGCGACCGAGACGGGGGCCGTTGGGGCCGCGCAGGCGTTCGAGACTGCCGACAAGGCTCTGGCGCCCGACAACACGCTCGGCGTTCAAATGAAGATCACGCGCAAGACGTTGAAGCAGTCCGGCGCAGCACTTGAGCAAGCCGTGCGGCGCGACATGAATTCGGCGATGTCTGTCGAGATGGATCGCGTCGTCTTTCTTGGCGCGGGCGCATCGGGTGAGCCGCTGGGCGTGATCACGGGTGCCGCCACCTACGGCATCCTTGAAACGGCGGTTGATGCAAGCGTCGATTGGGCCGCGTTCCGCGCTGCGACGACCCGCTTCATTACCCGTAATGCGGCCAGTGGACCCGGTGCCGTGCGTGCGCTTATCCGGCCCGAGCTCTGGGATTTCCTTGATGGTGCGATCTGGGATGCAGGCTCTGGCATTACGGAATGGGACCGCCTCACTGCTCGGCTCGGTACCGTGGCCCAAACCAACAACGGCTTGGCCGCACCGACCGCCGGAACGCCTGACGTGACGCAGGCTCTGCTGACCACAAGTGCTGGCGGCGTGGCTCCGATTTTCTGCGGCAAATGGGGCGCGGTTGACTTGGTGCGCGATCCCTACACCGACGCCGCATCCGGTGGTCTGCGTTTGACCGCGCTGGCGACGATGGACGTGACCGTTGCGCGGCCCGCGCAACTCGAAGTCCTGACTGGCCTTGAGCTGGGCTAAGGGGAGGATCGGATCATGCCGAGACATGAAGAAGTCCCTCTGCCGCAAGGTTTCTGGACGCAACTGACTGCCAACGATGTGACCGAGATCCTGTTGCAGAATGTTGGTCGGTGGCCGGTCGCAGTTACGGCGTCAGTCGGGGAGGTATCCCCGGCTGCTGATGCGGCAGGTGTGATCTACCCACTGAAGGCCGGTGACCGGGTTGAAAGTCTGGACAAGTTGGCGCCAGGCATTTCCGGGGCCAATCGGGTGTGGGCCATTTCCCGCAAGGGGCACGGTCGTGTGATGGTGTCCCATGCGTGATTTCTGGGGCGCTTTCGATGGCGGCGGGCTTGAGGTCCGCCGCAGCAAGGGGGGCGGCGCGCGTCTGAGCGGGTCATTCAAGTACAACAGCCGGGCGGTTTTGTCAGATGGTGGCAGGTCAGGCCGGCCGCGCAAGGAGAGCTTTGCAAGCCGTGCCTTCAGTTACCGGATCGACCGCCAGGAGGAGGACATTCACATTCTGGTTGGTCATGACTTCGGCAAGCCACTTGCCAGTCGAGGTGCCGGCACGCTCGACATCCGTGACACGGACGACGCCGTCCTGATCGAAGCGGAAATCACACCGACAATCGCGGACACCTCTCACGGACGCGATGCGCTCGCGCTCCTCGAGGCAGGTCTTGCCGTCGGTCTGTCACCGGGCTTCCGGCTGCCGCCGAAACGCGCTGTGGCGCGACCGGAGCGGATCGAGGAAGAACCGAACGATCCTTCGCGCGGCATGCACCGCGCACTCATCCGAACGATCACGGCGGCCTTGCTCTTCGAATTTTCGCTTGTCACGAAGCCTGCCTATCCGGACGCGCAGGTCGAAATGCGCAATTGGACCCTGACAAACGTAGCCGTCCCGCCGCGCGTCCACGCCACAAGCCGATGGAGGGCCTGATGCTGAAGCCATGGCGAGAACTGGAAAATGAGCCGGAGGCCGACCCGGCTATTCCCGAGCCAGAAGGTGGCGGAGAGGGGGCAGAAACGGGCTTCCTGTCGGCTCGCGCCGCAGCCTTGGACCCGGCTCCGATTTGGCGACGGATCGAATCGTATACGCGGGTGAGATACACGCCACGCAAGGTCACCTGGCACGTTGATGGTCCAGGGCAATTCGAGCCCCCGCTGGAGCCGGTAGTTGATATTGCTTTTGAGGTCTTTACCGACGGTTCCGGTTGGGCAGCGATTGAACCGGCCGAGGCTCCTGCGGGGTTTGAGTTGGAACACAGTGCGACCTATCGCGCCGTGGCCCAGATCGGCGTTGGAACACCACCGCCGAGCATCTTCGAGGCCTTTCGCCGCCTTGTGGAATACAACGCCGACTCCGGCGGCGCGCGGGCCGGTCCTTCCGGTGCAGCCCGGGCTGAAACCGATCTCGACGGCAAACTTCACGTCGAAGTCGAACGCGATCCGCGCTGGCTGGCTCGCGCGATGATCCAGAGCGGCGCGGCGGACCTGCTGCGCCCATACCGGCGGAGGGCGAGTTGATGTGGCCTTTCACTAGAAAACAAAAAATCGAGAAGCGCTCCAGCGGTTCCGGGTTCACAGCGGAGATCATGGCCGCTCGCGAAGCATATATCTCTGGACGCCGCGGGATTGCCGAGCTGACGGCTACGGCGCAAAGCTGCGTCAGCCTCTGGGAAGGGGGCCTGAGCCTCGCGGATGTGGAAGGCACCGATCTGCTGGACCGCCGCACACTTGCGCTCTGCGCCCGGTCGCTTGCGCTTCGAGGCGAGGCGGTTTTCCTGATCCGCGATGACCGGCTTGTCCCGGCCTCGGACTGGGATCTGCGCACGCGGGACGGTCGTCCTTCGGCGTATCGTGTCAGCGTCTCGGAGGCGGGTGGCGGACGCACAGAAACCGCCCTGGCGGCAGAACTCCTGCACATCTGCATTGGATCTGACGCGGCGGCGCCCTGGCTGGGCACCGCGCCGCTGAAGCGCGCGCAGTTGACGGCGGGGCTTCTGAATGCTGTCGAGACGGCTCTGTCCGAAGTCTTCGAGAACGCACCGCTCGGCACGTCAATTGTGCCGTTTGCCGAAGCGCCCGAGGCCGACCTCGAGCGACTGGCATCTGGTTTCCGCGGCAAGCGCGGTCGGGTTCTTGTTCGCGAGTCTGTCAACATCGTCGCGGCTGGCGGTCCAGCTCCAGCGCAAGATTGGCGCGCTCAAGGCCTCTCACCGGATCTTGAAAAGGCGATGACGAAGGAAACCCTGGGCGACGCGCGAGACGCGATCAGCATGGCCTTCGGCATCCTGCCTGGCCTGACGAACCCTGCGACGACGGGCCCGTTGGTCCGAGAGGCACAGCGCCACCTCGCACAATGGACGCTGCAACCCATTGCGGCGATGATTGCCGAGGAAGCAACCGCGAAACTCGGACAGCCGATCAGCCTCGACATCATGCGGCCTCTGCAGGCCTTCGATTCAGGCGGGCGAGCGCGGGCACTGTCGACGATCGTCAAGTCGCTCGCAGAAGCCAAGGCGGCGGGCATCGATCCGGCAGTCGCGTTGAAGATTGTCGACTGGGAACAAACGCCACCAGATTGACACGAGTTGGGGCAGATCGACCCCGGCTGGGGATAGCCGAATCGATCCCGTTTGTCGGCGAGTGGGAAAACCCCGACAGCGCGCGGCTCGCGAAGTTCACTGAGCGAGCGCGGCGCGAGAACAGGTCGGATGACCTCACGCCCGGCGGTCTGGAAAGGCGCGCCGGGCACTTTTCTTACCGCGAAGGCAGTCGCTATTTGCGATTAGGATCAACGAGTTATTCGGCTTACAATCGACACAGCACAGTCAATCCCGGCTTGCGAAAAAACGGAGGCGCTGATGACAATCGGCACAACCCTTGAAGAGATCGAATCCCTCGTCGAAACCATGGACGCGTTTCAGCAAACCCTTGTTTTGCTGATGTGTGTGCTTATCCAGGTCAATCGGCCAGCGCTCGCGATGGAGCTCGCAAATCTCCGGCTTACCGAAGGCGACTTCGAACCGGCGCTCCCGCTCATGGAAACCTGGGACCGCGCTGAACGGGTGCTCGGCGACGGCGAGTTTCAAATCTGGCGAAAGCTCATGTTTCGCACCCTCGCTGTGGGCGACTCCGAGACAGCGGATCACTTGCAGCTCTGCCTTGAGGCACGACTGGCGAATTGACCTATGTCGATCACGCCTGCATTGCAGTTTCGTTCCGCAATGTGTAACGTGTCCGAAAAGCGAGGTCTGCAATGCACACACTGACTGCGATTGCACAGAAAGCCGGTCTTCCCCGTCGAACCGTACAGTATTGGCAAGACAAGGGCGCTATCACGCCCATCAACGAGAAGCCCGTGGTCTACGACGACGAAGGTGTGGTGCTCGTGAGGATGCTCGGAGCGCTGGCTCAGAACAAACCGCAAATCGAATGGATCCGCGAGATTTCGCGCAAGCTTCGATTGTGCATGATGGACGACGAAAGCGTCCCGCACAGCGTCCGCCAAGCCTTTGTGGCAGCTCGTGCAGGCGAAGATGCCTTCCTGATTATCGCACCCGAACTCTTGTCAAATGGTTCCGACATTTTCGACAGGACCGTTGGGGCTGTTGGAAAGTCGGCGATGTCAGCAGCTGTGGCGAGCCAGATCAAGCATAGTCCCAACCTGGCGGCAACGGTGATGGATCTGACCTATGCCTTCAATCTCAAATTCCAATTCGGCGCAATCATGGACGATTGATATGGCCAACCGTCCTGCCAACATCACTCAGTCGGATCTGACACGATACGCCAAGGGCCTTGCTGCCGCTGACGTGAAAGATTGGCGGCTAGTTGTGCGCCCGGACGGTACTCACGAGATTATCGTTGGAGTCTCGGCGAACAGTCGAGATGGCTCAGCAGAAATCGACAGAATGCTTGCGCGAGAATGACCAAACGACGAAACCCTTTTCCCGGCGTGACACGCCATGTGGACCGGCACGGCAAGGTGCGCTGGCGCCTTAGACGGAACCTCAAGGGACGCAAGGTGAGCGCCTATTTACCTGGCGCCTACGGCTCAGAGCCGTTCCGGGCGGCTTACGAAGCAGCGCTTGAAGGTCCAGATCGGAACATACCGAAGAGTGCGCACGGCACCTTCGATCATCTAATCGAACATTACCTCGGCTCGAAGGAATGGCGTTCGCTGCGCGATACCACCAAGGTTGCCAAGCGCGGAAGGTTGGACTGGATTCGGGAGAAGATCGGCGAAGCGCAGTTTGCAGACCTTCAACCACGCCACGTGGCGACTTTGATGGATCTCAAAGATGGTCCATTTGCAGCAAACCGTTTGCACAAGGAACTGGGGCAGCTATATCGCTACGCCACGCGCAAACTTGGGTATACCGGGTCCAACCCGACCTCCGGCGCAGACCGCATCAAGACCAGGTCCAAAGGCTTCCACAGCTGGACGGTGGAGCAAGTCGAACAATTCCGCGCGCATCATTGCACGGGAACCATGGCCCGGCTGGCTTTCGAAATCGCTTTGGGAACAGGCGCTGCACGGCAGGACGTCGCACGCATGGGCTTTGCGAACATTCGGGATGGCGCTCTCGTCTACGTCCGAGGCAAAACGGGTGGACGTGTCCAACTGCCCCTTGCTCTCATGCCGGAACTGGCACGCGAGTTAGGCGCCCGAAGCGAAGGCCGCGCCGTTTTCATCACGACCGCGCAGGGCAAGCCTTACACGGTCGCCGGGTTCGGCAATTGGTTTCGCGGCCGCGTAGAGGAGGCTGGGTTGCCAGCTGAATGCAGCCTGCATGGATTGAGAAAGCACGGTGCGGCCCGCCTTGCTGAGCTGGGCGCAACAGAATGGCAGATCATGGCCTTTCTCGGACACGAAAGCCCGCACGAAGCACGACGCTACGTCGCCGCTGCGAACCGCGCTACTATGGCTGCGGACGCGCTCCGGCTGTTGCAAACCGACAAGTTTTTGCCCAACCTCGTGAGCGGGTTAGACAAGATGACCCATCAAGACCTTGATAGAAAGGCAAAAAAATGAGTGTTTGGCGATCCCTGAAGGACTCGAACCCTCAACCTGCTGATTAGAAGTCAGCTGCTCTATCCAGTTGAGCTAAGGGACCGCGTGGGGCGTTTTTGCAGGCTTTCGCGCCGCATCGCAAGCGTTCAGAGCGGGCGGCACATGAAAACACTGAGCGGGTCGGTCACGTAATCGCCGAACGGCACGCAGTAGGTGAAGCCCGCGCTTTCGTAAAGCGCGCGGGCCGGGGCGAAGCCGGGCTCGGAACCGGTTTCCAGATAGGCCTGATGGGCATCCATCTCGCGGGCGGCTTCGAGCAGGCGGGCGAGCAGCACCCGGGCCAGGCCTTTGCCACGATGCTCGGACAATGTGTGCATCGATTTCAGCTCGACCGCGTGGGCGCCAAAGGCCTTCAGCGCCCCGATGGCGCAGACCTCGCCCGACGCGTCGCGCAATGCGAAGATCTTCGCCCCGGAGGCACGCAGGGCATCGGCGGTCATGACGTGGCAGCTTTCCTCCGGAGAGGCGGCGCGCATGGCGGCGTGATGGCGCTCCAGCACGGCGTCCACGGCGGCATCCGGGCCGGTCACCAGCGAGATGCTGTGCCCGGTTCCTTTGGGTTGCGAGGCCTGCGTCATGGCGACCGCCGGGCCGTCAGTGGGTCCAGGCGCCCTTGCGGTCCACGGCAAAATTCTCCGCGTAACCGCGCGGACGGATCTTCTGACTGCGCTTGTTGGGCTCGAAGACCTGCGCATCGATGCCATGTTCCTTGGCGTAGGCCAGCGCCTCTTCCTTGGCGGCGAAGTTCAGACGCACCTGGGTTTGCGTGTCGCTGGACGAGGTCCAGCCCATCAGCGGATCCACTTCGCGCGGGCTGGTCTGGGCGAACTCGAGGACCCAATGCTTGGTCTTGCCCTGACCCGAGGACATGGCGGTTCTGGCTGGCTGGTAGATACGCGCACGCATGGGACACCCTCCTTGGACGTACCGCGTTATCGGAAATTCCGCGCGCGCACGCAAGCGCGAGATGAACGCGCAATGCCGCAGGCAGGTCATGGGCGGGGTCGCAAGCAGAGTGCCCGTGACCCGCAGGCCGCGGGGAGCGAGGGGTGTGTGTGCGACCCGAACATCGTCGGGCAATCTGCTTGCCCTGAAAGCGTAGCGCCAGCGCCTTTAAAGGCGCAAATCAAATATACCTAAAGCGCCGGGAACGACGGAGCATCGCGGCCATCCAATCTCCCTCAACGCTCTGAAATATATGAGGTAAATCGCCTCCTGCGACACTTCGGCATGTCATTTTTTCGCGACACTCTGCCCGTCAATCGCGCTGGACAATTGCCCCGGATGTATCGCGGGCGGTGGCGATATCTGACTTATGGGCAAGACCGCTCGGACGGGGCTTGAATCTCCGGAAAATGACAACAATTCTACTTTTGTTCCAACCGAAAGCGCTCCGATGCCCTATGCCCATTCCGACAAGGCCGCTGCCGTCCTGAATTCGCCTGCGCCGGACGTGCGCACCCGGCTCAAGCTGGAAGGCGGCAAGCGGTTCGAAATGCAGACCGAGTTTTCGGCGGCGGGCGACCAGCCCACTGCCATCGTGGAGCTGGCCGAAGGTGTGGAGAGCGGCGAGCGCGATCAGGTGCTGCTGGGCGCCACCGGCACCGGCAAGACCTTCACCATGGCGAAGGTGATCGAGGAAACCCAGCGCCCGGCGATCATCCTCGCGCCAAACAAGACACTGGCCGCACAATTATACGGCGAATTCAAGGGCTTCTTCCCCGACAACGCGGTGGAATATTTCGTCAGCTACTACGATTATTACCAGCCCGAAGCCTATGTGGCGCGCTCTGACACCTATATCGAGAAGGAATCCCAGATCAACGAGCAGATCGACCGGATGCGCCATTCGGCCACCCGCGCGCTGCTGGAACGCGACGATGTGATCATCGTGGCCTCGGTCTCGTGCATCTACGGTATCGGCTCGGTCGAGACCTATGGCGCCATGACGCAGGATTTGCATGTGGGCCGCGAGTACAACCAGCGCAAGGTGATGGCCGATCTGGTGGCCCAGCAATACCGGCGCAACGATCAGGCGTTCCAGCGCGGGTCGTTCAGGGTCCGCGGCGATTCGCTGGAGATCTGGCCCGCCCACCTCGAGGACCGCGCCTGGAAGCTCAGCTTTTTCGGCGAGGATCTGGAGGGCATCACCGAGTTCGACCCGCTCACCGGCGAGAAGACCGGCACGTTCGAGCGCATCCGCGTCTACGCCAATTCGCATTACGTGACCCCGAAGCCGACCATGCAGCAGGCGGTGATCGAGATCAAAAAGGAGCTGCGCCAGCGGCTCGATCAGCTGGTCGGCGAAGGCAAGCTGCTGGAGGCGCAGCGGCTCGAACAGCGCACCAATTTCGACATCGAAATGCTGGAGGCGACCGGCGTCTGCAACGGCATCGAGAACTATTCGCGCTACCTCACGGGCCGTGCGCCGGGAGAGCCGCCGCCGACGCTGTTCGAATTCATCCCCGACAATGCAATTGTGTTTGCCGACGAATCCCACGTCTCCGTCCCGCAGATCGGGGGCATGTACAAGGGCGACTACCGGCGCAAGTTCACGCTGGCCGAACACGGGTTCCGCCTGCCCTCCTGCATGGACAACCGACCGCTGAAGTTCGAGGAATGGGACGCGATGCGGCCGCAATCGGTCTTCGTCTCCGCCACACCCGCCGCCTGGGAGCTGGAGCAGACCGGCGGTGTCTTCACCGAACAGGTGATCCGCCCCACCGGCCTGCTCGACCCGCAGGTGGAGATCCGCCCCGTGGACATGCAGGTCGACGATCTGCTGGACGAGGTGCGCCGGGTGACCGCCGACGGCTACCGCACGCTGGTCACCACGCTGACCAAGCGCATGGCCGAGGATCTGACCGAATACATGCACGAGCAGGGCATCAAGGTGCGCTACATGCATTCGGATATCGACACGATCGAGCGGATCGAGATCCTGCGAGACCTGCGGCTCGGGGCGTTTGACGTGCTGGTGGGCATCAACCTGCTGCGCGAGGGCCTGGATATTCCCGAATGCGGGCTGGTGGCCATTCTCGATGCCGACAAGGAAGGCTTTTTGCGGTCCGAGACATCGCTCATCCAGACCATCGGACGCGCCGCGCGCAACGCCGATGGCCGCGTGATCATGTATGCCGACCGGATGACAGGCTCTATGGAGCGGGCGCTGGCAGAGACCAACCGCCGCCGCGACAAGCAGATCGCCTATAACGAGGCCAACGACATCACGCCCGCGACCATCCGCAAGAATGTCGATGACATCCTGCAGGGGCTCTACAAGGGCGACGTGGACATGAACCGCGTCACCACAAAGATCGACGACAAGCTGGCGGGCTCCAACCTGCAGGCGGTGCTGGAGGGGCTGCGCACCGACATGCGCAAGGCCGCCGAGAACCTCGAATTCGAAGAAGCGGCGCGCCTGCGCGACGAGGTCAAGCGGCTCGAAGCGGTGGATCTGGCCGTCGCAGACGACCCGCTGGCCCGGCAACAGGCGGTGGAGAAGGCCTCCGAGGCGGCGGTGAAGTCAAAAGGCCGCTCCACGGCGGGCAGGCCCGGGCAACGGGGCGGGAATGTGAAGCGGCGGAAGCGGTGAGGTTGCCGGGCAAATTGAAGCGGATCCAAGCCCAGATTTCTACGAAAGTTGTTTATTCTAAGCTCTATTGTAGCTTCCAGGATCAAACGTTCCCTATCGAATTTCGAAGCCCGCTCAAAAAGCTCGGCCTGACCTCTCTCATAACTCCCCGATATTACACCAAAAACAGGCGCTGTTGCACAAATCGAGTTCTGAGCGGGGTTCGCCTTTGCCCGGATGGACTTATCCTGCAGCCGCTGTGACGGGCATACCGAGGGCGGTGTCGCCGTTGGGCACCGCGATGCGAACCTGAAGACCGGCGGCCTCGCGCTCGACGTCGCGCGCCATGAGGGATTGGCCGGGCAGTCTGAGGCAGGTCATCTTTGCCTCGACGCCGCTCCGGCGGTGATATCCGCTCCATCGTCGCCAGATGGCACGGCCCGGCTCCTTCGAGGCGCGCAAGGCTTCGTTTCGGGCCACGGCGCCCGGGCTCGTGGGCTTCCGCGGTTTGGCGGTCCTGCGGGGCGGGATGATGGCGGCTGCGTTTCGAGCAGCGATTGCCGCGTGACACTTCCGGCTGTCGCAGGCGCCGTCAGCCGTCACGGAACCGGTCTGCTGTTCACGCGGGATCCGGTCCGGCAGTTCTGGCGACATGGGCGCGTCGCCGATACTGCTGCCGGTGATCTCCCCTCTCGGCAGATTTGCGTCGCAAATCGCCTGCCGGGCAATGGACGGCCCGACCAGTTGCAGCAGGCTCTGCACGAAGCCGGTCGTCTGCCGCAGCGGGCGGCTTCCAGACCATATCGGGATCAAACCACACTGTCAGCGAACCGCGCCGCTTGAGTGCCTCATTGCAGGCCGACCGGTTCGTGGTCTTGTACTTCGTAGGCGCCCAACTGCTCATGCACCCCAGCTATCATGCTGGATTCACGCAGTGAATCCCTCCGCCGATTTCTGCAACAGGGCCGCCATCCGCGAAACTGTCACCCACACCGCAAAGCCGTCACCACGCCGACCTCGTCCACATGAATGTTGAGGCGTTTTTCCAGGTAATCCATCGTGACCGCCATGCCGGGGCTGATCACGCGCACCGGCGTGTCTGCGGGGCGCGGCACCTCTGTTTCCGGCTGGCCGATGTAGCCTTGCAAGGCAGAGGCCCCGCACGGGTCATCGGCGTCGACCACCAGCGCATCGGTCTGGCAGGCCGAAAGCGTCATCACCGCCAGGACCACTGCGCAGCCGCGCCGGGCCGTGTGATCAGACAAACGGGACAAAGGGCACTCCGCAGGCGGACAGAGCCAGCAGGCTCAGCATCACAAAGACCGGGCGCATGTCGTCTCCTTCCGGGTCGGGGTTGCGGGATGGCCACGACATTTGCCGTCAGAAGTCGAATATGTCGCCCAGCATGTCACCCAGACCTCCCTTCTTCTTGCGGCGACCGCGGTCGTCGCGGTCATGGCTGTCGAGATAGTCCCGCCCGCTGTCCCGCGGCGCGGCCTGCGGCGGCGCAAAGCTGCCCGCGCGTTCGATGATCTTGTCAAGCTCACCCCGATCCAGCCACACGCCACGGCATGTGGGGCAGTAGTCGATCTCGACCCCGCTGCGTTCTGCGATGACAAGGGCGGTTCCGTCGACGGGGCATTGCATGGGCGTCTCCTGAAAAGGTTGCCCTCCACCATTTAGGCATGATGCGCGCAATTGCACCCCTTGGGCCGCGCCGGGATGCGTTTGGTCTGCCTGACCCGTGCGCCGACACTGACGCAGTATTGCGCCTGTCCCCTGTTGGAGCGCCCTCTCATGCGCGCGTCGTTGGTCCTGTCTATGCTTGCCACCCCGGCGCTGGCCTGAGAAGAGCCCGCGCGCGGCACCGATCTGCGCGCCGAGATGCTGGACGCGATCCGCCCTCACGTGGAATGGACGCTTGGCCCCAGGGTGATCGTTGTCGTCGACGACCTGCGGGTTTCCGGCGATGACGGATTTGCCAGCCTGCAGGCGAAACGGCCCGGCGGCGGCGAGATCGACCTGGAGACCACCCCCGGCGCGCGCCGCGGCGGCTTTGATCCACAGATGTCCGACGGCGCCAGCGTGCAGGCGCTTCTGCAACGCTCGGGCCGGGTCTGGGTGGCCACGCATCACGCGATCGGCGCCACGGATGTCTGGCGGGCGTGGGTGGCGTTCTGCCCGGTCTGGGCGGCCGTTCTGCCCGAAACCTGCGGCAACTGATCAAGGCCCCTCACTTTCCCTGCCTGAAGAATTTTGAAAACTGCGGGAACCGAAATCCGGTTCTGGTGTTGTCTGTGCAGATAGGAAAAATAGGAGATCGACCAATGGAATATGGCCTTCTCGGACTGATTATTCTGATCGCTGACCTTTACGCGATCTACCAGGTTCTGACATCTTCGGCCTCGACCGCCGCCAAGATCGTCTGGACGCTCGTCATCCTGCTGCTGCCGGTTGTCGGCTTGATCGTCTGGCTGCTCGCTGGCCCGCGTGGCGCCTCTGTCAACGCCTAAGGCACGACAGGACTGAACTGGAAGAGGCGGCCCTTCGGGGGCGCCTTTTTCGTGTCCGGTGCCCGTCCGGGATCGGATGCGCCTCACTTTTTGCCACGTCTTCTGGCATATTGGCTCCGTGGCGGTCGCAGACCCCTGACCCGGCGAAAAGGCGGCAAAACTGGCAACCTCGGGTTCCACCGCTACATGCCCGTCATGAGAGACGCCTTGCTTGCCGCCCTGATCTGCCTCGCCGCGCCCGCAGGCGCGTGGCAATTCAGCCCGACGCCGATTTGCACGCTCGACAATCTCGAGGACGCGCCACATGTGCGCGTGACCTATGACGGCGCGCTTTATGCCATCCATCTGTCGAACCCCGCAGGCTGGCCCGACGCACCCGTCTTTGCCCTGCGTTTCGAGGGTGGCGATGCCAACACGATCTCCACCGGGCGTCACGCGGTGGAGGGCGACACGCTCACCGTGACCGACAGCGGATTTGGCAACGTCCTGAACGGCCTGCAGTTCAACGGCCGCGCGGTCGCCCTGCTGGGGGAGACCGAAGTGCCCTTCGATCTGAGCGATGCGGCAGCAGCGGTTGCGGCGTTCCGCACCTGCGAGGTCGCGCCGTCGGTCTGACGCGGCCCATAGCGCCATGCGAAAAACCGGTCTCATGTGACGCTGCCTGAAATCTTAGATTTCAACGCGTTACATGATACGCGATGTATCGGGCACTTCGTCAGGCGCCCTAATGAAGCCCGTCTGCGCCATGTTTGAGGATCACCGGTACGATCAGATCCTCTTCGTCCTCGAGATGCCGGTGCAGCAGCCCCTCGAAGGACAAAAGCTCGGTATGGAAGCGCCCCGCCTCGCCCTGCCCCTGCAACACATCATTGGCGCTTTGCGTGAAACGCTCGAGCAGCCCGTCCAGCGCGTGGTGATCGGCGTCGAGGATCGCAAAGCCGCGTGCGAGCGGTGTTTCGAGCCGCGACAACGCCGGAAAGTAATGCGTGTCCTCGATCTGGTGATGGCCCTGCAACTGGCTGACCAGCATGCCGCCGTAGCGTGACAGCCGCGCGGCGTGGGCATGCGCCTCCAGCCTGCCATCGACCGCGGCTTCCGCATCGTCGCGCAACGCCTGTGTCAGGCGACGGAACATGAGGTGCCGGTCGAGCCAGAATTGCACGAGACCCGAAAATTGCGGATGCGCCTCCCATGTTCCGCGCGGGAAGCTCTCCAGCAGGACCCGCAGCGCGTCGGGCAGTTTCTGTCTGATGTGCAGGGCCAGGGCGTCGTCGGTCACTTGGGTCTCCGGTGTTGTTGCATGCGCGCCCCCAGGGTTTGTTCCGCCGGGCGCCGGGCCAGTCCCAATTCCGCTGGCCCGATCCCGCTGGCCCGATCCCGCTGCCCCGGTCACGCCGGTCGGCGCCATGACCCGTGAGGCTCAATCGTTGTCGATGTCCCCCGCGCCGGCCCCTGCGCTTCGCGAAGCGGCACTCGCCGGCACATAGGTCTTTGCCGCAAGCGCGCTCAGTTTGTCGACCAGCGCCTCCGGGGCGGTGATGCGGGGCGGCAGCGCCGCGCGGGTGCTCTGCGCCGGGTCGACGACGAGGTTGAGCTTTGGCAGATCGCCTTCGGTATCGACCTCGCAGGAGATCACGCCCACCGGCAGAAGCGCCGCGTAAGAGAGCACCAGCACCTCGTCACCCGGCTGCACGGTCAAGGCCATTTCGGGCCCCGCAATGCGCATCATCCGGAGCACATCGTCCATCAGGAGCGGCAGGCGCAGGATAGGGCTGTCCGAAACATCGTCGAGCGCGCGCGACAGCACCTCGGCCTCCCGGTCCGCCGCGAGATGCACGGCCACCGCGTCGCCAAAGCTCTGCGCCTGCGCGGGCGGGAACCCCGCACCGATGGCCGCCTTGCAGGCAAGGCCGGAGATTTCGTTTGCGGAACGCGTCATGCGGTCAGGACCGGCAACCACCAGTCATCCGCCCGCGCGGTGTCCAGCTCATCGGGCAATGGTGCGCCTTGTGCCAGAGAGATCCGCGTCCAGCGGTCGGATTTCGGATCGAACTTCGTTGCGCCGAAAAAGCTGAGCTTGCAGCGCAGCATGTCGATCGGCAGACAGCGCGCGCCGATGAGATTGTCGTGGATCTCGGCGTAATCGTGCTGCACCGCGCATTGCACGCGGCGCAGGGCCAGCTCGTGCTGCGGATGCGCCTCGCGGAACGCACGCAGATCCTCCGCGCCTTCCAGAGCGCTGTAAAGCGCCTGCACCCGGCGCGCGATATCGAGCGGGGATTCGCGCTCCGCCCCGGCTTCGGCATGGCGGTCGCCGACCCGCGGCTCCAGCTTTTCCTCCGAGACATACCAGAAGATCCGGGTTTCTTCCGGATCGTGGAAATCCAGGTCGAGCGCCCAGTCAAAGCGCGCCTCGATGGCCGCGCGCAGGTCGGCGACGGTCTCGAACGGCTCTCCGGCAAAGCCCAGAGCATCGGTCATCTCTGCCTCAAGCCCGTCCACAAGCGCGCCGAAGGGCTCGAGCAGAAGCGCCACGGTGAGCTCCTGGGTGTCGGTGGAAAGGGTAGCTGTTCTGGCCATCAGGGAATCCAACGGCTGAGGCGCGCCGAGGGTTTCATCGGTCAGCCACGACCGCAGCAGATCCCATTCCGACCGCAAAACATCGATCCGCGCCTGATGCAAGCGATCGGGCACCTGCCATTGCGCCAGATGGCGCATGGCGCGGTCCGCGAGGCGGCGCACTCTCTCGCGCTCCTCATCTGTCAGGGTCTTGACGGCCCGCACCCGCGCCAGCGCGGTTTCGCGCGCCTGCATCCAGTTGTTGAGCAGCACCGGGTGCGAGACGAGAAACGGCGCCATGCCGAGCCCGGTGGAATTGCCGATGCCGAGATGGCGCTTGAGATCCGGATCAAGCGGCGCGCCGCCCAGATGTTCGGCCAGATCATGGGTGAAGCTGCGGATCATCCAGACCGTCAGCATCTCGGCGGCAAAGGGGCCGCCCAGACCGCCCCGCCCGGCGATCAGCGCGCGGTCAGCGATGCCGAACTTGCCGTTGCCGTAAACCGCCGTGGTGCGCATGAGGTAACCCACCGTGTTGATCAGCGCCGCATCCGGCTGGCCACCGGCCCTGAGCCGTTCCACCACATGCGCAAAGAGCCGCACGGATTTGTTGGCCCGGCTGAGCACCAGATCCCGCTCGGTAAAGCGTCCGGCCTCTTGCAAGGGCGCGTTCTGCCGGATGCGCGCGATCTCGGAGGCGTCCGGCACGCCGTCATAGAGCACATAGGTGGTGTCCCAGGCCGTCGCGATCACCCGGTCGGTGCGCAGATGATCCGGCAGATCGGTCGAGATCGCGACGAGGCTGTAGACATGGCCACCAAGCGGGATCGAATAGACCGCATGCCCGAACCCGGCAGCGTCGATCTGCCAGACCGGGCGCGTCAGCCGCGCGCCCTCTCGCGCCAATTGCCGCATGAGCACGCGCAGGAACGACAAGCGCGTCGGAAACATCGCGCCCATGCGCGCCAGCCGCATGACATCGCGGGCGGGCCGGAGGGCGGTCTGGGGCGGAGGCGGAGCGATATCCTTCATGGCAAACAGACTGCCATCCACGGCGCGGCTTGGGAAGTCACCATAGATGCGGCAGGGTGCCACTTTGCCGCGCGGGCGTTTTGAGGCCGTTGCGGTCTTTGCGGCGCGATCCGTGACGGGCCTCTGACGGGCGGGCCGCGCCGGACACGCCCTCAGCACGACACACAAGGATCCGGCCTACCCGGCCCCGAAGCTCGACTGGTAGAACCGCAACCAGTTGCCGCCCAGCAGCGCGTCCGTGTCGCCCCGCGAAAACCCGGCCTCGCGCAGCCCGTCCCTCAGGTTGTCCCAGTCGCGATTGTCCTTGAACCAGTCGGGCATCGGAGGAAAGCCCGGCGCACCGGCAGAGCCTTCGCCGAAGTCGATCCCCTTGGTCCAGCGCCCGACGCGCATCCAGGTGACCACGTCATCGGGCTGATCCTGGCACAGATCCGTGCCCATGCCGAGGTTCTCGACCCCGTAGCGGTCCGCGGCTTCGGCCACCATTTCGCAAAACGCCGTCAGCTTGCAATTTGTGCCGTCCGCCAGGTGATGCGGATAAAGCGAAAAGCCCAGCATGCCGCCGGAATTGGTCAACGCTTTCAGAACGGTATCGGACTTGTTGCGCAGGGCGCTGTGCCACCAGTCGGGATTGGCGTGGGTGATGGCGATGGGGCGGGTGGAATGCTCGATCACCTCGAGGGTGGAGCGTTCGCCGGAATGGCTCATGTCGATCACCAGCCCGACCCGGTTCATTTCGGCCACCACCTCGCGCCCCATGCGCGTGAGGCCGGTGTCCTCGTCCTCGTAACAGCCCGTCGCCAGCAGCGACTGGTTGTTGTAGGTCAGCTGCATGAAGCGCACACCCAGCTGATGCACGATCTCAACAAGCCCGATATCGTCTTCGATCGGGCTGGGGTTCTGGAAGCCGAAGAACACCGCTGTGCGGTTTGACTCCTGCGCGTCGCGCACATGCCGCGCCTCGGTGCCGCGCAGAATCAGGTCGGGGTGGCGCTCGAACCAGCGGTTCCACCGTTCGAGATTCAGGACCATTTCGCGAAAGCTCTCGTGATAGGCGATGGTCACGTGGATCGCGTCGACCCCGCCCGCGCGCAGCTGGCGGAAGATCTTTTCCGAGAAATTGCAATACTGCAGATTGTCGATCAGGGGCGCTTGCATGGCGGAACGCTAACGCGGGCGTGGGCGCGCGGCAATGGGCGGGCTGTGAGATGTGGCGCATCCGGTGCCGGGGCGCGTGGCGACGTCCTGGATCACAGGCCCCGCGCGCCTGCGTCACCAACGCGCCTCGTCCACGCCGCGCACCGCGATGGCTACCGGCAGATCGCCCGATCCAAAGCGTGACTTGACGCGCGCTCAATGGCCGCAAGCGCCGTCCGGACCGCGTCGGGCTCGGTGAAAAGCAGGCCGTGGCCGCCATCGAAGAGGTGGAACCGCGCATTCGGGAGCCCCTCGGCCAAGGCCTGCTGCGCCGCCGGAGGGGCCTGGCGATCGAACCGGCCCGCGATGACGGTGGCAGGTGTCGTGATCCGCGCCAATACATCGATGCAATCATGGGTGCGGCGGGCGCTCAGCAGGCGGCCGTAGCCGCCGCCGCGGATCGACGGATCGGCAAAGGCGGTCTCAAAGCGCAGCCGGTCGGCGAGCCGCTCTGCAAAACCTGCCGGGTGCTCTGATCGCAGCGCGGCGAGCCTCGTGTCCTGCAGGCACATCGCGGCGGCGGCCGCCTCGTCACGCGCGAGGTCCAGAAATTGCGAGATGTCGTAGGAGGCATGCCGCGCACCGCCCGCCGTGGCCGATGCGATCACAAGCGCGCGCAGCCGCGCGGGTGCCAGACGCGCCAGATGCAGCGCGGTCATGCCGCCAAAGCTCTCGCCCAGAACAACCGCGTCCTCCCAGCCCAGCGCGTCCAGGCAGGCCAGCGCATCCAGCGCATAGTCCCGCATTCCCCAGGCGCCGTCGGGCTGCGCCGTCCGCCCGATGCCGCGCGGCTCGTAGGTGGCGATGTCGCAGCTCTGCGCAATGGCCGTCTGCAGAAAGCCGCGCTTGAACCGCAGATCGAAGTTTGAGCCGCCCAGCAGCAGGACCCGCGGAGCCCCCGGACGCCTCACCCGCAAGTGATGGAGCGCAAGCCGGTCGGTCTGCAGAATCCCTTCGGATACATCTGCGGTGGAGCGGGTCAGAGCACGGCCTCCGACAGCATCTTCGCGCCGCTGATCCCCAGAAAGACCGCGAAGGCCAGCCGCAGGTGCCGCGCGTTCAGATGATGCGCGATCTTGGCGCCCAGCGGCGCGAAACAGAAGGTCGCAACGGAGATGACCAGCGCCGCGGGGATGTTGATATAGCCCACCGACCAGGGCAGCAGCCCGGGGATATCCTGCCCGGCAAAGGCGTAGCCGAGGATGCCGGGCACGGCAATCGCGAGGCCAAACAGCGCCGCTGTCCCGACGGCCCGATGCACCGGCACCGACAGCAAGGTCATGACCGACACCGACAGGGTGCCCCCGCCGATCCCCATCATCGCCGAAAACGCCCCGATCGGCCCGGCAATCGCAGCCCGGCCCAGCAGCGCCGCGGGCGGCTTTTCCGCCAGAACAACCGGTGTCGGAATCAGCATGTTCAGCACCACGATCAGGGCGACGGTGCCGAAAACGGCTGACAGGACCGTGGCATTCGCATTGGCGGCCAGACCGCCGCCGATCAGCGCGCCGATGACCATGAACGGCGCCCAGGAGCGGAACATCGGCAGGTCGATGGCGCCTTTGCCGTGATGCGCCCGGGCCGACGAGATCGAGGTCGGAATGATCGTCAGCAGCGAGGTTGCAACCGCGAAATGGATGGCGACCTCCGGCGCGACATCGAGCAGTCCGGCTTCGGTCAACCAGTAGAGCACCGGCACAATTGCGATGCCGCCACCGATGCCCAGCAGACCTGCAAGGGTTCCGGCAAACGCGCCGACGGCCAGCAGGATCGGGAGGAGGATCAGCCAGGACGGCGCATCGGTCATGCCGCGTTCCTGCGCAGAAGAGCGCGCAGCACCGGCAGGCCGAGCGCCAGCAGCGCGGCGATGGCCAGAACCAGCGCAATCGGGTGGCCGGTGAAGAACGCAAGGAAGTTCCCGTCGGTCAGGATCAGCCCCTGGCGCAGGGTCAGCTCCAGCGTTGGTCCCAGCACCATGCCGATGACCAGCGGCGCCATGGGAAATCCCTGACGGCGCAGCAGGAATCCCACCACCCCGGCGCCGCCCATGACCAGCAGGTCAAACGGGTTGCCGCGCACGAAATAGATGCCCACGGCGCACAGAATAACGATGGCCGTCATCATGAAGGCCTCGCGCACCCGCAGGATCGGGGCCGCGACCCGCGACAGCAGCATGCCGAGCGGCAGCAGCAACAGGTTGATGACGAAGAAACCGGCAAAGATCGCGGCGATCAGCGTCGGGTTGTCGTCGACCAGTTTCGGCCCCGGCGTGATTCCGTGCAGCGTGAGGGTGGCGAGCATGACGGCGGTGATCGCGTCGCCGGGAATGCCCAGCGCCATGGTCGGCACCAGCGCGCCGCCGGTCACCGCGTTGTTGGCCGCCTCGGAGGACACGATGCCATCGGGCTCACCCTTGCCGAAACCGGCGCCGTTGGGCGATGACCGCCGCCCTTCGGCGTAAGAGATGAAGGCCGCCGTCGCCGCGCCAGTGCCGGGCAGAACGCCGATCAGGTTGCCGATCACCACGGATTTCGACAGGTTCCGCAGCCGCCCCTTCCACATGGCCCGGCTGGGCAGCACGATCCCGCTGAAGGCCACAAGCTCCGACACCCGGCTCAGCGGCGCGCTGGCCCGCATGAAGACCTCCGAGAGCGCAAAGACGCCGATCACCACGGCCAGCAGGTTGAAGCCTGCAAAGAGCTGCCAGTTGCCGAAGGTGAAGCGCATCTCGCCAAGGATCGGATCGCCGCCCACGGTGGACAGGAAGATCCCGATCATGCCCGCCATCAGCCCCTTGACCACAGAGCCGGTGGACACCGACACGATGCAGGTCATGCCCAGCAGGATCAGCGCGAAGGTCTCGATCGGGCCGAACTCGAGCGCAAAGGCCGCAAGCTGCGGCGCGGCAAAGATCAGCACAACCGCCGACACCAGACCTCCGATGACAGAGGCCACGGTGGCCCAGCCAAGCGCCAGCCCGGCCTCGCCGCGCTGCGCCATCGGGTAGCCGTCCAGGCAGGTGGCCGCCGATTGCGGCGTGCCCGGCGTATTGATCAGGATCGCCGCGATGGAGCCGCCATAGACCGACCCGGCATAGACCGCGAGCAGCAGCAGGATCGCCGGGGCCTGGCTCATGGTGAGCGTAAAGGGCAGCACAATCGCGACCGCCACGGTCGATCCGATGCCCGGCATCGCGCCCAGGACGATGCCCAGAACCGTGCCGAGCACCAGCACCAGGAGCCCTTCCAGGCTGAGCAGAATGCCGATGGCCTCCGGCAGGGATGACAGCATGTCGGTGCCTCAGAACAGGTAGGTGAAGCGGGATGTCGGCAGCGGCATCCCGAGCGAGTGATTGAATAGCAGCACCAGCGCGCCGGGGACCGCCACGGCAAACAGGACCACGAGGATCGGGTTGCGGATGCCGAAAGCCGGCAGGGAGATCAGGGCAAAGAGCACCGAGGGGATAAAGAACCCTTCGGAGCCGATCACGTTGGTATAGATCAGCGCCGCCACGATCACCGCGCCGATACGCGTCCAGCTTGCGATGGGACCGCCCCCCCCGCCCTCTGTCACGGCCTGGGCCAGGGAGATCACGTTCAGGCCCATCCACAGCATCAGGATGATGCGCGGGAAGAACATCGGCGATTGCGCCAGATCACTGGCGGAAAAGCTCTGTCCATAGGTGGATGCGTAAAGGGCGGCAGCCGCGATCAGCAGGGCAAGCTGCACGATCACCCGTTCGTTGGCAATCCGGTGCATGGGGCGGGACTTTCATGTGAAAGGGCGCGGACCGGCATCCTTTTCACAGGACGGATGCCGGTCCGGTTGCTGTGCTGCGGGACGCGCCTAGAGGCCAGCCGCCTCGATCAGTGCCGCGTTGGACTCGTATTGCGCGCGGTAGAAGGCGTCGAACTCCTCTGCGCCGCGGTACTTGATCACCGTGCCGGAGTTGGCCGCAAACGCGCCGAACCCGTCGGAGGCCACGGCGGCTTCGCAGGCGGATTCAAGCGTCGCCGTCACCTCGGGGTCCAGACCGGCCGGGGCAAAGAGCCCGCCCCAGAGGTAGAGCTCGTTCAGCGGCGCTTCGATCCCGACCTCGGTGGCGGTCGGCACGTCGGGGAAGTTCTCCAGACGTTCGTCGCTGAACACCATTAAAGGCCGGAAATCGCCGCGGTTCATCAGGATCTCGGTATCGCCGAAGAACTGGATGTTGCCGGCGGTCAGTTCCTTGATCGCGGGGCCGGAGCCCTGGAACGGCAAGTGCTTCATGTCGTCGATGATTTCCAGACCGGCAAAGGCCGCCACCATGGTCAGATGTGTGATGGCCCCGGGGCCGGAGGAGCCGAAGACATATTTCCCGGGCTCTTCCTTCACCGCGGCCACCACGTCTTCCATCGACTGGAACGGGCTGTCGTTGGTCACAAAGAGCAGCGTCGGCGACGCGGCGATGGAGCAGATCGGCGTCCAGCTGTCGAGACCGTAGGGCACGTTCTTGATCTGCGGCTGGATGGTGGAGACGGTCACCGACATGTAGGCCAGCTGATAGCCGTCGGCGCGCTGGCCCTGCAGGGCAGATGCCGCCACGGTGCCCGACCCGCCCGCCATGTTGGAGACGAACACGTCCGATCCGATGGCTTCGGCGAAATGCGGCGCCAGACCGCGCAACAACAGATCCGTGCCGCCGCCTGCGTTGAACGGTGCGATCAGGTTGATTGGCCGCTCGGGGAAGTCCTGCGCGCTGGCGGTGGTCGCCGCAACGGTCAGTGACGCCGCGATCATGTATGTCAGTTTCATCTTTTTCCTCCCAAAAGAAACCCCTGCTGGTAACGTTGTCATTCTATTGGTAACGTTGTCAATCCGAATTGGTAACGTTGTCAATTAGCCGAAACTGCGCTAACGCTGCGCCATGACCAACCGCCCGACAACCACCACGGAAAAGCCGCAGCGCGCCACGTTGCGGGATGTGGCGACGTTGGCGGGTGTCTCGGAAATTTCCGTGTCGCGGGTGATGCGCAACGCGCCCAACATCTCGGACGGATTGCGCGAACGGGTGATGGATGCGGCCAACACGCTCAGCTACACGCCCAACCGGCTGGCGGGCGCGCTGAAGAACCAGAGCAGCAACCTTGTCGCGGTGGTGCTGCCCTCGATGAGCAACGATGTGTTCTCGACCGTGCTCGACGGGATCGACGCGGTGCTCGACGAACACGGGCTGAACGCCGTGCTCGGCCTCAGCGAATATGACCGCGACCGCGAGTTGCGCGTGGTGCGCGACCTGCTGTCCTGGTCGCCGATGGGGATCATCCTCACTGGCCTGCACCATGATGAAACCGTCGCCGGGATGATCGCGCAGTTGGACATCCCCGTGGTGCAGATCATGGAAACCGAAGGCCGCCCGCTCGGCTCTGCGGTGGGCATGTCCCACACCAAGGCGGCAGAGACGGCGGCGGATTTTCTCTTTGCCAAGGGCTATCGCAGGTTCGGCTATATCGGCGCCTGGAGCGAGCGGCCCAACCGGTCCCGCGCCCGCCGTCTGGCGTTCGAGGCGCGGCTGGCGTCCATGGGCGCACCGCTGGTGGCGGCCACGATCCTCGAGGAGCGCTCCTCGGCGCTGGCAGGCTCCGCCGCAACCGCCGATCTGCGCGCGCGCCACCCGGAGATCGACTGCATTTTCTACGCCAATGACGACCTCGCGCTTGGCGGGTTGTTCCATGCCCTGGCCGAAGGCATCGATGTGCCCAACGCGCTGGGGCTGATGGGGTTCAACGGCATCGGCACGGGCAAGGCGACCCCCCTGCCGCTGTCGAGCATCCAGACACCGCGATACGAGATCGGCGCAATGGCCGCGCGCCTGATCCTGCGAGACCCCGGCGAGGCGGACCGGGTTGTCGATCTGGGGTTCGAGATTTTCGAGGGTGGAACCACCTGAGCGGCGGACCGCGAGGTCGAGAGATCGGGGAGCGCGGCTTTGCGAAAGGGCCCGCCGCGTCATGTGCAATGCAACACGCCGCGCCCTGAGATTGCAGCGAAAACGCTCCATCCGGTTACGGATATAGCCTTGAGCAGACCCGTCGAAAACCGGTGAGATCGAGCCAGACCGCGAAAACCGCCCCCTTGGGGCCCCTGCCAGCGCGCCCGCTTTTTGAGCACGCCACCACGCCGCCAACAATTTTATCCTTTAGTCAAAAATTTACCGTTTGATAAAATATGGATCTGTGCCACAGTCGATGAAAATGCACCGTTTCACAGGCGACATCAGGGAGCCGCTATGAACAGTCCGTACACACCCGGTATCGTCCCGGGCCGCATCGATCCTTCCGACCTGCAAGAGAATTTCAGCGATCTGCACCCGCGCTTTCAGGCGCATGAAGCCTCGGTCGCGGCGGATCGGTGCTATTTCTGCCATGATGCGCCCTGTGTGACGGCCTGTCCGACGGATATCGATATTCCGCTCTTCATCCGGCAGATCAGCACCGGCACACCCGAAGCCGCGGCCAGGACGATCTTCGACCAGAACATCCTCGGCGGCATGTGCGCCCGGGTCTGCCCGACCGAAGACCTCTGCGAAGAGGCCTGCGTGCGGGAGCTGGCCGAGGGCAAGCCGGTGGAGATCGGGCGCCTGCAACGCTTCGCCACCGACACGCTCATGGCCGCCGGAACACATCCCTATACCCGCGCCGAGGCGACCGGAAAAACCGTGGCGGTTGTCGGTGCGGGACCAGCCGGTCTGGCCTGCGCACACCGGCTTGCAATGCTGGGGCATGACGTCGTGATGTTCGACGCGCGGCCCAAGGCGGGCGGGCTCAACGAATACGGGATCGCGGCTTACAAGACGCCCGATGATTTTGCCGCGAAAGAGGTCGACTGGCTGATGTCCATCGGCGGCATCCGCCTGGAGCCGGGCAAGGCGCTTGGCGCCGAGCTGACGCTTGATGCGCTGGCAGAGGCGCATGACGCGGTCTTTCTTGGCGTCGGCTTGGGTGGCGTGAATGCGCTGCCGGTCGAGGGCGGGGACAAGGATGGGGTCGCCGATGCGGTGACGTTTATCGAGACGCTCCGGCAGGCCGATGCGCTTGCCACCCTGCCCGTCGGGCGCAACGTGGTGGTGATCGGCGGCGGCATGACCGCGGTGGACGCCGCCGTGCAGTCGAAGCTGCTCGGCGCCGAAAACGTCACCATTGCCTATCGCCGGGGCCGCGACGGCATGAGCGCCAGCCGCTTCGAACAGGATCTTGCGGCCTCGCACGGTGTGAAACTGATGTTCAATGTGCAGCCGAAAGCGGTGCATGGAAACGGGGCCGCGCAGGAGCTTGAGCTGGAATACACCGCCTCGGCAGAGGGCACGCTTTCGGGCACCGGAGAGACATTCCGGCTGGCCGCCGATCAGGTTCTGCGCGCGATTGGCCAGACCCTGACCACCGATGCCGGGCTGGACCGCGATGGCGGCAAGATCGCGGTCACAGGCGCCGGGCGCACCTCCCGCGCGGGTGTCTGGGCGGGCGGGGATTGCGCCTCGGGTGGTGATGATCTGACCGTGACCGCGGTCGCCGAAGGCCGCGACGCGGCGATGGACATTCATGCAGTTTTGACAGGGGGCACCTGACATGGCGGATCTCACAAGCGATTTTCTGGGCATCAAGAGCCCGAACCCGTTCTGGCTCGCCTCTGCGCCGCCGACGGACAAGGAATACAACGTCCGCCGCGCGTTCGAGGCCGGATGGGGCGGCGTCGTGTGGAAGACACTGGGCGCCGAAGGGCCGCCCGCGGTCAATGTGAACGGCCCGCGATACGGCTTCATTCATGGCGCGGACCGGCGGGTTCTGGGCATGAACAACATCGAGTTGATCACCGACCGCGATCTGTTTGTAAATCTCGAAGAGATCCGGCGCGTCAAGGCCGACTACCCGGATCGCGCGCTGATCGTGTCGCTGATGGTGCCCTGCGAAGAGCAGGCCTGGAAGGACATCCTGCCGCTGGTCGAAGAGACCGGCGCCGACGGGATCGAGCTGAATTTCGGCTGCCCGCATGGCATGTCCGAACGCGGCATGGGCTCGGCGGTCGGGCAGGTGCCGGAATACATCACCATGGTCACCGAATGGTGCAAGACCTACTATTCCAGGCCCGTCATCGTGAAGCTGACGCCGAACATTTCCGATATCCGCAGACCCGCCGAAGCGGCAAAGCTCGGAGGCGCCGACGCGGTGTCTCTGATCAACACGATCAACTCCATCGTGTCGGTGGACCTCGATGCCATGGCGCCGGAACCGACGATTGACGGCAAGGGCACCCATGGCGGCTATTGCGGCCCGGCGGTAAAGCCCATTGCGATGAACATGGTTGCGGAAATCGCCCGCAACCCGGCCACCGCCGGGCTGCCGATCTCGGGCATCGGCGGGGTCACGACCTGGCGCGATGCGGCGGAGTTCATGGCGCTCGGGGCGGGCAATGTGCAGGTCTGCACGGCGGCCATGACCTACGGGTTCAAGATCGTGCAGGAGATGATCTCGGGCCTGTCGCAATGGATGGATGAAAAGGGCCACACGCGGACCTCGGATTTTGTCGGGATGGCGGTGCCGAATGTGACGGACTGGCAGTATCTGAACCTCAACTACGTGACCAAGGCGTCGATCGATCAGGACGCCTGCATCAGCTGCGGGCGGTGCTTTGCGGCTTGCGAGGACACCTCGCATCAGGCGATTGCGATGTCCGGGGACCGCAAGTTCAGCGTGATCGACGAGGAATGCGTTGCCTGCAACCTGTGTGTGGAGGTCTGCCCGGTGGAAAACTGCATCACCATGGTCCGTCAGGCGCCTGGCACGGTCGATCCGCGCACCGGCAAGTTGGTCGAGGCCGAACCCGCGGACTGGACCGCGCATCCCAACAACCCCAGCCGCGTCGCGGCGGAATAGCGCGCGAGACTAACCGGAAGCGCCGGGGCTGGCGGTCAGCATCCGGCGCAGCATGTTTTCGAGATAGTCCTGCGCGCTGGGAAAAGGATCCTCGGGGCCCATGACCGCTTTGACCTGAACGTCGAAATCGGCGTAATGCTGGGTAATTGACCAAATAGAAAAAATCAGGTGGTAAGGATTCACCGGCTGGATCCGCCCCGCCGCCACCCAGGCATCGATGGTCGAGGCGGTTTTCTTGACGACGCGGCGCAACTCTCCTCTGAGCGCGTCTCCGATCTGCGGCGCGCCCTGGATGATCTCATTGGCAAACAGCCGGCTTTCGGCGGGGTAGTTCTGGCTCATCGTCAGTTTGCGCCTGGCATATCCGATCAATTCCTCGACCGGATCGCCGGTGGCATCGATCTGGTAGATCGGCTCCATCCAGTTCTCCAGCAGCCGGTCAAGCAGGGCCTTGTAAATCAGGTCTTTCGACGCGAAATAATAGATCAGGTTGGGCTTTGACAGCCCCGCTTCCTTCGCAATCTGATCGAGCGTCGAGCCGCGAAAGCCGTATTGCGAAAAGACCTTCAGCCCAGCCGCGAGAATGGCGGCCTGATTCTTCTTCTGGATGCGCGTTTCGGTCTTGGTCATGGGCCACCAACGGAAATTTTGTGCACTTATTCGCAGAGCATCGCGCCGCACCGACAGATTGCAGGACCACCAAAGCAATTTTCTTGACACATGCCAACCCTCTGATAGCGTTGATTTGACCAGCTGGTAAAATTAGCGTTCGTCCGAATGACGCACGCGCGGAGGGAATCCTATGGCCGCAATCGGAGAGAACCTGCGCATCAACGGCGAACGTCTGTGGGACAGCCTGATGGAGATGGCCCGGATCGGCCCCGGCGTTGCAGGCGGCAACAACCGCCAGACGGTGACCGACGAGGATGGCGAAGGACGGGCCCTGTTCCAGTCGTGGTGCGAGGCCGCGGGCTGCACCATGGGGCTCGACCAGATGGGCAACATGTTTGCGCGCCGCGACGGCACCGATCCCGACGCCCTGCCGGTCTATGTGGGCTCGCATCTCGACACCCAGCCGACAGGCGGAAAATACGACGGGGTGCTGGGCGTGCTTGCAGGTCTGGAACTGATCCGCACCCTCAACGATCTCGACATCAAGACGAAGCACCCCATCGTGGTCACCAACTGGACCAACGAGGAAGGCACACGCTTTGCGCCCGCGATGCTGTCCTCGGGTGTGTTCGCCGGGCTGCACAGCCAGGACTGGGCCTATGCCCGCGAGGATGCGGAGGGCAAGACCTTCGGGGACGAGCTGCAGCGGATCGGCTGGCGGGGTGATGAAGAGGTCGGCGCGCGCAAGATGCATGCCTTTTTCGAATTGCACATCGAACAGGGGCCGATCCTCGAGGCGGATGGCAAGGATATCGGCGTTGTCACCCATGGGCAGGGCCTGTCCTGGACGCAGGTCACCGTGACGGGCAAGGAATCCCATACCGGCTCCACCCCGATGCCGATGCGCAAGAATGCAGGCCTCGCCATGGCCCGGATCCTCGAGAAAGTGGAGGAGATCGCGCTGTCCCACGCGCCCCACGCGGTGGGCGCTGCAGGCCATATCGACGTCTACCCCAATTCGCGCAACGTGATCCCGGGCAAGGCGGTGTTCACCGTCGATTTCCGCTCGCCGGAGCTTGCGGTCATCACCGACATGGAAGAACGGCTGCGCGAAGAGGCGCAGACAATTGCCGACGACATGGGCCTGTCCGTCGCGTTTGAAAAGGTGGGCGGCTTCGATCCGGTGGAATTCGACGAGAATTGCGTCTCGGCTGTGCGCTCCGCCGCGGAGCGTCTGGGCTATTCCCACATGAACCTGATCTCGGGCGCGGGGCACGATGCCTGCTGGATCAACCGCGTCGCGCCCACGGCGATGGTCATGTGCCCCTGCGTCGACGGGCTGAGCCACAACGAAGCCGAAGAGATCAGCCCCGAATGGGCGTCCGCCGGTGCCGATGTTCTGCTGCACGCGGTTGTCGAAACCGCAGAGATTGTGTCCTGAGCGCCCCCATCTGTGCCAACGCCTCAAGAGGAAGGTGACGATATGACTACAGTGATCAAAAACGGAACGGTCGTCACCCATGACCTCACCTACAAGGCGGATGTGTTGATCGACGGCGGCCGGATCGTCGAGATCGGCGACGGGCTCAGAGGCGACGAAGAGCTGGACGCGACCGGGTGTTACGTGATGCCGGGCGGCATCGATCCGCATGTGCATCTGGAAATGCCTTTCATGGGCACCTATTCGTCGGATGATTTCGAAAGCGGCACACGCGCGGCACTGGCGGGCGGCACCACGATGGTGGTGGATTTCTGCCTGCCCAATCAGGGCGAAAGCCTGCTTGACGCGATCAAGCGCTGGGACAACAAGTCGACCCGCGCCAATTGCGACTATTCGTTTCACATGGCGGTCACATGGTGGGGGGAACAGGTCTTCAGCGACATGAAAACCGTCATCGAGCAGCGCGGCATCAACACCTTCAAGCACTTCCTGGCCTACAAAGGCGCGCTGATGGTCAATGACGATGAGCTTTTTGCCTCGTTCAACCGGCTGGCCGAACTGGGCGGGATCGCACTTGTGCATGCCGAAAACGGCGACGTGGTGGCGGAGCTTTCGGCAAAACTGCTGGCCGAAGGCAATACCGGCCCCGAGGCGCATGCCTATTCGCGCCCGCCGCAGGTCGAGGGTGAGGCCACGAACCGCGCCATCATGATCGCCGACATGGCCGGTGTGCCGCTTTACGTCGTGCACACCTCCTGCGAGGAATCGCACGAGGCGATCCGGCGCGCGCGACAGCAGGGCAAGCGGGTCTGGGGGGAGCCGCTGATCCAGCACCTGACGCTGGATGACAGCGAGTATTTCAACCAGGACTGGGACCATGCCGCGCGCCGCGTGATGTCGCCGCCATTCCGAAACAAGCAGCATCAGGACAGCCTGTGGGCGGGGTTGCAGGCGGGCTCATTGTCGGTTGTGGCGACCGATCACTGCGCCTTCACCACCGATCAGAAACGCTATGGCGTGGGTGATTTCACCAAGATCCCCAACGGCACCGGCGGGCTGGAGGATCGGATGCCGATGCTCTGGACCCACGGGGTGCGGACGGGTCGTTTGACGATGAACGAATTTGTCGCCGTCACCTCCACCAATATCGCCAAGATCCTCAATTGTTATCCGCGCAAGGGGGCGATTGCGGTGGGATCGGATGCCGATCTGGTGGTCTGGGATCCCGAGAAGTCCAAGACCATCTCCGCCAGCGCGCAGCAATCCTCCATCGATTACAACGTGTTTGAGGGCAAGGAGGTCACCGGCCTGCCGCGCTTTACGCTCACCCGTGGGCAGGTCGCGGTGCATGACGGCGAGATCCGCACGCAGGAAGGCCATGGCGAATTCATCTCGCGACCGGCGAACGGGGTTACCAACAAGGCGTTGTCGACCTGGAAAGAGCTGACATCTCCGCGTCCGGTGGAGCGGACGGGCATTCCGGCCACCGGTGTGTGACAAGAAAGCAGTTTCCGGTTTGAACACCCAATCAACGATCAGCGCGCGCGGCCTGAACCTTACGTTTCAGACCAATGACGGCCCGGTGCACGCGCTCAAGGATGTCGATCTCGACATCATGAAAGGCGACTTCGTCAGCTTCATCGGCCCGTCGGGCTGTGGCAAGACCACCTTTCTGCGCTGCGTGGCCGCGCTCGAGACGCCGACATCCGGCACGATCAGCGTCAATGGCATAGCCCCGGACGAGGCCCGCCGCAACCGCGCCTATGGCTACGTGTTTCAGGCCGCGGGACTTTACCCCTGGCGCACGATCGGCGGCAATATCCGGCTGCCGCTGGAAATCATGGGGTTTTCCAGGTCCGAGCAGACAGAGCGCGTTGAACGGGTGCTCGAACTGGTCGATCTGGAGGGCTTTGACGGCAAATATCCCTGGCAATTGTCCGGCGGCATGCAGCAGCGCGCCTCTATCGCGCGCGCCCTGGCGTTTGACGCGGACATCCTGCTGATGGACGAGCCGTTCGGAGCACTTGACGAGATTGTGCGCGACCACCTCAATGAACAACTTCTGAAGCTCTGGGCGCGCACCGAAAAGACCATCGGCTTTGTCACCCACTCGATCCCGGAGGCGGTGTACCTGTCCACCAGGATCGTCGTGATGAGCCCGCGCCCCGGGCGCATCACCGATGTCATCGAAAGCCCGCTGCCGAAAGAGCGCCCGCTCGATCTGCGCGAGTCGCCGGAATTCCTGGAGGTCGCGCACCGGGTCCGCGAGGGGCTGCGGGCCGGGCATTCCTATGACTAGGACGCTGCTGCCCGTCCTGACGATGCTCGGCGCACTGGTTGTGCTGTGGTACCTGGCGGTGGCACCGATGAACATCCGCGTCGCGCTGGATCAGGCGGAACGGGCCGGCGCAGATGTGGTGCCCGAAGGCTCCGTGGCGCGGCGCGACGTCTCCGTCTGGCGTCTGATGGCGCAGAACGGCGAGCACATCCGCGCGGGCTACGATCTCAATCGCCCGCGCCTGCCGACACCGGCGCAGGTCGGTCAGGAGCTCTGGAAGACCACCGGCGAGATGGCGATGAAGGGCCGCGCCTGGTCGAAGCGGTCCCTGATCTATCACGGCTGGATCACGCTGAAATCCACGCTCTGGGGGTTCTTGCTGGGCACAACGCTCGGCATCATCGGCGCCGTGGCCATCGTCTATTCGCGGGTCGCCGACATGAGCCTGATGCCCTGGGCGATCATCAGCCAGACGATCCCCATCGTGGCGCTGGCACCGATGATCATCGTGCTTTCGAGCCAGATCGGCGTGGAAGAGCGCGGGTTGCCCAAGGCGATCATCTCCGCCTATCTGTGCTACTTTCCGGTGCTCGTGGGCATGGTCAAGGGCCTGCGCGCGCCCGAGGTCTCGCAGCTCGATCTGCTGCGGACCTATGACGCGTCGGGCGTGCAGAGCTTTCTGAAACTGCGGCTGCCCGCCTCGGTGCCGTATCTTTTCACATCGCTCAAGGTCGGCATCGCCGCGGCGCTTGTCGGCACGATTGTGGGCGAGTTGCCCACCGGTGCGATCAGCGGGCTGGGCGCACGCATCCTCATCGGGGACCAGTTCGGCACGCCGCTTGCCATCTGGTCGGCGCTCTTTGCCGCGGCCATTCTGGCCGGGCTGCTTGTGACGCTGCTTGATCTCGCGCAACGCATCGCGCTGCGGCGCATGGGGGCAACGCCATGAGCGCTCTGGGTCTGGCCCTTGCCTTCTGGATCGGGGCGTGGCTGCTGAATATCTGGCTGGCAAACTCACGCTGGCGCGACACCCGCGCGGTGCGTATCGCGGTGCCGGTGCTCTTTGGCGTGACGCTCCTCGTGCTCTGGGAAGGCATCGTGCGCGGATTGAACGTGAGCCCGGTGATCCTGCCCGCGCCAAGCGTCGTTGCGCAAACATTTGCCGCCTCGACCGATCTGCTCTGGGTGGACTTCGTGCAGACGGTGCTCAAGGGCGCGCTGCGGGGCTATGTGATCGGCTTTGTCGCCGCCGTGCTCTGCGCCATCGCCATCGACCGGTCCGCGTTTCTCACACGCGGTCTGCTGCCCATAGGCAACTTCTTTGCCGCGCTGCCGATTGTCGGCGTCGCGCCGATCATGGTGAACTGGTTCGGCTTTGACTGGCAGTCCAAGGCGGCGGTTGTGGTGGTGATGGTGTTCTTTCCGATCCTCGTGAACATGGTGCAGGGTCTGCGCGCGACCGACGCCATGCAACGGGATCTGATGCGCACCTATGCGGCAAGCTATACACAGACCCTGATCAAGCTGCGCCTGCCCGCGGCGATGCCGTTTCTCTTCAACGGGATGAAGATCGCCACGACGCTGGCGCTGGTGGGCGCCATTGTTGCCGAATATTTCGGCTCTCCCACGCGGGGGATGGGATTTCGGATTTCCACCGGCGTCGGCAGCTTGTCAATCGATCTGGTCTGGGCTGAGATCGCGGTCGCCGCCATGGTCGGCACGGGGTTCTACGGCCTGATGGCCTGGATCGAGAAAAGGGTGACGTTCTGGCACCCGTCACAAAGAAACTAACCAACAGGGAGTACGATTATGACACTGAAAACAACGGCAACCGCCGCCGTCTTCGGCCTTGCATCCAGCATGGCGTTTGCGGCCGATGACGTGACGCTGCAACTCAAATGGGTCACCCAGGCCCAGTTCGCAGGGTATTACGTCGCGCTTGAAAACGGCTATTACGAGGAGGAAGACCTCGACGTCACGATCAAGCCGGGCGGGCCCGACATCGCGCCGACGCAGGTGATCGCCGGTGGCGGCGCGGATGTGACCGTCGAATGGATGCCCGCAGCCCTTGCGGCGCGCGAAAAAGGCCTGCCGCTGGTCAATATCGCACAGCCGTTCAAGTCCTCCGGCATGATGCTGACCTGCCGCAAGGATGCGGGTGTGGCGACCACCGACGATTTTGCCGGCAAGACGCTGGGTGTCTGGTTCTTCGGCAACGAGTTCCCGTTCCTCAGCTGGATGAGCCAGCTGGGCCTGGCGACCGATGGCTCTGACGCCGGGGTCGAGGTGCTCAAGCAGGGCTTCAACGTCGATCCGCTGGTCAATGGCCAGGCGGCCTGCGTGTCCACCATGACCTATAATGAATACTGGCAGGTGATCGATGCCGGGCTCACACCCGAAGAGCTTGTGACCTTCAAATACGAGGATCAGGGCGTGGCGACGCTGGAAGACGGGCTTTACGTGCTGGAAGAAAACCTCGCCGATCCGGCATTCTCCGACAAGATGGTGCGCTTTGTGCGGGCCTCCATGAAGGGTTGGAAATGGGCCGAAGAGAACCCCGAAGACGCGGCTATGATCGTGCTCGATTATGACGAGACCGGCGCGCAGACCGAAGCGCATCAGGTACGCATGATGGGCGAGATCGCCAAGCTGACTGCGGGATCCGATGGCGCGCTGGAAGAGGCGGATTATCAGCGGACCGTTGAATCGCTTCTGGCGGGCGGTTCGGACCCGGTCATCACCACGCAGCCCGAAGGCGCATGGACACATGCGATCACCGACGCTGCCTTGAACTGAGACGGCCCGAACAAAACGCGCCCCGCCGATCATCCGGCGGGGCTCATTGGATGATCCGCTCAGATCGGCGCAACCCTCCGCGTCGCGCGGCCTTGCTGACCAGGCTGCAGCCCGACCGGGCAAGCCGTCATGCGGGATCGGAGACCCTGGAGCGGTCGTACCACACGGCTTCGATATTGTGCCCGTCAGGGTCGAGGACAAACGCGGCGTAATACCCCGGCCAGTATCGTGCGCGATATCCTGGCGCGCCATTGTCGACGGCACCCTCCGCCAAAGCGGTTGCATGGAATGCCTCGACCTCTTCCCGGCTCTTCGCTTCGAACGCGACATGGGTCGGGATGACGGACTTTTCGCGGACAATCCAGAAATCGGTGTTTTTGCCGTCATGGAAACCGGCGGCGTCTTCGTCCTCCATGCTATTGGCGTATCCCAAGGGCGCGAGGACACGCGCGTAGAAGGTTTTGGAGCGTGCGTAGTCGGAAACGAACAAATGCATATGCGCGATCATCTTCAAGCTCCGTCTGTGGTTGCTCCGGTCCGGGACCGTCTTGTCCAAGGCTGCGGCCTTGCAGGCTGGGGCTCGCCTCATGGCGCAAAAGACGCCTGCCCGGATATCCTTCGCCTGCCTCGCGCAACCTGAGCACAGTCGTGCGGGCCCTTCCAGCGGTCAGCCGCTATGAAATCCGCCACGCCGCACGCCTGACACACCATGTGATACGCGCCTTATCGCGCGCCCTACAGCCCGCACGGCTCCAACAGGTGCCGGAAATGAGCGCCATTCAGCGTCTTCCCCTGCCTCACAGCACAGCTTGCGGCAATGTATACCACTGTATGCGGTTTACCTGAGCGGCGGTTTGGCGTAGGACAGCCCCAAGCCGATCAAGGAGGGATTCCCCATGTCCGACACAACCCCCGATATCATCTACACCAAGGTGGACGAAGCGCCTGAGCTGGCCTCGGCCTCGTTCCTGCCGATCATTCAGAAATTCGCCTCTGCCGCGGGCGTCTCCGTCGGCACCAAGGACATCTCGCTGGCGGGCCGGATCATCGCGACCTTTCCCGATCACCTCACCGAGGCACAGCGCCAGAACGATGAGCTCGCTGAACTGGGCAAGCTGGTGAAGACACCCGAGGCAAACGTGATCAAGCTGCCAAACATCTCGGCCTCCGTGCCGCAGCTGGTGGCCGCGGTCAAAGAGCTTCAGGCGCAGGGCTACGCGCTGCCCGACTACCCCGACGCCCCGGAGACCGATGAAGAAAAGGCCATCCGTGCAAAATATGACAGCATCAAGGGCTCGGCCGTGAACCCGGTGCTGCGCGAAGGCAATTCCGACCGCCGCGCCGCGGTTGCGGTCAAGAAATTCGCCCAGGCCAACCCGCACCGGATGGGCGACTGGACCGCCGACAGCCAGACCCGCGTCGCCTCCATGTCGAGCGGCGATTTCTTCTCCAACGAGGTCTCCGCAACGCTGCCTGCAGAAACCTCGGCCAGGATCGTGCATGTGGCCGAAGACGGCACCGAGACGGTGCTGAAAGACGGGCTGAGCTACCCCGCGGGCACGGTGGTCGATGCCACCTACATGTCCGCCAGGGCGCTGGACGCGTTTCTGGAAGACGAGATTGCAAAGACCAAGGATGAGGGCACGCTCTTTTCGCTGCATATGAAGGCCACGATGATGAAGGTCTCGGACCCGATCATCTTCGGCCATGCGGTCAAGGCGTATCTGAAGCCGGTTTTCGAGGCGCATGGCGACGCGCTGAAATCGCTGGGGGTGAACCCCAATTCGGGCCTCGGCGATCTGCTGGAGCGGGTGAAGGACAATGCCGAGATCAAGGCCGCCATCGACAAGGTCATGGCCGAACGCCCGCCGATGTACATGGTCGACAGCGACCGCGGCATCACCAACCTGCACGTACCTTCGGATGTGATCATCGACGCCTCGATGCCCGCGCTGATCCGCGCCGGCGGCAAGGGTTGGGGGCCGGATGGCAAGGAGGCGGACGCCAATTGCGTTATCCCCGACAACTCCTACGCGCCGGTCTATGACGAGACGATCCGGTTCTTCAAGGAGAACGGCAAGCTCGACCCCGCCACCGCGGGCACGGTGCAGAATATCGGGCTGATGGCGCAGAAGGCGGAGGAATACGGATCGCACCCGACGACCTTCGAGATCCCCGCCGACGGCACGGTGAAGATGGTGCTGGCGGACGGATCGGTGCTGCATGAACACCAGGTCGAGACGGGCGATATCTGGCGCTCTGCCTCGGCGCGCAAGGCCCCGATCGAGGATTGGGTAAATCTCGCCATCGACCGTCAGAAGGCGGAAGGCTGCGAGGCGATCTTCTGGCTGGACGAGTCCCGCGCGCATGATGCGGAGCTGATCGCCTATGTCAGACCGATCCTCGAGGCCAAGGGCGTGGCCGACAGGTTCCGCATCATGGCTCCGCGCGACGCGACACGCGCCACGCTGGAGACGATCACAAAAGGCGAGAATTCCATCGCGATCACCGGCAACGTGCTGCGCGACTACCTGACCGATCTCTTCCCGATCCTCGAACTGGCGACGTCGGCCAAGATGCTCTCCATCGTCAAGCTGATGCAGGGCGGCGGGCTCTTCGAGACCGGCGCGGGCGGCTCGGCACCCAAACATGTGCAACAGCTGCAGAAGGAAAACCATCTGCGGTGGGACAGCCTTGGCGAGTTCTGCGCGCTGGGGGAAAGCCTGCAGTTTCTGGCCGACCAGACGGGCAATGCCAAGGCAAAGGTGCTTGGCAAGGCGGTGGATGCGGCAACGCAGGGCATCCTCGATCACGGCCGCTCGCCGTCGCGCAAGGTCGGCGAGCCGGACAACCGCGACAGCCATTACTGGTTTGCGCGCTACTGGGCAGAGGCGCTGGCCGCGCAGACCGACGATGCCGAAATGGCCGCGCATTTCGACCCGGTGGCAGAGGCGCTGGGGGCCAGGGAAGAGCAGATCGTCACCGAGCTTGCCGCCGCGCAGGGCAGCCCGGCCGATCTGGGTGGCTATTACCACACCGACCCGGAGAAGACGGCAGCGGTGATGCGCCCCTCGGCGACACTCAACGGGATCATCGGCTGAGGCTGAATTCCGCGAGGTCCGGTCAGGCCGGGGTCTGGTTCGCCATTATCGGATCGCCGTTGGCGATCCGATCCGCGCGCGTGTGAGACACGCGCGCGGAAGAGGGGGCGCTGCCCCCGTCACAAGCAAGCTTGCGACTCCCCCGCAGTATTTCAGAACCAGAGAAGCGGCGGGACGCGCGAGCTGTGCTGTTCCGAACCCGACATACGGTCTGATTCATAGCTGCGGGCGGTTGTGTGGGCCTGGTTCCTGACGAAACGCGCGTTCAGCGCAGTTTCGGTGGTTTTTCGGGATCCATGCCGGGCGCCAGCGGTTGCAGGCGCTGCGGGGTCTCGGGCTCCGGCAGATCGAAGCGAATGGCGACACGCGCGACTTCCGCGGTCATCGGATCGCTGTCCGCAAGGAAGGTCACGTCCAGCGCACCCGCATCGAGCCCTGAGAACACCAGCGCTTCGTTGATGGCGCGCGCCAGGGCGGGCTCGGCGCCGGGGACCGTGCCGGTGAGCGCCAGAAGATGGCCCTGCCCGCCATGTGCATAGCTCACATGCGCGAGATAGGCCTTGCGCGCGAGCCCCGCCGCGGCGGCCAGCTTGGTGTCCAGCGACTGCAACAGCCGTTCGGGGATATCGCGCGGGGCGGACAGGCGTTCGGGCCGGGCTTCACCCTCGGACGGGCCATGCCCCAACGTGTCCACCAGCCAGCCCAGCGCGGCATCTGGCAGCAGGATGGCCGACGGGGCGACATCGAGGTTGAGCGCCAGCCCGATCCCCTGCCCCGTCATCATCTGTGCCAGCGCGCGCCCCGACAGCGCCGCATATGGCACCGGGCGACCCGCAAATGCCGACAGCCGCTCCTCGCGATCAAAGCCCAGAACGAACCGCTCGTCCTGCAGATCGAAGATTTCGGGCGAGATGGCATCGCCCTGCGCCTCTTCGGTGAGCAGGATGAACAGCTCCGCATCGGCGAGCCGTTCGTAAAACCGCAGGCGCGCCGTGTCATCCTCGGGCGCGGATTGCATCGCGGCATGGGCGCGGTCAATCGGGGTCTCGGTCATCCATCACCTCTCGGACACGGGCGCGCAGCACCGGCAGGCAGTCGGTCTCGAACCACGGGTTGCGCTTGAGCCAAGCGGTATTGCGCCAGGACGGATGCGGCAAGGGCATCGCGTCGGGCAGAAAGTCGCGCCAGCGCCGCACCGTCTTTGTCACCCCGTCGCGCGTGCCGAGATGGTAGCGCTGCGCATGACCGCCGATCAGCAGCTTCAGCCGCACATTCGGCAGCCCGGCAAAGATCTCCGCGTGCCAGGTTTGCCGACACAGCGCGGGCGGCGGCAGGTCCGAGCCATTGGCGTCATAGCCCGGAAAACAAAACCCCATCGGCACGATGGCGACGCGGGACCGGTCGTAGAACGCCTGCTCGTCCAGCCCCAGCCACGCCCGCAGGCGCACACCGGAGGGGTCGTGGAACGGCACACCGGCATCATGCGCGCGCAGGCCCGGCGCCTGACTGGCAATCACCAGTCGCGCCTGCGGGCGGAACCAGACCACAGGCCGTGGCGGGTGCGCCGTTGCCGTTGCGGCAAAGCGCTCTGCACACAAGCGGCAGGCCCTGAGGTCGGTTTTCAACTGGTCCATGGGGGTAGGAGCTAGGGCAATCCGAAGCGTGGGGAAACGCCCCGGTGACATTTTCAGGGGTCTCAAAATAAAGCTTGCGCTGTAAGAAGATTTCTATATTTCTAAAATCATGAAAATGAATACGCCCCCTGCCCTCACGCCCGTTACCGCCGCGTCGAAATTTGCGGCGCTTGGATCCGAACAACGCCTTGCCGTGCTCGAAGCGCTGGTGCGCGCCGGTCCGGACGGGTTGAGCATGGGCGGGCTGGGCGAAAAGACCGGGATCACCGGCTCCACGCTGACGCATCACCTCAAGATCCTGACCACCGCCGGGCTGGTGCGGCAGGCACGGCAGGGGCGCAGCATCATCTGCGCCGGCGCTGCCTATGACGAAGTGCGCGCGCTGTCGGATTACCTCTTGCGACAGTGCTGCGCCGATGCGCCGGACGGAGGGCACGCCCATGGCTGACACAACCACACCCGCCAGACGCCTGCCTTCGGTGCCGAGAGCCTGGCTCGCCAGCATCGTCATCGTTGCGCTGGTGGCTCTGTTCGACCCGCCGCAAGCCTGGCCCACCGTGACCTTTGCCGCAAACGCGCTCCTGCACACGGCGCCGTTCATCCTGTTTGCGGTCTTTGCGGTTGCCTATCTCAAGGCAACCGGGGCCGAGACCTTGCTGGCCCGCGCCTTCGAGGGCCGCGAGCTGCGGATGATCGTGCTCGCCGCGCTGCTGGGCGGGCTGGCACCGTTCTGTTCCTGCGAGGTCATTCCCTTCATCGCAGCGCTTCTCGCGGTCGGCGCACCGCTGAGCGCGGTCATGGCGTTCTGGCTGGCCTCGCCACTGATGGACCCTGCGATGTTCGCCATCACCGCGGGCACGCTCGGGTTCGATTTTGCGCTGGCCAAGGCGGCGGCCGCCATTGGCCTGGGGCTGCTCGGCGGCTTTGGCACCATGGTGCTGGCCCGGACCCCGGTCTTTGTTGACCCGTTGCGCGAACGCCCGCAGATCGGCGGCTGCTGCGGGGTCAAGAAGCCGTTCAGCGGCGCGCCGGTCTGGGCCTTCTGGCAGAGCGCGGACCGCCGCGAGACCTTCCGCGACACGGCACTGGATAACGGGCTCTTCTTGCTGAAATGGCTGACGCTGGCCTATGTGATCGAGGCGGTCATGCTGCGCTATGTACCGGCCGATGCGATTGCGGGCGTGCTGGGCGGAGACGGCATCACCCCGGTGCTGCTGGGGGCGCTGATCGGCGCGCCGGCCTATCTCAACGGCTATGCGGCCGTGCCGATGATCGACGCGCTGCTGGCGCAGGGCATGGCGCAAGGGGCGGCGATGAGCTTTGTTCTGGCCGGCGGCGTCAGCTGCATTCCCGCAGCCATCGCGGTCTGGGCCCTGGTGAAACCGCGGGTCTTCTCGGCCTATCTGGGCTTTGCCTTTGTCGGATCGGTGATGGCGGGGCTCGCCTGGGCGGCCATCGCGTAGGTCGGGCGCCGCGCGGGCGCCCGGTGGGTTGGCCGGGCGCGCTGCCGGGATATCGTATTCGAGCGCAGGAACGCGGCGCTGACACCCGGCGATGGCCGGTCCCGGTGAGACCCGACCGCGCGCCATCCGGCTGGAAATGAACCAAAATCACCATCCCGGGCGCAATTTCCGTCCGCGTTAACCTTACTTGCGTCTTTGCCCGGGTATTGTTGCGCCGAACCGCGGATAATCCGGGGCTCGCGTTGTTTTTGTTTCCGCACGGGGCCATAATGTGGACAAATTCGCAACCTAACACGGCACCCGCTCCCTGTTGGGAGAGATGAGTAGTCCAGGGCATAGCGATGCTAGAGTTCGACATGGTTAGCAAGTCCTTCTGGACCGGCACCCAACGCAAGGTAATCCTTGACCGGGTGTCCTTCCGTGTCGAGCTGGGCGAAAGCCTCGGTGTCCTGGCACCCAACGGCACCGGCAAGACCACGTTGATCCGCATGATGGCCGGACTGGAAAAACCCGATGAGGGCGAAATCCGCCGCAATTGCCGCGTGTCCTTTCCGCTGGGCTATATGGGCGGCGTCGTCTCGAAGATCTCGGCGCGCGAAAACGCCCGTTACATCGCGCGGCTCTACGGGCTGGATCCGGACTATGTCGAAAGCTTCTGCCGCTGGCTCTGCGGGCTGGAAGAGTATTTCGACCAGCCCATCGGCACCTATTCGTCGGGCATGCGCGCGCGGTTCACGTTTTCGCTGATGCTGGCGCTCGATTTCGACATGTATCTCATCGACGAAGGCATGCCGAATTCGACCGACATGGACTTCAACCGCAAGGCAGGCGACATACTGGCCGAACGGTTGCGCACCACGACGATCATCATCGTGTCGCACCAGGCGCAGATCCTGGAGAAATTTGCACGCAAGGCCGCGGTCCTGATGGATGGGCGCCTGCACATGTTTGACACCTTGGAAGAAGCGAAGCAGCTCTATGACTACGAAACCCAAGGCTAAGAAATTCCGCATCCGGCGGTCCGCGAGCGCGGAGGCGGCGGCATCCGCACGCCCTGCCCCCGGCGCGGAACGTGCGCCGCAAGCCGCGCGCAGCACCCCCGCCCCGCAACGGCCTGCGGCAGAGACGCCGCCCCGCCCGGAAAAGATCGCCGGTCCCGAGATGCGCAGCGGAGAGGTCAGCTCTGCCGCGCAGGTCGCGGGCGAGCTCGACATGGACGCCATCCGCCGTGAAGGTCTGACCGGCCGGCAATTGCGCATGGCGCGCCGCGTGGCCCAGAAACACGGGCTGGCGCCGACATCGGATTTCGACGCGGTCCGGCTGCTGCGCGCGCGCGGCATCGACCCGTTCCAGCGCACAAACATGCTGGAGCTTGTGGTGCCCGACGAGGGGCGCGCCGTCACAGCCGGTCGCGAGGATGCGGCCAAACCGGCGGAGCCGCAGCCCGAACGCCAGAAGGTGCAGCTGCCGCAAACCGTCCCGGTGCAAAAGCAGCAACTGCCCTCGACCGAAACCAAAAGCCCGGCGGACCGGCGCGCCGCCGAAATCCGGCAGATCCAGAAAGATCTTACCAAGCGCCGCCGCCGCAAGGTGGCGTTGCTGCTGACGCGGCTGGCCTTTTTCGTCGGTCTGCCCACGCTCATCGCGGGCTATTACTTCTACGCCGTCGCAACCCCCATGTACGCCACCAAGTCGGAGTTCCTGATCCTCAAGGCCGAGAGCTCGGGCGGCGCCATGGGCAGCCTCTTTTCCGGCACCCAGTTTGCGACAAACCAGGATGCCATCGCGGTGCAATCCTACCTGATGTCCAAGGACGCGATGCTGCGACTCGATCAGGATGTCGGCTTCAAGGCGCATTTCACGCAGGACTGGATCGACCCGATCCAGCGGCTCGACAGCTCCCCCTCGAACGAGGCCGCCTTCAAGCTCTACAAGCGCAATATCGAGATCGGGTATGACCCCACCGAAGGCGTCATCCGGATGGAGATCATGGCCGCCGATCCCGAAATTGCCGCGGAGTTCAGCGAAGCCCTGATCGGCTATGCCGAGGAACGCGTCGACAACCTGTCGCTGCGCAAACGCTCCAACGCGGTCGAGGATGCCGAAAAAGGGTTGATCGAGGCCGATTTGGCCCGCCGCGAGGCGCAGGAAACGCTGGTGCGGCTGCAGCAGGAAGGCGCGATCATCGACCCCGAAGGCCGGATCGCCGCCCTGCGCGGGCAGGTCAACAATATCGAGGTGCAGCTTCAGGAAAAGCAGCTGCAATTGCAGGCGCTGCTGGACAACCGCCGCCCCAACGCCGCCAAGGTCGATGGCGCGAGAGGCGATGTGCGCCGTCTCGAAGCGCTGCTGATCGAGCTCAACAACGCCATGACCACCGCCACAACGGGTGAGGATTCGCTGGCCGAAAAGGCCATCCAGATCAAACTGGCGGAAGCCGACCTCGCGACCCGAGACATGATGCTGCAAACCGCGCTCGAACGGCTGGAGCAGGCCCGCCGCGACGCCGACAGCCAGGCCCGCTACCTGACCACCTCGGTGGTGCCCGTGGCCTCCGAAGATCCCAGCTATCCGCGCAAGTTCGAAAACACCATCCTGGCGTTCCTGATCTTTGCGGGTGCCTATCTCATGGTGTCGCTGACAGCCTCGATCCTGCGCGAGCAAGTGGCGAATTAGAGCGTCTGACGAAATACCTGATAGATCGCGCATCACGTAACGCGTTGAAATTTCTGATTTCAGGCAGCGTTACGTGATGCGGGTTTTAGCAAGGCGCTATACGGAACCGTAAAGCCGCCACGCACGGGTCGATGAGCGACAGACCGAGCCGATCCGGCGGGCCCGGGCGGACGGCCGGCAGGTTTACGGCGATCGCAAGCTGACGGAGGATCTGCACGGAGAGTGAGCACATCTCGGAGAGCCGGGTGGCACGGCTGGCGTCTTTGGCCGGGATCGCTGCCCAGGTCCGTTGCAATCGCCGTCCCGGGCGGAACGGCGGCACATCTGCCATCGGGGCCGAGGACAAGCCGGAACAGAACTTCCGCGCCTCACAGCCCGATCAGGGCCGGGTCACCGGCATCACCTGCATCAAGACCCGGCAAGGCTGGCTGCACTTGTGCGTCGTCATCGATCTCTTCTCCCGGCGAGGTGCCGGAGCTGGCCCTGCTGACTTTGTTGATCGCTCTCTGGCGGCGAACGCCCGCAGGTAAGGTCATGATCCACTCAGACGAGGGTTCCCAATTCACCGTCCGCGCGCGGCAGACCTATCGCTGCCAGCATAACCCGGACCCGCCAAGAGCAGACGCGGCAACTGTCACGACACCGCCGTCGCCGAGAGCTTCTCTTCTTTGCCAATAACGGGAACGGATCAGGCAACGGACCTTTCCGACATGCGATACCACGAGGCAGGACGTGTCCGAATACATCGAACTCTTCTACAATCCAAAGCGAGAGCACAGAAAAACGGCGTGCTTTCGTCGTTTGACTTCGAGATCAGACAGCAGAAACTGAACGAGGCAGATGTCCGCGAAACCAGGGGCATCTCAGTGAGACTTGCCACGCACCGCACCAGCCGTTGACAATCGAGCCGCGACATCGAGCATGTCGATGCTAGCGCGGGAATTTCAACGCGACGCCACACAAGTGCATGCCTGATCTTCCGCCCCCGAAAAGAGCCGAAGGCTCCTCAAAATCGATCCATGATCGCCCAGAGCAAAACGCTCTGCCATAAGCTGCACGCCTGCTCCCGTTTGCACTCGGCACTTGACCAAACCAGAGTGCAGCCCACTTGCGCCAAAACCCCAGAGCTTGTGCATGCCATGATCACACCGAGCCGATGCTCGAAACAAAGTGGCATGACCACGCGCCCGACCAAGACCATTTTGACCGCACAGCGAATACCTCTTGCAGCCCCCTGCCCGGCCTTGCTAAACGCGTCGGCGGAGAGGTGGCCGAGTGGTCGAAGGCGCACGCCTGGAAAGTGTGTAGGCGGGAAACCGTCTCGAGGGTTCGAATCCCTTCCTCTCCGCCACTTAATCTTATTATCCTTCTGAAATTAAACCAGAAGCTTAAGTCTATCGACTTGCGTTCCCACATTTGTTCCCACGTCTGGTGTTGGTTCGATGTGCGTTAACCCGCCCGGTTCTCTACGCGCTTTCACCTGTAATCGGCCGTCTTTGGTCGTCGCGACTGATTTGGCCGTAGCTGCGAAGGGTGGTGAGCGGGTCCGTGTGACCAAGATTCTGAGCGTTGGCGATGAACTCGGCTACTGTCTGGCTGTGTTTTGCGGCGTGACGGGCGAGCATGTGGCGGAAGGCGTGTGGACCGAATGCCGACAGACCGGCGGCGTCAAAGTACGCGTTTACGATCTTGCGCACGGGTTCGGTGGTTTTCCAATGCCCGCGGGTGAAGCCGGTGGCGGTGAAGCCCCTGTTTGATTGCGCCGACAGGGCCGTGGAGGGAAAGAGCGGGTCGTCGGGACCGTAGAGCGCCACCTCGTTGAGGTTGGTGAGCCATTGGCGCAGATGCGTTTCGGCCTCGGCAAATTCCTTGCTAAACAACGTGTCGATCCGCTTGCCGAACTTGGTGGCCACCTCACGCGGGTTCTGCGTGACCGATTTTTCGTCCAGGTCCAAATGCTTGATCTTGAGCGAGGTAACCCCAAGACGCGCTCGCGATGAAGGGCCGGTCGCCCGCCTGTTCGCTTTGGGCGAGCGCCTACCGCTTCGGCGACGCTGACAAGCCGCTGGATGCGCGCCGTCCCCATTTCCAGATGCACCATCTGGGCCAGCGTGCAGGTTGCAGTGCCGCGATATCTCAAATGCCCGGCGGCGGTGATGACAAGGGTATGATCGCGCCGGATTTCAGCGCGCAAGGCAGTCTTAACGTCATTAAGATCATTGCTGTTCAGAAGGCGCGGGTGAAAGTACACATCCGCCCGACCGCCCGGAACATCCACCAAACCGATGCGCCAAGTCCGCTCACCGAGTTGAGCATTGCTTTCCGGTTCACAACCAAGCGCGACACCCAATTGATCTATCAACGCCTCAAGGTTGGCGCGCATAGCGACAATTTCTGCGCGCTCTACGCTCAGAAAGCTCGATGCGGGACAATAATGGCCATATGACTCGTGCTCGAAGAGGATTTCCGCATCGTGCGGCGCGTCGCAATTCGCGCAAAGCACCGACTGTACGACGCCACCGCGTCGGAGCAAACCTGCATCCAGCAAAGCCCCATATCGCACGTCGTCGCGGTATGACTTTGCCGCAACCGGCCGGGTCTGTTCGATGATCTCACAAAGCAACGATAGCGCAGTCAATCAGCCATCCTCGATCAATTCAAAATCTGGCGCGGGCGGTGCGATCAGGTCCCACCGCTCCAGAAGGCTGCGCACCAACTGGCGATCGGCTTCCGTCTTGTTGGGGATCGTCGTGGTGATAGGGCTGCGCAGGGTCACAGTCAGCGTGCGCTGGCGCTTTCCGTTCTGAGCAGCCATGACAATCCTCAACGTCGCAGAAACGATCTGCCACGCGCCAGCCTTGATCGGCGAGACCTGCCCAAAACGACGGTCGAGAAACTTGTAAGTCGTTTCATCGGCACCGCGCTTTTCGAAGCGCGCAAAACCACCGCCCGTTGAGAAAAAGTCGAGCGACGAAATCTCAAAGCGCTCAATACCGTCCGCCGGTTCAATCGAAAACACAGGTTGGGATCGCAGCGTGTCCAGCAAAACGTCGCGACGCGGCGCTTCTATGGGTGGTTCGGAATCCGGTGCAAAGTGTTTTGAGAAGGCATGTGCATAGTCATCGCGCACTTTCTTTCCACCGGCGGCGCATATCTCCACAATGCGCTCGGTTGGGTTGCAGGCTATGCCCACCTCAAGCACCCTCTGAAACACTGGCCGCTCCAGGCCCTCCGACGGTCCAAACGTCGATTCACTCGCTGCGCGGTCTTCCACACAGATTGTGGCTTGGACGATCTCGGTGTCCTCACCGGTGATGGGATGAACGCGCACCGGCCTTGTTGCACAAATATGGGCGTGACCGCAGGTCCCCTTTCCCCGGACGGAATTATCCTACGGCCTCAGTGATAGGCATACCAAGCGCGGTGTAGCCGTTCAGGACAGCGATGCGGACCTGCAGTTCGGCGGCCTGGCGATCGACGTCGCGGGCCATGAGGGATTGGCCGGGCAATCTGAGGCAGGTCATCTTTGCCTTGACACGGCTCCGACGGTGGTATCCGCTCCAACTTCGCCACAACGTCTTGCCCGGATAACGGGACGCATGCATCGCCTCGTTCCGGGCGATGGCGCCGGTGCTTGTGGGCTTCCAGGGCCTGGCGTTTTTGCGGGGTGGGATGACGGCATTTGCGCCACGTGCGGCAATCGCGTCATGGCATTTGCGCGTGTCGTAAGCTCCGTCAGCGGTAACCGATCCGACATCCTGATCTAGTGGGATCTGGTCGAGCAGTTCGGGCAACATGGGCGCGTCGCCGTCCTCGTAATCGCGACGAGCTTGTTGACCGGTTGCGCGACGGCGGGTTTTGAAGGCGGCGGCGTGTCCGCCGGTCGCGGAATACAGAAGGGAGTTTCAGGCACGGGCGGCCGAGGAGCTGGTTCTGTTGCCGGAGGGATCGGCGATTGTGGAGATGTTGAGCGACTACGCCGTGATGCGGGAGCAGGCGCGGGTATGCAGTCGAGCGTGACAGACCGAAACCGGTGACCGAGGCGCAAATGCAGGGTACTCCCGAGGTCACAAGCCCGAACCATGCATCGCCAAAACGAAATACCGTATCCATCAGGCGTATCGCACGGGCTGCACGCCATCGTCGAAGCGGACGTGCTTTGATCGGAATGACGCCCCCTCAACGATCTCAGGCCGGCGGATCCGGTCCATGCGGAAATGCCGAAAATCGTCGCGCGTCGGATCCCAGGCGACGAGGTACCACAGCGGTGGCAGGATCAGCATCGCTTGTGGCTCGACCTGCCGCTCGGTCTCGACTCCCTTCGCGTCGCGATAGCGGAACCGCAGGCACAGCCGCTCGAGAAACGACGCCTCGAACGCGGGCAGCAGGGCGGGGTCCATTTCTCCGAGGGTCGACGTGTCGACCTGAGGGGCCAGCGGCCCGACATAGAGACAGTCCAGAAGGCGGCGCAGATCGCGGAGTTTGTCCGGTGGCAGGGCCTTCTCGATCTTCGCAAGCCCGGCATCGGCGAGGCTTGAGAATGGAAGCGTCCGCGCCGCCCGCATGCTCGCCACGCCGATGATCAGCGCGAACACCTCCGCGACAGACAGGCGGGGCGTGGCCTGCACCGACCCCGGATCAAGGTACAGCCCGCCGCCACGGCCCTGCTCGGCATGGATCACATAGCCCTCGTCGCGCAGCGCCGAGAGGTCTCGCAGGATCGTGCTACGGGATGCGCCGACCTCCTGGACCAGTGCGTCGATGGTCGTCGTGCCGGTGCGGCGCAGGGTCCTCACGATGGCGTCTTGTCTACTGCGGCTCTTCATGGCGGATCTGTACCACACAAAGGTGTCAGTTTTTGGATTGTTTTTGGCATAGGGGACGGTCGAGGCAATCAAGAAAAGGAGTGACTGCCATGACCATCAACGCGCATTTCGCCACGCCGACGAGGATCACGCTCGGAGATATAGACCTCGAGGTCTTTGAAGCCGGTCGGGAGAACAGGGGAAACCCGATTGTGCTGTGCCACGGATGGCCAGAGCATGCCTATGCTTGGCGCCATCAGATGCCAGCCCTCGCTGCGGCAGGCTACCACGTCATCGTGCCGAACCAACGCGGCTACGGGAACTCGTCCCGCCCGTCGGCGGTCGAAGACTACGACATCGCCCATCTGACGGGCGATCTTGCCGCGCTTCTCGACCACTTCGGGTACGAAGCGGCCACCTTCGTGGGCCATGACTGGGGCGCGAACGTCGTCTGGAGCATGGCGCTTTTGCATCCCGATCGCGTGGCCCGGATCATCAACCTGGCGCTGCCCTACCAGCCCCGCACCCCTGTTCCCTGGATCGCGTGGATGGAAAGCGTGTTCGGGCCCGACAACTACTTCGTCCACTTCAACCGCCAGCCCGGTGTCGCGGACGCTGTGCTCGATGCGAACACGGATCGCTTCCTGCGCAACCTGTTCCGCAAGAACGTGCCTCCGGCACCGCCCGAGCCGGGCATGATGATGATCGACCTGGCAACGTCCACGGCGCCCTCGGGCGATCCGGTGATGCCCGACGAGGATCTCGCTGTCTTCATCGCCGTCTTCAAGGAAACCGGGTTCACCGGAAGCATCAACTGGTACAGGAATATGGATCGCAACTGGCACATTCTGGCCGATGTGGACCCCATCGTCCGGCAACCGACCCTCATGATCTACGGGGCGCTGGACATGATCCCGCCATCCGAGACCCTCGCGGATTTCGTCCCCAATGTGGACGTGCGCACCCTCGACTGCGGCCACTGGATCCAGCAGGAGAAGCCCGACGAAACCACCCAGGCAATGCTGGACTGGCTTGCGGTTCGGCAGGCGGCCTAGGCGGCGGCCACTGTGTTTCGCCGAGACCAGAGGGCCCATCGTTCAATGCGCAATTCCTGGCCAGATCAAGTTGGCCGTGGCTTCCTTGCGCGTCTGCGAAGCGTTGTCGTTCTTGGCAAGCCAAACAACTGATCCGCCAGTCTCAGTTGTTTGGACCAGCCCCGCAGCCAATTGAAGAGATCCGAGCGCGTGAAATCGGCAAAAGATCCATCAGGCATGGGTGTGATCGCGGCACGCCAAAGCGGCATGAGGATATTTGGCAGCCCGCTCTTCTGCGAGATCAGGTGCTCAGGCGTCAGATGTTGCGGCACATCCGCCAGGTCTTTGGACATTTCAGCCAAGGGCGCGCGGGGGTCGACCTTGCCTTCTTCGATCAACAGGCACAGCAGGATCGCGGTAAACACCTTGGTGATTGAGCCGATTTCGAAGATGACATCTTCGGCCGATTGGTTGACGATTGGTGCGCCGGAGTGAAGAAACCTCGCCGCCCCTTCATGCAGACCAAAGGCCACGACGCTGTGGTGCGGGCTCTCGTAGGTCCGCATCATCGAACGGAGACGGCCGCGCTTCTTGTCACGGTCGGTCTGCAAGCGCCGCACCTTCATCAAGAAATGCGCGGATCACTGGCATGGCGGCGCCGGGATTGTCCCAGATGACATCGTGGCCCGCCTCCGGGATGACGCGCAGTTCGGCGTTCGGAAACCCGGCTGCGTAGCGGGCTTGCAACAAGGCGCCGGTCCAGTCGTTGCAGTCACCGGCAAGGAACAGGACGGGGCCCCGATACCCGGTGCCGCGCGCGATCCGGTCGAGGTCTGCCTCCGGCGCATCGCGCCACAGCGCGCTTGCCAAAGAGCCGAACCGCCAGTTCGGCGCGGTGTAGCCTTCGCCGCAGTGATAGGGATTGTCGGGATGGTTGGCGAACACCCTGACCATCCGCCCGATCAGGAAATCGTCGCTGGCATGGGCGTCCGGCCCTGTCACATGTGCGGCGCGAAAGCCGTTCAGGATGGCCTGCCACAGGTATCCGGCCCCCGACATGTACTGCGCCGCGCGCACCTCCCATGCCGCCTTGCCCTCGGCGTCCAGATAACCTGGCTCGATCAGGATCGCGCGGTCAACCCGGTCGGGATGCGACCCGAGATAGGCCGACGCCAGCATCGCGCCCCAGGAATGTCCGATCAGAACAACCGGCCGGTCGGGCGATGCCATGGCGATGACCGCGTGCAACTCCTCGAGATAGCCGTCGAGCGTCAGGCGTTCCGCCGCCACCCGCTCGGACAGGCCCGCACCGCGCTGATCGTAGAACACGACGCGGTGCGTGTCGGACAGGTCCGAGAGCCCAAGCAAGGAGCGGAAATCGCTGCCCGCACCGCCATGAAGGACGATGATGGTCTGCGCGTCCGGCGGGCCGTCTTCTATCTGCAGATGCAACCTGATGCCGGCGATCTCCTGCGATGGCCGCGTGTGGTCCTCGGTCACCAATGTTGCGACGGAATAGTCCGCGCGCGTGCCGACAAACAGGGCGAGGGTCAGAGCAACGAGAACCACAAGCGTCCCAAGGGCCCATTTAAGGATCGTTCTCATGTGCGATCTCTATGCGTCTCGATGGTCTTCAAAACCTTCAGCATGAAGCTGAAGGGGCGTTTTGGCGCGTCAGTCTGGTTGAACGTGCCGACGAGGAAGATGTCCGGCTCTGGCGCGTGATAGGCAAAACTGCCGCTGGCCCCGGAATGACCGATCAATTCCGGTGAAGGCCGCCAGAGTGTCATCCAGCCGGGCAGCTTGAACCGCATCAACCCGCCGCCGTATTGCAACGGGAGGTATAGTGGCCGCCACTGGCACAAAACGGGCAGGTGGTCGCCTTGGAACAGCCGCCCGGCCATGAAGGCGCGCAGGAAAGTCATGAGTTCGTCAGTGTCCGACACGATGCCGCCGTCCGGCCCCATGCTGGACAGGATGCGCGGAATATCGAGCCTGAGGTCCCTGTGATAGACGGGAAGTGTCTGGCCGCCACCGTCACGGGTCGGGTCGAAGAGAGCGGTCCGACACAGACCAAGGGGCGCGCAAATCCGCTCTTGCAGAGCGTCGCCAAAGCACAGGCCTGTCGCCGCCTCGATAACCGCCCCGAGAAGCTGGAAGTTGGTGTCGGAATAATGCGCCTTGCCGCTGTCCGGGGCCGCCTGAGGTTTGCCCTCCCTGGCCCAGTCGAGGACTCGATGGAGGTCGTAGGCATAGTCCTTGCCACGGACGAGATCCGCCGCCACCCCGCCTTCATAGTAATCGGCCAGCCCCGAGGTCTGGAACAGAAGCTGGCGGATCGTCAGGTTTGGTCCGTGGTCGACGCCCTGCACCGCGTGCAGCCCCGACAGATCGATATCCGGCAGCGCGCTCTGCACCGTCTGATCCAGCGAAAGCCTCCCTTCGTCCACCAATTGCAGGATCATCGCGGCCGTGCAGGTCTTGGAAATGCTGGCGATGGGAAACCGGATGTCCGGGGTGGCGTTTCCCGCGCTGCCCTGGAAATCAACCTGACCGTCGCCTGAGGCAACCCGCAGGATCACCCTATGGGTATGCGCCTTCGTGCATTCTGCATCGATCATGGCTTGGAGGCTCTGCATCAATGTCATTGGTCAAATCCCTTTCGCGGCGTGTGATAAGGCCGCCTGCGGCGCTGTTGCGTCACGCTTCAGCAAAAGCGCCAGACCAACCGCGATGAACCAGGCGATTGCGCCAAGGCCGAATGCCGCACCGGCAACCTCGCCCAGGGGAGGCAGGATCGTCAGCAGCCCGCCGAGGCCAGTCAGCAGCCCCAGCGCAGTGACAACCTTGCCAAAGGCACTGTAGATGACGCCCGCAAGGCTCACGCAGAAGATCCAGACGCCGCCGGCAATTTCATTCCCGCCGCCGAGGCCAAGTTCCACCGCGTGCAAGGCTTCCCATGTCTGAACCGCCCGCTCAAAGTCGGTGGGCGCCAGCGCCATCACCCGTTCCGTGGCGACATTGGCGATCATGCCCGCGCCAAGAACAAGCGTTGTCCAGATCAGGCCGAAGGCCAGCGCGGTGCTGCCCCAGTCAGGCGATGCGACCTTGATGCGGGCAGCGAGGGCGACCACGAGCAAGGTCAGCGCCATCGCGTTGACGATGTAGATGACGGTGTTCCAAGTGATCATGATCGCCGGGTCTTCCACTGTCGCCCGGACCACGGTGTCCGCGTCAATGTCGTTTGTTCCGAACCCCATCTCGGCCATGACAGTCACAAGTAGAACGAAGCCAAAGATGTAGGTTCCTGCACAGATCAAGGCGGCGATCCCGCCAATGCGTTGCAAGGTCATGATGTTTTTCCTTTGGGTGAAATGTGGTGGAGGCTTGCCGTCCGCGTGGCGGCAAGTTTGGATGTGAAGTGATCTTTCAGGCGCTTTTTGCCGGTGGGCGTGCCGACCATGTCCAGCGCCATGGCGCTGAGGAAAAAGCAGGCAGGCCCGCTGACGCGGCGGGGCGAAACGCTTGGCAATAGGCGCAGGGCGATCCGTCGAAAAATGTCCGGCAAACAGATGATCTTCGGCAGTTTGCCAAGGCTGGCAAAGGCCAGTTCCGCCAACTCCCGGTGGGTCAGGATGTCGGGCCCGCCCACATCCTGCCGGGCAATACCTGCCTCGGCGGCGTCCGCCACGGCCGAGGCCAAATCTGCGCCATCGATCGGGTTGATCCGTTTGCTCCCGTCGCCGAGCAACCAGACCCGCCCGGACCGCGCCATCGTCAAGAAATCATCCATGTCTGAGAAATACCCCGTCGGAGCGATCACCGTTGCTGCGACCTGAGAACGCTCGAGTTCCGCGACAAAGGCGGATTTGGCGGCAACCAGAGGCACCTGCGCCATGTCTTCGGCGCGCAGAACATGCACATAGGCAAAACGTGCAACGCCCGCCCGCTCTGCCTCATGCAGCAGGTTGAGGTTCGCCTGATAGTCGACGTCCCAATAGGTCAGCCCATCCCCCTGCCGGGTGATACCAAGGCTCGAGACGACCAGGTCGGCTCCAGCCATAATGCCCGGAAGCGTTTGGGGATCGGTGGCTTGGGCCTCAACCAACTGGTCCGCTGCGATTGGCGCGCCCTGAGGCGCCTTGCGGACAAGGGCGATCACATACCACCCCCGCCGCTGATACTCGGCGCAAAGATAGCGTCCCAAATATCCCGTCGCGCCAGCAATGAAGACGCGTTTCATAGCGATTGTCCTGCCGTGGATCGCTGACCCCACGATCTACCGAAAAAGAAGGGAAGGCCCGGATCGCTGATGTGCCGGTCCTGTGGGGTCCTTTCTGGCAAGCCCACATCTCGCGACAGATAATCCGGAAACGCGCCAAAACTGAGCGACTTTGGATGCGAACCACCGGTGAGGAGATCGTGCAGGGCGTGAAACCGCCGAGCACGCAGATGAAGGATTTGTGTCATCGCAGTGCCCTCAACCAACGACCCGGTGGCCGCGGCCACGCAGGCATTCGATGACAATGGCTTCGCGCCGCTCACCGGCGTCCACCGCGCCGGACATCCCACCTGCAAGCGCACCAACGACCGCACCGCCGAGGGCGTCGCCATCGTCATCAGCGGCCCCCAAAGCGGCCCCGACCCCGGCGCCAAGGACGGCCGCCCCGGCGGTTTCGTGATCGAACTGGTTTTGATTGCGGGCCAGGGTCTGGCAAGCGGCCAGGTCGGCCCGATAGGCCCGGGTCGGCGCGCCATCGAGGATCGGTTCGTAGTTTGCGCCATGATCGGCACAGGCCGCCACCAAGGCGAGCCCGGCGGCCGGAAGAACAAGTTGCGGTTTCATTGTCTGACCTTTCTCGTTTCAATGTCGAGAAGGCAGATAACTGGGCCCGGGGACTCTGGGCATGACCGCAGGCATCAACGCATTGACACTTGGTAACAGAGTGCCGTCAGGCGGCCTGATTGAGATACGCAGTCGGGCTGAGCCCCGTCCACCGCTTGAAGGCGCGCACGAAGGACGAGGCCTCGGAAAACCCCAGCAGATAGGCGGTTTCATTAACCGTGACCTTCTGCCCTTTCAGGTATTCCACCGCCATGCGTTGACGCAGATCATCGTGGATCTCCGCGAATGTGATGCCTTCGTCCTTGAGCCGCCGGTATAGCGTCTGGCGGCTCATCGCGAGGTTTCTGGCCACCTTGTCCATCGAAATCGAGCCTTCGTGGAGCCGGGGCAAGATCTGTGTTTCGATCTGCGCACGGATCGATGTGTCCGCCTGTAACTTCGCAAGCATCTCATCGGCGTGGCGCGTGAAAATGCCAAAGGCATAAGCATTGCCCGGCTCGAACCGGGTCTCGGGGCTGTCCCACACCGAATCGATCCGGAGGGCATTGCGCTTGGCGCTGAACTCCACGGGCACGCGGAACAGCTCAGGATACTGGTCAACATGGGGCGGCGGCGGATAGGTAACCTCCAAACCGACCTCGAATGTCGCACCCGGAAAGGACCTGCGGAACTCGCTGATAAAGCGCGCAAAGGACACCTCGGACCAAAACGCCATGTCCGGGGGCAAGATCAGGTGATCAACAATCCAAAGCCCTTCGGTGGTCTTCAGCAGTTCAAACCGGTCCGTGCCCGGAGGCAATTCGGTATCGCCCATCAGGTGCAGATAGCGATTAAGCTGCTCAAGCGAGTGGCGCAGCGACGCCGATGTGTGGACGATCTGACCGACAACCGACATCGTCTCCAGCGGCGTTTCCAACGTGTGCCGCAGCAACAAGGCGGTGTCCCCCGTCTGCTGGATCGCGGCGGCGATAATCGCCTGATAGGCTGCCCGAGGAATGCGGTTGTCCTGATCGGACAAGTCGTCGTCGGTCAGGCCGCACTCTGCCAGCAAGACATGGCGCTTTGCCCCTTTGTCGCAGGCATAGTCCGCAAAGGACGCCGCAAAACCCGCCGCCATTGTCTCTTCGGTCATTTTGGTTGCTCAAATTCCGTGGTTTGAAGGCACAATAGGATGTGGATGCGGCCTCGAACAGAGGCAGGATAGCCAACGCTCTGCCGCCCCTTTTTGATGGACGCGGGGCCCGTTGTCGGGTCGCCAAAGCCCGCCAGCCTTGACCCTTGTAGATCGGATGCAAGGGGCAAGATGCTGTTTCGGCGATCACGATCGCAGCCTGCAGGTTTGATCGTCCAGCCCGGAGGACCCGCCACCGACCGTGACAAGAGCGCTCGACATGGGTGCGGGTGCATGGCGATCTGCGCCGCGTGCGGCGGGTCCGGCTCTTCGTCGATCTCCTATGCGAGTTCCCGCTCGAGCGGCGCACGGATTTCAGCGGACGCTGACAAGAAATCGCTGAAACAAGATCGGCACCAGCGTTGCGAAGACAGCGAGTATGGCAGCTGTCGTCAAAGCAGATTTCAGAATGCTTGCCATGCTTGCTGCGTGTATCAGCATGGGGTACGGCTCCGCTCCGACCAGAAGCATAAAGACGATCCCGAGGTTTTCGAGATAGTCGAAGGCCGCAGCCATGACTGCCAAAGGTCCGCCGATCCGGGTCATCACAGTCGGCCCAGACCTCGCGGCACGCCATCTCAGCGTCGATATAAGGGTCAGCGCCAGCAATGCCGGGTAGAGCGTGTCCAGAGGAATTTGCCGCATGAGATAATATTGGCGTCCGGCCTCGCCGAGCGCTTCCAACAGTCCTGCGGCATCGGCCTGTGAGTACCCTGTGGGTCGTAGATCGAACGGCAAGACCATCGCGAGATCGCTCAGGTGTTTGAGCGTTCCCAGTACCATCAGAAGATAAACGATCATGGCGCTCAGTCCGAATAGGATTGCCGCCTTGCCGCTGTGTCCGATTTTCATGTGAAGAACTCCTGTTGCGTTTGGGATATGAGTGTTGGTTAGGGGCACCTTGCGAGCGAGGCATTGTCATTTGTTAACGGAGCGTCAGACATGCAGAGCCTAGGCAGCTTCGAACGGGACCCACGGATTTTTGGTCAGTTGGCGACTGCCGAGGCTCACGAATTGGCCGGAGCATTCGAGGCCAGAAGTCTCGCGAAGGCCCAGCACCTCGCGCGGCAGGGTGATCCGGATGGCAAGGAATACATCTTGCTGTCCGGGAAGATGGTCAGTCTGATCGGTGACGCTGAAGGGCGCGAAGTTTGTGTAGGCTTTTATGTCGGACCGTGCGTGATCACGCCCAATTTGGCTCGTACGGCCGGGGCCACGTCCCTTGTCAGTCTGAGGGCAGAGACGGACGGACGCGCCGCTTCAGTGGACGCTGCGGTTCTGCTGGACCTGATGCGTGGGTCTCCAGCCATCGAGGCTTGGGGCAATGCTGTCCTGCGTGCCGAACTGGCGCGCAAGACAAGTCGGGAATGGAGCCTCGCCGCACTCAAAGCCAAAGAGAGGCTTGAGTGGTTTCGCAGCTGCTATCCCGATCATGAAACCCTGTTCAATCACGGTCAGATATCATCCTTCTTGGGGATGACCCCCGTGACGCTAAGCCGACTGCGAAATCCGGGTGGGGAATAGAGAACTGGCATAATTTGCAACAACATACGGGCTAGAGAAAGTTCGACCGCAGTCCCGTTCCCACCGCCACTATTGCTTTCTATCCGTCTGTATTGATTCAAATTCTTATTAGTCTCGGCCGTTTTCGCCCAATATGTCCCCCAACTCGTCGCGGACTGTCGCGGAAAACTCTCTCTCGCTCAAGAAGACGAGGCGTCCCCCAACCTCGGCTCCGGCGGAAGGCTTCACAACCTGAACAGGCGAAGCGCAGTCGCACGATACGATTCACGATGAAGCGGCCCGGCGCATATTCCAGTTCTTCGGCAGCATCTTCACCGAGGCGGCGCGGTCCACCACCGCTCTGGGGACAATCATCGTCGCCAGTGGTCAACTCGACTTCCATACGCGGGATATGATCGGGGATGGGGTGGCGCTTGGGTTTGTCTTTGGGTCTTCCTCGGGAAGACGCAGCTTGGCCGTCATCTTGGCGACCGCGATCTCGCTCGTCTCCAAGGCCAGTTGAAGCTGCTCGATGCTCTCTGAGGATGAGCCGGTCTCATTCTGCTCGATCTGGGCGCAGGCCTCGACCATCATGTCGCGGCGGGCGGTACACCACGCCTCCGGACAGTAGCGTATCGGCCGCAATTGGCTTCAGGGCACGGCGTGAAGTTTGAAGACGACGCGTATCGGTGACAGGCGAGAGATCCTTCCGCTGCCAAATAACCCGACCCATCACACCTCTCACGAGGACGAAACCAAAGGCCCGGCCACGCTCAGCGGCCGTGTTTCACCGACTGGTCGTTTGCATCGAAGAAATGGAGGTTCTCCTCGGCAAATGTCAGCCCGACGGCCTCGCCGGAGGTCAGGCGCACATTGCCGTCCGAGCGCACCGTAAACTGACCGAGAGGGCCCGCGTCGACGATGACAAACGTGTCGGACCCGAGGTATTCGAGCACGTCGATGATGCCGTCGCACTGACCGCTTCCGGGCGCCCCCAGCGTGATGTGTTCGGGCCGGATCCCGATTTTGACCGCAGGCTGGTCGCCGCCATACGCGCCACCGCGCCCGCCCTCGAGAGTGTAGGCGGCGCCCGTGGTCTGGCAGGGCACGACGTTCATCTTGGGACTGCCGATGAACTGGGCGACAAACAGGTTTGCGGGTCGCTCATAAAGCTCGCGCGGGCTGCCGACCTGGGCGATCGTGCCGAACTCAAGCACCACGATGCGGTCGGCCAGCGTCATCGCCTCGACCTGGTCATGGGTGACGTAGATCATCGTGCGCTTGAGGGTCTGGTGCAGCTTGGCGATCTCGTAACGCATCTCGACCCGGAGGGCCGCGTCGAGATTTGACAGCGGCTCATCGAACAGAAACGCCGTCGGATCCCGCACGATCGAGCGGCCGATGGCGACGCGCTGGCGCTGACCACCCGAAAGCGCTTTTGGCCGGCGGTCGAGATAGGGCTCGAGCTTGAGAACCCGTGCGGCCTCATTGACCTTCTCGTCGATCTCCGCTTTCGGCGCGCCCGCGGTCTTGAGCGAAAACCCCATATTGTCGGCCACCGACATATGCGGATAGAGCGCGTAGGACTGGAACACCATGGTGAGCCCGCGCCGGGCCGGTGGCTCCGAGGTCACATCGCGGCCATCGATGAGAAGTTCCCCGCGCGAGGTCTCTTCAAGCCCGCCGATCATCCGAAGAAGCGTCGATTTTCCGCAACCGGACGGGCCAACGAAGATGACAAACTCGCCGTCAGAGATGTCGAGGTCGACACCCTTGATGACCTGAAGGTCGCCAAACCATTTCTCGACCGCCTTGAGTTGGATCGCGCCCATCAGTCTTTCCTCGCGCTCGGGCTTGCCCAGCCGAGCCAGATCGCTGCGGTCCAGGTAAAGCGTTTGCCGCCCGCGGGGGTGCCGTCGAGCGGGTTGAAATATTCCCAGAACCCGTGTTCCGCGATGAGCTTTGCCGTGCTCTCGCGAAGCGCTTCGGCCCGGTCCGCGTGGCCCTGTTCGGCAAGACCGGTGGCGATCAGCATGTTGAGCATCGGCCAGGTCGGCCCGCGCCAATAGCGTCTGGGATTGAAATCCGGGCCATGCGGGTCATAGCTCGGAACGCCGTAGGTCACCTCTTCGCTGATCCGGTCGTAGGTCGCCAGGGCCTCAGGGGCCGCCAGACCACCATACCAGCAGAGGAAAGACGCGTTCGACACGTCATCCTCCTGGCCGCCATCCACGGCATCGCGGGCGGTGAAGGCGGCAGAGCTTTCGTGCCAGAGCGACGCCGCACCGGCCTCAAGACGCCGGATCCAGGCGTCGATCTCGGAGGTTGACTGACCGATCTCTTCGGCCATTGCGCGCAGGTCGCGATTTGCGCGCAAAAGGATGAATGTCATCGTCGGATCGGCGACCTTGAGAGGGACATCGCGGGCCATCGCCGCCTCGTCCCAGCCCAGCCGCCGTCCGCGCTGAACCAGCCAGATGTAGCGGTCGTAATCCTCCTTGGTGGGGCGCATGGCCGCATCCACATGGCCGAGGTCGCGGCGTTGATAGTCCCCAACGCCGTCGGGATCGATCGCGGACATCGCACCGTCCCAATCGGGCGCATTGTCGCGACCGGATTCCCATGGATGGGTGACGCAGACGGCGTCCTGATCGTCCGTGCGCCAGTCCATGAACCAGCGATGCCAATCGGCCAGCTTCGGCACAAGGGCCTGCAGCCGGGCGTGTCCGGTGGCGCGGTCGGTCTCCCAGATCCGCCGGATGAAGCTCGCGGCGACCGGGGGCTGGCTGATCCCCGAAGACGGGATCGGCCCGTCGCATCCCCAGACATCCGGCCCCGGGAAATACCCCGGATCGGGCTTGTGAAAGAGGATATGCGGCACCATCCCGTTTGACCACTGGCCGGAGAACAGCGTTTCAACCTCGTCCCAGGCGCGCGAGACGTCGAAGGTCGAAAACCCGAACGCCGCAAAGGCCGAATCCCAGTTCCACTGATAGGGATAGAGCCCGTCCGTGGGCACGGTATAGCCGCCGCGATCATTGCCGGTCAGAATGGCGCGGGCTTCGTTGTCTCGATCCTGTTGGCGTGACATGACGTTCATCCTTTCACCGATCCAGCTGTCAGCCCGCCGGTCATGAACCGCTCAAGGCCAAGGAAAAGCGCCATGATCGGCACTGTTGCGATCACCGATCCGGCCATCAGGTGCTGGCGCGGGATCTCCGACGAGTTGAGGCTTGCGATGCCGCGGGTCAGCGTGAATTTCGATGGATCGTCCAGAAGCATGAAGGCCAGAAGGAACTCGTTCCAGGCGATCATGAAGACATAAAGCGACACCGACGCGAGCGCGGGAAGCGACAGAGGCAGGGTGATTTTCCAGATCACGGCAAGGCGCGACAGCCCGTCCATCAGCCCGGCTTCCTCGACCTCAGCGGGCAGCCCGCGGAAATAGCCCTGCAGCATGTAAAGCGCCACGGGGATGGTCGTGACCGGGTAGATCAGAATGATCCCGAAGATCGTGTTCCTGAGCCCGACCTGCGAGAACGCGATGTAGATCGGCAGGGCGAGCACGATGAGCGGCACCATGTAGATCAGCAGGATCGAGCGCGAGAACGCCGTCTGCCCCTGAAACCTCAGTCGCGCAACGGCATAGGCACCGGGGATCGAAAAGAGCAGCGTGATGATGACGGTCAGAACCGAGACGAAGAACGACGTCCAGAGATAGTTACCGAAGTTGAAATCCCGGAAGAGCTCGATATAGCTGCGGAAAAGCGCCGTGCCCTGATCCAGATCGATGGTGAAATCGAGCGGGTTCGCCATCAGTTCGGCCTGGTTCTTCAGGCTCGTCATGACCATCACGTAAAACGGGATGAGCACGATGGCGACGAAGAAGATGTAGCCAAAGCCGGTGAGAAAACGGATGACCGAGTCCTCGAACTCGTGCCGGGTGAGGCTGTCCTTTGGCGCGTTGGCCATGAAATAGACGACAGGGATGCCGGCGCCGAGGCCCAGCATGATATAGGCCACGCCGCCGGCCATTGTGCTGACGGACGCGCCCAACTGCACCGGTCCGATCCCGGCCAGCGCAAGCGCCACCCCGAGCCCGGCCGCAAGCGCCGAAAGCCCCCAGCCATTGCGCCAGGTCACCGAAAGCCAGCCCACAAGACTGCCGACAATCACGCTGCCGATCAGACCCGGGCGAAAGGCGTCGCCGGTGCCAAAGGACATCAGGACCGAAACGGATGTGGCGATGATGAGCGTCCAGAAGATCCCCAGAAGGGGACCCGTGATTTGTCCATGCCAGAGCCTGCGCATTCAGAGACCCTCCTCTCGGCTGATGAAACGGAAGAAAAAGAAGCTGAAAAGCAGAAGGCAGATGAAGATGACAACAGCGACCGCCGCACCTGCGCCGATATTGGAGACGGCAAAGGCCTGTTCGTAGACATTCACGGTCAGCGTGCGTGTGCCCGCGTTCCCGCCGGTCAGCAGGAAGATGTCGTCGAACTTGTTAAAGGTCCAGATGAACCGCAGAAGGAAGAGCACCGACAGGATGCCCAGAAGTTGCGGGATCGAGAGATACCAGAACTTCTGGAAGGGCGATGCGCCGTCCATATCGGCGGCCTCGTACATGTCGGTGTCGATCGACTGCATCCGTGCCAGGATGAACAGAAAGCAGAGCGGAAAGTAGCTCCACATCGCAAAGACGGTGACCATGATGAGCGCGAAAGGACGCTGGCCGAAGAAGTTCACCGCTTCGCTGAGGACACCCATCTGCACCATGAGCGCGTTGACCGAGCCCGAGAACGGATCGAAGAGGATCACCCAGGTGAACGCGACCGCGATGATCGGTGCCACATAGGGAAAGAGAAAGAGGCCACGTAGAATGCCCTGGCCGCGGAACTCCTTGTTGAGCAGCATCGCCGCGAAAAGCCCCAGGATAATGGCGCCGATGGTTCCGAATAACGTGTAGAACAGCGTGACACCCAGCACCCGCCAGAATTCGCCGCCGTCAAAGACGCGCGCGAAATTGTCCATCGTGAAGGTGGTATTAGTCAGGATGTTTTCGGATGTCCCGGTGATCAGGGGCTCGCTGCCTTCGACCGCCTCTTCGGCGGCGTCCTCATCGTCACCGGTCAGCTCGACAGGCAGCTCGATCTCGAGACGCTGGCCCGGGTCGAGCGTCCCGATGGCGCATCTCAGACCCGGGCCACCGGTCTCGCACATCTCCGGCATTGAGCCCATGACACGGATTTCCGCCGGAAGCGTGTCGGTCAGCACGACATCCGTAATCGGCTTGTCCTGGCTGGAATTGCGGATGCGATAGCGCACCGTGTAATCGCCGGGATCGCCGCGCAGCGCTTCCCGCACCACCGGCGCGGGCGGGCGCAGATCGGCAAGACCGATCGGTTTGAAACTGATCCAGAAGATCGCGAGAAGCGGCAGGATCACGACACCGGCGACAATGGCAATGGTCGGAAACAGCAGCCCCCAGGCAAGCCGGGCTTCGCGGCGCGCAAGCGCGCCGGTGCCTTTCGGTGGAACAGCACCCGTCATTGGATTGGCCCTTCATCAGGAAATCTGGGGCATCCCGGGGCGCATGTCCCCGGGATGCCGCGACGCGGTTACTCGATTGCGCCAAGCTCGTCGTTGATCGCGGCCACAGCACCCGCCGCATCGATGCTGCCATCGAAATACTGACGGAAGACACGGTTCAGCACCTGGCTGTTGATCATCTTGGACGCGAGACCAAGCTGACCTTCAGCCACACCCCAGCGCTTGCCGACATCGAGACCGCCGACGATCTCATCGATCATCGCAGAGTCGTAAAGCTCCGCGAGCGGGGCCTTGCGGTCGACACCGACGTCAAGCTTCGACCAGATCTCGACAAACTCGGTCGGGTTGTCGGCGGTGCCGCGACGGACCGGGAACTTGCCTTCCGGCGCGATGCTGAGGGTCTGGCTGTAGCCATCATTCATCGAGTATTCGATGAAGGCCTGCGCCTCCTCGATATCGGCATCCGCCGTGATACCCAGATACCTCGAATCCGCCCAGGCGGCCCCGTCGGGATTGGACGGGCCCGAAAAGTTGGTCACGATCCCCGTCGCCGCCGCAAGGTCGCGCGAGGTCGGGTCGTCATTGATCGTCGGCGGCGCGCTGTCGCGCAGCCCGGCAAGCTCATCGAGGATAAACGGAGACCAGATGATCATCGCGGTCTGACCCGCAAAATAGACCGTGCGCGACTGATCCCAGAAGAGCTCTCCCGGAGGCGAGGCCTCTGCAATGGCCTTGTAGAAATCGAGAACCTCCGTGGTGGTCGCCTCGTCGAGCGGTGCAAACCCGTTCTCATCCACCGGCGAGACGCCGTTGGCGAGCAGAATGTGCTCCAGCACCTGGCTCATATAACCCTCATCGACCTTGGTCGGCGCGACGAAGCCGAACATCTCCGGCGGGTTGTGCAGCGCCTCGATTGCGGCCAGCACATTCGCGAAATTGGTGGGCGGCTCCAGCCCTTCGGCGTCAAAGAGGTCCTTGCGGTAGACGATCATCTGCGTCCAGCCATCGACCGGCACCGATGCGTAGCCATCCTCGGTCGCCGCCATGTTGAGCGGCCCCGGCGCAAATGTATCCAGTCCGAGCTTCTCGACCACCTCGGTCGCCGCTTCGGCGTCAAGGATGCCCGCCTCGACCCAGGGAAGCGCCTGCGACAGCGGATGGTAAATGACGTCCGGCAGATCGCCGGCGGCGAAAGCGGCGGTGGCCCGCGTTCCCAGATCGCTTTCCTCCACCGGGATCACCTCCACCGCGATGCCGGTCGCCGCTTCGAAATCGGCGGCCATCCGTTCCTGCCGCTCCAGACGCTCGGGCTGGTTTTCGGTTGTCCAGAAGCGGATATCCGCCGCCGCGGAGGTGACCCCCAATGCGGCAATCAGTGCCGTGGATGCCATCAGCCGGTTGGCTTTCTTGAAAGTCTTCATCGTTTTCTCCCTTGATGAACAGTTTTTCTGTCAGGCCGCCGCCTTCAGGCGGTCGGCAAGTTCGGCCGGCGTCAGCACGGGCGGTCCGTCGGACCCCCGAGGCGTGAGTTTCGCCGGTGCGAGTTCGCGCAGATCTTCCGGCGCTTCGCCACGGATGCGGCGCATCAGAAGCGCCGCCAACCGATCTCCGGCATGGTGCGAATCGACGTCGAACGTGGTCAGCCCCGGCTTTGCGTAGGTGCCTTCGGGGATGCCGTCATAGGCAATGACCGAAAGCTCCCGGCCAATCGTCAGACCGCGTTCCATTGCCGCCTCCCACGCGCCCAGCGCGCCGCGATCCGTGGCAAAGACAATTGCGGTTGGCGGCAGCGGCAGGGACAAAAGCCGGGCGGTCGCCGCACGCCCCTCCGCATGGGACATCGCCGTCAGATCGCTCAGTTCGGCACAATCGTCGAGACCGAGTTGCTTGATGGCCGCCCGGTAGCCTTGCGCCCGCAAGCGGCTGAAATTGTAGCGCGCTTCGCCATTCACATAGGCGATCCGCCGGTGTCCCTGACCATGAAGACGCAGCACCGCTTCCTGCATGGCGGCCTCGCCGGAAATGTCGAACCAGGCGCAGTCCGTGTCATTGGCGGTGCGCCCGAACATCACAAACGGCGTGCCCATCTCGCGCAGAACGTCGATGCGACGGTCGACAACATCGGTGCGCGGCAGGATGAAGCCATCCGCCTTCCGCTCATCCACCAGGCGGCGATGCGTCTCGATGAATTCGTGTTCGCTGGCGGCTGTGGCGACGGTCAGGGTCCAGTTCTCGGCGCTGGCGCGTTGCGTGATGCCTGACAGAAACTCCGACAGAAAAGGACGCTGCGCGTTAGGAAGATCCGTCCGGAACACAAGGCCGATCGACCGCGTCCGGCCCGTGCGTATGCCCTGCGCCTGCGACAGCGGCATGTAGCCCAGCGCCTTGGCGCGTTTCTGGACGCGGGCCTGCGTTGTCTCGGCAATATCGGGATACCCGTTCAACGCCCGCGACACCGTGCCCTTGGCAAGCCCCAGGTCCGCCGCAAGATCGTTGATCGTTATCCGGCGCCGCGACCCCGGACGCTGATTCTTGGGTTGTTCGCCACGCACTATTTTCTCCTCCGCCCTGAAACTGTGAATACCGAAACCGGTTTCGGCAAGGGCTTTCTCGAAAACCGCGCTTTGGCTGGCGCCGCAGCATCCGTTTCGGCAGGTCATCCGTTGCCCGGATGCGCCCGGCTGTCGGTCGCTGGTCAAAGCCGAAAAGTGCGAAGAAAATCCGCCTTTTTCAGGCATCGACGCAGCCCGAAAGGTCCGGCGCAGACGTCCGGTTGGTTTGTGTTGTGAAGCGCAAATTGGTCGGCTCGTGAGAGCGCGGTGTGACGGTCAGCTTTCGGCCGTATTTGTCACTGCGCGACGCTCAGAAGATCCGCAAATTGCTCGGTCGCCCTGCCAGAATCCCAACGCATCCCGGGTCAGGAGCGGTTCACGCTTCGCCGCCCACCGGATTCGCATAGGCGCGTTCGCCGCGGGTGATCTGCCGTTTCAGAACCGCCTTGGCCGATCTGGTCTTGCCGTCACAAAGCATCGCCGCAATCGCGCGTGCTCCTCAAATGCTTCGCGCGCTGCTGGAATCCGAAGAACTGGTCGAGGCCGGATCCGACGGCGAGATCGACGTGCAGATCGCTTTCAGCGAAGCGATCACCCAGTTGTGCATCGGGCTGTTGGCGTTTCTCTCATGCACCAGCGCGGAGATCGTGAAGGGTCGGATCCGGATCGGCGGTGCATGTGCAAAAAGCCGGTAGCGGGTGGACTGGCTTGCGACAAGGCGAGCGGGCAAGGTGGCGACAAGATCGGTGCTGGCCACAATCGACAGCGCAGGCAGGAAGTGCGGCACCGACATCGCAACACGCCGCGACCTGCCGCGCTTTTCCAGCTCGATATCGACGATGCCCGAAAGATCCCCCGCCGGCGACACGATCAGGTGATCGGCGCTGAGGTAAGACCCAAGATCAACCTCCTGCCCCGCCAGGTCGTGCCCCTGGCGCATGACCACGCTGTAGCTTTCCTCGTAAAGATCCGTCTTCACGATGTTGCGCGGCAGATCCCAGGCAAACCCGAGCGCAAGATCGATATCCTGGCTCTCCAGCGCCTCCAGCGCGGGCCTGCGCCCCAGCGGCAGGATGCTGACCCGCACTCCGGGCGCCTGCGCGCGCACCCGTTGCAGAAGGCCCGGCACAAGCGTCGTCATTTCGTTGTCATAGGCCCCGATCCGGATCACCTCTGTGGATGTGGCGGGGTCGAACGTCACCGGCACGCTGAGCGCCTGCGACAACGTCTCGACCACCAGCCGGATCCTCGGCTCGAGCCCCAGAGCCACGGCGGTCGGCTCCATCCCCTTCGGTGTGCGCAGGAACAACGGATCGTTGAACGCATCCCTGAGACGTTTGATCGAATGACTGATCGAGGATTGCGTCAGCCCCATATGCGTCGCGACATCCGACGCTTTCCGGAACCGCAGCAGGTTTACAAAAACCAGAAGAACGGTCACATCGAGCCTTCTTAGTTCAATTTCATCGATATTGGTCATCAGGCTAATTCGTTTTCATTTCACTCCCCCGCCTCGTATCTCCTCTCCGGACGCAACGCAATGGAGGGTGGGCATGCGGATCGGGATCATCGGGACAGGCCGTGTCGGCACGGCGCTTCAGAGCGGCTGGACCGACGCGGGGCACGATGTCCGCACGGGCAGCCGCTCATCATCCCTGCCGCTTTCGGAACTCGCGCTCTGGGCCGATGTGCTCGTGCTGGCCGTCCCCTTTGCTGCCCTTGAGACTGTCGCGTCGGGCATCGCTCCCGCGAAGGGCAAGATCATCGTCGACTGTACCAACCCGATCAGGATGGGGCCGGACGGGATGGCGCTCGCGATTGGCCACACCGCGTCGGGCGCCGAATATCTGCAAGGGCTCCTGCCCGGGGCGCATGTGATCAAGTCGCTCAACCAGGTCGGCGCCGAGGTGATGGCCGACACGATCGGCTTTGCCCTGCCTCCTGTCCAGTTCATGGCAGGCGATAAAGCAGAGGCCAAGGAGACCGTCGCCGCCTTGCTGACAGATCTGGGCTTCGAGCCGCTGGATGCGGGCGCGCTGTCAAAGGCGCGCCTGCTGGAGCCCTTCGCGCTGGTCTGGATCAATCAGGCCATCGCACAGGCAAAAGGCCGCAACTGGGCGTTCGGCGCCATGCCCCGGGACACGCAGGCATGAGTGATGCCGTGACCGTCGTGGTACGGCGCCATGTGCGCCCGGGCTCCGGCCCGATCTACGAAGACTGGCTGGAACGCCTGACCGCGGAGGCCAGCGCCATGCCGGGATATCTCGGCGCGCAGTTCCAGAAACCCGCCGCACCCGATGCGCCTTATATCAGCGTCTTTCGCTTCGACACCGTCGAGACCCTGCGGGCCTTCGAGACATCGGAGCTTCGCGCCCGCTACCTGGCCGAAATCGCGCCGCATGTGGCGTCGGACGCGGTCTGGGACAAGACCACCGGCCTCGAGATCTGGTTCGAGGCCCCCAAAGGCACCGTCGTGGCGCAACCGTCACCGCACCGGATGGCGCTGGTCCTCGTCACCGTGGTGTTCCTGCTGGTGCTTGGCCTGAACGTGGCGCTGGCGCCTTTGATCGGCGACTGGCCGCTCGTGCTGCGCCTTCTCGTGACGGTGGTCCTGCAAGTGCTCCTCATGACCTACCTCATCATGCCCCGCGTCACGCGCGCCCTGGCGCGGTGGATCTTTCCGTCAACCAAAACAGCAACCTGAAAGGCAATCCCATGTCTGCATCCATTGACACTCATGGCACGAAACGCATTCTGATGATCGTCGCCAACCCCGGCACATCCGAGACCACGGGCTGGCCCGTCGGCTTCTGGTGGGCGGAGGTGACGCACCCCTACTGGACCTTCACCGAGGCCGGCTACGAGGTCGAGATCGTCTCGCCGAAAGGCGGCGATCTGATGGCTGACGGCTTTTCCGATCCCGAGGATGACAGCCAGTATTCCGCCCATGACATCCTGTCGCTCGGCTTCAAGAAATCGGCGACGCACAGCGCGATGCTGCAGGGCACCAGACCGATTGCCGATGTGTCGGTCGACGATTACGACGCGATCTTTGTCGCCGGTGGCCAGTCGCCGATGGTAACCATGGTGGATGACACCGATCTGCACAGCTTCATTGCGCGCGCGTTCGAGGCCGACAAGATCGTCGGCATCGTGTGCCATGGCACCGCGGTCTTGCTGAAAACCCGGCTCTCCAACGGGGATCTGCTTGTGAAAGGCAAAACCTGGACCGGGTTCGCCGACGCGGAAGAAAAGTTCGCCGACGACTTTGTCGGCCAGAAGATCCAGCCTTTCTGGATCGAAGAAGAAGCGCGCAAGCTCGAGGATACCAATTTTGTCGTGCAGAGCATGTTCAAACCCTTCGCCGTCCGCGATGGCAACCTGATCACAGGGCAGCAGCAATTCTCGGGTGCGGCGACGGCAGCGCTTGTGGTCGACGCTCTGGGCAGATGAGGGCGCTGGCGTTGCTCAAGTCCTCCGGACCATCCGCGCGCGCGGATCACGACGTGATCGGTGTCGCGCCGGATGGCCCGGTCCGGAACGCCGCCTGAGCCCCGCCGAACCGCGCGAGACGCCGGTTCTGAAAGAGCTTTTGCCGAGCCCTCCACCTGCGCGGGGTCGCCTGACCCGAGACGCGCGGCACTCATCCGGTCGCGCGGCTCAGAATGGCGTGCATCATCGCCAGGATTGCGGCGCTGCTGGGGATCATCGGTCGGTTCAAGAAACGCGCGTCGGAGTTTCTGCACGGTTGCAACCGGAATCTGCTGCCGGGCCACGCAGGTCTGGCGGAGCGCCAACTTCGGCGACGCGGTTGCACGGCTGGCGGTGCCAGGGACACGCGGCTGCACAGTGTCCGCAGTGTCCGCAGAGGGCGCAGAGGGCGCTCAGCGCACGCTTTCGTCTAGCCGATCAGTTCCGCCTGCCACCGGCCGTCCTTGACGCTGGCGCGGATCAGCTCGACCAGCGTGGCGCGCGCATATTCGACCGCATGGGTCGGACCCCGGTCTCGCGGCTCGACCAGACCCATCACGCGGTCCAGCCGGGGCGCCACGATCGGCCGCGCCTGCAGCCGGCCATCCGCCAGACCTTCGGAAAAGATCTGCCGGGTTCCGACGGTCACCCCCAGCCCAGCAAGCAGACACGCATTCATCGTCTGCACGGAATTGACCTGAAGCCTCGCGCAATCCTCAAGCCGTTTCAGCAGGCGGCGGTTGCGCGTCAGCGCCTGCGCGGAAAGGCCCTGCGCCAGAAGGATCAGCGGCATCTCCAGCAAGGCGTCGAACGCGACCTCGGCGCCGGTGTCGCCCAGCAGACCCGGCTGGCCGACCAGAACCATGTCTTCGGTCAGGATCGGCGTGATGCGGAAAAGATCCGGCGCGTGGGCGTTGAAGGCGATCCCCAGATCTGCCTTGCCCGATTGCACGTCACCCAGCACCGTGCTCGAGAGGGCCTCGTTCACCGTCAGACGCAGGTCGGCATGCTCGCCACTGATCCGCCGGACCAGATCGAACCCCACCACGCGAATGACGGAGGTCGCCATCGAGATCGACACGGCTCCGGTGACGTCGCTGCCGGTCGCGCGCATGTCGCGCTCCGCCGATCTCATGGCGTCGAGAATGAACCGCGCATGCGCGTGAAACCGGTCACCGTCGGCGGTGGGCTTCACGCCCCGGCGCTCGCGCGTGAAGAGCCGGACGCCGAGATCCTGCTCGAGATTGCTCAGGTGGTGGCTGATCGCCGACACCGACAGCCGCAGGCGCTCCGCCGCGGCCGAAATGGTGCGCTCCTCGTAGATCGCCAAAAAACAGGTCAGGTGCCGGGTGTTCACGTCGCCACGTTTCAGGTTTCGAAAAAAGCGAAGGCAGTTAGAGAAACATTGTCATTTTTTGACGTCAGAAGGCAAGCTATGACTCCCCGTAAAGGGGGTCAGCGTGCCGGACACAGAGTTCAAGCCATTGGATGGCATCCGCGTCGTCGAGATGAGCCACATGATCATGGGCCCCGCCTGCGGGATGTTTCTGGGGCTGCTCGGCGCCGAGGTGATCAAGGTCGAGCCGCCGGGCGGCGACAAGACCCGCTATCTGCAGGGCATGGGCCGCCCGATGCATCCGCTGTTCAATCGCGGCAAGAAATCCGTCTGTCTCGACCTGAAGACCGATGCCGGGCGGCAGGTGCTGCACCGCCTGCTTGAAACGGCGGATGTGCTGGTCGAGAATTTTCGCGACAGCGCGCTGCCGGGCATGGGGCTCGACCCGCAGGGGCTGCGCACGCGCTATCCCCGGTTGATCCTCAGCGGCTGCAAGGGGTTTCTGGAAGGCCCCTACCAGCATCGCACCGCGCTTGACGAGGTGGTGCAGATGATGACCGGACTGGCCTATATGACCGGCCCGCCCGGCCAGCCTTTGCGCGTGGGCTCGTCGGCCAATGACATCATGGGCGGTCTCTTCGGCGCGTTTGCGGTTCTGGCGGCACTGCTGGAGCGGCAGCAGACCGGGCAAGGGCGGACCATCCGCGTGGGCCTCTTTGAGAACTGCCTGCTGCTGGTGGCCCAGCACATGGTGCAGTTCGAACTCGACGGCACCAATCCGCCGCCGATGCCTGCACGGGATTTTTCCTGGCCCGTCTACGATGTGTTTGACACCGGCTCCGACCGGCAATTGTTCATCGGGGCGGTGACGGACGGGCAATGGCACACGATCACCGGGCTGCTGGGGCTGGAGCATCTGCGCGACGACCCGCGCCTGCAGGGGCGCGAAGCGCAGATCGCGGCGCGGGACTGGACGATACCGCTTTTTGCCGAGGCCGTGGCCCGGCGCACCGCCGATGAGCTCATCGCGATGTTCGAGGCGCATGGCATCCCGTTTTCGACGATTGCGCGCCCCGGCGACATGTTCGACGACCCGCATGTGCTGCGCCCCGGCGGGCTGGCCACCTCGCATATGCCGGACGGGCAGGCCTTTCGCGCACCGGCCCTGCCTTTCCGCGTCGACGATCTCGACCCCGCGCCCGCAGGCGACATCGCCACGGTCGGGCAGGATACGGAGGCGGTTCTGGGGGGGCTTGGCCTGACCGGCGAGGAAATCGCCGCCTCGAGCGGACGTGCGGGGGCGGCGGCGTGACCGGAACGGCGTCGATCTACCCGCCAGACCGTCTCGTGCTGCGCGAGGTGGGCTTGCGCGACGGGTTGCAACTGGTCCGCGCCTGGCCGGATTTCGGCGCGAAGGCGCAATGGCTGACGCAGGAACGTGCGGCGGGTGTGCGCCATTTCGAGATCGGGTCGTTCCTGCCGCAAGCCCGGTTTCCGCAATTTGCCGATGTCGAGGAGGTGGCGCGCCGGGCGGCGACGCTGCCCGGCCTGCACAGCGTCGCGCTGGCGCTCAACGAACGCGGGCTGCGCACGGCGCTGGCCACGCCGGTGCGGGAAATCGCGCTGGTGGTCTCGGCGACCGACGCCCATTCCCGCGCCAACCAGAACCGAAGCCGGGCCGAGGCGATCGCGCTGGTGCGGCAGGCGGTGGCATTGCGCGGGGACAGCGGACCGCTGATCTCCGTCGGCGTGTCGATGGCCTTTGGCTGCTCGATCTCCGGCCCTGTCGCACCCGAAGACGTACTGTCGCTCTGCGATGATCTGCTGGAGGCGGGCGCCGATGTCATCGGGCTTGCCGACACCGTTGGCCATGCCGGCCCCGACGCCGTTTACGCGCTGGTCGGCGCGGCCCGCAACATCGCCGGGTCCGTGCCGATCTGCGTGCATCTGCACGACACCCGCGGCATGGCCATCGCCAATGCCGCTGCCGCGCTCGATGCCGGATGCCGCATTCTCGACGGATCGCTCGGGGGATTGGGCGGCTGCCCGTTTGCCCCCGGTGCCACCGGCAACGCGGTGATGGAGGATCTGGTATTTCTGGCGCAGACCAAGGGCTTTGACACGCGGATCGACCTCGACGCCCTGATCGCCGTCCGCGAGGTCCTTCAAAAGGCGATGCCCCACGAACCGCTGCACGGCGCGCTCGCACGGGCCGGACCCATTCGTTTTCAGCAGGCGGCACCCGCCTGAGACCGTCATTACACCAACGTCAAAAAACCGGGAGGACACGTTATGAAACATCTGGCACTCAAGGCAGGGCTCGCGCTGGGGCTTTCTGCAAGCGGAACCCTGGCGCAGGCCGCAACGGAGATGCGCTGCAGCCACCAGCTGCCGCCCGCGCACCACATCGCCCAGGTCATCGACCGCTGGGCGGAGGAGATCGAGACGCTCTCGGACGGAGAGATCGACGTGCAGATCTTTGGCGCCAACAGCCTTGTGGGCGCGCGCGAGAACATCGCATCGGTCGCCAAGGGCAACATCGAATGCGCGTTTTCGATCAACCCGCAATGGGGCCGCACGCTGCCGTTGATGAACGTCACGCTGAAGCCCTACGCGGTGACCGGTCTGGACACGCTGGCCGCCTGGCCCGACAGCGAGGCCGCCGCCTTCCTTGATGAAAAACTGCTGGAGAAAGGCGTCAAGAACGCGGTCTGGCTCTTTACCACGCGCATGACGGCGATCACGTCGGAAGGCGCGCCGCTGATCAATCCCGAAGACTTCGAAGGTGTGAAGATCCGCGGCCTCAACCCGGTGGCCGATGCAGGCCTTGTCGCCATGGGGGCGGCGCCCTCGGCGATGTCGGGCTCCAAGGTGTACGAAGCCTTGTCGACCGGTGTCATCGATGCGGGCATGACCGACATCGCGGCGGCCTATTCGCGCAAGTATTTCGAAGTGCAGGATCACGTCACGGTGGTGCCGCTCTTCAGCGTGTTCTTCCACGGCTATCTGAACCCCGGCTGGTATGACGGGCTGAGCGACGCGCAGAAAGCCGCGATTGCCGAGGCCGGTGCGAAGGCCGCAGGCTGGGCGGTTACCGCCTCCGAAGACGCCGCCGCCGCCGCGCCGGATCAGCTGGCCGAAAACGGGATGACGGTGCATCATCAGACCCCGGAAGAGGAAGCGGCGTGGAAGGCCCTGATGGCACCGGCTTTTGACGCATCCTTTGGCGGTGCCACCGGCGAGGACGGCGTGAAGCTGCTCGAGTTGGTCAACCAGATCTCCAACTGAGTTGACCCCCGATCACCACAACGACACCTCCGGGGCCCTGCCGGTCTCGGGGGTCGAGCGCGCGGTGCGCTGGGTCACGCTGACCGGCGCGGGCGTGGCCTCTGCGCTGGTGCTGATCGTGTTCGGCGTGGTCAGCTACAGCGTGTTCATGCGTTACGTGCTGGGCACTCCGGTGACCTTTTCGGACGAGCTCAACGGTTTCATCGTGGTGGCGCTGGTGGCCCTGGGCGCGGGCGAGGTGCTGCTGCGCAACGAGCATTTCGGCGTGGATCTTCTGACCGAACGCGCCGGCGACCGCACCCGCTGGCTGGTCGAGATCTGGGGCATGATCGGGGTCATTCTGGTGGCCGCCGCGGTGCTCTACAGCGCCGTGCTGATGGTGCGGTTTTCCTATGATTTCGGCGTCTATTCGGATGGTTATCTCGGCGTGCAGATGTGGATCCCGCAGGGCTTCCTGCTGATCGGCATGATCATCCTCATCCTCGCGGCGCTGGCGCGGATCTTCACGCTGCTGACGGTGCGGCGCCCATGATGACCTTTGTCATCCTCGCCGGTCTGATCGTGATCCTGCTGACCGGCCTGCCGATCTTTGCGGGCCTGGGACTGACCTCGCTCATCATCATGCTGCTGACCGAAGGCAACGTGAACAGCGCCGCGGACACGGTCTTTGCAAAGCTCAACAACGGGCTGCTGACCGCGATCCCGATGTTTGCCTTCATGGCGCATGTGATGATCCGGGCCGGGGTGGTGAAGGACCTCTATGATGCGGCCAATGCGATGGTCGGCCATCTGCGCGGCGGACTGGGCGTCGCGACGATCCTGTCCTGCACGATCTTTGCCGCGATCTCCGGCTCGTCGGTGGCGACCGCGCTGACCATCGGGTCGACCGCGATCCCGCAGATGCGGCGCTTCAACTACCGGCCAAGCTACTCCTACGGGGTGATCGCCGCGGGCGGCACACTGGGCATCCTGATCCCGCCATCGGGGCCGCTCATCCTCTATGCCATCGTCACCGAAGCCTCGATTGGCGCGCTGTTTCTGGCCGGGCTGATCCCGGGCATCATGATGGCGACGATCTTTGCCGTCTGGGCGATGATCAGCGCGGGCTTCGGCACCACCGTCATGCGGCAGCCCTTTGCCGGGATGGGCGCGGTCTGGACCCGGGTGCGGCAGTCGATCTGGGCGCTTCTGATGCCGCCGGTGGTGCTGGGCGGCATCTACCTTGGCGTCTTCACCGCGACCGAGGCCGCGTCCGTCGGCTGCTTTTACGCGCTGGCGATCAGCGTGCTGGTGTACCGCAACTTCGGTCTGCGCGATCTCTGGATCACCGCGTTCGAGACGGTGCGCACCACCGCGATGCTGTTCATGATCCTGGCCGCCGCCGCGCTCTTCGGCCACGCGGTCACGATCATTCGCCTGCCCATCGAGATTGTCGAGCAGGTCACCGCCATTGGACTCAGCCCCGCGATGTTCGTGGTGGCGGTCATGCTGCTGATCCTGGTGCTGGGCATGTTCCTCGAGACGATCTCGATCATCCTGATCACCACGCCGATTGTCTTTCCGGTCATGCTGGCGCTGGAGATCGACCCGATCTGGTACGGTATCCTGCTGATGATCAACCTGGAACTTGCGCTGATCACGCCGCCGGTGGGGATGAACCTGTTTGTCATCAAGGGCATCGCCAAAGCGCCGCTGGCCGAGGTCATTCGCGGCGCGCTGCCCTATGCCCTGCTGATGCTGCTGGGGTTGATGATCGTCTTCGCCGTGCCGCCGCTGGCCACGTGGCTGCCGCAGGTGGCCGGGTTCGGGCGCTGACCTCCGGTCAGGCCCGCCCGCCAAGGCGGGCGCCTAGAGATCGACCTCGACAACGCCATCCGCCTGCGCCGCGCGGGACTGGCAGAGGATGATCCCGGTCTCGCGCTGCTTGTTGGAGAGCACGAAGTCGCGGTGCTCGACCTCTCCGGACACCAGCCCGCATTTGCAGACACCGCAGATGCCGTCGGAGCATTTCACGTCGATATGGATGCCGTTCTCGGCCAGAACATCCGTGGCGGATTTGTCGGCAGGCACGTCGAGCGTCTTGCCGGAGCGGGCGAGTTTCAGCCTGAACGGATGGTTTTCCCACTCCGGCAGCTCCGGGACCGAGAAATATTCCAGATGCCGCGCGTCTTCGGGAAAGCCCTGGCGTTCCGCGGCCTCCATCACCGGTGTCATGTAGCGTTCGGGCCCGCAGGTATAGACGTGCCAGCCCGGCTGATACCCGGCCAGTACGCGGTCGAGATCGGCCCGCGTGTCCTCGTCGGAAAAGTGGTACTGCACGTGGTCGGCCCATGGGAACCGCCTGAGATCCCCGAGAAACCCGGCAGTCTCGCGCCGCGAGCAGGAATAATGCAGCTCGAAGTCGCGACCGAGCGCGTGCAGCCGGTGGGCAAAGGCGATCATCGGCGTCACCCCGATGCCGCCCGCCATCAGAAAGCTCCGGGTGGCGTCTTCGACAAGCTCGAAATGGTTGATCGGCTTCGAGATGAAGATCTTGCGCCCTTCGCTGAAGATCCGGTGCATGAGCTTGGAGCCGCCGCGGCCCTCGTCCTCGCGCAACACCGCCACCTGATAGACCGACCGATCCGCCGGATCGCCGGACATCGAGTATTGCCGCAGAAATTCGGGCGCCACCACGATGTCGAGATGCGCCCCCGCGGTCCAGCGCGGCAGGTCCGCGCCATCAAGGCTGCGCAACTCGTATTTCGTGATATCGGGCGTCATCTTCTCGGCCTTTGCCACCTCGACGCGCACCACCGGGCTTTCGCCATCATTGGCGTATTGATGATCCCAGGGCCCGCTCTCGCCCTTGGCGCGTCGCGCCTTGTACTCCTCGGCGGTGACCATCGCCTGATAGGCCTCGATCCCGGCCTCGCGATCCATCGGGAACGGATAGGGGTAGGGATGCGGGGCGAGCGGCGCGGGATAGACCGCCAGCGTCTGGTCCTCGTATTTCAGGTCCAGATCCTTCTGCAGGTCGCGTGCGTTCACCGGATGGCGCGTCGGGCGGTAGCCGCCATCCTCTTCCAGCTCCAGATCCCACCACCACTTCTTGACCGGGTTGAGCCCGCCATTGCCGACCATATCGTCGAGCTTTGCCAACGCGGGCGCGGCTTTGGGCAGGTTCATCGCCGCCCAGCGAAAGGGCTTTTCGGCGAAAAGCCCTTCGAGGTTCCAGGGGCAGGTCTTCATGCAGCGCCCGCACATCGCGCCGCCCAGCGTGGTGATCCGGTAGCTGGCGCATTTCTGGCTGTCGGATTTCCAGATCTCGTAGCCGTTGAACATCAGCTTGGGCCCGGCGGTGATCGCGCCCGAAGGGCATTCGCGGGCGCATTTGTTGCAGCTTTCGCAGAATGTCTGCAGGCCGAAATCCACGGGCCTGTCATGCGCCATCGGCATGTCGGTGGTCACGACACCCGATTTCAGACGTGGGCCGAGGAAGGGGTTCAGGATGACCTCGCCGATTCGGCTCACCTCACCCAGTCCCGACAGCAACAGCAGCGGCGGCTGCAGCACCTCGCCATCGAGCACGGTATGCGCCTTGGCCTTGTAGCCGAGATTGCGGATCTGCTTGGCGATCACGCCCCCCAGAAGCGAGAACCGCAGATAGGCGCGCATCGATTGCGCGACGCTGATCCAGTCGTCGCCGCTGGCGCCTTCCATGGTCTCATAGCCCTGGTCGATGATCATGCTGATCGCCTGATCATGCGGCGGATCGATGGGCGCGCCGGTGGCGTCGTGGCTGTACCAGGTCCAGTCCGGACAGCGGCTGATCCCCACCGCATCGACCCCCAGAAAATAGGATGCGGCCTTGACCGCTTCGGCATTGCGCCGCGCCTGTTCCGGCGGGGCCGCGGTAACGCTGCGCGGCTCTGACGCGCCGTCCTGCAACAGCACAAGTGCTCCGAGCATGCGGCGCTGCGCCATCGAGGGCGCCGCCTTGCGCGCGTAATAGCCGCCCTTGGCGCCGTCCTGCAGCGGCTTGCCCATATCCCCGAACTGCGCGCGGGCGAACATGTCGGTGCGCTTGGGCACGCGGGCCACATTGGCCTCGTCGATATAGGTTGTCGGCTCTTCGACGCGCTTCAATGTCTCGAACGGATGCGGCCCGTCGACGAAGTTGCGTTTCTCGAACGGATCGCCGTTGAGCGCAGAGCGCCGGAATCCCGCCCCGAGCCACCAGGCGGGCCCCTTGGTGCGCAGCCACGGCTGCTCTGCCAGCGGTACCAGCGGCGCGTCCTGCGCCATGTCGAACGTGGTGGTCAGGGCCGCCACGCCAAAGCGCGTGCCGAGATAGGGATTGACCAGCTGGCCGTCCTCCACGGTTGCAAGCCCCGCGGCAACCGTCAGCTGGTTGAGATCCACATCCGACGAGGTGGCGCTGTGCGCCTTGGCGTCCCAACCCAGAAGCCGGATGTAATTGGCCAGCACCACCGCCGTTTCGGTCGCGCGCAGACAAGCGCGATGGGCCTGCGCGTCCTGCAGCCAGTCGGTGCCGGGTTCATCGGGCCGCGGATCGCGCGGCATGTCGTAAAGGAACACAACGCAATGGGTATGGCCTGCAATAGTGGTCGGCGGGGCCTCCATCGATTCCTTGAGATCGGCCATGATCATGTCGATGCCCGAGGCGAGCGTCTTGGTCTGGCGGGTGCGCAGATCATGCGCCAGCCGGTCGATATCGGGGTTGCGCAGAGGCGTGTCCAGCAACGCGCTGCCCGGCACCGGACCGATCCCGATCATCGCCGCGTCGGAGAAATAGCCGAACCCCTTGATGTGATGCGCGCGCTCGCACGCGTCGGCGGGGCACTCTGCCCGCGCCTTGTTCACCAGCCCGTCGCGGATCGCGTCCATCATCGCCTGATACTCGTTCATCGCATTGACGATGGAGGCGGGCGTCTTCTCGCGGCGAAAGCTCAGACCCTGCATCGGCGGCACGGCTGTCAGGTCGGGCATCGTCCCCCTTGCCAGCCGTTCCAGCGGGAACGGGCCAAGATGCACGGGGCGGTTCTTGTCCGAAAAAAAGCGCATTGTCATGAGGGCCCCTTGCCTGTCGGCCTGTTGGTTAATCTCTGGGATGCGGTCTGCCGGGTCATGGATGTCACGTGTTCACCGACCCGCCATCGACCACCAGCGTCTGGCCGGTGACAAACCCGCTGTCGTCGCTGGCCAGGAAGATCAGCGCGCCCAGCAGGTCTTGCGGATGGCCATCGCGGGGAATGGCACGCGACGCGATGACCTTGTCGCGGGTCGCCTCCACGTGATCGGCATTGGCCAGGATGCTGTCCGACAGGGTCAGGCCCGGCGCGAGGTTGTTCACGGTGATGCCCATTGGTCCGAGCTCGCGGCTGAGCGCCCGCGTCATCGCCGCCAGCCCGCCTTTGGAGGTGATGTAATGCGCCATGTTCGGCAGCCCCTTCATGACCGTGCCGGAGGTGATCTGGATGATCCGCCCTGCCCCGCGCCGCTCCATCCCGGGGCCCGTCGCCTGCACCATGTTGAACGCGCCGCGCAGGTTGACCCTCATCACCTTGTCCCAGAGCGCCGGGTCGATCTCGTCGTAGCGCTGCATCGGCAGCGTCGCGTAAAGCGCGGCGTTGTTGACCAGAACGTCCACCGGGCCCAGTGCGGCGACACAGTCTGACACGGCGGCGCGGCAGGCATCCGGATCGGCGACATCGCAGGTGAGGTGCCGCACGCCGGGGATTGCCGACGCTTCCGCGATGTCGAGGCTGGCGACACGGGCGCCCTCCGCGGCCAGCGCGGCCGCAAAGCACCGCCCCAGCCCCCTGGCCCCGCCGGTGACAATGCAGACCTTATTCTCGAGACGCCCCGCCATTCAGCCGGTCGGAACCTGGCCGAATTCGGCGTAGATATGCTTGGTCTCCATGAAGTCCGACAGCCCCTCCAGACCGTGCAGCCGCCCCAGTCCGCTTTCGCGGTAGCCGCCGGTTTCGGCCTCGGCGAACAGCCGGTTGTGGCAATTGATCCAGACCGTCCCGGATTTCAGCGCCCGCGCCACGCGGCGGGCGCGCGCGTGGTCCTGACTGTGCACCGAGGCCGCCAGACCGTAGCGCGTCGCATTGGCGGAAAGCACCGCCTCCTCTTCGCCCGAGACGCGCTCGAGCATGCAGATCGGGGCAAAGAGCTCCTCCTGCACCAGCGGGTCGGTCGTGTCCCCGATGGCAAAAAGCGCCGGGGTGACGACATTCCGCTTCGGGTGGCCGTCGAGTATGTCGCCATCGAGGACCGTCTCCGCGCGCTGGCGTGCGGCGGCGAGGTTGCCTTCATAGCGGCTGACGGCGCCTGCGTCGAAAAGCGGGCCCATATCCGTATCGGCCACCATCGGATCCCCCGCGCGCACCGCCTCGAGCGCGGCGGCGAGCTTTGGCACAAAGACCTCCCAGATGGCGTCCTGCACCAGCACGCGCCCGATGGCGGTACACATCTGACCGGTATGAGGGATGATCCCGCGGGTGATTTCGCGCACGGCGAGGTCGGGATCGGCGTCGTCAAAGACCAGAGCGGGCGATTTGCCGCCCAGTTCCAGCGACAGCCGTTTCAGCGTCGGCGCGCCCGCCGCCATGATCGCCTTGCCGGTGGCCGAAGAGCCGGTGAAGGAGACCACGTCCACCTCGTGATGTTGGCAAAGCGTCTGCGACATCTCCAGATCGCCATGCACCACGTTCACGACACCGGGTGGCAGAGACGGGCAGTCGGCCAGCGCCTCGGCATAAAGCCGGTTCACGCTGGAGGTCTGGTGCGCGCCCTTCAGCACCACCGTGCAGCCCGCGGCCAACGCCGGACCGAGCGAGCGCAGAAGCAGCGTCGAGGGCGCGTTCCACGGCACGATGATCGCCGCGACGCCGATCGGTTCATGCGCAAAGATCGACTGCTTGCCGGCATCGATCTCGGTCACGCGCCCGAAGATCGCCCGCGCCAGACCCGCGTAATAGCGCGCCTCCGAGATGGCGGCGTTGGTTTCGTGCTGGCAATGGGACAAGATCTTGCCATTCTCGATGGCGATCTGGCGGGCGATCTCATCGCGTCTGGCGGTGATCGCGTCGGCAAGCTCCAGAAGCACCTGCGCGCGCAGACGCGGCTGATGCGCCCAGAGGCTGCGGTCAAAGCTGCGGCGCGCCACGGCGATGGCCTCTTCGGCGAGGGGTGCGCCCGCGCTGACATAAGACGCATGCGGCGCGCCGGTATAGACCGCGACGGTCTCCTGCCGCGCGCCATCGGCGCGCCAGCTGCCGTCAATCCAGTGCTGCGCCGTGTCCATGCCCCCCCCGTCTGCAAGGTTTTGCTGGATCCTGCGCACGACAGGCGACGCCATCGCCGTTTTCCACAAAGAGCTGCCCGTAATTCAGCGTCGCGTTGCTGTGCTCGATCATCATGCGTTCGGCGCGCTGGCCGTCGCGTTTGAGCAGCGCATCCATGATGATGACATGCTGCGAATGCCCGACGGTCAACCGCATCCGCTGGCGTTCGAGCGTGGTCTGGTCAAACGCAAGCGTGCCCAGCGCCGTCATCGGCAGAAGTGCTATCCGCTCGAACGCGTGCCCGACCAGTTCATTGCCGCAGCGCTGCATGATGGTCTCGTGAAAGACGCGGTTGGCCTCCTGGTACCTGCCGATATAGTCGATCTCCGGCGCCTCGGTTTCGAGGATTTCCTGCGACATGGCGATGGAGCCCCGCAGCAGGGTTTCGGTCTCGGGCGACATGCCGTTTTCCGCCAGCGTACGGGCCGCCAGCCCTTCGAGCACCGCACGCACCTGGATCGCCTTTTCGACATCGGCGACCGAGATCGACTTGATCGTGAAGCCGCGCCCGTCGCGCTTTTCGATCAGCCCTTCGGCTTCGAGAGCGGCCAGCGCGGTGCGCGCAGGCGTGCGGGAGACATCGAGATCGGCGGCCACGCCCACCTCCGATATCTTGTCGCCCGGGGACCGGTCCCCGGCGAGAATCTGTCGTCTGACGACCGCAAGAACATGCTCGGTACTGGATCCCATCGGGTGCCTCCGACGCTCAATATCGGATACACAATATGCCTTGTCGAGCGATCAATTTCGAAAATGGCCGAATCTTCGCTTAACTTTGTATCCGAAATGCGGATTATGGATGTCAGTCAACCAGCGGGCGGGCGCAGAATCACCGCAAACTAGACACGCGCCCGCAGCTTCGGCGATCATGCGGGGAAACCGGCCCCGCGCAACGGCCGCGAGGGGCGCCAGCGCCAACAGGCCGCAAAGAGCCTGACCGGGCGACAAAAGGAAAACGCCCCGGCGCGGAGAGCCGGGCCGCAGGCAGACAAGCTCAATCCGACGAGGGAGGAAGACAATGACCATCAAGACAACGTTGCTCGCGGGGGCGCTTGCGCTGTCCGCGATGTCCACGGCCGCGCAGGCGCGCGATCTGACCCTTGCGTATTTCATGGGGCCGAAACACCCGATGAACGGCGCGGTCTTCACGCCGTTTGCGGAAAAGCTGGCCGAGGTCTCGGGCGGCGAGTTGACGGTGTCGCAATTCCCCGGCGGCGCGCTGAACTCCTCCCCGCCCAAGCAATACTCGATCCTGCTCGATGGCGTCGCCGATATCGTCTTTCATTTGCCGGGCTACACCCAGCCGCTTTTTCCGATCACCACGTCGGTCACGACGCCGGGCATGTGCTTTAACGCGATCGAGTGCACCGAGGCGATGTGGCGCGCCTATGAGCCGATCAGCAAGGAGTTCGACGCCAAGATCCTCGCGCTCTGGGCCAATGAGATGCCGATCCTGTTCTCCAGGGACGCGCCGATCCGCACGATGGAGGACATGGAAGGCAAGGTGGTGCGGGTGACCTCCGCGCAGGACATCCCCTTTGTCGAGGCTTTGGGTGCCTCGGCGGTGTCGCAGCCGGTCAGCGTCATCAACCAGAACCTGACGAACGGCGTGGTCGACGTGATCTCCATCGGCTCGTCCGGCGCGCTGTCGTTCCGGCTCTATGAGCCCGCCAATTACATCACCACCAATGTCACCGGCGCGGGCTCTGCCTTTGTGATGCTGCTGAGCAACGATGTCTGGAACAGCCTCAGCGATCAGGAAAAGGCCTGGGTCGAGGAAGCCTCCGGCAAGTGGCTCTCCATGCAGGGCGCCGAGACCTACAACAAGATCGGCGCGCGGGGGATCGAGGTCTCGAAGGAAAACGGCGTCGAGGTCTACGAGCTGCCCGACGATGAGCGCGCCCGCTGGGAAGCGGCGATCCAGCCCGCGCTTGACGCATGGCTGGCCTCCGAAGTGGGGCAAGGCATGACCGGGCAGCAGGTCATGGATCTGATGCAAGGCAAGGGCATGTAGGCGCGGTGCGCGAGACGCCCGACGGCTTGCAGACAGCGGAAAAGGGGTTGCGCGTGATTGCGCGGCTCTTTGCGGTGATGGGCGGGGTGGCACTTTTTGCGCTGGCCGGGGTCACCATCGTGTCGGTCTTTTTCCGCTATGTCCTGCGCGACCCGATCTTCGGGATCGAGGATGTCTCGACAATGACCATGACGCTGGTCGTGGCGGCCTCGGTGATCTGGGCGGCGGTGAATGGCGGGCATGTGTCGGTCAACGTGCTGCCCATGGTGCTGGGGCGGCGCGCCTCTCGGGTCACCGATCTGGCGGGACGGCTGGTGTCCTGCACCATCCTCGCCATCGCCGCCTATGCGCTGGCGGTGAAGGGCAGCTGCGGGCTGCCCTGCGGGGCGATCACCTCGAACCTGTCGATCCCGCATCCGCCGTTCTACTTTGTCCTGTCGGCAGCGATGGGCCTCACCGCGCTCTGGGTGCTGGTGCAGATCCTCATCGGACTGGTGCACTGGAACGGCACCGATCCCAACGAGGTCACCGACTGATGGATCGCGAAACCATCGCCGCGCTGGGGTTTGCGGGCCTGTTTGTGCTGCTCTTCATCCGGGTGCCGGTGGGGCTTGCGATGATGGCCATCGGCGCGCTTGGCATCTACTTGATCCGCCCGCCCGCCGCGCTGCCGGTGGTTGCGGGAGAGATCTTTGCCGAAGCCGCCAATTACCCGCTGACGATCCTGCCGCTCTTTATCCTGATGGGCAATCTGGCAGGCGTGTCGGGCATGTCGCGCGACCTTTACGACGCGGCGCACAGCTGGTTCGGGCACATGAAAGGCGGGCTGGCCTCGGCCACGATTGTCGGTTGCGCCGGGTTTTCCGCGCTCTCCGGGTCGTCGTTGGCCGCCGCGCTGACCATGGGCCGGGTGAGCCTGCCGCAGATGCAGCGCTACCGCTATGACAACGGGCTGGCCACGGGCGCCATCGCGGCGGGCGGCACGCTGGGCATCCTGATCCCGCCCTCGGCAGGCTTTGTGGTCTACGCCATCCTGACCGAACAGAGCATCGGGCGGCTCTTCATGGCAGGGGTGCTGCCGGGGCTGCTGCTGACCTCGCTCTTTGTCCTCGCGATCTGGATCGTGGTTTTCCGCAAACCGCATTACGCGCCGCAATCGGCCGACCGGGTGGACCTGCCCGACCGCATCCGCGCGCTCGGTCGCGCCTCCTGGATCGTGGGCATCATCGTGCTGACCATCGGCGGTATCTATACCGGCGTCTTCTCGGCTGTGGAGGCGGCGGGCGTCGGCGCGTTTCTGGCGCTGCTGGTGACCATCTTCCGCCGCGCCTTCACCTGGGAGAACCTGCGCGAGGTCACGCTCGGCACGCTGAAAAGCACCGGCACGGTGTTCCTGATCCTCTTCGGCGCCTTTGTCTTCAAGACCTTCGTGGGCTTCACCGGCATTCCCTTCGCGCTCACGCAATGGGTCGAGGGTCAGGGCTTTTCCAAGGCCGAGGTGGTGATCGCGATCCTCGCCGGGTTCATCATCCTGGGCATGTTCATGGATGGCTTTGCGATCCTGGTGCTGACCGTGCCGCTGGCGCAGCCGATCCTCGAGACGCTGGGCGTCGATCTGATCTGGTTCGGCGTGATGATGGTCATCGCGCTCGAGATGGGGCTGATCAGCCCGCCGGTCGGCATCAATGTCTTCGTGGTCAAGGGCATCGCAAACGACGTGTCGCTCAACACGATCTTCCGCGGCATCTGGCCGTTCTGGTTCGCCATGCTGGCGGCGCTCGCGCTGGTCTACCTTCTGCCGCAGATCGCGCTCTTGCTGCCGAATTCCATGTTCGGCTGACCCAGGCGTTTCGGCCCGGCGGGGCTCACATCACGACCTGTGCCAGAAGGCGCAGCGCCAGCAGCGAGAGGAACACCAGAATGACCCGGTCGAACATCTCCGGCGAAGCGCGTTTGCCCAGCCAGTCGCCCAGCGGCATGAAGGCCAGCACCGGCGCCAGCGCCAGAACACTGAGGCCGAGGATCGGCAGGGTCATCAGACCGGAGGCCAGCAGCGCGGGCAGTTGCACCGCGCCCATCGCGACGAAAAACGCCGAGATCGTGAAGATGAAGGTGGGCCGTTCCAGCTTCAGCGCGTTCAGGAAACTCACCGAGACCGGCGCGGAGATGCCCGCCGCCCCCTGGAAGACGCCACCCAGCGCGCCCGCAGGCAACGCCAGCCGCCAGCCCGCCGCCATCGACAGCCGGAACGACGGGCGCGCCAGCCGCAGGCCGACATATGCCACGATGATGCCCGCCAGCATCGCCGAGAGCGCCGCCACCGGAAGCACCACCAGAAACACCGTCCCGACCAGCGCCCCCACCGCGCCCGCCAGCGCGAAACGCAGGGCAAAACCGCCCTCGATCTGGTGCGCGCGAAAGGTCCAGAGCTGGCGCAGATTGGTCAGCAGGTTCGACATCACCATGATCATCACGGCAAAGCGCACATCGACAAAAGCCGCGATCACCGGCACCGCAATCACCGGCACCCCGGCCCCGGTCGCCCCCTTGAGGATGCCGCCCACCGAAAGGGCGATAAGGATCGCCAGATATGCAGAAGGCTCGAGCGCGGGCATGGCGCGTGCTTGTCGGTTTGTCCCGGGCAAGTCAAGCAAGGGGCGTGGCGATGTATGACGTGATCATCTCCGGCGGCGGCCCGGTGGGTCTTGGCCTTGCCATCGAACTGGGGCAGCGCGGCGCCCGCGTCGCGGTGATCGAGCGCAACGAGACCCCGCCACGCATCCCCAAAGGCCAGAACCTCACCCAGCGCACGATGGAGCACATGGCGGCCTGGGGCGTGGAAGACGACATCCGCGCTGCCAAGACCATCCCCAAAGGCGTGGGGCTGGGCGGGCTCACCGCTTATGGCACGCTCACCTCCGGCTATCACTACGACTGGTTCAAACGCGCCTCCGTCGCGCCTTTCTACAGCGCCGAGAATGAACGCCTGCCGCAATACGCCACCGAAGCGGTGCTGCGCGCCCGGGTGGCGCAATTGGCCAGCGTCGATGCGTTTTACGGATGGACCACCGTCGATCACTCGCAGGACGACAGCGGCGTGACCCTGCAGATGACACGCGGCGCCGAGACCCGGGCGCTGCGCGGGCAATATGCCGTGGCCTGCGAGGGCAGCCGCTCGCGCCTGCGCGACGCCGCCGGGATCACCGAGACGCGGCAGGACCACGAAAAGCTGATGGCGCTCATCGTTTTCCGCTCGCCAGCGCTGTTCGATCTGGTGCAGGCGCGGTTCCCCGACAAACAGTTCTACAACGTCATCCACCCCGATCTCGACGGTTACTGGCAGTTCTTCGGCATGGTCGACTGGGGCCAGACCTTCTTTTTCCACGCCCCGGTCCCCGACGACACCGACCGGACGCGTTTCGATTTCACCGGCTATATCCAGAGCGTGATCGGCGAACCGCTGACCCTGGAGACCGAATATGTCGGCTTCTGGGATCTGCGGATCACGCTGGCCGACAGCTACCGCGCGGGCCGGGTGTTCATCGCAGGCGATGCCGCGCACAGCCATCCGCCCTATGGCGGCTACGGCATCAACACCGGGTTCGAGGATGCGCGCAATCTCGGCTGGAAACTGTCGGCGCGCCTTGCGGGTTATGGCGGGCCAGGTCTGCTCGACAGCTACGAGGCGGAGCGCCGTCCGGTCTTTGCCTCGACCGCCACGCAGTTCATCGAGCAATTCATCAAGGACGACCGCGCGTTTATCAACGCCCATGATCCTGCCCGCGACACGGCGGATTTCGAGGCGGCCTGGGCAAGGCGCGCGACCGGCGCCGCGGGCTCCGGCATCGGCGGGTTCCGTCCGCATTACAGCGGCTCGCCGCTGGTCATCGGCGCGGCGGAAACCGCGCCTTCGGCGGTTGGCCAACATGTGATGCAGGCCGCGCCCGGCCACCATCTGCCGCCACAGGTCTTGCCCAGCGGGCGTGCGGTGCCGGGCACCCTGTCGGCCACGGGCTTTACGCTGCTGGCCCTGTCGGGCGCGGATCCGGGCTTTGCAGAGGCCGCGAAGGCCTTGGACGTGCCCTTGACGGTCTGCGCCGAAGACGCGCCGGAGGTCGCGCGCATCTACGGCGCACCGCTGATCCTCCTGCGGCCCGACGGGTTTGTCGCCTGGACAGCAGAGCACTGCGATGCGCCGGACCGGGTTCTCCTGCAGGCGACCGGCGGTTAGACGGCGTGTCTGTCGGGTGCTTTTGGACGGATGGGAGCGGGCTCCTTGCACGCCCTGCTTGGTCGTGGGGCGCTGCGCCTGCCCGCAGGCCCGCGCCGCTTTACGCAGCATGCCCGGAGGGCGAAAATCTGCACCCGCGGTTCCAATTGCCTTGGGGCTGATGCGAACGCGCTGGACTTCGAACGGCAGCGCGCGCCCTGTCACTGCCGACCGGACTGTCGTCGGATCGGCAAACCGGGCCCCTCCCAGCCGCCCCCGGACCGCAAGCGCAACGGCGCATCAAAACAACACCGCCCGCGCGCCGGATAGGTTAACGTGAGCCGACTGCGCCAAAGGACCTCGCCATGACCGCTGAATTTCTGTTCATCACCTTCACCCTGTTTCTTGCGGGAATGATCGCCGTGCCACTGGCCTCCCGCTTCGGGCTGGGCTCTGTGCTGGGATACCTGATTGCGGGCATCGCGATTGGACCGGTGCTGCACTGGGCCGGGGTCGATGTGGTCGGATTGCAGCATTTCACCGAGTTCGGCGTGGTGATGATGCTGTTTCTGATCGGGCTGGAGATGCAGCCGAAAGTGCTCTGGGCCATGCGCGCGCGGATCTTCGTGATGGGTGGTCTGCAGGTCGGTGTGACCGCAGCGCTGGTGATGGGAGCGGCGATGCTCTTCGGGCAGCCCTGGACGATTGCGCTTGCCATTGGCCTGATCTTCGCGCTGTCCTCGACCGCCATCGTGACCCAGACGCTGAACGAAAAGGGCCTGATGCGCAGCGATGGCGGACAGGCGGGCTTTTCGGTCCTGCTCTTTCAGGACATCGCGGTGATCCCGATGCTGGCGCTGATCCCGCTTCTGGCGCTGCCCGAGCTCACCGAAGCGCTGCATCACGGCGACGGGCATGGTGACGGGCACGGCGAGGCGGGGCTGAACCTGAGCCTTGTCGACGGCCTGTCGGGCTGGCAGACCGCGCTGGTCACGCTGGCCGCCGTGGGGCTGGTCATTCTGGCCGGGCGTTATCTGACCGGGCCGGTCTTTCGGTATGTGGCGGGCGCGCGGCTGCGCGAGCTTTTTGTCAGCACCGCGCTGATGATGGTTGTGGGCATCGCGCTTTTGATGACCATGGTGGGCCTGTCACCCGCGCTCGGCACCTTCCTTGCGGGCGTGGTAATGGCCAACAGCGAATACCGGCACGAGCTTGAAAGCGACATCGCGCCCTTCAAGGGCATCTTCCTGGGTGTGTTCTTCATCACCGTCGGGGCCAGCATCGACTTTGCCCTGCTGGGCGCAAACCTCGCGCTGATTGTCGGGCTGACCCTTGGCCTCATCGCGCTCAAGGCCGCCGTGCTGTTTGCGCTCGGCACGCTCTTCAGGCTTGAAGGCGGAGACAAGTGGCTCTTTGCGCTCGGACTGGCGCAGGCCGGCGAGTTCGGCTTTGTGCTGGTGTCCTTCACGGTCGCCAACGCGGTTGTGCCGGGCCCGGTCGCCGATCTGCTGCTGCTGGTGGTCGCGCTGTCGATGCTGCTCACGCCGGCGCTGTTCATCTGTTACGACAGGCTCATCGCGCCGCGCTATTCGCGCCAGCAGGCGCAGGAGGCCGACGAGATCTCGTCGGACGCCAGGATCATCATCGCCGGGCATGGCCGCTTTGGCGGCATCGTGAACCGGGCGCTGCAGGCCGCCGATTACGAGACCACCGTCATCGATTACAGCAACGAACAGCTGGCGATGCTGCGCCGCTTCGGTCTGAGCGCCTATTTCGGCGACGCCACACGCCCCGATCTGCTGCACGCCGCGGGCATCGACGAGGCGAAGGTGCTGGTGATCGCCATCGACAACAAGGACGCCGCGACCGAGCTTGCGCGCCATGTCAGCGAACACCATCCGCAGGTGCATGTGGTGGCCCGCGCGATCGATCGCTGGCATGTCTACGATCTCTGGTCAGCGGGCTGCCGCGATATCATTCGCGAGACCTATGACAGCTCGATCCGCGCCGCGCGTTCGGTGTTCGAGGCCATCGGCTACCCGCGTGCGCAGGCGGAGCGGCTGACCGGCGTGTTCGAGGAGTTTGACCGCAAGACCATGCTGGAGACCGCGCAGGCATTTATCGAAAGTGACGATCCGCTCAGTGAAAACAGCGCCTATTCGCAGCTGGTCCGCGACAGTCTGGAGCTTTGGGAGGCGGATTTGAAAGCGCGAATGCAGAAGGTGCGCGACGCCGGGTGACCGCTGTCGCGGCCGCGCAGGACGGCTGCGCGCCGGTCACTGCGCTTCGGGCACGATGCGCGCCGCGATCTCGTCCAGCAGCGATTCAAGATCCGCGGGCATCTTCCCGTCCGCCAGTTTGCCGTCGATGCTGAGAAACGACAGGCCGTGCACGAAGCTCCACAGCATGAAAGCCTTCTGGCGGTCGGCATCGATGACCTCCGTCCGACCGTCGCATTTCGCGACCTCGAGCTGCACGACGGAGTATTTCTGATCACCAAGCGCGTGCAGCTGTTCGTCCTCTTCCGCCTCGCCTGACCAGGTGAACATCAGCCGGAACACCCCCGGCTCGGTTGTGGCAAAGCGGATATAGACGCGGCCCAGTGCGACGATGCGCGCGCGCGATCCGTCGGGGTGGGGTGCCAGCTCTGCCAGCATCTGCTCGGACTGGCGCCGCATGCCCGCCGCCGCCACCTCGCGCAGCATCGCGGTCTTGTCCTTGAAGTGCTTGTAGGGTGCTGCGGTCGACACACCCGCACGGCGGCAGGCTTCGGACACCGAGAAATTGTCGGGCCCCTTTTCCTCGACCAGCTGGCGCGTCGCCTCGATCAGCTGGGCGCGCAGATCGCCGTGATGGTAGGAGCTGCGTTTCCGCAGATTGCTGTCGTTTTTCATGATCCAAACTTTTTCATGGCACGTAAGACTTGTCAAAGTGAGATGTTCTAACATATGTTAGAGATCCTAACATTGTGAGAGGCACTGCCATGCAAGATATCAGCAAACCCGGCCTTCTGCGGCGGATCGCCGTTCTTGCAGGCACCGCCCTTGTCATCGCTCTGGCCGCAGCCGCGGTGGCCACCGGGTCGAGCGCGCTCGCCAAGCGGGTCGACACCGCGCCCGCCCCCGATCCCGCGGCACGAGCGTCGGTGGCGGTGTCGCCGGTCCGGTTTGACGAGAGCTACGACACCACCCGCCGCTTCCTGGGCCAGATCGAGGCGGCTGCGGACGCGGTGCTGTCCTTCGAGCTTTCCGGACGTCTGGCAGACCTGACCGTCGATGAGGGCGAGCACGTCGCAAAAGGCGATGTCATCGCCCGGCTCGACACCGCCCTGCTGGAGGCAGAGCGCCGCCGGTTGCTGGCCTCGCAGGATGCAACGCGCGCGCAGCTGACATTTGCCGTCACCCGCTTTGCCCGGGCCGAGCAATTGCGTGGCGAGGGCTTTTCCAGCCAGGAAACGCTCGATCAGGCCCGCGCCACACGGGACGAATTGCAAAGCCGCATCGCCGAGATCGAGGCGGCACTTGCAACCGTGGCGATCAACATCGAAAAATCTGTTCTGCGCGCGCCGTTCGACGGGCGTGTCGGTGCCCGCGATGTCGAAATTTCGGAAACCGTGAGCCCGGGCCAGAAGATACTGACGCTGATCGAGCAGGGCGCGCCTTCGGTTCGTGTGGGCCTGCCGCTTGATGTGGGCGCAGACAAGCTGCGCGATGTCAGCATCGAGCTTGACGGTCAGCGCTTCGGGGCGACGCTGCGACAGCTGCGCCCGGATATCGATCCGACAACCCGCACGCGCACTGCGCTCTTTGCGCTCGACACCGACCGGGTGCTGAGCATTGGCCAGACCGTGAGCCTGCTGGTCGAGACGGAGGTCGCGGCACGCGGCGCCTGGATCGCGCTCGACGCGCTGCAGCAGGGCTCCGGCAGCATCTGGACGGTGCTGGTTGTCGACGACGGGATCGTGCGCAACGCCGCGGTCGAGATCCTGTTTCAGCAAAGCGACCGCGCCTTTGTGCAGGGCAGCTTTGCCAACGGGGCGCAGCTGATCGTCACCGGGGCGCACCGGGTTGTGCCCGGGCAGCGGGTCGACATTCTGGATGGCGGGGCCTGAGCCGATGAACACGCTGACGTTTCGCCAGCCGCGTCTGGTCGCCCTGATCCTGCTGGTGCTGATTTCGGCGGGCCTGTCGTCCTTCCTGTCGCTGGGCCGGCAGGAAGACCCGACAATCACCAATCTCTTTGCCACCGTCACCACGCAATTCCCCGGCGCCGACCCTGCGCGGGTCGAAACGCTGGTCACCGCCGAGATCGAGGAAGAGCTGCAATCCATCGCCGAGGTCGATGTCATCACCTCGGTGTCGCGCTCCGGCGTCTCGGTGGTGTCGGTGGAGCTGATCCAGACGCTTGACGACGCCACCATCGAACAGGTCTGGTCCGAGGCCCGCGATGCCGTGGAATCCGCCCGCCGCGCCTTTCCGGACGGCGTGCAGGCGCCGGACTTCAACGCCGAAGGGATCTCGGCCTATTCGGCTGTGATTGCCGTCACCGCCGACCATGACGGCGTGCCGCCCGCGATCCTCAAATCCCACGCCGACGCGCTGGCCGACCGGCTGCGCACGATCCCCGCCACACGCGCCGTCGATCTGTTCGGCGAGCCCGAGACCGAAGTGCTGGTGAGCGTCGATCCGAACGCCGCCGCGGCACTGGGCCTGACGGCGCGCGACATCTCGGCGCTGATCTCGGCGGCGGATGGCAAGGTGCAGGCCGGGCGCGTGCAAAGCGATGACGTCAACCTGACCATCAACATCTCCGGCGCCATCGAGACGCTGGAGCGCCTCGGCACGGTGGTTTTGCGGCAGAATGCGGACGGGGCGACGGTCTCTCTGGCCGATATCGCAACCATCACCCGCGGCGTGCGTCAGCCGGTCAGCGACATGGCGCTTGCCAATGGCAAACGCGCGGTGCTCGTAGGCGTGCTGGCCCAGGACGGCGTTCAGATCGACCGCTGGATGGGGTTTGTGCGCGCCGAGTTAGAGGCGGGGTCCGCGACGGTTCCGGTCGGCCTGTCCGAAACCCTGATGTTCGACCAGAGCACCTATACCGCGGATCGCTTGACGGAGGTCGGCACCAACATGGCCATCGGGGTCGCGCTGGTTGTGCTGGTGCTCTTTGTCACGCTCGGGCTGCGCGCCGCCGCCATTGTCGCGGTTGTGCTGCCGGTCGTGTCGCTGGCGACGCTGGCCAGCATGAACTTCATCGGCCTGCCCATTCACCAGATGTCCGTCACCGGGCTGATCGTGGCGCTTGGCCTGCTGGTCGATGCGGCCATTGTGATGGTCGACGAGGTGCGCCAGCGGCTGGCGCGCGGCATGGACCGCGCGGCGGCGGTCGGCGATGCGACCGGCCGGCTGGCGGCGCCCCTGCTGGCCTCGACTGTCACGACGGCGCTGTCCTTTACACCGATGATCCTGTTGCCGGGACCGGCGGGCGACTTTGTCGGCTCTATCGCGATTGCGGTGGTCCTGATGCTGGTCTGGTCGCTTGTTGTGGCCCTCACGGTGACACCGGCGCTGGCCGGGTGGTTCCTGAAATCCTCGGCGCCCTCGGGGCTGCAATTGCCGCGCCTTGGCCGTGCGTTCGAGGCGGTCATCGCACTTTCGGTCCGCAACCCGGTGCGCTCCATCGCGCTTGCGCTGATCCTGCCGGTGCTGGGGTTTGCCGCCTTCCCGACGCTCACCGCGCAGTTCTTTCCCGGCGTCGAGCGCGACCAGTTCTACGTGGAAATCGACATGCCGCCCGGCACCGCAATCGACGAGACCGCCGCGGTGGCAACCGAGATCGACAGGCGGCTGGCGGAGCGCGACGGCATTGACCGGGTCTATTGGTCGCTGGGCCAGTCCGGGCCGGCCTTTTACTACAACATCACCGGCGGACGTTCGGCGGAACCCGCCTATGCGCAGGCAATGATCAAGACGCGCTCGGCAGAGGACGCCGCGCGCCTCGTGCCCGCGCTGCAGGCCGAGCTCGACAGCAGCTATCCGCAGGCCCGCATCATCGTGCGCGACCTGGTCCAGGGACCGCCGGTCGCGGCCCCGATCGAAGTGCGGCTGGTGGGCCCGGACCTGAACGTCCTGCGCGATCTGGGCAACGAGGCCCGCGCCATCATGGCCGGGCTGCCGCTGATCACGCAGGTGCGCGCCGGGGTAGTCAGCGGCGCGCCGCAACTGCGCTACGAGATCGACGAACCTGCGGTCCGGCTGCTGGGCCTGAACCTGACCGATATCGCCGCCCAGCTGGAGGCCGGGCTTGTCGGTGTGACCGGCGGCAGCCTTGTGGAGGGCACCGACCAGTTGCCGGTGCGGGTGCGCTTTGGCGACGATCTGCGCGGCGATCTGGACCGCGTGACAGATCTGCCGATCCTGCTGCCGAACGCGGCGGCGCTGTCCGCCACGGGGGCTCTGCCGACGGTGCCGTTCTCGGAAGTGGCAAGAACCGTGCTGGAGCCCGCCGAGAGCGTCATAACCCGGCGCAACGCAGAGCGCATCAACACGATGCAGGCCTTCATCGTGCCGGGTGTGCTGCCGGAGGAAGCCCTGCAGGATACACTGGCCGCTCTGGATGCCGCGGGCTTCGATGTGCCGCTGGGCTACCGGATCGAGCTTGGCGGCGACAGCGATGCGCGCTCGGACACGGTGGGCAACCTGATGGCGTCGGTGGGGCTGATCGTGACGCTGACGATTGCCACAATTGTGCTCACCTTCAATTCGTTCCGGCTGACGGCGATTGCGCTGGTGGTCTGCGTGTTGTCGGCGGGCCTGTCGATGCTGTCGCTGGCGGTGATGCAATTTCCCTTCGGCATCAACGCGATCATCGGCGTGATCGGGTCCATCGGCGTGTCGATCAACGCCGCGATCATCATCCTGACCGGCCTCAAGGGCGATCCCGATGCCGCCGCGGGCGACACTGCGGCCATCGCCCGGGTCGTTACCGGGTCGAGCCGTCACATCACATCGACAACCATCACCACATTTGGCGGCTTCCTGCCGCTGATCCTCGCGGGGGGAGGCTTCTGGCCACCATTTGCGGTGGCAATTGCGGGTGGTGTGATGTTGTCGGCCGTGGTGTCGTTCTTCTTCACGCCCGCGGCCTTCACGCTGGTCTATCCCGCACGCCGGAACGTCAGAGAAGACGCCGCACCCATGCCCGAAGAACCGGACAGGCCCTTGATCGCCCTGGCGGCAGAGTAAGCCGCGCGCGCAACATCACAGCAACCGCACCCGCCCCGGGGATCGACGGACCGCGTTCAGCAATGAGACCGGCGGGCACCCGCCGCGCGACGCGGCGCCGAGAGAGCTCGGCCACCCGCGGAAACGGCTTTGTCATGGCAGCGCGATGCAACACGCAGGCAACACTCCGCCATGATGGCCGGTCGTCGTTTTGCGGGTTTGGGTGACCGTCTGCTCTTGTGCTAAACTCGATCTCAGGCGTTGTTGTCGGCGTCTTTTTTGCTGGCGCGGTTTTGTTGATCTGCAACGGTGACCGTATCTGTCCCGCGCCGGACCCAATCGGTCTGAACAGTGATTGTCGCGAAATTTCCCGCGCGGAAAATCAAATGAAATAATTGAAACTCAAGAGGATATTCCAATGCCAACCATCGATTTCCTGTCCCCGACCACAATCGACTTCACGACCCTCGATCTGGCCCGGTTCGGCGGGCCGGTCTTCACCTCGACCATCAGCTACGACTTCCTGACCGCCGGCGGCGACCGGGTCACGGTCGAGGGGATCGGCTTTACGCATAGCGGCGGGGACATCATCGGCGGGACGATCCAGTCGATCGGAATCGATCTCGGCGATGACAGTGCCGACAACGACATCACCGATGACGAGATACAGATCACCGGACTGAACATCACATCGACCGCGGATCTCGGCGTGATCGACGACGGCACTTTCAGCCTGCTCGGCACGGTGTTGCAGGGCGACGACTTCTTTGATCTCAGCGATCTGGACGAAGATGGCATCACACCCACCGGAACAAACCGGATCTTCGGCGACGACCTGACCAATGTCGTCCTGACGCTTGTCGGGCAGACCAACACGAATACAGGCGGGAATGACACGTTTGACGGCGTCGACAACCGCGTAGAGCTGTCCGGAGACGTCTGGACGATCACGGGTCAGACGGGCGTTCTGGGGTTCCCCATAACCTATAACGGCGGCAACGACACGTTCTTTACAATCGATACCGAAGAGTTCGCCCGCGTCGCCGGCGATGTGTGGGAAATGAACCGCCCGGGCAACCCGAGCGTGACGCTGAATGGTGGCGACGACATTATCGATCTCTCGGGCAACACCAGCGCCTCGTCCTGGGCGGCCGGTGACGTGAACATTCTGAACAACGGCCTTGTGAATGGGGGCGATGACACCATCCAGGGCGATGCCTCCTTCTCACCTCAGATCGCCGGGGACGTCCGCATCTATAACGGCGGAACGGTCAATGGCGGCGACGATATTCTGTCCGCGGAGGAGTCCGGCGATATCGGCGGGGACATCTACACCCTGAACGCACCGGTCCCTGTGGGGACCTTCGTGGTGACCGGTGGCGATGACGAGATCTATGGCGGCTACGGCGTCGATGACATCGGCGGCGATGTCTATAACCGCACCTCCGATATCGACAATCTGATCGTCGGGGGCGACGATTTCATCGTCGGCGGCGCGGGTAACGACAACCTGTTCGGAGAGGTGCGGTTCGGCTCGCTGACCGGCGTGAGTGGTGGCAATGACATCATCTTCGGCGGCAACGGCGATGACGAATTGCGCGGCCAGACCGGCGACGATTACCTCGATGGCGGCTCGGGCAATGACACGATCGATGGCGGAACCGGCAATGACTGGGTGTCCTATCTCACCGCGCAAGATGGCGTGACGGTGAACCTCGGGGCCGGGCTCCAGAACACGTTGGGAGCTGGCACCGACACGCTGCTCGATCTCGAGAACGTCGAAGGCTCGCGCTACGGCGACACGCTGCGCGGCAATGGTCAGGCGAACATCATCGACGGCGCGGCGGGCGACGACTTCTTGTTTTCCGGCGGCGGCGCGGACGAGCTTTTTGGCGGGCTTGGCAATGACACGCTGAGCGTTGCCCGGCAAGGCGACGACATTGCCCATGGCGGCATGGGCAACGACCTTTTCTTCGCCACCGGCGGCAGCAACATCCTGATCGGCGGCAGCGGAAGCGATACCGTCACCTACCAGACGGCGGGCAATGCCGTGCAGATCAACCTCACGCTCAATACCGCGGGCGTGACGGGTGGCGGCTCGGACGATCTGCTGGGCATCGAGAATGCCACCGGCAGCGCGTTTGACGACACGGTCCTCGGCGACCCCGGCGCCAATGTGCTGTCAGGCGGCGGTGGCGCAGACCTGATGCAGGGCCGCGGCGACGACGACACGATGAACGGCGAGGCCGGGGTCGACACGATGTCCGGCGGCGGCGGCAATGACCTGATGAACGGCGGCAATGACGGCGACGACATGCGCGGCGGCGGCGGCGTGGATGTGATGAACGGCGACGGCGGCAACGACCTGATGAACGGTGGCGGCGGCGGAGACATCATGGCTGGCGGCAGCGGCAGCGACACGCTGAGCGGCGCCTCCGGCAACGATACGCTCGACGGCGGCGGCGGTGCCGACACGCTCAACGGCAATGGCGGCAATGACGAACTCAATGGCGGGTTCGCCGCGGACCGGCTGATCGGCGGCGACGGCGCCGACACGCTGGATGGCGGCAACGGCAATGACAGGCTGGTGGGCGGCGCGGATAACGACACGCTCATCGGCGGGCTGGGCACCGACACGCTTGTGGGCGGCGGCGGGGCCGATACGCTGGTCTTCGCCCCCGGAGGCGGCGCGGATGAGGTGATCGGCTTCGAGGATCTGGGGGCCATCACCGACGATCTGATCGACGTGTCGGCCTACGGGTTTGCCAGCGTCGCCTCGATCACCGTCAGCAGTTCCGGAAACGATGCGCTGCTGGATTTCGGGGGCGGGGATACGGTCCGGCTGGTCGACTATTTGCTGACCAATACACTGCTCGACATCACGCCGGACGATTTCATCCTGTAACGGCATGGTTTGCACACCCCCGGGGGGCGCGCGCGCCACCCCCGGGGCGACTGCGGACCGGCGGGCACGGAAGACAATACGCGTTCACGGCGGCGACGAGCGACGGGAAATACCGCGGCTTGTCGCCCGCCGGATCGCAACGGCAACACCCGCCGCACGCCTGTTGCCGCGATTGTCAGACCCCGGCTCTTTCGCTGATCCAAGAATCCGCTATACACTATTAACACGAATTTAACGCGATCTCGCGCTGCCAGCGAAGGAAGCCATTCATGCCTGCCACATTTTCCGAAACCTATTACTTCGGTGACAGCTTCACCGATGTCGGCGTCATTTTCGGCGCGCTCAAATCCGCGCTCGAGGCGCAGATCCTGCCCGGTCTGATCGCGGCACTTGGTCCCGATCCGACGCCCGAGCAGATTGCGCTGGCCCAGCAGCAGGCCTCGCAACTTGCTGAACAGCAAGCCTTTGGCGTGCTGCAGCCCTTCGGGATCGGGCCGGAGACCGCGGTGACCAACGAGTTCACCCATGCCGTCTATTCCGGCGATGTGAGCGGCACCACGGTACTGAACTACGCCAATGCCGGCGCGCGAGCGCTTGGCACGCAAGAGCCCTTCGGGCCGGGCACCGGCTACGATTCCAACCTCGGCGCACAACTTTCGCGGTTTCTGGCAGAGAATGCGGGCTCCGTTGCGCCCGATGCCGCGGCGGTGCTCTTTATCGGCGGCAACGATTTCCGCGATATCCTGGGCGAGGCGATCTCCGATCCGGACGCCTCGGTCTTTGACCTGTTGCGCGCCGCCAGAGAGGCCGTGGACCTGCTGCTTGACGAATTGAAGGACGCCGCCGAAACGCTCATTGATGCCGGTGTGGGCACGGTGTTCTTCGGCACCCTGCCGTCCTCGTCGTTTTTCCCCGATAGCGACCAGTTCGACGCATTGTCGGTCTATATCACCGACCTCGCGCTTTCGATCTACAACGAGCTGCTTACGCTCACCGCCGAAGCGCTGGGCGATGACGGCGTCGATGCGCGCATCATCGACTACGGAGCGCTGGCCAATGCAATTGCAGAGGATCCCAGCGGATTTGGCATCCTCGCCGATGCCGACGACTATCTGGTCGATGGCAGTGCATTCGACAGCGATCAGGTGGCGTTCTGGGATCCGATCCACCCCGCAGAGGCCGTGCACCAGGCATGGGGGGCCTACAGCGCGCTTGTGATGGACGGGGCCAGCACCACGGTCATGGACGATTCCGGCACCAAGTCGGTCCAGGACCGGAACGACAACGTGGTCTTTGCCAATGGCGGCGACGACACGATCAGGGCGCTGAACGGCGATGACGTGGTGTTCGGCGGCACCGGCGCCGACCGCATCTTTGGCGGCGGCGGCAACGATATCGCCTCGGGCGGCGCGGGCCGCGACAGGTTGCTGGGCGGCAGCGGGTCGGACATCCTCAACGGCGGCCGGAGCGACGATGTCATCCGCGGCGGCGGCGGTGACGATGTGATGATCGACGGGCTGGGCAGCGATGACGCGCGCGGCGGCCTCGGCGATGACGTCTTTGTCTTTGTGCAAGGCACGCTGGAAGGCGATGCCAGTGCAACGCAGGAGATCTTCCGCGGCGGTCAGGGCGAAGACACGCTCTACCTCGTTCTGGACGAGACGACCTACGACAGTTTCGAAACGGACGGGGCGGCCAGCGTGCTGGCCGGGTTGGGCATTTCCATCGGCGGGATCGAAACCGTCGTGGCAATCGACGGCCGAGCGCAGGTCGAGGACGTGCTGGGCGGCTTTGCGTGGTTCCAGGATGCCGATTACTGGGGCCAGATCGCGGCGCCGACACCGGAGTGGCTGGTCTGACGAGAGATCACCTCCGGGCGTCGGGCTGAAGGACAGGACGGCGTGCAGGCGCTTTGGCTGTTCGGGCCGCCCTTCTGGCCGGTCGGGCCATGTCCGCGGCTGGGTGGTCGGTCTCACGGTTTGATGGTGTGGTGCTTTCACTGAAAGACAGCACTGCCGGACAAGGTCGTCATGGTGGCGTCACGTGCCTTCGACCGGAACCACAGGCTTGCATCTGTGAGAGGAGCGCTGCGCGTCAGAGCAGCAAGTCGGCGTTCCTTGCGCAGTGTTGCGGGATGGGCTGCGCCGGAGCCCGCAGCGGTTCCGGTCCCGGAGATGTGACGCGATCCCGTGAAATTCCCGCCTGAGCAGGCGCCAGCGAACGCGGGTTCCGGCGCATTCCCCGCACGGTCACAACTCCGAGACCCGCCGCCTTTCCACGGCGCAAGGCTTTCATCTTTCACCCCGCCCCGTTAACGGTAACAGGATGTATCGCGGCGCGGGGGAAAGACGATGGCAAACGCAGATATCGGGGTGATCGGTCTGGGAACAATGGGCGCCATGCTGGCGCTCAACATTGCCGATAACGGCTTTCGGGTTGCGGTGCACAACCGCACGGCGGCCCGCATTCCGCAATTCCTCGACACCGCAGGCCCGCTGGCAGACCGCATCACCGGGCATGCGGAGCTGGCCGAGTTCGTGGCCGCCATCGCGTCTCCGCGCAACATCATCCTGATGGTGCCCGCAGGCGCGGTGGTCGATGCGCAGATCGAAAAGCTGCGCCCCCTGTTGGATGCAGATGACATGATCATCGACGCGGGCAATGCGGATTTTCATGAAAGCGAACGGCGCGCGTCGGAGGCAGAAAAGGCCGGAGCCCCGTTTCTGGGCATCGGCGTGTCCGGAGGCGCGGAAGGCGCGCGCTTCGGGCCGTCGATCATGGGCGGTGGGTCGCGCACGGCCTGGGACCGGGTCAGCCACATCCTGACCGCCATCGCCGCAAGCTTCGGCGGCACGCCTTGCGCCACCTATATGGGCACAGGCGGCGCCGGGCATTTTGTGAAGACCGTACATAACGGGATCGAATATGCCGACATGCAGCTGATCGCCGAGGTTTACGGCGTGATGCGCGACGGCTTTGGCAAGGATGCAGCGGCCTGCGGGGCGGTGTTCGATCGCTGGAACGAGGGCCTGCTGCAGAGCTACCTGATCGAGATTTCGGGCAAGGTGGCGGCGGCCACCGATCCAGAGACCGGAAAGCCGGTTCTGGACATCATTCTCGACCGCGCGGGGCAGAAGGGCACCGGACGCTGGACGGTCATCGAAAGCCAGATGCTGGGCTCTGCCGTGCCGGTGATCGAGGCCGCGGTAGGGGCGCGGAACATGTCCGCACGGCGCGATCTGCGACTCGCAGGCGCGGAGACATTCGGGGCGGGCGACCGGCGGATCGCGGCGGAGGCGCTGAGCCTTGAGGATCTGGAACGGGCGCTGATCGCGGGCAAGATCCTGTGCTACGCGCAGGGCTTCGATCTGTTGCTCAAGGCCAGCGATGAATACGCGTGGGATCTGCCGATGCCGGAGATCGCCAAGGTCTGGCGCGCGGGCTGCATCATCCGCTCCACCATGCTGGACGACATGGCCGAAGCGCTGACGGACGCGCCCAGCCGCAACCTCGCGCTCGCGCCCTACTTCAAGACCTTGCTGGACGACAGCATCGGCGCGTTGCGCAAGGTCGCCGTCTGTGCCCTTGCCGCCGGGCACCCGGTGCCGGCCCTGACCGCGGCGCTGACCTATTTCGACACGCTGACCAGCGCGCGCACATCGGCCAACATGCTACAGGCGCAGCGCGATTACTTTGGCGCGCACGGGTTTGAGCGCGTCGATCAGGATGGGGACCATCACGGCCCGTGGCTGGATCAGCACCTAGACGGGTGACACGCCGTTCACGTTGAGGAACACAGAATAAAGCGAGGTGGTCCCGGCGATAAAGAGCCGGTTCAGCTTTGGCCCGCCGAAGCAGACATTTGCCACAAGCTCGGGAATCCGCACTTTGCCGATCAGGTTTCCCTGCGGATCGAGGCAATGCACGCCATCCGCGGCAGAGGTCCAGATCCGCCCCTCCGTGTCGAGCCGGAACCCGTCGAAGAGCCCCTCGGTGCAGGTCGCAAAGACCTCTCCGCCGCTCAGTGTTCCGTCAGCGCCCACCTTGTGGCGGCGGATGTGTCTGGGGCCGTCCGGATCGTGGGTGATGCCGGTATCGGCGATGAAAAGCTGGCTTTCATCCGGGGAAAACGCCAGCCCGTTGGGCTTTACGTAATCGTCGGCCACAACGGAAATCCCGCCCGAAGGATCGACGCGATAGACGTGGCAGGCGCCGATTTCGCTTGGCGCGCGCGCGCCTTCGTAATCCATCAGGATGCCGTAGCTGGGATCGGTGAACCAGATCGAGCCGTCCGAATGGACCACCACATCATTGGGTGAGTTCAGCCGGCGTCCCTCATGCGCATCCGCGATCACCGTCACGCGGCCATCATGTCCGGTGCGCGTGACCCGCCGTGTCAGATGCTCGCAGGAGACCAGACGCCCCTCGCGGTCGACGGTGTGGCCGTTGCTGTTGTTGGAAGGCTGGCGGAAGGTCGAGACGGAACCATCGGTGTCGTCATAGCGCAGGATGCGGTTATTGGGGATATCGGACCAGAGCAGGTACTGACCCGCGGCGAACCAGACCGGGCCTTCGGACCAGCGCGCGCCGGTCCAGAGCCGCTCGACCCGGGCATGGCCGACGAAACAGGCCTCAAATTCAGGTTCGATGACCTCGAACCCGGTGCCTTCGATCACTCCGAACATCGCCCGCTCCTTTGCTGTTGTGCCGCCCACGCCGATACGCATGCGTATGGTCCCCGGACCGAAGCCGCCACCATCCGGGCCACCGCAACCGGTCAGCTCTGGCGAGGGTGCCAGAGCCCGCCCGCCCCACGCAATGGGCTATACGGCTTTCACAAGACAGCCCGCACCCGGGCACCCTGCCCGCAACGCGAGCGGCGCGGCCACCGGGGACCGCGCCGCCGTCTGATGTCAGCGCTCAAGCGCTCCCACGCCCGAGAACCGGAAGGCTTCCTTTTCCAGCGCGTCGATCTCTTCCGCGCTCATCTCGTCATGCGCCACGGTGATGCGACCCAGAAAGACCAGCGGCAAGTCATCGGCCCGCCCTTCGAGATCGGCCTTGATCGCCTCGGCGGTTGCGGCGCCCACATCGTCGCCCATGCGCATCGGCGTGGCATCAAGCTCACCGCGCCGGATCGCATCAAGCTCAAGCCCGGTGCCGCCCCAGCCAGTGGAGAAGATCTCCTTCTCCTTGCCCATCGACACCTGCGCCTCGACGCTGCCCATCGCCATGGCGGTGTTGGCGTTGTGGATGATCGTCGCCTCGGGATAGGCCTGCATGATCAGCGATGTGCCCTCGAACCCGCCTTCGCGCTGATATTCGCCGTAATGCTCGTAGACCGTGGTCCAGTTGCCCTTTTCTTCGACGCAGGCCTTGAAATCGCCCGAGCGCTGGTTGTCGGTGATCCCCGGAATGCCGCGGTTCATCGCCATGGTCACGTCATTGCCAAGACGCCCCAGCATGTAGTCGCACATGGTGAGCGCACCCGCCGCGGACGAGAAATCGAACCACGCATCGGGCTGCGTTTCGAGATCCTTCAGCGGCGTGTGGAACGCCCAGACATAGGTGGCAAACCCGTCAGTGGCCGCCAGCTTGTCGATATTGTCGGCCTGAATGGCAAGCTCGGACGGGCCGAAGATCACGTAGTCGTAAAGATCCGCATCCTGGGCCACCTGATTGGCATAGGTCGATTGCAGCGAATGCTCGATCTGGCGCGATGCAAACTCCGTGGTCTCGTAGGAGATGCCCAGCTGGTCGAGCCGCTTGGTCAGCGCGAGGTAGTTGCGCGCCCAGAAATCCGACGTGTCGGCGGAGGGATAGATCAGCGCGATCTGCACCGGGGCGTCGAGCGTCCCGGCAAAGGCAACCGCGTCAGAGCCGACCACCTCCTGCAGCGCCTCGAGCTTGCCATCGGCATTCACCTCTCCGGGCACCCAGTAGTCGCGATCCGCGATGCCCGGCAGCTCTTTCAGCGGCAATGTCGAATGGCCTTCGGCCATGGCGATCCCGGCCAGGGCCGTGCTTGCCACGATGGCGGTGGTTGTTAAAAGTCTCATTCAGGTTCCTCCCTTTGCAATGAGTGCGGAGCCTACGGCCGGTTCCGGGCTGCACCCCGGACCGGCCACCCCGCTTGTCGTCCGGTCACCCGCTTGGATTGGGGTCGCCGGCCAGCAGCCCGCCAATCGCCAGAAGCGCTATCAGCAGTCCGATCAGCAGCGCCGAGAAGCGCAGCATCTTTTGCCCGTCCGGGGTCTTGAGACCGGCAAGCAGCCCCCCTGCCCCGTCGCGGTCTTTCTTTTGCATCCATGTGTAGAGCGCGACCGAGCTGACGATCACCACGCCGGAGGCGACCGATTGCCAGAAAAACTCGATCCGCAGGGTCACCAGCGCGTTGATCATCATGCTGAGCAGCAGGACCCCCGCGAAAGAGCCCAGCATCGAGGCGCGCCCGCCGAAAAGCGAGGTGCCGCCGACCACAACCGCCGCGATGACATGCAGGTTGAAATAAGGGGCCGAGGTCGCCTGGATCGCGTTGAGCTTGCCTGTGAGCATGACCCCTGCCAGCGCCGCGGCGGCGCCGCAAAGCACATAGGCATAGACCTTGTGGCGCTTGACCGCGATCCCGGTCAGCTCTGCCGCTTCGGGGTTGGAGCCGATGGCGATGGTGTAGCGCCCGAAATGGCTGCGCGTCAGCAGCAGGTAGCCCGCGATCATCGTGGCGGTGCCGATGAGCACCGGAATCGGCACGAAGCCGGGGATCTGGCCGCGTCCGAACTCGGTCAGGAAATCGGGGAACCGCGCCAGCACGAGCCCCTTGGCGATCACCAGCGCAAAGCCGCGATAGACCAGATCCATCGCCAACGTGCCGATCAGGTCGGGCACGTTGAAACGGGTGATGATCAGGCCGTTGATCAGCCCCATCAGCGCCCCCAGCATGATCGCGATGGGCACCGCGATATAGACCGAAAAGCCGTATTGCTTGATCAGGAAGGCCATCATGATCGCCGAGAGCGCCGCGATGGAGCCGATCGACAGATCGATCCCGCGCTGGGTGATGACAAAGGTCATCGCCATGGCCATCGGCATATAGAGCGCAGCATCGAGCAGGATCAGGTTGATGTTGCTGGCACGGAAATAGCGCGCGGGCTCGGCCACACCCATGAAAAGCAGGATGGCGAGGATCATGACCATCGGGCCGATGATCGCGATATAAGGTTCCAGCCGCTCGGTCATGGGTTTTTGTGCCACGGTGCTCATGCTGCCTCCTCCGCGCCGACGATCATGCCGAGCACCTCCTGCGTGTTGCTGTCGCGGGTCCGGACCACACCCACACATTGACCGCGCCGCTGCACATGCACCCGGTCGGACACCTCGAACACATCGTCGAGCGAGTGGCTGATCAGGATCACCGCCAGACCCTGAGCCTTCAGGGTCTGGATCAGCTTCAGCGTGCGGGCGGTTTCCTGCGGGCCCAGAGCCGCGGTCGGCTCGTCCATCACCAGCACGCGAAGCCCGTCGCTATAGACCGCGCGGGCAATGGCCACCGCCTGACGCTGTCCGCCCGAAAGGCTCTCGGTCGGGGCGTCGAGCGATTTCAGCGTGACGCCCAGACGCTCCATCAGCACGCGCTCTGTCTCCGCGCGCATCCGCTTGTTGTCGAGCAGCTCAAGGCCGAGGACCGTCTTTGTCAGCTCATTGCCCAGAAACATGTTGGCCGCCGGATCGAGGTGATCGGCCAGCGCCAGCGTCTGGTAGACCGCATCGATGCCCGCATCTATGGCCTCTGCGTGGCTGGCGAACTCGATCTTCTCGCCGTCGAGATGGATCGCGCCTTCGGTCGGCTGATAGACCCCGGTCAGGATCTTGATCAGCGTCGATTTGCCCGCGCCGTTGTCGCCGACAATTGCCAGCACTTCGCCGGCATGGGCGGTCAGGTCGACCTCCTGCAAGGCGGTCACGCCGCCGAACCTCTTGGTGATGCCCGTCATCCGGACAAGCGCCGTCTCTGCCATGGTTGAAGTCTCCGTCAGGTCGGATCGAACGCGCCCGTCGCCGCGTCCCCTTGCGTGTCGTGATCGGCGAAACGGGCAGAGGACCGGCGCGTGCCGCCCCTCCGCCGCGGGGCGTTACTTGCCCCAGATCTCCGAATAGGCCTCGCGGTAGGGGATGTCCGGATCGAAGGCGTTGCTGTCGCCCATCTTGGCCAGACCCTCGGTGGTGACCAGCGCCGGTGAGGTGACATACCCCGAACAGGCCTCGCCCTGAACGGCGCGGTTGAGCTCATCCACCAGCTGCCAGCCCTGCAGGTTCAGCGGCTCGGCCACGGTGATCGCCTGATACCCGTTCGAGCGGATCCTCTGGAACGCGGCTTCCGATCCGTCACCGGCCGATCCGGCCTGCGGGCCCTGCTCCGGCGAGAGGCCAGCGGCGGCCAGCGATGGCCCCATGAAGTCGAAATAGAGGTCGTTGATGGCCAGCGCATGGGTCCAGCTGTCGCCGTATTTCTGCAAAAGCGACGTGGTCAGCGGCCCCATCCGGGTCGAGGTATCGGCAATCGGCGTGTCGACATATTCCAGAACGGTGCCGCCCGCGGCCTCGACGGTCTCTTTCAGCCGGTCGGCCTTGTCGATGGCGATCTGGTAGGTGCTGTCGGTGAAGATCACCACGCCGACATCCTCACCGCCGTCGTCAAGCGCCCATCTGGCGGCCACCTCGGACACGCTCATCGCGTCGGTGGAGACATTGGCAAAGATGCCGCCGGGCGCGTCGCAGCCGATCTTCGGCCCGGAATGCCAGGCCACCATCGGGATGCCCGCCGCCGCGACACCTTCGAGCGCGGCCTGCTGCTCGACCGCGTCAAAGCCGTTGATGATGATGCCGTCGGCCTTCAGCGCCAGCGCCTGCCCGATGGCCGCCGTGCGGCCCTGGATGGAGCCCGCCCCATCGAGGATGCGCACGTCCCAGCCGATCTTTTCGGCGGCTTCCTCGACGCCGTTGGTCACGCCCAGAATGCCGCCGTTCTTCAGATCGCCCGCGACCACCACGATGGACTTGCCCTCGGCGGCTTCCGGCCCGGTTGTGGGCCCGTCCCATTCGGCGGCCAGCACCGGCGTCGCGACCAACATGGTTGTGGCCATGAGCCCCGCGATAAATGCTCTCTTCTGCATGGTTTCCTCCCTTTGCATGGTTGAGCTCAGCGCTTGTCTGCACCTTTTTTGCGCTGTGCGTATCCTGCGATGCCGATGGCGATCAGCAGGGTTACTCCGTTGAAAAGCGGCTCGACCCAGAAGGAGCCGCCGAATTGTTGAATGCCCGAGATGCCCACCGCCAGGATGGCGACGCCGACCACCGTGCCCCAGACATTCACCCGCCCGGGCTTGATCGTGGTGGAGCCCAGGAACGCGCCGACCAGCGCGGGCAACAGGAATTCCAGCCCGACCGAGGCCTGACCGATCCGCAGCTTGGCCGCCAGCAGGACCCCGGCCAGAGCGGTCATCGTGCCCGAGGCGACAAATGCGCCGATCACGTATTTGCGGGTGGGAATGCCGTTGAGCTGTGCGGCGCGCTGGTTGGCGCCGATCGCGTAGAGATAACGGCCGACCGGCGTGTATTCGAGCACGATCCACATCACCACGGTGATCACCACCAGATAGTAGGCGGTGATCGGCAGGCCGAAGACAAAGGTGGTGTTGAGCGCGTAGAACCCGTCCGGCAGGAGCCCCACCATCTGCCGCCCGCCGGTGTGCCACAGCGCCAGCGCATAAAGCACGGTGCCGGTGCCCAGCGTCGCGATGAAGCTGTCGATCTTGGCCACCTCCACCAGCAAGCCGTTCAGAAAGCCGGTGATCGCGCCCAGCAGCAGCACCACCGCCACCGCAATCGGCCAGGGCAGGCCCAGCATGGTCTGCAGGCTGATGGCGAGGATGTGCCACAGCACGATGCCGTAGCCCACCGTCAGGTCGATCCGGCCCGCCGCCATCGGGATCATCGCGCCGAGCGACAGCAGCGCGATGATCGCCTTGTCGGAGATGATCGAGCGCAGGTTGAGCATCGTCGGGAAGGTGTTGGGCAGCAGCACCGAAAACAGCCCGATCAGGAACACCGTCAGGATCACCAGCCCGTAGACCGGCAGGAACCGCAGGATCCGCCTGCCCATGGGCAGACCCTTGAGTTCCGCCTCTGTCGGCTCCAGCGCGCCGGATTCAAGCGATTGCATCGACACCGTTCCCTTGTGTTTTGATGTTCCCGGCAGAGGCCGACTGGATCAGGTTTTCGGTGGTCAGCCTTGTGCCGCTCAGCTCGTCGACAATGGCCCCCTGGCTGAACACGATGGCCCGATGGCAGATCGTGGCGATCTCTTCGAAATCGGTGGACATGACCAGAATGGCCACACCTTCGCCCAGCGCGCGGTTGAGCAGGGCATAGATCTCAGATTTCGCGCCGACATCGACACCGGCGGTCGGATCCTCGCAGATCAGCAGCTTGCGCCTGGTGGCCAGCCAGCGCCCGATGACGACCTTTTGCTGGTTGCCGCCCGAGAGCGCCTCGATCGCGAGCGACGGGTCGTTGGGCGTCAGACCCAGCTCCGCGCCGATGCTGGCCGCCTGCCCGGCTTCGGTGCGCGGCGACAGCATGCTCAGCAGCTTGCGGCCGATGCCATCGGGGTTGAGAAAGGTGTTTTCGCGGATCGTAAGGCTCATCGCCACGGATTCCTCGGTGCGGTCCTTGGCGACCAGACCGACCCCCGCATGCAGTGCGCGCTGCGGCGTCGAGAGATCCGGCCGCTGCCCGTCTATGGTGACCTCTCCGGCGTAGGGCACCAGCCCGAACAGCGCGCGAGAGATCGCCTCGTGGCCCGCGCCCCGCAGGCCCACGAGCCCCAGCACCTCGTTTTTCTGCAGGTCCAGATCCAGCCGCTGCATGCCCGGCACCTCGAAGTCGCGCAGCGTGAGGACGGGCGCGCCGATCTTCTGCGTCGCCTTGACCATCTCGCGGGTCTTGCGGCCCACGATCTTCTGCACAAGCTCTTCGGGTGTGGTGTGGTCGATGCTGCGCACGCCCACCATCGCGCCATCGCGCAGCACCGCCACCCGGTCCGCGATCTGAAAGATCTCGTCCAGCCGGTGCGAGACATAGATCATGCCGACGCCCTTTTCGCGCAGCGGGCGTATCGCAGCAAAGAGCCGCTCGACCTCGTCGGCGGGCAGCGAGGCGGTGGGTTCGTCCAGCACCAGAAACTCGCTGTCGACGGCCAGCGCGCGGGCGATGGCGACCAGCGATTTCTCGGTCCGGCTCAGATCCTCGACCCGCGTCGTCGGGTCGAAATCGCAATCGACCCGGGCGAGCGCGTCCACGGCAAACCGCTCCACCTCGCGCCAGCGGATCAGGCCGTTCTTGCGCGCAAACCCCAGCGCCAGACCGATATTCTCGGCCACGGTCATCCATTCGATCAGCCCCAGATCCTGGTGGATGAAGGCCACTTTCTGGCGCTCACCGAACCCGGCGGGCTTGTGCTGATAAGGCTCGCCATCGATCAGAACGCGGCCCGAATCGGCGCTGTGAATGCCGCCCAGCACCTTGATCAGGGTCGACTTTCCTGCGCCGTTCTCTCCGAGCAGGGCCACGATCTCGCCGCGGCCCACCGACAGGGAGACGTCCTTCAGCGCGTAGGTGCCGCCGAAATGCTTGTCGATACTGTCAAAGAACAAACCCTTCTGCAGGTTCGGCATTTGGCCTCCTCCCGGTAACGGGACCTCATGTGAACCATTGAGTTACCCGTAACGTTGCGCTAGCATCCGGCCTGACCCCTGCTGCTGTCAAGAGTTAAGTTACCGGTAACGTATGCCCCCGAAAAACCCCGAAAAGAACAGTAAAAGCAACAAGGTAAGCTTGACGGAGGTTGCCCGCGCCGCCGGTGTGTCCAAGATGACCGCCAGCCGGGTGCTGCGCGACGAGGGCGGCTATTCGGAGCAAACCCGCATCAAGGTGATGGAGCAGGTCGACGCGCTCGGCTATCTGCCGAATCGGCTTGCCACGGTTTTTGCCGGCGACCAGAGCTCCACCTTCATCGGAGTGTCGATCCCCGACCTTGGCAACGAGGTCTTTGCGCAGGTGCTCGAAGGCATCGACCGCAAGCTGGGCACCTTCGGGTATCAATCGGTTCTGGGCCTCACCCAGCACACGCTGCAGGAAGAGGAAAACTGGATCCGCACGGTGCTGTCCTGGCAACCCGCGGGCCTCATCCTCACGGGCCGCTACCACTCCGCACGGGCGACCGAGATGCTGAGGAACGCGGGCATTCCGGTGGTGGAGATCTGGGATCTGAACTCCAGCCCGCTCGACATGAGCGTCGGCATCAACCATTTCGACAGCGGATTTGACATGGGCCGCTACCTGGTCTCGGTGGGCTATCGCGACATCGGCTATGTGGGCACCTCGCATGACACGGCAAACGCCGCCACGGAGCGGCTCAACGGGTTCTGCAAGGCGGTGGAGGGCGCAGGCGGCGCGGTCATCAAGCAGCTTTGCCTGCATGACACGGCCACCTATTACCCGGGGTTCTACGGCACCGAGCAACTGCTTGTCTCGGCGCCAGAGACCGAATGCGTCTATTACCAGAACGACGCAATGGCGTTTGGCGGGCTCCAATATTGCACCGGCAAGGGGTTGGACGTGCCCGGCGATATCGGCATCGCGGGGTGGGGGGATCTGCCGATTGCGTCGGTGATGAGCAAGCGTCTGACCTCCTGCCACGTCTCGCATCTCAAGCTCGGCCAGAAAGCGGCGGAGATGATGATGGCGCGGCTTTCGGGCGAGGCGGTGCCCAACTGCACGGATATCGGCTTTCGCCTGATCCCCGGCTCCACGGTCGACAACAGCCGCCACTAGCTGGTTTCGCCCGGCACAAGCTGGCTGCCGACATCGATGATGGTGGCCGCGGTCATACCGTCGTCCAGAGCGGCGGCCAGCACCTGCGCAACCTGCTGTCCGATCTGCTCGGCCTGCACCGCCACCGTGGTGATCCGCGGGTGAGAGACCTGCGCGACCTCGAAGTTCCCAAAGCCGGTGATCGCCAGATCCCAGGGCACCTGCAGCCCGAGACGCTGGACCGCCGCAAGGCATCCGAAGGCAACCGGATCGGACACGCAGACCAGCGCGTCAAAGCGCGCCACCTTCCGTCCCATCTCCGAGATCACCCGCGCGCCGTGACGCATCGAGACGGGCGCGGGCCCGGCATCGATGATCTCCACATCCGGCAACCCATAAGAGCGCGCGGCCTCGATCACACCCTGACGGCGGACCGCGCCGCGCATATCCGCGCCGTCAGACGCGCTCACGAAGGCCAGCCTGCGCCGACCGGTGGCGACCAGATGTTCGACGATATGCTGCATGGCCCGGGTATTGGAAAAACCCACCACATGGCCAAGCGGGGCGTCCGGCAAATCCCACATCTCGATCACCGGCAGCTTGCGGTCCCGCAAGACGGCCCGGGTGCTCTCCGTGTGATGTCCGCCGGTCAGGACCAGCGCTTCGGGGTTGCGCGCCAGCAGCTGCCCGACCAGTTCCTCTTCCTTCTCGACGCGGTAATTGGTGCTGCCGAGCAGGATCTGCAATCCGCGCGCGCTCAACCCGGTTGAGAGCGCCCGGAAGGTTTCGGCGAAATTCGCATTGTTCACCGATGGCAGGGTGACCGCGACAAAGCCGCTTTTCTGCGTGCGGAACGCCTGCGCGGTGCTGTCATAGACATATCCCAGATCGCGCGCGGCAGAGCGGACCCGCGCGCGCGTGCTGGCGCTGACGGTCTCGTCGTCGCGCAGCGCGCGGCTGACCGTCATCGGCGACATGCCGACCGCTTTGGCCACGTCCCGCATGGTGACGCGCTCGCTCATGCGGGGCTAGGCGACAAATTCGTGGCGTTCGGTGACATGGTGGTGGATGCGCCCGTCGAAGAACTCGGTCACGATCTCGCCTGTGACATCGCGCGATTGCGCGCGGAACGGACTGTCGAGCGCGGCGTCCATCGCCGCCTTGTCCGGATAGCTGATGGCAAGGATCAACGGAAACTCCGGCGCGCCCGCGTCGCGGTCCTCTCCGAACATCACGCGCACATCCGTGTTGCCCGGAAACTGCCGCCAGAGCGGCACCAGACGGTCGAGCACCGCGTTGCGGAACGCCTCGGTCTGGCCCTGCGCGACGGAGCCTTCGAACAGCGCAAATCTGGTGATCATTGGGCCGGGTCCCCCTTGGCTCCGTTAAAATATTCCATCACCGCGGCCTGATCCTCGCCACCCCATCCGGCGGCTGTCAGCATGCGGTGGATCTCGGCGCAGAGCGCGGTCATCGGCATCGACGTGCCCACCTGCCGCGCCAGATCGTTCACCGCGTTCAGGTCCTTGACCATGTTGTCGATGCGACCTGTGCGGCGGTAATCCCTGCTCGCAAAGCGCGGCAGATATTCCTGCAGAAGCGCGGAATCCGCCCGCCCGCCTTTGAGCGCCTGCGGGATCTTCGCGGCATCCACCCCGGCATCGAGCGCCAGTTGCGTGGCCTCGGCCACTGCCAGAAAACCCAGCCCGCAGAGCACCTGATTGATCAGCTTGGTGGTCTGGCCCGCGCCGGACGGGCCCATATGCGTGTAATTCGCCGAGACATGTCTGAGAACGTCATGGGCGCGCGCCACGTCTTCGGCGCGGCCTCCGGCCATCAGGGTCAGCTCGCCCGTCAGAGCTTTGGGCGCGCCGCCGGAAAGCGGGCTGTCGACCCAGGCCAGCCCGCGCTCTTCCGCCCTCGCTGCAAAGTCGCGTGTCGCGTCGGGTGCGATTGACGACATGTCGATGATCACCGTGCCGGAGCGCGCGCCGTCGGCGATGCCATCCGCGCCAAAGGCGGCCCGGCCGACGATCTCCGACGCGTTCAGGCTGATGATGACAAAATCAACATGGCTGGCCGCATCGGCCGCGGAGGCCGCCTCGACAGCGCCCAAAGCGACCATCTCTGCGACCCGGGCCGCGTCCAGGTCGTAGACATGCAGCGCGTGACCGGTGTCGAGCAACCGCGTGCCGATCGCGCCACCCATGGCCCCGGCTCCGATCAATGCAACGGCGGTGCTCATGTCCACGTCCTCTTTCTTTGGCCGCGGGGACCGTCCCCCGGATCCCGCCGCATCACAGCGACGCCGTGATGCCACCGTCGACAAAAAGCGTGTGCCCGTTGACGAAGCTCGACGCCTGCGATGACAGAAACACCGCCGCGCCCACAAGCTCTTCGACTTGGCCCCAGCGGCCCGCGGGTGTGCGCTTTTCCAGCCAGGCGGAGAACTCCGGATCGGCCACCAGAGCGGCGTTCAGCGGCGTGTCGAAATAGCCCGGCGCGATGGCATTGCATTGCAGCCCGTGTTTGGCCCAATCCGTCGCCATGCCTTTGGTCAGGTTCGCAACCGCGCCCTTGGTGGCGGTGTAGGGCGCGATACCGGGCCGCGCCAGCGCCGTCTGGACCGAAGCGATGTTGATGATCTTGCCCGCCTTGCGCCCGATCATGTGCCGCGCCACCGCCTGACCGACGTGAAAGACGCTGGCGATATTGGTCTGCAGCAGCCGCTCGAAGGCGTCGGCGGGGAAGTTCTCCAGCTCGGTACGGTGCTGCATACCGGCATTGTTGATCAGGATGTCGATGGCGCCGGTCTCTGACTCGAACCCGTCCACCGCGGCGCGCACGGCGTCGTGGTCTGTGGCGTCGAAGGCCAGCGTTGTCACGTCGCCACCCAGCGATTGCGCTGCCTGCGCCAGCTTGCCGGTGTCGCGGCCATTGAGGACAATCGACGCGCCTGCCGCTGCCAGCCCCTTGGCCAGCGCAAAGCCGATGCCCTGCGAGGAACCGGTGATCAGGGCGCGGCGGTCGGTCAGATCGAACAGGCGGGACATGAAATTCTCCGGATTCGGGCGGGCGGGATTGACCGCGGGGACGTGTTATCGATAACATGGTACCGATAACATTTGCTGTCAACACGAGAATCGCTCACTCAGCATCAGGCGCTCCGCGTCATCCGGATCATCCGCCGCGCTGGGCAGGACGTGCCGACAGCCGCAACCCGAGGGTCAGAACATGAAAGCCGTCGTTGCCCACGCCGCAAAAGATCTCCGCATCGAGAGCCGCGACATGCCGGAGCCCGGACCGGGGCAAGTGCTGATCCGCATGGCGGCTGGCGGCATTTGCGGCTCGGATCTGCATTACTACAACCATGGCGGCTTTGGCACCGTGCGGCTGAAAGAGCCGATGATCCTCGGCCACGAGGTGGCGGGGATCGTCGAGGCCAAGGGCCCGGAGGTGGCGGGTCTGCAGACCGGAGAGCTGGTGGCCGTGTCCCCCTCACGCCCCTGCGGGGCCTGCGAATACTGCGCCGAAGGTCGCCAGAACCACTGCCTGAACATGCGCTTTTACGGCTCCGCCATGCCTTTCCCGCATATCCAGGGCGCGTTTCGCGAATATATCGTGGCCGACGCCGCCCAATGCGCCAGGGCGGGGGATCTTTCGGCGGGCGAAGCGGCGATGGCGGAGCCCTTGGCGGTTGTGCTGCATGCCGCAAGGCAGGCGGGCGATCTGATGGGCAAACGTGTGCTTGTCACTGGTTGCGGGCCGATTGGCCTGCTTGTGGTGCTCGTGGCCCGCGCTGCAGGCGCGGTCGAGATTGTCGCCACCGATATCGCCGAATTCACGCTCGCCAAGGCGTCGAGCGTCGGCGCCGATCACGTGGTGAACGTGGCCGATAGCCCGGACGGATTGTCCTCGTTTGCGGCGGGCAAGGGGCATTTCGACGTGTTGTTCGAATGCTCCGGTGTGGCCTCGGCGCTCAGCGCCGCGATCCCGGCGCTGCGCCCGGGTGCGACCATCGCGCAGGTCGGTCTGGGCGGCGACATGTCGCTGCCGGTGCAGGCGATGACCGCCAAGGAACTGCAGCTCAAAGGCTGTTTCCGGTTTCACCCGGAGTTCTTTACGGCGGTGGAGATGATGCAAGGCAAACGGCTCGACGTGACGTCTCTGATCACCCACAGGTTCGGGCTGGACGAGGCGGAGGCGGCCTTCCGCATGGCCTCTGACCGGACGCAGGCGATCAAGGTCAACCTGACCTTCTGATCCAGTCCGCCGGTCACCGCATCCGGGTGGCGTTCAGGCCCCGGCCCGCAGCCGTGTCTGCACAAAGCCGCCAATGAAGTCGCTGCATAGCGGAAACCGGTCGTCCGGCGGCACGGCAAGCGGAACCGCGTCGGGGCCCAGAACCTCGCCCGCCAGAACGGTCCAGGCCATGTAGTGCCTGCTGCGCCGGTACCCGCTAAGAAACCCGCAATCGAGCTGGTTGGGGTCCGCGCCGTGATCGGGATGCGCAAAGAGGTTGCGGCGGGCCTGCGCCTGAATCAGGGCCGGATCCCGCAGCGCGTCGGCCAGTCCGTGAATGGCACGGGCCAGCGTGTCAGGCGTCACCATGGGCGCCGCGTTCTCCTGGTCGGCAAAGGCGATGCTGGTCAGCAGCATCACCGCAAGGTTCGAATACCAGAGCGCCGACGCGCCCCGGCACAGCTCGGACGGGAAGCGCCCGGCATCGTCCATCCCGGTCAGGTAGCGATGCGTCAGCAGGCTTGCCGCCTCGCGCGCGCCCGCCATCTCCGGCCAGGCCAGCAGACAGGCGGCCTGAAGGAGCAGGTGATTGTTGCGCAGCGACAGCCGCAAGGGATCGTCGCCGGGCTCGGGCGGCAGCGCGTGCAGTCCGAACTCTGTCAGCAGCCGTGCCGCGGTGTTGCGCGACGGCGCCTCCGGTGCCAGCGAAACGCCCAGAACAAAGAGCGCGCGCATCGCCTCGAACCGCGCGGCGGGTTTCGGCGCTTCGTCGGTTTTCAGCCAGTGCAGCAACTCCGATACCGGTGCGGCGGCCGCATCGGTGTCACCGGCCTCATAGGCGGCCAACATGACGTCAAAGAGCGCGCGGTGCAGCTCGGCGTCGCGGGTCAGCCGAAGTTGCTGTTGATCCATTGCTGGACGCGGTCCTCGATATCTTCCAGTTGCGCCGCATCCAGAGTGCCTGCGATCTTGGCGGCCTGTTCCTGACTGTATTCATGCCCCGTGCGCGCGGCCAGCTGGTACCAGAACAGCGCCTCGATCGGATCGGCCTCGCGGCCCATGCCCTTGCGGTACATCTCGCCAAGGTTGGTATAGGCCGAGCGGCGGCGCAGAAGTGCCGCGCGATAAAAGAGGTCATAGGCCTTGTCGAAATCCTCTGCGACGCCGTTGCCCTTGCGATAGGCCGTGCCGAGATTGACCATCGACGAGCTGTCGCCAAGCTCCGCGCCGCGCTCGTAAAGGGCGACCGCCGCAACCGGGTCGGCATCGACCCCTTCGCCCTTGGCGGTCATCAGACCCAGCCGGTCGAAGGCCGTGGGGTAATCCTGCTGCGAGGCGCGCTGGAACCAGGTATAGGCCTGCGAGATGTTCTTTTCGACGCCCCGGCCGCGCCAGTACATGTTGCCGACATTGTAGGCATCTTCGGGATGACCGCGCTCGGCGGCAAAAAGGAACAGATCGAACGCCTCGGCCTCGTCACGCTCCACGCCGTCGCCGCGGCGATAATGGTTGCCCAGATTGTGGTAACCGGCGAGATAGCCCATCTCGACCGCGCGGCGGTTGAGATCGACGGCTTCTTTCGATTCGCCCGCCTTGGCCAGCGCCCGGGCGAGGTTGACCATCAGCCGCGGGTTGTCGGGATCGGCCTGCAGATCGGCACGGCAGGCCGCAACCGCGGGACCGGGCCGCAACAGCGCGTAATCGATGCCGGAATGCACGCGATCGGGATCGGAGGGGTGGCCCGCCTCGATGTCGCATTGCGTGACCTTCACCTCTTCGGAGACCGGTTCGGCCTCGGGGGCCGCGAGATAGATCTCGCGGGTGAGCGAAGAGTTCTCCCAGGGGATCTGCTTGTATTCGGTGGTCCGGATCACCTGCGTCCGGGCCAGCTTGAAGACGCTTTCCAGCGACAGGCCGGGGCGCTGCATCGCGCGGGCCAGCGCCGCCGTGTAGGGGCTGTTATCCCCGCCGCCATCCGCCGCCACCTTGCCCGGACCGGTGGCATAGGCGATGAGCGAGCCTTCGAACCCGGTCAGGATCGGGGCCAGACCACGCGCACCCGCCACGGTCGAACGCACGCTGTCATCCTCGAACGGATTGTTCCGGCAGGCATCCAGCACGAAGATGTTCACCGCCGCCCCCCGGTTGCGGAAAATCCGGAACACGTCATCCAGCGAGGTGGTCAGGAACGGCAGGTCTTCGGGCGCCTTGGGGTCCGCCTCGATCGGCAGCAGGAAGTTCTTGCCGTTCACCTGCATGCCGTGCCCGGCATAAAAGACCACCGAAATCGCGCCCGAGGGCAGATTGTCGGCGTAATCCAGCATCGCCCGGTTGAACGTCACAAGGTCCGGATCCGCGACAGAGGTGACGGTGAACCCCAGCCCGGTCAGCGTCTCGGCCATCAGATCCGCGTCGTTCAGCGTGTTTTTCAGCGGCACGGCGTGGGTATAGTTCGACACGCCGATCACCAGCGCGTGGCGCGGCGCGTCCGCTGCGATGACGTCGATGCTGTCGCTCTGCGCTGTTGCGGGTGGTGCGGCACCGAGCGCCAGAACGGCCAAGACGAGGAGCAGGCGGAGAGAAGAGAGCGGGTTCACGGCAATCACCTCTTGAGAAAGGGGGCGGTCTTGGTGACCAGGATATCAGAAACGCAGGCACATTCATCCCGCGGACAGGTGACAGAGACGACGGGAAAGGCGATATCGTCGCCCAGCCGGCCGATTTCGCCGCCCGCGCCACAGACCGCGCGGGTCACGGCACCGCTGGCATTCACCCGCAGCGATTCCAGCCCGGCCCGGCAGCGGTTGCCCTTCCAGCTGTTCTGGCCTTCCAGCAAAAGTTCGCTGGCGCGCACGGTGGTCTCGGCGCCGTCGGATGTCCGGCGGCGCATCAGCCCGCGCTGAAACCGCAGCGCATCGGTGCCTTGGGTCGATTTCGGGCGGGAATGGCGCCGGGAGAGGGTCTCCATCTGCGCGTCGGTATAAGGGTAGAGCTTGCTGCCAAAGCCGATCCGCAGCGGCTTCAGCGTCAGCGATGCGTCCTCCGCCACGTCGAGGATCTCTTCCACCCTTGCCAGGATGTCATCGAAGCGGTCGGGATGCGCGGTGACGTTGATATGCAGCGGCACGCGGTTGCGCACCAGCGTCCGGATCGTGGTCAGGAACGTCTCATGCGTCACCTGCAGGTCGTGATAGGTCAGGATGACGCTGGCCAGAACACCGCAGGCGCGTTCCCAGAACCGCTCGGTGCGCGAGCCGTTGGAGATCACCGCGACATTCATCGACAACCCATGCGCCACTTCGCACAGATCGAAGAATTTGGGATATTGCGTCGGCTCGCCACCGGTCAGCTGCAGCCAGACATCGTGGCCCAGACCGGTGACGTAATGGTCGTGGACCTGCTCGAGAAAGGCGGTCGCCTGCTCGATGCCGATCCAAGGGATCGAGCCGTTATGCAGCTCGTCCGGGCAGTAGTCACACGCGAAATTGCAGCGGTTGCCGAGCATCCAGTCGACAAGCAGAACCTGCGCGTGGCGTTCATCCGCGTGTTTTAGAGAGACAAAAGCCGGTGCAAATTCGCCGTCATGAACACCATCCATCCGGGCGCATCACATCAATAGGCTGGCGGCGCCGCAACAACCGGCGCGGGCGCTCGTGCCGGTGCTCTGACGGTCACCGGAGCGGTGACGCGCACAGTCCGTCGCACCTGTGCCGGGGCCGCCTGAACAACCACCTGCGCCGCCGGAGCGGCGGCGGCGGGCTGTCCGCACTCAAAAACGCCCTTCTGGGGGTTCCAGTAATAGGCTTCGGGGCATTCGTCCTCTACGGTAGTGCAGCCGGTCACAACGGCGGTTCCGGTCAGGGTCAGGACAAGTTTGCCAAGTTTGCGAAATGCGCTGGTCACTGTGGCCTCGATTCAATTTTCAAAAAATAGGTTCCATCACTATAGCGTGATTTCCGGATCGTTTTCTACCCGCAGTCTCAGAATCTTTTTGGTGTAGTCCTCGGTGGCCAGACCATAGACCAGCGTGAAATCCGGCTCCCACTTGCGCAGGATCTGCGCCATCCGGGCCTCCAGATAGGCGCTCACCTGCGCATGGCTCTGACCTGCGGACAACTCGAGCATCCCCGGCATCTGCTCGACCACCGCGCCTTTCCGGGTCGCTGCCGAGACGTTGTCGCATGAGATCACAAAGACCAGCCTGTCGATATGCGCGAGCTTTTCCGCGGTCGCCTCGATGAAGCGCAGCATGCGCGTCTCGCCCATGCCAAGCAGCGTGACCAGCGCCAGCGTGCCCGCCTCGGGGTCGCGCATGCACATCCAGCCGCGATCCTCGGCAAGCTCGCTCCGCCGGGCCCGCGCCAGCTGCCGCGTCAGCAGGCGACGTGCTTCCTTTATCGGTAGAAAGGTGAGGATCCGCATGCTACCCCTTTGACCGCACACTTATTCTTTGGGTTCCAGCTTAGATGCCCGCGCGTCATTTCGATATCGTTTTCTTGGCCGACCCGCGGTTTCCCGGCGGCACGTCGACGGCATTGGCTACCGAGATCCAGGCCGCCGGGCGGGCCGGGCTGACCATCGCGCTGAAGCCGGTCCGCAGCCTGCTGCTTGGCAATCACCGGCTTTCGCATCCGCAGATCCTCGCCGAACTGGACGCCGCCGGTGCCACGCTTCTGGGCCCCGAGGACCGCGCCGAGGCGCGCTTTGCCGTGCTGCATCATCCGATGGTGTTCGACAGCTATCCCAGAACCGCCCTCGGCGTGCGGGCGGATCATGTGATCCTGGTCCTGCACCACCCGCCGCGCGATGGCGACGGGCTCAGCGAATACGACGTCCGGATCATCGGCGACACCGTAAAGACGCTGATGGGCAAACGCCCGGTGCTGGCCCCGGTCGGCCCGCTGGTGCGCGCGCAGCTGACCGCGTGCAACGAGGCGGTGCTGGACGAAGACTGGCACAACCTGATCGATGTCGACGACCTGCCGGATCTGACCGGGCAGAAACCGCCTGAGGGGCGGTTCCGCATCGGGCGGCATTCACGGCCCCTGCCCAAGAAGTGGCCCGCCGATCTCGCGACGGCGCGCCGGGTCTATCCCGACATCCCCTGGCTCGACGTCTCGATGCTCGGGGCCGACAAGGCCAAGCTGGAGCAGAAATACGGCGTGTTGCCCAAGCATTGGCGCTTGCTGCCTTTTGCCCACGGGGTGACCAATGACTACCTGTCGACCCTCGACGCCTGGGTCTATTATCACGACCCGCAATGGGTCGAAGCCTTTGGCCGCGCGATCCTCGAAGCCGCGGGCTCCGGTCTGCCGACGATCCTGCCCAGACATTTCGAGCCGCTCTTCGGACCCGCCTGCCTCTATGCCGCGGAAGACGAGGTGGCCGACGTCATCAAGGAGTTGCGCGAAAACCCCAACGCGCGGCGGCTGCAGGCCCGTCGGGCGCGCAAGGAGATCCGTCGCCGGTTCGGGCTGCAGGCCTTTGTCGGGCGGCTCGAGACGCTCGATCCGGACTGGGCGCAACTGCGCGGTGGCGTGACGCCTGCCGCTCCTGTCAAACGCCGCCGCGCGCAGGGTCTGTCGCGCGTCATGTACATAAGCTCCAACGGCGTCGGGCTGGGGCACCTGACCCGTCTGCTCGCGGTGGCCGAGGCGGACCCGACCGCGCCGCTGCCGGTGTTCTTCACGCTGTCGCGGGGGGCGGGCTTTGTGCGCGCGGCGGGGTTTCCCTGCGAATACACGCCCTTTCATCGCGGGCTCGACGTCGATTTGCGGGCGTGGAATGCAAGCCTCACGCAGACCTTGCTGGAGGCCGCGGATTTCCACGGCATCGGCACCATCGTGTTTGACGGCAACGTGCCCTATCAGGGCCTGCTCGACTTTCTGGAGATGCGCCGCGATGTCCGCTCGGCCTGGATGCGGCGCGGCTTCTGGCGCGAGGGCCATGCCCAGGCGCTGCAGCGCGCGCAGTATTTCGACCTGCTCCTGTCACCGAAGGATTTCGCACAAGTGCTGGATGACGGCCCCACCGCCGCGGGTCTGGGGGAGACATCAGCGGAATTGCCGCCGGTCTGGCGGCGCGTGCCCGGCCCGACACTGGACCGCGACGGGGCGCTGGCGGATCTCGGCCTCGACCCCTCACCGGGCCATGTGCTGGTCAGCCTCGGGTCGCTCACCAATTTCGACCTGGCCGGGCTGCCGGAGCTCATTCTCAAGGGCATCCTCGCGCAAGGCCGGGTGCCGGTTGTGCTCAGCTCTCCGCTGCAGCAGGACAGCCCTGGCAAGAAGAAACCCGCGCATCCCGAAGGCACGGTCGAGCGCGCGGTCTATCCCGTGGAGCGGCATCTGGCGGCGTTCGACTATGCGGTCTCGGCGGCGGGCTACAACTCGTTCCACGAGTTCACCGCCAACGGGCTGCCGACGCTCTGGGTGCCCAATGAGGCGGGCGAGATGGACCAGCAGGAAAAGCGCGCGCAGTTTGCGCGGCTGACCGGCACCGGCGACTGCCTGCGCGCCAGCGAAGAGATGAAGGCCCTTGCGGTCCTGCAGCGGTTTGACAGCGACGCCGCGCGACGCGAAATGCGGTCGCGCTGCACCGCGATGCAGCCCGAGAACGGCGCGCGCGCCGCCGCCGAGGCGATCCATGCGCTCTCGGCCATGACCGCGATGCGGGATCGCGCGCCCGACCCGAAACGCGCGACAGCCCCTTAGGGCCGATCCTCGGTATAAAGCCCGGCCACCGCGATCCTGCAGCCCGAATGCGCGACCCGGTCGATGATGCCAACCGGCACGGTTTTCTGGTCGTGATCGCGCAGGTATGCGCGCATCTCGCGCGGAGGTGTCGGGCAGGCCAGCGCAAAGAGCTGGTCGACGCCCGTGGGCTTGGTCACTTCGAACGCGATCTGGAACTGGTCGCGTGTCTGCGCGCCGTCGCCGCCCACCGGATAGACCAGCTGCAGCTTGCCGTTCGACGCCACGTTGAACAGCGTGAGATACGGCAGCGCCGCCGCAGGGCCGGTGTAGACAAAGGCCGCCTCTTCACCCAGATACATCGTGCCGTCCCCGCTTTTCAGCCGGATCTGCGGCGCGTCCGCACCCGCGGCGACAAGCCCCTTGAGCGATTGCAGCACCCGGGTGCGTTGCAGAATGGGGCGCGCATCCCGCGGCAAGGCGTAGATCGCCGCATCGAGCCGGCCCGTGGCGTCGATCCGGGTCACACGGTCGCCGGTCTGGTTGAAGACCGCCCAGACGCCCGACGCCTCCTCTTCAAAGCTGAGCGCCGCGCCCAGCGCCACTTCGCGGATGCGCGCCCCGTCCAGCCCCGGCGGGCGCGCGCCCAGGATGGTGACCGGCAGCACCGCCTGCCCCGCCATCTCAACGTCCTGATCGCCGCCATGCGATTGTACAACCTGCGGGCGCGCAGGCTCGCCCGCGGCTACGGGGCTTTCGGGCGCACCGGGATCCCTGACGGAGGCGAACATCAGCTCGGCATCGCCCCGCGGCAGGATCTGCGGCTGCTGGGTCTGGTTCATCAACGTGTAGACCCTGGTGTCGAGGTAATTGCGCAGCTCCGCCCGCGTGGTCTGCCCGTCATTGTCCGCATCCGCCTGACCCTTGAGCGATTGCGCGAAATACCAAGACAGCGCGCCATGCATCCGGCCACCGATCTCGACCTCCTTGACGATCCGGTCCTCGCTGGCGGTGGCGAGGATCTGCGTGACATGCGCCAGCGCCTCATGTTCCGGCGCCGCATCGTCGCCGGTGGCCAGCGGCACATCCGCCAGCGACGGATCCTCGAGCCCCTCGAAAAGCCCGGCAAACCGCGACAGCGTGCGCGAGGCGTTGCGGGTGAGCCCGCCCGAATGGCAGGAATCCGCAACCCAGATCACCTGATACTCCGCCGCTTCGGCAAAGAGCACCTGCAGCGCGTCATCGGTCAGACGGCCCACCCCGGGCTGGTCGGGATCGAAGTCGTGAAACATCAGGATCTCGTCGCGCTGGTCGGCCTCGTCATAAGGCTCGGACCGCTCGGTTTCCTGCGCGCCGTGCCCCGCGAAGGTCACGATCAGCCGATCGCCGGGCGCGGCTGTGTCCAGCATCTGCCGCCAGGCGGCAAGAAACGCGGCTTTGGTGGCATGCTCGTCGAGCAGGAGCCGCGCATCCGGCAGATCGATCCCCGCGTCGCGCATCGATTGCGCCACAAGCCGCGCATCATTGGCCGCGCCCAGAAGATCATAGACCGGCTGTCCCGACTGCCCCTCTTCATAAGCGCCAAACGCGGCGTAGTCGCTGACACCGACCACAAGCCCATGCGCGCGCGGCTCCGCCAGCGCCGGTGCGGCCAGCGTCAGGGCCACCGCGCCAAGGGACATTTTCATGAGGTCGGTTAATTGCAACGAACATCTCCGGTTTGCGAGCGCGGGGGCGCGTGTCGGTCTGGTCGGCGCCTGCCGCGACCGGCGCATTTCCTGCAGGGCGTCCGGGCTCGGGGCGTTTCTCTTGCCGCGACAACAGCCATTGGGACAGCAGAGCAAAGCGCGAAGCGCCTGGCAAGGCAGGTATTCCGCCATGGCCCTGCCTGCCCGCGGCTTCGGTGCGTCCGCCCTTCGCCAGCCATCGGTCATTCACGGTCTCGACGCAGACGCCGTCGCGCGCTGACACCCTGCAAAATCCGTTTTCGGGCCGGGTCCGATTCTATGCGCCATTTCGTGGTCCGCGCAGGCCGTTCAGGCGGTTCAGGCGATTGACAAAGCCTTGCGGTGTCTTGAGACACGGCCCGCGCTTTCCGGAAAATCCGCCGCGAACCGGAAAAAAGCTATCCCTCTCAGTACTTTGCAAAATAATCGTCTGCCTGCAAAACTGTCAGATTTTATTTACAGTTGAAATTGTAAATAAAATCTGACACCGTTTTCACGACGCGCGATTATTCTGGGACCTGGCACCAATGGAGTGCGCGCCGGGTGTCATGGGGCTTTGGCCCGCTCAGCCTGCACTCCCCCGTTATGAAGACACAGAACTGAGAAGGAGTATTCGTATGTCCACCGACGACGAAGACAAGGTCTGGCCAACCGGCTTGAACCTCAAAGAGGCCGAGGAGGTGCACAGCTACCTCATCGACGGCACCCGTGTATTTGGCGCAATCGCGCTGCTTGCACATATTCTTGTGGCGGTTTCCACGCCGTGGCTCGGCTAGGGGGAGCACACCATGAATAATGCAAAAATGTGGCTTGTCGTCCCGCCCGCCGTGGGTGTGCCGGTGTTTCTCGGTGCCGTCGCGGTCGGATCCTTTGCGGTCCATGTCGCGGTTCTGAGCAACACCTCCTGGGTGGCGGATTTCCTCTCCGGTCAGGAGCTGGGCAGCGGCGATGAAATGGCCGCCGCCGCGCTCGAAATGCAGGGCGCCGCAACCGCCAAGGCGTCCTACACGATGCCGCTGGCCGACGGGGCACAGGAAATCACCGTGATCCTGCCGGATGGCACGACCGCGCGCGCGATCCTGCAACCCAACGAGGTCCTGGCGTCCGCGTCATCACCTTTGATCAACGCCGACTGATCAACTGGTACCCGGCCGCGGCAACGCGATCGGGTGCTCCCTCCGGATGCCCGCGACCGTCCTCATGCAGGACGGTCCGGGTCCTGACCGGATGCGACACATGACATTCAATTACCGTGCCTTTGCACTGAACAAACTGGCGCGCATCGCGCCGCGCTATCTGCCCTTTGCCGATGTGGCCACAGCCGAGGTGCCACTGTCGCGCCTGCTGCGGCTGTCGCTGTTTCAGGTAACCGTCGGCATGGCGCTGGTGCTGCTGGTGGGCACGCTCAACCGCGTCATGATCGTCGAGCTGGCCGTGCCCGCGACGCTGGTTGCCGGCATGCTGGCCCTGCCCCTCTTATTTGCGCCGTTCCGCACGCTTATCGGCTTCAAGTCGGACACCCATAAATCTGCGCTCGGATTGCGGCGCGTGCCCTATATCTGGAAAGGCACGATGTACCAGTTCGGCGGCTTTGCGATCATGCCGTTTGCGCTGCTGGTGCTCTCGGGCTACGGCGAGGCCATCGACGCGCCGCGCTGGATTGGCCTGTCCTCGGCGGCGCTCGCCTTCCTGCTGGTTGGTGCCGGTGTGCATATGGTGCAGACCGTGGGTCTGGCGCTGGCCACCGATCTCGTCAAGCAGGAGGACCACCCCAAGGTCGTGGGCCTGATGTATGTTATGCTCCTGCTGGGGATGGTCGTCAGCGCGCTGATCTACGGGGCCCTGCTTGCCGATTACACCCCCGGGCGGCTGATCCAGGTGATCCAGGGCTCTGCGGTGGCGACCGTGGCGCTCAATCTTCTGGCGCTCTGGAAACAGGAATCGCGGGACCGGCAGCGCGCGCAGGCGATGGAAACTGCGCCGCAGATCCAGTTCCGCGACGCGTTTGCGCAGCTTGTGGCCCGTCCGGGCACCCTGAGGCTGCTGGTTGTGATCGGTCTGGGCACGTTCGGTTTCGGCATGGCCGACGTTCTGCTGGAGCCTTATGGCGGCCAGTCGCTCGGCTTTACGGTCGGGCAGACAACCAAGCTGACGGCGATCCTGGCCGGGGGCACGCTGCTGGGGTTCGGCTATGCCTCCCGGGTGCTGTCGCAGGGCGGCGCGCCCACGCGTCTCATTGCTTTGGGGGCCCTGATCGGGATCCCCGGCTTCGTGGCGATCATCCTCTCCGCCACCCTGGTCGGCCCCGCCTTGTTTGTCGCGGGCACCCTGGCCACCGGCTTGGGCGCGGGATTGTTCGGCCATGCCACGCTGACCGAGACGATCCGCCGGGCGCCGTCCGACCAGATCGGCCTGTCGCTTGGCGCCTGGGGCGCCGTGCAGGCCACCTGCGCGGGGATCGGGGTCGCGCTGGCCGGTGTCGTGCGCGATATTCTGGTGTCGATCCCGGCTTTCGCCGGACTTCCGGCGCACACGCCCTATAATCTGGTCTTCATGATAGAGGTTGTGTTCCTCGCTCTGGCCATACTGGTCTGCATCCCGCTTGCGGTCAGCCACAATCCAATCCGGGGCAGGCGCGCCACCGCCCCACAACCCAATTCGGTGGAGGTCCCATGACCAATGTAATCACGCGGTATTTCGACGATGTCGCCAAGGCCCGTGCAGTCCGGCATGAGCTGATCCATCGCAGACGGTTCTCGCAGCGCATCCTGCGCCTGATCGAGGACGCTGACGGGCTGACCCAGACGCTGACCGCCGAAGGCATCTCCGAAGAGACCGCCAAAGCCTACCAGAAACGCATGAAGGACGGCGGGGCGGTGATGATCGTCTGGGCCGGTCACAAGCCGTTGAGCGTGGCGCAGACCACGCGCGACGTGACCCGCGAGAAAGGCGCCGTCGATTTTGGCGATCTGGAAGAAGAGGTGTTTGTCCGGCGCGAGCCCTCAAAGCTCAGCATCCTCGAGGATCACCCGCATATCCTGTTGCGGCAGCGCGATCCGCTCAACAACAACCGCCACATGGCGGATTGGCCGATCCCGCTGATCAGCCGCCGCGAGCCGTTCCGAATGACGGTGTTCCCGCTGCATTCGCGCATGGCCAGCTTCCCGTTTCCGCTGATCAGCCGCCGCAAGCCCTATACCGGCTCGATCATCGAGCGGCACGGCCGCATGGCGAACTATCCGTGGCCGCTGCTGAGCGATCGCAAGCCCTACACGCACTCGATCATCCCGCCGCACAAGCGTATGGCCGATTTCCCGCTGCCGCTGATCAGCCGCCGCAAGCCCTATACCGGTTCGATCCTACGGCGGCACCAGCGCATGGCCAACTGGCCCTTCCCGCTGCTGATCGACGGCAAGCAGGGCGAAAACGCGCTGATGCCGGGCGGGCCGCGCATGGCCAACTTTCCGATTCCGCTCATCAGCAAGCGCGAGCCCTATACCGGCTCGGCGATTGCGAAACACGGGCGGATGGCAAATTTCCCGATCCCGCTGATCAGCAAGCGCAAGCCGTTCACCGGCTCGGCGATTGAAAAGCACGGGCATATGGCAAATTTCCCCTGGCCGCTGGTGGTCAAGCGCGATGGCCGGGACGGGTTCTCGTTCTCCAAGCTGTTCGGCTGGCCGACGGTGATCCGCAAGTAACGCAGCACCGCTGCGAGGTTTCAAAACCAAGAGGGGCGGCGCGCGGATCACCGGCGCCGCCCTTATCACGGTCAGGCAAGCGCCGCAGACCGCCCCCGGGGATCAGGTGAATTTCCGGAAGAGCTTTGTCTGGTCAAAGATGTCCTCGAGCTCCTGCATGCGATCCCTGGTGCTGCCCCATTTCAGCGTCTGGATCGCCGAGATCATGCTTTCGAGCAGCAGCAGCGTGGTGGTCGCGGAATCCCAGGCGGAGGGCACGATGATCTGGCTGGTCAGGCAGATATCGGCCATGCGATGAACCGGCGAGCGCCATTGATCGGTGAAGAGCACGATCTTGGCACCCCGCGCCTGCGCCAGTTCGGCAAGCTTCAGCGTGTTGTTCTCGTAGCGGCGCACGTCGAAGATCACAAAGACATCGCCATCACCGGCGTTGAGCAGGTAATGTGGCCAGGTGTTCGAGGTCGATTGCACATGTGTGAGGTTCGGGCGGATCACCTGCATATGCATGAAAAGATATTCCGCCAGCGTGTGGGTGATGCGCCCGCCCACGATGTAAAGATGCCGCTTCTGGTCGCCGACAAGCGCGCAGGCCTCGTCGAAGGCCGCCGGATCGATATGCGTCATGGTGGTGCGGATGTTGTCGATCACCGCCTCGGTGAAGCGGTTGAGAATATGTTCCGACGGCGCCGCCCCGGCCCAGGTCTCGTGTTTGGCGATGGGGCCCTTGGCGATGGCGCTCAACTCGTCGCGCAGGTCAGCCTGAAACTCGGGATAGCCCTTGTAGCCCAGTTTCTGCACCATCCGGGCGACCGTCGGCACCGACACATTGGCGCCTTTCGCCAGCGCCGTCAGCGGGCCCAGCCCGGAGGCGGGATAGTTCTCGAGGATCGACAGGGCGAGCTGACGCTCGGCCCGCGTAAGATCATCCATCCGCTCCTGGATGCGATCCGATATCGTCTGGCTTGCATCAGCCATCGCAGCCGCCTCGCCTTTTTGAGCAAAATTTTTACAACGCGCAGAGCCCTGAGACAAATTTTTCACAATTGTGTTGACAGTTACCGGCCTTGGCAAGACCATTTCGGGAATGAGCGCTGCGGTGAATCACATGGATCATGCCGATGGGGACATCGTGGAGCTGCTCAACGCAGATGCGGCGTCATCGATCGTGTTCGTCTGTGAACATGCAAGCGCACATATCCCGGCCAGCCTGAACAATCTCGGATTGCCGGAGACCGCGCTCGGTAGCCATGTGGCCTGGGACCCGGGCGCATTGGCGCTTGCCAAAGGTCTGGCCCGACGTTTCGACGCGCTGCTGGTTGCGGCAAAAACCTCGCGGCTGGTCTATGACTGCAACCGCCCGCCCGATGCGCCCGACGCGATGCCCGCGCGCAGCGAAGTGGTCGATATCCCCGGCAATGCCACCCTGACCGGGGCCGAGAAAGCCGCGCGGGTGGCGCGATACTACGCGCCCTTCCGCCGCGCGCTTGCCGATGTCCTGACGCGCCGAGAGGCGCCGGTGCTGGTGACGGTGCACAGTTTCACGCCGGTCTATCACGGCGCCAGCCGCGACGTGGAAATCGGCATCCTGCATGATGACGACGCCCGGCTGGCCGACGCGATGCTGGCGGCAGCGCAGGGTTCGGGCCGGCATGTGGTGCGCCGGAACGAACCTTACGGGCCGAAAGACGGCGTGACCCACACGCTCAAGGAACACGCTGTGCCCGCCGGGCATCTCAACGTCATGCTCGAGGTGCGCAACGATCTGATCGCCGATGCGCACGCGCAACGCGCCATGACCGACACGCTGGCGGGCTGGCTGGACCGCGCGCTGGCCGCGACGCAGGCCCGCGTATGAGCAGTGCCGCGAAACGCTATATCCGCATCGTCGATGCGATGAACCGCCAGATCGGGCGGGTTGTGATGTACGGCATCTTCGTGATGATGGCGATCCTGCTCTGGTCGTCGATCTCCAAGACGTTCTTCGTGCCGTCGCTCTGGACGCTGGAAATGGCGCAGTTCGCCATGGTTGCCTATTACATGCTGGGCGGGCCCTATTCGATCCAGCTGGGCTCCAACGTGCGCATGGACCTGCTTTACGGAGAGTGGTCGGACCACCGCAAGGCCCAGATCGACGCGATGACGGTGCTGTTCCTGATCGTCTACCTGATCTTCCTGCTCTGGGGCGGCTGGGAAAGCTTTCAATACTCGATCAGCTATGGCGGCGAGCGCAGCTCCTCGGTCTGGCGGCCCTATCTCTGGCCGATCAAGGCGATCATGCTGCTGGGTATCTTCCTGATGCTGCTGCAGGCGATCTCGGAGTTCTTCAAGGACATCCTGCGCATTCGCGGCCACGACATCGGGGAGAAGATCTGATGTCCTACGAGGTCATCGCGATCCTGATGTTCTCGTCGATGATGCTGATGCTTCTGACGGGCCAGCGCGTGTTCGGCGCCATCGGTTTTGTCGCCGTGGTCTCGGCGTTCTTCCTGTGGGGCGACCGCGGCGGGTTCGATCTGGGATTCGCCGCGGCGATCAAGCTGATGAAATGGTATCCGCTGCTGACCCTCCCGATGTTCATCTTCATGGGCTACGTGCTGTCGGAATCGAAGATCGCGGACGATCTTTACAAGATGTTCCATGTCTGGATGGGCGGGCTTTCCGGCGGGCTGGCCGTGGGCACTATCGGGCTGATGGTGCTGATTTCGGCGATGAACGGGCTGTCTGTGGCGGGCATGGCCATCGGCGCGACCATCGCGCTGCCGGAGCTTCTCAGGCGCGGCTACGACAAGCGCATGGTCACCGGCGTGATCCAGGCGGGATCGTCCCTGGGCATCCTTGTGCCACCTTCGGTGGTGCTGGTGCTCTACGCGATGATCGCGCGCCAGCCGGTGGGGCAATTGTGGCTCGCGGGCGTTCTGCCGGGACTGATGATGGCGGCGATGTTCGTGATCTACATCGTGATCCGCTGCCGTCTCAACCCGACGCTCGGCCCGGTGCTTCCGCCGGAAGAGCGCGCCATGCCGATGGGCGAAAAGATCCGGCTGCTGGGCGCGGGGCTGCTGCCGCTGTTCATCTTCTTTGCGATGATGGTGCCTTTCGTGAACGGCTGGACATCGCTGGTGGAAAGCTCCGCCATCGGGGCCATCGCCGCCTTCATGGCCGCCGTGGTCAAGGGCCGTATGACCCGCAAGGTGTTCGAGACCTCGGTGCGCAACACGCTGGGCATCTCCTGCATGTTCATGTGGATCATCCTTGCCGCGCTCGCATTCGGCGCGGTCTTTGACGGGCTCGGCGCGGTCAAGGCCATCGAGAGCCTCTTTACCGAGCGGCTCGGGCTGAGCCCCTGGATGATCCTGATCCTGATGCAGCTCAGCTTTATCGTGATGGGCACGTTTCTCGATGACACCGCGATGCTGGTCATCGTGGCGCCGCTATACGTGCCGCTGGTGGGCGCGCTCGGCTTCGATCTGATCTGGTACGGCGTGCTTTACACGATCACCACGCAGATCGCCTACATGACGCCGCCTTTCGGATATAACCTCTTTCTGATGCGCGCGATGGCCCCGCCGGAGATCACACTGCGCGACATCTATTCGTCGATCCTGCCGTTTGTGATGGTGATGGTCCTGGCGCTTGCCACGATCATGGCCTTCCCCGAAATCGCACTGTGGCTGCCGGGATATGTCTATGGGAACTGACGCCGCCATCACCGTCTGCGCCCCGATCCCCGAAAGCGAGCGCCGTGCCGCGGCGGCGCTGTTCTGGGAGGCGTTCCGCAACAAGATCGGGCCCTATCTTGCCCCGCAGGAGCGCGCGCTGGCGTTTCTGACCCGCGTGCTCGACCCCACACACGGCATCGCCGCGCTGGATCGGAAGGGCCGGATCGTGGGACTTGCGGGGTTCAAGACACCAAACGGCGCGCTGATCGGTGGCGGGTGGCAGGACCTGCGCGTGATCTACGGCGTCCTTGGCGCGGCCTGGCGGGCGCTTCCGCTCAGCCTCTTCGAGCGCAAGGCCGGGACCGGTCAGCTTCTGATGGACGGCATCGTGGTTGCCGCCGAGGCCCGGGGACAAGGCGTCGGCACAGCCCTTCTCGACGCGATCAAGGCGCATGCCGCGACGCTTGGCCTGTCGCGGGTCCGGCTCGACGTGATCGACGCCAACCCGCGGGCGCGCGCGCTTTACGAACGGCAGGGGTTCCACGCGAGAGGCACCACCGACGTCTGGCCGCTCCACCGCGTGTTCGGGTTCAGGTCCTCGACCGAAATGATCTTCGAACACACCGAGTCCACAAGGCATCCGCAAGAGATGCCCTCCCTCAGGCATTCAACTTCAACAGAGAGGAAAGACAAATGACGACAAGACGCAAGTTTCTGACCACCGCGGGTGTCGGCGCAGCCGCGACGCTCGCCAGCCCGTCGATCGCCCGTGCGCAGGAGGCGATCAAATGGCGTTTCCAGACCTATGCCGGGGGCGCGCTGGGTGAGCATGTGACCAAGCCGGTCATCGACTACATCAACGCCAACGCCAATGGCGAGCTTGAGGTGGAGCTGTTTTACGCCGACCAGATCGTGCCCACCGGAGAGCTCTTCCAGGCGCTGCAGCGCGGCACCATCGACGGCGTGCATTCCGATGACGACAGCATGGCCTCGCCCACGCCGCTGCGCCAGTTCGGCGGCTATTTCCCCTTTGCCACCAAGCACATCCTCGACGTGCCGGTGCTGTTCAACCAGTACGGTCTGAAGGAGATCTGGGAAGAGGAATACGCCAAGGTCGGCGTCAAATGGCTGTCCGCCGCCGGGCAGGATCCGTGCAACTTCAACACCAAGAAAGAGATCACCTCGGTCGCCGATCTCGACGGGCTGAAGCTTTACACCTTCCCCACCGCCGGGCGCTTTCTGGCGAAGTTCGGCGTGGTACCGGTCAACATCCCCTACGAGGATGCCGAGGTCGCGGTACAGACAGGCGAGCTTGACGGCATGGCATGGTCGGGCATCACCGAGGACTACACGGTCGGCTGGGCCGATGTGACCGACTACTTCCTGACCAACAACATCTCGGGTGCCTGGATCGGGTCGTGGTTCGTGAACGAGGAACGCTGGGCCGAGCTGCCCGAGCACCTGAAATCCGTGGTCATGGCCGCGACCGAAGCCGGGCACACCTATCGCAACCAGTGGTACTGGGGCGGCGAGGCCGCGTTGCGCGCCAATGGCGACAAGCTGGCGCTGCGCTCGGTGCCCGCCGCCGAATGGGCCGAGGTCGAGAACGCCGCCAAGGAGTTCTGGGAAGAGGTCGCACAGGAAGGCGAGGTACACCAGAAGATCGTCAACATCTTCAAGGAGTACAACAGCGTCATCAACCAGGCCGGCGTGCCCTACAACTTCGAATAACCCGGCACCACTCAGCACAGGGCGCCCCCGGAGACCGGGGGCGCTTCACCGCCAGAAAGGACCCGCCCCCATGTCCGCAAATCTGAGTTTTGACGCCCTCAAGGATGCCGTGTCCTCCGGTGAGATCGACACGGTGCTGGTCTGCATCGTCGACATGCAGGGCCGCCTGATGGGCAAGCGTTTTCACGCGGTCAATTTCGTCGAATCCTCGTTTGAGGAGACCCATTGCTGCAACTACCTGCTGGCCACCGATCTGGAGATGGCGACCCCGCCGGGCTATGCCTCGACCAGTTGGGAAAGCGGCTACGGCGATTACGTGATGGCGCCCGACCTTGCCACGCTGCGGCGGGTGCCGTGGCTCGAGGGCACCGCGATGGTGCTCTGCGACATGCTCGATCACCACACCCACGCGCCCGTCCCGCATTCCCCCCGCGCGATCCTAAAGCGGCAGATCGACCGGCTGAAAGCGCTGGGATATGACGCGATGATGGCGACGGAGCTGGAATTTTTCCTCTTCGAGAAAAGCTTTGACGAGATCCGCAAGGGCGGGTTCCGCGATCTCACGCCGATCAGCGGCTATAACGAGGATTACCACATCCTGCAGACCACCAAGGAAGAAAGCGTGATGCGGCCGATCCGCAATCACCTCTTTGCCGCTGGCATCCCGGTGGAGAACTCCAAGGGCGAGGCGGAGACCGGGCAGGAAGAGCTGAACATCCGCTATGCCGCGGCGCTCGATTGCGCCGACCACCACACCATCGCCAAGAACGCCGTCAAGGAGATTGCCTGGCAGCAGGGCCGCGCGGCAAGCTTTCTGCCGAAATGGAGCAAGGACAAGATCGGCAGCTCTGCCCATGTACACCAGTCGCTCTGGCAGGATGGCCAACCGGCGTTTCACGACGCGGATGCAGATCTGGGCATGTCGGATCTGATGGGGCACTACATGGCCGGGCTCATCGCCTTTGCGCCCGATTACACCTATTTCCTGGCGCCCTACATCAACAGCTACAAGCGGTTCTCCAAAGGCACCTTCGCGCCGACCAAGACGGTCTGGTCGGTGGACAACCGCACCGCGGGCTTCCGGCTTTGCGGCGACGGCACCAAGGGCATCCGGGTGGAGTGCCGGATCGGCGGATCGGATCTCAACCCCTATCTGGCGCAGGCTGCCATGCTGGCCGCCGGAATCAAGGGGATCGAGGACAAGATGGCGCTGGCGCCGGCCACCAAAGGCGACGTCTATGACGATGCGGAGGCCGCCGAAATCCCCGGCACGCTGCGCGCGGCGACCGAAACCCTGCGCAACTCGGCATTCCTGCGGGAGGCCATGGGCGATGATGTGATCGACCACTACACCCGCGCCGCCGAATGGGAGCAGGAAGAATATGACCGCGTGGTGACCGATTGGGAGATCGCCCGCGGCTTTGAGAGGGCGTGAATGATGATCAGATGTGTCTCTCCGATTGACGGATCGGTCTATGCAGAGCGCGCCGTGCTCGACCCAGCACAGGCGCGCGCCGCCGTGGACCGCGCCCGTGCCGCACAACCCGGCTGGGCGGAGCGCGACCTCGATGAGCGGATCGCGCTGGTCATGAAGGGCGTAGAGAATATCGGCGAGATGAACGACGACATCGTGCCGGAACTGGCCCACCAGATGGGCCGCCCGGTGCGCTATGGCGGCGAATTTGGCGGCTTTGAGGAACGCGCAAGCTACATGGCGGGGATCGCGAAGGACGCGCTCTCAGATATCGTGATCGAGGACAGCGCCGCCTTTCGCCGGGTGATCAAGCGCGTGCCGCATGGGCTGGTTCTGGTCGTGGCACCCTGGAACTACCCCTACATGACCGCGATCAACAGCGTGGCACCGGCGCTCATCGCGGGCAACGCGGTGATGCTGAAACACGCCAGCCAGACGCCCCTGGTGGGTGAACGCATGGCGGCGGCCTTCCATGCGGCGGGGGTGCCCGAAGACGTCTTCCAGAACGTCTTTCTCGACCACCAGACCACGTCGGATCTGATCGCCGCGCGCTCTTTCGGCTTTGTGAACTTCACCGGCTCGGTCGGCGGCGGGCAGGCCATCGAACGGGCGGCGGCGGGCACCTTTACCGGCATCGGGCTGGAGCTGGGCGGCAAGGATCCGGGCTATGTCTGCGACGATGCCGATCTCGACGCCGCCGTGGATACGCTCATTGACGGGGCGATGTTCAATTCCGGCCAGTGCTGCTGCGGGATCGAGAGGATCTACGTGGCCGAGCCGCATTTCGACGCCTTTGTCGCCAAAGCCGTGGAGATCGTGAGCGCCTACAAGCTGGGCAACCCGCTCGACCCGGAAACGACGCTGGGGCCGATGGCGCATGTACGCTTTGCCGCCGAGGTGCGCGCGCAGGTGCAGGAGGCGGTGGACGCGGGCGCGAAGGCCCATATCCCGACCTTTGAGGCCGATGACGGCGGCGCTTATCTCTCGCCGCAGATCCTCACGGATGTGACCCACGAGATGCGCGTCATGCGCGAAGAGAGCTTTGGCCCCGTGGTGGGCATCATGCCCGTGCGCGACGATGCCGAGGCGATAAAGCTGATGAACGACAGCCATTTCGGGCTCACCGCCTCGGTCTGGACCCCCGACACCGCCCGCGCCGAGGCGATTGCCGACCGGATCGAGACCGGCACCGTCTTCATGAACCGCGCCGATTATCTCGATCCGGGGCTGTGCTGGACCGGCTGCAAGGATACCGGGCGCGGCGGCGGGCTGTCGCTGATCGGCTATCACAACCTGACGCGCCCCAAATCCTACCATCTGAAGAAAGCCTGAGCCGATGTCCTTTACCGCAAACTGGTCCTACCCCACCGCTGTCCGCTTCGGGCCCGGGCGCATCTCGGAGATTGCAGAGGCCTGTGGCGTGGCCGGGATGACGCGGCCGCTGCTGGTCACCGATCGCGGGCTGGCGGAGATGGAGATCACCACCCGCACGCTCGATCTGCTCGACGCCGCCGGTCTCGGGCGCGCGCTTTTCGCCGATGTCGATCCCAACCCCAACGAGAAAAACGCCGAGGCGGGGGTAAGGGCCTTTCGCGACGGCGGCCATGACGGGGTGGTGGCGTTCGGCGGCGGCTCCGGCCTCGATCTGGGCAAGCTGGTGGCGTTTCTGGCCGGGCAGAGCCGTCCGGTCTGGGATTTCGAGGATATCGGCGACTGGTGGACGCGCGCCGATGCCGATGCCATCGCCCCCATCGTGGCGGTGCCCACCACCGCCGGAACCGGCTCCGAGGTGGGCCGTGCCGGGGTGATCACCAATTCCGACACCGCCGAGAAAAAGATCATCTTCCATCCCCGCATGCTGCCCGCCGTGGTGATCTGCGATCCCGAACTGACTGTCGGCATGCCGAAATTCATCACCGCCGGCACGGGGCTCGATGCCTTTGCCCATTGCGTGGAGGCGTTTTCCTCGCCGCATTATCACCCGATGAGCCAGGGCATCGCGCTGGAGGGCATGCGGCTGGTCAAGGAGTATCTGCCGCGCGCCTATGCCGACGGCTCTGACCTCGAGGCCCGCGCGCAGATGATGAGCGCCGCCGCGATGGGGGCCACGGCGTTCCAGAAGGGCCTTGGCGCGATCCATGCGCTCTCGCATCCCATTGGCGCGATCTATCACACCCATCACGGCACCACGAACGCAGTCTGCATGCCAGCGGTGCTGCAATTCAACAGATCCGCCATCGCGGAGCGCTTCGGCACCGTCGCCGCCTATCTGGGCATCGAAGGCGGGTTCGACGGGTTTTGTGCCTATGTCGATACGCTGAACGACGCGATGGGGATCCCGCGCACCCTGACCGGGCTCGGCGTCACGGATCTGGATGTCGACCGGGTGGTGGCCGGGGCCCTGATCGATCCCAGCACCGGCGGAAACCCGGTCGAGATGACCCGCGAGACCACGCGCGATCTGCTGCTGGCCATCGCATGATCAAGAGCGCGCGGCCATGTCGCGATGGACATGTGGCGGCACGTTTGACTTAATACTGCAACAAATCGCTGGTAGCCAAAACCCAGTGAGACAATCCAAGAGGGTGGAAAACATCATGAAAATCAAAGTCTTCTCGACCGTTCTGGTCGCCACTGCGCTGACCGCACAGATCACCAGCGCCGACACGCTGCGGCTGCTGACCTGGGGCGGCTACGCGCCCGAAGAGGTCATCGCCAAGTTCGAGGAAGAGACCGGCCACACGGTCGAGGTCACCACCTCCAACAACGAGGAAATGATCGCCAAGCTGCGCGCCACCAATGGCGGCGGTTTCGATCTGGCGCAGCCCAGCCAGGACCGGATCACCAGCGCGCAGGAAGAGTTCGGCATCTACAAGCCCATCGACATGTCGAAGGTGAACGCCGATCAGTTCATCCCGTCGATGCTTATGGCCACCGCGACCAACACCACCTATGAGGGCGAGATCTACGGTCTGCCGCATGTCTGGGGCACCAGCGGGCTGGTGGTGAACACCGCCGAAGCGGGTGACGTGACCGATTATACCGATCTGTGCGACGGATCGGTGGCGGGCAAGGTCTCCTACCGTCTCAAGCGCCCGACGCTGATCGGTTTCGCCTATTCCATGGGGCTCGACCCCTTTGCGGCCTATGGCGACACCGACAAGTATCAGGAGATCCTCGATCAGGTCGAAGCCAAGCTGACCGAGTGCAAGGCCAACGTGAAGACCTATTGGGACGGCGGCGACGAGATCAAGAACCTGCTGCGCTCGGGTGAGGTTGTGGCTTCGATGGCCTGGGACACCGGTGGCTGGCAGCTCAATGCCGACAATCCCGACATCACCTTTGTGGCGCCCGAATCCGGCGCTCTGGGCTGGATCGACACCTTTGTGCTGCCCGCGCGGGGTCGGGCCGACGATGCCGCCTATGACTGGATCAACTTCGTGATGCGCCCCGACATCGCCGCGATGATCACCAACACCGCCGGCAATTTCACCGCCGCCGTGGGGGGTGACGAAGGTGTCAGCGCCGATCTCAAGGCGCGCTATCAGGGCAGCTTCGATCAGGCCGCGGTGGACAATATCAAGTGGTATCCGCCGGTGCCCGCGGGTCTCGAGACGTTGGAAGGCGCCACGCTCGACCGCATCAACGCCGCGAAGTAAATCGCGCGCAACTCCCGAAAAGGGCGCCCTGCGGTGCCCTTTTTTCTGCCGAGAAGGACAGCCCTTGGCCAACCCCGCCCCTGACCTGCAATGCCTTGATCTGACGAAGGATTTCGACGATTTCCGCGCCGTCGATCATGTCAGTTTCGAGGTGCCGCAAGGCTCTTTCTTTTCGATCCTGGGGCCGTCGGGCTGCGGCAAGACCACGCTGTTGCGCATGATCGCGGGCTTTCAGTCGCCCAGCAGCGGCGATCTTCTGATCAAGGGCGCGTCGATGATCGGCGTGCCTCCCAACAAGCGCCCGGTCTCGATGGTGTTCCAGCATCTGGCGCTCTTTCCGACGATGAATATCGGCGACAATGTGGGCTTTGGCCTGCGCCAGCGCGGCGTGGCGCGTGCCGAGATCGCCCGGCGCGTCGACGAGATTCTCGCCCGCGTCGGTCTGCCGGGGGTCGCGGGGCGGCGGGTCGATCAGCTGTCGGGCGGTCAGAAGCAACGTGTGGCCATCGCGCGCTGCATGGTGCTGGAGCCGGACGTGCTGCTGTTGGACGAGCCGCTGGGCGCGCTCGATCTGAAACTGCGCGAACACATGAAGGTGGAGCTGAAATCGCTGCAGGCGGCCTTCAACACCACCTTTGTCTACATCACCCACGACCAGTCCGAAGCGCTGGTGATGAGCGACAACATCGCGGTGATGAACCGGGGCCGGTTCGAGCAGATCGGCCCCCCGCAGGAGGTCTATCACAGCCCCGACACGGCCTTCGTCGCGGGCTTTGTCGGTGAGGCGAACCGCATCGACGCGCGGCTTGTCTCGGTCAACGGGCCGGTGCTGACACTGGAGAGCGAGAGCGGCGCGGCGCTGAGCGTCGAGGCCGCGCAGTCCGGTCTGAGCGCCGGGCAGCGCGCGCAGGTCTTCCTGCGGCCGGAAGCCATCGAATTGACCACATCCGCCGAAGGGCTCGAAGGGCGGGAAAACGTGACAAAAGGCACTGTGGCCTCGGTGCTCTTCAACGGGGCCAACAGCTCGGTCACGGTGCAGCACGCCTCCGGCACGCCGATCAGCGTCGCCCTGCCGCAGACCGGCGACATGGCGAAACTGCGCCCCGGCAGCACGGTCTACACAAGCTGGCATCCCGGCCGCGCCCGGGTCTATCCCGCGCCGGGGGCCTGAGCGATGACCACGGACGGCTCGAAACTGGGGTTCTACCTGCTGCTGGCGCCGATCCTGCTGTGGCTCGTGGTGCTGATCATCCTGCCGCATCTGGGGCTTTTCTGGGTGTCGATCAGTGAAAAGATCGGCCCGCGCGAGTTCCAGACCGGCTTTGGCAATTACGTCACCTTCTTCGAAGAGCCGCTTTACTGGCGCACCTTCGCGCGCACCGCGATCATGTCGATCCTCGCCACCGCGCTCACCCTGATCTTCGGCTTCCCGATTGCCTATTACATCGCCAAGCTGACCCGCGGACGCACCAAGACAACGCTGTTTCTGATGTGCATGATCCCGTTCTGGGTGTCGGAGCTGGTGCGCACCTTCGGCTGGATGATCCTGCTGCGCGAGACCGGCGTGTTTTCGAACCTGCTGCAATATCTCGGGCTGGTCAGCGGGCCGGTGGAGTTTCTCTACAACGATGCGGCGATCATGGTCGGGCTGGTCTATACCTCGATCCTGTTCATGGTGGTGCCTCTGGTCACCACGCTGGACAGTCTCGACGACAGCCTGATCGAGGCGGGTTATGATCTCGGCGGCAACAGCCTCTCGATCCTGCGCGAGATTGTCATCCCGCACGCCATGCCGGGGATCGTGTCGGGTTGCATCGTCGTCTTCATGCTGAGCCTCGGGAATTACCTCACACCCATTCTGCTGGGCGGCAAGGACAGCCTGTGGTTCACCGGCATGATCTACACGCAGTTCATCACCCGCTTCAATTGGGAGCTGGGCTCGGCGCTGGGCTTTCTGCTGCTGGCGCTGTCGTCTGGAGTGGTGTTTCTGGGTCTGAAACTGTCGCGCCAGTCGCTGGCCGACACGATGGGGCGCGCATGATTCCCACCGTCCCGCAGCCCGGCTTCGCCAAATGGTGCTACCGCGCCTATGTTACGGCGTTTTTCCTCTATCTCGCGTTGCCGCTGGCGGTGGTCTGCGTCTTTGCGTTCAACAACAGCGTCTTCCCGTCGCTGCCCTGGGAAGGTTTCACCTGGGCGTGGTTCTTCGGCACCGAGGCTCCGTTTATCGGCGTCTTCAACGAACGCTCGATCCTGCGCGCGATCGGCACATCGGCGTTTGTGGCGGCGTGGGTGTCGGCGCTGGCGGTGGCGGTGGGCACTTGCAACGCGTTCCTCTTTGTGCGCCACAGCTTTCGCGGCAAATCGTTGCTCTATATCCTGATGCTGCTGCCGCTGATCATCCCGGGCGTGATCCTCGGCATCTCGATCCTGGTCTTTGCCAGCGCCATCGCCAACACGCTGGAGGATGCCACGGGGCTCTGGTTCGACGGGCTGCGCCCCGGGCTGATCCTTGTCATCCTGGGGCAGTTTTCCTTTATCACCACCTTCGCCACACTGGTGATCTCGGCCCGGCTGCAGAAGTTCGATCCCAGCCTGGAAGAGGCCGCGCTCAATCTCGGGGCCAGCAAGCTGGGCGCGATCCGGCAGATCACCCTGCCGTTCCTGATGCCCGCCATTCTGGCCTCGGCGGTGGTCTCGATCCTGATGAGTTTCGAAAACTTCAACACCACGCTGATGCTGGTGGGTTCCGAATCGCCGCTGACGATCACCATGTTCGACAAGCTCAAGCAGGGCTCCACCCCGGTTCTGAACGCGGTGTCGCTGTTGCTGATCGTGATGTCGGCGGTGCTTGGCATCCTGTCGCTGCTCTTTCAGAAACCAAAGCGCTGAGCGCGCCTGATGACCGGCGCCTGAACCCGCACCCGGGGCCAGCCGTCACATCACCTTCTTGCGCAGTCTGGCGCGCCGCGTCTCCAACAGCCGTCTCGAGGGCAGGTCGGTGCAGAGAGAGACCGCCTTGTCATAAGCCTCCGCCGCCTCGGCCACCCGGTCAAGCATCACAAGACATTGCGCGCGCACCGCATGGGCGGGCTGGTACTGCGCCACACCGGGAAAGCGGATCTTGTCAAGCAGGCGCAGCGCCTCGGCGGGGCCCGCGTCTTCGGCCACCACAGCCGCGCGGCTGACAGCGGCACCGATGGTCGGGTGCAATTGCACAAGCCCCGCATGAAGCTGCGACAGCGCGCGCCAATCGGTGCGCCCCGTGACGGCGCGGGCCGCATGTACCGACTGGATCGCGGCCTCGAGCTGGAACCGGCCGGGGCGGCCCATTCCGGAGGCACGGGTCAGCAGCGACGCGGAGCGGTCGATCAGCGGCTGGTCCCACAGCGTGGTGTCCTGATCGGGCACAGGCACCAGAACGCCCTGCCGCGTGCGGGCATCGCGGCGCGCCTCGACAAAGCCGATCAATGCGGTCAGACCCAGCGCTTCGGGTGTCTCAGGCGCCAGATCGGCGAGGATCGAAGAGAGGAAAAAGGCCTCATGCGACAGATCGCCCGCCGCTTCCATCCAGTCGATGGCATAGGCGCCGTAGACCGCTTCGAGAACCGAGCTCATGCGCTCGGGAAAGGCCGCGCTGTCCGGCAGCGCAAACGGAATGCCCGCGGCCTTGATCTTGCGTTTGGCGCGCACGAGGCGCTGCGCCATGGCAGAAGGCGAGACGAGAAAGGCGCGCGCGATGTCATCCGCCTCCACCCCCAGCACCGTCTGCAGCATGAGCGGGGTCCGTATGCCGCCGTCGATGGCCGGATGCGCGCAGACGAACATCAGCTTCAGGCGCTCGTCCAGCGCCGCTTCGTCGGAGATCTGTCTTTCCGGCATGTCGGGCACCTCATCCGTGATCAGCAAGCGCGCGTCCCTGCGCGCCCGGTCGACATGCCGGTTGCAAGCGACGGTCAGCAACCAGGCCTGCGGGTTGTCGGGCACGCCGTCCAGGGGCCAGCGGCGCAACGCTGCGACAAACGCGTCCGACAACGCATCCTCTGCCGCCATGATGTCGCCCGAGCGGCTGGCCAGCATCGCCACCAGCCGGCCGTAAGCGGCGCGGGCCAGGTCTTCGGCCCGCGCCCTGACGTCGTCGCGGGTCAAGCGCCGCCCATGGCCGATGCGCGGATCTCGACCTTGCCGGTCCGGGCCGCCGGGCATTTCTCTGCCCAGGCCAGCGCGGCATCAAGATCGGGCACATCGATGGCGAAAAACCCGCCGAGCGTTTCCTTGGTGTCGGCAAAGGGGCCGTCCTGCACACGCTTCTCGCCATCCTTCAGGGTCAGCGTGGTGGCGGTGTCCGCCGGGTGCAGCCAGTCGGTGTCGACAAAGACACCGGCCTCCTGCAGCGCGCCGATATAGCCGCCGTAGACTTCCTTTTCCCTGGCCCAGTCCTCGGGCGTCATATGGGAAAGATCGGCGGGGTCCGAATAAAGCAAAAATGTATACCGCATGGTCAGTCCTGTTTTGATATGAGGGGATTAGGCGGCAACGTCTGCCAGGTTTTCAAGCCCAAGCTCGAAGGTCGGTCCGACCATGCCTTCCATGAAAAGGCCGAAGACGCGAAAGACCGGGTTCATCCCGAGGTCATTGTCGACGCGCCAGGTCACTTCGGTGCCGCCCGTTATGGCAATTGCCTCGATGGATTGGCGGGGCTGACCGAGCGGCCCGAGATCGACGGCATAGACAACCCGCTCGGCGGTCACCTCGGCCACCGTCTGGCTGCCGGTGCCGTCCTTGCTGTCAAAGCGAAACCCGGAGCCGACGCCGGTATCCGGGCCAAAAAGCGCGATCTTCAGATCCGGGTCGAGGCTCCTGTAGGGGTTGAAGCGCTGATAGCCTTCATTCGACGCGGCCAACGCAAGGATGGCCTCGGGTGCGGCGTCGATCACCGCGCTGCGCTCCACCGTGACGTGACGCGGCAGGGCAAGCGGGGCGGCGGCCAGAACGGCGAGGCCGATGGCGGTGCAGGTTGCGATCTTGCGGATATTCAAGGGTCTGTCTCCTCATGTGAACGAAGGGCATTCTTGCCGCTTCACCCACATGACGATCCCGACCACCGCCAATCGACATACTCGACAGATATTTTTTCCGGACCCGTCAAATAATCCTGCGCGAGGCCGCCTGGCCTCATGCCGCCTGCTGGAAAATGCGCTCCTGCTGCGCGTCGAAATAGAACGCGCAAGCCGGGTCGAACCCGACGCGGATCTCGTCGCCGACCTCGGTCGGGTCCTGCCCGAAAAGGCGCACGGTCATGATCTCCCCCTGCCCGGTCTGCACCAGAAGGTTGGTGTCGCCGCCCAGCCGCTCCACATGGGTGACCTTGCCGAAAATCTGGCCGTCTTCCCGCAGACCCAGATGTTCGGGCCGGATGCCGATGGTCTGGCCCGCGGGCAGCCCCGGCACCGAGCGTTCGAGGAAATTCATCGACGGCGAGCCCAGAAAGCTTGCGACAAAGCGGTTGGCGGGGTTGTTGTAAAGCTCCATCGGAGAGCCCACCTGCTCGATCCGGCCATCGCGCAGCACCACGATCTTGTCGGCCAGCGTCATCGCCTCGATCTGGTCATGGGTGACATAGATCATCGAGGCCGCCAGCGTGCGGTGCAGCTCGGCGATCTCGACCCGCGTGTTCATCCGCAGCGCCGCGTCGAGGTTGGAGAGCGGCTCGTCGAACAAGAAGAGCTTCGGCTCGCGCACGATGGCTCGTCCGATGGCGACCCGCTGCCGTTGCCCGCCGCTCAGCTCCGCCGGGCGGCGCTGCGCGTATTGCTCCAGATCGAGCATCTTGCTGGCCTTGGAGACCCGCGCATCGACCACGTCTTTCGGCTGGCCTTCCTGCTTCAGGCCGAGCCCCATGTTGTCGCGCACCGTGAGGTGCGGATAAAGCGCGTAGGACTGGAACACCATCGCGATGCCGCGTTTCGCGGGCGGCACGGAGTTCACCACCTCGCCGCCGATCCGGATGGTCCCGGAGGAGGCATCCTCAAGCCCCGCGATCACCCGCAGCAAGGTCGATTTCCCGCAGCCCGAGGGGCCGACAAAGACCACGAACTCGCCGTCCTCGACCTCCAGGTTGATGTCTTTCAGGACATGCACGGGACCAAAGGATTTGTTCACGTTTTCCAGTTTCAGGGCGGTCATGTGGTCTCTCCCAAGTCGATGATTTGGCCGGTGCGGATGCTTTCATCCGCCGCAAGGCAGATGCGCAGCGAGATCACGGCATCGCTCATGTGCCGCGCAAGATCCGCATCGGTGTGAATGGCGTCGATGATCCAGGCGGCTTCGGCATCGCAAAGCGCCTGGTGGCCGGGTTCGTCCGGCAGCTCGATCAGAGTGTCTTGCCCGGGCCGGTGTACCAGCAGCCCGCCGACCTTGGTGTGGCCGTCGATATCGTCAGAGGCGCCCTTGTTGCCGTCGGTGATCGACACAGCACCATTTGGGCTGACCACGTCTTTGACGAAAAACGCGGTCTCCGACATCATCGGGCCCCAGCCCGCCTCGTACCAGCCGACCGAACCATCCTCGAAGATGACCTGAAGCTGGCCGTAATTATACATCTCGGCCGCGATCTCGTCGCTGAGCCGCAGCCCCATACCGTGCACCCTGAGCGGGCGTGCATCGGTGATCTGGCACATCACGTCGACATAATGCACCCCGCAATCCACCAGCGGCGAGGTGGTCTGCATCAGCGCCTTGTGGGTATCCCAGGTGGCGCCGTCCGACTGCTGGTTGAGGTTCAGCCGGAACACATAAGGCCCCCCCAGCGCGCGCGCCTCGGCGATGAGCCGCACCCAGCTAGGATGGTGGCGCAGGATATAGCCGACGCCCAGCTTGCGGTTGTGCCGCGTGGCGGTATCGACCACGCGCTGCGCGTCCTCCGCCGTTGTCGCCAGCGGCTTTTCGACAAACACATGCGCGCCGGCCTCCATGGCCGCGATGGCGTAGTCCGCATGGCTGTCCGAATAGGTGGCGATGACCACAAGATCGGGCGCAAACTCCGCCAGTGCGGCGTGGAAATCGGTGCGCAGCGGGTAGCCCTGCAAAGCGTCCGGAAGATCCACCTCCGAGCGGTTGACCAGGGCTGCGATCTGCACGTCCGGATGGGCGTGATGGGCCAGCGCGTGGCTGCGCCCCATATTGCCGAGGCCCGCAACAAGAACCCTCATTTGACCGCCCCCGAGGTGATGCCGCGGATCAGTTGCCGCGAGAAGATCACATAGAGGATCATCACCGGCAGGATCGCCATCGAGAGCGCCGAAAGCACCGCGTTCCAGTCGGTCACGAACTGCCCGATGAAGACCTGAGAGCCCAGCGTCAGGGTCTTGACCTCTTCGGCGGGCGCCAGGATCAGCGGGAACCACAGGTCGTTCCAGATCGGGATCATGTTGAAGACCGCAACCGTCGCCATGGCAGGCCGCACCAGCGGCAGCACGAGGCGAAAGAAGATCTTGTACTCGCTCAGCCCGTCGATACGGCCCGCGTTCTTCAGATCGTCGCTGACGCCTTTCATGAACTCGCTGAGAATAAAGACCGCGAGCGGCAGACCTTGCGCGGTATAGACGAGGATCAGCGCGGTGAGCGTGTTCACCAGCCCGGTGGAGACCATCATCTCGAGGATCGCCACAGTGCCGATGCGGATGGGGATCATGATCCCCAGCGCAAGGTAAAGCCCCATCAGCGTGTTGCCCTTGAAGCGGTACTCGGCCAGCGCGAAGGCCGCCATCGCGCCAAAGAGCAGGATCAGCGCCAGCGACACGACGGTGACGATCATCGAGTTCTGGAAGTAGAGGAAAAAGTCCCCCTGCTTGAGCACCGTCTGATAGCCGATCAGCGAAAACGTCTCTTCGTTGGGCAGGCCCAGCGGGTCGCGAAAGATCGCCCGGCGGGACTTGAAGCTGTTGATCAGGATCACGAAAACCGGGAACAGCGCGATGATCGTGTAGACGATCAGGACGGCGTGCATCGTGGTCTTGGTCGACAGGGAGGATCTGGCCTTGGTCATGGGTCTTGCTCCTCAGAACTGGTAGTTGCGCAGACGGCGCTGGATGCCGAAGAGGTAGAGGCACACGCCGATCAGGATGATCACGAACATCGCGCTCGCGATGGCCGATCCCATATGCGGATCGCCCAGCTGCAACTGAAAACCGAAGAACGTGCGGTACATGAAGGTGCCCAGGATGTCGGTAGAGAAATCCGGCCCCGCCAGCGCGCCCTGGGCGGCATAGATCAGATCGAAGGCGTTGAAGTTGCCCACAAATGTCAGGATCGAGATGATCCCGATCGATGGCAGGATCAGCGGCAGCTTGATCTTCCAGAACGCGCTCAGCCCGGTGATGCCGTCACATTCGCCCGCCTCCAGGATCTCGTCGGGGATCGACAGCAGGGCGGCGTAGATCAGCATCATCGGGATGCCGACATATTGCCAGACCGACACCAGCGCGAGCGTGGTCAGCGCGTATTCCTCCTTGCCGAGCCACGGCTGGTAGAGGAATTTCAGCCCGATGGCGTCGAGCATGCCCGGTGCGATGCCCCAGATCGGCGAGAGGATCAGTTTCCACGCAAAGCCCACGATCACAAACGACAGGATCGTCGGGATGAAGATCGCCGAACGGTAGAGCGCGGCAAAGCGCAGGCGCGGAGAACTGAGGATCGCGGCCAGCGCCACGCCGATTGGGTTCTGCACCAGCATGTGGATGATGAAGAACCAGGTGTTGTTGCCCAGCGCGTTCCAGAACTGGTCCGACCAGATCGTGTTGCCGAAAAGTGTGCGGAAATTGTCGAGCCCGACCCAGACACGCTCCTGATCGATTTCGGAGAAAAACGACAGGCGCAGGGTGTTGAACAGCGGATAGATCATCACCGCGGTGTAGACGAGCACGGCGGGCGCCAGAAAAACAACGATGTGCCAGCGGATTCCGGGCTTGGATGGCGTCGCCATGTCGGGTCTCCTCGGGGTTGTGGGGATTGTGTGGTTGGTCCCGGGCGCCGATGTGACGCCCGGGATGCGCGAAACCGCGGCTTATTGCTGGGGCGCGTACCAGGAGGCGAGGCCTTCCTGCAGACGGGCGCCTGCGTCCTCGGGGCTTTCGTCGCCCTTGATCACCGCAACCGAAGCGTTCCAGGTCTCGTTCTCAAGGTTCGGCGTGCCGCGCGACAGGATCTGGTAAGTCGAGCGGATCGAGCTTTCGCAGCTGTCGCGCCAGCCGATGAATTCCTGCGCCAGCGGATCTTCCAGCTCCACCGCCGCGTTGGAGAGCGGGAAGAAGCCCGGCAGCGCGTTGGCGAAGATGTTGGAAAACTCCGACGAGGCCACCCAGTTGAGGAAGGTCTTGGCCGCCTCGGGGTTGTCGGTTGCGGCGTTCATGCCGATGCCGATATCGGTGTGGTCCGAAATGTAGCACGTGTCGCCCGAAGCCTGCACCGGCGGCGGGAAGGCCCCCATCTCGAAATCGGCCTGCGTGTTGAAGCCGGAGATTTCCCAGGAGCCGGACGGGTAGATCGCGGCCCGGCCCAGGGTAAAGATGTTCTGGCTGTCAGGATAGGTCTGCGCCTCGAAGCCGTCGCCCAGATAGTCGCCCCATTTGGCCAACTGGCGGAACGGCGCGATCCAGGGCTCGTCGGTCAGCTTCTGCTCACCGGCGATCAGCGCGTTGCGCCCCTCTTCGCCTTTCCAGTAATTCGGGCCGATGTTGTTGTAGCCCATCGTGGCCGCTTCCCACTGGTCGTTGGTGCCCATCGCCATCGGGATGTAGTTGCCGTCTTCCTTGAAGGCGTCGAGCACGGCAAAGAATTCCTCTTCGGTGGTCGGCACCTCGACACCCACCTCCTCAAAGGCTTCCTTGTTGTAGATGAAGCCGTGGATCACGGAGGCCATGGGCACGCAATAGGTGGCCGCGCCGTCATCGGTGGACCAGCCGGACTTTGCCACGTCCGAGAAGTTGGACATGCCCTCGATATCGCTGAGATCGGCGAGGTGCCCGGCGTCGTAAAGCGCCAGGCTCGCATCGAACGGACGGCAGGTGATGATGTCGCCTGCGCTGCCCGCGTCGAGCTTGGAATTCAGCACGGCGTTGTATTCGGCGGGGGCGGAGGGGGTGAACTTCACCTTGATGCCCGGATGCTCCGCCTCGAAGGCCGGGATGATCTTGTCCTGCCAGATCGCCAGGTCGTCATTGCGCCAGCTTTCGATGATCAGCTCGGCGTCCTGTGCCGTGGCCGCTGTGGCGCTCAGCAAGGTTGTCGCCAGCAGCGCGCCTTTGAAGGTGGTTCGTGTCATGTGAAGTCTCCCTTTGGTTATCGTCATGTTGTCAATGCGTTGGCGTCCGCAAGGCAGGCCCTGAGATGGCCCGCGTGGCGGTCGAGCAGAGCCCGCGCCGCGCCGATCTCAAGACCGGTGGCGACGAGGGTTGCAAGTTTCGTGTCGTAGCCCGTCTGCTGCAGGGCCTGCTCGGCGGCGGCGCTGTCGACCCCGGCGATCCGGGCGACGATGCCCGCGGCGCGCCCCCGCAGCTTGATGTTGTCGGGATTGAGGTTGACCATCATCCCGTCATGCACGTGACCCAGCAGGATGCCCGCCCGCGTCGAGATCATGTTGAGCGCGACTTTCTGCGCCGTGCCCGCGCCAAGGCGTGTGGACCCGTCAATGACCTCGCCCGCGGTTGCAAGCGTGATCGCACTGTCGGCCCCTTTGAACAGCGCCGCGTTCGCCACGTTGGCGATGGCCACGATGCGCGCGCCCCGGGCTGCGGCTGTCTCGGCAAAGCGCAGCGCGTAGGGCGTGGTGCCGCTGGCGCTGACGACGATTGCGACATCGCCGTCCTTTACGGCCCGCGCGGCCGTTGCGGCCTCGGTCAGGTCATCTTCGGTGCCGCCGGGCATGTGCCCGTTCACGGGCACGCCGCCCGCCATATGCACGCGGATCTGGTCCTGCGGGATGCGGAACGTGCCCGGAAGCTCGCAGGCATCGGCGAGCGCCATCAGGCCGGAACTGCCCGCCGCCGCGTAATGCACCACCGCGCCCCGCGTCACCGCATCGGCCACCAGATGCGCCGCCGCAGCAATCGCGGCCAGCGCAGGCGCGACCGCGCTCAGCGCATCCATCTGAGAGGCCAGCATGACCCCGAGCGCGTCCGTTTCGGAAAGCGCATCGATCGGCTGGTGGATTGGAGTGTGACGTACAGGCAAGGTTGATTCCCCCGGTTTCCAAAGACCATACCTAAACAATACCTTTTGTCTACCAATTTTTTGATGCCGCCACAATTTCGCCTTGATTGGCGAAATTTTCGCGATTTTGGTTTGAGATTGGGGTTTTCGAATGCTCAAAGGTATGCTAAAGGTATTTCATGGGTATCACTCAGACATCTTTCCTGATCGGCATCGATGGTGGCGGGACCGGCTGCCGCGTTGCGATCTGCGCGCGCGATGGCGCGCGTCTGGCCGAGGCAAAAGGTGGTCCCGCAAATTACACGACAGCGCCTGCCGACACGCTTGCCAATATCCGCGCGGCACTCGCGGAGGCGGCGACAATGGCCGCGATTTCAAAGCCCGACCTTGCCCGCGCATCGGTGCATGTGGGCCTTGCGGGTGTGCTCACACCCGCAGATGCCGATGCCGTTGCGGGTGCGCTGGAGGCCGCCCATGTCACCGCCACCGACGACCGGGCCACCTCTGTCGCGGGCGCCCTGGGGGCGCGGGACGGCATTCTTGCGGCCATCGGCACCGGCACGATCATCGCCGCGCGACAGGGCGACACGCTCCGGCATTTTGGCGGCTGGGGGCACCGTCTCTCCGATCAAAGCTCCGGCGCGTGGCTTGGTCTGCGCGCCTTGCGCATCGCTATCCGCGCCCATGACGGGCTGGTCGCGCGCTCTGCCTTGACCGACGCGCTGCTCGACCGCTACGGCACGCCGCCGGTGGGCGCCGTGCAATTTGCCGCCCGGGCGGAGCCCGGCGATTTCGCCGCACTGGCCCCCCGGATCATCGAGGCCGCCACTCAAGGTGACATCCACGCCCGCGCGCTCCTGCAGGACGGCGCGGATTATCTGCAGGCCTGCATCGCCGCCGCGGCGCTGCCCGACGACGCTGTGCTCTGCCTCGCTGGCGGCATCGGCCCGTATTACCGGCCCTATCTCCCCCCTGCCCTGCAGGCCCGCATCCAAGCGCCGCAAGGCACCGCGCTCGACGGCGCGCTGCGTCTCGCGCGCGATCACGCAGACAAACCGGAGCGGTCCTCATGAGTGTTGCCGCCTTTCTCGAACCCTCTGACTGGTTCCGCGCCGATGGCGGGCCGCGCTACGTGCAACTGCGCCAGCGCCTGTCCGATGGCGTCGCCAGGGGCATCCTGCCGCCCGGCAGCCCGCTGCCGCCGGAACGCGAGATAGCGGCGATCACCGATTTCTCCCGCGTGACCGTGCGCAAGGCGATCCAGTCGCTCGCCGAGGATGGCACAATCGTGCAGAAACAGGGATCGGGCTCGTTCATCTCCTCAAAGCCCGAGCAGATCGAGCAGAAACTGTCGCGCCTCACCTCGTTCTCCGAGGACATGGAGCGGCGCGGCAAATCCTCGACCTCGCGCTGGCTGGAGCGCGGGCTTTTCATGCCGTCACCCGACGAGATGACCTCGCTTGGCCTGTCGTCGGAGGAGTCCGTCGCCCGGATCGTGCGCCTCAGGCTTGCCGACGGGGAACCCATCGCGATCGAGCGCGCCTCCCTGCCGACCGACATCCTGCCCAATCCGCTGGCGGTCGAGACCTCGCTTTACGAAACGCTCGAAAAGGACGGCCACCGTCCGGTGCGGGCGCTGCAAAAGATCTCTGCCATCAATCTCGGCGAAGCCGACGCCACGCTGCTCGCTGTGCCAACCGGCGATGCCGGGCTGAAGATCGAAAGAACCTCCTATCTCGGCTCCGGCCGGGTCGCGGAATTCACCCAATCCCTCTATCGCGGTGACGCCTATAATTTCGTCGCCGAACTCAGGTTGTCGAAGGAATAGCCAATGTCTGCCGAAACCCATATGCGCCGCGAGATCTTCGAAATCCCGCAGGCGGTCGAAACGCTGCTCGCCGAAGGCGCGCCCGGGATTGCAAAAGCCGCCGACGCGCTGTCGGCGCTTGATCCGCATTTCATCATCTCCGTGGCGCGCGGCTCCTCCGATCATGCCGCGACCTATTTCAAATATGCCAGCGAGCTGCTGGCCGGTCTGCCCGTCGCCTCTGTCGGGCCATCGGTGGCCTCGATCTATGGCCGCAAGCTGCGGCTGGCGCAGAGTGCGTGCCTCGCGGTCTCGCAATCCGGCAAGAGCCCGGACATCGTGCGCATGGCCGAAATGGCCACCCAGCAAGGCGCGCTCAGCATTGCGCTCACCAACCACACCGACAGCGATCTGGCGCAGGTCAGCACCCATGCGCTCGACCTGCATGCGGGCGCCGAGCTCAGCGTGGCGGCGACCAAGACCTTTGTGACCTCCGCGGTGTCCGCCGTCTGGCTTCTGGCGGAATGGCAGAAAGATCGCGCGGTGCTCGACGCGCTGCACGCATTGCCCGACGCGCTCGACAAGGCGGCGCATCTGGACTGGAGCGCGCTGGCGTCAGAGGCCGCAAGCCACCAGTCGCTCTTTTGCCTCGGACGCGGCCCGGCGCTGGCGATCTCCAACGAGGCGGCACTGAAATTCAAGGAAACCTGCCAGTTGCACGCGGAATCCTATTCCTCCGCCGAAGTGCTGCACGGGCCGGTCTCCATCGTGGATCGCGGCTTTCCGGTCATTGCACTGACCGCCGCGGATCAGGCCGAGGCGTCGCTGGTGGATGTGGCCGACAAGATCGCGGGCAAGGGGGCGTCGGTGTTTGTCACCTCCGACACCGCAACGTGCGCCACGCCGCTGCCCACGGCACGCACCGCGCATCCGCTGCTCGACCCGATCGCGCTCATCGTGTCGTTCTATGCCATGGTCGAACGCGTGGCGCTGGCCCGCGGCATCAACCCCGACGAACCGCGCCACCTGAAAAAAGTGACGGAGACGGTATGACACGGCGCGCGATCACCGGGGCGCCGATCTTTGACGGCACGCAATTGCACCAGACCGGCGCGCTGCTGCTGGACGGCGCGCTGTGTCACGGCGTGGTCGCGGCAGACGCCATCCCCGAAGGCTACGCGGTGGAGAGGGTCGCGGGCGGCACGATGCTGCCCGGCTTTGTCGATCTGCAGGTCAATGGCGGCGGCGGGGTCATGTTCAACGACGAGACCAGCGTGGACGGGCTGAAGGCCATCGCTGCAGCCCATGCCACAACCGGCACCCGCGCGCTGCTGCCGACGCTGATCACCGACACGCCCGAGCGGACCCGCGCCGCGGTTGACGCGGTCGAGGCCGCGATCGCCCAAGACGTGCCCGGCATCGTCGGCATCCATCTCGAAGGCCCGCATCTCTCCATCGCGCGCAAGGGCGCTCATGACCCGGATCTGATCCGCCCGATGCTGGACGCGGACGAGGCGTTCCTGATCGATGCCGCCCGACGTCTGCCCAATGTCATGGCCACGGTTGCGCCCGAAAACGTGTCGCCGGAGCAGATCGCGCGGCTTACCAAGGCCGGCGTGATCGTGTCGCTTGGCCATACCGATTGCAGCTTTGCAGAAGCCGAGGCGGCGTTTGCCGCGGGTGCAAGCTGCGTCACACATCTCTTTAACGCGATGAGCCAGATGGGCAATCGAGAGCCCGGTCTGGTTGCCGCCGCGCTCAGAACCGGAACCGTCAGCGCCGGGCTCATCGCCGACAACATCCACGTGCACGCGGCCAGCATGGCGACCGCGCTTTCCGCCAAGACCGGGCCGGGGGCGGTGTTTCTGGTGACCGATGCGATGTCGACCGTCGGCTCGGACATCACCGAATTTCACCTTAACGGCCGCCGCGTGCTGCGCCGCGACGGCCGCCTGACGCTGGAAGACGGCACGCTGGCCGGGGCCGATCTCGACTTCTGCCGCGCGCTCCGCGTGCTTCTGGAGACCGTGGGTGTGGCAGAGGACAAGGCCTACGCCATGGCCACATCGATCCCCGCCGGTGTCCTCTCCGCGCCCTTCTCGTTTGGCCATTTTTCAACCGGCGCGCCGGCACATGCGGTGCTGCTGAGCGCGGATCGCAAGAGCGTGCGGGGGCTCTGAGCGGCAATCGCGATACAAAGGAAAGGCACGCGGATCATGAGCGAAGATTCCGACGCGGTGCGCGCGTGGTGGCGCACATCGATCATCGACATGGCACCGGGCCGCATCGCTTTCCGCGGGCGGCCCATCGAAGAGCTGATCGGCACCGTCGGATTTGGCCAGATGATCTGGCTGATGACGCGCGGCGATCTGCCCTCACCCGCTGAGGCGGCCCTGCTGGAGGCAGCGCTCGTTGCCGGGGTCGATCACGGGCCGCAGGCGCCCTCGATTGCCGCCGCGCGCATGGCCGCGACCTGCGGCGTCGGGCTCAACAACGTGATGGCGACGGGCGTCAACATGCTGGGCGACGTGCATGGCGGCGCGGGCGAGCAATGCGCGGAGTTATACCTGGATATCGCCGCCCGCCTGGATCAGGGGGCAAACCTCGATCATGCCACGCAGGACGGGCTTGCCGCCTGGCGCAAGACCCACGGCAAGATCGTGTCGGGCTTCGGTCACCGGTTTCACAGACCGGTTGATCCGCGCGCGCCGCGCCTGATGGCACTGGTCCGGCAGGCGGCAGAGACGGGCACGGTCTCAGGCCGGATTGCCGAAATCGGGGAGAGCGTACAGGCGCGGATCGGGGCGGAACGCGGCACGGACATCGCGATGAATATCGATGGCGCCACCGCGGTGATCTTTTGCGAGCTTGGGTTCCCGCCACCGCTTTCGCGCGGGCTTTTCTGCCTGTCGCGCTCGGTCGGAATTCTGGCGCATGGCTGGGAGCAGATGCAGCAGGGCGGGCGCAACAAGGGACCGATGCCGCCCCGGTTCCTGCCGCTTCATGAGCCGGGTGACAGCGACGCCTGACACCTTTGCCGCGCGCGTCACGACGACAGCGAGGCCGCCTCGCGACTGGCGGCCAGCATCGACAGACCGCCAACGCCGCCGGGCGCCTGCACCGCATTTGCGCCGCAGGCATTGCCCTGACGCAGGCAGATGTCCAGAGATGCGCCGCTCAGCCAGCCCGACAGGAAGCCGGCGTTGAACGCATCCCCCGCCCCGGTGGCGTCGCGCACCTTTGCCGCTGTGGCGGGGGCGTGGGTCCACTGCCCGGCGCGCAGCGCGCGGGCGCCAGCCCTGCCGCATTTGACAACCGTGAGCACCGCACAGCTTTCCGGAACACCCAGCGCAGAGAGCGCCCTGGCCTCGGCCTCGTTTGGCAGGAACATGTCGACCCCGGCGATGAGTGCCGCGGCCTTTGGGTCGAACCGGTCCTGCCAGCCGCAATCGAGCGATACGCTCAGACCCGCCGCGCGCGCCTGCGTTAAGAGCTCCGGATGCTCCTCGAGGCTGCGCAGCTCGCCGATATGCAGATGGTCGTACCCGCGCCAGTCAACCGACGCCAAGGACGGGATCGCATCCCCGTCCGCACGGGTCAGGAACGCGCGATCCTCGCCGCTGGCGATGGCCACCGTGATCTGCGGATCGCTCGCAGCGGAGGCGGGCTGACAGGCCGTGGCGTCGACATGGTGACGGGTCATTTCGGCCCGCACCGGAGCATCGAAGGGCGCCGCTGGCAGGGTCGAGATCTGTGCGACCTCGTGACCGAGGGCCGACAGCGTCGCGGCGGTGATGAAGGCGCCGCCACCGGCGTGCAGCGAGAGGCTGGGGGCAAAAACCTCGGTCCCGGGCGACGGCAGGCGTGGTGCATCTGCAAAGACCAGATCGCAATAAAGCCGCCCGGCGCTCAGCACGCGCGGCTTCACGTCAGCGCCTCCCCGCTGGATTTGTCGAAGACATGCAGGTTCTGCGGCTCCGCGCCAAGCTCCACGGTCGCGCCGACCTCCGGCGGGGTGCGGCCATCGGCCTTGGCGGTGATCTCGCCCAAGGCCGTGTCCACATAGATCAGCGTCTCTGACCCCAGCGGTTCGCGCAGGCTGACCGTGCCGGTGACAATCGGGTTGCCGCTGCCGGGATGCAGATCGTCGGGGCGCACGCCAAGCAGCACGTCACCGCCACTCTTGCGCAAGGCGGGGACCCGAACCTCGGGACCCGCGCCCAGAGAGACGGCGCCCCCCGACACCCGGCCCTCGAGCAGGTTCATCGAAGGTGCGCCGATGAAGCGCGCGACAAAGGTGTTGGCGGGTTTGTGAAACACCTCTTCTGGTGTGCCAACCTGTTGAATATACCCGTCTTTCATGATCACAATCCGGTCCGCCATGGTCATCGCCTCGACCTGGTCATGGGTCACGAAGATGATCGTGTTGCCGACCCGCTGGTGCAGCTTCTTGATCTCCAGCCGCATCTGCGTGCGCAGCTGCGCGTCGAGATTGGAGAGCGGCTCGTCAAAGAGAAAGACCGCCGGATCGCGCACCATGGCGCGCCCGATGGCCACCCGCTGCCGCTGCCCGCCAGACAGCTGGCTGGGCTTGCGATCGAGCAGTGGCACCATGTCGAGGATGCCCGCGACCTCCTGAATCCGCTTTTCCTTATCCGCCTTGGGCAGTTTGGAAGACCGCAGACCGAAGGCGATGTTCTTCTTGACCGACATATGCGGATAGATCGCGTAATTCTGGAACACCATGGCAATGTCGCGCTCTTTCGGCTCCAGATTGTTGACCTCGCGCCCGCCGATTTCGATGATGCCGGAGGTGGTCTCCTCCAGCCCCGCGATCATCCGCAGGGTGGTGGATTTGCCGCAGCCCGAAGGGCCCACGAGCACCACAAACTCGCCATCCGCCACGTCGAGCGAGATGCCGTGCAGCACTTCGGTCGTGCCGTAGGACTTGGTCAGCTGATGGAGCGAAAGATTGGCCAAGGTCAGGTCTCCAGCAGTTGGGCGAAAGCCGCATCGCGCGCCGTGTCCGCCGCCGACACCCGCGATATTCGCTGCGCCGCCCGCGCCTGCAGCGCCTGCACATCCGCGGCGTAGGTCGTGAGCGCCGCATCGAGCGCCGCCGGGGCCGGGCCGCCGGTCCGGTCGCGGCGCGCCACGAAGGTTTCCGGCGCTGTGGCGGTGCGGAAGGCCGTGTCCTCCATGGCGGGCGCGCGGTTGACGGCGTTCTCGAAGGCCGCGCGAAAAGTGGCGAAGCCTTCGGAAAGCGGCGCGCCCCTGAGGCTGCGCGCCACCTCTGCGGCAATCTCATGCGCCTGCCGGAAGGTCAGCCCTTCGTCGCGGACCAGCGTGTCGGCCAGTTCGGTGATGGTGATCGCGGCGGCATCGGTGTTGCGGCGCACACGGTCGGGGTTGATCGAACAGGCGGGCAGGAACGCGGTCATGAGGTCCAGCACACGGCCACCGCTTTCGAATGCCGCATAACCCGCCTGCTGCACCTCGCCCTCGCTGTCATTCATGTCGGTGAAGGGCGTGTTGTGCATCGTGTTGACCACCATGTCGCAGCGCCCGGCAGTCACCGAGGCGAGGTGGCGCATGTGCTCGATAGGCACCGGGTTGCGTTTCTGCGGCATGATCGAGCTGATCTGCACCAGCGCGTTGGGCACGTAAAGCTGCCCAACCTCGAAGCTCGACCAGAAGGCCAGATCCTGGATCACCCGGCCCAGATGCAGGAACACAAGCTTGATCGCGGAATAGAGCCCGGTGACGTAATCGACGCTGGCGATGCAGCCGTAGGAATTGATCAGCGGGCTGTCGAAGCCCAGCAGATCGGCCATGCGATTGCGGTCGATGGGAAAGCCGGAGGTGGTGATCGCCGCCGCCCCCATCGGGCAGTGGCCAAGGGTGTCGATGGCGTGCGTCAGGCGCTGCGCGTCGCGGATCAGCACTTCGATCATCGCGCCGAGATAGTGGCCGAATGTGGTGGGCTGCGCGGGCTGGCCGTGGGTGTAGGCGACGATAAGCGTACCCGCCTCGGCGCGCGCCTTGATGATCAGCGCGTCGGTGAGCGTGGTGATGCGGGCCAGCATGTCTTCGGCGCGGGTGCGCAGCGCCATCTTGAAAAGCGTATGATCCATGTCGTTGCGCGACCGCGCGGTGTGCAGCGCGCCGCCGAGGTCACCCAGACGGCGGCGCAGTTCGGCCTCGACAAAAAAGAAGTAATCCTCGTGCTCGCCGGTATAGGTGAGCGCGTCGAGGTCGGTTTCGGCGTCGATCTGCTGCAGGGCCGTGGCGAGGTGTCCGGCGTCCTCGCGCGGCAGGATGCCGGTTTCGGTCAGCATCACCAGATGCGCCCGATTGATCGCCGCCATATGGGTGGCGTAATGGGTCTTGACCCCGTCAAAGAGCGGCGCGAGCACGGTCTGCTTGTAAACCGGATCGGGAAAGGTGCTGTGGTCGGTCATCCTTTGAGCCCCGCCATGACGACGCCGCGGATGATGAAGCGCTGAAAGATCAGGAAGACGACCAGCGTCGGAATGGTGGAGATCGCGGCGCCCGTCATGATCAGCTCCCACGCGACATCCGCCTCGTCTCCGAAGCCCGACAGGCCCACCGGGATCGTATACATGTCGACCGAGTTGGTCACGATCAGCGGCCACAGGAAGGCCGTCCAGTTGCCCAGAAAGACAAAGATCGCCAGGGCCGCCAGCGCCGGTTTGACCAGAGGCATGGCGACGGTCCACCAGATCTGCAGCTCGTTGAGCCCGTCGATCCGCGCGGCCTCGATGAAATCGTCCGGCACGCTTTCGAAGAACTGCTTCATCAGGAAAGTGCCGAAAGCGGTCATCAGACCGGGGAACATGATGCCCCAGTAGCTGTCGAGCCAGCCGAAGGATTGCGACATCAGGTACCACGGGATCACCAGCATCTCGGTGGGGATCATCAGCGTCGACAGGATCGCGATGAAGACGATGGTGCGGCCCGGAAAGCGGAACTTGCACAGCGTGTAGCCGACCAGTGAATCGAACAGCAGATTGCAGATCGTGGTGATCGTGGCGATGATGATCGAGTTCACGAACCACCAGTAAAAGCGCCCGTCTTCAAGAACATAGGTGTAGTTCTCGATCGTCGGTTCTTCGGGGATGAGGTTGACGTTATAGACCTCGTGCGGCCATTTCAGCGAGGTGGAGATCATGTAGGCGATGGGCATCACCATCAGGATCCCGCCGATGAACAAAAGCAGCCAGCGCAGGATCTGGCCCATGTTGCGCGGACGCTTGGCGGGCTCTGATCTCAGCAGGGCCTCGGCGGAGGCGCGGGGGACATCCGGGGCGGCCACCATCTCAGTTGCTCCTCAGCAGGCGCAGCTGGATCAGCGAGACAATCAGCAGGATGGTGAAAAGTACCACGGTCTGCGCCGCCGCATAGCCCATGTCAAAGCCGTTGAAGGCGGTGTCGTAGATCATCAGCACCAGCGGCTTGGTGGCGTTCAGAGGCCCCCCGGGATTGTTCGTCGTCATGTTGAAGACATGGTCGAAGATCCGCAGAAACCCGATGGAGGAAAAGACCACGATGAAGACGATGGTGGGGCGCAGCAGCGGAATGGTGATCTGGGTCAGCACCGTGAACCAGCCCACGCCGTCGATCTTGGCGGCCTCGTAATAGCTTTGCGGGATGGCGCGCAGCCCGGCCATGAAGATGATCACCTGAAAGCCGAGCCCGGCCCAGACGGCAGGCGCCAGAACCGCGGGCAGCGCGTTGGTGGTCGATTGCAGGAACTTGATCTGCGGGATGCCGAAACTGGCCAGTATGTTGTTGAAAAGCCCGATGGGCACGTCCTGATAAAACCAGCGCCAGACCCAGGCCATCGCCACCGCAGAGGTCATGAAGGGCAGGAAATAGAGCATCCTGAGAAACCCGTGCATGAAGCGCAGCTTGTCGAGATGGTAAGCGATGACAAAGCTCAGAACGAGGCTGATCGGTGTGCCGAGCAGCAGGTAGACAAAGGTGTTCTGAAAGACCTTCCAGAACACCGGGTCGTTCCAGAGCTTTTCATAATTCTCCAGCCCCGCCCAGGTCCGGTCGCCCAGCAGGTTCCAGTCCTGAAAGCTGATCAGGATCGCGTTGCCCGTCGGGTAAAAGCGGATGACCGTGTAGAACAGCACCGGGATCGCCAGAAAGGCCCAGGCCCAGACGATCTGTTTCTGCCTTATGGTCAGGTTGCGATACATGGGGCGCTGCCTTGCGGGGATCGGTCGCGAAAAATCGGGAGATCCGCACCCCGGGCGGGAGAGATCCCGGGATGCGGCAGGACGAGGCGCGCGCCTCAGTCCTTGTAGTAGTCGTCGAGCAGCTTCTGCTCGGCCTCGGCGGCGACGGCGAGGCTTTCGGCGGGGTCCATACCCTCAAGCTGGATGCGCTCGACCATCTCGACCATCAGCTGGCGCTGACCGGATTCGTTGGCGAACTTGGTGGTGTTGGCATATTCCAGACCGCGGATGAACGGCCCGAAGGTCTCGTTCTGGGCGTTCTCTTCGGTCATGCCCACCGACGGCTTGGCGGGCAGCTCTCCCACCGTATCGAGCCAGATCTGCATCGCCTCGTCGGAGGTGATGTATTGCATGAACTTCACCGCGGCGTCGTATTTCTCGCCCTCCGCCTTGGTGGTGATCGCGTTGACCCAGTAGCTGGAATAGTTCGAGCGGGTGCCGTCGGCATTGGCGGGCAGCTCCGTCACGCCCCATTTCAGACCGCGCGTGCCGTTGAGCGAGCCGATGCGGAACGAGCCGTCGATATGCATGCCCGCGCGGCCCGCCTTGAAGGCCGCCTGCGGCTCGTCCATGAAGCCGATGGCGCTGACCGGGTTGTCGCCGGTGAAGAGCCCGGTGTAGAAATCCAGAGCCTTCCTGCCGGCGTCGGAGTTGTAATTCACCGTCTGGTAGTCGTCGGTATAGGGCTCACCGCCGAACTGGCGGATCAGACCCTCGCGCCACCAATGGTGATCCTGCGCGGTCATGCCCGCGGTGATGCCCACCTGGGTGATGTTGCCCGCGCCGTCGCGCTTGGTGAGCTTGGCGGCGGTCTCCACCAGCTCGTCGAGCGTCTCGGGCGGGCTCTCGATCCCGGCCTCTTCGAAAAGCCGCGTGTTGTAGAACAGCGCAAGGCTGCGCACGGCGGTCGGCAGCGCCCAGTAATTGTCGCCGTCCTTCATCGCCTGCACCATCGGGAAAAACTCTTCGTCCACCATCGAGGCAGGGAACGTGTCGGCGGGCAGCGGCTGGATCAGCTCCGCCTCGACGTAATCATTGAGCCAGCCGTAGAACAATTGCACCACATCCGGGCCCTCGCCGGCGGGGATCGCGGCGGCGACCTTGGTGCGGTAATCGGCATAGGGGAAATGCGTCATCGTGACGGTGATGTCGGGATTGGCCTCCTGGAAATTGGCGATCAGCGTTTCCATCGCCTCGACGCGGGCGTCAAAGAAATACTGCCAGTATTCGATCTCGACGGCTTGGGCGGCGCTGGCGAACAGCGCGGCAGAGGATGTCAGCCCGGCCAGAACCAGACCTTTCAGATGTGATGTCATATCGTGTCTCCCGTTGGTGGCGTGGCGGTTCGATTGCGAACTCATGCCCTAGGGGTAACGCGGCGCGTTTGATAATTCAAATGATTTGAGTTAATCGGAAAGCATGAGCGTTCTTCCTCTCCAGAAAGGCAGCAATGCCGAGCGCTCGCGCTTTCGCAACCGCCAGGCGGTGCTGGGGCAGGTGCGCGCGGCGGGAGCTGTGGGCCGGGCCGAGATCGCCCGCGCGCTGTCGCTGACCACGCAGACGGTGAGCAACATCATCGCCGAGCTGAAGCAGGACGGGATGCTGCTGGAAAAAGGCACGCTCAGCGCCGGGCGGGGGCTGCCTGCGATGCAATATGCGCTCAACCCCGAAGGCGGTTACGCGCTGGGGATCGAGGTGCGGCCCGACGCGGTCTTTGCCGCCCTTCTCGACATGGCGGGCCGGGCGGTCACGACAGAGCGGGTCGCCCTGCGCGGCTCCGCCCCCCAGCTGGTGCTGGCCGAGCTGGCCGCGGCCTACGGGCGCGCGCTCGATGCGGTGCCGCAGGCGCGCGCGCGCATGCTGGGCGCGGGCATCGTGATGCCGGGGCCGTTTGGCGTGACCGGGATCACCGGGCTCGGCTCGGATCTTGACGGCTGGCAGGCGGTCGATGCAGAGGCGCTTTTCGCCGAGGCCATCGGCCTGCCGGTGGTGCTCAGCAACGACGCCAACGCCGCGGCCATGGCCGAGCGGATCAGTGGCGTCGCCTCCGAGATCCCGACCTTCGCCTATCTCTATTTCGGCGCGGGGCTCGGGCTGGGGCTGGTGCATCGCGGCGAGCTGGTGGGCGGTGCTCATGGCAACGCGGGCGAGATCGGCCATATCCCGCTGCCGGGCGGCGGGCGGCTCGAGGACGCGCTGAGCCGCCTGTCGGTGCAGCGGCACATGGCAAAGGCAGGCCGGCCCGCGCGCGATATCGAGGCGCTGGAACGGCTCTACACAGCGCAGGACGCGGCGCTGCTGGACTGGCTCGACGCGGCCGCGCTGGCGCTGGAACACGCGCTGAGCGTGGTCGAAAACATATTCGATCCGCAGACCGTGGTGCTGGGGGGCGCGATGCCCGAAACCATCCTCGACCATCTGGTGCAAACCGCGCGGCTGCCGGAACGCTCGGTCTCCAACCGCCCCGACGCGCGGCATCCGCGGCTGATGCGGGGCGCTTCCGGGCGGATGACCGCCACCCAAGGCGCCGCGGCGCTGGTGCTGCACCGCGCGCTTGGCGCACCTCTTTCGCAGCTAGGATAAAGGAACGCGCATGCCCCTGTCAGACCAGGCCCGGATCGCCGCAGACCGCGCCAGCCCGCGCATTGTCGCCCTGTGGCAGGCGCTTGTCGCCCTGCGCAGCTGCGTGTCCTTCATGAACACAGGCGCGCATCCCGATGACGAAACCTCGGCGATGCTGGCGGCGCTGCGGTTCCGCGACGGGGTGGACATCTCCTATGCCTGTTCGACGCGCGGCGAAGGCGGGCAGAACGATATCGGGCGCGAAGCCGAGGCCGCGCTCGGCACGCTCCGCACCGCCGAGATGGAGGCCGCCTGCGACGTGCTCGACCTGCGCATGTACTGGCTGTCGCAGAGCCCCGATGATCCGATCACCGATTTCGGCTTCTCCAAATCCGGGCAGGAGACGCTGGCGCGCTGGGGCCGCGACCGGACACTGGCGCGGTTTGTCGACATCCTGCGCCGCGAGCGGCCGGATATCATCTGCCCGACCTTCCTCGACGTGCCCGGCCAGCATGGCCATCACCGCGCGATGACCGAAGCCGCCCACGAGGTGTTCGGGCTGGCCGCCGACCCCGCGTATGACGGCAGCGACCTGCCGGTCTGGCAGGTCAGAAAGATGTACCTGCCCGCCTGGTCGGGCGCGGGCCAGGCCTATGACGACGATCTGCCGCCGCCACCGGCGAGCATCTTCGTGCCCGGCAAGGGGCGCGACCCGGTCACCGGCTGGCCTTATGCGCGGATCGGCCAGCAGAGCCGCGCGCTGCACAAGACACAAGCGATGGGACGCTGGACCGGACCGGAGGACGAGACCGATTTCCCGCTGCATCTGGCGCAGAGCTTTGTGACCGCGCCGGAGGAGGAGCTATGCTCCGGCTTGCCGCGCACATTGGGCGATCTGGACGTCCCCGAAGCCCGGGCGGTGCAGACGGCCTGCGACGCGGCATTGCAGGCGTTTCCGGAGCCCGGGGCGGTGCTGCAGCACGCCTGCACAGCGCTCAGGGCGTTGCGCAGCGCCTTGCAGACATGCCCCGAAGACCGGATGGCCGCGTTTGGCCACAAGTTGCGGCGCAAGGACGCCCAGCTTTGCCGCGTGATCCACATCGCAGCGGGGGTCGAGGCCCGCGCGGCGCTGACACGCGACCACCTGCATCCCGGTGACGTGGCCGAATGGCAGGCGGACGCCACCTCCGAGCTTGGCGAGCCGACGCTCTCGGCGACTTTCCCGCTCGGCTGGGAGCGGACGGAGCGCCGCATTCGGCTCTCCCAGGATGCAAAAACCGGTGACCCCTATCCGGACACCTACCTGCCCGACGATCCAGGCCTGCCCCGTATCGAGGTCGCGCTTGCGGTTGCGGGGATCGAGGCCAACGTCGCCTACCCGTTCGAGGTGCCGCCGCTGGTGCTGCCCGCCCGGTCGGCGCGGGTCTCACCGGAGGCGGATGTGATCAACCTGCGCAGCGACCGGCGCAGCTTCGGCCTGTCTGTCACCGGGATCTCTCCCGCCTCCGCCACCGCGTCAGCCGAGGTCCCCGACGGGTGGCAGGTGCAGGACGAGGACGGGCATCTCACCGTCACCCTGCCGGACGGCACAGCCCCCGGGCTTTACGAATTGCCGATCACGCTTGACGGACAGAAGGCAGCCAGCCTGCGCGAGATCCACCGCGATCACACCGCCCCGAGGGCCTTGGTGCGCGATGCCGTGGCGCGGCTGCGGGTGCTCGATGTGGCGCTGCCCGACGCCCGCGTGGGCTATGTCGGTGGCGGCAACGACCGCGTGGGCCACTGGCTGGCGCGCCTTGGAGTGCAGCTGCGCGATCTCTCAGGAACCGAACTGACCGACGCCACGCTGGCGGCATGCGACACGCTGGTGATCGGGATCTTTGCGCTGAAGTTTCGCGCCGGGCTGGCCGAGGCGTTGCCGCGCATTCACCAATGGGTGCACGCGGGCGGCACGCTGGTGACGCTCTATCACAGGCCCTGGGACAATTGGGACCCCGACGTCACCCCGCCCGCGCGGCTCGAGATCGGCCAGCCCTCGCTGCGCTGGCGTGTCACCGACGAGACAGCCGAGGTCACAACGCTGGCGCCGGAGCATCCGCTGCTCACCACTCCCAACCGGATCGGGCCCGAGGATTGGGCGGGCTGGCACAAGGAGCGCGGGCTCTATTTCGCCAGGTCCTGGGATGCGGCCTATACGCCGCTGCTGTCCATGCAGGATGACGGCGAAGCGCCGCTGCACGGCGCGCTGCTCGCCGCCGATATCGGCAAGGGGCGGCATGTGCATACGTCGCTCATCCTGCATCACCAGATGGAGAAACTGACCCCCGGCGCATTCCGACTGATGGCCAACCTGCTTGCGCCCCGAGGCTGAGCCGCGCAACGGGCACGCCGCGCTCTGGCTGCTCACCGACATGGCGCTCAATATCTGGGCGCTGTCGATCGTCAAGGCGCTGGGGCTGGGCTACCCGGCGTTTCAACTGGTGTTTCTGCGCGCGGGCGTCGGGTTCCTGCTGATGCTGCCCTGGATCCTGCGCACCCCGCAGGCCTTTCGGAATGTGCAGGACCTGCATCTGCACGCGTTGCGCGTGGGGTTTTCCGCGGTGGCGCTGACGGCGAGCTTCTTTGCGATCTCGCGCCTGCCGCTGGCGCTGTTCACCGCGATCAGCTTCACCCGGCCGATCCTGACGATGATCGCGGCGGCCTGGCTCTTGCGCGAAGTGATCACGCGCGACCGCTGGGCGGCGGCGGTGGTGGGGCTTCTGGGCGTGGTGATCGCGGTGAACCCCGGGCAGCTTTCGGGCGGGGCGGGGCTTGCCGCGCAAGTGCTGGTGGTCTTTGCCGCCACCGGAGCGGTGATCACAACGCGCAAGCTGGTGGCCGCGCCGACGGTGGTGATGATGACCTTCTACACCGCCGGACTGACATTGATCGCGGCCCCTTTTGCGCTGCTCAACTGGCAACCGGTGCCCGCGGCGCAATGGCCGACCTTGCTGGCCATCGGGGTTTTTGCGCAATCGGCGCAGTTCTGTTTCCTGCGCGCGCATCGCTATGGGCAGGCGGGGTTCCTGTCGGTTCTGTCCTATGCGAGCCTGGTTTTCTCGACCGGGGTCGGCTGGCTGGTCTTTGGCGAAATTCCGAAGCCGGGCTTCTGGGCGGGTGCTGCGCTGATCATCTCGGCGACGCTCTGGATCACCGTGCGGCGCCGGCCCGCGACCCGGCACCCCGGCCTCCGCTGAAAAGATCCGAATCGACGCGCGGTCATGCGACCTCCCCCGCGGCTTGCATGCCATGCCCGAAGCCGCGCGTGACGGTGTCAGGCACCCGGTATATGGCCGCCTTGAGACCCGCGCGACCCCGCCCCGACAAAAAATTCGGCACAGAATCGGTGTTAACCCTGATGACCCGCGCGCCCGAAAGCGCTATGTCGCCGCTAAACCGGCCGAGGCAGGCCACCGTCTCTCCCGTGATCCGTATCCGGGGGCGGTGAGGGCCGAAATGCCTTTGCAACCCGTTGCTTTTTGGACCAATCTGAAAAGCTCATCAGCTAAGGAGTTCGCGTGTCCCTCTTCTTTATTGCTGCACTACCTTTCCTGGGCGCGCTATTACCGGGTCTGATGAACTCCGCCGGACGCTCTGCCTGCGCCGGGGTCACCTTCACCGTCTCTCTGGCCGCGTTCCTCGGCCTGCTGACCAACCTGCCCGCCGTGCTTGCCGGAGAGCTGGTGACCGCGCGCGTCGACTGGATGCCGTCGCTGGGGCTCAACTTCACGCTGATGCTGGACGGGCTGGGGTTCTTCTTTGCGATGCTGATCCTGGGCATCGGGCTGCTGATCATCGCCTATGCGCGACAATATCTCAGCCGCAACGACAATATGGGCGAGTTCTTTACCTATCTGCTGCTCTTCCAGGGCGCGATGGTGGGCATTGTCCTGAGCGATAACATCCTGCTTTTGCTCATCTTCTGGGAGCTGACCTCGCTATCCTCCTTTCTTCTGATCGGCTATTGGAAGCACCTGCCCGAAGGCCGTCAGGGCGCGCGTATGGCGCTGACCGTGACCGGCATGGGCGGGCTTGCCATGGTGGGCGGCATGCTGATCCTGGGCCAGATCGTCGGCAGCTACGATCTGAGCGTGATCCTGCAGAACCGCGAGTTGATCCAGGAAAGCCCGCTTTATGTGCCCGCGCTCATCCTGATCCTGTTGGGCTGCTTCACGAAATCCGCGCAGTTCCCGTTCCACTTCTGGCTGCCGCATGCGATGGCGGCGCCGACGCCGGTCAGCGCCTATCTGCATTCGGCCACCATGGTCAAAGCGGGCATCTTCCTGATGGCGCGCATGTGGCCGGTGCTCTCGGGCACGCCGGAATGGTTTGTGATCGTGACCACGGCGGGGCTCGTGACGATGGTGCTGGGCGCGGTCATCGCGCTATTCAAACATGACCTCAAGGCACTGCTGGCCTTCTCGACGGTCAGCCATCTGGGGCTGATCACCATGCTGCTGGGCACCGGCACGGCGTTTGGCGCGCTGGCCGCGACCTTCCACATCCTCAACCACGCCACCTTCAAGGCCGCGCTCTTCATGTCCGCGGGCATCATCGACCACGAGGCGCATACCCGAGACATCCGCCGCCTCGGCGGTTTGCGCAAACTGATGCCGGTCACCTTCGTGATCGCCACGCTGGCGGCGCTCTCGATGGCGGGCATTCCGCTGCTCAACGGGTTTTTGTCCAAGGAAATGATGCTGGAAGAGGCCAACCATACGGTGCTGTTCGGCATCCCCTGGCTGGTGCCGGTGATGGCCACAGTGGGCTCGCTCTTTTCGGCGGCCTATTGCTTTCGCCTGATCGGGCATGTGTTCCTCGGCCCGGTGCGCGACGACTACCCGGCCAAACCGCATGATCCGCCCGCCGGCATGTGGCTGCCGCCCGCGATCCTCGTGGTGCTGGTGGTGGTGATCGGCGTCGCGCCGTTCCTTGTGCAGAGCTTTGTCTTTCTGGTGGCCGACGCGGTTGTCGGGGACGCCGCCAAGATCGAGACAAAGTACATCAAGATCTGGCACGGGCTGGTGCCCGCGCTCTTCATGTCGATCATCGCGGTCGTCGGCGGCCTGCTGCTGATGGCGATCTTCAAACCGCTGTCGCGCGGCTGGGAGGCCGCGCCGCGCCCCGAGGCCAAGGTGATCTTCGAAGCCATCGTGGAGGCCGCCGCCTCGCTGGCGCAGCGCCTGACCTTCGCGCTGCATAACGGCGCCTTCACCCGCTACGCGCTGATCGGAACGATCGCGATTGTGCTGGCCGGGCTGCATGCCTGGAGCACCGGCACGGTTGGTCCCGCGACCCGGGTGATGCAGCCCATCGGGGCGGTGCCTCTGGCGGGCTGGCTGATGCTGGTTGTGGCCACCGGCGCGCTGGTGTTCTTCCACCGCAACCGCTTTCTGGCGCTGATCCTGATCGGCATCGTCGGGCTGATGGTCTCTGTCGGGTTTGTCTATTTCAGCGCGCCGGACCTTGCGATGACGCAGTTCACCGTCGAGGTGGTGACGATCATCCTGCTGCTGCTGGCGCTCAACTTCCTGCCAAAGCACACGCCGGTCGAAAGCTCTACCGTGCGCCGGTTGCGCGACGGTGTGGTAGCGGCGGTGGGGGGGCTGGCCACGTTTGCGCTGGCCTACCACTACCTGCTGCGCGACGCGATCACGACGCCCATTTCGGAGTTTCACCTGGCCAATTCCTACAAGGGCGGCGGCGGCACCAATGTCGTCAACGTGATCCTCGTCGATTTCCGGGGCTTTGACACCTATGGCGAGATCATCGTGCTGGGCATCGCCGCGCTGCTGATCTACGCGCTGACCGAGACGCTGCTGAACGGGCCGGTGCGCGCGCGGCTGCTCAACCGCAAACCCGATCAGGCGCGCGCCGGGGACATGCACCCGATGATGATGGTGGTGCTGACGCGGGTGATCATGCCGGTGGTGCTGATAGTCGGCTTCTACATCTTCCTGCGCGGCCATAACGAGCCCGGCGGCGGCTTCATCGCCGGTCTGATCGTGTCGATTGCCGTGGTCATGCAATACATGGCTTCGGGCTTTGCCTGGGCCTCGGCGCGGCTGCGGTATCCCTATCACGGCATCATCGGCGCGGGCGTTCTGATCGCCGGGCTGACCGGCATCGGGTCGTGGTTTGTCGGCAAACCGTTCCTGACCTCGGACTTCACCTATGTGCGCATCCCGCCTTTCGAGAAGTTCGAGCTGGCCACCGCCGCGCTCTTCGATCTCGGCGTGTTCCTCGCGGTTGTGGGCGCCGTGATGCTGTCACTGGAGAGCTTCTCGCGACTGGCGCGCCGCGCCCATGTGGAGGACAGCGAGTTCCCGATGGATATCGATCCTTCGCGCGATGATCCGCCCGATGGGTCTGGCCCGGCAAGGGAGGGCGGCTGACATGGAATTTCTGGTCGCCTCTGCCATCGGCATCCTGACCGCCGGTGGCATCTATCTGGTGCTGCGCCTGCGCACCTTCCCGGTCATCCTGGGCATTTCGCTGCTGACCTACGCGGTCAACGTTTTCCTCTTTGCCTCCGGACGCCTGACCATCGGCGCGCCCCCGGTGCTGCGCGACGGGATCGAGACCTATACCGATCCGCTGCCGCAGGCGCTGGTGCTGACGGCCATCGTGATCTCGTTCGGGATGACGGCGGTTGTTGTGATGATCGGCCTCGGGGCGTTTCTGGGCTCCAATGACGATCACGTCGATGACGTGCCCGATATCGACACCGATGCAGATCAGACGGGGGGCCGGTCATGACGCACTGGATCATTGCCCCGGTCATCCTGCCCGCGCTGCTGGCGCCCTTCATCGTGCTGGCCGCGCGCTACCATATCGGCATCCAGCGGGTGTTCTCGCTGGCTGGCGTTCTCGCGCTTGTTGCCATCGCCGCGGCGCTGGCGTGGGAGGTCTCTGACGGCTCGGTCATACTCTACCAGCTGGGCGACTGGGCCGCGCCCTTTGGCATCGTGCTGGTCGGCGACCGGCTCTCGACCATGATGGTGCTGCTGACCTCTGTGCTGGCCTTCTTCGTGCTGCTTTATGCGGTGGGATCGGGCTGGGACAGGCGCGGGCGGCATTTCCATGCGCTTTTCCAGTTCCAGCTGATGGGTATTCTGGGTGCGTTCCTGACCGGCGACCTCTTCAACCTCTTTGTCTTTTTCGAAGTGCTGCTCATTGCCTCCTACGGGCTGATGATCCATGCGGGCGGCAACGACAGGCTGCGGGCGGGGGTGCAATACGTGCTCTTCAACCTGATCGGCTCGACGCTGTTCCTGTTCGCGCTGGGGTCGATCTATGCCGAGACCGGCACGCTCAACATGGCCGATCTGGCCGAACGGGTGCAGCTTATCGCACCCGAAGAGACGGTGGGCATCCGGGTGGCCGCGGTGCTGCTGCTGCTGGTCTTCGCCATCAAGGCCGCGGTGGTGCCGTTGCATTTCTGGCTGCCGTCGAGCTATGCCGAAGCCCCCGCCCCGGTCGCTGCCCTTTTTGCGATCATGACCAAGGTCGGCGCCTATGCGATCATCCGCGTCTACACGATGATCTTCCCGCCGGATCTGGAGGTGACGTCCGGCCTGCACGATCTGTGGCTGCTGCCCGCAGCGCTGGTGTCGCTGGCCATCGGCATGGTGGGTGTGCTGGCGGCCAGAAAGCTCGACCGGCTGGTGGCGTTTTCGGTCATCGGCTCGATGGGCATGGTGATGGTGTCGATCTCGCTCTTTACGCCTGCGGGAATTGCGGCGGCACTTTACTATATCGTGCATTCCACGCTGGCGGCGGCATCGCTGTTCCTGATCTCCGATCTGGTGCGCACCGGACGCGGCAATCTGGAGCTGACGGCGCAGCCGCCGGTGATCGGCACGTCGCTCACCGCGGCGATGTTCTTTATCGGTGCCATCGCGATGGCGGGCCTGCCGCCGCTCTCGGGCTTTCTGGGCAAGCTGCTGGTGCTCGATGCGGGCTTTGGCACGGATCTGGTGGTCTGGATCTGGGCGGTGGTGCTGATCTCGAGCCTGATCAGCATCCTGGGCTTCGCGCGCGCAGGCAGCGTGGTATTCTGGAAGGCCCACAGCGTCGCGCCCTCGCAGGACGATAAAGGCGACCGCGCGCAGCCCGCGACGCTGGCATATGTTGCGGTGGGCGGGCTCTTCGCGCTGCTCATCGCCCATACCGTCTTTGCCGGGCAGGTGCATGGCTACACCACCACCATGGCCGCGCAGCTTTTTGCACCCGAGAGCTACATGCAGACGGTGACCGAGACGCCGGGCAAACTGAGCAAACCCACGAAGGAGGACCACTGACATGGCGCGCGCCGTCCGCTGGCTCTTGCCGCACCCGCTGCTGACGCTGCTTCTGGCGATTGTCTGGGTGCTGCTGCAGAACGAAGTGACCTCCGGCATGGTGGTCTTCGGCATCATCCTCGGCATCCTCATCCCCTTCATCACGGCGGTCTGGTGGCCAGACACGCCGCAGGGCTTCCGGTTCGGCAAGATGATCAGCTACAGCCTGATCGTGCTCTGGGACATCCTTGTCGCCAATGTGCAGGTCGCCTGGATCGTGCTGACCAAGCCCAATGCGCGGCTGAAACCGGCCTGGATCGTGATTCCGCTCGAGCTGCGCGAGCCCGAGGCGATCACCATCCTTGCGGGCACCATCACGCTGACCCCGGGCACCGTGTCGGCGGATCTCTCCGACGAAGGGCACAGCCTGCTGGTGCATGTGCTGCACACCGACGATCCGGGCGCGGTGCGCGACGAGATCAAGACGCGCTACGAGCGCCGCCTGCTGGGGATTTTCACATGAGCGATGCAACAGGTCTTCTGGAGATGGCGATCTCCATCACGTTTGTAGCACTGGCGCTGGGGCAGATCTTCTCGATGGTGCGGCTGGTGATCGGCCCCACCGCGGGGGACCGGATCCTGGCGCTCGACACGATGGTGATCAACGCCATCGGGCTGGTGGTCGTGCTTGGCATCCACCAGGGCGTGCAGATCTATTTCGAGGTCTCGCTTCTCATTGCGATGCTGGGCTTCGTGTCGACGGTGGCGCTGGCGCGCTTCGTGCTGAGGGGGGATATCATCGAATGACCGGAGATCTGATTGCCACCTATGCCACCGCGCTCTGCCTGCTGATCGGCGCAGGCTTTGTCAGCGTCGGTGTGATCGGGCTGATGAAGTTCAACGATCCGATGACGCGCCTGCACGCGCCGACCAAGGTCGGCACCGTGGGCATCGGCATGCTGCTGCTGGCGTCGATGATCCACTCGTTCAATTCCGGCGAAACCTCGCTGCACGAATTGCTGATCATGTCCTTCCTGTTTGTGACCGCCCCGATTTCGGCGCATTTCATCGCCAAGGTGAACATCCACCGCCGCAGCTGCGAAACCCCGCCGCCGCCGGAAACCGACGCGACCTGGTCGACGCTGGCCTCTCCGGATCCCGACATGTCCGCGGACGCGCCGCGCTGATCAAACCGCGCCGGACCGCGCGCCGCCTCCGCTTTATCCTGCCCCTGAACTTCGGGTTGTCTGGGGGGCTGGACCCCCAGCTGCTCTGCATTTCAGGACAGCGCCGGGCCGGGCCGCCATCCACAAAGCCGCGCCATCCGCCCCGGCCGCACAGGCAAAATAATTAGACCCGGGGATATGTGGCGTGACCTTCGGGGGTCTGCGCCGCGCCCGAGTCGCCCTATCGTCGAGGGATTGCCGCGCCCCCGGCACGCAGGCGCCCGGGGAGGCATTTGATCACGCGACGGCCTGCGTTTGACTTGGGAGGAAACACATGAAGAAGGCACTTATTGCCTCGGTTTCAATGGCGGCACTTTTGGTTCCTGCCGGGGCCATGGCCCAGGACACCGTCAAGTTCGGCATTCTCGTCGCCCTTGAGGGCGCGTTCGCCGAAGGCGGCGCGGATGGCGTTCGCAATGTCGAACTGGCCATCGAGCAGGCCGGCGGCATGGCGGGCGGCAAGACCATCGAATACGTGGTCGCCCCCACCGACACCACCCCCGACACCACCGTGCGCCAGGCCCGCAAGCTCATCGAGCAGGACGGCGTGGACATCATCCTGGGGCCGCTTTCAGGCTCCGAAGGCATCGCGATGCGCGACTATGCCAAGACGATCCCCGAGAAAACGGTGATCAACGGCATCTCGGGCGCGCTGGAAACCACCTGGGTCGACCCGGCCGAGAACTTCTTCCGCTTCAACCTCGATGGCGCACAATGGGGCGCGGGGCTCGGCTCCTACGTGGTCGAGGAAAAAGGCTGGACCAAGGTCGCCACCGTGGCTGCGGACTATTCCTTCGGCTACACCAACTTCCTGGGCTTCGCGGTGGATTTCTGCCGCTCGGGAGGGGAAATCGTGGAGCGTTTCTGGGTGCCGCTGGGCAGTTCGGACTTCGGCGGTGTGATTGCGGCGCTGCCCGATGACGTGGATGCCATCTATCTCGGCGTCGGCGGCACGGATGCGATCAACTTCCTCAACCAGTACAGCCAGGCGGGTGCCGAGACCAACCTCATCGGCGGCACGATCATGGCCGACCAGACGGTTCTGACCTCGCGCGGCCGCGCCAAGGAAGCGCTGATCGGCACGCCGACCTCGGGCGCGCTGGCCGAGGACAATCCCGATCCGGCCTGGCAGGAATATGTGAAGGCCTATCAGGACGCCTTCCCGGAGGATGAGCGATTCCCGTCGCCGTCGCTCTTCGGTGTGGGCTATTACGTGGCCGCGCTGGCAGCAATCGACGCGCTCAACGAGATCGACGGCGATCTGTCGGATGGCCAGGAGAAATTCCGCGCCGCACTGGCCGATGATCCGCTCGACACGCCGCTCGGTCCGGTCTCGCTGAACGAGAACCGGCAGGCCAGCGGCACAGTCTTCATCAACGAGGTGCAGGAAGACGGTGCCGGCGGGTTGAAGAACGTGATGGTCGGCAAGGCCGAAAACGTCAACCAGACGCTGGGCATGAGCATGGAGGATTTCCGCGCCATGGGTCTGCCGTCACGTGACACGCCGGACTGCGCGGCGCTTGCGGACGCAGGCTAGGCCCGCGTCGGATCACATCTCTCCCTTGTGACCTGCGGGGCTGGCCGACAGCCGGCCCCGCACCGACCGCGCCGGGCGCGCGCAGGATGCCTGCGCACGAAAAGCTGACCAGACGCCCTGCCTCGACGCCTCTCTGACACGGAGGGAGCGACACGTGTCTCTCATTACGTACCTGACCCGGATCCACTTTGCCGACCGCGTCCTGGAGGATGCGCTGCCCGAAGAAATCGCCCGCCACCGGATCCGCCGCCCGCTGGTGGTGGCCGACCGCAGCGCCGAAGGGGGCGACGGGCTGGAGCGGGTCTTCGATGCCCTGCCCGCCCCCGAGCCGCCCGCGATGGTCTTCTGCGACCCCGACCTGCCGCGCGACGCCGAGATCGCGCAGGCCAAATCGGTGCTGGCGAAAGCCGAATGCGACGGGCTGATCGGGTTCGGCGGATTGCGCGCGCTGGATCTGGCACGGCTTCTGGGCGGCACGACCCGCCCTGTCGTCACGATCCCCACACGCACCGGCTCCATCGGTCTGGGGCCGCTGGGCCGGGACATGGCCGAGACCGCGGCACAGCGTCCGGCCCTGCCCGCGGCGATCCTCTGCGATGCCACCCTGACGCTCGACACGCCGCCCGCGGCCACCGCGGCGACCGGGATGGACGCGCTGGTGCATTGCCTGGAAAGCTTTCTCAGCACCGCGTTCAACCCGCCTGCAGACGGCATCGCGCTTGACGGGTTGCGCCGCGCCGCGCTGCATCTCGAAGCCGCGGTGCAGAACGGGCAGGACATGGCGGCACGGCGCGAATTGCTGGCCGCGGCACTGAATGCGGGGCTCGCCTCCGAAAAGGGCTACGGCGGGATCGAGGCTGCGGCCCACGGGCTCGAGGCTTCGGCCAAGGCGCGCCACGGCGTGCTGCACGGCGCGCTTCTGAGCGAGGTGCTGAGCTTCAATGCCCCGGCGGTGTCCGACCGGTTCGATCTCATCCGCACGACGCTTGGCCTGCCGGAGCGGGCGGATCTCGGCGCACATCTGGCGGTGCTGGCCGAACGCATCGGTCTGCCGCTGCGCCTGTCGGAGGTGGGCATCACCGCACGGGCGCTGCCGCGCGCCGCGCGCCGGGCCGCGGCGGATTGCGCCAACCGCACCAACCCGCGCCATGCCACCGCCTCGGACTATGAAAAAATGATGCGCGCCGTGCTCTGACACGCGCGCCATCCGCAACCCCGCGCCCGAGGATTTTGTCTCTCGCGGGTTTCGATGTAGCATCGGGGCGTGCTGAACCTGGCCGCAGACGCCCGGAGCACTCAAAAAAAGAGTATAAAAACAAAGCTCTTGGGAGGAATAGATGAGTGATTCTCTGGCCGTGTTTCACGGACATTTTGGGCGTGTCTGTCTGTATTCCATGGATCGCAAGATGGTGCCGCATGGCCACCGCGAGGGTCATCTGATCTTTCACGTGCAAGGCCCCGCCGCCGAAATGGTGGTCAATGGCACCGCGCGACCGCTCTCTGCCGGGCAAGCCGTGGCCGTGAGCCCCTGGCAGGCGCATTACTACAATCCGCTCAATCACACCGAGCCGACGCTGGCGCTGGTGCTCTATATCCGGCCCGCCTGGTTTCTGGAGGCCGCGCGCCGCGCCTCGGCCTCGCTCTGCTTCGGGCGCAACGGAATCGAGGTCACCGATCATCTGGCGCGGCTGGTCTTTGGCACGGCGCAGGCGATGCTCGACAATGACCGGCAGGATCTGCTGATTGAGGACCGGCTCTGCGATCTCACGCAGTTCGCCTTTGATCAATCCTGGCAGTGGACGCCGCGCGGGGCGGAGTTCACCGGCCCCGATCTGCCGCGCCGGGATTTCCGGGTGCGCAAGGCGCTGAAATACCTGCAGGCGCGGGTCGGCGAGGCCATCGAACTGGACAAGGTGGCGCGCGAGGTGGGCCTGTCGCGGCCGCATTTCTACAAGCTCTTCCGCGCGCAGGTGGGGCTCACACCCAACCTCTATCTCAACGCGCTGAGGATGGAGCGGGCCATCGACATGCTGGCAAGCTCGCAGGATGCGGTGGCCGATATCGGGTTCGATCTGGGCTTTTCCAGCCAGGCCAGTTTTTCGCGCTTCTTCATCAGCAATGGCGTGGTGCCGCCATCGGCCTATCGCCGCACGGTGCATGTCGCCTGAATCCGCGCGCCGCGCGCACGCCCGCGCGCCGGTCCAACCCCCCGAACATGCCCGGGTTTTTCGACCCCGGGCATAAGGATCAGACGCTGGGGTATCTGTTCCGCCGGGATCGGGCGCTAGGCTTTGTCCGTTCGCCCGGCTGCCGGGCGCCTACGGACAGGAACGCATGCAAGGTTTCATCAGGCGCAATCCCATCTGGTCGCTGCTGATCGCGCTTGTCGTGGCGGTGCTGCTTTGGCTGATCTTTGCGCCCTGGACCGACGAGATGGAAGAGCTGCTGGGCCGCAAGCGGATCTTCCTCAACGCGATCTTCGGCGGTATCACGCTGGGTGCGCTCTATTTTCTGGTGGCTTCCGGATTCACGCTGATCTTCGGGCTGATGCGCAATGTGAACCTCGCGCATGGCTCGCTCTACCTGCTGGGCGGCTATATCGGCTTTGAGGTGTCAGAGCGCACGGGCTCCTGGTTCCTGGCGTTCCCGGTGGTGTTCGTGGTTGTGGCGATTGTCGGGATCATCCTGCAAAATCAGGTATTTCGCCGGATGGAGGGCGAAGAGCTGCGGCAGACCATGGTGACCATCGGCCTGTCGGTGGTGATCGCCGATCTGATGCTCTGGACCTGGGGCGGGCAGAGCTACACGATCTACGCGCCAGATATGCTCTTTGGGCCGATGACGCTGCCGATCATCTCGGGCGTGCGCTCCTCGGGCGAGATCATCTACCTCAAATACCCCGCCGTGCGCATGGCCATCCTCTTTGCCGCCATCGTGATCGGCGTCGCCATGTGGGTGGTCCTGAACAAGACCCGGCTGGGCATGCTGGTGCGCGCAGGCGTCGATGACCGCGAGATGCTGGCCGCCTCTGGTGTGCGCATCCAGTATGTGTTCCTGGCCGTCTTTGCCTTTGGCGCGGGGCTTGCGGGCATGGCGGGCATCGTCGGCGGCACCTTCCAGTCGCTGTCGCCCGGCGAGGACACGCGCTTTTTGCTGGCCAGCCTCGTGGTGGTGATCGTGGGCGGCATGGGCTCCATTCCCGGCGCGGCCCTCGGCGCGCTGATCATCGGGCTCAGCGAACAGCTGGGCCTTGTCTACGCGCCGACCTATTCGGTGGTCTTCACCTTCCTGATCATGGCCGTGGTGCTTGCCTTCCGCCCGCAGGGCCTTCTGGGCGAGCGTCAGTAGATGGCCCTCGCCGAGCGCCCCAGACCCGGCGTGCAGCCGCTGTGGATCGAACGGATCCCCGCCGCATGGTGGGCGCTGGCGCTGATCCTGCTGACGATGCCCGCCTGGGCCAACAACTTCATCCTGTTTCAGGTGATGGGCTGGACGTTCATTCTCGGCATGATCGCGCTCAGCCTGATGTTTCTGGCAGGTTACGGCGGTATGGTCAGCCTGATCCAGATGTCGGTGGCCGCGATGGCCGGCTACATGATGGCGATCTTCGGCAATTCGGGCATGGGCGACATCTCCATGGGTCTGCCGTGGTGGCTCTATCTGCCCATCGCCATCGTGATCGCCGCGATCTTCGGCACCATCGTCGGCGCGCTCGCAGTGCGCACCGAGGGCATCTACACGATCATGATCACCCTCGCGATCGCTGCGGCGTTTTTCTACTTCACCCGCCAGAACTACACGATTTTCAACGGCTATTCCGGCTTCAACCTCGTGGTGCCGCCGGAGCTTTTCGGCGTCGACTGGCGACAGCCGATGCCGTTCTACTACCTGACTTTGGGCTGTGCGGTGATCTGCTACGCGGTGGTGGTCTATGTCTCTCGCGCGCCGTTTGGCCTTGCGTTGCAGGGCGTGCGCGACAACCCGCGCCGGATGGCGGCGCTGGGGTTCAACGTCACCGCGCACCGGATCGCGGCCTACACATTCGCCAGCGTCATCGCCGCCATCGGCGGCATCCTTCTGGTCTGGCAGAACGCGCAGATCGCGCCGGGCACCGCGGGCATCCCGGCGGTGATCGACATTCTGGTGATCGCGGTTGTGGGCGGCATCTCGCGCCCCATCGGGCCCTTTATCGGGGCGCTGATCTACGTGCTGCTGCGCACCTTTTCGCCGGATGTGCTGCTGGCATTCGGGCTTTCGGGTGAGCGGTTCAAACTGCTCATCGGTCTGGGCTTTCTGGCGGTGGTCTTCTTCTCGCCCGACGGGGTGCTGGGGTTGTGGGAGCGCTGGAAATCCCGCCGCGACCGCCGCCGCGATCCATTGACCGGAGCGGATGAATGACGCTGGTCGAGGACAGCAGCGCCGACCGGCTCGGCTCCGTCAGCTCCGGCAACGCGCTGGAGCTGCGCGGCGTGACCAAGATGTTCGGCGCGCTGGCGGCGATCTCCGACATCACGCTGACCGTGGCCTCCGGAGAGCGGCGCGCGGTGCTGGGCTCCAACGGCGCGGGCAAGACCACGCTTTTCAACTGTGTGACCGGGGATTTCCTGCCGACCTCCGGCACGATCCGCCTGTTCGGCGAGGATGTGAGCCGCTTTCCCGCCTATGAGCGAATCCGCCGGGGCCTGCGCCGCACCTACCAGATCAGCCTGCTTTTCAACGGGCTGACCGTGGCCGACAATGTCTATCTGGCCTGCCGCGGCGTATCGCGCGGGCGGTTTTCCTTCCTGCGTCCGCGCGAGAATGACGCGCTGCTGACCCGCGCCGACGAGCTGATCGAGGCGGTGCATCTCAGCCCGTGGCGCGACACTGCCGTGGCCAATCTCAGCTACGGGCAGCAGCGCCAGCTGGAGATCGCGCTGGCGCTTGCCGGGGCGCCGCGCATCATCCTCTTCGACGAACCGGCGGCGGGGCTTTCACCCACCGAACGCTCCGAACTGGTGGCGATCCTCAACGGGCTGCCCGGCCATATCGGCTACATCATCATCGAGCACGACATGGACGTCGCCCTGCGCGTCGCCGAGAGCGTGACGATGATGCATAACGGTCTGGTCTTCAAGGAAGGCACGCCCGAAGAGATCGAGAACGATCAGGAAGTGCAGGAACTGTATCTCGGGGACGGTCATGAATAGGGGCCGCGACACCCACCGCGCCACACCCGCGGCCCTGGAGGTGCGCGGGCTCAACGTCTATTACGGCGCGTCGCATGCGTTGCAGGGCGTCGATCTGAGCCTGCCATCGGGTGTCTTGTCGGTGGTCGGGCGCAACGGCATGGGCAAGACAACGCTGTGCAACGCGATCATGGGGATGGTGCCGTCGGCCTCCGGCTCGATCAGCTTTGCCGGGCAGCCGCTGCTGGGTCGCCCGTCTGCGGATATCGCGCGCATGGGGCTGGGCTACGTGCCGCAGGGCCGCCGCCTCTGGCGGTCGCTGACGGTGGACGAGCACCTGAAGATGGTCGAGCAGAAAGGCGGCTCCTGGTCGAGCGAGCGGATCTACACGACCTTCCCGCGTCTGGCCGAGCGGCGGCGCAATGGCGGCGCGCAGCTCTCGGGGGGCGAGCAGCAGATGCTGGCCATCGCGCGCGCGTTGCTGGCCAATCCCCGCCTGCTGGTGATGGACGAGCCCACCGAGGGGCTGGCCCCGGTGATCGTCGCACAGGTCGAGGAGATGCTGCTGCGGCTCGCCGATGAGGGCGAAATGGACGTGCTGGTGATCGAGCAGAATATCGGCGTGGCCTGTGCGGTGGCCGACCGTGTGGCGATCATGGTCAACGGCCAGATCAACCGCATCGTGCCCGCCCGCGAACTGGCTGCCGACCGCGATCTGCAGCAGCGCCTGCTAGGCGTCGGGCGTCACGCGCATGACGACACGCCCGAGCCCAGCGCCCCTGCCGAGGCGGGCGCGGCCGCGCCCGAAGAGGCGAGCGGCCCGATCAGGATTTACCTCTCGAACCCCAGGACCCCGACCCGCTGGTCGCGCCCCGTGCCCGTCCCGCAGCTCGAGCGCGCCGCGCGTGTTGTGACCACCGGCCCGCTCGCCGCGAGCAGCGTCGAGGCGCAGATCCGCCCGCTGGCCGGTCCCGGCGAGCAGGTGGTGCTGGTGGCGGGCACGCTCGACACCAAAGGCGCGGAGCTGCGCTACATGCGCGATCTCATCCGCGCCGCGGGCCTGCCGGTGCGCATGGTCGATCTGTCGACCTCCGGCGGACATTCCGGTGCCGAAATCCCCGCCCACCAGATTGCCGCTTTCCACCCGCGCGGGGCGGCGGGCGTCTTCACCAATGATCGCGGCCGGTCGGTTGCGGGCATGACCGAGGCATTCCGCCGCTGGATGGCGCGGCAGGACGGCATCATGGGCGTGCTTTCGGCGGGCGGATCGGGCGGGACCGCCATCGTGGCACCCGCAATGCGACTCTTGCCCGTGGGCGTGCCGAAACTCATCGTCTCCACCGTCGCTTCGGGCGAGGTCGCGCAATATGTGGGTCCCGCCGACATCACGATGATGCATTCGGTGGCCGATGTGCAGGGGCTCAACGCGATCACCGAAGAGGTGCTGGGAAATGCCGCGCAGGCGATGATCGGGATGGTCGAGGCGCGCCGCAATGCCCCCGAGCGCGCGCCCGCCAAACCCGCCATCGGCCTGACAATGTTCGGCGTCACGACGCCCGCGGTGCAGCAGGTGACGGCAGAACTGGGTGAGGATTACGATTGCCTCGTCTTCCACGCCACCGGCATCGGCGGGCAGTCGATGGAAAAGCTCATCGACAGCGGCAAGATCGAAGGGGTGATCGACCTCACCACAACCGAAGTTTGCGACATGATGTTTGGCGGGGTCTTCCCGGCGACCGACGACCGCTTCGGCGCGGTGATCCGGCGGCGCATGCCCTATATCGGCTCCGTCGGCGCGCTCGACATGGTGAATTTCGGCGCGCCGGACACGGTGCCCGAGCGCTACGCCCAACGCATCTTCTACGAACACAATCCGCAGGTCACGCTGATGCGCACCACGCCCGAGGAAAACACCCGGATGGGCCGCTGGATCGGCGCGCGGCTCAACGAGATGGAGGCACCGGTGCGCTTCTACCTGCCCGAAGGCGGCGTGTCGCTGCTCGATGCGCCGGGCCAGCCCTTCCACGACGACGCCGCGCGCCACGCGCTCTTCACCGCGCTCGAGGACACGGTCCGCCGGACCTCCACCCGACAGCTCATTCGGGTGCCGCAGAACATCAACGACCCCGCCTTCTCGGCCACCATAGTCGCGGCGTTCCGCGAGATGCATGGCGGCACCAGACCCACCAGACGCAAAGAGGCCCGCCGATGATCGACCGCAAGAGCATCCTTGAAAAGTTCCGCGACATGGTCGCGCGGGGCGAGCCCATCGTGGGCGGCGGCGCGGGCACCGGGCTTTCGGCCAAGTGCGAAGAGGCGGGCGGGATCGACCTCATCGTGATCTACAATTCCGGGCGCTACCGCATGGCCGGGCGCGGCAGTCTTGCGGGGCTGATGCCTTACGGAGATGCCAACGCCATCGTGGTCGAGATGGCCGCCGAGGTGCTGCCGGTGGTCAAGAACACTCCCGTTCTGGCGGGTGTCTGCGCCACCGATCCGTTCCGCCTGATGGACAGGTTCCTCGATGAGCTGAAGCGCATCGGCTTTGCGGGTGTGCAGAATTTCCCGACCGTGGGGCTCATTGACGGCACCTTCCGGGCCAATCTCGAAGAGACCGGCATGGGCTTCGGGCTGGAGGTCGACATGATCCGGCTTGCCCATGAACGGGACATGTTCACAACGCCTTACGTCTTCGATGAAGAAAGCGCCAAGGACATGGCGCGCGCGGGTGCCGACATCATCGTGTGCCATCTGGGGCTGACCACCGGCGGCTCCATCGGCGCCGAAACCGCGCTCACACTCGAGGATTGCCCCGCCCAGGTCGACGCCTGGGCGGAGGCGGCGCTGAGCGTCAACAAAGACGCGATCATCCTGGTGCATGGCGGCCCGGTCGCGATGCCCGAAGACGCGCAATACGTGCTCAAGAACACGTCCAACTGCCACGGCTTCTACGGCGCCTCCTCGATGGAGCGCCTGCCGACCGAGGTGGCACTGACAGACCAGACACGCGCGTTCAAGGCCATTTCGGGCCGATGAACCGCCGAGGGGAGGATAGCAAATGACGGGCCAACTCATCGGACAGCTGATCCTGTGGCTAATCGTGGCGGTGGTGGTCATCGCCATCATCTACTGGGTGATGCAATGGCTCTACCGGCGCTCGACCAAGGAAGTGGCCTTCGTGCGCACCGGATTTCTGGGCGAAAAGGTGGTGATCGACGGCGGCGCCTTTGTCTGGCCGATCATCCACGACATCACGCCCGTGAACATGAACACGCTGCCGCTGGCCGTGGCGCGCACCCGCGACGAGGCGCTGATCACCAAGGACCGCATGCGCGTCGATGTGGAGGCGGAGTTCTACGTGCGCGTGCGCTCGGATCGTGCATCCGTGGCCATGGCGGCCTCGACGCTGGGGCGTCGTACGCTGGAGGCGCAGAACCTGCACGGGCTGCTGGCGGGCAAGTTCGAAAGTGCGTTGCGCGCCGTCGCCGCCGAGATGGCGATGAGCGAGATGCACGAGAACCGCAACGCCTATGTGAGCCGCGTCAAGGAACTGGCGCAGGACGATCTGGAAAAGAACGGACTGGAGCTCGAGAGCGTCGCGATCATCGATATCGACCAGACCGCCCTTGAGTTCTTCAACCCCTCCAACCGCTTCGACGCCGAGGGTCTGACCGCGCTGATCCGCGATATCGAGGAGCGCCGCAAGCTGCGCAACGACATCGAGCAGGATTCGATGATCAAGATCCGCTCGCGCAATCTGGAGGCCGAAAAGCAGGTTCTGGATATCGAGCGCGAAAGCGAAGAGGCGCGGCTGGAGCAGGAACGCGACGTCGAGACCCGCCGCGCGCAGCAACGCGCCACGCTGGCCCGCGAACGCGCCGAGCGGGACACCGAGGCCGAAGCCGCGCAGATCTCTGCACAGGAAGCCATCGAGAAGGCCCGCATCTCCAATGATCGCGCGGTGGCCGAGGCCCGCATCGCGTCGGAACGCGATGTCCGCGCCCGCGAGATTGCCCGCCAGAAAGAGATCGAGACCGAGGAGATCGCGGCCAAGGAAGAGATCGAAACCAAACGCATCCTGCAGGAACGCTCGGTGCGCGAGGCGCGGATCCTCAACGAGCAGGAAACCCAGGCCCGCGAGATCGAGCGCCAGCGCACCATCGATGCCGCCGAGATCGCCGCGCGCGAGGCCACCGAACGCGCCCGCATCGAGCAGGAAAAGGCGCTGAGCGAAGCGCGCATCGCCAAGGAACGCGAGACCCAGTCGCTGGAGATCGAGCGGCAGAAATCGGTGCGCGACGCCGAGATCGCCGCCAACGAGGCCAATGAAAAGCGGCGCATGGCGCAGGATCTGCTGCTCGCCCAGACCCGGATCAAGGGCGAAGAGGACATCCGCCAGCGCGAGATCGCCCGGCAGCAATCGCTGGACGAGGCCGAGATCGCCTCCAAGGAGACCGTCGAACGGATGCGCATCCTGCAGGACGCGCAGATCTCGGAGGCGCGCATCGGTGAGGACCAGCGCGTGCGCGAGCTGGAGATCGCCCGCAAACAGGCTGTCGAAGCCGCGGAGATCGCCGCAGACGAGGCGGTCGAGGCCGCACGCATCGCCCGCGAGAAGCAGATCGCCGCAACCCGGATCGAGGCCGATCAGGCCACGTCGAGCCGCGAGATTGCCCGAAACCAGGCCATCGACGAGGCCCGCGTCGCTGCCGACGAGGCGGTCGAACAGGCGCGGATCGCGCAGAAACGTGCGCTCGAAGCCGAACGCATCGCCGCCGAACAGGCGGTGCGCGCCCGCGAGATCGAGAAGGACCGCAGCCTCGAGGATGCCGAGATCACCCGCCGCGAGGCGGTGGAAAAGGCCCGTGTCGCCTCTGAACTGGCGCTGGAACAGGAGCGCATCGCCAGCCAGAAAACCCGCGAGGTGATCGAGATCGAACGCCGCCGCGCGGTCGAGCAGGCCGAGGAAGAGCGCGTCGTGGCGCTGGCGGAAAGCAAGGCCGAGCGCGCCGCCGCCGAGGCGTCGGTGAAATCCGCCGAGATCAAGGCCCAGCGCGACATCGAATCCGCCGAGGTCGAGCGCGAAAAGGCGGTGGAATCGGCCCGTGTCGAGCGCCGCCGCGCGCTCGAACAGCTCGAGATCGCCCGCGTGCAGACGCTGCGCGAGGCCGAGATCGCCAGCCAGGAAGAGATCGAGCGCGCCCGGGTCGCCTCCGAACGCGGGCTCGACGAGATCCGCATCGACCACGAGACCGTGCGCCGTCAGCTGGAAGTCGGCCGCGAGAAAAGCGTCGAGACCGCGCAGATGGAAAAGGCCATCGCGCTTTACCAGAAATCGCTGGAGGAAAGTGCCGCCCGCGCCGAGGCCGATGCCGCCCGCGCCAGCGCCGCGGAGGCCGAGGAAAAGGTCAAGACCGTGCGCGAGACCGAAGCCGCCAATCGCCGCAAGTCGGTCGATGTGACCATGGCCGAGAAGGCCGCCGAAGAGGCGCGCCTGACGGCGGAGGCCGAAAAGGTCCGCGCTGCGGTCGAGGCCGAAGCGCAGCGGCTCATCAACGAGGCCGAGAACGTGCTCACCGATCCCGCGCGCGCCTCGCTCTTCCGCCGCAAGCTGCTGGAGCATGTGGAGGGGATCGTCAGCGCCTCGGTCAAGCCGCTGGAAAAGATCCAGGACATCCGCATCATGCAGCTCGACGGGGTCACCGGCGGCGGCGGTGCCGGGGGCAGTACCGGGGGCAGCCCCACCGACGAGGTCATCAACTCCGCGCTCAGATACCGCGTGCAGGCGCCGCTCATCGACAGCCTGCTGCAGGATATCGGCATCGAGGGCGGCGGGCTCGCCAAGCAGGGCGGGCTGATCCGTGAGGCTTCCGACATGCAGCGGGTGACCGATGCTCTGCGCAAGGCCGCTGACCGGGGCGATGAGGGCACGCCGCCCGAAGCCTCTGACGACAAGGGCAAATCCTAATGCCGCGCGTCTACATCTCTTCGGTGATCGACGCGCCCGCCGCAAAGGTCTGGGACCGGGTGCGCGATTTCAACGCCCTGCCGCGCTGGCATCCGCGGATCCGCGACAGCCGGATCGAAAACGGCGAGCCCTCCGACCGCGTCGGCTGCGTGCGCGACTTCCATCTGCAAAACGGCGACCGGATCCGCGAGAAACTTCTGGGGCTCAGCGATTTCGACCTGTTCTGCACCTATGCGATCCTCGAAAGCCCGATGCCTCTGACCGATTACGTGGCCACCCTGCGGCTCACCCCGATCACCGATGGCGACCGGACCTTTGCGGAATGGACCGCGGAGTTCGACTGCGCGGAGGCCGATGCGGACGGGCTGGTCACCGGCATCGGCACGGATGTGTTTCAGGCCGGGTTTTCCGCGCTGCAACGCAGTCTGGCGGGCTGAGCCATGGTCAAGGTCGTGAAAAGCACCGTTCTGAACGCCCCTGTCGAGGCGGTCTGGGAGGTGCTGCGCGACTTCAACGGCCATGACGAATGGCACCCGGCGGTGGCCGACAGCGTGGTGGACCGCGGTCAGCCTTCGGACAAGGTCGGGTGCGTGCGGCGGTTCCATCTCGCCGACGGCTCGGAGCTGCGCGAGCAGCTGCTGACGCTGTCGGATGCCGACATGGCCTTCAGCTACTGCCTGCTGGAAACGCCCGTGCCGCTGCTGAATTACGTGGCCCATGTGCGTCTTGCCCCGGTGACCGATGGCGACCGGACGTTCTGGCTCTGGGAAAGCCGGTTCGACACGCCGCAGGGCCGCGAGCGCGAGCTGGGCCGGATGGTGGCCGAAAACATCTACCAAAGCGGGTTCGACGCGATCCGCGCATTTATGGGACTGGAGGGCGCATGACCACGGTCGAAACCTACCCCACTCTGGCCGAGGCGGCCCGCGCCATGGGCGGCGATGCCGTCTATCTGGGCGGCGGCACGCTGGTGATGCGCGCGGTGAACGAAGGGGGGGCCGCGCCGCGCCTGCTGCGCGTGACCGATCCCGCCCTGCGCGAGATCCGCGCGTCCGGCGACACGATCCGGCTGGGGGCGGGCGTCACGATGGCGGATGTTCTGGCGCATCGCGATCTGGCCTTCCTGCACGCCGTCGCCCGGCTTGTCGGCGGCCCGCAGGTGCGCAACATGGCAACCGTGGCCGGCAATCTCTTTGCCGCGCATCCCTACGGCGATTTTGCCGCGGCGCTGCTGGCGCTTGGCGCGCGGGCGCTGCCGGAAGGACAGGGCAGCGCGCGCGGTGTCGAGGAGCTGTTGCGCGACCGCGACCGCGCCGGGCTGATCGCCGCCATCGAGGTGCCGCGCCCGCGTGATCCGCGCGCCTTCGGCTTTCGCAAGGTGAGCCGGGTGAAACCCAAGGGTGTGTCGGTCCTCTCCATCGCCGCCTGCCTGCCGCGCGAAAGCGGGCGCATCCGCGGCGCGCGCGTGGCATTCGGCGCCATGGGACCGACCCCGCTGCGCGCGCCGGGCGCGGAACGCGCGCTCGAGGGTCAAAACCTCGATGCCGAGAGCATCGACCGCGCCGCCGCCGCCGCAACCGAGGGGCTGTCGCCCCCCACCGACGAGATCGCCACCGAGTGGTACCGCCGCGAGGTGGCCGGCGTGCATCTGAGGCGCCTGCTGACGGAGATGGGAGCATCCTGATGGCCAAGACACCGGTCAATTTCACCCTGAACGGCAGCCCGCGCTCGGCCTTTGCCGGACCCGGCCAGAACCTGCTGGATTTTCTGCGCCGCGAGGTCGGTGACCTCACGCCGAAATTCGGCTGTGGTCAGGGCACCTGCGGCGCCTGCACCGTGACCATCGACGGCGCCACACATCTGTCCTGCCTGGTGCTGGCGGAATCGGTCGAGGGCCGGGCCATCGGCACCGCGGCGGGTCTGCCCGACGGTGCCACGCTCGACCCGCTGCAAGAGGCTTTCATGGATCATTTCGCGGCGCAATGCGGCTATTGCACCCCGGGTATGCTGGTCTCGGCCCGCGCGCTGCTGGATGCCAACCCGCGCCCCAGCCGCGACGAGGTGATCGAGGCGATCTCCGGCAATCTCTGCCGCTGCACCGGCTACGAGCCGATCATCGCCGCCATTCTTGCGGTGGCCGAGGGGAGGGCGCGCGCATGAGGGACATGACCGCAGACGGACCGATGGTGGAGTTCCGCAAGGATCTCTTTGCCGATGAGCGCGACGACAATCTCAACGAGATCGGCAAACCCACGCGCCGGCAGGATGCGCCGGGTCATGTGACCGGGCGCTCTCCGTTCTTCGATGATCACCTCTTTGACGGGCTGCTGCATCTGCGCTGCGCCCGCTCGCCGCATCACCACGCGCGGATCCGGCGCATCGACACCTCGGCCGCCGAGCGCATGCCGGGAGTGGTGCGCGTGCTTACCGGCCGTGACGTGCCGGTGAACCTCAACACGCTGTTGTCGCTGCTGGATTTCGGGCTCGATGACGAACCGCTCCTGTCGGAGAGCAAGGTGGCCTATATGGGCGAACCGGTCGCCGCCGTGATCGCCGAGACCGAAGCAGAGGCCCGCGCCGCCGCCGCCGCCGTTCAGGTCGAGTGGGAGGTGCTGCCGCATGTGCTCGACGTCGAGGAGGCGATCAAACCCGGGGCGCCTGCGGTGCTCGATATCTATCCCAACAACAAGTTTGTTTATCACGGCAAATACGACCACCAGAAGCTGCGCTACGGCGACGTGGATCAGGCCTTGGCGCAGGCCGACCATGTGGTCGAGGGGCGCTACCAGATGTCGCCCATCGAGCAGGCCCCGATGGAGACCTGCGGCGCCATCGCCGCCCCCGAACAGAACGACCGCTATGTCTGCTACACCTCCACGCAGGCGCTGTTCTTCTCGCTCGGAACCGCCGCCAAGGTGCTGAGCCTGCCGTCGTCACGGCTGCATTTCGTCGGCGGCACGGTGGGTGGCGGCTTCGGCGGCAAGGTCGACAGTATCCACGAACCGCTGGCCATTCTGGGCGCGATGCTCACCGGACGCCCGGTGAAATACGCCTGGGACCGCGCCGAGGAAATGCAGGTCGGCGCGCCGCGCGGGGCGGAGCGCTGGTACGTCACCGACGGTGTGATGAACGACGGGCGCATCGTGGCGCGCAAGTTCACCGGCTATTTCGATTCCGGCGCCTACACGCGGCTTTCCTCCTACGCGATCATCAAGGGGGTGGGCCACCTGCCCGGCCCCTATACCATCCCCAATGTCTATGCCGATGTGTACTGCGTGTATACAAACCGTTCACCCGCCACGGCGATGCGCGGTTTCGGCATCACCGGCGTCGATTTCGCGATCGAGGCGCATATGGACAAGGTCGCCGAGACGGTGGGCATGAACCCCATCGAGCTCCGGATCCTCAACGCCTATCGCGACGGCGACATGAAGGCGCACCGGCGTCTGGCCAAGAACTGCGCGCTGATCGAATGCGCGCAGGTGGTGGCGGAAAAGGCCGGTGTCACCATCGCGCCGGAGCTCAAATCCGCGGCCTCTGCCAGGGACGGCGGCGGCCCGCGCGCCGCCCTGCCCGCGCAAACCGCAACCGATACGGAGGGTCGTGTCGAGGGCTTCGCGGCCACCAGCTATGCCAACAAGAGCGCCACATCCGACGCGCCGCAGCCGCCACACGCCCCGCCCCCCGCCACGCCTGCCCGACACCCGCCCCCCGCCACGCCTGCCCGACACCCGCCACAGGCGCCGGCGATGACCTCCGGTCAGCGCCCGCCGGAGGGGGGCTCGATGCCCCCGTCCGGCGGCCCGCCCCCGGCACCGCAGCCGCCGAAAAAGCCCGCACGCTCCGGCGCGATGCGGTTCTCTTCCCTCTCTGGCTTCAGGAGGCGCTGATGACCCTGCACAAGGGCCGCGGCTTCGCGGCGATCAATTACCCCATCGGCATGAATCTCGGCGGCGATCCCAGTCAGGCGCTGGTGCATTCCAACCCCGACGGCAAGTTCACCGTCGCTCTCTCGGCCATCGATCTGGGTCAGGGCATGAAATCCGTGACCCGCCAGATCGCCGCCGAAACCCTCGGCGTGCCCATCGCCGATGTCTATGTGGATACCGCCGACAGCGACACCGGCCCGCATGACATGGGCAGCTTTGCCAGCCGCGGCACGCACCGCATGGGCAACGCCGTCATCCGCGCCTCCGAAGAGGCCCGCCAGGTCATGCTGGAGGCCGCCGCCGAAGAGCTCGAGGTCGACGCAGGCGATCTGGTCACCGACGGGCAGGGCAACATCCATGTGCGCGGCGCGCCGTCGCGCACGATTACCACAATGGCCGCCAGCCAGGCCGCGCAGTTCAAACAGGGCCGCACCATCGCCGGGCGCGGCATCTTCCTTGTGCCGCTGTCGGATGTGGACCCCGAGACCGGAGAGATGTCGCCGGTCACCACCTTTGCCCATGCCGCGATGCTGGTCACGGTCGAGGTCGATGACGAGACCGGAGAGGTCGCGGTCACCGACATGCAGTCGGCCTATGAGGTCGGGCGCGCGCTCAACCCCAAACTGGTCGAACAGCAGCTGCGCGGCGGCGCCTGGATGGGCATGAGCCATGCGGCCTGGGAGACAACAGAGCCGCACTACCCCGCGCGCGACCACCGCCCCGAGGATTTCAACACTTACCTGATGCCCGGGCCGGGAGACATTGCGCCGCACCATATCTCGATCCTCGAACGCCCCGCCGAAGACGGGCCCTATGGTGGCAAGGGCCCCGGAGAGATGTGCGCCAACCCGGTGCTGCCTGCGGTTGTGAACGCGGTCTATGACGCGGTCGGTGTGCGCATCGACGAGTTGCCGGTCACGCCCGAAAAGGTGCTGCGCGGCCTTCAGGCCAATGGCGGCGCGAAACCGCGGCAGGCGCTCTGAATGGTGGTGCGGCGCGTCATCCAGGGGCTCGACGGCCCGGATCCGCTGGCCCACTCGCTGGCCGACGCGCAGTATATCGCCGACCAGAGCCTTGCCACCGCGGCCTATCTGGCGCTGGCGCTTGGCAAACCCCTGCTGCTTGAAGGCGCGCCGGGGGTGGGCAAGACCGAAGCCGCCAAGGCCATCGCCTCGGTGCTGGGCCGCGAGTTGCTGCGGCTGCAATGCTACGAGGGCATCGACGCGGCGGCGGCGATGTATGAATGGAACTTCCCGCGCCAGATGCTGGCGATCCGGCAGGCGGGCGACGGTTATGTCAACCTTTACGACGACCAGTTCCTGATCGCCCGGCCCATCCTGCAGGCGCTGGAGGCGCCGCGCGACCGGGTGCTGCTGATCGACGAGATCGACCGCGCCGACCATGAGTTCGAGGCCTTCCTGCTCGAGTTCCTGTCGGATTTCACCGTCTCGATCCCCGAACGCGGCACCGTGCGCGCGGGCGAGCCGCCGGTGGTGGTGCTGACCTCCAACCGCACGCGCGAGCTGCATGAGGCGCTCCGGCGCCGCTGCGTCTACCACTGGATCGACTACCCCGCGCCGGAGCTGGAAGCGCGGATCGTGATGATGCGCGCCTCCACCGTGGCCGAGGACACCGCGCGCCGGGTTGTGCAGGCGGTGGGTGCGCTCAGGGCAGAGCCGCTGGCCAAGCCGCCGGGCGTGGCCGAAACCGTGGAATGGGCCGAGGCTGCGACTTTGCTGGCCCATCAGGGGGCGCCCTGGCCCACCGCCTTTGCCCGCGCCATCGGCGTGGTGCTGAAGGATCAGGACGATCTGGAACTCATCGCGCCGCGCCTCGACGCGATCCTGTCGGAGAGTGCCGCGTGAGCCCGCGCGCGCTCGATCCGTTTCTGGCCTTCCCGCAGGCTCTTCGGGCTGGTGGCCAGCCCGCCTCGCCAGAGCAGACGGAGAGCTTTCTGGCCGCCGTCGGTCTGCTTGGCCCGCGCAGCATCGGCGATATTCGCCGCGCCGCGCATGCGGTGTTCGGGCCGGGACCGGAGCGACAGCCGGAGTTCGATGTCATCTTCGACACGGTCTTTCTGGGCCGCAGCTTTGCCGCGCCTGCCCCCGGCGCGCCCGAAGAGCTGCCGCAAAGCTATGACGCGGACGGGTTCGAAGAGCTGATCGCGCCCGAAGACGAGGAGCCCTCGGGCGGAGAAGCCACGGCCGCCGAACGGCTTTTTGCCCGCGCGCTTAGCGCCGGGGACGAGGACGCGGCCCTGCGCGCCTTCACCCGCGCCCTGCCCCGCAGCCTGCCCAAACGCCGGTCCCGGCGTTGGGCGTCGGGCAAGGGCAGGCTGGCCGATGCGCGCCGGGCGTTCCGCGAGATGATGCGCCGGGACGGAGAGATCACCCATCTGCCAAGCCGTCGCCGCGTACCGCGCGAGCGCCGCGTGCTGATGCTGATCGACGTCTCGGGCAGCATGAAAGAGGGCACCGATGGCGCGCTGCGTCTGGCGCATGCGTTACAACAGGGCGGCGAGCGGGTCGAGTGTTTCACGCTGGGCACCCGGATGACGCGGGTCACCCGCGCGCTCAGGCACCGCAACCGCGATCAGGCGCTGAGACTGGCCTCGGGCCTTGTGGCCGACTGGGACGGCGGCACGCGGCTGGGCGAGGCCATCGCCGCGTTCCTGTCGATCCCGCGCTTTGCCGCACATGCGCGCGGCGCGCTGGTCATCATCCTGTCGGACGGGCTGGAACGCGGCGGACCCGAGGCGCTGGAAGCCTCGATGATGCGGCTCGACGCGCTGGCGTGGTCGGTGCTCTGGCTCTCGCCGCTGGCCGCCGACCCGGCCTACCGGCCCGAGACCGAAGCGATGCAGAGCATCCTGCCGATGCTCGACCGGCTGGGCGACGGCAGCACGCCGCCCGCCATCGCGACCGAGATCCTGCAGTTCTCCAAGGGCGCGCGGCGATGAGCATCGTGGACGCCCATTTCCATGTCTGGCGGCAGGCCGATCTGCCCTGGCTCTCCGGCCCGATGCAGCCGCGCATTTTCGGCCCATACGAGCCCATTCGCCGCGATTATCCGATGGCCGAATACCAAAGCGACATCGCGGGCACCGGCGTCAGCAAATCCGTCTATGTGCAGGCCAACTGGCCGGTCGAGCAGGCCGAGCAGGAGGCTGCCTGGATCGAGACCCTCGCGACCGAGACCGGCTGGCCGCACGGGCTGGTGGCCTATGCCGACATGACCGTACCGGACGTGCGACCGGCGATTGACCGGCTCCTGCGCTTTCCGCATCTGCGCGGCATCCGGCAGCAGTTTCACTGGCACGAGACCCCCGCCTACCGCTTTGCCCCGCATGCCGATCTCTGCCGCGATGCTTCCGTGCAGCGCAACGTGGCGCGGCTGGCCGACTATGACCTCGTGTTCGAACTGCAGGTCTTTGCCCCGCAGATGCAGAGTGCCTGCGACCTGGCCGCGTCCTGCCCCGATGTCACCTTCGTACTGCAGCACGCGGGCATGCTGGAGGACACGTCCGAGGCTGGCCGCGACAGCTGGCGCCGCGCTATGGCCGCGCTTGCCCAATGCCCCAATGTCACAGCCAAGCTTTCGGGGTTCGGCACGTTCCGGCACAGGCTCGATCCGGATCTGATCGCGTGGCTGACCTCCGAGACGGTTGCGCTTTTCGGCGCCGAACGCTGCCTCTGGGGCTCCAATTTCCCCATCGAAAAGCTCTGGACCACCTATGACGCGTTGATTTCCGCGCATCGCGCGGCCGCCGGTGGGCTCAGCCAATCCGAACAGCAATCCATTTTCAACGACACGGCCTGCCGGGTGTACCGGCTGGCCTGACAGAGGGAGGAGACCGCCATGGGACTGGAAATCAGGATACTCGACTACGGCGATATCGAACTGGAATCGAGCTTTCTGGTGCTGGGCCGCGATTGCGGGCGCACGCGGCGGGTGCCGGTTTACGGCTTTCTGATCCTCGGCGGGCTCTACCCGATCGTGGTGGATACCGGCTATCGCGACAACGCGATCATGGAGACGCTGGGCATGCGCGGGTTGCAGTTCCACGAGAACATGATCGAGCGGCAGCTGGCCAATCACGGCGTCAAGCCCGGCGATGTGCGCTACGTGCTGCACACCCATCTGCATATCGACCACGCGGGAAAGGACGACCACTTTCCGATGAACACCACCGTGGTCATCAACCGGCGCGAGCTGGAATATTCGGTCTCGGGCCTGATGCACCCGCAATACCCCAAACCCGACATCATCCATCTGGTCGAGCGGCTGCACCATCCCGGCGCGCTCCGGCTGGAGGATCTGGAGATCTCGGGCCCGGTGGAGCTGATCCCCGGCGTGTTCCTCGAGATGGCCGGCGCGCATACCGAAGGGTCGATGAACGTGCATGTGGATACCGATGACGGGCGCGCGACGATCTGCGGCGACGTGATCTATGATTTCAACGATCAGATCATCGACCCGGTGCGCAGTTTCGGCCCCGAGGAATACCAGGTGACCGGCAATCACGGGAACACCAAGCGGCAGGAAAAGGGGGCGATCCGCAAGCTGATGTATTCGGGTGCGAAATACCTTCTGCCGATCCATGACAAACCCGCCGTGGTCGAAAACGGCCGCGTGGTCGGGCGTTGCGACATGGTGGTCCCCGGTCCGGTCAGCCAGTCGGTGCCGCGCCGCGACTGGTTCCCGGCGTGAGGCCGCGCCATGGCACATGAAGCTCTGGATCCGGCGTTCCGCGCCCTGATCGACGAACACGCCCCGGTGCGGCAGATCGGGTCGGGGTTCGACTTCACCGAAGGCCCGATCTGGCATCCGTCAGAGCACTACCTGCTGTTCTCCGACATGCCCGGCGACGTGCGGCGGCGTTATGACCGCGCGGGCGTGCGTGAGGTGCTGCGGCCCTCCCACAAGGGCAACGGCATGACCTATGATGCCGCGCTCAACCTGCTGGTCTGCGAGCACAGCACATCCTCGGTGACGCGGCTTTCACCGGGCGGGCAGCGCGAGGTGCTTGCCAGCCATTTCAAGGGCCGCGAGCTCAATTCGCCCAACGATATCGTGGTGAAATCCGATGGCTCGGTCTGGTTCACCGATCCGTGGTACGGGCGGATGCCGGGCTTCGGGGTGGAGCGTCCGCGAGATCTGGGCTGGCAAGGCGTCTTTCGCCTGCCGCCCGGTCACAGACCGGGGGACGAGCCGCAGCTTGTGGTCGACCGCTATCTTTTCACAATGCCCAACGGGCTGTGTTTCTGTCCCGACGAATCGAAGCTCTACATCAACGATACCGAGCAGGCGAATATCCGGGTCTACGAACTGCGCGGCGACGGATCTCTGGCCAACGGGCGCGTCTTTGCCAGCGGCATCCGCGACAGCCTGCGGCCCGGCGTGCCGGACGGGATGAAATGCGACGCTGAAGGCAATGTCTGGGTCACCGCTCCGGGCGGGCTCTGGGTCTATGCGCCCTCGGGCAAGCTGATCGGCAAGGTCGCGATCCCGGAACTGGCCGCCAACCTGCATTGGGGCGGCGAGGATTGGCGCACGCTTTATGTCGCCGCCAGCACCAGCGTCTATGCGGTGCCGCTAAAAATCGGCCCCCGAAACGAGCCCTTCATGCGCGCGCGCCCCGCCGTCACGGCCCCTGCACCCGGCGGCGACGAGCCACTGCGCCTCGATGCCAGCCGCTGCGCGCTGATCATTCAGGACATGCAGAACGATGTGGTGATGGAGGGCGGCGCCTTTGCCGCCTCGGGCAGCCCGCAGCATTGCCGCGACCAGAACGCCATCGCCAATGTCGTGCGCCTTGCCGCGCGCTGCCGAGAGCTGGGTGTGCCGGTGATCCATGTGCATTTCCTGGTGGAACCGGGCGCGCCGGGGCTGACGCTCAACGCGCCTTTGTTCGAAGGGGTGGTGGATGAAAACGCGCTGGTGCGCGGCACCTGGGGCGGCTCTGCGGTGGATGCGCTGACCCCGCAGCCGGGCGATCACGTGGTCGAAAAGATGCGCATGAGCGCGTGGGAGGGCAGCAATCTGGAGACCGTGCTGCGCGCCGAAGGGCGCGACATGATCATCGAAACCGGCGCCTGGACCAACATGTCCATCGAGCACACCGCCCGTACCGGCGCCGACAAGGGGTATGTCATGGTGATCCCGGAAGATGGCTGTTCGACAATGAATGCCGACTGGCACCGGGCGAGCATCGAGTATGCCATGCAGAATGTCGCGCTGGTGACAAAGACCGACGAGGTGATCGCGGCGCTCGGCTGAGCTGCGCGCTTTGCGTATTGTGCCCGCCAACCGCGCGGCCTGCCGAGGCCCGCGTTTGCGGCCATCACCGGCCTGACGCGCCCGCCGGATATCACCGCAGCAAGCGGTCCGCCGCCCGGCGGGCCTCTGCGCGGCGCTGCTGGATGTCGAGCAGCTTTTGCGGGTCGGTCGGGGCCGCTTTCAGACGTTTGGTGAGCGACGCAAGCAGCGCGGTTGCGATCGCGGTGATGGTGGTCCGGGTGGTGATCTCGAGAGGGAGGAAGGCCATGGGATGCTCGCTTTCTGAGGGTGGGTGCTGAAACCACCCTCTCACGAGGCGCACCCGACCGTCCTGAAGCGCGCCTTAAACGTTCCTAAAGCGATCTGAAAAGTCCCGAAAAGGCGCTGTGCCCCGCCGCGCTGTCACGTTTCGGCGAAACGCACCCGCAGCGTCAGGATCTGGTAAGGCGCCAGCCTGACCTTGACCGCGCTCCCGTCGGGATCGCGGGTCTCCTGCGGCACTTCCATGAGGTCGGTGACCTCCACTGTCCGGATCTCCTGCGCAAAGCGAAGACTTGCATCCGCCGCCTGCCCCTGCGTCTCGAAAAGCCGCAGGACGACGCCGCGCCGGTCTTCGGCGGGCTTGAGCGTCTCCACCACCACGGTTGCGGCATCGCAGGTCACAAACGCCCCGGCCTTGCCGCTCGCTGCGGCGCGCGGTGCCAGCACCCGCAGCGGCGCGTTGAGATCATAGCTTTCGGTGAGCAGCGGTTGTGTGTCGGACGCGGCCCCCACGAGATAGGCATAGGTGAAGACATGCCGCCCCTGATCGGCCACCGGATCCGGAGAGGTCGCGCATTTGATCAGCGTGATCCGGATCGTGTCGCCAAAGACATCGTAACCATATTTGCAATCGTTAAGCACCGCAGCCCAGCGCCGCCCGTCGCTGAGCTGCGCCCATTTCTGCGCCGGTACTTCGAACCGGGCGGCGTCGAAATCGGTGTCGCGGCTGGTCGCGCGCGAAATCCGCCCCCACTGGATGTCGAACATCGCTTCGGGCGCGTGGATGCCGGTCGGAAAGGCCGCCTTGAGCAGCGTGTGCGTTTCATGCCAGTCGACATCCGTCTCGAAATCGAGCCGCGGGGAATGGGCGCGCAGGCGCAGCGTCTGGCGGATCGTGCTCCGGCGCCAGCGGGTGGTGATCTCGATGCTGGTGCGCAGCGGGCCGGTTTCTGTGATCCGGCAGGTGGTGACACCCGCCAGCGTCTCGCGCCGGTCTTCGATAAACGGGTCGATATCCCAGGCGTCCCAGCAGATCGGGCGATCCTCGAAGGCCAGAAGCTGGTTGCCGAGCGCCCCGGGCGCCAGCGCGTCGCGGCCTGTCAGCTTGTCATAGACGCGGGTCAGCTGGCCCGCGTCGTTCAGCGTCACAAGCACATGCGCGTTTTCCAGCGCAAAGCCGTCGCCTTCCACCAGGGCCCGCGCCCCCCCTTCGGGGCGCGCCGCGCGGGACAGCGGCGTCACGGAATAGCCCGGCAGCGCGTCGAAACAGACCAGCGCGCCGCCATCCACAACCTGCGCGCCGTCGGGCACGTCGCCGGTCACCAGCGCAAGCCGCGGCCCGGTGACCGGAGAGGTGTTGACCACCGCCCGCTCGCTCAGCGCCAGTTCCGCAGCCGCGGCAGCCGCCACCTCCTCGGTTTCCCGCGCAATCGTGGCGAAATCCGCGCGCGCGTCGTCGAAGACCTGCGTGACAGAGGTGCCGGTGAGGATGTCGTGAAACTGGTTGAGGCACAGGCGCTGCCAGATCGGGCGCAGATCCGGCGCAAGCCCCGCCATGGCGCAGATTGCCTCGGCCTCGTGCAGCGCCCATTCGGCCTTGCGGTTGGCGCGCTTGATCCAGCCTTGCGAGGTCAGAACGCCGCGATGGCCCTCCATGTAATGCTCCCCCTGCCAGACCGGCAGGTCGGGGTCTTCGGCCTCGAGCCGCTCGAAGAGCGCGCGCAGGGTGCTGGGGCGCAGCCGCGGCATGCCGGGCATCGCGGCAAAGGCCCGCGCCTTGGCCAGCAGATCCTCGGTCGGCCCGCCGCCGCCATCGCCGTAGCCATAGCAGATCGGCAGCTCGCGCAGATTGTCCGGCGCGGTCGAGCGCTGCCACGTGCCAAGCACCTCGCGGGCGCTGAGATCGCTTTTGTAATTTGTGGGGAACGGCAGATACTGCACGTCGCGCGGCGTTGTCAGCACATGTGCCAGCACCCGGCTGCCATCGAGCCCTTCCCAGTGATGTGTGGAGCTTGGCACCGCATTGAGCTGGTTCCAGTTGAGCTTGTTGGTCACAAACCAGCGCAGACCGGCCAGTTTCATCAGCTGCGGGATCTGCGCGGGAAAGCCGAACGTGTCGGGCAGCCAGAGCACCGGCGTCTCGACCGCGCCAAAGCGGTCGTGGAAATACTGCCGCCCGAGCGTCAGCTGGCGCACCAGCGCTTCGGGGCCGGGGATGTTGAGATCGGGCTCCACCCACATGCCGCCCATGATCTCCCACCGGCCCTCTGCCACGCGGTCGCGGATCCGGGCGAAGATCTGCGGGTAGTCCTGCTCGACCATGGCGTAGAGCTGGGGTTGCGAGTGCGAAAACCGGTAACCCGGATCCTCGTCCATCAGCCGCAGCACGTTGGCATAGGTGCGCGCGTTCTTCAGCCGGATCTGGTCGACCGGCCAGAGATAGGCGATGTCCATATGCGCATGCCCGATGCCGTGCAGCGTGACGTCAAGCGGCGCGCCGGCCTGAGCAATGGCCTCCTGCAAGGCCTCGAGCGCCGGACCCGCGCTGGTGTAAAGCGCCTCGCCCATCGGATCGCGGGTGTCGAGGGTCAGAAAGGCACGGTCGAGGGCGTCCAGCAGCGCGCGCGCCGCGTCGCTCTTAGCCCCCAGCACCCGCGCGCTGTCGAGCGCGGTCTCGGCCAGTTGCCGGAACGCCAGCAGCTCAGGATGCCGCTCCACCAGCGCTGGCGAGCCCATGAAGAGCTTGGCCTTGCTTGCAGGGTCGGGCGGCCAGCTCGCCAGCCCGGTCCAGCCGTGCAAGGACAGCACATGGCCCGCGCCATCGGCCAGATCGGGCGACAGCGTCAGGCTGTGATGGTAGCGATCGGCAGAACCGATGGGGGTCTGGTCCACATGCACCAGCGCCTCGGGATGGTTGAAGATATCGCCCATGACGCCCAGCGGCAGATGCAGCGCCAGACGCTCTGCGTCCCAGCCCTCCGGCACCTCGAACTGCGACTTCATCACGAAATTCAGATCCGCATGACCCCAGTAGCTTTGCGGGGCAATCTCCTCCCACCCGGCGGGATCGCTGCAGATCGGCGCGTCGATGATCGCGCCCGGCAGCGGCAGCAGCCGAAAAGGCGGCAGAGGCCACCGCCTGCGATGCACAAGAGGCGCGATCAGGTCCAGCCGGGACGCGATCTTTTCCGCGACAAAAGGCCAGCGTCCGCTCATCCGAGCGCCAGATCGAAACCCGGCACATCGCCCCGGTAGACCGCACTTGCCTTGGCGGCCTCCGCCTCGAGCGCGGTGGGATCCCAGTCGGTCTTGCCATCGCCCCAGCTGCGCTGCAGGTCCGGCCAGGGAATGCTGTCGATCAGCAGCTGCGTATAGGGGTGCTGCGGCGCGCCGATCACCTCGCGCGGCGGCCCCGCCTCGACCACATGACCCTTGAAGAGCACCATCACGAAATCGCTGACGTGGTAGGCAGTGGCCAGATCATGGGTGATATAGAGGATCGAGATGCCGTATTTGTCCTTGAGATCGTAGATATTGCTGAGGATGGAGGCGCGCAGCGAGGCGTCCACCATGCTCACCGGCTCATCCGCGATCAGCAGCTTGGGGCTCAGCATCAGCGCGCGCGCGACGATCAGCCTCTGCCGCTGTCCACCCGACAGCTGGTGCGGATAGCGCGTGAGCACCAGATCGGGATCGAGGCCGACCGCCTCGCAGGCCTCCTCCATCGCCGATTGGGTGTGCTCCTCTCCCTTGGACAGGCCGAACTGCCGGAAGGGGAATTTCAGCGCGTGGTTGACGCGGTAGAACGGGTTGAAGCAGGCATAGGGGTCCTGGAATACGGCCTGCACGTTCTTGCGGAACTCAAGGCTCTGCGCCGCGTTCATCCCGGCCACGTCCTGCCCTTCGAAAAGCACGCGGCCCTCGCTGGGCGGGTTGAAGCCAAGCATGATCGACCCCATCGTCGACTTGCCGGAGCCCGACTGACCGACAATCGAGATGATCTGCGGCGTGTCGCCCTGCAGGGTGAAGGAGAGCGGTTGCAGCGCGGTCACCGCACCGTAATTCTTGCGCACGTTCTCGAACCGCAAAAGCGGCTCAGAGCTGTCGCGCCGGGGCGCTTCGGCGCGCGCATCGGGGTTGAGAAAGCTCTCTCCGCCCACCAGCGGCACCGATGAGATCAGATCCCGCGTATAGGGATGTTTCGGCGCCTCGAGGATCTGTTGCACGGTGCCGTGCTCGACAAGCTCGCCGTCCTTCAGCACCGCCAGCTCGTCTACGGTCTGCGCCATCAGCCCCATGTCGTGACCGATCAGCATGAGGCCGGAGCCGATCTCGGACTGTATCGCCTTCAGCGTCTGCATGACCTGCCGCTGGGTGACCACATCGAGCGCCGAGGTTGGCTCGTCGGCGATGATCAGTTCGGGGTTCAGGATGATGCCCATGGCGATGCAGACGCGCTGTTTCATGCCGCCGGACAGCTCGTGCGGATAGAGCGCGCCGGTATGCAGCGGCAGGCCGACGCTTTGCAGTGCCGCGTCGGAGCGGCGCTTGAGCTCGGCGCGGTCCATATGACCTTCATGGGCGATGATGCCGTCCCACATCTGCGGCTCGACCCGCATCACCGGGTTGAGCGAGTTCATCGCGCCTTGCGGGATATAGGCAACGCGGCTGAGCCGCGCGCGGCGCATCTCTTCTTCGGACAGGCCCAGAATGTCGGTGCCGCCCAGATCGATCGTGCCGCCGGAGACGCGGCCGGGCTCCGCCAGCATCTGCATGACCGAGAGCGCGGTGGTCGTCTTGCCGGAGCCGCTTTCGCCGATGAAGCCCACGCGCCGTCCCTTGTGGATGTCGAGGCTCAGCGCGCTGACGGCCTGCACCACGCCTTTCGGGGTCGGAAATTCGATGGAAAGGTCCTTGAGGGTCAGGACCGGCTTGTCGGTTCGGATATCGTTGTCCAGCATCAGCTGTGTCCTTTCCTGGCGGCGCGGGATCGCCCGGGCGGGCGGGCCGACATGGCCCCGGCTATGAGGTCCGCGGGTCCGGGGCGCGTCATGACAGCTTCCTCAGGCGCGGGTTGGAAACCTCGTCGAGCCCGAGATTGATCAGCAGCAGGCCGATGAACATCACCGCCAGCAGCAACGTCGGGATTCCCCACCACCACCAGAGGTTCTGGATCAGCGCGCCCGCGTTGATCGCCTCGTAGATCGTGCGGCCCAGCGTCGGGATGCGCTGCGGGCCAAGGCCCAGCACCTCGAGACCCACCGCGGTGACGATGGAGGTGGTGACCGACGCGATGAACGACCCGAAAAGATAAGGCACCAGGTTGGGCAGCATCTCGCGGAACATGATATGCGTGGTCGAGGCGCCCGAGAGCTGCGCCATCTGCACATAGCCCGATTGCTTCATCGAGAGCACCTGCGCGCGGATGAGGCGGGTCGGCGATTGCCAGACAAATCCCGCGATCAGCAGCGCCATCATGGTCAGCGTGACATCGCCGAAGGCCGACTGGAACACCACGAGAATGAGCAGCGGCGGGATGGTGATCATCACATCCGCCCCGACCCGGATCACGTCATCGGTGCGCCCGCCCAGAAACCCGGCGGAAAAGCCCAGGAAAATGCCGATGGACATGCCGATGAGGCTCGCCAGCAGCCCGACAAACAGCGTGTTGGGCGCGCCGATGATGATCAGCGCCAGCATGTCGCGCCCGCCGCCATCGGTGCCCAGCGGATTGGCCCAGACGCCGGGCTGACCGCGCAGGTTCTCGAACCCCACAGGCGGAAGCTTGAGCGTGCTGGAGCCGGTGAATACCAGATCGAGATCCCAGATCAGCCGGCCGATGATCCCCAGCGCGATGATCGCCAGCAACAGCCCCCCGCCCCACATGAGCTTGGGGTTGAGCCAGGGGTTGTCGAAGCGCCGGATGCGCCGCGCCTGACGTTTCTCGGCGCGGGTGAGCGGTGCGGGGCTGACCGCTTCGGCGGTGTTGTCGTCGGTGGAATAATTGGACATGTCTGTGCTCCCCCCTACGCCGTTTCATGCCGGATGCGCGGGTCGATGAACGGGTAGAGCAGATCGACCATGAAGACCGACAGCGCGGTGATCAGGATGATCACGTAGCTCACGCCCTGGATGACCGGGAAATCCTGGTTGAGGATCGCGTCATAAAGAAGCTTGCCCATGCCGTTATAGGCAAAGATCCGTTCCACCAGCACCTGACCTGCAATCAGCAGACCGATCTTGAGTGCAAAGGCGGTGATCTGCGGCAGGATCGCGTTGCGGATCATGTAGCGGTAAAGGATGTAGCGGGGCTTGAGCCCCTTGGCCTCGGCCAGTTTTACATAATCCTCGCCCTGCACGCCGATCATCAGACCGCGCATGCCCAGCGCCCAGAAGCCGAAGGTCACCACGACAATCGAGAGCGCGGGCAGGAAGCCGTGGCTGATCACCGATTGCACGAAGGCCCAGTTCCAGCCCGGCTCCACAAAGATCGAATAGGCCCCGGTGAGCGGGAACCATTGCAGCTTGGCCGCAAAGATCCACATCAGCAGAAGCCCCGACAGGATCGGCGGGATCGAGGTAAAGACCATCGCGGCGGGGATCGCCACTTTCACCAGCTTCGGAGAGCGTTCCCAGACCATCAGCGCACCCAGCAGGTTGCCGATGAAGAAGGTGATCAGCAGCGACAGGATCATCAGCCCCAGCGTCCAGGGCAGCGCGTTGAGGATCAGGGTCGAGACCGGGGTCGGGAAAGCCGCGGTGCTCAGCCCGAAATCGAAGACCAGCGCGCCGGAGATGTATTTGAGATACTGCACGATCAGCGGCTGGTCGATGCCCATATTGGCGCGCAGCTGCGCCAGGATCTCTTCGGAATTGGCCACGGATCCCGCGCCCGCAGCCATCCGGCCGAGCGCGATCTCGGCGGGATCGACCGGGCTCAGCCGCGGGATGATCCAGATGATCGTGGCGGCGATCAGGATGGTCAGAACCAGCGTGATCAGGCGGTTGATGAGGTAGTCGCGCGGGATACGTCCCATGGGTCAAATCCTCCGAAGTTGCGCCTGTCGAGGCGATGCACCATCCCTGCACATGTCATGCGTGTCACGCTCGGCCCGGCATGGCGGCGCTTGTCCCGGGCGATGGGCCGGTGGTCCGGGCGGTGCCGCCCGGATCCCGCGGGCGGACGGGGGGCCAGAACCCCGGGCCCCCCGAAGTTCAGCGGCAAGATGAAGCCCTGGCGTATCGGGCCCATGTGACCGGTGCGGTTCGGGGCGGACCGGCCGCCTTCCGGGGCAAGAGTTCCGGCCGCAGCGCTCTGATCCGGGAGGAGACCGGAGTGCCGCGGCCGTGGTCAGATCAGTTCGCAGGTTCGAGGTTGTGAATGATCTGGTGTGTGTGGTTCCACCAGAAGAACGGGTGGTTGTAGTAATTCTCTGCCGTGGGCCAGCCCGTCCAGTAGGTGGTGTTCATCGGCAGCAGCTTGGCGGCCTGCACCAGCGGGATGAACGGCATCTCGGCGTCGAGATGCTGGTAGGCCTCGGCCACCAGTCCCGGGATTTCCTCGTCGCCCAGCGGGCGCGACGCGATATCCTCCATGATGGCGGAGTAGGCCTCGGCGGCAGGCCCGTCCCAGCGCGCCGTGTTGTTGAAGCCCGGGCTGCGTTCGCCCACCGGCACCACATCCTTGACCGTGTAGCGCCCCATCGAGGCCCAGGGTTCGTTGACCGACCCGCAGGAAAGCCAGCTATAGGACATCTCGTAGGCGCCAAATGGCAGCACCTCCCCCCAGAACACGCCGTTTTCCACAGGCACCGCCTTGGCGTCGATTCCCGCGCGCTGCAGCTGTTCGACGATCACGTCGATGGTGCGGGTGTATTCGGTCGAGGCGGAGTTTACATGCACGTTGACCGACAGCGTCTCGCCATCCTTGGTGTAGTAGTCGCCGTCGCGCACCCAGCCTTCCGCTTCGATCAGCGCCTGGCCCGCGGCCACATCGGCTTTGGCCGGAAGCCCGTAGCCGGCTTCGGTCACCGCGTCGATGAACGGCGCCATGGAGCCGTATTGCGCAAACATCGTGCGGCTGGCCTCGGTTGTGCCTTCGTAGGCGACGTTCACGATCTGCGAACGGTCGATGATATGGGCCACCGCGCGGCGCATATTGGCGTTGTCCCAGGGCGCGATTGTGGTGTTGATCTCCAGCTGGCGCGCGCAGGGATCGGCGGCGGCAAAGGGATAATCCTGGTGCCAGGCGATGACGTTTGGGTTCTGCGCCTTGATCGCCTCGAAGGTGCCGATGGTGACGTTCTGCGCCGCATCGAGCTGGTTGGACAGCATCAGTTGGGCGCGGCTTTCCTCGCCACCCGATTCCAGAAAGATCACCCGCTGCGGCGCAGGCAGATCCTGAAACCCGGTCTTGGCGCCCCACCAGTCGTCGTTGCGGTTCCAGATCGCGCGGTTGGAGGCCGCGGAGCCGAACGTATAGGGCCCGGTTCCGATGGGCGGATTGAAAGTGAAGGTCGCGGCGTCCTGATCGGCCCAGATATGTTCCGGCATGATCAGAAAAGAGCCAAAGATCCGCACGCCGAAATTTTCCACCATGAAGCGCGGGTTGGGGTTCTGCAGCGTGAAGGTGACGGTAAGATCGTCGACCTTTTCGACCGAGGCGACCTGCGCGCGGATGGTCGAGGCCTCGCGAGAGGAGATGTCGTCGTTGGTCAGCGCGATATTGGTGGTGAAGATCACGTCATCGGCGTTGAACGCCTCGCCATCGGACCATTCGACGCCGTCGCGCAGGGTCACGGTGAACTCGGTGCTGTCGTCGTTCTGCGTGAAGCCCGTGGCGAGCCACGGGTCAAGCTCTCCGGTGCCGTAATTCAGGATGAAGAGCGGCTCCCACATGGTCTGGTGCGCGCCATGCATGCGCTTGGTGCCGGGGGTCATCCAGTTGAAGTTCTCGGGGTCCTGGATGGTGCGGTCCAGATCGAAGATGACCGTATCCTCGCGGGCCACGTTCTGGGCCAGTGTCGCGGTTGCGGCCAGCGCCAGTGCGGTCGACGCCAAAAGCAGATATGTTGGTTTCATGTTGTCCTCCCTTTCAGTCCGGGCTTTTGCCCTCGTTTGTCTTGGTTGCCGTCAGCGGACGTAATCCATCACCAGAACCCGCGTCCTCCCGGGCAGGGCATCACGGCTCAGATCATGCGTCGCGCCAAAGGCGAAATCCACGTCTTCATCCTTGAAATGGCTCAGGAAACTTTCGATCCACATGGTGTTGCGGGGCCGGTAGGTCAGCGTGCGGAAATGCATCGGAATGACCAGCTTCGGCCTTGTGCGGTGGATCATCTCCATCAGGTCGGGCAGCTCGAGCGTGAGATAGCCGCCTGCCAGCGCAAAGAGCACGTCGGTGCCTTCGAAAAACGCCTGCTGCGCGTCGGTCAGCGGGTTGCCGACATCGCCCATATGCGCAAAGCGGAGTCCGTCGAGGGTGAAGCGGTACATGCCGTTCTGGCCCGGCACCGCATGTTCGGGATGGTGATCCCATTCGGCGGCCTCGATGGCAGTGATCTCGACGCCCTGCGCGGTGGTGGTGCCGCCGGACTGGGCGACCTGCAGCGCGTTCACAACCTCCGGGTTGCCCGCGATCAGGTCTGCCCGGCAATGGGCGTCGTCGTCATCCGACGAGATCAGCACCAGATCGGCGGGGTCGGTGATCGGTGCATAGCCCACCCCTTCGGGCGTATAGGGATCGGTGATGATGCGGGGGCCTTTGTCGGGCACAAGGCCAAAGGCGGCATGTCCGAACCAGGTGAGTTGCATCAGTTGTTCCCCACCACATGCGGGCTTTGCGTCTGTGTGATGTCGTTGTTGGCGGGGCGCGGATGGGTGGTCCAGTCACCCGCCTGACCGCGGCAGAGGATCGCCTCCACGCCGCTGGCCCAGGCAGCGTCGGTGATCTGCACCTGCGGCGGGCAGTAGCGCAGGGTAAAGCCGCACCGCCTGCGCTCCGACAGGTTCGGCTCCGATCCGTGCACCAGCATATCCGCATGCAACGAGATCTGTCCGGCTTTCAGCGCGTTGGTGAACGGCTGGCCCAGCGATTCGGCATCGGCGGTTTGCTTGTGAAAGACCGCGCCATCGCCGGTTTTCTGTACCGCAATCGCACCGCGATCATGGGTGCCAGGTATGAACCGCATCGCGGAGTTCCCGGCATCGGCATCGTCGATGGCGAGCCACACGGTCACCGTACGCGCCGGGCTGAGCGACCAGAACGAAGCGTCCTGATGCCAGGGCACGGCCTTGGGATCATGCGGCTTTTTCGACAGGATCGCGGTTGCCCAGCAAAGGATGTCCGGCCCGATGATATCCTCCACGTGATCGAGGATGCGGGGGTCCGTGGCGATGTCCCAAAGACCCGAAAGCCGCGACTGGTAACAATTGATGCCATAGGCGCCCTCGGGCCCCATATCGCGCATCAACCCGTCGAGATAGGCGCGGATCCCGGCAATCTCGGCCGCGCCGAAGACGTCAAAGGGCTGCACAAAGCCGTCGCGGTTGTAGCTGGCGATCTGCGCCTGCGACAGGCGTTTCGGCGCGGCTGTGCGGACAGGCGCAAAGCGCAGGTCCTGTTGCAGTGTCGACATCGTGAAATTCTCCCCCTGTGGCAAGCATTGCGATTCAGCACCTCTCTGTCAGCGGTCCAGATTGACATTTTTATGTACTGATTTGACATTCCTCCGCGACAGGGGCGCTTTTCTTTGCCAATATTGCTGCATGCGCAAAACAACCTTCCGCATCGACACCTACCTCAAACCCGATGAGGCGTTTCACTTCGCCCGCAAGCGGCTGGCCACGCGCTATCCGGACCAGGCCCATGACCACGATTATTTCGAGGTGTTCCTGATCGAGAGCGGCAAGACCCAGCATTGGGTCAACGGGGTCACGCAGATGCTGGAACCCGGGCAGCTAGCCTTTGTGCGCCCGCGCGATGTGCATGCGTTCCGCGCCGACCGGGCGGCGGGTTGCCAGATCGTGAACGTGATGTTTCGGACGGAGACGGCAACCCATCTGGCAAGCCGCTACAGCGATGCGATCCGCGGGCGGTTCTTTGACAGCTCCGCCCCGCTGCCCGACATGCACATGCTGGGCCCCGCGCGTTTTGCCCGTGCGATCAATGTGGCCCAACAGCTGCAGACCGCGCATCGGTCGCTGGCGCGGATCGAGGAGTTTCTGCTGGTGCTCACCAATCGCGTCGCCGATGCCACAAGCGGCGTGGCCAGCAGTTCTCCGCGCTGGTTTGCGGAGGCCTGCAGCGCCGCGCAGTCGCAAGAGGTGTTCCGCCGCGGTGCGGCCGGTCTGATCGCCGCCGCCGGGCGCAGCCACGAACATGTCTGCCGGACCTGCAAATCGGTGACCGGGCTGACGCCTTCGGAATATATCAACCAGATCCGCGTGGAATTTGCCGCCCATCTTCTGCGCAGCGACGAGCAATCGATCAACGATGTCTCGGATGCCTGCGGCTTTGACAACACCAGCTATTTCTATCGGCTTTTCAAGCAGCAATACGGCACCACGCCGCGCCGCTACCGGGTGCGCCACCTGCGCGATCCGTTCCAGGCGGCGCAGGCGGAATAGCGCGCCCGGCGATCAGACGTCAGACCCGCACCGGCAGGGTCGCAAAGCCCCGGAACCGGGCCAGAGGAACCCGGCTGCGCGCGCCGTTCTGCGCGATCTTCGGAAAGCGCGCCACAAGCCGTCCGATCGCAATCCGCCCTTCGATCCGCGCCAGCGTCGCACCGAGGCAGACATGGATGCCGGTGATGAACGCAATGTGCCGGTTGGGTTTGCGGGTGATGTCGACGCGGTCGGGATCGGCAAAGACCTCCGGATCGCGGTTCGCGGCGGCAATCGAGGTGTGGATATAAGTGCCCTTTGGCACCGTGCCCGCATGCAGCGCGATGTCCTCTCCGGCAAGCCGGTTGCCGATCTGCAACGGGCTCTCGACGCGCAGGAACTCCTCGATGGCGGTGGTGATGAGGTCGGGATCGTCGAGCAGCAGGCGATGCTGATCGGGATTGTCAAAAAGCGTGCCCATGGCGTTGCCGACAAAGCTGGTGGTGGTCTCGTGACCGGCATTGAGCAGAAAGATGCAGTTCTGGATGAGCTCTTCCTGGGTCAGCTGTCGCCCCTCGTGCTCTCCGAATATCAGCGCCTCCAGCACCTCGCCCTGCGCGGCCCCGTCGGGATGGGCGCGGCGGTGGTCGATGAGATCGGACAGGATCGCGCCGAATTCCTCGACCGCGCGGTTGCCCTCGGCCAGCCGCTCGGCGGGCACCACCGGGTCGAGCGCGCCCAGAATGGCGAGGCTGTAACCGCGCAGCCTTGTGCGCTGCTCCTCGGGAATGCCCAGCATGAACGAGATGATTTCGGTCGGCAGCACCTTGGCGAAACCCTCGATGAGATCGAGCTCTCCCATCTCGGCCACGCGGTCGAGCAACCGGTCCACGATTTCTTCGATCAGCGGCTGGAACTCCGCCAGCTTGCGCGGTGTGAACGCCCCCGAGATGAGCTTTCGCACCACGCTGTGATAGGGTGGATCGTTGAAAATGAGAGACGTGGTGTGGTGGGTGTGCAGCGGGCAGCGGCCGAATTTCTCGCCAAAGGCCTCGGTCTTGTCCGACAGCATGTCGCGCGACTGATAGACCTTGAGCACGTCATCGTAGCGCGTGAGATAAACCGACCTGTCGGCGTTGTGATGGATCGGCTGACGCGCGCGCAGCGCGTGCAGCACCGGGTGCGGGTCCTCGATAAAATCCGGCCCGATCCGGTTGAGATCGAACCCGTCCAGATCCAGCGCCATGTGATCGTCCTCCCCGAGCCCATGGTGCGCGAGAGGGGTGGGCCTCGCAAGGGGGAAGGCGCGGGAAAAGGCGGGATGCGGCGCGGGCCGGTTTCAGTACCGGTTGCCGATCTTCACCGTCGCGGCGTCGCCCACGAGGCTTGCAAACTCCTCGGGGTCCTGCGTGCCGCCACCGCGACCGCGATAATGGTAAGGACAGACCGCCACCGGTGCAAATTCGCGCACCGCATCGGCGGCGGCTTCCATGGTGAAGGGCAGGTTCATGCAGACAAAGGCCAGATCGATGTTCTCCAGCGCGCGCATCTCGGGGATGTCCTCGGTGTCACCGGAGATGTAGACGCGGAAGTCGGTCATGGTGAGCACATAGCCGTTGTCGCGGCCTTCGGGGTGGAAGTTCAGCCGCTCTTCGGTGGTGTTGTAGGCCGGGATCGCGTCGACCTGCAGCCCGGTCAGCGAGGCGGTAGCGCCGTTGCCAAGCTCCGTCGTGTTGGTTTTCAGCCCGTCAGAGAGCTTTGCCATCACGGCGGGGTTCACGATCATCTGCGTGGCCTCCCCCTTGAGCGCGGTCAGCGTCTCTTCGTTGTAGTGATCGCCATGCTCGTGCGTGACGAGGATGAGATCGGCCCCCGGAAAGTCGGCATATAGCGCGGCATCCCCAACCGGATCGACATAAAGCGTGCCGATGGGGGTCTCCATCACGATCGAGGCGTGATTGACCGGGTGTACGGTCAGCAGCCCTTGCGAGGTCTTGAACTCATGCGGGCTGTGGCCACCGGCATGGGCGGCAAAAGGGACCACGGTGATCGAGCCCGCAGCGGCGGCGGCGGTGGTCAGGAATGTGCGGCATGTCTGGGTCATGCGGGGCTCCCTTTTGGTGTTGCACAACGCCTGGCGCGACGCTGATACCCGGCAATCCCCGGACGCTGCGCTCGGCAAACCTGCGATGGACAGTGAGAGAGCCTCAGCCTGTCAGCCGCGAGGCAATTCCGGCGCGGCAGCGGTATCGCTTTGGCCTGCAGCCATTTGCCCGGGCGTCCGGGCACGGCCCGGCGCATGGCCACCACCCAAACCAGAAGCGCCCCGCGGACGGATCCGCGAGGCGCTGTGACTTTACTAGGTGTCTCGAGCCGCTGAGTTGTCTCAGCCGCGCTCTTCGACGATCTCGACCAGATGCGGGATCTTGTTGATCATGCCGCGCACCGAGGGGGTGTCCTCCAGCTCGCGGGTCTTGTGCATCTTGTTGAGACCCAGACCGATCAGGGTCTGGCGCTGCTTTTCGGGGCGACGGATCGGCGAGCCGATCTGCTTCACGACGATGGTCTTTGCCATGGGTCAGTCCTCTCTCACGCGTCCGCGGTGGCTTCGGCCACCGGCGCGTTATGGGCCACGTCCGACTGCTCATCGACGACACCGTCGCGCTTGGGCAGAATGTCGGCGACCTTCTTGCCACGACGCTGGGCGACGTTGCGCGGGGATTGCTCCTTGGTCAGACCGTCGAGCGTGGCACGGATCATGTTGTAGGGGTTCTGGCTGCCGATCGACTTGGCGACCACGTCCTGCACACCCAGCATCTCGAACACCGCGCGCATCGGACCACCGGCGATGATCCCGGTACCTTGCGGGGCGGTGCGCATCACCACGCGGCCCGCGCCATGGCGGCCCTCGATATCGTGGTGCAGGGTGCGGCCCTCTTTCAGCGGCACGCGCATCATCTTGCGCTTGGCCTGCTCGGTGGCCTTGCGGATGGCCTCGGGGACCTCCTTGGCCTTGCCCTTGCCAAAGCCGACGCGGCCTTTCTGATCGCCCACAACGACGAGCGCCGCAAAGCCGAAGCGCTTGCCGCCCTTGACGGTCTTCGACACGCGGTTGATCGCAACCAGGCGGTCAGCGAATTCGGGGGCCTCGTCGCGGTCGCGGCGATTGCCCCGGCGGTTGTCACGTTCTGCCATGAACGGCATTCCTTTTCATCGTGGCGCATCCAGGCGCCGTTTGTCCAATCCAGGTGTCCCGGCGCGGGACCCGGATCATCGAGACGGTTGCCCGCCTTCAGATGGTGGGTTCAAAACCCACCCTACGCCGGCCGCGCAGGGTGGGTCTGTGACCCACCTTTGCGTCAGATCTTCAGACCACCTTCACGGGCGGCGTCGGCCAGAGCCTTGACCTTGCCGTGAAAGAGGAATCCGCCGCGGTCGAAATAGGCCTCGCTCACACCGGCGGCCTTGGCGCGCTCGGCGATGGCGGTGCCCACCTTGGCGGCGGCCTCGACGTTGTTCTGACCCACGACGCCCAGATCCTTCTCCATCGAGGAGGCGGAGGCCAGCGTGGTGCCCGCAACATCGTCGATCAGCTGAACGCTGATGTTCTTGTTGGAGCGGTGAACCGAAAGACGCACGCGACCTGCGTTGACCTTGCGGAGTTTGTTCCGGACGCGCAGGCGGCGCTTCTGGAACAGCTGTCGTTTACTGTTAGCCATGACCTTGCATCCTTACTTCTTCTTGCCTTCCTTCTGGAAGATGTACTCGCCCTTGTAGCGGATACCCTTCCCCTTGTACGGCTCCGGCCGGCGCCAGTCGCGGATATTGGCCGCAACCTCACCCACCACCTGCTTGTCGTGACCTTCGATCACGATCTCGGTGGGCTTGGGGCACTGGACGCTGATCCCCTCGGGGATCTCGAAATCCACATCGTGGCTGTAGCCGAGGTTCAGCTTCAGGGTCTTGCCCTGCACCTGCGCCCGGTATCCCACACCCTGGATCTCCAGCTCTTTCTTGAACGTGTCCGTCACCCCGTGCACGAGGTTGGCGACAACCGTGCGGGACATGCCCCATTGCTGGCGCGCCCGCTTGGAATTGCCGCGCGGCTTGACGGTGATCACGTTATCTTCGACCGCGATGGTGACATCGTCGGTTGCGGTGAAGCTCTGGGTGCCTTTCGGCCCCTTCACCTCGATCGTCTGACCCGAAAGGGAGGCCGAAACCCCCGAGGGCAGCGCGACCGGTTGTTTGCCGATACGAGACATCTGGAGCCCTCCTCAGAAGACGGTGCAGAGCACTTCGCCGCCAACATTCTGGCTGCGCGCGCTTGCATCCGACATCACACCCTTGGGGGTGGAGACAATCGACACACCCAGGCCCTGACGGACCTGCGGGATGTCCTTGACGCCCATGTAGACGCGACGACCGGGCTTGGAGACCCGCTTGACTTCGCGAATGACGGGGGCGCCTTCGTAATATTTCAGGCTGATTTCGAGCGTCGGGTGACCGCGCTCGTCCGCACTGCTTTCGTAGCCGCGGATATAGCCTTCATCCGCCAGCACATCGAGCACCCAGCCACGCAGCTTGGAGGCCGGTGTCGAGACGGTGGACTTGCCGCGCATCGAGGCGTTGCGGATGCGGGTGAGCATATCGCCGATAGGATCGTTCATCTATATACCCTCCCTTACCAGCTCGACTTGACCATGCCCGGGGCCTTGCCCTCGGATGCAAGCTCGCGCAGCGCGATACGGCTGACCTTGAGCTTGCGGTAATACGCGTGCGGACGACCCGTCAGCTGGCAACGGTTGTGCAACCGGGTGGGCGAGCTGTTGCGGGGCAGTTTGGCAAGCTTGAGGCGCGCCTTGAAGCGCTCTTCCATCGGCTTGCTCTCGTCATTCGCGATCTCTTTGAGCTCGGCACGTTTGGCGGCATATTTCGCCACCAGGCGCTGGCGCTTCTTTTCGCGTTCGATCATTGCTTTCTTGGCCATGATGTCGCTCCTCAGGCGTTGAAGGGCATGTTGAAATGCTTCAACAGCGCCTTTGCCTGCGCATCGGCAGAGTGATCCCCGACCTGCTGCGCATTGGTGGTGATGATGATGTCCATACCCCAGACCTCGTCGACCTTGTCGAAATCGATCTCCGGGAAGACGATGTGTTCCTTGAGGCCGGTGGCAAAGTTGCCGCGACCGTCAAAGGAGGGCTTCACACCGCGGAAGTCGCGGATGCGGGGCATCGCGATGGTGATCAGGCGGTCGAGGAACTCATACATCCGGTCGCCGCGCAGGGTCACCTTGGCACCCAGCGGCATCTCTTCACGGACGCGGAAACCGGCGATGGATTTCTTGGCCTTGGTCGACACGGCCTGCTGGCCTGCGATCTTGGTCAGGTCCTCGACGGCGGACTTGGCTTTCTTGCTGTCGCGGACGGCTTCGGCACCGCAACCGATGTTCAGCACGATCTTGTCGAGACGCGGGATCATCATGTCGTTGGAGTAGCCGAACTCCTCCTTCATCTTCGCCTTGATCTCGTCGCGGAACTTCGCCTTGAGGCGCGGGGTATAATTGGCGGTATCGAGCATCAGATCACATCCCCCGTGGTCTTGGCGTAGCGGACCTTCTTGTCGTCCTCCATGCGGAAGCCGACGCGGGTCGGTTTGCCGTTGGCATCGACGATGGCGAGGTTGGAAAGGTCGATCGGCAGCGCCTTGGGCAGACGGCCGCCCTGGCTCGACTGGCTCTGACGGGTGTGGCGGATCGCCATGTTCAGCCCGTCGACCACGGCCTTGCCTTCTTTCGGCATGACGGTGGAAATTTCACCGGTCTTGCCCTTGTCCTTGCCGGCAAGCACGATGACCTTGTCGCCTTTTTTGAGTTTCGCAGCCATCAGAGCACCTCCGGCGCCAGCGAGATGATCTTCATGAAGTTCTTGGCGCGCAGCTCGCGCACAACCGGCCCGAAGATACGGGTGCCCACGGGCTCACCTGCGTTGTTGAGGATGACGGCGGCGTTGCGGTCAAAGCGGATCGCGGTGCCGTCTTCGCGGCGGACTTCCTTGGCGGTGCGCACGACAACGGCCTTGCGGACGTCGCCTTTCTTCACGCGGCCGCGCGGAATGGCCTCTTTCACGGATACGACGATGATATCGCCGACCGATGCGTAGCGGCGGTGCGAACCGCCGAGGACCTTGATGCACTGAACTTTCCGGGCTCCGGAATTGTCAGCCACATCCAGATTGGTCTGCATCTGGATCATTTGGTTTCTCCCGACGTCCGGGGCCGCCTTTTCAGGACATCGACCCCGGGGTTTCGATCAAACCGAGATGTGCTCTCGAAATGGTGGCTCATCAAGCCTGATGGCTTGCCTCGCGAGGCCGCCCACCAGGGCGGATGAGCCTATTCCGCGATCACCTCCCAGCGTTTGGTTTTCGACTTCGGCGCGCATTCGATGATCCGAACGGCATCGCCAACGGCGAACTTTTCCGCCTCGTCATGAGCGCGGTATTTCTTCGACTTCCGGATCGTCTTCTGCAGAACCGGGTGCTTGAAGCGACGCTCGACGCTGACCGTGACGGTCTGGGCGTTGGCGGTCGAGGTGACGGTGCCGGCGAGGATTCGTTTGGGCATCGGTTAACCCTCCTGCGCGGCGCTGGCCGCTTTCTGGTTCAGGACTGTCTTCACACGGGCGACGTCACGGCGGACCTCACGCATGCGCGCGGTGTTTTCCATGGTGCCACCGGCCTGCTGAAAGCGCAGGTTGAAGGCTTCTTTCTTCAGATTGACAAGCTCGTCCCGGAGCTGATCCGGGGTCTTGTCACGGAGTTCGCTGGCGTTCATGTCGCCCTTCCTTTTTTCAACATCACCGGAGAGCCCTTTGCATTGCCAAAGGTCACCCTGATTCCGGTGGAGTCCGTGGATGAGCGGGCCGTATAGAAGGGTTTGCGCGGGTTGGCAACACCTTAGCCTCGCTGAATGCGCAGTAAGTTCAGTGCAATAACGAAATTTCCGATATGGAGCGTTGCGCGGGCAAAATCGAGGTGAGACGCACCGTTTACAATTTTATTCGGTTTTCACTACATTTAGTAGCGAACTCACGACGAACCACCACTAATGGAGATTGAAACGGTGACAACATTCAAACCCAACGCGCATTCAAGAACGCTGCGAAACGGCAAAATTGCCCATGTTACCGAACATCGGGCTTGCCTCCGACCAGCTGGACAAGAATGTGGAGAAAAGGAGCAATCGTTGCGCAAGGTGCGGGGCGTCAATTGAAACCTATCGACCGTCCCGCGGTCGCATCCTCAGTTATGAACCGGGATTAGTCTCTCACGGAGTATTGCACAGTTGCTTCACTCCTGGCCGCGGATTGCCGGTTGCCCCAGACAAGAAGACCAGTGAATTGTCTGGACGCGTCGGCATCAAACTGCACATCCAGAGAAGAATTAAAGCGACCCCCAACGATAGTTGAAACTGACCGAGATCCGGTCCTCTTCACTCATGTTCATCGGCACCTCGTGGCGCAGCCATGATTCCCAGAGCAACACGTCTCCGACCGCGGGGGCCACGTAGATAAAGGATCGCAACTCGTCGCGCGCGTCCTTCAGCCGCGTGGGTGCGGCCATCATCATCGCCAGCCGCGGGTCTTCGAGCTTCAACGCCGACGCGCCGTCCGGCATCGCCACATAGGCCGTGCCGGAGATCACCGAATGCGGGTGGATGTGCGAGCTGTGCGTGCCGCCTTCGGGCAGGATGTTGATCCAGAGATCCTCGAGCTCCAGCCCCCTGTCGCCCAGATCGAACTGCAGGTCTTCGGCAAACGCCGCCACATGTCTGTCGAGCGCCGCAACCACATCGGCGAAGATCGGGAACCGCCAGGGCAGATCGGTAAGCGAGGCATAAGAGGTGTAGCCGGGATAGCCATTGGCCTCGCACCACTCCTGCCCGGCCTCGTCATCCTCGGCGATGGAATAACACGACGCCTGCAGCTCGGACGCGTCGACGGCGCCATGATCGGTGAGCGCGGCGTGATAGAGGCGGGTGGCGAAAAGCGATCTGATCCTGGACATGGCGCGGGCTTAGACCAAATCCGCGCCGGAGGGAACGCGTCAGAGCGCCCGCGCCGAGGTCCCGCGCATTTTAAGCGTTTTGCCGGGCCCGGGCGCCTGCGCGGCAAGAGAGCGTCAATCTTCAGCGGTCATAGAAGTGGCTCCCGTTGTCTTGGCACGAGGTTTTCATGCGCAGAACGCGCGTTGTCCGGTTTCTGATTGTCCTGTGCTGTCTGCCCTTGCAAGGCGCCGCCGACGCGCCGCCCTTCATCGCGTTGGGCAGTGCGGCGCGCCCGCTTGTCGACATCCGCGCCGCGCCGGCCGATGCGGCGCAGTCACCCGCGCAGGCCAGTCTTTTTGCCGGTCAGGGCGCGGCCAGTTTTCTCGCACCCTGGCCCGACAAGCCGCCAAGTGCCGCACCGCGGCAAGGCGCGCGGCTCGATTTGCCGCGCGTGGATGGCTGGCAGGTGCAGCGGCTGCGCGCCTTGATCGCCAAGGCAGAGGCCGGGCGCGACGGCTATGACGCGGTGCAGCACGGCGCGCGCATCCGCCCCGCCAAGCCGCCAACCGCGATGACCCTACAGGAGGTCTATGACTGGATCGACCGCACGCCCGGCCAGCCGCATGCCATCGGACGCTACCAGTTCATCCCGCCCACCCTGCGCCGTCTGGTGCGCAGCCGGAACGTGCCTCTGACCGCGCGGTTCAGCCCCGACGTGCAGGATCACCTGGCCGACGGTCTGCTGGAGGAAGCGGGCATTGCCAAAGTCCGGGCGGGAGAGATGACGCGCGCCCGCTTCATGCACAATCTCGCGCGGATCTGGGCCGGTCTGCCGACCGCCTCGGGCAAGTCCTATTACGACGGCTATGCCGGCAACAAGGCCACGATGAGCTGGGCGGAGTTCGACCGCGAGATGCGGCAGATCTTTCCCGGCTGACCTGCGGGTCCTAAGGGCCGTCTGCTCCCGGCGGACCGCCGCATCTGCGCCAAAGGAAAAACCCCCGCCGCATCGCTGCAACGGGGGCCTCTGTCCGTAGGGTGGGTTTTCAACCCACCGCTTACCAGTCTTCGCGAACCACAACCCGGGTCTTGACCGGGAGCTTCATAGCGGCAAGGCGCAGGGCCTCGCGGGCGATGTCTTCGTTCACACCGTCGATCTCGAACATCACGCGACCGGGCTTCACCTTGCAGGCCCAGTAATCGACCGAGCCCTTACCCTTGCCCATCCGCACTTCGGTGGGCTTGGAGGTCACCGGCGTGTCCGGAAAGATCCGGATCCAGACCCGGCCCTGACGCTTCATGTGACGCGTCATGGCACGGCGCGCCGCTTCGATCTGACGGGCGGTGACCCGCTCGGGCTGAAGAGCCTTGAGACCGAAGGTGCCAAAGTTCAGATCGGAGCCGCCCTTGGCTTCTCCCTTGATCCGGCCCTTGTGCATCTTGCGGAATTTTGTGCGCTTTGGCTGAAGCATGCTTAGTTCCTCCGACCGCCGCCGGCACCACGGGGTGCGGGGCCATCCTGAAGTTCCTGCGCCTTGCGGTCGCGGGCCGAGGGATCGTGCTCCATGATCTCACCTTTGAAGATCCAGACCTTGATCCCGATGATGCCATAAGGCGTCTCGGCTTCGACCGACGCGTAGTCGATATCGGCACGCAGGGTGTGCAGGGGCACGCGGCCCTCGCGATACCACTCGGTCCGGGCGATCTCGGCGCCGCCAAGGCGGCCCGCGACGTTGACCCGGATGCCGAGCGCGCCCATGCGCATGGCATTCTGCACCGCGCGCTTCATCGCGCGACGGAAGGACACACGGCGCTCAAGCTGCTGCGCGATGCTTTCGCCCACAAGGCGGGCATCGAGCTCGGGCTTGCGCACCTCGACGATGTTGAGATGCAGCTCGCTGTCGGTCATCGCCGCCAGCTTCTTGCGCAGCACCTCGATATCGGCGCCCTTCTTGCCGATGATCACACCCGGACGCGCCGTGTGGATCGTCACACGGCACTTCTTGTGCGGGCGCTCGATGATGATACGGGCGACACCGGCCTGCTTGCATTCCTTGTGAATGAAGTCGCGGATCGCGATATCTTCGAGCAGAAGATCTCCGTAATCCTTGGTGTCGGCGTACCAGCGGCTGTCCCAGGTGCGGTTGACCTGCAGGCGCATGCCGATCGGATTGGTCTTGTTACCCATTAGGCTTGCTCCTCGATCTGACGCACCTTGATGGTGAGTTCCGAGAACGGCTTGTTGATGCGGCCAAAGCGGCCGCGGGCGCGCGGACGACCGCGCTTCATCACAAGGTTCTTGCCCACAAAGGCCTCGGCGACGATCAGCTCGTCCACATCGAGGCCGTGGTTGTTCTCGGCATTGGCGATGGCGGATTGCAGGCACTTGCGCACATCCTCGGCGATCCGCTTCTTGGAGAAGGTCAGATCGGTGAGCGCGCGCTCGACCTTCTTGCCGCGGATGAGCTGCGCCACGAGGTTCAGCTTCTGCGGCGAGGTGCGCAGCATGCGCAGCTTGGCCATCGCTTCGTTATCCGCCACGCGGCGGGGATTTTTATCCTTGCCCATGGCTTATTTCCTTTTGGCTTTCTTGTCCGCCGCGTGCCCGTAATAGGTGCGCGTCGGAGCGTATTCGCCGAATTTCTGGCCGATCATATCCTCGGAGACGTTCACCGGGATGTGCTTGTGACCGTTATAGACGCCGAACGTCAGGCCCACGAACTGGGGCAGGATCGTCGAGCGGCGCGACCAGATCTTGATGACTTCATTGCGGCCGCCTTCGCGCGACTTCTCTGCCTTCTTCAAGACATAGGCGTCGACGAACGGGCCCTTCCAAACAGAGCGTGACATGTCTTACCGCCCCTTCTTTTTGGCGTGGCGCGAGCGGATGATCAGCTTTTGCGAGGCCTTGTTGGTGTTGCGGGTGCGCTTGCCTTTGGTCGGCTTGCCCCACGGAGACACAGGGTGGCGACCACCCGAGGTCCGGCCTTCACCACCACCATGGGGGTGATCGATCGGGTTCATCACGACACCGCGAACGGAGGGGCGCTTGCCCATGTGACGCACCCGGCCGGCCTTGCCGAGGTTCTGGTTGGAGTTGTCGGGGTTGCTGACCGCGCCAACTGTCGCCATGCATTCCTGGCGCACCAGCCGCAGCTCACCCGAGCTCAGGCGGATCTGCGCGTAGCCACCGTCGCGGCCGACAAACTGGGCATAGGTGCCCGCGGCGCGTGCGATCTGGCCACCCTTGCCGGGCTTGAGCTCGATATTGTGGACAATCGTGCCGATCGGCATGCCGCTGAAGGGCATTGCGTTGCCGGGCTTGATATCGGCCTTCTGGGCCGAGACGATCCGGTCGCCGACGCCAAGACGCTGCGGGGCAAGGATATAGGCCTGCTCGCCATCGTCATATTGCACAAGCGCGATGAAGGCAGTGCGGTTGGGGTCGTACTCGATGCGGACGCAGGTGCCCTGCACGTCGAATTTCGACCGTTTGAAGTCAACGATCCGGTAGAGGCGTTTCGCCCCGCCACCGCGGCGTCGTGCCGTGATACGTCCGGTGTTGTTCCGGCCGCCGTTCTTCGTCAGACCCTCGGTGAGGGCCTTGACGGGGCGTCCTTTATACAGCTCCGAACGGTCGATCAGCACCAGCCCGCGCTGGCCCGGCGTCGTAGGTTTGTACGACTTGAGTGCCATGCTTTCTGTCTTCCGTTAGCAGTGCAGGGCTTTGGCCCCGCTATGTTTGGGTCATGCGACCATCTTTATAGGCCCCCGCAGGTGCCCGGTTCGTGCGCTCGGTTGAGCAAAACCAAAGCCCCGGACGAATCCGGGGCCTTGGTTGATGCGCTTGTTTAAAGTCGCGGGTTTTCGGCGTCAACACCTCTATGGGGAAAGAAAAGGAGCCGAGACATGTGCGCGTAACAGGATTCGTGCGGTCGCGAAACTCCGAGCAAGTCATCATGCTGAACGCAGATGGCTCAATGTCTGGCATCGTTGAAGGGCCTTGGACAATCAGAAACGGCCAGAACTGCAGAACGCTTACAAAACCCGCACAGCTTGCCGGAACAGACTGCCAGCGGGTGGAGGTTGATGGAGATCAATACACTTTTTATCCGTCTGACGGGCGCACAGCTTCCACTTGGGTTGTTACGCGTTCGAAAATGCGGAACGAACGCTCTCTGATGCGCCATATGTCCTGGAGAGCCTGCACCTGCGCAGGCCCTTGTTCCTGCGACTCTTCAACGATCCGTCCCGAGCCTCAAGCACGGCTGTTTCAATTCGTCTTAGACCGGCGAAACACAAAGACCGGCCGTAGGGGCCCTGCCTTCGTCGAAAAATCGAAAAAACTCTCTCCTTCGACTCTGCCTCGGCCAGTGCTCACAAAGCAGTGAAAGACAAAATGAAATTTTGAGCTATTTGCCTATGCCAGCTGCAGTCAGACCAAAGGAGTACATCTGACATGACCGATCTCACACGCCGCACGCTGCTGGCCTCCGCCGCCGCAGCACCCCTCGCAGGGCTGGCCGCCGCGCCCGCCGGTGCCGGAGCGCCGATGAAAGGCGCCAGCTTTGCCCGCCACCGCCGCTTCATGATCGGCGATTTCGAGGTCACCACGATCCTCGGCGGCACCGTTCCTCGCGAGGATCCGCAAAGCATCTTCGGCATGAATATCTCTGAAGACGAGTTCGGCGCGGTGAGCGAGGCAAACTTCCTGTCCGCCGAGCAGGTCCAGTTCTTCTTCACGCCGACGCTGGTCAACACCGGCTCCGAGCTTGTGTTGTTCGACACCGGCCTCAACGCCGAAGCGACGGTGGGCGCGCTTCAGGGCGCCGGATACGAGGCAGATCAGGTGGATATCGTCGTGCTCACCCACATGCATGGCGACCACATCGGCGGCATGATGAACGAAGGCGCGCCGACCTTCGCCAATGCGCGCTACGCCACCGGACAGATGGAGTGGGACCACTGGTCCGGTGCCGAAAACGAGGGGTTCGAAAAAAACGTGCGCCCGGTGGCCGAGATGACCACGTTCCTCGGCGATGGCGATGATGTGGTGACCGGCATCACCGGCATGGCCGCCTTCGGGCATACGCCGGGGCACATGGTCTACCGGATCGAGAGCGCGGGCAAAGGGCTCGCCATCTTTGCCGATCTCGCCAACCACCCGGTCTGGTCGCTGGCGCGCCCCGACTGGGAGGTGCGGTTCGACATGGACAAGGAGGCTGCCGCCGCCGCGCGGCGCAACGTGCTGGGCATGCTGGCCGCCGATCGAATCCCGGCCATCGGCTACCACATGCCCTTCCCGGCGGTGGGCTACGTCGCCGAAGGCTCAGGCGATGCGGAGTTCCGCTGGGTGCCGGAAGCCGGTCAGTTGATGGGGTAACGCGATGATATCATCCCCGGTCGCAGGTTCGGCGACCGGGGATGCGTGCCGGGAATGCGGGACAAAGAGCAAAATCGCTGCGATTGCGCCAAGGTCAGCTTTGAGAGAGGGTGACAGCCCGGAAGTCTAAGCCCAATCACTGGCAACACTTCAAAGGTTACCAAGCGGAGACTGCCTGATGATGTCCTATGTTACTGTCGGCGCAGATAACATGGAACTTGCCGAACGGTTTTACTCTGCCTTTTTGCCAGCCCTCGGCTATAGCGTCGAAGAGTACCACGGCGACTTGAGCTACATTCCTCCGACCCCACCCGGTCAAAAGCAGTTTTCGCCCGATTTCTACGTAAAGGCACCTTTTGACGGTAGTCCCGCGTCGTCTGGAAACGGTTCGATGGTGGCATTCGAGATCAACAGCCAAATTCAGGTTCGAGAACTGCATGCCGCTGCACTTGCTGCTGGTGGCGCTGATGAGGGCAAGCCCGGTTTCCGCCCTTCCTACGGCGCCCATTTTTACGTTGGCTACCTGCGCGACCCGCACGGAAACAAGATCGCGTTGTTCTGCAACAATCCGGACGAACCCGGACGCGACGATTAGAACTGGAGTACTGCCGGCATTCGTGCGGCGCGCAGCATCCCGCACTCAAGGCTCGACGCCACCGCTCGACGGCTGACGCCTTCTGCCGCCGCCAGCGCTTTCCGGTCTTCACGTAAAAAAGCCCCGCCAATCGGCAGGGCTTTTTCCAATTTCACAGGCTGGCCTTCAACCCGTCAGGGTCAGAGACCCGTGGTCACGTCGATTGTGTTGCCCTCTTCGAGCATCACATACGCCTTCTTGACGTCTTTCCGTTTGCCGGTCTTGCCGCGGAAGCGCTTGACCTTGCCCTTGGAGATCGTGGTGTTGACCGCCTTGACCTTGACACCAAAGAGCGCCTCCACGGCCTCCTTGATCTGCGGCTTGGCCGCGTCGATGGCAACCTCGAACACCACCGCGCCATGCTCGGACGCCATGGTGGATTTCTCGGTCACGATCGGCTTGCGGATCACGTCGTAATGGTCTGCCTTGGCACTCATTTCAGTCGAGCCTCCAGTGCTTCGACACCCGCTTTCGTCAACACCAGCGTGTCGCGCTTGAGGATGTCATAAACGTTTGCGCCCATCGACGGCAGCACATCGAGCCCTTCGATGTTGCGCGCGGCAGAGGCGAAACCCTCGTTGAGCTCCGGCCCGTCGATGATCAGCGCCCGCTTCCAGCCGAGATCCTTGACCTGCTTGGCCAGGGTCTTGGTCTTGCCGTCGCTGTCGGCCGCCTCGATGACAATGAGGTTGCCTTCTTTCGCCTTCGCGGAGAGCGCGTGCATCAGACCCAGCTTGCGGACCTTCTTGGGCAGATCATGCGCGTGGCTGCGCGGGACCGGACCCTTGTAGATACCACCCTTGCGGAAGATCGGCGCGTTGCGGTCGCCGTGGCGCGCGCCACCGGTGCCCTTCTGGCGATAGATCTTCTTGGTCGAATAGCTGGTTTCCGAGCGGGTCTTGACCTTGTGGGTGCCCTGCATCGCCTTGTTGCGCTGCCAGCGGACCACACGGTGCAGGATGTCGGCGCGCGGATCGAGATCGAAGATCTCGCCCGACAGCTCGACCGACCCGGCCTTTCCGCCGTCCAGTTTGATCACGTCGAGTTTCATTCCTCGCCTTCCTTCTTCTCAGGCTGAGCGGCGTCGCCGTCGGCCTTGTCCTCGGCAATCTCTGCCTCGGCCTCTTTCAGCGCAGCTTCCTGGGCTGCGGCCTCCTCGGCCAGACGCGCCTCTTCGGCGGCCTTGGCTTCGGCTTCCGCAGCAGCGGCAGCTTCCTCGGCCAGACGCTGGGCTTCCTTCTTCGAAGACATCAGCGCGGCGGGCAGGATCACGTTTTCGGGCTGCGGTTTCTTGACCGCATCCTTGACCGTCACCCAGGACCCCTTGGGACCGGGAACGGCGCCCTTGATCATGATCAGGCCACGGTCGCTGTCGGTCTTGACGACCTGCAGGTTCTGCGTGGTGACGCGCACGGCGCCCATGTGACCGGCCATCTTCTTGCCTTTGAAGACCTTGCCGGGATCCTGACACTGACCGGTGGAGCCGTGCGAGCGGTGCGAGATCGATACACCATGCGTGGCGCGCAGACCGCCGAAGTTGTGGCGCTTCATTGCACCGGCAAAACCCTTACCGATTGTGGTGCCCGAGACATCGACAAACTGACCTTCGAAATAGTGGTCCGCGATGATCTCCTCGCCCACCCCGATGAGGTTCTCCGGCGAGACGCGGAACTCCGCGATCTTGCGCTTGGGCTCCACCGAGGCGGCGGCAAAGTGGCCGCGCATCGCCTTGGAGGTGTTCTTGGGCTTGGCGGTGCCGGCACCCAGCTGAACGGCCGAATAGCCGTGCTGGTCAGAGGTCCGCTGTGCGACGACCTGCAGCTTGTCCAGCTGCAGAACGGTGACCGGAATCTGCTTGCCGTCTTCCATGAAGAGGCGCGTCATGCCGACCTTTTTTGCGATAATTCCAGAGCGCATCTGATTGCCCTCCTTCAGACCTTGATCTCGACATCCACGCCGGCGGCGAGGTCGAGCTTCATCAGGGCGTCAACGGTCTGCGGAGTCGGATCCACGATGTCGAGCAGACGCTTATGCGTGCGGATCTCGAACTGGTCGCGCGACTTCTTGTTCACGTGCGGACCACGCAGTACGGTGAATTTCTCGATCTTGTTCGGCAGCGGAATCGGGCCGCGTACCTGGGCGCCGGTCCGCTTGGCGGTGTTCACGATCTCCTGCGTCGACGCATCGAGGACGCGGTAATCGAACGCCTTGAGCCGGATCCGGATGTTCTGGCTTTGCATGTTCTTAGCCTATCTTGGCATGTCAGAGTTGAGAGGATGAGGCAGGACCACCCTGCCGCTTCATCGAACCTCGGCGCAGGGTGTGTGCGAGCACGCACCCTGCGGTATGTTGTGTGGGGCGTGGGTGGACGCGCCCCTGATCTTCATTCGCAACCGAGTGGGTTCTCGTGACCTTTTCTGCGAAAAGGCACCGTCACCCACGCTGACGGCAAACGCCGTCAGGCAACGATCTTCGACACGACACCCGAGCCGACGGTGCGGCCGCCTTCGCGGATGGCGAAGCGCAGGCCGTCTTCCATGGCGATGGGCGCGATCAGCTCGACGACGAATTTCAGGTTGTCGCCCGGCATCACCATCTCGGTGCCCTCGGGAAGCTCAACCGTGCCCGTCACATCCGTCGTGCGGAA
>CANMMF010000008.1 GCA_947498985.1 uncultured Paracoccaceae bacterium | reverse complement strand
TTTCCAGCCATCGCTGATCCTCCAATTTGCGGGACAATCTATCCCAGTTGGTGGACCACTTTCAGGGGGCTACTCCAACCTCGCTTGGCACTCCAAATCATGCCGATGCCGCGCCGCATTCGAGGTCGGCAGTGAGCCCATTTTGACCGATGCTGCAGATCGCACCAATGACTGACCCCTGCAGGCAATGCCGCCATTGAGACATCCAGAAAAGGCGCGCTGCGGGCTCTTGTCAGGCTGGCGACCACTGCGCCGCAGCTTTCCGAAGTAGTATTCCGGTCGACGGCGAAGCCTCGAGTTGATCAGTCGGAAGAAGACGCGACAGCGGATCCAGACTGCGCCACCGAAGGACGCGCTGGAGAGATGGCGCTTTGGGACACGCCACGCCGTTCGAATTCTTTCGGCAGGCGGTTGTGTCGGATCAGAGAGCTGGAAGCCTGCGCGAGAGCCGGGGCCATCATGATTCCATATCCGCCCTGACCGGCGAGCCAGAAGAAATCATCTACCGCGGTGTCGAAACCCACGACCGGGGCGCCATCGGACACGAAGGACCGCAGGCCAGCCCAGCTGTGCTCTATCCGGCGAATGTCGATTGTGGTGTGGCGTTGAAGCCAATCGGCGGCAAGCGCGATGTCAAGTTCTTCGGGCTGTGCATCCTGGGGTTCGGTTGGCGTTTCGTCGCCCAGCGACGCCATGATGCGCCTGGCTTCCGGTTTGAAATACGCTTCCGATCCGGCCATATCGACTGCGGGCAGTGTTGAGATTTCAACGCTTGCCGGTGCGTCCACCACGATCGCGCTGCGACGTTTGGGGACCAATCCAATCGACTTTGTTCCGGCGAGTTCACCGATCCGGTCAGCCCAGGCACCAGCCGCGTTGACCACAACGGCAGCCTCGATGTGTTCATCGGCGACCGCAATGCGCCATCGGCCCGCCAACCGGGCCAGCTCCTGCACGCCGGCACCACAAAGAAGGCGCCCGTTCAGGGTCTTGAAACATCGCAGATAGCCCCGGTGGAGAGCATCCACATCTATGTCCATGACGCCCGGCTCAAAAGCGGCGGCCGACACAACACCCGGCCGGAGCAGCGGCACGAGCGTCAGAGCTTCAGACGGCGAGACGGCGTGAATACTTGTCTGATCCTGGGCAGTTGCCACAAGGGCCTTGAGGGCTTCTTCCTGGCCCTGCACCGCGATGGTCAGCAATCCACGCGGTGTGAGCAGAGGGTGTTCTGCAAAGCCGTCGGGAGGGTCGCGCAGGAACGGCCCACTGTGGGCGTTGATCGCACGCACGACGGCGTTTCCGTAATTGGGTGTGTAGAGCGCGGCAGACCGACCCGTGCTGTGGTAGCCCGGCTGGTTCTCAGCCTCGATCAGCACGACAGTTCCGACCTGGGCCAGTTCGAAAGCCAGCGATGCCCCCGCGATCCCTGCGCCAATGATGGCATAGTCGTACATTGAGCGGATCCACCTGTTCTGTATCAGCCGGTCAAGCGGTCCGCGACTGGTTGAATGGTTGCCATCAGGCCCGGAGCCTTGCGGGTTCTCATCGCCACCTGGCATCTGATCAGCGACAGCTAGCAGAAGGCGGCGTTAAATACTGCATTAAAAATTAAATCTTTTGACAAAATGTAAGAAAACTTTCATATGGGGTCGGTATGGGGAACTCAGATTTGAGCACATCGGTTCGGGAGCGACTGAAGGCCAGCCTTGCAACTGCGTCGAAGGCGGACCGCATTCTGGCCAACTTCATGTTGTCGGAAATGTCCAATCTGCCGTTCGAAACCGCGGCAAGCCTGGCAGCAAAAGTCGATGTCAGTGAGCCGACCGTCGGGCGCTTTTGCAGATCGATCGGCTACAAGAGCTTCAAGGACCTCAAGGATCACCTGAAGCAGGATATCGGCCAGCAGCCCTGGCTTGTCGGCGATCGGCTTCATGATCTGCGCAAGCGCGCGGCTGCCGGGGAAGATCACCTTGCAAAAGGCCTTGAGCTTGAAGTCGCGGCCCTTGTCGCAATCTACGAGTTGGCGCGAACGCCGGAATGGGCGCGCGTCGTGAAGCGATTGGCGACCACGGAAAATGTCTACGCTGTCGGGTTCCAGACGGAACGCGGGATGGCGCAGATACTGGTCAATCAGTTGCAATATCTGCGAGACGGCGTGCGAGTGCTTGATCTTGCGGGCGGCAGTTTTGCCGAGGTGCTGGCGTCGGATCCGGGCCGGGCCTGCATCGTGATTTTCGAGGCGCGCCGCTACTCGCGTCTGTCGCGGGATCTGGCAACACATGCCAGGAAGACCGGGATTCCGGTAACTCTGGTGACTGACCCGTTCTGTGATTGGGGGCGTGATCTTGTCGACGAGATGTTCGTCGTCCCGACCGAATTCAATCAGTTCTGGGAATCAACCGCCCAGATGGCAAGTCTGGCCAACTTGCTGGTCAACGGCGTCTTTCTGGAGCTTGGACCGAAGGTCGAAGCCCGAATGGAAACAGTCACTGAGCTTTACAGCCAGTTCACGGGCTACGTCGGCAAACCAATCAATCGCACATCTCAGTCAGGGAGCAAATCGGCCTGACGCAGACCACCATTGATAACCATAACAATAAGGAACTCTGCCATGCGCTTCACCTCCAAGACACGACTTCTCGCAAGCTCAATGCTGGTTTCGACCAGCATGCTCGGCCTTGCCGTCGCCGCCAGCGCCCAGGAAGCGACTTTCGTCGTCTCCGCCCAGAATGTCGGCACGCCCAGCTACAACCCGATCAACGGCACCCAGCTCAATGATGCCATAACGTTGATCTTCGACCGCATGGTCATTCAGGACGCCGACCAGACGTTTCACGGCCAGCTTGCGACCGAATGGGAATCGACCGCAGACGGCATGTCCTGGACGTTCAAGCTGCGCCCGGGCGTGACATTTCACGACGGTGAGCCCTTCAACGCGGAAACCATCGTGTGGTGGATCCCGCAATTTGCCGACACCGAAAACGCTTTCATGACGGCTGCCATCGAAAGCGTCGAAGTGATCGACGATCTGACCGTCAGGTTCGTGATGAAGAACCCCGATCCGAACCTGTTGTCGAACATGTCGTCGGGTTTCATGAGCATTCCCTCGCCAAAGGCGTTCGATGCGTTGGGCGACGATTTCGGCGTGACAGACGCGGTCGGGTCCGGGCCCTTCAGGCTGGAAAGCTTCACGGTCGGTCAGGAGACGGTTCTGTCAGCCAATGAGGACTATGCCTGGGCGTCCGATCTGTCTGAAAACCAGGGCGCGCCGCATATCAAGACGCTGACATTTCGCGAAATTTCGGAAGATTCGACCGCCTTTCTCGAGTTGAGTACCGGTGGCGTGGATCTGCTCTACAGCGTGCCGACCGACTTCCTCCCGCGCCTTGAAGCGGCGGCCACCGTTCAGGTCGGCACGATGCCGGGGACCGGACTGTTCTATATCCCCATCAACACCACCGTCGAACCATTCACCGATATCAAGGTGCGCGAAGCCGCGGCCTTTGCCATCAACCAGAAGGAAATTCTGGACAATCTCTATGGCGGCGTCGGCTCGGTTGCCAACACGTTCCTGATCGACTCGCTGCTGGCAGCCAACGTCGATCCCGCGCTGAGAATCTCCTACGATCCGGACCGGTCCAATGCCGTGCTGGACGACGCCGGCTGGGTCATGGGCTCTGATGGTGTTCGCGAAAAGGACGGGACCAGACTGCAGGTTGCGCTGTGGACCCAGAACGGGACCGAATTCAAGCGCGTCACTGAAGTGGTCCAGGCCCAGTTGAAAGCCGTTGGCATCGGCGCCGATATCACCGTCTTCGACAGTGCGACGATAAACGACCAGTATCGCAAGGGCACCGATCACCAACTGGCGGTCCGGTCCTATTCCTGGGCCAACGCCGATATCATCGACTGGTTCTTTTCCGGTCAGCGCCTGGGCTATCCGAACGTATCGATGTGGAACGACGCCAAGGCCGAGGAAATGAACCTCGCCGCAATGAGCGGGTCGCGCACTTGGGAAGAACGTGTCGCCAACTTCACGGCCTACCACGAATACGTGCTGAGCCAGTTCGTCTTTGCCCCAATCTATCAGCCGGTCCAGATCTATGCCTACGACAAGGAGGCAATTTCGGTGCCCGAGACCATTCGGGGGACGCGCCTGCAAAGCCAGACAGTTGTCGACATCACTGTCAACTGAACTGCGTCGAGCCCTGAAGCCAACTGACGAGGCACCGGAATGATCAGCTTTTTCCTCAAGCGGCTCCTGCTGCTCATCCCGGTGTTCCTTGCGGTATCGGTGGTGATCTTCATGATCGTCCACCTTGTTCCGGGCGATCCGATCGACAACCTTGTCCAGATCAATTCGTCGCCCGAGCAGAAGGCGGCACTTGCGGCCAGGTACGGCCTCGACAAACCACTTTACCAGCAGTACGCGATCTGGCTTGGAAAGGCTCTGACCGGCGATCTGGGCGACGCCATCATCCTGCGCCGCCCGGTTTCGGACCTGATAGCCCAGAATCTGCCACACTCGCTTTCGCTGGGGGCGCTGGCGCTTTTGTTCTCGACAGTGGTCGGTATCGCTGCGGGCGTGCTGGCTGCGATCTACAAGGACAGCTGGATCGACCGGGTGACGATGACGCTCATCCTGCTGGGCTCGACCGTTCCGAGCTTTTGGCTTGGCCTGCTTCTCATCATGCTTTTCGCCGTACAGCTTGGCTGGTTTCCGGTCTCGGGTGCCAGAAGCTGGGATGCGCTGATCCTGCCGGTCCTGACCATCGGGCTGGGGGGCGTGGCCCTTGTGGCGCGGGTCACGCGCGTTGCCATGATGGAAACGGCGCGAAAGGATTTTGTCATGATGCTGCACGCCAAGGGTGTCCCGCCGTGGCAAATCGAACTGCGCCATGTGCTGCGTCATGCGCTCTTGCCGGTCGTGACAATTCTGTCGCTGCGCATTGGCTGGATCCTCGGCGGCGCAGTCACCGTGGAGTTCGTCTTTGCCCGCCCCGGCCTTGGGTCGCTCCTGATCACGTCTTTGAACCAACGAGATTATCCGGTCGTGCAGGGCGCGCTTCTGATGCTGGCAATCGCCGTGATGCTCGGAACGCTGCTTGGCGACATCGTTCAGGCCGCAATGGACCCGCGCGTCCGCGAAAGGATCAAATGATGGCCGCCCTCGATCCCATCAAGACCGCCGTCCGGTCGCCGCGCGGTGGCCTGTCGGCCGCGGTTCTCGTGCTTGTCGTGGCCTGCGCGCTGTTTGCCCCATGGATTGCGCCCTATGCCTACGACATCCAGAACCTGCCGGGCTCGAACGCAGAACCCAGTCGCACCCATTGGATGGGAACCGACGAATTCGGACGCGATCTGATGTCGCGGATCATCTACGGCGCGCGCACGTCGCTGAGTGTTGCAATCACCGCGATATCGATCTCGGTGGTGTCCGGGCTGACGCTGGGAGCGATGGCGGGCTATTTCGGCGGTTGGTTTGACCGCGCGGTTACGGCGGTTGTCGACCTGACCTGGTCATTCCCCGAAATCCTGATCGCGCTGATCCTGATCGCCATCATCGGGCCGGGCGTGGAAAGCGTGATGGTCGCCATCTCAATCGCCTATCTCGCGCAGTTCACGAGGCTGACGCGCGCGCAGATCATGGCTCTGAAGAACGAGACCTATGTGGAGGCGACGGCCAATCTGGGTGCCGGGCATTTTCACATCATCTTTCGCCATTTGCTGCCCAATGCGCTGACCCCGGTGATCGTCGCGGGCATGCTGGCGACGGGTGACGCGATCATCCTCGAAGCGACCCTTGGCTTCTTCGGCCTCGGCGCGCAGCCTCCGACGCCAAGCTGGGGCGCGATGATGTCGAGCGGCACGGCGCAGATCTTCATCGCACCGTGGATCATCATCTTTCCGGGCCTCGCGATTGCTGCCACGGTGATCTCGATCAACCTGTTCGGCGATGCGCTGATCGAGGCGCTGGATATCCGCAACCGTTTGCGGAGCGTGTGACATGGCGCTTCTTTCGGTTCAGGACATTTCGGTCTCCATCGGGGTGCTCAGCCCGCTGGAGAGTGTCACCTTCGAGATCGACAAAGGTGAAATCCTTGGTCTGGTGGGTGAATCCGGGTCAGGCAAGTCACTGACCGCGATGTGCGTCATGGGGTTGCTGCCCCGCATCGGCGGCACGATCACGAAAGGCGCCATCGTCTTTGACGGGCGCGATCTGACGCGCCTTCCCGAACTGGAACTGCGCCGTCTGCGCGGAAAGCGGATCGCGCTGATCAGCCAGAACCCGATGACGTCGTTGGACCCGATCATTCGCATCGGCGCGCAGATCGACCAGGTCTCGACCCTGCATCTGGGGTTGAGCGCCGAGGCAGCCAAGGCCCGCAGCCTCGAGCTGATTGCGCAGTTGCGCATTCCCGAGCCTGCCGCGATTCACCGGGCCTATCCGCACCAGCTTTCCGGCGGCATGAAGCAGCGCATCGTCATCGCCATGGCCCTTGCCGCCGACCCCGACCTGATCGTCGCCGACGAACCCACCACGGCGCTCGATGTCACGATTCAGGCGCAGATCATACAGATCATGGCCGAGCTGGTCCGCGATCGTGGTTTGGCGCTGATGCTGATCACCCATGACATGGGCGTGGTGGCGCAGGCCTGCGACCGGGTCGTCGTCCTCTATGCCGGCCGGGTCGCGGAGATGAATGTGATTGGCGAGATCTTCGCCGCGCCGAAGCACCCCTACACGCGCGAGCTGATCCGCTGCATTCCGCGACTGGGACAGGAACCGGGCAGCCTGAAGGGCATTCCCGGGGTGGTGCCGAGCATCGTGGATTATCCCGAGGGATGTCGCTTCAATCCGCGCTGCAGCGATGCTCAGGCACTCTGCCGCGAACGGAAACCCGCGCTTGAACGCAAATCGACGGGCCTTGCGGCCTGCCACTTCAGCGAGGCTTGAGAGATGGATCCTTCGGACCCGCAGAGCGACGATCTTGTTACGTTGACGGATCTGACCCGCGAATTCTCTTCGGGGGGTGGCTTCATGAAGCCGCGCCGCACAATGCGCGCGGTCAACAACGTCTCGCTTGGTGTGCCGCGTGGCAAGGTGACTGGCGTCGTCGGCGAGAGCGGATGCGGCAAGTCCACCCTCGCGCGGCTGGTTCTGCGCCTTCTGGAGGCCACCGAGGGAACCGTGGTTTTTGACGGCAAGAACCTGGCGACCCAGTCGCAGACCGAGATGCGCAAACTGCGCCGTCAGATGCAGATGGTGTTTCAGGACCCGTATTCCGCCATCGACCCGCGCTACACAATCCGCCGCGCCCTGCTGGAGCCATTCCAGGTTCAGGGCGACTCCAAATCGGCGGCGGAGGCGAAATTGGCAGCGGAGGAACTGATCTCGATGGTCGGTCTCAACCCGCGCATGATGGCGAGTTTTCCGCACCAGTTGTCAGGCGGTCAGAAACAGCGGGTGGGGATTGCGCGCGCTCTCGCCCTGCGCCCATCGTTTCTGGTGCTTGACGAGCCGACCGCGTCGCTCGACGTCTCAATCCAGGCCCAGATCATCGACCTGTTGGAGAACCTGAAGGAAGAGCTTGGACTGACGTATCTGTTCATCAGCCATGATCTGAGCCTCGTGCGCTATTTCTGTGACCGTGTCGTGGTGATGTATCTCGGCCGCGTCATGGAAATCCTGCCGGGCCCCGGGGTGCTGCCGCGCCATCACTACGCGCACGCGCTTCTCGACAGCAATTTCGAGCCCGACCCGACCCGGCGCAAGGTGGTCACGATGTTGAGCGGAGAGATACCCAGCCCCTTTGCGACGATCCCGGGATGCGCCTTTGCGGCGCGTTGTCCTGCGGCCACCGATCTGTGCAACCGCGAACGCCCGCCACTTGCCGATCTGGGCGATGGTCACATGATCGCCTGTCACCACCCGATGGATTGAGCGGCCGATGAGCTTTCGCGTTCTGACAGCCGAGATCAGCCACGAAACCAATACGTTCTCGATCCGCCCGACAAACCTCGCCGCGTTCAAGAGCCGGTATTTCCTGTTGGGAGAGGACGCCATCCGCGAACGCGGTCAGGCAAACACCGATCTTGCCGGATTCCTCGATGTTGCGCGGGACAGGGGCTGGGACGTGACCCATGCGGTCAGCACGTCCGCGCCGCCCGGCGGGCTTGTCACGCAGGGAACATTCATGGCGCTGGCCGCCCCGGTCATCGCGCTTGCCCTCGCACAGAGGTTCGACGGCATCTTGTTGTCACTGCACGGCGCCATGGTGATCGAGGGCGCAGAGGATGGGGAGGGAACGTTCCTCGCACGCCTCAGGGAGGTGACCGGCCCGGACATCCCGATCGCGATCACGCTCGACCCGCATGCGAATGTCAGCCAGGAGATGGCGGACCTTGCCGACATTATCGTTTCCTACAAGACCTATCCACATGTCGACATGCGCGACTGCGGCGAGTTGGCAGGCGAAATATTGCACCGAACCATGGCTGGCGAGATCGTACCAAAGACGCTGCGGGTGCATCGCCCCATGCTGGAAGAGGTCAATGGCGGGCGCACCGACGCAGGCCCGATGATCGACCGCCTCAAGCGGGCCATCGCGCACCAAAGTCATCCCGATGCCTTTGCCGTGAGCATCAACGCAGGCTTCGGGAATGCCGATTTCGCGGATGTGGGCCCGACGGTTCTTGTCACCTATCAGGGTGATCCCGCGCCGCACCAAGCCCTGGCAAACGAGCTGGCAGACGACATCTGGGACCGCAGGTTCGACGTTCTGAACGCATACCTCGACGTCGAGGCCGCCGCAGCACAATGCGCCACTCACGACCGCGCGACAGGGCCGATCGTCGTTGCCGATTACGCCGACAATCCCGGCGGGGGGGCCTATGGCGATGCAACAGCGCTGCTTGCCGCCTTGCTGGCCGCGGGCATCGGAAATGCGTGTTTCGGACCGCTGGTCGATCCCGGGGCCGCGTGCTTTCTGGGAACGCTTGCTGTAGGGGACACCGTCACGCTTTCCATAGGGGGAAAGACGGATGCCGAACGTGGCGGGGGACCACTTGAGGTGACAGGTCTACTCAAACGGCTGAGTGACGGCGAATACACGGGAACGGGTCCGATCCTCGGGGGGCTTCGCCGAAGCTGGGGGCCGACGGCGGTGCTGGATGTTGCTGGCATCGAAATCCTGATCGTCAGCAATGCAACGCAGATGCTCGACCTTGAACAGTTCCGGGCGTTCGGAATCGATCCCTTGGCCAAATCCGTGATCGCCCTGAAGTCGATGCAGCATTTCCGTGCCGCCTTCGAGCCGATCTCTGCGCGCATCATCGTCTGCGACAGCGGCGCGCTCTGCACACCCGACCTCGCCAGGCTGCCCTACCGCAATGTGCCGCGCCCGATCTTTCCGCTCGATCAGCAGTGAGGCTTTCGCGACGTGCCGAGCGCCATGCGGCCGCGCAAAGTGGACCCGGTTGTAAGGTGTCCCGACCACACCTTCACCCGCGTCGAGTTTCAGCCGTTCGCACCTGACTGGCGAGTCCGATCCCCACCACCTGTGTCTCATTCCGAAGGCGCGAAGTGCTGAAAGCGGATGTCGGAACACTTGCCGCGAACCGGTGCGTTCACCCGCAGACTGTTAGTTCGGGTGCGCTGCGATTTTGCAGTCGCAGCGAATGGCGGGTTCGACGGGCCACACCGCAGCATCCGACATCCCGAATGGACGGCGGCTTTGGGCCGTCCGCATCGACGTGATCCGAGCCTCGCCGCAGGATGCTGCGGTCGCTCCGACGATCGCGAAGAACCCAGTGTTCCGAATGCTGCGAAGTGAACGAATGGCGGCTAAGACGCTGAATGCTGAAGGTCCCGTCGCGATTTCGCTGTGTACCTGCGAACTGCCTCCCACTCGTTGTTGCATGACCTCGCGTATTCGCCGATTGCCGCTACGCCACCTTGTCGTAGTATCCAGCGCGCACCGTAGCGCCAATAAAACTGCATAACACGCGCTCGGCATGCGCCATGGTAATGCTGCCCACATCGCAGCTTGGTGCGATCTCAACCAAATCCATTCCGATCACCCGGCCTTTCCTGACCAAACCACGGATCAACTTGTGCATCTGCACCCAAGTCAGACCGCCTGGCGTCTGGGATATCACATCCGGCATTATCGTCGGGTCTAGCCCATCTGCATCCACTGTCAGATAGCAGGGACCGCCATCAGGGATGCGATCCAGAACAGCCTGCATGCCCATATCGTGCATCTCATAAGCTGTGATGATGACCGCGCCATATGCTTTGGCAAACTCGACCTCGCCCGTGCGCGCGCTTCCGACACCGCGGATACCGATCTGGATGATGTCGCCAATCCAATCCAGCTCCGAAGCGCGGCGAATTGGCTGGGAATAGCCGTAATGTTCACCGTCGATCTCGTTACGCCAGTCGATATGGGCATCGACGTGCACCAGCGTGATCTTCTCACCAAGTTCTTCCATGCCGCGCAAGATCGGGATCGGGATCCCATGATCGCCACCGAGTGAGATCAGCGTGGCACCGGATTTCACGATCTTTCGCACGGCAGCTTCGGCGTTCCTGTAATGCGCCGCATGGTCAGCCATATCGGCTGTCACAGTCCCGCAATCGACAACCTCGATATCGCGCCCGTCCAGCAAGGGCCCACCGAGATCGAAATCGTAGTGGTTTAGGGTATAGCCAATATCCGCGTCCGTCGGTGTCTGGCGCAACGCATCAGGTGCAAAGCTCTGATCATTGGCCATGCCGTCGGGGGAGTAAGGCATGCCGAACGGGATCCCGAAAACGGCGATATCTGCATCCAGATTGTCCAGATCATCCTCGAATGGGAAATTTAGAAACGTGGTCGGACCGCAGGAGGGCTTTTGTGTGGGCTGGTCCGCCATCGCCATCGCCTTTGCAGATATTTCGCAGTCTTCAAAAACTGCGGTGCCGTCAAGCCAGCACGCTCGCTGCCAAAACCTGAGCCCCCAACACTAAATGATGCGGGACGGTGTCTTCCGCGAAGTTATGGCTGATCCCATTGATCGAGGGAACAAACAGCATCGCGACGGGGAGGTGTCTGCTGACATTTGACGCATCATGCAACGCGCCGGAGGGGAGCGTGCGCCACTGGTCCGGAGCCAGAGCCTCGGCGGAACGGTGCAGTTTGCCTTTCAGAACAGGGTCGATCCCGGTCGCCGGATAGCTGAAGAAGCCTGAGCGACTGACAGAAAGTCCGCACGAATGCGCGGTTTCTTCGGCAACCGCATGGATCATATCCCGCATCGCATCAAGTCTGGTATCGCTGCCATCGCGCCACTGCAGCGTGAAAGTGACCTCGCCCGGTACGATTGACGTGGCATTCGGATGAAGCTGAACATGGCCGATTGTCCAAACGGTGGACGGAGTCACGATGTCGGCCAACCGAAGCTTGAGGGTGTGCGTGAAATCCACGAGGCCCTGAAAGGCATCCTTGCGCAGGTGCATAGGCGTTGTGCCCGCGTGGTTCTGCTCCCCGTGGAAACAGAATGTCTCGGTTCGGATGCCGACGATGCCATCAACGATGCCGATGGCCTCGCAGGCGGTGTCCAGCACGATGCCCTGCTCGATATGGGCTTCAACATATCCCGAAAAGCATTCTGGCCCGACGAAGTCTTGCGTGCAGACATCCGCGATGGCACGCCGCGCCGCACCAAAGGTCTGGCCGGATGTGTCGCACAGCGCGTCGGCTTCTGACAACGACAGACCACCGGCCCAGATGTTGCTACCCAGAAGAGGACCAAAACGCCCTTCTTCATCCTGGAAGCAGACCACAGCGATGGCAGGGCCGCCGGCCTCCAATGAGGCGCGCGCCACTTCCAGAGCGGCGATGACGCCATAGGCGCCGTCCAGCCATCCGCCTTCGGGTTGCGTATCGGAATGAGACCCCATCAAAAGCGCGGGCCCATCTGTTGGATGCAGGCCGAAGACGTTGCCCGCCGGGTCCATCGAAGGTGCCAACCCGGCCTCTGCCATCCGCGCCATCAGCCATTTGCGTGACTGGACATCGGCCTCGGAAAACGCAGGTCGCACAACGCCTGCGCCACGGGCACCGAAAGACCGCAACTTGTGCAGATCTTGCAAAAGTCGCTCTGGATTGATTGATATCTGAGCCATTTTTGTCCCGCCAAGTTACACGGTTTGAGACCAGCCGAGCCCGCGTTCAAGGCGTTTTGCGGCGGCAAGAATGAGCAGGATAAGACACAGGTACAGAATGCCGACAATGGCCCAAACCTCGAACACCTTGAAAGTCTGCGCGATGACGACCTGCCCGGCAAAGGTGAGCTCGGCCACCGACACTGCGGACAGGAATGCCGTTTCCTTTGCGACCGTTCCGTAGAGGTTGACGCTGGCGGGCAGCGCCGTGGGCAGAAGTTGCGGGAAGATCACCAGCCGAAACACCCGAAAGGAACGCAGGCCAAGGGCGTTGGCCGCTTCCCACTGCCCGTCAGGAATGGATTTCAGAGCGCCTCTGACGATTTCGGCCATGTAGGCGGCGGTGTAGATCGCAACCGCTGCAATGCCCACGAGCATCGGATCAATCCTCAGGCGCATCACACCGAGCATTGCAAAGAGCAGCATGGCCTGAATGAGAAACGGGGTGTTACGGATCACTTCCACATAGGCCCGCGATGGCCAGCGCAAAAGGCGTTTAGAAGAAATCAAAAGGAAGGCCATGCCCGCGCCAATTGGTGTTCCGATCACGCAACCGGCCACAAGGATCAAGAGCGTGCCCAGCAACCCCTTGACGATTTCATCCCCGTAGTTGGCGATCACATCGATCATGACCGTTGCCTTACTGGTTCCAGCCGTGTTTCCAGCCAGCGAGACAACATCGAGATTGCGCCAAGCAACAGGAAGTACAACAGCGCTGCCGCCAGGAGCGGCATAAGGGGATCAAAGGTTTGCATGGAAACCTGCTGTGCGCGCCGGGTCAGATCGACGATGGTGATCAGCGACAAGGCCGGAGAGGCCTTGATCAGAAATCCAAGCTCACCGGCCAGTGAGGGCAGCGCGATGGGGATGAATTGCGGGATCAGAACAAGCCGCCAGGTCTGAAACGGTGTCAGACCAAGAGATTTGCACGCTTCCCACTGTCCCTCCGGGAGCCGGGCGATGGCCCCCCGCAGAGCTTCTGAGATAAAGGCCGAGCCGTTCAAAGCCAGGACCAGTACCCCGACCCAGAAGGCTGAAACGCGGCCGAAGCCCAGCAGCGCCGGAAACCCGAAATAGCACAGGAAGATGAGGATGACGATCGGCAGCCCGCGCATCAGGGTGATGAAGACCGTTGCCGGATAATAGTATCTTCGCTTCGACGAACGTCGCGCCGCGACAAGCGGCACGGACAGGAGCAATGCGCCCAATGCGGCCAAAACGCAGATCATCAACGTGACGAGGAGACCATCCAGCAATTGTGGGACGATCCCCCCGATCTCCATCAGCGCGTTGACCATATCGGTGTCCCGCTAGACGGCTTTACTGCACTGCGCCATCCGGCAGATAGCCATCAGCTGGACTCTGTGTTGCCACGCCGATCCACTTTTCCTGAAGGGCAGCCAGTTCGCCGCTGTCGGCCAGCCGGGTGATGGTTGCGTTGACAGCTGCCAGCAAGTCCAGGGAGTCGGGACGGGCGACCCAGGAGATGTAAACCGGATCGCCATAGCTCATGGCGACACGGAATGTATCGGGCGACGCTGCCATGAACTCACCTGCGGACAGCGAGCCGATCACAAGTGCATCGACCTGACCTGAGCGCAGGGCGAAGGCCGTATCCGGGAAGGTCTGATAGAGACGCAGGTCCTCATACCCGCTGCCACCGGCAGCTTTGAGGTCATCGTTGATCTGCCGGGCGACCGCTTCGGTCGAGCTGCCCAGTTGCGTGCCCAAAAGCAAACCGTTGAGGTCGGCCACGTCGGTGACATCACCATTGTCTGCGGCAACGACAATTACATTCTCGATGGTGAACAGCGGACGGGAAAACGCGTAGGATTGGGCGCGCTCCGGATTGATCGCAACAGATGTCGCAATCAGATCGTACTGGCCCGCGGCCAGGCCCGTCAGGATACCCTGAAAGGGGACGTCCAACTGCTCGACCTCGACGCCAAGATCGTTGACGACTTCGACCAGGAGGTCCGATCCAAACCCGACGATCTCACCGTCTTCGACATACTCAATCGGTTTGAACGCCGCCTCGGTGGCGACAACGATCTTGCCCGAGGATTGGATTTTCTCAAGCATCGTTTCAGCCATGGCGCTGTTTGCGCTCAGGACAGTGGCCAGGAACAGGGCGGAAACCCAAGTCTTCATCTGTTTCACTCCTTGTCGATGTTTCTGGCAAGTTTTTGTGCAGGCCAGTTTGATTGGACTGACGATAAGGTGAATATCCTCGACAAAGAATATTAAAGCTGGTCACCTTACTTGCGCATCTTGCAACTGAAGGATCGCGATGAGCCGCTTCAGCCTCTCCAAGTTCGACCTCAGGCATCTGCGTGTGTTCATGTCGGTGGTCGAAAACGAGGGGGTGAGCGCTGCAGCATTGGCAAATGGTGTTGCTCTCTCCACGATCAGCCGGGATCTTGCCTCGCTGGAGCACAGGTTGGGTGTTCAGCTTTGCCACCGCGGCAGGGGCGGGTTTGCGCTGACCCGACAAGGACAGGACATTTATCAGGCTGCGGTGGACTTGCAGTCTCGGTTACAGCTCTTTGAACTGGCGGTTCAGGCCACCAAAGATGCTGCCTCGGAAAGCTTCAAGATCGGGATAATCGATCACGTCATTACAAATCCCGACAGCGGACTGGTCCCGGCCATGACACATATGCGCGAAAGATTTCCCGATACACTTGTCAGTGTGAGTGTGCATGAAGTGACAGCGATTGACGTGCTGGTCCGCGAAAGGCGTTTGGATGTGGGAATCACGGGGCAGCCCGCGTGGTTGCAACCTTTGCAATACGCTGCGATGTTTCTGGAGGAGCAGCGGTTGTATGTAGGCGAAAACTGCCCGCAGCGCGACGAAATTCATGCATCTGTGCAAAGGGGTCCAGATGAGGTTGCGATTCCTATACCCTACATCGCACGGGCGCAGAATACGGACGGCTTCGAGAGCTTCGAAGGTCGCTATCCGCTGACCGTTGCCGGGCGGTGCACCAATCTCGAGGCCTTGCTTGCAGCTGTTTTGTCAGGGGCCGGATGTGCGCTGATGCCGGTGAAATACGTTGAAGCCTTGCAGCGCGACGACCTTCTGGAACTGCCGCTGACAGACGCGCCGCTTTATGTGCAGTTCTACATCGCATACCGGCAGGACGCGGCGCGGAGCAAAGGCGTGAGTAGCTTTCTGTCGCGGTTTTCCGGAGCCGTATAAAGCCCGCAACCTGCCAAGACCTGCAAGCTTAGTTGCGGATTTTGCTATTTTAATCTGAAATCCCGCCTGCGCTTCTCTAGTGGCCAGAAATCATCCAGAGAGCATGCAATGACGACCCAAACGCCCAAAACCCCGACAGACCTCGACCCTGTTTACGTCGATACGGAATGGGCGGAGTTGAAGGAATGCGTCTACGGATCGCCGGACAACTGGGTGCTTCCGGTCATTTACGACGATGTAAAGCTACGCGCACAAGGTGAGTTCGGCGCGTTCTGGGTCAGGAATGGCGGCCGGGACATGAAAGAGGCCCACCCGGAGTGGTTTGCCGAACTGAGCCGTCAGGTTCAGGGGGCGATCGACTTTCTGGAGGGTGCCGGGGTGCGCGTGCAGGTTGCGGGTGAGATCAGCCCCGCCAACCGCAAGTTCCCGCGTGGCGAAGACCATGGCGTTGCGACACCCTGGTTGCGAGATCCGTTTGTCACCATCGGGAACAACGTCATCGAACTTGCCCCACGCAGTCTCTTTCATCGCCGTCAACGCTTTGCCGTACGCGAGATTCTGGCTACCACCATGGATCGCGGCGCCCGCTATTTCGCGCAGCCCGATGGCGGGGCCGATGATGAGTTGGAAGGTCCGGGATGGGGCTATCTTGAAGGCGGCGATATCTTCGTTCTGGGCAAGCAGATCCTGGTGGGACATTCCGGCGGGTGCAGCAACCCCGAGGGCGCGCGCTGGCTGCAACACATGCTTGGGCCTGACTATACGGTTCAGACCGTTGCGATTGATCCGGCCTTTCCGCACCTGGATTGCGTGCTGATGACACCGCGCGAAGGCGTGGCCTTTGCCTCGCTCGAAGCCTTGCCCGAAGGATTGCCGGATTTCATGAAAGATTGGGACGTTTTTGACATCCCCAAGGCGCTGGCGAAGTCACATATGAGTTGCAACAATCTGGTTCTGAATGACCGAACGGTTGTTGTACCCGCCGAGGGGGCGCTGGATTTCGTGGCGGATGGGTTGAAGGCCCGCAAGTTCGAGGTCGTGCGTCTACCCTATCGCTTGCCCTGCATGGTTGGCGGTTCATTCCGCTGTGCCCACCAACCGCTGGTCCGGATTTGAAATTCGATTACCCTGCTGTTGGCTGCCTCTTTTACACGGGTTGGCTCCCGAGTGGCTTGCAGTGAGTGCTTCGTTAACAAGATTTGATGTGTAGGCTCTCGATGTTACGCTGCATTTTACACGCTTAGGACGTGTTGAAACCTTTGTCTACTTCGAGGTTACCCTGAAAAAAGCCGCTAAGGGCGTAAAACAGACGTTCGGATTGAAGACCGCAACGGCCGCAAGGTCCGCGATCTGTGAGTTCGACCCTTTCGCGATTATGCGCTTGCAGCGAATGACCGGAAAGTGGGCTGCAGCCGCAGAAATTTGAAAGCACGGTGAAAGGCAGCAAAGGGCCGCCCTTGACGGTGGTACATTCGCTCAACGAAGCTGATGCTGGGCCGCGAAGAGGCCAAATTTCTTAATGATGCACAAGCAGCGAAAGTCTGCTTCCTAGTAATGGCCACCAATGCGTTGTCTTCGTTTGGTTGGATTGTTAGGTCATGCGACAAGGAGACGCGTTATGATCGACATCGAAAAAGTCCGTTTGGATACACCGAGTTGTGAGACTATTTTGCATTTTAACAATGCTGGCTCATCTCTTATGCCTCGACCGGTTTTTGACGCGCTTCAATCCGTATTGCGCGATGAAAATGAGATAGGCGGGTATGAGGCCGAGCGTAGAGCGCAAGCTCAAATACAAGCATATTATACCGAGTTCGCAGGGCTTCTGAACGCCAATCCCGATGAGATTGCCTTTGTCGAGAATGCGACACGTGCATGGGACATGGCGTTTTACGGGTTGCATCTGAAACCGGGCGACAGAGTTATCACCCACGGGTCAGAGTATGCGTCCAATTATCTGGCGTTGCTGCAGCAGTCTCGTCGCCTTGGATTTGAGATTGATCTCGTCCCGTCAGATGAGTTTGGCCAGATCGACGTGGCTGCTTTGGACAACATGATCGGCCCAAACACCAAGCTCATCGCGATCACGCATGTGCCGACACAAGGCGGTCTTGTGAACCCGGCTGCCGAAATCGGAAAAATCGCCCGCAAACATGGTGTAATCTATCTCCTTGACGCCTGTCAGTCTGTCGGCCAGATCGACGTGAACGTCGCCGAGATTGGGTGCGATATGCTTTCCGGAACCGGCCGTAAATTCCTGCGCGGGCCGAGAGGCACAGGTTTTCTTTATGTCAGCAAGGACATCATGGACCGGATTGATCCGCCGTTCATCGACCTTCTTTCCGCTACGTGGACAGGGGCCAACAGTTTTGAATTTGTTAAGGGCGCAAAGCGATTTGAAAACTGGGAAAGCTTTGTCGCGGGTCGCGTCGGGTTGATGGAAGCGGTGAAATACGCGCGCGCACTTGGTCTGGCCAATATCGAAACTCGTGTCGCCAGCCTTGCCCGAGAACTACGCGATGCGCTTGCCGAGATCAAAGGTGTTTCGGTGCATGATTTGGGGCAGCGAAAGTGCGGTATTGTGACATTTACGAGAGATGGAATTGAGCCCGCAGCGATGGCCGATCAGTTGCGGGCCAAGTCGATCAACGTGTCAGTCTCCGCGATGCCTTACGCCCGGCTCGATCTGGAACCGCGCGGACTTGAATCCATGACGCGCGCTTCCGTTCATTATTTCAATACCGAAGATGAGATCGCGCGCTTTGTTATGGCTGTGAAGACGATTTGACCGTGACCAGACATTGAAGGCAAGTCGATGAAGGTCCGCTCCGTCCGCGTATTACCAGTTCGTTCCGCATGCAGCGAAAGGTGCTGTTTCCTGAACCAGCCGCTCGTGAACAGCGCAGCTAAGGTGCCGGAAGATGAAGGTTTTTCGACGCGGGCCATTGCGCGCGTTTTCGGCTGGGTTTGAGTGTGGCCCGCGTTGACAAACCTCTCAGGGAAGAAGCCGCGGGTGCTGGGTGCCGCCTATGGGCAAAGAGCGTTGTCGGCTGTGTCAGTGAATGCGACGGATGCGTTGGTGTGGGGCTTGATTTCGACCGTTTCCAGGTTTTGCATGAGGCTTTGGCCTAGTTCCAACCTGGGAAAGAGCCGTTTTGCGCGGTCCTTGCGTCTTTCCGGACCGCTACAGACAGGCCGACTTGGCCGGTGTTGCTGAAGCAACCGGTCTGCGGTGGATGGGATGAACGGGCACTCGGTCATGCGGCCTGTTTCCTTGGTGGAGCGCGGGATCGTGGGATCTCGCCGCGCCGGAATGTCTCGATGATGCGCATCGCGCCGCCGCATTCCGGGCATGGCTCTCGCAGGGTTAGCGGCATGATCTCGGTGGTGGATGCGTCGTCCTGCATGGCCGCTTCTGCGCCGAGCAATGTGCGGATCTTTGCGATGTTGGTCTTGCGGGCGGTGCTTGCCATCAGGCCGTAGTGCCGGATGCGATGGAAACCATGCGGGAGCACATGGATCAGGAACCGGCGGATGAACTCGTGCGTGGCGAGCCGCATGACCTTCATCCGCTCGCCGTGCTTGATCCTGTAATCCTTCCAGCGGAAGGCCACGGTGTCGGCATCGGCGCTGACCAGGCGGTGGTTCGAGATGGCGATACGGTGGGTATACCTGCTGAGATAGGCCAAAACCGCCTCGGGTCCGCCGAAGGGGTGAAGGGCGAACAAGAATTGATCCTGTGGATCAATTCAGCGCTGAACGGGCGGAGCCCCGGGGCTTGGCATAGACCACCCATTCGGTCTTGTGCAGCGGAGCGAGATAGCTGGCGAAGGCCTCTGCATCTGCCAAGCCGGTCAGGTCGCCGAAGAAGGCAAGCTGCCCGGTGCGATACAGCGCCATCAATCCATCGAGGAATAGCCGTCTGAACAACCTGGACAGGACGCGCACCGGCAGGAAGAACCCCGGCTTGCAGGCGACCCACCTCGGGCCATCTGGCGACAGGCCGCCGCCCGGCACGATCATGTGGACGTGCGGGTGGTGCGTCATCGCCGAGCCCCAGGTGTGCAGAACGCTGGTCATGCCGACACGGGCGCCGAGGCGCATGGGATCGGCAGCAATAGTCATCACTGTTTCCGCCGATGCCTTGAACAGCAGCCCATAGACCGTGCGTTTGTTCCAATACGCGATCTTCGCGATCTCGGACGGGAGCGTGAAGACCACATGGAAATACTCGACCGGCAGCAGATCCTCGGCACGTGCCGCCATCCAGTCGCGCGCCGCCGGTCCCTGGCACTTCGGGCAATGCCGGTTCTTGCAGCTGCTGTAGGCGATATGCTGATGGCGGCATTTGGCGCAGGCAGCGACATGCCCGCCGAGCGCCTCCGTCCGGCAAGCTTCATTCGCCGACATCACCTTGAGCTGCGAGAGGTTCAGATGCCCCGCATTGGCCCGCCGATAGGCGGGGCCATGGTTCCGAAAAATGTCAGCAACCTCCAGCGCGCGCCTCGGTACGCAACCCCGCCCGTCAGGTCACATCCCGGACATGCTCGAACGGGCTGGCGACATTGCGAAGCGTCTTGGTGGCGACATGGGTGTACCGCGCCGTCGTGGTGAGTTTGGCGTGACCCAAGAGCACCTGAATCACGCGCACATCGGTGTCAGCCTCCAGAAGATGCGAAGCAAAGCTGTGCTGGAGCGAGTGCAGCGTCGCCGGCTTCTTGATGCCGGCCATCGCCTTTGCCGAGTTGAACGCCCGGTTCAGGGAGCGCGGTGACAGAGGCTCCACCCGGCTCTGACCCGGGAACAGCCAGCCTTGCGGTCGCGCCTCGCGCCAGTAGTCGCGCAGAAGATCAAGCAGCGACGGCGACAGCATCACGTCCCTGTCCTTGCCGCCCTTGCCGCGCTCGACATGGATCAGCATCCGGTCGCTGTCGATGTCCCGCACCTTGAGATTGGTGACCTCGGAGGCACGCAGCCCCGCGCCATAACCGATGCCCAATGCCGCCCGGTACTTGAGACCAGGTCCCGGCGCCGCGGCCAAAATCGCCGAGACCTCTTCAAAGCTCAGCACAATCGGCAGTTTGCGCGGCTCGGTCCGGAACTGGATATACTTCTTCATATCCTCCCGATCGCAGGTCATGCCGAAGAAGAACCGCAGCCCGGCGACCCGGGCGTTGTAGACCGATGGCGTGACCTCGGTATCCGTCATGTGAAGCTGATAGGCGCGAAGCTCTTCCGGCGTCGCCGTATCGGGCGGCCGCCCCAGAAACGCGGTGAAATCCTTGAGTGCCCGGATATGAGCCTTCTGTGACGTCTCGGCCAACCCCCGAATGCGCATGTCCTCGATCATCCGCGCACGCAGCGGGCTCATCTTCTCATGTGTCATGGAAACCTCCTGTCCGATTGAGAAACCCCAATCGTCAGGCAGGTTCGTTACACCGCAAAACCGGCACTGTGCCGGAATGACTCACGACGCCAGACAAACGCGCCAATGCCGCGAGAGCGGCTTAGTCCAGGAGCCCAGACCCGACAGTCGGACCCACTAGGCATGCCGTAGGTGCAGAGGCCGCTTCCCGTCCTATGCGGGCGGTCGGAGCACATGCGATGCGACACATATTGCAGGTGCGGAAATTTGCGACCGCCTCACACACAGCGGACACTCGTTACCGGCCTGCCGAACTCGGTTATGCTGCAGATGGCTCAGGCGGCGGCGCGCACTGCACTTGCCAAAGGCTTCGTCCAGCGCGTTCACTGTGGACGAAAGCTCGCCGCAATAGGCGGTCAACAGTGGGTCGATATCGATGGGGGCGGGGCGTTCGGTGCAGGACAAAGCGATTTTCATGCGGGCCTACTCGCCCGGGGAAGTGCTTCGGTCTGCGGCATGACACTCGTAAACAGCACCACGAGCGGTGGCCACAGGGTCCGAGAGCCGTTCCAGACGCTCCGCCACCATCTCCTGCAGGCGCCACAGATGCAGGTCATGGACGCCGGCCCGCTCCAGTTCGGTGACGGTGTTCAGCAGGTATTCAGCCATCGTGCCGATGTGCCCGACGGCAGAGGCGAGCATGTCGGCCAGCTCTTCCATTGCGGGCTCGGGCCGGTACAGCGGAAAGCGGGGATCAGCGGCGAAGAGTATCGCCTCGACCGGGCCGGCCTCGGTTTCGGCGGTCACGTGTTCGGGCGGCACCGGAGGCTCTTTCTGCAGAAGGCTCACCAGCGCGGCTAGAGGGTTGTCGCCGGTGTCCATCCGCAGGACCACACCGGAACAGGCCCCGCCCCGGTCGAGCGACATCATCAGCCCTGGCGTTGACGGGCAGCCACGGAAGCGCCGGTCGGTCAGGCAGAACGCCCGCCGCCACCCGGTCACTTGCGCGGCCCGGCGTTCGGCCACCTCCATGCGCGGGTTCCAGATCAGGGATCCTGCGGCGAAGACCCAGACCGCGCCTTGCGTGCCGAGCCGCTCAAGGATCCCAGCCGCAGTCCGGTGGTAGAACTCCAGCGGGGGATCTTCGAGCATCACGGGTCCGCGTTCATCGACGCGCGGCGGCAGCCGGTCGACAAGGGTGCGCGTGAGGCGCAGGGGCGGCACGATGGGCGGATGCTTCAGGCCGGACATCAGTTCAGGCACCTGTCGATACAGGCGAGCCAGTTCTCTTGCGCGAGCTTCCGGATCAGGTCATCGCCGTAGCCGTGCGCGGCCATTGCGTCGAACAGGTGCTGTACGCCAGTGACGTCACCGATCAGGTCGGGCAGCACACAGCCGTCAAAGTCCGACCCCAGCCCGACGTGACGCTCACCCGCCTCTGTGATCAAATGGTCTAGGTGTCGCAGCATCACGTCCCACCCGGTGCCCGTGCCCGCCGTTCCGTCGGCGTTCAGGTAGAAGGTGGCGAGGTTGAACCCCACCATGCCACCGCGCTCGCGGATCATGTGCAATTGCCGGTCGGTCAGGTTGCGCGGGCTGTCACACAGCGCATGAGCGTTGGAATGCGTGGCCACCAGTGGGGCTGAAGAGACGCGGGCCACATCGTCGAAGCCCTTTTCGTTCAGATGCGACAAATCGATCAAGATACCCAATTCATCGCACAGGCGCACCAGATCAAGGCCTGCCTCGGTGAGGCCCGGCCCTGTGTCGGGGCTGCCCGGGAAGGCCATCGGCACGCCGTGGCCAAAGATCGTCGGCCGGCTCCAGACTAGGCCAAGCGAGCGCAGGCCCATGTCGTGGAACAGGTAGAGCGCATCAAGGTCGGGGCCGATCGCCTCGGCTCCTTCCATATGCATCATGCCCGCGATGACGCCGGCCTTCATGGCTGTGCGGATCTCGGGCACCGATCGGCAGACGCGGAAGTCATTGGGTGCCGAGCGTTCCATCCAGTGCAACAATCCCGCCATGGCCAGCGCGTTGGGCTGCGCCTGCGCATGGGTCATCTCGGGCGGCATCGGCAGGGCGTAGGGTGGATCGGCCATCAGAGCCTTGAAGTCGGGCGGTGGGCCGCTGGAAGCGGGTGGGACAAAGATTGCAAACAGCCCGCCCGCAAAGCCTGCGTCCTTCATCCGCGCGAGGTCCAGATGGCCGCGGCCCGTCGCGCCCAGCCAGGTCTCCTCCCGCGGGGCGGGGGTTTTCAGCAGGCGAAGCAGAAAATCGTTATGGCCGTCGAAGAATGGGATGGGCGCGGTCACTCGGAAGCCTCCTTGTTTGCCATTTTGGCAAGGTGGGCATCCACCGCGCATAACAGGCCGCTGCAATGCGCATCGGTAATCCCGAGATGCGTGAAATGCCCGACAATATTGGCAAGGTAGTCTCGGCTTGTGCCAAGATCGCCTGCCCCATGGGCGACATAGCGGACCTGTTCCTCGTAGGTCAGGTCGGGGCGCACGTCCGGCACGTCGTGATCCGCGACAAAGGCCAACACACGCACCTCCGCGTCACCGATCCGAGCCGGGACAAACCGGGCGAGGTAGCCGGGCGCAAGCATCTCGCGCCGGAACAGGATTTCTGTTTCGGTCTCGACATCCGACTCCGCGATCCGAAAGGCTAGCCCCTCGCACCCCTCGCACCCTTTGACAGCATCCAGCGTCGCGAACAGGCCCGGTGCCTCCTTGGTGCCGCGGCCGCCCCTGGTATCGACCAGGATCAGGCGGCGGGCATGGCCCGCGACATGGGCGCGCCGAACCTCGGCAAAGCGCAGGGCGGGGTCCCACATCAGTGACCCATAGCCGAAGATCCAAAGATCGCCGGAATGGTCGGCCAGCGCCTTGGCCCGGATCGCCTCGCGCTGCGCGTCGGTATGGACCCAGTCGCGCAACGCCTCCTGTTGCGGGTCTGCTGCGATGATCGCCTCAACGCTGAACGTCCGAAAGTAGGACCCCTCCGTGTCCGCAATCCGGTCGCGCAATTCAGGGTGATGGGCAAAAGGGTCGATCAGTTCAGGCAAGGCGGCTCTCCTCTTTGGTCTCGCGAACCGGTATCATTTCCATGCAGATGTCGACTCCTTCGATGATGCCCGAAAATTCCGGTGAGCCGGGCACCTCGCGAAATCCGGCGCGCCGGTAAAGCGACTGGGCGGCGTGCAGTGTGTGATGGGTGGACAGACGGTAGCGGACGTATCCGCCAGCCTCGGCCTCGGCCAGCAGTACTTTCAGCATCTGCGCGCCGACCCCGTGGCCCCATGCATCGGGGCGCACGAACATGCGCTTGACCTCCATCGTCGTCGCGTCCTGCCCGTAGAAGGCGACACAGCCCACCGGCGCCCCGTCAAGCCGCGCCAGCAGCAAACAGCCCGAGGGCGGGCCGAAGCGTCCCGGCAGACCGGCGAGTTCAGCTTCAAGGTTGGCAAAGACAGACGGGTTCGGGTTCTCGCCCTTGGCCACATGTTCCATGGCCCATGCAACGAAGGCGCGGATTATTACCCGCGCCGCGTCGAGGTCTTCGGGCGTCTCGGCGCGGGTGATGGTCAGGCTCATCGCAGCCCTCCGCGCGGTTATCGGAAGTGTCCGGGATAGTGTTGCATCATGGCCTGCACGTCCAGATCGCTGGAAAAGGCGTCGGGGTTGCGTGCGGTCATCGCACGAACGAAGTCGCGGCGCGCGCGCGCATCGTCCGGATCGACGGGCTCCGACAGCCGCGTGGCAAGGCCGCGCAGCAGGGCAGCGGGGCGTAGGGCGAAGACGAGGTTGGTGTCGATGGCGGCCATGATCTAGACCCTTTCAGGCTTGCAGTGTTTGATCCGTCTTGATCCTCTGACAGAACTCTGCATCGCACTATCCAGGTGATTTAGGTTTCTGTGTTCGATATGGTCGAACAATGATGGATCACCTTGCCCGGATGGCGGTTTTTCAAGCCGTTGCGGATGCGGGATCGTTTCGCGGGGCGGCGAAGCGGCTTGGCATTTCGCCATCTGTTGTCAGCCACCATGTCAGCCAGCTCGAGATGCAGCTCGATCTGCCCTTGTTCTATCGGTCGACGCGGAAGCTCTCATTAACCGATGACGGGGCCGAACTGCTGCGCAGCACGCGTCTGATGACGCAGGCGGCCGACAAGGGGATGGCGGCGATGCAAATGCGCAAGGCGCAGCCCGTCGGCCACATTCGGGTGACGCTGCCTTCAGGCGCACAACACCCCGCGTTCGGGGCAACCTGGGCCCCGTTGCTGAAGAGGTTTCCAGGACTGACCTTTTCGATGACCTACACCGACACGTTCAGCGATCTCTCGGGGTCGCAGTTCGACCTCGCGATCCGGGGTGGAACGTCCGGTCTGAAGGATTCAGCCTACAAATCCCGCTTGTTTCGACGCTTTGAAGTCTGGCTGACAGCAGCGCCAGACTATGTGACTGCCCGGTCGCCCGTAAAGGTAATCGAAGATCTCGCGACCTGGGACTGGATCGAGTTTCCACCCGGGTTGCGCCTGAACGATTTTCTGGTCGAGCCGAGGCCTGCCGGTCAGCGTGTCGAGCCCCGCACCGCGGTCATGCTGGATTCCATGTTGGTGGCGGAAGAGCTCGCGCGCGAAGGGATTGGCGTTCTTGCGATCCCAAAAGAGGTGGTCGAAGACCATGTGCGGGATGGCAGGCTTGTGCGTCTTCTTCCCGGCGTGCCGCTTCGTCCCATAGAAACCTATGCGATCTGGCCAGCCAATGTGGGGGACGCAAGCCCGGTTCGGATGGTGCTGGATTTCCTGCTCGAGAACTTGCCCAAGAGCCGTAATTGAGGTCCGGGCAGGTCACTGATGGGCATGTCATGATTGAATGACAGAAAGTCGATGCTTGCGTATGTCGACGCATTGATCTGCCGGTTTCACTGCGGCAAGCGCGGCTAGCTGGTCTGGTGCACTACAATGCAGAACGGCGACCCTTCTAAACGGCAGCAGAGGGCCGTTCGTTCCAGCTCGGGCTTGGCGAGCGAATGTCTGGAAAGTCCCGCGATCTGCGAGTTCGGTCGGCTCAACACTTTGGCAGTGCAGCGAATGGTGGCTCTGACGGGCCGCTCCGCAGCATGGTGATGTCACGACGAGTGACCGCTTGGGGCCGAAATCAATGGGTGACCGAGTTTGCAACCTTGGTCACCCAGCTCCTGTATCAGGAGTGCCGTTTGGGCTCTTCGCGACCATCCAGCCGTTGCCGAAGCCAGTCCAGTACCTCCACCTCAACCCATCCCACTCTATTCGGGCCCAGCTGTACGCTCTTAGGGAATTGGCCTGCCTGTTCCAGCCGCGCGACGTGTTGCGGCGAGTAGAGGACCAGCTCCTTGAGCTGGCACTTTGAAAGTATCCTCATCACGATGTCTCCATGATTGAAGAGCATCGCGATGTCCTGGGTTGACAAAAGCCTAGGCCTCAACAGCCTACGCTGAATCCCGGTTTCCGGTCCATCATTTCGTACGCGACCGCCGCAATCCTGATGTCCTGTAACGGTGTGCGGCGCCAAGCCGTCATATCGATCAGCACATGCCTGAACATGAAGGCACACTGCAAAACACAGGGATCCCTGAGCGTAAAATGTGCCTAAACGCGTTCTTTGCTTGAGGTAATTGATGCTATGTCATTGAAAATATTGGAGGCGAGTACCGGAATCGAACCGGTGTACACGGATTTGCAATCCGCTGCGTCACCACTCCGCCAACTCGCCCAAGTGGTCATCCGCTAGCTCTTAGCGGCAACGCAGGGGCTCTGCAAGGGCGCGTATGGGGCTTGCGGTGAAATGGGCGGGCTGTGCGGGGGCGCGTCAGGATATCTCTGCGGCCCACGGGAACTCTGGCGCAGCGGCACGCGTTGCGCTTCAGACCGAGACAAAAGGAGTGCCTTATGGCTGCCCGACAGAACACCGCCGAAAAAGCCGCCGCCGAAGTAAAGGAATTGCGTCAGAGCGCTGACGCCAGTGACGATGTTGCCGAGCTGCGTGCGCAGATCGACACCATTCGCACCGATATCAGCGCGCTGGCCAGTCTGATGGGCGAGATCGGCGAACGTCGCAAGGACGAGGCGGCACGGCAGGTGCATGACAAGGTCGACGAGCTCAAGGAGCGGGCCGAAACCATGGGTGACCAGGCGCGCGACCAGATCGACGCGGCGGGCGCGAAGATGCGCGAACAGTTGCACGAGCAACCCGGCATGACGCTGGCCGTCGCCACCGGGATGGGGTTTCTCGCGGGTTTGCTGCTGGCGCGCCGCTGATGCTGACCGCATACACCGTCAAGGCGAAAGACGTCGCCCGCCGCAGCGCATTGGCTGCGGTGGGCGCTGTGCTGTCGCTGGTGGGGCTTGGCTTTCTGACCCACGCGTTCTGGCTGGTCCTCTCCGAGATCCGCGATCCGATCTTTGCCGCGCAGGTCCTGGGCGGGCTCTTTCTGCTGCTGGGCGGCGGGCTATTGCTGTTGTCGCGCCGCAAGCGCGTGGTCGCCGTGCCGCCGCGCCCTGCCGTGACCGGTGCGGTGCTGGCCGAAGCCTTCCTTGTCGGCATGGACGCCGCGCAATCGTCCAGACGGCGCGGCTGACAGATGCAAAACTCCTCCGCCGCGCCAAGCTGGTCGCAAGCCGCGATCGTGGTTCTGGCGACCCTGGCCGTCGCGACGGCGCTCTGGACCGCACAGATGGTTGCGGCGCCGCTCGTGCTGGCTTTCGTCACGGCCATCGTGCTCGGCCCCATTCACGATTTTCTGCGCAAGATGCGGCTGGGTGCCAGCCTGTCCGCCGTTCTGATCATCTTCGGCCTGCTGACGACGGTGAGCGCCGTGGCCTTTATGCTGGAGCCGCTGGTCTGGCGGGTGGTCGCGGAACTGCCGACCATAAAGAACGAATTACGCAGCCTTCTCTATGAGTTGCGCGGCTATCTTCAGGGCCTTGAAGACCTCAACACAGAGCTGCAGGCGGCGGTGGATCCCGAAGGTGCGGCCGAAAACGCCGAGGAGGGCGACGGTGCCGCCGCACAGCTTCCAAGCGCCATCGATGCGCTCTTTCTTGCACCGATCTTTCTTGGCCAGTTCCTGATTTTCCTGGGAACGCTGTTCTTTTCTCTGGTCTGCCGCCGCGACCTTTACGACGCCGCCGCGCGCTTTTTCTCGCGCAAGGGGCGCCATACCAGCCTGCGCCGCCGGATGGACAATGCCGAACACAACGTGGCGCGCTATTTCGGCACGATTGCGATAATAAATATCGGTCTGGGGGTCGTGGTTTCAATCGCCCTGACGCTGATCGGGCTGCCTCTGGCGATGATCTGGGGCGCGGCCGCCGCGATCCTCAACTTCCTCGTCTATATCGGGCCTGCCACCATCGCGGTCAGCCTGCTGCTGGCGGGGCTGGTGAATTTCGACGGGCTGATGATCGCGGCACCCGCGCTTACCTACCTGCTGCTCAACGCCACGGAGGCGCAGTTTGTCACGCCGTCTCTCGTGGGCCGCAACATGGAACTGAACCCGTTGCTGGTTTTCGTCTCCATCGTGTTCTGGATCTGGCTCTGGGGTCCGGCGGGCGGCATTGTCGCGATCCCGATTCTGGTCTTCGTGCAAGGGCTGGCGGAAGGCGCGCCGGAGCGCAGCCGCGCAAGGCTTGCCGCCTGAGCGGGGCTCTTCGGCGAAGTGCGGCCAATTCACCGCTCTGTGAGGTTAACTCTTCACGGGGACATTGCCCAATTGCAACTTGTGTGTCAGAACCGGAATTAGCGCATTCTGAACAGATGAGTTTAGTGCATGACCGACTACGAAAGCCGCCGACGCATGATGGTCGACACTCAGGTCCGGCCGTCGGACGTCACAGAGTTTCCGATCATTGACGCGATGTTAACCGTCCCGCGCGAAGCTTTCGTGCCGCGCGACAGGATGGAGGCCGCCTATGCCAGCGAACATGTGGAGCTCGGGGATGGCCGTGTCCTGCTGGATCCGCGGCTGTTTTCGAAAATGCTCGATGCGCTGGACCTCAGCAATGACGATCTGGTGCTCGATCTCGGGGCCGGGCTTGGCTATTCGTCGGCGATCATCGCCCGCATCGCGGAGGCAGTGGTCGCGGTCGAGGATGACGGCGCGCGGGTTTCCGAGGCCCAGTCGCTGCTCTCTGAGCACGGGGCCGACAACGTGATCCTGCATGAGGGACCGCTGGCCGAAGGGGCTGAAAAACACGGGCCCTACGATGCCATCATCGTCGAAGGCGGCGTCGAGCAGTGGCCGGACGCGCTGACCGCGCAGCTCAAGGATGGCGGGCGGGTGGTGTGCCTCTTCATGGAAAATGCGCTGGGCACCGTGCGTGTCGGCCACATGCGCGACGGACACCTGTCCTGGCGCTATGCATTCAACGGCGGAGCGCCGGTGCTGGAAGGATTTGAGGCATCCCGCGCCTTCGCGCTCTGACGATCGAGACGAGTCCCAACGCAGGCCAACAGGCCGCGATACATAACAAAAGGCGGATCAGGCAAATGACAATGAGCAGAATGTTCCGAACGGGGGTGGCCGCGACGGTTCTGTGTCTCGGCTCGGCGCTACCGGCACTCTCCGGTTCGCTGGCACAGACACTGGCGGATGCCTATCGCCACAGCGGTCTGATGGAGCAGAACCGCGCCGTCCTGCGCGCGGCTGACGAGGATGTGGCGCAGGCGGTGGCCGAGCTGCGGCCCGTCGTGTCGTGGGAAGGCGACGTGACCCGGCGCTTCGGCACAACCGGCCAGACCCGCCTTGTGGCCACGGTTCCGCCCAGCACGGTCTTCACCGAAAACGGCTTTGCCAACAACACCGCGAGCATCAATCTGATTGCGACGATCACGCTCTTTGACGGGGGCCGCAACCGGATGGGCGTCGATGTGTCCAAAGAACTGGTGCTGGCCACGCGATCGGGGCTGGTGGGGATCGAACAGCAGGTGCTGTTCCGCGGCGTCTCCGCGCATATGGAAGTGCGCCGCGCCATCGAGACGGTGGCCCTGCGGCAGAACAACGTGCGTGTGATCCAGCAGGAACTGCGCGCCGCCCGCGACCGCTTCGAAGTGGGCGAGGTCACGCGCACCGATGTGGCGCTGGCCGAGGCCCGGCTGGCCTCCGCCCGCAGCGCGCTCTCGTCCGCCGAGGGCGCCTATGTCACCGCGGTCGAGGAATATCGCGCCGCGGTCGGGCGCAAGCCCGGCAACCTGATCGCGCCCAACGGCCTGCCGCGATTTCCCGGCAATGCCGAGGCGGCCAAGGCCGAAGCGGTGCGGTTCCACCCGGACATGACCCGCGCGCAGCACCTCGTGACCGCCAACGAGCTAGCCATCCTCATCGCGGAAGCAAGCCTGAAGCCGACTGTTGGCCTGCGCGGCACATATGGCGTGACCGAAAACTTCGGCGAGAACGATTTCAGCCGCGGCGGCACCATCGGGATCACGGCCCAGGGCCCGATTTACCGGGGTGGCGCGCTGGCCTCTGCGGTGCGTCAGGCGATGGCCGAGCGGGACCAGGCCCGTGGCAACCTGCACGTGGTCCGGCACAATGTGCAACAAAATGTCGGCAACTCCTATGCGCAGCTGCGCGTGGCGCAGGCCAGCCGCGTCGCCTTCGAGGCGCAGGTGCGCGCGGCCACGGTGGCGTTTCGCGGTGTGCGCGAAGAGGCCAAGCTTGGCTCTCGCACCACGCTGGACGTGCTCGACGCAGAGCAGGAACTGCTCAACGCACGCGCCAATCTGGTGTCCTCACAGGTGGATGAAACCCTTGCGGGCTACGCGATTCTCGCCTCCCTGGGCCGTCTGACGGTCGAGGATCTGGGGCTCGATGTGCCGCGCTACGATCCGGCGGAGTACTACAACCTCGTCAAGGACGCCCCCGCATCGCTCAGCAATCAGGGCAAACAGCTCGACCGAGTGCTGCGTGCGCTCGGAAAAGATTAGTTTTTTCGACATCTGTTGAGAGAATCTCTGCTTGCGGGTAAACTGCGGCCCGAGGCGAGAGTGGAACAAGAATGTCCGATCCAGTAACAAACGTCGAAATCGAGGACGTATTGTCCTCAATTCGCAGGCTCGTGTCCGAGGATTCGCGTCCGAAACCCGCGCCCGCCGCGGCGCCGGAGCCCGACCGTCTGGTGCTGACGCCCGCCTTGCGGGTGAAAGAGGACGATGGCGCCCGGACCAGGGACAACGCCGAAAAAAGCGAGGACGGACCGGCGCTGCTGACCAATCCCGACCTGCCCGCAGAGCCGGCGGAGCCCCCTGCACCGGCGCAGATGCAACGGGTCGTGCGCAAGGCCGGAAGCTGGGCGACGCTCATGAATGCGCGCGAGACCCGCGCGGAAGAACAGGCCGCGGCACAAGCCCGGGCGGACGAGGCGAGCGCGGCTGATCGGGACACCGCGGCCGAGGACGCAGCGGAGCCCGGCAGGGATGAGGCACCACAGGAGGGCACCGCCCGGCAAGAAACGCCCCGGGATGTGATGACCACAACCGACGAGATCACCTTCAAGGACACCAGCGCGCTGCTCGGGGCGCTGGTCGCCGAAGAGGTGTCCCGCGCGCTCGACGAGGTGCCGGAGGGTGTGACCAACGCCTCCGACACGGACATTTCGGATCTGGTGCAGGATCCCGACGAGGAAGAGAACTCCACGCTCGAGGCGCTTCTCGACTACGAAGACGATGTCGAAGAGGCGTCGCAGGATGCCGATCTCGACAGCTGGTCCGACACACGTGTGGCCGAACCCGCGGCTGAGGTCGAAGACGCCGAGCTTGTTGACGAAGGTGAGGCGGAGGCGGAGCTGGAGGCTGCTCCGCTCGACGCGGCGGCTGAGGCAGAGGAGGTCGAGGACACGACACGTCCCGACGAAGCCACCAGTGAGGCGGACGCCACGCTAGAGGCCATCAATGAGGCCGTGCCGGATGAAAGTGCCGCGCCCGATGGGGATGCCGCGCCAGAGCCGCACACAGAGGCAGAGAGCCTGCCTGAGGCGGAGGATGCGGCGGAAGCCGAAGCAGGGCGTCCGGATGAGGCCGAACACGACGCAGCTGCCGACGATATCTCCGACGCGGAAGCGGTGCCGGAGTTCACGCAGGACATGAGCGACGACGCGGAAGCCTCTGACGCCGTTTCGGAAAGTGACGCAGGCGCCGATCAACCCGCGGCGCGTGTATCCCTCGAAAGCAAGATCGCGGCTCTGGAAGAAGTGGTCGCCCGCACCCCCGACGATTGGGAAGACGAGGATGACAGCTCCGGCGGCAATGCCGCCTTTGTGCATCGCCCCGCCCAGACGCTGGAATGGCGGGACCACGACGAGGACGCGGCGCCGGGCAAACAGGCCGCGTCAGACGCCACGGCCCCCGACAAATGGTACGGGGCAGAGCCCGCCACCATCGACGAGGACGTGCTGCGCGATGTGGTGGCCGATATCGTCCGACAGGAGTTGCAGGGCGCGCTGGGCGAACGGATCACCCGGAACGTGCGCAAGCTGGTCCGCCGCGAGATCCATCGCGTGCTGATGAGCCAGGATTTCGACTGACCATGCGGGCGCGGTGAACACGCCCGCCCATCTGCTGGTTGGCGCCGCCGCCTTTTCCCGCACCATCGCCCCGGGTGTGATCGCCGCCGCGCTTGCGGGCGCGATCCTGCCGGATCTGTCGCTTTACGTGATGGCGGGCGTGTCGCTCTTTGTGCTGCAGATCCCGCCCAACGTCGTCTTCGGAGAGCTATACTTCTCCGACGCCTGGCAGACCGTCTTCGCCATCGACAATTCGTTTGTGCTCTGGGGCGCGTTGTTGGCATTCGCGTTCTGGCGCGACAGGCTCGCGCTGATCGCTTTTGCCGGGGCAGGGCTGCTGCACCTGGGCTTCGACTTCCTGCTGCACAATGACGACGCCCGCCCGCATTTCTTTCCGCTGAGCTGGTGGGTCTTTGAGAGTCCCGTCAGCTATTGGGACAGCAGCCGGCATGCGGGCATCGTCGCGCCGCTGGAAGCGGCGCTGGCGACCATCGCTGCGATTGTGCTGTGGCGCAAGGTGGACAGCCTGCACATGCGGGGGCTGTGGGTCACGCTGTTGCTGGCCGAGCTCTGGGTCATGCGGCAATGGCTGCTGTTTTTCTGACGCAGCGCGCTTCCGCCGGGTCAAGCGGGTGCCGCCAGAACAGAAAAAACGCGCCCCGACGGACGCGCCTTTCAACCTGCGATGCAGATGATCAGGCGGCTTCGGCCTGCTGTGCGGCGGCATTGCGGCGCTCGCTTTCCTCGCGCGAGAGCGCGACGGAGGTGCGGACACCCTTGCCGACAAATTCCATAAGCCCGTTCACAACCCGCTCGTTGGGGTCGATTCCGGCGCAGGACAGCACCTCGCGCCCATCGCGCGAGCGGGCCCAGCGAGCGATCTGCTCCGGACCGTTGCCATATTTCTTGTCGTCGGCGATTGCGTCGTCCAGGGCAGCCAGCACCACCGCGGCGAACAGCTTGCGCGCGCGATTGCCTTGCTCAGCATTGAAGGCGGTGCCGTCAACGAAATCTTTCATGGTTCGACCTTTGTTTTTTGGCTCTTGTGTTTTACGGCGTGACGCGTGTTATGACGCATTCGGCGCGATTCGGATACCCTGATTTTGCATAGCATCCATGCACTCAGCGCATGGCTTTCTGCAGGTGCAGCACGAGATATCGTTGTCTTGCCAGGTCATGCAGGGCCAGATATAGGTCTCGTCAACAATTCATCAACCTTTTGCCATGGTTTTGACACATGCCTAAAATTAACGGGAACGAAATCCGCCCCGGCAACGTTCTGGAACATAATGACGGCCTTTGGGCCGCCGTTAAGGTCGACCATGTGAAGCCCGGCAAAGGCGGCGCTTTTGCGCAGGTCGAGCTGCGCAACCTTCGTAACGGCTCAAAGCTTAACGAAAGGTTTCGAAGCGCCGATAAAGTGGAGCGCGTGCGTCTCGAGCAGAAAGACATGCAGTTTCTTTACGAAGATGACGGCATGCTGATCTTCATGGACACCGAGACCTATGACCAGGTGCAGCTGGCGGCAGAGATCCTCGGCGAACGCCGCCCGTTCCTGCAGGACGGCATGACCATTCAGGTGGAGTTCTACGAGGCGGAGGCGCTGAACGCGAGCCTGCCGCAGAAAGTGACCTGCGTGATCGAAGAGACCGAGCCGGTCGTCAAGGGCCAGACCGCGGCCAACAGCTTCAAACCCGCCATCCTCGACAATGGCGTGCGCGTCTCCGTGCCGCCATTTGTGGGGCAGGGCGAGGCGATCGTCGTGAACACCGAGACCATGGAGTATTCGGAACGTGCCTGACAACTGCCGGATCCGCCGCAACGGCCGCGCGTTTTATCCCGGACCCGCATAACCCGCGCGGCCCGTCCCAACCCCCGTGCATTTGCCGGGGGTCCTGCCACTAGATCCCGAAAGCCTCCGGCCCCCCAGCCAGGAGGCATTTTCATGATCACCGAAGCAACGCTCGACGACATCCCCGATGTGGCGGATCTCCTGCGCGACCTGCAGGCGCTGCACGTAGCGCACATTCCCCACCGCTTTCACGATGCGGCGACGCCGGACATGCTCCGCGCGTTTCTGGCGGGGGCCATGGGAAATGGCGCACGTATCCTGCTCTACCGGACCGATGGGGTGGCGCGTGGCTACCTGATGTGGCGCGTGGCCGAGCAGGCGCGCGATGTGCTGCGCCACGATCTGCGGCGCGCCCAGCTTGATCACGTGATGGTGCAGGCCTCGTGGCGCAGGCGCGGCGTCGCGCGCCGGCTGGTGACGCGGTTCGAGGCGGATATCGCCACGGCAGGCTGCACCGGCTGGTTCAGTCTTGTACACGCGTTCAACGACGCCTCGGCAGCGCTGATGCGGTCGGCGGGTGCGGACCTGGCTGTTCAGGGGTTCGAGAAGCGTCAGACGTCGCCTTGACCGGCCTGAGGCCAGCGGACCTTTGCGTCTCCGGCCTGCATATCCGCGCCCGCGCGGTCAAAGCGCAGATAGGCGATGCCGCGACCCCGGGACTGCGTGAAAAGCGTGCCCGCCACCTTGCCGCCGCTGGCGATCTCGGTGCCGGGGGACGCGGTGCCGTCGACATCGACCACAGCCAGACCCTTGCGGAGCTCCGTCTTGTGTTTCATGCGCGCCGTCACCTCCTGGCCGACATAACAGCCCTTGCGGAAATCGACGCCGCTCAGCCGTTCGAACCCGGCCTCGAGGATGAAGGTGTCTGGGGTGAGCTCCACCCCGCTTTGAGGCACGCAGGCCGCGACGCGCAGCCCGTCCCAGTCGGCCTCTTCGCCATGCTGGCCGCCATAGCCGCGCCAGCCCAGCGACGGATCGCGCGGGTCGGCAAAGGCGCCCTCGGGCGGCGCGCCCAGACCGCGGGTGACGGTGATGTCGGTCTCCTCGATCTCGATCGCGCGGCGCAGCTTGTACATCGTCAGCCGCTGCCTGAGGCCGGGCGCGAGGCCTGCATCGACGTCGAGCAGCACGCCGTCATCCGATGGCACAAGGAAGAAATCCGCCAGGTATTTGCCCTGCGGCGTCAGCATCGCGGCATAGACCAGCCCGGAATCGAGCTTGCGCACATCGTTGGTCACCAACCCCTGCAGGAAGTCGCGCGCCTCTGCACCGCCGACACGCAACACCACGCGATCTGAATTGCCCATGGCCATTCCCCTTTTGCCTTCCCGTGCCATATAGGGCAGCAACAGCCGAGGAAACAGACCCCCGATGCGCGCACCGATTTCCATCGTGATCCCGACCCTGAACGCCGAAAGCGCGTTGCCCGCCTGCGTGGAGGCGCTGTCGCAGGGGCTCACAAAAGGGCTGATCCGCGATCTGGTCATCTCGGATGGCGGCTCCGGCGATGCGACGCTGGAGATCGCCGATGCGGTGGGCGCGCGGATCGTCTCCGGGCCTGCGTCGCGCGGCGGGCAGCTGCGCCGCGGGGCAGAGGCGGCGCGCGGCGACTGGTTGCTCTTTTTGCATGCGGACACGGTGCTGGGGCCGGGCTGGGCCGCGGCGGCGGCATCGGTGCTGGGCGCGCGGGGGGCGTATTACTTCCGGCTGAAATTCGATGCGCCGGGCTTTGCGCCGGGCTTTGTCGCGGGCTGGGCACATCTGCGCTCGCGCGCGCTGGGGCTGCCTTATGGCGATCAGGGCCTGCTGGTGGACCGGGCAAGTTATGCGCAGGCCGGGGGCTATCCGGACATCCCGCTGATGGAGGACGTGGCGCTGGCGCGGGCCCTGCCGGTGCTGCGCCCGCTGGATGCGGTGGCCAGAACCAGCGCCGAGAAATACCGCCGCCAGGGCTGGCTGCAGCGTGGCGGCAGCAATCTTCTGACGCTGACGCGGTATTTTGCGGGCACCGATCCCAAAGTGCTGGCGGAGGCGTATCGGCGCTGAGACCGGGTCGCCCGCCTGCCGCGCAGGCCGCACCGTCTCAGTCGCTCTTGAACTGCAACTGGTAGAGGTCGCGATAGGGGCCGGGCCGCGCGATCAGCGCGTCATGCGTGCCTTCGTCCAGCACCCGGCCCTGATCCATGACCACGATCTTGTCGGCATTGCGCACGGTGGAAAGCCGGTGTGCGATAACCAGCGTGGTGCGGCCTTCGCTCAGCCGCTCCAGCGCGTCCTGCACAACCGCTTCGGATTGCGCATCGAGCGCCGAGGTGGCCTCATCCAGCAGCAGCACCGGCGTGTCGCGCAAGAGCGCGCGGGCGATGGCGATGCGCTGGCGCTGCCCGCCCGAGAGGTTGGCGCCCCGCGGCCCGGCGGCGGCATCGAGCCCCTTGTCCACACGCGGCAGGAAGTCGGAGACATGGGCCGCGTCCAGTGCCGCATGCAGCGCCGCGTCATCGACATTGTCCCGCCCCAGAAGCACGTTTTCGCGCAACGTCTCGTCAAAAAGGGCGGCGTCCTGCGTGACCACCGAAATCAGCCCGCGCAGGTCGCGCAGCGTCATGGCGTCGACCGGCACGTCGCCAAGCGAAACCGAGCCCTGTTCCGGATCCACAAGCCGCGTCAGCAGGTTGAACACCGTCGATTTACCCGCCCCCGACGGGCCCACAAGCGCGGTGGTCTTGCCCGCCTCGGCGGTGAAACTGAGCCCGCGCAGCACCTGCGCCTCGCCGTAATTCAGCACAACATCCTGCAAGCGCACGCCGGGCACGCCCTCCGGCGCAGGCACAGGCTCCGCAGGATCGCGCAGCTTCGGCACGGTCTGCAACAGCTCCCGGATCCGCTCGATACTGGCGGCGGCGACCTGCCAGATGCCCGAGATCGTGCCCAGCCGCCGCAACGGCTCGAACGCGAGCCCGATGGCGGTGAAAAACGCCATGAAATCGCCGACGGTCTTCTGCCCTTCGAGGATCTGGCTGCCGCCGTAAAACAGCACCCCGACAAAACCGATGCCCGACATGATGTCGATCAGCCCGGGCAGCGAGGCCTGGCCAAAGCTCGACTTTGTCTCGATCCGAATGCGCTGCTTGGTCAGGTCGCGGTAGCGGGCGGACTGGTAGCGCTCCAGCCCGTTGAGCTTGACCGGCATGATGCCGTGAAAGACCTCGTGCAGCCGGTTCGACAGGTTCGCCGCCAGATCGCGCGCCACCCGGGCGTTGACCCGCACATAGCGCTGCGCCAGCATCGACGGCCCGATCAGCAGCGGCGCGCCGATCAGCGCCACCAGCGTCCAGAGCCAGTCGATGCTGATCGCCACCGCCAGCAGCGAGATCAGCGCCACCACGTCGCGGCCCGCGCCGGTGATCAGCGTCGACCAGACCTTGGCGATGGCACCCACATCGCCCTCCACCCGCTGGATGAGGTAGCCCGGCCCCAGCGTCTGGTGAAAGCTCATGTCGAGCCGCATCAGATGCGCCAGCATGGCCTGACGGATGTCGCCGATGGTCATCTGGCTGATCCGCGTGAGCAGCACCTTCTGGATCACCGACGCGGTGGCGCGCGCCATGAAGATGCCCAGCACCGCGAGGCCCACCCAGACCAGCGCGTCGCGATTGCCGCCGATAAAGACATCGTCGAACATCGGCTTCATCATGTAGCTGAGCAGCCCGTACATGCTGCCCTCGATCGCCATGAAGATCAGCGCAACCGCCATCAGCCCGCGATAGCGCGTCAGGTAATTGCGCCAGAGCCAGCCGAAAAGCGGCCCCGTCGGCCCGTCCGCGGTGTCGTTGCGGCGCTTCTTGCCCTTGCGGCGTTTGGCGATGCGGGCCGCGTCGTCGGTCATGGCTGCTCTCTTGCGCGGTCCATCAGCGCCGCGGCCAGTTCGGCTGCGTCGCGCCGCGCGTCCCAGCCTTCCTGGATGAGGCCCGCGCGGTATTCATGGGTGATCCAGTCCTCGAACCCGATCTCGCCCAGAGCCAGCCGATTCTCGTAAAGATCGAGGATATAGTCCTGGATGCCGGTCTTGGTGAAGTCGAGATGGATGTATTTCAGCCCCAACTGCTTCTTGGCCTCGGCCACCGGCGTGCCCTCGAACACGATGAGGTAGACGGCGGCGACAAACCCCGCGCGATCCGCACCCGATTTGCAATGAAACATCATCGGCTTCTCGGCCTGCCTGAGCGCCTCGATCACCCCGAGGATCGCCTTGCGCGGCGCGGCGTTGCGCGCCCAGAGCTTGGCATTGACCAGCGTCATGCCCAAAGCATCGACGCTTTCGCGCTCAAAGAGGTAATGCGCGTGCTTGTCCTCTCCGCGCAGGTTGATCACGGTCTTGATCCCCATGGCGGCATATTTCTCGAACCGCGCATGGGTCGGCTGATTGGAACGCCAGACCCCCGGCGCCACCGGCCAGAAATTCGTCCAGAAGATCCGCAGGAAGGCGTGATCGAAAAAATGATAGTGCATCCTGGCCCAGCGGCGCCCGGAGGCAGAGGAGATATCCTTGCCCCAGGAGCGGCGGAACCTGCGCTCCGTCTCTTCCACCCGGTTCCATAGCTTTGACAGCATTCTGTTCATCCCGTCCATATGGGGACCCGACAGGGCTCTGCGACCCCCGCCCCGGAGGCCACGTTGCGTCAGGCGCACGCAACCTGCCGGGGTTTAGTGCCTGCGCCGCGCGCTGGCAAGCGCCGGGCGCGCGGTTGCGATTGACGCGCCGTCTCAGGCGGCTAGGTTGCCGCCAATCCGCGCCGCCCCCCGCGCGCCCCTCTGCAGGAGCCCATCCCATGTCGCTTGCCAATGGTCGCCCCTATCTGGCGATTCCCGGCCCCTCGGTGATGCCCGACGCGGTGCTGCGCGCAATGCACAGCGCCGCCCCCAACATCTATGAAGGCGCGCTGCCCGACATGGTCGACGCGATGATCCCCGAGCTGCGTGACGTGGCGCGCACCCAGGGCCATGTGGCGATGTATATCGCCAACGGTCACGGAGTGTGGGAGGCCGCGCTCGCCAACACCGTGGCGCCCGGAGAGACGGTTCTGGTGCCCGCCTGCGGGCGTTTCGGCTTTGGCTGGGCCGAGATGGCCGAGGGGTTGGGGATAAAGACGCAGATCCTCGATTTCGGACGCAGCGCGCCGATTGATCCCGAGGCTGTGCGCGCCGCGCTTGCCGCCGACAAGGGCCAGAAGATCAAGGCGGTTCTGGCGGTGCATGTGGACACGTCGAGCTCGGCGCGCTCGGACGTGGCGGCGTTGCGCGGCGTGCTGGACGATCTCGGCCACCCGGCGCTGCTGATGGCCGATTGCATCGCCTCCCTGGGCTGCGATGTCTTCGAGATGGACGCCTGGGGGGTCGATGTGACGATCACCGGCTCGCAAAAGGGCCTGATGGTGCCGCCGGGCATGGGATTCGTGTTCTTCAACGACCGCGCCGCAGAGGCGCGCCGGGCCCTGGAGCGCGTCTCGGTCTACTGGGACTGGACGAACCGCGCCGATCCGGAGATGTTCTACCAGTATTTCTGCGGCACTGCGGCCACCCATCACCTGCTGGGCCTGCGTGCCGCTCTGGATCTGATCCGGGCGGAGGGGATGGAGGCGATCTGGGCGCGGCACGCGGCCCTGGCCCGCGCGATCTGGGCGGCCTGCGAGGTCTGGGGATCGGACGGGCCGCTGACGCTCAACATCGCCGGGACCGCGCATCGCTCCCATGCGGTCACCGCGCTGCGGCTTGGCGCGCCACATGGCGCGCGGCTGCGCGACTGGACCGCGCGGCAGGCCGGAGTGACGCTGGGCATCGGCCTTGGCATGTCCGAAGAGGGCGATCCCGATGGCACCGGGTTTTTCCGCTTCGGTCATATGGGGCATGTGAACGCGCATATGATCCTGGGGCTGCTGGGCGTGGTGGAAGCGGGGCTTGGCGCGCTGGATATCCCGCATGGGCGCGGCGGTGTCACCGAGGCCGCGCGTGTTCTGGCCGACGCCGCCGGCGCCTGAGGCGGGCCGAGAGCTGGCTCAGCGGCTGCGGGTCAGGCGGCCACGCGGTTTGACGTCACGGTGTCCTATAGCGCCATGCAGAAACCGCATCACGTAACGCTGCCTGAAATCAACGATTTCAAAGCGTTACGTGACACGCGATGTATCAGGTATTTCGTCAGGCGCTCCGGGGCAACGCGTCGTGCTGTCCGGGAAAGGGCTGTCGGGCGGGTTCAATGCGCAGGCGCGCTTTTCAGAAGATGCGGCTCAACGCCACCGCGTCGAAGTCAACGGTCTGGCAATTGCGCACGTTGTCACCTCTGCCGGGGACGGCGCGCCCGTTAACGTCCCTGGATCCGCCGCACCGGCCCTGACCGGCGGCGTCGTTTCAGCTCGAGCCGGGTGATCGCGTGGTTGAGGATCGCGGCCAGCAGGAGCACCGCGCTCAGCCCCCAGCTGGACCAGAGCAGGCCGAAGATCCACAGCAGGTTCACAAAGATCATCACCAATGCGGGCGTCGTGTAATCCTCGACCCGGCCGGGGTGTTCATTCTGCATCTCGGTCAAATCCCACGCATTTCGGAGCCTCACAACAATAGCGTGGTGCACGCCGCCGTCAGGTCACTTTTGCGCGGTTTGCCGAATATTTCGTAAATCCGCTTATCCGGACGCCGCGGCTGCCAGCGCTTTGGGCAGTGCCGCCTCGAAAAACGCAAGATCGCGCGCGGTGCCGGCGCAGACGCGGATGCAGCGGTCCTGCGGCGCGACAAAGGGCATGCGCACAAAGACGCCTTCTGCGATGAGCCCGGCCAGCACTGCGCGCGCATAGGCGCCATCGCGTCCGCAATCGATGGTCACGAAATTGGTGGCCGAGGGCAGCGGGGTAAGCCCATGCGCGCGGGCGATGCGCGAGATCTCGTCCCGTGCGGCGGCGACCTGATCCACCACATGGGCCAGGTAATCTGGGTCCTGCACAGCCGCCAGAGCGCCCGCCTGCGCCGCCCGGTTCATGCCGAAATGGTTGCGGATCTTGTCATAGGCGCGGATCAGATCGGGATGGCCGATGCCGTAGCCCACCCGCGCGCCCGCCATGCCGTAGCCTTTGGAAAAGGTCCGGAAGCGGATCACCCGCGTGTCGTCGCGCGCAATGTTCGGGATGGCGTCGCCGGGGGCAAACTCCACATACGCCTCGTCGAGCACCAGCAGCGTGCCCTCGGGGATCCGCTCGAGCGCCGCCTCGATCGCGGCGCCGCTCACCCAGCTGCCCATCGGATTGTCCGGATTGGCGAAATAGACCAGCTTTGCATCCACCTCGGCGGCCCTCGCCAGCAACGCGTCCAGATCTTCGCGATCCTCGCGATAGGGCAGCTTGTGCAGCGTGCCGCCATACCCCGCGACATGGTAGTTGAAGGTCGGATAGGCGCCGTCGGAGGTCACCACAGCGTCGCCGGGCTCGACCAGCAGGCGCACGGTGTAGCCCAGGAGCCCGTCGATACCTTCGCCGACAACGAGATGCTCCGGTGTGCATCCCAGATGCGCGGCGAGTGCGGCTTTGAGGTCGTGATTGGTCGGGTCGGCATATTGCCAGATGTCTTTCGAGGCGGCGGCCATGGCCTCAAGCGCTCTGGGCGACGGGCCGAAGACGCTTTCATTGGCGCCGAGCCGCGCGTCGAACGGCGCGCCGCGCGCGCGTTCCTGCACTTCGGGGCCGACAAAGGGCACGGTTTCGGGCAACGAGGCGATGAGGGCGGGATAGCGCGGACCGGTCATGCACGGCGTTATGCGCGGGGCGGCAGGAGGGCGCAAGCTTGTAAGCATGCGCTTCGGGTCATACATGAGAACCGCTCGCAACTCTGCGTGGCCAAACGGAGGGTCAGGTTTGCCCGGGCTGAACAGACGTCAATTTGTCATCGCGGGTGTTGCCGCGGGCGCGCTGCGCGCCGTGCCGCAGATCGCCTTGCGCCAAAGACGCGTGCTGACACTGGTCTATGACAAGGGGCTGGGCGCGATGCGGGCCATCGACAGGCTGGTTCCCTGAGCCTGTCCGGCGCTGAAAGGTGATGTCGCGCGGCGCGCGCGCGACAATGCGCTATGGACGCCCCTTGGCGGCCCCCGCGTCCGGATGCCGAGGCGGGCTCTGCGCCCGCCGCGCCGCTAGCGCGCCAGAACCGGCGCCGTGCCGACGGTGGCGTCATCGCTCAGCGCGCGTAATATGTAATCGGCCACATCCGCGCGGCTGATCATGCCCATGCGCCAGCTCTCGGGCTCCACCATGACCCGGTATTTCCCGGAGCCGCGATTGTTGGTCAGGATCGTCGGGCGCACCAGCGTCCAGCGCAGCGACGAGGCGCGGATGATCTCTTCCTGCCGGGTCTTGTCCTTGTAAGGCTCTGAAAAGATGACCTTGTGCCCGATCCGCTCGGCCTGGCTCAGCGCCGAGCGGCTGTCGCCCGCGCCGATGCCGGTGATCGCGATCAACCGGTCCGGCCCCTGCTGCTGCATCAAAGGCACCAGCGCGGAGGTCACGTCGGAAAAAAGCGTCACCTTCTTCCACAGCATCGACAGGCTCTCGCGGATCCCCAGCGCCATCACAACCGCATCCACCCCCTCGAGGGCGGCGCGCAGCACTGCCGGGTCGGTGGCGTCCCCGGCCATGGGCTCCAGCCCTTCGGCGGCATCGAGCCTGTCGGCGGAGCGCGCCAGCGCCCGCACCTCGTGACCCGCCCCGAGCGCTGCCGTCATCACCGCCTTGCCAATGCCGCGGGTGGCTCCGATCACCAGTATCTTCATCTTGCAACTCCCCATGTTCCGCCAAGCGACCGGCGTGCCGACAACCATAGCTTGACCGCGCCCGCCGGACAGGCCAGTTTCGCGCCGAGCAGACACCAGAGGCCAAAAATGCCCCGCACCCCAGCCCCCTTCGCCCCGTTCGAATGGATGATCGCCTGGCGCTATCTGCGTGCCAAGCGGGCCGAGGGCGGTGTGTCGGTGATGACCTGGATCAGCCTGCTGGGCATCACGCTTGCGGTCTTTGCCCTGATCGCGACGCTGTCGGTGCGCGCGGGCTTCCGGGCCGAATTTGTCGACACGATCCTTGGCGCCAACGCCCATGTCACGGTCTATCACATGCAGCGCGTCGATGCGGATGGCAACACCGACCGGACCTTGCCGGAATATCAGGAGATGGCCGAGCGGGTGCGCGGTGTCGAGGGCGTGATCCGCGTGGCCCCTCTGGTCAAGGGCCAGGTGATGGCCACCGCCAACGGGCGCAACGCGGGGGTCGAGGTGTTCGGCATCGACGGTGCCGATCTGGCGCAGATCCCGCGCGTGGCCGATCCCGAGACCGCGCGCGGAGAGATCACGCGGTTTGACGAAGGCATAGCACTCGGCACCGGTGTGGCGCAGATGCTGGGGGTGGGGCTGGGCGACCAGGTCAAGCTGATCTCGCCCAACGGGGTCAAGACCGCCTTTGGCGTCAGCCCGCGGGTCAAGGCCTATGAGGTGAGCTATATCTTCAGCGCCGGGCGCTACGATATCGACCGCACGCGGGTCTACATGCCCTTCGAGGAAGCGCAGCTTTATTTCAACCGCGAGGATGTCGCCGATGAGCTCGAGGTGATTGTCGCGGCACCCGAACGGGTCGACGATCTCAGCACGCCCATTGCCCAGGCGGCGGGTGCGGGCGCGCTTGTCTGGACCTGGCAGGACGCGTCCGGCGGCTTCCTGCGCGCGCTCGATATCGAGGATAACGTGATGTTCGTGATCCTGTCGGTGCTGGTGCTGATCGCGGCGATGAACATCGTCTCTGGGCTGATCATGCTGGTCAAGAACAAGGGCCGCGACATCGGCATCCTGCGCACCATGGGGCTGACCGAAGGCGCTGTGCTGCGGGTGTTCTTTATCTGCGGCGCGTTCACCGGGCTGATCGGCACCGCGCTGGGGGTCGCGCTGGGCTGTCTCTTTGCGATTTATATCGACCCGATCTTTGCCACGGTGAATTACCTCTCGGGTGGCGGCGTCTGGGATCCGTCGATCCGCGGCATCTACGCCTTGCCCGCCAAGCTGCAGCTGGGCGATGTGCTGGCGGCTGTGGCGCTGTCGCTGGGGCTCAGCTTTGTCGTGACGATCTTTCCCGCGCGCCGGGCCGCACGGCTGAACCCGGTCGAGGCGCTGCGCTATGAGTGACGCGGCCACGGGAACCGTCCTGCATCTCGCGGGCATCGAGAAAGCCTATAACAAGGGCAAGCCCAACGAAGTGCAGGTGCTGCGCGGCGCCGGGTTGCGGGTTGCGCGCGGCGAGGTCGTGGCCCTTGTGGCCCCGTCCGGCGCGGGCAAATCGACGCTTTTGCACATCGCGGGGCTGCTCGACACGCCCGATGCGGGCCGGGTGGAGATCGCGGGCGAGGCGATGCAGGGGCGCTCTGACCGCAGGCGCACGGCGGTGCGGCGGGCCGAGGTCGGCTTTGTCTACCAGTTCCACCACCTGCTGCCGGAGTTCTCGGCGCTGGAAAACATCATGCTGCCGCAGCTTGCAAACGGTGTGACCAAAACGCAGGCCGAGGCGCGGGCGCGCGACCTGCTGGAGAGCGTCGGGATCGCACCGCGCGCGGCACATCGCCCGGCGGCCCTGTCTGGTGGCGAACAACAGCGTGTGGCGTTTTGCCGGGCGATGGCCAACGCGCCGCGGCTGCTGCTGGCCGATGAGCCGACAGGCAATCTCGATCCCGACACGTCCGACAGGGTGTTCGACGCGCTGATGGCGCTGGTGCGCGACACCGGGCTCTCGGCGCTGATCGCGACCCATAACCTGGAGCTTGCGGCCCGGATGGATCGCCGGGTCGAGATGGATGCGGGTGTGTTGCGGCCTGCGTGACCGGCAGCCAGTGGCCCTCGGGGCCGCGACGCTGATGACGGAACCGCCGCGCCGGTGACCGGCCCCGCGCAACGCGGCCCCGCGCCAGCGGCCCCGTTGCCGCTTGTGTCCGCAAAGTCGTGCTCCTAGGCTCGCCTCGATATCCCCTGCCAGCGGAGCCGCCAATGCCCTTGATCGAAACCGCAGAGATCGCGCGCCTGTCGGAGACCGCGTTGCGCGCGCATGGCGCCTCTTCCGAGGTTGCCATCGAGATGGCCAACGCGATTGCCTGGGCGGAGGCGCGGGGCAACCGGATCTGCGGGCTCTATTACCTTGAAAGCTACTGTCAGCAGCTTGTGTCGGGCCGGGTGAACGGGCAGGCCGCGCCCAGGGTGACCCGCGCCCGCGCATCGGAGATCGACGTCGATGCGGATCACGGCTTTGCCCAGCCCGCGCTCGCCGCGGCCTTGCCCGAAGCGCTTGGCGCGGCGCGCGAAACCGGCACCGTGACGCTGGCGATCCACCACGCGCATACCTGCACGGCGCTGGGCTATTTCACCGAACAGATCGCGCTGGGCGGCTGTCTGGCGCTGGGTCTGACCAACGCCTCGCCCATCGTGGCGGCACCGGGCGGCAAGACGCGGGTGATCGGCACCAACCCGGTGGCCTTTGCGGTGCCCGACGGGCAGGGCGGGGTGGCGATGATGTTCGATCAGTCCACAACCACGGTGGCGCTGGGCCGGATCACCATGGCCAAAGCGGCGGGCGAGAGGATCCCGGAAGGCTGGGCGCTCGATGCCGAAGGCCGGCCGACCACCGATCCCGAGGCGGCGCTTGCGGGCTCGCTCACCTCTGCGGGGGGCTACAAGGGCTGGGGGTTTGGCCTGATGGCCGAGATCCTGGCCGCCTGCCTCGGCGGCGGTGTGCTCAGCCGCGAAGTGGCGCCGCTCAAGGCCCCCGAGGGCGCGCCGCATGATCTGGGGCAATATTTCGTGCTGATCCACCCGCGCGACACCGCGTTTTTCGAGCGTCTCCGCCAGCTTTCGGCCTTTATCGCAGAGGACGCGGGCTGCCGGATGCCGGGGCAGGGCAAGACCCCGGCAGAGCATGTGGACGTGCCCGACGCGCTCTGGACGCAGCTGCAGGATCTGGCCGCGCGGTCATAAACCTCACGACAAGTTTGCTACCGCGCCGCGACAGCCGCGCTAAAACGTGCCTCGTACAGAGGAGGTTTTCAACATGCTGCGTCGCGTCTTATCCGTTCTGGCCCTGGGCCTTGCCGTGGGGGTCGCCCCGCAGGGGGCGCAGGCTGGCAGTGTGGCCTTTGACAACAGCTGGAAACAGCAGGGGTTTTCGATCTTTTCCAAGAACCGCTACGGCTTTGGCGGCAACAGTCTCAGCGTGACATCCGACGATGCGGTGTCGCTGACATACCGCACGCTGCCGCAATCGTTCTGGATGAATTACGACGCGCGCTGGTCCTGGGCGGTGGATACCGGCGTGCCGCCGACCGACCTGCGCAAGAAAGGCGGCGATGACCGCAATCTGGCGCTCTATTTCGTGTTCCTGCCCGAGGCGGAGGCGAAATCCTCCGGCGGCAATATCCGCCGCCTGCTGCGCAACGATGCGGCCCGGGTGCTGGTCTATGTCTGGGGGGGCGCACATGCGCGCGGAGCGATCCTGCCCAGCCCCTATCTGGGATCGCGCGGCAAGACGGTTGTGCTGCGCGGCGCGGGCACCGGCTCGGCCTCCGAGCGGGTCGATCTGGCGCGTGATTTTGCGCGCGCGTTTGGCGGGCAGGCGACGGCGCTTGTGGGTGTCGCGGTGTCGGGCGACAGCGACGACACCGACACCAGCATCCGCGCGTCGATCAGCGGGTTGCGGCTGGAATAGCGCGACAAGGCGCGACGATGTCGCTCACGCGCGCTGGGTGATCCAGACGCCGAGCATCATGACCGCGATGCCAAGCGCGCGGGTCAGCGACAATGGGCTGATGCGCGCCCCGAAAAGCCCGAAATGGTCGATGGCCGCGGCGCTGATCAACTGTCCCAGCAGCACGAAGAACACCGCGTTTCCAACACCGAAACGCGGTGCGATGATGGTGACCGACAACACGTAGAACGCCACCAGCGTGCCGCCGAGGTAAAGATGCCGGGGCGCCTCGGCCAGACGCGAGAGCCCGGTGGCGCCGGTGGCCAGCCAGACCGCCGCGCTGGAGATCAGCGCCACGCAAAACAGGATCATGCCCGCCGCAACCGGCGAGCCGAGCCGCAGCCCAAGTGCCGCGTTGAGCGCCGCCAGAAGCGGAATGCCGATGCCCGCGAGAATCATGATTGCTGCGTAATGCGCCATGGCCGGGTCAGCCCCTGTCCGGTTGCGGATTGTAGAACGTGGCGCTGGCCGCGGCGACCGGCTTGCCCGAGGGCTGCGCCGAAAGCCGCGCTTCGGCAAAGAGCAACGCCCGCCCGGCGCGGATCACCTGCGCCTCGCACAGCACCCGTGTGCCGCGGGCAGCGGTCAGGAACCGCGTCTCCAGATTGGTGGTGGCGACCGGCGTGAAGACACCCAGGTGCCCGGCCGCGGCAAAGACCATCGAGGTGTCGGCCAGCGTCGCCAGCGCCTGTCCGCAGACAATCCCGCCGACCCGCGCGATATCGTCGGTGACCGGAATGCCGAGTGCGGCCCCCTCGGCATCGATCCGCTCGACCGTGATGTCGAGCGCCTGCACCCACGGCGCGAAATTCTCGGCCAGCAGGCTCTGCGCGGTGGCGGTGTCGAGCATGACATCCCTCGTGGATCGGTCGCGGGCGGCGTTGCCCGCGCTCACCATGGCGGTGCGCACGCGGATTGTCACCCGCGAAAACGGCGCGCAACCGGGCGGGATTTGCGGCAAAGCCCCGCACATGCGGACGCAGGTGCAAGACGGGGCTTGCGCCGCCGCGCGCGGCTTGCGACCAAGGGGAGAGCTGCGAGGAGGGCCCTGCCGCATGCGTCTCATCTGGATCACACTTGCCGCGCCGCTGGCGCTGGCGGCCTGCATGGAAGCAGAGATGCCGGTCGCCTCGGACGGGCGCGGGTTGTTCATGGAAAACTGCGCGGTCTGCCACGGCGCGGATGGCAAGGGCGACGGCGAGATGGCGCGCAGCATGACCAAGGCGCCCGCCAATCTGACGCTGATCCAGCTGCGCAACGACGATGTGTTCCCCCGCGCCCGGGTGATGTCGACCATCGACGGCTATGCGCGCTCCGATCTCGACGGGCCGAACATGCCGGAGTTCGGCGAGCTTCTGAAGGGCGATCTGCTGCCGTTCGATTCCGGCGACGGGATCCTCACGCCGACACCGCGCAAGCTGATCGCCTTGCTGGAATATCTCGAATCGATCCAGCAGACCCGCTGAGGGGCGGCGCGCTCAGGCGCGCACCGCTTTGCGCACCATGTCCCAGTAGATCTGCTGGACCTCGGCCACCGAAAGCCGCCCGCCCGCGCGGTACCAGGTGGTCACGCCGGTGAGCATGGCGATCACCGCGAGCGTGGTGATCTTGGTGTCGGGCACGTCAAAGACACACGCGTCCCGCCCGTCCGTCAGCACCGCCTCGAGCGCGTCCTCGTAGCGCCGCCGCAGGCCTTCGATCACCTCGAAATTTTCCGGCTCGAGATTGCGCAGCTCCATGTAGGAGATAAAGACCGCCTCGGGCCGGTCGAGATGGAAGGCGATGTGAAACCGCACAAACGCCTCGAGCCGCGCCAGCGGGGTGTCGCTCTCCGGCAAGGCGTCGAGCGCGTCGTGCAGCTCCACCATATGGCCTTTCAGCAGCGAGAAGAGCAGCGCCTGCTTGTCGGGTGTGTAATTGTAAAGCGCGCCCGCCTGCACCCCCACCTCGCGCGCGATCTGGCGCATCGACACTGCGGCAAAGCCATGTTTGGCAAAGAGTTTCAGCGCTGCCCCGCGCACGCGCGGACCGGTGATCTGGGAGTGACTGCCTTGGGTGCGTGCCATGCGGGCAGGGTATCTGAACGCGCGTTCAGATCCAAGGGCGCAAACGCGCCATGCTCAGGCCTCCGGTGCTGCGGCGACTTGCCTGCGCGCCGGGACTGCGGCATGACAGGGGCATGCGACGCTTCACGCGCCTGACCTGCTGCGGCCTGCTTCTGGCCCTGACCGCCTGCACCCAGTTCCCCGAGCTGGACAGCACCCGCACGCCGGGTGTGGCCGATGCGCCCTATCCCGCGCTGGTGCCGCTCGACACCTTGCTGGACGGCGCGCCGCCGCGGGCCAATGCCGCGGTGATCGGTCAGATCGAGGGCCGGGTGGCGGGCTTGCGCGCCAGGGCGAGCCGTCTGCAATCGGCCCGGGTCGGCCCTGCCGGCATCGACGCGCGCGCCGCTCGGCTGCGCCAGCGCGCCGAGGCGTTGCGGCGCCAATAGCCGCGCCAAGCGCCACGCGCCGCAATGGATGATGGCAAACCGGCGCTCTTGCGTTGCACCCTCCGGGCAGAGCGGCTAACGGGGTTTGAGCACAGCGCACAAAGGAGCCGCCCCCATGTCCAGCCCCCTTCGTCTTGGAATAGCCGGTCTGGGGACCGTTGGCGCCGGTGTCGTGAAGATCGTGCGCCAGAAAGCGGCTTTGCTGGCCGAACGCTCCGGCCGCCCGATCGAGATCAGCACCGTCTCGGCGCGCAGCCGCGGCAAGGACCGGGGTGTCAATCTTGGCTCTTACGGGTGGGAAGACGATCCCGTCGCACTCGCGACGCGCGACGATGTGGATGTGTTTGTCGAGCTGATGGGCGGCGAGGACGGCCCCGCCAAGGCCGCGGTGGAGGCCGCGCTTTCGGCGGGCAAGGACGTGGTCACCGCCAACAAGGCGCTGCTGGCCCATCACGGCCAGGCGCTGGCGCAACTGGCCGAGGACAAGGGCGCGGTGCTGCGCTTCGAGGCGGCGGTGGCGGGCGGCATCCCGGTCATCAAGGCGCTGACCGAAGGGCTGGCGGCCAATGACGTGACCCGCGTGATGGGTGTGATGAACGGCACCTGCAACTACATCCTGACCCGGATGGAGGATGCCGGGCTCAGCTATGACGAGGCCTTTGCCGAGGCCGACGGGCTGGGTTATCTCGAGGCCGATCCCGATCTCGATGTCGGCGGCATCGATGCCGGTCACAAACTGTCGCTGCTGGCCGCGATTGCCTATGGCACGCAGGTCGATTTCGGCGCGGTGGAGCTCGAGGGCATCGGGCGCGTCAGCATCGAGGATATCCGACAGGCCGGTGACATGGGCTACCGGATCAAACTGCTGGGGGTCTCGCGGTTGACCGGGCGCGGGCTCGAGCAGTCGATGGCGCCCTGTCTGGTGCCCGCGACCTCTCCGCTCGGGCAGTTGGTGGGCGGCACAAACATGGTGGTGATCGAGGGCGATCAGGTGGGCCAGATCGTTCTGCGCGGCGCGGGCGCGGGTGAGGGACCGACGGCCAGCGCGGTGATGGGCGACGTGCTCGACATCGCGCGGGGCACGCGGCTTTCCACCTTTGGCCAGCCCGCCACGTCGCTGAAACGCGCCACCCCGGCCAAGGCCACGACGCCCGCGGCCTATTACCTGCGCGTCGGGCTGATGGACAAACCCGGCGCTCTGGCCAAGATCGCCACGGTGCTGGGAGAGGCGGGCGTGTCGATCAACCGGATGCGGCAATACGATCACGCCGCCGACACCGCCCCGGTGCTGATCGTGACCCACAAGACCACGCGCGCGGCGCTCGACGAGGCACTGGCGGGCATGGGCGCGACCGGCGTGCTTTCCGGCGACCCGGTGGCGTTGCGTATCGAGGAAGTCTGACGCGTTGGCGAGCGGGGTCGCCCGGCCAACAGGCGTCCTCCGAGATATCCGGCAATGGCCCGTCTGCCGGGGCGCGATGACGCCCTGCCGGGCCGGGGCGCGCATTGCGGCCTTGCCCGCGGCGCTGCGGTCGGGCTAGATCGCGCCTGAACGAAGTGAAGCTGCCCAGGAAAGGCCCGCCCATGTCCAAACACATCGATTTCAATGACCGGATGTTGTCGCTGGGGCTGGCCCGTGTCGCCGAGCAGGCGGCGATTGCAAGCGCGGACTGGATCGGGCGCGGCGATGAGAAATCCGCCGATCAGGCCGCCGTGAACGCCATGCGCGAGCAGCTCAACCGGCTTGATATCAAAGGTGTCGTGGTGATCGGCGAGGGTGAGCGCGACGAGGCGCCGATGCTCTATATCGGCGAGGAGGTGGGCAGCGGCAACGGCCCTGGCGTGGACATCGCGCTCGACCCGCTTGAGGGCACCACGCTCACCGCCAAGGACATGCCCAACGCGCTGACGGTGATCGCAATGGGCCCGCGCGGCACCATGCTGCACGCCCCGGATGTCTATATGGACAAGCTTGCCGTGGGTCCGGGGTTCGACGAGGGCGTCGTCTCGCTCGACATGAGCCCCAGGGAGCGGGTCGAGACGCTGGCCCGCGCAAAGCGCTGCGGGGCCACCGATATCACCGTCTGCATTCTCGAACGGCCCCGGCACGAGGACATGATCGCCGAGGTCCGCTCCACCGGGGCGGGGATCCGGCTGATCACCGACGGCGACGTGGCCGGTGTGATGCATTGCGCCGAGCCGCATGTGACCGGCATCGACATGTATATGGGCTCAGGCGGCGCGCCCGAGGGGGTGCTGGCCGCCGCGGCGCTGAAATGCATGGGCGGGCAGATCTTCGGCCGGCTTCTTTTTCGCAACGACGATGAGCGGGGCCGCGCGGCCAAGGCCGGGATCGAGGATCTCGACCGGATCTATACCCGCGACGACATGGTGACCGACAACGTAATCTTTGCCGCAACCGGTGTGACCAGCGGGTCGCTGCTGCCGGGGATCAAGCGCGAGGTCGGCTATCTGACCACCGAGACGCTGCTGATGCGCTCCAAGACCGGATCGCTGCGGCGCATGGTCTATCGCAACCCCACGCGGACCGCCTGAAAGAGGGGGCGCTGCCCCCGTCGCCGCAAGCGGCGACTCCCCCGGGAGTATTTTTGGCCCAAAGAAACAGGGAGCGCAGTGAGCTATCTCGGCGTCGAACACAGCCTGACCGGACGACGCTGGCTTGGCCCGGATGTCGAGGTCGCGCGTCTGGCCGAAGCGATGGCGCAGCAGACCGGTCTGCCGCCTGCGCTTTGCGGCGTGCTGGCGCGTCTGGGGGTGCCCGCCGGTGAGACCGCGGGGTATCTGGAGCCCAAGCTGCGCGATCTTCTGCCAGACCCGCGCAGCCTGCGCGACATGGAGCGCGCGGCGGCGCGGTTTCTGGCGGCGGTCGAGCGGCGCGAACAGATCGCGGTCTTTGCCGATTACGACGTCGATGGCGGCAGCTCCGCGGCGCTGCTGATCGACTGGCTGCGGCAGATGGGGCGGGCGGCGACGCTTTACGTGCCCGATCGCATCGACGAAGGCTATGGGCCCAACCCGGACGCCATGCGCGCGCTGGCCGGGGGGCACGATCTGATTGTCTGCGTGGATTGCGGGACGCTGTCGCATGACGCGATTGCCGCGGCTGAGGGCGCCGATGTGGTCATTCTGGATCACCACCTCGGCGGCGAGACGCTGCCCGATGCCGTGGCCGTGGTGAACCCCAACCGGCAGGACGAGGATGGCGCGCTGGCGCATCTTTGTGCCGCGGCGGTGGTGTTTCTGATGCTGGTCGAGGCCGGGCGGCAATTGCGTGAGGCAGGCAGGCGCGGGCCCGACCTGATGGCGATGCTGGATCTGGTGGCGCTGGCGACGGTGGCCGATGTGGCCCCGCTCAAGGGTGTGAACCGCGCGCTGGTGCGGCAGGGGCTGAGCGTGATGGCGCGGCGGGCACGGGTGGGGCTGGTGGCGCTGTCGGATGTGGCGCGGCTCGAGACCGCGCCCTCGGCCTATCATCTGGGCTATGTGCTGGGCCCGCGCGTGAATGCGGGGGGTCGGATCGGCAAGGCCGATCTCGGCGCGCGGCTTCTGGCCTGCGACGATCCGCACGAGGCGCGGGCAATGGCCGAACGGCTGCACGAGCTCAACACCGAGCGGCGCGAGATCGAGGCATCGGTGCGCGCCGCGGCCCTGGTGCAGGCCGAGGCGCGTGGGCTCGAGGCGCCGCTGGTCTGGGCGGCGGGCGAAGGCTGGCATCCCGGCGTCGTGGGCATCGTGGCCGCGCGGCTCAAGGAACAGACCGGCCGTCCGGCGGTGGTGATCGGGCTCGAGGGCGGTGAAGGCAAAGGCTCGGGGCGCTCGGTGACCGGGGTCGATCTGGGCGCATCGGTGCAGCGGCTGGCGGCCGAAGGGCTGCTGATCAAGGGCGGCGGGCACCGGATGGCGGCAGGTCTCACGGTGGCGCAGGACCGGCTGGAGGACGCCATGGCGCGGCTTTCGGAGCTGCTGGAAAAGCAGGGCGCGGGGCAGGGCGGGGCAGCGGATCTGCGGCTCGATGGCATGCTGATGCCCGGTGCCGCGACGGTGGAGCTGCTCGATGAGATCGAGCGCGCGGGCCCCTTTGGTCAGGGCGCGCGCGCGCCGCGATTTGCGATCTCCGACGTGCAGATCGGCTATGCCCGCGAGGTCGGCTCGGGTCATCTGAAGCTCAGCTGCAACGACGGGTTGGGTGGCAAGATCGACGCGATTTCCTTTGGCGCCTTCGACGGGCCGCTGGGCGGGGCTTTGACGGCGCATGCGGGCGCCCGGTTCCATCTGGCGGGCCGGTTGGAGATCAACGAGTGGGGCGGCAGGCGGGCCGTGCAACTGCGCCTCGAAGACGCCGCACCGGCGGGGTAGCGCGCGGCTCCGCGCGGCGGGTGCCGCGCAGAAAAGGCGGGTGATTTGCGCGGTTGCCGGGCGCGCGCCGAAACCCTCGAAATCGCGAAATTTTCGCTTGCACGTGCGCGGCACATTTCATAGAACCCGCCTCACGCCACGGTTTGGCCCGTTCGTCTATCGGTTAGGACGCCAGGTTTTCAACCTGGAAAGAGGGGTTCGATTCCCCTACGGGCTGCCACATAATCCGTATAAGCTGCTGATTTTTAGTTGATAAAGCTTGATTTAGATAAAGCGCTGCCCCAGCGTATCCCCACCGCGACGGCGCTTGCCCCGGAACGTGGTGGAATTCGTGAACCTAGCGTTTGCCGCTTTCGGCGCGACTGACTGCCCGCCGCACAAGCTGGGCCTCGGGCTGAGAGAACCTTTGGGGCCGGTTGTTGCTCGAATCCGCCCATTGTGGTTGAATTCTGATTTGACCTGTGGGCCATGGCGATAAGGACCCGCCAAAATGCACCATCCCATCGCATGGTTAGTTCGAACAACGGCGAAACTTGCCGTGACCGTTCTGCCGTCAGGTATGTGTATGGCACAGGCCTCCGACAATGAGTCCGTTGCCACGTTATACCGAAGTAGCGTCGCCATTGACGGCGCGCGGTTTCACATCGCCACATTCGACGCTGCTGACCGGACTAGCAACGAAACGACCTTCGACTACAACTGGTCCAATTGCACCATCGCTGCATCGCTTTTCGAAAGCCAACCGGGGGTGAAAGTGGATTACTGGTGCGAGAAAGGATTTTTTCGACAGTAACTCAGGGGCGTTACAGCCTGAGTTTTCTACGTTCCCTCGCCGCCGCCTTCCGGCATGTTTCCCGGCAATACCTCGCGTCTGAGCGTTTGTCATGGCTGAGTTCGTCGCCGCACCACCGGCAAGCCCACAGGCCCAGCGCGACAAGCTTTGTCATTCTGTCGGCTCGCGCCCGCCTTCAAGCAGGCCGGTCAGCGTGGCGCTGGGCTCGAGCGCAAGTATTGTGCCGTCCGCCGCCATCTGGTCCGCGGCGTCGAGACCGGAGAGCGCGTCGTTGATCGGACCGCTCAGATTGGTCAGCGCCCCGGCAGGCGCTTCTGCGAAAAGGGCGGATTCCAACAGTTCGACGTCCTCGCCGGAGAGGTACGCCATCGCAAAACCATGCGCGCTCTCGGAGCGGCCGAACATGCGCACAGCGCAGTCCGGCGCGGCGTGGGCGGCAAATGCGAGCCAGGCTTGTTCGGCGACGTTGCGATTCACCGGCGCGAACCAGTCCGCATCGACTTTGCGCTTGGGCCGCGCAAATTTCACGCAATAGCTGTGCGTCCGCGTCTTGACGACCGCAATGTCGCTTGCCACGCCGCCGGTGAGGGCGCGCGCCTGTGGCACCTCCGCCCCTGCGATCAGGTCGAGCTCTGTCAGCCAGGCTCGGCACCGGTCCGTCAAGATGTCCGTCATCGATCCGCTGCCCGGCGGTTTGCCGCTGTTATTCACGTGAACATATGCGATCTTTGAGCTTTTTTCGCAAAGCGACAGAGGCCGGACCAGATGGTTGCGGCGCCGGGTGATCGCGCGAAACGGGGCTCAGCGCTCGCCCGATCCCAGAAGCGTCAGGATATCGTGGCAATGCTCCATACGTCCGTCACAGCACTCCGACAGCAGAAACGCCACGAGAGCGTTGATTGCCGGGAGGCTGGCGGCGTAGCGGATTTCGCGCTGGTGGCGGGTGCTGGTCAGAAGACCGGCGCGCTTCAGGATCGCCAGATGCCCGGACAGCGTCGAGGGTTTCGCCCGCAGCATTTCGGCCAGGGTCAGCGACGGAACCCCGTGCGGGGCCTTGCGCACCAGCAGGCGAAAGACGTCCAGCCGCGTGGGATGGGCAAGCGCCGCGAAGGCCGCGATGGCAGAGGTTTGCTCCATGCCACGGTAATGCCCGAATGATCGAAGCTTGACCAGCACTGACAGGTCGCCTACTCCGAAGACATTTCGGAACATGCCGAACTGAGAGTCGCATGCGCATCCCCGCCCCATCGCTGAGCAACCTGCTTTTGCGCCTCCCGGGCCGCCGTGCCGGCGTGCGCCCCGCGCGGGGCAAGGCGGCGCCGTGACGCTCGACCGCCGCCTTGTGGCCGAATGGCTCGGCACGTTTTCCCTGCTGGCCACGGTGGTCGGATCCGGCATCATGGCGGAGCGTCTGGCGGGCGGCAACGTGGCTGTGGCGCTTTTGGGCAACACGATCCCGACGGGCGCGATCCTGGTGGTTCTGATCACCATTTTCGGACCGGTCTCCGGCGCGCATTTCAACCCGGCGGTCACGCTCAGCTTTGCCTTGCGCCAGCAGATCACGTCGCGCGACGCGGTGCTTTACACAGGCGTGCAGATCTTTGGCGGCATTGCGGGTGTTCTGGCGGCGCATGTGATGTTCGAACATCCACTGATCGATCCGTCGATGACCGCGCGCACCGGGATCGGGCAATGGATGGGGGAGTTCGTGGCGACGTTTGGCCTCATCGGCACGATTCTGGCTTGCCTCAAGGCGCGCCCGCAGGCGGTGCCGATGGCGGTCGGGCTCTATATCACCGCGGCTTACTGGTTCACCTCCTCGACCTCCTTTGCCAATCCGGCGGTGACCATCGCGCGCGGGTTTTCGAACACGTTTGCGGGGATCGCGCCCGCCGATATCGGCGCGTTCATCGCGGTTCAGCTGCTCGCGGCGGGGCTGGCAACGGTGTTCTTCGGCTGGTTGCTGGAGGACGGCGCGGACGCCTGACGGCCGGCGCCATTCGCCGGAGGTCTGGCTGTCGTTCCGGTCAGCAATCAATGCGTCTTGCCCGTCTCTGCGGATTTGCCGCTGCACCGTTCAGAGGGTCGGGTATCTCTCAATATCAAATGGTTAAGCGCCATTCGCGACCCCTGCCTGCACCTGGCAGACCGAAGTTCACCCGGGCCGGATCAGCGCAATGGCGCCTTTGTCCGGATCGGCGTCGGTTGCGGCTAACGCCGCCACCAGTCCGAGGCAGGCCAGCCAGAAACACTCGAAGCTCAGGGATTACAACGCGATCCCGGCCAGTTCCGGTGCCGCGATGATCAGCCGCCGCGCGCCGATGATCACCGGAAAGCCGAGCAGGCCGTGGCAACCGGTGTCGCGAAACCGCACCCGGCCCGGGATCGCGCCGACGCCGCTCCGGGCGCGGCGCAGGATCAGCACCCCGCCGGCGGGGATGAAACCGCAGCCGGCAAGCGTCGGCCAAAAGCCCGGACCGTCGTCGATATCGGCCATGTCCGGAAGCGCGCGGTTGTAGACGACCATGGCCAGCCGGACATTCACGGCCCGAAGCGCGTTGATGGCGTCGTCGGATTTCATCCGTGTTCTTCCCGGGCCCGCAAGGCAAGCGCCGCGGTGGCGCCGCACCGGGCCGCCGCCTTGACGCGCGGCCCTCATCGACAGCGGAACGGCGTCCGGACCTGCACCACGCGCAACAGCATCGACCTTCGATTGCGCACGACAAATACCGGACGGATGCGCGCCGTCAGACCGCATGGGGGGCGAGGCTCGGCCGCGTCGGGCCAGATAGAGGAAGAATTCGCTTGCACTCACCGCTGCAACAGCCATATACCATCCAAATGGATGGAGAATGGAACATGAGCAACGTCAGACAGCTGCGCGACAAGACACCCGACAGCGAAAAGATCACGATCAACCTCGGCTATGTCGATCTGGGTCGGATCGACCTGCTGGTGCAGGAGGGGTTCTACTCCAACCGGAGCGATTTCATTCGCACGGCGATCCGCAAACAGCTCGACACTCATGTGGAGGCGGTCAGCAAGACCATCGAGCGCCACACGATGGAGCTGGGATTGCGCGACTACACACGCGCCGATCTCGAAGCGCTCAAAGACGCGGGCGAAGTGCTGCATGTGAAGGTCGTCGGGCTGGCCCGGATCGCCTCTGACGTGACACCTCAGCTTGCGCTCGAAACCATCGGCTCCATCACCGTTCTGGGCGCGCTTCAGGCCAAGGCGGAGATCAAGAAAGCTCTGGCCGACCGCATTCGGTAAGCCCGGCAACCTCATATAAGGAAAGAAAAAATGTTCAAGTTTGACGCGGGCGCCATGCGCCCGTCCGGTCCCGCTATGCGCGCAGATCAGCTGGAGGCGGCCAATGATCTGGTCCGGCGCACGCTGGCGCAACACGGGCTCATGCCCGCGGCCTCGGAGCCGCAGGGCGGCGAAACGCCCATGAGCGCCCCCGGCCTTGCCGACATGCTCTCGGGCCTTACCCGCGGAGCAGACACAGGCGTGCCCATACCCCAGGGCGCGGAGTTCCGGCAGGACCGCTTTGCCTGTGACGCGGGCAGCCGCAATTACCGGCTCTATGTGCCCGCCAGCGCGGCACAGGGCGTCCGCGGTCTTGTGGTCATGCTGCATGGCTGCACGCAGACGCCGGAGGATTTCGCCCGTGCTACCGGAATGAACAACCTGGCCGAGACGGAGCGCTTTGTGGTGCTCTATCCCGAGCAGTCGCGGGGCGATAACGCGCAATCCTGCTGGAACTGGTTCAGCCGGGGCGATCAGCGGCGCGACCGGGGCGAGCCTGCGATCCTCGCCGGTCTGGCCCGTCGGGTGGCTCAGGACCATCAGGTGCCGAAGGCGCGGATCTTCGTGGCCGGGCTGTCGGCGGGGGCGGCGATGGCGGTGATCCTCGGACAGGCCTACGGCGATGTGTTTGCCGCGGTCGGCGCGCATTCCGGTCTGCCTTTTGGGGTCGCCCATGACGTGCCCTCGGCCTTTGCGGCCATGGCCGGGCGCGGCGCGGATGCGGCGCAGGTCCACGCAACGGGCCCGGCCACACGTACCATCATCTTTCACGGCAGCGCCGACAGCACCGTGCACCCGATGAACGGCGCCGGGATCGCGCGCGACGCGCTGTCGCGCGGCGCAGGCCAGACCGTGCAGATCTGCACCGACGGAGAGGTCGGCGGGCGCGCCTTCACCCGCACCGTCTCGACCGCGCCCTGTGGCCGCACGCAGGTCGAGGAATGGGTGGTGGACGGGCTGGGCCACGCCTGGTCCGGCGGGCAGGCCGGAGGCTCCTTTGCCGACCCGAACGGCCCCGATGCCAGCGCCGAGATGGTCCGCTTCTTTTTCGAACAGGATGCCAGCGGAAAGGGGTGTTGAGATGGCGCAGATGACATTCGATGCGGTCGAGGAGGCCGCGCCGGGACCCAAATGGGCGGCACGCTGGCAGCGTTCCTGGCCCGCCTACGAGGCGTGGTTCAGGGCGCGCGGCGGCGATCAGGGACCGTCCCGCGCGGCGTGCCGGGCGGCGCTGCGGCTGCACATGCCGGAGCTATTGCCGGTTTATGACAGGCTGGTCGGCATTGCAGGCGGATCGGACCGCGCGGCGCGGTTTCTGTCCACCTGGTGCCCGCCGCGATATCTTGGCGGCTGCTCGGTGGCCGCGGTGGCGGGCCGCAAACATGTGCGGCTGGTGCGCAATTACGATCTGTCGCCGGAGCTGAACGAAGGGCTTTTGCTCTGCACGCGCTGGACGGGCCGTCCGGTGATGGGCATGTCGGAGTTCCTCTGGGGGCTTTCGGATGGCATCAACGCCGCCGGGCTGGCCGTGGCGCTGGCCTATGGCGGCCGTTCGGAGACCGCGCCGGGCTTCGGCATCACCACGATCCTGCGCTACGTGCTGGAGACCTGTGACACGGTGGATCAGGCGGTGGAGGTGCTGCGGCGCGTGCCCTCGCACATGGCCTATAACGTTGTGCTTGCGGATGCGCACCGCAACACTGCGAGCGTCGAAATGCAGCCCGGGGGCGGGCTGCGCCGGATGCCACATGCGGTGGCGACCAACCATCAGAGCGGGCAGCACCCCGCCGAGAGGCCACGCTTCACCCGCACCTTCGAGCGGCACGCGTTCTTGCGAAAGATGCGCGCGGGGCCGCGAAAGCTGCGCGGGGCGTTCCTGAAACCGCCCTTGCTGCAGGATCGCCATGCGGAGGGGTTCGGCACGCTCTTTACCGCCGAATACGATCCGCGCGCCGGGGCGATGACGCTGCTCTGGGGCAAGGAGGCCTGGGCCCAGTCCTTCGAGGCGTTCGAGGAAGGGCGGCGGGTGATCGTCTATCCGAAGGGCAACGCGCATGGGCCCGAAAGCGCCGCGCGTGCCGGAGACGACACCGGCCCGCCCTGGCACCTCGCCGCCGGGATCGACTGGCAGATGGTCTCGCGCGATTACGCGCGCGGATGCGGACGCCCGATCAAGGCCTATCTGTCGGAGGTGGCGGCGGGGGATGCCGATCTGACCGGCCATGGCCGTTGGCACGCGTTCTGACAGGATCGCAAGCCATGCCGCAAGCGCGCAGGCCGCGCTTGCGTGACCGCGCGGACGGGCGCGCCAAAGTCTGCCGTCAGGCCGCCCCAAGCCCCCGGCTGATCGCATGCGCGCTGGCGCGCACTGCCTGCCGGACCTCGGGCGCGATGCGTTCGGCGGTCTTGGTGGCGCTGATCGCGGCGATCACCGCGCCGGACATGTCGCGCACCGGGGCGGCCACGCTGCAGAGCCCGCTTTCGAACTGTCCTTCATGCATAACCGTGTCGGAGGCCGCGTCCCGCGCCCGGCTGCGCAGCACCGCGTCCAGCTCGGCTTTCGGCCGGTCGGCCATCAGCCTGCGCAGCTCCTGCTCCGATTTCTGCGCCAGCAACAGCCGGCCCATCGCGGTTTGCGAGGCGGGCAGACGGCTGCCCACATGCACCAGCGACGACAGACCGTCGGTTGCCGGGCTGCGGATCAGGTAGAGCACGTGACGCCGGTCGAGCACACCCAGATGGGTGGACCAGTCAAGCTCGTCCCGCAGCGCCTCCAGTGGCATCTGCGCCACTTCCAGCAACTCGCGGCTGGCGTGGTAGCCATAGCTCAGATGCAGCACCTGCGGGCCCAGCCGGTAGCGCGTCTGCCCGGGAACCTGCAGCAGATACCCTTCGGAGACCAGCGTGTGCACGGTGCGAAACGCCGCCGAGCGCGTCACCCCGAGCGCGCGCGCGATATCGGCGAGGCTCTGCTCGGGCCGCTGCGGGCTGAAGGATTTCAGCGCCGCAAGCCCGCGCACAAGGCCGGGCACCAGATAGGGATCGCTCACGATGGGCCTCGCGTTTTGCCGGTGAAACGCGTTCTTCTCAGGAAATCGATCTTTCGGCAAGGTGGGATCAAGCAATTCGACGGGGAGATCGACATGAATATCGAGACCACAGACGGCCTGACGCTTGCCGACCGTCTTGCCGCCAATACCGGGCGGTTCACCGACAAGACCTTCGACTGGAACGCGTTTCCCTCCAACAGCGGCTTTGACGAGCTGGCCCGCGCGCAGATGCGCTATATCGGGGCGGGCGGGTCGCCCAAGGTCGGCGATACCTCGACGCTGAAACCCGATAATTTCACGCTCAGCCTGATCTACAAGGAACCGGGCCGCTACGCCGCCTGCCACAGCCACGAGATCGAGGAAAGCTTCCTGATCATCGACGGCGCGCTGATCGTCGGCTGGGAGCGCGACGGCGAGGTGGTGGAGGTCAATCTCGGCCCCAGGGACATGATCCTCAACGCCCGCGAGATCGGCCACGGGTTCCGTGTCGACGGGGTGGAGCCGGTGATGATGTCGATCTCGGTCGATGTCGGCAAACCGCTGCCGCCGGTCTATCACTACCACCCCAAGGAGCATCCGAGCGAGCTGGCGCGCAGCTTTGGCGCCGAGCCCGGCAAGACGCTGGCCTTCGACCGGCGTGGCGCGCATCCGCTGCAGAAGCTCATGTCGGATTACGTGGTGCGCCATCACGAATTGCCGACGATCCGGGACGCGGCGGGCCTGACCCGCAAGGTCTATGTCGGCGACGCGCCGGGTGCGATCGCCCATGACACCTGCCGAAAGGAGATGTGGGGCCTGCCCGCAGGCGCGGCACTGGCCCCCTTCACCCGCAGTGCCGAGGACGCGGTGCTGTGTCTCGAAGGTGCGGTCGAGGTGGTCTGGGTCGATGCCAATGGCGACGAGGCGGTGGTCGAGCTTGGGCCGCGCGATCTGGTCAAGACACCGGCGGGACAGGCGCATTACCTGCGCAACCCCGGCGCGGGTGCCGCAACGCTCTGGACCGTGATCGGCACCGCGGGTGACGATGGCGCGGTCTACGCAAAAGGATAAGGGGGCGACATGGCACAGGAACAGACAGCGAAACCGGACGCCTTCAAGGCGGTGCTGGCCGCGGCGCAATCGGAACTGGGGCGCCCGGAGCTGGCGCATCAGAGCCTTGGGCGACAACTCACCCCGGACGAGACGCGCTTTGCCGAAGCGCTGATGGAGGTCTATGCGCAAGGCGTGTCGGGCCCGGAGGCGGTGGCGGCAGGGCTTGCCGAAAAAGCGGTTCCGGCACCGTCCTCGGGGCGGACCGACTGGACCGCGGACAGCGTGGCGGCAGAGCTCGAGACGCTCAATGCCGGGTTGGATGCGGCTTATGACGAGAACGGATTTGGCGCGTGAGCGCCCGCGAGAGACAGGGGAGGCGCGACGCCAGATGACGACGCAGGACACCAGAGCGCGGGTCGAGGCCCGCATCAACGAAGGCCTCCGGAACCAATGGTACCCGGTGGCGAAATCCGTGGAGATCCGCAGCGACCGGCCCTACGGCGCGGTGGCGCTGGGCACAAGGATGGTGCTCTGGCGCGACGCCGCCGGCGAGATCCGCTGCATCGAGGATTTCTGCCCGCATCGCGGCGCGCCGCTGAGCTATGGCGAAGTGCATGGCGGCCATATAGGCTGCCGGTATCACGGCGTGATCGTCGATGGCACCGGCACCGTGCAGCAGGTGCCCGCGATGCCCGATTGCCCGATGGAAGGCCGCAAGGCGCTGCGCGCCTTCAGGGTGCAGGAAGTGAGCGACGCGGTCTTTGTCTTCATGTCCGAAAACGAGGAGGACACGCCACACAAGCTGCCGCTGCCCGTGGAGCTTTCCGATCCGGCCTGGACCGGGTTCCTCTGCACCGCGATCTGGGACGTGAATTACCGCTACGCGCTCGACAACCTCGCCGACCCGATGCATGGCTGTTATCTGCATGCGGAAAGCTTCACGCTGGCCTTCGGCTCCAAGCAGGATCTGCTCGAGCTCGACGATCGCGACGACGGTTTCCGTGTGAGCCGCGTGGGGCAGGTCGGCGAAAACTTCGACTGGGTCGATTTCGCGCTCGAGGACGGCGGCATGTTCTGCCATCTCGACATCCCCTATCCGCCCGCCGCAGGGCCGGGAGGGCATATGCGCATCCTCGGCTACGTGACCCCGATGGGCCCGCAGCGCTGCAAGGTGTTTTTCTGGCGGATGCGCAAGGTCGAGGGGTTCGACCGCGAAAGCTGGCGTTTTCTCTATCGCGCAACGCTCGAGGAGCGGCACTGGAACGTGCTGGAACAGGACCGGGTGATGCTCGAGGCGATGCCGGATGATGCCCGCACCCGCGAGATGCTCTACCAGCACGACATTGGCGTGGCGCATCTGCGCCGGGCGCTGACGCGCGCCGCCAAGGCACAGATCGCCGCCGAGGACGCCGCCGCGCTGGCCGCTGAATGAGCCTCTCGGGACGCCGCATCCTCGTCACCGGGGGTGCGCGGGGACTGGGGGCCGTGCTGGCCCGGCATCTGGCCGGGGCAGGGGCCGAGCTGCTGATCGCCGATATCCTGCAAGAGGAGGGCCGCGCGCTCGCCCAGGAGCTGGGCGCGCGGTTCCTGCCGCTCGACCTGCGCGATCCAGACAGCATCGCGGCCCTGGGCCGGACGGTCGAGGGGCCGTTGCACGGGCTGCTCAACAACGGCGCGGTTGCCACCGGCATCGGCGGCATCGGCTTTGAAGAGGTCGAGATCGAGACCTGGGACCGGGTGATGGAGATCAACGTGCGCGGCACCTGGCTTGCAATCCGCGCGCTGGCGCCGCAGCTGCGCGCCGCGGGCAGCGGCCGGATCGTGAACCTGGCGTCCGACACCGCGCTCTGGGGCGCGCCGAACCTGATGTCCTACGTGGCCTCCAAGGGGGCGGTGATCTCGATGACCCGGTCCTTTGCCCGCGAGCTGGGCCCCGACGGCATCGGCGTCACGGCCATTGCGCCGGGGATCCTGACCACCGAAAGCACCGATTACGTCCCGCGCGCGCGCCATGCCCAATATGAGGAAGGCCGCGCCGTGCCCGGCCCGCAACCGCCCGAGGATATCGCGGGCACCGTGGCGTTCCTGCTGAGCGACGCGGCCCTGACGCTGACCGGCCAGACCCTGCCGGTCAATCGCGGCTTCGTCTTCACATGACCGCGGCAGAGCTGATCGGCGAGCTGACCCGGCCCTGGCGTCATGGCGAGCATTTCGACGGGCGCGGGCTTGTGATCGAAGAGCCTGTGGTGCTGGACGGGTTGCGCCTGCGCGGGTTCGATCTGTCGCAGGTGCATTTCAAGGCCGGTCTCAGCGCCCGGGGCGCGACATTTCTGGGCCTCGCCTGGCTGCGCGGGGCGCATATTGCCGGGGCCTGCGATCTGAGCGGCGCGCGGTTCCGCATCGATCTGCGCGCCGAAGAGCTGCAGGCCGATACGCTCTGCCTCGACGGTGTCGAGATCCTCGGCGTTCTGGCGCTGGCACGCGCGCAGGCCCGCCGGATCTCGCTTGCGGACGCACTGATCATGGCCAACCTGACGCTGGAAGGGGCAGCGGTTTCCGAAGAGTTCGACATGTCCCGGGCGGAAGTGCTGGGCGGGCTCTGGGCCGATGACGCGCGGCTGGCAAAGATCGCCGCGGCCGGTTCGGAGGTTTCGGGCCGCCTGCGGAACTGGCGGGTGGCGAACTCCGCGTCCGCCTGAGACGCCGCCGTCAGGCCTGATGCGTGGCGATCAGCGCGGCATCCTGCAGCGCCATCTGACGCTCGGCCAGACGGTGCAGCATCTCGGACCTGCGCGGCGCGGCCTCCGCGTCGGCCCAGAGATTGCGCAGCTCATGCGGATCGCCTTGCAGGTCGTAAAGCTCCCCCAGATCAGAGCCTTCGAACACGGTCAGACGCCATGCGTCATGCACCAGCGTCCGGCTCGCGGTGCGCCCGGCGGGATCGGCAAAGGCGAGCCCGGCATCCTCGATCAGGACCGGCAGGGTCTCGGCCTCCCCGGCCAGCAGATCCTGCCCCTGCATGCCGATGGGCGGCTGCAGGCCTGCGCGCGCCAGCAGGGTCGGCGCAAAATCGATGGCGCTGCCCGGAAGGTCACGCACGCCGCGTTTGCCGGACATCGGATCGCACCAGATCAGCGGCACCCGGATCAGCCCTTGCGAATGCAGCCCGTGTTTCAGAACCGTGCCGTGATCGCCCATGTAATCACCATGATCGGACATGAAGATCACCACCGTATTGTCGGCCTGGCCCGAGCGCTCCAGCGCCTGCAGGATGCGCCCGATCCAACCGTCGATCATGCTGATTGTCCCGTAATTGAGCGCGATCATGCGGCGGACGGTGTGGGCGTCGCTGTGAAACGGCCAATAGGCGTCGGGTTTTTCGGCACCGATCTCGTAGACTTTCCGGATATGCGCGGGCAGGTCACGGCGCGCGCCGGTCGGGTGCGCGAAGCTTTCGGGCAGTGGCATGTCGTCCGGGTCGTACATGTCGAAATACCGCCCCGGCGGCGTGAAAGGATGGTGCGGGTCGGGAAAGGACGCGACTAGCAGGAACGGATCGGCAGAGGGGGTTTGCAGAAAGGCGCAGGCCTCTTCGCCGACAAACCCGGTGGGATAGAGCGCTTCGGGCAGGGCGGTGCGCCAGATCTGCGGCGCGTCGGCTTGCCCCTCGTCGGGCAGCGCCTGCGCCCGCCCGCGCGGATCGGGCGCACCCTCCAGACGGTCGCGCAGCCAGCGCGTGTAGTGCCCCTCCACCTGATCGCCATGGCCGATGCAGAGCGCCAGATGGTTAAAGCCGTAATAGGGCGTGGGCACGGTGCGGTCGGGATCGGCCATCCAATGCGCGCGGATCTCTTGCTCATAGTCCGGCCCTTGCCGCTGCGCCCGCAGCGCAAGGTCGAAGGGTGCCGCGGGCGGCACGCCGCGACCCCGATGCGGCGGAGGATTGGCGCGGACCGGAGAGACGTTCTGGAAATGTGCCTTGCCCACCAGTCCGGTGCGGTAACCCGCGGCGCGCAGGACATCGGCATAGGTGGTGCTGTCGCGCGAGAGCGGGATGCCGTTCTTGCGGCAGCCGTTCACGCTTGTCAGCTGCCCGGTGGCCAGCGCCGCCCGGTTCGACTGACAGATCGGGTTGGCGACGTAGAACCGCTCGAACCGCTGCCCGCGTGCGGCCAGCGCGTCGATATTGGGGGTCTGCACGATGGGATTGCCATAACAGCCAAGGTGATCGGCGCGCTGCTGGTCGGTCATGAAGATGAGGAAGTTGGGCCGTGCCTGCATTGCCGCGGCGCTCAGTTGAACATCAGGCCGACGGGCCAGGTGACCAGGGCAGGGAAGAAGAACAGGAGCAGGATCGCCGCCAGATCGCACAGGATGAACGGCACCGCGGCGCGGTAGATATCGGCCATGGTGGTGCCCCTGGGCGCCACTGCCTTCATCACGAACAGGGCCGCGCCAAAGGGTGGCGAGGTGGCCCCGGTCTCGATGGCGACAAGGAACATGGCGGCAAACCAGATCGGATCGAAGCCGAGCTGGATCACCACCGGCACGAAGATCGGCAGCGTGATGAGCATGATCGGCAACGGCCCCATGAACATGCCCATCAGCACCACCAGCATGATCATCAGAAAGACGATTGTGGCGGGCGAGACATCGAGCCCCAGCACCGCGTCGACCATGTCATAGGTGGCCCCGGTGAAGGCCAGAAGCTGCGAGAAGGTGACCGCCCCCGACACGATCAGCAGCACCATGACGGAGATATTGGCGCTCGAGAAAATCGTGTTTCCAAAGACCTTTGCGGTCAGTCGCCGCTTCAGCGCCGCCAGCAGCAGCGTGGCAAAGGCGCCGGTCGCGGCGGCCTCCGACGGGGTGGCGAGCCCCATGAAGATCACACCCACCACCGAGAAGACGACAATCGCCAGCGGGAAGATGTTGACCACGGTGGAGCGGAGCTTTTCCGACAGCGGCACCGGCGCCACGTCGAAGCTCGGTGCAAGCTCGGGGTTCACCGTGCAGCGCCCGACGATGTAGATCACGTAGAGCAGCGCCATCAGCAGGCCCGGCACGATGATGCCGATGAGGATCTTGCCGATGGATATCTCGGCGATCACCCCCAGCACCACCGCCAGCGACGAGGGCGGGATCATGATCGCCAGCCCCGAGGAGCCCAGGATCGGCCCCAGCGACATCTGTTTCTTGTAGCCGCGCTTTTCCATCTCGGGTGTCAGCGACGAGCCCAGCAGCGCGATGGAGCCCATGGAGTTGCCGGTCAGCGTCGAAAAGAGCACGCCACCGCCCACCGCCATCAGCGCCAGCCGCCCGCGCAGCTTGCCGAACCACTTGTCGAGTGTGTCCATGAGATCGATGGCGATGCGCGACTGGAACATCGCCTCGCCCATGATCATGAAAAGTGCGATGGGGATCAGCGTGAAGCTCGAGATCGAATCCACCGTGTTGAGGATCAGCTGCTCGACCCCGGCAAACCCGCCCATCAGGATGAACGCGCCCACCAGGTTCACCGCGAAAAACGCAAACGCCACCGGCAGGCCCATCGCCATCAGCAGAAACAGCGGCCCCAGGATCAGGGCGAGCGTTGCGTACCACTCCATGTCAGCGCGGCTCGGCCGAGAAGGCGCGCAACAGCGCGTCGAGAAACTGCACGCTCATCAGCGCCATGCCCAGCGGCATCGCGGCGGTGATCCACCAGCTATAGGGCCGCATGACGGTGACCTCGCGCGTGCCTGTGTCGAACTGGTCCAGTACCACGCCGATGCCGACCAGAGTCAGTATCACGCAGACCAGCAGTCCGATGGCCGCGTTGACGATCTGCGCCAGCAGATGCGGGCCGCGCGGCAGATTGTTGAGCACCAGATCGAGCACCACATGCCGGTTCTTTTCCAGAAGGTAGGGCGCGCCCAGAAAGGTCATGAAGAGCAGCGCGTATTCGCTGGCCTCGATCACCCAGAGACGCGACGGCGCGCCTAGCGCGCGGCCCAGCACTTCAAAGCAGACGATGGCGGCGATGCCGAAGAGCAAAGCCGCGCCAAGGATCGCGCAGATCAGGTTGATGCGGCTGAAAAACCTGCGCAGCGGGTCAAGCGCCTGCGACATCGGCTGTCCTCTGGGGCTGGAGATGCAGCATCAGGGCGCACCCTGATGCCGTTGGTTTTGTTGGATGACACCGGAAATGAAACCGGCGCCCCGGCTCAGCGATCGAGCATCGCACGCAGCTCTGCCGCGATCTCTTCGCCCGCCGATTCCGCGGTGGCGGCCCAGGCGGCATCCATCGCCATCTTCTCGTACATTTCGGCGTCCTCACCGCTCAGATCGAGGAAGGCCCAGCCCTTTTCGGCCATCGCCGCCCGGCTCTCGGCAATCGGATCGGCCCAGATATTGTCCATCCGCGGGGCAAAATCCTCGCGCAGGAAGGTGGTCAGACGGTCCTGCAGGTCGGGCGACATCTCGGCCCATGTGTCGGCATTGACCAGCACCGGGAAGCCCGCGCGGTAGACGCCGGGGCCAACCACGGTCTTGACCAGCTCGCCGAACTGCTCGGCCTGGCCCAGCGGGCCCTGCATGAAGCCGTCGATGGCGCCCCGCTCCAGAGCGGTGTAGATCTCGCCCATCGGCAGCACGATCGGCTCCGCACCAAGCGCCTGCACCAGCGGCAGCAGGGTCGGGAAAACGCGGATGCGCTTGCCCTTGAGGTCTTCGAGGCTGCTGATCTCGGTGCCCATATAGATGTAGAAATCAAGCTCGGTCGCCGGGATCTCGCCGACATAGACCAGATCCTTTTCGGCATGCAGCTCGGTCATCCGCTCGTGGTAATCGGTCGCCGCGATCTCCTCATAGGTCTTGAACGACAGGTTCATCGTGCCCGAGGTCGGCACCAGCCCCTGGTAGTAGCTGGGGCTTGTATAGGCCATGTCCATCGCGCCGTTGCGCACACCCTCGGCCTGTTTGAAGGGCGGCATGACCTCGGGGCCGCCGCGCCAGTTGATCTCGATCTCACCGGCGAATTTCTCGTTCACCTCCTCGACGAAGGATTTGAAGGGGCCGTTGATATAGACCGGCTTCGGCGCCAGCGTGACCGCGTTGATCTGCACGGCGTCGGCCAAGGCGGGTGCCGTGGTCAGCGCGAGGGCAACAAGCGCGTTTCTGAGAATATGTTTCATGATCTCTCCCTGATTATTCGTGTCCGTTCAACGGGGTTGTCCAGGCATTGTAGCCATAGACCCAATCGGCATTGCTGCCTTTCTTGAGCCATTCATTGGCCAGCGAGCTTTCCTGTATCCGCCGGGTGCGCGGCTTTCGTTCGGCCTCGTACCGGGCGAGCGCGGCGGACATGTCATCGGGCCCGGCCCCCTCCAGCGCGCGGGCCAGCACCACCGCGTCCTCGATGGCCATGCAGGCGCCCTGCGCCATGAAGGGCACCATCGGATGTGCGGCGTCACCCAGCAGCGTCGCGCGGCCCCGGGCCCATTGCGGCATCGGATCGCGCACATGCAGCGCGGAGCGCGTGACCTCGGGCAAAGCGGCCAGGATATTGCGGGCGTCGTCGTGGAAATTGGCGTAGGCCGCGCGCAGATCCCCGACAGTGCCGGGCAGGGTCCAGCCTTCTTCGGACCATTCGGTCTGCGGCAGGGTGGCAAAGACAAAGATCTCGCGCCCGCCGGTCAGCGGGAACACCACGATCTGCTTTTCGGGGCATTCGCCCCACCATTTGGTGAAGGCATCGAGGTCCGGCAGATCGGGAGCCGCCTCGCGCGGGAACACGCCGCGGTAGGATACCATGCCGGTATAGGTCGGATGGTCCTGGCCCCAGAGCGCCGTGCGCACCACCGAGTGGATGCCATCGGCGCCGACCACCAGATCGAAGGATTGCGCGCGGCCGTCCTCGAACTCCACTGTGGCGCTGTCTTCACCGGCGCGCACGTCCTTGGCGGCCTGTCCCAGATGCAACGCCCCCTCCGGCAAGCGGTTTTTCAGCGCCTCCAGCAGGTCCGCGCGGTGGATCGTCAGCTGTGGCGCGCCGTATTTCTCCTCTGCCGCCCTGCTCATCGGCAGGCGCGAGGTCTCTTCCCCGCTCTCGCCATCGCGGCTGATCCGGAAGGTCGGGCGCGCGGCGGTGGCGCGAAGCACGTCGCCGACGCCCAGCCGGTCCACCGCAAAGACGGCGTTGGGCGTGAGGTTGATATCGGCCCCCACCCGGTTGAACGCGCGGGCCTTTTCGAAAACGCTGACCGAATGTCCGCCTTGCGCAAGCGCGATGGCCGCGCAGAGCCCGCCAACTCCGCCGCCACAAATTGCGATTTCAAGGCTGGACATGGCTGGCTTCAGGCTCCAAGGTGTTCTATAATGAACAACATGTTCAAATATACGCGGCGACTCGGGGGGTGGTCAACTCTTTTGTCCCATCCGCCCCGGGCCTCCGCGGCAGGTGCCAAAGAAGGAAGCTTGCAGTGCAGAAAGCAGGGCAGAAACCGGTCACGCCGCATGCCTACGCCGTCCCCCCGGTGGAGCGCGCGATCAGGCTTCTGCGCTATATCGGCGACGGGCAGAGCTGCCGGAACCTCAGCACCGCCGCCCGCGACCTGCAGATCAACCGCACCACGCTGATCCGGCTGATCCACACGCTGCTCGACCAGCGGATGATCGAGGAGCTGGGCGAGGGGGCGGGCTACCGGCTGGGCGTCGGGCTGGTGAGCCTCGGCGCGCAGGCCATCGAGGGGCGCGATCTGGTGCGGACCTGCCAGCCGGTGCTGCAGGCGCTGTGCGAGCGCACCGGCATGTCCGCGCATCTGGGCATTCTGGACGGCACCGATATCGTCTATCTCAGCCGTGCTACGCCCAACTCGCATCTGGTCAGCAACATCCGCGCGGGCGCGCGGCTGCGCGCGCACGCCTCCTCCATCGGGCGCGCCATTCTGGCCGAGATGGACCCCGACGACATGCGCGCGCTCTTGCAGGGGGCGACGCTGGAGGCGGTGACCGACAAGACGCCCACCACGCTTGACGGGGTGCTGGCGCAGGCGCGCGCCGACCGGGACGCGGGCCACGCCTGGAGCGTCGGCAACTTCGAGGCGGGGATCGGCTCCTGCGCGGCGGCGATCTTCGATCACGCCGGTGCGGTTGCGGCTGCGCTGAACGTCTCCGGCCCCGACAATCGCTTTGCCGACGACGCGCCGGGCGCGGAGATCCGGATGGCGGTCACTGCGGCGGCGGCAGAGGCCTCCGCCCTGCTGGGCAGTCCGCGCCGCGAGGGATGAGCGCTCAGCCATCCGCAGGCCACCGCGCCCAGGGATGCGGGCGCCCGCTCAGGTCGGTATAGACCGATTTCTGCCGCTGATAGGCCCGCAGCCCGGCGCGGCCTTTCTCGCGTCCGATCCCGCTGTCGCCATCGCCGCCAAAGGGTGTCGCAATCGAGAACTGCTTGTAGGTGTTGATCCAGACCGTGCCCGCGCGGATGGCGCGCCCGATCCGCCAGCTTTTCGGGTAATCGCGCGACCAGATCCCGCAGGCCAGCCCATAGCTGTTGTCATTGGCCTGCGCGATCACATCGGCCTCGTCCTCGAAGGGCATCACCACGAGCACCGGGCCGAAGATCTCCTCTCGGCAGATCCGCGAGGCGTTGTCGAGCCCCTCGAGGATGGTCGGCGCGTAATAGGCGCCGCGGGCCAGATCCGCATCCCCGGGCCGCGCGCCGCCGGTCAGAACGCGGCCGCCCTCCGCGATGCCTGCGGCCACATACCCCTCGACCTCGGAGCGGTGATCGGGATGCACCAGCGACGAGACCTGGGTGGATGGCTCGAAGGGATGGCCCAAGCGCAGCGCGCGCGTCGCCGCCACCAGCCGCGGCACGAAACTGTCATAGATCGCGCGCTGCACAAAGAGCCGCGAGCCCGCGATGCAGCTTTGCCCCGACGACGAAAAGATCCCGAAAAGGATGCCCGCAATCGCCAGATCCGTGTCGCAATCGGCAAAGACGATGGTGGGGGACTTGCCGCCCAGCTCCAGCGCCACCGGCATCAGCTTTTCCGCCGCGGCTTTTGCCAGATGCCGCCCCGTCGCGGTGCCGCCGGTGAACGAGACCTTCGCGATGTCGGGATGGGCGACCAGCCGGTTGCCGACCGCACGCCCCGATCCCGGCAGCACCGAGAAGAGCCCCGCGGGCAGCCCGGCCTCTTCGATGATGCGCGCAAGCTCCAGGCTGACCAGCGGCGACCAGCTTGCCGGTTTCAGCACCACCGCATTGCCCGCCGCCAGCGCCGGGGCCACTTTCTGCGCGTCCGACGCAATCGGGGAATTCCACGGCGTGATCGCGGCGACAACGCCCAGCGGGTCGTGAACCGATGTGGTCTGGTAGTCGCCGCGCGGCACGGTCAGCACCTCGTCCGACGTCTCCAGCACCGCGCCGAAGTAGCGGAACGTGGCGGCGGCGGAGGTGGCCAGCGCGCGGGTTTCGGTCAGCGTCTTGGAGGTGTCGCGGCTTTGCACCCAGGCGATGCGCTCGATATCGGCGGCGATCCCCTCGGCGATCCGGTAGAGATGAGCCGCGCGCTCATGCGCCTTCAGCATCTGCCATGCCGGATCGGCCTGCGCCTGCGCCGCCCGCGCCACCGCGTCGTCCACATCCGCCTCCGAGGCGCCGGTGAGCACGGTGTTCTCGACATCTTCGGCGGCAAAGCGCGACGCGATGGGCGCGCCGCGGCCCTTGCGCCACTCCCCGGCGACAAGGATCCGGTCGTCTCGAAACTCCTGTGACATCGGGCGGCGGTCCTCAGATGACCATCGCGGCCTCACGGTTGAGGATCGCGCGGGCGATGCTCAGAACCGTGGTCTGCGAGGTTTTCGGGTTGCGGGGCGAGGGCTTGCCAACGAGCCGGATCGTGGCGTCGAGCGCGGCGGAGACCAGGTGAAACTCATGCACGTTTTCGGCAAGGGTGGGATCGGCGACGAGGCGGACCTCGGTGGCCTCCATGCCGAGCCCGGCCAGCGCCAGGGTTGCGGCGACATTGGCGTTCCTGGGATAGGCTTGCGCGGCCTCGCGGGCGCTGCCTTCGAAGAAGGTCGCAGGCGCCTTGAGCGCGCCGAGATCGAGTGCGGCCTCGGCGGGTGTTCCGGCCCAGGCCTGCGGCGGCTTGCGCCCGGTATAGCGGACCGAGCTGAGCCCGGAGAGGCGCGCGGCACTCAGCGCGTCGATGCCGCCGATGGCCCCGGTGGGGATGACAAGCTGCGCGCCGCCGCGCCGCGCCGCGGCTTTCAGCGCGTCCAGCTGTGCCGCGTCGGCCAGCGCCCCGACCGATGCGGCCACAAGATCGATGCCCGCGCCGAGGATCCGCGCGCCATAGGCCGCCACCGCCTCGTGGCCTGCGCATTCGGCGACCACATCCGGCGCGCCTGCGACAAAGGCCTCGGGATCGCCGGTGATCCGCGCGGCCTCCGGCAGACCGCAGGGGCCAAGCGTCTTGCGGGCCTCGGCCTCGCGGCCCGGGCGCACGAGCACTGACAACGGTCGGGCGGCATCGTCATCGATCAGCAATCCGACCAGATCCTGCGCGATGGCGCCAAAGCCGATGATGCCGACATGCTGGCTCATCTGATCTGCCCTGCCGCCCCTGCGGGTGGCCCGGCAAACGCTTCTGCAAAGGGGCCGATGGCGGTCATGTCAAGCTCCACCAGCACCGGGCCGTCGGCCTCGAGGGTTGCGTCGAAGACCTCCGGGAAGGCCTCGATTTCGGAGACCCTGCGATGCGCCATGCCGACCGACTGGCAGAGCAGACCGAACTCCGGTGTGCGGAGCTTCGAGTAATGCCGCCGCCCGTCATATTGCGCGTCCTGGATGTTCTGGATCACACCGTAAGCCGCGTCGTTCATCAGCACGAAGGTGATCGGCAGGTTTTCATCCACCGCCGTGATCAGCTCCGCGATCCCCAGCTGCGCGCCACCGTCACCCAGCAGCGCGATTGTCCGCGCGGGGCTGGCGACCGCCGCGCCCACGGCCATGGCGATGCCTTGACCGATGCCGCCGCCAAGCGCGTGCACGCCAAGCTCTGGCGCGGCGATTTGCACATAGCGGTTGCCGAAGGTCGAGTTGCTGATCGTCACGTCGCGCACCCAGGGGTGACCTCCGGCGGGGACCACGCCCAGCAGATGGTCGGCGACGATCTGGTAGGGCCCGAGCCGTTCGCGCAGCGCGCCTTCGGATTTGGCGCGGGCGACGGCGATCTCGTGCTGGAAGTTGGGATCGATATCGAGGCTCTGCGGCAGCTGCGCGAGCAGCGCGCGCAGGGTTGCCGCAGCATCGCCGCAGAGAAACCCGTCCAGCGCGTAGTTGCGCCCGGCCTGCGTGGGGTCGGCATCGATCTGGAAGAGCGGCCCCGGCAGCGCCATGCGGTTGTTCTTGGTCTCGTTGCCGCGCAACCGGGAGCCGACGACGATCATCAGATCGGCGCTGGCGTAAAGCGCCTCGGCCTCCGGCGTCATGTTGAACGCGCCAAGGCTGGCGGGATGGCTTTCGGGCACCGTGGCGCGGCCTTGGGTGGAGGTGACGATGCCGATGCCCAGATCCGCGAGCGCCGTGGCCTCGGTCGAGGCGCCGCGCGCGCCGCCACCGAGCCAGAGCATCGGGCGTCTGGCGGCGCGCACCCGCCCGGCCAGCGCCGCGATTGCGGTGTCACTGGCCTTGGGCACGGCGGGCGCGGGGGGGGTGAGCGCCATGGTCGGCACCGATGCGGCGCGCTGCACATCGACCGGCACTTCGAGGCTGACCGGCCCCGAGGGCGGCGTGACCACCGCCAGCAACGCCGCGGCCAGCGTGCCGGGCGCGCCGCGCGCGTCCCAAATCCGGAACACCGCCTTCGAGACGCCGCGCAGCATCTCGGGCTGCTTGGGCACATCGTGGATCGCCGCGCGGTCGCGGTCCATCACCAGCGTGTCGACCTGCGTGGTGATGTGCAGCACCCGGCTGCCCGCGGTCAGAGCCTCGGCCTGCGCACCCGCGGCATTGCCCGCCGCCGTGCCGGTCGAGGTCAGCGCCACGCCGATCTCGCCCGAGACGCGCGAAAACGCGTCCGCCATGTTCATCGCACCGGCCTCGCCGCGGGCGGGCACAAAGCGGATCCGGCCCTGCGCGGCCACCGCGTCGAGGATCGGCATGTTGTGGATCGAGATCACGCCGAACATCGTCGTGACGCCCGCATCTGCCAGCCCTTCGGCAATCTGGTGGCCTACGGTCTCAGTCATCAGGTCCTGTCCCTTCAAGTCACGCATTCAGGAAAACCGCGAAACGCCGCCGGAAATCTCGAGCCGGGCGCCGGTGATGTAGCTGGCGGCGGGTGAGGCCAGGAACACCAGCGCGCGGGCGGCCTCCTCGGCCTCTCCCAACCGGCCGAGCGGAATGGCCTTCTTGCGGGCCAGATCCGCGTACCAGTCCGCGCGGCTGACGCTCTTGTCGGCGCGCGCCTCAAAGCGCCGCTGCCACTGGTTGCTGTCGACCAGCCCCAGCAGGACGGAGTTCACGCGGATCTCGGGCGCCAGCTCCGTCGCCAGTGATTTCAGCAGGTTCTGCACACCGGCGCGCGCGGCGGAGGTGCAGACCATATGCGGCTCTGGCTGGTAGGCCAGCAGCGAGTTGACCGCCACGATGGCGCCGGAGGGACTGTCGCGCAGCATCTTCTCGAAGGCCTGGATGGGGTAGAGCTGGCTGAAGAATTTCAGCTCCAGCTCAGCGCGCCAGTCGGCGTCGGTGGTGTCGGCAAAGGTCGAGACACGGCCCTGGCCTGCATTGGTCACAAGCGCGTCGCAGCCGCCGAACCGGGCGGCGACGTCTTCGGCAAAGACCTCTATCGCGTCCTTGTCGAGCACGGTCAGGGCGCGGGCGAGCACGCGGTCGGCGCCATACACCTGCGCCAGCTCCTCGCAGACCGACTCCAGCCGCTCGGCGCCGCGGGCGCAGAACGCCACCCGCGCGCCATCGTCCAGAAAGCCGCGCACCGCGGCAAGCCCGATCCCCGACGATCCGCCGGTGACCACGACGATCTTGTCCCGCAATCCCAGATCCATGCGCTCAGCCCCGCGCCGGAAAGCCGGGATCGGGGCGACCGGCCATGACCGTGCGCTGCGCGGGCGTCGGCGGACCGGCGGTCATCCAGCGGTCCATGGCCTCGGGATCGGTGCGCGACCAGACCTTGGGCGCGTGGGTCGCCTCGTCGATCTGCTGCAGCTCGGCGGTGAACTCGATCACGAAGCCCGAAGGCGAGACGAAATAGGCGAACGGGTTGTTGCCCGGCCCGTGCCGCCCCGGCCCCCAGCTGGGCACCTGGCCTTTCTGCTTCATCCGGCCGATGCCGCGCATGAAGTCGTCAAGCCCCGGCATCTCGAAGGCGACATGGTTGACCGCCGGATACCTGTTGCGCACCAGTGCGATGGAATGGTGATCGGTGCTGCAGCGCAAAAACACCATCTGGTCGGCGGAATAGTCGCTGGCGCGAAAGCCCAGCACGCGCTCGTACCAGGCCTGCACCCCGTCCATGTCGGCGGTGTTGAGCACCACATGGCTGACCTTGCGCGGATAGGCATAGACGTCATCGGGCGCGCGCATGTCGAGATCCGCGCTCACCCGGAGCCGGCGGTTGTCGGGGTCGAGGATCTCGAACCCATAGCCGCCGAAGGGCCCGTCGAGCGGGGCGGGCGGCGAAAGGACCGTGGCGCCGCGCGCGGTCACCTGCTGGTGGAACGCATCCACCGTCGCGCGGTCGGGCTGGCCGAAATGGATGTATTCGATGCCGTAGCTCGTGTCGTCCTTCAGCCCGTAGATGAACGGCTCGTCGCCGGTGCCGCGCAGGTAGACGATGCCGTCCCCGGAATGCGCGATCTCGAGCCCCCAGAGGTCGGTATAGAACGCGGCCGTTTCGGTCATGCCGGGCGCGCGCATGACGATTCCGCGCAGATGGCCCATTCTGAGATCATCGGTCATGAGATGCTCCTTTCGGCGGTGATTTGCGTGTCGCAGCGCAGCGCCGGGACAAGATCGGTGAGCGCGCGGGCCGTGGCCTGCGGCGCTTGCAAGTAGACCGCGTGGCCCGCGTCCGGGATCGTGACGATACGCGGGGCGGCGCCATGCGCGGCGTGCCAGGCGCGGGCGGCGGCCTCGGTCTGTGCCAGTGGCGTCACCTGGTCTTCGGCGCCGATCACGAAGCCGGGCTGCATCGCCACCTGCGCCATGGCGGCGGTGAGGTTGCCCGAGGCCAGCATATGCACCGCCTGCGTGTACCCCGCCGGGATGATACGGGCCATTTCGGCCTCGACAAGGGCGACGGTCCCGGGCGTGTCGTCCGGCGCATGCACAAGCCGCGCGGCGCGGGCCTTGGCAAAATCCGCCGGTCCAAGCCGGTCGAGATCCGCCAGCCGCTCCGCGGCCTTCGGCGGCAGGGGCGCGCCTGCGGTCCGGCCATAGCCATTGGCCGCGGCGGCGAGGGTCAGGGAACTCAGGCGCTCCGGCGCGATCCGGGCCAATGCGGCGGCGACCAGCGTGCCGAGCGAATGCCCCACCACGTGAACGTGTTGCAGATCGAGCGCATCGAGCAGCCGCAGCGCGGCATGCGCGTAATCCACCGCCTGCGGTGTGGCTTGGGGCAGGGGGCTGGAGCCGAGATAGCCCGGCGCGTTCCACGCGATCAGCCGGAGCCTGCCGGGCAGATGGGAAAAGAGCGGCACAAAGGACCGCGCGTTCGACCCGATGCCATGCAGGAACAGCACCGCAGGGCCCGGTCCCGGGCGCTCAAGCACCGACACGCCGGCGCGCGTCTGTCCGGTGACCGGCTGCGGATCCTGCGTGGCGTGCAAAGCTGCCATACCCCGTTTGGCAATACGTTCATATTTGAACGATGTGTTCAATGTCGAGAATGCCGCAAGCCTTGCCGCGAGTCAAGAACCGCCGCGCGGGCCGGGGTTGCGGTGCAAATTCCGGCTTGCGGCTCTGGACGCCACGCGCGGCAAGTGGCAAGGGCGGCCAATGAGGATGCTTGACGATATCTGGCTCAGCCGCGGCTGTGTGGCGGCGTTTGCGTCGGTCGGGCTCTATTGGGGCGCGTTCGGCGCGCTGGTGCCAGATCTCAAGCCGCAGGTGGGCCTCAGCGACGGCGATTTCGGGCTGGCGCTGCTGGTGTCGTCCTTCGGCGCAATCTGCGCGATGTGGCTGGCGCCGATGGTCGAGCGGGCGCTGGGACGGCGGGTGCTGCCGGTGCTGGCGGTGCTGATGGCCGTGGCCTTCCTGCTGCCGGGGCTCAGCACCGGCGGCGTGAGTTTCGCGCTGGCGATGATGCTGGGCGCGATGGGCTCGGGCACGCTCGACGTGGCGATGAACGCGCGGCTCTCGGTTCTCGAAGGCGCGTCGCGCCGGTCGCTGATGAACCTCAATCACGGCATGTTCTCGGTCGCCTATGCCTGCTCCGCGCTGGCCACCGGACAGGCGCGCGAGGCCGGATGGACGCCGTTCACGGTCTTTGCCGCGCTGGGTGTGGTGACGTTGATGCTGGCCGTGGTCATGGCGCGCAACCCGGTGGACGACCCGCCGCGCAACGCCGATGCGCCAAAAGCGGCGCCGCTTTCGTGGTGGCTGCTGCTGCCGGGCGGGCTCATCGTGCTGGTGGCGTTTGTGTCCGAACAGGGCACCGAAGGCTGGTCGGCGCTGCATCTGGAGCGCAATCTGGGCGCAGGGGCCGCCGAAGGCGCGCTGGGCCCGGCGCTGCTGGGCATCACCATGGCGGTGGGGCGGCTGTCGGGGCAGGCGGTGGCGCACCGCTTTTCCGAAGCCTCGGTGATCCGCATCGCCGCCACGATATCCGCCGCGGGCGCGCTGATCGCGGCCTGTGCGCCCTCGCTCGCCATCGCCTATCTGGGGTTTGCGCTGCTCGGGCTCGGCGTTTCGGTTGTGGCTCCCATGGGGTTCGCCTGGGTTGGCAGGCTGGTGCCCGACGAGCTCAAGTCGCTCGCGATCAGCCGCATCGCCGTGCTGGGCTATGCGGGGTTCTTTGTGGGTCCGCCGATGATGGGCGGACTGGCCGAAGCCTTTGGTCTGGCCGCGTCCTTCACCGCCATCGGATTGCTGATCCTGCTCGCGCCGGTGGTTCTGGTGCCGCTCCTGCAACGGCAGGAGGCGGCGCGCCGCTGAGCCGGGCGCGGCGCGGCTTCACCGCCGCGCGACCCCGCACAACCCCGCACAACCCCGCGCGACCCCGCACGTCACGCCGATCAGGACCAGTCGCCCGAAAACCCCTTCGGCACCATCAGGATATCGCGATCCACCTTGCCGATATCGCGCCGTCCGCTCAGCGCCATGGAATAGTCGAGCTCCTTGTGGATCACCTCCAGCGCCTGGCGCACGCCTTTCTGCCCTCCGGCACCCAGCCCGTAGACCCAGGCACGCCCGATCCAGCAGCCTTTGGCCCCCAGCGCCACCGCCTTCAGCACGTCCTGACCCGAGCGGATGCCGCTGTCCATATGCACTTCGATCTTGTCGCCCACCGCCTCGACAATCGGCTCGAGCGCCCGGATCGAGCTCAGCGCGCTGTCCAGTTGCCGCCCGCCATGGTTCGACACCACGATGGCATCAGCACCGACATTCAGCGCCTCGCGCGCGTCGCGCACATCCATGATGCCCTTGATGATCAGCGGGCCGTCCCACATGCGGCGAAACTCGCGGATCCGGTCCCAGTTGAGCGACTGGTCAAACGCCTCTGCCGTCCATGTGCTGAGCGAGGACGGGTCGGTGACCCCCTTGGCGTGGCCCACGATATTGCCGAAAAAGCGCCGTTTGGTCTTCAGCATCCCAAGGCCCCAGGGCACCTTTGTCATCATGTTGGCGACGGAGGCCGCTGTCAGCTTGGGCGGCGCCGAGAGCCCGTTCTTGATGTCCTTGTGGCGCTGGCCCATCAGCTGCAGATCGACGGTGATCACCGCGGCAGAGCATTTGGCCTCCTTCGCGCGGTCAAAGAGCCGCTGCATGAAATCGTCGTCCTTGAGCGTGTAGACCTGCATCCAGAACGGCTTTGTCGTGTGGGAGGCGACATCCTCGATCGAGCAGATCGACATGGTCGACAGGCAGAATGGCACGCCGAATTCCTCCGCCGCCCGGGCCGCAAAGATCTCGCCATCATAGTGCTGCATGCCGGTCAGGCCCACCGGCGCAAGGGCCACCGGCATCGCGTAATCCTGCCCGATCATCTGCACCTTGGTCGAGCGGTTGGCCATATCCACGGCGACGCGCTGGCGAAAGTATATCTCGTCGAAATCAGAGCTGTTCTCGCGGAAGGTCTGCTCGGTCCAACTGCCGGATTCGCAATAGTCGTAGAACATCTTGGGCACGCGGCGTTTGTAGATCCGCTTGAGGTCCTGGATTTCCGTGATCGCCGCCATGTCGCTGTCCCTTTCGCGTGTATTGGTTAAATCTTTTTACCAATTCTGCGAAATGATGCAATGCGACATTCCGGACGTCAGAAAAAGCTTGATATAGTTCGATATCGTATCATATTGGTTCGATATCGAACCAATGGAGCTTATGATGACCCTGACCCGACGCAAGACCCTTGCCCTGCTTGGTGGCGGCACGCTTTTTGCAGCCACCGCCGGCGCCGCCAGCATTGTCACCCGCAGCCCCGCCGATGCGCTGGCGCCCTGGGCCGCGGCGGGTGGCTATGCCGATCCCGTGCGCCGCGCGCTGAGCTATGCGCTGCTGGCGCCGAACCCGCATAACCGCCAGCCCTGGCTGGTCGATCTGGCGACCCCCGACACGGCGGTGCTGTATGTGGATCCAGAGCGCCTCTTGCCGCATACCGACCCGCTCAACCGCCAGATCACCATCGGTCTGGGATGTTTTCTGGAGATCATGCGCCTTGCCGCGCTCGAAGACGGGATGCAGGTCACCTTCGACCTTTTCCCCGACGGCGCGGACGCGGCGGCGCTCGACACGCGGCCCGTGGCCATCTGCCGGTTTGCGCGCAGTGACGCGCCGCGCGATCCGCTCTTTGCGCAGGTCCCGCACCGGCGGTCCCTGAAAGAGCCCTATGACATGGCCCGCCCGCTCGACCCGGCGCATCTCGCGCATATACGCCGCGCCGTGCAGCACACCGCCTTCGGCATGACCACCGACGCGGACGAGGTGCAGGCGCTGCGCGATCTCTCGGTCGCGGCCTTCGAGATCGAGTTCGCCACCGCTCGCACTTACAAGGAAAGCGTCGATCTTTTCCGCATCGGCGCGCGGGAGGTCAACGCCAATCCCGACGGCATCGATTTCACCGGTCCGATGTTCGAGACGCTGCGCCTGACCGGGCTTTTCTCGCGCCGCGAAGCGCTGTCGGAGGACAGTTTTTCCAAGAAACAGGCGCTGCAGATGATTTCCGAGACCATGCAGACCGCGATGGGCCATCTCTGGATCGTGACCGAGGGCAACAGCCGCGTCGAGCAGATCCGTGCGGGTCAGGACTGGGTGCGGCTGAACCTCGCGGCCACCGAGATGGGGGTGGGTCTGCAACCGCTGAGCCAGGCACTGCAGGAGTTTCCCGAGATGTCGGCGCTATACGAGGACGCCCATGCAAGGCTTGCACCGGGCGGCGGGACGGTCCAGATGTGGGCACGCATGGGTTACGGGCCGGAGGTGCCGCAAAGCCCCAGATGGCCATTGGAGGCAAAGCTTGTCCAAACCCGATAGCGGATCGCTGGCCTTGTTCGAGGTCTTGCGCGAAGTGTCGATCCTGTCGCAGCTGGCCGGGGCCCTACTCGAAGCGCGCACCCCCAAAGGGGTGCTCGCGTCGCATTTCGGGGTGCTCAACCACTTGCTGCGGGTGCGCGACGGGGCCACGCCGCTTGAGATCGCGCGTGCCTTTCAGGTGCCCAAGACCACGATGACCCACACGCTGGCAGGTCTGGCCGAACGGGGCTGGATCGCGTTCCGTCCCAACCCGCAGGATGCGCGCTCCAAGCAGGTCTGGCTGACTGGCGCCGGGCGGCGCTTTGTGACGGACATGGTGCAGGTCCTGGCCGACGACACGCAGGATGTGCAGGCCGCACTGCCGGGGCTGGCCGAGCGCCTGCGGCCCGACCTGCAACGGCTGCGCGCCTATCTCGACGCCCGCCGCGACGGCGACGCGGGGTAATCCGGGCTTAGGACATGCGCCCCGCGCGCCATCAGGCAGCTTTGGCGAGACGCGCCATCAGGCGCGATGAGCCCCGTCCGCCAGCCCTTTGACAAATGACAACACCGTCTCCGGCGACTTGCCCGACGCAAGCTCGCTGACAATGGCCGAGCCGACCACGCAACCATCCGCGACCGAGGCAATCGCCTCCGCCGTCTCCGGCGTGCGGATGCCAAAGCCCACGATCACCGGCAGATCGGTCTGCGCCTTGATCCGCGCCACCTCGGGGGCCACGTCGCCTGCCTCCGCCGCTGCCGCCCCGGTGATGCCGGTGATCGACACGTAATAGACAAAACCCGAGGTGTTCTGCAGCACTTTCGGCAGGCGCTTGTCGTCGGTGGTGGGCGTGGCCAGCCGGATGAAGTTCAGCCCCGCCTCCTGCGCGGGCAGGCACAGCTCCTCGTCTTCCTCCGGCGGCAGATCGACCACAATCAGCCCGTCGATCCCGGCATCCCCGGCATCGCGCAGAAACCGCGCCACGCCGCGATTGTAGATCGGGTTGTAATACCCCATCAGAACAATCGGCGTGCTGTCATCCTGGGCGCGGAAATCGCGCACCATCTGCAGCGTCTTCTCCAGCGTCATGCCGGTCTCCAGCGCGCGCTGCCCGGCCAGCTGGATTGTCGGGCCGTCGGCCATCGGATCGGTGAAGGGCAGGCCCAGCTCAATCACGTCGACCCCCGCTGCGGGCAGGCCGCGCATCACCTCGAGGCTGGTCGCGATATCCGGATCGCCCGCCATGATGTAGCTGACAAAGGCCTTCCGGCCGCTGGCTCTCAGCTCTTCGAATTTGGCGTCGATGCGTGTCATGGCGCGTCCCTAAGCTCTCGTGTCGCGCCCTGTTGCCGCAAGCGGCGGGGAAAATCAATGCCATGCGTCGGATGCACCATTTGACTCCGATCAAGGCGCGCGGTCGCGGCACAGGATATGCTGCGCAGCAGCCAAACGAGGGAAAGCGCATGACCACACCGACCGTGACCACCACCGAAACGACAAAAACGACCCCCGCCAAGACCGGCACACGGACAAACGGCACCGCTCCGGCGCGCAGCCGCGCGCGGCCCATGCCCACCAAGGACGAGATCCGGCGCGCCTTCGAGACAGGAGTTTACCCTTACGACACAAGGCTCTCACGCCGCGCCTATGAGCGCGAAAAGGCCCGGCTGCAGGCCGAGCTGCTCAAGGTGCAGCTCTGGGCGCAGGAAACCGGCCAGAAATTTGTACTGCTCTTCGAAGGGCGCGACGCGGCCGGCAAGGGCGGCACCATCAAGCGCTTTACCGAGCATCTCAACCCGCGTCTTGCGCGCGTGGTGGCGCTCAACAAGCCCACCGACGAAGAGCGCGGGCAATGGTATTACCAGCGCTATGTCCAGCACCTGCCCACCGAAGGCGAGATCGTGCTCTATGACCGCTCCTGGTACAACCGCGCCGGTGTCGAGCGGGTCATGGGGTTCTGCCAGCCCAATGAATATCTCGAGTTCATGCGCCAGACACCCGATTTCGAACGCATGCTCGTGCGCTCGGGCATCAGGCTTTACAAATACTGGTTCTCCGTCATCCAGTGCGAACAGAAGGCGCGCTTTGACAGCCGCGAGACCGACCCGCTCAAGCAGTGGAAGCTGAGCCCGATCGACAAGGCGAGCCTGAACAAGTGGGACGATTACACAGAGGCCAAGGAGGCGATGTTCTTTTACACCGACACCGCCGATGCGCCCTGGACGGTGGTCAAGTCCAACGACAAGAAACGCGCGCGGCTCAACTGCATGCGGCATTTCCTGTCGACGCTGGATTACCCCGGCAAGGATCTCAAGGTCGCCAAGGCGCCCGATCCGCTGATCGTCGGCGGCGCGGGCACGGTGATCCATCGCTCGGCCCACATCCTGGGCACCGCGCTGCATCCCGACAGCCGCAAGTCGGCGAACTGAGCGCGACCCCGTCCGAGGAGGAGAGGCCCGGGCGCCTGCCACGCGGTGGCGGGCGCCCGCATTGTTGCGACGGCCGGAATTTTGCTTGACGGCACAGGTGGCCGCCGCCTAGGACGGGGTGTCCGATAGAGGAGTGCTCTGCCAGTGATCAGCTGACCGATCCAGAGCGTCTGACGAAGTATCTTATGCACCGCGTATAACGCAACTCTCTGAAATCCTTGATTTCAGGCAGCGTTACGCGGTTCAGGTTCATAGCATGGCGCTTTGGCGTTCGAAAGGTGTGCCCTTTCGATCAAGGCGGTCCCGCGTGGCCGCACCGTCTTCTGACAGCGGAGCATTTTCATGCCATCCATCATCTATGACGTGGCCGTCTCTATTGACGGTTTTATCGCAGGTCCCGGTGCGGACATTTCGCAATTTGCCCATGCGGGCCCGGTGGTCGAGGCCTACAGTGCGCGGCTTGCGGGCTATGCCGTGGCGATCATGGGGGCCGAGACCTACCGGTTCGGCTACCGGTTCGGCCTGGCCCCGGGCGACAACCCCTATCCGCACATGACATCGCATGTGTTTTCGCAAAGCCTCGATCTGCCCGACACGCGCGCGGTCACCCTGCATCGCGGCGATTGCGCGGCCCGGGTCCGGCGCATCGCGCAAGACGCCCCGGGGCCGGTCTACTGCGTCGGTGGCGGCCTGTTTGCAAGCGCGCTGCTGCAGGCGGGGCTGATCGACCGGATCCGCCTCAAACGCGCGCCGATCCTGCTGGGGGCCGGCACGCCGCTCTTTGCGCAGGTGCCCGAGGGGTTGCGGCTGCGCTGCGAGCAGACGCAAACCTATGATGACGGCTATCTCTTCCAGGACTACGCGGTGATCCGCGCCGCGCCATCATAGCCACAATCGGGGCGGGGGTCAGAGCGCCCGCCCCAGCCATGCCATCAAGGGCGAAAACGCGGCAAAGCTGTCCTGCAGCGCGGCGCGCGGGTCGTGCTCGAGCGCGGCATCGAGATTGTCCTGCCACGCGAGCAACCCCTTGCGGCGCAAGAGCGCGCCCTGCGGATGATCCGCGGGGTAGGGAGGCGGGACACGTTTCAGCTCCGGCTCCGGCAAGCGCCATCCGGCCTCCTGCAAGAGCGCGTCCAGCGCCTCCCCGTCCGCGCCCGCCACCGCCTCGCGCCAGCGCTCCAGCCCATCGGCGTCGAACCCCATGATCCCGGCGCCTGCCGAGGCATAGTCCCGCGCGATGCCCAGCATCCAGCCGCGCCCGTCCTGCAGCGACCACATCATGTGCAGATGGGTGTGGTAGGGGGTCTTGTCCTCGGAAAACCGCACATCGCGATGCGGGCGGAACAGCTTGGCGCGCACCGGGGCGTCCTGCTGCTTTTCCAGCCAGCCGCCGATATCGGCCAAAAGCCGCTCGGCAGGCCGTTTCAGCGTGCTGTCATAGCGGCCCTTGTTCTGCTGAAACCAGGCGCGGTCATTGTTCTCGGCAAGCTCGGCCAGAAAACGGCGCGCATCGGTCAAAAGGTCTTTGGGGTCAACGGGATCTGCCATCGTGATGTCCTTTGGCGATGGGCGCGGTGAAAACCGCGCGCAGGCAGTATAGCACAGATCCGCCGTTTGCGGCCCGGCTTCTTGCCCGCAGGCGGCACTGCGGTTACATCCATGGGCATGAAACTGCGCATCGCCATCACCGCCCTCGCGCTGACCGCCGCCCCGCTTGCCCAGGCGCATCCGCACGTCTTTGTCGACACCACGCTGCATGTGGTGGTCGAGGAGGGGCGCGCCACCCGCGTGGACGTGACCTGGGTGTGGGACGATTTCTTCACGCTGCTCATCTTCGAGGATATGGGGCTCGATCCCGACGGCGATGCGGTCCTCAACAAGGCGGAACTGGCGCGCCTGCGCGGCTTCGATTTCGAGGTCTGGCCGCCGGGCTTCGAGGGTGATCTTTACGCCTATTCGCACGGCGAGAAACTGGCGCTGGGCCATCCGCAGGTGACCGGCATCGCGGTGGAGAACGGGCGCATCGTCTCGAGCCACAGCCGCAGCCTGCCCGATGTGGCCGCCGACGGGCTCGAGCTGCGGCAATACGATCCGACCTATTACGTGGCCTATTCGCTGCGGGGGCCGGTCACGGTGACGGGCCCCTGCGCGGTCGAGGTGGCGCCGCATGACCCGGAGGATGCCGCCCGGGCCATCGACAAGGAGCTCAACCGCGTGCCCGAAGACATGTTCGAGCAGCTGATGGTGGGCGAGCATTACGCCGATACCGTGAAGATCGCATGCAACGGATCCTCCTGAGCGCCGGGCTCATCGTGCTGGCGCTGGCGCTCTGGTTCTGGGGGGGCGGCGGCGCCGACTGGCTGGCGGTCCGGGCCGCCGAGGGCCAGCGCGCGGCGCAGAGCGCCATGGCGCAGGGCCTGCGCGCGCTGCGCGCGGGCGAGCCCGGGGCGCTGGCCACGCTGATGGGGGTGTGTTTCGCCTACGGGTTTTTCCATGCGGCGGGCCCGGGCCACGGCAAGCTGCTGATCGGCGGCTACGGCGTCGGGCGCCGCGTGCCGATGGCGCGTCTGGCCGGGCTTGCGGTGGCGTCGAGCCTGGCGCAGGCCGCCACCGCGGTGGTTCTGGTCTATGCCGGGCTGTGGCTGCTGGGCTGGGGGCGCAGCGACATGGAAGGTGCGGCGGAACGCTGGCTTGCGCCCGCGTCTTATGCCGCCATCGCCTCAATCGGGCTGTGGCTGGCGTGGCGCGGCTTTGCCAGGCTCGCGCGCGGCGCGACCGAGCCCGTGCATCTGCATGACGGCGAAACGGCGGTCTGTTCGTCCTGCGGTCATGCGCACGGGCCAAGCGCCGCGCAGGTGGAGAGCGTGCGCTCGCTGCGCGACGCGCTGCTGGTGGTGGGTGCGGTGGCCTTGCGGCCCTGCACCGGCGCGCTCTTCCTGCTGATCCTGACCTGGCGCATGGGGATCGAGATGGCGGGCATCCTCGGCACCTTCGCGATGGGCGCGGGCACTGCCTCGGTCACGGTGGTTGTGGCCATCGCGGCGGTCAGCTTTCGCGAAGGCCCGGTGATGCGGCTGGCCTCCGGCCCGGGCGCGCTGCGCGCGACTGGCCTGGTGGAGGCGGGCGCCGGTCTGGTGATCGCGGTGCTGGCCGGGCAGATGGTGTTGCGCGCGCTCTGAGCCTTTTCGGATCGCCTTCGGCGATCCGACCGGCGCGCGCCCTGCGGGCGCGCGGTCCGGGGCGCTCTGACGGCATCAGGGGAACCTGTCCGGGCCGATGGTGCGGTTTTCCGGGGCGCTGCCCCGTCGCAGCGGAGCTGCGACTCCCCGAAGTATTTTGAAACCGGAGAAACCGGGGTGCGGCGCGCCGGGGGGAGGGGGGTGCGCTATGCCCTGCGCGGCGCAGGGCCGGCGGGCGACATTCCGACGCCCGGGGTGAGGGCCGGGCTTGCCAGCGCCGCACCTGCGTTCTAGAGGCAGGACATGACCCCAGCTCCGATGACTTTCCGCGGCCATTTGCGGGCCGTGCTGACGCTTGGCCTGCCGCTCATCGGCGGGCATCTGGCGCAGTTTGCCATCGGGCTGACCGACACCGTGATGATCGGTTGGTACGGCGTGACGGAGCTTGCCGCGCTGACGCTGGCGGGCTCGTATCTCTTTACATTGTTCCTGCTCGGCTCCGGCTTTGCATGGGCGATCATGCCGATGGTCGCGACCTACGCCGCACGCGAGGACGAGGTGCAGATCCGCCGTGCCACGCGCATGGCGCTCTGGCTCTCGATCCTCTATTTCGCGCTGACGCTGCCGCTGTTCTGGTTCTCCGGCCCGGTGCTGCAACTGCTGGGCCAGACCGGGGAGATGGCGGCGCTCAGCCAGCAATATCTGCGCATCGCGGGCTTTGGCGTGTTGCCCGCGCTGGGGGTGGTCACGCTCAAGAACTATCTCGCGGGGCTGGAGCTCACGCGCATCGTGCTGTGGGTCACCGTGGCCGGGGCCGTTGCCAATGCGCTGGCCAATTACGCGCTCATTTTCGGCAATTGGGGCGCGCCGGAGCTTGGCATCACCGGTGCGGCACTGGCCTCGGTCACCTCCAACGCGCTGATGCTGGCGCTGGTTGTGCTCTACGCGCTGCGCGTGCTGCCGGGCCACCAGCTTTTTGTGCGCTTCTGGAACCCCGATTGGGAGATGTTCGCCCGGGTCTTTCGCCTCGGCCTGCCCATCGGGCTGACCACGCTGGCCGAAGTGGCGCTTTTTGCCGCCTCGGCGCTGCTCATGGGCTGGCTCGGCACCATTCCGCTGGCCGCGCATGGGGTGGCGATCCAGATCGCGTCCGGCGCCTTCATGGTTCAGATCGGGCTGTCGAACGCCGCCACGGTGCGCGCGGGCACGGCGCTGGGCCGCGGCGACGCGGCGCATCTGGTGGGGGGCGCCCGGGCGGCGCTGGCGCTGGGCGGCGTCGGTGTGGCGCTGTCGATGCTGGCATTTCTGACCGTGCCCGACCTGCTGGTCGGGGTCTTTGTAGATCCCGAAGACCCGGCACGAGACGAGATCATCGCGGTGGGTCGCGGCCTGCTGGCGATGGCGGCGCTGTTCCAGCTTGTCGATGCCGCACAGGTCATACACCTCGGCCTCTTGCGCGGGTTGCAGGACACCCGCGTGCCGATGATCGTGGCGGTGCTGGCCTATTGGGGGATCGGCATGCCCGCGGCCTATGCGCTGGCCTTTCCGGGCGGGCTGGGGCCTATCGGCGTCTGGCTGGGGCTGGTGATCGGGCTTGCGGTGGCCGCGCTCCTGCTTGGCTGGCGGTTCTGGCGGCTGGGCCCGGGGCCGCTCATGCGCGCCACATGACGCTCATGCGGCATTGACCATCCAGGGCACGCCGAACCGGTCGCGGCAAAGGCCGAACGCTTTGGCCCGGAACGTGGGCTCGAAGGGCATCACCACCGTTCCCCTTCCGCCGACGCGTCGAAGACCGCGCGGGCGCGGTCCTTATCGCCGAAATCGAGCGGCCTGTTGAACCGCTCATGGCCCTTGCACGGCCCCTGAAAACATCGTGCCCGCTGCTGTCGGAGCCCATCACCACCGTACCGCCGATGGAGAGGCGGGCATGGGCCACGCGGTCGCGGATCCCGCAGCTCACGTGGTCGGGATTGTCGGGCATGTCGCCGAACCGCATGCACATCAGCGGGGTTGCGCCAGGCGCCTCTTCCCGGACCGCGAAAGCCGCAGCGCAGGTGCCGTCGAAGGTCAGGTAAGGGTTCAGTTTCATCGCTGCGACTTCCTCTCGCGCGGCGCAGTCCAACACACCCTTGCGCCGCCTCGAGGCGCGGACTAGGTACGCTGCGACTTTTCCATAGCGGCAGGAGCGTGTGAGATGGGGTTCAGGATGGGCATCGTAGGGTTGCCGAATGTCGGCAAGTCGACGCTTTTCAACGCGCTGACCCGCACCGCGGCGGCGCAGGCGGCCAATTTCCCCTTCTGCACCATCGAGCCCAATGTGGGCGAGGTGGCAGTGCCCGACACGCGGCTCGACAAGCTTGCGGCGATTGCGTCGTCAAAGCAGATCATCCCGACGCGCATGACCTTCGTGGACATTGCAGGGCTTGTCAAAGGCGCGTCGAAAGGCGAGGGGCTGGGCAATCAGTTCCTGGCCAATATCCGCGAGGTCGACGCGATTGCCCATGTGCTGCGCTGTTTCGAGGATGACGACGTGACCCATGTGGAAGGCCGCGTCGATCCGGTGGCCGATGCCGAAACCATCGAGACCGAGCTGATGGTCGCCGACATGGAAAGCCTCGAGAAGCGGCTGCAGAACATCACGCGCAAGGTGCGCGGCGGCGACAAGGAGGCGCTGCAGCAGGAGCGGCTGATGAAGCTGGCGATGGCCGCTCTGGAGGAGGGCCAGCCCGCGCGCACCGTCGAGATCGATGCCGAGGATGCCAAGGCCTGGCGGATGCTGCAGCTTCTGACCGCCAAGCCGGTGCTGTATGTCTGCAATGTCGATGAGGCGGAGGCCGCGACCGGCAACGCGCTCTCGCAACAGGTGGCCGAGATGGCCGCGGCGCAGGGCAACAGCCACGTGGTGATCTCTGCCAAGATCGAGGAAGAGATCAGCCAGCTTGACGAGGACGAAGCCGCCGAGTTTCTTGAAGAACTGGGGCTGGAAGAGGCCGGGCTCGACCGGTTGATCAAGGCCGGGCACGCGCTGCTGAAACTGCAGACCTACTTCACCGTCGGCCCCAAGGAGGCGCGCGCCTGGACCATCAAGATCGGCACGCAGGCGCCGCAGGCCGCGGGTGTGATCCATGGCGATTTCGAGAAAGGCTTCATCCGCGCCGAGACGATTGCCTATGACGATTACGTGGCGCTTGGCGGCGAGCAGCCGTCGAAGGACGCGGGCAAGATGCGCGCGGAAGGCAAGGGGTACGTCGTCAAGGATGGCGACGTGCTGCATTTCCTGTTCAACACCTGACGCGGGGCAGGGCGCCTGTTCGGCGCCTTGGGGGCGGTTGGCTCGGGTTGCCATCGAGAGGCGCCGCGCACGCGTCTGAGGCCTCTGTGCAATGCGCCCAATGTCCCCGGCGTAAAATGTGTTGCGGATCACCGCGCTCCGGCACTGGTATTTCAGCCGGAAGGCGAAAGGCGTTGCCCTGCTCCTGCGCGTGTGGCCTGCATTTCCGCACCCCTGCATGGCGGCTTGTCTTGCGTGCGTTGGACGAGGTGCCGGAAAGGGCAGGGGCGGTCGCCGTCCGGTCCCGGGCGACACACCCCGAAGCGCTGCGAGCAACCGCATCATATCTTGAGCGTGTCGCCTGACGCGGCCTATAACGCGTGACTTGCCTCTCGCCCCGGCCCTCCAATCGGTCCGGGCGCCCCAGACCCCGGAGACCCCAGATGCCCAGACGCGCGGCGCCAAGCTCGGTGGATGACGACACGCTTTTCGATCTGCGCTATGCCCGCGCCGAAGGCGATCTCTGGCCGATGTATGACCGGCTCTACGCGGGCCATCCCGATGCCGCAAAGGTGCGCGACGCCCTGGATCAGCTGATGCGGCGGTACTGGAATGCGCGGCCTGCCGATCTCAAGCTGCTCGACCTTACCCGCGATCTGGAGCCCGACTGGTTCCAGAAGCCCGACCGGATCGGCTATGTCTTCTACATCGACCGCTTTGCGGGTGATCTCAGAGGCGTCGAATCCCGGCTCGACTATCTCGGCGACATGGGTGTGACCTACGTGCATTTCATGCCCTGCCTGAAGCCGCGCCCCGGCGACAGCGACGGCGGCTATTCGGTGATGGATTACCGCGCGATCAACCCCGCCTATGGCGACATGGCCGATTTCGAGGCCGCCACCCGGGCGGCGCGGGCGCGCGGCATCTCGGTCTGCGTCGATCTGGTGATCAACCACACCGCCAAGGAACATGACTGGGCGCTAAAGGCCCGCGCCGGGGATCCGGCCTATCTCGACTATTACCTGACCTTCGAGGACGACACGCTGCCCAGGCAATACGAACGCAGCCTGCTCGAGGTCTTTCCCGAAACCGCACCGGGCAATTTCACCTGGTATGACGACATGCAGCGCTGGGTCTGGACCAGTTTCAACGAACACCAGTGGGATCTGAACTGGGCCAACCCGCAGGTCTTTTTCGAGATGGTCGAGGTGATGCTGTTTCTGGCCAACAAGGGTGTCGAGGTGCTGCGCCTCGATGCGGTGGCGTTTTTGTGGAAACGCATGGGCACGCGCTGCCAGTCGGAGCCGGAATGCCACATGCTGCTGCAGGCGCTGCGCGCGGCCTGCCGGATCGTCTGTCCGGCGGTCATTCACCTTGAAGAGGCGATTGTCGGCCCCGAGGAGATGCTGCCCTACCTCGGGCGCGGAGAGCATGACGGCAAGGAAGGCAATCTGGCCTATCACAACTCGCTCATGGTGCAGTTCTGGTCGGCGCTGGCATCGCGGGATACCGGCCTGATGACCCACACGCTGGGCACCCATTTCCCGCCCGCGCTGACCAACGCGACCTATGCCACCTACCTGCGCTGCCATGACGATATCGGCTGGGCGGTCACCGATGAAGACGCGGGCGCGCTGGGTCTGTCGGGTGCCGCCCATCGCCGCTTCCTGTCGGAATTCTATGACGGATCCTTCCCCGGCTCTTTTGCCAAGGGCGCGCTTTTCGGCGTGAACGAAGAGACCGGGGACGCGCGCATCAGCGGCACTTGTGCGAGCCTTGCCGGGCTCGAACGCGCGCTCGAGGAGCAGGATGCAGAGGCGGTAAACCGCGCCATCGACCGCATCCTGATGGGCCACGCGCTGATCGCGAGCTTTGGCGGCATCCCGCTGATCTATATGGGGGACGAGATCGCGCTGCTCAACGATTACGGCTATCTCGACATCGCCGATCACGCCCATGACAGCCGCTGGCTGCACCGCCCGCATATGGACTGGGCCGCCGTCAAGGCCGCGCGCGCGCAACCGCAAAGCGCCGCGGGACGGGTGCTGGGGGGGCTGACCGCGATCCTGACCGCGCGCGCCCGCACGCCGGAGCTGCATGCCAAATACGCCACCGACATCCTCGAGACCGGGCGGCCTGCGCTCTTTGCCTTTGCCAGACGCGCGCCGACCGGCAGCATTCTCTGCGTCTTCAATTTCCGCGAAACCTGGCAATCCCTGCCCACAGGCTGGGTGGCGCAGCAGGGCGTGCGCGACGGCCACGACATCCTGTCGGACGGCGCGCTTGGCGCGCCCGACGGTCAGATCCCCTTGCCCCCTTATGCGCGTGTCTGGATCCGGTAGTGCAGGTCTGGGATGAAAATCGCGTGCCGGGCGCTTGCCAAACCCGTGATATTCGGGACAGGTCGGAAAATCGCCCTATAGCATCATTTGGGTAAATCAGAGGACAGCATGAGCGACACCGGCAATCAAGATCTGGCGCTTGAAGTCAGACGTCTGGAGGCCGCCTTGTCGGCGGCCACGGCAGAGCAGGCCGCCTCCGCCGAACGGGTGCAACTGGCGGCGCATCGGGTCAAGCATCTCGAGGCGGTGTTGGAAACCGTGCCGGTGGGCGTGGTGCTGGCGGATGCCAACGGGCGGATCATCCACGGCAACTCACATGTGGAGGAGATGGTCCGCCACCCGGTGCTGCATTCCAGCGATGTCGATTCCTATCGCGAATGGATCGCCTATCACGCCGATGGCCGGCGGGTGGAAAGCGCGGAATATCCGCTCTCGCGGGTGATCAAGGATGGCGAGGAACGCTCCGAGATCGATGTGCATTACGAACGCGGCGACGGCACACGCTTCTGGATGCGCATCATCGGAGAGCCGGTGCGCGGCGCCGACGGCCAGCTGATCGGCGCCACCGTGGCGCTCATCGATATCGACCGCGAGCGCCAGCTTCAGAGCGCGCAGGAAATCCTGATCGGCGAGCTGAACCACCGCGTGAAAAACGCCTTTGCCGTGGTGAAATCCATCGTCAGCCAGTCGCTGCGCAAGCTGAGTGTGCAACGCGGCCTGCGCGAGACGATTGACCGGCGGCTCGATGCCTATTCGCGCGCCCATGCCAAGCTCATCGGCACCACCTGGGAACACGCGCCCATCGGCGAGGTTGCCGCCGACATCCTGCAGCCCATCGCGGGCGATCGCGTGCGCATCACCGGCCCGGTTGTCGAAGTGCCGTCAAGACAGGCGCTGGCCTTCTCCATGGCGTTTTACGAACTGGCCACAAACGCGGTGAAATACGGCGCGCTTTCGACCCCCGAGGGGTGGGTCGAATTGTCATGGAAACTCGAGCGCGAGGCCACGCGTTCAGAGATCGAGATGCAGTGGACAGAGCATGGCGGGCCCACGCCCGTGGCAACGGATGAGCAGGGTTTCGGCTCTTTCATCATCGGTCGCGCGCTGCAAATGGAAACCGGCGGGAGCGTGCACAGCGCCTATCCCGCCAGCGGGTTCGAGTGGTCGCTCCGGATGCCCGTCGAGACGACAGGTGAGACTTGAAATGGACAGACAAGGCAAGCGCATATTCATTGTCGAGGACGAGGTGGTCGTCGCGTTCGAGATGACCGACACGCTGGAGGATCTCGGCTTTACCGTTGTCGGCCCCTCGGTCCATTTGGCCGACGCCGAAACGCGCGCAAAGCAGGAGGACATCGACGTCGCCTTCCTCGATGTCAATCTCGGCGCCAACAAGACCACGCAATCGGTCGCCGAACTGCTCGAAGACCGCGGCATCCCGTTTGTGTTCATCACCGCCTATGACCGCGACCAGATCGATTTTCTGAAAGGCAAGGACCGGCTGATCAAGAAGCCGGTGTCGTCAGACAAACTGCTCTCGGCCTTGCAGGACCTGCTGACGGAGACCTGACCGGGGCCGGTTGCAGCGGATCGCAGACGGCGCGCGCGGCACCGGTAACCGATCGCGCTACGGGGAAGGAGGGGACATTGGTCGGCGCTTTGGCGGTCGGCGGGCACCCCAGTCAGCCACAAGACCTCCGCCCGCGCAAACCGGCGCAGGACAGTCTGCATCCCGCTAATCGCGGGCGGATCGGTCACGATCTGCGCCCGCCAAATGCGCGGGAAACCCGATCCAAAGCCGGCAAATCCCTGCGAAAACCAATTAAAAACAATGATTTCCGGGCATCGCCGAGATTCCTGAAAAAATGCTTGTTTGTCCGGGTCTTGGCGCATAGACAGATCGGCGGAGACGTGGCCGAGTGGTCGAAGGCGCTCCCCTGCTAAGGGAGTAGGCGGGAAACCGTCTCGAGGGTTCGAATCCCTTCGTCTCCGCCATTTTCCTCAGAACCACAATCTCGTAACCGCATGATAGTAGGGCGAAATTCGGCGTTTTGGCGCTTATGGCGGTTCCCAGTCCGCTTGATTTGCTGCACACTTTGCACCACAATTTGCTGCACAAATGGGGAGTTTCTCCGCCATGAGCCTTGCCAAACGAGGCCGTCTTTACCACCTTCGCCGCCGCGTCCCGCGCCGGTATCGATCCGTCGAGCCTCGAGAAACCGTCTGGATCAGTCTGCACACCGACTCGGAGACCATTTCCCGCAGCAAGGCGGATCGCGCCTGGTCCCAGATGATCGAGGCCTGGGAGGCGCGGCTGGCCGGGAACAGTGCTGATGGTGACGCCCGCTACGAAGCGGCCCGCGACCTCGCCCGGGCGCGAGGCTTTCGGTATCTCGATGCGGGGGCCATCGCCAGACTGCCGGTCGAGGACCTTGTGGAGCGCGTAGAGGCCATCACCGCCCCGGCGAACCAGCCCGATGCGGTGGAAGCGGCCGCCCTTCTCGGCAACGTGCCCGAGCCGCGCATCACGCTCACCAAGGCGCTGGAGCTCTACTGGGGCCACGCCAAGGAGAAGACCCTCGGCAAGAGCGAGGACCAGCTGCGCCGCTGGGAAGCGCCGCGCAAGAAGGCGGTGAAGAATTTCGTCGCAGTCGTGGGAAACAAGGAGATCGCCAACATCACCCGCGACGACATGCTGGACTTCCGCCAGCACTGGCTCGACCGGATCGAGGCGGGCGAGGTCACGGCGAACTCGGCCAACAAGGACCTCATTCACCTCGGCGACGTGCTGAAGACCGTAAACACGATGAGGCGGCTGGGCCTGGTGCTGCCGCTGGGTGAGTTGTCCTTCAAGGAAGGCGAGAAGCAGACGCGTCCGCCGTTCAGCGAGGCTTGGATCAGGACGCGGCTGCTCGCCCCAGGCGCGCTGGACGGCTTGAATGGGCAAGCGCGCGCTTTACTGCTGGGGATGATCAACACCTGATACCGCCCATCGAAAGGAGCGGCGCCGACGGTGGACACGATCCGGCTCGATGGCGAGGTGCCGCACATCTCCATTGAGCCCGAGGGACGACAGCTAAAAAGCCACGATGCCCGTTGTGTGATCCCGCTGACCGGTGTCTCGCTGGAAGCCCCCAAGCAGTACCCCGAGGGCTTTCCCCGCTACCGCAACCGCGCCACCCTGAGCGCGGTCGTGAACAAGTTCCTCCGCGCCAAATTCCTGCTCGAGACCCCGCGCCATTCCTTCTATTCGCTTCGGCATTCCTTCGAGGACCGGATGCTTGCCGCCGGGATCGATGACCGCATCCGCCGCGACCTCTTCGGTCACCGGCTCGACCGGGAACGATACGGCAAGGGTGCATCGCTGGAGCATGTCGCCAAACTCGTCACGCGCATCGCCTTCTGAGCCAGCAGTGCCCGCCCCCGGCGTTGTGCTTCCGAGAGCCGCTTCTCTTTCTTCACGGCCGCGGCCAGCTCCACCTCCAGACGCTCGAAGATCGGCGCGAAGGCCGGGTCTTCCGCGACCAGACCTGCGACCTGCAAGAGTGCAGCCTCGATCCGCGCGGTCGCGACCGACTGGATCGGGTGAGCGCATTTTCCAAGGATGCGAGGCGTTGACGTCATACTAAACAGTATGGGGGCGCTTGATCACGTTGTGCAGGCCTCAACACCCATCATCGCGGTGCGACAAGCTGCGGCGTGTAAATCGGATGGGGGGCAGATTCAGATCGAGACACGCAGAATGATCAGAGGCGGCGACGAACACGGACCATCTGATAGACTGCAACATAAAAGAGGTGCGGCAACACGTGCCTAGGTTTTTGATATTGATGAAGAAATCGCACGGCAACTCTCGAACCCCTGCCGCTTAAGGGCACCTAAATATCTGATCTTGGGTGGAAACTGACGCCGCAAAAAGCGTCCATTGGGAATGTGCCGCTGAATTATTCGCGCGAAGCCAAGGCCTTAACCGTATCGTTGCCGCATCACGTAAAAGGGTGCGGCTGAATAAAGCCAGTCACAACAAACGGTTGCGTGCCGAAGGCGGCACCCCTTTTATCTCGCGCTCCATTGATGCGCTGTTTCCAGGCCTTGTCCCATCACCATAATTCAGTGAAAGCGTGCTTGAAAGCTGGTCGCGGTCAGCGACACATGCGCATCAAGCGGTGGGCGCAACTCGAAAGCCTTGGGCGTTCGTGCGAAGTTCCAAAGGCGAAACAAGCACCATTCCTCGCGCCGTTCATCTGCGACGGCCAACTCGTTGCGCGAGATATGGAATGGCGTGCGATCCCATCCGTTTGTGGTCTTCACCTCGATGAGGCGCTGCCGCCCGTCTGCATCGAAACTGGCAATATCGTAGCCTGCGCCATCCCCGTCTTCTTCCGAAACCCAGCGGATTTGCTGCGCAAGATCCTCTCGCCCCACGGCGGTCAGAGCGTCACGCTCGTGCTTCAAGACGCGCTCTTCCCCGGCCTTGCCAAGGGCGCGGTTGCGCTCATCCCGCGCGGCCACGTCGAACTTTCTGGCGATGTGGAGCATCTGCTCAAGCTCGTCCGGCGGCGGTTGGTTGGTCAGAGTCGGTGCAGGCCCGACCCAGAGTTGCGCCGCCTCGGCCATGCCTTCCATTGGCCGGGAAGAAAGGGTGCGATGCGCCCAGTCCGGGTTCATCGCCAACCAGCGTGCGACGGCGTCGACCAGGCTGGTCTGGAAGTTGAACGCCGGTTTGTACCCGGTGATCCAGACCTCACCGAGCCCCTTGATCACGGCGCTGATGTTCTGGTGTTTGAACTCGACCGACCCGTCCGATCGGTTGTTGAGGTGCGGCAGAAGCTGCCGTCGATGCTCGGCTTTGTTGTATAGATGGCCTGCCAGATCGTTCGCCAGCATCGCGAAGTAATCCCCGACGATCAGGTCGTTTTCGGCATCTGTCCACGCTTGGCTCGACATCATGCCACGCTATGGGAACGTTCGGAGTTTGTCACGAAAGCGCGGGTTGCGGCCCTTCGGCGTGATCCGGGTCAATGTCCACACCTTAGACAAGGACGAAACCGCTCTCGCGGTATTGGCGCTTGTGGCGGGTGATGCGCACTGAATTGGGCGCTGCGATTTTGTAGATGGGCGCGCCTGTCTGACGATTGGGACCTTCTCAATCTGATGACAGGAGGTTCCGATGACGGACCAGTATGCGCCTGCGCTGCGCCAGCGTTTTCTCGAAGACATGCGGATCAATGGGCTGCAGCCCAAGACGCAGACGATGTACCTGCGGGCGATGCGCGACTTCACGCGGTATCTTGGTCATTCGCCGGACAGCGCGACGCCCGAGGAGTTGCGGGCGTTCCAGCTTGACATGAAGGAGCGGGGCGTTGGCGCGCCGACCTTCAACAACCGGCTGACGGTGCTGAGCTTCTTGTTTGCGACGACATGCCCGCGCCCGGAGATGAAGCGGCATATGCGCTATCAGCGGGCGGCAAAGAAGATCCCCGTTGTGCTGAGCGCCGAGGAGGTTGCGCGTATCCTCGAAGCGGCACCCGGGCCGGGTTTGCGGTACCGAGCTGCCTTCAGCGTGGCCCATGGCGGCGGGTTGAGGGCGAGTGAAGTCACGCACCTCAAGGTCGGCGATATCGACAGCGACCGGATGCTGATCCGGGTCGACCAGGGTAAGGGCCGCAAGGATCGTCATGTGATGTTGTCGCCAAGCCTGTTGGAGCTCCTGCGTGATTATTACCGTGAAGCCCGGCCCGCAGGCTGGCTCTTTCCCGGTCGCAACAGGGTCGACCCGATCTCGACCCGGCAGTTCAACCGCGCGTTTGGCGTCGCTTGCGACTTCTCGCGCGCGCATCCGCTGGCCATGCGCGCCGATTTGCGGCTGCGCGACTGTGTGGAATACAACCTCGTCCTGCCGTCACGGCAATATGGCGTGCGCGTCCTGCTCGATCTGGCCGCGCGGCGGCTGGGCCGGACGCTGGAGCCGGTGCTGGAGACGGATTCCTTTGACATGGTGCGTCACTTCGCGGCCTACGGGCACTCCATCGGTTTCCAGATCCCCGTGGGGCTCAACGCGCTCGCGCGCCCGGACATGGCCTTTGTGCCGCTTGCCGCACAGGATGTGGCGGGGGGAGAGCTCTTCCCGGGACACCTGCGTGGCCGGACCTTGCCCGTCGCGGCGCTGAAATTCGCGCGCCAGGCCGCGCTGGCCCTCGACCGCAGCCGCGCCATGCCGGGTGGTGACGGGACACCGGAGGGCCCGCGGATGGACACCTGAGGCCGTTTCGGGTTGTGCGGTCGGCAGGGTGCTTTTCTGTGCAAATGCGCACACATTCTACAAATTTACGGGGGTATCGTGCACGAGAAATGCACGGGATGATGCCCGGGTAACCACGCAAAGGACCCACACATGCAAAAGCTTCAGTCGCAAGGCGTACACCACATCACTCTCATGGGGGCGGACCGTCAGACCTCCATCGACTTCTGGGAAGGCGTGCTCGGCATGCCGTTTGTTTTCGAACAACCCAATCTCGACGATCCCGATCAGGGGCACCTCTATTTCGATCCCGGCGACGGGCGGCTGATCACGATCTTCACCAGCGAAAACCGCAAGGTTGACGCCACGCGCACCCCGACCGATGTGGGCTGCGTGCATCACATCGCGTTTGCCGTCAGCCAGGCGATGTATTCGCAGCTTGTGGCGCGGCTGGAGGCGCGCGGCATCTCGCATTCAGGCGAAAAGGATCGCGGCTTCATGAACTCGATCTATTTCAAGGATCCGCTTGGCCTGCTGATCGAACTGGCCTCATACCGGTTCGAGCCTCCGGCGGGCACAACCCACGCCGATGTGCTGATGGAAGCCCATCTGATCCGGGTGAAATCCGGCGACGAGGCGATTGCCGACCCGCATATCGCCGAGGCCATCGAGGTGCTCAGCGCGCGGGGGTCGCGGAGCCTGTCGGACATGTGACGCGCAAACTGTCATCTGGCGCGCGAGGTTCGGGTGCTAACTGTTTGTTAACGGCACCGTGAGATGACGGAGACCTGCGCCGTCGGCAAATGAGTCGGCGGTTGTCTTCGGGAGCGGTACGATTAACGAGATGGCGGAAACGGCCCTGCAGACGCATTATCTGCAGCAGGAACTCGAGCAGAAGATGCAGAGCGACAGCACTCTGTGGGGGTTCGTCATGCGCGGCTCGCTCGACGGGGTCTGGTACTGGAACCTCGAGGCGCCCGAAGACGAATGGATGAGCCCCGAATTCTGGGAGACTTTCGGGGTCGATCCCACAACCATGCGCCATGATCCCGCCGAATGGCAGGACCGGATCTTCCCCGAAGATCTCGAAATCGCGACGGCGAATTTTCAGCGTCACTGCGCCGACCCTGACCACCCCTATGACCAGATCTGCCGCTACTGGCACGAGGATGGCTCGACCGTCTGGGTGCGCTGCCGCGGCATCGCGATTCGCGATGAGACCGGCAGACCGACGCGCATGCTGGGCGCCCATAACGACGTGACCGCACTCAAGCGCGCCGAACATCAGGCGGTCGAAAGACAACGCGCTCTGGAACGCGCAAATGCCGCCCTCGAGGCCGCAAATGCAGAGCTGCGGGCGCTGGCTTACGGCATTTCGCACGATCTCAAGGCGCCGGTGAACACCGCCTGTATGTTGATTGCCGAGATTGCGGCGCCGGAAAACGGGCCTCTCGACGACACCCAGTCCGAAATGGTCGATTATGCCCGCCGGACCATGTCGCGGATGTCCGACATCATCGAAAGCGTCCTGGTCTATGCGCGCCTCGTGGGCGCCGAAGCCGACCGCAGCCTGACCGATCCGAAGCACGTGTTGCGCAAGGTGCTCGATGCACATCGCGACACCATCGAACAGTCCGGCGCCGTGGTCGATATCGGCAACCTGCCGGACGTGCCGGTCGGGGAAAAGCAGCTTTACGCGCTCTTCCAGAACCTGCTCGACAATGCCTTCAAGTTCCAGCGCCAGGGCGTGCCGCCACGGATCGGGATCTCGGGCCATGCCGATGAGCAGGCGGTGACGCTCTCTGTCTCCGACAATGGCATCGGGATCGAACCGGCGCATCTCGAGAAGATTTTCGGCCTCTTCGCCCGTCTGCACAATCGCGACGAATACTACGGTATGGGCCTTGGCCTGGCCATTTGCGAACGGCTTTGCCGGAACATGGGGGCGACGCTCTCGGCCACGTCAGCGCCGGGGCAGGGCAGCACCTTCACCGTCACAATTCCGAACCCGGGAGGTACGCAATGAACGCCGTTGCCGAGAGATCCGAAAATCCCCACGATGGAGCGATGCCGATCGAGACGGTGATGATCATCGATGATGACCGCTTTGATCAGATGCTGTCGAAACGCGTGCTCGAACGCTCCGACATGGTCGGCACCATTCTCCAGTTCCAGTCGCCGGAAGAAGCGGTGTCTTTCCTCGCGCAGGACAACCGGCCGGCCATCGATATCATTCTGCTCGATATCAACATGCCCAGGATGAACGGGTTCGAGTTTCTGGAAGCTGCAACCAAAGCGTGTGGTCCCAACTTCGCCAGCTGCGTTGTCGTGATGCTGACCACGTCGCTTGATCCTTCGGACCTGGAACGCGCCAACAGCTTCAGCGTGGTGAAGGATTACTTTTCCAAGCCGCTTGAGCCGGCCGACGTTCAAAAATTGATCGACCTGCTGTGATCTGTCGGTGCCGGAGGTGTCGCGTTTGGATCGCTGAGAAGGCTTGCGGTGCCATGTCGCGCCGGACGCGGGCCTCTCAAGTCCTTGGGCGACAGCATCAGGAGAGCCTGGAAGAATGTGGCGCTGACAGTCGGAAAACCTCATCACTGTCGCGCCTGTGAGCCAGCAATCCTCGACGACCTTGCGCCACCTGGTCTCATTTGCAGACCAGCGAACCGCAGGCATGAAACTCTCGAGACTGAGAGATTTGCCACGTTTCCGATGTGTCGCTTTTTACCTTGTTCGATGTGCGGGTTTTCACCTATCTCGCACCGGCTGCGTCGGATATGCAGGTCACTGGCATCCAAGTCGTTCCGGGGTGGCTGATGGAAGTTCTGTGACGGGGGTGGCTGATGGATGTCTTGTATTGGCCTCGCAAAAACTGCCTCAAAACGTCCCTGACACTTAATGCTTGCCCCCCAAAAAATCTCCCTAAACCGCCGGGCGCGGACACAAGATGCGAACTGAGGTTGCCTGAGAAGAGAATTCCGGCCGAGCAAATGACAGGCAAATCATGGAATAGGACGCAACTGATCCACCGAGCCTGTGACATGAGGTGTCGCGTGTATTCGCCCACGTCACCGATCACGCACCTCAAACTCCCCAAAGAACCCGCGGGTCAGACTGCAAGACGCACGGCGACCCCGGCAGCACCTACCTGAACTTGAAGGGTTCTTCCTCGTTCAGAACCAGCGTGCCATCCCAGGAATACGGCTCGACCACGCCATGCGCCGACAACATGTCGATGATACGTTTGTCGATCGTGTCGACAAGCTGCCCGAACTCCATTTCCCGCCGCACGACGCGGGATACGTCCTGGGCGATCTGCGCGCGGTGTTTTTCCAGGATCTCGCCCATCCAGTGGCGCGATGCATCGGCAAAGACCTTCGCCGAGGTGACCATCAGTTCCCGCAGCTTGTTTTCATCGAGGGATTGCTTGTCGAGGCAATCGAGCGCGCCGGTCTTGATCGCCGCGACCGCGACGTCCGGGCGCATGTCCGAAGACACCATGACCACCGCGGCGGAATAGTTCATCGGATGATTCTGCACGATATTCTGCGCCTTGAGCCCGTCGCCGCGCGGCAGCATGTAATCGACCAGAACTATGTCGAAAACCCGGTCGTCCAGCGCCATCGGCAGCTCCTCTATATCGGAGATGATCGAGATGGTGACCGGCAGGCCGGTTTTCATGCAGGCGCGTTTCATGCGGACCTGGTCGAAACTGCTGTCATCGAGGATCAGCACGTTGAATTCGGAGCGGCGGTCCTGTGGCAAACCGTCCATGTCCGCGGCGTCCATGGCATCGCCACGTGTCACCGCTGTTGTCCTGATACTCATAACTCGTCACCCCGTATTTGCTGGTTTTAACTTACCCACAATCTCCAAGCTGGCAGCGGTTCCATAACAAAGGTTTAATCGCGCGCAGATCTTTGCAAGGCTTTTTAGTCAAATCCCGTGCGCTATTGTCTTTGCCAAACACACACGCACGGGTAGAGTTTCCCAACAGCAATGGGCGTCGCTGGCCAGACGTCGACCGGGGTAGACGATGAGCAACACCACCGCAACGCAGCAGGCGGATTTCGAGGAATTCCTGTATGTGATCACACATGACTTCAAGGCCTCCGCGCGGGCCATGTTGTGCTTGCCTGAATGGATATCGGAGGATCTGGCCGCCGCCGGTGTCGGTGTGCCCCAGAATGTCGGCGAACATATTCAGATGCTGCAGAATTCCGCCCGGCAGATGGAAAAGATGCTCGAAGGGCTGACGGAGTTTTCCCGCGTGGGTCGTATGGCGGATGCGCCCCAGACGCATGATCTGACAGACCTGTTGCAGCGCTGCTGGCAGGATTGCGAACGCGACCGGGGCCGGTTGCGCCTTGACGTGGACGGCGTGCAGATCCTCGGGCCCGAAAACGATCTCAGGCGGCTTTTCACGGCGATTTTCGACAATGCGATCCGGCATGGCGACAAGGGCCGGGTCACGCTCGATGTGAGCTGCGCCGACACCGGGGCGCAGGCTTTCCGGATTGCCATCGCCGATGACGGTATCGGTGTGCCTGAAGAGTTCCGCGAACAGGTCTTCGGACCCTTGCGCGGGCTGAGATCGCGGGACGAGACGGGCTGCGCGGGCATGGGGCTGTCGATTGCCCGCAAGGTTGTCGACGGGCTCGGGGGAGAGATCCGGATCGGGGCCCCACAGCCGGGGCAGGGCTGCGTGGTGACGATTGACCTGCCCAAACCCCCGGTTGCGAACTGACGCAAGCCATCGCTGGCAACAGACGCAATTCGCCTACGCAGATCAAGGAATGCAGGCGGCATCGCGCGCGCGCCATCTGCCCTCCGGTATTCCTGACTTCCCCCACAACGGCGCTTGCACGGCTGCAGCGAAGGGTGCCAGACTGATCTCCAAGGCGTATGAGCGCCGCGCGGCATGACCCCGCGCGGCGTTTGTATGCCCTGCAAAGGACGCCCGGATTTGCCGGGTGGGGCCGCGCGCCTTGGCGCGCAGCGCCTTGATTTGAGCCGATGTGGGAGACGGATTTGAGACGAGTTTTAGGGATTGTGGTTCTTGTCACGGGCCTTGTCGTGCTTGGCACCTGGGCCGTTCTCGACCGCGAGGCCGCCCTGCGCCAATCGGTTGCCGATGATGCAGAGGAGATTGCCAGCGCGTCCAAGCACCCGCTGGACGTGGCTTTCGAAGGCCGCGATCTCACGGTGTCGGGCCGGGTGGATGATGCCAGCGCTCAGGACACGCTGCTCGAGGCATTCCGCGCCATTGACGGGGTGGGCGACGTCCGCAACGCGCTGGAGATTCTCGACACCGCATCGCCTTATGTCACTGCGGCCGCGCGCGACGGTGAGGGGGCGCGCAAGCTCGAAGGGGTGGTGCCCACGGCCACGGCCCGCGCGGCGCTGTCTTCGGCCGTACTGGGTGAGCCGTCGCCCGGCGGCAGCGATCTTTCCCTGGCCGCGGGCGCGCCGGAGGGGTGGGCCGATGCCACGCGGCTGGCGGAAAAGGCGCTGTCGCAGTTGCACAGCGGCAGTTGGCGGCTCGAGGACACCACGCTGCATCTCGAAGGCACTGCGCGCAACAGCCCGGCGCAGGAGGCCGCGCTGATCGCGCTGGCGGCGCTTGACGGGTTCGAAGTGACGACGGAGATCGACATCGTCCCGCTCTTGTCGCCCTTTGCCACCACCGGCCGGAAATTGCCGGACGGCACCGTCGATCTGGGCGGCTTCGGCCCCGCACCCGCAGAGCGCGCGGCGCTGGGGGATCTTGACACCGGCGTTCTGGCGCGCGCTGATGGCGCGCCCGGGGACTGGGCGGCGCTGGTTTCGGGCGCGCTTGACGCCATGGACCCGCTGGCCGAGGGCGAATTTGCGATGAGCGACCGCCAGATCTTTGTGGCCGGCAAGGCCCGCGACCGCGCGGCCCGCGACGCGGCAGCCCTTGCGCTGGACACGCTGGCCAGCGCGGGCGCGGATGTCATGACCGATATCGAGATCGTACCGCTGATCGAGGACTATCTCACAGAGGCGAGCAAATCCTCCGGCGCAGCACCGCGCTATTCGGGCTATGTGCCGTCGGATTACGCGCGCAGCCTGCTGGGCGGGGCGTCCGGCGCCTTGATCCTCGCCGACGGCGCGCCCGCGCATTGGGAGGCGTCCGCCGGGGCGGGCAACGACGCTCTGGGCCTGCTCGACAGCGGCAGCTGGTTGCTGGACGGCGACAGGCTGACCGTGACCGGTGTCGCGCGAAGCGAAGAGATCAAGACCGCGGCGCTGAGCGCGTTCGAGGTGCTGGAGGACGTGGCGGTGTCGACCGACATCAAGGTCATCCCGCTCGCCGATCCCTTCACCACAAGCGGGATCAAGTGGCCGGACGGCAGGGTGGAGCTCGACGGGTTTGCGCCGCGCGCGGAAGACGGGTTGATCCGCGCCGATGGCGCGCCCGCGGAATGGCAGGCGCTCACGGATGCCGCGAAAGCCGCGCTGGCGCCGCTGGCGGAGGGCAGCTTTGCGCTGAGCGACCGGACCTTGATGGTCACCGGCAAGGCGCGCGACGCGGCGGCGCGCGACAAGGCTCTGGCCGCGCTGGACAGGCTCGACGCCGCCGACATTCTGCACGACATTTCGGTTATCCCGCTGGCCGCGCCGTTTCGCACCGAGGGCGTCAAGGAGGATGGCGGCGCGATCGCGCTCAGCGGCTTTGCCCCCGCCGAATACGGGCTCGACCTCTTCGGGGCCGCTGGCGCGGACTTGGTGCTCGCCGATGGCGCTCCGGGCAATTGGGAGGCCTTGTCCGAAGGTGGTCAATCGGCGCTGTCGCCGCTGCACAGTGGCACATGGCTGGTGCTGGACGACGCGCTGACCGTGGTTGGCATCGCCCGGACGCAAGAGGCGCTGGAACTGGCGCTCAAGGCGCTGGAGGACGTGCCCAACGTCGCGACCGACATCACCGTGATCCCCGAAATCTCGCCCTATATCACGCGCGGGCAGGGCGGCGCGGGGTTTGACGAACGTCTCAGCGGTCACGCGCCGGGCTTTGTAGAACGCAAGGCGCTGGGCGAGGCCGGGGCGGAGCTCACACTGGCCGCGGGCGCGCCCGCGGATTGGGCCGCGATGGTGACCGCTGCGCGCGAGGCGCTGGGCCATCTGCACCGCGGTACGTGGTCCTTGTCCGACACCAGCCTCACACTGACCGGCGTGGCGCGCGACCCGGAGGCCAAATCCGCCGCTCTGTCGGTGCTCGACGGATTGAGCGAGGCCGGACTTGTCACGGTCATCGAGGTGATTCCGGAGATCGACCTGTTCGAGACGGGATTCGAAAAAACCGCCGATGGCAGCACGCAGTATGACGGCTATGTGCCTGCGGGATACGGGCTGGAATTGCTGGGGGCAGGGGCGGATGCGCTGATCCGCGCAGACGGTGCGCCGGGCAATTGGGAAGCGCTGGCCGAAGGCGCAAGCGCGGCGATGTCGCATCTGGCCTACGGCGCGTGGTCGATCTCCGGCGACACCCTGTCGCTCTCGGGCACCGCCCGCGATGCGGCGGCGGCAGAGGCCGCGCAGGCGGCACTGCGCGACCACGAGATGCTTGCCGGAGAGCAGGACCATATCACGGTGGAGATCCGGGTGCGCGCGCTGGCGGCCCCGTTTGTCACCAAGGGCGAAAAGGCCGAGGGCGCGGAGACCGTCTATTCCGGACTGCGTCCCGACCCTGTGCCGGGCGCGGCTGCGGAAGCAAACGGGGCCGGGCTGGAGATCGCCGACGGCGCGCCCGAGACCTGGGCGGCCCTTTTCGCGGCGGCGGATGCGGCGCTGGCGCATTTGATGTCGGGCGGTTTCGAGATCCGCGACCGTGACGTCACGGTGACCGGCATGGCTTTGGATGCGCCCGCGCGCGAGGCGGCATTGGCCGCGCTTGCAGGCCTCGCGGACCGCGCGGATGTGACGGTGACAACCGACATCATCCTGCGCGACAGCACGTTGCCCGCCGAGTTTGAGATGACCGTCGCCGAAGATGGCAGGGCCGTGCTCGGGGGCCGCGTGCCGGGGGGGCTCGAGCTGGACGCGCTGTCGGCGGCTTTGGGCATCACCTTGGCGGATGACGGGCTGACGATGGGCCGACCGGATGCGGCGGACCGTGTCTTGGCGCTTTTCGACGCGCTGGCGCCGTTCATGACCGAAGGCGCGAGCCTTGATCTGACTTGGGCGGAGAATGGCGTGACCCTGCGGGGAATGCTGCCCGCGGAGGCGGACCTGCAGACCTTGCAGATGGCGGTACTGGCCGCGGTGCCCGAAGCAACGCTTGCCGTGGATCAGCCCGCGCCGGAGCCGGAACCGGACGCCGCGCCTGATCCGGAACCCGCGCCGGAGGTGGATGCGGCGCCTGCACCGGCCCCTGCGGCGCAGGACACCGCTGACGTGGCAGAGGAGTGACGACATGACCGCGGATCTTCTCAACACCGGCATGCAGATGGCCGGGTTTCTGATCGCTGCTGTTCTGCTGGGGCTTGTCAGCGGGTGGCTGATCTTTGGCGGGCGCAGCGTGGCCGAACAGGACAACAGCGCGGTCAGCGCCGAGCGTGACGCCCTGCGTCTGGAGCTTGACGCGGCGCAGCGCGCCAATGCCAGCCACGAACGCAAGATCAAGACCTTGAAGGCCGATGTGCAGGAGCTGCGCGACCGCGCCTCCGAGAGCAGCGGCGCCGGGCGCTCGGCCCCGGTCCGCCGGTTCGGCGACAGCGGCGCGGCGACCGGAGCCTTGTCGGGCCGTCGCGGCGCGGCCGATAGCGGCGGCGCGTTCCGGATCTCCAGCATGGCGCGCGACGCGGAATATGGCAGCTTTCGCTTCGGTGCCGCTCGTGCAACTGACGCAAGCGAAAGCGCGGGCGACGCTGACGCCGCTGCGGCCCCCGAGCAGTCCCGCCCGATGCTGCTGGAGGCCCCGCGCAACGGCGCGCCGGACGATCTGACCCGGATCGAGGGGATCGACTCCGATGTCGCGGCGGTCTGCCATGTTCTGGGGATCTTCCATCTCGACCAGATCGCCGGTTGGACCGATGCGGAGCTTGCCTGGGTCGACGCACATCTTGCCGCCTTTGCCGGACAGGCCAGCCGCGACGGTTGGGTTGGGCAGGCGCAGGCCCTGGCCGCGACGGGGGACGCGCCCGCGCCTCCCGCTGCAGCCGCAGATTGACCGGGTCGGCAGAATGTCGCGTCATTCGGGCTGTTTTGCAATTTGGTTGCACATTCAACGGTTTGCCGGGTACTCTCGGCTGCGGGAATCTGTCCCGTGGGGGAAATAATGAACGCCTCGCTCAACCAGCGGCTGGCCCGGTGCCTGGCCGACCTGCGTGCGCGCAAAGCCTGGACGCTGGATGAACTCGCGAGCATCAGCGGGGTCAGCCGCGCGGCGTTGTCACGGCTGGAGAATGCCGAGGTCAGCCCTTCCGCGGATGTTCTGGCGCGGCTTGCGGCGGCGCATGGGATGAGCCTGTCGCGCCTGCTGGCGATGATCGAGGACGGGTTCACCGGGCATGTGCCGCGCGACGACCAGCCGGTCTGGCGCGACGAGGCCACCGGGTTTACCCGCCGCATGGTGTCGCCGGGCTCTCCGGCGCTGGGCGCGGAGATCATGGAGTGCAAGCTGCCGCCCGGCACCGAGCTGAACCACGACCAGCCCGCCGTGGCCGGGCAGGAACATCACATCGTCGTGGTGTCGGGCTACATGCAGGTCCTGCTGGACGGCGCCGAACACACGCTCGGGCCGGGGGACGGGCTGCGCTTTCGCCAGTTCGGCGAGGCCCGCTTTGTCACCGCCAGAGGGCAGGGCGCGCGCTACATGATGACCGTGCTCACGCGCTGAGCCGGGCACCGCGGATCAGCAGTTCGGGATATTGACCGCAAGCCCGCCGAGCGAGGTTTCCTTGTATTTCTCGCTCATATCTGCGCCGGTCTGGCGCATGGTCTCGATACAGGCATCGAGGGGCACCAGATGCGTGCCATCGCCGCGCAGCGCCAGAGAGGCCGCGGACACCGCCTTGATCGCGCCCAGCCCGTTGCGCTCGATGCACGGCACCTGCACCAGCCCCTTGACCGGATCGCAGGTCATGCCCAGGTGGTGCTCCAGCGCGATCTCGGCGGCGTTCTCGATCTGCGCGGGCGTGCCGCCCAGCACGGCGCAGAGCCCGGCAGAGGCCATGGCCGACGCGCTGCCGACCTCGGCCTGACAGCCTGCCTCTGCCCCCGAGATCGACGCGTTGTATTTCACCAGCCCGCCGATGGCCGCGGCGGTCAGCAGGAAGTCGGGCACCTGCCGCGCCGAGGCCCCGGGCACATGGTCGAGCCAATAGCGGATCGTCGCGGGCACCACGCCCGCCGCGCCATTGGTGGGGGCCGTGACCACCTGTCCCCCGGCTGCGTTCTCCTCGTTCACGGCCATGGCATAGACGCTCATCCAGTCGTTGATCGTGTGTGGCGCGGTCAGGTTGCGGCCGCGCTCGGCCTGCAGCTGGTTGTGGATGGCACCGGCGCGGCGCCGCACCTTCAGCCCGCCGGGCAGGATTCCGTCGCCCTCCAGCCCGCGGTCGATGCAGTTGTTCATCACCTGCCAGATCCGCGCGATGCCGCGATCCAGCTGGTCCGCACCGCCGCGCGACACTTCGTTGGCGCGTTTCATGTCGGCGATGCTGAGCCCGTGTTTGCCCGCCATTTCAAGCATTTCCGCGGCACTCTTGAAGGGATAGGGCACCGGGGCGCCCTCGTCCGTGTCCTTGCCCGCCGAGAGCTCATCCTCGGTCAGCACAAAGCCGCCGCCCACCGAATAATAGGTCTCCTGCAGGATGACATCACCCTCGGCATCGGTCGCCATCAGGATCATGCCATTGGCATGCCCGGGCAGGTTGGGCCCGAAATCAAACCGCAGATCGGCCTCGGGATCGAAGGCAAGCGGCGGCAGGCCCTCGGGGCAGACGCGTTTTTCGGCTCGGATCCCGGCCAGCGCCGCTTCGGCCTTTTCGGCATCGTAATCGGCAGGCGTGAACCCGGCGAGCCCCAGCACCGTGGCGCGGTCGGTGGCGTGGCCGACGCCGGTAAAGGCCAGCGAGCCATGCAGGGAGCCGCGCAGCCCTTGTGCTGTGAAAGGGGCGGCGCGCAACCGGTCGAGAAAGCGCGCCGCAGCCACCATCGGTCCCATCGTGTGCGACGAGGACGGGCCGATCCCAACCTTGAACATATCGAAGACCGAGAGGAACATCTGGCGCACCCTATGCTGTCTGAGCGTTTGTCTCTGCTGCCCGCTTTAGGCGATCCAGGCGGGCGCGTCTGCTGGAAAACGACCTTTGCGCGGGCAAAGCGTCAGCGCCGCCGCCGACGCGCGCCGAGGCGCGCGGGCCCGGCGACGGTCCACGGTGATCTTCACTGTGATCTTCACTGTGCGTTAACCGGTCCTTGCGAAAGTGGCGCAGGTTTCATGCAGAGGGGGATGGCGATGTCTTGGCACAGAAATTGGGGCTTGTTCTGGATCCTCGTGCTGGTGGCCGGCCTGCTCAACGCGGTGCCGACGCGGGCCGATCCGGATGTGGTTGTCGACCGGCTCTTTTACGAGGAACGCCTGCCCGCCAAGCGGCTTGAGGCATTGCGTCAGGCGCCGCAGCGGATGCTGGAAGATGCGGCTGAGCTGATCCTCGGCTACGGCGCGCGCGACGGGTTGCGCCGCGAGGGGATCGTTCACGCCATCGCGCTGCAACGGGCCTATGTGCGGGCACGCGAAATGCGGCGCCTGCTGCTGGCTGATCTCGACGGCGACGGCGCTTTGCGCCGGCGGGAACTGGACGTACTGATCGCAGCCTCGGGCGCGCGGGCACGCGGACGGTTGCTGATGGCCTTCGATGTGGCGGACGGGGATCGCGACGGCACCGTCTCGGCGCGCGAACTTATGGGCTGGGCGCAGGCTGAGGCAATGCGCGAGGTGTCGCAGGCCGACGAGATCCTGCTGCTGAGCTTCATGGCATTCGACATCGACGGCAACGGCGCGGTGACGCTGGCCGAAATCCGAGCCGCCATAGAGGTGTTCCGCCAGGATGCCTGACCGGACGGGGGTGACGCGCGATGGGGTGAAAGGCGTCTCTGCGGGCATTGCTGCTGAGTGACCCATGCACCACGGGCAGTTGCACCATGGGCAGTTCCCTGATCGGGCGGGCAAACCCGGCGGAACTAGGCGACAGCGCCCGCGGGAACAGGCCGGATGTGACAGATGCACACCGGCCGCCCCCTCTGTTGCAGACGCGGAAACGATGTTTCCGCGGCGAAAAGTGTTGCGTGTCCCCAGGTACCCCGATACAGCCGATGCGTGTTTTTCATATTCGGAGTACAAAATGTTTACGAAGCTCCTGGCCAGCGCCACAGTCGCACTCGGGCTCGGGATCGCCGTCCCGGCTTCCGCCCAGCAGGTGACCGCGCAGGTGCCGATCGATTCCAGCTTTGTCGGCGGCGAGCTGACCTGGGGGTCCTCGCTCGGAACCGTCGCCTTCCGCTGGAAGCCGGTGGTTATCAAGAATACCCTCATGCTGTGCGGGGCCGTGACAAACTCCAACGCACGCATGGCGCGGCACAATGCGACCGTTCTCAACAAGGGCTGGCTCAAGGTCGACGGGCGCAAGGTTGTGCGCGGGTTGCGGTTCTTCAAGGTGCACCAGGCGGGCACGTCGCTTGAAGGCGCAGTGGCGAATTGCACGCCGGTCAAGGCCAGTACAAAGCAAAACTCCAAATACGAGCTTGGGTTCGACAGCACCCGGGTCCGTCTCTGACGCGGTCAGTCTTCGGAATTAGCCTCTCGCCTGCGCGCGCCGCCCGGCCTATAAGGGCGGCGCTTGCCAATCTGCGGGGGACATCATGACCGGAGCGCTTTCACCCATCGACAAGGCCAAGTTCGTGGCCGCCAAACGCGCCGCGGAGTTTGTCGAGGACGGCATGCGCGTGGGGCTGGGAACCGGCTCCACCGCCGCCTGGCTGGTGCGCTGCCTGGGCGAGATGGTGCGCGATGACGGGCTGAAGTTCCGCGGCGTGCCGACCTCCACCCGCACCGCAGAGCTGGCCCGCGAGGTCGGGATCGAGGTGATCTCGCTCGACGAGGCGCGCTGGCTCGACATCACCATCGACGGGGCCGACGAGTTCGACGCCGATCTGGCGCTCATCAAGGGTGGCGGCGGCGCGCTCTTGCAGGAAAAGATCGTCGCGACCGCCTCCGATCAGATGGTGGTGATTGCCGATGCGGCCAAGGAAGTGGAGCATCTGGGCGCCTTCCCGCTGCCGGTCGAGCTCATTCCGTTTGGCTGGCAGACCACGCAGGCGCTGATCGAGGAAACGCTGGTCTCGATGGACGTGATGGGCCGCAACGCGACGCTGCGCATGAACGGCGACCGGCCTTTTATCACCGACGAGGGCAATCACATCCTCGATCTGCATCTGGGCCGCATCGGCAATGCGCGGCAACTGGCGATGGTGCTGAACCAGGTGCCGGGCGTGGTCGAAAACGGGCTTTTCATCGACATTTGCGACCAGGTGGTCGTGGGGTTCGGCGACGGGCGGGTGGAGGTGCGCGACATCAATGCGGGCACCGTGACCGAAGACCGGCTCGACTTTGTCGAGGATGACAATCTTTTTTCCGATCTCGGCGACTGACCGCATCCTGCGGAATTCCCCACTTGCCCGCGACAGGCCGGATCGCCAAATCTGCCAGAGAGCTGAGGCAGAAAGGCCGATGACGATGGCAAAGACGAACCGATTGGCAAGACGCGCGTTTGGCGCGGTGGTTGTGGGTGCAGGCCTGCTGGCATCATCCGTATCCTTCGCGCAGGATCTGGGCAACGCGGGCCCGATCCCGGATGCGATGTGGGCCAAGATGCAGGGAGTGAGCTGGCACAGCGACCTGCCTTGCCCCGCGCGGGACGATCTGGCCTTGCTGAACGTGCCTTATAACGGGTTTGACGGCCTGCCGCGAGAGGGGCAGCTGATCGTTGCGACCTCCGTCGCCGACGAGGTGCTGGCGATCATGGCCGATCTCAAGACCTCGGGCTTCCGCATCGGGCTGATGCGCCCGGTGCACGAGTTTCTGGGGGATGACGGCCGCTCGATGGCGGCCAACAACACCTCGGCCTTCAACTGCCGCTTTGTCGGCGGCACGTCGCGGCTCAGCCAGCATGCGCGGGGTCTCGCGATCGACATCAACCCGGTGCAGAACCCTTATGTGAAAGGCGGCTACACTTCGCCCGACGCAGGCGACGCGTTTGACAGCAGCGCCGAGCGCAAGGCCACCGATGCGCCGGGCCTCGTGCGCGCGGGCGATGCGGTGGTCAGCGCCTTCAAGGCGCGCGGCTGGGGCTGGGGCGGCGACTGGTCGTCCTCAAAGGACTACCAGCATTTTTCGAAAAACGGCAACTGAACGGGGCGCCGGGCGGGCCTGACCCTCTGGCCTTCCCGCTAAGCTTGTGAAATACCTCGGGCCGGTCTTACCGAGGGGAACGGACATGAGCGATTTCGACTACGATCTGTTCGTCATCGGCGGTGGATCGGGCGGCGTGCGCGCGGCCCGCGTGGCGGCAAGCGAGACCGGCGCGAAGGTCGCTCTGGCCGAGGCGGATCGTTATGGCGGCACCTGCGTGATCCGCGGCTGCGTGCCCAAAAAACTCATGGTTTTTGCTAGCGAATACAATCACGTACCCGATATGGCGCGGGCCTACGGCTGGGAGATGACGGCAGGCGATTTCAACTGGCAAGGCTTTCGTCGCCAGCTCAACGCAGAGCTTGACCGGCTCGAGGGCGTCTATCGTTCGCTCCTGAAAAATGCCGGGGTGGAGACGTTTGACGCGCGCGCCAGCCTCAGGGATGCCCATACCGTCACCCTCTCCACCGGAGAGACCGTCACCGCCAAGCACATTCTGGTGGCCGCCGGCGGTCATCCGGTGCGGCCGGAAATGGACAATGCCCAACTTGCCATCGTGTCGGACGACATCTTTCACCTCGAAGAGCTGCCGAAATCGATCCTGATCATCGGCGGCGGCTATATCGCCTGCGAATTTGCCTGCATTCTCAACGGGCTCGGGGTTGAGGTGACGCAGTATTACCGCGGCGCGCAGATCTTGCGCGGCTTTGATGAGGAAGCCCGCGGGCTGATCGCGGAATCGATGCGCGAGCAGGGGATCGACCTGCATACCGGCACCAACATCGTCGAGATGCGCCGCGCCACCAAAGAGGATATCGCGCGCGGTGATGACGCGCCTTCTCCGGCGGCCACGATGGGCGCCTCGGCGCGCCAGGCCGATGGGCTTGCAGGAGACGACGCGTCGGGCGACAGCGGCGGGCCGGTCTGGGTCAAGGCCACCAACGGGCGCACCCGGGTCTTCGACACGGTGATGTTCGCCACCGGCCGCAGGCCCAATACCGACGATATGGGGCTCGCGGAGATCGGCGTCGGCCTCGGGCGCAACGGGCAGATCGAGGTCAATGAATACAGCCAGACCGCGGTGCCCTCGGTCTATGCCATCGGCGATGTGACCGACCGGGTGAACCTCACGCCGGTTGCGATCCGCGAAGGCATGGCGTTTGTGGAAACCGTGTTCAAGGGCAACGCCACGCCGGTCGATCACAGCCTCATCCCGAGCGCCGTCTTCACCCAGCCCGAATTCGGCACGGTGGGTCTGACCGAAGAGGCCGCGCGCGAGCAGCAGGAGATCGAGGTCTACTGCACCTCCTTCCGCCCGATGCAGAGCGCCTTTGCGGGCAAACCCGACCGGGTGCTGATGAAGCTTGTGGTGTCCAAGGCCGACCGCACGGTGCTCGGCTGCCATATTGTCGCGCCGGGGGCGGGGGAAATGATCCAGCTTGCCGGGGTTGCGGTGAAGATGGGGGCCACGAAAGAGGATTTCGACCGGACCGTGGCGGTTCACCCGACCATGTCCGAAGAGATCGTGACCATGCGCAATCCGATGCGCACGGCTTGAATTCCCGACCGGAGCGCACAGGTATCCCTGTGACACTCGCATAAAGACAAAGACCAAGGAAGGAACGCACTTCATGGCAGGAAACAGCGGCGGCCCCTGGGGCGGCGGAGGCAATAGCGGCGGCGGAGGCGGCAACGGTCGCGGTCCGCAAGGCGGCGGCGGACGCGGTCCCGGAGATCGCGACGGATCGATGCCCGAGATCGACGAGCTTATGAAGAAGGGCCAGGAGCGGCTGAAAGTGCTCATGGGGGGCCGCGGTGGCGGCAATGGCAGCAATGGCGCGGGCGGCGGCGGCAGCGGCCCGGGCCTCACCCGCGGCACGATCCTGCTGGGCCTGCTTGGTCTGGTCGGCCTCTGGGCGTTTTCGAGCTTCTACACGATCCGCCCCGAAGAACAGTCGGTCGAGCTTTTCCTGGGTGAATATTCCGCAACCGGCAATCCGGGCCTGAACTTTGCGCCCTGGCCGGTGGTGACGTACGAAGTTGTGAACGTGACGTCGGAACGGACCGAGGATATCGGGGCCGGGCGCGGCAATACCGGTGACGGTCTGATGCTGACCACCGATGCCAATATCGCGCGGATCGAGTTCCAGGTGGTCTGGAACATCGTCGATCCGGCCAAGCTGCTCTTCAACATCCGCGATCCGCAGCTGACCGTCCAGGCGGTGTCGGAATCGGTGATGCGCGAGATCATCGCGGCCAGCAACCTGGCGCCGATTCTAAACCGTGACCGGGGGCTCATCGCCGACAGCGCGCGCGAGAGCATCCAGGCGACGCTCGACGAATATGACAGCGGGATCAACGTGGTGCGGGTAAACCTCGAGCGGGCCGACCCGCCCGACGAGGTGATCGACTCGTTCCGCGAAGTGCAGGCCGCCGAGCAGGAGCGCGACCGGCTGGAGCGTCAGGCCGACGCCTATGCCAACCGCGTCGTGGCCGAGGCCCGTGGTGAAGCCGCGCAGCTGCGCGAGCAATCCGAAGGCTACCGCGCCCGCGTGGTGAACGAAGCGCTTGGTGAAGCCAGCCGCTTCACCGCGGTGCAGGCCGAATATGCGCTGGCCCCCGAGGTCACCCGCCGCCGTCTCTATCTGGAGACGATGGAGAAGGTGCTGGGTGATGTGGACAAGATGATCCTCGACGATGCGGTCGCGGGATCGGGCGGCAATGGCGGTGGCGGTGGCGGTGTTGTGCCGTATCTGCCGCTCAACGACCTGCGCCGTCAGGGAGGGAACTGATCATGCGAGCCACCACCTATCTTTTGCCGATTGTCGTGATCGCGGTTGTCGGTGTGTTGTCGTCGATCTTTGTCGTCGACGAGCGCGAAAAGGCGCTGGTCCTGCAGTTCGGCCAGATCAAGGCCGTCAAGGAAGAGCCCGGGCTCGCCTTCAAGATCCCGGTGATCCAGGAGGTCGTGCGCTATGACGACCGGATCCTGTCGCTCGATACCGCCACCATCGAAGTCACCCCCTCGGACGATCGCCGCCTCGTGGTCGACGCCTTTGCCCGCTACCGGATCTCGGACGTGGTGCAGTTCCGGCAGGCTGTGGGTGTGGGCGGGATCCGCGCCGCCGAAGACCGGCTGAGCTCGATTCTCAACTCGCAGATCCGCGAAGTTCTGGGTGCCGACCAGGTGACCTCCGACACGATCCTGTCGGAAGACCGTCGCGGGTTGATGAACCGGATCCGCGCGCAGGCGCGCGCCGAGGCGCGCTCGCTCGGGCTGGATGTTGTCGATGTGCGTCTGAAGCAGACCAACCTGCCGGCGCAGAACCTCGATGCGACCTTCGCGCGGATGCGCGCGGAACGCGAACGCGAGGCCGCCGACGAGATCGCGCGCGGCAACGAGGCCGCGCAGCGCGTGCGCGCGCTGGCCGACAGGACGGTGGTGGAGACGCTCTCCGAAGCCGGTCGCGAGGCCAACGTGATCCGCGGTGAAGCCGATGCGGAGCGCAACAAGATCTTTGCCGAGGCTTACGGTCAGGACGCCGAGTTCTTTGCCTTCTACCGGTCGCTGCAGGCCTATGAACGCGCGCTCAAAGGCACCAATTCGACCATGGTCATGACGCCGGACAGCCAGTTCTTCGAGTATTTCAACAACGAGAGCATTGGCCGCACCGGCTCCGGCATTCAGCTGTCGGGCAATGGGGCGCCCGCACCCGACGCGGCTGCCGACGAGCAGGAGGCGGATGTCGCACCGTCGGGTGCCGATGAGAGCGACGCCGCGGCGCAGGACGACGCGGCCGCCGCGTCGAATTGACCGGGACGGACATTGTCACGGGGATCGCGATGGTCCTCGTCATCGAGGGGCTGGTCTATGCACTGGCCCCTCAGCTTGTGGAACGCCTGCTGGAGGCGTTGCGCGCGATGCCCATCGAGATGCGCCGCAATCTGGGTCTGGTGACCGTGGCCACCGGCCTTCTGCTGTTGTGGATGGTGCAGGGTTAGCGCATTGATCGTCTGCGGCTGGACCGAGGATGTCGGATCGCCTTTGGCGATCCGTCCCGCTGGGAGGCCAGCCCCCCGCAGTTTGATGGCAAGATGAATCTACGCGTCGGTGACCGCGTCAGGCCTTGATGGCCTGTTGTTTTGGCTCGCGTTGGGGCCGTCGCGGGATGATGGTTGCGGTTTTGGGGGTGTGTCGCGCTGCGCGGGCGGGGGGCTCCGGGATGGCTGGCGCGTGCCGGAGCGTCGCGACCGCGGTGGCCCTGTGTCGTTTGACGGGAGCAGGGCGGCGGCGGGCAGGCCGTCGGGTCAGTCGCTCAGCGCGCGCCAGCCGATATCGCGCCGGCAGAACCCGTCCGGCCAGTCGATCCGGTCTGCCAGCGCATAGGCCCGGGCGCGGGCGTCGGCCAGGGTGGCACCGCGTGCGGTGGCGTTCAGCACGCGGCCTCCGGTGGCGACGACCTTGCCGGCCTCTTCGGAGGTGCCGGCGTGGAACATCTGGTGAAAGCTGTCCTCCTGCAGCGTGCCGAGCCCGCCGATCTCCGAGCCTTTGCGGTAGCTGCCGGGATAGCCTTTTGCGGCCAGAACCACGGTCATCGCGTGATCGTCGGCCCAGGTCACCTGCGCGTCGGCCAGACGGCCTTCGGCGCAGGCGTGGATGAGATCGAAGGCCTGGGCGCCGAGCCGCATCATCAGCACCTGGCATTCGGGATCGCCGAAGCGCACATTGTACTCCACCAGCCGCGGTTGCCCGTCCTCGATCATCAGCCCGGCATAGAGCACGCCCTGATAGGGCGTGCCGCGCCGCACCATTTCGGCCATAGTCGGGCGCACGATCTCGTCCAGCGCTTTCCGGGTGACCGCGGCATCCATCACCGGCGCGGGCGAATAGGCGCCCATGCCGCCGGTATTGAGGCCGGTATCGCCTTCGCCGACGCGCTTGTGATCCTGCGCGGTGCCGATGGGCAGCACGTCCTCGCCATCGACCAGCACGAAGAACGAGGCCTCCTCGCCGGTCATGAACGCTTCGATCACCACTTCGGCGCCCGCGCCGCCAAAGGCGCCGCCAAACATCTCGTCGATCGCGGTTTCGGCCTCGGCGCGGGTCTGCGCGATGATCACGCCCTTGCCCGCCGCGAGCCCGTCGGCCTTGACCACGCAGGGCGCGCCGGTTCTGGCCACATGGGCCCTGGCGGAAGCGGCATCGGTGAAATGGCCGTAGGCGGCGGTGGGGGCGTTCACCGCGGCGCAGATCTCCTTGGTGAAGCTCTTGGAGGCTTCGAGCCGCGCGGCACTGGCCGAGGGGCCGAAGACCAGCAATCCGGCGGCGCGCAGGTCGTCGGCCACCCCGGCGGCCAGCGGCGCCTCGGGACCGATGATCACAAGATCGATGTTGTTTTCACCGGCAAATTCGGCCACCGCGCCGCCATCCTCGATGGAGATCGACGCGCATTCGGCGATCTGCGCGATCCCAGCATTGCCCGGTGCCACGATCAGCTTGTCGCATTTGGGGTTCTGCATCGTGGCCCAGGCGAGGCTGTGTTCCCGCCCGCCGCTGCCGAGGATGAGAATGTTCATGAGGGCGTCTCCCTTGGCTGGCGTCGGCGTGGGGGCCAGCCCCCACTCCCCCGGCGGTATTTCCGAAGAGAAGAAGCCGGAGGGTGCTTTCGTCCCGGTGGGGGCTCGTTTAAGCTCTGCGTGAAGTGAGGGCAAGCGGGCAGGGCGATGGATCTGATCGACGAGGACACGGGCGGCGAAGCGGGCAACACGCCGGAGTTTTCCGTCTCCGAGCTGTCGGGCGCGGTCAAGCGGATGATCGAGGGCGAGTTCGGCTTTGTAAGGGTGCGCGGCGAGGTCGGGCGCGTGAGCCGTCCGCGTTCGGGCCATATCTACCTCGATCTCAAGGATGACCGCGCGGTGATCGCGGGGGTGATGTGGAAAGGCATGGCCGCACGGCTGCAGACCCAGCCCGAAGAGGGCATGGAAGTGGTGGCGACGGGCCGCATGACGACCTTTCCCGGCCAGTCGAAATACCAGATCGTGATCGAGGATATCCGCCCCGCCGGGGCCGGTGCGCTGATGGCGATGCTGGAAAGGCGCAAGGCGATGCTGCAGGCCGAGGGGCTTTTCGAGGCAAGCCTGAAGCGACCCTTGCCCTATCTGCCCGAGGTGATCGGCGTGGTGACCTCGCCGTCGGGCGCGGTGATCCGCGACATCCTGCACCGCTTGCGCGAGCGGTTTCCGCGCAAGGTGCTGGTTTGGCCGGTGGCGGTGCAGGGCGCGGCCTGCGCGCCCGAGGTGGCGCGCGCCATCGACGGGTTCAACCGGCTGACGCCGGGCGGCGCGCTGCCAAGGCCGGATCTGCTGATCGTGGCGCGGGGCGGCGGCTCGGTCGAGGATCTCTGGGGCTTCAACGAAGAGGTGGTTGCGCGCGCCGCGGCGGCGTCCGAGATCCCGCTGATCTCTGCGGTGGGGCACGAGACCGACACGACGCTCATTGATTTCGTCTCCGACCGCCGCGCGCCGACCCCCACCGCGGCCGCCGAGATCGCCGTGCCGGTGCGGATGGAGCTTTTGGCCATTGTTGGCGACGCGCAGGCCCGGATGACCCGCGCCATGGGCCAGCGGCTGGAGATGCGGGGACAGCGGTTGCGCGACCTGGCCCGGGCATTGCCGCGCCCCGAGGAGTTGCTCGACGGGCCGCGCCAGCGTCTGGACGTTCTGAGTGACAAGCTGCCTCAGGCCCTGACGCGCATGGTGGATCGCAGGCGGCTGACCCTGTCGGACCGGGCGGGCAGTTTGCGCCCCTCGGTGCTGACCCGCGCCATCGCGTCCGAAAAGACCCGCCTGACGGAGCGCGCCGCGCGGCTTGGCCCGGCCCTGGCGCGGCTGGTGGTGCTGCAACGCGAGACGTTTGCCCGCCAGGCCGCGCGGCTGACCCCGCGCCTCACCATGCGCGATCTGCGCGCGGGCCGCGAGCGTCTCGACGGGCTGGCGCGGCGGCTGAACGAGGCGCAAGGCGCGCGGGTCGAGGCGCAGCGCAAACGGCTCGACGCGCTCGACCGGCTGCGCGAGACGCTGGGCTACCGCGAGACGCTGCGGCGCGGCTATGCGGTGGTGCGTGGCGAGAGCGGCGTTCTGACCACAAGGGCCGAGGCCGAAGCCGCCGCGGGGCTCGAGATCGAGTTTGCCGATGGCCGCCTGAAACTGGGCGGCGGCGCGACACCGCGCAAACCGGCCAAATCCAAGCCCCCCGAACAGGGCAGCCTCTTCTGAACCGCGTGGCGGCAAATGCTGCACAGGCTTCCTTTTTCTGCTGCGCTCGCATAAGCTTTTTCTGCAATGCTGCATCGCAGGGAGGCGAGCCATGGCCGATACGGAAAAACCGCTGCTGATAAAGCGTTACGCCAGCCGCAGGCTCTACAATACCGAGACGTCCGATTACGTGACGCTCGAGGATATCGCGGGGTTCATTCGCGATGGCCGCGAAGTGCAGATCGTCGATCTGAAATCCGGCGATGACCTGACGCGGCAATATCTGCTGCAGATCGTGGCCGAGCATGAGAGCAAGGGCCAGAGCGTGCTGCCGATCAATGTGCTGACCGATCTGGTGCGCAGCTACACCACGCAGGCGGGCACCATGGTGCCGCAATTTCTGGCCGCGAGTTTCGATGCGATGCGCGAGAGCCAGTCGAAATGGCTGGAGAATGTCAACTCTCTGAATCCGATGGCCAAGATGCCGGGCTTCGAGGCGATGCAGGCGCAGCAGGCCGCGTTCCTCAAGGCGATGACCGGCGGCATGGCGGGCTCGACCCTGCCCGGCAAGGAGGACAGCCCGGGCGCCGATGAAGACCTCGACGCGATCCGCAAGCAACTGGCGGATCTGCAGAGCAAGCTCTCCAAGCTCGACAAGTAGCGGCGCGCGCCTGCGTCAGGTGCCGTAGCCGCGCACCGCCCCCATCACCTGCTCGGCCGCGCGCAGCAGCACCCCGGCCACCGCGTCGCAATCGGCTGGCGTCAGGCGGGCGGGCAGGCGGGTGTCGCAAGCCCGCATGAGCATCGCGCGGGTCCGGGGCAGATCCGGCACGTCGCCGAGGAAGGCCCAGTTCCAGAAGGCCCGCGCGTTGTCGGTGGACAGCCCGAAGACCTGCACCGACACACCGCCCTCCGACGCCGCCGCCACAAAGGCGCGCACATCGTCATCCGTCATGCCGACAAGGTTGAATTGCAGCGAATCCGGCGCGCGTTCCTCCGGCCCCAGCTTTTGCGGCACCGAGATCCAGGGGGCCGCATCGATGGCGGCAGCCACGCGGTCATGGTTGCGCCGCCCGTCCCGCACACGTCTGGGGATCTCCGCCAGTTGCGGTCGGATCACCGCCGCCGAGAGGTTCGACAGCCGCAGATTGTAGAGCGGCAGCCGGTTCTGCCAGCGCGCAAACGCCGCCTCCAGCGCCGCATCGACCCCGTGTTTGCGCCAGTTGTGCTCATAGGCGCCCGACAGGATCACCGCGCGGGCCAGAAGATCGGCATCGTCGGTGATCAGGATCCCGCCTTCGCCCGCATTGACCAGCTTGTAGGACTGGAAGCTGAAGCAGCCGACGCGCCCCAGCGTGCCGATCCTGCGCCCGTTCCAGGTGGTGCCGAGGCTGTGGGCGGCGTCCTCGATCACCGGGATGTCGCGCGCCGCGCAAAGCGCCAGGATCGCGTCCATATCGGAGGTGTGGCCGCGCATGTGGCTCACGATCACCGCGTCGATATCGGCCAGTCTGTCCTCGAAATCGGCCAGGTCGATGCGGTAATTTTCGCCCACCTCGCAGAGCACCGGCACGCAGCCCGCATGCACGATCGAAGAGGGCACCGCGGCAAAGGTGAAGCCCGGGATCAACACCCGTGCGTCCTTGCGCAGGCCAAGCGCCAACAGCGACAGGAACAGCGCCGCCGAGCAGCTGGAGACCGCCAACGCGTAGCGCGAGCCCATGAGCGACGCGAACTCGCGTTCGAGCAAGGCCACGGGCGCATCCTGCGGCGCGGTGTAGCGAAAGAGGTCGCCTGACGCAAAAAGCCGGGCGATCTCGGTCATGGCGGCGTCGGGGATGGGCTCGGCCTCGTGCATATTGGGGATCATATTTCGATTTTCCAAATGTTGCATTTGGGAAATCTTAAGTCATGTCGCTGTAACGGCCAAGCGACAATTGCGCCCTCCGCGCGCCGAAAAACGGCTTGCCCTCGCGTCATCCCAGCCCTCAGCGCCCCACCTTGTCGCGCAGCGCATACCAGGTCATCGCCAAGGCGAGCAGCGGGTTGCGAAACGCGCTGCCGCCCGGGAACCGCGGGGTGGGCAGGGCCGCGTAGGCGTCGAATCCCGCCGACTGACCTGCCACCGCATCGGCCATCAGCTTGCCCGCCTGCACCGCGTTGCCGACGCCATGCCCGGAATAGCCCGATGCGCTCAGCACATTGGTACCGATGCGCGCAAGATGCGGCAGGCGGGACATGGTGATGGCCAGCGTGCCGCCCCAGGCATAGTCGAGCCTCACGTCGCGAAGCGTCGGGAAGACCTCCAGCATCGGTTTTGACACGGTGCGGCGGATGTCTCGGGGAAACCGGTAGCCATAGCTTTCGCCACCGCCAAAGAGCAGCCGCCTGTCGGCGCTCAGCCGGAAGTAATTGACCACAAACCGGTCATCGCTCACGGCGATGTCGCGCGTCAGCACCTCTGCCGCGCGCGCGCCCAGTGGTTCCGTCGCCACGATGAAGTTGTTGATCGGCATGACGCGGGCGGCAACGCTGCGGTCCAGCCCACCCAGATACCCGTTGCAGGCCAGGATCAGATGATCGGCCTCCACATGGCCGCTTTCGGTGGCCACCCGCAGACGCGCGCCGGGGCGAATGTCATGCACCCAGGCGTTTTCGTAGATCCGCGCGCCCGCGCTGCGCGCCGCCGCCGCCAGCCCCAGCGCCAGACGCAGCGGGTTCAGATGGGCCGCACTCATGTCGAGCACGCCGCCGCAATAGGCCGGGGACGGGCAAACAGCGGCAAAGGCGTCGCGATCCAGCACCTCAAGCGACGTGCCGTACTGCGCCTGCATGAACCCGGCATAATCGTGCAGCTCGCGCACCGACCCGGGCGCGCGTCCGGCCCAGGCGATGCCGTTGCGCAGATCGCAGGCGATGCCGTGCCGCGCTGTCAGCCCGCGCAGCAGCGCCTTGGCGTCTTCGGCCAGCGCCCACATATGCCGCGCCGCATCCCGCCCCAGCATCTTCTCCAGCGTCATCTGGTCCTGGCGCTGGCCCGAGCCCAGTTGCCCGCCATTGCGCCCCGACGCGCCGAAACCGACCCGGTGCGCCTCGAGCAACACAACCGAAAACCCTGCCTCGGCCAGATGCAGCGCCGCCGAGAGCCCGGTATAGCCGCCGCCCACGACGCAGACATCCGCGCGCTCGGCGCCCGCAAGCGTCGGACGTGGCGCGGGCAGATCCGCCGTTGCCGCGTACCAGCTCTCGGGATAGCGGCCGCGCGTGTCGTTGGAAAACAGCAGGTTCACCGACCACACCCCGTTTCTTCTCTTGTCATATACCGCCGGGGGGTCCGGGGGGCTGGCCCCCCGGTCCGGCGCCGATGCCGGGCTCAGACGTTGAGCAGCAGATGCTCGCGCTCCCACGGGCTGATCACCTGCAGAAACTCGTCATATTCGGCGCGTTTCACAATCCCGTAGACCCGCGCGAAATCGGGACCGAGCGGCGCGTGCAGATCCGTGGCCGCGTCAAAGAGATTGAGCGCCTCACCCAGCGTGCGCGGGATGTCACCATCGCCCTCATAGGCGTCGCCGCGAAACTGCTTTGACGGCCGCCGCTCCTCCATCAGGCCCAGATAACCGCAGGCCAGCGACGCCGCGATGCCGAGATAGGGGTTGCAATCCATCCCCGCCAGCCGGTTCTCGACCCGCCGCGCCTCGGGGCCAGAGAGCGGAATACGGATGCCCGTGGTGCGGTTGTCGCGCCCCCATTCCAGATTGATCGGGGCGGCGTGATCCTTCACATAGCGCCGGTAGGAATTCACGTAAGGCGCCAGCACCGCGATGGCGGAGGGCAGATGGTGCTGCAGCCCGCCGATGAAGTGATAGAACATGTCCGTCTCGCCGCCCTGCGGTCCGGAAAACAGGTTCTGCCCGGTCTCGATATCGAGGATCGAGTGGTGGATATGCATGGCCGAGCCCGGCTCGTCGGCAATCGGCTTGGCCATGAAAGTGGCAAAGCAATCATGCCGCAGCGCCGCCTCGCGGATCAGCCGCTTGAAATAGAACACCTCGTCGGCGAGCTTGACCGGAGAGCCGTGCCGCAGGTTGATCTCAAGCTGGCCCGCGCCGCCTTCCTGGGTGATCCCGTCGATCTCGAAGCCCTGGGCTTCGGCGAAATCGTAGATGTCGTCGATCACCGGGCCGAACTCGTCCACCGCGGTCATCGAATAGGCCTGGCGTGCCGCCGCCGGACGCCCCGACCGACCGGTCATCGGCTTGATGTCGCGCGCCGGATCGAGGTTGCGGGCGATCAGGAAAAACTCCATCTCCGGCGCCACAACCGGCGTCCAGCCTTGCGCCTCGTAGAGCGCCACCACGCGTTTGAGCACATTGCGCGGCGCGCAGCCCACCGGCACGCCCTTGCGGTCATAGGCGTCGTGGATCACCTGCAGCGTCCAGTCGCCGGTCCAGGGGGCGGCGGTGGCGGTCGACATGTCGGGCTTGAGGATCATGTCCTTTTCGATGAACCCGTCCTCACCCGCAGCTTCCCCCCAGTCGCCGGTGATGGTCTGAAAGAAGATCGAGTCGGGCAGGTGGAAATGCGCCTGGCGGGCAAATTTCGACGCCGGAACCGCCTTGCCACGGGCAATCCCCGGCAGATCCGAGATCACGCATTCCACCTCGTCGAGGCGGCGCCCCTCGAGATATTCGCGCGCCGGTGCGGGGATGGCGTCGGTCCAATCGCTCATGCGATCCTCTTTTCCTTGAAGAAACGGGCAAATTGCGCGGCGATCTCGGCGCGGTCGAGCGCGCCGCCCATGCGCGCGGCGGCGTCCTGCATGAGCGCGTCGGGCACGACACCGGGGCCGCGGTGGCGGATCAGGCCGGAGATGAAGCGGTCATCATATTCGGGATGCGGCTGCACGGTATAGGCGCGGCCCGGATAGATCACCGCGGCGTTGCGGCAAAACGCGTTGCTGGCCACCACCTCGGCCCCCTCGGGCAGCGCGGTCACCTGATCCTGATGCCAGGCCTGCACGGTTTTCGGCCCGTCGGGAAACGTGTAGGTCTGCGGTCCAACCGCCCAGCCACCGGCGAATTTCTCCACCCGGCCGCCCAACGCCTGCGCGATGATCTGATGGCCGAAGCACACGCCCACAAGCGGCCGCTCCGCCGCCACGATCTCTCGGATGAAACCTTCGAGCGGCGCGATCCAGGGCAGATCCTCGTAGGCGCCATGCTTGGAGCCGGTGATCAGCCAGCCATCCGCGGCCTCCGGGCCATCCGGGAACGCCATGTCGAGCACCGGCCAGTGCTGAAACGTGAACCCGTGCCCGTCCAGCAGATCCGCAAACATCTGCGGGTATTCCCCGAGGCTGTCTTTCAGTTCGTCGGGCGCGTAGCCGGTCTGGAGAATGCCGATTTTCATGAAACACCGTAACTTTCTGGGTCAGGGTAGGCAGCGGGGCGGGGCGGGGCAAGCCTGCCTCAGACCGTGTCGAGATAGATCTCCACCTGCTCGGAGGCCGACAGCTCCGCCATATAGTGGCGCTCCTGCTTCTTGGTGAGCACGAGGTTGCGGATCAGCTCGGCGGGGAAGATGCGCGGAATCCGGGCGCCGGTCTCGAAAGCGGTGATCGCGTCGCCCCAGGTGGTGGGGATCTGCGGCAGATCGAGATCGTAGGCGTTGCCACTGACCGCGGGCGGCGGGTCGGTCTCGTCCTCGATACCGTTGAGCGCGGCCCCCAGGATGGCCGCCACGGCGAGGTAGGGGTTCACGTCGCCGCCCGAGACACGGTGTTCGATGCGCCGCGCTGCAGGCGCGCCCGAGGGCACGCGGATCGCCGCGGTGCGGTTCTCGTAGGCCCAGGCCAGCCCGGTGGGCGCATGCGCGCCGGGCACCAGCCGGTCATAGGAGTTGAGATGCGGCGCGTAGACCAGCGCGCTTTCCTGCATCGCCGCAAGGCAGCCCGCGATGGCATGGTGCAGCGCCGGGGTGCCGTCCTCGGCACCATTGTCGAAGATGTTGCGGCCCTGCGTGTCCAGCACCGAGAAATGCGCATGCATGCCCGAGCCCGCGTAATCGTCGTAAGGCTTGGCCATGAAGGACGCGGCAAAGCCGTAGCGCCGCGCCAGCCCCTTGACCAGCATCTTGAAGAGCCAGGCATCGTCGGCGGCCTTCAGCGCGTCGGGGCTGTGCATCAGGTTGATCTCGAACTGGCCCAGCCCGGCCTCCGAGATCGCGGTATCGGCGGGAATGTCCATCGCGTCGCAGGCGTCGTACAGATCGGTGAAGAATTCGTCGAACGCATCGAGCGCGCGGATCGACAGGATCTCGGCGGCCTTGCGGCGCTTGCCCGACCGCGGGCTGATCGGCACCTGCAGGTTGCGCGTGCTGTCGTCGATCAAGAAGAACTCAAGCTCCACCGCCACCACCGGGGTCAGCCCGCGGGCGCGGTAGCGCTCGACCACCCGGGCCAGCGCGTGGCGCGGATCGCCCTCATAGGCGCGCCCGTCCTCGTGAAACATCCAGATCGGCAGAAGCGCGGTGGGCGCCTCCAGCCAGGGCATCGGCACAAAACCCCGTTCGGTGGGCATCAGCACGCCGTCGCGGTCACCGGTCTCGAAGACCAGCGGGCTGTCGTCGATATCCTCGCCCCAGATATCGAGGCTGAGCGCGGACATCGGAAAGCGCGTGCCGTCGGTCAGCAGCTTCTCGGCAGAGCGCGCGGGCATGCGCTTGCCGCGGGCGACGCCGTTGAGATCGCAGGCGGCGGCACGCACGGTGCGCACATTCGGGTTCTTGCGCAGCCAGTCAGAGGTGGGGGCGGGCATCGGGGGCCTCATGGGGTGAATTTGATCAAATTCATACGCAAGCCGCGGGGTGCTGGCAAGAGCGCTGATACCGCGCCCGCACCCACGCCCGACAGGCCGGGACGGCTAGCGCATGAGGTTGGGCCGCGGCTTCAGCCTGCGCCGCGCGTCCTGCGGCAGATGCCGGCTCAGCCGCGCGTTCACCACGCCGAAAAGCCCGATCACCAGCAGCGTCAGCACGATGAAATAGCCCGCCAGAATGGGGTAGGGCACAAACGGGTTGAATGTCTTGTCGGCGAAATAGCTCGCGTAATAAAGCGCGTCGCCCTTTTGCTGCCACGCCGGAAACCCCGAGAAATAGACCAGCGTGGTGGCATGAAAGAGAAAGATCGCCTCGTTGGTATAGGCGGGCCAGGCCAGCCGCAGCATGGTGGGCCAGGTGATCTTGCGAAACCGCATCCAGCCGGTGAAGCCGTAGGCATCCGCCGCCTCCATATCGCCCTTGGGAATGGATTGCAGCGCGCCGTAGAAGATCTCTCCGGAATAGGCGGCGGTGTTGAGAAAGAGCACGATCAGCGCGCCGAGCCAGGCGGCGGTGAACGGATCGAACACCGGCGAGACCGATTTCAGGCTCAGAAACAGGAAATAGGCAAAGAAGAACTGAATAAACAGCGGGCTGCCGCGGAACACGAAGATGAACCATTCGCTGGGCTTGCGCAGCCACCAGATGCGCGAGGCCTTGCCAAGCGCCACGCCCGTGGCCAGGAAAAACCCGCTGCAAAGCGCCAGCACCCCGAAATAGACGTTCCAGATCATGCCCGAGCCGATCAGCACCACCTGCTGGCAGAGCGTGAAATTGTCCCGAGGCAACAGCCGCTCGCCGATCCCCAACGAGCGCAACCCGTAATCGGCGATGGTCTCCCAGCACGACATCTCAGCGTCCCCCGTGTTTCTTTGGGCCGGAAATATCCCGGGGGAGTCGCGGCTTGCCGCGGCGGGGGCAGCGCCCCCCGGCAACACCCGCCGCGCTCACGCCGCTTTCCTCTGGGCTTCGCCGCCGGTGGTCGCCTGGCCATGCGTGAGCCGCGCCATGATCCGGTCGAGCACCAGTTCGGAGATCCGCGTGAAGATCAGGTAAAACACCAGCAGCGCCAGAAAATACCAGACCCGCCAGTCGGGATGCGGGTAATCGGTGAAGCGCGCGGTCTTAGAGCCGCCAAGCTCGCGCGCCCAGTAGACGATGTCCTCGACCCCCAGCAGAAACAGCAGCGGCGTGGCCTTGATCAGCACCATCCAGAGGTTCGACAGGCCCGGCAGCGCATAGACCCACATCTGCGGCACCAGGATGCGCCAGAACGACTGGCGCGGCGACATGCCATAGGCCTCCGCGGTCTCGATCTGGGTACGTGGCACCGAGCGCATGGCGCCAAAAAGCACGTTGGCCGCAAAGGCGCCGAAGACGATGGCAAAGGTCAGCACCGCAAGAAAGAAGCCATAGGTCTCGTGCACCCATTGCGCGGCATTGCCCAGCGGCAGCTTGGCCGCGTCGCAGACCACAAAATCGTTGCCCTGCCGCACCGGATCCGGCCAGTCGGGGCATTTGACCTGGTGGCGCAGCCATTCGAACCCCTGATCGAGCGCAATCACGAAGAACAGGAAAAACGCGATGTCGGGCACGCCGCGCACCACCGCGATATAGCTCTTGCCGAACCAGCGCAGCGGCGCCACCCGCGAGCGCGCCGCCGTCGCACCGCCAAAGCCGAAGGCCAGCGCGGTGGGCGCGGTGATCGCCAGCAGCAACAGCACGGTGCCGACCGACCAGTAGATCGACATGTGTTTGCCGGTGGTCAGGTAGCACGAGAGCCAGGTCAGGCCATCAAGCGTCGAAGGGTCTGAACAGTAAGAAAAGATTGTGCCTGCCCCGGATCGTGATCTTCACCGCAGGATGGTCTTTTTTGCGCGCCTGCGCCAGTTGAAACGTGATGCCCCGTGGCGCGGGCCGCAAAGAGCGGTCGGATGGCAGGGATTTGCGGTGTCTTTGGGCGCTGCCGGGCGGGTCGGAGCGGTCTGGCGTCGGCGATGCGCGCTTCGCGGGAGGTTGCGGGGACGCGGAATACGCGCGTCGCGGACCGTTTCGGTGGTGCCTCGGTACCGGATCAGTGCCTCCCGGGGGTCCGCAGTCCCGTCCCCTCAGGACACGGGCGCCCGGGCCAGCCAGCCCACCACATCCGTCAACTGGCGCGTCATGATGGCGTCGAAGGCGGACACCACAAGCTCCGTGCCGGTGCCGGCCACGGCGGTGCTGTTGCTGAACCCGCGCGACGCCATCACCCGGCCATCCCTGTCGTCCAGCAATGTCAGGGTCATCCGCACTTCAACCGTCACGGTGTCGCCGGTAATTTCCGCCTGAAAGGCCTGCAGATCCACCATCAGCACGTAATCCGGCGACGGGCCCGCGCCCGCGCCGGTGACCAGCGCGAACCGACCGGAATTGGCCAGCGAGCGCACCAGCAAAAGCTGCACATGCTCCGTCGTGTCGTTGATCCAGCGCGCGCCGGGCAGCGATTGTACCTGAAGCGGCGTCGGCTTGATCACGATACGGTCGCTGGTCAGCGCGCCGGTCGCGGTGGGCACCGCCACCTCCAGATGGCGCCCGCCGCGCGGGGCGGACACGGTGCCTGCGGGCAGCGCGGTCAACTCGAATGTGTCCAGCGGCTTTGACGAGGCCTCCAGGCTCGAGAGGGCAGAGCATCCGGCCAGAAGGCCCAGCCCCAGCGTCAAGGCCGCCAGGCGCAAAACACCGCGTGCAGTCATGGTCGGTTATCTCCTGAACTCGGGCACGTTGTTGCCGAAGAAGAACCGCGCCGGATCGCGCTCCATTTTCCGGGCCAGCTGTTCCAGCCGGGTGACCAGTTGCTGCGCCTCGCGCGCGAAGCTGGTGAATTCCGGCAGCCCGGTGCGCGCAAAACTCTCGATCGGCGGCGCGCTTGTCGCGACCGCCCTGTCGACACTCTCGATCACCGCGACCGCCCGCGCCATGACATCGCGCAAGTCGGCGGTGATTGCTGGCAGGTCGTCGGAAACGCGGGCCATGGTCTGCCCGAACTGCGCCGCCGCGGTGCGCGCATCGCTGATCGCCGGGGCCAGATCGGTGTCGATGATCGCGTCGGCCCTGGCAAAACTGCCCTGAGCGGCGCCCAGCGTCTCTTCCGTCGCCGCAAGCGCGGTGTCGAGATTGCCCAGCGTCCGGTTGGCGTTCTGCAGCGTTTCGGTCGCGGTTGTCAGCGTGTCCGCGGCGCTCTCTGCCAGCGGATCAAGCCGCGTGGTGAAGGCGCTGATATCGGTCGAGACCTGCTCGACCACGCTTGTGGCGGAGGTCACCGCGCCGCGGATATCCGTCATGATGGCGGGCACGTCTTCGCTCAGCATCCTGTCCAGCCCCGAGATCGCCTCCTGCACCGACGCCAGCGTCGCGCGCGCCTCACGCACCAGTGCGGTGCCGTCGCCGTCCACCAGTCCCTGGAAACTGACCGAGGCGCTTTCCACCGCGGCCAGCGACAGGCGCGCCTCTGCCAGCGTCAGATCGAGCGTGGCCATCGTCGCCTGCAGATCGGTCAGCCGCTGCGTTGCGATCTCGGCCGTGCCGCCGAATTGCGCCAGAACGCCGTCCAGTTGGGCCTGCACCTCCTGCGTGGCCGTCTCGATCGACAACAGCGCCGCCGAAAGAGCGTCGGCAAGCTCCGGCACGCGGGTCTGCACAAAGCCGTCCACGTCGCCGATGGTCGCTTCGGCGGTGGTGAAGGCGGCGGTGGCCGATGCCATCATCGGCTCGATCTCGGAAATGGCGCGCTGTACCGCGTCCAGTGTCTCGTTCACCTTCAGCAGCGAGGTCTGCACGGTCGTTCCGATCTCGTCGAGCCGTCCGGTGAATTTCGATATCTCCGCCGTGCCGTCGGACACGGTGCGGGAAATGTCGGAAAAATCCGCCAGCGCGGTTTCCAGCTTGCCTGAGGCACTTTCGAGGTTTTTCAACAGGTTGGAGACGGAGGCGCGGTTGTCCTCATCCAGAAAACTCCGGACCTCGCGGATCGCCTCGACCGCTTCGGCCACCAGATCGGGGGCGTCTTCGGTGAGCGCCTGCACAACCGAGCGCTGCGCCTCGATCACCGGAATGGCGGTCGGATCCTCGGGATCGCGCAACGCCGGTGCCCCCGGTGAGCCGCCGGTCAGCGCCACGAAGGCGACCCCGGTGACACCTTGCGAGTTCAACTGCGCCAGCGTGTCGGTCTTGACCGGCGTGTCTGCCGCCACCTCGATCCGGACACGCACCTTGCCCGGATCCTCGGCGTCCAGATCTAGCCCGGTCACCTGACCCACCGACAGCCCGTTATAGCGCACATCCGCCGCCATCCCGAGACCCGAGACGCTGTCGAACAGCACCTCGTAGACCGCATATTGGCGGTCGATCTCGACCTTGGCGAACCAGACCAGCAGACCCAGCAGGCCGAGCAGCCCCAGCACCGTTACGGCGCCGATCAGCACGAAATTGGCCCTGGTTTCCATCCGTTCTCAGCCCTCGGTCAGCCTTCGGTCAGCCCTTCGTCCCAATGCCCGACGCGCGGGCTCTGGGGCCATGAAAATACTCGTGTACCCAAGGCTGGTCCACCTGCAGCATGTCGGTCATCGTGCCGGTGACGAAGACCCGCTTTTCGGCAAGCACCGCGATCCGGTCGCAGATCGCGTGCAGGGTGTCGAGGTCATGCGTCACCAAGAAGACAGTGAGGCCCAGCGTCGTCTGCAGCTTCTTGATGAGCGCATCAAAGGCGGATGCGCCAATCGGGTCAAGCCCGGCGGTGGGCTCATCGAGAAACACGATCTCCGGGTCGAGCGCCAGCGCGCGCGCGAGCCCGGCGCGTTTGCGCATGCCGCCCGAAAGCTCGGAAGGGTACTTGTCGCAGGCAATTGGCGGCAGCCCGACCATGGAGATCTTGAGCTCGGCCAGTGCCCGCCGGGTTGCGGGCGCAAGATCGGTCTGTTCGCGCATCGGCACCTCGACATTTTCGCGCACCGTCAGCGAGGAAAAGAGCGCGCCGTCCTGGAACATCACGCCCCAGCGCTGCTCGATCTTCTGGCGTGTCTCTTCCGAGGCCCGCAGCATGTCGGTGCCGAACACGCTCACATGACCCGCCGCCGGTTGCACCAGCCCGACGATGGCGCGCAGCAGAACCGATTTCCCGGTGCCCGACCCGCCCACGACACCCAGCACCTCGCCTCGGTAGACGTCGAGATCGAGACCCTCGTGGACCACATGACTGCCGAATTGCGTGCGCAATCCGCGGACCTCGATGATGGCGTCGCGCGGCTGCGCCATCACACACCGACAACGGCGAAAAAGATCGAAAAGAGCGCGTCCGCCACGATCACCAGAAAGATCGACAGCACAACCGAGGTCGATGTCAGCCGCCCCAGCGATTCCGCGTCGCCGCCGACCTTCATGCCTTCGTAACAGCCGACAATTCCGATGATCACCGCAAAGACCGGCGCCTTGATCAGGCCGACGATGTAGTGCCAGACATCCACCGACTCGTAGAGTCGGGTGCGGAACATGCCCGGCGACACGCCCAGTTCGATCCAGGACATCATGGCCCCGCCCAGCAGGCCCATGACATCGGCCACAAAGCCCAGCAGCGGCAGCACCAAGACCAGCGCCAGCACGCGCGGCAGCACCAGCACCTCGATGGGATCGAGGCCGAGGGTCTGCATGGCGTCGATCTCTTCGCGCATCTTCATCGAGCCGATGGACGCGGTGAAGGCCGCCCCCGACCGGCCCGCCACGATGATCGCGGTCAGCAGGATGCCCAGTTCCCGCAGCACCGAAATGGCGATCAGATCGACGACAAACACCTCCGCCCCGAACTGGCGCAGCTGAACGGCGCCCTGAAACGCCATGACCACGCCGATCAGGAACGCCATCAGCGACACGATGGGGATGGCGTTGAATCCGATTTCCTGCATGTGGTGCACAAGCGAGGTCAGGCGCAACCGTCCGGGATGGCGCAGGACACCGCCCAGCCGCGCCACCACAAGGCCGAGAAATCCGAGCATCTCGACAAGGCTCCGGATGCCGCTCCAGGTCTTGCGGCCGATCTTCTCCAGCCAGTCGAGAAGGCCGGACGGCGGCGTCCCGGCGGGCGCGCTTTGCGGGATGTTCCGGCGCACCACGTCCAGAAGCTCGCGGTGCAGGGGCGACGCTCCGACGATCTGGCAGCTTCCGCCGCGCTGCTGGATCCGGCTCTGCGCGTCGATGACCAGCCAGGCACCGGCGGTGTCCATGGCATCGACGCCCGACAGATCGAGCGTGAGATCGGCCACCGGCGCTGCGGCTGCGACCTGCGCCCGAATGGCCTCGAGCCTTGCGACCACCAGCCGGCCTGAAAGATGCACGATCATGAATGCAATCGTTTCAGGCCCATCCGCCAGAGAGAACCCCGCATTTTGCCTCACGTCCGGATGCCGCGCCTGGCCTGCCATGTGGGACCGGGCCCGGGGCGTCGGCACGCTGTTTCGCCATGCGCGGCTGCGTGGTGTCAAAGGAAGGCGGTGAGGACGTCGCGCGCCCGGTGCCAAGGGGGCAGGGCGGCGGTCCGAGCATCCGCCCGCCGTCGCGACACGCCCCCGAACCGGAAGGATATGCGCCATGTCACAGCACACAGACCTCGCCGAGCCGCCGCAACTGACGCACCCGCCCGACCCCGAGGCCGGACCCCTGCGCGAGCAGGTCAAGTCGATGCCCGCGATGACTGCGCTCGCGGCGCAGGCTTGCCTGACTTTCGGCCAGTGTCGTGCTCGACGTCATCGCGGGTTCGGTGATCTCTGCCGATGAGGAGACGCTGGCCGCGGTCATCGCCATCGCGGTGTTCCTGCCGATGGTGCCGGACATGTCGGGCTGGTCGGGAAGTCAGACGGTTGGCGCGACAATGCGCGAGCTGGCGCCTGTCCTCGTGCGCCCCGGAGACACGGTCCGCGTATGGCGGAAAGAGGCGATCTGGACCGGGAAATCTCACGTGCTTCACCGTTGACGGCATTGCGCGTTCGGGTCTCCAGGACGCAAGCGAAAGGCTCAGACGTCACGTCGCAACCACACAAAGCCCATGCGCCGCGCCCTAAGGCACCATGCCGGACGGCGACGGGAGGCCCTGATGCCGGATCGGACCGATCTGTGCGACGATCTCGCCGGTCACCAGGTCGCGGTCCTCGGCGTCCCACATCGCGACGGGGCGGAAGCTCAGGTCCGGCATCAGCGTTTCGGCAAAATGCAGCGCGCGGTCGCGGGCGGTCTCGGGCGACGGGGTGCGCACACCGACATCGATCTCCAACCCCGCTTCCGGCCCTGTCTCCGCCAACAGCGTGACGACGTAGCCGGTCTTCGGTCGGGGGGCCAACCAGCGTCTCAGACGTGTGATCGGCCCCCACATGGTCTCAGAACGTCGCGCCGACTTCCCACTTCTCGATAAGCGTGTTCAGCGTGCCGTCATCCTTCATCGACTGGATCGCCGCGTTGAACTGCTCCTTCAGCTCGGTGTCGCTCTCGCGCACACCCAGACCGATGCCGCCGCCGATCAGCTCTTCGCGCTCCAGCTTGACCAGATCGTCGCTTTCGTCGGCAATCGGCGTCAGGAAGCTGTCATCGGCCAGAACCGCGTCGGCCTCGCCGTTGCGCACCGCGGCGATGGTCTCGTCGGGGGAGGCAAATTCCACCAGCGTTGCCCCCATCTGGGCGACAAAGGCGGCCTGGATGGTGTTGGTCTGCGCCGCGATCACCGCGCCGGTCACGTCGAGCCCTTCATTGCCCGCAACCACCAGATAGGAGGAGGGATCGGGCTGGGTGTAGTTCTGGGTGAAATCGATCACCTCGTCGCGCTCATCGGTGATCGACATGCCCGCGATGATCACGTCATAGTTGCCGCTGACGAGGTTGGGGATGATGCTGTCCCACTCGTTGGTGACCCATTCGCAGGTCAGCTCGGCGCGCGCACAGAGCTCGTCGCCCAGTTCGCGCTCGAACCCGTCCACTTCGCCGGCATCGTTGAGGAAATTGAACGGAGGGTAGGCGCCCTCGGTGCCCATGCGCACAACCGAGTGGCTTTCGGCAAAGGCCACGGAGGCGGTGACAGCGAGCGCCGCGGTGCCAAGAAGAAGGTGTTTCATGATGATACTCCCAAGTTGAGTCCGCGCCTCATTGCCGGGCGCGGTGCCTGAAGCGGAAGGCTTATGGCATTTGCCGGAAAGATCAAGGCCTTGGGCGGGGCGGCCCCTACGTCACCCGCTCAGACATGTGTGGTCGAGCGCAAAAAGCCGCGCAACCGCTCGGATTTGGGCGCGCCGAACAGCTGGTCAGGTGCGCCTTCCTCCTCGATGCAGCCCTGGTGCAGGAACACCACATGGTCCGAGACATCGGAGGCCATCTTCATGTCATGGGTCACGATCAGCATGGTGCGGCCTTCCTCGGCCAGGCTCTGGATCACCCGCACGACCTCCTGTTCAAGCTCGGGGTCAAGCGCGCTGGTCGGCTCGTCGAACAAGAGTGCCTCGGGCTCCATGCAGAGCGCGCGGGCGATGGCGGCGCGCTGTTGCTGGCCGCCCGAAAGCTGGGCGGGGTAGACATCGCATTTGTCGCCGATTCCGACCTTGTCGAGATAGCCGCGCGCGGTGGCCTCGGCCTCGCCGCGGTCGCGTCCAAGCACGGTTACCGGCGCCTCCATCACGTTTTGCAGGATCGTCATATGGGCCCAGAGATTGAACTGCTGGAACACCATGCTGAGGTTCGTGCGGATGCGCAGCACCTGTCCGGGGTCAGCCGGGCGGCGGCCGTGGCCCTCGCCTTTCCACTTGACCGGCTCGCCCTTGAAGACAATCTCGCCCTGCTGGCTGTCCTCGAGCAGGTTGCAGCAGCGCAGGATCGTGGATTTGCCTGAGCCCGACGAGCCAATGAGCGACACCACGTCGCCCCGCCGCGCGGTGATGTCGACCCCCTTGATCACCTCAAGCGCGCCGTAGGCCTTGTGCAGGTCGGTGATCTCGATGACGGGGGTGTCGGACATGATGCGCGCCTCGGCGGTGGATGTGCGGGCCAACCTGCCGCGAAACCGGGCTTATGTGCAATGCGGAATCGTTTCCGCTGGCGGTGGCGGGGCGCCGGGCAGCGCGATTGCCATGTAGTCTGCACGGTCTGCGGGCACCACACCTTCCGGCGCGATGTTGAGCCGTTCCTGCAAGGCCGGGCGCGCCGTCGCGACATCATCGGGGTAGCTGAGGGCGCCTTGCAGCGCGTCAAAGAGCGCCCCGGCCAGATCCGGGACCGCGGTCACGTAAGGCAGGCCGGGCGAAAGCGCCGTGCGGTCGAGGATGCGCAGGCCCGCGCGCGCGGGTGCGGCGCGCAGCGGCCCGCACCAGGTGGCCACGTCGATGGCAGCGATATCGGCCTGCCCGTCGGCCACAGCCTGCGCCGAGGCGCTGTGCGCGCCGGTCTGCACGCCGCTGCCAAAGCGCACCCCCTGTCGGGCGGCATGGGCCGAAAGCAGCCCCCAGCCGCTTTGCGACAGCGGATCGTTATAAGCCAGCCGCGCGCCGTCGAACGCGGCAAAGTCGCGCCGCGGGTCGTCCTGCCGGACCACGATCACGCTGTAATAGGTCCCCGGCGGCGGGTTTTCGGGATCGGCGACGGACGCCGCGTCGTGGCCGAACCGGAAGGCAGGCGCCGCGACAAGGCTCAGCCGCTTGTGCAGCTCTGCGCGATAGGGCAGCCCGCAGGTCTGGGACAACAGCAGATCGTCGCGCCGCCACTCCTGCCAGGGATCGCCGCTGCGTGTCAGCGCGGCGGGCGCGTCGATGCCACTGGCCTGCAACCGGTCCCGGATCACTGCCCAAAGCGCGTCGTGATCGTCCCGTGCGCCTGCATGGTCATACATCGGCAGGCTGGCGATCACTTCGCCGCCTCGATCCGTTGCCGTGCCAGCGCGCTGTCGCGGTCGTTGATGCCCAGAAGCTTGGCGACCAGCCGCAGGATCTGGTCCTCTTCGGCCTCGCGCTCGCCATCGGCCAGCGCCACGGCCCAGAGCGCCTCGATCACCGCCAGCCGGTCCTCGAAGGCCACCACGTCCTTGATCGCGCGGGTGAACCGCACAGTGTCGGGCGCTTCGGCCTCAAGCGCTTCGGCCTCGCCGCGCAGTTCGGTCGCCTCGAACGGGCTGAGGCCGTAGCGGCGGGCGGCGATCTTGTCGATGCGGCTGCGCTCCGCCTCGTCATAGTCGCCATCGGAGCGGGCCACCCGCACCAGCAGCGCGGTGAGCGCCAGACGCGCGTCGGTATCGGGCAGGGGGGCGGGATCGGGCGCCGTCAGGCGATTGAGAAATTCGGCAAACATCAGACATACCTACGCATGCGCGCCGCGATTTCAAACCCGCCCTGTGGCGACCTGGTCAAAAAAGCCCCTCGGGTCAGCCGCCGGAGCGGTGCCGAACAGCGCGCAATGACGCGGATTTGTCATGCATCTGGGTAAATTTGCCCTGTTTCGGGGCTGTGGGGTTCCGTAGGGTCAAGATGGATCACATCAGAGGTTTGCCATGCTCGATCAAAGCAGCCCCGCGCCCCGCACAGACGCCCGGAAGGCCGAAAAGACCTACGATCTTGTGGTGATCGGCGCCGGGATCGCCGGGCTCAACGCGCTTTACGCGGCAATGGAGTATCTGCCCAAAGGCGCGGATGTGCTGATGATCGATCAGAAATCCGCGGCAGGCGGGATGTGGAACACCGCCTATGACTATGTGCGCCTGCACCAGCCACATCCTATGTTCACCGTGGGCGACATGACATGGGACTGGCGCAAGCCGCGCGAGTACCTGGCCGCGCGCAACGAAGTGCAGGCGCATCTCGCCAGTGCCCTGGGGGTTGTCGGCCGGTCCGTCGCGCTGGACTCGGCCTTTGGTCAGACCGTTGCCACCTGCCGGGAGATCGAGACCTCCGCCGGACCACGTGCCGAGGTGGTGTACCACCCAAACGAGGATCCCGCGCGCCCGCGCATCGTGCAGGCCAGACTGGCGGTGCATGCCAGCGGGCTGAACTACCAGCTGGCCGACCCGCTGCGGCTTTCCAGCGATCAGGTCGTCTCAATCCAGCCCGGCGATCTGACGCGCGTTCTCAAGGCGCATCCCGACGCCCCGCTTTTTGTTGTGGGGGGTGGCAAGACGGGGATGGACAGCATCTTGGCGGCGCTGAGCCAGAGCCCCGCGCGCCAGGTGTCGCTGATCAACGGACGCGGGACCAATTTCTTCAACCGGACCCGGAACATCCCCACGGGCCTTAAGCGCTGGACATCGGGCGTGCTGGTGTCGCGCCTGTTTCACGATCTGGCGACCAGATTCGATGGCGACAACGAGGACGCGCTGATCGCGCATGTGCGCGCGCATCACAGCACCGACCCGTCCTCGGAAAACGGCGTGTTCCTTTATGGTCTGCAGTCGGAAGACGAACACGCGCGGATCCAGAGCGGGTTACACGCCGTGTTCGGCGGCTATCTGGCGGATGTGGTCGACACCGAGACCGGCCCCGAGATGCGCCTGAAGGACGGCACCGCCCATGCGGTTGCGCCCGGCAGCGTCTTTGTCAATTGCACCGGATCGTTCTTTCGCAGCGAAGCGCTTGTCGATCACAGGCCGATGCTGACGCCCGGCAACACGGTGCTGTCGATCAACCCGCGCGAGACGATGCATTTCCTGACCAGCGTGACCGGGTTTTTCGCCGTGCACCTGCTCTACCGGGACAAGCTGCGCGGGCAGGGGATCTACCGGCTCGATCACGAAGCGCTCTTCCGGCAGAACCGCAACGCCTGGGTCGGGGCGGCGGCCGCGCAGGCCTATCTCAACCAGACCATCGCGGTGCAGCAATTGCCGATCATGCTGCTTGACCGCTGCGGGCTGGATCTGGACCGCTGGTATCCGTTCCCCCGCCGGATGGCGGCGCTGCTCCGGATGAAGATGAACGCGACCGCCGACAAGGCCCATTGCACGCGGGTGCTGGACCGTGTGGCGGCGCGGTTCGACGTGCTCTGCGCGCCGCTCGACTGAGCGGCGGCCCGCTCAGGGAATGACCGCCCGGGCGCGCGCGGCCTCCGAATCCGTCCGGCGCACGCCAAGCTGTTCCTCGACCAGATCGACAAGCGCGGTTTCGCGGTCATCGGTGATGCCATCGGCCAGAACGACGCGCCAGAGCGCCTGCACCTTCTCCAGCCGGTGATCGTAATCGACACCCTCGCGGATCAGCGCGATCAGCTGCGTGTCGTCCTCGGCGGCGCGGGCCAGCTTCTCGCAGGTGGCGCGCATGCGGGCGGCCTCGATCGGCCCCAGATCGTAGGCCTCGGCGAGGATCCGGTCGATCTGCTCAATCTCCTCGAACACATAGGTGTGGTCGACCTTGGCCACCCGCACCAGCAACGCGCCTAGCGCCAGACGGGCATCGGGTTCGGGCAGCGGGTCCGCGGGTTTCTGCTTGCCCCGCAAGAGGTTGGTCAGTCGTTCAAGCATCTCGGTCTCCCTTCGGGCTGCGGGTCAGATCCTCACTGTGCACGCCAAGGATCTCTTCGGCCAGCGCAATCACCGCCTGTTCCTCGGGCCGGCTCAACCCGTCCGCCATCATCACATCCCACAGCGTCAGCGCCGTGGCCAGCCGTGTGTCATAGGGCACCAGATCGCGCAACGCTTTCGCAAATCGCGCGGTCTCCGGCGCCGCGGATTCGAGCGCGTCGGAGCGCCGTCGCAGCGCATGCGCGTCCTCTGGGTTGAGCCCGAAGCGCAGGGCGAGGATCTCTTCGATGACCGCCGCCTCGATGGCGAGGTATTCGTGGTCCGCCCGGGCGACACGCACCAGAAGCGCGCCCAGCATCACCGGCACGTCCGCCTCCGACAACGGCGTCGCCGAGGTCATGTCCTGCCACGAAGGTCGCTCATCCCGCGTCATGCCCCCAGCCTGAGGTGAGGACCCTTCGCGCGCAACGGGAATTTCGGGGCAGCGCTTCCCCGCCGTGATGGTCAGGCGCCGCGCCCGCTATGGGCGGCAAAGCTCTGTCCCAGCCTCTGCAGCGCTGGGTCCAGCCCGAACGGCGGATTGATCACGCAAAGCCCCGAGCCCGTCATGCCATGCCCCTTGCGCGCCGGGGCAAAGCGCACCTCGTGGACCAGAACGCCCGGATGCGTCTCCCGCAGGGCCTGCACCATCGGCCGGTGCGGCGCGTCTTTCAGGATCGGATACCAGAGCATGACCACCCCGACATTCCATTTCCGCGTGATCTGCGCGATCTGGCGCGGCAGGGTCTGGTACTCGGCCTTGACCTCCCAACTGGGGTCGATGAGCATCAGGCCGCGGCGCGGATCGGGCGGGCAGAGGCTCAGCGCCAGCGCCATGCCGTCCTGCCGGTAAACCTGGGTGTTGGGCGCGCGCAACCCGGCCCGCAGCGCCGCGTGTTCGCCGGGATGCAGCTCCGCCAGATGCAGATGGTCGCTGGCCCGCAGCAGGCTCTGCGCAATCAGTGGAGAGCCCGGATAGGCCGACGCGCCCCTTGTGGCGCGACAGGTCTGCAGGGCGCGACGATAAGGGTGATCCGGCGCAAACCACGTGTCGGCCACCGCGATGCCGCGCGCCGCTTCGCCGGTTTTGGCGGCCTCGGAAGAGCTCAGATCGTAGACCCCGCGCCCGGCATGGGTTTCGACATAGCTCAGCGGTTTTGGCTTGCGGGTGAGGTAGTCGAGCATCCAGGCCAGCGCCGCGTGCTTGTGCACATCCGCCAGATTGCCCGCGTGATAACTATGTTGATAGGACAGCATGCGCCGGGGCATAGGCGATGCATCGGGAGGGCACAACCGGCTCGCGGAGGCGCGGGAGCCTGCATCTTGGAATGCGGCGCGTCACCGGCTAGCCTGAGCGGATCTGATCGCGGGAGGGGCGCATGACCGGAACGCCGGACACCGGAGCCAGCCAGAAAGCGCTGCTCGACTATCTGCGGATCTACATGATCGTGTGGCAGAAGATCGACTTCATCTGGGGGATGTTCATCACCGCCTATATCCCGCTGTTTGGGTTTCTGCATTTCTATCCCGGCCAGATCGGCTCGGGCTTTGCCGGGCTTTTTGTGCTGGCCATCGGGGTTTTCACCTGGATCAACGCCACGTCGCTCAGGGCGCATTACGACATCGTGGTCACCATGGGCCACGAGTTCCGGCAGATGAACGCGGTCTACGGCGATCTCAACGGCGCATTGGAGCGCACCGCCCATGACGGCAAACGCCGCCTTGTCCTGCTCACCCACGGCTTCGGCTTCGCGGGGTTTTTGTACCTGATGGGAGAGCGGGTGGGCGCGGAGCTCTGTGACGGCGTGTGGATGTGTCTCGGGGTGGGGTGAGGGTGGCGGAATGAAAGCCGCGCTGCGGGTTTGACGTGTTAGCAAGGACCAAGCACGTCGCTTGTGACGGGCCGCATTTTTTTGGGGATGTCACAATGCGCGCTGGCGGGATTTGACGCACCCGCGCGGAGTCAAGGCCGCAGGCCGCCGCGCATCGCCGGGCCGCCCCCCGGCGCGGCGATTTGGCGAGGCTGGGTGCTTTGATTGGCGGGAGCAATGACACGGTGAGATAAAGTGCTTCAGAACCACGGTCAGATCGCCGCACCGCGGCCCGGCGATGCGCGGATCGAGCCAGTGTTGCTACCGTGACCGCTAAAGTTGCTTTGACTTGTGTCCGTCAAGGATGAATTCGCCGACAGGGGTCCCCATCTGCATGTTCATGTCGACTTGTTCAATAACGTAAAAGTTGCCGCACGAGTTTGCTATCTCGCTAAGCATACATGTCGCCTTACCTGCTTGGATATGGCTGGGATCCTGTTGGCCGGATATCATTGACGTCATTCCCCAAGACAACTTTAGTATTCTTTGGAATTCGTGGTTAGGCAGCGGAAAAATTCGACGTCTAAGTGTGAAGAACCCCAACGTGTTAAGAGATTTGACACTGACGATGTTTGACTGCGGCCATTGTTTGCTTTGCCAATCCCGCGGATCGGTGTCACTAAAAAACCCGCAACTTGAGTCGCCCAATTTGTCGGTGCGTCAGGAAGCAAAACAATCTTCTTGTTTGGTCTCGGACGCTCTATGCCGGAATTGACTAATATGAAAAAAATACTGACGGTTGGGAACTCCGAAGCAAATCTGTCGTCCCGACGTTTCCATGAGACTATGTCGCGAGAGTTTTCGAAGCCGGTAGGGTTGTGTGAAGAAAGTTCTTTTGTGATCGAAAACTTGCAGCTGCCAGACTGATGGAGGCTGATCTTGTGGAGCCCAGAAGTTGCAGAACAATAAATGTAAACATCGTCACCTGCGGCCTTTACCGCCCAAATATCAGATTTAATCTTGCTCTTATCATGGCTCCTAATTGCAAATCTGGTTTGTCCGCCCATTCTTTACACCAACCTACTCACCTCTTTCGCCGCCCGCACAAAATCCCGGAAAAGTGGATGCGGCGCAAAGGGCTTTGACTTCAGCTCCGGATGAAACTGTACGCCAATGAACCACGGGTGATCCGGCCATTCCACGATCTCCGGCAACCGCCCGTCGGGCGACATGCCCGAGAAACACAGGCCCGCCGCTTCCAGCTTGTCGCGATACTTGATGTCGACTTCGTAGCGGTGGCGGTGGCGTTCGTCGATGGCCAGCGTGCCGTAGACGTCCGCCACTTTGGAGCCCTCGGTCAGCACCGCGTCATAGGCGCCGAGCCGCATAGTGCCGCCCTTGTCGTCCTTCACCGACCGGTTGACCTTTTCGTTGCCCTGCACCCACTCTTTAAGATGATAAACCACCGGCTCGAAACGTTTTTCCCCGGCCTCATGGTCAAACTCCTCGGAGCCCGCCTTGGTCACTCCGGCGACGTTGCGGGCGGCCTCGATCACCGCCATCTGCATGCCGAGGCAGATGCCGAGATAGGGGACCTTGTGTTCGCGGGCGAATTGCGCGGCCTTGATCTTGCCTTCGGTGCCGCGCTCGCCAAAGCCGCCGGGCACCAGAATGGCGTCGTATTTCTCCAGATGCGGGGCCGGGTCCTCGCGGTCGAAAAGCTCCGCGTCGACCCATTCCACCTTGACCCGCACGCGGTTGGCAAGCCCGCCATGGGTGAGCGCCTCGGCGATGGATTTATAGGCGTCCTCGAGCTGGGTGTATTTGCCGACGATGGCCACCGTGACCTCGCCCTCGGGGTTGTGGATGCGGTCGTGCACGTCCTCCCACTTGGCGAGATTGGGCTTTGGCGCGGGGGTGATCTGAAACGCGTCGAGCACCGCCTGGTCCATGCCTTCGCGGTGATAGGCCAGCGGCGCGTCGTAGATCGAAGGCAGATCCTGCGCGGCGATCACGCTGTCGGGACGGACATTGCAAAAAAGCGCCAGCTTCTCGCGTTCCTTGACCGGAATCGGCCCTTCGGAGCGGCAGACGAGGATATCCGGCGCCAGCCCGATGGAGCGCAGCTCCTTGACGGAGTGCTGGGTGGGCTTGGTCTTCAGCTCGCCCGACGCCTTGATATAGGGCAGCAGCGTGAGATGCATGAAGATGCACTGGCCGCGCGGCTTGTCCTGACTTAACTGGCGGATCGCCTCGAAGAAGGGCAGGCCCTCGATATCGCCCACCGTGCCGCCGATCTCGCAGAGCATGAAGTCGACCTCATCCTCGCCGATGGCGATGAAGTCCTTGATTTCATTGGTCACGTGCGGGATGACCTGGATGGTCTTGCCGAGGTAGTCGCCGCGGCGCTCCTTTTCCAGCACGTTGGTGTAGATGCGGCCCGAAGAGATGCTGTCGGTCTTGCGCGCGGGCACGCCGGTGAAGCGTTCGTAATGGCCGAGGTCAAGATCGGTCTCGGCGCCATCATCGGTCACAAAGACCTCGCCATGTTCGAAAGGCGACATCGTGCCGGGGTCGACATTGAGATAGGGATCGAGCTTGCGCAGCCGCACCGAGAAGCCGCGGGCCTGCAACAGCGCGCCCAGAGCGGCGGAGGCCAGCCCCTTGCCCAGCGAAGAGACCACACCACCCGTGATGAAAATGAACCGTGCCATGTTTGGGCAACCCCGTGAATTTGCCTGTATTTCTGTGCCTGCCGGCCTCGCGCGGCACGCTGCATCACGGGATTTGAGACATAGAGGATTCGGGCGGGGATGTCCAGAAGACCGCAAGATCATGCGGCCCGACGTGACGTGGCGACAAGAGCTTGTGGGCGGACGGGCCGGGACGGGTATTCCCGACCCCCCGGTTTTCCGGACTGACGCGGTGCGGCGCGCTGTGGAAGGCTGGTGTCAGAGCAGGGCCCGGGGCGCTGCACACATGCTCTGAGGCAAAGGAGAGGCGAAATGGCTTACGGCGACGAACACGAGATCGAATATGATGTGGTTGCAGGCGCGTTCGCCGCCGACAAGGACAGCTTTGTCTTTGTTGCAAATCGTCCGGCAGAGGATGCGGCTGTCGACGAACCTGTCGTCTCGGTGCGCAAGGATTCAGGTGAGGCGCATCTCGATTACCTCAAGATCACCTTGGAAAACACCATCGGAAAAGCCGCGTCGAAAGGGGTCGACCACGAAGAGCAGATCGACGTCTCCGAGAGTTTCTGGGATCTGGGCTGACGCGCCCTCGCCCGGTCAGTCCGCGCGCGGCACCAGTGGCGCGTCCTCGCCACCGGCGGTGGGCGGGGGCAGCAGCGCATCGGCATCGATCTCGCCATCATCCGCACCCTGGCTTGCGGTTGCGCCGCCACCGCCGATGCGGTCCATGACAGAGGTGCCTTCGGCGTTCTGCGCCGAGATGATCGTCAGCGTCAGCGACACCGCCATGAAGGCCACGCCGAACACCCAGGTCAGCTTGGTCATCGCCGTGGCGCCCGATCGCTGGCTCATCGCGCCGCCGCCACCGCCACCCATGCCAAGCCCGCCGCCTTCGGAGCGCTGCAGCAGCACCACGCCGATGAGCGCGAGCGCCAGAAGAAGAAGCACGATGAGAAGGACGTTTTCCATGAGGGCCTGCGGCTGATTGCGATCCGGACTGTTGGGGGTATGTAAGCGAGCGCAGAGCTCCGCGCAACCCGGCTTCGACGGGTTGGATCGCCGTGCCCGGATGGGCCGGGCGTGCCGGGTGGCCGGTGGCGCGGGCGCGGCGGGCAGAGGGTCGGTATGCCGGGGCGCGGGCGGGTTTTGGTCGGGCGCAATCCACCCTTGCGGCGCGTCACACGGATTGGCAGGATATCAACATGCCGCATGATCATTCCGACCACGACGACCCGCAGAGCCTCTTGCCACCCGATCCGGCACTCCGCGTCAAGGCGCTGGAGACGCTGCTGACCCGCAAGGGGCTGATCGATCCTGCCGCGCTGGATGTCATCATCGACACTTATGCGCATAAGGTCGGCCCGCAGAACGGTGCTCAGGTGGTGGCCCGGGCCTGGAGCGATCCGGCGTTTCTGGCCGCATTGCGCGAGAACGCCACTGCCGCCTGCGCCGGGATGGGGTTCGAAGGGCGGCAGGGGGAGCATCTGGTGGCGGTCGAGAACACGCCCCGGACCCATAACATGGTGGTCTGCACTCTGTGCTCCTGCTACCCGTGGCCGCTGCTGGGGATCCCGCCGGGCTGGTACAAATCCGACGCCTACCGCGCCCGCGCGGTGCGCGCGCCGCGGGCCGTGCTGGCGGAATTCGGCGTTCACCTGCCAGAGGGCCAGACCGTGCGGGTCTGGGATTCCACCGCCGAGATCCGCTATCTGGTGATCCCGCAGCGCCCCGAAGGCACCGAAGGCTGGGAGACCGGGGCGCTTGCGGCGCTGGTCACCCGCGACGCGATGATCGGCACCGGCTTGGCGAAGGCGGCGACATGAGCCGGGTGCATGACATGGGCGGACGTTTCGGCGACGGCCCGGTTCATCCGGAGCCTGCGGATGCGCCGGTCTTCGAGGAAGCTTGGCACGGGCGCGCGCTGGCGCTGACGCTGGCGGCGGGAGCGTTGGGGCAGTGGAACCTCGATGTGTCGCGCCACGCCCGAGAGCGACTGTCACCCGGGGATTACGCCCGGTTTTCCTATTACGAAAAGTGGCTGGGCGGGCTCGCGACGCTGCTGGTGGAGCAGGGGGTTGTGGCGCGGGACGAACTTGCGGGCGCCGCGCCCCGGGCCTCCGATCTGGCGTCGCGCTGTCTGCCCGCGGAACATGTGCCCAAGGTGCTGTCCCGCGGCGGGCCGACCTTGCGGGACGGCCCCGCGCCGCGGTTTGCGGTGGGCGATGCCGTGCGCACGCGCCTGCCGGCCGGCAATCAGGCGGTGGCGGGCGGGCACACGCGGCTGCCGGGTTACGCCGCGGGGCAGGCCGGGCGCGTGGTGCTGAGCCATGGCTGTCATGTCTTCCCGGACGCCAATGCACATGGGTTGGGCGAACGGCCCGAGCCGCTCTACACGGTGGTGTTCGATGCGGGCGATCTCTGGGGCGCGCCGGAACGGGCGGGGGACGAGGTGACCTGCGATCTGTGGGAAAGTTACCTGGAGCCGGGCGTGTGAGCGCGGCCGCGCCGGAGCCGGTCTTCGCGGCCCCCTGGCATGCGCAGGCCTTTGCGCTGACGGTGCATCTTCATGCTCGCGGCGCGTTTTCCTGGCCCGACTGGGCAAAGACCTTTGGCGCGGTTCTGGCCGAGCACGGGCTGCGGCGGGATCTTGATGGTGGCGACGATTATTTCCTGGCCTGGGTCGAAGCTCTGGAGCGGATCTGCGCGCGTTGCGATCTGGCGGAGGCGGCGGCGCTTGCGGAGCTGAAGGCGGCGTGGATTGAGGCCTATCTTGCGACGCCACATGGCGCGCCGGTGCATCTGCGCGGCACCTGAGCGGCGCGCGGGTGCATCTGCGCGGCACCTGAGCGGCGCGCTGTGGCTTGTCCGCCCTGACGGGCGGCCGCGCTATTCCTCGACGTCGTCCATATCCACCTGACCGGACAGCTTGCGGCGGATGATTGACCAGCTGAGCCCGACACCCAGCACGATGGACAGCGCCACGATCCCGATCCAGGTGGTCAGCTTGGGATCGGACGGATCGAACAGCCCGTAATCATAGGCCACCCAGAGAATCGCACCCACCAGCGCCAGCACCAGCAACATGCCGAACGCGCCTATCGAGCGCAGCGTGGCGCGCAGGTAGATGATGTAGCCGATGAGCAGAACCAGCCCCAGAAGCACGGTCAGCGGCAGCTGGGTTTCCCAGTTCTCCAACCCCCAGCGCACAAAATTGACCTGGGTCGGATTGTAGGTGGCGGTGAGCAGAACGAGGGCAAAGACCCAGCGCAGGACGAAACTCATGGGACACTCCTTTGGACCGCGCTCAGCTTTGAACCGCCGCGCGGGCGGTTTCAAGATGTTTGCGCATCAGGGCGCGGCGCAGGCTCTGGCCCCGACGCAAAACCCTTTCGTGATGTATGAGGCTGAACCCGCAGGCCGCAAACGGGCCCTGCGCGCCCAGGCTGGCGAAGGTGCTCAGCTGAGTGTGACCGTTTGCCCTCGCCTCGGCCTCGATGGCGGTGATCAGCGCGCGGAAGGCGCCGGTGCCACGCAGGACCGGGCGGAGGAACGCCAGGTCGATTTCACCCGCAGGGGTCAGCGTGGCAAAGCCCTGCACGCCCGCGCCGGGGATTTCGGCGCAGACCACATGTTGCGCCGCCAGCCTGTCCTGCCAGCCCGCGCCCGCGGGCGGTGCCGTGCACCAGGCGTTGCGTTCCGCTGCGTCATAGGGGCTCGGCACCGCGTGGATGGCGTCGAACATCACCCGGCCCAGCCCGTCGACATCCGGCGGACCGGCCACGCGCAGGGCAAAGGCGGCTGTGGCATCCTCGGTCAAGTGCAATTTCCCTGTTTCCTCGCTGCAAGCGCGCGGATATACGGGCGCGGGTTTGGATTTACCACCGGAAAGGCTCGGACAAATGGCAAATGTGGTCGTCGTGGGCGCGCAATGGGGCGATGAGGGCAAGGGCAAGATCGTCGATTGGCTCTCGAGCCGGGCGGACGTGATCTGCCGCTTTCAGGGCGGGCATAATGCCGGTCACACGCTGGTGGTGGAGGATGAGGTCTACAAGCTGCACGCGCTGCCGTCGGGGGTGGTGCGGCGCGGCAAGCTGAGCGTGATCGGCAACGGTGTGGTGCTGGACCCCTGGCATCTGATGGGCGAGATCGAGACCGTGCGCCAGCAGGGGGTCGAGATCAGCCCCGAGACGCTGATGATCGCCGAGAACACGCCGCTGATCCTGCCCATTCACGGCGAGCTTGACCGCGCGCGCGAAGAGGCCGCGGCCAAGGGCGCCAAGATCGGCACCACCGGGCGTGGCATCGGCCCGGCCTATGAGGACAAGGTGGGCCGCCGCGCGGTGCGGGTTGCGGATCTCGCCGACCGCCCGACGCTGGAGGCGCGGGTTGACCGGGCGCTGGCGCATCACGACGCCTTGCGCCGCGGGCTGGGGCTGGAGCCGGTGGACCGTGCGGCGCTCATTGCGGCGCTGGAGGAGATCGGCACGCAGATCCTGCCCTATGCGGCACCGGTCTGGAAAGTGCTCAACGAGAAACGCCGCGCGGGCAAGCGCATCCTCTTTGAGGGCGCGCAGGGCGCGCTGCTGGACATCGATTTCGGCACCTACCCGTTTGTGACCTCGTCAAACGTGATTGCGGGTCAGGCGGCGACGGGCACCGGGATCGGCCCCGGCTCCATCGATTTTGTGCTGGGCATCGTCAAGGCCTACACGACCCGCGTCGGCGAAGGCCCGTTCCCGACCGAGCTTGAGGATGCCGATGGCGAACGGCTGGGCGAGCGGGGGCACGAGTTCGGCACCACCACAGGGCGCAAGCGCCGCTGCGGCTGGTTCGACGCAGAGCTGGTGCGCCAGACCTGTGCGACCTCCGGCGTGAACGGCATCGCGCTGACCAAGCTCGACGTGCTCGACGGGTTCGAGCGGCTGAAGATCTGCGTGGGCTACGAGCTGGATGGCGCGCGCCTGGATTTTCTGCCTTTCGCGTCGGATCAGCAGGCCCGCTGCGTGCCGATCTACGAAGAGATGGAGGGCTGGAGCGACAGCACCGAAGGCGCGCGCAGCTGGGCGGATCTGCCCGCCGCCGCGATCAAATACGTGCGCCGGGTCGAAGAGCTGATCGGCTGCCCGGTGGCGCTGCTCTCCACCAGCCCAGAGCGCGACGACACAATTCTGGTGACCGACCCGTTCGAAGACTGAGGCCGGCTGGCCGGTTTTGCCCCGCGGCGCAAGCGCGCAGGCGGTCCGGCGTCTGGAAATCGCGGCGGTGCGCCCCATCTGTTGGGGCAGGACATCCATGAGCATGGAAGGCATCACATGGCGTTGACACACAAGACCCGCAAGCGGTTGTCGCTGCTGATCCTGCTTGTCGGGTTGCCGCTGTACGTGGTGGCGGCGGTGACGATCATGAACTGGCTCGGACGCCCGCCGATCTGGCTGGAGTTCTTGGTCTATGTCGCCCTCGGCATCGTCTGGGCGCTGCCGTTCAAGTTCATTTTCAAGGGGGTCGGCCAACCGGATCCGGATGCCGGAGATCGCGGCGCCTGAGAGGGGGCCGCGCGAGGCCGATCTTTTTATCGATGTAACTCTTTCTGCCGGTGAGCCGTTGCACTGGCATGTGCGGTGACACGGGTTTGAGGCGCTGCATTCCACGCCGTCCCGGATCGTTGGAGACGCCGATATCCGGGCGGAGTTCCGACTTTCAGCCGCTTGGTTGGTCCACCTAAAACAAAAAAGATCCGCACCCTCTCGGGGCGCGGATCTTTGGCTTGAGAAGTGCCGTGCGGGATCAGCCCGCGGCGCGGCGACCGGGTTTGAAGCTGATCCGGTCGGACGCGGTGAAGCGCCCGCCGGAGGTCTTCTCGATCTTGCCTTCGCGCAGCAGCTTGCCGAAGCTGCGCAGCCGGTCTTCCCGGCTCGACTCGCTGGTTTCCGCAAGCCGCATGGTGGTCATGAGCTGCGGGCGCGAGAACTGGTCGCGGCCTTCGACGAAGGACATATAGGAGGCCGCCGCCTCAAGCAGATCCGACAGCTCCTTTGCGCCGACGTTTTCGGCATAGGCGGCGAACCCCTGACCATCCTCGCCTTCGGCTGCAGACTCACCCAGCGAGCTTGACGCGCGTCGCGTGGGGCTTGCGGCATCGGCCAGCGCGGCGCGGCTGATGCGGCGCGGACGCACCGGCGCGCTTGGCGCGCCTTCGGCGATGCGCTGCTCGGCCACCAGCTTGAGCGGGGCGGGACGGGCATCGGTCACCGGGCGTTCGGTGCGTTTGCTGGGCTGCGGGCGGCGCGGGCGCACCACCGTGGCCAGATCCTCGCGGTAGGGCTCCGCCTCTTCCTCGGCATCGGGCTTGCGCCCGCCCAGCAGACGGTCGGCTTTTGTCGCGGCCACGGCGGCGCGCAGATGGGCGATGGCGCTGCGGCGGCGGTTGCCCTCGGGCTCTTCCATTTCCTCGTTGGTCTGGTTGAGCAGGCGCGAGGTGTCGTTGTCCTCCACCTTGCCTTCGGTCAGCATGGCGCGGCCCGGATTGGCCATCTTGACGGCCTTGCGGGCGCCATCCATCGTCGCCGCGGCGAGCGCTTCGGGATCACCGGGGGCGCTTTCATCTGCGGCGTCGTCCGTCGCATCCCCGGGCTGCGCGATGGGGTTGTCGAGGCGCAGCGGGGCGTTGTTCGCCTCTGCCAGTTCCTCGTCCTCATCGTCCCAGTCGTCGTCCCAGTCATCATCGGCGACGGCGGTGTCTTCGGCGTCTTCATCGTCTTCGGGCGCGGCGGCTTCGGCCACGGCGGCGATGGCGTCGTCATCCCACTGGTCGTCCCAATCGTCGTCGGACGCTGTGGCATCGGCGGGCGCATGGTCTTTGGCCAGCGCATCGTCTTCGTCGTCATCCCAGTCGTCATCGTCGAAATCGCCCGCCAGTTCGGCTTTGACGGCGGCCAGTTCGCGGGCCAGCTCGTCTTCTTCCTCGGCGGTGAGGCTGCTTTCGGCGGGCTCAGGCGCGGGGGCGGGCGTGTCGTCCTCCACCACTTCCTCGAGCTTGCCGGAGGCGACGGCGTTGTCGAAGACCGCGCGCTTGACCTTGATCACACGGGCGCGCAGGCCGGTCAGGGCAGACGTGGGCTCCGGCGGTGTGTCGGCCTCGGCGGCGACGGGCAGGGATTTGTCCGCATCCGCGTCGTGCCCGGCCAGATCGCCGGTCTCCATATCGTCTTCCATGTCTTGCGCCGCCGCGGCTTCCCCGGCGTCGTCAGCATCGAGATCCTCGAGATCCTCGAGATCCTCGAGATCGGCGCGGTCGGTGGGCGCATCGTCGTCCCAGTCGGCTTCGCTGAGGGCCGCCCATTCGTCGTCGCGGTCGGCTTCGGACCGCGCGGGGGCATCGTCCTCGTCCCAGAGCGTGTCGTCATCGACCGCTTCGGCCTCGTCATCAACGGACGTCTGCCGGGCGACCGCGCGCAAGGGCGCACGAGCGTCGCTTGCGTCCATGTCGTCCGGATCATCGTCCCACTCTTCGGCGAGCAGGTTGGATCCGGCGACATCCTCCGAGATGTCTTCTGCGGCACTGTCTTCTGCGGGACCGTCCTCCGCGATACCGTCCTCCGCATCGTCCCAGCTGTCGCCAATCGCGTTCTCGGCACTGGACTCCTCGACAAGTGCCGCTTCAGCGCTGAGCATGCCGGCAATTGTGTCCTCGAAATCGCCCGGTGCTTCGGCTGCGCTGTCCGGCGCGGGTGTTTCCGCCGCGGGCTCTGCTTTGGTTGCTGGCTCGCCGCCAAAGCCGCCCAGCACGGCGCTGAGCGCGTCGCTGTCGAAGGCATCGGCGCTGTCGTCTTCGGCATTGTCATCTGCGGGGGCGGCGTTGCCGGAGACCACGCTGCGGATGCGGGCCAGCTTGGCGGCCACGCTGTCTGGCTCGGCGGGACGCGGAGCAGGCGCGTCCTCTGCCGAGAGGGGCGCGTCGTCCTGCGCCCCGGCCTCTGCCAACATGGCGTCGAGGCCGAAATCGTCTTCGGTGGGCGCCTCATCGGAGGCGATTGCCTCCTCTTCCGGACGGCCCGGCGCGGGGTCGACGGTCTCGTCTGCGTCGTTGTCCACCTGCGCATGTCCAACGGGGGACGGGCGGGCGGTCTCTTCTTCGGGCAGCGGGCTTGCATCGATGGCGGCCAGGGCGGGCGCTGCGTCATCATCTTCGGACGCCTCATCGGCTTTCTCTTCGGACACCGTCATGTCGGCGGCGAAACCCTCTGCCACCATAACGGGATCGGCGACGGGCGCGGCGTCATCGGTGGCCTCGGCCACGGCATCTTCGGGGGGCAGCGCGGGATCGGCGGCGGTGTCTTCCGCGATGGCGCTCCGAGCGTCCGCATCAACCGCTTTGATCTCCGGCGCGATGTCGTCGAGCACGGGGCGCTCCGCCTTCGGGACCTGCATGGCCTCGGGCAGGTCCTCCTCAGCGCTCTCCGGTGCTGCAACCTCTTCGCTCACCAATTCCTTGGCATCACCGGCGGGCTCTTCCACCTCGAGCACGTCATCCTCTGCGACTTCGGCCTCGCGGGCCACGGCCTCGATCGTGTCATCGTCGGGCAGATCGTGCATCGCTTGCGGGTAGACGGGATGCGCGCGGGCGGGACCAGCGGCCAGGGCGGCTGCCAGCGCGCCGGAGGACGCGGCCCCCGCGGTCAGGGCCGGGCGCAGGGACAACCCGCTGCCGGTATTTTCCGCGGTGATCTGCTGTTTGAGCAGTTCGGCAGCCATTTCGGAATCAAGCTGCGGTGGCTCGGCGCCAAAGAACCTGTCTTCATTCACGATGCCACGGAAGAAATGTGTGGCATCCTTGACTGCCCCCAGCGGGTCCTCGAACCCTTCGGCGGTGCAGGAGAATGTGCCGTAAGACACTGTCAGGATCTTGCTCGAACTTGCCATTGCGCTGCTCACTTTTGTTCGTATCGCAACAGTGTGTTTACCACGCTGTCCGCGACCAAAGCTGACCGAATCTGTGCCCCTCAGGGTATCATTTCGTGACTTGATTGTGATCTGTTTCCCAAAAGGCCATTAATTCGCGATGAAGAGACGCATTGTTTACCACGATGGCCCGGTTCTGCTGGTGGGCGGCGGCGCCTGCCCGGATCCGGTTTTGAAATCGGCGTTAACCAAGGCCGATTGTATCGTTGCGGCGGACAGTGGCGCGGGGCGGGTGCTCGCGCTGGGGCGGATGCCGGATGCGGTCATCGGCGATCTCGATTCGCTGGCGCCCGAGGATCTGGCGCGTCTGCCCGCCGAGCGGGTGCACCATATCGCCGAGCAGGACAGCACCGATTTTGACAAGGCGTTGCGCCATATCGAGGCGCCCCTGGTGCTGGGGTACGGGTTTCTGGGCGCGCGGCTGGACCACCAGCTGGCGGCAATGACGGTGCTGGCCCTGCGACCGGAGCGGCGCTGCATCCTGGTGGGCGACGAGGATGTGGCTTTTATCTGCCCGCCCCGGCTGGCGCTTGATCTGGCCCATGGCACCCGCGTGTCGCTTTATCCCTTGGGGCCGGTGACCGGGCGGTCGGACGGGCTGGTCTGGCCGCTTGACGGGTTGGTATTTGCGCCGGACGGACGGATCGGCACATCGAATGCCGCAACAGGACCGGTGCGGCTCGACATGGACGGCCCAAGCATGCTGCTCATCCTGCCGGTGGCGTGCCTTGACGGGGTGATGGCGGCACTGGCCGAAGCTGACGCGACATGGCCTGCTCGCGCATGACGATATAGACGCCCGCGGCGATGGTCACGAGAATGCCGAGACTGGCCAGCGGGCCCGGCAGGTCGTCGAAGATCAGGTAGCCGACCAGTGCGGCCACCGGGATCTCGAGATATTGCATCGGGGCGAGCGTCGAGGCGGGCGCGTAGCGCAGCGACCAGGTCAGTAGCAGATGCGCCAGCGTTCCGGCGACGCCCATGAGCAGCACCAGCGTCCAGATCCCGGCCCCGGGGGAGCTCCAGGCCAGCCCGGGCAGCGCCCCTTGCGGCACCAGTGCCACGGCAGGCAGCAGGATCACAAGTGCCATCATCGCCGAGACCGCCTGCATCGCGATCGGATCGGTTTCGGTGGCGATGCGGCGGGTGACCAGCATGAAGCCCGCAAAGATAAAGGCCACCGCCACCGGCAGCAGCGCGGGCCAGCCGACATCCTCGAACGCGGGCTGGATCACCAGAAGCGTGCCAAGAAATCCCGCGATGCAGGCGGCAATGCGGCGAAGGCCGACCTCTTCGCCGAGAAACCAGAAGCCCATCAGCAGCAGGATGAAGGGCATCACATAGGCAATCGCAATGGCATCGGCGAGCGGCAGGTAAAGCAGCGCGGTGAAGATCGTGGCGATGCCGGAGATGTGCAGCAGCGTGCGGAACGCCACCAGCGCCGCGATGCGGCGCGTCATGCGCCAGGGCCGCGCGGTGGCAAGCGTCAGCGGCACCAGGATCGCAGCCTGTATGGCAAAGCGCAGAAAGACCAGTTGCCCGATGCTCATTTCCGGCCCCAGAAGCTTGGCCAGCGCGTCGGCAAACGGCGCCAGCACACAAAAGCCGAGCATCAGGGAGATGCCGAGAAGGGGACGGTCGGGGGTCATCCGTGCAGGCTAGGCGCGTGGCTCGGGCGCGGCAAGGTGATAAGCCGCCATGGGGCGCGGCCTCAGGGCAGGACCGAGAGCCAGAGCCAGGCGGTCAGCACCGACAAGGCCGTGGCGATCAGCACGGACGAGGCCGCCACGCGACGCGCGCGGCCATACATGTTGGCGAAGACATAGGAGTTGATGCCCGGCGCCATCGCCGCGGTCAGCACCGCAGAGCGGAACGCGTCGCGCGAAAGGCCGGTCAGCGTGCCCAGCGTGTAGGTGATGGTCGGGTGCAGCACCAGCGAGACCACACAGATATAGGCGATGACGCGGAAATCGCCCTGCGGCTTGTAACGGCAGAGCACACCGCCCATGCCGAAAAGTGCCGCGGGCAGGGCGGCCTGGATCATCATGTCCAACGCGTCGGTGGCGGGTTTGGGGATCCGCAGGTCGAGGAGATTGGCCGCAAGCCCAAGCCCGATCCCGATCACCAGCGCGTTGCGGAACATCGCCTTGAGGACCTTGCCGGGCACGTGGCGGGCCGGGGTGCCGCGGGCGCGGACGATCTCCATCGCGGTGATGCCGATGCCGTAGCAGAAAGGCGAATGCAGCGCGACAATCACGTAATTTGCCTTGAGCGCGTCGGTGCCGTAGGCGCGCTCTGTCAGGGCGAGCCCGATCATCACAGAATTGGCGAAGAGGCAGCAAAAGCCGATGGCCACCGCGTCCTCCCAGTCGCGCCCAAAAAGATAGCGCGCGCCCAGCAGACCGGCGGTGAAGCCGGTGGCCGAGCCGGTGTAGAAGCTGAGCAGCAGAGCGGGGTCGAAATCGGGGCCGAGATCGAGCGTCCAGAGCGCCCGGAAGAGCAGGCAGGGAATGGCGAAATTCTGCGTGAAGGCCATGAGCCCGTCGACGCCGGATGTGCTGAACCAGCCGCGCCAGACCGCACCGTAGCCTGCGCCGATGACCAGAAAGACCGGTAGAATGACGTCGAGCAGCGCCTGCATCTCAGCGCAGCCCCGCTTTTCCCGGCGCTCCCGCCCGCCCACCCCGCGCCCGGAAAAGCTGGGGGGCTGCCATCACCGCCGTGACGCGACAGGGCGGGTCGGGAAGATGCGTGTTCGGGAAGAGAAGAAACGCAAACAGCGCCGTTTCGTAAGCAGCCCTCGCGCGCCCGGTCGGACGGGCCGTGACGGCGTTTCGCCTGCGGGACCCCGCAATATGTCGCGCGCAGATCGGCCACAGACGGGCCCCTGGGGCAAGGACTTCGGGCGATCCCGCGTGCCGACCGCGCTCCGTATCCGGAGGAGTGCGCTTTTGGGCTTCTTCTCTTTGGCAAATACGCAATCCCGCGCCGTCCGCCCGCGCGACGGTCGCGTCAGAGCGCATAGCGGATGACCATGCCGTCATAGGCTGGCGTGATATGGGCCGGCGTCTCGGCCTCCAGCGTGGCGTAGTCGAGGTCGATATGCATGTTGGTCAGCACCGCCCGGCGCGGCGCGGCACGGGCAATCCATTCCAGGCTGCGCTCCAGATGCGCGTGGGTCGGGTGCGGCGTGCGGCGCAGTGCGTCGAGGATCCAGCAATCGAGATTGTCCAGCATCGGCCAGACATCCTCGGGGATCTCGGCCACATCCGGCAGATAGGCCAGATCGCCGATGCGAAACCCCAAAGCGTCGATGCTGCCATGGCCCACTTCGAACGGGGTCAGGGTGATCGCGCCGCCCGCGCCGTCGATCGTGACCGCGCCGTCGATCGTGTGCATCTGCAGGATCGGCGGGTAGGGCGAGCCTTCGGGCTGCACAAAGGCATAGCCGAAGCGCGAGAAGAGATCGTTCTGCGTGTGGCCATCGGCCCAGCAATCGAGCCGCTGGCGCATGTTGAAGACAATCATGCGCAGATCGTCGAGCCCGTGTACGTGATCGGCATGGCTGTGGGTCCAGATCACACCGTCCAGCGCACCGACGCCTGCGTCAAGCAGTTGCGCGCGCAGATCCGGAGAGGTGTCGATCAGCACGCGGGTGACGCCGCCTTCCGTCTCACGTTCAATCAGCATCGAACAGCGGCGGCGCGTGTTGCGCGGGTTCTGCGGATCGCACTCACCCCAATGGCCGCCCAGCCGCGGCACACCGCCCGACGAGCCGCAGCCGAGGATGGTAAAGCGCAGCTCACCGCTCATGCGGGCGCGGTCCAGGCCGCGGCCTTGGCAAAGAGACGGTCGAAATTGGCCTCTGTCGCGGCGGCGAAATCGGCGTAGTCCAGGCCGAACGCCTCGGCACCCGCACGGGCGGTATGGGCGACGTAGGCCGGCTCGTTGCGTTTGCCGCGATAGGGCGGGGGCGCGAGGTAGGGGCTGTCGGTCTCCACCAGAATCCGGTCGAGCGGGGCGGCGGTGAAGATGTCGCGCAGCGCCTGGCTTTTGGGGAACGCCGCGATGCCCGACATCGAGAGGTAGAACCCCAGATCGAGGGCCGCGCGCGCCAGCCCCGCGCCCGAGGAAAAGCAGTGCATGACGCAGCTATAGGGCTGCGCCCGGTAGCCGTCGGTCAGGATACGCGCCATGTCGTCATCGGCGGCGCGCGCATGGATGATGAGCGGCAGGCCGGTCTCCTGTGCGGCTTCGATATGGATGCGCAGGCTTTGTTTCTGCAGATCCGCGCTTTCGGCGGTGTAGTGATAGTCGAGCCCGCTCTCCCCGATGCCCACAAACTTCGGATGCGCGGCCAGCGCTTTCAATTCGTCCACCGTGGCCATCGGCTCGTCCGCCGCACTCATCGGGTGGGTGCCTGCCGCAAAAAAGACCGGTGCATGCGCCTCGGCGATGGCGCGCACCTGTGGTTCCAGACGCAGACGGGTGCAGATCGTGACCATGCGATGCACCCCGGCCTCTGCCGCGCGGTCGACTATGGCAGCGCGCTCACTCTCGAAATCGGGGAAGTCGAGATGGCAATGGCTGTCGGTGATCCGGGGGGTGTCAGGGTCTTGGGTCATCATTTGTCCTCTGCGACGGGAGGTATCGGTGGGCGCGCGCAGGGTCAAGAAGGGCGGCGACGGGCCGCGCGTGGGAAAGCGTGGGACTGTCTGTGGGAAATCGTGGGACACGGGGGCGGGCAGATGGCATTCCGCTGGGTGATTCGAATCAATTTGGCCGGAATCGCCGGATATTCTGCGGATTTCGGGGGCTGACAGGTCAAGAAATTCAGGATATTCCGGAGATCCTGCGGATTTTCCGGGAAATTATGGGAAAAAATAGGAGTGTATCGAGAAACTATATGTTGTGTGCTTTTGTCTTTTATCCCACCGCATCTGTCCCGAAAAGCACTCAAATTCCCTCTATATGTTGTTTTTCAGGGGTTCCGGACTCAACATCCTGTGCCGGTTTTCCACAGAAAACTGTTGCCACCCACGATTTCCCATGGCATCCCTATGTCACACGATGAGAGACGGACGAGGGGCAACCAAGACCCCGCACCGAACTCAAAAAAACAATAAAAGAGCAGGCTTCATACAGGCACCGCCTTTCATCGTGACAACAAGGATCCGGCGCGCGGGCGAGCAGACATCCCCCCAGGTGGCGCGCGCAGTCGGAGACACCCGCGAGAGCGGGTCAGACGGCGGGTTGATCAATGGCAGCTGATCAACCCGCCGTATCTCGTTTCAGCTTCAGGTTTCGGGGGGAAGGAAAGGGCCGGTCGGGACAGTGGGCCGCAGGCTTAAGTTCAGGGGCGAAAGTCATCACAAGGTGGATGGCAAAGGGCGGGTGTCAATCCCGGCCTCGTTCCGTCGTGTGCTTGAGGCGGGCGATCCCAACTGGACGGACGGCCTCTCGCCCGAGTTCGTGATCGTTTATGGCGATCACCGGCGCAAATACCTCGAATGCTACACCATGGACGCCATCGAGGAGGTGGATGACAAGATCGCCGCCCTGCCGCGCGGCTCCATCGAGCGCAAGATGCTGGAGCGGCTCTTCAACGGGCAGTCGATGCCCACCAGCGTGGATGAAACCGGCCGCATCGTGTTGCCCGCCAAGCTGCGCGAGAAGATCGGCATCGGCAACGAGGCGTTCTTCATCGCGTCGGGCGACACGTTCCAGATCTGGACGCCCGCGACCTACGAGGCCGAAGAGCAGGCCAGGACCGAGGAATGGCTTGACGATCTGCCCGACGATTTCGATCCGCTCATCCTGCTGGATCAGAAACCCGGAGCGTAAGTGATGGCCGGGCGGACGCGCATTCCCGACGCAGACCCGCATATTCCCGTCCTCCTGGCCCCCTTGCTGGAGGCGGTGGCCCCGGTGGCGGGCATCTGGATCGACGGCACTCTGGGCGCGGGCGGCTACACGCGCGGATTGCTGGAGGCGGGGGCCGACCACGTGATCGGCATCGACCGGGATCCGCTGGCGCATGAGATGGCGCTCGACTGGATTGCACCTTTCGCCGCGCGGGTGACGCTGGTGGAGGGCAATTTCTCGCGCTTGGACGAGGTTTGCGACGCCGCGGACGGGGTTGTGCTGGATCTCGGCGTCTCGTCGATGCAGCTGGATCGCGCAGAGCGCGGGTTTTCCTTCATGCGCGACGGGCCGCTCGATATGCGGATGGGCGGTGACGGGCGGTCGGCGGCCGATATCGTGAATGACGCAGGCGAGGCCGAGATTGCTGACATCCTCTATCTTTATGGCGAAGAGCGGGCCTCGCGCCGGATTGCAAAGGCGATTGTTGCAGCCCGCGCGGAGGGACCGATTGAGACGACATTGCAGCTGGCCGGGATCGTCGAGGCCTGCCTGCCGCGCGCCAAGCCGGGGCAGAGCCATCCCGCGACCCGCAGCTTTCAGGGGCTGCGGATTGCGGTGAACGGTGAGTATGACGCGCTCTGGCAAGGGCTGATGGCCGCCGAACGGGTGCTCCGGCCCGGCGGCAGGCTCGCCGTGGTGACGTTTCATTCGGTCGAGGACCGGATGGTCAAGCGCTTCTTCCAGCTGCATGGCGAGCCCAAGCGCCACGTGAACCGCTATGGCCACGACGACCACACACCCACACAGCCCTTCGATCTGCTGACCCGCAAGGCGGTGGCGGCAAGTGACGATGAGCGCGCCGTCAACCCGCGCGCGCGCTCTGCCAAGCTGCGGGTGGCGCGGCGCACAAGCGTGCCCGCGCGCGACGTGGCGGCTGCGGAGATCGCCATGCCGCAGATGATCCAAAACATCAAGAGGAGACGTTAAGCCCATGCGCAGCCTGATTTATGTCCTGACAGCGCTTGCCGTGATCGGCTCCGGTTTCTGGGCCTATCGCGAAAATTACACCACGCAGGCAGAGCTTGACCGGGTCAGCGACCTGCGTCGCGACATCGCGGCGGCCCGCGAACGGCTGGCGGTGCTGAATGCCGAATGGGCCTATCTCAACCGCCCCGACCGGCTGCGCGATCTGGCGGATATCAATTTCGACCGGCTGGGGCTCTTGCCGCTCAGACCCGAGCAGTTCGACACCGTCGACCGGGTGATCTTTCCCTTGCCGCGACCGATTTCCATCACCGAACCGATTGACGTGACAAGCGCCGGAGTGAGCCAATGATCCGCACACCGCTGCGCCCGCTGGCGCGTATCCTCGAAGCCCGCGCCAAGGGCGAAAATCCCGATGCCATCGAGCGCGAAAACCTGCGCATCCGCCATGAAGAGATGCGCGACCGCGCACGGGTGCGCGCCGAAGGGCGGCTTCTGGTGCTGGGTGTGATGTTCTTCTGCGCCTTTTCGGTTGTCGGGGCGCGCATGGGCATGCTGGCAGCCTCCGAGCCCACAGAGCCGCGCGCGCAGGCCTCCGGCGCCTCGATCATCGCCAGCCGCGCCGACATCACCGACCGCCATGGCCGGGTGCTGGCCACCAACATGAGCACGCACAGCCTTTATGCGCATCCCAACCAGATGATCGAGCCCGAGCGCGCCGCCGAGGCGCTGGCCGCGATCTTCCCCGATCTCGACGCCGGGAAGCTGACCAGACAGCTCACCGATCCCAAGCGCAAATTCCTCTGGGTCAAGCGCAAGATCAGCCCCGAGCAAATGCAGATGGTGCATGATATCGGCGAGCCGGGATTGCTTTTTGGTCCGCGCGAGATGCGGCTTTACCCCAATGGCGCGCTGGCCGCGCATATCCTGGGCGGCGCGAGCTTTGGCCGCGAGGGTGTGCATTCGGCAGAGGTGATCGGCACCGCCGGGATCGAGAAATTCTATGACGCGGAGCTGCGCGATCCGGCGCGCGAAGGCGCGCCGCTGGCGCTGTCGCTGGATCTGACCGTGCAGGCGGCTTCTGAACGGGTGCTTGATGCGGGCATGAAGATCATGAACGCCAAGGGGGCGGCCTCGGTGCTGATGGATGTCAGGACCGGCGAGGTGATCTCCATCGTTTCGCTGCCCGATTTCGACCCCAACGACCGGCCCCGCCCGCCGACCGAAGGCAACCCCTCGGACAGTCCGCTTTTCAATCGTGCGGTGCAGGGGGTCTATGAGCTGGGCTCTACCTACAAGATCTTCGCCGCGGCCCAGGCCATCGATCTCGGGCTGGTCAATGCCGACACGGTGATCGACACCGCCCCGCCGATGAAGGTGGGCGGGCACCGCATCGGCGAGTTCCGCAACAAGAATTACGGCGCGCTCAGCGTCGAGAAGATCATCGTGAAAAGCTCCAACCGGGGCACCGGCAAGATGGCACTGGCCATCGGTCCCGGTCGCCAGCAGGCGTTCCTTCGCGCGCTCGGCCAGCTTGACGCCACACCGCTGGAGATTGTCGAGGCCAAGGGCGGCGCGCCGCTTTATCCCAAGCGCTGGACGGATCTTTCGGCGGTCACGATCTCTTACGGGCACGGGCTCTCGACCTCGCCGCTGCATCTGGCCGCGGGCTATGCGGCAATTGCCAATGGCGGCTATTCGGTGAAGCCGACGATCCTCAGGCAGACCGGCCCGCAACTGGGCGAGCGTGTCATGAGCCAGCGTGCGGCGGATGCCGCACGGGTGATGCTGCGCAAGGTGGTGACCGAGGGCACGGCGAGCTTTGGCGAAGTACCGGGCTATCACGTGGGCGGCAAGACCGGCACCGCCGACAAGCCCCGCGAGCGCGGCGGCGGCTATTACAACGACAAGGTCATCGCGACCTTTGCGTCGATCTTTCCGGCCCATGACCCGCGCTATGTGCTGATCGTCACGCTGGACGAGCCGGTCGAGACCTCCGGCACCAAGGTGCGCCGCACCGCAGGCTGGACCGCGGTGCCGGTGGCGGCCGAGATGATCACCCGCATCGCACCGCTTCTGGACGTGCGCCCGGATTTCCGTCCGGCGCGGCTCGAACGCGTGGTCAACGCCTCCGATTAACTCGCATCTGGCAGAGGTCCTTGGTTTTGCGTATTTGACTTAAAGACCAAAGCAAGGGGGCAGGCATGGGCGGGACAGCCAAAAGCCTTTCACAACTGGGGCTGACCGCGCGGGCGGGGCGTGATGTGGCGATCACCGGGCTGGCGGTGGACAGCCGCGCGGTGGAGCCGGGCAATCTCTTTGCCGCGCTCCCCGGCACCCGCGTGCATGGCGCAAGCTTCATCCAATACGCGCTGCAGATGGGCGCCTCGGCGGTGCTGACCGATGCGACAGGCGCGCGCATCGCGCAGGCCGCGCTCGATGCTTCGGACGCGGCGCTGATCATCGCCGCAGATCCGCGCCAGACGCTGGCCTTTTCCGCGGCGCTCTGGTTCGGCGCGCAGCCCGAGACCATCGTGGCGGTGACCGGCACCAACGGAAAGACCTCTGTGGCCACCTTCACGCGGCAGATCTGGCAGGAGCTGGGTCTGCGCGCCATCAACCTGGGCACCACCGGCGTCGAGGGCGACTGGCAGACGCCGCTGATGCACACCACGCCGGAGCCGATCACCCTGCACCGCGCGCTGGCCGGTGCCGCAGAGGCGGGCGTCAGCCACGCCGCGATGGAGGCGTCGAGCCACGGGCTCGAGCAGCGCCGCCTCGACGGGGTGCAGCTCGAGGCGGCGGCGTTCACCAATTTCAGCCAGGACCATCTCGATTACCACGCCAGTTTCGACGATTACTTTGCCGCCAAGGCCGGGCTGTTTGCGCGTGTGTTGTCCGAGGATGGCGTGGCGGTGATCAATATCGACGACGCGCGCGGGGTCGACATGCTGGCGATTGCCAAGGCGCGCGGGCAGGACGTGATCACCGTGGGGCGCGATGCCGCCGATCTTTGCCTCGAGGCGCAGCGCTTCGATGCCACCGGGCAGGATCTGCGGCTCAGCTGGCATGGCAAGGTCCGCCAGGAGCGGCTGAACCTGATCGGCGGCTTTCAGGCCGAAAACGTGCTGATGGCGGCGGGGCTGGTGATCGCCTGCGGCGGCGCGCCTGACGATGTCTTTGACATGCTGCCGATGTTGACCACGGTGCGCGGGCGCATGCAGCTCGCCGCGGCGCGCGACAGCGGCGCGGCGGTCTTTGTCGATTACGCGCATACGCCGGATGCGGTGGCGACCGCCATTCAGGCGTTGCGCCCGCATGTGATGGGCCGGCTCATCGCGATTGTCGGCGCGGGCGGCGACCGCGATGCGGGCAAGCGGCCGCTGATGGGGCAGGCCGCAGCTGCGCATGCGGATATGGTGATTGTGACCGATGACAACCCGCGCTCCGAAGATCCCGCCGAGATCCGCGCCGCGGTGATGGAAGGCGCACCGGGGGCCGCCGAGGTGGGCGACCGCGCCGAGGCAATCCTGCGCGGCGTCGATGCGCTGGGCCCAGGTGATGCGCTGCTGATCTGCGGCAAGGGCCATGAAAGCGGGCAGGTGGTGGGTGAAACGACCTATCCGTTTGACGATGCCGAGCAGGCCAGCGTGGCGGTGGCCGCGCTCGACGGGCGGGGCGTCTAGATGCTCTGGCGCGCGGAAGATGCCGCCCGAGCCACCGGCGGCGAGGCGCGCGGTCACTGGCAGGCGCAGGGTGTCTCCATCGACACGCGCAGCCTGCGGCATGGCGATCTCTTTGTGGCACTCAAAGCGGCGCGGGACGGTCATGACTTTGTGGCGCAGGCCTTGCAGAAAGGCGCCGCCGCGGCGCTGGTGTCCCGGATCCCCGAAGATGTGCCCGACGACGCGCCGCTGCTGGTCGTCGGCGACGTGCAGACCGGGCTCGAGGCGCTGGGCCGCGCGGCGCGGGCGCGGTTTCAGGGCCGCGTCGTGGCGGTCACAGGCTCCGTCGGCAAGACCTCCACCAAGGAGATGCTGCGCACGGTGCTGAACGCGCATGGCTTCACCCATGCCGCCGAGAAAAGCTATAACAATCACTGGGGGGTGCCGCTGACGCTGGCACGGCTGCCGCAGGATGCCGAGTTTGCGGTGATCGAGATCGGCATGAACCACCCCGGAGAGATCGCGCCGCTGGCGCGGCTCGCGCGGCCGCATGTGGCGATGGTCACAATCGTGGCCCCGGCGCATCTGGCCGCGTTTGAATCGCTCGAGGGGATCGCGCGGGAAAAAGCGTCGATCTTCGAAGGGCTGGATCCCGGCGGCGTGGCGATCTGCAACGGCGATCTGGCGGTGTCGGAGATCCTGACCGCAACCGCCGCGGCCCATGCGGACCGCGTGCTCTGCTTCGGCACCGCCGAGCACAATGCGTTCCGGTTGGACGCGGTGACCGTGGGGGATGCCAGGACCGTGGCCAAAGGCCGGATCGACGGCGCGCCGGTGCTTTACAAGATCGCGGTGCCGGGGCGGCATTACGCGCAAAACGCAATGGGCGTGCTGGCGGTGTCGGAGGCGCTGGAGCTCGATCTCGCCTTGTCGGTGACCGCTCTGGGCAGCTGGTCCCCCGGCGCGGGGCGCGGCGCGCGCGAGGTGATCACGCTCGACGCGGTGGAGACCGACATGACCGTCGAGCTGATCGACGACGCCTACAACGCCAACCCCGCTTCGCTTGCCGCGGCCCTGGAAGTGCTGGCGGGGGCCGAGCCGAAACACGATATCGGGCGCGTCTCCAAGGGGCGGCGCATCGCCTATCTGGGCGACATGAAAGAGCTCGGTCGCACCGAGGCGGCGCTGCACGCCGCGGTGGCCGGTCTGCCCGCGATGGCGCGTATCGACAAGGTGCATTGCGTGGGCCCGCTGATGCGGCATCTCTGGGAGGCGCTGCCGGGCGAAAAACAGGGCCGCTGGACGGAAACCTCCGCCGAGATGGCCGAAGGCGTGATGCGCGATCTCGATGCCGGAGACGTAGTTCTGGCCAAGGGCTCGCTCTCGATGGGGCTGGCAGCTGTGGTTGACGCGATCCGCAAAATGGGCCAAGCCCCCGCGGGCGGTGACGGGCAAGGGGACCGGTAGATGCTGTTTTGGCTGACCGAACTCAGCGATGGCGGGGATGTCTTCAACCTCTTTCGCTACATCACGTTCCGCGCAGGCGGCGCGTTCATGACCGCGCTGGTCTTCGGATTTCTCTTCGGCAAACCGCTGATCAACGTGCTGCGCAAGCGCCAGGGCAAGGGCCAGCCCATTCGCAATGACGGCCCCGAGGGGCATTTCGTGAAGGCCGGCACGCCCACCATGGGCGGGCTGCTGATCATCGGCGCAGTGCTGACCTCGACATTGCTTTGGGCGCGGCTCGACAATCCGTTTGTCTGGATGGTGCTCTTTGTCACCATGGCCTATGCGGCCATCGGATTTGCCGATGACTACGCCAAGGTGAAAAAGCAGAACACCGCAGGCGTGTCCGGCAAGGTGCGCCTGTTGCTGGGATTTATCATCGCGGGCATGGCCTCGTGGTGGGCCGCGGCCTATCACCCCGACGCGCTGTCCTACAAGCTGGCCTTTCCGATCTTCAAGGACACGCTGCTGAACCTGAGCTTTCTCTTCATCCCGTTTGCGATGATCGTGATCGTCGGCGCGGCCAATGCGGTGAACCTCACCGACGGGCTCGACGGGCTGGCGATCATGCCGGTGATGATCGCCACCTCGACGCTGGGGGTCATCGCCTATGCGGTGGGGCGGGTCGATTTCACCGAATATCTCGACGTGCATTATGTGCCGGGCACCGGCGAGATCCTGATCTTTGCCGCCGGGGTGGTGGGCGGAGGCCTGGGATTCCTGTGGTACAACGCGCCGCCTGCGGCGGTCTTCATGGGCGACACCGGATCACTGGCGCTGGGCGGCGCCCTGGGGGCCATTGCGGTGGCCACCAAGCACGAGCTGGTGCTGGGCATTGTCGGCGGGCTTTTTGTGGTCGAGGCGCTGTCGGTGATCATCCAGGTGCTCTACTTCAAGCGCACCGGCAAACGCGTGTTCCTGATGGCGCCGATCCACCACCATTACGAAAAGAAAGGCTGGGCGGAGCCGACCATCGTGATCCGGTTCTGGATCATTTCCCTGATCCTCGCGATCATCGGTCTGGCGACGCTGAAGGTGCGCTGATCTTGTTGAACTGGGCGCCTGCGGCGCGCCGGTTTGTCTCGTCCTTACGCCTGCGGCGACGTCCTCGGATGCGAGAGGCCTGTCTGCCCTCTCGCGCTCTCCCGAAAGTATTTCCGAACCGAAGAAGAGCGGGCTCGTCTCCGGCGGCGGGGTTTTGTAGGCTTGCCGAGAGATGGCGGAGCGGGGCGACATGATGGCGGACGGGGGAAGAGAGGGGCTGCATGTGCCTGCGATCGGCGGTGCCGCGCGGCCCGGGCTCTGCACCGATTGCGGGATCAGCCGGATCGGCGACGGCAAGGCCTGCGGGCGCGCCTGTCAGTTCATTGCGCCGGATTACGAGGCTCTGGAAACGCGGGTGCACGGGCGCGTCGCGGGGGCGGGCGACGAGGCGTTTTTCGGGGTCACCCGGTCCATGCACCGCGCGCGGCTGGAGCCTGCGGCAGAGGGCGCGCAATGGACCGGGCTGACCACGGCGCTTGCCGCCGCACTCTTGCGGGCGGGGGCGGTGGACGCGGTTCTGGCCACGGCGCCGGATCCGCAGGACCGCTGGAAGCCGATGCCGGTGCTGGTGACAGATGCGGCGGCGATGGCGCGCTGTCGTGGCATGCGCATGGGGTTCGGCCCGCTTCTGGGGTTGCTGGAGCCCGCCAGGGCGCAGGGCCACCGGCGCATCGCGGTGATCGGCGTGCCCTGTCAGGTCTACGCGCTGCGCGCGCTTGAGGCGGAGCTCGGCTTTGACGAGATCACCGTGATCGGCACGCCCTGTTCGGACAACACCACGACGGCGAATTTCCACGCGTTCCTGCAGCGGCTCGATGCGCGACCCGACACGATCTGCTATCTGGAATTTCGCGCCGATTACCGGGTCGAGCTGCGGTTCGACGATGGCCGCAAGCCGCGCTTCATTCCGTTTCTCAACCTGCCGCTCAGCGATCTGCCCGCCGATTTCTTTCCGATGACCTGCAAGACCTGCGTCGACTACACCAACCGTCTGGCCGATATCACCGTCGGCTATATGGCGGGCGATGGAGAGCAATGGCTGATCGTACGCAACGCGCGCGGGGCGCGTGTGCTTGAGCGGCTGGGCGCGCAGGTGGTGACGTCGGCTCTGACCGACAAGGGCAGGCGGGACGCGGCGGTGCGCGGATTTGCGACCAATGTGGAGCGCGCGGCGGGCGGGCTGCCGCTCAGGCGTATGCCGGGCTGGGTGCGGCCCATCGTGGCGTGGCTGCAGCCGCGCACCGGGCCGCGGGGGCTGGAATTTGCCCGGGCACGTGTCGAGATGAAGGCCATCGAGACAGTGCTGCATCTGCGGCGCGCCTATCCCGCGCGGCTCAAGAACATGGTGCCCCGGCATGTCTGGACCCTGGCGGCGCGCTACGGGCTGACACCGCAGCCGGGTGAGCGGCGCGACCGCTGACCGAGGGGGCTTTCGCCCTGAGCGTCTTTGCGCTAGCCCTTGGGCGCAGTCAGAGGGGCAGCGGTGATGATCCCGGTTCAGGGTTTTGAAGGTGCGCGGGTGGCGGTGCTGGGTCTGGGCCGGTCGGGCCTCTCGGCGGCGCGCGCGCTGCGCGCCGGTGGCGCGGAGGTTGTTGTCTGGGACGACAACCCGGCGGCGCGCGACAGGGCCGGGGCCGAGGGTTTCGAGGCGCGCGCGTTACAGCGGGCCGAGGCGTTTTCCGACATCGCCTGCCTCGTCACCAGCCCGGGCATTGCGCATCTCTACCCCCAGCCAAACCCGGTCATCGCCGCCGCCTTGCAGGCGGGTGTGCCTGTCGACAACGATATCGGGCTCTTCTTTCGCTCGCTTGCCGGGCGCGATTGGGACCGGTTTGACCGCGCGCCGCGGGTGATTGCGGTTACCGGCTCGAACGGGAAATCCACCACCTCCGCGCTCATTGATCATGTGCTGCGACATGCGGGCCGCAGCTGTCAGCTTGCGGGCAATATCGGGCGCGGCGTGCTGGATATCGACCCGCCCGGGGATGGCGGCATCGTGGTGCTGGAGCTTTCCAGCTACCAGACCGAACTGGCGCGCGCGCTGACGCCGGATATCGCGGTCTTTACCAACCTGACCCCGGATCATCTGGACCGGCATGCGGGGTTCGGGGGGTATTTCGCGGCCAAGCGCCGGCTTTTTGCCGAAGGCGGGCCGGATCGCGCGATCATCGGCGTGGACGAGGTCGAGGGCCGGTATCTGGCAGGGCAACTCTCCGAGGCACCGGGGGATGACCGGGTGATCCGCGTCTCGTCGGGTCAGAAACTGGCCGGGCCGGGCTGGTATGTCTTTGCCCGCAAAGGGTTTCTGTCCGAATGGCGCAAGGGGCGGCAGGTTGCCTCCATCGACCTGCGGGAGATCAAGGGACTGCCCGGCGCGCATAACCACCAGAACGCCTGCGCGGCCTATGCGGCGTGCCGGGCGCTGGGGCTGGGTCCGCGCGAGATCGAGGCGGGCTTGCGGAGTTTTGCCGGGCTGCCGCATCGCAGCCAGCTTGTAGCGGATGTGAACGGGGTCGCGTTCGTGAACGATTCCAAGGCGACCAACGTGGATTCGGCGCTGAAGGCGCTCGAGGCGTTCCGCTCGGTGCGCTGGGTCTGCGGCGGGTTGATGAAGGAAGGCGGGCTCGGGGCGCTGGCACCGGCCTTGCCGCATGTCGTCAAGGCCTATGTGATCGGGCGCGAAGCCGACGCGTTTGCGCTGCAATTGCAAGGGGTTGAGGCAGAGATCTGCACGGACATGGCGCGCGCGGTGACACAGGCGGCGGCAGAGGCGCAGCCAGGTGATGTGGTGCTGCTGGCGCCCGCGGCGGCGAGCTTTGACCAATACGACAATTTCGAACGCCGCGGAGAGGATTTTGTGGCGCAGGTGCAAAAGGCGCTTGGGCTGCAGGGCGGTTGACGCTGCCCGCGCACTGCCGCTGGCAGGCCCGCGGCACCGCGAATTCCGCTTATTTGCGCGCGGCGATATGCTGTCCGGCCGCCACGGCGGAGGACCAGGCCCACTGGAAATTGTACCCGCCCAGCCACCCGGTCACATCGACCGCTTCTCCGATGACATAGAGACCCGGTATATCGTTTGCTTCCAGGCTTTTGGAGCTGAGACCTGATGTGGAAATCCCGCCCAGTGTTACCTCGGCGGTGCGGTAGCCTTCGGTGCCGGTGGGTTTGACCTGCCAGTCCTGCAGCGCGGTTGCGACACCCGCGATACGCTGGTCCGGAAGATCGGCAAGGTTGCCTTTGAGATCAACATCTTGTGCGATGAAGCTCACCAGCCGGTCGGGCAGGAGATGACCGAGCTCGGTCTTGAGTGCCCGGCGGCCATGATGCTGTCTTGCCCGCCGCAGATGGGACTCAAGCTCAAGCTGGGGCAGGAGGTTCACGCGGACGCTTTCGCCCTCCTGCCAATAGGAGGAGATTTGCAGGATCGCCGGGCCGGAGAGGCCGCGATGGGTGAAGAGAAGCGACTCCTCGAAGGCGGTTTTGTCATTTGAAATGCGTGTGTTACAGGAGAGACCTGAGAGATCGCTGAAGCGTCCTTTCTCAAAGGTAAAAGGCACAAGTGCGGGGCGCGTGTCGGTCACGGCAAGACCGAATTGCCGGGCGATGTCATAGGCCGCGCCGGTGGCGCCCATCTTCGGGATCGATTTGCCCCCGGTGGCGAGCACGAGGCTGCGCGCGGAGACCACGACCCGGCGCCCCTCCCGCTCCAGCGTGACGTGAAAGCGCGCGTCGGCACGACTGATCTCGCGGATCTGGGTGCGCAGCCAGAGCGTCGCGCCGGCCTTTTGCATCTCGGAGCGCAGCATTTCGATGATCTGCGTGGATTTGCCGTCGCAGAAGAGCTGCCCAAGCGTTTTTTCGTGCCAGGCGATCCCGTGTCTCTTGACCAGATCGATGAAATCCCACTGCGTGTAGCGCGACAGGGCGGATTTGTGAAAATGCGGATTCTCGCCCAGGAAGCTGTTGAAATCACAATACATATTGGTGAAGTTGCAGCGCCCGCCGCCAGAGATCCGGATCTTTTCCCCCGGCGCCCTGGCGTGATCGATGACAAGAACGTCTCGCCCCGCATGCGCGGCGGCCATCAGTCCGGCGGCACCGGCGCCAAGGATGAGCGTGTTGACCTGCATGGCGCGTAAGCACCACGGATACAGGGCCTGCGCAAGGGGCGGGCGCGCTCACGACACCGTGGCTGGTCGCGCAGGAGCCTTTCCGGCAGACCCGGCGGTGCCCTCGGAATTCATCGGAAAACAAAGGATCATGACGTGAGCAAACCAACCCCGAAAGACGCCTTCCCAAAGCAAAAAGTGGCCCGACTGGGTGGCGGAGAGCTGGAGCTCGGCACGCCGCAGGGCGGGCATGATTGGCAGATGGTTGTGGTCTATCGCGGACTGCATTGCCCGCTCTGCAAGAAGTATCTCGGTCAGCTTGAGGCGCTTGTGCCCAGGTTCAACGCAATGGGTGTGGACGTGGTCGCCGTGTCCGGGGATCCGGAGGAAAAAGCCAGGGCATTTCAGGAGGAAGTGGGCCAAAGCCTTGCCACGGGCTACGGCCTGGACATCGCGCAGATGAAAGCCCTGGGGCTTTACATTTCGGACCCGCGTTCCGCGAACGAGACCGACCGGCCGTTTCCCGAGCCGGGGCTCTTTGTCATCAACGAGGGGGGCGGGCTGCAGCTGGTCGATATCTCCAACGCGCCGTTTGCGCGGCCCGATCTCGAGGCGTTGCTGCGCGGTCTGACCTTTATTCGCGAGAACGACTATCCGGTGCGCGGCACACATGCCGCCTGAGCCGGCATAGCGGTATTGCCGCCACGGCCCGTCCATTCGTGCGGCGGGCCGTTTGCGTTTTGTCTGGCCCGACGGGGTCAAATTGCGCTAGACTGTACCACAGACCCGGAAAACGGGCGTGTTGAGGCAGTTCTGGCGGTGATTTCATGACTGAGATGGTCTACGGCACGGTTCCCGTGCAGGATGGCGAACCTGTTTTGCCCAAATGGTGGCGGACGGTGGACAAGTGGTCCTTGTCCTGCGTGCTGATGCTGTTCGGGATCGGGATCCTGCTGGGGCTTGCGGCCTCTCCGCCACTGGCCGAGCGCAACGGGCTGGCGCCGTTTCACTACGTGCAGCGACAGGCCTTTTTTGGCGGGCTGGCGCTGATCGCGCTGTTCCTGACGTCGCTGATGAGCCCGGTTGTGGTGCGCAGGCTGGCGGTTCTGGGCTTTCTCGCAGCCTTTGTCGCGCTGGCGCTGTTGCCGTTTTTCGGCACCGATTTCGGCAAGGGCGCGGTGCGCTGGTACACGCTGGGCTTTGCCTCCGTACAGCCATCGGAGTTTCTCAAACCGACATTCGTGATTGTCACCGCATGGCTGATGGCCGCGGCGGCGCAGCTCGGCGGGCCGCCGGGGCGGATGTATTCGTTTGTGCTGATGATCATGATTGTGCTGATGCTGGCGATGCAGCCGGATTTCGGACAGGCCTGCCTTGTGCTTTTCGGCTGGGGGGTAATGTGGTTTGTCGGCGGCGCGTCGATGATCCTGCTGGTGGCGCTGGCGGGTTGCGTGGTGTTGGGCGGCATGCTGGCCTATAACAATTCGGAGCATTTCGCGCGCCGCATCGACGGGTTTCTCAGCCCCGATGTCGATCCCACGACGCAACTGGGCTATGCCACAAACGCGATCCGCGAAGGCGGGTTTCTCGGGGTGGGTGTGGGTGAGGGCGAGGTGAAATGGAGCCTGCCCGATGCGCATACCGATTTCATCATCGCGGTGGCGGCAGAGGAATACGGGCTGGTGCTGGTGCTGGCGATCATCGCGCTTTACGCGACGGTGGTGGTGCGTTCGTTTGTGCGGCTCATCCGCGAGCGCGATCCTTTCATCCGCCTCGCGGGCACCGGTCTCGCGGCGATGTTCGGGGTGCAGGCGATGATCAACATGGGGGTGGCGGTGCGGCTCTTGCCCGCCAAGGGCATGACGCTGCCGTTTGTGAGCTACGGGGGCTCTTCGCTGATCGCGGGCGGCATTGCGGTGGGCATGTTACTGGCCTTCACCCGGACGCGGCCGCAGGGCGAAATCGGGGAGCTGCTGCGCGGTCGGGTCAGGTGAGCGGCCCTGGCGGGAGACGGGCCGACGCGCGCGGACAAGCCGCGACGCCCCGCCCGCCATCCCGCGGTGGCAAAGATGCCAGCGGGGGGATGCCGGGCGAAGGGCGCTTTGGCGTATTTGCAAAGAGAAGAAACCACATGCGCGGGGAATTGCCGCCCCTCCGCATGGACGCATCGGAACGATTGGGCTAAGGCGGCGCGGATCAGGACATCCGGAGTGAGGGCATGGCAGAGCGCACACCATTGCTGGTGATGGCCGCGGGCGGCACCGGGGGGCACATGTTCCCCGCCCAGGCGCTTGCCGAGATCATGCTGCGGCGGGGCTGGCGGGTCAAGCTGTCCACCGACGCGCGCGGCGCGCGCTACGTGGGCGGTTTCCCGCATTCGGTGGAGATCGAACAGGTGGCCAGCGCCAGCTTTGCGCGCGGCGGGTTTCTGGCGAAACTGGCCGCGCCGTTCCGGATCGCGGCGGGTGTCTTGTCGATGACGCTGCGCTTTGCCAGGGATCGCCCGGACGTGGTTGTGGGCTTTGGCGGCTATCCCAGCATCCCGGCGCTGTCGGCGGCGGTGGCGCTCAAACTGCCGCGCATGATCCATGAGCAGAACGGGGTTCTGGGCCGGGTCAACCGGATCTTTGCAAAACGGGTCGACGTGATGGCCTGCGGCACCTGGCCCACCGATCTGCCCGAGGGCGTAGAGGGGGTGCATGTGGGCAACCCGGTGCGGCGCGCGGTGAAGGAGCGGGCCGGGGCGGGCTATATCTCGCCGGGGCTCTATCCGATGTCGATCCTGGTGATCGGCGGCAGCCAGGGCGCGCGCATCCTCAGCGACGTGGTGCCGCCCGCGATTGCCGCCTTGCCGATGGAAGCGGTGAAGCTCTTGCGCGTAAGCCATCAGGCCCGCGACGAGGATGGCGCGCGGGTGGCGACATTCTATGCCGAGCACGGCGTCGATGCGGAGGTGCAGCCGTTCTTTCAGGACGTGCCCGCGCGGATGGCGGATGCGCAGCTGGTGATCTCGCGCTCGGGCGCGTCCAGCGTGGCCGATATCAGCGTGATCGGGCGGCCTTCGGTGCTGGTGCCTTATGCCGCGGCGGCGGGCGACCACCAGATGGCCAACGCGCAGGCGCTGACAGAGGCGGGGGCGGCGATCCGACTGCCGGAAAGCAAACTGACCGTCGAGACGATGAGCGCGGCGATCCTCGCCATTCTCGACAATCCCGAAGGCGCGCTGCAGATGTCGCTGGCGGCGCTGAAAGTGGCCAGACCGGACGCGGCGGAGACGCTGGCGGATCTGGTGGAAGATCTTGGCAACAAAGACAAAGCAGACAAAGAAGGGGCAGGCCATGAAGGATCTGGAACTTGAACGGAGCGCATGTATGACAGGCGCCACGAAACTGCCGGGCGATGTCGGCCCGATCCATTTTGTCGGCATCGGCGGCATCGGCATGTCGGGCATCGCGGAAGTGCTGCTCAACCACGGCTACGTTGTGCAGGGCTCGGACCTCAAACGCTCGAAGATCACCGAACGGCTGGAGACGATGGGGGCCACGATCTTCGAGGGCCAGCGGGCGGAGAACCTGTCGGGGGCGGAGGTTGTGGTGATCTCCTCGGCGATCAAGCCCGGCAATCCGGAGCTGGACGAGGCGCGCGCCAGGGGTCTGCCGGTGGTGCGCCGGGCGGAGATGCTGGCCGAGCTCATGCGGCTCAAGTCCAACGTGGCCGTCGCGGGCACCCATGGCAAGACAACCACCACGACGATGGTGGCCACATTGCTCGATGCGGGCAATTTCGATCCCACGGTGGTCAATGGCGGGATCATCCACGCCTACGGCTCCAACGCGCGGATGGGGCAGGGCGAATGGATGGTGGTCGAGGCCGATGAGAGCGACGGCACGTTCAACCGGCTGCCTGCAACCATCGCCATCGTGACCAATATCGACCCCGAGCACATGGAGCATTGGGGCAGCATCGAGAACCTGCGCGACGGGTTTTACGATTTTGTCTCCAACATACCGTTTTACGGGCTGGCGGTGTGCTGCACCGATCATCCCGAAGTGCAGGCGCTGGTCGGGCGGGTGTCGGACCGGCGGATCGTGACCTATGGGTTCAATGCGCAGGCCGATATACGCGCGATCAACCTGCGCTACGAAAAGGGGGTGGCGCTGTTTGACGTGGCGCTGCAATCGGACGGCTCGGTGATCGAAGGCTGCCGCCTGCCGATGCCCGGGGATCACAACGTCTCCAACGCGCTGAGCGCTGTGGCCGTTGCGCTGCATCTGGGCATGCGCCCGGACGAGGTGCGCGCGGCGCTGGCGGCGTTTGGCGGGGTGAACCGGCGGTTCACCAAGGTCGGCGAAGTCAACGGCGTGACGGTGATCGACGATTACGGCCACCACCCGGTGGAGATCGCGGCGGTGCTGAAAGCGGCGCGGCAGGCGACGGAGGGCCGGGTGATCGCGGTACACCAGCCGCATCGCTATTCGCGGCTCAGCCACCATTTCGAGGATTTCTGCAGCTGTTTCAACGAGGCCGATGTGGTCGCGATTGCCGAGGTTTACGCGGCGGGTGAAGAGCCCATCGAAGGGGCGTCGCGCGACGATCTGGTGGCGGGGCTTGTGCGCCACGGCCACCGCCATGCCCGCGCCATTCAGGACGAGGACGATCTGGAGCGGCTGGTGCGCGAGCAGGCGCAGCCCGGCGATATGGTGGTCTGTCTTGGCGCGGGCACGATCTCGGCCTGGGCCAACGGGCTGCCGGAGCGGCTGGCGCGGTGACGGCGGGCCGCGGGCTTCGGGGCGGGGGCGCCGGGGCTCTGCCCCCGTCGCGGAGGGGCTGCGTCGCATCCGCGGGATGTCTGGCCTCAGGACAGCCTGATGCGCCGGGAGCCTTGCGGTGAGCCCGGCGCTGATTGCGGGCGCGGTCTGGGTTGTGGCTTCGGCGATCGTGGCGATGCTGCCGATGCGGCGGCAATACGCGCCGGGAATCGCGCTTCTGGTCGCCGCTCCGGTGCTGATCGCGTGGATCGGGGTTGCGCATGGCTGGGTCTGGGTGCTGGTGGCGGTGTTTGCGCTGCTCTCGATGTACCGCAACCCGCTGATCTATTTCTGGAAACGACTGGTGAGGGGCGAGCGATGAACCTGTCGCTGATTGCCGTCTTCCTGTGGCTGGTTGTCGCCAATGTTCTGGGCATGTTGCCGTCGAAGGACAATCACTGGCAGCGCGCCTATGTGCTGATCGCCATCGGGCTGCCATTGCTGGTCTGGGTGTTCTGGGAAAACGGGATCTGGATCGGGCTGCTGGCGCTGGCGGCGGGGATGAGCGTGCTGCGCTGGCCGGTGCGCTACCTGCTGGCCTGGATCAGGCGCGGGATTGGCCGGTAGCCGCATTCTGATCCCCGGGCGCTACGAAGGTCAGGTATCCCGGACTGGGCGGATGATCCCTCCGGAGACATCATCGTCGGTATCCTGAGGGGGACCGACCGATGTTGTACCTGTTTCCGATCATCGCCATTTCGCTGGGCCTGCTGGCCGGATGCCTCAGCCTGCGCGCGGGCAAGGCCGAGATTGCGGCGGGCCTTGGCGGGCTGTTCCTGACGCTTTTTGCCTGGGCGCTCTGGAAGGATCTGACGACGCCGGGGCTCGATGCGCTGATCTATACCGGGCTTGCCTGGTTTGTGCTGCTGCCCGGCGCGATGGCCACCGGGCTAGGCGCACTGCTGGGACGGATCGGCATGCCGCGTCTGGTCTGAGCGCGGCTCTGCCCGCCCGGTTTCGCCCTTGCCCATCGCAGGCGCGGCGATTATCCCCGCGCCTATGACCGATCTGCCGGATACTCGCGGGCGCCTGACCCCGAACCGTTTGCTCAGCGATCTGACCTGGCTGCGGGTCGGCGGGGCCGCCGACTGGCTGTTTCAGCCTGCCGATGCAGAGGATCTGGCGGCGTTTCTGGGCCAGCTTGACCCGTCGGTGCCGGTCTTTCCCATGGGCGTCGGCTCCAACCTGATTGTGCGGGATGGCGGGGTGCGGGCGGTGGTGATCCGACTGGGGCGCGGCTTCAACGGCATCCGGATCGAGGGGCAGCGCGTCATTGCGGGGGCCGCCGCGCTTGACGCCCATGTGGCAAGACGCGCGGCAGAGGCGGGGGTGGATCTGACCTTTCTGCGCACGATCCCCGGCTCCATCGGCGGCGCGGTGCGAATGAATGCAGGCTGTTACGGCGCTTATGTGGCCGATCACTTTGTCGAGGCGACGGCGATCACCCGGCAGGGCGCGCGTCTGACGTTGACCCCGGAGGATCTGCGCTTTGGCTACCGGCAAAGCGCGCTGCCCGACGGCTGCGTTCTCATCGAGGCGGTGTTCGAAGGCGCGCCGGGCGATCCGGAGGAACTGGCCGCGCGCATGCAACGCCAGCTCGACAAACGCGACGAAACCCAGCCCACCAAGGACCGCACGGCGGGCAGCACGTTCCGCAATCCGGCCGGTTTCTCGAGCACCGGCCAGCCCGATGACGACCAGACATTGAAAGCCTGGAAGGTCATCGACGATGCCGGGATGCGCGGCGCGCGCATCGGCGGCGCGCAGATGAGCCCGAAGCATTCGAATTTTCTGGTCAACACCGGCGATGCCACCGCGCATGACCTTGAATCGCTGGGCGAAGAGGTTCGAAAAAGGGTTTTCCAACACAGCGGAATAGCGTTAGACTGGGAAATCATGCGTGTGGGCGAAAAATTGGACGCGCCCGCAGGCGGACAATCAGATATCGGGTGATCAACATCCGGCGCAATCGAGGCAGGTTGCACTCAATAATAAAGGGGCATGACCCCTGAGGCAGACAAGGCGGTTCTGGGAATGTCGAGCAGGGCATCCCGAAAAGTGGTGGTGTTGAAAGGCGGACCCTCGGCAGAGCGCGAGGTGTCGCTGAGTTCCGGTCTGGAATGCGCTGCGGCTTTGAGGGGCGAAGGGTTTGAAGTGACCGAGTTGGACGCGGGCGCCGATCTGGCGCAGCGCCTGACCGAGTTGCGCCCGGACGCGGTTTTCAACGCATTGCACGGACGCTGGGGCGAGGACGGCTGCGTGCAGGGCGTGCTGGAATGGCTGCAGATCCCCTACACGCATTCCGGTGTCCTGGCCTCCGCGCTGGCGATGGACAAGGAACGCTCCAAACAGGTGTTTCGCGCTGTGGGCCTGCCGGTGGCCGAGAGCGGGCTTTTTGACCGCGCGGCGGTCATGGCGGATCACGTGATGGCGCCGCCTTACGTGGTGAAACCCAACAACGAAGGCTCCAGCGTCGGGGTCTATCTGGTGCATGAGGCCGCCAACGGCCCGCCGCAGCTTTCCGAGGAAATGCCGCAACAGGTCATGGTGGAGGCGTTCATCCCGGGCCGCGAGCTGACCACCACCGTGTTGGGGGCCTCGGGTGCGGCGCCGGGCCGCGCACTTGGGGTGACCGAGATCCTGACCGATGGCTGGTACGATTACGAGGCGAAATACGCGCCCGGCGGCTCGCGCCATGTGTGCCCTGCGGATCTGCCGGAGGAGATCACCGCGGCCTGCCTCGATTACGCGCTGCGCGCGCATGAGGCGCTGGGCTGCCGGGGCGTCACCCGCACCGATTTCCGCTGGGACGAGGCGCGGGGTCTGGACGGGCTGATCCTGCTGGAGACCAACACCCAGCCGGGCATGACGCCGACCTCGCTCAGCCCCGAACATGCGGGGCTTGCGGATATGAGTTTTGGCCAGTTCTGCGCCTGGATGGTGGAGGATGCCTCATGCAACCGATGAATGACGGCCGCGATGATCCGCAGATGGCGCGGCTCGACCCCAGCACTTCCCGGCTGAAATACCGGCTGGAGCGGCTGATGCTGACCCCGGGGGTGCGGGCCACGTTGCGCGTCGGGCTGCCAATGGCGCTGGCCTTTGGCGCGGCAAGCTGGTGGTTTTCCGTCGAGGCCAATCGCGACGCCTTCAACCTGATGATCAGCGACGTGCGCGCCCAGGTCGAGGACCGGCCGGAGTTTCAGGTGCGGCTGATGGCGATCGACGGCGCAAGCGCCAATGTGGCCGAAGACATCCGCGCGGTGCTGCCCATCGAGTTTCCGATGTCCTCCTTCGATCTCGACATGGACGAGATGCGCCGGACCGTGGTCGCGCTCGATGCGGTGCGCAAGGCGACCTTGCGGATCAAGCAGGGCGGGGTGTTGCAGATCGACGTGACCGAACGGGTGCCCGCGGTGCTCTGGCGGCACGACAAGGGCCTCGATCTGCTGGATCGACGCGGGATCAGGGTGGGCCCCGCCGAAAGCCGGGCGGCGCATGTGCGCCTGCCGGTGATCGCCGGAGAGGCGGCGGAACAGGCAGTGCCCGAAGCACTGGCGCTCAGCGCCGTCGCCGGGCCCTTGCGTGCCCGTCTCCGCGGGTTCGAGCGGATGAGCGGGCGGCGCTGGGACGTGGTGCTTGATCGCGGCCAGCGGATCATGCTGCCGGAAACCGGTGCGGTGCGCGCCTTCGAGCGGGTGATCGCCATGCAGCAGGCGCGGTCGGTGCGGCTGCTGGACCGCGATGTGATCGCGGTGGATCTGCGGCTTTCGCAACGGCCGACCATAAGAATGAGCGAAGACGCAACCGAGGCGTTGCGCACCTTCAGAGAAATCGACGCGAGCGGGGACTGAAACCAGATGATCGAGCTCTACGAATCCCAACGGGCCATGCGCAACATGCGCCGCGCCGCCATGCAACGGGGTGTGATCGCGATCCTGGATGTGGGCAGCTCCAAGATTGCCTGCCTGGTGCTGCGGTTCGACGGCACCGATCCCGGTGCCGAAGAGGGCATCGGCTCGCTTGCGGGGCAATCGGGGTTCCGGGTGATCGGGGCTGCCACCACCCGCAGCCGCGGCGTGCGGTTCGGCGAGATCAGCGCGATGGGCGAGACCGAGCGCGCCATTCGCACCGCGGTGCAGGCCGCGCAGAAGATGGCGGGCATCCGGGTCGATCACGTCATCGCGTGTTTTTCCGGCGCGGAGCCGCGCTCCTACGGGCTGGCGGGCAGCGTCGAGATTGCCGGGGTGACGGTGGATGAACAGGACGTCGCCCGCGTGCTCAGCGCCTGCGACGTGCCCGATTACGGCGCGGGCCGCGAGGTTCTGCACGCCCAGCCGGTGAATTTCGCGCTCGATCACCGGTCGGGTCTCAGCGATCCGCGCGGCCAGATCGGCAACGAGCTGAGCAGCGACATGCATATGCTGACGGTCGATGCGCAGGCGATCCAGAACCTCGCCCATTGCGTCAAGCGCTGCGATCTGGAACTGGCCGGTCTCGCCTCGTCCTCCTACGTGTCGGGCATCTCGGCGCTGGTCGAGGACGAGCAGGAGCTGGGTGCGGCCTGCATCGACATGGGCGGCGGCGCCACCGGCGTGTCGATCTTCATCAAGAAACACATGATCTATGCCGATACCGTGCGGATGGGCGGCGATCACGTGACCTCGGATATTTCCATGGGGTTGCAGGTGCCCATGGCCACCGCCGAGCGGATCAAGACGTTTTATGGCGGTGTGGTGGCCACCGGCATGGATGACCGCGAGATGATCGAGATCGGCGGCGAGACCGGCGATTGGGAACATGACCGCCGCACGGTGAGCCGCGCGGAACTCATCGGCATCATGCGCCCGCGGGTCGAGGAGATCCTCGAGGAAGTGCGCGCGCGGCTCGATGCCGCGGGCTTCGACCATCTGCCCAGCCAGCAGATCGTGCTGACGGGCGGCGCGAGCCAGATCCCCGGGCTTGACGGGCTCGCCACCAAGATGCTGGGCCAGCAGGTGCGGCTGGGCCGTCCCTTGCGGGTCCACGGTTTGCCGCAGGCCGCAACCGGCCCGGGGTTTTCCAGCGCGGTGGGGCTCAGCCTTTTCGCCGCGCATCCGCAGGACGAGTGGTGGGATTTCGAGATCCCGGTCGACCGCTACCCGGGCCGCAGCCTGAAACGCGCCGTGCAGTGGTTCCGCGACAACTGGTAGGCGGCGGGCGCGATCACGCGTCATTTCAGAGCGCGTCGGGGCGGGGGCGGACATGGCGCAGCACGATGCGCATCCGCAAGGCCCGATTTCCCGCGCGCTGCCTGCTTTTGGCGATGACAACCGCCGCGCGCTTCTGTATGATTCTGTGGATAAAGAGGCGCGCAGACGCCTTGTGGGGATCGGGCAGTCCATCCCTTGCATCCAAAGATTGTACGACCGTCTTGCAGGCGGTGCTATTGCCATGCCTAGTGGCAGGCCCGCCCTGATCCACAGTATATTGCAATTTCGGCAAAAACTCGCGGAACCACGTCCTTTTTGTGGCAGATTTGGTGTGAATCTTCGGATTTTCACGTGACGAGGGGGGTTCTAGACGGTAATGTTTGCCGAAAGGGCCGAGGACAGGCTCGTAGCTGGTCAAGCACAGGCGGAAAAAACATGACATTGAACCTCTCCATGCCCGGTCAGGAAGACCTCAAGCCGCGCATCACGGTCTTCGGCGTGGGCGGCGCCGGTGGCAACGCGGTCAACAACATGATCGAAAAAGAGCTCGAGGGTGTCGAGTTCGTCGTGGCCAACACCGACGCGCAGGCCCTGCAGCAAAGCATGGCGCAAAGCCGGGTGCAGCTTGGGGTGAAGGTCACCGAAGGTCTGGGCGCGGGCGCACGCGCCAGCGTCGGGGCGGCCGCCGCCGAGGAAAGCATCGAGCAGATCGTCGATCACCTCGCGGGCGCACACATGTGCTTTATCACCGCAGGCATGGGCGGCGGCACCGGCACCGGGGCGGCGCCGATCATCGCGCAGGCCGCGCGGGAACTGGGCGTGCTCACCGTGGGTGTGGTGACCAAGCCTTTCCAGTTCGAAGGCGCCAAGCGGATGAAGCAGGCCGAGGACGGTGTGGACTCGCTGCAGCAGGTGGTCGACACGCTGATCATCATCCCCAACCAGAACCTCTTCCGCCTCGCCAATGAACGCACGACCTTTACCGAGGCGTTCTCGATGGCCGATGACGTGCTTTACCAGGGCGTCAAGGGGGTGACCGATCTGATGGTGCGCCCGGGCCTGATCAATCTCGATTTTGCCGATGTGCGCGCCGTGATGGACGAGATGGGCAAGGCGATGATGGGCACCGGCGAAGGCGAGGGCGAGGATCGCGCCGTGCAGGCCGCCGAAAAGGCCATCGCGAACCCGCTGCTCGACGAGATCAGCCTCAAGGGTGCCAAGGGCGTGCTCATCAACATCACCGGCGGGCATGACCTCACGCTCTTCGAACTGGACGAGGCCGCCAACCGGATCCGCGAAGAGGTGGATGCGGATGCGAATATCATCGTCGGTTCGACGCTGGACGACGGCATGGAAGGTGTGATGCGTGTCTCGGTGGTCGCCACAGGTATCGACGCCACGGTCAGCAATGCCGAAACGCCGCTGCCGCGCCGCAGCCTTGCGCAGCCTCTGGCCCAGCCGGAGCGCGCGGTCGAAGAAGCCGCGCAGGACGCGCCGCAGATTGCCGCCGAGATGACACCGGCCGCCGCGCAGGCCGAACCGGAGCCGTCGCTCTTTGGCCGGATGGAGGCCGAACGCGCCGCCGCCGAAGAACAGATGGAGACGATCTTCGAAGACGAGCGCGCCTCGGAGAACGATCTGCCGCCGCCGGCCTACCAGCCGCAAGTGGCCGAATTCCGTCCGTCGCCCGACACGATCGAGGCCGAGCCCGAGGACTACATCGCACCTCGCGCCGCACCGTCGGCAGCCCCCGGCACGCCGAGCCCCGACACGCTGGCGCGTCTCAAGGCCGCCGCGTCGCGCTCCGCAAGCGAGCGTCAGGCCGCCGCCGCTCAGCCGAGCGCCGCGCCGCATGCGGATGGCGGGGCCGAGCGCCCGCGCTTCAGTGTCAACTCGCTCATCGGTCGCATGACCGGCGGGCACGGCACCGGGCAGGAGGCGCCGCAACAGCCGCGCCGCCAGCAACCGCCGGTCCAGGCGCAGCGTCCCGCACCGGTGGTCGAGGATGACGCGGATCCGGATCAGGAAAAGATCGAGATCCCGGCCTTCCTGCGGCGCCAGGCGAACTGATCAACGCACCATCGCGTGACAAGGGCCCTTCGGCGGAAATGCCGGAGGGCCTTTTGCCATGCGGGGGGCATCTTGTGCCCTGTGGATCCTTTCGCGTGACCTGTGCCCGTGAATGCGCCGGATAAGCGGTCCGACACGGGCAAATCGAGGCCGGATCCGGCAATCGTGGCGCGATGGCGGGGCGCATGCGCAGCTTTCGCGTGTGCTCTGAATGACAGAATTGCGGTGAATCTGCGGCTGCGGCCAAACACGCTTTGCAAATCCGGTCGAAAAATCCGCCTGTGGACAGTCGAATTTCCCAAAAGATATCAGATGGTTGCATGTCGTGATTGAAATGGCGGCGGGATACTGCCGAGCGATCACGGAGGATGTTTCACACAGTTACAATCTTTGATTTGAGCGATTGACCCGGTCGCCGTATCTCCGAGATCAAGCCAAGCCGCGTCCGCGATGGGGGGCACGTGCGGCGTAATAATCTGGGTGATCCCGTGCAGACAACCATTCGTTCCACGATCAACTTTGACGGCGTCGGATTGCATTCCGGGCGCCCGGCACGGCTGACCATCCGCCCGGCCTCCGCCGAGCATGGCGTTTGGTTCAAGCGCACCGATATCAGCCTCGGCGACACTCTGGTGCCCGCCCGCTGGGATGCGGTCGAGGTCTCTCCGCTCTGCACCAAGATCGTGAACGGCGCGGGTGTGTCGGTCTCGACCATCGAACATGTGATGGCGGCGCTGGCCGGATGCGGCGTGCACAATGCGCTTATCGAGCTGGACGGTCCCGAAGTGCCGATCCTCGACGGCTCCTCCGCGCCATTCGTGCGTGGGATCCTGTCGCGCGGCGTCCGCGTTCTGGCAGCCCCGGTGCGGGCCATCGAGATCCTCAAGCCGGTGACCGTGGACACTCCCAAAGGCTGGGCGCGGCTGAGCCCGGCGCGCGGCCTGACCATGCAGTTCCACATCGATTTCGCCGAAGAGGCGATCGGCAGCCAGACCAAGCGTCTGGATCTGGCCAACGGCTCTTTCGTGCGCGAGCTCTGCGACAGCCGCACCTTCTGCCGCCGTGCCGAGGTCGAGATGATGCAGGCCAACGGGCTGGCGCTTGGCGGCGTGCCCGGTGAAAACGCCATTGTCTTTGACGGCCCGCTGGTGGAAAGCGGCGGCGGGTTGCGCCACGCGGACGAGCCTGTGCGCCACAAGATGCTGGACGCTCTGGGTGATCTGTCGCTGGCCGGTGCGCCGATCCTTGGACATTACGAAGGCCACAAGGCGGGCCACGCGATCACCAACGCGCTGCTGCACGCGCTGTTTGCAACGCCCGACGCGTTCCGCCTGGTGCATTGCGACGACGATCTGGCCGCGCGCCTGCCCGGCGCCGGGGTCGAGCGGCACGAGATCCCCGCCGTCGCCTGACCGCGGCGATGACCTGTCGCGACTGGCACCCTAAAATCACGCCTTTGACAGCATGGCAGGAAATCGCTGCTTTGTCGTTTTGCCTTGGAATTTTCTATGCTAGGACATCCCTCAAAGGGTCTCTTGCAGGCAGGGAGAACCCACATGGGTATCGAGGTTGATATCGTGGAAAGGTCGAGCATGGCAGGGGGCAGATCGCGCAATTCCGTGATCCTGGCGGCGGTGATGGCACTGGCGCTGTCCGGTTGCGATGAGTTGCGCCAGAAGGGCACCGGCCCGCAGGGACAACCCTTGGAAGCGTTCACCGCCCAGCAGATCTTCGAACGCGGCGAATACGAGCTGTCGACCTCCGATCCCGAAGACGCAGCCTTCTACTTTGGCGAGGTCGAGCGGCTTTACCCCTATTCCGATCTCGCCAAGCGCGCGCTGATCATGCAGGCCTATGCCTATCATCAGGACAAGGATTACGAGAACGCGCGCGGCGCAGCACAGCGTTACATCGACTTCTATCCGGCTGATGACGACGCGGCCTACGCGCAGTATCTTCTGGCGCTCAGCTATTACGACCAGATCGAGCTTGTGGGCCGTGATCAGGGCCTGACCTTTCAGGCGCTGCAGGCGCTGCGCACGGTGATCGAGCGCTATCCCGACAGCGAATATGCGCGCTCTTCGATCCTGAAGTTCGACCTCGCCTTCGATCATCTGGCGGGCAAGGAGATGGAAATCGGGCGCTACTATCTCAAGCGCGATCACTTTGCCGCCTCGGTGAACCGGTTCCGCGTGGTGGTCGAGGATTTCCAGACAACCACCCACACCGCCGAAGCGCTGCACCGTCTGGTGGAGGCGTATCTGTCGCTTGGTCTGGCCGAAGAGGCGCAGACCGCGGGTGCGATCCTGGGCTATAATTACCAGTCGACGGAATGGTACGAGGACAGTTTTGCCCTGCTGACCGGGCAGGGGCTGGAGCCCAAGGTCTTCGACAACAACTGGCTGGGCGCGGTCTATCGCCAGATGGTCAAGGGCGAGTGGCTGTAAGTCATGGTGGGTTGAAAACCCACCCTACGGAGCCGGCGTATGCTGCGCGCGCTTGAAATCAGAGACATGCTGATCATCGACCGGCTGGACCTGGAGTTCCGCCCCGGTCTCAACGTGCTGACCGGAGAAACCGGGGCGGGCAAGTCCATCTTGCTGGATTCACTGGGATTTGTGCTGGGCTGGCGTGGCCGGGCAGAGCTGGTGCGCGCCGGGGCCGCGCAGGGCGAGGTGGTGGCGGTCTTCGATCTGGCGGCGGGGCATGCTGCGCGCGCGGTTCTGGAGGCGGCGGGCCTGCCGGGAGGCAACGAGCTGATCCTGCGCCGGGTGAACACTGCGGACGGGCGCAAGACCGGCTGGGTGAACGACCGGCGCGTCTCCGGCGATGTGCTGCGCAACCTCTCGGACACGCTGGTGGAACTGCATGGCCAGCATGACGATCGCGGCTTGCTCGACCCCAGGGGGCACCGCACGCTGCTCGACATCTATGGCGGGCTGGCGCCGCTGATCGAGCGGGTGCGCACGGCCTGGAGCGTCAGAGCCAAGGCCCGCAAGACGCTGGAGGCCGCGGTGGCGGCGCTGGAGGCGGTGCGCGCCGAAGAGGATTTTCTGCGCCACGCGGTGGCCGAGCTTGACAAGCTGGCGCCCGAGCCGGGCGAAGAGGCCGAGCTCGACAGCCGCCGCCGCAGCATGCAGAGCGCCGAGAAGATCCGCGCCGATATCGCGCAGGCCTCGTCTGCGCTGGGCTATGACGGCGCCGAAGGCGCGATGTCAAACGCGCTGCGCTGGCTCGACGGGGCCGCCGAGAAGGCCGAGGGCCGTCTCGATGCGCCCATCGGCGCGCTGACCCGCGCCATGGCGGAGCTCGACGAGGCGGCGCGCGGCGTGGCCGATTGCCTCGATGCGCTGGCCTTCGATCTGGGCGATCTGGAAGACACCGAAGAGCGGCTCTTTGCGCTGCGGGCGCTGGCGCGCAAACACGACGTGCTGCCCGATGATCTGGCCGGGCTGGCGGCGACCCTGTCGGCGCGGCTGGCCGCACTCGATGCCGGAGAAGCGCAGCTTGGCGCGCTGGAGGCCGCGCGCACGGAGGCCGAGGCCGCTTATGACGCCGTGTCAGATGAGCTGCGCGCGGCGCGTCTGGACGCGGCGGAGCGGCTCGACCGGGCGCTTGCGGCGGAACTCGCCCCGCTCAAGATGGAACGCGCGGTTTTTCGCACGGTCCTGAGCGATGCCGCCGCGGGACCCGACGGCTGCGACGCGGTGCAGTTCACGGTGGCCACCAATCCCGGCGCGCCGGCAGGACCGCTCAACAAGATCGCCTCCGGCGGCGAGCTGTCGCGCTTCCTGCTGGCCCTGAAGGTCTGCCTCAGCGAAGAGCGAAACGCCGGGGTCACGATGATTTTCGACGAGATCGACCGCGGCGTCGGCGGCGCCACCGCCGATGCGGTAGGGCGGCGGCTGAAGGCGCTGGCGGAGGGCGGGCAGGTGCTCGTGGTCACCCATTCGCCGCAGGTCGCTGCCCTTGGCGGGCATCACTGGCGGGTGGAAAAGCAGGTGCGCGACGAGATGACCACCTCGACCGTTGTGCCGTTGGGCGCCCCTGACCGGGAGGCGGAGATCGCCCGGATGCTGGCCGGGGACATCGTGACCGACGAGGCCCGCGCGGCGGCCCGGGCGCTGCTTGCGGGGTGAGTGGGCGGTATCGGGCCCGCGGGCTTTTGGGGGCCAGTGTCGGATCGGGTGGTGATGGCGCCTGAAGAAATACCTGATACGGCGCGTATCACGTAACGCGTTGAAATCCTCGATTTCAGGCAGCGTTACGTGAGTCAGGCTTTTCGCATGGCGCATTCAGTGACGGAAAAGTGAGGGCGCTTCGGACTCACCCAGGCAAATGCTCCGAAGCCGTCCTCGCTTGATCTGCGCCTGACAGACCGCCCGCTCGAGGGCAAGCGGAATGGCCGTCTCCCCATGAAACATGGGGCCCCTCGGCAATTCCGCTTGCCCTAGAGCGGGCGCCCTGTCCGTCTTGCCTCAAGCGAGGACGGCTCCGAGGCAAATGCAGGAGGGTTCAGGTGCTGCGTCCAAACGTGCCGAGGGTGAGGGCAGGCGGAATTGTGCTTTGTCGTGGGAGATGGGGTGCTTTGGCGGTTCCCCGGGTCTTCAAGCGGTCACCCTGTCGGGCTTGCCTCAGGCCGGGACGGCTCCGGGGCATAGGCGGGATCTGTCAGGTGCCGCGTCACAGCGCCCAGGGGGTGAGGGCAACCAGAGTTGTGATTTGCCGTGAGGCAAGGGGCGCTTCGGCGATGCCGTTGGTCCTTGAGCGGTCGCTCAATCGGTCGTACCTCAGGCCGGGATGGCTCCGGGGGCGATCCGGAAGGCTTCAGGAACTGCGATCCGGCGCGCCGGGCTGAGGACGAGCAGAAGAACCGTCTTCCCGCGAGACATGGGGCGCATTTGCGGTTCCGTTGGTCCTCGAGCGGTCGCCCTGTCTGTCCTGCCTTGAGCGAGCGCCGCGCGGAGGCTGACGCGGGATAGCTCAGGTGTCGCGCACCAGTTTGCCGGGGTTGAGGATGTTCTGTGGATCGAGCGCGGTTTTCAGCGTGCCCATCACCGCCCAGGCGGGGCCGTGTTCGGCCTGCATGAAGCCGAGCTTGCCCATGCCGATGCCGTGTTCGCCGGTTGCGGTGCCGCCCAGCCGCAGCGCGCGTTCGGCCATTCGGTCGGCCAGCGTCCTGGCGGTTTCCAGCTCGGACGGGATGTCGGGATCGACCAGCAGGATGGCGTGGAAATTGCCGTCGCCCATATGACCCAGGATCGGGCCGGGCAGGGCGGAGGCGGCGATCTCGGCGGCGGTCTTCTCTACCGCTTCGGCCAGTTGCGAGATCGGCACGCAGATATCGGTGACCAGCGCGCGCGCGCCGGGTCGGCTGGCCAGGATCGCGTAATAGGCGTTGTGGCGCAGCGCCCAGAGCGCGCGGCGCTCTTCGGGTTTGCTCGACCAGTCGAACTTCGTGCTGCCGTGATCCGCGGCGATCTCTCCGAACCGGGCGGCATCTTCTGCGACGCTGCCGGGCGAGCCGTGAAACTCCACCATCAGATGTGGGCTGGGCGGCAGATCGGTGCCCGCATAGGTGTTGAAGGCCGCGGCCGTGGCCGCGTCGACAAATTCGATCCGCGCCATCGGCACACCCAGTTGCACGGTCTCGGTCACCGCGGCCACGGCGGCGTCCAGCGACGGGAAGGCGCAGATCCCGGCGCTGGTCGCTTCGGGAATGCCGTGCAGGCGCAGGGTCAGCTCCGTCACCAGCCCCAGCGTGCCTTCGGAGCCCACCATCAGCGCCGTGAGATCGTAGCCGGAGGCGGATTTCCGCGCGCGCCCGCCGGTGCGGATCACCGTTCCATCCGCCAGCACCACCTCGAGCGCCAGCACCGCGTCGCGCATCGTGCCGTAGCGCACCGTGGTTGTGCCCGACGCCCGCGTCATCGCCATGCCGCCGATGCTGGCATTGGCGCCGGGATCGACGGGAAAGAAGAGCCCGGTGGCGCGCAGTTCCTCGTTGAGTGCTTCGCGGCTGACACCGGGCTGCACCACCACATCCATATCCGCCGCGTTGATCTGCAGCACCTGGTTCATCCGTCTGAAATCCACCACCACGCCGCCCTGCACCGCCAGCCCGTGGCCTTCCAGCGACGTGCCCGCCCCCCAGCCGATCACCGGGAAGGCCTCTGCGGCGCAGATCTTCATCAGCGCGGCCACCTCTTTGGTGGTTTCGGGATAGGCCACCGCATCGGGCGGTGTGAGCGGGTAATAGGACTCCGAGCGGCCATGCGCCTCGAGATCGGACTTGGATCGGCTCAACCGTTCCCCTAGGAGTTGGGTCAGGTCGTCAAGCGCCTTGGCTATCGGCATATACGTGTCTCCGAAATTGATCCGGGGCATCCTATCCAAGAGGGCGCGTGCGGGGAAGTCACGGGATTGGAGGAGCCTTCGGTGCTCAGCCACTTGAATCGCCAGGTCAGCAAAACCGCAGCCCATTGCGTGCGCGGCTGGGATTTCCTGCGGCACAGAGGCCCCGGACAGATCCAGTTCTGGTTCATCGCGCTGCTGGTGGGGGTGGCGTCGGGATTTGCGGCCATCGGCTTTCGCTTTGCCATCGAAGGGTTGCAGACCTGGGCTTACGGCACCGAGGATCCCAACACGCTGCACAGTTTTGCCGAGACGCTGCATTGGGGCTGGGTGCTGACGATCCCGGCCCTGGGGGGCATGGTGGTCGGGCTGATCCTTTATCTCTTTACCACCGACGGGCGCGTGCGCTCGGTCTCGGACGTGATCGAGGGGGCGGCGATCAATGACGGGCGGGTCGACAACAAGGCGGGGCTTGCCTCGGCGGTCTGTTCCTGGATCACGCTCTCGACCGGCGGCTCCACGGGGCGGGAAGGGCCGGTGGTGCATATCGCGGCGATGATCTCCACCTGGGTCGCCAATGTCCTGCGGGTGGACGGGATCACCGGGCGCGATCTGCTGGGCTGCGCCGTGGCCGCGGCGGTCTCGGCCAGTTTCAACGCGCCCATTGCGGGCGCGCTTTTTGCACTGGAAGTGGTGTTGAGACACTTTGCCGTGCATGCCTTTGCGCCCATTGTCGTGGCCAGTGCGGCGGGCACGGTGATCAACCGGCTGACCTTTGGCGATGTGACGGAGTTTGTGCTGCCGGGCACCTCGGTGGTGGAGTTCTACCTGGAGCTGCCGGCCTTCTTTATTCTCGGGCTGCTGTCGGGGCTGGTTGCGGTGATCTTCATGCAGGCGATCTTCTGGGCCGATGACTGGGAGACGCGGCTGCAGAACCGGCTGGGTCTGCCGTACTGGCTGCGCCCGGCGGTGGCGGGGTTGCTGCTGGGCGGCATGGCGATCTTCTACCCGCATATCATCGGGGTCGGCTACGAGACCACATCGCTTGCCCTGACCGGAGAGCTGGTGCTGCACGAGGCCATCGTCTTTGCGGTGCTGAAAACCGCGGCGGTGGCGATCACCATGGCCGGGCGCATGGGCGGCGGGGTGTTTTCACCGTCGCTCATGGTCGGTGCGCTGACCGGCCTGGCCTTCGGGCTGATCGCCACCGGGCTTTTCCCGGAGCACTCGGGCGCCTTCACGCTTTACGCGCTGGCGGGCATGGGGGCGGTGGCGGCGGCGGTGCTGGGGGCGCCGATCTCGACCACGCTTATCGTGTTCGAGCTGACCGGCGACTGGCAGACCGGGCTGGCGGTGATGGTGTCGGTCTCGATGTCGACGGCGGTGTCCTCACGGCTGGTGGCGCGGTCGTTTTTCCTGACACAGCTGGAGCGGCGCAAGGTGCATCTGGCTGCTGGGCCACAGGCCTATCTGCTGGCGATGTTCCGCGTGCAGGGGGTCATGCGCAAACCAACCGACGAGGGGGCGGCGGATGAAGAGGCCTGCCTGACGATGATCGAGCAGGGGCTCTACGTGCAGGCCAGTGCGACGCTGGAGACCGCGCTGCCGCGCTTTGACAAGTCGGGCGTGGCGTTCCTGCCGGTGGTCAGGCTCGAGGGCGAGGCGGGCACGCCGGTGCTGCAGGGCGCGCTGTTCCATGTCGATGCGCTCAAGGCCTATAACCGGGCGCTGGCTGCCACCGCCGAGGAAGAGCATTCATGAGCTACCAGCCGTAGCGCGAGCGGTCGGCCAGTTGCCGGGCGCGGCAGATCTGCCAGGCGGGACCGTGAAGCCCCTTGCAGCTGCGCCGGGACGGGTGCCAGTGGCGGGGGCGTTGGTGCTGGGGGCCAAGACGCGGCACGTGGTGCCGGCGCTCGGCCACGAGGTAGCGCCCATGCGCCCAGCCCACCGCGCCGGAGCTGTGCCGTACCAGCTGCCAGTGGCCGGTCTTGCCCAGAAGCTCGACGGCGGCGCCCTGTTTCATCCTGAGGATCACCGGATGCCCGGTTCCGGGCCCTTCGCGCAGGTTGAGCGCGCCATAGGTCGGGGCGTGAACGTAGCGCGTCTCGAGCGATGGGGCAGGCGCCGGTGCGTGGATCGGGGCGGGACGGTAGGTCGAGAGATAGCGCCCATGCGCCCAGCCCACAGCGCCGCTTTCATGGCGCAGCTGCACCCAGGTGCCGGGGCGGCGCAGCAGGGTCACCCGGCTGCCATGCGGCATCTCGCGCAGGATGTGGTAGGCGGTCGAGGGCCCGCTGCGCAGGTTGAGACCGCCATCCCTGGGGGCGTTGATGTAAAGCGTTTGCGTGGCCGCGGCGGCGGTGGCGAAAAGGCAAAAAGACAAAAAGGCGAAGAGGCGGAACATGACGGGCTCCCTTGATTTGAAATCCTTGGAGCTCATTTTGAAGCGGTTGCGGTGCTATGCAATATCAGCGGGGTTTTCCGGCTCGTCGGGGTCAGGAAAAATCCTCGTTCCGTCAGAGGGTTGCGACGCCCTGTTCGCGTGACCGGGGCGAAAGGTGCTGACGGGAAAAAGTGGCGCTGTGAGCGACCAGTTTGACGATGCCCGAAGCTCTGGAGATCACGGGACACGCCTATCCATTGCGGCATTTGCGAGTGCGTCATCTGCGAGGCATCGACACGCTATCGCCAACCGGGAATGCGCACTGGCGCACCAACCCTGTCGGGCCTCACCTCGCCACACCAACCGTGTCGAAACTCACGCGCCCCGCATGGTGCGGGCCGTTGCTCAGACGTTTTCCACGGTCACGCCGTCCTGCTCGTAAAACGCGAGATAGTCCTTGATTTCGGACACGTCGTCCTTCGGATCCTCGTAGGACCAGACGGCGTTTGCGTAGGTCTTCGACTTCGACATGATCGAGAAATAGCTGGCATCCCCCTTGTGCGGGCAATGGGTGCTGTGTTCGGTGCGATCGAGGAACGCCATGGCGATGTCGCTGCGCGGGAAGTAGATCACCGGGGCCCTGTCGCCTTCGCTCAGCTCAAGGGCCGCGCTCGATTCACCGATGACGGCGCCACCGGCGCGAATGCTCCAGCTGCCGCTCGCGGGCCGAATGGTGATGTGATTGGACATGTGGTTTCTCCCCTTGTCCCCGTCTTAAGACACCGGGGCTGTAACGTGATCATGTCAGATAGCGCGGCAGGCCCGCGATAGCCAGTCCCGCGTCTCCTCGTCCAGAAGCGGGCCGACCTTGGCGCGGACCGTCTCGTGATAGGCATCGAGCCAGTCGCGTTCGGGCTTGGTCATCAGATCGCGCAGGATCAGCCGCCGGTCGATGGGCGCGAGGGTCAGCGTCTCGAAGCGCAGCATCGCCTTGACGGTCTGGTCGGGCAGGGCTGGGGCCTCTTCGACGGCCACGAGGTTCTCGATGCGGATGCCGTAGGCGCCCTCGCGGTAAAACCCCGGCTCGTTGCTCAGGATCATGCCCGGCTCAAGCGCCACGGTGCCGGTGCGCGCGATGCGGGCGGGCCCTTCATGCACGGAAAGATACGCGCCGACCCCGTGGCCGGTGCCATGGCCGTAATCAAGCCCATGCGCCCAGAGCGCCGCGCGCGCAAACGGATCGATGTCGCGCCCCGCCAGCCCTTTGGGAAAGCGCAGCATGGACACGGCGATCATGCCTTTGAGCACCAGCGTGAAGGCGCGCTTTTCCTCCGCGCCGATATCGCCCGGATCGCCGATGGCCACGGTGCGGGTGATGTCGGTGGTGCCATCGACATATTGCCCGCCGGAATCGACCAGGAACAACTCGCCGGGCTGCAGCTTGCGGTCGGTGTCTTTTGTGACGCGGTAATGCACGATCGCGCCATGCGGGCCGGACCCGGCGATGGTCTCGAACGAGATGTCGCGCAGGGCGTTGGTGGCGCGGCGTTCTTCCTCTAGCTTTTCGACCACGGCAATTTCGGTCAGGCCGCCCGGCGCGGCGTGATCGAGCCAGGCCAGAAACCGTGCCATCGCCACCGCGTCGCGCAGATGGGCGGCGCGGGCACCGGCCAGTTCGATGTCGTTCTTGCGCGCCTTGGGCAGCAGGCAGGGATCGGGCGCCTCGACCAGCGTGGCGGCGGAGAGCGCGCAGGCAACGGCCATGGGGCAGCTTTCGGGGTCGATCTGCACGCTGCCCTTCAGCTCGCCCAGTGCGGGCAGGAACGCCTCTGGCGGTGCCAGCGTCACCCGCGCGCCCAGATGGTCGCCAAGCGCGGAAAGCTTGGCGGGATCCATGAAGAGCCCCACCCGCGCATCGGCATGCAGGATCGCGAACCCGTGCGGTACCGGATTGCGCGGAATGTCGGAGCCGCGAATGTTCAAAAGCCAGGCGATGCTGTCGGGCAGGGTGATCACCACCGCGTCGGCGGGTCCCAGATCCTGTGCAAGCCGCGCGATCTTGTCGCCATGCGCCTCACCTGACAGCTCCTCCGGCTGGGCGAAAACCGCGCCTTGCGGCGGGGCGGGCTGGTCGTCCCAGATCGCGTCGACAAGGTTGCGGGTTGGCACCAGAGAGACAGCGTCGAGCTTGGCCTGCATGGCGCGGTGCTGCTCCACGGTCAGCAACCACGGATCGAACCCGATGCGCCCCTTGTCCAGCGCCGCGCCGATCCATTTGGCAAGCCCGGTTTCCGGCCAGTCGACCTTTTCAAAAACATCCGCGACCTGCGCCTTGACCTGCACCCGGTAGCGCCCGTCGACAAAGACCGCCGCGCGGTCTTTCAGCGCGACGCACCAGCCCGCGGAGCCGGTGAACCCGGTCAGCCATTCCAGACGGCTGTCGCGCGGCGCCACGTATTCACCCTGATGCGCATCCGCGCGCGGGATCAGGAATCCGTCGAGCGCCTCGGTCTGCAGCGCCGCGCGCAATGCCTCGAGCCGGACCGGTCCGTTTTCCGGTGAGGTCGTGGTTTCGAAAGACTGATACATCGCGGCGCTCCGGTGCAGTTGCCCGCCCAAGGAACCCCGAACCCCGCCGGGACGCAACCCGGCTTTGTGGCGCTCACTCGTCGAGAAAACCGGTCAGCGTGTCGAGAAACGCCTCGAAGCCCGGCATGCCGGGAAAGGGATGGTGGTTGGCGCTGTCGATCACGCAAAGCTCGGCGCCCGGGATGCCCTGCGCCAGATTGCGCCCTTCGGTCAGCGGATGCACCGCGTCATCGCGCGCGTGCATGACCAGAGTGCGCGCGCGCACTTTTGCCAGAACATCTTCGATCGAGACGGTGCTGATCATCGCGCCCATCGCCATCAGCGCCTCGGCCGTGCAGGAGCTCTGGATGTTGCGCACCCAGGCCTGCACGGATTGCGCGCTGGCATCGGGGTAGCAGGCGCTGAGCCACGCGCCGATCATCGCGCTGCCCGGGGTGGCGCACCGGTCGCGGATCAGCGCCGTGATGGAGTCCGAGCTGTCGTCCTGCGGCGCAGGCGGCCATGCACGTATCCGCCCATCAGCGCCAGCCTGCGCACCCGCTCGGGGTGGCGCGCGGCAAACTGCACCGAAAAGACCGCCCCCGCCGAGAGGCCCGGCAGGTCGAAGGTCCCGAACTCCGCGGCATCGGCGACGGCTCAGAGATCATCGGCCGCGCGGTCGAGATCCACCGTCGTCAGCACCGGCTCGGACTGGCCACTGCCGCGGTGATCATAGCGCAACAGCCGACGACCGCGCCCCACCGCCGCGAAAAACGCCAGGCAATCGGGGTTGCGCCAGTCGAGCTCCAGACTGGTCGGATAGTGCCAGGTCAGAAAAAGCGGCGGGCCGTCGCCGGTCACCGCATAGGCCAGGCTCGCGCCATCCCGTGCGCGGGCAAACCGGATGCTCTGACGGCTGGGGGCGGGCGGCGCGGGGGGCTTCGGCGGATCCGGTCCGGACCTCTGCCACCATCTGCAGACCGCGCCGCACCACCGTTCGGATCACCGCCTGACGTCTGCCATCGTCACCCACCATCTTGCGGGCGGAGATCGCGCGTTCCGACACGATCCTCCCGCCCCGGACCGCCTCGACAATCTCGTCGCGGGTCACGACACGGCCTGCATTTTCGGCCAGAGCGCAAATGAGATCAAAGCCCTGAGGTTCAACGGCGACGGGCCTCCGGTCCCGCGTGAAGCTCAGCGCGTCGGTATCGAGGCAACAATTGGCAAAGGCAAAGCGCATGGCGGGCAGCAGAGCGCTGCGCGCGGGTTTGCGCAAGCTTCGGGTCGTATCACAGGGGTTTCCAAGGAATATCACAGGACGGTCTTCAAGCGCGCCGCCTCCGGCAGTGCGACGGTGGGACATCACAGAGGAGAACGCCCATGCTCAGCCCCATCGACACCCGCATCCTCACCGCACGTCCCGATCACCTGACCGCGATGACCGGGGCCGAACGCGCAGGCCAAGCGCTGGCCCGCCGCCGCCGCCCTGGTGTCGCCACTCTGCTGGTCGGGCTCGCCGCGCGCCTGGGTTTTCCGCGCCACGGCCGCCTCATGCCTTCAAGCGGCGCGCCTGCGGCAAAGCCTGGAACGCGTATTTGAAAAGAGGAGATGCGCAGGCCCGGCGCCCCAGTTTGCGCTTCTTCTCTTTGAAAATACCGCCGGGGGTGAGACGCCTTTGGCGGCGAGGGGGCAGCGCCCCCTGTTCCAAGGCCTGATCAGCCGGCGCGCCTGATCCCTGCAAAGCGCGCCCGCGCCCGCGGATCGGCGTCAAAGAGCGCCGCAAGCTGTTCGGTCATCGCACCGGCCAGTTGCTCGACATCGGTGATGGTGACCGCGCGATCGTAGTAGCGCGTGACATCGTGGCCGATGCCGATGGCCAGAAGCTCCACCTGTTTCTTGCGCTCGACCATGGCGATCACGTCGCGCAGGTGTTTCTCGAGGTAGTTGGCGGGGTTCACCGACAGGGTGGAATCGTCCACCGGCGCACCGTCGGAGATCACCATCAGGATCTTGCGCGCCTCGGGCCGTCCGGCCATGCGCCGATGCGCCCATTCCAGCGCTTCACCGTCGATATTTTCCTTCAGCAGGCCCTCTTTCATCATCAGGCCGAGATTGTCGCGCACCCGGCGCCAGGGCGCGTCGGCGCGCTTGTAGATGATGTGGCGCAGATCGTTGAGCCGCCCGGGCTGCTGTTCGCGCCCCTCATTGAGCCACATCTCGCGGGCCTGCCCGCCTTTCCAGGCGCGGGTGGTGAAGCCGAGGATCTCGGTCTTGACCGAGCAGCGTTCCAGCGTGCGCGCCAGAACATCGGCGCAGATCGCCGCGATGGAGATGGGCCGCCCGCGCATGGAGCCGGAATTGTCCAGCAGAAGTGTGACCACGGTGTCGCGGAACTCGGTGTCCTTCTCGATCTTGAAGCTGAGCGGGGTGGTGGGGTTGGCAACCACCCGGGCCAGACGTCCGGCATCGAGGATGCCCTCCTCCCGGTCGAACTCCCAGGACCGGTTCTGCTGCGCCTGCAAACGGCGCTGGAGCTTGTTGGCCAGACGGCTGACCGCCCCTTTCAGGGGTTCGAGCTGCTGGTCGAGATAGGCGCGCAGCCGCTCCAGCTCGACCGGCTCGGCAAGATCTTCGGCGGCGATTTCCTCATCGTAATCCGTGGCATAGACGCGGTAATCGGGATCGGCGTCAGAGACCGGCTGCGGCGCTGGCGGCTCCAGCGGAGCCTCGCCTTCGGGCATCTCGACCTCTTCGCCCATTTCCTGATCGGCGGCATCCTCCATCGAGACCTGCGCCTGGCTGGGATCCTGGGTTTCGTCCTGGCTCTGCTCGGGCGAGGCGTCGGCATCCTCGGATTGCTCGTCATCCTGACCGCTGCTGTCGGGCTGCTCTTCCTCGTCCTGACCGTCCTCCTGGCCGTCTTCCTCGGCCTCGTCGTCCAAAGCGTCGGGATCGTCGCCCAGCTGGTCGCCATAGCCCAGATCGGTGATCATCCGGCGGGCGAACTTGGCGAACGCCGTCTGGTCGGAGAGCGTGTCCCCGAGGCTTTCCAGCGTGCCGCCGGCCTGATCTTCCATGAAGCCGCGCCAGAGCTCCATCACATTGGCCGCATCGGGCGGCAGATCGCGACCGGTGGCCAGATGGCGGATGAGGTACCCCGCGGCGGCGGGCAGCGGCGCTTCGGAGCTGTCGCGGATCTGGCCATAGCCGCGGCGCGAGGCCTCGTGCCCGATCTTGGCGTCGATATTGCCCGCGGTGCCCGGCATGTCGCGCGCGCCCATCGCCTCGCAGCGCGCCGTCTCCATCGCCTCGTAAAGCTCGCGCGCCATGTCGCCCGGAGGCGCGTAGCGGCTGTGGGTGCCCGCATCGTGATAGCGGTGGTAAAGCGCCAGCGCGTCGGCGGTGCCGCGGGCCAGCAGCACCTCATCGCGGGTCATCCGGCGGCTGACCTGTGGCAGTCGCATCGCGTCGCCCGAGACACCGGACGGATCGACGCTGTAGCTGACAGAAAGCTCCGGATCGTCGGCCATCACCTTGGTGGCGTCGGCCAGCGCTTTCTTGAACGGATCAGCGGGGTTGTCGATGGGCTTTGCCATAGGGCCTCTGGCGGTTTGAGCTTTGCCGCAACCTAGCTCCGGGTGCCGTGAATGACCAGTGGCCGAAGCCGCGGCGTCACTTTTTCACAGCCTCGCCCAGACGGGTGTTCAAATCCCGGCAATAGTTGAAATCGGCGCGGATCTGGTCATCCAGCAACGCGCCCGTCGCCTTGCGATTGCGCGACATGCGTTTGAGGTAGAGCGTGCTGATATTGCGCATATGCGGCACCACGAAATCGAGGGAGGTGTCTGTGTCGGTCGCGCCGGTTGCCTTGCGGTGCATCGCGACGGCGTAAAACGCCATGTCCTTTTCCTGCTTGCCAAAGGTCTCGTGCAGGTCGCTGCCGTCCTCGGCGAGGCTGCGCATCGCCCGGAACAGCCCGCCACAGGTCACCGGCAGGCGGGAGGTGCCCGCCTCGTTGCCCACCCGCTCCACTTCGGCGCGGAAATCCTCCGGCGAGAGCGGCGTCTCCCGTTCGTCCTGAGCGCCCGCGGGCAGGGCGCAAACCATCAGGCAAAAGGCGGAGGTCAGTCTGGAAAAACGCGTCATGAAAGGATCCTCAAATGCAGAAAACACCAAGGGCCGAGCCTACACGGCCCGGCCCGGTTCTGTAAATGAAGCTGCGCGGATCGCGGTGGACCCCGGGGGGCTTACGCCAGTGACAGCGACGCGGCGCTTTCGGGCAATTCCTCGTCGAAACAGCGCTGGTAGAACTCCGCCACGGTCTGGCGCTCAAGCTCGTCGCATTTGTTGAGGAAGGAGACGCGGAACGCGTAGCCCACATTGCGGAAGATCTCGGCGTTCTGCGCCCAGGCGATGACCGTCCGGGGCGACATCACCGTGCTGAGCTCGCCATTCATGAAGGCGCGGCGGGTGAAATCGGCCACCGTCACCATCTGGCGCACCTGCTTGCGGCCCTTTTCATTGTTGTAGTGCGGACATTTGGCCAGAACGATCGCGGTTTCCGCGTCGATGCTGAGATAGTTCAGCGTGGCGACCATGGACCAGCGGTCCATCTGGCCCTGGTTGATCTGCTGGGTGCCGTGGTAAAGCCCGGTCGTATCCCCCAGACCCACCGTGTTGGCGGTGGCGAAGATCCGGAAATACTTGTGCGGTGTCAGCACCTTGTTCTGGTCGAGCAGCGTCAGCTTGCCGTCGGTTTCCAGCACCCGCTGGATCACGAACATCACATCCGCGCGGCCCGCATCATATTCGTCAAAGACAATCGCGGTCGGGTTGGAGAGCGCCCAGGGCAGGATGCCTTCCTGAAACTCGGTGACCTGCACGCCGTCCTTGAGCTTGATCGCGTCCTTGCCAATGAGATCGATCCGGCTGATATGGCTGTCGAGGTTGACGCGTACCGTGGGCCAGTTCAACCGGGCGGCGACCTGTTCGATATGCGTCGACTTGCCGGTGCCGTGGTAGCCCTGGATCATCAGGCGGCGGTTGTTGCGGAAACCCGCAAGGATCGCCAGCGTCGTGTCGGGGTCGAACTTGTAGGTGGTGTCGAGCTCCGGCACCCGCTCGGAGCGCTCGGGAAATCCATGCACGACCATGTCACTGTCGATGCCAAACTCTTCGCGGACCGAGATTTCCTCGGTCGGTTTCGCGTTGATATCGATCGTGCCGTCCGCCATGGTGTTCCTGCCCTTCGTCCTGACGTTTTTCGTCCTTGCGCTACGTGCAACATATCGCAGGCAGGGGCAAGGGGAAGGGCGCCGGAGACGCATCTCAGATGACGCCGCAGGAAGAGATCGAAGCGTTGATCGCGCGGGTGGCCATGGGCGACCGGCGGGCGTTTCGCCTGCTCTACAATCGCACCGGCCCGAAACTCTTTGGCGTCGCCTTGCGTGTGTTGAAGCAAGACGCTCTGGCCGAAGAGGTCCTGCAGGAGGTGTTCCTGCGGATCTGGAACCGGGCAGGACAATACCGCGCCAACGGATACTCCCCGATGACCTGGCTCATCACAGTGACGAGGAATGCCGCCATCGACCGGCTGAGGCGCGCGCGTTCCGGCGGAGAGGTGGCCCCGGTCGAGGAGGCCGACCTGCTGGCCGATCCCGCCCCCGGCCCCGAGGCGCAGACCATCGCAAACGAGGAAGCTCGGCGGCTCCATATGTGCCTGCGTGAATTGCCCCCCGACCGCGCCGCGATGGTGCGCGGCGCCTATCTCGACGGGCTGACCTATGCCGAGATCGCCGCGGCGTCGGACACCAAGCTGAACACCGTGCGCACCTGGCTGCGCCGCAGTCTGATGCAATTGAGGGAGTGTCTGAGCCGATGACCGACGACGGCATTCCCATCGAGAGCGGCGATCTGCCGGGCGGCGCGGAGGCGGCGGCGGCGGAATACGTGCTGGGGTTGCTGCCCGAGGACGAGCGAGTGGCCTTCGAGCGGCAGATCGGCTCCGACGCGGATCTGGAGCAGGATGTCGCGGCCTGGGCGGAGTATTTCGCCCGCTTCACCGACCCGGTCGAAGAGGTGCCACCGCCGCCCCAGGTTCTGCGGCGGATCGAATCCGCGCTCTTTGCCGAGACGAAAGTGCCGTTCTGGCGCCATCTGCTGCCTTATCTGCTGGGCGCCGTGGCCGCCGCCGCGCTGGCGGCCGTGGTGGTGATGACGGGCCTCATCGGCCCGGGCCAGCAGCCGCATCTTTACGCCGATCTGGTGGATGACGACCGCGGGCTGGTGTTGCTGGCGCATTGGGCGCCGGACAGTGAAACCTTCATGGTGCGCCGCGACGACGGGACCGTGCCGCAGGATGTCTCCTACCAGATCTGGGTGATTCCGGACAGCGGCGACGGTGCGGCGCCGGTCTCTGTCGGGTTGATCACACAGGACCAGTTGACCGAGATCCCGGTGCCGGACGCGCTGATCCCGATCATGACCGGGGGCGCTGTGGTGGCGATCTCCGAAGAGCCGCTGGGCGGCTCGCCGACCGGCGCGCCCACCGGACCGGTTCTGGCCGTGGGCGCTCTGGACGTGCGCGAATAGGGCGCCTTGCGGCGGCGGACTTCGCGCGTGCCGGAGCCTCTTTATGTCGTGGCGGAGGTTTGCGACCGTCGGACCGTCGGACCGTCTGACAAGGTTCGGCGGTCTGTGGCTCGATGCGGCGTGGATTTTTGCAACCTCCACGCGCTCCACATGGGAAAAACCGCACCCGACCGCGCGTTTTTTTTTGCCCCCCTGAAACTCCCGCCCTGCAGTTTGCGTGTCTTCCGCACTGGGCCAACGAACCACTTGCGGCCCGCATGATTGCGTGGCGGAGACGACGCATCCCCATGTGACACCTCGCGCAATCGTGCGCGTCCCCGGCTTGCTCTCGAAGCACCGGGGACGCATCTTTCCCGACAAGGAGGACACCCATGAACCGTAGATTGTTCCTGACCGCCGGTGCTGCTGTGGCCGCTCTCGGACTGACACGCGCAGGCTCTGCCGCGACCGGCTCGTTCGAAGTCACCCGCAGCAAGGCCGAGTGGAAAGCGATGCTGAGCGCCGCGGAGTACAAGGTAATGCGCGAGGAAGGCACCGAGCGGGCCTTTTCCTCACCGCTCGATCGCGAAAAGCGCACGGGCATGTATCATTGCCGCGGCTGTGACCTCGCGGTCTATTCCTCGCAGCACAAATACGACAGCGGCACCGGCTGGCCGAGCTTCTGGCAGCCGGTCTCCAGCTCTGCGATTGGCACCAAGGTGGACCGCAAACTGCTGTTGCGGCGCACCGAAGTGCATTGCCGTCGCTGCGGGTCGCATTTCGGGCATATCTTCAACGACGGCCCCAAACCTACCGGCAAGCGGCATTGCCTGAACGGGGTGAGCCTGGTCTTCAAACCCGCCTGACCGGCACGCATCAGCAATTTCCGATGAACGGCCAGCCGGGGAGAGAACCGTCTGGCCGTTCCGTCCTGCGGTGTTCGACGTGAGCCCACCAAACACGTGAAAGAGCCGCGCCCGGACGGAATGCGCCGAGTGCCTGCAGCTCTGGTTCTACTCCGGCAAATATTGACGTTTCGTTACCATCGCGCGGGCATGTGCCGCGCAGATGGATTTACTTGAAACTGCGGCTGTCCTTGATCTGATCCCAGGCCCAGACAACCTGCTGCAACTGGTCCTCCTGAGACCGGTCGCCGCCGTTCATGTCCGGGTGCAGCACCTTGATAAGTGCCTTGTAGGCCTTGCGAATCTCGGCCTTGGTCATGTGATCCTCGGCCTCCAGGATCTCCAGCGCGCGGCGTTCGGTCGGCGGCAGCTTGCGCCCGCCGGTCTGGCGTTTGCCGGGGTTGCGCGTGGCATTGTTGCCCAGCACCTGGTGCGGATCCTCGATGCCCAGGCGCGCCCAGGCCTTGGCCTCCGGATCGCGCCAGTCCTTGGTCTTGCGCTCCCACACCTTGTCGGCGCTTTCCTGCGCGTTCATCTCCGCTTCGGTCTTGCCGTCGAAGAAGCTCCATTTGGCGTTGTATTCGCGCACATGGTCCTTACAGAACCAGTAAAAGTCATCCAGCACATCGGGCGCCTTGGGCGCACGGAACTTGCCCGGCTCCTCACATCCGTCATGCTCGCAGACCCGCTGCGAGGTTTCCTGTTCTCCGCTCATGCCCTTGCGTCCACGCGGATTTTTCTTCTTCGCGGACTTCACCGACATGTCGAAACCGAAGGGATCTGTTCTGCTCATCTCGAACCTCTTTTCGACTCGGACGCCAGAGTTTAGACTAATCACGGCAAGATAACAGGGGCCATTCCGGGGAGCAGCAGAAAATTGTCGAAGACGTCACAAATAGAGGCGCGGTTGCGGGACGCGTTTGAGCCGAGCGATCTGCTGGTGCGCGACGACAGCGAGCGTCACCGCGGCCATGCGGGCTTCCAGGAAGGCGGCGAAAGTCACTATCATGTGGTGATCCGCAGCGCAAAATTCGAGGGCCAAAGCCGCATCGCGCGCCACCGGTCGGTGCATGCGGCGCTTGGTCAGGATCTGATCGCCTCGATCCACGCATTGTCTCTGGATCTGGCGACGGAATAGGCAGGTTCGGCCGGCGCTGTGTAAATAGTTAATGAAAAGTCACGTCTGGCGGAATTTGTATATCTTTTGGTAACTTTTAAGTCATAGCATCTGCGTTGCTTCGCCATGAATTCACATGGCGTTCTCTCGTTGGATGAAGGACAGACTGCCATGCCCTTGCGCTTGAAGGCCGCTCTCTGCGGCGCTCTTTGTTTTGTTGCCCCGTTGCCAGCTTTTGCCGATGACCCGTTTCAGCCGCTGACGTCGGGACAATACAGGGGATTCTCGGGATTCCAGTTTGTTCAATCCAGCGGCTCGACCGTTCTGCCCCCCGATGATCCCCGTCGCACCCGCGATCTGACCGGGATGTTCCGGATTGTCGCGATCATCAGTTTCACGTCGACAAACCACACGCACTGAGCCTGCCAAACGTCAGTCTCCGCCGGCACGCAACCGCGCTGCACGGGCCATGAGAGGCCCGGGCAGGGTGGTGACGCTGCTGGCATTCTCCACTCCATTGTCCGCGTCGCCGTCGGTCTTGTTCGCGGCGGATGGCGGTTGCGGTGTGGCTGAGGCCTCGGGGTTGCCGCTGTCCTCCTCTTCGAAGGACAGAATGGCCTCATCCGCGTCTGTGTCGTCAGTGTCATCGGCGTCGGAAAAGGCACGACGGTCGTCGGGAGCGGGCGGAGGCGATGGATTCAGCGGTGCGTCCCGGGATGTCTGAGCAGACACGGCATCAACCGGTGGCTCGGGTGCGCTGTGATCCGCCATGTCTGGGCTTTCAAGCATCCGCGGCGCGTAGGCCTCGGGCAGGGCCGCGTTTTCGCGCCGGAACACCAGCAGGTTCCGCCAGACTGTCTGGGTCTGCGTCAGACCGGCCCGCTCTTCCGAAGGCAACGTGTCAGAGCGCAGGTATTCCCAGCCATCCATCGCCAGATCGTTGATGGTTTTTTCGATGGCGGCGGCGAATCGCGCCTCCGCACCCCTGACGCCCGGCAATTTTCCGCCGCGGCCCGGCGCGGGCACCACCCTGTACTCGTATCGCATGCTCTGACCTCATCTGCTGCATCACCGTAGCAAGCAGCGTCACGCCGGTCATCCCTTTTGAATCACAACGAAAAAAGGGGCGGGCCTTTCGGCCACGCCCCCGATGATCATACGAAAAAGGAGAAAAACCCCCAGTCTCAATCGGCTGTCAAAAGCACCCCTGGCAATCCATCGATCCGCCGAAATCCGCCGACGGTAACGACATCTTAACATTTACCGCTTGATTTTTCGAGTCTCTTCTTCGCTGCTTCGCAGAATCGGGAGAAAAACCAATGGCACCATGCAACTACCGGGGCGTTTGCAGGCGGTTGTCCGGATGTTCTCGACCCACGCGGCGCGAATCTCAGAGCCCGAGTCGGGCTGTCACGATCTCGTTCACCGCCTTGGGATTCGCCTTCCCGCCGGTGGCTTTCATCACCTGACCGACAAACCAGCCCGCAAGTTTGGGATTGGCCTTGGCCTTTTCGACCTGCGCGGGGTTCGCGGCGATGATCTCGTCCACGGCGGTCTCGATGGCGCCGGTGTCTGTGACCTGCTTCATGCCGCGTGCCTCGACGATCGCTTCAGGATCGCCGCCTTCGGTATAGACAATCTCGAACAGGTCCTTGGCGATCTTGCCAGAGATCGCATCGGAGCGGATCAGCTTGATGATACCCGCCAGCTGAGAAGGAGAAACCGGAGCGTCTTCAATATGTTGATCGTCTTTCTTCAGGCGTCCGAAAAGCTCGTTGATGACCCAGTTGGCCGACAGTTTGCCATCCCCGGCCTCTGCGGCCACGGCCTCGAAATAGGCGGCGTTTGCGGTCTCGGCGGTCAGCACCGAGGCGTCATACTCGCTCAGGCCGAAATCCCCGACAAAGCGGGCCTTCTTCTCGTCCGGCAGTTCCGGCAGCGACGCGGCGATGTCGTCGACCCATGCCTGCTCGATCTCCAGCGGCAACAGATCGGGGTCGGGGAAATAGCGGTAATCATGCGCCTCCTCCTTGGAGCGCATCGACCGGGTCTCGCCCTTGTCGGGATCGTAAAGCCGCGTTTCCTGATCGACAGAGCCGCCGGATTCCAGAATGGCGATCTGGCGTTTCGCTTCATAATCAATAGCTTGCTGGATGAAACGCATGGAGTTCATGTTCTTGATCTCGCAACGCGTGCCCAGATGCGCGAAATCCTGCGTCTCCCAGTAGCGCTCGTAATCGCCGGGGCGGCAGACCGAGACGTTCACATCCGCGCGCAGGTTGCCGTTCTGCATATTGCCGTCGCACGTCCCCAGATAGCGCAGGATCTGGCGCATCTTGACCACGTAAGCGGCGGCCTCTTCGGGCCCGCGGATGTCCGGGCGTGAGACGATCTCCATCAGCGCGACACCGGTGCGGTTGAGATCGACAAAGGACATGTTCGGATCCATGTCGTGGATCGACTTGCCGGCATCCTGCTCGACATGGATGCGCTCGATGCGCACCCGGCGGGCGATGCCCGGCTCCATATCCACCAGCACTTCCCCTTCACCCACAAGCGGATGATATAGCTGGGAAATCTGGTAACCCTGCGGCAGATCCGGATAGAAGTAATTCTTGCGGTCAAAGGCCGAAACGAGGTTGATTCTGGCCTTGAGCCCCAGCCCGGTGCGCACCGCCTGTTCGATGCAGAACTCGTTGATCACCGGCAACATGCCGGGCATCGCGGCATCGACAAAACTGACATTCGAATTGGGCTCGGCGCCGAACTGCGTGGATGCGCCGGAGAAGAGCTTGGCCCTGGAGGCGACCTGCGCGTGCACCTCCATCCCGATGACCAGTTCCCAGTCATGCTTGGCCCCGGCAATCACCTTGGGTTTCGGGGGCTCAAAACTCAGATCCAGCATGTCCGCTCCTCACTGCAGGGGTCGCGTTGCGGTCTAATTCAGGGGCGCTGCGGGGGCAAGAGGGGCAGGGCATGCGGGCCGAAACGGCGGCGCAAAATGGTATACCAGGCTCTGGCCAAGACCGCGTGGCTGACATACGCTGAAGGCTGCACTGAGACGTGTTCTTCAATTCGGAAAGCCCCGCCCATGACCCGCAAGATCGACAAAGAGGGCTTGCGTTCGCGCAAGTGGTTCAACAACCCCGACAATCAGGAAATGACCGCGCTTTATCTCGAGCGTTACCTGAATTACGGGCTGACGCGCGAAGAACTGCAATCGGGCAAGCCGATCATCGCGATTGCGCAGACCGGCAGCGATCTTTCTCCCTGCAACCGGCATCATATCGAGCTCTCCAAACGCGTGCGCGACGGCATCATCGCGGCGGGCGGCACCTGCATCGAGGTGCCGGTGCATCCGATCCAGGAGACCGGCAAGCGGCCCACGGCGATGCTGGACCGCAACCTGGCCTATCTGAGCCTGGTGGAGACGCTCTACGGCTATCCGCTGGACGGGGTGGTGCTGAATATCGGCTGCGACAAGACCACGCCTGCGCTGCTGATGGCGGCGGCGACGGTCAATATCCCGGCGATCGCGTTTTCGGTGGGTCCGATGCTGAACGGCTGGTTCAAGGGGCAGCGCACCGGGTCGGGCACCATCGTCTGGAAAGCGCGCGAGATGCACGCGGCGGGAGAGATCGACGATGACGGGTTTTTCGACATCGTCGCCTCCTCAACGCCCTCGGTGGGCTATTGCAACACGATGGGCACGGCGACGACGATGAACAGCCTCGCCGAGGCGCTGGGCATGCAATTGCCCGGCGCGGCGGCGATCCCGGCACCCTACCGCGAGCGCGGGCAGGCGGCCTACATGACCGGCAAGCGCATCGTCGAGATGGTGTGGGAGGACCTGCGCCCGTCCGACATCATGACGCGGGCGGCGTTCGAGAACGCGATTGTGGTCAACTCGGCCATTGGCGGCTCGACCAACGCGCCCATTCACCTCAACGGGATCGCGCGCCATCTCGGCGTGCCGCTGGACAACAATGACTGGCAGGCGCTGGGCCACCATGTGCCGCTGCTGGTCAACCTGCAACCTGCGGGAGAGTATCTGGGCGAGGATTACCAGCACGCGGGTGGCGTCCCGGCGGTGGTGGGCGAATTGATGGCGGCCGATCTGCTGCCGCATCCCGAAGCGGTCACCGTCAACGGGCAGACGATGGGCGACAATTGCGGCGCGGTGCGCTCGGAGGAGCACAAGGTGATCCGCACGGTGGCCGACCCGCTGGTCAGGGATGCGGGGTTCATCAATCTGACCGGCAACCTCTTTGACAGCGCGATCATGAAGACCAGCGTGATCTCGGAATATTTCCGCAAGACCTACCTGTCGAACCCCGACGATCCCAACGCGTTCGAAGGCCGGGCGGTTGTTTTCGACGGGCCGGAGGATTTTCACAGCCGGATCGATGACGAGGCCGAGGGGATCGACGCAGGCTGCGTGCTCTTCATGCGCGGCGCGGGGCCCAAGGGGTATCCGGGCGGCGCGGAAGTGGTGAACATGCGCCCGCCGGCCTATTTGCTCAAGAAGGGCGTGCAGAGCCTGCCTTGCGTGGGGGACGGGCGGCAATCGGGGACATCGGGTTCTCCGTCGATCCTGAACGCGTCGCCAGAGGCGGCGGATGGCGGCGGGCTGGCGCTTCTGCAGAATGGCGACCGGGTGCGGATCGACCTCAACAGCTGCACGGCCGAGATGCTGGTGCCGCTTGACGAGCTGGCGAGCCGCGCGCGGGCGCTGGCCGCCGAAGGCGGGTATGGCGTGCCCGAAAGCCAGTCGCCCTGGCAGGCGCTTTTTCGCGAGAAAGTGGGCCGGTTTGACGAGGGCATGACATTGGACGGCGCGGCCGAGTACCGCGATATCGCCCGCAAGCACATGCCGCGCGACAATCATTGAGCTGTGATATCTGACCGGTCGGATCGCCAGCGGCGATCCGATCCGCCGGGGGGGGCTGCCCCTCCCCGCGCCCCCGGCAGGTAAGCTGCGAGATGAAGCGGCGCGCGCGCCTCGGTCGGGGGCAGCGCCCCGATTGGGACATGACAGGCCTGGCAAAGCGTGGTTTGATCCTGTGCCATGATTGAAGATTTGCCAAACGCTGGGCAGGCGCAGGTTGCGCCGAGGGCGACGGCCTTTATCGTCACGCTTTACGGCGATGTGGCCTTGCCGCGTGGCGGGGTGCTCTGGATGGGCACGTTGATTGCGTGCTGCGCGGCGCATGGGCTTTCGGAGAGCCTGGTGCGGACGGCGGTGTCGCGTCTGGTGTCGGCGGGGCAACTGGAAGGTGACCGGATCGGGCGGCGCAGCTATTACCGTCTTTCGCAGGCGGCGGCGGCGGAATACGGGCGGGCCGGGCAGCTGTTCTACGCCCGCCCGCCGGATCCGACAGGCTGGCTTCTGGCGGTCGGGCCGGTGCCCGATCCGTTGCCGTCGCGCGACTGGGTGCCGCTTGGGGCGGGGGCGGCCCTGGCTCCGAACCGTGAGGATGTGCCGCGTCCCGGAGGGGCGCTGATGTCCTGTGAAACCGTTGCGGGGGTTGAGGATCTTCCCGATTTTGCCGCGGCGCATTGGCCGCTCGGGGCCGCCGATGCGGGGTATCGCGACGTTCTGCAGGAATTTGGGCCACTGGAAGCATCGCTGGCGGCAGGGGTGCCCGGCGGTGCAGAGGCACTTGCGCTGCGTCTGCGGCTGATCCACCGCTACCGGCAGGCGGCGCTTGCGGACCCGCGCCTGCCGGTCTCTGCCTTGCCCGCGCACTGGAGCGGGGCGGAGGCAAGGCGGCTTTTTGTGCGGCTCTATCTCCGGCTCACCGATCAGGCGGACGCCTATGTGGGAGAGGTCTTTCGCGATTCGAGCGGGCTCCTGCCGGTGGCCACCGAGGCCACGCGGCGGCGCAAGGACCGGCTCATGCGTGAGGCGGCAAGGTAACGTGCTGGTGCGCCTTGACAATTGGCAGCGCGCTGAAAGCAGCACGCACAGAGCATCTTTTTCACTTCTCGTGTGATGTTTTGGATGATATAGACATGAAACGGTTAGGGAGGCGGCACGATGTATGCACAAATGGTCACATCCGAGGGCAAGGCGCCGGGCGAGGATCTGAGCCCGGAGGAGCAGGCGTTTCAGGACCGGATCGATGCCGGTGAGCGGATCGAGCCGCGCGACTGGATGCCCGAGGGGTATCGCAAGACGCTGGTGCGCCAGATCGGCCAGCATGCGCATTCCGAAATCGTGGGCCAGCTGCCCGAAGGCAACTGGATCACCCGCGCGCCGACGCTCGAGCGCAAGGCGATCCTGATCGCCAAGGTGCAGGACGAGGCGGGGCACGGGCTCTACCTCTATTCTGCGGCGGAAACGCTGGGGGTAAGCCGCGACGAGCTGCTGGAAAAGCTGCACACCGGCCGGATGAAATACAGCTCCATCTTCAATTACCCGACGCTCAACTGGGCCGATATCGGCGCGGTGGGCTGGCTGGTGGATGGCGCCGCGATCATGAACCAGGTGCCGCTGCAGCGCACGTCTTACGGGCCTTATGCGCGCGCGATGGTGCGGATCTGCAAGGAAGAGAGCTTTCACCAGCGCCAGGGCTACTCGATCATGATGAAGATGGCGCAGGGCACGGCGGCGCAGAAGGCGATGGCGCAGGATGCGCTCGACCGTTTCTGGTATCCGTCGCTGATGATGTTCGGCCCGTCGGACGCGGAATCGGTGCATTCGGCGCAGAACATGGCGTGGAAGATCAAGATCAACACCAATGACGAGCTGCGGCAGAAATTTGTCGACCAGACCGTGCCGCAGGCGGAGTTCCTGGGGCTGACGGTGCCCGACGAAACACTGGCCTGGAATGACGAGAAGGGCGGCTATGACTTTGCCGAGCCCGACTGGGAGGAGTTCTTCGAGGTGCTGCGCGGCAACGGGCCCTGCAACGAGGAACGGCTTGGCGCGCGGGTTGCGGCCTGGGAGGAGGGCGCCTGGTTCCGCGACGGGCTCAGCGCCTATGCCGACAAGGCCGAGGCGCGCCGCAATGCGCAAGTGGCTGCGGAATAAGGGATTTTCGAGATGAAAAAGCAATGGCCGCTATGGGAGATCTTTATCCGCGGGCAGCACGGGATGAACCACCGGCATGTGGGCAGCCTGCATGCGCCGGATGCGGAGATGGCGATCAACCATGCGCGCGACGTCTACACCCGCCGCAAGGAAGGTGTGTCGATCTGGGCGGTGCGCTCGACGGATATCACCGCGTCCGCGCCCTCCGAGAAGGGGCCGCTTTTTGATCCGGCGGAGACCAAGGTCTATCGCCACCCGACCTTTTTCGACATTCCCGACGACGTGGGGCACATGTGATGGCCCTTGACGAAGAATTGCAGGCCGATCCGCTCTTTGCCGGGCAGAGCGGTGCTGCGTTTGAGTGGCTGTGCCGGATCGGCGACAGCACGCTGATCCTCGGCCACCGGGTGTCGGAATGGTGCGGCCATGCGCCGGTGCTGGAGGAGGACATCGCGCTGGCCAACACCGCGCTCGATCTCATCGGGCACACGCAGATGTGGCTGGGGCTGGCCGCCGAGGTCGAAGGGCAGGGCCGGAGCGCCGACGACCTGGCCTATCGGCGCGACGCGATGGCGTTCCGCAATATCAAGCTGGTGGAATTGCCGAAGGGCGATATGGGGCTGACGGTGATGCGCGGCTTTCTGTTCGACGCGTTCCATTTCGAGCTGCTGACGCGGCTGACCGCCAGCAAGAGCCCGCGCGTGGCCGAGATCGCCGCCAAGGCATTGAAAGAGGTGAGCTATCATCTCGAACGCTCGTCGGACCTGGTGGTCCGCCTCGGGGATGGCAGCGCGGAGAGCCATCGGCGCATGCAGGCCGCGCTGGACCACCTCTGGCCCTATTGCGGAGAGATGTTCTGGGGCGACGCGGTCGACGACGCCATGGACGCCGCCGACATCGCGCCGCATCCCGCAGAGCTGCGCGACGCCTGGGACGCAGCGGTGCAGGACGTGCTGGGCGAGGCGACATTGCAGCGGCCCGAGACCCGGCTCGATGTGCATCTGGGCGGCAAGACCGGGCGGCATACCGAACATCTGGGCTATGTCCTGGCCGAAATGCAGTTCCTGCCGCGAGCCTATCCGGATGCGAGCTGGTGAGATGACCGGGCATGTGACAGGCACGCGACCTTCGGCGGAGGAGATCCTCGACTGGCTCGGCAATGTGCCGGATCCGGAGATCCCGGTGATCTCCGTCACCGATCTGGGCATCGTGCGTGAGGTGCGCTGGGACGGTGACACGCTGGTTGTGGCGGTCACGCCGACCTATTCCGGCTGCCCCGCGACGGCGGTAATCGACATGGAGATCGAGGCCTATCTGCGTGGGCGCGGCATCGAAACCCTGCGGCTGGAGCGGCGGCTTTCGCCGCCCTGGACCACCGATTGGGTGACCGGGGCAGGGCGCGAGAAGCTGCGCGCCTACGGCATTGCGCCACCGGTGGACGGCACCGCGTCCGCGGGGCCGATGGCGGCGCGCGCGGCACGCCTTTCGGGCCGGTCGAACCTGACGATCCCGTGCCCGCGCTGCGGGTCCGGCGACACCCGCAAGGTCAGCCAGTTCGGCTCCACCCCCTGCAAGGCGGCCTATGTCTGCAACGCCTGCCTTGAGCCCTTCGACTATTTCAAATGCCACTGACCGCGCCCGAATATCCGCCCGCACTTAGCCGCCCGCACTTAGCCGCCCGTGACATAGCCCAAGGTGATCCGCATGCCCCGTTTCCATCCGCTTGAGGTGACAGAGATCCGCAAGGACACGCGCGACGCCGTAGTGGTCACTTTGACCCCCGATCCCGCCGACGCCGAGGCTTTTGCGTTCACCCAAGGCCAGTATCTGACCTTCCGGCGCGAGTTTGACGGGCAGGAGCTGCGCCGCTCCTATTCGGTCTGCGCCGGGCTCGACGATGGCACGTTGCAGGTGGGGATCAAGCGGGTCGAGGGCGGTGCCTTCTCGACCTGGGCCAACGAGGCGCTGCGACGCGGCGACAGGCTCGAGGCGATGCCGCCGCAGGGCCGGTTCTTCACCCCGATCGAGCCGGATGCCGAAAAGCACTACCTGGCCTTTGCCGGCGGCTCCGGCATCACGCCGGTCCTGTCGATACTGAAAACGGTGCTGGCGCGCGAGCCGAAAAGCCGGATCACGCTGGTCTATGCCAACCGGCAGCTGAGCTCGATCATGTTCCGCGAGGTGCTCGAGGATCTCAAGAACAGCTATCTGGGGCGCCTGTCGGTGATCCACATCCTGGAAAGCGAGGCGCAGGAGATCGATCTTTTCACCGGGCGCATCGATGCGGAAAAGATGGACCTGCTGTTCCGGCTCTGGATCGATGCGGAGACGGTGGACACCGCCTTTATCTGCGGGCCGGAGCCGATGATGCTGACCATCGCCGAAAGACTGCGCGCCCACGGTTTGTCGGATGCGCAGATCAAGTTCGAGCTCTTTGCCTCTTCCCAACCCGGTCGCGCGGCCAGGCCCGTGTCCGGTGTTCAGGCCGCCGCGACCGGCAATACCTGCGCGGTGTCGGTGACGCTCGACGGGGTCACGCGCGCCTTCAGCATGCCCAAGGACGGCACCGCCGTGCTCGACGCGGCGCTGGCTGCGGAGATGGACGCGCCATTTGCCTGCAAGGCGGGAGTCTGTTCGACCTGCCGCGCGAAAGTGGTCGAGGGGGAGGTCGAGATGGCGGTGAACCACGCGCTGGAGGATTACGAGGTGCGGGCGGGCTACGTGCTGTCGTGCCAATGTGTGCCGCTCTCGGACAATCTGGTGATCAGCTATGACGAATGACAGCGATACGATGGATCTGGCCGACTACCTCGCCCGCGGCGGCAAGCTGACGGCGCCGGGCAATGTGCCGCCGCGCTACCGCGCCGAGGTCATGCGCATGATGGCCTCCTTTGTCGACAGCGAGCTTGCGGGCTCGGCGGGCTTTGCCGACGCGATCAACAAGGCGCCGGGCATCCGCGAGCGTATTGCCGCGAGCCGGATCGTGCTGGAAAAGGCCGATCATGCCGAGCGTGTCCTCGCGCTCATGGTCGAGTTCGGCACCGACGCGGCGCGCTACAACTCCGCCCATGACTGGGCCGCGCGGGTGGCGCGCGACGACGATCTGGGCCACACCCGGCAGGGCGGCGACATGCGCCTGTCGGTGTTCCACTACCCGCTTGCAGGCTGGGTCGATGCGGTTGTGATGAACGTGCTGATGGGGCAGGCCACGGTGATCCAGCTTGGCGAGCTGACCGCCTGTTCCTATGCGCCGCTGGCCGAGGTCATGCGCGAGATCCAGCCGCGTGAGCAGCGGCATATGGAGCTGGGTCTGGAAGGTCTGGAGCGCCTCGCGGAGGACAAGTCGAGGCGCGACACGGCGCTGGCATCGGTCGCCTATTGGCGCCCGCGGGTGGCCGCGAGCTTTGGAGGTCCGCAGTCCGTGCGGTTCGACCGACTGCACGCCTTAGGCCTGCGGCAGCGCGAGAACGCGGTGCTGCGCGCCGAATGGGACGCGGCGGTGACGGCGCGGCTTGCGGGGCTGGGGCTCGGGTGAAAGCAAGCGGGCGCTTGCAGGCCGCTCAGCCCACGCGCACGCCCTCCGCGTCGAACACCACACGCCCGCCATTGCCCATTTCCGTGGCGAAATGCTGCGCGATGGTCGACAGCGCGCGGGCCTTGCCGCGAATGAAGGCATCCGCCTTCTCGATCTCCGAACCGCCGGGCGCGCCGGGGGTTGCGGCCTGCGCCCAGACCATCGGGTGCAGCTCGCGCAGGTGATCGCGGGCGATCCAGCCAAAGCTTTCGGCCACCCTGGCGCGCGCGGCCCCCGGCGCGGAGGAGCCCGCCACGGTCATGCCGGTGAACGCCGCCAGCCGGTTGGCCATGTGCTGGTCGCCGCGATGGCGGGCCATGATGTCGTGCAGGGCTTCGGTGAACAGCTCCGGATCGAGCCGCGACATGCGCCCGGCATCCCCCGCAAGCGCGCCCATCCAGACCCAGGCATAGCCGCCCAGCCCCCAGATATCGGCGGTGCGCGCGGCGGTCCGGCGGGCCTGCAGATCGACCGCTTCCCAGGTGCCGAACCGGTGCGGCAACAACTCGCGCCCCAGCGCGACCATGTGATCCGGGGTGATCGGGTTGAGATCGATGAGGTCCTCGTAATCATCCGCCACGCGCTGGGCGGGCTGCGGATCACCATCGAGCACGGCGCAGCGCACCAGCGCCCAGAGCGGCATGTCGCGCTCGAACGGATCGAAGCGGTCGGCCAGTTCGGTTGCGGCGGCCAGATGGGCGTCGAAGGGCACACGCCGGTTCGACGCCAGATCGCTCAGCTGCGCCGCACCCCGCCAGGCGCGCGCCATGTCCACATGGGTCAGCGCCAGCACTGCCGAGAGGCCGGGGCAGTCGGGCATGTCCTCGAGGTTCACCTCGAGCGCCGAGATTGCAAATTGCGCCGCGCGCGCCTCGCCCCTGGCGATGCCGGTGCGGGCGGCGCGCACCGCGTCGGCGCGGGCGCCTTCGGCCAGCAGCGGCGCGATGGGGCGGCCGCCAGGGGTCAGCAGACGTTCCCGGTCCGACGAGATGATCTCGTCGCTGAGCGTATCCCAGCGATCCTGCCGCGCGAGGTGGCGGCTGCGGGTGCGCAGCTCGATGATCGCTGCCGCATCGGGCGCCGGATCGCAGACAGGGATCTCGACGCGCGGGCGCAGCGGCGGCACCGCCGCGGGTTCGCGGCGGGCGTCCTCTTGCGGGGCAGGGCGCGGCGCGGCCTGCCGCGCCGCGGGCAGGAAACGTGCTTTCAGAGCGCGCATCGGAGAGGGAAACATGTCGTTCATTGTCATGCCTGCAGCGTGGCGATTCATCTGGGCCAAATCGGGGCAGCCACGCGGAGCTTCGCAGGCGATCGGCGGGTATTTGCCGGGCGCTGTGCGGACATGCGCAACAATGGCTCCGAAACGCCCCGACAACCCGGTTTGCGGGAAACGCATTAACCATGAGCGCCCCTATGCCGCCGGGCGACTTGCCTCTGCGGCGGCTTTCGGGCAGTCTCGTCCGGTCATGTTGCGTGCTGTCACCCTTGCGGCGCTGCTGGCGCTGGGGGCCCCGTCTGCCGGGATCGCCCAGTCCACGCTGCCGCCTGCCCAATCGGTGGGTCCGGAGCTTTTGCCGGGGCCGTCTCCGCTGGCTGTCGGGGCCTCGCCGCGCCCGCAGGCGCGCACGATGGTTGTGCCCAAGGCGCGCTGGGACGCGCATGGCGGCAAACGCAGCTGGACGATGTCGGTTGTAAAAGGGCTGCGCTCGCATGCCAGCGTGCTGACCGAGATCGTGCCGCGCGACATCGCCAACTGGTGCCCGGCCTATCCAAGCGCCAGCCGCTCCCAGCGCGAGGCGTTCTGGGTCGGCCTGATCTCGGCGCTGGCCAAACACGAAAGCACCTATCGTCCGACCGCCGTGGGCGGCGGCGGGCGCTGGTACGGGCTGGTGCAGATCTATCCGCCGACCGCCCGGCTTTACGGCTGCAAGGCGCGCAGCGGCGCCGCGCTCAAGGATCCCGAGGACAACCTCTCCTGCGCGCTGCGCATCATGGCCAAGACGGTGGCGCGCGACCGCGTGGTGAGCAAGGGCATGCGCGGTGTTGCCGCCGATTGGGGCCCGTTCCATTCGCGCAAGAAACGGCGCGACATGATCAATTGGGTGCGCCAGCAGAATTACTGCATCGGTTTGGCGCGCTCGCTGAAACCGGTGGCCCGGCCTGCCGGTCTGGGCGAGCCCGCGCCGCATCCGGTGCTGGAGGCCTTGCCGGAGGATGCGACGGTCGGTGCGCTGTCGGAAATGAAGGAGCTTGTGCCCAGGGAGGCGGAGGCCGCAGCGGACGCGCCGCCCCGCGCCGCACCGGATAAGATGCAGCTCGGCCCCGAAGAGACCATAGTCGAGGCCGAAGACGACGGCGCACCGGTGATTGCCCCGGTGACGGGGGCCGAGGATGTCCTGCCCTCCGGATCGGTCGATGACGCGCTGGCGGGATCCGCCGAAGGCTGATGCGCCTGTGCCCGGCTGACCTGTGTCTTGCCTGTGCCCTGCCTGTGCTCTGCAGGAAAAGACGGCGCCCCGCGCTGTAAGTCAGGGTTCTGGCGGCCCGCGCCTAGCCCATCCCGGAACTTCGCGTCCTGAGCCAGGACGGACGGCGCGTGGCATCGACCAGCGACACCGCCGGTGCGCTGCGTCCCCCAAGCGCCAGCGTGGCGCGGCGCAGCATCTCGATCCCGTCTTCGGATTTCTCCGGCAGAGCGGAAGGCGAGATCGGCTCCCCGATGGTGATCCGGTAGGGCTGGCGATCCTTGTTCAGCGTCTCGTGGAACAAGGTGATGTCCCGCAAGGTGGGGTGGATCAGGTCGAACAGGTAGAACAGCGCCGAGTTGCGGGCGCGGATGTTCACCGGGATCACCGGCAGCCGGAACTTGCGCGCGATCATCGCCGCGGACGCCATCCAGGGCCGCTCGTGCAGGCTCAGCCCGCGCCGCTTGGCCAGACGGCCCGAGGGGAAGATCACCCCCAGCCGACCGTCCTCGACCGCCTGGCGGGTATAAGCCATGGTCTCGCGGGTCTTGGCGTGGCTGCGTTTGTCCTTGCGCCATTCCACCGGCGCGATCATCGCGTCGAATTGCGGCAGGACCCGCAGGATATCGTGGTTGGCGAAATAATAGGCGTCAGGCCGCGCCTCGCGCAGCGCGTGGTGCAGCATGATGCCGTCGGCGATGCCGGTGGGGTGGTTGGCCACGACCAGCGCGGCCCCGTGGCGCGGCACATGTGACAGGCCGCGCACCGTGACGTCGCGGGCCAGCAGATGCGCCATCTCGGCCATGATGTCGGATGCGTCCAGATGCTCGACCGATTGCCCCACATCGAGCGTCCGGTCATAGCTCAGCAGCCGGTGCAACGCGGCGCGCGCCGCACGGACCCCGGGCCGGTCGGAGAAAAGCCAGTCTGCACGTTCTTCGATGAGCGGGTCGATGCGATCTTTCATGTGCTCTCCAAAACCATGGATGCGCAACAAATGCGTGACAACAACACCGTGACAAAACGCAATATACGCCCTTTGGTTCCCGCCCGCACGTCTGCCGTGAGGGCATCGGCAGGCGATTGCCAAACGCTCCGGGGAATCCTGCCGGAGCGTCCCGGTCGGGTGCTTGCGCGTCATTTGGCGCGCGCCACGAGGGCAGAAACCTCATTGGCTGCGGCGGTCCCCGGGCCCGGTGCTGCCTCAGGTGCCCGCGCGGGGGGGGGCGGCAAAACCGACGCGCACCCGCGACGCCCGCGGTCCGTCGCGCCCTTCCTGCCAGCCCCGCGCCGACCGCAGCCACTTCCCCCCCGCCGCGAAATCGGCTAAGCCCCGCGCCTGACCTTTCGGAGCGCCTTCATGTCCTTCTCCCTCGCCATTGTCGGTCGGCCCAATGTGGGCAAATCGACGCTGTTCAACCGGCTTGTCGGCAAGCGTCTGGCGCTGGTCGACGATCAGCCCGGCGTGACCCGCGATCTGCGCGAAGGCGAGGCGCGGCTGGGCGATCTGCGCTTTACCGTGATCGACACCGCGGGCCTCGAGAACGAGACCGATGACAGCCTGCCTGCGCGCATGCGCCGCCTGACCGAACGCGGCGTCGACATGGCCGATATCTGCCTTTTTCTGATCGACGCGCGCGCCGGTGTGCTGCCCGATGACGAGATCTTTGCCGAAATCCTGCGCAAGCGCGCCAAACATGTGATCCTGGCCGCCAACAAGGCCGAAGGCTCCGCCGCCGATGCCGGGGTGATCGAGGCCTATTCGCTTGGACTGGGCGAGCCCATTCGTCTGTCCGCCGAACATGGCGAGGGGCTCAACGATCTTTACGCGCAGCTTCTGCCGCTCTCGGACGCGTTCGAGGAACGCGCCGCCGCAGAGGCGCCGGAGGTCGAGGTCGCCCTGACGCAAGCCGAGGCCGAGGCAGGCGAAGACGCGGTGCCGGTGCCGACCAAGGCCAAACCGCTGCAGATCGCCGTTGTGGGCCGCCCCAACGCGGGCAAATCGACGCTGGTCAACCAGATCCTCGGCGAGGACCGGCTCTTGACCGGGCCCGAGGCAGGGATCACCCGCGACGCCATTTCGCTGCAGATGGAGTGGGGCGGGGTGCCGGTGCGGATCTTCGACACCGCCGGCATGCGCAAACGCGCCAAGGTTCAGGACAAGGTCGAAAAGCTCTCGGTCTCCGACGGGGTGCGCGCGGTGAAATTCGCCGAGGTGGTGATTGTGTTGCTCGATGCCGCGATCCCCTTCGAGACGCAGGACCTCAAGATCGCCGATCTGGCCGAGCGCGAAGGCCGCGCGGTGGTGGTGGCGGTCAACAAATGGGATATCGAGGACGAAAAGCAGGAGAAACTGCGCGACCTCAAGGAGTCCTTCGCCCGCCTGCTGCCGCAATTGCGCGGCGCGCCTCTGGTCACGGTCTCGGCGCGCAGCGGGCGCGGGCTCGACCGGCTGCAGGCGGCGGTGATGCAGGCGCATGCGGTCTGGAACCGGCGGGTGTCGACCGGTCAGCTCAACCGCTGGCTCTCGGGCATGATCGAGCGCCACCCGCCGCCCGCGCCGCAGGGCCACCGCATCAAGCTGCGCTACATGACGCAGGCCAAGACGCGCCCGCCCGGATTTGTCGTCATGTGCAGCCATCCCGACAAGCTGCCCGCGAGCTATTCGCGATATCTTGTCAACGGGTTGCGCGAGGATTTTGACATGCCGGGCACGCCGATCCGGCTGACCATGCGCGGCCAGGGCGACCAGAACCCCTTCAAGGGGCGCAAGAAGAAGAACGCGGGCGCGCTGAAAAAGCACCTCGGCAAATTGCCGAAGAAACAGGGCGGGTGAGGACGGCCGGGTTTTGTCTGCGCTTGGCCAGATGCGCGCGCCGGGCCTGACGGGTCACTGTCAGAGCTTCGGAATGGCCTTTTCGGTGGCCAGCCCGTCATCCCAGGTGCCGTGCAATTCGCCATCGGGCATGACCACGTAGATCACCGGATCGGTCTGGCTCCAGTCCACGGTCAGCACGCGCCCGTCGAGCGTTCCGGTGCCGGTGAAGATATCGTCGCCGATATCCCAGCGCAGCGCCAGGCCGGATCCTGCGGCGGTAATCTCCAGATCGCCTTCATAAGCCTGTCCGGTCGCGCCACGCCCGAGGACCGAATACTGTCCGATCAGCCCGGTGATGTCGTCGCTTTCCGACGGGGTCTGGCTTTGCGAAAACACCGGCGTGGGGGTGGCAAGCAGCGCAAGAAGCGCGGCGCGACGGGAAAGGGGCATCCGGGAAAACCTTTGGTTTGCGTGTTGGTGAGCCTTGCGCAGACTTTTGCAAAATGGCTGGGAAACGCAAGGCCCGCGTGACGTCGAGACGTGCGGCGGGGGGCCGTCTTCGCGTCACGCAGGACAGTGCTGTGACCGGTCAGACCAGCGGTTCGGGCTGCGCGAGCAGCCAGAGTGCCGCCTTCAGCAACGCGGCCTGTCGGCGCGAGGGCTGTCGCGGCGTGCGGGCCCAGACACCGAGGCAGAAAGCGCGTTGCAGGAACAGATCCGCCGGGCCGATCGGGTCGCGGTCTGTCCGGCCGCGGGCGAGCGTAGCGAGCACGCGGCCCCGGTCGTGCCCGAAGGGCGCGAAACAAAGCGCGTCCAGCGCGAGAGACACACGGTCCCGCAGCAGCTCGTCCTCGCGGTCATTCTCGAAATCGATCCCCCAGAGCGTGTCGTCGCCCCCCGTCAGAAGATTGCCCAGCGTCAGATCGCGATGCGACGCGCAACGCCGCGACGGCGCGCCGCGCAGCGCCATGGCGGTGGCCTCCAGCGCCAGCGCCTGCGACCGGAATTCGGCGACATCCGGCATGGCGCGATGCCCGCTTTCGGCATCGGCCACCAGACGGCGCAGCCAGGCGGCATGTCCCGCCGGTCGGAACGGATGGGCGCGGATGGAGAGCGCGTGGAAGGCCTGCAACCAGGCTGCGGCGCGGCTCAGGGCCGATTCGGCCGCCGCGTCGGGCATGTCGGGCAAGGCGCGGCGCAGATCCGGCCCGCCCGCATCCTGCATGAGCAGCGCGCAGGAGGCCGCGTCGAACGTGAGAACGCGCGGCACGCGGAGGTGGCCCTGCGGCATCAGCCGGGCCACCTCTGCCTGGCGCGCGGCCTGACGCGCCGCAGCCGCGGCATTGCCCGGCCCCCAGACCTTGATCACCGCGGGCTCGGCGCCGCCCGAGACGCGAAACGGTGTGGCGCGCAGCGGTTTCAGCAACGGTTTCAGCGGTGTGAGCGTGCCGGTCCAGCCCGGCCAGACCCGCGCCAGCGCCTCTTCGGCCCGAAACCGGGCCGCCCCGGCCTCGAGATGCGTCGCGCTCAAGGTTTCTCGAGACGGGTGATGCCCACCGACGCCGCCCGCGCAAGCCCCACATCGAGCGACATCGGGATGTATTCGCCGCGCCGCCAGAGCTGCCCCAGGTCGTCGTAATGCCGCGACAGGAAATGCCCCGACTGCCCGGTGCCGATGACAAAGACCGAACTGTCGGGATCGGCGAAATCATAGACCCCGCGGTAGCCCGCGCCGTGCACGTTGAGGAACGGCTCCGGATCGCGGCCCGAGGTTCGGCCGCGCTGCAGCGTGTGATCGCCGCCCGAGGTGCTCTGGCGGATGTTCACGAAGTAGCGCAGCAGCGGCACGTCACCGAGCACCGCGTGATCGTGGGTGGCCTGATGCGCGTCGCCCCAGCGCAGGCTTTCCAGCGCGGTGCCGTAGGTCTCGTCGATCCACACCAGCGCGTCGTCGAGCGCCAGCCGCGAGATGTCCGAACAGGTCTCCTCGCGCGCCGAGCGGATGATGTCGCACCAGACCTGCGCGCCATCGACGTTGCGAAAGACCCGCTCGATAAAAAGCGGCTCCACATGGTCGAACTCATCGGCCAGCGGGCCGAGATCGTCGCGGATGAGCCGTTCCTGCAGCGCCCGCAGCCAGGCCGCGTAAAGCAGCGGCTCCGGCAGGTGCTCGTTCATCTCGCCGCTCCAGTCGGCCAGCAGTGCCAGCGCGCGCTGGCGCTGGCGGGCGGGTGTGCCTTCGGGGGCCGCCTCTCCGGTGAACCACAGATCGCGCCCGATCAGCGGCAGCAATGTGCGCGCCGCCGGTGACACGGTATCAAGCTGGGCTTCGATGAAACTGTCGCGGGTGTGCACTTCGCGGCCCTGCATCATCGCCTGCCAGCGCTGCACCCGCTGGCTGTCGCCCCAGTTGAAGCTCACATGCAGCGGAAACGGCCGGTCGACCACCTTGTTGTTGGTGTTGCCGACAATGCCGCCCGCGGGGGCGACAAATTCCGGATTGGCCGAGAAGGGCAGCAGGCCCTGCCAGCGGTTGACCTCTTCCCAGCCCGGTGTCGGCAGCCGCCCGAGGCTCTGGTGCCCGGCATCCCGGCGCGGCATCGCGCCCACCGTCTTGAGCGCAATCGTGTCCGCGTCGATCAGCGTGAGGTTCTGGCTGGGCGCCACAAACCGGCGGCCGGATTCGAGCCCTTCCTCGACAGAGCCCGCGCCCATCAGCGCGATGAGCGCGCTCATCGAGCTGTCCTGCTCCGAGAGCGCCGTCCAGGCCAGAGAGGGCACATGGCCCGGCGGTGTGACCGCGGCCAGGTTGTATTGCGAGCCGGGCAGCACCGGGCCGTTATCGGTCCAGCGCAGGGTGATGGTCACCGGCGCGCTGTCCTTGATCTTGATGATCGACCGGCGGGTGCGGAAGGGCTTGTAGCCGCCGGGCGTGCGATATTCCTGCGGATTGTCGGGATTGAGCTGCTCGATATAGAGATCCTGATCGTCCACATAGGCCGAGGTGAGCCCCCAGGCCAGCCGCTCCGACCGGCCCACCAGCACGGCTGGGATGCCGGGGATGGTGCCACCGATCACACCGCCCGATTGCAGCTCGATCCGGGCCAGAAACCAGGTCGAGGGCGCGGTGAAGCCAAGATGCGGATCGTTGGCCAGAAGCGTGCCGCCACCCGCCGAGCGCTCCGGTGCCGCGGCCCAGACATTGGAGGCCCCTGCCAGCCCGCGCCGCGGCACCGGGCTGAGATCGGCAAAGGCGCTGTCGCGCGAGGGCAGGAAACGCGGCAGATCGCCCGGCACCAGCGCGGCATAATCCGGCAGCGCCGCGACGCCCTGACCGGGCATGTCGGGCAGGATGTCGGCCACACGCGCCGTGTCGGGCAAGAGCAGCGACGTGCGCGCGCGCAGCACCTCGTCCGAGAGCTGCCCCGAAAGCTGCAGCGCCATGAGCTTGATCATCGCCAGAGAATCGGCGGGCTGCCAGGGGGCGATGGGCGCCGGGAACAGGAAGAACTCCGGCGCGCCGCGCCCCAGGCTCGCGGCGTTGATCTCGTCAATCCGTGTGTTGACGCCTGCGGCATAGGCTTCGAGCGCGTCGAGCGTGGCATCGTCCTGATGCTCCACCGAGCGCACCGCCTGGGTGTAGAGATCGAACCGGCGCAACAGCGTGTCGGTCTCCAGCGTGCGGCGCCCGAAAATCTCCGACAGGCGGCCTTGAGCGGTGCGCCGCATCAGCGTCATCTGCCAGAGCCGGTCCTGCGCATGCGCGTAGCCCAGCCCGAAAAACGCATCCCGGTCGCTCAGCGCCATGATATGCGGCACGCCGGTATTGTCGCGCACGATCTCGATATCGGCGGTGGTGCCGCTGACAGGCAGGGTCTTGTCGTAGACCGGCAGCGACCGCGAGGCCAGGAAATAGACCAGAAGGACGCCCAGCACACCCAGCACCAGCGCCAGGCTCACAAGCCGCATCAGCCATCGAAACACAAGCGCCATTTCCCTCGCCTTTGACCTGCGCTACTTGAGACGGGACGGGAGTATCCTGCCCGCCGGTCAAAGCCAAGAGGCCGCCCGGCGCGCAGGCAATGTTATGCGAGAGGGCAAATCCATGGCGAAAGTGACGTTTCTCGGGCTGGGGGTGATGGGCTACCCGATGGCGGGTCATCTGGTGACGGCGGGCCACGATGTGACGGTCTATAACCGCACCGCCTCCAAGGCCGAGGACTGGGTCAAGGCGCATGGCGGCGCCTGGAGAGAAACGCCGCGCGCGGCCGCGGAGGGCGCGGAGTTCGTGATGGCCTGCGTCGGCAATGACGACGATCTGCGCGGCGTCTGCCTGGGCGGGGACGGGGCGTTCGACGGCATGGGCGACGGCGCGATCTTTGTCGATCACACCACGGTTTCGGCGGAGGTGACCCGCGAGTTGCACGCGCAGGCGCGCGCGCGCGGCGTGGCCTTTGTGGATGCGCCGATCTCGGGCGGGCAGGCGGGGGCCGAAAACGGCCAGCTTGTGGTCATGTGCGGCGGCGAAGAGGCGCCTTATGCCAAGGCCGAAGCGGTGATCGACGCCTATGCCAAGCTCTGCCGCAGGATCGGCGAGAGCGGCGCGGGGCAGTTGACCAAGATGGTCAACCAGATCTGCATCGCGGGGCTGGTGCAGGGGCTCTCGGAAGGGTTGCATTTTGCGCAGAAGGCCGGGCTCGATGGCCGGGCGGTGGTCGATGTGATCGGCGGCGGCGCGGCGGGATCCTGGCAGATGGTCAACCGGTACGAGACGATGCTCGACGATCATTTCGAGCATGGCTTTGCCGTGGACTGGATGCGCAAGGATCTGGGCATCTGCCTCAAGACCGCCGACGAGGTGGGCGCCTCCCTGCCGGTGACCGCGCTGGTCGACCAGTTTTACAAGGATGTGCAGAAGCTGGGGGGCGGGCGGTGGGACACCTCGAGCCTGATCAAGCGGCTCGGCGCGGTGGATGAGGGCTGAGAATAAGACGGGGGCGGGGCCAGAAGACCGAGGGGGTGATCCCGAAGGCCAAAGGCGGATCCAAAGGAGCGCGTCCGCGCGCTTTTTTTCCGCAAACGGGGATGTGACGCGCTGCAACGGAGCCTGGTGCCGGGGGAAGGCTTAGGCCGGGGGCTGCACGGGCTCACCAAAGCAAAACCTCTTTGCGCCGCAGCCGCCGCTTGCCCGGCCTGCCTGACAGCGGCCACGCCCCGGCGCGAAGCAAAATAGCCGCATCCCCATGAGACATGGGGCCCCTCGGCGATTTGGCTTGCCCCGGAACGCGCCCGCTGTCTGGCCTGCCTTTGGCAAGCGGCGGCTCCGAAGCAAAGACGCAAGTGAGGCGTGTGATGGCGACAGGTCAGCACGATTGCCCATTGTCTTTTCACACGGCCTGCCATTATGTTGGCCGAAGCGCGTGCCTGGCACGTCGCCACATCAGTTTCGCTGGACCGGAGACTGCAGGATGTTGCCTGCCCCGGACAGACCGATTGGGCCGCAAGGCCAGTGAACCGTGCCCGAACGTCGCGCAAGCGCGTCGGGCCAATTGAACAGGCGCCGCCTTTGACAGGGTCCTTTTCACGGATCTTCGTCAGCGTGCAGGTGTCGGAGAAGAACCGCGATGACGCGCGCGAGACTTTCGGGGGATGGGGCAAGGGACCAAGGGTCCCGCCATTCCCGCGCGTCCCAAATCGCCCAAATCAGACACGGCCGGACATCGCTCTCTCCGCCAGGAGAGCGCGGGATTTGCCCGTGCAGACGGATAACATGGCAAAGAAAATGCTCATCGACGCCACCCACGCGGAAGAGACCCGCGTTGTGGTGGTGGACGGAAACAAGGTCGAGGAGTTCGATTTTGAATCCGAAAACAAGCGCCAGCTTGCAGGCAATATCTATCTAGCAAAAGTCACAAGGGTCGAGCCGTCGCTGCAGGCGGCGTTTGTGGATTACGGCGGCAACCGGCACGGGTTTCTCGCCTTTTCGGAGATCCATCCCGATTACTACCAGATCCCGGTGGCCGACCGTCAGGCGCTGATGGAAGAAGAAGCGGCCCTCGCTGCCGCCGCCGCCGAGGAAGAGGACAAGCCCAAACGTTCCTCGAGGTCGCGCTCGCGGCGCAAGCCGTCGAAGGCGGAGGCGTCGAAATCGGATGATGCGGTGACGACAGCCGCGCCCGACAAGCAGATCTCGGGGATGGAAACCATCGACCTCGACGACGAGGGCGAGGAGACGGTGAACCCCGAAGAGGGCTCATCGCCGATGGAGCGGGTGGCCGAAACGCCGGTGGAAGAGCCCGATGGCGCGCCCGAAGAGGCGGCGGCGGAAGGGGATGCGTCTGCGGACGGCGCTGCCGGGGAGGTCGATGCGGCTCGGATCGGCAAGGAGGATGCGGCAGGCGCGGAGGCGGCGGCGGAGGCTTCCCGATCCGAGGATGACGCCGAAGCCGCGTCGGAGGACGCAGAGGACAAGTCCGACGAGGATGCGGAGGACAAGCCGCGCGGTGGCAAGGCCGATGCCGCGGCACGGGACGCTTCCATTGAATCCGTGGCCGATGACGATACCCATGACGACATCCGCCCGCCGCGCAAACCGCGCCCGCGCAAATACAAGATCCAGGAGGTCGTCAAGGTCCGTCAGATCCTGCTTGTGCAGGTCGTCAAGGAAGAGCGCGGCAACAAGGGTGCGGCACTGACTACCTATCTCAGCCTTGCGGGCCGTTACTGCGTGCTGATGCCCAACACCGCGCGGGGCGGCGGGATTTCCCGCAAGATCACCAATGCCGCCGACCGCTCCAAGCTGAAGGCCATCGCCGGTGACATCGACGTGCCCAAAGGGGCGGGCCTCATCATCCGCACCGCAGGCGCCAAGCGCACCAAGACCGAGATCAAGCGCGATTACGAGTATCTCCAGCGGCTCTGGGAGCAAATCCGGGAGCTCACGCTGAAGAGCATCGCACCCGCGAAGATCTACGAAGAGGGCGATCTGATCAAACGCTCGATCCGCGATCTCTATAACCGCGAGATCGACGAGGTTCTGGTGGAGGGCGAACGCGGCTACCGCATCGCCAAGGACTTCATGAAGATGATCATGCCGTCCCACGCCAAGAACGTGAAGAACTACGCCGACCAGATGCCGCTTTTTGCGCGCCATCAGGTGGAATCGTACCTGTCGGGCATGTTCAACCCGACGGTTCAGCTGAAATCCGGCGGCTATATCGTGATCGGTGTGACCGAGGCGCTGGTGGCCATCGACGTGAACTCGGGCCGGGCGACCAAGGAAGGCTCGATCGAGGACACCGCGACCAAGACCAATCTGGAGGCCGCCGAAGAAGTGGCGCGTCAGCTGCGTCTGCGTGATCTGGCCGGGCTTATCGTGATCGACTTCATCGACATGGACGAGCGCAAGAACAACGCCGCCGTCGAGAAAAAGCTCAAAGACAAGCTCAAGACCGACCGCGCGCGCATCCAGGTGGGACGGATCTCCGGCTTCGGTCTTCTGGAGATGAGCCGCCAGCGGCTGCGTCCCGGCATGATCGAGGCGACCACCCAGCCCTGTGCGGCCTGTCACGGCACCGGCCTCATCCGCTCGGACGACAATATGGCGCTGCAGGTGTTGCGCCAGATCGAGGAAGAAGGCACGCGGCGCCGGTCGCGCGAAGTGCTGCTGAAATGCCCGGTCAGCATCGCCAATTACCTGATGAACCAGAAGCGTGAGCATGTGGCCCAGATCGAGGCGCGCTACGGCATGGCCGTGCGCATCGAGGGCGACCCGCATCTGGTGGCGCCCGATTTCTCCATGGAGAAGTTCAAGACCGCGACGCGCCCGGTGCGCGAAGCGGCGCCGGTGGTGTCGGTCGACACCACGCTGATGGATCAGGTCGACGAGGATGCGGCCTCCGAGGAGGAAGACGAGGAGGCGGTTGCGCAGGAGAGCGGTGCGGAAAGCCCGCCCGAGCGCGATGGCGACGAGGACAAACCCAAGAAGAAGCGCCGCCGCCGTCGCCGCCGGTCGTCGAAATCCAAGGATACCGATGGCGCGCAGGAGCGCGATGACACCGGCGCGGCTGACGAGACGCGCAAGGAGGAGTCTGGTGCGGAAGCGCCCGCGAAGGCCCCTGCGGCTGAGGCTGTGGCAGAGGTCGCGGCGCAGGCCGCGCCCGAGGTGGCGGCAGAGGCCGAGCCGGATGCCAAGCCAGAGGATGTGGTGAGCGACAAGGCCGACGCGGCAAGCGCGGCGGAGGCCGATCCCGAGGCCGAGGCCGACTCCGAGAGCAAGGACGCGCCCGCGCCGAAAAAGACCCGGACCACCCGGTCGCGGTCAAGCTCCGGCCGGTCTTCGCGTGCGAAAGCTGCCAAATCCGAGGAGGCGGCGAATTCCAAGGAGAAGCCCTCCGAGGCCAAACCGGCCAAGGGTGCGACAGACGAGAAAGCGGCGGTTTCGGCCGAGACCGTGAGCGACGGCGATGCCGTGGTCGACACGGCGGCGGTGTCCAAGGACGCGCCAGCCAAGGACGCGCCAGCCAAGGACGCGCCGGAGCCCGACAGCGCAAGCGAGGCACCAAAACCCCGCCCGGCGCGCACGCGCAGAAAGGCCAGCGAGGTGATCGCGGACGTGGTGGCTGCGGATGCGCCGGTCGACGCCGCGCCTGCCGAGCCTGCCCCGCCGGAGCCCGCGCCGGTGGCCGAAAGCGCTGCTGTGGCGGAGACCGCGCCGGACGCGACCGAAGAGGCCAAGCCGAAAAAGCGTGGCTGGTGGTCGCTGGGGCGGTAATCCCGCGCTGCAGGCGATGAGATCGGAAAAAGGCGTTTCTCGAACCGGGAGACGCCTTTTTTGCCGTCCGGGGTCAGGGCCGGTTGGATCGCGACGGATGTGAAAGGGACGGGAACACTTTGCCGCTCCGTGCTGAATGGGCCTGTCGATGCGGGTGTCTCCATGGCATCGGAAACACCAACTGCGAAGAAACCTCCGTCGGATCGGCGCAAAAACCCGGTCCGCCGCAGAGACGTGACAGATCTTTGAGACTAAAGCGTCTTGCGGATGGTCCAGACCATCGCGCCCCCCTCTTCCCGGCTGTCTTCCAGCGCATGACCGGCCTCGGCGCAGTAATGCGGCACATCCACGATGGCGGCGGGATCGTCGGTGCGCAGGCGCAACAGCGCGCCGCCGGGCAGTGCGCCAAGCCGTTTGCGCGCCTTCAGAACCGGCAGCGGGCACAGCAGACCGGTGGCGTCAAGCTCGGTCACGGGCGCGTCGGCGTCACGGGGATCAGGTGTCTCACTCATGAACCGGGAGATATGCCGGTGGTCACAAAAGGTCCACAAGGATGTGACGCGGGTGAGGGTGACGCGCCGGCCGCTTTGCCCTAAGCAGTGGATATGTTTGGAATCGAGATCATTGACGCGTCGCTTTTGCCCGCCATGACCGTGGCGCTTCTGGCGGGCTTCATCTCGTTTCTGAGCCCTTGCGTATTGCCCATCGTGCCGCCTTATCTGGCGTTCATGTCGGGCATGAGCATGACCGAGATGGAAGGCGGCGGCCCGGCCCGGATGCGGGTGATCGTGGCGGCCCTGTTCTTTGTGCTGGGGCTGTCGACGGTGTTTTTGCTGCTCGGCTTCACGGCCTCCTGGCTGGGCATGTTTTTCCTGCAGAACCAGGTGCTTCTGGCGCGGATCTCTGGTGTCGTGGTGATCGTCTTCGGGCTGCATTTCCTTGGTGTCTTCCGCATCCCGTTTCTGGACCGCGAGGCGCGGCTGGAGACCGGCGAGACCGGCGGCTCGGCCTTTGGCGCCTATATCCTGGGGCTGGCCTTCGCCTTTGGCTGGACGCCCTGCATCGGGCCGCAGCTGGGCGCGATCCTGTCTCTGGCCGCGACCGAGGCATCGGTGACCCGCGGCACCACGCTGCTGGCGGTCTATGCCGCGGGGCTTGGCCTGCCGTTCTTGCTGGCGGCGGTGTTCCTGACCCGCGCGATGGGCGTCATGAACCGCCTCAAGCGTCATATGGGGCTGATCGAGAAGGTCTCGGGCGGGCTGCTGGTGGCGGTCGGGCTGGCGCTGGTGACGGGCGCGTTCTCGGCCTTTGCGTTCTGGCTGCTCGAGGCGTTTCCGGCGCTCGGACAACTGGGGTAGGGCGATCCAAAGGAGCGCTTCCGCGCGCTTTTATTCAGCAAGCGGCGGGCGCGACGCGCCGCATCGGGCCGGGGAGGCGGGAGTGCCGGAGCGGGACGCGCTGCCTTACTCTTGCCGAAAAAGGCGGGTATCGTGGGTCGGAGAGTTGGCAAAGGCCAAAGGGCCCGCGGAATGGTCAAAGAGCAGCAAATCAGGCGGCGCCGGGTGTTCTACATCCCCGGATACGACCCCATTCATCCGCGCCGCTACCGCGAGCTTTACCGCAAGGAAGCCGCAGCACAGGCGGAGATCTCGGGCTACGAGATCGCGCTGCGACCGAAGAAGACCAAGGGCCCTTACGGCTGGCATGTAAAGGCGCGGATCGAGGGCGCGGAGACCCGCGCCGATATCGAGGTGCTGGTCTGGTCCGACATCGTGCGCGACAGCATGGCGACGACAATCCCCGCGACCTACCTGCAATTGCTGCGCACCGCCTGGGAGTATATCGCCACCGGCGCGCTCGGGCGTCTGATGCGGTTGCGCAAGGGTCCGGTGATCGCGGCGCTTTACCCGATCGGGATGCTGCTGGCGCAGCTTCTGGTGGCGCTGCTGCTCGGCTGGGTGGTCTATGCGCTGGCGTCCCTCGCGACCCCGCTGATCGGCGCCGCGGCGCAGGTCCTCGGCGGGATGGGCGCCCTGGCGATGATCTGGGCGGTTTTGCGCTGGTTCAAGCGCAAGGACGGCAAGTTCTACGCCTATTATCTCATGCATGACTACGCCTTTTCGGCGCGCTATCGCGGTGCTAATCCCGACGCGCTCGAGACGCGCATGGCGGCGTTTCAGGATGTGATCGCGCGCGCGCTCACCGATGATGTGGAAGAGGTGCTGGTGGTCGGCCATTCCTCTGGCGCGCATCTGGCGGTGTCGATCCTGGCGGATCTGATACGGGCGGGACGGGTGCCCGCCAACGGGCCGAAACTGGCGTTTCTGAGTCTCGGTCAGGTCGTGCCGATGGTGTCGTTCCTGCGTGAGGCGCACCGGCTGCGCGCCGATCTGCGCTATCTGAGCGCGCGAGAGGAGCTGACCTGGGTCGATGTGACCGCCCCCGGCGATGGCTGCGCCTTTGCGCTGTGCGATCCGGTCGCCGTCTCGGGTGTGGCGCCCGAGAACAAGCGCTGGCCGCTGGTCTTTTCGGCGCAGTTCACCCGCTCGCTCAGCCCCGCGCGCTGGGCGGAGCTGCGCTGGAAGTTCTTCCGGCTGCATTTCCAGTATCTCTGCGCGTTCGACCGGCCGCTGGATTACGACTATTTCCAGATCACCGCCGGGCCGGTGTCGCTGGCCGCGCGCTATGCCGGCAGACCGCCCTCGGCCAGCCGGATCGACGTGCCGGTCTCGAAATTCACCTCTGTTGCGGCATGAAAGCCCGCAGGTGACCGGGCCCGCATTGCCCCCCAAACCGCAAGCCCGCGCGGACCGCGTGTCGCTCCGGCAGTATTTGCGGCTCTTTCGCGCCGACATCCTCTCGGCCCAGCCCGCGCGGCTTTATCGTGCCTGGATGGCGGAGTTCCGGACGCCGTTCTTCCGCTCCTACATGGTGAACCAGCCGGAGCTGGTGAAGACCGTGCTGAAGGACCGGCCGATGGATTTCCCGAAATCGGACCGGATCGGCGAGGGGCTGCGGCCATTGCTGGGCAATTCGGTGTTTCTGACCAACGGCGCGCAGTGGCAGCGGCAGCGGCGGATCATCGATCCGGCCTTTGAAGGCGGGCGGCTGCGCGAAAGCTGGGGGGCGATGTGGCAGGCGGCGCTTTCGGCACAGTCGCGGCTGGCGGCGCGCGCCGGAGAGGTGGTGGAGATCGAGGAAGTGACCAGCCATGCCGCCGCGGACGTGATCTTTCGCACGCTCTTTTCCATTCCCATCGAGGACGAGATCGCGCAGGCGGTGTTTCACGAGTTCCGCGCCTATCAGCGCAGCCAGCCGATCCTCAACCTCGCGGCGTTCCTGCCTTTGCCGCGCTGGATGCCGCGGTTTTTCCGGGCCGATACCCGCGCCTCCGCCCGCCGGATCCGGGCGCTGATTTCCGAGCTGACCGCGCGGCGCATGCGGCAGATCGAGGACGGGACGGCGCCGGACGATCTTGCCACCAAGATCATGACCACGCGCGATCCCGAAACCGGGGAGACGTTCGACACCGAAGAGATGGTCGACCAGGTGGCGATCTTCTTTCTGGCCGGGCACGAGACCTCTGCCAGCGCGCTGGCCTGGGGGCTTTACCTTTGCGCGCTTTACCCGGACTGGCAGGACCGGATCGCGGCGGAGGCGGCAGCCCTGGAGCAGGGCGAGTTCTCCGAGCTTTCAAAGCTGCGGGTCACACGGGATGTCTTTCGCGAGACGCTGCGGCTTTACCCGCCGGTGCCGATGATGGTGCGCGAGACGACCCGGCCCGAGCGCTTCCGCGACCGCGATCTGCCCAAAGGCGCGCAGGTGGTGCTGAGCCCCTGGCACCTGCACCGGCACACGCGGCTCTGGGACAATCCCGACGGGTTCGACCCGGCCCGCTGGCAGACCGAAAACGGCAAGGCCTGCGGGCGCGACGCCTATATGCCGTTTTCCGCAGGCGCGCGGGTCTGCACAGGAGCAGGCTTTGCCATGGCCGAGGGCACGCTGCTGCTGGCGCTGCTGCTGCGCGATCTGCGCGTGGTGCCGGTGCCGGACCGCGTGCCGGTGCCCGAAGCGCATCTGACGGTGCGGGCGCGGGACGGAATCTGGCTCGCGCTGGCAAAAAGATGAGCGCCGCGGCCCGGGGTTAGCGTTAACGGCCCTATGTCCCCGCGCGCCCTTGGTTTATGTCGGGTCAACCGAAACGACATTCACACGAGGGCACCATGGCCGACACATCGGAGATTTTTGCGCAACAGGTCGAACAGATGGCGACCGGCAAGGGGTTCATCGCCGCTCTCGACCAGTCCGGCGGCTCCACACCCAAGGCGCTGCGGCTCTACGGCGTCGAGGAGGATGCCTATTCCGGCGACGAGCAGATGTTTGCCGAGATCCACGCCATGCGCGCGCGGATCATCATGGCGCCGGATTTCACCTCCGAAAAGGTCATCGGCGCGATCCTGTTCGAGCGGACGATGCGCGGGGATATCGACGGCAAGCCGGTGGCGCAGCTGCTTTGGGAGGATCGCGGGATCGTGCCGTTTCTGAAGATCGACAAGGGGCTGGAAGAGCAGGAAAACGGCGTGCAGCTGATGAAGGCGATGCCCGGGCTCGACGGGCTGCTGCCCGAAGCCAAGCAGTTCGGCATTTTCGGCACCAAGGAGCGGTCGGTGGTGCATGAGGCCAACGAGGCCGGGATCCAGGCCGTGGTCGGCCAGCAATTCGCCATCGCGCGGGCGGTGATCGACAACGGGCTGGTGCCGATCCTGGAGCCGGAGGTCGATATCCACTCGCCCAGCAAGGCTGAGGCCGAAGAGATGCTGAAAGCCGCGATCACGACCCATCTCGATATGCTGGGTGAGGACGATCAGGTGATGCTGAAGCTCACCATCCCGTCGAGCGACGGGCTTTATGATGCGCTGGCCGATCACCCCCGGGTGCTGCGGGTTGTGGCGCTGTCGGGCGGGTATTCCACCGATGACGCCTGCGCGCGGCTCGCGCGCCAGCCCAAGATGATCGCGTCGTTCAGCCGGGCACTGACCGAGGGGCTCTCAAAGCAGCAATCGGAGGCCGAGTTCAACGCGGCCCTTGGCGGCAATATCGACAAGATCTACCGGGCGTCCGTGGGCTGAGGATCGGATCGGCATGCCGATCCGATCCGCGCGCCTGTTCGATCCAGGGATCGAACAGGCGCGCATCGCGCTCGCAGAGCGCGTGGGGGGCGCCGCCCCCCTGATCCCCCCGAGGTATTTCTGGCCAGAAGAAATGGCAGGGGGGTGTGCCTTGCGGAAGAGAAAGCCGCGATTGCTTTTGGTTTGAAGCATGTGCTAATGACGTGCCATGAACACCGTTGCACCCCTCATTTGCTGCATTATCCGCTGACATCACTGGCGGGACGGTCTTCTATTCCAATACGACAATGAAGTTGCTAAGCCCGCCGCGACCCTTCGCGAAGGACTGGCCATGGACATCCGTCTGACAAACTCCAAGACCCGCAGAAAAGAGCGGTTTGAGCCGCTCGATCCGGACAATGTGCGGCTGTATCTCTGCGGGCCCACGGTCTATGACCGCGCGCATCTGGGCAATGCGCGCCCGGTTCTGGTCTTCGACGTGCTCTACCGGCTTTTGCGCCATGTCTATGGTGCGGGTCACGTCACCTACGTGCGCAATTTCACCGACGTGGACGACAAGATCAACGCGACCGCTCTGGCCCGCAAGGAGGCCGGTGCCGCGGGCACGATCGAAGAGCTGGTCCGCGAGCGCTCGGACGAGACCATCGGCTGGTATCACGCCGACATGGGGGCGCTGGGTGCGCTGCGCCCGGACGAGGAACCGCGCGCCACGGAGTTTATCCCGCAGATGGTGGCGATGATCGAGGATCTTATTGCCAAGGACCATGCCTATGCCGCCGAGGGCCATGTGCTTTTTGCGGTCGAGAGCTTTGCGGAGTATGGCCAGCTTTCGGGCCGGTCGGTGGATGACATGATTGCGGGTGCGCGGGTCGAGGTGGCGCCTTACAAGCGCAACCCGATGGATTTTGTGCTCTGGAAGCCATCCTCGGATGAGTTGCCGGGCTGGGACAGTCCCTGGGGGCGGGGCCGTCCGGGCTGGCACATCGAATGCTCGGCCATGGCGCATGATCTGCTGGGCGAGAGCTTTGACATTCACGGCGGTGGCAACGATCTGTTGTTTCCGCATCACGAGAATGAAATTGCGCAAAGCGCCTGCGCGTTTCCCGAGGGGGATTTTGCAAAAATCTGGCTGCATAACGAGATGCTGCAGGTCGAGGGCAAGAAGATGTCCAAGTCGCTGGGCAATTTCTTCACTGTGCGCGACCTGCTGGATCAAGGCGTGCCGGGCGAGGTGATCCGCTTTGTCATGCTCTCCACCCATTACCGCAAGCCGATGGACTGGACGGAGAAGAAGCGGGAAGAGGCGGAGAAGACCCTCCGGAAATGGAGAAGTCTCGCCAATTCCGCAAAGTCCGGTGGGAAAGTGGACGCGGCGGTTCTCGAAGCACTGCGCGATGATCTTAACACATGGGGCGCGATTTCAGCGTTGCATGAGCTTGCAAAGGCAATCGATACGCTCCAACGGCATGAAGTGCCACAAGAGCAGATCGACAGTTTCGCGGCATCTGCGCAAATGTTGGGTTTGTTGGAAGACAACGCCCAAATGGGCGCCTGGGTTTTCGACGGTGCTGTGGACCGCATGGCGCGGCAAACCGATCTGGATGCTCTGGCAGACCGACTTTCGGAAGTCAGAAGAGCCGCCATGGAGACCAAGGATTTTGCGGAAGTTGATCGCCTGAAATCCGCGTTGGTCGAAGCCGGTGTCGAGGTGCGCATGTCCAGAGCGGGCGTGGAACTGGTGCCGGGGCAGCAATTCGACCCTTCCAGACTGGAGGGGTTGTCGTGAGAGGTCTTTTGATACGTCCCACCCGGCGACCCCTCGGACTGGCGCACTGCCGTCTTGACCGGCCGTTGTCAACACCGTGTCGCGGTCTCTCTTTGCGAGGCGTGTCATGACCCGCGAGCGGCTTTATCTCTACGACACCACCCTGCGGGATGGGCAGCAGACGCAGGGGGTGCAGTTCTCCACGGCCGAGAAGCTGCGGATCGCGGAGGCGCTGGACGGGCTCGGGATCGACTATATCGAAGGGGGCTGGCCCGGCGCCAACCCCACGGATTCGGCGTTTTTCGAAGAGGTCGGGCACACCCGCGCGCGCATGACGGCCTTCGGCATGACCAAGCGGGCCGGGCGCTCGGCGGAGAATGACGACGTGCTGTCGGCGGTGCTCAATGCGGGCACTTCGGCGGTCTGTCTTGTCGGCAAGAGCTTTGACTTTCACGTCACCACCGCGCTCGGGATCTCGCTGGAGGAGAACCTGGAGAACATCCGCGCCTCGGTGGCTCATATCAAGGCCAAGGGGCGCGAGCCGCTGTTTGATGCGGAGCATTTCTTTGACGGCTACACGGCCAATCCGGATTACGCGCTGACCTGCCTGCAGGCGGCGCTGGACGCGGGCGCACGCTGGGTGGTGCTTTGCGATACCAATGGCGGCACGCTGCCGTCGGAGATCGGGCGCATCGTGGGCGAGGTGATTGCGGCGGGCATTCCCGGCACGCAGCTGGGCATCCACACGCATAACGACACCGAAAACGCGGTGGCGGGCAGTCTCGCGGCCATCGAGGCCGGTGCGCGCCAGATCCAGGGCACGCTCAACGGGCTGGGGGAGCGCTGCGGCAACGCCAACCTCACCGCGCTCATCCCGACGCTGCTGCTGAAGGAGCCTTATGCCAGCCGGTTCGAGACCGGGGTGAGCGAGGAGGCTCTGGCGGATCTGACGCGGATCAGCCGGATGCTGGACGATATCCTCAACCGCGTGCCGACCAAACAGGCGGCCTATGTCGGCGCCTCGGCCTTTGCGCACAAGGCCGGGCTGCATGCCAGCGCGATCCTCAAGGATCCCACCACCTACGAGCATATCGAGCCCGCGCAGGTGGGCAATGCGCGCATCATCCCGATGTCGAACCAGGCGGGGCAGTCGAACCTGCGGCGCAGGCTTGCGGAGGCCGGGCTCGACATCGAAAAGGACAACCCGGCGCTGCCGCGCATCCTCGACCGGGTCAAGCTGCGCGAGGCGGAGGGCTATTCCTACGACACCGCGCAGGCCAGCTTCGAGCTTCTGGCGCGCGAGGAACTGGGGCAGTTGCCGGAGTTTTTCGAGGTCAAGCGCTACCGCGTCACCGTGGAGCGGCGCAAGAACAAGTATGACCGCATGGTGTCGCTTTCCGAGGCGGTGGTGGTGGTCAAGGTGGCCGGCGAAAAGAAGCTTTCGGTCAGCGAATCGATGGACAGCGCGGGCATGGATCGCGGTCCGGTCAACGCGCTCTCCAAGGCGCTGGCCAAGGATCTCGGGCCCTACCAGGCGATGATCGACGACATGCGGCTGGTGGATTTCAAGGTGCGCATCACGCAAGGCGGCACCGAAGCGGTGACCCGGGTGATCATCGACAGCGAGGACGGGCAGGGGCGCCGCTGGTCGACCGTCGGAGTGAGTGCCAACATAGTGGATGCCAGTTTCGAGGCGCTGCTGGACGCTGTGCGCTGGAAACTGGTGCAGGACGGAGCAAGCCCCTGATGGATCGGGAGAATTTCTTTGTCGTTCATCGCGACCTGCCCCGCGAAGGTCCCGGAACCCCTCAGGAGGTCGGCTGGGCGGTCCGGCTTGCCGGGTTGCCGGAGGCAGCGGTGATCTGCGACGCCTGTTGCGGGCCGGGTGGCGATATCGCGGACCTTCTGAGCGCGGCGCCCACCGCCACAGTGCTTGGCGTCGAAAAGCATGCAGGATTTGTCGAGGCCGCGCAGGCCCGTTATGCCGATATGCCGCGTGTGCAAGTGGAAGAGGGGGATGTCTCGGTGCTGGACCGCCACGCGACAGCGCCGTTCGACATGATCTGGTGCGCCGGGGCGCTTTATCTTTTCGGGTTGCAGGACGGGTTGGCGCTGATGCGCCGGGCGCTGAAACCGGGCGGCGTTTTGGCGTTTTCCGAGCCGTGTTTTTTCACCGACACGCCGTCAGAGGCGGCGCGGGCCTTCTGGGACGGCTATGACACGCGGCAGGACGCGGAGATCCGCGCGGCGGTGGCGGATGCCGGGTTCCGGCTGCTGGGTCAGCGCAAGGTCGCGGATGCCGGGTGGGAGGCGTATTACCAGCCGATGGAGGCGCGTATCGCGGCGCTGCGACCGGGGGCGGATGCGGCTCTGAGCGCCACGCTGGACGAATGCGCCAAGGAAGCGCAGGACTGGCGCGCGCTGCGCGAGGAGACCGGCTACAGCCTTTACGTGGCGCGCGCGTGAACGACCCCTTCGCACACGATCCCGACCTTGTCGCCTGTGCGCAGATTGTCGAGCGCGGCGATCCGGAGCGGTTTGCCGCCACCATGGCCGCACCGGTTGCAGCCCGCGCGGTGCTGTTTCCGATATACGCGTTCAACGTCGAGGTGTCGCGCGCGCCCTGGCTCACGCAGGAGCCGCTCATTGCCGAGATGCGCCTGCAATGGTGGCGCGACGCGTTGGAGGAGATCGAGGCGGGCGGTTTTATGCGGCGGCACGAGGTGGTGACACCGCTCGCCGCCGTGCTTGCGGGGCAGGATCTGCGCCGGTTGCGCGCGCTGGTTGAGGCGCGCAAGCGCGATATCGAGACCACGCCGTTTGCAGAGGAGGCCGATCTGCTGGCCTATCTGGACCAGACCGCGGGGTTTCTCGCGGTCTCGGCCGCCGCAAGTCTTGGCGCGGCCAAGGCGGATTTTGGCGACATCATGCTGCATGCGCGCGCGGCGGGTCTGGCGCGCTACCTCGCCGCGGTGCCGGAACTGGAGGCACGCGGCACGCGGCCCTTGCCGGACGGGCGCCCGGAGGCAGTGCAGACGCTTGCCGCCGATAGGTTGGCAGAGCTCTCGCGTGTTCGCAGCCTGCGGCGGCTGCGCCGCGCCACGGGGCCGGCGGGGGCGGCCTTGCGAGAGTTCTGGCAGGCCCGCGCGCTGCTCGGGCAGGTCGCGCGCGATCCGTCCTGCGTGGCATCGGGGCGCTTGGGGCTGAGCGAGTTCGGGCGCCGGTGGCGCTTGCTGGTGGTCTGACGGGACGCGGGCTGTGTCGCCACCGGACTGCTGACCGAACGGGGACGGTGCCCGGGCCGCGACCGCTCAGGCCATCTGATCCTTCGGCCGCAGCACCAGCCAGAGCAGCGCGCCGCCCGCCAGCGCCAGAAACGGCGTCATCGCGATATTCACGGCGGTCCAGCCCGCTTCCGCCGTTCCGCCCGAGCAGTTCATCAATCCGCCGGAGGCCAGCGACGCCACGGTCACCCCGCCAAAGACCAGCAGATCGCTGAGCCCCTGCATGCGCCCGCGCTCATGCGGGGCGTGGGCGGCGGCCAGCATCGTGGTCGCCCCGATAAAGCCGAAATTCCAGCCCAGCCCGAGCACGATCAGCGCCACAAAGAAATTTTCCAGCGCCACACCCGAGAGCGCCACGGCGCCCGCAGCGCCGAGGATCACCAGACCCAGCCCGACAATCCGCTCGACCCCGAAACGCGCAATAAGGTGGCCGGTGAAAAACGACGGCGCAAACATCGCCAGCACATGCGCGGTCACCACATCGGCCGCGTCGGATTTGTCGAACCCGCAGCCCACAACCGCCAGCGGCGTCGAGGTCATCACCAGGTTCATCAGCGCGTAGGAGACCATCGCGCAAATCACCGCGACGGCGATGCGCGGGGTTGTGATCAGCTCCCGGCGGCTGCGTCCGCGCGGCGCGTCATCGGACGGCACCGGCGGCTTGGGAATCCGCAGGAACAGGAACAGCGACGAGCCCGCGATGTTCAGCACGACCACCATCAGATAGGCGCCCGCAAAGCTGGTGACCAACGCGCTTGGGTGGTCGAACATGCCTTGCGAGAACTTGACCAGTTGCGGCCCGATGATGGCCGAAGCCAACCCGCCCGCCATCACGTAAGAGATCGCCTTGGGGCGGAAATCATCCGATGCGGTGTCGGCGGCGGCAAAGCGGTAAAACCCCTGCGCGGACATGTAGACCCCGGTGCAGAGCGAGCCCAGAAGGAACACCGGGAAGGACGCGATAAAGAGCGCATAGGCGCAGATCGCACCGCCCAGAGCGCCCCCCAGAGCGCCCACGGCAAAGCCCGCGCGGCGGCCCGCGCGCTGCATCAGCCAGGACAGCGGCGTGGCGGTCAGCATAGAGCCCACCACGATGAGAGAGATCGGCAATGTGGCGAAACACAGGTTGGTGGTCAGCGCCTGACCGGCCAGCCCGCTGATCGTGAAGACCAGCGGCATCTGCGCGCCGAGGATCGCCTGCGCGGCGACAAGCACCGCCACATTGCGACGGGCCACCGGCGGGCTGGAGATCTCACTGACGGCTGACATGTGCCCTGCCTAGATGCGATTGGGGGGCATGCGCAAGAGGGCGCTGCGGGGGGCGACAATCTGCGGCGGCGGGCGGATGACGGCGCTCCGGCGGCGCGGCAGGCCGGTTGCTCAGGGGCGGCTGAGAGGGGCTTGCGCGATCCCGTGGCGCGCGGCTCTGGCGGCGGGCGCGTGGGGCTTGTAAGCAGGCGCATGCACGGCGTTTTGATCATAGGCGGATCGGCGGAGGCCTGGGCCCTGAGTGCGGCCTTGCCGCAGGCACAGGTGCTGCTCGCGGCAGAGGAACGCGTGGCGCGCGACTGGCAGGGCCGCCGTGTCGATAAGGGCGTCTGTGACGTGGCCACCTTCCGGCGTCTCGGTGCCCAAATCGTGATCGAGGCCGCGCATCCATGCGACGCACGGACCGCCCGGGCGGCGGCGCAAAGCGCGCGCGCGTTGGGGCTGCCACATCTGCAGCTGGTGCGGCCCGTCTGGCGCCCGGGGCGCCGCGACCGCTGGGTGATGCTGCGCACGCCTTCTCAGGCCGCCCCGGTGATTCCGCCGGGCGCGCGCGTGCTGATCACCACGGGCCGGGCTGTGCTGGGCGAGCTCAGCGCGCTCCGCGCCATGGCGCTGGTGCGCCGGACGGGGCCGGAAAGCGCGCCGCTGCCGTTCCGGCGGGGCCGCTGGCTCAGCGCGGCTGGGCCGTTCCGGCTCGAGGACGAGATCCGCCTGATGCGCAAGGAACGGGTTGACTGGGTGCTCACGCGCAACGCAGGGGGCTCGGGGGGCTGGCCGAAGCTCGGCGCGGCGCGACGGCTGGGCCTGCCGGTGGCGATGATCGCCCGCCCCGCGCGGCCGGGCGGGCCGCAGGTGGCAAGCGTGAGAGAGGCGTTGCAATGGCTGGACACGACATAGGCCGGATCATCCGGTCGGACGCCTGCGTGGCCGAAGGGGCTGCCTGGCTTGCCGCAGAAGAGCCGCGCTTTGCCGCGGCGCTTGCAGAGACCGGGGCGCTGCCGCTCCGTCTGCGCCCGGACGGGTTTGCGCGGCTTTTGCAGGCCATCGTCAGCCAGCAGGTCAGCGTGGCGTCGGCCCGCGCGATCTGGGCGCGGCTGGAAGAGGCGGGCATGGTGGCGCCCGACCCGATCCTGGCCACAAGCGACGCGGATCTGCGCGGCCTTGGCCTCAGCCGTCAGAAGGCCGCCTATGCGCGCGCGCTGGCCGAGGCGGGGATCGATTTTGGCGCCTTGCGAGGCGCGCCGACCGACGGCGTGATCGCCACGCTCACCGCGGTCAAGGGCATCGGCATCTGGACCGCCGAGGTCTATGCGATGTTCTCGCTGGGCCGGGCGGATGTGTTTGCGCCGGGCGATCTGGCCTTGCAGGAAGGCGCGCGCCTGCTCTTCGATCTGCCCGAGCGTCCGCGCGAAAAAGCGCTGCGCGAGATGGCCGCCGCCTGGAGCCCGTGGAGATCGGTTGCAGCACGCGCGCTCTGGGCCTACTACCATGTGGTCAAACAGAGGGAGGGCGTGTTGTGACCCGTGTGCTCAAGACCGGCCGCAAGGCCCCGCAATCCGGCGAGACCCGGTCCTGCGTGGTGTTCCTGCATGGCTACGGGGCCAATGGCGCCGATCTTCTGGGGCTTTCGGATCCGCTGGGCGAACATCTGCCCGACACGCTGTTTGTGGCGCCGGATGCGCCGGAGGCCTGCGCGGGCGCGCCGATGGGCTTCCAGTGGTTCCCGATCCCCTGGATCGACGGGTCATCCGAAGAGGCGGCGATGGACGGCATGGCCCGCGCGGTGGCCGATCTGGAGGCGTTTCTCGACGCGCTGATGGTCGACGAGGATCTGCTGCCCGAACAGGTGGCGCTCTTTGGTTTCAGCCAGGGCACGATGATGGCGCTGCATGTGGGGCCGCGCCGCGAAGACGAGCTTGCAGGCATCGTCGGGTTCTCCGGGCGGCTTCTGGCGCCGGAGCTTTTGGCCGATGAGGTGGTCACCAAACCGCCGATCCTGCTGGTGCATGGCGATCAGGACGATGTGGTGCCGCCGCAATCGCTGCCGCAGGCCGCCGAAGCGCTGCAGGAAGCCGGCTGGAAAGAGGTCTACGCCCATATCATGAAGGGCACCGCGCATGGCATCGCGCCGGACGGGCTGAGCGTGGCGCTTGCCTTTCTGCGCGACAAATGCGGCTTCTGACAGTCTGGATTATGGCAGATCGCGACGCCCCCTGAGACGCGACGCCCGATCCTGCAATGTAATGCGGTGTCGAACCGAAGCCTGCCACAGGCCGGGCCGGCGGACGCGCAGGCGGCAGCTTGCCAGACCGCTTGCGCGCGGGCACCATGGCGGGGATTGTCAGTTTTGACCGGCCTGTGCGGCCGGAGACAGTTTTCGGGGAGAAAAATTCATGGTGCAGATTCTCAATACACAGGATGGCACGATCAACCTTGTCACGGGCGAGGAGTACATCGTGCCAGACGGCGCTTTGCTGACCGCCTCCGGCAACTCGTTTTCACTCGCTGGGCAGTCCGGGATCGTTCTTGTCATCGAAGGCACGGTGTTTGCCGGTGGCGGCGACGGCACCACCGATGATGGTTCGACCGACGATATCGAGGTCCTGGTGGGTCGAGATGGCAGCGTCTGGGCCTGGAGCGACGGGCTGGAGTTTTCCGGAACCGGCGTTACGGTGCGCAACCTCGGCTCGATTGTCGGCGCGGGCGATTCCGGGGTGGAGATGACGGGCGCCGATAGCCTGCTGAGCAACAGCGGCACCATCGAGGGGGTCGGGCATGGTGTTCAGACAGCGGATGCCACCTCGATCACCAATTCCGGACTGATCACCGGGGAGCGCGGCGTGGACATGCGCGGCGGCAACACCGTGCTGGTCAACAGCGGCACCATACAGAGCCCGGGACGGGTTGAGACATTGGTCGAGTCGGCGGGGGTCTATTTCTATGGCGGCAACGATTTTGTCATCCGCAACACCGGTCTGATCAGCGGGCCGGAATTTGCGATCCGCGCACCGGCGGATGAAAGCAACGACGCCGCGATCCACAATGACGGCACGCTGGACGGCGACGTGATCCTGAACGGCGGGGTTCAGAGCATCGACAACAGCGGCGGGATCCTCGGCAACGTGGCTCTGGCGGCGGGTGACGATGTCTATAACGGCATCGGCGACGGGTTCACGACCGGTGTCGTCAATGGCGGGTCGGGCAATGACACGCTGCTGGGCGGCGATATTGCGGACGAATTGCTGGGCGGCAACAACAACGACCTGATTGCAGGCCGCGGTGGCCAGGACACCATCGAAGGCGGCAATGGCGACGACACCGCCGTGGGCGGCGAGGGCGACGACAACATCAGTGGCGACGCGGGCGACGATGTGCTGAACGGCGATTCCGGTAATGACGCGCTCTTTGGCTCCGACGGCAATGACACGATCCGGGGCGGCGACGGTCAGGACCGGCTGGAAGGCGGCGCGGATGACGATGCGCTGCTGGGCCTGCTGGGCGACGATGTGCTGCTGGGTGACGGCGGTCAGGATCTGCTGCTGGGCGGCAGCGGCAATGACGAGCTTTATGGCGGCAACGCTTCGGACCGGCTGGCGGGCGGCGGTGATGACGACACGCTGCGCGGCGAGGCGGGCAACGACACGCTGCTGGGCAATAACGGCGATGACGAGCTCATCGGCGGGCTGGGCGTCGATGTGCTGACCGGCGGGGCTGGGGCGGATGTGTTTTTGTTCGAGACCCAGGCCGATAGCGGCTTCACCAACGCCACCGCCGACACGATCCGCGATTTCGAAGTGGGTGTCGACAAGATCGACCTCTCGGGCGCGGTGGGGGCGGCGTTGGATTTCATCGGCACATCCGGGTTTTCGGGCTCGGGCGCCGAGCTGCGGCTGCAGCTCAACGCCAACACCACCTTTGTGGACATCGATTTCGACGGCAATGGCAGCCGCGATGCGCGCATCGTGCTGACGGGCTCGCCGGTGCTGACGGAGGATGATTTCATCCTCTGAGCGCGGTGCGCCCGGGGTTTCCCGCGTGCCGCGCGCAGCGTCCGGCAGGGGGCCGCCCGGGCCGTCACCAATCTGTCAAGAAAGCCCGTTAGAGCATCGGGCAGACACTCTATCTAGCGGGGCTTGCGCGAAGGCAAACACGAGATATAGTGTCCTCGTAGCTGGGGCGGGGTTCCCCGCTCTGGTGCTTTACAAAGGCAGACAGGGCGGAGGATGAGTCCCCCAATGGATGGCGATTTCAGAACACATTTTACCCGGGCGCCCGGAGCGCTCAGGCACCATCCGGCGCTGGTGCTGAACGCCGATTACCGGCCCTTGTCGTATTATCCGCTCAGTCTCTGGCCCTGGCAGGACGCGGTGAAGGCGGCGTTTCTGGACCGGGTCGATATCGTGGCGGAATATGACGAGGTGGTGCGAAGCCCCAGCATGACGCTGAAGATCCCCAGCGTGGTTGTGCTGAAAGACTACGTGAAACCGCAAAAGCGCGTGGCCTTCACGCGCTTCAATCTTTTTCTGCGCGATGAGTTTCGCTGCCAATATTGCGGTGCGACCGGGGATCTGACTTTCGACCATGTGGTGCCGCGCGCCTCGGGGGGGCGCACCAGCTGGGAGAACGTGGTGGCGGCCTGCGCCCCCTGCAATCTGCGCAAGGGGTCCAAGAGCCTGCGGCAGGCGCATATGGCGCTGCGCAAACCGCCGCGCAGGCCCGGCGCGCAGGAATTGCTGAACCAGGGACGGAAGTTTCCGCCGAACCATCTGCACGATAGCTGGATGGATTTCCTGTATTGGGATGCCGAACTGGAGGCGTGACGGCCTGCGCCGCTCGACCTGCGGTCATCGCCCCGCCCGCCGTCCCGTCATCGGGGCAGGGGACCAGGGAGGTGTTTCTTGTGTCGTGGGATCGATGTTTGGTTGGCGCGTGCTGCGCCGCTGCGGGGTGTTGCGCTGGTTTGTCGGCAGCGGCGCAGTGTTCTCAATGGATGCTCGTCTGAGCGGCTTTTGTGCTCTCCGCAAATCCGCCAAGGTCACATTTGCAGAAGTTTGAGCCATGCTAAGGCAAATGTGTTGCCCGGCAGGTCCAACGCCCAAACAAAAAAGCCGCCCTCGAGGAGCGGCTTTTCCAAATCCGGTGTCCCCGGATCAGCTTGCCTGGTGCGGCTGGCCTGCCGGGGCGGCGCCGGGGCGCTGCTTGTTGCCGTTCAGCGGATCGTCCTGACGCTGCACCGAGCCTTCGAAATGCGCGCCGCTCTCGATTGCGATGGTCTTGTGGATGATGTCGCCCTCGACCCGCGCCGAGGCGGTCAGGCGGACCTTCAGACCGCGTACGCGGCCCACGATGCGACCGTTCACCACGACGTCGTCGGCGACCACTTCACCCTTGATGGTTGCGCTCTCGCCGATGGTCAGCAGATGCGCGCGGATGTCGCCTTCGATCGTGCCTTCGACCTGGATGTCACCGGTGGTCTTGATGTTGCCGGTGATGTGCAGATCCGGCGACAGCACCGATGCGGGCGGCTTGGCCTTGGGGGTCGACGGCTTGAAGTCTCCAGCCGCGGCCGGGCGTTGGGCCTCTGGGGCTGCGGGCTTTGAATTATCTTCAGGCTTCATTCCGGGCTCATTTATTTTGCTCTTAGAAAACATCGTTTGCAGCCTTGATGTAGATCATGGGATTGACGGGTTTGCCGCCGACACGAACCTCGTAGTGCAAATGCGTGCCGGTGGATCGTCCTGTGTTCCCCATATCACCGATGCGGTCCCCGCGCGAGACCCTTTGGCCGACCTTTACGCGGATTTTCGACATGTGCGCGTAGCGCGTCTCGATGCCGAACTCGTGCTGGATCTTGACCAGACGGCCGTAGCCGGACTGCCAGCCCGCATGCACCACCACTCCATCAGCGGTTGAATAGATCGGGGTGCCATGCGGGGCTGCAAAATCGGTGCCCGCATGCAGGCGACCCCAGCGATAGCCAAAGCCGGACGTAAAGCGGAACGGGTCCCGCAGCGGCGAGGCAAAGGGCGCCTTCTGCGCGGCGATCCGGTAGAGGTTCAGCCGGTCCATCTCTCCCAGGATGTTGTTGGCGCGCCGCGTGTCTTCGGAAATCGGCTCGCCGCGGGTGGAAAAGCTGAGCGGCGTCAGCGGGCCGCCCTGACCGGAATAGCCCTTGCGGACCTGGTTCAGGATGCGGTCGGGATCCATGCCCGCTTTCTCGAACATCCGGTCGAGCGGCTTCACCGAGACCGTCATCGCCTCTTCGAGCTGGCGGAAGATGCGGTCGTTCTTGTCCTCCATGCGCTCGATCTCGGCCTGCATCTCGGCGGCGCGCACAAGGGCGGCCTGCGCATCGGCGACAACCTGGTCGCGCTCCTCGGCGGTGCGCGCCAGCGCGTCGGCGAGAATGTCCATGGTGCCATCGGCCTGACCGCCGGTCTGTGCCAGGGCGGTGCCGCCGGACGCGATCTGACCTTCGAGTGCGGCCAGACGGTTGTTGATCTCTTCACGGGTCTTCACGGTGTCGCGCAGCGTGGCCTGGATCACGTCGATGCCGGTTTCAAGCTCGCGGCGCCGGGTTTCGGAATCCAGCAGCTCGCTTTGCATGACCGAGATCTGGCGCAGCGCGGAATTGAAGCGTTTCTGGGCGGCGCGCGCTTCCCCGGCGCGGGAATCGCGCTCTGCGGAAAGCTCGTTCAGCCGCTGCTGATAAGTGACCTGCTCGCGTTTGGCCTGCTCGCGGTAGCTGCCGGAGCCGATGCTGTCCATCAGCAGGATCGCGGTTGCGATGATCGTCCAGGAGACGACCACCGTTGCACCCGCAAAAGCAATCGCCTGCGTTTCGGATTTCAGCCGGATGAACCGCGTATCGGTTTCCGACCTCAGAAACAGCCTGCGTTCCGGAAAGAATCGCGAAACCAGAGCATGTGTCTTGATCGCCAGACGTGTTCTCACGCGATCATCCTTTTTGTAACCCGTCCCTACACGGGCACACGGTTCCCCTCCCGGCGCCCTCGGATCGGCTTATCCACTCATTCACGAAATCGCAAGTTTTTGTGGCGGGCGATTCGAGCTCAGGGGCGGCATGTTGCCGAAATGGCAAAAATCCGCCGACATCAAAGCCTTCCACACCCGCGCTAAGGTGCGTCAGCCGGTCGCAAGGGGCCAGTAGAAATCCGGAGGCAGGCCCGCTTCGGCCCTTTTTTCCTCGTTGAAGGGCGGTTTCAGGCGGCCCTTGAAGTATTTCCGCACCAGTGACTGAAACACTAGTTTCGGATCCATCTCGTGGCGCCCGCAGAGGAAGTGGAACCACTTGGAGCCATACGCCACATGCGCCACTTCCTCGGCATAGATCGTCTCCAGCGCGGCGACGGCGCGGGCCGCATCCGCCTTGCGAAAGATCTCGATCATGCCGGGGGTGACATCGAGGCCGCGCGCCTCCAGCACCATCGGCACCACCGCCAGCCGGCCCATGAAATCATCGGCCGTGTCCTCGGCAGCGCGCCACATGCCCGCATGCGCGGCAAGCGCGCCGTAATGACTGCCCGCTTCCTCAAGGCAGTCGCACATCAGGTTGAAATGTTTGGACTCTTCATCCGCCGCTTTCACCCAGTCGTCGTAAAATCCAAGCGGCATGGGTGTGCCCGCAAAGCGCGGAATGATGTCCCAATGCAGGTCGACCGCGTTGAGCTCGATATGCGCCACGGCGTGCATCAGCGCGATGCGCCCCTGCGGGCTGCCGGGCTTGCGCCTGGGCACGTCGCGCGGGTCGCGCAGCTCCGGCGCTTCGGGGCGGGCGGGAAAGGACGGCGCCTGCGCGCGCCCGATCTCCAGCGGCGTCCCGGCCTCGCGGGCGGCAAACCACGCCGCCGCATGCGCACGTGATTTCGCGGTCTTCTCGCGCCCGTCCGCCGTGCTCAGCACATCCACCGCCATGTCGCACAAGCTTTGCCCCAAAGCACCCGTCCCCTGCTTCTCTGGTTTAAAAATACTGCGGGGGTATGGGGGCAGCGCCCCCATGGCGCAACCGCAATCCCGGGCGCGGCGTGTCAGAGAGCGCGCGCCGCCTCCAGCACCGCTTCGGCATGGCCCGGAACCTTCACCTTGCGCCAGCTTTGCGCGATCGCGCCGTCGCCATCGATCAGAAAGGTCGCGCGCTCGATGCCCATGAAGGTCTTGCCGTACATCTTCTTCTCCACCCAGACGCCGTAACGCTCGCAGACATCACCGGCCTCGTCCGACAGCAGCGGCACGGTCAGGTTCTTCTTGGCCATGAACTTTTCGTGGCTGGCGATGCTGTCCTTGGAAATCCCGAACAGCTTTGTGCCCGCGGCCTCGAATTCCCCTTGCAGCGCAGAGAAAGCTTCGTTCTCCTTGGTGCAGCCCGACGTGTCGTCGCGCGGATAGAAGAACAGCACGGTTTTCTGGCCTCTGAGGTCCGATAGCGTGACATCGCCGGAGGTGCCGGGCAGGGTGAAATCGGGGGCCATATCGGGGGCCGTGTCGGACATGAAACTCTCCTTGTCGGTCGGCAGTCTGGTCGTCGCAGAGCAGGTCAGATCCGCCGCGGCGCATCCTGTCTCTTGTCCTGAAGAGTAAACCGCAACGCCAAGGGGTCCAGTGACCGAAGTCAAGAAACCAGACGACGACCCCCGGAGCGCGGTGTCCGGGCCGCGCCAGAGGCGTCGGCGCGGGCGGATCGCGCTGGCGCTTGTGGTGGTGCTGATGCTGGCCACCGCGGCAGCGGGGGCGTTCATGGTGGGCCGGCCCATCGACGCGCCGGTCTGGCTGCGCGACCGGATCGAGACGCGGCTGGCAGAATCGCTGCCCGGGCTGCGCATCGGGTTCGGCCGGATCAGCGTGCAGCTCGAACGCTCCGGCCAGGCGCGGGTGATCCTCTGGGACGTCACCGTGCTCAATCCGCAGGGGCTGCAGATCGCATCGCTGTCGGACATGGAGGCGGGGTTCGCCCCGGCGCCGCTGCTGCGCGGACAGCTCGTGCTGCGCGAGGCGCAGCTTTCGGGGGCGTTTGTAACGCTGACGCGCGGCGCCGACGGACGGCTCGGGCTGGCGCTGGGTGACGCGTTCGAGGCGCGCGGCGACGCGCCGGACCTGCCGCAGATGATCGCGCTGGTCGATGCCGCCTTTTCCGACCCGCGCCTGGCGCAGCTGAGCGCCATCGAGGCCGACGCGCTCACCATCCGCTACGAAGACCGGCGCGCCCGGCGCGGCTGGACCGCGGATGGCGGACGGCTGCGCATCGCGCGCCGCGACGGGCAATTGACCATCGCCGGAGATGTGGCGTTGCTGGGCGGCAGCGCTCAGGTGGCGACGGTTGCGCTGAACGGCACCAGCACCATCGGCGACACCGCTTTGGAATTCGGCCTCAGCCTGCGCGATCTGGCTGCCGCGGACATTGCCACGCAAAGCCCGGCGCTGGCCTGGCTCGAGGTGCTGGACGCGCCCATTTCCGGCGCGCTGCGCTCGCGCCTGCGCGAGGATGGCAGCCTGGGCGATCTGAACGCGACCCTGCAGATCGGTGCGGGTGTGCTGCAGCCCAACGCCGCCACCCGCGCGATCCCGTTTGACGCCGCGCGCACCTATTTCACCTACGCGCCGGACCGCGCGCGGCTCAGTTTTGACGAGATCTCGATCTCGTCGCCGCTGGGCGCGGTCTCGGCGACCGGCACCGCCCATCTGCAGGGGCTGGAGGCAGGCTGGCCTGAGGCGCTGCTGGGCCAGATGCAGCTTTCGGACATCCGGCTCGATGACGACACATTGCTCGATCGCGGCATGGAACTGGTCGGCGCGGATATGCAGTTCCGGCTTGCGCTCGAGCCATTCCAGCTGTCACTCGGGCGGCTCTACGTCGCCGACCCTTCGGTGCCCGCCCGCTTTTCCGGTGAGCTCATCGCGCGGCCCGATGGCTGGCAGGTGGCACTCGATGCCACGCTGGAGCGCACCACGCCCAGCCAGGTGCTGTCCTTCTGGCCCGAGGATTTCCGCGTGCCGCCGCGCAAATGGGTTGCCGAACACGTGCAGGACGGCGTGCTGGAGGATGTGACCTTTGCGCTGCGCGCCGAGCCCGGCGCGGTGCCGATGACCTATATCGACTTCGCCTTCCGCGAGGGCGCGGTGATGTACAACAAGCGCCTGCCGCCGATCTCGGGCGGCGAGGGGCGGGTGACGATCTACGACAACCGGCTGGCCGTGCGCCTCGATGCGGGCAGGATCGCGCCGCCCAGCGGCGGAGAGATCGACCTCGCCGGCACCACGATCACATTGCCGGATCTCAGGACGCGCCCCAATCCCGGTGTGATCGACCTGCGCGCGCGCGGCAGCGTCACCGCGGCGCTCTCTTATCTCGACAACGAGGCGTGGCGCGTTCTGGAGAAAGCCGGGCGCGACGAGACGGTGGCGACCGGGCAGGCGGAGGTCGCGGGGCGCATCGCGATGCCGTTGCGCAAGGGGTTGAAACTGCCCGATATCACGCTCGATCTGGCGGGCGTGTTGCGCGGCGTGGCCAGCGACACGCTGGTGCCCAACCGTCCCCTGCGGGCCGAGCGGCTGGCCTTCAGCGTGACCAATGAGCGGGTGCAGATCGACGGGCCGGTGACTGTGTCGGGCGTGCCTGCGGAAGGCCGGTGGGCGCAGCCGCTGCAAGGCGGGCAGGGGCGTGTCACCGCCAGCCTGCGCATCAGCCCCGAGACGCTCGACGTGTTCAACATCGCGCTGCCACCCGGCACGCTGAGCGGGCGCGGGCAAGGGACGCTCTCGCTCGATCTGCCGCGGGATGCCGCGCCGCGCTTTGTGCTGGAAAGCGATCTTGCCGGGCTTGCGGTGTCGGTGCCGCAACTGGGCTGGCGGCTGGGCGAGGCCGAGCGTGGCGCGTTCCGGGTGATCGGGCAGTTGGGCCAGCCGGTCGCCATCGACAGCCTGTCGCTGAGCGGCGCCGGGCTCGAGGCGCGGGGCACGCTGGCGCTGCGCGCGGGTGGCGGGTTCGAGGCGCTGCGGCTGACGCAGCTCAAGGTCGGCTCCTGGCTCGACAGCACGGCGCTGCTCAGCGGGCGGGGCGCGGGTGCGGCCCCCGGTATCGCCCTGCGCGGCGGAACGCTCGATCTGCGCAGCGCGCCCTTCGGGCAGCGCGGGCGCGGCGCGGGAGGCGGCGGCGGCGAGGGCGGCGCGCCGATCTCGGTTGCGCTCGACCGCTTGCAGGTCACCGAGAATATCGAGCTGCGCCGCTTTGCCGGTGAGTTCCAGACCGGCCGCGGGCTCGAAGGCCGCTTTACCGCGCAGCTTGGCGGCAAGACCCCGATCCGCGGCCGGGTTGTGCCGCAAAACGGGCGCAGCGCGTTCCGCATCACCGGCGAAGACGCGGGCGACATCCTCAAGGCGGCAGGCCTGCTGAAGACGGTGCAGAACGGCACTTTCCGGCTGGATCTCGCGCCGGTGGTCGACCGGACCGGCAGCTATGACGGAGAGCTGCGGATCGAAGGCGCGCGATTGCGCAACGCGCCCGCCATCGCGGGCCTGCTCGATGCGATCAGCATCGTCGGCCTGATCGACCAGCTCAACGGGCCGGGCATCTTCTTTCAGGAGGTCGAGGCGCGGTTCCGTCTCACCCCGACACGGGTGATTCTGACCCGGTCGAGCGCGGTCGGCCCGTCCATGGGCATCTCGATGGACGGGTTTTATGATCTGGCGCGCGGCGAGATGGACATGCAGGGTGTGCTGTCGCCGATCTACATCCTGAACGCCGTGGGGCGGATCATCTCGCGCAAGGGCGAAGGGCTGATCGGCTTCAATTTCAATCTGCGCGGCCCGGTGGCGCAGCCGCGTGTGGCGGTCAACCCGCTCTCGGTCTTCACCCCCGGCATGTTCCGTGACATTTTCCGCAGGCCGCCGCCCGACGTGTCCCAATAGCCGGAAGCCTTCATGAAACTCAGCGATTTCGACTTCGATCTGCCCGAGGGGCTGATTGCGACCCGGCCTGCGAGCCCGCGCTCCTCGGCGCGGCTGCTGGTGGCGCAGGGTGACGCGATCACCGATGCGGTGGTGCGCGAGCTGCCGGACTGGCTGCGGCCCGGCGACCGGCTGGTGCTCAACGACACGCGGGTGATCCCGGCGCGGCTTTCGGGTGTGCGGCGGCGCATCAGCGCGCAAGGACCGGTCGAGGCGCGGATCGAGGCCACCTTGCTGGAGCCGCAGCACGATGGCAGCTGGACCGCGCTGGTCAAACCGCTAAAGAAGGTGCGCGAAGGTGAAGAGATTATATTTTCCAACGCCTTGAGCGGTATTCTTGAAGCAAAGGGCGATGGGCAGGCGCGGTTGCGCTTCAACCTCGCTGGCGATGATTTCGACGCGGCGCTGAACGATGCCGGCGCGATGCCGCTGCCGCCCTATATTGCCGCCAAACGCCCCGCCGATGCGCGCGACCGCGAGGATTACCAGACCGTCTGGGCCCGCCACAAAGGCGCCGTGGCGGCACCGACCGCGTCACTGCATTTCGACGCGGCCTTGCTGGCTGCCCTGCATTCACGCGGCGTGCTGTTCAGCCACGTCACCCTGCATGTGGGCGCGGGCACCTTCCTGCCGGTCAAGGTCGAGGATGTGACCACACACAAGATGCATGGCGAATGGGGACAGGTGAGCGCCGAGGCCGCCGCCGGGATTGCCGCAACAAAGGCAGGCGGCGGGCGGGTGATCCCGGTGGGCACAACCGCGCTGCGGCTTATCGAGACGGCGGCGCGCGGCGGCCGCATCGCACCCTACGAAGGCGTTACGGATATCTTTATCTATCCCGGCTTCGAATTTCGGGTGACCGACGCGCTGATGACAAATTTTCACCTGCCCAAATCGACGCTGATGATGCTGGTCTCGGCGCTGATGGGGGCCGAGCGCATCAGCTCGATCTACGCGCATGCCATTGATAACGAATACAGATTTTTCTCCTACGGCGATGCGTCGCTGCTGATGCCGAATTCCGCTTGAACCCGGAGGCGAACAGGCAGATACGTCCGCGCGATTCTGCCCGCAGAACCGCAATCGGTTGCTTCGCGACATATCAGATGGGTCGCTGTCGCAACCAGCCATGAGATTTTAAGGCCGGGGTGATAGACGCTCCGAAAAGCCGATTAAGGACATGATTGATGTTCGACGTATTGAAAAACTCCTGGGCATTGCTGCTGGGCATGTTCCTTCTGATGCTGGGCAACGGTCTGCAGGGCTCCCTGCTGGGGGTGCGCGGGCCCGATCAGGGCTTCAGCTCGCTCGAGATGTCGATTGTGATGTCGGGCTATTTCGCGGGCTTTCTGGTGGCCTCGCGCATGGTGCCCGGCATGATCCGGCGGGTGGGCCATGTGCGGGTCTTTGCGTTTCTGGCCTCGCTGGTTTCGGCGACGCTGCTGATCTTTCCGGCCATTCCGCATCCCATCGTCTGGGTTCTGGGCCGGATCGTGATCGGGTTCTGCTTCTGCGGCGTCTACGTGACCGCGGAAAGCTGGCTCAACAACGCCTCTACCAATGAGACCCGCGGCCAGGCGCTTTCGGCCTACATGATCGTGCAGATGGCGGGCATCATCTCGGCGCAGGCCCTGCTGAACGTGCCGGATGTGAGCGGATATCTGCTGTTTGTGATCCCGTCGGTTCTGGTGTCGCTGAGCTTTGCGCCGACGCTGCTGTCGGTCACGCCGACGCCGCCGTTCGAATCCACCAAGCCCATGACATTGAAGGAGGTTTATGCCGTCTCGCCGCTTGGCTGCGTCGGCCTTTTCCTGCTGGGCGGGGTCTTTGCCGCGCAGTTCGGCATGGCGGCGGTCTATGGCAAGGCGGCCGGGCTTACGATTGGCGAGATCTCGATCTTCATCGCTGCGTTCTATGTGGGCGCGCTCTTCATGCAATACCCGCTGGGCTGGCTGTCGGACCGGATGGACCGGCGCCGCCTGATCATGATGGTCGCGGCAGGCGGCGCGGTGGGGGCGCTGGTCGGGGTGGTCAGCGGCGGCAATTTCTATGTGCTCGTGGCCGCGGCCTTTGTGGTGGGTGGCTTTTCCAACCCGCTCTATTCGCTGCTCATCGCCTATACCAACGACTTCCTGCAGGTGGAGGATATGGCCGCGGCCTCGGCGGGGCTGCTCTTTATCAACGGTGTGGGCGCGATCACCGGGCCGATCATCATCGGCTACGGCATGGAAATTGTCGGCCCGGCGGGCTTTTTCATGCTGATCACGGCGCTTCTGGCGATGCTCGCGGTCTACGCGCTTTACCGCATGACCCAGCGCCCGGCGCCGTCGGTCGAGGTCACCGCGTCTTACGCACCGCTGTCGCCCTCGGCCACCGGTGTGGCCTGGGACGCGGCCTGGGAATACGCGGTCGACACCGCCGAGGCGGAGGCGGAGGCCACCGAAACACGCGAGCGCGACCCGCATGCCGCGTCGCAATAACAAGGTATGGATGTCAGGAAGTGACACCATTCGTGATTGGGCGCATGACGTCCATTGGATCTAAACTGAACCGGCCATGGGTGGTCGGTAAACGAAGGAGAGTATGATGGCGACGCCGGAGGAGATTCTGGCATTCTGGCTCGACGAGGTCGGGCCTGAAGGTTGGTACAAACAGGATGACTCGCTGGATCAGGAGATCCGCGACAGATTTCTCTCGACATGGGAAGGGGCGATGCAGGGGCGCTATGCGCTGTGGCTGACCTATCCCACAGGCACGCTGGCCTATGTCATCCTGCTCGACCAGTTCTCGCGCAACATGTTTCGCGGCAGCGACAAGGCGTTTGCCTCCGACCGCTTTGCGCTGGCGGCGGCCAAGCAGGCGATCCATCGCGGCTGGGACCTGCGGATCGACGAGCCGGCCCGCGTGATGTTCTACATGCCGCTGCAGCATTCCGAAAACCTCTGCGATCAGGACCGCGGCGTGCGGCTGGTCAAGGAGCGGATGCCGCAGGACGGCGAGGGCTATCTGCTGCATGCAAGGGTGCATCGCGAGATCATCCGCCAGTTCGGCCGCTTTCCCTACCGCAATGACGCGCTTTCGCGCACCTCGTCCGAGGCCGAAAACGGTTTTGTGGCGCGGGGCGGCTACGGCGAGATCCTGCGCGACCTGCAGGCGCGCACTGCCGCCTGAGCCGGGCCGTCTGCGGCTTTTGCTGACCGGCGCGGCCCGGCCAGTGCCTTGTGCCGCCTTGACCCCGGGCGCGTTGCTCCGCGCCCGGTGATCGGCTAGCGTCGCTTCCAATGCCGGAAGAGGAGAGGCCGATGAGCGCGCAAAGCTTCGACATGATCGTGATCGGCGCGGGGCCGGGTGGCTATGTCGCCGCCATCCGCGCGGCACAGCTGGGCCTCAAGGTGGCGATTGTCGAGCGCGAGCATATGGGCGGGATCTGCCTCAACTGGGGGTGCATCCCCACCAAGGCGATGCTGCGCTCTTCGGAGATCTTTCACCAGATGAGCCGGGCCGCCGAATACGGGCTCAGTGCGGACAAGATCGGCTTTGACCTCGATGCGGTTGTCAAACGCTCGCGCGGCGTGGCCGGGCAGCTCAACGCGGGCGTCACCCATCTGCTGAAGAAGAACAAGGTCACGGCGTTCATGGGCGAGGCGACCATCCCCGCCAGGGGGCGCGTGTCGGTCACAACCGACAAAGGTGCGCAGGAGCTGCAGGCCCCGGCGATCGTGATCGCCACCGGCGCGCGCGCGCGCGAGTTGCCCGGGCTCGAGGCCGATGGCGATCTGGTCTGGACCTACAAACACGCGCTGGTGCCGAAACGCATGCCCAAGCGTCTGCTGGTGATCGGCTCGGGCGCCATCGGCATCGAATTTGCCAGCTTTTACAACACGCTCGGGGCCGAGACAACGGTGGTCGAGGTGATGGACCGCATCCTGCCGGTCGAGGATGCCGAGATCGCGGGCTTCGCGCGCAAGGCGTTCGAGAAACAGGGCATGACCATCCTCGAAAAGGCGATGGTCACCGGGCTGGACCGCGGCCAGGGCAGCGTGACCGCGCATATCGAGCAGGGCGGCAAGAGCTCGCAAGGCACGTTTGACACGGTGATCTCCGCGGTGGGCATCGTCGGCAATGTGGAAGGGCTGGGGCTCGAGGCGCTGGGCGTGCGGGTCGAGAAAACCCATGTGGTCACCGACGCGCAGGCGCGCACCGGGGTCGCGGGGATCTATGCGATCGGGGATGTCGCCGGCGCGCCGTGGCTGGCGCACAAGGCCAGCCATGAAGGTGTGATGGTGGCCGAGGCGATTGCCGGAGGCCATCCGCATGGCGTCGATCCGGACAGCATCGCGGGCTGCACCTATTGCCACCCGCAGATCGCCTCCGTGGGCCTCACCGAAGCGCAGGCGAAAGAGGCCGGTCACGAGATCAGGGTCGGCCGCTTTCCGTTCATCGGCAACGGCAAGGCCATCGCTCTGGGAGAGCCCGAAGGCCTTGTGAAAACCGTGTTCGACGCCGGAACCGGCGCGCTTCTGGGCGCGCATATGGTCGGCGCCGAAGTGACTGAGCTGATCCAGGGCTACGTGGTCGCGCGGCAGCTGGAAACCACCGAAGAGGACCTGATGAACACGGTCTTCCCGCACCCCACGCTGAGCGAAATGATGCACGAATCCGTGCTCGACGCCTGGGGCCGCGCCATCCATTTCTGAGCTCCGGCCAGCGCCGGGCGGAAAGGTCGCCATGAGCGAGAACAGGACACAGCCCACAGAGACCTCCGTCGCATCCTATCTGGCGCAGGTGGCGCCGCCCCGCCGCCGCGAGGACGCACAGGTGCTGGAGGCGCTCTTTCGCGAGGTCACAGGCTGGAACCCGGTCATGTGGGGCCCGTCGATCGTCGGATACGGGCGCTATCACTACCGTTACGAAAGCGGGCGCGAGGGCGATTTCCTGGCCACCGGTTTTGCGCCGCGCAAGGCCAACATGGTGGTCTACATCATGCCCGGTTACACAGATTTCGGCCATATCCTCAAGGACCTGGGACCACACAGGATCGGCAAATCCTGTCTTTATCTCACCGCACTCTCGAAGGTCGATCTGGGCGCGCTGAAACGACTGATCCGCGCGGGCCTCGACGATCTGGCCACCCGTTGGCCGGTGCAGCCAAGCTGACCGCAGCGCATTTGCGCCAAAACCCGTCAGAGACGCCACCCGCGCGGCAACACTCCGCAATCGCACCCTCAAGCCCCAAAAAGTACCGCACTGCACCGCCAGCACTCCGCCCCGGGTTTCTTTGGGCCGGAAATATCCCGGGGGGTCCGGGGGGCTGGCCCCCCGGTGGTGGCTTGGTCCGGGGGGCTGGCCCCCCGGTTGAAGATGTGGGTCCGGGGGGATGGCGCCCCGCCCGCGCGCGCCGTCAGGCGCGCGCGGGTCGGATCGCCGCAGGCGATCCGATGGCCTCAGGACGAAGCGGAACAAGAAAGACGGCGCCCAACATCGCCCGGCAATACAAAGACCTGCCTAGAGGTTTTCGTTGTCCGAACCCGGCGCGATGGCGTCGGGGGCGTCCTTGCCCGCCTTGCGCGCCTCGATCACCGCTTTCACGTGTTCGTTGAGGAATTGCCGCCCGCGCCGCTCTGCCAGCCGGATCCGGATCGACGTGAGATAGGCCTCTTCGGAGGTTTGCGACGACGCGCCCAGAACCTTGGCGACCTGCTCGTAGAGCCGGTCATCGCCAAGCGCGTCCATCGCCTTGATCGTATCGGCAGCGAGTTTGTCGGCCAGCTCTTTGAGAACGTCCGCCATGCGCGCTCCTTATCGCGTGTTTTCCGTCAGCCGCCGTTTCACATAGGCCGTGGTCGTGTCGATCATCGTGTCCATATGCGGCTCTTCGAAGAAATGGCCGGAGCCTTCGACCTCTTCATGGGTGATCGTGATGCCCTTCTGCTCGTGCAGTTTGCCCACAAGGCTGCGGGTGTCGGCGGGCGGGGCCACGCGATCATTGGTGCCGTTGATGATCAGCCCGGAGCTGGGGCAGGGCGCCAGGAAGGAAAAATCATACATGTTGGCGGGCGGGCTCACCGACACGAAACCGGTGATCTCCGGGCGCCGCATCAGAAGCTGCATGCCGATCCAGGCGCCAAAGGAGAACCCCGCGACCCAGCAATGCTTGGAGTTCTGGTTCATCGATTGCAGGTAATCGAGCGCCGAGGCGGCATCCGAAAGCTCGCCCACCCCCTGATCGTATTCGCCCTGGCTGCGCCCGACACCGCGGAAGTTGAACCTCAGCACGGTAAAGCCCATGTTGTAGAAGGCGTAATGCAGGTTGTAGACCACCTTGTTGTTCATCGTGCCGCCAAATTGCGGATGCGGGTGCAGCACGATGGCAATCGGCGCGTCACGGTCTTTTTGCGGGTGGTAGCGGCCTTCGAGGCGGCCTTCGGGTCCGGGAAAGATGACCTCGGGCATGGGGCTTGTCTGCCTCCTTGATTGGGCTGCGGCGAAATTCTTGACGACTTCGCTCGGTCACCTTAGAAACATTCTAATCCGGTGTGTCCGGAACACGTGCCAATCGGCACTGGATGCAGATAGGCAATTGCCGCGCATAGGTCAATTGCCCGTAACAGCAGGCGTTCGGGGGGGCGTGGTCATGAAGTTGAGCACAAAAGGCCGCTACGCGATGGTGGCGCTTGCCGATATCGCGCTGCAGCCCGCCGAGACGCTGGTCACGCTGGGCGATATCTCGAAACGCCAGGACATCTCGCTGCCCTATCTTGAGCAGCTCTTCGTCAAGCTGCGCCGCGCCGGGCTGGTCGACTCGGTGCGCGGGCCGGGGGGCGGCTACCGGCTGGCGCTGGCGGCCTCGGAGATCCGCGTGGTGGATGTGCTGGCGGCGGTCGACGAGTCGGTGGATGCGATGCACAAGGGGGCGGGTGCCTCGGGGGCCGCGTCGGGCAGCCGCGCGCAATCGCTCACCAACCGGCTCTGGCAGAGCCTCAGCGCGCAGGTCTATGTCTATCTGCACCAGGCGCGCCTGTCGGATGTGGTGGAGAACACGCTGGCCCCGTGCCCGGCGGTGCCCGCGCTTTTTTCGGTGGTCGATGATGAGCGCTGATCCATGGTGCGCAGGGCGCGCCGCCCCAGGAGTGGTTGTCGCGCCGGACGTGACCGGAGCCACCTCGTGAGCCGGGTCTATCTCGATCACAACGCCACGGCGCCACTGCGCGCCGAGGCGCGCGCGGCGATGATCGCGGCGATGGATCTTGTGGGCAACCCGTCCTCGGTGCATGCCGAAGGCCGCGCCGCCAAGTCTGTGGTCGAGAAAGCCCGCGGACAGGTGGCGCAGGCCTTTGGCGCGGACGGGGCGGATGTGGTGTTTGTCTCGGGTGCCACGGAAGCGGCGGCGCTTGCCTGCGCCGGGCGCGGCCTTCAGGCTGCCGATATCGAGCATGACGCGGTGGCGGCCTGGGTCGAGACCACGCTTCGAGTGGGGCAGGACGGGCAGGTGCGCGTCGAGGATCCGGCGCGGAGCGCGCTGCAGGCGGCCAATTCGGAAACCGGGATTGTGCAGGACCTGCCGCAGGGGCTCGCCGTGGTGGATGCCACGCAGGCCTTCGGCAAACTGCCCGTGGCGTTCAACTGGATGGGTGCGGAAATGGCGCTCGTCTCGGCGCACAAGCTGGGCGGGCCCAAGGGTGTCGGCGCGCTGGTGATCCGGCGCGGCACGGATCTTGCGGCACAGATCAAGGGCGGCGGGCAGGAAATGGGACGGCGCTCGGGTACCGAAAACGTGGTGGGCATCGCCGGATTTGGGGCTGCTGCGGCTGCCGCGACACGAGATCTTGCGTCCGGGGTCTGGGATGAGATCGCAAAACTTAGAAATATTCTAGAAAAGACCATTGAGGCTTCCGCGAAAGAGACTATTTTTGTCGGGAACTCGGTCGCGCGCCTTCCGAACACCTCCTGTTTCGCCGTTCCGGGCTGGAAAGGAGAGACGCAGGTGATGCAGATGGACCTTGCAGGCTTTGCGATCAGCGCGGGCTCTGCGTGTTCCAGCGGCAAGGTGCGCGCCAGCCGCGTGCTGCGGGCGATGGGGTATGATGCGGCCACGGCAAGCTCGGCGATCCGGGTGAGCCTCGGGCCGGAGACCGGCGAGACGGATGTGGCGCGTTTCTGCGAAACGTGGCTCACAAGATATGAACGGCACCGCGCGCGGGCCGCTTGAAGAGGGAAAGGGAAGCGCATGGCAGCTGTGGATGAGGTGATCGTCAAGGACGGCGTCGATCAGGAAACCGTCGACGCGGTGAAATCGGCGGGCCAGTACAAACACGGCTGGAACACCGATATCGAGATGGAATACGCGCCCAAGGGCCTGACCACCGATATCGTGCGGCTGATCTCGGAAAAGAACGAAGAGCCCGAGTGGATGACCGAATGGCGCCTGGCCGCCTTCGAGCGCTGGGGCCGGATGAAAGAGCCCAACTGGGCGATGGTCGACTACCCGGAGATCGACTTTCAGGACCAGTATTACTACGCGCGGCCCAAGAGCATGGCCGAAAAGCCCAAATCGCTCGACGATGTGGACCCCAAGCTGCTGGAAACCTATGCCAAGCTGGGCATTCCGCTGAAAGAGCAGATGATCCTCGCGGGTGTCGAGGGCGCGGACGCGACCCCGGCAGAGGCCCGCGTGGGCGGCGGCACCGAAGAGAGGCGCGTGGCCGTGGATGCGGTGTTCGATTCCGTGTCGGTGGGCACAACCTTCCAGGCGGAGCTGAAGAAAGCCGGTGTGATATTCTGCTCGATCTCCGAGGCGGTGCGCGAGCATCCGGAACTGGTGAAGAAATACCTGGGCTCGGTTGTGCCGGTCTCGGACAATTTCTATGCGACGCTGAACTCCGCGGTCTTTTCGGATGGCTCGTTTGTATACGTGCCGCCCGGCGTGCGCTGTCCGATGGAGCTGTCGACCTATTTCCGCATCAATGCCGAAAACACCGGCCAGTTCGAGCGCACGCTGATCATCGCCGACAAGGGCTCTTACGTGAGCTACCTCGAAGGCTGCACCGCACCGCAGCGCGACACCAGCCAGCTGCACGCGGCGGTGGTCGAGATCATCATCGAGGAAGACGCGGAGGTGAAATACTCCACCGTGCAGAACTGGTATCCCGGCGATGAGAACGGCAAGGGCGGGATCTACAACTTTGTCACCAAGCGCGCCGATTGCCGTGGCGACCGCGCCAAGGTGATGTGGACCCAGGTGGAGACCGGATCAGCGGTGACCTGGAAATACCCCAGCTGCATCCTGCGCGGCAATGACAGCCAGGGCGAGTTCTATTCCATCGCCATCGCCAACAACCAACAGCAGGCCGATACCGGCACCAAGATGGTGCATCTGGGGCGCAACACCAAGTCGCGGATCGTCTCCAAGGGGATCAGCGCGGGTGTGGCGCAGAACACCTATCGCGGCCTCGTCTCGATGCACCCCAAGGCCAAGGAGTCGCGCAACTACACGCAATGTGACAGCCTGCTGATCGGCGACAAATGCGGCGCGCATACGGTGCCCTATATCGAGGTGCGCAACAATTCCTCGCGCGTGGAGCATGAGGCGACAACCTCGAAGGTCGACGACGACCAGCTCTTTTATTGCCGCCAGCGCGGCATGGACGAGGAAGAGGCGGTGGCGCTTGTGGTCAACGGCTTCTGCCGCGAGGTGCTACAGGCCCTGCCGATGGAATTTGCGATGGAAGCGCAACAGCTTGTGGCGATCTCGCTTGAAGGATCGGTGGGGTAAGGTGGGTTGAAAACCCACCCTACGCGTGCGGCTGGCGCAAGGACAAAAGATGGCTGGACCCCGTCAAAACATCTGGACCTGGAGGACGACGCCGCCGGTACCGCGCGCGCAGCATGCGCTGTTGGCGGCCATTGGCATGGTGCTTTTGATGTTCATGAGCGCACCGCTCTGGACCCGCTACGGCGATAACGCGCAGCTTGTTGCAGCGGGTCTTTCCGCGGTCGTCTCGGGTGTCGTGGTCAGACTCTGGATGGAGCGGGCGACGTGATCGCCGCCAGCATTCACGCCACGGTCGGGATCGGGGTCGGGGTGTTTCTCGGCAGCCTGCTTGGCTTCGGGATCCGGGCGCGGTCAGGCAAGACCGGCGGCACGCTGCAAGGCTCGGTGCTGAAAACGGCTCTGGCCGCGGGCATGCTGGCCTGGGTGCTGGCAGCCGCGCTGCACATGCTGCTGTGACGGGGGAGCGCAAATGCGGGAATTGAAACCGAAACTGGCGCATCGCACGGCGCGCGCCGCACCGTTGCGCTACAAGATCGCCGGCGGGACGCTGTCCTTTGCGGCCTATTCGGTGCTGGTGCCCGCCGCCTCGCTGCTGATCGACCCGCAAAGCCAGAGCCCGCTGGCCTTTGTCGCGGTTTCGCTGGCCGGGTCCGTGGTGCTGGTCTGGGGGTATTTCGCCGCCACCGGCATGCTCGCGCGGCGCAAGGTGCTGGACGGCTGATGGCAAGACTGGTGCTGACAACTTCGGTGATGACGGGCGTGTTCTGCGCGCTGTTCAGCGTTGTCGTGGGCATCGTCGCGGAGGCGCTCAGCATGCCGACGCTCATCGTGTTGTCCTTTGTGTCCGGATTTCTGGGCAGCCTGATCGCGCAGATCGTGATGAAGCGGAAGGACTGATGGAGCAGGTGGCCGCGACCATAGAGGGGCGGGAGTTCGTCTTTCATCTCAACGCGCCCGGATGTCCCATCCAGGGCCGCCACAAGGTTGGCAAGTTCTATGAGCGCGCCGATCTCGACCGGCTGGGTGCAGCGCTCGGGGCAGGGGCGCATGTGATCGATGTCGGCTCCAACGTGGGCAACCACGCGCTATATTTCGCCACGCTGATGCAGGCCGAAAAGGTGGTCTGCATAGAGCCCAACCCGCAGGCGATCGAGGCGCTGCGCGCCAATGTGGCGGCCAATGATCTGGAGGACGTGATCGATCTTTCGGCGCTGGGGATCGGGCTTTCCGACCGTGCCGAAGGCGGCTTCAAGGTCAAGCGCATGGGCAACAATCTGGGGGCGGCGCGGCTCAAGAAAGGCGGCGATATCGAGGTGCATCGCGGCGACGATCTGTTTGCGGGCACCCGTGTGGATCTGATCAAGATCGACGTCGAGGGCATGGAGATGCAGGTGCTGGCGGGCTTCGAGGCGGTGATCGCGGCGGAACGCCCGGCGCTTTTTGTCGAGGTGGACGCGGCAAATGCCGATGCTTTCGCGCGCTGGTGTGCCGCGCATGGGTATGGCGCGGTGTTCGCCGCCCGGCACCAGCAGGCCAATGTGAACCATTTTGTCAAACCCATCGGAGAGCGGGCATGATCATCACCACAACCAACAGCATCGAGGGCAAGAGCATCACCGCCTATCACGGCGTCGTTGTCGGCGAGGCGATCATGGGCGCCAACGTGGTGCGCGATTTCTTTGCCAACATCACCGACATCGTCGGCGGGCGCTCGGGGGCCTACGAATCCAAGCTGCAGGACGCGCGCGACACCGCGCTGCGCGAGCTGGAAGAGCGCGCGGCGAGCAAGGGCGCCAACGCGGTGGTGGGGGTCGATCTCGACTACGAGGTGATCGGCGACAGCATGCTGATGGTGTCGGCCTCCGGCACCGCCGTGAGCATCCGGTGACATCCCAGACCACCATAACGCGGCCAGAGCTGACCATGCCCGAGGCCGAGGCGGCGCTGCTGCGCGCGGCCTACGAGGACGCGCGTGTGATCCTCGAATACGGCTCCGGCGGGTCCACGGTCATGGCCGCCGAGATGGGCGGCAAGACGGTGTTTTCCGTCGAAAGCGATCCGGACTGGGCGCAGATGATGCAGGGCTGGTTTGCCGCGCATCCGCCTGTCGCGGGGACCACGGTTGAGGTGCTCCTGTCGGATATCGGCCCCACCAGGGAATGGGGCTACCCGGTCGATGAGAGCGAATGGCGCCGTTTTGCCCGCTATCCGCTGGAAATCTGGGGCAAACCGCGGTTTGTCCAGCCCGACGTGGTGCTGGTCGATGGCCGCTTTCGCATCGGCTGCGCGCTGGCCGCGCTCTACCAGACCCGCGCGCCGATCCGGCTGTTCTTTGACGATTACGCCAACCGCAAGCACTACCACAAGGTCGAGGACTTCCTTGGCCGCCCCGAGATCACCGGGCGCATGGCAGAGTTCCGTGTGACCCCGACCCCCATCCCGGCGGAGCGTCTGCTGTCGCTGGTCACCCTGATGCAACGGCCCTGAGCCGCAACCGATAAAGAGCGAGGAAAAAATGCTGGAAATCAAGAACCTGCACGTCAAACTTGAAGAAGAAGACAAGGCGATCCTGAAAGGTGTGGACCTGACGGTCGACGCAGGCAAGGTGCATGCGATCATGGGGCCGAACGGGTCGGGCAAGTCGACGCTGTCCTATGTTCTGTCGGGGCGGGATGGCTATGAGGTCACCGATGGCTCTGCCGAGCTGCTGGGCGAAGACATCCTCGACATGGAGCCCGAAGAGCGCGCCGCGGCGGGCCTCTTTCTGGCGTTCCAGTACCCGGTCGAGATCCCCGGCGTCGGCAACATGACCTTCCTGCGCACCGCGGTGAACGCGCAGCGCAAGGCGCGCGGCGAAGAGGAGATGTCGTCCGCCGATTTCCTCAAGCTGATCCGCGCCAAGGCCAAGGAGCTGAAGATCGACGCCGACATGCTCAAGCGTCCGGTTAATGTGGGCTTTTCGGGAGGCGAGAAAAAGCGCAACGAAATCCTGCAGATGGCCATGCTGGAGCCGAAGATGTGCATCCTCGACGAGACCGATTCCGGGCTCGATGTGGACGCGATGCGGCTGGTCGCCGATGGTGTGAACGCGCTGCGCAATGCGGGCCGCGGCTTTCTGGTGATCACCCATTACCAGCGCCTGCTGGATCACATCAAACCCGATGTCGTGCACATCATGGCCGATGGCCGGATCATCAAGACCGGGGGGCCTGAGCTGGCGCTCGAGGTCGAGAAGAACGGTTATGAAGGCCTCAAGGAGGAGATGGCCTGATGGCACTGGCGCAAGCAAAACAGGACGCGACAGAGGCGCGCGTCGCCTCGCTGACCGTGCCGCGCGGCGGCTGGTCGGAGCCCGCCCGCCAGGACGCGCTCAGCCGGTTGCAGGCGATGGGTCTGCCGCATGGCCGCGACGAGTACTGGAAATACACCCGCCCCGACAGCCTCAATTCCGTCGAGGTGCCCGCCGCCAGGGTGCTGGAGCATGGCGAGCCGCCGGTCTTCGGCACCCGCGACCGGCTCAAGATCGTCTTCATCGACGGGGTTTTCGACGCGGAGGCCTCTGACGATCTGGAGCTTGAGGGCGTGCACATCGACCGGCTGGCGGTGGCGCAGGACATCCACTGGGCCAAGGATCTCTACGGACACTTGGAAGCCGCCGGGCAGAAACCGGTGCCGCGCCCGCTGGCAGCGCTCAACACGGCCTTTGCCACCGACGGCGTGCTGATCCATGTCACCGGCAGGCCCAGCAAACCCATCAGCCTGATTTATCGCCATAAATCAGAGACGTCCGACGCGATCCTGCACAATGTCGTCAAGGTGGATGCGGGGGCGGAAGCGACGATCCTCGAAAACGGCCCGGCCGCTGCGCGCTTCAACAAATGTATGGAGATCGACATCGCCGATACCGGCACGCTGCATCACGTCCGCATGCAGGGGCGCGATCACGAGCGCCGCGCGGTGTCGCATATGTTCTCCCGTCTGGGCCGCGAAAGCACTTACAAATCCTTCACGCTCACGGTGAACGGCGTGCTCACGCGCAACGAACAGATTGTCGAGCTGACCGGTGACGACGCGGTGGCGCATGTGGCCGGCGCCTGTCTGGGCGATGGCGACTTCACCCATGACGACACGGTGTTCATCACCCATGACGCGGTCAATTGCGAAAGCCGTCAGGTCTTCAAGAAGGTGCTGCGCAATGGCGCGACGGGTGTCTTTCAGGGCAAGATCCTGGTGAAGGAAGGCGCGCAGAAGACCGATGGCTACCAGATCAGCCAGAGTCTGCTGCTGGACGAGGACAGCCAGTTCCTCGCCAAGCCGGAGCTTGAGATCTACGCCGATGACGTCGCCTGTTCGCATGGCTCGACCTCGGGTGCGATCGACGATGACAGCCTGTTTTACCTGCGCGCGCGCGGCGTGCCGCGCGGCGAGGCGGAGGATCTGATGACCATCGCCTTCATCGCCGAAGCGGTGCAGGAGATCGAGGACGAGACCCTGCAGGAAGAGGTTGTGGAGCGGGTGAGCGGCTGGCTGCACCGCCGGCGCGGCTAGGATGCCGGTCACGACCGACATCGCGGCCACCTGGCGCGGTCCGGGCCGTGTCATGCGCCGGCACCTCGCGCGCGGCGAAAGCGAGCCGCGCGCGCTGGTGTTCCTGATGGGTGCCTGCCTGTTGATCTTTGTCGCGCAATGGCCGCGGCTGGCGCGCGAGGCCTATATCGACGACAGCATTCCGCTGGATGCGCGTCTGGCCGGAGCACTTGCGGGTTGGGTGTTCTTCGCGCCCATCTTCTTTTATGCGCTGGCGTGGATCGGTCACCTGCTGGCCCGGCTTTTTGGCGGGCAGGGCAGCGCTTACGGCTCGCGGCTGGCGCTGTTCTGGGCGCTGCTCGCGTCATCCCCGGCGATGCTGCTGCTGGGGCTGACGCTGGGCTTTGTCGGCGCCGGGCCCGCGGCGGTTCTGGTCTCGGTGATCTGGGCGGCGGCGCTCTTCTGGTTCTGGTTCGGTGGCATGCGCGTCGTACACGGACGGGAGGATCTGCCCGCGTGACGATGCAGGGATTTCTGTCGCTGGCGCTGCAAAGCGTGACCGCCCCGCGCGAGGTTGCGCGGCTGCTTTTGTCGTTGCGGCTGGGGCAGGAGGCGCTGCTCACGGCGTTTGCGCTGGTGGTGGTGCTCAATGCGCTGGCCTTCTCGACCTCGCTGCTGATCGCACCGGTGCAGGGGCCCGTGAGCCTTCTGAGCAACCCCGCGATCTTTCTGATGACCCAGGCGGGCGCGCTGCTGGCCTCGATTGTGGCCTTTACCTATTGCGGCCGCGCCATGGGCGGCACCGGCACGGCCAATGGGGTCGCGGTGCTTCTCATCTGGTTGCAGATGTTGCGGGTGCTGGTGCAGACGGTGCTTCTGGTGGTGCTGCCGCTGGCGCCGGTGCTGGCCGGTGTGGTGATGTTCACCGCCAGCGCGCTCGGCGTGTGGATCCTGGTGCATTTCATGGATGAGGCCCACGGGTTCGGAAGCCTCTTTAAATCTGCGCTGTTGCTGGTATTCGGCGTGGTGGGCATCGCCTTGGTACTGACGCTCCTGCTGACGCTGGCCGGGGTCGATCCGAACGGGAATTTTGCGAATGTATGACGTCGAAGAAATCCGCCGGGATTTCCCCATTCTGGGCCGCGAGGTGAATGGCAAGCCTCTGGTCTATCTCGACAATGGCGCCTCGGCGCAGAAACCGCAGGTGGTGATCGACGCGATCACCCGCGGCTATGCCGAGGAATATGCCAACGTGCATCGCGGGCTGCATTTCCTCAGCAATCTGGCGACCGAGAAATACGAAGGCGTGCGCGAGATCGTCGCGCGCTTCCTCGGCGTCGCGAACCCCGAGGAGATCGTCTACACCACCGGCACCACCATGGGCATCAACCTGGTGGCTTACGGCTGGGCGATGGAGCATCTGGGCGCCGGCGACGAAATCGTGCTGAGCGTGATGGAGCATCACGCCAATATCGTGCCCTGGCATTTCCTGCGCGAACGGCAGGGGGTCACGCTGAAATGGGTCGATGTGGACAGCACCGGCTGGCTCGATCCGCAAAAGATGATCGACGCCATCGGCCCGAACACCAAACTGGTCGCGGTCACACATCTGTCCAACGTGCTGGGCACCGTGGTCGATGTGAAGGCGATCTGCGAGGGCGCACGGGCGCGCGGTGTGCCGGTGCTGATCGACGGCTCTCAGGCGGCGGTGCACATGCCGGTCAATGTCGACGAGATCGGCTGCGATTTCTACGCCATCACCGGCCACAAGCTTTACGGGCCGTCGGCCTCCGGCGCGATCTGGATCCGGCAGGAGCGGATGGACGAGATGCGCCCCTTCATGGGGGGCGGCGACATGATCCGGGAGGTCCATAAGGACGAGATCACCTGGAACGACCCGCCGATGAAGTTCGAGGCGGGCACACCGGGGATCGTGCAGCAGATCGGGCTCGGTGTGGCGCTGGAGTACATGATGGGGCTGGGGATGCAGAACATCGCCGCGCATGAGACGCGCCTGCGCGATTATACGCGCGACCGGCTGGACGGGCTCAACTGGCTGCAGGTGCAGGGCACAACCCGCGACAAGGCGGCGATCTTTTCGTTTACGCTCGACGGGGCAGGGCATGCGCATGACATCTCGACCATCCTCGACAAGAAAGGCGTGGCGGTGCGCGCGGGCCAGCATTGCGTGGGGCCGCTGATGGACCATATGGGTCTGACGGCGACCTGCCGCGCGAGCTTCGGGCTCTACAACACCGAAGCCGAGGTCGACGCGCTGGTCGATGCACTGGAACTGGCGCATGACCTCTTTGGCTAGCGCGCCTGGCAAAATACCCGATACATCGCGCAACACGTAACACGTTGAAATCCCTGAGGTCAGGCAGCGATACGTGATGCGGGTTTTTCGCATGACGCTTTGAGCTCTGACCGGAGCACGTCTGCCGCCCGGCAAGGAAGCTACACTTCTGCATCCTCGGGCAAAACGTCGAACGCGGCCTCCGCCACGTCCTGCCCGTTGACCTGCACAATCACCACATGTGGACCGGGATGCAGGCGAAACGTGGTTGCGTTGCCTTTCAGGTGATGGCGCTTCGAGAGGGTGAGCGGCGTGCCCGCCACGAGCTTTGCGGTCTTCAGCTTGAACACCTTCTCGGCCGTGCCCGAGGGGCGGGCAAAGCGCAGCCGGTAATCCACCATGACCGGAAACGCCTCATCGGCCTGTAACGTGACCTCAATGGCCAGATGACCGCCGATGGGCACATGCGCGGATCTGAGCGTCAGCGCCGCGCTCACCGCGCCCGCGCAGTATCCCAGCAGATCCAGAGCGCCGCGCTCGCCGCGCTTGACCGCGGTGCGCAGCGCATGGCGGGTCATCCAGTCAAGCTCTTTGGGGTGCTGCCGCCCGGCCTTTTGCCAGCGCCGCAAATGCCCCAGCACCGCGTCGGGCAGCACCCGCGACAGATCGTTCATGTGATTGGCCACCGAGCGCGTGACATAGCGCGTGGGATCGCCGTGCAGCATGTCGAGAAAGCGCAGCGGCACGTCCGGCGCGATCTCGATATTGCGCGCCCAGGGCAAGCGGGGCCGGGTGCCTTCGCTGACCAGACGGCGCACGTGGTAATTGTCGTCTTCGGCCCAGGTCTCGAGCCGCGCCAGCGTTTGTTCGGGCCAGCGATTGAGGAACGGGCGAATGTAGAACTCCATCGAAAAGCGCTGCGTCGCGCGGTGCAGCAGATCCAGCGCGCGGTCGCGATGCGCCTCGAGCCCGTGCCGCACCGCGAGGATCCCCGGCACCGCGTGGATGAAGCGCCCGAAATCGTCATCCTTGAGCGTCGGGTCGAGCGGCGGCGGCATCGCCGCCTCCAGCGCCTCGGCCATGGCGGGAAACGCCGCGGGCAACTGCGCCTCGACACAGGTCGCAATCCAGTCGAGCCGTTCCAGCAACCCGCGCCCGTCGAGCCCGCCCACCGCCTCCTTGTGGAACCGTTCGGCGTCAAAGCCGGGCACCGCCTGGTAGTCGCGGGCCAGATCGCCCAGGCTTTCGGCGTTGAAGAGCTGGTCGGACAGCGAAAACCCGGCCCCGCCGCCTTTGCCATCCGGCCCGCGCGCCATCAGAAACCCGGCTCAGAGCGTGGCATTGATGCCGCCGCCATCAAGAAGGATGTTCTGCCCGACGATGTAGCCTGCGTGCTGCGAGCAAAGAAACGCGCACATCGCGCCGAACTCGGCAGCCGTGCCGTACCGCCGCGCCGGAATGGTCAGGAACTTGCGCTGCCGCACCTCTTCTTCGGAGAGCTGGCCCTGCTCTGCGGCCCCCTGATCGAGCGACCGGATCCGGTCAGTGTCATGCGCGCCGGGCAGCAGGTTGTTCACGATCACACCCATCGGCGCGACCTGCCGCGCGGTGCCCGCGACATAGCCGGTCAACCCGGTGCGCGCGGCGTTGGAGAGGCCCAGCTGGGCAATTGGCGCCTTGACCGATTGCGAGGTGATGTTCACCACGCGCCCCCAGCCCTTTTCGGCCATTTTCGGCATCAGATCCGTCATCAGCGCAATCGGCGTCAGCATGTTGGCGTCCACTGCCGCGAGGAAATCCGCGCGGTCCCAGTCCGACCAGATCCCGGGCGGCGGGCCGCCGGCATTGGTCACCAGGATATCCACGTCCGCCGCCGCCTCCAGCACCCGGGCGCGGTCGGATTCGGCGACGATATCGCCCGCCACCGCGGTCACCGCCACACCGAATCTCGAGCGGATCTCGGCGGCGGTCCGCTCCAGAGCCTCCGCACCGCGGGCGTTCAGCACCAGATCGACACCGGCCTCGGCGAGCGCTTCGGCGCAGCCGCGTCCGAGCCCCTTCGACGAGGCGCAGACAAGCGCCCGTTTGCCCTTTATTCCCAGATCCATGTGCCCCTCCGGCCCCTTGTGTCCCGACGCCGACAAATGGTCGGCCAGAGGGCTATTTGATGACACATTCCCCTGGCATACAATGGGGGTTAGAGTTTTCCCGCCTGCCAAACAGCGCGGGTGTCGACGAAGGGTTGCCATGAGCGAACCGAACAGCCCGCGCGCCGCGCAACGCCTGGATGTCTACCGGGCCGACTATCTGCGCGTGATCAACGGCGCCAATCTGGGCGATCCGCTGAGCTTTGCCGAAGAGCTGCAGCCCGACGATATCTACCGCCTGTCACCGCTGGCCGCGACCGCGTGCCTCGGGATCCTGCCATCCGCCACTCCCCCCTTTGCCATCGCACCGGAAAGCGATCTGGGCACACCCGGCGCGGCGCTGCATCTGGATTGCTGTGTGACGCTGATGTCCGGCGACGGCCAGACCACCGAATGCCTGGTGCTGGTGGAGACCGATGACAGCGAAGATGTGGCGGATGTCTATCTTCTGCCGCTCGCCGCGCTGCGCCCGCAGGCCGATTACGTGCTGGTCGGGGTGAACACCGATGTGGCGCTGCAGCGCTTTGCGCAGGTTGCCTGCGTGTCCTTCACCCGCGGCACGCTGATCACCATGGCGTCGGGGGCGCAAAAACCGGTGGAGGATCTGGTGGTCGGCGACCGCGTGCTGACCCGCGACGACGGCCCGCAGGAGCTGCGCTGGATCGGTCACCAGACGGTGCGGGCGACGGGGGATTTCGCGCCGATCTCGATCCGGGCGGGCACCTTGCACAACAGCTCGGACCTGCTGGTCAGCCCGGATTTCCGGCTTTTCATCTATCAGCGCCGCGACCGTCTGGGCGCAGGCCGCGCGGAGCTGCTGGTGCGCGCCCGCCATCTGGTGAACGGCGATACGATCCAGCGGCTCGATGGTGGCTTTGTCGATTACTACCAGATGCTGTTCGACCGCCACCAGATCATCTACGCCGAAGGTATCGCCGCGGAATCCATGCTGGTGGACACCCGCACCAGCGCCGTGCTGCCCGATGAGCTCAACGCCCGTCTGACCCAGCTCATTCCCGGTCACCGCAGCAGCAGCCATCGCGGCCTCGAAGTGCAGGAGGCGCTGTTGTCGCGCCCCGACGTGGCCGAGCTGTTGCGCAAATCAACCGGCGGCTGACCACATTCGGATTGGCTTTGCCGGATCGTCAGCGCCGTTCGAACCCTGCGTTCCGGCCCCGCGCTGCCAAGCCACGGCAATCTGCGCGGTCCGCCTCTCAATCGCCCTTGCGAGGGACATGGCTTTGCCCTAAACCGTCGCGCAGGCACCCGTAGCTCAGCTGGATAGAGCGCTGCCCTCCGAAGGCAGAGGCCAGAGGTTCGAATCCTCTCGGGTGCGCCAAAAAATACTATAAATCAATTACTTATTCTTTGATCCCTTTTGGTGCCCAGTGCTTACGTGAAAATTCGCGTAAGCAGTGCAGTCGCGGCAGTAAGCTGAAACTGTACAGTCAACGCATCGAATTTTTAGCCTGGCCTTCTGATCGAAGGCGCATAACTTCAGCTTTCGCGCTTGTATCGTGTTCTTTCATCTCGCCCAGCATCGCATCTAGAAAATTAGAGCTACTGGTTCCGGCAAGCACTGCGGGGGATACGGCGGAGGAGCCCACTTTCGTGTGCTCTGTGTGTGCAACGTGTCGTCGTAGAGAGGCAAATTCTGGCAAAGTACGACGTAGTCCAGCGTAGCCACATCTGACGCCGGCAGTTTGGCCAAAGCAGAATATTTACTATAAAAACAATATCTTAAATTGAGCGTCGAACCTATGATGGATTGGACCGGTTTAAATTTAAATTCAAAGAGTTAATCTGTAGCGTGTGCACCATGTGTGCAACGTGAAATCGCCTCATTGCGCGTTCTATCGGGGGTTCTGCGGCTCAACTGTTTCGATCCAGTTGCGGCTCGTCTGAGCGAGCAATACTCACATTTCCTCATACCCCTAGAAAGGCGGGCTAAATTTTTCGGAGAAATGGTGTGAAATTTCGTGTCGGATTAGGAATGGCTTAGGTTAGAGTCTTGGCCGTCGTGGTCTCCAAGCTGTGTGCGATGCCGCTCCGAGCATCCACGCCAACATGCGCCTTCATTCCGAAATGCCAGTCATTACCCTTGTTTGTCGACGACATCTCGGGACCGTGCGCTTTCGCCTCATTCTTGGTCGAGGACGGCGCATCGATGATCGTCGTATCCACCAGTGTGCTGGAGCGAAGCGTGATACCCTAATGGGCAAGGTGAGTGTTCACCTCGACACACAGCTTTTCGGTCAGCTGATGCGTCTCCAGCAAGTGGCGGAAGTTCAGGATCGTCGTCTCCTCAGGGATGTGGTCGTCCCCAAGCTCTATGCCCGCGAACTGGCGCATGGCGTCACTGTCATACAGCATCTCGTCGGCCATCGGGTCGCTGAGCGCATACCAGTTGTGGAGGGAGCATATGCGCAGCATCGTTTCCAGCGGCATCGGCGGCCTTCCACCCTGTGGCCCAGCCTTCGGGTAGTGTGGAGCAATCAGCGTCAACGACCGCGGCCACGCCGCAACCACATCCATCTCGCCGAGGAACTTCTCACGCCGCGTCTCTTTCTTCTTCATCGATTGACGGAGGCCTGGAAAGGCGGGCTGATTGGGCATCGGTGGGTGTTCCTCTATCGTCCCCGCAATTCTACCCTACGCCGCTCGGCGAGCGAGGCTTTTCAGACTTTCCTTAAGATCGTCGGAATGATTTGAATTTGTCGCGACATTGCTCTAATCTGAAAGGTTACAGAAACTTGGTCGCTGATATGAAATTCGAAGAATATGTTGTTGAGATCCTTGAAGATGTCGGTGGGATCGTTTTGGCGCGGCAGGACGGGGATATTGTCACCCGCTTTCCAAATGCCGCAACGAAGATCGGAGACTCCACATGGATAGTGAGAGCATTTGATGCTATCGATGACGGTGAAGGGAGGCTGGAGAATTTTCTTTCCCTAAGTCTTTCTGAGCTATCGAAGACTTATCAGGCGAACGTAAGGAAAACCCCCCTATTGCTTGCTCCCGTTATAAAGGGAAGTCTTGATTCAGACTATCTCAATTTCCGTATAACACCCCAATTGCCGTATCAAATATTCGATGAAAAAAAATTTCGATCTCTATCGGAAAAATCAGACAAGCTATGGAAAAAGTACTTTGGTAAAGATGCGTTAAAGAAGGTCGAATTGGAAACTCAACTGCAGCAGGCGAAAGCGGAAGCAAGCGATTTACACCATCAAATCCTAAAGTACGATGTCGAGCTGAAAGAGGAGAGAAAACGCTCCCAACAGCTAGAGGCCAATTCTCTTTGGAAAATTATGGCGTCCTTTATGATTCATGACCTAACAAATGCAATGCTACCATTAAACGGAAGGATTGATGCCGCAAGAAATAGCATTGTAAAAAATCCTGAGCGGCTACCTGGAATTCTTGAAAAACTGGATAGCCTATCGAATGATATCTCTGAACGTTTGGAGAAATTTAAGATTAAGGAGATTGCGCTAAACCAAACAAGTGTTGCCGTGAATGATCTGATGTCTGAGCTTCGGAGCTGGTGTGGTGATCGTAGTATCAAATTTAATGGACAGAGAAAGAAAGCAAATATCCAAATTGATCGGATGGTTTTTCTCGATGTGCTGCAAGAGCTAGTATATAATTCAGGAAAATATGCGAATGGAAGTAACGATATAAATTTGCATGCGAAAGTAATTGAAAGAGCTGACCGATCTCGGATATTTCAATTAGACTATTCAGATAGCGGCCCTGGTGTACCAGAAGGTTTAAAGGAAAAAATATTTTTGCCCGGTTACTCGTCAGCCACTCAGAAGATTGAGGGAAAAAAAAGGGGGGGTGTGTATAAAAACGGAGAGGGTCTTGCATTTGTTTCGGATGTCATATCACGCATGAGCGGTTCCGTTAAAGAGATTGGAAAATTTCAAACCGGTGCGACCTTTCGATTTACTTTTCCGGTACAGAATGTAGAGGTGACACCTTGACGACAGTTTATGTGCTTACTCTAGAGGATGATTTTCATGTTTCGGAAGACTACCAAAGTGTGATAAGCGATTTTTTTGATCAAGTTGATGCTGAATTGCATTTGTTGCCGTTCGTAGATTACGACGAGGCGGTTAGATTTATGAGGAAGGCTAATAGGCCACACATAGACATAGCTCTCGTTGATCTACTCCTGGAAGCGCATAAGCTCTACGAAGCAGATTCAAAATCACCTAAGGAGACATATTCGGGCTTTAAGTTCATGGAAGCATTTCAGGATCAGTTTAAGGCATGCTTCTTTATCTCTGCGTCAATAGAACGAGAAGATTATCAGGTGTTTTTGAAGGGGGAGTTTTCTTCTATCCCTTTTTTGACCAAGAAACGAACTGCACCCAAGTGGCTACAACTGGTAGAAAAGCCAAATTCGCCGCAGAATTTTGGCTACCCACAGAATCTTCACCAATTACTGAAGGACTATTTGGGAGGGAAGGTAGATGAGTGAAGAGAACCTCCTGTATTGGCTTGATCTACACGCAATACCAAGAAACTTCCCGCTTCTATCTAAGGGGGATGTTTCAAGTCGGGTATACTTACGAGAAAATGGCAACGAGATCATTCGGATACTTGATCACATGCAAGCGAGCTTTCGAAATATGGTTGTGGTCCCGAAGGGGCAGGGCTCTACAACTTTACTCAGAGAGATAATTGAAAAAACAGTTACCGCTCCGGTTCGCGTGCCGACACTTCATATTGGAATTGACTTGGAGTTGTTCGATGAGGATGAAGATATTAGCGAAGTTGTAAGTATAGCAATAGTGCGAGGCGTTTTTCATCATCTTGTCCAAAACCAATGGCCTGAGGCTTCGAGTGGGGCAAAAAGAGCGAAATTGCTATCCTTTCTAGGTTTTGAAACAATAAATGATTTCAGAATATTTCGAAAGACACTAGTGTCTGAAGAAAAAATTCCTGAGTCAATCATGGAATATTCTGAAAATGTAGAAGAACTTTATAGGTTTTTGTATGAAGAGCTTGGGATATCAGTTCGACTCTGCTTTGATTTCAATCATGATTGTAGTCAAGACTTACTTCTAGACGTTGTCCGTGAGCAGAAATGGTTTGATGAAAATTCGAAAGACAAGATTGTCGAAGCTGCCGTGACGGAAACCTATTTTGTTACAAGCGATCAAGCTGATCAAATTTCATCAACTTGGTCCGTGGCCTTTCAAAAATACATTATTCGGCCTTATAGCAAAGCCGAAATATTCAGTATGCTCGAGACAAAATTTGACCTTGAGGGTCACTTAATCACGATCTTCTCGGACCGTTTCGTTAATAAAATTTGGGAAGACGGGATGCCTCTTCACTTATTTGGTACACGGTTGAAATCTGAAATGGTTGATACATTAGATCAACTGTTGCGAGGCGAGATACCGTTCTATCTTGAGCCGAAGAACGGAAGCTATCAATGATTACTAATAGGGAACTTGCCAGCAAGGTCGAAATGATCTTTGCTCACACGAACGCCTACAATTTGCCATCAGCCTTCGCTAATCGAGAGGACTCGCGCGAAGAGCTTCGCGGCAAAATTGAACGTCAGTCGGGTTCAAGCATCATCTTGATTTCTGATATATTGGGAAGTGGTAAAACATTCCTAGTACAGATGGTGATGGGCGAATTAGGACTGGAAGATGCAGTTCCATTGATAGCTGGCCGTACCAAGGCGTCAGACTTTAAAGGCGACACACCAAAGTTCGTTGATGAATGGGACATCAAGGCAAACCCTCGAAGATTGCTCAAGACGATTTCGCAAATACTGGAGCAGAAAGGTACTCACGGTCCTCTCATACTTATGGGGGATTTTACGCTTCGTTCTGAAAATTTTAGGAGTATGATCGAGCCATTGGGTGATCCTGACAAAATTGAAATGGAGCAATTAAATCCTACGTTTTTTGGTCTCGCACTGAGAAATCGATTGGAACGTGCGGCGGGCGATGAATTTGATTCAAGTCAAGAGCTGATATCTGCTAATGTTTTGAGTGCGTTGGTTCCAGACTGGTCGAAGACTCCAGCAAATTTTCGCGATGTTTTTAAAACGCTCTCTCAAATAACTTACAATTTGCCGCAAAATTATGAACCTGCTTTCATCGATCTATCTGCAGTAAGGCCTTGGGTCGACAAAAATGGGCCTACGATCGAGAAAGGACTTCAGTCTGAGCTTTTCGAAGCGCTGGTAGCGCACTTTGCAAATGAAATTCGAGAAGGTAAGTGGAAGAAAACTATGCCTCTAAGTGTCGCGAACCTAAGAAGTATGATCAAGTCTGGAGATGCTGATGATTTTCAGTCACGAGTCATAGAACCGTTCGCCCGATCTGGACTGCTTTCTTCTTTTGGGGTGCCAGAGATATCTGAGGACTGGAAGGCATATGACAGATACCCGGGACCTTACTTGCCGGGTACGTTCATCCGGCTGTCGGCGGCTCTGAGGGCAGGTGCAATATGAGTCTAGCAACTAGAATCAGTGCATGTGTGGCATTGTTTGGGAAGTCAAAATCAACTCATGAGGTAGCACTTAAAGTTTCTGTTTACGAGAAGCTTCTTGAACTAAAGGATGAGGAGGGGATCGACGAGTTTGACTTGAGGGTTGCTCTTGAAGATGTAGATAGTTTTAAGTCACTGGATGATCTAGTATCAATCGCAAACTCATTCAAAATCATTCACAGGGATTCTAAAAGCGATCTTATTGAGATAAGAGAAGAGGTACCCTTTGATGATTTATTTTCCAGTGAGATACCAAGTGATCCGTCTTTCTTCTCAACGGAGATATTTAAAGAGTTAAATCAGGAAAATGACAGCCGATTGAATTTTGATGTTTTCCAAATATTGAATGTTTTGGAAAAAACCCGCCTCTTGGCAGTTGAGGTTGCTAATCAAGGGATCGGGGATCCGGTTTTTTTCTCTCCATTTGTCAGAGTTGGCGAAAAAAGTGGTAACGTTGTACCTTTCTCGGACATATCTGCATCGTCTTCCTTCCTAGATACTATTTTGTTTCTAAACACCCTTGCCTCTTGTGTGCCGAGCGCGGCGCACAGCGATGAACTGCTTTTGCTCCTATCGCACTTGACGAAAATTCCGGATTACTTGCTACCAAGTGATGATAAGTTTGGTGATGTGGGTGTGTTGTGCCTTAAGGAAGATGACGATTACCCTGGAGCAGACCGGCCAGCTACTATGCCGTGCGGTATGCTGCTGTCAGTGTTGGCGATATCCGCCAAAATGCAACCTAATTTGGACTTTGGAAAACAAATAAACGATCATGTGGCCTATCTGAATCGCCAAATGGAAGATGGCGGCGGGTGGTGCGTTTACGGATATAAGTCCGAGTTTTTCGGCGATTTGAAGATCGCCAGCCAAAAGCACGTCTATTTTTCCTACCATGCAGCTCGAGGATTGTTATCTTGTTTTTCGCTCTTAGAAAGCGAAGAACTTAAGAGTGACACCGTTCGCTCGCTTCGTGAACTAGCCAAACTATTGAATAGTAGTTTCAAATACTCTTTTGACGAAAGTCAAGGAGGTTGGTGCAGTGGTTTCAGTCGCGACTTGGATATTTGCCCATTTGACACAGCGACAAATGTAGTTCTTTCACTCATGCTTGCTGATTTTGTAGAGGATGAGGCAAGTACACTTAGGCAAAACGCCGCGAAAGCTGTTGATTTTATTTCTTCTCAGTGGAGCATCGGGTCGCTAGCGTCGGAAGATCTTCATCGAATTACATTTCGTCCGCCTACCTCGCTGGGACCATCTGGAACATCGTTGAGTTGGGAGCAGTCAGGCCGGTCAAAGATCTTGGATGCCTTGGCGACAAGCTATCTGCTCACCGAAAATGACCTATCTACTTCAGGCTGGGAACTTATGAGCGCGCTTACAACTCTGCTTCTACAGGAGAATCGACATGGCCATTGGCCAGACCTCAATTCGGAATTGAGTGAAGTAGCAGGAGAAACGTTTATTGTTGTAAATAACAACAACACGATGATGTCCGCATCGGCACTTGCCAAATCAGTTGCTTCATTTGCTAAACGTTCTGGCTATATTGATACAGTAATATTATGATAGGCCTTGAGAACATATTTGTTTGGAACCCTCATCAGACTTTCCCAAGAGTTGATTTAGAGGGCAGCTCAATAGTCGAACCTAGAAACGATGATTATAAGTCAAGTTTGATTTCAATTTCGGCAGCTTCTGGTGGCTTTTGCTCGCGTAAGCTTTGCAAAGACATTTTTGAATCATTTGACATCACTTTTCCATGTCAGATATTGCATTTTGGCAAATATTCGAAAAACGAGTTGTTAAAGAAAATTAGTTCATTTGATAGTTTCAAGTCTTTGAATCCTTGCGTGGAGAGCTGGGAGGCTGAGGACTTTCGTGGGCGGTTAGCTCGCGTAACAGGCTTTCAAGAGACAAGGTTCATTCCTTCTGCTGGAATAGCATTTTACTATAATACACGTGTCGGCATGCGTGAGCTATTCCTGAGCAAGGGTGAATTGAGAGATTCTATACCTGCGTCAACAGTGGCCCATACAAGAGAACAGGTGAACTCTCTTATCAAAAATGATGTTGAAGGAAATATTTACATTGTTAAGTCAAATTTTTCGATGGGTGGCGTGGGGTCAGCCATTATTCCCTCAAACACTGATTTTCACTCAGGTATGCTTGGTTTTGATATCGTTCCATGTGATAGCCAATTAGATACTGAGCGGGAATATTCTGGGAGCAAAGTCGGCTCGGAGAGCTGGGATTGGACAGAAGAACCTTTTGTTGTCGAGCGCTTTGTTGGAGATGAAAAAACAAACAAAAGCTTGACATTCGATGGTATAATAAACATCGACGGTCAGTTTGAATTTGTAGGTGCCTCCGAGCAGATTCTACGAAATGGGAGGTGCTACGATGGTATAAAATCGTTTGAATTTGAATGTTCGGATACAGTAGATGTTTGCATTAGTTTGATTGAGATAGTCGCGAAGCTATTGTGGAATCGAGGCTATACTGGTCCGATAAATGTTGATTTTGTCCGCGTAATTGATGGTCGAATTTTCTTGGTTGATTTAAATTTGAGATTTTCGGCACCGTTCCCCATACACAGACTTCTGCAGAAGATTCGGTCGAACTTTCGAAACCGCGACATCTACTATCATTTTGTCGAAGAGTTCTCCTGTGGAATGAATGACATCAAGATCGTAACTGAGTACTTTAACGAGCTTCGATCAGAATTCCCACGTGAATTTGGTCCATTCCTTCTCGCTTGTCCGGTGGAATCGGAGGCTCGACTAGTTACTGTTCCAATTCTGTTTTTGGCTGATAGTCCTGATAGCAACGAGAAGTTGTCAGAGCGTGTCAAGCGAGATTTGGCATAGTGCAATTTGATCGGTGTGATCCACAACTAGTGCAGGAGTTGGCGAAGCGTATGGCCAAGTTATCTGCTCGTTTTCGATCCTCGCACCCTCTGACACCGGGTAGATTTCGTACTGGACACTATTTGGCGCCGATTTGTCCTGACGGCAAACCAGCTCACAAGGCACTGGTTTGGTATCCAACTAAGGGATGTAGTTGGGCCGTCAAGTCTGGCTGCACGATGTGTAACTTTGGTCAATGGTCAAGTCTTCCAGATAGTGGTCGATTGATGGATGGTTTCATCGCAGAGCTCGACAAGCTCGATCCTGGAACAAGGTACATGCACATCGGACCTGGCGGCTCCGTTCTTAGGGATAGAGAAGTATCTCCAGACTTAAGAAAGCGGTTGATTGGTCAACTAAAAAAGTTTGTTTTCCTAAAGTCGCTTGGCATTGAAAGCAGGGCGGAGACAATGAACAGTGAACAGATCTTAGAGATTGAAAGCACTCTTGGGGAAAACGTGACCGAACTTTCGATTGACTTTGGACTTGAAAGCAGTTCGGATTTGATACGACGCGTGGCGGTGAATAAACATCAAACCCGAGAAATGCTGGGTAATGCGTTCAATGCTGTTAAGATTGCGAATTCTAAGAGCAGTCGGAGTATTGTCGTGGACTGCTACGTTCTCTTAAAGCCAATATTTTTGTCAGAAAACGAAGCGATCGAAGATTGTGTGCGATCGATAAACTGGGCTTACGATCAAGGTGCATCGACTGTGACAATCTTTATGTCTACGGTCAAAATCGATACCATTATGAAGTTTCTCTGCAATGTAGAAATGGACTATCCATTTAAATATGCGACGCCCTATTATCATTCTGTATGGGAGGTGTTGAAACGATTGCATCCGCTTAGGCGTCGAAGAACAGGCGTTTTAGGCTTGACAAGTGGTAGGCCATTTGACGTTGGTCCACGGAGTTGCGAGTTTTGTAAGTTTGTTCACGAAGGACTCATTGCAACACATAACTATACCCGGGATGCGAGCATTCTGAGCGCAGCGTCTGAAATTAACTGTCCTTGTAAATCAAGTTGGAAAGAGGAAATTCAAACAAAGGTGCAGGGAACACTGGCATATAGATTTAGGGAGTACATTGATCTTCTTGATGCAGAGTTCGCCCGGAACGATTGGTAGGCCGCAAAGGATGTTAATTGCGGGACTAAATGTATCTGCCACTCAAGATGGCCGGCCTCAATCTGATGCTGCTGTGGCTTTTTACAACGGTGACAAAGTCTTCTCCATCCCGGAGGAGCGAATAACCAGAAAGAAACATGATGGCAATTTGCTGCATTCTATACAGTATGGACTCGCAGCTCTTAGAAGCGGCATCAATGATGTGGATCAGTGGATTGTTTCTACTTGCGGGGAAGAAGTTCCAAGTTCCTCATGCCCTACTTGGATTAGGGCGGATCGAAGACTGTCGCTTGAGGATTTGGGGGTGCCCAAAAAAAAGATAGTCTGGAACCCGTCACATCATCAGTCACATGCCTATGAAGCGCTTCTTTCCAACGATAGCGTAACGTCCGGGACCCAGACTTCACTTATCTTTGTAGCAGATCGAATTGGTCAAACCTTCGAGAAGCAAACGCTGTTTTTTCATGAGTCTGGAAAACTGAATAAGGTAGTAGATGCATGGCAAGGATCAGGATTGGGAATATGCGATGTTTACGAACGCGTTACGGGTGCTTTTGGTTGGCACCCCCAATTTGATTGCGGGCTGACGATGGCACTTTCCGGAGCTTCTGAGTGCGAAGCTGGTTTGAGTTCGAGCCTTTTTTCCACCAATGAGAATTACGTAATTGCGATTGAACACAATGTTGATCAACTTATTGAAAAAATAAACCAGTCGGGAAGTACACTGACTAACATACGGCTTTCACAAGTGTTGCAACGCAGTGTGGAAAACGCAGTTGTACAATTTTTGAAGTCTTGGGTTGACACCCTGAAGCCAGATAATCTTATCGTTTCTGGAGGTCTGGGATTAAATTGTGCTTTGTTGGGGCGGATGGCGCAGGAAATTCCGAAGGTGCAAATCCGGGGCTCGTTAATTCCAAATGATCACGGTCAAGGCATTGGAAACATTTGTTGGTATTTGGCCGAAACTATTGGTACGCTACCGAGAGTTCTACCCACACTGCCTGCCGATAGGTCATTTAATGTTTCTGGGGATCATGTTCGCAGAGCGGCCAAAGAAATTTTGACCGGCGGGTTTTGGGAAGTTTGTCAAGGTGATGCTGAGCCTGGTCCAAGAGCTCTGGGCAATCGTTCGATCCTTGCTGATCCAAGACGAATGAATGCGAAGTCTGATTTGAATCGAAGAAAGGAGCGGTATACGTGGCAGCCTTTCGGAGCAGTTCTTCATCCAAGCGTTGCAGACTCTTTTTTGGTTAATTCTCCCTACATGTCCACTGTTGCCTTTCCTTCTGCGAACTTCACGGAGGAATTTCCATCTGTCATGCATCGAGATGGTTCTTGTAGAATTCAAACATCATATGATGGCCGCCTGTTTTTAGATGCTTTGATGGACTACCTTGCGGAAAAGCATGGGCTAGGAGTACTCCTTAATACATCGCTAAATCGAAATGGTGAACCCATAGTTCTCTAGGTCATTGGAAACGAGGATATAGATTTTAAAATCCATCGTATTAGACGTAGAGGGTCAGTGCATAGATGCGGGCTGATTTGAATGGATTTGCACTTCGTCTTGAGACATCCAGTACCATTTTGCATTGGGAGCTCGCGCCAAGTCCATGCCATGAGCTCTTGGATCTAGGCCAATAGAACCTAGAAACTGGCTCATCAAGTAGAGGTTCGCCTGAGTTATGTTATTTGTGGTTCCCTCGTGGCCGATATCCGACACTCTGTCAAAAGTATCTGACATCTCGTCTAGCGTTTCTTCCACACCCGGCGGTAATTCAAAAGGCAAGGGCGCACCGAAAAATAGAGCGCCTAGCCGAGCAGCAGGTGCAAGATACTTCAGCAAGCCCTGTTCAGCTGTGAAATCCACCTCTGCTATGAACTGACCGCTGAATTCAGAATAGAGACTTGCGTTAAGACGAACTCGACCAAGTAGAGACCAATTCTTGATGTCTTTCCAGCTTTTTTCTATGGGCTTTATGACGACGCTTGCTGGCGCGGGTCGTTGCTTATGTTGCCTCAAATATCCCAAATCATCGAACTCGACACCGTACGAACGTTGAACTTGATGTGGCTTAATGCCGGCTAAGATCTCGTCTGGATAGATAGTAGAATCACATTCTTGACACTTTCCAGTCTCGTTGCGTCTCATCCATCTTAGAACATTTTCGAGTCTGAACGTTCCATCACAAAGCCCAGTCGTAGTTTGAGTTTTGCATTGTAATAAGTCGAAGCGCTCAATTCCTGGCCAAAGAGCACATACTTTTGCAATAGTCTCATCTATTATGTTAAAAAGAAAACTTGGGTTTTCGCCGCGAACAAAAACTTCAATATTCATTAGAGTCCTCTCATATTGAATAGTTACCAGTGCCTCATTATTAAAGCGCCCACCAAAATCTTTTAAGAATACTCCCTCATTCCAAAAACTTCCTTTTTCATCATTTTGATCATAGTGATGGTACGGTTCGAAGGAAGCAATCAGCGTCGGAAAAAAGCCTTCAACATTTGGCTCTAACCTTGTTTTCATGCGTAAAACCTTGTCGTCTGTGTGTTGAATTTCCTCGGGAACCCAAGGTAATTTCGGAATAGTTTTTGGAATTAGTTGCGGAATAAGACTCTTTCTTCCATGTGAACCCTTGGTGGGTAAAGCAACAGCTTGTTCTTGCAGCATACGTAGAAGTCGGGCAAAATCGTCGACTTCGTATATGGTCCAACCAATATCTTCATTCCCATGAGCACACCAAACAGCTTCTAGTTGGTCGTGGTCCAAAATTCCACCGGACTGTTTGGTGGGTTGGTGTTCCATGACCTGCATAAATGCCATGGCCAGCCAACTCGGATCACGCACGATAGTGTCCCGCAAATATGGGTCATCTGGCCAGTCTACTCCATACCACAAACCGCGGCCTGTCCGATGAATGTACGAGGTTGCTATCGTTTCAACGGCTTCTTCATCAATAATGCCATGTGCTCGACAAATTCTTCGCAATTCTGAGAAGTGGAGCCAAGGTGAGGACTTCGGCCCGCCAAGTGCTTCGGCTCTGGCAGCCAACCAATTCCTATTTATTGGATGGCCATATCCTGGAATAGTTCTTGATGTTCGTAAAATTTCTCTCCGTAGTTCGTCAATCTGAAACCCTTCTATAGAATCAACTTGAATCTGGGAAACTACCATGTCTTGAATATCACGGTCAAAACTGGCCAAATCAATTTTCCAAGAATATGTCCCGCTGGTTGCTTTCGCATGTGTTGCTACGATGATTACTTTTGCGCGATTGTTTGTTCTAGCAGAAATCCTATTCAGCCAATCCTTAATCATACATTGGTCTTCACCTCGTCTTGGATCCCAAACGAGAAGATATATACCATGCTCGCTAAAAAAGAACTGCTGAGTAATCCTGTAAACTTGTTGTCCGGCGAAATCCCAGTAATTTACCGTTATTTGCTCCATTGTCTCGTTTGATTCGGTTAATTGAAAATGGCCGTAATCGAGACCCCAAGTATTTTGTTCATCGTGTTTAGGTGTAGCGCTATCATCCAAGCTTTTGCGCAAGGTAGTTTTTCCAACTCCACCTTCGCCGGTTATGAGAAGCTTCACTTCCCTCAATCCGGTAACATCGTTTGGATCGACTAGTGCATGCAAAAGGGCACGAAGGTAGGGCGTGCCTTGTTCTGCTGCTGACACGATGGATGGTGCTAGTTGTGTGTCGAGAACTTTGAAAGTTTCAAGTTTCTTTAGATTGCAAATCTGGTAAGGAATTGCTTTGAGGGGATTATTAGAGAAATCGGCTTGTCGGAGTGATTTCATCATTTGAATAGAATTTGGTATTTTTGTGATTAAGTTATTTTGTGCCCAAAGCGATCTAAGAGACGTCAGATCGCCAATATTTTCTGGTAACTTCTTGATCCTATTTCCAAGAATAGCAAGTTCTTCAAGTGTACCTATATTGCAAAGGGATTTTGGAATTGATGTGATCCGATTCTTGAATAGGTGCAATTCTCGTAGATTTTTTAGTTTACCCATGTCTCTTGGCAGTCGAACTAAATTGCAGAAATTTGCATCAAGAATATTTAGGTCTGTGAGATTTGTTAAATTTGTTGGTAATTTGGAAATCGGGTTATTCTGGATCTCCAAAGATTTGAGCGACCGTAGATTCCCAATGTGTGGTGGTAGGCTGCTGATCATATTTCGAGATAAGTTCAGCTTCCTGAGTTTGATCAGGCCAGTGATCGCAGAATCAATCTGGGAAATTTTGTTTCCTTCAAGACTTAATATCTCTAGCGAAGGTAATTCAGCAATTTCCACAGGGATTGTCGAGAAACGGTTTCCATCTAATGTTAGTCTGGTCAAATTTACTAGATTGGAGATACCGTCAGTTAGGCTGTATAATTTGTTTAGTCTTAGGTTTAAGCATTGAAGGTTTTTGAATCCTTTGAGGTTATGGTGTAAAGTTTCGATTTGGTTCGCTGATAGATCAAGGTCTATCAATTTTGGCAGTTTTGAAAGTTCTTCCGGTATCTCGCTAAATCGGTTAAGTGAGAGGTCCACTGTTTCAAGGTCATAAAGTTCATTGATCTCTGTTGGCAAATGTTCCAAGCGGAGTCCCGACAGGTTAATTGATGTGCTCTTATTTTCTGCCGCGTACTGAATAAGGCGCTTCGCTTCGTCTAATTGATCGGTTTTTGGCATTTATTCTAACCTGAGCGTTGTTGTATCTTTAAATTTAGATTGGCGAGTGCTTTCAGGTCAATCAGAAACCCGGGTTTCGAACGGCGTTGCTGCTGATGTCTGACGATTGAGGCTTCACTTCGTGAATCCATTCCGTTAGACGCGTGGCATGAGCAGCTAGCTCTCGCCCGCTGTCGCACTATGAACTGGTTCAACTACAATGCGTTGCTGCGGAGGCGGGGATTGCTGCTTATCTGGGTTAATGAGGAAATGACCTGGCGCGCGCCGCGTGACGATCGGCCCGGACGGCCTGCTGTGTTTTCCGATGTGGCCATACAATTCTGACGATTGATCAAGGTCCTGTTCAAACTGCCGCTCCGCCAGACTGCGGGGATGGTGGTGAGCCCAATAACGTTGGCGGGGCCGGATTGGCCCGTGCCGGACTTCTTGACGCTGCACTGCAGGAAAATGTACCTAGCTTGGCAGGTTCCCTTTCGGCGCTCAGGTGGATTGCTGTTCCTGCAGGACGACCGCGCCGGGATCAAGTTCCTCCTTGGCCGCAAAAGGCAGGCGGGCAAGCAAGGGGAGCAGGGTCGGCACCAATGGCGCAATGTACATCTGGCTATGGTCACGGTGACATCCGACATCCGCGCCGCGGAATTCATCCCCAGCCGCGGCGGCGACTTCCCGGTCCTCCCGGGCTTGCTTGGCTAGCTTCTCATGGACTAGCCGATCGGCACGGTGACCGCCGACGTGCCTATGACACCCGTCGATGTGATACCGCTATCCTGGCGCGTGACGCCACTCTAATTATCCCGATCCGCGAGAACGGGCGGCTATAGAAGAATGACTGCCCAGCGGCATGCGCTCGAAACGAAACCTTGCGCGCGAGGCGATACTACACAAGGGCATTCTCGAAGCGCTTGATCGGTTAACAGAACCACAGACGCATCGAGGCAAAAATGCGCTGCCTGAAATCCTTCGGCGAGCGCATCATGGCCAGAGACCCCGACCCACAGACCTCCGAAAGCTACATGTGCTTTCGACGTCCTTGGAACCGCCGCGATCATTCGCGTGGCATGACGTCAGCGGGGAAAGGGGCAGTCACCTCTAAGGCGCGAGTTGCGCAACAGCGCCGTCCAGAATACGAACAACGGGCTGCGGAGGTATCTGCCCCGCTCAACCGAACCGACGGAGCTCACAAATCGATATTTGAATCGCTTTGTTGCCGCTTCAATTCCACGTCACGAAAATGCCTTGGCTACCGGACGCCTGCCGAGGTGTTCCAAAGCAAGTTGATGGAGTTACGGAACCGTCAAAAGAAAAAGGACAAACCAAAAGCTGCATTTCACCGTGGGCCCACATTTAGCGATTCATCGGCTCACCTCGAAGACAACTTTGATCGTGGTGACGCTTCGGAAGCTTCCGTCCAAATCAGAAACGATGGAGGATCGGACTGATTTCGTAGTGGCCTGAGGCCGGTCGAGGGTACCGACGTGCGATCCGTGTGCAATGCGATCTGCCAAGAGACTTGCGATTTCACAAATACTTAGCCCTGATCGGTATCCAGTGGCTTCGATGGGTCTGGCTTCTTGTGGTTCGCCCTCGATCCCGTCTTGCGCGCTGCGGCGAACCCGCGGTCCGTTGACATGAAGCGGTCGAGCATGGGTGCGACGAGGCGGGCGGGCTCAAGGTCCTGTCCGGTCTGTTGGCCGAGGACCGCCGCGTAGTCGCAGAGATCGCGGTGCACATCGGCGGGAAGTTCGACGGTCAGCTTGACCGGCTTGTCGTCATGGATCGGGCCAAGCTTCAGCTTCGTCATCGGACTTCTCCCAAGGGCTCGAGGATCAAATCGCGTGTGACCATGACGCGGACGGGGAAGCCCGGGCGGATGGTCAGTGTCGGCGGGACGGCGAGCTGCTGCCGGACGATCTCGTCTCCGGTCCGTCCGATCGTGTCTTGCGCGGCCTCGCGGATGGCACGGGCGACGTCATCCTCGCTGTCGGCCCCGCTTTCCAGGCCGAGGTTCAGGATCGTGGCGAGGCCTGCGGCGAGGAAGACGCGACTCCAATGATAGTTGACCCGGTCCTGCAGGCCGGACGCGCCTGTTCCGTCAGTGCCGGGCGCGCGTTCCAGCACAATGGAGCGACCATCCGGAAGGATGAGGCGGGTCCAGACGAGGAGCAGGCGGCTTTGCCCGGACGCGATGCGGCTGTCATATTCTCCCAGCAGGCGCGCGCCTTGTGGGATCAGCAGGTATCGCCCGGACGGGCTGTCATAGACGTCTCCAGTCACCTGAGCCGAGATTTGGCCAGGTAGGTCGGAGCGCAGGCCGGTGATCAGGGCCGCCGGGATCACCGTTCCGGCCTGCAGGATGTAGGGGCTGGGTGGCGGCACCATGCGCTGCGCATTGACGGTGTCCGTGTCCCCGGGACGCGTGAGGAACGCCTCCCGGCTCGAAATCGGATCGCTTGCCGTCGGGCTGCCCAAAGTGGAGGGGAAGAGCGCGCCGGTCGTGGGGGGCGTCGGTGTGGCCTGTGCTCCGCCACGCGGCACGGTTTGCGCCTCGGCGAAAAGTGCGCTGAGCCGGGCGGCGTCGAGTGCCTGAAGGCGGCGTTGTTCTTCCGGATCGACTGTGGGGGCCAACGGACCGGAAAGGGGCGGTGCCGGGACCGGCTGGCCACGATCTTGCGCCCCAAGGATGGCGCGGCCCAGTTCACCGGGCAAGGGCGGGCCGAGACGTGGGACATCGGCGTAATCCCGCGGTAGCGTCGACAGCCCTTCAGCCGCCTGAATACGTTCGGTGGAAAAGAGCTCGGTCTGGGTGCCCTCCTGCCTGTTGTTCTGCAGGGCCACGATCAGGATCGCGCCCAAACCCAGACCGCCGATTGCGGTGGCAAGGGCGATGGCCCGGCGGGACAGGCGCATGACACGGGGCGGATCGGGCCTGAGACGGAGCTCCTGCGCGATGTCTTCCTCGGTCCGTGTCGGCTCTTGCATATCAGGGGTTTGTGTCATCGCTCCGCCTCCGGCTGTGGCGCGCGCGGCGGGCGCTGATCGCTATCCGTCCTTACGATCCGTACGACCTGTTGCTGCCTTTCGCCGAGACGCAGCTCCGCCGCGCCGAACAGACGATCTACGATCAGTACATTGTCGAGCACGCGGGTGTTGACGATCTGGCCACGCCCATCCGGGCCGATCACGAAGAGCGGGGGCATTTCGCCTTGGACGATGCCAGGTGGAAACACGACATAGACACGGCGCCTGTCGTCGAAGACCGAGACCGGCCGCCAGGGTGGGGCATCGCCCTGCAAGCCGTAGCGGTAGTGCCGCTCGCCCGCGGGCGGCATCGCCGGGCGACGGACGGTTGGGGCGCGGGGCGTGGCGCGCACCTCCGGATAGGCCCAGGCGACGCTGGGCATCCAGGTCTCCTCGTCGGCGTGCAATTCGATGTGATAGCTGCGCCGGTCGGTGTTGACGACGAGATTGGTGGAGATGTCGGGGCGGGTGGGTTTCACAAGGATATGGACGCGTTCGCTGCGGCCTGCGCCGCTCGTGGTGTCGCCAAAGATCCAGCGCGCGGTGTCGCCCGCCGCGATCGGGCCGGGGCCGGTCAGGCGTTCACCGGGTTCGAGCGCGATATTCGTGATCTGCCCGGGGGCGGCGTAGATCTGGTAGAGCGCGCCTTCGCTCCACGGAAAAACCTGCATGGCGTTGTAATAGCCCTGCTGGCGGGGTTCGACCCGGGCGGCGGCATTGGCAGCGATGATGCGCGCCTCGGGCGTATCCGCTTCCGGATCGCCGCCTCGGGAGGGCGTCCAGCTTGGCGGCGTGTGGACGGGGCGGGGCGGCCCCTCGGCCGGGGGTGGCGCCGGCGGCGGAGCGAAGGCCGGAACGTGGTCGTCATAGGCGATTTCGGGCGGGCGTTGCCCTGTGCAGGCGGTCAGCGCGGTGGCCGCGAGGAGAAGAACGGGGATGGGGCGAAGTCGTCTCATTGGGCATTCTCCCTCGACCAGTTGATGGCATGGACATAGACGCCGAGCGGGTTGGCCCGCAGGCGCTCCGCATCGCGCGGGGGCTGGATCACGACGCTCAGGATGGCGGTCCAGCGTTCGGTTGTGGCGAGTTGACCGTTCTCATAGCGCCGTTCGATCCAGGCGACACGGAAGCTCGACTCTGATGCACGGATGACGCTCGACACCTCGACGGAAACCTGCGTGTCGCCGACGAGGGCGAAGGGATCGTTCACGCGGGCATAGTCGTTCAGCGCAATCGCTCCGCGATCCGTGGCGAAATCGTAGGCGCGCAGCCAGTTCTGACGCAGCACGATGGGATCGGCCGGGACCTGCCGGACATGCTCGACGAAGCGGGAAAGATGCCAGGCGATCTGTGGATCGGTGGGGCGATACTCGGCGAGCGCCGGGGCGCCGGCCTGTGCCGCGCCAAGACTGTCGACCTCGACCACGTAAGGGACGACGCTGCTGCGTGTCGATTGCCAGGCGAGCGCCGCGCTGAGCCCGGCCGACAGGGCAAGGCAGCCCATTGCCATGAGGCGCCAGTTGCGGGCCTGGACGCGGGCCGAGCCGATGCGCTCGTCCCAGACCTGGGAGGCCATTTGGTAGGGGGTGACGGGTTCGGGCGTGGTGCCGTAGCGGACACTGGGGCGTCGGAACATCAGGAGGACCTTACGGAGAGGCTGACGACCGTGCCGCCACCGCCATGATCGCCGGAGCGGAGCGCATGGGCGGCCGTCGAGAGGCCGTGCTGGAGGGATTGCTGGCGCTTCATCCGGCGCGCCCAGTCGGGCGGGCCGTCTTTGGCCGGGGAGGGCAGTGCGCCACCAGCCATGCGTCCCCCGGTGGCGGCATAGGCTGCGCGGGCGCCGGACTGCGCGCCGTCCGATATCGCGCGCCGGAGCGGGCTGAACGCGGCGACGGCACCGGTCTTGCCGACTGCGGCCACGCCACCGACGGACTTGCCCAATGCAGTGCTGCGCGAGGCCGCGCCAAGCTGGTATGCAGTGGCGGTTCCGCTGCCGACCGCGCTGGCACCACGCAAGGCCGCGCCACCGGTGCCAAGCGCCATCCGGGTCCCGGCGACACCGGCGACCGCAGCCCCGCCCGCGGCAATGCCGGTCCCGACCGCCGCGCCTGCACCAAGCTGCGGTCCGCCCGACACGATGCCATTGGCGATGCCGGGCCCGAAGATACCGAGGGCGAGGAGCGCCAGCGCGCCGAGGACCACCGACATCGCGTCGTTGATCGTGGGCTCGCCCGCAAATCCGGCGGTGAACTCGTTGAAGATGGTCGACCCGATGCCGACGATTACTGCCAGCACCAGCACCTTGACGCCGGAGGAAATGACGAGACCCAGCACGCGTTCGGCCATGAAGGCGGTCTTGTTGAACAGGCCGAAGGGCACGAGGATGAAGCCTGCCAGCGTGGCCAGCTTGAATTCGATCAGGGTGACAAAAAGCTGGATCGCGAGGATGAAGAACGACAGCAGAACCACCAGCCACGCGAAAAACAGGATCCCAATCTGGATGAAGTTCTCGAAGACGGCGACGAACCCGGAGAGGTCGGCGATGGAGGCGAGGATCGGCTGCCCGGCCTCGAGCCCGACCTGCGCGATGCGCCCCGGCTGAAGCAATTCACCGGCGGAGATCGTGCCGCCGGTGGCGACCAGGCCAAGGCCCGCGAAACTGTCGAAAACGATCCGGGCCAGCGTGTTCCAGTTGCCGATGATATAGGCGAAGACCCCCACAAAGAGGGTCTTCTTCACCAGCCGGGCAATGATGTCGTCATCCGTACCCCAGGCCCAGAACAGCGCGGCCAGCGTGATGTCGATGACGATCAGCGTGGTGGCGAGGAAGGCGACGTCGCCACCGAGAAGTCCGAAGCCGGAATCGATGTAGGAGGCGAAGACCTCGAGAAACCGGTCGATGACACTGACGCCGCCCATGGCTTCACTCCATCCCGGCCGGCTCTGGAGCCAGATCGAAGAAGCGCTGCCGGGCCGCCTCCCAGGCGGCGCGGCATTCGGTGTCGGTGGCGTAGTCTTCGGGCGTCAGGTCACGGCAGCGTGCGAGCGTGCTGCGAAGCTCGTTATCCGTGACCACATGCCCTGTTTCCTCCGGCAGGATCGTCCGGGTGAGTTCCACAGCGGCGGCGAGGGCAGCGAGACCGCCCACACCGAAGGCGACGAGGCGCAGAGTTCGCGCGGTATCGAGGGCCATGACGCTCAATCCCCGAAGAAGCGCACGGTGCCGGGAGAGTAGCCGCCGCCATAGTCGAGGAACCGGGCGAGGTTCTCACGACCCTGCGCCTCGGCCGACGCGATCCGGGCAGCTTCCAGCGCTTCGGCCCGGTTCTGGGCGGCGATGGCGGCGGTAAGATCGGCGATCTGCGTCGATTGCAGGGCGAGGAGCTGGTTCCCGGCCTGGGCAACCTGCAGGGCCCCAACGGCCCCTTGGCTTTCGCGGATGAGCGCCTCCATCTGGGTGCGTGCGCCGTCGATATTGCCCACGACCCCGGCTTGGACGCGCAGCGCGTCCTCGAAGCCCGCGACGGAGGTCTCCCACCGCTCGCGCGCGCCTGCGATCATCGCGTCGAAATCGCCCTGCGCCGCGGCAGTGCCGTAGTCCTGCATGAAGGCCTGTTCGATGCTGGCCACGTCGAAGGCGAGACTCTGGGCATCGGCCAACAGGCGCTGCGTTTCGCCGATGGCGTCCTGGAGCTGCGCCAGCGACGAATGCGGCAAGTTCGCGAGGTTCAGCGCATCGTTCATCAGCATCTGCGCCTGGTTCTGGATCTGCGCGATCTGGTTGTTGATCTGCTCCAGCGCGCGCGCGGCCGAGAGGGTGTTTTCGGCATGGTTTTGCGGGTCGTAGACGATCCGCCCGCCGCCGCCGAAGAAAAAAGCCTGGGCCGGTGTCGATAGAACCGGTGTCAGGACGAGGGCGCTGGCCATCAATGCGGCGGCGAGTTTGCGGGGCCGGACAGGGCGCTCAGGATTGCGGGTCATGTTTTTTCTCCTTCTGGTCGGTGGGTTGGGGTTCTGGATCTGCTGGTGCGATGTCGGCCCCGAGCAGGTCGATGGCCCAATCAAGACCGCGATGGCGTAGCCAGGCGGCGGCGAAGCCGTCCCGGCCATGGGTGGCGAGCAACTCGGTGATGGCGGTCTGGTCGGTCTTTGAGGAGGCGGCGGTGAAGGCCAGCGCCACCTCGCCAAGGCCCAGCGAGAAGAGCCGGTTGCCCCGCCGCGACTGGCAGTAGTAGTCGCGCTTCGGCGTCGCGCGGGCGACAATGTCGATCTGGTGGTCGTTCAGCCCGAAGTTCTGGTAGATCCGGGCGATCTGGGGCTCGAAGGCGCGCTCGTTGGGAAGGAAGATCCGCGTGGGGCAGCTCTCGACAATGGCGGGTGCGATGAGGGACCCGTCGATATCGGCCAGCGATTGGGTGGCGAAGATCACCGAGGCGTTCTTCTTTCTCAGCGTCTTCAGCCATTCGCGCAGCTGCCCGCCGAAATTGGCATCGTCTAGCGCCAGCCAGCCCTCGTCGATCAGGATCATCGTGGGCCGCCCGTCGAGCCGCGCCTCGATCCGGTGGAAGAGATAGGCCAGCACGGCGGGTGCGGCGGGTGAGCCGATCAGCCCTTCGGTCTCGAACGCCAGCACCTCAGCGCTGCCCAGGTCCTCCGTCTCGGCATCCAGAAGCCGGCCGAAGGGGCCGCCCAAACAGTAGGGTTTGAGCGCGCGTTTGAGTTCGGTTGATTGTAGCAGGACGGAAAGGCCAGTCAGCGTGCGTTCCTCGCGCGGGGCTGAGGCGAGCGAGGTCAGTGCCGACCAGAGATGGTCCCGCGCCGCCGGGTCGATCGCCGCGCCTTCCCGTCCGAGGATTCTCGCGAGCCAGTCCTGCGCCCAAGCACGTTCCGCCGCGTCGTCGATCCGCGCCAGTGGCTGCAGTTGAACCGCCGGTTCCTCGTCGGCCAGCGCCTCTCCGAGGTTTTCGCAGTCCCCGCCCATGGCGAGCGTGGCGCAGCGGATCGAGCCGCCGAAATCGAAGGCGAAGACCTGCGCACTGGCATAGCGCCGGAATTGCAGCGCCATCAACGCTAGAAGGACTGATTTGCCCGCCCCGGTCGGGCCGACGATCAAGGTATGGCCGACATCGCCCACATGGGTGGAGAAGCGAAACGGGGTCGTGCCGTCGGTTTCGGCGTGAAACAGCGGCGGGCCGTCGAGGTGGTCGTTCCGGTCCGGCCCTGCCCAGACCGCAGAGATCGGGATCATATGGGCGAGGTTCAGGGTCGAGATCGGGGGCTGTCGGACATTGGCGTAGAGATGCCCAGGTAGGGAGCCGAGCCAGGCCTCGAGCGCGTTCAAGGTTTTTGGGATGCAGGTGAAATCGCGCCCCTGCACGATCTTCTCTGCGGCCTTGAGCTTGGCCTCGGCGGCTGCCGCGTCCTCGTCCCAGACGGTAATCGTTGCGGTGACGTACGCCGCGCCCGCTATATCGGCGCCGAGTTCCTGCAGCGCCTCGTCCGCATCCGCTGCCTTGTTGGCCGCGTCGCTGTCGAGCAACGTCGAGGCCTCGTTGGTCATCACCTCCTTGAGGATCGCGGCCACCGACTTGCGCTTGGCGAACCATTGCCTGCGAATGCGGGTAAACACCCGCGCGGCATCCGTCTTGTCGAGGCAGATCGCACGGGTGCACCAGCGATACGCGAAGCCTTGCCCGTTCAACTCGTCGAGGAGCCCAGGCCAGGTGGCGCTCGGCAGGCCGATGATGGTCAGGGTCTTGAGATGCGCGGCTCCGAGCCGGGGTGTCAGCCCACCTACCAACGGATCATCGGCCAGCACGGCGTCGAGATGCATCGGCACCTCCGGGACGCGGACGCGTTGCCGCCGCGTCGAAACGGTCGAATGCAGGTAGGTCAGGGTCTCTTCATCTGAAAGCCAGGCGATCTCCGGCATGAACCCGTCCAGCAGATCGGTCAGCCGGTCGGCGCGGCCGGCAAGGCTGGAGATCATATCCTGTGGCTTGGTGCTGCGATCCGGCGCGTTTTCGAGCAGCCAGCCTTCGGCGCGGCTCGCGTCGTCGGCGGGCGGCATCCAGACCAGCGTCAGGAAATAGGCGCTCTCGAAATGTGCACCCGCTTCTTCGAACTGCGCGCGCCGTTCGGCATCGACAAGGGCCGAGACCGGATCGGGAAACTCGGAGGCGGGGTAATCCTGCGCCGGGATCCGTTGCGCTTCCACGAAGACGGCCCAGCCGGAGCCAAGCCGTCGCAACGCGCTGTTGAGCCGGGCTGATGTGGCGACCAGTTCGGCGGGCGTGGCGGAATCCAGATCCGGCCCCCGAAACCGCGCTGTGCGTTGCAGGCTGCCGTCCTTGTTCAGAATGACTCCGGGCGCGATCAATGCAGCCCAGGGCAGAAAATCGGCCAGTAGGGCGGATTTGGAGCGGTATTCGGCCAGACGCATCATCGGCTCAGACCCCGAACCAGGACGGATAACGGAGATGCCGCCGCGCCACTTCGGCGATCTGTGCGTCTCGCTTCGCGGCCCAGACTGCGAAGAGGTGGCCGACCAGCCAAAATGCTAGGCCTACGAGCCAGAGCCGCAAGCCTAGCCCGATGGCGGCCGCCAGGGTGCCGTTGGCAATGGCGATGGTGCGCGGCGCACCGGCCAGCAGGATCGGATCGATCAAGGCACGGTGCACTGGCGCGAAATAGCCGGGAATGTCGTTGGGGTTCTCCATCAGATGAGCGCTCCGCCGCCGAAGGAGAAGAAGGAGAGGAAGAAGCTCGAGGCCGCGAAGGCGATGGACAGACCGAAAACGATCTGCACCAACCGCCGGAACCCGCCCGAACTGTCGCCAAAGGCCAGCGTCAGCCCTGTGACGATGATGATGATCACCGCGACGATCTTGGCGACCGGGCCTTCGATCGACTCGAGGATGGTTTGCAGGGGGGCTTCCCATGGCATGCCGGACCCGGCGGCGAGCGCCGGCTCAGGCAGGGCGAAGACGACGAGGCCGAGCGCGGTTGCGCCAAAGGCTGTGCGAATTGATGGCAGAAGGGTCATGGATGGCTTCCTTGTGTTTTTGGGAAAAGGGGAGTGAGGGCGTAATCGCCCGAGGCGGTCAGGCCGGTGACACGCGCCAACTCGGAGAGGCGACGCTCGGCCCCCCGTCCGGACAGAACGGCGATCAGGTCAATGGTTTCTGCGATCAGCGCGCGCGGGACGGTTACAACCGCTTCCTGGACTAGCTGTTCGAGCCGCCGCAGCGCGCCGATGGCGGACCCCGCGTGGATCGTGCCGATCCCGCCCGGATGACCGGTGCCCCAGGCCTTGAGCAGGTCCAGCGCTTCCGGGCCGCGTACCTCACCAATTGGAATACGATCTGGACGGAGCCGTAGGGACGCGCGCACGAGATCGGAGAGGGTCGCCACCCCGTCCTTTGTGCGCAGGGCCACGAGGTTGGGGGTCAGGCATTGCAGTTCGCGCGTATCTTCGATCAGGACCACGCGGTCGGAGCTTTTAGCCACCTCCGCCAAGAGCGCGTTGGTCAGGGTCGTCTTGCCGGTGGAGGTTCCGCCCGCGACGAGGATATTGGCCCGGCTGGTGACCGCGTCGCGCAACTGCGCAGCCGCATCTGAGGAGAGAATTCCCTTTGCGACATAGTCCTCGAGGGTAAACACCGCGACGGTAGGCTTGCGAATGGCAAAGGTTGGCGCAGACACGACTGGCGGCAGCAGGCCCTCGAAGCGTTCACCGCTTCCCGGTAATTCCGCGGAGACACGCGGGGCCGCGGGATGGACTTCCGCGCCGACATGATGCGCGACAAGCCGGATGATGCGTTCGCCATCGGCGGGAGACAGCACCGCGCCAGTGTCTGCCAGACCGTTGGCCAATCGGTCGATCCAGAGCCGCCCATCGGGGTTCAGCATCACCTGGCGTGCCCCCATCGGGTGGTCCGGTTTGATTGTTAGTGCATCGTGGGCCTCTGGTCTATTGGCACGATGCTTTCC
>CANMMF010000007.1 GCA_947498985.1 uncultured Paracoccaceae bacterium | reverse complement strand
CCAGCATAGAGCGCCGAAAGCATGATGAGTTGCAGCAGTATCAGTGTGGCCAGGGCTGCAAGGGCCTGACGGTCATATTGCGACATTGTCTCGCTCCAAAAGCGTAATTTATGTTACGGTTGAACATATCCGTAATATCAGTTACGGTTGCTGTCAACAGGCAGGGGACGGGAATGCGCGAAGAAAAGAGATCACTGCGCCAACAGCAGATTGAAGACGCCGCCTATGCAGTGCTGGAAGCCAAGGGCTATGGCGGCACGTCGATGCTGGGCATCGCGAAACAAGCGCGGGCCTCGAACGAGACGCTCTACAACTGGTACGGCGACAAGCAGGGCCTGTTTCAGGCTCTTGTCACGCGTAATGCAGAAGTGGTGAAAGAGCACCTGGAAACGGAACTGGAGACCGATCACCAAGCGATTCCCATTCTCGGCACGCTAGGACCCAAATTGCTGAACCTGCTCACCGGCGACAGAGCCGTTGCGCTGAATCGTGCAGCGGCGGCGGATAGCAGTGGAGAACTTGGCGCGACCCTCTCAAAGGCCGGGCGAGAGGCAGTGTTCCCACTGCTTGAAAGGGTGCTGCTGCGCGCCCGGGACGAGGGCGTGCTGAACTTCGAAGATACCGGAGAGGCCGTGGCGCTTTACCTCGACCTGCTAATCGGAGATCAGCAGATCAGGCGCGTTATTGGTCGTCTTCCACAGCCATCGGATACCTTTTGCCAGGAACGGTCCGAGCGGGCTGTCAGGTTGCTTCGCCAAATTCTACGCTAACCTTAAAAAAACAAAAGGAATTCAAAACATGACGACCCTTCTCGCGCCCAATGCCTGCCAGACCATGGCCGATCTCCGCGCGCAAATCGACGCGATCGACGTCGAGCTGATCGATCTCCTGGCCACCAGGAGCCGCTATATCGACCGGGCCGTTGATCTCAAGAAAATCGAAGGTCTGCCGGCGCGCACGACGGACCGGGTGGCTGAAGTGCTGGACAAGGTCAGCTCAACCGCGTCCGAACAAGGCCTGGATCCGAACCTCGCACGCAAGCTTTGGGCTGAGCTGATCGAATGGTCGATTCAGCGTGAGATCAGGGACCTTGGCGAATAATGCAATACGGGAATACCAGGGGCGCAGTTGGTGAGTCGGACCTATGAAACTCATCCGCGATATCAGGGCTGCCGGGAAATTTCACAGGGCGGCGAAGTCGATGCAGGCAGGAGATTACTCGGCCGTTCTTGACCGGCTGGACGGGTTTCAAGCGCAACCATATTTCTTGGCCAAGGCGGAACTTTTTCGTGCGATGGCGCGGCATCGGCAGGACAGGTTTGCGGAAGCGGTTCACCACTATGACAACTTCTTGACGAACCATCTCGCGCACATGCCGCCAAAGGACCGTGTCTATGTGGAAGAGTACGCGAATTTCTTCAGAAGCCGTGCCCAAGCGAGAATTGATCCGTCAACGCCGTTGTATTCATCGCTTGCGGAATTGAGAGTGCTTGCAGAAAACGCGCCGTTTCTAACCAGGGCCGAGTTTACTTTTGACGACTCGGCAGAAGCCGACCTGACCGGAAAAACCTGACCTCCTACTTCTTGATAAAATGGCATCTCGGTCCTGCACAGTGCAAGTTGGGCCATCACCGAATTTTGCAGACGCGGCGAATGGCAGGAAAGCGGGCTGCGACCGTAGAATCTCGACGGCGCGGTGAAAGGCCGGTATGGGCCGCTCTTAGTTGTAGCTTGTCCCGCTACGGCGAACCCTTCGGCGCCACTCAGTTGGGCTCTGGCCCGTCACGCGCAAAAATTCCCGGTTGAAATTCGACTTGGTCGCAAAGCCAGATGCTAGAGAGATATCCAGCACTGACCGTTCGGTATTCTGCAAGAGCGCGCAAGCGTCCTGTATGCGATACTGATTTACAAACTGCGAGACGCTCACACTCCGAAGGCGGTTGATCGCGACAGAAAGCTGCCGATCCGGCACACCCACCTTGCGCGCGAGCCGCCGAAGGCTCAGGTCTTCGTCGCGATAGATTTCTTCCGTCTCGAACAGGTGCTCAAGCCGGGCGAGCACCTCTCCATCGGCCTGATCCCGTTCCGGTGCGTAAGCAGGCGCAGCAGCCTCTCGGGTCTGGTGTTCGGAAGACCGGCCGAGCAGGCCAGCGCCACCGATGATCAATACAAAGGCGGTCTGGACGAAGGTTAAAACGAGTCCTGTATTCCGGCCATCGTTGCGAACGAAATCGTAGATGATGTAGATGTCCGTGACACCAGAAGCGATCAGGGCAACGCCTGTCAGAAGGATGGCAAACCGAATGTCGCGCGCTTCACTGATTGGCGAGAGGGCAATGTCATCGGTCCCCTTCAGGCCAAATTGAACGAGCAGAGTGCCAAAACCGATATAGGTCATGAGGATCAAGGGATCTGACAAGTCCGGGGCAAAAGCGAAGACCAGCCAATTCAAAACGATCACGGCAGGAGGCCAGAGCTGCCGTCGTTTCTGCGTGCCAGACAAGGATATGTAAGCGAGATAAGCGACGACCGGCAGCAAGGGCGCCATGAGGACAAGGGCGGTGGCGGCCCATTCTATCCCATAGCCCCACCGCAGCGACGACCATAGGGATTGAGCGGCGTAAAGCGCGACCAGCAGCGCAAATAATTGATGCGCGCGCAGGCGCATATCCCGTGTCAGGCAAAAGCGCACAAATGCAAGCCCCAATAGGAGCGTCGCGAAAAGGGTCAAGGGAACAAACAGCATTGGCGGGTACTTTGCGCAGTGGACTTGGCCTCTTCATATCCTTGAACGCGATACTGGACGACCTGAAACGTGTTTTAGGACGCCTGTTTCCAAGGAGCCTGTCACGAGCGACGACATCACGCATCAAATCTCGGAGAAGTCAGATGTCCAAATTCAAAACCGTCACGAAAACCGCAGCCTACGCCGTTTGTCTCGGGGGGCTGGGATGGGGTTCCTATGAAGTGACCCGCCCGGCCTATGATGGACATGCCGGGATCACATATGGCAGTGCCTATGCGCCGATCCGCGATCGCGATGTTGATTTTCATATCTGGTATCCTGCGCGGCCCGGTGGCCGCGCCATCTCCGTGGGGGGCAATGGCGTATTCCACGGCACACCCGCCGGCCGCAATGCGCCGCATCAGGAAAATCAATTCCCCGCCGTAATCATCTCGCATGGTGCCGGCGGCAATGCCGGACAATTCGGGTGGATCGCATCAGAGCTGGCGGAAGCGGGCTTTGTAGTGGTCTTGCCAAACCATCCCGGGACAACAACGGGGAATGCATCTGCCGAGGCTGCGGTCCGGGTGTGGGAACGACCGGCGGATGTAACTGCGGTTTTGGATGAACTGACCGAAAACGCCGCGAACTATCCCTATATCGACCCGACCCAAATCTCGGTCCTGGGGTTCTCGGCAGGTGGGTATACTGCAATGGCCCTGAGCGGAGCTCGCGTTGATCCAGGCCGTTTGCAGCGGTTTTGTGATGAGACTGATCACGGGATGTCTGATTGCGCGTTTCTGGCCCATTTCGGAATTGATTTGCACAGCTTCGATTTAACGCCTGCAGGCCAGGATTTGCGCGACACCCGGATCACCAACGCTGTTGTCGTCGATCCCGGCATCGTCAGCACGCTGACGGGTGAGAGCCTTACCGCGATTGATACACCTATGCTTATTATTAACCTTGGGGATGAAGGTACTGTTCCCGCCGGCGTTGACGCTAGCCATGCCGCGGAGCAAATCCCGGGCGCTCGATACAGCATGCTTCCGGACGCCACACATTTCAGTTTTCTCGCTGAGTGCAAACCCAAAGGGCCGCGGATTCTGGAAAAGGAAGGGGAGCTGGACCCACTTTGCGACGATGCCGGGGGACAGTCGCGGGCCAGCATCCACGCCAAGTTGTCAAGTTTGATTGTTGGCTACCTGCGCAACGATGCCTGACCAAATGCAGTCGCTGGGAGGGAAACGCCCAGTGACTGTTCCGTCCATGAATTCGGCCTCAACCCTCACGTGAACCGGGCAGGCGCAGCGAAAGGCGGCTATGCGGACTGCGACCGCAGAATCTTCAAGGTGGATCGAAGGTCCGGATTGGGCCGTCCTGAACCGAATATCCTGGCTTTTGGCCCTACATGGTGCGCGCACTCCGACGGCGGCAGAGAGCCCGGAGCGGACCCGGCAAGTGTCTCGTTCGTCTCGCGAACGGCGGTAGGCTTCAGGTGGTTTTGGCGTTAGGCTGAGAGCGTTCGAAGAAGGGACCCAGATGCCGCATCAAGAGACGATCAGGCTGCAAGGCATCCATGGCAGCCCGTACACAAGAAAAATGTTGGCCGTCTTGCGGTTTCGGCGCCTGCCGTATCGATTCATCATCAATTGGCCGCAAAACCCGGACGCGCCGGGCAATGAGGAAAATCGCGGCACGCTGCCTAAACCAAAGGTGCCTCTGCTCCCCACGGTCTACCTGCCCGACCCGACCGGAACGCTAGAAGCGGTTGTGGACACCACACCGATCATTCGGCGACTGGAAAGCCTGTCATCGACGCGCAGCGTCCTTCCAAGTAATCCCGTTCTTGCCTTCCTGAACTATGTTTTGGAGGACTACGCGGACGAGTGGTTGACGCGGTGCATGTTTCACTACCGCTGGCACTTTGAAGCGGATATCGAGAAAGCAGGCCGCATCCTCCCGCTTTTCGTACGCGTGAACCAGTCCCAGGACGCACTGGAAGCGCAGGCCGAAGAGTTCACAAGACGGCAGGTTTCTCGGCTGCACGTCGTCGGATCGAACCAAACCACGGCGCCGGTCATCGAAGAGAGCTATCGGAGGTTTCTGCGCCTTTTTGAAGGCCACCTGCAAGACCATCCATTCCTCTTCGGGAAGCGCCCATCTTCAGCAGACTTCGCGATGATGGGACAGCTGACCTGTCTGACCCATTTTGACCCTACGCCGATGCGGCTGTGCGAAAGTCTCGCACCGCGTGTCTATGCGTGGGTCGAGCGGCTTGAGGATCTCAGCGGCTATGAAGTGGTAGAACAAGATTGGCTGAATCCGGCCGGCTCATTGCCCAATACCCTGATTGCATTACTATCGGAGGTCGCGCGGACCCACATGCCCCAGTTGATCGCCAACGGGCGAGCCGTGATCGGGCAGAAAGAGACTTTCACCACGGAGATCGATGGTCGTGCATGGGCACAGCCAACATTCTCATATCAGTTGAAATGTCTGCAGTGGACGCGGGAAGAGTTTCAGTCGCTTTCGTCAGCAGAAAAGACCCTGGCCAGGTCGGTTCTAGAAGCAACCGGATTGTCACCCTTGATCGACGCGACCATCGATGCCGATTGAATGACTGGTTGTCCCGCGATCGGTGAGTTCAATGAAGCTCGGCTTTCGCGCTTGCAGCGAATGACTGCTGAGCGGGATGCGGCTACAGCATCTTGACCGCTCGGTGAATGGCAGGAATGGGCCGTGTTACGGCATAAATTCGGGTCACTCATTGAAGGTCTCACCCACCTCAATGGCCTCTGCAAAAAGCTTGTTCAGCGCGCGCATTTCCATGCCTACTATGAATTCACTGTGATCGGGAGAGCCAAACCCGGCTGCATGAGCTTCCCGGAGAAGATGGTCCTCGGCGGCTCTGGCAGCGGCGGCTGTTTCAAACTCATTCTCCTGGTACAGTGACCAAACGGCCTCGCCCTGGGAGACCCGGCGGTATCGGTTCAGATCTGCCAGGCGGTCTTCAGCCTTTCCTGAACCAATTTTTACCGTCATGCCATGATCATCGTGGATCAACGCAATGTACAACTGACATCCTGGGACGACGTCGGCACCGGCTCTCTGCCCCGGTTTCTGATGCCACGCGGACCGAAGGGACGTGCGAAACAGCTCCGAGCCACGCTCACCATCCGGAGTTTGCTCGGCAACACGGAGCGACCTGAACCGGGCGACTTCTTCCGGTTTCATTTCATGGATCGTTGCTGCGCCCTGAATTCCCTTTGCAGCATGGTCAGGTATCAGGCTGTCATTTGTTTCCTGGTCGATCACGCGCCAAGTTCTGGAAACTGATATACCAAATGGCCAGCGAAACCGCCCGTCTTCTCTGTATTCCTGTGATCTAATCCGTTCGGCGGCTCGAATTTCCTCGACCATAAGGGGTTCACCGGCAATCTCGACCGCACCGGCCACTCTGCCCCGGATGAGCGGATCAGCGTCGGTGGTGTCGCTTGTAAGATACACCACGATGTCACCGGGTTGCGAAATCTCCAACACAAGATCCCGGGTACGCTCGCTGTTGAAAGCAAGGGCATCTTTCGCGGGTTCGTCAGGTTGCCCCCAGACTTTCGTCCAGAAAAACCGGGGGCTGGTCCGGGGATCTTTGTCGATGAGCCAGTATCGCCGTGGCATCTGATGTTGCGATGGGTCGATACCATGGATATTGCAGTAGCCAAGGTAGGCGTCGTCAACCGACCTGTATGCTGCAGACCCGATTTCCAATGACGGGCCCGCAATGCTCTCAATCCGCTTGTTTGTTATTCCGCCGTCTCTTTCGGACAGCTTCCGCTCATGCCCTAGATCATTGGCGGCGTAACCGGCAAACTTGCTGGGAGCAAACCTGTAGTCATCCCCCTGCCTGACCGCGACAAACACTTTGCCGTTCTTTATGCGTCCGTCATGAAAATTCCGTTTCGGCCCGTCGCCTAGTCCATACTGATAAAGGGTATCAACGTTCTGAATAATCTCTTCACGTGTCTCTACAAGATCCGCCACAAGCAATCCTTCGCAAGCCCTTCAACTACATCACCTGGCGCTTATGTCAGGTCACTGATCATCAATCACCGAATCTTGCCAGCCGCAGAAACCCGGCAACGTCCAGAATCCAGTCCAGCTGCTCTTCGTGATATGTCTCATGCAATGGCTTTGGCAGTACAAGACGAAGCTTCTGCGCCTGCATTTCAGCGGTCTGCGCACGGGATATGGCCGGTTCCAGGGTCAGCAGGTGTTTCTCCCCGATACGATCGGCCTCGGCCAGAACCTGACGCCAGCGGTCCTTGCAGGTGGTTTTGACCGCCAGCATCACCAGCTGATCATCCGGCCATGACGGGTCGGCGTATTCGGCTTCACCGGGGAACAGGAAATCTGCCGCGTTGCGTTTTTCGGTTGTGGCTTCCTTGGTGTAGCGAAGGCCGTGGGCCTGCAGGATGACTTCCGTATGGTTCCCGAACGCGTAGCCTGCACGGGACTTGCGACGGTTCTGAACGCCAAGAGAGAATTTCAGAAACCCGTCCACATCCGCGCCGTTCGCGTCAAAAAAACCGGTTCGCAGACGCTCCGTGACAATCTCACGTTCGAGATGGCGGAAGAGCGCTTCTTCGTGCTCCATCCAGGCGAGCAGCGCATCATCGGGGGACGCGACGGGATCGATCCCCGTCAGGCTGTCGCGTGCGAATGCCGAGAATACCGCAGTGGACGGGAAAGCCAGACCGAACCGGCCGACCAGCTGATCGAAAGCGGCGGGGACCGGTTCTTCGGCGTCAATATCAAGCTCATCAAGAATGAAGCGCACAGCAAGATCGACGTCACGTCCGCCCTCTGCGCCAATATCGCGCTGGTTCAGCGCAAAGTCTTGCGTCAGCCTGAGGCCAAAAAGCCAGAGCAGTTTCTGTTCGATAGAACTCCCCGACGGGCAGAGAATGGCCAGAACACGCCGGTCCGCTGACATACACAGAAACAGACTGTCTCCCGCTGCCGCCCGGTACACGACCGGCTCCGCCGCTGCAGGATAGTAAAGCCTGTATTCCGGCGTCCGGTGCGGCTGTGCTTTGCGGCTGTTGTACCAGGTCCCGGTCAGCTCCGACCTCAGTGACGGGTCATCGCTGTCATCCATCCAGATATAAGTGACCGGGACTTTTTCGCGGTTCTCAGGCGTTCCGACAAACGCCCTGAAGACATCGACCCCCTGAAACTCGTGGCCGCGGGAGACTTTGGGATCGACTTCGGTGCCGCGCAGTGTTTTGGCACCCGCTCCGATAAAATACTTTGAAAGAAATCCACGCCCGGTCAAATTCAGCCCCTCAGGAAATCAGCGGAAACCTCTGATTTCCAGCTCTGCATCGCCAGATGACAACCAGATGGCCAGCGCGTCAATGACATCGCCGGCGTCCCGCCGCTGTCGTCCTTTCAGGGCACATTCCCAGATTATGGCAATCCGCCAAGGGCCGGATTTCAGCGCGGCAAGGTTTTTCCGGTCCCGTTCAGCATTCCCGCCAATCTTTTCACGCCAGAAAGCCTCACGTGTTTTCGGCCATTTGAACAGCGCGCAGCGGTGACCGTGCCAGAAGCATCCGTTGACCAAAATCACTGTCCGGTACTTCGGAAGAACCAGATCGGGCCGGCCCGGCAGCTTCCGGTCATGCAATCTGAACCGGAACCCGCGCGCGTGCAGGCCCCTGCGGATAATCATCTCGGGTTTTGTATCAGCGCCTCTGATCGCCGCCATGTTCCGGCTGCGGGTCGCTCTGTCGTGAACGTCAGCCAACCTTCGCAAGGGTCTCATGCTGGGCGCTGCCGGTCACCGACAGGATATGCGGCCGCATGACCTGGGCGACTTCGGCGAAGACCGGCACTGCGACCGAATTACCAAACTGCTTATAGGCCTGGGTGTCCGATACCGGGATGCGAAAATCCTCACCGTACCCCATCAGACGAGCGCATTCCCGGGGCGTCAGACGGCGAGGGTTGTTACCTGCGCCGCGGCTGACAAGGATCTCAGAGCCGTCCTTGTAGTAGCGGGCTGACAGTGTGCGCGAAATGCTGTCACCATCCACAAGGCCAAAGCCAAATCCGTTGCCCGCCGCCTTATGCTTCGCAGCGTAGCCCTGCAGATAGGCCCAGAGCTTGTCGGTGAGCGTATACTTGTCGCTGACGACCGCATCCGGACCCAGCGTGAAATGGCCTTCCGGTCCTTCAGTCCCGTTCTCAGGATGGAGGATATCCCGCATGCGTTTATGGCCCCGCGGCGGTACGATCATGTCCTCAAAGCTGAACGGTACCGCCTCCCGGAAGCCGACCATGACAATCCGCTGCCGGTGCTGCGGTACAAAATGTGCCGCATCAATCACCTGTGTGTGCAGCGTGTAGCCCAGCTCTTCCGTCAGTTTACGCCGGATGACGTCAAAGGTCTTCCCCTTATCATGGCTTTTCAGGTTCTTGACGTTTTCCAGCAGGAAAGCCGCCGGGCGATGGTGTTTCAGGATACGCAGCACGTCGAAGAACAGCGTGCCCTGGGTCTCATCGGCAAAGCCATGGGCCCGGCCCAGGGCGTTTTTCTTGGACACTCCGGCGATTGAGAATGGCTGGCACGGAAAGCCTGCCACCAGAACATCGTGATCCGGAACGGCGGCGGCATCGACATCACGGATATCCCCGGCAACTGGTCGGTTGTCCGGGAAATTGGCCAGATAGGTCTGCTGTGCGTATTTATCCCATTCAGAGGTAAACACACAACGTCCCCCCGCAACTTCCATCGCCTTGCGCAGCCCACCGATACCGGCGAAGAGATCGATGAACGAAAAGGCTGTATCCGCAGGTTCAGGCATACGGCCGGCGATCTCCATGCGCAGCAGGTTCAGGACACCCTCCCGCGGGGTTTCTTCGCCGCGTTTCCAGCGGTAGATATGGCCCTCAGAATAGCCCAGCAGCTTTGCGGCCTCGGGCACTGTGTGCCCCGCTTTCTGCAGCAGCAGGTCGAATTCGGTCATTCTGCTCATCCTCTTGTTCCCGGTGCTCTCCCGGGGGGAATTTTTCTGACACTATGCTCAGAACCCTCCCGAATGCCAAGAACATTCAGCAAACATTTTGCTGAATTTCGGGTTAATGCGGCGGAGATCGCCGGTGTTCGACTGGACTTCACGTCCACAGCAAGCGTCAGTCTGAGACATGGCAAAGGACCCGAAAGAGACAGTTCAGCACCTGTTCGCGGACATCACCGCCCTGCTCGAAGACGCGACGATGGCCGCGCTGGAGGGGCAGTCGCCCCGGATTGACGCAGAAAAAGCGCGCACGGCTGCGGCTGCGGTCCGCGACCACCTCGCAGAGATCGACCGGAAACTGGATGCGGCCGAAATGATCGCGGCACGTTATCTGCGCAGGTAGCAGGCCGGACCGGCATCATTCTTCTAGGACAATCAGTTCCGGAGGAATCATTCCGACGCGACCGCCCCGCGGCGACCGCCACGCCAGAAGCTGCGTCAGAGCGTCAACCTGATCGTCATGGCGCAGGTTCGGAAAGCCGAGCAGTTCGCGTTCAAACCCGGCGAGCCAGGGCGCGTTCTCAGGCAACAGCAGATCGCCCGCTTCAATGCGGTGCGTCTGGGCGGAAAACCGGGTTTCCTTGTCGCCGTCAGGTTTTCGCGCGATTGGGGTCGGCACACCCGGAGGAGCATCATGGCGCAGAACCTGGATCAACTGCGCCCCACTGGCCGCATCTTCGATCAGCAGCATATCCGTCTGCCATGAACGCACCAGATCCATGGTGCGGCGCTTCAGGTCGGGGAACTGCAGCTTACGGCGAAAGACATCAAGCACGAACACTTCGTTCTTCCGGACGAGCGCTGTGATACAGACTGAGAAATCATTGAACACTCCGTCCTTGCTTGCCGTGTCCCAGCTTTGCACGATCAGATCGCCCGGTTGATGTTCCGGCCTATCTTTATAGCGCCTGAACCACTCCCGCTTCACATGCAGACCTTCGGCCGGGACGGGCGACTGCTGATACTGGGCAGAAAAACTCGCGGAGCCCATTTCTTTTTTCAGGGCATTAAGGCGGTCCACATCTTCACGCTCCGGATGCAGCGCATCGCCGGCGCGCCGTTCGTGCACACGATCGCCGCCCAGCGGCACCTGTTCACTGGTTTCGGCGATCGCCTGCAGGCTCAGATGATCCCAGCCACCGGCTTCCAGCAGATGCCCGGCCAGATCCTCCTCATGCAGGCGTTGCATCACCAGCAGGATCGCACCCTTTGATTTGTCGTTCAGGCGCGATGACAGCGTGTTGGCGTACCAGTGAATGACCTTACGCCGTGTCGTTTCCGACATGGCCTCATCGGGTTTGATCGGATCATCGATGATGATGATATCGCCCCCGCGCCCGGTCAGCGTGCCGGTCACCGAAGTAGACAGACGTCCGCCGCCTTTTGTGGTGGCGAAGTCCATTTCGGCCCCGCCGCCGCGTTTCAGGCGGGTTTCGGGAAAAACACGCCGGTACCAGTCGGTCTGCATGATCGCGCGGCAGTCGCCGGCATGTTTCTGCGCCAGTTCACCCGAGTAGCTCACGCAGACGAACTTCAGCCCGGGATCGCGGCCGAGCCGCCAGGCAACCCAGGCGACCGAGATCGTGATGGATTTCAGGTAGCGCGGAGGCATGGTGACAATCAGCCGGGTTGCCGTGCCGCGCTCCACCCGGCCCAGCTGGTGTCCGATGGCCTCGTGGTGCCAGTTCGACACGAAATGATCGCCCCCCGAGGCCGTTGTGAATGCCTTTGAAAGAAACGCAATGAAATCTTCCCGCAGGAGAGCGTCGAAGAGTGCCTGGCGGTCAGTTATCACGCTTGTCACCGCCCTGCCGGTCTATGAACTGCTGCAGGATTACTTCATCCTCTTGCGAAAGGCGGGACGCACTAGCTGGCACCTCATCCTCCGGCCCCAGCAGCGATATGGCCAGTTCCGCCAGTTTGCTGATGGCGCGCATATCACCTTTCACGGCTTTGGCCGTCAGCTGTTTCATCATCAGCTGCTGTTTGGTCAGCTTGCGGCTCCGGCCATTCTCCGTGATCATGACGCGTTCGCCAAGCTCGGCCTTCAGATCCGTTTTCAGACCACGCGCGCCTTTCGGCCGGCCACGAGGATTGCCCGACTTTCCTTTCTGAAACTGACCGCTTTTCGGCGGCTTGCCGTAGCCGACATCATAGCTGTCTTTGTCCGATCCGCTCATGCCACTTCTCCGCGTTGGGCTTCGATTGCCACGAAGCTCTCAAAGCTGTCCGCGTGTATCGCCGTTTCCCCGGTTGCGTCCTGCAGGCGGCGGACGATCAGATCGGCATAGAGCGGGTCGATTTCCATACCCAACCCGTTCCGGCCGGTTCTTGCGGCCGCGAGCAGGGTCGTGCCCGATCCGGCGAAGGCATCGGCAACGATCCCACCCCTCTCAGAACAATCCATGATCGCATCCGCGACCATATCGACCGGCTTGACGGTCGGATGTGCCACGAGATCGTCCATGCGACAGGCCCGGAAGGTGTTGGCGCCCGCATAGGTCCACAGGTTGGACCGGTGCCGGCCTTTGTCGCCCAGACCAAAATTGTTGATGTGAGGAGCCTTGCCGCTCTTGAAGACAAAGACCAGCTCATGCTGGGACCGGTAAAAGCTGCCCATGCCTGCATTTGTCTTGGCCCAGATGCAGAGGTTCTTCAGCTCACTGTATATTCCCTCCGCCGCATCAAGCACATCCCGCATGTGCCGCCAGTCCATACAGACGAAGTGGATCGCACCATCGGAGCTGAACGCGGCCAGGTTTCTGAAGGATCCGCGCAGAAATTCCGTGAACGCGACCTTTGACATTTCGCCGGACGCCATGGCGAACTCACGGTGCTTAACCGCGCCGAGGCCGGATACATGACCCGCGATCGGGACATTGTAGGGTGGGTCCACAAAGATCATCTGCGCTTTGTCCTGATCCATTAGCGCCCGCCAGTCGGCGGGGTTCAGCGCGTCGCCGCAGAGCAATCGGTGCCTCCCGATGAGCCAGAGATCACCGGGGCGGCTCACAGCCGGTCGATCAGTTTCCGGCAGCGGTACTGGTTCAGGCTCAGGCACCGTTTCCGGCGCCAGCAGCACATCGATCTCGCCGGTTTCAAATCCGGTCAGCTCAATGTCGAAGTCAATATTGAGATCCAGCAATCCCTGTAGTTCGATCTTCAGCAGATCGGTGTCCCAGCCCGCATTCTCCGCCAGCTTGTTGTCGGCGATGATGTACGCCCTTTTTTGGGCCTCGCTCATGTGCTCCAGTCGTAAGACAGGAACGTCCGCCAGGCCCAGCAGCTTTGCCGCTGCGATGCGGCCGTGGCCCGCGATGACACCACCTTCTGCGTCGACCAGAACCGGATTGGTCCAGCCGAACTCCCGGATACTGTCGGCGATCTGCCGGATTTGCTTTTTCGAATGCGTGCGCGGATTGTTGGCGTAGGGCTTCAGCTGGTCGACCGGTGCGCTCGGGTATTGTGTTTCGGACATGTAAATTCTCCAAATGTGATTTCCCACATTTCTGGAGAGTTTCCCTGTTCAAAGCCCTCACGTCATTTGGATTTATTTGCGTGAGGAAATCCGGTTCAGGATTTTCGCATGATGCCCGTCATGGCCGTAAAACCAGATCGAGGTCAGGCGCGCGGCGCATTCATGGCGGGAGAGTGTGTGATGAAAGCTCTGGGAGTGCTCCCCGGCGAACGCAATCATTTCGTCAGGCAGACCGCTGTCTTCTTCATCCCAATGCTTCATGGCGGAATAAATCAGCCTGAACTGTGTCGTTTCGAGCTTTTCATGTCGGTTTGGGCGCGGTCCCCGCTTCGGGCGAATACTTCCATCGAGTAATCCACAGGCGTGTTCCAGAAGCGCATCCGGCCAATGTGCCGGAGGCTCCTTTCGCAAAACTTCTGCCAGTTCGTCCGGGTAAACAAACTCGCCTCTCGCGAGTCGCCGGGCCAACCCCTCGGCTTCAGTCTGGCGGATGTGCTCAAATATGCCCTTTATGTCGCCGGATTCTGTCATCGTTCACTCTTCGAAAAGCCGCCAGGACGGGATCCCCAAAGGTTTGGCGATCTGCTCCAGCACGACAACAGTCGGATTGCGCACGCCCCGCTCAACACCGCTGACATAGGTGCGGTGCAAACCACATTCGAGTGCTAGCCCCTCTTGCGAGAAGCCTGCTTCCTTGCGGTATTTCTTCAGATTACGGCCAACCCGCTGACGAACATCCATCCCGGGTATGGGTCATGTATGTTGTCTTTTAATCTACAGACTATAAGTCTCATTTTGCTTGACTGTCGGGGCCGGGGAAGCGTGACTGCACGCGGGAGACAAGGAGAACAGCATGTTTGATGACATCCACAACGCGGCATCAAGCCTGCGGGAGCAATATCTTGAATACGCCCTCATGGGAGTCTTGTGTCAGGAAATGTGGAAACGCGGCGTTGAAATGGACATCCTGCGCAGCCACACCGACCGCAGCGGATACGACATCCTTCTGGAGGCAGATGGCATCCAGCGCCATGTCCAGCTGAAATCAAGCTTTGTCGGTGCCAGGACAAGCAGACAGAAAATCAACGTGAAGCTCGCCGAGAAACCGTCAGGCTGTGTGATCTGGGTCTGGTTCGACCCGGCCACGCTGGAACTGGTTCACTATCTCTGGTTTGGTGCCGACCCCGGACATCCGGTGCCCGATCTTGGCGAACGGATCGGGAAGCACTCGAAAGGCAATGCCGAAGGCTACAAGGCGGAGAGGTCGGATATCCGGATCCTGAACAAGGGACAGTTCGAAATGGTCGGGTCGGCCAGCCTTCTGGCTGATCAGTTGTTCGGGAAAGCGCTGGCATCTTCGAAGAGCGACAACACGGTATGAAATGGCGATTCGCCAACCTTCTTCAGTTCGCCGCAAGCACGGGCGGTCCATTGCTCTAAATCGGCTTTGCGCATGCGGTCTGCCTCAGGCTGTTCATCAGGAAAGAGCATTGCTGCAAGAGCAGCTGCAAACAGGTCAGGCTGATTTGGCGGCAATACCGGCATAAAAAATCGTCGTGAAACGGGAAGACTTGCCAGGCATGCGCAACACGCCGATGCAGGACTTATGCCAAATCACGACTTTGAGCGCTACGCAGCGCGCGTTGAAGCTTCAGCCTGCCGAATAGCATCATCGCGGCATTTCCGGAGTATCTGGTCGGTGTCCTGATCTGTTAAGGACTCAAAGAGAACGCCGCTTCCGCGAAGATTAAGCGCCTTCATGAACTCTCGGAAAGTTGCCTCCGCACCGCAAACATCAGGATAGGTACGCATCGTCCTGATAATACCTCGCAGAAGGCTGGCCCTGTTGCTGAGCATCGGCCGTTCAACAAGGTTTGACCGGATGTCAGCAGTCCGCAGCAACTCCTTCAGGACGCTCTCCTGATCTAGAGGGTCGACCCGCCACGCAATAAACGCGTTCCACCAGAGCCGGGAAACTGCGTGGTCATCGCGATAGCCAGTCCGACCGCGCGAAAAGTAGTGTGTTTCAATCTGGCCAATGTTTTGATGATGCACCTTCTTGCGCAGTTCGGCCGCCTTCTGCTTAGCGCCGGTCAAACCGCCAAGCAGCCCGCCAGACTCTTTCGGCTCATCTTTCAGAGGCCACCGTTTCCGGGCATACTCCAGACACTCAAAATGCGTCAGGCGCGCCCAGACACGCTCTTCGGTCGCCAGCGCGGGCGTCATCCCGCTGAAAGCCCCGAATACGATTAGTGAGTTGCTGACCTCCGCAGCGCTACCACCAGATGGATCCAGCTTTCCCAGCTGTTCGGGATCCACCTCGACAGAAGAAAGTTCCATTGACCATCCGTTCAGATCAGCGTGGTTGTCGAAACCAGAGCTGCGGTACTGTTCGAGGTTGGACGGAACATTGGCCTTCAGGTCGGCAAGAATGCTCTCGGCAAAGTACTTGAGTTTAGGCATTGTCCATCATCTCCGTGAATGCTCCACCCAGTTTCTCCACAGGAGAGCCCAGAAGCCGTTGTGCGCTCTCAAGGAGAGGTGCCCCATCAATATCGATGTTGAGGTGTTCGCATTTCGCAGAGAAAACCCGGTACCAGGGTCTGTCCTCAAAACCGGAACCTCCCTGCCCGCGGATACTCTCCAAGACTTCCATGACGACGGGCATATAGACTGCACTCAACAGCAATGGCTTGCCACCCTTGGAGCCTCTCAGCTGCTCAATGGATTTGAACAGATCGACAGGGGCGATGATTCGGATCGCATCGGCCAGCAGGTCGAGCTTCAGACGGCCTTTGGGGATGTCATCGGACGGAACCAGCTCAAAGATGCTTTCGAATCTCCTTAGCTTGTCCTGTCCGATGCTGAACACAATGTCATTCGCGAGGCCGATAATCTCCGATCCGCGAATAGAAACAGCCACGCCGAATTCGGGATTGAGGCTCTCAGCGGACCAGTTTTCTAAGGGTTTTGTCAGCCAGATAGCCGGCTTAACTTCGACCCTCCCGTGAAGCGATCCATGATCGAATTGCCACGTTCCCGAGGCCTCGCCTGCCGCGCGAAGCTCCGAAAAGAAAGTGTCCTGACAGCGGATGAAGGCACCAGCAAGCGCTGAGCCATCGTCGATCAGCGCCTGTACGTCAGACGAGGCCAGCGACAACTGAAAATCGATCTCAACGTTGCCGTCAGTAGACTCACGCACTTCGGCGATCTGAAGATCAAAGTTGCCGCTCAGAAAGTCGTCGTTCCCGTCACTGAGAACCGGGTGTGGGAAATGGCTGTTCAGATCGATCTTCATGAGCTCACCCTCCGGACTGCAGAAACCTCAACAGGCCCCGTGTAGTCGTCGTCAAAGGTCACTTCGATCTCGACACGTGCGCCCTGATCAACGCTCAGCTCAACGCGTCCCCGGCTGGCAGAGCATTTTGCGGCACCGGAAGCATTGGCAATTCTAAGCTCCGTCTCGTCATAGATGCCCGTAGCAAGGAAAGTGAGTTCGATGTCTCCGGCCTCATCCGGAGTGAAGAAGACCTTTCTGGTCCGTGGGCTCTGCTCGACGTTGCGAACAGCTGCGAGCCGGATAACCGGTTGCTGTCCCTTGCTACCGTCGCCTCCTTCGCCAGCACCGGAGCCGCCACCCTTTCCGTCAGTTCCGAGACCTCCGGCCCCGTCGTCGTGGCCAGCACCTCCCTCATCACCTTCGGCATGCCGGGCAACCGGCTTCCGAGGCTTTGGCCGGACACACTTTGCTGGCGTGAACCTGATCGTTTCCGGGTCGTTCTCGGCGGAGGGCACTTTTGCTTCTTCGCTGCCCGCGTCGGCAAAAAACTCTCCGAGTTCATCAAGCTTGACCGCGTCACCACCGGTGATTTCTGCATTTTCCCTGATCAGAGTACGGATCTCATGGATGAGCCGCTTCATTGCCCGGGTTACTCTCTTCTGCTTCGCGGGATCATCAAGCCGTCCAGCAGAAAATGCGTTATGCTGTGGGTTTTCCAATGACTTCAGAACCTTGCTGGCTTCGTCGTCGGCCGGCTCTACCAGCATTATGAAATCACGCGCTCCGGGAAACCTCGCAAATTTGTCGCCAAAATGCTCGAGGGACTGAGCAATCAGCATGCCATTGCGAACGATCGCCACACGCTTGGGCATTCCTTCCTCGACGAGGATTTTCGCTGTGAACTCGCCCAGATCATCCACGCAGAAACGTTTTGTCACGGCTTTGTCTGATTTGCGGCACCGGTAGAGCTGCCGCGCAAGCCGGATATCATCGCCATGCGAAGCCTCTTCCCCGGCCTCTTCGATCGCGCTTTCTTCGAGCAGTTCAGCCAACGTTTCGGAATTGACAGTTCGCGCAGAATCTCCGACCTCGAACTCAATGTCACCATCGTCCACTGCTGCAAAGAAATTTGAAAGAAGCGGGACGGTCATCCGGTCAACCCAGTCCTCCCGGCCCCGAAACCCGATGGAAAAGACAGAGGTTCCCTTCGTTTCGCGGCGAAGCCATTCCGGGATGAGCGCCGGAGTTTCAACCGCCAAGAAGTGTTCCGGATGCCCCCAATATCCTTTGGCGGTCCGCTCGGTACCGTTAGCATCCCGGTGCGAAACGAGCTGTACCTTTCCCTGAAGCGCAAACCTCGGTCCATCAGGAGTCTCGTAGAGCGTTGAATAAAAGACCGTGCGGAGATCGGAGACTGCGAAGGTCGCATTCTTCCCAATCCCGAACGAGCCGCCCGACGTCTCGGTCGACTTGTTGCTCTTGCCAGAACTTTTCACGAGGGCATGGAACTTCGAGCCGCTGTCGTTCGGCGGCCCTTCCAGTCCTGTTGTATTGTAGTCCGCAATCTCGAGTACCGGGATAACGTCCCTCGTCACGACATCATGGGCATTCTCGAAATAGTCACGGTCCTTTTCGCTTCCTGTCGCACGGGCTGCTCTCAGGCATGACTCGATGGTTTCTCTGAGCTTCTCGATGCCGGGGATCTCGGCTGCCTGCACCTGGTGTTCGCGGAGCACCAACCGAACGGGGCGTCCAGCTGCCGCATCCAACGTGTTCTGGCCAGCCTCACGGCTGCAGCTGACAAATGGCGTGTCACGGAAAGTCTCGATGCCAGCGTGGCCCAGGCCTTCAACCTCACCTGCCTGGTTCTCCAGAAATTCCAGTCGTATTTCTGTCATCTTAATCAATCCCTACTTCAACCAATCCGAAAGCCGTCAGCACTACTCTTGTCGCCTCGCGAAAAGCGGCTCTTCGCCGTGTCGAGTTCTCTCTGAAGCGTCCGGAAAATCTTCCGAATATCCTCGTCAGTGAATTCGTAGGCCGAACGATTTGAGAGATTTCCGATAAGCTGGAGATCCTTGATCGCCCGATTGACCCTGTTCTCTGCGAGCTCAACGAACTTCGCCCTCTTATCGCGCTCTGCCATCAGATTATCCGCCCCAGTGTCTCACTGGCGAAAAATATACGCACAGACCGGAAATCTTTCAATACATGGTGGTAATATTTCTCTTATGTTACGTACCATGGCTAAGATATGATATGCCAGAATCTGCCCCAGATGGAGCTTACATCATTGTTTTTTTGAAATTTTATACGTTCCAACATCGACATGAAGCAGCTCAACGTCATGCCGGAAAATCATTTGTCAGAAATCTATCTAGATCGTACGACCGATACTTATTTTGGCGGAGGTGAAGGAACTGAGAAATGTCGCCTCGAGGTAGCGCCTGCTGCTGATAGACGGAAAAGCCGTGCCTCGGATCGTTTGGGTGGGCCTTTTGCCTGCGATGTGGGGTATAGTGTCTTCTGAAATACGCGCCTCGAAGCCCTAATCGCAGCAGAAATCGTGTCGACCAAATTCCTAGAACTCACCCCTGAAGAAGCGCCCGCAAACATCATGTTTGCTCATGGCGCCGGTGCTCCGATGGACTCCCCCGCAATCACGGCAATAGCAGAAGCGCTGGCCGAACACGGTCTGAGAGCTGTTCGATTTGAATTCTCCTACATGGCCAATCGCAGAACTGAGGGCACAAGGAAGCCCCCGCCACGTGCTGAAAAGCTGAATTCAGATTACTTGGCTGCGATCGAAGAGCTGCAAGCTGACGGCCCGCTGATCATAGGTGGTAAGTCCATGGGTGGGCGTGTTGCCAGCATGATTGCCGATGAGCTGTTTGAAGCGGATCGCATCGCTGGGTTGCTCTACGTAGGCTATCCATTCCACCCGATTGGGAAACCCGAGAAACTACGCACTGAGCACCTGAAAGAGCTGCGAACTCCAACGCTGATCTGCCAGGGAACGCGCGACCAGTTTGGCTCGATGGAAGATGTCAGCCAGTACGAGCTTTCATCGGCAATCCAGATGAGTTGGTTTGAAGATGGCGATCACGATCTGAAGCCACGCAAACGCGTTTCAGGCTTCACTCATGCGGATCATATCTAGTCCATGGGCGGAGCGGTTTCAGCATGGGTCGACGGCCTGGTCGGCTAGAGAGCAGTGAGCGCGTCGGGGTTGCCTTGTTCGCTGGACTTAGTTGCGCATCATGCAGCACGCAGCCAAGATTTAACATAATGGCGCTTAAGCGACAGAAGCTGCGGCTGGTTGGCTCCGTCGATCTACGCCGATCTCAACCGCACCACCCGGCCTGCCTCGCTTGAGCTCTGCAAAGGCTCCGCTAGCAGGCCTTCACCGCAACCCTAGCAACAGAAAGAAACAGGAACTGATTCTACACCTGAACGGCCCGGATTAGGGGGCTGGGTCAAAGGCGGCACGTCAGACAGCACAAAGCAAAGTGTTTGGTGGCATTTAAGAGAAGTACTCTTCGACTTGACGCTTGGCTTCGGCCACGGGTGTATTTGAGCTATATAATGAAGGTGACAATTCAAATAGCGATAGGGAATAAGAGAAAATCTCGATTGTTTGGCTTATCTCTTCCTCGGTCAACAGGTTTCCTTGCCCAGTAATGGAGAAGGCCGTTTCGTACAAATCCAGCGCGAAATTCGCTAGGGCGGCTCCAGGCCGATCGGACGGGATAGCTGTTGGAAGAGACTGAGGTGCGCCGGATTTCAGCTGAAAGGCTAAAGTGTTTGGCCCTATTTTCCCTTGGCTGCCAAAGGCTTTCAGTGGAAGATTGTTCAGGAACCCGCCGTCGATCCAGTAACCCTCTAAGGAGCGACCGCTGGCGTCAGTCATGCTTTCAAACACCCAAACAGGCTTCCAAGCAACGGGAAAACATGAAGATATGCCTACGGCTTCTACAACCGGAAAGTTGGGAGTGTTTGCGGCTGAAAAGAGCTGAGAGCGACGTTGAGATAGGTTCGTTCCAGCAACAACAAGGTCAATCTTGGTCAGTTCCCGGAAGTCACTAAATGTGATTCTTGCGGGATCGGGCAAGCCTCCATGCCAATTGGGTAGTCTTGGGATGAAGGTTCTTGCCGCATACTGTAGGAATTGCCGGACCCCGAAACCTGGAAATATACCTCGGTCGTACAGTAGGTTAAGGGAGTAATCTTTGGGTTGTTTCAATACGGCTTCCATAAACGGGAAGTTCTTGATGATCTGGTCGGCTGAATCATCAAGATAATCGTCCACAAACCCTAAGAATGTCGCCAGCAGCGCCATAGGAGTGAGGACACTGACGCCTCTAGCTTGCCCACTAAGGTTCAGAACATTTCTCAAGTACAAAAGGTAGTCTAAGCTGCTTTCAGTTAGAGCGTTTCTCTCCACCACAGGAACTCGATGGACCTTAAAGAAGTCGTCAGAAGAGACACCTCGCGCAAGTCCGTTGTCAGGGCCATCAAAAAAACTATCAAAATCGTAGGCGCTGCCGGAAAGAACAGCATCGAGGTCCAGCGACGAACCGAACAACTTTTGGAAGTCGTTGGAGTTGCACTTCATAGCCAACAAAAAGGCGGTTATTGACCCGGCGGACGCACCGGCGATGCCCCTAACGTTGCTGACTGGAGGTCGACCGACTGCTGGCAATATCCCGAGTTTCTCCAGCGCTTGCACAGCTCCAATGTATGCAAAACCCTTGCCTCCACCGCCTTGGAAAGCCAGATTTTCCACGTCCGAAGGCTTCTTGATTCCCCGTCTTTGCAATGAAAAATCTCCTAGACCGGTCCAGGCCATTCTTCGGCGTCAAGCAACTCAATTGCGACGGTAAGAGCACGCAATGTACAAGGCCCCAGTCGCCCGTCAGCGGCGAGGGTTGATCCCGTGGTCGTAGGAATGTCGATTTCGTTACTGCGGATTTGGAATGCTTTTACAACTCTTTTACCGGGGTTGGACCGGAAGTACGCAATAGCCTCATCTTCCCCCAACTCCGGCACACCATAGCCCAGCCTCTTAAAGGCTGAAGCAGCCTCAAACATGGAGTCGGACCATTGCGCTTTGTTGTAGGGTTTGCCTCTACACGTGATCTCTGAGGGTAAAAACGGAAGCTGATTACCATCCGGTGACACGTCCCAGCTCGGCAGCTCCACCTCACCATCATCTAGCACTACGAGGTTGGTTGGAACTATCTGCTTCCATGGTTCGCCCTCGGGCACACCTTCCTTATCGCCGGGAAGATCCTCGATAGCATCAATCTCCGCTAACAAAGCAAGGTACAGCGGGTTGCTTATGATGGGAGGTTCATTCGCGGCCCAAATCTTACCTGTTTCCAAGTAGTACAGTACATCACGCTCTTTATGCCGCTCGACCGGGACTATAACACGGGCGAAACCAGCCCTCAGAAAACGGGAAAAAACGGGATCATTGTTGGTGTTCGTGATCTTTGCCGACCATGTATCAATCCTGCCCCAGAAATATGGATGGAACTCGTATGTTATCTGGTCCCACTCGAAGCTACCCTCAATAAAGCGAACTGTGTCCGCTTCTTGCCGGGCTTCAGCGTTGTCAAAAATTGGTCTCTTTGTCGATGGGTCCAGCTTGGTTGCATTGAACGATTGATACTTTTGGTCGGTGAGTAGCTCTATGCTGCCACGACGAAGCTCCATTTTTTCGATATCGCGGTATTCTCGATCAGTCCGAGCAGCTATCACGCCACCTTGTGCCGCTTCTTGCCTGGCTGTCTTTCTCTCAAAGTCTGCCAGCTGCTCTTGGTAGCTTTGGTAGATCGCGTTGTATACGCTTATCTTCCAAGCTTCGTAGTTCTCGTTTGTCCTGCGTAGAGCCATTCCAAGGCCACTAATGAAGTTGCCGCTGGTCGTGTTGAAGGGTTGAACCTTGTAGGCTACACTGCCGCGCAACGGCGGATTGAATACCATTGTTCGAGGACGACGTCCGTCAAAGTAGACCCGGCTTTGTTCCCAACCAACTACAAAAGTGACGGACGAATTGCTGGTAGTGCTATAGAACGAGGCACTGGGGATCGCATATGTACACTCATAGCCCTCCGAGATTGTGATCGGACTTTCTGACTGGTCGCCATTTGCTCTGCCGGCAACTTGCATGAACCGTTGCGCTGGTGGTGGAGCAGGAACCGTTGCGCCATAGCGTTTTGCGAGAGCAAGGTAATTGCTTTCGTTAATTTGCGCTGCATTGAAGTTGGGTTCTTCAGGAGGACGAACAACCCCATCGCTAGATGGTTTGCCACTGACTGCCCAAAGGTATTGAGCAGCTGGTTCGGGGATGTCGAAGGCAAACATAAGTCGCGCACCATAGTTGCGAACTTGAGACCAGTAATGCTTCTCAACCCAACGATATTGGCCGACGATGTTTTTGGTTTTGTCAGCCTCAAAGGCATGGATATTTGTTTCGCGAAGCTCAAAAATATTTGTTATCGTCCGCTCTTTACGAACACGCCTCGACAATCGTTCAGAAGCTTTCTGGATCGTCTCTCGCGTTAACTTTCTAGCTGTCTTTGCCTGTTGTTCAGAACTGCTGGAGCTTTGGAACCCAGCGTTAGTTTTGACCGATACCACGCCATACTTGGCCGAAACATCAATGCCAAACTTTGTGTTCGAGGACTCCTTGCGGATTGTATCGATCTCACTGGAGAGCTCAGCGCGCTCGGTACTCTGTAAATTTTTCTCCTTGGACTTTGTTTCTTCCTCTTCGAATGTGAAAGACTGCTCAACACGATCGAGCACTGCGTGCTCACGTGACCTTTTTTCACCAGCCAACACATTCTCAATATGGGCAAGTTCGCCAAAATCATACTTTTGCAGTTTTTGCTCGACGAGCTTTAAATCAGCTATGCCGACTGGTTTTATAGTGTCACCTGGGACAGGAGTCTTTGGCGTTACGAGTGGTGAGCCTGTGAAACCCTTTACGAGATCGTCGAGGGAAAACCCGGCTACCAAATATTTGTTAACACTTGCGTCAACGTATTCACTAAAAGCTACAGGATCGGCTTTAGTTTGTGCCGATGTGGTAGAAAGGACTATTTTCGCAACTTGGTCAGCGAGTGTTTCACGCAATTGAAATAGATCAACGCCGTCCGGATTTTCTATCATATCTTTCGGGAAAACGCCCAGCTGTTCATCACGCAAATACGGGAGTAGTAGTTCCAAAGTTGGTACGAATGCAGCGGGACTTTGTAACGGAGCTTCTTCAATCTCCTCTGCTTCCGCAGGCTCTTCATTAATCGGGCCTGAGGAAACGATCTGGACAATACTTCTATCAATTACTTGAATGACCGATGCTATCAGGATCAATCTTTTTGAAGATTCAACTAATGAGGTTGGATCGTATCCGCTCGTTTCTTCGGCTTCAGCCTCAAGAAACTTCTTAATCATCTTCGGAATGACAATATCGCCAGACATGTAGTGTTTGGCATCACTTTTCTCTTTTGAGAACACAAAGAGCGCGTACAAGAATTTGATAGTTTCTGATGTGATTGATGCACTCGGGAAGTCACTCTCTAGCATATCTTGAAGAAATCCGTCCGATAGAGACGAGAGGTCGTTTTCGATGTCTTCGGGGGATTCAAACCCAAGAAGATCTAAGGCCTCTTGAAAGGCAATTTCGAACAAATCGCCAGCCGCTATGTAGCTTTCTTCGAACGCGTTCATGATTGGGTGAATCTCGGAAACTCTCTCGGAAGAACGAGCTGAGGAATTAACTTTCAATGCCCCGCTGGAGCCAGATTCATCGAGCGCCTTGAACATCGCCTCGGATATAGGTAACTCAAACATACTGTTTGGGGCTGACTTTCCGAGCGCCTGTGGGCCGCGAACAACTACATAACGATGAATTTCGTCTGTTGGCGCAAGATTCATGATCAATCCTCCTGAAGGAAGTAAAATTGGCGCAAAATGTTTTGCGTTAGTTTCATGCTAGTCACTCGTCACTGGTCATCGAAAAAAGTGGTCGATATCGCCGCTGACAGAAGCGTATGGGTTTTGGCGGGCGAAGCCGTCCTCAAAAACCCTTCTCTAAAGACAGTGTTCTCCAGCCACCCGTCCGAATGGAAACTCTGGGATTGTTTTGACGCGACCGCGTCACCTCCCTTGAAGTTATTCACCTGCCTAGGTTTACTTAGGGAATTTCGCGAGAAAGATTCGAGCGAGCTAAGGCCGGCTTTAATGTCGAAGAATACAAATCCAACGACTTGTTCTTTTGATGATAGGAGAATTTGAGAGGCCCACTGTCGACACACCTTCAAAAAGTCAGAAGGCTTTGACTGGTTGCTATAATCAAACCCTGCAACGAAGATGTGGAAGCTGTTGATTTTGCTCTCGTCCATATTCTAGCTCATTTTAAATATCGATGACAGCTGATTGAACGCGTATGGGGCAAAAAGGGCTGAACCAGAAAGGAAAAACCATCCTGCCTGCTTTAGGACTGCTATGTCTTCTGCATGAAAAAGTGCATAGACCAACCAGTACGATATGCCGATCACTGCAACCGCTAAAGCCAACGCTCCGAACGCGCCCGCAACCCTACTGAAACTTCCGATCTTTCCTGACCGCTCATCAATTTGGACACTTTTTTCTGAAACAGCTTCCTGTAGAATAGAGTGTCCACTCCCCTTCTTCTGACTTGCGAGTTCAATAATCGTCCGCAGTCCCCAGAATAGCGCAATCGTCATCACAAAATTCGACAATATGAACACAATCAACTTAGGCAATTCCATAGTAATCCCCAATCTGAATGTTAGGCCGTGCCTAGCTTTGAGTATTGCAAGAGCACCGGACGGATGGTCGCTTTCCGTACGTATAAGATAGCCTGAATGGGGGCGGCCGAGGTGTGAGTAAATCGTGAGTAAGATTTCAAGTGATGTGTGCACTCGACGGGTGCTAACGTTATCAAGTGAGTAAAGTTCCTGCGCGAACGAAACGAACTTCGATCTCGTCCGGCCTTGCTTTTGGCTTCTCCGAAGCGCAAAAACTGATGGGTTTCAGACTTTACGTTCGGTTTGTCGCTTGATCTGTTGCATTAGCTCGGGATGCGGTTTGATCAATCCGTTTTCGTATCGTACCCGTTCTTCCCGAACTCTACGATTGCCAGCACGTTCTGGATTTTGCAGGTCAGGCCTCAGGACCGGCCTTGCTTTACGTCCCGGGTCATCGGGGTCAGGTATGGTGTCATCCTTTAGGAAATTTCTGGCATCGAATGTAGAGTATCCTGCAGGCTCGAGGCTCTCCAACTTATCTGCGAGGCATCGAACGACTTGCGGAGCCGCAACACTGGTCCCACCCATGGCCACCTGCCCGCCGTTGCGCGTCGTCGTCGCCTGGATTCCCGACAGCACCCTTGACGTGTCAGATGTGGCAAGAAAGTGGGGCGCGCTGCGTTCAGTTTCGTTGCCAGCCGCACTGTAGACGGCAGCCCTGTCGCTGTCCCAAAGTGCACCACCAATCGTCAAGAGTGGTTTGCCTTCACCAGCCGGATTGGTTGCGATGCCGGATACAGTTCCGTCTCGCTTGACGATACTCTCAGGTTGCCCTTCGTCCGAGACAACGACATCGCCAATCTCATCAAAGCGACCGTTTTCATAAATGGTGTCGTCAAAGTAGGCTTGCCTGCCACGCTCACCAACCCCCCCGACCGCTTCGTCGCGCTGAATCCAGGCTTGAATCTCACCACGACCTTCCTCATGGCCCCGGCACACAACCCTCCATATTCCGTGTGGACACGGCGGTTGATCAGCACTCAGACAACTGCTTGGACCAAGCGCAAGTACGACCCTCCAGAAGGGGGTGCCATCCTCTTCTTCCGGAGGTCGGTGCGGCCTTCTGGCTGCGGCCGGTTTTTCGTTTGGCCGGTCGACCGAGAACCTCGCAACAACCGAGCCCGCTTCAAACCCAGCGGTTCCGTCAAGTTTCGGTTCCGCAAAAACAAAGTCGTTGCCAAGAGAAATCTCATTTGTGTACGGGCCCGAAACATCAATCTCAAAAGACTTTGGCGCCCCATGAGGAGGTGTGACCGCGACTTCGATGCACCTGGTTTTCGCGCTGAACCAAATTTCGACGAAACTCGGGCTGCGATCCTCAGGTTGGATCCGTAAGTCGAATTCCAATGTTGACGCCTGGTGTGGTTCGGGCCCAGATCCAACTGCGTGTGTGCGAGTCAGGTGACCGTTGCCAGCCGGCAAAACGAGCTCAGCAGGAGCGCAAACTCCAGGATGCTTTGAGCTAGCAATCTCCGCGCTCTTTCGCCGATAGGTCTCGGCCTGTTTGCGCAGCGCCCGCTCGACAATATGGGCCCCGTTTCTGGGACCACCTCCAAAACCGTAGCTGAAATTTAGCACCACCGGAATGGGTACCTCATAGTGGTCGCTCATCTGCAAGGCGCGCAAAAAGATGTAATCTGCAGCAGCTATGATGGATGCCATCAGCGAAGCCCCCGACGTATCTTGTGAGGCAAAGGTGGGTAACTGGACCGCAACTATTCTTCGATGAAACGCATCTGCCTCATCCGGGTCATAACCTGCTGCGAGATCAGAAACGTGGGTTCCATGAGAACCACGAAGCCTAAGCGACGTGGGACGATAAGGCCGGTCTTCCGTCGCGATCAGGTGCAACTCGCGCATGAGAGCGTCGTCATCATTTGGATGATCCTGGATAGCCAGCGTCGTTGCAAGGCCAGGAACTTCCAAACCAAAAGGAACGCTACTTGGATTGTTCCAGGGGGCATCGTGGATCCATGCAAAATCCACACGCGACCTGTTGTGTTGGTCTCGAAACCTGCGGTGACCAAAATTGATCGCGTCATCGATGAGGCCAACAACGACCAGTTTTTCGGGCTCAGCAACCTCAGGGAGAAAACGAAGGTTTCCGAACCCTTTTACGGAACCCGACGAAATCTCGTCACCTGCACTCGACGCGCGTATGGGCAGGCGACCAAGAAATACATCCTCTATTGGGTCGCTTTGCGGAGACTCTCTTGGCAAGAACGGTGGGTAAGTGAAGTTAAAATCTTTTGCTAACACAACGATGTCATGATTTCGTTCGACTACGATCAGCGCAAAATTGAAATCTTCTTGGTCTACTTTGGGGATCTCGTTGGTGAACGCGAACTGCGCACCATACGTCGAAATCCACTGGGAGTAAGCGTCGACCACCCGCACTCTGCCCGTGATGTCCGGATCTCCTTGCATAGCAGGTGGGATGGTGACCTCGTCTTCGGTCAGGAAGGTTACCGGATCGGGAAACCACTCTCGGGATTTTGCCATGATCGCCTCCGTTACCGCTTCTTCCATTCGAGGACGGACTTGTCCCACAGGAATTTCAACGGGGCGCTCGTCAATCCAGGTGGAGCAGGTATGGGATCTCCCAGTTCGGTGACTATCCCGTCGTGTTCTGGAGCGCGAACAAGAGGGTCAGCGTTGGCGGTGAGGTAATTCTCCGTTCTGAAATCGACCGCAACCAGATTACCCGCTCCGCCGGCCGGCGGCGTTGCCACTTCCGTTCCATCAAAGCTGACAGGATACAGGCATCCTGTTCCCGTCGCTCGTGCGACCAAATACTGACCAATTAGCAACCCGAGCATTGCGCCCGCCATCGAATCCGCTGGGAAATGGACACCAGCCACTGTTCGATTGATCGCAATGCGGGCTGCCTGACGCATTAGTTGATCGACGTAGAGATCGGTGACATTCCCGCCACGGCCACCGTCACCGCGTTCGACTTCCATCAGTCGCGCCAGAACAACGGCCATTGCAAAGGCCTCGGTCGCATGTCCGCTCGGCAATGTGCCGTGACCAGGAGTCGGTATTACGGGCTGCACCTGAGGCGAGAATGCATCCGGGCGATGGCAGGCCAAGGCTTGCTTAACTGCGAGAACAATGTGCGTTGCGAAGACCTGAGTTATGCCAAGAAGCTCATGAGTGAATTCTTTCCGCCCGGGATGAAGATCTGCGATCGCGGTCATAAAGGGAACGGGATAACCGGCCTGGGACAGGATTTCGGGCAATCTGTCGGCTCTCAGATCAGCGTAGTCGCGTACCAGTTCGAGCTGCGCCACGAATTCGTCATGCCCCGGTCGAATAAATGCGGCCAGCCTTTGCGCCGTGATCTCAAAAGTATCAGGCATGGCAGTTACGTCGCATGGACGGTTGAGGTGATAGAACGCCACTTCTGGAGTGCAGCCAGTGGGACTGAAGGCTACTCCGCTGTTGGCCAGCAGATCCTGTAGCACCACCATTGTGCGCACCATCTGAGACCAGTCTTCAAGATTGGCGGGTTCGTTGAGGCCGCGCTCTCTTGGGTTCAGAGTTGCTCCGGCCCATTGTCCAACAATTCCGTCCCTTGCGAGCAACAGACCCGCAGCGGTCGTGCCGTCATAGTTTCCGGCAGCGGCAGCATTGCCAGACATCGCAGTCATAGCTGTGGACCCGCTCATTGCCGTCATAGCTGTCATGGCGGTCATCGCCGTCATTGCAGTCCCGGTAGCTTGAGTTGACATGAATTCTTCCCCCCGAAAGTAAGATTTATTGTGCAGGCACACCTGCTTCTTTTAGCGCATCGGCCCATTTACGTGTCATTGGACGGTCGCCCGCAGGATGGTTCCTGAGATAACCTTCTATGGTCAGGCCAGGTTCAAGACGGGTCAGCAGATTTGCCGCCGTTGTGGCCTCCTCATCTCGCCCCATTAAGGCGAGAGCGATAACTTTCACCCGATGAGAAGACGTATGGCGCGGATTCGCGGCAATCGATTTTTCAGCCAGATCGAGTGCTCCCACATAGTCTTCACAAATCGACAATGCGCTGGCCCTGATGATGTCAAAGAAGTAGCCATAAGGATCGATAGGTGACAACTCGCAAGCCCGCTCTGCGAAACGCAAAGCCATCTCACCATTTCCGTCGAACATATGCAGCCGCGAGTACATCAACCAGGCTAGTGAATTGTTTGGATCGATCTCCACTGCGCGATCAAACTGCGCCTCTACCTTTGACAAATTTGCCAGATCACTTGAGCGGATCATGCCGTCAAACGTCAGCGACAAAGGGCATTGAGGGTTACAATCGAGAGCCCGCTTCGTACTGTCGATAGCGTTTCGACTGTCCAGTTGAGGATCGGTACTCCACCCTTGCGCAATTGAAAGCACGTACCATTTTCCAAGCCACGCATGCAGTTCCGAATTGTCCGGAGTACGCGATATGAGTTCTTCCAGATGGCTTCTTGCACGAGCAAATCCTGCGAGTCGATGCTGATGCATGTTGGAAACGGCGGACATAAGCAATACGTGGCTTTCCACGTCGCCCGGCGCCCGGCCGCGGGCCATCTCTACTGAGGCCGAGAGTATGCCATGTCCGATCTGAGAACACAGGTCGAGCAGGTCACCAGAGTTTCTTAGCAGATCGGCCAGCCGCCCCGAAATCTGTCGCGTCCACTCGATGTGTCCGTTCGCCGTCTGAACCAAATCTGCGTCGATCCGGTAGCGGTCGCCCTGCAGTCCAACGGTTCCGTAGACCAAATAGTCGACTTCAAGTGCTTCGCGAATTTGAGAGATGTCCAGAACTGTCCCATCCACGCGCCTGCTGGAGAGGTGCGATATGACTCGTATCAGTCGGGAACGCGACAATGTGCGGGAAACCTCCTGAGCGACCAGGTCACTCAGATGCTGCTCCTCTCGTGCCAGGTGACGAGTGGCAAACGGCACGATTGCGATCTTCGGCGCTATTCGGCTATGCGGACGCTGAGATGACAGCAAAAAGGCGTTGTTTAGCAACTTGCGTTTCTGATTTACCCACTGAGTAAATCCTTCTTCCGGAATACTGATCCCTTCCGCAAATTCACCGTCCAAATGGCTTCCGACCAGTTCAAACGTACTTGGCTCAAGTTGAATATCGGCGTTGGTAGTTTTGAAGATACGATCAAAATCATCCCCGAAGACTTTGCGGATGTCTGAAAGAGAACGTCGAAGGCTCGCACGTCCGTGTTCTTCGCCGGCCCTGCGCCAAAGCGTATCCTGAATCCATCTTCGAGTATGAGTTCCGTTTGGCGCGGTCGCCAACAGAGCAATTAGTGCCCTGTGCTTCGCACCTCGGACATCAACGGCCTGACCGGTGTCCCATCGGCAGGAAAAGCTGCCGTAAAGTCTTATCTGAAGCTTCCGAATAGCCAAAACCGTACCATCAAAATCAAAAGTTGCCGTCAAATAATAAGAATAATAGCAGAGATTGATAGATCACTCACATTTTATTCACGCGACCAACAGGGACGGCAAGGAGCATATTGGTCTCAAAACTGGGACCCAAGATTTCGAAAGCTGGAGCTTCACTTGAACAATCCAAACGAGCCCGCCGGCAGGATCCGGGACCTCAGCGAATTTTGTGAATTGTGGCCAAGGCGCCGAGAAGCTGTTCTGGAGTATATCGAGAGCGATGCGCTGACGGATGGAGAACTGAATGCCACCCTTAAGTGGTTGTGCCTGTTGTCGGACCGAATTTGCGCTCAAGCGTCGGATTTCGAACTCTGAGCTGTAGTGGTTTTGATGGTCTACGGCGGCCCAGCACTCCGACTCCCCAGCTAGTTTGGTAACCGGAGTTGACCACACGAAGTGAAACAGTTCCCGCTACCAACCGTACGGGCCAGGAGGCGGCGGTTCTCCTTGCGGGTCTTCGAGTTCATCATTTTCCGGAAACAACTCCCGGCCTTCCAGCTTCGCTTCAGCTGCCCCAACAGTTGTTTTTGACACAAGGTCGGCCAAACGCGCTTCGGCCCAATCAATCATTCGTCCCAAGTTACCGGTCGCGTTCGCTCTGGTTTCTTCAGGCATATCATCCAGCCAGTTTCGGATATCATTCGCCTCCCGGCGCAAATCGACCGGCTCCCGCATCAATGAGACTCTGGCGTCTTCGCGATCCGACCTCAGCTTTGCAAGATGCCGGCGATGGCGAAGTATCTCGTCCTTTCGCGCGCGTTCCTCACTCTCCTCGCGACGGGCTTTCACATGTAGAATCAACAGTTCCAAACCATCAACGATATCCGGGATAAGCATTTCAACACTCTGCGTCTTGCCGTCCGACCACGTTTTTCTCAGCCCATCGGCCCAGACGTCAGCACCGAACGAAATCTGGCCGGTGAAGATGGTGTCGTGCCCGGGCCACGGTCGTCCAAAACCGAAATCAAACGAATCCCAATCATTTCGCCGCAGCCGGGCTTTGCGCCTTTCCTCCTCGGCCAGTTCATCCGGGGTTGGCACGTGTTTCTCTCGCTTGGTCTTCTCGGTCAAACCGAATGGCACTTTGTCCTGTCCCAGAGAAACCGAAAGGTCCATTTCATCGCACGCGACTTCCAGGCCACGCTCCTCTGCGATCCTCGAAATTGCATCCAGGATTGAAACCGCGCGTTCAACCGATGTGAAATGAACAGACATACCGTGTTTGCGCGGCCCCATAACGGCGACCCGGCCATCGTCATCAGGCTTACTTTGTCGGACCTTGCGGATTATTGATGACACTGAGCGATGAGGCTTGTCGAAGGTTGGCAACGTTTCGGATGCTCGTGCAGTTTTCCTTTTCACCGCTTCGCTTCGAACAGATATCTTTGCCTCGATTGCATTGCGCACATCAGATGGAAGCGCGTGAAACGCGGAGTTGATCTGGACGACGTCAAGCGAGCGATTGCGCAATTCCAGAAACGGCGGAATCTGTGGCTCCCCTCCTGCCTCAATCTTGGCCCAATAACCGCGCGGTGGTGTCGGTACTTTGTGCCTTGTGCAGAGCTTCGAGAACCCGCGGTCTGACATACCGAAGTCACCTGCTAGTTTGGTAACCTGCGTTGACCATACCAGGTCGAACAGCTCCCTCCGGCTGAGCGTTTGGGTTTTCTTTGGCATGGCTCGCAAAATCCTGCGTCGACTGGTCAGCAACCTATTTGATTCAAACCCAATTTTCCCAGTTACAATCTGAACTTTCGCTGATCCGCGGAAAGAATTCCCTGTTATCTTTTCTGGCAAAGCGTCGAAAAGGCCCAAGTTTTTCTGGCTTTAGCCGCATTGAGCTAGCGGAGGATCGCCAAAACCGCGCGTTTTTCCCTGTTTTTTCCCTGTAAACAGGGAATTTTAAGCCGAGACTGGCTAGCTCGAGACTGGGTGCACAGCCAAATCTCGTTTTTCGAGGAATTTTGGGCGCTGTTCGCACTTGAGCGGGCGGCAATGGCCGTGGTTTCCGCCAAGAGATCAAAGGGTTGGCGGAAGGTGGCAACCACCTCACCATCCTCCCAAGAGCAGTTCGAAAGTACGAAGTTGAGCAGGCGGCGCTTTTCGCGCGCGGGCTGGCGTTCGAACAGCGACTGTGCATAGCGGGCGAGTTCGAGAATCCGCACGCCCTCATCCATGTAGGACTGCTCGGCCTCCTCATGGCGGTCGATGTCGCGCTGCAAGCGGCGCTGTTCCTCTCGCCACTCGCCCGCCATCTTGTCGAAGAAATCGCCGCCGATCTTGCCGTCAAGCTTGTCGACATACATCGCGCTGATCCGCTCGCCGAGCCGCCTATGCTCGGCCTGGAGCCGCTTGATCGCCGTTCGTGCTCTTGGCGTTCGTCCGCATGGCTAGCGTGCAGCGCCTCGCGCACCCACTCCAGAACCTCATCGTCGAACCGAAGCTGGCCAAGCATGGCGGTAAACTGCTTCTCCAAAACCTCCTCGCGCACATACTTGCGGCGGCAGGAGGCGGGCTCGCCCCGGCATTTGTCCGCGTAGCCGGTGCAGTGGTAGGAGATGTATTTCTGCTTCTTGATCTCACCGACCACAGAGCAGCCGCAGCGCGCACAGGCAATTAGACCCGAAAAGGCGAAGTCGTGGGTCATGCGCCGATGCTTGCTGGCGTTCCGCCCATCCATCACACCCTGCACGCGCTCCCATGCCTCGACCGAGACCAGTGGATCGTGCTTGCCCTGATAGAGCTTGCCGTTCCACTCGAACCAGCCTGTGTAGAGGCGGTTGCGCAGGATCGAATGCACGGTGCTGGTCGGAACGGGCTTGCCGCTCTTCTTGTAAACGAGACCGGCAGCACGGGCCTTCTTGGCCACCTCTTTCAACGCAAACTCGCCGGTCGCGTACCACTCGAACAGCTTCGAGAAGACCGGCGCGACTTCGGGATCGACGGCGATGACCTTGCGCCCATCCGGGCCGGTGACGTTCAGGTAGCCGAGCGGCGTCTTGGTCGGCCAGATGCCCTGCTCGGCCTTCTCCTGCATGCCCTTGCGGGCTTCCTCGGACAGGTTGTCGATGTAGTTCTTCGCCATCAGCACCTTGATGCCGTGCATGAACTTCTCTGACGAGCGCGACTTGCGCGACAGGACCACCCCTTCCTTGGGGAAGTGGATCTCGGCATCCAGCTCGTCGATCGTCACCCAGTCCTTCAGGTTGCGATAGAGCCGGTCGGTTTTCTCGACGAGGATCACGCGAACGTCCGGATGCGCCCGTAGCCAGGTCACCATCTCGCCGAAGGCGGCGCGGCCGGTCTGCTTGGCGGTCTCGACGTCCACATATTCCTGCGCGACCGTGAACCCCTCGGCGGCGGCGTAGTCTTTCAGCAGCTTAAGCTGGGCCGGGATTGAGTAGCCTTCCTTCTCCTGTTCCTTGGAGGAGACGCGGGCATAGATCACCGCGCGCGTGCTGGGCGGCGGGGCGGAGGGCTTGGGGGGTAAGAGTTCTGGCTGGCATTTGTTTAGTGTACACTAAACGTTATCGGAGGGCAGTGTTTCGGGGTCAGGTTGCCAGTCGTCAGCATCAAGCGCGCGGACCCGCTCGATGAAGATCCTGTGCATGTCGTTCAGCTTCGCCGCCAGCCAGTTGTGTTGGCGCAGCCAGTCGTTCTGATCTTGGGAATCGGTTTCCTCGAGGTAGATGGCGATCCGGCAATCTCGACGCGACGGGAGGTGTTCCCATTGCAGGGCATACCCAAGTTCTTGTTCGATGGTGGTCTTCTGATTGTACAAAAGGTGGAAGTGGGCCTCGGCATGGGCGCCGCTGACATATAGCTCGGCGCGCACCCACCGCTTGAAGCTGTTCATCGCCGCACCGAGAGCGAAATCCGTGCGCCCGATTGAATAGTTCATCCAGGATTGGGGCTGCGCCTTTCGGTTGCCCGAGACGGGTCCACTCACCTCGTTCAGCACCGCGTGAAACGCCGTCCAGTAGTCGAGCTGCATCTTGCGGGTGTCTGTCAAGTCCGCCTCCTCGATCGCGCGGGCGGCTTGCGCGACGGATCGGGACCAGTCGTTTGGCTTCGAGACGATGTTGAACTTCGGCGCAGCCGGGGAGTCGCCAATCCGCCAAAGCTCGACCTCCAGACCGAAGAACCGAAAGCTCTCGTCGGTGATCTTGTTCAGCCAGTCCAGCGTGGACCGATGCTCTTCGGTGAACCGGGCGGCAATCCAGATGATCGTCACGGCCTCCAGACCCGAGGCATAGGTCAAGAGCTGACCAAGGTGGCCGTGATCGGTGCGTTCGAGCTGGTTTTCCACCAGCACCCACGCGCCTGTGCCGATGTCCTTGCACAAGATGTCGGCGCGGAACGGGCCGACAGCCTTCTCTTGCGCCTCCAGTTCGAGATCGATCCCGAGCGTCTCGCCAAGCACAGCAAGGTTTTCCTCGCGCGCTAGCCAAGGAGTGAAATCGCTGGCCTCGCTCGTCCAGATATCGCGAAGGTCGACGCGGGTCAGCCGGCCGAGCGCTTGGTTGATCGCATCGTTCATACGGGCGCCTCCCTCAACACATGCAGTCTCTGATCTTCGGGAACTCTTTCAGCTAGGGTCGACAATCTCGACAAGCTGATCGGGCGCTGGCCGTTTTTCTGCATCTTGCCGGATGCGCTCCACGCAAGATTACCGGGTCCGTTGTAAACAACCCTCACAGGCCCGCCCTTTGGTCGGTGGAGGACGATGAGGTGGTCCGGTTCGTGGCGGATGGCCACGCCGCTGCCTTGGGTGAGCTTGATCTCGACATCCCTGCCGTCGCGGGTCCTTGCGTCATGGCCTTGAGTCGAGGCCGGGTTCAGGTCGAGGTCGAAGATGTAGGCGGCGACCACTTCGCCTATGCTCCCGACGAGATGCCCGTCGAGCGTGAACTTTCGGCCGGGGAACATCCGTTCGAGCCCGTCGGATGCGGTATAGAGGTCATCGAGATAGCGGGCCACCTGCGCCCAATCGACATGCATGCTCACCTCTTCGCGCCCACTGCTGCTGTGGAAGTACTCATCGCGAGAACCTTCCCGACGAATAGATCGGCCCGTTCGGATGGCTGCCTTCCCTGAAAGGAGGCGCCGGGGCGCAGAGGAAGCGTTGCAGGTCGGGCGCGTCCCGGAAGCGCCGAAAACCGTTCCTTTTCAGCGCCGCTTCGGCATCCGCGGTGCTATCGAAGGGCATCTGGTCGAAGACCTTGGCTGGTGTCGGTGACAAAGTAGAGGCGGACGCCTTCGCCCTCAGGCTCAATGCTGGCCCAGTTTTGCTGGAGCATCTCGACCACCTTCACCCAGAGGTCCTCGCCCTTGATGGAGATGACGTCGCTCACTCCGCCGCCTCCGTGATCGGGTCGGCGGCAGAGGCCAGCGCCTCGTGGAGGAGGGCTTCGAGGAGGCGGGCGCGGGTGGTGTCGGCGGTGGTGAGGGCGGCCTCCAGCCGGTCGCAGAGGGCCATGAGGGCATCGACCTTCGCCACGATGCGGTGTTGTTCGGCGAGGGGTGGGAGGGGGATTTTGAACGTCCGGATCAGTCCAAGGTTCAGGTTTCCCTGAGATGCTCCCTTCCCATAGGTGCGCACAGTCGAACTCTCTCGCCCCTCCGGGCTGTTCAGCCAAATCACGAGGTAATCGACATTCACCAAATCATTTGGGACCTTGATCAGGCAAAGGCTGACGTAGAACGCGAACTCAAAGTCGGAGTCCAGAACGGCTGCCTCGCCAATCCCTGCGCCTACACGTGTTAAAAGAACATCGCCGCGTTCTGGGCGCCGATTAGACCGATACTTCTCAAAATCCTCTTGTGATACGAACCGGTGGATGTCCGGCATGAAGCGGAATGGCTTCACATTCTGCGCAGACAGGAACGGGCAACCGCTCTCGGTGTATTTTGGTGTCAGGTGAGTGCCGTCGGTAATCTGATAAGCAATATCCTGTAGGTAGACGTGTTCCCATGTTTTGGGGATCGTTGCCTCGGCTTCAAAGGTCTCAGCAGGTGGCGCTGGCTTCTGCGCGCGTATTTCCTTTTCGATGCGGAGCCGTTCTTTTTCCACCGCGATCCGCTTCAACAACGCCGACGCCGGTTCGTCGGTCGGGTCCTGTTCCACCAGTTTGCCGCGGACGGCGAGGTTGAGGATGGTCTGGCGGAGGGGTTTGATCTGGCCGGGGCGGGTGGTGAGGGCGGGGAGCGTGGCGAGGGCGAAGCGGGCATTGGCCGGGAAGGAGTTTTCCCTTTGCGCCGTGTCGGACGGAAAACCGGTATCCACTTTTCCTGACACAGCTTGGCCAGTCGCGGAGCCGGACGCGGAATCGGTGCCCGTTCGCAGGCTCACTCCTGGCTCCGCTTCGGGCGGATTCTTGTTTGTCGCATCGTCGGACGGAGAACCGGTTCCCACTTTTCCTGACGATGCTTCCGTGTCGGGCGCGGTCAGGCGGGCGAGGCTGGCGGCGGTCAGCCGGTCACGGGTGGCCTCGCGCGCGGTGCGGGCCGCCTCCAGCCGGTCCAGCAGCGCCATCAACTCCTCCACCGATCCCACGATCCGCTGCTGCTCGGCGAGGGGTGGGAGGGGGAAGGGCTGAACCTCGAACTCAGCATATTTCAGGCTCTGAACCGTGGTCCCTTGCTTGACGAGATGTGTCAGCAGGAAGTCCGTCATGCCACGGAACATGATCTGCAAATACCGTTCCTGCCCCTTGAGATACGGAACCAGAACCTTGAGGTCCTGGTTGCTCGCAGCCGGAACGCGGTTGATGGAAACCGGAAACGTGCGCTTGAGGATGCCGCTTCGAGCCACGATGAACAGGCTGCCTTCCGGGAATAGCTCTAGGCGGGTTTCGCTCAGTCCTTGCTTCGTTATCTTGAGTTCGGAGTCGGACACTTCGTCTGACTTGATGTCCTTTGGCGAAAGCCAGACCACGTCGCCATCCCAGTAATCGGGCTGGTTCTTCGATGGCGTCATGCCGCCCGACAGCGTTCCAATGTCGCGAAGCCTCGTCCAAACCCAATGCGAAGGAACGCTGATCGGAAGTTCCGACAGGTCGATAGGTTCGGTCGACTTCGGCTTCTTGATCTCTCCCGCCTTAACTAGCCGCGCCTTTTCCTCCGCGATCCGCTTCAGCAGTTCCGACGCCGGTTCGTCGCTCGCGTCCTGCGGCACCAGCTTCCCCCGCACCGCGAGGTCCAGCACGAAGCGGCGCAGGCGGGGAACCGCGTCGGGCGCCTCGGCCACCTTCTCATAGAGGGCGAGCAGGCGGTCGGCGTTCATCGGGCGAGCGCCTCGGACAGGATCGCCTTCAACTGGTCGCGGAGTGCCGCCACCTCGGCCTCGGCGCGGCCCAAATCCTCCAGCAGCGTCTCGGGGTCGCCGTGATCCTCGGCCACGGTGTGGGGGTTCTTGATGTCGAGGTTGTAGCCGCGAGCCTTCACCTCCTCGGCGCTGACCTTCCAGGCGCGCTCGGACTCCTCCCGCCCCTCGCGCTGCTGTCCGCCCCACCAGGCGGCGCAGTCGGACAGGTGCTCCAGCCGGATGGGCCGGGTCATGGAATAGGCCTTCTGCCCCTCGGGCACCTGATGTTCCCAGAACCAGATGTCTTGCGTGGGCGCGCCCTTCTCGAAGAACAGAAGGTTGGTGCCAATCGAGGCGTAGGGGCGGAAGACCGAGTTCGGCAGGCGCACGATGGTGTGGAGGTTGCATTCCTCCATCAGCGCCTCCTTGAGCCGGGTCTTGACGCCCTCGCCAAACAGCGAGCCGTCGGGCAGGACCACCGCCGCGCGGCCGCCGGGTTTCAGCAGGCGGATGATCAGGGCGAGGAAGAGGTCGGCGGTTTCGCGGGTGCGGAAGTGCTGGGGGAAGTTCGACTCGATCCCGTCTTCCTCGCGCCCGCCGAAGGGTGGGTTGGTGAGGACGATGTCGACCCGGTCCTTTTTCTCCCACCCGATGTATGGGCGGGCCAGCGTATTGTCGTGGCGCACGAAAGACGGGTCCTCGATGCCATGCAGCAGCATGTTGGTGACGCAGAGCATGTGGGGAAGCTGCTTCTTCTCGACGGCGCGGAGGGCGCCCTGCATCGTCTCGCGCTGCGCGGGGGTGCGGACGTATTTCTCCTCCATGTGGCGGATGGAACAGGTCAGGAAGCCGCCGGTGCCGCAGGCAGGGTCGAACAGCGTCTCGCCCGGCTGCGGGTCGATCATCTGGACCATGAAGGCGGTGACGGCGCGGGGCGTGTAGTATTCGCCCGCGTTGCCCGCCGATTGCAGGTCGTTGAGGATCTGTTCGTAGATTTCGCCGAAGTGCTGGCGCTCGGAGAGGTTGTTGAAGTCGATCTGCGCGATCTTGTTGACCACCTGGCGCAGCAGCTGGCCCGATTTCATGTAGTTGTAGGCGTCCTCGAACACGTCGCGCACGACGCGGCGGCGGTCGCCCGGCTTGGCCGAGACCTGGAGGCCCTTGAGGGCCGGAAACAGCTCGTCGTTGATGAAATCGAGCATGGCCTGCCCGGTGATACCCTCGGGGTCCGCCGCCCAGTTCCGCCACTGGAACCGCTCGGGGATGGGCGAGCGGTAATCGTCCCGCGTGATTTCGAGTTCCTGATCCTGATCGTCGATGATCTTGAGGAAGAACAGCCATGTGAGCTGGCTGATGCGCTGGGCATCGCCATCGACGCCTACGTCCTGGCGCATGATGTCCTGGATGGATTTGACGGTGGTACGGACGATCATGGTTCAGGCGGTCTCCTGGTAGAGCGCGTCCTGCAATTCATGGACGGCTTTTTCAAAGCCCGCCTTGCCGCCGAACGCGTTGATGAGTTGAACGACGCTGCCCATGTCGGTGAAGGGCGTCACCTTCAGCACGTTGGTGTCGTCGAGATTGAGCACGCCCTCGTCGCGGTACTTCTCCAGCAGGGCGTCGAGGACGGCGCGGGCCTGCGGCCCGTACTTGGTGAACACATCGCGTTTCCTGACGTTCTCGGCCCGCTCGCGGCGCGTGAGGGGCTTTGCGTCGAAGGCGACGTGGCAGATCAGGTCGAACGGATCGAGGTTCTTGCCAAGTTCGTCGGCGATGGCGTCGAGGGCCAGCCCTTCGGCCTCCAGCTCTTCGACGATGGCCTGCTTGCGCTCGGTTGAGTTCCAGCGCTTGAGGAACTCGTCGAGGCTGGCGAAGCGATTCCTGAGGGCGTTCTTGGTGAAATCGCGGAGGGATTCGGTGACAAGCTTGCCGTTCTCGTCGAGGTATTCCACGCGCTCGGCGATGATCCGTGCGCCAACGCCATCAACGTAGATCTTGCGGACCGGATCGCCCGGCGGCAGCGGCAGGCCGGGCTGATCGACGATGGTTTCGTCCTCACCCGGCGTTGGCGGAATCGCGTCCTCGCCGTCAGGCGTCGCGGGTTCCTCGTCGGGCGGCGTCATCGGGTCATCCGCGCCGGGCACGTAAATCTGCACCGGGTCGCCGTCGAAGTCCGGGTCCGCGAAATGCGCCGTCGCGCCGCGGAAGTCGATCAGCGTGAAATAGAACTTCCGGGTGTCCTCGTGCAAGCGGGTGCCGCGCCCGACGATCTGCTTGAACTCGGTCATCGAGCCGATTTCACGGTCCAGCACGATCAGGCGGCAGGTCTGCGCATCAACGCCGGTGGACAGCAGGCGCGAAGTCGTGACCAGCACGGGCCATTTCGATTCCGGGTCGATGAAGTTGCCGAGCTGGTCCTGGCCCTCCTTGTCGCTGCCGGTGATCCGCATGACGTAACGCGCGTTCTCGGCCACCAGATCGGCGTTCTCGTTGATCAGCGCCTGACGCATGCGGGCGGCGTGTTCCTGATCGACGCAGAACACGATGGTCTTCTGGTAGCGGTCGCCGCTTTCCTTGAGGAAGGCCGTGATCTTCTTTGACGTCAGAAGGGTGCGGTCGTCCAGAACCAGCGTGCGGTCGAAATCCTTGGCGTTGTAGATGCGGTCCTCGACCTCGTTTCCGTCGCGGTCCAACTGGCCCTTTTCGGGCCGGTAGCCTTCGACGTCCCGGTCGATGTGAACCTTGATGACCTTGTAGGGCGCCAGAAAGCCGTCGCTGATCCCCTGCTTCAGCGAATAGGTGAAAACCGGCTCGCCGAAATATTCCGTGTTGGAGACGTATTCGGTCTCCTTCGGCGTGGCGGTCAGGCCGATCTGCGTCGCACCGGAAAAATGGGTCAGGATTTCACGCCAGGCGGAATCCTCGGCGGCGCTGCCGCGATGGCATTCGTCGATCACGATCAGATCGAAGAAGTCCTTCGAGAACTCCTTGAACAGTTTCTGGCGCTCTTCCGGCCCGGTGATCGCCTGGTAGAGGCCGAGATAGACCTCGAAGGCGGTGTCGATGCGCCGTTTCCTGTCGAGCGCCAGCGTAAGGTCGACCGAGGTGCCGTCCTGCCGTTCGATGGTCTTGGCATTGGTCGAAAGCTTCGCCATCGCCGCGCCAAAGGGGCGGAAGTCGTTCACCATCGTCTGGTCGATCAGCACATTGCGGTCGGCGAGGAACAGGACGCGCTTGTTGCCTTCGGGGTTCCAGCGCCGCGATTTCCACAGCCGCCAGATGATCTGGAAAGCGGTGTAGGTCTTGCCCGTGCCGGTCGCCATGACGAGCAGAACCCGATCCTGGCCCTTGGCGATGGCTTCGATCGCCGCGTTGACGGCGTTGACTTGATAGTAGCGCGGCTCCTTTCCGCTGCCGTCATCGTGGTAATCCTGAAGAACGATTTCCTCGGATTCGCCGTCGAGACCTTTCCAGGCGCGAAAACGCGCCCACAGGTCAGCGGGTGACGGGAAGGCGTCGAGACCGAGGTTCGCCTCGCGCGGCGTGCTGGCTCCCGTGCGATCATGGAATACGAAGCCATCGCCGTTCGAGCTGAAAACAAACGGGATTTTCAGAGTTTCGGCATAGTCGAGCGCCTGCTGCATCCCGTCGCCAACCGAATGTTTGTTGTCCTTGGCCTCGATCAGCGCGATCGGAATGTTCGGCTTGTAGTAGAGAACGAAGTCGGCCTTCTTTGCCTTGCCGCGCGTCACCAGCTTGCCGCGCACGATGATGCGGCCCTTGGTGAAATAGACCTCCTCCCGAACCTGCACCATCTCGTCCCAGCCCGCGCGCTTGACGGCGGGCAGGATGAATTTGGTGCAGATGTCGCGTTCGGTGAGGCCTCGCTTGTCCATGCCGGTCAGCCGCCCCCTGCCATCGTCCGGTTCATGTCTGATTCTCCTACCCGCTCGGGCTCTTGCGCTGATCCAGCGCCTTCAGCCGCTCATATTCCTCAACCGCCATCACCACGACGACGGGGCGTCCGTGCTTGGCGACCGCCACCGGCTCGGCCCGAGCGAGGTCGATCAACCGTCCGAAGCCGTATTTCGCGTCTTTCGCGCTCAGGGTTTGCATGCGACTCCCCACCAATGATTATCTACTTTTGGCCAATTTGGCCCAATACGCAATGGACTCCGGATTCCGGGTGGATTCCCAAAAAAGGAAGCCAGCCGCTGGCGATGTCCCGCGCTTCGCGCGCCAGCATACGAATTTCGCCAGGAAGGAACCGCGAGAGATGCCCGTGGACCGACGCCCTATCCATCCACCTCTTCGATAACACCTCGCATGGAGCGCAGGAGCGCCGCCAGTTCTCGCCGCTCAGCGATAGCATCCGCGGTGTAGAGGCCATGCTTGCGGGCATTGTCATTCCCGATCGGTGCACCCGGAGACCTTCCCCCGTGCATCCGGCAACGACCGTTCGCCATCGCGGGGGACCGGCAGGGCGTCCCGCTCCGCGTCCTCGCCCCACAGCGCGGGCTCAGGTGCATCGGTAATCTGCCTTGCATGGGGTTGTTCCTCCACTTTCGTTTGATCCCCTCCCCCCGGCTGTTCGACCGTGCCGACAACAGCCTGACCGCCTGCGTGGACATGCGCATGCTCGACCGTCACCTTCTGCTGGCCCTTGCCGCGATGCTTGTTCAGCGCGTCGAGCATCGTCGCCCACGTGCGGGACAGCTTATTCGCCTGATTTAGATTTTCGCGTCTGCCCTCGAATGTCTGCTCGCCGATCATGGCGCGGCGGTAGCATTCCATCGCGGCGTTATGGGCCGCAATCAACTGCGATGCCATCATGCCTTCCAATTCATCCTTCGGGCCAATACCGGCCAGCCCGGCGACGGTGGCGCTCATCTGGCGGTCTCACTCCTGCTCATAAGAGTTCTTCACCCACAGCGCCTGCACCGTCTGGTTGGCCAGCGTGTTGTTCCAGTGGTCAGACTGCGATCCGCCGATCGTCTTGAGTGCGCCCTTTCGGTCCTCCGGATCGTTTGCGACAACGGTCGTCGGTTCGTTGGACTTTTTCGTCTTTCGCTTCGTCATATCTCTTTGCTCCTGCAATGAATCCCCATGGACTTGAGGGCCGTGACCGCGTCGGCTTTCCTGCCCGCGTGCCATGTGGGCCAGCAGCGCGAATGCAGCCATATGTGGCCGGTTGGCTCGACGCCGTGCGGCAGGCGGGCGTCATGAGCACTGTCAGCGCCACCGCAGGCGAGGCAGCTTCCGGGCGGTGAGCGCTCGAAAGTGCGGTCAGCCATTCGACGACGCAGCATTCGAAAGCCAGGGCCTCGGCCTCCGGGCGTACTAGCCCGCCATCGAACTCCGCGATGCCCGCGCGCTCATCGCAGAGGGCGCGCCAGTCCTCGACCGACCAACCGTCATCTCCGGATCGCAAGAGCGCGATCAGATCCGCCTTGTGGCGGCTTAGCAGGTCGAGGATTGCGGCGGGCGGCGGGGCCGATGCTTCCAGAACCAGATCGACGCCATCCACATGCAGGCCAATCCCGGCATCGTGGGCTGCCCGCAAGGCTGCCGCTCCGCTCATAGCCGTGCCCTCCAGGTGGTGGTGTCTGTTTTTTCCGGCTCGGATTGAGCGGCACAGCTTGCGTCCGCATCGTCCGCAACGGTCCGAACATTGGATTTCATTGGGTTGGCGCGGGCGCTATCGAACCGCCCGTTCGCCCTAGCGTCCGCATCGTTGACGACCGTCCGCGGGGCAGATGCCGCGAAGTCATTGTCCGGAATGGATTTCGGCCCTGGCGCGGACGGTGCGGACGGTTGCACCCCGCCGAGTTCTGGCAGCGGGTCAGCACCAGCGGCGGTGATACGAATGATTCGGGTGCGCGCCCGGCCTTCGCGCTCGAAGGACACCTCGATGCCGATCTTTCGCAGGAAGGTGGCGGCGCGGCGCAGCCGTCCAGAAAGCCCGCGAGGACTGTCGGGCCAGGTCTTGGATTTGGCGATCCGTTCACCCGCCACTTCTCCAAGGGCGCCCAGAAGATCCGAGGCTGTTCCCGTCCACACCGTCCGCTCCGTCATCACGGCGCGAACCGCAGCTTCGACCGGATCGGCGTCGATCACGCCCTCAACAGCCTCGTCCCGGTTCCCGCAATAGGCCGACCAGAATGTGCCCGCAGGCCAGATCGCGGTCTCGCAGGCGGAAGCCCACAATGCGAAATCGGCCATGCGCGGCAATTTTGGCAGTTGGGTGTGGGGAAGACGCTTCAAGCCCTCCACCACCGCATCGAGCAGGACGCCGAGGAGACGCGCGCGTTCCGCCTCGAAGGCCGCCCACAATTCCGCTTCCGGTCGACGGCGTTCTTCGGGGATTGGCTCAAGCGTGAGGAACACCGCGCGGTCGGCAAGGTCAGGCCGGGTCACGATGTCCTCAATCCCGTTCAGGATCACCGGGCGGGCGGCGTCGAACAGCACCTCGTCCTGGTCGGTATAAAGCTGGCGCACCGCAAAGCCGCCACCGGTGGCCAGTCGGCAGAGCGTGTCTGAAATCCACGCAGGCAGGCCCCATACGTTGTCAAAGGCCAGCACATGGCCGTTGCTGGCGGCGATGAACAGGTCACGGTCCTCGCGTGGCAGGGCGCGCAACGGTGCGGTGTTGGGATCGAGTAGAGCCCGCAGGATTGCCGAGAAAGTCGATTTCGCCGAACCCTGCTCGCCCGACAGCACGAGCTCCGGATAGGGGCACTTATTGCGCAGAACAGCGAGCGCGCAGGCCACCACCAAGACGAAATCTTGATCGGATTGGACGTTCAGAAAACTATACAAGGTCGAGATATTGCGCCCGCACCAAGCCGCGCCTACCATATGAGCGCCGGAGTATGGATGCCCGAATGCTGCTGAACAAAGTCACCATCAAGAATTTCAAGGCGATTGACACGACCGAGATCGAGCTTTCACCGTTCACGGTGATCGTTGGTGCTAATGGTTCTGGGAAGAGTTCCGTTTTGCAGTCTTTGCATTGGATGCTGCAATCGGGTCGCAGTCTTTCGATCGATACCAACAAAGACATCAAGAAGGGTTCGACTCTTTCGGAGAAGGACGCAACCTATATGCCGTCGCCCGACTATCGAAATTCTGGGAACGGGCCTGAGTACGGAAACAAGGGTGGAACGCCTCAACTCGATCTGGCCGTCAAAGCGACAGATGACGACGGCAAAAAAGTTGAGGCGCAGATGTGGATCAAATCCGCGAGAAATGAAGGTCTCAGCGTTCACGTCCCGGCCAACAACGATTTCGTCAGAAAACTGCGGGATCGCAATCAGGAATTCAGTTCTTATATTCCGGGTCTGGCCGGCATTCCTCTTGCGGAAGAGAAACGCACGAAGCTAATCGTTCATAGGCAAGCCGCGGCAGGCGATGCCAATACGGTTTTGCGCAACGTTCTACTTTTGCTGAAACACACTAATGTCGAAGACATCAGCGGTCTCAAACAAATTGCGACCTTCGTCTCGCAGGTGATGGGCGAATTGGAACTCTTCGTAGACTTCGACGAGGATAAGCATTCTACGATCCGCGCCGAGTTTCAAACGACGCCGATGAGGGATGCTGATCAGAAACGCCGCAAACCACTTGAGTTAGCGGGTATTGGTTTCTTGCAGGTCATCCAAATCTTCGCCTACCTCGTCTATTTTCGGCCGGTACTGCTGCTGGTCGACGAGCCGGATTCACATCTGCACCCGGCGACACAGGAGAGGCTTATGCGGGTGTTGGCAGCAGCCGCGAAGGAATTCGGCACGCAAGTCATCTTGACGACGCACAGTCCCTCCGTCGTTCGGGCACTTCCGCCTGAGGCCAAGGTCATCTGGATGAAAGACGGCAAAGTGCAAAAAGATGGCGACACTGCCGGTCGCCAGTTGATGGGCTGGGGGCTGCTCGACAAGCGCATTCTCCTGCTGACCGAGGACAGCAAGACGCATTTGCTGCGCGCCCTGCTGTCGCAATGGCCGGACCTCGAGCGGGTCGTCGCGCTCTGGCCGCTCCACGGCTCTGGTAAGCTCCTTGATGCCGAGGGCTGCGCATCCCTCCAAACGTTGTTCGGCGACGGAATGAAGATCTTACTCCACCGTGACCGGGACTTTATGATGCCGGACGAAGCACAGGTATTTGCTTCACCGTACACAGCCAAGGGCGTGAAGGTTTGGCTGACGCGCTCGTCAGACGTCGAAGCTTACTGGGCAGATCCTGTGGTGTTGAGCCGCCATTTCGGAATCGAAGCCGAAGCTGCCGACGCGCTTCTGGCCAACGCGGTCACGTCCGGGAAAGCCCGCGATTCTGCCGCGCGCTGCCGAAACTCGAAAAGGCACGCGATCCGCAACCAGCCTCCTTTGAAAAGAAAGGCAGAGCAAGGACAACTCGCGACATTCTCAGATTGTCAAGTTGTTGCCGAGTATTCGATACCAGGCGCTCATCATGTGATTTTGGGCAAAACGCTTTGCAATAAGTTGCGTGATGCCGCACAAGCGCAGAACCTCGCCAAAGTAGCGGGATTTGGCAAAGCTGTCCCGGTAGGTCTGAACGCACACATGGCGCCCGATCTGAAACAGGTCTTGGACGATCTGCTCGCGTGACCTGCGTCTTTAGACGCTTTTTCCACCGAAGATCTCACGGTCGGCTCCTCGCCGTGCCGTGCACCTGATCTCCGGCCTCGGACTCGCACCGATAAAGCTGGATCGTATCGTCATTTGCATGTTCGGCGTCCCAGTCGCAGGGATCACCCGTGTGCGCGCGCCGTTAGCGCGGCAGTTCGTCCTCGGGGATTGTGAACTTGTGGGATTTACCGGCTTCAATCACGAGGTCGCGGCGGTTGTTCTTGCCGATCCCGCTCGAAATCGTTGCGCGGAAATGGCCATGGCGAAGCCCTTCGAGAACGATCTGGCTGATCTGATCAATTGCCTCGCGCAGTTGTGGGCCACTGATCGGGTCGGCGTCGGGATGAGGGTGTTTTTCAAGCATTGTGCAGCAGCGCCTTCATGTCTTTGACAGTGGTGGAGAACGCGAGGGGCGGTACCATCGCCCCGTCGCCATAGAATGACAGCACGTCATCACGACGGGACGGTCGGTCGCGAAAAACGAAGAGCTTGCGTCGTCCCTCTGCACGCAGATCGAGAAGTTCGTATCCGGTACATCGCAAGAAGCAGGCGAGATAGAAGTCGCACGTCTCAAACCCGTCCTCCCGCACCACTGCGTTGTATTTCGCCTGTCCACTTGACACTTTACACTCTCCTCAATAAAAAGTTTCAGCTGCCCGCAAGAAGCCGCTGGAGCGGAACGGATCTGTGCAACAGCCCGAGCTTCTCCAGCCGGATGCGCATCGCGATGGGGGACACTAGAAACCTTTCAGCAAGTGGCTTGCAGAAGCGTTCCAGAGCCTCGTCGTCAGTCTCGCATTCCGGCATCTGTCCACTTAGCTGGAAGCCGTATTTCGGAATCTCGACGAAGGCGTGCTCGATCTGGGTCTTCGGCTGGAGGACCCGCTGCTTGCGATCAGGGAAGAACTCATCCCACACGGCGAATGCCATCTTGCGCGGCATCACGAGGCAGGAGGCGTAGAAGTCGGCCTGCCACTCTACCCGCTCCTTTGCCTGGCTCGATCAACAGATGAACTTGGGCGCACCGTCATCACTGAAAAGAGATGCCTGCGCCGTATCTTCCTTGATCAGATGCTGATGCAAGCGCCAGTGACCGCCACCCTCATGCGCCAAAGTGAACCTATAGCGGCCTTCGCGCACCGGGTTTTCTTCAGGATCGAGGCTTTCGTCGATGAAGATGCTGCCGTCGCCATCGATCGAGCCGAGAATGTCGGTCTGCCCGTTTTCCGGCCGAGGAACGTTGTGGCGGGCGTGAAGGTCATCGAACTCGATCCGTAGCTTGAGGTGCTTTTCCAAGATGTCCTCGATCGGGATCGGCGGCTCGATCGTCACGCCCCGTGCGTGCTCATATTCCTCGATTAAGGATACAGCGTCGCGCTCAATGGCCTCGTCGGCAAGATAGGGAACAACCAGCTCGTCAGTCATCCTTCATCTGCATCTTGGGGGCCATACCCCATGGTTTCACTCGCCTCTGGCCTTTTTCGCGCCTTCTGCCAGCCGGGCGATTTCGTCGCGTGTCATGCCGCTAGTGGTCCGCAGAAGCGCCGATACTTCGACGGGGTTGCGTTTGATGATGTCAGCCAAGTCGGACGGCATCCGTCCCGCCAGGGCCAGCAACTCGTCGGTGTCGCACTCGATGATCTGCGCAATTGCTCGGACCTTGTCCTCGGTCGGCGGCGTGAACTCGTCACGCTCGACCTTGGAAAGGTAGGTCGGGCTCACCCCGATGTTCCTGGCCATCTCCCGCAATCCGATCGCCCTTGCTTCACGTTCGCGGCGGACGAATGCGCCGAATTGCAGACCATCGTCGGTCATATGAGTCTGCCCCCTGTTTAGTGGATGGGTAACGCTCGATTCGGCCGTAGTCAAGATGCTGCGCCTTTTAGCGCTCAGTTGACTACATCTCGTCGCGATACCCGTCGGCCCGCGAAGTCATCAAGGTTTTCGCGCCAATCCGTTCCACTGTCAGTGCCACAAGTACGCAGGACGCTTTTTCCCGGCGGCTTGGAACGCTCACAAAGGGATACCTGCCGTTCGCTGCAGCTCGGCAGAATGTCCACATCGCGGACCCAGGACGAAACCGCTCTCGCGGTATTGGCGCTTGTGGCGGGTGATGCGCACTGAATTGGGCGCTGCGATTTTGTAGTTGGGCGCGCCTGTCTGACGATTGGGACCTTCTCAATCTGATGACAGGAGGTTCCGATGACGGACCAGTATGCGCCTGCGCTGCGCCAGCGTTTTCTCGAAGACATGCGGATCAAGGGGCTGCAGCCCAAGACGCAGACGATGTACCTGCGGGCGATGCGCGACGTCACGCGGTATCCTGGTCATTCGCCGGACAGCGCGACGCCCGAGGAGTTGCGGGCGTTCCAGCTTGACATGAAGGAGCGGGGCGTTGGCGCGCCGACCTTCAACAACCGGCTGACGGTGCTGAGCTTCTTCTTTGCGACGACATGCCCGCGCCCGGAGATGAAGCGGCATATGCGCTATCAGCGGGCGGCAAAGAAGATCCCCGTTGTGCTGAGCGCCGAGGAGGTTGCGCGTATCCTCGAAGCGGCACCCGGGCCGGGTTTGCGGTACCGAGCTGCCTTCAGCGTGGCCCATGGCGGCGGGTTGAGGGCGAGTGAAGTCACGCACCTCAAGGTCGGCGATATCGACAGCGACCGGATGCTGATCCGGGTCGACCAGGGTAAGGGCCGCAAGGATCGCCATGTGATGTTGTCGCCAAGCCTGTTGGAGCTCCTGCGTGATTATTACCGTGAAGCCCGGCCCGCAGGCTGGCTCTTTCCCGGTCGCAACAGGGTCGACCCGATCTCGCCCCGGCAGTTCAACCGCGCGTTTGGCGTCGCTTGCGACTTCGCCGAGATCATGAAGAAGGTCTCGCCCCACACGCTACGTCACAACTTCGCGACACACCTGCTGGAGGGCGGGACGGATATCCGGGTGATCCAGGTGCTGCTGGGTCACGCCAAGCTGGAGACAACGACGGTCTATACCAAGGTGGCGACCAAGACGATCCGGGATGTGACCAGCCCGCTTGATCTGCTGGTGAGGCGGGAGGCTGGGTCCGGCTGACCCCGGTCCAATGTCCCTCCCCAGACTGGAGGTCGCGGATATCTTCCGCGCCGTCACGCCGAAGGCGTGCTTCCAGCACGACGGTCCTGCCTGTCGCCGCGCGCATTCCCGGCATCTGAACCTGCCGCAGCTGAAGGTGATGTCCACTGCCCGGCAGTGCATTGCGCAGCAATGTCACGAGAGGGGGCGATCGAGACCTGCCGCACCGCCGCTCTCGGCGGCCATGTCTCTGCCTGCACCAAGTGCGGCCATCAGCACATCGCCTACAACTCGTGCCGGAACCGGCATTGCCCGAAGTGTCAGGGGGCCGCATCGCGGGACTGGTTGCAGGCGCGCTTGGAAGACTTGCTGCCGGTCGAGTACTTCCACGTGGTCTTCACCTTGCCGTCGCAGATCACCGACATCGCGTACCAGAACAAGGCGGCGGTCTACGGTCTGATGTTCACGGCACCCGCGCAAACGCTTCTGGCCATTGCGGCCGACCCAAAGCATCTGGGCGCGCGCATCGACATGACCAGCGTGCTCCATACCTGGGGCTCGGCGATGACGCATCACCCTCATGTGCACGTGATCGTGCCAGGTGGCGGGATGTCATCAGATGGCACGCGATGGATCGGCTGTCGCCCGGGGTTATTCCTGCCGGTGAAGGTCCTGTCCCGGCTGTTCCGGCGTCTGTTCCTCGAAGGGTTGGCCAGGTTGCACCAGGCGGGGAAGCTGCGCTTCTTCGGCGATCTGTCAGAGTTGGCGGACCGGGATACCTTCCAGGCCCTTCTCGCGCCGCTACGCAATTCCGACTGGGTCGTCTATGCCAAGCCCCGGGGCTCCGCCCGTTCAGCGCTGAATTGATCCACAGGATCAATTCTTGTTCGCCCTTCACCCCTTCGGCGGCCCCGAAGCCGTACTGGCCTACCTCAGCCGATACACCCACCGGGTCGCGATCTCGAACCACCGCCTCGTCAGCGCAGATGCCGACACCGTGGCCTTCCGGTGGAAGGACTATCGCATCAAGAAGGGCGATCGCATGAAGGTCATGCGCCTGCCAACGGACGAGTTCATCCGCCGCTTCCTGATCCACGTCCTGCCACCCGGCTTCCACCGCATCCGCCATGCGGGCTTCCTCGCCAACCATTGCCCGGCAGGCGATTTGCCTTGCAAATCTGCAGAGAGGGGGCATCCGTCGTGACAGGATCGCAATGATCAGGCGCTTGCTGGACTGCGAGCCAGAGCCGGATCAGATGGCCGACGAAGCTCCGCTCACCGGCGCTGACGAAGACGACCAGCTTCAGCCTTGCCCGAAATGCGGCGGCGCCATGGTTGTCATCGAGACCTTCCTGCGCGGTCAAACCCCGCGATCCCGCGCGCCACCCTGGGAGGATGCCGCATGATCCATCAATCGAACCCGGCCCAACCTTCCGGAGGCGCCGGACCGACCATTGCGACCAGTCTTATGACGTCGACAGAGAAAAAGACGTTAAACCAGCGCGCGCGCCCAGACGGCGGCATCTACCCATAAAAACCGATCGGTCGACGCGCCCCGACACCGGCGCGGCTGTCGCTCCGGACCTCGACCGAAGCGACGGTAGCGCACAATCCCCATAGCTGCGAAAGCCGACCGCGCTTTCCTCCTTGTCAGATTTATCGCCGCTGCAGCTCACGCTGACAGCAGCCACAAACCGCGGACGGAGCTGTCGTCTGGAAAGGCTCTGTGCTATTGTCTACCCGCTAGCGGCTAAGGCGACGCGCTCTTGACTGACGACCCATTCTACAAAGCGCATTGGCGCGACATTGATCCTGACCGGATGTCTGCCTACCGGGCAGGATTTGACTGGGACCAGACTGCCGAAGAGCTTTACCGAACGGCAGCGATATTCGAAGGCGCGAGAATTGCTGACTTTGGTTGTGGCCCAGGCAAAATCGCGATTGAGCTTGCTAGGCGCGTTGGTCCCGACGGACATGTGCACGCGATCGACATAAACGCCGAGTTCCTGCAGTTCGTTAAACAAAATGCAGACGAGGCCGGTATTTCGGATCGAGTATCGGTGCACCTGAATGACGGAGCCGCCCTACCGATTGCAGACGGCTCCCTCGACCGGATTACCGCGCGCAACACAATCATGTATGCCGACGATCCTGTTGCGACGCTGACGGAGTTTCACCGGGTTCTTCGACCCAACGGCATTGCTCACGCGATCGACGGCGATTGGTTCATGATGGTGGCAGAACCGATTGACCACGACCTTTGGCGTTCGTTCGTGAAGGCGGCCTCCCATGCCTGCAGGAACTCTGACATGGGTAGAAAGCTGTATCACGCGTTCAAGAAAGCTGGCTTTGAAGACTTGGAAATATCGATCTATGCAAAAGCAGATGTCGATGGCCGGCTTTTGGGCATGATCCGCAACATGGCAAAGTATGCGCGTGAGAGCGGTACTATGGACCTTGCCAAGATTGACCATGTCGTCGAGCAGATCGAACAGGCTCACACGAATGGAACCTACCTCGTCGTATCTCCGCAGTTCGTGGTGACCGGCCCGAAAGCGGTGTAGTCGCGGATGTTTTCGCACTTAATGCCGAGTGACCGCTGAGCGGGACGGAACGCACCTTCGGCATCGAGTAATAAATGTCTGCAACCCAGACTAAACCTGCCATCTCAGAATGCGATCAGGTGATTGTCCCAAGCCAAGTTGTGGTTGATGTCGTCATTCCGAAGTACTCGGATAACGCCCGCGCCTGTTGTGACGACAAAACCGTTGCTTCGAGCGGCGACGCCACAAACATCGTCAAGGTTGAAGCTCTGGTCTAGGCCGTCGACGCTAAAGACCTGTACCAAACCGCTTCGAGGCGAAGTGGCCGCGACCTGATTGGTGACGCTGTTGAAAGCGATACTGCCCAGATATCCCTGCATCGCTCGCACTGATGCTTTTTCGAACAACCTTGGGTTCTGGCTATGACGACTGTGAACTCCCAGCAAGGGTAAGTCATCCGTAAGATCGCCCTGCCATTGCATGGCAAACGCAACATCACCCAGATCGGAGACTGCAAGATGGCGAATTGAGTTGCGTTGATGCGCAGCGCCCAGTTCCACTTTTCCCTCGAACGCCCCATCCGTTCTCAAGTAGCTCAGGTTTGAACGCATAGAATGAAGGTTAAGCTTGGTGCGTCCCGTTTCAGGATGCGTTTCAATCCCTCCATTCGCAACAACCAGCGTTTCACTGCCCGGCATCAGTTTGATGTCGTGCGGGCCTATTCCGCCGGATGAGAACTCACCGATACGCGCATAATGATTTCGGACATCCCATACACCAACCAAACCGGCCGCCGTGTCAAAATCGTTCTCGGTCGTGAACAGCAAATCGCCGTGCTCTGAGAATGCTCCATGACCATAGAAGTGGCGTCCGGCTGGTGCATCTAACCTTGCCTTCGTTTGGCCATCCCGGCAGTCCAGAACGATTGCGTAGGTGCCAGGTCTTCGGGCGAAAGCCACCGCTTCAGGCAATGTTGGATGAGCTGCGGCGGCGTGGCCTCGATCAGGAAGGAAAATTTCGAACCTGATCGACCCATCATCAGCCAGTCCACACAGGACATAACGCCCATCCGGTTTCATGGCGGCCGACAGAAAGGCCGGGTCACCTGCTTCTGCCCAAGTTGGTTTGGGGACCAATCCGGCGGCAAGCATGCCTGCGATAAATGATCTGCGTGAGGCCATCAATCGCCATCCAGAGAATTGAAGCCTGCAGCGATACCCAAGGACGGTCCAACATCTTCGGCGAGGATTCTGTTTATAGTCTCAATATTCTGCTGCAGCACTTCAACCTTAAAACGCCCCTGCGGGTTTGACACACCGGCAAAAACCGGGTCATCAAGTTCCTGGGCACGCTGGAGCGCTGCGTTGAACGCGAGCTCCAGGTTTTGGTTTTCATTGGAAATGAGTGCCGCCAGAGCCTGCGTTGCTTCCAGTGCAAGAATGACATGACGCAGTGAGCGTTCTGATCTACGGGCTTCTGCGCGATTGGGACGCGGGCGCTCGAAGGTCCCCATCGGACGGCCGAGGCGCGTTTGAGATGTGAACTCCAAGCCCGTTGAGAGGCTGGTGAAGATCTGCTGCGCGGCCTCAGTGGGGGTTCTGTATTCGTCGTTTCCAGGAGAAGACATGAGTTCGCCGTAACCGCTCTCCCATCCCTCCAGGATTGCTGTGGAATTGATTGCGATGTCCGCAGCTACCGCTTGGACCAGAGCGCAATGGTAGTCTTCATCTTCAACTCCAGTGAACTGAGGATCGAACAGCAAGAACTCCAAGGCGTAGAAGCCTCTGGCCGCGATAGAGACCTTCGCAAACTCTTCAGCATCCAAGACCGCAGGGTCTTCGTCTTCGATCAGTGCCGCCAAGGCTTTTGGTGTGGATCCTCTGGGATCCGGCCAGAACGCAAGCGCGAAGGCACGGTCCTCCTGTTCAGAAGGGCCGAAGCGCAAATGGCTGACACCCACCCATGCATCGAACGCAAGGTGATATGCTGCGTGCAAGGCTGGGTGATCCGCCTCGCAATGCGCTGCGGCGGTTGCCCGAAGGCTCTCAGCTTCGCGTGCCAGTTTGTCGTAGCCCGCGATAACATGGGTCTCGACGATTGCCTTCAGGTCTGGCGCATCGGCGAACGCGGGTGGCGCGAGCACTGTTGAAACGGCAATGACAAGCGCGCGCATTACAAGCTCTCCAAAAATCTGATCAAAGCTTCACGATCCTCGGGCGACATGTCTACGACGGCATCGCGTTGAGACTGTGCTTCTCCCCCGTGCCAGAGGATCGCCTCAAGCAGCGAACGAGCTCTACCATCATGCAGGAAGTGGGTATGGCCTGAAACCTGTTCGGTCAGTCCGATCCCCCAGAGCGGCGGTGTCCGCCATTCTGATCCAGTTGCACGGGCTTCAGGCCGGTTATCGGCAAGTCCTGGGCCCATGTCGTGGAGCAACATATCCGTGTAGGGCCAGATAAGTTGGAAGCTTTGCTCGGGCTGATCTTCGAGCCGGTGAGTCACAAAGGTCGGCAGATGACAGGATGTACAGCCAGTTGTGTAAAAGACCTCCTTGCCACGAAGGACCTGCGGGTCATCAACATCGCGACGGGCAGGCACGCCAAGGTTACGACTGTAGAAGGTCACCAGATCGAGACCCTCTGAATCTATCTCGAAGCCTCGGTCGTCTCCGTCACCGTGGGGCGCTGAACGGCACTTTGACTGCGCTTCAGTGCATTCGCCCCATGGAGCAGGAAGCAGTGGGCTTGAGATGCCAATGTCCCCGGCGAACGCACCGGCAGACTGTTCCCGAACTGTTGGTGATCCGGCTTTCAAGCCAAAGCGGCCAAGCATGGGCTGGTCGTATTCAACGGACCAAACGATGTTGAGGCGACCAGAGATACCGTCGCCGTCTGCGTCATCTGGGTCGGCCAGAGCCAGGATGTCGGCAGCGGGAACAGCTTCAAGCAGTCCAAGACCAATCATCTGCGGAGCGACACGAGGGCTGAGCATCGCCTCTGGATGAAGAGGCCCGTAGCCGAGGTCGGCGGCTGTGTAAGTGGGCATACGAAGGGAAGCGACCTCGCCGCCAGAAAGCGGAACTTCCATCTCTTCGTATTCGATCTGAAGCCTGTATTCCGCTGGATGTCCAGCCAGGCTGAAGTCCTGCATCTGAGTGCCGTAGGTCGGCTCTGGAAGCGTAGCGATGTACCCTTCGATCTCCTCCGCCATGGCGGAATAGTCCGACGGAATCGACACTCTCAGGAACATCGAAATCGCGTTGTCGTCCGGCCCTTCTGGAGGATGCCCTCGGCCATCCTTAAGGTGGCACCGCTGGCAGGACCGAGCGTTGTAGAGCGGACCAAGACCGTCGGAGGCCAAGGTGGACGACGGGGACGACACCCAGAGCTTCCGAAACAGCCCATTGCCAACCTTGAAGGTCAACTCATCCTCAAACGTGATGTTCGCTGACGGTTGGGAAAACGCATTGGCATTCATCGTTGCCCGGACCGTCGCGGCCCCCGCTGACTTGACTTCGAACGGTTGTGCTTCGTCGAAACTCGTGGCCAATGCGGTCACTGATGCGATCCGGGCAGCTTCTGCCTCAGTTCGTGGAATGATGTTCAGATGGGGTTCATCAAGTGGGTCCGCCAGAACAGCGGACCCCGTCAATGCGATCCAAAGGCCAAGACTACTCGGCGTCGTCCATCTTTGAGGCATTAAGCTGCGCATAGTTCTCGGCACCCACACGGTCATGTAATTCAAGCTGCGTTTCGAGGAAATCGATGTGACCTTCTTCATCGGTCAGCAGATCATGAAAGAGCTGCTTTGACACATGGTCACCGATCTCGTGGCAGTATTCCCGTGCATCTTGATACAATGCGCGGGCGTCCTGTTCTGCGGCCAAATCGCACTCCAGCGTTTCCTTCGGGGTTTGCCCGATGCGAAGTGGGTCGAGCTTTTGAAGGTTGGGGTGACCTTCGAGGAAGATGATCCGTTCCATGATCTTGTCCGCATGGTTCATCTCTTCGATGCTTTCCTCGCGGCTTTTTTTTGCCATGTGGCCCAGGCCCCAATCTTCTTGAAGCTTGTAGTGCAACCAGTACTGGCTGATCGCGGTCAACTCGCTGCGGAGCGCTCGGTTGAGGTAATCGATGACTTTGCTGTCGCCTTGCATGGTTGGTTTTCCTGTGTGGCTCCGCGAAGGTTGCGGAGGTGCATTGGGACTTCCAGGTTCGGATTTTGGCGCATCGTTCCGAGGAACAGGGGGACGCAGCCACCGCAGTCGGCGGCTTTGCCCAGGGCACGGTAGACTTTGCCTGGGGTGATCAGGGTTTCAGGGTCGGCTGTCCGCATCCAGTCGATAGCCGAATGAATGTCGTGATCGGAAATGTTCTGGCAATGACAGACGATCATGGCAACGAACCCTGTTTCTTATTGGAACACAGCGTCGGGGTTATCGAGGCTGTCGGAACCTTCGACCTCAATCGAAGTGCCCAGGGCCGCAACAACACGTTCGATGCTGCGGGTCTGCTCAATCAGCCCGTTCACACCCCCCATGATCAGGGCCTCGCCAGCTTCATTGCCCCGCTCCAGCATCATGTCGTAGCTGAACCCAGCCTCGGCTGCCGTCTTGATCCGCCCCAATGCCAGCACTGCCGCCGATAGCTTCGCTTGCATTTCTGCGTCCAGGCCTGCGTCCATTGACGCGACCAGATCGGAAAGCGCCGGGCCTTCGACGACGCTACCGTCGATCCGGGTGTAGCTACCGAGGTAGACCGATTGGATACCGACACCGTTGAAGAAGTGATCGTTGTGCGTGTTGTCCGCGAAGCACGAATGCTCTTCTTCAGGGTCGTTCAACATCACGCCCAGGCGCATCCGCTCACCGGCGGTTTCACCATAAGACAGTGATCCCATCCCCGTCAGGATGGCAGCGATCCCCGCGTCCTCGTCGGCCATGACCGAAGAACGGGCGTCACCACCTTCAGCCCATTGCTCGACAATCCACTCAAGGTCAGAGACCAGAAGATCAGTCGCCGCTCTAAGGTATTCACCGCGACGATCACAGTTACCACCTGTACAGGCATCACCAATTGCAAAATCCGTCCATGGACGGTTACCCGCTCCGGCACCGTGGCCATTCAAGTCCTGCCCCCAGAGAAGGAACTCGATGGCGTGATAACCCGTCGCCACATTCGCTTCGACACCATCGGCTTCTTGAAGGGTGTCCTCCAACAAAGCCGGTGTAATCTTCGACGCGTCTACCGTTTCGCCCGAGAGACTAAAGCTTGCATTTGCAATGACGTTCAGAACAGCCGCTTCGTTCTCGTCCGTGGGACCGCCATAGGATGCGTCAACGTAGTCGATCAGACCCTCATCCAACGGCCAGGCGTTCACCTTGCCCTCCCAATCATCGACGATGGGGTTACCAAAGCGAAAGACCTCGCTCTGCTGATACGGCACCCGAGCCGCCAACCAGGCCGCCTTGGCCGCTTCCAGAGCTTCGGCAGAAGGATTGTCCAACAATGCATCGACTGCCGATTGCAGTCGCTGTGCGGTGACAAGGCTGTCGGTGTAGTTTGCCTCGGCGATGTCGGCATAGGTGTCGAGCACAGCCGCTTTCGTGGCATGTCCGTCCGCCATGGCTAAGGTGCCCAGGCCAAGGGCCAATGCACTCGTGGCAAGGGTGAGAGTCTTCATTGGTTACTGTCCTTTTCAGTGAAGCGTTATTGGTTTTGTTTTTGGTTGATTGGCCTTGATGGACATTCGTTTCAGGGCGAGGCCAAAGTCCTGCGCCAGTCCTACAAGGGCTGGAGCCATGTCCGGACGCACAATCGTGGTTGCAATAAGAAGGGCGTCTTCCTGCTCGCCTTCGCTTGCACATCCAATGAAGTTGGCAAAACAGGACTCATCGGCGCCAAGGCATTTGCAGGTCACGTGGTGGCGCATCAGCGGACGGCGACCATGTCGGACGCACAAGTCGCAGAGACACTCGAAAGACTTTAGGGCTTTCCGACCGCCCTCTGACCCGAGGGCTGTTGCAAAGTCATTCCAAACTTGGGCTTGGGCATCTGGACCGTCGCACCAGAGGCGAAGGTAAAGGACCGCCCCGGCCTCGACCGGACCAAGTTCAGCGACAAATCCGACAGGCGCACCGCCGCGATGTGGGACCATCGCGTTCATTTCGTCAGTATCAGCTTGCCCGCACGGGTGATGCGAAGCGTGTAGAGCTGATCTTCCAGTTTAATTTTGGCGAGGTCGCCGCCTTTGGTCAGATCGGTCGCATCGTAGACCGGCAATCGATCTTCTGGCCGAACCGGGAGTTCCCTGGCAACGCTCACCACCATAGTCCGCCCCATTCGCCGCGTTCGGCTTTGTCGATGAGCCACTCAATGTTGAAGAGGCCCGGCAGACCCAAATCAAAGGCAACATGCAGCGTGTCACGCCAGTCCGCTCCGGTGTTCTCAACTTGTGCATAGGCGAGTTTCATCAGCCCACTCCCTTCGGGATTCTGGGTGGTCGGCTTGCCCCAGATTCGGTGGCTGGCTTTCAGGAATAAAACTGAGTGATTTACTCAGATATGTCAATCCGACAATTTTAGTCAGGAAAAACTAATGCCTGCTTTGAAGAGAAGGCGACCATTCGTTCAAAGTGCAACATGGGAAACTCTGGGCTGATTCCGTTGAAAAAGTCGCTGATTTCGGGGCGTCTGTTTGAGGCATCGGTCTGATTTCGTTCAGATGTCTAAGGCGTAGCCGCCGCTTCAACCTGCGGCGGGTGCCATCGGCTTGAGCTTTGCCAGTTTCCGGAGGTTTTGGGCGGTGGCGGCCAGGGTAAAATCGTCTTGAACGCCGCAGGGCCCTCGTAATCGGAGGCGACCCAGCCCGAGGATGCGTTTAAGATGGGCGAAGAGCATTTCGACCTTATTCCGTCGCGCCTGCGCTTTCGGGTTGAACTCGGAAGCGGTGCATTGGCGAGCAAAGTCTCTGACAATCTCATATTTATCGCGATGGACCGAACGCGTTTCAGCGTTGGGGCAGCACTTTGTCTTTAACTCGCATCCTGTGCAGTCTGATTTCTGGGCCCGATAATTTCTGGATTTCCAAACTGGCGCATTCCGTTTTGGATCAGAATAGGTCCGCCATGTGTGCCGCATCATTTGCCACCCGGGCAGATGTAGCGATCGTTCTCGTCATCCCATGTGAAGTCGGATCGCGAGAAGGTTCCATCGGTTCGCTCGCCTTTGTCGAAGACGGGAATGAAGGGCAGGATTCGGCGCTTCAGAGCCAGCCAGACCAGAGTGTCGGACGACCCATAGGCTGTATCTGCCGCGATCCAATCGGGCTTCTCGACAAAGCGCTCTGCGGTTCGGTCAAGCATCTTGCGCATGGCACCGACCTCGGCGGTCTTGTTCGACCTGCTGGCGTCCACATCCATGATGATGCCGTGGTCCGTATCGATGAGGTAGTTGTCAGAATACGCAAAGAACGCAGGGCCTTTGCGCGCCGCTGTCCATTGGCTTGCTGGGTCAGCATAGGCTGTGAATTTGGGCTTCGCAGTGGTCGCCGCACCGAAGGCTTCGTCGTCCAGTGTGTCGAGGTACTCGCGCACTGCGCGCGGTGCATCAGCGGGATCAATCGCGCGGGCAGCCCAGTCTTCGGGGTTGCTCGAGTTCTGCTTCTGAACGTCTGCGCTGATCAAACTGGCGTCGACCGCGAAGCCCTGACCACCGACCAACCCCTCTTCCATCCATCGAGCAACGGTCGTCTCGAATACGTGACGGAGCAGATCGCTTTCGCGGAAGCGACCGTGACGGTTTTTTGAAAAGCTCGAGTGATCCGGGATGCGATCCGCCAGATCGAGGCGGCAAAACCAGCGATACGCGAGGTTCAGATGCACCTCTTCACAAAGCCGACGTTCCGACCGGATGCCGAAGCAATATCCGATCAACAGCATCCGGATCAGAAGTTCCGGGTCAATGGAAGGGCGGCCCGTGTGGCTGTAGAAATCCGCCAGACGCGCGCGGACGCTGGTCAGATCAACAAACCGGTCAATCGATCGCACCAAGTGATTGTGGGGAACGTAATCCTCTAGCGAGAACTCGTAGAACAAAGCAGCCTGCGCCTCTTGCCTTGGTCCCATCATCCCCAATCCTCCCGTTCACAACAGGAATTGAATCACTCGCTCCGCCGCCGATCAAGAATGAGTTTATCAACACAATCGGCTCAGAGACGTCGTTCGCCGCGCCGATCACGAACGGCCGCTATGCGGCGAGGTCGAGAGTTCGGATGTCATGAAGGAGCTGCCGAAATTCAGCCTCGGGAGCTACGCACATGGTTCGATAGGTGTTCAGGACGGGCAGCCAGTACCTCGTCTGGCACACCGAACTCCCGCGAGTTTCAGGTTGGTCGGAAAGACTTTGAGTGATTGCCGAAAAAGACCGAGACCCTCGGTATCGTCATCGACAGATCACGACGCACCCTGAGCAGAGCTGGCCGCTTGGCTCGATACCCAACGGAGCAGGTCCGCGCCACTTGCTGTCCCTGGAGCTTCGCTGAACTTAGTGCGCCCGCAACGCCGCAATAACCCGGTTCGTGAACGGCCAGAAAAAGGTGTCGCCTTTCCCCGACACACCGTTGCAACGCAAACCTGTACCGCCTTCCCAAGCACCTGACGGAGCCATGATTTCCCCGTTTTCCATCTTACCCGTCGCGGTATTGGGCATCGCCATATCGGCGAATTTGATTGTTGAGAATGCCTCCGTGTTCGACCAGCCAGGCGCGTCGATATTCTGCGTCGTCGAAACCGCGAAGTCTCGCGAGACCGAACCGCCCTTGCTCCAGCGATGCGTTGTGCTTGCCTCGAATATTGTCGTCGCGAAGACAATCCCGCCGGGGATCTACACTTCGGTCGCCAACCCGATGACCAAACTGAACCCGTGAGTTTCGCTGAAGGACAAGGTTTCGGTCACGGACTTTGAAAAAGATCGCGCAATCAACCAAACGAACTGGCTCTCGTTCTTCAGAAACCGCGTCGCGATGGTCATGTCGGGCCGCGCGGTTTCACATCTGCGCGTGTGCAGCAGCTTGACCTAAGCGTCCAGCGTTGCCGACCCCAATTGCCATCTGTGCTCAGGTAACTCGTTCCGACGCCCGGGCGGATCGTGAACGTGCCGTCGCGGTTCTACGCATGCGCTAAACCGGACCTGCGGATTAGGGCAGGAGCGGTTTCGGACTGTTGGGCTGGCCGGATCACAACAGTCTTGGCGATCGGGTTCGCTCTGCTCACGGCGCCGTTCCGGCTGGCATTTCCCGGTGCGGAGATCTGGTCCGTCGGGGGTGCCGTGGCAGTGCCGTGGCGCAAGTATCGCTTCCGATTTCGGCGGGTCGACTGTTGAGAGCGGCGCGCCTGTTTGCTTTTGACGATGCAGTTCGCATGTCTGCCGGTGCAACGGTTATCCGATGCATCCGCCGACTGTTGGGTCGGGGAAGGATCAGACCTTGGTAGTTGCAAGCAGAGCCGATCTCAAATGGAACGGCTCAAAGCCGTGATCACACCAAATATACAAAGTATTCTTTTGACAATATCGGTCAGGTTTTGCCAAATTGGCCAAGGCGATATCACGTCCGGCCAGTTGAACATCGCCGTTTTCGTCACGCCGCATTTCAATATCTCGGCGACCGTGTCGTTTCTCGACCCGTTTCGCGTGACAGGTTACCTGACCGGGACGACAAGATTCTCGTGGACCCTGGTGCCGGAAACCGGCGGCCATGTGGAATCCAGCAGCGGGATGGTGGTCGACACGCATCCGCTGACCGGGGTGGCCAAGACCGATCCATGGCTCGTCCTGATCAGTTCCAGCTTGGCGCCCGAGCGGCAATTGACGCCTCAGTTGCGGACCGCTCTCCTGAACTGGGACCGGCGCGGGGCGATTATCGGCGGGCTCGACACCGGGGCCATCGTGCTGGCCGCAGCCGGGCTCCTGCTGGGAGGGCGCGAGACGGTTCACTACGAGCATATAGATGCCTTCATCGAAGTCGCGCCCGACACAAAGCTGGTGGAGAACATGTTTGTGATGGACGGGCGGATCTTCACCTGCTGCGGCGGCGCGCTATCTGTTTCATCACGAGGTGCGCGGCGAAGAGCGGTCGCAAAACCCCAAGCTGGTCGAGCCAATGGCCCATGTGACCTCCGGCATCGTCCGGGCGGCGATTGACGTGATGGAAGCGCATCTGGAAACCACGCTCTCGATCCCGCAGATCGCGGAACGTCCGGGCACCTCGCAACGCCAGCTCAGCCGGTTTTTTCGCAAATACGTCCAGAAAACCCCGGTCGAATATTACCTCGCCATCCGTCCGGATCGCGCGCGCGGGCTGGTGACGCAGACCGAGTTGAAGCTCAGCAAAATCGTCGCGGCCTCCGGGTTCAACAGTCAGGTGCATTTCAGCCGGGCCTATCACCAGCGATTTGGGCTGTCGGCGAGCGTCGATCGCATCGAAGGGCGCGTGCCCTTCAAATTTCGCGCCTGGCCGATGTACAAGCCGGATCTCAAGCGCGAAGGTGCCGGGTCGCGGTCTGCATCGCGGTGAGCATCCCGTCTCTTTGCGCCGACAAGTCGGCGGGGCTTTGCCCCCGAGACAGCGATGCCATGCCGTCGACCAGCAGCCCGATCACCTCGTCGTTCAGGCGCGGGTCGCCCAGATCGTCCCACCAGCCGTTGAACATGTCCTTGAAGTGGTCGCAGAACGCCTGCAGACCGCCCTCGCCCGCACCCAGATGGAAGAGCGTCGTGGGCCCCATCGCCGCCCGGCGCAAGCCCGGCCCGGCCCACATCACCTTGTCGACATCCTCGACGCTGGCGACGCCTTCGACGGCCATGTGCACGGCTTCGCGCCAAACGGCGGCCTGAAGTCGATTGGCCACGTGCCCCGGCAACCCTTTCCTGATGCGGAGCGTGGCCTTGCCGATGGCCTGGTAGAAGACTTCCGTCCGGCGCAGACATGCCGGGCCGGTTGCCGCATTGGCTGTGAGTTCGACCAGAGGGATGAGGTGCGGCGGGTTGAACGGATGGCCGAGGATCAGGGGAGCCGGGTCCTGCCAGCCTAGCTGCAGCGCTTCGAGGGTCAGGCCGGAAGTCGAGCTGGAGACTATCGCGTCGGGTGACAGTGCAGGCTCGATGTCGCGGTAGGTTGCATGTTTGATCGGCAGCCGTTCCGGCACGTTTTCCTGAACGAACTGCGCGCCCTCCACGGCGTCTTTTGGCGTGGCGACAAAGCGGATGGCCTCCGGTGTTGCGCGCCCGGCAAGCACCAGCTCTTGCAGGGCGGGCCATGCGGTTTCGATATCGGACCGCACGGATGTCTCGGCGTCCGGTTCCGGGTCGAAAACCGTCACGCTGCGCCCGGAGGCCAGAAACAAGGCCGCCCAGCTCGCGCCGATCACGCCTGCGCCCAAAATGGCGGTCTGTTCGATATCAGGCATCAGTTGAGCCCCGGGTTGAATGGCGACGCCGCCGTCAGGCCGCCATTGATGGTAAACTTCTGACCGGTCGCAAAACCCGCCGCCTCCGAGGCCAGCCAGACCGCCATCGCGGCGATGCCGGCAGGTTGGCCAAACCGTCTGACGGCGTGCCGCGCCAGGGCATCCGACCGCGCCTTGACCGGATCCCGGGCAAGGTCAAACCCCGCGTCCAGCATGCCGTTTTCGATCCAGCCGGGGCAGATCGCGTTGCAGCGCAGATCCGGCCCGTGATCCACCGCAATCGAGCGCGTCAGCCCGTGCACAAAGGCTTTGGACGCATTGTAAAGCGCCATGCGGGGATCCGCGACATGGCCGGAGATCGAGCCGATATTGATCATCGAGCCGCCCGGCGGCATCGTCGGGATAAACGCCCGGCAGATGTTGAAGACGCCGCGCGCATTCCCACCCATCACCAGATCCCAATCCGCATCCGAACTGTCGGCCACGGTCTTTTCGATCTGGACACCGGCATTGTTGGTGACGACATCCGTCGCCCCCATGTCATCCGCAACACGCCAGACCGCCAGGGGATCGGAGACGTCAAGCGCGTGCCAACCCAGCGCGTCGGGCAGATCGCCGGGGCGCGGCCCGCGTCCGAAGGTTGTGACCTCGGCGCCTTCGGCAAGGAACGCGTCGACGATGCCGCGGCCGATGCCCTGCCAGCCGCCTCAATACGCCACCATCACGTGGCGGATCGCGGTATAGGCGTCGAGCGCGTAGACCGACATGTCGCTGCCGGTGCCGGAGCCCTTCATAGCGGCCCAGGGCATCCCGGGCGTCGCAACGCCATGCGTGATCACCCATGTGAACCCATAGCGCAGGCGCGATGTCATCTGCATGGCGCGACCGGCATCGCGGGTCCGGAACGACGAACCCAATCCGTAAGCGCCGCTGTTTGCAATCCTCAGCGCGTCCCCGGAATCGGTGAAACGGGACAGCGTGACCACCGGTCCGAAAACCTCGCTGCAGGCCACGTCCGCATCATTGTCGACATTCGCGATGGCCGTCGGCTGATAGAAAAACCCCGCGCTGTCGCCGGGCGCGCCGCCGGTGACGATCTCGGCCGTACCCCTGGCCCGGTCCACAAATCCCGCAACGCGGTCGCGCTGTGCCGCAGACACAAGCGGGCTCATCTCGGTGCCCTCCGCCCTGGGTGCGCCGATGCGGATCTGGCCTACCTGATCGGCAATTGCCGCCACCAGCTTGTCATAGACACTCTCGGCGACCATCACGCGGCAAGTCTGGGCGCAATCCTGCCCGACGTTGAAATAACTGCCGTAGCGGATGGTTTCCGCCACCGCATCCAGATCGGCGTCGTTGAAGACGATCACCTGCGCCTTGCCACCCAGTTCCGGATGCACATGGCGGATCTGTTGAGACGCGGCGCGCATGGCGGCCATGGCCGTGGCCGGTGAGCCGGTGACGCTGATCGCTTCCATGCCGGGGCTGTTGATCAATGCGTCGCCGACGCCCGGGCCGCGACCGTGGTTGACGTTCACCGCGCCCCTGGGCAGCACGTCCTGCAAGAGCGCGGCCAGCCGCAGGGTCGAGCGCGGTGTGATCTCGGAAGGTTTGAGCACCACCGGACAGCCCGCCGCGATAGACGCCGCGGGCTTCCAGGACGCCATCATCAGCGGATAGTTCCAGGGCGCAATCGCGGCCACCCGGCCAACCGGGTCGCGGCGGATCATCGAGGTGTGCCCGGCGACATATTCGCCCGCCGCAGAGCCCGCCATCGTGCGCGCCGCCCCTGCAAAGAACAGGCTGTCCTCAGGCCCGACCCACAGATCGCCGCCGCGCATCGCACTTTGCGTGGCAAACCGTATCTGGTGACGCCCGGCGGCCAGAACCGGCCATTCGTAAGTCCCGGCCCCAAAGGGCTTGTCGGCGCTGTTGTGCATATGGGTCAAATGGTCGGCATCCGCACCAACCCCGCCCGGAATGCCGAACCCCAGCTGGATGAGCAACGGAGGTGTGATCAGCCCCTGATCGACAAACCATTCGACGTTGTAGAGATGGCCCAGATCGTAGCATTCGAACTCGAACTTCGTGCCATGTTCGCCGCCCGGTTTCCCGATCCCGGCGGCGTTGACCGGAATGTCGAGCTTTCCATGCGCCTCACGGACCTGGTCCATCGCCGCAATGGCGTCCGCTTCCTGCGTGACGTCCAGCTTCACGAACCGGCTGCCCTCGTCAGGGGGGCCCAATGAGCCTTCGGGTGTGAGATCCGCCGCGTAGACCGTGGCACCCTCTTTGAGGAACCGCGCGGCAATGGCCCGCCCGATCCCGCTGCGCGCGCCGGTGACCAGTGCGATCTTTCCGTCCAGCATCATTGGGCGTCGTCCTTCAGGCGGGGATCGCGGTAGCGGTTGGCGACCACCGTCCAGTCCACGCGGTTGCGCACATTTTGCTGGCTTGCATCCGATGGCGGGTTGCAATCCCAGTGCTTGCTTGTGCCCTGCCGCATCGCGGCCTTCAGGGCGCGGCGGGATTACTGTGTTGCGATGATCTTCTGGCGCAGCGCCGCACCATCCCAGCGCGCGGCAACCTCTGCCGCGAAGCCCGCCGAGACATTGTTGTGGCGGGCATCCTCCGCGAGGTTCGTCGTTTCGAGCGGATCGACGCTCAGATCGTAAAGCTGGGCCAGATCGCTGTCGCAATGGATGTATGTCCAGAGCCCGCGCCGGATCATGATGACCGGATAGCCGGTCATCTCGGCGCAGTTTTCGCCGATGGCCTCGTCCACCGGATCGGCCTCGCCCCGCGCCGGTGGCATCAGGCTGCGCCCGTCGACGCGCACTCCGATCATCGCCGCGTCGCCGCCGCCGATCTCGATGAAGGTGGGCAGGAGATCCACCAGCGACACCGCGTTAGGCGCCACCCCCTGCGCGTTCCCGGCCCCGCCATCACCAGCAGAACGCGGGCCGAATGCTCAAAGACGTTCATCTTGTACCAGAGCCCGCGCTCCCCGAGCATGTCGCCGTGATCGGAGGTGACGATGACGATGGTGCTGTCCAAAACGCCGATTTCGTCGAGCGTCCGGACCAGCTCTCCGATCTTGCTGTCGAAATAGCTCACATTGGCGAGATAGGCGTGGCGGGCGCGGGCACCTCTTCGTCGGTCAAGGGCACGTAAGACGCCTCGATCCCGTCCATCAGGCGGCGCGAGAACGGGTCCTGATCCTCCGTCGCGGGAATATGGGCCGGCTTGTCGATGTCCTCGTCCGCGTAAAGGCTCCACCATTCGGGCCGCGCCACGTACGGAGCATGCGCATGGATGAAGCTTGCGACCATGGCAAACGGTCGGTCATCACCCAGCGCCGTGTCGCGCGCGGCATCGAACAGCCAGCGTCTGGCGGCAAAACCCACCGTGTCGTCATAGTCGATCCGGAAGGTCGCATGCGCCTGCCCGCTTTCCTTGACGGTCTGCATATTGTGGTACCGCTTGTCGATCCGCTCATCCCGCGCCTCCCAATCCGGCGTCCAGGCGAAATCGGCGGGGTAGATATCGGTGGTCACGCGGTCCTCGAACCCGTGCATCTGGTCAGGCCCGACAAAATGCATCTTGCCCGAGAAGCAGGTGCGATAGCCCAGCGACCTGAGATAACGCGCGAAGGTCGGAGCCGAGTCCTTGAACTTGGACGCATTGTCATAGGCCGCGATCCGGCTGATCAACTGGCCCGAATGAAGGCAAAGCGCGACGGCGCGCAGAGCGGAGAATTGCAATAGGCCGCATCGAACCGCATCCCCCGCGCGGCCAGCGCGCGGCGTCACATCGCACCTTTGGCATAGGCATCCGGAACGAGCCCGTGGAAATGGTGAACCGCGTGTTCGGATTTCCCCGACCCGCCCGGGTCATGTACGATGCGCCCCTGGGTGAAGGCCGGCGTGGTCATGGCACGCTGCACGCTTTCCACCAGACCGATGTCCTAGACCTGCAGAACCTCGTCCAGATAGCGGATGGCATCCAGCTCCATCGCGTCGGGCGCCGGCGTTTCGAGGAAGAAATCATAGGTCTCCAGCGTGCGACCCGGGCCGATGGGGATGATGTTCAGCACAATCATGCTGAATCGCCCCGGATAGCGCATCAGGCAGGTGGTCGGATACGGCCAACAGACCGCATGGGTTTTCACCGTCGCGTTGGACACGTCACAGGCGCTGTTTGCGGTTTGCCCCGCATCGGCCATGTGGCTGGAATAGATGCCAAAGGTCGTGACCTTGTAGCTGTCCATGTGCACCAGATCGCAGAAGCCCTTATGCGCTGTCAGGCAGTGGTAACACTCGAGGAAATTGTCGACGACATTCTTCCAGTTCGACCTGATGTCATAGGTCAGCCGGTGCCCGAAGGTCAGCCGAACCACGTCCGGGGCCCAGTGGCGCATCCCGTTCTGCAGATCCCCCGATTGTTCGGAGAGGGGCGTGGCATGCGGATCGAGGTTCACGAAGACGAACCCGCAAAACTCCTCGACCCGCACCTGATCGAGGCAGATCTCGCTGGTATCGAAATCGGCGAGGCCTTCGGTATGGGGCGCGCGGGCCAGTTGCCCGTCCAGCCTGTAGACCCGGGTATGATAGCGGCGCATGATCCGCGTGGCGGTGCCCTCGCCCGACAGCAAGTCCTGCGCGCGATGTTTGCAGACGTTGTAGAACGCGCGCAGCGTGCCGTCCTTGTCGCGCGGAACGGCGATGGGCTGACCGGCAATCTCGACGGTCACGTAAGACCCGGCCTCTCGCGTTTTTTCCAGATTGCAGACCCATTGCCAGGATTTGGAGATGACGGCCCTGAGGTCCGCGTCGAACCATTTGGCGCCGGTACAGGCATCCGCGAGCAGCGATTTCGAACGCGCCGGATCGGCGTCATAGCCAAAGGAAAACGCGCTTGTCTCGGTCATGGCATCCTCACCAACGCCATAGCGAAGGTATGGGACTGCCGGGATCTTGCTTGACAAAATCGGCCGCAGTTCTGAGGTTTTTTGTATGCATGGATAATTGCTGGCCTCAACGGGCGAATGCTGCGCTCACTCCCATTGCTACATTTTGCTCACGCGCAGCCGGTCGCTATGGTGCGCACACTCAAACCCCAGATCCGCCAAGCGAAAGGCCACCGATGCAAGACCTCACAACGGCACCCGTGCTGACGACAGAGCGGTTGGTCCTGCGCGGACCGCAGCGCGATGATCTGCCGGAGTTTACCCGTTTCATGACCAGCGCCCCGTCGATGAAAGCGCAGGGCGAGACAGTCACCGCCCAGCAGGCGTGGTTCGGGTTTCTGACCGGCATCGGCCACTGGCAGTGGCACGGCTTCGGCTTCTTCACGCTTGCCCTGCGCGAGACCGGGCATCCCGTCGGCCGGGTGGGCTTGATCAAACATGAGGGCTGGCCGGAGGTGGAACTGGCCTGGCATCTCTTCGAGGGCGCGGAAGGGCGCGGTTTTGCCACGGAAGCCGCGCTGGCGGTCAAGACATGGGCCTCGGAGGAGCTGGGGATCGACCGGCTATACAGCTACATCGACCGGGGGAACACCCGCTCACAGGCCGTGGCCAAAAGGCTCGGCGCCGTGACCGACGGAACGCAAGCCCCGCATGAGCCCGAGGCAGAAGTGTGGGTGCATCAAACCACGTCCGGAGCACCCTGAGCACGTGACCCGCCCTGGTGGCCGCGACGTGTCACGTGACGATTGACGCCACGGCCCATCGCAACCGGGCGGTCAGGCGCCCTGAGCCTCCACCACCGGATGCGGCGCTCCGTTTGTTATGCGCTTTTTCGCGCGGCCACCGGGCCCCACCAGAACGCGGATCCGTTCGCGCAGGTTCGAGAACCTGTCGAACCGCGCCACATCCCCCGGCGCGTCGAAATCGAGCACGCGGCGAAACCACACCGGGCGCTGTCGCTCCGCAATCGGAACGGTCGCTGCAATAGGCGGCGTGGATTTGCGGGCCAGCTCGTCGGCAGTGGGCTCCAAGGCCTGCGCCACTGGAAAAAGCGCTTCTGTGTGCTCCGTTGGTCTGCCCCCCGCGTATCGCGATTCGAAAGCATGAGGCCGATGTCATGTTCCAACGCCTGGATGCGGCGGGCCTCGATGGGCTGCGCCACACCCGTCACCTTCGACGCCGCCAGTGTCGAGCCGTGGCGGAACAGCGCGAGGACCACACTGCTTCGGACCCCTGAATGGAACGCCAACGCGAAAAAGCCGTGACCGGCGCGCCCGAATCCAGCCCTGACACCGCATTCCCGTCTGGTCACCGAGCGCCAAAACCGACAAGACTACGCCATGCCGTTTCCGGAACATGTCTTTCAACACACGCCTGCCCTGCGCGACCTGATCACGCCGCCGGATGCCTCGGAAATGCGCTTTGGGCAGGACCGGTTCGACGAACTGGATGAACAGGCCCGCGCCGAAGGCTGGCCGCCGGGTTGGCGCATGGAGCATGACGCGCGGGAAGCCAATCGTCAGGCGGTTCTCAATGGCCGGTGGAGGCAGGATCTCTGGGTCTTTGCCTATGGCTCGCTGATCTGGGATCCGGCGGTCTACGTCGAGGAATACCGGCGCGGCGTTCTGCCCGGCTGGCGACGGCGGTTTTGCATGCGGCTCGAGGGCGGGCGCGGCAGCCATGCGCAGCCGGGGCTCATGGCCGCGCTTGATCAGGGCGGGCATTGCGACGGCGTTGCTTTTCGCATCGCGGCGGAGCTTGTGGATCGGGAGACCGAGTTCATGTGGCGTCGCGAGATGTTCGCGGGCGCTTACCAGCCGTTGTTTCTTGGCGTGTCCACACCGCAAGGGCCGGTGGACGCGCTGGTCTTTGTCATGGACCGGACCAACGGCCGCTACATGCCGGACCTGACCGATGAAGAGGCCGCCCGGATGATCGCCGTGGCCGAAGGCGGGATCGGTCCCAATTTCGACTATCTTCACTCCCTGGTCCGGCATCTGGACGAGTTGGGCATTCACGACGATGACATGAAGCGGCTGCATGCCGTCACCAGTGCGCTCCGGGCCTAGCTTTGGATTGGATCGGCGTCGCCCGGCGTGGCTGATATGCTTGATCGCGCTGTCAAAAGGCGGCGGAACGGGACCGCACGGCCGCGACGTCACATATTGTTCTGCCGGATCGTGACGGCGTTCACCTCGAGCGATGTCCAGATATCGGCCGCGGCCATCGGGTCACCGGCAAAAAGCGCGTCAACCGCCACGCGATCCTCCGCATCGAGAAGGAAGAACGACCCGATCATCGTCAATCCGTCATCCGTGGTCAGCGGCCCCGACAGCAGGACCCGCACGCCAAGGCGTTGCGGCGCGGTGTCGAGATAGGCGCGGTGCCGGGACAGCACGGCCTGCCTGCGCTCAAGGGCACCGGGTGTGTCGAGGGCATGCGCGACAAAATGCAAGGGGGGGCCTCCTATTCGAAAACGAGGCTCAGCGCGGGAATGAAGGTCAGGATCAGCGTGACCAGCGTCATCATCACGACAAACGGGAACGTGCCTGCAAAGATGTCGCCAAGGCTGGTGTTCCTGTCCGATATCGTCGCCTTGACCACATAGACGGTGAGCCCGAAGGGTGGCGTCAGCAATCCGATCTCGACCGCGATCACCGTGACGATGCCGAACCAGATGAGGTTGCCGCCAAGCTCGGTCACGATGGGCAGAGCGAGCGGCAGAAGGATCAGCATGATCGACGTGGAATCGAGGATCATGCCCATCAGCACCACCAGAACCAGATAGATCAGCATGAACCCCATGAGGCCCAGCCCCATTTCGGCGAACATCATCGTCGCCTGTTGCGGGATCGTCGACAGCGTCAGCATCCGCGAATACATCGACGCCGCGATGATCAGCAGCAGGATCGAGACCGAGACAAGGCCGGTATCGACCAGCACGCGCCAGAACCGCCGCCAGGTCAGGCTGCCTTTGAGCAGCGCCACCACGATGGCCGCCGCGGCCCCGGCAGCGCCCGCTTCGGTGGGCGTGAAGATCCCCGAATAGATGCCGCCCAGCACGATGACCACCAGCGCCGCGATCGGGATCAGCTTTTGCACGGCGCTGCCCCAGGTCTCGCCTTCGATCACGGTGGGGCGGTCGGTCTGCATCACCATGCGCGGGCGCAACGTTGCCATCAGGTAAATGCCGGTGCCGAACACCAGCGCCAAGAGCCCTCCGGGCACGATGGCCGCGAGAAAGAGCGCGCCGACCGATTGTTCCGCGAGCACGCCATAGATGATCAACAGCAGGCTGGGCGGGATCAGCATGCCGAGCACCGAGGAGCCCGCCACGACCCCAAGCGCAAACCGGTTGTTGTAACCGTTGGCCACCATCTGTGGGACCGCGACGCGCGAAAAGACCGCCGCGGAGGCAATGGAGATCCCCGTGATCGAGGCAAAGACCGCGTTGGCCGCGACGGTCGCCATGCCGAGCCCACCCTTGACGCGCTGCAGCATCCAGGCCGCAACCCGGTAGGCGTCGCGCCCGATATCGGCAACATCCACCACAAGGCCCATCAGCACAAAAAGCGGCACGACCCCAAAGAGATAGCGGTTGATCGCCCCGTCGGCGGCCAGCGCCAGAGAGCGCACCGCAACGGTCGGATTGTCCCGGATGAGCCAGATCCCGAGAAAGCTGAGCAGGATCAGCACCACCGCGATATGGGCGCCCGCAAGGATCAGCGCCAGCATGAACCCGATGGCGGCCAGCCCGATTGTGATCCGGCCCGGATCGCTCATGAAAACCGCGTAACCAAAGATCAGCAAAACGGCGAAGACGACCAGAACGGGCCAGCCTTTCGGCTCTGTCACCACCGAATGGCGGACCTTCAGCGGTGCCACGCGGCCTGCGTTCAGCAGCTCCTTGAGATCTTTCATCACCTGCGTGGCAAAGGCCAGACAGGTCAGCAAAGAGCCTCCGAACAGGCAGGCCTTGATCGGCCAGACCGGGGCTGTGAACACGCCCTGCGCGCCAAAGAACTCCTTCTCCACCCAGGCATCGACCAGCTTCGGCCAGGTGCCCTGCGCGATGAGCGCAAAGACCAGAAGGCCCGCGCCGTGAAAGACCAGGCGCAGGACCGCGGCGGCAAAGGGCCGGTTTTCCTCGAGCCAGCCCATAAGCAGATCGGTCCGCGTCATGCGCCCGCTCATCAGCGTGTGTGCGGCCTGCAAAAAGACGATGGCCACGATGGAATTGGCGACAATCTCCGACACGCCCTGCACGGGTTGATTGAAGACCGTCCGCCCGAAGATATCCGCGCAGATCAGCAGCATCAGGCAGAAGATCCAGATCGAGGCCGCCCCGCTGACGGCGCCGGTCAGGGCAGATACGGCCGTGACCGCGCGGTCCGTGCCGTGACGAAATCGGGTTGCTGAGTGCGTCACGGCACCGCCCTCCTACCGTGCGGACCAGTCGATGCGCGGCGTGAGGCCCGCATCCCTGATCTTGGCCATGTAGGCCTCGAGCACCTCGGCGGCGCCGTCATCGGCATTTGCCGCGACCCAGTCCTGCGCCAGATCGGGCAGGCCCTCGGCCCAGGCGGCGATCTCGGCCTCGGGCAGCTCGGTCACGGTTGCGCCGACATTGGGCAGTTGCGCCAGAAAGCTCTCGTAACGGGCCATGACCTCTTCGGCATGGGCCACGGTGTACTCCTCGCCCAACTCGCGGAGCACCTGCCGGACGTCATCCGAAAGCCCCTCCCAGATGTCCTTGTTGAAGCCGAGCCCGCCGGTCATGTGCGCGCCAAGGCCGACCAGCGTCACATAGGGCGCCACCTCGTAATGCTTGTTGGGAAACGCGCCGGTGATGATGACCACCACACCATCCGCGACCCCGGTCTGGATCTGGTTGTAATAGGTCGGCAGGGCGCCATCGACGGGCACGGCACCCAGCGACTTGATCCAGTTCGCCGAGGGGCCCGGCGCGATGATCTTGCGCCCGTCGAGATCGGCCAGCGACGTGACCTCGAAGTTGGTGAAGAGGTGATAGGTCTCGACGCCGCTTGCGCCCAGGAAGACGACGTTCTGGTCGTCCCAGGCTTTTTGCAGCGCGGGCACCTCGCGGTGCAGCTCGTTCATGATCTGGAGCGTGCCGACCAGATCGTCGCTGACGAATGGCGTGAAATAGGTGATGTTCTGGAGCGGCATCTTCGAGCCTTCCCAGAGCGTGCCGACCCAGCCCGCGTCGGTCAGACCGTCGCCCACCGCCTCCAGCGTGTCCTTGAAGCCGTAAAGCGCGCCGCCGTAGCTTTCGGTCCAGTTCACCCGGTCCTCGGAGCCCATCGCCTCGAGCCGGGTGTTGGTTTCGGCGACCACCAGTTCCGAGAGCTTGCCGACCCATGGCAGGACCGTCGGATGGCTGGACGCCATGGTCAGCTCATAGGTTTCGGCCTGGGCAGTTGCCGGAACCGCCAGGACCAGTGCTGCCAGCATGGCGCGCATTCTCTGCGTGTGGTTTGAGTGTTTCATCGTGTTTCCTCCCTTAACGTCGTTCCGGCCTCTCAAGGCCCTTTTTGCTGACCGATTCCCCGGTCCGGCGTCACAGCGTTTCGCAAACCTCGTCAAAACTGAGCCGCGGCAGACGCCGGAAGATCTTCGACGTGTCGGCGTAGCCGAGGTTGACCAGAAAGTTCGATTTGACCGAGGTGCCGTGAAAGAACTCTTCGTCCACCTTCGCGTTGTCGAAGCCCGACATCGCGCCGATATCGAGACCGACGGCCCGCGCGGCCAGCATGAAATACGCCCCCTGCAGCGTGCCGTTGCGAAACGCGTTCACCTGTGCGGCGGTAGCGTTGCTGCGGAAGATATCGGCGGCATCCGGGTTTGGCGGGAAGATGCGCGGCAGCTCTTCCCAGAAGTTGAGATCATGCGCGATGAGCGCAGTGACAGGCGCGTCGCGCATCTTGGGTTTGTTGCCGGGCAGCAGCGCCGGTTCCAGCCTGTCCTTGGCCTCTTCCGAGCGGATGAAGAGCACCCGCATCGGCTGCTGGTTCATCGAGGTCGGCCCCATCTTGGCGATCTCGTAGAGCGCGCGCAGGGTCTCTTCCGGAACGTCCCGGTCCTGCCAGCCGTAATGGGTGCGTGCTTCGGTGAAGAGCAGCTCCAGCGTGGCGTCATCCGCCGTCAAGCCGCGTTCCTGAAAGGCGCGGGCCATGTTGCGGGCGATCTCATCTGCGGCGATTGTCTGGTCGGTCATGTGGAGTCCTCTAGATGGCGGCACGCAAGCCGAGGATCTCGCGGGCCTGCGTTGGTGTGGCGACGGGCCGGTTGTGGCGTGCGCAGATCTCGGCGGTCCTGCGCACAAGTGCTGCGTTCGACGGCGCAAGCGTGTCGCGATCCAGTCTGATATTGTCTTCGAGACCGGTGCGGGCATGGCCGCCCGCGGCGATGGACCATTCGTTCAGCTCGGATTGGTGACGGCCGATCCCCGCGGCGCACCAGGGCGCGCCGGGGAACAATCGCGCCACCGTCGTGACGTAGAAATCGAACACCGCACGATCCGCGGGCATGGCGTTCTTCACACCCATGACGAACTGCACGTAGGGCGTGGCGGCGATCTCCCCCGCCGCATGCATCTCGGCGGCCTTCAGGATGTGGCTCAGATCGAAGGCCTCGATCTCGGGTTTTATCTCGTGGGTTTTCATCTCGGAGGCCAGCCAGGCGACAAGGTCCGGCGGGTTCTCGTAGACCCGCGTCGGGAAATTGTTGGAGCCCACCGAGAGCGACGCCATGTCCGGACGCAGCGGCAGCATTCCGCCGCGTGTCTTGCCCGCGCCGGAGCGCCCGCCGGTCGAGAACTGCACGATCATGCCCGGGCAGTGACGCGCGATGCCCTCTTTCAGACGCGCGAATTTCTCGGGGTCGGAGCTTGGGGACTGATCGTCGTTGCGCACATGCGCATGCACGATGCTCGCCCCGGCCTCGAAGGCCTCATGGGTGCTGTCGACCTGCTCGGCCACAGTCACGGGCACGGCCGGGTTGTCCTCCTTGCGCGGCAGGGATCCGGTGATCGCCACGCAGATGATGCAGGGATCGGCCATGACCTAGCGGCCCTTCGGCGCAAGCACGAAATCGAACTCCACGTCCCAGTAATGCGGCCCCTCGAAGCCCATTTCGGCCACGCGGGACGCATCGTCCACCTTCACGAACTCGGCGATCAGGCTCTCCTTGACGCCAAACACCGCATCATTGTCGATATAGATGTCGTCGGGGTCGAAGATGTGGGTTGTGACCTCGTCATAGCCTTCTTTCGAGATGATGTAATGCAGATGCGCCGGGCGATAGGGATGCCGCCCGAGGTTTTCCAGCAAGGCGCCCACCGGCCCGTCCGCCGGGATCGAGTAATGCTGCGGGCGCACCGCCTTGAACCAGTAGCTGCCGTCCTCGCCGGTGCGGAACACGCCGCGCAGGTTGAAGTCGGGCTGGATGCCCTTCTGCTGGACGTCGTAGAACCCCTCGTCATTGGCCTGCCAAACGTCGATTTTCACGCCACTCAGCGGCTTGCCATCGATGTCGAGCACGCGCCCGCGCACCACCATATCCTCGCCCTTGCCGTCGAGGCAGATATTGGTGCCCATCTCGTATTCAGGCGTTCCGCCGATATGGAACGGGCCCAGCACGGTGTTCTCCGACGCGCCTACCGGACGGCGCGAATTGATCGCGTCGACCAGCATAGACACACCCAGAACATCCGACAAAAGGATGAACTCCTGCCGCCAGTCGTCGGACATGTGGCCGGTCCTGGTCAGGAACTGGATGCCCGTCATCCATTCCTCCTGTGTCGGCTCGATCTCCTTGATCGCGGCGTGCAGGTGGCGGGTGATGGCGTCCATCACCTCGCGCAGGCGGGCGTCCTTTGCGTTGACGTTCTGGCCGGTGACGACATCCGCGGAATCCGCTTCGGTGAAGTAGGCTTTGGGAAGATCCGGTTTCATCTTCAACTCCTTATCTGGCGAGGATCGATCCGAGGACGCGGCGCAGGTCGCGTGTCGGATCGGCCGAGAGGTCTTCGATGCGCCAGGCGACATGCTGGTCCGGGCGCACCAGAATGCAGCCCGAATCCGAGATCTCGCGGGCGCGCGCCCAGTCGCCGGTCAGATCCTCGATGGCGCGGCGTGGCCCGATGAGACGCACATTGATCGGCAACCCCATTTCGGCGCTGACCGTCTTTGCCGCCGTCTCCCACCCTTCGCCGCCAATGCCGGTGAAAAGCGTGAAATCGCCCTTGCCGCAAAGATCCAGCGTCGAATGCCTGTCGCCGGTCTTGTGGTCGAAAAGCCAGACATGCGGGATCCGCGCGCCGGGCCAGGTGGTGGGCTGGTAATGCAATTCGGCATCCATCTCGAAAGCCGGCTCGATCTGCCCGTCGGTCTCAATCGCGTCGGAGCGATAGCGCTGGTTCATCTCGACGCCATGGGCATCGAATTCGTATTTCTTGAAGGCGATGGCGTCGCGGATCGCGGCGCGCTGCTGCTCGGCGTCCGGGGTCGCGTTGCAGCGCGCTTCGAGGTTTTCCTGCATCACTTCGGGGTCGACCCCTTCGGCCATGCCGAGCGACTCGAAGATCGGCCCGAACTCCCCGATCGACTGGTTGGCGCGGGTCACGATCTGCTTGGCGACCGGCGCGCGCTCGGCGCTGTAGGTGTCGAGCAAGGCGGTCCCGGCCTGCCCCTTGAGGACCGCCGCAAGCTTCCAGGCGAGGTTGAAGCTGTCCTGGATAGAGGTGTTGGAGCCCAGCCCGTTCGACGGCGGATGCCGGTGCGCGGCGTCGCCCATGATAAAGACGCGGTCCCTTTGCATATGCGTGGCGTACATGTTGTTGACGGTCCAGGTGTTGGCGCTGAGCAGCTCGATCTCGAGCTCCGGATCGCCGACAAGCTGGCGCGCAACCTGCGTCGCCATCGCCTCGTCCACTTCGGGCGCGGGCGCGCTGATGTCGTAGCCCCAGACGATCAGCCATTCGTTCCAGGGGCGCACCATCCGCACCAGCCCCATGCCGATCCCGCCCACGTTGGAGCCAGGCTGCATCACCCAGTAAAGCACGCTGGGCCGGTGGGCGACGTATTTGGAAAGGTCGGCGCGGAACACGATGTTCATCGACCCGCCAACCCCCATCTGCCCTTCGAACGGCGTGTCGATGTGCTGCGCCACCAGTGAGTTACCGCCATCGGCACCCACAAGGTATTTGGAGCGGATCGTGACCTCCTCACCCGACAGCCGGTCGCGGCAGGTGGTCGTGACCCCCTCGGCATCCTGTTCGTGGCTCAGGTATTCCGTCGACAGCCGGGCCTGCGTGCCGCGCGAACAGGCGGTCTTGAACAGCAGCGGCTCCATGAAGGTCTGTGGCAGGTCGTTCATCATCGTCGGGCTGGAAAGCAGATGTTCGGCCTTCGACAGCGGGTGATTGCCCCAGCTTTTCATCCGCCCGATTTCCTCGCCCGCGAGGCTTTCGCAAAAGACGTTCTCACCCATCAGATCCTGATGCGCGGCAAAGAGATACGCTTCGTCCTCGACGTCCTGCCCGAGATCGCGCAGCACCTCCATGGTGCGCTGGTTGGTGATGTGGGCCCGCGGCGTGTTCGCCAGCCAGCGGTAGCGGTTGACCGCCATGTTCGCGATGCCGTAGCTCGACAGCAGCGCTGCGGTGGCCGAACCGGCAGGCCCGGTCCCGATGATCAGGACGTCTGTTTCAATCTGTGCCATATCGGCCGCTCCTTCTTGGGCGTTTCATCGCGTCGCGTGCGGTCAGGATCGGGGATCCCAGAGCCGGCCGTCGAAATCGGCCTCGTAGGCCTTGCCGTCCGGATAGCTGACCAGTTCAAGCTGCAGGCCCCAGGGGGCGAGGAAGTAGACCCAGGTCTCGCCCGCGCTTGGCCCGTCAGACATCGTCGTGGGCGCCCCCAAGACAGCGACGCCCCTGTCCTCGAGATGGGCCACGGCGGCGGTCATATCGTCGACATAGAAGGCCAGGTGATGCCCGCCGATGTCTGAATTGCGCGGCGGCGTGGCCTGCTGGTCGGGTGCGGTGTAGGCAAAGATCTCCAGGTTCGCGCCATTGCCGCAGCGCATAAGCCGCATTTCGGGAATGGTGGCTTCGGGATCGACGTTCAGGTGGTCCTGCATCCAGGTCGACTCGCCGCCGGAAAACGGCCCGAGCGGGTAGAATTCCGCACAGCCCAGCACATCGCGGAAAAACGTCACCGCCTCACCCAGATCGGGCACGGTGAAGCCCACATGATCCATGCCGCGCAGGCCCGGAAGCCCGCCATGGCCGCCGGCGGCAACCGGGCCGGACAGGGCCAGCGCGGTGGCAAGGGCTGCGGTGAATAACCGAATATGTGATGCCATATCTCAGGTCTCCTCTTGAGTGAGCGCGCCGCCGACAAGGCGCCGTCTGACAGGGAACAGTTGAATGCCGGTGCGTTCGGAAATCAGGCCCCAGAGGCCGCGTGGCGCAAAGAGCATCACGGCGATGCCGATCAGCCCAAGAACCATCAGGTACCAGCTGCCGTAGTCGGCCAGGAGGCTTTGCAGCGCAAAGAAGACCAGCACGCCAAGGATCGGCCCTTCGATGGTGCCGATGCCACCGATCACGACGATGAAGATCACATAGGCCGTCCAGTCGGTGACGCTGAAGGCGGCATCGGGCGAGATCCGCGCCTTTTGCAGGTAGATCAGCCCGCCCGCCAGGCCGGTCCCGAAGGCGGAGGTCAGAAAGACCACCCATTTCATGCGCCCGGCATCGACCCCGACCGACCGCGCGGCTTCGGTGTTGTCGCGCACCGCCGCCAGAGCCAGCCCCGCTTTGCTGCGCAAGAGCCAGTAGATCCCGGCGATGGTGGCCACGGCGAGGATCAGGGCCAGCCAGTAGGTCAGGATATCGCGGGCTGCACTGGCGCGCACATCGAAGGCGGTCTCGATCCAGTTGACCGCGCCGATTTCGCGCAATGCGCTGCGCGGCAGCGAGGTGCCGGTGCCGCCACCGACGGCTTGCCACTGCGCGACCGACAGCCGGGCGACCTCGGCAATGACCCAGGTGCCGATTGCGAAATAGGCGCCCTGCAGGCGGAACGCGAAATAGGCCGTGGGCACCGCCAGCACCAGCGCGGCGAGGCCTGCGAGCAGGATCGACAGCACCGGATCCGCGCCACCCAGAATGACCGCGCCGTAAAGCGCATAGGCGCCGATGCCGACAAAGGCCTGCTGACCGACAGACACCAGCCCGCCATAACCTGCCAACAGGTTCCAGAACTGCGCCAGCGTCAGCATCGTCAGGATGAAAAAGAGATCCTGGATCAGCCCGCGCGAGGCAAAGGCGGGTGCTGCGACAAGCACCACCACCAGGATCAGCGAGGCGATCATCGCGATGGAGGACGCGCCGGTGCGGGTGGTGACGGAATAGGTCATGGCCATGGCTCAGTGCCCCCTCGGAAACAGGCCGCGCGGGCGGATCAGCAGCACCAGCAGGAAGGCGACATGCCCCGCGAGAATCTGCCATTCGGGGTTGATCGCGGCGCCAAGCGTCTGCGCGACACCGATGATGATGCCCCCCGCCAGCGTGCCCCAGAGGCTGCCGAGACCACCGATGATCACCGCCTCAAAAGCGTAGATCAGGCGCGCGGGGCCGACATTCGGATCAAAATTGGCCCGTGTGCCGAGGTAGAGCGCGGCGATGGTGACCACCAGCATGGCAATCGCGGTGGCGGTGGCAAAGACCCGGTCGGGCCGGATGCCCATCAGGCTGGCGGTCACGGGGTCGTCGGACGTGGCGCGGAAGGCGCGCCCGATGGCGGTGCGATAGAAGAGCTGGTTCAGCGCGACAATCACAAGGATCGCCGACGCAAATGTCATCAGCGGCAGCACGCCCGCGCTGATCGGCCCCACCGAGACCGACGCGGTCTCCAGCGCGCCCATCGAAATGCGCTGACTGTCGGCGGAGAAGCCTTCCAGCAGCCCGTTCTGGAGGACGATGGACAGACCAAAGGTGACCAGAAGCGGCGGCAGGATATCGTCGCCCAGCGTCCGGTTCAGCACCGCCTTCTGCAAAACCCAGCCGAATACGAACATCACCGGCGCGGCGACAAGCGCGGCCAGAAACGGATGCAGCCCCAGCACCGACACCACGATCAGGATCATATAGGCGCCAAAGACGATCAGATCGCCATGGGCGAGGTTCACCAGCCGCATGATGCCGAAAACAAGGCTCAGACCGGCGGCGAAGAGCGCATAGAGCCCGCCCAGAAGCACCCCTTGCAGAATCGTGTCGAGCCAGATCATGCGGCATCTCCGAAATAGGCGGCGTGGATGTCATCGCGGCTGATGGCGTCGGGGCGGCCTTCCAGCGTGATGCGGCCCTCCATCATGCAATAGACCCGGTCGGCCACGGCCAAGGCCTGGCTGATGTCCTGCTCGACAACGATGACGCTGGCCCCGCTTTCGCGGATCTTTGGCAGAGCCGCATAGATGTCGCGGATCACCACAGGCGCGAGCCCGAGGCTGATCTCGTCGCAGAGCAGAACATCCGGGTTCGACATCAGCGCCCGCCCGATGGCGACCATCTGCTGCTGCCCGCCCGACAAAGCTGTGCCAGGTGTCATGCGGCGTTCGCGCAGGATCGGGAAGAGCGCGTAGATCGTCTCAAGCGTCCAGTGGCCCATGCCGTCATGCCCCGCGGCCAGCGCCATCGGATCGGGGCCCCCGGTGAAGCGCGACAGCACGCTGTCGATCCGGTCACCCAGATCGCGGCCCCCCTTGTGCTGGCCGCCGATGATCAGGTTTTCCTCGACCGTCAGCGACGGGAAGAGCTTGCGCCCTTCGGGCACCATGGCAATGCCGCGCTTCATGATCGTGTCCGCGGGCAGGTGGCCGATTTCCACATCCTTATGGCGGATCTGGCGCGCCTCGTTGCGCAGAACCCCGGTGATCGAGCGCATCAGCGTTGTCTTACCGGCCCCGTTGGCCCCTATGATGGCGACGGTTTCCCCCTCGTTCAGCGTGATGTCGACGCCAAAGAGTGCCTGAAAATCGCCGTATCGTGCAGTCAGACCATCTGTTTCCAAAAGCGCCATCAGACCTCGATCCCCAGATAAATCTCGCGCACTTCGCGGCTGTCCATGATCTCTTTCGGATCGCCGATGCCGATCACCCGGCCGAAATCCAGCACCAGAAGCCGCTCGACCACCGCATTCAGGGCGTGCAGCACATGTTCGATCCAGATGATCGTCACACCCTCGGCATGGATGTCGCGGATGGTCTGCACGAGCGAGCGGCACTCGGCTTCGGTCAGCCCGCCCGCGATCTCGTCGAGCAGCAGAAGCTTGGGGCCGGTTGCCATGGCGCGGGCAAGTTCGAGCCGCTTGCGCTCCAGCAGCGACAGGGTGCCCGCCGGGCTGTTGGCCTTTGGCAGAAGGCCGGTGCGGCGCAGCACATCGGCGCAGGGCTCCAGCACCTCCGCCTCGGAGGCCGCGCGGCCATGGGTGGCGGCGACAAGCAGGTTCTCGAAGACGGTGAGTTTCTCGAAGGGCTGGGGGATCTGGAACGACCTGCCGACCCCTGCTGCCACCCGTTTCATTGCAGGCACACGCGTGACGTCCTGCCCGTCGAAGTCGATCCGCCCTTCATCCGACACAAGATTGCCGGTGATCAGGTTGAAAAGCGTGGATTTGCCCGCGCCGTTTGGGCCGATAATTCCAAGCGCCTGCCCCTGCGGCACGTCAAAGCTCACAGCGTCGGTGACCTTCAGGGCACCGAAGCTTTTGGAGACGTTATCGAGTGACAGGATGGACATAGGGGCTCCGTCAGGTGGCGCGAGGCAAAAGGCTCAGGGCTCAGGGCACATGGCTCAGTGTTCAATACAGGCCGGGACGGGGCGGTGCGCGAGGCCCGCCCCTTGTGGGATCAGGCGGTGATTTCTTCCATGACACCGCCGGTCGGCACGTCGGGCGCGGTTGTGTTGTCGACGACAACAAGATCGTAGCCGCCGTCATCGCGCAGCCGCCATTGCCCGCCGACAAGCGGGGTCTTGGCGACGTTGCGCGCGGCAAAAGGCGGCAGACCGGCGCCGTCCCATGCCAGCGGTCCGACGATTGTGTTCAGTTTCGTGGCCGCGATGGCCTCGGACACCGCGTCCGGATCGCCGCTGTCGCTGACCCGCGACATCGCATCTGCCGCGACCTCGAAGAGCGCGTGCACAAAGCCGATGGGCTGGGTCCACTGGCGACCGGTGGCGGCGGTGAACCCCGCCGCCAGATCCCCGGCGCTGTTCCCGTTCAGCGACGATGCAAAGGGATGCGACGGCGACCACCAGACCTCGGACGAGAGGTTGTGACCCGCGGCCCCCAGCGATTCGACCGCCTGCGGGAACAGGATCGCCTTGCCGATCGAGGCCGCCTTGGGCGTGAAACCCTGCTGCTTGGCCTGCGTCCAGAAGGTGGTGAAATCGGGCGGGATGACGACGCCGGTGACAATCTCGGCATTGGCCGCCTTGAAGGCGTTGATCTGCGCGCTGAAATCGTCGGTCAGGTTCTGGTATCGGCCCGGATCGGTGAGCGTATAGCCCTGATCCGCCAGAACCGGCGGAAAGCCGACATTGGGATCACCCCAGGCGTTGCCGTCGCCATCATTGGGAAAAAGCGCGCCCACCGATTTATTGGTCTCGAGCTGTGCCCACATGTCGGTGAAGACCGAGATCACGTCCTCCAGCCCCCAGAAGAAGTGATAGGCGTAGTAGAACGGCTCCCAGCTTCCGGGATCGCCGGGATTGCCCTGCTGGCCGATGAACCAGGGCTGCCACGGGGCGACGGTCGAGATGCAGGGCACCTCCTCGTTCTCGCAGGTGGTGGTGACCGGGTTCGTGGTCTCGGGTGTCGAGGCCACCAGCATCAGATCGACGCCGTCGTCGACAATGAGTTCCTGCGCCACTTCCGCCGCGCGGTTCGGGTTGGACTGGCTGTCCTTGACGATGACCTCGAAATTGGCCCCCGCATCGGTGGCGGCAAACCCGTCGAGGATAAAGCCGTCGGCCTCCGCAAAGGCCGCGAGCGGCCCCGATTGCGGGGTGACATAGCCCAGTTTGATCCGCGCGCCCTGCGCCAGTGCGGGCGCGGCAAGACCACCTGCGGTGGCGGCGAGCCCGGCGGCGGCTGTGGATTTGAGCAATCGGCGGCGTGTGAACATGATCGTCCTCCCTAGATGGTGTCGCTGCCCGGCGCGCGCCCGTGAAAGGCGGCGTCCAGCAGGGTGCGGATGCCGTCCCGGTCGATGGCTGCCGGGTTCCAGTAGGCATTTTGCGTGGCGATTTCTGCGGCGCGGTCGAGATCGGCCTCTTCCATGCCGAGGTCGCGCAGCGCCAGCGGCGCGCCCATGGCGGTGGCAAACCTGTGCAGCGCGGCGCCTGCGGGCCCGCCGCCCAGAGCCGCGCCGACAGGGGCCAGCAATTCGGGCACCGCGGCCTCGTTGAAGGCGATGGCATGCGGCAGGATGATCGCGTGGGTCTCCGCATGGGGCAGATCGAAGGACCCGCCCAGCGTGTGGCAAAGCTTGTGATGCAGCGCCATGCCGACCTGTCCCAGCACGGTGCCGCAGAGCCAGGCGCCGTACAGCGTCTCGCCCCGCGCATCGATGTCCTGCGGCGCGGCGCGCACCCTGGGCAGCGCGTCGGCAAAGGCCCTGATCCCCTCGATGGCAAGCGCGGTCGATACCGGATTCCGGTCGCGCGCATAAAGCGCCTCGGCCGCATGGGCGATGGCGTTCAGCGCGCTGGTCACCGTCATGCCGACGGGCAGCGTCGCCACCAGTTCGGCATCGTAGAGCACAATTTCGGGCTGCACCTTCGGATCGGTCAGCGTCGTCTTTTTTCCGTCCTCTGTCTGGCCGAGGATCGGCGTGGCCTCGGACCCGGCATAAGTGGTCGGGATGACGATTTGCGGCAGATCCGTGCGGTAGGCAATCGCCTTGCCCAGCCCGGTGGTCGACCCGCCCCCCACCGCAACCATGCTGTCGGCCCCGATCTCGCGGGCATAGGCGGCGGCCTCTTCGCTGATCGCCACCGGCGTGTGCATGGCCGCCCGCGAGAACACCCCCGCGGCACGAGACCCGAGGGTCTCGGCAAATTCGAGCGCGGTTTCGGCCTGCTGCGGCGTGGAGAGCACAAGCGCGCGGGAAGCGCCCAGACGGTCAAGCTCGGCGGCGACCTCGTGACGGACACCGGGACCGAAGCGCACACGCACCGCTGCGCTCGTGGCCACGAATTCCCGCTGAAAATATGACATGCCGCGCTCCTCGTCCCTTGGACTTCGTTAATACCATCCGAATTATTGGAATTTGATCTAATTGGCGTGACATTATATATCTCGAAGTTATGAAACTGGACCCACGTCACCTCGAAATACTGGCGGCCATCGTCGATCACGGCGGACTGACCGAAGGGGCGGAGGCGCTTGGCAAGTCGCAGCCCTCGGTCTCGCGCACGCTGTCTCAGCTGGAAACACGGGTGGGCGCCCCGCTTTTCCAACCCGGCCGCCGCCCGTTGCAGCCGACAGAGCTGGGTGCAATGCTCGCCGATCAGGGGCGCGCGGTGCTCAAGGCCAGCCGCGCCTCATCGGATATCGTGGACCGCTATCTGACCGGCCATGCCGGGTTGGTGCGGGTGGGCGGCACGCCGATCTTCATGGATGGCGTCATCTCGGCGATGATCGCGATGTTCCAGCAGCAGATGCCGGATGTGCGGGTCGATCAATCCTACGGCTATGCCGCGGAGCTCACCGGCAAACTGCGCAACGGCACCATCGACATGGTCATTCTGCCGTTGCAGCAGGAGACCGTGCCCGAGGATCTGGCGTTTCAGCCGATCCTGCCCGGTCTGAACGTGATTGCCTGCCGGACCGGGCATCCGCTGACGCGCAAGAAGCTTGTCACCCCGGACGAGATCGCCCGCTACAGCTGGATTGCCCCCCCCGCTGACAGCCCGCTTTACCAGGATCTCCGGCGGGCGCTGACGAATATCGGCGCGGAGGATTTCCGGATCAGCTTTTCCGGCGGCTCGCTCGCGTCAGTGATCGAGGTGTTGTCGGGCTCCGACAGTCTGACGGTCCTGCCCTATTCGGTGGTGTTCATGATGCGCGAGAAAGTCGCGATCACGGCGCTGTCGCTCGAGATCGGCCACCCGGACCGCGCCCTGGGTGTTCTGGTCGCGCGCGCAAGGGACGAGATCCCGGCGCTGCGCCGGTTCCGGTCATTTGTCGTCGCTCAGTTCGAATCCCTGTCCCGCCGCATCGCGAAGCAACAATCGGACCGGTTGTGGCGGTAGGTGATCGCGTCCACGGTTTGATGATCTCTGATGCAGCCCGGGTGAGGTCACGTTCCGGCACGCATGCATGGCAAGCAGCGCGTCGCCCGGAACGTTGGCCGCATCGAGCAGGACGAATACCGTGCCGCAGATCAGCGACTGGTAAGGATGTCGTGCTCCAAGGACACGAAACCGGGAAACAGGGCGGCGAAAAACACCATGGATTTCGGGTTTGTGACGCTTGCCAGAAAGTCTGTCAGCATTCTCGTTGCGGGCGCACGGGACGGTGCATCGGCGCGTTCGGCCCGTCCCCGCCAGGCCAGACAGATCAGGAAAAGCCTGCCACCCGACTGCAGAAATGGCAACGTCACGGGCGAGAAACGCAACAAGACGCCCAGCCCAATGGTTGCAATCAGGACGTGGCAGGCGGATCCCGACGCGTCGCCGAACATAGTGATCATCGCGCAGAAGACGCCCGGCATGCATGTGATCGCGGCGAGGGACCGTGCTGCGGTTGCGCCGGGTGATCATGCCGAGAGGTGGCCGCACGTCGCGCCGCTCTTGAAGGCACAGCAAAGCCGAGAGTGTTCGACGCCTGAAAAGCGACCGGTCCGGACGCGGTTGGCGGGCAATTCGCGTGCTGGTCGTTTTATTTAATTGTACGTTTGTATAAAAATTTGCTAACCAATGTCATGAGCCGAGTCGCTCAGGTCAGCAAGGATCGGGATGTGGACGCGGAATTCACCATAGAATGCCTGGTCCATTGCGGGAACCATCTGGGCGAAGGGCCGGTCTGGGATGTCGAGACGGGGCTGCTCTACTGGGTCGACAGCACCGGACCCCGCGTCGGCAAGGACGCGGTCTGGCGGCTGGATCCGCAGAGTGGCGCTGTAAAATCCTGGCCCTTGTCAAAGGATGTGGGCGCTATGGCGCTCCGAAAGGGCGGCGGCGCCGTGCTCGCGCTCAGCGACGGTTTCTACAGCTTCGACTTTGACACTGGCGCAACAGAGCTGATCGCTTCCGTGGATGACGATCCCGCGCGGGCGCGGCTCAATGATGGCAAATGCGACCGTCATGGCCGCTTTTTCGCCGGTGGCATGGACGACAGGGAAGAGCTGGGCCTTTGCGGGTTGTGGCGGCTCGACCCGGATCTGAGCCTGCACAAGATCGAAGACGGCATCATCTGTTCCAACGGCCCCTGCTGGAGCCCGGACGACACAACCTTCTATTTCGCCGATACCTTCAAGGACGAGATCTGGGCCTATGACTATGATCTGAGCACCGGCTTGCCCACCAACAAGCGGGTCTTTGCGTCGACAGCGGATGATGCGGGATTTGCGGATGGCTCCACCGTGGATGCCGAAGGGTATCTGTGGAATGCGCAGGTCATCTCGGGCGATCTGATCCGGTACGCCCCGGATGGCCGCGTGGAGCGCAAGATCTCGATGCCGGTACGCAACATTACCTCGGTGATGTTCGGCGGCCCCGATCTGGACGACATCTATGTCACGTCGATGGCCCGGGTCGCTCACCCTGCCGCGCATGACGGCTTTGCCAGGCAGACAAAACCGCAATTTTCAGCCGGGAGCCTGTTTCGCATTCGCGGATTGGGCATTCGCGGTGTGCCCGAGCCGCGTTTCGCAGGCTGACGGGACAGAGGGAGGACATGACATGAAACCATCCGCATTCCGGTACGAGCGTCCCGCCGACCTGCCTGCCGCACTCGCGCTGCTGGGCTCGGGCGGGGACACACGCATTCTTGCGGGGGGCCAAAGCCTCGTTCCGATGATGAACTATCGCCTCGCCCGGCCCGACTGCCTGATCGACATCAACCGGCTGTCAGAGCTCGACTATATCCGCGAGGAAGACGACGTGATTGCAATCGGTGCTCTGGCGCGCCACGCGGCGGTCAAATCCTCGGACCTGATTGCGGCGCATCTGCCGATCATCGCGGAAGCCTATGACTGGATTGCACATGCCGCCGTGCGCAACCGCGGCACGCTTTGCGGCAATCTGTGCCATGCGGATGCGGCCTCCGAGATGCCCGCCATCATGCAGATCCTGGAGGCGGAGCTGGTGCTCTCGAAAACCGGCGCGCAGCGGAGCGTTGCCGCCACGGATTTCTTCGTCGGGACCTATGAAACCGCCATCGCGGCCGACGAAATACTGACCGAACTGCGCATTCCAAAGCCCGCCGAAAAGACCGGATGGGGGTTTGAGGAAGTGGCGATGCGTCGGGGCGATTATGCCTGGTGTACGGTTGTGGCGACGCTGCAGATCCGCGACGGCCAGATCGCGTCACCCCGGATCGCGCTGGCCGGTGTCAATGCCTGCGCCACGCGGCTTGGGGATGCCGAACGCGCTCTGGCCGGGCAATCCCCGGAGGAAGGGCTGTTCGCCGAAATTGCACAGGACGCGGCCAATCGCGCCGAGCCGCAGGAAAGCGCCGCCAGCGATGCAGAGTACAAACGCGACCTCATCCGCGCGCTGCTGCCGCGCGTTCTGGGCGACGCCGTGGCGCGCGCCCGGTGAGGCCGGAGCAATCCCAGGATGGAGGACGCAATGACCACCGTATCGTTTGAACTGACCGTCAACGGACGCCTGCGCAAAGCGACGGTGCCCGCGCGCATGCTTCTGTCGGATTTCATCCGTCAGGAACTGGCGCTGCCCGGAACCCATGTCGGCTGCGAACACGGGGTTTGCGGATCTTGCAACGTGGTGCTTGACGGCAAGGCCGTGCGGTCCTGCCTGATGTTCGCGGTGCAGGCCGAAGGCTCCGAGATCACCACGGTCGAGGGTCTGGCCAGGGGCGATGACCTGCACCCGATCCAGCAGGCCTTCTGGGAAGAGCACGGGCTGCAATGCGGCTTTTGCACACCGGGCATGCTGGCCAGCGCGCAAGAGCTTCTGGCCGAGAACCCCGATCCCACCGATGACGAGATCCGCGAGGCGATCTCGGGCAACCTGTGCCGGTGCACGGGGTATGAATTCATCATCAGCGCCATTCGCTCCGCCGCGGTCAAATTGCGTGAGGCCGACACCGAAACCACGCTTCAGCCGACCTGACGCTTGAGGGAGACCCCCATGTCCGACCATCTGAAAAGCAACGTCATCCCGCCCAGCCGTCAGCGCGAGGCGCCGCGCGCCGGATTGACCTGGATCGGCCAGAGCATGATGCGGGTCGAGGACCCGCGGATCCTGTCTGGCAAGGGCGGCTATATCGACGACATCACGGTGCCGGGCATGGCCCATGCGGCGATGGTCTCTAGCCCGCACGCCCATGCGCGCATCGTCAGCATAGACACCTCAAAGGCCAGCGCTTTGCCCGGTGTGATCGGTGTCTATACCGGCGAGGATCTGGCCTCCGTCGTGGAGCCCTGCCCCAGTTTCGCCTCTCCGCCGATCACGCAGCATGCCATGGCGATGGGCAAGGTGCGCCATGTCGGAGAGGTGGTGGCCGCCGTGGTTGCCGAGGATCGCTATGTCGCGGAGGACGCCGCCGAACTGGTGGAGGTCGAATGGGAGGTTCTGCCCGCCTGCGTGGATCTCGAAGCTTCTGCTGCGGCCACCGGCGACGCGCTGCTGCACCCAGACGACCGCGAGAGCAACGTCGCGCTCGACGAAAGCTTTGCCTTCGGTGAGGTCGACCGGCATTTCGCCGAGGCGCACCATATCGTGAAGCGGCGTCTGCGCTGGCAGCGCTCCTCGGCGCAGGCGATCGAGACCAGCGGCGTGGTCGCCCAGTTCGATCCCTTCAAGGGCGGCTACACGATTCATGCCAATTCGAACTTCTACAACTTCATCCCGTTCGTGATCGGCGGCGCGCTGCGGGTCTCACCGGGAGAGCTGCGGATCGTGCCTGTTCTTACGGGCGGCAGTTTCGGGTCCAAGGTGTTCAGCCACAAGATCATCATCCTGACGGCGGGCCTTGCACGGCTGGCGGGTGTGCCGGTCAAATACATCGAAGACAGGCTGGAACACTTCACCAACTCCGACAGCCACGGGTCGGACCGGCTTTATGACACGGAGCTTGCGGTGGCCGGAGATGGCACCTTCACATCGCTGCGTTTCACCGTGCTGGATGATTATGGCGCCTATCTGCAGTTTGGTGTCGGCACCCATGGCAACGCCATGGCGCAGGTCACCGGCCCCTACCGGATCCAGAGTTTTGGCATGCGGGTCAGGGCGGTGCTGACCAACAAGACCCAGCAGGGGCCCTATCGCGGATTCGGTTCCGAAGTGACCAATTGGGTCATGGAACGCATGGTCGATGCCGCCGCCGAAGAGCTGGGCCGGGATCCGGTCGAGTTGCGGGTGCAGAACATGATCCAGCCCGATCAGTTTCCCTACATGATCCCGACCGGCAATATCTATGATAGCGGCAATTTCCAGAAGGTGCTGTCAGAGGCGCAAACCCTGTTCGATCTCGACGGCTGGCGCAAAAAGGCGCACGCGATGCGCGCCGAGGGGCGCTGCGTCGGCGTGGGCGTGGCCACCTGCATGGAACGCAGCGTCTACGGCCCCACCGAATGGTGGTCGCTCAACAACAAGGAGACACCCGGGTTTACCCTGACCTCCACACCCGAGGGTATCACCGTGCGGCTGGACCCGTCGGGCAAGCTGTTCGTGACGCTGAATTCGCCGATGGTGGGCAACTCGCCGGAAACAGTGGTGGCCCAGATCCTCGCCGAACGCCTGACCGTCGCGCCCGAGGATATCGTGTTCAACTATTCCGACAGTCAGTCGGGCTTCAACGGTGTCGGTCCGCAGGGCAGCCGGTTCACGGCGATGATCGCGGGCGCCTGCGTCAGCGCGTCGATCCGGCTGGAGGAAAAGCTCAAACGCTTTGGCGCGCATATGCTGCAGCGCCGCCCGGAGGATGTCGAGCTGCGCAATGGCACGGTTGCGGTCAAGGGGCTGAAGGATCAGGAAAAGGCCTTTGGCGAGATCGCGCTTACATCCAGCTTCTTCCGCCTCAGCTTTCCCGATGGCGAGGAGTTTGACAGCGGGATCGAGACCACCGCCGTCTACGATCATCCGCTCTCGACGGACCCCGCCGAGGACCGGAGCCACCTTGGCATCTTCTACCCTATCGTGGGCCATATCTGTCACATCGTCGCGGTCGAGGTCGATCCCGGCACCGGCAAGGTCGAGATCCTCGACTATGCCGCGGTGCATGACAACGGCACCATGGTCAACCCGCGCACGCTGGCCGGTCAGGTCTGGGGCGGCACGGCCAATGGCATCGGCACGACGCTGAGCGAGGTCTTCAATTACGACGAGACGGGGCAGTTCACCAATGCCAACTTCGCCGAGTTTGCCATGCCCACCGCCAACGAGATGCCGCGCAATTTCAAGCTGGGCCATGTGGAAACGCCCTCGCCCTTCACCGAATACGGCATCAAGGGCGGCGGCGAAGGCGGCAGGTTGGGGGCGCCATCGGCCCTGACCAGCGCAATCGAGGATGCGTTGTCGGATCGAGGTGTTAAGATCGCGTCACTGCCCGTCACACCGCCGATCCTGCGCGGGTTGATCCGCTCTGCGGAACAGGCAGCGACCCGATAGGAGCCCAAGTGCCGACACGTCGCCCCGTCATCATAACCTGCGCCATCACCGGCGCGATCCACACGCCGTCCATGTCGCCACATCTTCCGGCCACATCCGAGGCCATCATTGCCTCGGCGGTGGACGCGGCCTGTGCCGGTGCCGCGATCCTGCATCTTCATGCCCGCAACGACGAGACCGGTCAGCCGGATCAGAGCGTCGAGGGCTTTGGTCGCATCGTCCCGCAGATCGCCGCGCAAACCGATGCGGTGCTCAACCTGACAACCGGCGGCAGCCCCTATATGACCGTTCAGGAACGTGTCCGCCCGGCTGAGAAATTTGCGCCGCAACTGGCCTCGCTCAATATGGGGTCGATGAATATGGGCCTCTTCCCGATGCAAAAGCGCTACCCGCAATTGCCCGATTGGGAACATGCCCATCTCGAAGGCTCCAAAGATCTGGTTTTCCGAAACAGTTACAAGGACATCGACTACGTTCTGGACACCTGCCGGGAGAACGGCACCCGGTTCGAGTTCGAATGCTACGACACTGCCCACCTCTACAATCTGGCGCATTTTGCCGACAAGGGCGCGGTCGAGCCGCCGTTCTTCGTGCAAACGGTGTTTGGCCTTTTGGGCGGGATCGGCGCGCATCCCGACGACATCGCGCATATGCGCCGCACGGCGCTGCGGCTGTTCGGCGATGACATGGTCTGGTCGGCGCTGGGGGCCGGCGCACAGCAGATGCGGGTCGCGGCCACCGTTGTCTCGGGTGGCGGCCACGTGCGTGTCGGCCTCGAGGATTCGCTCTGGGCGGGGCCCGGCGAATTGTCGACCTCAAACGCCGATCAGGTGCAGACCGCCAGAACCCTGATCGAGGCGCTGGGCTGCCGCGTGGCCACGCCGGACGAGGCGCGCGCGCTCTTGCAATTGACCCCCGCCCCGCGCGCGGCATGACGATGCGGCGGCAATTGCGCAGCCTGACACCGGCGCCGGAGCCCGAGACGCCGCGCAAACCCGGACGCCCCAAGGGCGGCAAGTCCGAGCAGACCCGCGACCGCATTCTCGACGCCGCCGAAGAGCTTTTTGCCGACCGCGGGTATGACGGCGCCTCGATCCGCGACGTGGCCGCGGCGGCCGGTCTGCAGATCCATTCCATCGGCTATCATTTCGGACCGAAAGAACAGCTTTTCGACGCCGTGGTTGCGCGTCGCGCGGATATCATGACCGGGTTGCGCCGCGAGGCGCTGCTGGCTGCCCGCACGCGCGCGGATGGCCATGCGATCCCGATCAAGCAACTGGTGCGCGACTATGTCAGCCCGTTCATCCAGTCCGCCAGCCATGGCGATGTGGGCTGGCGCAACTATGCCGCGCTGATGGGGCGGCTGGCCAACTCGCCGCTCGGCACCGAAATCATCGCGCGCCATTATGATGACATGGCACGCGACTACATCGCCGAATTGCAAAAGGCGCTGGCAGGCGCCGACCCCGAAGATGTCGTCGAAGGTTTCTCCGCGATGGTGGCGGCCATGCTGGGGATCTGCGCCGCCACCGGCCGCCCCGAAAAGCTCTCGGGGCGCGGCGCGCAACGCCCGCCGGAAGAAAGCTTCGAGACGCTGGTGCGCTTTCACACCGCCGGATTTCTCGCGTTGACAACCGCGTAAGGCGAAGGACGGAAGCGGCTCTGCGGCGCGAAGTGCAGCCGGGCGCTGCACGACGCCCGAAAGCGCGTCCGGCCACCAAGGGCGGCGCTGCGAGATCTGACCTTTCAGGCTCGCGGCAACATCCCACCGACGACGGCGCGGGGTTTGCCCTCTGACCTCACCCGCAGGCGCACCGCGGCACGCGCCCCGGGCCCCGCCGCAATGGGCGCGCGCGCTGCAAAGGCGCATTCTCCCGATCAGCGCCCGAGGATGCCCGGCAGGTTCAGGGCGTTCTCCGTCGCGCAATCCAGCGCGTCCTGATACCCGGCATCGGCGTGGCGCATCACACCTGTGGCGGGGTCGTTCCAGAGCACGTTGGCGAGGCGGCGGTCCGCGTCTTCGGTGCCGTCGCAGCAGATCACCATGCCCGAATGCTGCGAAAACCCCATGCCGACACCGCCGCCGTGATGCAGCGAGACCCAGGTCGCACCGCTCGCCACGTTCAGCATCGCGTTGAGCAGCGGCCAGTCGGAGACGGCATCAGAGCCGTCCTTCATCGCCTCCGTCTCGCGATTGGGCGAGGCGACGGAGCCCGAATCCAGGTGATCGCGCCCGATGACAACAGGCGCGCTCAACTCTCCCGAGCGAACCATGGCGTTGAACGCCAGACCCAGCTTGTGCCGCAGACCAAGACCCACCCAGCAGATCCGCGCGGGCAGACCCTGGAAGCTGATCCGCTCGCGCGCCATGTCGAGCCAGTTATGCAGATGCGGATCGTCGATCAGCTCTTTGACCTTCGCGTCGGTTTTGTAGATGTCCTCGGGATCGCCCGAAAGTGCGCACCAGCGGAACGGACCGATGCCACGGCAGAAGAGCGGTCGGATATAGGCGGGCACAAAGCCCGGGAAGGCAAAGGCGTTTTCCAGCCCCTCTTCCTTTGCGACCTGCCGGATGTTGTTGCCGTAATCCAGCGTCGGCACACCCGCATTCCAGAAATCCACCATCGCCGCGACCTGGATCTTCATCGAGGCGCGGGCGGCTGTCTCGACCGCCGCCGGATCGCTTTCCTGTTTCGCGCGCCATTCGGAGACGCTCCAGCCCTGCGGCAGGTAGCCGTGGACAGGATCATGGGCAGAGGTCTGGTCCGTCACCATGTCGGGCCTGATACCGCGCCGGACCAGCTCCGGGAAGACGTCCGCGGCATTGCCGATCAGCGCCACGGATTTCGCCTCACCGGCGGCGGTCCAGCGATCGATCATCGCCAGTGCATTGTCGAGATCATGTGTCTTTTCATCGACATAGCGCGTTCTCAGGCGGAAGTCGGCACGGGTTTCGTCACATTCCACGGCCAGACAGCAGGCACCGGCCATGACCGCGGCCAGCGGCTGCGCGCCTCCCATGCCCCCCAGCCCGCCGGTCAGGATCCAGCGTCCGCTGAGGTTGCCCTCATAATGCTGGCGCCCGGCTTCCATGAAGGTCTCGTAGGTGCCCTGCACGATGCCCTGCGTGCCAATATAGATCCACGAGCCCGCGGTCATCTGGCCATACATCGCCAGCCCCTTCTTATCGAGCTCGTTGAAATGCTCCCACGTGGCCCAGTGCGGCACGAGGTTGGAGTTTGCAATCAACACGCGCGGCGCGTCCTTGTGGGTGTTGAACACGCCGACGGGTTTGCCCGATTGCACAAGCAGCGTCTGCGTGTCCCCGAGCTCTTTCAGCGCGGCAACGATGGCGTCGAAATCCTCCCATGTGCGCGCGGCGCGGCCCATGCCGCCATAGACCACCAGCTCATGCGGGTTTTCGGCCACGTCCGGGTGCAGGTTGTTCATCAGCATGCGCATCGGCGCTTCGGTCAGCCAGCTTTTTGCGGTGATCTCGGGGCCGGTGGGCGGATAGATATCACGGAGGTTGTGGCGCGGATTGGTCATGGTCTCTCTTTCAGGCTGGGGGCAACAGCGTCGAGGTCGGTCAGGATGCGGCTCAGGCGACGGCGCAGCGGGGCCGCCTTGTCCTTGTCGTATTCCCACGGCGCGTGTTCGGCCTTGAGGTAGGTCGATTGGGCCAGTTCCATCTGGATCGCGTGGATGCCGGTGTCGGGCTGGCCATAGTGCCGCGTGGTCCAGCCCCCCTTGAACCGGCCGTTGATGACACGGCTGTAGGGCGGGTCTTCAGGGTCGATGACCTCAGCGCAGGCACGCGCCACGAGGCTCTCGATGATGGGCGCGCAGGTTGTGCCATCGTTTGTGCCGATGTTGAAATCGGGCAAGGGGCCCTCGAACAGAAACGGGATGTTGGACCGGATCGAGTGGCAGTCAAACAGGATCGCCACGCCATGCAGGGCCCGGACGCGGTCCAGTTCGCTCTGCAATGCCGCGTGATAGGGCGCATGAAACGCGCTGCGGCGGGCGTCGACCTCCCGGGACGTGGGCGGCGTCTTCCAGATCGCCTTTCCGTCGAAATCCGTCACCGGCACCAACCCGGTGGTGTTCTGCCCCGGATAGAGGCTGACACCCGCGGGATCGCGATTGGCATCGATGACATAGCGGTGAAAAGTCGCGCGGACGGTTGTGACGTTGTCCAGCAGCCCGTCATAAAGACGCTCGACATGCCAGTCGGTATCTGAGAGCGCGCGCCCGGTCTCGTTCAGCCGTGCTTCGATGTCGTCGGGGAGGAATGTCCCGGTATGCGGCAGGCCAAGCACCACCGGCCCCGTGCCCTGACATGTGACGACCGGGGTCATCCGGCGTGCCCCAGAACAAAGGACGGAAGCTCCACCGCCGCGGCCAGTCTGCCGGTTTCGACAAGCGCGGTTGCCGCTTCGATCGAAGGCGCCAGATAGCGGTCCTCGACCACGGTCGGCACATCCGCGCGCAGGACCGCCATCGCCGCTTTCAACGCGTCGCTGGTCTGCAGCGGCGCGCGAAACTCGATCCCCTGCGCGCCGCACATCGCCTCGACACCCAGGATCACGTTCAGGTTCCGGTTCATCCGCTCCAGCCGTCGTGCCGCATGTGCGGCCATGCTCACGTGGTCCTCCTGATTGGCGGAGGTCGGTGTGCTGTCCGTCGTGCAGGGATTGGCCAGATGCTTGTTTTCGCTCATCAGCGCGGCGGTGGTCACCTCGGCAATCATCAGGCCGGAGTTCAGACCCGGATCGGGTGTCAGGAACGGCGGCAGATCGAAGGACAGGGTCGGGTCCACCATCAGCGCCACGCGACGCTGCGCAATTGCGCCGATCTCTGAAATGGCGACCGCAATCTGATCGGCGGCAAGGCCCACCGGCTCCGCATGGAAATTGCCGCCGGAGACGATGAGACCGTCATCGACCAGCACAAGCGGGTTGTCGGTGACGGCATTCGCCTCGGTCTCCAACGTGCGCGCGGCGAAATGCAAGAGGTCCATCGCCGCCCCCGTCACCTGCGGCTGGCAGCGGATGCAGTAGGGATCCTGCACCCGTGTGTCGCCCTCCACATGGCTCTCGCGGATCTGCGATCCGTGCATCAGCGCGCGTTGGGCGCGCGCGACGGCGATCTGGCCCGCGTGACCGCGCAGGGTGTGGATGGCGTCCTGCAGCGGCGCGGTGGATCCCATGATCGCATCGGTCGAGAGCGCACCCGTCACCACGCTGCTCGCCGCATTGCGCCACGCACCCCAGAGCCCGACAAGCGCGCAGGCAGTGGAGAACTGCGTGCCGTTGATCAGCGCGAGGCCTTCCTTGGCGCCCAGCACAATCGGGGGGATCCCGGCCTTTGACAGCGCCTCCCCCGATGGCATCCGCTGACCGTCGAAAAACGCTTCACCTTCGCCGATCATCGCCGCGGCCATATGCGCAAGCGGCGCCAGATCGCCGGACGCGCCGACGGAGCCCTGGGCCGGGATGACCGGGATCACGCCGCGGGCCAGCATGACCTCGATGGTCTCGACCGTGGTCATCGCCACGCCGGACGCGCCGCGCCCCAGCGACAGAAGCTTGAGCACCATCATCAGCCGGGTGGTGGCGTCGTCCAGGGCCTCCCCCACGCCGCAGCAATGCGACAGGATCAGGTTGCGCTGAAGCTTGGCCACGTCCTTGGCCGCGATCTTGACGCTGGCGAGCTTGCCAAAGCCGGTGTTCACCCCGTAGACCGCCGCGTCGCCATTTGCCGCCTGTGACACCAGCGCATGTGCGGCCCTGATCCCGGCATGGGAGGACGGGTCCAGCACCACGGCGCTCCGGCTCGACCAGATGTCCTGCAACTGCGCAAGCGTGGCAGAGCCCGGTATGAGCGTGACGGTCATGGCGCCCCCCTGAAGACGCGCTTGTGCAGAGGGTTGAAGCCGATACGGTAGGCAAGCTCTGCCGGATGCGTCACGTTCCAGACACAAAGATCGGCGCGCGCTCCGGCCGTGATCCGCCCGCGATCCGCGACGCCCAGCGCTCTGGCGGCATGGACGGTCACACCCAGCAGCGCCTCCAGCGGGGTCATGCGGAAGAGCGTGCAGGCCATGTTCATGCTCAGCAGCACCGACGCCAGCGGCGACGAGCCGGGATTGCAGTCGGTGGCCAGCGCCATCGGCACGCCGTGATCGCGAAAGGCCTGTATCGGCGGCGCCTGGGTTTCGCGCAGCGTGTAGAACGCGCCGGGCAGCACCACCGCCACCGTACCGGACTGCGCCAGCGCCGCGGCGTCTTCGTCGGTGGCATATTCCACATGATCGGCGCTGAGCGCGCCATAGCGCGCAGCGAGCCGCGTGCCGCCGATATTCGACAATTGCTCGGCGTGAAGCTTGACCGGCAGGCCAAGTGCCGCCGCCGCGTCGAAGACGCGCGCAATCTGGGCCGTGTCGAACGCGATGCCCTCGCAGAACCCGTCGACCGCATCCACCAGACCTTCGGCATGGGCGGCGCGCAGGGCCGGGATGCAGACGTCGTCGATATAGGCGTCGGGACTGCCCCGGTACTCCGGCGGCACGGCATGGGCTCCCAGAAAACTGGTCCGGATCTCGACCGGTCGGGCCTGCGCAAGCTGTCGCGCGACGCGGAGCATCTTGAGCTCCGTCTCTCTGTCAAGCCCGTAGCCGGATTTCACCTCGATCAGCATGACGCCCTCGGCGATCAGAGCGTCCACCCGTGTGAGCGCCTCTGCCAGCAACATATCGTCAGAGGCCGCGCGGGTCGCGGTCACCGTCGAGACGATCCCGCCACCGGCGCGCGCGACCTCTTCGTAGCTCGCCCCGTTGAGGCGCTGCTCGAACTCGGCAGCGCGGTTGCCGCCAAAGACCACATGGGTGTGGCAGTCGATCAAGCCCGGGGTCACGAGGCGGCCGCCCAGATCATGGACCGTGCCGCCATGATACGCCGCCGGAACCTCGCCGGCGGGTCCGACCCAGGCAATCTGCTCGCCCTCGATGGCGATGGCGCCGTCCTCCACCAGCCCGTAGCCTTGAGCGTCCTGCAACGTGGCGATCTGGGCATTGGTGAGGAGCATCATTGCGACTCGCTTGATAAAACCTGTTCTTAATGTTTTTATGTGCACACATATTATTCTGTCAAGCGGAGCGACGATGACAACGATCTGGGCCGAAACGGCTTTGTTGCCGACCGGGTGGGCCTCCGGCGTCTCTGTCGAGATTGCCGCCGACGGGCGGATCGGCGCGGTGCAGGCAGACATGCCCGCGCAGGACACCCGCGTTCCGATGCTGCTGCCCGCCCCGGTCAACGTCCACAGCCACGCGTTTCAGCGCGCCATGGCCGGGTTGACCGAACGGCGCGGTCCGGATCCAACCGACAGTTTCTGGACATGGCGGCAATTGATGTTCCGGTTTCTGGACCGCCTGACGCCGGAGCATATCGAAGCGATCACCGCGCTTGTGCAGATGGAAATGCTGGAGGCAGGCTATGGCGCGTCGGTGGAGTTTCACTATCTGCACCACCAGCCCGGCGGCATCCCCTATGACAACATCGCCGAGATGTCGGAACGTGTCCTGGCCGCCGCAGACCAGACCGGCATCGGGCTTTGCCTGCTGCCCGTGCATTACCAATATGGCGGATGTGATCAGCGCGACCTGACTGCAGGGCAGATCCGGTTCGGCAACCGGATGGAGACGTTTCAGAGGCTTCACGCTGCCGCCTCTTCCGCCGTTGCTTCGGCTGCGGCCGACACGGGCATCGGCGTCGCCCCGCATTCGCTGCGCGCCGTGGGGATGGAGGATCTCAAGGCCTATGGCAGCGCGTTCCCGGATGGGCCGATCCACATGCATCTGGCCGAACAAAAGGCCGAAGTCGACGAGGTCAGGCAGGCCTGGGGCGCACGCCCGGTTGAATGGGCGTTGGACAGCATGGCGCTCGATCACCGCTGGTGCCTTATCCACTGCACGCAGATGACCCCGCAGGAAACCGTGGCCCTCGCACGCTCCGGCGCGGTTGCGGGTCTCTGCCCGATCACCGAAAGCAGCCTCGGCGACGGCATCTTCGATGCGGTGCGCTGGATGGACAGCGACGGGGCCATCGCCATCGGCTCGGACAGCAATATCCGCATCTCGTTGAGTGAGGAATTGCGCACCCTGGACTATTCGCAGCGGTTGCGCGACGGCACGCGCGCGGCCCTGGCCTCTCCGGAGAAATCCACCGGGCGCCGTCTTTTTGACGCGGTGCTGGCAGGCGGCGCGCAGGCATCGGGCCGCGAGACCGGGCGCATCGCGGCAGGGTGCTGGGCTGACATGGTCGCGTTCGATACCGCGTCCGAACATCTTTGGGGACGTGCGCGGGATAGCGCGCTCGATTCGTGGATCTTTGCAGGCGATGACCGGCTGGTGAGCGATGTTTGGTCCGCCGGTCGGCATATGGTAAGCGGAGGCCAGCATATCAGACACGCGCAGATCGTCGCTGCGTACAAGCGGACAATCGAAAGCTTGCAGGGCGCCTTATGAACACGCCAACCTTTCGCAACTGGCAAAGTGTTCGGGAAGAGGTGCGGCGGCGCATTCACGCACGCGAATGGGCGCCCGGCGATCTGATCCCGAACGAGGCGGATCTGGCCGTCGAATTCGGTTGCGCCCGCTCCACCGTGAACCGCGCGCTGAGGTCTCTGGCGGAAAGCGGCGTGCTGGACCGCAAGCGCAAGGCGGGCACGCGCGTGGCCGCGCAACCGGTGGCCAGGGCCACCCTGAACATCGCCGTGATCCGCCACGAGGTGGAGGAGCACGGGGCGACATACGGGTACCTGCTCATCGAACGCGCCGAGCGCGTGCCGCCCGCCAGCATCAGCGGCGCGATGAAAACCCGCGCCGCCGCAAAGCTGCTGCATGTGCGCGCGCTGCACCTCGCCGATGATGCGCCCTATGCAATTGAGGACAGGTGGATCAACACAGACGTGGTGCACAGCGCCCGGTCCGAAGGGTTCGAGGCCGTGAGCGCCAACGAATGGCTGATGAAACACGCGCCCTATACCCATGGCGATATCGGGTTTTCTGCCGTTCAGGCGACGGTCAGCGACGCCGAGACGCTGGGCGTGCCACCGCAAAGCGCGTTGTTCGCCATTGACCGGGTGACCTGGGACAACGCGTCTTCGGTCACAAAAGTGCGTCTGCTCTTCGCCCCGGGCTACCAGCTGCGCACCGCGATCTAGCTGGGGTTGCGTCACCGTCAGGCGCGGTTTTGGGGCCCGGTGCTGACGTGCTTCGGGCCGCGTGGTAAGGGTGTGACCATCGTGAAAATCAGTCCTGGCAATCTGGAGTTGCGAGCATGCCGTTGATCGACATTCATGTTCTGGAGGGGGTCTTCTCCGACGAAGAGAAGGCCCGGATAATCGCCGGAACCGCCAAGGCCTTTGGCGAGGTGGCCGGGACGACGATGCAGCAGATGACCTCCGTCCGCGTGCATGAGGTCAAAAGCGGGCATTGGGGTGGTGCGGAGTCGATCTGGACCACGGAGCGGGCGCTCGAAGCCAAGGCAAAGGGCTGATCACCAGGGGCCTTGGCCTCGTTCTGCCGAACCGCAGCTTTTTGCCCACATGCCTGCCGCGGGCCAGAGGCCGGGGCTGACCCGCGCTCCGGTCCTCAGGAAAGAGTTGTGCGATCTCGATCCGGCGGATTAGGTTTGCGCATTTGGATAACCCAACCCAGCCAAAGCGATTGAGAGAGACCAATGACAAAAACACTGACCGGCGGTGCAGCCATTGTCGACGCGATTTCAGCCCATGGCGTCGATACGGTCTTTGCGCTGCCGGGGGTGCAGACCTATCCTCTGATGGACGCGCTCAAGACGACAGAGGCCACGATCCGCGTGATCGGCCCCCGGCACGAGCAAACCGCCGCCTACATGGCCATGGGGTATGCGCGGGCCACCGGTCGGCCCGGGGTCTTTTCGGTGGTCCCCGGCCCGGGTGTGCTGAATGCGGGTGCGGCGCTTTGCACGGCCGTCGCCGTGAACGCGCCGGTGCTGTTGCTCACGGGCCAGGTGCCCTCGGCCTTTCTGGGACGCGGACGCGGGCATCTTCACGAAATCCCCGACCAGCGCGCGACGCTGGCCTCGTTCATCAAATGGGCCGAACGCATTCCCAACGCCACGTCCGCACGCCGCCTCGTCGATGAGGCGTTCCACAGGATGACAAGCGGGCGGCCCGGTCCCGTGGCACTGGAGATGTGCTGGGACACCATGGCCCAGCCAGCGCCGGTTCCCGAAAGCGAGGCGGCATGGCCCGCGCAAGACACCCCGCCCGATCCGTCCGCCATCGCGCAGGTGGCGGCGCTGCTGAAAGGCGCGACATGCCCGATGATCATGCTCGGCTCGGGCGCGCAGCACGCGCGGTCCGAAGTGATCGCGCTGGCGGAACGGCTCGACGCGCCGGTGACGGCGTTTCGCGGCGGGCGCGGCATAGTCCCGGCGGACCACCCGCTTTGCGTCAGTTCGGTGGAGGCGTTTGAGTTGTGGCGCGACACCGACGTCCTGATCGGCATCGGGTCGCGATGCGAAATGCAGGCGATGCGGTGGCGCGGCATGATGGATGCCTCCGACCGCCTCACCGCGCCGCGCAAGCTGATCCGGATCGAGATCGACCCAGAAGAGATGCTGAGGCTGAAACCCGATGCCGGTCTCATCTGCGATGCCGCGACGGGCAGCGCGGCCATCAGCGAGGCTCTTGCGGGTGATGACTTCGCGATAACGGGCAACCGTGCGCGGATCGCAGCGGCGCGCGACAGGGCCGCCGAGCAGGTCAGCCGGATCCAGCCGCAGGTCTCTTATCTCGAGGTCATCCGAAAGGCCCTGCCCCGCGACGGCATCCTCGTGAAGGACATGTGCCAGGCCGGATATACCTCCTATTTCGCGTGGCCGGTCTACGAGCCGCGGACCTACATCACCTCCGGCTACCAGGGGAACCTGGGCTTTGCCTATCCGACAGCGCTTGGCGCCAAGGTCGGGTGCCCGAAGACGCCGGTGGTTGCCATTCTCGGCGATGGCGGCTTCATGTTTGCCGCCTCCGAGCTGTCGACCGCGGCGCAGCACGGCATCGGCGTGATTGCGATCGTGTTCAACAATCAGGCCTACGGCAATGTCGCGCGGGATCAGGAGACCAACTTCGCGGGCCGAACCATCGCCAGCGATCTGCCCGGCGTCGACTATGTGAAACTGGCCGACGCGAATGGCGTGAGTGCGCACCGGGTCGCCTCACCTGCAGAGCTGGGCCCGGTTCTGGAACGGGCAATCGCCGAGGATGTGCCGACCCTGATCGAAGTGCAGGTCGATCTGGACGAGGAGACAACCCCCTGGCCGCTGATCCTGCGCGCGGATGTTCCCTATTCGCCTTGAAGGGGTTCGGCCCGGTCTGGGCGGGCGCGACAGGACGGCCCGGCGCTTTGAGTGCCGATGGCCACGACACTCCCCGGAGCGCCGACCAGCGCGATACCGAAACACACCGCGCCGCACATGCTCTTTTCCGGGCATCTTCCCTTTCAAGCGCTTTTCCCGCAATTTGTGTGGGATCGGGCGGTCTGGCGGCTGAACGGCACCCCGAGACCCCCCGGGCATTCGCCTGCCGTGACAAGGGAGCAAGGCTTTGACGACACCTTTGGCCGCAGCGCGCAGAATCGGTGAGCCATGCGCGTAACCCCACAGATGTTCGAGGCGACAAACCGGTTTGCGACGCGCCCGGTGATCCTGTTCCGGGAGATCGAGGCGGGCGGGCAGGACATCCCCAGGCAGGCCCGGCATCTCTTTGGCCTGCTTTATGGAACGGCCGAGGCGCCCTTCGATGCAGATGGCGGGGACGATGCCGGTGAGGTTCTTGCGCGGTTTGCGGTTCACATGCAGACCGGACTTGGCGTAGCGGATATGCGCGTGATCGCCGTGGCCGAAAACGGATCCGCCGCGCGCAAGGGGTTTGAATGTCTGACGCTCGGGCTGGGGCGGGACATCCTGCGGACGCTTGTCACGCTCTTCACCCCTCCTGCGGGCAGGGAGGTTGACGCCGCCAAGGCGCAGGCGATCCTGACCCGCCTGACCGATCTCTGGCAGCCGCGCATGGCCCATTATTCGACCCGGGTTGCGCTGCGCCAGGACATTCCGTGGCAGTTCATCTCCGGTTCCACCATGCCGCTGATGGCCTTGGGACAGGGACGCAAGCGCCGGCTCTTCTGGCGCAACATGACGCCCGAAACCTCGGAGATCGGCGTCGTGTTCAGCACGCCCAAACACACATCCGGTGCGATGCTGCATGACGCGGGGCTTCCGGTGCCGCAACAGGCGCTTGCGCGGGACGCGGCGCACGCGCTTGCAATCGCCGAAAGCATCGGCTGGCCGGTGGTGATCAAACCCACGCGGACCGATTTCGGCATCGGCATCACCACCAATATCCGAGACCGCGACACCGTGACCAAAGCCTTCGAGCTGGCGCAGAAACACGGTGAAGTGCTGGTGATGAAACATGTGGAGGGGGACGGCCACCGGCTGCTTGTGCATGACGGCAAATGCATCTCGGCGGTGCGCCAGAAAGCGGCGCAGGTTGTGGGGGACGGCAAGCACAAGGTGGCAGAGCTTATCGAGCAGGCCAACGCCACCCGAACCGATCATCTCAGCCTCGACTGGAAGAAGATCAAGGTGGATGCTGGGCTGGTGCATACGCTGGAACGCGCGGGCCTCGATCTGGAGAGCGTGCCGGAGCGCGGTCAGGCGGTGCTGTTGCGCACCAACACCAACCTGTCTCAGGGCGGAACAATCGAGAACGTGACCGATCAGGTGCACGAGGCGAACCGGGCCATCGTGGAGATGGCGGCGGATGTCTTTGGTCTCGACCTTGCGGGCATCGACGTTCAGTCGAAGGACATCACCCGCCCGCTCACCGAAAACGGCGGCGCGCTGATCGAGGTGAACCCGACACCGGGCTTCATGCAGGCGGAGGCCGAATTCTTCATCGAGGACAGGGTCATCGGCCGGTTTTTTCCGGGGCCCCGCAAGGGGCGCGTGCCGACCGTGGTCTGTCTGTCCGACACGCCCGATATCGCACAGGCGCTGGCTGCAAGTCTTGCGGGCAACATGCGCGGCTTGGCCCTGTCGGTCCCGGGCGACGTGATTGTTGCCGGGGTTCCTCTCTCCGCCGGGGCATCGGCAACCGCGCCGCGCAGAACCCGGATCGCATTGACCAACCCGCGTACCGAATGCGCGATCCTGTCGCTCACGCCCGAAGAGGTCCTGGAGCAGGGCCTCGGCGTCGACCGGGTCGATGTGGTTGTGGCCACGGGCAGGCTGAGTGCCGCCGGACGCGACGCGCTGATCTGCCTCGGGCGCGCGGCATCCACGGCCATCGTCTCCGACACTGACCTCGATCTGCTGCGGTCCGGCGAGCGGCGCGGTCCGCAGCTTGTCTGCCTGACCGACGACATCCGGGGGCGCACCGTTCAGGCTGTCAGCGCCGTGCAGCCATCGGAGGGCCAGACCGTTCTCTGGAAACCCCCGGGCGAAGATCCGCGTCCGGAAAACGCGCCTTACGATGGCATTGAGGGCGCTCCTCTGGCCATCGCGTTCGTGGTGGCCCGGGCGCTGGCAGACGATCCGGTCCTTGACGAGCGGAGTCCATGACCATTGCGGGCGTCACGCGCGCCAAATGGGTGCCGGATGCCTGACCGCCCCACGGTCCGCCGCGCATTCGCGCTTGCAGGACCCGTCCGGCAAATGCCACCATTTCGCGGCCGCCTGCCCGATAGAAGCCATAGAATGGTCCACGCCCCACCCTGCGGCGGCAAATTTTTGACAGTGTTCCAGAGTAAATTGAGTCAAACGTTATTGGTGTTTTTCAGATGACAGAGTTTCACGGCAACATCACCTCCCAGCTTGTCCGGGCCGCAGAGCGCACGCCGGAGGCGCCCGCGCTCGTCATCGGGGCGCACCGGATGACCTTTGCGCAGCTCGACAGCGCCTGCTGGGCGGCGGCGCGCGTTCTGGCGGAAAGCGGCACGGCTCCCGGCGACGTGCTGGCCCTGCGGCTCGACACGCAGACCGACCTGGCAGTGATGCTGATTGCGGGCATCCGGTTGGGTGCAACGCCGCTTGTCATCTCGCCCAGCCTGACGGAAACGCAGCTCCACGAGCTTCTGGCAGAGGCCGCGCCGCGCTTTCTGGTCGTGTCGGATGCCAAAAAGGCCGTCGCCGGGGTCGACCACATCCACTTTGATACATCCGCCCTGCCAGCCGGGCAGCCGGATGCCGCCCTGATCGACGAAGCGCCTGCGCATTTCGGCAAGATCATCGCAGGCTCGGGCACCACCGGCAAACCGCTGCTGATGCCGCTCACACATGCAATGCTGAAAGCCCGGCAGGAGAAGCTGCGCCGGATATTCGACCTGCGCGAGGGGCAGCGCTTCATGCTGGTCTCGCCGCTCTTTTTCGCAACCCCGACGGACCGGTTCCTGAGCTCGGTCATGACCGGTGCCACCTGCGTCGTCTGGGATCAGAAAACGGACCTTCTGCCCGCCATCGTCGCGGCAGAGCCGGATTTCCTGCACCTGACGGTGTTGCATGCGCATCTTATGCTGCAGCAGTCCGAAACCCATCCCGGTATTGATCTCTCGGGCATTCGAAAGGTGTCGATTGGCGCCTCCCCGGTAAGCGAGACCCTGCGCGCCGATCTGCGCAACCGCCTCAAGGCCAGGCTGAGCATCAATTACGGCGCAAACGAGGTCGGCACGCTGACATTTGCTCAGCCCGAGGATCTGCCGAAAGTCGCCGACACGGTGGGCCGGCCGCAGCCCCCCGCCACGCTCGAGATCGTGGACGATGACGACCAGCCGCTGGGGCCGGGCGAGGTGGGACGGATCCGGATCAAGGATCCCGGCCAGATCACCGGCTATGTCGGCGGCGCCCGGTCGGAGCGGTTCCGCGGCGACTGGTTCTATCCCGGCGATCTGGCCAAATGGTCCGATGACGGGCAGATGGTCCATTGCGGGCGCGCGGACCAGATGATGATCCTCGACGGCATCAACATCTATCCCACCGAGATCGAGCATGTGATGGCGCGGCATCCGGCGGTGAACGAAGTTGCCGCGTTTCCCCTCGAACATGCCGTGCATCAGGCTGTTCCGGTCTGTCTGGTCTCTCTGAAAGACGGGGATTTCGCGACGCCGGAGGAGCTCTTGGCATTTGCGCGCCATACGCTGGGGCAGCGCGGACCGCGCCAGGTGGTGATCACCGCCGCGCTGCCGCGCAACGCGCAGGGCAAGCTGATCCGCTCCGAATTGCGCGACCTTATACTGCAGCCGCAAGACACCGGGCGCAGGCCGGTCGAGGTGCAGGCGGCGCGCCACGCCGCGCGACCGCTGAAGAGCAAGGGACCGTCACGGCAGATCCGGCGCGCCATGTCGCTGACCTTCAAGATCCCGTCCGCGGTCTCGGCCGCGACGCTGGCGCTGTGGGATCCTTACCTGAAAGACGACGTGCTGCCCTGCCCCGCCGCCGACGATCTGCCCAGCCCGTCCAAGGCCGCCTCCGATGCCGAGGTCTGGCTGGGATATGTGCTGATGGTCACCCGCGCCCTGCTGCTGCGCAGCTACATCCCGTGCTTCGATCCGATCCGGCTCATCCGGTTCCGGAGGCGCGAGGATGACAAAAGCGTCTGCGATGTGGCGTTCGAAATGCCGCTGATGGAGCATTTCAGGTCCGGGGTGATCCGCAACGCGCTCGACGAGGCGGACATGCATCTGCGCTTTCTCAATGCCAACCCGCCGGAGCCTGCCAATCGCGAACGGGTCTGGGCGACGATGATCACGCGGTCGGTGCCGCGGATCGCGCAGGACAGCCGCGTCAACATATCGACATTGCGCGTGTTGCACGCGGCCTACCGCAAAGAGATCCCCTTCGCCCATCTGGGCATGGGCGTCTACCAGCTGGGCTGGGGGGCGGCCGCGCGCACGATCTCGGCCAGCACGACCACGGGCGATTCGGCACTGGGCACCAAGCTGACCGGCCACAAGGATGTCACCGCCGGCTTGCTGCGCAGCGCAGGCCTGCCGGTGCCCAACCATGCAGTTGTGCGCAGCCTTGATGCCGCGCGCACCGCGGCAGAGCGGATCGGCTGGCCGGTGGTCGTGAAACCCGCGGATCTGGAACGCGGCGAAGGGGTCCAGGTCGAAGTCGGGCCCGATGATCTCGAGGGCGCGATCCGGACCGGTCTCGGGCTCTCACCGGCAGGCAAGGTGCTGGTCGAGGCGCAGGCGAAGGGCGTCTGCCACCGGCTCTTTGTGGCGCATGGGGTGTTGCTTTACGCGGTCAAGCGGCTGCCCATCGGGGTCTACGGGGACGGGCGTCAAACGGTGGCGCAGCTTGTGGCGGCAGAGCTTGCCGCCGAAGAGACGATCCCGCCCTGGCACCGCTCGATGATCCAGCCCATCGATGAGCTTGCCCGGGCATCGCTGGCGGCCCAGGACCTGACCGAGGATGACGTGCCCGAGAAGGGACGCTTCGTCGCGCTCCGGCGTATCGAAAGCACCGCGCTTGGCGGTGTCGATGAGGATGTCTCCGACCGGGTTCACCCCGAAAACCTGCGCATCGCGCTTGCCGCGACGCGGCTCTCGGGCTTGACGGTTGCGGGCATCGACATCATCACCGAGGACATCGCCGAGCCCTGGACCACCTCCGGCGCGGTGATCAACGAGGTGAATTACTCGCCTCTGCTGGGCGGGGCCGAGATCTCGCGGCAGAACCTGCCGGCCTATCTTGACCGGATGCTCGGCGGCACCGGCCGCATTCCGGTAGAGGTGTTTGTCGGTGACGACACTGCGTTGACCGCGGCAGAGGCGCGTCTGAAAGCGTTGAAGGATGCGGGCGTCGCGGCGGTGCTGACCAGTGACGCGCAGACATGGGACGCCTCCGGCACCGAGATTGCGCTGGCCACAACCGGCCTGGCCCGGCGCGTGCGGGCGATGATTCACTCGGCCGATGTGGCGGCGCTGCTGATCCTCGTCAGGAACGACGCGTTGCTGAACGGCCCGTTGCCGCTGGAAAGCGTCGACAGGCTGCATGTTCACGGCACGCCAGCGATCACCGGCGACGCCCCGAACCGCCACAAGGCCCTGATGGAACTATTGTCGTCCTGGGTGCGCGAACCCGCGTGACGCCGTGCCTTGCGTCACCTGGTTTTGAGGCTGGTTGCGGGCTTTCGGTGATGTGAAGGCCGCGGGTCTCCTCCGACGGGTGCGCGAGCGAAAGCCTGCCTCACTCCCCGCGTGAAAACGTCGCCACGCGAGGCTGTCCCAGGCACGCGCAGGCAATCCGAAAGGCCGCGGCGCAAACCTGCGCAGGCGTCTCTGGCCACCCGAGGGGACCGCGAAGGACGGCACTCCGCGTTCTGACTTCCGCTCTTTGCAACAGCCTTTCGGCAAAGGTCGTCCCGTCTCGCTTTGGCCGCGGCAACCCCGCGACCGCCTGCCCGGCCCGCGCCAGCCAGCCACGGGCCAAGCTCTTGACTTTCGTCAAGGGAAAGCGCCGCGCGCGCCCTTAGCATCGGGAAAAACTCCGGAGGGGCAATCATTGGTCGACGGCGCTGAAATGGTGTCTGGGACACGAGGGTATGGTCGCTGGGTGGCGCGTGCCTGCCGGCCTGGCCCGTCGCGCAAGCCCGCGGCTCCGGTGACGCCGCGCCGATGAACCTGGCTCGCCGCATATCTTCCGCCGCCGTTGACAATCCGCCGGCATGGCGCGGATCCGTGCAGCGTCCTCCCTGGACAACCGAGCTTCGGGTCCGGGACAAATGCACATCCTGCGGCGCCTGCATCAGGGCCTGCCCGCAAGGCATCCTCTTTGATGGGCCCGCCGGCACCCCGCAGCTGAGCTTCAGGGCAGACGCCTGCACCTTTTGCGGCCAGTGCGCCGATGCCTGCGAGGAAGCGGTCTTCGAGGCCACGGACCAGCGGCCATGGACGCTTGCGGCGACGCTCGGCCCGGGCTGCCTATTGAATGACGGCGTGTCGTGCAGAACCTGTACCGACTTCTGCGACGAGCGCGCGTTGCGCTTCGATCTGCGCGCGGGTCGGGTGGGCCGGATCGCCGTCGACACCGGGCTCTGCACCGGCTGCGGCGCCTGCGTCGGCATCTGCCCCGCCGCGGCCATCACGCTCAGCGAACACCCCGACCTTGAGGAGGCGACATGAATATTTGCGGATGCCTTGTGCATGTCGTGCCCGACAGCGCCGCGGCAGCGATCCACGCGATCGACGCCACGGAGGGCGCGGAAGTGCACGCGCAGAACGAGGACGGGCGGATCGTGGTTGTCGTCGAAGACACCGCGACCCGGTTTGCCTCCGAAATCATCATGGATCTGCACCAGATCCCGGGCGTCGTCTCGCTGACGCTGACCTATCACCATTTCGAAGAGACCGGCAGCCCCGATGCCGCCCGGCCGTCACCTCTTTCCCGCCCAAACGGAGGCCAGCACAATGACCATATCTAATTCGCGCCGCAGCTTTCTGAAGGCCAGCGCCGCCGCCGCGACGGCCTCCGCTGCCGGTATCCCGCTCGCGACAGGTCAGGCGGCGGCGCAGACGACGGGATCGGATATCCGCTGGGACAAGGCGGCCTGCCGGTTCTGCGGCACCGGCTGCTCGGTTCTGGTCGGCACCAAGGCGGGCCGCGTCGTGGCCACGCAAGGCGACCCCGATGCCCCGGTGAACCGCGGGCTGAACTGCATCAAGGGCTATTTCCTGTCCAAGATCATGTATGGCGAAGACCGTCTGACCACGCCGCTGCTGCGCAAGTCGAACGGTGTCTTCGACAAGAACGGACGTTTCGAGCCGGTCAGCTGGGACGAAGCCTTTGACGTCATGGCCGAGAAATGGAAGGCGGCGCTGCGCGACAAGGGGCCGAGCGCGGTCTCCATCTTCGGGTCCGGTCAATGGACCGTCTGGGAAGGGTATGCCGCCGCCAAGTTCATGAAAGCCGGGCTGCGGTCCAACAATATCGACCCCAACGCGCGCCACTGCATGGCCTCTGCCGTGGCCGCCTTCATCCGCGCCTTCGGCATCGACGAGCCGATGGGCTGCTATGACGATCTCGAGCATGCCGACACCTTTGTGCTCTGGGGCTCGAACATGGCCGAGATGCACCCGATCCTCTGGTCGCGCCTGACCGACACGCGCCTGACCAAGCCCGGTGCAGAGGTGCATGTGCTGTCGACCTTCGAGCACCGGTCCTTCGAGCTGGCCGATAACGGCATGATTTTCACTCCGCAGACCGATCTCGCGATCCTGAACTACATCGCGAATTACATCATCCAGACCGGTGCGGTGAACGAGGAGTTCGTCGCCAATCACGTGAACATCACCCGCACGGCCACCGATATCGGCTATGGGCTGCGGCCCACGCACCCGCTCGAGCAGGCCGCCGAGAACCCCTCGCATGAAGGCAAGCACGGCAAGCTCGACCCGATGAGCTTTGACGAATACGCCGCGGCCGTCAGCGACTACACGCTCGACAAGGTGTCCGGGCTGTCGGGTGTGCCCGCAGCGAGCCTCGAGCGGCTCGCGAAGCAATATGCCGATCCCGACCGCAAGGTCATGAGCCTCTGGACCATGGGGTTCAACCAGCACACGCGCGGCTCCTGGGTCAACGGGCTGCTCTACAATATCCACCTGCTGACCGGAAAGATCGCGGAGCCCGGCAACTCGCCCTTCTCGCTCACCGGACAGCCGTCGGCCTGTGGCACCGCGCGCGAAGTGGGCACCTTCGCCCACCGTCTGCCCGCCGACATGGTGGTGATGAACGACGCCCACCGCGAGATCTGCGAGACCGCCTGGGGTGTCCCGGCGGGCACCATCCCGTCCAAGCCCGGCTTTCACGCCGTGTTGCAGCACCGCAAACTCAAGGATGGCGAGCTCAACTGCCATTGGGTGCAGTGCAACAACAACCTGCAAGCGGCACCCAACATGAACGAGGAGGGGATCCCGGGCTACCGGAACCCCGAAAATTTCATCACCGTCTCTGAGCCCTACCCCACGGTCACCGCGATGACCGCGGATCTGATCCTGCCCACCGCCATGTGGGTCGAGAAGGAGGGCGCTTACGGCAATGCCGAGCGGCGCACGCAATTCTGGCGCCAGCAGGTCGACGCCCCGGGCGACTCCCGGTCGGATCTCTGGCAGGTCATGGAGTTCTCCAAGCGCTTCACCACCGAAGAGGCCTGGGGCGAGGAGCTGTTGTCGCAAATGCCCGAGCTGCGCGGCAAGACGCTCTACGAGGTGCTGTTCACAAATGGCACGGTCGACAAATACCCGGTGAGCGAGGTCGCCGAAGGCTTCAACAACCAGGAAAGCCAGGATTTCGGCTTTTACGTCCAGAAGGGGCTGTTCGAGGAATACGCGGAGTTCGGGCGCGGCAAGGCGCATGATCTTGCCGAGTTCGATGTCTACCACAACGCGCGCGGGCTGCGCTGGCCCGTGGTGGACGGGCAGGAAACGCTCTACCGCTTCCGCGAAGGCTATGACCCGTATGTGCCCGAAGGCGAAGGCGTTCGGTTTTACGGCAAACCCGACGGGCGCGCCAACATCATCTTTGCCCCCTACGAGCCGCCTGCCGAGATGCCCGACGAGGAATATGACCTCTGGCTTGTGACCGGCCGGGTGCTGGAGCACTGGCATTCGGGCTCGATGACCCGCCGCGTGCCGGAGCTGCACCGCTCCTTCCCGGCGGCGGTGGTCTACATGCATCCCGATGACGCCCGTGACCGCGGTGTGCGACGCGGACAGGAGATCGAGATCTCGACCCGTCGCGGTGTGGTTCTGAGCCGCGTCGAAACCCGCGGTCGCAACAAGATGCCGCCGGGGGTCGTGTTCATGCCGTGGTTCGATGAGGGACAGCTGACCAACAAGCTTGTGCTCGACGCCACCTGCCCGATCTCGAAAGAGACCGATTTCAAGAAATGCGCCTGCCGGGTGGTCCGGGCCTGATCGGGTCCGGGGAATAGACCAAGCGATGCCCATGCTCGACACTCTGCGCTCTGCCAGCCGCCGCCGGTTCCTCACGGACACGGCGCGGGCGGCGGGCGGCTGCGTGCTTGCGGGCTCTGCGCTGGCCTATCTCGCCCGGGATGCCCGCGCGCTGCCTGCAGACGCGATCCGCCCGCCCGGAGCGCTTGACGAAGACGCGTTCCTGTCGGCCTGCATCCGCTGTGGCCTGTGCATGCGCGGCTGTCCTTACGACACACTGAAACTGGCCGAACTGGGCATCGATGGCGCGGCCACGGGCACGCCCTATTTCACCGCGCGCGATGTCCCGTGCGAGATGTGCGAGGACATCCCCTGCGTCGCGGCCTGCCCGACCGGCGCGCTCGACGCGTCGCTGGAGGATATCGACGACGCGCAGATGGGCGTCGCGGTTCTGGTCGATCAGGAAAACTGTCTCAACTTTCTCGGGCTGCGCTGCGATGTCTGCTACCGGGTCTGCCCGGTGATCGACGAGGCGATTACGCTCAAGGCCTCGCACAACTCACGTTCGGGCCATCACGCGACCTTTGCGCCCACCGTGCATGCGGAACATTGCACCGGCTGCGGCAAATGCGAGCACAGCTGCGTCTTGCCCGAAGCGGCGATCAAAGTGCTGCCGGTGCGGCTGGCGCGCGCGGAAACGGCCGATCACTACCGCCGCGGCTGGGAGGAAAAGGACGCCCGCGGCGCGCCGCTTGTCGAGGGTGTGATCGACCTGCCTGACCGGCTGCCCGGCCCGGGCACCGACAACCTGGTGGCGCCAGGCGGGTTCGAGCCCGCGTTCCGGCTTGACGGGGCAGGCCAATGAGCGCGCGCACGCATTCTCCGGCCGGCGCCGAGGCCCGCGAGACAAAAGGCTGGCTGAGCGCGCATCGCTACCTGCTGCTGCGCCGCGCGAGCCAGCTCTTCTTTCTTGCGCTGTTCCTGAGCGGCCCGTGGTTTGGCCTCTGGATCACCCAAGGCACGCTGGCGGGGTCGCTCACGCTGAACATCCTGCCGCTCACCGACCCGTTCGTCGCCGCCCAGAGCCTTGTCGCCGGGCACTGGCCCGAACTGACCGCGCTGATCGGTGCCGGGATCGTTCTGGCGGCCTACGCGCTTCTTGGCGGGCGGAGCTATTGCGCCTGGGTGTGCCCGATCAACCCGGTGACGGATGGCGCCTTCTGGCTGCACAAGCGCCTTGGCCTGCCGAAAGGTTGGCAGCCCAGACGCGGCACGCGGCTCTGGCTGCTCGGCGCGGCGCTCGTGGTCTCTGGTCTCACCGGCACCATCGCCTGGGAAGCCGTGAACCCGGTCACGATGCTGCACCGCGGGCTGATCTTCGGCATGGGGTTTGTCTGGGCGCTGGTCCTCTTGATCTTCGTCTTCGATCTGGTGGTCGCCCGGCGCGGCTGGTGCGGGCATCTCTGCCCGGTCGGCGCGTTTTACGGGCTGGTCGGCACCAAATCCGTTCTGCGCGTCAGCGCGCCCGCGCGGGCCGCCTGCGACGACTGCATGGATTGCTACCATGTCTGCCCGGAAAACCAGGTCATCTCGCCCGCGCTGAAAGGCAAGCCCGGCACCTCGCCGCTTGTCCTCTCTCCCGATTGCACCAATTGCGGCCGCTGCATCGACGTGTGCGCGATGGACGTCTTCAAATTCACCCTCGGTTCGACGACGCCGTGACCGGCCTCGCAGATCTACCACCGGCGCCGGACAACCAGGCGGCATGACAACAAAGGGAATCGTCTCATGAAAACGCCGATCAGACTGAGCCATATCGTGCTTGCGACGCTTCTGGCGGCTGGCGGCCTTGCCGTTGCCCAAACCTCGGATGTCTATTCTTTGCGGGGTGCCGCGGTGGATGATCCGGTTGTGCCCGGGAAGGCCTACCAGAATGTCGAGCGGCGCATGCAGCGCAACTACCGCCAGCAGCCGCCGCTGATCCCGCATTCCATCGAGCAATACCAGATCGATCTGCGCGCCAACCAGTGCCTGAGCTGCCATGACTGGACCAAGGCCGGAGAGCGCAACGCACCGACCCTGTCGATGACCCATTATCTCGACCGCGACGGCAATGAGCTCGATCACATCGCGGGCACCCGGTATTTCTGCAATCAGTGCCATGTGCCGCAGGTCGATGCCCCGAGCCTTGTGAACAACATCTTCCGCGCCTCGCCCGACAATTGACCCGGACATAAGAAGGAGGGCTCCCCATGGCCGACCCTAACGACACGCGCGGTGCCTTGCGCCGCATCTGGGACTGGTTCTGGACCCCGTCATCGGTGCTCAGCGTCGGGTTCGTGCTGATCGCCGGGTTCATGGCGGGTATCCTGTTCTGGGGCGGATTCAACTGGTCGGTGGCGGCGTCCAATTCCGAGGAATTCTGCGTGTCCTGCCACAGCATGGAGACCAACCTCGGTGAATACCGCGAGACCGTGCATTACAACAACCATTCCGGTGTGCGGGCGGTGTGCTCTGACTGCCATGTGCCCAAGGAGTGGAACCACAAGATGAAGGCCAAGGCCATCGCGGTGAAGGACATCTTCTACGAGATCACCGGCAGCATCGACACCGCCGAGAAATACGAGGCGCGGCGCACCAAGATGGCAATGGCGGTCTGGAAGAAGATGAAGGCCTCCGACAGCCGCGAATGCCGCAATTGCCATGCGTTCGAATACATGGATTTCACCATGCAGGAGGTCCGCGCCGGGTCGGAGCACCAGCGCGCGATCGATCAGGGCATGACCTGCATCGACTGCCATCAGGGCATCGCGCACAAGCTGCCGCCCAACTACCTTGAGGAATACGAAAAGGTGGCGCGCGCGCTGGCCCCCGGGACACGTCCCGAGGCGCATCAGAGCGCCCGGATCGACGCGCAGGCGATCCGCAGTTTTCTTTCCGACGCACGCTGAACGGAGGCAGGAGGTCTCGGATGCTGGAGTTTATTGGAACGATTGCAGGCAATATCCTCAGCCTGCCGGGGATTCTCGGGTTCAGTCTGGGCCTGCTGACGCGGCGACCGGCGCTGGCCGCAGTATTCGGCGGTCTCGTCGGCCTGCTGGAGGCAATGATCTTTTCGGGTTTTTCGCTGGCCGCGGCGGGCGGGCTGGAACTTGCGGTCTCGGTTGCCGTGGGCGTCGTGGCGGGCGTGCTGGGCTGTCTGGTCCGCCGCAAGGGCGCGATGGTCTGACTCGCGTGGGCCTGTCGCGTGAATGCGCAAAGTATGGCGGCGCGCATGCACCGGTTTGGCCCTTGGCCGGTGACCGGTTCGCGTGATCCGGCCGAGCGCCGTCCATCCGGTCCGCCGTCTCCGGGCCACACGACCTTGGAAACAACGGCCGACGGGCACCCCGCCGCGCCCGCGACCGGCGGCAAGGTGCCAGTGACGCACGGCACCTCTGCGGAGACACTGAGCCGGGCAAGGTGAGGCAGGATGTGATGTCAGGGATGGATGATGTTCTGAAGGCGGCCGTTTCGTCGGGCGATGTCCCCTTTGTCCTGGCCATGGCCGCCGACACCAACGGGGTGCGCTATTCCGGGGCGGCCGGTCAGGCCTCCGAAGGGCGCGCCGCCGGGGAAGACACGGCGTTCCGCATCTTCTCGATGACCAAGTCGGTGGGCTCTGTGGCCGCGATGATCCTGATCGACCAGGGCAAGTTGTCGATGGACAGACCCGTTGCCGAGATCCTGCCCGCCTTGGACGAGCTTGAGATTCTGGATGGCTGGGATGGCGACACGCCGGAGACTGCGCGCCCGGAACACAACCGCCACGATCCGGAACCTCGCGACCCTTACCAGCAGTCTGGAATACGAGTTTTGGAACGCCGACATGGCGAAATACCTGGAAGTGACCGGGGCGAGGCCGATCCACTCCGGGGCGAAGGCGTCGCTGATGAACCCGCTGATGTCCGATCCGGGCACGCGCTGGGGATAGGGGACAAGCATCGACTGGCCGGGACAAGTGGTCGGGAAAGCGGATGGCCGCGCCATCGTCGAGTTCTGCCAGGCCGAGATCTTCGACCCGCTGGGCATGTCCGACACGGCGTTCGAACCCGACGCGCGCGGCCTAACCGGCGCCGTCCTCATGCGCGTGGCGGTCATGCAGGAAGCTGCGCAGATCGACCACATGTTTGCTGTCCAGCGACACGTAGACAAACCCCAGATTGGTGCGTTCGGTCACCATCTCTCCCGGATAGGGCAGATAGCTCAGCTCCCTTGACCCAAAGGACGGAGAAGCCGTGCCGACCTGCCATTCGGTGCTCAGTTGCACGTCCACAAGCTTCATCATCGCGCCGCCCCCCGGCTCGGGGCGTTCCAGCGGCACGCCGGCCAGCCGCAGATAGGACATCTTGTCCTTGGCGGCGACGAACCCGTCGATGAATTGCGCGGCCAGCACCTGCAGCTCCGCGGCCTCATCCTCGGGCTTGAGGTGACTGCGCAGGTGATCATGCGCGTGATTGTGGCCGATTTGACCGCCGACGATGTCATGTGGCATTGGACCACCGCTTTCCTTCGAATGCGCCATGCGGAATGCTGACGGGCTTGTCGATATGCGCCTTGTGCTTGCCCAGATTGCCCGAGGCAACAAGGCTGCCCAGCACATCCACGATTACCCTTGTGCCCATCAGCGCGGTGATGTCGGACGTGTCGTAGGGCGGCGAGACCTCGACCAGTTCCATGCCGCAAATGCCTTCGGCGGCGACCTTCGAGGCCAGCGCCAGCGCCTCTCGCGGCAGGAAACCACCGGGTTCGGGCCAGCCCGTGCCCGGCACAAAACCGCAATCGATGCTGTCGATATCGAAGGACATGTAGACCATGTCGACGCCGTCCCACGCCATCTCCAGCGCCATTTCGGCGGTCTTGTCGACGCCCATCGCCTCCATGTCGGACATGGTGATGATGTTGGTCTCGCGCTCGCGCGCGACCTTGACCGCCTCTCTGGGGACCTGCCAGCCGCCGATGCCGACCTGAACGAGGTTGCGCGCGGGCACGTTTGGCAGGTTGGTGGAGTGAAACCACGGCGTGGTGTGCATGCGCTCGTCGAGATCCTTTTCCTGAATGTCGGCGTGCCGGTCGAAATGCACGATGCCGATCTTTTTCGACGTGCATTCGGCAATGCCGCGCACGCAGGGAAACCCGATGGAATGGTCGCCGCCGATCATCACCGGCAGCGAGCCGGACGAAAAGACGTGGCTCACCGCGCGGCTGATCTGATCGAAGGATTTTTCCAGATTGGCCGGGATCGTGAACACGTCGCCCGCATCGCAGAGCGTCATCTGCTCGCGCAGATCGACACCCATTTCGTAATTGTAGGGCGTGTAGAGCGCGGAGATCTTGCGCACCCCTTGAGGGCCAAAGCGGGTGCCCGGGCGGTAGGTCGTGCCGCCGTCGAACGGGATCCCGAGCACGGTTGCGTCATAGTCCTTCACCTCGGTGACGTCCTCGGCGTAGGGCGCCTTGAGAAAGGTGTTGATCCCGGCGTAATGCGGCAGCTCTCCGCGCGCGAAGGTGGGAATGGACTTGTCCTCGATGCTGTCGGCCCCGGTGAGACCCATGCGCAGCGCCCAGCGCCGCTCTTCGTCCCAACGGCCTTCGGGCAGGTCGGCCTCGGCCTTCATCGACCGCCAGCCCTGCAGCCTGGTCAGGTCCGGATGGTGGGCCCGGCGCGCGTCGTGGCGCAGGTCCCTGGGGTGGTGTGACCGCGTGCGGTCAGGCGGGGCGACGTACATATGTGTGCTCCTCACTGCGTTGAAACGGGATGCCGCCGTCTCTGGCGTCGAAATCGTAGGTGATGGTTGCGCCGAAGGCATCTGGCTCGGTGGGGTCCCACCGGGGCTTGTCGAAGACCAGAACCCGGTCGCCGAGCTTGAACCCCTCTTCGAGGTCATGGGTGACCATGAAGACCGTCATCGCGGTTTCGCGGCGCAATTCGGTCAGGAAGTCATGCATCGACAGGCGCGTGCCGGGATCGAGCGCGCCGAACGGCTCATCGAGCAGCAGGATCCGAGGCTTGGCCGCGAGCGCCTGCCCGATCGCGAGGCGTTGCTGCATGCCGCCCGACAGGGTCGCGGGGTAGTGGTCCGCGACGTGATCGAGACCGATGCGCGCCAGCGTTGCCTGCGCGCGCTCCCGCGCCGCGGCCTTTTGGGCGCCCCGGAAGACACCCGTGACGGTGCGAAAGCTTTCACCTGCGATGATGTTGTCGCGCACGCTCATATGCGGGAAGACGGAGTATTTCTGGAACACCACCCCCCGGTCGAGGCCGGGCTCCGCGGCGGGCGGGGCACCTGCGATCCGGATCTCTCCGCGTGTCGGCTGTTCCTGCGCCAGCAACAGGCGTAGAAAGGTCGACTTGCCGCATCCCGACGCGCCGACAATCGAGACAAACGCGCCTTCATCCACCGCAAGGTTCACCCGCTCAAGGATCGGCCGGTTGCCGTAGGACTGAAATACATTCTCTGCGGTGACAAAACTCACAGGCTTGCCTCCGTCCAGGGGAATGCCTTGCGCGAGAGCGTGCGCAGCGCGAGGTCCATCAAGAACGCCAGCAAGGTGATCCAGAGCACGTAGGTGAGGATCACGTCCATCGCCAGAAACCGGCGCACCAGAAAGATGCGGTAGCCAAGACCCACCTCCGACGCGATGGCCTCGGCGGCGATGAGAAACAGCCAGGCCGGGCCGAGTGACAGCCGCACCGATTGAATGAGCCGCGGCAGAAGCTGCGGCAGGGCAACCCGCAGCGCGATCACCAGCGAGGACGCCCCCAGCGTCTCTGCCTTCACGATCATCTCGCGCGGGATGTCGAGAACGCGCTGGCTCAGATCGCGGATGAGAAACGGCAGGATGCCGACAATGATCAGCACCACCTTGGACAACTCACCCAGTCCGAACACGATGAAGAGGATCGGCAGGATGGCCAGCGGCGGGATCATCGACAGCACCGCCACAAAGCCCGCGAGCGTCGCGCGCATATGCGGCAAGAGCCCGATCAGCAGACCGACAAGCGTGGCCAGCACCGCGGATATGCCGACGCCCAGCGCCAGCCGCATCAGGCTTGCACCGGTGTCGTGCCAGAGCAGAATGCGGTCCGACCGGCGGTCGGGTTCGGTAAAGAGCCGCTCGGCGGTGGCGGCGATCCTGGCGGGCGAGGGCAGCAGCTTGTCGGACGGATTTTCGGCCAGCCGGATCTCCGAGCCGATCCAGTAGGCGATGAACGCCACGAGGAACGGCAGGATGGTGAGCGCCGTCTTCAGCGCCACCCCCGGCTGGCGATTGATCAGTCTCATGCCCATGGCCGTGCCGCGCCGCGCTTACAACGCGCCGTCGGCGGCCATCTGCATGTAGGTGGTGTCAAAGCGGAACTGGACGTTGTTCTCATCCCCGGTGACCGAGCCGTCCGGGTAGGCCACACCGACAAAATCCGCAGACGGCGCGCCTTCACCAAGGATGCCCTTGTCGAAGAGGAACCCGGCCACGCTGACCATCGTTTCCGGCAAGGCCGGGCTTTGCGTGAAGGCCACCGCATCTGCCGGATCGTAGAACATCTCGGTTGAGGCAAGCTGCGCCTTGTAGCCGTCGAGATCCGTGCCCGACGCCTCGGCCATCGCGCTCAGCGCCGCCTCGTCGCCTGCGGCCATCAGCGCCATGACCTCGTACCACGCCCCGACCATCGCCTTGCCGAAATCCGGATTGGCCGCCAGCGTGTCGGTGTTGACCACCATCAGGTCGATGATCTCGCCGGGGATATCGGAACTGTCGAAAAGCTTGGTCGCGCCCGGATCCTCGAGGATCGTCGAGACGAGCGGGTTCCAGGTGACCACCGCCTCGACGTCATCGGTCTGGAAGGCGGCAATCATGTCAGCGTCGGACGTGTTGATCACACTGCCGAGATCCGCCTCGCGCAGCCCCACGCTGTCCAGCCCGCGCGCCAGCAGGTAATGCGAGACCGAAAGCTCCACCAGGTTCACGGGCTTGCCTGCAAGATCCGCCAGAGTACCCTCGCCTTTCAGGATCACCGCGTCATTGCCATTGGAGAAGTCGCCCACAATCAGCGCGGTCGTGTCGACGCCGCCGCCCGAGGGAATGGACAGCGTGTCCATGTTGGTGGCCGAGACCCCGTCAAACGCGCCTGCGGTATACTGGTTGATCGACTCGACATAATCGTTGATCTGCACGATCTCGATATCGATGCCATATTTCGCGGCCCATTTGTCCATGATGCCGGAGGCCTCCAGATACCCCCATGGCATCCAGCCGACATAGATCGACCACGCCACCCGAAAGTCGGTTTTTTCCTGCGCGGTTGCGAGGCTGGCAGTGCCAATCAACAGCGCAGCGGCGCCACCCATGATATGACCGAGAACTTGCATAAGGAGACCCCTTCGCGACGTTCCGCCTGGATGAGAGGACCAAAGGAGCCGTGGCGGAACAGGAGAGTGCGGCCTTGCCTGAGGTGCAGTGCTCTCCCGGGATTTTGCCCCGCCGTGTACCAGATGGAATTTGCCATTCGGGCGACATCTCTCGGACCAGTGCCCTTGCCAGATTGCCAAGGCGGAACCCTAGATGTCCTGCCCCCCGATGCTCGCGCCAGCGCCGCGGGTGAGGCAAGGCCGCGCGGCGGAAACCGGCCAGGGGCGCATGCGATGCTGAAAAAACAGGCGCAGTTTGCGGGCGGAGCATCAAAACCCGGCGCCGGATGCGCGGATTTTGGGTAGGGTCCCCCGGCGCTCGCGTGGGATCGACAAAGGCGTCACCTGCGAAATCGGATGTCTGGCGGCGCCGTCGCCCGGACGGTGTCGGGTGCATCTTCCGGGCGGCATTAGCGCGCTCCGGTCGCTCCGGCAAAGCGGATATCCGTGACGTCGGCGATGAAGAACGGGAAATAGGCCTGCGTGCCAAAGAAGTTGCCCGCCTCCACATGGGTCGGCAGCCGGAACCCGCCGAAGTCGCGAAACTCCGAAAGATGGCCGCCGAAGGGCTGGAACCGGAACACGCCGTCCGGATTGGCGTCGCTCCACCTTTGCAACACAACTTCAGTTGGCCGGCCCTCGGCATCGACGGTCACATCAACCGCCTGCGTCTGGCCGTCATGTGTGATGGTCACCCGCGCGGTGGTCTCGTCCACCGCTTCCCAGCGCACCCCCGGGCCCGGCAGGACCGCAGCCGGTGTCCAGAACACCGCTTCGGAGACGTAGCGCGCAAATCCAGACAACCGGTGATCCGGCGTTCCACCGGCGCGCGCCACGGGGGCCACACCGGCCAGCCAGAAGCGCGTCCAGCCGCCGCTGTCGGAACCGGAAATGCGCATGAAACCCGAGCCTCCGGACATTTTCCAGACAAACCCGTGTGGCGCCGCAAGCACCTGCGTCGCCGACATCTGCATATAGCTGGGCGCGTCCCGCGTTCCGAGCCCGAACGAGCCCCGCATGTCGATCCGTGCAACCCGGTGAAGCGGTGTGCCCTCCTTGATGACAAAGAGAAAATAGCGCCTGGCAGGCTCCGGCAGCGCCGCAACAAGGCTCCGGGTGAAGACCGGAGGATCGACCGCCTCAAGCGCGAGAAGACGCGCGGCCTCGGCACGGTCCGCCCGGTGATCGCGCAGCCGCCACATGTAAAGCCCGGCCAGAACCAGAGCGATAATGGCGAGGCTGACAATCAGACCGGTTTTCATTTGGATCTGCCACTCAGGGGACATGCGGAATGGCCAAGGCTAGGCGGTGATGCCTCCCCCGGCCTTGATCTGCATCATTGGGTCGGGCACTCAAGGCCCATGCGGGCGGTCAGCTGACCGGATCCCGCCGGGCCGCCGCAAAGCGCTGCATCTGCCCGTGAAAGAGCGGCAGAAGACACACCGATGCGCCAAGCAGGCCCGCGGCCAGTTGCAGCGCCGCGGCGATGCCGAACATCTCCGACAGGCGCCCCGCCAGCATCGGCGCGACGGCGATGCAGATGTCATAGACCGTAAAGAAGATCCCCATGCCCATGGCCCGCGCCACCGGTGCGAGGACAAGGGATGACAGGCTCATCATGGAGCCGACCGCCACCCCGGAAAAGAGCCCGATCGCCGCGACCAGTCCCAGCGACGTACTCGTGATGGGCGGCGTCCGCGCATCGGGATCCTAGGTGGGACGCCCGCCTGAATCGCAGGGCGGGGGCACCGGTGATGCAAGACGCGCCGCCTCATGCACGGCGCATGAGATCCGACGCGGCGGTGCCCGTCCAACGCCTCTCCCGATCAGGTTTTCGTTGCAATTTATTGTCGTGCGTGGTCTGATTGCTCCCGATTAGGTTGTTTGACCAGAGCGTTTTCCGGGCCCTTCCCGCCTGTGTGATTTGATGACGATGTGACAAGGACGCGATCATGAAACGGCGGCATTTTCTTGCTCTTCTGAGCGCCGGAGGCACCGCGATCTCACACGTGACACCTGCGTTTTCCGCACCTGCCGCACCCGACCGGCACCGGATGCAGCAGGTAACGCAGAAAATGACACGGAGCATTCACGCACATTTCGGCAGCGGCTTTGAGCTGCGCTCCACGCATGTGGCGCAGGGACGGACCGTGTGCGTGATCGAAAACCGCGGCAACCGGCTGCGCGTGTCGTCGCGCGACGCCACGACGTGGTTCGTCGAAAGCGCGACGCCGATGTAGGCGGCGCAGCCGCGACCAGAACAGACGGCGACAACGCCGCGCCTGAAGGGACAATGACGATGGCCAGCGACATCACCTCGCTTCGCGTGCATCCCGGCATCGGGATTGCGCGTGTGGGCAACAGCGGCGACGGCTCGGACGCGCCGCTTGTGCTCAACCAGAACTTCTATATCGGCCCGGAGGCGCCGGGGATCGTGGTCGATCCCGGCAACCCGAACTCGCCCGAACGCGGCGACGGGCCGGGGCCCAATGGCGGCACCTACCGCGACGCCGGGATGGATCTCAAGCGTCAGGCGCAGCGCTTCCGGCTTTACGGCGTGAACAGCGCGGGCGACACGGTCGAGATCACCACCGACACGCCCGGCGTCACCGACATCACCTGGCGCGTGCATGTGCAGAACCTGAAAGCCGCGAATTTCGCCTTTCAGGGGGCGTATCTCTTTGACGCGACGCAGATGCGCAATCCAAACATCCAAGGCCCGGCCAAAGGCGCATCTGCCGATCCTGCCATGCGCTCGGACCTGATCATCAATCCCGGCGCGCATCAGATGTCGTCGTCCGAGGATCAGGCCGAGATCGCCCTGCGCGGCGGCTGCTTTCCTGACGGGCTGAGTTCGAAACTTCCCGGCGACCTGCGCTTCGGCACGCCGGTGACCCCCGACGCCGATGGCTGGGTGGACGTGCGCTATGCCCGCCGCGAAGGGATCGAACTCGGGCGGCTGCAACTGGACGCGGCCGGGCGACTCATCTTCATTGCAGGACCCGGCAAGGCGGAATGTGTGACCACGCCGCCGATCTGCCTGTCCAACCCGTCCGAGGCGCATAACCCGCCCAATGGCGACACCATCATGAACGCGCCGGACGGCAATGATCACGCCTATCAGCCGCTGATCAACCAGTTTGCCTATTTCAACGTGCCCGGCTGGTGGGACGACACCTGCGGCGGCGAGATAGACGCAACCGTGACCTTCGACGACGGCAGCGTGCTCACCACCCGGCCGGACGGCATACGCGACCCGAAGGCTGGCGGCTGGATCGTGACCGCGCCGCCGAAATTCGCCCCCGACATGTATCATGTGGTGTCGATCAAGGACCGCGTCTTCGAGGCGTTCCCGGAGGCCGATCCGAGCCTTGCCGAAGGCGCGCGGACCGAATTCTGGCGCGACGTCTACCCGCCGCTGGCGCGCGCGGTGAATTACGGCTGGGTCAGCGCCGAGGCGGGGGGCGTGACGCCGCAGAATCGCAACCTCGCGCATGGGCCGAAACAGGCGGGCAACCTGCTGAGCGACCGCAACATGGCGCGGTTTCTGGATCCGGATCCCGACCCCGCATCGGAGGCCATGCGGACCCGCCAGCAGATCTTCCGGATCATGCGGCAGGCCGATCCCGGCGACCGCGACCAGAGCTATCCCGACCCGCAAACGCCGTTGCAAAAGCAGGTGGCGGGGTTTGCGCGGCTCATCGACACGCTGCCCACCGATCCGCCGCCGGTATCGGCCCCGGCGCCGGGCGCGCTTCAGGCCGGTCGCACCGCGCGCGGCAACAAGATGCCCAAGCTCTGGGGAACGGCGGGAAAACCCTTGCAGAACCAGCAGCTTGGCCATGATCTGCCCAACCAGTACCTGAGCCTGACCGCCAACGCGCTGGCGCATCTGCAGAACTGGGCCAATGGCGATTTTGTGGTCTCGGGCGACGCAGCCCCGGTGCCAAGACCGCTGCAGGACTACCCTTTGGCCGAGCAGCCCATGGCGCTGGATTGCGCCGCGCTCGAGCCGACCATCGGCGGCGGCTTTCACCCGGGCATCGAGTTTCCCTATCTCATCTGCTACCGCGCTTTTTTCGAAGAGGCGTTTCGCGTCAAAGGCGGCACCGTGCCCGGCTCTGTCGCGGCCTTCATGTCGAGCCCGTGGCAGGGCGATTACTGGTCCTGCAACGTCGCCTGGTGGCCGGTCCAGCGCCCCGACATCGTCTTCGAGTTCTACCCTGACGGCGCTGGCACGGCGGGAGACGGCACGGTCGATTATGCCGACGGTCAACGCAGCTATCGCGAATGGTTCCGCGGTTTCGATGCCGAAGGCGAGGTGCTCTCGGGCTCGGATGGCTATGACCAGATGGTCTATGCGTGGGACAAGCTGGGCATGGTGCTGCCGCAACGCGACGACGAGGGCCGCGTCGTTACCGTCCGCAACGCCGTGGCCTACCGCGAATACGAACGCAACCCGGCGCTCAACAGCGCGCCAGAGATGCCCTCGACGCTGGCATGCAGCCCCGATGACGCCGAAAGCTGAACACCAGGCGGCATATGACGCGGTGATCGCCGGAGCGGGCCCGGCGGGTGCGGCCACGGCGATCGGGCTGGCGCGCGCCGGGCGGCAGGTGCTGCTGGTCGACAAGCGCGCAGCACCGCGCCTCAGCTTTGCCGAGACGCTGGCGCCCGGTGCCAAACCGCAACTCGAAGGGCTGCTGAGCTCGCTCGGTCAAGACATGCTGCCCTGCTGGGCTGCGCCCAACCGGGGCACGCTTTCGGTCTGGGGCGCGGCCTTCCCGGCCGAGCAGGGCCATGATTTCAACCCTTACGGCACCGGGCTCTGCGTCGACCGTGTCGGCCTCGATGCCGCGCTGGTCGCGCGGGCCGAGGCGCAGGGGGTCACGGTGCTGCGCGGCGTTGCGGTGACGGAGGCCACCTATGACGGCGAGTTTTGGGCGCTGCGGCTCTCTGACGGGGACGCGGTGGCCCGCTATCTGATCGACGCCACCGGGCGCGCCGCCGCGGTCTCAAGGCTGTTCGGGATCACCCATCTGCGCCCCGATCCGCTCTTTGCCTATGCGCTGCGCTTTCAGACCGACGCCGATGACGACATCGACGCGCTCACCCGGATCGAGGCGGGCGAAAGCGGCTGGTGGTACAGCAATCGGCTGCCCGCACCGGGCCCCTCGACGCGGATCGTTGTGCTGCATTGCGACCGCGACAGCGCGCTTGCCCGTGACGCGGCCCGGCACGCGGGGTTTCTCGAACGGCTCGCCGAAACCACGCTGATGCGCGACACGCTGGCGCGCGCCGGCAGCATCCCCACCGGCAGCGTGCGCGGTTTTCCGGCGGGCAGTGCGGTCTCGACGCGGCGCGTTGCGCCCGGGTTCGTTGCAGTGGGCGATGCGGCGCAAGCCTATGATCCGCTGTCCTCGCAAGGCGTGGACCGCGCGCTGACCTCGGGCGCGCTTGCCGCGCATACGTTGCATTACGCGCTCTCCAACCCGGGCGAAGCGCAGGCCTGCCTGATGCGCTACAACCGCCAGATGGCGGAGCATTGGGAACGCTACCTGGTCCAGCACCGCCAGAATTACGCTCAGGAAACGCGATGGCGTGACGCGCCTTTCTGGAGCCGCCGCGCCCCCTTTCACCGCCCGTCCGACCAAGTCAGGAACGCCCCATGATCCGGCCCAAACCCCACCCGATCCCGCTGCTGATCCTCGCCATGCTGATGCTGGCCCCGCATGGCCCCGCGCATGCACAGGATGGCACCCTGACGCCTGCCAATCCCGGCCTGACAGTGCCGCCGCCGGTCTTTCAGAACGGCGACGAAATCAGTTTGCCGCTGCCCGACAAGAGCGATGGGGCCGCCGCCTTCATCGCGTTTTTCAACGACACCTACAATCTCGACCTGCCGGTGCTGAGCAAGGACGACGTCGTGTGGTTTCCCCCGCAACGCGCCGGTGACACTTCGCTGGAGCTCGTCGCGCGGCAGGTCCAGCCCGGCACCGCCAATTGCAGCCATGACCTGGCGGGCAACCACCCCGAGAGCTACCCGATCACCTGCCCCACCGGCGAATTCTCTACCGCGCAATTCTGTCAGGCCTGCCATGACAGCGCGCTGTTTGTCGAAGGCGGCGGGCTGCCGCAGATGATGTACCTGTCTGAAAAGACGGATCAAACCGCCCCGGACGGTCAGGGCCAGTGGCTTGCCAACTGGTCGCAATATGGCGACTGGTCGGCGACGATCATGCGGCTGGCCACGCGCGATCCGATCTGGCAGGCGCAGATCGAGACCGAAACCAGCGTGCACGAACATGCCGATCCGGCGGTGGTGCAGGACGTCTGTTTCAGCTGCCACGGCGAGATGGGCGAACGCCAGCTCAAGGTCGACAATGGCGCGGACACCAAGTTCTGCACCGACATGTTCTACGCCACCATCCCCGGCCAGATCGGCGCGCTGGCGGGCGGCAAACCCTATCCCTTCACTGGCGATTGCGACGCGCAGTTCGAGGACCTCTCGGTCGAGGCGCATCAGGATGTCTTTGCCAAATACGGCGCGCTGGCGCGCGACGGCGTGTCCTGCGAGACCTGCCACAGGATCGGGCCGGAAGATGCCGCAGGCAGCTGGGACGGCACCGATTTCGAGGTCTTCTACGGGCCAAAGGACACCTATCAGGTACACGAGCGGCAGACCGACAACATGTGGCCGCTGCTTTACGAATTCACCGCGACCTTTCAATACGACATGAACAATATCATGGCGCCCGATCCGCTGGCCTCGCTCGACACCGGGCCGATGCAGGACGATGACAAGCTGACACTGGCCACCGCGATCAACCGGGCCGTCACCGATCCGGACACCGACGAGAACGTGAGCTACCTGCAGCAGGCGGTGCTTTGCGGGTCGTGCCACGTGCTGATCGTGCCTCAGATCCCGGCCGCCTATAAGCCCGGCGGCACACTGCCCGACCTGCTCAACGAAGACGCGAAATCCAAGGGCGAAAAGCCGCCCTTCCCTGGCTACAGGCGCCCTCAGGCATGCAGCGCCGACGCCACAACCTTCACCGAAGAGCACAGCCGCATGCTCGACGGGGTTCTGGTCGGCAACCCCGTACTCGATCCCTGCGTCGCTCTGGGCTACGAGCAGGCGACCTATCTGGAATGGCTGAACTCGGATTTTGCCACCTCGCAGGCCAATGACAACACCTGTCAGGGCTGCCACATGCCGCTGGTCACCAACCCCGAAGACGGCAGCGACCACACCGCGATCATGGCGCAGTCGACCGAAGGGCTGACCGGTAAAAGCTATCGCCGCCATCGCCTGATGGGGATCAACCTGCCGGTGTCGGAGATGTTCATGCAGTTCCCCGACGTGCTCGGCGTCTACCCCTATAGCGACAACGTGCCTGATTACGCCCCGGTGCCCGCGGGCTTCGACGTCGCCGCGATCCAGAACTATCTGCTGAACGGGCAACAGGCGATCATCGATCAGGCCACCAGCCAGGCCAATGGCGCGGGGCTGAAGCCGGGCACGGTCGAGCCCGACAAGCAGGCCGCCGCCGAGATCACCGAAATCGCCTCATACAAGGACGGCACTGATCTGGTGACCACGCTGACGATCACCAACAATGCAGGCCATAAATTCCCTTCGGGCGCAGGATTCCGCCGGGCCTTTGTCAAATTCGAGGTGCTGGACAGCGCGGGCGCGGTGCTTTGGGTCTCGGGTGACACCAACCGGTTTGGCGCGATCTGCGAAGGCGCGGCCAGGGACGGCGCCTGCGAGACGCTGCTGCCCGCAGAGCACAACTTGAGCGGAGATCCGATGCTGATCCAGCCGCATTACGAAGAGATCACCGAGACCTCTCAGGTGCAGATCTACGAAGTGCAGACGGTGGACGATACCGATCGGGTCACCTCGAGCACGCTGGCGCTGTTCGACGACGTCAAGGACAATCGCCTGCTGCCGCGCGGCTTCAGCACCGTCGAGGCGCTCGGGTGCAGCGAGACTGAAGCGGGCAGGGTCGAGTTCGGGATTTCGCAATGCAGCGCGGCGCAGGCCACACATTCTGTGCTGTCGAGCCCGCAACGCCCGTCGGAGGCTGGCAACGACCCCTTTTACACCGACAGCACGCGCGCCGGTGCGGATCAGCTGAGCTACCGGATCAGTCTGGATGCGGTGCCGGGTGCGGCCTCGGTGCGCGCGACGCTGCAATACCAGACCATCCCGCCCGGCTATCTTGCCGCGCGGTTCGGGCAGGGCGTCGATGCCTCTGGCGCAATGCTGCCTGCCACCGAACGCGCCAGCTATCTCACCAGCCATCTCAACCTCGATCTCGCGGGGCTGCAGAGCGGGCATCCCGACAATCCCGATCTGCAGTTTTCGAAGAACTGGACCTCGTCGCTGCACAGGGTGGCCGCCCCGGTACTGGCGCAAAAGCCCGACTGACGCCGGGATCGCCGCACCTCGCAGGGCTGCACAGTATCAGCGCGCCGGATCGCCGGAAGCCCCATGCGACGCCGCCAGAGGTCGCGCCGGACCCTCCTCCGCCGGCGATCTGCGCCCTGCGCCATCGCCCCCAGGCCGCGAGATCATCCCCTTGCCAGGGCCGTCACAGCCACACTTGCCGCCACCGCCGCATAGCCGCCGCAAATCCACAAGCCACCTTGACCAAACCCCTATTCCACAGCATATCGCACCACATGAGCACACCCCTGAACCGCATCCGCAATTTCTCCATCGTCGCGCATATCGACCACGGGAAATCCACCCTCGCCGACCGGCTTATCCAGTCCACGAACACCGTGTCGGACCGGGACATGAAAGAGCAGTTGCTCGACGCGATGGATATCGAGCGGGAACGGGGGATCACCATCAAGGCCAACACCGTGCGCATCGACTATACCGCCAAGGATGGCGAGGCCTATGTGCTCAACCTCATCGACACGCCCGGCCATGTGGATTTCGCCTACGAGGTCAGCCGCTCCATGCGCGCGGTCGAAGGCTCGCTGCTGGTGGTGGACGCCACACAAGGCGTCGAGGCGCAGACGCTGGCCAATGTCTACACCGCCATCGACGCCGATCACGAGATCGTCCCGGTCCTGAACAAGATCGACCTGCCCGCCGCCGAGCCGGACCGCGTACGCGAACAGATCGAGGACGTGATCGGGATCGAGGCGCATGACGCCATCGAGATCTCCGCCAAGACCGGGCTCGGCATTCCCGACGTGCTCGAGGCGATTGTCACCCGCCTGCCCCAACCCAAGGGCGGCGATCCCGATGCGCCGCTGAAAGCGATGCTGGTCGACAGCTGGTATGACCCCTATCTCGGCGTGGTTGTGCTGGTGCGGATCATGGACGGCACGCTGAAAAAGGGCGACAATATCAAGATGATGCAGACCGGCGCGAAATATGGCGTCGACAAGCTCGGTGTCTTCCGCCCGGCGATGCAGGACGTGAAATCGCTGGGACCGGGCGAGATCGGCTTTCTCACCGGCTCCATCAAGCAGGTGCGTGACACCAAGGTCGGCGACACGATCACCCATGAAAAGCGCGGCACCGACACGCCGCTGCCGGGCTTCAAACCCTCCGTCCCGGTGGTGTTCTGCGGGCTCTTCCCGGTCGATGCTTCGGATTTCGAGGACCTGCGCGACAGCATCGAGAAACTGGCGCTGAACGATGCGAGCTTTTCCTACGAGATGGAGACCTCGGCCGCGCTCGGTTTCGGCTTCCGCTGCGGGTTCCTGGGGCTCCTGCATCTCGAGGTCATCCGCGACCGGATCGAGCGGGAATACGATATCGATCTGATCACCACCGCGCCCTCGGTCGTCTATCACATCTACATGCGCGACGGCGAGATGATCGAGCTGCACAACCCCGCTGACATGCCCGATCCGTCCAAGATCGATCACCTGGAGGAGCCGCGGATAAAGGCGACGATCCTGGTGCCCGACGACTATCTCGGCGACGTGCTCAAGCTCTGCCAGGACCGCCGCGGCATCCAGCTGGATCTGACCTATGCGGGCCCGCGCGCCATGGCGGTTTACGATCTGCCGCTCAACGAGGTGGTGTTCGACTTCTACGACCGGCTGAAATCGGTGACCAAGGGCTATGCGAGTTTCGACTACCAGATGGTGGGATACCGCGAGGACAATCTGGTGAAGATGCAGATCCTGGTGAATGACGAACCGGTGGACGCCCTGTCGATGATGGTCCACCGCGACCGCGCCGAACAACGCGGCCGGGCGATGTGCGAAAAGCTCAAGGACCTCATCCCCCGCCACATGTTCAAGATCCCGATCCAGGCCGCGATTGGCGGCAAGGTGATCGCGCGCGAGACCCTGTCCGCGCTGCGCAAGGACGTGACGGCGAAGTGCTATGGCGGCGACGCGACGCGGAAGAAGAAGCTGCTGGAAAAGCAGAAGGCCGGCAAGAAGAAGATGCGCCAGTTCGGGAAAGTGGAGATCCCTCAGGAGGCGTTTATTTCCGCCCTGAAAATGGACGGCTGAAAGCCCCCTTTTCCGGGGCGGGTGGGCGGCAGCGTGTTTTCGCAGAAAACGCGCGTGCCCACACATTAGAGTAAGGCCACAGTTCAACGAAGAAGAAGGGCTGATCGGAATGGTAAACGTCAATCAAGTCTTCGTAGAAGGAGGTATGCCGTCAATCAATTACGTTGATCGCGTCGCCCTAGGGTCAGGACAGTAGGAACTAACTGTTCGACGATTTCGGAAATGATTGGCAGACAAAGGCAAACCGCGCCATCGCCAGGCCGCGGGATGGCGATCCAACCGTTGAGCTTAGCACTTTATCTCTGCCAAGTCCGGGCATCGCCCGAGCGACGCACCCAGCCCGGCCAAATCGCCCGCCCGGGGGGCGGTCTGGCGATGGCGCGGCGGGCTTCGCCCTTGATTCCGCACCTGGTGCGTCGCTCGAACCGTTGGCCTGCAACCCCCTGCCCCCAAACCAAAATCCCCACAAGCCCACAGAAAACCCCCAGCTTTTCCAGATACTTATCCCCCGAAACTTTTCCACAGCCATCCGATTTCCCTTGCCCGACTCACCGCTCCGGGCGCAGTCTGAATCCAACGCAAGGGGTCGCGAGACCCGGAGCGGGACGCGAGAGCCTCTTGGGGTTGGAGCGGTGCGGAGAGTGGCTTGCCACGATCTGAACCGCGTTGAAGGCACCGGGGCGCAGGTCGAAACCTTGGGGATCAATGAGACCCGGGGGGAAGGCAGCGCAGGGCAATCGTGTTGGACCGGAGTAGGTCGCAAGACCAAGCCCGGTTTTGGGGGGACGGCAAGGATGGCGCAAGCCAAACGAACCGATCCCGCTTGGCCAAGGCCGCAAGGCTGAAAGCCGCACAAGGATAGGAGGGCGCAAGCCCGCCAATTCCGAGGAAGGCGTCGATTGAAACGGACTTGTCCGGGCAATCGGCGCCTTTTTTGTGCACAGCCATCCCGGGGGGGAGGAGGCGACCCGCCGCGCCCGAGAGGCCGCGCGTCACTGTCTTCTCAGCGAGATGCGAAAAATCTGACTCACGTAGCGCTGCCTGGAAGCAGGGATTTCAACGCGTTATGTGATACGCGATGTATCAGGTATGTCGTCAGCCGCTCTTGACCCATCCCGCCGGTATTTCGGACCCGCATTTGCCGCAGATCATGGCGATACACATTCCACTATCCTAATGTCTGACCAAACCAGACAACAGGAGTCGCAGATATGCTCATGCTGATCATTCACATCTTCCTCGGCTCGACCCTCGCAGGCTCGGCCGCGATCGCGGCGTTGGCGCTGGGATATGACACGCTCACCCCGATCCTCATCTCGGCCAGCTTCGGCTTCGTTCTGGCGATCCCGGCATCCTGGATGCTGGCGAAACGGCTGGCGGGCTGATCGCGACCATCGCCGGGATCCGGATCGCCTGCCGCGTGCACGTATCCATCGAACCCGCCCTGTCGGGCAAGGACGCGTCATCAGACGTGCAGCGAGAAGCGTGGCTCAGGTGGCGTCGATGCCGTCGCCTGTCCCGACACCCACATCGATGCTGTCGCCGATCCCGATCCCGTCGCCGGTCCCATCCCCCGTTCCGTCGCCGCCATCATCGCCGGTGCCGTCGCCGTCCCGCACCAGTTCCTCGATCGCGGGCTCGGCCTCTTCGACTTCCTCCACTTCCGGCGGGTTGGCGGGATATTGCGTCAGCAGGCTCCGCTCCAGCCGCCGCAGATAGGCCAGCGTCTGCAGGAACGAGGGTTCTTCGGTCTCGATGAAATGCCTGGTCGATCGCATCGCAGCCTGCAGCACCTCCGTCGGCACATGCCGCAAGCTCCGCCCGCCGATCTGCCGTTCGAGCCCGACACCCTGCGACGACACAACCGAGTTGCGACCGACCCGCGGATCGGGCCAGCGCGGACCGCCGAGCCAGACGGCGGCGAACATCACCCGGGCGATGAGCGGCGGCGTGCCGCCTTCGATCAGCCCGTCGTAGAACATTATGTGCACGTCCTCCCAATAGGCCTGGTGGAAGTTCGGCCCGCCTTCGTTGCCGACGCCGCAATAGGCGTCATGCAACGCCGCGGCGCTGATGAATTCCGGCGATGTGGGATCGCCCACGATGGAGACAAAAATGCGCGGGATCGAGGCGCCATCGGTCAGCGTGCGCTCCGGCGCCACCCATCTCTGACCGCGCGCATCGGAAAACCGCAGGGCCGTGGCGGTCGGGAAGAACTGATAGGGGCGTTTGGGCAGGACAACCGGTTCGGGCAATACGCGCAGGGGGCTGGTGTCGAAGGCGCAGGGCGCCGGGTTGACGTCGCAGGTGGGGATCGAGGGCCGGGCATCCTGAAGCGGATTGCCGGTGCATCCGGCCAGCAGACCGGCCGCAAGGCTGACTGTCACGAAACGCAGCACGAGAAATCTCCATCAATTAAAATAAATCAACGCGGCATTGTATTAAGATTCGCAAATCCCTCACAAGAGGGCGGGCCGCACATGAAAGGAAAGCGATGTCCGAGGGTTACACGCGCAAACAGGTGGCGCTGCACTGGACGATCATGGCGCTTGTGGCGGTGCAATTCCTGTTTCACGAGGCGATGAGCGACGCGTTCGACATCGTGATGGACGGGCGCGATGCGGGCGTGTCGGCACTGACCGGCCTGCATATCTTTCTGGGCTTTGTCATTTTTGCACTGACGCTGATCCGGTTGCAGATCCGCTGGTCCGACGGGGCACCTCCGCCACCGGATGCGGAACCGGCGCCGTTCCGGACGCTCTCGAAAGCCGCGCATTGGGCGTTTTACGGGCTGCTTGTCGCCTTGCCCGTCAGCGGCGCGGTCGCCTGGTTTCGCCGGAACGAGGCCGCAGGTGATGTGCATGAAGTGTTGCGGGCGCTGCTTCTGGCGCTCATCGCGATGCATGTGGCCGCGGTGCTGGTGCATCAGTTTGTCTGGAAGACAGATCTTCTGTCACGGATGCTGAAACCGGTCGATCCCAAGGGCGACGGCCCCGGGCGCTAGATGTCAGATCTGCGCGAGCAACCCTTGGGCGCAATGTTCAATCAGATCCAGCGCGCCGTCGAAATCGCGGGTGTAATAGGGGTCGGGTACGTGATCCGCGCCGGTCTGGGGTGCAAAATCGGTGAAAAGCGCCAGCCGTGCGGTGGCCCCCTGGGGTCGCAGCCGCTTCAGATCCGCAAGGTTCTCGGCATCCATCGCGACGATCAGATCGAAGCGGGTGAAGTCCCCGCGCGACACCTGCCGCGCTTTCAGGCGCGACAGATCGTAGCCACGGGACCGCGCCGCCGTCTGCATCGCACCGTAAGGCGCCTTGCCCACATGCCAGTTGCCCGTTCCGGCGCTGTCGAGATCGAGCGACATCGCGCGGGTTTCGGCCATCTGCCGGGTCACCGCCTCGGCGGAGGGCGAACGGCAGATATTGCCCAGACAGACAAAGAGGATACGCTGTGTCATGCGCCCGGGCATAGACGCCGCGCGGCGCCGGGGCAAGCGATGCAGACGGAAGGAGCGCTTCGATGACAGGCAAGATCGTGATCCTGACCGGCGCGGGGCTGTCGGCGGAAAGCGGATTGGGCACGTTCCGCGACAAGGACGGGATCTGGACGCAGCACAGCCTTGAGGATGTGGCGACGCCCGAAGGCTTTGCGCGCGACCCCGCACTGGTGCACGGGTTCTACAACGCCCGCCGCGTGCAGGCGGCAAAGGCATCACCCAACGCCGCCCATCACGCGCTGGCCCGCCTGCAGCAAGAGTGGAAAGCACCGGTGGTGATTGTCACGCAGAATGTCGACGGGCTGCACGAAGCCGCCGGGGCCGAGGTGGTGCATATGCATGGACGGCTTGCGGGCGCGCTCTGCCATCGCTGCGCGCATCGGTGGGACGCACCGCCCGAGATGTCTCCGGACGACCCCTGCCCCGCATGTCGCCAGCCCGCGACCCGGCCCGACGTCGTCTGGTTCGGCGAGGTGCCCTACCACATGGAGGCCATTGTCGCGCATCTCTCCGACAGCGATCTGTTTGTCGCCATCGGCACGTCCGGTCAGGTCTATCCCGCGGCGGGTTTTGTCGCTGAAGCCGCACAGGCCGGTGCCGAAACGCTGGAGATCAACCTCGAGCGCACCGATATATCGGGCGCTTTCGAGGCGCACCGGCTGGGGCCCGCCTCGGAGGTGGTGCCCGCCTGGGTAGAGAGTTTGCTGCCGCGCGACGGGTAACGAGCGGCAGAGCATCCGGAGGCGCGCGCCCCTGGCCGTGCGGGATTGGCACGCGCCGTTTGGCCAACCGGCAGGGCGCAGACCGGACCAGAGCGGCATGAGCTGACTGAGCACCACCCAAGATGCTCAGGTCAGGACGTGCCGTCCGCGTCCCGGCGGTTACCCGTCGTGGTTCATGCCGTGACCGGGCTGACGCTCCAGATCGACAGGGATCTCGATCTGCATCTCACCGGCCTTCTCGAAGACCAGCGTCACGGCCACCGGCGCGTCCTGTTCGAAAGGCTCGGTCAACCCCATCAGCATGATGTGGTCGCCACCGCGCTTCAGCATGTGCTGCCCGCCCGCCGCGATCACAAAGCCCTCTTCCACATGCACCATGCGCATCACGCCGTTGCCGTCATCCTCATGGGTATGCAGTTCCACCCGCGCGGCGGCGTCAGAGCGCGCGTCGATCAGCCGGTCATCCTCGGCGCCGGTGTTCTCGATGATCAGAAAGGCGGCCCCGGTCTTGGCGCCCGCCATGCTGGAGCGCGCATAGGCGTCCTTGATCAGAATGTCGGCGCTGGCGGCCGTGCCTGTCAGAGCAAGCGCCGCAGCCCCTGCCAGTCGCAGGAAAATTGTCATGTCAGTGTCCTTGGTTGATGTCTGAAAAGTCGGATCTCAGACAGTCACCGGCGGACCACGTGCGTTTCCGGCAGGCGCGTCGCGTCCCATGCCGGGGTCGGCAGCGTACACCACGGCCTGCGACGTCCAGACCCGCTCGACCAGAGCCATGTCACCAGCCACCCCGGCATCAGCAAACAGCGCAAGCGCCACATCCGGGCAGACCCCGCGCTGCTCGACCGGCTCTCCGTCCGCGTCAATGAGGATGGTCACAACCTCGTGGCCGCGGCAAATCACCAGCGCGCCCACCGCCGGCGACGCCGCCCGCGCCATTGCCGCCGTGAAACCGGTCACCGTCAGGGTGACGATCAGCAGCAGCGCGGTCAGGCTATGCGGCAGGGCTTTCATACCCCGCTGGATGCGGAACGCGCGCGGGATTTACAAGGCGACAAAATGAAACAGCCCCGGGACCGTGCGGTCCGGGGCTGCCCGATCGGTCGTGCCGGATGGCGTCGATCAGGCCTCGGCCTGAAGCTTCGCGATCTCTTTCTTGACCTTGAGCGCGCGAGTGCTGAGCTCGGTATCCTTGGCCTTGGCCAGGTACTTGTCGAGCCCGCCGCGGTGATCGACAGAGCGCAGCGCATGCGCCGAGATGCGCAGCTTGATGCCGCGGCCCAGAGCTTCGGACTGCAACGTCACATCGTTCAGGTTCGGCAGGAAACGGCGCCGGGTCTTGTTGTTGGCATGGCTGACATTGTTGCCAACCATCGGGCCCTTACCGGTCAGTTCGCAAACACGCGACATGGGGTCATCCTCATCGTAACGGGGCGAACATCTGCGGTCCGCCAATGTCAAGGGGCGCCACACGGACGCCCCGGAATCTCGTCGCGCTTCTCTAGACGTCTCGCGCGAGGGCGTCAAGCCTTCGCGCGGGCGGTCTTGCACCGGGTTTTTCGGCGCGCCGGACCCGGTGCCCGCGCGGAGCCCGTCAGGATCCGCCTGCGCTGTCGCGGTCAAGCTGCAGGTAATGGCCCAGCAGTTCATCCGCCGCCGCGGCGGCCCCGATCTCCCCGGCCTCCACCTTTGCGGCAAGGGTGGTCATCGCGCCCTTGACCGGCTCCCGCCGGAGCCGCGCCAGAAGGCCTTCGCGCACCTCGGCCTCGAACCAGTGCCGCGCCTGCGCCGCGCGGCGCCTGTCGAAATGCCCCGCTTCGCGCCGCCATAGGGTGAGCGTCTGCATCTCCTCCCAGACCGTGCTGAGACCGGTGTCTTCCAGCGCGGAGACGGTCATCGCCTTGGGGAAACCATCGGGATCCTGCGCCCGCTTGCGCAGCAGCCGCAAAGCGCCTGCATAATCCGCGCAGGTCCGCGTCGCGGTGGATTTCAGATCGCCATCGGCCTTGTTGATCAGGATGAGATCCGCGATCTCCATGATGCCGCGCTTGACGCCCTGCAATTCGTCGCCGCCCGCAGGCGCCAGCAGCAGAAGGAAGAGATCCGACATCTCCGCCACCACGGTTTCGGACTGACCAACGCCCACCGTCTCGATCAGGATGACGTCGAAGCCCGCGGCCTCGCACAGATCTATGGCCTCGCGGGTGCGCCGGGTGACACCGCCCAGATGGCTCTGGCTGGGGGAGGGCCGGATAAATGCGCCGGGATCGCGGCTCAGCCGTTCCATCCGCGTCTTGTCACCGAGGATCGAGCCGCCCGACCGGGCCGAGCTCGGATCCACCGCCAGAACCGCCACCCGCAGCCCCTGCGCGGTCAGCATCATGCCAAACGCCTCGATGAAGGTCGACTTGCCGACGCCCGGCGTGCCCGAGAGCCCGACGCGGATCGCCTCCTGCCCGTGGCCGCGCAGCGTCTCGAGCAGCTCTGCCGCCTGCGCACGATGGTCGGGACGGCTGCTTTCCACCAATGTGATGGCCCGCGCCAGCGCCCGGCGGTTGCCCGCCAGAATTTGCTCGGCAAGATTCTGCTTGTCTGTCATCGCCCGGTCCAAAACGCTTGATCCGCCATTATACCAGCGCCGCCAGCGCCTTGCGCCTTGTGCCCCAGCCCGCGGGGCCTTGTCCAGCGATGCACAATCATGGCCAATGGCAGCCCGATGCCCAGCTTATGTCAGATTTCCGCCATCTTCGACTTGCATACGCTGTGCCCGACCAGCGTTTTTGATAAGCCTTGACGGACAGCGTGCAATCACAGCGTCCCGTTCGGTTTTCGGACGCACCAAACCGGAGACCGAAATGCCTGACCTTTCGACCATGCTTGCCCGCATCGCCAACGATGTCCGCAACGATCCCGGCCTTGCCGGGCTGCCGCAGGCCGATATCGATGCCGGTGCCGCAGCGGCAGAGCAGATGAACGCGGTGATCATCGAGGCGATCGAGGCGACAGGCGTCAATTCCGACGGCATCATCACACCCGGGGATGCCGCCGCGATCAGCGACTATATCCGTGCCAATCCTGCGCTCTACGCCGCGTTTGTCGACGGCCACGGCGATGACGAAGGCAATCTCGAAACCGGCTTTCATCTGGTGCAGGGCGATGGCGGCACTCTCAAATTCCAGGGCCGCAATTTCGTCGACACCATCGGCGACGCGATCTACCACATCGGCTTTGTCTACGAGAACGGCCGCTTCGTGAACGAGGACGGCGACGTCAACGAAACCGTCGCCGATGTCGCGGGCTGGCTGAACTACTACACCAACGGCGTGAACGCGGTCTACGGCACCAACGCGGGCGAGACCCTGCATTCGGGCGATTACAGCGTCTATTTCACCGATGCCCGCAACGAGCTCTTCATGGCCGAAGGCGGCAATGACGCGATCTGGGCCGGTGATGGCGACGACACGGTGATGGCCGGTGCCGGGCATGACCAGTCCGGCGGCGGCGAGGGCGATGACGTGATGAACGGCGGCACCGGACGCGATTCGCTCTGGGGCGAAAGCGGCAACGACCGGCTCTTTGGCGGCGCCGACGACGACCACCTGGGCGGCGACGACGGCAACGACCTTCTGAACGGTCAGAGCGGCGACGATATTCTGAGCGGCGGCCTCGGGCGCGACCGGCTCAATGGCGGCGATGGGAACGACACGATCTGGGGCAATGATGGCCATGACCGCGCCACCGGCGGCGCAGGCCATGACACGATTGGCGGTGGCGAAGGCCACGATACGCTCAGCGGCAACGCGGGCAATGACGTGCTCTGGGGCGATGGCGGCAATGACCGGCTCTATGGCGGCGGCGGCAATGACACGATGAGCGGCGGCGACGGCAAGGACCTGCTGAGCGGCGCCGCCGGCGCGGACGAGCTTTGGGGGGCCGCCGGGAATGATCGCCTCTTTGGCGGATCGGGCAATGACCATATCGGTGGCGGCATAGGCGATGACCGGCTGAGTGGCGACGCGGGCAGCGACCATCTCTCCGGCGACGATGGCAATGACAGCATCTACAGCGGCAATGGCAATGACGACGTGCTCGGCGGGCACGGCAATGACCTCATTCTTGGCGATGCGGGCGCGGACCATATCTGCGGCAACGAAGGCGACGACACCCTCTATGGCGGCAGCGGCGACGACACGGTGCGCGGCCAGGATGGCGAAGACATTTTCTACGGCGGCACCGGCGCCGACCTGCTGGTGGGCTGGGAAGACAACGAGGCGCGCGACACGTTTGTCTTCAATCCCGGCGACAGCGGCGTGACGGCGGCCACCATGGACGTGGTCGAAGGCTTCACAAATGGCGTCGACAAGATCGATCTGCAGGGCTTCGGCGCGCTCAGCTATGTCGGTGACAGCGCGTTCTCCGGCACCGGCGCCGAGGCGCGCTTTGACGGCGACGTGCTTTACGTCGATGCCGATGGCGACGGCGCGGCGGATCTCGCGGTCGAACTGCGCTACGTGAACAGCCTCGACGCCTCGGACCTGCTGCTCGCCTGAGCAATCCGGCATGGACGCGCGCGCCAAGCTTGGCGATAAGGCGCGCGTGACCCAGGACCGCCTGCCCATAGACGACATCCTGCCCGAGCTGGTCTCGGCGCTGCGGGCGCATGGCCGCGCGGTGCTGCAGGCGCCGCCGGGCGCGGGCAAAACCACGCGCGTGCCGCTGGCCATGTTGCAGGCGGGGCTGACCGAGGGCCGCATCCTGATGCTGGAGCCGCGCAGGCTTGCCGCGCGCGCTGCCGCCGCCCGGATGTCCGAAACGCTGGGCGAGGAGATCGGGCAGACCGTCGGCTACCGCATAAGGGGCGAGAGCCGCACCAGCCGCGCGACCCGGATCGACGTGGTGACCGAAGGCATCCTCACGCGCATGATCCAGTCCGATCCGGAGCTTTCGGGCATCGGCGCGGTGATCTTCGACGAGTTTCACGAACGCTCGCTCAACGCCGATCTCGGGCTTGCGCTCTGCCTCGAGATTGCCGGAGCGCTGCGCGAGGATCTCATTTTGCTGGCGATGTCGGCGACGCTCGATGCCGAGCCGGTTGCCAGGCTGATGGACGCGCCGATCCTGACCTCCGAAGGGCGCGCCTTTCCGGTCGAGATCCGCCACCTCGATGCGCCGCTGCCCAGAACCGCGCGATTCGAGAGCGCGATGGCGGAGCTGATCCTTCACGCCTTGCGGCACACGGAAGGCGGGCTTCTGGCCTTCCTGCCCGGCGAGGGCGAGATCCGCCGTACGCAAGCCCTGCTCAAGGATCGCGTGCCGGCCAATTGCCACTTGCGCCCCTTGTTCGGTGCCATGCCTTTCGCCGAGCAGCGCGCCGCCATCCGACCGGAGCGGGACGGCCGCAAGGTGGTTCTGGCGACCTCCATCGCCGAAACCTCTTTGACCATCGAGGATATCCGCGTTGTGGTGGATGGCGGCAAATCGCGTCGCGCGCGCTTTGATCCGGGCTCCGGCATGACACGGCTGGTCACGGATCGGGTGACGCGCGCCGAGGCAACCCAGCGCGCCGGACGGGCCGGACGGGTTGCGGAAGGCACGGCTTACAAACTTTGGGCAAAAGGTGAAGAAGGGGCGCTAAGCCCCTATCCTCCATCGGAAATCGAAGCCACGGATCTTGCCGATCTGGCGCTGGATCTGGCGCTATGGGGGGCCGCGCCCGCAGATTTGCCGTTCCTTACGCAGCCGCCGGACGGCGCTTTTGCCGAAGCACAGGCTTTGCTGCAAATGCTGGGCGCGCTGGATGCGGATTGCCGCATCACCGCGCGCGGGCGCGACATCGCAAGGCTGCCCCTGCATCCACGGCTTGCACATATGATGCAGGAAGCTGGTCAGAATGCCGCTTTTGTCGCCGCTCTCTTGTCCAATCGCGATCCACTCACAAAATCATCCACGGATCTCACCTTGCGGCTCGAGGCGCTCGCGGATCCGAGGGGATTCAGTGAAAAACGCGGCATTCCTGTCAATCGCGGCGCCCTTGAGCGCATTCGCGAGGAGGCGCGCCGCTTGCGAAAAACCGCGAAAGCGACGGAAAAAACCGCCCTGAGCACAGCCGAAATGGCCGCTCTGGCCTATCCCGACCGCATCGGCCTTCGCCGCAAGGGGGATGCGGCGCGGTTTCAGCTCTCTGGGGGCAAGGGCGCGGTCATGGATGACGCGGATTCGCTTGCAGGACAACGGCTTATCGTCGTCACCGACACGGATGGCAATCCGCGCGAAGCCCGCATAAGGCAGGCCATTTCCATCAGCGAAGCCGAGCTGCGCGGCTTGTTTCAAGACCAGATCCGGGCCGAGCAGACCTGCCACTGGTCCAGGCGCGACAGGCGCGTTCTCTCGCGCAGGCGAGAGATGCTCGGCGCCATCGCCCTGGACGATCGGATCTGGAAAGACGCACCAGAGGACAAGGTCGCGCAGGCGATGCTCGACGGGGTGCGGGATCTGGGCCTGCGGCTCGACACAACCGCCGAGCGGTTCCGCGCCCGTGTCGCAATTGCCCGCAAGGCGGGTCTCGACCTGCCGGATCTCGGGGATGCGGCGCTCATGGCCTCTCTCGAGACCTGGCTATTACCTTATCTTTCCGGTGTAAAGTCCTCGGAAGACTGGAAAAAATTCAATCCGATCGAGGCGCTGCGCGGCCAGCTTAACTGGTCCGAGATGCAGGCGCTCGACACCTCCGTGCCGGCACATTTCACCACACCTCTCGGGCGCAGGATCGCCATTGACTATACCGGCGAACATCCCGCGATCAGCCTGCGCCTGCAGGAGATGTTTGGCCAGCGGCACCATCCCATGGTCGGCAACACACCGCTGCAGGTCACGTTGCTCTCGCCCGCGCAGCGACCGGTTCAGGTCACGATGGACCTGCCCGGTTTCTGGCAGGGCTCTTACGCGGATGTGCGCAAGGACATGCGCGCGCGCTACCCCAAACATCCCTGGCCCGAAGACCCGCGCGAGGCCGATCCGACCCTGCGCACCAAGCGCCGCAAGAGCTGAGCCTCAGACCCCCAGACACCAGCGCATGATGGCCTTTTGCGCGTGCAGCCGGTTTTCCGCCTCGTCCCAGATCACCGAATTGGGGCCGTCCATGACCTCTGACGTGACCTCTTCCTCGCGATGCGCAGGCAGGCAATGCATGAAGAGCGCGTCGGGTTTGGCGGCGTCCATCAGGCGTTTGTTGACCTGAAACGGGCGCAGCATGTTGTGGCGGCGTTCGCGCGCGGATTGCGCGTCATGCATGCTGACCCAGGTGTCGGCCACCACCAGATCGGCGCCTTCGACCGCTTTCATCGGGTCGCGTTCGATGGTGATCGTGCTGCCCGCGTTCCGGGCCCAGCCGACAAACTCCATCTCCGGATCGAGCTGAACGGGGCCGGTGAAGGTCAGATCGAACCCGAACTGGCCCGCGGCGTGCAGGAAGGAAGAGCAGACATTGTTGCCGTCGCCGGTCCAGACCACCTTCTTGCCCGCGATCGGGCCGCGATGTTCCTCAAAGGTCATGACATCGGCCATGATCTGGCAAGGATGGGAGCGGTCGGTCAACCCGTTGATCACCGGCACCGAGGCGTATTCGGCCATCTCTTCCAGCACCGCCTCGTCGAAGGTGCGGATCATGATCAGATCGACATAGCGCGACAGCACCCGCGCGGTATCGGCGATGGTCTCGCCATGGCCAAGCTGCATGTCCTTGCCCGACAGCACCATCGATTGTCCGCCCATCTGGCGCACACCGACGTCAAAGCTCACCCGGGTGCGGGTCGAGGGCTTTTCGAAGATCAGCGCCACCATGTGCCCGGCCAGCGGCTGCGCGTCGTCCGGCGTGGCCTTGGGGCGGCCATTGCGCCCGGATTTCATCGCATGCGCGCTGTCGATGATGCGCCGCAAATCGGGTTTGTCGGTTTTGTGGATGTCCAGAAAATGCTTCATGCGTTTGGTCTTTTTGTCGGGCGTCGGGACCGGGGGCCAGCCCCCGGACCCCCGGCGGTATTTGAAAAGAGAAGAAGCCTAGGCGAGCGCCGTCGCGGCGGCATCGAGGCGGGTCAGAGCTTCGGCGATCTCGTCTTCGGTGAGGGTGAGCGCGGGCAACAGGCGCACGATATTGTCGGCGGCGGGCACGGTGATGACCCCGGCGTCGTAGCCCGCCTGGACAAAGTCCCCCGGCGCGATCTTGCATTTGAGGCCCAGCATCAGCCCGGTGCCGCGCACGTTTTCGAAGATATCGGGATGCGCGGCGATCAGCCCTTCGAGCTTCTGGCGCAGAAGCCCCGCGCGGCGGTTCACATCCGACAGGAAATCGGGATCGGCCACGTGATCCATGACGGCGCAGCCCACCGCGCAGGCCAGCGGGTTGCCGCCATATGTGGAGCCATGGGTGCCGGCCACCATGCCGGAGGCGGCCTCTTCGGTGGCCAGAACCGCGCCCAGCGGGAAGCCGCCACCGATGCCCTTGGCGACCATCATGATATCCGGCGTGATGCCCGCCCATTCATGCGCAAAGAGCCGCCCCGTGCGGCCCACGCCGCATTGCACTTCGTCGAGGATCAGCAGGATGCCCTTCTCGTCGCAAAGCGCGCGCAGGCCTTTCAGGCACTGGTCGGGCAGCGGGCGGATGCCGCCTTCGCCCTGAATGGGTTCGATCAGGATGGCCGCCGTGGTCCCGGTGATGGCGGGCTCCAGCGCGTCGTGATCCCCCCAGTCGAGATGGGTGAAGCCGGGCAGCAGCGGGCCGAAGCCTTTGGTCATCTTCTCGGATCCGGCGGCGGCGATGCCTGCGGAGGAGCGGCCGTGGAAGCTGCCCGAGAAGGTGATGATCCCGGTCTTTTCCGGCGCGCCTTTGTCATGCCAGTACTTGCGCGCCATCTTGACCGCAAGCTCGCAGCTTTCGGTGCCGGAATTGGTGAAGAACACCGTGTCGGCGAAGGTCGCGGCCACCAGCTTGTCGGCTAGCGCCTGCTGCTGCGGGATCTCGTAGAGGTTGGAGACGTGCCAGAGCGCGGTTGCCTGTTCGGTCAGAGCGGCGACCAGACCGGGGTGCGCATGGCCCAGCGCGTTCACCGCGATCCCTGCACCGAGGTCGAGAAAACGTCGTCCATCGGCCTCGATCAGCCAGCTGCCTTCGCCCTTCACAAAATGAAGCGGCGCGCGGGAATAGGTGGGCAGAACCGATGGGATCATCTCTTTATCCTCAGAAGCGAAGCCCGAGTGGTGACAAGGGCCTGGCGTCAAGTCAAGTTTTCATGGGTATGTGGAAAGACGCAAGGTGTCGGCGCGCGCCCGGTCGGGGCGCGGGAAAGATCAGACTCGTCGGATGCGTGTCATATGCGTCATGGCGGCGGGAGTAGCCTGCCTTGCCGCGTTTGGAAAGGGGAATCTGCGCCACGCGGGATGAGGCCCCGGCGGACGGAACCCGGGCGCGCGCGCCGGGGTTGGAGATCAAGGCACAGCATCATCTGCAAAGATCATCCAAAAACGATCACAATCGAAAACATACGCGCATCTCTGGTTTTCTTTTTGTCGCAGTTTTGGCATATACGCGCGGAGCGTTCCTAATGACATGACGGGGGAATCGGCATGAGCGAACCAACGGACCTTTTCATCATCGGCGGCGGCATCAATGGCTGCGGGATCGCACGCGATGCCTCCGGTCGCGGGCTTTCCGTCAAGCTGGCGGAGATGAACGATCTGGCCTGGGCGACCTCGTCCTCCTCGACCAAGCTCTTTCATGGCGGTCTGCGCTATCTGGAGTATTTCGAGTTCCGCCTCGTGCGCGAGGCCTTGCTGGAGCGCGAGACGCTGCTGCGCGCGATGCCGCATATCAGCTGGCCGATGCGCTTCGTGCTGCCCTACCACCCCGACATGCGGTTCGAGAACGACACGCCGACCTCGAAACTGCTGAGCACGGTCATGCCATGGATGAAGGGGCGGCGACCGAAATGGCTGATCCGGATGGGGCTTTTCATGTATGACCATCTGGGGGGACGGAAGATCCTGCCGGGCACCAAGACATTGTCGCTGCAAGGGACGACAGAAGGTGCGCCGCTCGAGGATCGCTTCGAGAAGGCCTTTGAATATTCCGATTGCTGGGTCGAGGATTCGCGGCTGGTGGTGCTCAACGCGCGCGATGCCGAGGCCCGCGGCGCGCAGATCATGACCCGCACCAAGGTGGTGAGCGCCGCGCGCGACGGTGTGCTGTGGCGGATCGAGACCGAGGACAGCGAAACCGGCAAGACCGACACGCATCTTGCGCGGATGCTGGTCAATGCCGGCGGGCCCTGGGTCGGCGACATCATCCACCAGAAGGTGCGCATCAACAGCCGGGAAGGTGTGCGGCTGGTGCGCGGCAGCCATATCGTGACGCGCAGGCTCTATGATCACGACAAGTGCTATTTCTTTCAGGGCACCGACGGGCGGATCATCTTCGCGATTCCCTACGAGACCGATTTCACGCTGATCGGGACCACCGATGCCGAACATACCGATCCGTCGCGCAAGCCGGGCTGCTCGCCCGAGGAAAAGGCCTATCTGCTGAATTTCGCCAACCAGTATTTCAAGCAGGATCTGGATGAGGAGGACGTGGTCTGGACCTATTCCGGGGTGCGCCCGCTTTACGACGATGGCGCCAGCAGCGCGACCGCGGCAACCCGGGATTACACGCTGAAGGTGGATGCGACCGCCGGCGCGCCGATGCTGAACATCTTCGGCGGCAAGATCACCACCTACCGCCGCCTGGCGGAATCGGCGCTGGAGAAAATCGCGGAGCATCTGCCCAACGTGAAAGGCAAATGGACCGCCGGTGTGCCTCTGCCGGGTGGCGATTTCCCGGTCGACGGGTTCGACAGCGAAGTCGGCAAACTGACGGAAGCCTACGGGTTTCTCACGCCGTTCTGGGCGCGCCGTCTGGTGCGCGCCTATGGCACCGAGGCGCATAAGATCCTGGGCGACGCGGCATCGGCGGCCGATCTCGGCACCGATTTCGGCGCAACGCTGACGGAACGCGAAGTGGTCTGGCTGATGGAGCGCGAATACGCCCGCACCGCCGAGGATGTGGTCTGGCGCCGCAACAAGCTGGGACTGCGGCTGAGCGCAGATGAGATCGCCGCGCTCGACAGCTGGATGGCCGGGCGCCGCGGCGTCGAACCGGCGGCCGCCGAGTAGCGCCCGGGATTTGACAAACGGGCGCTGCTGCGCAGAGATCGCGTCAGCGCCATGACCGGGCCAGACCGGCCCGCCACAAAAAGAACGGGAGGGGACATGGGCTATATTCTGGCCATCGATCAGGGCACCACATCGAGCCGCGCCATTCTGTTTGACGGCGATCTGAAGATCGCGGCGAGCGCGCAGGAAGAGTTCACGCAGCATTATCCGGCCTCGGGCTGGGTGGAGCATGATTGCTCGGACCTGTGGTCGACCACCGCCGCCACCTGCCGCGCCGCCATCGAGAAAGCCGGTCTGCGCGCCGGTGACATCGCGGGGATCGGCATCACCAACCAGCGCGAAACCACGCTGGTCTGGGATCGCGCCACCGGCAAACCCATCCACAACGCGATTGTCTGGCAGGACCGGCGCACCTCCGAGATGTGCCAGCGGCTGAAGGCCGAAGGCCACGAACAGACCGTGACCGACCGCACCGGCTTGCTGCTCGACCCTTATTTCTCGGCCACCAAGGTGGCGTGGATTCTCGACAATGTGGAGGGCGCGCGCGCCCGCGCCGAGGCCGGAGAGCTGGTGTTCGGCACCGTCGACAGCTGGCTGATCTGGAACCTCACCGGCGGGCAGCGCCATGTGACCGACGCCACAAATGCCGCGCGCACGATGCTCTATGACATCCGCAAGGGCCGCTGGTCGCAGACCATGTGCGACATGCTGGGCATCCCGATGTCGATGCTGCCAGAGGTGATGGATTGTGCCGCCGATTTCGGCATGGCCCGCGCCGATCTCTTCGGGGCCGAAATCCCGATCCTGGGCGTCGCGGGCGACCAGCAGGCGGCCACGATCGGGCAGGCCTGTTTCCGCCCCGGCATGCTGAAATCGACCTATGGCACGGGCTGTTTTGCGCTGCTCAACACCGGGGACGAGCCGGTGATGTCGCAAAACCGCCTGCTGACCACCATCGCCTACCAGATGGATGGCAAGCCGACCTACGCGCTCGAAGGCTCGATCTTCATCGCGGGCGCCGTGGTGCAATGGCTGCGCGACGGGCTGAAGATCATCCGCGAGGCCAGCGAAACGCAGCCTCTGGCGGAAAACTCCGACGGCACGCAGGACGTGGTGCTTGTGCCCGCCTTCACCGGGCTCGGCGCGCCTTACTGGAACGCCGAATGCCGCGGCGCGGTCTTCGGGCTGACCCGCAACTCCGGCCCCGGCGAATTCGCCCGCGCGGCGCTGGAATCGGTGGGCTACCAGACCCGCGATCTGCTCGACGCCATGCACAGCGACTGGACAGGGGCGGAAGATACCGCCCTGCGCGTCGATGGTGGCATGAGCGCGTCCGACTGGGCGATGCAGTTCCTGTCCGACATCCTGGGCGCGCAGGTCGACCGGCCCGACATCCTCGAGACCACCGCCATGGGGGCCGCCTGGCTTGCCGGGCAGCGCGCGGGGCTTTACCCGGATATGGAGGGGTTTGCCAAGACCTGGGCGCTGGAGCGCAGCTTCACCCCCGCGATGGAAGAGAGCCTGCGTGAAAGCAAATACGCCGCCTGGAAACGGGCGGTCGCTGCCGCGCAGAGCTTCTGAACCCGCGGGCGCACTCCCTCGCCCGGCGCGGTTCGGGCAGGGCGCGGCAGCTCAGCCGCTTTGCGGTGCGGGGATGATCTTTGGCCGCAAGACCTCCGGCACATCCAGGAGCCGCCCGCCAGCCGCCAGATCCAGCGCCGCCTGCCAGACCACCTGCGCGCGGTGCTGCGGCAGGTCGCGCACCGGCACCGGTTGCTGGGACGACACGGAAAGCGCGCGCGCCCAATGCCCGGCCCGCAGATCCCGCCACTCCACGCTGAGATGCGCCTCCGCATGCTGCACGAGGTGGCGCAAGGCATGGGCCGGGAGACTCGCGGCAACCGCCAGTCGCCGCGCCCCGTCAACTGCGGGCGCGGGCCTTTCCATCCGCATCGCGGCAAGCGTTTCGGCGAGCGCGCGCGCCCCGTAGGCCTGCGCGACAATCACTCGACGGCGCCGCGGGTCGAGCGCATCATCCGCCAACCCGTTCAGAATCCGCGCGAAATAGGCCGCCCCGCGTCGCGCAAGCAGCAAGGCCTCATGCGGCGCTGCGGGATCGTCCCAGCGCGCGCCCGCGCCCTGCCGCGCGCGCAGCGCCCGGTACCCGTCGCTCACCGCAGATCGCCATCGACCATCTGCCGCATGAAACCCAGCCGCTCGATGATCGGCGCGTCGGAAAAACGGAAGAGGTCAAACCCCGTCTCCGCCTGCAGCATGTAGGGGATCCAGGACGGCACGACAAACATATCGCCCTTTTCCAGCGCGTGGGTGGTGCCGTCCAGAACCACATAGCCGCGCCCGTCAAAGACCTGAAACACCGACGATCCGACCTCGCGGCGCTCGGCGCTTTGCGCCGCGGGTCGCAACCGGTGGAACTCGCAGCGGATCGTCGGCAGCACGTCGCCGCCGGTTGTCGGGTTCACATAGCGGATGCCCGCATGCCCCTGCCCCCAGGTCGCGGGATGGCCTTCGTCCTCCAGCAACAACTGCTCGCTCAGCGCCGCATCGGTGTGCTCCCAGCGAAACGCGCAGAGCGGCGAGCTGACGGTCTGCTGAAGCTGCGACAGCGGGCGCAGCCCCGGATGCGCCCAGAGCCGCTCGCCCCGGCTGAAATTCGGTGTCGCCTCGTCGGTCACGCGATCCGCGCCGAACTCGAAGAACCCCACGTCGTTCTGCTGGCTGAACGGAATGTCCAGCCCGTCGATCCAGGCCATCGGCGCATCGCGGTCATTGTGATGCCCGTGAAAGCACCAGCCCGGTGTGAGCAGCAGATCCCCCCGGCTCATGCGCACCGGATCGCCATTGACCACCGTCCAGACGCCCTCACCCTCGACAACAAAGCGGAACGCGTTCTGCGCATGCCGATGCTCGGGCGCCATCTCGCGCGGGCCGAGATACTGGATCGCGGCCCAGAGCGTCGGGCTCACATAGGCCCGCCCGCCCAACCCGGGATTGGCCAGCCCGATGGCCCGCCGCTCGCCGCCGCGCCCCACCGGCACCAGAGCGCCCGCCGCTTCCGCCAGCGGCAGCAGCACCGACCATTTCCAGACATGCGGCACCGCCTGCGGCCTGGGATGCATCGGCATCAGATCCCCGGTCTGGGTCCAGAGCGGGTTGAGGTGGTTTTCCTCGAACCCCCGGTAGAGCGCGCGCAGCTCCGGACTGTCCTCCGGCGCCATGCCATGCGCCACCGTCTCGTGATCCAGCTCTTCGGTCATCCCTCCCCCTCCTGTCCATCAGCGCCCGGGCCGCCCATCCGGCCAGGAATATTTCTGGCCAAAAACACCCGCAGGCAGCGCGAGGGGCCGGTCCCGCGCTCCTCTGGCCTGCCTCCGGCACCGCCGGTCACAGCGGCGCACCAATTGTGGTTCTCAGCTTGCCCAGCCCGTCGATGGCAACCTCCAGCACGTCCCCCGCCAAAGTCGGCCCGACGCCCGCCGGTGTGCCCGTCATCACCAGATCGCCCGGTACCAGCGCCATGCTCTGCGACAGGATCGCGATCACCTCCGGCACGCTCCAGATCATGTCCGCCAGATCGCCGCGCTGGCGCACCTCGCCACTTTGTGTCAGCGTGATCGACCCGCTCTGCAGATGCCCGACCCGTGCGACCTCATGCACCGGCCCGATCACGGCAGAGCCATCAAACGCCTTGCCCCAATCCCAGGGCCGTCCCATATCCTTGGCCACCTGCTGCAGATCGCGCCGCGTGAGATCATTGCCGCAGGCATAGCCCCATACGTGATCCAGCGCACGGTCTTCGGGGATATCGCGCCCGCCGGTGCCGATGGCCACCACCAGTTCCGCCTCGAACTGCAGATCCTGCGTCTGCGGCGGATAGGGCACCGTTGCATCGGCTTCCACCACCGCGTCGGCGGGCTTTGTGAAGAAAAACGGCGGCTCGCGGTCAGGATCCTTGCCCATTTCGCGCGCATGTGCCGCGTAATTGCGCCCGACGCAGAAGATCCGCCGCACCGGCCATCTTGCCTGCTGACCCGCCACCGCAACGCTGGGCCGGTCGGGTTCGGGAATCACGTAATCCATGGGGCAGTCTCGCTTGGCGGTGGCAGGGGTCTTTGACCAAGTATTGCCGCAATGCGCAGAGCCCGTCACCTGCTTATCGCCTGCGCGGTTGCGCGGCGCCGCGCGCCCGGGCGGTACCGAAACGCACAGCCCCTCTGGACAGCGGCGCAAAGCAAGGCAAGTCTGGGCGGGATAGATCATGATCCGCAAGGGGGGCACGATATGAAATTCTGGACCACAACCGCCGCAGCCATGCTGATGGCAACATCCGCACTGGCGCAGAACGACTGCGCGGCAGGCAAGACGGTCAGCGACGGCATGCTGACCATCGCCACCGGCAACCCGGCCTTTTACCCCTGGGTGCTCGACGACGCGCCCGAAAGCAAACAGGGGTTCGAGGCCGCTGTGGCCTACGCCGTGGCCGCCGAAATGGGCTTTGCCGACGACAAGGTCACCTGGGTGCGCACCAGCTTCGACCAGTCGATCCAGCCCGGCGCCAAGGATTTCGACTTCAACCTGCAGCAATTCTCGATCACCGAGGACCGTGAGAAAATCGTCGATTTCTCCGATCCCTATTACAGCTCGGCGATGGCGGTGCTGACCACGCAAGCGGTGATCGACGAAGGTGCCTCTGCCGATCTCGACAGCCTCAAGGGGCTGATCTGGGGCGCGGATGCCAACACCACCGCCGTGCCGATGCTGACCGACCTCATCGGGCCCGACAAGGAGCCGCTGCTTTACGGCGACAATGTCGACGTGACCGCCGCGATGCAGGCCGGGCAGATCGACGCGGCACTCTTCGATCTGCCGACCGCGCTGTACCTGTCGGCGGTGGTGCTCGAGGGCGGTGCGATCCTTGGCCAGTTTCCACCCGACCGGAGCGAGAACCCCGATCAGTTCGGCCTGCTGATGGAGGAAGGCAACCCGCTGAAAGACTGCGTGAACGCGGCCCTCGCCGCACTCACCGACAGCGGCAAGCTTGCCGCGATCGAAGCGGAGTGGCTGCAACAGACCACCGGTGTGCCGGTGATCGAGTAAGCCTTCGTGGCACCCGGTGACATGAGGCGGGCGGCTGCGCTGCCGCCCGGATCTCGCGAGGCCAGCCCGCCCGGGCTGGACGAGCACGCCCGATGACCGGCACGCCCCTCACAAGGCGGCAGGTCTTCGAGGCCCGCCAGCGCCGCCGCGCCACGACCATCGCCGCGGGCTCCACCTGTGCCGTGCTCGCAGCACTGGTCCTGCTGATCCCGCTCGCCCCGGGCTGGGAGGCGGTCAAGCGCAGCTTTTTCAATGCCGAGGTCTTTGCCAAGACCTTCCCCGGGCTGCTCAACGCCTTCCTGCTCGACATCGCGATCTTTGCCTGGTGCGCGCCGCTCATCGCCGCCCTCGGCCTGCTGGTGGCGCTGGCGCGCGACCTGCGCAACCCCGCGCTCTATCCGCTGCGCCTCGCCGCGATGCTTTATACCGACATCTTCCGCGGCCTGCCGGTGATCCTCGTCATCTATCTCATCGGCTTCGGTGTCCCGGGTCTCGGCCTGCCGCGGCCCTGGAACTCACCCTATATCTGGGGCAGCCTCGCGCTGATCCTGGTCTACGCGGCCTATGTGGCCGAGGTGATCCGCTCGGGCATCGAATCCATCCATGACAGCCAGCGCGCAGCGGCGCTGTCGCTGGGGCTCACCCCGTCCGACGCAATGCGCTTCGTGATCCTGCCGCAGGCCTTGCGCCGCGTGGTGCCGGCCAACATGAACCTCTTCATCGCGTTGCAAAAGGACGTGGCCTTGCTGAGCTTCATCGGCCCGGTGGAGATCTTCCGCCAGGCCGGGGTCTACAAATCGCTGATGGCCAATTTCACGCCTTACGTGGGTGCCGCGCTGATCTTTCTGGCGCTGACGATCCCGGCCACCCGCTATGCCGACCACCTGATGAACCGCCAGCGCAAGGCGCGCAGCTGATGGCGCTGCTGGAGCTGCGGGCCGTGCGCAAGGCGTTTGGCGATCATCTGGTGATCGACGGCATCGATCTGTCTATCGCCACCGGCGAGATGACCTGCCTGATCGGCGCGTCTGGATCCGGGAAATCGACGCTGCTCAAGCTGATGACGCTTCTGGAGCCTGTCGATGACGGGCATATCTATCTGGACGGGCAGGATATTTCCGAACCCGGGCTCGACCCGCAACCGGTGCGCCAACGCATCGGCATCGTCTTTCAGCAATACAACCTCTTTCCGCATATGACCGCGCTGGAAAACACTCTGCTGGCGCCGCGCCGGGTCAGGGGCCGCAGCGCGGCAGAGGTCACACCGGAGGCCGAGGCGCTGTTTGACCGCTTCGGTCTGGCTGACCGCATGCATCACTACCCCGACCAGTTGTCTGGCGGGCAGCAGCAGCGCGTGGCGATTGTCCGCGCCCTCGCCATGCAGCCCGAGATCATGCTGTTTGACGAGATCACCTCGGCGCTCGATCCGGAACTGGTGGGCGAAGTGCTCGACGTGCTGCGCTCCCTGCGCGCCGAGGGCATGACGATGATCCTCGCCACGCACGAGATGGGCTTTGCCCGGGAACTCGCGGACCGGGTCTGTTTCCTCGACCGCGGGCGGATCTGCGAGGAAGGCCCGCCGGACAGGATCTTTTCCAACCCGTCCGAGCCGCGCACCCGCGCGTTCCTGTCGCGCGTGTTGTGAGCCGCGCCGGTGCGGCACGCCAAAAAGAAAAGGGCTTGCCTTCGGCCCGCAGGCGGCGTGCACTGCCGCCATCCCAAGACGAGACGCCGCCGTTGACCAACCCCGACCCGCTGTTCCTGACCACCAAAGAAGTGGCCGACCTGCTGCGCGTGAAAGAGCGCAAGGTCTACGATCTGGCCGCTGAAGGGGCGATCCCGCATCGCCGCCTGACCGGCAAGCTGCTCTTTCCGCGCGCGGCGCTCTTGGCCTGGGCCGATGGTCCGGTGGCCGAGCGGCCCGCCCTGCTGGTGGGCTCACACGATCCGCTGCTCGACTGGGCGGTGCGCGAAAGCGGCGCGGGGCTCGCGTTGCTGACCGAAGGCAGCTTTGACGGGCTGTCGCGGTTTCTGCGCGACGAGGCGGTGGTCGCGGGCATGCACATCCCCGAAAGTGGCGGCTGGAACGTCGAAACGGTGGCCGAAAACGCGCCGCGCGATGCGGTGCTGCTCGGCTTCGCCACCCGGGCGCGCGGCGTGATCCTGTCGCAGGATCTGTCCGGCGCCAGCGCGCTTGCGGACCTGAAGACACGCCGCATCGCGCATCGCCCCGACACCACCGGCAGCGCGCGGCTCTGGGCGCAGCTTTGCGCGGCGGACGGGCTGTCTGCGCAGGATTTCCGGCACGCGGGCACCGCCCATACCGAAAGCGACGCCGCGGCCATGGTCGCCTCGGACGAGGCGGATGCCACGCTGGGTCTGGCCTCCATGGCGCAGCGGTTTTCGCTGCCGTTTCTGCCGCTGGTGCAGGAGCGTTTCGACCTGCTGGTCTGCCGCCGCGGCTATTTCGAACCGCCGCTGCAAAAGCTCATGGGATTTCTCAAGACAGCGGCGTTTGCCGACAAGGCCGCGGCGCTTGAAGGCTATGATGTCTCCGAGACGGGCACGGTGCGATGGAGCGCGCCCTGACAGGGCTCACTTTGCGTTGGGAAAGAACAATTGCTGCCCGGCGACCTCGTAGCCTGCAATTGCCGCCTGCCCCTCTGCCGACAGGATCCAGTCGACAAAGCTCTGCCCGGCCTCGGCCTTCACATGCGCATGCACCGCGGGGTTGACCAGAATGATGCCATATTGGTTGAAAAGCCGCGCATCACCTTCGACCAGCACCCGATGCGAGCCCTTGTTGCCAAAGGCGATCCAGGTGGCGCGGTCGGTCAGCACGTAGCCGCCCATACCGATCCCGATATTCAGCGTCGCCCCCATGCCGGAGCCGGTTTCGCGGTACCAGCCGCCCGAGGCCTCCTCCAGATCCACATCGGTTTCCGACCAGAGCGCGCCTTCGGCCTTGTGCGTGCCGCTGTCGTCGCCGCGCGAGACAAAGACCGCCCCCGCACCGGCGATCTGCGCCAAGGCTGCGACGGAATCGCGCATGCCCGACACACCGGCCGGATCCGCCGCCGGGCCGACAACGACAAAATCATTATACATCACGTCATGCCGCGCGGTGCCGAAGCCATCGGCCACAAACGCCTCTTCAGCGGCGCGCGCATGCACAAAAAGCACATCCCCGTCGCCGTTCATCGCGTTGCGGATGGCTTGCCCCGTGCCCACCGCAACAACGCGCACATCGATGCCGGTCCCGGCCTCGAACATCGGCAGGATATGGTCGAAGAGGCCCGAATTCTGCGTCGACGTGGTCGATTGCACGGTGATGAACTCCTCCGCCGCCAAAGCCGCCGGGAGGGACAGCGCGAAGATAGCGCCAAGCGTCAGAACTGCGTGTCGGATCATTCTCCGCCTCGTCGGTTTCAGGGGAATTTCATCTGTCGGGCAGCCAGAGCCGCCCTTCCGTCCAGGCCCGGAGCGGGCCAGAGCGGGGCGCATCGAGAAGGCTGGCCACCGGCCCCGCCTCCGCCACGCGACCCGCCTGCAGGAAAACCAGATCGTCGCCCACGCGCCGCGCCTGCCCTGCATCATGGGTCACCGTCACGGTTGTAACACCCTGAGCATGCGCCTCTGCCAGCATCTCTTCGACCGCATGGGTAGAGGCGGGATCGAGGCTCGCCGTCGGCTCGTCGAGAAAGAGCACCCATGGCCGCCCGGCAAGCGCCATCGCCAGGGCCAGCCGTTGCTGTTCGCCGCCCGACAGCCGCCGCGCCGGGCTGCGTGCCAGGCCCGTGAGCCGGGCGCGCGCCAACGCCTCTTCGGCGCGTGCGGGACGCAGGTGGCGCGGCACGCCGCGGGCGCGCAGGGCAAAGCTGAGGTTGCCCAGAACCGAGCGGCGCAGCAGCACGGGGCGCTGGAACACCATGGCCTGCGCCGCGCGCGCCGCAGCATCGAGGCGCCTGCCCTGCCAGAGCACGCCACCGTCAGCGGGGGTCAACAAACCGTGCATCAGCCGCAAAAGCAGGCTCTTGCCCGCGCCATTGGGCCCCATGATCGCAACCCGGCGTCCGGGCCGGAGCGTCAGGTTCACCCCGTCGATCAACCGCCGCCCGCCCGCGGCAAACGTGAGCCCCCGGGTCTCCAGCAGTGGCGGTGCGGCAAGGCCCGCTTCGTCGAAATCGGTCAGATCACGCATAGGCCACCTTTTGCGCCGTGTGCCGGACCGCCATGACCGCGGCATTGACCAGCAGCGCGATCACCAGCAGCACCGCGCCCAGCGCCAAAGCCAGATGCAGATTGCCCCTGGAGGTCTCGAGCGCGATGGTCGTCGTCATCACGCGGGTGACGTGGTCGATATTGCCCCCCACGATCAGCACCGCCCCCACTTCGGCCACCGCGCGTCCGAACCCTGCAAGTGCGACCGTCAGAAGGCTGTAGCGCGCGTCCCAGATCAGCGCCGCAACCCGCTCCATCCGCCGCACGCCGAGCGAGGCGAACTGCTCGGCATACTCCTCGTTGAGATCCTCGACCACCTGACGTGTGAGCGCCGCGACGATCGGCGTCACGAGGATCATCTGCGCAAGGATCATCGCGGTTGGCGTGTAAAGAAGCTGCAGCACCCCCAGCGGCCCCGAGGCCGAGAGCATTAGGTAGACACCGAGGCCCACCACAACCGGCGGCAACCCCATCAGCGCGTTGAGGATGAGCGACAGCGCAGTGCGTCCGGGGAAGCGAAACGCGCCCACCACCGCACCCAGAGGCAGACCGATGAGGCAGGAGAGGCCCACAGCCGTCATTGTCACACGGAGCGACAGGCCGATGATCTCCCACAGATCCGCATCGCCCAAGGCGATCAGGCGCAATGCGTCCCAAAAGGCCTCCATCAAGCCGGGCATGTGACGTTTCCTCCCTCATGCGGGAAAATTCGCATGAAAATGCACAGCAATCCAGTCGGAATGCGTCAAAATCGGCGATTTGACCAAATTGACCGGCCTCTGGCGCACCGCCCGCGCCGCTTCGGTCAAAAAGTCCAGCTTCGTGCGTTTCGGGCCACGCCACAGGGTTTGTGGCACCGGGGGTAAGGTTTTCGTTCGTTGACAGGTTGCCCTCGGGTGAACCAACATCATCGGCATAGAATTGAACTCTATTCGCCCGGGAGGGCATTATGCGAATTCTTGCTGCCATCGCGGCCTGCGCCGCGGCTTTCACCGCACCGGCGCCTGTGGCCGCCGAAGACTTCGTCGGGTTCGACCGTGCCAGCTTTGGCCAGGTGGTCCTGAAGAAGAACCAGGCCGCCGGGGGTGGCTGGGACATGGACGAGCTTGAGCTTTCCATCGGCAGCTACAACAACGAGTCGATCACCAAATATTCCGACGACAGCATCTTTTCCAAGATCGGCCTCTCGGTCGGTCGGCTCGATATCCTGACGGATGTCGATGTCTTCCCCTGCACCGCCTTCATTGTCAGCGACAAGCACATCCTGACGAATTACCACTGCGTGCCCGGCATCCTCGACAACGAGCGCGCCCGCGCCACGCGCATCGACGCGGTGCAGTTCGTGGCGGGCTACCGCCAGACCGGTGTCGAGGAAGGCACGCGGACCTTCATCGTGAACCCCAACCCGGTCGAAGCGCACAAGGATCTCGACTATGCGCTGCTCGAGGTGCTGGGCAATCCCAGCGCCGATTACGGCGTTCTGCCGCTGACCGACCGCACGCCGCGCGATGGCGATCCCTACTGGGTGATCGGCCATCCGATGGGCGAGGCCCAGCGCATCAGCCGCGAGCAATGCCGCGCCAACGCCCCGGCGATCTCCGGCAACCGCCTGCTGCACACCTGCGATACCCTGCCCGGCAATTCCGGCTCTCCGGTGATCGACGCGTCGCTGCAGATGGTTGTGGCGCTGCACCATGCGGGCTCCAAGAAGGACAGCGTGAACTTCGCCATTCCGATGCGCGACATCATCGCGCGCTCCGAAGTGCTGCAGGTCGCGCTTGGTGCCGGTGGCGACACCCGCCCGCCGCCGGTCGATCCGGTTGAGCCTGTCGACCCCGTGGAGCCGCCGATCGATATCGGCAAGCCCGAGACGGGTATCTGCGACGCGCTTTACGACGAGGCCAAGAACTTCGGCCGTTGCTTTGCCTACGAGGCCTACATGGCCGAATGCGACGATCACAAGTTTGCCGGTCTTGCGCGTTACTTCATCGAATCCGAATGCAAGCTGACCGAGCAGCCGCCGGTGACGCCACCCGTCGACACCACCCCGGCACCGCCGGTTGTGGACAACACGCCGCTGCGCCCCTGGTGTGGCAATGGCGGGCTCAACGCGACCGAGCGCGCGATCTGTTCCAGCGCCTATCTGGCCGGGCTCGATGCGGAAATGACCCGCGCCTACAACAACCAGTCGGGCAAGAGCACGGCGTCCCAGCAATCGTCCTGGCGCACCGGCTCGCGCGACCGCTGCGGCAGCAACGAAGCCTGCATCGGCCAGACCATGATCGACCGCATCGCATATCTGAAGGCGCCGGTCAGCGCGCCGCCGCCGCAGAATAACGGCCCGCGCGTCGTCTCTGGCAACTACACGCTCTCGGGCAACCGCTGCTACATCGTGACCGCGTCGCGGGCGAGCATCTCGGAGGCGACCAGCTTTATCAACCAGTGGTTTTCCGGGCGCAGCGGTGTGCGGATGTTCAAATCCTCCAACGGCTATTACGGCATCACCGTGGCCACCGTGTCGCGCTCGGATGCCGACCGCCAGATCCGGACCCTGGTCGCCAACCGCCGTGTGCCCAGCGACAGCTATTGCTCGACCGGCACCCGCTATATCGCCGAGGTCCTCTGGGGCGGCGGCAATGGCAGCCCGGTCATCGATGCCGGTGGTGGCGGCGGAGACGGTGGCGGCACCTCCGGCAGGACCATGTGGGTCAACAGCTCTGACGGAGAGCTCAATGTGCGCCGCGGCCCCGGGACCAACAACAGCATCATCACCGCGGTGCGCACCGGCAGCACCGTTTCGGTGATCGGCAGCTCTGGCAAGTGGTCCAAGGTACGCATCCCGGACGGTCGCATCGGCTGGGTCTACACGCCGCTTCTGGCCACATCCAAACCGCGCGCGCAATCGTCGCAATGCTGGGCCCGTGTGGTCAATCTCGACCCGCGGTCGCGTGGGGGCAATAACAGCTTTCTGGCGATGCGCTCGCGCGCCACGTCCAGCAGCCAGAAAATCTCCGAAACCTATCTCGGCGACCAGCTGAAGGTTCTGGCAAGCTCTGGCAACTGGGCCAAGGTCCAGTGCGTCTCCGGCGGATGCCAGCGCCCCAACAATGGCCGCGGCAATGCCACCGGCTGGTCATCACGGAAATACCTGTCCATCAGCTGCAACTGACAGCAATTGTATTTGAAGGAGTAATCATAATGAGACCAATCAATTTATTCAGAAGCACGGCCCTGGCGCTGGCGGCCTTCGTCGCCGCCCCCGCCCTCGCCGATGATGCGATGCCCTTGCCCGCCGATGCCACGGATATGGAAAAGGCGGCCTATGAGGTGCTCGACAAGCACTGCGCGCGCTGCCACCAGGAAGGCGCGCTGAAAGAGGGCCTGACCAAGCCGAAATCGGGCTTTGGCCACGTACTCGACATCCGCCGCCTCGCGCAGGATCCGAAATTCGTCCTGCAGGGCAAGCCCGACGCCTCCAAGCTGCATCAGGTGATGCTGCCCTCGGCCGCGCCGCCGATGCCCGACGATTGCACCTATGACAATCTGGAGTGCTTCCCGACCAATGCCGATCTGGAAGTCATCCAGATCTGGATCGACGAGCTCGACGACGAGGCGCCGCCGGAACGGCCCATCATCACGCTCGAAGAGATGTATGCCGCCGCCTATGCCGACCTGCAGAGCCAGCCGAGCAACCGGCAGGACCGCATTCGCTATCTCAGCCTGCGGACGGTGCATAACGACACCGACGTCAGCGCCGAGAATTACGAAGGCTACCGTCAGGCGACGATCAAGCTGATCAACGCGCTGAGCTGGAACCCGACGCCTTTCAAGTGGGAAAAGGTCGACGAGCATGGCACGCTGATCCGCGTGTTCCTGCCCGAGATCGACTGGGAGCCCAAGACTTGGCACCGGCTCGAGGCGCTTTATCCCTACGGCATGACCAGCAAGACCGATACCCAGCTCGGCCAGCTTCAGCACCTCTCTGGCACCAAGGTGCCGGTGATCCGGGCCGACTGGTTTGCTGCGACGGCCTCTGTCTCGCCGCTTTATTACGATCTTCTGGAAATGCCCGAGACCGTTCAGGGGCTGGAAAAGCTGCTGAACCTCGACATGGTCGCCAATATCAAGAACGAGCAGGTGATGCGCGCCGGGTTCCAGGATTCCGGTGTCTCGACGCATAACCGTCTGATCGAGCGCCACGCCCTGGGTTCGGGGTTCTTCTGGACGTCGTATGACTTTGCCGGCTCCAAGGGGCGTCAGAGCTTCTTTGAGTTCCCGCTGGGTCCGAAAGAGGCCTACGGCCCCGATCTTGCCTTCGAACATGACGGCGGCGAGTCGATCTTCACCCTGCCCAACGGCTTTCACGCCTATTACCTCAACACCGCCGACGGCGCGCGCCTGAATGTGGGTCCGACCCAGATCGTGCGCGATGATGACTATACCGACGGCACCGGTGAGGTGGTGAACGGGATCTCGTGCATCTCGTGCCACTCCAAGGGCATCCGCTTCAACGAGGACAAGGTCCGCGAAGTGGCGATGGGCAACCTCTCGCTGCCGTCCTCGGCGCGTCAGACCATCGATGCGATTTTCCCCGGACAGGAGGCGGTCAACGCGCAGATGCAGGCCGATACCGACCAGTTCTTTGGCGCAATGCGCTCTGCCGGTCTCGACCCTGAGATCACCGCAGGCGGGCTTGAGCCGGTGCGCGGTCTCTTTGTCTACCATGTCGACCAGTTCGTGAACTTCCACCAGGCGGCCAATGAGCTTGGCATGACCGAAGACGCGCTGCGGGCCCGCATGCCCTTTGTCGGCCACGAGATGGCCGGGCTGATGACCCGTCTCGACCAGTCGCCGATTGCGCGCGACGAGTGGGCCGTGGCCTATCCGCAGGTGCTGGCCAAGGTCACCGACTACAAGCCGATCATCGTCGACGCCAAGGTGCCCGACACGCTCAGCTTCTCGGTCCAGCAGATCTCCGGGGTCAAGCCCGATGCCAAGCCGGACGTGAAGCCTGTGGCCGATCACAAGCCGGCGGCTGACGAAAAGCCTGCCGCGGATCACAAGGTTGTGGACGACCACAAGGTCGAGGACGATCACAAGGTGGTCGCCGATCACAAGCCTGCGGATCACGGCACCACCTATGCCGATGCCAAGCAGGTCGATGACTATGTGCCCACGCAGCACTCGGTCCAGACCAAGTCGCACCTGACGGTCTATACCGACAAGCCGTCCTACAAGGTGGGCGAGGGCCTCAAGATCATCATCGAACCGCGCCACGACTGCCGTCTGACGCTGATTTCGATCGATGACAAGCACCGCTCCTGCGTGCTCTATCCCTTCCCCGGGCTTGAGGACATCGTGATCCCGGGCGGTACGCAGTATATCTTCCCGCCGCGGGGCGGATTGCGGACCACCGAGGCCGGTCTGGAGACCATCCTGGCGCTGTGCAACAGCTCCCAGAAGGCCATCGACACGCATACCCGCGATCTGTCGAAAGTCTCCTGCGATGCCAACCACCGCACCGTGGAGAAGGATCAGATCACCTATCGTGACATCGCCCACGAGACCCTCGTTCTGGATCTCAAGGACGACACCAAGGTGACCGATGCGGGCGTGCAGTACCGCGCCACCTCCACCCATAACCCGCATGTGGCCAAGGCACAGATCACCGTGCCGGTCACCGACTACTGAGGAGGACGGGCGATGCGACCCTTACTGGCAAGCGTCGCCCTCTGCCTCGGCCTTCCGTTGATGGCCGTGGCGGAGGGTGAGATCTTCATCCCCGGCGACGACACGCTACAATTTCAACCCGAAGCCAGCCCGAGCGACCCGCTGGCCGCCTGCCTTCTGAACGCCGACGCCGCCAATTGCGCGGCCCAGAACATGGCTGATGACAGCGGTGGTGTGGTCTTCGAAAGCGCAGGCGACATCGCCTACGAGACGCTGGTGCTCGACCTCGATGCGGGCAAGGTCACCAAATCCGAAAAGCCGCCGGTGAAGCCGGTGGATTACAAGGACCCCGAACCGCCGCGGCATGGCAAGGTCGAGCTGCCCTCGGTCGCGATCACGATCGAGTTCGACTATAACAGCCACACCGTGCGGCCCGATCAGCTTGGCAAGGTCAACAGCCTGATCAAGGCGATGCAGGATCCCGCATTGTCCGGCGCGCATTACGCCGTGATCGGGCACACCGATGCCAAGGGCTCGTTCGGATATAATTGCGATCTGAGCTATCGCCGTGCCGCCGAGGTGGCCCGCGCGCTGCAGGTCAACTACGTGACCGTCCCGCTTTATCCGGTCGGTTGGGGGGAATACGTCCTGAAGGACGAGTATTACCCCGAAAGCGCGGCCAACCGCCGCGTGACGTTCCTGCGCCTGCCAGACCAGTACGAGCCCGTGCTGCACACCGCGCAGGAGGTCTGCGCGTTCTGACGCGACCGGATGCGCTGAGACGAGGCGAGGGGGCAATTTGCCCTCTCGTTTCGTTTTCGGCACGCCCGCCAGCGAAACCCCGCGGGCCGTGAGCGGGAGCTTTCGGATCGCCGGAGGCGATCCGACCCGCGCGCGCCTGAGGCGCGCGCGACCGGGGGGCCAGCCCCCCGGACCCCCCGAAGTATTTCTCAACCAGAGAAGCAGGGGAGGCGTCGCCTGTGGGTGCAGCGCGCCACTTGCGCCTTGGCTGTTGGGTGGGCACGTCCGGGTTCGGTGGGGCGATCCCCGTCCATAGGCGCCGGGACGGTTTTTGCGCCTGGCATGTAAGTGCACGTCGGGAGGCGCGGTGGTCCGGGACACCGCGCGCCCTGACCCTGTCGCTGCTAATCCGGCTCCGGAAGGAGTTTGCCGGGGTTCAGGATGTCCCTGGGATCGAGCGCCTGTTTGATCGCCCGCATCATGTCGAGCGCCACCGGATCCTTGCGCCGTGCCATCGAGGGCCGCTTGCTCACGCCGATCCCGTGCTCCGCCGAGAACGAACCGCCCAGTTTCAGAACCTCGTCCTCCACCGCTTCCATGATCGCGTCAATATGGTCGGGCGCTTCCCGCCCTTCCCCCGGCCAGACCGCGTAGTGGATATTGCCATCGCCCAGATGCGACACGACAATCGCAAGGGCCTCGGGATCCACCTGCCGCAGCCGGTCATCCATCACCGCCAGAAACCGGCCCACCTGATCGAGCGGAACCGCAATGTCGTTGTTGATCAATGGCAGGCGCGCCAGGGCAAGCTCTGCCGCGGCCTCGCGCCGGGCCCACATCTCCGCGCGCTGCGCGTCCGATTGCGCAATCACCGCATCGCGCAGGATGCCGTCCTCCAGAAGCCCCGTCAGAACCGTTTCGAGATAGCCGCCCAGCGGCACCTGCCCGTCGGCTCCGGGGATGACATCGCGTGCCGCGGTGGCGCCGACCTCCACCAGAACGGTGACCGGGTGCATCGCCTCAAAGACCGGGCGCGCGTCGGGGGCATGGCGGGCATACGCCTCCAGATGCACGCGCGACATGTATTCGAACGCCTCCACCAGCCCGCCGGTCGCTTCCTGCAGGTGGTTGAGCAGGGTCAGCGCGTCCTCCATCGTCTCAAGCGCAACCATGGCCGTGGCATAGGCGCGCGGCTTCGGCACCAGCTTCAAGGTGGCGGCGGTGATCACACCCAGCGTGCCTTCGGCGCCGATCAGCAGGTGTTTGAGGCTGTAGCCGGAATTGTCCTTGTGCAGCGCGCTCATCAGATCGACGACGCGGCCATCGGCCAGCACCGCCTCCAGCCCCAGCACCAGATCGCGGGTGTTGCCGTAGCGCAGCACGTTGGAGCCGCCGGCATTGGTCGAGAGGATCCCGCCGAGCCGCGCCGAGCCGCGCGCGCCGAAGGTCATCGGAAAGCTGAGCCCCTCTGCCTCGGCGGCATCGTGCAGATCCGACAGGATCACCCCCGCCTCCACCACCGCGACGCGGGCGTCGGTGCGGATCTCGCGAATGCGGGCCATGCGGTCGAGCGAGAGCATGATGGCGCCTTCGCCCGTCGTGCCCCCCGCGAGCCCGGTATTGCCGCCGACGGGCACAACCGGCGTGCCTGCCTCCTGCGCGAGGCGCAGCACCGCGGAGACCTCGGCGGTGCAGGCCGGACGCACGGCGCAAAGCGGCGTCCACCGGTATTGCCCCGCCCAGTCGCGCGACCAGGGCGCGGCCTGGGGCCCGGTCAGGACCGCCGCGTCGCCAAGCGCTTCGCGCAGGCCGCCAAGAAGACCGTCCAGACGCGTGTCGGGCAGGCTCACTGCGGGATCGCAAAGGTCAGCGACGCCCAGAGGCTTTCCCAGACCGGGTCGCTGTCGCTTTGCGGTTCAAGCGCCCGCATGACCACGTGATCGACAAGATAGGCATGGCCGGGTTTCACGGAGATCCGCGCCTCCCCCGCGGCATCGGTGCGGTAGAGCGTGACCGTGACGCTGTCGTCGGGCGCCTGTTCGAAGACCTCGACCTGCACGTCGGCACGCGGCGCGCCCTGATAGAGCACCCGCACCGCAAACCCGTCCGCCACATCGTCGGTATAGGGGTTGGCGAGCGCCACGATCTCGGTCTCGAGCCCGGCCGTAATGTCCTGGCCCGCGCCGTCGCCCACCGCGATCAGACTTTTGGCGTGGCGCGAATAGCGCTCCTTGAAACCGGTCTCGGGCAGACCGCGCGCCTTGTGCGCCTCAAGCGCCCAGGTGAAATCCTTGTGCTCGCAGAACGCCTTGAAGCTGCTCCAGTCGGAATAGGTGAGAAACGCGGCGTCGGTCACGTGGATCACACTCACCAGGCCGTCATCGCCCGCCGTCATGTTGAGCGCGGGCCGGTCTCCCGCCCGGCCTTCGACCGCGCTGCGGGTGCCGTTTGTGGCGATGTCGAAGACCTCGAAATTGCGCGGATTGTAGGTATAGGCAGAGCCCTTGAACGCCTGCCCGATCCTCAGATCCGCGGCAAGCGGCGCGCCTTTCTCAACGGCGAACTCCAGCGGATCGATCCAGAACTCATGGGATTGGGCGGGGAAGGCAGCGCAGGCTAGCACCAGAACGGCGGCGAGAAATCGTGTCATGGCAGGCTCCTGAAGACCGGGCATCGGCCTTGCGTTGGAGCTTCAGTCTAGCGCGCGCGCGGGGCAGTGCAACGGGTCAGCCGCGCCTCATGCGGCGCTGCGCAGCCGGTCCTCGAGGTCCTTGGCATAACCCGCGACCCGCTTGCGGAACCGCTTTTCGACACCGCCCTTGGCCAGTTTCAGCGATTGCACCAGCAACCGCGCAGACAGGGTCTTGGGCTTGAGCTCGCTGTTGACGGAGATCCGCGTCCGCGCCCGCGAGAGCGCCACAAGTTCGATCATGGTGGCCGCTTCGAGCCCGCCCGAGACGCTGTCGAAGACCATCCGTTCCGGCGCGGTGAAATCCGACAGCACGATCCGGGCGTCCCGCTCCTTGCCGCGAAAGGTGAACGCCGTCTCCCAGCACATGCCCTCGCCCTTGCCGCTCATGTCGTCGGTGCGCCGCACCTGCACGCCACGCCGCAGCGCCTGACGTTCCAGAGCCTCGAAATTCGTGAGTTCGGCAAACACCCGGTCCAGCGGGGCTTCGATGTCTTCTCTTGCGGTGAATTGCATGTGGCCTGCTCTGCTCTTGTTTTAGTCTTTGTCGCAACCTACCGCAAAAGGTGAGTCAATCCAATCGGTCTGCAAGCCAATTTCGCAAGAGAAAATGTGCAATTGCACCTTTTCTGGCAGGCAATATGTCGGGATGCTGGCCTGCAAAGGCCTGTGCGACCTCTTCGCGGCTCACCCAGCGCGCGTGCTCAAGCTCCACCGGGTCGAGCGTGATCGCCTCGCTGGTGGCCAGACCGTGGCAGCCCATCATCAGCGAGGCGGGGAAAGGCCAGGGCTGGCTGGAGAGGTAGCGGACCTCGCCCACGGCGATACCGGCCTCTTCGAGCACTTCGCGGCGCACCGCGGCTTCCATGGTTTCGCCAGGCTCGACAAAGCCCGCAAGGCAGGAATACATCCCCTCCGGCCAGCCATGCGAGCGGCCCAGAAGGCAGCTGTTGCCGCTTGTGATCAGCATGATCACCACCGGGTCGGTGCGCGGGAAATGATGCCCGCCGCAGGCCGGACAGACCCGCTGCCACCCGGCCATGTGGATGTCGGATGCCGCCCCGCAGCGCGCGCAGAACCCGTGGGTCTGGTGCCAGCCGAGGATGGCCTTGGCGGTGGCCGCAAGCTCCGCATCGCGCGGGTTGAGCCGGGTCATGACCGCCCGCAGCTCGGCAAAGCGCTGACCGCCGCTCAGCGTCGGGTGGGTCTGTTCCGTGGGATCGAGAAACGTGCCCATCTGCGTCTGGTCGAGATCGGGAGGGGTCCAGCCAGAGATGTCATGCGCAAAGATCGCAGCCCCCGCCTCGCGGCCCAGCAGGATCGGCGCGCTGCGTGTCTCCCGAAACACCGGATGGCTCAGCGGCAGGCGCACCAGATCGAGCGTGCCGTCGCCCGCCACCAGCGGCTTGCCGCGCCAGAGCAGGATGCAGCGCGTCGTCGCGGCATGAGTCAGCTCTGCCAGCGCCGGAATGTCGCCGCGCAGCTCCGCCGCGCGATCCAGCCCGGACCCTCCGAATGTGACGTCTTCCGCGTGTTTCATGCGCCCCCCTGATCGACCGGCGCGACCATGACGCGGTGCCTGCGCTTTGACAATGCCAGCGCGCGATCCTTCTCGAAAACACCCGACCGGACGCAGGGCCATTGCATACAACGTGAAATTGCTATTCTGTCAGGTTTTCGCGTTGGATCTGATGTAACGCAATGCACGCTCGGCCAACGGGACCTAGACGACTGACGATCCAAGTTTCGCGCCGGTTCAGACCTCTGAGACGGTGCATTTTCCGGAGCCTCGATGACTACGCTTGCCTCTTTCTCGACCCGCGCAACCGCCCGCCAGGCCCATCTGCGCATCCTCGAGACAACGGATCTGCACGCGCATGCCATGGCCTATGACTATTTTGCCGACCGGCCCTCGCAGACCGTGGGACTCTCGCGTGTTGCAAGCCTGATCAAGGCCGCGCGCGAAGAGGCGGCGAACACGCTGCTGTTCGACAACGGCGATCTGCTGCAGGGCAACCCGATGGGCGACTATATCGCTTATGAGCGCGGCGTTACGGATGACGCTCCGCATCCGATGATCGCGGCGATGAACACCGTGGGGTTTGACGCGGCCACAATCGGCAATCACGACTTCAACTATGGCGTGGACTATCTCCGGGATTGCCTCTCTGCGGCGTCGTTCGACGTGGTGCTGGCCAACATCGCCACCCGGCAAGGCCCGGAGCCCGGCGCCGACGAGACGCTCTTCAAGCCTTATGCCCTGCTCGACCGCGAAGTCATCGATGGCAGCGGCGCACGCCATGCGTTGCGCGTCGGAGTGATTGGCCTGACCCCGCCGCAGGTGATGGCCTGGGACCGCCGTCACCTGGAGGGGCGCGTGACGGCGCGCGATATCATCGACACCGCCGAAGCGCTGGTGCCAAGGATGCGGGCCGAGGGGGCCGGGCTCGTGGTGGCGCTCAGCCATTCCGGCATCGGGTCTGCGGAACGTGTCCCGGGCAGCGAACATGCCTCCGTCCCGCTGGCCGCGGTGCCGGGCATCGACGTGATCCTGACCGGACACACGCATCAGCTGTTCCCGTCGCGCAACTTCATCGGCGTGCCGGAAACCGACGCGGCGCGTGGCCTGATCCACGGCAAACCCGCGGTCATGGCCGGGTTCTGGGGGTCACATCTCGGGGTGATCGATCTTCTGCTGGAGCGCGACGGCGACAGCTGGTCGGTGGCGGACAGCCATGTGGAGACGCGCCCGATTGCCCGCCGGAATCCCGACCGGTCGGTCACGGCGCTGGTGCCCGATTGCGCGCAGGTCACCTCTGCCGTGGCCCAGGCGCATGCCGAAACGCTGGACTATATCCGCCGGCCCATCGGCCATTCCGACGTGACCCTGCAGAGCTATTTTGCCCTTGTCAGTCATGATCCCTCCGCGCGCGTCGTCTCCGACGCCCAGCGCTGGTACGTGGAACGGCAGCTCGCGGGCAGCGACTTCGCCCAGCTTCCGCTGCTCTCGGCCGCGGCATCGTTCAAGGCCGGGGGGCGTGGCGGGCCGGAATATTACACCGACGTCTCGGCGGGGTCGGTGGCCCTGCACCATCTGGCCGATCTCTACCTTTATCCAAACATGCTGCGGGCGGTGAAAATCACCGGCGCAGAGCTTCGCGGCTGGCTGGAGCGCTCCGCCGGGCTGTTCCGGCAGATCACCCCCGGCGAGCCGGATCAGGCGCTCATCGATCCGGAGTTTCCCAGCTACAATTTCGACGCCATCGACGGGATCTCCTACCGCATCGACCTCAGCCAGCCCTCGCGCTTCACGGCCTACGGCGTGCTTCGGGACGCAACGGCCAGCCGCATCGTCGATCTGACTTATCAAGGCGCGCCTGTCGCGGACGACATGGTGTTTGTCGTCGCCACCAACAGCTACCGCGCGTCCGGCGGCGGCGAGTTCCCGGGCGCGAGCCAGGACAATATCGTCTACGCGGCACCGGACACGAACCGCGACGTGCTGGTGCGCTATTTCGTGGAGCAAGGGCAGGTGCGCCCCGTACATCCGCCAAACTGGTCGTTTGTGCCGATGCCCGCCACCAGCGTGCTCTTCGACAGCAGCCCCGCGGCCAGCGCGTATCTCGACAGCGTCGAGGGGCTGAGGATCGAGCCTGCGGGTGACGGCGAGCCCGGATTTGCCCGCTTCCGCATCCGGCTCTGACAGGGCGGCGCGCAGCACGGCCTCCGGTCGCCAGCGACACCGCGCCTCTCGACAGCACTGCCGCCGCATGCTCTACCCCGCTCCGCACCGCGCCACGAAAGGGAATGCGATGGTCAAGTTTCTGCTGGGCATGCTCACCATGGCGGCCATCGGCGCCTATCTCACGAACCCCTCTGCCGCAGATGCCGAATCCGCGCTGCGCAAGGAACTGCTTGATGCCATCTCCGAAGAGCGCATAAAGGGCAAGACCGCGGCCGAAAGCGCCGCGCTTCTGGGCTGCCGGCTGGATCCGGGCACCTGCTTCGATCTCTTGCGCAGCATGGTCGATCTGAAGATCGAGGATCGCCATCTCTATTCCCGGCTCGATCTTGACGGGCTGGGCCACAGGGCAACCTGTTACGGGCTTTTCACGCAGTTTGTCTGCCCGGGCGGCTTCGAGACAAAGTAACTCCTCAGCGCAGCGCACCGGTCTGGTAAAGCTTCACCGACAGACCGCCATGGGCCACCGGCGGCCCCGGTGGCCGGAACGGCAGCCGCGTCGCTTTTGCAAGCCCGCCGTCAGAGGTGACAATCGCCGCGCGCCAGCCTTTGAAACGCTCCTGCAGCACCTGCCCCAACGCGCCGTAAAGCGAGAACAGCAGCTTGCGATTGCCGATCCGCGCGCCGTAAGGCGGGTTCACGATGACCAGACCGGGCGCGCCGTCTGGCCGTTGCAGATCGCTGATCGCCTGCCGGGTGAACTGCGTCAGATCCGCGACACCGGCCCGCCCGGCATTCGCCGTGGCATTGCGGATCGCCCCGTCATCGCGGTCAAATCCGAAAAAGCACGGCGCGCCGGGCGTCGCCTCCGGCGCATGCGCCGCCTTCATCCTGTCCCAGAGTGCCTGGTCGAAGCTCGCAAGCCTCTCGAAGGCAAAACCGCGCGTGCGTCCCGGGTGTAGCCCCGCGGACCACGCAGCGGCCTCGAGCACAAACGTGCCAGAGCCGCACATCGGATCGATCACCGGTTCGGCACCGTCAAACCCCGCCTGCCGCAGGAACAGCGCGGCCAGCGTCTCGCGCATCGGCGCCTTGCCCACCGCCTCCTTGTGGCCGCGCTGGTGCAGCGGCGCGCCGGAGGTGTCAACGCTCATGGTCACAAGGTCATCCTCGATCCGCGCCATGACCCGCAGCTCTGCATCCTCCGCCAGCGGCGCGCCCAGCGTTTCGGAGATCGCGCGTTCAATGCGCTGCCTTGCGGCGCGGTCGTGATAGATCTTCGACTTGCGGCAGGTCACATCGACCCGGACCGGCACGTCGCCCCGCAGCACCTCCGCCCAGGCGACCTTGCGCGCCCGCTTGTCGAGCTGCGCCAGGTGGACCGCGCGAAAGCTGGCAAACCGCAAAAGCACCCGCCCCGCGCCCCGCAGCACCAGATTGGCGCGCCACGCCTCCTGCAGCGTGCCGCTTGTGGCAACACCGCCGGGCTGCGGGGCGGGATCGGCAAACCCCGCGGCGCGCGCCTCGTCTGCCAGAACGGGCTCCAGCCCCGGCGGCGCTGTCAGGAAAAGGTCAAAGCTCTGCATGCGCTTCCCTTACAGGCTTGCAGAGCGCGGCGCGAGAGCCAAGGCAGGCGTTGCAATCGCCGCGCATCTTGCTTATGTCGCGCGGTGAGAGGCTGGCGCGGGCAGGCACCTCGCCAACCCGGTCAGGTCCGGAAGGAAGCAGCCGCAACGAGCCACGTCTGGGTCGCTGTCCAGTCTCTCACCAAATCCCCCTTACCCGCGCCAAGGCCAGATCGTGGCCAGCGGCGCGCCCGACACCCTGCCGCCATTGCACCCCCGGCGCCGCCGGCGCCAGAGCTTGGCGCAGGGATCCGTCCGTCGTTCTCTCCGGGCTCTGTGCCGCCGCCCTGCATGCGGCCTGGACCTCGACAGTCAAATTCGGCGCCGACCGCGGATCCGCTATCCTGCTTTTGTCGCTCATGCACGGCGCGGTCGCGCTGCCGATCCTGACTTTCGCCGCCTCGCCCGGTCGCGCCTCCTGCCCTGACTGCCGGGCTCGGCCCTCTTGCACATGGGCGATCCGCTTTTTCCGGTACAGGCCGACGCGCATGGCGATCTGAGCCAGCTCTTCCCGCTCGCCTGCGGCTCGGTGCCGCTGATCGTCGCGCCGGTCACGGTGACCGCCATGGGGGTCGCGCGGAGCCTTGCGCAACCGAGCGCGGCGCTGCTGCTCTGTGGCAGGCTTCCGGTCATGGCTCTTCTGGGCGGCGGACTCGCCGGAGGCCTGCGCGGTCAGGCGCTGGCCTGGGCGCGGGGCACGGCGATGTTCACCGCGGGCTGCACGCTGGTCGACGGCACCGGAGCGCGGCTCTCCGGCGCGGCGGCCGGATACCTGATGTGGATGTGCGTGCTCGAGCGCTGCGGCATGGTCGCCCGGACCCTGGCGACCCGCGGCCGCGCGCGGGTCCTGTCGCCTGACTCCCTTCGGATCGCGATCCGGGCCTTCGCCGAGGCTCCGCTGGCGCTGGATCGCCGCCGCCGTGATCCTGGCCGGGGTTGCGGCCATGCGGCTCGGGTAAGCGGCACAGCCACCAATCAGACCACCCGCAGCAAAGGCGCGCCGCCTGTGGCTTCTCTGGTTTGGAAATACTTCGGGGGTTTGGGGGCAGAGCCCCCAACGGTCCGGGTCGCCCCGGCGATCCGGACCCAACCAGAAAAACGCGGCGCTGGCGAGGGATACGCTCAGGTGGCGTGGCGCACAAACACCGCCGATTGCCGCTCAGCCGCCATCGACCAGCGCATCTGCTCTTCGGTCTCGATGGCGCAGGCGCGCACCCCGCGCAGCCGTGCCAGCGCCTCGTCGGGCGCCTCTCCGGCCTCGATCATCAGCCGCAGCGCCACCATGCCCGAGCGCCCGCAGCCGCCCCGGCAATGCACCAGCAGCCGCCCGCCGCCCTGCAACGCCCGGCGGCCCTGCGCGCTGACCGCGGGCCAGGCCTGCTGAAACGCGGCATCCGGCGCGCCGAAATCGCGCACCGGCAGATGCACCCAGCGGGTGCCCTTGTCCTGAATATGCGCGCCAAGCTTCTGCGCGCCGGCCTCGGCAAACTCCGCCTCGGTGACCACCGACATCACCAGTGCGGGCGCCCAGTGCGAAATATGCTCCAGATCCCCCGCGTAATCCCCGCCTGCCCCGGGCAGAGGCGAAATCGCGAGGATTCCGCCGCCCACCGGCAGCGCGTGGATCACCATCGGCTCACAGACTTCGAGCGCCGAATGTGTCGCAAGCATTGATGTCCCCCGTCTCGTAGCCGCGCGCGAACCAACGCGACCTCTGTTCACTGGTCCCATGTGTAAAGGTGTGCGGGCGCGGCACCTGGCCTGCCCGCCGTTGCAGGTGATCGTCGCCGATCTTGCGGGCGGCGTTCAGCGCCTCCTCGATGTCGCCCGGTTCCAACAATCCGTCGACATTGCGCGCCCAGACCCCCGACAGACAGTCGGCCTGCAGCTCCAGCCGGACCGTCAGCGCATTGGCCTCGGTCTGGCCCACGGCCTGACGCCGCTGGTGGACCTGCCCGAGAATTCCGAGCTCATTCTGCACGTGATGAGCCACCTCATGGGCGATCACATAGGCCGCCGCGAAATCGCCGCCCGCGCCGAGGCTCTGCGACAGCGTGGCAAAGAACTGCGTGTCGAGATAGGCCTTTTCGTCCGCCGGGCAGTAAAACGGCCCCGTGGCCCCGGACGCACCACCGCAGGGCGAAGACGTCTGCCCCGAGAAGAGCACCAGCACCGGCGGATCATAGGGTCGGCCGACCTGCTGCGGGAAGATCTCGCCCCACACCGCTTCGGTGGTCGAAAGCACCTGCGAGGTGAAGACCGCGGCCTGCTCTTCCTCCGCCGTGGGTTCGCGCTGCACGGCCTGCGTCTGCGACGCGCCCTGAAGCAGCGGCGTGACATCGATGCCGGTGAAATAGCCGATCGCCAGAAGGGCGATCAGACCGAATCCGCCGATCTTCACACCACCACCGCCACGGCCGCCCGAACGACGCCGGTCTTCGACGTTCCGGCTCCGCCGGATCCCTCTCAAACGCATGCGACCCTCCCCCCAGAAGCGCGGTCATGGCAGCTGCCCCTCCAGCAGACCCATGGATGATACACAGGACGGTCGGGAATCCCAGCGATTCGCCGGTTTATCAACAAGGTCGGGCGCATTCGTAATCCCTCTGCCGCTATGGATATGGCTCCCAACGCGGCAGAGGGACGCTCTGTTCCGGCGCTCAGACAACCTGCCCGGGATGCCGGTCCGCCCAATCGCCCAGAAACGCCGCCACGTCCTCGCGCCCGGCAAAGCGGATCGCGTTGCGCGGCAGGGCCACACCTTCGTGAAGCGCGATCTCGAGGCAGGTGATATGGTCGCGGCTCTCGCGGTCGGGCGCGTTCTCCGACCCGTGGATGATGGTCGAGAGCAGCGTGCCGCCATAGCCGTTCACATGGCTCAGATCGGGCTTGAGGCTGAGGATATAGCGCAGCATGTCGGGCAGGCCTTCCCACCCGGCCAGTTGCACGGGCGTCAACCCTTCGGCATCGGGCCTGTCATAGGGCAGACCCAGGGCCACCAGACGCTGCACCTGATCCATCCGGCCCGGCAGATGCAGGATTTCGCGGATGATATCCGCATAGGCTTCGGGCAAGACGCCCGGATCGACATAGGCCCCGGCGCGGTCCTCCCCTCTGGCCGCGCCTGCCATCAGCGCCTCTTCGCGGGACAGCGGCACCTGCGCGCCCCGCGCCTCGAGCGCGTCCTGCACCGCGCGATTGCCGAAGACGCAGGCATAGGGATAGGCCGCGGCGCCCTTGTAGGTCCGCGCCGGGTCGGCGCCAGCCTCCAGCAACAACTCGACCATGCGCCGGTCCGACCCGCGGCGGGCCGCCTGGTGCAGCGCCGGTGCGACCCAGGGCGCCTCTCCACCGACGTCGGCGGACTGGAAATCATCCGCCCGCGCGCCATGCGCCAGCAGCATCGCTACCGCCTCATGATCGTGAAAATCCATCGCGCGCAGCAGGGCGTTTGTGCCCTTGGGATCCGCCCCCGCCCCGAGCAACAGGCGCAGCCCCTCGTGATGGCCAAGCTCTGTCGCGTGATAGAGCGATTCGCCGTCATTCGGATCCGCGCCGTGATCCAGCAGCCAGCGCCCCAGCACCATGTTGTCCGCATGCCCGATGGCACCGTAAAGCGCCGACAGCAGATGATCCGAGCCCGGCGCATGCGGATAGCCGTCATTCACATCCGCGCCATGCGCCAGCAACGCCTCGGCGATGGCCAGCATGTCGTCCTGCAGATCAGGGCGCGCATGGATCCATCGGGAGAACGCAAGGTGCAGGATCGGCCGCCGCGGGCCCAGCGCCCGCGTTGCAAGCCCGGGATCATCGGACAGCAGGCGCAGAACCTCGGTCTTGTCGTAAAGCGCGCAGCCGAGACCGAAGACGCCATGCGCCAGATCCGGCGCGTCCGCCAGAAGCCGCGCCACCACGCCGTTCTGCCCGTGATAAAGCGCGATCTTCAGCCGTTGCTGCTTTTGCGCGCGGTCCAGACCCATCAGCTCCGCGGCTTCCTTCAGCGCGGGCCAGCTGGCAAACCCGGTCTCCTGCGCGATCACATGCAGGAAATCCGCATGCCGCAACGCGTCCTGGTCCTTGCGCGGCGGATGTACGGCGATGCGGTCGCGCGCCTGCGCCTCGCCTGCCTCCCAACCGCGTTTCAGCCGCTTGGCGTCGCGGCGCAATTGATCGATGGATAGGCCTTCGGATGAAGCCATGCCGGTGTCCTCCTGTCATGCCCGGGGGTCCGCTGCTTCGGGCAAGAGAAAACCGAAAGGATATGGATCGGTTTGACAGGCAGGTGCGTCACCACGCTTTCCGCGGACCGGGATGCCCCCTGCGAGGGGCGCGGTCAGGATAAATCACCCCGGCGCGCCCCGCAAGAGCGCTCACTGCCGGATGCGCCAGCCGGTCCTGAAGATCCACCAGATGATGCCGAGGCAGAGCAGCGTGAACCCCGCGATGGCCGCAAGGCTGAGCGCAATAGGCACGTCCGCAAGCCCGAAAAACGACCAACGGAAGCCCGAGATCAGGTAGACCACCGGGTTGAACAGCGTGACCGTCTGCCAGAATGGCGGCAGCATCGAGATCGAGTAGAACGACCCGCCCAGAAACACGAGCGGCGTGACCACCAGCAGCGGCACCAGCTGCAACTGCTCGAAATTGCCCGCCCAGATGCCGATGATGAACCCCATGAGCGCGAAGCTGAGGCAGGTCAGCACCATGAAGGCGATCATCGCCAGCGGATGCTGGATGGTGATGTCGACAAAGAAGGTCGAGGTGGCCAGGATCACCAGACCGATGAACAGCGACTTGGTCGCCGCCGCGCCGACATAGCCCATCACGATCTCGAGGAAATTCACCGGGGCCGAGAGCAACTCGTAGATCGTGCCGATGAATTTCGGGAAATAGATCCCGAAGGATGCGTTCGAGATCGATTGGGTCATCACGGTCAGCATGATCAGTCCCGGCACGATGAAGGCGCCATAGCTCACCCCGTCCACCTGATCGATGCGGCTGCCGATGGCGGCGCCGAACACGACAAAATAGAGCGAGGTCGAGATCACCGGCGAGATGAAGCTCTGCGCAAATGTGCGAAAGAAGCGATCCATTTCAAAGCGGTAGATCGACCAGACCGCGCTCCAGTTCATTTTGCACCTGCGGTTTTGCACGCGCCGTCCGGCGCGTCGGGTGTTGCGGTCTGCTGCGCGCTGACCAGACCGACAAAGATGTCCTCCAGCGAATTCTGCGAGGTCGCCACGTCGCGCACGGCGATGCCCGCATCGGTCAGCTGCCCCATCAGCCGCGCGATGCCGGAGCGCTCTGAGGTGGTGTTGTAGCTGTAGACCAGACTGCGCCCCTCGTCGACGCGGGCAAGCTCGAAAGACCGCAGCGGCTCGGGGATGGCGTCCAGCGGCTCTGCCAGCTCGATCCGGAGCTCCTTCTGGCCCATCCGGGTCATCAGGCTCTGCTTGTCCTCGACCAGCAGGATCTCGCCCTTGTTGATCACCCCGATCCGGTCGGCGATGGCCTCGGCCTCTTCGATGTAATGCGTGGTCAGGATGATCGTCACCCCGTCGGCCTTCAGCTCCGCCACGGTTTCCCACATGTCGCGGCGCAGTTCCACGTCGACACCTGCGGTGGGCTCGTCGAGAAACAGCACCCGCGGCTCGTGGCTCAGCGCCTTGGCGATCAGCACCCGCCGCTTCATGCCGCCCGAAAGCTCCACCACCCGCGAATCGCGCTTGTCCCAGAGCGAGAGCTTGCGCAGCACCTCTTCGACAAGCGCATCATTGCGCGGCTTGCCGAACAATCCGCGCGAAAAGCGCACTGCATCGGCGACCTTCTGGAACGGCTCGAGATTGATCTCCTGCGGCACCAGTCCGACCAGACTTCGCGCGGCGCGATAGTCGGTCACCACATCGTGCCCGCCGACGCGGATCGTGCCTTCGCTGGGCTGCGTGATGCCGCAGATCGCCGAGATCAGCGTGGTCTTGCCAGCCCCGTTGGGGCCCAACAGCGCCAGAATCTCGCCTTCCTCGATCTGCAACGACACGCCCTTGAGCGCCTCGAAGCCACCTTCGTATTTCTTCCGCACATCGCGGACTTCGACCATCGCCATCTCGCGGCCTCCCTTGAGAGGCGGCAACCTAGACCAATCGGTTCAGAACGCAATTGTGCAAAGATGCAGAGGTGCCATGCATGTCGCAAACAGACGGTCAAGCGCTGCACACTCGGCGTAGGGCCAAGGCATGACCCTCACATCCGCGCCCTCCACGGATCGCCCAGAACTGGGGATCCTTCTGATCTGTATCGGTGTCTTCGCGATCTCGGTCAACGATCTGCTGATCAAAGTGCTGTCCGGCGGCTATCCGCTGCACCAGATGATCTTTGCCCGTTCGGCCATCGCACTGATCTTCACCTTCGGCTTTGTCCAGCTCGAGGGCGGCTGGCGGATTCTCAAGACCGCGACGCCGGGCCTGCACCTGTTGCGCGGATTGCTCGTCGTGTTCGCCAACATGACCTTTTACGCCGCGGTGGCGGTGCTGCCTCTGGCGCAGGCCACCGCGCTCTTTTTCGTCGCCCCGCTCTTCATCACGCTGCTCTCGATCCCGCTTCTGGGGGAAAAGGTCGGCCCGCTCAGGCTGACGGCGGTCACGGTCGGGTTTCTTGGCGTGGTGGTCATGCAGCAACCCTGGTCGGGCGATGTGGTCACCGGGCGGCTGGTGTTGCTGCTGCCGGTCATCGCGGCGGCGCTTTATGCGCTGATGCAGGTCCTTACACGGCGGCTTGGCGTCAGCACCCGCGCCTCGGCATTGGCGGTCTATATCCAGTCGAGCTTTCTTTTCGTCTCCATCGGCTTTTTCCTCGTCGCCGGGGACGGGCGCTACTTGGAGGGCGTCGAGAACGAGAGCCTGCGCTTTCTGCTGAAACCCTGGATCTGGCCCACGGGGGACGATCTGCTGGTCTTTGTCGCGCTGGGCTTGTGCTCCGGCGTGATCGGCTATTGCCTGAGTGCGGCCTACCGGCTCGCCAATGCCGCCACCATTGCGCCGTTCGAATATATCGGTCTGCCGCTGGCGATCCTCTGGGGCTGGCTGGTCTTTGCCGAATGGCCGGAACCGGCGACCTGGCTCGGCTGCGCGCTGATCATCGGCGCGGGCCTTTTTGTCTTCCTGCGCGAACAGGCGCGGGCCGCCCCGATGCCCGGCAGGCGCACCCGCTGGGGCCGTCGCTGACGCCGCCGAAGGGCCCTCTCTGGTGGGCGCGGGAAGCGGCGCGGGACGGCGCCCCGAGGACCGAAGCACAGCCCGCACCTACCCGCACCGCACGGTCGGGTAAGGAGCTGTTAACCGAGTTTGGTAAATTCTTACGACACCGGCACGTCAACCTGAGGTGACGCCAGACACCGACGGATCGACAGTGTGCAAAGCGTCCTGCCTTTGGGCTGCCGCGCGCACGCCGCCGATCGCTGTCTTTTCGTTGAAACGGCAGCACCCGCGGGGACCCCCCCGCAGCCATCGAAGCCTGCCGACCTCACGGCGGCAGGGCTTCCACGACGACAAGAGCAGACCACCCGGCCGGGCTTAGCCCGTGCCGGCCCTCTGCTCAGCTTGCCGCATGGGCCTTTTCGCGCACCGTATCGATCATCAGCTGCACGTTTTCCGGATTGGCATCCGGCGTGATGCCGTGCCCGAGGTTGAAGATATGCGGCCCCTTCGAAAACGCCTCGACCACGCGGCGGGTCTCGGCCACCAGCGCGTCGCCGCCGGTGACCATGTGGCTCGAGGCGAGGTTGCCCTGCACGCAGCCACCGGGCTGCACATGCTCCGCCGCCCATTCCGGCGTCACACTGTCGTCAAGCGCCACGCAATCGGCGCCGCTGGCCGCATGGAAGCCCACGTATTTCTCACCCGCCTGACGCGGGAAGGCGATGACCGGCAGGCCCGGATGCCGGGCCTTCAGCTCGGCGGTGATGATGCGCGCGGGCTCCAGCGCGTAGCGGTCGAAATCCGCGCCCTCAAGCGAGCCTGCCCAGCTGTCGAAGATCTTGACCACCTCCGCGCCGGCCTTCACCTGCGCGTCGAGGTAATCGACGGTGCTTTCGGTCAGCCGGTCGATGATCGCCTCGAACAGCGCGCGATTCTCGGCCTTGAGCGCATGCGCCGGGCCCTGATCCTTGGTGCCCTGCCCCGCGATCATGTAGGTCGCCACGGTCCAGGGCGCGCCCGCAAAACCGATGAGCGTCGTCTCTTCCGGCAGCGCGCTGCGCAACCGGCGCACGGTCTCGTAAATCGGGTTCAGCGTGTCGTGGATCATCTCGCCGCGGCCCAGCCTGTCGAACTCATCCTGCGTGGTGATGGTCGAAAGCCGCGGCCCCTCGCCGGTGACAAACCACAGATCCGCCCCCAGAGCCTGCGGCAGCAACAGGATGTCGGCAAAAAGAATGGCCGCGTCGAAGCCGTAGCGGCGGATCGGCTGCAGCGTCACCTCGCAGGCCAGCTCCGGGTTGTAGCACAGCGACAGGAAATCCCCCGCCTCGGCCCGCGTGGCCTTGTATTCCGGCAGGTACCGGCCCGCCTGCCGCATCATCCAGATCGGGGGGGTGGGCAGGGTCTCACCGGCCAGCGCGCGCAAAATGGTCTTGGTCATGGAAGTCCTCGTCTGATCTCTCCTTGGGTCGTCCGAAGCGCGCGACATGTCAAGCCATTGTCAGGGCAAGTTGACATGTCTAAAGGGGATATCATGACCGTGACCCTGCCCACCCCCGCCCAACCGCTCAAGATCGGCACCAGAGGCTCGCCGCTGGCGCTGGCCCAGGCCAATGAGACCCGCGACCGCCTGGCCCATGCGTTCGACCTGCCGCATGAGGCCTTCTCGATTGTGGTGATCAAGACCACCGGCGACAGGATCATCGACCGGCCGCTGAAAGAGATCGGCGGCAAGGGGCTGTTCACCCGCGAGATCGAGGACCAGATGCTGGCGGGCGATATCGACATCGCCGTGCATTCGATGAAGGACATGCCGGTGCTGCAGCCCGAGGGGCTGATGCTGGATTGCTACCTGCCGCGCGAGGACGTGCGCGATGCGTTCATCTCGCCGGAGTTTGCCTCGATCCACGACCTGCCTGAAGGTGCAACCGTGGGCTCGTCGTCCTTGCGGCGCCGCGCGCAATTGCTCAACCGGCGCCCCGATCTGCAGGTGGTGGAGTTTCGCGGTAACCTGCAGACCCGGCTGAAAAAGCTGGGCGACGGTGTGGCGCGGGCGACGTTCCTGGCGATGGCGGGCCTCAACCGGCTGCGCATGGACGAGGTCCCGAAGACCGCGATCGCCACCGACGACATGCTGCCGGCGGTGGCGCAGGGCGCCATCGGGATCGAACGGCGCGAGAACGATACGCGTGCCGCCGGGATGCTGGAGGCGATCCACGACACCCGGACCGGCCAGCGGCTTGCGGCGGAGCGCGCGTTCCTCGCCGCCCTCGACGGCTCCTGCGAGACTCCGATTGCGGGTCTCGCCGAGCTTGACGGCGACACTCTGCGCCTGCGGGGCGAGGTGCTGCGCCCGGATGGCTCGGCAGCGCATGCCGGCCGGACCGACGGCCCGATTGCGCAAGGCGCAGAGATGGGCCGCACACTGGCCACAGAGCTTCTGGACAAGGCAGGCGCGGGGTTCTTCGACTGGCACGGCAACTGACACGCCTGAACTTGGCGCGCGGCAGACGGGACGGCGGGCGGGGCGATGCCTGGCCTTGCCAGGCGAGCGGCGTCCCGCCGTGCGCTCAGACCGTCAGGATTGTCTGCCCGGTGGTCTTGCGCGCCTCCAGCGTCCGATGCGCCTCGGCCACATCCGCCAGCGCAAACCGCTGATCGATCCGGATCTTCACCGCCCCGGACGACACTTTCCCGAACAGCTGTGCCGCCATCTGCTGGCAGACCTCGTGCTCGGCGATATGCGTGAAAAGCGTCGGGCGGGTGATCTTCAACGATCCCTTGCCGCCCAGGATCCCGATGCTGAAGGGCGGCACCGGCCCCGAGGCGTTGCCGAAGGAGATCATCATGCCCAGCGGCCTGAGACTGTCGAGCGAGCCCTCGAACGTGTCCGCCCCCACCGCGTCCATGACCACATCGACGCCCTTGCCATCGGTCAGCGCTTTCACCTCGGCCACCCAGTCCTGCGTGCGGTAATTGATGCAGGCATCCGCGCCATGCTCCAGCGCCAGCTGACATTTTTCATCCGTGCCCGCCGTGCCGATCAGCCGGATGCCTTCGGATTTCGCCCATTGGCAGGCAATAAGCCCCACACCCCCTGCTGCGGCGTGAAACAGCACGGTGTCACCCGATTTGAGCGGCGTGGTGCGGTGGAACAGATACTGCACCGTCAGCCCCTTGAGCATCATCGCCGCCCCTTCCTCGAAGGGGATGTCCTCGGGCAGTTTGCAGACCTGTACGGCGGGCATGACCCGTGCCTCTGAATAGGCGCCGGGCGGGTTGGCGGCATAGGCCGCGCGGTCACCCGCCGCCAGATGGGTCACACCTTCACCGACAGCCTCCACCACGCCCGCGGCTTCCATGCCCAGTGCATGCGGCAATTGCATCGGATAAAGCCCGCTGCGCTGATAGACGTCGATGAAGTTCAGACCGCAGGCCTTGTGCCGGATGCGGATCTCACCGGGGCCGGGATCGCCCACCTCGCGGTCGACGAGTGTCAGGGCCTCCGGCCCTCCGGCGGTTTCGATGATCACGGTGCGGGCTGTGGTTGTCATGGGACATCCTTCTGGTTCAGGCTTCTGTATCAGGCATCTGTATCAGGCGCTTGAAGAGGGCAAAGGCGGGCAGAGCGGCGCGCTCAGCCCATGGCAAGGACGATCTTGCCGATATGGCCGGAGCTTTCCATCCGCGCATGGGCCGCCGCCGCCTCGGTCATCGGAAACTCCGAATCCATCACCGGGGCGACGGTTCCGGCGTCCAGCAGCGGCCAGACATGCTCCGCCAGGCTCTGAGCAATGCGCGCCTTGGCCAGATCGCTCTGCGGCCGCAAGGTCGAGCCGGTGATCGTCAGACGGCGCACCATGAGCTGCGCGAAGTTCAGCGTGACCTTCGGGCCCTGCAGGAACGCGATCTGCACCAGCCGCCCGTCATCGGCCAGCGCCTTGACGTTGCGCGGCAGGTAGTCGCCGCCAACCATGTCGAGGATCAGGTTGGCGCCACCCTCGGCGCGCAGCACCTCGACAAAATCCTCGTCACGGTAGTTGATCGCGCGCTCCGCCCCGAGATCCGTACAGGCCGCGCATTTCTCGGCAGAGCCCGCGGTGGCAAAGACACGTGCGCCGAAATGCCGGGCCAGCTGGATGGCGGTGGTGCCGATCCCGCTCGAGCCGCCATGCACCAGAAACCGCTCACCCGCCTGCAAGCCGCCGCGATCAAAGACGTTGGTCCAGACGGTAAAGTAGGTCTCTGGCAGGCAGGCCGCTTCCTTGAGCCCCATGCCCTTCGGCACCGGCAGGCAATGCGCCGCCGGGGTCGCCACATATTCCGCATAGCCGCCGCCGGGCAGCAGCGCGCAGACAGACTCGCCCACCCTGGGCGCGCTCACCCCGTCGCCGACAGCCACAACCTCGCCCGACGCTTCCAGTCCGGGCAGATCCGACGCGCCGGGCGGCGGCTGATAATTGCCTGCCCGCTGCAGCGCGTCGGGGCGGTTGACACCGGCATAGGCTACCTTGATCACCACCTGCCCCGCACCGGGCTGCGGCACGGGGCGGCTGGCCGGTTTCAGAACCTCCGGACCGCCGGGTTCGCTGATTTCCACCACGCGCATCGTGTCGCTCATCATGTCCTCCTGATTTGCCGCGAAGGATGGAGGATCCTCGCCGCAACGACAATGACCGATTGAGGCAGGCCGCGGGTGCGGCGGTCAGCGGGGCCCTGCCGGCGGCGTGTATCCACCGGGCAGATCGTTGCCGCGCGGATGCGGCGCGCGGACACGCGACAACAGCGCCTGCGGTCCGGCCATCAGGCGGCTCAGCACCGGGTTTGCGCGGACCTGCGCCTTGACCTTTTCAAAGCGCATCACGTCCTCGATGCGACGATCGAGGAAATCCCAGGTCGCCTGCGCGCCGATCGAATCGTCGCCGAGCCAGTAGAGCACCGTCGAGGAGTAGACCGCCGAGAGCGTTGCGCGCTTGGTGTACCAGTTGAGATCGTCGGAGGTGTCGCCCAGCGCCGTCCAGATCGCATCCGCCGTGCCCCAGATGAGCCGCGCGCCTTCGGGCGCATGCATCGGCAGCGCGAAAAGCGTGGAGCCGCGGCGCACGATCTCGCGGTCCTCGGCGGCCTCGATTCGGGCGCGCACCGCAAAGATCACCTTTTCGCGGAACCGCATGCCCTCGAGATGGGCCGCGGCGATCCGCTCCAGCATCTGCGCGTCGCCGCGCCGGTGGTAGGCTGCGGCCAGATCGACGGCACCGCGCGGGAAAAGACCGCGCGCCACTGCGGGCTCGACCTCCGCATCGGCGATGGCGGCCCTGAACGTCGCCTGCGTCCAGCCGTCGAACGGCACATGCATCAAGGCCGCATCCAGCAGTTTTTCGCTCGTGTTTTCCGTCATTTCGGGTCTCCGGCCTGAGGTCTGAGTTACCCTAGACAAACTAGGGGGCCTTTGCTATACGGCCACCTCCTGCAATTTCCTTGCAACTCAAACTTAGAAAGGTGGTGACAACCACATGCAGGTCAGTGTTCGCGACAACAATGTCGATCAGGCGCTTCGTGCCCTGAAGAAGAAGCTGCAGCGTGAGGGCGTGTTCCGCGAGATGAAGCTTCGGCAACATTTCGAGAAACCCTCCGAAAAGCGCGCGCGCGAAAAGGCAGAGGCCATCCGCCGTGCCCGCAAGCTCGCTCGCAAGAAAGCCCAACGCGAAGGGATGCTCTGAGAGCTGCAGCTGGGTTCCAGCACTAAGAAACGACGACCCCCGGGGCGAAAGCCGTCCGGGGGTTTGTCATTTCTGGGGGGCCGTCATCGGGTTTGTGGTGCGATGTTTGCGAGGCGGTCATTCGCAGGCAGTTTCGCAGCGTCTCCTGCTGGCATCTGACTTGGCCTGTGACCGCGCCAAAGCGGCGCGGATCCCTGTCAGAGCGCCCGCGTCTCAGCCCCCGTCCGCGCCAGCCAGCATACCGGCCGACAAGGCCTCTCAGCCCGGTCCGATCATGAAACAGGTGATCTGCCGCGCCTGCAAACGGCGGCAGGCCAGTTCGGCGGCATCGCGGTTCATGCCCATGAAATTCGCATCGAACCCGCGCTTGCCCTTCACCACCTTGCGCAATGCGCCATCCAGTGACGTGGTTTCCGCCAAAGCCGTCTTCAACAACACTTTTTCGGCGTCGAACCGGCTTGAATAGCGGCCCACATTGATGCCCCAGTGCCGCCCGCCGGAGGTCGACACCCGGGTCACCACCTCGGCCTTGCGCGCCGGTGTCGGCGTGTCCCTTGCCGTTGTGGCGGCCAGCACAACCTCGCGGGCGCGTGCGGGCGGTTTGACCGACGCGGACGGCGCTCTTTCGACCACCACGCTCTCTGCCACAGGCCTGGGCGCCGGATTGGCCGCCGCCACCGCGGCGACCTGCTTGAGCACCGCGTTGATATCGTCCTGCACCCCTGCCACCAGCGGTGCGACCTCGGCCTCGGCGCGCACCGGGCGGGCGCGCGGGCGCAGGCTGCGGGTGACCGCGGCGCGTGCCACGCGGATGGTCTTGGCGCGGGTGCCGGGTGCCGGTGCGGGGCTCTGCGCGATCACCGTATCGGTGGCGCCCTTGCCCAGATAGGGCGGTTTGCCGGGCTTGCGCAGCGCGACGCGCGTCGGCGCGCGCTTGAACCCCATGTCGAGCAGCTCCGCCACCCGCGCGTTGCGCGTCGCGGTGGAGCGTCCGCCGAACACCGTTGCAATCACCCGTTCGCGCCCGCGTTCCGCCGACGCGACAAGGTTGAACCCCGCCGCCCGCGTGTAGCCGGTCTTGATCCCGTCGGCGCCGCGATAGCTGTTGAGCAGGCGGCGGTTGGTGTGACGCACCGTGCGCACGCCGGCATCCGCGGTCTGGCGCGAGAAGAGATTATAGTATTGCGGATAGTCGTAGAGCACGTGCCGCCCCAGCACCGTCATGTCGCGTGCGGTGGACAAATGGCCCTTTTCTGTCAGTCCATGGGCGTTGCGAAAGGTTGTCCGCGTCATGCCCAGCGCCTTGGCGGTGCGGTTCATCCGGCGCGCAAACGCCGCCTCCGACCCGGCCAGAGCCTCGGCGATGGCGGTGGAGGCATCATTGGCCGATTTCACCGCCGCCGCGCGCACGAGGTAACGCAGCTTGATCCGCTGGCCTGCGCGCAACCCCAGCTTGGAGGGTGGCTCCGACGCCGCGTGGCGCGACACCTTCACCATCGTGTCCATCGAGATCTCGCCGTGCTGCACGGCCTCGAACACGATGTAGAGTGTCATCATCTTGGTCAGCGACGCCGGGTGCAGGCGCGTGTCGGCGTTGCGCGCATGCAGCACCTCGCCGTTGCGCGCATCCATCACCAGAGCCGCATAAGGTGCGGCGCGCGCGCTGAGCGGTACCAGTAAAACCAGCCAAACGAATGTCATGAAAGCGAGGCCAATACGCCCCGTGTGCCTGCGACGTCCCGTCACGATCTCCGCCTTTTCTGCCTCGTGCCCCCGATGTTTTTTGGTTCGGTGGGCTTATTCATTGATTGCCAAAAGGCTAGCACGGGGACCACTTTGAGAAAACCCCGCAATCCGTTGAAATCCCGAGATTTTGGGAGTGTGGCATTCGCAACATCTTGGGTCCGGGCCGCATCCCGCCGCTATACCGTCGATTGTGACGCAATTGTGGCGGAATGTGGCAGAAAAAAGGCAGATCTCTGCCGCCTGATTTCGACGTTTGGGCAAGGGTTTGCGGGCTGTTGTTCGTACTGAGTCTCAGCCGATATCCGCCACCAGATCACGCAAGCCCGCAAGGTCTGCCAACTGCCGGAAGCGCGGCGCCCGGGGCGGCTCTGCATGTTCCAGATCCCAGGCCAGATCCTGCGGCACGAAGACCCCCCAGCTGCCCGCATCGATGGCCGGGCGCACGTCGGATTTCATCGAGTTGCCGACCATCATCGCCCGCTTCGCGCCGCCCGCGCAGGCGCCGAAGATGCGCGCATAGGTGGCGGGGTGTTTTTCCGACACGATCTCCACCGCGTCGAACATGTCGCCCAGACCCGATTGCGCCAGTTTGCGCTCCTGGTGCAGCAGATCGCCCTTGGTGATGAGCACCAGATGATGCGCCCCGGCCACATCCTCCACAGCATCCCGGGCATGCGGCAAAAGCTCGATCGGGTGGTCCAGCATCTCGCGCCCGGCCTCCAGCAGTTCGGAAATGACCGCAGCCGGGACCCGGCCATCGGTGATCTCGATGGCGGTCTCGATCATCGACAGAACAAAGCCCTTCACACCAAACCCGTATTGCCCGATATTGCGCCGCTCCGCCGCCAGCAGCCGCGCATCGAGATGATCGCGCTCCGCATGGTCGGCCAGCAGAGCGGCGAATCGCTCCTGCGTGAGGCGAAAAAAGCGCTCGTTGTGCCAGAGCGTATCGTCGGCATCGAAACCGATTGTCATGAGATTTCGCGCCATTCCGGTCTCCTGAGGCCGCAGCCCCCTTTTCGCCGTAGCCATTGAGGTTATATAGAGGGACCAATTCCAAGCAATTGCCGATCCCGCAATGAAAAGCGTTCTGACGACATGATGCAGCCCAACACGCAACTCAAGTCGCGCCGCCCCGACTTTCGCGCCCAGGCCGGGCCCGACGATCCGGGGATCGGGGACAGCGACACCGGCGTTGCGGTCCAGACCAAGACCAAGACAAAGCGCCCGCCGCTCTACAAGGTGCTTCTGCTCAATGACGACTACACCCCGATGGAGTTTGTCGTGCATGTGCTGGAACGGTTCTTCGGCATGACCCATGCACAGGCTTTCGAAGTGATGCTGACGGTGCACAAGAAGGGTGTGGCCGTGGTCGGCGTCTTCAGCCACGAGATTGCAGAGACCAAGGTCGGCCAGGTGATGGATTTCGCCCGCCGCCACCAGCACCCGCTGCAATGCACGATGGAAAAGGAGTGACGCCTTCAGGGCGCATTCCGAACGATATCCAGGATATGGCAGGCACAAAATGACTTCCGAGCGGCTGCGCTATGCCATTGACGCGGGTGGATTGCGCCTGCCGGAGAGCGGGACAATCGCGCTCTGGGGGGCTGCGGGCGACGCGGTGACCGGACCGCTTGACGCGTCCCGCCTCGAAGTGATCCAGAGCTTTGCGCCCGACCACGCGGCCTGGGAGAAGCGCGGCATCGCGGTGCGCACGCAGGCCGGCGGGCCCTATGCGGCCAGCATCGTGACCCTGCCCCGCGCGCGGGATCTGGCAGAGGCGCGGCTCGCCGCCGCCGAAGCCGCCACCCCCGGCGGGCTGATCGTGCTCGACGGCGCCAAGACCGATGGTGTGGAGGCGCTGGCCAAGGCACTCAAGGGGCGGGTGACGCTGGACGGTCAGGTCTCCAAGGCGCATGGCAAGGTCCTGTGGTTTCCCGCGGCCGGGGCGCTTTCCGCCTGGGCGCGGCCCGCCATGGCGCCAAATGCGCAAGGCGACATGACCGCGCCGGGGGTCTTTTCGGCGGACGGGCCGGACCCGGGGTCGCAGGTGCTGGCCGCCGCCCTGCCCGCCTCGCTCAAGGGCCACTGGGCCGATCTCGGCGCAGGCTGGGGCTGGCTTGCGCGCGCGGTGCTCGAGCGCGACGCCCTCGCCGCGCTGCATCTGGTGGAGGCCGAGAAAACCGCGCTCGACTGCGCGCGCGTGGATGTCACGGATGCCCGGGCGCAATTCCACTGGGCCGATGCGCTCACCTGGCGCGCGCCCACGCCGCTCGACGGGATCGTGATGAACCCGCCCTTTCACACCGGGCGCCGCGCCGATCCGGCACTGGGCCGCGCCTTCGTCGCCGCTGCCGCAAGGCAACTGGCGCCGCAGGGCCATCTCTGGATGGTCGCCAACCGCCACCTGCCCTACGAAACCACGCTGGCCGGGTGTTTCCGCGAGGTCACCGAAGTCACCGGCACCCCGAAATTCAAGATCCTGCACGCGACGCGCCCCGCTCGCACCCGGCGCTGAACTGCGCTACTCTGACCTTTCCACGTCCCCGGAGGAAGCATGAGCTTTTCCATCGAAGGCAAGACCGCCATCGTCACCGGCGCCGCCCATGGCGTCGGCCTGGCCATCGCCCGGCACTTCACCAATCGCGGCGCTAATGTCATGTTCGCCGACATGGATGAAGAGCGGCTGGTCAAGGAATGCGGCGATGTGCAGGACGAAGGCACGATGCGCTATTTCGCCGGCGACCTGCGCGAGCGGCTGACCATGGCGAACCTGCTGTCGGCCACCATCGACGCGTTCGACCGGGTCGACATCCTGGTCAACGGCTCGCGCCAGATGATGCCTTCGGATCCGCTCGATCTCGACGACACCTCCGTTGTGGAGATGATGAACCAGAACATGGTCACCGCGCTGCGCATGACCCAGCTGGTGGCCAATCGCATGATCAAACAGGCCAAGGATCAAAGCGAAGACGATGACACGCTCGCGGGCTCGATCGTGAACCTGTCCTCGATTGCCGCGCGCCGCACCCACCCGTCGCTGATGGGCTACTCGGTCTCCTGCGCCGCGATGGACCAGATGACCCGGTCGATGGCGGTGGCCCTGGCGCCGGAGCGGATCCGCGTGAACGCGGTGGCGTTCGGGTCGGTCATGTCGACAAGCCTGAAGCACACGCTGAAGGAACATCGCGACTACCGAGAGGATATCGAGGATCACACACCGCTGGGCCGCATCGCCGCGCCGCGCGAACTGGCCGAGGCGGTGCAGTTCCTGTCCTGCGAGGCAGCGGGCTTTGTCACCGGCCAGATCATCACCGTCGATGGCGGGCGCACCCTGCTCGATCCGGTCGCCGCCCCTGCCCATTGAGGCCCGCCGTTCCCCGAGCCGGCGATGCGGCGCCGCATCTGTCGCGTTGCACCCGCTCCGGACGGGCGATAGCATCCCGGACGCGACACGACCGGGAGGCAGACGATGAAAGACATGCTCGACAGCGAAAAGAGCCGCGCGGCGGCGTGGTTCCGGCAGTTGCGCGACGAGATCGTGACGGCGTTCGAAGCGCTGGAAGACAGCCATGCAGAAGGCCCCTTTGCCGAGGCCGCCCCGGGCCGGTTCGAGGTGACGGAAACCCGCCGCGCCTCCGATGACGGCTCGGATGCCGGTGGCGGGCTGATGAGCGTGATGCGCGGCGGCCGCGTCTTCGAGAAGGTCGGTGTGAACGTCTCGACGGTCTACGGCACGCTGGGCGCGCAGGCACAAAAGGCGATGGCCGCGCGCGGTGTACCCGGCATACAGGACGACCCGAGCTTCTGGGCCTCCGGCATCAGCCTTGTGGCGCATATGCAGAACCCGCATTGCCCCGCCGTGCACATGAACACACGCATGTTCTGGACACCACATGCCTGGTGGTTCGGCGGCGGATCCGACCTCAACCCCTGCATCGAATATGGCGAGGACACGGACCATTTCCACGCCACGCAAAAGGCACATCTCGACCCCCATGGCGACGCGCATTACCCGAAGCTCAGGGACTGGGCGGACGAGTATTTCTACATCCCGCACCGGGGCCGCGCGCGCGGCGTCGGCGGGATCTTCATGGACGATCGCAATTCCGGCGACTGGGAGGCGGATTTCGCCCTCACTCAGGATATCGGCCGCGCCTTCCTGCCGGCCTTCGTGCCGCTGGTGGAAAAGCGCCGGGTGCAGCCTTTCGATGAGGGCGACAAGGACACCCAGCTTGTGCATCGCGGGCTTTATGCGGAATACAACCTCGTCTACGACCGCGGCACCAAGTTCGGCCTCGCCACCGGCCATGACGCCAATGCCGTGCTGATGAGCCTGCCACCCCTGGCCAAATGGGTGTGATCCGCAGACATCTCTCCCACGAGGACAACCGGCCGCCCACCCGCGCTTCTTCTCTTTGAAAATACCGCCGGGGGGTCCGGGGGGCAGCGCCCCCCGGCCGGTCGGAGCGCCAAAGGCGATCCGAAACCCTTTTACGGTTCAGCTTTGACCGTCAAGTCTCTAGGCTGACCTCCAACCCCGACCTCCGATTCCGCAATTCCGAGACCGCCATGTCCGACCAACCCGCCTATCAGGTACTGGCCCGCAAATACCGCCCCGAGACCTTTGCCGATCTCGTCGGTCAGGATGCCATGGTCCGCACCCTGCGCAACGCGTTCAAGGCCGACCGCATCGCGCAGGCCTTCATCATGACCGGCATCCGCGGCACCGGCAAAACCACCACCGCGCGGATCATCGCCAAAGGCATGAACTGCGTGGGCCCGGACGGCACCGGCGGCCCGACCACCGATCCCTGCGGCCTGTGCGAGCCCTGCCGCGCGATCATGGAAGGCCGCCATGTGGACGTGATGGAGATGGACGCGGCCTCGCGCACCGGTGTGAACGACATTCGCGAAATCATCGAGTCGGTGCATTACCGCGCGGCCTCCGCGCGCTACAAGATCTACATCATCGACGAGGTGCACATGCTCAGCACCTCCGCCTTCAACGCGCTTCTGAAGACACTCGAAGAGCCGCCTGCCCATGTGAAATTCATCTTTGCCACCACAGAGATCCGCAAGGTGCCGGTCACCGTGCTGTCGCGCTGCCAGCGCTTCGATCTGCGCCGGATCGAGCCTGATCTGATGATCGCGCTGCTGCGCAGGATCGCCACCGCCGAAGAGGCCGGGATCACCGACGAGGCGCTGGCGCTGATCACGCGGGCCGCCGAAGGCTCGGCGCGCGACGCCACCTCGCTGCTGGATCAGGCGATCAGCCATGGCGCGGGAGAGACCGGCGCCGACCAGGTCCGCGCGATGCTGGGGCTGGCCGATCGTGGCCGCGTCATGGATCTTTTCGAGCGCATCATGCGCGGCGACGCCGCGGGTGCGCTGCAGGAGATCTCGGCGCAGAATGCCGATGGCGCCGATCCGCTGGCGGTGCTGCGGGATCTGGCCGAGCTCACGCACTGGATCTCGGTCGTCAAGATCACCCCGGATGCCGCCGACGATCCCACAATCTCGCCCGATGAACGCAACCGCGGTCTGGCCTTTGCCGACGGGATCGGCATGCGCCCGCTCAGCCGGATGTGGCAGATGCTGCTCAAGGCCATCGAAGAGGTCTCCGCCGCCCCCAACGCGATGATGGCCGCCGAAATGGCGGTGATCCGGCTCACCCATGTGGCCGACCTGCCCTCCCCCGAAGAACTGGTGAAAAAGCTCGCCGACACGGCCCCGCCACCCGGGCCCGCCCCGTCGGGCGGCGGCGGACCATCGGCCCGCGCCGCCCCCGCGCAGGGCCTGCCCGCGCCCGCGCCAGCCCACGCAGCCCCGGCGGCCCCCTCCACGCAGCAGGGCGGCGGCGTGACCGCGCTGGCCGTCGATCAGGCGCTTGCGCGCTATCCCAGCTTCGAACATGTGATCCAGCTCATCCGTGCCAACCGCGACGTCAGGCTGCTGGTCGAGGTCGAAGGCTGCGTCAGGCTCGCCGCCTACCAGCCCGGCCGCATCGAGTTCACACCGACCGACAACGCCGCCCCCGATCTGGCGCAACGGCTGGGCTCGGCGCTGCAGCGCTGGACCGGCAACCGCTGGGCGGTCACGCTGGTCAATGGCTGCGAGGCCGAGACGATCACCGAACGCCGCGACGCGGATGCGCTGGCGCTCAAGGCCGAAGCGACGCAGCACCCGCTGGTGCAGGCGGCGCTGGCGGCCTTTCCCAAAGCGGTGATCAAGGAGATCCGCACCGCCGAGGACGTCGCGAACGACGCGTTGGAAGAGGCCCTGCCGGAGGTCGAGGACGAGTGGGATCCGTTCGAGGAATGAACCACCCGACCCGACAGGCCGCGCACCGCACCACCCGAACCCCGGAAGATGCGCCTCCGAAACCAGCGCGCACCCCACGGGATGGTGGGCGGGGCGATGCCGCAGGCAAGCGGCGCACATCATCCGGGCTCCGGGTCATCGCGCTCATCACCCCGACACCGGCCTGGGCCGACATCTGCACCACCGAGCGCCCGGGCTGGGACGGCACGCCACCGGGGCTGCTGGCCGAAACGGCCACGCTTTTTCTCACCCTGCCTTCGGCGGCGCTCATTTTCTGCACCGCGCTGGCCCTGCGCCTGCAGAGCGCCTGGCTGGGGCTGCTGGCCACCGTGGGCTGGTCGGTCCTGACCTTCTTTCTGGTCTTTGCAGGCGGCCCGCAAAGCAGCCGCGCGCAGGCCACCGCCGAAGGCTGCATCGGCTCGCCCGCCTTGTTCATCGGCCTCGTGACTGCAATATGTATCGCAACGATCCTCTACACCGCCCCCGCCGAGGGGCGGTCCAAACCCTAGGAGACGACATGTTCAAAGGACTGGGCGGGCTTGGCGACATGGCCAAGATGATGAAGCAGGCACAGGAAATGCAGGGCAAGATGGCCCAGATGCAGGACGATCTGGGCTCACTGACCGTGATCGGCGAAAGCGGCGCCGGTCTGGTCAAGGCCACCGCAACCGCCAAGGGCGAGCTCAAGGCGCTCGACATCGACCCGTCGATCTTCAACGGCGACGACAAGGAAGTGGTCGAGGACCTGATCCTGGCCGCAATCAAGGACGCGCAGGCCAAGGCCAGCGAGCGCGCGCAGGACGAGATGCGCAAGCTCACCGAGGAAATGGGCCTGCCCGCGGACATGAAACTGCCGTTCTAGCGCGTGACGCCCAAGGCGACGCGATCCGCGGGACCAGGCGAGAACCCGTCGGGTTTTCCGCCACCCCGCACCCTGGCAGCAGCACTCCCATGACCCGCAAGAACGATCCCATCGAGGCCCTGATCGAGCTGATGGCCCGCCTGCCCGGGCTGGGCCCGCGCTCGGCCCGGCGGGCTGTGCTTTATCTCATCCGCAAGCGCACGTTATTGCTGCAGCCTCTGGCCGACGCCATGCAGGCGGTGGCGCGGGAGGCCCGCGAATGCCTCAATTGCGGCAATGTCGGCACGTCGGATATCTGCGAGATCTGCACCAGCGAGCTGCGCAGCAACGGGTTGCTCTGCGTGGTCGAAGGCGTGGCCGATCTCTGGGCGATGGAGCGTTCGGGCGTGTTCCGCGGGCGGTACCATGTGCTGGGCGGCACGCTCTCGGCGCTGGATGGCGTCGGACCTGATGAGCTGCGCATCCCTCAGCTCAAGACGAGGATTGAGGCCGAAGGCGTGCGCGAGGTGATCCTCGCGCTCAACGCCACTCTGGACGGCCAGACCACCGCGCATTACATCGCCGACGAGCTTGACGGGCTGGTCACACTCTCGAGCCTCGCCCAGGGTGTGCCCATCGGCGGTGAACTCGACTATCTCGACGATGGCACGATCACCGCCGCGCTAAACGCCCGCAAACCGATCTGACCCCGGCAGGGGTTTGCGCCGGATCCATGGTTGCGGCCCGTCGGGCCATACTCGCGGCGCCCGATGGCAGAGCAAAAGCCGCCCGGCATGCCGCCGGTATCCGCATGCAGCCCGCGCTTCTATCAGGCCAGGTCAGGGACCAGAACGCCGATCCCGGCCCATCCCGCAAAAGTCACGCCCCGAACCGGTACCCGAAGCGCGCGATGTCGTCCGCACATATCCGACCCAGAAGCACAGCCAGATCCGCGTCGTAATAGGCCTGATACGCGCCGCGGTCGGAGCGGTTCTCATGCGGCAACTCGAGCGCGAAGCCCAGATGCGCCTGCAGCGGCGCGCTGTCTTCGGCAAAATGCTCCAGACGGATATAGAGATCCGCCCGCTCCACCCCCGACACATCCGTCATGTACCGCGCGGCGGGCCAGGAGGACAGCGAGGCCTGCGTGTTCTCATGACGCAAAAACGCCGCGAAATCATGGGATTGCGCGATCCTCACCGCCGGATGGTCAAAGCTTTGCGTCTGCAGCCAGTGATAGTAGCTGACCGCGCGGTCCCAGGGGTTGCGCACCAGCGTGAAGCAGAACCGCCCGGCGATCTCCTCCGGGCTCACCACGCCGTCGATATCGGCCAGCGTCGCATGTTTCCAGAGCCGACCGCGCGCCGCAAGCGCGCCCAGCCTGCCGCGTCTCTTGCGCGCCTTCGGCGTGTCCCCGATCAGGATGTCATCGGCCATCGCGCGGGCCTCAAGCGCAAGCGCCAGAGACGTGCCGCCGGTCTTGGGAATATGCACAAAGATATAGCGGCGGCCGCGGGACAGGATCATGACGCGACCCTAGCGTCTTGGTTGCGGGACGCAAAAGGGCTTTTCTCGCAGCCCGCCTTGCGCCATCGTGACCGCCGGAGATCGGCGCGGGGGAGGAGCGTATGGGCTGGATGAAAGACGAGACCGGGCTGGAGAAGCGCGCCGCCAATTACACGCCTTTGACCCCTTTGTCGTTCCTGCGCCGCGCCGCTCTGGTCTGGCCGGATCACCCGGCGGTGCTTTATGGCGATCACCGCAAGAACTATGCGGAGTATGCAGAGCGGGTGACGCGCCTGGCCTCGGCACTTTCGGGGCTCGGGGTGACTCCCGGCGATGTGGTGTCCACGATCCTGCCCAACATCCCCGCACAGGCCGAGGCGCATTTCGGCGTGCCCGCCTGTGGCGCCGTGCTCAACACCATCAACACGCGGCTCGATGCCGACACCATCGCCTATATCCTCGATCACGGCGAGGCGAAGGTTGTGCTCATCGACTCGCAATTCATGCCCACACTCACCGACGCGCTGGCGCTCATGGAAACCCCCGCGCCGAAGATCGTCGAGGTTGCCGACGCCGCCGCGGGCTGGCCTGCCAGCGGCGGCTGCACCACTTACGAAGACCTTCTGGCCGGGGCCGATCCCGGCTTTGACTGGATCCTGCCGGGGGACGAGTGGGAAAGCCTGGCGCTCAACTATACTTCCGGCACGACCGGGCGGCCCAAGGGCGTCGTCTGTCATCACCGCGGCGCGTATCTGATGTGCATGGGCACCAGCGTCAGCTGGCAGATGCCGCTGCATGTGCGCTACCTGACCATCGTGCCGCTTTTTCACTGCAACGGCTGGAACCACACCTGGATGATGCCGCTGCTGGGGGGCACGGTTGTCTGCTGCCGCGATATCACTGCCGCCGCGATCTACAACGCCATCGCCGACGAAGGCGTCACCCATTTCGGCGGCGCGCCGATTGTGCTGAACATGATCGTGAACGCCTCCGACGCGGAACGCCGGACGTTTGACCACACCGTCAACCTGTTCACCGCCGGCGCCCCGCCTGCGCCCGCGACGCTGGCCAAGATCGAACCGCTGGGCTTTTCGGTCATGCAGGTCTACGGGCTGACCGAAACCTATGGCCACGTGACCGAATGCGTCTGGAACGACACGCGGTGGGGGGCGCTGCCGGGCCCCGAAAAGGCGGCGATCAAGGCCCGTCAGGGGGTCGCCTTCCCGATGATGGAGGACATCCACGTCACCGATGAGATGATGGCGCCGGTCGCGCGCGACGGCACCACCAAGGGTGAGATCATGATCCGCGGCAATTCGGTCATGAAAGGGTATCTGAAGAATCCCGAAGCCACCGAAGAGGCCTTTGCGGGCGGCTATTTCCACTCCGGCGATATCGCCGTGCAGCATCCCGACGGCTATATCCAGATCGCCGACCGGGCCAAGGACATCATCATCTCGGGTGGCGAGAACATCTCGTCGGTCGAGGTCGAGGGCTGCCTGATGGAGCATGACGCGGTATCGCTCTGCGCAGTGGTGGCGCGCCCGGACGAGACATGGGGCGAAGTGCCCTGCGCCTTTGTGGAGCTGAAACCGGGTGCAGAGGTCAGCGAGGCCGATCTGATCGCCTTTGCCCGCCAGACCCTGGCCGGGTTCAAGACCCCGAAAAAGGTGGTGTTCCAGGAGCTGCCCAAGACCTCCACCGGCAAGATCAAGAAGTTCGAGCTGCGCGAGTTGGCGAAATCCGAGTGATCCGGTTGCGGGCGGGCGACGTATCCTTTCGACACCAAGGAGGATATCGCATGACCGCCCCGACGCAGGACACAAGCCCCGAACATTCGCAATCCGGGCCGCGCGAGGCGCCGCAGGTTGCCGATCTGCGCGCCGCTCAGACACGCGAGAATGATCGCTCCGCGCACCGTCGCCACCACTGGTTGTACGAAGACCTTCTGGCCTGACCGGATCGGCGGCATCACCTTCCCACGGGCGCGTTGCGGGTGTATGCTCTGGCCAGACAAGAGGCAGAGCAGCCCGCATGACAGCGCTGAAGGAATACGACCGTTTGGAGGCGTCCGGCCTCTGGCGCGCCGCGCCCGAAGATCAGCGGCGCGAGGTGATCGTGTCGCTGGGTGACGCGACGCTCACGATGTCGGACCTGAACGGCCAGGCGCTGACCCATTGGTCGATTGCCGCCGTCGAGAAAGGCAAGGCCAGCGGCGACGGCGCGCTTTACCATCCCGATGGCGACCCGGGCGAAACGCTGGAGATCGCCGCAAACGAGACCGCGATGATCGCCGGGATCGACCGGGTTCTGCGGGCCATCGAAAAACGCCGCCCCAAACCCGGAAAATTGCGGCTGATGCTGGGCCTCGGCACCGCCGCCGTGCTGGCAGCGGCGGCGTGGTTCTGGCTGCCCGATGCGCTGGAAAGCTACACTGTCAAGATCGTGCCCGCGGTCAAGCGCGCCGAGATCGGCGAGGCGCTGTTGGCCCGCATGGCGCGGGTCAGCGGCGCGCCCTGTCTCAACTACGAGGCGCTGGCACCGCTGAAGACCCTGTCGCGGCGTATCCTGGGTCCGGGCCGCGAAGACGCGCTTGTGGTGCTGCCCGCCGGTGTGGCGGTCAGCGCGCATCTGCCTGGCGGCATCGTGCTGCTCAACCGCGCGGTGATCGAAGACCACGAAGACCCGGCCGTCGCCGCCGGCCATGTCATCGCCGAAGCGGTGCGCGCATCGGAAAAAGATCCGCTGGAGGATCTGCTGGACCATGCCGGGCTGGTGGCAAGCCTCAAGCTGGTGACCACCGGTGTGGTGCCCGACGAGGCGCTGGACGCCTATGCCGAGCACATGCTGACCCGCGCACCGGCGGAGCCCGACACCGAGGCGCTGCTGGCCGGGTTCGCCCGCGCCGAGCTCAGCAGCACGCCTTATGCCTATGCCCGCGACATCACCGGCGAATCCGTTCTGGGCCTGATCGAGGCCGATCCGCATGCGCAATCGGGTGGGCGCGACGTGCTGAGCGACGGCGACTGGGTCCGCCTGCAAGGGGTGTGCGGCGCCTGAGATTGTGTCGCAGCGCACATGGCGCGGCGCGATCCGCCGGGGGGCCAGCCCCCCGGACTCCGAAGTTTACCGGCAAGATGAAGCGGCACAGGCGGCGCGCGTTTTTTGTCAGCTGCGCGCCATCGCCATGAAGGCGGGCCAGGCCTCCGGATCGGCCACGGTCTTGTCGCGGCAGCCTGCGTTGCAGAAGCCGAAGACGCGCCCGTCGAACTCCAGAAAATCTGTGACCGGATCGCCGGAATAGGGGCAGGACGCGTTCTGCGACGGGCCTTCGGGCACCGCGCGGGCGGCCAGCGGTTTTGGCCCCGGCCAGTCGGTCTGCGGGAAATCGCGCGCGTACCAGGGCAGCTCGTTGCCCTGCACCAGCCCCAGCGCGCGCCATCGGCGAAAGGCCGGATCGGCCAGATGTGCGGTCACATAGCCTTGTGAGAGACGGTCGACCGGCAGGTTGTAGGTGGCAATCCGCGCCGCGACCGGGGCAAAAAACGCATCCGCCACGCTGTAATCGCCACAAAGCCAGGGCCCGCCGGAGCGTTTCAGCGCAAACGCCCAGAGATCCTGCAGGCGGCACAGATCCGCCAGCACGTCTTCGGAGGGCGCGGTGTCGAGATAGGCCGCGCGCAGGTTCATCGGGCAATCCTCGCGCAATGCCCCAAAGCCGGAATGCATCTCGGCAGCGAGGCTGCGGGCCAGCGCGCGGTCGCCGGGATCCTTCGGCCAGTGGCCCGCATCGGGGTGGCGGCTGGCCAGTTCCTCGGCGATGGCGAGGCTGTCCCAGATCACCGCGCCGTCTTCGGTCAGCAAGGTGGGCACCGTGCGCGCGGGCGGGTGGGCGGCCAGTTGCTCGGCCACGCTTTTGCTGCTGAAATCCACCAGCACACTGGCGCAGGCCAGCCCGAAGCGCTCGAACAGCAACCAGCCGCGCAGCGACCAGCTCGAGTAGGCATAATCGCCAAGGATCAATGTGTAGGCCATGTCGTCTCTCCCCTGTTAATGCCTGATTAACCCCCGGCATGGCACAAACAAAACGCCTTTTTGTGCATGTTTCGATCACGCGCGCTTATGCTGGGGTTCGAAAAGACAAGCGCTGGATACATTTTTTTTACGATTGTTGTGATCCAAACCCTATCTCGCTTCGTAGATCACCATGAGGGCCAAAGAAAAACGCCGGAGAGGCGATCATCCTGGGGAGCGAAGATGGCAATGAACGGATTCAACGACCAAACCCTGTCCCGCCGCGCGATGAAAGCGGAGCTGCTGGATGCCGAGACCGAATTGCGCCTTGCCTATGCCTGGCGCGACGAGCGGGACGAGGCGGCGCTGCACCGCCTGATCACCGCCTATATGCGACTGGCCATTTCCATGGCCGCGAAGTTCAAGCGCTACGGCGCGCCGATGAATGACCTGATCCAGGAGGCCGGGCTTGGCCTGATGAAGGCCGCCGACAAGTTCGACCCCGACCGCGGGGTGCGCTTTTCCACCTACGCCGTGTGGTGGATCAAGGCGAGCATCCAGGATTACGTGATGCGCAACTGGTCGATGGTGCGCACCGGATCGACCTCCTCGCAGAAGTCGCTGTTTTTCAACATGCGCCGGGTGCAGGCGCGGATCGAGCGGGAGGCCGCCTCGGCCGGTGAGACGCTGGACCGCCACCAGCTGCGCCACATGATCGCCACCGAAATCGGCGTGCCGCTGCATGATGTGGAGATGATGGAGGGCCGTCTTTCGGGCTCCGACTATTCGCTCAACGCCACGCAATCGGTGGATGACGAGGGCCGCGAGTGGATCGACGCGCTGGAAGACGACAGCGCGCAGGCCGACGAGATCGTCGAGGACAGCCATGACCGCGAGCAGCTGCGCGAATGGCTGCTGGACGCGATGGGCGGGCTGAACGAACGCGAGCGGTTCATCGTGCGCGAGCGCAAGCTGCGCGAGGAGACGCGCACGCTGGAAAGCCTCGGCAACGAGCTTGGCCTCAGCAAGGAGCGCGTGCGCCAGCTCGAGGCCGCCGCCTTCGTCAAGATGCGCAAGTCGCTTGAAACCCAGTCGCGCGAGGTGCAACACTTCCTCGCATGAGATCCTGGATCGCACCTTTGGTGTTCGTCGCCCCCGCCGCATTTGCCGGCGGGGGCGATTTCATGCAGGCCGAGATCCTGTTTCTCGGCGAGCTGCACGACAATCCCGCGCATCACCAGCGCCAGGCCGAGATCGTGGCCGATGCCAGCCCCGCCGCGCTGGTCTTCGAAATGCTGACACCGCAGCAGGCAGCCCGTGTGACGCCGGAGCTGATCGATGACGCCACGGCGCTGGAGGCCACGTTGGGGTGGAACGCCAGCGGCTGGCCCGATTTCGCGATGTACCACCCGATCTTTGCCGCCGCACCCGAGGCCGCGGTTTACGGCGCCGCGGTGCCGCGCCCGCAGGCCCGCCGGGTGATGGACGAGGGCACAATTGCCGTCTTCGGCGAGGACGCGGCACTTTACGGTCTGACCGAGCCTTTGCCCAAGGCACAGCAGGACACGCGCGAAGCGCTGCAGCTGGCCGCGCATTGCGACGCGATGCCGGTCGAGATGCTGCCGATGATGGTCGATATCCAGCGGCTCCGGGATGCGGCCATCGCACGGGTCACGCTAGAGGCCTTTCAGGCAACCGGCGGCCCTGTGGCGGTGATCACCGGCAACGGCCATGCCCGGCTTGACTGGGGGGCGCCGGACGCGCTGGCGCGGGTCGCGCCGGAGCTCGAGGTCTGGGCGTTGGGCCAGGGCGAGGTCAGCAGCGGCGATCCAGAGGGGGAGTTCCACCACGTGGAGATCAGCGCCGATGCCGAGCGCGGCGACCCCTGCGAGGCGTTTCGCTGAAGCCGCGCCGCTTGGCTGCACACGAACGGACCTTGCGGGCGGCTCTGAACACGCCTTAACCTGCGCAAGGCACGCAAGGGAGGCCGTCGATGCTGGCAGGCAAGCGCATTCTACTGATCATCGGCGGCGGCATCGCAGCCTTCAAATGCCTCGATCTCATCCGCCGCATGCGCGAACGCGGCGCGGCGGTGACCCCGGTCCTGACCGGCGCGGCGCAGGAATTTGTGACCCCTCTCAGCGTCTCGGCGCTGGCCGGTGAAAAGGTGTATACCGACCTCTTCGATCTGACCGACGAGGCGGAGATGGGCCATATCCAGCTTTCCCGCGTGGCCGATATGGTGCTGGTCGCCCCGGCCACCGCCGATCTCATGGCCAAGATGGCCGGGGGGCATGCGGATGATCTGGCCACTACGTTGCTGATGGCGACGGACACACCGGTGATGATCGCGCCTGCGATGAATGTGCGAATGTGGGAAAACGCGGCCACCGGGCGCAACCTGCACAGCCTGCAGGGCGACGGCGTGCTGGTGGTCGGCCCGAATGCGGGCGACATGGCCTGTGGCGAGTTCGGACCGGGCCGCATGTCCGAACCGCTGGAGATCGTGGCCGCGCTCGAGGCCGCGCTGTCGGACGGGCCTCTGAAAGGCCACCGGGTTTTGGTGACCTCGGGGCCGACGCATGAGCCCATCGACCCGGTGCGCTACATCGCCAACCGCTCCTCCGGCGCGCAGGGCAGTGCGATTGCCGCGGCGCTGCGCGATCTCGGGGCCGAGGTGGTGTTTGTGACCGGTCCGGCCACCAGCCCGCGCCCCGAGGGCATCGAGGTGATCGAAGTCGAGACCGCCATCGAGATGCGCGCCGCGGTCATGGGCGCGCTGCCGGTCAGCGCCGGGGTTTTTGCCGCAGCGGTGGCCGACTGGCGCGTGACCAGCGCCTCCGACAGCAAGATCAAGAAAGGCAAGGACGGTCTGCCGGTTCTGGATTTCACCGAAAACCCCGACATTTTGGCCGAAATCTCGTCGCTGCCCGAAGATCGCCCCGCGCTTGTCGTGGGCTTTGCCGCCGAGACCGACGATGTGCTGGCCCATGCCACCGCCAAACGCGCCCGCAAGGGCTGCGACTGGATCCTTGCCAATGATGTAAGCCCGGCAACCGGCATCATGGGCGGGGCGGAGAACGCAGTGGTGCTGATCTCTGAAACCGGGGCGGAACCCTGGGACCGGATGAGCAAGACGGAGGTGGCGCGGCGGCTGGCGGCGCGCATCGCCGACGCGCTGGCACCGCGCGGCTGAGGGCGGGATTGCGTATTTGGAAAGAGAAGAAACGGTGATCGGGATCGACATCAGCTGGGTGGAGGGCGCCGACCGCGCGCTGGGATTGCCAGCCTATGCCAGCGCCGGGGCGGCGGGCGCAGATCTGCGCGCCAATCTGCCCGACCGCGGCGAGATCACATTGGTCCCCGGCGCCCGCAGCCTGGTGCCGACCGGGCTGCGCATGGCGATCCCCGAAGGATACGAAGTGCAGATCCGCCCGCGCTCCGGACTAGCACTGAAACACGGGATCTGCCTGCCCAACAGCCCCGGCACGATTGACGCCGACTATCGCGGTCCGCTGGGGGTGATCGTGATGAATGCGGGCGACGCGGCCTTCACCATCCGCCATGGCGACAGGATCGCGCAGATGGTTGTCGCGCCGGTGATCCGCGCCAGTTTCCACCCTGTCAGCAGCCTGTCAAAGACGGCGCGCGGCGCTGGCGGGTTCGGATCGACCGGGGTGGACTGACATGCTTTTGGTACTGGGGCTGGCCGCGCTTTTATGGGGTGTCGGGCATCTGATGGGTGCGCCGAAACAGGCGCGGCTCTACATGATCGGGCTGCTCTACGTCGCGGTGCTGGCGCTGCATCTGGCGCTGCCCTTCGGGCATCCCTTGCGCATGGCCACCGGCGAGAGCGCCGCGCTCTGGCTGATCCTCGGCGGTTTCGTGGCGCTGTTTCTGGCCTACCGGACCGGGCTCCGGCACCTGCGGGGCCGCGCGGAGGCGCGCGAGGCACAAAGCGCACCAGAGCCCCCCCCCGGTCAGTTCGCCAGTGGCGAGCTTGACCGCTACGCCCGTCATATCGTGCTGCGCGAGCTGGGCGGGCCGGGGCAGAAAAAGCTGAAGCAGGCCCGCGTGCTGGTGATCGGCGCGGGCGGGCTCGGCTCTCCGGCGCTGCTCTATCTGGCTGCCGCCGGGGTCGGCACCATCGGTGTGATCGACGACGACGTCGTCGACAGCGGCAATCTGCAGCGGCAGGTGATTCACCGCGATGCCAGGATCGGCATGCCCAAGGTGTTCTCCGCCGAGGCCGCGATGAAAGAGCTCAACCCGTTCATCGCCGTGCGGCCCTACAAGCGGCGGCTGAGCGACGACATCGCGCAGGATCTGCTGTCGGATTACGATCTGGTGCTGGACGGCACCGACAATTTCGACACCCGCTATCTGGTCAACCGCAGCGCCGTGGCGCGCGGCATCCCGCTGGTCTCGGGCGCGCTCAGCCAGTGGGAAGGGCAGCTGAGCGTGTTCGATCCTGGCACCAACGGCCCCTGCTATCAATGCATCTTTCCGCAAGCGCCTGCGCCGGAACTGGCGCCCTCCTGCGCCGAGGCGGGTGTGCTGGGCCCGCTGCCCGGTGTGATCGGCGCGATGATGGCGGTGGAGGCGGTCAAGCAGATCGCCGGTGCCGGTCAGGTGCTGCGGGGCGAGATGCTCATCTATGACGCACTCTGGGGTGAGACCCGCAAGATCACGCTCAAGAGGCGCGACGATTGCCCGGTCTGCGGACAGGCGGGATAACCCCCCCCGGTTGCCAACGCCCTTGCGCATTGAAGCCGCGCCGCCCGCAGCCTAGCTATGACACAACCGCATTCTGGAGAGCCCGCATGACCAATCCGCTTCTGTCCGACTGGAACACGCCGTTCGCGCTGCCGCCGTTCGAGGCGATCTCGGACGAGGATTTCGCCCCGGCGCTGGAGACCGCGCTCAAGGCGCATCTGGAAGAGATCGACGCCATCGCGCAGAACGACGACGCACCGGATTTCGCCAACACGATCGAGGCGCTGGAGGGTGCGGGCGAGGCGCTCGACAAGGTGCTGTCGGTGTTCTTCAACGTGGCCGGTGCCGACAGCAACGACACGCGCCAGGCGCTTCAGCGAGAGTTCAGCCCGAAGCTCTCGGCGCACAGCTCTGCGATCTTTGCCAATGCCGCGCTCTTCGAGCGCATCCGCACGCTATGGGAGGCGCGCGAGACGCTCGATCTGTCGGACGAGGAGGCCCGCGTTCTGATGCTGACCCATCGCGGTTTTGTCCGCGCCGGGGCCGCGCTCGAGGGCGATGACGCGGCGCGGATGAAGGATGTGAAATCACGGCTGGCGGTGCTGGGCACGGCGTTTACGCAGAATCTACTCAAGGACGAAAGCGCCTGGCAGATGCCGCTGGCGGAGGCCGATCTGGACGGTCTGCCGGAGTTTGTGATCGACGCCGCGCGCTCTGCCGGAGACGCGGCGGAAGCGGACGGGCCGGTGGTGACGCTGTCGCGCTCGCTCATCGTGCCGTTCCTGCAGTTTTCGCCCCGGCGCGATCTGCGGCAAAAGGCCTGGCGGGCCTGGTCGATGCGCGGCGAGAATGGCGGCGAGACCGACAACCGGGGAATTGCCGCCGAGACGCTGGCGCTGCGCGAGGAGCGCGCGGCGCTGCTCGGCTACCCGGATTTCGCCCATTACAAGCTCGAGACCGAGATGGCGGGCACACCCGACAAGGTGCGCGATCTGCTGATGCAGGTCTGGCAACCGGCCCGCACCGCCGCCCTTGCCGACGCCGCCGAGATGGAAGCCTTGCTCAGGGCCGACGGTCATAACGGCCCGCTCGAGCCCTGGGACTGGCGCTATTACGCCGAGAAGCGCCGCGTGGCGCTGCACGATCTCGATGAAGCGGAGCTCAAGCCTTACTTGCAGCTCGACCGGATGATCGAGGCGGCCTTTGCCTGTTCCAGCCGCCTTTTCGGGCTGGAATTTGCGCCGCTGGACGTCCCGCTCTACCACCCCGATTGCCGCGCCTGGGAGGTGACGCGCAACGGGAGCCATGTGGCGGTGTTCATCGCGGATTACTTTGCCCGCGCCTCCAAACGCTCCGGCGCGTGGTGTTCGGCGTTCAGCAGCCAGGCCCGCCGCCCGGTGGTAAAGACGCCCGTCGTGGTCAATGTGTGCAACTTCGCCAAACCTTCCGAGGGCAAGCCCGCGCTGCTTTCTTACGATGACGCGCGCACACTCTTTCACGAGTTCGGCCATGCGCTGCATCAGATGCTGTCGGATGTGGAGTTCGGCTCGGTCTCCGGTACCTCGGTGGCGCGGGATTTCGTGGAACTGCCCAGCCAGCTTTACGAACATTGGCTGGAAGTGCCCGAAGTGCTGAGCGAATTTGCCACCCATGCGGAGACCGGCGACGCGATGCCGCAAGCGCTGCTCGACAAGGTGCTGAAAGCCGCGACCTTCGACATGGGCTTTCAGACGGTGGAATACGTGGCCTCGGCGCTGGTGGATCTGGCATTCCATTCCGGCCCGGCCCCCGCCGATCCGATGCAGAAACAGGCCGAAGTGCTCGAAGAGATCGGCATGCCGCGTGCCATCGCCATGCGCCACGCCACGCCGCATTTCGCGCATGTCTTTGCGGGCGACGGCTATTCGTCGGGCTATTACAGCTACATGTGGTCGGAGGTCATGGATGCCGACGCCTTCGCCGCCTTCGAGGAAGCCGGCGGCGCGTTCGACGAGGAGATGGCCGACAGGCTGGAGCGGTTTATCCTGTCGAAAGGCGGTTCCGAAGAGGCCGAGACGCTTTACCTGCAGTTCCGCGGGCGCATGCCGGGGGTGGAAGCCTTGCTGAAAGGCCGCGGGCTCGCGGCATAGGCGCGGAGCGGCAGGTGATGGCCACCCGCGACGCGGTTCCGACGCGTCGCGCGGTGGGCGTCCAGAGCAGACCGGCCCAAGCCGCGCTTCATCCGCGCCGCAACAGATAGGTGTCCATGATCCAGCCATGCCGCGCGCGCGCCTCGGCGCGCTGCTTGAGGATCGGTCCGGACATCTGCGCCAGCGGCCCTGACGCCAGCACCTGCTCCGGCATGCCCAGATAGGCCCCCCACCAGATCTGCACGCCGTCGGGGTCGATCCCGGCAAAGCGGCCCTCGCCGTCGAGCATCACCACCAGGGTGTCCACGCCATCGGGCCAGCCCTGCTCGGCCAGACGCCGCCCGGTGGTGATCTGAACCGGGCCGTTGATCTCGTTGAGCGGGATCGCGTGCGCCGCGGTCAGCGCGTGGATCGCGGTGATGCCCGGCACCACACGCACCGCGGGCGGCGGGTCGAGCCGGGCCGCGATCCGCAATGTGCTGTCATAAAGCGACGGATCGCCCCAGACCAGCAGCGCCACTGGACCGTCCACCGCAACCTTTGCAAGTGCTGTCTGCCAGCGCCGGGCAATCTCGTCATGCCAGCGCGCCACGCGCTCAGCATAAGGCAGCGCCGGGTCGCGCAGCGGATAGTCGAACTCCACAACCCGCGCCGCACTGCCGCTGGCGGCGATGATCGCCTGACGCAGCCCGGCCAGATCCTCCTTGCCGTGGCCTTTTCGCGGCACGAGGATCACCGACGCGTCGCGCAGGGCCGTCATGCCTTCACCGGTCACATGGGCCGGGCTGCCGGTGCCGATGCCAATCAGCCAGAGCGTGTCGATCATGAGCTCCCCGCAGGAAAAAGGCCCGGTCCGCTCGCCTGGATCCGGGCCCGGTCTTCGAGGCTCAGGCGTGGTAGAGACGGTCGGCGAAGACGCGCGACAGAGCGCCGCCTTTCAGCGCCTTGGCCCCCGCCAGCGCGGCCAGATCGGCGATCGGCTCCACGATGACGACCAGCATGTAGGCCATGCTGAAAGTGGCAACCGCAGAGAGGCTCTCGGCCCCCACACCCTGCCCGTAAAACACCCAGAACGCGACCCAGGCGACCACGCCGCCCTGATAGAGCGCCGACAGTTTGAGCACATCCGCATAGGCCAGATCGACATAGGCCCGGTCGCGCGGAATGGACCGCCGCGCCAGCGCGTCGATGGCAAAAAGCGGCACCAGAAGGGTCGTGAGATTGACGAAATACATCGGCAGGTCGGCGGGGGCGAAAAACACCCCCTGCACCAGCAGACCCAGCGCCAGTCCAAACGCGGCAGGGGCCGCACCCAGCAGCAGAAAGAGCGTCGTGCCCAGGATGAAATGCACCTCCGACACGCCCACCGGGAAATGCGGCAGAAGCTCGAAAAAGGCAAAGACACCAAGGGTTGCAAGCCCGCCGCGCGCGGCGAATGACGCGACGCTGCGGGTCTTGAGATCGCGCATGGTGAGCTTGGCGGCGTAGCCCGTGGCGCCCGCCGCGGTGGCAAGCGCAAGGGCCATCTTGGCGCCGTCGACGACGCCCGGTTCGATATGCATGTCACTGTCCTCTATGCTCTGCCCCACCGGCAGAATGGTCCGCATTTGCGGCGTTCAGGTTCGACACGGCAGGTTTCCTGACTTGCGGGTCCCGGCGCCGCGGCCCTTCCCAGCTTTTGGCCAGTGGATGTGCCTTTGGCGCTCGTCGCTTACAGTTGCGGGGGCAGTCCGGGCCTTGCACCCGGTTCCCTTTTCAGCCGCGCGAAGGCGGCACCGTGTCCGTCCAGTATGGCATGTGGTGTCAACCGGACAAGACATAAAACGACACTCAGGCGTCGGCGAGCGGCCCGTAGAGAATGAGCGCGGGCTGGTCGGTGATCTCTGCCGTCAGCGCCTCCGCCAGCGCGGCGACGGTGCTGCGGGTGATCGTCTGATCGGGCCCGCTCACGCCTTCGGCGAGAATCGCGGGCGTGTCCGTCGGCAGCCCGTGCGCGGCCAGCGCCTCGAGCAGCTTCGGGAAGGTGCGCTTGCCCATGAACACCACGGTAGAGGCGGCGGGGTCGGCCAGTGCGGCAAGGTTGATGTCCTGCGGCAACTGGCCCGAGATGTCGTGGCCGGTCACAAACTGCACCCGCCGCGCGGTGAGCCGCCGGGTGAGCGGAATGCCCGCCGCGGCTGCCGCGGCCACGGCAGAGGGCACGCCGGGGATGATCTCGTAGGGGATGCCCGCCTCGCGCAAGGCCATCAGCTCTTCCTCCAGCCGCCCAAAAAGCCCGCCATCGCCGGATTTCAGCCGCACCACGCGGATGTCGGTCTGCGCATATTCCACCAGAAGACGGCTGACATGGTGCTGCTTGGGAGAGGCGCGCCCGGCCCGTTTGCCGACCCCGACAAGATCCGCGCCCGCCCGCGCGTGCCCGAGGATCGGACCCGACGACAGATCGTCGAACAGCACCGCATCGGCGCGCCTGAGCCGGTCCACCGCCTTCAGCGTCAGCAGTTCCGGATCACCGGGCCCGGAGCCCACGAAGCTGACGAACCCGGTCATGCGGCCTCCTCGGCGGTGATGAGGTGGAAGAACGTGCCGCTGGCGTGACCCCGGCAGGAGCCGGTCTCCGGCACCGGGGTGCCATCGGCGTCGGCGACTTGCGCCAGCGGCGCGTCCGGTTGCTCGAGGATGGTGGAGTAATGGAACTCGTGCCCGCGCAGCGCAGCCCCGGGCGCGTGCCCCGGCAAAGGCGCGTTCAGGACCGCGCGGCGATAGCCGAGGTGGAACTTGCGTTTCTCGTAACTCGTCACCAACCCCAGCAGCCCGGCCATCTCGTGCCGCGCACCCTGCTTGTCGATCAGCGCCGCGCCCAAAGCCATGTAGCCGCCGCATTCGCCATGCACGGGCCGCGTCTGGGCATGTTTGCGCAGGCCCGCGCGGAAGGTTGCGGCGGCGGCCAGCCTGCCTGCATGCAACTCCGGATAGCCGCCCGGCAGCCAGACCAGATCGGCACCCGCGTCCGGCGCTTCGTCGGCCAGCGGCGAGAATGGCAGGATCTCGGCCCCCGCCGCGCGCCAGCCTTCCAGCAGATGCGGATAGGTGAAGGAAAACGCCGCGTCCTGCGCCAGGGCGATGCGTTGCGCGGGCGGGGACGGCAGCGGGCTGACCGATGCAGGCCCGGGCACGCCCGCCGCCGCGGCGCGGATCGCCGCGAGGTCGGTATTCTCGCGCAGGAACGCGGCATAGCCTGCGATTGCGGCGTCCAGATCGGGATGCTCCACCGCCTGGATGAGCCCCAGATGGCGCTCCGGCAAGGTCAGATCGCCGCGCCGCGGCAGGGCGCCCAGCACTTTCAGCCCGGCCTTGTCCATTCCCACACGTGTCAGCCGTTCGTGGCGCGGCGAGGCGACGCGGTTGAGGATCACGCCCGCGAAGGGCAGATCGGGGTCATAGGCCTGAAAGCCCAGCGCCGTGGCCGCCGCCGATTGCGCCTGCCCGCCGACATCGACCACCAGGATCACCGGCCATCCCATGCGGCGCGCGGTTTCCGCACTGCTGCCAAAGCCGCTTTGCCCGCGCGTCGCCACCCCGTCATATAGCCCCATGGAGCCTTCGGCCACGCAGATATCGGCGCCTGTCGCGCGGGCCGACACCGCGTTCAGCAAGCCCGGCCCCATCGCCCAGGTGTCGAAGTTGAACGACGCCGACCCGCATGCCGCGAGGTGAAAGGCCGGGTCGATATAATCGGGCCCGGATTTGAACGGCTGCACCTTCAGCCCGTCTTCGGAGAGCGCCCGCAAGAGCCCCAGCATGACCGTTGTCTTGCCGGTCCCCGAGGCGGGCGCCGACACCATGAGGCCGCGCAGATCAGACATCCTTGGTCTCCTTCTCCGGGGTCCAGCTCGCCCAGGGGCTGTCGGCGCTTTGCGGGCGGTAACGCCGGTCGTAATCGGTGGAATAGAGGCAACTTTCGGCAAAACCTTCGGCCTCGAGCGCGCGTCCCACGAGGATCAGCGCGGTGCGCGAGATGCCCGCATCCAGTGCCGCCTCGAGCCCGCCCAGAGTGGAGCGTATGATCCGCTCGTCGGGCCAGCTTGCCCGGTAGACCACGGCGACCGGGCACTCCGCGCCATAGGCGGGTGAAAGCTCTGAAACCACGCTCGCCACGTTCTGGATCGAGAGATGAATGGCGAGCGTCGCACCGGTCGCGGCGAAATTGGCCAGCGTCTCGCCTTCCGGCATCGACGAGGCGCGGCCGGGCGTGCGCGTCAGCACAACCGATTGCGCGATCCCCGGCAAGGTGAGCTCCGCACCCAGCGACGCCGCGGCGGCGGCAAAGGACGGCACGCCGGGGGTCACGGTAAAGCCGATCCCTTCGGCGCGCAGGCGGCGCAGTTGCTCTCCCATCGCCGACCAGACCGACAGGTCCCCCGAATGCAGGCGCGCCACGTCCTGGCCCAAGCCCTCTGCGCGGCGGATCTCGTCCAGGATCGCGTCGAGATCGAGCGCGGCGGTGTTCACGATCCGCGCGCCGTCGGGGCAATGGGAGAGCACCGCTTCGGGCACCAGGGATCCGGCATAAAGGCAGACCGGGCAAGCCGCGATCAGATCGCGCCCCCGCAGCGTCAGCAGATCCGGCGCACCGGGGCCTGCTCCGATGAAATGAACGGTCATGCGGGATCTCCTTTGGCAAGGGCGCAGGTGGCCATGCGGTCGCCCGATATCACGCGCGGGCCCAGCAGCCTTGCGCACGGACCGGCGGCGGCCAAAGCCGCGGCTTCGGCCACGCTGCCGGTTGTGCGGGCGTCCTGTGCGGCGGCAGAGCGGGTCAGAGTGGACTGCGCCGACAAGATGTCCTGCGATACGGCATGCACCGGCAGGCTCAAACGTTCGGCCAGACGCCGGAACGCGGGCACCCGCGTCTTGTCCGCGACGGACGCCAACGCGGAAGGACGCAGGTCGCCGCAGGCGCGCGTCAAGGCGTCCTCGAGGCTCTCCACCGTCGCGCCGCCGCGAAATCCGAACCCCGCGACAATCACAGAACGCCACTCCACTGCACGATGGGGTAACTGGCAGCCCAGCCGCGCTTGCTTCCGAGCGGCGCGGCCTCTGCCATCTCGATGCGCATCAATGTGCCGCCATGCTGCCTCTGCGCCGCGGCGAGCAACGCCTCGCTCTCCAGCGTCACGGCATTGGCGACGATCCGTGTGCCCGCCGGCAGGTGATCCGCGAGCCAGTCCAGCATCGCTTGTGACAGTCCGCCGCCGACAAAGACAGCGTCCGGCATCGGCTGGCCGACCAGCGTGTCGGGCGCGGTGCCCTCGATGACCGCCAGCCGGTCAACGCCCAGATGCCGCGCGTTGCGGGTGATGCGCGCGGCGCGCTCCGGGTCCGTCTCGAAGCTGGTGGCGGTGAGCGAGCGATGCGCCAGCAGCCATTCGATGGCCACCGAACCGGACCCGCCACCGATATCCCACAGATGCTCAAACGGGCGCGGCGCCAGCGCCGACAGGGTCAGCGCGCGCACCGGGCGTTTGGTGATCTGGCCGTCATGGGCAAACCAGCTGTCCGGACGACCGGCCGCGAGCGGCAACACCGCGCCGGGCCCTGCGACATCGATGGCCGCGCAGACCGGGTGTTGGAACGCAGCATCCGGCAGGGTTTCGGGCGTGGTATCGGTGCGCCGTTCGCGCGGACCGCCAAGCGCCTCGAAAACCGTCAGGGATGACGCGCCAAAGCCGGTCTCGACCAGATATCCCGCAAGCTCCGTCACCGCCGCGCCGTCGCGCAGCAGCACGACAAGCTGCGCGCCCGGCGCCAGCGCGCCCCGGAGCCGGGAAAGCGGCGCGGCATGCAGACCGAATGAGCCCGTGCGCTCCAGCGCCCAGCCCAACCGCGACGCCACCAGCGAGAAACTCGACCGGCCGGGCTCTGCCCGCCACTCATGCGCCTCCAGATGCCGCGCCAGCACCGCACCGGCGCCGAACCAGAACGGATCGCCGGAGGCGAGCACGACGCCCGCCTGCCCGCGCCGCGCCAAAAGCTGCGTCACACCCTTGTCGAAGGGCACCGGCCAGGGGATCCGCTCGGCCTCGAGATCCGGCAGCAGCGACAGGTGGCGCGGCGGCCCCATGACAAATTCCGCCCGCGCCAGCGCGTCATGGCTTGCGGGCGAAAGCCCTTGCGGTCCATCTTCGCCCAGACCGATGATCGTGAGCCACGGAGCTTCAGCCATGACACCCAACCTGCTTGTGCTCGGCGGCACCACCGAGGCAACCGCGCTTTGCCGCGCGCTGAGCGAGGCGGGCGTCGCGGGCACGATCTCGTTTGCCGGTCGCGTGGCCCGCCCGGTGCGTCAGCCATTGCCGCAGCGCATCGGCGGGTTCGGCGGGATCTCCGGTTTGCGCGCCTATCTGCAGCGCGAGAAGATCACCCATGTGGTCGATGCCACCCATCCCTTTGCGGCCCGGATGAGCGCCAATGCGGTCGCCGCCTGCGCGCAGGCGGATGTGCCGCTCCTCGCTCTGAGCCGCGCGCCCTGGCAGCCGCAGGTGAGCGACAGCTGGATCCGGGTGCCCGACATGGCCGGTGCGGTTGCGGCGCTGAACGGCCCGGCGCGGCGCGTGATGCTGGCCATCGGGCGCATGCATCTGCAGGAGTTCGCGCCCAACCCGCAGCATTTCTACCTGCTGAGGCTGGTCGACCCGCCCGCCAATCCGCCACCCTTCCCCGATCACGTGGTGCTGGTGGACCGGGGCCCGTTCAGCGAGGCGGGTGACCTGGCTTTGATGCAGCGCCACAAGATCGATCTGGTTGTGTCGAAAAACGCAGGTGGAACAGGCGCTTACGCCAAGATCGCCGCGGCGCGCGCGCTCAATCTGCCGGTGATCATGATCGACCGTCCGGCGTTGCCACCGCGGCCGGAGGCGCATGCGACTGCCCAAGTGCTGGACTGGATCGCTCATCGCGGAACCGATCTCGGCGTGTAGACAATGGGCGGACGCCCCGCCGCCGAGCGCGCGATGAGCCGTGTCGCCGATGAGCCGACGATCACCATGGTGCGCATATCCGCCATCTCGGGCCGGGCCTCGGGCAGCGGCACGACGCGGATCTCTTCGTCGGGGGTGGAGACGGCGCGGGCAAAGATGACCGGGCGCGCGTCGCCACATGCGGCGTTGAGCACCGCAAGCGCGCGCACAAACCCTTCGGGCCGGGATTTCGAGCGCGGGTTGTAAAACGCCATGGCGAAATCCGCCTCCGCCGCCAGACGCAGGCGTTTTTCGATCAGATCCCAGGGCTTGAGGTTGTCACTGAGGTTGATCGCGCAGAAATCATGGCCCAGAGGCGCCCCGGCGCGGGCCGCCGCCGCAAGCATCGCGGTGATGCCGGGCAGGACCTGGATGTCGAGCGCCCGCCATGCCGCCGGCCCCGCCTCCACCGCTTCGAAGACCGCCGAGGCCATGGCAAAGACACCCGGATCGCCGGAGGATACCACCACCACGCGGGCGCCGTCCGCGGCCATCTCGAGCGCATGGCGGGAGCGGTCGATCTCCACCCGGTTGTCGCTCGGATGCAGGGTCAGCCCCGCCCGCGGCGCGACGCGCGCGACATAGGGAATATAGCCGACAACATCGGTGGCCTGCGCCAGTGCCGCGCGGACCTCGGGTGTGACCAGCGCGTCATCCCCCGGGCCGAGCCCCGCGATCAGGACAGAGCCGCTCATGGCCGCCGGCCCTGCCCGTGCACGACGATGATCGAGAAATACGGGGTGACCTTGCCGTCGGCATCACAAAGCCGCGTGACGCTCTGGTTCGGCATGCTGGCATATTCCACCAGCCAGGCCGCATCAAAGCGGCCCGCCGCCTTCAGCGCGGCGCGGACCTTGTCGATATTGCGGCCGATCTTCATCACCACAAGCGCGTCCGTGGCCGACATCCGGCTGACCAGTTCCTCTTGCGGCAACGTGCCCATCAGCACCGTCAGCACGTCATCCCCCCAGGTGACCGGCCGCCCCGTTGCGGTCCAGGCCGCCGACATGCCGGTGATCGCGGGCACCACGGCGACCGGCACATCCGCGCGCAACCGCTCGTAAAGATGCATGAAGGAGCCGTAGAAAAACGGATCCCCCTCGCAGAGCACAACCACGTCCTCACCGGCCACAGCCAGGCAACGCAGATGCGCGGTGCAATCGGCATAAAACGCCGAGAGCATCTCGTTGTAGCGCGGATCGGAGAGCGGGATCTCGGTGGTGACGGGATACTCCATCGCGAACTCGATCACCCCCTCGGGCAGCAGCCCCTCGACGATGCGGCGCGCCTGCCCCGGGCGTCCGGCCTTGCGGAAAAACGCCACGTGGCGCGCGCCGGACAGCAGCCGGTGCGCCCGCACGCTCATCAGATCGGGATCACCCGGGCCCAGACCCACACCATGGATCGTGCCCGGAACCGGGCGCGTCTGGGCGGCGGCGGTCATTCCGCGCGGCTCGCGATGGCGTTGATGGCCGCGACGGTGATCGCACTGCCGCCCAGACGACCCTTCACGATGCAGCAGGGCACCGGCTGGTCCGCCCAGAGCGCGTCCTTGCTTTCCATCGCGCCGACAAAACCCACCGGACAGCCGATGATCGCCGCCGGGCGCGGGCAACCGGGATCCTGCAGCATGTTGAGCAGGTGAAACAGCGCCGTGGGCGCATTGCCGATGGCCACCAGCGCGCCGCCCAGATGCGGCCGCCAAAGCTCCAGCGCGGCGGCGGAGCGGGTGTTGCCCATCGCAGCGGCCCGCGCGCGCACGCTGTCGTCATGCAGCGTGCAGATCACCTCGTTGGAGGCGGGCAGACGCGGACGTGTTACCCCTTCGGACACCATGCGCGCATCGCAGAGGATCGGCGCGCCACCGGCCAGAGCGGCGCGGGCGGCGGCGGCAAACCCCGGCGAAAAGCGGATGTGCTCCTCCAACCCGACCATGCCCGCGGCGTGGATCATGCGCACGGCAATCGGCTCTTCATCGGCGCTGAACCGGGCCAGATCGGCCTCGGCGCGGATCATCGCGAAGGACTGGGCATAGATCGCCGCGCCGTCGGTCTCGTAGCTGTAGGTCATGGTCTGTCAGAGCGCTCCGGCCAGGATGTCTTCGGGGGCAAGCCCGCATGTCGTCGGCGCATCGGATGCGCATCCCTTGCGCACAATGTCAAACCGTCCGTTGGCGCCCACCAGCGTGAGATCTGCGGCAGCGGCGCGCGCGCAGCCCTTGGCGCAGCCCGACACGTGCAGCGCCCCGGTCACACGCCCGGCGAGCGCGCGTGCAAGCGCGCGGGTCTCGACACTGGCCTGCGGGCACAGCGGCGCGCCTGGGCAGGCATCGACCCGTGTGAGCGGATCGCCGGGATCGGTCAGAAACGCCGGATCGTCCGGCATCTCCGCGCCCTCGATCAGCAGCGCGCGCCATGGTGTGACCCGGATCGCGGGGGCCTCAGTGGCGGTGACGTGGCGCGCCAGCGCGCCTGCATCGACCTGCCCGAACGGTGCGCCGACAAGCGCGCCACCCTCCCGCGGACCGAGCACCGGCGGCGTCACCGGGTCACGCGCGCGCTGCGTTTGCCACGCGGCAGGCAGGGCGGTTGCACGCAGGACCCTGGCCATGCGGCGGTTCTCGGGGCTTTGATGTTCCGCAAACCACGCGACGAGGTCGATCAGCGCATCGATGGCCCCGGCCTCGGACACCACCCGCCCGCCCTCGGAACCATCGGCACGCAAAAGGACGCCGCCATCCTGCCGCTCCAGCCGGATATCGGCGGAGGCCGCGTGCAGCATCGGGGCCGCGCCGCAATCCACCGCAAAGCCGAACTTCGCAGGCAGCGCAGGCAGGCGCGGCATCGCCTCCAGCAGCGCGGCACAGAGCCGGTGCGTCAGATCGCCCGCGCGCCAGAACGGCATCACCAAAAGGTTGCGGCGGCTTTCGGATGCGGCATCGATGTCCAGCAGATCGAGGTCGGTCAGACCCTGCAGCACGTCACCATGCGCGTCTTCGGAGACTCCGCGGATCTGCAGGTTCGCCCGGTTGGTCAGGTCGATGAAGCCGCTGCCATGGCGCTGCGCCAGATCGCAGAGCCCCAGCACCTGCCGTGCCGCGAGCCGCGCAAAGCGCGGCCGGACGCGCATCACCAGCCCGTCCTCAGCCATCATCGGACGGTGCGCGCCGGGGCACCATCCCCTGACCGCGGGCGCCCCGGCGTGGTCTGGCAGACCGCTCATTCCCCGGCCTCCAGCGCGGCGAGAACCGAGTTGCGGCGCGTCTGCCACACCCCCGCCTCCAGCAGGGCCGCAAATCGCGCCTGCATCGCCGCATGCGCCTGCGGATTGGCCGCCTGCAGGAAGCGGTCGGTTTCGGGATCACCCAGCGTCGCCTCGTGATAAAGGTCGAAAAGATGCGACGAGACGGCCTGCGCGAGATGCGCAAACGCCGCCATATGCTCCAGCGTGGCCGCAATTTCTGCCGCGCCCCGGAACCCGTGCGCGCGCATGCCCCTGATCCAGGCCGGATTGGCCGCGCGCGCCTGCACGACGCGGGCGATCTCCTCGGGCAGAGAGCGGGCGCGCGGGCGGTCCGGATCGGTGTTGTCGAGGTGATATAGCGCCGCCCGCCCGCCGGTCACCCGCTGCGCCGCGGCAAACCCCGCCTCATGGGCCGCATAGTCGGAGGCGAGCAGCAGGTCGGTCTCGGGCAGATCCTGCAGATGCACAAAGCTGTCCGCCCCCGCCACCCGCGCCCTGAGCCCCGAGATGTCGCGATGCGCGCGATCGCCCTCCAGCGCCCACGCACTGGCCGCAAGCCACGCCTGCCCGGCTCTCTCGCGCCCCTCGGCGCTGTAATCCTCGAGCGTCTCACCCATGCCGAGGCCGAACTGACCCGGCTCCGGCCCGTAGACCCGCGCCAGATCATCGCGCCCGGCATAGGGGTTCCAGTCACGCGCCTCGTCGCGCGCCGCCAGCGCCCGCACCGCCTGCCCGAAAAGCGCCGAGAGCGTCGGGAACACGTCTCGGAACAGGCCCGATACCCGCAGGGTCACGTCGATGCGCGGGCGGTCAAGCTCTGCAATCGGCAGCACTTCGACACCCGACACCCGCTCCGATCCGGCATCCCAGACCGGCCGCACACCCAGCAGATGCAGCGCCATGGCGAACTCCTCACCCGCCGTGCGCATCGTCGCCGAACCCCAGAGATCCACGATCAGCCCGCGCGGCCAGTCGCCTTCGTCCTGCAGATGCCGGCGTACCAGCTCATCGGCCAGCACCACACCCTGGGCGTGGGCCGCACGCGTCGGCACGCTGCGCGGATCGGTGGTGAACAGGTTGCGCCCGGTGGGCAGCACGTCCTGTCGCCCGCGATAGGGCGAGCCCGACGGCCCCGGCGCGATCCATTTGCCGTCGAGCGCGTCAAGCAGCGCGCGGCGTTCCGCCTCGGCCGAGCTTTCCGCCTCGAACGCCCCCTGCCCGGCGGGCGCGCGGCCCCAGACATGCAGGCCCTCGCCGAACTGGCTTTCCTTGATATCGCAGACAAACCGGTCGATCCGGGTGATTGCCTCGGCGCTGCAGGCGGCCCGGTCGAGGCCCAGATCCTGCTCGACACCCAGCGCTTGCGCTTCGCCGCGAATGGCGTCCTGCAACCGGTCGCGGCGGCGCGGGTCGAGCCCGTCGGCGTTGGAGAACTCGTCCAGCAGCGCCTCCAGCCGCGCCAGCCGCTCCGGGGCGCCGCTGGGTCTGAGCGGCGGCGGGATATGGCCCAGCGTCACCGCGCCGATCCGTCGCTTGGCCTGCGCCGCCTCGCCTGGATCGTTCACGATGAACGGATAGATCACCGGCAGACCTTGCGTCAGCGCCTCCGGCCAGCAGGCGCGTGACAGCGCCACCGATTTGCCCGGCAACCATTCCAGCGTGCCATGCGCGCCGATATGCACCAGCGCATCCACATGCCCCTGCAGCCAGAGGTAGAACGCCACGTAGCCATGCCGTGGCACCCGCGCCAGATCGTGGTAACTGTCCTCGCGCCCCCTGATCCCTGCGCGTTCGGGCTGCAGCGCCACGCGGACGTTGCCAAGATCGACGGCGGCAAAACGAAACGCGCCCTTTCGCAGATCCGGATCGTGCTCCGGCGGCCCCCAGGCGCGGCGTATCGCATCGCGCAAGGCCTCGGGCAAACGCGCCAGCGACGCCTTGTAGGCAGCCAGCGGCCAGGACAGATCGTGGCGCTGCAAGGCCTCGGTCAGGTCCGTGCCGCCCGCCGCGGTTGCATATCCCGCCGCGGCCAGATCGGCGAGGATGGCGCGCGCCGATGCCGGGGCGTCGAGCCCCACCGCATGGCCCATGTTCCAGTCCTTACCGGGATAGGTCGAGAGCACCAGCCCCACGCGCCGCGCGGCAGGCGCGGTTTGCGCAAGCCGCACCCAGCCCATCACCCGGTCCGCGATGGCCTCCACCCTCTCGGCCTCCGCCTGATGGGCGAAGCGGGCAAACTGAAGATCCGGGTCGCGCGCGCCCGGGGCCTTGAACGACGCGACCCCGGCCAGGATCCGGCCGTCGACCTCCGGCAGCACCACATGCATGGCGAGATCGGCGGGGGAAAGCCCACGCTCTGCCGCGTCCCACGCCTCTTTCGTCGAGGTCGCGAGCGCCACCTGAAAGACCGGCACGCCACTTGTGTCCAGCGGCGAGGTGCCGTCCGGTCCGCGCCCCGAAAACGCCGTGGCGTTCACAATTGCATCGGGCGCAAACGCGGCCACCTGCCGCCGCAGCCAGCCTGCCGCCTCGGGGGCCTTGAGCGAGGGCGCAAAGAGCGCCTGCAAAACGCAGCCCTGCGCCTCGAACGCGGCCCGGAGAGCGGCAACCGGCGCGAGATCCGCGGCCACCAGATAGGAGCGGTAAAATACCAAAAGCACCCGGGCCCGCGCATTGCGTGCCGCCCCGGGCTTCTTCGGTTGGGAAATACTTTCGGGGGGGCTCGCCAGAGGCGAGCGGGGGGCAGACAGCCCCCCTCCTGCCATCGCCGGATGTGCCACCGCCGGGCAGATCACCCCGTCCTGCGGGTGCCACGCCCCCACCGGCGGCAAGCCTTTGGCGCCGCGCACCGGCCCGGCGTAAAGCCCCGCGGCCAGCGCCATCTGAGACAACGCCGCCTGTGCGGCCACCGCCCCGCCGCTGTCGCACAGATGCTGCAGCCGCCGCAGGGTGGAGACCGGCAGGGTCGAGATCTCGTCAAGCCGCGGGTCCGCGCGGCCATCGGCGGGCAGCACCGCAAGCGCGATGCCGAGCCGGTCGGAAAGCGCGCGCATTTGCTGCAGACCGTAGGACCAGTAGGGCACGCCGCCGATCAGCCGGATCAGGATGCCGCGCGCGCCCGCGGCGGTGTTTTCCAGATAGGTATCCACCGAAAGCGGGTGTTTCAGCGCCACCAGATTGGCCAGCCGCAGGCTCGGCAAACCACCTTTTGGGCCACCGGCGCGATGCCAGCCTTCCGCAAAGGCGCCAAGATCGCTGTCCGAAAAGGACAGGACAATCAGGTCGGCGGCATCCTGCCCCAGATCGGTCGGCGTCTCGGTCTCTTCGAGCCCGTGACTTTCGCGAAAGATGACATGCATGACCCTGTCCCCCCGTCAGTCGGGGTTGCCCCCGCCGCCGGTCTACTCAGCCGGTTCGGTGACAACCCCGAGCGCGGCCTCGATGACATCGCGGCGGATGTCGTCATGTTCTGCAATCACCACAAGCCGCCCGCGGCGCGGCTCGGATGCGCCCCACGGCCGGTCGAACTGGTGACGCACCCGCGCGCCCACCGCCTGCACCAGAAGCCGCATCGGCTTGCCCGAAACCGCGGCATAGCCTTTCACGCGCAGGATGTTGTGCGCCTTGGCAAGCTCCTCGATGGCGCGCAGCAGAGCGTCCGGGCTCTCCTGTTCGGGGATCTCCACGACGATGCTGTCGAAATCGTCATGCTCGTGATCGTCGTGGTCGTCGTGATGGCTGGGGCGCGCGTCCATATCGTCCTCGGCCGCCGCCTCGAGCCCCAGAATGATCCGCGGATCGACCACGCCTTCGGCGACCTCGACCACCGGCAAGGAGCGCGGCGCTTCGGCGGCGATGATCTCGCGGGCCCGGGCTACGCCCTCCGCTCCGGCCAGATCGGGCTTGGTCAGCAGGATGATATCGGCGCAGGAGATCTGGTCCCCGAACACTTCCGAAAGCGGCGTTTCGTGATCGATGCTCTCATCGGCCAGCCGTTGCGCATCCACCGCCGCCACGTTGGGCGCAAACCGGCCTGCCGCCACGGCCTCCGCATCGGCCAGCGCGATCACCCCGTCAACGGTGATCTTCGAGCGGATATCGGGCCAGTCGAAGGCCTTGAGCAGCGGTTTCGGCAGCGCCAGACCCGAGGTTTCGATCAGGATATGGTCGGGGCGCGGCTCAAGCGCCATCAGCGCCTCGATCGTCGGGATGAAATCGTCGGCCACGGTGCAGCAGATGCAGCCATTGGCCAGTTCCATGATGTTCTCCGCCGGGCAGTCGGGGATCGCGCAGCTTTTCAGGATCTCGCCATCGACGCCGACATCGCCGAACTCGTTCACCACAATCGCCAGCCGTTTGCCGCCGGGGTTCATCATGAGTTGCCGGATCAGCGTGGTCTTGCCCGAACCCAGAAAGCCGGTGATCACCGTCACGGGAAGTTTGGCCAGATCAGTCATTGTCGCGCTCCTTCAGAGGGGCTTGTGTCGGCGTTGGCGGCGGGATCCGCGCCACGCAGTTGCGTTTGAAATGCTCGGGCCGTTCGCGCCAGGGGATCAGCCCGTCTTCGGTGGTGTGATAGCGCGCGGCGCCATCGAGGATCACGCTCCAATGCGACACTTCATCGACATTTCCGAAGACATAGGTCCAGCGCGCGCCGCCGCGCAGCGCCACGGTGCAGCCCTGATCGCAGTTCTGCAGGCACTCCACCGCGGTGATCGTGACGCCTTTTGGCGCGGGCCCGGCGCTCAGCGCCTCGAAAAGCCGCTGGCCGGGGCGCAGCCCCTCTTCCGGTGCCTCATGCCCGCGCAGGCATTTCACGCAGACCAGCAATTCGGTGGCAGGCAGGTTGGCATCAGGCTCCGGCATGTCCGTCTCGGGGGCCACGTCGCGCATAGGGTCCGTCCGTCTCTTCAAGGGCGGGGCCGGAAGACGAGGAAGGCCCTGCGGTGGCACGGCGGACCCCGACACCGGAACACCCCGTCCGGTTGCGTCAGTCAGGCGCTGGCAGGTCTCCCGGCTTGCGGATAGTGGCCCAGCGGGGCCTGCGGCACGCCCCGCCTTCCCGGCGGATGCCAGTGGCTTTGGGCGACCTCTCCGGTCACGGTCGCGGGGGCGGCTGCGCTTGGCCGAAACTTCCGGCTGCACATTCCCTTTTCACCTGTTAGGACAGGCACCAGCGTCATGGCAGTTGCGCCGGAACGCCGCCCCTTGTCAAGATCGGGGCCTTGTCCAGCTTCGGGGATCGCATGACAGACGACATCAACGCCGCCCACACCGAGAAGATGCGCAAGATCAAGGCCGCGCGCGACCGCATGATGGAGACCAAGACCGAGGAAAAAGGTCTGATCATGGTGCATACCGGATCGGGCAAGGGCAAGTCCTCGTCGGGATTCGGCATGATCATGCGCTGCATCGCCCACGGCATGCCCTGCGCCGTGGTGCAGTTCATCAAGGGCAACTGGGCCACCGGCGAAAAGACGTTCCTGCGCGAACGATTTGCCGAGGAGTGCCGTTTCTTTGTCTCCGGCGAAGGATTCACCTGGGAGACGCAGGACCGCGAGCGCGACATCGCCGCGGCGCAGAACGGCTGGAAGATCGCCCGCGAACAGATCCTCGACCCCAAGATCGGCTTTGTGCTGCTCGACGAGATCAACATCGCCCTGCGTTACGACTATCTCGATATCGACGAGGTGGTGGGGTTCCTGCTGGAGCAGAAGCCGTTCATGACGCATGTCTGCCTGACCGGGCGCAACGCCAAGCCCGAACTGATCGAGGCCGCTGATCTGGTGACCGAGATGACTTTGGTCAAGCACCCGTTCCGGGACGGGGTAAAGGCACAGAAGGGTGTGGAGTTCTAAAGGCGACTGCATGCCGACCGAAATGTGTTGAAGTGTCGGGCGAGTTCCCCCCGCGGAATCAAGGCCGCAGGCCGCCGCGCATCGCCAGACCGCCCCCCGGGCTGGCGATTTGGAGAGGCTGGGCGAGGCCTCGATAGAGTTTACGGATGACTGCTGGGATAAAGTGGAAGACAAAATCTGTGGATCGTCTGCCCTCGGTCTGGCGATGCGCGGCTCCCGCACGGGACGGCGATCATCGTAGCCAGGGCAAACGCCCATCCGCGCTTTCCCCTCTGGCCGACCCGTCAGCCCTCGTCTAACACTGTCCCGACCTGCCCCGACACCGGAGACCACCCCATGCCCAAACGCCTTCTGACCGAGTTCGGCATGGGCTCCAGCCTGCGCCGTCTGGATTACACGCAAGCAGCCAGACGCGCGGTTCAGGACGCGCTCTGGCACAATTCGATCAACCTTGCGGAGCTTTTCGGCAAGGACAAGTCCGACATGCGGATCACCGTGGATGTGGGCGTGCAACAGCCCGACAAGGTCGACCGCGACGCGGTGGCGGCGGTCTTTCCCTACGGTCAGGTCACGGTGAACGTCACGCGCGGCGGGCTCGACATGCCGCGCCCCGAGGGCGACGGCAACCCGACGGTGATGGCCAATGTGGCGATCTCCGTGGCGCTGGAGGGGATCTGATGCAGCGCTTCATCATCGAAATGGGCATGGGCAACGACCTGCACGGGGCCGATTACACCAAGGCGGCCGCGCGCGCCATCGAGGATGCGCTGCGGCATTCGTCGATCCCGCTTTTCGGCGCGCTGGGGCTTGGCCATGACGCGATGCGCGTGCAGGTCACCGTCGCGGTGCAGGCGCCCGAGGCGGTGGATTGTGCCGCGCTGGCGGACCGCCTGCCGCGCGGACACGCCGAGGTGCGCGCGGTCTTCGGCGGGCTCAACGTCACCAACCCCGACAATGGCGAGGTCACGGTGATCGCGCAGGCCGCGGTCGAGGCCTTCCTGCCTCCGCAAGGCTGAGCCATGTCAGCGGCCCTGATTGTCTGGGATTTCGACGGCGTGCTGAACGCCAATATCCGCGACGGGCGCTTTGTCTGGGCCGACACGCTCAAGGCCGATCTCGGCATCGACCCCAAGGCCTTTGCCCACGATCTCTTTGGCACCGGCGTCATCGCCGAGGTGATGCGCGGGCGGATCGACTTGCTCGCCCATGTCTCTGGCTGGCTCAAGGCGAAGGGGCACGAGATCCCGGGCCCGGCCTTTCTGGACTATTGGTTTGCCAGGGATACCCGGCCCGACGCGCAGGTTCTGGACTGGCTCAAGGCGCATCCCGGTCGCCGGGTGATCGGCACCAATAACGAGGAACACCGCACCCGGTATATCGAGCAGGATCTCGGCTATGCCGCCCATGTTGAGCGCGTGTTTTCCTCGGGGCGCATGGGGGCCGCCAAACCGGATCCGGGGTTTTTCGCGCAGATCGAGCGCTGGGCCGATCTGCCGCCCGGAGAGATGATGCTCATCGACGACGTCGCAGGCAATGTGGCTGCTGCCAAAGCGCGTGGCTGGCAGGGATTTCACTTTACCGATGCCTCACGCGTGCGTCTGCCAGAGATTCTGGGGCTGGCATGACGGCGCTGATGATCCAGGGCACCGGCTCCAATGTGGGTAAGTCGATGCTGGTGGCGGGGCTCTGCCGTGCAGCGCGCCTGCGCGGTCTGCGCGTCGCGCCGTTCAAGCCGCAGAACATGTCCAACAACGCCGCGGTGACCGCGGATGGCGGAGAGATCGGGCGGGCGCAGGCCTTGCAGGCGCTGGCCTGCGGATTGCCGCCGCATACGGACATGAACCCGGTGCTGCTCAAGCCCGAAACCGATATCGGCAGCCAGGTCATCGTGCAGGGCACGCGGCTGACCACGGCGCGCGCGCGCGATTACGCGCAGCTGAAACCGACGCTGATGGGCGCGGTGCTGGAGAGCTTCGGGCGGCTGCGCGCGACCCATGATCTGGTGCTTGTCGAAGGCGCGGGCAGCCCGGCAGAGGTCAACCTGCGGCGCGGCGACATCGCCAATATGGGGTTTGCGGAGGCCGCGGACGTGCCGGTGGTGCTTTGCGGCGATATCGACCGCGGGGGGGTCATCGCGCAGATCGTGGGCACGCAGGTGGTGATGCCCGAGACGGACGCGGCCCGCGTCGCGGGTTTTGTGATCAACAAGTTTCGCGGCGATCCCACGCTTTTCAACGACGGCTACGCGATGATCGAGGCGCAGACCGGCTGGCGCGGCTTCGGTGTCGCGCCGTGGTTTGCAGAGGCCTGGCGCCTGCCCGCCGAGGACGCGCTCGACATCGCCGCACCTGCCGCAACCGAGGGTTTGCATATCGTCTGCCTGCGCCTCTCGCGCATTGCCAATTTCGACGATATGGACCCGCTGAGCCAGGAGCCGGGCGTGCGCGTCACCATGCTGCCGCCCGGCCAGCCGATCCCCGGAGATGCCGGTCTGGTGGTGATCCCCGGCTCCAAATCCACCCGCGGCGATCTGGCGTTCCTGCGCGCGCAGGGCTGGGACATCGACATCCTCGCGCATCACCGGCGCGGCGGGCGCGTGCTGGGGATCTGCGGCGGCTACCAGATGCTGGGGCATGTGGTGGACGATCCCGACGGCATCGAAGGCCCGGCGGGCGACACCCCCGGTCTGGGCCTGCTCGACATCCGGACGAGGATGGGTGGCGACAAGCATCTGAGCGAGGTTCAGGCCCGGCACGCGGCGCTCGATCTGCCGTTTTCCGGCTACGAGATCCATATCGGCCAGTCGGAGGGCCGCGACTGCCAGCGGCCGTTTGCGTTTGTCGATGGCCAGCCCGAAGGTGCGATGTCCGCCGACGGGCGGGTTGCGGGCAGCTATCTGCACGGCATGTTCGCCGATGATGAGTTTCGCGCCGCCTGGCTTGCGTCTTTTGGCATCGCAGCGTCCGGGCGCTCTTACCTTGACGGGGTGGACGCGACACTCGACGCTCTGGCCGCGCATCTTGAGGCGCATCTCGATGTGCCGGGCCTGCTGGATCTCGCGCGGTAAACGCGCGGCGCGGCTGCGTCAGCCATTGATCCCGCGCAGCGCCGCCTCCAGCCGCTGCCAGCCCGTCGCATCGCCGGGCAATCCAAGCCGCATCCATGTCGCATCATACGGAAAGATGCGGGTCCAGATCCGGGCCTCTGCCAGCCTCTCCTGCGCGGCCCGGGCGTCAGGCGTCGCGTAGGTGCGAAAAAGCGGCGTGCCGCCCACCAGCCTCCAGCCCGCGACCGCGGCCAGCGCATCGAGCCGCACCGCGTCGCGCCCGAGCCGCGCAACTGTCTGCATCTGCCAGTGCGAATCGGCGAACGCGGCGCGCGCGATCTCCATCGCCGGGCCGGAGACCGGCCACGGCCCGGCCAATGCGCGCAGACGGGCGATCCGCGACGCGGAGCCGATGGCAAAGCCCAGCCGCATCCCGGCCAGACCGTAGAACTTGCCGAAGGAGCGCAGGATCACGACATTGTCCGAAGCTCTGAGGGAAGGCGCAAGCGACAGGTCCGGTTCGGGATCGGCAAAGCTTTCATCGACCACGAGGAGCCCGACCTCGGAGGAAAGCTCCATCAGAAACGCCGGATCATGCGCGCGCCCGTCGGGATTGTTGGGGTTGACCACCACCGCCAGATCGGCGCCCGCGAGGCCCTGCAAATCGCCATGCTCGCGGACGTCCCAGCCCGCGTCCCGCAACGCGCCCGCGTGCTCGTTGTAGGTGGGTGTCAGAATATGCGCCGCGCCGGGGGCGGCCAGATGCGGGATCGCCTGAATAGCGCCCTGCGCGCCGGCAAAGGCCGCGATGGGCGCGGATGTCCGGTAGGCGCGCGCCGCGGCAGCGCACAGCGTCTGCATGTCGGATGCGCGCGGCAACGCTTGCCACGCATCCGCACTGACCTGCCCCACCGGATAGGCCACCGGATTGATGCCGGTCGACAGATCCAGCCAATCGGCCCGCGCACCGCCATAGCGGTGGATCGCGGCGTCCAGATTGCCGCCATGGTCGCGAGGGGGCTGAGAGCTCCGGTCGGTCATGGCCGCGGTTAAACCAGCGCCAGCGCCAGCAGCGCAAGCATCATCAGCGCCACCATGATCCGAAAGAGCCCCAGCGCGCGCCAGAGCGCCTCTGGCACCGGATCGCTGGCGCCCGCGTTCAGCCAGGGCTCTTCGGCCACCTGCCCGTCATAGATCCGGGGCCCGGACAGGCGCACATCGAGCGCCCCGGCCACGGCGCTTTCCGGCCAGCCCGCATTGGGCGAGCGGTGGTGCCGCGCATCGCGCAGCATCACCCGCCAGGCCGCGCACAGCCGTTTCGGATGGCTCAGCACAAACAGCCCGCCGGTGATCCGCGCAGGGATCCAGTTGACCACATCGTCAAGCCGCGCGGCGGGCTTTCCGAACGCCTCATACCGGTCGCTGCGATGCCCGATCATCGAATCGGCGGTGTTGATCGCCTTGTAGACCGCGATGCCCGGCAGACCGGCGATGACCCCCCAGAAGACCGGCGCCACGATCCCGTCGGCGCTGTTTTCCGCCAGGCTCTCGATGGCGCTGCGGGTCACGCCGCTGGTGTCGAGCGTCTCGGGATTGCGCCCGACAATCATCGCCACCGCCTGCCGTGCGGCGGGCAGATCGCCCGCGCCAAGCGGCCGCGCCACCGCCGCAACATGGGCATACATCGCGCGCACCGCCACAAACGGCCAGGCCAGAAGACCGCCGATCAGCGCGCCGAGAGGGCCATCCGGCAGCAAGGCCTGCAGCACAAGCGCGGGCAGAGCGACCACGATCAGACATATCAGCAGCGTGGCCCCGCCCGCCGCGATCCGCCTCGACCGGGTGCCGCGGTTGAGCCGCGCCTCGCAGGCCTCGATCAGCGCGCCGATCCAGGTCACCGGATGCCCGATGCGCGCAAAAAGCCGGTCGGGCCAGCCAATGGCGATGTCCACCAGCACCGCGACCAGCATCATGCCCGCATAGCTCACGCGGTCCGGCCTGTGTCAAAGCGCAGGCCGCCCGTGAGGCCCGCGGCCTTCAAGGCCTCAAGGCCCCGGTCGGGCACCGCATCCCGCGCGAAGATCAGCCCGCGGGCGGAGCCGGTATGCGCCCGCAGATGGCCGAGCGCGCCAAGCGAGGCGGCAAGCCCCGGCATAGGATCGCCGGGCCCGCGCAATGCGTCGCATCTTTGCGCCGACGCGCTGGCAATCGCCGCGCATCCGGCAAGATCGGCGCGCTCGACCGCCGCTTTCCAGTCGCGCGCAAGGTCGGAGACATCGGCGAAATCCGTATCCTCCGGGTCGGTGCGCTGCGGCGCGCCCCAGAAGCCGCCGAGGATCGTGCAGCGTGGCGGCGGCGGATGGCGCTCTATGGCGCGGGCCTGCCGCGAGGCCCACAGCAGCGTGTCGGGCTCCGGCATCATCAGCGGGTCGCTGGCCCCCTCGACGCTTTGGCAGGCGCGGGCCAGATCCTCGGGCGCGCCGCGAAACCCGGCAGCAAGCGCCAGCGCCACCAGCGTCGCCGTCGAGGCCCCCGCTCCGGCCCCGAGCGGCATGTCGCGGCGCAGTTGCGGCCAGGGCGCGTCCGGCACGCACAGCACCTCGCGGAAGCGTGCCACGACGGCCGGGTCGAAGGGCGTCTTCTGCCCGCCCGTGGCCACCGCGGTCACGCGAAGAACCGGGCAGCACAGTGTCACCAGCACCACCGGCCCTTCCGGCCCGAGGCGTCCCTGCAGCCATTCGCCAAAATGCCCGGCCACCGACAGCCCTTCCGCCGCCGGCTGGTCCGTCCCCCTCCGGCCTGCCGTCAAACCCGCCATTGAGCCTTTCCATTCCTCTGGAAACCTGCTTTTCCACGGCGTCATGGAAAAGTCGATACTGATCACGGGCGGCGCGCGGTCGGGCAAATCCCGGCTTGCCGAACGCATGGCGCTGAAACCCACCGGGCGCGCGATCTATATCGCCACGGCCGACGCGCTCGACGCAGAGATGCAGGCCCGGATCGAGGCCCACCAGGCCCGCCGCGGTCCGGAATGGCACAACCTGCATGCGCCGCGCGATCTGGTTGCCGCTCTGCAGCACAGCGACAATGACCGCGGCGATCCGCGGCTTGTGGATTGCCTGACGCTCTGGCTGACAAACCTCATGCTGGGCGGCGATGACTGGCGCGCCGCCGGAGCGGCGCTGGCAGAGGCCCTGCCCCGGCAAACCGCCCCGGTGGTCCTTGTCACCAACGAGGTCGGCGCGGGCATCGTGCCGGAGAACCGGCTGGCGCGCGAGTTTCGCGATGCGGCGGGCTGGCTCAACCAGAGCGTCGCCGAGGCCTGCGACACGCTATGGCTGTGCGTCTCGGGATATCCGGTGCGGATCAAGCCATCCGAGCCTGTCATTTGACACGCCCAAACCGGCGGTTTCGCCTGCCAGACACCGCCTGATTGGTTCCGATCGGGAAACGCAGTCTTTCTTGCGCACGCCTTGAGATCGCCACAAAGCTGTTTCGCGGTGGCGGATTCCAGCCTAAGCTGCCGTTATACGTGTGTGAGTTGCAGTGATTTTTCCGCGGCATCCCCAAGTCCATTCCGCCGGGTGTCGCTTTTTCATTTTCTGCGGTGACGTTTTTAGTGTTTCAGGACGTTGCACCGCGCCAAGGAGATTGCGCCGTGCCACCGATTGATCCCACGATCCCCGTCGATGATGTCGAGGACATCACAGGTGCTTTCGAGATCGACGTGCTGGTCCGCTTCGACGATCTGGGCGGCGGCTACTGGCAACGCGCCTTCGATCTGGGCAACGGGCCGGGCAGCAACAACATCCTGCTGACGCAATACGAAAACACCTCGGACATGATGTTCGTGCTCTATAATGACGGCGAAGCCTACCGGGTCACCGCGCCCGACGCGATTGTGGAAGGCGAAACCGCGCTCTGGACCGCCGGGATCGACCCGGACGGGCTGATGTGGATCGCCAAGGACGGGCTGCGGCTGGCCGATGCCCCGGGGGCTGTGCCGCTTGGTACGGCGCGCCTGAACGAGTTGCTGGGCGAATCGAACTGGGCCGGAGATGACGATCTGGACGGCGCGGTGCTGGGCATCGACGTCACCAATGCGGGCGACGCCGTGGATGGCGGGCGGATGAACGAGGTCGCGCAGATCGACGGTGCGTTCCAGCTGGACGTGGCGGTGCGGTTCGACGATCCCGGCGCGGGCGGCACCCAGACGGTGTTCAATTTCAGCGGCGGCCCCGCGGACAGCGCATTGCGCCTGATCCAGGTCGCGGGCACCAATGACCTGCGGTTCATCTTCAAGCAGGCAGGCGAAACCTATTTTGTCACCGCCTCGGATGCGGTCACCGCGGGGGAGTTCTCGGTCTGGTCGGTGGGCATCGACGAGGACGGCCGGATGTGGATCGAGGAGGATGGCGTCCGCCTCGACGAAACCGACGCCGCCGTGCCGCTGGATGTGCCGCGCTCGGAATTTATCGGCGTGATGAACGGGTCGGGACGGGCACCGCTCGACGGGGTCATCCTCGATCTGACGGTCACGCAGGAGCCCGGCGCGGTGGACCCTGTCGATCCTGTCGACCCCGTGGACCCGGTTGACCCTGTCGATCCGGTGGACCCGGTGGATCCCGTGGACCCGGTTGATCCTGTCGATCCGGTGGACCCGGTCGATCCCGTGGACCCGGACGGCCAAAGCGACACGCCGCAACAGATCGACGGGCCGTTCCGCGTCGATATCACCGCGCGGTTCGACGACGTGTCGGGCGGTTACTGGCAGAGGCTGATCGATTTCGGCGATGGCCCGGCCACCAACAACATTCTGCTCACGCAGCTGGAGAACACCTCCGATCTCATGCTGGAACACTGGCAGGACGGAGAGATCTACCGTGTGATCGCGCCAAATGCGATTGTCGAAGGCGAGGTGGCCGACTGGAGCGCCGGCATCGATGACAGCGGGCGGATGTGGATCGCCAAGGACGGGGTGGAGCTTGCCGACGCGCAGGGTGTGGTGCCCGACGATGTGGACCGCGCCAACCTGCTTGTGGGGCAATCGAACTGGCCCGGGGACGATCCGCTGATCGGCGAAATCCTGGCCTTCAGCATGTCGCAATCCGGGGATGCGATCGATCCGGTGGACCCCGTCGATCCGGTGGACCCTGTGGACCCCGTAGACCCTGTGGATCCGCCGGATCCGGTCAATCCCGATCCCGGCTCCGGCGACATGATCTTCGTCGCGCATCAGGACGACGATCTGTTGTTCATGAACCCGACCATCGACACGCTGATCGACGCCGATGAGCCGGTGACGACGGTTTACCTCACGTCCGGCGACGCGGCGTTGGGCGAAGCCTACTGGATGGGGCGCGAGCAGGGCATCAAGGATGCCTACGCGGAAATGGCGGGCGTCAGCGACTGGGTCGACGAGACCGCGACCATCGAGCTTGACGGCAGCAGCCACGACGTCGCGACCTCTTATCTGGCCAGCGCGCCCGAGATCCGCGTCTATTTCATGCGCCTGCCGGACGGGTTCGGCGATGGCAGCGGCTCTGTCGACAACAATCTCGAAAGCCTCGAAAAGCTCTGGGATGGCAGCATTCCCACGATGACGGCGGTGGACGGGTCAACAAGCTACACCGCCGACGAGCTGACCGGGATGCTGACGGCGCTGATGCAGATCCACGCGCCGGGCCATATCCACATGCACGATCACACCAGCGAATATGCCGGGATCGAGCATTCCGATCACCTGCATACGGCGGAATTCACCACCGCCGCGATGGCGGGGTATGCGGCGGATTTCAACGTCACCAGCTATGTCGGCTACGCCACCTGGGGTCTCGACGAGAACCTGACCGTGGACGAGCAAAGCAATGTCCGGACGATCTTCGAAGAATACGCGACCCACGACCCGCAGGTCCGCGCGGGCGACGGGACATTGCTCGAGGCCTATGAGGAATGGGTCATGCGCGAATACGTGGCCAATGAATACAGCGTCTTTCAGGCAGAGCCCGCCATGTCCCAGATGGCCTCCGCAGACATGCAGACGATCTTCGCGGTCGATGATCCGGAAGACGGCGCGGCAGAAGAGATGTCCTCGACAGCGGCAACCGCGCCCGGGTCAATGGACGGCGCGGACCTGCTGGAGTTCTTCATGCTGGAGGACCGCTCGGCCTCGTTCGACCTGAACGCTTCGGACGACGAAGACGTACTGGAGGAGGCCGAACTGAGCAGCTGATTGCCGGAAAACGGGTCGTCAGAGGCGGGACCGTCAAAAAGGACGCCAAACGGGCGTCGGCCAGGAGCTCTGCGCTCCATTGCATCTGCGGCACGTTCGAGCGTGTCAGCGCGTCCAACTTTTTACCGACCTGAGCAAAGATCAGAGAGACCGGACCCGCAATCAGACCCGCCGCGGCACGCAGCGCAGGCCAAACCCGTCCCATATGGGCTCTCCTGACGGCCCGTCAGTCGGGAGTCTGAACCGGGACACGCCAAGACCGCAGAGATGCGCCGCGGAAAATGCCGACACAACCAACCGAACCCGCAACGCGTCCGCTTAGCCGCGCGTGAAGACCAGACCCATGGAATCGCGCAGCCTGATCGATCCGCCGGTATAGTCGTCCCCGATCCCCGGGGTCGCCAGCGCCAACGTCCAGCCCTCCGCCGAAACGCCGTCCGGCAATGCGTCGAGCGGATGCATTTCATCGGTCGCGCCGCCTTCCATATGGCTCAGCACAAACAGCTCGCGCCCATCCGGACCATACCGATGCGCCGCAAAAACCGTGCGTCCGTCAATCGGTTGCAGGTAGCCGAAGCTGTCGCGGTCCGAGAAGTTCTGCCGCAGCCAGCGATTGTCCTGCCGGAACGCCCGCAGCCGCCGCATGAACCCGGTCTGCCGCGGATCGAGCGCCGAGAGCGAATGCGAGACGTTGCAATATTCGTGCATGTCATCCATCCAGGCGCGCGCGATGTCCTTGAGCGCCGTGACGGTAACCGTCTCCGGCCCGCTCAGCCTTGGATCGACCGCGTTGAGCAGCGTCGCAATGGTGTGCAGGTCGTAATCGGTGACCTCGACAAGCGCGGGCAGGAACTCGAAGAACCGCGCCAGCTCCTCGCGGGTCTCGAAGCCGAGCGCTTTCAGGCGGCGGAAATTGCCCGGCGCGGAGTAGCTGTATTCGTCGACCTGCCATTTGAGACTAATTGCCTCTTCGGCCACAACCTTGACGCCGTATTTGTCGTCCTGATTGCGGATGAACCCCCAGCTTGCCCGCGCCGTGGCGTTGAGAAAATCCATCGGCACGCCGGGAAAGACCGCGTAGGTCAGCAGCGACACCGCCGGGTTGTCATAGGCCTTGTCGAGGATCTCCATCCGCGTGTCGCCAAGCCGGGTGTTGATGTTGAGCTTGGGATTGACCTGGGTGCCGCGGCGCAACGTGTCGTGATTGGCGGTGCCTGAGATCCAGCTCGCGCCATGGCTCAGGATCTCGCGGATGCGCCAGTATTTCGACAGCCAGAACGTGTAGACGAAGGGGGTGTTATGCGCAAAGGTCAGCGGCCCCCACTGGAAGACATCCGGATCGCCCAGCGCCTCGGTCACCGCGCGATAGGTCGAGCTCAGCTCCCAGTCCTCCTCCGGCCAGGGGCGGCCATCCTCGAAGATGAACCAGGGCCGGTATCGCGTGCCCGCCACCTCCTGCACCATGTCGGCCATCAGATGCAGGTAGTCGTCGTCATGCAGCAATTGCTGGCTGGCCGCGTCCCACCATTTGAAATCCTGTGCGCCGTCCACGCGCACGCCGTCGGCGCCGAAATTCACCTTGCGGCGCTGCATCTCGAGCAGGATCGCGCGCACAAAAGGGTTCTTGTAGTCGAGATTCTGGCCATACATGTTCGGCCCGGCAAAATAATGGCTCGCCAGCGCGTCGAGCCCCTGATTGTCGGAATGCCCGAACACCACATCGAAGATCAGCATCTTCGGCTTGCCGGGGAAGGTGTGCAGCGCCGCGGCCAGATCGACCAGCTCATCAGGGCGGCCGGTCTCGAGCAGGACCGGGTTCACCGTGGCCATGCCCGCGATCACGACGTCATAGCCCCAGTTGGTGGTGTTGGGACGCATGAGCGAGACATTGATCGCCTCCGCGCCATCCGGCTCTTCCTGCCAGAAGGCGGGTCCGGCCTCGAACACGGTTGTCGGCTCCACCGGGAGCGGCTGCACCGCGTCGTAGCCGATAAAGAGCTCATCCGCTGGTTCCAGCGGCAGACCCTTTGCCACGCGTTCGGACAGGCGGTGGATCTGGCGCGTCAGGCTGGCAATGGTCCCGCCCGCGGTGGCCGAGGGCACGTGCAGTTGCAGGATCGAGGTGGGCGGCGCGAATTTATGCGGCGTGTCGCCTTTGAAGCCGGCGAAGTAATCCGCATCCGCGCGCCCGGCCTGCAACGCGCCAAGGTCGTAGATTTCAGCCGGGGCGAAGGCGCCGTAGGGCAGAGAATGCGCCAGCGGGTCGAGAATGCGGCGCCAGGTGCCCTCCGCATCGCGCCAGGTGAGCGCATAGAAATCGCCGACCTGCGCGCGGGTGCCGGGGGTGAGCCCGGTTGCGACGGAAAAGACAAAGGCTTCGCAGCGTGTGACCGGCAAGAGCGTGCGCCGGAACCGCGTCTCCGCATGGGCCACGGTCAGATCGAGTCCCGGATCCGGCCTCAGGATCTCCAGGAACACATCGCCGTCGCGCACTGTCCAGTCCTGAAGCTCGGGCGCCCAGAAGCCAAAGACCACCTGCGCGCCCTCGACATGCGCGCCAAGCCTCTGCACGATGGCGCGCGCGGCTTCGAACCTGTCCTGCGCGGTGGTCAGCGTAGTCTCGCACCAGTCCGCCAGTGCCGTGGCGGCGGTTTCGTCGAATTCTATCCGGTTCTGTGTCTCTGACATGGTCCCTCGCGCGATTATGGCCCGCTTTCGGTTCAGGGCTGAAGATAGAGCACTGAAAACGCCGGCAAGGTGACATCGGCAGAGGCCGGTTGTCCATGCATCGGGTGCGGCACGGCTGTGATCGCCGCGCGGGTGCCCGGTCCCGTCCCGCCATAGACCGGCGCATCGGTGCTCAACAGCACCCGCCAGGGCCCCGCTTGCGGCAAGCCGATACGGTACGTGTCGTAGGATCTCTCCGAGAGGTTGCAGACCACCGCCACAGGCGCGGTGCCGTCCGGCCCGATCCGCAGCCAGGCGTAGACGAGATCGTCCGGCGCATCCGCCATGATCCAGTGAAACCCGTCCGCCCGGCAGTCGCGCTGATGCAGCGACGGCACCTCCCGGTATAACCGGTTGAGATCGCGCACAAGATCGCGGATGCCCTGATGCGCGGGCACGTCCAGCGCGGCCCAGTCCAGCTGGCCCGCATGATCCCAAGCCGGGATCTGGCCGAACTCCTGCCCCATGAACAAAAGCTTCTTGCCCGGATGCCCCCACATCATCGCCAGAAACGCCCGCAGGTTGGCGAATTGCGTCGTGCGGTCCCCCGGCATCCGCGACAGCAGGGAGCCCTTGTCGGCCACCACCTCGTCATGGCTGACCGACAACACGAACCCCTCGTCAAACGCATAGGTCAGCCCGAACGTGATCTTGTGATAGGCCGCGCGCCGGGCCTCGGGTTGCAGCCCAAAGAACGCCTGGGTGTCGAACGCCCAGCCCATGTTCCATTTGAGGTCAAAGCCGAGCCCGGCATCGGCCCCGGGTCGCGTCACGCCGGGAAAGCCGTCGCTTTCCTCGGCGATGGTCACCGTGCCGGGCTGCGTTGTCGCGATCCCGGCGGTCAACCGGCGCAGAAGCGCCATCGCCTCAAAGTTTTCGCGCCCGCCTTTGGCATTGGGCACCCAGGCGTCCGGCGCGCGCGCAAAATCTCGGTAGAGCATCGAGGAGACCGCATCCACCCGCAGCCCGTCCACGCGGTATTCCTGCAGCCAGAACTGCGCGTTGCCGATCAGGAAATCGGCCACTTCCGGGCGGCCGAAATCGTAGACGAGCGTGTTCCAGGCCGCATGCTTGCCTTCGCGCGGATCGGCATATTCGTAAAGCGCTGTGCCGTCGAAGCGGGCAAGCCCGTGCGGGTCGTTGGGAAAATGCGCTGGCACCCAGTCCAGGATCACCCCCAGCCCCGCCGCGTGCGCGGCTTTCACCAGATCGCGAAACTCGTTTGGCGGCCCGTGGCGCAGGGTTGGCGCAAAAAGCCCCACCGGCTGGTACCCCCAGGAGCCGTCAAACGGATGTTCGGCGATGGGCAGCAACTCGATATGGGTAAAGCCCAGATCGGCCACGTAGCGCACCAGCCCGTCTGCGGCCTCGCTGTAGGAGATCGGCCGGTTGTTCTGTGTGGCATCGCGCCACCAGGAGCCCAGGTGCACCTCGTAGATCGAGATCGGCGCGTCGGTCGCATTGATCTGCGCGCGCCTTTCGGACCAGTCCTCGTCGTCCCAGCCATACCCGCCAAGATCGCGCACGATGCTGGCGGTCTCGGGCGTGTGCTGGGCGCCGAACCCCAGAGGGTCCGCCTTGAGCGGCTGGACCTCTCCATCCGCGCCGGTGATCCGGTACTTGTACAGCGCGCCGTCACCGACCTTGGCGGCAAAGACCTGCCAGACGCCGCCTGCAACCCGCGTCATCGGCGTTGTCTCAGCGTCCCAATTGTTGAAATCCCCGACAACCGACACCGCTTGCGCGCCGGGCGCCCAGACGCGGAACATGACGCCGGGCTGGCCGTCCTGTTCCGCCATCTGCGCGCCCAGATACTGCCAGATCGGCAGGGCCGGGTCGTTCCACGGGGCGATCTGAGTCATTTTTGCTCACTTCCGGTCGCGCCGATCGGACGCCGGGCCCATGCAAGACCGTTCGGAAGGGCGCGTCAAGCGGCCTGGGACCGGGGGCGCGGTGCCGCGCCGAAATGCTCTTGCAGCACATCGGCATATTCCGGATCGCTGGATGCCAGATGCAGGATGGCGCGCAGCATGCCCGCCTTCGACCCGCAATCGAACCTTGTGCCGGAAAAGCGCAGGCCGCAAAGCCCGGTTGCGCCCGTGCTGCGGGCAATCGCGTCGGTAAGCTGGATCTCTCCACCCGCGCCGGTGCCCTGCGTCTCCAGTGCGGCAAAGATCGACGGGTCGAGCACATAGCGGCCCACCACCGCCTCGCGCGAGGGTGCGACTTCCGGTTCGGGTTTCTCGACCATGCCATCGGCGCTCAAGAGCGCGCCGGACTGGCCGGTGACCGACAGGATGCCGTATTTCCTTGTGTCTTCGGGCGCCACGGTCATCGTAGCCACCATGTGACCCGCCTCGCTCCGGGCGTAGGCCTCGGCCATCTCCGACAGGCAACCCTGGCCGCCGAGGATCAGATCGTCGGGCAACAGCACCGCGACCGGGCCGGGCAAGACATGATCGCGGGCGCAGAGCACCGCGTGACCAAGGCCAAGCTGCTCTTCCTGCATGGTGAAGACCACATCATCCTCCACCGGGCAAAGCGCTGTCTGAGCCAGTTCCCGGGCCAGCGCGCCCTTGCCGCGCTCCTTCAACTCGCGGCGCAGCACCGCGTCGTCCATCACATGCCGTTCGATGGCGGTTTTCGACGGGTGAGAGACAAAGACCAGACGTTCGATCCCGGCATCTCTCGCCTCGTCAATCGCGTACTGGATGAGCGGCGTGTCGATCACCGGCAAAAGCTCTTTCGGCGTCGCCTTGGTGGCGGGCAGAAACCGCGTGCCGAGACCCGCGACAGGGAAAATCGCTGTTCTGATCTTTTGCTTCATGGTCTGGTCTCTCCTTGGACATCTGGGGGTATCGCCACCACTCCGGAACGGGCCTCACCTAGGTGCCGGACCTCGTGGAGTCAAAAATACGACATGAATTATGTCGCGTTCAGACCATTCAGCCGTCATTTGCACATTTTTTTGGCAACTACCGGGGGTGTGCGGTGAATTCTCAGGCAAGCCAACCGTCATGCGGACGTGAAGTTCCGACAATTCGTCGCGTTCGATTGACCTGAAGAATAATTCCCCCAGCTAGGAACGCAGACGGCGCGGTTTGCGTTGGCGGTCTTGAGGTGTCGTGCGGCCGGTATTCGGGTGCCATCCTCCAAACAGAGGCAGTATTGCAGATGAAATTCGAGAGTTTCTCCGGCGATCCCCTGCCGTTCCAGCCCAAGCGTTATGACCGGATGGCGGTCATCGGCGCGGGCTCCTGGGGAACGGCGCTGGCCGCCACCGCCCGGCGGGCAGGATGCGCGGTGCGGATCTGGGGCCGGTCGGATGCCGTGGTCGACGCGCTGACCGAAACCGGCCGTAACGAGATCTACCTGCCGGGTGTCGAGCTTCCCGCCGGAATGACAGCAAGCACCGACCTGCGCGAGGTTCTGCAGGACGCCGACGCCGTGATGATCGTCGTGCCCTCGGGCGGCATCCGGATGATCTGCGACCGGATGGCCGCCCATATCCCCCCCGGCATCCCGATTGCGGTCTGTGCCAAAGGCATCGAGGCCGAGACCGGGTTTCTGATGTCGCAGATCGTCGAGGAAGTGCTGCCCGACCGCCCGGTGGGCGTCGTCTCCGGCCCGACCTTCGCGCGCGAGACCGCGCTCAACCATCCCACCGCGGCCACCGTCGCGTTCCCGTTCACCTATCCCGACCGGCTGCGACCGGCCGAGAGCACCGCGGCGCGGTTTGCCGTGTCGCTGACCACAGAAAGCTTCCGCACCTATATCTCCGACGATCTTGTCGGGGTGGAAATCGGCGGCGCGGTCAAGAACGTGGTCGCCATCGCCTGCGGCATGATGACCGGCGCGGGCTTTGCCGAAAACACGCGGGCCGCGCTCATCACCCGCGGCCTGGACGAGATGAAGCAGTTGGCCGAAGCGCTCGGCGGGCGCCGCGAGACGGTGACCGGCCTCTCGGGGCTCGGCGATCTCAGCCTCACCTGCTCTTCGACCACCTCGCGCAACATGTCGCTGGGCCACCAGCTGGGCCAGGGCGTGGCGCGCAGCAACTGCTTTGACGGCAAGCCTGTCGTGGTCGAGGGCGAGTTCAACGCCAGATCCGTGACCGATCTCGCCCGCAGCCTGAACCTCAAACTGCCGATCTGCGAAACCGTCCGTGCCATCCTGCATGACGGCGCCGATCTCGGCACCAGCTTTGCAGCCCTCTGGGCGCGTCCGCTCGAAGCGGAGCCGCGCGCCATGGAGTTGTCCATTCACCATCCGGCAACAGATGAAGACGTCGCAACACTTGCAGAAAGGATCTCATGACCCGTCACGAAACCTTCCCCCAAACGACCGATATCGCACAGAAAGAGATGGTGCTGGCCACCGATCTCGACGGCACCTTCCTTGGCGGAACCGACGAGGACAAGGCGCGGTTCTACAAGTTTATCGAGGCCAACAGGGACCGTGTCGGGCTGATTTTCGTGACCGGACGCGATCCGGGATTTGTCACCCATCTGGTGCGCCGGGACGGTGTGCCGCGCCCCGATTTTGTCGTGGGGGATGTGGGCACCACCATCGCCGCCATGGGCCAGGACGGCTTTCTCGCCCCGATCGAGCCGCTGGAGACCGAGATCGCCCGGACCTGGGGCGATGCCAACCAGTCGGTCAAGGCCGCCCTGATGCGCGCGCCCGGATTGCGCCTGCAGGGCGAGGGGTTCCGCTACCGCGTGAGCTACGACATGGACCCGCAGCAGTTCGACGACGCGGCGCTCGACACCGTCGCGGCCCTGGGTCATGACGCGCTGATCTCTGACAATCGCTTTTTCGACGTGCTGCCCAGGGGCGTGAGCAAAGGCCCGTCGCTGCTGCGCCTGCTGGAGCATCTGGGCATCGACAATCGCCGCTGCCTGGTGGCCGGAGACACGCTCAACGACCTGTCGATGCTGGCGCTTGGCCTGCCCTCGGTTGCGGTCGGCGGCTCCGAACAGGATCTGGTGGACCGGGTGGCCGATCTCGACCACGTGCATGTGGCGCAAGGTGTGGGCGTCGCCGGTATCGCCGAGGCGATCCTGAAGTTCGACCTGTTCAGAACCGCTTGAAGGAGGCAGACATGGCATCGGATCTCGTCATCGTGTACCATCGCCAACCCTATGAAGAGGTTGAGGAAAACGGAAAGATCGTGTTCCGCGAAAACAAGAGCCCGAACGGGATCGTGCCGACGCTGAAAAGCTTCTTCGGCGATGTGGATCACGGCGCGTGGATCGCCTGGAAGCTGGCAGAGGACACCTCGAACCCCGATTTCGAGCAGGTGGTGGAGATCAACGACGCTTACGGCACCTATTCGGTATCGCGCCTGCCGCTGTCAAAGGAACAGGTGCACGAATTCTACCACGTCACCTCGAAAGAGGCGTTCTGGCCGATCCTGCATTCCTTCCGCGAGCGCTACAATTACGATCCCGTCGACTGGCCGAATTTTCGCGAAGTGAACTGGCGGTTTGCCGAGGCCGCCGCCGCCGAAGCCGCGCCCGGCGCGCTGGTCTGGGTACATGACTACAATCTCTGGCTGGTGCCCGGCTATCTGCGCCAGATGCGCCCCGACGTGCGGATCGCGTTTTTCCACCACACGCCGTTCCCGTCGGCAGATGTGTTCAACATGTTGCCCTGGCGCCGCGAGATCGTGGAAAGCCTGCTGAAATGCGACGACGTGGGCTTCCACATCCCGCGCTACGCGGCGAATTTTGTCTCCGTGGCGCAGAGCCTGCTCGATGTCGACGTGACCGAACGTGTGTCCGTGCGCGACCACCTCACCTTCGAAGGCACCGCGCTCAACGAACGGGTTGTGCCGACAAAGCTCCGCCATGCGGGGCGCGACGTGGCGGTCAGCGTCTCGCCGGTGGGTGTGAATGTCGAATTCATCGAGGCCCGCGCGCATGCGGCCGAAACCGTGGCGCGCGCGCAGAAGATCCGCGAGGATCTGGGCGATGCGCAGCTCATCGTGTCGGTCGGGCGCACCGATTACACCAAAGGCGGCATCACCCAGCTGGAAAGCTTCGAGCGTCTGCTGGAGGCCAATCCGCAATTCATCGGCAAGCTGCGGCTGATGCATGTCTCCGTCAGCGCCAATCGCGGCATGGCCGCCTACGGTCAGATCCAGAGCGATCTGGAGCAGACCGCCGGGCGCATCAATGGCCGTTTCGGCACGCTCGACTGGCAGCCCGTGGCGCTGATCAGCCAGGCGATTCCGTTCGACGATCTCATCGCCTATTACCGCGCGGCGGATGTGGCCTGGATCACACCGCTCGCCGATGGCATGAACCTCGTGGCCAAGGAATTTGTCGCCTCCCGCGTGGATGGCGACGGCGTGCTGGTGCTGTCGGAATTTGCCGGTGCCGCGGTGGAGCTCAGTTCGGCGGTGATCGCCAATCCGCATTCCAACAAGTCGATGGATAACGCGATTCATGACGCGCTGGTGATGGCGCGCGAAGAGCGTCAGGGCCGGATGACAAACCTGCGCGACGCCGTGCGCCGGTATGATGTGAAAAGCTGGGGCAATGCCGTGCGCGATGCGCTGCATGCAGCCCCCGCGGCCATTGAGCCCGAACGACCGGCCGCCTGATCAGGGCGGCCGTTATCTTCCGACGTCCAGCTCTACGCCGCAACGCCGCCATCCCGTTTCTTCTCTTCACATATACCGCCGGGGGGTCTGGGGGGCAGCGCCCCCCAGCCGGTCGGGCCGGCGCAGCCGGGCCGAAACCGCAAAGCGCTCGCACAGCCATGTGTCGCGACGCCCGCTCAGACCTCGATCCGGTCGCACAACCCGCGCAGCACCCGACGGTCTTTTTCCGACAGATCCGCCACGCGCGACCGGAAGAGCGTCGCCTGCGAGCGCAGCACCGGCTCTTCGCTCAGGATCTTGAGATGGTTGGCGCGCAGCGTCTCCCCGGTGGAGGTGATGTCTGCCACCGCCTCCGCCGTCAGGTTGGCCACCGTGCCTTCGGTCGCGCCCTGGCTGTCGACCAGCCGGTAATCCGCCACGCCGCCCGTCCGCAGGTAGTCGCGCACCAGCCGGTGATATTTCGTCGCGATCCGCAGCCGGTGGCCATGGCGCTGACGGAACGCCGCCGCCGCCGCATCGAGATCGTCCAGCGTGTCCACATCGACCCAGGCCGAGGGCACCGCCACGATGAGATCCGCATGGCCGAACCCCAGCTCGGCCAGCGGCTCGACCTTCTGGTCCCACTGCACCAGCTTTTCCTGCACCAGATCGCTGCCCGTCACGCCGAGATGAATGCGCCCCGACGCCAGCTCGCGCGGGATCTCGCCGGCCGACAACAGCACCAGCGCCACCCCCTCGATGCCGTCCACGGCGCCCGCATACTCGCGCTCCGAGCCGGCCCGCGCGAGCGTGATCCCGTGGGTCGCGAACCAGTCGAAAGTCTTCTCCATCAGCCGCCCCTTGGACGGCACACCCAGCTTCACGGTCATGATCCGCTCTCCAGCGCCAGCAGCAGATCGGGCCGGACAATGCCGCCCACCGCAGGGACCTGGCGGCCCTGCCCCAGCCGCTGCGTCAGCGCGTCATAGCGCCCGCCGGTGGCAAGCGGCGGAAGGTCCGGACGATCCTGCGACAGCAGGCCAAACACAAACCCGTCGTAATATTCCATCGAGGTGCGGCCGAAACTCGCCTCGAACTCCAGCGATGCGACATCGACCCCGCGCGCCGCGAGCGCCTGCAGACGGGCCTCGAACCGGTCCACCGCCGCGCCGAGCGACGGCAGGTCCACCGCGATATCGCGCAGGTGCTGCAGCGCAAATTCGCAGCTTTCGCGCACTCCCAGAACCGCGTCGATCAGCGCCAGCTGCGCCTGCTCCATCGGCCCTTCGGCGGCATCCGCCTGCAGGGCCGCAACCCGCGCGGCAATCTCCGACCGTGTGCGCAGGCCGGTCACCGTGCCGATCTCCGCCATCGGATCGGCCTGCGCCAGCAACGCCGCGCGCGATGGCGGCACCGGCGTTTTGCCGGAAAACCGATCAAGCAGGGCCCGGAACCGCCGCGGCCGCCAGAGATGGCGCATCAGCGCCGCCCGCCGCTGGTCCGAGATCTCGATCCCCTGCACCACCGCCATCAGGATGCCGATATCCCCGGTGACCGCGCGCAGCCTGTAGCCCTGCAGCAGCGCCGACAGGACCGAGAACACCTCCGCATCCGCCGCCGCCGGATCGCGCCCGTCAAACAGCTCGAAGCCCACTTGCAGGAACTCGCTCTCGCGCTCGGGGTGGTCCTCCTGCCGCCGAAACACCTCACCCGCATAGGTATAGCGCGCCGGGCTCGCGCCGCGCGCCATATGCATCTGCACAACCGGCACGGTGAAATCGGGCCGCAGCATCATCTCGCCGCGCCCCGGATCGGAGGTCACATAGGCCCGCGCGCGGATATCCTCGCCGTAAAGATCGAGCAGCGTCTCGGCGGGTTGCAGGATCGCCGGATCCACCGGCACGGCACCGGCCTCGATCAGCCGCGCGCCAAGTGCCGCGGCCTTGGTCCGCGCGGCCAGTTTCATGCCTGCGCGTCCAGGATCTCTTGCACTTTGGCCACAAGATCGCCGCGCGGCACCTCGTACTGGCTGGGCCGGTCCTTCCACTCCTCGAGCGTGGCGTTTTCGGCAATCTGCGCGCCAAGGATCAGGTCCTTGATCTGAACGACACCTTTGGCATGCTCATCGCCGCCCTCGATCACCGCCACCGGGCTGCCGCGCTTGTCGGCATATTTGAGCTGGTTGCCGAAATTCTTCGGATTGCCGAGATAGACCTCCGCGCGGATGCCCGCCTTGCGCAGGTCGGAGACCATCTCCTGGTAATCCGCCATCCGCTCGCGATCCATCACCGTGACCACCACCGGCCCCTGCGTGCCGCCCCCCGCGCGGCCTTTCTCGCGCAGCGCCGCAAGCAACCGGTCCACGCCGATGGAGATGCCCGTCGCAGGCACCGCCTGCCCGGTGAACCGCTTGACCAGATCGTCATACCGCCCACCGCCGGCCACCGAACCGAACTGCCGCTTGCGCCCCTTTTCGTCGAGGATTTCGAAGGTCAATTCGGCTTCGAAAACCGGGCCGGTGTAATAGCCAAGCCCGCGCACGACGGAGGGGTCGATCCTAATTCTATCTGGCCCGTATCCTTGAGTGGACAGTAGATCACTGATTTCGCCCAGTTCCTTCAATCCCTCGAGTCCTATCTCTGTATTTCCAACAATTCGCATAAGGTGGTCGAGGACGGCCCAATTCCAGACACGACCTGCGTGTTCTGTACCATCATGAGGATCTGTTAGTCTTATACCCATCCCACCCGGAATCCGGTTATCTGGGCTTGGAGGACCCTCAAGTAACTCTCTTTCGATAGTCTCGTTCGCAGTCAGGAAAGCCACAACCGGCTCCGCCTGCGCCTCGCTCAACCCCACACCGTCGATATACGCCCCCGACGCATCGAGCCGCCCTTTGCCGAGCAGCTCGCGCACGCCCGCCTCGCCAACCTTGTCGAACTTGTCGATGGTGCGCAGCACGGCGTCGCGCTGACCGTCATCCTCCAGCCCCATCGTCTCCAGAACCCCGTTTAGCACCTTGCGATTGTTCACCCGCACGATGTAGTCGCCGCGGGGAATGCCAACCGCTTCCAGGGTATCCGCGAGCATGGCGCAGATCTCGGCATCCGCGGCCACCGACGCCGCGCCGACCGTATCCGCGTCGCACTGATAGAACTGCCGATACCGCCCCGGTCCCGGCTTCTCGTTGCGCCAGACCGGCCCCATGGCGTAGCGCCGGTAGGGCAGCGGCAGGTCGTTGCGGTGCTGCGCATAGACCCGCGCGAGCGGCGCGGTCAGATCATAGCGCAGCGCGACCCAGCCCGCGTCGTCATCCTCCCAGGCAAAGACACCTTCGTTGGGCCGGTCGACATCGGGCAGGAACTTGCCCAGCGCCTCCACCGTCTCTACGGCGGAGCTGTCCAGCGCGTCGAACCCGTAGCGATGATAGACCGCCTCGATGGCGCGCAGCATCTCTGCACGCTCGGTCACCTCGATGCCGAAATAGTCGCGGAACCCTTTCGGGGTCTGCGCCTTGGGGCGGGGGGCTTTCTTCTGTTTGGCCATGGCCTCCACCGGGCTGGATCTGACGTCGCGCCTCTCCTACAAGCTCGCCCGGGGCGGGGCAAGCGCAGCCCCCCTGCTTCTTCCGGCCTGAAATATCCTTGGCGCGCGCGGCTTTGTGGCCGCGGGGGCAGCGCCCCCCCTTTGCAACATCCGCCAACCGGAGTAGGCATCAGCCAGACAAGGACCCCGCGCCATGACCGACCTGCCCGACCCCCTGGAAGAACGCATCGCCCATCTGGAGCGGATGCTCGACGATCTGTCGGCCACCGTCGCCCGGCAGGACCGGGTGATCGACACGCTGGAGACGCGGGTCGCCATGCTGATGCAGCGCGAGGCCGAGCGGCAGAGCGAAGGCAGCGGCGGCGTGGTTCTGGGCGACGAGCGCCCGCCGCATTACTGAAGCGCGACGCTTTTCCGCCTGACCGGCGCGCAGCCTGACATCAGCGAGATCAACGCGACAGCCGGGGCCCGCAGCATCCCTGCAAAGGCACTACTTGATGTCGAGCGCCTCGACCGCCCCGTCATGCAGCAGCAGGTTCTTCCAGCGCGCATTGGATCCGAACCGCTCGTAGACGCTCACGAAGACGGTGTTGCGCGACAGCGTCTTGATGCGCGACCCGCAGGGCTTGCCGCGGCCCACCCGACACACCCGCGACTTGACCCGCTCATAGGCCACATCGGTTTCCGACACCGGTTGCGTCGCACCCGCCGCGGAATACCGTATCTGCTCGTAGGTTTCCGGCGCGCCGAACAGCACCAAGGCCGCGGTGAACTGCCGCGCGCAGCCGTCATCGAAGCCGGTGAGGTAGAAATTCCGCAACCCGGTGCTGCCGGGATTGCTGTCATAAAGCGCATAGCCGCGGCCGCGTTCGGGATATTTTTGCGTGAGCTTGCCGAGGCGGCTTGCGGATACCCCGCAGAGCCGCGCGATCTTGCCGTAAGGCAGTGTGACCCCGGGGCCCACCTGTTCGTAATCGGGATCACCGGGTTTCGGCGCGCCGGCCCCGGATCCACCTCCGCCGCCGCCCCCGCCGGCAAACATGCCGCCAAAGAGCCCGCCACCCTGCCCGCCGGTCCGGCGCTGCGGCGCTGCGGCAGGGGCCGCGGCAGCCACCTCGGTCACACCGGCGGCGGCAGCGGCCTCTTCGGCCACCGGATCCTCCGGCGCGGTCTCGGCGGCGGGCGCTTTGGCGGCCTCCGCCCGCCCGCGCAGGAACCCCAGAAATCCGCGTTGCGGCGGTGCGGCCTGCGCGGCACTCACGTCGCGCGGCGCATCATCGGCAACCACCGCATCGGCATCCCCGGCGGCCACGGCATCGGCCTGCGCGGCTTCGCTCGGCACATCCACATCGTCCAGCCGCGGCACATCCTCCAGCGGATCCGCACAGCCCGCGAGGGCAAGGCCCAGCACGAGGACCAGAATTCTCTGTCGCATATCCGCACTCCGAGGTCTGACCTCCGCTTCTACCGCGCCAGCCCCGCCCGCGTCCAGCGCCGCCCCCCTGCGCGCGGATCAATCGGCGGATTCCGCGGCATCGCGGACTCACCCCGTCTCAGAACTCCTCGACTGCCAGCACGCCGCCCAGGCTTTTGACCGCGCCCTTGATCTCGGGTGTAACCGGAAACTGCTGCTGCAGATCCATCTCCACTTCGCCCGGCAACCCGGCATCGCTGAGCAGCAGATGCACCGGTCCGCGCGCGGCCTTGGGCAATTGCTCGGCGGCGCGGCCCAGAACCGAGGCGATCTGCGGGATCGCGTCGGATGTCTCGACAAAGATCCGCAACCCGGCGGTGCCCGCATCGGCCACGGTGATCTCTGCCGGGGACACGCCACGGCCCAGCAGCTTCAACTGATCGCTTTCCAGCGTCGCCTCGACGGTCAACACAACCTTGGCGCCGGTTTCCAGATGTTCGCGGCTTTTCTCCAGCGTTTCGGAAAAGAGCGTGACCTCGTAGGCGCCGGTGGGATCGGAGAGCTGGCAGAAGGCGAAGCGGTTGCCGCGGGCCGATTTGCGCTCCTGCCGCCCGGCCACAACCCCGGCCATCTTGGCGATCAGCGCGCCGCTTTCGGCCTTGGCGGTCACCTCGTCCAGCGTCAGGCAGCCCTTGCGTTTCAGCGCGGGCATGTAATCGTCGAGCGGATGGCCCGAGAGGTAGAACCCCACCGCCTTGAACTCTTCGGCGAGCCGTTCGGCGGGCAGCCAGTCAGCGACGGGGCTGAGCCGTGGCTCCGGCAGATCGTCGCCCGCTTCTCCGAAAAGCGACACTTGCGCGCTGCCTTTCTGCTCGAAGATCGCCGCCGAATAGGCCACCAGCGCGTCAAGCGAATCGAAGACCCGCCGCCGGTTCGGATCGAGCAGATCGAAGGCACCGGCGCGTGCCAGCATTTCCAGCGGCCGCTTGCCGACGCGTTTGAGATCCACCCGGCGCGCCACATCGAAGAGCGTGGCGAAAGGCCGGTCCGCACCGCTGTCGTCGCGCCGCCCGTCGACAATCAGCCGCATCGCCTCCACGCCCACATTCTTGAGCGCGCCCAGCGCGTAGACCAGCTCTCCGTTCTCGACATCGAACGTGGCCTGGGAGCGGTTCACGCAAGGCGGCACCCAGGGCAGCCCCAGACCCTTGCGCACCTCCTCAAAATAGACGCCCAGCTTGTCGGTCAGGTGCAGATCGCAGTTCATCACACCGGCCATGAACTCCACCGGGTGGTTCGCTTTCAGCCAGGCGGTCTGGTAGCTGACCACGGCGTAGGCGGCAGCGTGCGACTTGTTGAAGCCGTAATTGGCGAACTTGTCGAGCAGGTTCCAGACCTCTGTCGCCTTGGCCTTGTCGACGCCGTTTTCCTTTGCGCCCGCGAGGAATTTCGGGCGTTCGGCGTCCATCGCCTCCTGGATTTTCTTGCCCATCGCGCGGCGCAGCAGGTCGGCGCCGCCAAGGCTGTAGCCTGCCATCTCCTGCGCGATCTGCATCACCTGTTCCTGGTAGACGATGATGCCCTGGGTCTCATCGAGAATGTGGTCAATCGACGGATGCAGCGTCTCGCGCTCGGAAAGCTGGTTCTTGACCTCGCAGAATTTCGGAATGTTCTCCATCGGACCGGGGCGGTAAAGCGCCACCAGCGCGATGATATCCTCGATACAGTCAGGCTTCATGCGCTTGAGCGCATCCATCATGCCCGAGCTTTCCACCTGGAACACGGCCACCGTCCTGGCGGCGGCATAAAGCTTGTAGGAGGCCTCGTCATCCAGCGGGATCGCGCCGATATCGTCCTCGGTCCCGGCGGCGGGGGTGTAAAGCTCGGTGCCATCGGCGGCAATATGCAGGTGACGCCCGGATTTCAGGATGAGATCGACCGCGTTCTGGATCACCGTCAGCGTCTTCAGGCCCAGAAAGTCGAACTTCACCAGCCCGGCCTGTTCGACCCATTTCATGTTGAACTGCGTGGCGGGCATGTCGGAACGCGGATCGCGGTAAAGCGGCACCAGCTCATCGAGCGACCGGTCGCCGATCACCACACCGGCGGCATGGGTGGAGGCGTTCCTGAGCAGCCCTTCGACCTGCTGGCCATAGGTCAGAAGCCGGTCCACCACCTCTTCGGCCTTGGCCTCTTCGCGCAGCCGCGGCTCGTCGGCCAGCGCCTTTTCGATGCTGACGGGTTTCACGCCCTCGACCGGGATCATCTTGCTGAGCCGGTCCACCTGCCCGTAGGGCATCTGCAACACGCGGCCCACATCGCGCACCGCGGCCTTGGACAGCAGCGCGCCGAAGGTGATGATCTGGCCGACCCGGTCCTGGCCGTATTTCTCCTGCACGTAGCGGATGACCTCTTCGCGCCGGTCCATGCAGAAGTCGATGTCGAAATCGGGCATGCTGACGCGTTCGGGGTTCAGGAACCGCTCGAAGAGCAGCGAGTAGCGCAATGGATCGAGATCGGTGATCGTGAGCGCGTAGGCCACAAGGCTGCCCGCACCCGAGCCGCGCCCCGGCCCTACCGGAATGTCCTGCTCCTTGGCCCATTTGATGAAATCGGCCACGATCAGGAAATAGCCCGGGAAGCCCATGCCCTCGATGATGCCAAGCTCGAATTCGAGCCGCTTTTCGTACTCTTCGACCGGGGCCGCATGCGGGATCACCGCGAGGCGGGCCATCAGGCCCGATTGAGCCTGACGCTTCAGCTCGTCCACCTCGTCATCGGCGAATTTCGGCAGGATCGGATCGCGCCGATACGCCATGAACGCGCAGCGGCGGGCGATTTCCACCGTGTTCTCAAGCGCTTCGGGCAGGTCGGCAAACAGCACCGCCATTTCCTGCGGCGTCTTGAAATAATGCTGCGGGGTCAGGCGGCGGCGTGGTTCCTGCTGGTCGACATAGGCCCCGTCTGCAATGCAGATCAGCGCGTCATGCGCCTCGTACATATCCGCCTTGGGGAAATAGACGTCGTTTGTGGCCACCAGCGGCAGGCTCATCTCGTAGGCCATCTCGACAAAGCCGCGCTCTGACAGCCGTTCGGCCTCAGGCGCGGCACCGTCCTCGCCCGGATGGCGCTGCAGCTCGACGTAAAGCCGGTCGCCGAAGATCTGGCAGAACCGCGTCATCAGCGCCTGCGCCGCCGGGCGCTGTCCGCCCTGCAGCAATCGCCCCACCGGTCCATCGGCCCCGCCGGAAAGGCAGATCACATCCTGAGAATGCGCTGCAAGCTCATCCAATGTCACATGCGGCAACTCGCCGTCGCGCCGCAGGTAGAGGCAGGAATTGAGCTTCATCAGATGCTCGTAGCCGCGTTCGGACTGCGCCAGCAGCGCCACCGGCGCCGGTGGCTTTGGGCGCTCACCCGGCTGCGGTTCGAGGTAGCGCAGATCGACCTGGCAGCCGATGATCGGCTGCACACCGGCCCCTGCCGCCGCGACAGAGAACTCCAGCGCTGCAAAAAGGTTGTTGCTGTCGGTCACCGCCACCGCGGGCATTTGCGCGTCACTGCAGAGCTTTGGCAGCTTTTTCAGACGCACGGCGCCTTCCAGAAGCGAATATTCGGTGTGAACGCGCAGGTGAATAAATCGGGGATCAGCCATGGCGCTACAGTATGTAGCGGTGACCCGCTCGAAAAGGGCAAAATCTGAGTGCGCCCGCGCCGCGCCCTCCCCTGCGACCGCAGAGCGCGTCAACACGCTGGGCTTTCACACGCGCAAGGCTTAATCTAGCCCGATTGGAGGGGCGCATGCGCTGGATTATGCTTTTTGCCGTCGTGCTGGGTCTGGCAGGTGCCGGATACGTCATTCTCAGCGCCCCGAGCGATGCCGACCACGCAGCCGCCACGCCGCGCGCCTTGCTGATGGAGATGAGCGATCCCAAGGGCGCGGGTGCGCTGGACGGGCTGCGCTTTGACACGCGGATGGGGCTCAAGGGCAAACCGGCCGAGCTTGTGGACGAGCTGCAATTCGACCAGGGCCTCTTCATGTCGCGCGAATGCACGGATCGCTGCAACTATCCGCCCAGCGCCTATCTCACCCGCAGCGTTGCGGGCGGCACCGACTTCATCGTCGAGGCCTACTGCCCGACCAAGACCACCACAATGATCTGGCGCGGCCAGATCCGCGGCGACGTTGTGACCGGCACGGTCACCTGGACATCGCGGCGCTGGTATCGCAGCGTCACTCAGGTGCTGTCCTTCGACGGTCAGCGCTCTTCCCTGCCCGTCGATATGGCCGCGTCGGGATGACATCGGACACCCGCAGCGTTGCGGGGTTCTATGTCGGGCTGGCCGCGCGCCTCGTGGTGCTGATTGCGGCGATCTACGGCGCGATGCAGCTGGCCGAGATGGTCAAACACGCGTTGTCGTTCGACATCATGCCCCATACCGAGGCGATGATGCACCGGATGCTGATGCTGGGGCTTCTGGGCTACATCCTGCTGACGGCGTTGCCGTTTGTGCCGGGTGCGGAGATTGGCATGACGCTTCTGACGGTGTTTGGCGCGTCGGTCGCGCCGCTGGTCTATGCCGCGACGGTGCTGAGCCTGATGCTGGCCTATGGCGCGGGGCGCCTCGTGCCGCTGCAACGGTCAGCGCGGACCGCGCGAAAACTGCGCCTGCGGCGCGTCGCAGACCTGCTCGACAGGCTCGAGCAGACCGCGCCAGAGGACCGCCCGGATTTCCTCGTGAGTGCCGCGCGCAAACCGGCGCTGCAGCGGCTGGCCCGCTATCGCTATGTGGCGCTTCTGGTGCTGATCAACATGCCGGGCAATGTCGTGATCGGCGGCGGCGGCGGGCTCGCGTTTGCCGCCGGTCTGAGCGGTGTTTTCACGCCCCTGCGCTTTCTGGCGACCGTGATGCTGGCCGTGCTGCCGGTGCCGCTGGCGATCTTCCTGCTGGGCCAATAGGCAGCACGCGCGGGCGGCCCGTCCCGCCGCGGGCCCGCGCACAGTTTTCCCTTGCCAAGCAACGCGCTCCGGACCTAGCGTTGGGTCCAACCGGGGTTATGCGCGGGCTTGTCGCCGCATCGGGGCCGCGCTCCCCCGACAGGACGATTGCGGAAAGGCGGCCGGGTTTTCACATGGATATCACCTTTCTTCTCAACGGAGAGAGCGTGGCCCTGCGCGATGTGGATCCAACCACAACGCTGCTGGACTGGCTGCGCGAGACCCGCGGATTGCGCGGCACGAAAGAAGGCTGCAACGAAGGCGATTGCGGCGCCTGCACCGTGATGATCTCGGATGCCGCGGGGGCCAAGGCGCTCAATGCCTGCATCCTGTTTCTGCCGCAGCTCGACGGCAAGGCGGTGCGCACGGTCGAAGGCATCGCGGGCCCCGACGGACAGTTGCACCCGGTGCAGCAGGCGATGATCACTCATCACGGCGCGCAATGCGGCTTCTGCACGCCGGGCTTCATCGTCTCGATGGCGGTGGCGCATCTCGAAGGGGATCACGGTTTCAACGACGCGCTGGCGGGCAACCTCTGCCGCTGCACCGGCTACGCCCCGATCCTGCGCGCCGCCGAGGCTGCCGCAAAAGAGCCGGTGCCGGACTGGATGAGCCATGACAGCACGGCGCTCGGGAATGGCGCGGCAACCGAGCGGCCCGCGATCCCGGAGCGGCGCGCCGAGCATCCGCCCTCTGCCTATGCGCCGCAAAGCGCCGACGAACTGGCCACGCTTTATGCCCGCCATCCCGATGCGACGCTGGTGGCGGGCGCCACCGATGTCGGGCTCTGGGTCACCAAGCAGCTGCGCCAGCTCGACGAGGTGATCTTTCTCAACCGCTGCGCCGACCTGCAGCAGATCGCGCAGACCGATGCCGGGCTGCGGATCGGGGCGGGGGTGACGATGGACCGGGTGCTGGCGGCGATGTCGGCGCGCCACCCGTCCTATGCCGAGATGATCCGGCGCTATGGCTCCGCGCAGGTCCGCGCCGCGGCGACCATCGGCGGCAATATCGCCAACGGCTCCCCCATCGGAGACAACCCGCCGGCGCTGATCGCGCTCGGGGCGATCCTGCATCTGCGCTACCGCGACACCCGGCGCGAGATGCCGGTCGAGGCGTTCTTTCTGGACTACGGCAAGCAGGATCGCCACCCCGGCGAGTTTGTCGAGGCGGTGAGCCTTCCCGATCAGCCCGACCGGCTGCGGGTCATGAAGCTTTCCAAGCGGTTCGATCAGGACATCTCGGCGGTTTGCGGCGCGTTCAACATCACGGTCGAGGACGGCAGCGTGACCGCGGCGCGCATCGCTTTTGGCGGGCTGGCCGGGATCCCGAAACGCGCCGACGCGGTGGAGGCCGCAATCACCGGGCGGCCCTGGTCCGAGGACACGCTGGCCGCCGCCTGGGACGCATGGGAGGCGGATTTCCAGCCGCTGTCGGACATGCGCGCCAGCGCGAATTACCGGCTGAGCGCGGCCCGTAACATGCTCTCGCGCTGCCTTCTGGCGGATATGGGCGCGGATGTGGACGTGCTGGAGGTGATGCCATGAGAGGGCAAACGAAGACCTGCAGGGCGGGCGTCAGACCGGAGGTCCGCGGATGAGTGTCTCCAAACCTCTGCCGCATGACGCGGCCCGTCTGCATGTGACAGGGGCCGCGCGCTATGTCGACGATCTGCCGGTGCCCGCCGATTGCCTGCATCTGGCCTTCGGTCTGAGCGAGATCGCCGCCGGGCGGATCACAACGCTCGATCTCGATCCGGTGCGCGCCGCGCCGGGTGTGGTCGGCGTCTGGCAGGCCAGCGACTTGCCGCGCGCGGTCGATTGCTCACCCTCGGCGCATGACGAGCCGCTGCTGTCTGGCCACCGGATCGACTATCTCGGCCAGCAGGTGTTCCTGGTAGCCGCGACCAGCCATCTGGCCGCACGCCGGGCGGCACGGCTGGCGAATATGGAGGTGCAGCCGCGCGACGCCATCCTCAGCATCGACGAGGCGCTGGAAGCGGACAGCCGGTTCGAGGACGGCCCGCGGATCTGGGAGAAAGGCGATGCCGGGGCGGCCATCGACAGCGCCCCGCACCGCGTCGACGGCGTGATCGAGATGGGCGGGCAGGAGCATTTCTATCTCGAAGGTCAGGCCGCGCTGGCGCTGCCGCAGGAAGGCGGCGACATGGTGGTGATGAGCTCCACCCAGCATCCGACCGAGATCCAGCACAAGGTCGCCGATGCGCTGGGCGTGCCGATGCATGCCGTGAGGGTCGAGACCCGCCGCATGGGCGGCGGCTTTGGCGGCAAGGAGAGCCAGGGCAATGCGCTGGCCATCGCCTGCGCGCTGGTCGCGGATGCAACCGGGCGGCCCGCTGCGATGCGCTATGACCGCGACGACGATTTCATGATCACCGGCAAGCGGCACGATTTCCGTATCGCCTACAGCGCGGGGTTTGACGCCGACGGCCGGTTGACCGGTGTCGAGTTTGTGCAATACGCCCGCTGCGGCTGGGCGCAGGATCTCAGCCTGCCGGTGGCCGACCGCGCGATGCTGCATGCGGACAACGCCTATCACCTGCCTGCGGTGCGGATCGAATCGCACCGGCTCAAGACCAACACCCAGAGCGCCACGGCGTTTCGCGGCTTTGGCGGCCCGCAGGGCATGCTGGGGATCGAGCGGGTGATGGATCATGTCGCGCATGTGCTGGGGCGCGACCCGCTGGCGGTCCGGCGGGCGAATTACTATGCGGCTGCGTCGGACGGGGGCCCCGCCCTCCGCTCGCCGGAGGCGCGCGCGCCCGAGGAGATGACCGGCCAGACGAAACCCGAAACGCTCGATCTGACATCGCGCGGCGCGCAAGGCGCGGTGCAGACGGGCGCGCCGGTACAGGCCCCCGAAGGGGTGCAGACCACGCCTTACGGGCAGCCGGTCGAGGATTTCATCCTGCACGAGATGACCGATGATCTGGCGCGCAGCTGCGATTACGATGCGCGGCGCGCCGCGGTGTCGGAGTGGAACGCGACCCATCCGGTGCTCAAGCGCGGGCTTGCACTGACGCCGGTGAAATTCGGCATCTCGTTCACGCTCACCCATCTCAACCAGGCGGGCGCGCTGGTGCATGTCTATCAGGACGGCTCGGTTCACATGAACCATGGCGGCACCGAAATGGGTCAGGGGCTGTTCCAGAAGGTGGCGCAGGTGGCCGCGGACCGGTTTGGCGTATCGGTGGACCGGATCCGGATCACCGCAACCGACACCGGCAAGGTGCCCAACACCTCGGCCACCGCGGCGTCCTCGGGTTCCGACCTCAACGGCATGGCGGTAAAGGCCGCCTGCGACACGATCCGCGACCGCATGGCGGCGCATCTGGCAGGGCTGCACCAGAGCACGTCGGAACAGGTGCGGTTCAAGGCCGACGCGGTGCATGTGGGCGGCGAGGTGCTGAGCTTTGCCGAGGCCGCGAAGCTTTGTTACGAGGGCCGCGTCAGCCTCTCCTCCACCGGGTTTTACAAGACGCCGCACCTGCAATGGGACCGCATCAAGGGTCAGGGGCGGCCGTTTTTCTATTTCGCCTACGGGGTGGCCGCCACCGAGGTGGTGATCGACACGTTGACCGGCGAAAACCGGATGTTACGCACCGATATCCTGCATGATTGCGGCGCCTCGCTGAATCCGGCGCTCGATATCGGCCAGATCGAGGGCGGTTTTGTGCAGGGCGCGGGCTGGCTCACCACCGAAGAGCTGGTCTGGGACGATCAGGGACGGCTCCGGACGCATGCGCCCTCGACCTACAAGATCCCCGCCTGCTCGGACGCGCCGGACATCTTCAACGTGACGCTCTGGAACGGGGAGAACCGCGAGGAGACGATCTATCGCTCCAAGGCGGTGGGGGAGCCGCCGTTCATGCTGGGCATCTCGGCGCTGATGGCGCTGAGCGACGCGGTGGCGGCCTGCGGAGAGAGCTACCCCGCGCTCGACGCGCCCGCCACGCCGGAACGGGTGCTGGCGGCCATCCGGACGGTGCGAAATGGGGTTTGACCTCGGCGCCCTGCGGCAGGCCGTGGCGGCGCAGGGCCGCGTGGCGCGCGTGGTCATTGCCGAGGTGGCCGGGTCGAGCCCGCGCGAAGTCGGCGCGGCGATGCTGGTCTGGCAAGGGCCGGACGGGACCCGGCAAAGCGGCACCATCGGCGGCGGCGCGCTGGAATATCAGGCCGCAGCAAAGGCGTTTGGGCGGCAGGGGCTGACGCGGCACGCGCTTGGCCCGGAGCTGGGGCAATGCTGCGGCGGGGCGGTGACCCTGTTGACCGAACTCTATGACGCCGACGCGGTCCTGGCCCTTGAGGGACAGGAGGTGATTGCGCGCGGCCCCGGCGCCTGCCCGCTCGTGGTGTCGCGGCTGATCGACCGCGCCCGCGCGCGCGGCGAAAGCCCCGCGCCGCAACTGCTGCAGGGCTGGCTGGTGGAGCCGGTGGCCCACGCCACGCAGCCGCTCTGGATCTGGGGGGCGGGCCATGTGGGCCGGGCGGTTGTCGGCGTGCTCTGCGATCTGCCGGAATTTGCCATCACCTGGGTCGACACTGCGGAGACGCGCTTTCCCCAGGGCATCCCGCCGGGCGTCTGCCGCCTGCCCGCCGTACAGCCCGAACGGGCGATGCCACACGCGCCGGATGACGCCGCGCACCTGATTCTGACCTATAGCCACGAGCTAGACCTTGCGTTGTGCCACGCCGCCCTGATGCACGGTTTCCGGTTCTGCGGCCTGATCGGATCGGACACGAAATGGGCCCGGTTTCGCAGCCGTTTGAAGGCTTTGGGTCATTTGGACGCACAAATAAATCGCATTTGCTGTCCAATTGGGCAAAAGTCGCTGGGCAAACACCCGCAAGCCATTGCCATTGGCGTCGCAAGTCAAATCATGGCCCTGACCAGAGAGGACAAGAACGCGTGGCCGACACACTCCTCAGCATCCGGGGCCTGACCAAGGCCTATCCCGGCGTTGTCGCAAATGACGACGTCTCCTTCGATATTCGCAAAGGCGAGATCCACGCGCTGCTGGGCGAAAACGGCGCGGGCAAGTCGACGCTGGTCAAGATGATCTACGGGCTGGTGGCGCCGGACAAGGGTCGTATGGAACTGGACGGAGCGGGCTTTGCGCCCGCCAAGCCGTCCGAGGCGCGGCGCTCCGGCGTGGCGATGGTGTTCCAGCATTTCTCGCTCTTCGATGCGCTCGATGTGGCCGAGAATGTCGCGCTGGGGATGGAGAACCCGCCCAAACCCCGCGATCTGGCCCGCCAGATCCGCGAGGTGTCGGAGACGTACGGCCTGCCGCTCGATCCCGGGCGGACGGTTGGCACGCTTTCTGCCGGAGAGCGGCAACGCGTTGAAATCATTCGCTGTCTCCTGCAGGATCCGCGACTTTTGATCATGGACGAGCCGACCTCGGTGCTGACACCGCAGGAGGTCGAGATCCTGTTCGAGACGCTGCGCAAGCTCAAGGCCGAGGGCACGTCGATCCTGTATATCAGCCACAAGCTCGAAGAGATCCGCGCGCTCTGCGATCACGCCACGATCCTGCGGCTGGGCAAGAAGGTGGCGACCTGCACCCCGTCGGAGGTCAGCGCGCGCGAGTTGGCGGAGATGATGGTGGGGGCCAGTTTTGCAACGCCCGAGGCCCGCGAACATGCCCGGGGAGAGACGCTGTTGCGGGTCGAGTCGCTGAGCCTGCCGGCACCCGGCGCCTTCGGCACGCCGCTGCGCGAGATCGCCCTGACGGTGCATGCAGGCGAGGTTCTGGGCATCGGCGGGGTCGCGGGCAACGGCCAGGACGAATTGCTGGCGGCCCTCTCGGGAGAGCGGATCTCCGCGCCGGGCACGGTGGCCCTGAAAGGCGTGGATGTCAGCCGCCAGGGCCCCGAAGCGCGGCGCGACGCAGGCCTGCTGAGCGGGCCCGAAGAGCGGCTTGGCCATGCGGCAGCGCCCGATATGAGCCTGATAGAGAACGGCATCCTGACCGCCGCGCGGCGCGAGGGGCTGGTCAAGAGCGGTTTTATCAACTGGGGCAGGTCCCGGCAGTTCGCCGAGGATGTCATCGCGCATTTCGACGTGCGCACGCCCGGGCCCGGCACCGCCGCCCGCGCGCTGTCGGGCGGCAATCTGCAGAAATTCGTGGTGGGCCGGGAGATCCTGCAGAAACCGGACGTGCTGGTGCTCAACCAGCCGACCTGGGGGGTCGATGCCGCCGCAGCCGCGGCGATCCGGCAGGCGGTGCTGGATCTGGCCGCCGACGGCGCGGCGATTGTGGTGATCAGCCAGGACCTCGATGAACTGATGGAAATCTCCGACCGCTTTGCGGCTCTCAACGAAGGGCGGCTCTCACCCTCGCGCCCGGTGGCCGAGCTCGATATCGAGAAGATCGGCCTGATGATGGGCGGCGCGCATGACATGGAGGTGGCGCATGTCGATGCGTGACGCAGCGCACCCCTTCGGGGCCTGCACTTGGCCGCTCACGGAGCAAGTGCGTATTTTTGAAGAGAAGAAGCAGCAAGGGCGCGTGCGACGGATGTGTTGCGCAGATCTTCGGGTTTCTTCTCTTTTCAAATACGCCCTTTGCCCGGCATCACGGAGCGCCAAGGCATGATCACTCTGGAAAAACGCCCGCAGCCGTCGCGGCTCTGGACTGCCGTGACGCCGTTGATCGCGGTGGCGCTGACCATGGTGATGGGTGGTCTCCTCTTTGCCTTTCTCGGCGCCGATCCCTTCGAGGCGATCCGGACGATCTTCTGGGATCCGATCTTCAACCCGCAATTTGCCGGGTTCACGCGGCCCCAGCTGCTGGTGAAGGCGGGCCCGCTGATTCTGATCGCCATCGGGCTCAGCATCGGGTTCCGCGCCGGGATCTGGAATATCGGCGCCGAGGGGCAGTACATCATGGGCGCCATCTGCGGCGCGGGGGCGGGTCTTGCGCTCTATCCCAGCGAAAGCCCGCTGATCTTTCCAATGATGATCATCGCAGGCGGGCTGGGCGGCTGGGCCTGGGCGATGATTCCCGCCGTGCTCAAGACCCGGTTCGGCACCAACGAGATCCTGGTGTCGCTGATGCTGGTCTATGTGGCGGAGAACATCCTTGCCTCGGTGGCCTCGGGGCTTTTACGCAATCCCGAGGGCATGGGGTTCCCGGGCAGCCGCAATTTCAAGCAATGGGATGCGGCCCATAACGCCGAGATCATCACCGGCACAGGCATGCATTGGGGTGTCGTCTTTGCCTTCATCGCGGTGATTGCCGCCTATGTGCTGATGGCGCGGCACATCCAGGGCTTCAACATCCGCCTGACCGGCGAAGCGCCACGGGCGGCGCGGTTTTCCGGCGTAAACCCGACGCGGATCGTGATCCTGTGTCTGGGGATATCCGGCGCGCTGGCCGGGTTTGCGGGGCTTTTCGAAGTGACCGGCCCGGCGGGCCAGATCAGCATCGACTTCAATTCGGGCTACGGCTTTACCGCGATCATCGTGGCGTTTCTGGGCCGGCTCAATCCGGTTGGCATCCTGCTTGCGGGGCTGCTGATGGCGCTCACCTATATTGGCGGCGAGCTGGCGCAGCTCATGCTGGGGGTGCCCGGCGCGTCGATCCAGCTTTTCCAGGGGATGCTTCTGTTCTTCCTGCTGGCGACAGATGTGTTTACCAATTACCGGCTGCGGTTCGGTCGGGCGGAGGTCGCGTGATGGACCTGACATCGATCAATCCCGTCCTGCTGGTGGCCTCGATCATGGTCTCGGCCACGCCCATTCTGCTGGCGGCCTTGGGCGAGATGGTGGTCGAGAAATCCGGCGTTCTGAACCTCGGGGTCGAAGGCATGATGATCACCGGCGCCGTGGTGGGCTTTGCCGTGGCGATCAATTCCGGCTCACCGCTGCTGGGCTTTGCCGCCGCCGCGCTGGCTTCGGCTGTGCTGAGCCTCAGCTTCGGCGTGCTCACGCAATATCTGCTGTCCAATCAGGTGGCGACAGGGCTGGGGCTCACGCTGGTGGGGCTGGGCCTCTCGAGCCTGATCGGCAAGCCTTACGAAGGCATGAAGGCCACCACCCTGCCCAAGCTCGACATCCCCATGCTGAGCGATATCCCGGTGCTTGGTCGGATGCTCTTCAGCCACGACATCATGGTCTATTTCAGCCTCGCGCTGGTGGCGGGGGTCTGGGCCTTCCTGAAATACACCCGCGCGGGGCTGATCCTGCGCGCGGTGGGCGAAAGCCATGACAGCGCCCATGCGCTGGGCTACAAGGTGGTGCGCGTGCGCATGCTGGCGATCTTCTTCGGCGGTGCCTGCGCGGGTCTGGGCGGGGCGTATCTGAGCCTCGTGCGTGTGCCGCAATGGACCGAAGGCATGACCGCGGGCGCGGGCTGGATTGCGCTGGCCATCGTGGTCTTTGCCAGCTGGCGCGCGGGCCGCGTGCTGATCGGTGCCTATTTGTTCGGCGGCGTGACGGTGCTGCAACTGAACCTGCAGGCCGCGGGCGCCGATGTGCCGGTCGCCCTCTTGTCCGCCTCGCCCTATCTGATAACCATCCTTGTGCTTGTCATCATCTCGGCCCGTGGTGCGCATGGCGCACCCGCGAGCCTTGGCCGAGCCTTCCATGCCTCGCATTGAGGCCAAGAAACCAAAGACCACCTTCAGGGGAACAAAATGAACAGAAGAACACTTCTCACCACCGCAGCACTTGCGCTCAGCCTCGGCGCGCCTGCCTTTGCCGAAAGCCATGAGCCGGTGACCGCGGGCTTCATCTATGTCGGCCCGATCGGCGATGGCGGCTGGACCTACGAGCATGACAAGGGCCGTCTCGCCGTCGAGGCGGAGTATGGCGACAAGGTCAAGACGATCTACCAGGAAAGCGTGCCGGAAGGCGCGGATGCCGAGCGGGCGATCACCCAGATGGCGCTTTCCGGTGCCGATATCATCTTCACGACCTCCTTCGGCTACATGGATCCGACCATCGCCGTGGCCGAGAAGTTCCCGGATGTGAAGTTCGAGCATGCCACCGGCTACAAGCGCGCCGACAACGTCTCGATCTATTCCGCGCGCTTTTACGAAGGCCGCGCGATCCAGGGTCATATCGCGGGCAAGATGACCAAGTCGAACAAGATCGGCTACATCGCGTCCTTCCCGATCCCCGAAGTGATCCGGGGCATCAACTCGGCCTATCTGCACGCCAAGAAGGTCAACCCGGATGTCGAGTTCTCCATCGTCTGGGCCTATACGTGGTTCGATCCGGCCAAAGAGGCCGACGCCGCGCGCGCGCTCATCGAGAACGGCGCCGACGTGATCCTGCAGCACACCGATTCCACCGCGCCGCAGGCGGCGGCACAGGAGGCGGGCAATGTCATCACCTTCGGTCAGGCCTCGGACATGGGCGAATACGCGCCGCTGCCGCGCGTGAGCTCGATCATCGACGACTGGGCGCCCTACTACATCCAGCAGGTCGGCAAGGTCATGGACGGCACCTGGGAATCGACCGACACCTGGGACGGAATCGGCCCGGGCATGGTGGGCATCGGCGAGATTTCCGACGCCGTGCCCGCGGATGTGAAGGAAGAGGCGCTGGCCATGAAAGACGCCATCGCGGCGGGTGAGTATCACCCGTTCACCGGCCCGATCAACAAACAGGACGGCTCTGTCTGGCTGGCCGATGGCGAAACCGCCGCGGATGGCGATCTGCTGGGTATGGATTTCTATGTCGAAGGTCTGACGGGCGAAATCCCGAACTGATCCGGCAGCAGTCCGAAAACGAGGCCTCGCCCTGGCGGCGGGGCCTTTTTCCGTGCGCGGGCATATTGCGAAACCAGCGGCAGGTGGTTCGGGATGGCTTGGAGCCGGTTCAGACGGCGGTCAGAACCGCCGCATCCCGGGCTCCTCCGCCAGGGCGCCGAAGAGGTTGCAGCCAAGGGTGACGCGCAGGGCCGAGATCAGCTCCTGCACGGTTTCAGTGCCGAAATACTGCCCGCCGGTCTGGTTGGCGAGGCATTGCGCGACGGAATCGCCCGGCGAATAGACCGGCTGGCCGTCGCGGTCGATGACCACGCGCTTGCCGCGCACCTTGAAGCCGATCACATGCACCGTCAGCCCCGGCGCCTCGGCGGCAAGTTCCGCCGCCAGCTGGCAGGGTGCGCCGCCACAGGTCTCGTCACCGTCGGTCACCAGCACCACCACACCGGGCTCGCGCTTGTAGTCGAGCGCCCGCGCCGCTTCGCGCACCGCCTGGGTGAGCGGCGTGCCACCCGCCGGGCGCAACCCCCGGACATCGTCCAGAATGCGCGGCGCCGCACGCCATTGCGGCCCGAAGCGCAGATCCACATTGCGGCAGATCCGGTCACCGGAGGGCCCGTAGATCACCAGACCCAGCCTGCGCGCGGCGGCAATCTCGGGGATGACCTGCCTTAGCGCCTGCCGCGCCTCGGAGATCCGCGGCACGCCCATCTGCGTCAGCGCGATTTGCGACATGGAGCCCGAGCCGTCAAAGACGATCATCGCGTCTTCGGTGCAGCTTTGACCGGCATCGAGCGGGGCGGGTGCCGTAAGCAGCCCTAGCATCAGGCCCGCGAGAAGGCAGGCAGTGGCGCGAAGACGGCGGCGGGCGGCAGGACACATGAGACAGTTCCTTTCCTGTACGTCAGCTTGCGCCCCGAAACCCGTTCTGTCCAGCCTCTTGGCCCCGCAGCCGCCGCGTGCCAGAGTGGCGTCATGACAGAGCTTCACACGATATCGGGCGCCCGCCCCGCGGATTTCGCCTTTGGTTGCATGCAGTTCGGCGGCACCGCCGACGAGACCGCGAGCCGCGCGATGTTCGAGGCCGCGCGCGCCGCGGGCATTGCCCATTTCGACACCGCCTATGCCTATACCGACGGCAGGTCGGAAAGCCTTCTGGGCCGGTTTGCCGCCAGGGAGCGCGACGAGATCTTCGTCGCCACCAAGGTTGGCTATGACGGCGGGGCGGCCCGCGACAACATCCTGAAAACCTTCGATGCCAGCCGGACGCGGCTGGGAATGGACGTCATAGACCTGTTATACATGCACCGCTGGGACGACGAGACCCCGCTGGAGGACACGTTTGCGACGCTGGCTGAACTGCGGAACGCCGGTGCGATCCGCTATATCGGGGTGTCGAACTATGCCGCCTGGCAGGTGATGAAGGCGCAGGCGGTGGCCGCGCAATGCGGCACGCGGATCGATGTGATCCAGCCGATGTACAACCTCGTGAAGCGCCAGGCCGAGGTCGAGATCCTGCCGATGTGCGCCTCCGAAGGCATCCTGCCGGTGCCCTATTCGCCGCTGGGCGGCGGGCTGCTGACCGGCAAATATGCCAGCGGCACCGAGGCAGACGGGCGTCTCAGCCGCGATCACCGCTATGCGGCGCGCTACGGGCAGGAGGCAATGCACAGCGCCGCCGCAGCCCTCGGCGGCATCGCGCGGGAGCTTGGCACCGATCCCGCGACGCTCGCCGTGGCCTGGGTGGCGCAGCACACCAGCGCGCCGGTTCCGATCCTCTCGGCACGCTCGGTGGCGCAGCTGGAACCATCGCTGGCGGGCATGTCGTTCGCGATGCCGGATGCGCTCTATGCCCGGCTCTGCGCGCTGATGCCCACACCACCCCCCGCCACGGACCGTCTGGAAGAGGCCTGATCCGCGCGGTCAGCGCCAGTCCACAGCCTCTGCCGGATCGGCGCGGCTGGTGCGGAAGCTGTTGGCGGCATGATCGGGGTCGGGCCAGCCCAGGGCGATGCCGCACAGCACGTCGCGGTCCTCCGCGATGGCGAACCAGTCGCGCATGAAGGGCGAAAACCCGGCGACCGAAGCCATGGCCACACTGCCGATGCCACGCGCCTGCAAGGCCAGCAAGGTGCCGGTGACAAATGCCCCGCAATCCAGAATACCGTAAGCGCCCAATGCCTTGGGTGTGGTGATCAGCAGGAAGTTCGGTGCCCCGAAAAGCCGGAAATTCTCGTGCATCTGCGCCGCCGAGGCCGCCCGGTCGCCCTTTTGCACCCCCACCGCGTCATATAGCTGCCAGCCGCAATCGGACCGCCGCGCCTTGTAGATGCCCTCGTAGCGCTCCGGGAACGGCACGTCGCTCTGGTGGCGCGCATCCGTGGCATGGGCGTAAAGCGCCTTGGCCAGACGCGCGGTCTCCTCCGCGCCGCAGGCGGTCACCTGCCAGGGCTGGGAATTGCACCAGGACGCCACATGCTGCGCATCCGCGAGCGCGGCATCGATGAGCGCGCGGGGGACGGGATCTTTCAGATAGGCACGGCAGGAAAAGCGGGCGCGCAGGATCGTGCCCAGGGTATCGGCGGCGTCGGTCACAGGAGGCCCTTCTCTTTCAGCTCATGTATCAGCGCGGCGGTATCGTCGCCGCGGTCGGGCGGCGGCCCGGGCCTGCTGACGGCGCCGTCAAACCGCGGCGCCGGGGCCGGGGCGCCGTCCTGCCAGATCCCGCGCGCCGCGATATGCGGATCTGCCATCGCTTCATCGGGGCTCAGCACCGGCGCAACGCAGGCGTCGCTGCCGGCAAAGAGATCCTGCCAATGGGCGCGCGGCAGCCGCCCGAAAATGCGCTCCAGCCGCGCCGAAAGGCCCGGCCAGCGCGCGGTGTCGAACTGCGCGGCGAAATCGGGATCCGCGGAGAGGCCCATGCGCTCGAGAAACGCGGCGTAGAATTTGGGCTCCAGACATTGCACCGAGATATGGCGGCCATCCGCGCAGGCATAGCAGCGCGACCAATGCGGCCCGTCGAGCAGCGACCGCCCGCGTGTGGCGGTCGAGAAGTGCGGCCCCATCGACAGGAGCAGCGCCATCATGTGGCTGGCACCATCGACGATTGCCGCATCGACCACGGTGCCCAGCCCGGTCTCGCGTGCCCGCAGCAGCCCCGCCAGCATGCCCACCGTGAGATAGAGCGCGCCTGCGCCGATATCGCCGAGCAGCGTCGGTGGCACGCCGGGCACCTGCCCCGGCAGCCCGGCATAGAACAAGGCGCCGCTGAGCCCCAGGTAGTTGAGATCGTGCCCGGCTTGCGCCGCGCGCGGGCCGTCCTGCCCCCAGCCGGTCATGCGCCCGTAGACCAGCCGCGGGTTGAGCCCGAGCGCCACCTCGGGGCCGAGCCCCAGCCGCTCCATCACCCCCGGACGCAGGCCCTCGGTCAGCCCGTCCGCCGAACGGATCAGCGCCTGCGCGGTGGCGCGGTCGGCGTCGGATTTGAGATCGAGCGTCATCGACCGCTTGCCGCGATCCAGAAGCGACGTCTCGGCCTTGCCGGGGGTGTCGGGCGCGCCGGGGCGGTGGATCACGATGACCTCGGCGCCAAGATCTGCCAGCAGCATGCCGGCAAACGGCGCAGGCCCAAGCGCCTCGAACTCAAGAATGCGGATGCCGCTGAGCATGATGGTCTCCCTTGCGCCACTGAACCGGAAGCGCGCGGGAATGAAAAGAGGGGTTGCGCCGCGTGCCGCGTCGCCGGGGGGCGCGCGCCTGCGGCGCGCGGGAGGGGCGTCGCCCCTCCGAAGCTCGGGCCACAGGCAACGCATCCCGACGGATTTCCGGCCGGAAGAAAGGCCAGGACGGTTTTGCTTTTGGCCGGAGTGCCTTACCTCTCGGGGATGGTTGAGTTGCCGCACGCCCTGAACACCTGGTTTGCCACCCGCGGCTGGCAGGTGCATCCGCATCAGCACGCCATGCTGGCGCGCGCCGCGGCCCCCGCGCTGCTGCTGATCGCGCCCACCGGCGGCGGCAAGACGCTGGCGGGGTTCCTGCCGACGCTGTCGGAGCTCGGAGCGCAGCCCGCACCCGGTCTGCACACGCTCTATATCAGCCCGTTAAAGGCGCTGGCAGCGGATATCCGGCGCAACCTCGGCGTGCCCATCGAAGAGGCGGGCCTCGCCATCCGCGTCGAGGACCGCACCGGCGACACCCCCGCCAGCCGCAAGAAACGCCAGCGCGCCGATCCGCCGCATATCCTTCTGACCACGCCCGAAAGCCTCGCCTTGCTGACCAGTTACGAGGATGCGCCGCGGATGTTTGCCGGGCTGCAGCGCGTGGTGGTCGACGAGATCCACGCGCTGGCCGAGAGCAAGCGCGGCGACCAGCTGATGCTGGCACTGGCGCGGCTGCAGAGCCTCGCGCCCGGGCTGCGCCGGGTCGGTCTCTCGGCCACGGTCGAGGATCCCGGCGCCATCGCGCGGTTTCTGGCCTGCCATCCCGATCCCTGCGAGATCGTCGAGGCCGATCCCGGGCCGGAGCCCGACATCTCCATGCTGGTCACCGAAGAGGCGCCGCCCTGGTCCGGCGGCGGCGCGAAATACAGCATCGCCGCGGTGCTCGAGCAGGTCCGCCAGCATCGCACCACGCTGATCTTTCACAACACCCGCGCGCAGGCGGAGATCTTTTTCCACAACCTCTGGCTGGCCAATGAGGACGCGCTGCCGATCGGCATTCACCACGGCTCGCTCGACCGGAGCCAGCGCGAGAAGGTCGAGGCCGCCATGGTGCGCGGCGATCTGCGCGCGATTGTCTGCACCGGCTCGCTCGATCTGGGCATCGACTGGGGCGATGTGGACCTGGTGATCCAGGTCGGCGCGCCGAAAAACGTCAAGCGGCTGGTGCAGCGGATCGGGCGCGCGAACCACCGCTACAACGCGCCCAGCAAGGCGCTGCTGGTGCCCGCCAACCGGTTCGAGGTGGTGGAATGTGTGGCCGCGCTCGAGGCCGCGCGCGCGCATGAGCTGGATGGCGAGCCGAGAGGCCCCGGCCCGCGCGACGTGCTCTGCCAGCACATCCTGATCGCCGCTTGCGCCGGGCCGTTCGACGCCGGGCCGCTCTTTGAGGAGATGCGCAGCGCCGGGCCTTACGCGGATCTCACCCGCGCGGCCTTCGATGCCTGCCTCGATTTCTGCGCCACCGGCGGCTATGCGCTGCGCGCCTATGACCAGTGGAAGCGGCTGATGCAGCGGCCTGACGGGCTCTGGCAGCTGCGCGATCCGCGTTCGGCGGCGCGGATCCGGCAGAATATCGGCACGATCCAGGACACCGACACGCTCAAGGTGCGCTGGCGCGGCCGCGGCGGCAAGCCGCTGGGCGAGATCGAGGAAGGCTTTGCCGCCTCGCTGACCAAGGGCGACACGTTCCTGATCGGCGGGCAGATCGTGCGCTATGAAGGCCTGCGCGAACTGACGGTCGAGGTGACCCGCGATCCGGGCCGCAAACCCAAGATCGCCACCTTCATGGGCACCAAGTTTGCCACCTCCACGCAGCTGTCGAACCGCATCCTGCGCATGTTCGGGCAGAGGGCCTGGCCGGAGCTGCCACCGCATACCGCCGAATGGCTGGCCCTGCAGCGCGAGGTCAGCCGCCTGCCGGAGCCGGGTCGGCTCCTGGTCGAGACCTTTCCGCATGACGGGCGCCAGCAGATGGTGGTCTACGGTTTTGCCGGGCGCAACGCGCAGCAGACGCTGGGGCTTTTGATGACCAAGCGGATGGAGGAGATGGGGCTGGCGCCGATGGGCTTTGTCTCCACCGATTACGCAACTCTGGTCTGGGGGCTCGACCGGGTGACCGATCCCGCGCCGCTTTTCGATCTCGAAGCGCTCGAGGCGGGGCTCGACGGCTGGCTTGCGGGCAACGCGGTGATGAAACGCACGTTTCGCGCCAGCGCCACCATCGCCGGGCTGATCGAGCGGCAGTTGGGTGGGCAGCGCAAGACCGGGCGGCAGGCGACGATGTCGTCGGATATCCTGTATGACACGCTGCTGAAATACGACCCCGACCATCTGCTGATGCAGATAACCCAGCAAGAGGCGATGCGCGGTCTGGTGGATTTCGCGCGGATCCGCGAGATGCACGCGAGGGTCGGAGACCGCATCGACCATGTGGCGCTCTCCCGCGTGACGCCGCTGGCCGCGCCGCTCTTTCTGGAACCGGGGCGGGTGCCGGTGCGCGGGCTGGCCGATGAGCGGCTGCTGGAGGAGGAGGTCACGCGTTTGCTGGACGAGTCGGGGCTGGCGCAGATCGAGACAAAGACGCGGGCATGGCGCGTGCCGTATTAGGATGCCTGACGAGTTACCTGATACATCGCGCATCGCGTAATGCGTTGAAATCCTTTATGCCAGGCAGCGTAACTTGATGAAGGTTTTTTGCATGGCGCTTCAGGGTGAATTGACATCCCCCGCCGCGACCCCCGTTTACCTTTTGTTGACCAAGGTAGAGGCTCATGCGCCGTCTTGCCCTCACCGCGACGATCCTGTCCCTGCCGACGTCGCTATGGAGCGCATTTGACAGCAATTATGCCCGGTCCTGCGTTCCGGTCGCCAAGGATGTCGATTGCGACCGCTGAGATGGCAATGGTCCGGCGTTTGTGAGCGGGCCCGTCCTGGTGGTCGGCACGGACATCTACAGGCTTGACCGGGACGAGGACGGTTCGGGATGTGAGCCGCGCGACGGCGACCACCCGGACCGGGATCCGCGGTTCTGGCTGGTCACCGCAACCTTCGATACGACCCGAACCCGCTAGACCTGCACCAGATCGTAATGCCGGATCAGACGGTGGGCGACCAGTTCGGCCTCTTCCGGGGCGATATGCGGGCTTTCGTAATCCTCTCCGACAAAGGCCTTGAGACTGTCGAGATCCTTCCAGACCATGACAAAGCAGAACTCGCTGGGGCTTTCGCTGCGCGCGGCCCCCGGCAGCACCTGCACGATGCCCTCGGTCTCGCGCATCAGGGGGATGGCGGTGTCGTGGAAGAACCGCGCAAACGCCTCTTCCTTGCCGGGACGGATGGACACCTGAAACACACGCATGATCATGGCACCGCTCCTGGGATCTGTGGATATGAGCGTCGGTGATCGCCCGCACCGGGCGGTCATGGCGTGCACCCACCATAGCACATCTTTGACCGCCTGGCTGTCCCGGCAAATTCGGCGACCAACACTCTTGCGAAATCCGGGAGGCGCTGGCAAGAACACATCATGAACTCTTGCGATGTCCATTTCCACGGCGCCGCGCTCAGGGCCCTGCCTTCCGGCGCGCTGCACTGGCCCGATCAGGCGCTGCTTGTGGTCTCCGATCTGCATCTGGGCAAATCCGCGCGGCTGTCGGCCATCGGGGGGGCGCAGCTGCCGCCCTACGAGACGCGCGAGACCCTGCTGCGCCTGGAGAGCGACCTCGAGGCCACCGGCGCGCGACAGGTGATCTGCCTTGGCGACAGTTTCGATTGCCGGGAGGTGGCCGATTGCCTGCCGGAGGAGGATCTGCTCTGGATCGCGCGGCTGCAGGCCGGGCGGGCATGGGTCTGGATCGAAGGCAATCACGACCCCGGGCCGGTCGGGCTTGGCGGCACGCACCGGGCCGAGCTGCAGATCGAGGCGCTGTGTTTTCGCCATATCGCCACGTCTGGCGCGCAGGGCGAAGTGTCCGGACATTATCACCCCAAGGCGCGGATCCTGGCGCGGGGGCGGTCGCTTTCGCGGCCCTGTTTCCTGCTCGACGCGGCGCGGCTGATCCTGCCCGCCTACGGCACCTATACCGGCGGGCTGTTCAGCGACAGCCCGACCCTGACCCGGCTCATGGCGCCCGAGGCGCGCGCGATCCTGACCGGTCAGCGCGCGCTGATGCTGCCGATGCCGCAGGGCCCGCGCGCGCAGATCCGGCAGGCCTGAGCATCGCGCTGGACGATCCCATGCCGCCGGACTAGCCTCCGCGCATGGATATGGAGACACGGATCAGGGCCAGCTTTGCACGGCAGGGCATGATGGCGACGCTGGGCGCGCGGATCGACGCGATTGCCGCCGGCAAGGTGGAGATCAGCGCGCCGATCCTTGCGGCAACCTCGCAGCAACAGGGCTTCGGGCATGCGGGGCTGAGCTTTGCCATCGGGGACAGCGCCGCGGGCTATGCCGCCTTGACGCTGATCCCCGACGATCAGGAGGTTGTCACCGCCGAGATCAAGATCAACCTGCTGGCACCGGCACGCGGCACCACGCTGCTGGCGCGGGGCCGGGTGATCAAGCCCGGGCGCCGCCTGATGGTGGTGAGCGCCGATGTCTTTGGCGTCGCGGATGGGACCGAGCGGCACGTGGCGGCGCTGATGGGCACGATGGTGCCTGTGCCGCTCTGAGCCCCCGAGGGTGCGCGACAGAGCATGCCCGGTCTAGCCTTCGAACCCTGCCTCCTTGTGCGAACCGTCGCAGAAGGGTTTGTTGCCAGACTGGCCGCAGCGGCAGAAAAACGCGCGGTTCATCACCCCCAGACGCTTGCCGGTGCCCGAGATCACCTCGATCGGACCTACGACTTTCAGCGGCCCGTTCTCGATCGGATCCGCCGCCGCGGTGCCCTTCTCGGGATCGCCGTCGGTCTTGGCATCGGTTGACGGCTCGCCGGTGGCCGTGAACCCGGCCTCCACATGCGAATGGTCGCAAAACGGCATGTTGCCGGATTTCCCGCAACGGCAGAGCGTGGCGCGCGGCATCTCTTCGCCCTGCACCTGCAGATGACCTTCGAGCGCCAGCGGGCCGTTTTCCAGGATCCGCACGCGGTTGATCGGGCCGGGCGTTTCCGCCAGGCCGCCATCCTTGCGCCGGAAGGTCAGGGCGCCCGAAGGACAGGTGCGGATCATCGCCGCGATCTCTTCGGCCGGCGCCGCATCCGGCGCGACCCAGGGCTTGCGGGACGGATCGAAGACCTGCGGCAGCTTGAGGTAGCAATTGCGCGCGTGGATGCACCGGCCCATATCAAAGCCGATCTCGATATCTGCGCCTTCATACGTCCTGACCTTGCCCATGGCTTGCTCCCTTTTTGCCGCTGCCCTTCAAGATGGCTGGGCGCGACGCAGGGTCAAGCAAAATGGCTCAGACGGTCAGGCCTTCCGGCTCGGTGAGCCCGTTGGCGCGGCAACAGGCGGTCACGGTGTTGGCCAGCAGGCAGGCGATGGTCATCGGCCCCACACCGCCCGGCACCGGTGTGATGGCGCCCGCCACTTCCGAGACCTGCGCAAAATCCACATCCCCCAGAAGCTTGGTTTTGCCGGGCTTTTCGGGATGCGGTACGCGGGTGATGCCGACATCGATGACCGTGGCGCCGGGCTTGACCCAATCGGCCTGCACCATCTCGGCGCGGCCCACCGCCGCCACGAGGATATCGGCGCGGCGGCAGACCCCGGCGAGATCGCGGGTGCGGGAATGCGCGATGGTCACCGTGCAGTTTTCCCCCAGCAACAGCTGCGCCATCGGCTTGCCAAAGAGGTTCGAGCGGCCGATCACCACCGCCTCCAGCCCCGAGAGGCTGTCGATCTGGTCGCGCAGCAGCATCAGGCACCCGAGCGGCGTGCAGGACACCAGCCCCGTCTCGCCGCTGGCCAGCAGACCGGCATTTACCACGCTCAACCCGTCCACATCCTTGGCCGGATCAATCCGCGCCACCACGGCGCGCTCATCGAGATGATCGGGCACCGGAAACTGGCACAGGATGCCATGCACCGACGGGTCGGCATTGAGCTGGTCGATAAGTGCAAACAGATCGGCTTCGGACGTGTCGGCAGGCAGCTTGTGCTCGAAAGAGGCCATGCCCACTTCGACGGTCTGCTTGTGCTTGGCCGCGACATAGACCTCGCTTGCCGGGTCGGCCCCCACCAGGATCACCGCCAGCCCCGGGGTGATGCCGTGATCGGCTTTGAGCCGCGCCACATGCTCTGCCACTTGCGCGCGCATTGTAGCGGCAAAGGCCTTTCCGTCGATGAGGGTTGCGGACATGTCGGATCCTATTCCTGTCGCGCCAGAACGCGCGCGTTGATTGCGTTGGTCGCCGCGGTGATGCCGCGCAGCGAATAGGCCGCCAGCCCGTCGCCGGTGCCGGGCGGGTCGTACTGCACCTGCATCCGGTTGCCCGCGCGCATGCGGGCCACGAGATCGGCGTTGATCGCGGCGTCGGAGATCACGATGGTCTCGGCGACATTCTCGACGGTCAGCTCGCCGATCCGCCATCCGCCGGGGGGAATGTCGATGCGCTCCCCGTCGATCACGATCCGGACGGCGGTCAGCGCGGCGCTATCCATACCGCGATCCATGATCTCCAGCACCCAGTCCGGCGTGCCGTCGATCCGGTGCAGCGCGGCGCGCGTATCAAAGATGGCGTCCGAGCCGGGATCGGGGGCGGACTGCACCGCCCGGCAGGGGCCTGCGCCGTCCTCGGCACAGACCACAAGCCAGTCGCCATGATAGGCGCGCAGCTCGCCGAACCGGTGCTGAAACCACTCCTGGGCGAAAAGCGGCGTCGCCGCGAGGGCCAGGGCCAGGGTCATTGCCGGTCGCATCATCTCCGTTCCTCTTTTACGGGACGGCGGGCGGGGCGATGCTGCTTGCAGCGAGCGGCGCCCGTCGTCCCGTCCATGGCCCCTGCGGAGCTCAAAACAACCCTTCGATCTGGCCGTCCTCGTTGAGCCGGATCGAATTGGCCGCGGGTTCGCGCGGCAGGCCTGGCATCGTCATGATCTCACCGCAGATCGCCACGATAAAGCCCGCCCCTGCCGACAGCCGCACTTCGCGCACAGGGATATCGAACCCGGTGGGCGCGCCGCGCCGGTTGGGATCGGTGGTAAAGGAATACTGCGTCTTGGCCATGCAGACCGGCAGATTGCCATACCCCTGATCTTCCCAGATCTTCAGCTGATCGCGGATCTTGCCGTCCATCACCGCCGCGTCGGCGCGGTAGATCTTCTTGGCGACGGTCTCGATCTTCTCCGCAAGGCTCATCTCGTCGGCATAGATCGGCGCAAAATCCGCCTCGCCGGCCTCGATCACCTCGACCACTTTGCGCGCCAGATCGGCGGAGCCTTCGGAGCCCAGCTCCCAATGCCGCGACAGCACCGCCTGCGAGCCCTGCGAGGCCACGTAGTCCTTGACCGCCTGCACTTCGGCATCGGTGTCGGTGACAAAATGGTTGATCGCCACCACCACCGGCACGCCGAAGGATTTCACGTTCTCGATGTGACGCCCGAGATTGGCGCAGCCGTTCTGCACCGCCTCCACGTTCTCGGCGCCCAGATCGGCCTTCGCGACACCGCCGTTCATCTTCATCGCGCGCACCGTGGCCACAACCACCACAACCGAGGGCGCCAGCCCGGCCTTGCGGCACTTGATGTTCATGAATTTCTCGGCGCCCAGATCGGCGCCAAAGCCAGCTTCCGTCACCACATAGTCGCAAAGCTTCAGCGCGGTCGAGGTCGCAATCACCGAGTTGCAGCCATGCGCGATATTGGCGAACGGGCCACCATGCACGAAGGCGGGATTGTTCTCCAGCGTCTGCACGAGGTTGGGCTGCATCGCGTCCTTCAGCAGCACCGTCATCGCGCCTTCGGCGCCGATGTCGCGGCAGAAGACCGGCGAGCGGTCGCGGCGGTAGGCCACGATCATGTCGCCCAGACGGGTCTCCAGATCCCTGAGGTTCTTCGACAGGCACAGGATCGCCATCACTTCGGAGGCCACGGTGATGTCGAACCCGTCCTGGCGCGGGAAACCGTTGGCCACCCCGCCCAGGGACGAGGTGATCTGGCGCAGCGAGCGGTCGTTCATGTCCACCACACGCCGCCAGACAACGCGGCGGGTGTCGATATCGGCGGCATTGCCCCAGTAGATGTGGTTGTCGATGAGCGCGCTCAGCAGCGAATGCGCCGAGGTGATCGCGTGAAAATCGCCGGTGAAATGCAGGTTCATGTCTTCCATCGGCACAACCTGCGCCATGCCACCGCCCGCGGCCCCGCCCTTCATGCCGAAATTCGGGCCGAGCGAGGCTTCGCGGATGCAGATCATCGCGTTCTTGCCGATATGGTTCAGACCGTCGCCCAGACCCACGGTGGTGGTGGTCTTGCCTTCGCCCGCCGGAGTCGGGTTGATCGCGGTCACCAGAATCAGGTGGCCATTGTCACGATCGGCCACCGAGTTGATGAAGTCCTGCCCGACCTTGGCCTTGTCATGACCGTAGGGCAGCAGATGTTCGCCCGGAATGCCCAGCCGGTCCCCGATCTCCTGGATCGGCTTCTTCTGCGCCTCACGCGCGATTTCGATGTCGGACTTGTAGGCCATGGATTCCGGTCCCCGTTGCAAGACAGTGGTGTTGTGCCGCAGGCATAGCGAATGAAACCAGCTTGCGTGACGGCGAATCCGACATTTTTGACGCTCGGAACGGCGGCGGCTGGCAGAGGCGGTGTCGCATCGGAAACCCGTGCCGCGCTCAAGCCCGCGGGTTTCTCGTCTCAGGATGGACTGTTCCGAGCGCCCTGTGGCGTCCGCGCCAGGTCAACCATGCCGCCGGCAAATCCGCCGCCCCGTCCATCACCCAGCACGCGCGCCTTGCCAGGCGCGCTGATCCGGCACGTGCAAGCGCATCGTCTCGCCAAGGACAAGCCGCCCGGGGCGCTCGACCCAGGCGGTCACGCCACGCCGGTCCTTGGCGGCGGGCTTGTAGCGCGCGCCGAAGCCCGCCTGCTCCTGCTCGATCTCGCGCCCGGGCAGCACGCAGGGCCGGTTCTCCATGTCCACGACCAGCGTCACACCATCCGCGCCCTGCAGGCGCGAAGAAGGCGGCACATGGGTGAAATCGGGGATCCCCTCGAGGATCACCGTGGCGCCGACCCATTCCGGCGCGATCCGCTCCAGCCCCATCGCTTCGGCGGTTGCCGAAAGCTCCTCCTGCGAGACCACCGACAGCTGACGCGCATTTGCGATCTCGGTGCCGCGCGGATGCTGCGCGGTCACCCGGCTGCAGGAAGGGCGCGTGAGCCCTCCGTGTCGCTCGCCCACGGGACCGGCAAACGCCAGATCCAGCGCGTCGCGCGGCTCCGAGCGCAGCCCGTCGCCCGCTTCGGGCACAAGCCCGAGCCAAAGGATCTTTGCGGTGAAGTCGGTGGGGATCAGGGCGGGCATCGGCATCTCCGGCAGGGTGTCGCGCGCAGAATGTCCGGCGGCGCGACAGTGTCAAACCAAATCCGCCGCTTATCCGGCGCGTTTCAGCGTAAAGAACACCCGGCGGAACGGGAACAGCACCGAGCCGTCGTGATCCGCGCGGTACGCCTTGTCGATCACCGACTCATAGGCCGCGATCAGCTGCGCCTGCTCGTCCGGCTGCAACAGCTCGAGGATCGGGCGCGCCACAGTGGCCTCGGTGAAGCGGCGCAGCGGGTGGCCTTCGCCATCCGGTGCAAGATGCTGGTAATACTCGCTTTCCCAAAGATCCATCCGGCCCAGCGGCGACAGCAGGCGGTGGTAGTCCACCGGCAGCAGCACACCCGGCGCGTGCGCCGCGTCATAGCGCCCGGGAAACAGCTCTTCGACCAGACTGCGCCAGAGCCGGTGCGACGGCGCGTTCATCTGATGCGGCATCTGCACTGCCAGCACGCCGCCGGGCGGCAGCATGCCGACAAGACGCGGCAGAAGCGTGCCGTGGTCCGGCAACCAGTGCAGCGCGGCGTTGGAAAAGATCAGCGCGGGCGGGTCGTCGGGCGTCCATTCGGCGATATCGGCCTGCAGCAGCGCGTCATAGACGCCCAGCGCCTCGGCATCCGCCAGCATCGCCGCGCTGCTGTCCACGCCCGCCAACGCGCGCCCGAGACTTTGCAACGCCGGTCCCGCCGCACCCGACCCGCAGCCCAGATCCACGATCCCGCCCTCCGGCAGATCCGGCAAGGCGCGGATCAGATCCAGCGCCGGGCGCAAACGCAAACCCCGGAACCTGCCATAGGTCCCGGGGTCCCACGCCATGCGCGTGCCTTGGCTCATGTGGACGGTTCTGGTTCCAGATCGCCCGACGGTTTGGCCTTGGGCTTGGTCTTGGGGATCGCCGTGAGAGAGGGTTTCTTGTCCTCAACCGCGTCCGCACCATCGTCGTCATCGTCCGATGTCGGCGGCTCACCGCGCATCACGCGCTTGATCTCGTCGCCGGTCAGGGTCTCGTATTCCAGCAGCCCCTGCGCCAGCCGTTCCCAATCCTCTTTCTTGTCGGTGAGGATCTGGAAGGCGCGATCATAGGCCTCTTGAATAAAGCGGCGCACCTCGCTTTCGATGAGCTCCTTGGTATGGGCCGAGACCGACAGGCCCGCGGTCTGGCCGGAATAACCCTCTGCCGCCTCGCGGTAGTCGATATTGCCGATCTTGTCGGACATGCCCCATTGCAGCACCATCGCGCGCGCCAGCGCCGAGGCCTGCTGGATGTCGCCCGCAGGCCCGTTGGAGACATTCTCCTCGCCGTATTTGATGATCTCGGCGGCCTTGCCGGCCATCGTCATGGCAAGCTTTTCCTCGCATTCGGACTTGTGCCAGTTCAGCCGGTCGATCTCGGGCAGCGACACCACCATGCCGAGCGCGCCGCCGCGCGGGATGATCGTCGCCTTGTAGACCGGATCGCATTGCGGCAGTTCCATGCCGACCACCGCGTGACCGGCCTCGTGATAGGCGGTCTTTTCCTTCTGCTCGTCGGTCAGCACCATGGAGCGCCTCTCGGCCCCCATCATGACCTTGTCCTTGGCGTTCTCGAAATCCTCCATCGTCACGAAGCGGCGCCCGACGCGGGCGGCCATCAGCGCCGCCTCATTCACAAGGTTGGCAAGATCGGCTCCCGAAAACCCGGGCGTGCCACGGGCGATGATGCGCAGATCCACATCCGGGCCAAGCGGCGTCTTGCGCGCATGCACGCCAAGGATCTTCTCGCGGCCCTTGATGTCGGGGTTGGGCACCGTGACCTGACGGTCGAACCGGCCCGGACGCAGCAGCGCGGGGTCCAGCACGTCGCGGCGGTTGGTGGCAGCGATGATGATCACGCCTTCATTGGCCTCGAACCCGTCCATCTCGACCAGCAGCTGGTTCAGCGTCTGTTCACGCTCGTCATTGCCGCCGCCATAGCCCTGACCACGGGCGCGGCCCACGGCGTCGATCTCGTCGATGAAGACGATGCAGGGCGCGTTCTTTTTCGCCTGCTCGAACATGTCGCGCACGCGGGAGGCACCGACACCCACAAACATCTCGACAAAGTCGGAACCGGAAATGGTGAAGAACGGCACGCCCGCCTCACCCGCAATGGCGCGCGCCAGCAGCGTCTTACCGGTGCCCGGAGGACCCACCAGCAGCGCGCCCTTGGGGATCTTGCCGCCCAGACGACTGAATTTCTGCGGGTTGCGCAGGAATTCCACGATCTCTTCGAGCTCTTCCTTGGCCTCGTCGATGCCCGCCACGTCGTCGAACGTCACGCGCCCATGCTTTTCGGTCAAGAGCTTGGCCTTGGACTTGCCAAAGCCCATCGCACCGCCTTTGCCGCCGCCCTGCATGCGGTTCATGAAATATATCCACACACCGATCAGCAGCAGGAAGGGCAGCAGGCTCAGCAGGAAGGACTGGAAGCCCGACTGCTCTTGCTGTTCCGCACGCAGCGGAATGTTGTTCTCGATCAGCAGATCGGTGACATTGGCGTCTTCGGGCTTGATGACGACGTAATCCTGACCGTCCGAGGTCCGGTAGCGGACCTGTTCGCCGTCGATCACAGCCGAACTCACGCCCTGATCCTCGACCGCGCTGACGAAATCCGAATAGCTCGCCTCGCGGCTTTGCAACGTGGTGTTGCCGCCGGAGAAAAGGTTGAAAAGCGCCAGGATCAGCAGGAACAGAACGACCCAGAAAGCGATGTTTCTTGCGTTGCCCAAGATGGAAAACTCCCATGACTGCAAGCGCACGAGCGGTGCGCTGCCTGTTGGAATGTAACATAGACATCCAACCGGGCGGTTCAATGCGAAAGAAGAAAGCCTTTGAAAAGGCCCGCGTCCCGCCCCATAGGCCAGAGCCGCGTCGTGCCCCCCGGACCCACTCCCAGCGCGTCGCAGGCGAGCAACCTGTTGCCCTGCCAGATGGCGGGCAGACTGCGGGCCGAGGCATGTGGCGGTGCGCCATCAGGCACCCCATTGCGAGGCGCGCCATCAGGCGCTGTTTCGCGAGGCGCGCCATCAGGCGCTGTTTCGCGAGGCGCGCCATCAGGCGCGACGAGCTGCTGCCACCCGTCCTGCCCCAAAGCCCCAATCTCGCACCCGCGCAGATCCGCATGGAACACCGCCCAGCGCCCGTCCCACAAACGGTCGACCCCCGACCCCGCTGCAACCCTTTGCCGTAGATCCGCCACCGCGGCATATTCCCGGAACACGCGCACCCGGTCGCGCTCCATCCGCGCTTCACATCCCAGCAGCGTGCCGCCGCCCCCGCCCAGCACCCGGTCGAGCAATGCCTCGAGCGCCGCCGCGCGGGGCCGGTAATCCGCCGTGGCGATATACTGCAAGGCCGCCGCCAGAAGGCGCAGCTGGGTGTCGCGCTCGGTGCGCTCGAACCCCGCGCGGGTGAAGAGCAGCTCGCCGGTGGGCACGCCCCCCGCCCGCGGCTCCTCACCGATCTCGTCCCAGACCTCCGCTGCCCTTGCGCGCAGCGCCTCACCCGCGCGGGCCATGCGCCGGGCGGTCCCGGAGAGGCGCGCAACGTCCAGCCCGAGCCCCTCCAGAATCTCCGCCGCCTGCCGGATCTTCACCCGGTCAAAACGCACATCCTCGTTCGACGGATCCTCCACCCAGCGACCCTGCAGCGTCCTGAGGTAATGCCTGAGCTCCGCGCGCGTCATGTCCAGACAGGGGCGGACAATCCGGAAGCTGGCCGGATGCGGGAGCGGGCCCGCGCCGCTCGCCGCTTGCGGCGGCAGGACACCGTCATGGTCAAGGCCCGGCAAATCCGGCCCCACATCCGGCGTGACGCGCCGCGATGCCTGCATCGCCGACAAACCCTCGACGCCGGAGCCGCGCGCCAGCCGCATCAGGAACGTCTCGGCCAGATCGTCGCGCGTGTGGCCCATCAGCACATGGGCCAACCCTCCCCGCCAGTGGCCGATCAACGCCAGCCGCGCGCGCCGCGCGGCATCCTGCAGATTGCCGCGCCCGTCCCAGCGCCAGCGCAGCGTCGCATGCGGCCAGCCGAGCGCGGCACACTCCTCCGCCACCATCGCCGCCTCCGCGGCAGAGCCGTCGCGCAATCCGTGATCCACCGTCACGACCCAGAGACGCACGCCCCAGTGACGCGACCAGTTATGCGCAAGCGTGAGCATCGCCATGCTGTCGCCGCCGCCGGAGACGGCCAGCCCGATGTCAGAGGGGAAATCCGGCCCCAGCACCTGGCCCATGGCCTCGGCGAAACGGGCGTCGAGGCTCATCTGGCAGGCTTACTGGCAGCCAAGCTCGGTGCGGCTGGCATCGGCATTGGCGACCATCTGTGAGGACGGGTAGCGGCTGGCCACCTCACCCAGCGTCACGCAGGCTTCGGGCACCGAGCCCAGCGCGCCCAGCGACACCCCCAGACGCCAGAGCGCTTCGGGCGCCACTTGCGCTTCGGGATGGTTGGAATAGACCGTGAGATAGCGCCGCGCGGCCTCGCGCGTGTCACCCAGCCCGTCCAGCGCGCGGCCTTCGCCCAGCAGGGCCGCCGCTTCCAGCGGCCCTTGCGGATAGGTCTCGCGGAAGCTTGCAAAAAGCTGCGCCGCGCCGGAGAAATCACCCGCCTGCAGCGCGTCCTGCGCCGATCGGAAATCCGCCTCTTCGCTGACCGCCAGTTCACCCGGCCCCATCGGCAGCGCATCGGTGGCCTTCCCGGGGGCCGCTACCGGGGCCGCTGGCGCGGGCACCGCATCGCCGCCCAGACGCGACGTGTCGCCCAATGTGCCGATATCGCAGGCCGGTTCCAGCTCGCAGAGCCGGAAATCCAGGTCACCCAACCGGTTGGTGCCATCCTCGACCACGCGGCTGACCCGGAACTGCAGCTCCTCGACCTTGGCGGTGATGCGCTGCATCTCGGCCTCGATGGCATTGACCCGGTCGAGCACCGAACCCGAGACTTGCGAGCCGCTGGTGCCGGTGGTGTTCAGCTCCTGCTTGAGCCGCTGCAGATCGACAAACAGGATCGACAGATCCTGCTTGATATCCGCCAGCGTTTCGGATTGCTGGGCAGGCGCCATGCCCGCCCCGAGCGCCAGCATCGCGGCAAAGACCAGTGCGCGCATCTCTTAGCCCGTCAGCGTCGACGAGATGATCGTGACGGCGCGGCGGTTCTTGGAGTAACACGCCTCTTCCGAGCAGACCTCCACCGGGCGCTCCTTGCCGTAGGAGATGAATTTCATCCGGTTCGGCGCCACCCCCTTGGAGATCAGGTATTCCATGACCGCGTTGGCCCGGCGTGCGCCCAGCGCGATGTTGTATTCGCGCGTGCCCTGCTCGTCCGCGTGGCCCTCGATCACCGCGAGATAGTCGGAGTTGGTCATCAGCCACTGCGCCTGCGCATCCAGCGTGCCGCGCGCCTGCGGGGTCAGTGTCGACTGGTCGACCACAAAGAACACCCGGTCGCCGATGGTCTGGTTGAAATAGGCCGTCGAGGTCGGATCGTTGACCGAGCCGGGGATGATCGCGTTGCTGTCGCGCGCGGCGGTGTTGGCGCCGTCATCGATGCTGTCGAAACGCGACGGGCTGGCACAGGCCGCAAGCCCGAAGGCTGCGACCAGAAGAAGGGCCTTGGAGAAATGGGTCATCGGGACTGTCCTGCTCATGGTGTTGTGGTCAGCCTAACACAGACCACAACGGATGGGAATCGGGGGGTTACTGCAAGGGCCCCCAGCTTGGATCCGAGGCCCCGGCAGGTGTGCGCACCCGCTTGAGGTTGCGCCCGGAGATATCGACCGAATAAAGCGTCGTTGCGCCCTGCGCGCCCTGGGTCTCGCGCGAGAACATCAGCACCCGGCCATTGGGCGCCCAGGTCGGGCCTTCATCGAGGAAGGATGCGGTCAGCAGCCGCTCTTCGGAGCCATCGGTGCGCATCACCCCGATATGGAACCGGCCCGCATTCTGCTTGGTGAACGCGATGAGATCACCGCGCGGCGACCAGACCGGCGTGCCGTAGCGCCCCTCGCCAAAGCTGATCCGCGTCGCCTCGCCGCCGCCCGCGGGCATCACGTAAAGCTGCTGGGTGCCCGACCGGTCGCTTTCAAAGACGATCTGGCTGCCATCGGGCGCATAGCTCGGCGCGGTCTCGATCGACGGGGCGGAGGTCAGCTGACGGGTTGCGGTCGAGGCGATGTCCATCGCCCAGATATCGGTGTTGGAGCCGTTGGTGAGCGAATAGATCACCGTGGTCGCATCCGGCGAAAAGCGCGGCGCAAAGCTCATCATGCCTTCGCTGGGCTGCATCACCCGGCTTTGCACGTCACCTACATTGAGCACGTGGATCTGCGGCGCGCCGGTCTCGTAGCTGGTATAGAGCACACGACCGCCATCGGGCGAAAACCGCGGCGCCAGCACCAGCGCGTTGCCAGAGGTCAGGTACTGCACGTTGGCGCCGTCGTAATCCATGATCGCCAGCCGCTTCACGCGTTCGTTCTTGGGTCCGGTTTCCGAGACAAAGACCACGCGGCTGTCGAAATAGGGCTGTTCGCCGGTCAGACGCGCATAGACCTGATCGGCCACCTTGTGCGCCAGCCGCCGCGCGCCATCGGGGGTGGAGGCAAACTGCATGCCCTGCCCCAGCTCCTGGCCCGCAAAGACATCCCAGACCCGGAACTTGATCACCACGCGCCCGCCTTCGGCGCTGACCGCGCCGGTGATCAGCGCCTGCGCGTTGATCGCCTTCCAGTCGGCAAAGGCCACCGGGGCGGCAAAGCTCGAGATCGATGAGATATGCGCCTCACGCGGGATTTCGCGGAAAAGGCCGGTGCCGGTCAGATCGGCGGCGACGACGCGGCTGAGCTCTTCGGCATAGGCCTGCGCTGCGCTGTCCTCGGCCACGAAGGCAGGCACCGCGTAGGGCATCGGTTCGATCACCCCTTCGGTGATCTCGATCCGCAGCGGGCCGTCCTGGGCGGCGGCGGTCTGCACCGACAGGATCAGCGTAACCGCGGTCAGCAGCGCGGCAAGACAGGTCTTCATAATGCTCGTCCCTCCATCGGGCAAAGCCCGTTTGGCGCAGCATACAAGGGCCGCGCGCCTGACAAAATACCCTGCGAGGGGGAAACCGGCGGGGAATTGCGCATCTCGCGCAGAAGTGTGACAGAACCCCGCCCCGCGCCCTGCGCCACGCTTTGCACATGGGCGGACCCGGGCCGGCGGCAAGCCAGCCCGGCACCGACATGGCGCGGCAGAGGCCACCTGTCCGAGCGATGCACCTGCATCACCGCAACCGCATCTCGGCAGGGTTGAACGTCATCTCGATCTCTTTCCACTGCTCGAATTTCTCGGCGGGCAACTCGTAGCCGCCCTGCTCGCAGCGCAGCACCGCGCGGCGCGCTGCATTGAACGCGGTCTGCACCGCAGCGCCCGTGCCGCCGCTTGAATCGATCATCTGCAGTGATGACGCCACGACGCGGCCGTCGCGCGTCATGTCAAAGCTCAGCACCACCGTGACGTTGGCCGCCTGAGAGCCCACATCCACAACCCAGCATTCCTGCACGGCCAGCCGCAGCCCTTCGCGTTCGCCGCGGGTGAGCGGCGGGCCCGCGGGTGCGGCGGGCTCAGCCGGAGCAGGCGCGCTGTCGCCGCCCAGCACACCGGCCAGCACGTCCTCGACATCCTCGGCAACGCTGGGCGTCTGCTCGGCCACGGCGGGCGGATCCTCTGCCGTGTCCGGTTCCGCCGGACGCTCCTGCGCCGCCTCGACCACGCGCTGCGGGCGCGCCTGCGGGCGCAGGCTGCGCGTTGGAGCGGCAGCGGCGGGCTCTTCGGCTTCGGTCACGATCTCCGTGGCCGCCTCTTCAGGGGCGGTCTGCTCCTGCTCGGTCTCGGCAACATCCGGCGCCTCGGCCTGATCGTCGGCGGCCTGCTGAACCTCGGGGGCCACTTCGGCATCGGGCGGCGGCGGGGCCACCGGATCAGGCGCCACGCGCGGCGCGGGTCGCGGCACCGGGCGCACGGAAATGTCGGGCGCCACGTCCTGCGGTTGCGGCGGCGGTGCGGGCGCCATTTCGGGGGGCGCATCCTGCACCTCGGCCTGTGGCGGCGCGGGCGGGACTGCCGGTTGCGGCTCCGGCCGCGGTTCGGGTTCGGGCGGCGGCGCGATGGGTTGCGGCGGCGCGGGCGCGGGCGGTGCTTCGGGGGCGGGCGGCGCGGGCTCCGGAGCCGCCTCGGCGGGCGGTTGCGGCTGTTCCGGCGCAGGCTCCGCCACCGGCTGCGGCGCATCCGTGCGGGTCAGCGCGGCGAACTCGGCCTCCGACAGCACGGTCACATCCGCCACCTGCATCTGCGGCGGGTCGGCGGAAAACACGTTGCCGAGCAGCAGCCACAGGAACAGGAGCCCATGTGCGCCAAGTGATATGGATGTGCCCCGGGTCATGGGCCGCGCCCTTACCGGTCCTGTCCGTCAAGCGCCGGGCCGCCGACATCGGTCACCAGACCGATGGACGAAAACCCGCCCGCGTTGAGCGCACCCATGATCTGGGCCACCTGCTCGTAGGGGACCGCCCCGTCTGCGCGCAGGAACACACGGTCATCGGCCCGTTCGGTGGCAATCGCGCGCAGGCGCGGCACCAGCTCCTCGCGGGCGATCTCGGAGGTTTGCAGCAACACCAGCCCGTCCGCGGTCAGCGAGACGGTCAGCGGCTCTTCGGTCTCGGACGGCAAGGCCTGTGCCGCGGTCTTGGGCAGCTCGACCGGCACCCCCACGGTCAGCAGCGGGGCGGCCACCATGAAGATGATCAGGAGCACCAGCATCACGTCGACAAACGGCGTGACGTTGATCTCGGACATCGGCTGCGACCCGCCGCGGCGGCCGCGTCTGCGGCGGCTTCCACCGCCGCCCGATTTTGTCACACCCGCGCCCATGGCTCAGGAATCCAGCTGGCGCGAAAGGATGGTCGAAAACTCGTCGGCAAAGCTGTCATAGCCCGCCGTGATCCGGTCCGCATCCGCCGAGAGCTTGTTGTAGAAGATCACCGCCGGGATCGCGGCCAGCAGGCCAAGCCCGGTGGCCAGCAGCGCCTCGGCGATGCCGGGGGCCACAACCACAAGCGACGTGTTCTGCTGCTCGGCGATCTCGATAAAGCTGTTCATGATCCCGAAGACCGTGCCGAAAAGCCCGATGAACGGCGCGGTGGAGCCCACGGTGGCCAGCACCGGCAGGCCCTTTTGCAGCCCTTCGACCTCTTTCTGGATCGCGACATCCATGCTGCGGTCGATGCGCGCCTGCGCGCCGGGGATAAGCCCGCCATCGTCGCGGTGACTGCGCCGCCATTCCATCATGCCCGCGGCAAAGATCCGCTCCGCCCGGCCTTTCGGCTCCATCCCGATCTGGTCGAAGAGCTCGTCCAGCGGCTCTCCGGACCAGAAAGCGCGGTCAAAGGCCACCGCCTGCCTGCGCGCGCGGCGGTAGGAGATCAGCTTGTCGATGATGATCGCCCACGCCCAGACGGACGCCACGATCAGGATCAGCATCACGAGTTTGACGGTCAGCGTCGCACGCATGAAAAGCCCCCACATGGAGAAATCAATCTCCTGCGCGAGCGCTAGGGTTTCTGCTTCCATATACCTGCTCTTTCCACCATCGGCCCTCTTACGGGGCCTATTAAGGATCGTTTTATCCGATTTGCAGGGGAAAGGCCAACATATTGCCGCGCCATGCCACCCATATCCTGCGATGGGCGGAAGATCGCCGTTTCAAAGGCCCGTCCATCCCGTTTCCGGCCCCGATGCCGGCTCAGTGCAGCTGCTTGCGCAATTGCGCCGGCAGACGCGCGGGCGCGCCCGAGGTCGTCACGCAAACCGCCGTCACCTCGGCGCGAAAGACGCAATCCTGGCCGCGCATCACCTCCTGGCCCATCACCAGCCGCACGCCGGTCATCGAGCGGACCTGCGTGCGCACCTCCAGCGCGTCGTCATATTTCGCCATGCCGAGGTAATCCGCCTCGATCCGGCGTACGACAAAGACGATCCCGTCCTCCTCGCGCATCGCGTTCTGGTCGAGCCCCTGTTCCTTCACCCAATCGCTGCGCGCGCGTTCGATGAACTTGAGGTAATTGGCGTGATAGACGATGCCCGCCATGTCGGTGTCCTCGTAGAACACGCGCACCGGGAAAATATGGGTCATCGCGGCCTCCTGATCTGCGCCCCCGTCTTGCCCCGCCCGAGACGCGCACGCAAGAGCGCGGCGAGGATCAGCGCTTGCGTCGCCCGCCTGCGCTGCGGCTGTGAAAATCGGGCGGGCGTCTGGCGACCCAGGTCAGGAACCGCTGCAGGCGCGGATGCGCGCGCAACGCCTCGGGCGTGTTGAGATCGCGCGCCAGTTCGGCCTCGGTAAAGGCCGCGTGGATCTCGTTGTGGCAGATCTGGTGCAACCGCACGACCGGCCCACCCTTGCCGCCTTTCAGACGCGGCGTCAGGTGATGCAGGCTCTGCCGCGCATGGGCCGGTATCGGGCGCAGGCAGAGCGGGCAATGCGGCAGCGGATCATCGTCACACATGCGCAAAGACTTGTGCCGCGCGGGACCGCAAGGCAAGAGTGGTCGCGAACGACCGCCCTGCACGGACCTGCCGATGAATTTCGACCTCGCCTCGCAGCCCGAGATCGTCCAGCGCGCGCTGGCCTATCTCCTTCAGGCATGGGACATCGCCAAGGTCTGGCTGCTCTCGCCTGCCGCGTGGTCGCAGTTCGGGCTGTTGCTGGCCGCCTTCCTGCTGGCCCTGCTGCTGACCAGACGCCTGCGCCCCTGGCTCGAGCGGTTGCTGACGCCCGAGGCCGACAACCGGTCGGTCTTTGCCACGTCGCGCCGCTTCCTGCTGATCTTCGTGCCGCTGCTGCTGCCGCTTTTTGCCTGGGCGTTCACGGCGCTTGGCGAACAGGTCACCCGCCAGCTTTTCGGCTCCGGCGCGGTGATTGCCTTCGGCAAGCGGATCTTCCTCTTCATCGCCGCGCGCATCCTGGTGCGCGAGATCGTCACCGACCCGTTCCTCAAGACCGTCGGGCGGTTCATCCTGCTGCCGATCATGGCGCTTTACGCGCTGGGGCTGCTCGACGACAGCATTGCGCAGCTCAACGAGATGACCGTGCGCCTCGGCAACATCACCTTCTCGGTGATGGCGCTCATTCGCGGGGTGATTGCAGGCTCGATCCTGTTCTGGCTGGGGCGCTGGTCCAACGAACAGACCGGCGATTTCATCGAGCGGCAGGAAGAGATGCAGCCCGCCACGCGGCAACTGGCGGCAAAGGCCGCCGAAGTTGCGATCTTCGGTCTCGCCTTCCTTCTGCTGATGAACATCATGGGCATTCCCCTGACCTCGCTGGCGGTGCTGGGGGGGGCCATCGGTGTCGGTCTGGGCTTCGGTCTGCAGAAGATCGCGGCCAATTACATCTCCGGCGTGATCCTGCTGCTCGAAGGGCAGGCCACGGTGGGCGACTACGTGGAGCTCGACAACGGCGAGTCCGGCACGATCATCAAGACCACGGCCCGGGCGATGATCCTGGAGACCTTCGACGGCCGCTGGATCGTCGTGCCCAACGAGGATTTCATCACCACCCGGGTCATCAATTACTCCGATCAGGGCAGCGCCAACCGCTACGAGGTCGCGTTCTCGGTGAGCTACGATACCGACATCAACCTTGTGCCGGACATCATCGCGGCCGCCGTCTCCAGACATCCCGACGTGCTGCAGGAGCCGGAGCCGCCCGATTGCGAACTGCGCGGCTTCGGCGAGTCCGGCGTCGACTTCGGGGTCGAGTTCTGGGTCAACGGCATCGACGATGGCAAGAACAAGTACAGCTCGGACGTGCTGTTCCTGATCTGGAACGCGCTCAGGGAAAACGGCATCGAGATCCCCTATCCGCACCGGGTGATCGAAATGCGCGGCCCGGCCCCTTCATGACCGCGAGCGCCCTCCGGTCCGCGCCGGATCCGGGCCCTGGCCCGCGCCATCCCGCGCGCGGCGCCGCACCCCGGGCGCACACCCTGCGATGACGCGCGCGCTGGTGATCGGCGGCGGGCCTGCCGGGTTGATTGCGGCCGAGGCCCTGCTCGACGCGGGCATCGAAGTGACGCTGGCCGATCACAAACCCTCTCTGGGCCGCAAGTTCCTCATGGCCGGGAAATCCGGCCTCAACCTGACCCGGATCGAAGAGCCGGACAGGTTTCAGGCCGCATACGGTAACGCCGCCGACCGGCTGGCGCCGATGCTCGCGCGGTTCGGGCCCGAGGAGGTGCGGATCTGGGCCAGCACGCTGGGACAGGCCACCTTCACAGGCTCCACGGGGCGGCTTTTTCCGGTGGTGATGAAGGCCTCTCCGCTGCTCAGGGCCTGGCTCGCGCGGCTCGACGGCAAGGGGCTCGACCGGCATGCGCGCTGGCACTGGCAGGGCTGGGACGGGCGGGACGTGCTTTTTGACACCCCCGACGGACCGCGCCGCATGACCCCGGATGCCACGGTGCTGGCGCTTGGCGGCGCAAGCTGGGCGCGGCTTGGCTCGGACGGTGTCTGGGCCACCCGGTTTCGCGAAACCGGCCTGCCGCTTTCGCCCTTCGCCGCCTCCAACGCGGGCATCTCGGTGGCGTGGAGCGCACATATGGCGCCGCATTTCGGCGCGCCGCTCAAGGCGCTGGCGTTTCGCGCGGGCGACATCGTCTCGCGCGGAGAGGCGATCCTCACGCGGCACGGTCTGGAAGGCGGCGGCGTCTACAAGCTGGCGCCCGCCATTCGCGAAGGCCACGCCCTGACCATCGATCTGGCCCCCGACCTCGACCTGCCCGCGCTGACCAATCGGCTGTCCCGTCCGCGCGGCAAGCAGAGCCTGTCGAACCATCTGCGCAAGACCCTGCACCTGGCCCCGCAGGCACAGGCGCTGCTGATGGAGGTCGCGCGCCCCTTGCCATCCAATCCCGCGGCGCTTGCGCAGATCATCAAGGCGTTGCCCGTCCCGCATGACGGTCTGCGGCCGATGGATGAGGCGATCTCCACCGTGGGTGGCGTACCGTGGGAGGCGCTCGACGCGGGCCTCATGCTGAAGGACCGTCCGGGTCTTTTCTGCGCTGGTGAGATGATCGACTGGGATGCGCCCACCGGCGGCTATCTGATCACTGCCTGCCTGGCCACCGGGCTCTGGGCCGGGGAACACGCCGCCCGTTACTGCCAGCGATAGACGATCCCGTCGGCGCGCACCGGCCCAAGCTCCTGCGCCTCGATCCGCGACGCGGGCACGCCGCGCGCCACCAGATCCGCGCGCACCGCTTCGGCGCGGCGGCGGCTGAGCTGACGGTTGAGCACATCCGCCCGCGCCGAAGAGGCCGTGGCCTCGATCACCAGATCCAGATCCGCAAGCCGCGTGCAGGCGCGCGCCACCGCTGCCAGATGCGCCAGCGGCTGCGCGCTGCCCAGTCCCGGCAGAAAGCGCCCCGGTGCAAATGCGACCGCCGGGGCCTCCGCCATCTCCGCATCGCAGCGCTCTCGCGAGGCCGCGAAGCCCAGCACCGGGAACCAGTAGCCATCCGTGAAGATCTGGGCGAGGCCCAGCACGGCATGGGTGCGTGTGCTGCCGGTGGCGGGGCGCGGCGCCGCGATCACCGACAGGTCGACGTCACCTGGCAAGCCCGGCGCAAGCGCCGCCATCAGCGTTGCGGGCGGCACGGCGGGCGGTGTCTCGACCCTGAGCGCGATGCTGCCTTCGTCATAGTTCAGTGCGAAAGCCTCCATCTCGACCAGCCAGGGGGCGAGGGCAGAGAGCACATCCAGCGTCTCGGCCCCATCGCCCACCGGTGCCGCGACGGGGGTGCCCCGCAACCGGGGCAGGCCAAGCGCCTCGGCCATGGCTGGCAGACGCAGCCCCTCGGGCAGCTTGCCGCTGACGGCACCGCCCCTGGTGGCATCGTAGCGCAGCGCGAAGACCAGCGGCGCGCCGTCATCGGCGAGCATGACCTCCGACAGGTTGAGTCCGCCGCCCGCGCGCGAGGCCTGCCGCCGCACCAGCGGATCCGCCGCCACGCCGGACACGCGCAGCCCGTCACTGTCCAGAACCACCTGACCGCGCTCCAGCAGCCGCAATCCGGCCACCGCCTGCGCCAGCGGCGCCGCCCATCCCTGCAGGTCGCGATAGGGCGCAAAGGCCAGCCGGGCGGCATCGAGCGGCGCCTGCATGCTGTCCGCAAGCGCCTGCGCATCGAAGTCCCGCGGCACCCGCCCGTCAAAGGCAAGCGTCTCTCCGTCCCAGTCGAGCGTCACGTGCCACGGTGTGTCCTCGTCTTCGGGAACCAGCGCCAGATGCAGCGCGTAGCCTTCCGGCAATTGCGCGGCCAGCGCCTCGGCATCGGCCAGCTGCGCCTCCGACACCGGCCCGCCTTCGAGCGTGACGAGGCCAGCGCCCACCGTCACAACCCCGTATGTCAGCCCCGCCGCAAGCGGCAGCACGGCCTGCAGCGCGGGCGCGAATCCCGGCGCGTCCAATGGCAGCGGCGCCCGTTCCAGCGCGCTGTCCTGCGGCGAGCCAAGCACCGCCAGCGCCGCCTCGTCAAAATCCGGCGGCAGCTTTCCGGCCAGCCGAAGCCCCAGCAAGCCGTCACGCGCCATGTGAAACCGGTAGGGCGTGCCGTCATCCACCGCCTCGAGATCGAGCGACAGGGAATAGTCTTCCGGCAGATCCTCGAGCGCATGCGCGATTGCCGCGGCTCTTGCGGGCAGGTGCGTCGTCCCGCCGAGGCTCAGCGCGCGGTCCTGCAGCACCATCTCGGCATCGAGCATCCCGGCGACCTGTTCGGCCGCCAGCAGAGCGACAGCGCCCCAGTCGCGATCCGGCACGCCAGAGGCCACGGGCAGCGCCACCCCGGCCTCGGCCAGCCCCAGTTCGGCGATGATCCGCTGCGCCAGAGCCGCACTTGGCGCGTGGCCGGTCAGTTGCACATCCGCTTCGTGTTTGGTCACGCTCAGTACAAACGGGGTCACAACCGGCATCACCACCAGCTCCGTGCGCACCTCGTCCACACCATCGAGCGCGGACAGCCGCGCTGCGACGGATCGCAGATCCGCTTCGCTTTCCACCCGGCCCGACACGGTCACAACCCGCCCCTTGACCGCGACGCTCAGCGGATGCGGCTCCTGATAAAGCGCGGCCTCCGCCGCGGCCTTGATCCCGGCGGCCACAAGCGCGTTTTCATCCGGCACCCGGAACACGCCCAGCGCGACGATCGCGAGGCAGATCGCCAGGATGCCGAAGACGTCGCGCATGGCCGGGCGTCCTTTCCCCCCGTGCCGCGTCAGACGGCGAGCTTGCGGCTTTCGTCGAGATAGATCTCGCGCAGCCGCAACGCGCGCCGCCCCGGCGCGCCGTCGCCCAGCGCCACGCCGTCGATCTCCACCACCGGCATCACAAAGGTGCTGGCCGAGGTGATAAAGGCCTCGTCCGCCTCTTTCGCCTCATCGATGGAGAAGTTGCGCTCCTCGACCTCCATCTGCGCCTCCTTGGCAAAGCGCAGAACCGCGGCGCGGGTGATCCCGTGCAGGATGTCGTTGCTGAGCGCGCGCGTGATGATCTTGTTGCCCTTCACGATATAGGCGTTGTTGGAGGTGCCCTCGGTCACAAACCCGTCCTCGACCATCCAGGCGTCATCGGCCCCGGCTTTCCTGGCCATCATCTTGCCCATCGACGGATAGAGCAGCTGCGTCGTCTTGATGTCGCGACGGCCCCAGCGCTGATCCTCGATGCTGATCACCTTGATGCCCTTCTGCGCCACCGGGCTGTTGGCCAGCCCGGGTTTCGACTGGGTGAACAGCACGATGGTCGGCTCGGTGGTCTCGGGGTCGGGAAAGACAAAATCGCGGTCGTCCGGCGCGCCGCGGGTGATCTGCAGATAGATCAGCCCCTCGTCGATGCCGTTCACGCGCACCAGTTCGCGGTGGATCTCCAACAGCTGGTCGCTGGTCACCGGGCTGCGCATGTCAAGCTCGCCCAGCGACCGTTCGAGCCGCTTGGCGTGTCCGGCGAAATCGATCAGCTTGCCGTCCAGCACGCTGGTGACCTCATAAACCCCGTCGGCCATCAGGAAGGCGCGGTCGAAGATCGAGACCCTGGCCTCGGTTTCGGGCAGATACTCTCCGTTGACATAGACGGTGCGGGGATCGGGTGAGGTCATGGCGCGGCTCCGGGGCGATGGGTCAGGCGGGATCAGGTGTCGTGCCTTTGGGTGCCGGAAAGCAGCGCCTCTTGCAAGTGCTCGCCATGCAGGACCGAGATATCGCCGGTGGTCTCGAGCACCACGGCGCGCACCGCGTTCCGGTCCAGCACATTGGCTTCACGCAGCTTGGCGATCACATCGCCGCGGGTCACGCGGGTGGCGCGCAGCGCGTCGTCCAGAAACGCGCCGTCGCGCATCAGCAGCACCGGCACGTTCTGCAGCGCCGCGGCGATCCGGTCGGAGCGCTGGCGCATCCGCGCCACCAGCCATTGCGTCAGGAACAGACCGGCCATCGCGGCGGCGGACTGCACCGCACCCGGCCCGTCACTGGCCTGCGCCAGCCCCGCCAGAAGCGAGCCCATGGCGACGGTCATCACAAAATCGAAGCTGGTCATCTTGGAAAACGACCGCAGGCCGAAGAGCCGGGTGAGCGCCACCACATAGGCCAGCCCCAGGGCGACAAGACCAGCGCCGCGCAAGGCGGGGGTCCAGAGGTCGGGATCGGTCATGGCAGGTCAACCGCGCGAGGGCCCGCCGCGTTCCCTCTCACCCCCAGAGCGCGCGGTCCGGCGGGTGCACCCCGGCCGCATCGAAGCCGAGCGGCACGGCGCGATCCTCCGCCAGCAGCAGCGGCCCGTCGAGATCGGTGAACGCCGCGCCCTGCGCCAGCAGCACCGCGGGCGCCATCGCCAGCGAAGAGCCGACCATGCAGCCCACCATGATGCCATAGCCCTCGTCGCGGGCGGCCGCCCGCAGGGCCAGCGCTTCGGTCAGCCCGCCGGTCTTGTCGAGCTTGATGTTGACCAGATCGTATTTGCCTTTCATCGCTGGCAGGCTGGCCCGGTCATGACAGCTTTCATCGGCGCAGACCGGCACCGGGCGGTCCATGCCGATCAGCGCCTCGTCCTCGCCTGCGGGCAGCGGCTGCTCTACCAGAGCAACGCCGAGCCGCAGCAGATGCGGTGCCAGATCCGCATAGACCTCCGCCGACCAGCCCTCATTGGCGTCGATGATGATCCTTGCATCGGGCGCGCCGCGGCGCACCGCCTCGAGCCGGGGCATGTCATCGGGCGTGCCGAGCTTGATCTTCAGAAGCGGGCGCTGCGCATGCCGCCGTGCCGCGGCCTCCATCCTGTCCGGCGCGTCCAGCGACAGGGTGAATGCGGTGATCTCCGGGCCTGGCGCGGGCTCTCCGGCCAGATCCCAGACGCGCTGGCCCGTCTGCTTGGCCTGCAGATCCCACAAGGCGCAATCCACGGCATTTCGCGCCGCGCCCGGCGGCAGAAGATCCTGCAGAGCGGCCCTCCCGACATCGTCCGGCAGCGTTGCAATCTCCGCCTCGACGCTTTCCAGCGTCTCATCATAGCGCGCATAAGGCACGCATTCGCCCCAACCGGTCACACCGGCGCGCGTTACCTGCACGGTGAGCACCCTGGCCTCGGTGCGCGAGCCGCGGCTGATGGTAAAGGCCTCGGCCAGCCGAAAGACATCGCGTGTCACATCGATGGTCATGCTGCGGTACCCCGCTTTTTTATTTGGCAGACACGCATCACAGCGCGCGTGCGGACGCAAGGCGCGCATCCCACGGGACGGCGGGTGGGGCGATGTGGGCCCAAAGGCCCGCGAGCGGCACCCGTCGGCCTCAGAACGCCGCCAGAGCGTCGGCGAGCCGGCCCGCCCCGTGCCGGAACGGATCCACCGTCGGCAGGCCGAGCCGCGCCTCCACCTTTTCACAATAGCGCGCGGCCTCCTCCTCACCCATATGCTGCGTGTTGATCGACACGCCGACCGCCCGGCAGTCCGGATTCACCACCCGCGCCAGTTGCAAGGACAGATCGCGCACCTCCTCGAGCGATGGCAGCGCGTATCCCGGCAGACCGCGCATATGGGTGCGGGTGGGCTCGTGACACAGGATCAGCGCATCGGGCTGACCGCCATGCACCAGCGCCAGGCTCACCCCGGAAAAGCTTGCATGGAACAGACTGCCCTGACCTTCGATGATGTCCCAGTGATCGGCTTCGTTGTCGGGCGTCAGCCATTCGATGGAGCCCGCCATGAAATCCGCGATCACCGCGTCGAGCGGTACCCCGTCGCCGGTGATCAGGATGCCGGTCTGGCCGGTGGCGCGGAAGGTGGCCTTCATGCCCTTCTCGCGCATCGCCGCATCGAGCGCCAGCGCGGTGTACATCTTGCCGATGGAGCAATCGGTGCCCACCGCCAGCACCCGGCGGCCCGTGCGCTTTTCGCCGCTGGCGATGGGATAGGCGACCTCGGGCACGCGCACATCGTGCAGGCTGCGCCCGGTCGCCTGGGCCACCGCCACAAGATCCGGCTCGTTACAGAGCAGGTTGTGCAACCCCGACGCGAGGTCGAACCCTTCCTCGAGCGCGCCCACCAGCACCTTCTTCCAGGTCTGGCTGATCTTGCCGCCGCGATTGGCCACGCCGATCACAAGGGTCTTTGCACCCGCCGCCTTGGCCTCGGTCAGAGACATGTCGGGCAGTTTCATATCCGCCTTGCATCCCTCCATCCGGTACTGGCCGACACAGTTTTCCGGGCGCCAGTCCTTGATTCCCTGCGCCACCTTGCCCGAGAGCGTATCGGGCGCATCGCCCAGAAAGAGCAGGTAGGGTGTTTCGATCATGTCATGGCTCCTTGGCATGCTGGCAGCGGGGCGTTTCGCCGCGATATTGGCGCAGCCGGACCGCAAGGTCATTGCAAAACCGCCGCCCCGGCGCGCCGTCGCGCAAGATACTTTCCCCGATCCGCGCATCTGGTGAAGAATTATGCGCATGGCTCGCGACGGACAGCGCGGCGCGGCGCTTTCTGCGGCGCAGCGTCACCCGCCCCGGCTTTGTGCTTGCGCAGCAATTGGTAATTTCATAACCCGTGAGGCAAGAGAAACGAAACATCCTTTCACAGCCATCCGAAGTCCGAGGAATGTCATGAGCTTTCGCATCCAGCCTGCCGCCCCTGCCCGCCCGAACCGCTGCCAGCTTTTTGGCCCAGGCTCGCGCCCGGCGATCTTCGAGAAGATGGCAGGCTCGGCGGCGGATGTGATCAATCTCGATCTCGAGGACAGCGTCGCGCCCTCCGACAAGGACAGCGCGCGCGCCAACATCATCGAGGCAATCGGCGATATCGACTGGGGCGCAAAAACGCTCAGCGTGCGCATCAACGGGCTCGACACTCCTTTCTGGTACCGCGATGTGGTCGATCTGCTGGAACAGGCGGATGACCGGCTCGACCAGATCATGATCCCCAAGGTCGGCTGCGCGGGCGATCTGTATGCCGTCGACGCGCTGGTCACCGCCATCGAGGCCGCAAAGGGCCGCGAAAAGCGCATCAGCTTCGAGGTCATCATCGAATCCGCCGCGGGCATCGCGCATGTGGAAGAGATCGCCGCCGCCTCACCCCGCCTGCAGGCCATGAGCCTCGGTGCGGCCGATTTCGCCGCCTCCATGGGCATGGCCACCACCGGCATCGGCGGCACGCAGGAAAACTATTACATGATGCATGAAGGCGCCAAGCACTGGTCCGACCCCTGGCACTGGGCGCAGGCCGCCATTGTCGCCGCCTGCCGCACCCATGGGGTGCTGCCGGTCGACGGGCCGTTCGGCGACTTCTCCGATGACGAGGGCTTCCGCGCGCAGGCGCTGCGCTCGGCCACGCTGGGCATGGTCGGCAAATGGGCGATCCACCCCAAGCAGGTGGCGCTGGCCAACGAGGTCTTCACCCCGTCCGAGGCCGCGGTGGCCGAAGCACGCGAGATCCTCGCCGCCATGGACGCCGCCAAGGCCAAGGGCGAAGGCGCCACCGTCTACAAGGGCCGCCTGGTCGACATCGCCTCGATCAAACAGGCCGAAGTGATTGTCCGGCAGTCGGAAATGATCGCGGGCGCCTGACGCGCGCGCCCGGGCGGGCCCTCCCTCCGAAAGATCACCCCGGCTTGACCGGGCCTGGCGCGCCCCGCGCGGGGCGCGCCACCCCCGCCGAAACCGGCGCGGGTCAACACGTTAACACATCTTGCTTTTCGCATTGAACGCGGATTGGTAAACAATCCCGGCGATCTGGCCTGTTAGCCACCCGATTGCGATACGCGCCGCCACACTGTGGCAGGATCGGGCCTCACACGCTTTAATAATTCCTCAAATTCGCACCACGCGTGCCCGAGCCCACCTCAATTTCAACACATAGCAATCGGAATGTCCGGCCTGCAGGCATTCGACACGATGCGTCTTGGTTAAGCGTAACGGGGTCTGTGCGTAGAGAGATTAGTAAAGACAGAGGATCAAATGGCCACCATTACCGAAACCACCGACTCCGAAATTGACGCATTTGCGACAGGCAGCTTCACCGTTGCCTTTGGCGACGTATTTGAAGGCACGATTGGCGACACCGACACCCAGGACGGCATCAACCTGCCGTCGCTTGACGCAGGTGTCACCTACACGATCACCATGACAGTGGACGACATCGCGGGCACCCATGACCTGATCGTCATCGACCCCACCGACTTCCATTCCTATGGCGTGACCGTCACCGATGGCGTGGTCACCCTGCCGGACCCGCTGACGCATCCCACGACCGGTTTCATCACGCTGATCGATGCGTCGGTGAGCAACAACACCATCCAGATGCAGTTCACCGTCGACACCACGCAGGGCTACTCGCTGGCGATCAACAGCAACGATGCGGCTCTCGAAGGCTATTCGGTCGAGATCATGGCCGCCCCGGTGGCGACCACCGGCGACGACGTGCTCACCGGCACGATGGGTGACGACGTCATCAACCTGCTGCGCGGCAACGACCTGTTCGACGGCGGCGAAGGCAATGACGACATCAATGGCGGCGTCGACAACGACACCATCAACGGCGGCGCGGGCGATGACAGCATCAACGGCCACGACGACGACGATTCGCTCGATGGCGGCGACGGTAACGACTTCATGATCGGCAGCGCCGGCAATGACGAGATGGTCGGCGGCGACGGCGACGACTACCTGAACGGCGCCCGTGACAATGACACGCTTGACGGCGGTCTGGGCAACGACACCGTTTATGGCGGCCGTGCGGTCGACGTGGTGAATGGCGGCGAAGGCGACGACAAGGTTGCAGGCCAGGGCGGCAACGACCTCGTCTCCGGCGACGCAGGCAACGACCGCATGTTTGGCGGCTCGGGCAACGACACGCTGCTGGGCGGCGATGGCGACGACCTGCTGCGCGGTCAGGGCAGCGACGACACGCTGGACGGCGGCGAAGGCAGCGACACGCTGGAAGGCGGCGCGGGCATCGACCGGCTGGTGTTCGGCGCCAACAGCGGCGCGGATTTCGTGCGTGGCTTTGACGACGGCTATGACCAGCTCGATATCAGCGCGCATGCGGTCTTCGACATGAACGACCTGACGGTCACGCAGGACGGCGCCAGCGTGCTTATCGATCTTGGCGGCGGCAACAGCATCAAGATGCTGAACATGACCACCGACCAGATCGACTATGAAGATTTCATCTTCAACACCCTGGCCGACACCGGCACCTCCGGTGACGACTCGCTGGACGGCGACGACCTGCTGGATGACCACATCGACGGTCTTGACGGCGCCGACGTCATCAACGGTCTTGGCGGTTCCGACTGGCTGCTGGGCAGCGGCGGCAACGACTCGATCTACGGTGGCGAAGACGGCGATCTGATCGAAGGCGGCGCCAACAATGACCGCCTCTATGGTGAAAACGGCGACGACCTTGTCTATGGCGGCACCGGCGGCGACCGTCTCTATGGCGGCGACGGCAACGACACGCTCGATGGCGGCGACCAGAAAGACACGCTGGTTGGCGGCGACGGCAATGACGAGCTGCATGGCGGCGGGTCGATCGACAACATGACCGGTGGTCTGGGTGACGACGTGTTCGTCTTCACCGACGGCATGGGTGACGACTTCATCACCGACTTCGGCAATGGCGCTGATTTGATCGACATGTCGCTGGTGACCCAGGTGTCGCAGTTCTCCGATCTGACGCTGACCCAGGTGGGCAACAACGTGCTGATCAACATCTACGACAACAACGACCTCACCCTGGTCGGAACGGATCTTGCGGACGTGACCGCAGCCGACTTCCTGTTCTGATCCCAACATCTTCGAGACGACAAAGGCCCGCCCGAAACGGCGGGCCTTTTTGCCTGTGCGGTCTTGGCGGCAGGCGCGTTGCGTCCCGCGTCAGGCAAAGGCGATGCGCACCTCTCCGAACGCGCCGAAATCGGCGTGGATGCGAGAGCCGGGCGGGCATTCCACTGGGCGGATGAAGCTGCCCGACAGGATGATCTGCCCCGGCGCGATGCTCTGGCCGTATTGCGCCATGCGCCGGGCCAGCCAGACCACGCTTTCCACCGGATCGTTGAGCACCCCCGCGCCAAGCCCGGTTTCCTCAACCGCGCCATCGCGCAAGGTGATCGCCCCCACCCACCGCAGATCGCAGGCCTCCGGCGCATGCCGGGCCGCACCCAGAACCAGCCCCGCATTGGCGGCGTTGTCGCTGATCGTGTCGAGTACATTGCGCGGCGTGCCGCTGGCGGGATCCACCCGCTGAATGCGGGTGTCGAGGATCTCCAGCGATGGTGCCACATAGTCCGTCGCCGCCAGCACGTCGGCGCGCGTGACGGCGTCTCCGGCCAGGGGCGCCTTCATCACAAAGGCGATCTCGGCCTCGATGCGGGGCTGGATGAAGCGGCCCGGAGGCACCGTGCCGCCGTCCTCAAAGAGCATGTCATCGAAGAGGATACCGCTGTCGGGGATGTCGATGCCAAGCGCCGATTGCATCGCCTTCGACGTCAGCCCGATCTTCCAGCCGATGACCCGGCGCCCGGCGGCACGTTTGGCCTGCAGGATCGCGGTCTGCACCGCATAGGCATCGTTCAGGCCCATCCCGGGGTGGCGCAGGCTGAGCAGCCCGATCTGGCGGCCAGAGGCCTCGGCCTCCAGCAGATCCCGGGCGGCGCGGGCTTGCTCTTCGGGCGTCACGACGCCTCGTCCTCGACGGTGTTGCGCAGCGTACCGATGCCGTTCACCTCCACCTCGACCACGTCGCCGGGGGCAAGATAGCGCGGCGGGTCGAACCGCGCGCCCGCCCCGGTGGGTGTGCCGGTCACGATGATATCGCCCGGTTGCAGCGTCATGAAGGTCGAGATGTATTCGATCTCGCGCCGGACCGGGAACATCATCCGGCTGAGCACATCGTCCTGCCGGACCTCGCCGTTCACGCGGGTGAGGATGCGGGCCTCGTCCAGCTGCGCGGCGTCGGTGAACGGCACCAGCCAAGGGCCCATCGCACCGGACTTGTCCCAGTTCTTGCCTTGCGTGACGTTGAATTTCGCATGCCGCACCCAGTCGCGGATCGTGCCTTCGTTGCAGATCGTGAGCGCGGCGATGTGGTCATACGCGTCCTGCTGACGGATGCGCCGCCCGGACCTGCCGATGACGATCGCCACTTCGCCTTCGTAATCGAGGGTGTGGTTTTCCGGAGGGCGGATCAGCGGCCGGTCGTGCCCGGTAAAGCCGCTGGCAAAGCGCGGAAAGAGCGACATGTATCGGGGCAGGTCGCTGCCATCCTTGTACTCGGCATTGCGGTCGGGGAAATTCACACCGACGCAGAGGATCCGGGGCGCATCGGGCAGCACCATCTCGAACCGGAAGGCTTTGTGAGTGACGGCCCGGCCCTGCGCTGCCGCGCCCAGCTCTGCCAGGCCGCCGGACCGGACCACGTCCGTGAGGCTGCGCCATTGCGGGACGGCGTCGTTGAGGGCGATCATGCCCTCTTCGGTGACCGCGCCGAATAAGCGCTCGTCCTGCGCGCTGAAACTTGCAAAACGCATGTCGGGGCTCCTCTCAGGGGGCGATGATCGGGCTGGCGGCGATCTGGCTGTCCTGCGTGTCGACACCGACAAATCGCGTGCCGTGTCGGAACCAGCTTTCCGGCGCGGGCGCGCCCCAGAGCGTCTGGCGCTGCGGGTCCTGCAGATCCCATTTGATCGGCTCCAGATCGGGATCGACGGTCTGGTAATCCGAGCAATAGATCTCGATCCGGTGCCCGTCGGGATCGAGCACATAAAGGAAAAACGCGTTGGAAATCCCGTGTCGCCCTGGCCCGCGTTCGATGCTGTCCACGTAGCCTGTCGTCGCCATCAGATCGAGCAGGTCGATGATGTTCAGCGGCGTCGGCACCCAGAATGCCACATGGTGCAGGCGCGGCCCGGTGCCATTGGTGAAGGCCATGTCATGCACCCCGCCCTTGCGGTGCATCCACGCGGCCCAGAGCTTCCTGCTCTCTTCGTCCTCGGTATATTCGGTCACCCGGAACCCGAAATCGCTGTAGAACGCGACCGAAGCATCGACGTCATGGCTGAAGCAGTTGAAATGGTCGATACGCAGCGGTTTCACGCCGCGGTAAAGCGCGTATTGCTGATGGATCGGGGCCAGCCGCTCCATCCTGTGATAAAATTCCAGCGGGATCCCGATATTGTCGGAGGTCAGCAACGTCCGGCCCTGATAGGGCCGCGTGACCCATTCGGTTGGTCGGCCCTGACCGTCAAAATACGCCTCCGCCCGGTCAAGATCGGCGTCGTCGAACGTCTTGAAGCCCAATACCTCGACGGTGCCGGGCAGCTCGGATTTCTGCAGGATGATACAGTGATGCCCGCGCTCTTCCATCGCCCGCAGATAGATGTGGCTGTCGCTTTCGTCGCTGACCTGCAGGCCGAGCGTGTCGACATAGAACCGGCGCGAGACCTCCAGATCGCGCACGTTCAGGCAGACATGGCTGAGGCGGATGATGTTGAAATCGGGATACAGATTCGGCGCGGGCACGGGCATCAACCGGCTCCCAGTCTGGTGATCCGGTGCGATCCGGTGGCGAACCCGATATGCTTCTGCTCCATGTAGAACTCGAAGGACCAGTCCCCGCCATCGCGACCGATGCCGCTGGCCTTCACGCCGCCAAACGGCGTCGGCAGGTGGCGCACATTCTCCGAATTCACCCAGATCATCCCGGCCTCCAGCCTGTCGGTGACCCGCAGCGCGCGGGTCAGGTCATTGGTCCAGACATAGCCGGTCAGTCCGTAGGGCACATCATTGGCGATCTGCAGCGCTTCGTCTTCGGTGGCAAACGGGATCGAGGTCAGCACCGGGCCGAAAATCTCTTCCTGCGCGATGCGCATCCGGTTTGTCGCATTGGTAAAGAGCGTCGGCTGGACGAAATACCCGTCTGTGCGGGCGACATCCCCCCCGGCGGCAATGGTTGCGCCCTCCTGCCGGGCGATGTCGAAATAGCCCGTGACCTTGTTGAAATGCTCTTGCGTGACAAGCGGCCCGATCTCGGTGGCCGGATCCAGCGGATGGCCCACCCTGATCGCGTTGATCCGCGCCACCAGCCGGGCCTCGAACTCTTCCCGGATCGTGTCCTGGATCAGCAGGCGCGAGGAAGAGGTGCAGCGCTCGCCGTTGATCGAGTAGATCATGAAGATCGCCGCATCGAGCGCGCGCTCCAGATCGGCATCGTCAAAGACGATGACCGGGTTCTTGCCGCCAAGTTCCAGATGATTGCGTTTGAGCGTGTCGGCCCCCTGTTTGGTGATCAGGCTGCCCGTGCTGCTTTCGCCGACAAAGGCGATGGCCCGGATGAGCCGGTGTTCGCAAAGCGCCTTGCCCGCGCCCTCGCCAAAGCCGTTCACCACGTTCAGGACACCCGGCGGCAGCCCGGCCTCTTCGGCGGTCTCAACCAGAAGCCGGGCGGTCAGCGGAGAGGCCTCGGCGGGTTTGTGAACCACTGTGCAGCCCGCCGCCAGCGCCGGGGCGATCTTCCAGGTGGAGAGCATGAAGGGCGTGTTCCAGGGCGTGATGACCCCCACCGGACCGATCGGCACACGGGTTGTGATGTTCATCAGCGTCGGCGATTGCAGATGCTGCCCGTCGCGGGCCTGCACCACCTGATCGGCGAAATAGCGGAAGTTTTCGGCCCCGCGCAGCGCGGCCTTCGACATGAATTTGTAGGCCTGCCCGGTGTCCCAGCATTCGCAGAGCGCGATTTCCTCGGCGCGCGCCTCGATCGCTTCGGCGATGCGGATCAGGATGGCCTTGCGCTCTTGCGCGGGCATGTCCCGCCAGGGGGCAAAGGCGTCCGACGCGGCCTGCGCGGCGGCGTCGATATCGGCCGCAGTGCCATGAGCAACATCGCAGATCGCGTTCTTGTCGACCGGCGAAATGCTCTGGAAGACACCCCCCGCCCCGGCCCGATCCTGCCCGCCGATCCGGTTGAGGATGCCCGCGTCGCGGAACCGCGCAAGATAGCCCGTCAGCTTCGCGACATTGTCCTCAAGCGCGCTCATGGATTGATCTCCAGATGGTCGCGGATGGTGCCGGACTTTGGCGAAAGATCGGGATCGATGTCGCGCATCTCGGCGGACAGCGCGATGGACCGGGTGGCCATGGCAGGCGCCACCGCCGCCCGCAGCGCCGCGAAGATGCGGGTGATGGCGTCTTTCTTGACAGCCACCGGGCGACCGGCCCGCAGGCGCACCGACAGATCGATGAAGCCGTGTTCGGGGTTGCCGTCGGCGATGGCGAAGTGATCCACGCGGCGCGCCCGCACCCGGATGCCCGCAAGCGGGAAGGCGTCGATCCGTGCGGCTTCGGCCCGGATCGCCTCGCAGACCGCACCCATGTCGATCACCGCGTCGAGATTGCCCGAATAGTCGATCTGGAAATGCGGCACGCTTCACCTTAACACGTTAATAGTTGCGATGTTAAATAAATGACCCTTGCCTTGTCAAGCCCAGCTTGGCAGCACGGCCGGGGTTCACCGAAAGACTTCTGCCATGCCGCGCAAGCTGCCGTCGACCTCCCGTTCCCTGCCGATTGCGCTGATCCGCGCACGCGAAGGTGTGATGCTGCCGATCCGAGATATGCTGGCCGAAACCGGTATCACCGAACAGCAATGGCGCGTCCTGCGGGTGCTTTCCGAGTTCGGCACGCTCGATGCCAAAACCCTCGCGGACCGTGCCAGCCTGCTGTTCCCAAGCCTGACGCGCATTGCCACAACGATGCGCAACAAGGGGCTGATCACCCAGACGCGCGACGAAAAGGACCGGCGGCGGCAGTTCATTTCGATCACCGAAGCCGGGCAGAGGATCATCGACGCCAATGTCGACCGCGCGGCGGAGATCGTTGCGGGCTTTCGCGCGACGCTGGGTGAGGAAGAATACGAGATCCTGCTCGATCTTCTTGAGCGCCTCGACCCGGGCCGTCACGCCTGACCGCGCCATTGCGCCCCCCCTCGCAGGCGCTTTCAGACCAGCACAAAACCCGCCGCGCAAAGAGCGCCCCCGCCCGGCCCTGAACCCCGGCCCTTAACCGCGCTCGTCTTTCGGGGAGCCCATCACCACGTAGGTCTGCAGCGTGTTGACCTGCGGCAACGCGCCCAGCACCTCGGTGTGGAAATGCTTGTAGGCCGCGAGATCCGCGGCTTCGACGCGCAGCAGGTATTCCACCGCACCGGTGATATTGTGGCACTCGCGCACTTCGCCCGCGCGGGCCATGGCGCGCTCGAACGCCTCCTGCGATGCCTTGGTGTGGGTGTTGAGCCCGACCGTGACATAGGCGACAAAGCCGATGCCCACCTTGTCGGGCCGGAGCACCGCGCGGTAGCCGGCCACCACCCCGGCCTTTTCCAGCGCGGCGACCCGGCGCAGGCATGCCGAAGGTGAGAGCCCCACTCGGTCGGCCAGCGCGAGATTGCTGATGCGCCCGTCGCGCGTCAGCTCGCGCAATATCCGGCGGTCGATATCGTCAATATTGCTCATTTCTTGCGCTGTCTGTCAGATTCACCGCATCTTTGCAATTCCACACCAGCGAATCGCGCCAATAATTGCGTCATGACCTACGAGATCTTCCTCGCCCTCGCGGCTTTCTGCGCCGGTACGCTCTTCACGCCCGGGCCCAACAACCTGATGCTGATGGCCTCGGGCGCCAATTTCGGGCTGGCCCGCAGCCTGCCGCATCTGGCCGGAGTGGCCTACGGCTTCCCGCTGATGATCCTGCCGGTGGGCCTTGGCGTGATGCAGCTGTTTGATGTCTGGCCGCCCTCCTACCTGATCCTCAAGGTCTTTTCGGTACTCTACATCCTCTGGCTCGCCTGGAAGATCGCGCATGCCAGCGCGCCCCGCGACAAGGGGGCGGAGGCCCGGCCCCTGACCTTCCTGCAGGCCGCCGGGTTCCAGTGGGTCAATCCCAAGGCCTGGTCGATGGCGCTTGGCGCGATCACGCTTTACGCCAGCAGCCGCGATCTGGGCGGCATCCTGTGGGTTGCGGGGACGTTTGCGGTGATCGGCACGGTGTCGGCGGTCACCTGGGTCAAGCTCGGAACCGCCGTCCGGCAGTTGCTCGCTCGCGAGGACCGGTTGCGCCTCTTCAACCGCGTGATGGCCGGATTGCTGGTCCTGTCGATGGTGCCCGTGCTTCTCGGCTGACGCCGCTTTGTTGCATCCGGCTGCGGCCCGCGCCATATAGCGCAGAGCATACCGTGGAGAAGGCCATGACCCATTACCTCGACTTCGAACGGCCGCTGGCCGAGATCGAAGGCAAGGCCGAAGAGTTGCGCGCCATGGCCCGCAGCAACAAGGAAATGGATATCGAGGACGAGGCCGCGGCGCTCGACCTCAAGGCCGACAGCCTGCTCAGGGAGCTGTACGGCAAGCTGACGCCCTGGCGGAAATGCCAGGTCGCGCGCCACCCCGAACGGCCCCATTGCAAGGATTACATCGAGGCGCTTTTCACCGAATACACGCCGCTGGCCGGTGACCGGAACTTTGCCGATGACGATGCGGTGATGGGCGGGCTCGCGCGGTTCGAGGACCGCCCGGTGGTGGTCATCGGCCACGAAAAAGGCCACGACACCCAAAGCCGCATCGCCCGCAATTTCGGCATGGCGCGGCCCGAAGGCTACCGCAAGGCGGTGCGGCTGATGCAGATGGCCGACCGCTTCGGTCTGCCGGTCATCACGCTGGTCGATACCCCCGGCGCCTATCCCGGCAAGGGCGCCGAGGAACGCGGCCAGTCCGAAGCCATCGCGCGCTCGACCGAGGCCTGCCTGCAGATCCGCGTGCCGCTGGTGTCGGTGATCATCGGCGAGGGCGGCTCGGGCGGGGCGGTGGCCTTTGCCACGGCCAACCGCGTCGCGATGCTCGAGCATTCGGTCTATTCGGTGATCTCGCCCGAGGGCTGCGCCTCGATCCTCTGGAAGGACACCGAAAAGATGCGCGAGGCCGCCGAGGCGCTGCGCCTGACCGCGCAGGATCTGCTGAAACTGGGGGTCGCCGACCGGGTGATCCCCGAAGCCATGGGCGGCGCGCATCGCGATCCCGAGGGCACCATCATCTCTGTCGGCGCCACGGTGTCTTCGCTGCTGGGCGAGCTGCGCGACCTCAAGGGCGATGCGCTGGTGACCGCGCGGCGCAAGAAGTACCTCTCCATGGGCAGCAAGGGTCTGGCGGCCTGAAACCGGCCCGCCTGAGGCAACAGCCGAAACAAAACCCACGGCCAGTTGATCGCCCGTCAACGGCTTGAGGCGTGACAGAGGGCCGGTCCGCGCCGCATAACGCCTGTCATGGAACTGCTGCTTGCCTACGGGGCGGGCCTGCTGACGCTGATCAATCCCTGCGTCGTGCCGGTGCTGCCCATCGTGATCGCCACCGCGCTGCAGGCCAGCCCGCGCGGGCCGCTGGCCATGGCGGCGGGTCTGAGCCTGTCGTTTGTGGTCCTTGGCGTGTCGGTCACCGCGTTTGGCCGGGCCGTCGGGCTCGACACCGACACCGTGGCGCGCGTGGGCGCGGCTTTCATGGTGGTCTTCGGTCTGGCCTTGCTTCTGCCGCAGGCCGGCACACTGATGGCCACCGCCACTGCCGGGTTGTCGGCCCGCGCCGATGCGCGGCTCGACGATGTCGACCGCACCGGTCTCGGCGGGCAGTTTCTGGGCGGGCTGCTGCTCGGCGCGGTCTGGAGCCCCTGCATCGGCCCGACGCTCGGCGGCGCAATATCGCTGGCCAGCCAGGGCGAGAGCCTCGGCCGCGCCACGCTGATCATGGTGTTCTTCGCGCTCGGCGTCTCGACGCTGATCCTGGCGCTGGCCTACGGCACCCGCGGCGCGCTGTCGAGCTGGAACGCCGATCTGCGCCGCCTGGCACTGCGCGCCCGCCCGATCCTCGGGCTCACCTTCCTGGCCGTGGGTCTTGCGCTCTTTTTCCGCCTGCACCACCCGATCGAAGGCTGGCTGATCTCGGTCATGCCGGCCTGGCTGATCGACCTGTCCGTCTCGATCTGACCCATAAAACATGTCCCAAAGGAGACCTTATATGAACCGTCGCGATTTCCTCGCCCTTGCCGCCGCCGCCACCGCCCTGCCCATGGCGGCGCGGGCGGAGATGCTCGTCTACCGCCCCGGGCTTGTCTCGCAACGGCTGAAGGCCGGTGAGACGGTGTTTGTGGATTTCAAGGCCAGCTGGTGCAGCACCTGCGCCGCGCAGGAGCGGGTGATCAACGCGCTGAAGGCCGAGAACCCCGCCTATGCCGCGCGCATCACCTTTGTCGGTGTCGACTGGGACGCGCATGGCAATGGCGAGCTGGCGCGCAGCCTCAACATCCCCCGCCGCTCGACGCTTGTGGTGCTGAAAGGCCAGCAGGAGCTGGGGCGTCTGGTGGCACAGACCGGGCGCGCGCAGATCAAGGCGCTGATGGACACCGCGCTGACCGCCGCGCAGGCCTGATCCGCAGAGCGCGCCGGGACGGGGCTGCGCGTAGGGTGGGGTTTCACCCCACCTTCACCCCACCATCCCCCTCAGCTGGCCAGCATCCTGAGCCCCTGCGTCACGTCCGAGCGCACCGCCAGACGCAGGCCCGGCTCGTCCCCGGCCTTCAGCGCCGCGATCATCAGCCGGTGATATTGCGGTGCCTCGGTGCGTCTGAGCCGCCCGTAAAGCGCCCGCATCGTCGGCCCCAGCTGCAGCCAGACCGTTTCGCACATCGCCAGCATCGCCGGGGCCTGCGCGCGCAGATAAAGCGTGCGGTGGAACTCCAGATTGGTGCGGATATAGCCCACCGCGTCGCGGTTGCTGACCGTGTCGGCAATCGAGGCGTTGATGGTCTGCAACCGGTCGATCAGCGCAATATGCGCGCGCGGCAGCGCGCGCGAGGCCAGCTCCACCTCGATCAGCGACCGCAGCGCCGCCAGCTCCTCGATCCGTTCATTGCTGAGCTCCGGCGTCTGCACCCGTCCCGAAGACGACATCGAGAGCGCGCCTTCCGCCACCAGCCGCTGCACCGCCTCGCGCGCGGGCGTCATCGACACTTCGAACTCCCGCCCGATCCCGCGCAGGGTCAGCGCGTGGCCCGGCGCGATCTGGCCATGCATGATCCGGGTCCTCAGACCGCGATAGACGCGGTCATGGGCGGAGGCGGCGGGCTCGGACATTCGCGGCAGGGCTTGCATGCGCGGACTGTGATCACAAATCCGCCCGCCGTCAATCGACCGGGTGGCACCCGTGATGCGCGGGACCCGGATTGCTTCTGAGGGATGCGCCGGGCCGGTTTCGCGCCGGACCTCCCGTCTGGCGTCCGGTCGCCGCGCCTGGGGTGGCTGACAAAACCGTGGCTGCGCAAACTGCCCAGAAACAGGCACACGGAGCGCCCCCCGGTCAGAAGCGGAAGCGATGCAGCCCCGCCCCGTTCCGGCGCAGCCAGGTGCGGGATCCCTTCCAGTCGCCATAGAGCCGCTCGACCACCGCCCAGAACGCGGGCGAATGGTTCATCTCGGCCAGATGCGCCACCTCATGGGCGGCCACGTAGTCGAGGATCTCCGGCGGGGCCAGGATCAGCCGCCAGGAATACATCAGCCCGCCATCCTGCGTACACGACCCCCAGCGCGACCGCGTGTCGCGCAGGGTGATCCGCGTGTAGGGCCGCCCAAGCGCCTCCGCATAGCGATCCGAGGCCGCCACCAGCCGGTCCCGCGCCCGCGCCCGCAGCCAGCCTTTCAGCCGCGCTTGCATACGTGCGGCCTCCCCAGGCACCCGCAGCGCCTCCGGCTCGAGCCGCACCGACCGCCCGGTCGAGGCGAGGATCTCGCGCGGCACGCCCTCGACGGGCAGCCAGGCGCCCGGCGCGATCTCAACATCCGCGTCGCGCCGCTCCAGATGGCTGCGCAGCCAGCCTTCCTTTTCACGCAGGAACGCCAGCCCTTCGGCCTCCGCCACGCCACGCGGCAGGGTCAGCGTCACGCGGCCATCGAGCTGCGACATGCGCAGCGACAGCCGCCGCGCCCGCGCCGAACGCCGCAAGATCACCTCGATCGGAGGGTTGCCCGTCAGCCTGATCTGCCCCATATCCCGCCTGTCCCCGCTCCGCGCGCCCAAAGCCTTTGACACTGCATGCGCGTTATGGCAGGGGACGCAGATTGTGCCAAGAGCACCCCTCGATCACCAGAGCTGAAGGGACCATCCATGCCCAAAGAAGAATGGGGCACCAAACGCGTCTGCCCCACCACAGGTAAGCGGTTCTACGATCTGAACCGCGACCCGATCGTCAGCCCCTATACCGGCGAGGTCGTCCCCCTCGACACCGGCAAGAAGAGCATGATCGCCGCCGACGCCGCCGATAAGGCCAAGTCCAAGGCGAAAGACAAGGAAAAGGTCGAAGACGAGGAAGACGTCACGCTGCTGGATGACGACGACGATGTCGATGTCGATCTGGACGACGATGATGACGTCCTCGAGGACGAGGATGACGACAACGTCTCGCTTGACGAGATCGCCGACGTCGCCAGCGACGACGACGATAGCTGACGAAAACCGGGCGGCGCGGGATTTTTGCACTTGATCCCGCCCGCGCGCTTGCGTAATCACCCGCGCACGGCGACCTTTGCGGGTGGCCGCTGATGGGGCCTTAGCTCAGCTGGGAGAGCGCTTGCATGGCATGCAAGAGGTCAGGGGTTCGATCCCCCTAGGCTCCACCAAATCCCCCCTCTGCCCGATCTCGACGGCCCGGCGCGATGCGCACCGGGTGGCGCGGCGGCGCGACCCGGAAGACCACTCTCGGTCCGCAAGACCCGCAAGGCATCTTGAATCCTCACCGTCGAATGGATAGCAGACCCCTGTGATCAGGAGAGCCGCCCCATGGACGATCTGCGCCAGAAATACATCGATCTCGTCGCCAGCGCGCCGGATGAGTCCGCGTTGGAGGATCTGCGGGTGCAGGCCGTCGGCAAGAAAGGCGAGATCAGCCTGAAAATGCGCGAACTGGGCCGCATGACGCCTCAGGAGCGGCAGGTTGCCGGACCTGCGCTCAACGCGCTCAAGGACGAGATCAACGCGGCTCTTGCCGCCAAGAAGGCCGCGCTGGCCGATGCCGCGCTCGATGAGCGGCTGAAAGGCGAATGGCTCGACGTGACGCTGCCCGGGCGCACGCGCCGTCACGGCACGATCCACCCGGTCAGCCAGGTCACCGAAGAGGTTACCGCGATCTTTGCCGATATGGGGTTCTCGGTCGCCGAAGGCCCGCAGATCGACAGCGACTGGTACAATTTCGACGCTCTCAACATCCCCGGCCACCACCCCGCGCGGGCCGAGATGGACACGTTCTACATGGCGCGCGCGGAGGGCGACAACCGCCCGCCGCATGTTTTGCGCACCCACACCTCGCCGGTGCAGATCCGGCATATGGAGCAACACGGCGCGCCCTGCCGCATCATCGCGCCGGGACGTGTGTATCGCGCCGATTACGACCAGACCCACACGCCGATGTTCCACCAGGTCGAAGGGCTGGCCATCGATCGCGACATCTCCATGGCCAATCTGAAATGGGTGCTGGAAGAGTTCTTCACCGCCTTTTTCGGCACCAAGGTGATCACCCGCTTCCGCGCCTCGCATTTCCCCTTTGTGGAGCCGGGCGCCGAGATCGACATCCAGTGCAGCTTTGAAGGCGGCACGGTCAAGGTCGGCGAGGGCGACGACTGGCTCGAAGTGCTGGGCTCCGGCATGGTGCATCCCAAGGTCCTGCAGGCCGCCAATGTCGATCCCGATCAATGGCAGGGCTTTGCCTTCGGCATGGGCATCGACCGCATCGCGATGCTGAAATACGGCATCCCCGACCTGCGCGCCTTCTTCGAGAGCGACCTGCGCTGGTTGCGCCATTACGGGTTTTCGGCTCTGGACGTGCCGACGCTGCATGGTGGGGTGAGCCGGTGAGCCCGCGTAGGGTGGGTTTGTAACCCACCACTGCCAGGGCGCCACATTGCACGAAGCCGCGCATCGCCGGATCGCGGGATGGCGATCCGACACTCGTTCAGCGCGCTTTATGCCCGCCAGGTCACTCCAAAACCGGTGCAAACCACCCGGCCCAACCAAATCGCCAGCCCGTGCGGGCGGTCTGGCGATGCGCGGCTTCATGCGGCCTTTTTTCCGCGCAAGGCCCTTCCCGCGCCGCCAATCAGGTGAACCCGCCGGACAAAACCACGCGGCGGAACCAACCAGACCCCGCAGATCGCGCATGACACATCCGGACCGCCGAGGGCATCCGGCACGCCAACCGCTCACCCCCGGCCCGCCATGGCCCTTTTCACCCCGTTGCCGATCCGTTAAGCACCCGGCAACCGCAAGCTAGCCCCGGGACCCAGCGCCATGAAATTCACCCTCTCCTGGCTGAAAGACCACCTCGACACCACCGCCTCCGTCGATGAGATCACCGAGACACTGACCGATCTCGGGCTCGAGGTGGAGGGCGTCGAGAATCCCGCCGACCGGCTTAAGGATTTCACGCTGGGCTACGTGACCTCGGCCGAAAAGCACCCCGATGCGGACAAGCTGCAGGTCTGCATGGTCGAGACCGACGAAGGCGTGAAACAGATCATCTGCGGCGCGCCCAATGCCCGCGAGGGCATCACCGTCGTCGTGGCCAAGCCCGGCACCTATGTGCCCGGGATCGATACCACAATTCAGGTCGGCAAGATCCGCGGTGTGGAAAGCTTCGGCATGATGGCGTCCGAGCGCGAGATGGAGCTCAGCGACGAGCATGACGGCATCATCGAGCTGGCCTCGGGCGCGGTTGGCCAGCGCTTCATCGACTGGCTGGCGGAAAACGATCCCGCCCGCGTCGACCCGGTGATCGAGATCGGCATCACGCCCAACCGGCAGGACGCGCTGGGCGTACACGGCATCGCGCGCGATCTTGCCGCGCGCGGGATCGGCACGCTCAAGCCGCTGAAAAGCCACCACGTGCCCGGCGATTTCCCGGCGCCGGTCACGATCAGCATCGATGCCGACACCGCCGAGAATGGCTGCCATCTCTTTGCCGCCCGGCTCATCCGCGGGGTGGAGAACAAGCCCAGCCCGAAATGGCTGCAGGACCGTCTGCGCGCCATCGGATTGCGGCCGATCTCGGCGCTGGTCGACATCACCAATTTCTTCACCCATGACCGCAACCGCCCGCTGCATGTCTTCGACGCCGCCAAGGTCAAGGGCAAGCTGCGCGTGCACCGCACCCAAGGCGGCGAAGAGCTCGTGGGGCTCGATGAAAAGACCTATGTTTTCGAGCCCGGTCAGGTGGTGATCTCCGACGACAACGGCATCGAGAGCATTGGCGGCATCATGGGCGGCCTCGCCTCCGGCTGCACGATGGAGACCACCGATGTCATCCTGGAGGCCGCTCTCTGGGACACCATCCAGATCGCGATGACGGGCCGCGCGCTCAAGATCAATTCCGACGCGCGCTACCGCAACGAGCGCGGGCTCGACCCGGAGTATAACATGCAGGCGATCGAGGATGCGACGCAGATGATCCTCGATCTCTGCGGCGGTGAGGCGTCGAGCGTGGTGACGGCGGGCGCCGTGCCCGACTGGAAACGCGCCTACAAGCTCGATCCGCAGCGCGTCGTGTCGCTGGTCGGCATGGAGATTCCCGAAAGCGATCAGCGCCAGACCCTGACAGCGCTCGGCTTCCGCATGGAAGGCAACATGGCGCATGTGCCCTCCTGGCGCCCGGACGTGATGGGCGAGGCGGATCTGGTCGAAGAGGTCGCGCGCGTGGCGTCGCTGACCAGGCTCAAGGGCATTCCGCTGCCGCGCGCCGAGGCCGGTGTGCCCAAGCCAATTCTGTCGGGCCTGCAGCAGCGCGAGCAGGTGGCGCGCCGCACCGCCGCGGCCCTTGGCTACAACGAATGTGTGACCTACAGCTTCATCGACCGCAGATCGGCGGGGCTCTTCGGCGGCGGCGACGAGGCCACGATGCTCGCCAATCCGATCAGCTCCGAGATGAGCCACATGCGCCCGGCGCTGCTGCCCGGCCTGCTGCAGGCCGCGGCGCGCAACCAGACGCGCGGTTTCATGGATCTGGCGCTTTTCGAAGTGGGCGCGGCGTTTGACGGCGGCGAGCCCGGTGAGCAACATCTGCTGGTGTCGGGGCTGCTGATCGGGCGCACCGGGCCCAAGGACGTGCACGGCGCGTCCCGCGCGGTTGACCTCTTTGACGTGAAGGCCGACGCCGAGGCGCTGCTGTCGGCCATGGGCGCTCCGGCCAAAATGCAGATCCTGCGCGGCGCGTCCGACTGGTGGCATCCCGGGCGGCACGGCAAGCTCTGCCTCGGGCCGAAAAAGGTGCTGGGTGTCTTCGGCGAGTTGCACCCCAGGATCCTGCGCGAAATGGATGTCAAGGGGCCCGCCGTGGCCTTCACGCTCTGGCCCGAAGAAATCCCGATGCCGCGGAAGGCAGGCGCCACGCGGGGCAGCCTCGACATCAGCGATCTGCAGGCGGTGGAGCGCGATTTCGCCTTTGTGGTGGACGCCGATGTTCAGGCGCTCGATCTGGTGAACGCCGCCGCGGGCGCCGACAAGGCACTGATCGAAACGGTGCGCGTCTTCGACGAGTTTGTCGGCGGCGCGCTCGGGGAGGGCAAGAAGTCCCTCGCCATCACCGTGCGCCTGCAACCCGTTGAAAAGACGCTGAAAGAGGCGGATATCGAGGCGGTCGCGGCCAAGATCGTGGAGAAGGTGGGCAAGGCGACGGGGGGCGTGTTGCGGGGGTGATGTCTGTGGCGGGATAGCTTGCGAAACGGCTTTTCAAGCTTACTGGTTTGGAGTGCCTGGCCCAAAGCACGCTTCCGGTAAGCTCGAAACCCATACCGGATTTATGCACCACCCAAACATCCTGGTTTTCTCAAGTTTCTCAAGGTGGTGCATAACTTATGATTTACGCTCCACATCGAAGGACGGCTGTGCCGGACGGAGTGAGCTTACGCCGCGATGGCCCCAACGGCAGGTTTCAGCGCTTCGCAACCGCAGCGAAAAGCAGCGCCGGCGAAACCGGGCTTTCGCCGCAGTTGCGAGCTAGTCGAGCTTTGCTGGGCAGAGCAGACCTTCGACGTTGACGCTCGGCGATCACGGAAGAACATACTCCAGTCGCTGCGAGCATCGCCTGAATGCTGTGTGCCATTTCCCCAAAGAACGCCGGGCCCGGCACGCATATATCACTGTGAGACGCGGTATTTTTGGATCGATAAGTCAGATACTTAAATTCGATTTTAAGCGCAGCACAAAATTTTTTTTGAACCATCCGCACCAACCGTTCGACCCATGAACACCTCGGCGGCATGACGCGAAAGCCAACTGCCTGAGGGGCTCTTTGGATGCATTTTCTGGATGGAGAAACCAATGCCTGCTTCAAACTTTTTCAATCTGATCTTTGGTCAAGGCAGTTTTCACGGCACTGACAAGAACGATATCATCTTCGGTTCATTCGGAGACGACAAAATCGATGCCAAGGATGGTGATGATATCGTCTTTGGCCTCTTCGGGAATGACAAGATTGCCGGAGGACTTGGCAACGACCTGCTCTTCGGTGGCTGGGGCTGGGACAACTTGCAGGGAGGTGACGGCGAAGACGCCATGTTCGGCGACGCCGGAAACGACCTCATTGCCGGCAACAAGGGCGACGACCAGATGTACGGCGGCAGCGGCAATGACCTGCTGGTCTGGAACAACGGTGATGGCTCGGACCTGATCGACGGCGGCACCGGCTATGACGTGCAACAGGTGAATTTCAATACGGACCTTGTCAACGGTGACTTGCAGAACGACGATGTCGCGGAATTCTCGGTGACCGACCAAGGCATTCAGTTTGCCCGCATTGAATTGAACGGACAGGCCGAACGGGGGCTTTTCGAGCTTGATATCCGCGACATTGAAGTGCAGCAGACCAACTTCGGTGGCGGCAATGACACGGCGGTGATTACCGGCGATGTCCTCAAGGAGATAAAGCTGGTATTGGACGGGGGCGACGGCGTCGACACGCTGGACATGTCCCAGTCCTCGCACGCCGGTCGGATCAACCTGGCCAAGGGCACCGTCAACAAGTCCAAAGCCGAGAATTTCGAGAACGCCGCCGGAACCGCCTTTGACGACAAGATTGTGGGCGACAAGGGTGATAACGTCCTGTCGGGCCTCGACGGCGACGACCACATGAACGGTCGCGCCGGAGATGACGTCATCGCGGGCAACAAGGGCGACGACGAGATGTTCAGTGGTCGCGGCGATGACCTCCTTGTCTGGAACAATGGCGATGGGTCGGACCTGATGGATGGCGGGGCGGGATACGACACGCAGCAAGTTAACTTTGACACCGATCTGGTGAACACCGACCTGCAAAACGATGACGTCGCCCAGTTCTCAGTTACCGACGCGGGCATCGAATTCGCTCGGATCGAACTGAACGGGCAGACCGAACGCGGCTTGTTCCAGCTCGACATCCGCAAGACCGAGGTTCAAGAAACCAACTTCGGTGGCGGCGATGACACAGCGGTGATCCAGGGTGATGTTCTGAGCGAGATCGAGCTGGATCTGGATGGCGGGGACGGCATCGACACGCTGGATCTGAGCCAGACCAGCGGCCCGGTATCCGTCAATCTGGAAACCGGCGCAGTCGAGATCGACAACGGCGCTGGTCAGGATGCTTCGGCGATCAACTTCGAGAATGTCATCGGCACGGCAAGCAACGACGTCATCACCGGCAACGCAGAGGACAACATCATTCGGGGTGGGTCCGGGAACAACATCCTGACCGGCGGCGAGGGGGCCGACACTTTTGTCTTCGCTCAAGCGGATGTGGGCGTAAACGTCATCCTGGACTTCGTAGTTGGCGTCGACCAGCTGCAGTTTGTGACCGAGGACCCCGAGGTCACGACAGACAATATGCTCGCGAATATGACCCAGGTCGGAGACGACGTGGAACTCGCGCTCAACAACAAGGTGATCATGCTGGAAAACATGCAGGTCACAGACTTCAGTGCCGATGATTTTCTGATTGCCTGAGTTGACTTGGTACAATCGGCACGCAGCCCCGTCAGCATCACGCCGGCGGGGTTTGTTCTTTGCGGGGCCTGCCCCTCAGTTGTCGCAAATACCGTCTGCCAGCGCGAGGCCAAAGCCAAACACGTCGTCCCGCCCGGCTGGTCCCATTTCGGCCGATGTTGCGGCCAGTCGTGCGCGGGTGTCTGACACGCCGCGCGCGGTGCTGAAGTAGGGATCCGCTGCCAGTCGGGCTGTCACAAAAGGCGTGGCGATCGACGTGCCGGTGACGAAGCGCGAGCGCTCTGATGTGGCGACCATGATGTCCACACCCGGTGCCGCCACATCCACATGGGGACCGCGAACAGCGTTGCGATAGATCCGACCATGCGCGTCCACGGCAGTCACTGCGATCACCTCGTCAAAACCCGCGGGATAGAGCGGATCCGCCGCTGGACCGTCATTCCCCACAGCGGCCACCAGTACGAGCCCCCGCCCTGCTGCCCGTTCTACGGCGAGGTTGAGCAGTTTGTTGTAAGGTCCGGCCAGCGCGAGATTGACGAAACGCACATCCTCTCCCGCCAACCAGTCAAGCGCACGCACGAGTGCATCCGCTCCGGCCACAAGATCCGCGTCTTCCGACGCACCGAAGACATTGGCTGCAAAGATCTTCACGCTGTCCAATCGGTTTGGGTCGACCAGGATAGAAACCACCTCGGTTCCATGACTGGAGTCTGCCGACGCGCCGGCAAAGAAATTGCGAGCGGTCACATCCGCCTCGGCCAGCGCGGGCGAGCTTAAGTCGATTGCGGTATCGATCATCCCGATCGGTGCGTATGCGCGGCATCCACCAGCACTCCAGCGCATCATGCTGTCTGCGTAGTTCAGGGTGTCCGCCGCGGACTGCTGCGCCTGCAAGCGGTAGGCGTGATTGACGCCGACGGTCGATCCGGGAACCGCCCCTTCCAGCGCGAGAATGGCCTCGGCGGCTGTCACATCATCGGGCATGCGGTAGCTAAGCATGGTCAATCCGAGTCCGGTGAGCTGCGTGACATCCAATGCCGTGTAGCCGGTCGCCGCAGCCTCCTGCTCCATCCGAGCCGCGCTGTCCTGATCCGGCACCAGCGCAATGATCGTCCGCGTCCCGACGACCTCGGTGCGTTCTGGCTCCGCGCTGGTCTCCCCTATCGACGGCATGTCACATCCAGACAGAAGCAGACCTACTGCGATGACCGCAACCAGGCGCTGACACCCCTTTCCACGCATGCCTAGCCCTCATTTCTCACCAGCGATGACCCACTCATCCATATTGTTTCGCAACAAACTACCACGCAACCTAACCGTGAAACGCAAGGGTCGGTCAAAAGAAATTGAACCCTTTAGTGGGATTGTGCGACACATACCTGTCCGGGAAGGCGAATTGAGCGGAAAAACGTGACGCGCGATGAAGACATACTCGAGTACCTGCAAAACCGGCTCAGTCCGGCGGACAGGGACGCGTTTGAGCAGATGATGGCGCAAGATGCCGCGCTTGCCGCGGAGGTGAATGTGATGCGTGCGGTCCGAGCCGACCTCGCCGACGGCCCGAAACATGAGAAGGCCGATGCGGTGTGGGATCGCATTTCCGCGTCGATTGACGCGCAAGCCGCTCCTGCCAATGACAATCGCAGCCCGTGGCGGCAGGTGCTTCAGTATGCGGCTGTCGCCGTGCTCGCGATCGCCGCATGGCAGGTTGCGGTCGTGCCCAGGATCAGCGGTGTACCGGAGGGGTTCCGCACCGCCAGCGAAACCAGCGACGCCGTCAGCATTCAGGTCAAGTTCACAGAAACCGCTACATTGGCCGACATTTCCACCTTGCTGGCCCCTTTCGAGGGACGCATTATCGATGGGCCAGGCGCCTTGGGTCTCGTGCGCCTTTCGTTCTCGGATGAAAATCTCGCCGAAGCGGCTCAGTCCGCGCTGGAGAGCAACGCGACACTTGTCGAGTTCGTCGCCGACTAGGGATCTGACCCTAGCCTTTGACCTTTCCCGCGCAGCGCTCCAGACATCGCATCAACGCCTTTTTGGCATGGTGGACCCGGGTCTTGATGGTCCCCACGGGTACGCCCTCAATGTCGGCGACCTCCGGATACGTGAGCTCCTCGAGAAACGTGAGCCGAATGGCTACGCGATGGGATCCCGACAAACCCTCCAGACAGTGATGCAACAGCGCACGCTGTGAGGCTGCAATGGCTGCCTCTTCCGGGTTGGGCTCTGTATCCTCTTGTTCGGGAAATTCGTCGACGTAAGACATCTTGCCTTGCTTGCGGACCGCGTCGATCAACTTGTTGCGAGAAATGGAAAAGAGCCACGTCTTGACCGCCGACCGCCCCTCGAAGGACTTGGCCACCCGCCAAACCTCAATCATCGTGTCATGCACACAATCCGACGCAAGCTCCGCATTGCGCACCCGCGACATGGCAAACGCAAAGATCTGATTATTATAGCGAAGATAGAGCGCGTGCATGGCACGCCTGTCGCCCTGACCAATTCTTTTGATGAGTTCGGTTTCGTCCACGGCTGCTCACTTGGACATAACTGGATTTGACGTTGCTTAGCAGATTTCAATTATCTGGTCCTCTGCAACATCATGGTGGACTGCAAGGCCGGAGTTTCACTGGTCATGCTTGCTGCTTGTGACATTTGCGCAAGGCAGCGCCGTGACGGTTGCTTCGCATACAGATTTGAAGCCGCGCATTTCAGTTTTTTTGAACCGTTCCGAGCTCCCGGACGACCCATGTGCAGTCCGGCCTGCTGGTCGACACGCAAACACGCATTCAAAAGGAAAATGGATATGACACTGACATCGCACAAAACGATCCAAGGGAACAGTGCATTGGGCGATTTGCGCACGCCAACCATTTCGGGCCAACCCCGTACGGAACATGCGCAGTGCAACGGGTCACTAGACCCGTCTGCGCTCCCTGGATCGCAACGTTTTGCGCAGGCGATCGAGCAAGCGAAGCATGCCATGTCGCTGGCACCTTGGCTGCAATACAGTTCTAATCCAGAAGCAGAACGCGCTGCGGCCGAACGACAACTGAAGCACCAAATCGCGGCGGCACTGGATCAAGGCTTTGTCCTGCATGACCCTTATTTCCCCGAGTTCTGCCGACTTGAGAAGCACAATCAATTTGGTCTGGTAAACCCGGACAACCTGTACTTCCTGGCCAGCATCAAAACACCCGGAACCTACCTGATCACCGGCAAGCGTGGAACAAGCGCGGATTTGCAGATCCAGGTTGGCGCAGGCGACCCGGGCTTTGACGAAAACCTTACAAGCCCGCTACCCGTCAGCGAACTGGACTTGGCCGCTCTCTCGACCAAACCGAACGGTGAATTCACGATCGTCATCAGCGACACCAAACCTTGTCACCTTAAGCGCGGTGAAAACTGGATGAGCAACACCAACGGCGCGCTTTTGGGCAACAGCATCTTGATCCGGGAAAGCCTGATGGACTGGAACACTGAAAGGGGCGGAACGTGGCGCATTGATCGGCTTGATACAGTTGGGCAGGTCAATCCGCTGCCGACGCCCGATGTCGTTGGCCGGCAATACGATCGAGCTGCAGATTACTTGATTGGCTCCACCAGAGGTTGGATCAAATTTGTTGAACAGCTTAGAGTGAATTTACCCGCCGGCCGGATGAGCCCGGCGCGCGCCACCGGACAAGGCGGATTGCCTGGACAGTTCAGCTCCGCCGGCCATTTCCGAATGAACAGGGAAACAGCCTTCGTCATAACCGTCGAGGAAGCGGACGCGCGGTATCAGGGTATCCAAGTCGGCGATCTCTGGTTCAACGCGCTTGATTTTCGCCGTCGCCAAACCAGCCTGACTACCAAACAAGCGTATCAAAGCGAGGACGGAAAGTATCGTTTCGTGATCAGCATAGAAGACCCAGGCTATGAAAACTGGTTGGACCCAGCCGGCGCCTCGACAGCCTTTGTTTTCATGCGGTGGCAAGGTATTCCCACGGGTTCCGACGGGAAACCAAACAAGCCAAGAGACCCCGAAACGAAACCGGTAGCGTTTCATCGCCTAAGCGAAGAGCTGAAATGTGAACCCAAGTTTTCGCCAGAGCAACGAAAAGAACAACGCGTCGCCCGACATGTGAGTGCATTGGGAATACCGAGAGGTTTCTAGGCTCTGATCGACAGGCGACGGTTTACGAACCGTCGCCAAGGCAGCCCCCCGACATCCCGCGATTGCCTGCGAAGTCATCGATATTAGAGTGCTGACAGCCCTTTGCTTTGCGCTTGCGAACGACGGTCCGAACTTCGGGCTACAACTGCGGCATCTTCTTAGGTCGGTGAAAGGCCGGTTTGGGCCGCCCTTACCATGACCAATGGCAGCAATGCGCGGTTCGCACCCGTTGAAGCGTAGCGCAGCATTTGTCAAAGTGGGCTCAGAGCCGACCTCGGACGCCGCGCAGCAATCCTGTGATAAGGTCGCTCGTCAACGTCGGGTTGTCGTTGTGGAGGGCATGGCGGATCGGAGGATCAGTCATGGAAACACCAAACCTACCCGCCATTCGGGCACTTCGCCCTGCATGGAACAAAGGTCGCATCGTCGGTCAAAAACGACCGCTGAAGCCAAAGCACGTCTGGGCAATCCGTGTTCGCCTTGAATTGGCAGAAAATCATCGCGACCTAGCGCTGTTCAACATGGCAATCGACAGCAAGCTTCGAGGCTGCGACCTGGTGAAGATGAAAGTCGTCGACGTCATGGCATCTGGCCAGATCAAAGAACTGGCTTCCGTGTTGCAAAGCAAAACGCAAAAACCGGTGCGCTTTGAGATATCCGAAGGCACAAGAGCCTCGGTCGAGAAGTGGATGGAGGATGAACTCATGGTTGGCTCAGAGTACCTTTGGCCGGGCCGCTTCCATGAGCGTCTTCATATCTCGACTCGCCAGTATGCGCGGATCGTCCGCGGTTGGGTCACTTCGATCGGATTAGAGGCGAGTGCCTACGGCACGCATTCGATGAGGAGAACAAAGGTAACCCAGATCTACAAAAAGACCGGCAACTTGCGGGCGGTTCAGCTTCTGCTTGGGCACACCAAGATGGACAGCACAGTCCGGTACTTGGGCGTCGAACTTGAAGACGCGCTGGCAATCGCCGAGGCCATTGAAATCTAACAACTTCGGGCCGTCGTCGCTGGCGGCCCATACCGACCTTTCACCGCGCCTTCGAGATTCTACGGTCGCAGCCCGCTTTCCTGCCATTCGCCGCGCCTGCAAAATTCGGTGATGGCCGAACTTGCACTGTGCAGGACCGAGACGCCATTTTACGAAGAAGTAGAAGGTCAGGTTTTTCCGGTCAGGTCGGCTTCTGCCGAGTCGTCAAAAGTAAACTCGGCCCTGGTGAGGAACGGCGCTACGGCTGCAAGTTTTCTCAATTCCGCAAGCGATGAATACAACGGCGTTGACGGATCAATTCTCGTTTTGGCACGGCTTCTGAAGAATTTTGCGTACTCTTCCACATAGACACGGTCCTTTGGCGGCATGTCCGCGAGATGGTTCGTCATAAAGTTGTCATAGTGGTGAACCCTTCCGCAAACCTGTCCTGCCGATGCTGCGCCATTGCACGAAATAGTTCTGCCTTGGCCATTAAATATTGTTGCGCTTGGAACCCGTACAGGCGGTCAAGAACGGCCGAGTAGTCTCCTACCTGCATCGACTTCACCGCCTTGTGAAAAATCCCAGCAGCCCTGATATCGAGGATGAATTTCATAGGGCCGCACCACCAACTGCGCCCTTTCGGAAACGCACTATTCCCCAAGCTTCCTGACTTCCCGTTGAATAGACCATTCGATCAACTCGGCCCAAAGCTTGCGTGCTAGGTTCGGATCGAGGCCCTGTTCGGACGCGGTTGAGCTGACCTTGTCCAGCACCTCGGCCACCCGGTCCGTCGTGCGCGCCGGCAGGCCTTCGATTCTCTTGAGGTCCACGGCGCGGTCGATATAGCGGCTCCTGGTGACCAGGAGATCGATCAGGTCGACATCGATCGCGTCGATCTGCGCGCGGAGATCAACCATGGTCTGGCAGGCATTGGGCGCGAGAAGGGTCGTCATGTTTTGAATTCCTTTTGTTTTTTGAGTTTAGCCTAGAATTTGGCGTAGAAGCCTGACAGCACGCTCGGACCGCTCTCGGCAAAAGGTATCCGATGGCTGTGGAAGACGACCGATAACGCGTCTGATCTGCTGATCGCCGATCAGCAGGTCGAGAAAGAGCGCCACGGCTTCTCCGCTATTTTCGAAGTTGAGCGCGCCCTCGTTCCGGGCGCGTATCAGCACACGTTCGAGCAGTGGGAACACTGCCTCCCTCCCGGCCTTGGACAGTGTCGCGCCCAGTTCTCCACTGCCATCCGCCGCCGCCGCCCGGTTCAACGCTACGGCCCTGTCACCTGTGAGGAGCGTCAGCAGTTTCGGTCCAAGCGTACCCAAAATGAATAACGCGTCGTGATCGGTTTCCAGTTCTGTTTCGAGATGCTCTTTCACTTCTTCCGCGTTTCGCGTGACGAGCGTCTGAAACAAACCCTGCTTGTCGCCATACCAGTTGTAGAGCGTCTCATTCGAGGCCCGTGCCTGTTTCGCGATGCCAAGCATCGAGGTGCCGCCATAGCCCTTGGCCTCCAACACCTCGTAGGCCGCCGCTTCGATCTGGTGTTGGCGGAGCGATTTCTTTTCTTCGCGCATACTCGTCTCCTGAGTGTTGACAGTATCCGTATCCTGAATTACGGATATGTGCAACCATAACTGCAAATACGCTTTTCGAAAGAAACAATGACTCATTATGACCGTCAGGCCCTTGCAGCCCTGGCCACACTGATACTGCTGCAACTCATCATGCTTTCGGCGCTCTATGCTGG
>CANMMF010000006.1 GCA_947498985.1 uncultured Paracoccaceae bacterium | reverse complement strand
GGCAAATGCGATTTGTTGCGCCCGGAGAAACATCTGAGTGGGCTGTCACGTCTGCTTTGCAGACATGACCTTGCCCATTGCCCGCATTTGCCGGGGCAAATGCGATTTGTTGCGCCCGGAGAAACATCTGAGTGGGCTGTCACGTCTGCTTTGCAGACATGACCTTGCCCACCGCCCGCATTTGCCGGGGCAAATGCGGGCTGCAATAATTCGTAAGAATTGGGAAAAGATCAGGAAAAAGTTGACCCCCAGCATCAGCCCTGCCCAAATGGGGCAAGAGTCGCGACAACGCGATCATCGGGCCGAAACGGGCCTTGCCGAAACGGTGGCGCAGGCCGCTGTCCGGCACACGGGGAGGAAAGATTTGGCGCATATGTCTCAGGGCGCGGAAGGGCTGCGCTCGGTTCCTGCATTGCTCAACCGCAACGCAACGGAGTTCGGCGCGAGCCCGGCTTACCGCGAGAAGGAATTCGGCATCTGGCAAAGCTGGACCTGGGCCGAAACCCGCGCCGAAATCGAGGCGCTGGCGCTGGGGCTGCTCAATCTCGGCGTGGCCCCCGGCGACCATATCGCCGTCATCGGGCGCAACCGCCCGTCGCTTTACTGGTCGATGGTGGCCGCGCAGATGGTGGGGGCGGTGCCGGTGCCGCTCTACCAGGATGCGGTGGCCGAAGAGATGCGCTACGTGATGGACCATTGCGGCGCGCGCTTCGTGATCTGCGCCGATCAGGAACAGGTCGACAAGGTCATCGAGATCCAGGACGATCTGCACCAGTTCGAACACATGATCTATGTGGACGCGCGGGGCTTGCGCAAATACGACCACAGCCGTCTGCATGAGTTCAGCCATGTGCAGCAGCAGGGCCGGGCGGCCCGCGACGAATACATCAAGGAGCTGGAGCGCCGGACCGCGCTGCTGGATTACGACAGCACCTGCGTGATGCTCTATACTTCCGGCACGACGGGCAAACCCAAGGGCGTGGTGCTGTCGAACCGCAACATCGTCGAAAGCGCGAAGTCCGCCTCGGAGTTCGATCATCTCAAGCGCGATGACGAGGTGCTGGCCTATCTGCCGATGGCCTGGGTGGGCGATTTCATCTTTTCCATCGGGCAGAGCTACTGGACGGGGTTCTGCGTGAACTGCCCCGAAAGCCCGGAGACCATGACCACCGATCTGCGCGAGATCGCGCCGACCTATTACTTTGCGCCGCCGCGGGTGTTCGAGAACCTGCTGACCCAGATCATGATCCGGATGGAGGATGCCAGCCCGCTCAAGCAACGGATGTTCCATCACTTCATGGCGCATGCGCGCCGGGTCGGGCCGAAGATCCTCGATGGCGAGACCGTGGGCGGGATGGATCGGCTGAAATATCGCCTGGGCGAGTTTCTGGTCTACGGCCCGCTGAAAAACGCCATGGGCTTCTCCAAGGTCCGCGTGGGCTACACCGCCGGAGAGGCGATCGGGCCGGAGATCTTCGATTTCTACCGCTCGCTGGGGATCAACCTCAAGCAGCTTTACGGCCAGACGGAGGCGTCGGTCTTCATCACCGTGCAGCCCGATGGCGAGGTGCGCTCGGACACGGTTGGCGTGCCGGCACCGGGGGTGGAGCTGCGTATCGGCGAGAATGGCGAGGTCTATTACCGCAGCCCGGGCGTGTTTGTGGAATATTACAAGAACGCCGAAAGCACGGCGGACACCAAGGATGCCGAAGGCTGGGTGGCCACGGGCGATGCCGGGTTCATCGAGGAAAGCTCCGGTCATCTGCGGATCATCGACCGCGCGAAGGATGTGGGAAAGATGGCGTCGGGCGCGATGTTCGCGCCGAAATACGTTGAAAACAAACTGAAATTCTACCCCAACATCCTCGAGGCCGTGGTCATGGGCGCGGGCCGGGAGACCTGCACTGCGTTCATCAATATCGACCTCACCGCGGTGGGCAACTGGGCGGAGCGCAACAACATCGCCTATGCCTCCTATCAGGAACTGGCGGGGCACCCGAAGGTGCTCGACATGATCCAGGGGCATATCGAGGAGGTGAATGTCAGCGTCGCGCAGGACGAGATGCTGTCGGGCTGCCAGATCCACCGGTTCTTGATCCTGCACAAGGAGCTCGATGCCGATGACGGCGAGATGACCCGCACCCGCAAGGTCAAGCGCAAGGTCATCGGCGAGAAGTTCGACGATCTGGTGACGGCTTTGTACGACGGTTCGGACGAGATCTATACCGAGACCGAAGTGACCTACGAGGACGGCCGCAAAGGCAAGATCAAGGCGACGCTGAAGATCCGCGACGCCAAGACCGTGCCGGTCGACGCCAAGCCGATGGCGGCGGAATGACGGACGACGTGCGCCTGCGGCGACACCCCGCCCGCCATCCCGAAATGATGCGCGGATCTGGGCCGGCCGGGACGCGGCCTTTGGGAGAACGTCAGGCGGGCAAGATGAAGCAGGGGTGGGGCACGTGAAAGACACCGAAGGATACGTCACCGAGGACGGGCGCCAGATCGGCGGGGTGCTCATGGAGATGCGCGGCATCACGCTGAAATTCGGCGGGGTGGTGGCGATCAACGACATCTCCTTCGACATCCGCGAGGGCGAGATCCGCGCCATCATCGGGCCCAATGGGGCGGGCAAATCCTCCATGCTCAACATCATCAGCGGCTTCTACACGCCGACCGAAGGCGCGCTCTGGTACAAGGGCGAAAAGCGCCCCGCGATGAAGCCTTACGAGGTGGCGCGCATGGGGGTGGCGCGGACCTTCCAGAACATCGCGCTCTTCGAGGGGATGACGGTGCTCGACAACGTCATGACCGGGCGGCTCACCCATATGCATCAGGGCTTGCTGAGCCAGGCGCTCTGGTGGGGCAAGGCGCAGGCAGAAGAGATGGAGAACCGCGAGATCGTCGAGAAAGTCATTGATTTTCTTGAGATTCAGGCGATCCGCAAGACACCGGTGGGACGTCTGCCTTACGGTCTGAAAAAGCGCGTGGAGCTGGCGCGGGCGCTGGCGGCGGAACCGTCGATCCTGCTGCTGGACGAGCCCATGGCCGGCATGAACGTGGAGGAGAAGGAGGACATGAGCCGCTTCATCCTCGATGTGAATGACGAGTTCGGCACGACGATTGCGCTTATCGAGCACGATATGGGCGTGGTCATGGACATATCCGACCGGGTCGTGGTGATGGATTACGGCAAGAAGATCGGCGACGGCACGCCCGAGGAGGTGCGCAACGACCAGGCGGTGATCGACGCCTATCTGGGGGTACCGCATGAGTGAGGGCGGCGCCCAAATGGCGATGCAAAATCGATGCACGGCCCATGCATATCTCGTGCACATCGCGGGTGCGGCATGGCTGGCTGTTCTGGCCGCGGTTTCGGGCGCTCCGGCTTTGGCGGCCGGTCTGGTGACAAAATGGGAAGCGGCACTGGAAGGCTGCGTCTCGCTGGTCGAAACCGGAGACCCTAACGTCCTGGCGGTGTCGGACTGGACGCAGGACCAGATCGATGGAGAGGTCACGTTCCGTCATCGCTCGGGCGTGGCAATCACGGCGCGACTTCCGCTCTTTCGAGGCGAGAAGGTCTCGACCTCGTGTCGGCTTTCCTACGGCAGCAAGATCGCCGGCAACGACCGCAGAGGGCAGGTTCTGCGCGAGGCGTTGCGCGTGTTTGCGGAGGGACGGCTGGCGTTCCGCGAGGAAGATCAGATCTTGCCGCCCGATGTCTATCGGGGCTGTGCCTGGGACCGGAAGCAATTCCGGCTTTCGAGCATGACCCAGACCACCTACGCCAGCTTCGGAATACAGCTGTCGCCCCGCGCGGCAGAATGCGCGGCTCTGACGAGTTGAGGGAGAGAAGATCGATGTACACCGCAAGAGGACGCAGTGCCGACCGCGTTCCGGGCTTGTCCCGGGACCTCTTGGCCACGCGTGAGACCCCGGGCGCGGAGCGCGAAACATGCTAGCTGACATCTTCATCAACCCGTTTGTGGACATGTTTGCCGCCCCGGACTTCCTATTGCAGGTGCTGTGGGAAGGGCTCGTGTCCGGCATCCTCTATGCGCTGATCGCGCTGGGCTTCGTGCTGATCTTCCGTTCCAGCCGGATCTTCAACTTTGCGCAGGGGATCATGGTGGTCTTTGCGGCGCTGACACTTGTCGGCCTGCATGCCTACGGCATTCCGGCCTGGATCGCGGTGGCGCTGACGCTGGGGGTGATGTTCGTTCTGGCGGTGACCATCGAGCGGGTGGTGCTGCGGCCTCTGGTGGGGCAACCCGACATCATCCTCTTCATGGCGACCATCGGGATCACGCTGTTCTTGATCGGCTTCGGGGAGACGATATTCGGCGGCGAGAACAAGGTGATGATCTCCGAAGAGCTCGGTATTCCCACCGGCGACACGGTGCTGGAGCCCTGGGGCGGGCTGCTGATCCTGCAGCATCTCGACATCACCGTGGTGGTGGTGGCCACATTGCTGGTGGGTGCGCTGCTGGCCTTTCTCAACTACACCCGCATGGGCCGGGCGATCCGGGCGCTGGGCGACGATCATCAGGCGGCGCTGTCGGTGGGCATCAGCCTGCAGACGATCTGGGTGCTGGTCTGGTTCATCGCGGGCATCATCGCGCTGGTCACCGGGATCGCCTGGGGCGCGCGGGCGGGGGTGAGCTTTGCGCTGGAGGTCATCGCCTACAAGGCGCTGCCGGTGCTGATGCTGGGTGGGCTCGAGAGCATCACCGGCGCGATTGTCGGCGGGCTGATGATCGGCATTCTGGAAAAGCTCTTCGAGATCTACTGGGGCCAGCCGCTTCTGGGCGGCAATACCGAGACGTGGTTCGCCTTTGTGCTGGCGCTCATCGTGCTGCTCTTCCGACCGCAGGGGCTCTTCGGGGAGAGGATCATCGAAAGAGTGTAGCGCGCCCCCGCCTTGCGCGGGGGAGCCAATGAGGGACGGGCCGACCGCCGCATGCGGCGATCGGCGGATACGAAGACTAGCTGGGTCACCTGGGTCATGGGTCCGGGTCGGGAATAAAGGGATCGGTCATGCAAGACGGGGTCGGCAGGCGGAATGAGGCAGGCTCAGTAGCTGTAGCCACCTGTGCCGGACGCAGCTCCCGTTGTGTCGGCGCGATCGTCGGCGGCGGCATTCTCGGCCCCGCCCGCGAGGCTGGTCAGAAAGTCGGTCGACGCGCCGCCGAATGTGCCGAAAGTGGCATCGGCGGCCACGGCGAGCGCACCGGTGCAGAGAATGGCAAGGGCAAAAGCAAGCAGTTTCATGGTGAAATTCCTTCGGTTGGATCAACAGGTATGAAGTTGCAGACAGTTTACGCGCGGATCAATCGCGGCACAGGGCTGGTATTCCTGACCGCTGCCGCAGGGATCGGAGGCTGCTGATGTCGAAACTGGTGGCGGTCTTGAACGTGGTGGCGTGGTCGGGGTTCTGGGCGTTCGGCTATCTTGCGCTGACCGCCGATCCGGACCGGCCCGGGGTGATGGTGACGGCGTTGCTGCTGGCGGCTGTGGGCGCGGCGCTGGGGCTCTGGGCGTGGTTCTGGATCGTGCGCCATGCCGAAGCCACGGGCTACGCGCCGAAAGTGCGCCGCGCGCCCGCGCAGGACGACACCGAAAGCGACGAGTTGGCGGGCTGACGCCTGCGCGCGGGATGCGGCGGGCCGCGATCCTGCCGGAGCAAAGAGGCGGGCGGGGCCCGCGTTGACACAAGACCGGCGACAGGCGCCGCAAGGGAAGTGAGACGACGGTATGCTCTATAGAACCTCAGGTCAGTTCAAGACCTCCTATCAGGCGGATCAGGCGCTTTTCCCGGTGCGGCAGGACGCGTTTCTGCTGGGCATCATCCTGATCCTGGCCTGGGTGGTGTTTCCGCTGACCGCTTCGGAATTCACCTTTCAGGCGATCCTGATTCCGGTTCTGATCTTTTCGCTGGCCTCGCTGGGGCTCAATATCCTGACGGGTTTTGCCGGGCAGCTCAGCCTTGGCACCGGGGCCTTCATGGGGGTCGGGGCCTATGCGTGCTACAAGATGGTCACGCTGATGCCGTGGATGAACCCGATTGTGGCGATCCTGCTGTCGGGTGTGTTCAGCGCCGGGGTCGGTGTGCTGTTCGGGATCCCGTCGCTGCGCATCAAGGGGTTTTATCTCGCCATCGCGACGCTGGCCGCGCAGTTCTTTCTGGTCTGGCTTTTCGAGAAATGGGCCTGGCTTTACAACTACAACGCCTCCGGTGCGATCCAGGTGCCCAATCTCGACATCTTCGGGCTCTACGTGGCCGGGCCGCTCGCGTCCTCGACCACGCAATATTACGTGGTGCTGGTGGTGGTGACGTTGCTCACGCTTTTGTGCATCAACCTCACCCGCGGCAATCTGGGACGCACCTGGAAGGCGACACGCGACATGGATATCGCCGCCGAGCTGATCGGGATCAATCTGCTGAAAAGCAAGCTGCTGGCCTTTGCGGTCTCGAGCTATGTCGTGGGCGTGGCGGGCGCGCTCTACGTGTTCCTGTGGAAAGGCGCCGCCGAGCCCAATGTCTTCGACATTCCGCTCAGCTTTCAGGTGCTCTTCATCGCGATCATCGGCGGGCTGGGCTCGATCCTGGGCAATTACCTGGGTGCGATCCTGATTGTCGGGCTGCCGGTGGTGCTGAACCTGCTGCCCGCGCTTCTGGGCATTCCCATCGACAGCGCCATGGTCGAGCATCTCAACATCATGATCGTCGGCGGATTGATCGTGTTTTTCCTGATCGTGGAGCCACACGGGCTGGCGCAGCTCTGGCGGTTGATCCGGGAGAAACTGATCATCTGGCCGTTCCCGCATTGAGCAGGGAACGGTGGGTTGAAAACCCACCCTACGGGCGCCGGGCGATGACCGCAAACCACGCAAACCAAAGTGACAAAAATCCAAGGGAGGATATCACATGAAACACTTTACCAAACTGGCCGCAGCCACGTTGCTTGCGGGTGTGACCGCGGGGGCCGCGGTGGCCCAGGAGCTCTATGTGCCCAATCTCAGCTACCGCACGGGGCCGTTTGCGGCCACCGGCATTCCGCTGATGAACGGGCAGGCCGATTACATGACCATGCTCAATGCCCGCGATGGCGGCGTGGGCGGCGCGATGCTGAATTTCGAGGAATGCGAGACCGGCTATTCCACCGAAAAAGGCGTGGAATGTTATGAAAAGACCAAGGGTGAGGCGATTGTCACCCAGCCCTGGTCCACCGGCATCACGCTGCAGGTCCTGCCCAAGACCAATGTCGACGAGATCCCGATCCTTGCCCCCGGCTACGGCTTTTCGCCGATGGCCAATGGCAAGACCTTCCAGTGGGCCTTCAACGCGCCCGCGGGGTATTGGGATGCCGCCGACATGATCGTGCAGTATCTCGAAGGGCAGGGCAGCCTTGACGGCAAGAAGATCGCCTTCCTGCATCTCGACCACCCCTATGGCAAGGAGCCGATCCCGGTGCTCGAGACGCTGGCAGAGGCCAAGGGATTCGAGATGGTGCCGATCCCGGTGGGTCTGAAAGAGATGCAGAACCAGTCTGCGCAATGGCTGCAGATCCGCCGCGAGCGCCCGGATTACGTGGTGATGTGGGGCTGGGGTGCGATGAATGCCGGTGCGATCACAGAAGCGGTCAAGACCAAGTTCCCGATGGAGAACTTCATCGGCGTCTGGTGGGCCGGGCATGACGCCGACCTGCGCATCGTCGGTGAGGACGGCAAGGGCTACAAGTCGATCAGCTGGTCCTTCCCGAACCCCGACGCGCCGGTGATGGCGGCGATCAAGGAGCACGTGGTCGACACGGGCAAGACCAAGTCGAACCCCGAAGAAATGTCGGGCGTCTTCTACAGCCGCGGCATCATCATCTCGGCGATCCTCGCCGAGGGCATCGCGGCGGCGCAGGCCGAGTATGGCACACCCGAGATCACTGCCGCCCAGCTGCGCTGGGGTCTGGAGAACATCAACATGACCGAAGAGCGGATCTCCGAGCTGGGTCTTGACGGCATGGTGCCGCCGTTCTCCACCTCCTGCGCCAACCACACCGGTCATTCGGGTGGCTGGATGCTGGAATGGGATGGCGAGAAATTCGTCAAGGCGTCGGACCTGCTGACCGCAAATGTCGCGGGCTACCAGGATCTGATCGACGAGAAGGCCGGTGAATATGCCGAAGCCAACGCGCCGTGGCCCACCAATGACAGCTGTGACGCGATGAACTGATCGCCTCTGCCCACCGGCGGCGCGGGCGTCGCCGGTGGGTTTGCGTATTTTTGAAGAGAAGAAGCATGGGGTGGCGCGCCACTCCGTACCAAGGGGACCCGGGCCATGCTGGACGCCGCAAAGACCGACGCGCCGCTTTTGGAAGTCAACAATATCGAGGTGATCTACAACCACGTGATCCTCGTGCTGAAAGGCGTGTCGCTGACCGTGCGGCAGGGCGCGATCACAGCGCTTCTGGGCGGCAACGGCGCAGGCAAGACCACGACGCTGAAGGCGATCTCGAACCTTTTGCATTCCGAGCGCGGCGAGGTCACCAAGGGCTCGATTCTCTACAAGGGGGAGCGGGTGCAGGATCTCGACCCCTCGGCGCTGGTCAAGCGCGGGGTCATCCAGGTGATGGAAGGCCGCCATTGTTTCGAACATCTCACGGTCGAGGAGAACCTGCTGACGGGTGCCTATACCCGCCACGACGGCAAGGCGGCCATCGAGGCCGATCTCGACATGGTCTACACCTATTTTCCGCGCCTCAGGGAGCGCCGCAAAAGCCAGGCGGGCTATACTTCGGGCGGCGAGCAGCAGATGACGGCGGTGGGCCGCGCGCTGATGAGCCGGCCCGAGACGATCCTGCTCGACGAGCCCAGCATGGGGCTGGCGCCGCAGCTGGTGGAGCAGATCTTCGAGATCGTGAAATCGATCAACGAGAACGAGGGTGTGAGCTTTCTTCTGGCCGAACAGAACACCAATGTGGCGCTGCGCTACGCGCATCAGGGCTATATCCTGGAAAACGGCCGGGTGGTGATGGAAGGCAAGGCTGCCGACCTGCGCGAGAATGCCGATGTGAAGGAATTTTACCTCGGCATGTCGGACGAGGGGCGGCGGTCTTTCCGCGATGTGCGCTCCTATCGGCGCCGAAAGCGCTGGCTGGCCTGAGACCGCGCGTTTTTTCGAACCCGATGCCGCCTTGAAACGTTTCCCGTCGAACGCGTTTTGACAAGGAGACCGCAATGACCAGCTTTGCCAAGAAGACCGAGAATTTCATCGAGGCCGTTCTGCGCCGGGAGGGGCCGCCGCTGCTGGTGCCTTACCGCGGCTATGCCGAGCCCGATGCGCTGGTCCTGCAGGGGCGGGTGGTCTCGGCGGTGCGGCGGGCGGCGCCGGATCCCGACCAGTCGCGCTGGGTGAATTTCAAGCAGATGGTGGCGCTGTTCCTGACCTCCGAAGTGGCCGATGTGGAGGTGCGCGCGGGCGGCGAGACGGCGCGCACCAATGCCGAAGGCTATGTGACGCTGCGGCTGCCGCGCCCCGAGGGGGCGGAAGGCTGGCTCGAATACGAGGGCGACATCGTTGGCGCCGACGATCCCAAACAGCAGATGAAAGTGCTGGTGCCGCGCCGCGACGCGCGCTTTGGCGTGATCTCGGATGTGGATGACACGATGCTGCAGACCGGGGCGCATAACCTCGCGCGCAATCTCTGGACCACCTTCACCGGCAACGCGCTGTCGCGGCGGATCTTTCCCGACAGCAAGGCGCTGATGGACCGGCTGCACGAGGACGGGCGCAACCCTGTGTTCTACGTGAGCTCCAGCCCCTGGAACCTCTACGCCTTTCTGGGCAAGGTCTTTGACCGGTTCGACCTGACGCGCGGTCCGATGTTCCTGCGCGATCTCGGCGTGAGCGAGAAAAGCGTGGTGGGCGCCAGCCATCACGACCACAAGGGGGCGGCGGTCGACACGATCCTGAACGCCAATCCCGATCTGCAATTCTACCTGCTGGGCGATACCGGGCAGAAGGACGCCGGGGTCTATCGCGACGCGGTCAAACGGCACCCGGGGCGGGTGCGCGCGGTGATGCTGCGCGAGCCGGTCAAGGGCTCGGCGCGCGACAGCCTCGCGGCGCTGCTGGAAATCGAGGCGATGGGTGTGCCGACATATTACGGGCGCAGCTTTGCCGACCTGCCGGAGCGCGTTCTGCCGTGAGCATGCGCGGCGGATATCGGGCGCACTTGCGCGCGCGGTCCCGCCGCAGAGCGCTGCGGCGCTCAGGCGTCCGCGGTCACCCGCAGCTCGTCGATGCGCGCCAGCGCCTCGGCGCGCGTGTTGCGGATGTTGGGGCGGAACTCCTGGCTTTCGGCGCGCATGCGGATCTCGCGCTCGGTCTCGGAGCCCGGCGCGAACCGCACCGAGCCCAGCGAATGCGCGACATTCAGCAGCTTGCCGCGATGGGCATACTGGACCCAGGCCGCGGGCATGATCTGGCAGCCGTCCAGATTGATCAGGAAAAACCACTTGTCGCTGCCGCTGCCCGCGATGCGGTCTTCGATGTGATCGTAGAAATCGTTCACATCGCGGCTGTGGTGGAAGGTGAAATGCGAGAAATCCGCCTCCATGATGCGGGCGCCTGCGTCAAACGAGATCCGGCGCACAAAATCCGACAGCTGGTAGGTCGGGTCATGCACGATGCGCTTGCGGCGTTTGGAGGGCAGCTCGGCCAGACGCGCCAGGGCGGCGTCGCGCGTGGTGAAAAGGTTGGGGTCGAACGCCTCGGTGCGTGCCGCGCGCTCGATCTGGGCGGCGGTTTCGGGGCTTGCGTCATAGCGCACGGAGCCCATGGAATGCGCCAGGTTCAGCGACTTGCCGCGATGCGCATAGGCGACCCAGGCGGGCGGGTCGATGCGCACGCCTTCGAGCCCCACCAGAAAGAACCACTGGTCCTCGCCGGTCTCGGCGATCCGTTCCTCGATCCGGTCATAGAACCGGTTGACGTTCACCGTGCCTTTGAAGGTCAGCCCGCGAAAGTCGACCTCCATGATCTGGCGGTCGGCGTCGAAGGTGATGCGGCGGTCGATCTCGGACGGGCTGGCAGGCACGGGGGCGGCTCCTTTCTCATGGGGCGAGGCTACCTTAGGGCACGCGGAGGGGCGAGGCCTTGTCATGGATCAAGCGCGGTTGGGCAAGGCCCCGCGCATCGCAACAGGAGGGCGGCATGAGCGGCTTTTACGATGATCTGGAGACCCGCAGTGCGGATGCACGGGAGGCCGCGCAGCTGGAGGCGTTGAACGCGCAGCTGGCACAGAACGGCCTGCAGGCGGTATCGGGTCTTGACGGGCTGGCGGAAGTGCCGGTGCTGCGCAAGGCCGATCTGGTGGCCCGCCAGGCGGAGACACCGCCTTTCGGCGGCCTGCCGGTCCACAATCTGGCGCATGTGTTCCAGAGCCCGGGGCCGATCTACGAGCCGGGTGGCGTGAGCCATGACTGGTGGCGCATGGGCCGGTTCCTGCATGCCTGCGGCATCGGCAAGGGCGACGTCGTGCAGAACTGCTTTGGCTATCACCTGACGCCCGCGGGCATGATCTTCGAGAGCGGTGCGCGCGCGGTGGGGGCGGCGGTGCTGCCCGCGGGCACCGGCCAGACCGAGCTTCAGGTGCGCGCGGCACGCGATATCGGCATCACCGCCTATGCCGGCACCCCCGATTACCTCAAGGTGATCCTCGAGAAGGCCGACGAGATGGGCGTGACGCTCGGTTTCACCCGGGCCGGGGTCGGCGGCGGCGCGCTCTTTCCCAGCCTGCGGCAATGGTACATCGATCGCGGCATTTCCTGCCTGCAATGTTATGCGACCGCCGATCTCGGCAACATCGCCTACGAATCGGACGCGATGGAGGGGATGATCGTCGACGAGCATGTGATCGTCGAGATCGTGACCCCCGGCACCGGCGATCCGGTGGCGGCGGGCGAGGTTGGCGAGGTGGTGGTCACCACGCTCAATCCCGACTATCCGCTGGTGCGTTTCGCCACCGGGGATCTCAGCGCGGTAATGACCGGGCAGAGCCCGTGCGGGCGCACCAACATGCGCATCAGGGGCTGGATGGGCCGGGCCGACCAGACCACCAAGATCAAGGGCATGTTCGTGCGCCCCGAGCAGGTGGCGCAGCTGGTGGCCAAACATGACGAAATCGACCGCGCGCGCGTCGTGGCCAGCCGCGAGGGCGAGCGCGACGTGATGACCGTGCGCATCGAGACCAGGGCCGAGGATGCCGCAGCCTTCGAGGGCACGGTGTCGGAGGTGCTGAAGCTCAAGGGTCAGATCGAGCTTGTCAGCCCTGGTGGGCTGCCGCGCGACGGCCTCGTCATCGAGGACGTGCGGTCTTACGACTGATATTCCCCTTGTGACGGAAACGCGCCTCTTGCGAGGTGGCGGAAACGCGCCTCTTGCGAGGTTGATATTGGATATCCGGGCGCAAATGCCCATGCTCGGGGTAACAAAAGCCCGGGCTGTGCAGTTGCGCGGGCTGGAATGAAGGGAAAGGATTCGTCGTGACCAAATTCATGCTGACGCTGGCGGGGGTGCTGAGCGGAACAATGGCCATGGCAGAGGGCGACGCGCTGCTGATCGGCAACTCCAGCTACGACCGCTTTCAGACGATCTTTGGCGCGTCCCGCGTGGTCGCCGCCGCCGATCCGCTGCGCGATCTGGGCTTTGACGTGACCGAAGTGCGCGATGCCAACGAGAACGGCATGATGCTGGCCTTCGACAATTTCGTCGACGGGCTCGACGGGTCGGACCGTCCGGTGGTCATCGTGCTGGCGGGGGTCTTTGCGCATGGTCCGGCGGGCGCCTATCTTCTGCCGGTGCGCGAGGCCGGGACCGACGTGCCGCCGTCGCGCATCCTGACCCGGGCCTTTCCGCTCGACGCCGCCCTGTCGGTGCTGGCGCAATATCCCGGACGGGCGTTTCTGGTGCTGGGGGAAAACCCCGAGGATGTGGATTTCGGCCCCTATCTCGAAGCCGGTCCCGGTGAGTTCGACATCCCGCAGGGGGTGAGTGTGGTGCGCGGCCCGGCGCCGGATATCGCGGCCTATACCTTGCGCGAGATGACCCGCGTGGGCGCCCGTCTCGACAGCGGCACCCGCCGCTTCGAGCTCGATGTGAGCGGCTATAACCCCGCCGGGCATGTGGTCATCGGGCGCGCGGATGCGCAACTGGCCGAAGGCGATGGCGATGGCGATGGCGGCGGTGGCCGCGGCAACGGAGGCGGCGTGGAACTGGGCGGCGTCACCATCGTGACCGACGCAGAAGCGGCGCGGGCGGCGGATGACGCGGCCTGGCGGCTGGCCCAGCAGGCCGACAGCGCCGAAGGCTACCGGACCTATCTGTCGGGCTTTCCCGACGGGGTGCGCGCAAGCGCCGCAAAGCAGCGTCTGGCCGCGATCCAGGGCGAGCCGTTCTATCGCGAGCGCCGTGCCGAAGAGGCGCTGCAGCTGTCGCGCCAGGCCCGCCGCGAGATCCAGCGCGACCTGAATATCCTCGGCTTCAACACCCGCGGCATCGACGGCATCTTCGGCCCCGGCACCCGCAGCGCGGTCAAGGGCTGGCAGGAGCGCACCGGCGGCAACGGATCGGGCTATCTCGACAATGTTCAGATCGCGCGGCTCGACGCGCAGGCCCGGCAACGCACCACGGAGCTCGAGGAAGAGGCGCGCCAGCGCCAGCTGGAACTGGAGCGGCGCGACCGCGCGGCCTGGGACAGCGCCGTCAACCGCAATACCGAAGACGCCTACCGCACCTATCTGCGCGACTACGAGGACGGTCTTTATGCCGACACCGCGCGCACCCGCCTGCAGGGGTTTGAGGAAACGCGCGCCGAACAGGCTGCCGCGCAGGATCGCGAGGCGTGGCAACTGGCGCGTTCGGCCAACACCGCGGCGGCCTATCGTCGCTACCTGCAGGACCAGCCGCGCGGCGCCTTTGCCGCTGACGCGCGGGATCGCATCGCGGCACTGGAGCGCGCGGACAGCGAGGAGCAGGACGATGCCCGCGCCCAGGCGCAGGAGCAGGCGCTGGGGCTCAACCCGGTGGCCAAACGTCTGGCCGAGGCGCGGCTGCGACAGCTCAACCTCAACCCGGGCAACGTGGACGGCCGGTTCGACGGCAAGACGCGCGGCGCCATCCGGCGGTATCAGCGCGCGCGCAATCTGAATGTGACGGGATATCTCGATCAGGACACCGTGGTCCGACTACTGGCAGACGGAATCATCGGCCGCCAGTAGGGATGGGGAGGCCCCGCGCGGCCTGGGTCGCGCGGGGCCCTTTTTTTTGCGGCTGCGGGTGAGGCCGGGTATTGCCCGCCGCATGGCCGCGTTGGCGGATCTGCGCGGCGCTCCGGAGGGTATCGCGCGGGCTCGACGCATTATGCGCAAAATCGTCCTGCGCCCGCGGCCAGACGTTCTTTCCAAAGCATGATTCCAGAGCGTGGCTCGTTTTGCCTGCGCCGGGAAAGCTGCTGCGTCACTCACGTCTGTGAGCCAAGGCGGCTCAATTGCGCAGAACAGCCTTTTTCATACGAGCGATGCACGGCGCGGGTCCACAGACCCCGAGCGCCCCCAACACCAAAAAAGGCCGCCCCGGAGGGCGGCCTTTTCCACATCCCGCAGGATGGGATCCGTTCAGCCCTGACGGGCCTTGAAGCGTCGTTGCGTCTTGTTGATCACGTAGACGCGGCCCTTGCGGCGCACAACGCGGCAATCGCGGTGGCGCTTCTTGAGCGAGCGGAGCGAGTTTGCGACCTTCATCGGGTCTCTCCTTCGGTCTCGGCGCGCGAGCGCCTGCGTTGCTGACTGGTCCTTGCCATATAGGCACGGGACCGGTGAATTCCATGGTGGGCGATACTGGGATCGAACCAGTGACCCCTTCGATGTCAACGAAGTGCTCTACCGCTGAGCTAATCGCCCTATGGCCTGCCCGAATCCCGCAAACCCCGATACAAAGGGGCGCGGAGATCCACGCTGGTGCGCGGTCTATAAAAGGAACAGATTGCGGGATCAAGGGCTTTTGGCACGCTGTAAAATCGGGCTATGTTCCGCCCAAAGGAGCACGCATGCCGAAAATCGCCTACCACCTGCAACGGCCTGATGTTGTTTCATCCTGCGTGGTCTTTGCGTCCCCCCATTCGGGCCGCGACTACCCCTGGTCGTTCCTGCGCCGCACGGTGCTGGACGAACATGCGATCCGGACCTCCGAAGATGCCTATGTCGACCGGCTTTTCGACTGCGCGCCGCAATTTGGCGCGCCGCTGCTGAGCGCGGGCGCGCCGCGCGCCTATGTGGATCTCAACCGCGCCACCGATGAGCTGGATCCCGCGCTGATCGAAGGTGTGCGCCGCGGCGGCCACAACCCGCGGGTGTCCAGCGGGCTGGGTGTGGTGCCGCGCGTCGTGGCGGGCGGGCGCGCGATCTATCGCGGCAAGCTGCCTCTGGCCGAAGCGCAGATGCGGCTGGAGACGATCTGGCGGCCCTATCACGCGCAGTTGCAGGGCCTTCTGAACGAGGCGCATGAGGCCTTTGGCACCTCGATCCTGATTGATTGCCACTCGATGCCGCATGAGGCGCTGGAGGCCACGGTGCGCAATGGCGTGCGCCGTCCGGAGATCGTGATCGGCGACAGATTCGGTGCCTCCGCCAGCAGCGAGATGGTCGAGCGGGTGGAGGCGGCCTTTGCCGCCGCCGGGCTCAGGGTGATGCGCAACGCGCCTTTCGCCGGGGCCTTCACCACGCAGCATTACGGGCGGCCCTCGCGCAACCAGCACGCGGTGCAGATCGAGATCGACCGCGCGATCTACATGGACGAGGCCAGGATCCGGCCCAACGGAAATTACCGCGCCTTCCGCACCCTTTTGCGCGGCATCGTGGCCGAGATCGCCGATATCGGCGCCGCGGACCAGCGGCTCGCCGCCGAATAGAGGCGTCAGCCGAACGCGTCGGGAAACAGCCCCGCCAGTTTGTCATCCAGAGCGCCGGTGTCGTCGATCTGCAGCCGCACAGGCACGGTCAGCACTTTCTGGCGAAATTCCGCAGGCAGGCGCACGGCGTCCTTCTCGGTGGTGACCAGCTGCGCGCCAAGCCCGCGCGCCTCGGTCTCGAGCCGCGCCATCAGCGCCTGGGTCAGCGGCTGGTGGTCTTCCAGCGCCTCGCCGCGCAGCACGTCGGTGCCGAGATCGCGCAGGGTGGCAAAGAATTTCTCCGGATGACCGATGCCTGCAAAGGCCAGCACGCGCAGCCCGTCCCAGTCCATGCCGGTCTGCAGGGGGGCCAGATGTCCGGTCAGATGCGGCAGCGACAGCGTGTGCCCCCAGATGGCGGCAAAGCGGGCCTGCGCGGCAGGCGGTCCGATGGAGAGCAGCAGATCGGCGCGTGCCAGCCCGGTCTTGACCGGTTCGCGCAGCGGTCCCGCAGGCAGGCAGCGGCCATTGCCGAACCCCGCGACCGCATCCACCACGATGACGCTCAGATCCTTGGCGAGACCGGGGTTCTGGAACCCGTCATCGAGCAGGATCGCCGTGGCGCCCGCGGCCTCGGCGGCGCGCGCGCCCGCCGCCCGGTCCCGCGCCACCCAGACCGGCGTGAAGGCGGCCAGCAAAAGCGGCTCATCGCCGACCTCCCCGGCGCTGTGACGGCGCGGATCCACCGCGACAGGGCCGGCAAGCGACCCGCCATAGCCGCGAGAGACCACATGTGCAGTGAGGCCTTGCGCGGCCAGATGCTGGATGAGCGCGATCACCGTGGGGGTCTTGCCGGTGCCGCCCGCGTTGAGATTGCCGATGCAGATCACCGGCACCGTGGCGCGGTGGTCGGGCGCGCGGGCGACGCGCCGCGCGGTGGCGATAGCGGTCAGGTGTCCCAGCGGGGCCAGCAGCCGCGCCTGCCAAGACGGCTGGTCTGGCGTGGTGGACCAGAAAAGCGGCGGGCGCATGGCTCAGCCGTCCCCGGTCATGTCGTCGCCATCCAGCAGATCGGTCACCTCGGCGATGACCTCGTCGACAAGCGCCGCGCCCGAGGAGATGACGTCCCAGCCCGCATGCGCCATGCTGGCCGCCTGATCGGGGGCAATCAGATGCGACACCGCGCTGGCCAGCGAATCGGTGTCGCGCACGATGCGCGCGGCCCCGGCCTCCACCAGCCGCGAATATCCCGCAAGGTGCCGGCCCACATTGGGCCCGTACAGGATCGCCGTGCCGAGCGCCGCGGCCTCGAACGGGTTGGTGCCACCGACGCCGGGCACCAGCGAGCCACCCAGAAAAGTCAGCGGCGCCAGCCGGTACCAGAGCCCCAGCTCCTCGGGGCCCTCGGTGACCAGCACCTGCGTGTTCTCGTCGGGCATGTCGCCATTGTCCCAGGCGCAGGCGCGCATCTGTTCGGCCTCGATCGCGGTGGCGATGGCGGCGAAATCCACATCCGTGGCAGGCACCGCGATCAGCATCAGCCGGTGCGCCAGCCGCATCGCGCGGCGATGCGCGCGCAGGATCTCTCCGGCCTCGGAGGCGCGCAGATGGGCCGCGAGCCAGACCGGGCGCCCGGTGAGCAGCTCGGAGATTTCCTTGTGCAGATCCGGCTCGCAATCGAGCGGCACCGCCGCATCGGTCAGCGGGCCGGAGACGCGGATCGCGCCGTTTGGCACGTTGAGGCGGCGCAACCGTCTGGCCGCGGCTTCGGTATTGGCGTGCAGGCGGTGAAAGAGGCCCAGCGTGGCGGGGGCAGGGTCCGGCAGCCAGCGCGGCGCCGGGCTGTCCCACATGGCATCCGAGGCATCGAGCGCGATCAGCCGCGCGCCCTCCGCACGCGCCGCCTGCAAAAGCGCCGGCCGCAAGCGCTGCCCGGCCCAGAGCACCACATCGGGGCGCATATGGCGCATCAGGGTGCTGGCCTGCGTCGGCGCATCCTGCGGCAGCCTGACCGGCAACTGGCCGTCGCGCTCGGGCATGTCGCCGGAGACCACCACGGTCACCTCCGGGCGCTGCAGGCACAGCCGCGCGCAGAGGCTGGCCAGCGCCCGCCCGCGATTGCGCCCGCCCGCATGCGCCCAGATCAGCGGGCCGGGCGGGCGCTCCGGCAGGTCTTCGGCAAACCCGTCACCGGCCATCGCGCCACGCGCCCAGGCCATATAGGCCGAGAGGCTCAGCGCGCGCTTTTGCACGGTCTCAGTCGAGCTCTTCGGTAGGCGAGGCTTCCTGCCCCTCGTCGCGCAGCCGGTGCAGATGGGCGATGAAATAGCGCATATGCGCGTTGTCCACGGTGCGCTGGGCTTCGGATTTCCAGGCATCAAAGGCCGATTGGTAATCGGGGAAGATGCCCACCACATGGATGTCGTCGACATTGCGGAACACGGTTTTGGTCGGGTCGGTCAACTCGCCGCCGAACACAAGATGGAGCCGTTGCATGGAGGATCCTTTGCAGGGAATGTGCGTCTGCTTCGGAGCCTTAAGGATATGCCCGGGCGGGTCAACCCGAGGCAAGGCCCGCGCGGCGCATCCCGGCCCCGGTTTCTTCCGGCCGGACCGACTTTCGGGGGGCTGGCCCTGTTCCTGCCTCCGGGCCGCGCCCCGGCCTCCGGGGCTCAGCGAAACCGCGGCCCGCGCGGACCGGTTCCGCGCGGGCCGCAAGGATCCCGGATGTCACAACACGCGGTCCAGCAGCGCGCCATGCAGTGCCGGGTTGGCGGCCAGAACGCCATCGGTCTGCGGATGCGGGTTGTTGAACCGCAGCGCGCCGCCGCGCCGGTCGGTCACCCGCGCGCCCGCTTCGGTGAGGATCAGCGCGCCAGCGGCGATGTCCCATTCCCAGGACGGGCGGAAGGTGACCATCGCGTCATAGCGCCCTTCGGCCACCAGGCTCAGACGATAGGCCAGCGAGGGGCGGTGGCTGCGCCGCAGATCCGGCAAGCCACCGGGCCAGTGCCGCGGATCGACGCTGGGCCGGGTGGCCAGCACTTCGGCGCCGTCGCTTTCGGCGCGGCGGCTGACACCGATGGGCCTTCCGTTGAGCCGCGCGCCATGGCCGAGGCTTGCGGCGTAAAGCTTGTCGCGCAGCGGCAGGTAGACCACGGCGGCCTCCACCCGGCCATCGCGCACCACGGCCAGCGCATGCGCCCAGGTGCGCGAGCCTTCGATAAACGACCGCGTGCCGTCGATCGGGTCGATCACAAACAGCGCCTCCGCAGAGAGCCGCGCGGCATTGTCGGGGCTTTCCTCCGACAGCCAGCCATAATCCGGGCGGGCGTGGCGCAGCTTGTCCTCCAGCATCCGGTTGACCGCCAGATCGGCGGCGGTGACCGGGCTGTTATCGGCATCCTTGTGGCTGATATCGAGATCGTTGCCCACAAAACGCCGCGCGATTTCTCCGGCGTCCTGCGCGGCGTCGATGAGCAGCGACAGGTCAGTCTCCGGCAAGCGTCAGCCCCTCGACCAGAAGCGACGGCACCACCCGGCTGAGCCAGGGCCGCGCGTCGTCGGCAGGGGTGAGACTGCGCAGCATCTGCCGCAGATTGCCCGCGATGGTCACCCCCGAGACCGGGTGGATGACCTCGCCGTTTTCGACCCAGAGCCCGGCGGCCCCGCGCGAATAGTCACCGGTATTGGGGTTGATCGTGGCGCCGATCATCGAGGTCACGATAAGCCCCGTGCCCATCTCGGCCACCAGATCGTCGCGGCTTTGCGCGCCCTGCGACAGCGTCAGGTTCCACGGCGTCGGGCTCACCCCGCCCGAGACAGAACGCGCCGCGTTGCCGGTGCTCTCCAGCCCCAGCTTGCGCGCATTGGCCAGATCGAGCGTCCAGCTTTTCAGCACGCCGTTCTCGACGATGGCGCGGCGGCGCGTGGGCAGGCCTTCGGCATCGAAGGGGCGCGAGGCGGTGGCGCGGGCGCGCAGCGGGTCCTCGATGAGCGACAGCGCGTCGGGCAGCACGGCCTCTCCCATCGCGCCCCGCAGCCAGGAGGCGCCGCGCGCCACCGCACCGCCGCTGATCGCCGCCATCAGATGCCCGATCAGCGAGGCCGAGATCCGCTCGTCAAACAGCACCGGGTAGGCGCCGGTCTTTGGCTTGCGCGGGTTCACCCGCTGCAAGGTGCGCTCTGCGGCGGTGCGGCCGATCTCGTCGGGGCTGCGCAGATCAGACTGGAAGATGCGGCTGTCGCCGTCGTAATCGCGCTCCATCCCGAGCCCTTCGCCCGCGATGGCCACGCAGGAGGTCGAGCGCGAGGTGCGCGCATAGCCACCCGAAAACCCGTTTGAGGCGGCCAGATGCACCTGTCGCGCGCTATAGGCCGCCGAGGCCGATTGCACCTGGCTGATGCCTGCCACGGCCTGGGCCGCGGCTTCGGCGGCGCGGGCATCGTCCTCGAGCGCGGCGGGCGCGGGCTCGGGCGCGGGGTCGGCCATCTCAATCGCGGCCGCGTCCCAGTCTCGGGCCAGCTGGTCCGGGCTTGCGAGCCCCGCATGCGGGTCTTCCGGCGCCTCGCGGGCCATCGCCACGGCGCGCATCGCCATCGCGGCCATGGTCTCGGGCCGCGTGTCGGAGGCCGAGACATTGGCGCTGCGCCGGCCCACAAAGACGCGCATGCCGATATCGACGCCTTCGGCGCGTTCGGCCTGTTCCAGCGCGCCGCCGCGCACGTCGATGGAGACGGCGGTGCCGTCGATGGCAATGGCATCAGCCGCATCGGCGCCCGCCTTGGCGGCGGCGTCGAGCAGGGCTTCGGTCAGGGCTTGCGGTGTTTGGGTGTCGGACATCGGGCCTCCGGAGTGTCTGGGCATGCAGGTAGGCCGCGCGGCGGCGATGCGCAAGGCATGGGCCGCGGCTCAGGGCTGCGCGGGTTCGGTCACCGCCACAATCGGCCCCATGCGCCGCCCCAGATCGGCGCGGTTGATCTGCGGCGCAAAGAGCCGCGAGACATTGCCGTCGAGAAAGAGCGCGTTGGGCGTTTTCAGCACGTCGCGGAAGAACCGGCCGAACTCGTGAAACGTGACCGCGTTATCGGAGATCGCAAAGACCGCGCGCGTGCCGTCGCGCGACGTGCCGACACCGTTGCGCACATAGCGCGAGTTGCTGTCGGGCAGAAATCGCGGATGCAGCGCGCCGTCGATCACCAGCATCGGCCCCGATTGCGTGGCGTGATCGCAGTCGGGCCGGGCTTCGAGATAATCGCGGGTCTCGAACACATCGGCGCGCCGCGGGCGCAGGCAGAGCACACCATTTGGCAGCAGGCCGAAATTGCCCGGACCCGGCGTGGCGATGACGCGCATCTTTTCGGTGCCGTCCTCGACATAATGGCCCACGGGCGAGCGGTCGTCGTGATACATGCCCGCATTCATCGCAAAGGCCAGCCGCGCGTCATGCGCCTCGACCATGGTCTCGAGCTCGGAGAAATGGCCATAGACGACGCCGTTGTCGTCGGTGTGGTAAAGCCGCAGCGTCTCGCGCTCGGGCGCCACTTCGCAGATTGTGTAGAGATTGCCGTCGTGATCGACCTGGTTGCAGGTCACCGCACGCGCCCGCGGCGCGGCCATGGCCGCGGTCATCGCGATCACGAGGCAGAGACCCAGGGCGCGCATCTGCTCAGCCGTCCTCGCCGTCGCGATGGCCGGCCAGCTGCGCTTCCCCGCCGGTACCGTCCGCGTCGCTGTCGGGTGAGGCCAGATCGCGCTGGACGTTGTCCTGCGAAAAAAGCCTGCGGCTTTCGTCAAGCTGGTCGAACGTGTCGTCGAGCCGGAACCGCAGCTCGGGCGCGAATTTGAGCGTGAGCCCGCGGGCCACGGCACGGCGCAGCTCACCGCGGTTGCGGTGCAGGAGCTCGAACATGTCATCGGCACCCTTGCCGCCCAGCGGCACCACATAGGCGGTGGCGACCTTGAGATCGGGCGAGACGCGCACCTCGCCCACGGTGATCGACAGGCGGTTGAGATCGGGGTCGTGGATGTCGCCGCGCATCAGCACGTCTGAAAGCTGCCGCCGGATCACTTCGGCCACCCGGCGCTGGCGCTGGCTGCCGCCGCCGGGATCGTCAAATCGGTCTGTGGATCGGTTTCTTCCCATGATTCAGACTTAGGCTGAACGGAGGTCTTTGCCAAGCGGCCTGCTGCACGCTAGAGAAGCGCAAACGCGGGGCAGGGAGAAACGGAATGATCGAGCAGCCGGGTGTTGTCGTGACAGGTGTGTCGGGCCGGATGGGCCAGATGCTGGTGCGGGAGATCCTGTCCCATGACGGGCTGAAACTGGCGGGCGCGCTGGAGCGCGCGGGGCATGACTGGGTCGGGCGCGATCTGGGTGAGGCGATGGGCGGCGCACCTCTGGGTGTGCTTGTGGAGGACGATCCGCTGGATGCCTTTGCGCGCGCGCAGGCAGTGATCGATTTCACCGCCCCTGCCGCGACCGTGACCTTTGCCGAGCTGGCCGCGCAGGCGCGGGCGGTGCATGTGATCGGCACCACCGGGCTGTCCGATCCGGACCTGGCCGCGATCCACCGCGCCGCACGGCACGCGGTTGTGGTGCGCGCGGGCAATATGAGCCTTGGTGTGAACCTGCTGACGCAGGTCACGCGCCAGGTCGCCGCGGCGCTGGATGTCGACTGGGATATCGAGATCGTCGAGACCCATCACAACCGCAAGGTCGATGCGCCCTCGGGCACCGCGTTGATGCTGGGCGAAGCCGCCGCCGAAGGGCGCGGCGTCGATCTGGCAGAGGTGTCGGACCGCGGCCGGGACGGCATCACCGGCGCGCGCAAGCCGGGCGATATCGGCTTTCACGCCATTCGCGGCGGCGATGTGGTGGGTGAGCATGAGGTGCTCTTTGCAAGCCCCGGCGAGCGGATCGTGCTGAAGCATATCGCCTCGGACCGGGCGCTCTTTGCGCGCGGCGCGCTCAGGGCCGCTTTGTGGGGGCAGGGCAAGGCGCCGGGCGAATATGACATGCTGGACGTGCTGGGCCTGAAGCCGCGCTGAGCGGCAAACCGCCGCGCCGCGCTTGACGCGATCTCCAACGCTCTATTTCTCCCCGCAACCCGAGCGGAAACGGAGAGAGATCATGGTTCGTACGATTATTCCCGCCATCCTGGCACTGGCCTTTCTGGCGGCCCCGGCGGCGGCGGAGTTCAACAAGGTGTCGGACCGCGCGACGTTCTTGCAGCTGGTGACCGGCAAGACCCTGTCGCGTCCGCTGGTCCGGCTGCAGGTGACACCGGCCGGCGCGATCAAGGGCCGCGGCGCCAGCTGGGACGTGACCGGCGCATGGAGCTGGCAGGGCGGGTATTTCTGTCGCGACCTGAACTGGGGCGGCGACGATCTGGGCTATAATTGCCAGGAGGTGCGCGCCAATGGCAACCGGGTGATCTTTACCTCCGACCGGGGTGCGGGGCAGTCGGCGGAGTTCCGTCTGCGCTGAGCTTTGGTGGTGGTCCCGGCTGGCGGCCTGCCTGATCGGGCCGCTCCCGCCCAGCCACCCCGCGGCCCGATCAGGCAGGCGCGGTGGTGGTCGTTTCGACCTTGAGTTTGGCGGGCAGGGGGCTCGGGCTCACCAGGCCAAAAGCCCCGGAGCCACCCGCGCCTGATCTGCGCCTGACAGCCCCTGCCCGCCGCCGCAAGCAAAATAGCCGTCTCCCCGCAAGCGGGGCCCCTCGGCGATTTGGCGTGCCGCGCCGCGCAGGCGCCGTCCGTCTGGTCTCAGGCGAGGGCGGCTCCGGGGCAAAGGCTTTGAGATCCGGGGCGCGCGCGGCGCTCAGAAGTCGATGGCGAGGCCTTTTTTTTCCCAGTCGCCGTAGCGTACAGGGTCCGGCCCGTCGCGGCCGCCAAGCTCCGGCGGCATCGGGTTTGCGGCGGCCTCCGCCTCGGCCTTGCGGCGCCGCTCCGCGGCTTCGGCAAGCGCGCGTCGCGCGGCGGGGGGAAGATCGCTGGTGTTGTCCTGCATCGCGGGTTTCCTCGTGGTCCTGCGCTTGATATACGCCGCGGCGCTGCCTTCGCAAGTTCAGGATCCCCCATATGCCTCAAGGCCCCAGCCCCGCCCGCAAGGCCGCCGTGACGCTGCTCACGCAGGTCATCGCCGACGCGCGCCCGCTCAGTGACAGCGGCGCGGTGCTTGAGGCGCTGGACCCGGCGGACCGGGCCGCCGCCGGGCGGCTGGCCGCGGAGGTTCTGCGGTCGCTGGAGCGTGCCGACAAGCTTCTGAAGCCGCATCTGCGCAAACCGCCGGGGGTGCGGGTGATGAATGTGCTGCGGCTGGGGGCGGTGGAACTGGCGCAGGGCGGGGCGGCCCATGGGGTGGTCAATGATTGTGTGGCGATTGTCGCGGGCCACAAACGCACCGCGGGGTTCAAGGGGCTGGTGAACGCGGTGCTGCGCAAGCTCGCCGAGGATGCACCGGCGCGCTGGGCGGATCTGCGCGTGCCGCGACTGCCCAAATGGCTGCGCGGGCCGCTGGTCGAGGCCTGGGGGCCGCAGGCGATGGCGGCGATGGAGAAGGCGCATTTTGCCGGTGCGCCGCTCGATCTGACCGCAAAGGAGAACGCAGGCGCGGTGGCGCAGATGGTGGGCGGCACGCTTTTGCCGACCGGATCGGTGCGGCTTGAGGCCGGGCAGGTCAGCGCGTTGCGCGGCTTCGAGAGCGGCGCATGGTGGGTGCAGGACGCCGCCGCGGCGCTGCCGGTCAGGCTGCTGGGCGATGTCGCGGGGCTGAGAGTGCTCGACGCCTGTGCGGCGCCCGGCGGCAAGACGCTGCAGCTTGCGGCGGCGGGCGCGGAGGTCACGGCGCTCGACCTCTCGGCGGCGCGACTGGCGCGGCTGCGCGACAATCTCGGGCGCACCGGGCTGCAGGCGGAGATCGTCGCGGGCGATCTGCTGGCCCATCAGGGCCGCTATGACGCGATCCTGCTCGATGCGCCCTGTTCGGCCACCGGCACGATCCGCCGTCACCCCGATCTGCCGCATCTGCATCAGGGCGAAAGGATCGGCGCGCTCATCGCGCTGCAGGCGGAGATGATCGACCATTGTCTGGGCCTGCTCAATCCCGGCGGGCGGCTGGTCTATGCCACCTGTTCGCTGCTGCCCGACGAGGGCGAATGCCAGATCGAGGAGGCGCTGCAGCGCCATCCCGGCCTGCAGGTCCTGCCGCTCGAGGCATCGTGGATCGAGCAAGGCTGGCGCGCGCCGGAAGGCGGTTTGCGCCTCAGGCCGGATTTCTGGGCGGAAATCGGCGCAATGGACGGGTTTTACATGGCCGTCCTGCGCGCCTGTTGACTGCGAAGGTGACAGCGGGTGCGCGCCTTGGTAACATCCCCGCAACAAGCCCGAATGGGCGCGCGCGAGGCAGAGCAATGGCCAACCCGATGAAAAATGCGCGAAGCTGGCGTGCCGTTCAGGCACGGCTGCTCAACCGCGTGCATGCGCGGCTGGCCGCGCGCAGCCGGGCGGCGACGGGGTTTGTCTCGCAACCCGAGCCGCGCACCGTGGGCTTTTTTGCGCGCGGGCGCCAGATGATCGCGGGCAACCTGATGTTTGCGGGCTTTCTCGTCGAGGCGCCGGGGGTCATGGTCTGGTCGCTGCAGGCGCCCGATGCCAGCTTCGAGGACGAACTGCACGGGTTTGCCTGGCTCGACGATCTGGCGGCGGTGGGCGATGCCAAGGCGCGCGCGCTGGCGCAGAGCTGGCTCTGGGGCTGGATCGAGCGCTATGGCAACGGCACCGGGCCGGGCTGGACACCGGAGCTGACCGGACGGCGGGTGATCCGCTGGATCCAGCACGCGATCTTTCTGCTGCGCGGGCGCTCGCCAGAGCAGTCGCGCGCTTATTTTCAGGCGCTGGCGGCGCAGACGATGTTTCTGGCGCGGCGCGGCAGGACCGCGAGCCCCGGTCTGCCGCGCTTCGAGGCGATGACCGGCCTGCTTTATGCTTCGGTGGCGCTTGAGGGCATGGACCGGCACGCCGCACCTGCGCGCGCGGCGCTTTCCGCGGAATGCACCCGGCAGGTGGATGCGCAGGGCGGGATCCCGACGCGCAATCCCGAAGAGCTGCTGGAGGTGCTGACCCTGCTCAACTGGGCGCAGATCGCGCTGGAGGAGGCCCGCGAGCCAATCGACGCCGCGCACAGCCAGGCGATTGCGCGCATCGCGCCGACCCTGCGCACGCTGCGCCATGCCGATGGCGGTCTGGCGCGGTTTCATGGCGGCGGGCGCGGGCTGGACGGGCGGCTGGATCTGGCGCTGGCCAATTCGGGCATCAAGAAACGCCAGGCCGACGGGCTCGCGATGGGGTTTGCGCGGCTCTCGGCGGGGCGCACATCGGTGCTGATCGATGCGGCACCGCCGCCCTCGGGCATGGCCTCGGCGCGGGCCCATGCCTCGACGCTGGCCTTTGAGCTGACCTCCGGGCGCAGGCCGCTCATCGTGAATTGCGGCTCCGGGCACGGGTTTGGCGAGGATTGGCGGCGCGCGGGGCGGGCCACGCCGTCGCATTCCACGCTCTGCATCGAGGGTTATTCCAGCGCCCGTCTGGCACCGGCGAAATGGATCGGCCCGGCGCGGCGCGAATTGCTCGAGGATATCCCGCGCAACGTGCCGGTGCAGATGGCGCATCAGGCGGATGGCTACCAGTTCGAGGGCGGTCATGACGGCTATGTCGGTGTGCAGGGGCTGACCCATGCGCGCAGCCTCAAGCTCTCGCTCGACGGGCGCGGCCTTGAGGGGGAGGATTACCTTGTGGCGCTGGACGGGCCTGCCAAGAAGCGATTCGACCGCGCGATGGACGCGGTGCGACTTGCCGGGCTGCCGTTCCAGCTGCAGTTCCACATTCACCCCGATGTGGTGGTCGAGCTTGACATGGGCGGGCACGCGGTGTCGCTGGCGCAGCGCTCGGGCGAGATCTGGGTGTTTCGCATCGACGGGCCGGTCGATATGACCATCGAGCCGTCGGTTTACCTCGAAAAGGGGCGGCTGCGGCCACGCGCGACAAAACAGATCGTTCTCTCTGGCCGCGCGATGGAGTATGCGACGCGCGTCCGCTGGTCTTTGGCCAAGGCGCAGGACACTTCGGTGGCATTGCGCGATCTGGTGAGCGACGAGGCGGATCTGACGATCTGAACCCCGGGAGACCCCAGACGATGACAGACCTGACCCCCGTGCGCCGCGCGCTGATTTCCGTATCCGACAAGACCGGCCTGACCGAGCTGGCCACCGCGCTGGCAGAACGCGGGGTCGAGATCCTGTCGACCGGCGGCTCGGCGCGGGCGATGCGCGAGGCGGGCATCGCCGTGCGCGACGTGGCCGAGGTCACCGGCTACCCCGAGATGATGGACGGCCGCGTCAAGACCCTGCACCCGGCGGTGCATGGCGGGCTGCTGGCGTTGCGCGACGACCCGCTGCATCTGGCGGCGATGGAGGATCACAATATCGGCGCGATCGACCTGCTGGTGGTCAACCTCTACCCGTTCGAGGAAACCGTGGCGCAGGGCGCGGATTACGACAGCTGCATCGAGAATATCGACATCGGCGGGCCCGCGATGATCCGGGCGGCGGCCAAGAACCATGCCTTTGTGACGGTTGTCGTCGATGTGGAGGATTACACCCCCCTGCTGGCCGAGCTTGACGCGCATGACGGGCAAAGCTCTCTGGCCTTCCGCAAGCGCCTGGCGCAGATCGCCTATGCGCGCACCGGTGCTTATGATGCGGCGGTCTCCACCTGGATGGCGGATGCGATCGGCGAGGCGGTGCCGCGCCGCCGGGTCTTTGCGGGCCGGCTCGCGCAGAAGTTGCGCTATGGCGAAAACCCGCATCAGGCGGCGGCCTTCTATCTGGACGGCTCCGCCCGGCCCGGGCTTGCGACCGCGACGCAGCATCAGGGCAAGGAGCTCAGCTACAACAACATCAACGACACCGATGCCGCTTTCGAGCTGGTCAGCGAGTTCCTGCCCGAAGGCGGCCCTGCCTGCGCAATCATCAAACACGCCAATCCCTGCGGTGTGGCGCGCGGCGCGACGCTGCTCGAGGCCTATCAGAAGGCGTTTGACTGCGACCGCACCTCGGCATTTGGCGGGATCGTGGCGCTCAATGGCAGACTCGATCAGCAGACCGCCGAAGCGATGGCGGAGATCTTCACCGAAGTGGTGATCGCCCCGGGCGCCGATGACGCCGCAATCGCGGTATTCGAGAAAAAGAAGAACCTGCGCCTGCTCACCGCGCCCGGTCTGGCCAACACCGCCGATACCGGGATGGCCTGGCGGCAGGTGTCGGGTGGTCTGCTGGTGCAGGACCGCGACAACGGGCGCGTCGATCTGGACGATCTGCGGGTGGTGACCCGGGTGAAACCGACCGAGGCGCAGATGGCCGATCTGCTCTTTGCCTGGAAGGTCGCCAAACACGTGAAGTCCAACGCGATTGTCTATGTCAAGGATGGCGCCACGGTGGGGGTTGGCGCAGGCCAGATGAGCCGCGTCGATTCCGCGCTGATCGCCGCGAAAAAGGCCCGGCGCATGGCCGAGGCGCTGGGGCTTGACGCGCCGCTGACCCAGGGCTCCGCCGTGGCGTCGGACGCGTTTTTCCCCTTTGCCGACGGGTTGATGGAGGCCGCGGCGGCGGGCGCCACATGTGTCATCCAGCCGGGCGGGTCGATGCGCGACGACGACGTGATCGCGGCCGCCGACGAGGCGGGGCTCGCCATGGTGCTGACCGGCATGCGGCATTTCCGGCACTGAGCTTTCGGGGACCGAACAGGGAGGGGCGGGCATGGATCTCTTGGGACGGGCATTGGCGTCGGTCTTTTGCGTTCCGGCAGTGCTGGCCGGGGTTCCCGCGGCGGCGCAAAGCGCCGATGAGGTGTTGCGCGACATCCTGTCCGCCCCGCTCTCCGAGGCGCAATTTGCGCCATCCTTTCTGAGCGCGGTGCCGCTGGCGCAGGTGCAGGGCATCGTGGCGGATTTGCGGATGGTGATGGGCGGGTTCGACGCGGTCAAGGTCACTGGGCAAGACTTTGTCGCGACCTCGCAGAGCCACCGGCTGACCGGACAGATCGCCCTCAACGACGAGGGCCAGGTCACCGGGCTCTTCTTTGCGCCGCCCCTGCCGCGGCAGATCGATCTTTCCACCGCGCTGCAGGGCCTGGCGGGGCTGGGCGACAGCGTGGCCTATCTGGTGACACGGGACGAAGAGGTACTGGCGGAGGCGGGCGCCACACAGCCTCTGGCGGTTGGCTCGGCCTTCAAGCTGGGGGTGCTCAAGGTTCTGGCGGACGATATCGTGGCGGGCGAGCGCGACTGGGCCGATGTGGTATGGCTCGAGGCGCGGCACAAATCCTGGCCGTCGGGCCAGATGCAGGACCTGCCCGACGGCGCGCCGGTCACGCTGCACAGCGCTGCCGCGGCGATGATCTCGCTGAGCGACAACACCGCGACGGATCTGCTGATTGACGTGCTGGGGGCAGAGCGCATCGCGCGCGCGCTCGGGCTCGACCACCTGCTGACCACGCGCGCGTTCTTTGCGCTGAAAACCGATCCCGGGGCGGCAGCGGCCTATCTGGCCGCGGCGCCGGAGGCCCGCGCTGCGCTCGCCCGGCGCGCCGACCGCGATCTGCCCGCGACCGGGACCCTGCCGGCCCTGCAGCAGGGGCTGGAGTGGTATGTGCCGCTTGACCAGCTCTGCGCGTTGGCGCGCGAGGTGGCGCCGCTCGACATCATGCGGATCAATCCCGGGCTGGCCGACACCGGCGCCTGGCAAAGGGTGGCCTTCAAGGGCGGGTCGAGCCCCGGCGTGGTGAACCTCACGTCGGCTCTTGTGGATGACGCGGGACGCACGTATTGCGTGGCGCTCACCGTGAACGACGCGGGCGCGGTCGACGAGGCGGCGGTCTTTGCCGCCTACGGCGCGCTGCTGGCCGCGACGGCGCAAACCAACTGACACAATCCTGTGCATATGCAGGCCTAAGGTGACACGAAAACACAACTGGTTGCTGCATTAACCGTTTATTAACACTTCGACATGTTCCGAGATGAGGCCGCAATCGTGCCCACCCCCAGCAGAGCGAGCAAGAGACCGATACGACTGGTATGGGGCGTTGCGCTGTTGATCTTCGTGATCGACCAGATCTCCAAATACTGGGTTGTGCATGCGATGGATCTGGCCAACCGGCTGGCCATCGATGTCTGGCCGCCCTTCCTCAACCTGCGCATGGCGTGGAATTACGGCATCAACTTCGGTCTGCTGGCCGGAGAGGCGCCCGCCACGCGCTGGATCCTGATCTCCGTGGCGCTCGGGATCGTGCTGTTTGTGCTGGTCTGGATGCGCCGCGAGCCGCCGGGACGGCCCGGCCTGATCGCGGCGGGTCTGCTGATCGGCGGCGCCCTGGGCAACGTGGTGGACCGGCTGCTTTACGGAGCGGTGGCGGATTTCCTTAACATGTCCTGCTGCGGCATCGCCAACCCCTTTGCCTTCAACGTGGCCGATATCGCGATCTTCGCGGGCGCGCTTGGGCTGGTGCTCTTTCCCGGCACCAAGGCAGCCGCGTAACACCCGAGCGATTTGCTGAAATTCGCCCCGTGACGCCGCCTTTCAGATGGGTTAAGCCTGACAGCAATACGAATGGAGGGTGGCTGATGCGGCGCACGCATCTTGTTGCAGTGACAGCGATCTTGGGTCTGGCGGCCTGCAGCGAGCGGGATATCACCCTGCACGATCTGCGCACCAATTCCGGCCAGCCCGAGGAATTCTCGATCGTGCCGAACAAACCGCTGCAGGCGCCCGAGAGCTATACTGCCCTGCCAGCGCCGACCCCGGGTGGTGCCAACCGCACCGATCAGACGCCGCTTCAGGACGCGGTGGCGGCGCTCGGCGGCAACCCCGCGCGGCTCGATGCCGGGGCCGGCGTGCCTGCCGGGGACGTGGCCTTGATCAATTCCGCCAGCCGCTATGGCCGCGATCCGGCGATCCGCCAGCAACTGGCCGCCGAGGATCTGGCGTTCCGCAAGCGCCGGTCGCTCTTTACCTGGTCGATTGTACCGACGGACGACTATTACCGCGCCTATCGCCGCCAGACACTCGACGCCTATCGCTGGCTCGAGATCTACCGCCGCAACGACCGCCGGACCCCCGCCGCACCGCCCGAGCCCTAGGGCGCGCTAAGATCTCCGCGGAACTGTCTGAAAACTCTGGGATTTGCCGCGATTTTGGCGCACGGCCCTGCATGTCGTAAGACCCGGAAAACCTGCGGCCGGCGCCTCTCGGCCCGGGGCAGCCCTGCCGCAACAAAGCCACGCGGCGCGCGCCACGGAGCGGCACACGCACAGCGCACGGCCTGACCTCCGCTCACATAAGCGTCACGAACGCTTGAACTTCATCCGCGCCGCCGTAGGTTTCTCGGACAACGCTTGCTGAGAGAAGGGAGCCTCATGCTCAGACTGGCCGCAACCGCTGCCCTGGCCTGCCTTGCTGCTTTGCCGCTTGCGGCAGACAGCGCAGGTGACGGATCGCAAGGCGCTCATGACGCCGTCACGACATTCGAGCTGGACAACGGGATGGAGATCGTCGTGATCGAGGATCACCGCGCCCCCGCCGTCGTGCATATGGTGTGGTACCGCGCAGGCTCTGCCGATGAGCCGCGCGGCACGTCCGGCGTCGCGCATTTTCTCGAACACCTGCTCTTCAAAGGCACCGAAACGCTGGCGCCTGGCGAGTTCAGCGAGGTGGTCGCCGCCAATGGCGGGCGCGACAACGCGTTCACCAGCTTCGACTATACCGGCTATTTTCAGCGCGTGGCCGCCGACCGGCTGGGCCTGATGATGCAGATGGAGGCGGACCGGATGGTCAACCTTCAACTCGACGAGGCCGATATCCTGACCGAGCGCGAGGTGATCATCGAAGAGCGCAACCAGCGGGTCGAAAACGACCCCGGCGCATTGTTCCGCGAACAGCGCCGCGCCGCGCAATATCTCAACCACCCCTACGGCACGCCGATCATCGGCTGGCGCCACGAGATGGAGACGCTGGATCTCGAGGACGCGCTGGCCTTCTACGAATTGCACTACGCGCCCAACAACGCGATCCTGATCGTCGCGGGCGATGCCGATCCCGACGAGGTCTACAAGCTGGCGAAAGAGCATTACGGGCCTATCCCCGCCAATCCGGCGGTTGGCCCGCGCGACCGCGTGGATGAGCCGGTGCATCTGGCCGAACGCCGCCTGATGATGCGCGATCCGCGTGTGGCGCAGCCATACGTTCTGCGCACCTATCTCGCCCCCGAACGCGATCCCGGCGCGCAGGAAAAGGCCGCGGCGCTGACCTTGCTGGCCGAGGTTCTGGGCGGCGGGCAGACCTCTGTCCTGACGCAAAAGCTGCAATTCGAGCAGCAGAAGGCTGTCTATACTTCGGCCTTCTACTCCGGCACCTCGCTTGACGACACGAGCTTCGGGCTGGTGATCGTGCCTGCCGAGGGTGTGAGTCTGGAGGAGGGCGAGGCGCTGATGGACGCAACCGTCGCGCAATTCATCGAGGATGGCGTGGACCCCGGGCAGCTGGAGCGCATCAAGTTCCAGATCCGCGCGCAGCAGATCTATGCGCGCGACAATGCCGACCGGCTGGCGCGCCGCTATGGTGCTGCGCTGACCGCCGGGCTGACGGTCGAGGATGTGCAGGCCTGGCCGGAGATCCTGCAGGCGGTCACACCCGAAGAGATCATCGAGGCCGCGCGCGACGTGTTTGACCGCAGGAAAGCGGTGACCGGCTACCTGATGGGGCCTGAGACGGAGGTGACGCAATGACCCGGTTTACCCTGCGGATCGCATGTCTTGTCACATGCCTGATGGGCGCCACCATGGCGCGGGCCGAGATCGACATCCAGAAGGTCGAAAGCCCCGGCGGGCTGAAGGCCTGGCTGGTCGAGGAACCCTCGATCCCGTTCGTGTCGCTGGAACTGCGGTTTCGCGGCGGCGCGTCGCTCGATCTGCCCGGCAAGCGGGGAGCCACCAATCTGATGGTGGGCCTGCTCGAGGAAGGCGCGGCAGACATGGATGCGCGCGGCTTTGCCGAAGCGACAGAGGCGCTGGCCGCGCGGTTCGACTACGATGCCAGCGACGACGCGGTCTCGATCTCGGCAAGCTTTCTGACGGAGAATCGCGACGAGGCCGTGGCGCTTTTGCGCGCCTCGCTGGTCGAGCCGGTCTTTGACGCGGCCTCTCTGGAACGGGTGCGCGCGCAGGTGGTGTCCGGCATCCGCTCCGATCTGGTCGATCCTGATGAAATCGTGGGGGCGGCCTTCGATGCGATGGTGTTCCCCAACCACCCGTATGGCACGCCTTACGAAGGCACGCTGGAGAGCGTCGCTTCCCTGACGCGCGCGGATATCGTGGCCGCCCATCAGGGCGTTCTGGCGCGCGACCGGGTCTATATTGCGGCGGCGGGCGACATCTCTGCCGAAGAGCTGGGCGCGCTGATGGACGCGCTGCTGGGCGATCTGCCCGAGACCGGTCTGCCGCAGCCTGCCGATATCGAGGTCGAAACGGCGGGCGGTGTGACAGTCGTGCCGTTCGAGACACCGCAATCGGTGGCGATCTTCGGCCATCGCGGGCTGGAGCGGCACCATCCGGATTTCTTCGCGGCCTTCGTGATGAACACGATCTTCGGCGGTGGCGGGTTCGAGGCGCGGTTGATGGAAGAGGTGCGCGAAAAGCGCGGCCTGACCTATGGCGTCTACTCCTATCTGGTGCCGAAAGACCATGCCGCGCTCTATATGGGCCGGGTGGCATCGGCCAACAACCGGATCGCCGAGGCGGTGGAGGTCATCCGCGACGAATGGGCGCGCATGTCCGAGCAGGGTGTGACGCAGGAAGAGCTCGATGCGGCCAAGACCTACCTGACCGGCGCGTACCCGCTGCGCTTTGACGGCAATGGCCCGATTGCGCGGATCCTCGTGGGCATGCAGATGGACGATCTGGAGCCCGACTACGTGACCACGCGCAACGCGATGGTCGAGGCGGTCACGCTGGAGGATATCCGGCGCGTGGCCTCCGAGGTGATGCGCCCCGACGCGTTGCATTTCGTCGTCGTGGGCCAGCCCGACGGGCTGGCGACGTCCGTCAGCCAGTAGTTCTCAGCCAACAGACCCCTGCGCGGAATTGCGCGGGGGGGGGGGCCGCAAAGCAAACGGGCGGAGCACATGCTCCGCCCGCTCTGCTGTCTCCAATCGGCCAAAGCCGTGGCGCGTCAGTTCAAGAGCCCCGCATGCCGCAGGCCCGCATCGACTTTGGCGCGGGTGGCGGCCTCGATCGGCACCAGCGGCGGGCGCACCTCTTCGCCGCAAAGACCCAGCGTCGACATCGCGTATTTCACGCCGCAGAGGCCGGGCTCGGTAAAGATCGCCTGATGCAGCGGCATCAGCCGGTCCTGGATCGTGAGCGCCGTGCCGTAATCACCGGCAAGACAGGCCGATTGCAGCTCCGAGCAGAGCCGCGGCGCGACATTGGCGGTGACCGAGATGCAGCCGGTGCCGCCCTGGGCGTTGAACCCGTGCGCGGTTGCGTCCTCTCCCGACACCTGGATGAAATCGGCTCCGCAGGTGATCCGTTGCGCGCTGACCCGCGCCAGATCGCCGGTGGCGTCCTTCACCCCGATGATCCGCGGCAGTTTCGCCAGCTCGCCCATGGTCGCCGGTGTCATGTCGACCACCGACCGGCCGGGGATGTTGTAGATCACGATGGGCAACTCGCAGCAATCGTGCAGGGCGGTGAAATGGGCGATCAGACCGGCCTGCGTCGGCTTGTTGTAATAGGGCGTGACCACCAGCGCCGCGGTGGCGCCCACCTTATGCGCATGCTGCATGAGCCGCATCGCCTCGGCGGTGTTGTTGGAGCCTGCGCCCGCCACAACCGGCACCCGGCCCGCCGCCGTCCCGACCACACATTCGACAACCGCCTCATGCTCGCTATGGCTCAGCGTGGGGCTTTCGCCGGTGGTGCCGACCGGCACGATGCCGTGGCTGCCTTCGCCGATCTGCCATTCCACAAGATGTTTGAGCGTGTCGAAATCCACCGCGCCGTCCTTGAACGGCGTGACCAGGGCTGGCATTGATCCCTTCAACATGACACGCTCCTTTTGATTTCCGGTCTCGCTTGCAGTCTAGGAGAATTCTTGCCCGTTCCCCGGCAACGCCCGGGAATGTGAGTTGAAGACCCGGCCGGGCGCTATATCCTCCAAAGCGGGTCTATTCCTTTTTGAGAGAGAAATTGCAAGCTCATGTCGCGTATTCTTGTTGTTCTCCTCCTCCTTGTCACCGGCGCCGGCGTTCAGGCGCAACAAAGCGGTGCGGCGCTGGACCGCGCGCTCGAGGTGATGCGCGAGGGCAATTGGGCGGAGGCGCGCTCTGCCGCGCAGGCTGACGGGCAGGAGGCGGTGGATGTCATCCTGTGGCACGCGCTGCGCGACGGGCGCGGCGATGCGGCAGAGGTGCAGGATTTTCTCGCGCGCAACAGCGACTGGCCAGGGCTGGCCTTCCTGCGAAAGAAGTCCGAAGAGGCGATGGCAGAGGCCCCCGACGACGCGGTGCTGGCCTTTTTCGCAGACGATCTGCCGCAGACCGGGCTGGGCGCGCTGGCGCTGGCGCGCGCGCAGATGGCCGCGGATGAGGAAGGGGCGGCGATTGCGGGTATCGTGCTGGCCTGGCGGACGCTCTCGCTCGATTCCGAAGAGCGCAAGGCGTTTCACGAGACCTGGAGCGACGTGCTGAAGCCGCATCACGAAGCACGGCTCGACATGGCGCTCTGGAACGGCTGGACGGTGAACGCGGGCGCGATGCTGCCTTATGTGGATGCGGGCTGGCGCAGGCTGGCGGAGGCGCGGCTCGGTCTGCGCAACCAGGCCGCGGGTGTCGACACGATGATCGAGGCGGTACCCGACGAGTTGGCCGGGCATCCCGGTCTGGCTTACGAGCGGTTCCTCTGGCGAATGCGCAAGGGCCGCAGCAAGGACGCCATCGCGTTGATGCTGGAGCGCTCGACCGGGCCGGACGGGCTGGGCGAGCCCTGGGCCTGGGCGCGCGAACGCCGCAATCTCGCGCGCGACCGCATGCGCGACGGCGCCGTATCAGAGGCTTACCGGATCGCGTCGTCCCACGGGCTTGTCGAAGGGTCGAGCTATGCCGATCTGGAATGGCTCTCGGGCTATCTGGCGCTGCGCTTTCTCGACCGCCCCGATCTTGCGGTCACTCATTTCGAACGCTTCCGCGAGGCGGTGTGGACGCCGATCTCGGTGGGTCGGGCGGGCTATTGGCGCGGGCTGGCTCATGAGGCTCTGGGCGAGGCCGAGGCGGCGGCGGCCGCCTTTGCCGAAGGTGCAGGGTATCAGACGTCGTTTTACGGGCTGCTCGCGGCGGAAAAGGGCGGCATCGCGCCTGATCCGCTGCTCGCGGGCAAGGAGGCCTTCCCGCCCTGGCGCGAGGCGGGCTTCACTCAAAGTTCGGTCTACCGCGCGGCTCTGCTCATGCTCGCGGCGGGTGAGACGAGCCTTGCGGAACGTTTCCTCACGCATCTGGCCGAAAGCCAGGACCGGACGGGGATGGGGCAGATGGGCCAGATGCTGGCGGAGATGAACCGCCCGCATCTGCAGGTCATGCTGGGCAAGCGCGCGGCACAGTTCGGCCATGAGCTGGCGGCCCCCTATTACGCGCTGCACGAGGTGATCACCAAGGGCAGCTTTCCGGTCGAGAAGGCGCTGGTGCATGCCATCGCACGGCGCGAATCGGAGTTCGATCCGGTGGTGCAGTCGGGCGTCGGCGCGCGCGGCTTCATGCAGCTGATGCCGGGCACCGCCAAGGATGTGTCGGGCTGGCTGGGGCTGGGCTACAGCCGCGCCAAACTGCTGACGGATCCCGAATACAACGCCGCTCTGGGCTCGGAATACCTGGCCTATCTGGCGCGTCGGTTCGACGGCAATATCGTGATGATCTCGGCGGGCTACAACGCCGGTCCGGGCCGTCCGCCGCAATGGAAAACGCGCTTCGGCGATCCGCTGAAAGGCGAGGTCGACATCATCGACTGGATCGAGTTCATCCCGTTCGACGAGACCCGCAACTACGTGATGCGGGTGGCGGAATCGCTGCCGGTCTACCGTGCGCGGCTGGGCCAGGATCCGCATCCGGTGCCGTTCAGCGCGGAGCTGGCTGGTGCAACGATCACCGCCAAAGCCCGCGAAAGCCAGTGAGGCGCGCGCCTATCCCACCTGCCGGGCACGCCAGAGCGTGAAGAGCCCGGCGGCCACGATGAGACCGGCGCCGATTGCCACGGTGGGCCTCAGCACCTCGCCGAAAATCGCGATCCCCAGCGCCGAGGCGAAGGGCAGTTGCAGATAGGCGAAGGGCTGCACCGCGCTGGCCTCGGCCACTTCGTAGGCGCGGATCAGCAGGTAGTGGCCCAAGGCCCCGGTCATGCAAAGCGTCGCCATCCAGAGCCAGTCCGCGCCGCGCATCGGCTCCCAGAACCAGATGCCGATGGCGGTGGCCACCACGGCGCCCACGGTGCCGGTCCAGAAAAACGAGGTGGCGGCACTGTCAACGCGCGCGACGTAACGGGTGAGCAACCCGTAAAGCGCAAACATGAACGCGGCCAGCAGCGGGATCGCCGCGTAGGGCGAAAACACGCCCTGGTCGGGCTGCAGGATGATGATCACGCCGATAAAGCCGATGCCGATGGCGCTCCACCGTCGCCAGCCCACATGCTCGCCCAGGATCGGGCCCGACAGCGCGGCCACGAGCAGCGGGTAGCAGGCAAAGACCGCGTGGCTTTCCACCAGTCCCAGATAGACGAAAGCCAGCACCATCACGTTGATCTCGACCGCCAGCAATGCCGCGCGGAACCCCTGCACCCAGGGCTGGCGCGTGGCCGCCGTGGCCCGCAAACCGCCCGCCCGGCGCGCCGCGATGGCCAGCACGAAGGCGGCCAGAAACCAGTAGCGCACCATCACGATCATCATGACGTTGTATTCGGTCGCCAGATGCCGCGAGAGACCGTCCTGAATGGCAAAGACCAGCGTCGTGGCGACCATCAGCAGAATGCCGAGACGGGTGTTTTGCTGGGCCATGTCCGTGGTTCCGGTCAGGGGGTCTTGGCGATGGTCATGTGACGCTTGCGCCCGTACCCGGCCACCCGTTGCACATCGAGCCCGGCCTGTGCAAGCGCGCGTCTGACATGGCCCGCGGCGGTATAGGTCGCCGCCGTGCCGTGCGGCGCCATGTGGCGGACGACCTCGGCCATCAGCGGCGGCTCCCACAAGGCGGGATTGCGGGCAGGCGCGAAGCCGTCCAGAAACCACGCATCCGCCGCGCCGGACCAGCGCGGCAGGGTGGCGCGCGCATCGCCTTCGATCAGCTCGAACCGCAGCTCCGCCGTCTCGAAGCGGCGCGAACCCTGCCGCCAGACCGGGGCGAGATCGGCGGCGACCTCCGCCAGATCCGCAAAGCCCGCCTGCGCGCGGATCATGTCCGCGGGGGCCAGCGGGAAAGCCTCGAAACTGGTAAAGCGCAGCTGACCGCTCTGCCCGGTCGCGCGCCAGAGTGCGAGCGTCGCCAGCAGATTCAGACCGGTGCCGAAGCCCAGCTCGGCAATCCGGAAGCCGTCGCGGAAGCGCCCGGGCAGACCGTTGCCATCCAGAAACACGTGCCGCGTCTCCGCCAATCCGTTTTCCAGCGAAAAATACGGGTCGTCGAACGTGGTGGAGACGGGCACGTCACCGCGCCAGTCGAGGGAAGGGCTCTGGTCTGCCATGCGCTTTGCCTTTAGGTCTGCGGGCCAGATGTGACGGGGGCGGGCGGCGATGGCAAGCGTGGATGTGACGATCCGGGGGGCGGGGATTTTTGGCCTCAGCATCGCCTGGGCGTGTCTGGAGCGCGGTGCGCGGGTGCGGGTGGTCGACCCGGCGGGTCCCGGGGCCGGATCCTCGGGTGGGATCGTCGGTGCTCTGGCACCACATGTGCCGGAAAACTGGAACGAAAAGAAGGCCTTCCAGCTCGACAGCCTGCTGATGGCCGAGGCGTTCTGGAGAAATGTCGAGGCGGCGGGCGGCGGGGCCTCGGGCTATACGCGTCTCGGGCGGCTGCAGCCGGTGGCCGATGCGGCGGGGCTGGAGCTGGCGCGGGCGCGTGCTGTGGGGGCGGCGGCGCTCTGGCGCGGTGCGGCGCGGTGGGAGGTGATCGCGGCGCAGGACGCAGGCGGCTTTGCGCCGCGGAGCCCCACCGGCTGGCTGATCCGCGACACGCTCAGCGCCCGGCTGCATCCCGCCCGGGCGGTGTCGGCCTTGGTGGCCGCGTTGCGCGCGCGCGGCGGCGAGATCGTCGCGGCCGCGCCGCGCGACGGCGCGGAGATCTGGGCCACCGGCTGGCAGGGGCTTGCCGCGCTGTCGGAGGATCTGGGGCGCAGGATCGGCGACGGAGTGAAAGGGCAGGCGGTGCTGATGCGATTTGACGCGCGGGGCGCGCCGCAGCTTTTTCTCGACGGGCTGCACATGGTTCCGCATGACGACGGCACGCTCGCCGTGGGCTCGACATCGGAGCGCGATTTCGACGATCCGCAGAGCACGGATGCGGGATGTGATGCGCTGGTCGCACGCGCGGTCGAGGCGCTGCCGCAGCTTTCGGAGGCCGAAATATTGCTCCGCTGGGCGGGCGTGCGGCCCCGCGCGCGCTCCCGCGCGCCGCTGCTCGGGCCCTGGCCCGGACGGGAGGGTGTGTTTGTGGCCAATGGCGGCTTCAAGATCGGCTTTGGCATGGCGCCGAACGTGGCCGGGGTGATGGCGGATCTGGTGCTGACGGGGGTGGACCGGATCCCCGACGGGTTTCGTATTGGCGCGTGAATGTGCGCGGACGGTGGCCGCCGCTTGTTGCGGGCAAGCCGCAACGTCGCCCCGCCCACCGTCCCGTTGAGGCGGTGGGAGATGGGGTTGATGTGTGTCAGGAGCGGCGGGTGTGTGGGCTGTCACGTCTGCTTTGCAGACATGACCTTGCCCATGGGCTGTGAGAGTCGGGCTTTCGGGAAACGTGGCGCCCGGAATGGTGAGGGTGTGGGCTGTCACGTTTGCAGAGCAGACATGACCTTGCCCACCGGCCGAAAAAGACGGGGCTTTCAGGAAACCACGCACCCGGAATGGTGAGGGTGTGGGCCGTCACCTTTGCAGAGCAAACATGACCTTGCCCACCGGCCGCAAGAGATGGGGCTTTCGGAAAACCACGCACCCGGAATGGTGAGGGCGTGGGCTGTCACGTTTGCAGAGCAAACATGACCTTGCCCACCGGCCGAAAAAGACGGGGCTTTTGCGGCCTAATCAAACTTGCGGGAGGGGGCGAGGACCTTGGCTTCTCCGATCAGGACCTTCTTGCCATCGACGGCGCAGTGGCACTCCAGCGTCACCCGGCGCTTGGCGATGTCGATGCCGGTCACCTTGACCTCTGCATAGACCATGTCGCCGGGCCGCACAGGCGCCAGAAAGGTCAGCGACTGGCCCATATAGACCGTGCCATGGCCGGGCAGCTGCTCTCCGATCACCGCCGAGATCAGACCCGCGGTCAGCATGCCATGCGCGATGCGGCCCTGAAAGATTGTGTCGCGGGCATAATCGTCATCCAGATGGACCGGATTGTGATCGGTCGAAATCGCCGCGAACATCTCGATATCGGCATCGGTCACCACCTTGCGCAGGTGGCGCGACATGCCCATTTCGATGTCTTCGATGCAGATCGTGCCCCGGGGCAAATTGTCCAGCATCTCATCCTCCATCACAGTCGTCCGGTAACAAATGGACGAATATCACCGTCCTCTTGAAATTTTATTACTTTGCGACTGCAGAAAAAGCAAGCCTGAAATGCCTATTTCAGCATGCCGATGGCGAAGGTGGGGTTGATCATTTCGCTTGAAATATAGGCGTCGAGCGCCTCCGGGTCGGGCTGCTGCGACGTTTTGGTCTCCTCCCGGGCGAGCCCGCCGGTGATGAAGAGAGAATCGATATCCTCCCCCATGGCGCCCCGGATGTCGGTTGCGGGCCCGTCGCCGATGGCCAGGATGGCGGCGGGATCGATGCCCGCGCGGTGGGTGGCCAGCCGGCGCCGCGCCAGATCGTAGATCGGAGGATGCGGTTTGCCGAAGTAGAGGCTCTCACCGCCCATCTCGTCATAAAGGGCCGCAAGCGCGCCTGCGCACCATTCGCGCTGCTCGCCGCGATCGACCACGATATCGGGATTGGCGCAGAGCAGCTTGAGGCCTTTTTGCTTGGCGAACAGGAATTGCGGCCGGTTGACCTCGGGCTCGGCATGCGGATCGAAGGGGCCGCAACAGACGATGCCTTCGGCCTCTTCGAGAGGCACGCGGGTGATCTCCACCGGATCGTCGAGCAGCCGGATCGGCTCGAAAAACGGCAGATCGTGCGGCTGGCCCATGAAAAACACCTTGCGGCCAACAGCGCCCTGGAACATCGCCACGCGCGCGCTGTCACCGGAGGTCGCGATGTCGTCATAGGCCGCGTCGGGCACCCCGAACCGGCTGAGCTGCTTGGCCACCTCGTGCCGCGAGCGCGGCGCGTTGGTCACCAGCACCACCGTGCCGCCGCGGGTGCGGTAGGCCTCAAGCGCCTCGACCGCCGAGGGGATCGCCTTGACGCCGTTATGCACGCAGCCCCAGAGATCGACGAACAGCGCGTCATACCGGTCGGAGATGTCGGCAAGGGAGTCGATGATCGGGGTCATGAGAAGCCTCTTGATGCAGGATGTTGCCTAAGCCTTAGCCCGTTCGCGGCGCGGGGCAAAGGCGATAGCGCGCATCGCTCGACCTGCGGCGCGGGGCTGCTAGACTTGCGCGGATGACGGGTTTGGTTTGGCACCTGCGGGCGTTTCTGGGCTTTGGCGCGGTCTTCACCGCGCTGTCGGAGCTTCTGTTCTATCCCGTGACGTTCAGCCCGGACAGCTGGCAGCTGCTGCTGGTCTACGCGCTGTCGGGGCTTTTCGGCGTGCTGGCGGTTGCGCGGGTCGGCGGGCGCGGTCTGATGGGCTTTTTCCTGGCCGCCTGCATCATGGGTCTGCTTGCCGAGGGACTGCCGGTGCTGGAGCTTTACGCCGCGCTGCCGGTTTCGCTGGTCTGGACATCGCTGGCCTGGCACGGGGTGGTGTCGGGCTTGCTGGGTCTGTGGGTCTACCGGGCCTCTGCCGCGCGGGGGGCGTGGGCGTTTGCGGGTGTCAATCTGGGCCTGGGCGCGGGATTGGGGCTATGGGGCGCATATTTCTGGGGGCAGAGCGGCGATGCCGGGTATCTTGCCCAGATGCCTGCGGCTGTTGCGGTGTTTGCCGCCGGGCAGATCCTCTTGCCCGGCGGGGTGGTGCCGGGGCCGGGGCGGGCTGCGGCGCTCTGGATCACCGGCGGCGTGCTGGCTTTGGGTTACGCGCTTTACCCGCTGCTCGCCGCGTTTCCGATGTCGCTGATCCTGCCGCCCGCCCTGGGCCTGTGCATCTACGCGGCGCGGGGCTGCCGCGAGGGAGACGGGGCAGAGCTCTGGCCGGCGCTGCCGTGGCAGCACCTGCCGATCATGCCGGTCCTTCCGCTGAGCGCCTGGGGCGCCTATGCGCTGGGTCAGGGCAGCCCGCTTGTGGCGGAAATGAACGCCTGGGTGGTTCTGGTCGCTGGCCCGCTTTCGGTGGCGCTGCTGGGCTGGGCGACCTTTCGCGCGCTGCGGTCCCGGGACGCGGCCTGACGGCGGAGGCGTCCCGGGCGAACGCGATCAGAGCTTGAGGTTCGGGATGATCTGCTTTTTGCGGCTCATCACGCCGGGCAGCACCACCGTGTCGCCGCTGACCTCTGCGCCAAAGCTTTTCTCGGCCACGGTTTTCACCAGATCGTTGGGCACCAGCAGTGTCGCTTCCTCGTTGAGGATGTCGACCACGAAAAGCAGTACCTGATCGACCCCGTCTTCGGCGGCGACGGTGCCCATGCTCTGCATCAGGCTGTCCTTGCGCCCCAGCGGCATCTCCGGCGCGGTGGTTTCCAGGACCGAGACGCGGAACTTCGTGCCTTCGACGGCATATTCCTTGCTGTCCATGCGCAGAAGTTCGGCATCGGAAAACGCCGAGACGTCGGATTTGGCGGCAAACATCTGCCCGGCATAATCGGCGATGTCGATGCCCAGATCCTTGGCCAGATCATGGGCAACGGCGCGGTCTTCCCGGGTTGTGGTGGGCGAACGGAACTCCAGCGTGTCCGACAGGATGCAGGTCAGCATCGCGCCCTTGATCTCGCGCGGGGCCTGCGCGAGATCGCCGCCGATCATCTTCCACATGATGGTGGCGGTGCAGGCCAGCGGCTCGATGCGGATGTCGATGGGGCCCTTGGTCTCGAGCCCGCCCACCAGCTTGTGGTGGTCGATGATGCCGCGGATATCGGCGTTGTTGATGTTGGCGGGCAGCTCTGCGGGGTTGTTGGTGTCGACGATCACCACCGGCGCATCGTCGGAGACGTCCGAGATGATCTCGGGCTTGGCGAGGCCCCAGTGCTCCAGCATGAATGCGGCTTCGGTGTTGGGCTCCCCGAGCAGCACCGGGCGCGCGTCCTCGCCTTTGATCTGGGTGAGATACCAGGCCCAGATGATCGGGCTGCCGGTGCTGTCGGTGTCGGGGGATTTGTGGCCGAAAACCTGCGTTGCCATCGGAAATGTCCTCGTCTCAAGATGCGGATTTGCGCGCCTTCTATCGCCCGCGCCCGCGCTTGTCACGGGCCATCACCGGGGTGCGGCGGTGCGCAAGGTGCGACAGATGCGCCGCGTCTTGCAGACCGGCGGGCTTAGCGCGGCAGAGGATGGGCGGCCTTGTTGTAGGCGCTCCAGTCGGTGATTTCGGGATAGTAGGTCTTGCGCCAGTGCCGCACGCGCGGGTTCATGATCCGCCGCCAGAGCGGCGGGATCATCGCGGCCATGGTCATCACCGGGTAGCCGTAGGGCAGCTGCGGCGCGTCGTTCTCGGAATAGGTCTGCAGCAGCGGAAAGCGGCGGTCGGGCTTGTAATGGTGGTCGGAATGGCGCTGCAGGTTGATCAGCAGCCAGTTGGAGGCCTTGTGCGCCGCGTTCCAGCTGTGGCGCGGCAGGACGTGTTCGTATTTGCCCTCGCCCAGATGTTTGCGGGTGAGGCCGTAATGCTCCACGTAATTCACCAGCTCCAGCTGCCAGATCGCAACGCCCGCCTGCACCAGAAAAAGCGCGAGACCGGTCCAGCCGCCCAGCAGCGCGGCCAGCGCCAGCATGGCGATCTGCAGCGCGGCGTAGGTCCAGAACGGGTTGCTGGCGTGATGCCAGGGCAGATTCTTGCGCGCGAGCATGGCCTTTTCGGCGTTGAAGGCCGAATGCCAGCATTCCTTCAGCACGCGCGGGTAGAACCGGTGAAAACCCTCGTTGTAGCGCGCGGTGACCGGATCGCGCGGCGTGCCGACATAGCGGTGATGCACCAGCAGATGCTCGGAGCGGAAATGCGAATAGAGCACCATGGCCAGCAGAAGATCGGCCAGCGTCCGTTCGAGGCGGCTTTTCTGATGCATCAGCTCATGGCTGTAATTGATCCCGACCGTGCCGGTCAGCACGCCCACGCCGAAGAACACGCCGAATTTCTCCCAGCCGTTGAGATGGCTGGCGCCGCTCACGTACCAGATCAGCCCGAAGAGCGACAGAAACTGCAACGGCACCCAGATCAGGGTGATCATCTTGTACCAGAACAGCGAGTCTTCGGGTGTGTCAGGCGCGCTGTTTTCAAGGTTGAGCCCCAGCGCCGCGTCGAGCGCGGAAAAGAGATACCAGGTCGCAACGATCGGCAGCAGCACCCATATGCCGCCCCAGACCGCCCCGGCCCAGACCAGAGGCACAAGCCCCAGCGACATCCAGAACGGCAGGGCGGCGCTCAGCTCCGCGCGGGTCCGGGGTAGGGACTGATCAACCATGAGATGCTCCGGTGTCCGCTCCGGCAGGGGCGGGAAAGTGGTGTCCGACCGCGTTATACGGTGCGGATGAGCCTGACCCAAGCGCTGATCAGCTGCCTTGCGCAAGGTCAAAGGCCTTGCGCATCACCGTTGGCAGATCGGCGGGGCGAAAATCGGGCGCGGGCATGAAATCTCCGCGATGGGGGGCGCGGTCCATCGGCACAAGCGCCGTGCGCACGGTCAGTCGCAGATGGAAGTGGGTGAAGGTGTGGCGCGCCTCGGCGGCCAGAGTCTTCCACTCCGCAGGGATCGGAGGATCCTCGACGGGCGCCTCGCCCCAGTCCGACCCCGGCCAGCCCAGCATGCCGCCCAGCAGCCCCTTGTCGGGCCGCCGCTCGAGCAGCCAGGCGCCGTCGACCCGGCGCGCCAGATAGATGATGCCAAGCCGCGTGGGCTTGCGTTTCTTCGGCGCTTTGCGTGGCAGATCCGCCGCCGTGCCCGCCGCCCAGGCGGCGCAGGCCTTGCGCCACGGGCAAAGCCCGCAGGCGGGGTTGCGCGGTGTGCAGATCGTCGCACCGAGATCCATCACCGCCTGCGCGTAATCGCCGGGGCGCGTGTCCGGTGTCAGCGCCGCCGCGTGCCCGGTCAGGATCGGTTTGGCCTGCGGCAGCGGCGTGTGTTCGTCAAAGACCCGCGCCATCACCCGTTCGACATTGCCATCGACAACGGTTTCCGGGGCGTCGAACGCAATTGCCGAGATGGCCGCCGCGGTATAGGGGCCGATCCCGGGCAGGCCCAGCAGGCTGGCGTGATCGCGCGGAAAGCGACCGCCATGCTCGGCGCTGACCACTCGCGCGCATTTCAGCAGGTTGCGGGCGCGGGCATAATAGCCAAGCCCGGCCCAGGCGGCCATCACGTCGCCATCCTCTGCCGCGGCCAGATCCTGCACCCGGGGCCAGCGCGTGGTGAAGGCCTCGAAATAGGATTTCACCGCCGCCACGGTGGTCTGCTGCAACATGATCTCCGACAGCCAGACGCGGTACGGATCGGCGGGCAGGCCCGATCCGGGCGGCACCCGCCAGGGCAGGGCACGGGCATGCCTGTCGTACCAGTCGAGCAGATCCTCGGCGCTCGGCCTCTCGCGGGTCTCTGACATTTTCTTGATTGGCTCCGATATGAGGCGATTCCGGGCTGACCTGAGCCTGCCGGGCCACTAGAATAGCGCGCGAGGAAGGGAGTCCACCCATGACATGGCGCAACGCATGACGCAGCGGAAAAGCACGACCTACGGGTTTTCGCGCACGGCGAAACTGCTGCAGGGGCAGATCCGCAAGGCCTCCGAGACGCGCGGATTCGCGCAATCGCGCGTGTTGACCCATTGGGAAGAGATCGCGGGTGCCGATATCGCCGCCATCTCGCGGCCGGTGGATGTCAGATACGGCCGCGGCGGGCTTGGCGCGACGCTGACTGTGTTGACGACGGGCGCCAATGCGCCGTTGCTCGAGATGCGCCGCGAAGAGCTGCGGGCGCGAATCAACGCGATCTACGGCTATAACGCCATCGCCAGATTGCGGGTGACCCAGACCGCGCCCACCGGCTTTGCCGAAGGCCAGGCGGATTTCACCCATCGCCGCCCCGAGAACGGCCCCGCCGCCCCCGATCCCGCCACAACCGCCGAAGCGCGCGCCGCAACCCGCGAGGTCGGCGACGAGGGCCTGCGCGCGGCGCTTGAACGTCTCGGCGCAAACGTCATATCGAAGACACAAGGCCGCGGCTGAGCGCAAACGCGCAGCCTCTGCGGCGACAGATAGGAAAGAGACCTGACATGAACAAACTGATCCCCATCGGGGTTGTGGCCCTTGTGCTGGCCGTGGGCGGCTGGTGGGTCTTCACGCAGCAGAACGCCACACCCGAGGTCACGCAGATCAGCCAGGGTGCAGAGGATGCCGGGGCCGCCGGCGACGTCGACACCAGCGGCGTGACCGAGATGGTGCTGGGTGACGCGGATGCGCCGGTCGAGATCATCGAATACGCCTCCTACACCTGCCCGCATTGCGCGACGTTCCACAACAACGTCTTCAAGGATCTCAAGGCCGATTACATCGACACCGGCAAGGTGAGGTTTGTCTACCGCGAGGTCTATTTCGACAAATACGGCATGTGGGCATCGCTGATCGCGCGCTGCGGCGGGCAGGAGCGGTTCTTCGGCATCTCCGATCTGATCTACAAGGGCCAGAACGAATGGGCGCGCGCAGGCTCCGACAGCGCCATCGCCGATGAGCTGCGCAAGATCGGACGGCTTGCGGGCATGGACAGCGCGCAGCTCGACGCGTGCCTGTCGGATGGCGACAAGTTGCAGACGCTGATCGCCTGGTACCAGCAGAACGCCGACACGCATGGCATCACGTCGACGCCGAGCTTCGTGATCAACGGAGAGACCTTCTCCAACATGAGCTACGCCGATTTCTCCGCCCGGATCGAAGAGCGCCTGAACTGATGACATCGGCACCGCGCGGGCCTCTGGAGGGGCTCAGGGTCATCGAGCTCGCCCGCATTCTCGCGGGCCCCTGGGCCGGTCAGACGCTGGCCGATCTCGGCGCCGATGTGCTCAAGATCGAGGCCGCGTCCGGCGACGACACCCGTCAGTGGGGCCCGCCCTTCATCGAGCGGGACGGCGACCGCGCGGCCTCCTATTTTCATTCCTGCAATCGCGGCAAACGCTCCGAAGTGGTCGATATCGCCAGTCCGGAGGGCCAGGCGCGGATGCGCAAACTGGTGGCCGAAGCCGATATCCTGATCGAGAATTTCAAGGTCGGTGGGCTGGCGAAATACGGTCTCGACTATGCCAGCCTCTCGGCGCTCAACCCGGGCCTCATCTACTGCTCGATCACCGGTTTCGGGCAGGACGGGCCTTATGCGCATCGCGCGGGCTACGACTACATCATTCAGGGCATGTCGGGCTTCATGTCGATCACCGGCGATCCCGATGGCCAGCCGCAGCGCGCGGGCGTGGCGGTCACCGATCTCTTCACCGGGCTCTATTCGGTCTCCGGCATTCTCGCCGCGCTGCATCAGCGCGGGCGCACCGGGCGCGGCCAGCATATCGACATGAGCCTGCTCGATTGCGCCGTGGCCGCCACCGCCAACCAGGCGCTGAACTACCTCTCGACCGGTACGCCGCCCGGGCGCACCGGCAATTACCACCCCAATCTCACGCCCTATCAGGTCTTCGACTGCGCGGACGGGCATATCATCATCGCCACCGGCAATGACGCGCAATACCAGCGGCTCTGCGCCCTGCTGGGGCTCGACGCGATGGCGCGGGCGCCGGACTATCTGACGAATGCCGACCGCGTGGCCAATCGCGACGCGATGATCGCAGAGCTGATGGCGCGCACGCGGAACTGGACACGGCTCGATCTTTTGGCAGGCTGCGAGGAAAAGGGCATCCCCGCAGGCCCGATCAACGACATGGGCGACGTCTTTGCCGACCCGCAGGTCGTCGCGCGCGGGCTGCAGATCGCGCCGGGCGGCGTGCCGGGTGTGCGCGCGCCCTTCCGGTTCTCCGACGCCGATCTGGTGCTCGACCGGCCCGCCCCGAAACTGGGGCAGACCGACTGAGCCGCATGCGCGCGCCCGGTGTTTCTTTGGGCCATAAATACTCCCGGGGGAGACGCAGCTTGCTGCGGCGGGGGCAGCGCCCCCTCTGCGCTACATCGGCAGCTTGGCCTTGCGCAGATAGGGCAGCACCGTCTCGATCGTGCCGAATTTCTCGCGCGCCTCGTCATCGTTCACCGCCACCGGCACGATGATGTCATCGCCATGCTCCCAGTTGGCGGGCATCGCCACGTTTTCGCGCGCCGAGATCTGCAACGCGTCGAGCGCGCGCAGCACTTCGGAGAAATTCCGCCCCACGGTCATCGGGTAGCTCATCGACAGTTTCAGCGTCTTGTCCGGCCCGATGATGAAGACCACGCGGACCGTGGCCGAATCTGCCGGTGTGCGCCCGTCGGGCAGCACGTAATCCTGCGGCAGCATGTCGAAGGCTTTCGCCACCGTCAGATCATCGTCGGCGATGATCGGAAATTCCGGGGCCGCGCCGCCGTATTTCTCGATATCGGCCTTCCAGCGCTTGTGATCCTCGGCGCTGTCGACCGAGATCCCCATGACCTTGGTGCCGCGTTTCGCCCATTCGTCGGCCATCTGCGCCACCGCGCCGAACTCGGTGGTGCAGACCGGCGTGAAATCCTTGGGGTGCGAAAACAGGATCGCCCAGCCGTCGCCGATCCAGTCATGCAGGGTGATCTCGCCCTGGTCGGTCTCGACGGTCAGGTTCGGAATTTCCTGGTTGATGCGCATGGAAGGCCTCCTTTTCATGGATGTTTCCCCTTACGTAAGCGAGCCGGGCCGGATTCGCATCCCCTCACTTGCGGCGGTCAGGCCGGAATGACAGAGTGCGGCCAAAGACCGACCGCGTGGTCGGCTAAAGGAGGAGCAAGCCATGATCGAGAAAAAGCAGTTCTATATCGACGGTGCCTGGGTCGACGCGCGGCAGGGCACGGATCACCACGTGATCGACCCCTCGACCGAAGAGCCCTGCGCGGTGATCAGCCTTGGCGGAGCGGCCGACACCGACGCCGCCGTCGCCGCCGCAAAAGCGGCGCTGCCGGGCTGGATGGCCACCCCGCCCGAAGAGCGCATCGCCGCATTGGAGCGGATCTATGCCGCCTACAAGACCCGCGCGGAGGATCTGGCCGCCGCCATGTCTTCCGAGATGGGCGCGCCCATCGACATGGCCAAATCCCAGCAGGTCGGCGCCGGTCTGGGCCATCTGAAGAATTTCATCCGCGCCGCCAAAGACTTCGCCTGGGAGGCGCCTCTGGGCGAACACGCCCCCAATGACCGGATCATCCACGAGGCGGTGGGCGTCTGCGCGCTGATCACACCGTGGAACTGGCCGATGAACCAGATCACGCTCAAGGTCGGCGCGGCGCTGGTGGCGGGCAACACGATGGTGCTGAAACCCTCCGAGGAAAGCCCGCTCGACGCGATGATCTTTGCCGAGATCGTCGATGCCGCGGACATTCCCAAAGGTGTGTTCAACCTTGTCAACGGCGATGGCGCGGGTGTCGGCTCGCAGCTCTCGGCGCATGCGGATGTGGACATGGTCAGCTTCACCGGCTCGACCCGGGCGGGCAAGCTCATCTCCAAAGCTGCCGCCGACACGCTCAAGCGCGTGCATCTGGAACTGGGCGGCAAAGGCGCCAACCTGATCTTTGCCGATGCCGATGAAAAGGCCGTCAAGCGCGGCGTGCTGCACATGATGAACAATACCGGCCAAAGCTGCAATGCGCCCAGCCGCATGATGGTCGAGGCCAGCCGTTACGACGCCGCCGTCGAAGAGGCGCAGGCCGTGGCCGAGAAGGTCACCGTCGGCCCCGCCTCCGAAGAGGGCCGCCATATCGGCCCGGTGGTCAACGCCACGCAATGGGGCAAGATCCAGGACCTGATCCAGAAAGGCATCGACGAAGGCGCGCGGCTTGTGGCGGGCGGCCCCGGACGGCCCGAAGGGTTCAACAAGGGTTTTTACGTGCGCCCCACGGTGTTTGCGGATGTGACCAACGACATGACCATCGCGCGCGAGGAAATCTTCGGCCCGGTGCTCTCGATCCTGAAATTCGAGACCGAGGAAGAGGCGGTCGCCGTGGCCAATGACACCGCCTACGGGCTGACCAATTACGTGCAGTCGCAGGACGGCGCGCGCCGCGCACGGCTGGCGCGCCAGCTGCGTTCCGGCATGGTGGAGATGAACGGCGAAAGCCGCGGCGCGGGCGCGCCCTTCGGCGGCATGAAGGCCTCGGGCAACGGGCGCGAAGGCGGCAGCTGGGGGATCCACGATTTCGTCGAGGTGAAGTCGGTCTCGGGCTGGGCTGCGGAGTGACGGCTCGGTGCAACGCCGCCGAGTGACAGCCCGGCGTGACACCTCCCGGTGTGCCGGTCCAGGCCGGCACACCCGCCACGCCCCCCCCGTAGGGTGGGTTTTCAACCCACCGATATTGTAACCCGGGTCATCAGCCCACCGAGCGCCCACTCACAGGTGATCGACAATCCGCATGTGCTGCGCCAACCGGTCCACCTCTTCCAGCCAGCGCGCCACCAGTTTTGGCTCCGACGGCGCGGCGCTGACACCTGCGGGCACCGCGCGCTGCATCACTGCTTCGACCGCCAGCGACACCGGCACCGACACCAGCCGCGCCATGGCGGTGCCGCGCGCGTCGCCCCAGGCATCCATCACATAGGTCTTGTGCCAGACCGCCGCGCCGTCGCGCTCGGCCTTGAACGACACGCAGAGCACCACGCGGTCGGGCTCCCCCTCACCATAGGCGTTGTCGCGCAACAAAGCGTCGGCCAGTTCTTCCAGCCGCGCATCGGACGCGGTGCCCGCCTCTGCAAAGATCTCCGACCAGGCCTCCGCCCAGCCATGCAGCCGCAACGTGCCGCGCACAAAATCCTTCAGCGGCCAGGCGGGATCAAAACCGTACTCCTCCACAAACGGCAGCGAATCGCGGTTGGGGTAGACCTCGAACGTCTCCGGCGGGTCGAGCGGCGCATCGTAGCGCCCCAGCGCATCCCAGGGCCGCGCGACGTTCAGCTCTGAATAATGCCGGATCGAGCGGGAGGGCGAGCGCAGCGCCTTCAGCACCCCCACAGGCGCCCAGCTGAACTTGTAGCGAAACGCGTTGGGCTCTTTCGGCACGCCGCCGCAATAGGACAGGAAGCTGACCGCGTTGCCCTTGTCACAGGCAGCCGAGGCGCGGTAGTCGGCCACCAACTTATGCGCCATCAGATGGTCGATGCCCGGATCGAGCCCGACCTCGTTCACCAGCCGCACATCCGCCGCGCGGGCCGCCGTATCGAGCGCGCGCATCTCGGGCGCGATATAGCTTGACGACACGAACCCCGCGCCCGCCTCGATGGCCATTTCGGCCAGCGGCACGTGCCAGTCGCCGGGCAGCATCGACACGACCACATCTCCCGGCGACAGTGCCGCCGCCAGCGCGGCTTCGTCGAATACGCGAATATCGTCGCTCAGATCGCCCACCGCCTCGCGGGCCTTTTCAACGGTCCGGTTCCAGACCGTGACCGCGTGACCGGCCCCGATCAGACGCCGCAACCCCGGCACCGAGGACAGCCCCGTGCCGCACCAATGTATCGTCATGTCGCGTCCTTCGGCTTGTGGTCGAGAAAGGTCCTGTGCGCGCGGCCCCAGACCCCGTCATCCAGCGCGTCGAGCGTTTCCAGATAGGGCAGAAGCTGACCAGCAAAATCCTCAGAGCTTTCGCGCGGCAACAGCGAGGGCAGGTTGTCGATGGCCATCACGTCGAGCGGTGGCGCGTCATGCACCCGCAGCACCGGCGCATCCCATCCGGTGGCGCGATCATAGACCTGCACCGGGTTGAAATCGCTGTCGGGATCGCAGGCGATGTCGCCGATCACCCGCAGGCGCCGCTCGGCCTCGGGCGCATCCGGCGTCACAAAGACCGGCGTGCGCGGGCCCGCAAGGATGCAGTTGAAAAAGAGCTCATGTTCGAGGATTTCCGGAAACGGCCCGCCATGAGCGGTTTCGGCCATGTCCCATTCATTCACGCGGATCTGCATCGCCGCACAAAGATCGCGCGCGCCGCGGCCAACCCGGCCCAGAGCGCCGATCACCAGCGCGTCCGGACGCTCCGTCCCGGTCGCGTTGAGTGCCGCGCGCACATCGTCGAGCATGTCGTCTGCGTGGCGCCAGGTGGAGACCGGCGGGCAGACGCCGTCCTGCTGCTGCGCGGCCCAGGCCAGCACGCTCACCGCCGCCCCGGCATAACCCGCCCAATACCCGAAAGCCGCAACGCGGCGGCCATCGGCATCGACCAGATATTCCAGATCGTAAAGCGCGCCGCCGCCGCTCGCGAAGCGGTCGAGCAGCACCTGGCCCGCCGACTGACCCTTGAACGCATGGCCGAACATGATGTGGCGATGGGGCAGGGGCGTGCCGTCCTCGGGCAGCTCCTTCAGACCAAAGATGATCGCCTCCCGTGGCGCCTCCGGCCAGCTGCCTTCCGGCGCAATCCCGGCCCCGGCTTGGGCGAAATCGCCGCTGGGCAGGATCCGCGTCGGGCTTTCTTCAAGTGTCACATCAAAGCCACGTGCGCACAGCCGCGCGACCCCGTCCGGCGTGATGCCGACACGTTCCTCGTTGGCCCGGGCCTCGGCCCTGATCCAGAGATGCGTCATGTCACCGTCCCCCTTCGGTGGCAGGCTAGCCGCTCGCGCGCCGCCGCGAAAGCCACCTCAGATATGGCTGCGCGCAAAATGCCGGTCCGGCGCTTCCAGATGCGGCACCGCGTTGAACTGCGTCATCGCAAGACCGGTGGACAAAGGCTGGATCCGGTGCAGCGAGCTGTTCTCGATGGCCAGGCAGGCATGTGCAAGCGCCGCCAGATCGAGCCGCATGACGATCCGCATCGCCATGCCGATGAGCCCGCCCGAGGTGACCACCAGCGCCCGCCCGTCACCGGCCGCGATGTCGCGCAGCGCCGCGCCGACACGGGCCTCGAACGCCTCGAAGCTCTCGGGGATATCGTGCAAAAGCCCGTCCTGCCAATGCCGAAACAGCACCGGCAGATGATCGACAAAGCTCTCGCGATCGAGCGGCATGGCAACCCCGTGCTGGTCTTCGAGCTTCTGCGCCATGGTGAAATAGGCCAGCTCGTTGAGCCGCGCATCGCGCATCACCGGGGCCGCGCAATCGGCCCCGATGCCCTGAGCGGTCTCCACATGGCGGCGCAGCGTGCCGGTATAGACGCGGGCAAACCGCTCGCCGGTCTGGCGGAAATGCCCGCCCAGCCAGCGCGCCTGCTGCCAGCCGAGATCGCTCAGCCGGTCATAGCCGTCCTCGTCGCGGGCGCTGGAATTGGCCTGTCCGTGGCGGACCAGGGTGACAAATGACATGCGGGCTCTCCTCGTCCCGGCTCTTAGCGGGCGGCGCGTCGAATGAAAACGCCCCTCGCGGTTTCTTTGGGCCTGAAATATTCCCGGGGAGTCCTGCGCTTGCGCAGGGCGGGGCAGCGCCCCACAGCCACGCCCGCCATGCGCTCAGGTGGCGATCAGGTCGCGCTCTGCCGCTCGACGTAAGAGCGCAGCTCCTCGGCTTCCTGCCGCGCCTCGCGCAGCCCGTCCATCGCAGCCGACAGCTCCGCCTCGGTCTGCGCCAGCTGGTTGGTCAGCTCGGCCTCGCGCTGCTGCAGATAGGTGATGGCCTGGTCGCGGGTTTCCTCGGCCTCGTGCAGCTCCTGGCTCATGCGCTCGAGCTCGTTGACATCGGTCTGGCTCACGCGGCTGAAGCGGTGCAGGAGCCAATGCGCAAACCAGCCCAGCGAAAAGGCGACAAACAGGATGATCGCCGTGGCGATCACAAACTCGGTTCTATTCATTTGCTGTCCCTTCAGCGGCGGCGTCTTCCGCGCCACTCTGCTCTTCCACTTGTTCCAGCGTGGTTGCAACCTCTTCTATGGGTGCGGGCCGCAGCAATTTGAATTCGATGCGCCGGTTGGCCTCGCGGCCCTCCTCGGTGTCGTTGGGCGCGATCGGATTGGCCTCTCCGTAGCCGGTGACGGTGTAGTCGCGCACCGGCACCAGCCGGTCGCGCAGCCCGTCCAGAACCGATTGCGCGCGGTCGCGGCTCAGCTCCTGGTTCATGCTCTCCCGGCCCTGGCTGTCGGTGTGACCGCCGATCTCCAGCGGGATATCGCCGCATTTCTTCAGCAGGTCCGCCAGCTCGTCGAGGATATCCTTGCCCGAACTGTCGAGCGTCGCCGATCCCGGCTCGAAGGCGATCTTGCGGTCGCCGATGATCTCGACGATCTGCGCCTCGCATTCCTCCGGGCTGGGCAGGCCCAGCGTCGGGTCGAGCCGCTTGACATAGGTGATCGCCAGATCGTAGCCCGTGCCCTCGCCCAGCTTGGAGGTCAGCAGGCCGGAAATCTCGGCCTCGGCGTTCTGCCGTCCGGTATTGCCGCTCACGCTGATTTCGTCCTCGGTGACCAGCACCGCGCCATTGGACAGCATCGACAGCACTTCGAGTGCCGCCAGCACCCGCACCGACCAGTCGGACGGCAAGGACTGATCGATCCGCGCCGCGGTATAGACGGCAGCGGAGCCGAACCGCGCCCGGGCAAAGCTGTCGGCGGTCTGGCGCGAGATCTCCGAGCCGATGCGCCCGCGGATCTGAACCTCGCCCTCGGGGCTGAGCGTAGCCACAAATTCCGCCGGGCCGGTTTCGCTGGCGTCGGGTTTGCGCGGCAGCACGGCGTTGACGGCAAACACCTCCGGCAGACCGGCCTCAAGCTCGCCCACAACGCGGTCGAACACGGCCTCGTCGGTCTCTTCGGTGCCGGAAAAGACGATATCGGCGTTGGAAAAGCTCACGGATCCGGCGCCGATTTCGCCAAGCTTGGCAATCGCCAGCTCGACCGCGTCGGCCCAGTGCCGCGACGGCACGCCCAGGCCCAGCGTGCAGCTTGTCTTGCCTTCCAGACCGACCTGCGCCGCGGCCTGCAGGATCCGGTCGCGCGCGGCTTCGGTATCGGCCGAACAGGAATCGAACCGCGGCCCGTCGCCATCCATCTCGAAGCGCAGCGCAAACGGCGAGATCACCGGGCGCGGCGCCGAAAGCTGCAGCGCCAGCGTCACGCCATCGGGCGCGCGCCGCGCCAGCGCGGTCTCGAGCCTGCGCCGCGCCTCGTCGGAGCCGGTCATCGCCTTGATCGCCACCCGGTCCGCCTCCACCGAAATCTGCGAGCGCGGCAGATCGCCAAGCGCGCCGGTGGCATAGCGCAACGTGCGGTCCCAGCCTTCGGGCGCGGGAAAGTCTGCGGCTTCCAGAAGATCCGACACGGTGCCGTCCTCGCCGACCAGCGCGGCGAAGCTTTCGACCAGCGCGGCGCGGTCGGTCGAGGCGGGCACCAGACCGATCACCGAGATGCCCGCATCGTTGCGCAGGATCTCCAGCGAGAAGGTCGGGCTGGTCAGATCGTCGGGCTCCTCGACCAGCATCTGGTCGATCACCCGGGCGGCATCCACCACCCGGCCCGCCGTCGACAAGGCCTGAAAGCGCGTGGCCTCGTCCGGTGCGGTGCCGATCAGGAACACCTGCAACCCGTTGGTGTCGACCTCCGCCCAGGTCAGACCTTCGCGGTCCAACTCGTTGAGAACGCCGCTTTTCGACGCGGATTCAACCATTTGCACGGCAAAGTAGGCCGAAACCAGCCCCGCCAGACCGGCAGCCGCAAAGGTTCCGGCAATGATCGCTACTGAGGACAGACGCATCGGCGCGGCAAGCTCCGGTTTGGGACGCACATCAAATAGTCGCGCTTTGCGATATGTGCAATCAAGCGAAAAGCGCCGCGGCGAAAAACAGCACGATGATCAGTCCGGCATCGCGGTTGGACCGGAACAGATGCATCAGGCGGGTGGTGTCGTCGAGCCTGAGGCGCCTGAGCTGCCACATCATGTGCCAACCCATGGCCCAGGGCCCGCAGAGCAGGATCACAAGCTGCAGGATCTCTCCGTCCGGCGCGGCCCAGACCACGGCCACGCCGATGAGCGCCACGGTGGCCACCAGAAAGCGCGCCAGCCAGGCCGGCGTGTTGTCGCCAAAGAGCCGTGCGGTCGATTTCACGCCGATCAGCGCGTCGTCCTCGATATCCTGATGGGCGTAGATCGTGTCGTAAAAGAGCGTCCAGGCCATGCCGCCGAGATAGAGAATCACCGCCGGACCCTCGAGATGGCCGGTATGGGCGGTCCAGGCCAGCAGCGCGCCCCAGTTGAACGCGATGCCCAGAAAGACCTGCGGCCACCAGGTGAAGCGCTTGGCAAAGGGGTAGACCGCCACCGGCAGGAGCGCCAGCACGCCGAGCGCGATGGCCATGGGCGGGAAGGTGATGAGGATGCAGAACGCGATCAGCGACTGCACCACGGCCCAGATCAGCGCCTGTCTGGCGGTGACCTGGCCGGACGGGATGGGCCGCGAGGCGGTACGCGCGACCGAGCCGTCGATGTCGCGGTCGGTGATGTCGTTCCACGTGCAGCCCGCGCCGCGCATCAGCAGGGCGCCGATCCCGCAGCCCAGAAAGATCCAGGCATCAAAGAGCCTTGGCTGGCTGTCATGCACCATCGCGAGCAGCAGACCCCACCAGCAGGGCAGCAGCAGCAACCAGGTGCCGATGGGCCGGTCCATGCGCGACAACCGCAGATAGGGGCGCGCGGCGGCAGGGGCGTAACGGTCGACCCAATTGCCCTGCACGGCGTCGGCAACGCTGGTCTCGGCCTCTGGTCTCTGGCGGGTTCCGGCCATATATGCGCCTCATGCAAGCGAAAATCCGTCTTTATGTAGAGCAGGATCTGGCCGGGGGACAACCGGTCGCTCTGACGCGGGAGCAGGCGCATTACCTTTTCGGCGTCATGCGGCTGGGGCCGGGGGATCGCGTGGCGCTGTTCAATGGCCGCGATGGCGAATGGCAGGCCGAGGTTGCGGACGCCGGGCGCAAGGCGGGCACGCTCATGTGCCGCGCAAGATCGGCGCCGCTGGTGCTGCCGCCGGATCTTTGGCTGCTCTTTGCGCCGATAAAGAAGGCGCGCACCGATTTCATCGTCGAAAAAGCGGTGGAGATGGGGGTGCGCCGGATTGTGCCGGTGCAGACCGAGCACACCAATTCCGAGCGTCTGCGGCAGGACCGAGCGCAGGCCCATGCGGTGGAGGCCGCCGAGCAATGCGGCGCGGGTTTTGTGCCGGAGGTGGCGGCGCTGGCGCGGCTCGATCGGGTGCTGGCGGGCTGGCCTGCCGAGCGGCGGCTGATGTTCTGCGACGAGACGGCGGCAGGCTCATCCGTCCGTTTGGACGGCCTCGCGACGCGGACCCCGCAACCGGACGAGGCCGGCCGTCAGGCCGGATCGAGTGGCGCCTGGGCGATCCTGATCGGGCCTGAGGGCGGGTTTTCGGCCGATGAGCGCAACCGGCTTGCCGCCATGCCGCAATCGGTGACCGTCAGCCTTGGCCCGCGCATCCTGCGCGCCGACACCGCCGCCGTCGCGGCGCTCACGCTCTGGCAGATGCAACTGGGGGACTGGGTGTGATCCGCCCCGAGGCCCGCGCGCAGATCGCGCGCTACCGCGAGGCGCTCATCGGCCTGAGCGCGCTGGCGCTGGGGCTCTACTGGGCGTTCTTCACCGGCGGCGGCACGCTGCACTGGATCGGCTACGTGGTCATGGTGATCGGCGCCGTTCTGGCCGTCGCGGGGGTGCAACGGGCGCGCTTTCGCACTGGCGACGGCGGCCCCGGCATCGTGCAGGTCATCGAAGGCCGCATCACTTATTTTGGCCCGCTCTCGGGGGGCGTGGCCGATCTCGAGAGCCTCACCGCGCTCACGCTCGATCCCACCGCCCGCCCGCCACACTGGCTGCTGGCGCAACCCGGCCAGCCGCCGCTGGCGATCCCGGTCAATGCCGAAGGCGCCGACGCGCTCTTTGACGCCTTCGCCCATCTGCCCGGCATCCAGACCCGCCGCATGCTGCGCACGCTGGAGCAGGGTGCCGACCGGCCGGTGGTGATCTGGCGCAAGTCCGGGGCCGCACCCGACCGTCCGCGGCTGCATTGACACGCCTTTCCTTTCGGCTCAGGACTGCAGCCCTGATACGCAACAGCACGAGCGGAGAGCGCCATGTCCATTCCCCAGTCCGGCGGCGGGCCGATCGAACGGCACGAGCAACTGGCCGAATACCTGTCCGACGGCTGCAAACCCAGGGATGCGTGGCGGATCGGCACCGAGCACGAGAAATTCGGCTATTGCAAGGACACGCTGAAGCCGCTGCCCTTTGAGGGCGAGCGCTCGATCACCGCGGTGCTCGAAGGCCTGCGCGACCGCCATGGCTGGACCCCGGTCATCGAGGGCGCGCATCTCATCGGGCTGGAAAAGGACGGCGCCAACGTCTCGCTGGAGCCCGGCGGCCAGCTGGAGCTCAGCGGCGCGCCGCTCGAGACGATCCACCAGACCTGCGACGAGGTGAACGCGCATCTGGCCGACGTCAAGGACATCGCCGACGAGATCGGGGTCGGGTTCATCGGGCTCGGCGCCGCGCCGATCTGGCGGCATGAAGACATGCCGCTGATGCCCAAGGGCCGCTACAAGCTGATGGATGGCTACATGCAGAAGGTGGGCACATCCGGCACCACGATGATGCGGCGCACCTGCACGGTGCAGGTCAATCTCGACTTCGCGTCAGAGGCCGACATGGTGCAGAAGCTGCGCGTGGCGCTGGCGCTGCAGCCGGTGGCGACCGCGCTGTTCTCCAACTCGCCGTTCTTCGAGGGCACCCCCAATGGCCACAAAAGCTGGCGCGCGCGGGTCTGGCGGCATCTCGATGCCGACCGCACCGGCATGTTGCCATTTGTCTTCGACGAAGGCTTCGGGTTCGAGGCCTGGGTGCAATACGCGCTCGATGTGCCGATGTATTTCGTCTATCGCGACGGCGAATATATCGACGCGCTGGGCATGTCCTTCCGCGATTTCCTCGACGGCAAACTGCCCGCACTGCCCGGCGAGACGCCAACGCTTTCGGACTGGGCCGACCATCTCACCACGCTCTTCCCCGAAGCGCGGATCAAGAAATTCATCGAGATGCGCGGCGCCGATGGCGGCCCCTGGCGCAGGCTCTGCGCGCTTCCGGCCTTCTGGGTCGGGCTGATGTATGATCAATCCGCGCTCGACGCCGCCTGGGACCTGGTCAGGGGCTGGTCGGCGGAGACCCGCGACGCGCTGCGTGTTGCGGCATCGGTCGAGGGCATGCAGGCCGAGGTGAACGGTCTTCGGATGCACGATCTGGCCCGGCAGGTGGTCGAGATTGCCGATGCCGGGCTGCGCGCGCGGGCCCGTCCGGGTGCCGGCGGGCTGGTGCCCGACGAGACGCATTTCCTCAACGCGCTCAAGGAAACCGTCGAGACCGGCCAGGCGCCCGCCGATGAATTGCTGGCGCGCTATCATGGCGACTGGCAGGGCGATCTCAGCCGGATCTACGCCGATTACAGCTACTGATCCGCGGCGCGGGGGTGCGGATCAGCCTGCGCTTGGCCGCGCGTTCAGCACCTTGGTACGGTAATAATCGGTGATCGCCTCGCGCTGCGCCGCGATCTGCTCGGGCGAGGCGGCTTTCTCGGCGTTGACCAGCACCGCATAGCTTTGCCACGGATCGTGCTTGGCCGACCCGTCCTTTTGCTTTCGCTGACGCTTGCGTCCACGGTTGCGCATCGGCCCCCACTTGTTGTCCTCGTCCTCGCTTTTTGTCGACATCAGCAGGAAGAACCACAGCACGCCGGCGAAGGGCACGAAATTCACCAGCCACCAGAATGAAGAGCGGCCCGCATCGTGCAACCGGCGTGCGCTGAGCGACAGCGACGGGATCAGCGTCAGGGAGAGAAACCAGAACGTGGCATAGCCGAACGGGCTGAGGCTGAGATCCACCGCCACCGAGATGTAGATGATGTCGGCGGCGACGGCTGCGACGAAAAACAGCGTCCGGATCAGGAACACCCACCAGTATTCCGCGCGGGTCGCTCGACCGGAAAAGTCGAACGCGTTGAAGATGAAATTCTCGAACGAGGCGACGGGTCCGAACATCCAAAGGCTCCAAATCTGGGTTCGGGGCAAAGCTGACGCAGGCTCGGGGCCGAATTCGGGCAATTTCGGGGAAAAACATGGCGTTTGGCGCGTGGAGCCCGGCGCCTGTCAGTATCCCAGCGCGCAGCCATCCTTGCGCGGGTCCGACGCCCCTTCGAGCACGCCATTTTCGTGGATCACGATCGATTGCGCGCCGCCGATGGCCACCTCGGGTGTGACGATCTCGTGGCCCTTTTCGGCCAGCGCGCGCCGGACATCCTCGCCATAGCCCCGTTCGAGGTTTAGCACGCCTTTTTCGGCAAAGCTGCGCGGCGCGTCGAGCGCGGTTTGCGCATCCATGCCGAAATCGGTCATGTTGGTGACCACGCGGGCGTGGCCGTTGGGCTGATATTGACCGCCCATCACGCCAAACGGCATGCTCACGCGGCCCGCATCGCGCATCATCGCGGGAATGATCGTGTGCATCGGCCGTTTGCCGCCCGCCATCTCGTTGGGATGCCCCTCCTGCAGGGAAAACCCGCCGCCGCGGTTCTGCAGCAGGATGCCGAATTTCTCCGACGCGATGCCGGAGCCGAACCCGTGGAAGATCGAATAGATCAGCGACACAGACATGCGGTCGCGGTCGACGACGGTGATGTAGATCGTGTCCTTGTGCACCGCCTCGGAGGTCTGTTGCGGATGCGCCATGGCGCGCTTGGGATCGATCAGGGCGGCGAGCTTTTCCGCCGTCCCTGCGCTCATCAGATGATCGAGACGCGTCATGTGGCCCGCATCGGCCAGAAACCGGTCGCGCGCGTCATAGGCAAGCTTCGCGGCTTCCGCCTCTATGTGCACACGCTCCGCCCCCATCGGATCCATCGCGGCGAGGTCGAAATGCGACAGGATGTTGAGCATCAGATGCGCGATGATCCCTTGCCCGTTGGGCGGGTGTTCGAGCAGTTCGCGCCCCTTGTAATGGCCGCTGACCGGCTCGGTGAGGGTGCAGTCGGTGGCGGCGAAATCCGCAGCGCTGTGCACGCCGCCCATGGCGTTCAGCGTGGCCAGCATGTCCTCGGCCACTTCGCCCTCGTAAAAGGCGCGCCGTCCGTCGCGGGCAACGCGGCGCAGCACCTCTGCATTGCCGGGCAGGCGGAAAATATCGCCTTTTTCCGGGATCCTGCCGTTGTCGAGGTAATGCGTGAGCCCGTGGCCCTGCAGCACGGGTGTGTCCATCTGCCAGTCGAACGCCGCCCGCGGCGAGACCGGAACGCCCTCTTCCATATAGGCGATGGCCGGGGCGAAGCTGTCGGCAAGACCGAGCCGCCCCCAGCGGTCGGACATGGTGCAGAACGCATCGATGGCGCCGGGGATGGTCACGGCGTGGGCGCTGTAAAGCGGTACGGTCTCGTGCCCCTGGGCGCGCAATGCCGCCGCATCTGCCGCACCCGGCGCGCGGCCCGACCCGTTGACGGCGATCACGTCTTCGGTTCCGGCAGGCGAGAGCAGCGTGAAGCAATCGCCACCGATGCCGGTCATCTGCGGTTCGGCCAGCCCCAGGATGACCGCTCCGGCGATGGCCGCATCCATCGCGTTGCCGCCCCGGCGCAGTATGTCGATGGCCGCGGAGGCCGCCAGCGGATTGGATGTCGCGCACAGCCCGTTTGTGGCCAGAACCGCCGAGCGGCCCGGTGTCTGAAAGTCGCGCATCTGTCTGATCCCCTGTTCGCTTCCGGGCGGAGGATAGGAGGCATCGCGCTGGCGTCAATCGGTGAGACGCATGGAATGGAGGGGGTGGGCTGCATAGTGACCTCGACGCCGCGCACTGGGTGGGGGCAATAATTACGCGACGCCGAGGGAAGCCATATGCAGCTACAGGTCCAAACATGCCGGAGAATACGGGCAGGAATGTGGAAGGTCCGCGACAATGTTGCGACCGGCGCGAAGATCGGCGGCATGCGCCTGATCGTGGTCGCGGGCAGGGTCTGGAATCGGGCTTTTTTTTGGGGGAGGTTAAGCCTCGGTGCCGCGTACTGGGTGGGGGCTGTAAAAACGCGACACCGAGGGAAGCCATATGCAGCTACGGGTCTGAGCATAATGTTCAAAACAGGCGGAAATAGGGGCGAAACCGGGCAATTTGCGGGTCTTTTGGGTCATGTTGATCAAGGATCGGATCGGTCTTGCCCCGGACCCGGTCCAAGCACTCGCGCGGCGATTGCTCGGGCGTTCTGCGGTCGCAAATATGGGGTTTGCACTCAGTTTCTTGGCTGGAGGCCGTGCGAGGCCCGATCTCTGCCTCGGGTTCTTCGCGCGATTCGCTGGCGGCCTGGTTCACTGTGCCCCATTTGCGCCGAGACCGTCTGGTGTTCGAAACAATTTCACGTGCCACCGCGCCGGTTATTGGATCATCAGGCCGTACAAAGAGCCTGTGCAGGTCATGTACTCGACCAACCGGCAAGCACGCATCGCGCCACATCTTTCGTGCCGCAGGCGGCAAGGTGACCCGGCCAGTGCCGCAGGCGGCAAGGTGACTCAGCGGATTTTCAGATAACGAGTGTCAGAACCACATGCCCGATCCGCAAACGGCGCGGCCCGTCCAGACCCGCCCCACCGCGGCCCGTCCAGACCCGCCCGACCCCGAGCCCGCTAAAGATCGAAGGCCAGCGTGAAGCGAAGCCGGTTTTCGTCGCCTTCGCGCGTGTAATCCATCTCTTTCGTCAGCCGGTGGATCAGGTTCCAGCCGAATCCGCCTTCCGGCAGCTCGTCCTTGCCGGCATCGAGATCATGCGGAGCGCCCGGAGGCAGCGCGCATCCCGGCATCGCAACACCGCGGTCGCAGATCGTCGCCTCAAACTCCGTAAAAAAGCGCAGCGCGATCTCGATCTGGCCCGCGTCTGTGTCGCGATAGGCGTGTTCCACCACATTGTTGAGCACTTCGGCCAGCACCACCTCCCAGGTGACGTCCCCCGCGGCGGGGTGCTGGACATCGACCAGCCGGGCGCGCGTTTCCACCAGAAAGGCGCTGACGGACCGCGCGTCCCCATTGATCCGTTCGTCGATCGCGATTGTCCCTGTCTGACCGACCGGCCCTGTCATCGGCGCGATTCTCCCGCTCATCGGCGCATCAGGCACCGGCATCGGTCTTGGCATCCTGCACCGACGGGTGGATCGCAAAGATCGTGTCCATCCGGGTCATCCGAAAGACCTTGTCGACGGCGGGTGTCAGGCCCGCCAGCTCAAGCTTGCTCCCTTTCGGCATGGATTTCATCGCCGCCACAATCGCGCCCAGACCGCTTGAGTCGATAAAGCCGACCTGGCCGAGATCCAGCACCACACGCTCCGCCGCGTCTGCCGTGATGTCGCGCATCTGGTCCTTGAACTGGATGGCAACCGCCGCATCGATCCGCGGCGCTTCCACCGCCACCACGTCCATCGCGCCGTGGTTTGCTTTTTTCAGTTCCATACCTGCCTCGTGCTGATAACCCGGCGGCGAGGCTAGACGACAATCCTTACCATTCGGTATGCAAGGAACAGCCAGAAGGAGCGAGACATGAAAGACGTGGTGATCACCGGGGCCGCCCGCACACCGATGGGGGGATTTCAGGGCGTCTTCGCCGAGACCAGCGCCGCGGCGCTTGGCGGCGACGCGATCCGCGGCGCACTGACCCAGGCGGGCAGACCGGCGGTGGATGAGCTTCTGATGGGGTGCGTGCTGCCCGCGGGACAAGGGCAGGCACCGGCGCGGCAGGCGGGGTTTGCCGCGGGTCTCGGCGAAGAGGTGCCCGCGACCACGCTCAACAAGATGTGCGGCTCTGGCATGAAGGCCGCGATGATGGCCTGGGACAGGCTGGCGCTCGGCCAGGCGGAGACCATTGTCGCGGGCGGCATGGAGAGCATGACCGGCGCGCCTTACATACTGCCGAAGATGCGCGGCGGCGCCCGGATCGGTCATGGCCAGGTGGTCGATCACATGTTCCTCGACGGGCTCGAGGATGCCTATGACAGGGGCGAGAACGGCGGAGGCCGCCTGATGGGCACCTTCGCCGAGGATTGCGCCGAAGCCTACCAGTTCACCCGCGAGGCGCAGGATCAATACGCGCTGGCCTCGCTCTCCAACGCGCTCGAGGCCGAACGCGCGGGCAGCTTCGAGGCGGAAATCGCGCCGGTCACCGTGCACGCCCGCACCGGCGAAGAGGTGATCACCCGCGACGAGCAGCCCGGCCGGGCGCGGCCCGAAAAGATCCCGATGCTGAAACCGGCTTTCCGCAAGGACGGTACGGTCACGGCGGCCAATTCGTCGTCGATTTCGGACGGGGCCGCCGCGCTGGTGCTGACGACGCTCGATCTGGCCGCGGCCTCGGGGGCGGTGCCGCGCGCGCGTATCCTCGGTCATGCCAGCCACGCGCAGGCGCCGGGGCTTTTCACCACCGCGCCGGTGCCCGCCGCGCAAAAACTGCTGGCGCGGATCGGCTGGAAGAAAGAGGATGTGGACCTCTGGGAGGTCAACGAGGCCTTTGCCGTGGTGCCGATGGCCTTCATGCATGAACTGGGCCTGCCGCGCGACATCGTGAACGTGCATGGCGGTGCCTGCGCGCTGGGCCACCCGATCGGCGCGTCGGGCGCGCGCATCATCGTCACGCTGCTCAATGCGCTCGAGACCCGCAAGCTCCGGCGCGGTGTGGCGGCGATCTGCATCGGCGGCGGCGAAGGCACCGCCATCGCCATCGAACGGCTCTGAGCCGGTCCGGGGCCCGCTGTTTCGGCTGGCCCGAAACGGGGCATCACCCCGGTCCACACCGTCAAGGAGCGCTCCATGCGTGTTGACTATCCGACCCTCGCCAAGACCGTCGCCGCTTTGACGCATGGCGAAACCGATGCGGTGGCGCTCATGGCCACTCTGGCCTGCGAGATCCACCACGCCGACGACCGTTTCGACTGGACCGGATTCTACCGTGTGACCGCCTCCGGCCTGCTCAAGATCGGACCGTATCAGGGCGGGCATGGCTGCCTCGTCATTCCGTTCGGCAAAGGTGTCTGCGGTGCTTGCGCCGCCTCGGGGGAGGTGCAGCTGGTGCCGGATGTGGAGGCGTTCCCGGGCCATATCGCCTGCGCGGCCTCCACCCGGTCGGAGATCGTGCTGCCCGTGCGGGACGGGTCGGGCGCGCTTCTGGCGGTTCTGGACATCGACAGCGACCTGCCGGACGCGTTCACGCATGAAGATGCCACCGCGCTGCAGGCCATTCTGGACGACACGTTCCGCGCGGCAGGCTGACGCCGTCGCGCCCCCCCGCGGCTCCAAATCAAAATCCGCAGCACCGCAGCCGTCTGTCTCGCGCAGTAAATTCACCCACCCGTGAAATTTCACTTCTTTTTTTCACGCGACTCAGGCACGGTGCACGGCGACCCCTCTCATGGACGCGCCATGCAGCATTCCGATCCCGCTCCTCCCACGCTTGGCGCAGATCTGCGTGCGCTCCGCCGTGCGCGCGGGCTGACGCTGCAATCCATGGCCGACAGGCTGGGCCGTTCGGTGGGCTGGCTGAGCCAGGTGGAGCGCGATCTTTCCGAGCCGTCGATCACCGATCTGCGCCATCTCGCCGCGGTGCTGGACGTGCCGGTCTCGACGCTGTTCGGCCACGCGCCCACACCGGCGGAGGAAACCGGCTACGTCGTGCGCTCCAACTCCCGGCGTCCCATCGGGTCGGGTGCCACCGGTCTGGTCGAGGAACTGCTCTCGCCGGATCTGACGGACGGGTTCGAGATGGTGCATTCCACCTTCCAGCCGCATAGCCGGATCGGAGAGGTGGTGACCCGGCCCACCCAGGAGGTGGGCTACGTGATCTCCGGCAAGCTCGACCTGCGGATCTCGGACCGCGCCTTCACGCTCTGCCCCGGCGACAGCTTCCGCATTCGCGGCGAACCTTTCGAGTGGATCAACCCCTATGACACGCCCGCCGTGGTCATCTGGGTGATCGCGCCGCCGGTCTACTGATGAGCTGGGAGGGCTGGACCATTTTCGCAGGCTTCTGGGTGGTGTTTGTGACCACGCCGGGGCCAAATGCGGTCAACTGCATCCAGAACGGCATGAGCCTGGGCTTTAGGCGCGCGCTCTGGGGGGTGGCGGCGATCCTGACCCAGGCGACGCTGTTCCTCATGCTCTCGGCGGTGGGCATCTCGGCGCTGATCACCGCCTCGCCCACCGCGTTCCTGATTGCCAAGATCGTCGGAGCCGGGGTGCTGATCTGGCTTGGCGTGCGCGGCTGGATGCGGGCGAGGCTGCCCATCAGGGCAGAAGAGCGGCCCGCGTCGGGCATCTACACACGCGCGTTCCTGATCGCCACGATCAACCCCAAATCGGTGGCGGGCTACCTTGCGGCGTTCTCGCAATTTGTACAGCCCGACGTCGCCATAGGCCAGCAGATGTGGGTGATCGTGCCGACCGCGCTCACCATCACCGCGCTGAGCTATTGCGGCTACACCGCTCTGGGCGCGCAGCTTGGCCGGGCGGCGCTCTCGGCCATCGCCAATACGCTCATCCGCCGGGTGCTGGCGGGCTGTTTCATCCTCTACGGTCTCGCGCTCGGCGCGACCGCCATAAGGTAGGAGAGCGTCCCCCGTGCAACGGCAGAGCCCCATGACCGGCAGTTGCGCCTGCGGCACCATCCGCTTTGCCGTCACAGCCCCCCCGCTCGGCACAGCCGCCAGCCATTGCACGCAATGCCGCAGGATGTCGGGCGTCGTGTGGTCCTCGGGGTGCGTGAAAGCGCCCGACCGCACCACCCATGGCCCCGTCAAATGGCTGGCGCTGTCGCAGACCACAAAGCGCGGCATCTGCCCCGATTGCGGCGCGTTCCTCTTCTGGAAAGCCCATGACGAGGACACGATCAGCTTTGCGCCGGGCGCCATTGACGGGCCCACCGGGCTGCATCTGGACAAACATGTCTTCACCGCCAGCAAGGGCGATCATTACCTGATCGCCGAGGCGTGCCGGAGCGCGCATAGGCCATGCTGACCACCGCCCTCGCCATGGATCCCTGGACCGTCGCCACCTTCATGGGCGCGGCGCTCCTGCTCTACCTCACGCCGGGGCCGGACATGATGTTCACCCTTGCCAGCGGTGCGGCAGGCGGGCCGCGCGCCGGGCTCGCTGCCGCCACCGGCATCTGTTTCGGCGTGCTGACCCATGTGCTGCTCGCCGCCGCGGGTCTGGCCGCACTGGTCGCCGCGAGCCCCGCCACGCTCGACGTGATCCGCTATGTGGGGGCGGCCTATCTCGCCTGGCTTGCCGTGCAGACCTGGCGGCACGCCTCCGCCCCCGACACCCGCAAGGGCCGCGCATCCACCCGCGCGGCCTTCACCCGCGGCTATGTCACCAATATCCTCAATCCCAAGGTCGGGCTCTTCGTGCTCGCCTTCCTGCCGCAATTCGCCGATCCGGCCATCGGCCCGGTCTGGCACCAGATCATCCTGCTGGGCCTGCTGCTCTTTGCGGGCGGCCTGATCACCGACGGCGCCTACGGCATCTTCGCCGGTCTGATGGCCGCGCAGGTCCGCGCCCGCGGCGCGCTCATGCAGCGCATGGCCGCCCTTGTCTTCGGCGGTCTCGCCGCCCGTCTCGTTCTCGATTGAAAGGAACCGCCCCCATGTCCGACTTCCCCACCCAGACCCGCGTCGTCGTCATCGGCGGTGGCGCCGTCGGTGCCTCCTGCGCCTATCACCTGGCCAAGGCCGGCTGGGATTGCGTGTTGCTGGAAAAGAACGAGCTGACCGCCGGCTCCACCTGGCACGCGGCGGGCAACTGCCCGAACTTTTCCAACTCCTGGGCGATCATGAACATGCAGCGCTATTCGCTGGAGCTCTATCGCCGCCTCGCCGACGAGGTCGACTACCCGATGAACTACCACGTCACCGGCTCGATCCGGCTGGCGCATTCCAGGGAACGGATGATGGAGTTCGAGCGCGCCCGCTCCATGGGCCGCTACCAGGGGCTGCAGCTCGAGATGATGGCGCTCTCGGACATGAAGGACCGCTATCCGTTCATGGAAACCCATGACCTCGAAGGCGGGCTCTACGATCCCGAGGATGGCGATATCGACCCCGCGCAGCTGACCCAGGCGCTGGCCAAGGGCGCGCGCATGGCGGGCGCCCGGATCGAGCGCTTCTGCCCGGCCACCGGCGTCAGCCGCGCCGGCGACGACTGGATCGTGCATACCGAAAAGGGCGACATCCGTTGCGAAAAGGTGGTCAACGCCGCCGGCTATTACGCGCAGCGCGTCGGCGAATGGTTCAAGCCCTATGGCGGGCGCACCGTGCCGATGACCACCATGAGCCACCAGTATTTCCTGACCGAACCGGTGGCAGAGCTCGAGGCATGGTCGAAGGAGAACGGCAAGCTTCCGCTCTTGCGCGACGTCGATTCCAGCTATTACCTGCGGCAGGAGAAATATGGCCTCAACCTCGGCCCCTATGAGCGCAACTGCAAGGCGCACTGGACCACATCCGAGGATCCGATGCCCGAGGATTTCTCCTTCCAGCTTTACCCCGACGATCTGGAGCGGCTGGAATGGTATATCGAGGATGCCATGGCCCGCGTGCCATTGCTGGGCATGTCGGGTGTCGGGCGCGTCATCAACGGCCCCATCCCCTATGCGCCGGACGGTCTGCCGCTGATCGGCCCGATGCCTGGCGTGCCCAACGCCTTCGAGGCCTGTGTCTTTACCTTCGGCATCACCCAGGCGGGCGGCGCGGGCAAGGTGCTGGCCGAATGGGTAACCGAAGGCATGACCGAATGGGACATGTGGGCCGTCGATCCGCGCCGCTACACCGAGTACGCCGATCAGGATTATTGCAACCGGAAGGCCATGGAGACCTATGGCCACGAATACGCGATGCATTTCCCGCATCACGAATGGCCCGCGGGCCGCGACAAGAAGCACTCCGCGCTGCACTCCCGGCTCGAGGCGGCAGGCGCGGTCTTTGGTCCCTATAATGGCTGGGAGCGCGCCAACTGGTTCGCGAAGCCGGGTGACGACACCTCTGAGGCCGCGTCGGAAACCTGGCTCCGCGACGGCCCGTGGCAGCCGCGCATCCGGCAGGAGGTGGAGGCGGTGCGCGATCATTGCGGCATGCTGCCGATCACCGGCTTTTCGCGCTACCGGATCGCAGGGCCCGGCGCGCGCGCCTTTGTCGATGGCCTCACCGCCTCGCGCCTGCCGAAACCGGGCCGGGTCGGTCTGGCGTATTTCCCCGACGACAAGGGCCGCATCCTGACCGAGACCTCGGTCATGGTGCATTCCGATGACGAGGTGGGCATCATCACCGCCGCCCTCGCGCAATGGCACGATGCGGAGATCTTTTCGCGCCAGGCGCCCGAAGGAATCACCGTCACCGACCACACGCGCGACGTCGAATGCCTGCTGGTCACCGGCCCCGAGTCGCGCGAGATCCTGGCACCGCTCACCGAAGGTCACGACCTCTCCCGCTCCTGGCTCAGCGCCAGTTTCGAGGGCCGCGTGGCCGGGCAGGACTGCGCCATGGTGCGGGTGTCCTTTGCCGGGGAGCTTGGCTGGGAAATCCACGCCGACCCCGCCGCCATGCCCGCGATCTGGGACGCGCTGTCTGAGGCCGGTGTCACGCCGTTCGGCATGTATGCGCTCAACGCGATGCGCATCGAAAAGGGCTACCGCGCGTGGAAAGGCGATCTTTCCACCGATTACACGCTGCTGCAGGGCGCGCTCGATCGTTTCATCGACTGGAGCAAGCCCGATTTCACCGGCAAGGCCGCGATGGAGGCCGAAAAGCAGGCCGGTGTGACCCGCCGCTTTGTCACGCTCAAGGTCGATGCGGGCGCGGCTGACGCGCCCTACATGTCGACGCTCAGCCATTCCGGCGAGGTGGTGGGCGAGACCACCTCCGGGGCCTGGGGCTACCGCGTCGGTCACTCCATCGCGCTGGGCATGGTCCGCGCGGAGCTGGCAGCGCCCGGCACGCAGCTCACCGTCGACATCTTCGGCGAGGCCCGCGCCGCCGAGGTCATGCCCGAAGGCCCGCTCTGGGATCCGGCAAACGAGAGGATCAGGGCATGAGCGTCGAGACCTATCTGGTATATCTCGCGGCGCTGGCGGCGTTCTTTGCCACGCCGCCGGACACCAGCCAGCTTCTGATCATGTCCAACAGCCTGCGTCACGGCGTGCGGCGCAGCCTCTGGACGGTCTGCGGCGATCTGACGGCCAACGCGCTGCAGATGTCGGCGGCGGCGTTCGGCCTGGTTGCGATCATCGCCACCTCCGCCACGGCGCTGGTCTGGGTCAAATGGGCCGGTGTCGCCTATCTGGTCTGGATCGGGCTCAGCCTGATCCTGCGCGCCTCAAAGGCCGACAGGCCCGGCGCCGCAGGCGCCGCGCGCGCGACGGTTCTCATTCGGCAGGGCTTTCTGACCTCGGCGGCCAACCCTTACGCGGTGGTGTTCTTCGGCGCGCTTTTTCCGCAATTCATCGATGCGGGCGCGCCGGTGCTGCCGCAACTGCTGATCCTCGGCGGCACCTATCTTCTGGTCGACGGTGTGATCCTGGTGCTCTGGGGTGGTGCCGCCGCGCGCCTTGCCCGCGGCTCGGCGCGCCTGACCGGGCGGACCCTGCAGCGTATCTCGGGCGGGTTGATGATCGCAGCCGCGGCGCTGCTGGGCAGCCGCGATCTGGCACAGGAGGCACCCCAATGACCGACATCACATTGCTGGGCGGCGGTATCGGGCAGGAACTGATCCACCGCGCGGGCGACAAACCGACACCGCTCTGGTCGACGCAGGTGATGATCGACCGGCCCGGCCTGCTGGCCGTTCTGCATGGCGATTATTTCGCCGCCGGTGCCACGGTGGCCACCACCAACACCTATCCGACCCATCGCGACAGGCTGCAACCGGCGGGCATCGAACACCGCTTTGCCGAACTGCTCGATATCGCCCTGCGCGAGGCCGAGACCGCCCGCGAGGCAGCAGGCGGCGGGCGCATCGCTGGCTCCATCGGTCCGCTGGGCGCGTCTTACCGCGCGGACCTGCTGCCCGAACACACCCGCGCCGTGACGCTTTTCCGCGAGGTCGCCGGGGTGCTGGCGTCGCGCGCCGATATCCTTGCCTTCGAAACCCAGCCGTCGCTGGCCTCCGCCCGCGCCGCCGTCGAGGCCGGGCGCGATCTGGGCAAGCCGGTCTGGATCGCGGTCACGGTGGATGACGAGGATGGCAGCCGCCTGCGCTCGGGCGAGCTGGTGCGCGATCTGCAGCCGATCCTGCGCGACGGCGCGGCGGCGGCGCTGGTCAATTGCTCCGCGCCAGAGGCGGTGCCCGCCGCGCTCGACGCGCTGTCGGGGCTCGACATGCCGCGCGGCGCCTATGCCAACGCCTTCACGCAGATCACCAAGGACTTTCTCAAGGCCAACCCGACCGTGGACGCGCTTTCCGCCCGGCGCGACCTTGGACCTGAGGCCTATGCCGATCACGCGATGGGCTGGGTCGATCAGGGCGCCACCATCATCGGCGGCTGCTGCGAGACCGGTCCCGCTCACATCGCCGAAATCGCCCGCCGCCTGCGCGCGGACGGGCACACCATCATCTGAGCCTTCGATGTTTCTTTGGGCCGCAAATATCCCGGGGGAGTCCCGGAGCCTGCTCCGGGACGGGGGCAGCGCCCCCGAAACGCCCGCGCCATCCAGTCAAAGGACACCGCCATGACCAAGCTTCCTGCCTCCGCCCGCGCCGTGATCATCGGCGGCGGCGTTATCGGCTGTTCGGTGGCCTATCACCTGACCCGGCTCGGCTGGACCGACGTGGTGCTGCTGGAGCGTCGCCAGCTCACCTCCGGCACCACATGGCATGCCGCGGGCCTCATCGCGCAGCTGCGCGCCACCGCCAACATGACCAAGCTCGCGCGTTACAGCCAGGAGCTTTACGGCGGGCTCGAGGCCGAAACCGGCGTGGCCACCGGTTTCAAGCGTGTGGGCTCGATCACCGCGGCGCTGACCGCCGAGCGGCTCGAGGAGCTGCGCCGCTCCGCGGGCATGGCGCGGGCCTTCGGGGTGGAGATCGAGGAAATCTCGCCATCCGAGATCAAGGCGCGCTACGACCATCTCAATGTGGAGGATGTCACCGGCGGCGTCTATCTGCCGCTCGACGGGCAGGGCGATCCGGCCAATATCGCGCTGGCGCTGGCCAAGGGCGCGCGGCAGCGCGGTGCCACCATCGCCGAGCGCACCTGCGTCACCGGGGTGACCCGCGCCGGCCGCCGGATCACGGCGGTGCAGTATGACGGCCCCGATGGCGCGGACGAGATCGCCTGCGACTCGGTGATCAACTGCGCGGGCATGTGGGGGCGCGACGTGGGCGCGATGCTGGGCACCTCGGTGCCGCTGCAGGCCTGCGAGCATTTCTACATCGTGACCGAAGCCATCGCCGGTCTCAGCCAGTTGCCGGTGCTGCGGGTGCCGGATGAATGCGCCTATTACAAGGAGGACGCGGGCAAGCTGCTGCTGGGCGCGTTCGAGCCCAATGCCAAGCCCTGGGGACCGATCCCCCGCGATTTCGAGTTCGACCAGCTGCCGGAGGATTTCGACCATTTCGAGCCGATCCTCGAGGCCGCGGTGAACCGCATGCCGATGCTGGCCGAAGCGGGGATCCACACGTTTTTCAACGGCCCCGAGAGCTTTACCCCCGACGATGCCTACCACCTTGGCCTGTGTCCCGAGATGGACAATGTCTGGGTCGCGGCCGGGTTCAACTCCATCGGCATCCAGTCGGCGGGCGGGGCCGGTATGGCGTTGGCGCAATGGATGCAGGATGGCGAAAAGCCGTTCGATCTGGGCGATGTGGACATCGCGCGCATGGCGCCGTTCATGTCCAACAAGAGCTATCTCATGGCGCGCTCGACCGAGACGCTGGGCCTGCTTTACGCCGACCATTTCCCGTTCCGGCAGAAAGCCACCGCGCGCGGCGTGCGCCGCTCGCCGTTCCACGCGCATCTGGCCGAACGCGGCGCGGTCTTCGGAGAGCTGGGCGGCTGGGAGCGCGCCAACTGGTTCGCCCGGGACGGCCAGCCCGCGGACTACCGGTACAGCTGGGGGCGGCAGAACTTTTTCGACAATATCCGCGAAGAGCATATGGCGATCCGCCAGAGCGTCGGGATGTACGACATGTCCTCCTTCGGCAAGATCCGTGTCGAGGGGCGCGACGCGGAGGCGTTCCTGAACCATGTGGGCGGCGGCGATTATTCGGTGCCGGTGGGCAAGATCGTCTATACGCAATTGCTCAATGATCGCGGCGGGATCGAGGCGGATGTCACGATCACGCGCCTGTCGGAGACCGCCTATCTGGTTGTCACCCCCGCCGCGACGCGTCTGGCGGATGAAACCTGGCTGCGCCGCCATCTGGGCGATTGCAACGTGGTGATCACCGATGTGACGGCGGGCGAAGGGGTGCTGGCGATCATGGGCCCGCGGTCGCGCGAGGTCTTGCAGAAGGTGAGCCCCGCGGATTTCAGCAATGCGGTCAATCCTTTCGGCACCGCGCAGGAGATCGAGATCGGCATGGCGCGCGCCCGGTTACATCGCGTCACCTATGTGGGAGAGCTGGGCTGGGAGGTCTATGTAAGCGCCGACATGGCGGGCCATGTGTTCGAAGTGCTGGCCGAGGCGGGGCGCGAGACCGGCATGCGGCTCTGCGGCCTGCACATGATGGACAGCTGCCGGATCGAAAAAGGGTTCCGCCATTTCGGCCATGACATCACCTGCGAGGATCACGTGCTCGAGGCCGGGCTCGGCTTTGCGGTGAAGACCGCCAAGCCCGATTTCATCGGGCGCGACGCGGTGCTGCGCAAGAAGGAGGCGGGGCTGGAGAAGCGCATGCTGCAGTTCCGGATCACCGATCCCGAACCGCTGCTTTACCACAACGAACCGATCCTCAGGGACGGACAGATCGTGGGGTATCTGAGCTCGGGCGCCTACGGCCATTACCTCGGTGCTGCGATCGGTCTGGGGTATGTGCCCTGTCCCGGCGAGAGCGCGGCGGAGCTGCTGGCGTCGTCCTTCGAGATCGATGTGGCCGGGGTGCGGGTGGCGGCCGAGGCGTCCCTGAGACCGCTTTACGATCCGGCATCGGAGCGGGTGAAGCTCTGATGCGGTCCTGAGTGAAGCGGTTTCGGATCGCCTTCGGCGATCCGACCGGCCGGGGGGCGCTGCCCCCCGGACCCCCCGAAGTTTACCGGCAAGATGAAGCCGGGCAGGCGGCGGATGCGGGAGCAGGGTCTTCAGAGGGCGCGCGGGATGTCACTGGCAGATGCGGTAGTCGCCACGGCGCGATTTTACGTCGAGATGCAGGTGGTCGTCATGGCTGGCATCGCTGCCCGGGCCCAGAACGGTGGAGAAGTAAAGGCAGGCGCCGCCACGCACGGCGCGCTGAAACGCCTCGGCGCGGGTGTTGGTGTCCTGTCGGGGTATCACCGGGATCGGTTCGCCGCGTTCGAAGACAAAGCCGGTGATGTCGATGGCATTGCCGAAACTGTGTTCGGAGGGTTTGCCATCGGGCGCATTGTTGCGGCGCCGGCAGACATAGGTGGAGCCGTGGTCGAGTGCCACGACCGGGCCGCGCGTCGGCAGGGTCTCTGACGCGGGCCGCACAATCGTGTCGACCCACCGGGCCAGCGCCAGCGCGGCGGGGCAGCGCAACACGCTGTCGGGTCTGAGTGCCACGCCGGGGATGATCTCGTCCAGCGTCACAGGGCGCAGGATGCCGCAATCGGGGTCGTCCTCTGCGATGACCGGCGCGTCGGGGATGCGGTAGGTCACGCCGAGCGCGTCGAGCGCGGCGGTGCAGGCGGCGAAGCCCGCATCGTCCAGCTCCAGCGCCTCGCGCACGGGCGGGGCGGCCTCGTCCGATGCGTCGGCGCGCAGCGGGGTCACCAGCGCGGGCGTCAGAGCAAGCCCGGCGGCGAGACACAGCGCCAGCCGCCTCATGGCAGGAACGCCACCTTTGTGCCCGCGCGCACCATGCGCGCAAGTTCCAGTGCGTCCCAGTTGGTCATGCGCACGCAGCCATGGCTTGCTTCCGAAAAGAGCTCTGCCGGGTCGGGGGTGCCGTGGATGCCGTAGGTCGGCTTGCTGAGGTCGATCCAGACAAGACCCACCGGGCTGTTTGGACCGGGCGGCAGGGTCAGCTTTTCGGCGTTGTCGCCTTGCTGGAAATTCACATCCGGATTGTAGGTATAGCCGGGCTCCACCGCCTTGGCGCGCACCTCGACGACGCCGGAGGGGGAGGGCGTCTGAGTCGAGCCGACAGAGACCGGGTAGCTTGCGACCACCGCGCCGGTGTCGTCGAAGGCGGTGAGCCGCTGGCTTTGCTTGTCGACGGTGATGCGGGCCACGTCGGTGCTCAGATCGGCGGCGGGTTGCGCCACGGTGATTGTCTGGCCTTCGGTGAACGCGATGCCGGGGTTGAGGGCGGCGAGGAAATCCACGTCCATATGGAACCGTTCGGCCAGCGCTTCGGCGGCGGAGGTGAAGCCGAGCCAGTCCATCCTGGCCAGTTCGGCGTAATCGTCGGGCAAGTTGGCCGAGATGCGCGCGATATCGTCCGGCCGGATCCTGTGGCTGGCAAAAACCGGCGATGTGGCGTGTCGGGAGAGCGCGTCCCAGACCCGGGCATCGAGCGCACCATCCACCGGGAGGCCTTCGCGCCGCTCGAAGGCGCGGATGGCGGTGGCGGTCATGCCGCCCTTGTAGCCGTCGATCACACCCGGAGAGATGCCCGCGCGATCGAGAAGGACCTGGATCTTGGCAGCCAGCGCGCTTTGCCCTTCGGGCAGCTCGCCACCGTCATATCCGGCGGCGTTGATCGCGTCGCGCTCCAGCGCCTGCAGAGGCGCGGTGGAGAGCGTGAGGGCAAGAGCGGCGAAAATCGCCTGGAGGCGCTTCATTGGGGACGTCCTTTCTTTGCCGGACAATTCGCCCGGGGTGCAATTGGTTCCGCCCCGGGCCGGGATGGCGGGCCGCGCCGCGCTTGCTGTCGGGCGCGTGGCTTGGCATGAGGGGGACCATGTCCGACATCTACGCGCCGCCGCAGGGCGATATCCCGGTTCTGCATGAAGACACTGATCTGCTGGTGGTCGACAAACCGGCGGGCTTGCTCACCGTGCCCGGCAAGGGGGCGGCGCTGGCCGATTGCCTGCTGACCCGGCTCACCGCCGGATTCCCGACCGTGCGCCTTGTGCACAGGCTCGACCGCGACACGTCGGGGGTGATGGTCTTTGCGCTGACCCCGCATGCGCAGAAACATCTCGGCCAGCAATTCGAGGCGCGCAAGCCGCGCAAGACCTATCTGGCCCGGGTTGCCGGCCGGCTTGCGCCGAAAACCGGGCAGGTCGATCTGCCGCTGACGGTGGACTGGCCGAACCGGCCGCGGCAGATGGTCTGTCCCGAGACCGGACGCCCGGCGCAGACCGACTGGCGGGTGCTGAAGGCGGGCGATGCCGAAAGCCGGGTACGGCTTTTCCCGCGCACCGGGCGCACCCATCAGCTGCGCGTCCACATGCTGGCCGTGGGTCATCCGATTCTGGGCGATCTGCTTTATGCGCCCGAAACTGCCGCCGCCTATCCGCGGCTGATGCTGCATGCCGAAGAGCTGCGCATCAACCATCCCGAAAGCGGCAAGGGTCTCAGCTTTCGCGCGCGGCCCGGTTTCTGAGCGCGGGGCTTGTTCTTTCTGCGCCGCTGGTCTCAAGTTGCGCCAAGCCACGGAGGGACCATGCGCGCGCCATTCGACCTGGGATCCCAGACCATCCCGCCCGGCGGTCGCAAGACCGTCGATCTGCCGGTGTCGGTCATGTCCGACCACACGCCTGTCACGCTTTCGGCGCATGTGATCCACGGGCGGCGTCCCGGACCGGTGATGTTCGTGTCGGCGGCGATCCATGGCGATGAGGTGATCGGCGTCGAGATCGTGCGCCGCCTGCTGCGCGCGGCCCCGCTGCAGCGCCTGTCGGGCACGCTGATCGCGGTGCCGATCGTGAACGCGTTCGGCTTTCTCAACCAGTCGCGATATCTGCCTGACCGCCGCGATCTGAACCGGTCGTTTCCGGGCCATTCCCATGGCTCGCTTGCGGCACGTCTGGGCGATCTCTTCATGACCGAGATCGTGGCGCGCTGCGATCTGGGCGTGGATCTGCATTCCGCCGCCGTCGGACGCACCAACCTGCCGCAGATCCGGCTCACGCCGGGCAATGCGCGGCTGCAGGAACTGGGCCATGCCTTTGCCGCGCCGGTCACGCTGATGTCGAAGACCCGCGACGGCTCGCTTCGGCTCGAGGCCGAGAAGGCCGGTGTCGACGTGCTGCTTTATGAAGCCGGGGAGGGGTTGCGCTTTGACGAGTTTGCTGCGCGCGCCGGTGTGGCGGGGATCCTGCGGGTGATGGCGCAGCTTGGCATGATCGCGCCGCGCGGCGTGCCCAAGGCGCGGCAGCCGTCGGTGCTTTGCGTGGGCTCGTCCTGGCTGCGCGCGCCTTCGGGCGGGCTCTTGCGGACCATGAAGGCGTCGGGTGACTGGGTGGAGGCGGGGGCCGTGCTGGGCATCGTCTCGGATCCTTTTGGCGAGGCCGAGGCCGAGATTGTCGCCGACGCGCCGGGCATCGTGGTGGGCCGCACCAACCTGCCGGTGGTCAACGAGGGGGACGCGCTGTTCCATGTCGCGCGCGCCGATGCGCCCAAGGCGGCGGAGGCGGCCGCGGGTGAGTTCGACGCCCATCTCGAAGCGACCCCGCTTTTTGACGAGGATGAGATCATCTGAGTCTGGCGGGGGGGCGGCGCTTTGGCGTTATGCTTTGTGGCAAGGTCAGAGTCTGAGGGGCCAGCCCCTCAGACCCCCCGAAGTTTACGGGCAAGATGACGCCAGGGACGTCGCGCTGATGCGGCGATGTTTGACGGCGATTTTCGGGTTTGGGTTGGAAAGTGGGCGGCTGCGCATTGCGGCGCGGGTGCCGGGTAAGGTGTGCGTGGACCTCTTGTGCGACGTGGAGTGTCCGGCTGCGCAAGCGGCGGCGCGCGGCATCGGCTTGACCTTTACCGGCAAGGCAGGTCCTGTGGGGCCATGACGCTGCTTGTGCGAAACCGTCCGTTCCGGTTGCTCTTTTCGGCGACCGCCGTCTCCAATCTCGGGGACGGTGTCGCGGCGCTGGCGTTTCCGTGGATTGCGACGCTGCTCACCCGGGATCCGTTGCTGATCGCCCTGGTGACGGCGGCGACGCGGCTGCCGTGGTTCTTGTTCGTGATCCCCGCGGGGCTGATCACCGACCGCAACGACCGGCGGCGGCTGATCGTGCAGGCGGACCTCTTGCGGCTGCTGCTGAGCTTCGGGGTCATAGCACTGGCGCTGCGGATCCCCGACAGCGCGGCGGGCGGGCAGCCTGGTGGCATCGCGATCCTCTGCGGGCTGGCCTTTCTGATCGGCTGCGCCGAAGTGATCCGCGACAATGCGGCCCAGACCCTGTTGCCCGCGCTGGTCGATAAGCCCGATCTCGAGCAGGCCAACGGCCAGCTCTGGAGCGTCGAGCAGATCACCGGATCCTTCATCGGGCCGCCGCTGGCCGGGGCGCTCATCGCCTTTGCGGTGCCGGCGCCCTTTGCGCTCAACGCCATCTGCTTCGGGCTGGCGGCCTGGTGCGTGTGGCTGATGGCGCTGCCGCCGCGCATCCGCCCGGTCCGGCGCGCCTTGCTGGACGAGTTTTCCGAGGCGGCGCGCTGGTTCTGGGGGCACACGGCGATCCTGCGGCTGGCGATAGTGCTGGGGCTCATCAACGCGCTTTCGACCATGGTGCTGACCATGCTGGTGCTGATCAGCCAGGAGGTTCTGGGGCTCAACGCCGCAGGTTACGGTCTGCTGCTGACGGCGGGTGCCGCGGGCGGTGTGGTCGGCGGCGTCTGGGGCCCGCGGCTGGTGGCGAGGCTGGGCGGGCAGCGGGTGGTGATCCTGGCGCTCTGGGTGTTTCCGCTGCCGATGCTGGTGCTGGGGCTGACGGCCTCGCCCTGGATCGCGGCGGCGGCGCTTTTTGTCGAAAGCCTTGCCGCGCTTTTGTGGAACATCGTCACGGTGTCCTGGCGGCAGCGGCTGATCCCGGACGATCTGCTGGGGCGCGTGAACAGCCTGTACCGGTTTTTCGGCTGGGGCATGGTGCCCTTCGGCGCGGTGCTGGGCGGCTGGATCGTGTCGCTGGCCGAGCCCGGGCTGGGCCGCGCCGCGGCGCTGAGCCTGCCCTATTTCATAGGCTTTGCAGGCGCGTGTGCGCTGGCGGTTTACGGCACGCGGCATCTGCGGCTCTGAGCGCTTGCGCGCGGCCCTGCCACGCGGCACTCTCGCCCGATCAGCCGCAGGAGACACAGATGCCCTTCACCCTCGCCACCTGGAACATCAATTCGGTTCGCCTGCGCGCCGGGCTGGTCGAAAAGCTCATGACCGAAGAGGCGCCGGATGTGCTCTGCCTGCAGGAATGCAAGTCTCCGGTCGAGAAAATGCCGTCTTTCGAGGAGCTTGGCTATGGCCACGTGGTGGCGCGGGGGCAGAAGGGGTACAATGGCGTGGCGATCCTCAGCAAGCGGCCGCTGGAGGATGTGGGCGACATGGATTTCGCCGCACTTGGCCATGCGCGGCACGTGGCGGCGCGGCTCGACAACGGTGTGGTGATCCACAATTTCTACGTGCCCGCGGGCGGCGACGTGCCGGACCGCGACAAGAACGAGAAGTTCGGGCAGAAGCTCGATTACCTGGCGGAGATGCGCGACTGGTTCCATGGCGACCGGCCGGAGAAATCGATCCTTGTCGGGGATCTGAACATCGCCCCGCGCGAGGATGACGTCTGGTCGCACAAGCAGCTTTTGAAAGTGGTGAGCCACACGCCCGTCGAGGTTGAGGCGCTGGGCGCGACGCAAGAGGCGGGCGGCTGGGTCGATGTGACCCGCAAGGACATCCCCGAAGGCCAGCTCTATTCCTGGTGGTCCTACCGCGCGCGCGACTGGGACGCCGCCGACAAGGGGCGCCGTCTGGATCACGTCTGGGCGACGCCGGATATCGCGGGGGCGGCGCATTCCAGCCGCGTGTTGCGCGCCGTGCGCGGCTGGGACAAACCCTCCGACCACGCGCCGGTTTTCGCGACGTTCGATCTGTGAAATTTTGGGGGGCACAAGCGATGCACAACGCCTGCACAAAGCATGCGCATGGTTTGTGCTTGGGAGACGGGTCTCATGAGCGCGGCTGAGGAGGCATATGCCGCGGCGCAGCGGCGGATCGCTGAGGCCAAGAAGAATGTCATTGGGTAACCGACGCTTTGTTTCGACACGTCCGAGACGGACTTGCCTGAAAGCATCCCGCCAGAAATAGCTGAATGTACGGAAGTGGAGCGCTTGGAGTTCGACGGATGTCCGATATCGGACATCTCGCCACTCTCGGGATTGACGAAATTGATATACTTGTCTCTCCCAGACACCAACGTGCATGACATCACGCCAATTACAACTCTGACCCGACTACAATCTGTGCTGCTCGATGACACACCTGTCACCGATCTGCGGCCGTTACGCGCACTTGAAGCACGTGCGATAAATCGGCCAGGCGGCACGTATTTGAGCTTCAGGAACTGTGGCGCCTGCAAACTCGACAAGGTACTCGCGCGTATTTCTGAGATCGACAACTCTGACATACGGGCCCGGGAATTGTTTGATTATCTCCGCGACTGGCTGCCGCCCGGAGAGAGAGATCGTGCTTCGGACTCACCATCCGGATACGGCGTCAGCTACGATGAAGACTACGGTGGGGCGGAAGATGCTGATCGCGATCAGCAACGGGCACGAGACGCTCTACGGCAACATGTGGATCTCATTTTCCTGACACTTCCCGCCGCTGCGGTCTCTGCAAGAGATGTCGGTGTGCGTTTGCAACATGCTGTGAGTTGTTTTCACAACACACAAAGGATCAATGCCTCATCAGAGGGGGAATTGCTCGACCAAATCGCAGAAGGGTTTCTTTCGCTCGCCGAGGTCTTGGAGACTTTAGAAACGCGTGCGTCGGATCGCGAGAAACTGGTGGCCATCCTGCAGGCGCGCATTCGCGAACAGGAACAGCAGATTACGGATCTGAAGGAGTGTCTGAAGGCGCAGCCCTCCGCACGGCAACGAATATTTGTGAATGCGTTGGGTGCGGCGGGCGGTACGGCCGTTGTAAGCGGTGCCGGGTATCTCTACGGGTTGGATGGGCAGGCTCTCGTGCAGGGTTTGTGGGATGTGATCGGTGGGTTTGGTCAAGAGACGCCGCCAACGCCACCGGCTCCCGGTTCTTGGTCTTCTGATCCGATCTGAGAATGCAATGAACCTGGGCAAGTCAGAAACCCAGCTTGCTGACTGCCGGGAAGACCAGGCGCCTGGAAAAGCGCTGACCCTTGCAACTCGCGGCCCCGTGATCCATCTACCCAAACAAGAGAATTCAACCCGATGGAGGCGAGGATGCTGGAACTGGGAGGCGGCGCGCAGCCGCGGGCGGATCTGATCAAGGACGTGGCCGAACCCGACTTCATGGCGGAGGTCGTGGAGGCCTCGATGACCACACCTGTCATCGTGGATTTCTGGGCACCCTGGTGCGGGCCGTGCAAGACGCTCGGCCCGCAGCTCGAAGCCGCGGTGACCGCGGCCAAGGGTGCCGTGACCATGGCCAAGGTCAATGTCGACGAAGCGCAGCAGATCGCCGGTCAGCTGCGCATCCAGTCGATTCCCACGGTCTACGCCTTCTGGCAGGGCCAGCCGGTGGACGGCTTTCAGGGCGCGGTGCCCGAATCCGAGATCAAGGCCTTTGTCGAGCGCGTCGTGCAGGCGGCGGGCGGCGATGCGTCGGGCGGGCTCGACGAGGCGCTGGATGCGGCAGAAGAGATGCTGGAGCAGGGCGCGGCTGTGGACGCGGCGCAGACCTTTGCCGCGATCCTCGGCGAAGAGCCCAACAACGCCCGCGCCTATGGCGGCATGGTGCGCGCACATATCGCGATGGACGATCTCGATCAGGCCGAGGCGATCCTGAACGGCGCCCCCGCCGAGATCTCGAGCGCGCCGGAACTCGAGGCGGCGCATGCGCAGCTGGAACTGGCGCGGCAGGCGGCCAATTCCGGCCCGGTGGGCGAGCTGACCGCACAGGTCGAGGCCGATCCCGACAACCATCAGGCGCGCTATGATCTGGCGCAGGCGCTTTATGCCAAGGGCGAAGGCGAGGCCGCGGTCGATCATTTTCTGGAAATTTTCCGGCGCGACCGGGAGTGGAATGACGGCGCCGCCAAGCAGCAGCTCTTCACGATTTTCGAGGCGCTGAAGCCAAGCGATCCGGTGGTTCTGAACGGTCGGCGAAAACTCTCGTCGATGATATTTGCCTGAGCGGCGGGGCGGGCTAGCTGGAATCGCATGAAACGGTTCACCGACCTGCCCGCGACAATCGCGATCTTCCCCTTGCCCGGGGTGTTGATGCTGCCGCGGGCACGGCTGCCGCTGCATATCTTCGAGCCGCGCTACCTGGCGATGCTGGATGATGCGCTCAAGACCGAAACGCGGCTCATTGGCATGGTTCAGCCAAACCGTGCGCCCGGGCGCGACGACAAGGCGCTGCAACGCATCGGCTGCGCCGGACGCATCACCCAGCTGTCGGAGACCGAGGACGGCCGCTACATGATCACGCTCACCGGCATCAGCCGGTTCCGGGTCTCGCAGGAGGTGGAGGGATTCACACCCTACCGTCGCTGCGAGGTCACCTGGAACGGGTTTGAAAAGGATCTTGCCAGCTCCGAGCAGGATCCGGGCTTCGACCGGGATGCCTTTCTGGGATTGCTCGACCGGTATTTCTCGGCCCAGGAACTGGCGGCGGACTGGCAGACGCTGCGCGAGGCCGATGACGAGTTGCTGATCAACTCGCTGTCGATGCTGCTCGATTTCGACCACGAGGAAAAGCAGGCGCTGCTGGAAGCGCCGTCGCTCAGCACGCGGCGCGAGACTCTGGTGACGCTGATCGAATACGCGCTGCGCGGCGGCAGCAGCGGCGAGGCCGGGGTGATGCAATGAGCGCGCCGGAGGCCAAGGCGTTTGACCGCCGCATGCTGGAAGCGCTGATCTGCCCGGTCACCCAGACCGGGCTGCGCTTTGACCAGGAGGCCGGGGAGCTGGTGAGCAAGGCGGCCGGGCTTGCCTTTCCGATCCGCGACGGCATTCCGGTGATGCTGGTCGACGAGGCCCGCAAGCTCGACTGAGCCGGACCGCGCGCCGGGTCGGTCTGTGGCCCGTGGCGCGCCCTGGATTTCCAACCCGATATCCGACACCGCGCCCGCGCTGGCGCGCCTTTGGCCATGTCCGGGGGCTGGATTCTGCTTGACGTGATACCAAACGGTATCTATTAAATGTGAAACCAAACGGTATCACAAAGCAGGAAAGGACCCGGCATGCCGCAACCGACACCCGCATCGCTCCCCGGGGGGCAGACCCGAAGGAAGCACCGATGAGCGCGCATGAACAGCTTGGCTTCCGCGCGCTTGCCGATCCGACGCGGCGCGAGATCCTGCATCTGCTGGCAGGCCGCGAGCTGACCATCGCCGAGGTGGCCGAAAACTTCGACATGACCCGCGCGGCGGTCAAGAAACACCTGAGCATCCTTGGCGAAGGCGACCTGATCTCGGTGCGCGCCGAGGGGCGCAGCAAGCTCAACGCCGTGAATCCGGCTGGCCTGAAACGTGTGGCCGACTGGTTCGGCTATTTCGACGCCTTCTGGGACGAACGGCTCAACACACTCAAAAGCGAAATCGAAAAGGACACACAATGACCGGCACTGACACGCTGACCAAAACCGTCTTGCGCAAATCGATCTATCTCAGGGCTGCCCCCGCGCAGGTCTGGGCCTATCTCACCGAACCTGAGAAGCTGGCGACCTGGTTTCACAAACCCGCATCGACGCTGGTCGAAGGCCGCTACGAGATGTTCGGCACCGAAAGCGGCGACAAGCTGATGTGGGGCGAGGTACTGGTGGCCGAGCCGTTCAAGCGGCTGGATTACACCTTTACGATCAAACCCATGGGCGATGCGGTCAGCACGGTGAAATGGACGCTGGAAGAGGTGCCGGGCGGCACGCGGCTGGCGCTCGAACATGAAGGCCTGCCGCAGGGCGAAGAGGCCTTTGGACTGCTGATGGCGCTCGACAAGGGCTGGGACGACCATATGGGCCGCATGCGCGCACATCTGCACGCAGGCTGACGGGCGCGGGTGCGAATGGCTGTTGTCAGACGGGCAGGGGGCCGTGCCCGGCGGTCCCACACCAAAAGGCGTGCCGACCCACTGCGCGCCTTTCGGGCGTTCCCTGGCACCGGTGCGCGGCTTACTCGGTGTCGGTGCCGCGCAGCGCCAGGATCGCGATGATGCCCACGAGCGCCAGTCCCGCGACCGCGGCATTCAAAGGCTGCATATTGGCCGCGATCACGCCGACCAGCGCCCAGATCACGGTGATTCCGTATTCCGGCGCGCGGTGCAGGCGGTACTGCGCCACCAGCGCAATGGCGAGCGCCAGGGCAATGGCCACCAGCGCCGCCGGGGTCGCCGACAGATAGCCGTATCCCGCCAGCAACAAGCCCACGGACACGCAGCTTGCCGCCGTAAGCCAGCCCGCATAGATCGCAACCGGGGCCTGCTGCAGCCAGCGGTCGGTATCGCCGACGCGAAAGAGGCTGACGATGGCCGACAGCAGCATGATCCAGATCATCACCGACGCCGCAACCGGGGCAACCTGCGCCACCGGCAGCCAGAAAATCCCCACCGCGAGCGACGCAAAAAGCGGCGGGCGCATCGGCGCCCAGTCGGGGTCTTCGGCGCGGCGCAGCAGACCGAACCCCGCGCCGATGATCAGCCACAGATAGATCAGCCCCCAGATCGAAAACGCGTAGCCCGCAGGCTGCACCGGCGGATTGTCCTGCGGCACCGGAAACTGGTCGGCCTCGAACCCGTTGAATCCCGGCGACAGCCACGGCGATGCGGCAAAGGCCACGGCCGCGATCAGAACAAGGATCGCCCAGAGGCGCGTCATGCCAGATCCCCGTCCGCGGTGATCCGGGTCTTGCCGCCGATAAACGGCTGCAGCGCGTCGGGCAGGGTCACCGAGCCATCGGCCTGTTGCCCGTTCTCCAGCACCGCGATCAGGCACCGCCCGACCGCAAGGCCAGAGCCGTTGAGCGTGTGCAGGAAGACTGGCTTGCCGCCACCCGCGGGCTTCATTCGCGCGTTCATCCGGCGGGCCTGAAAGTCGCCCGCAACCGAGCACGAGCTGATCTCGCGATAGGCGTTCTGCCCCGGCAGCCAGACCTCGATGTCGTGGGTCTTGAGCATGCCGAACCCGGTATCGCCCGAGCAGAGCACCATGGTGCGATAGGCCAGCCCCAGCCGCTCCAGCACCGTTTCGGCACAACGGGTCATGCGCGCATGTTCGTCCATGCTGGCGTCGGGATGGGTGATCGAGACCATCTCGACCTTCTCGAACTGGTGCTGGCGCAGCATGCCCGCGGTGTCCTTGCCGGCACTGCCTGCCTCGGAGCGAAAGCACTGAGTATGCGCGACATAGCGCCGGGGCAGGTAGCCTTCCTCGACCGTCAACCCGTTGACGATATTGGTCAAAGTGACCTCAGCTGTGGGCACCAGCCACCATCCGTTGGTGGTCCGGTAGCTGTCCTCTCCGAACTTGGGCAGTTGCCCGGTGCCGTACATCATCTCTTCGCGCACCAGCACAGGAGTCCAGGTCTCGGTGAGCCCGTGTTCTTCGATATGCAGCTCGAGCATGAACTGCGCGAGCGCCCGGTGCAGGCGCGCCACCGCCCCCGACATCACCACAAAGCGGCTGCCGGACAGCTTGGCGGCGGTCTCGAAATCGAGCCCGTCCCGCACCGCGGCCAGCTCGTAATGCTCTTTCGGTGCGAAGTCGAACTCCCGCGGTGTGCCCCAGCGCCGCAGCTCGACATTGTCCTCTTCATCGGCGCCGTCGGGCACATCGTCATGCAGGTGGTTGGGCAGCGCCATCAGCATCTCGGTGAGCTCGGCATCGAGCGTCTTGCCACGGGCCTGCATGTCGGCAACTTCGGCCTTCTTCTCGGCCACCAGCGCGCGCAGCCGCTCGAACTCGGCCTCGTCGCCGCTGGCCTTGGCGGCACCCACCGCCCTGGAGGCCTTGTTCTGTTCGGCCTGCGCCTCTTCGGCGGCGTGGATCGCGCCGCGGCGCTTTTCGTCGAGCGCGAGCACCGCAGACGACATCGCCTCCACACCCCGGCGGGCCATCGCCGCGTCGAACGCGGCGGGGTTTTCGCGGATGGCGCGGATGTCGTGCATGGGATCCTCCGTCGGGGCGTGTTGAGTCGCGCGACTTATGCCCGATAACGCGCGGGATCGGTAGGGGTTGCACGTCGCAGGGGCGGCAGGTGCGGCGATTGTTCATTTCCGGTCAACAGCTTGTTTCGAAGAGGATGTTCGCAAGATCGGACTGCGGCGTGTAACTTGTTGCAAGGTTTGGACAATTGCGATGGGGCGATCATGGGGGCGGTGCTGCTACTGCTGCTGGGCGGGCTTGCGCTGGGCGCGCTGGCCTCGGGCGGCGACGACGGGGAGGAGGCCACGGATACCGGGCGCGGCGACGGTGCGCGCAACACCGGCGACGGCGATCCGGACGGGCGCGTGTCCCGCGAGGGCGACACGATCATGGGCAGCGCGGGTGATGACGTGATCATCGTGGCGGACGATCCGGTTGTGATCTTCACCGGCGCGGGCGACGACTTCGTGCGTTCCGGAGACGAGCCGGATTTTGTGTCGGATTTCGCCGAAGGCAATCCGCCGGGCGATGACACGATCTATGGCGGGCAGGGCGCGGATACGTTGCTGGGCAGCTCGGGGGAGGATGCGCTTTACGGCGGCACCCAGAACGATCTGCTGAACGCCATCGACCGGGTCGACGGCACGCCCAACGCGCCCGACCTGGTCTCCGGCGGCTGGGGGGAGGACACGCTGGTCGGCGATGACGGCGACACGCTGACCGGCGGCGAAGGCGCGGATATCTTTGCGGTCGCAAGCCGCGATGCGGAGGCCGAAGCCCCTGTGACCATTGCCGATTTCGAGCCGGGAGATTTCCTGCAGGTGGAGATCTACGACCCGGCGCTTCTGCGCAATGATGGCTCCGACGTGATCGAACTGGTCGATCTGGCAACCGATGGAGTGGGCCTCGTGGTCAACGATATCCGGCTTGCGACGGTTCAGGGTCTCACCGCCGCCGATCTCGGGAGCGACGATTACGCGGTGATCGATTTCACCACCTGACCGGCGCGGCCCGCGCCTGCGTCACGGCGTGGCCGGGCTCGCGAGCTTGCGGCGCAGCCAGCGGTCGACCGGCACGGCGAGCGTCTCGCCATTGCTGCGCCCCACGGCAATCGCGACGATCCGTTGCGCAGCACCGTCGCCATAAAGCACCGGGCCACCGGACTGGCCCTTTTCCACCGCACAGCCGATGCGCCAGAGCCGCCCGGTCGAGCGGCCGTCGCAGGCGTCCTGCCGCCGCAGCCGGTGCGGGCGCGACCGCGGGTAGCCCGCCACGACAAACGGGCCGGACGGTGCGGCGACCCCCACGGCCATGGGCGCGATGTCGATCCGCTCCTGCAGCCGGATCAGCGCCAGGTCATGCGCCAGATTGAGCCGGCCCCTGGCAAAGGCGTCGGGGTGGATCTCGACCGCGGCGACGCGCGCGGCGCCCGCATGTCCCGCCCCGTCCCAGGCCGCGACAAAGACCATGTCGGCCAGCGCGCGCTCGGCCCCGGTTTCGGGATCGGCCACGCAATGCGCCGCGGTCAGCACCCGGTCGGGCGCCACAAGCGTGCCGGAGCACATCTGCAGACGGTTGTATCCCGCCGAATTGAGCCGCCCGATGGCGTCCTGCGCGAGCGCGGGCAGGGGCAGCAGGATCATCACCAGAATTCGCAACATCGCTCTCAAACTAGCCCATCCGCCGCCGCTTCAACCCGCAAGACGCGCCCCGGCCCGCCGCTCACTCCGGATCCTCCGGAACCATCGCGACGAACTTCTGACACGCGCGCCAGGCGTTGTCGAAGGCGCCTCAATCCAATTTCTCCTCCGCCCGGTGCTCCGGCCGCTCCATCTCGGGCACCACGACGCTGCCCCAGAAGAGCCCGGGCACAAAGTTGATCGTGATCACCGGCAGATACTCGCGAAGGGGCAACCGGCCTCAGCCTGGGCGGGCGCCCGCGGCACGTCCACACGCGGGGCCTCTGCCCGGCTTGCGGCGGGCTCCTGCATCGCGCGCGCGGGCCGAAATCGCACCCTTCGCGGCTTGCATCCGCCCCTTCCCGCGCATAGGTTCCGCCAAATCAAAAAAGCGGGGGATGCCCCGCCCGTTCAGACAGGAGCATCCCATGGAAGGCAACGCGCTGGCGCAGTTCGTCCCTCTGATCCTCATCTTCGCGATCATGTATTTCCTGCTGATCCGTCCGCAGCAAAAGAAGATGAAGCAGCACCAGAACATGGTCGAGGCGCTGCGCCGCGGCGATCAGGTGGTCACGCAGGGCGGGATCGTCGGCAAGGTGACGAAGGTCAAGGAAGGCAATGAGATCGAGGTGGAGCTTGCCGAAGGCGTCAAGGTCCGCGTGATCAAGTCGACCATCGCGCAGGTGCTCTCCAAGACCGAACCCACCGAGTCCTGAGCGCATGCTGCAGATCGATCTCTGGAAGCGGATCACGATCTGGCTGACCGTTGTGGTCGGTCTGTCGCTTGCGATGCCGAACGCGTTCTACACCCGTGTCGAGCAACATAACGACGCGATGAACGCGATTGAGCTGGGGGCGGATACCTCTGAAAACCGCGCCATGGCCGGGGTCTGGCCCGACTTTCTGCCTTCGGGGCTGGTCAATCTGGGCCTCGATCTGCGCGGCGGCGCGCATCTGCTGGCCGAAGTGAAGACGGCGGATGTCTATGCCTCGCGGATGGAGGCGCTCTGGCCTGATGTGCGCGATGTGCTGCGTCCCGAACGCGCCACCGTGGGCACGATCCGCCTGCAGCCGTCGGAGCCGGGCGAGCTCAGGGTGCGGATCTCGGAGCCTGCGGGCATCTCCCGCGCGATGGAGCTGGTGCGCGGGCTGGCGCAGCCGGTGGTGTCGCTGACCGGGGCCGGGGCCACGGATATCGTGGTGAGCGCCGAGGATGCCGAGATCATCGTGCGCCTGTCGGAGGCCGAGCAACGCGCCACCGACGAGCGCACCATGCAGCAGAGCCTCGAGATCATCCGCCGCCGGATCGACGAGGTCGGCACGCGCGAGCCGACGATCCAGCGCCAGGGCACCGACCGGATCCTGATCCAGGTGCCGGGCATCGGCTCTGCCGCCGAGCTCAAGGCGATCATCGGCACCACCGCACAGCTGACCTTCCAGCCTGTCGTGGGCCGCACCGGCGACCAGAACGACGTGCCCGGCGTCGGCAACGAGGTGTTGCCCTCGCTCGACGAAGAGGGCGTCTTCTACATCCTCGAGCAGGCCCCGGTGGTCACCGGCGAAGAGCTGGTCGATGCGCAGCCCGCCTTTGACCAGAATGGCCGCCCGGCGGTGAATTTCCGCTTCAACCCGTCCGGCGCGCGCAAGTTCGGCGACTATACCGCCGAGAATATCGGCAATCCCTTTGCCATCGTTCTCGACGCCGAGGTGATCTCCGCCCCGGTGATCCAGAGCCACATTCCCGGCGGCTCGGGCATCATCACCGGCAATTTTTCGGTCGAGGAATCGACCAATCTTGCGGTGCTGCTGCGCGCCGGTGCGCTGCCCGCCGGGCTCGAGTTCCTCGAGGAACGCACGATTGGCCCGGAACTGGGGCAGGACAGCATCGATGCGGGCAAGATCGCCACCATGGTGGCCTTTGCCGCGGTGCTCATCTTCATGGGGCTGAGCTACGGGCTCTTCGGGCTTTTCGCCAATGTCGCGCTGATCGTGAACATCGCACTGATCTTCGGGCTGCTCTCTCTGGTGGGCGCCACGCTGACCTTGCCGGGCATCGCCGGGATCGTGCTGACCGTGGGCATGGCGGTCGATGCCAATGTGCTGGTCTTCGAGCGCATCCGCGAAGAGCTCAAGACCGCCAAGGGCCCCGCGCGCGCCATCGAGCTTGGCTATGAAAAGGCATTGAGCGCCATTGTCGACGCCAATATCACGACCTTCATCACGGCGGTGATCCTCTACGTCATGGGCTCCGGCCCGGTGCGCGGCTTTGCGATCACGCTGGGCCTCGGGATCCTGACGTCGGTCTTCACGGCAATCTTCGTCACGCGGCTACTCATCGTCATGTGGTTCGAGCGCCGCCGCCCCAAGCAGATCGAGGTCTAGAGATGCGCCTGAGACTGGTCCGTCAGAACACGTCCTTCGATTTCTTCTCGCGCTGGAAGGTCTGGCTCGGGATTTCGGCCTTCCTGATGGTTGTGGCCTTCGGCAGCTTCGTCCTGCAGGGGCTGAATTACGGCATCGACTTTCGCGGCGGCACGACGATCCGCACCGACAGCACGCAGCCGGTGGATGTGGGCGCCTATCGAGACGCGCTGGCGGCGCTGGAGCTTGGCGATATCTCGATCTCGGAAGTGTTCGACCCGACCTTCGGACCCGACCAGAACGTGGCTATGATCCGGATCCAGGCGCAGGAAGGCGCTGAATCGGTGGCCGCCTCGGTGATCGAGGATGTGGGCGTGGCGCTCTCGGCGGTCGATCCGGGCTTGCAGCTGCCTTTCGCGTCGGTGGAATCGGTTGGCCCCAAAGTCTCGGGAGAGTTGATCCAGACCGCGGTGATCGCGGTGGTGCTCGCCATCGGAGCGGTGCTGTTCTACATCTGGCTGCGCTTTGAGTGGCAGTTTGCGGTGGGCGCGGTGGCGGCGCTTGTGCATGACGTAATCCTGACCATCGGCATCTTTTCGGAACTGCAGATCAAGTTCGATCTGGCGATCATCGCCGCGCTTCTGACCATCGTGGGCTATTCGCTGAACGATACGGTGGTGGTCTTCGACCGGGTGCGCGAGAACCTGATCAAATACAAGTCCAAGGACCTCAAGGAAGTGCTCAACATCTCGATCAACGAGACGCTGAGCCGGACCTTCATGACCTCGGCCACCACGTTGCTGGCGCTGATCGCGCTCTTTGTGCTGGGCGGAGACGTGATCCGCGGCTTTGTCTTTGCGATGATCTGGGGTGTGATCGTGGGCACCTATTCGTCGATCTTCGTGGCCTCGGCGATCCTGCTCTGGCTTGGTGTGAAACGCGACTGGTCCAAGCCCAGCGACACCACCGGCAACCAGTTCGGGAACGTGGATGCCTGAAGCCCTGGCCGCGGCCCTGGCACTGCCGGGGCTGGGCTGGATGGCACTGGCGGCGCTGCTCGCGGGGCTTGTGCGCGGGTTTTCGGGCTTTGGCACGGCGATGATCTTTCTGCCAGTGGCCGGGCAGCATGTCTCTCCGGTCGAGGCGATTGTGATCCTTGTGGTGATGGACCTCTTTGGTCCGATGCCGAACCTGCCGCGGGCGCTGCGGGACGGGCACCCGGCGGATGTGATGCGGCTTCTGGCGGGCACGCTGCTGCTGTTGCCAGTGGGGCTGATGCTGCTGGCGCAGATGCAGCCGGAGGTTTTCCGCACGGCTGTGGGGGTGGTCGCGCTGGTGCTGGTGGCCTGCCTCGTGCTCGGGCTGCGTTATCGCGGCACGCTGCGCCCGCCGATGATCTACGGCATCGGCGGCGTGTCGGGGTTTCTGGGCGGCGCTGCGGGTGTGGCGGGGCCGCCGGTGATCCTGTTCTACATGGCCAGCCCCTTGCCTGCGGCGGCGATCCGCGCCAACACGATGCTGTTTCTGTTTCTCGTCGACATCGTGCTGATTGCGATGTTCTGGCTGCGCGGCGAGTTGCTGATCGCGCCGGTGATGATCGGGCTGGCGCTGGCGCTGCCGACTGTCTTGGGAAATCTCGCCGGAGCGGCTATCTTCCGGCCCGGGCACGAGCGCGTCTATCGGGCGGTGGCCTATCTCGTTGTGGTGATCTCGGCCCTGTCGGGCCTGCCGATCTGGGGGTAAAAAGCGGATATGCGGATCAACGAAGTTCAGTTTTCCGACGCGGTGCCGGTCGATGGCTACGGTCCGGGGTTTTTCCGGGCGGGCGGCGTGCGCCATGACGGGGCGATGCTGATGGCGGGCGCGGGGCCGCTTGCGTGGGACGGGCTGGACGATGCCGCCGCACTTCTGGCGCTGGCCGGAGAGGTCGATGTGCTGTTTGTGGGTATGGGCGCCGAGATCGCCCATTTGCCGGCCGACCTGCGCGCCACGCTGGAAGAGGCGGGGCTCGGCGTCGAGGTGATGAACTCCCCCGCCGCCTGCCGGACCTACAACGTCTTGCTGAGCGAAGGCCGCCGCGTGGCGCTGGCCGTGCTGCCGGTATGATCCTCTGCCGGTTCGGGTGATGACCGCGTCGGGTGCGCCGGATCAGAAGGTCGACCTTGTCTCTCAGCGCCGTGGCAAATCACTTGCGGGGGGGCCGATCCGAAGGGGCTGCGTGTGACAGGCCCTGATAGTCCGGGTCCACTCGCAGGATGCGGTGCTGACTGTGTTGTCCCTGCCGCGGACGGTCGTCTTCCCGGCCGCGAAGGTCTCTGGATCTCAAGGCGCGTTCCCATCCCGCGAACTGACCCATGACCGCGCCTTGGCCCAAAAGCGTGTCGTAGAGCGATAAGCGTTGCCACGGCCTGCCGCTGTGCCCTTGCGACCCTTGTCCTTCACCGCCTCCGACCGCACCGATCCGGGCAACGAGCTTGTCCGGGAAGCGGCGGGGCATGACGTTTCGGACCCGGCGCCGCGCGCGACACGCGGCTGATCGATTGCTCGACCATCGACGTGGGCACAACGCGCGAACTGGCGGCGTCGGCGGCATCGGGTCACGCGATGGTGGATGTGCCGGTCTCCGGCGGGCCTGCCGGTGCCGGAAGCGGCAGTCTCAGCTTCATGGTGGGCGGAGCCGAGGACGCGGTGGCGCGCGCCCGCTGCTCGACGCGACGGGAGGCAAGACCGACCGTTTCGGTGCCGGGGGGACCGGGCAGTCGGCCAAGGCCTGCCTCGACAAGGCATGTGGTGTCACGGCCATGGCGGTGGTGGCGGGGCGGTGGTGGCGGGGTTCGCCCCCGCCGATACGCCGGAACTGGACCTCGGCAAGTTCTACGCGCTCTGCGCCGGACCCTGCAGAATCGCTGTCCGGTCCCCGGTGTCGCGCCGGAGGCCCGGCCCTCGAACGCGTTCGCGCCGGAGTTATCCGCCGGGCTCTTGGCCTGTGATCCGCACCCGGTCGCGCGGCGAGGCGGCGGGTGCGCGGGCGTTTTGAAACATTACGGTGGCGTCGCGGAGGAACAGGAAAGCGTGACACCGCCACCGGGCCCCAACCTCTTTTTCGATGCAATGCGCGAACCGCCGGGTGTGGTTGGCGCGATCATCCCCCGGAACTCACCGCTGCAACCGGACGCGATGAAGATCTCGATGGCGCTGCGCATGGGTGCCGCGCGGCTGATCCACAAACCGGCGGCAGAGGCGCGGCGTCTCGAGGTCATGACCGCCAGCGGTTTGATCTATTCCGCCGACGGCATCATAGATGGCCATGTCGTCGGTATCCGCGACAGCACCCACATCGCCGTGGCCGAGATGGCCGAGGCCATCATTCGCAAAGCGCTGACCTGAAAGGGCAGCATCCACTCAAGACCCCCCGAGGCTTCCGATGATCACCGAAAACGACCAATTGATGTCCGACATCCGCGCGCGATTTGCCCATGTGGACCGATGCCCAGAGGCCGGGCCGCGGATCTTCTTCGAGAATGCCGGTGGCGCGCTGACGCTGAATGCCGTTGTCGAGACGACGCAGCACTATGCCGCCATTCCCGACAATCAGGGCCGCGACAACGAAATGGCGCATGATCTGGTGCGCGTGATCGCAGACGCCAAAGACGACATGCGCACGTTCTTCAACGCGCCCGAGGGGGACATCTTTGTCGGCGAAAGCGGGACGGAGCTGCTCTTCCGTCTCATCATGAATGCCTGTCTGGGGGCGGAAGAGGGGGGTGTCGTGCTCGGCTCGACGCTGGAGCATCCGGCAACCCGCAGCGCCTGTGCGCGCTGGGCCAGGATCGCGCGAAAACCCTATCTGCAGGTGCCGCACAACGATGAGACCGGCTGCGTCACCGCCGGAGATTACCTGCCGCATCTGCGGCCCGATATCCGGGTCGCCACGATCCTGCATACCTCTCCGGTGACCGGAATGGGGGTGGATGTGGCCGCCATCGCCGGGGCGATCAGAGCCGTGGCGCCGGACGCGCTGATCATCGTGGACGGGATCCAGCATGCCAGCCACGGGCTCATCGACATCAAGGGCTACGACATCGATGGCTACGTGATTTCGCCCTACAAGGTGTTTTCGCGCCATGGCTACGGCGTGGCCTGGACCTCGCCGCGACTCAATGCGCTCGAACATGACGCGCTGTTGGGCGGGCCGGAAGGCAACTGGGAACTGGGCACCCGCGACACCGGCGCCTACGCGACCATGACCGATGTGGTGGGTTATTTCGACTGGCTGGGCGGGCAGGTGAGCGGGGCCACCGACCGGCGCGCCCGGATCGAGGCCGCGGGCGCGGCAATCCACGCGCATGAGGCAAAGCTGACCCAGGCGATGATCCACGGGACCGGCAACCTTGCCGGTCTGGCGGATCTGCCGGGCGTGTCGATCATCGGCGGCGCGGACAATCCCGCGCGCGAAGGGCTGGTGTCGATCACGCTCGACAGGATGGACGCCGCCGATCTGGTCTCCGCTTTGCGGCACCGCGGCATCCGGACCCATATCCGCAAGGCCGATCACTATTCGGGCAATATTCTGAACCCGCTGGGTCTGGCCGCGGCGGTGCGGGTGTCCATGTGCCACTACAACAGCATGGACGAGGTCAGATCCTTCCTGACGGCGATGCGCGACATCGTGGATGAAGTCACCTAGGCGCGCCCGCGCACAGCGTCCCGGACATTGTCGAACAAAGCCACCATCATGCCGGTCGCCTCGGCAATCTCGTCCTCCGCGATGGTCAGCGGCGGCATGAAGCTGAGCGGTCCGGCGGGATCGGGCGCAGATAGAGCCCGCGCGCATGAGCGCGGTCCCGTACCACTGCGCCGCCCCTCAGCGGGGGTCCTGCCGCGCCCGCGAGCGCCTGTCCTGCACAAGCCGGACGCCGCAAAAGAGGCCGATGCCGCGCACATCGCCTGCCAATAGCCCTCGGGCGGCCGGATGGCGCCTCCGCCGGACTGCATGGGGTCGGCAAAGAAGGCCGCAATCGTGTCGGGACCCGGGTCGAGGATTGTCTTTTCGAACTCCGCCGCCATACGCGCCGAAAACTCCGGCCCGGTCTCTCCGGGCTCGGCGGTCAGGTGGTGGCCCGGTGCGCCGAGCTTGGGGAAACCGCCCATGGGCAATCCGAGCCCCGCATGCATATGCGGCTGTCCCGACAGCGCCACCGCCGTAACCGTGTTGCCGTGACCACCGCGCCAGCCCGAGACCATCCCGCGGCCCTGCGGCACTGTGGCTCTCCGCGGGCGATGTCGCGCGCCAATATGAACTTGATCATCGCGTCATTGGCGTTCGAGCCTTGATGAATGCAGGCATCGACCATGTCGTGCGCATCGCGATTGAAGACGACAGCGCCTTTCACCGGGTCCCGGCATTTCTGCGCGCTTTTCGTGAGGACAACGACCGCATCGACATCCGGATCATGTGCAATACGCGGCGCGGGTTGGTCCCGTCGCTTCGGGACCGCCATGTCGATCTTGCGATCACCTCCGGTGAGGACAAACACCCGGCAATCCGGACGGAGCATCTGTTTCAGGACCCTCTGGTATTCATCTGCGCCCCCGAACATCCGCTTGCCGAACGGCAGAGCGTCTTCGCGCGCGATATCGAGGGGTAGATTTCATCACCTACACACAGACGCCCGAGCCGGATCAGGAATTTGCGAGGCTCTTTCGCCCGGAACGCCGGTACCCGAACTGGAGGGCGGCGGTGGAGATCCCGGAGGCCGTCATCGACCGTGTCGCGGCCAATCAGGGCACCGGCAGTCTAGCCAACCGGGCGGTGGCGCCGAATGTCGGGGCAACGCGGACCCGCGCGATACCCCTTGCGCCGCGACCGGTCATCTTTGGCTGGACATGCGACTATCGCTCGGATGAACCCGACGGAGGCCCTGTCGCGCAGGTTGCCGAAGCGCTGAGGCGTTGTTTTGGCGCTCGGTGATGGTCGGCCCCGATCCAGGTCGGTCATCCGGCGTTGCGCCGGTCAGGGTCGCAGGTGAGGCGCCGCATATGGCGATCGGCACGGTCCTGGCGAATGGCGATCCCACGGCGGGCCTGATCCTGACCCGCGCAGGCAGATTTTGGCGCAGAGGCAAATTCAGGGCTTTCGCAGAACGTCAGACTGGTTCCCGAGTGCATCCGATCTGCATGTGCAGCCTGCATAATATACGGTATTGGCGATCTGCCCAGCGAAGAGGAACGGACCCCCCATCTCTGCCGACAAACCGCCCGCGACGCCCGCAGGTCGCACAGCGCACCGCGCACATGCCATAACGACGCCTGTGCGACCGCCGCGCTGACGCCCCTTCATTGACCGCACCCCGCGCCCGTGCCATGCATTCCGGACCGTTACCGGGGATAAGGACGGTTTATGAAGGTCATCATTTGCGGAGCAGGGCAGGTGGGCTGGCAGATCGCCCGGCACCTCTCGGGCGAGCGCAACGACGTCACCGTGGTGGACAACAATCCCGATCTCGTGCGCCGTGCGACCGACACGCTGGATGTGCAGGGCATCGCGGGGTTTGCCTCCTACCCCGATGTGCTCGACAAGGCGGGTGCGCGCGATGCCGACATGGTGATCGCCGCCACCCATTCCGACGAGGTCAACATGGTCACCTGCCAGGTGGCGCATTCGGTCTTTTCGGTGCCGCGCAAGATCGCGCGCCTGCGGGCGCAAAGCTATCTGACGGCGATCTATTCGGATCTCTACCGGCGCGATCACATGCCCATCGACGTGGTGATCAGCCCCGAAAAGGAAGTGGCCGAGGCGGCGCTGCAGCGGCTCTCCGCACCTGCCGCGTTCGACACCGAGACGTTTCTGGACGGGCGCGCGCAGCTGCTGGGTCTCTCCATCGACGCCGATTGCCCGGTGGTCAACACGCCGCTGCGCCAGCTCACCGATCTTTTCTCGACCCTGCGATCGGTGGTGGTGGGGGTGCGGCGCGAAGGCTCGCTCTTTGCACCCGAAGCGGGTGACCAGCTTTTTGTCGGCGACAGCTGCTATGTGATGGTGCATGCGGACGATATCCGCCGCACGCTGGAGATCTTCGGCAAGACCTTCCGAAAGCAGGAACGTGTGGTGATCGTGGGCGGCGGCAATGTCGGGCTGGCGGTCGCGCGCTCGCTGGAGACCCGCACCGAGCGGGTGCGCGCCAAGATGATCGAACGCAACCGCCCCTGCGCCGAACACGCCGCCGAAGAGCTTGAGCGCACCATCGTTCTGCATGGCGACGGGCTCGATGCGGGGCTGCTGAGCGAGGCCGGGATCGAGCGCGCCGACGCGGTGCTGTGCGTGACCGATGACGACAAGACCAACATGCTGGCCGCGGTGCGTGCCAAGGCGGCCGGTTGCCCGATGGCAATCAGCCTTGTCAACGACCCCACGCTGGTCCCGCTGATGGAGCCGCTGGGCATCGACGCCTATATCAACCCGCGCGCCACCACCGTGAGCTCGATCCTGCGCCATATCCGGCACGGGCGCGTCACCGCGGTCTATTCCATCGGCGATGCGGAGGCGGAGGTGATCGAGGCCGAAGTGCTCTCGACCTCGCCGCTGGCGGGCCAGGCGATCCGCGAGATCGACTTTCCCGAAGGGGTGCTGGTGGGGGCCGTGCGCAAGGACGGCAAGGTGATGAAGCCCACCGGCAGCCTGCGGATCGAGGATGGTGACAAGGTGGTGCTGTTTGCGCTGGCCAAGGACGTGCCGGAAGTGGAGCGCCTGCTGCAGGTCTCCATCGATTTCTTCTGAGCCATGGCCGCGCTGACCCGTCTGCCGCTGTTTTTGTTGATGATGGGCCTTGTGTCCGCCGCGATGGTGATCCCCGCCGGGTTTGCGCTGGCAATCGAGGATTTCCACGATGCGCGGGCGTTTTTCTATTCCGGCGTGGTGGGTGTCATGCTGACGGCCCTTGTGGCGATAGCGCTGTCGAACCGGTCGCACAACCGCAGCGCCCTGCGCCAGCTTGTGGCGCTGCTTGCGGCCTATGTTATTCTGCCGCTGCTGATGGCCGTGCCCTTCTACGAGGCGGTGCAGACCACCGGTTTCCTGTCGTCCTATTTCGAGATGCTGTCGTCGTTCACCACCACCGGTGCGACGCTCTTTGACCCCGAGCGGCTTTCGGGGCCCGAACATCTCTGGCGCGCGCTGGTGGGCTGGATGGGCGGGCTGGTGATGTGGATCGCGGCCTCGGCGATCCTGGCGCCGCTGACGCTTGGCGGCTTCGAGGTGACCGCCAGCGGCGAGCCGGGGCAGTCGCTGTCCTCCGGCGCGGCGATGAACGAGCAGACCGACCCCGGGATCCGGCTCTGGCGCAGCGTCGAGGCGCTGATGCCGATCTATACCGGGCTCACGCTCGCGCTCTGCATCATGCTGCTTGTGGCGGGCGATCCGCCGCTGGTCGCACTCAGCCACGCGATGTCGGTGATGGCGACGTCGGGGATCTCGCCCGAAGGCACGCTGCTGGGCAGTGCCAGCGGGCTCGCGGGTGAGATGATCCTGTTTTGCTTTTTGTTCTTCGCGCTGTCGCGGCTGACCTTCTCGACCGATACCGGGCAGGCGCGGCATGGCGGGCTGCTGGCGGATGCGGAGTTTCGCCTGGGCCTGATCGTCGCCTGCATCGTGCCGGTGCTGCTGTTCATGCGGCACTGGTGGGCGGCCTTCGATGTGGGCGAGGAGCAGAACCTCGTGGCCGGGATGCGCGCGCTCTGGGGCGGGCTGTTCACCGCGCTGTCGTTCTCGACGACCACCGGCTTTGTCAGCGCCGACTGGCAGACCGCGCAAAGCTGGTCGGGCCTGTCGACGCCGGGCATCATCCTGATGGGGCTGGCGCTGGTGGGCGGCGGGGTGGCGACCACCGCGGGCGGGGTCAAGCTGCTGCGGGTCTATGCGCTTTACGTGAACGGCGCGCGCGAGATCGAAAAGCTGGTCTACCCGTCCTCGATCGGCCGGTCGCGCTTTGCCAACCGGCGCACGCGCCGCGAAGGCGCGTTCATCGCCTGGGTGTTCTTCATGCTCTTTGCGGTGACGCTGGCGGTGATTTCGGTGGGGCTGGGGCTTTTCGGTCTGAATTTCGAGCATTCCATGGTGCTGACCATCGCCGCATTGTCGAATACCGGGCCGCTGATCGCCGTGGCGCCTGCCACACCCATCGACCTTCTGGCACTGGCCTCCGGCGGCAAGCTCTTTCTGTGTCTCGGCATGGTTCTGGGCCGGTTGGAACTGCTGGCGATCATCGTCATGCTCAGCCCGGATATCTGGCGCGACTGACCCCGGGGCGTTTGCCGGAGCGCCCAATAATCCGGCACCCCGCGCGCGCATTGCCGCGCAGAGCCCAAAAAGCTGAAATTTTCGTCTGGAAACTCCGCCGCTGGCACGACATACTCGCGCGGAACGGGGGGCGCCGGACGCGGTGCGATATAAGAACAAAGGCAATTCAATGGCTTCGGACAGACAGAACCTGCAGGACGCATTCCTCAATCATGTGCGCAAAACAAAGGTTCCGGTGACGGTTTTCCTGATCAACGGGGTGAAGTTGCAGGGTGTGATCACCTGGTTCGACAATTTCTGCGTCCTTTTGCGTCGCGACGGGCAGTCGCAGCTTGTCTACAAACACGCGATCAGCACGATCATGCCCAGCCAGCCGATCAATCTTTATGACGGCGAAGGGGACAGTTGAAAGAGCACGCCCCGCATGTGACCCGCGCCTGGGTCCTGCATCCCGACATCAAATCAGACCGCGACCGGCGCGATGCCGACATGGCTTTGGCCGAAGCGGTGTCGCTGGCGCTTGCGATGCCCGATCTCGACGTTGTGGGTTCGGGCGTCGTGCCTTTGCCCAAGGTGCATCCCGGCATGCTCTTCGGATCGGGCAAGATCGAAGAGCTCAAGTTCCGATTCAAGGCCGACGAGATCGAGCTGGTGCTGGTCGACGGGCCGGTCACGCCGGTCCAGCAGCGCAATCTGGAAAAGGCCTGGGGGGTGAAACTGCTCGACCGGACCGGGCTCATCCTCGAGATCTTTTCCGACCGGGCGGCGACCCGCGAAGGTGTGCTGCAGGTCGAGATGGCCGCGCTCAGCTATCAGCGCACCCGGCTGGTGCGCGCCTGGACGCACCTCGAGCGTCAGCGCGGCGGGCTGGGCTTTGTCGGCGGCCCCGGCGAGACCCAGATCGAGGCCGACAGGCGCGCCATCGACGAACAGCTGGTGCGCTTGCGCCGCCAGCTCGACAAGGTGGTGAAAACGCGAGAGCTGCACCGCAAGGCGCGCGCCAAGGTGCCCTATCCGATTGTCGCGCTGGTGGGCTATACCAACGCCGGAAAATCCACGCTGTTCAACCGCTTGACCGGGGCCGAGGTGATGGCCAAGGACATGCTCTTTGCCACGCTCGATCCGACCATGCGCGCGGTGCGTCTGCCCACCGGGGCGGATGTGATCCTCAGCGACACGGTGGGTTTCATCTCCGATCTGCCGACCGAGCTGGTGGCGGCGTTCCGCGCCACGCTCGAAGAGGTGCTGGCCGCCGATCTCATCGTGCATGTGCGCGATATCTCGCATTCCGAAAGCACCGAGCAGGCCGAGGATGTGCGCAGCATCCTCGCTTCGCTGGGTGTGCTCGAGGACACCGCGCAGATCGAGCTCTGGAACAAGCTGGATCTCATGCCCGGCGAAGAGGCCGACGCGGCCCGGCTGCGGGCCAGCCGCGAAGACGGGCTCTTTGCAGTCTCGGCGCTCACCGGCGAGGGGCTGGAGGCGTTTCTGGAGGCGGTGACGCGCAAGCTTGGCGAGGAAAAGCGCTCCGAGACCATCGTGCTGGGCTATGACGAAGGCCGCCGCCGGGCGTGGCTGTTCGAAAAAGGGCTGGTTGAGACCGAAAAACAGGGCGAGGACGGCTACCACCTCTCGCTCAGCTGGTCGGCCCGCGACAAGGCGCGGTTCGAGACGGTCTAGGGTCTGCCGGAGCAGGAAGGCCGGGTTCGGTTTCTGGTGCCGACAGGCATGGCGCGGGCTGGCTGCGCCCGGCACGACGCTCATCAAAGCAGAAATGCAAAATCCCGGATCGCCTGACCTTGCCTGAAACTTGCGGTTTCGACAGGTCAGATGATGAGGATGCTTCAGGTTATCTGCATGTCGCTATAAATCGAACGATGCCATAGCCGGAGGGCAGGGCGACCCCGCCGCGCGGGGCGTGTTCAGATCTCGACCGCCAACGCCCGGGCAAAGACCGAAGGGTCGACATTGCCGCCGGAGATCGTGCAGATTACCGCGTCTCCCTCGATCTCCTGCCCCTTGAAAAGTGCTGCCGCCAGCGCCACCGCGCCGCCGGGCTCGGCCACCACCTTCAGGTGCCGGAACGCCAGCGCCATGGCGCGCAGCGCCTCGTCCTCGGTCACCGCAAAACCCGGTCCCGCCAGCCGCGACAGGATCGGAAAGGTCAGATCCCCCGGCTGCGGCGTCAGGATCGCGTCGCAGATATTGCCCGACTGGCTTTTGTTGCGCTCGATCCCGCCCGAGGCGAGCGAGCGGCGCATGTCGTCAAAGCCCTCGGGCTCCACCGGACGCACGCGCAGCCCCGGCGCGCGCGCCTCGCAGGCCAGCGCAATGCCGGAGGCAAAGCCGCCACCGCCGCAACAGACCAGCAGATCGGCCTCCTCGACCCCTTCTGCCCGGGCCTGCTCGGCAATCTCAAGCCCGCAGGTGCCTTGTCCCGCGATCACCTGCGGCTCGTCGAACGGCCGCACCAGCGTCAGTCCGCGCGCGGCGGCCAGCCGGTTGCCGATCTCGTCACGGTCCTCGTGCTCGCGGTCGTAAAGCACAACCTCCGCGCCAAGCGCGCGGGTGCTCTCGATCTTCGAGGCAGGCGCGTCCGATGGCATGATGATCACCGACGGCACACCGAACTCCCGCGCGGCATTGGCGACGCCCTGCGCGTGGTTGCCCGAGGAATAGGCGATCACGCCCCGCGCCCGGACCGCATCCGGCAGCGCAGAGACCGCCGACCAGCCGCCGCGGAACTTGAAACTGCCGGTGTGTTGCAGGCACTCCGCCTTGACCAGCACCCGCCGTCCCGCGAGCGCGTCGAGCGCGGGCGCGCCGAGCAGCGGCGTGCGCGTGACATGGCCGTCCAGGCGCGCTGCGGCGGCGTCGATCATCGTGATGTCCATGACGGTCCTTTCCCAGCGCGCCATCCGTCGCGGAACAGAGCGCGCCCGCGCCCGTCTTGTCAATGGGGCGGGCATTGGCTAGCCCATGACGCGATGATCGAACGATATGCGGAAGATGGCGGGCAGCAAAGCCGCGCCTGGTACTCGCCCTGCGAGGCCTATCGCTACGGGCTGATGCGGGTCTGGGGCGACGGGCCTCATCTGCTTTATGTCATGCTCAACCCCTCCACCGCGACAGAGCTGCGCAACGATCCCACCATCGAGCGTTGTCAGCGCCGGGCGGTGCAGCTGGGCTTCGGTGCCATGCGCATCGCCAACCTCTTTGCCTTTCGCGCCACCCGGCCGGAGGATCTGCGCCGCGCTGGCGACCCCGAAGGCCCCGAAAACGCCGACCTGCTCCGGCGCTGGTCGGGTGAGGCGGGGATGACCATCGCGGGCTGGGGCGTACATGGCGCGCATCTGGGGCAGGGCGCGCGCCTGGCGCCGCATCTGCGCGGCAATGTCCGTCACCTGGGCTTGACGAAAGGGGGCCATCCGCGCCATCCGCTCTATATTCCCTACCGGACCGGGCCGGAGCCCTGGCCAATCGCGGAGCGTTATACATGAGTGACACCGACGACATTCTGGCGCAGGACATTCGCAAGCTGCAGACCGAGGTGCGCCGGCTCAACAACCATCGCTTCATGCGGATCCACAACTCCACGCTGACGCTCGTGTGGTTCCAGTTCCTGCGCGGTCTGGCCTTTGGCCTCGGCACGGTGATCGGGGCGTCGGCGCTGGTTTCGGTGCTGGTCGTGCTGCTCAGCCAGGTCGAGGTGATCCCGATCATCGGCGATTATGCGACGCAGATCATTCGCGAGATCGAAGGCGGCGCGGAGGCAAATCCAAGCGAGCGGCGCTAGGCGCGCGGCCTGTCGCGGTCACTTTGCATTAACCGCACTCACCGAAATGCGTTGCTTGCGGGTGGGGCTTCGGGGATACTCGCTGTGGTTGCTTTTTCATGGGTGCGTCGATGTTCTTTCTGGCAGGATTGCTGGGTATGATGGTGCTGGGCTCGGTTGCCGTCATCACCACCTCCGATACGGAGGAGGAAGACGAGGCCGTCGCCGACACATCCCGGGACGATGTGGGCCATACGCCGACGACCGTCTACATGGACGGCGGATCCGAGGAGGTTGAGGAGTCCGGGAATATCGCGACACAGGCGCTTTTTGCCCGGATGGGGCTGATCAATGCGCATGACCCGGACGACACCGATTTCGAAATGCCGGAGGCAGAGCTCAACGGGCCCGGCGAAATCCTCGAGGGCTCCGACGAGGATGACACGCTGATCGGCACGGTCGGCATCGATCTTCTTGGCGGCGCCGCAGGGGATGATCTCATCGATGGCGGCTTTTCGGATGATGAGCTGGTCGGCGGTGACGGCAATGACACGATCGAGGGCGGTGACGGGCAGGACAGCCTGCACGGCGAAGATGGGCGCGACGCCCTGCATGGCGGCGCCGGCGCGGATCAGCTCTATGGGCATCAGGGCGATGACTGGCTTTATGGCGGCGCTGACGACGACGCGATGCACGGCGGTCTCGGCGACGATCTGCTGGATGGCGAGGATGGCGATGACGCGCTGCACGGCCGCGAAGGGGCGGACACGCTGCGCGGCGGGACCGGGCAGGACACGCTGTTTGGCGGCTGGGACAACGATCTGCTCAGCGGGGTGGAACGGGACGAGACCGGGCAGGACACAGATGGGCGCGACTATCTCAACGGCGGTGACGGCGACGACACGATCGAGATCGGCGCCGGTGACATCGTGACCGGCGGCGACGGCGAAGATGTGATGATTCTGGGAGACTGGGCCATGGGCGCAGATATTGACGAGGCGGCGCAACTGATGGATTACGATGCGTCGGAGGATCAGCTTGTCATCGTGTTCGATGACAGCGACGAGACGGCAGAAGAGCCGGAGGTCACGCTGCAGCCCAGCCCCGACAACCCCGACGTGACAGAGATCCTGCTTGACGGCACGGTGATCTCGACCCTGCCCACAACCGACGCGCCTCCGCTCGAGGCGATTGTGCTGATGGGTCAAAGCGCGGCGGAAAGCCTGGCGCTCGCCTGACGCCTCGCGCTGTGCCCGGGCGTGCGGGGAATGGCGAAGATACGCGGGCTTTTTTGCCTCAAGACTTGCATCGTGACCCTCGTGCCTGCAGGTTGTCACCCTCGCGCGGCGACCGAAGACGATCTGCAAACCGCGCGCATACCGCAGCGCCGATGACGCGCCCACCGGACTCCGGCATATGTCACAAACGCCCTGTCGCTCCCGCGGACCTCAGGGGGTTTCCAATCCTGACGGAATCGTCTATGCGCACCCATCCGTCCGAGGTCACATCCCGGGCGATCTTCTCCACGGGCCTTGCTGGACGACATCCCGGCTTGCGCCATAACCCTCAATTTTCCGAAAGGAGACCCCGATGTCGATCACGCCCGAAGAAAAGACCCGCCTGATGAAGGAATTCGCCACCAAGGACGGTGACACCGGGTCGCCCGAAGTGCAGGTGGCCATCCTGACCAGCCGGATCAGCACGCTGACCGAGCACTTCAAGACCCACAAGAAGGACAACCACTCCCGTCGTGGCCTTCTCAAGCTGGTCGCACAGCGCCGGAAGCTTCTGGACTACACCAAAGCCAAGGATGACGCGCGCTACAAGGATCTGATCAAGCGTCTCGGCATTCGCCGCTGATCCTGCCTCCGGGCCACTTTCACCCGGCGCATTGCGAACCGAAACCGCGCTGACCGGCGCGGTTTTTTCGTGTCCGGGGCGCTGGTCGAAAGCCCGCAGGAGCGTTTCGCCGATACCGGTCATCGCTTCCAGCGGGTCGCGCCCTGCCAAACAAAAAAGGCCCGGACCCAGCAACTGGATCCGGACCGACATTCTTTCGCGCCGCAAAGGCTTATGCGGATACCGGCATGCCCTGCTCGCGCGCGAGATCCCGCATGCGCTTTTGCAGCTTTTCGAACGCCCGCACCTCGATCTGGCGGATCCGCTCGCGGCTTACGTCATAGACGCCCGAGAGGTCTTCCAGCGTGACCGGCTGCTCGGCCAGGCGGCGCTGGGTCAGGATGTCCTTTTCGCGGTCGTTGAGCACATCCATGGCCTCGGCCAGCAGCGCGCGCCGCGCCTCGAGCTCATCGCGTTCGGCATAGTCCCCGGCCTGATCGGCATCCTCGTCCTCCAGCCAGTCCTGCCATTGCATCGTGCCTTCGCCTTCGGAGCCGACGGTGGCATTCAGCGAGGCATCGCCGCCCGACAGACGCCGGTTCATCGAGATCACCTCGTCCTCGGTCACACCGAGATCATGGGCGATCTTTTCCACGTGTTCGGGGCGCAGATCACCGTCCTCGAGCGCGCCGATCCGGCTTTTCGCCTTGCGCAGATTGAAGAATAGCTTTTTCTGCGCGCTGGTTGTGCCAAGCTTCACAAGGCTCCAGGAGCGCAGAATGTATTCCTGGATCGAGGCGCGGATCCACCACATCGCATAGGTCGCAAGCCGGAACCCTTTTTCGGGATCGAAGCGCTTGACCGCCTGCATGAGGCCCACATTGGCCTCCGAGATCACCTCCGCCTGGGGCAACCCGTAGCCACGGTACCCCATGGCGATCTTGGCCGCGAGGCGCAGGTGCGACGTCACCATCTGATGCGCGGCATCGGTGTCTTCGTCTTCCACCCAGCGCTTGGCCAGCATGTATTCCTCTTCCGGTTCCAGAAGCGGAAACTTCCGGATTTCCTGAAGATAGCGGCTCAGGCCTGCTTCCGGCGACGGCGCCGGCAAATTGGCGTAGTTGCTCACGATACTCATCCTCCGGTCGTGTCTGCCCGTAATGTTACGGGGCTTAACATCCATTTAAGGGGTCGGTCTCATGGTTTCAAGAGAATGACCCGGCTACAGTTGACAGCTAGTTAACCATCCGTTCGGAGATGTGACCCCCCATGTCAGCGATCTCACACGCATGTGCGACGCTGAAATCTTTCATCCGGATGGGCTGGGGCATGCGAAAATGCATGCAGTTCTTTTCAAGGGAAGACATGTATACACAAGCGCATGGCCCTGCGTCAAGCATTTTCAATCCCGCAGAGGCGTTGGGACAGCCCGCGCAGACCTCACGCGCCCCGTCGCAGCGCGTCCAGCATCGCCGCCATATCGGCGGGCAGGGGGGCGTCAAACCGCATCTCTTCGCCGCTGACGGGATGGGCAAAGCCAAGCTCCGCGGCGTGCAGCGCCTGCCGGGAAAAGCCGCGCACCTGCGCGTCGGCCGCTGCGCTCAGGGCGTTTTGCGGCAGTTTGCGCCTGCCGCCATAGACCTGATCGCCGACCAGAGCGTGCCCGGCATGGGCCATATGCACGCGGATCTGATGTGTGCGCCCGGTTTCCAGCCGGCATTCCACCAGCGACAGGCACGCAGGCGTGCCGAACCGCTCCAGCACCCGCGTATGGGTGATCGCATGCCGCCCCTGACCGTCAAAGAACACGGCCTGCCGCTGCCGGTCGGTCTTGTGACGGGCCAGCCCGCTGGTGATCGTGATGCCGCCGCTTGCGCCGGCACGGACCCCGCGGGTGCCCATCAGGCGCGGATCGCCGCGATCCGGCACCCCGTGCACCAGCGCCAGGTAGGCGCGCCGGGCGGTGTGCCGCTCGAACTGCTGGGCGAGCCGGTGATGCGCGCGGTCGGATTTCGCCACCACAAGCAGGCCGCTGGTGTCCTTGTCGATGCGGTGCACGATGCCGGGCCGCTTCTCGCCGCCCACGCCTGAAAGATCGCCTCCGAAATGATGCAGGAGCGCGTTCACCAGCGTGCCGTCCGGAGAGCCGGGGGCCGGATGCACCACCATGCCCGCCGGTTTGTCGATCACCAGCAGGTCGGCATCCTCGTAGAGAATCTCGAGCGGGATCTGCTGCGGGCGCACGTCATAGGCCTCGGCCTCGGGCAGCGCGATGTCGATCACATCGCCCTCCGCGACCTGCGCCTTGGGCGTGTCAAGTACCCGCCCCGCCCGCGACACCGCCCCTGCGGCGATCAGCCGGGCCAGCCGTGTGCGCGACAGCGCTTCGGCCTCTGGCACATCCCGCGCCAGCGCCTTATCAAGGCGCGGTGGCGGATTGTCCGCGATGGTGACGCGAAGGATGCGGGGCATGGAACCTCCCTTACCGCAGGACGACAACCTGCCAGAGCCGCCCGGCCTGCGTTTCCTGCGCCTTCTGGTGACGGTGCTGACGGGCGTGATGATCGCCGGGATCGTGGTGATCGTGGCGCTGATCTGGTCCCGCTATAGCAATGCGCGCGCGCCGCTGCCAGAGGTCATCACGCTGCCCTCCGGTGCGCAGGCGACGGCCTTCACGCAAGGGGCCGACTGGTATGCGGTGGTGACCGAAAGCGACGAGATCCTGATCTTCGATCGCGCCACGGGGGCGCTGCGCCAGCGCATGCGGGTCGAGGCGGAGGAGTAGGACGGTGAGCCGCGAGACGTCGCGTCGCGACGGCCGAGCCCATGCGCCTTTTCATTACCCGGCTTTTGCGCTCTAACCCGAGACGGCAGAAAGAACGAGGCCGTCATGACAGATCACGTACGCTGGGGCATTCTCGGGGCGTCGAAATTTGCCCGCGAATTCATGGCTCCGGCCATCCACGCCGCGCGGCGCTGCCGGATGGCGGCTCTGGCCACCTCGGATCCGGAGAAAGCCCGGCCCTTCAACGCGTTTGTGCCGCGCATGGCGGTGGCGGAGAGCTATGACGCGCTGCTGGCCGATCCCGACATCGATGCGGTCTACGTGCCCTTGCCGAACCACCTGCATGTGGACTGGGCGCTGAAGGCGCTGGAGGCGGGCAAGCATGTGCTGGTGGAAAAGCCGCTGGCGCTGCATGCGGACGATTTCGCCGCGGTGATCGCCGCGCGCGACACAAGCGGGCTTCTGGCGGCGGAGGCCTACATGATTGTGCATCACCCGCAATGGCAGCGGGCCAAGGCGCTTTTCGAGGAAGGCGCCATCGGCGAGCTCATCCGCGTGTCCGGCACGTTCTCCTATGACAACCGCAGCGATGGCGGCAATATCCGCAACCGGCCCGAGACCGGCGGCGGCGCGATCCCGGATATCGGCGTCTATATCTACGGGGCCGCGCGCTTTGTCACCGGCGAGGAGCCGCAGGAGATCCTGTCGACCGAGATCCAGCGCGAGAACGGCGTCGATGTCTGGAGCCACGTGACCGCCCGCTTTCCGTCCTTCCACTATACCGGCACCGTGTCGATGAGGATGGCGCCCTGGCAGGACATGACGTTCCACGGCGAACGCGGCGTGATGCGCCTCACCGCGCCGTTCAATCCGCAGGTTTACGGCGAGGCGCGGATCGAGCTGCACCGCACCGTGCATGGCGGCGGCGAGCCGGAGGTGACCTCGATCCGCTTCCCGCGCGCCAACCATTACGTGAACCAGGTCGAAGCCTTCAACGCCACGGTTCTGGACGGCACGCCGTTTCCCTGCCCGCTGGAATTCAGCCGTGGCACGCAGATGATGATCGACCGGATCTGGGAGAAAGACGCGGCGGGCTGACCGCCGCAGCCCGCAGTGGGATCAGTCGGCGATGTGGATCACAACCTTGCCGGTGGATTTGCGCGCGCGCAAAAGCGCCATCCCGTCCGCGGCCTGCTCCAGCGGCAGTTCATGGCTCACATGCGGCGCAAGACGGCCCGCCTCGTACCATTGCAGCAGCGTCGAGAGCGACGCGGTCAGCACGTCGGGCCGGAACGCGAGATAGCCACCCCAGTAGAGCCCCAGCACCGAGAGGTTCTTGACCAGCAGGTGATTGGCGCGGATCTGCGGGATGTCGCCGGAGGCAAAGCCGATGGTCAGGATCCGGCCTTCGGGGCGGCAGGCGCGAAAGGCGGCGGTGAACTGGTCGCCGCCCACGGGGTCATAGACCACATCCGCGCCGCCCAGTTTTTTCATCTCTTCTCGGATATCCTGCGTGGCCGCGTCGATGAGGTGATCCGCGCCCGCCGCACGGGCGGTCTCGAGCTTGTCGGCGCCGCGCGCGCAGGCCACGACACGCGCGCCCATCAGCTTGCCGATCTCCACGGCCGTGAGCCCGACGCCGCCCGCCGCTCCGAGCACGAGCAATGTCTCGTCCGGCTGCAGCCGGGCGCGGTGATCGAGCGCCAGATGCGAGGTGCCATAGGCGATCTGGAACGCGGCCGCGTCGCGCCAGCTCATAGAATCAGGCAGATGCACCGCGCGGGTGGCGGAAAAGCATCCATACTCCGCCAATCCGCCCTGTCCGCCAAAAACCGCCACACGTTTTCCGGGAGTGAACCCGTTGACATTCCGCCCGACGGCGTCCACGGTTCCGGCCACTTCCATGCCCATCACGAAGGGCAGGGCGGGGGTTTCCTGATACGTTCCCGTCATCATCAGAAGATCGGCAAAGTTGAGTCCACAGGCGGCAATCCGCACGCGAATCTCATCCGGTCCCGGCTCCGGAACATTCGTATCAACGAGCTGCGGGGCTGTATCATGGGAAGAGAGCATAAAAGCGCGCATGTGCCTGTCCTGTCCGGTTTGGCCGCATCTGCGCAAATCGGGCGTCACATGTCAAATTTGACCGACACATGGCCGAGCGTCTCCGACACATCTACAATCTTATGTATTTTGCAACTTTGTCGCGAGTTGACACAAATCGGACAAACGTTACGCGTTCATTTTTCTTGATTTGTGCTTCAGGATTGATGTAGCCACTTGACCGTCAATATGCACTTATTTGGGTCTGGTCGCTGGTGACGAGTATTGGGCTCTGACCGTGCTGGTTGGCCGGTAAAGATAGAGTTAGGATTATTATTATGGCGCATCCTGTAGATGTACATGTCGGTAAACGCGTGCGGCACCGCCGCTGGCTCGTGGGCATGACCCAGCAACAACTGGCCGAACAGGTCGGTATCAAATTCCAGCAGATCCAGAAGTACGAGACCGGTGCAAACCGCGTCAGTGCCTCCCGGCTCTGGGACATTGCGGACGCGCTGGATGTGCCGGTCAGCTTCTTCTTCGAAGGCATCGAATCCGAAGCCGGCGAAGACGCCAAAGCCGACTCGGTGCCCGCCGATATCCTGGGCGACAAGGAAGCGCTTGATCTCGTGCGCTCTTATTACGCCATTCCGGAGAACCAGCGCCGCCGCCTCTTTGAGCTTGCGCGCGTTCTGTCCGACGTGGCTTGAGCCTTCCGGCGCTCTGGGGTAGCGGTGATCCGACCGCTGCGCCGGAGGGCCCGATGGCCAGACATCCCACCCGACATCCCGCCCTGTCGCAGGGCGACGCCGTTGCGCTTGTCGCAACCGGTCACGCGCTGGCCGATGCCGCGCGTGCGGTGATCTTGCCGCATTTCCGCACTGCCGGTCTCGCCACCGAGAACAAGCATGAGGCGAGCGGCGGCTTTGACCCCGTGACCATCGCCGACCGCGCCGCCGAGCAGGCGATGCGCGATATCCTGGCGCGCGACCGCCCGCAGGATGGCATCCTCGGCGAGGAGTTCGGCCATCAGCCCGGTGAGAGCGGGCTGACCTGGGTGCTCGATCCCATCGACGGGACCCGGGGCTTCATCTCCGGAACGCCGACCTGGGGGGTTCTGATCGCCGTGTCCTCCGGCGATGGCCCGCTTTTCGGCATCATCGACCAGCCCTATGTCGCGGAGCGGTTCAGCGGCGGTCTGGGACACGCAAGCTGGCAGGGTCCGCATGGCGAAGGCGCGCTGAAAACCCGCGAGACGCAGGCGCTGGGCGAGGCTATTCTCTTTACCACCTTTCCCGAGGTCGGCACCGGCGACGAGCGCGCCGCCTTCCGCCGTGTCGCTGACCATGCTCAACTGACGCGGTACGGGATGGACTGCTACGCCTATGCGCTTCTGGCCGCCGGTCAGATCGATCTGGTGATCGAGGCCGGGCTCAACCCTTACGATATCCACGGCCCCATCGGCGTGGTCGAGGCGGCGGGCGGCATCGTCACCAACTGGCAGGGCGGTCCGGCCCATCAGGGCGGACAGGTGATCGCCGCGGCCAATGAGACGCTGCACAGCGCCGCTCTGGACCTGCTGGGCATGTCGGGGTAGCCTCGGCCCGGGCAACGCGTCCTTCCCCCTTTTCTGGCGTTCCCTGACCGTCTCTCACCGAAAAGGGTTAGCGAACCGTGAGGGGCCGACATGACCAAAACCGACACGCCAATTCTGATCCGCAACGCGCGCCACGTTCTGACCATGGACGACGCGGGCACCGAGTTGGCCGGGGCCGACATCCTGATCCGCAACGGATGCATTGCCGAGGTGGGATCGGCGCTTGAAGCCGATGAGGCGGAGGTGATCGACGGCGCGCGCTGCGTGGTCACGCCGGGCCTCGTCAACACCCATCACCACCTCTATCAGACGCTCACCCGCGCGGTGCCGGGCGGCCAGGACGCGCTGCTCTTTGGCTGGTTGCAGACGCTCTATCCGATCTGGGCGCGGTTTGGTCCCGAAGAGATGTTCACCTCCGCCCAGATCGGTTTGGCGGAGCTGGCGCTTTCCGGCTGTTCGATGTCGTCGGACCACCTCTATCTTTATCCGAACGGCGCGCAGCTCGACGACACGGTGCATGCGGCGGCGGAAGTCGGGCTGCGCTTTCATCCCACCCGCGGCGCGATGAGCATCGGCGAAAGCGCGGGCGGCCTGCCGCCCGACAGCCTCGTCGAGCAGGAGGCGGCGATCCTCGACGATTGCATCCGCGTGATCGACCGGTTTCACGATGCCTCCGAGGGCGCGATGCTGCGCGTGGGTGTGGCGCCCTGTTCGCCGTTTTCGGTCAGCCGCGAGCTGATGCGGGACGCCGCTTTGCTGGCGCGCGACAAGGGGGTAATGCTGCACACGCATCTGGCCGAGAACGACGAGGACATCGCCTATAGCGAGGCGCAGTTTGGCTGCCGCCCGGGGCAATATGCCGAGGATCTGGGCTGGACCGGCGACGATGTCTGGCACGCACATTGCGTGAAGCTCGACGGCCAGGAGATTGATCTTTTTGCGAAATCCGGAACCGGCGTTGCGCATTGCCCTTGCTCGAACTGCCGTCTCGGCTCCGGCATCGCGCCGGTGCGCGCGATGCGCGATGCGGGGGTGAAGGTGGGTTTGGGCGTCGACGGCTCGGCCTCGAACGACGCGGGCAATCTTGCCGCCGAAGCCCGGCAGGTGATGTTGCTGCAACGCGTGGCACGCGGTGCCGATGCGATGAGCGCGCGGGAGGCGTTGCGGATCGCCACACGCGGCGGGGCCGAGGTGCTGGGCCGCCCGGAATGCGGCCAGATCGCGCCCGGCAAGCGCGCCGACCTGGCGCTGTGGGATGTCTCCGGGCTCGACAGCGCGGGCAGCTGGGATCCGGCGGCTTTGCTGCTCGCAGGGCCGCAACGGGTGCGCCACCTGCTTGTGAACGGGCGCGAGGTGGTGCGCGACGGCCGCATCGTGACATTTGATCTGGAGCAAGCGATTGTTAAACAGAATCGCCTAGTCAGCGCCCTGTCAGACACTCTGTGAGCCCCGCCATGCGCCTTTGGATCTCCTGCCTTGCCGCCTTTGTGATATTTGCCGGAACCGCGCAGGCGCAGCAGGTGCGCCAGATGCTGAACGGTATCCGGGCAGAGCAGGGGCTGGGCCCGCTCGCCCCCTCAGCGCGACTGGAGGAGGCGGCGATGGCGCATGCGCTCGACATGGCGCAGAACGGGTTCTTTGACCACGAGGGCAGCGATGGCAGTGATGTCGGTGCGCGGCTCGACCGCACCGGCTATGGCTGGTGCGCTGTTGCCGAAAACATCGCCAAGGGGCCCGACACCCCGGTGGAGGCGATGGGCCTCTGGGTGCAATCGCCGCCGCATCGGCGCAACATGCTGCACGCGGATGTCACCGAATACGGGCTTGTGCGCGCGCCCGGCAATATCTGGGTGCTGGTGCTTGCCCGCGACGGCTGCGCCCGCTGACAGGGTCAGAGTGCGGCCTGTCACAGAGGGCTCCAGGTAATATGCCAGCCACACAGGTGCCCCGGATCGCGGGCGTCGACGAAACCCGACATGAGCAGCGCGTCGCCGTGATCGACCAGCCCCACCTCCGGGTGCTGGGCGGTGAGCCTCTCCGCCGCTCCGACCTCGACAATACTTCCGTCGGCGACCAGCACCGCACCGGTCCGGTTGTGACGCGCGACGTCCGGCCGGTCATGGAACGGATCGCCATCGAAACACAACGTCTGCCCCGGATGCAGGCAAGGATCGGTCATGGCGCCCTGCGTTTGAAAGGCGCAAGTCCAGGGCCGCGGGAAAGCGAGGTAAATCGCGCGCGGCCCCTGTTTCTCTGCCCGGACATGCCCTAGGTTCCTCCAAGACATCACGGGAGGGCGAGCATGAGCGACCAAGCCGACATCGTCGAGGCCGAGGACGAGACCGAGGACGCGCCCTACACGCTCAATCCCAAGGCCGTCGCGCAGATCATCAACGCCGTCGACACCGAGGATCGCGACCAGCTTGTCGCGTTGATGGATCCGCTGCACGCCGCCGACATCGCCGACCTTCTGGAACAGGTCACGGCCTTCGACCGGATGCGGCTCATCACGCTTTACGGCAAGGAATTCGACGGTGAGATCCTGTCGGAGATCGATGAGACCATCCGAGAGGAGGTGATCGGCCTGCTGCACCCCGAAGTGCTGGCCGACGCGGTGCGCGAGCTCGATTCCGATGACGTGGTCGACCTGCTGGAAGACCTCGAAGACGAGCAGAAAGAGGCGATCCTCGACGTTCTGGAAGACAGCGACCGGGTGGCGGTGCAGCAATCGCTGACCTTCCCCGAGTTTTCCGCCGGGCGCCTGATGCAGCGCGAGGTCGTGATGGCGCCGGAGCACTGGAACGTCGGCGAAGCCATTGATTACCTTCGCAATACCGACGATCTGCCCGGCCAGTTCTACCACATCACGCTGGTCGATCCAAAGCTGCGCCCGGTGGCCAATGTCACGCTGGGCCGGTTGATGGCGTCGCGGCGCGAGGTGCTGTTGCGCTCGATTGCCGAAGAGACCTTCCACATCATCCCGGTGGCGCAGGACGAGGCGGACGTGGCCTATGCATTCAACCAGTACCACCTGATTTCCGCCCCGGTGGTCGATGAAAACGACCGGCTGGTGGGTGTGATCACAATCGACGACGCGATGGCCGTGCTCGACGAAGAGCACGAGGAAGACATCCTGCGCCTGGCCGGTGTGGACGAGGAAAGCCGGATCTCCGACAAGGTGATCGACACCACCAAACGGCGGTTTCCCTGGCTTGCGGTGAACCTCGTGACCGCGGTCCTGGCGTCGCTGGTGATCTCGCAATTCGAGGATGCGATCACCGAGATCGTGGCGCTCGCGGTGCTGATGCCGATTGTGGCCTCGATGGGCGGCAACGCGGGCACGCAGAGCCTGACCGTCGCGGTGCGCGCGCTGGCGACGCGCGACCTCACCGGCTCCAACCTCTGGCGGGTGATCCGGCGCGAGGTGCTGGTGGGGGCGGTCAATGGCGTGGCCTTTGCGGTCATCATGGGGGTGGTGGGTCTTGTGTGGTTCGGCTCCCCGGCGCTTGGCGCCGTGATCGCGGCGGCGATGGTGATCAACCTCATCGTGGCCGGGCTTGCGGGGATCGTGGTGCCGGTGGTTCTGGAGAAGGCCGGTGTCGATCCGGCGCTTGCGTCGGGCGCGTTTGTGACCACGGTCACCGATGTGGTGGGCTTTTTCGCCTTCCTCGGGCTCGCAGTTGTCGTCTTGCTTTAGGAAAGTCGTCTATGTCTCTGGAAGAGCGTAAGAAAATGGCCCGCGCGGAGGGGTTCGCGCGGCGCCGTCAGGCCTTTGAGCAGCAGGCACCGGGGGCGGCGGGCAAGCTTTCGGAACTGCTGGCAGGCTACCGATCTGTGCCGCTCTCGGGCTACATGCCGATCCGGACGGAAATCGACCCGCTGCCCGCGATGGAAGAAGCCGCCGCGCACGGAGCGGTCGGCGTGCCGGTCATCGACGCCGCAGGCCAGCCGCTCAGGTTCGCGCGCTGGGAGCCCGGGTGCGCCTTGCAGGACGGCCCGTTCGGCGCGCGCATTCCGCAGCAGCTTGCGTATTTCGAACCGGAGCTTCTGATCGTCCCGCTTGTGGCGTTTTCACGCGCGGGCGGGCGGCTTGGCTATGGCGGCGGGTTCTACGACCGGACGCTGGAGCGGTTGCGCGCGCGGCGCGCAACGCTGGCTGTCGGGTTTGCCTTTGCCGCGCAGGAGGAAGAAGACCTGCCGCTCGAGGCGACGGATCAGCCGCTCGATCTGATTGTGACCGAGCGCGAGATCATCGAGGTCTGAGCCCGCAAGGCCCGGTTACTTCACGATCTTTTCGTCGCGAACAAACATGTTCGCCCAGGCGCGATCCACCAGCTCAGGCGACATCTTGTAGGGCAGGCCCTCGAAGTCGCAGACCGAGATCATCTGATCGACCAGGAACACCGGCTGATAGTTGGCGTAGATGTTCTTGATCGTCGGGTACTTGTTTTTCAGCAGATGCACGAGGCTCGCCTCATCCAGCTGCATCTTCTTCTTGCGGGCGACCAGCGCGAAGATCTTCAGGAAATCCTCCTGACTCGGACCGTCGATCTTGATCTTGAAGAAGATCCGGCGCAGCGCGGCCTGGTCGAAGATCTCGTTGGGGTGGAAGTTGGTGGAAAAGATCACCAGCGTGTCGAAGGGCACTTCGAACTTTTCACCCGATTGCAGGGCGAGGATGTCCTTGCTTTCTTCCAGCGGCACAATCCATCGGTTGACCAGTTTCTGCGGCGGGTCGGCCTGGCGGCCGAGGTCGTCGACGATGAAGATGCCGCCGGTGGATTTCAGCTGCAGTGGCGCCTGATAGGTGCGGGCGGTGGGGTTGTAGACCAGGTCGAGCATGTCGAGGCTGAGCTCACCACCGGTGATCACCGTCGGGCGCTGACACAGCACATAGCGGCTGTCGAACCGCGCGGTGCGCCGCAGCTGGCTGGGGTTTTCGTCGTCGCCCGAGGCGGCGGAGTGCACGATGGGGTCATAGACGGTGATGACCTGGCCGGAATATTCGATGGCCAGAGGCACATAGATCCGGTCGCCCATGGCATCGCGGATGCCGTTGGAGATCGAGGATTTGCCGTTGCCGGGCGGGCCGTACATCAGGATCGACCGCCCCGAACCAACTGCGGGGCCGAGATCGCCGATCAGGCTTTCGGGCAGGATGAGGTGGCCCATCGCCGACAACAGCTGATCGCGGGTGATCTGGATGTTGCGGATCGACTGACGTTTGACCTGCTCGCCGTAATCGGCAAGCGGCACCGGCATCGGGCCGAAATACTCCGACTGCGCCAGCGCGTCGAGCGCGCGCGCCTTGCCGCTGTCGGTCAGCTGGTAGGGCATCTCGGAGCTGACCTCTCCGGCGGCGCCCAGAGTGCCCATTGCCTCCATCAGGTTCTGGCCGCGGGCCATGTCGATGATTTCCTGGGTGATCGGCACCGGCAGGCAGATTGCCTTGGCCAGATGGGTAATCTTGTTGGTGTTCTTGCGGAACATCGTCTTCAGAACGATGTCGCGCATCATGACCGGCGACAGGCCGACATCGTCCAGCCGTTTGGGCGAGGGGGGCGCCATGACGGCGCTGGTCTGCATATTCATTGCGGATCTGCCTGACTGCTACGTTTGCGCGTCAGATTGCCCGGTCTTTGTGGCAGGATATGGGCCGCGCGTGGGGATTTGAGGGGCGCGCGGGCCGCGAAATCAACGCTCTCGCACCGGTGTCACCGCCCGATTGTCGCCCCGGCAATGAGGTAGAGCGCCAGCGTGCCGCCGAGCGCCAGACCCATCGGAAAGCGCGAGCCGGAATCCCAGCTTTTCCATTCCGGCGCCAGCCGGCGCAGCGGGCTCATCCTGGCCAGCCGGTGGGCGACAAAGGCCGCCAGCAGATTTGCGGCAAAAAGCGCCATCAGAAGCCGCACATCGCCCAGATGGATGAACGGCGCGGCGGCGGCGGCGAATTTCGCGTCCCCGGCCCCCATGGCGCCTGCAGCGTTGAGCGCGATGCCCGCCACCAGAACCACGATCAGATGAGTGTAGCGCCACAGATAGGCGTCAAAGGGCAGGGCGATCAGCCCGATGACGGCAAAGACCGCAAAAAGGGCCATCACCGCATGATTGGGGATCTTCATCCCCTTCATGTCCGTGTAGCAGATATACACGCAGATCGGCAGAACGAACGGCAGAAACCACAGCGCGGCGCTGGTTGCGATCAGCATCGCCGGGTCAATTCACACGGCTGATGCCGGATTCAAGCGCCTGAAGCGACCGAGCGGCGGATTCGAAATGCTGCGGATGGGTTTCGATGGCTTCGCGCAAGAGCCCCTTGCCGATCTCCACATCGCCGCGTTTGATCGCGGCGAGGCCCAGCGAGTGCAAAAGCTCTGCCCGCTCGACCTGGCTCATCGGCACGACGGGCAAGGTGTAGTTGCCCTGCGCGCCGCGCGCCAGCACCAGATTGTTCTTTGCGGTAAAGAGGTTGCGGTCCTGGCGGATGGCCTCGACAAAGAGCCGCTCCGCCTCGGCGTGATCGCCGCGCGTGAGCTTGGAATAGCCCCAATTGTTGAGCACCGGGGCGGGTTGCGTCGTCAGACCCACCGCGATCTCGTAGAAGCTGTCGGCCTTTTTCCAGTTCTTGTTGCCATCGGCGATCATCGCCTCGAGCCGGTACCGCTTGTATGTCTCGAAGGTGGGCGGAATGGAATTGAGCACTTTTTCCGCCTGACCCCACTCGTTGGCGCGAATGAGCGCGTCGGCCAGTTGCACGCGGTCGGCATCGGTGCTGTCCTCGTGTTCGACCACCTCGGCCCAGGCGGTCTTGGCCTCGGACGTGCGCTTGGCGCGCACCAGCGACGCCGCGAGCCCCCGCATGAATTCGATGCGGCCCGGTTCCTGCGCATCGGCCTTGCGGAAATAATTGACCGCTTCGTTCGGGTCACCCGCGGTCAGCATGACCTCGTTCAGGTTGGTGCCGTCGATGACGTTCACCTCCTGGAATTCGCGGTCGACGGCATCTTTGTCGATGCCTTTTTCACAAGCGGAAAGCGTGGCGAACCCTGCCACGCAGAGGGTCAATACGACGGGGTGGCGCATGTTACCTGCGTCCTTTTGCTGCTCTGCCTCTTACTGGGTCCGGCGGATCTGGTAGGTTCCGCTGCCTCGGCGCACCAGTTTGTATTCTTGTTCTTGATCAGCACCGTAACCGGAATTTTCCGATTTTGCGAGTGCCAAGCGCAAATTGTCGCGAATTGAGTCACTTTGGCCATTGTCGAGCGCGTAGGCCTTGCGAAAGATCTCTGCCGCTTCGGCGGTCTGGCCCATTTCCATGAGCACAACGCCAAGATTGTTCCATGCTTCGGGGCGCGCCTTGTCCTGCTGGACAGCGCGCCGCAACAGCTTTTCGGACTGGTTGAGCCGCCCCAGCGCGAGGTTGGCCGATCCCAGCGCGATCATCACGTCGCCGGTCAGCCCCTGTTCGCCCGCGGCCCGGGTGAAGGCTTCGAGCGCCAGCTCGTGCTGGCCGGCCTCCATCAGGCGGTGCCCGACCTCCAGACCATCCACCGCATCGCCGCGCGGATCGAGTCCCGGCGCATAGACCGCATCGCGCGCGGTCTTGTCTTCCAGCAGTTTTGCAAACGGCGACGGGCCGCCTGCGGAACAGGCGGCCGTCATAGCCAGAGCGATGATGCATCCCGCTTGGGGAAGTCGCATGATTTACTGCCCGATACTGCCCATCTCGGTGATGCCAACCGCCGACGGACCAACAAGAATGATCAGCAGCGGGGGCACTGTCAGCATCATAGTCGTAAGCGTCATCTTTGTCGGCAACTGGTTTGCCTTTTCTTCCGCACGCATGACTCTTTTGTCACGCATTTCAGAGGCATAAACCCGCAGCGCGTCGGAGATCGAGGTGCCGAAGGTGGTGGCCTGGTTCAGAACCGTCACAAAAGACGACACATCCTGCACGCCGCAGCGTTCCGACATGTCGTTGAGCACGTTGCTCTTGTCCTTACCGGCCTTCATCTCATGGGCGATGATCTCGAACTCATCGGCCAGCGACGGGTAGGAGGCGCGCAGCTCCTTGCTGACGCGGACAATCGACTGGTCCATCGACTGACCCGCTTCGACGCAGACCAGCATCATGTCGAGCGCGTCCGGAAAGCCCGACTGGATTTCTTCCTTGCGCTTGTCCACGCGCTTGTTGATCCAGTATTTCGGGAACATGTAACCCGCGCAGCCGGGGCCGAGGATATACATCAGCTTGGTCTGCATCGTCGCGGTGGCGCTGTCGACGAAGAGCAGGAAATAGACCACACCCACCGCCAGAAGGCCCAGACCCAGCGCGAATTGCGCGAAGTAATAGACCTGCACCGCGTCCTTGGACCGGTAGCCCGCCTGAAGCAGCTTCATGCGGATATCCGAAAGCTCCTTGGCGTCCTGCGGCTCGAGGAACTGCGCGTATTTGTTCAGCTTCTCGTTCTTGCGCTTGTCACGCAGCACCGCGCGTGTCTCCGCATCGAGCCGTTTCTGACCGGTCTGCTTGAGCTTTTCCATCGGGTCGGGGCGCGAGCGCATCAGCATCGGGATGCCGGCGAGCATCAGCATGATGGCAAGGCCGGCAACCGCGATCAGCGGGCCCGTGGGGCCCAGAAGATCGATGAGCGTGGTGTTGAGGGTGTCGAACATGGCAGCCGTCCTCAGACTTTGATGTTAACCAGCGCGCGCATCACGAAGATGTTCAGCGTCAGCATGATGCCCACGATAAAGCAGGCGGGAATGAACCACGGGTGATCGAGCACCTCGTCGTAATAGTCGGGCTTGGCGACCTGGATGAAGATCAGCGCGCCGACCGGAAAGCCGGACAGGAACTTGCCGGACCATTGCGCTTCGGCGGTGATCGCCTTGACGCGGCGGAACAGCCGGAAGCGGGCGCGGATCACCTTGGCCAGACCGTCGAGGATCTCGGCGAGGTTACCACCGGCCTGCTGCTGGATCGCCACGGCCACCGCCAGAAAGCGCATGTCCTGCATGTCGAGCCGCTCGGCCATGTGCTTGAGCGCCTCACCCAGATCGCGGCCATAGGTGGCCTCGTCCGAGATGATGCCGAACTCGGTGGCCAGCGGGTCCTTGATCTCTTTCGAGACAATCGCGATGGCCGAGCTGAACGGGTGCCCGACCCGCAGGCTGCGGACCATGAGCTCTACCGCGTCGGGCAGTTGCTCTTCGATCATCGACAGGCGCTTCTTGGCCTTGTGGTTGACCCACATGAAGACGCCGCCAACGCCCATGCCCACGGCCATCACCGCCTTGACGGGCAGGCTGGCCTCGGTGCCGACGCTGAGGCCGACGAAGGAGAAGACCGACACACCCACCATCAGCATGATCAGCTGTTGCGGGGTGAAGGCGATGGCGGCTTTCTGCGCCCGGTCGGCCAGCATCGAATAAAGCGGCAGCGACCGCGACTTCATGTGCTGGTCCATCTCCTTGCGGAGCTTGGCCAGTACCTCTTCGCGGTGGTTGCCCTTGTCGAGCATCTCGAGGCGGCGATTGACCTTGTTGTTCAGGCTGATCGATTTGCCGAACGCCACGAGATAGACGCCTTCGACAAGGATCAGCACGCCGACAAAGACGAGGCCGTAAATGATGACTTCTGCATTCATGGCGCGTTACTCCGGCCGGAAGGGTTCATAAATCGAGGGCGGTACATCGAAGCCCCACATGCGGAACCGCTCGGAATAGTGCGAGCGCACGCCGGTGGCGGTGAAATGGCCGATGATCTTGTTGTCGGGGGTCAGGCCCACCCGCTGGAAGCGGAAGAGCTCCTGCATGGAAATCACCTCGCCCTCCATGCCGGTCACCTCGGTGATCGAGGTCATCCGGCGCGAGCCGTCCTGCAGGCGGCTGGCCTGCACGATGAGGTTCACAGCGCTTGAGATCTGGCTGCGCATCGCCTTCAGCGGCATCTCGATACCCGCCATGGCGATCATGTTTTCCAGACGGGCGACACCGTCGCGGGCGGAGTTGGCGTGGATCGTGGTCATCGAGCCGTCATGGCCGGTGTTCATGGCCTGCAGCATGTCGATGACCTCCTCGCCGCGCGTCTCGCCGACGATGATGCGGTCGGGACGCATCCGCAGCGCGTTTTTCAGACAATCGCGCGGCGTGACGGCCCCTTTGCCTTCCACGTTGGGCGGGCGGCTTTCCATCCGGCCCACATGGGACTGCTGCAGTTGGAGTTCGGCGGTGTCCTCGATCGTCAGGATCCGCTCGGCATTGTCGATGAACGAGCTGAGCGCGTTGAGCGTGGTGGTCTTACCCGAACCGGTACCGCCCGAGACGATGATGTTGAGACGCGTGGCCACAGCGGCCTGCAGGTAGACGGCCATCTCCTCGGTGAAGGCGCCGAATTGCACGAGATCCTCGATCCCGAGCTTGTCTTTCTTGAACTTACGAATGGAGACGAGGCTGCCGTCGATGGCAATCGGCGGCACCATCGCGTTGAAACGCGAGCCGTCCTGCAGACGGGCGTCCACGTAAGGGTTGCTTTCATCGACCCGGCGTCCCACCGCCGAGACGATCTTGTCGATGATGCGCATCAGGTGGCGCTCATCCTTGAAGGTGATGTCGCTCAGGGTCAGCTTGCCATTGCGTTCGATAAAGATCTGCTGCGGGCCGTTGACCAGAATATCCGAAACCGTGTCGTCCTTCAGCAGCGCCTCGAGCGGGCCAAGGCCCTTCACCTCGTCATAGAGGTCGATGTTGAGCGCGCGGCGTTCCTCGCGGTTGAGGATGATGCCCTTGTCGCTCAGCGTCTCGTCGGTGATCTGCCTGATCTCTTCGCGCAGCTCGTTTTCGCTGGCGGTATCCAGCGCCGAGAGGTTGAGGTTTTCCAGCAGCGAGCGGTGCAGTTCGAGCTTGATCTCGCCCAGCCGCTCCTTGCGCTTCTTTTCCTTGTCGACCGGCGCGGCCTGGGCCGGGGCCTTCTTGGACGCGGGCTTGATCGCGGCGGCGGTCTTGGGTTTCGACGCGGCCTCTTTCACGTCGGACGCCTGCCCCTGGGCGGGGGCCGCCGCGGGCACGTCCTTGGGGTTGGGTTTCTTGTAACGCGAGAACATGGGTCAGGTCATCCTTCAGGCTGCTTCGGCGTCGTTTTTGCCGATGGCGTTCAGCGAATGCGCGAGTTTCGCGATTTCCTTGCGAAGCGGGTTCTTGGGCGAATGCTCGGCCAGCGGCAGGCCATGATCGCAGGCCTGTTCGACGGGCTTGCCGCCATCGGGCATCTGCAGGTCGAGCGCGATCCCGAGGCTGTCGGCCATGCGCTTGACGCGGCTCTTGCCCTGCAGATCGGTGAATTTCGGCGCGCGGTTCATCACGAAGCGCAACTTGTCGAAGGGCAGATCCTCGGCCACCAGCGCGCGTTTGAGCCGCAGCGTGTTCTGCGCCGAGCGCATGTCGAGCCCGACCACGGCGAAATAGACCTGCGCTTCGGTCAGCACGGTTTCGGTCCATTGCACCAGCGTGCCCGGCATGTCGACCACCACGTAGTCGAAATACTCGCGCGCGGTATCGAGGATCTTCTGCACCTCCGGCGGGCCGATCATGTCGAGCGGCAGGATGTCGGCGGGCGAGGTGAAGACCTGCATCTTTTCCTCGAAGCTCACCAGCGCCTGGGCAAAGCTGTCGCCGTCGACCTGGTCGACATCCGACAAAAGCTCCAGCACCGTTTCGCGGCGCGGCAGGTCGAGATAGGTGGCGACCGAGCCAAACTGCAGACCGAGATCGATCAGGCAGACGCGGGGCGGCTTTTCCTTTTCGCAGGTGGCCAGCTCATAGGCGAGGTTGGTCGCCATGGTTGTGGCCCCGGCGCCGCCGCAGATGCCCTGCACCGCGATCAGCACGCCATCGCCATCGCCGCGCAGTTTCACACCGTCGCCGGAGGCCGCCTCCGCCGGGGCAGGCGCGGGTTTGCGCAGACGTTCGACCGCAGAGGCGAGCTCTCCGGTGGGCAGCGGGTAGGGGACAAACTCGTCCGCGCCCTGGCGCAGAAGATGGTGCAGCGAGGCGGGGGTCACGTCTTCGGCGATCAGCACCACCTTGACGTTGCGCTCTTTCGCGCCGGCGATGATGGCGGTCAGGCGGGACAGGTCGGGCTCGTCCTCGGCATCGATGGCCATGGCGACAAATTCGAGATGTGCGGCGTCGGGCTGAGACAGGAAGGGCAGGGCCTCTTCAAAGCCGAGATCCCCCCAGTTTTCGCCCAGGATGCTCTCCATGTCTTCAATGAGCAAATCGAAGTTCTGCACATCCCGGCTGATGGTACAGGCCGCGATGGGGGCCGGGCTATCCTGCGCCGCTGGGTTACTCGTCATGTGCCTCACGTCCTTTACATCTGCGGAGCCGGGACGCGGGGGCATTTATTGTAAAGATCTGCCCACCTTCGTCCGGACCGCGGACGCCGACTTTTGCATCGGCGCGATCCTTCAAGGGGCAAACTCGCCTAGAAAGGCGGCAACATTTGGGCCAAAAAACCAAAATTGTACGGTAATTCTGGACGGTAAACGCGTGTAAACCAGGGTTTGCTGCGTGCAGGGAGCGTATGAAATCAGCTATTTGGCGAGTGCGCCGGGGTGTTTTCGCGGCTCGAAAAAACTTGATTCGAATGCTGGCAATCATGTGGGCATGGCGCGGACGGGATGGCCCGGTCCAGGCGCGCGCGGCACTGTGTCCGGGTGCTGTTGCGCGGGCAGGGCGCCTTGCCTCAAACGCAAAACGCGCCCCGGAAGGGCGCGTTGCTGTGGTGTCGCTGCGGCTGCGCTGGCGTTATTCGCCGCCGCCCCCGCCGCCAATCCCGGTCTCGACCGCGAAATCCTGCCCGCTGATCCCGGTGAGAACCGTTGCCGGTTGCGCGGAGCGGACATATTCGCGGTAGATCACCGCGGCGTATTTGCCGTCCAGCAGCTGCCCTTCATGCGCGTCGACCCAGCCCGAAACCTCTGTCACGGTGCGCCGGTTGCGGCGTTCCTTGCCTTCGGTCACGATCAGCGGCTGGGTTTCTCCGAAGGAGACCACTGCCTCGAGCCGGCTGCGCGAAATGCCGTGTGAGGTCAGGTAGTGGACCACCGCTTGCGCGCGGCGCAGGCCCAGGCGCTTGTTGTAGGCATTGCCGCCGACCTTATCCGTATGCCCGTAGACGCGGAAGGTAAGTTCTGGGAATTGCTTGATAAAATGCGCCTGTTCGCGCAGGGTATCGCGCGCGCCCGCATCCAGGGCGGCGCTGTTGAACCCGAAATTCACCGTCGTCATGACTTCGGAGGCAAAGCGCTGCGCCATGTCGTAGGTGTAGCGCTTCTGCCCGGTCAGGTACTGGTGGTTGTTCATCGTGGCGTTGCCGAAATCGCCGGTATCGACCAGCGAGCCTGCGGAGCGGTAGAACTGCCCTTTGACAGGATCGTTCGGCGCCAGTGAGCTGCATCCGGCCAGAACCGCGCTGGCGCTGATGCCGGTGATGAGTAATCTGATCATGCTTTGTCCCCGCATCTGCTCAGTCCATCACGTAGCCATAGGAGCCGGTGAAGTCTTGCTTGGCGACCTCTCCGGCGGCGCCGCGAACCGGGGTGCGCGTGCCATCGACCACACGGCCGTAAAGGAAGAGATCCTTTTCGGTGGGTGGTCGCACACGGTCGGTCGGAAGCGCCAGCGCCTCGCCCCGCGTGGGCGTGACGAGATGCGGCGTGATGATGATCACCAGTTCGGACTGCTCTCGCGAGTATTCGGCGCTCCGGAAGAGGGCGCCCAGCACCGGCACATCGCCGAGCCACGGCACCTGGCCGTTCAGATCGCGGAAATCGTCCTGCAGAAGCCCTGCAATGGCAAAGCTTTCGCCGTCCCTGAGCTCCACCGTGGTTTGCGCTTCGCGGCGCCGGAAGGCCGGGACCGTGATGGTCTCGAACTGGAAAGTATTGTCGAAATCGAGCGCGGAGACCGCGGTCTCGAGCTCCAGATTGATCAGATCGCCATCCACGACGCGCGGGATGAAGTTCAGCTCCACCCCGAACGGCTTGAATTCGATGGAGATCGTGTTGCCCTGCTGGGCAACCGGGATCGGAAACTCGCCACCGGCCAGGAATTTGGCTTCCTGCCCCGACAGTGCGACCAGATTCGGCTCTGCCAGCGTGCGCACGACGCCTTTGGCCTCGAGCGCCTCCAGCAGGATCCCGATCTCAAGCCCACCGGCATTGAACCCGAAGAGCACCGCACCTTCGGAGGCGTTGGAGCCCGATTGCGGGTTCAGTTTGCCGACAATCGTGTCGACATCCGCAAGCGGGGCGGCGTTGCCGGTACCGATCTCGAGCCCGAGATCGCCGTTCAGGATCGATCCGCCGGTGCCGATCGACGAGCGCAGGGTCTTGGCGACCGAGCGGCTCATCTCGGCAAAGCGCACCTTCAGCATGACCTGCTGGATGCCGCCGACGCTCATCAGGTTGGAGACCCGTTGCGGGGCGTAGCGCTCTGCCAGATCCAGCGCGCGCTGCAGTTTGAGGGTAGAGGACACGGTGCCCGAAAGCACAATGCCGTCATTGGCGGTGCGCACCTCGATCCGTTCGTCCGGAAGGATCTGGCGCAGGCGCTCCTTGAACTCGGTCACGTCCGCCGCGACCCGCACATCCACATTTGTGATGAGACGGCCGTTCGCGTCGAGGATCGTCAGCGTCGTTGTGCCGGGCGCCTTGCCCAGAACGTAGATTGTGCTGTCCGACAGCGACGAGATATCCGCAATCGCGGGGTTCGCGATGGAAAGCTCCGCGAAGGGCTGGTCGCTTTCAACCACCACCGCACGGTTCATCGGTACGGAGAGCACCGATTCAGTGCCCGTGCGCACCACGCGCAAGGACTCTGCCTGCACGAATTGGGTGGCCGGCGATGCAGCCATCGTCAGCCCCAGGAGGGCTGCCTTGAGAAATCTGTCAATTTTCATGTGACCTGCCTTTCGATCACGCCTCGGTGCGCAGGTCTTGGTGCCTGCATTTCAGCGGACTGTGCGTCACTTTGGTATTTTTTGCAAGAATCAACGGGTTCACGCACTTATTTTATGTGGATAACCCGCAACAGGCTGTGGTTGTAAGCCAACGCAAACGGGGCGACCCAAAGGACGCCCCGCCGGCTCAACGCTCTGATAAGCAACTCAGTTTGTGCAGGGGATCGGGATCTCGACCACGTCTGCGCCCTTGCGGGTGCGGATGGTGCAAACCTCCAGAGATTTCTCTGCTTTCTGCTCCGACCGCTCGATCCCGAGCAGCGATCTCTGGTCCACCTCGATGGCTTCGGCGACGGTATCGTCGTTATGCGACATCAGCGACAGCGACAGCCGTCCGGTCGATTGCGCCTGGGCCAGCCCGGCCACATCCTGCGGCGATGCGGCAACCGTCACGGTGCGGGCAATCGTGGCGTCGGTGGTTTCGGAATGCGACATCTGGTCGATGGCGATCAGGCGCACACCGGTCTGGATAAGCTTGGTCACCTCGCCCTCGGGCAAGTTGGGGTCGTTGCCGGGGATCCGGCCGGTCCAGTAGACATCCACGCGGTCGCTCGGGCGCAGGAAGCCCGACACGCCGGAGGCCACGTCGACCTTGATGGCAAAGGCGCGCTCGCCACGTTCCAGACGCGAGGTCAGTCCGGCATCGCCGCCGGGCTCGGACACTTTCACGTCGAGAAACGCCTCGTGTTTTTCCATCGCCCGCACCGCAACGCGCGGCTCGTCGCCGGTGGCGGAGAGCGGGTTGGCCTCGTCAAAGAAGCCTTCGGGCAGGATTTCCTTCGGCCAGGGGGCGAGGGTGAAATCCTCATCGGTGATGATCTCGCCATACGCGATGGCGCGGGTGGTCACAAAGATCTGCTGCGTGGCCACGGCCTTGGTCGCTTTCTCGCGTTCCTCGGCCAGCGCGCTTTCATATGCGCCAATGTAATTCTGCGCCATGTAGACGGCAAATCCTGCCAGCCCCAGACCTGCTATCAATACTAACCCGAAGACGAGTCGCATAGGTCACCTCTTTATAATCATGCCTCTCGCAACCTCTGAACGGCCGCGTTCATCGTGCACGCTAACCGGGCATTATGTCCAAATCGTGCCGGGCAAGCGGTGCTTTTCTGACACCGGTGCCCTCTGTCGCCATCGGGCCGTCGCAACAAAAAAAAGGCCCACCCTTCTGGGTGGCGCCTTTCCCGCGTGTCGATTGTCGAACGGGCGTCAGAAGTCGTTTTCTGCAGCCACAGCACCGCCTGCTGCATCCATGAGCGCAAAGGAGCTGTCCTCGACCGTGAAAAATGCCACGGCGGACATGCCGACAACGGCTGCCGTGATGACCACCCAGTCGACCGAAACGGCGCCAGACTGATCCTCACGGAAGCGATTTAAAAAATGGAGCATCGTTTTTCCCTTTCTATTGCTTGGGAGGATGCTTCGAGCCGGTTGGCGCCGGCTCGAACGAAATTTCAGGTGCGAGAAAGACTTAGAAGTCGTTTTCTGCAGCCACGGCACCACCGGCAGCGGTGATCAGCGTGGTGGAGTTGGTCTCGATCGTGGAATAGGCAGCGATGGCCAGGCCGACAACGGCGGCGGTCAGCACCACCCAGTCAACGGTCACGGCGCCGTCTTCGTCACGGTGGAAAGTCTTGAGGTAGTTCAGCATAGTGTCGTCTCCGATGCAGGACCCGCGGATACCGGGATAAAGGGAGCCGGCGCGTCAGACGCGCCGGCGTTCAAGCGGTCATAGGACCGCGCGAACTTAGAAGTCGTTTTCGGCCGCAACGGCACCACCAGCGGCGGTGATCAGCGTGGTCGCGTTGGTCTCGATGGTCGAGTAGGCTGCGATCGCCAGGCCAACAACAGCTGCGGTCAGCACGACCCAGTCAACCGTAACTGCGCCGTCTTCGTCATTGCGGAAGGTTTTGAGGAAGTTCATCATGGTATCTCTCCGTAGGTTCAATTTTAGCTCACGTTCACCGCGCCGGGGCTTGTCTGGGTCTCTCTCAGTTGCCCAGCCCCGCTGCGGTATGGGGAGATAAAGCACTCGGTTTGGGGCGAGAGTGTGACACGATTGGTTTGATTTTGGAGTATCTGGGGGGCAATATCGCGATGCGTGGATTTTCTTGGCAACGGCAATGAAATCAGTGATTTGAACGTGATTCCGGGCTTTGGCGCGGGGGATTATCGGCGCAAATGGCACGTTTACGTTCAGGTTTCGTCAACATTGCTGTGCAAGACAGGGTGATTATGCGAGGATAAGAAAAAACAACCTTTGGCAGGTAATGAGCAGCCCCATGGGAATCTGGAAAATACTCGCGGTTGCGTGCATCGCAGCCCTGTGCGCCCCTCCGCCGGTCACGGCCCAGCAGGGGTTCAGCGATTTCTCTGCAAAACGCGTGAAGCCACCCAAACCCGGCGCACGCAAACGCATCACGGTGCAGATCGCACCGCGCGCCGAACCCGCAATCCCGCCGCGTCCCGTAGAGGCCGATCCGCCCGATGCCGTACAGACGGTCGCCGCCGCGGCGACGCCGAAACGCCCCGGCGGGGCGGTTGGCAGCTATGCCTGGTTCTGGTCGGCCGTCTCTCCCGAAGTCGGGGCAAGCGGGCCGGGACGGCTCGGGCCCGCACTGGTGAGCCTTTCCAAAGGCCCGCAGGGCCAGTCGGTGGCCTCCCCCCGCCTGCAGCAATTGCAGGACATCGCCGCGCGCCATGGCAGTGACATTCTGCTGTCGACCGTCGGCACGCGGGTGTCACCGGCGCTTGCGCTTGCGGTGATTGCGGTCGAATCCGGTGGTCGCGCCGACGCCAAGAGCCACGCGGGCGCGGAAGGTCTGATGCAGCTGATGCCCGCCACGGCCAAGCGGTTCGGCGTCGACGACAGCTACGACACCGCGCAGAACATCAAGGGCGGGGTCACCTTCCTCGATTTCCTGATGGAGAAGTTCGACGGTGATCCGATCCTCGTGCTGGCCGGATACAACGCGGGCGAGAACTCCATCGACAAGAATGGCGGGGTGCCGCCCTATGCCGAGACCCGCGATTACGTGCCCAAGGTGCTGGCCGCGTTCAAGACCGCGCGCGGGCTCTGCCTGACCCCGCCGGAGCTGGTGTCTGATGGCTGCGTGTTCCAGGTGTCGTCGCGCTGAGCCGTAAGGCCTCTGACCAGCGAGGGGATGTAAATCGGACCTGACGGCCGGGCGGGGATCTTTCTGCGACGACCGCGTGTCTCTGCCGCCTGTCCGGATCCCGGCTAGGCGTCATGCGGCAGCGGCAGCACCGCGCCGGGGTTCATGATGCCTTTGGGATCCAGCGCGGATTTGATGGCGCGCATCGCCGCAAGCTTGGCAGGGTCGCCGTAGGTCTGCAGATCCCTGACTTTCAGCCGCCCGATTCCGTGCTCGGCGCTGACCGACCCGCCGCACGCATGGGTGAGGTCATGCACACATGATTTGATGTCATCGCGCAGATGCACATAGGCGGACCGGTTTGCCCCCGCGGGCGGGAACACATTATAATGCAGGTTGCCGTCGCCGAGATGCCCGAAGCAGTTGATCCGGAACGTCCCCAAAGCCGCCAGCGCCGGGGCGGCTTGGGTGATGAAGGCCGGGATCTCGCTCAGGGGCAGCGAAATATCGTGGCTCGAGATCGCGCCGATGCGCCGGTTGGCTTCCGGGATCTGTTCGCGCAGCGCCCAGAAATCCTGCGCCTGCGCGCGGCTCTGGGCAATCAGCCCGTCGCTGACAAGCCCGGCCTCGAAGGCCTCGGAAAAAAGCGTCTCGAGCGCCGCGGCGGGGTCGAGACCGCGCGGCAAGCCCAGTTCGATCAGCACAGACCAGTCAGGCGGGCTCTGCCATGGCTGGCGGATGTCGGGCAGAGTCTCGGTCAGAAAGTCGAACCCCATGCGATGCATCACCTCGAACGCGCTGATGCCGTCGCCCAGCTGATCGCGCGCGCGCGCCAGCAGGGACAGCGCGGCTTTGGGATCGGGCACGGTCAGGAGCGCGGTGCCCTGCGCCGCCGGACGCGCCGAGAGCTTGAGCGCCGCGGCTGTGATCAGCCCCAGCGTGCCTTCCGCCCCGCAAAGCAGATGCCGCAGGTCGTACCCGGTGTTGTCCTTGCGCAGGCGCCGCAGCCCGTGCCAGATCGTGCCGTCGGGCAGCACCGCCTCCAGCCCCAGCACCAGATCCCGCGCATTGCCGTAGCGCAAAACGTTGACGCCGCCGGCATTGGTCGACAGGAGCCCGCCGATCCGGGCGGATCCTTCGGAGGCAAGCGACAGCGGAAAGAGCCGCCCGGCCTGCTCCGCCGCGCTCTGCACGTCCTGCAGGATGGTCCCCGCCTCCGCGACCAGCACGTTTTCCTCCGGATAGACCGCACGGATCGCGTTCATGCGCTCCAGCGAAACGAGCAAGGGGGCAGGGCCGTCGCTGGCGATCTGGCCGCCGACCAACCCTGTGCCGCCGCCATAGGGCAGAAGCCCCACGCCTGCCTGCGAGGCCGCGGCGACGATCGAGGCGGCTTCCTCTGCGGTGCGGGGAAGGGCGAGCCATTTGGCGGAGCCCAGCCAGCGCCCTCGCGGCTCTTCGAGATAGCGCGGCTCGGCCCGGCGCAACGTGTCTGCGGGCAGGTGGTGCGCCAGTTCGGCGGCAAAAGCGTCATCGGCGGGGGCGAGGGGCATGGCGGCTCCGGTGGCGGTCGGTCGGTCCCAGCCCTATCGCGGACGGGTCTTGACGGGAAGTGGGGTCAATGGATGACGGGGCGCGGGGTGGCGTGCGGGCGGTTTTGCTGGCCGGGACGGTGTGATGCATTTTTGATCAGGGGCAAGCCCCTGAAACCCCCGTGGGGGCTGTCTGCCCCCAGACCCCCGAGGAGTATTTGAGGCCCAAAGAAACATGGGCGCGCTCCTTTGGCGCGGGCGCGGTCACTCCGGATCGCGCAGCCAGCTCGGGCGCAGGACCATGACCGTGGGACGCGGCGGCAGATCGCGCAGCGAGACCTCCAGCGACGCGCCACCGGTGACCTCGATGGCAAAGCTCTCGGAGACGCCATCCAGGAACGCGCCGAGCGCCATTTCCGAAAACCAGTGCATCGGTATCACCACCGAGGATTTCAGCCGCTCCACCACGCGGATGATCGTCGGCAGCGGCAGCGTGTAGCCGCCATCCACCGGCACCATCACCACGTCGAGCCGCCCGAGCGCTGCGTATTGCGCGTCGGTGGGCTCGTGATGCAGGTGGCCCAGATGGCCGATGCAGAGACCCTCGACCTCGAAGACGAAGATCGAGTTGCCTTTCTCTTCGGTGCCGCCCCACTGGCTGCGGATATCGGTGGAGACGTTGCGCACCAGCATCTCGCCCAGATCGAGATAATGTTCGACCCCGGCGCCATGGGTCTCTCCCCAGCCCTTGAGCGGATGTTTGATCGCCGGATCGGGATTGGCGGTCCAATGGGTGTCATGGGCGTGGTTCATCGTGACCACGTCGGGGATCATCGTCGTCGAGCCGATGAAGCCGGTGAAATCGGTGACCGCATTGAGCCCGCCGCGGGTCTGGATCAGAAACGAGGCATGCGCGATGTAATGCAGCCGCACGGAAAACTCCGGCACCGGGTCGGTCCAGGCGGCCTTGTGCAGGTATTCGAGGCCGGGGGCGGCATCCGCGACGGCGATGCAATGGCTGGGGCGGCGATCCTGTTGCGCGGCCAGGGGGGCCGCGGCGGCGAGAGACAAGAGCAGGGCAGTCACGAAACGGAGCATGCGGGTTCTCCATGAACAGGGCTCACCCAAAGGGTAGCGCGCGACGGGCGCAGGGCGAGGCCGTCCATCAGCACGGATGAGCGCGGCGCTCAGCCCGCCTGTGTGCGCCCGCGCCGGTCCATGCGCAACGCAGCATAAAGCACATGTGTGCGCCAGCGCCCGTTGATCTGCAGATAACTCTGCGCCACCCCCTCGTATTTGAACCCCGACCGCTCCAGCAACCCGCGCGAGGCCACGTTCTCCGGCAGGCAGGCGGCTTCGATCCGGCTCAGGCCCATCTTCTCGAACGCGTGGTGCACAATCGCCTCGATCGATTCCGACATGTAGCCTTCGCGCGCAAAAGGCGCGCCGATCCAGTAGCCCAGCGTGCCGGCCTGCGCGGGCCCGCGGCGGATATTGTCGAGCGTGATCGCCCCCACCAGCGCGTCATCCGAGCGCCGGGTCAGAAAGAGCGGCACCGCGGTGCCTGCGGCAATCGAGCGCGACGCCCAGTAGACCCGATTGGTGAAGGCGCGGCGGCTGAGGTGATCTTCGGCCCAGGTCGGCTCCCAGGGGGCCAGAAACTCGCGGCTGTCGCGCCGCAGCCCCGACCAGGGGGTAAAGTCGGCATGCACCGGTGGGCGCAGCGTCAGGCGCTCTGTCTCGAGCCTGAGCTTGCGCCGCAGCATCATCATCAGGCGGCCCGCCGCGCCTGCAACGTGCCCAGATCCGGCGCCGCGCCGACCGGCCCATATAGCGCCAGAGCCGCCGGTGCCTCGACCACCTGCCGGGCGGCGAAATCGCGCAACCCGTCAAGCGTCACCGCGTCGATCCGCGCCACCGTGTCCTCGATGGGCGGCACGTGGCCCCAGATCTGCACCATGCGCGCCATGCGCTCGGCGCGGCTCGACGGGCTTTCGAGCCCCATCAGCAGCCCCGCTTTCATCTGCGCGCGGGCGCGTTCCAGCTCGGCGGCGCTCAGATCGTCCGCGGCGCGCTTCATCTCGTCGATGGTCAGCTCCGCCAGCGCGCCCAGCTCTTCGCCGGAGGTGCCCGCATAGATCGTGGTCATGCCGGTATCGGCATAGGCGCCGCTTTGCGCAAAGATCGTGTAGCAGAGCCCGCGTTTCTCGCGGATCTCCTGAAAGAGCCGCGAGGACATGCCGCCGCCAAGCGCCATCGAATAGACCTGTGCGGTGAAAAAGCCCGGATCGCGGTAGCCCGGCGCTTCGAAGGCAAGGGCAAGATGCGCCTGCTCGAGCGTCTTTTCCCGCCGGATCTCGCCCCCCGAAAAGCGCGCAGGGTCCGCCTCGCGCCCCGATCGCGCGGCCATTGTGCCAAAAAGCGCCTCGACCTGGCGCAGCAGCGCGTCATGCGAGACCGCCCCGGCGGCCGAGATAATCAACTGCCCCGGCCCGTAATGCTCGTCGACAAAGGTCGCCAGATCGTCGCGCGCAAAGCTCTGCACGCGGGCGGCTTCGCCAAGGATCGTGCGCCCGAGCGCCTGGTCGGGATAGGCGCGCTCCTGCAGCCAGTCGAAGATCACATCGTCGGGCGTATCGAGCGCCTGGCCGATCTCCTGCAGGATCACGTGGCGTTCGACCTCGATCTCGCGCGGATCGAAGACCGGGTTGAGCAGGATGTCGGCGATCACGTCGAGCGCCAGCGCGGTGTCGGCTTTCAGCACCCGCGCGTAATAGGCCGTCACCTCGCGCGAGGTATAGGCGTTGATATAGCCGCCCACGTCCTCGATGGCCTCGGCGATCTGCAGCGCAGAGCGGCGCCTGGTGCCCTTGAAGGCCATGTGCTCGAGAAAATGCGCCACGCCGTTCTGCTCGGAGCGTTCATGGCGGCCGCCTGCAGCCACCCAGATCCCGATAGAGGCCGATTGCAGCCCCGGCATGTGTTCCGACACAACCCTGAGCCCGTTGGGCAAAGTGGTCATCTGCGCATTGATCTGGCTCACGAATGCTCCCGTGTTTGTCGTCCTCTGCCCGGTTACCCGGCGATGCGGTCGCGGATCAGCGACTTGAGCGCGTCAAGATCGTTTGCAACCCGGGTCAGGCGTTCCGGACGCTCATAAAGGTCTGCCATCCGATTGGGAAGGGGCGGGCGCGTGCCGGTGGCCCGTTCCACCGCATCGGGAAACTTCGCCGGATGCGCGGTGGCCAGCGTGATCATCGGCGTGGCCGGGTCGCGCAGATCACCGGCGACCTTCACCCCGACCGCGGAATGCGGGCAAAGCAGCTCTCCCATCTGCATCTGCGCGGTGCCGATCATCGCCAGCGTCTCTTCCTCGCTGGCGCGGCCGCTGTCGAAATGCTCGCGCAGCGCCTGCAGCGCGCCCTGGCTCACATGAAAGCCGCCTTCGCCCAACTCGTCCATCAGCTGCGCGACCGCCGCGCCGTCGCGCCCATAGGCGTCAAAAAGCGCACGTTCGAAATTGGAGCTGACCTGGATGTCCATCGACGGGCTGATCGAGGCATGCACATTGCCTTTCTCATAGGCGCCCGAGCGCAGGCAACGGTCGAGAATGTCGTTCTGGTTGGTCGCCACCACCAGCCGGTCGATGGGCAGCCCCATGCGCTTGGCGATGTAGCCGGCAAAGATATCGCCGAAATTGCCGGTTGGCACGGTGAAGCTCACCTGCCGGTCCGGCGCACCAAGGCTCACGGCGGAGGAGAAATAATACACCACCTGCGCCAGCACCCGCGCCCAGTTGATGCTGTTCACCCCTGCGAGCCGCACCCCGTCACGGAACTCGAAATCGTTGAACATGTCCTTCAGCCGCGCCTGGCAATCGTCGAAATCGCCTTCGACGGCCAGCGCGTGCACGTTGTCCTCCACCGGTGTCGTCATCTGCCGACGCTGCACTTCGGACACCCGGCCATGCGGGTAGAGGATGAAGACATCCACCGCCTCCAGCCCGCGAAACGCCTCGATGGCCGCCGACCCGGTATCGCCGGAGGTCGCGCCCACGATGGTCACCCGCTCGCCCCGCCGCGTCAGCGCTTCCTCAAAGAGCTGGCCGATGAGCTGCATGGCGAAATCCTTGAAGGCCAGGGTCGGCCCGTGGAACAGCTCCAGCAGGAAGTGGTTCGCGCCAAGCTGGACCAGCGGCGCCCGCGCGCGGTGGCCAAACCCGGCATAGGCCTTGTCGATGAGCCCGGCAAAGACCTCGTCGGAAAACCCGTCGCCCACGAACGGCCGCATCACGCGGCAGGCCACCTCTTCATAACTCAGCCCGCGCATCGCGCGAATGGAGGCCGCGTCGAGCTGCGGCACGGTTTCGGGCACGTACAAGCCGCCGTCGCGCGCCAGACCCGACAGCATCGCCTCCTCGAAACTCAGGACAGGGGCGGTGCCCCGTGTGGAGATGTAACGCATGTCAGCCTTCCTTGCCGCTCAGGCGGCGTCTGATCCAGAGCCCCGTCATCAAAAGCCAAATCGCGGCCAGCGAAAACCACGTGATGGCATATTGCATGTGATCGTTGGGAATGCCGCCCGTGTCGACGGGCAGGGGCGTCACGCCGCGGTCCCGGGGCGACATGTTGCGCACAATCACCAGCAAAGGCTCGGTCTGCAGGGCCTCGGCCATGGCGGCGATGTCGCGGGCAAACCAGATATTGCCCGCCTCGTCGTTTTCCGGCGTCGAGGAGTTGCGGTCGTCGGGCCAGTGCAGATTGCCTTCGAGCGTGACAGGCCCGGCCTGCAGTGCCGCGTCCTTCTGGTCCACGGGCAGAAACCCCCGGTCCACAAGGATCCGTCGCCCGTCCGGCGTCTGCAGGGCCGAGATCGCGCGCCAGCCCGCGCCGCGCTGCTTGACCGAGACCAGCACGTAAAGCGCCTCCGCCCCGATCTCGCCGTCCAGCGACACCGGCAAATAGCGCTGTTCGTCGGGCGCGATCAGGCGCGGCAGGGTCTGCGCCTGGCCTGCGATAACCGTGTCGATCTCGTCCAGCACGCCGCGCTTCCAGTCCAGCCGCTGCACCTGCCAGAGCCCGAGCGCCACAAGGATCGCCGCGCCCGACAGGCCGATCGCCAGAGGTGCCAGAATACGCCGCACACGCTGCCTCCACATTGCTTCGCCCCGGATGTACCGCCTCTGGCCGCAAGCGCAATCCCCGGGGCTTCATCTTGCCGATAAACTTCGGGGGTGCGGGGGCTGGCCCCCGCTTGAACCTGCGTGCGGGGGCTGGCCCCCGCTTGAACCTGCGTGCGGGGGCTGGCCCCCGCTTGAACCTGCGTGCGGGGGCTGGTCCCGCTCCGATCAACGTGCGAAAGGCTTGCTCTTTCGGAGCAACACCCCAATACGCAAAACGCCCGCCGTGACAGGCGGGCGTTTGCATCCTCCGTAGGGTGGGGTTTCACCCCACCATGCCGTCAGCCGCCCCAGACGTAGATTGCGGCAAAGAGAAACAGCCAAACCACGTCGACGAAGTGCCAGTACCATGCCGCCGCCTCGAACCCGATATGCTTGTCGGCGGTGAAATGGCCGCGCAAGAGCCGCAGCAGGCAGACAAAGAGGAAGATCGTGCCGATCACCACATGCGCGCCGTGAAAGCCCGTCGCCATGAAGAAGTTGGCGCCGTAGATGTTCCCGGCAAAGCCGAAGCCTGCATGGGAATACTCATAGACCTGGAACACCGTGAAGATCGCGCCGAGGGCGATGGCGATGATCAGCCCCCATTTCATGTCCTCGCGGTTGTCCTCATGCACCAGCGCGTGGTGCGCCCAGGTCGCCGCGGCGCCCGAGCAGAGCAGGATCAGCGTGTTGATCAGCGGCAGGTGCCAGGGATCGAAGGTCTCGATGCCCAGAGGCGGCCAGACGCCATCCACTGCCGGGCTCATGCCGCCGGGATCGATGGGATAGAGCGCGTGTTTGAAGAACGACCAGAACCAGGCGAAGAAGAACATCACCTCGGACATGATGAAGAGGATGAAGCCGTATTTCAGCCCCAGCCGCACCACTGGTGTGTGATCGCCCACATGGCTTTCGCTCACCACTTCCGACCACCAGCCGAACATGACGTAGAGCACGCCGACGAAGCCGATCAGAAAGAGCCAGGGGCCGTTGTCGTGGAACCACAACACGGCGCCGAAGAGCATGATGAACCCCGAAAGCGCCCCCAGCAACGGCCAGATGGAGGGGTTCAGGATATGGTAGTCGTGGTTTTTCGCGTGAGCCATAAGGGTCCCTCGTTTGGCGTCAGTTCAGGGATGTTTGATCATCCGCTTTGCGTTCCAGAGCGGCCTGCGTCTCTTCGGGCAGGTCGATCTCGTAGAACGTATAGGACAATGTGATGTGTTTCGAGCGGCTGGCCTCGGCATCGTCGACGATACCGGTCTCGACAAAGAAGACCACCGGCATTTCAACCCGCTCGCCCGGCATCAGCACCTGTTCTTCAAAGCAGAAGCAGTCGATCTTGGAGAAATACCCCCCCGCGCCGAACGGGGCCACGTTGTAGCTCGCCGAGCCCGCGATGGGGCGGTTGGTGGGATTATAGGCCTCGTAGAAGGCCATGCCCTCTTCGCCGATGCGGATCTCCATCTCGGGCTGCATCGGCCTGAACTCCCAGGCCATGCCGCGTTCGAGTGAGGCATCAAAGCGCACCTTGATGGTCTGATCGAGGATCTTGCCTTCGGTGGCCGTGGCAACACCGGTCGCACCGCCATAGCCGGTGACCCGGCAGAACCAGTCGTAAAGCGGCACCGAGGCCCAGGCCATGGCGCCCATGAAGACCACGAGCGAGCCCGCCTGCAGAACGGTTTTGGTCTTGGGATCAATTGCCATCGCTGCCTCCGGTCTGAACGCCGCTGTTGGTGACCGAGAAGTCGTCGGAGGTCACCTTGACCACCGTGAGGCCAAAGATGACCGCGATGAAGGCGGCAAGCACAAGCCCGACGCCAAGATTGCGGCCGAACCGACGCTGGTGCAGCTCATGTTGCCTGGAGATCATGCCAACACCCCGAACCGCTCGAGCCCCGCCTCGACGAGGATCGCACCGAAATGGGCAAAGAGATAGTAGAGCGACAGTTTGAAGAACCTGCGCTCGGCCAGGTACCTGTCCGCTTCCGCCTGATCCTCGTCGCGGTTCCAGATCTCCCAGGCGCCCTTGACGAAGAGCGCGTTGAGCACCAGCGCAACGGTCAGATAGACCGGCCCGCCGACGGAGGTAAAGCCGGTGGCAATCGCCAGCACCGCCAGCAGGATCGTGTAGACCAGGATGTGGTTGCGTGTCGCCCGGCGGCCGTGGGTCACGGTGAGCATCGGCACGGTGGCGTTGTCGTAATCCATCCGCACAAAGAGCGCGAGCGCCCAGAAATGCGGCGGCGTCCACATGAAGGTCAGGCAGAACATCAGCACCGCTTCCACCGAAACGCTGCCGGTGGCGGCGGCCCAGCCGATCATCGGAGGAAAGGCACCGGCGGCGCCTCCGATCACGATGTTCTGCGGCGTCAGGCGCTTGAGCCACATGGTGTAGATGATGACGTAGAAAAAGATCGTGAAGGCCAGCAGACCGGCCGCCAGCCAGTTGGTGGCGAGCCCCAGGAACATTACCGAGACGCCGGACAGAAAAAGCCCGATGGCCAGCGCCTCCTGACCGGTGACCTTGCCCGCGGGGATCGGGCGCTTGGCGGTGCGCTTCATCACCGCGTCGATATCGGCGTCATACCACATGTTGAGCGCACCGGACGCGCCGCCGCCCACGGCGATAAAGAGAATTGCGCAAAACGCCACAAAGGGATGCAGCGACACCGGGGCTGCCAGCAGACCGACACAGGCGGTGAAAACCACCAGCGTCATCACGCGGGGCTTGAGCAGGGCGAAGTAATCGCCGAACTGCGCCTCGCCGTCCAGACCGGTGCTGTTGATGCTTGCGTCGCTCATGGTCTCTCCTGCGGCGTGGTGGGTTGAAAACCCACCCTACGCGGTTGCGCGTGCGGCGCCGTAGGGTGGGTTTTCAACCCACCACGCCGCTCAGTTTGTCAGAACCTCACGCACGTCGGTATATTCTCCGGCCTCCAGCGACCGCGCGAGCCAGGCCTCGTAAGCGGCCTCGGAGACCACCTTCACCGTGATCGGCATATAGGCATGCGCGATGCCGCACAGCTCCGAACACTGGCCGAAATAGACGCCTTCCTGTTCCGGCGTGAACCACAGCTCCGCCAGACGCCCGGGCACGCCATCCTGCTTCACACCGAAGGCGGGGATCGTCCAGGAGTGGATCACGTCACCGCCGGTGACCTGGATCACGATGGTCTTGCCCACGGGCACCACAATTGCGGTATCTGTGGCCAGCAGGAACTCGTCCTTGCTGTAGCCGGCCTCGACAAGCTGCGCCTCGACCTCATCGGTCATGCGGTTGTCGCCACCGGTGAAGGGCGAGCCGATCATGTAGCCGTCATAGGCCAGATCGGTGCCGACATATTCGTAGCCCCAGTACCACTGATAGCCGGTGGCCTTGATGGTCACATCGCCTTCGGGGATTTCCTGCTGGTTGAACAGCACCGGCAGAGAAGCGGCGCCGATGCCGATCAGGATGATGATCGGCACGATGGTCCAGGCCACCTCGATGGGCGTGTTATGGGTGAACCGCGCCGGATCGGGATTGGCCTTGCGGTTGTAGCGCACGATCACATAGGCCAGCAGCGCCACCACAAACAGCGTGATCACGGTGATGATGATCAGCAGCAGCCCGTCGAGCCATTGCAGCTCGGTCGCGAGGTTGGTGGCCGCCGGCTGGAAGCCCACGCCGCCATCGACCGGGCGTCCGATGATCTCCAGTTCCTGCGCCATCGCGGGCGTTGCGAAGGCTGCGCCGATGAGGCCTGTCAGCATCGATTTCAATTGCATATTTCACCCTGGTCGGTTGTGCGTCTGGTCCGAAGCGCGGATGCCCCCTGCGGTCCGGAGACTCGGGCCGGAGGCTGTCCATTGCGTATCGCGAGTTTAAAACCATATTCTGCGGTGTCGTTAAAGCGTTCATCTTGCGGCAAACCGCCGCTTTCTTGATCCAGATCAACAAAACCCGAGGCTTTTCATGAGCGATGCGCCCTTCCGCCCCTTCGAGACCCATCTCGATCTCGACCGCAGCACCGCGTTTCTGCGCGACGCCCTTGCCGGCGCCGAAGACGGGGAGCTCTTTCTGGAGCGGCGCCGCTCGGAGATGCTGGTCTTCGATGACGGGCGCATCAAGACCGCCAGCTACGATGCCGCCGAGGGCTTTGGCCTGCGCGCGGTCAGGGGAGAAGTCGCTGGCTACGCCCATGCCACCGAAATCAGCGAAAGCGCGCTGAAACGCGCCGCCGAGACCGCGCGGCTGGCCATCGGCGACGGCGGCGGTGTCATGGCGCCGCCACCGAAAGGCACGAATCGCGCGCTCTACACCGATGCCGACCCGATTGCCGGGGCCTCCTTCCCGGTCAAGGTCGAGACATTGCGCGAGATCGACGCCTTTGCCCGCGGGCTCGATGCACGCGTGGTGCAGGTCACCGCCAATATCGGCGCCTCGCTGCAGGAGGTGGTGATTCTGCGCCCCGAAGGCGGCGTGGTGAGCGATGTGCGCCCGATGACCCGGGTCAATGTCTCGATCATCGTCGAAGAGAACGGCCGCCGCGAATCCGGCACGGCGGGTGGCGGCGGACGGGTGGCGCTTGACGGGCTGCTCGACCCCGCGGACTGGCAGGCCAAGGCGCGCGAAGCCCTGCGCATCGCGCTGGTGAACCTCGAGGCAGAGCCCGCGCCCGCCGGTGTCATGGACATCGTGCTGGGCCCCGGCTGGCCCGGCATCCTGCTGCACGAGGCCATCGGTCACGGGCTCGAGGGCGATTTCAATCGCAAGGGCAGCTCGGCTTTTGCCGGGCTGATGGGCCAGCAGGTCGCGGCCAGGGGCGTGACCGTGCTCGACGATGGCACCATCCCCGACCGGCGCGGATCGCTGAGTGTCGATGACGAGGGCACGCCCTCAGGCAGGAACGTGCTGATCGAGGACGGCATCCTCGTGGGCTTCATGCAGGACCGCCAGAACGCGCGGCTGATGGGGGTTGAGCCCACCGGCAACGGGCGGCGCGAAAGCTACGGCCATATCCCGATGCCGCGCATGACCAACACCTACATGCTGGGGGGCGAGGCCGATCCGGGCGACATCGTGGCCGATCTGAAAGACGGGATCTGGGCGGTCGGGTTCGGCGGCGGGCAGGTCGATATCACCAACGGCAAGTTCGTGTTTTCCTGCACCGAGGCCTACCGCGTGAAGGATGGCAAGGTCGGCGCACCGGTCAAGGGCGCCACGCTCATCGGCGACGGCGCGACCGCGCTGGGCCAGATACGCGCGCTGGGCAACGACATGGCGCTCGACCCCGGCATGGGCAATTGCGGCAAACAGGGCCAATGGGTGCCCGTCGGTGTTGGCCAGCCCACGGTGATGATCGGTGGGCTGACGGTCGGCGGTGCGGCAGCCTGATCCGGGTGTGACGCGGTTTCGGACTGATACGGTGCCAGCGGCGCGGGGCGCGCCCGACCGCGCCCCCTGGCCAACCGGCCTGCGCAGTCCGCCGATGGCGTGGCGCGTTGTTGGCGTCTGGCGCCCGGTCGGCGCCACATGCCTCGGCATCCTGCTGCCCGCTCTGCTGGCCTACGCCCTGCTGAGACTGGCCGGCGTTCCGGGCGCGCTCGATGGTGGCGACGCTGTGCGCCGGGCGATTCTCTTTGTGCTCTATGCGCTGATGGCCGCGCCTGTTCTGGGGCTTCTGACCTTGCCGCTCAGCGTGGCTCTGGTGCTGGGTCTGGTGGTCACGGGCTGGGCCGGGGCGGTGTCGGCGGTGCTTGCAGCGCTTATCTTCGGACTGCCGCTGGTGCATGTCGCCCTGAACGCGGACCTCACCACCGAGGACGCCTCTGTCCTGCCGCATCTGATGGTGGCGCTGTCGATCCAGGGGCTCACGGTCTGGACCGTGCTCTGGGCCATGATGCGACGCGCGGGGGGCGCGGCAGAGCGCGCAGATGCGTCGCAACCGGGACCGAAGGAGGGGCGGCGAGGCCGAATTCATGACAATTCAAAAGAATAATTCAAAGAATACTGCCAAAAAACAAGTGCTTCGCATTTAGCGGTCACAAAGCTGATTTCGGTTTACTCCGCATTAACCACCCGCGCGCTATCCATGATCCTGCAAGCGACGGGGACAGGGATGCCGGACGACAGCTTTTCTTCCACTCACCCCCCACTCCCACCCACCACGGAAGACGACCGGATTTCCTGGCTCCGTCTCTTGCGATCCCGCCGCGTCGGCGTCGCCACCTTCTGGCGGCTGATGGCCGAGCATGGCAGCGCGCAGGGCGCGCTTCTGGCCTTGCCGGAGATTGCCCGCGCCGCCGGGGTCGAGAAATACCAGATCTGCCCCGAAGCCGTTGTGCACGCCGAACTGAACGCCGCGCGCGCGGCGGGCGCGCACATGATCTGCCGCGGCGATATCCTTTATCCCCCCGAACTTGCCGCGCTCGAGGACGCGCCGCCGCTGCTCTGGGCGGTTGGTGACGCATCGGTGCTGAGCCGCCCGATGGTGGCGCTGGTCGGCGCGCGAAACGCGTCGTCGCTGGGCATGCGCATGGCCCGCGGGCTGGCCGACGGGCTGGGCAAGGCGGGGTATGTCGTTGCCTCGGGGCTGGCCCGCGGCATCGACACATCCGCCCACAAGGCCGCGCTCGGGACCGGCACGGTGGCAGTGATGGGTGGCGGCGTCGATGTGCTCTACCCGTCCGAAAACACCCGCCTCGCCGAAGAGATCGCCACTTCGGGCGGCGCGCGGCTCAGCGAGCAGCCGATGGGGCTGCAACCGCTGGCGCGGCACTTCCCGATGCGCAACCGGATCGTCTCGGGTCTGGCACGGGCCACCGTGGTTGTCGAGGCGGCGGCCCGCTCGGGCTCGCTGATCACGGCGCGCACCGCGCTCGATCAGGGGCGCGAGGTGCTGGCGGTGCCGGGCCATCCGTTCGATGCGCGTGCCAGCGGCTGCAACATGCTGATCCGCGACGGCGCGCGGCTGGTGCGCGGGGCGGAGGATGTTCTGGAACTGCTGCCCGATCTGCAGGAGACCGCAAGCGCCACGCAGATGGCGATGGACCTGCCGGGCCCCGCCGTCGCCACGCCCGACATTCCACCGGCCCCGCCCGAAACCCGCAGCCTTGCGGAAACCGCCGCCCTGCACAGCCAGATCCTGTCGCGGCTCGGGCCCTCGCCGCTGGCCGAGGATCAGCTCATCCGCGATCTGGGCGCGCCAAGCCGCGCCGTGGCCCCGGCGCTCACCGATCTGGAGCTCGATGGCCGCATCCGGCGCCAGCCCGGGGGGCTGCTCTCGCTTGCGACCTGAGCTGATTTGCGCCGCAAGCGCACATAACCGGGAACCCGGACCCGCCGTCACGAGTTGGCCAACATCGCGAAACGGATCCGAAAGGACATCCGCCGCCAGCGACGGCGCGCGCCGGGCGCGTGCCTGCGTCAACGGACTTGGGAAAAAGGACAGATTTCCATGCTCAAGAGAATCAGTGTTGCCACCAGCGCCGCCGCGCTTCTCGCGCTTTCCGCCTGCAGCAAGCCGCAAGAGGTGGTTGTCGCTCCGGCGCAGACCCCGATCTATGCCAAGGACGGCTCGATCGTCGCCTATCGCCCCATGGTTGGCGCTGCGGATCCGGCCTCGGGCGGGTCGATGGAAGATGCCGGCATGTCGATGGAGGATGGCGACGACGACGTCGAGGATTGATCGGCGCCCCGCGCCGGATCCAGAGATTTTCAGGCCCCGCGCGTCAGGCGATGCGCGGGGTTCATTTTGCCGCAGCGCATGGCGCGGGCGCGTGACGCAACAGCGCAGAATCGCACGCTGCGTTGACAATTGCCCCTTGCACCCCACATCCCTCAACGCCATACGCGGCCATCGACCGGCCATATAATAATCGTTCAGGAGGGTTTCCCGCAGATGCCAGTTGTCGTCGTCGAGTCCCCGGCCAAGGCCAAGACAATCAACAAGTATCTGGGTTCCGACTATACGGTTCTGGCCTCCTACGGGCACGTGCGGGACCTGCCGCCGAAAGACGGCTCCGTCGATACCGAGCAGGGCTTCGAGATGACCTGGGAGGTGGCGAACGATTCGAAAAAGCATGTCTCGGCCATCGCCGAAGCGCTGAAATCCGACAATGCGCTCATCCTCGCAACCGACCCCGACCGTGAGGGCGAGGCGATCTCCTGGCACCTCAAGGAAGCGCTGACCAAGCGCCGCTCGATCAAGAAGGACACCGCCGTCAGCCGGGTGACCTTCAACGCGATCACCAAGGCCGCGGTGACCGAGGCGATGGCCAATCCGCGCGACATCGACGTGCCGCTGGTCGATGCCTATCTGGCGCGCCGCGCGCTTGATTACTTGGTGGGGTTCAACCTTTCGCCGGTGCTCTGGCGCAAGCTGCCGGGCGCGCGGTCGGCGGGGCGGGTGCAATCTGTCTGCCTGCGGCTCGTGGTCGAGCGCGAGATGGAGATCGAGGCCTTCAAACCGCGGGAATACTGGCAGGTCAGGGCGCAGTTCGTGACCCCGCGCGGCCAGGAGTTCGAGGCGCGTCTGGTGACGCTCGGCGGCAAGAAGCTCGACCGCTACGATCTGGAGAACGAAACCCAGGCCGAGCTGGCGGTGCAGGCGGTCAGCGCGCGCGCCCTCAGCGTCAGCTTCGTCGAGGCCAAGCCCGCGACCCGCAACCCGTCGGCACCCTTCATGACCTCGACCCTGCAGCAGGAGGCCAGCCGCAAGCTCGGCATGGGCGCGCGGCAATGCATGTCCACCGCCCAGCGGCTCTACGAGGCCGGGCACATCACCTATATGCGGACCGACGGGATCGACATGGCACCCGAGGCCGTGCAGGAGGCGCGCGCGGCGATCACCGACCGCTATGGCAAGTCCTATGTGCCTGAAAAGCCTGTGCATTACAAAAACAAGGCCAAGAACGCGCAGGAAGCGCATGAGTGTATCCGCCCGACGGACATGACCCGCGACGCGGCCTCGCTCAAGCTTTCGGAGCCCGACCAGCGCAAGCTTTACGATCTGATCTGGAAGCGCACGCTGGCCTGCCAGATGGCGCCCGCGAAACTAGAGCGCACCACCGTGACCGTGGCCGATGAGCGCGATGACGTGCAACTGCGCGCCACCGGGCAACGCATCGTGTTCGATGGCTTTCTCAAGGTCTACGAAGAAGGGCGCGACGAGCCCGCCGACGCCGATGACGACCGTATCCTGCCGCAGATCATGCAGGGTGAAGCGGCGGCGTTCGCCAAGGGCGCGCCGATGCAGGCGGGCTTTGACAAGGCGGGCGACAAATCCGACGCGGTGATCGAGAGCGCCGGGGCCGGACTGCAGAAAAACGGCGCGGCCGTCCTGTCGGAAAACGGCGCGGTGCTGGGCACGCAGAGCTTCACTCAGCCGCCGCCGCGCTACACGGAGGCGACGCTGGTCAAGCGCATGGAAGAACTGGGCATCGGACGGCCTTCGACCTATGCCTCGATTGTCTCGACAATCCAGGAGCGCGAATATGTCAGCAAGGACAAGGGCCGCCTGATCCCCGAGGACAAGGGCCGGATCGTCACGATCTTCCTGCTGAATTTCTTCAAGCGCTACGTGGAATACGATTTCACCGCGGCACTGGAAAACGAGCTCGACACAGTCAGCGCCGGGAATGCGGATTACAAGGATCTGCTGAGCCGCTTCTGGCAGGATTTCTCTGCAGCCATCGCCGAGACGTCCGAGCTGCGCATCGCCGAAGTGCTCGACGTTCTCGATGACGCGCTGGCGCCGCAGCTTTATCCACCGCGCGACGACGGCTCCGACCCGCGCATCTGTCCGCTTTGCGGCGAAGGCCAGCTGCATCTGAAGACCTCGCGCACCGGCGGCTTTGTCGGTTGCGGGCGCTATCCCGAATGCCGCTACACCCGGCCCATCGGGGGGGAGGGCGCCGAAGGGCAGGACCGGATCCTGGGCGAGGATGAGAACGGCGAGGAAATCAGCCTGCGGTCAGGCCGGTTCGGCCCTTATGTGCAGCGCGGCGAGGCCAGTGAAGAGAACAAGAAACCGCCGCGCGCAAGCCTGCCGAAAGGCTGGCAAGCCGATGAAATGACGCTGGAAAAGGCGCTGACCCTGCTCAGCCTGCCGCGCGAGATCGGCATGCATCCCGAAGGCGGGGTGATCAAGTCGAACTTTGGCCGGTTTGGCCCTTATCTCATGCACCAGCTGCCCGATGAGCCGAAGCCGATCTATGCCAATCTCAAGGACCCGCAGGACGTCTTTGTCATCGGGATGAACCGCGCGGTGGAGCTTCTGGCCGAAAAGCGCGCAAATCCCGGCGGGCGCGGTCGCACACCGGCCAAGCCGTTGAAAGAGCTGGGGGATCACCCCGATGGCGGGCCGATTGCGGTGATGGACGGGCGCTACGGACCCTATGTGAAATGGGACAAGATCAACGCCACGATCCCCAAGGGCACCGAGGCCGAGGCGGTCACGATGGAGATGGCGCTAGAGCTGATCGCCGAGAAAGCCGCCAAGAAAGGCAAGAAACCGGCCAAGAAGGCGGCGGCGAAAAAGCCGGCGGCCAAGAAGACGGCCGCGAAGAAGCCCGCAAAGAAACCCGCGGCCAAGACCGCGGCGGCCAAAAAAGCCGGCTGAGCGCCACGCGGGCGCTCCGGGAGAACGGTTGCGCCGGCGCCATGCTGCACCTGCGCAATCGCGTTGACTTCCCAATCCGCCCAAGCGACAACCCTTGCGACCTAACTGACGGGGAGTAAGGCGATGAAAAAGGTCTACGGCTCAGCCGCCGAGGCGCTCGACGGTGTGACCCAGGACGGCATGCTGATCGCGGCAGGCGGCTTTGGCCTCTGCGGCATTCCGGAACTGCTGATCGACGCGCTGGTGGCCAGCGGCGTCAAGGATCTGACGGTCGCTTCCAACAATGCGGGCGTCGACGGGTTCGGCCTTGGCAAGCTCCTCGAAACCAAGCAGATCAAGAAAATGATGTCGTCTTATGTGGGCGAGAACGCGGAGTTCATGCGGCAATACCTGTCGGGCGAGCTTGAGCTGGAGTTCAACCCGCAGGGCACTCTGGCCGAGCGCATGCGCGCGGGCGGCTGCGGCATCCCGGGCTTTTACACCAAGACCGGCGTCGGCACGGTGATCGCCGAGGGCAAGGAACACAAGGAGTTCGGCGGCGAGACCTATATCCTCGAAGAGGGCATCTTTGCCGATCTGAGCATCGTGAAAGCCTGGAAGGCCGATGACACCGGCAATCTGGTGTTCCGCAAGACCGCCCGGAACTTCAACCCGCCCGCCGCCATGTGCGGCAGGATCTGCATCGCCGAGGTCGAGGAGATCGTGCCGCGCGGCGCGCTCGACCCGGACAAGATCCACCTGCCGGGCATCTATGTGCACCGGATCGTGCAGGGTGACCACGAAAAACGGATCGAGCAGCGCACGGTGCGCAAGCGGGAGGACGCGTGATGAACAGTGGATACCGGTTTTCATCCCCACGCGTCGACCATTTGACGAGGGAGGACGCGTAATGCCCTGGGATCGCAATCAGATGGCCGCGCGGGCGGCGGACGAGCTTGAAGACGGCATGTATGTCAATCTCGGCATCGGCATTCCGACGCTGGTGGCCAATTACGTGGGCGACAAGGACATCACGCTGCAGTCGGAAAACGGCATGCTGGGAATGGGACCGTTTCCGCTCGAGGGTGACGAGGATCCCGACCTGATCAATGCCGGGAAGCAGACGATCACCGAGCTGGCGCGCACGTCCTATTTCGACAGCGCCCAGAGCTTTGGCATGATCCGCGGCGGCAAGATCGCGGCGGCGATTCTGGGCGCGATGGAAGTGGCGGAGAACGGCGATCTGGCCAACTGGATGATCCCCGGCAAGCTGGTGAAGGGCATGGGCGGCGCGATGGATCTGGTGGCCGGTGTCGGCCGGGTGGTGGTGGTGATGGACCACACCAACAAGCACGGCGACAGCAAGGTGCTCAAGGCCTGCACGCTGCCGCTGACCGGCGCGGGGGTGGTCGACCGCATCATCACCAATCTCGGCGTGCTGGATGTGGTCGAAGGCGGGCTGAAGATCGTCGAGCTGGCCGAGGGTGTCAGCGAAGACGAGATGCGCGCGGCCACCGAGGCCACGCTGGTCTGAGGGATGTCGGCGCCTGCGGCGCCGATCCGCCGGGGGAGGCGCTGCCTCCCCCGGACCCCCACCGGGATATTTCCAGCCCAAAGAAACCGGGACGCCGGCGCGATCTTTCGCGGCTCAGCCCAACGGGTCGGTGAGCGTGCCTTGCCGCTGCGGCACATCCGAGGGTCGGGCGGCCGGTTCCGCGCCGATCACCACCAGTTCGCAGGCCTCCATCTCTTCGGCGAACCAGGCGGCCAGGGCCACGCTGTCGCGCGGCTGCACCTTTGGTCCGTCCACCGCGTCGAGCACGATCTTGGACGGCGCCCAGACGCAGATCTGGTCGTTTTTCATCGCCCAGTCGAGCTCGGTGCGGGTGGAGACCACCTTGCAGCGCAGATCCCGCGCCGCCAGCCGCCAGCCGTTCTGTTCGATGGCCAGCAGATCGACCCGGCGCTGGGTCATCCTGTGCCCGGTTTGTGGGGCGGGCTCGGGCGGGGTGCCGACGCAGAGGATCAGTGGCGCGGCTTCTGCGGCCAGCGCGTCGATTGTCTTTGAGAGCCCGGCATGGGCAATGACATCGTTGCTGCAAAAGACCACGCGCGGGTGCGGGCGGGTTGTGGCCGCTTCGCTGGCCAGATCGTTGAGATGCTGCCCGAAATCGCGCCGCCTGCGCAGGATCTCGACCCCCAGCGCCCCCGGTCCGCGATCCAGCTTCTCGATCCGGACAAAGGCCCGCATCGCCTGCGGCTCCAGCAGGATCCGTTCGGCGATGCGTTCGGCCAGAGTTTCCAGCAGGTTGAGCCGTTCGGCGGCCAGTTCCAGCGCGATGGCCTCGGTCACCCGGTCGTAAGACAGGATGCGGTCGACATCGTCCTCGAGCGGCGCGGTGATTGGCTGGATCTCCACCACCACGTTGAAGCGCAGCCGCTGCGTGGTGCCGCGTTCGGCCTGGAACGCACCGATCTCGGCCTCGACGATGTGATCGCGCAGAGAAATCCGGTCGCGCGGTTCGTCGCTGGCGGTGGCGATGGCGCGTTCGGCGGGGTGGGCGAAGGCAAGGCGGATCTCGTCGGCCATGGCGGGCCCTCTCTGCGTGCGGTTGGCCCGGTCATAGGCCATACCGCCGGCGCATGCGAGCGCGGAACGCGCCGTCTCACCGCGTATTTGCGACCCGCCTACCGGCGGGCGGCGCGCCAGGTGTGCTTGTAAAAGAGGTGCACGCCGATCTTGGCGGTGCGCTCGTATTTGCGCGACCAGGCCGGACGCACGGCGGTGGTGTGGTAATGCGTGGCCCCCTTGGTCAATTTGCGCGGCGCACCCGAGAGCATCGCCTTTGCGACCTTGCCCACACGCTCCCAGGCGCCGGGTTCGTGGATCCGCTCGGGGATGCCGTCGCAGGTATAGGTGAACTGGCAGGCGTATTTGCGCCCGGTGCCCTGGTTGATCACACCGCAGATGCTGTTGGGAAAGCGGCCGCTTTCGACGCGGTTCAGGATCACTTCGGCAACGGCGAACTGGCCTTTCACGGTCTCTCCGCGGGCCTCGAAATAGAGCGCTTCGGCCAGGCAGCGCCATTCGGCGCCACCATTGGCGCGCGGCTGGTTGCGCAGCCAGTCGCTGGAATAGCGCACGTTGGTGATCCCGTCTTCGCCGGTCACGGCGGACGCTTTCACAGGGGTGACGAGGCGCTGAAGATGCGCGCCTCCGGCTTTGGTCAGCGCCCGCTGCTCCAGCGTGAAGAGAAGTTGGGCTTTGGTCTTGGTCTCGGCAGCAAGCGGCGTGGTAAGGCCAAGAACGGCCAGGCAGACACACAAGGCACGTAGCATTGTTTGGTCTCTTTGTTGTTTCTGATCGGCAGTCGGCGACATAGAGCGCAGGCCCCGGGGGGCCAGAACGCATCACGCGGTCATACAAAAAAGTTAAGTGTTGGTAAATCGCAACAGGTTGTGGCGCGTTTGCCCGGGTTGCGTCTATCTTGGGGGGGGAACGGGGGTGAACCTGTCCCGAATCGCCAACTGCGCGGCAGCGAGTCGGGCCACCGGCACCCGGAAGGGCGAGCAACTGACATAATCCATGCCAACCGCGCGGCAGAAGGCGATGCTGTCGGGATTGCCCCCGTGCTCGCCGCAGATCGACAGCATGACACCCGGTTTGCCCTGGCGTCCACGCTCCGCGCCGATGGCCACAAGCTCGCCCACACCCTCGATGTCGAGCACGTGGAACGGGTCTTCGGCAAAGACCCCCTGGCTCACGTAATCGGACATGAACCGGCCCGCATCATCGCGCGAGAGCCCGTAGGCCATCTGCGTGAGATCGTTGGTGCCGAAGGAGAGAAAATGGCAATGGGCGGCGATTTCGTCGGCGCGCAGGCAGGCGCGCGGGGTCTCGACCATGACCCCCAGACGGTAGGTGAAGTCGCGTTCGCGCTCGGCCCGGACGGCGGCGGCCACCGCATCGATGCGGGCGCGCACCAGCTCGACCTCGCGCTTGGCCGAGACCAGCGGCAGCATGATTTCGGGCACTACGGGCGGCGCACCGGCATGGCTGGCATCCAGCGTCGCCTCGAAGATCGCGCGCGCCTGCATGTCATATATTTCAGGCACCGCGATGCCAAGACGCACCCCGCGCATGCCCAGCATGGGGTTGTATTCCCCCATCGCCTCGGCGCGGCGGGTGACGTCCGAGATCGGCAGATCCAGCGCTTCGGCCAGCTCCCGCAGGCCCGCGCGGTCGGTGGGCAGGAACTCGTGCAGTGGCGGGTCGAACAGCCGGATGCAGACCGGCAGGCCCTCCATGATGCGGAAAAGCTCTGTGAAATCAGCGCGCTGCATCGGCATCAGATAGGCCAGGGTCGCCTGCCGGTCCTGTGCTGTATCTGCAAAGATCATCTCGCGCATGGGTGTGAGCCGGTCGGCGTCGAAGAACATGTGCTCGGTGCGGCACAGGCCGATGCCCTGGGCTGCAAAATTGCGCGCGGTGGCGGCGTCGGCGGGGGTGTCGGCATTGGCGCGGATGTCGATATCACGCTCGTCATCGGCCCAGCTCATCAGGGTGTGGAAACTGTCGTCGAGCGCGGCCTCGACCATCCGGGGCGCACCCGCCAGCACCGCACCCGAGGTGCCGTCGAGCGTGATCACATCGCCCTGGCGGAAGACCCGTCCGTCTTCGGCGGTCAGCGTCTTGCGCTTGAGATTGAACTTCATGCGCGCGGCACCGACCACGCAAGGCAGGCCGAAGCCACGCCCGATCACCGCCGCGTGGCTGGTCATACCGCCGCGTTCGGTCAGCACGCCATGGGCCGCATGCATGCCGCGGATATCCTCGGGATTGGTCTCGCGGCGCACCAGGATGCAGGGCTCGTTGCGCGCCGCGCTGGCCTGCGCGTCAGACGAAGAGAACACGATCTTGCCGGTGGCCGCGCCGGGAGAGGCGGCAACCCCGTGGCCGATCGTGTCGCGCGAGGCCCCGGGGGCGATCTGGCGGTGCAACAGCTCGGAAATGGCGCGCGGCTCGATCCGCATGACAGCTTCGGCGCGGCTGATGATGTCGTCTTCGGCCAGCCGCACCGCGATCTTGAGCGCCGCGCGCGACGAGCGCGGCACCCGGATGCCGTCGAGGATATGCGCGCGCCCGTCGGCGATGGTGAACTCGATCTGCATCTCGGCGCGCAGCCGCTCGCGCATGAGTTCGGCGTGATCCTTGAGCTCGGCAAAGGCGTCGGGCACCAGCTCTTCGAGCGAGGGGCCGCGCGGGTCGCGGGTAAGATACAGGCTCTCGCTGCGCGCCTCGAGCGCCTCGCGCCCCTGGCTCTGGCTGAGATAACGCCCGGTGACCTGACGCTCGCCGGTTTCGGGATCGACCATCTGCAACACGCCGGAGCCGCATTCACCCGGGCCGATCCCGAGCGCCATTTCCTGCACAACAAGGCCCAGACCGGCATCGGCGGGCGCGCCGCGGGCCTGACGCAAGAGCCGCGCCGTGGTGCCTTCCCAGGCCCGCGCCATGGAGCGCAGAACCTCCGACAGCTGCGCGACCGGGTCGGTCGGGAAGGGCTCTTCGGCCTCGTCCTCATAGGCGGCAAGCGCATCGGCAAGCGCCTTGGCATCGCTGCCCTTTATGGCGTCGAACGTGTCCGGGTCGAGCCGCGCCACATGGATCGCATAGGCCTGCACGAAGCGCAGATAAAGCGAGGTTGCCGCTTCACCGCCGATCTCGGCGGAAAGCGCCGAAAGCCGGTCCGGGTTCATGCCGATGTTGAGGATCGCGCCGGGGCCGCCCCAGTCGGGATCCTCCGACGAGGGCCGCACGCAGAGCAGGGCGCCGGGCGCAAAGGAGGCCACAAGCGCGGCCACGTCCGGCAATTCGCCCGACGCGATGCGGCGCACGGTGGCAAAGGACAGCGCGATGGTCCGCGGCACCGGCAGCTCGAGCCGCACCAGCCGCTGCAGGCATTTCGCCCGGCCCCCATGCGTGGGGGTCGCCATCGGCGCGGTCGGCGTGATCAGCGTCACATCCGGGTTCTCGCCATCGGGTTTCTGCGGTGCGGCGTGCTTCATGGCGCCACAATACGCCGCGCGCGGCCTGTGACAAGGTGGATAGACGTCGCGGCTGTCAATGCGCCGTTCTGCTGTCCCGACGACCGCCGGAGGCCTGGCCCCTGGCTTCATCCTGCCTTTGAACTTCGGGGGTCCGGGGGGCTGGCCCCCTCCGTGCGCGCCCGAAGGGCGCGCGTGGATCGGATCGCCCCTGGCGATCCGACACGGCTGTCGTCAGCCTTCGAGCCGCGTCAGATCCGCGACCTGCAGGCAGATCACCCGGATCCGCGACAGCAGGTTCAAGCGGTTGCGGCGCAGGATCTGGCTGTCGGTGTTGACCTGGACCGCTTCGAAAAACGCGTCTACCGCGGGGCGCAGCGCGGCCATCGCCTCCATCGCCGCCGGATAGTCCTCGGCCTGCATGGCCGGGCCGATCCGGGCGTCGGCGGCATCCAGCGCCGCAAAGAGTGCTTTTTCCTCTTCGGCCTCGGCAAATTTCGGATCGGCGCCAAAGGAGTATTCCACGCCGTCCTTCTCTTCCGCCTGCGTGAGGATGTTGTTGGCGCGCTTGAAACCCTGCAGCAGGTTGGTGCCGTCCTCGGTCCCGAGAAAATCGCCAAGCGCGGTGGCGCGTTTGACCAGCAAGGTCAGATCGTCCGCGCCGGGCATGGCAAGGCAAGCGTCGATCACGTCATGGCGGATGCCTTCGCCTTTCAGATAGACCTTCAGGCGGTCATGCATGAAGCCAAGCAGATCGGGGCCATAGACGCGAGCATCTGGGCCGATAACCCCGCGCGGGTTCTCCGCGACCAGAATATCGGCCTTAGAGATGATTGGTAAAAGACTGATTCTGAGGGTGTTCTTCAGGACCAGCCGGATCACCCCCAAAGCCGCGCGGCGCAGGGCAAAGGGGTCTTTCGAACCGGTTGGCTTTTCGTCGATGGCCCAGAAACCGGTCAGCGTGTCGAGCTTGTCGGCCAGCGCCACGGCCACCGAGACGGGGGCCTCGGGGACGTCGTCCGAGGGGCCAAGCGGCGAGTAATGCGCCTTGCAAGCGGCGGCCACCTCGTCTGGCAGGCCCGCGGCCTCAGCATAGTAGCGCCCCATGAGCCCCTGCAGTTCGGGGAATTCATAGACCATCTCGGAGCTGAGATCGGCCTTGGCCACCAAAGCGGCCTGTTCGGCCATCGCAGGGTCGGCGCCGATCATGCGCGCAATTTCGGGGGCCAGAGCGGCGATGCGCCGGATGCGGTCCCTCTGGCTGCCCAGCTTGCTGTGGAAGGTTACGTTGCCCAGCTGGTCGGTCCAGGCCGTGAGGCCCTGCTCGCGGGCGACCCGCAGGTCGTTTTCCCAGAAGAACTTCGCATCCGAAAGCCGAGCGGCCAGCACTTTCTGGTTGCCCGCGAGGATCGTGGCGCCCTGATCGTCGGTGTCGATATTGGCGACGGTCACAAATTTCTCGATCCGGCCCGTGGCGGTGTTGCGCACCGAAAAAAACTTCTGGTGTTCCTTCATCGAGGTTTGCAGCACTTCCGGCGGCAGCTCCAGAAAGTCGGCGCCGATATCACCCATCAGCACCACCGGCCACTCCACCAGCCCTGCCACCTCGCGCAAGAGGCCCGGATCCTCGACCACCTCCAGACCGTTGGCGAAAGCCGTGTTGGTGGCGTCGTGCCAGATCGCCTGCGCGCGCTCCTCGGCCGAAAGGATCACCTTGTGGCGTTTCAGCTGTGCCGCGTAATCGTCAAAGGAGGTCACGTCGAACGCGGCACCGCCCATGAAGCGGTGGCCCTCCGTGGTCCGGCCCGCCTCGATGCCATCAACCGAGAGCGGCACTACGATGGCCCCGGCCTCGTCGCTCAGAATGCACAGGATCCGGTGCAAGGGCCGCACCCAGCGCAGGCTGCCCGCGCCCCAGCGCATGGATTTCGGCCAGGGAAACTGGCGGATCGTGCGCTCAAGCACCTCTGCCACGATATCGGCGGCGTCGCGGCCCGGAGTTTCGACCACGGCAAAGTAGAACGTCCCCTTTTTCTCCTCGCGTTCCTGCAAGGCATCACGGCTCACACCTGCAGCGCGCATGAAGCCTTCGACGGCCTTCTCCGGCGCGCCGACCTTCGGGCCGCGCCGTTCTTCGCGCAGCGCGGGGCTGCGCTCCGTGAGCCCCTGCACGGTCAGCGCCAGACGCCGGGGCGTGGCAAAAGCCGCCGCGCCCTGATAGGTCAGGCCGGCCTCGACCAGACCGTCGGTCATCAGTTTTCTCAGATCCTCCGCCGCCCTGGCTTGCATGCGGGCGGGGATTTCTTCGGAGAAGAGCTCGATCAGAAGGTCAGGCATGGTCGTCCCATCACAGCGCGGTGTCGGGCGTGTGTTAAACGGCCCGACAGGCAGGGTCCAGCGCTAGGCGACGCGAAGCGCGCTCAGGGGGCCCGGTTTTGTGATATCTGCCACGATGCTCCGGTGGCGCGGTGCCCGTGACGGTGCGGTGACACGGTGCGGGGACGGGGCGGCTCAGCTTGCGATCTCTTCGGTCTTGTCGCGTGCGCGCTCGGCCAGAGTGCGGATGTCGGGTCCGGCATGGCGCGGCACAAAGCCGTAGATCGCCTCGACATAGTTTTCCAACGCAAAGGCGAGCAGGCCCAGCGAAATCAGAAAAAACAGGATGCCGCCATAGCTCGCCTGCCGGATCTGCGACAGCGCCTCGCCGACGCCACCCGCCTGCGACGGATCTGCGGACAGGGCGGCGTACAGGATCAGCAGGCCGATGATGCCCACAACGATGCCCTGCGCGACGAATCCGGCTTTCAGCACCGGGTCGAGCGTCCGCGTGACCGGGGTGATGCGGATGTCCTCGCGGTATTTGCCGCGCAGGCCTTTCTGGACGTAATAGATCCCGGCGCCGATCACGCAGAGTGCGGCAAGACCCACCAGCCACTGGCCATAAGGCAGCTGCATCAGCTTTTGCGTCATGGTCTGGGTGCCACCGCCACCGCCACCGCCCGACGCTGCCCCCAGCGCGATGCGGGCCACCGAGACACCCAGCACCGCGTGAATGAGGCCCGTCACCACCAGCCCGCCACGGGCGACAAGCCCCTTGCCGTCGGTGCCGTGGTCCTCGAGATCCATCCAGGCATCGATCCAGCGCCAGGCGGCATAGGCAAACAGCCCCAGCGCGATGATCCAGAGCAGGGCGACGCTCCAGCCCGATTGCCCGATCTCGCTGATCGCGGATTCGGTGCCCTGCGCACGGCCCCCGGCAATCGCGGCATAAAGCGCGAAACCGCCCACAAGCGTGTAGACCAGCCCGCGCGCGGCGTGACCGGCGCGTTTGGCGGGGACAACCCAATCGGGGGCGGTATCGGACATTGGCAGACTCCTCATGCTTGCAGGTAGAGCGCGCAACAGAGCCTTCGGGTTCCCTCCGGCAGCGCAATAGCGGGGCTGGAATTGCCGGGTGAGGAGGGGGGCAGGGAGCGCCGCGCGCCCGATCTCAGGGCCAAGCCTTTGGCACAACGCGACTTTCCCACGGGACGCGCCGCCAGACTGCCCTGCGGAGGGTCGCAAAAAGGCTCAGTCGCGTTCCGGGCACGCGTCGCCCAGCGGCGAGCCGTCATAGGCCTTGTCGCCGCAATCGTTGATCTCGTGCCAGACATAGCCGCGCCCGTCATCGGTGATCGCAACCACGCGGTCGATGCCGAACTCGATATTGCGCTCTCCGGCAAAGACCAGTGCGGAGCCCGCGTCAATCTGCTCGCCCAGAGCGTCGGCGTCGAAACACTCGAACCAGCCGGGTGCGGCGCGCGGCGAGGCGGCCTCGTACGGCTCGTAGGTTTCGGTCAGCATCGGGATCGAGAGTGGCGTGGTGAAACAGGCGCGATAGCGGATCGGAGAGCTGTCGGCATCGATGGCGCGGAACCCGTCGGCGATGATCGGCTCGGGCACGCCGGTCACCAGATTGGTCAGCGCCACATCGCCATGGCCCGAGGCCGGGATCTCTTCGTAGAAATGGTAGACCTGCAGGTAGTAGACGGCCACTCCGGCCAGAACGGAACAGAGCAAGATCACCCCCACCATCAGTTTTCCGGCCGTCATGCCAGATCTTGTCCGAAACAGACGCGATTGCCGGACGGGTCGGTCACCACGATCTCGCGCATGCCGTAAACCGCGTTCCTGGGCCCCTCGAAAAGCACCTTGCCGGTCAGCTCGGCGGCCAGCGCGTCGACATCGTCGCAATGCATATAGGCGCGCCATCCGGGGGAGGGGACGGCGTCCGCCCCGTGCCAGGCATCGACAAAGATCGTGGCGCGTTCGCGGCGGAAGATCCCGAAGCGGGCAGGCTCGCCGCCTTCCTCGATGATCGCAAAGCCCATCAGGTCGGACCAGAATCCGCGCGCCGCCGGGTAGTCGCCCACGCGCAGGACCGGGATGGAGGAGTTGAGGCTCATGCCGCGGCTCCGCCCGCCTCGGTGGTCACAAACGCATCCGCGCAGGCTTTCGCCAGCGCGCGCACCCGCCCGATATAGGCCTGCCGTTCGGTGACGGAGATCACGCCGCGCGCGTCGAGCAGGTTGAAGATGTGGCTGGCCTTGATGCACTGGTCATAGGCGGGATGTGCCATGACGATGCGATGGCCGGTCTTGGGATCCTCGGCCGCTTGCTCCAGGATGCGCCCGCATTCGGCCTCCGCCTCCTCGAAATGCCGCAGCAGCACATCGGTGTCGGCGACGTCGAAATTCCAGCGGCTGTATTCCTGCTCGGTCTGGCGGAAGACGTCGCCATAGCTCAGCGGCTGTGGCGCGTCGGGGGCGTTGAACGGCATGTCCATCACGTGATCGACGCCCAGCACATACATCGCCAGCCGCTCCAGCCCGTAGGTCAGCTCGCCCGAGACCGGCGCGCAATCATGGCCGCCGACCTGCTGGAAATAGGTGAACTGGCTGACTTCCATGCCGTCGCACCAGACCTCCCAGCCCAGGCCCCAGGCGCCCAGCGTCGGGCTTTCCCAGTCATCCTCGACAAAGCGCACGTCATGCAGACCCGCGTCGATTCCGATGGCGTCGAGCGAGCCGAGATAGAGCGCCTGCAGATCCGGCGGGCTGGGTTTGATGATCACCTGGAACTGGTAGTAATGCTGCAGTCGGTTGGGGTTCTCGCCATAACGCCCGTCGGTGGGACGGCGCGAGGGCTGCACATAGGCCGCGGCCCAGGGTTTGGAGCCGAGCGCGCGCAGCGTGGTGGCCGGGTGGAAGGTGCCCGCGCCCACTTCCATGTCGTAAGGTTGCAGCACGGCGCAGCCCTTGTCCGCCCAATAGGCCTGCAACCTCAGGATGATCTCCTGAAAACTCTTGGGTTTTTCGGTCGTCTCAGGCATTGCGCGCTCCGGTCCTGTCCTGCGTGCCCCCGTGTTATGGCCGCCGCGCCACGGGGTCAACAAAACCACGCATATTTTAACTCGCAACCCCCGGGGCATCTGATAAGACTGTGCCGGAAAACCGCTCCCTCCCCCTGATCAGAGGTCGATCGCCGGAATGAACTTGAGATTTTTCGCAGTGTTTGCAGCTTTTTGTCTGTTTGCTCTGGGCGCGCGTGCCCAGCAGGAGACCGTCTTCATTCAGCTCGAGGCGCGCACCAGCCTGGCGGGAGCCGAGGCCAGCGTGCGCCGCTATGCCGGGCGACTGGACGACGTCGCCGGGTTTTCCATCGGTGGCGGCTGGTACGGGATCGCACTCGGGCCTTATAGCCGGGCCGAGGCGGAGGCGCTTTTGCCGCAGCTGCGCGCTCGCGGCGTGGTTCCGGTCGATTCCTATATCGAGGACTCCATCGCCTATGGGCGCCAGTTCTGGCCGGTGGGCGCACGGGTGATCCCGGCCAATCCAGAGGTCACCGAAGGGGTGGGCGACACTGCCGCGCTCGACACCAGCGTCGACCCCGAACCGGTGGCAGCCCCCGAGCCCGAGCCTGTGCCCGCGCAGGTGGTCGAGCCTGTGCCCGAACCGGTGGCAGAGCCCGAACCCGAGCCCGAAGAGACCGTGCGCGAAGCCCGCGCCAGCGAAGCGACCCTGACCCGCGCCGAGCGTGAAGAGCTGCAGATCGCGTTGAAATGGGGCGGCTATTACCAATACGGCATCGACGGCGCGTTCGGCCGCGGCACCCGCAGCTCCATGGCCGCCTGGCAGGCGGAAAACGGCTTTGACACCACCGGCGTTCTGACCACGCGCCAGCGCGCTGTGCTGCTGGGGCAGTATTACGCGGTGCTCGAAGGCATGGATATGGCGCGGCTGACGGATAATCGCGCCGGTATCTCGATGGAAATGCCGCTTGGCGTGGTCCGGTTTGACCGCTACGAGGCGCCGTTTGCGCTTTTCTCGCCGAAGGGCGATCTCGATGTGCGGGTGCTGCTGATCAGCCAGCCCGGCGACCGGCAGACCATGAACGGGCTTTACGAGATCATGCAGACGCTGGAGATCGTGCCGCTCGAAGGCGAGCGTCAGCGCGACCGCGACAGTTTCCTGCTGACCGGCGCCAATGACCGGATCGTCAGCCACACGGAAGTCACTCAGCGCGATGGCGCGATCAAGGGCTTCACCCTGATCTGGCCCGCGGGCGACGAAGAGCGGCGCACCCGTGTTCTTGGCCTGATGCAGAAAAGCTTTGAACGCATCGACGGTGTGCTCGATCCTGCCGCGGTCAGCGACGATGGCCAGCAGGTCGATCTGGTGTCCGGCCTGAAGGTACGCACGCCGCTTCTGACCGCGTCGGGCTTTTTTGTCGACATGGCGGGCACGGCGCTGACGTCGCATGCCGCCGTGCAGGGCTGCTCGCGCGTGACGCTGGATGGCGTGCACGAAGCGCGTGTCGCGGTCTCAGACGAAGCATTGGGTATCGCGGTGCTGAAGCCGGTGGACCGTCTGGCGCCGCGCCGCGCCGCGCAGTTCCGCGCCGACACACCGCGGCTGCAATCGGAGGTCGCCGTGGCGGGCTTTCCGTTTGGCGGCGTGCTGGCCGCGCCGACGCTGACCTTTGGCACGCTGGAAGACGTGCGCGGCCTCTCGGGAGAGGAAAACCTCAAGCGTCTGGCGCTCAACTCGCTGCCCGGCGACGCCGGTGGTCCGGTCTTCGATACCGGGGGCACGGTGCTTGGCATGTTGCTGCCGCGCGAGGACAGCGCCGGACGCCGGTTGCCCGAAGAGGTGAGTTTTGCGGTCAACGGCACCGAGATCCTGGGCCTTCTGCGCGCGCAGGGCGTGCAGCCGGTGGCCCGCGGCGGGGCGGGCATCATGGCGCCCGAGGACCTGACCGCGCTGGCCGCTGACATGACGGTTCTGGTGAGCTGCTGGGAATAACCGGGGCGCGCGGGCGGCGGTGTCGCGCCCGGCCTGTCACATGAGGATGTCCAGAGGGCCGCGCCGGAAAGCGCGGCCTTTGCTTTGTCCCGCGACGTGGCGCTGCGCGGTCAAGCCCGCGCAAAGAGACGCCGCAACGCGCCCCACTGGCTCAGCGCCGTGCCGGTGAGGATGAGCGCGAGGGCGATCAGCAGGGAGATGTGGAACGGCTCTCCGAGCAGCAGGATGCCAAGGAACACCGACCAGAACGGCACCTGATAGCCGGTCAGGCTCATGAAGACCGGCCCGGCGCTGCGCACCACCACAACCCGCAGCAGATTGGCGGCGGCGGTCGGCACCAGCCCCAGGACCAAAAGCACCAGCAGGGTCTGCCTGTCGGGCAGGGGCGGCGGGCCTTCGATGACGAAGGCCATGGGCACCACCAGCGCCGAGCCGAAGAGCAGCGGCAGCGCCGCGAGCCCCACCGGGTCAACGGGCGGCAGGCTGCGCATGGTGACGGAGCCCACGGCGTAACAGCCCGCCGCGGCGATGCAGGCGAGCTGGCCCAGCCGTTCCAGCGGCGCGCCGGACGTGGCCAGCGCATCTCCGCCCACCAGCAACCCGACGCCGGCAAAGCCGATGAGAAATCCCGCGAGCCGCCGCAGGGTCATGCGCTCTGCGGGCAGGAACGCATGCGCAAGCGGCAGCACGATGAGGCCGACCGCCGCCATCGAGACGCCGGCAAACCCGGAGGTGACATATTGCTGGCCCCAGCTGAGCGCCATGAAAGGCAGAGCGGTTGAAAACGCGGCCACCACCAGCAAGCGGCGCCAGGCGCGCGCGGGGGAAAGCCAGAGCGCGCCGCCCCGCCACTGCCAGACGCTGACGGTGAAAACCGCGCCGATGCCGATGCGCGCGGCGGCCAGCCAGAACGGCGTGGTGCCGCGCAGAGCCACTTCGATCAGCAGGAAGGACACGCCCCAGACGAATCCCATCGTGGCGATGAGAAGCCAGCTTTGCGGGGTGATGCGGGGGGTGTCGCTCATGCTGGGAGGTCCGGATGTGGGGCGGTCGGAGAGAGGCCCTTGTGCGGCGGCAAAGCGCGCAAGGCAAGAGGCGCGACGCCGAAAGCTCCGCGCCCCTCAACAAGTGATCTCAACCGCGCAGGCGGTGGTGCAGGATGATCGGCACCACGAGGTCTTCCTCGTCGGTCAGGTGCCGCTCCAGAAACCCGTTGAGCCTCTCTGACAGATCGCGCAACCGCGCGGCATTGTCTGGCATCTGCGCAGGCTCCAGCGTCGCCAGCCGCAGCACGCGGTTGCCGGTCTGCGTCAGATCGTCCAGCAGCGCGTCAAGCGCCACATGGTCGGTCTCAAGCATTTCGAGCCCGGCTTCGAACCGCGGATCCGCGGCAGCCAGTTCGGGAAAGAAATGCCGGTCCTCCCAGCTGTGATGCCCGTGCAGATTGCGCACGAGGCTGTCGCCCACGGGACCCAGCAGATCGGCATAGGCCTGATCGTCGAGATCGCCGCCAAGGTAGCGTTCGGCATCCGATTGCAGCCAGGCGCCGAGTTGACGGAAGCCCGCATGCGCGCCCATCCAGTTGCGCGTCGAGTTGGCAAGGTTCGGGTGATCCGGCCAGCGGTCGCGTGGCAGGTCCCGGTAGAGGGTCTGCAGTTCAGGCGGCAGGCCCTCGCGAAGGGTGATGTCAAGCTGTGTCATGCGCAGGGAGATGTTTGCTACGATATAACATAACAACTGATGATTTCCGCACCAACGGGTGCCGCTGGCGCACGCTCCGGAGGGGCCATATGGGGAGCGCGGTCTAAAGCTGCCCGGATTTGCAGCAGGTTTCCGCGAATGCGCGCAACTGTCTTCAAGTTAATTGGCCAAACCGCCGCGGCGCGCTAGGCTCATCTGGATATGGTTCGAGGAGGATTCTGCTCATGGCTTACGGTGCTGCTCTGATCGCCCTTGTGGCGTTGCTGGCATTCTGCGTCTACCAGCTCAAGGACGACGGCTAAGCACGCGGGAGGGCTGGTGCCGCTCGCGCCGCCGGAGGCGGCACATCGCCCCACCCGCCATCCCGTGAAAGTCGGTTTTGAATTGCTGCACCGCGCCTGAGACGCAGAGCGCGGTTCGTACTGCGTGTGTCCTGGCGGCCCGTATTTTCGCCGCTGTGAGGCATGCGTCGCCGGGCGCGCTTCGGGGCATCTGAGACATCGCTCAAACGACAAAGGCGGGGGAGATCCCCCGCCTTCGCGTTGTTCTGACATCTGTCCTGCGGCTCAGTTGCGGGCCTTGTCGACCATCTTGCCATCGGAGATCCAGGGCATCATGCCGCGGAGCTTCTCGCCCACTTCCTCGATCTGGTGCGCGTCGTTGATCCGGCGCGTGCCCTTGAAAAACGGCTGACCAACCTGGTTTTCCCCCATGAAGTCACGCACGAACTTGCCGGTCTGGATGTCGGTCAGAATCGCCTTCATCCGCGCCTTGGTCTCGTCATAAGGCAGCACGCGCGGGCCGGAGACATATTCGCCATACTCGGCGGTGTTCGAGATCGAGTAGTTCATGTTGGCGATGCCGCCTTCATAGATCAGATCGACGATCAGCTTCACTTCGTGCAGGCATTCGAAATAGGCCATCTCGGGCGCGTAGCCTGCCTCGACCAGGGTCTCGAACCCCATGCGGATGAGCTCCACCAGACCGCCGCAGAGCACCGCCTGCTCGCCGAAGAGGTCGGTTTCGCACTCTTCCTTGAAGTCGGTCTCGATGATGCCGGAGCGCCCGCCACCGATGGCCGAGCAGTAGCTGAGGCCGATCTCCAGCGCCTTGCCGGAGGCGTCCTGATGCACGGCGACAAGGCAGGGCACGCCACCGCCTTTGGTGTATTCGCCGCGCACGGTGTGGCCGGGGCCCTTGGGCGCCATCATGATCACGTCGACGCCCGCGGGCGGCTCGATCAGGCCGAAATGCACGTTCAGCCCGTGGGCAAAGGCGATCGCCGCGCCTTCGCGGATGTTGTCCTTGACGTAGCGGTTCCAGGTGTCGGCCTGCAGCTCGTCGGGCATGGTGAACATGAGCACGTCACACCAGGCGGCAGCCTCGGCAATGCCCATGACCTGCAGCCCTTCGCCTTCGGCTTTCTTGGCGCTGGGCGAGCCGTCGCGCAGGGCAACCGCCACGTTCTTGGCGCCGCTGTCGCGCAGGTTCAGCGCATGGGCGTGGCCCTGGCTGCCATAGCCGAGAATCGCCACTTTCTTGTCCTTGATCAGGTTCACATCGCAATCGCGGTCATAGTAAACGCGCATGTCTCTCTCCCTCGGGGTTGGTCTTGGAACTGGCGCGACCATACGCCTGCAAGCGCCAAGGATCAGCGGAGATATTTTGTATTTATCCGCCAAGATGAAGCTGATAATGCGTCATCAGGGAGAATAACGGAAAAATCATGCTTGACGACCTCGACAGACGGCTCTTGCGGCATTGGCAGGCGGAGCCGACCCTCAGCCCGGGCGAGCTCGCCGAACGCTGCGCGATGACCACCGGCAAGGCGGCGCGGCGGATTGCGCGGATGCAGGATGCGGGCGTGTTGCGGGGGGTGCGCAGCGTTATCGACTGGCAGGCGCTGGGCTACGCGGTGGAGGTGAGCCTGCGCATCACGCTCGACAAGACGCAGCCGCGGGCGTTCGACGCGTTTCTGGCCGCGGCCCGGGCGGTGCCGGAGGTGATCGAGATCCAGACTTTTCTGGGCTCGGTCGATGCGCGGCTGTCGGTGATCGCGCGTGACATGGCGCATTACCAGGCGCTGTACCGCGATGACCTGCTGACCCTGCCGCACATCGCCGATATCGAGGCGCTGATGCAGGTCGCGCGGGTCAAACGGCAAGAGAGCCTGCCCCTGTGATCGCGCTCGACGACATCGACCGGGGCTTGATCCGGGCGCTTGCCGCGGATGCAAGCGCTTCTGCCAGCGCGTTGGGGCGGCGCTTCGGGCTGAGCCAGCCGGCCTGCTGGCGGCGGATCAAACGGCTGCGCGAGGCGGGGGTGTTCCGTGGCGCGCGGCTCGATCTGAACGCCGACGCGCTGGGATTTGGCGTGACGGTGTTCCTTGGCGTGAAACTGGCGGTCAAGGGCCGTGTGAGCCTGGAGGATTTCGAACGCGCGGTGGTCGCCATCCCCGAGGTGCAGACGGTGGAGCATGTGCTGGGCCCGTTCGATTACCGGTTGCGGGTTGTCGCGCGCGATCTGTCGGATTTCGAACGCGTGTTGCGGCGACGGATCATGACGCTGCCCGGTGTCGGCAATCTCGAGGCCAACGTGTTGCTGAGCGAAGAGCGTCGACCGGGGCCGATCTGACGCCCGGGCCGGTGCGGCGCTTCGGGGGACGGTGGCGTGATCATGCGCCCGCCAGCTTTCGGCCAGCGACGCACCGTACCCCATTCAGGTTTTGCCAATCTCGGCGCGGGGCAGTATCGCTAGGGCAACCCATTCAGGAGGAACCCATGGCCGCCTTGCTTGATCACATCGACCCCGACGGTCTCGAAGAGTTTTCGGTGGTCTTCACCGACCGCTCGCTCAACCACATGTCCGCGTCGTTCCAGACCGTGATGCGCGACATTTCCGAGATGCTGCGCGCGGTCTACAACGCCGATGCGGTGGCGCTGGTGCCGGGTGGCGGGACCTTCGGCATGGAGGCCGTGGCCCGCCAGTTCGGGCAGGGCGCAGAGGTGCTGGTGGTGCGCAACGGCTGGTTTTCCTATCGCTGGAGCCAGATCTTCGATGCCTCGGGTCTGGCGTCGGACACCACCGTCATGAAGGCGCGCCGCACCGGCAATGCGAGCGACGCGCCATTTGCACCCGCGCCCATCGAAGAGGTGGAGGCGCGGATCGCCGAGGTGAAACCAGGCATCGTCTTTGCGCCGCATGTGGAAACCTCCGCCGGGATCATCCTGCCCGACGACTATGTCACGCGGCTGGCTGCGGCCGCGCATGAGGTTGGCGCGCTGATGGTGCTGGACTGCATCGCCTCGGGCTGCGCCTGGGTCGACATGCAGGCCACCGGCGTCGATGTGCTGATCTCGGCGCCGCAAAAAGGCTGGTCGGCCACGCCCTGCGCGGGGCTGGTCATGCTGTCGGAGCGCGCGCTGGCGCGGATGGAAGAGACCGCGTCCGACAGCTTTGCCGTCGATCTCAAGAAATGGCGCGGCATCATGAAAGCCTATGAGGATGGCGGCCATGCCTATCACGCGACCATGCCCACCGACGGGCTGCGCGCCTTTCGCGACACCATGCTGGAGACCCGCGACTACGGGTTCGAAAAACTCAAGGACGCGCAATGGGCGCTGGGGGGCGCGGTGCGCAAGATGCTGACCGAAAAAGGTGTGAAATCGGTGGCGGCAGAGGGGTTCGGCGCCCCGGGTGTGGTGGTGAGCTACACCAGCGATCCCGAGATCCAGTCGGGCCGCGCCTTTGCCGCGCAGGGCATGCAGATCGCCGCCGGTGTGCCGCTGCAATGTGACGAGCCGCCGGAATTTGCGACCTTCCGGCTGGGGCTCTTCGGGCTCGACAAGCTGTATGATGTCGACGGCACTGTGGCCCGGCTCAGGCGGGTGGTGGACGCGGTGCTCTAGCCGCGTGCGCCCAGGCCCAGCTGCATCAGCGTCCGGCGCACAGGTGTGAGACTGTAAAGCGCGTCGAGACCGCGCGCGCGCAGATCGCGCAGCGCCGGCGTCGAGACCATCGAGATCCGGTTGAGCGCCGTGATCCCCGCCACCCGCGCCCGGATATCGGCGATGCGCGCCCGGTGGTAGGCGTCGAGCATCTGCCGGTCGCCCAACCCGTCGGGCCGTGCGATGGCCAGTTCGCGCAGGCAGGCCAGATCCCTGAGGCTCATGTTGAGCCCCTGCGCGCCGATGGGCGGCAGCACATGAGCGGCCTCGGCCACCAGTGCCAGGCGCTGCCCGCTGAGCCGCGCGGCCTCCTGCGCGATGATCGGCCAGAGCGTGCGGCGCGAGGCCAGCGTCAGCGGACCGAACAGATGGCAGGAACGCTGAGACATCGCCTCTTCGAACGCTGCCACCTCGAGCTTCATCAGCGCGTCGGCTTTCGGGCCTTCCTCCATCCAGACGATGGCAGAGGACGGGCGACCGCCGTAATCGGGCAGCGGCACCAGCGTGAACGGGCCGCCGGTGCGGTGGATCTCGGTCGAGACATTGCCATGCGGGATCGGATGGGTGACCGCAAAGGCCAGCGCCTTCTGGCCGAACCGCGTGGTGCGCACGTCGATGCCCGCGGCCTCGCGCATCGGAGAATTGCGCCCATCCGCGGCGATCACCAGCTTCGTGCGGGCGCGGGTGCCATCGCTGAGACTGACACGCGCCTCCGCGTCGCGGGTAAAGAGCGCGGTTGTCGCGGTGCCGGGGCGGAAATCGACGCGGTCCAGCTCCTCCAGACGCGCGGCCATCTCGCGCCGCAGGAGCCAGTTCGGCAGGTTCCAGCCAAACGGCTTGTCTGAGATGTCGGCGGCGTTGAAATCATGGCTGACGCGCGGCTCCGGCAGCTCGCCGCCGGCATCGACGATGCGCATCACCTGCAGCGGCATCGCATGCGGCGCGAGCCGCTCCCAGAGACCGGCCTCTTCCAGAAAGGCCTGTGCGGGCTGCAGAAACGCCGTGCTGCGCAGATCCGCGCCATCGGTGTCGCGGTCGGTGACCGGGGGGGCTGGGTCGACGCAAAGCACCGAAAAACCCGCCACCCCGAAGGCCGAGGCGGCGGTCAGCCCGGCAATGCCGCCGCCGGAAATGACGATATCGTAATCCATCACAGCTCTCCTTGCCGCGCAGGATACCCCCTGCGCCGCGGAGCGGACATGCGGCGTAACTGCCCAGCAGGCTACTTGCCGACCGTGATCAGGATCAGGCAGACGAAGATCACCGGCACGGCGGCCAGCGCTGTCATCGCAAGAACCGGCAAGCCCCAGGTCGCGACGGCGGTCGCAAGCAGGGCCAGAAGCAGGCCGACAAAGGCGATGATACGGCCTTCGGTGCTCATCGGAACGGCGGGGCTGGACGTGCGAATGGGGCGGCTCTCTGCGAGGCTCATGGGGATGTCTCCTGTTGCGTTGCAGATGAGATAGGTGTCGCGCCTGCCGCTTGAAGGCGCGAATTGACGCATCTGAGAGATATCTTTTGAGGTCCGCACGGCACGGCAGCGGCCGCGCCCCCGCTGGCTCAGATCAGGCGTCTGAGAAAAGCCGCGAGATCGTCGGTGTGGTGGTGGATGTGATCGGCGGGCGCGGGCTCGGGCGCGACATGCACCGTCCTGAGACCCATCTGGTGCGGGGCCGCGAGATTGCGCGGCTCGTCTTCGAACATCGCCGCTTCGGTCGGCACCAGCCCGTCGCGGGCAAAGACCCTTTCGAAGGCCGCGCGCTCCGGTTTCGGGGCGAAATCCGCATGCTCCACGCCGTAGATCGCATCGAACGCCGCCTCGAGCCCGCGGGCGGCGAGAACCTGCGCGGCATAAGGCGCGCTGCCATTGGTGTAGACGATCTTGCGGCCCGGCAGTTCGGCAATGAGCTCGGCCAGATGCGGGTCGGGCGACAGCGCGTCGAACGAGATGTCGTGCACCGCAATGAGATAGTCATGCGGGTCGACATCATGTTCGCGCATCAGCCCGGCAAGAGTTGTGCCATATTGCTCCCAGAAGGAGGTGCGCAGCCTGTCGGCATTCTCGCGGCTGACGCCCAGGGCGCGGCTGACATAGGCAGTCATCTTCTCTTCGATCTGATCGAAAAGCCGCATCGCGGGCGGGTAGAGGGTGTTGTCGAGATCGAACACCCAGGTCCTGACATGAGAGAAATCGCGCTTTGGCATGGCGGGCACGCTAGCGCGGCGCGCGGGGCGGGGCAATCGGGCGCGCTTGATTGCTGTGGCGCCAAGCGGCTATCAAGACAGGACCAAGACGCATGAGGATCGCATGACACAGGCACGACCCCCGCAGAAGGATGCCTATACGCTGATCCTCGATGCCATCGATACCGGGCTATACCGGCCGGGTGACCGGCTTGTGGAAAGCGAGCTTGCGGATCGATTCGGCGTCTCGCGCACCCCCATTCGCGAGGCGTTGCAGCGGCTGGAGACGCAGTCGCTGCTGGCGCGGGACGGGCGGTCGCTGATCGTCGCCTCGCTCGATCACAACCAGATGGCGGAGCTTTACGCGGTGCGCACCGAGTTGGAGGGGCTCGCGGCGCGGCTTGCCGCGCGGCATGCAACCGAGGAAGAGGTCGAGGTGCTGCGCTCGATGGTCGAGGAGGACAGCGCGATGATCGACAACCCCTCGGTGCTGGCCCGCGCCAACCGGCGGTTTCACAAGATGATCCATCTGGCGTCGCATAACCGCTACCTCGTGCAGCAGCTGGATCTTGTGCACCGGTCGATGGCCCTGATGGCGACCACGTCGCTGGCCGCGGATGGCCGTGGAGAGATCGCGCTGGGCGAGCACAAGGCGATTGTCGACGCCATCGCGCGGCGTGACGAGGACGCGGCGTACAAGGCGCTGAGGGATCACATCTCGGTGGCGTTTGTGACGCGGCTGAAGCTCGATGCGCAGAGCCAGCTCAAGGTCTGACCGGTGATGTGTTGCCTGAAGATTGCGGCGTAATATCCTGAAACTGCTGACTTAAAGCTTCTCTGGCAGATCGGCGTCCGGTGCGTCCGGTGCGGAATGCCCGTGCTGAGTCTTGTCCCAGTAAAACGGATTGCGCGCGACCTCCCAGATGCCTTTGTAGATCGCCAGCGTGCCAAGCGGGAAATAGGCGAAGAGTGTCGGCACCCAGGGCATCAGCCGCCGGTGCGGACTGCGCGCCACAGCCGCCAGACCGATGAAGATCGCGATCGCCTCGGCAGACAGAAAGAGCGCCGTCAACGATGTGATTGCGGTGCCGGAAAGATAGGGATCGAGCGGGTGCGGCAGGCCCATGAGCACCAGCCAGAACGACCAGAGCACCGGTGCCAGGGTGAATTGCAACAAAGTGGACAGGAACAGCAATTGCATGCCGAGGAACTTCTTCGGCCCCAGCTCGCGCCAGAGCAGACGCGGATTGCGGCTGTGCACCCACCACGTCACCGCGTAGCCCTTGAGCCAGCGCGAGCGTTGCTTGATCCACGGCCAGAACCGGTTGTTCGCCTCTTCGCGGGTGACGGAGGCGATCAGTTCGGTTCGGTAGCCCCGGCGCGCGAGCAGAATGCCGAGATCCGCGTCTTCGGTCACGTTATGCGCGTCCCAGCCATGCACCTTTTCCAGCGCGGCGCGGCGAAAGAACACCGTGGTGCCACCCAGCGGCACCGCAAATCCCAGCCGCGACAGGCCCGGCAGCAACACCCGGAACCAGCTAGCATATTCGACGGCAAAACAGCGCGAGAGCCAGTTGGCATGCGGGTTGTAGAAGTCGAGAATGCCCTGCAGGCAGGCGACCTCCGGCGGGGCGTGGGCGAAATGATGCACAACGCGGTCGATCTGGTCGGGTGCGGGGCTGTCCTCGGCATCGTAGATCCCGACGATATCGGCATCCGTGAAGGCCAGCGCGTGGTTGAGCGCGCGCGGTTTTGTGGTGATCGGGCCATCGGGCACTTCGATCACGCGGAACCAGGGCGGCAGACGGATCTTTTTCAGCGCATCGCGGGTCTGGTGGTCCCGCTCCTCTAGAATCAGCATGACGTCCAGCAGGGTGCGCGGATAGGTCAGACGCGAGAGCCGCGCGACCAGCGGGCCGACGATCCCGTCCTCCTGATAAAGCGGCACCAGAAGCGCGACCCTGGGCGGATCGGCGGGCAGTGTGGGCTGTGCCGGTGCGGTCTGCCGGCGCGACGCGAAGAGCGCCGCCAGCTTGAGCCCCTGCGCCATGACCAGCGATGTGAGCGCCAGAGCGAGGGCCGCGCCAAAGAGCAACGCAGGCGCCAGCGCGAGGCAGAGGGCCACGGCCAGCGCCGCCAGCGCGCCAAGCGCACGGCCGCGGCGCGAGCTCTGATTGAGGTCGCGGCAACTGTCGGCGGCGGGGCGCCAGGTTTCGGCGTGCCGGGCCAGCGCGTCACCGTGGCGGGCGGCAATTTCGGCGTGGATATCCTCTTCGAGGGTGAGCGCCATCATCACCGGCCCGATCTCGTTGGGCAGGCTGGCGCGCAGCGCGGCAAAGTCGTCGGGGCGGGCGGTGGCGATGACAAGCGTGTCGCCGATGTAAAGCCAGGGCAGGGCCGCGTGCGCCAGGCAGGTCGCGGCGGGCAGGAGCGACGTGACCTGCGGATCCGGCGGGCTGTCGTCGCGCCGCAGGACCAGCGCGCCATGGCGGGCGGCTTGCGAGGCCAGCACGTCCTCGCGACTGGCCAGGGCTTCGGATTCCAGAACCCGGGCGACGGGACGGCGCAGGCGCTCCGCCTCTGCCAGAGCGCCCAGCATGACCTTGGGGGCGACCTGCCCGCGGTCCATGAGGATCTGGCTCACCGGTAAGCCCCGGGCGGCGTTGGCTTGCGCAAGATGGGCGTCTGCCAGGTTGAGCCGCTGCGTGCTCATGCGCTGTCCCCCTGCTGTTCAATCAGATCAGGGATCACAGAGCGGGGTTAACATCCGGTTAACTCCGGATTGTCGCCTCAGGCCTCCATCGAGGCGGCGAAGCGCTCGAAGAGATAAAAGCTGTCCTGCGGGCCCGGGCTTGCCTCGGGGTGGTGCTGCACGGAGAAGACCGGGCGATCGGTCATCCGGATCCCGCAATTGGAGCCGTCAAAGAGACTGATATGGGTTTCCCGCACACCGTCGGGCAGGCTCTGGCCGTCGACGGCGAAGCCATGGTTCATCGAGGTGATCTCGACCTTGCCGGTCTCCACATCCTTGACCGGGTGGTTGGCGCCGTGATGGCCGTGGTTCATCTTGATCGTGCGTCCGCCAAGCGCCAGCGCCAGCATCTGGTGACCAAGGCAGATGCCGAAGACCGGAAGCTCCGTGCGGTCGAGCAGGTCGCGGATCATCGGCACCGCATAGGCGCCGGTCGCCGCCGGATCGCCGGGGCCGTTGGACAGGAACACGCCGTCGGGCTGGTGCGCGATGACCTCGTCATAGGTGGCCGTTGCGGGCAGCACCGTCACGTCGCATCCGGCAGAGGCGAGGCAGCGCAGGATGTTGCGCTTGGCGCCGTAATCGACCGCCACCACCTTGTGGCGCGCGGCGGTCTGGCGGCTGTAGCCCTCGGGCCAGGCCCAGCGTTTTTCGTCCCATGTGTAGCTTTGCGCGCAGGTCACGTCCTTGGCCAGGTCGAGCCCCTCGAGCCCGGGAAAGGCGCGGGCGGCCTTGACCAGCGCCTCGATATCGAAGGCGCCTTGGGGATCATGGGCCAGCGCCACATGCGGCGCGCCCTGCTGGCGGATCGCGCGGGTCAGGCGCCGCGTGTCGACACCGCCGATGGCGATGCGTCCGCGTGCAGCCAGCCAGTCGCCCAGCTCCTGCGCGGCGCGCCAGTTGGAGCTTTCGGTAGGCATCCACTTGACCACCATGCCCGCCGCCACCGGGTCGGCGGTCTCGTCATCGTCGGGATTGACGCCGACATTGCCGATATGGGGAAAGGTGAAGGTGACGATCTGGCCCGCGTAGGAGGGGTCGGTCATGATCTCCTGGTAGCCCGTCATGGCGGTATTGAAACAGAGCTCCGCCGTGGTCTGGCCAGTGGCGCCGAACCCCTGCCCGTAAAAGATCGTGCCATCGGCCAGCGCCAGGCAGGCGGTCGGGTGCGGCGGGGCGGCTTGCATGGGAATACCTCGAGGCTCAGGGGGCGGCAAATTGGGCGGACACTACTCATGGCGGCGGGTAGCGTCAAGGGTTGGTGCAATTTGTGAAATGTTTTGATATCAGTGGTTTACGGGTCATTGTGCGAGGTTGCGCCGGGCCGGGGCTTTGTCTATGGTCGGCGACTGGACATGGGTTAATGGGATGAGCCTCATGGAATTGCGCGAACGCGTGAACGCCGCCGTCAAACAGGCGATGAAGGAAAAGGCCGCCGACCGGCTGTCGACCCTGCGTCTGATCAATGCCGCCATCAAGGATCGCGACATCGCCGTGCGCGGCGATGGCAACGAAAACGGCGTGGATGACGGCGAAGTGCTGTCGATCCTGTCGAAGATGGTCAAGCAGCGCCGCGAAAGCGCGCGGACCTACGAGGAGGGCGGCAGGCTGGACCTGGCAGAGCGGGAGCTGGAGGAAATTCCGGTGATCGAGGAATTTCTGCCCAAGGCGCTCTCCGACAAGGAGGTCGAGAAGGCGGTCAATGACGCGGTAAGGGAGGTCGGCGCGGAGTCGATCCGCGACATGGGCCGGGTGATGGGCGCGCTCAAGGCCAAATATTCCGGCCAGATGGATTTCGGCGCTGTGGGGGGCATGGTCAAGGAACGGCTCTCGGCGGGCTGAGCGCGGCGCGCGGGAAACCCGGGGGCGCTGGCCGCGCCGCGCGATGGGCGCGCCTGCCCGGTCGCGCCAAGGGTGCGTTTCTCCAACCGCGCCAGAGTCGCGTCTCCTTCAAGGCATCTTCGGCCAGAAAAAATCTGGTCGCGACTGGGTGCAGCTTGTGCCCTGTGCGCGCTCTCAGGGGCGCGGAAAGTCCTGCGCGATCTGCGCCAGCCGGGTCGCATCCCCGAGCTTGAAGCGTTGCACAAAGCGCGTTTTGAACCCGACGCGACCCCGGCGCGCGCCGAAATTTTCGCCGTGGTTGAGCACGTAGAGCACGCTTGCGTCCTGCAGCGGTGTCAGCCGCCGTCCCGCCAGCGCGGCGAGATAGGGAAACATGCGGTGCTCATGCGCTGTCATGGCGCGCAGAAACGCATTGGCCCGGGTGTCACCGGGGTCGTGGCACAGCGCGCAGCAGGAGCCGCAGAGCTTCCAGAACGGCTTGCGCAGCGGCTGGGCGAGGCTTGGCGCATCGGCGAGCGCGATGTCGCCGGTGGCGTGGTCCATCACGTAGCCTGCCTCAACCAGATAGCCGCCGCGGGCCTGACGGCGCAGCATTTCCCCCACCAGACCGCGATGGGGCAGGTCGTCGGCATCGAAACTCATGCTGTAGCCGGGGCCGGATGCGACGCGGGGCAGGTGATCGCAAAGCGCGGCCAGCTTGCGCCATTTGTCGTTGCCGGGGGTCGGATCCTCGAACGGCAAATGGCTGATGCGCGGGTCGGCGGGCAGGGGCGGGCGCGTCTGGCAGCAGATGATCGCCCGCCAGCGCGGATCGGCCTGCGCCAGAAACCCGCTCAGCGTGGCCTGCAGCCGCGCGGTCACCGCGTCCCAGTCGCTTACGTGATGCGGGCCGACCAGCGGGATCAGGAACCGCACTTCGCTGGCCTCTGCCTGGCCCGCGGGCACCTCGCGCAGATCCAGCGCCGCGCGCTCGCTCGGGCCCGGGGACAGCCTGCGTGCCAGGCCCGCGCCGCCAAACGCCGCCGACAGTCGCAGTGCCGCGCGTTTGCTCTTGGATGTGGCCGGTGCCTGCGCCATCGCGTGTCCCCCGTCAGGCGGGATGCGAGATGTCCCGCACCCGGTCGCTCAACTCCGCGTAAAGCGCCTTGCGTTCGTCTTCGCTCAGAAACGCGCCGATCTCAACCTCGCGGCCCTTGCCTTTCAGCGTGACGTAATTGGGCACCGGCCCGCCGGTCGGGTGCAGGGCGACGCGCACCCAATAGGTGTTGCTTTCCCAGGTCTGGATATCGCCCTTGGGGTTGGTGCGGGTCAGCTGGGTGGTGTCGGGGGTGACGGTCAGCACTTCGGTGATCTGCCGGTCCCTCTCGTTGCGCCTGAGCGCGTAATAAAGCGCGGCGGTGGCCGCCAGCATGAAGGGCAAGAGCCCCCAGAGCAGCGCGGTGCCGAGCAACCCGTAAAGCGGCAGCGAGGCCAGCGCAAAGAAACCCAGCACCATCGCGGCAAAGCCCTGCGGCGGCAGGGAGTTGTGCGGCCAGAGGCGCAATTGCCGGGTGGCGTCGGCCTCTGCTGTGGGGGCGGTCCAGGAATAGGGCATGTCGGTTCGGTTCTAGCATCGCGCGGCGCGGTGTCGAACGGGAATCTGGCTGCCGCGAACTTCAGTCGCGGTGGCGGCGCTTGTCCTGCGACATGAGGGCCGCGACCTCCGCATCGGGCAAGGCGTCCAGGGCATAGTCGAACGTGCCATGCTCCTGCACTTCCTGCGCCGCGCGCCGCAGCGCGCCGAGTGCCGCGCGGGCGAAGGAGCCGCCGACGCTGATCCGGCGGACACCGGCCTGCGACAGCGCGTCGACCGACTGGCGCGGTCCGCTCAGCCCCATGACCACGTTGACCGGACGGTCCACCGCCGCGCAGACCGTGCGGATGGCGTCGAGATCCGGCAGGCCGGGGGCGTAGAGCACCTGCGCGCCCGCCTCTGCATAGGCCTGCAGGCGGCGGATCGTATCGTCGAGATCCGGGCGGCCCCAGATGTGGTTTTCGGCCCGCGCGGTCAGCACGAAATCGGGGTTGATGCTGGCGGCTGCGGCGATCCGATCGGCGGCATGCAATGCGTCGAAAATCGGGTCATCGGCATTGCCGGTGGCGTCCTCGATCGACCCGCCGACAAGGCCTGCGGCCACCGCTTGCCTTATGGTCTCCGCGCAGGCCTCCGGCGCGGCGCCAAAGCCGTCCTCGAGATCGCCGGAGACCGGAAGACCGGTAGCGGCGACGATGTCGCGCGCATTGGCGATGATCTCGGTGCGGGTGAGGGTTTCAAAGGAATCGCGCTTGCCTGCCGAAAACGCGTAGCCGGCGCTGGTGGTGGCAAGTGCCGCAAAGCCCATCGCCGACAGGATACGCGCCGAACCGGCATCCCAGGCGTTTGGCATGACAAAGGCGCGGTCCTGATGGTGCATGTCCAGAAAGGCTTTGCACCGCGTGCTGTAGCTCATGGTCCCTCCCTCGGGGCAGTCTGGCAAAGGCGGACGTGTCTGTCCATCAGCGCGAACTATGCCGCATGAGACGAAAAAGGCCCCGGAGCGATCCGGGGCCTTGTCCTGTTTTCCGAAGGGACGAGGGTCATCCCGCCCTGCCATCAATGCGACGGCTGCTTGTCCCAGTCTTCCTGCTTCGGCAGTTGCTCGAACGTGTGTTCGGGCGGGGGCGACGGCAGCGTCCATTCCAGCGTGTCGGCATATTCGTTCCACGGGTTGTTCTGCGTCACCTTGGCGCCGGAGCGCAGCGAGTAGAACATCACCCCGAAGAAGAACAGGAACGACGCGAAGCTCAGGAAGGCCCCCCAGCTGGAGATATAGTTCCAGTAGGCAAACGCCTCGGGGTAGTCGATATAGCGGCGCGGCATGCCCTGACGCCCGAGGAAGTGCTGCGGGAAGAAGGTGATGTTCGCGCCGATGAAGAAGGTCCAGAAGTGCAGCTTGCCTGCCCATTCGGGATACATCCGCCCGGTCATCTTGGGGAAGTAGAAGTAGATCCCCGCAAAGATCGCGAACACCGCGCCAAGGCTCATCACGTAGTGGAAGTGTGCGACGACATAATAGGTGTCGTGATAGGCGCGGTCCACACCGGCCTGGCTCAGCACGATGCCGGTCACGCCGCCCACGGTGAAGAGGAAGAGGAACCCGAAGGCCCACAGCATCGGCGTCTTGAACTCGATGGAGCCACCCCACATGGTCGCGATCCAGCTGAAGATCTTGACCCCTGTCGGTACCGCGATGACCATCGTGGCCAGCATGAAGTAGCTCTGCTGGGTCAACGACATGCCAACGGTGTACATGTGGTGCGCCCACACGACGAAGCCCAGGGCACCAATGGCGATCAGCGCCCAGACCATCGGCAGGTAGCCGAAGACCGGCTTGCGGCTGAACGTGGCGATCACGTGGCTGATGATGCCGAAGCCCGGCAGGATCACGATGTAGACCTCGGGATGGCCGAAGAACCACAGGATGTGCTGATACAGCACCGGGTCGCCCCCGCCTGCGGGATCAAAGAAGGTCGTGTCGAAGTTGCGGTCGGTCAGCAGCATGGTGATCGCACCCGCCAGAACCGGCAGCGACAGCAGGATCAACCAGGAGGTGACAAAGATCGACCACGAGAAAAGCGGCACCTTGAAGAGCGTCATGCCCGGGGCGCGCATGTTCAGGAAGGTGGTGATCATGTTGATCGCGCCCAGGATCGAGGATGCACCGGAGACGTGCACCGCAAAGATCGCCAGATCCATCGACATGCCGCCCTCGGTGGTCGAAAGCGGTGGGTAAAGCACCCAGCCCACGCCCGATCCCAGCTGCCCGTTGCCGCCCGGCGCATAGACCGAACAGACCGCCAGCGTGGTTCCGGCCACGTAGAGCCAATAGCTGAGATTGTTCATCCGCGGGAACGCCATATCCGGCGCACCGATCTGCAACGGCATGAAATAGTTGCCGAATCCGCCGAAGAGCGCGGGGATCACCACGAAGAACATCATGAGAATGCCGTGACCGGTGATCAGAACATTCCAAAGATGCCCGTTGGGCGTGCATTCGGAGACGGCGGCCGCGGTAAAGCGCGCGCCTTCCATGCACATATACTGCACACCGGGCTCCATGAGCTCCAGCCGCATGTAGACCGTGAAGGCCACCGAGATGAACCCCGCGATGGCCGCGGTGATCAGATAGAGGATCCCGATGTCTTTGTGGTTTGTCGACATGAACCAGCGGGTGAAGAACCCCCGGTTGTCTTCGTGCTCGTGGCCATGAATGGCGGCGTCTGCCATTGGCTGCCTCCTGCTGGTGTTACTGCGAAGCGCGACACGGGGGATCCGCAGGCGGGAATCCCCCCGCCGGCTTCGTTCCCTTCGGGTTTTAGATTGTGCGCGGCGGACGGGCAACGGTTCGATTTGACACAGATCAATGCTTTTTGTCGCAGGGGCGGGGGTGCGGCTCTGTGCGGGGTCTGCCGCGGGTGTCCCTGGCGGGGTGTTGCGTGCCGGAAGCGCGGGGTTTGCTGGGCTGGCGGGCACGCGTTTATCGGCTTTTGGACCGGTACGGGCCGACCGCCCCGCAGCGGTGATCCCAGCGTTGAGTGTCCGCCTCGGCCCTGTGCTGTCTGTTGTTTTAGTGTCCTTGCGTCGTGGGTCCCGCCTGCGGAGCAGGTCCGATTTGCGTCCGTCTCGCGCCCGTCGCATCCCGCGCGCCACGCCTCTGGCGCGGTCCCGGAGCCATGCGCGCAAGGGTCAGGAATACCATACGGTCAGGCTTTCCTGACTTAGCGTCACCGGCCCCGCGCCGTAAAGTCAACTCACTGCTCGATACCACCAGGGGCCCGGATTTACCGGGAAAATCAAAAGATGGCCTATTTCGACAACTCCTTTCTGACCGACCGTCTCAGCCTGCGTCAGCGCGTTGCCCGGCTTTTTGATACGCCGTTCGACCGCCGCGCCCGCCAGATGTCATCCCGTATCCGCGAATTGCGCGCGATGTCGGATGACGAGCTTGCGGCGCAAGGCATTGCAAGAGACGCCATTCCCGCCCTCGTTCTGACGGGAAAGCTGCCGTAACGGAAGCTCTATTTTCCGAGATTTTTCAGTACTATCTGGGCCGCGCTTCATGCGCGGCTCAATTTCGTCTGCACCCGTCCGGCCGTAATCCCGGATGCCGGCGCGGGTCCGCGGACAAAAGAAGCGGCGCACCGAAGCGCGCCGTTTCCAAAGCAGGGCGGTTCCGCTGGCCGGAGATCAGAGCCTCCGGCCAGAGAGCTCAGGCTCAGCCCACCAGACCGCCATCGTCGCGGGTCACGGTGATGACCGCCGATTGCGGCAGTCCGCTGCCGGTGGGCCAGGAGCCGCCGGGGTGCTGGATGCCCACAAACATGGTCCTGAGATCCGACGACCAGGCGAGGCCCGTGACCTCGGAGCCTTTGGGCCCGGTCAGGAAGCGCGCGATCTCGCCGGTGACCGGGTCGCCCACCAGCATCTGGTTATTGCCCATGCCGGCGAACTCTTCCTCGTTGCTGTCATTGCCATCGGTCTGGATCCAGACCAGCCCGGTGCTGTCGAAGCCCATGCCGTCGGGCGAGTTGAACATATTGCCCGCGGTGATGTTCTCGGAGCCGCCATAGATGTTGTTGTAGACTTCCGGATTGCCCGCCATGACGTAGAGATCCCAGTCGAACGTGTCGCTTGCGTGATCGTCGTCATGCGGACGCCAGCGCACGATCTGGCCGTAATTGTTGGTCTCGCGCGGGTTGGGGCCGTTCACCGGTGTCTCGTCACCGCCCGCATTGGGTTTCACGCCGCGGTTGCGGTTGTTGGTCAGGCAGCAATAGGCCTCCACCGCGATCGGATTGGTCGAGATCCATTCGGGACGGTCCATCGTGGTGGCCCCCACCGCGGAGCCGGCCTTGCGGGCAAAGATCAGCACTTCGGCCAGCGACGCCATGCCGGTAGTCTCGGGCGTCAAAGCCTTCCATTCGCCGGTGCCGTCATCGTTGAAAACCGCGGCATAAAGCGTGCCATCGTCGAGCAGACCCTCGGTGGAGCCGCCGGGCACATAGACGCCGTTCGACACGAATTTGTAGAGGAACTCGCCGCGCTCATCGTCGCCCATATAGGCCACCACCCGGCCATCGGGAGCGAGAACCACCTCGGCATTCTCGTGCTTGAAGCGGCCCATGCCGGTGTGCTTCACCGGTGTGCTGCTGGCATCGGTGGGGTCGATCTCGACGATCCAGCCCGCACGGTGCGGCTCGTTGGGGTTCTTGGAGGTGTCGAACCGCGCATCGTGCTTGTGATAATCATAGCCCCAGCCATCCGCGCCGATGCCGTAACGGGAATACCCGTCGACAAGCTGGTTGGGTTTCTGGTCCTGCGCCTCCTGAGTGGAGCCGAAATAGCCGTTGAAGTTTTCCTCGCAGGTCAGATAGGTGCCCCAGGGCGTCTTGCCGGAGCCGCAATTGTTGAACGTGCCCAGTGACTTGGTGCCGGTCGGGTCGGCGTCGGTCTTGAGCAGGTCGTGGCCTGCGGCGGGGCCGGTGATGACCATCGGTGTGTTGTGGTCGATGCGGCGGTTGAAGGGGCTGTCGACCACTACCGACCAGCCGTCGTCATCCTGCGCCACTTCCATGACCGTGACGCCCTGCAGGTTCTGCAGCTTGCGCACGTCATCTGGACCGGCGGGCGTGCCTTCCTGCGCGGCGGCCAGGTTGATCTTGCGGTTGGCGTATTCGTGATTGATCGCGATGAGCTGCCTGCCCTGGAAGGAGAACGTCTCCATCCCGTCGGTATTCTCGCCGAAGACCCGGTCGGAGCCTTCCAGCGCGCCGCCTTCGGCCACGTCGTAGCCTTCGCCGTCCGAGAACAGCGGATCGCCCCATTTGGCCAGCACCTCATAGCTGTAGCCTTCCGGCACATGCACTTCGAAATCGGTCTGGATGCCGATCGGGGTGAAGGGGAAACGGTTCGTCGCGGCCTGCTGCGCCTGCGCCGAGGTGCCGCTGAGCAGCCCGCTGCCCATGACGGTGGCGCCGGAACCGAAGGCCAGAACGCCGCCGAGGAATCCGCGCCGCGAAATTGCGCGTTCGACCACGGCGTCGAAATCGTTTTCTTCGGAGCGCGGGAAGTTCAGCTCGTCCCAGTCATCGGCAGAGATGTCGTGATGGTTTTGATCTTTCATGGATATTCCCCTTGGTCAGGTGTTTGGCGGATTCGATCCTAGCCGAAGGGCTAGGCGGAGCGCGTATCGGGTTTGTGACGGCGCTGTTACAGAATTGTGACACCGGCATGCTTGCGCCGATGCGGGGTCACGGGCGGCATCCGGGAGGGCTGCTTTGCCGGTTTTTCGGCGGAGCATGGCTGGGCAGAAACGACCCCGTCGCGCGCCTTCGGCGCTGGATTATGAGGTGCGCACCTTCGGTGCTGGGCTTTGAGGTGTGCACCTTCGGTGCTGGTTTTGGGTGATGCACCTTCGGTGCTGGGTTTGGGTGATGCACCTTCGGTGCTGGGCTTTGAGGTGCGCACCTTCGGTGCTGTCACGTCTTGTCATGCACCTTCGGTGAAAGGTTTTTTGATTATGCACCTTCAGTGAATGTTTTCTTACTATGCACCTTCGGTGCAGCTCACCCGCCGCGCCATCACATCCTCAAAGCTGCGGCGCAAGGCGACGTCCAGATCGTGCATCGTGACCGGCAGGCCCAGATCGACCAGCGACGTCACGCCATACTCGGTGATCCCGCAGGGCACGATGCCATCGAAATGGCTCAGATCGGGTTCCAGGTTGATCGACAGCCCGTGAAAGCTCACCCATTTGCGCAGGCGGATGCCGATGGCGGCCACCTTGTCTTCGGCGATGCGCCCATCGGCCAGGGGCGGCCTGCCCGGCCGTTCCACCCAGACGCCGACGCGGCCGTCGCGGATATGGCCGGTCACGCCGAACTCGGCCAGTGCAGCGATCACCCAGGCCTCCAGATCGCGCACGAAGCAGCGCACGTCGCGCCCGCGCTTGCCCACATCGAGCATCACGTACGCCACGCGCTGGCCGGGGCCGTGATAGGTATACTGCCCGCCGCGCTTGGTCTGGTGCACCTCGAACCGGTCCGGGTCGCGCAGATCCTCGGGCCGCGCGGATGTCCCGGCAGTGTAGAGCGGCGGGTGCTCGAGCAGCCAGATACATTCCCCGGCCGTGCCGCGGGCGATGGCCTCGGCGCGGGCCTCCATGAAGCTGAGCGCCTCGGTATAGGGCACAAGTCCGTCGCTGGTTTTCCATTCCACCATGGTGCTATCGGGGCAGCAGCCCCGCCTCCCGGATCTTGGCGATATTCGCGCGGCTCACCGGCACTTCCGTGCCGTCTCGCATGGTCAGGATCGCGCGGTCGCCTGCACGCCGCGCCGCTTGCACCTGGTCGAAGGCCACCCAGTGAGAGCGATGGACCTGCGCGCCGGGCGTCGCCCCGGTCTCGCGCATGGCATCGGCCAGGCGCAGCAGCAGCATCTCTTCGGCGACCGTGGTGCGGACGCGGACGTAGTGATCCTCCACCGAGAGCGCGACGAGCGCGCCGCGCTTGTCGAGTGGCAATCGTTCGAGGATGGGCGGCGGCGCGGCACCGGCGGGCGCGCGCTGCGCCAGCTGGTCGAGAACAACCTGGATCACCACGGTCACGATGCCGCTGATCGCAAAGGTGGTGGCGAGGAAAACAAGCAGTTCCCCGCCATCGGGCCGGTAGCCGAAGACCAGTGCGTTGATCACCAGAATGCAGCCCGAGACAAGCGTGCCGATGGCCAGAACCGACATCGCCGTGCAGGTGGCTGACCCCAGAGCCCCCGAAAACTTGTTGTGCAGAGTGCTGTCGACGACAAATCCGACCGAGAAGCACAGCGCCGAGACGCTCAGCCAATAGGCAAAAAGCGCCGGCAGCGGCAGGTGATCCGCCGTGCCGAACGGGCCCGAAAGCGCCAGCACCGCCGCGACCCCGACAAGGATCACAAGCGTCACAGGCCGGCCCATGGCGGCCCGCCATTCGCGAAGCGCGGAATGCAGGGCGGTGTCAGTCACGAAGTCCGGCCTTTCGTTCACGTAAACCCGGTTGGCACCGGCAAGCGGGCCTCCCCATCAGGTAAATCATCCCATCGCAACTGCCAAGACAGGAGGCCGCGACATGACCCTTGCGCCGTTTTTATCCGCACCGCCCGCGATCCAGGTCCACATGGCCGCCGCCGTTCTGGCGGTCCTGCTGGGGCCGCTGGCGCTTTACCGCGCGCGCCGGGATCTGCTGCACAAGGTGCTGGGCTACAGCTGGATCCTTGCGATGACCACGGTGGCGGTGTCGGCGCTTTTTATCGATGCGGTCATCGGGATCGGGCATTTCGGCGTGCTGCACCTTCTGGTGCCGGTCACTTTCGTGTCGCTTTTCTCCGGCTTGCGCCACGCCATGGCCCGGCGCATCGAGGACCATCGCGCCGTCATGCGCGGGCTTTACTGGAACGGGCTGACGATCGCCGGGCTCTTTGCGTTCCTGCCGAACCGGCGCCTGAACCGGAGCCTGTTCGCCGAGATGCCGGAGCTCGGTTACGTGGTGATCGCCGGTGGCGTGGCACTGCTGATCTGGCGCAATTCCGCAAGCGCGCGCCGCGGGCGAGAGGCCCGTGCCGGGTGACGCTCACTGCGCCGCGCGGCAATGCGCTGCAAATGCGATTTTTCTCTTCACAAGCCCGACGCGTGCCGCTAAAGAGCGCGTCACCAAGTCAAGACAGTGCGGTCGTGGCGGAATTGGTAGACGCGCAGCGTTGAGGTCGCTGTGGGGTAACACCCGTGGAAGTTCGAGTCTTCTCGACCGCACCAAAACAGACTCGTGGGTCTGGAACCCTCTCTAAAGCCTTGAACGGTAAAGCTATTTCCGGGGTTCTAGGGGCAGAACTCATAGCCAATAGATGACGGTTGCGGCGAGAGCGATTGCTGAGAGTAAGACCTTTGGACAGCGGTCGTAGCGAGTGGCGACCCGCCGCCAATCTTTGAGCCTGCCGAACATGATCTCGATCACTGCCCGGCAGTGCATTGCGCAGCAATGTCACGAGAGGGGCGGTTGCGCCGCTTGTATCGACGCTTGTCGTATTTCACGGTGGTCTTGCGCTGCTTTCGACCAGGGATGCAGGCGCGTATCCCCTTGTCTTTCAAGGCTCCGCGGAACCAGTCGGCGTCATAGCCGCGATCCGCAAGCAACCAGTCCACCTTCGGCAGGCTGCCGAGCAGTGCCCGTGCGCCGATGTAATCGCTGACTGGCCCTGCGGTGACGAAGAGACTGAGAGACCGTCCCTGGCTGTCACAGATGGCATGCAGCTTGGTGTTCATGCCGCCCTTCGTCCGACCGATCAGGCGTCCACGCCCCCCTTTTTTGCGCCCATGCTGGTCGCTGTCCGGTGTGCCTTCCGGTACGTCGCGTCCCTTGCCCGGCAGGGCATCACGAAAGTGATGTCCCGAGAGGGATCATCATAGTCTTTGTCTCGGGTTCCTCGGCGGCCAGCCCCAAAAGGATCCGAGCGAACACGCCCTTGTCGCTCCAGCGCTTCCAGCGGTTGTAGAGGGTCTTGTGCGGGCCGTATTCCTTGGGTGCGTCACACCACCGCAAACCATTGCGGTTGATGAAGATCATCCCCGATAGAACGCGCCGATCATCGACGCGGGGCTTGCCATGAGACTTCGGGAAGAAGGGCTCAAGACGCGCCATCTGCGCATCCGTTAGCCAGAAAAGATCAGACATGTTCACCGCTCGTTTTTCGAGCCGTGAATCACGCCGTCACCCGGAAATCAATGGGTCCTGACCCTAGGCAATCGAAGCGAACGGCTAAATACTGCGTTGGCTCACAGTGTCCAAAGCGAACGGGCGGAATGCACACTGGAAATCTTGAATGCCGCCGTCGCTGCCCTGCCGTCGGAGCAGGACAAGGACGACATAGTTTCCGAACCTGTCGGCAACGTATCGACGGGCTTCGTCTACATGATGAAGTCAGGAAAATATTATAAAATCGGCAAGACCAACTCTATAGACCGACGTCAGTATGAAATCGGCCTACAGCTAGCGGAAGGTCTTGAGCCAATCCACAGCATAGAAACCGACGATCCAAGCGGCATAGAAGCGGATTGGCACAACCGCTTCAAAGACAAGCGCATGAACGGCGAATGGTTCAACTTGCACGCCAGCGACGTTCGCGCGTTCCGGCTACGCAAGAAGTCCATGTAAAAGAAACCCCGGCTGCGTCGGTGCACGCGAACCGGGGTCAGTTGCCCTTGGCACTTAGGCAAACCCCGGCCTTGGTCGATTGGTTTAGAGCAGACGAAACCCAGCACGGTCAGCAAGAGCAATGAGCAGCTTGGATTACGCCCGAACCTGTCCGGAGTTTGCAGAGTAGCTCACTTGCAGCGGATGTCGGCATCAGACGCGCAGCGGGGCACAATCCTGAAGTCTGCAACGGGGGGGGGCGTTGGGCGCGGGTATTGCCTGAACCTCATGTGCCGAAACGCTTCAGATCACCGATGCACCGGCTGTACGGCCCGCCGATAGAGATGCCAGGTGGTGTGGCCCAGAATCGGCAAAGTGAAGATCAGGCCCAGGAACGCCGGAAGCATCGACAACAGCATCGTGACCGCGATGATCGCCGCCCAGGTGAGCATGACCGCCGGGTTTTTCCTGACAACCTGCACGGAGGTGACCATCGCGGTCACAAAGTCGATGTCACGGTCAAGCAGCATGGGCATTGCCACGACGGTGACCGAGAACAGGATACAAGACAAAACGGCGCCGACACAGGTGCCAATCGCGAGAAAAGTCCACCCCTCCGGCGTGAAGAAGACGGTGTTCAGAAACCCGTCAAGATCCGAAAAGGATGCATGCTGCAACACGATCACCAGTACCGTCCGGAACTGATAGACCCACACCCAAAAGATGAAAAGCGTGACGAAAGCCATCCAGCCCATCTCGCGCTTGCGTTGATCGGCCATGACGCTGAGAATTTCAGGCCAACCGAAACGCCCTCCATTCTGCAACCGGCGCGACATCTCGTAGAGCCCGGCGGCGGCGAAAGGCGCCACCAGCGGGAAGCCGACGGTGGCGGGAATGATCATCCAGATCTTGCCGAGCCAAACCAGGCACCAGACAATCAGAAGGCCGAAAAGCGCAAAGAGCAGCCCGAAGGCGCCGCTCATGAAGGGGCGCGCCGCAAAATCGGCAAACCCGTCCTTCAGCGACGAGGCGATATCCTGCGCGGTCACTTCGTTGATCCTGGGCTGTGCGCGCTGCGACGGCGTCAGATCGTCGGGTGGTGTGGTTCCTTCTGTCTTGGATGTCATGACATGCTCCTCCGAAAGTCGGGTGCTGAGCCGAACCGCTTTCCGACACACCCTGCGATCAAACATTTGTCCCACCCTACCACGTAGATTTGCATTTGAACTGGACTTCGGGCCGGGCGGATGCGGGACGGCTCTTCTCCGCCGCAGGCAAGTTCGCGCAACGGAAGACTTGCGCGCGCAGCGAACGGCAGGTGCGGCAAGCCGCGAAGCAACGTCGGGATGCTGCGGTGATGGGCGATCCGGGCCATTGCGGTTTCGTGTGGCGCTTGGCGCCTTGAGTTGTACTGATGGCAGGATTGGACCTGTCACGCTTTCGTGCCGCTCCGATTGCTCGCATACCCGCACTGCTTCTGCGCGGAATTCAGGGGTGGGGTTCGATGCCATGAAGTCTCTCCTTCGTGGCAAAACACCAGGTCAAAGGAGCGGAACAATTCCGTGACTGGTCCAGAGTTCGTCCGAGCGAAGGCGATATCGGACGTTTCGGGCAAGACCTGCGCAAGCTGAGTGCTTGCACTTTCTAGGTATCTCGAACAGGTTACCTGAAGATCAATCAGGCAAATTTTGAGTTTAACCCGTGAAGGCCGGATACACGATTGCAGCACTTGTCCTGGCAGGCGTTTTCGCGGCGGCTGTTGTGGTCGTTTGGCCCGGAACTGCGCAGATTTCCGAGACCGATACCTTTTCAGCTCCCGGACTTGATCCGCTCACACTCAGCGCCGCTCAATCGGAGTTCTGGCGCCTGACGCCCGCGCTGCTGCTGGAGGTCTACAAGGCTTTCGGCGAGACGCAGGAAGATGCGATCTATGACACCTTGGCCGGCGTGACCCACGGCGAAGCCCTTGAATATCTCTACCTGGAACGCGTCGGTGCGATGAAGGGGGGTGGTCTGGACGAGGTTGATCAGACGATCCACGAGATCAGGCTTTTGAACACGCAGGTCGCTCGCGAAAACAGCGCGCTCGTTATTGATGCGTCGTGGCAGGTCATCGGCACCGTGGGACACTCTGAACACCTGCATGTCCGGGGCAACACTTATAGCGCCGACCTGACCGTCGCTCCTGTTGAAGGGGCGTGGCGGATCACTGATTTCGAACTGCTCGATGTCAACAGAGACACTGCGGGAGAAACCTTTCCCGCGCCGCCGACAAACTGATGGTCCGGGTTGAGAATCTCACCTTCGGCTACGGGGCCGACGGGTTCCGGCTGCGGGTGCCTGAGTTTTCCCTCGACGATGGCGAGCGGGTGGCCGTGGTTGGCCCGAGCGGCAGCGGGAAGACGACGCTCCTCAATCTGATCGCGGGTATTCTGAGACCGGATGACGGGCGCATCGACGTGGCCGGAACCGAAGTGTCCGGTTTGTCGGATGCCGCACGCCGCCGCTTTCGCGCAAGCCGCATCGGGTTTGTGTTCCAGGATTTTGCGCTGCTTGATTACCTTTCGGCGCGACAGAACATTTTCTATCCTTACCGGATCACGCCCGCGTTGGTTCTGGACGATGCAGCGCGGGACCGTGCCGAGCGGTTGGCCTCGGCCTGTGGCATCGGCGACAAACTGGACCGGCATCCCGGCGGCTTGAGCCAGGGCGAACAGCAGCGGGTGGCGATCTGCCGGGCATTGGTCACGCAGCCAAAGCTGATCCTCTCGGATGAAGCGACCGGCAATCTGGACCCGGATAGCAAGGCGCGGATCCTCGATCTTTTGTTCGAGCAGGCGACAGAGGCGGGTGCCGCCGTGCTTGCCGTCACCCATGATCATGAGCTGCTGCCGCGTTTCGAGCGCGTTCTGGATTTTGCGCAGTTTCGCGAGGGGGCAACGGCGTGAACGCGCTCTTTCTCGCCTTTTCCTATCTTCGCTATCACTGGGCACGCAGCCTTGTGCTGGTGCTCGTGGCTGCGCTCATCATGTTCGTGCCGGTCGCGACACAGACGCTGTTGTCGACCAGCGAGCGAGCATTGGTTGCGCGTGGTGAGGCAACACCGCTCTTGCTCGGCAGCCGCGGATCGCAACTCGATCTGACGATGGCGGCACTCTACTTTTCGGAAGAACGCCCCGACCCGGTCGCGATGCGCGAGGTGGAAAGCGTTTGGGACAGCGGCCTTGGCGTTCCAATCCCGGTGCACACAGCCTTCTCGTCCGGTGGCTTCCGGATCGTCGGCACAACGCTCGACTACTTCGATTTCCGAGATTTGACGCCTGCAAGCGGTCGCGGTCTTTCAATCCTCGGAGACGCGGTCATTGGTTCGGATGTGGCCGCCGCATTGGGCAAGCGTGTTGGCGACACGCTCGTTTCCGCGCCCGAGAATCTCTTCGACCTCGACGGCGTTTACCCTTTGGAGATGCCCATTGTCGGCGTTCTTGAACCGACCAACACGCCAGACGATCAAGCGATCTTCGTGGACATCAAGACAGCCTGGGTCATTCAGGGGATCGGTCATGGTCACGAAGATGTCGTCACCGCAGCCGATGTCGCCGCCGGAACGGCTGCTCTGGCCAATGCTGCGGTGGTGCAGTACCAGCGGATCACCGACGACAACATCGACAGCTTTCACTTCCACGGCAGCCAGGACGACTTTCCAGCCTCGGCCGTCATCGTCGTGCCGAACGACACACGGTCCAGCACCATCCTGAAGGGCCGTTACCTGGACAGCGAACTCCCAACGCAGTTGATTGAGCCTGCTGGCGTGATCCAGGGGCTGGTCGACCGCATCTTCCGCATCAAATCGCTGCTCGATGTCGTGACGGCGATTATTGCGGTCGCCGCGTTCGCGGCCGTCGGGCTGGCCGTTTTCCTGAGCTATCGCCTACGTGCCCGCGAAATAGCCACCGCCGTAAAATTGGGCGCTCAGAAAGGTATGGTCCTGCGTCTCTTGGCGGCGGAAACCATTACGCTATTGTTAATCGCAGGAAGTATTGCAGCCATCGGGGCAGCCATCGTGTCGCGCAACGCGGAAAGCTGGGTAGGCTGGCTGCTCGCCCTTGGCGCATGATCAACAGGAGGTTCCATGAAACGACATTTTCTCACCGCATCGCTCGCAACCCTTATCGCTGCCACGCCCGCGCTGGCGCATTACGGAATGATCATCCCCAACGATGCAATGGTCAGCCAGGAAGACGGACGCAGCGTGGCGCTGACCATGTCGTTTTCGCATCCGTTCGAGATGGATGGGATGATCCTTGAGACGCCGGTGTCGTTCTCCGTGACCCATGAGGGCACGACGACGGACCTGCTTGGCAGCTTGCAGAGCGCCACGGTGATGGAAGAGCAGGGCTATACGCTCGACTACCCGCTGGAGCGCCCGGGCACCTACATCTTCGCGATGGAGCCGCAGCCCTATTGGGAACCCGCCGAAGACGCCTTCATCATTCACTACACGAAGACCTATGTGACCGCTTACGGCGATGACGAGGGTTGGGATACGGAACTGGGCCTCAAGACCGAAGTGGTACCGCTGACCAAGCCCTTCGGGCTGTGGGAGCACAATGTGTTTCAGGGCATCATCAAGCTCGACGGAGAGCCGGTTCCCTACGCCGAGGTTGAGGTCGAGTTCTTCAATGAAGGTCTCGCCGCTACCGCACCGGACGAGCTGATGATCACGCAAACCGTCAAGGCTGACGCTGACGGCGTCTTCACCTACGCGCCCCCTGCCGCTGGCTGGTGGGGCTTTGCCGCGCTCAACACGGCAGATTACAGGATCACCGAAGAAGGATCCGGCGAGGAAAAGGCCGTCGAGCTTGGCGCTGTGATCTGGGTCCACTTCGAAGAGTGGACGGGTCAGTGATCCGGGCCATTGCCCTCTCAAGCCTTGCGATCGCCGCTCCATTCGGGGCGGCGGCGCATCAGCTTGTGGTCTTTGCCTCGGTCGATTGCGAAGCTGTCACGGTCGAGGCGAAGTTTTCCAGCGGGCGCGTGACCCAACAGGGCGATGTCCGTGTCCTCGATGGCGAGAACAATCTGCTGACGACACTGCAACTCGAAAGCGATGGCACCGCCCTCGTGCCGCTCGAGAGCGTCGATCATTCCGGCGGCTTGCTGATCGAGGTCGATACGGGCAGTCACGACAACTACTGGATCGTGACGCCCGAAGACATCGCGCGGAACTGCGGGAGCTGAACGTGGTGCGCGTACTGAACGGTTTTCTCGCGTTTGTGGTGATCGCGCTTTCGGGGACTACGGCGTTTGCGCAGGACCGCCCACGCGTCGTCGCGGTCAACCAGGCGCTGCACGACTTCGCCGAGCGCCTTCTGGGGGACGCGGCAGAGGTCGTCTTCCCTGTGCCTGAAGGCGTCGACCCGTCCTTCTGGCGTCCGTCGATTGCCGATATCAGCATGATCCAGTCCGCCGATCTGATCCTTCTGAACGGCGCTGGCTTTGCAACCTGGATCGACCGGGTGTCGCTGCCGCGGTCTCGGGTAGTGAACACATCTGCTGCGATAGAAGACCGGTTCATCGTCACCGAAAGCATCACACATAGTCATGGGGATGGGGGGGAGCATTCGCACGAAGGCATCGCCTCCTACACATGGCTCGACCCCATGCTGGCGATCGCGCAGGCGGAGGCCATCGCTGCCGCTGTCATTGTACGCGATCTGGCGATTGAGGGGATTGTTGAGGCAAGGCTTGCTGAATTGCGCTCTGACCTGACCGCATTGGACGCGATGGCCCAGGATGCCCTGAGCGGCATGGACGGCGTTGCAATGATTGCGACGCACCCCCGGTATCAGTACTTTGCCCGGCGCTACTCCTTGTCCATTGCCTCACTCGAATGGGATGCAGGTGCCATGCCGGGCGAAGACGACCTTGCGGATCTGGAACGGCTCTCGACTGAACTGGACGCGGGCATCCTGATCTGGGAGGCACAACCGCCTCGGGAAGCCATAGAGCTTGCAGATGCTCTTGGGCTGAAAAGCATCGTATTTGAGACGTGGGCCGGCCAAGGCACTCCAGACAGTCTCTTCACTGCCTATCGCCAAGCAGTTTCAGACCTCGCGGACGCGGCCAGCCAGTTCGCAGACTGAGTTTTGCCCGACGTGAGGCTCGGAACTGCCTGCTTGGACGTGGCGCAACCAAAGTTGATTTCGCATGAGCGGCGAATGTCCTGTATGGATTGCTCCTGCATAGCAAGACGCATTTGAATGAGTTCGCACTGGTCAGAAGCAGACATGTGTCCGGCCTGTTTGCGCGGCACATGTGGCCGCTGGCCCTGATGGTTTCCGCAGACCCAGTCCCATACAGGTTCGTGGACAACGTTGTGTCCCGGACATTCGACGGGGTGTCTTGGTTGGCGGGCTGACTGTGCGCCATCATCTCCTTGGTCTTGCTGTTTCGGTGTTATCTGTTCCTTTGCTCCACCGAGATTTTGACCCGCACTTTTAGCGTCCGGCTCAAAACCTGAATCGAGGGGGATTTTCCTGCTCCAATGCGTTGACGAGTTCGGCGGTCGAGTAGAGCCGCACCTTGGGTCGTGAGCACTGAAACCATGAGCGCATCCAAAAACGCTGCGCCTGGTCTGATGTTCGCCGCCGCGCAACTACGTCCTTGAGTGCGATTGCCGTGCAATCACGGGGCATTCCATCCGCTCTTGAGTAGCCTGATGCTGACCTTCAGTCAGTATCGCCTGCGCGCACCAGTTTCCCATTTCGCGATGCGGCAGTAGTACGGTCGAGAGTGCCGGGGACAAATGTTGCGCGATCTCCTGGTCGTCATAGCCCATGACGCAGATCGAACCGCCGACAGTTTCGCCACGCTCTTTCAACGCCTCGTAACAACCGACGGCCATCAGGTCGTTTGCGCAGAAGATCACGTCGGGACGCACCGGGCCGTCCAGCAGACGCAGCGTGGCCGTTCGTCCGCCGCTGGGAAGGAAGTTGCCCTGCACGATCAGGTTGGGGTCGATCGGAATGTCTGCAGCGCGCAGTGCACGTTCGTATCCCTCCAGACGCTGGTCCGAAGCCTCCATCCAGTTTTCACCCGTAATGAAGGCGATCCTCCGGTGCCCGGCCTCGATCAACATGCGGGCGGCAGCTTCGCCGCCACGGCGTTCCGCAGGTACCACTGATGGAAACCGGCTCTCGGGATCGTAGCAGTTAAGAAGAACGGCTTTGTGTTTGGCGAGCGCGTCGGGTGGCGAAACTCTCCTGGTAAGGATTGAGCCATAGACAACCCCCTCGACCCGGTCGGCGGCCCATTTCCGCAGGACGGCCGTTTCGTAGTCCTTATCGCCGCCGGTCATTACGGTCTCGACGATGACGTTCTGCTTCCAGGCCTCCTCCTGAACGCCCTCGATAGAGATCGCTGCAAAAGGACTGGTGGCGACCTCATCGAACATCAGACCGATCACCCGAACGCCTGCGTCCTTGGGCGGTCTGCCGGCGCCACGTGGCCGATAGCCAAGATGCGCAACTGCGTCCATCACGCGCTTGCGGGTCTCTTCGCTGATCCGCATGTCCGCGTGTCCGTTCAGAACGAACGAAACCGTGGATTGCGAAACCCCGGCTGCAAGCGCGATGTCTTTCATCGTGACACGAGCAGGGGCGGGTTTGAGGTCCTTATTCATGAGGTGATCATACACACTTGCCGCATGCTAATAAATATTGCTAATAATATTTAGCTGGCACGATTCGTATGACATTGCCTTTTCGGGGGGGACATGGCGGCAAGAGGGACATCCAAGCGCAGGCTGACGCAATCGCAGGCGGCTTTCGTTCTGCTTCTGCCATTTCTGGCGACCTATGCCCTGTTCCTTGTCTACCCGTTCTGTCGCGGCATCTGGATCAGTCTGCATGACTGGAACCTGCTGGCCGTTGCCTTCAATCCAGACGCCAAGGAATACGTAGGCCTGCGCAACTATGAGCGTGTGATGTGGGGACGGAACATCACGTGGGGGGCGCTCGCCAGCCCTGCGCTACAGGGTGTCGGCGTCATAGGCATCGCTGCTTCGATCTTCCTTCGCCGGATGGGACGGGTGAGTAAGGTAACCGCTATCGCACTGGGCGTGGCGTCTGTCCTGCTCTTTGTCCTACCCGGTTTCCATCCCGGCGAAGGAGGCCGTTGGTACGACCGCCGTTTCTGGCCCACGGTCGGCAACACGCTGATCTTTGTGGCCTGGACTGTGCCCGGCGTGACCATCGCGGCACTGCTATTGGCGGCTGCCTTGAACCGCGAAACCAGGGCGATGACGGTTTACCGGACGCTGTTCTTTCTCAGTCAGATCCTATCGGTCACGGTCGTCACGCTGATCTGGCAGATCATGTTCTCGCCGCGCCAGGGCTTGATCGCGAATATCACCGAGACGTTCGGAGGTTCCCCGATCGTGTGGTTGACCGACGAACGCTTTGCCATGGCTGCCATCGTCATCACGACGATCTGGTGGTCGCTTGGGATCGCGATGATCCTGTTTCTGGCCGGGCTTCAGGATATCTCGAAGGACCTCTATGAGGCCGCCGCGCTGGACAATGCGACGGGGCCGAAGGCGTTCTGGTACATCACGCTGCCAAACCTGAAGCGGACGATCACGCTGGTGATCGTGTTGCAGGTGATCCTGCAATTCCAGGTCTTCGGGCAAGCCCATTTGATGACCCAGGGCGGACCCAACGACACGACACAGGTTCTCGTCCGCTACATTTATCAGACCGCTTTCCGCGACAGCGAGCTTGGTCGCGCGAGCGCCATGGCCATGTTCCTGTTCGTGATCATGGGCGCGTTTTCGATCCTGCAATTCGTTGTCGGGCGGGAGGACGCGAAATGAACCGCGGATACTATTGGCTGATCATCGGGCTTGCGATCCCCGCGTTCCTCTGGCTGGTGCCGACGCTCTGGATGGTGTCGCTGTCCTTCCAGCCGAACGAGGTGCTGGCACGCACGACGTCAACCACGTTTTTCGGCCTGATACCGATCCCTTTCACGGCAGATAACTACGCCGCGCTCTTCTCATTCGGGCAAACGCCCAAGTGGTTCCTGAACTCGCTGATCGTCGCTGCCGGTATGACCCTGGGTGTGCTGGCCGTTTCGACGACGGCAGGCTATGCGCTGGCCCGCCTCGACTTCCCATTCAAGAACGCGATCACAGTCATCTGTCTGATCGGTCTCATGGTGCCCGAGCAGGCCGTCTTCATTCCGCTTTACACAATGTTCGCCGACTTCGGCTGGCACAACAGCTATCACGCGCTGATCCTGCCGCGTATGGCCGTCCCCATCGGCGTCTTCCTGATGATGCAGTTCTTCAAGGCGATCCCGCAGGATATCGAGGAGGCCGCGCGTCTGGATGGCGTCACGTGGCTGCAGATCTTCTGGTACGTCATGCTGCCGCTGGCACGGCCCGCAATGATGACGCTGGCGATCCTGACGTTTCTTTACGCCTGGAATGACTACCTCTGGCCACTTGTCTCGGCGCAGCGGCAGGAGTTCTTCACCATCACGCTGGGGCTGGCCAGCATTCAATCGAATTTCGCGCAATCCGAAGGGCTGGGCCGTGTCATGGCCTCGGGCGTCATCGCCTCGCTTCCGGTTGTCGTCATGTTCCTGATCTTCCAGCGGTACGTGGTGCAAGCCATGACCGTGGGCGGAAGCAAGGGGTAAACCGGGGCACGTGTGCCCCATTACGGGAGGAGAGACATGAAACATCTCATCATAGGCGCCGCCGTCGCCGCCGCCACGGTTGTCACCGGAGCATCGGCACAGGAGATCACGCTTGGACGCTTCTTCGGCGCCTGCGAAGATGCAGGCACCGACACCAAGGCCAGCGTGGGTGAGGCCTGCATCATCCAATCGATCATCAACGCAGCCGACGCCGAGTTGGACGGGGTCAGCATCACCACACTGCCGACCGACTGGGGCAACTACTACGACCAGATCAAGGCGTCCTATGCCGGCGGCACGCCGCCGGATGTGCATGTCATGCACCGCCACCGGATCCCCGAATTCGCCGGCCTCGGCGCGCTGGCTGAGATCTCGGGCGAACTCGAAGCCGCGGGCATCGACCCGAACGACTGGTCGGAGAACGCGCTGGCCGCCGTCAGTTACAATGGCGGCATCTATGGCGTGCCGATGGATTTCTATGCCAACCTCTGGCACGTGAACATGGACCTGATGGAGCAAGCGGGGCTGGTTGCCGATGGCAAGCCCGTCCTGCCGACCTCGCCTGCAGAACTTCTTGAACATGCGCAAATGGTCAAGGACGCGACCGGTCAGGACTATCTGGCGGCAGACTTTGCACAGTTCCCCATCGGAGTGCGCCTTGTGCTTGCGCTGATGTGGCAGCAGAACGCGAACATCTTCGATGGAGACACCGCGACGATCAACAACGAGGCTGCGGCCAATGCGGTCACGGCGATGACGCAGCTCTTTGATGCAGGGCTCGCCAATCCGCAGCTCAACTACGCCGACAGCCAGCAGGCTTTCCTGAACGGTGAGGCGGCCATTCTGGTCAACGGGACCTGGGTTGTGGATTTCTACACGGCGGAAGCCGCCAAAGCCGAAGTGGGGCTCAACAACTACCATGTCGCCGATTTCCCGACGCTGTTCGACACTGGCGCAACCTGGGCCGACAGCCATATGTGGGCCATCCCGGCATCACTGGAAGGCGACAAGCGCGCCGCTGCTCTGAAGGTTTTGGCCTTCATCAACGACCACAATATCGACTGGGCGCGTACGGGTCACATGGCGGTTCGGAATTCGGTTCTGGAAAGCGCTGAATACGCCGCCCTGCCGCACCGTGACGAGTACACCGGCACCGCCGCCATCGCACGCGACACACCACCGTCGGAGCGTTACGGCGCCATCCAGGATGTACTGAACCGTGAGCTTCAGGCCATCTGGCTGACCGGCAAGGAAGTCGGCGTCGCCCTGGCTGACGCAGAAGCCGAAGTTCAGGACCTGCTGGACCGCTAAAGCACGCGCGCCGGTCCGGGTGATCGGGCCGGCGTCATCCATTCTAGCAGGGAGAAAATCTGTGACACGTTGGTCGTCCCGGAAAGCACAGGATTGGTGGGCTCAAACCGGCTGGATCTGCGGTTTCAATTTCTTGCCCTCTACAGCAGTGAACTTCCTGGAGATGTGGCACGAGGACAGCTTCGACCGCCAGACAATCGAACGGGAACTGGGCTGGGCTGCCAACCTAGGCTTCAACGCCTTGCGGGTCAATCTCCACTACCTCGTCTGGAAACATGATCGCGAAGGCCTGATCGAGCGGCTGGACTGGTTGATGGCGACAGCCAGCAGGTTGGGCCTTTCAACCGTTCCCTGTTTCTTCGACGATTGCGGCTTTGGCGGGGCGGAACCCGTCTACGGCCCACAGCCCGACCCCATCCCCGAGGTCCACAACAGCCGCGCTGTCGCCAGCCCGGGTCGTGCGGCCTTGCTGGTTGGCTCGGAATGGGGGAGCTATGAGGCCTATGTCAGAGCGATCATTCGGGCTTTTGCGTCCGATGCGCGGGTTCTGTTCTGGGACCTCTACAACGAACCGGGCAACCGCATGGTATTCGGCCCTGAAGGATCAGAGACCTACAATCCCGACTTTTCGGACCGAAGCCTGACCTTGATGCAGGACAGCTTTGTCTGGTCAAGATCAGAGGCTCCGGAACAGCCACTCACTGTCGGCGCGTGGTCGACACCGCTTCCGGGTTCAGATCACGATCCCTATCAAACCGAGATCGACCAGGCCGCGCTTTCTCTTTCAGACATTGTGACGTTCCACGCCTATTGGGACAGCGCGAATGTGCAACGCTTTATTTCCTACCTTTCCAGCTTTGACCGCCCGATGCTCTGCACAGAATGGATGGCGCGGCCCGTCGGCAGCAGGATCGAAGACCAGCTGTCTGTGTTCCGTTCGGGGAATGTAGGGTGTTTCCAATGGGGGCTGGTCAAAGGCCGGACACAAACCTACTTACCGTGGCCGGCCGATTTGGTCGCGCAACATGGCGGCGTGGCGGACCGGTCGGTGTGGTTTCACGACCTGGTCGACGAGAACGGTGATCCATACGATCCGAAAGAGGCCGCATACCTGCGGCAGGTGCTGAGCGCTGTTTCGCAGTAGGCACTGAACGGAACCATTCGGACGTCCTTTGTGGATAGCCCCTGCAGAGCAGGACATTTTCGAACTGATTTCGCACTGGTCAGAAGCAGACATGTGTCCGGCCTGTTTGCGCGGCACTCGCTGCCGCTGGCCCTGATGGTTTCCGCAACCAAGTCCCGAACGGCTTATCGGACAATGTTATGTCCTCGACATCCGATGGGGTGTCTTGGCTGGCGGGCTGACTGTGCGCCATCATTTCATGGGTCTTGCTGTCTGGCGTGTTCCCTTTGCGTCTCTTGGGCTGTGCGAGGCCGGTTGCTTTCGGTCCTGGTCAGCACCGCCCAGACAATTCGAGCTGTTTTATTGGCCATTGCCACCGTCGCCAGTCGAGCGGGTTTGCGCTCGGGAGGGCCGATGCCTCATGGATCCACGCGGTCAGGATTCACCTTCATTTGTCGCAATCGCGCTGTCATCCCCGTCACCAAAGACGCCGAATGCACCGACCGCCCATTTTTGTGATCCGCCCCAGTCTTTCCTTTCCGCCACTGGACACGGTCTGCGGTGTCAGACCCGACCATGCCGCAAATTGTCGGCCGTTCTTGACATGCTTCGCGTCGCCGACCGTGGCACCATGGACCAGTCACGGAATTGTTCCGCTCCTTTGACTTGGTATTTTGCCATGAAGGAGAGACATCATGGCATCGACCCCCACCCCTGAATTCCGCGCAAAAGCAGTGCGGGTCGCGTTGACCAGCGGGCTGCCGCGCAAGCAGGTTGCTTCAGCATCATTGGCGTCAGACTTGCCGCGTTAGACATGGGGCTTCACATGGTTGGCTGGGATCAAATGTAGATCATGCCCAACTGTGGTGAGCGCTCGCACCCAATAATGACTGGATCCACACGCCTCCATGCCGATCAGACAGGGCTCCGGTTTGGCGAAGAATTGCATGAGCTGGGCACGCCTGATTGATCGGTTGAAGACAAGCTCCCCATCTTTTGCAATCCCTGGACCTGAAAAACATGCTTGGCCAGATCGATGCCGACTGTTGTAACCTGCAATGGGCAGCTCCCGTCCTGGCAGTGATAGACAACTGCAGTATGGCGCATCGCGACGCCGGCGGAGCAGGCGCTATTCACCCCATCGGCTTTGGCCAGCCGCGATGCAGCATCTGACCGACGGGGCCAGTGGCCGGATTGGGCCGTCAGCCTTTGTCGCCGAACCAGGCAGTGCGACCGGGCCAACACGCTTTCAGCGTCTCTGACGTTCACCCGTCAACGCGCGACCAGAACGCCGATTTGCGAGCGTGGTGTTCCTGGAGCCTGGCATAATAGGTTGAATGGTCGACCATTCCGGCTGGAAGGTCGGGGTCTGCCTCGCCCGCCAGCCGGTCCAGTTTCCCAAGGTATTTTGCGCCGTGTCCATAAGCCTTGGAGCGCGCGCGATCGAGTATGTTATCCAGCAGCGCGCGGTAGAGTATCGTCGCCGCGAGCGGGTGGTCATGTTCGAGAAGGGCCGCAACTTTCGGCAGCACGTGCCAATCACCGCCGTCCCAGCGCTGTGGATGCATGGCAATCAGCTGTGCCGCAAGGTCGCGTCGCGGCCAGTCGAGGAAGAATTGCAATGCCGCTTCGGGGTTGGCGGTTTCCAACGCCAGAGCGTGGGCACGCTCTTCTGCCTCCATGTCGTCGAAATCCGGCAACTGTTTGAGAAACTCCCGCAGGATATCAGCAGAAAGATGGGCCTCGAAACAACTCCAGCGCAGGGTTTGCGCGGCTGCTTTGTCACCCATGGATTCCAGGATCTGCGCTTCCAGGGAAACGCGCGCCGGTGACAGCTCGTCATCGGTCCGGTTGAACCTGTGCTGCCCCGGTTTGCGTACCCAATCCAACGCCTCGGCCTTGCGCCCGGCCGCCAGAAGCTGTGCGGCAATCCCGAGCGTATCTTGCATATGCGGTCTCTTCTTCACCTCAAGCGCAATGAGCAGATCGAGGTCGCCACGCGCGGATGCGATGATCTGGCGCATCTCAGCCCATTGCGAGGTCATGGAATAGAAACGGTCGTCGGACGCCAGCGCCGCTTCCTCGGCGTCTCTTTGTGTGATGGCGGTCTTCAGATCGACATCCCAGCGGGCCAGACTGTCTTGCGGAATTTGCGGAGCCACCGCCTGCGTGATGTCCACCAGATAGCCGTGAGTGCTTTCACCAAGCGCGGCCATGATCTTTTCGGGCAAGACATCGGCCTCAGGCGCGGTCAACTTCTGCACCAGGTCGCCGGTCGCATGAATCGCCTGGTAATAGACATCCTGAACACGGCCCGAGGAATCGTCGACGCGGTCGAATACCTGTTCATGGGTGCTGATAAAGCGCAACAGCCGGTCAATCGCCAACCCCGGCGCAGCCGCACCAAGCTCGGAAGCAAGCGTATCGGTCAAGCTGCGCAAATCTTCGGCAAAGGCGCGGGTCCTGTCCCACTCGATAAAGCTTTTTGCACGCGTCAACCCCGATAGCCGTCGGTCGATCAGCTTAGCCATCGCCTCCGGTCCGGATTTCCCGGCCAACGCCGTTTTGACGTGCCGGCGAAACCCCGCATTGCGCTCGGCTTCTTCCAGAACCAACTGCGCGAGCTTTTCAATGCCGAGGTCTTTCAGTTTGTCTGTGGAGAGGGCGGGTTTGCGGGCCATGAGCAGCTCCCGGTTTCGGATTGGGCCCGCAATAGGTGCTTTGATCGGAACATGGGGGCAAGTATAGCGCCTGTGTCCCACAGAATGTTGCCAAGTCACCAAAGTTGCGACGCTGGGTATTTCTCACCATTCTATTGTCGGTCAGACCGGTCTGTCGGGCATATCGGGATGCGACAACAGTGGCCAATCTCACCATCGTGGACAGCTCAGGATTTGCCGCACAATTCAGCCAGCGCGTATCGCCAAAAGCAGGCATTCACGCCGATTCTGCAGGCCAGGAGACAGCCGCAGAACAGGTGATGCCGAGAGCGTGACGACACCGTTCCCAAGCACAAACCCGCACGTATCTGTGTCACTTTGAAATAGAATTTGACCCAAAAGCGCCGTGTTTCAAATGCCGGGACCATGGCCTGGATACCATATCTTGGGGCGGGCACGGCTCTCAACTTCAATATGCATGCCGAAATCGGTGAAACTCTGTGTTTCCGTGATCGTGGCGCACCCACTGCTGACGCCTGTGGATAAATAGTGGATAATCCACACCGTAATTTCTTTAATTCTCGTCCAGAGAAAATTTATTTGAAGGCGTTTGTTGGTTTGTCCGGCGCGCGCGTGTTTCGAGGGACGCGTAATGCCAAACTGGAATTCGATCTGGGATGACGTGAACGGCGTGTGGCTTGACGGCACGCCGAACTCCGACAATGGCGTATTCTCTGATCCGGTCAACAAGGGCAAGGGCCTTGGGGGCGACGATCATATCCGCGGCAATGACAATGCAAATGTCATCCTGGGCGATACCGGAGACGATTTTCTGCGCGGGGACGGTGGTGCGGACGCGCTGAACGGCGGCAGCGGCAACGACATCCTGCTGGGCGACGAATGGGATGACCGGCGGCAGGGCGACGATCTGCTCGACGGGGAAGACGGGCAGGACATGCTTGTCGGCGCCGGGGGCGACGACTCGCTGCATGGTGGCAGCGGCAACGACATCCTGCTCGGCGACGAGGGCCACGATCATCTTTACGGCGATAGCGGCAGAGACGCGCTGGTTGGCGGTCGCGGCGACGATTTCGCCAATGGCGGCGACGGCGATGACGCCATTACCGGCAATCTCGGCGACGACATCCTCATCGGCGGCACCGGCGACGACCTGATCTCGGGCGGGCGCGGCGGGGATGTGCTTTACGGCCAGAACGGCAGGGACGTGCTGTCCGGCAATTCGGGCCAGGATTACCTGCATGGCGGCAACCAGGACGATCACCTGCAGGGCGGCTCCGGTGACGACACGCTCAACGGCGGTCACGGCGAGGATATCGTCATCGGCGGCGCTGACAATGACGTGATTGTGGGCGATCGCGGCGACGACATCCTGTTCGGCGACAGCACCGCTCCGGGATCGGAGGGGGGCGGCAATGACCATATCCAGGGCGGCTCGGGCAGTGACCTGATCTCGGGCGGTGATGGCCATGACCGCATTGAAGGCAATGACAGCGCCGACCGCATCGACGGCGGTGCGGGTGACGACAAGATCTGGGGCGACAACCGCGACGGCCAGTCCGGCAGCGGCGAGGCCTCGGACCTCATCGACGGCGGCACCGGCCAGGACACGATCTTTGCCGGGCATGACGACGATCAGGCGCGGGGCGGGGAGGGCGATGACGTCATTCTGGGCAATACCGGCGACGATCTGCTGCGCGGCGACGAAGGCAATGACACGATCCGCGGTGGAAACGGCGACGACCAGATCTCCGGCGATGCGGGCGATGACACGCTTCTGGGCGGCGATGGCAAGGACATGATGTCCGCAGGCGACGGCGAAGACTGGGTGCGGGGCGGCACCGGCGACGATTGCGTCAGCGCGGAGGATGGCGACGACAACCTGATGGGTCAGTCCGGCGACGATTCGCTGAGCGGCGATGGCGGCAGGGACTGGGTGCATGGCGGTCACGGCGCGGATCTGCTGGCGGGTGGCGCGGACAGCGACACGCTGAAAGGCGGCACCGGCGAGGACACGCTTCTGGGCGGCACCGGCGATGACGAACTGTTCGGCGGCGCAGAGCGGGACATGATGGTCGCGGGCGTCGGCAATGACACGCTGCGCGGCGGGATCGGCGGCGACGAGTTTGTGTTCGGCCACGGGATCGATCAGGACGCCGATGGCCAGTGCGATGTCTGGGATCTCCGCGTCGGCCACGACACGATCACCGATTTCGACATCGAAGACAGCGACGACATCATCATCCATTCCGGGCTTGCGGGCGCGGATAACGCGAACCTGACCGCGTCGGTCAGCGGCGAGGACGTGGTTGTGACCTTCGTTGCGACCAACGAGACGCTCACCATCAGGGGGCTGGTGCGCGAGATCGACGGCATCGATCCCGACGATCCGTTCTTCGACCCCGATGCGCTGATGTCCTACCTGCTCAGATCCGGCAGTTTTGCCGGGGACGGCAAGGGTATCATCCTGATCGACGATCTGTGTTTTAACGGGTTTGCCTGCGATCCGGACCTGCCGGAGACCGGCTGGGAGGTGGATCTTCCCGCTCCGGGGCGTGTCACGGTGCCGCTGCTGAACGAGCATGTGGGCAACACGATCACCCACACCAACCAGCAGGATCTGGCCGCGATCTATCTGGAGGATGACGCCAATCTCCTGACTCTCGGCGACGTGCTGATCTTCGACATCTGAAGCCTTCGGGGCCCGGTGTGCGGCCAGTCTTTCAGTTGGCGCGCGCAGAGCACCCCCTTGCTCTCCCGAGCTTCGCTCGGTCTCGCAACTGCCGTCAGACGGCGCGCCCGAAACCGCCCCGTCTGACCCGGCACGTCTGCCGCCGCAACGGTTTCAGCAGGGCGCGGCGGCCCCGGCGCATGTCGCCTCGAACGCATGCCCCGCGCTCAGCGTCACCAAACCGTCGGTCACCCGGATGTCGCGCGCGACCCGCCAGACACCGTCCGGCCCGGCCTTGTAGATGTTGAGGCCGTTGCCCGTCTCGACCAACCGCGGCCCGCCCTCATGCGGCGTATCGACCGCCCGGTAGCTGTAGCGCTCGAAGGCCCAGTCGCCGGTCACGACAAATTCGACCGAGCGCTGCTGCCACGTCGTCCCGACCGCATCGAAATAGCCGCGTACCCAGGGCCCGACCGCCGCCTTGCCGACCATCACCGGGGTGTTGGGCGCGACCAGGACGACGTCATCGGTCACGGATGCCAGGACCGCATCGGGATCATTGGCGTTGATCGCCGCGAGATACCGGTCATGGGCACCATAAGCGGTCTCGTCCCGCGCGCTGGCCGCCGCGGCGAGTGTCGACAGCGCCATGACGGTTGCCATGGCCGCCAGGTTTGCGTTTCTCATGCACATTCCGGATCTCCTTGTCTGATACCTGAACTTTGCAATTTCAAAGCTCTGTTCCTGTTCACAAGAAGAAATTCCCATTATACCCATGCCGAAGCGAGTCACGAATAAAACGAGACTTTTAATCGGAGCTATCATATTTCCGAGATCAACTGGACCCGACTTCCCTCCCTGACAACGCTGCGCGCTTTCGAGGCGACCGCGCGGCTTCAGGGGTATTCCGCCGCGGCGCGGGCGCTGAATGTGACGCCTGCGGCCATCGCCCAGCAGGTGCGCAAGCTCGAAGCCGATATCGGCACAGCGCTGGTGCGCCGGGAAGGGCGCGGGGTCACCCTGACGCAGGCCGGACGGCAGCTGTCGGAGCCGCTGCACGACGCGTTCACCATGATCGCCAATGGCATTCACGAGCTACAGAGGGCGGAAGCCAGCCGCGGCGTGCGGGTGTCGACCACCGACTATTTTGCCAGTTCGGTGATCCTGCCAGGCCTTGGCGATTTCTGGAAACGGCACCCGACGCTGCAGGTGTCTTTCTCGCCGGACGGCAACACGGCGCCGGTCGATCTGGAGAATTTCGATGTCGTCATCCGCGGCGATGCGCCGGGGCGGATATGGGGCGCGTATGAGCAGGTGACGCTGGTCGAGACTCCGATGATCGTCTGCGGCGCGCCCGCGCTTGTCGGCTCCGGCAAGGTCGATCCCGGTGCCTTGCCATGGATTGCCGATCGCGGGATCGGAGGCGATTCTTTTGACGAAGCGGTCAGGGCGCTGGGCTGCGATCCGGAGGCTCTGCACCTGGTCGATCCCGGCAGCGGCAAGATGGAGCTTGAGGCCGTCCTGATGGGCTACGGTCTGATATTCGGGCCGGAACTGATCGTGCGCAGCCATCTTGCGGAGGGCGCGCTGGTCAGGATCGACGCCGACCCGGGCATGCGCGGCACCTATTACGCGATCCATGCAAAAGGGCCGGTGCCAAAGCAGATCCGGCTGTTTCTGGACTGGCTGGAAGAGGTCTGCGCGCCGCTGTCTTGCGACTAGGACCGGCGCGGCGCAGAGCAGAGCTTTGCGGTGCGGCTGCTGTCCGCTTGCTAGCCGCGGGCGCCGAGCCGCGACACAAGCGGGAAGATCGCCGCGATCAGAACCGCCGCGAGCACAAAAGGCGCGCCCGGGAAATACAGGCCCGCGTCATCCACGAAGCGCTCGAAGACCCCGGTAAGCGCCAGTGGCGCGGCCACGGCCCCCACCGAGGACAGCGACGCGATCACGCCCTGCACCAGCCCCTGCTGATCTTCGCCCACCCGGTTTGCCGCAAAGGCGGTCATCAGGGGCGGCGCCATGTCCGACAGCGCCGCGATGGGCAGGACCATCGCCACAACCCAGACCGCATTTGCGAAGCCGAATCCGACCAATCCGACGATGCCCGCGACAACCGCGATGAGCAGCGTGGCGAAATCGCCCAGGCGTCGGGTCAGCCGGGGCAGGATCCCGGCCTGCACAACCGCGATGAGCACGCCGTAGGCCGAAAGCGTCAGGCCGATGGTGAAGCCGTCCCAGCCAAACACCTCGCGGCCCCAGAACGCCCACAGGGTCGGATAGACCAGGTTCGCGAACTCGAAGACAAAGATGCAGATCAGCGGAATGGCGAGGCCGGGGATGACAAAGGCCCGCAGGATGGAGCCGAACGGGTTCAGGTCGCGCTTGCCGAAGGGGCGGCGGTTCTCCGGTTTCAGCGATTCCGGCAGGACGACGAGGCCAAAGAGCACGTTGAGCGCCGACAGAGCGGCGGCGATCCAGAACGGCGCGCTGACATGCACACCCGAGGCCAGCCCGCCGAGCGCGGGGCCCAGCACAAACCCGATGCCGAAGGCCGCGCCGATCATGCCGAAGGCCGCGCCGCGCTCTTCGGGTCGGGCGATGTCCGAGATATAGGCCGTCGCGGTGATGTAGGTGGCGCCCGCGAGCCCCGCCAGGACCCGGCCCACCAGCAAGATCCAGTAGGTCTGGGCGAGCGCCATGATGACATAGTCGATGGTGAGCGTCGCAAGCGCGAGGATCAGGATCGGCCTGCGGCCAAACGCGTCCGACAGGCTTCCGATGATCGGCCCGAAGAGAAACATCGCCGCGGCATAGGCGGACATCATCACCCCGCTCCAGAGCGCGCCTTCCGCCGTGCTCTGCGCGCCGACGCGGTCCATGAGGTCGGGCATGATCGGAAACACGATGCCGACGCCGATGGCATCGATCATCAGCGTGGCAAGGATGAACAGAAACGGGCCGTTCAGTTTCATGCCGTGATCCCTCCCTGCCTTGCATCCGTGCGGTTATGCGCAAGCCGCGCAGATCACATTTCGGGCGGCAGGCATAGGGTCATTCTGGCGTCGCGCGTCTCGTGGCGGCATCCGTGCGGCTCGGGGTGGCGCTCCGGATCCGGTCCGGCGCGCAGGCCGCCGCGCCGGATGGCGCGTCGCGCAAGCTGACGTGGGGACGGGTCTGTCTGCAGGGACCGCCCGAAGATATCTGCGGCGTTCACAGACCCACGCGCCAGAGCCCCTGCGCCTCGCCACCGCCGAGCAGAGCCTGCTCTGTGTTCATCGCCGGATCCCCAATCCCGACCAAATCAATCGGGCCTGTAACATCGCGAGGATCCACGCTAGACCACGGCAGACCGACAACGCGTGGTGGCGCTTTCATGGACAAGCGACTGATTTCCGGAACGGCCCTTCTGGTGGCAGCGATCTGCCTGTTGCCGATCGTCGGCGTCGTCGCGGCCGCGATGTTCGGCACCTTCGACACGCTGACGCAGCTCGCGCAGACGGTGTTGTGGCGCTACAGCTGGACCACGCTGGTGCTGGTGGTGCTGGTGGCCACCGGCAGCATCGTGATCGGCAGCGTGACGGCCTGGCTGGTGGTCACTTCGGAGTTCCGCGGCAGGCGGTTTCTGGAGGTCGCGCTGGTCGTGCCGCTGGCCTTTCCGGCCTATGTGCTGGCCTATGCCTATACAGATGTGCTGGACCATCCGGGCATCGTGCAATCGACGCTGCGCCACGTGACGGGATGGGGCCCGCGCGACTACTGGTTTCCGGAGATCCGCTCGCTGGGCGGCGCGGCGCTGATGCTGACGCTGGTCCTATATCCTTATGTCTATCTCATGGCACGCACCGCGTTCCGGATGCAGGCGGCCACGCCGTTTTATGCGGCGCGGTCGCTGGGCTCTTCGCCAATGGGCGCCTTCCTGCGGGTCTCCGTACCCATGGCGCGTCCGGCGATTGCGGCGGGCACCCTGCTGGTGGTGATGGAGACCATCGCCGATTTCGGCACGGTGGCGCATTTCAGCGTGCAGACCTTTGCAACCGGCATCTACACCAGCTGGTTTGGCCTGGCCGACCGCGCCGCGGCGGCACAGCTGGCCATGGGTCTGCTGGGTTTTGCGCTGCTGGTGGCGGCGCTGGAATACATGAACCGGGGCGGGGCGGCCTTTGCGGTGAAGGGCCGGCAGGTGCCGTTTTCGCGCTTTGAGCTTTCGGGTGGACGCGCGCTGGCAGCGCAGCTGGCCTGCGCCCTGCCGGTGCTGCTGGGGGTGATCATCCCGACGCTCACGCTCATCCTCATGGGGCTGCGCTCCGAGCAGGACATCTTCAGCCCGCGTTATCTCGGGTTCATCCGGAACTCGCTGATGCTTGCGGGGATTGCGGCGGTGCTGACGGTTGGGGCGGCGGTCATGCTCGGCACCTTCCACCGGGTCGTGTCGAACCGCACCTCGCTGGCCACGCTCTTTATCGGACGGCTCGGCTATGCGGTGCCGGGGGGGGTCATCGCGGTCGGTCTGCTGGTGCCGTTTGCGCGGTTCGACAACTGGCTGGACGCGCGGATGGAGGCCTGGTTCGACATCTCTACCGGGCTCTTGATCTCGGGGTCGATCTGGCTGCTGGTGGCGGCCTATCTCATCCGCTTTCTGGCCGCCGCCATCGGCGCCTATGACAGCGGGCTGGCCACGGTCACACCCAATATCGACGCCGCGTCGCGGGTGCTGGGGCGATCGATCTGGGGCACTGTGCGCTCGGTCCATCTGCCGGTGCTGCGCGGCAGCATCCTGACGGCGCTGCTGATCGTCTTTGTCGACACGATCAAGGAGCTGCCTGCCACGCTTATCCTGCGGCCGTTCAATTACGACACGCTGGCGGTTCAGGCGTTCCGTCTGGCCTCGGACGAGCGGCTCGAAGGCGCGGCGGTGCCGAGCCTGATGATCGCGGGCATCGGCCTTCTGCCGGTGATCCTGCTCTGCGCGCAGATCGGCGACTGGCGGTCGCGGCAACGCAACAGAAAAGGCGCGCCGCTGAGGCGCGCCTGAAGGGCTGTTCCAGAGGTGCCCGAGGCTTATTTCCAGCCCGCATCCGCCAGGATCTTCTGCGCCGCCGAGATGTTGTCGGCAATGTCCGACAGCGGGATCGCGTCTTCTGTGAAGTCACCGAGCGCCTTCACCGACTCCGCCAGTGGCGCGTCGTCCACCACCGGGTATTCGTCATTGCCCGCCGAGAAATAGTCCTGCGCCTGCGCGGAGGCGAGATATTCGAGGAACGCGACGGCATTGTCGCGGTTCGGCGCGTTGGCCGCGACGCCACCACCCGAGATGTTCACATGCGCGCCGATATCGTCCTGGTTGGGGAACACCCAGCCGACCATGTCGATGCTGTCCGAAAGGCCCGAGACGTCCTTGCGCAGCGCGCGGGCGAAATAATAGGTGTTCGACATGGCGATGTCGCATTCGCCCGAGACGATGCCGCGCAGCTGATCGGTGTCGCCCCCCTGCGGATCGCGGGCGAAATTGCCGACCACCGCGCGGGCCCACTCTGCCGTCGCCTCTTCGCCCAGATGCGCGACAAGCGCCGCGACGATGTTCTGCGTGTAGACATTCGAGGATGACCGGATGCAGATCATGCCTTCGTATTCGGGTTTTGCAAGATCCTGATAGGTCATCGGCGGGTTTTCGACGTCGTTCTTGTCGTAAAACAGAATGCGTGCGCGCTTGGAGAAGGCAAACCACTGGTTGTCATCGTCCTGCAGGTTCGCGGGGATCTTCTCTTCGAGCAGCGCGCTCTCGACGGGCTGCAGCAGGCCCATCTCCTTGGCGCGGGTGATGCGCACGGTGTCAACGGTCATGAACACGTCAACCGGAGAATTGTCGCCTTCGGCCTCCATGCGGGCGATGAGCTCGTCGGCATTGCCCTCGATGCGGTTGACGGTGATGCCGGTGGCTTCGGTGAACTCGGTATAGAGCCGGTCATCGGTGTCGTAATGGCGCGAGGAATAGAGGTTCAGCTCCCCTTCGGCGAAGGCGGGCGCGGCGGTCAGGGCCACGGCCAGAGCGAGCATGGATGTCTTGATGGTCATCGTGTTCTCCCAAGAAAATTCCTTACTAATTTAATCAATTACAGGAGTCGCGGAGCAGATCAACCCTTTCTGACAAAAATACTCAGTTACTTGCCGATGCCCCGTGAGCGCGCAGCCCATCGGGTCAGATCCGCGCCCGGCAGCATCCCGGGTCCGATTGTGTTTATGCCGGAGCGGTTGTGGATCATCGGCGCGCAAGGCCCGATGCCGCCTTGAGCGCCAATACCGGTTTGGCGCGGCATATCCGGTCCCATGACCACAAAAGGGGCCCATGCGCACCCGCAAACCCGGCCGTTCTAGCTGTCGCGATACCGTGGCCAGGTGTCCGAAAGCCGGTAGCCCGAGGGCCAGGGGTCGTCGGGGTCGAGCATGTATTGATGGGTGCCGGTGACCCAGGCGCGGCCGGAAATCTGCGGTCTGATGGCCCGCGTCGCGCCGACCTGCGTTTCTCCCAGGATCCGTCCTTCGAATTCCGAGCCGATGATCGACACGCCGGTGAAGCTGTCCTGCGGCCCCATCTCTCCGGTGGCGTGCAGCAGCGCCATGCGGGCCGAGACCGCCGTGCCCGTGGGCGAGCGGTCGATCTTGCCCGGCTGGATGGCCACCACGGATTTTGCCCGCAGCCTCCGGCCCGCGCGCGTGACCGCGCCCGCAAAAAGACAGAAGGAATGATGCGTCCAGTCGGGTTTCTCGGGATGTTCGAACCGCATCTGCGCATTGGCCGCGTTGGTGATCTTGACCCCCAGCTCCGCAAGTTCTTGCGCATTGTCTGCCTCGAGCGTGAGCCCCAGCGCAGCCGGATCCACAATCACAAAGCTGTCGCCGCCAAAGGCGGTGTCGACGCTCAGAGCGGGCAGGCCCTCGACCTCCAGAGGGACGGCGCGGCGATGCACAAACGAGGGCAGGTTCTCGACCTCGATCCGCTCCGCCTTGCCCTGGCGGCACCGCGCCCGCACATGCACAAGTCCGCCGGGCGCTTCCAGCACCATCTCGGTCACCGGTTCGCGCATCTCGACAATCCCGGTGTCGAGCAGCACGGTCGCCACGCAGATCGCGTTCGAGCCGGACATCGGGGGCGTGTCCTCGGGCTCCATGATGATGAAAGCGGCCTCCGCGTCGGGGTGTTTTGGCGGCACCAGCAGGTTGACGTGATGGGCCACCGATCCGCGCGGCTCGTTGAGCACGAAATTGCGCAGCTGGTCGTCCTGCGCGATCCAGTTGCGCTGCTCCCAGAGCGTGTCGCCGGGCGGCGGGGCGACGCCGCCGACAATGACGTTGCCGACCTCGCCTTCGGCATGGGCCGAGACGATGTGGAGGATCCGCGCACTTCTCATCCTGCGCCTCGAACGGGGGCGGCGGCGGGCTCTGGCATATGCTTAACCACGCGGGGCACGCAGACGGCGCGCGGTGATCAAAAGCAGCGCCAGCGACACCACAAGCAGCGCCGAGATCAGCGTCCCGATCACCGCAACCGAAGGCACCAGCGGCGAGTAATTCGTGGCGGTGCGCGAGAACAGCCAGACCGGCAGCGGCGTGTCCGGACCGGAGGTGTAGACCGACAACGGCAGGTTCGACCACGACAGCAGGAACGCAAAGAGCGCGCCGGAAAAGATCCCCGGCCAGAGCGCGGGCAGGGTGACCTCGCGGATCACCTGCCAGCGGTTGGCGCCCAGATCGCGCGCGGCCTCTTCCTGCGCCGGGTCATAGCCGAAAAAACGGATCGAGATCACCAGCGTGACAATCGGCACGATCCAGACCAGATGCGCGACGATGGCGGTCTTCCAGCTGGGCGCCAGCCCGACCGCGTTCAGCGACAGCAGCAGCGCGAGGCCCAGCACCGGTTGCGGAAAGAAGATCGGCAGCACCAGAAGGCGCTGGAACACGCTGCGCCCGCGCCAGTCGAACCGCGCGAAGGCCACGGCGCCCAGCGTGCCGAGCAGGACGGCGAAGATCACCACATAGACCGCGATCCAGAAAGAGATGGCGTGGATCTGCCATGTGGTGAAGGAGGCGATTGCCTCGCGATAGGCATCGAGTGTCCAGACCTTGTGCGGAAAGCGCATGTAGCGCGTGTTGGCCATGGAGGCGAGCACCACGGACATGATCGGCACATAGAGAAAGGCCAGGATCGCGGTGACCCAGAGCGCCCGAAGCGCCGTGATATGGCGCGCCCCCGTCACCGGCGCGTCAGCTTGTTCAGATCGAGCCGCGACAGCACCGGCAGCACAATGAGCGCGGTCACGAGGATCACCAGAACGGTGAGTGCCGCCCCCATGGGCCAGTCCTGCGCGTAGTTGAACCGCTGCTCGATGGCGGCGGTGATCACCGTGACCGCGCGCCCGCCGAGGATCGCGGCCTCTGCATTGGCGCCAAGGCAAAGCACGAAAGTGAGCAGAGCGCCGATCAGCAGACCGGGCGCGGCCAGTGGCAGCTCGACCTCGCGGAAGGTCTGCCAGCGCGAGGCACCGAGATCGCGGGCGGCCTCGATCCGGTCGGCGGGGATCAGGCTGACGCCAAGCAGCAGCGGGAACAGCATGAAGGGCAGGTGGATGTAGATCATCCCCAGCTGCGCCGCCGCCCAGGTGTTGAGGATGGAGCCGATCTGGATGCCGAACACCGCGTTGAGCGAGCCCGCCAGAATGCCGCCACGCGGCATCAGGAAGACCGACATGCCGAAAAGCCGCACGCTTTCGGAGATGAAGATCGGCAGCGCGATCAGCGCCGAGGTGACGGAGGCCCATTTGCCCGCGTAGCGATGCAGGATCACCGCCGTGGGCCAGGCCAGAAGCGCGGTGATCACGGTGGTTGTCGCGGCGCCCAGCAGGGACCACAGGAGCGGGCGGGTATAGCCTTCGGTAAAGGCCGCGCGATAGTTCTCGGTGGTCAGCGCGCCGGTCAGATCGAAGGTCCGGCTGGGCATCAGGCTGTACCAAGTCACGATCAGGATCGGCGCTGCAAAACAGAGCAGCATGAAGACCGCGACGGGGGCCGCGAACCACGGGCCGGGGGAGGTGCGGGTTCTCATGTCTCCATCCAGGCGATGTCGGCGGGTGCGAAGGAAAAGGCGTGGCGTGTGCCGATCTGCAGCTCCGGCGCGGAGCCGGGCAGTTCGGAGATCAGCGTGGCCCCGGATGGCGCGACCAGATGCACCTGCGTGCGCGAGCCGAGCAATAGCCGCTGCGTGACTTCAAGCTGCGCGGTGACGGGGCCGTCGCCAAGCGCCAGCGCCTCGGGCCGGATCATCGCATAGGCGCCCCGCGGTGCCTCCGCCGGCTGGCCGATCTCGGCGAATGTGGCCCCGCCCGCCGCACCGCGCTCCACCGTCAGGATGTTCACTTCGCCCATGAACGACGCCACAAAGCGGTTGGCGGGCGCGCCGTAGATCTCGGCGGGTGTGCCGGTCTGCACGATCCGGCCATCCTGCATGATCGCGATGCGGTCGGACATCACCATCGCCTCCTCGAGGCTGTGGGTGATGTAGACAAAGGTGCGGCGGGTGCGCTGGTGCAGCTCTTTCAGCTCCACCTCCAGGGTCTTGCGCAGGCGGTAGTCGATGGCCGAAAGCGGCTCGTCGAAAAACAGGATCTCGGGTTCGGAGGCAAAGGCCCGCGCCAGCGCCACCCGCTGGCGTTCACCACCCGAACATTGCGTGACCGGGCGGGTGTAATAGGCCTCGGGCAGGCGCACGAGGCTCAGCAGCTCCAGCGCGCGTTGGCGGCGCTGCGCGGCGGGCACGCCCTTCATCTTCATGGCAAATTCGATGTTCTGCCCGACGGTGCGGTGGTCAAACAACGCCAGCGACTGGAACACCATCGCCGTGGGCCGCTTGTTGGCGGGATGGTCGGTGATCCGTGCCTCGCGCAGGAACAGATCGCCGCCGCTGGGCGTCTCGAGCCCGGCCAGCAGACGCACCAGCGTCGACTTGCCGCTGCCCGACGGGCCCACGATGGTCAGGAACTCGCCTTCGGGAATGTCGAGCGAGATGTCGTCGACCGCTTTCAGCGAGCCGAAGCTTTTCGACAAACCGGCCAGTGACAGGATCACTGGCCGGCCATTGGACACATCTTCGGCTGGCGTCACGCTCAGCCCCGCTCGCGCATGGCGGCGGAATAGATGTCATAGAGGCGGTCATAGTCGGGCACGATGTCGAACTCGACCGCGTTGGCGATGCGCTGGTCGAACTCGTCCCACTGGATCGCCGCCAGCTCATCCGCCGAGAAGCGCGCCATCAGATCGGGGTTCGACATCTGGCTCACGGGCTGCAGGTTGCCATTGCCGCGCGCCACCAGCTCGGCGGCATCGACGGTGGTGATGAACTCCAGCCAGTCGAACGCCTTGTCGTGGAAGTCGGGGTTGTTGACCGCGGAGTTGAGCTCGATCCAGTTGATGCCGCCCTTGCCGTCGGCGGGGCCGCTGTTGGGGGTGATGGCATAAAGCTCGGTCACACCTTCCAGCCGCGCCGCTGCGGTGGTGTAGGTGCCGCCGGTGAAGTAAAGGTCGATCTCGCCATTGAGAATGGCAAGGTTCAGCTGCACAAAATCGGTGGTGATCAGTGCTGCGTTGTCGATCCAGCGCTTGCAGGTCTCCTCGAACCTGGCCACATCCTCGTCGGATTTTTCTTTGAACGGGTGCACGCCCGCACCCATGCAGATATCCATGACGTTCCAGTCCTCATAGGCGAGGATCCCGTAGCGTCCGGCAAAATCGGGGTTGTTGAAGAGATCCCAGCCTTCGTCCTGCGCCAGAGCGGGTGAGATGACATCCGGGTTCACCACGAAGTCGAAGGTCTCGTAGCGCTGCACGATGCCCAGCAGATGGTCGTCATCCTCGCTCATCGCCCATTTGTAGGGCATCTGGAACTTCGGCTTCATCTCTGCATAAAGCGGCTCGAAGCGCTCCTTGGGCAGATCCTTGATCAGACCCGCGGGCCACATGACGTTGCGCGCCCAGGGGTTGTTGACGTTGATGAAATCCCAGACCGAGGTTTCACCGGCGCGCAGCCGGTTCACAGAGGTTGGATCGGAGATGTGGATCTCGTAGCGGACATCCGTGCCCGTCCGGTCGCGCCAGAGCGCCAGCAGGTTGGGGTCGGCATAGGCGTCCCAGGTCAGCAGCGACAGCGGCCGGTCGGTCTGCGCGGCCAGCCCGCCGGGCAAGGCGGCGGCGGCCATGCCCGCGGCGACGGTTTGCATGAATTTGCGTCGGTGCGCGGAGTGTTGCATCGGTCGGCTGAGTGGATTGCGGGCCGCCAGTGACGTGAGTAAGCGATCTCTTTGCATCGAATGTCTCTCCCTGTTCGGATTGCGAACAAATATTCGCGTAGCGCATTTTCGCGTCTCAAACCGCTGAGTCAAGACGCGTCAATAGGTCGATCGGTATTCGGCAAAGCGCTGGTCGTCCGTCATGTCGGCGACATGGGCCCATTCGCCCAGTTTATGGGCAGTGTAGATCTCCACAAAGCGCCCCGGGAAGCTGTCGGCAAAGCTCCGGTCCTCCGACAGCGCGTCCAGCGCGTCGGTCAGGCTGGCGGGGATCCGCTGCAAGCCGCGCTTGCCGAGCGCGTCCTCCGACAGCAGCGACAGATCCTCCTCCGTCGCTTTCGGCGCCTGCAGCTCATCCCTGATCCCGATGGTCCCGGCCATGACCAGTGCGGCCAGTGCCAGGTAAGGGCTGGCGGCGGCATCGGCGGCGCGGAATTCGAAATTGAACTGGCGCGCGCGTTTTTCCGGGTCACCGGCGCTCAGCGGACAGATCCGCACCGCCGCCTCGCGGTCCTGCGCGCCCAGATTGTTGAACGCGGCGCTCCAGCGATGCGGCACCAGCCGGAGTCCGGAAATCGCCGAGGGCGCGGTGAGCGCGGAGGCGGCGTTGAGATGCCGCAGGAGGCCCGCGATGAAACCAGATGCGGCCTTTGACAGCCCGTCCTGCGCATCCGGGTCATGGGTGGCGGGCCGCCCGTCCCTGGTCCACAGGCTGATATGGATATGCACGCCATTGCCCACAACCTCGGATCCCGCAAGGGGCGTGAAGCTTGCCTGCAGGCCCATCGCCACAGCGGTGGCGCGGGTGATCTCGCGCAGCATCACCGCCTCGTCCGCGGCGCGCAGGGCGGGAGCGGGGGGCAGGGTGATCTCGAACTGATCGGGGCCGTATTCGCGCAGGAAACTGTCGGGTGTGATCTTTGCCCCGGCCAGCGCGCGCAGCAGCGCCTCCGCAAATGGCTGCGCACCGGCAAAGCCCTGCAGCGAAAACCCGCGGCTGAGGCGGTCCTGCGGCAGCATGAATTCGTGCTCGAAGGTGGCACGGATCTCCAGCCCGCTCGCCTCGGTGAAACGCTCAAGCGCGGTTTTCAGGATGCTGCGCGTGCAGCATTCCCAGGGCGTGCCGTCCAGCTCCCGGATGTCCCCCATCAGGAAGGACAGCGCGCGGCCCTCGGGCAGATCGCAATCGGCGCGCGTCGCGGGATCGGGCCAGAGCACCAGATCGCCAAGCGCGCCGTAGGGCGATGCCGCGATACCGTCGAAACAGGTGATCTGCGCATTGGTCGGTGTCCAGCCGATGCCGCCGGCGATCCTGGCGTCGAGATCCGCCGTCGCAAACCCCTTGCCGCGGACCAGTCCGGACAGATCGCTTGTGCAGGCCATGGTCAGATCCGCGCCCATCGTCACCTCCTATTGCACTGTCGCGCCATCGTGTGAAAAACTGACCGTGATGGCAACGCCTTATGGCCGCAAGGGAAGACAAGATGCGTGCAAAGCCGCTGCTGTCGCAGGGCGATCCGGACCCGGTGCTGGTGCGGGAGGGTGGTCGGGACTGGCTGCTGACCGTCGAACATGCGGGCCGTGCGGTGCCGGGGACCCTGGGCGATCTGGGCCTGAAGCGGGGCGAGATCGACCGCCATATCGGCTGGGACCCCGGCGCGCTCGATCTTGCGCAGGCCTTGGCGGCGCGCGCGGATGCGACGCTGGTGGCACAGCGCTACAGCCGGTTGGTGATCGATTGCAACCGCCCCTGGGCGTCGGATGATCTGGTGCCCGCGCGCAGCGACCGGACCGCGGTGCCCGGCAATACCGTCACCGAACCGGAGCGAAAGGCGCGCTGGGACGAGATCCACGCGCCGTTTCACCAAGAGGTGGCCCTGAGGCTCGACAAGGGCGCGCGCCGGATCGTGGCGGTGCACAGCTACGATCCGCGCCGCGATGTGGACGGGGCGACGCGGCCCTGGCCCATCGGCTTGCTGGCCCGCGTCGCCAACCCGCTGATGGCCGCGATGCAGCGCCATCTTGAAGCGGTCGACTGGGTGGCGCCGCTGGGGCTCAACGAGCCTTACGAGATCGAGGACGCCTCCGACTACACGATCCCGGTGCATGCCGAGCCGCGCGCGCTGCCGCATGTGCTTGTCGAGGTTCGAAACGACTACTTACGCGATGCGCGCGCGGTGGCCAAAGTCGCCGACACGCTGCACGCCGCCTTCATGATGCAGGAGACCTCATGACCGACGCTTTCCTTTCGACCACAACCCGCGACGTGCCGATCAGACCCGCGCGGGCGGCGCTGCTCTTTATCGATGTGCAGAATTTCTCCTGCCATCCGGAGGGCGCGGAATGGGCGATGATGAGCGATGCGGAGCGTGCCGAAAATAAGGCGCCCTTCCTCGACCTGATGCAGTCGGAGGTGATCCCGAAGATGCAGGCGCTGCAATCGGCCTGCCGGGCGGCGGGGGTGGAGGTGATGTACACCACCATCGAGAGCCTGACCCTGGACGGGCGCGACCGCAGCCTCGATTACAAGATCACCGGGTTCAACATCCCGAAAGGATCCTGGGACGGCAAGGTGATCGCCGAGATCGCGCCGGGTGAGGATGAGATCGTGCTGCCCAAATCCTCCTCCAGCGTGTTTGTCTCGACCCATATCGATTACATCCTGCGCAATCTCGGCGTGCAGCAGGTGATCCTGTCGGGTGTGCTGACCGACCAATGCGTCGAAAGCGCCATCCGCGATGCCTGCGATCTGGGCTATCTGGTCACGCAGGTGACAGACGCCTGCGCCACGTTCTCGCAAGCCAGACAGGACGCGTCGCTTTCGGCCATCAGCGGCTATTGCCGGCAGGTGACCACCGCGGACCTGATCGCCGAACTGCAATAGCACGCACCCGGGGCGGGCCGGGCGTCAGCGCGCGCTTTGGGCCCAAACCCAGGCGGCCAGTTCGGCATGGGTCGGGAACCAGACATCGCCTTTCGCGCGGGCGTGGTCGATCAGTTGCTCGAGGATCCAGATCCGCGAGCGGTAGCCGATGACAAACGGGTGCATGACCAGCTGGCAGAGCCCGCCTTCGGCATAGGCGCCGTCAAACTCCCTGCGGAAGATGTCAAAGACCGCCTCGGGCGGCGTCCAGGGGCGGGTCGGCGGCGCGCGGTTGAACAGAAGATAGACCGCGTCGTCGCGCACCCAGTCGACGGGGATCTCGACCACACCCATGGGCTCACCGTCGCTCAGCAGCTCGTAGCAGCTGTCATCAGCCATCATCGAGCTGTCATAGGCAAAGCCCAGCTCGGCCACCAGTTCGATGGTATGCGCGCTCAGATCCCAGTTGGCCGCGCGGTGGCCGACCGGCTCGGTGCCGGTCATCGCGCGCAGCGCGTCGCGGGCGCGGACCATCAGAGTCCGCTCCGTCGCGCGATCAAGCAGGGAGGTGTTTTCGTGGATCCAGCCATGCACGCCAATCTCGTGGCCGGCATCGGTGATGGGGGCCAGCGCTTCGGGGTCGATCAAGCCGGCCACGGCGGGCACAAAGAAGCTGGCGCGGATGTCGTGCCGCGCGAGGCTCTGCAGAATGCGCGGCACGCCGGTGCGGCGGCCAAACTCACCCCAGGCCAGACGCCCGATGGCCGCACCTCCGGTGCCCATTTCGAAGGTTTCATGATCGCAATCGAAGGACAGCGCAAAGGCGCAGCGCGCGCCATCCGGCCAGCGGTCCGGTGCCAGCCGCCGACCCGCGCGTACCCTTGCGACCTCGGCGAGCCACTCTGCCTCGGGCGTCTCCCAGGGCCGGTCGCGGTTCACCGGGGCAGCACGTCGTGCAGCGCCCCGGCGAGCGCGGTGACCATGATGTCGATCTCGTCGCGGCTGATGCAAAGCGGCGGCGCAAAGCCCAGGATATCGCCTTCGGGCATGGCGCGCGAGATCACCCCGCGCCGGAGCATCGCCGCGGCCACCTTCGGCGCGACGCTCATGGTGGGGAAAAACACGCGGGCGCCCGGGTCCTGCATCAGCTCCACCGCGGCCAGCAGCCCGTCGCCGCGTATTTCGGCCACATTGGGATGATCACCCACCGCGTCCTGCAGTTTCGCCCTGAGATAAGGCCCGTTTTCGGCGGCCTTCGCCACAAGACCCAGCTTGTCGATCAGCTCCAGCGTGGCGATGCCCGCCGCCGCGCAGACCGGATGCGCGGAATAGGTCCAGCCATGGCAAAGCACGCCGTGCTCATCGGTGCCGCGGCTCAGCTCTTCGAAGACGCGGTCCGACATGATCGTGCCCGAGAGCGGCGCATAGGCCGATGTGAGCCCCTTGGCGATGGTCATGAAATCGGGTTTCAGACCGTAATAGGTGGCGCCGAACATCTCTCCCATGCGGCCAAAGCCGGTCACCACCTCGTCGGCGATCAGCAGGATGTCGTGTTTCGCCAGCAGCAGCTGCACGCCCTCCCAATAGCCCGGCGGGGGCGGCAGGATACCCCCGGTGCCCATGATCGGCTCTCCGATGAAGGCGGCGATGGTGTCGGCACCTTCGCGCAGGATCATCTCTTCGAGCGCGTCGATCAGATGGGTGAGATAGGCCGCTTCGCTCATCTCCGGGTCCGCGCGCCGCAGGTAATGCGGCGTTTCGGTGTGCAGAAAACCGGGCAGCGGCAGGTGAAAGCGCTTGTGATAACTTTCGAGCCCGGTCAGCGAGCCCGAGACCAGCCCCGAGCCGTGATAGCCGCGCCAGCGGCTGATGATCTTGCGCTTTTCCGGCTGTCCCCTGAGGATGTGGTAATGCCAGGCGAGCTTGACGTTGGTCTCGTTCGCGTCAGAGCCCGAGAGCCCGAAATAAACCCGCGCCATGTGCTCGGGCGCGCGGTCCATGATCATCCGGGCGAGCCGGATCGCCGGTTCGTTGCCATGCCCGGCAAAGGCGTGGAAATAGGCCAGCTCCTGCGCCTGTTTGCTCATCGCGTCGGCAATCTCGGAGCGCCCGTAGCCTGCATTCACGCAGTAGAGCGCGGCAAACCCGTCGAGCAGGCGATTGCCATTGCGGTCGGTGACATAGACGCCGTCGCCGCCGGTCATGATCTGCCCCGGCGTGTCGCCGCGCGCGTGATTGGCGACATGGGTGGTGGGATGAAAGAGGCACTCGCGATCCCACCGGGCCAGCGCGTCGTTGATCGGCGTGTCGAGGGTCATACCACGGTCTCCAGTCGTGTGTTGGCGATGAACTCGGGCACGCTGGCCTGGTTGGGCAGCGACAGGATGAACGCCACCATGCGCGCCACCGTGTCCGGTGTCAGGCGCTGGGCCTTGGGTGTGACGCCGGGCAGGTCGGCGATCAGCTCGGTGTCGATGGCGCCGGGGCAAAGCGCTGTGGCGCGCAGCCCGTCGTCCCAGCCCGCGTGGCGCACCGCCTGCGTCATCGCCAGCAGCGCGTGTTTGGTCATGGAATAACCGACGGAGGTGCCGGGCCGGAACCGCTTGGCGTCGGTGGAGGCGATGTTGACCACGCGACCCGCGCCGGTCTCGCGCAGATGCGGCAATGCGGCTCGGATCAGCCGAAACGGCGCCTTGACATTAACCGTCCAGAGATCGTCGAGATCGTCCTCGCTGCCCTGCTCGAAATCCACCATCCGCAGGATGCCCGCATTGTTGACCAGCGCGTCGATGCGCCCGAAGCGCCGGGCGGTGGCGTCGACCCAGCGCGACGCGGCGTCGGCGTCATTGGCGTCGAAGGCATGCACCAGAAAGTGGTCGGGGTCGAGATCGAGAGCGTCGGCCTGACGGGTGTCGCGCATGCCCAGCGACAGGGCCCAGCCGTCCTGCGCCAGCGCCCCGGCGATCGCCGCGCCAAGGCCGCGCCCCGCGCCCGAGACCATCGCCACCCGGGCCATCAGAACAGGCCCTGATAGACGCCGCCATCGTTGACGATGTTCTGCCCGGACATGAAGCCCGCCTGCGCCGAACAGAGATAGGCGATCAGGTCGCCGCATTCCTTGGGATCGGCAAAGCGCCCGGCGGGGCAGGTGTCCTTGCGATCCTGCACGATGGCCTCGTAGGTGGTGTTGCCGCGCTTGGCGTGGCCGTGCAGGTTGGTGTGCAGCGCGTCGGTGTCGAAAAGCCCCGGGCAGACCGTGTTGATCGTGACGTTATGGCCGATGAGATCGCGGGTCATCGCCGCGGTCGCCCCCGACAGCGCCAGCCGCGCCGCGTGGCTATGCGCAAAGCCCAACTGCGGGAACTTGATGAAGCTCACCGACATGTTCACGATGCGCCCGAACTTGCGCTCCTTCATGCCCGGTGCCACCGCCTGCATCATCTGCACCGAGGACAGGAAATGCACCTCGAGCCAGTAGCGCCAGTCGTCGGGCGTGATCTCTTCCCAGGGGGTGGGGACCTGGCGCACACCGGGGTTGGAGACGAGGATATCGACCCGACCGGCGGCCTCCAGAATGGCCGCGCGGCCCGCAGGCTCGTTGAAATCGGCGGCCACGGGGGTGATCTCGACGCCGGTTTCGGCGCGGATCCGGTCGGCGGCCTCGGTCAGCGGGCCCTCGCTGCGGGCGTTCATCGTGACATGCACGCCTTCGCCCGCAAGCGAGCGGGCGGTTGCAAAGCCCAGGCCGCGGCTGGCCGCCGTCACGATAGCGCGTTTGCCTGCGAGTCCAAGATCCATGGTGGTGTTCCTTTGATAGAGGGGCGGGTGAAAAGGCGCGCGGCCTCAGCCCGACGTGGCATTCAGAGCGTCGAGACCGGTGAGCAGGCTTGCCCTGGCCTGCCCGTCCAGATCGCGGTAGGGCGGGCGCATGTGGCCGCCGCCCGGCACACCCAGATGGTTCATCGCCGCCTTGGTGGCGGGGTAAAGCGTGCGCCCGCCGGTGGTGAACAACTCGGTCAGCGCGATGCCTGTCTGCTGCAGCGACCACGCGGCGTCGAGATCGCCCGCCTTGGTCGTGTACCAAAGATCGAGGCAGCCTTTCGACCAGACATTGGGAAAACAGTCGATCAACCCGTCGGCACCGGCAAGCGTGGCCGGGACGCCAAACACCGAAGACGGGCCGCAGAAGACGCGGATGCGGTCCGAGACGGCGTTCAGCGTGGCCTGAAACACGGTCCAGTCGCCGCTCGATTCCTTGATGGCCACGACGTTGTCGTGATCCGCCAGCGTGTCGGCGATGGCCGGTGTGATGGCGTTTCCCGCGTTTCCGGGGATGTTGTAGAGCACCACCGGCAGCGCCGAGCCATCGGCGATGGCTTCGAAATGCGCGATGATTTCGGCGTCGGTCACACGGGCGAAATAGGGCGGCAGGACCAGCACGCCCGCGGCACCCGCCTCTTTTGCCGCGAAGGTCTGTTCGATCACCTCCTGCTCGGCGATGCTGCCGGTGCCGATGATGGCCGGGCCGCGCCCGCGGCAGGCCTCGGCGGTCAGGCGGGCCAGCAATTCGCGTTCACGCAGCGACAGCGCCCAGAATTCACCGGTACACCCGGCCGAGATCATGCCCGTGGCACCGGCCTCGAAAAGCCGCGCGATATTGGCGACAAAGCTGTCCTCGTCGATGCTCAGATCGGCGTTGAAGGGGGTGGTGATGGCGGGCATCGGCCCGGACCAGTCGATGGAATCCCGGTTCACGATGTGGCTTCCTTCAGTTCAGGGTGCAGCAGCGCGCCGGTGGCGCCTGCGCGGTTGAGCCGGCGTCCGGTCGGGCCTTCGGCAAAGAAATGCGCCTGCGCCGCATCGACCGCCATCTGCACGGTTTCGCCCACCTTCCAGATCCGGTCAGGGGCGGTGCGGCAGGTCATGCGCATGCCGTCGCCGACCCGCACGATCACGATGTTCTCATGGCCGGTCCGTTCGACCACCTGCACCTCGCCCTTGATCGGGCCTGCGCCGATGCTGAGCCCTTCGGGACGGATGCCCATGGCCGCGGGCCCGGCCTGCGCCTCTGCCGTGAGATCCCCGGCCGCCACCGAGAGCCCCGGCGCCTCGAACACCCAAGCGCCATCATCGGCGCGCAGCACCCCGTCGGCGATGTTCATGCCGGGTGTGCCGATGAAGCCTGCGACAAAGCGGTTGGCCGGGGCGCGGTAGACCTCTTGCGGAGGGGCGAATTGCTGCAGCTTGCCGCCCTCCATCACCGCGATGCGGTCGGCCATGGTCATCGCCTCGAGCTGGTCGTGGGTGACGTAGACCATGGTGCGGCCAAGCCGCTGGTGCAGCTCGATGAGCTCGGAGCGCATATGCCCGCGCAGCTTGGCATCGAGATTGGAAAGCGGCTCGTCCAGCAAAAAGACCTTGGGGTCGCGCACCAGCGCGCGGCCCAGAGCCACCCGTTGCTGCTGGCCACCCGAGAGCTCTTTCGGCTTGCGGTGCAGCAGCGGCGTCAGTTGCAGCATCTCGGCCGTCTTTGCCACCATCTCCGCGCGCTCGGATTTCGGCACGCGGCGCTTTTTCAGCGGATAGGCGATGTTCTGGCCCACCGACATATGCGGATAAAGCGCGTAGGACTGAAAGACCATCGCGATGTCACGCTCGCCGGGGGCCACGTCATTGACCACGCGCTCACCGATGCGGATCTCTCCGCCGGAGGGAAACTCCAGCCCCGCCAGCATCCGCAGCGTGGTGGTCTTGCCGCAGCCGGACGGGCCCAGCAGGCAAATGAACTCGCCCTGACGGATGTCCAGATCGAGCCCCTCGACGGCGGTGAAGCTGCCGAAGCGTTTCTGAACATTGGCGAAGACCACATCGGCCATCGATTATCCTTTCACACCACCCGCGCCGAAGCCGCGGGTGAGATAGCTTTGCAGGAAGGCAAACGCGATGATCAGCGGCACGCTCATCATCACCGACGCCGCCATGAGCAGCGACCATTCGATGTTGAACGACGAGATCAGCATGTTCATCACGCCGGTTGTCAGCGGTCTGGCATCGTCGGAATTCACCAGCACCAGCGCGTAGAGATATTCGTTCCACGACAGGATGAAGGTAAAAAGCGCGGTCGAGATGATGCCTGGCAGAAGCTGCGGCAGGATCACGTCCCAGAACGCCCCGAGCCGCGAGGCACCGTCGACCAGCGCCGCGGATTCCAGATCTTCCGGAATGCCCGCCATGAAGGACCGCAAAAGCCACAAGGCATAGGGCAGCGCGAAGGTGGTGTAGGCGATGACAAGCGAAGTGATGGTGTTCGACAGGCCGAGATTCACCAGCATCAGGTAAAGCGGCAGGATCAGCACCACCGAGGGCAGCAGATAGGTGAAAAGCACCAGAAACGCCAGCGTCTCGCGACCGCGGTAGCGAAAGCGCACGAGGCTGTAGGAGCCCACCGTTGCGATGGCGACCACGACGATGGTGGTGGTGGTCGACAGGATCACCGAGTTCCAGAAATAGCCCAGGAAATTCGTGTCGCTGAGCAGTTTCCAGTAATGCTCCAGCGTGAAGTTCTGCGGCAGGATGGTGGGCGGGCGGCTGAAAAGCTCGAACTGCGGTTTGACCGAGGTCACCAGCATCCAGAAGAGCGGAAACGCGACCATCAGCACGATCGACCAGGCAAAGAGGTTGAAGACGATCTTTTTCAGCATCACGACCCCTCCTGCCTTGTGCGGCGGATATAGACGATCATGAAGACAAGCATGATCAGCATCATGATCACCGCATAGGCCGAGGCCATGCCCATCTGGTTGAGCGCAAAGGCTTCCTTGTAGACCAGCAGCGGCAGCGTCTGGGTCGAGGTGACGGGCCCGCCGCCGGTCAGCAAGAAGATCAGGTCGAACTCTTTGAAATCCCAGATCGCGCGCAGCATGATGATCACCACCAGCACGTCGCGCAGCTGCGGCAGGGTCACGTCAAAGAACCGCGCGATGGGCCCGGCACCGTCGATCCGGGCGGCCTCGTAAAGCTGCTCGGGGATGGTCTGCAGCCGCGCCAGAACGGCGATCACCACAAACGGGAAATACTTCCACGCACCCACCAGAATGACCGAGATCATCGCATTGGGCATCGAGCCGAGATAGTCGATGGGCCAGGCGATCAGCCCCGCGCTCATCATCAGGTGGTTGAGGATGCCGTAAAGGTCGTTGAAGAGCCATTTCCAGACCAGCACCGCCACCACGGTCGAGATGAAATAGGGAAACAGGATCAGCGAGCGCGCGAGGCTGCGGAACCAGATGTTCTGATGCAGCACCAGCGCCATGCCGACCCCGAAGAGGATCTGCAGCGACAGCGTGCCGACGGTCCAGATCAGGTTGTTGCGCAGCGAGGTCCAGAACTCGCCCTTGGCCAGCAGCGTGCGGTAATTGTCGAGCCCGACCCAGCTGCCTTCCAGCGTCGGTGTGAAGATCTTGAAAAGCGACAGATAGACCGCTGAGACCAGCGGGTAGACGATGACCGCGCAGAACACCAGAACGGTGGGCGCAATCAGCAGCAGGCCCAGCATGGAATACCGGCGCTCGAGCAGTGTTTTTGTGGGCTGTGTCATGGTCAAGCGCCTGCTCCGGGCCGCCCCGGGGACGGGACGGCCCGGACCGGATGCGTTATCCGGCCATGATGTCTTCGATGGTCTTGGTGGTCTCGCCGATCACCTGATCGACGTTTTCTCCATTCAGAACCACCCGCTGCACCATGTCCGCAATCGCGCCGGAACCGACCACTTCGCCGGCCTTCTCGTTGGACGGATGCGCGGCGCTTTCATAGCCGAGGTTGAACCCGCCCGCCGCGGCCTGCGACATCAGCTCCACCTCTTCGGGGTATTTCTGGATGATCTCGTTGGCCTGGTATTGCGGGTTCTCGTTGATCGATTTCAGCACCGGCAGCACGTGGCCGGGGGCGGCGTGCAGCTGCTGGATATAGCCGTCCGGATTGAACAGCGACGCGGCAAAGGCCTTGGCGGTCTCGATGTTCCTCGACTGCTTGGGAATGAAGACGCTGGGGAAGTCGTTGAAGGTCCAGGCCGGGATATCCTCCGACTTGGTCGGGTAGCGCACGCAGGTGACGCTGTCGGCGATGGGCGGGTTCTGGGCGTTGACATTGCCCAGCACGCGGCCGGTATAGATGCCGGTGGCCGTGGCACCCGATACAAACGCGGTGATCGCCTCGCCCCAGCTGTAATTGGTGGCGCCCGGCGGGCACAATTCGCGCATCGAGGCGTAGAATTCCAGCGCATCGCGCGTGGCCTGATTGTCCAGCGCGACGTTGAGGTCGGTGTCGAAGACCTGACCGCCCGCCTGGTGGATGACACCCACAAAGATGAGCGTTGTCATGGAGTTGCGGCCATAGGGCAGGGGCGCGCCGAAAATGCCGTTCTTCTGCATCGCCTGGCAGGCCGCGCGCAGTTCGTCCCAGGTGCGCGGCGCCTCCGCGATGCCCGCCTCTTCCATGAGGTCGGTGCGCAGCCACAGCATGTTGGCCGCCGAATTGCCGATGCCGGTGCCGACATAATTGCCGTCCGCGGCTTTGAAGACGTCGTTGGCACCGTCATAATAATCGTCCGCGCCAATCGCCTCGATCACATCGTTGAAGGGCTCCACCAGGCCGTTGGCGTAATAGGACTGGATCGCGAAAGAGGGCAGGTGGGTCACGATATCGGGCACTTCGCCGGAGGAGAAGGCGGCGGCCAGCTGCGGCGCGTAACCCTCGTCCGAAGTGGTCTCGAACACCACTTTCACACCGGGGTTCGCAGCCTCGAAAGCGGCGATCTGCGCCATGTAGGCATCGACCTGCGCCGGTGCGCCCTGCGGTGACCACCAGCGGATCGTGGTGTCCTGCGCCAGCACCGAGGTCGGCAAGGATGCCATGGCCGTGGTCGCCGCCAGACCCTTCAACGCGCCGCGGCGCGAAATGCTCTGGCCAAACTGTGATTGATTTTTCATTATCGTTCTCCCTGAAAACAAGTGTTCGCATAGCGCACTCTTGTTCGATATAACACATTAAGAGTTGAGTCGCGCAAGAAGGTTTTTTTGTCGGAAAATTTCTTGTAACAGCCGTCGCGTGGTCCTGCCGTCCGCCGGGGCGGCGCATAATCCGGAAAGAGCCGATGGGACAGAAGAAGTCAGACGAAACCGACCCCCGCAGCCCGTCGACAGGGCAGGTGGGGCTGATGACGGCAGAGGCTGACAGCGCCGATGAGCGGGTGCCCAACGGGATGAATTCACGCGACTACGTGAGCTCTCTGGCGCGCGGGCTCGAGGTGCTGCGCGCGTTCAACCGCACCGGGCGCAAGATGACGCTGAGCCAGGTCGCCTCCGAGACCGGCAACACCCGCGCGGGCGCGCGGCGGATCCTGCTGACGCTGGTGCATGAAGGTTATGCGGTGGCCGATGGCAAGCTGTTCGATCTCACGCCGCAGGTGCTGGAACTGGGCCATTCGGTGCTCTCGTCAAAGGGCGTCTGGGAGATCGCGAAGCCCTTCATCGACCACCTGTCCGAAGACACGCGCGAGAGCGTCTCGGCGGCGGTGCTGGACAATTTCGACGTGGTCTATGTCTCGGGCGCGCAATATCACCGGGTGATCAGCGTGGGTATTTCGGTGGGCGCGCGCTTTCCGGCCCATTGCACCGCCAATGGCCGGGTGTTGCTGGCCGCGCAGCCTGCAGAGAAATGGCCCGCGATGCTGCGCGATATCGAGCTGACAAAGCTGACCGAAAAGACCGTCACTGACCGCCGGGCCTTCAGGAAGGTGCTGGAGACGGTGCGCGATCAGGGCTGGTCCTTTGTCGATCAGGAGCTGGAGATCGGACTGATGTCGCTGTCGGCCCCGGTCAAGACCAGCGCCGGAACGCTGGTCGGCGCGATCAACGTCGCGGTGCCGAACGTGCGCATGACACCCGAAGAGATGATAACCGAGATCCTGCCGAAGCTGCAATCGACGGTCACCAATATCTCCAGCGCGCTCAAAGGCTAGCTGTCAGGCGGCAAAGCGCGAAGGACTGAAGCGGGCGATCCGCTCCCGCTCGACGGTGCCCAGCACGCAGCCCGCCGCCCATTTGCCGATGAGTGGCCCCAACGTGTAGCCCGCATCGCCCGGCACGGCGAGGATGATCCGGTCGGTTGCGGGCAGGGGGCCCAGCACCGAGGCGCCGTCGATTGTGGTGTTCATCCCGGCCCAGCTTCGGATCACGCGCACATGGGCTATCGCGGGCACCAGCCGCGCTGCCAGGGCCACATTGCCCAGCAATGAGCCCATCTCGACCGCCGGAACCCGCGCCTGCCCGCAATCGCGCGCGGGCCAGCCGCCGCCGATGACGATCTGCCCGGAGCGAAACTGCTTGAGCGTGATCGAGCGTTCGGCATGCTGGATCAGCTGGTCGATCCGGGCCGCACAGGGTTCGGTGATGTTCATGTGCAAGGGCTCGGCCTGCGTGGGCACCGTGAGACCGTGATCCCGCAGCAGCGCGCCCGCGCCCCAGGAGGCCGCGACAACCGCGCGGTCCGCCCGGTAGGTGCCCGTCACGCCATGCGCCTCGACGCGGCCCGCAACGGCAAGCGCGGTGATCCGGTCCCTGACACGTGTCACGCCCAGCGCCTCCGCCGCCGCACGCAGCCGCAGATTGGCGGCCAGCGGGTTCACCTTGCCTTCGTTGTGACACAGCTCGGCGCCGATGATCTGCGGCCCGAGCCAGGGCGCGATCTTGTCCAGCGCCGGCCGGTCGAGCAATTCGACCTGCAGCCCGTGGCGGGCTTCGCGGGCGGCCTTTTGCTCCAGAAACGCCAGCTGAGCGGCATCCTCGGCCAGCATCAGCCCACCCTTGCGCACCAGCTCGACGCTTCCGATCTCCGCTTCCAGCCGCTCCCATTCCTGCGCCGCCGCGCGGTAGGTCGGCAGCGAGGCCTCGATGGCGGGCACCTGATCGGGATAAAGCCGCATGAAGCGGCTTTGCATCTGCACATGCAGGCTGCCCGCATTGGCGGTGGAGCCTGCGTTGATCTCCGCATCGATGAGCGTGACCTGCGCGCCGCTGCGCGCCAGCTCGGTTGCCGTCACCATGCCGACGATGCCGCCGCCGATGACCAGCACGTCAGTCGCCATCGCCAAGCGCCTCCTGCGCGGCGAGAATGGCGGCGATGGAGACCGGTTTGACCGGAACGCGCGGTGCGAAAAAGCTCAGATCCTCGACCGCTTTGCCGGTTCTTTCGGCCACCAGCCGCGCCGCAACCGGTCCGCAATAGCGCCCCTGGCAGCGGCCCATGCCGACCCTCGTGGCGCGCTTGAGCGTGCCCAGATCGCCGGGGCTGTCCTGAAGCCCGTCCATCACGTCGCCCAGGGTGATCTCTTCGCAGCGGCACAGGATCGTGTCGCGCGCGAGGGTCTCGGCGGGGGCCGGGCGGGCGTTGTGCAGCCGCCAGAGGCTGGACTGGAACCGCCGGTGCCGCGCGAGCTGCCGCTCTTCGGCAAAAAGATCGTAGCCGTCGCCGTACCCCGCCTCTGCCGCCGCCGCACGCCCGGCGATGGTACCTTCGACACGCGCGGCGGGCGCGCCGCCCAGCCCGGCGCAATCGCCCACCGCAAAGACACTCCGAACGCTGGTCCGCATCCGCGCGTCGCGTGTGCAGCGCAGATGACCGACATCTGCGTCATAGCGCATCTCGGCCCCGAGCAGGCGCAGGATCTCGTTCTGCGGCTCGAACCCGTCATTCATGCAAAGTGCATCGACCGTGACCTCGGTGGTCACGCCGGAGGAGCCCCGGAACGTGGCGCACAGTTCAGTGCCTTGGGCGCGGACGGCCTGAAGCGTGGTTTCATGGCGCAGCGGGATGCCCCGGCGCCTGAGATCCCGCATCATCGCGAGCCCCTTGAGCACAAGCCCGGGATCGGCGGTCAGCGCCCTGAGCGCCACCCAAGGCGCGCGCCAGGGCGCGCGGGCGGCCTCGCCCACAAGCGCGACCTCGGCCCCGCCCGCGGCCAGTTCCAGCGCCACCTGCGCATTCAGCGGACCCGAGCCGCAGACCGCCACGCGCGCCCCCGGCAGGCTGCGGTAGCTGCGCCACAGCGTCTGCGCCGCGCCGGTGGTCATCACGCCGGGCAAGGTCCAGCCGGGCACCATGCGGGGCCGCTCATAGGCGCCGGTTGCGACGATCGCGCAACGCGGTCGCACGATAAGCGCGGCGCCCGCGGCGTCGGCCAGAAAGAGCGGGCCGTCGAAGGCGCCCCAGACCTCGACCGCGCCGATGATCTCCGCCCCGCTCTGGCGGGCCCGGGCCAGCAGGTCGCGCCCTTCGGCCTGTTGCGCATCGAGCGGCTTGTGGCTGGCGGATTGCTTGTAATACTGCCCGCCGCCGACCTTGCGCTCGTCGAGCACGACAACCTCCGCCCCCGCAGCGCGGGCCGCGATGGCCGCCGACAGCCCCGCCGCCCCGCCGCCGATGATCGCCACATCCGGCTCGAGGATGCGCGCCGCGCCCGGCGAAGTCGTGGCGGGCGGGATATCTTCGAGCACCGGATAGGCGACCTGCATCTCGACGCGCTGGCCGTCTTCGGACATGGTCATGCAGGCGCGCCGGTTGGGGATGCCGTCGACCGTCACAAGGCAGTCCTGACAGACCCCCATGCCGCAGAACATACCGCGGCGCTGGTCATTCGGCGTTGTGCGAAAGGCGCGCTCTCCGGCCTCGGTCAGTGCTGCGGCCAGCGATTGGCCATCGCGACAGGGCACGGGCCTGCCCGCAAAGAGGAACGATCCCGCGCTCATCCGTCGCCCCGCATCAGCCGGTCGCGAAAGGCCACAAGCCGCGCCACTGCGCCCGACCGCCACGCGGCACGCTCCGGGATGCCGGTGCCGCCGCGTGCGGCCTCGCGCGCCGCCGCAACGCGCGCCACCAGCGCGGGCGACCAGTCCACGGTCTCGCCGCGCGCCTCGCCCATGCGCCGATAGGCCGGACCCATGCGCGCCGCATGCGCCACGATCCCGCCGGGCGTGTTGAGCTCCGACGTCTCGAACGGGCCGGACAGCGCCCATCGTGGGCCAAGGCCCAGCCGCATGACCTTGTCGATGTCACCGGGGTCGGTGATGCCCTCGTCCACGAGGCGGTAGGCCTCTCTGAGCACCGCGCCTTGCAGCCGGTTGAGCAGAAACCCCTCGATCTCGCGGGCAAGTATCGCGCAGTCGAAGCCGACCCCGGAAAAGATCTCGCGGGCTCTTAGCACCGCGTTCGCAGCGGTGCCCGGCGCCGGGCAGATCTCGATCAGCCGCAGGACCGAAGGCGGGTTGACCGGATGGGCCACGAGACAGCGCGCCTGCTGCGCAGTCTCGGTCACGATCCGCGAGACCGGAATGGCCGAGGAGGTGGTGGCCAGCACGGTGTCGCTGCCGGTTTTCGACATCAGGTCGGCGAAGATGCCCTGCTTGACGGCGACGTCCTCGGGGCCGCATTCGAGCACGAGCCGGGCGGATCTCAGCGCCGCATCGGGGCTTGCGACCGGTTCGACCGTGCCGCGCCGACCGGCCTCAAGCCCGGCAAGCGCCAGCGCGTTGGTCTGTGCCTCGACGCCGTCGCCCGCGGCGTCCCGGCGTGTGGGGTCGGGATCGGCGAGGGTCACCTGCCAGCCCGCATCGGCAAACACCGCCGCCAGCGACGTGCCGATGAAACCGGCGCCGAGGATGACGACCCGCTCCGCTTTGTCCTGTGTCAAAACTCACCTTTCGCTTGCGTTGGTACGCATGGCGCACAAAAGTACGAATATCGGTCGAATGCACCGTCATGCAAGAAGGATTACGCCTCATGGAGATTGCACAAGACCTCGGCGGGAGGAAAGCGGTTGTGACCGGGGCCTCTTCGGGGCTGGGACGCGCCATTGCGATGCGGCTTGCGGCATCGGGGGCGGCGGTGACCAATGTGGATCTCGATGAGGCCCGGCTGGCGAGCCCCGAAGCGTTCGGATTCATCGCCTGCGATCTGGCCGCGCCGGACGCAAGGGAGCTTCTGTCGGACGAGGCCGCGCGCCTGGGCAGGGTCGATATTCTGGTGGCCAATGCCGGGGTGGTGCCGCCCTGGCGCGGGCTGCGCACGGTCGATGGCGCGGAATGGGCGCGCGTGATGGCGGTCAACACCTGGGGAATCGCCGCCAGCATCGGCGGGTTTGCCGACGCGATGACCGGCTCGAAGGCGGCGTCGATCATCGTGATGGCGTCGATCAACGGCTTTCGGGCGCATGCGTCGCAAGTGCTTTATACCGCGTCGAAACATGCGGCGATCGGGATCACCCGCGCCGCGGCTCTCGATCTTGGGCCGCTGGGCATCCGGGTCAACGCGCTGGCCCCGGGGCCCATCGCCACGGACGCGCTTATGGGCCGGATCGCCACTCGGCACGCCGAAGGCGGACAGGAGCCCGACGCGGTGGTGGCGGCGATGGCATCGGAAACCGCGCTGGGACGCATGGCCACCGAAGAAGATGTCGCCAATGTCGCGCATTTCCTCGCGACAGAGGCCTCGGCGGGCATGACCGGATCGGTCTTCCCGGTGGATGCCGGGCTGGCCTAGGTCACAGGCCAGCCCTGTCCCGAAGGCGCGCGCGTTATCCCAAAGGCGCCCAGCCCTGCTCGGACAGGATCTTGTGGCTGGCCTTGATGTCGCCATCGGGATCGGCGCCGGGTTGCAGCGCATCGGTGATGATCTCCAGCACCGTGACCCCCTGATAACCGATCTCGTTCAGGGCCTGCGCGCTGGGTCGGGGATTGACGATGCCGGTGCCGAGACGGGCATGCACAAACTCATCGTAACCGCTGTCCGAGATATGCACGTTCTTGACCTTGTCCCCCATCATCCGGATGGCGGCGGCGGGGTCTTCCTTGATGAAAGCGCTGTTGCAGATGTCGAAATTGATGCCGATCTCGGGCCCGATCAGATCGGCGGTGTCCATCATGTCCTGCGCGGTGGGCAGATAGGTGAAGGGCACGTTTTCCAGCAAAAGCTCGACCCCGGTGCCCTTGGCATGGGTGACCAGCTGCTTCATGCCTTCGACAAACCAGTCGAGCATCCACTGATGCGGCGGGTTGATCAGGCTGTTGACCGGGCCGGGGATGGCGACCACGTAGGGGCATGAGAGCTCGGCGGCAAAGTCGATGGCCTCGCGGTAGCGATCGAGCGTGTAGTCGCGCATCAGCTTGTCGACGCCGTTGGGATTGTTGTCGAGCAGCGGATAGCAGAAGGACGAGATGCGCAGCCCTTCGCCCTCGAGCCAGGCCGCATACTCCTTGCGCGTCTCGGGCGACAATTCGCGCGGCCAGCAATGCGGCGGGAAGATCATCAATTCGAAGATGTCGTAGCCGAGGCTCTGGAGATGTTTCATCGCTCCGAGCCCGTCATGCGAATAGAGAAACGGAAATGTACTGGCCGCAACTTCGAGCTTACTCATTTGGGAGGGATTCCTTTCCGCTTGTCAGACAGGGCCGACATGTTCAATCTACGCACAAATGTTTCTATACCGCACGAAAGCGTGGTTCAATCTGAAATCAAGGAGGCCAGATGGCCAGCACGCTCTTTTCGCCGATCACGCTTCGCGGCCTGACCATCCCCAACCGGGTGACCGTCGCGCCGATGTGCCAGTACTCGGCGCAGGACGGCGTGCCACAGGACTGGCATCTGGTGCATCTGGGGCAGTTTGCGATGTCCGGATCGGGGCTGATCCTGACCGAAGCCACCGGGGTCGAGCCCGAGGGCCGCATCACCCAAAGCTGCACCGGGCTTTACGATGACGCGACCGAAGCGGCCTTTGCGCGCATCGTGTCGTTCATGAGAACCGTGGGCGACATGGCGGTGGGCCTGCAGCTGGCCCATGCCGGGCGCAAGGGCAGCACCGTCGCCCCGTGGGAGGGCGGCGGCATGATCGAGGGGGCGGGCGCCTGGCATCCGCCAGCACCCTCGGCGGTGCCGTACCTGCCGGGCTGGCCTGCGCCGCATCCGATGGACCAAAGCGATCTGGCGCGGGTCAAGCAGGCCTTTGTCGATGCCGCGCGCCGCGCCGACCGCGCCGGGTTCGACACGGTGCAGCTGCATGTGGCGCATGGCTATCTGCTGCACCAGTTCCTGTCTCCGGTGACCAACAGGCGCAGCGACGGCTATGGCGGCGATCTGGACGCGCGCATGCGCTACCCGCTGGAGGTGTTCGAGGCGGTGCGGCAGGCGTTCCCTGACGGCAAGCCGGTGATGGTGCGGCTTTCGGCCAGCGACTGGATCGACGGCGGCTGGGATATCGAGCAATCGGTCGTCTTCTGCGCCGCGCTGCGCGAGCTGGGCTGCGACATGATCGACGTGACCTCGGGCGGGCTCGACCAGAGCCAGCAGATCGTCACGGGGCCAGGCTACCAGACCGGCTTTTCGCAGCGCATCCGCTCGGAGGCGGAGATCGCGACGATGGCGGTGGGCCAGATCACCGATCCGGTGCAGGCCGAAACCATGTTGCGCTCGGGCCAGGCCGACATGGTGGCGCTGGCGCGCGGCATGCTCTGGGATCCGCGCTGGACGTGGAAAGCCGCCGTGGCGCTCGATGAAGAGATCGCGCTCCCGGCACCTTACGCGCGCTGCAACCCCAAACTCAGCGCCACGCCCTTTGTGACGCGGAAATGACCATGGGCGCGCTCACAGGCAAGACGATCATCGTCACCGGTGCCTCGAAAGGCATCGGGGCCGCCACGGCCCAGGCGATGATCGCCGCGGGCGCCACCGTCATTGCGCATTACGGCCATGACCGGGCTGGAGCCGAGGCCGCAACGCAGGCCGCCGCCCCCGGTCACGCGCATCTTCTGCAGGGGGATTTTTCGGACATGGCGGCGGTGGACCGGTTCTGGCAGGCGGCTGCTGCGCTGGGCCCCGTGGACGTTCTGGTCAACAATGCCGGGATCATGCAGCAGACCGGCGGCATCGAGGACCCGATCGGGGACTGGGACGCCGCCTGGGATCTCTCGATGCGGGTCAATGTGCACGCGCCCGCGCGGCTCTTGCGGCACGCCGTACAAAGCTGGCTTTCGGCAAAGCGACCGGGATCGGTCATCGGCATCGGCAGCTGGGTGAGCACCCGCGGCACCGCCAACCCGGGCGCGATTGCCTATGCCGCCTCCAAGGCGGCGATTGCGGCGGCCACCAAGACCGTCGCGCGCAACTATGCCGACCGCGGCATCCTCGCCTATGTGATCGCGCCGGGGGTTGTGCGCACGCAGATGTCCGTCGAAAGCGCCGCCCGGACGGGTGGCGAAGCGGCGGTGACCGCGGGGCTGCCGATGGGTGAATGGGTGCCGCCGTCGGACATTGCCGAGACGGCGGTGTTTCTGGCCGAAGGCCGCGCGCGCCACCTCACCGGGGCCACTATCGATCTCAACGGCGCGGCCTATATCCGATGAGCTTATTCGGCGGCGGCCTTGCGGGCCTCGACTGTGTCGACGATGGTCTCCAGCTCCTGCATCAGCGGCACCATGCGGGCGACCCGCTCGCGGCCTTCCGCGCCCAGGCTCTCGAAACTGGTGATCGGTGCGCGCACGTCACCCACCGGATGCCCCGCCGCCGCGGCCAGCGCCTTGGAATAGCACTGATGGCCGTAAAGCGGGTGACCGTCGGTGATGATCGCGTCGAATTGCGAGATCACCGATTGCACCGCCTGCACGTCGTCCCAGCGTCCCTGCTCGGCCCATTCGACAAACCGGACCGAGGCGCGCGGGATGTAATTGCCGTAGGGGTTCACGTAACCCTGCGCACCCATCTTGTAGCTTTCCAGCACGCGCTGGCCCGCCCATGGGTGCATGTGCCCGTCGCTTTCCAGGATGATATCGTGAATGCGCTCAATGCGTTGCGAGGCTTCCTTGATGTATCGGATCTGCTCGAAGCTTTTCGCCAGACGCCCGACAAGCGGCGCGGACATATCCACATTCGAGGTGAACGGGTTGTTGTAGAGCATGATCTGCAGGTCGCAGGCCTCGCAGATCGCGCGGTAGTAGTTGAAGATCTCGTCCTCGGTCGGCGTGTAGTAATAGGGCGGGATGATCATCAGCCCGTCGGCGCCAAGCTCTTCGGCCTCGCGCGAATAGCGCACCGCGTTGGGGGTGTAGGCGTTCATGGTGCCGACCCAGACAACCATCCGTCCGTTGACATACTCCACCGTCTTTTTCACAAATTCCGTGCGCTCTGCATCGCTGATTGTGAGGAATTCTCCGGTGGTGCCCAGGATGATGACGCCGGGCACGCCGCAATCGACCTGCCAGTCGAGAAACCCCTGCCAGGCCTCGAAGTCGATCTCGGTCCCGCTGGGGGTGAACGGGGTCACGGTGACGGTGTGGCTGCCGGAATAGGTCGGTCTCATGGGGTGGTCCTTCTGACGGGGCGCGCGGCGTGACGCGCGCGGATGTGGTGGTGATCGGCGGCGGCATCGTCGGCTTGACGACGGCGTGGTTCCTGGCGCGCGAGGGCGTGCATGTGATCGTGCTCGAAGCGGGAGAGCTGGGCGCGGAGGCCTCCGGCGCCAATGCAGGCTCGCTGCATCTGCAGCTGCAATACCCCGAATTTGCCAGATACGGAGAGCGCTGGGCCCGCGCCTACGCGCCGGTGCTGCGGTTCCTGCAGAGCTCCATCGCGATGTGGCAGGATCTTTCGGGTGAGGTCGGCGAGGATCTGGATGTCACGCTGGGCGGCGGCATCGTGGTGGCGCAAACCGCCGCGCAGATGCGGCTGATCGAGGCCAAGGCGCGGATCGAGGCCAGCGTCGGTGTAGAGACGCAGATCCTCGACCGCGCGGCCCTGCACCGGATCGCGCCCTATCTTTCGGACAGGGCCATCGGCGCGGGGTTCTGCGGCGGCGAAGGCAAGGCCAACCCGCTGCGCGCCACACCCGCGATTGCCCGCGCGGCAGCGGCGGCGGGCGCGGATCTGCGGCGTCACACCCCGGTCACCGGATTGGCGCGCGGCGCGGACGGCTTTCGCGTCACCACGCCTGCAGGCGTGGTCCTGGCCGATCAGGTGGTCAACACCGCCGGGGCACAGGCCGCCGAGATCGCGGCCATGCTGGGGGTCGACATCGACCTCGGAGGCTTCCCGCTTCAGGTCACGGTGACCGAGCCCGTCGCGCCGCTGATCCCGCATCTGGTCTATTCCGCGGCGGGCAAACTGTCGCTCAAACAGGCGACCAATGGCGGCATCATCATCGGCGGCGGCTGGGCGGCGCGGATCCGCGAGAGCGGCGGGCTGACAACCGATCCGGCAAATTTCGCCGGCAACATGGCCATCGCGGCGGGGGTGGCGCCGTGCATCGCGCCCGCACGCGCGATCCGCAGCTGGACGGCCTGGGTCAACGGCACACCCGACTGGCGGCCCATCCTGGGCGAGGTGCCGGGCCTGCCCGGCTTTCACCTGGCGCTTTTCCCCTGGGTCGGGTTCAGCGCCGGACCGATGACCGCGCGGGTCACCGCCGATCTGGTCATGCGGCGTCCACCCGCGATCGACCTCCAGGAGATCTCCGTGCTCGCGGGGTGACGCGGGTGCACGCATGGCTCAGGCCACACCCCTTGCGCTCTCGTCGCCCAGGATCTTGCGCTGATAGGCCCGCCAGGTCATCGCCCATTTGCCCGGATCCTCGAAGGCGTCTCCCTTGACCTGCGCAATCGCCTGGTTGTGCGGCGCGGTCTTGACCATCTCGGGATCGGAGCGCGCCTCCTCTGCGATCTGGGCGATCACCCCGATCCAGGTGTCGATATCCTCCTTGGACCAAAGCTCCCCGGCTTCGGGGGTGAAGGGTTCGGCGACGATCCAGGGCTCGTGGCTCATCCAGTAGGGATCGATCCCGTAATCGGCCATGCGGTTGGCGAAATCGACGGTGGTGACGCCGGTCTCTTCGGTCAGCGGACCAAGCGACCAGCGCGTCATCTCCATCCTGTAGGCGTCGATGCCGGGGTTGGAGATCTCGAGCCCCGGGATTTCGGCCAGCTTCCTGTCCATGTAGTTGTTGGCGACGACCGAGATGTCGGAGGCGAGCTGGATCCCCTCCGCGCCCATTGCCCGCGCCCAGGCATAGGCCTTCACCACTTGCGGAACGTTGCCCCAGTATTCGCGGACCTTTCCGGCCGATTTGGGCCGGTCCTCGTCCAGACGGTAGCGGTCGCCCTCTTTGACCACCACGGGGCAGGGCAGGTAGGGTGCGAGCTCATCGCTGCAGCCATAGGCCCCGACCGCCGGACCGCCGCCCGCCTTGGGCGCGCCGAAGGTCTTGTGCAGCATGAACATGCAGGCATCGAAGCCCAGTTCGCGCGCCGAGAGCTTGCCCATCACCCCGTTGAAATTTGCATGATCATAAAAGCAGAGCGCACCGGCCTCCTTGGCGACGCGGACCCATTCCTTGATCTCGGGATTGTAGATGCCCATGTCGTCGGGATTGTTGATCATGATGAGCGCGGTCCGGTCGCTGACCGCCGCCTTGAGCGCCTCGAGCGAGGGGTAGCCGTTTTCCTCCAGCGGCAGGTTCACCACCTTGAAACCCGCCGCCGCGGCGGTCGCCGGGTTGCAGGGATGCGCCTGCACCGAGGTGACCATTTCGGTGCGCTGATCCAGCAGGCCGCGGTCGTCCCAATAGGCGCGCGCGACGGCGGCCATGGTATAGGCCGCATCCGCCCCGCCACCGGCCTGGAAGATGAACTGGTCCATGCCCGAAAGGCTGCAGAGGATGCGGTCGAACTCATGGATGATCTCGAGCACGCCCTGCAGCGTGTCGGGATGCTGATAGGGGTGCACCGCTGCCAGTTCCGGGCGCAGCGTCGCGTATTCGGCGGTCTTGGAATTGTACTTCATGGTGCAGGTGCCAAAGAGGCTGATGCCCATCATGCCAAGCGTCATCTGGCTGAGATGCAGGTAATGCCGCTGCGCCTCGAACTCGGTGATCTCGGGCAGGGCGGCGCGGTCCTTGCGGGCCATCGCACCGGGGATGAGATCGCTGCCCACCGCCTGCGTGACCTCGTCTTCGGGCGCCGGGAAAAGCTGCCCGCGCGCGCCGGGACGGCCCATTTCCATGACCACCGGTTCGTTCCACTTTGCGGCGTGAAATTCGGGGATGCGGGTCATCACAGGACCTCCTTGAGCGTGGTGCAGAGATGGCGGATATCGGCGGCGGTGTGCAGTTCGGTCACGCAGTAAAGCGCGGATTGGCCAAGCGCGTTCTCCTCGTCCGAGATGTCCTTGCCGCCAAAGATGCCGCGGGCGCGCAGCAGGTCGTTGATCTCACCCACGGTTTTGCCGGTGTCGTCGAAATTGACCACAAATTCCTTGAAACTCGTGTCGGGCCAGACGATGCGCACGCCCGGCACCTCGCCCAGGCATTTGGCGGCATAGCGTGCCCGGCTGACGATAAGCGTGCCGACCTCGCGGAACCCCTCGGGACCCAGAAGGCTCATGTAGACCGCGCCCGCAATGGCCCAGAGATAGGTCGAATTGCCGGTCCAGTCCTTGCCATGTTCGCGCGAGCCGTAGGAGTTCTGGTGCGGGCAGGCGAGGCCGAACCCGACCTGGCCCTCTTCCAGCGTCTCGACGATGGACACGAGGAAGCCGTTGTATTCCAACACGTATTTCTCCTCATCGCGCGAGGCGATGAAGCCGCCCGCGCCGCCGCCGCATTGCATATGCACACCCAGCGGCTGCACCGGGCCGGTCACGATATCGGCGCCGTAATCGCCCGGCGCCGTCATCACGCCAAGGCTGATCGGATCGACGCCCACAATCGTCTCGGCGCCCGCCGCGCGGGCGAGGCGCGCGATCTCGGCGGCCTCGGTTTCGATGGTGCCGAGATATTCGGGGTTCTCAAAGTAGACCGCCGCCACGTCGTCGCCGAGCTTGGCCTGCAGATCGCCCAGATCGAGCCGTCCTGTGGTCGGGTCGGCGGCGACCAGCACCACCTCGATATGGCTCTGCATCGCGCTGGGCTGGCAATAGGTGCGGATGACCGACAGGCGTTCGGGGTCCGAAAGCTGCGGGACCAGCACCTTGGCGCGCCCGGTGATCCGTTGCGCCATGCGCATCGCGTGGCCGGTGGCGCAGCCCCAGGAATAGACCGGCAATTGCACCACATCGAGGTTCAGAAGCGCCCCCAGTTGCGAGGAAAATTCGAACCACGCCTGATTGCGCCCGTGATCGGACTGGTAGCTGCCCCAGACATTGGTGGCGAACTCGGTGCGGCCCACGATCTCGTCGACAATGGCGGGCACGTGATGCTGCCAGACACCGGCACCCAGAAAGCTGAGATTGGCTTCGCAATCGGCGTTCTTTTTCAGCTTGCCGACCAGATCGCGCCGGAGCGCGATTTCCGACGAGAGCGTCGGCGGCAGATCAAGCGGGGCCTTGCGAAAGTGGTCCTCGGGGATCTGCGCGAAGACCTCCTCGACAGAGCCCGCCCCGATCTCGTCGAGCATCGCCCTGAGCGATCCGGGGGCGGAGTTGGCCATCCAGGGATGGGCGCGGTTTGGGTCGAACATTCTCGGGCTCCCTCTGGTCGGATTTGAGTCGTGACCTCACATCTGCACAAATGTTCGCATATCGCACATTGCTTATCAACACGAAGCGATGCGCATCAGCATCTGCCGGTTGGCGCCGGTCGAGACGCGCACGAACCCTTCCAGAGCGCGGTCGAGATCCGGATCGCCACTGTCGACCAGCAGATGAGGTTTGGCCAGCGCCGTGAGCTTGTCTTCGGTGGCCAGAATGATCAGCCCGTCCTTGCCGGCCTTGCGGATGAGGCCCGCGCCGATCTGCTGGTTGCCGCGCCCGAGCAGAAAGCCCTGCTGGCCGGTGACCCCCAGAACCAGCGCGACGCGCCGGTCTTCGGACAGCGCGTCGAGCGTGGCCGCATCACAGTCCCGCGCCACAAGCTTGCGGTCGATCACCGCGTCGACCCCCAGCGGCGTGGCCTGCTGTCCCAGCGCCCGCACCACCGAGGCGGCACTGGTGCCGGGGCCGATGATGTAGATCGTCTCTGGCTCCATGCCCGCGACCACCTCGGCGGCCGCACTCGACAGCGATTGCGCCGCATCGAGCCGCGGCCCGCCTTTTGCGGCCTGCATCAGGTTGCGCGAGACCGGGATGCGCGCATGCCCGTAAAGCCGTGGGGCAAGCAGGCCGCGGCGCAGCGCCGCTTCGTCGATATCCATGATCTCCGCATCGTCGATCCACCGGACGCGGTCCGGATCCTCGAGCAGGCTGGCGATCATCGAGCCTGCGGATTGCGGCGTGACGGCAAAGACGCCCGAGTGCATTTTCACACCGCAGGGGATGCCCAGCAGGGCGGTGCCTTCGGCGACGCTCGCCACGTCGCGCGCTGTGCCGTCGCCGCCCGCAAAGACGAGGAGATCGAGCGGCATCATGGCGCGCACCGCGTCCTTGGTATCGCGGGCGGTGCCGGTTGCGGCGCCGCTGGCGACGGTCTCGAGCGTCAGGTCGAGCCCCCCGGCCCAGTCCGCGCCGAGCGGGCCTTCGGGCAGGATCAGCCGCGCCCCCGGCACGCGACCGGCCAGCCGCGCCAGCGCCTGATGCGCGCGCGGCCCGGCCTTGGCAACGGCGCCGCGCCGCCGCGCCTCGGCCACCGTGTCCGGCCCGTCGGTGCCTTTCAGACCCACCGCGCCGCCCATCCCGGCAAACGGGTTGACCACCAATCCGATCCGCATTCCGCCGCACGCCCTTCCTTGCCTCGCCATCGATACTGACCCCGAACGCGGCAAATGGCGAGGGTCGCGGCAGGGTGGCCCCCCATCACAGCCGCAAATTCGCGAGGGATTGACACATCGCAATTTCTCGCCGACGCTGACAGCGCACAAAAGTTCGTTTTGCGCACAATTTGGGGACGGCACCCAGAATTATCCGAGACGGCCCATCCGAGGCCGACCAACACGGGAGTTACATCACATGCTCAGAAGAACCATTCTCGCGGGGATTGCAGGCCTCGCGATGGCCTCTGCCTCATTCACCGCGGCCGACGCCAAGAGCCTGGACGACATTCTGTCCGACGGAACGATCCGCATCGGGATCAACCCGAATTTCCCCAATATGAGCACCCGCAACGATGCCGGCGACTGGGAAGGCTTCGACATCGACGTGGGCAACGCGCTGGCCGCCGCGATTGGCGTCGAGGTCGAATGGGTGCCCACCGAAACACCCCAGCGCGTGCCGTTCCTGGTGTCCGACCGGATCGACATTTCGCTGGGCGCGCTCACGCGCAACACCGAACGCGCCAAGCTGATCGACTACACCGTGCCGCTGCACACCGAGGTGCTGGCGGTGCTGGCGACCGACAAGATCGAGGGCGAAAGCTGGGAGGATTTCAACAAGGAAGGTGTCACACTCGCCAATATGCGCGGCAACTGGACCGTCGACTGGATCGGTGAGAACATGCCCAATGTCGAGCTGGAACTGGTCGACACGCTGGCCGACACCGTGCGGCTTGTGGGGCAGGGCAGGGCCGACGCGATTGTCGAGAACATCGACTTCTTCATGGCCTTCACCGAGAATTACCCGGATGTGAACTGGCGTGTGGTCGAGAACCCGATCTTTGTCGCTTATTGCGCCATCGGTGTGAGCCAGGGCAACGACAACCTGACCGAAGTGCTCAACATCGCGCTTTACAACCTGCATTCCTCCGGCATGATCAACGAGACGTGGGAAAAGCATTACGGCGCGCCGATGCTGCGCACCGTCGATCCCGATCCCTACTTCTGATCTGACTGACATGACGCCCCGACGGATGCGACCCATCGGTCGGGGCGGTTTCCTGCGCAGGCCCCGATGAATTACAGATTTCAGTTCGGCGTTGTCTGGGACAACTTCCCGGAGCTTCTCGAAGGCGCCTGGCTGACCTTCCAGCTGGGATGTTTCGCCTTTGCGGGCGGCGCGCTGATCGGGCTCTTCTGCGCCACGGTCAAGACCTACGCGCCCTGGCCGTTCCGGCTGCTGGTTGACACTTACGTGGTGTTCATCACCAACACCCCCGCGCTGATCCAGATCTATTTTCTCTATTTCGGATTGCCCGAGGTCGGCCTGCGCTGGTCAAATGAGGCCTGCCTGCTGATCGGGCTCACGCTCAACGCGGGCGCCTATCTGACGCTGATCCTGCGCGCGGGCTTCCTGTCGGTGCGGGTGACGGAGATCGAGGCGGGCCAGACGCTTGGCATGTCGCTGATCCAGCAGGTGCGCTACATCATCGTGCCGCATATCGCCAAGTCGATCTACCCGGCGCTGGCGAATTTCTTCATCGTCGTGCTGGTCATGGGCACCTCGGTCGGGGCGCTGATCGGGGTGGACGAGCTGACCGGGCAGGCGATCAACCTCTCGACGGTCAATTACCGCTGGCTGGAATATTTCACCGTGGTGGCCGCGATGTATGTGGTGCTGACCTTCATCGCCTCCATCGGTCTGGCGCTGCTCGGGCGCTGGGCGTTCCGCGTGAAGGCGAGGATTTTCTGATGGAGCGCATTCTCGAACAGGCGCCACGATTCTTCTCCGGCCCCAACCTGCAGCTGCTGCTCGAGGCGGCGGGGCTGACGCTCGCGATGACGCTGGTGGGCTGCATGATCGGATTCGGGCTGGCCTTTGTGCTGGTCTACCTGCGCCAGACACCGGGGCTCTGGGCGCTGCCGCTGCGCTGGATCTGCATCCTTTACGTCGAGGTCTTCCGCCGCATCCCCTTCATCGTGGTGATCTACCTGGTGCTGTTCTTCATCCAGGCGGTGACGCCCGATGCCTCGCTCTTCACGATCGCGGTAATTGCGATCTGCCTTTACGCCGTGGCCTACACCGCCGACATCATCCGCGGCGGGCTGGAAAGCGTGCCGAAAACGCAGGTGGAGGCGGCGCAGGCGATGAACCTGTCTCGGCTGCAGACCAACCTCAGGATCGTGCTGCCGCAGGCCTGGCCGGTGATCATCCCGCCCGCCATCGCATTCGCCGTGAGCTTCATCAAGGACACGGCCCTGGTCAGCCAGGTCGGCGTGTTCGAGCTCACGTTCCGCGGCAAGGAACTGAACAATCAGGGTTATTCGGGGATCCTGGTCTTCGGCACCATCGCCTTTTGCTACTTCCTTTTGTCTTTCCCGCTGAGCATGCTCGGCCAGTATCTGGAGAAACGCCTTGCCACACCTCGCGGTGAGCGACGTTCGCGCAAAATACGGCGCGCTTGAAGTCCTCAAGGGGATCTCCTTCGAGATCCAGAAAGGCGAGATTGCCGCGCTTGTCGGGCCTTCGGGCTCCGGCAAATCCACCGTTCTGCGTGCGCTGATGGGGCTGACGCCGATCACAGGCGGCGCGGTCGAGATCGCGGGTGAGGCGATGAACTATTCGTCGGCCCGCGAGGTCCGCGCGGCGCGCGACCGGATGGCCATCGTGTTCCAGCAATACAACCTCTTTCAGAACATGACGGTGATGCAGAACCTGACGCTGGCGCCGCTGAAGATCAAGAAATGGGACAAGGCGGAGGTCACCTCCGAAGCGCGCCGCCTGCTGGGGCTGGTGGGGCTGTCGGACAAGGCCGACGCCTATTCCGACCAGCTTTCCGGCGGCCAGCAGCAACGCGTGGCCCTGGCCCGCGCGCTGGCGCTCAAGCCGCAGATCCTGCTTCTGGACGAGGTGACTTCGGCGCTCGATCCCGAACTGGTGAACGAGGTGCTGGATGCGATCCGCAAGCTGGCGGATGAGGGCATGACGATGGTCATCGTCAGCCACGAGATGGCCTTTGTGCGCGAGGTGGCCGACAAGGTTGTATTCATGGATAACGGCCAGATCATCGAGGCGGGCACACCCGCCGCGATCTTCGACGAGCCAAAGACCGATCGCGCGCGCGATTTCTTCTCCAAGATCCTGCGTCACTGACACGCCTTAGCGGGGACCCCGATGATCGAGTATTTCTTCAACGCCGCCCCCAACCCGCTCAAGGTCAGCCTCTTTCTGGAGGAAAGCGGCCTGCCGTACCGCGCCGTGCCCATCGACACCAAGCGCGGCGATCAGCACAGCGCGGAGTATCTCGAGATCAACCCCAACGCCAAGGTGCCCGCCATCCGTGACGGCGAAACCGTGGTCTTCGACAGCAACGCGATCCTGCTCTATCTGGGCGAAAAAACCGGTCAGTTCATGCCCGAACCGGCTGAGCGCGGGGCGCTGCTCTCGTGGCTGATGTTCATCGCCTCGGGTGTCGGGCCTTATTCGGGCCAAGCAGTACATTTCCGCAATTTCGCCCCCGGCGATCATCCCTATCCGCGCAAGCGCTACGATTTCGAGGCGCGGCGGCATTGGGGCATCATCGACGCGCGGCTGCGGCAGGGGCGCTACATGATGGGCGAGCGCTACACGATCCTCGACATGGCGGTCTGGGGCTGGGCGCCGCGCATCCCCTTCATGCTCGGGCAAAAAGAGGCGATGGAGGAATTTCCCGATATCAAGCGGCTGATGGCCGAGATCGACGCCCGTCCCGCCGCGAGGCGCGCGCTGGCGCTGGCCGGGCAACACGAGTTCCAGGCGGAGTTCGACGAGGCGGCGATGCGCAACCTCTATCCGCAGATCTTCGCACCGGATCGGGACGGACATGCCGGGTGAGACAAAAACCGCGATTGTGACCGGGGCCGCTTCCGGGATCGGGCGGGCGACGGCGGTGCTGCTGGCGGAACACGGCTTTGGCGTGCTCTGTGCCGATATCAGCGAAAGCGGCGCGGGCACCGTGGCGTCCGAGCTGCAGGCGCGGGGGCTGCACGCGCTGGCGCAAACGGCGGATGTCTCGGACCCGGGTTCGGTGCGCGCCATGGTTGCGCGCGCAGTGGATCGCACCGGGCGGCTCGACGTGGTTGTGGCCAATGCGGGCATCATGGAGGAGGGCGGCGCGCTCGATGTCTCTCTAGATCAGTGGAACCGGGTCATGGCGGTCAATGCCACGGGCGCGTTCCTGACCGCGCAAGCCGCCTTGCCGCATCTGATCAAGAGCAAGGGCGCGCTGGTCTTCACCGCCTCGACCGTGGGGCTCGCGGGCATGAAGGGGGTCGCGGCCTATTCGGCCTCCAAAGGCGCCGTGATCGCGCTCACCCGGCAACTGGCCGCGGATTTTGCCGCCGATGGCGTGCGGGTGAACGCGGTCGCGCCGGGGGCGGTGCGCACGCCGCTCTCGGAGTCGCAGTTCCGCGCCCGTGCGACGGACGACGCGCATTTCGACGAATTGCTCGATCAGGTCATCGCGCGCTACCCACTGCAACGCTGGGGCACGGCCGGGGACATCGCCCGCGCCATCCTGTTTCTGGCAACCGACAGCTCCGGCTGGATCACCGGGCAGATCCTGCCTGTCGATGGCGGGTTGCTGGAGCTGCGATGACCCGTCAACCTGCCAAAGCCCACCGCCACCAGATGATGCCCCAGGATCACAAGGACAACACCCAATGAAGATCACCGCCATCCGCGCCTACCAGGTCGACCTGCCTCTGAAGGAAGGCCGCTACAGCTGGTCGAACGGCAATTATGTCGAGGTCTTCGATTCCACCGTGGTCGAGGTCGAGACCGATGCGGGCCTCACGGGCTACGGCGAATGCTGCCCGCTGGGCTCGGCCTATCTGCCCGCCTACGCGCTGGGGGTGCGGTCGGGACTGGCCGAGCTTGCGCCGCAGGTGATCGGCATGGACCCGCGCGCGCTCGATGTGCTCAACCGGCACATGGACGCGGTGCTGCGCGGACATCCCTATATCAAGGCGGCCATCGATGTGGCCTGCTGGGATATCCTCGGGCAAGCCGTGGGGCTTCCGGTCTACCAGTTGCTGGGTGGCAAGGCGCAGGAGGAGATCCACCTCTACCGCGCGATTTCGCAGATCGAGCCCAAGGCGATGGCAGCCAATGTCGCAGGCTACCGCGACGAGGGTTACACGAAGTTCCAGCTTAAGGTCGGCGCGGATGCCGACAGCGATATCGAGCGCATCCACTTGTCGGCGCAGCAAATGCGCAAGGGCGACATCCTCGTGGCCGACGCCAATACCGGCTGGACGATGCACGAGGCCGCCCGTGTGGTGAACGCGGTGCGCGACGTCGATGTCTATATCGAACAGCCGTGCCCCACCTACGAGGAATGCCTTGTCACGCGCCGCCGCACCAGCCTGCCTTTTGTGCTCGACGAGGTGATCTCGGGCGTGGACAGCCTGACGCGGGGTCTGGCCGATGGCGCGATGGATGTGATCAACCTCAAGATCTCCAAGGTCGGCGGTTTCACCAAGGCCCGGCTGATGCGCGATATCTGCGTGCATGCGGGCATCCCGATGACCATCGAGGACACCTGGGGCGGTGACATCGTGACCGCCTCCATCGCGCATCTGGCGCAATCGACGCCGCAGGAATTCACCTTCTCGGCCACCGATTTCAACTCTTACGGCACGGTCGATATCGCCGAGGGCGCACCGCGCCGCATCGATGGCAAGATGCGCGCCTCGGATGCGCCGGGGCTGGGGATCACGCCGATCATGGCCACCCTCGGCGATCCGGTTCTGACGGTCTGAGCCTGTCTGTGCGGCGCGGAATCAGGGCGCGTCCGCGGCAATCGCCGGTGGCTGCCCGGCCCCGCCCGGCGTCACGCTGCAGCCGTCATCGCCGCCGAAACAACCGTATCTCTGGCCCTGCAGCGAACCCACATAGCTGACCCCGGCTCCCGGGGCGGGCTCCGGCACCGTCTCGACGGTCAGCACGAACCCGGCCTTTTTCTCGAAGATCACCACAAAATCCGAGCCGCCAAAGGCGAAATTTGCAAATTCCTGACCTTTCACCGCCTCGGCGCCTTCGACCACCCAGTCGCGTTTCCGGATGCCCGAGACCTGCGCCATGCCCATGGGGGAGATCACCACAATCCCGTAAGGCTCTCCGGTGTCGATGCCGATCACCATGCGGGTCTGTCCGAACTGCCAATCGGCGGTGTCGCGCGGATCGTAGAAGGACACCTCACCCGGGCTCAGAGCCTCCACCCAGCCCGATTTCATCCGCACGCCCGATTGCAGGTGCCTGAGATAGACGATCTTGCCCGACACCGGCACGTGCAGCCGGTGATAATTGTTCACGTTCAGAAACTGGTGCGTCCATGTTCCGTCGTCAAAAAGCGCCGGATCGAGGCTGCCGAACGTCTCGAGCACCGTCTCATCGTCGCCGCCTGCGATAAAGGCGTGCACGTCGCTGTAAAGCTGCCCCTTGATGGCGCGGCCCGATTGCGCGACGCCGTCATAGGTCGTCACCAGCGTGCCATCCGGGCTGATCGGCCAATGCCCGGCAGAGGTGCTGTCGCCAATCGCCACCACCGTGCGCGGATCGTCATACCCCTCGACCGGGCGGGAGCCGTTGGGGAAGGTCGCGGTGCAGAGCTCGCGCGTGAAGAAGGCCTGAAACGTGCCGTAGCCCCCCTCGGGCGGGCAGTACCATGGCGCGGTCGCGGCCTCCCATGTTGCGAAATTGGGATCGGCGAGGAAATCCGGCACATGGATCGCCGAAGGCGGCGTCTCGAGATAGGCGCCCCATTCCTCCGCAACGTCGCGCATCCAGGTGCCGAAGGCGTCGTTGGCAAACTGGATCTGCCCGCGCGGATCGGTGGTCAACTGCCGGTCGACCAGGAAATAGCTGTAGGCCAGCAGGTCGAGGATATTCCAGTTGCAGTAGTTTGCGCCATCCATCGACACGCGGATCGCGCCTTTCTGAGTGCCGGTCAGGATGTTCTGCGGATTGTAGGTCACCAGCGCGTCGACAAAGCCGTAATAGGCCTCGAGGTCGTGCACCGGGTTGGTCTGCGGGTCGCTGTTGATGCGCTGGCCCAGTGCGATGGACTGTTCGAGCTGGTATTTCAGCACCGTGTCGCCTTCGACCAGCGCGATGAGCTTTTCGGTGGCGGGCTGGCGGTCCACGGCGGGGCAGGTCTCTGCCAGCGCCGGTGCCGCGATAGAGGCCATGGCCAGCGCCAGGATGGCGGCTGTTGCAGGTCGTGTCATGATGTCCCCCCGGAAATCGGATATTTCTAAATCTTTGGTTGATGAATGCGGCCTCGCATTACCGCATAAGTGTAACACGGCGGGTGGATCCCACAAAGCAGGCTGTGGCGCCTTGGGGTTTTGCCTGCGTTTGCCGTTCCATCCGGAACACCGCCGCGTTGCGACCCGCCAGCGGCCCGTGGCGCCGCCCGTGTGCGCGTGAATGTCCCCGCGCGCCCCTTCCACATCACCGCGCCTGTGCTACCGTAAAGCCCGATACGACGGAGGCGATATGGCGATATTCGAACGGCTCTGGTGGCTGGTTGCGCTGCTTGGCATCATCTGGGCGGTGCAGGCTGTGAACCTGCTCAGCGGCTATGCGCTGAACGGCTGGTTCGGGTTGCTGCCGCGCTCGGTGAGCGGGCTGGACGGCATTTTGCTCATGCCGCTGCTGCACGGCTCGCTGGCGCATGCGGCGGCCAATACCGTGCCCCTGGCCATTCTCGGCGGTCTGCTCGCCTTCACCGCCCGCCATGTGGCCTTTGCGGCCTCGGCGATCATCGTCGCGCTGGGCGGGCTGGGCGTGTGGCTTTTCGGAGCGACCGCGATCCATATCGGCGCGTCGGGGCTGATCTTCGGCTGGTTCGGCTTCCTGCTGGCGCGGGGTCTGGTGGAAAAGCGCCCGGTGCCGCTGCTCATCGCCGCCGGGGTGGCGGTGGTCTATGGCGCGATGTTCTGGGGTGTGCTGCCCGGCCAGCCCGGCGTGAGCTGGGAGGCGCATCTTTTCGGGGCCCTGGCGGGTATCGCCGCGGCGTTTGTTACCCGAAGCGATCCCTGAACGCGCCTGGCCGCTCTGCATAACGGGCGTGCGGGCCCCGTTTCGCCGCGCCCGGGACGTCTCGGAGCGCCGCAGATCAGGCCGCGTCACCCCTGATCGCCGACCGATTTCAGCACCTTGGCCAGCAACGGGTTGGGAAATTTCCGGGTGATCGTGACCGCGCAGAACACCTCCGTGATCTCGTCGAGCCGCGCCAGCTCGACCAGTCTGCCGGTGGCCAGCTCGTCCTGCACGACGATGGGCGGGATCACCGCGATGCCCACATCCTCGCGCGCCAGCAGCCGGAGCATGGCCATGTCATCCGCCTCTGCCGCGATCTTCGGCAGGATGCCCAGACGCTCCAGCATGGCGTCGAACCCGGCCCGCAGCGAGGATTCCGGCGTGGGCAGGATCACCGGGTGGGCGGCGAGAATGTCGGCGATGCTCGCGGCTTGCGGACTGCGCCGTCCGGGCGCGCCGATCAGGCTCACCGGCTGTTCATCCAGACGCTGGACCAGATAGGGGCTCGCGGCGTCGCGCGCGGGCACGAGATTGGTCAGCACGACATCCAGCGACAGCGCGTCGAGACCCCGCAACAGGCTTTCCTGCGACCCCGAACGCAGGATCACCTCGACATCGTCATCCCGGATGATCGGTTGCAGAAAGGCGATCTGGAAGTTGCGCGACAGGGTCGCCAGCGCGCCGATCCGCAGCGCTTGCCGCCGCGTGCCGGTGGTCTTCAGCGTGGCGGTGAGATCCTCTGCCGCGCGAAAGATCTCCTCGGCATGATCGAGCGCGATGCGCCCGGCCTCCGTCATCACCAGATTGCGCCCGCGCCGCTCGAAGAGGTCTTGCCCCAGCGACCCTTCCAGCGCCTTGATCTGCGTCGACACCGCAGATTGCGAGATGTTGAGCGCGCGCGCCGCGCCGGTCAGCGTGCCGTCGCGCGCCACCGCCCGGAAAAGCCGCAAATGATGCAGGTTCAGCGTCGCCATACATCAATGAAACAGAACGATCAGCGAAAGTATATGAAATTTTCTTGATGCACGGGATGCCTATGTTCTCGCAGAGCTGTCCGCAAAGGGAGACCCACCATGACGCCCATCATCTCGATGTCCTTTCTTGCGCCGATCGTGCTTCTGATCGGTGCGGGCCTCGCGCTTGGCCAACCCGGGCGCCGCCCCGGCAGCCTGCCGAAATGGTCCGAGTTTGCCGCCGCAGCCTCGCTGGCGCTTGCGGCTCTGGGCGTGGTGCAGGCCGTGCTCAGCGGCGCCGCCGGCGCGGGGCCGTTCGGTTTGCGCGTGGACCCGGTCAGCCTGACCATGGCGCTTCTGGTGGCGTTCATCGGCTGGATCGTGATGCGCTACAGCCGCAGCTACCTCGATGGCGAGGCGCGCGAGGGCGCGTTTCACGGGGTGATGCTGGCGACGCTGGCGGCGGTGCTGATCTTTGTGCAATCGGGCAGCGTCTGGCTGCTGGCGGTCTCGACGGTGGCTGTCGGCTTCGGGCTCCGGCGGCTCTTGCTGTTCTACCCCGGACGCCCCGAAGCGCGGCGCGCGGCCACCAAATTCGCGCTTGTCTGGCACGCCGGCGATGCGGCGCTGGTGCTGGCCGCCCTGCTGCTGGCCTCGGCGTTCGGGACCGGCGATCTGGCCGCGATCTCTGCCGCCGCGAAAGCTGAGGGGCTGGGCCTCGCCGGGCAGGTCTCCGTCGCGCTGATCGTCCTTGCCGCGATCCTCAAGACCGCCTCCTTCCCGCTGCACGGCTGGCTGACCGAAGTGATGGAGGCGCCGACGCCGGTCTCCGCCCTTCTGCATGCGGGTATCATCAATTCCGGCGGCGTTCTGCTGATCGGTGCCGCGGGCCTCGTGCAGCAGAGCCCCGGCGCCATGGCCGCGCTGGTGATGTTGGGCGGCCTGACGGCACTCTTCGGGGCGGCGGTCATGCTGACCCAGAGCGCGATCAAGACCTCGCTTGCGTGGTCGACCGTGTCGCAGATGGGGTTCATGCTGTTGCAATGCGGGCTCGGGCTCTGGCCGCTGGCGCTTTTGCACATCGTGGCGCATTCGCTCTACAAGGCCCACGCGTTCCTGTCCTCGGGTGGGGCGGTGGCGGCGGTCGCCTCGATCCGCAGGCCCGGGCCGGTCGCGGTACCGAGCCTCGCGGCGGTGTTCAAGTCCTTCGGACTGGCGCTGGTGCTCTACGCGGTGATCGCCGTGCTGTTCACCGTGCTGTTTGGTGCCAAGACCGCGCAGGCGCTGGCGCTCGGGGCGATCCTGATCTTCGGCGTGGCTTATCTGGTGGCGCAGGGGCTGGCGGACATGGCGCCCGCAGAGCTGACCAAGCGCACCGTGCTGGCCTCGCTGGCCGCCGCCATTGCCTATTTCAGCTTTCAGGCGGCGGCCGAGCTTGTCTGGGGGCCGGGCCTGCCTGCGGCCCCGGTGCCCGGCCCGCTGGAATGGGCGCTGATCATCCTGGCGGTGATCTCGTTCGGCCTGGTGGCTTTGGCGCAATCGCTGTTCCCGCTCTGGGCGCATCACCCGGCGACGGCGGGGCTGCGCGTGCATCTGGCCAACGGCCTCTATCTCAACGCCCTGCTGGACCGCGCCATCGGCGGCTTCCGCTCGACCGGGTCGACCGGGTCGACCGGGTCCACCCGGTCCAGCTGACATCAAGGAAAGACACATGTTCACGACGCCCAAAGACATCGCCCCCGCGCGCCTGTCCGGCATGCTCACCGCCGCCGAAGCCGCCGCGCGGCGGATCCCGCCGGCTTTCCCGCTGGAGGCAACCGTGGCGGTCAACCCCTATCTGGGCCAGACCGAAGAGGATCTGGCCACCGCCTCGGCCCGGCTGGCCCGCGTCGCGGGTGTCCGCGCGGTGCGGGAGATGTCCGATTACGCCGCAGCGATCCGCAGCGGCCGGATCACCGATCAGGACATGTCCGACGCTTTGGCCGCGGCATCCGCGCCCGACAGGCCCGATGACCTTGCCGCGCTCAAAGAGCTTGCAGAGACCGCCGCTCCGTCGGATGTGACCGCGCTGCCGACCCTCGCGGATCTGGCCGCGCGGGCCACCGGCACCGACTGGCCCTCGATCCTCGAAAAGACCATCGGGCTCTGGGCGGCGGGGCAGTTCGACCGCGGCCAGGCGCTTTGGTCGCCAAGCCCGGCCAGCAGCGGCTTTGCCGCGTGGCGGGCCTGGGCCGGGCACGATCTGACGCCGGAGATCGCGGGGCTGAGCGGCTTTTGCGCACATGTGACCGAGGCCCCCGACACCACCGAGCGGGCGATCCTGCGCGCCGCCGACGCGCTCGGGCTGACGGAGGCCTCGGCGGAAACCGCGTTCCACCGGCTCTACATGGATCTGGGCGGTTGGGCGCAGCACGCGCGCTGGCTGCTCTGGCAGGCGGAGCTTGCGGGCGGCTCCGACCGGGTGCTGGCCGATCTGCTGGCCATCCGGCTGGTCTGGGAAGAGGCGCTTCTGGCGCATGTGCCGGACATCGCCGACGCCTGGGCGCAGACCGTGGCCGCACATGCCGCGCCGGTCGCACCCACCCGCGATGACGTGGCCGCGGCGATCCTGCAGGATGCCGCCGACCGCGCGCATCAAAGACGGCTGAGCGCCGCGCTTGACGGGGGCGAGGCCAGCGGCGCGCGGCCGTTCCTGCAGGCGGCGTTCTGTATCGATGTGCGCTCTGAGGTGTTCCGCCGCGCGCTCGAAAGCCTCGATCCGTCGATCGAGACCATCGGCTTTGCCGGTTTCTTCGGCCTGCCGCTGTCGCACAAGGCTCAGGGCTCCGACAGTGTCGAGGCGCATCTGCCCGTGCTGCTGAGCCCGGCGCTCGAGACCACCAGCCATGGCGACGCGGCGTCGGAACAGGATGTCCGGGTTGCCGCGCGGACGGTGCGCGCCTGGGGCCGGTTCCGGCAGGCGGCGGTGTCGTCCTTTGCCTTTGTCGAGGCGGCGGGCCCGCTTTACGCGGGCAAGCTGGTGCGCGACGCGCTGGGCCTTGGCGGCAAACCGGCGCAGATCGCCCCCGCGCCACAGGTGACCGGTGGGCTGACCGCAGAGGCCAAGGCCGACACCGCCGCCGCGGTGCTGGGCGCCATGAGCCTGACCAAAGGTCACGGAAAGATCGTCCTGCTGCTGGGCCATGGCGGGCAGGTCACCAACAACCCGCATGAAAGCGCCTATCACTGCGGCGCCTGCGGCGGCTATACCGGCGAGGTCTCGGCCCGCCTGCTGGCGACGCTGCTGAATGACCCCGAGACCCGCGCCGGGCTCGCCGGGCGCGGCATCGATCTGCCAGAGGACACGCGGTTTCTCGCCGGGTTGCACGACACCACCACCGACGAGATCACGCTTTACGATGCCGATGAGGCCCTCGCGCCGGGCGACATAAGCAAGCTGCGCGACCTCATGACAAAAGCCGGTCGGATTGCCCGGGCGGAGCGGTCCGAAACGCTGCCCGGCGCCTCGGTCGACAGCATCGCGGCGCGGGCGCTCAACTGGGCGGAGGTGCGGCCGGAATGGGGGCTGGCGGGGTGTGCCGCCTTCATCGCGGCGCCGCGCGCGGCAACCGCCGGCAAGGATCTGGGCGGCCGGGCGTTCCTGCACAGCTACGACTGGCAGGCCGATGACGGGTTCGGCACGCTGGAGCTGATCATCACCGCGCCGGTGGTGGTGGCCAGCTGGATCAGCCTGCAATATTACGGCTCTTCGGTTGCGCCGGAAGTCTTTGGCGGCGGCAACAAGCTCATTCACAACGTGGTGGGCGGCATCGGCGTGATCGAGGGCAATGGCGGGCGATTGCGTCCGGGCCTGCCCTGGCAGACGGTGCATGACGGCACGGCGCTGATGCACGAGCCGCTGCGGCTGTCGGTCATGATCGAGGCGCCGCGCGAGGCCATTGCCGATGTGCTCGACCGCCACCCCGATGTGCGGGCGCTCTTCGACAATCACTGGCTGCATCTGTTCACGCTGAAAGACGGCCGGATCGACGCGCGCTATCGCCCCGGGCTTGTCTGGGAAGAGCAGGAAGCCGTCGCGCGTGCCGCGTGACAGCTCGGGCGGCGAGGGTGGTCGCGCCGCCCTCGCCGCATCGCGGCGTGTCATGAGACGCCGCGCCTGCCGCAATCTCGGTCGACGCCCGCAAGACCCGCGCGCCCGCGCTTTCCCGCGATGGACAGCGGACCGCGGCGCGGTCTAACCTGCGCCCGGACCAAGCGCAGACGAGAGCCCGACATGGACGCGAGTTTTTCACGGCGGAAGCTTCTGGAACCGGCGGAGTTGCGGGCGCTCAACCAGCGCTCCGACCTCAGGGGCTGGCTGCAGATGTCGAGCCATCTTGGCGCGATTGCGGTGGCCGCGTGGCTGCATGCGCAGGCGATGGGCTCCGCCTGGGTGCTGCTCAGCGGCGCGCTGCTCGGGGTGCTGATCAATTTCCTCTACGCCGCGCAGCACGAGCTGTCGCATTCCACGGTCTTCGCAACCCGCAAGGTGAACGAGATCTGGGGCCGGATCATCGGCTTTCTCATGATCTTTCCGCGGGATTTCGACCAGATCATGCATTTTGCCCATCACCAGTGGACCCAGGACTGGGAGCGCGACGGCGAATTGGTGCGCGAGCCTTACACGCTCACCACCTATCTTCTGTGGCTTTTTGGCGTGACCTACTGGCGCAACCGGATCTTCGGCCTCATCCGCCGCGCCCGCGGGATCATCGTGGAGCCGTTCATCCGCCCCGATGAGGAGGCCCGCGTGATCCGCGAAAGCCGCCTTCATGTCGGTCTTTACGCGGCGATCCTTCTGCTCTCGCTGGCGCTGGGAAGCTGGGCCTGGCTGACCTTCTGGATCCTGCCCATGGTGCTGACCAAGCCGGTGCACCAGTTGCAGAACACGATCGAGCATCTCGGGCTCAGCCACGAAAGCGACATCCTCAACAACACCCGCAGCACACGGACCAACGCGCTGATGCGCTGGCTGTGCTGGCAGATGCCCTATCACACCGCCCATCACACTTTTCCGTCGGTGCCGTTCTGGAAGCTGAAAGAGCTCAACGAAAAGATCGAGGACAAGGCGGGCGAGGTCTGGCGCATGGGCTGGATCGAGTTTCAGATCGAGGTCATCCGAAAGCTGCGCCGGAAGGATGAAAGCCAGTATCCGATGAACGAGGTCTGGGTGGTGCCGGTGGGCGGGCGCAGCCTGCGGGTGCCGGCGGAGTGACGCGCGCCCTGCAGGTCTACACCTCTCTCTGGGCGATGCAGCCGCATGACCAGACCGGCGTGAAGCTGCCTTACGCACAGGTCGTCGATATGGTGGCGGAGGCCGGATATCACGGCATGGCGCTGGATCTCGGGGCCGCAGACATCGCCGTGGTCGACGCGGTGGAGCCGCTGATGGCCAGGGCCGGGCTCACGCCACTGCTGGTGGCGTTTCCGCAAACCGTGGGAGAGCTCAGGGACGTCCTGAAGCGCGCGAAAGACATCGGCGCGCCCTTTGTCGACGTGATCGGGCAGGTCACGCCGCTCACCGTCGAGGGCATGATCCCGGTTATCCGCGCCTGGATCGAGATGTCGGAGCAGGAAGGCGTGCCGATCCAGTTCGAGACCCACCGCAACTGCATCACAAACGATCTTTACACCACGCTCACGCTGATCGACGCGATCCCCGAGATGCGGCTTTGCGCGGACCTGTCGCATTACGTTGTGGACCGGGAGTTCCGGTTTCCGCTGTCGGAGCGCGACATGGCGCTGGTGACGCGGATCCTGCAGCGCTCGGACAGTTTTCAGGGACGTGTGGCCTCTCGCCAGCAGATCCAGCTGCAGCTCGATTTCCCGCAGCACCGGAAATGGGTCGATCTGTTCCGGGGCTGGTGGCGCGAAGGATTCGCGAGCTGGCGGCAGCGAAATCCGCAGGGCGATTGCGTGTTCCTGTGCGAACTGGGTCCGCCGGAATACGCCATGACCGGCCCGGACGGCACGGAGATGTCCAACCGCTGGGACGAGGCGCTGCAGATCAAGGCCTGGGTCGAGGCGATCTGGGCAGAGCTGGAGCACGACACGGCCTGAGCCTTGCGACCGGTCGGGGCAGGGCGGAGGATTTCGGTGGTGCGGTGCATGCCCGAGAGGCGCGCGCGCGGACCGCCCTGGTGGAGGCCGACCCGGCGGGGATCTGGCGTTTTTCTCAGGAAAAACGGGGACTTCCGCGCCGCGCGTGAGGTTTGGACCTCCTGTCCTGCGCGCAAACCAACGGTTGTCTGACGGCGCTGCCCAGCCCGCCGGAACCGCGCGACACCGGCATCGCGCGCATCGCAGCAATTCCTGCGACCGGCGGGACGGGGACCGCCGCGTTGACCGGACACCCGGAATGCACGAGCGCGGGATACCGCCTACACGCCTGAAGGTCCCGGCGGGTTTCAGGAAAGAATCTCGATGTCAATATTGATAATTAAAAGGAACACGAATGAGATGACCGGGGGTGCGGTGTCCTGACATGCGCCTGACCAGGAACGGGAGTCCAAAAATGTCAAATCTCAAAGGCGCATCGTTCAATGCGGTGTTTATCATCGCAATGGTACTTTGCCTGGCAATCGGGGTCTGGGGGGTTGTCAGTCCGGACAGCATGACGGGGTCGGCGCAATCCTTCACCAGCTACCTTCTGAACGGGGCAGGCTGGATGTGGCTGGCCATGTGCTCGGGCTTCCTGCTGCTCAGCGCCTACATGGCGTTCGGGCCTTACGGCAATATCCGGCTCGGCAAGGACGATGAAGAGCCCGAGTTCGACACCGCTTCCTGGATCGCGATGCTCTTTGCGGGCGGCATGGGCTCCGGCCTGCTGGTCTGGGGGGCTGCAGAGCCGATGTACCACTTCGTCTCGCCTCCGGGCATGGAGGGTGAAACCGCCGCCGCGGCCCGCGAGGCGCTGGTCATCACAAACCTGCACTGGGGGTTGCACGCCTGGTCGATCTACGGCTGCTGCGCGCTGGTGATCGCGTATTTCACCTTCCGCCGCAACGAGCCGTCGATGATCTCGACGCCGATCAAACATGTGTTCAAGGGCCAGACCGGCGAAACCGTCGGCAAGGCAGCCGACATCCTCGGCGTGTTGTCGGTGGTCTTCGGCCTCGCGGGGTCGCTGGCCATGGGCGCGCTCGCGGTGCGGTCGGGCATGTTCTACGCCTTCGACACGCCGCAGAACAACACGATGTCGATGATCATCCTCGGCGCGCTCTTCGTGTGCTACATGCTCTCGGCCACCACCGGCGTCGACAAGGGCATCAAGATCCTGTCCAACATCAACATGGTGCTGACGGTGGGCATCATGCTGCTGGTGATCTTTGCCGGCCCGACGCAGTTCATCCTCGAAACCTTCGTCGACTCCATCGGCCAGTACTTCAGCGCCATCATCACCAAATCCTTCACCCTCTACCCCTTCGAGGGGCTGACCGGCTGGACCTCCGGCTGGACGCTGACCTACCTCATCTGGTGGCTGGCATGGGGCCCGTTCATCGGCATCTTCGTCGCGCGCATCTCGCGCGGGCGCACCATCCGCGAGTTCGTCTTCGGCGTCGTGCTGGTGCCGACGCTCTTCTCGATGCTCTGGTTCGCGGCCTTCGGCGGCGCCGGCTTCTACATCGAGATGTTCGGCGGCGGCGGCCTGAAGGAAATCATCTTCGAGGACGTCTTCGCCGCGCTCTTCGCCTTTCTTGGGTACTTTCCGGGGGGCGCCGCGCTGGCGGCGCTGGCGGCCGCGCTGCTCTTTATCTTCCTGGTCACCTCTGCGGATTCGGGCACGTTTGTGCTGTCGATGATGACGACGGACGGCAACCTGAATCCGCCGATCATCCAGAAGATGATCTGGGGGATACTGATTGCGGTGCTGACCTTCTCGACGCTGGTGACGGAGTCGGTGACGGTCGCGAAAGCGATGGCGATCACCGGGGCGGTGCCGTTTGCCGTGATTGTCCTGCTGCAGATCGTCGGCTTCATGCGGGAAATTCGCAAGGAACTCGCCGAGCCCGAGCAGATCGCGGCCGAAGGCGAGACCGAGGGCCGGGCGACCGACCTCGAAAGCGAAAGCCGCGCCTGACGCCAACCCGACAAAGGACTTGTCAAATGCTTAGATCGACACTCATGACACTCCTTGCCGCCGTGATGCTGGTGGCCGGGTGCTCGGAAGAAGACAACGCGATCCGGATCGGATCGAAGAGTTTCGGGGAAAGCCGGATCCTGGCCCATATGATGGCGCTTGTCGCCACCGAACAGGGGCTGCCGGTGGAGGGGGTGGTGGAATATGAAAACACCCCCGCCATTCTCGAAGCGCTGAAACGCGGCGATATCGATGCCTACCCGGAATATAACGGCACCGGGCTGGTGATGCTGGGGCAAAGCCCGCTGTCGGACGGCGAGGCGGCCACCGCGCTGGTCAAGGAGGTGTTCGAGCCGCTGGGCATCTCCTGGCGGCAGAAGGTCGGGTTTGCCAACAATTACGGTCTGGCCATGCTGCCGGACCGCGCTGAAGAGCTTGGCCTGACCACGATGTCGGATCTCGTGGGCCGCGCGTCGGAGGTGACGCTGGGCATTGAGGACGATTTCGATACGCGGCCGCTCGACGGTCTCACCCCGATGGTCCAGCGATACGGGTTCGAATTCGGCTCGGTCCAGCAGGTGCCGCTTGAGGATCGCGGCCAGCTTTACGACAAGCTGCTGGACGGCGATGTCGACGTGATCGAAGTCTACACCACCGACGGGCAGTTGGCCGACTATGGCCTGACCCTGCTCGAGGACGATCTGTCCTTCTTCCCGGTCTACGAACTGGCGCCGGTGGTGCGCATGGAGACGCTGGCGACGTATCCGGAGCTTGGCGCCGCGCTCGACGCGCTGGGCGGCCGCTTCACCGAGGAAGAGATGCAGGTGCTGAACCGCCGCGTCGATCTGGAAGGCCGCTCACCCGAGGCGGTCGCCCGCGATGCGCTGGCGCGGATCGAACTGGTCGCCTCCGGTGCGGTAGAGGCCGAGGATCCGCTCCGGATCGCCGCGCCGCCGAACCTTGCCGACAGCATTCTTGCGGGCACGTCGCTGCGCGCGGTGCGCCGGGCCTTTGTCGGGCGCGAAGTCGAGGTGTCGCCCACCCACACGCCGCTTGCTTCCGTCGGAAACGGCGACGCGCGTCTGGCGATGGTCGGAGCGGAGAGCTTTTTCGACATCTCCGGCCCGTCGCCGCGACGTCTGACCGAGTATGAGAGCGTTGCCGCCGTCGGCACCAATGTGGTGCATCTGATTGCGCAATCCGACGCCTTCACCTCCGACAGCCTGTCGGATGCCGAAACGCTGGTGGTGGGCCCCGAAGGATCGTCGTCCCATCAGGTCGGCCAGATCCTGAAGGACGCGCTGGGGCTTGGCGCCGCTCTGGCGCCCACCGATGCCAGCAGCGCCGCCGACATCGTCGCGGCGCTGGACGGGGCCAATCAGGTCGCGCTGGTGATGGCGCCGCTGGGTCACAACCCGCTCGAGGATGCGTTTGATGACAGCGGGCTCAAGCTGCTGCCCGTCGCCAACTGGAGCACCGGCGCCAATCTGGTGAAATACCCGTTCCTGCGCCAGATCAGCGTGCCCGCGCGCACCTATGCGCGGCAGTTCACAGCAGTTGAATCGCTCTCGAGCCAGGTGGTCCTTGCCGGTCCGGCCCCCGCCGCCGAGGCCTCGACGATCGGCGAGCAGGGTCCGGGTGCCACCGCGGCCCCCAGCCTCAAGCCGATCCCGACCAGCACGGTCACCGCGCTGGCAGAGGGGATCTCCAACGGCGCTCTGGTCGATCCGGTGCTCCCCATGGCAGCGGCCTTTGCGCCGGAGCTGCCCGAGCCCGCGGCGGCGATGAACCCCTCGGCGGATGTGTCGATCCTCAACATCCTGCTTGTCCTGATGTTTGTGTGGGTGTTCTGGCTGTATGTCCGCCGCGACATTCGCTGATCCACGAAAGGTAGAATGCAAATGACCGAGAAAGTTCTTGTCCCCATCGATCTGGCCGATCAGGAAACGGGTGTGAAAGTGATCAGGGAAGGTGTGATGCAGGCCAAGGCCCGCAATGCCGAATTGACGGTCATGACCGTTGTGCCGGACATCCTGTCGGGGCTCGATTTCCGCTATGCGATCCGCGGCGAGACGGGCGGATCGGAGGATTTCGACCTCAAGGCCATTGTCGCCGAAGCGCTGGAGCGGCTGAACGAGATCGCCGCCGAACACACGCCGAGCGGCATGAAGGTGAAGACCATCGCGCGGCACGGCACCGCTTATGAACAGATCCTGAAGACCGCCGAAAAGATCGGCGCGACGCAGATCGTCATGGGCGCGCACCGTCCGTCCTTGTCGGATTACCTCATCGGGCCGACCACAGCGCGGGTGGTCCGGCATGCAAATTGCTCGGTGAACGTGCTGCGGACCTAGGTGCGGGCCTCGCGGCGCGGCGGGCGCTGAGGGCGGGTCGATGGCGGTACGGATCGCAACGCAGGCCGATCTCGGTGCCTGGATCGCGCTGAGAGGCGCGCTCTGGCCGGACACGCCGCCCGATGCGCACCGGCGCGAGGCGGCGGACATCCTCGCGCGCTCACCCAGGCACTGCGTGGCGTTTCTGCAAGACGCGCGCGACGGGCCATACGGCTTTGCCGAAGCGGCCCTGCGCCGCGATCACGTGAACGGCTGCAAAAGCTCTCCGGTGGGGTTTCTCGAAGGGATCTACGTGCGGCCGGAAGATCAGGGCCGCGGGATCGGTCGGCAATTGGTGCAGGCGGTGCAGGGCTGGGCGCTGGAGCGGGGCTGCACGGAGCTTGCCTCCGACGCCGATCTCGCCAACACCGCCAGCCATGCGTTTCACCGCTCCGTCGGCTTTGCGGAGACCGAACGCGTGGTCTTCTTCTGTCAGCCGCTGCGACGCGCGACCTGACCGTTGGAGCCGCACGCAGACCTTATCCCGTCATGCCGATGGGCCCGCGCTGATAGCGCGCCAGCGCCGAGGCGACGGCGACGTAGGACACACACAGGGTTACGGTGAAAAAGCGGACCCCGAAGCCCCCCCGAAGCCAGCAAGATCATGTGACTTGTCACGTCATTTCCGGTGCTGTTCAATGATGCCTGCGGAGGCGACATGGATACACCAACCAAGGCCCGCGCCCGGCGCGTGGCGGCGCGCAAGGCCAGCGTGGACGCCAGCCTGTTCGGGCGGCTGCTCGCCGCGGCGACCTCTTCGCGCGGGCAGGCGCAGCGGCTGTTGCAATCCTCGGCGCAGCTGTCGATCATCAAATGTCGGGTGTTGCGGGATCTCGACGAGGCGGGGCCGCTGAGCATTCAGGGCATGGCTTTGATCCAGCGCACCGACCAGTCGCTGATCAGCCGCGCGCTGCCCGCGATGCGCGCCAAAGGCCATTTCGAGACCGCGCGCAATGCCGAGGACAAGCGCCAGTCGATGGTGGCGATGACACCGGCGGGCAAGCGCGCGTTCGAGGCCGCGTCCCCCACGATGAAGCGCCGCCGCGACATGCTGGCGGACAGCTTCAGCGCCGGTGAGCACTTCGCCTTCCTGCAGTTCCCCGACGGGTTCGAGGCCTTTCTCGAGCAGCCTTTCGACATCGTGCGCGCCGCGAAGGAGACCTCATGAGCACCCCGCCGAATGTGCTGTGGATCATGGCAGACCAGTTGCGCTTCGATTATCTGAGCTGTTACGGCCACCCGCATCTGCACACGCCGCATATCGATGCGCTGGCGGCGCGGGGGGTGCGCTTTACCAATGCCTATGTGCAGTCGCCGGTCTGCGGGCCGTCGCGCATGTCGGCCTATACCGGGCGCTACGTGCGCAGCCACGGCTCGACCTGGAATGGCATGCCTCTCAGGGTGGGCGAGCCGACGCTGGGCGATCATCTGCGCGATGCGGGCGCGCGGGCGGTGCTGGTCGGCAAGACCCATATGGTGGCCGACAAGGAGGGCATGGCCTGGCTCGGCATCGATCCGGAGAGCGAGATCGGCGTGCGCCGCTCCGAATGCGGCTTCGAGCCCTTCGAGCGCGATGACGGGCTGCATCCCGACAGCCCGCGCCAGGGCTGGTCGGCCTATGACGACTATCTCGTGGCCCATGGTTTCCAGAGCGACAACCCATGGGAGGATTTCGCCAATTCCGGGCTGGACGCGGACGGCGAGCTGCTGTCGGCCTGGCTTCTGGAGAACTCGCGCCTTGCCGCAAACGTGCCAGAGGCGCATTCCGAAACCGCCTACATGACCAACCGCGCCATGGATTTCATGCAGGAGGCCGCGGCGGACGGGCGGCCCTGGATGTGCCATCTGAGCTATATCAAGCCGCATTGGCCCTACATCGTGCCCGCGCCTTATCACGACATGTTTGGCGACGATCACATCGTCGATCCGGTCCGCTCGGAGGCCGAGCGCCAGACCGGTCACCCGCTGCTGCGCGCTTACCGGAATGCCCGCGTCTGCCGCAGTTTTTCGCGCGATCATGTGCGCAGGCACGTCATCCCGGCCTATATGGGTCTGATCAAGCAGCTGGACGACAATCTGGGACGGCTCTTTGCCTGGATGGACGAGACGGGGCTGAGCCTGACCACGATCATCGCCGTGACGTCCGATCACGGCGATTACATGGGCGACCACTGGATGGGCGACAAGGATTTCTATCACGAGATGGCGGTGAAGGTGCCGATGATCCTCGCCGACCCGCGTGTCGCGGCGGACGGCACCCGGGGCAGCGTCTCGGACGCGCTGGTGGAGATGATCGACCTCGCGCCCACTTTCATGGCCGCCCTGGGCTGCGAGGCGAAGCCGCATATCGTGGAAGGCCGCGATCTCACGCCGATCCTGCATGGCACGGAGGGGTTTGCCCGCAGCTACGTGATCAGCGAGCATGATTACCACTGGTCGGAGATGGCCAGGGCCCTCGACGTGCCGCAGGAAGACGCCCACACGACGATGATTTTCGACGGGCGCTGGAAGTACATTCGCTGCGAAGGGTTCGATCCGATCCTCTTCGATCTGGAGACCGACCCGCAGGAGCTGGTCGACCTCGGCACGTCGCAGGATGTGCGCCACATCGACACCCGCGCGCGGATGGAGGCGGCGCTGCTGAGCTGGGGCCTGCGGCATCACACGCGGATCACTGCGACACCGGCGGTGCTGGCCCGGCAGAAACGGGCGGCAGAGGACGGTATCCTGATCGGGTTCTGGGATGCGGAGGAATACGAGGCGGTGACCGGCATCGCCTTCGCCGACCTGAAACCGCAGGGCCCGCCCTGATCCCTGTCTCTTTGGCTTGGGGAGGGGCGTTGCGGACAGTGTTCGCTGAGGACCCGGGAGGCCGGACCGGAGTGGCTCATCGGGTTTCTGCAGCGGGTCCGGCAAGGGCTTGCGAGACCGGAGCGGCGCGACACCGATCACGCGGCGATCGCAGGTGGCAGCGCCGTCAGGCGAGCCTCCCGGATCCATCCGAGCGCGCCAGTAAGAACGCCAGCTGCGCGGCGATCTCGACCTGTCCCAGTAAGGCCAGCCGGGACGGCCCGAAATAGTCGCGCTCGTGCAGCAGGTTGACGGTGCCCAGAAACGCGCCGTTCAGGATCACCGGCAGGTTCACCACCGAGCCCAGCCCCAGCGACGCGATAAAGGCATGGTCGGGAAAGACATCCGCAAAGCCGTCCACGGAATTGGCCACAAAGGTCTCGCGCCGGTCGATCACGATGCCGGTCCATCGGTTGGGCACGATCTCTTTCAGGCCGGATGTCGGGTAATTCGCCTCGTCGCTGGTATAGATCCGGGCCGCCGTGCCCTTGCCCTCCGCATCGAACCGGAACTGCGAGCAGGAAAAGAGCCGGTGGCCGACCACGTCCTGGCAGAACCGGTCGAGTGCCGCAAATGGCAGCAGGCCCGCGCGGCTGCGCAGCGTGCTGGAATAGGCGGTGAAGGGATCACGCATAGCTCTGCAATCCGCGCGGGAAGCTGGTCAGACAGTCATGGCCATCCTCGGTCACAACCACGTTGTCCTCGATCCGAACGCCGATATCGCCCTGCCGGTAAAGCCCCGGCTCGATGGTGAAGACCATGCCGGGTTCGAGCGGCGCGGTGTTGGAGCGCATGACCTGGGGGGCTTCATGCACCTCGCGCCCCAGCCCGTGCCCGGTCTTGTGCAGGATGAGATCGGCAAAGGGCGAGGCTAGCAGCACATCGCTGGCCGCGGCATCGACATCGCCGACGCTGTGCCCGGGGCGGGTGGCTTCGCGCCCGGCGGCGTTGGCGGTCTGCACGGTCTCGTAAATCGCCGCATGCGCGTCGGTTGCGTGGTCGCAAAAGACCGTGCGGGTGATGTCCGCATGCATGTCGCCGTAGCTCGCGCCGAAATCGATCAGCAGCGGCTGACCGGGGGCCACCACGCGGTCGCCGACATCGCCATGCGGGTTTGCGGCCTCGCCCCCCGTCAGCACAATCGGATCGAAGGCAAAGCCGGTGGCGCCCTGCGCCAGCATCGCGGCGCGCAGACGCGCGGCGATCTCGCGCTCGCTGCGCCCGCCGATGCCGCCGTCATAGATCTCGCCCAGAGCCGCTTCGCTGATCGCGATGGCGCGGCGCAGCTCGGCGATCTCGTCGGCGGTTTTCAGCAGCCGCAACCCGGCCAGGGCGGCGTCGGCGTCGCGCAGCGAATCGGCGCGCCAGTGCCGCCCGAGCGCCAGAAACTCCGCCGCCCGCATGCGCAGGCCCTCCACGCCCAGCGGGTGATCGGTGCCGATGGCCGCGGCCAGATCGGCAATGGCCGCGGCGGGCCCGTCGGCATCGTCCCAGTAAAAGGTTTCGGCCTGCGGCATCGCGCTCGACCATTTCAGCCGCTCCAGCGCCGGCATGACCGCCGCCGTGCCGCCATCGCGGGTCAGGGCAAACAGCGTCGGTCGCTCCATCAGGTGCAGATGCACATCCGTCAGATAGGCGAAATTCGGGCCCGGCACAAAGGCCAGCGCGCCAAGCCCGGCCTCTGCCATCAGGGTCTGCGCGCGTGTGCGGCGGTCGGTCAGAACGCTCATGTCATCTCTCCATCCAATACATCCGGGCTGTCGATTTCCATCCTGTGCCCGAAGCGCGGGCCGAGGCTGCGCTGCACAACGCCCGCCTCGAACATGATCGATTGCACAACCGCGCGGTCGCTGGCATCCGCATCGCCGCGCGTCACGGCCTCGACCACCGCGCGCAGCCGCGCAACCGCCTTGTCCTCTTCGCGGGCATCGAGATTTGGAAAGAAATAGAGTTGCTTGAGGCGCACGGTCGCGTCCTGCGCCTCCAGGAAATACTTCTCCAGAAAGCGGTTCTGCGACAGGTCCGCAAGCTGGCGGTAAAGACCCAGCTGCGCCTGGAAGGCGGGTTTGATCTCGCCCTCTGCGAGCCCCGCGCGATAGGCCTCGACAAGATCCAGCAGCGGCGCGCGCCGTGCGGTGCCGTTCATCGCCACCGACCGCATCAGCCCGCGCGACAACAGCAGGAACGTGTCGAGCAGGGCGGGGATGTTGTGCATCGTCAGCGGGGCGACGATGGTTGTCCGGTTGGGCAGGAAATGCACGAAGCCTTCATTGGCCAGCAGCAGCAGCGCCTCGCGGATCGGTGTGCGCGACACCTCGTAGCGGGCCGCCAGCGCCACCTCGTCCAGCGCCGAGCCGGGCGCGATCTGCATCCACATGATCTCTTCGCGCATCCGGTCGTAGACCAGCAGCGCGCCACGCTTCTTTCTGGCGGGTTCGCTGTCGCGGGGTGGGGTGGGTGCCGGATCGCTGTTCATAAAAATAGCTTGCATTAAGTTTGCATAATGAGCAAGCATAGAGTCGAACCAGATCACAAAAACAGGGAGTCACCGAGATGAGGTTCTTGAAGAAGGCACTTCTGGCGTCGGCATCCGTCGCGGCACTGGCAGGCGCGGCCGCGGCCGAGGGCACCATTGCCTATTTTGCGGCCGCCTCGCAGAACGGTTTCAACCAGGCGACATATGAAGGCGTACAGGAAAAGGCCGCCGAGCTTGGCTACGACACCGAGATCCTCGACGGCCAGTTCGACGCGGCCCTGCAATACAGCCAGATCGAGGACGCGCTGGCCTCGGGCAAATATGTCGGCATGATCGTGGCGCCGAACGATTCCGTTGGTATCGCGGGCGCGTTCGAGCAGGTTGTGGCCGAGGGCATTCCCATCGGCACCGTTCTGTTCCCGGTGGGCCCGGACCTCAACTCGCTGGATCCGCAGGTGGAGGGCATCACCGTGACCGCCGCCTCGCCGCCGGTGGCCGGGGCGACGGTGCAGGCCGACGCGGTGGTGGCGCATTGCGCCGACAAGGATCCCTGCCGGGTGGTCATCATCATCGGCGGCAAGATCTTCCCGTTCGACAACCTGCGGCTCGAAACCTACCAGACGGTGCTGGGCGCGCATGAGAACATCGACGTGGTGGCCGTGGGCGAGGGGTTCTATTCGCCGGACACCAGCCTGCAGGCGATGACCGATATCCTGCAGGCGAACCCGGATGTGGATGTGGTGCTGTCCAACGCCGATCAGCATCTGGTCGGCGTCGAGATCGCTCTGGAATCCGCGGGCATGGACCCGGCCGCGCTCTATCTTTCCGGCGGCGGTGCCGCGGCGATTGCCATCGACGCGATCCGCGAAGGGCGCTGGGACGCCACGCTGGCCTATTTCCCAAAGACCATGGGCGCGATGGCGATGGCGCAGATCGCCAATGCCATCGAGGGCAAGCCGGTCACCCAATCGATCAACATGGATGACGCCGGACCGGTTCAGGCAATGATCGATGCCGCGGTGCTGGAGGCCAATCCGGACTTCGGCGGCGAGTGGGAACAGTAACCGAAACCGACGCGTGCAGGCGGCGTGTCGCGCCGCCTCCGCTCTGCCAATCAAGAGGATCAGGGCCGTGAGCAAGAGCTTCCGCGTGTCCGCCGATATCGGCGGCACTTTCACAGATATTGTCTATCAGGATGTCGCGACCGGGCGCTGCGGCGCGACCAAGGTCCTCTCGACCCCCGACAACCCCGCGCTTGCGGTTCTGCAGGGGATCGATCAGGTGCTGGGCGACGACGGCCAGCTGGCATTTTTTGTGCATGGCACAACGGTGGGGCTCAATGCTTTGCTGACCCGCAAGGGCTCCAGGGTGGCGCTGGTCACCAACGAGAACTTCCGCGACATCTATACCATCCAGGGCAACAATCGCGGCGAGATCTTCTCGATCCAGTGGAACAAGCCCGAACCGCTGGCAACGCTCGAGCATACCTACACGGTGGCCGGGCGCATCGCGGCCTCTGGCGAAGAGCTTGAGCCGCTGCGCCTTGCGGATCTGGACATGGTGGTCGCGGCCTGCAAGCGCGAGGATTATGACGCCATCGCCATCTCGCTGCTATTCGCGTTCAACAACGCCGCCCATGAGATCGCGGTGCGCGACTATCTGGCCGCGCGCCTGCCCGATGTTCAGCTTGTGATGTCGCACGAAGTGTCGCCGGAATGGCGCGAGTTCGAGCGCACCTCGACCACGGTGACCGACGCCTATCTCGCGCCTGTGGTGCGCAAGTATATCGCCACGCTGGAGGCCGAGATGGGCGACCGTCTGCCCGACGGCGGCTCGCTGCATGTGATGGAATCCAATGGCGGTGTGATGACCGCCGCCACCGCCTCCGAAACGCCGCTGCAGACATTGCTGTCGGGTCCGGTCGGCGGGGCCATCGGGGGCAAGTCGCTTTCGGCCGCAACCGGGCGCGGCAACCTGATCTGCGTCGATATGGGCGGCACGTCCTTCGACGCCTCGCTGGTGATCGACGGCCTGCCATCCGCCTCCAACGAGGCGCTGCTGGAAGGGCTGCCGCTGCAGATGTCGGTGGTCGACATCCATGTGATCGGCGCGGGCGGCGGCTCGATTGCCTGGAAAGAAGCGGGCGCCGTGCGTGTCGGGCCGCAATCGGCGGGCTCCAGGCCCGGGCCGGTCTGTTACGGCCTTGGCGGCGCCGACGTGACCGTGTCGGATGCCAACCTGGTGCTGGGCCGTCTGGACGGCGCGAATTTCCCGGGCGGCGAGATGACGCTGGACCGCGAGGCCGCCGCGGGTGCGCTGGCCGGTCTGGGCGGCGATTTCGACATGGGGGCCGAAGAGATGGCGCAGGGTGTCATCGACATCGTGAACGCCAAGATGGCCGACGCCATCCGCACCATCACGATCCAGCGCGGCATCGACCCGCGGGAGTTCTCGCTTGTGGCCTTCGGGGGCGCGGGCCCTGCGCAGGCCGCGGCGCTGGCCGAAGAGCTCGAGATCCGCGAGGTGATCGTCCCCGTGCATCCCGGCGCCTTCTCGGCCTGGGGCATGCTGCAGACGGATGTGAAACACGATTTCAAGGAAACGCTCTACAGTTTCTGGGACCAGATGCAGACCGGCACGCTGGAGACGGCCTTTGCCGGGCTCGAGCAAAAGGGCCGCGCGTTTCTGGCCGATGAGGGCATCACCGGCGACCGCGTCGTCTTTGAGCGGGCCATCGATTTCCGCTATTACGGGCAGGAATACGTGCTGACCATTCCGCTGGGCGACGGGGCCATCGACATGGACCGGGTCCGCGCCGATTTCGACGCCGCCTATCTGCGCCAATACGGCCATAACAGCCCCGAGAACCGGGTCGAGATGGCCAATATCCGGCTCGCCGCGCTGGGCAGTCTCGACCGGCCGGAAAGCGCGCCGCCGCTGCGCGAGGAGGCGCGCGCCGAACGCGCGCGCGATGTCTGGTTTGCCGGCACGGCGCACCCGACCCGGATCATCGACCGCAACGCCATCGCCGAAGGCGAGACCGTGCAAGGCCCTGCAATCATTGAAGAAGTGACCTCGACCACGCTTCTGCCGCCGCGCTGGACGGCGGCGCTGATCGATGGCGGCCACATGACCCTGACCAAGGAGGACGCGGCATGAGCCAGGCAGATCCCATCACCACCGAGGTTGTGCGCAACTTCGTCATCTCCTGCGCCGAGGACATGAACGCCTCGCTCTGGCGCTCGGCGCATTCGGCGATCATCTACGAAGGCAAGGACAGCGCCGTGGCGCTGATGGACGAACATGGCAACATGCTGGGGCAATCCACCGGTGTGCCGCTTTTCATCGGCGCCATCGACGTCTGCGTGCGCCACGTCAAGGACTATTACGGCGACGACATTCACCAGGGCGACATCTTCATCATGAATGACAGCTACATGCAGGGCACACATTTGCATGACGTCACCGCCATCGGCCCGATCTTTCACGACGGCGAACTGGTGGGGTTCGGCGCGGCGCGCGCGCATTGGAACGATATCGGCGCGATGGATCCCGGCTCCACGATGTCGTCGCAGAACATCTACCAGGAGGGGCTGCGCCTCGGGCCGACCCGGATCGTGAGCCAGGGCAAGCCGATCCGCGAATGGTACGACCACCTCAAGCTCAACACCCGTCTCGAGGGCGCCACCATCGGCGATCTGGGCGCGCAGATCGCCGCCATCCGCACCGGCGAAAAGCGGCTGGGGCAATTGCTGGGTAAAATCGGCTCCGGCACCTATCGCGCGGCCTGCCAGAACATCTTCGAGCAGGCGCGCCGCATGGACCGCGCGGCCATCGGCGCGCTGCCCGACGGCAGCTGGAGCCGCGAGGGGTATCTCGACAATGACGGCGTCGGCGACGCGCCGGTGAAGGTCGCGCTGACCCTGACCGTCAAGGGCGAAGAGCTGATCGTCGATCTGACCGGCACGTCCGGCCCGGTGGCAGGCTCGATCAATTGCGGCGCGAGCCAGACCGCGTCGCTGCTGCGGCTGGCCTACAAGACGATGATTGCGCCCGAAGGCGCGATCACCGGCGGTTCGTTCGAGACCATGAAGGTGATCATGCCCGACGAGTGCATGTTCAACGCGGGCGAACCGGCGGCCTGTGAATGGTATTTCACCGGTCTGGGCCTTCTGGCCGATCTCTTCATCTCGTGCCTGTCGGAGGCCATGCCGGAACGCTCGACCGCCGCGCATTACGGCGACTCGATGGTTGTGGGCTTTTTCTCGGTCGATCCCAAGCGCGGCCAGTGGATCTCTATCGAGCCCACCGCCGGCGGCTGGGGCGGACGGGCCGACAGCGACGGCGAAAGCGCCTTGATCAACCTGGTGAATGGCGGCTTCCGCAACATCCCCGCCGAGGTCATGGAGACGAAGTTTCCCGTCCGGCTGGAGGAGTTCTCCATGCGGCCCGACAGCGCCGGGCCGGGCAAGAACCGCGGCGGCTTTGGCGTCACGCGGCGCTACCGGATGCTCGAGGACAATTTCGGCGCGATCTGGTTCGAACGCTCGCACACGCCCGCCTGGGGCCTCAATGGCGGTCACGACGGGATGGGGCCGGAGATCACCGTCTTTTTTCCCGATGGCAGCACCGAACATCCTCTGAAGATGCGGGCGCGGGCGCTGCCCGCGGGCACCGTGGTCGAAAGCAAGACCGGCGGCGGCGGCGGCAATGGCGATCCGATGCAGCGCGCGGTCGAGGATGTGGCGCGCGATGTGCGCCGCGGTCTGGTCAGCCCCGACGCGGCCAAGGCGCAATACGGCGTCGCGGTCGGGCCCGATGGCACCGTCGATCAGGCCGCCTCGGTCCCCAGATGAGCGCTGCGGCCACTCTCTCCGTGCGGGGCGCGGGCGTGCGCTTTGGCGACGTTCAGGTGCTCTCCGGGGTGGATCTCGACATCCGCCCCGGCGAGGTCCACGGGCTGATCGGAGAGAATGGCGCCGGCAAATCCACGCTTGGCAAGGTGCTGGGCGGCTATTACCGGGCGACACAGGGCACCATCGCCGTCGATGGCCGCCTCCAGGATCGCTGGGACACACCCACGGCGCTGCAGAACGGCATCGCCATCATGCATCAGGAGTTGCAACTGGTGCCCGCGCTGACGGTGGCGCAGAATGTCTATCTGGGGGTCGAGGAGCACCGCCGCGGCGTGCTGCTCGGCACCGAGGCCAGCCGCCTCGAGGCGCTGATGCGCGACAGCGGGCTGCGGCTTGATCCCGATGCGGTGACCTCGAGCCTGACAATCGCCGACCAGCAGAAGATCGAGATCCTGCGCGCGCTGGCCCGCAAGGCGCGGGTCATCGTCATGGACGAGCCGACCTCGTCGCTCTCCAAGACCGAGGTCGACCAGTTGCACCGCATCATGCGCGGCTTGCGCGATGAAGGCCGGTCGGTGATCTATGTCACGCATTTTCTGGGCGACATCCTCGATGTGACCGACCGTGTCACCGTGCTGCGCAACGGCGCACTGGTGCACACCAGGGACACGCAAGGCGAAAGCAGGGAAACGCTGGTCTCCGCCATGCTGGGCGGCGCGAAGTCGGAAACGCTCTACCCGCCGAAACCGCGCGATCACGGCCCGGTCGCTTTGTCGGTGCGCAACCTCAGATCCACCAATGGCGCGCAGGTCGACCGGCTGGAGATCCGCGCGGGCGAGATCGTGGGCCTTGCCGGTCTGGTGGGCGCGGGCCGGTCGGAGATCGCCCGCGCGATCATCGGTGCCGATGCCGCCACCGGCAGCGTCGAGGTGGCCGGAACGCCGTTGGAAAACCGCTCGATCCGCGCCGCGACGCAAGCCGGGATCGTCATGGTGCCCGAAGACCGGCGCGGGCAGGGGCTGGTGATGACCTTGCCGGTGCGCGCCAACATCTCGCTGCCGCATCTCGGTGCCTTCTCAAGGGGTGGGGTGGTGGCGCGGCACGCAGAGACCGGTCTTGCGCAACGCCTGATCGAGCAGTTCAGCGTGCGGCCCGCGATCATCGACGGCGACGTGTCGAACTATTCCGGCGGCAACCAGCAGAAGGTGCTGATCGGCAAATGGACCGCCGGGGATCCGCGTGTCCTGATCCTGGACGAACCGTCGCGCGGCGTCGATGTGGGCGCGCGCGAGACCATTCACCAGGAGATCGTGCGCATGGCCGCCGAAGGTGTGGCCATTCTGGTCATTTCCTCCGAGATCGACGAAGTGCTGGGGCTCGCGACACGCGTCTTTCTGGTGGATCGCGGTCGGCTGGTGGACGAGATCGACCCTGACGAGGTGAGCGAGGCCGACGTGCTCTCGGCTCTTTTCCGGCACCAAGGCACAAAGGACAGCGTTGCATGACACGTGCGCAGACCCTCAAATTCCTGCAGGATTACGCGGTCCTGATCCTGATTGCGGCGCTGATGATCGCGCTGTCGCTGCTTTCGGACAGCTTTCTGACCGGGCGCAACCTCTTGAATATCCTCAACCAGAACGCGCCTCTGGCGATCATGGCCTCGGCGATGACGCTGGTGATCATCGCGGGCGGGTTCGATCTTTCGGTGGCGGCGATCTTTGCCATGGGCTCGGTGACCGCGGCCTGGCTCGCGCTCAACGTGAACCCGTATCTGGGCCTGCTGATTGCGCCTTTTGTCGGCTTGCTGCTGGGCTACCTCAACGGGGTCGCCATCACCACGCTGCGGGTGCATTCGTTTCTGGCCACCATCGCGACGGCGCTGATCTTCAAGGGCATCGCCATCGCGGTGTCGGACGGGCGGCTGATCTCGGTCCGGCTGGACGAATTCACCTGGCTGGGCCGGGGCCGGTTCATGGGCGTGTTCAACTCGATCTGGATCATGGTGATCTTCGCGCTGGTGCTGACTTTCCTTCTGACGCGCACCACGCTCGGACGACGAATCCTCGCGGTGGGCGGCAACGAAGAAGCCGCGATCCTGTCGGGCATCCGCACCGACCGCATCAAGATCGCGACTTTTGCCATTGCGGGGTTTGCCGCCGGGCTCGCCTCGATCATCTCGACCTCACGGGTGGCATTGGGGCAGGCCTCGGCGGGGGAAGGGATGGAGTTGCAGGCCATCGCCGCGGTGATCCTCGGCGGCACCTCGATCTATGGCGGGCAGGGCGCGGTGTGGCGGTCGCTGGCGGGGGTGTTCCTGCTGGCGCTGGTCAACAATGGCTTCAACATCCTCAGCGCCGACCCGTTTTACCGGGACCTGACGATGGGCCTGATCATCCTCGCCGCGGTCGGCATCTCTGCGATGGGGCAGCGGCGGTAACCGCACCGCACGTCAAAGCGGGCTGACCGGAGACAGGATCCACAACTGCCGCGACAAGCCTGGTGGCAAGGCTGCCCGCGACCGTGATGCGCGTCCAGTGCATTTGCACAAAAATCCGGCCCGCGCGCGATTGGTCAGCAACGCGCGGAACAGGCCGGTTCCGGTGGCCCTGTGCAACCGCACCAGATCGGCAGCGGCAATGCCGCTCATGCGCGCATCCTCGCGATGCATCTTGGCGAAAGGCCCGGCAAGCCGGCGGCTGAGCCGCGCCGATTTGCCGGTGCGCGGACAGCCCGAGACCCCGAGCTTGCGCTTGTGCGGCGTTCACGACCCCCGGAGGATCTTTTCCAGCCGGAGGCCCGGCCCGGTGCTGTCCTGCGTGCCAAGGCGGCAGGTGATCTTGTGGCCCGCGTAAAGGCGTCGTCATGGCGGCTGATCTCTTGGCAGGTCTTGTCACCCGAGGGCCCCGGGCTCAGCATGTTGCGTTTGCCGAAGGCGGTGGGCCGGGCAGCCGAACAGTTCATCGCGCTCACTCTGCTGCAATGATTGAGGGCCCGGCCGCTTTTGGCTGGGCGGGGTTGCCGTGTTCGTGGTGCTCAAGGAAATCAAGCGCGTCCTGCCGGTGGCTGCAGTCGTCGGGATGCTCGAGCAGGGCCTGTCGAGATCGCGGTCAGCCCCGCCGCCATGGTCAGCACCGTGGACGTGCCGCAGCCCGAATGGCCGATCAGAGCGATGAACGCGCCGCGATTGATCTCGGGATCGAAATCCTCGACCGCGGTGAGCGGGCCCTGGGGCATGGACAGACCTTGTGCAGTTGCGAGACGTTCAGCAACCGCTCTTCGATCCGCCTCTGCTGCGTCTGTTTCACCGCCGCGGGCACTCCCGGGATCGGTGTCACGTAGGCAGGGTGCGGGTCTCCTCGACCCGGGCGGGGCAGGGTGACCGGCACCGCATCGGTCAGCGTGCCGTCGGGGGAGAGCGAGCAGGGCGTGACGGTGATCGCCGAGACCAGAGAGGACTTGGCGAACACCCGTTCTTGGTTCAGGTCGCCGAGACGATCATCGTGGCCATCGGCAGCCAGGCCAGGGCGCGCGGCGCCATATCGGTGCGCTTGAGGAAGTCCCGGGGTCTGCTCGTCCTTCTCCAGATCGGGCATCTGCGACCAGCCGGGACGCGACCACGCCCAGTGTCGCAAGATGGTGTGTCATTGGGAAAACCCTTGCGGTGGGGGGAAAAAGAAAAAAAGCCGCTTGATCCGGATCCGCGCGGGAGGAGGTGCGCATTTCCGGACTCAAGCGGCTTTGCCTGGAACGCGGGCTGCAGCGTCGCGCCCTGAGTTTCGAGGCATCGCTGCCTCGTCTGTCCTCGAGATTAGCCAGCCCCGTGATGGGTGAAAAAGAAAAAGTGCACGCGACATGCGATTTTATGCTGCAATGCAGAAAGCGCTGAAAATTTGATCAGCGTGACGGCGGGATTTCGCAGGTCCTGCCGTCAAAAAAGGCGTCCGGTCCATGAATCATCGCGCCGCGGTCGGAGGCAACGGCGGGGGAGGTCGCCGCCCGTCCGGACTGGCGCGGCGGAGGGGCAGGTGCCAGACTGTCCGCAAAGCGCCCCCAGGGGGCCGGTGAACGGGGACAAGCCATGAAGATCACCTCCATCCGCAGTCACGTGCTGCAATGCGACATGCCCGAGGAGCTGGGCTACAGCCAGCAGTATTATGCCAAGCGCACGGCGCATCTGGTCGAGGTCACCACCGATGAGGGGCTCACCGGCTGGGGCGAGTGTTTCGGGCCCGGCAATGTGGCGCTTGCCAACAAGGCGATTGTCGAGCGGGTGATCGCGCCGATGGTGCTCGGCATGGACGTGCTCGACCGCGACGTGATCTGGCACAAGGTCTACAATCTGCTGCGCGATCACGGCCAGAAAGGCATGCCGATTCAGGCGCTCTCGGGCGTCGATATCGCGCTCTGGGACATCGCGGGCAAATCCGCGGGGCTGCCTCTGCACAAGCTCATCGGCGGCGCGCATCGCACGGATGTGGCGGCCTATGGCTACGGCATGATGCTCAAGCGCGAGAGCGTCGCCGATCATGTGGCGCGCTTCGAGGACGAGGCGGCGGCGATCATCGGCATGGGGTTTTCGGCCACCAAGATGAAGGTCGGGCTGGGCGCGCGCGACGATGTGCGGCTCTGCGAAGCGGTGGCGCGCGGCGCGGGTGAGGCGCGGTTCATGGTCGATGCCAACCACGCCTACACCACCTCGGATGCGTTCTATGTGGGCCGCGCTCTGGACGAGTTGGGCGCCTATTGGTTCGAGGAACCGGTGGCGCCCGAGGACCATGATGGCTACCGCGAACTGCGCGCGGGGCTGCGCACGAACATCGCCGGCGGCGAGGCGGAATTTGCCCGCTGGGGCTGGCGCTCGATCCTTGAGAACCGCGGGCTCGACATCGCGCAACCGGAGGTCTGCGCGCTGGGTGGCATCACCGAATACCTGCGGGTGCTGGCGCTGTGCCATGCGCATTTCACGCCGGTCGTCAACCATGTCTGGGGTTCGGCGGTGGCGGTGGCGACGAACCTGCAACTGCTGGCGGCGATGCCGCCTCTGCCGGGCGGGCTGCATCCCTGGGAGCCGATGCTGGAGTTCGACACCACCGAGAACCGATTCCGCGACGAACTGCTGGCCGAGCCGCTGGACATCCAGGGCCAGGTCGCCCGCAATAGCGGCCGCGTGACCATCCCCACCGCACCCGGCCTCGGCGTGACCCCGGACCTTGCGTTTATCGAGATGTATGAGGTGCGCTAGCCGGGACGCCGCATTTACCGGTGATCACCGGTTTGCAATCGATTAATGAATTGATTAATGCATGCATTGATCTCGCCACCCGGGTTCTGCTCAGGCGTCCGGGACACCCGCATCGGAAAGGACGTCATGGCCCGGAATTTTGACATCGCGGTGTTTCACGGCGACGGGATCGGCCCGGAAATCATGGCGCCGAGCCTCGATATCCTCAGCGATCTGGCTGCCCGGAGCGGCGCTTACGGCTTTGCCTTCAAGGACGCCCCGGCGGGGGCCGCGCATTACGCCCGGACCGGCCAGTCGCTGCCCGAAACCTCGCTGCGGACCGCGCGCGACGCGGATGCCATCCTGCTCTCGGCCATGGGCCTGCCGCATGTGCGCTATCCCGACGGGACCGAGATCTCGCCGCAGATCGAGCTGCGCAAGGCGCTCACGCTATTTGCCGGGGTGCGCCCGGTGACAGTGCGCCCGGGGCAGCCGACACCGCTGAAACTGCCCGAGGGCAAGCAGATCGATTTTGTCCTCGTGCGCGAAAGCACCGAGGGGCTGTTCTTCTCGCAAGGCGCCGGAGAGGTGCAGGAGGGCGAGGCGCGCGAGACGCTGAGGATCACCCGCGACATCTCCGAAAAGCTCTTTCGCTTCACCTTCGATCTGGCGCAGCAGCGGCGTGCAAATGGCGACGGTCCGGGCCGTGTGACCTGCGTCGACAAGGCCAATGTCTTCCGCGCCTTCGCCTTTTTCCGCGAGATCTTTGACGCAGAGGCCGCGCGCCACCCCGATCTGAGCGCAGATCACGCCTATGTCGATGCCACCGCGCTCTGGATGGTGCAGAAGCCCTGGGCGTTCGACGTGCTGGTGACCGAGAACATGTTCGGCGACATCCTGTCGGATCTGGGCGCCGGGCTGATGGGCGGGCTGGGGCTGGCACCGTCCGCCGATATCGGGCTTGAGCACGCGGTGTTCCAGCCCTGCCACGGCTCCGCGCCGGACATTGCCGGGCAGGGCATCGCCAACCCGTTTGCGATGATCCTTTCGGCGGCGATGATGCTGGACTGGCTGGGCACGCGCCACGATCTGCCGCAGATGCAGAGCGATGGCCGGGCCTTGCGCGCGGCGGTGGATGCGGTGGTGGCGCGGGGCGATCAGCTGACCCGCGATCTGGGTGGCTCCGCGACACTGGCCGAGGCAAGTGCGGCGGTTCGCGGCGCGCTCGGTCTGGCATGAGCCTGCGCGTCGCTGGCGTCGGCGCGGGCTATTTCAGCCAGTTCCACTATGACAGCTGGGCGCGGATGGACCGGGCCAGAGCGATTGCCGCCTGCGACCGCGACATCGCAAAGGCGCGCGCCACCGGGCTCAAGGCCTATGCCGATCTCGACGCGATGCTGGCGGCAGAGGCGCCCGACCTTCTCGATATCATCCTGCCGCCCGACGCCCATGCGGAGGCGATCCGTACGGCGCTGGTCCATGACATTCCGAACATAATTTGTCAGAAGCCGTTTTGCCGCTCCCTGGACGAGGCGCGCGCGGCGACCGAAGCGGCGGAGGCCAAAGGCACCACACTGATTGTGCATGAAAATTTCCGGTTTCAACCCTGGTACCGCGCCATCGCAGAGATGCTGGCGGGCGGGCTGGTTGGTGAGCTCCAGCAGGTGACGTTTCGCCTGCGCCCCGGCGACGGTCAGGGGCCGCGCGCCTATCTCGACCGGCAGCCTTATTTCCAGACCATGCCGCGCTTTCTGATCCACGAGACCGGCGTGCACTGGATCGATGTTTTCCGCTTTCTGCTGGGCGATCCGCTGGCGGTCTACGCCGATCTGCGGCAGGTCAATCCGGTGCTTGCGGGCGAGGATGCAGGGTTTGTGCTCTTCGATCACCCGGGCGGCGTGCGCGCGCTGCTCGACGGCAATCGCTGCCTCGATCATGCCGCCGACAACACGCGCCGCACGATGGGAGAAGCGCTGATCGAGGGCCTCGCGGGCACGCTCGATCTGCACGGCGACGGCTCGGTCTGGCTCCGCGCCTTCGGGATGAGAGAGGCGGAGTTGCGGTTGCCACCCGACACTTATGCCGGATTTGGTGGTGACTGCGTGCACCATCTGCAGCGCCATGTGGTGTCGGGCCTGCTCGACGGCACAGCTCTTGAGAACACTGCGCAGGACTATCTTAAGGTGATCGAGACCGAGCAGGCGGTCTACCGCTCTGCGGGGACCGGTGCCAAGATCCGGCTGCACGCATCATGAGCGCCGCGCGCCACCCGGTGTCTTCCGCGCAGCGGGCCGAACAGGCGTTACGGGCGCTGATCTTCGATGGCGAGCTTGCACCGGGTTCGGACCACCTGGAAAGCGAGCTGGCGGCGCGGCTCGGCCTCTCGCGCACGCCGGTGCGCGAGGCGGTGCTCTTGCTGGAACAACAAGGGCTGCTGGAGGTGCGGCCGCGCAAGGGCGTGCGCATTCTGCAGATTTCCCCCGAGGACATGCGCGAGGTCTATGACGTGCTGACCGCGCTGGAAAGCATGGCCGCCGAAGCCGCCGCCGAGGCGGATCACGGGGCAGACGGGCTCGTCCGGTTGCACGCCGCGCTCACGCAGATGGACGCGGCCATTGCGCGCGACGACCGCAAGGGCTGGGCCGCGGCGGATGACAGGTTTCACGGCGAGCTGGTGCGCCTTGGCGGCAACCGGCGGGTCGAGGAGATCGTGGCCCGCATGGTCGATCAGGTGCGCCGGGCGCGGATGGTGACGCTCTACATGCGCGAGATGCCGAGGCAGTCGAACGCGGATCACCGCGCGGTTTACGAGGCAATCCGCAAGGCAGATCCGGAGGAGGCCGGGCGGCTTCATCGCCGTCACCGCGCGCGCGCCCGCGACGAGCTTGTGGCCTTGCTGAAACGGCTGGGGCTGAAAAGCGTTTGAGGGACGGGTTGGGGGACGGGAACAGGCCTGATTTTACTTCAGGTGTCGCATTAGGTTCGAAGATTAAGGTGCTGAAAAGTAATCGTCTTACTTCTCTCCTGAAGCCAACCGGTCTTCCAGCCACCCGATATCCCGACCTGCCGCGGCCAGCGCGGCATCGAGCGTCGCAAAGCCCTGCGCGCCCCAGCCATCGGCGCGCCAGCCATGCCCGTCTTCGGGATCGCGGCGATAGCTGGCCCAGGCGAACCCGCCGCCGGGTACTGCCGTCACATCCACGCAGCGCAACCCGCAGGGGCTGTCGACCGACACCATGACCTTGGCTTCATGCGCCACAGCTAGCCGCCCTTGCGGCGCGCGGCAGAGCGGGCGGCGGCCAGCACGTGGCTGGACATCACCGACTCCGCCCAGTCGGCAGAGCGGGCGCGAAACGCGTCCACCAACTCGCGGTGATGGCGCGCGGAGCGGATCAGATCGGCCTCGGAATAGCTGTGATAGGTGCGCGCGACGATGCCCACATCCACCGCCATCTGCAGCACCGCCATGAGCCGGGGCGAGGCGGCGGCCTCGGCGATGATGCGGTGAAACTCGGCGTTGATCGACGAGATCTCCTGATAATCCCCGGCGCTGTGCGGCGGCGTCAGTTCCTCCATCCGGGTGGTCAGCGTGTCGAGCTGATCGATCTGCGCGTCGCTGGCGCGTTCGCTGGCGCGGGCGGCAGCGTAGCACTCCAGACGCCGCCGGATCTCGAAGATCTGGTCAAGCTCCTCTTCGGGAAACCGCGCCACGCGGGTCGAATAACCCTCGCCGCGCTCGACAAACCCTTCATGCACCAGCCGGGTGATCGCCGCGCGGATCGGCGTTCGCGAAAGCCCCAGCTCTTCGGCCAGCCCCTGTTCCTTCAGCCGCGTGCCACCTGCCAGATCGCCCGACATGATGCGCTCGCGGATCCGGCCATAGGCCAGATCGGCGGCGGGGGGGCGGGCGTCGTCGTTCATCAGGCGGCCTGCGGCGCGGGAAAGCCGCCCGCCTTCATTACCTGGCCGGGCACCGTGTGGCCCAGCTGCGCCTCCAGCCATTCGGCGGCGGCAATCGCGGCATCGAGGTCGATGCCGGTCTCGATGCCCGACCGGTCGAGCATGTAGACCAGATCTTCCGTTGCGATATTGCCGGTGGCGCGGGGCGCAAACGGGCAGCCCCCGGTGCCGCCCAGCGACGCGTCGAACCGCCGGATCCCGGCCTCGATCCCCGCCCAGGCATTGGCGATGCCGGTGTTGCGGGTGTTGTGCAGATGCAGGCGCAGCGGCACGTGGGGGAACGCCTCGCGCACGGCCGTCACGCGCTCGTGGATGTCCGAGGGTGTGGCCACGCCGATCGTGTCGGCCAGCGCCAGCTCGAACGGATCATGCGCCATGACCGCCTCGACCACCTGCATCAGGCGGGCCAGCGGCATCTCGCCTTCGAACGGGCAGCCGAACGACGCGCCGATGGTGACGCCGACCGAAATCTGCTCCGGCGCGCCGGACCTGACCGCACCGAAGCCCGCAACGCTGTCGAAGGTGCCCACGCCCTGATTGCGGCGGTTGAACGTCTCGGAGGCGACGACGACAAAATTGGCCTCATCGAGCCCCGCGGCCAGAGCCCGGTCGAACCCGCGCGCGTTGAGCGTGAGCCCGATGGAGCGCAGCCCCGCGGGCAGCCCGGCGGCCACCGCGTCGGCATCGGCCATTTGCGGCACTTTTTTGGGATTGACGAAGCTGGTCACCTCGGCGCGCCCGATCCCCGCCCTTGCCGCGCGGCTGATCAGCTCCAGTTTTTGATCGGTGGACAGGATCGTCTTTTCATTTTGTATCCCGTCTCTGGGCGAAACTTCGATTATTTCTAAAAAATCTCTGGCCATTCTGTCGCACCCGCTTATTTCTGTATACCAAATAGAGCCGAAAACGGTTCGTCAACAGCAGGGGAGCAAGCGATGGGCGATCCGGAAAAGCGGCAGGGGCCGCTCACCGATCTGCGTGTGATCGAAATGGGGCAGCTGCTGGCCGGTCCGTTTTGCGGCCAGCTGCTGGCGGATTTCGGCGCCGAGGTGATCAAGATCGAAGCCCCCGGGGTGGGTGATCCGATGCGCCAGTGGGGTCGCGAGAAGCCGCATGGCAAATCGCTCTGGTGGCCGGTGGTGGCGCGCAACAAGAAGTCGGTCACGCTCAACCTGCGAACAGAGGAAGGCCAGCAGATCGTGCGCGATCTGGTAAAGGACGCCGATATCCTGATCGAAAACTTCCGCCCCGGCACGATGGAGCGCTGGAACCTCGGCTATGAGGCGCTGAGCGAGATCAATCCCGGTCTTGTGATGGTGCGCGTTACAGGGTTCGGCCAGACCGGCCCGTATTCGGCGCGCGCGGGCTACGGTGCGATTGGCGAGGCGATGGGCGGGCTGCGGTATGTGGTGGGCGACCCCTCGACCCAGCCCAGCCGCATGGGCATCTCCATCGGCGACGAGCTGGCCGCTGTACACGCCTGCATGGGCGCGATGTTCGCGATCCACGCGCGCCATCGCACGGGCAAGGGGCAGGTGGTCGATTCGGCGATCTACGAGGCGGTGCTCAACATGATGGAGAGCCTTGTCACCGAATATGACGTCGCGGGCTATGTGCGCGAACGCACCGGGGCGATCCTGCCCAATGTCTCCCCCAGCAACGTCTTTGACACCGCCGATGGCAAGCTTTTGCTGATCGCGGCCAATCAGGACACGGTCTTCAAACGCCTCGCCGAGGCGATGGGCCGACCGGAGCTGGCCGAAGACGAACGCTATGCCACCCATGGCGCGCGCGGTAAATATCAGGCCGAGCTCGACGCGTTGATCAACGACTGGACACGGACGATCCCGCTCGACGCGCTGGAAGAGAAGATGAACGATCATGGTGTGCCCTGCGGGCTGATCTACAAGGCCGAGGACATGATGCAGGACGAACATTTCAAGGCGCGCGAGGCGCTGGTCAAGGTCGAGCATCCGGATTTCGGCCCGATCACCATGCAGAACGTGGCGCCGAGGCTCAGCGACACGCCCGGTGCCGTGCGCCATGTGGGCCCCGAGCTCGGAGAGCATAACAGCTATGTCTTTTCCGAGTTGCTGGGCCTGTCCGACGACCGGCAGGCCGCGCTGCGCGAGGCCGGAATCATCTGAGGTCGCGGATGCAGGACACGCGCCACAGCTCGGATGCTTTCCTGACGGTCGAAGAGGCCGCGCTGCGGCTCGGCACGTCACGGCTGCGCGTGCGCGAGGCGGTGGCGCGCGGCATGCTGAGCGCCCGGCGCGACAATGAGGGCCGTTTGCGGGTCGATCTGCCGGAGCGCGGGCACCTGCCACCGGCCGGTGCGGCGCTGGAGCCCGACGCGGTCATGGGGTTTCTCTTCGACGATATCGAGGAGATGGAGGGCGCGATCTCCGACCGGGACGCGCAGCTGGCGCGGCTCTCGGGTCTGCTGGCGCGGCAGGATGCGGCGCTGGGACAGGCGGAGGCGGCTCTGACCCGGGCGGACGCGGCGCTGGCGCAGGCCGAAGCGGGCAAGGCCCGGCTGGCTGGCATGCTGGACCGGGCCTTTGGGCATCTCGAGGCGCTGGCGGAGCGCGAGCAGCGACTGGCGGGCGTGTCGGACCGGTCGCTGGCCGCACTCGAGGCGGCGCTGGGACAGGCGGAGATGAAGGAACAGCGGGTGTCGCAGATGGCGGGCATCCTCGAGCGCGCGATGCATCTGGCCGAACAGGGGCAGGGCACGCAGGATGTGGCGGAGCGCGCGATGACGCTGCTCGATGACGCGCTGGCGCGGGCCGAGGCGGCGCGGGCGGCGGAAGCCGAGGCGCGCGAGAGGGGCGATGCGGCGCGACAGGAGGCGGCGGCGCTGAGCGACAGCCTGAAGAGCCGCGAAGTGACACTGGACAGGACGCTGGCGCTGTCGGAACGCGCCACCGCCCTGGCCGAGACCGGAGCACCGGCGGCGCGCAAAGGCTTCTGGCGCAGACTGCTGGGACTATGACGGAGAGAGAGACGATGTCGGTAAGCGATGACCTGATACGCAAATACGAAGAGCGGCTGGCGGCGTTCGAAGACCGTCTGCGCCGGATCGAAGGGGGCGCGCCGCTCGCCGCACCTGGTGGTGCGTCTCGCCAGATCGGCCGCGCGGGCACCGGATTGCGGCTGGGCGTGGATGTGGGCGGCACCTTCACCGATCTGCTGCTGCTGGACGAGCGCAACGGGCGGACGTTCACGGCCAAGGTGCCCTCGACGCCCGAGGACAGCTCGAAGGGCGTGCTGAACGGCATCGAGAAGATCTGCCAAAGCGCCGGTATCGATCCCACCGACATCACCGAGGTGATGCATGGCACGACGGTGGCCACCAACACGGTGCTGACCTCTTCGGGGGCGCTGGTCGGGCTGGTGACCACCAAGGGCTACAAGGACGTGCTGCAGATTGCGCGGTCCTACGTGCCGGGCGGTCTTGGCGGCTGGGTGATCTGGAACAAGACCGATCCGCTGGCGCCGCTGGAATACACCATCGAGGCCGATGAGCGCATCGATGCGCAGGGCAACGTGCTGGTGCCGCTCGATGAAAAGGCGCTGCGCCGCGATCTGGAAAAGCTGCTGAAATCGGGGATCGAGGCGCTGACGGTGGCGCTGTTCAACGGTTATGCCAATGACGCGCATGAGGCGCGCATCGCCCAGATCGCGCAGGAGATCGCGCCGGGCATCCCGGTCTCGACCTCCGCAAGCGTGATGCCGGAAATGTATGAATACGAGCGCACCGAGACCACGGTTGTGAACTCCTATGTCCGCCCGGTGGTCAGCAAATACGTGCGCAACCTGCAGGAAGAGCTGCAGCGGCGCATGGGCGCGGGCACGATGCTGCAGATCCTGCGCTCCGACGGCGGGCTGAGCTCGGCGCAGGCGGCGATGGATCAGCCGGTGAACCTGCTGATGTCGGGCCCTGCTGGCGGTGTCGCGGGCGCGCTCTGGATCGCCAAGCAGGCGCAGTTCGAGAACCTGCTGACCTTCGATATGGGCGGCACCTCGACCGATGTGGCGCTGATCGAGGGCGGCACCGCGCGCACCCGGCGCGAAACCCGCGTCGGTGACGTGACCGTGCGCGCGCCCTCCATCGACGTGCGCACCGTGGGCGCGGGCGGCGGCTCTATCGCCTATACGCCCGAGCTGACCAAGGCGCTGCGCGTGGGGCCGCAATCGGCAGGCGCCACGCCGGGCCCCGCAGCCTACAAGAAAGGCGGCGAGGAGCCCACGGTGACCGACGCCAACGTGGTGCTGGGCTACCTGCCATCGGACGCAAAGCTCGGCGGCGACATGGAGATCAGCCGTGATCTGGCCGCGAAGGCCGTGGGCAAGGTGGCCGACATGCTGGGCCTGTCGGTCGAGGACGCCGCGGAAGGCATCATCCGTATCGTGAACGAGAACATGGTGGGCGCGCTGCGGCTGGTCTCGGTCGAGCAGGGCTACGACCCGCGCGACTTCGCGCTGATCGGCTTTGGCGGCGCGGGGCCGCTGCACGCCAACGCGCTGGCACGGCTGGTCAATGCCTGGCCTGCGATCATTCCGCCGGGGCCTGGCGTGCTGTGCGCCTACGGCGATGCGACCACACGGCTGCGCAACGAGGCAAGCCAGACCTACGTGACCCCGGTCGCCGACACCTCGGATGCGCAGATGCAGAAGATGCTGTCGGATCTTGCCGCACAGGCCGCTCGGACGCTGACCGCCGAGGGCGTGCCTGAAAGCGAGCAGGAGACGCTCTACCAGGTCGATATCCGCTACAAGGGGCAGGGGATGAAGCTGACGGTGGACATGGCGCCCGAGGCGTTCAGCCTGGCCGAGGTCACCCGCCGCTTTGACAGCGAGCATGAACAGCTTTTTACCTTCGCGCTGGATGCCGAACACGAGATCGTCGGGCTGCGCGCAGTGGTGCAGGGGGCCGAGAAGAGCTTCATCAACCCCGAGAGCGCGCAAGGCGACGCCGATGCCAGCCACGCGCAGGTCCAGAAGACCCGCATTTTCGAAGGCGGCGCCTGGCGCGAAGGGCATATCTACGACCGCGGCAAGCTGAAGCCCGGCAACCGCGTGCCCGGACCCGCCGTGATCACCGAGATGGACAGCACCTCGGTCATTCTGCCGGGCCATGTGGGGGTGATCGACGCGATCGGCAACATCCTGATCTGGCCCGAAGATCACGCGGAGGCAAGATCGTGAGCGCCTGTCCCGGGGCCCGGGCCGGTTCGCGCGGCGGCCGCCCCGCCCACCCACCCGCGCCCGCCGCGCGATCCTTGTCTCTGCCGACCGGAGGTGCCCTCTGATGCCCGCCCAGATCATCGAAACCAACACCACCCCCTTCAAGCGCGTCGATGTCGACCCGATCACGCTGGACATCGTGGAAAACGCCCTGCGCAACGCGCGCAACGAAATGGACGCCGTGCTTTTCCGCACCGCCATGTCGCCCGGCATCCGCGAGCAGCACGACGCCTTCCCGCTCATCGCCAATGAGGAAGGCAAGATGGTCGTCGGCCAGTTCGGCTCCTTCCTTTACGGCTTCATGCAGGGCTACGAGGGCACCATCGAGGATGGCGACGTCTTCATCACCAACGACCCCTACAGCTGCAACGGTGCCGTGAGCCACCTCAACGACTGGCTGCTGATGATGCCGATCTTCGAAGGCGGCAAGCTGGTCAGCTGGGCCGCGATGTTCGGCCACATGACCGATGTCGGCGGCAAGGTGCCGGGCTCGCTGCCCACCGATGCCAAGATGATCTACGAGGAAGGCATCATCATCCCGCCCACCAAGATCTATCGCGGCGGCGCGCTGCAGGACGAGCTGCTCAACATCCTGCTGTCCAACACCCGTATGCCGGAATGGAACAAGTCCGATTTCTTTGCCATCATCGCGGCGCTCAGGCTGGCCGAGCGCCGCGTGCGCGAAAACATCGAGCGTTTCGGCACCGACACCTACATCTCGGCGATGCAGGACATGCTGGACCGCAACAAGGCCGCCATGGGCGCCATCATCCAGATGATCATCCCCGAAGCGGTGGACGGCAAGAAGGCCTATTTCGAGGACTGGATCGACGATGACGGCATGGGCAACGGGCCCTACAAGATCGCCTGTCACCTGCACCGCGAGGGCGATGTCGCCTATTTCGACTTCACAGGCAGTGACCCGCAATCGTTCAGCTCGATCAACTTCCTGCTGAACGAAGAGATGTTCAAGATGTTCTTCGGAGCGTTCACCATCAACCTTTTCGACCCGCAGATCCTGTTCAATGACGGGTTCTACGATCTGGTCGACGTGCATATCCCCGAAGGCTGTATCCTCAAGCCGAAAAAACCCGCCGCCCTCAGCTGCCGCACCCACATGCTGGGCCGGATCTTCGATCTGATGGGCGGGCTGCTGGGCCAGGGCGCGCCGGACGCTCTGAACGCCGCGGGCTTCTCCGACAGCCCGCATTTCATGTATTCGGGCTTCGACAGGGACGGCGAATGGTACCAGCTGTTCCAGATCGGCTTTGGCGGCATCCCCGGCCGCCCGGCCGGCGACGGCCCCGACGGCCACTCGCTCTGGCCCGCCTTCACCAATGTGCCCAACGAGTTTCTCGAGGCCTATTTCCCGCTGCGCATCCGCACCTACGCCACCATCCCCGACAGTGGCGGCGCCGGTCTGCATCGCGGCGGCAACGGCATCACCATCGCCTACGAAATGCTCGAGGCAGGCGAGGTCTCGATCCATGACGACCGCTGGCTGACCTATCCCTGGGGGGTGAATGGCGGTGAGCCGGGCATGCGCTCCACCAAGCGGCTGGTGCGCCGCGACGGCAGCGAAGAGAACATCCCCTCCAAATGCGACCGCATCGCCGTGGAACCCGGCGATATCCTGCATTTCAACACCTGGGGCGGCGGCGGCTGGGGCGATCCGCTGAAGCGCGACGCCGCCCTGGTCCTGCGCGATGTCAAGCGCGGGCTGGTGACGGAGGAGGGCGCAAAACGCTACGGCGTCGTGATCTCCAAAGGCAAGCTCGACGAGAAGGCCACCGAGAAACGGCGCAAGGAGATGGCGCGCACACGCGGCGAGACAGCACTTTTCGACCGCGGCTTCACCTCCATCGACGCGCTGAAAAAACGTACCCTGAAGGAAACCGGATTCGCGCCCCCCAGGGCCCCGGTCTTTCGCAACCAGTATATCAAGGCTGCCGAATGACGCCGCTGTTTCTTCTCTTTTCATATACCGCCGGGGCGTGTGAGGGGCTGGCCCCTCACTCCGGCGCGTGACGAAAGGACCCCATCATGAGTGACGCGCTTGACGAGAATTACGCGCAGGCCGGCTATCACGCGACCCAGACCCGTGGCACACGTCCCGCGGTGCTCTTCATCGATTTCGCGGTGGCCTATTTCGACCCCGACGCGCCGCTTTACGGCGGTGAGGGCTGCCGGACCGCGCTCGAGAACGCCGCCCGCATCGCCCCCGTGGCCCGTGCCGCCGGGGTCCCCACGATCTTCACCGAGGTGAAATACCAGCCCGGCGGCGCCGATGGCGGCGCCTTTTATGCCAAGGTGCCGGCGCTGAGTTGCTTCGACGCGGGCCGGTCCACGCAAAAGCTCAGCCCGCCTCTGTGCTACACCCCGCAAGATATTGTCATCACGAAACAATATCCCAGCGCCTTCTTCGGCACGTCGCTCGCCGCCACGCTGCACTGGCTCAAGATCGACACGCTGCTGCTGACCGGCGTGACCACCTCTGGCTGCGTGCGCGCCTCCTGCATCGACGCCATCAGCCACGGGCTCGTGACGCTGGTGGTCGAAGACGCCGTGGGCGATCGCGCCGAGGAACCACACCGCGCCAACCTCTTCGACATGAGCGCCAAATACGCCGACCTCATCACCACGGACGACGCCATAACCTTCCTGGAAAACACCGGGAAATCACCTCAACAGGGAGATGTAACATCATGAAAACGCTGATAACCTCTGGCCTCGCACTGGGCCTGCTCGCCACACCCGCACTGGCCGACATGGACGCGGCCAGGGCACTGGTCGACCGGTACAGCCAGACACCCACCTTCGAGGCGCCCGGAGAGCCTTTCGACGCCAGGGCCTGCATGGCCGACAAATCCATGTTTGTGATCCCGCTCACCAACGCCAACCCGTTCAACGCCGCGATCAGCCAGGGCTTTGTCGATGCCGCCGAGATGGTCGGGTTCAGCTTGCGCGACTGGGAAACCCAGATGGACCCCGCAGGCTGGATCCAGGGCATCAACACCGCTGTCGCCGAAGGCTTTGACCTCATTGACCTGCAGGGCGGGCTGCCGCCGGAATTTCTCGTGCCGCAAATCACCGAAGCGCGCGCCGCGGGCGTCAAGGTCACCGCCACACATAACTGGGACGCAACGACCCAGACCGTGCCCGACTTCATGGATGGGGCCGCCAACACCGATTACGTGACCATCGGAGAGATCATCGCCGCCTGGGCCATCGTGCAGACCGAAGGGCAGGTGAACGCGCTGGTGCTCGGCCCCGATGAGATCACACCCACCGCGCCCCTGCGCGACGCCATCATCGGCTATCTGACCGACAACTGCCCCGATTGCAAAACCACCTATATCAATGTGCCGGTGAATGACTGGGCCACGCAAGGCCAGCCCGCGGTGCAGAACGCGCTGCTGGCGGATCCCTCGATAAACTACGTGCTGCCGGTCTACGATTCGATGTCGCAATTCATCGTGCCCGCCATCCAGATCGCGGGCTCGGACGCCAGGATCGTCAGCTATAACGGTACGCCGTTTGTGCTCGACATGATGCGCGATGGTGACATCGTCGAGATGAACGTGGGCGAGAGCCTCGGCTGGGTCGGCATGGCGGGCACCGATGCCAATATGCGCCTGCTCTGCGGCCTCGATCCGGTCACCAGGCTCAATACACCCGCCTTCATCTTCACCGATGACAATGTGGAGACGGCGGGCATCCCGGCCACCTTCAACGACGGCTATGGCGACGTGCATACGGACGGGTTCCGCCAACTCTGGATGCTCGACGAGTAACCGCGCGCCGCCGCCCCCGGCTTCATTCTGCCACTGAACTTCGGGGGGTCTGGGGGGGCTGACCCCCCAGCTCCTGCCGCAAGCTCCGGCCTCGCCGAAAGGATCCGCGCCCTGGACCACGCGCTCAACATCGCCAGTCTTTCCAAACGCTTCGGCGGCGCGGTGGCGCTCGACGATGTGTCGCTGGACGTGGCGCGGGGCGAAGTGCACGGGCTGCTGGGCTCCAACGGATCCGGCAAATCGACGCTGATCAAGGTGCTGGCCGGTTTCCACGATCCCGAGCCGGGCGCCGAGATCACGCTTTACGGCCAGCGCCTGCCGCTGCCCGTCGCCGGGGCCGAGGCGCGGGCCCGCGGGCTTGCCTTCGTTCATCAGAATCTCGGGCTGATCCCGCAGCTCAGCGTGGCCGAGAACCTCTTCATGGGCCGGTTTGCCACCGGATCGGGCTGGGCGCTCAACTGGCGGGCGCTGCACCGCGAGGCGCGCGAGATCTTTGCGCGCTTCGGCCTCACGCTCGATCCCCGCGCCGAGGTCGCAGGCCTCACGGCGGTGGAGCAGGCGCTGCTCGCCATCACACGCGCCTATGAGGATCTGGCCGCAGCCACCAAGGATCATGCCGACCGCCCCGGCGTGCTGGTGCTGGACGAGCCCACACCGTTCCTGCCGCGCGCCGGTGTCGAGCAGCTTTTCGACCTCATCCGCCGCTGCACGGCCACCGGCGCCTCGGTGATCTTTGTCAGCCACGATGTGGACGAGGTGCGCGAGATCACCGACCGCGCCACCATCCTGCGCGACGGGCATCTCATCGACACGGTTGTCACGCGCGAGACCAGCCATGACGGCTTTGTCGAACGCATCATCGGGCGTAATCTGGAAACCTATGGCGGCCATGCCAAGGCGCTGGACGCGCCCGAAGCGCTGGCCAGGGTCACCGATCTTGTCACCGAAGCTGTGGGCCCGGTGGCGTTTGAGCTGCACAAGGGCGAGATCCTCGGCCTGACCGGCCTTATCGGCTCGGGCTTCGACGCGGTGCCCGCCGCGCTTTACGGTGCTGCACCCGCCTCCGGGCGGCTCACGCTTGACGGGCGCGGGCAGGCGCTGGCGATGCAGACCCCGGCCGAGGCGCTGGCGCGCGGCATCGCCTATCTGCCCGCCGACCGGCTCGGTGCCGCGGGTGTCGGCAGTCTCAGCATCGGCGACAATATCGCTCTGCCGGTGCTGGCTAAGCTCAGTTCGGCGCTGGGGCTGACCGCGTCGCGGATCAACGCGCACGCGGCCCGGCTGGGCCAGGCGGCTGGCGTCAGGCCGAACAGGCCCGCGCTGCCGCTCGAGGCGCTGTCGGGCGGCAACGCGCAGAAAGTGGTGCTGGCCAAATGGCTGCAGGTATCGCCGCGGCTGCTGCTGCTCGATGAGCCCACCCAGGGCGTCGATGTCGGTGCGCGGCAGGCGATCTGGGACGCGCTCGATCTGGCCGCGGAGGGTGGGGCCGGGGTGCTCGTCGCCTCCACCGATTACGACCAGCTGGCGGCGATCTGCCACCGCGTGCTGATCTTCGCGCGCGGCGGCATCGTGGCGGAGCTCAGCGGGCGCGATCTGACCAAAGACACGATAGCGGAGCACTGCTTCCGCTCGATGAGCCGGGTGGGCTGAGATGGACGACACGCAATACGAGGCCCGCATCGCCGCACTCGAGGCCAAGATCGCCGCCCTCGAAGGCGCCGCCGAAGCACAGCCGCCCGGCGATGGCTGGAAAGGCTGGGCCGAGCGCTACGGGCTCATCGTGGCCTGGATCGCGATCATCCTCATTCTCGGCGCGTTCAAGCCCGCGCAGATGTTTGCCTGGAATTCCTACGCCTCGATGCTGGGCAGCAACGCCATGGTGGTGGTGCTGACGCTGGCGCTGATCATCCCGCTGACCACCGGCGATTTCGACCTCTCGATCGCCGCCACGATGGGGCTGAGTTCGATGATCATCGCGGTGCTGAACGTGCAGCAGGGCTTTGACATCGTCTCGGCGGTGATCGTGGCGCTGGCGGTGGGGGCCGTGGTGGGGGCGGTGAACGCCTTCTTCATCCTCTATTTCCGGGTGTTTTCGCTGATCGTGACGCTGGGCACGGGCTATTTCATTTCCGGGCTGATCCTGTGGGTTGCCGATGGCGGCACGGTGGCGGGCGTGTCGATGGGGCTGATCAAGGCGGTGATCCTGACGCGGGTGCTGGGCATCCCGGTGGGATTCTACTACGCGCTGATCCTGACCGCGGCGATCTGGTACCTGTTCCAACACACCACGCTGGGGCGCCGGATGCTCTTTGTCGGGCGCGGGCGCGAAGTGGCGCGGCTCTCGGGCGTCAACGTGACGCGGGTCCGGGCCGGCGCGCTCGTCGCCTCGTCGGTGATGGCGAGCTTTGCGGGTGTGCTCTATACCGGGATGCGCGGCGTGGCCGACCCGAGCTCGGCGCTGGCCTTTCTGCTGCCGGCCTTTGCCGCGGCCTATCTCGGCTCCACCGCGATCTATCCCGGCCGCTTCAACGCCATCGGCGCCTTTGTGGCGGTCTATTTCCTGTCGACCGGGATCATGGGGCTCAATTTCCTGGGCGTCGACAGCTTTGTGCAGAACCTCTTTTACGGCGGCGGGCTGGTGGTCGCGGTGGCGATCAGCCAGCTCTTCCGCGGGCGAAAGGAGATGGGATGACGACGCGTGACATGGGGGCGCTGCCCCCGGCTTTGCGGGGCAAAGCCTCCCCCGGCGGTATTTGGAAAGAGAAGAAACACGGAGCGCAGCATGCCTGACGCATTGGGATACAGATGCAAGTTCGCGGTGGTGGCACCGTCGACAAACACCATCGTGCAGCCGGATATGGAAGCGTTTCGCGTGCCCGGTGTGACCAATCATTTCGGGCGGATCTACGTGCCCAACATGCCGGTGCATAATGACGAGGATTTTGTGGCGCTGGTCGAGGCCATCGGCAGCACGCTCAACGATTGTGTGGACCGCTGCATGACCTGCCAGCCCGATTACCTGATCATGGGCATGTCGGCGCTGATGTTCTGGGACGGGCGCGCGGCGTCGGAACGCCGCATGGGCGAGCTGTCGGAGTATGCCGGGGTTGGTGTGTCCTGCGGCTCTTTTGCCTGCGAGGCGGCACTCAACCTGGTGGGCGCCCGGCGCATCGCGGTGATCTCTCCCTATCAGCCGGTGTCGGACCGCGAGGTCACGCGGTTCTTCAGCGAATGCGGCTTCGAGGTGGTCGAGTTCAAGGGCCTGCGCTGCACGTCGCCGGTGAACATCGCGCAGGTGCAGGAGGCGGAGTTGCGCGACCATCTGCGCGCACTCGACCGCGACGATATCGACGCCTGGGTGCAGGTCGGCACCAACCTGTCGATGGTGCGGCTGGCGACCGAGATGGAGGCTGAGCTTGGCAAGCCGGTCATCCCGATCAACGCCGCGACCTATTGGCACGCGATGCGGGCGATGGGCATCGAGGACCGGTTCTCCGGCCATCACTGGCTGTTCGAGAAGCATTGATGGCGCAGGTTGCGCTCATCACCGGCGGCAGCCGGGGCATCGGCCTCAGCTTTGCCCATGCGCTGCTGGGGGCGGGCCATGCCGTGGCGCTCACGGCGGCGCGCGGCGGCGCGGCGCTGGAGGCGGCGGTGGGCGAGCTGGCGCAGGTCTACGGCGCCTCGCGCGTTGCGGGGCTGCAGGCCGATGCCGGGCTGCCGGAAGAGGCCGGGCGCACGGTGACGGAGGTGCTGTCGCGCTTCGGGCGGCTCGATATCCTGGTCAACAATGCCGGGCGCGGCTCGCGCGAGACCAACGAGGCCTTCACCACCGCGCCACAGAAATTCTGGGAGATCGACCCTGACGGCTGGGCGGAGATCCTGCGCACCAATGTCACCGGCCCGTTCCTGATGGCGCGCGCCGCCGCGCCGCATATGCAGCGCGCGGGCTGGGGCCGGATCGTCAACATTTCCACCAGCCGCGCGACCATGACCAAGCGCGGCAACGCGCCTTACGGGCCGTCCAAGGCCGCGCTCGACGCGCTCACCCGGCAGTTCGCGGAGGATCTGGCGGGCAGCGGAGTCACGGTCAACGCGCTGGCCCCGGGCGGCCCCACCGACACGGAGTTTTTCCCGCCCAAAGGGCGCATCGGCGTCTACGCGGAGATGCTGCCGGTGGATGTCATGAACGACGCGCTGCTCTGGCTCACATCGAAAGCCGCCGATGACGTAACGGCCGCGCGGTTCATCGGCAAGCTCTGGGACAATGACGATCCCACTGCCGCCCGCGAGGATACCGGAGAGGCGCCGCGAATCCTATGACGCGTTTTTCACCCGCCCCCATATGCCATTTGCGCCACGCAGTGTTTCTTTGGGCTACAAATATCCCGGGGGGTCCGGGGGGCAGCGCCCCCCGGCGGGTCGGGTCGCCGAAGGCGACCCGAAACAAGCTCACGCCCCAGGCCTCAGGGCATCACATCCATGCTCTTGTCGACCGCATCGAGCATCGCGCCCTTGCGCAGATAGGCCAGCCGCTCCGCCGGGTTGGCCGCCACGCGCTTGAGCCGGTCAAGGTTGGCCGCCCGGCGCGCGGGGTCCTTTTCCTCGATGACCTGCTTGTTCTGATGCGTATGTGTAAGCACGTATTCCTCGGCGATGTCGTGGCGCTGGGCGGAGTAATGCGCCAGCAGCGCGTCCATTTCGGCGCCGTCGCGAAACACCGCGATCAGCTTTTCGGCCAGGTTCACCGCGTCGTGGATGCCGCCGTTCATGCCCATGCCGCCCAGCGGATTGTTGATATGCGCCGCGTCCCCGGCAATCGCCGCGCGTCCCACACAGTAGCGGTCGGCGACGCGCTGATGCACGCGGTAGATCGTGCGATGCGCAATCGGATAGCCGCCCTCATGCGGCGCGATGCCCTGCAATTTGCCCTCGATCCAGTCATCCGACAGGATCACCTCCGGATCGGCATCGTCATCGACCGGGATCAGAACGCGCCAGAGATCGCGGGTCTGCAGCAGCACGTACCATTCCTCGCTGTCGGCGGTATAGGTGACGGGTGCCAGCCCCGGCAGCTTGGACGCGAAATCGACGGGGGTCGAGGCGACCACCCATTGCTCGGGGTAGGTGAAGCCTTCGAAGGCGATGCCGAGCGCCCGGCGCACAGCCGAGGAGGCGCCATCGGCGCCGATCAGGAAATCGCCGGTCTCGGTCCGGGTCTGGCCGTCGCGCGCCAGGCTCAGCGTCACGCTCTGCGCGTCCTGGCGCAGATCCGTTGCCGCCCAGCCGAATTCCAGCGTCGCCAGCGGCTCGGCGAGCAGCGCATCGCGTGCCGCCCGGGTCAGTTTCCACTGTTCGCATTGCAGGCGGAACGGATAGCCCGTGAGCCCCTCGAGACAGCCCAGATCGAAGGTCGCCGCGTCGCCGCTGGCCCGGTCGCGCCACTGATAGGTCGGTGCCTTCAGCCCCTGTTCGACCAGCAGATCCGCAAGCCCCAGCCCGGCCAGCATGTCGAGCGTCGGCGGATGAAAGGTCGAGGCGCGCAGATCGGTCGGCAGCTCGGCCTCGGCCTCGAACAGATGCACCTCGATCCCGGCGCGCGCCAGCATCAGGCCAGAGACCAGACCCGCCGGTCCCATCCCGGCTATCAATACGCGTGTCATCCTGTCGATCCCCCGTTTCCACCTCGCGTGAAGTATAGACCGCAAGCGCCCCCGTGGAAGGGGTGCGAGCCAAAAAATCACGAAAAAGAAAAATAAAAACAATGGCTTGAAGCCATGTCCCTTGCCATGTCCGGCAGGGGTGCACCAAAGACCACGAAAGACCAACAAAGGAGTGTACGAGATGAAGATGAGACATATGTTTGCCGGTGCGGCGGCTGCGCTGATGGCCGCAGGGCCCGCGATGGCGGAGATTGCCGCCCTGGGCTCCACCCAGCGTGGCGGCACCAGCCAGATCGGCCGCGCTCTGGCCGCGGCGATCTCTGAAAACAGCGATCTGCAGATGCGCCCGCAGGAGCTCGCCAACACCGCCGATTACATGCCGCTGGTCAATGCCGGAGAGCTGGAGTTCGGCATCTCCAACATCGTGCAGCTCTTCTACGCGGTGAACGGCACCGGCATGTCCGAAGGCCGCCCGCTGCCCGACCTGCAGATGGTCGCCACGCTCATGCCGTTCCGCAACTCCTATATCGTGCGCGCCGACAGCGACTACCAGTCGATCGAGGATCTCAAGGGGGTGCGGGCGCCCGCCTTTGCGGATGGCGCCCTGGGAGACTATGTGACCCGCGGCTATCTGGCCACCGAAGGCATGACGATGGACGATGTGCAGGGTGTGCAGGTGCCCAACTTCCCGCGCATGTGGGCGAGCTTCTCCGAAGGCTCGACGGATGTGACCATCGTTGTGGTGGGGGCCGCCAACAGCCGTGAATTCGATGCCACGTTCGGCATCCGCTATATCGGCTATGACGACAGCCCCGAAGCGCTGGCCGGTCTGCAGGAATGGCTGCCGCAAAGCTACATGCAGCAGCTCGACGAGAATAGCGGCATTCCGGGCATCGACGGGCCGACCAATGTGGTGGCCTACGACTACACGCTCTTTGCCAGCGCCGCCGCGCCCGAGGACATGGTCTACCGCGCGGTGAAGGCCCTGCACGAGGCCACACCGGGCCTGCTGGAGACCGGCGGGCCGGTCTGGGGCGGCTTCAGCACCGATGTGATGAGCAAGGATGTCGGTGTCGACTACCACCCCGGCGCCATCCGCTTCTACGAGGAAATGGGCATGTGGGACCGCTGAGCCCATGAACCCGGACAGCACCACAACCGGCCGGATCGTCGCCGCCCTCGCGGCGCTTTCCACCACGGCGGCGATCATCTGGTCGTCGTCGCTGCCGCTCTGGATCGGCCTGCGCGTCTATTCCGAGCAGATCCTGCTTGTGGTGCTGTCCGCCTCCATGGCGATCACCTTCCTGACGCGCGCGCGGGTGAAATCGCGCACCGCGGCGCCCGACATCCTCGACAAGGCGCTTGCCGCCGCGGCGCTGATCTGGGGCATGGTGATGGTGGTCCGTTTCCCGGTGCTGTCGCAGAACGTCTTTTACCACCCGACCGAAGCGCTGATCCTCTCGGGCCTCGGCATGGCGCTGCTCCTTGAGGCGGTGCGCCGCTCCATGGGCTGGGCGCTGATCGTGATCCTCGGCGTCGTCTGCCTGTACGCGCTCTTTTCCGGCAATCTTTCCGGGCCGATGCAAAGCCGCTCGATCCGCTGGGACCGGCTTTTGACCTTCATGGTGATGGACAGCGCCTCGCTGGCGGGCGCGGCGCTCTATATCGCCGTCGCGGTTGTGGTGCCTTTCCTGATCCTGGCGCAGCTGCTGCTGCAGACCGGCGGCTCTGCGTTTTTCTCCGATCTCTCGATGGCCGTGGCGGGGCGCGCAAGGGGCGGGGCGGCCAAGATCGCGATCCTGGGCTCGGCGCTTTTCGGCTCGGTCTCGGGCTCGGCGGTCAGCAATGTCGCCTCGACGGGGGCCATCACCATCCCGCTGATGAAAGACGGCGGCTACCGGCCCAAGACCGCCGCCGCCATTGAGGCCTCCGCCTCGACCGGCGGCCAGCTGATGCCGCCGATCATGGGCGCCTCGGCCTTCCTGCTGGCCGAAAACCTGCAGGTCTCCTACGGCGAGGTGGTGCTCGCCGCGCTCATCCCGTCGATCCTGTTTTACGTCGCACTCTTCTATTTCGCCGATCTGGAGGCAGGCCGCCGCGGCATCAAGGCCATCGACCCCGAGCGCATCCCGCCGATGCGCGATGTCATGCGCAAGGGCTGGTTTGTGGTGGTGCCGTTTGTGGTGCTGCTGGGCGGGCTCTTTGCGCTCAACATGCGCCCCGAGACCGCCGCGCTCTACGCGGTGCTGTCGCTCTTTGTGCTGTCGCTTTTCAAGACCTACGAGGGCGGGCGCATCAAGGGCGGCGCGCTTTTCGAAGCGGTGGTCAAGGCAGGCCGCGCCGCGGTCGAAGTGGTCCTCATCTGTGCCATCGCGGGCATCATCATCGGGCTGTTCTCGCGCTCCGGCCTCAGCTTCGGCATGGGGTTTTTCCTGGTGAAGCTGGGCGAGGGCAGCCTGATCCTTCTGCTGCTGGTGACCGCCGGCGTCTGCATCCTGATGGGTATGGGGCTGCCCACGGTGGGCGTCTACCTGCTGCTCTCGACGCTGGCCGCGCCGCCGCTGATCGAACTGGGGCTGACGGCGATGTCGGCGCATCTCTTCGTGCTCTATTTCGGGATGTTGTCGATGCTGACGCCACCGGTGGCCATCGCGGCCTTTGTCGCCGCCAACATGGCCAAGGCGCCGCCGATGCGCACCGGGCTCGAGGCGGTGCGCGTGGCCTGGCCCGCCTTCGTGGTGCCGTTCCTCTTCGTGGCTTCACCCGCGCTGCTCTTTGACGGCGCGCTCGGCATGGTGGCCCTGGCGCTGGGCACTGCGCTGGTGGGGGTCTACCTGATCACCAGCGGCGTGGTCGGCTTTGCGGGCCGCGTGCTGGGCCCACTCTGGCGCGTGGCCCTGATCGCCGCGGGCACCGCCGCGCTCTGGCCGCCGCAAAACGGCGCCGCCATTGCGCTTTCCTTTGCGGGCATGGGCGCGGGTCTGGCGATGGTGACCTTTCTGCGGCGGCGCGAGCGGGTGGTCACAGGCAGCGCCTGACACCCGCGCGGCTCACCGCATCCAGAATCCTTCGCGCTTGATTCTGTTGCGGATCGCCTGTTCGCGCGCGGGCAGGTCGTCGCGGTCAAAGAGATCGCGCACTTTCTGCCCGCGATTCTGGTAGATCATCCGCTTGAACGGATCGTATTGCTTGAGCACCTTCTTGACCTTGTTGGGCGCGCAGACCTCCTGCAGCACCTCGACCACATGGTCGTCCTCGCGCGCAAATAGCAGCGGCAGGACCCGGTAATGACAGGTCACGCGGCCATCGAGCAGCCCCTGCGGCAGCGTGTCCCGCCCGCCGCCAAACCCGTGGATCACCAGCGGCAGCGCCACCTGGTCGAGCCAGGGATCGAGCGACTGCAATTGCAGCTCCCGCGGCGGATCGTCCCGGATCGACAGCGCAATATCCAGAAACCGCTGCCCGAAGAGGCGCGGGCATTTGTAAAAGAAGAACCCTGCGTTGAAATAGAGGTAGCGCTGCCAGTATTCATCGGGCTGGTCCAGATCGAGCGAGCTTGCGAAATCCAGCCCGAAACGCTCATAAAGCGCGCCCCAGATCTGCGCATAACCCGGCCCGTATAGCTCGATCTGCGGCCAGGTCCCCTCGCGCCGCATCGAGGCGGTGGGCCGCTCGAAATCGAACGGCACCCGCGCCAGATCGTCCAGCACCAGCGTGTCGGTGTCGAAAAACACAAACGGCTCGTCTTCGGGCAGGGCCAGCAGCGCCTCGATCTTGTTGCCATAGGCATAGGCATGGCCGAAATGGCGGCTTTCGAACGGCAGCAGCGTGGCGCCGAGATCCTCCAGCAGACCACGCGTGGCCGGATCGGAAATGCGCGGATCGCCGGGCCAGAGCGCGCCCGGCTGCGGCTCGGCCACATAAAGCCGGAAACGGCCGGGATCCGAGACGCGGGCCAGCGAGGCGGCAAACAGGATCGCCTCATATTGCAACCGGCCGGCCTGACCGACGATCACCACATTGACCTTTTGTGATGCTCCGGTTTTTCGTGCCATGGTCCTGCTGCCCGGTGTCTTTTGACTTTTGCCTGTCACTATAGGCAGGATCGGGGCAGGTCAAAAGGCTTGATCCGTCTGCCGCCGCGCGGGCGCGCATTTTCGAGAGGAGTTTCAAGATGATCGAGTTTGTCCTGGTGCTGATCGTGGCGCTGTTTGGCGATCCCGATGCCAGTGCCGGTGCGGGTGCCGATGCGGGTGCCGGTGCGGGCGGCAATGGCGCGCCGCAGCAGGCCGCCGCCGCCCCCCCGTCCTCCGGCACCGCAAAGGCGCCGGCCGCCGCGGCGGGGCCCGCCGATCAGGACCGCGCGCGCCAGAGCTATGCGGCAGAGCCGCAGGACCCCACCGGGCGCTTCACCACCGCCGTCGAGGTGCGCCCGATCCTCGCCATGACCCGCAACAACTGGGTCGCGGTGCGCGACTGGGACGGTCGGGATCTGCTTTACGTGACCCATATCCTCGGCTGGCGCTGCGGGCTGGTGGCACTGCATGTGGGCATCAACGGCGCGCCCGCCGAAGCCTGGCCGCTGCCGCCCTGCCTTGAAGACACCAACGCCCCCAACGCGATCACCGACGACGCGGTGATCTACAAATCCTACCCCGCAGGCTCCATCGAAAGCGTGCTCGTTGAGATCACCTATGACGATCTGAGCACCGACCGCGCCGAGTTCGAGCGCAAGACCATCCAGATGCCCTGAGGCGCTTCGGGCACCCCGGGGATCGCTTGTTCGCGCCCCGCGCCCCCCCCCTCAGTTGGTCAGCTGACCCGTCGCCCCGAAAAGGCGCGCCTGCCGGTTTCTTTGGGCCGGAAATATCCCGGGGAGCCCGAGGGGCTGGCCCCTCGGCCCCGCCACCCGACCCGCGCTCAGAGCGTGATGGGGGTCATCACCTGCGGTTCGATCACATCGACGCCGGGCAGCCCCGCCACCAGCGTTTCGGCGGATTGCTCGAGCAGCGGAAAGGTCCGGTAGTGGCAGGGGATCACCGTCGTGAAGTCGAAATAGCGCCTGGCCGCATAGGCCGCCTGCGCCATGTCCATGGTGAAATGCCCGCCCGCCGAGAGAATGCCGATATCGGGTTTGTAGTAATCGCCGATCCAGTCCATGTCGGCCATGATCGCGGTGTCGCCGGAATGGTAGATCGTGTGGCCCTCGCCGCGGATCACGAACCCGGCCTCCATGCCCATGTAGACCGGCGCGCCATCGACCGCCATGGACGACGAATGCGACGCCGGCACCATGCTGGCGCTCACCTCGCCAAAGTCGAGCGTGCCGCCCTTGTTGAGCCCCGCGCCCTCGACCGCGCCCATGCCGAACAGCGTGTTGGCCAGCTCGTACATCGCCGAGACCGGCGCGCCGGTGGACTTCGAGACCTCGACGACATCGGTGGTGTGGTCGAAATGTCCGTGGGTGACGAGGATCTGCGTCGCACCCGCAATGGCCGCGTCGCTGTCCTGGCCTTCCATCATCGGGTTGCCGTTGAGCCAGGGGTCGATCAGCAGCACCTGATCGGAAATCTCGATCCGGAACGAGCCATGTCCAAGCCAGATGATCTTCATGTCAGTCTCCCGCGTTCGATGCCCGTGCAAGCCTAGCAGTCTGATGCCGCAGGTCTAGCTATGTCGAAACGGCGCGGGTTCTGCGCGCGGCAGGGCCGCGCATGCCCACGCTGACGGTCACAGGCCCGGAGGACGCGATGGACTGGTTTGCACATGTGGACGGGTATTGCGAAAGGCTCGGGCCGGAATTCTGGGCCGAGCCGGTCAACGCGCTGACCAACCTCGGCTTTTTGCTGGTGGCGGCGGTGATGTGGCGGCGGGTGCGCGGCCTCGGCCGGTGGCTGTGCGGCGTGCTGGTGGCGATCGGGCTTGGATCGTTTCTGTTTCACACCGTGGCGCAGCCCTGGGCCGGACTGCTCGACGTGCTGCCGATCCTGGTCTTCATCCTGCTCTACATCTTCGCCGCCAACCGCGATTTCTGGGGCATGACGACGGGACGCGCCATCGCCGCGACGATGCTCTTCTTCCCGTTTGCCGCGCTCACCGTGCCGGTTTTTGCGCAGCTGCCCTATGTCGCGGGCTCGGCCGGATACATGCCGGTGCCGCTGCTCATCGCGATCTACGCGGTGCTCTTGCGGCACCGCGCGCCTCGGACCGCCCGCGGCCTTGCCATCGGGGTTGCGCTGCTGGGGCTGTCGCTCACCGCGCGCATTCTGGACATGCCGCTTTGCGGGGAGGTTCCGGCGGGCACGCATTTCCTCTGGCATCTGCTCAACGCCGCGATGCTGGGCTGGATGATCGAGGTTTGGCGCCGTCACGACCTTGCAGGCCATTCGCGCGCGCGGTAGAGGCTTAGCCGAAGTCAAAAGAGGGATGCCCCCATGTCCATTGACACCGCAACCGCCGCCCGCGTGGCCAAGCTGGCCCGCATCAAGGTCGAAGACGACGCGCTGCCCGCGCTGGCGCAGGATTTCAGCGCCATTCTCGGCTTCATCGAGCAGCTGGGCGAGGTCGATGTCGAGGATGTGGAGCCGATGGTGTCGGTCACGCCGATGCGGCTGAAACGGCGCAGCGACGGCGTCACCGATGGCGATCAGCAGGCAAAGGTCCTGTCGAACGCGCCGGATGCGCGCGAAGGGTTTTTTGCGGTGCCGAAGGTGGTTGAGTGATGGCCGAGCTTGCACAGATGAAGATCGCCGAGGCGCGCGACGCGCTGCGCGCGGGCGAGGTGACCAGCGCCGAGCTGACCGAGGCCTGTCTGCAGGCCATCGAAGGCGCAGGCGCGCTCAACGCCTTCGTGCACCACACGCCCGAGATCGCGCGCGATCAGGCCAAGGCGGCGGATGCGCGGATCAAGGCCGGAGACGCGCCCGCGATGTGCGGCATCCCGCTGGGGATCAAGGATTTGTTCTGCACCAGGGGTGTGCCCTCGCAGGCCGCCTCCAACATCCTGAGCGGCTTCACACCGGAATACGAATCCACCGTCTCGGGCCAGCTTTTCGACGCCGGTGCGGTCATGCTGGGCAAGCTCAACATGGACGAGTTCGCCATGGGCTCCTCCAATGAGACCTCGTGTTACGGCAATGCGATCAACCCCTGGCGGCGCGGCAATGACGACACCGCGCTGACGCCCGGCGGCTCTTCGGGTGGCTCGGCCTCTGCCGTGGCGGCGGATCTCTGTCTCGGCGCCACCGGCACCGATACCGGAGGCTCGATCCGTCAGCCCGCGGCGTTTGCGGGCATCACCGGGATCAAGCCGACCTACGGGCGCTGCTCGCGCTGGGGGATCGTGGCCTTTGCCTCGAGCCTCGATCAGGCCGGGCCGATGACCAAGGATGTGCGCGACGCCGCGATCATGCTGCAGGCGATGTGCGGGCACGACCCCAGGGACAGCACCAGCGCCGATCTGGCCGTGCCCGATTTCGAGGCCGCGCTCACCGGCGACGTTCGCGGCAAGACCATCGGCATTCCGCGCGAATACCGCATGGAGGGCATGCCCGACGAGATCGAGGCGCTCTGGGCCGATGGCCGCAGGATGCTGGAGGATGCGGGCGCGAAGATCGTCGATATCTCGCTGCCGCATACGAAATACGCGCTGCCCGCCTATTACGTGATTGCGCCGGCCGAGGCATCCTCGAACCTCGCGCGGTATGACGGGGTGCGCTACGGGCGACGCGCGACGCTCGCCCAGGGCGACGGCATCACCGAGATGTATGAAAAGACCCGCGCCGAAGGCTTCGGCGCCGAGGTGCAGCGGCGTGTGATGGTCGGCACCTATGTGCTGTCGGCGGGGTTCTACGACGCCTATTACAACCGCGCCCGCAAGGTCCGCACGCTGATCAAGCGCGATTTCGAAGAGGTTTTTGCGCAAGGCATCGACGCGATCCTGACACCGGCCACGCCGTCTTCGGCCTTTGAGCTGGGCCGCACGGTCGAGGACCCGGTGGAGATGTATCTCAACGATGTCTTCACCGTGACCGTCAATCTGGCAGGCCTGCCGGGCATTGCCGTTCCGGCGGGCACCGACAAGCACGGGCTGCCTCTGGGGCTGCAATTGATCGGGCGTCCGTGGGAGGAAGGCGATCTGCTGAATACCGCCTACGCGCTCGAGCAGGCGGCGGGGTTTGTGGCCAAACCGGGGAAATGGTGGTAAGGCGCACGGCAAAGCGCGGGTTGCGCGCACCGAGAGCAGGACGAGACATGCGGGTTTTTATGATTGCTGTGGCGGCGGTATCGCTGGCGGCCTGTGAGCCGAGTGTGCCCGACAGCGCGGCGGGGGTTGTGAATCCCGGGCGCGGCGTGGGTTTTGGCGATTACGACGCCTATGAGCGCGCGCGCGAGGAGGCGCTGACCGGCCGTCCGGCCGCGCCGGTGACGGTGACCGGGCCGGTCGATGTGCAGGCCACCCCGCTCGACAGCGCGGGCGATCCGCTGGACGGGCAGGCGACGGCGACGGCCGCGGCGGCCAATAGCGGGATCACGCCGCTCGATGCCTCCCCCTCGAACCCGCCGCCGCGGGTTGTCACAAACGCCGCCGGCATTTCCGGCGAGAACGATTTCGACGCGGTCTCCAACCAGCGCGACATTCAGGCCGATGCCACGCTCATCGCCCGCAACCGCGCGCAATACGAAGTGATCTCACCCACCGATGTGCCCGACCGGCCCGGCACCAACCGGCCCAATATCGTGGAATACGCGTTGCAGACGACCAATCCGGTGGGCTCGACGCTCTATAGCCGGTCGCGCTTCGGCTCGGATGCGCGCCACCAGCGGGCCTGCGCGGGCTATGCCTCGCCGGATCTGGCGCAAGAGGATTTCCTGGCCCAAGGCGGCCCGCAAAAGGATCGCAAGGGGCTCGATCCCGATGGCGACGGGTTTGCCTGCACCTGGAGCCCGGCCCCGTTTCGCGCGGTGCGCGGCGGCTGAGCCATGGCCGCGCCGGATGAGGGGCCCACCGATGCTGCGGGCGCGCTCTGGCACCCGTCGCCCAATTGCGCCGAGCGCCGCGATGGCGCGCAGCCCGACATGGTTGTCCTGCATTACACCGCGATGGCCTGCGCCGAGGCCGCGCGCGACTGGCTGTGCAACGAAGAGGCGCAAGTCTCGGCGCATTACGTGCTGAGCGAGGCCGGCGTGCTGTGGCAACTGGTGCCCGAGGCCGCGCGGGCCTGGCATGCGGGCGCCGGAGCGTGGGGGGATGTGGCGGACGTGAACTCCCGCTCCATCGGGATCGAGATCGCCAATACCGGGCGCGAGCCCTTTGCCGAGCCGCAGATGGCGGCGCTGGAGCGGCTGCTCAGCGGTATCCTGACGCGCTGGGAGATCCCGCCCGAACGCGTGGTCGGCCATTCCGACACAGCACTCGGCCGCAAGATCGACCCCGGCGTGCGGTTCGACTGGCGCCGGCTGGCGCGGCGCGGCCTGTCGATCTGGCCCGAGCGTGCCGCCGCGGGGGATTTTCACACCGATGCGGCGCGGTTTGGCTATGTGGTGGCGGAGGACGGGCAGGAGGCGGCGGTGCTGGCCGCCTTCCGCATGCGGTTCCGCCCCTGGGCCAGCGGCGCGCTGGACGACACCGACCGCGCGCTGATGGCGGGGCTTGCCGGGCGCTGGCCGGTGGCGGCGACACCGGCCGTCTGACCGCGCGCAAGCGAGCCGGAAGGAGCGCTTCCGCGCGCTTTTATTCAGCCAGTGGCGGCTGTGACGGGTCTTGTCGAAAGTGGCGGTTTGGGCGGGTGGTGCAGGGGCTCCGGAGCAAACCTCAATCGAGCTTGTAGGGCAGCGTGTCGCGGCGGGCGGGATTGATCGAGAGGGTCTTTTCCAGCGGCGGGACGGAGCGCTGGTGGCAGTTCGTGCGCTCGCAGATCCGGCAGGAAATGCCGATCGGCTCGAAGGCGGCGGCGCGGCTGACATCCATGTCGTCGGCATAGACCAGCGCCGAGGCGTGGCGGACCTCGCAGCCGAGCGCGATGGCATAGCGGCGCATCGGCGCGCCGAAATGGCCGCCGCTTTTCGACACGTCGAGGGCCAGCGAGATATAGCGCACGCCATCGGGGGTTTCGGCCAGCTGGCGCAGAAAGCGGCCCGGGGATTCGAACGCACGGTGCACGTTCCAGAGCGGGCAGGCGCCGCCGAAGCGGGCAAATTGCAGCCGCGTGGCCGAATGGCGCTTGGTGATCGTCCCCGCCTGATCGACGCGCACGAAGAAGAAGGGCACACCCTTGGCGCCGGGGCGTTGCAGGGTCGAGAGACGATGCGCCACCTGCTCGACCGAGGCGCCGAAGCGGGCGGCCAGCAGCTCCAGATCGTGGCGCATGTCCTGGGCGGCTTCCTGGAAGGCGCGGTAGGGCATCATCGCGGCCCCGGCGAAGTAATTGGCAAGGCCGAGCTTGGCGATGGCACGCGCCTCGTCGGACTGGAAGCGCGCGAAGTCGAGCGTGGCATCCAGCAGCTTGTTCTGCCGCAGCAGCGCGACCTGCACCAGCAGCTGGAAGGTCTGGGTCTCGGGCGGCGACAGCGCCGAGAGGGTCAGTTCCTGGCGTTCGTCATCATAGACGCGCAGCGGTGTGCTGCGTGCCTGGCGCACGGTCACCCCGCCCGCCGAGAGCCGCTTGATCGCGGCGCCGCCGATATCGGCCTCGCCATCGCCCAGCCGGGCGAAATGCTCGGCCGCGCGGTCCACCGCGTCGATATAATTGTCGCAATAATGGAAGAAATCGCGCACCTCCTCCCAGGGCGAGGGCTGCATCTGCGAGCCTTCGCGCCCCAGCGCCTCGTCCAGCGAGGCCAGCCGTTCATGGGTCTGCCGGTAGGCGCGGTGCATCTGCAGAAAGGCGCGCGCCAGTGCGGGCGCGTTGGAGGCGGTCAGGCGCAGATCGGCCAGTGGCGGTGCGCCGTCGCCGAAGATCGGATCGGCCAGCGCTTCGCGCATGTCGGTCACCAGCCGTTCCGCATCGCCCTGGCCCAGCTCGGTGACGTCAAAGCCGAACTCCTGCGCCAGCGCCAGCACGACGGTGGTGCTGACGGGGCGGTTGTTGTTCTCCATCTGGTTGAGATAAGGCAGCGAGATGCCGAGCTTTGCGGCGAAGTCTTTCTGGGTCAGGCCGAGCCGCGTGCGCAGGTCGCGCAGCTTGGCCCCGGCATAGAGTTTCTGACTGGGCATTTTGCACCTTTGCACTTTGTCATGCACAGGTTTGCAGGCTTGTCAGGCGAGGTCCAGCCCCCTCAGGCGGGCTTCGCGCCGGATCACCAGTACGATGGCGATGACCGACAGGACCGAGGTGAAGAGCATCAGCCACAAGAGCGGCCAGGCGCCGGTGCCGGGGGCGAGCAGCGCGCCTGCCAGCGCCGAGAGCGCGGCGCCGCCGCCGATCATGATCGCGCCGCCCAGACCCGAGGCGGTGCCGGCAAGATGCGGGCGCACCGAGAGCATGCCGGCGGTGGCGTTTGGCATGGCCAGCCCGTTGCCGAGGCCAACAAAGCTCATGAAGCCGAAGAAGGTGAGCGCCGTGCCGTGGCCCGCCCAGAAGAGCAGGATCGACAGCACCATGCCGAGCGTGATGATGATCGAGCCCGCCAGCACCATCGGGTTCACACCGATGCGCACCGAATAGCGACCCGAGAGCCAGTTTCCGAGGAAATACCCGACCGCGGGCGCGCCGAAATAGAGCCCCAGTTCGGACGCGTCGAGCCCGAACACTTCGGAGCCCACAAACGGCGCGCCGCCGAGATAGGAGAAGAACGCGCCCGCCGAAAAACACGCGGCCAGCGCGTAGCCCCAGAAGCGGGGCGACAGGAAGAGTTCGGGGTATTCGCGGAACTGCTGGCCGAGGGTGAGCCCGCTGCGCTGCGCGGTCTCGCCCAGATCGCGCCAGCAGATCCAGTAAAGCCCGACACCCAGCAGGAACAGCAGCCAGAAATTGGCCTGCCAGTTCATCAGCTCTTCGAGAATGCCGCCGATGGCCGGGCCGATCATCGGCACCACCGCCATGCCCATGGTCACATAGCCGATCATCGAGGCTGCTTCGTTCTGCGGCACGATATCGCGCACGATGGCGCGGCTCAGCACCATCGACGTGACAATGACCGCCTGGCACATGCGAAAGAAGAGAAAGGCGTAGACATCGGTGACAAAGACGCAGCCCAGCGTGGCCAGACAGAAGAGCACGATCCCCGACAGCACCACCGGGCGCCGCCCGAACTTGTCAGACATCGGGCCGATCACGATCTGCATCACCGCGTTCACGGCAAGATAAACCGCCACCGAAAGCTGCATCATGCGATACTCGGTGTCGAAATAGGCCGTCATCGCAGGCAGGCTGGGCAGGAAGATATTCATCGCCAGCGCCGAAAGGCCTGCCATGAATACGAGTGTTGCGATATGCGGCGGGGTGGTACGATCCAGAAAGCGGACCTCGGGCCGGTCAGACATGCCCCTGAGCTAGCGCCGTCTTCGGAGGATGTCCATGAGGCCCCGACGTCGTGGCGGTAATTTGCAATTATTCAATTTTCACCTGCGAGCCTTTTCAAGATTTGCAAATTTGCCAAGAAAAGCTTGAGAACCGGGCAAACACGGGTATTTTCGCGTCAAACGGAGGGATGGGCCATGAAAGACATTCTCGAGGAACTGCAGAACCGTCGCGAGAACGCGCGACAGGGGGGCGGAGAGCGCCGCAACGACGCGCAGCACGCCAAGGGCAAGCTGACGGCGCGGGAACGGATCGAGCTCCTGCTCGACGAGGGCAGCTTTGAGGAATACGACACCTTTGTCGCCCATCGCTGCACCGATTTCGAGATGGAGAAGAACCGCCCTTACGGTGACGGGGTGGTGACCGGGTGGGGCACGATCAATGGCCGCATGGTCTATGTCTTCAGCCAGGATTTCACCGTGCTCGGCGGCTCTGTCGGGGCCACACATGCGCGCAAGATCTGCAAGATCATGGATATGGCGATGCAGAACGGCGCGCCCATAATCGGCATCAACGATTCCGGTGGCGCGCGCATCCAGGAGGGTGTGGACGCGCTGGCGGGCTATGCGGAGATCTTTCAGCGCAACATCCTGGCCTCCGGCGTGGTGCCGCAGATCAGCCTGATCATGGGGCCCTGCGCGGGGGGCGCCGTCTATTCGCCCGCGATGACCGATTTCATCTTCATGGTCAAAGACAGCTCTTATATGTTTGTGACCGGGCCCGACGTGGTCAAGACCGTTACCAACGAACATGTCACCGCCGAAGAGCTGGGTGGCGCGACCACCCATACGCGCAAATCCTCCGTGGCCGATGGCGCGTTCACCAACGATGTCGAGGCGCTGGCCGAAGTGCGCCGTCTGGTCGATTTCCTGCCGCTCAACAACCGCGAAAAGCCGCCCGTGCGGCCGTTCTTTGACGATGTGGACCGGCTGGAGAGCAGCCTCGACACGCTGGTGCCGGAAAACCCCAACAGCCCCTACGACATGAAAGAGCTGATCACCAAACTGGCGGATGAGGGCGATTTCTACGAGATCCAGGAAGAGTTCGCCCGCAACATCATCACCGGCTTCGTGCGACTCGAAGGGCAGACCGTGGGGGTTGTCGCCAACCAGCCGATGGTTCTGGCCGGCTGCCTCGATATCGACAGCGCGCGCAAGGCCGCGCGGTTCGTGCGGTTCTGCGACGCGTTCGAGATCCCGCTGCTGACGCTGGTCGATGTGCCCGGCTTCCTGCCCGGCACGGCGCAGGAATATGACGGGGTGATCAAACACGGCGCCAAGCTGCTTTTTGCCTATGGCGAGGCGACGGTGCCCAAGGTCACGGTGATCACCCGCAAGGCCTATGGCGGCGCTTACGTGGTGATGGCGTGCAAAACGATGCGCGGCGACATCAACTATGCCTGGCCCACCGCCGAGATCGCGGTGATGGGCTCCAAGGGCGCGACGGAAATCCTCTATCGTTCCGAGCTGGGCGATGCCGAGAAGATCGCCGCGCGCACCGCGGAATACGAGGACCGCTTTGCCAACCCGTTTGTCGCCGCCGAGCGGGGCTTCATCGACGAGGTCATCCAGCCGCATTCGACGCGCAAACGCGTGGCGCGCGCCTTTGCCATGCTGCGCGGCAAGAAGCGCAGCAACCCGTGGAAGAAGCACGACAACATTCCGCTCTGAGGATCTGACGATGCCGGAACACCACGAAGGGGGCTGCCTGTGCGGAGCGCAGCGCTACGCGCTGTCATCGCTGCCGCAGCGGGTGACCTATTGCACCTGCCATTTCTGCCAGAAGATGACGGGCACGCCGATGAACGCGCTGTGCGTGCTGCAGCAGGACGCCTTTGCGCTGACCAGCGGTGCGCCGCGCAGCTACACACATGTCTCCGAAGGCAGCGGCAAGCCGCTGCACCTGAAATCCTGCCCGACCTGCGCGACCACCACCCATGTGCATCTGGAGCGGTTCCCCGGGATCGTCGGTGTGATGCTGGGCACGCTGGACAACCCCGATTGTTTCGAGCGCAGCCCCGAGACCGCCAGATATATCTTTGCCGATTGCGCGCAGGCGGGAACCGTGCTGCCGGCGGGGTTTGCGGTCTTCGCGGGCCCGGCGATCGATGCCGACGGGGCGCCGCAGGTCTCCGTGGTCCATGACACCCATTGGAAGGTGACGTAGATGAGCAAGCTCTGGAAGAACCAGGCCTTCACCATTGCCCATGCCGATGACGGCAGGTTCGAAGGGCAGGGGCTGCGGCCGTTTTTCGAGTATCGCCAGCTGGGCATCGCGGAGGCGACCGGCGGCGCTTACGGCGCGCATGTGATCCGCGCGGTGCCGGGCATGGAAAGCCCCGGTGCGTGGCACACCCATGATCTGGCGTTCCAGATGGTCTATGTGACCCGCGGCTGGGTGGTTTTCGAGTATGAGGGCGAGGGCGAACACATGCTGCGCGCGGGCTCCTGCGTGCTGCAGCCGCCGGGGATCCGGCACCGCGAACTGCGCCATTCCGACGATATGGAACTGCTGGAGATCATCAGCCCGGCGGAATTCGACACGCATTCGGCAGAGGCCCCCTGACCATGACCCGCGCCCCCGGCATAACCTTGCGCCTGCGTGCGCTTTGCGGTTGGCGCAGGGTCAGCCAGGTGGTAAGCTCCGCCGCGTTGCCCGCGAAATGGCGCGGCGCGACACAAGGTTCTCGCCCGGGTGCGCCCGGGTCTGGCGCAGCCCTGGCGGGAGGAGCCCGGAAACGGGGTCGGGGCTGCGCGATCACCCCGTCATCTCTGATTCTGTTCGTCGCCTGCACCTTTGCGGCAGCGCTGCCGCTGCGCGCCGAGCAGGACCGGGCGCTCGAGCTGATCGACGTGCCCTCGGGGCTGGCGGTGGCCTTTCACGACATCGTCCGCGATACGCTGGGCGACGGGCTGACCTACCGGTTTCGCTTTCTGGCACCCGATATCGGCGGCGACGAGACCGATTTCATCGCCGTCAGCAGCGATATGGAATACCTGTGCAACGCGTTTGCGCTTGCCCGCGTCGCCGACATCGGACCCCAACCCAACCGTATCGTCATCAGCCTGATGCAGGAGGTGGTCGATTTCGGCGTATCTTCGCCCAATGTCGTGCAGTTTTTCGAGAGTTACAGCGTCGAAAACGACCTCTGCATCTGGGAGGTTTTCTGATGACTCCACAATATCTTGCGGACCGACTCTCATGTGGACAACTTTCTGAGGCATCTGTGTCACAACCCGCATTCATGGCGGGCGCGGCGTATCTTTTCGAAAAACCTTGCGATAGGTTGAGCCTCGATTGCACCCAAGCAATCGGTACCTCGAAGCGTGGGTCCGTGAGGCAAATCTGCCGCATGGGTTGCGTTAGACATGACAGGAGTAAGAGATGTCCAAGAGCATCAAGCTGCTTGCCATGCTGGGCCTTGTTGCAGGCGTTGCCGCCTGTGCCACCCAGGAAGAAGAGTTCATCGTGGTCGACCCCGAGCCGATCTCCGTTGAGCCCGTCTACACCGGCAAGTACAAGTAAGACTTCGGGGCGGGCTTTAACGCCCGTCCCGCTTTCCCGCTCCGTCCAGACCAAGACGCGCCGCTCTTCCGCCCTGATGGGCGGCCTCGCGCGACACGCACGCAAGCGCGTGGCAAGCCCGGCGAGGGTCCGGCCATGCTGAAGCATCGCGGCTTTCCCGGGCGTCTGCCGGGCACCGATTTCCAGTTCACCATTCGCCGCGCCAATCCCAAGGGCGCCTCGCCGATCACCCGGCGCGAGCGCTTTCGCGACCGGCGTCCGCCCGACCGGCGCGCCGATCTGGGCTTCATGGCCGCGCTCTGGGCGCAGTTCGGCACCGAGCCCTTCGAGCGCGGCAATCTCGATGCGGGGCGGCTCAGCTGGCTCTTTGGCCGCGAAGTGCTGCCCTATGACGATCCGTTCGATCCCGAATGCTACGACGCCCGTCTGATCATCGATGAGGCCGCGGCCCGCGCGGCCTTTCCCGAGGCCTTCGGGGAGGATTGGGCATGAACCCGCCGACAGACACCCGCTTTGCGCGATCCGCCGCCGGTTTTTCCGGCAACGCAAAGTTGTGCTTGGCCGTGCCGAGGCTTTCCGCCAACCTGTCCGTGATATCGATGCCCTTCCCAACGGGGCAGCTCAGATTTCACCGTGACCCTTCCCCTGGCAGGCGATCCGGCGCGTCCCCATGCCGGTCGCCTGCCTTTTCTTTTCTCTACCGGAAAATCGAGCATCGGCAAAGAGTTGCCGGATTTTCGGCTGCCTCAAAAAAGGGCTGGCACGGGGCTGGGCTTTTGTGGGCTATGCGGCTTGTCACATGCTCACGCACAAGGGAGGCGGCACAATGGGCAGATCAGGTTTCGTCTGCGCGATTCTCTCGCTATGCGTGTTGCCGGGATGTTTGTCCGAGGGCCGGGACGCGGGGTTCCAGACCTCGCGCAACGCCGTCTCGGAGCTCTCGCGCGACATGTCCGATTGCAGCCGTTACCCCGCACGCTGCTGAGTATCTGATCACATCTCGGGCGCGCCCGGGAACGATGCGGGGCGTGCGCGGTTTCATCTGCGCAGGCCCGCGTCAGAACGGCGCGGCCCCTTATCGGGAGTATACAACATGCGTTTCAAGGCAACTTTCATCGGCCTCGCGGCCGTCCTCACACTGGCCGCCTGCGAAGGCTCCGACTTCGAGCGCGGCGTGCTTGGCGCCGGTGGCGGCGCTCTGGCCGCCAAGGCCCTCGGCGAAGACCCGGTTACGGGCGCCGTCATCGGCGGCACCGCGGGTGTCGTCTGCGACGACCTCACGCCGGGCGTCTGCCGCTAGCACAACCGACCTCTTTCCGGGCGCGACCCGGAGCAACACGGCATGCAGCGCCGTCCCGGGCAACCGGGGCGGCGTTTTGCGTGCGCCGACACCTCCCCGGATCACAGGGGCGGAGCAAAAGAAGGGACAGACATGTTCGACAAGATCCTGATCGCGAACCGGGGCGAGATCGCCTGCCGCGTCATCAAGACCGCCCGGAAGATGGGCATCCAGACGGTGGCCGTCTATTCCGACGCCGACAAGAATGCGCTGCATGTGGAGATGGCCGACGAGGCGGTGCATATCGGACCGCCGCAGGCCAACCAGTCCTATATCGTGATCGACAAGATCATGGAGGCGATCAGGCAATCGGGCGCGCAGGCGGTGCATCCGGGCTACGGCTTTCTCAGCGAGAACCCGAAATTCGCCCAGGCGCTGGAGGCCGAGGGGGTGGCCTTTATCGGCCCGCCGGTGAAGGCCATCGAGGCGATGGGCGACAAGATCACCTCCAAGAAGATCGCCAAGGAGGCCGGGGTCAGCACCGTGCCCGGCTATATGGGCCTGATCGAGGATGCCGACGAGGCGGTCAAGATCAGCACCGATATCGGCTATCCGGTGATGATCAAGGCCAGCGCCGGCGGTGGCGGCAAGGGCATGCGCATCGCCTGGAATGACGAGGAGGCGCGCGAGGGCTTTCAGAGCTCCAAGAACGAGGCCGCCAGCAGTTTCGGCGACGACCGGATCTTTATCGAGAAATTTGTGACCCAGCCGCGCCATATCGAGATCCAGGTGCTGGCCGATACCCATGGCAACGCGGTCTATCTGCACGAGCGCGAATGCTCGATCCAGCGCCGCAACCAGAAGGTTGTCGAAGAGGCGCCGAGCCCGTTTCTCGATCCCGAGACCCGCCGCGCGATGGGCGAGCAGGCGGTCGCGCTGGCGCAGGCCGTGGGTTATGCCAGCGCGGGCACGGTGGAGTTCATCGTCGATGGCGACAAGAACTTCTTTTTCCTCGAGATGAACACCCGTCTGCAGGTCGAACATCCGGTCACCGAACTGATCACCGGCATCGATCTGGTGGAACAGATGATCCGCATTGCGGGTGGCGAGGCGCTGTCGATCCGTCAGGAGGATCTGAAGATCAACGGCTGGGCCATCGAGAACCGGCTTTACGCCGAGGACCCCTATCGCGGGTTCCTGCCCTCCATCGGGCGTCTGACGCGCTACCGCCCGCCCGCCGAAGGGCCGCTGGGCGATGGCATCGTGCGCAACGACACCGGCGTCTTCGAGGGCGGCGAGATCTCGATGTATTACGACCCGATGATCGCCAAGCTCTGCACCTGGGGCGAGACCCGCGAAATCGCCATCGAGACCATGCGCAACGCGCTTGACAGTTTCGAGGTCGAGGGGATCGGCCACAACCTGCCTTTTGTGGCCGCGGTGATGGATCATCCGAAATTTGTCTCGGGCGACATGACCACGGCCTTTATCGAGGAGGAATATCCCGACGGCTTTCAGGGTGTGACGCTGGAGGAGGGCGAGCTGCGCCGCGTAGCCGCCGCCGCTGCCGCGATGAACCGGGTGGCCGAGATCCGGCGCGCCCGCATCTCCGGCACGCTCGACAATCACGAGCGGCTTGTGGGCGACGACTGGGTTGTGGCGATGAAGACCGGCCTGCCGGACGAGGCCGGGCCCTGGACCGTACGCATCGCGGCGGATCAGGATGGCTCCACCATCACCTTCGAGGAGGGCGACAGCCTGCGTGTGGAAGGCGACTGGACCCCGGGGCAGAGCCTGGCCCGCATGCAAGTCGATGGCAGGCCGCTGGTGCTGAAGGTCGACAAGATCACGCAGGGGCTGCGGCTGCGCAGCCGTGGCGCGGATCTGCAGGTCTATGCCCGCACGCCGCGTCAGGCCGAGCTTGTGGCGCTGATGCCGGAAAAGCTGCCGCCCGATACCTCCAAGATGCTGCTTTGTCCGATGCCGGGTCTGATCGTGAAGATCGATGTGGAAGAGGGCCAGCAGGTGCAGGAAGGCCAGGCGCTCTGCACCGTCGAGGCGATGAAGATGGAGAACATCCTGCGCGCAGAGCGCAGCGGCACCGTCGCCAAGATCAACGCAGGCCCCGGCGACAGTCTGGCGGTGGATGACGTGATCATGGAGTTCGAATGATCCGATGACGGACGCGCCGCTGTCTTCCTGGGTCCTTGCGTTTCTGGCGGCTCTGGCGCTTGCGGCGGGCGTCGCGCTGTTTGCCGGACGCGAGGCCAAGGTCTCGCGCGATGTCATCTTGTTCTTTGTCGTCCGCATCGCATTGCCGATGCTGATGCTGCTGGGCTTGCCGCTGGCGTTGCTCGCGGTATCGCTCGGCGCCGGAGACCGGGTGCTGCAGGCGCTGGTTGCTGGCCTCGTGATTGCCATGGGCTGGCTGACCAGCGCGATCCTCGCCGAGGTCACGCGCAGCAGGGACCGGCAGGAGCGGCTGCGCGATTACCACAGGGCGCTTTATGCCGAGATCGCCAACAACCTGACGACACTGTGGAACACCGACGCCATCGAGACCTATGCCGAGGGGATCAAGGACCGGATGCGCGCCAACGCGGATTTTGTGCCCTTCATTCCCAAAGAGCATAACGACCATGTGTATGACGCCGTGATCGACCGGATCGAGGTGCTGCCCCGGGCGACCATAGATGCCATCGTGGCCTATTACAGCCAGATCAAGGCAATCTCGGCGCTGGCCGAGGACATGCGGGGTGACGCCTTCCGGCAGCTGTCGCAGGACCGGCGGATCGCGATCTATGTCGATTACGTGGAGATGAAAAAGCAGGCCTATGCGTTCGGCGTCTTTGCCGTCGAGCTCATCCGGGCCTATGCGGATGGCGGAACTGCGGGGGCGGACCGTGTCAGTGCCGCGGTCAATACCCCGGCTGAGGGCCCGTCCGACCGGTCACGGGGATCGGAGTGAGCGGGATGCTGGGTTTCTTCTCCATAAGCCTCTCCTTACGCGATATGCCTTCCGATGCACTTAACATAAGCATTGGCGCTCAATCGCGCAAGCCATTGCGCCTGTCGCGGATTTCCTGCTGGCGCAGCGGCAGCTTGTCGATGGAGCGCGAGATCTCCCGCACATCCCAGGGCGCGGGCTTGCGGCTGACGATGGTGCCGTCCTTGGCGATGATCACAAGCATGAAGCCGCGCGCGCGCAATTTGCGCCGCACCGAAGAGCGCGCGTCGGGATCGGTGTCGGTGATCACCACCACGTCGCGTTCGTCCAGCGCCGCAAGCCGCTCGGTGATCAGCCCGATCTGCTCCACATATCGCGGATCCGCGGCGCTGTCGGCAAAGACCACAACCGGGCGCTTGAGCCAGCGCCAGTCCTCGAGCGAGGTCTCGGTGGCCGCAAGGATGGTCTCAAGCTCGGGGTCTGGCGCAGTCTCCACCGCGGTTGCATCCCCGACGATGTCTTCGGCCACGTCGATGCCGGAGGCGTCGGCAGCCGTGTCCACCGCCGCCTCCGCCACGGTCTGGTCGGCTTCGGCGGCCGTGTCCTGCTGGGCGGCCACGGGAACGCCGATTGCGCAAAGCAGACCGGCATATGCAAGTGTTTTGAATGCGTTCATGACACAAGATATAAGCCGGCCTCCCGGGGATGCACAGGTGTCCCCCCGCGTCGCACGCGAAAATTTTAACTTTAACGCCATGAACACCCTCTTCGGGGCAGGTTTGCCGCGCAGCGATCAACCGCTGCAGAAGAAGAGGGGGCATAGGCCCGATGGACGTGATCCTGCATTGTGGCGCGCATCGCTGCGCGACCACCAGTTTTCAGACCTACCTGCGCGACAATCTCGAGACGCTGGGCACGCAGGGGGTTGGTGTCTGGGGACCAAGGCGGACGCGCAACGGCCTGCTGGACGGGCTGGCGAGACGGCCGCGTACGCGGGCGCTGGGGATACGGGCGCGCGGGCGGGTGCGGCTCAACCTCGACATGAGCGCGCGGCGCGGGGTCGACACGCTGGTGGTCAGCGACGAGAACATGATCGGATCGATGCGCGCGGCGCTGCAGGCCGAAAAGCTCTATCCCTTCATCGGCGAGCGCATGGCGCGGATCTACGACGCGTTCGGGCCGGTCACCCGCGTCTCGCTGCAGATCCGCAGTCTGGATCACTGGTGGGCCTCGGCGCTCAGCTTTCTGATCGCGCGCGGGGTGGCGCTGCCCGAACGGGCGGCGCTGACGACAATTGCCGCACAGGACCGAAGCTGGCGGCATGTGATCTCGGATCTGGCCTGTGCCTGCCCCGGGGCGGAGATCTGCGTGACCACGTTCGAGAATTTCGCCGATCTGCCGGACGAGCTTTTCACCGCGCTGACCGGCCTGCGCGACGCTCCGCCGGTCGAGAACGGTGCGCCCTGGCGCAACCGCAGCCCCGATCTCGACGCGCTGCGGCGCATCCTGGCCGAGCGGGGCGAGGACCCCGGGCGCCTGCCGCGCGGTACGCAGCGCTGGGCGCCGTTCACACCCCCGCAGGCGGCCGCCCTGCGGGAGGCATATGCCGACGATCTGTTCTGGCTCAGGGCCGGAGCGGACGGGTTGGCGATACTGAAGGAAGTTGCAGAGCCGACAAGACCGGGGATCGACCTGGCACCGGCGCTGCTTGCAAGAGGACAACACGATGACGGATTTTCCCGACGATTGGCGCCAACTCGCTGAAAAGGAGCTGCGCGGGCGCAGCCTCGACGACCTGACCTGGGACACGCTGGAAGGCATCGCGGTCAAGCCGCTCTACACTGCCGCCGACACCGACGGCCTGCCGCATATGGGCACGCTGCCCGGGATCGGCCCGTTCACCCGCGGCGTGAAGGCGACGATGTATGCCGGCAGGCCCTGGACGATCCGGCAATATGCCGGCTTCTCCACCGCCGAGGAAAGCAATGCCTTTTACCGCCGCGCGCTCGATGCCGGTCAACAGGGCGTCTCTGTCGCCTTCGATCTGGCCACGCACCGGGGTTATGACAGCGATCACGACCGCGTGGTCGGCGATGTCGGCAAGGCCGGTGTCGCCATCGATTCGGTCGAGGACATGAAGATCCTGTTCGACGGCATCCCGCTCGATCAGGTCAGCGTCTCGATGACGATGAACGGCGCGGTCATCCCGATCCTCGCCAATTTCATCGTGACCGGCGAAGAGCAGGGGCATGACCGTTCGGTGCTGTCGGGCACGATCCAGAACGATATCCTCAAGGAGTTCATGGTCCGCAACACCTATGTCTACCCGCCCGAGCCCTCGATGCGGATCATCGCGGATATCATCGAATACACGTCTGCCGAGATGCCCAAGTTCAACTCGATCAGCATCTCCGGCTACCACATGCAGGAGGCGGGCGCGAACCTCGTGCAGGAGCTGGCCTACACGCTGGCGGACGGCAAGGAATACGTGAAGACCGCGATGGCCCGCGGCATGGATGTGGACAAGTTTGCCGGGCGGCTGTCGTTCTTCTTTGCCATCGGCAAGAATTTCTTCATGGAAGCGGCCAAGCTCCGCGCCGCCCGCATGCTCTGGCACCGCATCATGACCGAACTTGGCGCGCAGAACCCGCGCTCCAAGATGCTGCGCACCCATTGCCAGACCTCCGGCGTGAGCCTGGCCGAGCAGGATCCCTATAACAACGTGATCCGCACCGCCTATGAGGCGATGTCGGCGGTGCTGGGCGGCACGCAAAGCCTGCACACCAATGCGCTCGACGAGGCGATTGCCCTGCCCACTGATTTCTCTGCCCGCATCGCGCGCAACACGCAGTTGATTTTGCAGGAAGAAACCGGTGTGACCAAGGTCGTCGATCCGCTGGCCGGCTCCTATTACGTCGAGAAACTGACCCACGATCTGGCCGAGGAGGCGTGGAAACTCATCGAGGAGGTCGACGAGATGGGCGGCATGACCAAGGCCGTGGCCTCCGGCATGCCCAAGCTCCGGATCGAGGAAACCGCCGCCCGCCGCCAGGCCGAGATCGACCGCGGCGAGGATGTGATTGTCGGCGTGAACAAGTACCGGCTGTCGAAAGAGGACGACCTCGACATTCTCGATATCGACAACGCCAAGGTGCGCGCGGGGCAGGTGGCCCGGCTCGAGTCCATCCGCGCCACGCGCGACGAAAGCGCCTGCACCGCCGCGCTTGACGCGCTCAGCCGCCGCGCCGCCGAGGGCGGCAACCTTCTGGAAGGCGCGGTCGAAGCCGCCCGCGCCCGCGCAACCGTTGGAGAGATCAGCATGGCCATGGAAAAGGTGTTCGGGCGTCATCGCGCCGAGGTCAAAACCCTCGCGGGCGTCTATGGCGCGGCCTATGAGGGCGATGAGGGCTTCGCCGCGATCCAGAAATCGGTGGAGGATTTTGCCGAAGCCGAAGGCCGCCGCCCGCGCATGCTGGTGGTCAAGATGGGGCAGGACGGCCATGACCGCGGCGCCAAGGTCATCGCCACCGCCTTTGCCGATATCGGCTTTGACGTCGATGTGGGCCCGCTCTTTCAGACCCCCGAAGAGGCCGCGCAGGACGCCATCGACAATGACGTGCATGTGATCGGCATCTCGAGCCAAGCCGCAGGCCACAAGACGCTGGCCCCGCAACTGGTCACCGCGCTGAAAGAGCAGGGCGCGGACGATATCCTCGTGATCTGCGGCGGCGTGATTCCGCAGCAGGATTACGAGTTCCTGTACAACGCGGGTGTGAAGGCGATCTTTGGCCCCGGCACCAACATTCCCGAGGCCGCTCAGGACATCCTGCGCCTGATCCGCGAAGCGCGCCCCGAAGCGGCCTGACGACAAAGGACCGGGGCGCGTGGAGCGCTCCGGTCCCGGCTGGCTGCCAGAGGCGACGCGGTTCTCGCGCGCCCGGCCCCGTCCGAGGTCAGCTGCGCGACGGGTAGATCCCCACCAGCGCCACACACCAGTTCATCCCCACATAGGGATTTCGGATAGAGAACGACTGTCCGCCTCCGGCGTTGGCGATCATGCCCGGGTTCATCTGAACATTGGCCGGACCGTCGTGATAGGGCTGGATCTGCGCGCCTGCGACATTGGGCGGATCGGCCAGGAAATCATCCGACGGTCCGCGCTGGTCGCCCACCGCATTGGTCGCGTTGACCTGGTGATTATGCGGCGGCATTTCCTGCTCGAGAAGCGTCTTGTCCTCGATCCCGCCTCTCTGGCCGATTGTGACCGGTGCAAGCCCCGGCCCGCTTCCGGCATTTAACGGCACCCGGCCGCGCAAATCCGGCAGCCCGAAGGTGGTCCGCCCGTCACCGCCATAGATCGTACCGTAGAGCGAAAAGAGCGCCGTGTTGGAGTTGATCGCAAGCAACTGGCCCGCCGCATCACCCCAACCGCGGGGACAGAAGTTGAAGCCAAAGAGCCTGACCTCGCCCAGAATGGGCTCCTGCGCCTCGGCCTGGGGTGCCGATATCATCAGCATGCCCGCCGCCAGCGCCAAGGTGGAGGCGCGCATCGCGCCTTTGAAAAAGGTTCTGATCATTGTCGTATATCCTTGAAAAAAAGCACAAGCCGGGATTTTGCCAGTGCGACCGCCGAGCAGAGGCGCCTCGCACCCGCCCGGTCAACTGCGCGACGGGAAGATACCGGTCGTTGCGACACACCAGGTCATGCCCACAAACGGATTGCGGATCGAAAACGACAGGCCGCCCCCGGCGCTGGCGATCATGCCCGGGTTCATCTGAACATTGGCCGGACCATCGTGATAGGGCTGGATCTGCTCGCCTGCGACATTGGGCGGATCGGCCAGGAAATCATCCGACGGTCCGCGCTGGTCGCCTACCGCGTTGGTCGCGTTGACCTGGTGGCTGTGCACCGGCATCTCCTGCGCAACCAGCGTCTTGTTCTCGATCCCGCCGGTCTGGCCCATCGTGATCGACGACAGCCCCGGCCCGGTGCCGACATTCAACGCCACCCGTCCGCGCAGGTCGGGCAGGGCAAAGCTGGTGCGCCCGTCACCGCCGTAAAACGTGCCGTAAAGCGAAAAGAGCGCCTGGTTGGAACTGATCGCAAGCAACGCGCCGTTCGCATTGGCCCAGCCTCGCGGGCAAAAGTTGAACCCGAAGAGCTTCACCTCGCCCAGCATCTGGTCCTGGGCCTTTGCCGCCGGGGCGGAAACCGTGAGCAACCCCGCGGCAAGCACCAGTGTTGATGCGCGTAATGCGCCTTTTAACAGTGTTCTAATCATGTAAGTCGATCCTTAGATAACAAGGGCTTGAACCGGAATTCGCCCGCAGGAAAATACATATTCGTGTTTTTCGGGCGAAGGGTTCAATCTAAAGTTGACGCAAGGGCAGGTTAGCTGTCAAGAAACGAATGTGGCCAGATCCGGTGTCTTTCGGATAGGTCCGTGGTCTGTCTCGCCCGCGTGCAAGGGACGGCTTGCGCGTGTCCGGAGGCCGGGCGGTGGCGCTCTGCCGGTTGGCCGGAATTGGACGCTAGGAAGGTCCGGTCACTTCCCCTATCGTCCGAACCGATGCAACACCGGGCGGACCATGCTGACATTGCGACTCGATCATCTTGCCGTGCTGGGCGAAACGCTGGAAGAGGCGTGCGAGCATATCGAAAGCAGCTTGCAGCAGCCGTTGCATCCCGGCGGGCAACACGCGCATTTCGGCACGCATAACCGGCTTCTGGGGCTTGCGGGAGAGCTTTATCTCGAGGCGATTGCCATCGATCCCGGCGTGCCGAAACCGGCCTATCCGCGCTGGTTCGGGCTCGACACCTTTCGCGGGGCCGCGCGGCTCGACAAATGGATATTGCGCACCACGGATATCGATGCCGCGATTGACGCCTTTCCCATGGCCGGGCGACGGGTCGATCTGAGCCGCGGCGACCTTCGCTGGTCCATGGCCGTGCCGGAGGACGGACTCTTGCCCTTCGACGGCTGTTTTCCGGCACTTATTCAATGGCATAGTGATGTGCCGCCGGGCAAGCTTCTGGTCAATCCGGGCACCCGTCTGGACCGGCTGCTGGTCACCCACCCGCGCGCGCAGGCGCTGTCGGATCTGCTGGCGGGCGCGTTGCAGGATGCGCCGGTGCGCTTTGAGCCGGGGCCCGACCCCGCGCTTGCCGCCCGCATCGACCTGCCCGAGGGCACGGTGTGGCTGCGCTGAGCCTGCGCACGGCGCGGGCCGCGGATGCCGCTGCCATCGCGGCGATCTGGAACCCGGTGATTGCCGACACTGCCATTACCTTCACCACCGCGCTGAAAACTCCCGATGGCATCGCCGCCGACATCGCCCGCCGCGGCGCGCTTTTTCGGATCGCCGAGGAGGACGGCGTGCTGGCCGGGTTTGCCACCTGCGCGCCGTTCCGGTCAGGGCCCGGCTATGCGCGCACGCTCGAACATTCGATCCAGCTTGCGCCGGGCGCGCGCGGGCGCGGCATCGGCCGCCGCCTGATGCAGGATCTCGAACGCGTGGCGCAAGAGTGCGGCGCGCATAGTCTCATGGCCGGGATCAGCGGCGAGAACCCGGGTGCTGTGGCGTTTCACACGGCATTGGGCTTTGCGCAGGTCGCGCGCCTGCCCGAAGTGGGCTTCAAATTCGGGCGCTGGATGGATCTTGTGCTGATGCAGAAATTTCTGGATTTCCCGCCCTGACACCTCCGGCGCGCTGCATTACGATGGCGCCATGTCGATCTGGACCCGCATATCCGATGCCCTCTCGGCCCTTGCCACCGGCGAAGGGCTGGCCGCCGTGTTCGAGCGGTTGCGCACCCCGCCGGAGCGCACGATCGCCTTTACCATCGCGGTGATTGCGCTGTCGGCCAAGATGGCCAAGGCCGACGGGCTGGTCACCCGCGACGAGGTCACCGCCTTTCGCGAGGTGTTCCACATCCCGCAGGAAGAAGAGCCCAACGCGGCGCGCGTCTTCAACCTCGCGCGGCAGGACGTGGCGGGGTTCGAGGAATACGCAACCCGCATCGGGCAGATGTTCCGCGACGACACCGCGACGCTTTGCGATCTGCTCGAGGGGCTCTTTCACATCGCCATGGCCGACGGCACCTATCATCCCAACGAGGACGCGTTTCTGACCCGGGTGGCCGAGATCTTCGGCATCGGCGAGGCGCGGTTTGCGGGGCTGCGGGCGCGATTTGTGCCCGATGCGGAGCCCGATCCCTACACGGTTCTGGGCGTCACACCCGAGATGGAGACCGACGAGATCCGCGGCATCTGGCGGCAACTGGTGCGCGACAGTCATCCGGATGTGATGATCGCCCGCGGCGTGCCCGAAGAGGCGGTGCGCCTGTCGGAAAAGCGCATGCAGGACATCAACCGCGCCTGGGAAGCGATCCGCGCCCAGCGGAGCGGCTGAGCCCGGCGGATGCGCATCGCCACCTACAACACCGAATGGTTCGACGCGCTTTTCGATGACTCCGGCGCGCTGATGGAAGACGGCGGCTGGTCGGCGCGTTACAACGTCACGCGTGCCCGGCAGATCGGCGCGCTGGGGCATGTCTTCACCGCGCTCGACGCCGACGCAGTGATGGTGATCGAGGCGCCGGACACCAGTCGCAAACGCTCCACCACCAGGGCGCTGAGCGCCTTTGCCGAGCGCTTTGATCTGCGCCTGCGCGAGGTGGTCACGGGCTTTGCCAACGACACGCAGCAGGAGATCGCGCTGCTTTACGATCCGGACGTGATGCAGGTCAGCCACGCGCCGACAGGCACACCCGATGCGCCGCGCTTTGATGCGGAGTTCCGGATCGACCTCGACATCGATGCCACCGAAGACCGGGTGGTGTTCTCCAAACCGCCGCTTGAGCTTCTGGTGCAGACCGCCACCGGGCAGAGCCTGCGGCTGATCGGCGCGCATCTGAAATCCAAGGCACCGCATGGCGCGGCAGGGCGCGATGCGGTGATGCGGCTGGCGATTGCCAACCGGCGCAAGCAGCTGGCGCAGGCGATCTGGCTCAGACGCCGGGTCGACGCACTTCTCGATGCGGGCGATCCGGTGATCGTGCTGGGCGATCTCAATGACGGGCCGGGGCTCGATGAGTACGAAAACCTCTTCGGGCGCAGCTCGGTCGAGATCGTGCTGGGGCAGGGCGCGCGGGCCCTCATTGACCCGCATGCGACAACCGCGCTCTCGCGCCGGATCGGGGCGCAGCCAAGCTCTGCAAGATTTTATATTTCCACGGAAAAACGCTATCTGCAGGCGTTGCTCGACTACATCATGATCTCGTCCGATCTGGCGCGCCGGACGCCGCGCTGGCGGATCTGGCACCCGTTCGAAGACCCGGTCTGCTGGGAGGACGAGGCGTTGCGCGCGGCCCTGCTCACCGCGTCGGATCATTTCCCGGTCACGCTCGACATTGATCTGTGATACCTTGGCGCTCCGCGTCATGATGCCTATCTGGAGAGACATGAGACAGATATTTGCCCGCGTGATCGCCCCGACCGCCACAGCACTTCTGGTGCTCAGCCTGCAGGCCGCGCCGGTGGCGGCGCAGGAGGATGAAGGCTTCAGCCTGATGGAGGAGGGCGCCAAGCTCTTTTTCAAGGGCCTGATGGACGAGATGGAGCCCGCGATGCGCGAGCTTGAGGATCTCGCGCAGGAGATGGAGCCCGCGTTGCGCGAATTTGCCGACGAGATGGGTCCGGCGCTGCGCGATCTCATGGCCGAGGTGGAGGATTGGTCGGCCTATCATGCGCCCGAAATCCTCCCCAATGGCGATATCATCCTGCGCAAGAAGACGCCTGAAGAAATTGCCGAAGAAGGCGGCGAGGTCGAGCTTTAGGGCGTCAGACCCTTGGCAGTGGTCGCGCTGAATGCCCGTTGAGCGGGCGCGGTTGCGGCGGGGACCCCTTCGTCATTATTCGGTCCGCCGCGCAGAAGCATGTCGCCCGATATACCGCGGTGCCAGTCCACAAAGCCCGTTTCCGGCGCGCGCCCCGAGAGGCTATTCGGCGATCACCACCTCGCTCTTCTCCGCGCCAATCGCGGAGGCCAGCGAACTGAACCGTGCCTCCGTCACCTCGCCGAAAAGCGGCTCCGTGGCGGGTGTGAGATGCAGCGTCAATGTCTTGCTGTCCATGTCCCAGGTCAGTTCCGTATCCTCGCGGGCCGAGGGCACCGTCCAGAGCATCGCACCCAGCCGCATCGCCTTGCCGACCACCTCCGCTTCGGTCTTGGAGCGTTCGTCGAGCAGCCCGTAGAGTTCCTCGAAGCGCGTGCCTTCGCGCTTGTTGCGATACCGGTGCAGCAGTGCCAGGCCCAGATAGATCCGTTCCCAGTGTTTCAGCCCGCCCAGATTGGCGCGGGTGGCATAGTCGAAACAGACCTCGGCGCGGAAATCGGGATGCGCGCGCCAGCTCACGTCATGCAGCAGGCACGCGGCCCTGGCCAGCCGCAGCCGCGCCTGCGCCAGATCGGGAAAGAGCGGCAGGATGAACTCGTAAAGCCGCTTGCCGAACCCCGGAAGGCGGGCATCCTTGGCCTCCGCAAAGCGGCAGGCCTCGATCAGCGGATCGCGCTTGCGCAGCGCGTCGGGCATCTGCTCGAACAGCATGCCCTCGCGGATGCCGTAGCTCGAGATCGCGATATCCAGCGGCTCGAAGGTCGAGACCAGCCGCGACAGCACCTCGGCGGCAAAGGGCACCAGCGCCATGCGCGAGCCGGAGATGCCGCATTTCAGGCGCAGCTCGTCGATATCGGCCTCTTCGATATAGGCGACCGTGTCCATCACCGATTGCGCGTCCATGCGGTATTCGTGCAGCACATGCAGCGGGTAATTGCGCCGCTCCATGTCGACGCGGGCGATGGCGCGCCAGCTGCCGCCGACCAGAAACAGGCGGTCGCGCTGCACGCCCATATGGGCGGCGATCTCTTTCATCACCTTCTTGATGTATTTCTCGCGCGCCTTCTTGCCGCCTTCCATGTCCTTGAACTTGAGCGGGCCGAGCGGCGAGGTGACGCGCCGTCCAACCGCGCCGTCATGGATCTCGGCCAGCTCCATCGACGAGCCGCCGATGTCGCAGACCAGCCCGAAGGAGCCGGGCCAGCCCAGCAGCACTCCCTGCGCCGAGAGCCGCGCCTCCTCCTCGCCATCGACCACATGCACGGTCACACCTGCGGCCTCCTCAAGCTCCTCGCGGAACGCAGGACCGTCCTCGGCTTCGCGCATCGCGGCGGTGGCGAACACAGTGAGCGAATTGACCTCCATGCCGTCCGACAGCAGCTTGAAGCGGCGGATCGCCGAGAGCGCGCGGGGCTTGCCTTCGGGGTTGAGCTTGCCGGACTCGGACATGCCGGCCCCCAGGGCGCACATGACCTTTTCGTTGTAGAAATAGGCGGGGCTGCGGGCGGCGCCGTCAAACACCACAAGCCGGACCGAGTTCGATCCGATATCGACCACACCCACCCGGCTCAGCGCGCGGGCTTCGGGGTCGTTGAAAAGCGGACGGCCAAAAAGCTCCGTCTCCGTGCGGGCAGCAGCGGTGTTTCCGTCCATGTCCATCCCCGGTCATCGCGTCGCGACCATGACAAGCGCGCGGGTGGGCGTCAAGAAATCAGAAGGGGAGGCGCGGGTGATTTCGGATGATTTTGCGCGGGGCTCCGGCCGGTAAGCCGGGACTCAGCTCTCTTCGGTATGCGTGAGCTTCGGCACGTCCGACGCGCCCGCGCTGCCACGGCCCGACAGCGACGGGTTTTCCATGAAGAAGCGGTGGCAGCTGAACGCAAACTCGCCCTCGGGCACCGGCTGGCGCTCAAAGCTGCCATCGGGCGACATGACCCAGCTTTGCGCCTGATCGGCAAGGTTGGCGGCCATGATCTGGCTCACGATCTGCGCCTTGACCGTGGCGTTGAGGATCTCGATGCCGGTCTCGACCCGCCGGTTCAGGTTGCGCCCCATCCAGTCGGCGGACGAGATGAACACCCGCGCCTTCTTGTGCGGCAGCCCGTGGCCATTGCCGAAACAGACGATCCGCGAGTGCTCGAGAAACCGCCCGACGATGGATTTCACCCGAATGGTTTCGCTCAACCCCTTGATCCCGGGGCGCAATCCGCAAATGCCGCGGATCACGCAATCGATCTGGACACCGGCCTGACTTGCCTCGTAGAGCGCGTCGATCATGTCCGGCTCGATGAGCGAGTTCATCTTCAGCCAGATCTGCGCGGGCTTGCCGTTGCGGGCGTGTTCGGCCTCGGCGGCAATGTGGTCGAGCATGCCCGGTTTCAGCGAGTGCGGCGAGATCATGATGTTCTCGAGCCCCTCGGGCTGCGCATAGCCGCTGAGATAATTGAATAGCTTGGCCGCATCCCGGCCGAGGGCCGCGTCGCAGGTGAAAAAGCTCAGATCGGTGTAGATCTTGGCGGTGATCGGATGGTAATTGCCGGTGCCCCAATGGGTGTAGGTCACCAGCTTGTCGCCTTCGCGGCGCACGACCTGGCTGATCTTGGCATGGGTCTTCCAGTCGAGAAAGCCGTAGACCACATGCGCGCCCGCCCGCTCCAGACGGCGCGACTGGCGGATATTTGCGGCCTCGTCAAAGCGCGCCTTGAGCTCGACCAGCGCGGTCACCGACTTGCCGTCTTCCGCCGCCTCGCACAGCGCGTCCACGATGGGCGAGTTGCGCGAGGTGCGGTAGAGCGTCTGCTTGATGGCGACCACATCGGGGTCGCGCGCGGCCTGCGCCACAAAGCGCACCACCATGTCGAAAGTCTCGTAGGGGTGGTGCAGCAGCATGTCCTTCTGGGTGATCGCGAGGAACATGTTGCCTTCGTGATCCTGCACCCGCTCCGGCACCCGCGGCATGAATTGCGGCCAGAGCAGATCGGGCCGCGCGTCGAGCACCAGCTCCTTGAGATCGGCCAGACCAACCATGCCCTGAAGCTCGATCACCTCTTCCTCGCCCACATGCAGCTCGCGCATGACGATGTCGCGCAGGCCCTTCGGCGCGCCGGTGGAGACGGTCAGCCGCACCACCTCGCCGCGGCGGCGGCGTTTCAGGGCGACCTCGAATTCGCGCACCAGATCCTCGGCCTCTTCCTCGACCTCCAGATCGCTGTCGCGCAGGACGCGAAAGCCGAAATGTGCCTTGGTGCGGTAGCCCGGAAAGAGGCTGTCGATATGCAAAAGCAGCAGGTCCTCGAGCAGGATGAACCGGTGCTGGCCTTCGTCGGCGGGCAGTTCGATGAAGCGGTCGACCTGGCCGGGGATCGGCAGCAGCGCCTTCAGCGGCCGCTTGTCGCGCACCCGTTCCAGCTGCAGCGCCAGACAATAGCCGTTATTGGCGATGAACGGGAACGGGTGCGCGGGGTCAATCGCCAGAGGCGAGAGCACCGGGAACACCTTGTTGAGGAACGCCTCGTCCAGAAATGCGCGATCCTTATCGCTCAGCGCGTCCCGCGTGACGATAAAGATCCCCTCGGCCTCGAAGAGCGTCAGCAGATCGGTCAGCACCTTTTGCTGCTGGGCAAGAAGGCGGCGGGCGTTCTCGTCGATCAGCACCAGCTGCTCGGCGGGGGTCAGCCCGTCGGCGGCGGGGGTTGTGTTGCCGGCATGGGCCAGCTCGCGCAGACCGGCGACGCGCACGGTGTAGAACTCGTCGAGATTGGTCGCCGAGATCGACAGAAAGCGCATGCGTTCCAGCAGCGGCACGCGGGTGTTCTCGGCCTCTTCCAGCACGCGCCAGTTGAAGCCCAGCCAGCTCAGTTCGCGGTTGAAATAGCGCCCCGGTCCCGCGGGGTCGAGCTCGGACAGATCCTGCGGCGCGCGCAGGGCGGATGTCAGAAAGTCGGCCTGTGTCATGGCGCGCTTATGGCCCTTCCTGTGCAATGGTTTTGTGACATATGCCCTAAATCTGGCCTTCGCCGCCGGGTTCTGCAAGCCCTGTCGCCCCGAGCTCTGCCAGCGTGGCCACCGCAAGCGGGCGTTTGACACCCCGGCCTTGCCCCAGCGCGGCGCGGTCGAGCGCCGCCACCACCCGGTGCGCCATCGCGTAGCTGCGCGGCATCCAGCGTACCAGGTAGGGGATCACGTCGCGGGCGGGCAGGATGTGGCGGTCGGCAAAGAGCTTGCCCAGAAGCGCGCCCAGCAGCGCGTCGTCGGGATCGTCCAGCGTGGCGCCCTGCGCGCCCATCACCCGGCTCTGCAGATCGGCCAGGCCCAGCGCCCATTGCGCGGGCGGCTTGCGGGCGCTGAGCAGCAGCGCATGGCCATTGGCCAGCGTCATATTATGGAGATGAAAGAGCGCCTCCTCGGCGGGCCGGTCCCCGGCGATGCGGTCCACATCCTCGACGCAAACCGGCGCGTTGGCCAGCGCGGCGATATCGGCACCGGGCAGGGCCTCTGCGGCGACCACCGTCGCGCCGCTTTGCGCCGCCCAGACATGGGCGAGATGGGTCTTGCCCGCACCTTCGGGCCCGGTCAGCACAAATTTGCGCGCAGGCCAGGCCTGCCAGTCCTCGATGAGCGCCACGGCGACCGCGTTGGCCTCCGAGACGAAATAGTCCTCGCGCCCCAGCGCGGTGCGGACCGGCAGGGGCAGGGGCAGTTGCTCTGGCGGGGTCATGGCGTGTCGCCGTCGCCGTCGCGCCGTTGCTCCAGCCCGCGGTAAAGCCGGCTGTCGCGGTATTGCGAGGAGGCAAAGCGCGCCAGCACGCCCAGCGCCGCGGCCAGCGGCACCGCGACCAGCATGCCGACAAATCCGAAGATCGAGCCGAAGACCGACAGCGCCAGCAGCAGCCAGACCGGGTGCAGCCCGATCGACGAGCCGACCCAGCGCGGCGTCAGGATATTGCCCTCGATGAACTGGCCGGACTGGAAGATCGCCCAGACCGCGATGATCCAGACCCAGTCGCCCCAGAACTGGAAAAGCGCGAGCCCGATGGCGAGCGCGCCGCCGACGATGGCGCCGACGTAAGGAATGAAGGTCAAAAGCCCCGCGACAACCCCCACGACCAGGCCGAATTGCAGCCCCACCAGCCAGAGCGCAGCGGCATAGTAGATGCCCAGCACCAGGCAGACCGAGCCCATGCCGCGCACGAAGCCCGCAAGCACCGCATCGACCTCTTTCGCCAGCTGGCGGATGGTGGGCGCGTGGTCGCGCGGCAAAAGCTCGTCGATGCGCGCCACCATGTTGTCCCAGTCGAGCAGCATGTAGACCGCCACCACCGGAACGATCACAAAAAGCAGCACCACGTTGAGCAGCGAGGCCGCGGAGCTGAGCGCGGTGTTGAGCAGCTCTCCGCCCCGGTCGCGGATGGTTTCTCCGATCCGGCCAAGGGTTTCGCGGATGACGCTGCCCTCGTCCATGACGCCGGGAAAGCGCTCGGTCAGGAAGGCCTGCAGGTCGCGGAAAAGCTGCGGGGCCACGTCGAAAAGCTGCACGGTCTGGTTGATGAGCGTCGGCACGACGGCCAGCGCCAGCACCACGAAGGCCACCAGCGCGATCACCGTGATGACCCCGGTGGCCATGGCGCGCGAGAGGCCCATGTCCTCCAGCCGGTCGGCGACGGGGTCGAGGAAATAGGCAATGGCGCCGCCCAGCACGAAGGGCAGCAGCACGTCGCCCAGCACCCACAGGAGCACCGCCGAGAGGGCGAGGGTGATGCCCCAGTATTTCATCTGATCCCGAACCGGCAGGGCCATGCGCGCTCTCCTTGCCACCCTACATCGCGTGTTCGGCGGGGGGGTTCAAGAGGCTGGTTGTGCGCGGGGCGATGCAGATTGCAGCGCAGATGCCATGCGCGGCGCGGCGGTCAGTCGGCAGGCGGTTCGGGCGGCGGGGTATAGGTGTCGGGGTCGGATTGCCAGAGCAGCCATTGGGTGTAAAAGCCGTTTTCTCCACTCAACGGCAGTTCCCAACCGGGCCAGTGGTCCGGTTTTTCCATGTCTTCCGGTCGCGTCACGCTGGCATCGCCAAAAAGTGCATTGATCTGCTCTTGCGAGAGATTGACACTGGACCAGTCAACCTCCCTGACCGCAGCACCTTGAAAAGCAGCTGCGGTCAGGTAGGTTGAGCTATCCATCCGCGCCGCGCGGAGGTCCGCCCCCTCCATCCGCGCCTTGCGGAGGACCGCCCCCTCCATCCGCGCCCCGATGAGGACCGCCCCCTCCATCCGCGCCCCGATGAGGACCGCCCCCTCCATCCGCGCCTGTTCGAGACGCGCGCCGGACAGGATCAGATGTGAAAGGTCAGCGCGTTGCAGGTTGGTGCCGCGCAGGTCGAGCCGGTAGCCGCGATAGCCTTGGAGCTTTTTTTGCCAATCCGCGAGACCCTTCTTGAAGGCTGCCAGCTTTTCGGGGCCATGCGGCGCGTCTTCCGGAGGTTCGGGCAGATCCGGGCAAGGCGCGTCAAACACCCATTCGGCATCTGGCGAGGCGTCTGGTCCCCAGCGCGCCTCCACGTGCCGTTGATCGATATTCCGGCGTCCGAGGATGGTCAGGGCAAGCTGGATATCGGCACGGGGCGGCGGCAGGACACGCGCCCACTCGCGCGCGTTGGGGCCAAAACGGTCCTTGAACCGCGTTTTGCGCCACATCTCGTGGTGCGCTTTCTCAGCGTCGCTCGCGTCGTCCGACAGAGGGTCCCAGTCCGGCAGAGGGAAGTCGCGCGCATCCTTCGCCTTGGCATTCTCCCGCACATAGGCGCAAAGAATCTCCATCACCCGCACATGGTCGCGGCCCTTGTCGTAATTGGTGCTGTCCTGCGCGATCCGTTCAAGTGACAAGAGCGCGCCGAAGCGGACCTCGAGGTTCGGTACCGTCCTTTCGGTGGTGGCCATATTGTCGTTCTGGTTGCGCCCCGGGCGTCCATCGGGGGCAAGGGCGGGCACGATCACGGTTTTCTCCGCGCCCAGCATCTCCACCGCCTTGTTGATGCGGTCGGTGATGTGGCCTTCCTTCTGGAACTCCACCGTCTTCTGTTTCAGCACTGTCGCCCAGATCACAAACGGCGCGCCTAGCAGGGCGGCGATCATCGCACCCGCGCCGAGGCTGGGACCGGCGGCTTTCGCTCCAAACGCGTTGGTGATGGTGTGAAAGATCACCGCAAAGGCGGCAGCTATGGCGCCCAGAAACAAAAGCGCGAGAATAAGCGAAAAGACCGGGCCGATGGGACGCGCCAGGTGCCATTTGGGCGCGCCCTTAATGCCGAGCCAATCGAGGAAATCGCGGGGCGGGTCGTGCTTCATCCCCGCATGATGCCGATGCGCGTCAGGGATGCAACCGGCACGAGACGCGAAAAAGGGCCGCCCCGGCGGGACGGCCCTGTGTTGGTCAGGTGTGCTCGATCAGTGGCAGGCGGGGCGGTCGCCCGGCAGAAGCACCTTGTCGATCACGTGGATCACGCCGTTGGAGGCTTCGATATCGGCCACCACGACAGAGGCCGTCTCACCGGTCCCGTCGGCGATGGTCACCCCGTCGGCGGCGGTGATGCAGAGCCGCTCGGAGGCCAGCACCGGCTTGAAGTAGTTGGAGCCGCTCGGGAAATCGACGGCGTTCAGCTTGCGGTCGTCCACATGGTAGAGCAGCACATTGGTCAGCTGTTCCTTGTTTTCGGGCTTCAGCAGATCCTCGACCGTGCCGTCGGGCAGGGCGGCGAACGCGTCGTTCAGGGGCGCGTAGACGGTGAAGGGGCCGGGGCCGGAGAGCGTCTCGGCCAGGCCCGCGGCCTGCACGGCGGCCACAAGCGTGGTGAAGCGGTCGTCGCCGGCGGCGATGTCGACGATGGTGTTGGCCTGAGCGGCGGTCCCGAGCGTCAGCACGGCGGCGGCCGTGGCGAGGGTGGTCCTGATGGTCATGGTTGGTGTCTCCCTGATGTGTATGGAAGGGATACGGCGGGTCTCGGGGATCGGATCGGTGTTCTCGCGGGTCCGTGATCCGGCGTGATCGGATGGGGGATGGCGGCGGGCGACCGGGCTGTGCCGTCCTGCTTGACGTTGCGCGGGATGCCCGGGTTTCGCCGGACTTCGCCGGACATGCCGGGCCTCGCAGGCGACAAGGACCGCGGCGGCAGGATCCGGCCCGCGCATCCGGGGCCAAGGTGCATTGACCAACGCCGGAGTGCGGGTGAGGCGGGGTGTCACCGTGACGTCCCCGGTCTCGCGGCCGCGCAGCACGGATCGGCGGCATTTCACGCCCCCTGTCGCATCCGCGGGTCTTGCCAACCCCGCCCGCCCGGCGCATGAAGTCGTGAACCGACCCCAAGGAGCCCTGATCCATGCGCCTCAGCCGCTACTTCCTGCCTGTCCTCAAGGAAACGCCCTCCGAGGCGCAGATCGTCAGCCACCGCTACATGCTGCGCGCGGGCATGATCAAGCAGGCGAGCGCCGGGATCTATTCCTGGCTGCCGCTGGGCTACAAGGTGCTGCGCAACATCGAGCGGATCGTGCACGAGGAACAGGCGCGCGCGGGCCATATCGCGATGCTGATGCCGACGCTGCAATCGGCCGATCTCTGGCGCGAAAGCGGGCGCTATGACGCTTACGGCGATGAGCTTTTGCGGATCCGCGACCGGCAGGATCGCGACATGCTTTACGGGCCCACCAACGAAGAGCTGATCACCGACATCTTCCGAAGCCACGTGAGCAGCTACAAGGATCTGCCGCTGACGCTTTATCACATCCAGTGGAAATTCCGCGACGAGATCCGGCCGCGCTTTGGCGTCATGCGCGGGCGCGAGTTCCTGATGAAGGACGGCTATAACTTCGATCTGACCAAGGAGGACGCGCTGCACGCCTATAACCGCCATCTGGTCAGCTACCTGCGCACCTATGAGCGCATGGGGCTGCAGGCGATCCCGATGCGCGCCGACAGCGGGCCCATCGGCGGCGATGACACGCATGAATTCCTGGTGCTGGCGGAGACGGGCGAGTCGGAGGTGTTCTACGACAGCGAGATCACAGATCTGCGCTTTGGCGACCGGCAGATCGACTATGACGACCACGCCGCCTGTCGTGCGGTGCTGGAGGAGTTCACCTCGCGCTATGCCCGCACCGACGAGACCCATGACGAGGCGGTCTGGGCCGACGTGCCCGAAGCGCGCCGCCGGATTGCGCGCGGCATCGAGGTGGGGCAGATCTTCTATTTCGGCACCAAGTATTCCGAGCCCATGGGCGCCACCGTGCAGGGGCCGGACGGCAAGCCGGCGCCGGTGCATATGGGCAGCCACGGCATCGGCGTGAGCCGCCTTCTGGGCGCGATCATCGAGGCCAGCCATGATGACCGCGGCATCATCTGGCCCGAAGGTGTCACGCCGTTCCATTGCGGTATCGTGAACCTCAAATCCGGCGATGCGGAGGCCGATGCCGCCTGCGAGGCGCTTTACAAGGCGCTCGCCGCGATGGGGCTGGAGCCGCTTTACGACGATACAGACGAACGCGCGGGCGGCAAGTTCGCGACGATGGATCTCATCGGCCTGCCCTGGCGGATCACCGTCGGGCCGCGCGGGCTGAAGAACGGCGTGGTGGAGCTGACCTCGCGGCGCAGCGGGCAGAGCGAGGAGATGCCGCCCGAGCAGGCGCTGGAGCGGGTTGCGCAGATCTACGGGCGCGCGGCGGGCTGAGCCGCGCGGCGCGCACGGGATTTTTCGCTGACGGCGCCGGGCGGAACGGCTAGACTGCCCCAAAACCGAGCAGGAGAGGCGCAATGATCCTCAGGACGCTGGCCCTTGCAGGCGGGCTGACCGGTGCCGCCGGGCTGTCGCAATTCCCCGAGTTCTCGCAGCAATACCGGCAGCGGCTGGGTGGCGCCGTGGATGAGCTTTCGCGCCAGATCACCCGCTACGAGGCGGATGCGGCAGAAAACGGCCAAAGCCTCGATGCGATGCTGGTGTCGCTTTCGGATGAAGGCCCGCTGGCGCGCACACAGGCGGGCAATATCGAGCAGGACATCGCCCGTCACGCCCGCCTCAAGGCCGATCTCGAAGCACTGGAAGGCGCCGGCCCCTTCATGCGCGCGCGCATGGCCGCGCATATGGGCGACCGGGAAATCACCCGAAAGGCGCTGCTGAATTACGAGCCCGCGGTGCCTGTCAATTTCGAAGGAGCGGTCTTTGCCGGCACCGGGTTTTTTGCCGGATGGCTTGGCCTGTCGGCGGTTTTTGCCTTCATCGCAGGCTTCTGGGGCGTACTGACAGCGCTGTTTGGACGGCGGCGGGCTTGAAGCGGCGCAGGAGCGGTCGGGCATGGTTTGAGTCCATATCGGGGCGTTGACTGCAGCAGCCGACCACAGGACTGCCGGGGGGAAGTCGCCCGAACCACAGAACTGCCGGGGGGCCAGCCCCCCGGACCACAGGACTGCCGGGGGGCCAGCCCCCCGGACCCCCCGGGATATTTCCGGCCCAAAGAAACCAGCGGCGCGGCGCTTGGTGGCGACGTTACGTCAAGCCTTCGAAGAGAAGGGTTTTCAGTCGGTTGCGCGGCGCTTTTGAGGTCATGCGCGAGGCGAAGGCTTGCCTGCGTCAGGCCGAGACCGCCTGCACTTCGGCCACGATCCCGTCCACCACTTCGCTCAGCAGCCCTTCATCCTCGCATTCCGCCATCACGCGGATCAGCGGTTCGGTGCCCGATTTGCGGATCAGCAACCGGCCCTTGCCGTCAAGCTGCGCTTCGGCCTCGGCGATGGCCGATTTCACCGGTGCCGCCTCCAGCGGGGTTTCGCCATTGGCGTAGCGGACATTCTTGAGCATCTGCGGCACCGGCACGAAGCTGCGCGAAAGCGCCGAGGCCGGTTTGCCGGTGCGCACCATCTCGCAGAGAAATTGCAGCCCCGCCATCAGACCGTCGCCGGTGGTGGCGTAATCGGTCATCACGATATGACCCGATTGCTCTCCGCCGAGGTTCCAGCCACCCGCGCGCATCGCCTCGACCACATAGCGGTCGCCGACCCTGGTTCGCTCCAGCCGCAGACCCTTGTCCTGCAGGAAGCGCTCCAGCCCGAGATTGGACATCACCGTGGAGACCAGCGTGCCGCCCTTGAGGCGGTCTTCGGCGGCCCAGCGCGAGGCGATGAGCGCCATGAACTGATCGCCATCGGCGACCTGCCCGGTCTCGTCGATCAGGATGATCCTGTCGGCATCGCCGTCAAGGCAGATGCCCACATGCGCGCCATGCGCCACCACCGTCTCGGCGGCGACCTGCGGTTTGGTGGAGCCGCAATCGGCGTTGATGTTGAGCCCGTTGGGCGCGGTGCCCACGGGGATCACATCCGCGCCGAGCTCCCACAGCACTTCGGGGGCGGTGCGGTAGGCCGCACCATTGGCGCAATCCACCACCACTTTCATCCCGTCGAGCCGCAGCCCGTGGGGCAGGGTGGATTTCACCCGCTCCTGGTAGCGGAAGCGGCCATCGTCGATCCGTTTGGCGCGGCCGATATTCTGCGGCTCGGAGGGGCGCACACCTTCCTGCACCAACCGCTCGATCTCGGCCTCGACCGCGTCGGAGAGCTTGAAGCCGTCAGGGCCGAAGAACTTGATGCCATTGTCGATGGCGGGATTGTGCGAGGCCGAGATCATGATGCCGAGATCGGCACGCATCGACGGCGTGAGCAGACCCACCGCGGGCGTCGGCACCGGGCCCAGCAGCAGCACGTTCATGCCGGTGGAAGTGAGCCCCGCAGTGAGCGCGTTTTCGAACATGTAGCCCGAAAGTCGCGTGTCCTTGCCGATCACCACCCGGTGCACGCCGCCATGTTCGCGCCGGAAATGCCGGCCCACCGCGGCACCCAGCATCAGCGCCATCTCGGCGGTCATCGGGAAGCTGTTGGCGGTGCCGCGCACCCCGTCGGTGCCGAACAATTCACGGGTCATGGTACTCTCCTGATCTGAGGGCCTGCCAGAGGGCGAGGGCCTGGGCCGTCTCGGCCACGTCATGCACGCGCAGGATCTGCGCGCCCTCGCGTGCGCCGTGCAGCGCCACCGCAACCGAGCCGGGGCCGCGGGCCGCAGCGGGGCTGGCGCCGGAAATCTGCCCGATGAAGCCTTTGCGGGAGGCCCCGAGCAACAGCGCGCAGCCCAGCCCGTGAAAGAGCGAGAGGCCGGTCAACAGCGCCAGGTTGTGATGGGTGTTCTTGCCGAACCCGATGCCCGGATCGACGATGATGCGGTCGCGCGGCACACCCAGCCCGGCCAGCATCGCGACCTGATCGGCCAGAAAGTCGAACACGTCGAGCAGCACGTCCCCGTAGCGCGGATCGTGATGCATGGTCTCGGGATCGCCGCGCGCATGCATGACGCAGACCGCCAGCTTTTTGCGGGCGGCGAAATGCGCCAGCATCGGGTCATAGGTGAAGCCCGACACATCGTTGATCAGCCCCGCGCCATGGGCCGCGGCCACCTCGGCCACCGCCGATTTGCGCGTATCGATGGAAACGGGGATGTCGAGCGTGCCGTCGAGCGCCGCAAACACCGGCTCTATCCGGGCGATCTCGGCCTCGGCGGGCACGGTCTGCGCGCCGGGGCGGGTGCTTTCGCCGCCGATATCGATAATATGCGCGCCACCGGCGGCCAGATCGCGGGCATGGGCCAGCGCCTGCACGGCCTGCTTGTGGCGGCCCCCGTCGGAAAAGCTGTCAGGTGTGACGTTGAGGATGCCCATCAGGTTGACGCGGTCCATCGGCATGCCCGCCACCGCCGTGCGCGGCAGGGTGAGCCGGGTTTTCCAGGCGTCGGGGATGGCGTCCTGATCGACGCGGATGACCTCCGCGCCGCGCCGGTGCAGGGCGGCTTCGGTAAACCATCCCGGCCCGCCGGCCAGCGGCAGGGCCGTGTCGGGGCGGGGCTGATCGTGACGAACGAGTGGCCTGTAATACGCGTCCATGGCCGCTTGCTGACCGATCCCACCGGGCTTGGCAAGCGGCAATGCGGATGGTCGCGCGGGCTGCCGCCGGGTCATGGGCAAAAGCCTGCTGTTTTGATCAAGCGGCGTTTCAGAGCTGTCATGAACCGGCGGGATCTGGGGGCCCGGCTGTGAAGCGGCAGGCGGGATCCTGCGCCGGTTGGGCAAAGCGGGGCAAGGCGCGCCGGGTGTTGCGTGGTCTGTGGCGGCGGGACCGCGGAAAAGCGCGCACGCCCTGCGGTGCTGCGCGCCGGGCCGGGCGTCCAAGGCCTACCCTGCGCGGCATGCGCGGTATCCCGTGGTGCGGTCGTCCGCGCTCGGCAGAGATGCGGTTGCGCAGCGTACACCGGACGGGCACGAAAAAGGGCGGGATCCGAAGATCCCGCCCACAGGTTTTGCGCCTTAAAGGGAGGAGAGGGCGCAAAATCCGCTCCGACTGTCGCGAAGACAGTGTCGGATTACTTGGCTGCGGTCGCTTTCTTGGCGGTCGCGGTCATTTCGTCGGTGGCCTTCTTCACGGCTGCGGTTGCATCCTCGGAGAAGTCCTTGCCAGCGGCCATGAGCAGCTCGACGGTGTCCATCTGGACTTTTTTCGCGATCTCGGCGAAGGCGGCCATGTTCTCGGCGGCAACTTCGGCCTGAGCGGATGCGAAATCGGTCATCGCCTTGGCGTAATCGGCCGGCTCTTTCTTCGCCTTGGACATGTCGGCCAGCTTGGTCAGCGTGTCCTTGGTCCATTTGGCGGAGATTTCGGTCGACTTTTCAGCGGCTTCCAGCGCAACACCCGAGAGCTTCTCGTTCATGGTGGCGGTGGTTTTGAAAGCATCTTCCATCGCTTTGGTGTCGACGGGGAATGCGCCCATCATTTCTTTCATCATCACGGTCATGTCTTGGGTCTTGGCCATCGATCTATTCCTTTCAGCGCTTTGCGGGCCCACCCCGCTGTTCTGCGTCTGAGAGGAATATGCATGCTGCAGTGCAGAAATTCAAGTACTTTTTCTGCACTGCAGCATAATTTTTTCAAGTCACTGATTTTGCTTTACAGCCTTCAGTTTCACATAGGTGCCGGGCGCGGGGCAGAGCGGTTCATACCCTGCCTCGCCGGGGATTCGCGCGGGCACTTTCTTGCCCGACCGCTTCTTCAGCCAGGCCTCCCAATGCGGCCACCAGGAGCCCTCGTGATGCTCTGCGCTGTCTTTCCATTCGTCGAAATCGAGCTTGAGATCGTCGCCGGTGAAATGGCCGTACTTGTTCTTGCTGGGCGGATTCACGATGCCCGCGATATGGCCAGACTGGCCCAGCACGAACTGCTTGGAGCGCGAGCCCATCATCTGCACGCCGCGATAGACGTCGCGCGCGGCGGCGATGTGATCGGTCTCGGTGGCGATGGACATCAGCGGCACGTCCACATCCTTGACCGACAGGGTTTCGCCTAACAGCTCGAATTCGCCGGTGGCGAACTCGTTGCGCTGGCAGAGCCCGCGCAGGTACTGGCTGAACATCTTGCCGGGCAGGTTGGCGCCGTCGCCGTTCCAGTAGAGCAGATCGAAGGCGGGCGGCGTCTCTCCCATCATGTAGTGGCGGATCGCGGGGCCGTAGATCAGGTCGTTGGAGCGCAGGAAGGAGAAAGTGCGCGCCATGATGAAGGAGGGCAGCACGCCCTCCTGCGCGATCTCCTGCTCGATCCCGTCGGCGAAGTCATCCTCGAGGAACGGCGTGAATTCGCCCTGATCGGAGAAATCGGTGAGCGCGGTGAAGAAGGTGGCCGACTTGATCGACTTGTCGCCGCGCTTTTTCATCAGAGACAGGGTGAGCGACAGCGTGGTGCCCGCGATGCAGTAGCCCACGGCGTTGATCTTGTCGACGCCGCAGACCTCCTTGGCGATCTCGGTGGCCTTGAGATAGCCCTCTTCGATATAGGCTTCCAGGCCGACATCGGCATAGTCCGCGCCGGGGTTGATCCAGCTGACCACAAAGAGCGTATAGCCCTGATCGACCACCCAGCGGATCAGGCTGTTGGTGGGCTTGAGATCGAGAATGTAGAACTTGTTGATCCAGGGCGGGAAGAGCACGATGGGGGTCTCGTGCACCTCGTCGGTGGTCGGGCTGTACTGGATCACCTCCATCATCCGGTTGCGAAAGATCACCTCGCCCTCGGCGGTCGCGATGTTCTCGCCGATCTGGAACGCCTCTTCATCGGCCAGCCGCACCACCAGCTCGCCGTTATTGGCCTCAAGATCGGACACGAGGTTTTCGAGACCCTTCACAAGGCTCTCGCCCTCGGTCTCGACCGCGCGCATCAGCGCATCGGGATTGGTGGCCAGAAAATTCGTCGGCGCAAACATGTCGGTGATCTGCTGGGCGAAGTACTTCAGCCGGCGCTTTTCCTTGGGATCAAGCTCCGCGATCTCATCGAGCGATCCGGCGATGGCCTCGGAATTGATCAGGTATTGCTGCTTGACGTAGTTGAAATAGGGGTGGGTGTCCCAGAGCGGGTTGGCAAAGCGCCGGTCCTTGGGGCCGGGATCCTCGGGCGCCTTGAGCGGGCCCTTGGCCAGCGCCTGCTGGGCGTCGACGAAATGGGTCATCGTCTTGCCCCAGTACTGCACCTGATGCTCCAGCATCTTGGCGGGATTCTGCATCCATTCCTGCCAGTAGGCCTGGCTGGCGTTGGCATAGAGCGAGGCATCCGGACCGCTCAGCGCCGCGGGCACCGATTTCTTGCGGGTGAGCGCGGTCATCAGCCGTTTCGACAGATCCTCGACCCGTGCCAAATTTGCGTCAAGACGCTCGCGGCTCTCGGCTGCGGCAATGTCGTTTGTTGTCATCGTTAACTTTCCCCCCTATTCTCGCTGCTGTGCAGAATACCGTCGCCGGGCGTGGGAGGCAAAGCGACGATTTGGCTCGGTGTGGGCATTTGTCTCCCGGGCAGTCTATTAAGGAGTGCCTCTGATGCGCTATATGGCGACATACGATTGGATGGAAACCGTCCGCAACACCAATCAATGGTTGGGAGCGACGGCAAAAACCATGGCATCATACCCCGCCTGGTCGATGATTCCAAACCCTGCCTTCCAGTGGATGGCAGCCTGGGGCGAGGTGACCGAACGCACCTTCGAACGCATGGTGGCGAAACCCGACTGGGGTATCCGCACCTTCACCCATGAGGACGGCCGCGACCATCTGGTCAATATCGACACGGTGGTCGAGAAGCCGTTCGGCGATCTGCTGCATTTCAACGTCACCGGCCGCGACGAGCAGGCGCGCAAGATCCTGCTGGTGGCGCCGATGTCGGGGCATTACGCGACGCTGCTGCGCTCCACGGTGAAATCGCTGATGGTGAATTGCGAGGTCTACATCACCGACTGGCACAACGCGCGCGACATTCCGGTCTCGGCGGGCAAGTTCGACGTGGAGGATTACACGCTCTACCTGATGGAGTTCATGAAACATCTGGGCCCCGACACACATGTGATCGCGGTCTGCCAGCCGGCGCCGCTGACGCTGGCCGCCACCGCCTATCTCGCGGAGCTCGACCCCGACGCCCAGCCGCGCACGCTGACGCTGATCGGCGGGCCGGTCGATCCCGACGCGACGCCCACCGATGTGACGGATTTCGGCCGCCGCGTGACCATGGGCCAGCTGGAGGAGACGATGATCCAGCGCGTCGGCTTCAAATATCCCGGCGTGGGCCGCATGGTCTATCCCGGACTGCTGCAGCTGGCGAGCTTCATGAGCATGAATTCCGAACGCCACGGCAAGGCGTTCAACGACCAGATCCTGCGCGTGTCGCGCGGCGAGGCGGGCGACCACGACGCCCATAACCGGTTTTACGACGAATACCTTGCGGTGATGGACATGCCGGCGGAGTTTTACCTCTCGACGGTGGAGCGGATCTTCAAGAACCGCGAGATTGCGCGCAACGCCTTTGTCGTGGCCGGTCACGAGGTCGATATGGGGGCGATCACCAGCGTGGCGGTGAAAACCGTCGAAGGCGCCAAGGACGATATCTCGGCGCCGGGGCAATGTGTGGCCGCACTCGATCTCTGCACCGGTCTGCCGGACAGCAAGAAGGCAAGCCACGTGGAGCCCGGGGCCGGGCATTACGGGATCTTCGCGGGCAAGAGCTGGCGCAACAACATCCGCCCGCTGGTACTGGAATTCATCGACGCAAATTCCGCCAGTGCGAAACCGCGCGCCAAGCGCGCCACACCGAAAGCCGCCAACGTCGCGTGACCCCGTCCCGCGTGCCCGGGTGACGCAGATGAGCGCGCCTGCGGCGCGCGCCGGATCAGCCCCGCAATGCCTTCGGCATGGGCGGGGCGGCGGGCGCTACGGGCGGGTGTCGCGGGTGATGGTCGGGCGGTGTGCGTGCCGCGGCGGGGGCCTTGGCGGGGTGCCGGGAATTCGGAGGCGCGGCGCATTGGCGCGATGTCGGAATGGGGGCCAGCCCCCATACCCCCGAAGTATTTCCGAACCAGAGAAGCAGGGGGCGTTGGGCCGGGGCTTCTGCGCTGCGGGCTGGACGGCGTTTTCGGTGGGGGTGCGTCGGCTTCGGTGGGTCAGAGACCGTCATAGGCGCAGAGCGCATGCACCTCCATGCCCAGCGCTTCGAGCCGGGCGCGGCCGCCGAGTTCGGGCAGATCGACGATGAAGGCGCAGCCGATGATCTCGCCCCCCAGGCGCTCGACCAGCTTGATGCCCGCCTCCGCCGTGCCGCCGGTGGCCAGAAGATCGTCGACGATCAGGATCTTTTCGCCCGCGGTGATTGCGTCGTCATGCAGCTCCACCACCGCCTCGCCATATTCGAGCGTGTAGGATTGCGAGATCACCGCGCCGGGCAGCTTGCCCTTCTTGCGCACCGGCACAAACCCCGCCGAGAGCTGGTGCGCCACCGCGCCGCCGAGGATGAAGCCGCGCGCCTCGAGCCCGACCACCTTGTCGAAGCGCAGGCCCGCATAGGGGTGCAGCAGCTGGTCGATGGCGATCCGGAAGCCGCGCGGATCGGCAAAGAGCGTGGTCACGTCGCGGAACATGATGCCGTCATGGGGAAAGTCGGGGATGGTGCGGATGTAGTCCTTGACGTCGTTCATGCCTGTCTCCGAAGCGTTGCGGTCAGCGCGCCCATGGCGATCAGCGTGGCGCCGCCCGCGCGGGTGATCCAGATCAGCACCGCCGGGCGCCGGATGGTCTGGCGCAGCGCGCCAGCGGCCAGCGCGTAGGCCAATGTATTGAGCGCCGCCAGCGCCACAAATGTGCTCACGAGGATGGTGAATTGCGGCGCGAGCGGCGCGTCGGCGGCGATGAATTGCGGCACGAAGACGATGAAGAAAGCGATCGATTTGGGGTTGAGCGCGGTCACCGTGGCGGCGTGCCGGAAGACGCCGCGGCAAGAGACGTCGGCCCGCGGCAATGCGAGGCCCTGCGACGGCGCCGAGCGCAGGAGTTTCAGGCCGAGCCAGACCAGATAAACCGCGCCAATCCATTTCAGCAGCGTGAAAAGCGTGGCCGAGGTGGCCACCAGCGTGCCCAGCCCGGCAAGCGACAGGGTCATGGCGACCAGATCGCCCAGCGCCACACCCGCGGCGCAGGAAAGCGCGACCGCGCGCCCCCTGGAGAGCGCGTAGGAGAGCACCAGCAGCACCGTGGGGCCGGGGATCATCAGCAGGGCGGTGGAGGCGGCGACAAAGGCCAGCCAGAGCTCGAGCGACAAGAGGTTACTCCTCAATCGGGTCGTGACGCCGCAACGCCATGATGTCCTGCGGTCCCAGACGCCTGGCCGCGTTGCTGTCCTGCGGGAAGACCGACACGCCTTCGTAGGCCGGATTGCGAATATCGGTCAACAGGCCCTGCGCCTGGGTGAGCTCTTCGAGCATGGGCGGGTCGCAGTGGCGGCGGGGCAGGCGGAGACCGAAGACGACATGCGCGTTGCGGATCGGGCCGGTATCGGGGTTGCCCCGGACCAGCACCCGGGCGCCATCGAGCGAAATGCCGTCGACGCCCGGGATGCCGGAGCCTGCGATCGGGGTGGTGCCGTCGGTGTCGGGCAGATGGATGCGGATATCGGCCTCGATGTCATCGGGGGCGACGCGCAGCGTGAGGGCCATGCCGGATGCGTTGAGATACTGCACCGCGCGGGTGAGGGCGGCGCGGGCGCGCGCCTGTTGGCCACCCGGAAAGGCGCGGTCGATGCGGGTGAGGCTGACCGTGACCGCCCCGTCGCCGGGCCGGCGCAGCAGCGGTTTGGTGCAGGCCGCATCGGGGGCCGCGCCGCAGGAGACATGCCGTCAGAACGCGTTATCCGGCAGCAGGCCGGAGCTGGTCACGAAATCATCGGCCGACGCGGGCGCGACGAAAAGCGGCAGGGTGAGCAGAGCGGCGCGGTGCACGGCGCTTGCGCGGCGCTCAGCCCGCCGCCCCCAGAACGCGGCCTGCGACCGCATCGAGCCTGGCCAGCAGATCCGGGTCGCGCTGGTCGGGGGCGGTCAGGATGGCGTATTCCAGCGCGCGGTCGCAGCCATGCGGGCAGGGCGCGCGTTCGGCCCCCAGGCGTGCGGGCAGCCCGCGGATCATCTCGCGGCCCTTCTCGGCATTGCCCATCAGCGTGCGGATGATGTCGTTCACATCGACCTCGCCGTGATCGGGATGCCAGCTGTCGTAATCGGTGACCATCGCGATGGAGGCGTAGCAGAGCTCTGCCTCGCGGGCGAGCTTGGCCTCGGGCATGTTGGTCATGCCGATCACATCCGCGCCCCAGTGTTCGCGGTACATCTTCGATTCCGCCAGCGTGGAGAATTGCGGGCCTTCCATGGCGAGATAGGTGCCGCCCTGGTGGATGGTGATGCCCGCCGCTTGTCCTGCCTGATGGCAGGCCGCGCCAAGGCGGGGGCAGGTCGGGTGGGCGACCGACACATGCGCCACGCAGCCGGTGCCGAAAAACGATTTCTCGCGCGCAAACGTGCGGTCGATGAACTGGTCGACCACCACAAAATCCCCCGGCGCCATCTCTTCGCGGAACGACCCGCAGGCCGAGACCGAGATCACATCGGTGACCCCCAGACGCTTGAGCGCATCGATATTGGCGCGGTAGGGCACGCTGGTCGGGCTGTGTACATGGCCGCGCCCGTGACGCGGCAGGAAGGCCATCCTGACGCCATCAAGCGTGCCGGTCAGCACCTGATCCGAGGGCGTGCCCCAGGGGCTGTCCACGTCGCGCCAGACGGCCTCCTCCAGCCCGTCGATCTCGTAAATGCCCGAGCCGCCGATCACCCCGATCATCGTGTCCATGTCTGCCTCCGGTCCATGACGCGCGGGCGAGCCTAGATCATCATCCCCCGCATGCAAGCCCGCCCGGTCGCGGGCTTACGCGAATGTGAGTGCCATGGCGCGGACTCCCGCGCTCTGCCGGTGAATTTGCCATCGCCTTTGCGCGGTTTCGCTGTAAGCTGCGCGCAGATTTGTTCGATTGAGAAAGTTGCGACCTATGCCATTTATCCGGATTTCAGAAGGTGTTGCACAGGATCCGGGCGATCTGCTGAGCGTGCTGACAAGCGCGCTTGGCGATGCCGAGGTGACCTCGGGCGATGCCACCAGTGCCACGCTGATGCTGGGCGCTTCGCCGGTGACGCTCACGGGTGTGAATTTCAGCTACCTTGACGTGGGCGACGCCACCTATCTGGTCGATGGGCGGCTCGACGCGGTGCATATCGATGTCGCCGGTCTGCTGGGCTATGACGTCGATTTCTGGAAACTGCGGCTCGATATCGGCGACCTGATCGCCGCGGCCGCCGCGGAAGCGGGGGGCGATCTGCGCGCGCTCGACCGTTTGCTGCTGCAGCAGAACTGGGTCTATTTCGGTAATTCGGTGCCGGAATCCCACCGCCCGGGAGAGACCGATCCGTTTGGCGTGGTGCTGAACTTCCGCGGCGACGACAAGTTTGTTCTGGAGTTCGGGGATGACCGGCTCTGGTCCGGGGACGGTGACGACACGATCCTCGGTGGCATGGGCAATGACAGCCTCTATGGCGGGCGCGGCGATGACAGTCTGCGCGGCGGCGCGCAGGACGATCTGCTCATGGGCAACAGCGGCAACGATTCGCTGGACGGCTCCAACGGCGATGACACGCTGGTGGGCGGGGCAGGGGACGACACGCTTCTGGGCGGGCGCAACAATGACGTGCTGAACGGCAATACCGGGATCGATCTGATCGATGGCGGCGCCGAGGACGACCTGCTGCGCGGCGGGGCAGAGGCGGATGTCTTCCGCTTCGAGCCCGGCGACGGGCGCGACACCATTGCCGATTTTGTACCGGGCGAGGATGTCATCCAGCTGCAGGGGGTCGCCAGTTTCGAGCTGATCGAGCGTCCGGTCGGCACGATCCTGCGCTACGATGGCGGCGCCGAGATTGTGCTGCGCGGGGTGGAGGAGGCCGATCTCGGCCCCGGGGACATCCTGCTGGTCTGAACGACCGGCGCGCGCCGAAAAGCTGCCCGAACAGGCCAAAGTATCCGTTACAGGATCCGTGACGCGGGGTATGTGCCCGCGTCATGGCTCCGTTTCGTTGTGGTTGGTGGCCATTTGCAACCGGTTGCGTTAGGACCGGCGCGCGAGCAGGAAGGATTCCAAGCAGATGAAGAAGGCCATACTGGCAAGTTTTGCCAAGCGAATTGATTTGCCCGACCTGTCTTTGGGCTCGGACGAGAAGCTGACGCCGGGCCGTTTGCGCATCGAACTTCTGGCCGGTCTCACCGTGGCGCTGGCGCTGGTGCCCGAAGCGGTGGCCTTTGCGTTTGTCGCGGGTGTGCACCCGCTCGTGGGGCTTTACGCGGCCTTTCTTGTCGGTCTGATCACCGCGCTATTCGGCGGGCGGCCGGGCATGATCTCAGGCGCCACGGGCGCTCTGGCGGTGGTGATGGTGGCGCTGGTGGCGCAGCACGGGGTGGAGTACCTCTTTGCCACCGTGGTGCTGATGGGGCTGCTGCAGGTCTTCGCGGGCGTCATGCAATGGGGCAAGTTCATCCGGCTTGTGCCGCATCCGGTGATGCTGGGCTTTGTGAACGGGCTGGCCATCGTGATTTTCCTGGCCCAGCTGGGCCAATTCAAAGTGCCCGGCACGATGGAGCAGACCGGCCACGGCATGAGCGGGGGCGAATGGCTCTCGGGCATGCCCCTTGTCCTGATGCTGGGGCTGACGGCGCTGACCATGGCGATCATCTGGGTGATGCCGCGGGTGAGCCGCGTGGTGCCGGCCCCGCTGGCGGGGATCGCCATCGTGGCCGCCCTCGTCATCGGGCTGGGGCTCGAGGTGCCACGGGTCGGCGATCTGGCCTCCATCGCGGGCGGGCTGCCGACGCTGCACATCCCGATGGTGCCGCTCAACTGGGAAACCTTCGAGATCATCCTGCCCTACGCGGTGATTCTCGCGGCCATCGGCCTGATCGAAAGCCTGCTGACGCTGAACCTCGTGGGTGAGATGACCAATAAGCGCGGTGGCGCCAGCCAGGAATGTATCGCTCAGGGTGTGGCCAATACGGTCACGGGGTTCTTCGGCGGCATGGGCGGCTGCGCGATGATCGGCCAGTCGATGATCAACGTGAAATCCGGCGCGCGCACGCGGATCGCGGGCATTGCCGCGGCGCTCTTTTTGCTGGTCTTCATCCTTTTTGCCGCGCCGCTGATCGAGCTCATTCCGCTGGCCGCGCTTGTGGGGGTGATGTTCATGGTGGTGATCGGGACGTTCGCGTGGAACTCGCTCACCATCCTGCGCAAGGTGCCGCTGATGGACGCGTTTGTGATTCTGCTGGTGACCGTGGTCACGGTGATGGAGGATCTCGCGGTGGCCGTGGTGGTGGGGGTCATCGTCTCGGCGCTGGCCTATGCGTGGAACAACGCGCGCCGGATCCATGCCAAGACCTATTCCACCCCCGAAGGCGCGCGGGTCTACCAGGTGCAGGGCCCGCTGTTTTTCGGCTCGTCCGAAGGGTTTTCCGAGCTCTTTGACGTGTCGGGGGATCCCTCGACGGTGATCGTGGATTTCGCCGACAGCCGGGTGGTGGACCAGTCCGCGCTGCAGGCCATCGAGGCGGTTGCGGCGAAATACGAGGAGGCGGGCAAGCAGATCCAGTTGCGCCATCTCAGCCGCGATTGCCACCGGCTGCTGAAGAGGGCCGGTCACCTTGTGGTCGACAGCGACGACGACCCCGATTACGCGCTGGCGGTGGATTACGGCGTCCGCACCGGGGTTCTGGGGGGACATTAGGCCCGTCGCGCGCGTCCCGGCGCGCGCGACGCGTGGGCAAGGTCATGTCTGCATAGCAGACGTGACGGCCCACACCTGAGTTGCTCCAGGTGCAACATCCGCCCCGCGCGTCCCGGCGCACGCGACGCGTGGGCAAGGTCATGTCTGCATAGCAGACGTGACGGCCCACACCTGAGTCACTTCAGGTACAACATCCGCCCCGCGCGTCCCGGCGCGCGCGACGCGTGGGCAAGGTCATGT
>CANMMF010000005.1 GCA_947498985.1 uncultured Paracoccaceae bacterium | reverse complement strand
TCTCTGCCTGTTCTCATTGGGGCAGAGTGTGACACTTCTACTTTGCAGATGTGGGACACTTTAACTTTGCGCGTACAACCGTTAGTCTTATAATCAGTATTATGATTATAATAGACCTGCGTCCGCTTGACAGCCGCAGCAACGTCAAATCAGTCAGGAAACATTTGCCTTCAGCGCCTTACACGACCTACCTCACGCAAGTTCATCCTTGCAGCAACTCCCCTTCATTACCAAAGCACAAGCGCGCGCGCTGTCCGCGAAACCCGCCACAGCCCGGGAATCAAAGCGACCGCGGCGCAACGGCGCGCGACTTATCGTCCGGCGGCACAAACGGTGTCTGGACTCGCGGGTTTGCCGCGCCTAGCACACGTGCCAGCATTCCGGAGAGTTGCATGCGATCCATTCTGATCCTCAACGGCCCCAATCTCAATCTGCTGGGCACGCGCCAGCCCGAGGTCTACGGCACAACCACGCTGAGCGACATCGAAGAGATGTGCCGCACCTACGCCCAGGCCATCAGCGTGAACGTGGCCTTCGATCAGTCCAATCACGAAGGCGATCTGGTCGACGCGCTGCATGCCGCGCGTGAGACCAAGGACGGTGTTATCCTCAATGCCGGCGCCTATACGCATACATCGGTGGCGCTGCATGACGCGATCGCGTCGATCGAATTGCCGGTGATCGAGCTGCATCTGAGCAACATCCACGCCCGCGAGGCCTTCCGTCACAGATCGTTCCTCTCTCCGGTCGCCATCGGTCTGATTTGCGGTTTCGGCGCACGCGGGTACACTCTGGCGATGGACGCGCTGGTCAGCCATCTGGAGACGGCCTCATGAAGCAGGAATTGCGGGACTATCTGGTCGAGCTGACCAATATCGACAGTGTCGAGGAGCTGTGGCAACGCCATTGCCAGACGATGACCGATTACGGCTTTGACCGGCTGATCTACGGGTTTACCCAGTTCATGACGCCCACCTCGATGGGCGATCCCAATGATTTTGTCGTGCTGACCAACCACACGCCGGAATATCGCAAGGGGTTTGTCGAGGACGGGCTTTACCGCTATGCGCCGATGGTCCGCTGGGCGCTGGAGAACGAAGGCTGGTGCAGCTGGCGCGCTCTGGCGGAGCGAATCTCCAGCGGCGATCTCGATGAAAAGGCCCGCAAGGTGGTGGAGTTCAACCTCGCCCACGCGGTGCATGCGGGCTACACGATCAGCTTTAAGGCGGTCTCGACGCGCACCAAGGGTGCGGTGTCGCTGACCACCAAAGCCGACATGAACCAGGATCAGGCGGACGCGGTCTGGGACGAGCATGGCGCCGATATCGTGCTGATGAACAACGTGGTGCATCTCAAGATCCTGACGCTGCCGATGACCCTGCCGAACCAGAACCTCACGCCGCGGCAGCGCGAGGCGCTGCAATGGGTGGGTGACGGCAAGACCATGCAGGATATCGCGCAGATCATGGGTCTGACCCAGGCCACCATCGAAAAACACCTGCGACTCGCCCGGGACACGCTGAACGTGGAAACAACCGCGCAAGCTGTGGCGAAAGCCGCGTTCCACAACCAGATGTATATCATCGAAGGCTGATTTTTCAGTCGCGCGCCCTGCCCGCGCACCGGTTTGCCGGGCAAGCGCCGAATCCTGCGCATGACGATCACGAAGCGTAACGAATCCCGCCCGGATTGAAGCAATGTGACGTTGGGTCTGGAAATCCCCACTACCCTTGACCGGCCACAAATTGCATTCTGCAGAGGTTCCGTGAGTGGTGGCTTTGGCCATGGAACGATGGGGCCGCAACCCGTGTGATTTCCGGGCTCTGCAGTCTTACCGGTGAATACCGGAGCTGGTTCCGGGGGCGCAATTACCGCGTCTCCGGGCCGGCACTCTTTCGGGGTCCTTGCTCATCCCCAATGTCTCGCAGGGGCCCCGAAAGATCCGACCTGCGTCCTGCAGTGGAAGGAGCCGCCCGTCCCGGCGGCTCCTTCTTTGTTGGCGAGCCGCGGCGGCGCTGTCTCTGGCGGGCCCGGGGCGGCGGGTGATCTCATCCCGCCCACGCCTGCGCCAAGAAAAAAGGCCGCCCCCGACGGGACGGCCTTCTTGAGGTTTTTCCGAAGGAAAGGCGTCAGCCTTGCGCGGCTTTGGCAACTTCCGCGGCGAAATCCTCGGTCTCTTTCTCGATGCCTTCGCCGACCTGCAGACGCACGAATCCGGTGATCCTGGCGCCCGCCTCTTCGGCGGCCTTCTCGACCGTCAGATCCGGGTTCACCACAAAGGCCTGGCCCAGCAGCGTCACCTCGGCGAGGAACTTCTTCATGCGGCCTTCGATCATCTTCTCGATGACCTGCTCGGGCTTGCCGGATTCGCGCGCGATGTCGATCTGCACCTGACGCTCCTTGGCAACCACAGCCGGGTCGAGATCGTCCGCCGACAGCGATGCCGGGTTGGCAGCGGCGATATGCATCGCAACCTGCTTGCCGAACGCCTCGTTGCCACCGGTCATCGCGACCAGAACGCCGATCTGGCCCATGCCCGCGGTGGCGGCATTGTGCACATAAGTCACGACGCTTTCGCCCTCGACCGAGGCCATGCGGCGCAGCGACATGTTCTCGCCGATGGTGGCGATCTTGTCGGTGATCGTCTCGGAAACGGTCTTGCCACCGAGATCGGCACCACCCAGCGCCTCCACATCATCCACCGACAGCGCGGTCTGCGCGACCTTGCCGACCATCTCCTGGAATTCGGCGTTCTTGGCGACAAAGTCGGTTTCGGAGTTCACCTCGACCGCAACCCCCTTGCCACCGTCGACGGCGACGGCCACGAGGCCTTCTGCCGCGGTCCGGCCGGATTTCTTGGCAGCCTTGGCCAGGCCCTTGGTGCGCAGCCAGTCAACCGCGGCCTCCATGTCGCCATCGGTTTCCACCAGCGCCTTCTTGGCATCCATCATGCCGGCCGCTGTCATTTCGCGCAGTTCTTTTACCTGTGCTGCTGTGATCGCCATCTTGGGCTCTCCTCATATCATGTCGGGGGCGGGTGGCGCGGAGCGGTCCCCTGCCCCACCCGTCTTGTCATCTGGCCATGTCGGTATTGCGACAGACCGGTTCAACCCTCGGCGGGTGCGCTCTCGGCGGCGGCGGGCGTGTCACCGGCCTCGGCCAGCAGCTCTTCGGCCGGGGCCTGCTCCAGCGCGCCGAGATCGACACCGGCCGCCCCCATCTGCGCGCTCATGCCATCCAGCGCCGCGCGGCTGGCCAGATCGCAGTAAAGCGCGATGGCGCGGGCCGCGTCGTCATTGCCGGGAATGATGAAATCCACACCGTCGGGCGAGCAGTTGGTGTCGACAATCGCCACAACCGGGATGCCCAGCTTGTTGGCTTCGGCCACCGCCAGCGCTTCTTTCTTGACGTCGATCACAAACAGCAGATCGGGCACGCCGCCCATTTCGCGGATCCCGCCAAGCGAGGCCTGCAGTTTGCCCTGATCGCGCTCCATGCCCAGACGCTCTTTCTTGGTCAGGCCTTCGGCGCCCTGCTCCATCTGCTCGTCGATCTGCTTGAGACGCTGGATCGACTTCGACACGGTCTGCCAGTTGGTCAGCGTGCCACCGAGCCAGCGGTGGTTCATGTAGTATTGCGCGCATTTCTCGGCGGCTTCGGCGACGGGCTGTGCGGCCTGACGCTTGGTGCCGACAAACAGCACGCGGCCACCCTTGGCGACGGTCTCGCGGATCGCGTTCAGCGCCGCGTCCAGCATCGGAACGGTCTGCGTCAGATCGACGATGTGAATGCCGTTGCGCGCGCCATAGATGAACTCGCCCATGCGGGGGTTCCAACGCTGCGTCTGGTGACCAAAGTGAACGCCAGCTTCCAGCAGCTGACGCATGGTGAACTCGGGAAGAGCCATGCTTTCGTATCCTTTCCGGTTTATACCTCGGCGGGGGATCAGCCATGTGGCCAACCGGTGGACTCTGGGGGATGTCTGTCCCAAAGCCCGCCCCCGCCTGCGGGTTCGTGAGCGCGCGCATAACGCAGCTTTGCCCGGGGCGCAAGGCTTGCTGTGCGGAATGCGGCTATAGGCATCGTTTTCCAGGTGCCACGGTTTTCTCTGTCTCTTGCCACTGTGGTTCAGCCTGAGGAAAAAAGCGTGTCGTTTCGATATCGCACCGGTATCCTCTTGATCAAAGCGAGGAACGCCAGTGAGTGATCAGTAGGTCGAACAACTCAAAGACGATGTGAGAGCTTAAATCGACAATCTGGCCGACCCCGAATACTTCGAAACATCTCGCATTCGAAACGTGTCAACGAGTATCTGTCGACGCTGGTTAATCGACAATGGACTCGTTTCGTTAGCGCACACTAGCCGCAAAACCGTCTCTCCCTGCGTTCAAAAACGCCTCGCATGTCTCTGACATCAATCGATGGACTGATGTTCAATTCTATACCTTGGGCGGAGTCTCTATTGAAGGATTTCCAATCAACCCGATCTACAAAATCAAACCTGGATTTCCGGGTCATGCGGACTTCTGCATTCCCAAGAAGACAGATTTCCCGCCAGCTGGTTTCCTTTGTAGGACGTGTACTTATGAGCAAGGCACATGGTTCTGTGTCGAACAAGTATTGCGGCACATGGCCAACAAGGCCGGAGGCGTTCACTTCGACACTGCCCGAGAAAAAGAAATCGACAAACGGATCGACGAAGTTCGCCAAAATTATCAATTAGGGTCAAGTTTGCGGTCTTCGGGGTATTCGGGAGGCATTTTTATCGACATAGCGGGAAAGTTCGAGAAGCAATTTGACTTCTGCTACCTTGAGATGATGGCTATCGCTCAATCCTCATGCAATGTGCGATTTGACGGGCAGCGCGTCGTCAAAATGGCGAGAGTTGGCAAAGACCAAACCGGATATGGTGATGATATCTTGCTCGGTCATATGCACCATTTCAGACACGAAGTCTGACAATCGCAGATGACGTGATGCGGCCTGTATGACCGGCGAACACGACGTTCCCGCGACCGGTTACAGAAACACCCGCTCCACAAACCAGTAGGCGCCGACAAGCGCGATGGCCGCCGAGGCCGGCACCGCGACAAAGCGGCGATAGGCGTCGATGCGGTCCACGAAGGTCACCGCCAGGATGCAGAGCAGGCAGAGCGCCGCCACCGGCCAGAGGAAGACCGGCGCCCCGGCCCCCATCGCGGCCACGAACCCCGGACCGTTCAGCGCGAAGGACAGCCCCACGCAGATAAGTGCGCCGGCCCCGTAGACGATCTGCGCCATGCGCAGATCCGCCGCCCCCTCATCGACGCGCTGCGCCAGCCAGACCACCAGGAAGACAAAGGCGATCACCGTCAGTTGCCCAAGCTCCACCCCGACATTGAAACCCACCAGCGCCGGGATGAACTGCCCCTGAGGCAGCCCGAATTCGCCCAGCACCGCGGCAAAGCCCAGCCCATGCAACAGGCCGAATACGAAGATCACCAAAGGTCGCCAGCGATGCAGCTTGTCCGACACGATATTCTCCACAGCGACATAGACGATGGAGGCCGCGATGATCGGCTCCACGATGGAGCCGGGGATGTTCACCACCCCGAGCGCGCCAAGCGCCAGCGTGACCGTATGCGCAAGCGTGAAGGCGGTGACCTGCCACAAAAGCGGGCCGAGCCGCGTGGACAGGAAAAAGAGCCCCAGCACAAACAGGATGTGATCGAGCCCTTTCGGCAGGATGTGGTCGAAACCCACGGGGATATAGTCCGAGAAGGTCGCCCAGCCGCCTTCGGCATCGCCGCCGCCGATGCTGATCGGGCCGCTGCCCTGGCCGTCGAGATAGCCTGTAAAGCCGTCCTCGACCCCGATCTGCCGAAGGATAAGCGTGCCGTAGCGGGCAGGCCAGGTGACCTCCAGCGTCTCGGCGCCCTGGGGAAGCGTGCCGGTGAACCGCATGACCGTGTCGCGCGGCAGCGCCACGTCGCCCACCGGGTCGGTCTCCACCGCCGTCAGGGCCATAGGCAGCGCCGCGCCATCGGCGCTGACGCCAATCGCGGATTCGAACTCGCCCGCCGCCGCCTCGAGTCGCGCCTCAAGCGCCTCGGGCTCCAGCGCGCGCAGCGCGTCGACCGCAGCCGAAAGGCCGGTCTCGTTGGTGTCCTGCACCCCCTCCAGATCGACCCCGGCAAGGATCGCCTCGGCGCTCAGACGCAGGTCCAGCTGCACCGCGCCGTCGTTCGCCGTCAGATCCCCGACCGCGGGCCGCACCTCATGCGCCGCAGCCACCCCGGCCCAAACCACCGCCAGCATCCATATCAGGACGAACCGCATCACTGCACCTCTCGCGCACCGCTCCATCCGCAAGTTGACGCAACCACAGCGAAGTTCAAGCCACCTTTGCCACGGCGGCGGCGCTGATCCGGCAGGACTGGCCCGCGCCCCGTGGCCGGTTTGACCAAATCGCGACCGATGAGAGATGCGTCGCCGTGCCATTTGCTGAATAAACGGGCGCGGAAGCGCGCATTTTGATCCCCTCTGCGACCGCGTTGCCGCAGCCGGGGCTCAGCCCAGCGAATACCCCGCCCCGCGCACCGTGCGCAGCGGATCCTCGCCGCCATGCACGCAAAGCGCCTTGCGCAGCCGGCCGATATGCACATCCACGGTGCGGGTGTCGACATAGATGTCGCGCCCCCAGACCCGGTCCAGCAGCTGCGCGCGCGACCAGACGCGCCCGGGCTTTTCCATGAAGGTCGACAGCAGCCGGAACTCGGTTGGGCCCAGCTTCAGCGCTTCGCCGCCACGCGTGACACGGTGGGTCTCGGAATCGAGCACGATATCGCCGTATTCCAGCTGCATGCCCGCCGCCGAAGGCCGCGCGCGGCGCAGCTGCGCGCGCACCCGCGCCATGAGCTCGATCACCGAGTAGGGCTTGACCACGTAATCATCCGCCCCGGTTTCCAGCCCGCGCACCCGGTCCACCTCTTCGGAGCGGGCCGAAAGCATGATGACCGGTGTGTTGCGCGTCTCCGGGCGCATCTTGATCTGGCGGCAGACCTCGATGCCCGAGACATTGGGCAGCATCCAGTCGAGCACGATGATGTCGGGCTGCTCTTCGGCGACCAGCATCAGCGCCTCTTCGCCATTCTCGGCGCGCGCCACCCGGAAACCCTCTGCCTCCAGGTTATAGCTCAGGATCTCCCGTTGCGCCGGTTCGTCCTCGACCACAAGCACGGTGGGTTGCAGGGCCGCCATGACGTTCATGCCCCCTGCTCGTCCAGACCGCTGCTGAGGCTCGAGTCATGCGAGGTGCGGTCGACCTTCACGCGCGCATCCTCGGGCTTGGCGCCGGAGGTCAGGAACACCACCTGCTCGGCGATCGAGGTCACGTGATCGCCCATCCGCTCGATATTCTTGGCGATGAAATGCAGATGCATGCAGGGCGTGATGTTGCGCGGATCCTCCAGCATGAAGGTCAGGAACTCGCGAAAGAGCGTGTTGTACATCTGGTCGATGTCGCGGTCGCGCTCGATCACGTCGAGCGCCAGCGCCTCGTCGCGCTGGATATAGCTGTCGAGCGCGTCCTTCAGCATCTTCTGCACATCCCGCGCCATGCGCCGGATCGCGGTCGAGGTGCCGCCGATGGCGGGCATGGTGACCAGCACGCCGGTGCGCTTGGCCATGTTCTTGGAAAGATCGCCGATCCGTTCGAGATTGGCCGACATCCGCATCACCGACAGGATCACACGCAGGTCGATCGCGGTGGGGGCGCGCAGCGCGATCACCCGCGCGGCCTCTTCGTTGAGCGCCTCTTCCAGAGCGTCGATGGCCCGGTCGCCACTGCGCACCTGTTCGGCCAGCTCCTCGTCGCGGGTCTCCAGCGACTTGGCAGCACTGAGGATCGCCTCCTCGACCAGCCCGCCCATCTTCATGATCTGCGCCTGGATGCCTTCCAGATCGCGGTCAAAGGCCGACGAGATATGCAACGACGTGTTCATCAGCCGATCCGTCCTGTGATGTAGCTTTCCGTTCGGCTGTCTTCGGGATTGGTGAAGATCTTGCCGGTCTCGTCATATTCCACGAGGTTGCCGAGGTGGAAAAACGCGGTCTTCTGGCTGACCCGCGCGGCCTGCTGCATGGAGTGGGTCACGATCACCACCGAGTAATCCTGCCGCAGCTCGTCGATCAGCTCCTCGACCTGGGCGGTGGCGATGGGATCGAGCGCCGAGCAGGGCTCGTCCATCAGCAGCACTTCGGGCTCCGTGGCCACGGCGCGCGCGATGCACAGACGCTGTTGCTGGCCGCCCGAAAGCCCGGTGCCGGGCTCGTTCAGCCGGTCCTTGGCCTCGTCCCAGAGCGCCCCGCGGCGCAAGGCACGCTCGACGATCTCGTCCAGCTCACCCTTGTTGCGGGCCATGCCGTGGATCTTGGGCCCGTAGGCCACGTTGTCGTAGATCGATTTCGGGAACGGGTTGGGTTTCTGAAAGACCATGCCAACCTTGGCGCGCAGCTGCACCGGATCGACGCGCTTGTCATAGATATCCTCGCCGTCGATGCGGATATCGCCGGTCACCCGGGCCACGTCGATGGTGTCGTTCATCCGGTTGAGGCAGCGCAGAAAGGTCGACTTGCCGCAGCCCGACGGGCCGATGAAGGCGGTCACGGTCTTGTCCTCGATATCGACGTCGACATCCTTGATGGCATGGGTGTCGCCGTAATAAACCTGCACGCCGCGCGCGGCAATCTTCACTTCGGTCACGGCGACCCCTCTTTGGCTATATGGTGCGTCATACATGGCGGTATCGGGCCCCTTTTACCAGCGGCGCTCAAAACGGCGGCGCAGGATGATGGCGATTATGTTCATGGTCAGCAAGAAGACCAGCAAGATGATGATGCCGCCCCAGGCCCGTTCGTAATAGGCCGGATCGGCGCGTTTGGCCCATTCGTAGATCTGCGCGGGCATGGCGGAATTGGGATCGAGAAAGCCCGATGCCAGACCGTCGGGATAGTTGGTGGCGATATAGCCCACCATGCCGATCAGCAGCAGCGGTGCTGTCTCTCCCAATGCCTGCGCCAGACCGATGATGGTGCCGGTCAGGATGCCCGGCATGGCCAGCGGCAGGACGTGGTGAAAGACCGATTGCATCTTCGACGCGCCAACCCCGAGTGCGGCATCCCGGATCGACGGCGGCACCGCCTTGAGCGACGCCCGGGTCGAGATGATGATCGTCGGCAGTGTCATCAGCGTCAGCACCAGCCCGCCCACCAGCGGGGCCGATTGCGGCAGATGGGCAAACTGGATGAAGACCGCGAGGCCCAGGATCCCGAAGACGATGGAGGGCACCGCGGCGAGGTTGGAGATATTGACCTCGATGAGATCGGTAAAGCGGTTCTGCGGCGCAAATTCCTCAAGATAGATCGAGGCGGCGACCCCGATGGGCAGCGACAGGATCAGCACCACCAGCATCATGAAGAACGAGCCCAGCATCGACACCCCCAGCCCCGCCTGCTCGGCGCGGGATTCGGAGGCGTCGGCGCCGAAGATGAAATCGGTGTTGAAGGTCTTCGTGATCACACCGGCCTCGCGCAGCGCATCGGTAAGGTCGAGATGCACCGCGTCGATGTTCTTGTCGCGCGCCAGATCCTCGCGGAACACCCGGTCCTTGAGATAGCCATCAACGCGGGAGGCGGCGAGGATGCGAAACTCCACCGTCTCTCCGATCAGGTCCGGATCGGCGATCACCACGTCGCGCACCTGTGCCGCGGCAGAGGCGGAGATCAGCGCCTTCATGTCCTTGGCGCTGTCGAGCGGCGTGTCGATGCCAAGCTCGGTCACCCGGTCGAACACGGCGTTCTGGATCAGCGGCGTGTAGCCGAAGGTCGAGACCTTCTTGATGTCCTCGACATTGCGCTCGCCATTCTTGTCGAGCTTGGCGGGATCCAGATAGACCGGCACGTTGATGAAGGTCTGCTGGAACGCGCCCACCCCGTTGAAGAGGATCGAGCCCAAGAGCACGACCAGAAAGAAGATCCCGATCAGGATCGCGCTGATCCCGTAGGCGCGAAAGCGCTTTTCGGCGCTGTTGCGTTTCTGCGTGCGGCTGTCAACGGTGGTCAGCGACCGTTTGCGCGGCGCCTCGGGCACGTCCAGAGTGGTGGCGTCGGTCATTCGTATTGCTCCCGGTAGCGGCGCACGATCCAGAGCGCGAAGACATTCAGTCCCAGCGTGATCACGAAGAGCGTCATGCCAAGCGCGAAGGCGACGAGCGCCTCAGGGCTGGCGAAATCCGCGTCCCCGGTGAGCTGGCTGACGATTTTGGCGGTGACCGTGGTCATCGCCTCGAACGGGTTGAGGCTGAGCTTGGCCGCCGCCCCCGCCCCCAGCACCACGATCATCGTCTCGCCGATGGCGCGGCTGGCGGCGAGCAGGATGGCGCCCACGATGCCAGGCAATGCGGCGGGCAGTACAACCTGGCGGATGGTCTCCGACTGCGTGGCGCCCAGCCCGTAAGAGCCGTCGCGCATCGCCTGCGGCACCGAATTGATGATGTCATCGCTGAGCGAGCTGACAAACGGGATAAGCATAACCCCCATGACCAGCCCCGCGGTCATCACCGCCGTGCCCGCCTGCATCCAGCCCAGACCATCCCGGCCAAAGACCTCCAGCAGCAGCGGGCCCACGGTGAGCAGCGCAAACAGACCGTAGACGATGGTCGGAATGCCCGCGAGCACCTCCAGCATCGGCTTGGCGAAGGCGCGCACTTTCGGACCGGCATATTCGCTGAGATAGATCGCCGCAAAGAGCCCGATGGGCACCGCGACCAGCAAAGCGATCAGCGAGATATAGAGCGTGCCCCAGAGCAGCGGCCAGATCCCCAGCTCCGACCCGCCGCCGAAGCTTGGCGACCAGGTCAGCGAGCCGAAGAATTCTGACGCCGGATAGAGCCGGAAAAATTCGATGGTGTTGAAGATCAGCGACAGCACGATGCCGATGGTGGTCAGGATCGCCACCAAGGCGGCAAAGAGCAGGATCGCGCGCACCCCCTGTTCAACCACGTTGCGGGCGCGGAACTCGGGTCTGGTCTCGCGCAGGCTCCAGGCGAGCCCCAGGCACGCGACGCCCAGCACCGCGATTGTCATCCAGAGCATGCCGGTTGCGGCCAGGGTCCGGTAGCGCTGTGCCGCGTTCAGCACCTCGGAGGAGACATTCGATCCCAGCGCCACACCCGCCTCGGCCAGCCGGTCGCGCACATCGGTGAACTCGGCCCGGATGGAGCCTGCCTGTTCGGCGCTCATCACGCCCTGCGCCACCGCCGCATCGAGCCCTTCGGCGACGCGGCGCACATCCGACATGACCAGCCCCAGCGTGGTGTCCGCGCTCACCGCCTGGTCGGGCAGCAAGGTGGCCACGCGGCTGTCGATGACCATCGGCTGCGCGATCAGCCAGACCACCAAGAGCCCCAGCGCCGGGGTCGCCGCCTTCATCGCGGTGTTCCAGCCGTAATAATTGGGCAGGGAATGCAACTGTCGCCGGTCCCCTGACACCGCCGTCATGACCCGCATGCGCGCGGCCAGAAATCCGGCAGCCGCCAGAAAGAGCACCAGTCCGAAAAGCCAGAGTGTCGGCATCACGTCCCCCGGGGATGCGTGGTGTACCACGCTGTTTTATCAGTGAAAAACCCGGGGATGGCGGTGACCGCCACCCCCGTCAGGCAAAGCGCCTGATCACATGTTGGAGCCCATGGGCACTTCGTCGGCCACCATGTTCTGGGTCTCGGCCAGCTCGGGATCGGCCACCAGACCGTATTCGGAAAGCGGGCCGTCGGGGCCTGCGATCTCGTCGGCCACGAAGAACTCCGCATATTCCTTGAGACCGGGGATCACGCCGATATGCGCCTTCTTGACGTAGAAGAAGAGCGGGCGCGACACCGGGTATTCGCCGGTCGAGATGCTCTCGGTCGAGGGCGCGACACCGGACATCGTGGCGACCTTCAGCTTGTCGGTGTTGTTCTCGTAGAACGCGAGGCCAAACACGCCGATGCCTTCGGCATTGCTGTCGATGCGGGCCAGCGTCTCGGTGTAGTCGCCGTCGATATCGACCGATTTGCCATCGGTGCGGACCGCGATGCAGGCATCCTCGGCATCATCCTCGGACATGCCCGCGTCGATCATCGCCTTATGCGCGCCGGTGATCTCGCAGCCCACCGCCAGCACCTTTTCCTCGAACACTTCGCGGGTGCCGTGCTTGGTGCCAGGAATGAACGCGGCAATCTCGACGCTCGGCAGATCGGCGTTGAAATCCGACCACATCATGTAGGGGTTGTCGACCAGCTCGCCATCCTTGAGCACCTTGGGGGCCAGCGCGTTGTAAAGGTCGGCAGGCTCGAAGGCGGTGAAGGCCGGGCCGTCGATCTGGCTGGCAAAGACGATGCCGTCATAGCCGATGCGCACTTCGATGATGTCGGTCACGCCGTTTTCTGCGCAGGCCTTGACCTCTTTCTCGCGGATCGCGCGGGAGGCGTTGGCCACGTCGATGGTGTTCTCGCCCACACCTTCGCAGAAGCGCTTGAGACCGGCCGAGGAGCCACCCGATTCCACAACCGGTGTCGGGAAGTCGAAGTTTTCGCCGAAGGCCTCGGCGACGATGGAGGCATAGGGCAGCACGGTCGAGGATCCGGCCACCTGCACGTTGTCGCGCGCAGCGGCGGAAGTTGCGGAAACGGCAGCGATCGCCAGGGCGGAGGCGGTCAGTTTCAACGTCATGGATATCTCCTGAGTGACATGATGATCATCCCCACGATGATCTTGGAACGAGCAAGTATTGGTCCCGCGCGATGCTTTTGTGACGGTTGTGTAACAGGTTCATGACAATCCGGGCAGTGACGCGACGGCAGTTACCAAGGCATTGATTTTGATTGATTTATTGATGAACAAATCGTCATCCGGATCGGCCGGGACTGCCCGCTCAGCGAGGCGAGACACATCCCCGCCCGCCGAATGTGACAGAGCGCGAATCCCGCCCCGGTCAGCGCAGCGGAAGAATGACCGAGAACCGCGTGCCCTGCCCCGGCGCGCTCTCGATCCGCAACCTGCCGCGATGGCGCGTCACGATGTGTTTCACGATCGCCAGCCCCAGCCCGGTGCCGCCCATCTCGCGCGAGCGGTGGCTGTCGACGCGGTAGAACCGTTCCGTGAGGCGCGGGATGTGGAACGCGTCGATGCCCGGCCCGGTATCGGCCACCACCAGCCGGACCCCCTCGGCGCGCAGCCCCGGCATCTGTTCGGGCCCCGACAGCGACACCGTGACCGACGCGCCGGTCCCGGAATACTTGATCGCGTTTTCGGTGAGATTGGTGAGCACCTGGCGCAACTGATCGGCATCGCCGCAGCACATCACCTCTGCCTCCGGCAGATCCGCGTGCAGCGTCACCCCGGCCCCGTCCGCCAGCCCTTTCAGCCCGTGCAGCACCGAACGCACCAGCGCGCAAAGCGCCACGTCTTCGGTCGGACGCACGCGCTCATTGGCCTCGACCCGGCTCAGAGACAGGAGATCCCCCACCAGCCGGTTCATCCGCCCGGCCTCGACCTCCATGATGTCGAGAAACCGCGCGCGCGCGGTGGCATCGTTGGACGCAGGCCCCTTGAGCGTTTCGATGAAGCCCATCAGCGCGGTCAGCGGCGTGCGCAGCTCATGGCTGACATTGGCGACAAAATCGCGCCGTATCTGGCCCGCCTCCTCGACCTGGCTGACATCGTTGAAACTCACCAGGGCGGCGGGCTGACCCGACAGCAACAGCGCCCCCACATGCACCGCATAGGTGGTGTCGCGATCGCCGTCCGAGGTCAGATACCGCGCCTCGCCGCTCTTGCCCGCCCGCAGGCAGGTCTCGATCGTGTCGAGAAGCCCGGGCTGGCGCAGCGCGGTGATGAAATGCCGCCCCGCAATGCCACGCCCGAGCAACGCCTCGGCTGCCGCATTCACCGCCTCGATACGCTCGTCGGCGCGGATCAGCAGGGCCGGCGACGGCATCGCATCGAGCCAGGACGCAGGGGAGCCGGTCATCCTCAGTCCGCCGCGGCGCGGGCCGCCTCGAGACCGCGATCAAAGACCGCGAGCAGGGCCTGCGGTTCCTCGAGCCCGACGGAGACCCGGAAAAACCCCTCGCTGATGCCATTGGCCGCGCGGGCCTCCGGGCTCAGCGCGCGGTGCGACGACGAGGCGGGGTGCGACAGCGTCGTGCCCACATCCCCCAGGGTGGGCGCAAAGGCGATGCCCTCGGCGGCGCGGGCAAAGGCGTTGGCAGCCGCCCGCCCGCCTTCGATCTCGAAGCTTACCATGTTGCAGCCCTGCCCCCTGAGCAGCCCCTGCGCCCGCGCCGCGTCCGGATGATCGGGCCGTGTGGGATAAAGCACACGGGTCACGCCCTGTTGCCCGGCCAGATGCGCCGCCAGTCGCTCGGCGGTCTCCTGGGTGCGCGCAAAGCGCAGATCGAAGCTCACCAGCCCGCGCTCGGCCAGCCAGCAGTCAAACGGGCTCGCGGTGAGCCCGGTGGTCACCGCAAAGACCCGCATCCGCTCGGCAATCCCGGGGTCGCGGGCCGCAACCCAGCCCAGCGTGACGTCCGAATGCCCGGCCAGAAGCTTGGTGACCGAATGCAGCACGATATCCGCGCCATGCTCTGCCGGCCGGATCGCGCTGGGGGTGGTGAAGGTGTTGTCGACCGCCAGCAGCACGCCGCGCTCGGCACACAGCGCGGCGATCCCGTCGAGATCGGCGATCCGCAGCGTCGGGTTCGACACCACTTCGATGAGCACCAGCTTCGTCTCGGGCCGCAGCGCCGCGGCCATCGCGGCCACATCGGTCGGATCCGCCAGCGTCGTGGCAATCCCGAGGCGCGGCAGTTCCTCGCCCATCAGCCGCATCGAGCGCCCGTAAAGCTGGTTTCCGCCCAGCACGTGATCACCGGCGCGGCAAAGCCCCATCAGTACCGCGGTGACCGCCGCCATGCCCGAGCCCAGCACAATCCCGCCCTCCAGGCCCTCCATGGCGTCGATCCGGCGCGCCAGCAGATCGGCATTGGGATGGCCTTCGCGCGCATAGGTGTAGCCCTGCGCGCGCCCGTCATATTGCGCATCCAGCGCGTCGGGGCTCTCGGAGGCATAGACCACCGACGGCATGATCGGGCTCACCACCGGGTGTGACACGCCGATCACCGGCACCTGAGGTCGTTGCAGCGTCTTCTTCATCTCACGCGCCCCTGCTTCTTCGGTTTGGAAATACTTCGGGGGTCAGGCCGCGCCCCGGCGCGGTCGAGGGGGCTGGCCCCCTCCGATCTTGCCGCGCAAGATCGCCCCCGCTCAGACAGCGCGCAACCCTTCGGCGAAGCGCCGCGCATTGTCCTGATACCCCAGCGCCGATTGCCGCAAGCCTTCGATACTCGCCGCATCGAGCGGTCGCACAACCTTGCCCGGCATGCCCATCACCAGCGAGCCGTCGGGGATCTCCTTGCCTTCGGGGATCAGCGCACCGGCGCCGATCAGGCAATTGCGTCCGATCCTGGCGCCGTTGAGAATTGTCGCGCCCATGCCGATCAGGCTGTTGTCGCCAATCGTGCAGCCATGCAGCATCGCCTTGTGCCCGATGGTGCAGCCTGCGCCGATCACCAGCGGATAGCCCATATCGGTGTGGCAGACGGTGTTTTCCTGCACGTTGGAGCCGCGGCCGACGCGGATCTCTTCATTGTCGCCGCGCAGCGTGCAGCCGAACCAGACGCTGGCGGAGGCCTCCAGCACCACGCGGCCGATGAGGTTGGCATCGGGCGCCACCCAGGCGGTGGCGTCGATCTCCGGGGCAATCCCGTCCAGAGCGTAAAGCGTCATGTCATCTCCTCGAACTCGGTCTGCAACCCGCGCACATGTTCGACCAGCCAGGGCTGCTGCAGACGGCGCAGCCGGGTGGCGGTCACGATGGTGGTGAGCCGCGCAAAGGTCTCGTCGAGATCGTCATTGACCAGCACGTAATCGTAGCTGCCCCAATGGCTGATCTCGTCCCAGCTTTTCTCCATCCGCTTGCCGATCACCTCGGCGCTGTCCTGACCGCGGCCTTCCAGACGGCGGCGCAGCTCGCCGATCGAGGGCGGCAGGATGAAGACCGAGAGCGTATGCACGCCAAGCGCGGAGTTCACGATCTGCTGCGCGCCCTGCCAGTCGATGTCGAACAAGACGTCGCAGCCGCGATGGATCGCGGCCTCGACCGGGGCGCGCGGGCTGCCGTAGAAATTGCCGAAGACATGCGCATGTTCGAGCATCCCGTCGCCGGAGACCTCCTGCCGGAACGCCTCGACGCTCAGGAAGTGGTAATCGCTGCCATCGGTCTCGCCGGGGCGCGGCGCGCGGGTGGTGGCGGAGACCGAAAAGCTCAAGGACGGATCCCATTCCAGCAGCCTGCGCGACAGGGTGGATTTGCCCGCCCCCGAAGGCGACGACAGGATCACCAGCAGACCGCGTCTTGTCTTTTGCATCGCCACCCCCCGGTCACTCCACGTTCTGAACCTGTTCGCGCATCTGGTCGATCACCGTCTTGAGCGCCAGCCCGATCTGCGTCAGACCCGCATCGCCGGATTTCGAGCAGAGCGTGTTGGCCTCGCGGTTGAACTCCTGCATCAGGAAATCGAGCTTGCGACCGACCGGGCCTCTGGCCGCGAGCAAGCCGCGCGCGGCCTCCACATGGGCGCGCAGGCGGTCGATCTCTTCGGTGATGTCGGATTTCACCGCGATCAGCGCCAGTTCCTGCGCGACCCGTGCCGCGTCCATGCCATCGGTCGCGTCCATCACGCGGGCCAGCTGGGCGCGCAACCGCTCGCCCTGGGCGTCCGCGCGCGCGACAATCGCCTCGGCGGCGGCGTCGACCAGGGTCTCGATCTCGGTCAGCTGGCGGGTCAGGATCTCGGCCAGCTGCGCGCCCTCGGCGCCACGCATCGCCACAAAGGCCGCAAGCGCCGCGTCGAAATCGGCCAGAACCGCGCGCGCCACATCGGCCTCGTCCTCCGCCGGGGTTTCGGCGGTCATGACCCCGCGCAGGCCCACGATATCGGCGGCGGTCGAGGGGGCGAGCGACAGCCCCGCCTGCATCGCCTCGGCCTCGATCCGGGTCATCGCGTCAAGCACGCCGGCCAATTGGGCCTCGTCCAGCCGCAACGCGCCCTCTTCGGCCCTTGCCGCGATTTTGAGCGCGATCTGCACGTTGCCGCGGTCCAGCGCCTTGCTGGCGCGGGCGCGCACCTGCGCCTCGAGCCCCTCGATCCAGTCCGGCAGACGCAGCCGCAGATCGAGCCCCTTGCCGTTGACGCCGCGCAGTTCCCATGTCCAGCCGAGCCCGGCATGCGCGCCCTGCTGGGAGGCAAATCCCGTCATCGATTGCCGCATGCCCGTCCCCCGTTGTCCGGCTCCGGGCGTAGCCGCTTCCGAGCGGCAAGGCAAGGCGGCGGGCGGGCGCCGCGGCACGGGGCATGGAACAGGCAGGCGGGGCGCGGCGTTGATCCGCCACGAATACCGGAGCGCGCGCCGTTTCACCCGCCCATCCAGTTGTGCCCCCCCGGCACCCCCCTTGCGGCGTTAACCTTTGGGTCGGAATTGAGGCGAAACTACGTCCGCACTCTGGTAGTAAGGTTTTGGTAAGTATGATTACGCAGGTTTGGAAGATCGGGGGCTCGACCATACCGCTTGCAAAGATGCAGGAGCGGAGAACATGTTCGGCGATGAGTCTAACACGAACGAAGTGGTTTCGATGATGGAACGCGAAGAGGCAAAGCGGCTGGCGCCGATAAGAGCGGTCGAGGCCTACTGGCAGGGCCTGTGCGGCGCGACGGAGGTTCCGTTGCGCAGCCAGGTCGACCCGCGCGGCATGGAAGCGGCGCTGGAAAACGCCTTTCTGATCGAAAAGATCGCGCCCTCCATGGCCAAGTTCCGGGTGGCGGGCTCACATCTGTCGGATCTGATGGGCATGCAGGTCGCCGGCATGCCGGTCTCGACCTTCATCACCCCCGAAGAGCGCGAGAGCTTTGGCAAGGCGGTGGAGCGGCTCTTTGCCGAACCCGCGATCGCCAGGCTCGAGCTGCAGGCGGAGGCAGGTTTCGGCAAGCCGTCGGTCACCGGCCACATGCTGCTGATGCCGCTGCGATCGGATTTCGGCGACATCACGCGCGGGCTTGGCGTGCTGGTCACGCAAGGGCGCATCGGGCGGACGCCGCGGCGGTTCCGGGTGATGCGCACCGAAATACGCTCTGCATTCGATGGCGTGCCGCGCACAACGGTCCTCGCCTCGCGCGCGCCGAAAGCGCCGGATCCCACCGACGCGCTGCGTCAGGGGTTTGCCGAGAGTGCAAAACCCTTCGATCCGGAGGCACGCAGCCATCTGCGGCTTGTGGTCTCCAACGACTGACGATTGATTTCGGAATTTGACCATGCCGGTGTCAGGACCGGCATCGTCCTTGACCTGCGAGGCCGGACAGCCAGTCCGCGCCTCGCTCTTTTTTGTCCGCCCCAACCGCCAGTGAAAGCGGCAGGCCACCCGGGCCCGCGACCAGGCGCAGGCCCGTCGCGCCGCCAGATCAGCCGTTTGCGGCCTGCGACGCGGCGTCGCGCATCGTGGTCAGCTCTTCGGCCACCAGGAACGCCAGTTCCAGCGATTGCGACGCGTTGAGGCGCGGATCGCAGGCGGTGTGGTAACGGTCCGACAGGTTCTCGTCGGTGACGGCATGCACGCCACCGGTGCATTCGGTCACATCCTGACCGGTCATCTCGAAATGCACGCCGCCGGGGATCGTGCCTTCGGCCTTGTGGATGCCAAAGAACTCCTGCACTTCGCGCAGCACCTGCTCGAAGGGCCGGGTCTTGTAGCCCGACGACGACTTGATCGTGTTGCCATGCATCGGATCGCAGACCCAGAGCACCTTGGCGCCTTCTTCCTGAACGGTCTTGATGAGGCGCGGCAGATGCTCGCCCACCTTGCCCGCGCCGAACCGCGCGATCAGCGTCAGGCGGCCCTCTTCGTTCTGCGGGTTGAGCTTGGCCATCAGCACCTTGAGGTCCTCGGCGGTGGTGGTGGGGCCGCATTTCAGTCCGATGGGGTTCTGCACACCGCTGGCAAATTCCACATGCGCGCCATCGGGCTGCCGCGTGCGGTCGCCGATCCAGATCATGTGCCCGGAGCCCGCCAGCCATTTGCCGGAGGTCGAATCGAGGCGGCACAGCGCCTCTTCATATTCCAGCAGCAGCGACTCGTGACTTGTGTAGAAATCCACCGATTGCAGCGTGTGCGCCTGATCGCCGCTGACCCCGGCCGCGCGCATGAAATCGAGCGTGTCGGAGATCCGGCTGGCCATCTCGCGGTATTTCTCCGCCTCTTCGCGGTCGGTGAAGCCCAGCGTCCAGGAATGGACCTGATGCACATCGGCATAGCCGCCGCTGGAGAAGGCGCGCAGCAGGTTCAGCGTGGCGGCGGCCTGGGTATAGGCCTGCAGCATCTTGGCCGGATCGGGGATCCGCGCCTCCGGCGTGAAGGGCAGATCGTTGATGATATCGCCGCGGTAGCTGGGCAGCTCGACACCGTCGACCACCTCTGTGGGGGCCGAGCGCGGCTTGGCGAACTGACCGGCCATGCGGCCGACCTTGACCACCGGCACCTTGGCGCCGAAGGTCAGCACCATTGCCATCTGCAGCATCACCTTGAACGTGTCGCGGATGCCGTTGGCGCTGAATTGCTCGAAGCTTTCGGCGCAATCGCCGCCCTGCAGCAGGAACGCCTCGCCCCGCGCGGCCTGCCCCAGCGAGGCTTTCAGACGCCGCGCCTCACCGGCAAAAACGAGCGGCGGATACTTGGCCAGCTGAGCTTCCACAGCGTTGAGCGCGTCCTGATCCGTATAATCCGGCATCTGAACCCGCGGCAATTGACGCCAGTTCGATTTCTGCCACTCGGTCATCGGTCTTCTCCGGTCGTTTGGCCCGGCCTGCGGGCGCGTGAGCGTTAACAGCACCCGTCTATAGACAAAGCCGCTCCGCAAGACCAGACCGCACAGCACCGAAAAACGGCTCAAATATGCGACATCTCTTGACGCTTATCACATGTTCTGACCATTTGAGGCACACCATCGCTGACGCCGTCAGCCCCGGCATAAAGGTTGCTCTGCATGCTGCCCCCGACCCAGCGCCAGACCGTCGAGATCGAAAACGCCCCCGCAAAGCCGCGCCGCTTTGTCTTTGTCCTGCTGCCCGAGTTCACCATGCTGTGCTTTGCCGCGGCGGTGGAATCGCTCAGGATCGCCAACCGGATGGCCAACCGGCCGCTCTATTCCTGGCTGATCACCGGCGAGGCGGATGCGGCCGCCGGTCCCGAGGCGCCGATTGTCGTCAATTGCTCGGCGGGCGTGTCGTTCAAGCTCGACTGCCCGCTGCCCGAGCTCACCCGCGACGACACGGTGATGATCTGCGGCGGCATCGACATCCAGCGCGCGACCACCAAGCGGCTGCTCAACTGGCTGCGGCGCGAGGCGCGGCGCGGGATCACGCTGGGCGGGCTGTGCACCGCGGGGTTCACGCTGGCCAAGGCGGGGCTTCTGGAGGGCAAGAAGGCGACCATCCACTGGGAAAACCAGGACAGCTTTGCCGAGGAATTCGACGAGGTGAACCTGACGAAATCGGTCTTTGTGATCGACGGCAACCGGATGACCACGGCGGGCGGCACCTCGTCCATCGACCTGATGCTCAAGGTCATCGCCAACGATCACGGCGAGGAACTGGCCGGTGCGGTGGCCGATCAGCTGATCTACAGCTCCATCCGCACCGATCAGGACACCCAGCGTCTCAGCGTGCCGACCCGCATCGGCGTGCGCCACCCCAAGCTGAGCCAGGTGATCCAGAAGATGGAGGCCAATATCGAGGAGCCGATCAGCCCTTCGGTCCTTGCCTCCGAGGTCGGCATGTCAACCCGCCAGCTGGAGCGGCTGTTCCGGCGTTATCTCAACCGCTCGCCCAAGCGCTATTACATGGAGCTCAGGCTGCAGAAGGCGCGCAACCTGCTGATGCAGACCGATATGAGCGTGATCAACGTCGCTCTGGCCTGCGGTTTTGCCAGCCCGTCGCATTTCTCCAAATGCTACCGCGCGCATTACGAGACGACACCCTACCGCGAACGCGGCGCGCACGCCACGCGCCTGTCGGTGTGATCCGCACGCAAAGGCTGGTGCTGCGCCCGCTGCGGGCGGACGATCTTTCTGCGCTGCATGCGATCTTTTCGGATCCGCGCGCCATGCGCTACTGGGACCGCCCCGCCTGGGACGATGAACAGAGTACGCGCGAACTGCTCGCGGCGTTCATGAAAGACGCGCCGGACGCGCATGTGGAATACGCGGTCGAGCGCGACGGCGCTTTGATCGGGCGCGTGGGCATGTGGCGGTGCCACGAGATCGGCTACATCCTGCATCCCGACCACTGGGAGCACGGCTTTGCGACCGAGGCGGTGGCCGCGCTGATCGCGGATGTCTGGCCGCGTTTTCCGGGCGCCCGCACGCTCACCGCAGAGCTTGATCCGCGCAACGCAGGCTCCGTCCGGGTGCTGGAAAAACTCGGCTTCAGGCAGACCGGTTTCGAAGAGAAGAACTTTCTCTACGGCGCGGATGAGTGGTGCGACACCGCCTATTTCGAGCTGGCGCGCCCCGAAAGCTGAGACGCGCCGCGCCGGGGTTCAGAACAGATTGTTGAGCGCGATGAAATCGGTGTTGAACCGGTAATTGATCGACACGACCCGGCCATCGCGTTCGTGGTAGAACACATAGGCATAGATGTAGTTGAGCCCGGTCCAGTAGGCGACCAGTTCCTGCGCAAAGCCGTTGTCGAGCTCCTGCCGGCGCAGCACCGCCGCCTGTTCCAGGTCGCGCGGAAAGATCTGCTCGACCTGCGAGTCTAGCGTCGCCAGCTGTTGCGGCGTCATCTCGTCCGCGCCACCGAAGCGCAGCATCAGATCCTCGATCTGGCGGGTCATGAGCAGCGTGTCCATCTCCGAGCGCATCGCATCGTAGCTGTCGAAAACGGAATCCTGAGCAAAGGCAGGCATGGTGAAAAGCGCGGTTGCCGCGGCAAGAATGAAACGCATCGAATCCTCCAAAGACTATATGCCGCGCAGTCTGGCACGGGCTTCGGCGGATTGGGAAGTCAGGATTCCCCCGCCTCCCGCGCGCCATCACGAAGGCACGGAGTCCGGGGGCGGTGCGGCGGCGGCAAAGGCCTGTTCAGAATGCCGCCGCGGGGCCGGCGCGCGGCCCTATGGCGCCATGCGCGCGGCCCTATGGCGCCATGCAAGGAACCCGCGTCACGCAACGCTGCCTGAAATCAAGGGTTTCAACGCGTTACGTGATGCGCGATGCATCAGCTATGTCGTCAGGCGCTCTAGCCGCCCGGCGCCGGGCTCAGGCGGTAAAGCGCGCCATTGCCGACGCTGAGAAACCACAGGTTGCCGTCGGGGCCCTGCCGCAGATCGCGCACGCGGCTGGTGGCCTCCCCCTTGATCTGTTCGACCTCGCGCAGCGGATCGCCATCCAGACGCGCGATGTAGTCAAACTTGAGCGAGCCTACAAAGGCATCCCCGTCCCACGCCCCGCCCTGCATGAAGGCCATGCCCGAGGGGGCGATCGAGGGGTCCCAGTAATGCTGCGGCTGCATCATGCCCGCCTTCTCGGTGCCCTCACCGATCTTGGAGCCGTTGTAATTCACCCCGTAGGCAATCACCGGCCAGCCGAAATTCGCGCCTTTCTCGATCCGGTTGACCTCGTCGCCGCCGCGCGCGCCGTGTTCGTTGACCCAAAGCTGACCATCGGCATCGAGGGCCGCGCCCTGCGGGTTGCGGTGACCGTAGGACCAGATCTCGTCCTGCGCGCCGCGCTGCCCGACAAAGGGATTGTCGTCCGGGGCGGCGCCGGTCCTGGTGATCCGCAGCACCGATCCGTTATGCATCTCCAGATCCTGCGCCTCTTCGGGATTGCCGCGGTCACCCACGGTCACAAAGAGCGTGCCGTCTCGCCCCTCCACCAGACGCGATCCGAAATGAAACCCGCCGCCGGTGCCGCGAGCGATGGAAAAGATCGTCTCGCCATCTTCCAGCCGCGTGCCGTCCTCCGACAGGGTCGCGCGATAGACCGCGGTGCCCGAGCCACGCAGGAACTGCTTGGCGGCATAGGTGAAAAACAGCTCCCGGCTCTGGGCAAAATCACGCGGCACAAGCAGGTCGAGCAGACCGCCCTGCCCGTCCACCTCGATATCCGGAAGGCCGCTCACCGGCGCTGCCGCACTGTCCCGGATCGCCAGCAGACGGCCCTGCCGCTCGGTCACGAGGATGGTGCCGTCCGGCAGAAACCCGAAGGCCCAGGGCGTGTCGAGCCCCTGCACCATCGCCTCGGCCTGCATCGGCCCGGCCTCGGTCTGGATGGTCTCTGCCGCGACCGGAGCGGCCAGCGCGCAGCTGAGGGCAAAAGCGAAAGATATGCGGATCATGTCGGGCCTCCTTTGCCATGGGATATGGGGGCTCCGGCGCGCCCGGCAAGGCCCGGCGCTGCCGCAGACCCGCCCCGGCGATGGCCCTTTTCTTTTCATTTGCGCAGGCTTACTCTGCAGGCTGGACACAAAGATCCAACAAGGGAGTTGAGACATGACTAAGTTCCTCGCCGCAACCGCGGCTGGCGCACTGATGACCTCCGCCGCGTTTGCCGGCAGCCATGCATCCGAGGTCAAGCTGGGTGTGCTGCTGAGCTTCACCGGACCGATTGAAAGCCTGACACCGGCCATGGGTGCCGGTGCGGAAATGGCGATGGCCGAGGTCAGCGGCAACGAAAATTTCCTCGGCGGCTCCACCGTTACACCGGTGCGCGGCGACGCCACCTGCGTTGACGCCGCCGCCGCCACCGCCGCTGCCGAGCGTCTGGTGACCTCCGACGGGGTCAAAGGAATCATGGGCGCGGATTGCTCGGGCGTGACCACCGCCGTCCTGGGCAACGTGGCCGTGCCGAACGGCGTTGTGATGATCTCACCCGCCGCCACCTCTCCGGCGCTTTCGTCCGCCGAAGACAACGGGCTGTTCTTCCGCACCGCCCCGTCGGACGCGCGTCAGGGCGAAGTGCTGGCGGGCATCCTGATGGAAAAGGATATCAAGTCCGTCGCCGTCACCTACACCAACAACGACTACGGCAAGGGCTTTGCCGACGCGTTCCAGGCCGCCTACGAGGCCGCGGGCGGCGAAGTGACGCTGACCGCCGCGCATGAGGATGGCAAGGCGGACTATTCGGCCGAAGTGGGCTCGCTCGCCTCGGCGGGCGGCGATGCGCTGGTCGTGCTGGGCTATGTGGACCAGGGCGGCGCGGGCATCATCCAGTCTTCGCTCGACACCGGCGCGTTCGACATGTTCGCCTTCGGCGACGGCATGATCGGCGACTCGCTGACCGACGCCTTTGGCGGCGACATCGAAGGTGCCATCGGCACGGCCCCCGGTTCCGACAATGATGGCGGCGCGAAATTCCAGATGATGGCGGATGAAGGCGGCATCGACGGCACCTCGGTCTATGCCGGTGAAAGCTACGACGCGGCGGCGCTGATCCTGCTGGCCATGGCCGCGGCCGACAGCTCGGATGCGGGCGAGTATGCCGGCAAAATCATGGAGGTCGCCAACGCGCCCGGCGAGATCATCCTGCCCGGCGAGCTTGGCAAGGCGCTGGAGATCATCGCCGGTGGCGGTGACGTGAATTTCGAAGGCGCCAGCGGCGTCGAGCTGGTGGGCCCCGGCGAAGCGGCTGGTTCCTACGCGGAATACACCGTGAAAGACGGCGCGCTCGAAGTGGTCGGCTACCGCTAGGCGCGACAGACAACACCGGACGGCGCGGGGGATTTCCCGCGCCGTTTCAATAGCCTGAGAGGCGACATTCAAGTTCGCCCAAAGCTCGTCCAGAGGGGGATGGCCGCGTGATCCGGGTCGAAAATCTGCATCGCCATTTTGGCGGGTTCCGCGCGGTGGACGGCGCCACGCTCGAGATCGCCGAACGCTCGATCACCGGGCTGGTCGGGCCCAATGGCGCGGGCAAGACGACACTGTTCAACGTCATCGCAGGCGCGCTGCCGCCGACCTCCGGACAGGTGTTCATGGATGGCGAGGAGATCACCGGCCTGCCGCCGCACGCGCTGTTTCACAAGGGGCTGTTGCGGACCTTCCAGGTGGCGCATGAGTTCTCCTCGATGACCTGCCGCGAGAACCTGATGATGGTGCCCGGCGGGCAGACCGGCGAGAGTCTGTGGTCGAGCTGGATGCATCGCGGACGCATCGCGCGGGAAGAGACGGACCTTCTGAAGAAAGCTGATGAAGTACTTGATTTCCTGACGATTTCCCATCTGAAAGACGAGCGCGCGGGCAATCTTTCAGGCGGTCAGAAAAAGTTGATGGAGCTCGGGCGCACGATGATGGTCGACGCCAAGATCGTGTTTCTCGACGAGGTTGGCGCAGGCGTGAACCGCACATTGCTCAACACCATCGCCGACACGATTGTGCGGCTCAACAAGGAGCGCGGCTACACATTCTGCGTGATCGAGCATGACATGGATTTCATCGGCCGGATCTGCGATCCGGTGATTGTGATGGCCGAGGGCAAGAAGCTCTTTGAAGGCACGCTGCCGGAGGTCAAGGCCGATGACGCGGTGATCGAGGCCTATCTCGGCACCGGGCTCAAGAACAAGGAGGCGGTGGGATGAGGTGTTGCGCCGCGCAAGCGCGTCGCCGGGGGGCGGGCGCGCCTTCGGCGCGCCCGCAACGGGGCACGGCCCCGTCGGAGTGGCACGCCCCCAGGGACACGGCCCGTCCAGGCAAACCGGGAGACCGGCGATGAGTGACAACCCCTATCAGGACGACCGCGGCAACAAGGACCGCTCGCTCGGCAATCCCGACGGCATGGGCACGATGGACAGCTACCGCAAATCCGGCGCGGCCCGGCCCGCGGCGGGTGGTCCTTACCTCATCGGCGATGCGATGACCGGCGGCTATGGCAAGGGCGCCGACATCCTGCATGGCTGCACCATCGCGGTGGAACAGGGCGAGATCGCGGTCATCGTCGGGCCCAACGGCGCGGGCAAGTCGACCGCGATGAAGGCGGTCTTCGGCATGCTCGATCTGCGCGAGGGCGCAGTGCGGCTTGACGGGCAGGACATCACCGAGCTCAGCCCGCAGGCGCGGGTGCGACAGGGCATGGGCTTTGTGCCGCAGACCTCCAATATCTTCACCTCGATGAGTGTGGAAGAGAACCTCGAGATGGGGGCTTTCATCCGCGAGGACGATTACCGCGCGACGATGGAGCAGGTCTATGACCTGTTCCCGATCCTGCGCGAAAAGCGGCGTCAGGCGGCGGGTGAGCTCAGCGGCGGGCAGCGCCAGCAGGTCGCCGTGGGCCGCGCCTTGATGACCAGGCCGAAAGTGCTGATGCTCGACGAGCCCACCGCCGGGGTGAGCCCCATCGTGATGGACGAGCTCTTTGACCGGATCATCGAGGTGGCGCGCACCGGCATCTGCATCCTGATGGTCGAACAGAACGCCCGTCAGGCGCTGGAGATCGCCGACAAGGGCTATGTCCTCGTGCAGGGGCGCAACGCGCATACCGGCACCGGCAAGGAGCTTCTGGCCGATGATGAGGTCCGGCGGAGTTTTCTGGGCGGATGATGGCGCGGTGGGCGGATCTTGGAATGCGTATTTGGAAAGAGAAGAAACACGGGGTCTGTGCGCTGGTGCTGATGCCGGGGATGGCCGCGGCCGGCGAGGTCTGGCGCTGCGATCTGGAGGGCACGGCGCTGCGCTTCGAGCTTGATCGCAACGATCTCTGGCCGGGCATCGAGGGTGAGCCGCCGCGCCGGGTGTTGGGACGGGCCGACGTGGACGGCGCGCGCATGCGGCCGGAGGTCTTTGCCATGCCGGACGGTACGGTGGGGTTTCACGAGGATGCCGGCGAGGTTGGCCAGCGCATGCTGGTCATCTCGCCTGAAGGGCAGGCGCTGTATTCCGACACCGGCTCCGGCGCGTCCCGGTCCGGGCTTTGCGAGAGGGTCCGGTGATGCGCGCTGTTTTGGCCTTTTGTCTCTGCGCCCTGCCCGCCCCGGTTCTTGCCGCCGGGCTGGACTGCAGCTTCACCACCGAATGTTTCGAGACCGAAGCCTGCAGCGACACCGATTACACGTTCAGCCTGGCCCGGACGACCGATACCGACGCGCTCTGGCAGATGACCACCCCGAGCGAGACCCTGCCGGCCATGCCCTACCGACCCGAAGGCGCGGGTCTGGTCATTGTCACCGGCGAAGGCGCGGGCGCAGCGCATATCACAGCACTCAGCGATGACGGCAAGGCGCGCTATGTCACCATGCTGCATGACGGCCCGATGCTGGTGACCTATCACGGCACGTGCGTGGAGACCGGACAATGATGCGCGCGGCCTGTCTTCCCGCGTGCGCGCTGAGCGCGTTGCCGCAGCAGGGGGACGCCGCGGCGACGCTTGCGATCTGGCACTGCGCCTTGCGCCAGACCTGCCTGCCGGACACAAGCTGCCGACAGCACGACACGCGGCGCACCCTGTCGGAGCTGACCGAAGCCGATGGCAATGCGCGCTATTTCCACCTCGGCCCGCGCGTGCCCGAGGCCGCTGGCGGGCTGTTCTTCGACGGCGCGTGGCGCTGGCAGGACGGCGCGCTGCCCGAGGCCTCCGACCGGACCGGCCGGTTGCAGCTGCCGAACGCCGATGCGGCGGGCGGGATGCGGGCGCATCTCTACCGGCCCGGCGCGGAGCTGGGCCATGGCTCGGGCTGTCCCCGGGTGGATTTCGACTGCTCGCAGGTGATGTACTGATGGATCTTCTCAACGCCATTGTGGCGCTCGCAAATTTTGTCCTGATCCCGGCCATCGCCTATGGCAGCCAGCTGGCGCTGGGCGCGCTCGGGGTGACGCTGATCTACGGGATCCTGCGGTTTTCCAACTTCGCCCATGGCGACACGATGGCCTTTGGCACCATGGTCACCATCCTGGTGACCTGGTGGCTGCAGAGCCTCGGGCTCAGCCTCGGACCGCTGCCCACGGCGCTTCTGGCAATCCCCTTCGGGATCGCCGCCACCGCGCTGCTGGTGCTGGGCACCGACCGCGCGGTCTACCGGTTCTACCGCGCGCAGAAGGCCAAGCCGGTGATCCTCGTGATTGTCTCCATCGGCGTGATGTTCATCTATAACGGCGTCACCCGGCTGATCCTCGGCCCCGACGACCAGCGCTTTGCCGATGGCGAACGCTTCATCATCTCGGCGCGCGACTTCCGCAACATGACCGGGCTGGAGGAAGGGTTGGCGATCCGCACCACGCAAGGGCTGACGGTGGTGACCGCGCTCATTGTGGTGGTGGCGCTGTTCTGGTTTCTCAACCGCACCCGCACCGGCAAATCGATGCGCGCCTATTCCGACAACGAGGATCTGGCGCTGCTGTCGGGCATCAATCCAGAAAAGGTCGAGCGGGTGACCTGGCTCATCGTGGCCGCTCTGGTGACGGTTGCGGGCGTGCTTTACGGGCTCGACAAGAGCTACAAGCCCTTCACCTATTTCCAGCTGCTGCTGCCGATCTTCGCCTCGGCCATCGTCGGCGGTCTGGGCAATCCGCTGGGTGCCATCGTCGGCGGCTTCGTGATTGCGTTTTCCGAAGTGGGCATCACCTATGCCTGGAAAAAAGTGCTGGGCTATGCGCTGCCCGAAAGCCTCGCCCCCGACAGTCTCGTGCAGCTGCTGAGCACAGATTACAAATTTGCGGTGAGCTTCGTGATCCTGGTGATCGTGCTGCTCTTCCGGCCCACGGGTCTCTTCAAGGGGAAAGCGGTATGAGCCAGAGCCTGCGCACCATGGGGCTCTTCGCCCTCGTCTGCCTGCTGATCCTCGGCACCGGCTTTCTGCAAAGCTGGAACACGGCGCTTTTGATCCTCAACATGGGGCTGGTGAGCGCGGTGATGGCGTTGGGCGTGAACCTGCAATGGGGGATCGCGGGGCTCTTCAATGTCGGTATCATGGGCTTTGTGGCCCTGGGAGGCATCGCGGTGGTGCTGACCTCCATGCCGCCGGTGGCAGAGGCCTGGTCGGCGGGCGGGCTGCGCGTGATCGGCGCCTTGCTGCTGGGGGCGGCGGGGATTGCCGGTGCGGTGGTGCTCTATCGGCGGACACGGCGCGGCTGGGCGGTGGCGGCGCTGCTGGCGGGGCTCTTTTTCCTCTACCGCGCGGTGCTCGATCCCGGTGTGGAGGCGATCGAGGCGGTCGATCCTTCCTCCACCGGCTATCTGGGCGGGCTGGGCCTGCCGGTGCTCTTGTCCTGGCCCGTGGGCGGGTTGCTGGCGGCCGGGGCGGCCTGGGTGATCGGCAAGACCGCGCTGGGCCTGCGCTCCGACTACCTGGCGATTGCGACGCTGGGCATCGCCGAGATCGTGATCGCGGTTCTCAAGAACGAGGACTGGATGGCGCGCGGCGTGAAGAACGTGATCGGCCTGCCGCGCCCGGTTCCCTACGAGATCGACCTGCAGCAGGATCCGGCCTTCATAGAACGCGCCGCGGGCTGGGGCACGGATGTGACCACCGCCTCGACACTGGCGGTAAAACTTGGCTATTCGGCGCTCTTTGCGCTGGTGCTGATCGTGCTGCTGGTGCTGGCGCAGCTGGCGCTGAAATCGCCTTGGGGGCGGATGATGCGCGCCATTCGCGACAATGAAACCGCGGCCCGCGCGATGGGCAAGAACGTGACCGCGCGGCATCTGCAGGTGTTTGTTCTGGGCTCGGCGATCTGCGGCATCGCGGGGGCGATGATGACGACGCTGGATGGCCAGCTCACCCCGGGCACCTACCAGCCGCTGCGCTACACGTTTCTGATCTGGGTGATGGTCATTGTCGGCGGCTCTGGCAACAATCTCGGCGCGGTGCTGGGCGGCTTCCTGATCTGGTTCTTCTGGGTGCAGGTGGAGCCGATGGCCCAGGGTCTGATGTCCCTGCTCACTGCGGGCATGGCGGATGGCAACTGGCTCAAGGCGCATCTGATCGACAGCGCGCAACATCTGCGGCTGCTCACGATGGGTGTGCTGCTGCTGGTGGTACTGCGCTTCTCGCCGCGCGGATTGCTGCCGGAACGCTGACCCCGCCCGGAGAAGCCTTGCTTCGGAGCCGTCCCTCACCTTGGGCCAGGGCAGACAGGGAGAGGCGTTCGGGACAAGCACAATCGCCGAGGGATCCCGCTTGCGGGAAACGGCTATTGTGCTTGTCGCGAAGGACTGTCCCTGTCAGGCAGGGACCGAGGGGAGGGAAGGCTCCGACGCTTTGCTTTGGTGAGTCCTGAAGCCGGAGACGCCAACCAATCCCTCCCGCGCGGCGGGCACGCAAGGGCTCTCCCGCGCGGCGGGCACGCAAGGGCTCTCCCGCGCGGCGGGCACGCAAGGGCCCGACAAGCCCCGCCCCCGCACGACCTGCCCCGCAAGATCCGCACCGCAAGATCCGCACCGCTCAGCCCAGCGACGTCACCCACAGGATCGTCGCATCCTCCTGGCTGACCGAAATCACATTATGCCCCATCGTGGCGTCGTAATAGGCGCTGTCGCCGCGGCGCAGCTCGATGGGCTCGTAAAACTCCGTGAACAGCCGCACCACCCCGGTCAGCACGTAGAGAAACTCCTCGCCGTCATGGCGCACCCAGCCGTCGAACTCCTCCATTTTGCGCGCCCGCACCCGCGCGCGGTAAGGCAGCATCTTCTTGCGCGTCAGGCTCTCGGCCAGCAGATCGTGCTCATAGGTGGCGGTGGCATGGTGCTGCCCCTCATCCGAGCGTGTGACCGCCATCCGCCCGGTCACCCGCTCGTCCTGCGGCGGCGTGAAAAGCTGCGGCACCGAGATCTCCAGCCCCACGGCCAGCTTCTTCAGTGCGTCATAAGTGGGCGACATCTGCCCGTTCTCGATCTTCGACAGGGTCGAACGGGCCAGCCCCGCCTGCCGAGCCGCCTGTTCCAACGTCCAGTCCCGCGCCTTGCGCAGCGCGCGCACCCGGGCGCCCAGATCAACCGGATCGACCGGCCCCTCTTCGCCGGTTTCGCGGGCGATGCGGATGATGGATTTGGGATCACGTGTCATGCCCCCATGCTATAGGCGCGCGCCCCGGGCGCCGCAAGCGCGCGCCCGTCTCAGCTGCCGCATGCGCGCCTCTTGAAGGCCCGCGCGGCTTTGCGTACCCAAGGCGCCATGCTGTCGATCTTTCATCAAGGCGCGCCCGCGCCCTGCCCCGCGCCGTTCAACCTGGCCGCCCATGTGCTGGACGCCGGAAAAACCACCCCCGACAAGATCGCCCTTGCGGTGCTCGGACCCACCGGCGCGCAGCGCTGGTCCTATGCCCGCCTGATCCAGGCGGTGCGCGGCACCGCGACGGGTCTCCTGCAGGCAGGGCTTGCGCCGGGGGACATCCTGCTCATGCGGCTCGGCAATGATGTGGATTTCCCGATCGCCTATCTGGGGGCCATCGCGGCGGGGATCGTGCCGGTGCCGACCTCCTCGCAACTGACCGGGCGCGAGGTCTCCGGCATGATCGCGCATCTGTCGCCCAAAGCAGTCCTGCGCGGCGCGGGCGTCTCCTGCCCCGCAACGGATCTGCCGGTCATCGGGCCCGAAACCTACGAGCGCTGGCACGATCTGCCGCCCGCCCCTTACGCGATGGATGATCCCGAGCGTCTGGCCTATATCGTCTATACCTCCGGCACCTCCGGCACGCCGCGCGCGGTGGGCCATGCGCATCGCGCGATCTGGGCGCGGCAGATGATGATGCAGGGCTGGTACGGGCTGGGCCGAGACGACCGGCTGCTGCATGCGGGCGCGTTCAACTGGACCTATACGCTGGGCACCGGGCTGATGGACCCCTGGACCCGGGGCGCCACGGCGCTGATCCCGCGCGCGGGCACCGAACCCGGGCAGCTGGGCCTTTTGATGAGGCGCAACGATGCCACGCTTTTTGCCGCCGCCCCCGGGGTCTTCCGCCAGATGCTGAAAACGCCGCTGCCCGCCCTGCCGAAACTGCGGCACGGGCTGGCCGCGGGCGAAAAGCTCTCGCCCGCTTTGCGCGCCGCCTGGCAGGAGGCCACGGGCACCCCGGTCTACGAGGCCTTCGGCATGTCGGAATGCTCCACCTTCATCTCCGCCGCGCCCGGCCGCAGTGCCGAGCCCACCAGCCTCGGGCGCCCGCAACCGGGCCGCCACGTGGCGCTTCTGGGCGATGACGGCGCGCCGGTGCCGCTGGGCGAAGAAGGCGTGATCGCGGTGCACCGCTCCGATCCGGGGCTGATGCTGGGCTATATCGGCGCCCTTGAGGCCACGGCGGCGAAGTTCCACGGCGACTGGTTTCTCACCGGCGACCGCGCGGTGATGCAGGCGGACGGGCAGATCACCTATCTGGGGCGCGGCGACGACATGATGAACGCGGGCGGCTACCGGGTCTCACCGCTCGAGGTCGAGGCGGCGCTGGCGGGGCTTGCGGGCGTCACCGAGCTTGCGGTCACGGATGTGGCGCTGAAACCCGATGTGCGGGTGATCGCCGCGTTCTACACCGGCCCCGCCCCGCTCGATGAGGCAGCGCTGGCCGAGGCGGCCGCCAGACGTCTCGCGCGCTACAAGCAGCCGCGGCTCTGGGTGCATCTCGACGCGCTGCCGCGCAACCCCAACGGCAAGCTGCAACGCCAAAAGCTGAAAGAACAGCCCCTGGCGCGGGACAGCGGCGCCGCCTGACCCGATCCTCTCCTCAAAAGCCCGCCGGCGGCGCCCCGCACGCCACAACCAAAGCTGCCCGCCCCAAGTCCGGACCCGGCAAATCAAACCAATTCCCCCGCGCGCCCATGCGCGCAGAGCCCCGCGAACCGGTGGTCGCAATCCCCGCGCAGGTTTGTTAAAAGCCCGGCAAACCCGAAAGGACGACCATGATCCAGCTCGACATTTTCTCCGATCCGATCTGCCCTTGGTGCTATATCGGCAAGGCGCATCTGGACCGCGCGCTGACCGAGCATCCCGACCATCCGTTCCAGATCCGCTGGCTGCCCTTCATGCTCAACCCCGACATGCCGCGCGAGGGCATCGATCGCAGGCAGTATCTGGAGCAGAAGTTCGGCGGCAAGGACGGCGCGGTGCAGGCCTACCTGCCGGTCGAGGAGCACGCCAGGGCCGCCGGTCTGACGCTCAATCTCGATGCGATCAAGACCACACCCTCCACTGTGGACGCGCATCGGCTCATTCACTGGGCCGAGGCCGAAGGTGTGCAGATCGCCGTGGTCTCGAAGCTCTTCGAGGCCTATTTTGTCGACGGGCGCGACATTGGCGATGCCGAAGTGCTGGCAGATATCGCCGATGGCTGCGGCATCGACGCCGCGCTGGTGCTGCGCCTGCTGGCCACCGAAGAGGACCGCCGCGAGATTGTCGAGCGCGACGCCGCGGCCCGCGGCATGGGCATCAATTCAGTCCCCACCTTCATCGTCGCGGGCAAACACGCGGTGCCGGGCGCGCAGCCGCCCGAGCTTTGGGGCAAGGTCATCGAAGAGCTCCGGTCGGGCGTCGCCTCTGCCTCATGACCCGGCTGCGTGTCGCGACGCTGCTGCTGACCCTTGTCGCGATCATCGGCGCGGGCACGGTGTTCTTTCGTTATGTCGAAGGCTGGTCCTGGCTTGATGCGTATTTCTTTACGGTGGTGACGCTCTCCACCGTGGGCTACGGCCAGCTGGTGCCCGCCACCGCGGCGGGCAAGATCGGCACGACGCTCTTCATCCTGGTGGGTCTGGGGATCTTCGCCGTCGCGATCCAGCAGTTTGGCCAGTTTGCCATGCGCAAGCGGCAGGAACACACCGAATGGCTGATCGCCCAGATCCACCGCGGCAGACCTGCCAACGAGGATGACGAACCCGATCTGCCGCCGGACGGTCCTCCGCGCGACAGGGGCTGAGCCCCGGCGGGCGACGCGGCCTCTGTTCAGGGCGCGCCCGCGGTGCTACCACGCAGGGAATCTCAGAGGTTTCCCATGTCACCCCGACACCCCGGTCAGGTCGAATTCATCGCCTTGATGGCGATGCTCTTTTCGACCATCGCCTTTTCCATCGACGCGATGCTGCCCGCGCTTCCGGAATTCGCCGCGGCGTTTTCGCCCGAGGCCCCGAACCGCGCGCAGCTGGTGGTGACCAGCTTTGTGCTGGGCATGGGGCTGGGCACGCTGTTCACCGGGCCGCTCTCCGACAGGTTCGGGCGCAAGCCGGTGATCCTGACCGGCACCGGGCTCTACATGATCAGCGCGCTCATCGCCGCCCGGGCCGAGACGCTCGAGGCGCTGCTGGCCGCGCGGTTTGTGCAGGGTCTGGGCGCTGCCGGACCGCGGGTTGTCGCGCTGGCGATCATCCGCGATCTCTATGCCGGGCGCGGCATGGCGCGGATCATGTCCTTTGTGATGATCGTCTTCACCACAGTGCCCGCCATCGCGCCGTCGCTTGGCGCGGGCCTGATCGCGCTGGCCGGGTGGCAGTCGATCTTCTGGGCCTTTGTGCTCTTTTCCGCCATCGGCTCCGCCTGGCTCTGGCTGCGCCTGCCCGAGACGCTGGCCGTGGAGGACCGGCGCCCGTTCCGCATCGCCGCGATATGGGAGGCGCTGCAGGAGATGATTCAGCACCCGGTCGTGCGCCTCAGCATCGCGGTGCAGGCGCTGTCCTTCGGCATGCTTTTTGCGATCATCTCGACCGTGCAGCCGATCTACGAGATCACCTTTGACCGCGCGCACAGCTTTCATCTGTGGTTCGGCGCGGTGGCCATCGTGTCGGCCTCGTCCTCGCTGATCAACGCGGCGCTGGTCATGCGGCTGGGCATGCGGCGGCTGGTCAGCGGCATGTTGCTGGCGCAGGTCGCCATCAGTGCGGCGATGCTGGCGGCGCTGGTGGGCGGGCTTTCCGGCACGCCGCTGTTCGCGCTGTTTGTCTTCTGGCAATTGTCGCTGTTCTTTCAGGCCGGGATGACCATCGGCAATCTCAACGCCATCGCGATGGAGCCGATGGGCCATATCGCGGGTCTGGCCGCGTCGGTCATCGGCGGTGTCGCCACCATCGCCGCGGTGGCGATTGCGGTGCCCATCGGGCTGACCTTCGACGGCACCCCGCTGTCGCTGGCCTTCGGCATCTTCGCGCTGGCAAGCCTCGCCTTCCTGCTGATGCGCGCCATGGGCCGGGCCGAAGCGCGGCTTCTGGCCTGACGTCGCGGGACCCCGCCGCGCTGCTCCGCGGATTAGCCCTGTTGCAGCGCGGCATTTTCCATCAAGCTGCCTGCAACCCGACACGCCAGACCCCGAAAGGAGCCCGCCATGGCCAAGATCAAGGTCGACAATCCGATTGTCGAGATGGACGGAGACGAGATGACCCGCATCATATGGGATTTCATCAAGCAAAAGCTGATCCTGCCCTATCTCGATATCGACCTGCTCTATTACGATCTCGGCATCGAGGAGCGCGACCGCACCGAAGACAAGGTCACCATCGAGGCGGCGGAAAAGACGCTGGAGGTCGGGGTGGCGGTGAAATGCGCCACGATCACACCGGATGAAGGCCGCGTCGAGGAGTTCGGCCTGAAAGAGATGTGGCGCAGCCCCAATGGCACGATCCGCAACATCCTGGGCGGCGTGGTGTTCCGCCAGCCGATCCTCTGCCGCAACGTGCCGCGGCTGGTGCCGGGCTGGACGCAGCCCATCGTGGTCGGGCGGCACGCGTTTGGCGATCAGTACAAGGCCACCGATTTCCGCTTTCCCGGCAAGGGCAAGCTCACGATGAAATGGCAAGGCGATGATGGCGAGGTGATCGAGCGCGAGGTCTATGACGCGCCGGGCGCGGGCGTCTATATGGGAATGTACAACCTCGACGATTCGATCCGCGATTTTGCCCGCGCGTCGCTGAATTACGGGCTCGATCTGGGCTGGCCGGTCTATCTGTCGACCAAGAACACCATCCTCAAGGCCTATGACGGGCGCTTCAAGGACATCTTCGAAGAGGTGTTCGAGGCCGAGTTCAAGGACGGGTTCGACGAGAAAGGCATCGAGTATCAGCACCGGCTGATCGACGACATGGTGGCCAGCGCGCTGAAATGGTCGGGCGGCTTTGTCTGGGCCTGCAAGAACTACGATGGCGACGTGCAGTCCGACACCGTGGCGCAGGGCTTCGGGTCGCTGGGCATGATGGCCTCGGTGCTGCGCACCCCCGATGGCAAGATCGTCGAGAGCGAGGCCGCGCATGGCACCGTGACCCGCCACTACCGCCAGCATCAGGCCGGTGAGGCAACCTCGACCAACTCCATCGCGTCGATCTATGCCTGGACCGGCGGGCTGAAGCACCGCGCCAAGCTCGATGAAAATGCCGCACTGATGGAGTTCGCCGAGACGCTGGAGCGTGTGGTGGTCGAAACGGTGGAGGCCGGGCACATGACCAAGGATCTGGCGCTTCTGGTGGGCCCCGACCAGAGCTGGCTCACCACGATGGGTTTTCTGGAAAAGCTCGATCAGAATCTCGACGCCGCGCTCGGCGGCTGACCGAAAAGCCCATTGCCGGGCGCGCTAGCCCTGCCCCGCAAAACGCTCCGGCAGGGTGCTGCGCACCGGAAATTTCAGCGCGCGGGTCTTCACAACCGAGAATTTCTCGGACCGGCTGGGCTTGGTCGACAGCGTCTCATAGGCCTGCGCCTCGGCAACCTCCCAGGGTTTGTGTTTCTTCGCGGCGAAATCCTCCAGAAACCACGCGGTGTCGTCCTCTGCGGCTTTCCAGCCGGCGCCGGGCAGGCCCTGACCCGCGGAATTACCCACCTGCATGCGCACCGCATTGGCCGCCGGCATCGCCGCGCGGTTGGCGTATTTCAGATGCGCCAGATAGAGCCCGCGCGGCATGGTGAAGGGAAAGCTCTGCAAGCGCCGTGGCGCGACCTTGCTGCCATGCAGCAGGAACTCGATGGGCCGCCGCGCGGCCACCGCCTTGGAATAATGCCCCGAAAAGCCCACCGCACGGCGTTGATCGAACACCGGTGCCGCGGCCATTTCTGCATCCTGTGGTTGTTCCACAAGGTCAAACCCCAGCGCTGTCAGCACCGGGGCGTCCTGCGCCGCAATGGCCTCCGCCAGCGAGGCGAAGCGCGCCGGATCAAAGCAGATCAGCTCGTCCGCATCGGTCCGGATCGCCCAGTCGTAGCTTGCCAGCAACCCCGCCATGATCCCGTTCAGAAGCTGCGCGCGGTCCCGGTCGAAATTGTCGAACCCGCGTCGCGGCACCGTGAGAATCGACGCCTCCGGACAGAGACGCGCAACCTCCGGATCGGCGCCATGCGCCACGATGAACAGGTTCTCCGGCCCCAGCGCCCGCGCGTGATGCGCATACCAGCGCGACAGCGCCCAGTGGTCGCGATGCACCATGGTCAGCGCGCAGATCGTCTTGGCCGTCCCCGTCATGCGCAAAGCAGTAGGACGGGATTGGCGCAGGTGCAAGGCACCGTCTCTCCGCACGAGGTCAGAGCCTTGCCAAGCCTTTGATTTTCCAGAGGGTGGCGCGCGCCGCGTCCCCAGCGCGCGCCGGGCCGGTCAACCTTCTTGTACGGGGATCAGACCGGCTTCCGTGGCCGTGGCGAGCTCCTCTTCGTTCAGAAGCGCGTCGCCATCGGTATCAGCTTGCATGAAGGTGTCGCTGTCGATCTCGGGATGCACCGACTGCAGCTCATCGAGGCTGATCATGCCATCCGCATTTGCGTCGAGCGTGGATTCGGCAAAAAGAGCGGTCGGCAGAAAGGCCGCGATCAGCGCGGCGCGAGTGGTGAGTTTCATCTGTAAGGTCCTCTGTTGGGTTCTTCGTGAGTGGTGCCGTTGAGCACGCCCTCTCTATGCCGCGCCGGAAGCGGCCATGATACGGGGCGGCGCGCGAAGGCGCGAAACGCGCGTGGCCTTGCTCAAATCCGCCACACTCCTCGGTTGTATTTCGCCGAAGCTGTTGCATCGGCCTGAACCCGCCCGTGCGACTCGGGTGTTTTCGCAAGTGTTCGCCGGTTTGGGCCTGCGCATCGCAGGGCGCGAGACGTCAGAGCAAGACGATTCCGCTGTGCTTCGCCTTGTGCTCGGGCTCCACATGGATCGTCACCCGGCATTCGCTGATCCGCGATTTCAGCGCCGCCTCGATGCGGTCGCAGATCTCATGCGCCTCCTCGACGCGCATGTCGCCCGGCACCACGAGGTGGAACTCCACGAACGTGGCGGCGCCTGCGTGGCGCGCGCGCAGGTCATGCGCCTCGACCGCACCGTCTGCATTGGCCGCGATCAATCCGCGCATCTCGGCCAGATCATCGTCCGGCACGCTTTCGTCCATCAACCCGCCGACCGAGCTGCGCACCACGATCCAGCCCGACCACAGGATGTTGACCGCGACCACCACCGCCAGCGCCGGGTCGAGCCAGTACCAGCCGGTCAGCAGCGCCAACGCGACCCCTGCCGTGACACCGACCGACGACATCACATCCGCCACCAGATGCCGCCCATCGGCCACCAGCGCCGGTGAGCGAAGCGCCCGCCCCCGCCGCAACAGCACAAAAGCCCAGGCGGCGTTGATCGCGCCCGCCACAAGGTTCACCGCCAGCCCGGCAAAGCCCTGCTCCAGCACCGGCGGGTCCTGCAACCCGATCCAGGCCGAGCGCAGGATAATGAGCGCCGCCATGCAGATCAGCACACCTTCGAGCACCGCGCTGAAATATTCCGCCTTGTGGTGGCCGTATGGATGGCCCGCATCCGCAGGCCGCGTGGCGATGCGCAGCGCGATCAGCGCGGCAAGGGCCGTCGCAACATTCACGATGCTCTCGAGCGCGTCCGACAAGAGCGCGATGGAGCCGGTCATCTGCCACGCCAGCAGCTTGATCGCCAGCACCAGAAGCCCGACCGCCACGCTGATCCCTGCAAGTCTGACAGCCGTGCCCATGCGGCCCCCGCATCCCTGTTGCAGCGCTGATACCGCGCGGCGCGTCAGGCAGCAACCGGAGCGGCCGCGCGCTGATGGGAAAGACCGGATCGCGACAGCCCGCGCCATGACAACACGCGCAAAGAAAAAGGCCCGCGCGATGGCGGGCCCTGTCCTGTGAGTTCCGAAACTCCCGCGTCGCAGCGGTCAGCTGCCCTCGCGCTTCAGCGCGTCGCGGATCTCCAGCAACACGTCAAGCTCGGACGGCCCGCTTTCGACCTCGGGCGCCACGTCGTCGGGCGCCTCGGCGGCCGCCTTCACGCGGTTGACCATCTTGACCAGCAGGAACACCACCCAGGCCACGATCAGGAAGTTGATCACCGCCATGATGAACTTGCCCACCGCAAAGACCGGCGCCCCCGCTTCGGTTGCCGCCTCGATGGAGGAATACTCGCCATCGCCCAACACGTAAAACCAGCCCGAGAAATCGATGCCGCCGGTAAAGAGCGCGATGATCGGGTTGATGATATCGCCCACCAGCGAGGTCACGATGGCGGTGAAGGCCGCGCCGATGATGATGCCGACGGCCATGTCCATGACATTGCCTTTGGCGATGAAGTCCTTGAATTCCTGAATCATGCCTTGTCCCCAGATTTGGCTCTGCCGCTGCCATATGTCCGGCGGCCTGCATTCGTTAACACGTGCCCTGCGCATTTGCACAGCCGCGCCTCTGGGAAAGCGGGAATTTGCACATAGCTTTCCCATACACCATCCGAACCATCGCCAGACACCACCCTGACAGGGTCCCCCACGCCACCCAGACAAAGGTCAAACTCCCATGTTGGACGACGCCGCACACCCGATCACCCGCCGCTGGCCGGCGCAACATCCCGACCGCATCCAGCTCTATTCCTTCCCCACGCCCAACGGGGTGAAGGTCTCCATCGCGCTGGAAGAGCTTGGCCTCGCCTATGAACCGCACCGGGTGACGCTGGCGGAGGCCGATGTGAAAAGCGAGGCGTTCCGCTCGCTCAACCCCAATGGCCGCATTCCCGCGATCATCGACCCCGACGGTCCGGACGGGACCCCGGTGGGCATCTTCGAATCCGGCGCGATCCTGATCTATCTTGCGGAAAAGACCGGCAGGCTGCTCGGCGCCACCCCTGCAGACAAGTACCGCGTGCTGCAATGGCTGATGTTCCAGATGGGCGGGCTTGGTCCGATGTTCGGGCAGCTGGGTTATTTCGTGAAGTTCGCCGGCAAGGAGATCGAGGATCCCCGCCCCCGGACCCGCTACCTCAACGAAGCCAGGCGGCTGCTGTCGGTGTTGGAGACCGGGCTTGACGGCCAGGACTGGATCGCCGGAGAGTTTTCCATCGCCGACATCGCCATCGCGCCCTGGCTTGGCGGGCTCGAGATGTACGGCGTGCGCGATCAGCTGGGCTGGCAGGATCACCCCAACACCGTCGCCTATCTGGAGCGGTTCAACGCCCGGCCTGCGGTCCAGACCGGGCGCAGGATCCCCGCCGCCGAAAGCTGAGCACCGCCGCCGCCGGTCCCACGGGCGGCGGTCCGGGCGCTGCGTTTGCGTCCTGCGTCCCCTGCTTCTCTGGTTGAGAAATACTTCGGGGGGTCCGGGGGGCAGCGCCCCCCGTCCGCGCGGCCCTTCAGGGCCGCGCGCCGGTCGGATCGCCAAAGCGATCCGATACCGATACCGGCCAGGTGCTCCGCCTGTTCAGTCTGGCCTGCGATCCCCCATCGCTTCGCGCCAGTGGCGGCGACAGAGGCTCTCATAGGTCTCGTTGCCGCCAATCTGAACCTGGGCGCCGTCATGCAAGACCTCGCCACCCGCACCGCGCCGCACCACCATCGTGGCCTTGCGCCCGCATTTGCAGATCGTGCGCACCTCGCGCATCTCGTCCGCCAGCGCCAGCAGCGTCGCCGAGCCGGGGAAAAGCTCTCCCCGGAAATCGACCCGCAACCCGTAGGCCATGACCGGCACGCCAAGATCGTCCACCACCCGCGCCAGCTGCCAGACCTGATCGGGCGTCAGAAACTGCGCCTCGTCGACAAAGATACAGGCCACCGCACCTTCGGCGAGCCGCGCCTCGACCTTGGCGTAAAGGTCTTCGCCGGTTCCGAAACACTCCGCTTCCCGCGTGAGACCGATGCGCGAGCCGATCCGCCCGGGCCCCGCGCGATCATCCACCGAGGCGGTGAGCAGATAGGTATGCATCCCGCCTTCATTGTAGTTATGCGCCGCCTGCAACAGCAGCGTCGTCTTGCCCGCGTTCATGGTGGAGTAGTGGAAATGCAGCTTGGCCATGCCGCGTCATGCCCCAGCCAGCCCGGCCTTGGCAAGGCCCGCAGACGCGCGCGCGCGATCGGATATCCTGCAAAAGAAAAACGCGCGGTCCGGTGATGGAGGGTTGCCCCTCTGGGGTTCAGCACACGGACCACGCCCAGATTTCACCGTTCACCCATCCGCACAACACAAGTTACACAGGCGCAGAGGATCCGCCCTCATTTGTCGCACCACATGAGGCAACATATGGGGACGGGGAACGGCAGGTCATCGCTCCTTGACCGGAGCCTGATTTTCAAATGACATTCGGTTGCGTTAGAGATAAGGGGAAAAGACTTTGGCCACTCCCCGGCGGGCGGCGATCATAAGGACCCAGTATGTCAAGCGTTGGACGGTATCTGAAGAAACACACCGAAGCTCTCGTCAAGGATGTGGGCATCGAGGCGGCGTGCACGCTCACCGGCAAGTCCAAGGCGACGCTGGGGCGGTATTATTCGGATTACGACGAACACGCGGACCGCTTCATCCCCGCCGACGCGGTGGCCGCCCTCGAAGAGGCCGCGTCCTACCCGCATGTGACCGCGGCACTGGCCGAACTGAAGGGAATCACCCTCAGCTTTGACGAGCGCCGCAAGAACGCCAAGCAGGAGGGCGGCGTGAACAGCGACGTGATCGCGCTGGCGCAGAGGTTCTCGATGCTGATGGCCGAATACCACCAGTCGATCGAGGATGGCGTGATCACCGCCAACGAGGCCAAGCGCCTGCTGAAAGAGACGCTGGCGATCCAGCAGGTGCTGATCGACATGAAGCTGCATCTCGAAGAAGAACAGGGCTGACCGCAGGCGCGGCGCTTCGGAGGCCCGGGATGATCGCAGAACGCCTGATCCTGCATATCGGCCATGGCAAGACCGGCTCGACCTCGATCCAGCGCACGCTGCGCGCCTCGGATGAGGCGCTGGGCCGGGCGGGTGTGCTCTTTCCCGATCCCGGACGGCACGACAATCACCAGCTTCTGTTTCCGCATCTCTGGGGTGTCTTGCCCGACGATCCGGTGCAGCTCGCTTCGCTGGGCACCAACCCGTCCGAGATCCGCGACCATGCGGCCGCCCGCTTTGAAGATCTGAAGGCCCGGATCGCGGCGGACGCGCCGCGGGATGTCGTGCTGAGTTGCGAAAACCAGTTCAGGACGTTCCCGCCGGAGGCCTTTGCGCGCCTCACCCGGACCTGCGCCGAACTGGCCCGCCGGGTCGAGGTCGTCGCCTATCTGCGCGGCCCCGCCTCCTACGCGCTTTCCAAGGTGCAGCAGGACGTCAAGAAACGGCCCGAGTTTCTCTACCTGTCGCAGACCCGGCTGCGCGACGTGCTGGAGCCGTTTCTGGAGCATGGCCCGGGCCCGCTGACCGCGGTGCGGTTTGCCCGCGACGCGCTGGCCGACGGTGACGTGGTGAGCGATTTTGTCACCCGCATGTTGCCGCGGGTCGACCGCGACGCGCTCATCCGTGGCAAGGACGAGGACAACACCACCGTCTCCGCCGAGGCGATGGCGGTGCTGCAGGAGCTTTTTCGCGACACCCGCCCCCTGCCCGCCGCGGTGCGCGCCGACAAGAAGGCGTTTCGCAAGATCGTGGTGGCGACCGATGCCACCCTGCCCGGTGCCGCGCGCCCGCGCCTGCACGACGCGGTGCGCGAGGTGATTGAGGCGCGGGTGACGGAGGCGCCCTGGCTGAAGGAACGGCTGGGCCTCGTGTTTCCCGAGCAGCAGGCGCCGAAAATGTCCCCGGCGCAGGCCGAGGAGCGCTACAGCCGCCTGCACGACATCGCCGATCTGTGCCCCGTCGATGCCGCGCGCAAATCCGCGCTGTGGCAAGCGAGCCTCGATGCGGCGGAGGCGCGCGGCTCGGTGCTGGGCCGGTTGCTGCGGCGGATGACCGGGCGCCGCTGATCACAGATTTGCGGCGAATGTGATGGCGCCCCGAGACCTTGGCGCCGCACGCGCGCCCGGGACCGCCGCGCGGCGGAGGACTGACGGATGACAGGCCCACCGGTGCGCAGGCAGAAAAAAGGGCCCCCGAAGGGGCCCTTGCAAGTCTCGCCGATAAGGCTCTTTTGTTTCACCGCTCGAGTTTTTCTGCCTGCGGCCTTATCTGCGTCAGGGACACGCGCACGCGCCCCGGAACTCTGCAGCGCCGCTTTCGGGGCCCTGCGATGTTTCGTCGGGGGGCGGCCGCGGCTGCCATCGCACCTCTCCCCCCTACACGTCCTCCCTCGGACGCGGTCTCTGCTCAGCTACACCCCGACGTCCCGCCGCAGGTGTTGCACTTCATGCAGGTGCCGTTGCGCACCAGCGTGTAGTTGCCGCATTCGCCGCAGGGATCGCCTTCGTAGCCCTGCATCTTGGCTTTCGTGCGTTCGTCCATCGTGAGCGTGCCTGCGGCGACCGCGACGGTGGAGGTGGCCGCGACCGTGACCTCGCCGCCAGAGGTTTCCGGCACAAGCGTGTTCAGCATCGCCACCGGATCGGTGCCCGTGGCCTCCAGCGCGCCGCCCTGCAGCACCACCAGTTCCTGCGGCAGACGTTTGCGCAGATAGCCGGTGGAGCTGATCTGCTTGAGCACCTCGAGCGATTTCGACGCGGCGGTCTCGGAGATCTCGGAGATGTTGGACACCCCCTCTTCCTCGCCGCGCCCCAGGTCGTCGAAGGCCGCGCCTTCGGGCTTCACATGGGCCAGGTCGGTGCGGTCGAGATAGCTGACCGCCAATTCGCGGAAGATGTAGTCGAGGATCGAGGTGGCGTTCTTGATGCTGTCATTGCCCTGCACCATGCCCGCGGGTTCGAACTTGGTGAAGGTGAAGGCATCGACGAACTCCTCCAGCGGCACACCGTATTGCAGACCAACCGACACCGCGATGGCGAAATTGTTCATCATCGCCCGGAAGCCCGCGCCTTCCTTGTGCATGTCGATGAAGATCTCGCCCAGCTTGCCGCCTTCATATTCGCCGGTCCGCAGATAGACCTTGTGGCCACCGACCACCGCCTTTTGCGTGTAGCCCTTGCGGCGCTCGGGCATCCGCTCGCGGCCCATGGCGCGCTCGACCTCCTTGACGACGATCTTCTCGACGATCTTTTCGGCCAGCACCTGTGCCTTCTCGGTCTGGGTGCCGGTCTCGAGGATCTCGGCGGCGTCGTCATCGTCCTCGACCAGCGCCGAGGCCAGCGGCTGGCTGAGCTTGGAGCCGTCGCGGTAAAGCGCGTTGGCCTTCACCCCCAGCGACCACGAAAGCTCATAGGCGTTCTGGCAATCCTCTATGGTGGCGTCGTTGGGCATGTTGATCGTCTTGGAGATCGCGCCCGAGATGAAGCTCTGCGCGGCGGCCATCATGTGGATGTGGCTGTCGACGCTGAGATAGCGCTTGCCCTTCTTGCCGCAGGCATTGGCGCAGTCGAAGACCGGATAGTGCTCCAGCTTGAGGAACGGCGCGCCCTCGAGGGTCATGGTGCCGCAGACATGGTCGTTGGCCGCGTCCACATCCGCCTTGGCAAAGCCCAGATGCTTGAGCATGTCGAAGGTCGGATCACCGAGCTTTTCCGCAGGAATGCCAAGCACGTCGCGGCAGAACTCTTCGCCCAGCGTCCACTGGTTGAAGACAAAGCGGATGTCGAAGGCGGTGGCCAGCGCGCCCTCGATCTTCTCGATCTGCGCAGGGCCAAAACCGTGCCCGATGAGCGAGGTGTGGTTGATGCCGGGCGCATTGCCAAGCGTGCCATGGCCCACCGCGTAGGAGATGATCTCCTCGATCTGGGCAGAGCCGTAGCCCAGCTTTTCCAGCGCCGCCGGCACCGAGCGGTTGATGATCTTGAAATAGCCGCCGCCCGCGAGCTTCTTGAACTTCACCAGCGCGAAATCGGGCTCGATGCCGGTGGTGTCGCAATCCATCACCAGTCCGATGGTGCCGGTGGGCGCGATCACGCTTGTCTGCGCGTTGCGGTAGCCATGCTTTTCGCCCAGCCGCAGCGCCTCGTCCCAGCTCGACATCGCCAGTTCGACCAGCGTCGCGTCCGGGCAACCCGCGTGATCCAGCGGCACCGGTTTCACGTCGAGCCCCTGATAGCCGGTGGTGGCGCCGTAAGCCGCGTTGCGGTGGTTGCGGATCACCCGCAGCATGTGGTCCTTGTTGCGGTCATAACCCGAAAACGCGCCCAGCTCTCCGGCGATCTCGGCGGAGGTGGCGTAGCTCACCCCGGTCATGATCGCGGTCAGCGCGCCGCAAAGCGCCCGGCCTTCGTTGCTGTCATAGGAATAGCCCATGTTCATCAGCAGCCCGCCGATATTGGCGTAGCCCAGACCCAGCGTGCGGAAATCGTAGCTGAGCTGCGCGATCTCCTTGGAAGGGAACTGCGCCATGGTCACCGAGATCTCCAGCGTCAGCGTCCAGAGCCGTGTGGCGTGCATGTAGCTTTCCGCGTCGAACTTGCCGTCCTTGAGGAAGGTCAGCAGGTTCATCGAGGCGAGGTTGCAGGCGGTGTCGTCGAGGAACATGTATTCCGAGCACGGGTTGGAGCCGCGGATCGCGCCGTCTTCGGGGCAGGTGTGCCAGGCGTTGACCGTGTCGTGGAACTGGATGCCGGGATCGGCGCAGGCCCAGGCGGCGTGGCCCACCTGCTCCCAGAGCTCGCGTGCTTTCACGATCCGGGCGGTCTTGCCATCGGTGCGGCGGATGAGCTCCCAATCGGCATCTTCGCGCACGGCACGCAGGAACGCGTCGGTCACGCGGATCGAATTGTTGGAGTTCTGGCCGGATACGCTTGCGTACGCTTCGCTGTCCCAGTCGGTGTCGTAGGTCGGAAACTCGATGGACGCGTAACCCTGCCGCGCGTAGTCCAGCACGCGTTTGATATAGGTCTCGGGGATCATCGCGCGCTTGGCTGCACGAATTGCGTCCTTCAAGCCGTTGTTTTTCTTGGGATCAAAGGCATCGGCTTCGGCGCCGTCCCAGACCTTGATCGCCGCGAAAATGGCGTTGAGCATCTTCTCGTGGGTCTTGGAGCCCGCAACGATGCTGGCGACCTTCTGCTCTTCCAGCACCTTCCAGTTGATGAATTCCTCGATATCGGGGTGATCGACGTCACAGATCACCATCTTGGCGGCGCGGCGCGTGGTGCCGCCCGATTTGATCGCGCCCGCCGCGCGGTCGCCGATCTTCAGAAAGCCCATGAGGCCCGAGGATTTGCCGCCGCCCGAGAGCGGCTCATTGGCGGCGCGCAGGGAGGAGAAATTGGTGCCGGTGCCGGAGCCATATTTGAAAAGACGCGCCTCGCGGACCCAGAGATCCATGATCCCGCCTTCCTGCACCAGATCGTCGGAGACCGACTGGATGAAGCAGGCATGCGGCTGCGGATGCTCATAGGCGGAGGTGGATTTGGTGAGCTTGGCGGTCTTGTGGTCCACGTAATAGTGGCCCTGACCGGGGCCATCGATGCCATAGGCCCAGTGCAGACCGGTGTTGAACCATTGCGGGCTGTTGGGCGCCGCGGTCTGGGTCGCCAGCATGTGACGCATCTCGTCGTAATAGGCGCGCGCGTCCTCTTCGGTCGAGAAATAGCCGCCTTTCCAGCCCCAATAGGCCCAGGCGCCTGCAAGACGGTCAAAGACCTGCTTGGCAGAGGTCTCACCCGACCGCTCGGTGTCTTTGGCTTCGGGGGCGGAGCGCCACAGGAATTCCGGCACGTCCTTTTCGGCGACTTTTTTCAGGGCAACGGGCACACCGGCCTTGCGAAAATACTTCTGGGCGATGACGTCGCTGGCCACCTGGCTCCACTTCGCGGGCACCTCGAGGTCTTCGAGCCGGAACACGATGGTGCCGTCGGGGTTGCGGATCTCCGACGTGGTGGTGACAAACGCGATGCCCTCATAGGCATCCTGCCCCGCCGTTGTGTATTTTCTTTCGATTTTCATCCCTGGTGCCTCTTCCAGCCTGTCCATGTACTCAGCGCTTCTGCGCCGCGACGATTTTCGAACCGCACACTGTCCCCAGCCTGCGCAGCCTGTGGCGCGCATCTTTGAAGACGGCGCCGAAAGCGCCGAATCCTCACGATCTGAGTGAGTGTTATGTCCCCATCCTGGATCGCGAACACTACATATTGTGTCCTGCCTGACCCGTTCGCACAACTTGGCGGATTCCTGTCCGAGTCGTCAACGCCTTTTTCGTAGATTTTGTGGTTGCGAAACCGGTCAACGCAACAGGCTGTGCCGCGTCTGCCGATTCACCCCCAGAAGGTTAATCCGGCAGTCCCCGGCGCGGATTGAAAAAACCACTGTTGTCCGCAGAGTTATCCACATCATTTGCCCTGTCGCGTGAAGCTGCGGCTTTTTGTTGGATCCGTCGGTCCGCCCACCAGATGTTGTGGCACACTTATCACGAACAAGCCTCTGATAGAGGATTCCGCGATTTCCGCGACGCCCTGTGTCGCGCGGCGTCGAGGCTTTGCGCGCCCGTCCGTCTACAGACGCCGTCGCAGCTGTCGCGCGCGGGCGCGCACCGAGCCTGCTTGGTCCGCATCCGCGGCGGAAAGCGCCGCCTCGGGATCGATGTCCAGATCCGGAAACCGCAGGCCCAGCACAACGCGCGCATGCAGGCTCCAGGCGCGCAGAAACGGCCGGGCATGCGCCGCATGACCGTCGGCCCAGCTCAGAAACGCCGCCGCCTCTTCCTCGAGCAGTTCCAGCATCTCGACCGATTGCAGAAGATGCAGCGCCGCTTGCCAGCTGTCGATCTGCCCAAGCGCGGCCACAAGGCGCGCGCGTTGCGGCTCTGTCAGCTCCTGCCCCGCCTCGAGCTCCGCCTTCAGGATCCACGTCGCCCCGTCCGAGATCAGCGCCCGCGTGTCTGCACAAAGCCCGATCAGGTCATCCAGATAGCCCGGCGCATCGCGGCACGCGACCTGCGCTTGCGACAAAAGCGTCACGGCCTTGCCGTCATAGTCCTGCAGATGCTCTTCGAGACAGCTCATGCTCGGCAGCCTAGCAAATCCCGCCCGCGCCGTGCAGCATGCAACGGCCAAAAATCCCGGTCTTCGACATATGGAAATGGTCGGGGCGGCGAGATTCGAACTCACGACCTTCTGTACCCAAAACAGACGCGCTACCAGGCTGCGCTACGCCCCGACAACGGCCCGTTTAGCCGCCCTGCCCGGGCTTGAAAAGCCCAAATCCGACGCCAGCACGAGCGCCACATGGAATGCTCACTCGCAAGCCCAGGCGGCCTCTTCAATGACCGGATGGCGCAGCTCTACCCCGGGTGTGATGCCCAGCATCGAGGCCATGCCGCCATTGATCTCGAGCACGTATTTGGCCGGTGCGCCGCTCCAGATCGTGGTGGTGTCATGCGGCTTTGCATTGGCATGCACCGAAACCACCGTGCCCGAGGCATCAGCAAAGATCATGTCGAGCGGGATGAGCGTGTTCTTCATCCAGAACCCGCGCGGCCCCTCGTCGCCATAGGCAAAAAGCATGCCGCGGCTCGCGGGCATCTTTTCGACGAACATCAGCCCGCGGGCGCGTTCCTCGGCGTCATCTGCCAGATCGACGGTGAAGCGGGCCTTGCCGAACTCGCCGCGCAGCCAGACGGTGTCCTCGCGACAGCCAAGCCCGGCCTCGGCGCCACTGGCCGCCAGAACACCCGACGTGGCCAGAAGCCCGGCGAGCCCTATCGCGGCAACGCGGTTTCCCATGCATTCACCTCCATCGCCATCCGTCCCCGCTTGCCGTCGATCACGCGGATCGCCAGCGCCTCTCCGGGCTGCAGATCGGCCAGACCCGACCGGCGCAGGACCTCGATATGAATGAACACATCTTCGGATTTTCCAAAGACATTTGCAAAGCCAAATCCCTTGGCCTTGTCGAACCACTTCACCCGCGCCGGTTCCAGCACCGCTTCGCGCATGGCGGCGGCGTCCACATCCTCGAAATCGGCCAGAGGGGCCGCATCGGTGCCCTCGGGCGGCTCGATCCGAAGCACTTCGGTGGCCTGCACCCCGCGCTCTGTGCGCTGGATGGTGATCTCCACCTTCGCGCCGTCAGCGACGGAGCTTTGCCCGAAATTCCTCAGAACATTGGCATGAAGCAAAATATCGGGCCCGCCCGTCTCGGCGATGACGAAACCGAACCCCTTAACCGGATCGAACCACTTCACCCGGCCTTCAACTCGCGTGTCTTCCGCGTCTAGCTGTGTCACGTGCACTCTCGTTACAGATTTGACGTATCCCCACCGTATTGTGTCGGCTGTAGGACTTCTGAATGCAAGCGTGAGAGGCGCGGCTTTTTTGTGTCAATCGCTGCGCGTATCTGTGTAGATCAGGGGTTTAGGCGGTGAACCTCCCATGCATCGGCAAGAGTTTGCCGGTCCCAGCGAAATCTGTCATGCAACCGGAAGGCGCCATCTGCCCAGAATTCGATCTCCAGCGGAAAAATCCGGAACCCGCCCCAGAATGGCGGCCGCGCGGGGCTCGCGCCTTTCGACGCAGTCAAGCGGGCAACATCCGCCATCAGGGCCGCGCGCGATGACAGAGGCCGGCTTTGCTTCGACGCCCAGGCGCCGATCCGGCTCTTGTAGGAGCGCGAGGCGTAATACGCGTCCGCCTTGGGCCCCTCCTCCTTTTCAACCATCCCGCGAACGCGGATCTGCCGGCGCAGGGATTTCCAGTGGATCACGAAGGCGGCCTTGCCGGTGGCGGCAATCTCCTGCCCCTTGCGGCTGTCGTAATTGGTGTAGAACACGAAGGCGTCGGCCTCGATCTCTTTCAAAAGCACCATGCGCACATTCGGCAGACCCGCCGAATCCACCGTGGAAAGCGCAATCGCGTTGGGATCGTTGGGCTCGGACTTCTCTGCCTCCGCAAGCCAGGCCTGCGCCAGCCGGAAGGGATCCTCACCTGCAAATATGCCGTTTCTCTCGCTCATGACGCGCCTTTGCTGCTGTCTGCGCCTCTGCTTTGCGACAGGTCCGGCCCCGTCTCAGACCTTGATGAGACAGGAGGGATCGCCTAAAGGACGCAGCACCGTAGAATGGGTGGAGTGGCAGACATGTCAAATCAATTGATGGCGGGCAAGCGCGGCCTGATCATGGGGCTTGCCAATGACAAATCAATTGCCTGGGGCATTGCCAAGGCCTGTGGCGACGCCGGAGCGGAGCTGGCCTTTTCCTATCAGGGCGAGGCGCTGAAAAAGCGTGTGGATCCGCTGGCCGCGTCGCTGGGCTCCGACATCGTGCTGCCCTGCGATGTGGGTGACGAGGCGTCGGTCGATGCGCTTTTCGAGGCGCTCAGGGCGCGCTGGGACAGGCTCGACTTCATCGTGCACGCCATCGGGTTTTCCGACAAATCCGAGCTGCGCGGCCGCTATGTCGATACGTCACGCGACAACTTCATGATGACCATGGACATCTCCGTCTACTCCTTCACCTCCGTGATGCAGCGCGCCGAAAAGATGATGACCGGGGGCGGCTCCGCGCTCACCCTCACCTATTACGGCGCCGAGCGGATCATGCCGCATTACAACGTCATGGGGGTGGCCAAGGCGGCGCTGGAAAGCTCGGTGCGCTACCTGGCCGAGGATCTCGGCAAGGACGGCATCCGCGTGAACGCGATCTCCGCCGGCCCGATCAAGACGCTGGCGGCCTCCGGCATCGGCGATTTCCGCTACATCATGAAGTGGAACGAGTACAATTCGCCCCTGCGCCGCAACGTGACCACCGAAGATGTGGGCAAGTCGGCCTTGTATCTGCTGTCCGATCTCGGCTCCGGCGTCACCGGAGAGACGCATCACGTCGACGCAGGCTATCACGTGGTCGGCATGAAGGCGGTCGACGCCCCCGACATCACCAAGGGCTGAGCATCTTGGACTGGACCCACCTGCTGGCGTTCAACCTCACGCTGCTCGCGGCGATGGCCGCGCCCGGCCCCGCGCTGCTATATGCGTTGCGCCAGTCAATCTCGGGCGGGTTTCTGACCGGGGCAGCCACCGGGGCCGGTCTTGCGCTGGTGGCGGCGGGCTGGACCGGGGCGGCGCTTCTGGGGCTGGAGGCGCTTTTTGCACTGGTGCCCATTGCCTATCTCGCGCTCAGGATCATCGGCGCGCTCTACCTCATCTGGGTGGCCTGGACGCTCTGGCGCAATGCGCGCCAGAGCTTCAGCGACAGCGCCACACCGGGTGCCAGGGCGTTCCTGGGCGGCATGCTGGTCAATCTTGCCAACCCCAAATCGGTGCTCTTTGCAGCCTCGGTGCTGGTGGTGATCTTTCCGCCGGGCCTCTCGCTGGCCCAGAAGGCGCTGATCGTGACCAACCATTTTCTGGTCGAATGCCTGGTCTACGCGCTGTTTGCCGCCCTGCTCGCCACGCCCCCGGCGCGCGCGGGCTACCTGCGCCTGAAACCGCTGATCGACCGGGCCGCAGCGCTCATCCTCGGCGCGCTCGGGCTGCGCCTCCTTCTGGGGCGCTGAGCATGGAAGCGGACCACACCGGCGCGCGCCGGTGAGCGCCGGGCCGCACCTGATCCGCGCCCGCGACGCGCTCGCCGCGCGGGCCAGCGCCCCCGATGCCGCTGACCCAACAGGTGCCGGCTGGAACCTCGAAGTGATCGATCACAGGCCCAACCATGTGCGCGGCGGGCGCTCCGTGCTGCGAGCCAGGGCGCGGCAGGACAACGCGACCTGCATCGTCAAGGTCTATGATCACCCCGACACGGCACGGCTGCGCTTTACCCGCCTCAAGGCGCTGAGACAGCATACCGATGCGGTTGTCACACCGCTCTTTCTCGACGCAGACCGCAACCTTTATGCCATGCAGGATGCCGGGCGGCTGACGCTTGCGGACAGGCTCGGGCGCGGCTCCGGGGCCGGAGTTACCGCCGATGTGTTGCGCTGGCTCATCGGGTTCTGCGCAGAGGCCCCCGCGACAACAGCCGCCTTCGATCCGACCCCGTTGCTCGACACCGCCGCCCGGGACATCGCGCAGCTGCCCAAAGCGTCCCAGGCCACAGGCCACCGCGCGCTGACAGAGCTGCGCGCCGCCTTTGCCCCCTTTGACGGGCAGCCCCTGCGCCATGTCACGGTGTTTGGCGATCTCAAGCCGGAAAACCTCTGCCTGCACAGCCCCGGCGGGACGGTGACCGGGGTCGATTTTGTCCATGACCGCCCGCATCCCATCGAGCGCGACACCGCCTTCCTGCTGCAATGGATGCGGCGGCACAACTGGCGCAAGGCGCTGGCGCGCACCGGCTGGATCGACCCCGACGACGAGCCGGAAAACCGCGCCGCCGCCGAGGCCGTGCTCGGCGACCGGATCGACGCGCGGCTGCTTGCCGCCTATGAGCGGGCCTTCCTGCTGCGGCTATGGGTCGGGCTCGTGACCTCCGGCAACGCGCCTGCCCTGCGAGAGACCGCCGAGGCGCGGCTGCTGTTCTGAGCCGGGCCGCGGCTCGGGCCTTCCCCTGTTGGCGCAAAGCCGCTAGAAGCGGGCAAAACCGCAAAGAGGACGCTGCCATGAACGACCGCCTGCCGCATGAGAAAGGCTTCCATGTCAGCTGGGACCAGTTGCACCGCGACGCGCGCGCGCTCGCCTGGCGCCTGCAGGGCCATGGGCCGGAGAATGGCGGCTGGCGCGCGGTTGTGGCGATCACCCGCGGCGGCATGGCGCCCGCGATGATTGTCGCGCGCGAACTCGACATCCGCACCGTCGACACGATCTCGGTCAAATCCTACCATTCCGGTGGCGGCAAGGCCGATGAGCGGCGCGAGGCCGAAGTGCTGAAATCCCCCGATGCAGAGCTCATGGGGCAAGGCGACGGCATCCTGATCGTCGACGACCTCGTCGACAGCGGCAAGACGCTGGAACTGGTGCGCAGCCTCTATCCCAACGCGCATATCGCCACGGTCTATGCCAAACCGCAGGGCCGCCCGCAGGTCAACACCTTCATCACCGAAGTGAGTCAGGACACCTGGATCTTCTTTCCGTGGGACATGGCGCTGCAATATGTCAAACCCTATCGCGGCGATGACTGAAACACGCGCGCGGATCCCGGTTTCTTTGGGCCCGAAATATCCCGGGGGTCCGGGGGCCGCGCCCCCGGCGGGGGTATGGGGGCCTGCCCCCATCTCTGAGAGCGGCCCGCAGGGCCTCCGTTTGGCAGCCCCGCGATGACCACACGCACCCAGGCGACCTTCTTTCCGCCGATCCCCGAAGCGCGGCGCTGGCTCGAGGGTGTGACCTTCCCCGCCGACCGGCCCTTGCTCAACCTCAGCCAGGCCGCACCCGTCGACCCGCCGCCGCCTGGCCTGCGCGCGGCCTTGGCAGAGGCGATGGAGCGCTCCGACACCCATCTTTACGGACGTGTTCTGGGCAATGCCGATCTGCGCGCGGCCCTGGCGCAGAACTGGGCGCAGCATTACGGCGCGCCGGTGGACGCCGCTCAGGTCGCCATCACCGCGGGCTGCAACCAGGCCTTTGCCGCGACGCTCAGCGCGATCTGCACCGAAGGAGATGAGGTTCTCCTGCCAACCCCCTGGTATTTCAACCATAAAATGTGGCTGGACATGTCGGGCGTCACGGCGGTCCCGCTGCCGGCAGGCGAGGGCCTCATTCCCGATGCAGAGGCCGCCTGCGCGCGCATCACGCCGCGCACCCGCGCCATCAGCCTCGTGACCCCCAACAACCCCGCGGGCGTCGAATACCCCGCCGAAACCGTGCAGGCTTTCTTCGATCTGGCGCGCGAGACGGGCCTGTATCTCATCGTCGACGAGACCTATCGCGACTTCGACGCGCGCCCGGCCCCGCCACATCAGCTTTTGCAGGCAAGCGACTGGGATCAGACACTGATCCAGCTTTACAGCTTTTCCAAGACCTACCGGCTCACCGGCCACCGGGTGGGCGCGATCATCGCCAAACCGGAGCTTCTGCACCAGATCGAGAAATTTCAGGACACCGTCGCCATCTGTCCGCCGCAGACCGGCCAGATCGCGGCGCTCTGGGGGCTGCAGCATCTGGCGCAATGGGTGGCGGGCGAGCGGGCGGAGATCCTCGACCGCCGCGCCGCCATTCTCGACGGCATGCCAGGGATCGAGCCCAGGGGCTGGTCGCTTCTGGGGCTGGGCGCCTATTTCGCCTATCTCGAACATCCCTTTACCGAGCCCGCCTCGGTCATCGCGCCGAAACTGGTGCGCGAGGCGAGCCTTCTGCTACTGCCCGGCACCATGTTCACGCCCGACGGCGATGACAGCGGCGAGCGGCATTTCCGCGTCGCCTTTGCCAATGCCGACCGCGCCGGGATCGCTACGCTGTTCGACCGTCTGGCGGCCCTCGACTGGCCCCGGCGCAGATAGCACCAGGCCGCGGTTGCGCCTGCTCTTGCGGCCCCTCTTGCGGCCCCCCGGGACGCCGCGTAGACAGACGCCCAGAAACCCCGTGCGGAGACCCAAATGGCCAAGCAGAAGATGTCGATATCCAAACTCTTCGTCTGGATCCTGATGGGCATGCTGATCGTCGGCCTGATGGGCTTTGGCGCCACCAGCTTTACCGGCACAACCCGCGCCGCGGGATCGGTCGGCAACAGCGAGATCGGGCTCAACGCCTATGCCCGCGCCCTGCAGAACGAGATCCGCGCCGTCGAGGCGCAGATCGGCCAGCCGGTGCCTTTCCAGCAGGCCCAGGCGCTGGGTCTGCCGGAGCGGGTGCTGAGCCAGATGGTGGTCTCCGCCGCGCTGGAACACGAGGCCGATGCGCTGTCGCTCTCGGTCGGGGATGAGCGGCTGGCGCAGGATCTGCGCAACATCGCGGCGTTCCGCGGCTCCGATGGCGGCTTCAACCGCGAGGCCTATGCCTTTGCATTGCAGAATGCGGGCCTCTCGGAATCCGAGTTCGAGGCGGACCTGCGCGACGAAAGCGCGGCCACCATCCTGCAGGGCGCGGTGCTGGCGGGCTCCAGCCTGCCCGACACCTATATCGACACGCTGGTCGCCTATGCCGGGGAGACGCGCGATTTCACCTGGGCGGAGCTTGGCGCCGACGCGCTGACCACCGGCCTTCCGGTGCCCGGCGAGGCAGAGCTTACGGCCTGGTATGACGACAATATCGCGCTCTTCACGCTGCCCGAAACCAAGGTCATCACCTTTGCCTGGCTCACCCCCGACATGATCGTCGACAGCGTCGAGGTCGATGCGGACACGCTGCGCGCGGCTTATGACGAGCGCGATGCGGAGTTCAACCAGCCCGAGCGGCGCCTGGTGGAGCGGCTGGTCTTCGCCGATGACGCCTCGGCGCAATCGGCGGCCGACCGGCTTGCTGCCGGTGAGGTCGATTTCGAGACACTGGTCAGCGAGCGCGGTCTGGATCTGGCCGACACCGATCTGGGGGACATCGCGCAGCCCGAGCTTGGCCCCGCGGGAGAGGTGGTCTTTGCCGCCGAAACCGGCGATGTGGTCGGCCCCGCGCCGTCGGATCTGGGCCCCGCGCTCTACCGGGTGAACGGCGTGCTGGCCGCACAGCAAACCTCTTTCGAAGAGGCCGAGCCCGTGCTGCGCGACGCGCTGGCGCTGGACCGCGCGCGCCGGGTGATCGAGGCGCAGGGCCAGAGCCTGGACGACGAGCTGGCCGCCGGGGCCACGCTGGAGGAACTGGCCGATACCACCGATGCCGAGCTGGGCCAGATCGACTGGACACCGCAAAGCGCCGACGGCATCGCCGCCTATGACGCCTTCCGCGACGCCGCCCGCGCGCTGGGTGACAGCGATTTCCCGCAGATCGACCAGCTGGGCGATGGCGGGCTTTTTGCCATGCGGCTCGACGAGGTTCGCCCGCCCGCCCCGCAACCTTTCGAAGAGGTGCGCGACGCGGTTCTGGCCGGGTGGGAGCAGGCCCAGCAGACCCGGGCGCTGGTCGAAGAGGCCGAGGCGCTGCGCGCCGCTCTGGCCGAAGGTCAGAGCTTCGAGGCGCAATCGCTGACCGGTGCCGCCGAAACCGGGGTCAGCCGCAACGCCTTCGGCATGGACCTGCCGCAGGGCCTGCTGACCGAAGCCTTCACGATGGGCGAAGGCGACGTTTCGGTCATTCCCGGCGACGGTGTGGCGCTGATCCTGCGGCTCGATGCGATCCACGCGGCGGATCCCGAGAGCGAACAGTCGCAGCTTCTGGCGCAGACCTTCGGCGACCGGGCCGAACAATCGGTGGCGCAGGATCTTTTCCGCGCGCTGGCCAGCGACATCCAGACCCGCGCGGGCGTCGAGATCGACCGGCAGGCGATCAACGCCGTTCATCTGAACTTCCAGTAGGCGCGCGCCCATGTCCGGACTGACCCCGTCATTCGAGGCGTTTGCCGCCGCCTACGAGGCCGGCGAAAACCAGGTGGTCTATGCACGGCTCGCGGCCGATCTCGACACGCCGGTGTCGCTGATGCTGAAGCTGACAGGTGCGGCCAAGGACGCCTTCATGCTGGAATCGGTGACCGGCGGAGAGGTGCGCGGGCGCTACTCGATCATCGGCATGAAGCCCGATCTGGTCTGGCAGTGCCATGGACAGACCGCCCGGCTCAACCGCGCCGCGCGTTTCGATCCCGAGGCCTTTGAGGATAGCGCCGAGGATCCGCTCACCGCCCTGCGCGCGCTGATCGCGGAATCGCGCATCGCGCTGCCCGCCGATCTGCCGCAGGCCGCCGCCGGGCTCTTTGGCTATCTGGGTTACGACATGATCCGGCTGGTCGAACACCTGCCCGACGTCAACCCGGACCCGCTCGGCCTGCCCGACGCGATGTTCATGCGCCCTTCGGTGGTGGCGGTGCTCGACGGGGTGAAAGGCGAGGTCACGGTGGTCTCTCCGGCCTGGGTCAATGACGGACTCTCGGCCCGCGCGGCCTATGCGCAGGCCGCCGAGCGGGTGATGGATGCGGTGCGCGACCTCGAACGCGCGCTGCCGCAGCAGGCGCGCGATCTGGGCGACGCGCATGAGGCCGCGGAGCCGGTGTCGAACTTCACCCGCGAGGGCTACAAAGCCGCCGTCGAGACCGCGAAGGAATACATCCGCGCGGGCGACATCTTTCAGGTTGTGCCCTCGCAGCGCTGGACGCAGGATTTCCCGCTGCCGCCGTTCTCGCTTTATCGCTCGCTGAGGCGCACCAACCCCTCGCCCTTCATGTTCTATTTCAACTTCGGCGGCTTTCAGGTTGTGGGCGCCAGCCCCGAGATCCTGGTGCGGGTCTTTGGGCGCGAAGTCACGATCCGCCCCATCGCGGGCACCCGGCCACGCGGCGCCACACCCGAGCAGGACAAGGCGCTGGAGGCGGAGTTGCTGGCCGATCAGAAAGAGCTGGCCGAGCATCTCATGCTGCTCGATCTGGGACGCAACGACACCGGGCGCGTGAGCAAGATCGGCACCGTGCGCCCGACCGAGCAATTCATCATCGAGCGCTACAGCCACGTGATGCATATCGTCTCGAACGTGGTGGGTGAGCTTTCCGAGGATCATGACGCGCTCTCGGCGCTGCTGGCGGGCCTGCCCGCGGGCACCGTCTCAGGCGCGCCGAAGGTCCGCGCGATGGAGATCATCGACGAGCTCGAGCCTGAAAAGCGCGGCATCTATGGCGGCGGCGTGGGATATTTCAGCGCCGGTGGCGACATGGACATGTGCATCGCGCTGCGCACGGCGCTGGTGAAGGACCAAAAGCTCTATATCCAGGCGGGTGGCGGCGTGGTCTATGACAGCGACCCCGAGGCCGAATTTCAGGAGACCGAGCACAAGTCGAACGCGATCCGCCGGGCGGCGGCGGATGCCGCGCGCTTCACCGGCGCGGGCAACAGCTGAGCGCTGAAGAGGGATTGGCGCCTGCGTGATGGCGGGCGCATGACGCGGCGAGGATTTGGCCGTCGGGTTCCGGTCGCCCTGCCCGTTTCGTTAGACGCAACGGACCGCGCGCCCCAAGCCGCGTCACCGCGCCCCGATCTCCGCCTGCATCTTCCTGGTCAGCCCGCGAAACACGATGTCATGCGAGGTCGCGATACGGTCGCGCAGCTCGTCCGCCGGCACCGGGTCCCAGTCGACACGCAGCCAGGATCGGTGGAAACAGGGCGCCTTTTCCGCGCGCGCCATCTCGATCAGCAGGCTCGCGTCTTCGATGGAGGGTGTCTTGACCGGCACGCCGTCACTGGCCATGCCGATACAGGCAAACATCGTGCCGCCGACCTTCCACGCATCATGGGCAGCACCCCACGGTTCGGACCATTCAGCCCCCCGGCAGCGCGCGGCAGATCGTGTTGACGCGGTCTCGTCCCATGCCGCAATCCTGTGCGCGGGGACGGCTTGCCACAAGCAAAAACCTCAAGCCTCTGATTCCAAGACATTCTTAGCGCTTGCCCTCAAGTGAACTTGAGGTCCGATACTGCCCGCATCAGTGACAGGAGACATCATGACCACGCAACTTGAACATGTGAACATCGCCGTCCGGGACCCCGACGCCACCGCGCGCGTATTGTGCGACCTTTTCGACTGGCAGATCCGGTGGCAGGGCGATCCGCCGGGCATGGGCCGCTCGATCCATGTGGGCACGGACTCGCAATACATCGCGCTCTACGCGCCCGCGCACCGGATGAAGGGCGACGCGCTGCGCTACCAGTCTTACGGCGGGATGAACCATATCGGGCTGGTGGTCGACGATCTGGGCGCGATGGAAGAGCGCGTGACACAAGCCGGGTACAAGATCACCCAGCATGGCAGCTATGAGCCGGGACGGCGGTTCTATTTCGACGGGCCGGACGGCGTGGAATACGAGCTTGTGAGCTACGCCTGAGCCCCGCTGAACCCTGCGCGCCATGCGTCCGCGCCGCGGCGGCTGCTGCGCGCAAAACACCGCGGCCGCCAAGGCAGGAATACCCTGCTCCGGGCGGCCGCAAAAGAAATTACCAGAAAATTCCCCTCCAAACCAGATACTTGCAGGAAATTTGCGGTTTTCCGGACCTGCGGTCCAAGGATTGGCCGGTCATAAGCGTCTCATTCACAAGGTTCGGAACAAGGCTCACCGGACCGCATTTGAAGACCGCACATGAACCGGAGCCAAAGACGTTTACCCCCCGGGCCCCGCCCGAATGATTGACCAAAAACCTTTAGGAGACCCCGTTATGAAAACCATCCTCAAAACCGCTCTTGTCGCCCTGTCGCTTGCCGCCACCGCAACCGGGGCCATCGCCTCGCAGGGCGACCAGATCACCGCCATGGGTTACGGCAAGACCATGCAGCACGCCAAGATCCTGACCGTGCAGACCTGGAAATCCGGTGCGGCGCATATCTATGGCTATGCCGACTGGTCGAACGCCTTTGTCGGGCGCATGGAGTGTTTCCAGAACGATTACGCCGCTGGCAGCACCTCCACCTTCAGCGACACCCGCGAGTATATCTTTGAAGGCGGCAAGGACAGCGATCCCTGGGTCTGCATGGTCAGCGGTACGCAGGCGCTGAAATACTGAGCCAATTTCCGTCACCCGCCCCTTCCTCCCTGGGGGGCGGCTTTGCGCCCCGATCCGGTCGTCCCCCGGATCCGGGCGCTTTTTCCTGGCTTGATCGCGATATATGGCGCGCCCGGTTCAGAGACACATGCACGGACGTCAGGCGGCGGCCTCGGCGCGGATCCGCTCGATCATCGCCCGCAACCCGTTGCTGCGCTGGGCCGAGAGGTGGTCGTGCAGCCCCAGGCGCCCCAGCTCGGCGCGCGCGTCCACACCGGCCACCTCGGCCACCGGCAGCCCGTCGTAAAGCCGGTGCAGCAAGGCGATGAGCCCCTTGACGATCAGCGCATCGGAATCGCCCTGGAACCGGAACTGCCCGGCCTCGGGCGCGGTGTGCAACCAGACCTGGCTGGCGCAGCCCTCGACCTTTGTGGCGGGCACTTTCAGCGCCTCGGGCAAAGCGGGCATCGCCTTGCCCATCTCGATCACCATCCGGTAGCGGTCTTCCCAGTCCTCGAGGAACTCGAAATCCTCCACCACCTCTTCGAATGCCGTTTGTGCCATCGTGCCCGATCTCCTTTCATCCGGAGGTAAGGACCGGCAGGCAAAAGGTCCAGCCCTTGGCGCTTTTCAACCGGGTGTGAATGCGCTAACCCGTTAGGCAAGGTCAAAGGGGCAGATTACATGGTCAGAGCGGTCTCCGTGCTTCTTCTTTCGGCGCTGGTGCTCACCAGCTGCGGCGGACTTCGCGACTCGCGGCTCAATCCGATGAACTGGTTCGGGCGCGGCGTGTCGGAGCCGGTCTCGGCGAGCGCAGAGGTCAACCCGCTGATCCCGCGCCGCCGCGCCTCGATCTTCCGCAGCAGCCAGGACGACAGCTATCAGGGCCGTCTGGTGGGCGAGATCAGCGAACTCCTGATCGAGCGGCGCCCCGGCGGGGCGGTGATCCGCGCCAGCGCGGTGGCCAACCGGCAAGGGCCGTTCGAAGTGCGGCTGGTCAAGAACGAGGCCGAAAGCGATGCCGACACGCTGACATATGATTTTCGCGCGCTGCAGCAGCCGGGCCGCGTCGGCAGCGAATGGTCGCGCACGGTGTCCGCGGGGATCTGGCTGACCGACAACGAGCTGGCGGGCATTCGCGAGATCCGGGTCAGGGGTCAGCGCAACGTGCAGGTGTCGCGGCGTTAAGCGACTGGCGAAACACCCGACACAACCCGTATCACGTAACGCGTTGAAATCATTTATTCCAGGCAGCGTTGCGTGGCTCAGGTTCTTTGCATGGCGCCAGGCCCGCGCCGCGCGCCGCAGGGCGTCGGGATCTGCCTAAAGATCGATGACCTTGACCTGCTTGCCCTTGGCGGTCAGCGCAATCTCTCCGTCACACAGCCGCAGCGCATCCGCGCCAAACACCTCGTGACGCCAGCCCGACAGCGCCGGGACGTCCCGCAGCCCCGCGGCAATTGCATCGAGCTCCGCTGAGGGCGCGATCAGCTTGGAGGCCACGCCGGAGCTTTCGGTCTTGGCCTTCAGCAGCACCCGCAGAAGATCGGCGAGCGCCGGGTTGACCTGCAGCTTGTCGCGGCTGGTGTCGGGTTTCGGCAGATCCTCCTTGGGCACGCTAAGCCCTTTCTGCACCGCCGCCAGGATACCTTCGGCAATCGGCCCCTTGCGCGCCTCGCGCAAGAGCAGCCGGGAGCGACCGAGATCGTTCATGTTCTGCGGCTTGGTGGAGGCCAGCTCGACCAGCGCGTCATCCTTGTAAACCCGGTTGCGGGGAATGTTGCGGGTCTGGGCATAGGTCTCGCGGAAGGCCGAAAGTGTCTGCACCAGCGCCAGAAACCGCGGGCTCGACGACCGGGTCTTGACCCGCTTCCAGGCCTCGTCGGGATGCGTCACATAGGTGTCGGGATTGGTCAGCACCGCCAGTTCCTCGGCCACCCAGCGATCCCGGCCGCTCTCTTTCAGCTTGCCGTCGAGAAACTCGTAGATCTGCCGCAGATGGGTGACATCGGCCAGCGCATAGGTTTTCTGCGCATCGGTCAGCGGACGGCGCGACCAGTCGGTGAAGCGTGACGACTTGTCGAGCGGCTGGCGTGCGATGCGCTTGACCAGCGTCTCGTAGCCCACCTGCTCGCCAAAGCCGCAGACCATCGCGGCGACCTGCGTGTCAAAGAGCGGCTCCGGGATCACGCCGTGATCGATATAGAAGATCTCCAGATCCTGCCGTGCAGCATGGAACACCTTGACCACGTCGGGATTGCGGAAAAGCTCCAGCAGCGGATCGAGCGACAGATCGCCTTCGAGCGGATCGACCAGAACGGCGTTTTCATCGCTCTTGCCGGGCAGAGCCAGCTGGATCAGGCAAAGCTTGGAATAATAGGTCCGCTCTCGGAGAAACTCGGTATCAACGGTTACATACTCGGCGTTCTGAGCGTCGGCGCAGAAGGCGGCGAGCTCTTGGGTCGTGGTGATGGTCTGCATTCAGGCTCCGGCACGTCTCGTTCTTGTCCGCGTGTTACGCGCCTATCCCAGCCGGGCGGCAAAGCAAAGCGCAAGTTCCCCAATCCCCGGCCTGCCCTGATCCTGTGGGGGATTTTCATCACGCTGTGTGATGCAGAGCGTCACATACATTCGTTTCCATGATGTTGGCCGGAGGATTAGGTAGATCGCAGGTCATTCAAGGAGACATGTGATGACAACTCTCGATCTCTTCGCCTCCCGCCCGGTCCGGGCGGATCGGGGCAGCCTAGCAGCCGCGCTGACCGCATTGGCGCTGCTGATACTGCTTGGACTGCCCGCCGCGCTGGCGCCCGATCCGGGCGCGGGGGCGCTTGCGCCGGACTGGCATGGCAACGTGGCCAGCCAGCCATCACCCCGGTAAGGCGTGCGGGCGCGCGACGGGGCTCGGAACTCAGGGGTCAGGGCAGATGCAGAACCCGCCGGTCGCCGCTGGCAAAGCGGCGCAGCACCGCCGGATAGAGGATATGCTCCTGCACCAGCACCCGCGCGGCCAGCGACCGGGCGGTATCGCCCGGCTGAACCGGCACACGCGCTTGCCCCAGGATCGGGCCGTCATCGAGCGCGGCTGTGACCTCGTGCACGGTGCAGCCCGCCTCCGCATCACCTGCCTCAAGCGCGCGCGCATGGGTGTCGAGGCCGCGATATTTCGGCAAAAGCGAGGGGTGGATGTTGAGCATCCGCCCCTGCCACGGCGTCACGAACCCCGCGGTGAGCACCCGCATGAAACCGGCAAGACAGATCAGGTCGGGGGCCGCGGGCGCAAGCGCGTCCCGAAGGGCGGCCTCGAACCCCGCGCGGTCGCCCTTGAAGGGGCGGTGATCGACGCAGGAAACCGGCACGCCGAGACCGCGCGCCTTCTCCAGCCCGCCTGCACCGGGATCATTGGCCAGCACCAGCACCGGGCGCGCCGGGTGATCGCCGGTCATGCTCTGCACAAGCCTGACCATGTTCGACCCGCCGCCGGAAAGCAGGATCGCGACACGCATCAGCCGAGCGCGCCCTCGTAGACCACACCGTCCACATCGCTGACATTGCCAAGCGCCATGACCGTCTCGCCTTCGTCGATCAGCAGCCGCGCCAGCGCCTCGGCGCGCTCCGGCGCCACCACCAGCACCATGCCGATGCCGCAGTTGAACGTCTTGAGCATCTCGCCCTGTGCGATGCCGCCGGTGTCCTGCATCCAGGCAAAGACCCCGGGCAATTGCCAGGCCGAGAGGTCGATCCGCGCGCCGCAGCCTTCGGGCAGCACCCGCGGCAGGTTTTCCGTGAGGCCGCCGCCGGTGATGTGGGCCAGCGCATGCACGCCGCCCGCCCGGATCGCCGCAAGGGCCGGTTTCACGTAAAGCCGCGTCGGCGCGAGCAAGGCCGCGCCAAGGCTTTCCGCGGCCCAGGGACAATCCGCATCCCAGGTCAGACCGGAGCGCTCGACCAGCTTGCGCACCAGGCTGTAGCCGTTGGAATGCACCCCGTCGGAGCCGAGCCCCAGCAGAACATCGCCCGGGCGCACGCCCTGGGGCAGCAGGGCGCCGCGCTCCATCGCGCCCACCGCAAAGCCCGCCAGGTCGAAATCGCCCGCCGGATACATGCCCGGCATCTCTGCGGTCTCGCCGCCGATCAGCGCGGTGCCGGCCCGCGCGCAGCCTGTCGCGATGCCCTCGATCACCCGCGCGGCACTGTCGGTGTCAAGCTTGCCGGTGGCGAAATAGTCGAGGAAAAAGAGCGGCTCCGCCCCCTGGCAGACCAGATCGTTGACACACATCGCCACCAGATCGATACCGACGCCGTCCAGATGCCCGGTGTCGATGGCGATGCGCAGCTTGGTGCCCACCCCGTCGGTCGCGGCCACAAGGATCGGATCCTCGTAGCCTGCCGCCCTGAGATCGAAGAGCGCGCCAAACCCCCCCAGACCGGCCATGGTGCCGGGCCGGTTGGTGCGTTGCGCCGCCGGTTTGATGCGATCCACCAGCGCGTTGCCCGCGTCGATATCCACGCCCGCATCGGCATAGGTCAGGGGGGATTTGCTCATGGGCGCGCTCCGGCTTCGCTTTGGCTGCGCGCTTAGCGCATCGGCGCGCAGGCTGCAACGTCCACGCTTGACGCCCCGGCCCGCGATGCTACTCAGATCCTCACGGTGGGCCTGTAGCTCAATTGGTTAGAGCAGGGCGCTCATAACGCCTTGGTTGGGGGTTCGAGTCCCTCCGGGCCTACCAGTGTTGCCTTTGCGATGCCTCGCCCCGGGATTTGCGCGCCGGGCACCCTCACCGGCCCTGCGGGCCGTCTCCGAACGGCGTGATGCGCGGCGCGGCGTCGGCCCTACCAGAGGGGCAGCGCCGCGCTATGTCTTGTCATCCGGACAAAAGCCGCCAGAGGAGCCGCCATGTTTGATCTCATCGACCTGCTCATTGCGGTGCTGACCATCGCCTTTGGCCTCTTTGGCTTCATCGCGCCGCGTTACACCGCCTCGGCGCTCGATCTGGAGACCGGCGCGTCGACCATGGGCTTGAGCGAATTGCGCGCCTCGGCGGGCGGGCTTTTTGTGGCGGTGGGCGTAATCTGCCTCTGGACAGGGGCGCCTGCGGCCTACGCGATGCTCGGAGTGGCTTATGTGGGCGCGGGCACGGGGCGGCTTGTGTCGATCTTTGCCGACAACCCGCCGCGTTCCAAGGCTTTGGTGTTTTTCGCCTTCGAAGCGGTCCCGGCGCTCTGGCTGCTGGCCCGGCACGGGGGTGCGATCTTCTGATCACCTGAATTTCGCCAAACCGCTCCGTCTGACAAGCGCCTGCGGCCTTGCGCGTCAGCACCGGCGCGCCTATGTTATAAGCGTTCCCTCGGGAACTATGGACATAAACGCGCATGTAATAAGCGGATCGGACCCGGGGGCGGTACCCGGCGTCTCCACCAAAATTCCGTCGTTTGCGGAACATGGGGACGAAACAGGATCGACGAACGTCTAAAGATGTTGGCTTTGTCCCGGTGAGTTACCACCGTTATCGGTACACATAAGCTAGTTGCAAACGACAACAAAGCTCCGGTCGCTCTCGCTGCGTAAGCAGTGCGAAAGATCGAAATCTAAGCCCTTGCGCCTTGCAGCGTAAGGCGGGGTTCGCAGGCACCTGGCAACAGAAGCCTGCACTTTCCTCCCTCCCTTCCGGTCGTCTGTGACCCCGACCGGCGCCATCGCGCCCCCTGCCCTGTCTGACCGCGCGTGCACGCCCGGACCGGCACCAGCGACCCGCGCTGCGCGCGCTCTCTTGACGCCGGGCCCGCAAACGGCACCATGCGAGCATGATCCGCGCGCTTCTGGCCTGTCTTTTCACAATGCATCTGAGCGCAGCCAGCGCCTGCCAGACCGCCTTGCTGCTGGCGATGGATGTCTCCAACTCCGTGGATCCGGGCGAATACCGGCTGCAGGTCAACGGTCTGGCGCTGGCGCTCGAGGATCCCGAGATCGTGGAGACGCTTGTGCGCGACAACGTGATGCTGTCGGTGGTGCAGTGGTCCGGCATCGACCGGCAGGAGCTCAGCATCCCCTGGACGCAGATGCTGAGCACGTTTCACGTCCAGAGCCTGGCCAACCGGGTGCGCGGCATGGAGCGCGCCTTCGTGCTGTCTGAGACCGCGCCCGCCGAGGCGCTGAGCTTCGCTCTGGCGCAGTTCCGCGACGTGCCGGATTGCACGCGCCACGTGGTCGATGTCTCTGGCGACGGCACCCCAAATGCGGGCGGCGAAGTGAGCCGCGTCCGCCGTCAGGCCGAGCGGCTGGGCATCACCGTGAACGGGCTGGCCATCGAGGGTCTGGGCATCGCGGTCAGCAATTTCTACCGCCGCCACCTGATCACCTCGGACGGGTTTGTGGTCACCGCGCGCGGCCATCGCGACTATGCACGCGCGATTCGCCTCAAGATCCTGCGCGAGATCTCCCGGGTGCTGAGCCGGAACGGCTTTGCAATTGACAGCCCGCGGACCGCACGCCTAGATTTGCCGCAACGGGGAGACGCGAAAGCCCCTTAAGGCGGTCGCCCAAGTTTCGCATCCGCTGGCTTTGCCAGAGAAAGGATGCGGTGTGCCCGAAATCCATGACATCTCCCCCGACATCCTGTTGCCGCTCATCGGCACACCCCGTTGCCCGGTTCTGATCGACATTCGCCTGCCCGAAGACGTGGCCGCGGACGCCACCCGCCTGCCCGGCGCGCTGATGTGGGATCACCGCGATCCGGCGGGGCTGGCAGCGCGTCTTGGCGGGCGCGCTTCTGTGGTGATCTGCCACAAGGGGCTGAAACTGAGCCAGGGGGTGGCCGCCTGGCTGCGCAGCGACGGGGCGGCAGCGCACTATCTGCAGGGCGGCGCGGTCGCCTGGCGCGCCCTGCCCCACGCGCCGCGGATCGCCATCGCGGCGCTGCCGCAGGCGGGCCCGGAGGGGCGCTGCCTTTGGGTGACGACGACGGCATGCACGCCTGAGCTTCTGGCCGCGGCCTGGCTGCTGCGCCGGTTCATCGAACCCGAGGCCCGCCTGCTTTTTGTCGCGCCAGACCAGATCGCCGCAGTGGCCGGGCGCTTTGGCGCAACCGCGCTCCCACCCTTTGCCGAGTTGCTGCGGATGACCGGCCTCGACGCGCGGCCTCTGCCAATGCTCCAGGACACGCTCACGCAGCCCGGGGCCCGCGCCGTTCTTGACGGGCTCCGCCTTGGTCATGCGACGCCGGAGGCGCTGCTCAACGCCGCTCTGCCGGTTCTCGACGCGCTCTATCTCTGGTCCGGCGCGCAAACCGCCGGTCACGCTGCCGGAGGGCGCGCCCATGGCTGAGACCTCGCTCGGCGATCTCACCCGCGCCTTCGGTCGGGTCGGTCTGCTGTCTTTCGGCGGGCCTGCCGCGCAGATCGCGCTGATGCACAAGGTGCTGGTCGAGGAGCGCGGCTGGCTTACAGAGGCGAAATTCCTGCGCGCTCTCAGCTTTTGCATGCTGCTGCCCGGGCCCGAGGCGATGCAGCTTGCGACCTATGCCGGATGGCGGCTGCGCGGCGTTGCGGGCGGTGTGCTGGCGGGCACGCTCTTTGTGCTGCCCGGCGCGGTCGTGATCGCGGCGCTGGCGCTGCTTTACGCGCGGTTCGGCACGGTGCCGGAAACCCAGGCGCTGCTTCTGGGTGTGAAGGCGGCGGTGATCGTGATCGTGGCGCAGGCGTTGATCCGGCTCAGCCGAAAGGCGCTGCGCGGGCGGTCGGATCTTCTGCTGGCCGCGCTGGCCTTTGTGGCGCTATTTGCCTTCTCGCTGCCGTTCCCGCTGGTCATCGCGCTGGCGGCACTCTGGGGGTTTGCCACCACAACCGCCCCCGCGGACGCCCTGCCGCCCCCCGGGCCGCGCGCCACGCCCTTGCCTGTTCTGGCCCTCTGGGCCGCGCTCTGGCTGCTGCCGCTGCCGGTGCTGGCGTTGCTGGGCCAGACGCTGCTCTTCGATCTCGCGCGGTTCTTTGCCACGCTGGCAGTGGTGACCTTTGGCGGCGCCTATGCGGTGCTCGCCTATATGGCGCAGGAAGTGGTGTCAGAGCGCGGCTGGCTCGATGCCACCCAGATGGTCGACGCGCTGGGGCTGGCGGAGACCACGCCCGGGCCGCTGATCCTCGTGACGCAATTCGTCGGCCAGCTGACCGGGCACGGGGCGGGCGGGGCTTGGTTCGGGCTGCTGGCCGGTCTGCTGACGCTCTGGATGACGTTTGTGCCGTGTTTTCTGTGGATCTTCGCCTTTGCACCACATGTGGAGCGGCTGCTGGCCCGTCCGCGCCTGCAGGGCGCGCTTGCGGCGATCACTGCAGCGGTTGTGGGAGTGATCGCGAATCTGTCGCTCTGGTTCGCGATCCATGTGCTCTTTGACCGGGTTGGAGCGCTTGAGACCGGCCCGCTGTCGCTGCCCCTGCCCGACCCTGCCAGCCTCAACCTGCAGGCGGCGGGCCTCATCGCCCTGGCGGGCTTGCTGATGATCCGCCTCAACCGCGGCATTCCGCTGACGCTGCTGCTGGTCAGCGCTGCGGCCTGGGGTCTTTCGCAGCTGCTCTGAGCGCAGGGCCACACACGCGGACTTGTGCGATTGCACGCCGCTCCCGCACCGCGAAAATCGCCTCTTTCCCTCGCTGCCAAAAGCAATATGCTTGACGCAGCTGCGAGGGAGAGACGTTCCATGTCGAGCGGAATCGACTACGGCAAACTGATGCATCGGGCGATGCGCGGTCTGATCCAGGAAGTGCTGGAGGGCGTGCAGCAAGACGGCTTGCCGGGTGAACACCATTTCTTCATCACCTTCGACACCGCGCATCCGGATGCGGAGCTGGCCGACTGGCTGTCGGATCGCTACCCGGGCGAAATGACGGTTGTCATGCAGCATTGGTTCGACAAGCTCGAGGTGACCGACGAGGGCTTTGCCGTGACGCTCAACTTCGGCGATGCGCCGGAGCGGCTCTATATCCCCTACGATGCGATCAAGACCTTCGTGGATCCGTCCGTGGAGTTCGGATTACGCTTCGAAAGCCAGGATGTGGAAGTCGAGGAGGACGACGACACCCAGATCGCGCCGATCCCCGAAAGCGGACCGGACACAGCTCCGAAGAAAGAGCCCGCCAAGGACGCGGATGTGGTCAGCCTCGACAGTTTCCGCAAATAGCGCGCCCCCCTGCGCGGATCTGGTCGATTGCCCTTGGCGCGGGGATTTTGTAGACGGCATGCAAATGTATACCGCAGGAGCATCCCATGGCCCAGACCCGCACGGAAACCGACAGTTTCGGCCCGCTTGACGTCCCATCCGACAAGTATTGGGGCGCGCAGACGCAGCGCTCGATCCAGAACTTTCCCATCGGCTGGGAACGCCAGCCCATCGCCATCATACGCGCGCTGGGGGTGATCAAGCAGGCCTGCGCCGAGGCCAACAAGGCCTCCGGCAAGCTGGAGCCAAGGCTGGCCGATGCGATCATCCAGGCCGCAGGCGAGGTCACCGCCGGGCGGTTCGATGACAACTTTCCGCTGGTAGTCTGGCAGACCGGATCAGGCACGCAATCGAACATGAACGCCAACGAAGTGATCGCCAACCGCGCCATCGAGATCCTCGGCGGCGAGATCGGCTCCAAGGATCCGGTGCATCCCAACGATCATTGCAACATGGGGCAATCGTCCAACGACACGTTTCCGACCGCGATGCATATCGCCGCCGCCACATCTGTGCGCGACGTGTTGATGCCGGGGCTGGAGCAGCTGGCAGCCGGACTCGAGGCGAAATCCGATGCGTTCAGGGACATCATCAAGATCGGGCGCACCCACACGCAGGACGCCACCCCGCTGACGCTGGGGCAGGAGTTTTCCGGCTACGCGCATCAGGTCCGCATGGGCATCGCACGGATCGAGGCCTGCCTTCCCGGCATCTACGAGCTGGCCCAGGGCGGCACCGCGGTCGGCACCGGGCTCAACACCGATATCGGCTGGGACGAGACGGTGGCGGCCAACATGGCGCGCATCACCGGCCTGCCCTTCGTGACCGCCCCCAACAAGTTCGAGGCGCTGGCCGCCCATGACGCGATGGTGTTCCTGTCCGGCGCTTTGGCGACGGTGGCCGGATCCTGCTACAAGATTGCCAATGATATCAGGCTCCTGGGCTCCGGTCCGCGCTCTGGCCTGGGCGAGCTGATCCTGCCGGAGAACGAGCCCGGCTCCTCGATCATGCCGGGCAAGGTGAACCCGACCCAGGCCGAAGCGCTGACCCAGGTCGCAGCCCACGTGATGGGCAATGACGCCGCCATCAAGTTCGCAGGCTCCCAGGGGCATTTCGAGCTCAACGTCTACAACCCGATGATGGCCTATAACCTGTTGCAATCGATCCAGCTTCTGGGAGATGCCACCGCCAGTTTCACCACACGGATGCTTGCGGGGATCGAGGCCAATGGCCCGCGGATCGAGAAGCTGATGCGCGAATCGCTGATGCTGGTCACGGCGCTGGCGCCCGAGATCGGGTATGACAACGCCACCAAAGTCGCCAAAACCGCGCATAAAAACGGCACCACGCTGAAGGAAGAGGCGATCGCGCTTGGCTTTGTCGATGAGCCGACATTCGACCGGGTTGTGCGGCCGGAACTGATGATCGGGCCGAAGCGCTGACGGCACCGGCAGGAGCGAGGGGCCAGCCCCTCGCGCTCCCCGGCGGTATATGGAAAGAGAAGAAACGCAAATCGGTGCTTTGCCTGAGTGCACGGTGTGATTAATCTCCGGGCATGGGCAAACCGGTCAATCTCAACACGTTCCGCAAACGCAAGGCGCGCGCCGAGAAAGCGCGCAAGGGCGCGCAGAACGCGGTGAAATTCGGGCGGAGCAAGGCGCAGAAGGCGCTGGAGGAGTCCCGGAACGAAAAGGCCGCGCGGGATCTCGACGGGCATGAACGCGAATGAGCGGTCGCCCGGTCAAGCGGTCGCTGACGCTGCGCGGGCACAGGACCTCGGTGTCGCTTGAAGACGCGTTCTGGCGGGTGTTCCGGCAAATGGCGCAGCAGGATGGCAAGGCGCTGAACGCTCTGGCCGCAGAGATCGACGAGGCGCGGGATCCCGATGTGGGTCTTGCGTCCTCGATCCGGGTCTATGTGCTGGAGCGACTTCAGGCATCACGTGAGGATGGCGCCGTAAGCACCTGATATCACGTGCGGATCGGGTAGACGAAACAGCGATCCCGGCGCACGGTCAGCCACAGCGGCGTGCCCTGTTTGGGCAGGAACACATTGGGCACCGTGGCTTTCAGCATCTGGTTGTCGTGCTCCATGCGAAACTCGATCAGCGATTCCGACCCCATGAAGCGCGCGCGTTCCACCGTGCCGCGCGCCGGTGTGCCGGCGATCACGGTTGGGTTGGGCCCCTTGCCGCCGCGGTCGAAATCAATGCTCACATGCTGCGGGCGGAAGACGATTTCGACCTCGGCGCCATCTGGCACCCCCGGTGCGAGGAACCGCCCAAACGGCGTATCGGTCAGGGCGCCGTGAACCTTGCCCCTCAACACATTGATATCGCTGAAAAATGCCACCGCGGCCTTGTCGGCGGGCGCGTTGTAGATGTTGTAAGGCGCGCCTTTCTGCACGATCCGCCCGTCGCGCATCAGGGCAATCTCATCGGCCATACGCATGGCCTCTTCGGGCTCATGGGTGACCAGAAGCACCGAGGCGCCCTCTTCCTTCAGCAGGTCCAGCGTCTCGTCCCGGATGCCGTCCCGCAAGCGGTTGTCGAGCCCTGAAAACGGCTCGTCCATCAGCATCACCCGCGGTTTGGGGGCCAGAGCGCGGGCCAGCGCCACGCGCTGCTGCTCGCCGCCAGACAGCTGGTGCGGGTACTCGTCGATGAAATGGCCCAGACCGACGCGGTCGAGCAATTCCATCGCGCGCGCCTTTTTCGCGGCGCCCGTGCCCTTGAGGCCGAAGCTCACATTCTGCCCGACCGAAAGATGCGGAAACAGCGCAAAATCCTGGAACATCAATCCGATGGAGCGGCGTTCGGGCGGCACGCGATAGATCGTGTCGCAGATCAGCGCGCCATCGACATGGATGGTGCCCTCGTCCTGCATCTCGACACCGGCGATCATCCGCAGCGTCGTCGATTTGCCGCAGCCCGAGGGGCCCAGCAGGCAGGTGACATGGCCCGGCGCAATCGAGAAGGAGACATGATCGACCACGGCTTTGCCGTCGTAGCGGCGCACCATGTCACGGACTTCCAAGCGGGGAGAGGTGGTCTGGGCGCTCACGGCCTGTCTCGCTGTCTTTCCGAGTGATTTCATCGGGTTTTGCGACAGGTAACAGCCCGCCCTCAGGGCCGCAACCCTGCGCGGGCCCGGCGCGATCAGCGGGTGAGCGCCCTGGCCAGTCGCGGCAGGCGCGCTTTCTTGAGCAAGGGCCGCATGTCCCAGTGCGCGCCGGAGAGGCGGCGCGCCTCGTCGAGAACCCGGGCGCAGACCGCGGCCACCGGCTCCGGCGCCTCGGTCCAGAAACCGAGCAGGAGCGCATCGGGGTCGGTGCGCGTCAGACCCTCTTCGGCCAGCGTCCCGCGCGGAAAGTCAGCGGCGTTGAGCGTGACGATGCCATCCGCATGGCCGGCGATGGCGGCGGCCAGAACATGGGTGTCGGCGGGGTCCGGCAGCCAGAGCCGCGCCTCAAGCGAGGGTGGCCAGGTCACCTCGGCATCCGGCCAGGCGGCGCGCAGCAGCGCGATCTCGCCACGCGCCTGCGGCTCTCCCGAAGGTCCGAGCTTGCGGGCGGCGCGCGCCCATTCCTCCAGCAGGCGCGCCGACCAGAGCGGGGTGTAAAGCCCCTGCTCCGCCGCGCCCAGCAGCACCTCGCGCATCACCGTCGGGAACAGCACGCAGGCGTCGAGAACCAGTTTCACAGCCGGAAAAACAGCGCTTTGAGATACCCTGATTCGGCCAGTTGCGGCAGCAGCGGGTGGTCCGGCCCGGCGCCCCCGCTGTGCAGCAGCTGCGCCCGCCGCCCGGCCCGGCCGATGCCGCGCAGACAGGCGCCGGTGAAGGCCGAGAGATCCACCGCATGGCTGCAGGAACAGAGCACCAGCGCGCCGCCGGGCGCAACCAGCGGTGTCGCCAGCCGGGCCACGCGTTCATAGGCACGCAGCCCCTTTTCCAGCGCCGGTTTGGCGGGGGCAAAGGCCGGCGGGTCGCAGATCACCAGATCGAAGCTCGCGCGGTCCGCACCCAGCGCCTCGAGCACGTCGAACGCATCGCCCTGGCGCGTGTCAAAGCGGTCGGTCGCGTGCATGCGCGCCGCGCCGTCGCGCGCCAGCACCAGAGCGGGGGCCGAGCCATCGACCGCCAGCGCCTCTGCCGCGCCGCCCGCCAACGCCGCCAGAGCAAAGCCGCCCACATGCGAAAACACGTCGAGCACCCGCGCGCCGCGCGCCAGTCGCGCCGCAAACGCCTGGTTTTCGCGCTGGTCGTAAAACAACCCGGTCTTCTGCCCGCCGGTCACGTCGGCCATATAGGTGGCGCCGTTCATCTCCACCGGCACCGGGGCGTCCGGCGCGGTGCCAAGCAGCACCGCATCCTCGGCATCGAGCCCTTCCAGCATCCGTCCGCGCCCCGAAGCGTTCTTGAGGATCGTCGTAACGCCGGTGACCTCCGCCAGCATCGCGGTGAGCGGCGCCAGCAATGTTTCGGCCCAGGCGGCATTGGGCTGGACCACCGCAAGATCGCCGAACCGGTCGATGATCACCCCCGGCAGCCCGTCAGCCTCTGCATGCACAAGCCGGTAAAACGGCGCGTCGTAGAGCCGGGTGCGCAGTGCCAGCGCATGCGCGAGCCTTGCCCGCAGCCAATCGGCGTCAATCGCGGCTTCTGCGTCTCGCTCCAGCATCCGCGCGACGATCCGCGAGGCCGGGTTCACCGCCACAAGCCCCAGCGGCGCGCGCTCGGCATCCTCGAGACGCGCGATGCTGCCCGCCGGGATCTTTTTGGAGCGGCGGTCCATCACCAGCTCGTTGTCGAACACCCATGGCGCGCCGCGGCGGATGGCGCGGGCGTTGGCTTTGGGTTTCAGGCGGAGGACGGGCAGATCGGCGCTATCGGTCATGTCCCGCGCCATATCGCGGAACGCGCGGCTTGGGAAGTCGTCGCGCGGCTGGACGTGGCACATGCATAAAGCGGCCCGCAGAGACGGGCCGCCTTTGGTTCGCTCAGGATCGTCTGTCGTGCCGCGTCAGATCTGATCGACGGCGCGCGCGAGCTTGCGGTTGGTCTGCTCCCAGCTGCCCGGCTGCGCCAGTTCGGAGGCGAGCACCCGCTGCAGATGATGCGCGATGCGCACTTTCATGGTGAGCCCCTGCCGGTCCGACGCCATGGCGCGGCGTCCGCCAAACGCCTCGAGATCGGCCTTGATCTTGTAGGGGGCCACAATCACCTCGCCGGTCTTCGCATCGCGCAGGGTCAGGTAGAAGCTGATCGAGTGCACGCCGCCGACAGTATAGCGGGTTTTCTCGGTGACCGAATGGAACCGCTTGAGCACGATCTCGGCATTCACCCGGCGTCCGTTCCCTGCTTCGTCCGACTGGTTCTGGCGCAACGCGGCAAGGCTGCCCGAGAGGATCTGACCCACCTGTTGCTTGCGGTTGCCAGGCAGATCTCCGCGCCAGACGATGTCGGCGATGGGGTAATAGAGATTGGCCTCCGAAACCGTGAGTTCCTCCGGCACCCGAACCGAAAAATCCGCGATCCGGAACCTCGGTGCGGTCACCGCCGGTCGCTGTGGCACATCGTCCAGCGCGCCTGCCGGGGCAGGAGCGGCGGCCAGCGTCCTCATACCCGCAGGCGGCGCTTCGGGCGCGGCGTTGGGCAGCGGCTCGAACGGCGCGTTGCGGGTGGTCAGTTGCGGTGTCGCGCAGGCCGAAACCATGGCCGCGGCGCCGAGTAATGCGATCAGTCGAAGGGTCTTCATCTTGTGCCTGCCTTTCCCCGTCCCGCAGTTTCACGGGCTCTGACGGTGTTCCGCCTTGCTGACGGATTTCATTAACCAAGAGACTCGCGGCGAATTCAGGCGGCAATACGGCGGCGATGGGTTCATTTCCGGACCAGGCGGATTGCGATGGCGGGTTTACTGTTAGCGCTAACCGCGCTACATCCGCCGCAACACGCCAGATCGGAGACCGCATCATGCCGCTCAACGACACCATCGCCCGGGTCACCGCCCGAATCGAGAAACGCTCCGAAGGGTTGCGCGACACCTATCTCGACCGCATGCGCCGCGCCGCGGAGGACGGCCCGCGCCGCGCGCATCTCAGCTGCGGCAACCAGGCCCATGCCTATGCCGCGATGGCGGGCGACAAGGACAGCCTGGTGGCCGAACGCAGCCCCAATATCGGGATCGTGACGGCCTACAACGACATGCTCTCGGCGCATCAGCCGTTTCAGGCCTATCCGGACATCATCCGCGCCGCCGCCCGCGACGCCGGTGGCACCGCCCAGGTGGCCGGTGGCGTGCCCGCGATGTGCGACGGCGTCACGCAAGGCCAGGTCGGCATGGAGCTGTCGCTGTTCTCGCGCGACGTGATTGCGCTCGCGGCCGGGGTGGCGCTCAGCCACAACACCTTTGACGCCGCGCTTTACCTGGGGGTCTGCGACAAGATCGTGCCCGGTCTGGTGATCGCCGCGGGCACGTTCGGCTACCTGCCGGGGCTCTTCGTGCCCGCGGGGCCGATGACCTCCGGCCTGCCCAATGACGAAAAGGCCAGGGTCCGCCAGCAATTCGCCAGCGGAGAGGTTGGCCGCGACAAGCTGATGGAGGCCGAAATGGCCTCTTACCACGGGCCCGGCACCTGCACCTTCTACGGCACCGCCAATTCCAACCAGATGCTGATGGAGTTCATGGGGCTGCACCTGCCCGGCGCGTCCTTCGTGAACCCCGGCACGCCGCTGCGCGAGGCGCTGACCACGGCGGCCACCGAACGCGCGCTGCAGATCACGGCGCTTGGCAATGCCTATACGCCGGTCTGCGACATCCTCGATGCCAAGGCCTTTGTGAACGGCATCGTCGGGCTGATGGCCACCGGCGGCTCCACCAATCTGGTGATGCACCTGCCCGCGATGGCGCGCGCGGCGGGCATCGCGCTGGCGCTCGAGGATTTCGACGACATCTCCTCGGCGACGCCGCTGATGGCCAAGGTCTACCCAAACGGTCTGGCGGATGTGAACCATTTCCACGCCGCGGGCGGGCTGCAGTTCATGATCGGCAACCTGCTCGAGGCCGGGCTGCTGCATGACGATGTGCAGACCGTCGCGGGATCGGGCCTGTCGCGCTACGCGCAGGAGCCCAAGCTGCAGGAGGGCCGCCTGACTTATGCCGACGGCCCCGGGACCAGCGAAAACGAAAAGATCCTGCGCCCGGCCTCGGACCCTTTTCAGGCCACCGGCGGGCTGCGCCAGCTATATGGCAATCTCGGTCAGGGCATGATGAAAACCTCAGCCGTCGATCCGTCGCGCCACGTGATCGAGGCCCCGGCCCGGGTGTTCCACGATCAGGAAAGCGTCAAGACCGCCTTCAAGGCCGGTGAGTTCACCGCCGACACGGTGATTGTCGTGCGCTTCCAGGGGCCGAAATCCAACGGCATGCCGGAACTGCACGGGCTCACACCCACGCTCGCCGTGCTGCAGGATCGCGGCCTCAAGGTGGCGCTGGTCACCGACGGGCGCATGTCCGGCGCGTCCGGAAAGGTGCCTTCGGCGATCCATGTCTGCCCCGAAGCCGCCGATGGCGGCCCGCTGGCCAAATTGCAGGATGGCGACATCGTCCGGGTCGATGCGGCAGAGGGCACGATCGCCTGCCTCACCGACGGGTTTGCCGACCGCGACGCGGTCACCGCGGATCTTTCGGGCAATGGCCACGGGGTCGGACGCGAGCTCTTTGCCGCCTTCCGCGCCAATGTGGGCCTTGCCTCGGACGGGGCGGGTGTGGTCGTCTGACGACGCCCCCTGCTTCTTCTCTTCACAAATACCGCCGGGGGTGCGGGGGCTGGCCCCCGCGCGCGCCATCACCGCCAAACGCAAGGGTAAGGACATCATGACACCGCAGGAAGCCTCTCTGGAAACGGAAAAACTCTGTCGCCTCGCGCCGGTGATTCCGGTGCTGGTGATCGACGACGCACGCCACGCGCGCGCTCTGGCCGAAGCGTTGGTCAAGGGCGGGCTGCCGGTGCTCGAGGTCACGCTGCGCACAGCCGCGGCGCTTGACGCGATCTCCGAGATGGCCGCGGTCGAGGGCGGTGTGGTCGGGGCCGGCACATTGCTGACAGCGGCGGATGTCACCGCCGCACAGAAAGCCGGCGCGCGGTTCGGGGTCTCCCCCGGCGCCACCGACCGGCTGCTCGAGGCCTGCGAAGCCGCCGACCTGCCGCTGCTGCCCGGGGCGGCCACCTCGTCAGAGGCGATGCGCCTGCTGGAACGCGGCTACAGCGTGCAGAAATTCTTTCCCGCAGAGGCCAATGGCGGCGCGTCGGCACTGAAATCCATCGGCGCGCCGATCCCGCAGGTGCGGTTCTGCCCGACAGGCGGCGTGTCGCTGAAAAACGCGCGGGACTATCTGGGCCTCGCCAACACGCTCTGCGTCGGCGGCAGCTGGGTGGCGCCCAAGGATCTGGTCGCAAACGGCGACTGGGAAGGCATCACGGCGCTGGCAAGAGAGGCCGCCGCACTCGGCTGACACCACGCGGCTGCCCACAAGCGCCAGCCGTCACACCCAACCGCACGCGGATCCCAGGCGCCCCGGTCACACCCGTCCGCGCCGCCCGCCGCGACGACGCGGCGGCGCGGCCTGCGCCAGCCCCTCGCGCAGCACCTCCGTCATCGGATGCCCTTCGGTGCCATGGCGCTCCAGCAGCACCGGGATCAGCTCTGCCACATCGCCCGTCGCCTGCACCGACAGCGCCCAGTCGAGAAAGATCGACCGGCATTCCGGCTCCGAGATGCCGTCGATGCGATAGGCATCCTCCATCAGGCCCTTCGGGTCGATCTCGTCGCCTTTCCTCATGCGCCCTGCTCCTTGTCGTCGGCCTGCACCACGCGGTCGATGATATCCGCCGCCCGGCCCGTCTCACTCTCCAGATCGCGACGCAATTGCGCCATCTCCGACCGCTGCGTCAGGCGGCCCAGAAAGGCGCAGCCGCCGCCGCCCAGCGTGTCGGGATCAAGTGCGGCCTCGCTCACAAGCCGCGCGCCGATCTGCAGCGCCCAGCAAAGCCCGTAGGTCCGGATCAGCACGTCCGCCTCCGCCGCCTCGAGCCAGGAGGCCTGGCGCAGCGCGCGCGCCACCTGCCGCACGGGGCTGCCCGAAAGAAGCGCCGCGGCCTGTGACAGCAGTTCGATATCCTGCATCCGCCCGCGCCCCAGCTTGGCGTCCCAGGGATCGCCCGTGCCCTTGGCCGACGCGATCCGGTCGCGCATCTGCGCCACCTCGCCCAGCACCTCCTCACGCACCCGCGCCTCGCCCAGCAGCGCCCGCCGGAACGCATCCACATCCGCGCCGAGCGCCGCGGGCCCCGCGACAACCCGCGCGCGGGTCAGCGCCAGATGCTCCCAGACCCAGGCCTGCGTCTTCTGGTAATCCTGAAACGCCGCCCAGGAGGTCGCCACCGGCCCCTGATTGCCCGATGGCCTCAGCCGCATATCGACCTCGTAAAGCCGCCCCTCCGCCATCGGCGCCGTCATCGCGGTGATCAGCGCCTGGGTGAGCCGCGCGTAATAGGTCCGCGCGGCCAGCGGGCGCTTGCCGTCGGAGGCCTCCTGCCCTTCGGCATCGTAGATCACGATCATGTCGAGATCGGAGCGCGCATGCAGCCGACCCGCCCCGAGCGAGCCCATGCCGAGCACCACCGCCCCCCGCCCCGGCGGCGCGCCATGTTTGCGGGCAAATTCGGCCTGCACCACCGGCCACAGACCCGCAAGCGTGGCCGCGGCCAGATCCGCATAGGCGGCACCGGCCTCCTCGGCCTCCATCAGCCCGCGCAGCAGATGCACGCCGACGCGGAAATGCCACTCCTTGCCCCAGCGGCGGGTGAGATCGAGCTGGCGCTCGTAATCGGGCTCCCGCGCCAGGTGGTCCGCCAGATCCGCCGTCAGCGCTGCCCGACCGGGCCAGGGGCTGAAGAAATCCCCGCCGATCACCGCGTCGAACACACCGGCGTTGCGCGCCAGGTAGCGGGCGAGATCCGGCGAGGTCGAGGTGATGTCGACCATCAGGTCCACCAGCTGAGGGTTCGCCTCGAAAAGCGAAAAGAGCTGCACACCGGCGGGCAGCCCGGCCAGGAACCCGTCAAACGCCTGCAACGCCTCTTCGGGCCGCGCCGCCGTACCAAGCTTGGACAGGATTACCGGACGCAGGCGACGGAAGATCTCCGACGCGCGGGTCGAGCGCAGCGCCGGGTAGCCCGGCCAGCGCGCCGGGATATCGCTGCTTTCCAGCGCATCCGGCAGGTCCACCGCGGGGGCCGCGCCATCGGGGGCAAAAAACCCTTCGGTCAGCGTGTGAACCTCGGTCAGCCGCGCGCGCAGATCGGCCTGCAGGGCCGGCACGTCAACATCCATCAGACAGGCCAGCCGCGCAAAACCGTCCTCCGAGCCGGGCAGCTGGTGGGTCTGCGCGTCGCGCAACATCTGTACGCGGTGCTCGACCGCGCGATGCGCGCGATAGTGATCGACCAGCGTGGCGGCGACGTCCTCCGGCACCCAGCCCTTGGCCGAAAGCGCCATCAGCCCGTCCACCGTTCCGCGCAGCCGCAGCTCCGGATCGCGGCCCCCGGCAATCAGCTGCCGGGTCTGGGTGAAGAACTCGATCTCCCGGATCCCGCCGCGCCCCAGCTTCATGTCATGGCCCGGCAGGGTGATCTCGCGCGGCAGCTTCTTGGCCTCGCGGATGCGCAGCCGCATGTCATGGGCATCCTGGATCGCCGCGAAATCGAGATGCTTGCGCCAGACAAACGGCCGCAACACGTCCAGGAACCGCGCCCCCGCCGCCAGATCGCCCGCCGCGGCCCGCGCCTTGATATAGGCCGCCCGCTCCCATGTCCGCCCGAGGCTTTCGTAATAGCGCTCGGCGGCATCCATCGACAGGCAGACCGGCGTGACAGACGGGTCCGGGCGCAGCCGCAGATCGGTGCGAAACACATATCCCTCACCGGTCAGATCGTTGAGCGCAGCGCTCATCTTCCGGGTCGCCCGCACAAAGGACGCGCGCGCATCGTGATAGTCGCCCGGCGCGAACCGGGTCTCGTCAAAGAGGCAGATGAGGTCGATATCGGAGGAGTAATTCAGCTCCCCCGCCCCCATCTTTCCCATGGCGAGCGCCACCATCCCGGCCCCGGTGGCGGCATCCGCCTCCTCCATGCCGGGCAGCTTGCCGCGCCGGATCTCGTGGGCCAGAGCGGCGCGCAAGGCGCCGCCGACCGCCAGGTCGGCAAACCGGGTGAGCCGCCCCGTCACCTCCTCCAGCGTCCAGACCCCGCCCAGATCGCAGAGCGCCAGCATCAGCGCGACGCGGCGCTTGGCCTGCCGCAGCGCATCGCCGATGCCCGCGTCCGGTGCGGTCTCGATCTGCGTAAAAATGGCGTCGAGCGCCGCCTCCGGCCCGTCCACAGCGCCTTCGAGCCAATCCGTCTCGCGCGCGATCAGGCCTTTGAGATAGGGGCTCGAGCCGCCTACCCCCTCCAGCAGATCCGCCAGCGCGCCGGTGGCCCAGGGGGTCGCCTGTCGCGTCTCGGCGCCGCGCTCGGCCTCATGGGCGCGCGGCAGGCGGCGAAGTCGGCTGTGCAACGGATCACTCATATCGCCAGATGGCCACGCGGCGGGCCCGGGAACAACCCCCCTTTGGCGCCGCAAGGCGCCCTTGCCCGCGCCTGCGTTCTTCGGCACGGTCCCCTGAGCACCGGGAGATCCATCATGAGCAAGAGCCTCAAACGTGTGGCCGCAGCCCTCGCCGCCGCCGGTCTGCGCGAGGACATCCGCGAGGTGGGCACCGCCCGCACCGCGCAAGAGGCCGCCGACGGCATCGGCTGCGCGCTCGACCAGATCTGCAAATCGATCATCTTCCGGGCCGAGACCACCGGCGATGCGGTGCTGTTCCTGACCGCGGGCGGCAACCGCGTGGATGCGGCCAAGGCCTCGCTTTGCGCGGGCGAGGCGCTGGGCAAGGCCGATGCCGCGCTGATCCGGGCGCAATCGGGCTTTGCCATCGGCGGTGTCGCCCCGATCGGCCATATCACCCCGATCCGGGCCTGGCTCGACCCGCGGCTGCTCGCGTTCGACACGGTCTGGGCCGCCGCCGGCACGCCGCGCCATGTCTTTCCCGTCGATCCGCGCCACCTGCCCGCGCTCACAGGCGGCAGGCAAGCGGATTTCACCGGCTGATCTTCTTCGGTTCGGAAATACTTCGGGGAGCGCGAGGGGCTGGCCCCTCGCCCATTGGCCACAAAGACCCCACATCAGGATGGCGCGTCAGGCCCGCCACGGGCGCGGAGGCGGACGCCAACGGCGGACAACGACATATAAAGCGCGCCTCTGGCGCACAATATAAAAGCCTAAACATATGACAAACAATCACAAAACAGGAAAATGTAAAAAACCTTCACATAAAGGCTTGAAACCGGAGGATGGGATGCCGATCTCTTTAATGTGAAAAGCATTCACATACACAAAGACGCAAAGCAACTCACACGGAGAGACGACAATGACAAGTGCCGCCTATGACGCCCCGTTGCCTGCCAAAGCAGGCTGGCTCACCCGGGCCGAGGCCTGGCTGGATGACAAGGGAAAAGGCGCCTGGATCGCCGTTATGGTGCTCGGGTTCATCTTTTTCTGGCCCGTCGGCCTCGCCCTTCTTGCCTATATGATCTGGAGTAAACGCATGTTCTCGAAATCCTGCCGCGCCCGCGGCCACTCTGCCCGCCGCAACGCCATGGCCGCGATCAAACCCAGCGGCAACAGCGCCTTCGACGCCTACAAGGAAGAAACCCTGCACCGCCTGCAAAGCGAACAGGACGCCTTTGAGGCCTTCCTCGAGCGGCTGCGCGAAGCCAAGGACAAGGCCGAGTTCGACCAGTTCATGGAGGACCGCGAAAAGCGCGCCGCCGAGGACGCAAAGACCGTCGAAACCGCCTGACACGCCACATTGGCACGGCCCCTTGCGATGGGGCCGCGCCGCGATATCTTACCACCGACCCCGAGGGACCTATGTACAGCGACAGCGCCATCTACAACAATCTGCCCGACCCCGAATGCCAATACGCCTTTTATGACGGCGTTGTGGTCAAGCGCGGCCTGGCCTGGCTCATCGATCTGGTTGTGATCATGGCGCTGGTGGTGCCGGTGGTGGTGCTGACGGCGTTCATCGGGATCTTCTTCCTGCCGGTCCTTTTTGTCATCGTCGGCTTCATCTACCGGGTCTGGACCATCGGCAGCGGTTCGGCCACCTGGGGCATGCGCCTCATGGCCATCGAGCTGCGCGACATGTATGGCCATCGCCTCGACACAGGACAGGCCTTCCTGCACACGCTGGGCTATTCGATCTCGATCTCGTTTGTCTTTCTGCAGATCCTGTCGATCATCCTCATGTTCACCTCGCCCCGCGGGCAGGGTCTGACGGACATGGTGCTGGGCACGGTGATGCTGAACCGCCGGGTCTGACCCGCGGCCCGACCCCGACCACCAGACGGCAAGGCTTCGCTGCGGCGAAGCCTCACCGATTCAGGGGGGTTGGCGGGCCAGACATTCATTGCTACCGTGCCCGCTAACACGTCGGGATCGTTCATCAATGCGCCATTCGCTGCCTCTTGCGCCGCAATTCTATGTGACCGCGCCGCAACCCTGTCCGTACCTGCCGGACCGGATGGAGCGGAAGCTGTTCACCGCCCTGCAGGGCGACGGCGCGCAAAAGCTGAATGACAGCCTCAGCAAACAGGGGTTCCGTCGCTCCCAGAACGTGCTCTACCGCCCGTCCTGTTCGGATTGCGCCGCCTGCCTGTCGGCGCGGATCGTGGCGGAGGATTTCAGGCCGTCGCGCAGCCAGCGCCGCGTCAGCAAGCGCAACACCCGGCTCAAGCGCCGCGTCGCCAGCCCCTGGGCCACCGAGGACCAGTACGAGCTTTTCCGCCGCTATCTCGACGCCCGCCACGCCGATGGCGGCATGGCCGATATGGATGTGTTCGAATTTGCCGCGATGATCGAGGAGACCCCGATCCGCAGCCGCGTCATCGAATATTCCGACCGCGAGACCGGTGAGCTGATCGCCGTCTGCCTGACCGACATGCTCGATGACGGGCTCTCGATGGTCTATTCCTTCTATGAGCCCGACTGGGAAAAGGCGTCGCTCGGCACTTACATGATCCTCGACCATGTCGAGATCGCGCGCCAGACCGGGCTGCCTTATGTCTATCTCGGCTACTGGGTGCCGGGCAGCGACAAGATGGGCTACAAGGCGCAGTTCGACGCGCTCGAAGTGCATCGCCGCGGCCAGTGGGAAAAGCTGCGCAGCGAAGCGGCCTATGACGCCGACATGCACCCGCTCTCCACCGATCCGATTGCCGAGCAGGTCGCCAATATCTCGCTGCCCGATACGCGCAGCTAGAGCGCGTGACGACATGCCTGATACATCGCGTATCACGGAACGCGTTGAAATCCCGGATTTCAGGCAGCGTTGCGTGATGCGGTTTTTTTGCGTGACGCGATAGGCCGCGGTCCGAAACCGCGCTCTGTCGCGCCCTTCAGCCGAGTTCCCAAAGCCCACATCCCTGCGATACGGCGCCCCCTGTCCCGCGTCAGGACAAAAGCGCGGGCAGCGCCGGGGTCATCAGCACGATGGCGCAGCCCAGCACGGCCATTCTCAGGATCGTCGTCGCCCGCCGCCGCATCAGGTGAAAGGTTGCGGTTGCCGCCTGTCCCAGTTCGCCCCAGGAGGACGCATCGAAATTGTCGTCGCTGTCGGGAACAAAGCGCGGGACATGGGTGATGTCCTGCACCCGGTTCGCGCGCGCATAACGCGCCAGTGCTTCGGCTCGTGTGGTTGCCATTCTTCTGCCCCTGCCCGGCTTATCTTGGTTAACAAAAGGTTAACCCGACCGGCGGACATTTGCCAACGCGCCGGTCTGTGCCCGCAGGGGGCAATGTCCATCTCTGGTTGTACTGTGGCAACTTCGCACCACTTAAGCTCGCCGGGACGGATCCCGGGGCCACTCTGGCCGCCGGGGCGGCATCCCCATCCCGCAACCGGCGCACCATAGGGCAGAGGACATCCCTGCCGCGCGCCGGAAACGTCGTGAGTGATGGGTCTTCAAACCATGACAGGGCGCTGTTGGCGAGCTTCCCACAGCCGCGTGGTTTCTCAAAGCGCCTTGGCGGGCGGCGCCGGGTTTCGGCAATTCCGTGCCGCCCCGCCCGGTCCACGCAAAAAGGCCCGGCTGCATCGGCAACCGGGCCTTTCAGGGCGTCCGGAAGTGATCCTTACGGGATCAGATCGGGAATGATCGTCACGATGCCCGGGAAGAACCACAGGATCGACAGACCAACCACCTGGATCAGCACAAACGGGATCACGCCGCGATAGATATGCCCGGTTGTGACCTCTTTCGGGGCCACCCCGCGCAGATAAAACAACGCAAAACCAAACGGTGGCGTCAGGAACGAGGTTTGCAGGTTCACCGCGATCATGATCGTGACCCATTTCGGATCGAAGGACCCGCCATAGATCACCGGGCCCACGATGGGCACCACGATGTAGATGATCTCAAGGAAATCGAGCACGAAGCCCAGCACGAAGAGCACCAGCATCACGATCAGGAAGACCTTGAACTCGTTGTCGAAGCTGCGCAGGAACTGCTGAATGTAATGCTCACCCCCGAAGGAGATCACCACGAGGTTCAGCAGCTGCGAGGCGATGAGGATGGTAAAGACCATACTCGTGACCTTCGCCGTCTCGCGCACCGCCGGTGTCAGCACCCCGGACCGGAACAGGATCCAGCAGGCAAAGAGCAGCCCGAACAGCGCGTAGAGATAGGCCGCATAGGCAAAGATGAACGCGATCCAGCTTTCGGCGCTGACCTCTTCGGTGTTGATGCGCAGATCGAAGTTGATGCCCACAAGGATCATCACCACCACCGCCAGCGTCGACCAGATGATGACCTTGGGATTGCGGTCCTCGTCGTTGAGCTTGCGATAGGCGGCCAGCATGATCGCCCCGGCAGCCCCCAGCGCGGCAGCCGGCGTCGGGTTGGTGATGCCCCCGAGGATGGAGCCCAGCACCGCGACGATCAGCACCAGCGGCGGGAAGACCACGCGCAGAAGCTCGTTCTGCGCCAGCCGTCCCATGGCATAGTAACAGCCGTAAAGCGCAATCATCCACGGGATCGCCATCAGCACCACGGTGCCGCTCGACGAGGTGAGCGGCCCGATAAAGAGCGCATCCACAATCAGTCCGAGCACCAGACCACCCGCGCCGATGATCAGAGGCAGCGGCTCGGATGTCGGTGAGACACCACGCGCAAAGGCGAGGATCAGGCCCAGCATCACGGTCAGGATCGCGATACCGGTGCCGATCGGCGGTGCAGAGGCCACCTGATCGGCGCGCAGCGCCTCGATCTCTTCGGCAGAGCGGCGCACGGATTCCGTGGCGCCACCTGAATCGTTGATCGCCTGCTGCTCGACCACCGCCGTGTCCCAGGCCTCCTGCCCGTGCAGCTCGATCATCGCGGCCTGGCATTCCGGCGACACGTTGGTGCGCAGGCTGGCCGCTTCGCTGATATCCGAGAAGCTGGACACGGTGGTCGATTGCGAGCCTATCACATTGACCTGACCAAGCAGGATCGCCCCGGCAATGAGCGCCACAGGCACGCCGAGGAACCAGGTGAAGGCTTCGCCGCCGGTGATCGGTTCGGCATTGGCCGCCCCCATCTCCACCGCGGGCGCCTTCGACGGGTTGAGCATCGCAAAGCCGAACGCATAAAGCGCATAAAGCCCCGCCAGCATGATCCCCGGCAGCAGCGCCGCCTGGAAGAGCGTGCCGACCGAGACCACCGCAGGCTCACCCAGATAGGTGAGCGCGTCGGTACAGCCCGCCGCCACGGCGCGGTTTTCCTGCGCGGCGGAGTAGAGATCCCCCGCCAGCGTGCCCAGCAGAACGATCACGATGGAGGGCGGAATGATCTGCCCCAGGGTTCCGCTCGCCGCAATCACACCGGTCGCCAGTTCCGGCGAATAGTTGTTGCGCAACATGGTGGGCAGCGCCAGCAGGCCCATGGTCACCACCGTCGCGCCGACAATGCCGGTCGAGGCGGCAAGGAACGCGCCCACCACGACAATCGACACCGCAAGGCCGCCGGGCAGCGGACCAAAGACCCGCGCCATGGTGGTCAGCAGATCGTTGGCGATCTTGGAGCGTTCCAGCACGATGCCCATCAGAACGAACATCAGCACGGCCAGCAGCGTCTCGATGCTCTGGCCCGCGATCACCCGTTCGTTGATGCGGTTGACGATGAAGCTGACATTGCGGTCAAGCGCCACCTCCCAGCCCGAGGGGAAGATCGGCTCGTCTATGCGCGGCAGGTCCGGATGGGTGAACAGCGATATGTTCTTGGCGTTGAACCCTTCCGCAATCACCGCGGCATATTCCGCCGATCCGGTATCCAGCGCCTGGTGGATAAGCAGGCCCGCGCTGTCGAGCGAGGCAATGATGCCAAAGGAAATGACCCCCGCGCCCCCGATGGCAAAGGCCACCGGAAAGCCCGACAGGATCGCCGAAAAGAGCGTGAGAAAAACGATGATCAGGCCGATCTCGACGCCGTCTAGTCCGAAAAGCATAATCCCGCCTCCCTAGAATTCTGCGTGGTCGTAGGGTTCTTCACCCTGTTCGAGCACGTCTTTGTCGAGATATTTGTTTTCGCTCTCCGGGCCTTCCTTCCACTCCAGATAGGAGCGGTAGAAGAAGCTCCAGGCGTGGATGAATATCATGCCGACCATGACAACCATCAGGATCTTGAAGAGGAAATAGGCGGTGAAGCCGTTGGGGCTGAAGCCGATGGTCTCGACATTCCAGCGCAGCGCGCGGGACTTGTTGAGCAGCCGGTCCAGCGTGTCGGAGGCCGAGGGGTTCGGCACGATCAGGTGCCGCCAGAGGAAGAACCACGAGTAAAGCCAGATCAGAACCGCCATCGGGATCATGAAGAACATCGAGCCGAACATGTCGATCACCCGCTTGGTGCGGTAGCTGACCGCCGAATAGACCAGATCGACGCGCACATGCCCGCCCTGCACAAAGGTGTAGGTCAGGCACAGGCAGACCACGATGGCATTGTAGAGCTTGAGCTCCTCGGCGAACCAGGAGATGTCGAACTGCAGCGGAATGCCGAACCCGATGGAGATGTCGGGCCGGGTAAAGATCCGCTGCATGAAGACGATGATCACCTGCTGCAGCACCATCAGAAGGCCGGCCCAGGCGGCAAAGCGGCCCACCGTGTTGGCCAGCGCTTCCAGCACCCGCACGACCCCCCAGAGGAAGTCGTTGCGCCAGAAGCCTATGATAAAGATCACAAGGAAGAAGGTGAAACAGACAAAGAAGAATTCGACCGATCCGCCATAATAGACGAAGCGCATGATCGCTTCCTTGCTGCTCCAGTCGAGCCAGAGCCCGGGATGCGTGATCGCATATCCCAGGTTGTAGAAAGCCATGGCGATGTTCTGAACGACCCAGACCAAAAACCCGCCGATGGCCCCGATGAACGTGCCTGTTGCGGCCTCTTCTTCCATGATGTCCCCCGTATTTCCAGTTGCTCCCGGCGAAGCAGTTCCGATGTCCTACACGGAAATAGACCCGAAATCTTTCAAAGATTTCAGTCCCGGCGCAAAAAAGAGGTCCCCGTCAAGCGGGGACCTCCGGTTTTTCGGGGTGGATCAGCCGCCCAGCACGCGCACGCGCTGCTCGACATAGTAGCCGTCCGACTTCTGGATCCAGGCCGCCGACTGTGCGAGGCTGGCTTCGAAGCTTTCGCGGATCTTGGCAAAGAGCTCGTCGTCCATGTTCTCGTCCATGACCTCGGCAGAGGCCGCGCCGAACGCATCCCAGACATCGTCGGAGAACTGCAGCGTCTTGACGCCCTGCGCCTGCAGACGGGCCAGAGCGGCACCGTTGTTGGCCAGCGTTTCGGCCAGCTGGATCTGCGTGGTTGCCATGGAGGCATAGCGCAGGATCGCCTTGTGCTGGTCGGAAAGCTCGTTCCAGACGTCGAGGTTGACCGAGGCGGCCAGCGCCGAGCCCGGCTCGTGGAAACCGGCGGTGTAGTAGATCTTGGCCACTTCCTGGAAACCGGCGCGTTCGTCGGCCATCGGGCCGACCCACTCCAGACCGTCGAGGGCACCGGAGCTCAGCGCCTGATAAAGTTCGCCGCCGGGGATGTTCTGCACCGAGGCGCCCATCTTGCCCAGCACCTGGCCTCCGAGGCCGGGCATGCGGAACTTCAGGCCGTTGAAGTCGTCGGCGCTGTTGATCTCGTTGCGGAACCAGCCACCGGACTGCGAGCCGGAGTTGCCCGCGAGCAGGCCCTTGAGGTTGAAGATCGAGCCCAGCTCGTCATGCAGCTCTTCGCCGCCGCCATGGTAGTACCAGTTGCTGACCTCCTGCGCGGTGCCGCCAAACGGCACGGCGGTGTAATACGCATAACCGGGGTGCTGGCTGATGAAGTAGTAGTCGGCGGAGTGATAGAGGTCGGCCTGACCGGAGGACACCGCGTCGAACACCTCGAACGCGCCCACAAGCTCGCCCGGGGCTTTCTTGTCGATGGTCAGCGACCCGCCGGAAAGCTCTCCGACCATGGTTTCGAAATAGGTCGCGGCGTCATCGAGAACCGCGAAACCGCGCGGCCAGGACGTGACCATGGTCAGCGTGCGGCTGCCCTGCGCCAGGGCCGGTGCGGCGAGTGTCGAGGCCGCGGCAGCACCTGCGCCGACGGTTGACGCGCGTAGGAATGAACGACGATCCATATTAATCCTCCCTTAGAGACATGCGTGCGCGGTTTTCGCGCTTACGCGGATCCTTTTTAGTGGCTGCACCCTATGGGCTCGCTCGGGGAGAAGAAATACCCATTGCTACGGAGTTTGCGCGCCAATTCGGCCAATTGCCTGCAAAAGCGGCAGGAATTTCCGGCATGTGAGCGGTAACACCCGCACGGCCCGGCCCAACCCCGCCCCGCACATGCCGCTGCAGCACCCGATCTGCGCCGATTGCGCCCGTGCCGGGCTTGGCTACAATGTGGATATGTTTGCGCTGTTGACCCGGATGCCCCGATGGCGGCTCAGCTACGGACAGAAGCTCTTTCTTCTGGCCTCCGTGCCGCTGATCCTTGCGGCCTCGGCCATCGCCTTTGTGGTGGCCGCGCAGTCGCGCGCGCTGGCCGAACGCGAGATCACCAGCCTCGAGACGCAGCTCATCGAGGCCAAGAAGCTCGAGCTGCAGAATTACGTGACGCAGGCGCGCAACGGGTTCTACTTCGTCTACGGCTCCGCGGCGCCCGATGACGAGGCCTCCAAGCAGCAGGTGATGCAGATCCTGTCGGCGATGATCTATGGCGAAGAGGGGTTCTTCTTTGTCTACGATTACGACGGCAACAACCTTGTCTCGCCGCGCCAGACCGGGCTGATCAACGCCAACTGGTGGGATCTGGAGGACAGCGAAGGCACGCCGGTGGTGCAGGAATTCATCTATACCGCGCGCGCCGGGGCGGGCTTTGTCGAACATCTCTGGCCCAAACCCTCTTCCGGGCAGGAAGGGCGAATGATCACCTATGTCACCTCGTTTCCGTCCTGGCGCTGGGCGGTGGGCACCGGTGTCTTCATCGACGATGTGCTGGCCTCGGTCGCCGCCACGCGGGCGGAGGTCGAGACCCGCGTGCAGCGCACCTTTCTCTATATCGGCGCCATCACCCTGGCCGCGCTGCTGAGCGTGTTCCTCTCGGGGCTATTTCTCAACATCCGCGAACGGCGGCTGGCGGATGCCAAGCTCAAGGAACTGACCCAGCGGGTCTTTGACACCCAGGAGGAAGAGCGCGGGCGCGTGGCGCGCGAATTGCATGACGGCATCAGCCAGATCCTGGTGAGCGTGAAATACGCGCTCGACGTGACCCGCCGCCGGATGCGGCAAGGCGACAGCCGCGCGGGCGAGACGCTGGAAAAGGGCATCGACAACCTGACCGAGGCGATCCACGAGGTGCGCCGCATCAGCCGCGACCTGCGCCCCGGGGTGCTGGACGATCTGGGCCTTGGCCCGGCGCTGAAATCGCTGGCGGACGATTTCCAGACCCGCACCGGCATCGAGACCGAGTTCGACACGGTGGTGTTCCGCAACCGGCTCGATCAGGACGCCAAGATCGCGCTCTACCGCATCGCGCAGGAGGCGCTCACCAATGTCGAACGCCATGCGGGCGCGTCGCGGGTCAGGATCGACCTGCGCGGCCACCGCGCCGGGGCCACGCTGCGCATCACCGACAACGGCCGCGGCCTGCCCGACAAGCGCGGCCCGCATCCCGGGATCGGGCTGCGCAACATGCAGGAACGGATGGAGCAGCTGGGCGGCGCGCTGCAGGTGCTGTCGGGCCGCGACGGCACGGTCATTCAGGCGCAGGTCACCCTGACCCATCTGCTGCCGCCCGAAGACAGCGGCGGCGCCGTCCCGATCAAGGAATTGAAGGTACCAGGATGAGCAAGATCACCCGTGTCGTGGTTGTGGACGACCACCCGATGGTCGCCGAGGGGATCGAGGCGATCCTCGAAAGCTACGACGACATCACTGTCATCGCGACGCTCGCCGATGGCCAGCAGATCATCGACCAGCTGGATGCGCTGCGCCCCGACGTGATCCTGATGGATCTCAACATGCCCGGGCTGGGCGGGCTGTCGGCGACCGAGATGATCCTCGAACGCGCGCCCGAAACCCGCATTCTGGTGCTCTCGATGCACGATTCACCCGAATATGTCTCGACCGCGCTCAGCCATGGCGCGCGCGGCTATCTGCTGAAGGATGTGCCCACCGAAGAGATCAAGGGCGCCATCGACGCGATCATGGCCGGGGAGCGTTATCTCTGCACCGGCGCCGAAGGCGCGCTGAGCCCGTCCCGGCCCGCCGGTGAGGCGCTCACCAACCGCGAACAGATGGTGCTTTTGCAACTGGCGCAGGGCCGGTCCAACAAGGAGGTGGCCAATATGCTCGATATTTCCGTGCGCACGGTGGAGACGCATCGCAAGAACATCAAGCGCAAGCTGGGGATCAGCTCCACCGCCGGTCTGACCCGCTACGCGCTGGAGCATGGGGTGTTGCAGGGCACCGGCGCCAATCTCTGAGCGCGGGCCCGCGGGCGGTCAAAGCGCGATGCCGACCCATTTTTCCTTGTCGCAATGCACCTGCCAGAAGATCAGCGCGGCAGGCAGGATGGTCAGGGTCTCGACCCGTTCGGGCGCCGGGTCGGCCTTGGCGGTCGCGACATTCGGCACTTCGCCCATCCAGCCGGCCAGCGAAATCAATCCGACCAGCAAACCAGCCTTGCACAGGGTGAAATCCCGAAAAAAGATGTTGCGGGGCATGGCGCCCTCCCTCGTGTCTGAATGACTGGGCTCAGATTGCCCGACGGGCCGCTCTCTTACAAATCACGAACCCGCGTCCCAATGTTGCAATTCAGGGTCGGCGGACACGTGCGACGGGTGTCAGCACATGTGACAGGCCTGTCAGTTGCACCGCGTCCGGCTCCGCCACAACCGGGGGGCAGGCAAAGCCGCTTATGCCGAATGGCGGCGACGGGCAGAGCGTCTCGCCCTGCATCCGCCACGCGCTTTCGACTCTGCCGAGCGCGCGGTCGGCGGCAAGATCTCCGCCCGGCAGAAACGCGGTTTGCGGATTGAAATCATAGGCTTGCAGGACAAATGCGCGATGCTCCGGATCCCGCGCGCCGGGTTTCTCCGGCGTTGCGGAGACCTGCGAGGCGCAGAGCCCCAGAAGAATGAGCGCCATGAGCGAGACGGCTTTGGCGAGGTTGAAATCGCGGAATCTATGTGTGCGCAGCATCGGGATTCCCCTCCTGAACTGAACTGTATGGTTCAGATTGCACGAGATCTGACGCAAGGGCAAGCGGGTCGCTTGTGCGCAGGCGCGCAGCCGGTGTTCATTCGGCGGGAATGCGCGCAGGCGTGTCAGGCGATGGCGCGGTCTGCGTGCTGCGTTTCGCCAAAGCTTTCGGTGCGAAAAACCTGCAGGCGGATGTCCCCGCTCCAGTGATCCGCCGCGATCCCGGCCTTCTGTTTGAGCGCCCTGAGGAAGTTCCGCGCGCCACCGGTCTTCTGCCAGACCGAGGGCAGAAACAATGCGCGCCGGTCGCCTTCGCTGAGGATGAGGCCGGTCTTGCCGGGCACCAGCGCGGCGCAGGCCGCAGCCTCGCTGTCCACCTCCAGCGCGCGCGGCCGGGTGAGCAGCGAGACGCCGATCTCGATCCGCTCCAGCTCCGGCGCGGTCAGCGGGTTGAACCGCGTGTCGCCGAAGCCCGCCAGCACGGCGTTGGCCATGACATCGCTCACCAGCGGCCGGTGCGGCGCCATCGAGCCCATGCAGCCCCGCAAGAACCCGCCGCTCTCCAGGCTCACGAAACTGGCCATCACGCTGCGTTGCGGGGTGGCAAAGCTCGACAGATCGAGCCGAGGGCTGGCGCCGCGCGTCATCTGCGACGCCAGGGCCTGCCGGGCCACGCGCAGCAATTCCTGCCGCAACCGCTGCGGCAGCACATCGGCTGCCTCGTCAAAGAGCGCCCAGGCGCCATACCCGACCACGCCGCCGGGATCGCCACCGCCGCGCAGCGAATTGCCCTGCCCCAGCCGCATCACGCGGCAGGCGGCACCGGTGGCCGAGGCAAACCAGCCCGAAATCGCGCGCGCCCCGCAGGCATGCGCCGGGGTCAGCCGACCGCCCTGCCCGGTCTCGATCAGCCCGGCGGTCTGCCCGTCGATCCGTGCCGCCTGCGCGCGGGGCAGAAAGTGGCTGAGATCGCTCGACAGCACAAAGAGCGTCTCTCCCTTGATGCGCATGAGCCGATCGATTGCGGCGGCCACCTGGCCTGCGCTGGCATGGCCGATGACCATCGGCAGCACGGGCACTTTCGGGTGGTAATGCCGGGCAAAGGGCAGTTGCACGTCGATGCCATGCTCAGCCTCGAACACCACGTCGCGGCCATGCGCGTGGCCCGCGCGGATCAGCGCCTGACAGGCCGCGCGGTCGATCTGCACGCGCTTGCCCGGCAGGCTCACAACGTCATGTCCGGTGGGCACGGCCAGCCCGTCGAAGGCCACATGATGCGACGGCGACAGGATCACGATCCGCGCCGGGGCGGCCTGCGCGGTTGTGGCCCAGGCCGCCGCACTCAGCGCGCCGGAAAATGCGAAGCCCGCATGCGGTGCGATCACCGCGCGCGGCGTGGCCGGAAAGAGCGTGGCAAGGGGGGCTGCGGTTTGCGCAAGGGTCTTGACGGCCCCGGCCAGCGCCGCGCCCTCTTCGGGAAAGAATTTGCCTGCCAGTTGCGTCTCGCGTCGGGCCATGGGGTCGCTGTCACGGATCTCGTCTCGGGTCCCGCAGCGTCGCCCGGCAGTTGGGCAATAATGGGGAGCGCGAATGGTGGTTTTGCCGCTTTTGCCGCGTTTTGCACCGGATCTACCTTCTCCTTCGCGCCCCCCCCCCGGACACGCGCGAAATATTTGCAAAGAAATCCGGCCTCCCAGACAACATTTTTTGCAACTGCACGGTTGACGGGCCTGGCGAGCGCTCATAATGTCCCCGCGCGTATCAAGGAGACGCGGCAATGGACACCCTTCTGGTAATTGTAGGAACATGGCGCATGGGCCGGTAACGGACACCCTGAACAGGACCCCATGCGCCCCCGACAGATGCCGGGGGCTTTTTTTATGCCCGCAGATCCCTGAGATGCAAAAAACGTAGTGTCGAAACCGGAGTAGAGCGATGACACGTCAGATGACCGGAGCAAAAATGGTGGTTCAGGCCCTGAAGGATCAGGGTGTGGACACGGTATTCGGCTACCCGGGCGGCGCGGTTCTACCGATCTACGACGAGGTCTTTCAGCAAAACGACATCCAGCACATTCTGGTCCGCCACGAACAGGGCGCGGTGCATGCCGCCGAAGGCTATGCGCGCGCCACCGGCAAGCCGGGTGTGGTGCTTGTGACCTCGGGCCCCGGGGCGACCAACGCGGTCACCGGGCTCACCGATGCGCTGATGGATTCGATCCCGATTGTCGTGCTGACCGGCCAGGTGCCGACTTTCATGATCGGCTCTGACGCCTTTCAGGAGGCCGACACCGTTGGCATCACGCGGCCCTGCACCAAACACAACTGGCTGGTGAAGGAAACCGACCGGCTGTCTGCGGTCATTCACGAGGCGTTCCATGTGGCGCTGTCCGGCCGGCCCGGTCCGGTGCTGGTCGACATTCCCAAGGATGTGCAGTTCGCCAGCGCCGAGTATCAGCCCAAACCCAAGGCCAGCACGCGGCATTACCAGCCGCAGGTCAAGGGTGATCCGGAGATGATCGAGGCGCTGGTCGAGGCCATCGAAAACGCAAAGCGTCCGGTCTTCTATACTGGCGGCGGCGTGATCAACTCGGGCCCCGCCGCGTCGCAATTGCTGCGCGAGCTGGTCGAGGCCACGGGCTTTCCGATCACCTCGACGCTGATGGGTCTGGGCGCCTATCCCGCCTCCGGCAAGGCGTGGCTGGGCATGCTCGGCATGCATGGGCTTTACGAGGCCAATCTCGCGATGCATGGCTGCGATCTGATGATCAATGTCGGCGCGCGGTTCGACGACCGGATCACCGGGCGCATCGACGCATTCAGCCCGCATTCGAAAAAGGCGCATATCGACATCGATCCCAGCTCGATCAACAAGGTGGTCAAGACCGATTTCCCGATCATCGGCGATGTCGCCCATGTTCTCGAGGACGTGCTGCGGGTCTGGAAATCGCGCGGGCGCAAGCTCGACCGCGAGGCAGTGTCGAAATGGTGGGGTCAGATCACCGAGTGGCGCAAGGTCGATTGCCTGAGCTTCAAGCCGTCGGAGACGTCGATCAAGCCGCAGCACGCGCTGAGCAGGCTCGAGGAGCTGACCAAGGGCCATGACCGCTATATCTGCACCGAGGTCGGCCAGCATCAGATGTGGGCCGCGCAATATCTGGGCTTCGAGGATCCCAACCGCTGGATGACCTCCGGCGGGCTGGGCACCATGGGCTACGGCTTTCCTGCCTCCATTGGCGTGCAGATGGCGCATCGCGACGCGCTGGTGATCAACGTCGCCGGAGAGGCGTCCTGGCTGATGAACATGCAGGAGATGGGCACCGCAGTGCAATACCGCCTGCCGGTGAAGCAGTTCATTCTCAACAACGAGCGGCTCGGCATGGTGCGGCAATGGCAGGAATTGCTGCATGGCGAGCGTTACTCGCATTCGTGGTCCGAGGCGCTGCCCGATTTCGTCAAGCTCGCCGAGGCCTTTGGTGCCAAGGGGATCCTCTGCAAGGATCCCGCCGATCTCGACGATGCGATCATGGAGATGATCGAATATGACGGGCCGGTGATCTTCGACTGCCTGGTGGAAAAGCACGAAAACTGCTTCCCGATGATCCCGTCGGGCGAGCCGCATAACAAGATGCTGCTCGGCGAGGCCTCCACCAAGGATGCGATCGGCGCCAAGGGCGCGGTGATGGTCTGAGGTCAGACAATCTCCAGAACATGGCCCCGTCGCAGATCCTGCGGCGGGGTTTTTCTTTTGTCGTCTCAGGGCGTGTCAGGGCGCTTGCGCGGGGGTGAGAAACTGGCCGGATCTGCGCGGACATCACTTACGGTGCATCGCGGTGGCCGGTGCCGCGATCTGTGCCCGGTTTCACCGCTGGTCCGGACCGTCCTTCAGCCGGACGGATCCGCGCGGGGTTGTCGATGCAGATGCGGATTGCCGGTTGCTTTAACGGCGACATCCGGCCCCGGAAAGACCTTGAACCTGCCCGACGCACTCCCGATGCGCTTTATCGAAGGCATGGCATCATAATGCCTACAGGCGCAAGCGACACTCCGGCGCTTCCGGTCGCCCGGTGCCCAAAGCGCCATGCAGAAATCCTGCATCACGTAACGCTGCCTGAAATCAGGGATTTCAACGCGTTATGTGATACGCGATGTATCAGGTGTTTCGTCTGGCGCTCTAATCGGTTCCGGTCGCCTGCATCTCTGCGCCGGTCTCAGCCGGCAGATGTGTGGCGATGGCCATCAGCAGCGCGTCGCGGCGGACCGGTTTGCTCAGGAACCCGTCCATGCCCGCCGACAGCGCCTCGTTGCGGTCGCGGTCGAAGGCGTTTCCGGTCAGCGCGATGATCGGCACGCGCGGCCAGCCGCGACGATGCTCATCAGAGCGGATGTGGCGCGCCGCCTCCAGCCCCGACATGACCGGCATGGAGATGTCCATCAGGATCAGATCGAAACGCTCGGGCGCAAAGCTCTCCACCGCTTCCTGCCCGTTTTGCGCCAGCGTCACCACCGCACCGCGGTTTTCCAGCATCTTGCGCACCACGGTCTGGTTGGTCTTGTTGTCCTCGACCACCAGAATCCGCATGCCGTTCAGCGTGATGTCGTCTGGATGGGTCGCGGTCTGGGCGATCACGCAGGCCCTGCCCTGCTCCAGCGGCAGCCAGATGTCGAACGCCGTGCCCTCGTTCAGAGTTGACTCGACGGCGACCCGACCACCCATGGCGTCGACCAGCTGCTTGGTGATCGACAGGCCCAGGCCGGTGCCCTCGAACTGACGTTCCCGCCCGCTTTCGACCTGCTGGAACGGGAGGAAGATCTGCGGCAGCGCCTCTTCGGGGATGCCGATGCCGGTATCGGCGACGCGCAGGCATACACCGTCCTGCATCCGGACATCGACCGTCACCTCCCCGGTGACGGTGAATTTCACCGCGTTGCCCAGAAGGTTGAGCAGCACCTGTCGCAGCCGCATCTGGTCGCCCTGCAGGCTGTCGGGCACCGACGGGTCCACATTGCAGAGCAATTGCAACCCTTTGGCCGCGGCCATTGGCCCCAGCAGATCCTTCATATCGGCAATCAGCGCGCGCAGGTCGAACGGCTCTTGCTTGATGATGAGCTGCCCGGCCTCGATCTTCGAGAAATCGAGGATTTCGCTGATCAGATGGGTGAGCGCCAGCGCCGCGCTCTTGATCGTGTCGACATATTCCGCCGCCTCCCCTTCGAGACCGCATTCGTCGAGCAGTTCGGCCATGCCCACGATCCCGTTCATCGGCGTGCGGATCTCGTGGCTCATGGTGGCCAGAAAGTTGGACTTGGCAAGGCTCGCCACTTCGGCGGCATCGCGGGCCAAGCGCAGCGCCTCGTTCTTCTGCTCAAGCTCCGTTATGTCGGTATGTACCAGAACGTAGCCGCCCGTCGGCCCGGGCGCGGCCTTGGCATAGTAAAAGCGGTCGAGCTCCGGGATATCGAGCATTATCTTCTCGCCGCTGGCCAGCCGGGCGTTGAGCTCACAGGTATCGCTGCCGTTCTTCGGCATCCGGTCGCGGTGGCGCAGCATCGCCATGACCTCGACCAGCGGCATCCCGGTCGGGATGTCGTCCGGGCGCAGGTCAAAAAGCTCCCGGTAGGCCTGGTTGACCAGCAGGATGCGGTTCTGGGGATCGTTGACATCGGTGCCGCTGGTCACCATCAGCCCCTCGCCCATATTCTCCAGGATGCCGTAAAGCAGATCGTTGGAATCCTGCAATTCGCGATTCCGCTCCGACAACGTCTCTTCGAGCTGCTCGGCGCGGTTCTGCAGCGCCAGCACCAGACTGTCGGTGTCGTCGGCCTGCTTGAGGATCTCGGTGAGGTTGATCGATACGCCGCGATAGCCCAGAAAGCCGCCAGCCTCGTCAAAGCGCGGCACCGCATTGTCGACCAGCACCACCTTTTCGCCACTCAGAAGCACCCGTTCATAGGCGATGCAGTTGATCGGCTCCTTGCGGCGCAGCGTGGCGATGTAGCTGTCGCTGTTGGTGCCGTCCTTTTCCTCGTATTCATCGAGCAGGATCATGAAGCCGAGCAGCCGGTCAAGATCGATGCCCGTCCAGTCGCTGACGCTGCTTTGCACATAGGACAGCCGGTAATCTGCCGTCGTCTCCCATGTCCAGGCGGGCAGCAGCCGGTAGACATCGGACCAGATCTGAATGTCGCGCGCGCGTTCGGACATGATTTAGGCGCCAATCCTGACAGGGCAGTTGAAGCGGCTTGCAGCGGTGATACCGCATCGAGGATTAATCCCACGTAAAACCGCAAGAATCGCGCGTGGACGCCGTGTGCTCTCTGGCCATCGCCGGCAATCCGCGTTACGTCTCTGCGCCAGTATTCAGTCGACCAGGAGCCATCCCATGTCCCCCCTGAAGATCAAGAAGGGTTCGAACAAGCACTCCGCCTATAACCTGCGCCCGACCTTCTCGGACGTGCAGGAAACCCACACGCTTGCGGTGCTGGTGGAAAACGAGCCGGGTGTGCTGGCGCGGGTGATCGGGCTCTTCTCGGGACGCGGCTACAATATCGACAGCCTGACCGTGGCCGAGGTCGATCACGAAGGCCATCTGAGCCGCATCACCATCGTGACAACCGGCACGCCGCAGGTGATCGAGCAGATCAAGGCGCAGCTGGGACGGATCGTGCCGGTGCATGACGTGCATGACCTGACCGTCGAGGGACGCTCGGTCGAGCGCGAGCTGGCCCTGATCAAGGTGGCGGGCGCCGGGGACAAGCGGGTCGAGGCGCTGCGGCTTGCGGATATCTTCCGCGCAAATGTGGTCGACAGCACGCTGGAAAGCTTTGTCTTCCAGATCACCGGCCCGTCCGACAAGATCGACGCGTTTGCCGAACTCATGCGCCCGCTGGGCCTTCTGGAGATTGCCCGCACCGGTGTCGCGGCCCTGTCCCGCGGTGCGTGAGCCGCGCTGACCCCGCGGGTCGGAGCATACGAAAAACGGGCGCCCCAGGGCGCCCGTTTTTTTGTTGGTTCGGTGTGTGATCGTGCCTTTATATGGCGTCAGCGCGCACGCCGGGGAAATGGCACTATATTATCCCCCGGCGTGTCGTTAACGGCAGCCACCGAGCAGCGCGCGGGGTGGGTTGCGGGTGCATGGGACTGGCGACGCAGATCCTGTGCAAGATCCGGAGCATAACCTGCACCGACGCGCTTGGGGTTTTGCGCACGCCGAAAGTCGGCATTCTCCTGCACATCAAATTGGATAAGGTCGCCCGCGTCCAGCGACACGCCCTGGTGAACGTTTTGCTCGCCAGCGGTGTAGTAAGCCAGATTGCCCTGATCCTCGCACCAGATCACGGCCTTTGACTCACTGGCGTCAGCCCAAAGAACAACCCCGAACATCCGATCTTCCATAACGCACTCACTGGTTGCTGCTCTGTCAGGGTGATTGAAACAACAACACCACGACATGTTTTTTACCGCGTCTATCTCTTGATTTTTGTGTCGTGAATTTGCAGGGTTGTCGCCGATGCGCATCAGGCCTGACGCTAATTCGCATCAGAACGTGTTCATACAAGTGACGGCTGTATCCATAGGCTGTGAAATTACAGTAAATACAACTAAAAAGCGAAAGAAGCCATGTCACCGGAGACCTTCTCCTCCCAGACGCGCAGGCCAAGCCCGGCCGAGCTGCGCAGTATGCTCGGCGCCAACCTTCGGCAGCTGTCCCAAAGAGCCGCTTCAATATCAGCGCTTTGCCGCGACTTGGGAATCAACCGCACGCAATATAATCGCTATCTCGCCGGCGAAAGCTTTCCGCGTCCGGATGTTCTGCACCGGATCTGCACGTATTTCGGCGTCGACGCGCGCATTCTGCTGGAACCGGTGGAGCTGATCTCCTCGTCGAAGGTCGGGCTGCTCAATCACCCTGCGGTTGCGGATTTTGTCGGAACCGATATCCGCCGACTCTCCGAAAACGATTTCCCGAACGGGTTTTACCGGTTCATCCGGCGCAGCTTCATGGACGATGCGCGATTTGTGCAAGGCCTGATTTACGTGTTTCGCGAAGATGGCAATGTCTTTTTACGTGGCTTCGAGGCCCGTGAGGCGATGCAAACCCAAGGTCTGCCGACCGATCCCGACACCCGCGAATTTCGTGGCGCGGTGCTGCCGCAGGAAGACGGGATCGCCGCTCTGGTCAGCCGCCGGGGGGCGGCCACGGCCTCGTTCAACTACCTCGCGCGCATCCCCTCGTTCGAGAACAATTTCTGGGTCGGCTATGTCACCCGCACGGTGCGCGAGAACGTGGCCGGGCGCCGGGTGGAACGCCTGCTCTATGAATATCTCGACAGGGACACCTCGAAGATCTTCAAGGTCGCCCGCAGCGCGGGCTTCTGCGGCGAAGACGATCTGGCCCCCTTCCACCGCAATCTGCTCAAGGTCGAGCAGGATTTCTCCTGATCCGGCGGGCGTTCCAGATGTCGCTCGACGGCCGGTGATGTCGCGATCCATCGCGCGGGCCCGTCGGTCCTGGTGTTAGGCACAAGGCACCCCCGCAGCGAGGAGACGTGCCCATGCCCAAAGACGCAACAGACCTCTCCGGCGTCTGCCGCCCGGTCGAGACCGCAAACGGCCTGCCCAACGCCCATTATGTCGACCCGGCCATCTATGCCGAAGAGCGTGACGCGCTGATCTTTTCGCAATGGGCCGGGCTGGCGGTGGCCGCGGATGTGCCGACACCGGGTGACGCCAGACCGATCACCTTTTTCGGCATGCCGCTCTTGCTCCTGCATGGGCGCGACGGCACGGTGCGGGTGTTCCAGAACATCTGCCGCCACCGCGGCATGATCCTTGTGGACGCGCCACGCAGGATCGAAGGCGCGATCCGCTGCCCCTACCATTCCTGGTGCTACGGCAGCGACGGCAAGCTGGTCTCGACCCCGCATGTGGGCGGGCCCGGCCACAACACCCATGACGCCATCGACCGCGCGACACTTGGCCTGATCGAGGTCCGCAGCCATATCTGGCGCGACGTGGTCTGGGTCAACGTCACCGGCGACGCGCCACCCTTCGAGGACGCCATGGCCGAGGTGATCGAGCGCTGGGCGGCGTTCGACCAGCCGCTTTATCACGGCGGGCCGGAAAACCGGCTGACGCTCGACGTGGACAGCAACTGGAAGCTCGCCGTCGAGAATTACTGCGAAAGCTACCACCTTCCCTGGGTGCATCCCGGCCTCAACAGCTATTCGCGCCTGGAGGATCACTACAACATCGAGGCACCGGGCGCGTTTTCGGGACAAGGCACGCTGGTCTATCGTCAGCTGAGCGGCGAAAGCGGGCAGCGCTTTCCGGATTTCGAAGGGCTGGGCAGCCAGTGGGACAAGGCCGCGGAATATATCGCGGTCTATCCCAATGTGCTGCTTGGCGTGCATCGCGACCATGCCTTTGCCATCGTGCTGATCCCCGACGGGCCGGAGCGCACCTCCGAGCAGATCCACCTCTATTACGCGCGCCCCGACACCGATGGCGGCTTGCGGCAGCGTAACGGCCAGCTCTGGAAGACCGTCTTCGAAGAGGATATCTTCGTGGTCGAGGGCATGCAGCGGGGCCGGCACGCGATGGGCTTTGACGGCGGGCGTTTCAGCCCGGCGATGGACAGCCCCACACATTGCTTCCACTCTTGGGCGGCGGGCAAGATTCAGGCCCATCGCGCCGGTGCAAACGAGGCGGCGGATGGCGGCGGAAGCGCTTGACGACCGCCTGCTCGCGGCGCATGCAAAGCAGGACAAGGAGGCGCTGGTCGGGCTCTACACCGACGCGGCAGAGGCCGCGGCGGACCCCGACGCCGCCTGCTTTTTCCTCACCCACGCTTATGTCTTTGCGCTGGAGCTGGGCGACCCGCGCGCCGCAGCGTTGCACGCCAGACTGAAAGCCCGCGGGCGGGAGGCCTGACCCCGTCCCCGGCGCGGCCCGTGCCATTTCAGGCGCCGTTTGCCACAATCTCATCTGCGCCGCGCGCCGGACCATAGGCCAGCATGTCGTAAAGATGCCAGGTCGCATGCCCCAGCACCGGCAGCACCACCAGCAGCCCCAGAAACCCCGGCAACATTGCAACGAAGGTGGCGACGGCGATGAACGCCGCCCAGCCGAACATCAGAACCGGCTGCGACAGCACGAACTGGAACGAGGTGATCATCGCGGTCACAAAATCGATCTCGCGGTCCAGCAGCAGCGGCAGCGCCAGCACGGTGATCATGTAAAGCAGGCTCGCAAATGCCGCGCCCACCAGCGTGCCCACCACCAGCATCATCATCCCGTTGGGCGTGAAATAGACGTCAAAGCTCGACGAGACATTGGTCATCGTCGACAGCCCCAGAAACAGCGCAAAGATCATATGTGCCAGAAAGAACCAGAAGAGAAACACCACGATGATGATCGCGCAGATTGACGGCAACTGCCGCTTCGATTGCCGGAAAACGACGCCGAAGATCCCCGCGGCCTCCAGCGGCCGCCCCTGCGTGATCCGGCGCGAGATGTCGTAAAATCCCACCGCCGCGAAAGGCGCGATCAGCGGAAACCCGATCGCCGCAAAGATCAGCCAGTAGCTTTGCCCGGTGGCCATGGTGATCCAGGTCATCAGCCAGCCGCCCAGCACGTAAACACCCGCAAAGATCAGCGCATATCCCGGCGCCCGCCACATGTCGCGCCAGCCGCGCCGCAGCGCTTCGCGCATGAGCGCCGCATCCGCCCGTCCCAGCTCCGGCAACCCGGGTTTGGGTGTGTCCGGCATCCGCAATCCTCCCTCGATGATCCGCGCCTCCGCTACGCCAGTAAAGCGCAGCACCGCCCGCCGGACAAGCCGCGCGTTCGCTCCGGAGCCGTCCCTCGCCTGAGCCCGGACAGAGATCGGCGGCGGTGCGGGTCCAGCGGAATTGCCGAGGGGCCCCGCTTGCGGGGAGACGGCCATTGCGCTGGACGCGGGCCGTCGCCGATGTCAGAGACGGATCAGGCGCGGGACGGCCCCTGCGCGAACGCGTTTTCGCTCTGGTGAGTCCTGAACCACCACACCCCGCGCCACGACCCAGGCGCGGCCGCCCAGCAGGGCGGACAAGCCAATCCCGGATCAGCCCTCAACGAAACATCACGCCGCCCCGAGCACTCACCGGTCACTCCAAGCGCCAGCGCGGCCGCCCGGCAGGGCGGACAAGCCAGTCCCGGATCAACCCTCAACGAAACATCACGCCGCCCCGAGCACTCACCGGTCACTCCGAGCGCCAGCGCGGCCGCCCGGCGGGGCGGACAGGCAAACCCCGGAACCGGACCAAACCGAAAGATCACTCCTCCGCCGCGGCCTCCGCCCGGCTCTTGCCAGACACTTTCAGCGCCAGCGTGGCCGCCATGAACGGATCGAGCCCGCCATCCAGCACGCCCGACGTGTCCGAGGTCTCCACATTGGTGCGCAGATCCTTGACCATCTGATAAGGCTGCAGCACGTAGGACCGGATCTGGTTGCCCCAGCCCGCATCCCCCTTGGCCTCGTGGGCGGCGTTGATCGCTTCGTTGCGGCGGTCCAGCTCCTGCTGGTACAGCCTTGATTTCAGGGCCTTCATCGCGATGTCGCGGTTCTGGTGCTGGGATTTTTCCGAACTCGTCACCACAATCCCGGTGGGAATATGGGTGATCCGCACCGCGGAATCGGTGGTGTTCACATGCTGCCCCCCCGCACCCGAGGACCGGTAGGTGTCGATGCGGATCTCCGAGGGGTTCACCTCGATCTCGATATTGTCATCGACCACCGGGTAGACCCAGACCGAACAGAACGAGGTGTGCCGCCGCGCCGCACTGTCATAAGGCGAGATCCGCACCAGCCGGTGCACTCCGCTTTCGGATTTCAGCCAGCCATAGGCATTGTGACCCGAGATCTTGTAGGACGCGGATTTGATCCCCGCCTCTTCGCCCGCGCTCTCGGATTGCAGCTCCACGTCAAAGCCGCGCTTTTCGGCCCAGCGGACATACATCCGCGCCAGCATGCTGGCCCAGTCGCAGCTTTCGGTGCCGCCGGCACCAGCGTTGATCTCCAGAAACGTGTCATTGCCATCGGCCTCACCGTCGAGCAGCGCCTCGAGCTCCTTCTTGGCGGCCTTCTCGACCAGTGCTTTCAGCGCCTCTTCGGCCTCAGCGACGATCTCCTGGTCGTCCTCCATCTCGCCCATCTCGATCAGCTCGACCTGATCGGACATCTCCTGCTTGATCGAGCTGTAGGTCTCCATCGCGTCGATCAGCAACTGTCGCTCGCGCATCAGCTTCTGTGCCGCCTCCGGATCATCCCAGAGCGTCGGATCCTCGACCCGCGCGTTGAACTCCTCCAGCCGGTGCTGGGCGGTGTCCACATCCAGCCGCTGCGCCAGAAGGTCCAGCGACTTGCCAATCTTTTCCACGTTGTTCTGGGCTTCGGCGCGCATGGGCGATCCTGTCTTCTGTGCTCAGATCCGAGGGTGTAGCAAGGCGGTGGGCAAGGAACAAGGGAGAGCCGCAGCTTAAACCCGGGCCGCCCGAGGTGGTGCAGATCAGACCGCGGCGACACCAAATCGATCAGCCCGTGATTTCAGGTCATGAGGGCGGATACGGTCGCCCGAGAAGGGCAAACGCATCCCGTCGAGTTGCGTGAAGGTGCTTTGTGGCGGCGGTGTGCGTCGATCAAGTCTGTCAACGACATGGTGCGCGACAGGCGTTTGACCGGGTCGCCTGCGCCGAAGCGGCAGGGTCCCTTGAGGGCACCGCCGGGTCGATCACGCAGCGTTCGCGGGCTGGGACACCCGGACATTCATCCACGGCGTGATGCACCGGGAGAGGTCCGACCTGTATGTCACGACCCGACCGGTTTCGACACAACCGACCGGCGACGTGGTCATCCCGACACCATGCCGGGCCACAAGCACCCCGGCGCTGCCCGAGCCCTGCGTGACATCGGCGCATGGTTCCTGTTCCTGCCGCCCCACAGCCCGGATCGGACCCCCAAAGAAATGGCATTCTGGGAACGGAAGACGCTGGTCAGAAAGGTTGCCGCCCGGACCTGGCATGCGCTTTGGCAGGCGGTCGGTCATGTATGCGACCTCTTCAGCGACCAGGAGTGCTGCAACTACTGCAAAGCGGCATGATCGAGAACCAGAATGCGCCACCAGGTCACATACACATGATGGGATGCACCGATTGGTTTTCCTGTGCTTCACCTCTGCGAAAGAGCATGAGGGGAGAATGGCGCGTCGCGATTTGACGGATTTCGCTGGTCGACGCTCCAGCCGCTGCGTGCGAACAGGATCTGCGGCAAGCACGTGTTGACGATCGCAAGGGGCCGAACGGTCTTTTCAGGCGACGTCGCACAGGTGCGCGTCTGGGTGGATGTTCCGGAGCGGAACGGCCTCCATACGACCTTTGTGAACGCTTCAACCGTTGGCGCAGAGCGGGCCGACAGGCCCGCAATTTGCAAGCTGGATCAGAGGCTTATAAGGGTGATATCCGGATGATCGACAGTTCATCCATCCGGGTTCACCAGCACGGGGCCGAACGGCCCAAAACAATGCGGACCACCCGATGGGGGCACGCCACGTTTCGGGCATGTTACGGGCCCGGAGGGGACGCCTGATCGCCCGGAAGCGCAGATACCAGAGCCTCGAATTGAGGAATGGTCACCCCAAGCCAGCGCTGCCAGATCAGGTTGACCTGTGACGTCGGATCGGATCTGGATGCGTCGCAAGACTGCGCCACCCGCTGTGCCAGCGCGGGTGCGTTATGTGACACACCCCAACCGATATCCTGCGTGTCCCCTACAGCGAAGACCGGGGCGACATCGCTTGGGCGTGTCTTCATCGCAAGCCCGGCAATGTCAGCATCCGAAATCGCAAAATCGGCCTTGCCATCCGCCACATGATCGAAGGTTTCCCCCAAGAGGATGGGCGCAATTGCGATCGGATTGTCCTGAAACGTGTCGAGGTTACGCGCGTCAATCCACTCCTGGAAAGACGAGTCCTGCAAAACAGCCGCCGTCCGGCCGCTCAGCGTCTTGAGATCGGCAAACTCTCCGACACGCGCGGCATTCACCATCACGATCATCCGGCTCCGGAACAGCGGAACGATGTTCATTTTCCGCAGCCGCCAGGGCAAGACCGTCAGGTTGGACACAAACAGATCGCAGGACCCGTCGGCGAGCAAACGCGGATCATAGACTGCGCTTTGAACCACCTCACCGGTTTCGTTTTCGAACTGCTCGGACCAGCCGACTTCTTTCAACGACATCGACAGGCCACCAAGACTTTCAGCAAACGCGTTGACCTGTTCGATGATCAGCCCGGAAAAAACACAATCCTGCGTGCAATTTTCCGGCGACTTGTCGACAAGCCTCTCGTCGATCATCGCCACGCAGGCATTCAGGCTGCCGCGTTCGCGGATCTGGGCCAGCGATGTCGCATGCACCGCTGTCGAAAAAGTGGCCACCAGTCCCGTAGCAAGCGTGAGAATCCGTCTCATCCGATGGTGCTGACCAGTCGCACGAAATCGCCAAAGGACATTCCGTAATACCGCTCCCAGGTGAGGCTCAGTTCAGACTTCGGATCGGCGGTCTGGTCCTGAAAGAACCCTTCGATCAATGCGCCCATCTCCGCATCCCCCTTCCGGTATCCCCAGCAACCCTCGTCAATCGGCCCCACGGCAAACGACACCGAAGAGTTCTTGACCAGATTTCGGGTATGGTAGAGCGCGTCCAGCACCGACACGACGGTGAAATCGGCGTCTCCCCGGTCAACGGCCGGGATGCTCTCGTCAAAAGGCCGAAAGTCGATTTCAATGGGATTGTCCTTCAACGGACCGGCATTCTGTTCGTCAACCCAGCTGTGCAAGGACATGCTTTGCTCGACCAAGACCGTCAGCCCGCCCAGATCCGAAACGTTGCGCAAACTGTCCGCCGTGTCCTTGTGGGCCACGATCGTCATGCGGCTGGGCAGGAAACACTTCATCTCCATCTTGCGCCGTCGCCAGTCCAGCGAGACCATGACCGCGCCGATCATGTCGCACTGTTCTTCTGCCATCACCCTCGGCGTGTAGCTGGCCTCCTTGATTGTCTGACCGCCTCGTTGTGGAACAACCCATCCCAGCTCGACACCCAGTATTCCGGTTCCAGATCGAGACTATGCGCAAAGGCTGCGACCATCTCCCCAATGACCCCCTTGTACTCGCAATACCCGGTGCAGCCCTTCGGAATAACCTCGCCATCCGGAGGGTTGGCCGTCGGCACACAGGCCCTGAGCGCACCGGAGTCCATGATCTCGGAGACAGACCTCGCGGCAGCAGTCTGGGGCAGCATCAGCGCGGCAGCGACAGGCAACGACAAAATCGACGGTGTCCACCCGGCAAAAATATCTTCATAAAGTGCCTCTTCACTTGAACATAATCCCTGCGCGAATGCGGGTACCAACTCACAAATTTGACGAATTATCTAGGTAAAACAGAAGTATCGTCGCGATTCACCAGGTGGTTCACCTAGAAACCCCGGCGCCGGAGCCTGACAGATCCAACAGCTTCGCAAGACTTGCCGCCGCGGATGCGAAAGGACTCTCGCGGCGGCTGGAGCGGCGTGAGAAACAGGCGGCTGCGTCCCGCTGACCCGACAGTCAGACCGGCATCGCCCTCGCAGATTTCTGCGGGCGCGTCCGCCTGCCGGAACCTCTCATGCTGTCCCCGGGCGCTTCCGGTGCAACACATACCGTAAAGGGCCCGGGTGCAGAGCGCCCCTCAGTAAAGCCCGCCCGAGCTCAGCGTGCCAAAGCCCGCCTTCGGGCCCACCACCGCGCGTTCGCCGGTCGAAGTGGTGACCTGCCGCGCGCCGCCGCCCTGTTCGTTCGGACGGATCAGGTCGAACGCGCCGGAGACCGCAAAGCCACCATCGAACTGGATGCCGAAGATCGGCTCTTCGCCCTCGCGGAAACACTCGGACACCACGTTCGGGCCGGAGGCGCCGCTGCCCACACGCGCGCCGGAGAAGCGGTCGATGCCGATGAACTGGCACTCTTCAGGCACCCGGAACGCGCCGCCGCCATAGGTCTTGACCGCCTCGCGCATGAAGCGCGTGAAGACCGGCCCGCAAAACCCGCCGCCCGACGCGCCACGCCCGAGACTGCGCGGCGTGTCATACCCGATGTAACAGCCCGCCACGATGTTGGAGGTGAAGCCCACAAACCAGACATCCTTGGCATCGTTGGTGGTGCCGGTCTTGCCCGCGGTGGGCACATCGAGGCTCACGGTCTTGCGGGCGGTGCCGCGCTCCACCACACCCTGCATCATCGAGGTAAGCTGGTAGGCGGTGACCGGATCCATCACCCGCTCGCGCTCGTTCACGATGCGCGGCGCGCGGCCCGGCGGCAGGTTGGGATCGTCGCAATCCACGCAGACCCGCTTGTTGCCGTCCGCCGCATCATGGGAATAGATCGTGTTGCCGTAGCGGTCCTGCACCCGGTCGACCAGCGTCGGCTGCACCCGCTCTCCGCCATTGGCGAACATCGCGTAGGCCGCGACCATCTTGAAGAGCGTCGTCTCGTCGGCGCCAAGCGCGTTGGCCAGCACCCGGCCCATATTGTCATAGACCCCGAACCGTTCGGCATAGCGCCCGACCACGTCCATGCCGATCTCCTGCGCAAGACGGATGGTCATCAGGTTGCGCGACTGCTCGATGCCCGTGCGCAGCGGCGCGGGCCCGTAAAAGCGGTTCGACGCGTTCTTGGGCCGCCACACGCCCTGCGGCGTGTTGATCTCGATGGGCGCGTCCACGACGATTGTGGCAGGTGTGTAGCCGCTGTCGAGCGCGGAGGCGTAGACAAAAGGCTTGAAGCTAGAGCCCGGCTGGCGCAGCGCCTGGGTGGCGCGGTTGAAGACCGAATGCTGGTAGGAAAACCCGCCCTGCATGGCGATCACCCGGCCGGTGTTGACGTCCATCGCCATGAAGCCGCCCTGCACCGCGGGCACCTGCCGCAGGCTCCAGCGCTGGAACTGCCCGCCTTCGGTGCGCTCGCGGATATGCACCACGTCACCGGCTTCGAAATTGTCGAACAGGCTGCCCTGGAACCAGCTTGTGTCGGCGCGCGGCAGGGTCATGCCGCGCGGATCGTCGAGCGGCACATCCTCGATGCCCAGCAAAAGCTCGTTCTCGCGCACCTCACGGACCACGGCGACGTGCCACTTGTGTTCGAGGTCGACATCGCGGGCGACGCGGATCTCCGACAGGGCCTCGCGCCACTGCGCCTCTTCGGTAAGCGTCTCCGCGGGGATCGTCTTGCCGGTGCCGCGCCAGCGCCCGAGGCTGCGGTCGTAATCCTCCAGCGCCTTGCGCAGCGCCGCGGCGGCCACTTCCTGCATGTCGGGATTGAGCGTGGCGCGCACCGAATAGCCGCCCGAGAGGAACTGCTCCTCTCCGAAATCACGCGAGAGCTGGCGGCGGATCTCGTCGGTGAAATAGTCGCGCGGCGGCAGAGCGAGCTTGTACGTGTCGAAATCGCCGTTCTGTACCGAACGCAGCGGCATTGCGACCTCGATCTCGTATTCCTCGCGGCTCAGATAGCCGTTCTCGTACATCTCCTCGAGCACGAAGTCGCGGCGGGTCTGCAGGCGGTCTTTCTGGCGCACCGGGTGGTAATCCGAGGGCGCCTTGGGCAGCGAGGCCAGGAAGGCGGCTTCATGCGGGGCAAGCTCGGCCAGGGTCTTGTTGAAATAAACCTGCGCGGCCGCCGTCACGCCGTAGGAGTTCTGGCCCAGAAAGATCTCGTTGAGATAAAGCTCGAGGATCTTTTCCTTGCTCAGCGCCGACTCGACGCGGGATGCCAGGATGATCTCCTTGATCTTGCGCTCCGCCCGGCGGTCCCCCGACAGAAGGAAATTCTTCATCACCTGCTGAGTGATGGTCGAGGCCCCGCGCACGTCGCGGCCGCGGCTCTGCACCGCCTGCACGGCGGCGGCGGCGATGCCGCGCACGTCATAGCCCTGGTGGTCGTAGAAATTCTTGTCCTCGGCGGAGATGAAGGCCTGCTTGATCAGATCGGGAATTTCCTGCGCCGGTGTGAAGAGACGCCGCTCCTGCGCAAACTCGTCGATCACCTGGCCCTCGACCGAATAGATCCGGCTGATCGTGGGGGGCGTGTATTGCGCAAGGCTTTCATGGCTCGGAAGATCGCGGCCATACATCCAGAACACCGCCCCGATGGTCAGGGCAATCATCATCGTCCCCAGTGTCACCACCGAGAAGATCGCACCAAAGAACGAAAAAATGAAGCGTGTCACGGATTTGCCTCTGCCTGTGTTGCCCCTTCAATATATCCCGCAGAGAGTGGCGTCAAAACACAAACCCGCGGGATTCCGCCGGGGTGCGGGGGGAAAAATCACGCGCCTGCCGCGCGGGGCTGCGGGGGGATCCAGTTGCGCGCGACCGCGCCCATTTATTCCGCAAGTGGCGAGGCGACGCGTTGCTTCGGGCCGTGGAGCCGGTGGCGGGCGGTGGCAGGCAACTTCAGGGTTCACCAGAGCAAACGCCTGGCCCGCAAGCCACGCCCGCGCCCGATCCATGCCTGACAGAGCCCGCCCGCCGCGCCAAGTGAAATAGCCGTCTCCCCATGAATGGGGCCCCTCGGCGATTTCTCTTGTCCCGGCGCGCGTGCCCTGTCTGTCAGGGCTCAGACGAGGGGTGGCTCCGGAGCAAGGCTCACTGGCGCCGGAGGCGGGAGAGCGCTTCGTCCTCGATGGACCAGGACAGCAACCCGTCGCGGATGCCCGCGGCCATGCCCGCGCGCCAGGCCGGGTCCTGCAGGTTCCGCAGATCGGTTTCGGTGGACAGGAACCCCAGTTCGACCAGCACCGACGGGATGTCGGCGGCTTTCAGCACCGAAAACGATGCCTGGCGGATCGGGCGTTTGTGCACATGGCCAAGCGCGTTGCGGATGCCGCCGATCACATGTTCGGCGAGCGCGACACTGCGCGGCGTGTTGTCGAGCCGCGCCAGATCCATCAGCACCTGCGCCACGCGGTCATCGGCGCCGGACAGATCCACGCCCGAAAGCAAATCGTCGCGATTGTGCCGTTCGGCAAGCGCCGCCGAGGCGGCATCGGAGGCCTCCTCGGCCAGCGTGTAGACGCTGGCGCCATGGGCGGTGCCCTGCTCGATGGCATCGGCATGCAGCGACAGGAAGATGTCGGCGCCGGCGTCGTGGGCCGCGGCCACCCGCGCCTCGAGCGAGACGAAATGGTCGCTGTCGCGGGTCATCGCGACCTCGATCTGGCCGGTGCGGCGCAGCACGTCGCGCAGCTCGCGCGCAAATTGCAGCATGAGGTCGGCCTCGTTGATGCCGCCGCGCTCCGCGCCGGGGTCGATGCCGCCATGGCCGGGATCGAGCATCACCAGCAGCATGCCGTCCTCGACCGGCGGCACATAGGTCTGCGTGGCGCCGTCGGTGGCGTGCCAGCCCGCTCCGGGCGGGGCACCGGCGCTGGCGGCAAACCGCGCGGCATCGCTGTCCTGCAGCTGCAGGGTCAGCGTCGCGGCGCCGGTCTCCGTGTTGCCGGCAAGGCCCGCGGACTCGATTCGCATCGGCTCTGCCAGCGCCAGCACCATGCGCGACCAGCCGGGCCGGAACGCGCCCATGCGCAGGGCGGTGACGGCGTCCGACCGGTCGATGGCGGCGGGGTCCGCGCCCTGCCAGTCGACCTCGCGGAAATCCAGCACGACGCGGCGCGGCGCATCGAGCGTGAAGACACGCCATGGCACGCCCTGCGACAGTTCCAGCGTCAGAACCGTGCCGCCAAAGGCGCGGTCCTCGATGGCCCCCGCGGTCAGCCGGGCCAGCCCGGAGCTGTCCTGCGCCGCTGCACTCAGCCCGCAGAGCCACAGCCCCAAGACCCAGATCATCGCCCTGCTCATGCGCCTCACCCACGGTTTGTTTTCGTTTTTCGCCACTCTAGCAAGACTGCGCGCGTCGTGCAGCCTTTTCAGCGGCGGCGGGCCATGAAGCGTTCCAGCCGCGCCAGCCCCTCGACGATGTCATCGGTGGCGCGCGCATAGGACAAGCGCAGCGTGCCGCCGCCGCGGTCGGGGTCGAAGTCGAGCCCCGGTGTCACCGCCACACCGGCTTCGTCGAGAATCTCGCGTGCGAAGGCGCGGCTGTCATCGGTCAGGTGGCTCACATCGGCGTAGACGTAAAACGCACCATCGGGCGGCGCGAACCGGTCGAACCCCGCCCGCGGCAGACCTTCGATCATCAGCGCGCGGTTGCGGCGATAGACCTGCATGTTGGCCTCGAGCTCTTCACCGGCATCCATCGCCGCCAGCGCCGCGACCTGGGCGGCATGCGGCGCGCAAATGAACATGTTCTGCGCCAGCCGCTCGACCTGGCGCACCTGCGCCGGCGGCAGCACCAGCCACCCTGCCCGCCAGCCGGTCATCGAAAAATACTTCGAAAACGAGTTGATCACGCAGACATCGTCGCTCAGCTCCAGCGCCGAGACGGCTTTGCGCTCGTATTCGATGCCGTGATAGATCTCGTCCGACAGAAACGCCGCGTCTTTTTCGGCGGCCAGATCCACCAGCGCGCCGAGGGCCGCGCGGTCGAGCATGGTGCCAGTGGGATTCGCCGGGCTCGCCACCATCAGACCGTCGAAATCGAGCGCTGCGAGCTCTTCCGGCCCCGGCTGCAGGCGGTTTTCCGCGCTCGAGGCGACCTCGAGCGGGACGAGATCCAGCGCCTTGAGAATCTGCCGGTAGGACGGATAGCCCGGCGCGCCCATCGCGACCGTCTGACCGGCATCGAAAAGCGCCGAGAACGCAAGGATAAACCCGCCCGAGGAGCCCGGCGTGACCACCACGCGCGCCGGGTCGAGATCGAGATCGTACCACTCCCCGTAGAGTTTCGCGATGCGCGCGCGCAGCGCCGGCAGCCCCAGCGCCACGGTATATCCGAGCGCGTCCTGCGCCATTGCGCGGGCCAGTGCGTCGCGCGCACGCGCGGGCGCCGGGGTGCCGGGCTGGCCGACTTCCATGTGGATGATCGAGCGGCCTGCCGCTTCGGCCTGCCGCGCCGCCTCCATCACGTCCATCACGATGAAGGGATCAACCGCGCCGCGCCTTGAATTTCGCATGATCTGCCTCTCTACTCTGCCGCGACATGCGCGCTCCTCAGGGGCGCGCCGCTGACCGGCGCGGCCCTGACTGCCGGAGTACGAATGATAAAGGGGATACGCAATGATCCTGTCCCGCATGATGGCCGGCGCGGTGGCGCTCATGCTGATGGCCGCGCAGATGGCGCAGGCCTCGGTCACGCTGCTGCGCGATGCCGATATCGAGCATGCGCTGCACCAGCTGGCGCGTCCGGTGCTGAGCGCCGCCGGGCTCAACCCGTCGCGGATCCGGATCCTGGTGATCGATGACGGGTCGCTCAACGCGTTCATCGTCGACACCCGGCACATCTTCATTCACTCGGGCCTGCTGATGAAGCTGTCCTCGGCCGAGCAGGTGCAGGCGGTGATCGCCCATGAGGCCGCCCATATCGCCAACGGTCACATCACCCGGCGGCTTGGCAACATGCGCACCGCGCGCACCGCGGCCGGGCTTGGCCTCGTGCTGGCCGCCGTCGCGGGCGCCAGCACCGGCAATGGCAAGGCCGCCGCCGCGGTGGCGCTCGGCTCGCAGGGCAGCGCGATGCGGCTGTTCTTTTCGCATACCCGGGCCGAGGAAAGCTCTGCCGATCTGTCCTCCGTGCGCTATCTGATGCGCGCCGGGATCAACCCAAGGGGCGCGCTGGAGGTGCAGGAGATCTTCAAGGGGCAGGAAGTGCTCGCCGTCACCCGGCAGGATCCTTATGCGCGCACCCATCCGTTCAGCCGCGACCGTCTGCGCGCGTTGCAGGGGCTGGTCGCCGGTCAGAAGGCGCCGCCGCCCGAACCCGGCGCGGTCTACTGGTTTGCGCGCGCCAAGGGCAAGCTCACCGGCTTCAAGCGCGCGCCGTCCTGGACGCTGCGCCGCGCCAAGGACAGCCCCAGCCAGGACATCGCGCTGATGCGGCAGGCGGCGGCCTTTCATCGCCAGTCGAGCACCGCCAAGGCGCTCAGGGCCATCGACGGCGCGCTGGCGATCCGGCAGGGTGATGCCTATTTCCTCGAGCTCAAGGGCCAGATCCTGCTGGAATCGCGCAATTTCGGCGCCGCCGTGCAGGTCTACCGCGCCGCCGCCAACCGCGCCCCGCGAGAGCCGCTGATTCTCGCCGGTCTGGGCCGGGCGTTGCTGGCGGCGGGCAATCCGCGCGAGGCGCTGAAACCGCTCGAGGCGGCGCGCGGGCGCGACTTTTCCGATGCGCGTGTGCTGCGCGATCTGGCGGTGGTCTATGCCAGGCTCGGCCAGCCGGGCATGGCGTCTGTTGTGACCGCGGAGCGTTACGCGCTGGGAGCGCGGATGGAGGACGCAGAGTTGCATGCGGAGCGCGCGATGGCGCAACTGCCCCGCGGCTCGGGCCCGTGGCAACGCGCGCAGGATGTGCTAGATGCAGCGAAACGCGCGACGCGGCGCTGAGAATTTTGAGAAACGGGAGGTCCTGAGGATGGACGATTCGAAACTGCCCCTCGTCGTTGGCGGCGGCACCGCGCTGTTGGTGGCGCTGGCGGGGATTTATGCGCTGAGCGACGATCCGAAACCCGCTGATGCCGGGCAAGAGCTGCGGGCCGAGGTGGCGGTCGAGGACGTGACCGTCGCCGAAGCGGCCGAGACCGAGGCGGTCGACGACGCCCCCGTCGAGGGAGCCGCCGTCGCGGAGGCCACCGAGGCGGACGCCACCGAAGAGGAGACCGTGCTTGAAGTCGCCGAGGCCGACGCGGCGCAGTCCGATGCCGCCAGCGCGAATTTCGATCTCGGCGCGCTCAACCCCGAGCAGCAGGCGGCCTTCGGTGCGCAGGTCCGCGCCTATATTCTCGAAAACCCCGGGCTGATCATGGAGGCCGTCGCCGTGCTCGAGCAGCGCGAGGCGGACCAGCGCGTCAGCTTGGACAAGCAGCTCGTGGACCAGAACCGCGACCAGCTTCTGGATGACGGCTTTTCCTTTGTCGGCGGCAATCCCGACGGCGACATCACCATCGTCGAGTTTCTCGATTACCGCTGCGGGTTTTGCCGCCGCGCGCATCCCGAGGTCGAGGAGCTGATTGCCAGCGACGGCAATATCCGCCTGATCGTCAAGGAACTGCCGATCCTGGGCGACGCGTCTCTGGTGTCCTCGCGCTTTGCCATCGCGACGTTGATCGCCGAAGGGCCCGAGGCCTACAAGGCGGTCCACGATGCGCTGATCGCCTTCGAGGGAGAGCCCTCTGCCCCGGCGCTTGGCCGCCTTGCCGAGACGCTCGAGCTCGATATCGACGCCATCATGGCCGAGATGGGCAGCGAAGAGGTCAACCGGCGCATCGCCGAGACCCGGAAACTGGCGCAGGCCATGGAGATCTCCGGCACACCGACCTTTGTCTTCGGCGACGAAATGGTCCGCGGCTACGCGCCGCTCGACGCGATGCGCGAGATCGTGGCCGAACAACGCATGTGAGACACGCGCGCGCCCCGGGCCCTGCCCGGGGCGGCGTTTCGCGGCGCTGGGCTTAGGGCTGATCCGGCCGCATCGGCTCGCGGCCAAAGCGCCTGACGAAATACCCGGTACATCGCGTATCACGAAACGCGTTGAAATCCGTGATGTCAGTTAGCGCTACGCGGTTCAGGTTTTTTGCATGTCGCTTTGCAGTGCCGCGGGCAGATGCACCCGCACCGTGGTGCCGCGGCCTTCGGTCGAGGTGATCTCGATCTCGCCGCCGCATTGTTCCACGATGCCCTTGGCCATCGACAGGCCCAGACCATGCGCCGTGCCTTTGGGTTTGGTGGTGAAATAGGGCTCGAACACCATCGGGATCATGCGCTCGGGAATGCCGCAACCCCGGTCGGTCACTGCAAAGGTCACATCCAGCCCGTCGCGCCCGTGGCTGTGATGCGCCTCGAGCCGGATCGGCCCCGGCTCTTCCAGCGCGTCATCGGCGTTGAGCGCCAGCCCCGCCAGCACCAGGCACATCTTTTCCGGATCGACCTCGAGATCGGGCAGACCGTCTTCGGCGATGATTTCGAGCCGGTTGCCCGCCGTGAGCTCCGGCGTCACCGCAGCGTCGACTTCCGAGAGCAGCGCACCGGGCGAGACCAGCCGCGGCTTCAGCCGGGCCTTGTGCGAAAACGCCAGCAGCCATTCGGTCAGCTCCGCCCCGCGCAACGCGGCCTTGTGCGCCTCGGTGATCAGCTCGTCCCGCTCCACATCCGAATGCACCTGCCTCTGCAATTCGAGGTTTCCCATAACTGCGGTCAGCAAATTGTTGAAATCATGCGCAAAACCGCCCGCAAGCCGGTCGATGCTGCGCTGCTTTTCCTGCTCCATCAATTGCAGCTGACGATCCGCCAGATCGCGGTTGCCGCGCTGCACCGATTGCACGGCGTTGATGAAGTAGACACAAACAAGGCCGAGGAAGATGCTCACCGTAAAGGTCTCGACACTGGCGCCATCCGCCCACCAGAGCCAGCCGATCCGCGCGGTCAGCGAGACCACGTTCACAACCATCCCCACCCAGACCATCAGCGTGTCGCGGCTTCGGTTGCTCAGCACGTCGATCATCGCGCCAATCACCATCAGCAGCGACAGCAGCCGGAAGACCGGCTCCGGCATCGTCCAGAAGTAAATGCCAAGCGCGGTGAAAAGCGCGCCATCCACCAGCAGGAACATCGCCACCCGGCGCGCCTGTTTCTCGGGCACCACCACCGGCTGGCGCGCGACGTAGCGGATGTAGCTCAGATGCGCTGCTGCATAGAGCGCGAACCAGGCGATGATCCAGACCAGCGAAAACGCCCAGGCCAGCGCGCCCGTGCCGATCGCCATCAGCAGCAGGCGCAGTTTCAGTTCCGGATGCTCGAAGCTGTCAACCGCCTTGACGCCGCTCAGATCGTAGAGCCCCGATCCCGGCCGGGTCAGGCCCGGGGCAAAGGATGGCGGCACGTCCGTGCCGGTCTCTGAGGCGGGCGGCAATCCGTGTCGCAGCCCTCCTTCCACTATTCGGCCGCCTGCGTGTCGCGGGCTTCAGCCTCAGCGGTCTCGCGCTCTATCGTGGCGGCCCGCGCCTCCACCTGTTCGACGATATGGTCGATCATCGCGTCGTTCGAGAGCTTGTGCGACGCCTTGCCCGCGAGATAGACCATGCCGCTGCCCGCCCCGCCGCCGGTGAAACCGACATCCGTCATCAGCGCCTCTCCGGGGCCGTTCACCACGCAGCCGATGATCGACAGGCTCATCGGTGTCTTGATGTGCTCGAGCCGCGCCTCCAGCGCCTCCACCGTCTTGATCACGTCGAACCCCTGCCGCGCGCAGCTGGGGCAGGAGATGATGTTGACGCCGCGGTGGCGCAGGCCGAGGCTTTTCAGGATCTCGTAGCCGACCTTCACTTCTTCCACAGGGTCCGCCGAGAGCGACACGCGGATCGTGTCTCCGATCCCCATCCAGAGCAGCATGCCAAGCCCGACAGAGCTCTTGATGGTGCCGGTGGTCAGACCGCCTGCCTCGGTGATGCCCAGATGGATCGGCGCATCGGTCTGCTCGGCCAGCGCCTGATAGGCGGCGGTGGCAAGGAACACGTCAGAGGCCTTGCAGCTGATCTTGAACTCGTGAAAGTCGTTGTCCTGCAGGATCTTGATATGGTCGAGCCCGGATTCCACCATCGCCTCCGGGCAGGGTTCGCCGTATTTCTCGAGCAGGTGCTTTTCAAGGCTGCCCGCGTTCACCCCGATGCGGATCGAGCAGTTGTGGTCGCGCGCGGCCCGGATCACCTCGCGCACCCGCTCTTCCGAGCCGATATTGCCGGGGTTGATGCGCAGACAGGCCGCGCCCGCCTCGGCGGCCTCGATCCCGCGCTTGTAGTGGAAATGGATGTCGGCGACGATCGGCACCGGGCTTTCGCGCACGATCTCGTGCAGCGCGCGGCTGCTGTCCTCGTCAGGGACCGAGACGCGCACGATATCCGCGCCCGCCTCCGCCGCGGCGGTGACCTGCGCGATGGTGCCTTTGATGTCGGTGGTGACCGTGTTGGTCATGGTCTGCACGGAGATCGGCGCATCCCCCCCGACCGGCACATTGCCGACCATGATCTTGCGCGACACCCGGCGGTCGATATTGCGCCAGGGGCGGATCGGATTGTGGCTCATGTCCTGCGTCCTGTCGGTCGAGCTTTGCCTGCGGCGAATGGTGCGGCGCCACACAGACCAAAGATCCGGGCGCGGAGGGTCAAGCCGCCTGGATCTCTGGATAAACCATGGGGGGTCGTCTTACAATTCAAAGAACGCCACGGCCCGCCTCATCCGCGCTACTGGTTGCCTTGCAGCGCCGCCGCGTTGAGCTCTGCCACAACCTTGGCCAGCGCCGGTGTGGATTGCAGATCGGCAACCGCCATCTTCTGCGCGATATCCTCGGGCGAGAGCGTCAGATTGCGTCCGAACTGTCCGCTGCGGCCAAACGGGCCGAAGGTCTTGCCTTCGACCGCGAAATAGACGCCACCGGCATTGCCCGAAAACACCGTCGGCGGTGTGTCGGTCTGCGGCACGGTGTAGGTCTCGCCGGGCTGCATGACCTTGGCGATCAGCTTGGTGCCGGAGGCGGCGGTCACCTCGACCCATGTCTCTGCCGTGGCCACGATGGTCACACCCGGCGCCGGATCGGCCAGCACCTGCGGCATCTGTGGTACCAGAGGCGTCTGCGGCGCGGCGGCGGTGCGCAGAGGCGCGGCGGTCTCGCTCTCGTCAAGCTGCATGCTGGCAAGCACCCGCGTCAGATCGCGATCCGCGCCGGTCTCCACCGGGCTGTAGCGCTCGGTGATGCTCTCGGCCTGCAGCGACAGGTCGCTGGTGACCGATCCGCGCGCGCCTGCCGGGCCATAGGTCGTGCCGTTCACCGCGAAATAGACCGCGCCGGATTCGCCCACCTCGATCCGCGGATCGGGGGTGTCGGCGGCCACGGGCACGGTGTCGCCCGCATTGAGAATGCCGCTGAAGATCTGGTTGCCTTCCTCGTCCTGCACCCGCACCCAGGCCGCGCGGGCGGCAATCACAGTCACACCGCTGCCCGGGGCCAGCTGCACCGGCGCGGCATCGGCGGCGTCGCGTGCGCCGGTCAGCCCTTCGGCCAGAGCGGCGGCGGCAAGGCTGCTGTCCTGCACCTGCGGCAGACCCTGCCGCGCGCTGCCCGCAAAGAGGCCCACGGTCTCGGGATCCAGCGTCGAGATCGGCGCATCGCGCGCCACCAGCACCGGCACATCCAGCGCCTGCGGACGGTAAAGGCGGTCGAACGCCTCGTTGGTCGGCGGGCTGAAGAGCCCGGCGGCATCGGCGCTGTCCACCGGCGTCTCGTCGCCCAGGCGTCCGGCGCCGTCCAGCGGATCGATCTCGCTCAGAACGGTCGGCGTCTGCTCCACCGGAGAGACCTGCACCCGCTGCACTTCCTGCAACACCGCCCAGCCGCCATAGCCGATCCCGGCAATCAGGGCGATGAGCACCAGCGAAGAGCCGACCGCCCCCGGTTCGATCCGCGACATCAGCGAATCCGTGGCGGGCGCAAACGGCATGTTCGGCTCGGCCAGCGGGTCTCGGGCCCGCGGCAGCGCGCCCTCGTCGAAGCGCGGCTTGCGGATCGTCGAGGCCTTGTGCGACATGCCATGCGCCACGGAGAACCCGCTTTCGGCGCAAAAGCCCGCAAAGGCCTCGTCCGGATCCATGTTCAGGTAGCGCGCATAAGAGCGCACATAGCCCGCGATGAACCCCGGCGTGTCGAACGCCGATGGATCGCAATTTTCGATAGCGGCGATGTAGCTCGCCTTGATGCGCAATTCCCGCTGAACATCGAGGAGCGACTTGCCCATCGTCGCCCGTTCGCCGCGCATCACATCTCCAAGGCGCAAATCGAAGTCGTCAAACCCTTGTGGGTTGACGGCCTCATCCACATCCGTGCTGTGGGATTTACGCCCGATCATGTCAGCTGCCCCGTGATACCAACCATGTCCCGTGCCTGCTCGTTTTTTATCCCGCAGACGATTCGCCTGCGCTGGTTATTGAAGGCAACTTAACACATCACAAGGAGATTTACAGCTAATCCGCTGATTACGCGCTCATTTCGGCACGATTCAGCGCACAATGGCTCCAAAGTTCATCCATCGCATGAACCAGGCGGTCCATCTCGTCCGGGCCATGGACCGGCGACGGGGTGAAGCGCAGACGCTCCGTGCCCCGCGGCACGGTCGGATAATTGATCGGCTGAACGTAGATCCCGTAGCCGTCGAGCAGCATGTCGGAAAGCTGTTTGGTATGCACCGGATCACCCACGATGACCGGCACGATATGGCTGCCATGGTCGATGATCGGCAGGCCCATGCCCTTGAGCCGCGTCTTCAGGATGCCGGCGCGTTCCTGATGCAGATCGCGCAGTTCCGGCGCGCGCTTGAGATGCGCGACGGAGGCCGCGGCGCCTGCGGCCACGGCGGGCGGCAGCGATGTGGTGAAGATGAAGCCCGGCGCGTAAGACCTTATGGCGTCACACATTTTGTCACTTGCGGCAATGTAGCCGCCCATCACGCCATACGCCTTGGCCAGGGTGCCGTTGATGATGTCGATGCGGTGCATCAACCGGTCGCGTTCGGCCACACCGGCGCCGCGCGGCCCGTACATGCCAACCGCGTGCACCTCGTCGATATAGGTCAGCGCGCCGAACTCGTCGGCCAGATCGCACAGCGCCTCGATCGGTCCGAAATCGCCATCCATCGAGTAGATCGACTCAAACGCGATGAGCTTCGGCGCGGCGGGATCGTCGGCTTCCAGCTTGGCGCGCAGATCCTCGAGATCGTTGTGCCTGAAGATCCGCTTGGCCCCGCCATTACGGCGGATGCCCTCGATCATCGAGGCGTGGTTCAGCGCGTCGGAATAAATGATCAGCCCCGGGAACAGCTTGGGCAGCGTGGATAACGTTGCGTCATTTGCGATATAGGCCGAGGTGAAAAGCAGCGCCTGCTCCTTGCCATGCAGATCCGCAAGCTCCGCCTCGAGGCGTTTGTGATAGACCGTTGTGCCCGAGATGTTGCGCGTGCCGCCCGAGCCCGCTCCGGTGGCATCCAGCGCCTCGTGCATCGCATCGAGCACAACCGGGTTCTGCCCCATGCCCAGATAGTCGTTGCCGCACCACACGGTGATCGGCTGCTCGGTCCCGTCGGGCTTGCGCCAGGTCGCGTGCGGGAACTGGCCATTCCGGCGTTCGATATCGATGAAGGTCCGGTAACGGCCCTCGTCATGAAGACGGGTCAGGGCCTCGTTCAGCTTCGCGGTGTAGTCCACCCCGGGATCCTCCTTGGTCTTCGGAGGCCCGCAATCCGTCAGGACAGCCCCCATGCGGATCGGATGAGCAGAGATCCGCATTCAATTTCATGAATAGCTAACGGTCACGCCGCAAGCTGTCCACCGATTTAGACGTGGTCTAACTGTCGCAGCCTTGACTTGAATCAAGTCGTGACGGCCGCTGCCCCGCCTGCCTTTGCAAAAATGCGCAAATCGGAAACAGCATTTCCGATCCGGCGGCAGAGTGGCACAGCCGGGCGGCGGCGGCAGGTCCGGTTTGCCTGACTGCGGGCGAATCGCGCGAAGCGATAACTTCATCTCAGCGCCACACGCCAGTGGGCCCCGCCCACGGCCAAGCAGACGGACGTGCCTCATGCAGCTTGCCTTGCCCACGCTCTCCGCCCCCGGCCTCGTTCTGCTGACCGCCGCAGGTTACGTGATCGCCACCGTGGGCATGAAAGGCTGCGCGTCGGGCTGGCTTCTGACCGGGATCGTGCTGGCGGTGCTGGGGTTCGGCATCGCCTTTCTGGCCGAGGTCGTGCTGATGCGGCAGACCGAGCTTTCGGTGCTCTATGTGGCGATCCTCGGGGTCGAGACCATCCTCATTCTCGGCATCGCCTTCAGCATCGGCGAAGGCTTTGACTTGCGGCAGGCTTTCGGCGCCGGTCTGGTCATTGTCGGTCTGGTGGTGGTCAGCGGCTAGCGCAGGGCGTTTCGGTGCCTGCCGGACACCGCGAGGAACCAACGCGCGGTCGCTCCGCCAGGTCCGGGCACGCGCACCGGGCACTCCCGCGCACTGGACACCACCCGCGCAACGGGTAACGTCGCGCCAGACCTCACAGACCGGAGCCGCGCCCATGACCCTCGACACCACTCTCGCCCGGATCGATGCCGACCTGCCGGAGGCGGTCGAGCGGCTGCTGGCACTGCTGCGCATCCAGTCGATCTCCACCGATCCGGCCTACAAGCAGCCCTGCGACGAGGCCGCCGACTGGCTGGTCGCCGATCTGGAAAGCCTCGGGATCACCGCCTCCAAACGCCCCACGCCCGGGCATCCGATGGTGGTGGGGCATGTGGACGGGCCAGACGACTCCCCGCATGTGCTTTTTTACGGCCATTACGACGTGCAGCCGGTGGACCCGCTGGCGCTCTGGGACCGCGACCCGTTCGACCCCGCGCTGGAAGAGACACCCACAGGCAAGGTGATCCGCGGCCGCGGCGCCTCCGACGACAAGGGCCAGCTGATGACTTTTGTCGAGGCCTGCCGCGCCTGGAAGGCCGAGACCGGCGCCCTGCCCTGCCGCATCACCTTCTTTTTCGAAGGTGAGGAGGAATCGGGCTCACCCTCTCTCATCCCCTTCCTCGAAGAGAACGCCGATGAGCTGAAGGCCGATATCGCGCTGATCTGCGACACCGGGCTTTTTGAATCCCGGGTGCCGGGCATCATCACCCAGCTGCGCGGTATGCTGCAGGAGGAAATCATCCTGACCGGCCCCGACAAGGACCTGCATTCGGGCATGTATGGCGGCGTGGCGATGAACCCGATCCGGGTGCTCTCGGGCATCCTTGCCAACCTGCATGACGATCAGGGCCATATCCAGGTGCCGCATTTCTACGACGGCGTGCCGGAGCTCGAGCCAGCGCTGGCCGCGGAGTGGGATGCGCTGAATTTCGACCACGACAGGTTTCTGGGCGATGTCGGTCTGGCGGTGCCCGCCGGCGAACAGGACCGCTCCGCGCTCGAGATGATCTGGTCGCGCCCCACCGCCGAGGTCAACGGCGTGCTGGGCGGCTATGTGGGCGACGGCTTCAAGACCGTGCTGCCGTCAAAGGCCAGCGCCAAGATTAGCTTCCGCCTCGTCGGCAGGCAGGATCCTCTCGCCATCCGGGGCCATTTCCGCGACTGGGTGCAGGCGCAGCTGCCCTCCGACGTGACGGTGGAGTTCGTCAACCACGGCACAGGCCCCGCCGGGCAGATGCAGACCGACCATCCCGCCTTCGAAGCCGCCCGCGCGGTTCTGGGCGCCGAATGGGGGCATGACGCGGTCTTCATCGGCTGCGGCGGGTCGATCCCGGTGGCGGGCTATTTCAAGACCATCCTCGATATGGATTCGATGCTTGTGGGCTGGGCCAGGGATGATGACCAGATCCATTCGCCGAACGAGAAATACGACCTCGAAAGCTTCCACAAGGGCATTCGCAGCTGGGCGCGCATTCTCGACGCCATCACGCGCTGATCGCGGCGCGCGGGCGAATCTCTTCGCCACGAATATGAAAATCAGGTAAAGATGAGCCTGCAGGAGCGTCGCTGCCCCCGGCAGGATCCGGGTGATTGTTTCCAACCCGGAAACAATCCGGCGCAATTATATAGATTGTTTCCGGATCGCGAAAAACCGCGCCAGAATTCCGCAAGAAAGCGACCACAGGAATGACCAAATTCCTGCCTAGACCTGTGGCATGGACAAGGCATCTGGACACAGCTCGCACGACACGTTCCGCCGCCGGATCAGGCGGATCGATCCAACCTATCACCAAGCGCAAAGCCGGACGCGCGACACCCGCGCGCAGCGCCCGCTTGGCGCGGTGCTGCTGGGGTTCGCATGGGCCTATCTGGTGATCGCGATCTCGCAGGGCCGCGAGACGCTGGCATCCTCGCTGCAGCAGGGCAGCCTGCCGCCGGAGTATCATGACTACATCTTCATGGCGCTGGCCGGGCTGCTCTTTGCCTCGATTGTGATGCTGGGCGTGCACGCGATGCGGTTCTTCTTCCGCAGTCGCGCCCGGCGCGGCCATTCCGGTCCGCTGCTCGTGGGGGTTCTGGGCGCGGTCATGCTGGCCTACACCCCGACCGCCGTCTGGCATACCGGGTTCGACATGATCGACGACACCTCACGCGGCATGATCCGGACCGCCTCTTCCTCTGTCGCCGACAGCCTGCCCGGGGTTGACTTCGGGGGCGCAACCTTTGTCTCCTCGCGGGGGCAATGACCCCGGATCTGACCCGCCCCCCCGACCTCATCGATGTGAACGGCCAGACCATCGCCTGCGATATCCGCGGCGACGGCCCGCCGCTCCTGCTGCTGCACGGCTTTCCGCAAAACCGCGCCATGTGGGCGCGGATCGGCCCTGCGCTGGCGGCTGAATTCACCACCATCGCCCCGGATCTGCGCGGCTACGGTCAAAGCTCCAAACCCGCCGAGATAGACCAGATGAGCTTTCGCGCCATGGCCGCCGACATGCTGGCGCTGATGACACATCTGGGCTTTGACCATTTCCACCTTGCCGGGCATGACCGCGGCGGGCGCACCGCGCATCGCATGGCGCTCGACGCGGCGGAGCGTGTCGACACGCTCTGCGTGATGGACATCGTGCCGACGCATCATCTGCTCGACACGCTCACGCAGGACGTCGCGCGCGCCTATTACCACTGGTTCTTCCTCGCCCAGCCAGCGCCGTTCCCCGAAACCCTGATCGGCCACGATCCCGACGCGTATTTCGAGCGCTGCCTGCTGGGGTTCGGCGCGGCGGAGCTTTCGGATTTCGACCCGCAGATGCTGGAGGCCTACCGCAAGGGCTGGCGCGATCCGGACAGCATTCGCGCCATGTGCAACGATTACCGCGCCGCGCTCGACGTCGATTTCGGGCATGATGCGGCGGATCTGGGCCGCCGGGTCACCTGCCCCGCGCTGGTGCTTTACGGTGCCGATGGCGCGATGGCGCAAGCGATGGATGTGCCCGCCACCTGGGCCCCGCGCCTGTCGCGGATGCGGCATGGCGCGATGCCGGGCGGGCATTTCTTTCCCGATCAATCGCCTGCGGAAACGGCCCGCGCCCTGCGCGATTTCCTGACCCAGGACTGAGCGGTCAGATCACCCCGACAAAGCGTTCCGGCAGCACATATTGTCCGTCATACTCCGGCCGGTCGAACTGCCAGAACCCGGTCTCACCCCGTGGCTTCCAGCTGCGCTGCATCCGCTTGCGCACCCAGGAGAGGTCAAACCCCTCCTTCACCTCAAGCCCGGAAAACGCCTCGAACACCGCGCGATCCTCACCGCGGGCCTCTGAAAACCAGTGCCGCCCGATCGCTGCGTCCTTGACGCTGGCGCCCACCTCTTCGGTGACCATGTTGCGATGATCCATCACCTGCGCATATTGCGCTAAATCGCAGAATTTGAGGTGAAAGAGGTAGAGCGCGTCGGGCGTATGTAACTGATCGTACTGGGTAAAATGCCCGCCGCGCGCGATCTTGGCCCCTGAGGAGACAAGGCACGGCTTGGAATAATGCGGTGCCAGCCGCACATGCCGGCGCGGCCCGATAATGTCCGTCTCAATCGGTTCCGGCTCCAGCTCGACGCGGTGGATCACCTCAAGCCCCAGCGGCGTGACATTGCGACGGATCTTCGCTTTGGCAAGATAGTCGAGCAGCGAGATCCCCTCCGCCGGGTCGACCACCACCAGCTCGTCCACATCGCCCACCACCACGTGGTTGTAGTAGCACCGCAGCCCCTGCACGAGGTTGTTGAGCATCCGCCAGCGCTTCATGTCGAAATTGGGGTGTGGATCGCCGGGGATGCCGATCAGATTGCAGCCCTGCGCCAGCTCCGCCACCGTCTCGCCGCGCCCGTGGTTGACGATGTAGCAGTTCTCGCGCCCGAACATCTCGCCATAATGGCGCAGCCATGCTTTGAGAAAAAACGCATCATCGCGCACCATGGTCAGCGCGGCCGCCACCGATTGCATCTGCCTGAGCCCCGTTTTCGTTTTGCCGCAACACTATCGCAGCCGCGCGGTAAAGAGAATCGTAATCTGCCCGGGGCCCCGCTAACGTGGCGCCACGACAAGGAAAGAGCGTTTGTGACCCACCTGACCCTCCCGGACAAAGGCTGGCTGATCCGTCCCGGCCCCGCCGTGCCAACCCGCTATCAGGTGTTCGGGGAGCGCTCTTCCGGCACCAATTTCGTCAAGCGTCTGATCGGGCGCAACAGCCCGCTGCGCCCGATGGAGGATCTGGGCTGGAAACACGGCTTTCCGCATATGACGGCGATCCCCGCGCATGTGGCGGTGATCTGCGTGGTCCGCGACGCGCGTGCCTGGGCGCTCTCGATGCATGCCAAACCCTGGCATTGCCCGCCCGCCATGCAAGCGCTTGAGTTTCCGGATTTTATCCGCGCGGAGTGGGTCACAATCGCCGACCGGAAGCGCTATTTCCCGCAAGTGGCCACGCTTGGCGGCGAAGGGTTGCCACTGCAACATGACCGGCACCCGTTGACCGGGCGACCTTTTGCCAATCTCTTTGCCCTGCGGCAGGCCAAGCTGAGCGGGCTTTTGTCTTATACCGAAAGAGGTTGCGCGCTGATCTTCATCCGGCTGGAGGCGGTTCAGGCCGCCCCTGACACGTTCCTGGGCGATCTGCATCTGGGTCTCGGCATACCGCAACCCGATGGCCCCCTGCGCCCGGTGATGAAGCGTCTTGGGTCAAAATTTCTGCCCTCCGTCGAGCCACGTCCGGCCACCCCCGACACTGTTTCGGCAGAGGATCTGGCGTTCCTGCGCGCTCAGGTCGATCCCGCGCAGGAAGCCGCTATGGGGTATGCCTATTGACCGCGTCGCAGGTCTGAGACGACGCCGCGGATCAGCTTTGCCGATGCGCCTGCGCCAGCCGCTCGACAGCCGCTGCCACAGGCGTCAAAGGCGGACAGGAACGGCGCGTCTCGAGCGAGACATGCAACAGAAACTGATCGCAACTGGCCAGCAGCGCGCCATCCGCCGAACGCTTCATCTCATGCCAGAGCCTCAGTTTCTTGCCCTCGCCCAACATCACGCGCGTTTCGACGAAAATCTCTTCGGCAATAAGGGTTTCCGCGAGATACTTTATGTTGGTCTCGGCGGTGAAATAGCTGTGTCCCGCGGCGATATACGCCTTGTCCGCGCCCACATGCGCCATCAGCTCTTCGGAGGCGTCGCTGAAGACCTGCCCGTAGCGCCCCTCGTTCATGTGCCCGTTCACATCCACCCAGTCCGACGGCACGATGCGCCGCACCGTGACCAGCGGCACCGTCTCTTCAAGCGGGGCGCGCAGCCGCGCGTCATGGGCCGCAATCAGCGCGCCTGCCGCGGCATCCTGCCCTTTGAGCGCGCGCAGGATCGCCACGAGGTTGTCGTCCCGCAGCCGCTCCAGCTCCCGGATGGAGAGCGCACCGGACTGCGTATCCGATTGATCCGAAATGAGATCCACCAGCTCGTCGGTGAAATCCGGCACGTTCATCAGCCTGGTCCAGGGCCATTTCAGGGCCGGTCCGAACTGCGCCATGAAGTGCCGCATCCCCGCCTCACCACCGGCCACCCGATAGGTCTCGAAAAGCCCCATCTGCGCCCAGCGGAGCCCGAACCCGTAGCGGATCGCGTCGTCGATCTCTTCGGTTGTCGCGACGCCGTCCTTGACCAGCCATAACGCCTCGCGCCAGACCGCTTCCAGAAAGCGGTCGGCGATATGGGCGTCGATCTCCGCGCGCACATGCAGCGGAAACATGCCGATCTCCGTCAGGATTTCCTTTGCAACTTCAACAGCTTCCGGCGCGGTCTTAGTGCTTGGCACAAGTTCTGCCAGCGGCAGCAGGTAGACCGGGTTGAACGGATGCGCGACAAGCAGCTGCGCGGGAAGCGCGAGCCCCTCCTGCAATTGCGAGGGCGTGAAGCCCGAAGTTGAGGACGCAAGCACCGCATCGGGTGAAGAATGCGCCATAACCTGCTGGTAAACATTCTTTTTCAGATCCAGTCGCTCCGGCACACTCTCCTGAATATAGCGCGCGCCCGCCACCGCCTCGGCAATCGAGTCGCAAAACCGGATCGCGCCGCGTTCCGGCATGCGCGCCTCGTAGAGCATCGGCAGCGCGCGCGCGGCCCCTTGCATCACCGCGTCGATCTTGCGCGCGGCATCCGGATCGGGATCGAAGATCCGGACCTCCCAGCCCATCAGCGCAAACCGCGCGGCCCAGCCGCCGCCAATCACTCCGCCGCCAATGATGGCAACCTCGTTTCCGCTCATGCGCCCTCCATGCGGCTGAGATCGTACCCGTACCAGTCCAGGATCTTGCGCGCGGCGGCCAGTCGTTCTCCGGGCTGTCCGGTCCGGTCCATGATCCACACCCGCTTGCCGCCGGGCTCCCCGAGCGCTGCGGTGCGATTGTCCGCGTCGAGCCAATGCACCCAGATCTCCTCGTCCCCCAGGGCGATCCGCCCCGGGCCAAGCGCCGTCAGCGACAGCACGACCCCATTCATCTCCGCGCGATCCGCGCCAAACCGCACCGTCGCCCCGGCGGGCATGCCGGCGGCCGAGACGATCCGCCAGTCGCCCGCCAGCCGCGCAAGGTTTGCGTCGCTTTGCGAGGCCACAAGGGATGTCGGATTGCGCACCGGGATGGGGGCCGGCGGCAAACCCGCCACCTGCGCCGCGCAGCCCGCCAGAACCAGCAGCCAGACCACGGCCTTCACGACAGACGCTCCTGAACCTGCTGCGCCATAACCTCGCCAAAGCGCGCATGGGCGTCGGCCTCCCAATGCACGCCATCGGCGGCGGAAACCGCGATATGCGCGCCCGCGGCGACAAACCCGCAGCCCTGCCGCGTCGCCATGGCCTCCAGATGCGCCGTCAGCCCGCTCTGCCGCGCTTCGGCGCCCTCAAACACGACGTCAAGGCACCCCGCCTCCCGCACAGGCGGCGGATCGACCACGATGATGTCGCGCACCACCTGATGGGTGCGTGTCACCAGCACCATGCGCTCCACCGCGCGCGCGATCTCGTAAGCGCTCACCGCAAAGCGTGGTTTGAGATCGTTGGTGCCCAGCATCAGGATCATCAGGTCGATCGGCTTGTGGCTGTGCAGGATCGCGGGCAGCACCGCCAGACCGTTGCGCGCCCCACCCTCGACAGGATCGTCATGCACCGTGGTGCGCCCGGGCAGCCCTTCGCTCAGCACGCGGTGCGCGGGGCCGAGGCGCGCGGCCATCACATCCGTCCAGCACACCCCCGGCGGGTACCTCTCCGACAGGGTGATGACCTGCTTTGGCCGCGTGCCATGCGTGTTGCTGTCGCCGTAACACAAGATGACGCTCATGCCCTGCCCCTTCCCCCGCGGTCCGAGCCCGCTTCTGGCCCAGTCAGACCGTGAAACGCCGTGGCGTCAACACTTGGACGCGCAAATTTCGCCACAATCGCCGCGCAGGCTGTCATGTCAGGGGCGTCTATTGCGGACGACAGACATGGCCAGTCTACCGGAACCGGAAAACGCCACCGAGCGCGAGGCGCGGCTTGCACGGCTTTTTGCGCTGCACCGGCAAGTGATGGGTCAGATCGAGGCTCCGGCGGATGCCAGCGCCGCGCATTTTCGTGAAGAGCGTGTGGTCTCACCGGGTTTTGCCCGCCACTTCCAGGACCGCGCCCTGGCGTCGATGACCACGCGGCCATCGGTCACGCGCCGACTGTTCTAGCCGCGAAACCCGGTGGCGACGACAAACTTCTCCGACGAATCCTGACGGCTGGCCGGTGGCTTGACGTTGGCAACCTTGTCGAAGCGCTGCTTGAGCGTCTGTTGCAGGCTCGCCTCCGCCCCGCCTGCGAGCACCTTGGCCACAAAGGTACCGCCCTCGACCAGCACGTCAAAGGCCAGCTCCGCTGCCGCCTCGCAAAGCGAGATGATCCGCAGATGATCGGTCTGCTTGTGACCCGATGACGACGCCGCCATGTCCGACATCACCACATCCGCAGGGCCGCCGAGCCAGGCCTTGACCTTGTCATCGGCGCCGTCCTCCATGAAATCGAGCACATGCAGTTCGGCCCCTGCAATCGGGTCGACCTCCTGCAGGTCGATGCCCAGCACATAGCCCTGCGCCTTGCCCGCGCGTTCCCCCAGCGCATTCACACGCTTGACCGCCACCTGGCACCAGCCTCCGGGCGCACAGCCCAGATCGACCACGCGCGCGCCGGGCACCAGAAAGCGGTACTTGTCGTCCAGCTCCAGGATCTTGAACGCCGCGCGCCCGCGATAGCCTTCGGTCCTGGCGCGCTTGACGTAAGGGTCGTTCAATTGCCGCTGCAGCCAGCGGGTCGAGCTCAGCTTGCGCCCGCGCGCCGATTTGACCCGCACCTTCAGATCGCGCTGCCCGCGCCCGGATGAGTTCTTCGGCCCCTTTGCCATCGCGTCCCGCGTCCATCTCTTCTCTGGTTCAAAAATACTTCGGGGGTTCGGGGGCAGCGCCCCCGACGCGCTTTTTCCCCTCGGGAAAAAGCGCCCCTTTCTATAAAGGCCCGTCTTCGAGAACGCCATCCGCCGACATCTGCGCGTATAGCAGCCCTTCGCGCAGGCCGCGATCGGCGACGCTCAGCCGGTCGGTGGGCCAGAGCCGCAGCAGTGCCTGCAGGATGGCGGAGCCCGACATGATCAGCGCGTGCCGGTCCGGCCCGATGCGCGGATCCTTGCGCCGCCCGGCGGGGCCCAGCTGCAGGTAGCGCTGGATCACATCCTCGATCTGGTTGGAGGTCATGCGCAGCCCGTCGACCTTGGTGCGGTCATACCGTCTGAGCCCGAGATGGGAGGCGGCCACCGTGGTCACCGTTCCGGAGGTGCCGACGATCTGGAACCCCTCGCGCGCCTGCTCGTCCTTGTAGGGGGCGAACTCGGCGAGGTTTTCCTCGAAGTACCAGCTCATCAACGCATAGCGCGCAGCATCGTCCTGCACGTCGGAGAACTGGTCGCGCAGCGTCGCCACCCCCAGCGGGACCGAGATCCAGTCCACCACCTTGGCGGTGGGAAACGGGCTTTCGGGCGCATGAAACCCCGCATGCAGCCGCATGATCGCGCGCGGACGGTCGCGCGGTTCCACCTTGCTGAGATCGATCCACACAAGCTCGGTCGAGCCGCCGCCGATATCGACCACCAGCAGCTGTTCGGTCTTGGTGGAGACCAGCGGCGCGCAGGAGATCACCGCCAGCCGCGCCTCTTCCTCGGGCTGGATGATCTCCAGCCTGAGCCCGGTGTCGCGCCGCACCTGCCGGATGAAATCGCGCGCGTTCTGCGCGCGGCGGCAGGCTTCGGTCGCCACGAGCCGCATGCGCAGCACCTGGTGGCGGTCGATTTTCTGCTGACACACGCGCATGGCCGCGACGGTGCGCGCCATCGAGGATCGGCTCAACCGGCCGGTCCGCTCCAGCCCGCTGCCCAGTTGCACGGACTTCGAGAAACTGTCCACCACATGAAACTGACTGCCCTTGGGTTGGGCAATCAGCATGCGACAGCTATTGGTGCCCAGATCCAACGCGGCGTAAAGCGCATTGGGATCGGGTCGATCAGGCGCGGTGCTCTCGACCGGTTTCGGGAAAGCGCCCGCACCCTTTAGACGCTCTGGCGCCATGTTCCGCGCCTTTCCGAATATCAACTTGAGGTCACGATACGCGGGCGACCTGTGTCGCGCAAGCGTCATGAACCCGCGCTCCGAGAGGATTTTTGTAAAACGCCTCGAGGTGCTCGTATTCCTGATCGAGGAAGGGCCGGATCGCGTCGATTGTCTCGCCGCGCAGATCCTCCAGCGCCAGCGTCGTCTCCGAGGTATTGCGCCGCGGCATGGTCACGGTTTGCCGTGTCAGAAGGCTCAGGTCATAGGCCAGCTGGCCAAGCTCCTCGGTGCGGTAAACCTTTTCGTAGGCATCGAAATCCCGCCCCAGGAACAGCCAGGCGCCAAGCGCGTGGTGCTTGATCGAGGAGGATGCCTGGGAATAGGCCTCGAGGTTGAGAAAGAACGTGTCGGGGTCGGGCTCGCGCGGCAGATCCGGCAGCCAGTCGCGCCCGTCACGCAGCTTGATCGAGTTCTTGGTGTCCTCGAATTGCAGCACGCGGTTGGTGTAGACCGACATCAGGCGCTTCGCCGGATCGCGCACGACGCAGAACCGCCAGTGGCCCTGCATCTTTTCCCAGCGATGCGGCCGGAACCGGCGGGTTGGGTAAAGGTCGTGCCAGGTGTGCACGTCGATCTTGTCTTCGGGCGGCAATTCGACATCCGGATCGATCCGCGCCAGCGCTTCCTTGACCGACGAACACGCCGCCTTGGGCAGCGCCATATAGGCCAGCTTGTACGCCTCCACCGCAATGACCATCGGACCTGTCCTTCTTGCCTCATCCGGGCGGGTTTGCCGGGGCGTTTTGCCGCCCGATCACAGCCAGACCGGAGCGCTCTTGCGTCAAACCCGTGAATTCTGCTCATGTTTTGCGTGAAAGTTTAGACGATCCGCACGGGTTGGACAATCTTTGCCTGCTCGCTAGCCTGTCGCGGACGACCCTGCACAAGTCGAAAACAAGCGCAAGCCGCGCGCCCCGCAGGTCTAAAGAGGCGCGTAAGGATCAAAGGAATCAGACCCATGCCCGACGTCACCATCGTCTACTGGCGCGATATCCCGGCGCAGGTCATCGTCGGCAAGGGGCGCCGCGGCGCCAAGCAGCCGCTGCCCGAGCGCTTCGAGCAGGCCATCGACCGCGCCGCCATGAAGGTGGGCGCCGCCGATACCGACGCCTATCTCGCCGAATGGCGCAAGGCCCCCGCCTGTGCCGTCGAGGGTGAGCCCGAAGCGATCTGCAAGGCCGAGGCCGCACGGCTCGAGGCAGAATACGACCAGAGCCGCATCAAGGCGCTGATCGCCAATGACGGATGGGCCTGATCCCGCAACCGGGCGCCGGCCCACGACCCTGCTCATGAGTTTGAAGGACACGCTGATGGCACTGCTGAATTTCCGCAAGCGCGACACCGCTCCGGCCCGCACCGGCACCGGTCAGCTCGAGCCCTTCCTCAAGGGCTATTCCATCGAGGTGATGCCGCGCACCGCCGAAAAGGTCGAGGATTTCCGCGCCCTGCTGCCGCGCGGCACCCGCGTCTACATCGCCCATATCGAAGGCACACCGATCGAGGACATGGTGGCCACCGCAAAGCGCATCGCGGGCGAAGGCTTTGACGTCATGCCGCATTTCCCGGCCCGGATCATCCGCGACGCAAAGGTGCTGGAGAACTGGATCGCGATGTACCAGGGCGAGGCCGGTGTCGATCAGGCGCTGCTGCTCGCCGGTGGGGTGGAAAAACCCCATGGCGACTTTCACTGCTCGATGGATCTGATGGAGACCGGCGCCTTTGACCGCGCGGGCTTCAAGCGCCTGCATGTGGCAGGCCACCCCGAGGGCAACCGCGACATCGACCCCAAGGGCGGCGACAAGGTGGTGATGGAGGCGTTGCGCTGGAAACAGGCCTTTTCGGAGCGCACCGACGCCGAGATGGCGCTGGCAACGCAGTTTGCCTTTGACGCGGGTCCGATCATCACCTGGGCCGAGCGGCTGGCCGCCGAAGGCATCACCCTGCCCATCCATATCGGCATCGCGGGGCCCGCCAAGCTGCAGACCCTGATCAAGTTCGCCATCGCCTGCGGTGTCGGCCCGTCGCTCAAGGTGCTGCAGAAACGCGCCATGGATGTCTCCAAGCTGCTTTTGCCCTACGAGCCCACCGACGTGCTGGCAAAGCTCGCCGCGCACAAGGCCGCGCATCCCGAATTCCTCGTGGAACAGGTGCATTTCTTCCCGCTGGGCGGCATCAGGACCAACGCGCAATGGGCCATCGACAATGGCGGTGCGTCCGGTGTGCCCGCCGCGCAGTCTGCCTGAGCGGTGAGCGCCGCGCTGCTCTTTGATCTGGACGGCACGCTGATCCAGTCCGACCCGCTGCACTTTGCGGTCTTTGCCGAGATGTTTGCCGAGCGCGGGCGCGAGATCACCTGGGAGTGGTACGTGGCCCATGTGCACGGCACGCATAACCTCGAAAGCTTCCCGGTGCTCTTTCCCGGCGAGGATGCACAGCGGCTTTCGGACGAGAAAGAGGCGCGGTTTCGCGACAGGCTCTCGATGGGGCAAACGCCGATGCCGGGTGCGCCTGCCTTGATCGATCTCGCCGGGGCGCAAGGCTGGGGTGTGGCCGTGGTGACCAACGCGCCGCGGATCAACGCGGAACACATGCTTTCGGCCATCGGCTTGCGCAGCCGGTTCGAAACCGTGATCATCGGTGACGAATGCGCCCGCGGCAAACCCGACCCCGAGCCTTATGTCGCCGCGATGCGCGCGCTTGGTGTCGCACCTGCCGCCGCCATCGCCTTCGAGGACAGCGCCAGCGGGCTGCAATCGGCGCGCGCGTCGGGCGCCTACACGGTGGGTATCCGCTCCAGCGCCACGGCGGAGGAACTGATGCGCCACGGCGCGCAGACCACGCTGCAAGACTTCATCGATCCGGCGCTGCCGGAGATCCTGAACCGCCTGACAGAAGAGGCCATGCAATGACCCGCACCATCGTCGAGTCGAAGACCAAAACCGCCATCATCGGCTTTGACCAGCCGTTCTGCGTGATCGGCGAACGCATCAACCCCACCGGCCGCAAGAAGCTCGCCGCCGAGCTCGAGGCGGGCGATTATTCGACCGTGGAGAAGGACGCGCTGGCCCAGGTTGCCGCGGGCGCCACCGTGCTCGATATCAACGCAGGCGTGGTCTACAATTCCAACCCCAACCCCAACGAGACAGAGCCGCCTCTGATGACCTCGATCATCGAGCTGGTGCAGGGGCTGGTCGAGGTGCCGCTCTGCATCGACAGCTCGGTGCCCGCCGCCCTCGAGGCCGGTCTCAAGGCCGCCCATGGCCGCCCGCTGCTGAACTCGGTCACCGGAGAGGAAGAGCGGCTGGAATTTGTGCTGCCGCTGGTCAAGAAATACAACGTGCCGGTGGTGGCGATCTCCAATGACGACACCGGCATCTCCGAAGACCCCGACGTGCGCTTTGCGGTGGCCCGAAAGATCGTCGAACGCGCCGCCGATTTCGGCATCCCCGCGCATGACATCGTGGTCGACCCGCTGGTCATGCCCATCGGCGCCATGGCCACCGCCGGTCAGCAGGTCTTCACGCTGGTGCGCCGCCTGCGCGAAGAGCTGGGCGTGAACACGACCTGCGGCGCCTCCAATGTCTCGTTCGGGCTGCCCAACCGCCACGGCATCAACAACGCCTTCCTGCCGATGGCCATGGGTGCGGGCATGACCAGCGCGATCATGAACCCCGTGGCCCTGCCCGTGGGCGCCGCGAAGATCGCCGAGAAGCGCGCCGCGGTCGAGGCGGCGGGCGTGGTGCTGCCGCCGGAAATGGATGACGAAACCTTCTGCCAGCTCTTCGGCCTCGGCTCGACCAAACCCGGCCCCGGCAAGGAGATGGAGGCCATTCGCGCCGCCAACCTTCTGACCAATAATGACGCCCATGGCGCCGACTGGATCCGCTTCAACAAGCCCCCGGGTGAGGCCGGCAGCGAAGGCCGTGGCCGCGGCGGACGCTCCGGTGGCCGCCGCCGCCGCGCGTAAGAGACCCGCGGGGGCCTCGCGCCCCCGCACCACGGCCGGACGTCAGCCGCCCCGGCCGTCTCGCCGGCATGCGCCACATCCCGAAACGCCGCGTCCTCACTGACCGGACAGGCGCGCCCACCTCGCCAAACCGATGCAAGGCCCGGGCGGCGCAAAGCCGCCCGCCCCCTGCGTCATCTTGCCTATAGACTTCGGGGGGTGTGGGGGGGCTGGGGGGTGTAGGGGGCTCACCCCCACCGCCACCCTCGCCGCCAGAGGCAACGCTCAAAGCTTCTGCGCCAGCGCCCAGCTTGTCACCGGAAAATCCTCTTCATTTTCCAGCCTGTCGGTCTCGGGATGATAGACCGGCGGGAACGGCCCCACGACGTTGCGGATACCCGCCCAGCGATTGCCCCATTGCTCCGAGACGATGTTGTCCTCGGCAAACCCGCATTCGATCAGCAGGTTCTTCAGGCCCCGCGCCGACCAGCGGGTATTGTCCACCGGTGCCGCGTGCAGCGGTACAAAAAACGGCACGGCGACCAGGAAATACCCGCCCGGGCGCAACGAGGCGAGCACGTTCTGCGTCGCGCGATAGGGCCGGTCGAGATGTTCCCAGACCTGGTCGGCAATGATCAGATCGACCTGCGCCACCCCGCCCGCGTCATCGCTCAGCGGACCCTCGCAAATGTCGTATTCCGGATACCAGTAGCTGCGATAGGAGCGGAAGCCGAATTTCTCGCCCCAGGTGCCCGATATTTCGGCGGCATCCAGCGTTTCGGGCTCCAGCGACCGCACGATCTGCCGACAGCGCTTGGCCATGACAATCCGGTTGATACTGGCCATGCCCACGCCCTGCCTTTGCCGCTGGATCCTGCGCCAGACTATTGCCTCACACGCTGCGCTTGTCACCCCGCCACATCCCACCAAAGCGAGGCCGCCCATCAGGGCGGATGAGCAGCGCCGTCACGCGCTTTCCCTGCGCTTCTTCAGCGCGCCCGCAGCCTCCGCCAGATCCCGGGCAATCGCAAACGCACCCTGGATCTTCGTCTTGTCGCTCGACCAGTCGCGCCGCACCACGATCTTGTTGTCCTTGACCTTGGCCAGTCCGTTCTGCGCCTTGATAAAGGTGACGAGACCCTCGGGCCGGGCAAACTTGTCGTTGTGGAACTGGATCACCGCGCCTTTCGGCCCGCCATCCAGCTTGGCAATCCCGGCGCGCTTGCACATCGCCTTGATCCGCACCACCAGCAGCAGCGTATTGACCTCGCGCGGCAGCTTGCCGAAGCGATCGATCAGCTCCGCGGCGAACCCCTCAAGCTCCACCTTGGTGGTCAGGCCCGACAAGCGCCGGTAGAGCCCCAGCCGCACATCGAGATCGGGCACATAGGCCTCGGGGATCAGCACCGGCACGCCGAGATTGATCTGCGGCGCCCATTGATCGTCGGCCTCCGAAAGTCCTTCCATCTCACCGGCGCGGATCTTGGCAATCGCCTCTTCCAGCATCGACTGGTAAAGCTCATAGCCCACATCGCGCATCTGCCCGGATTGCTCCTCGCCCAGCAGGTTGCCCGCGCCGCGAATGTCGAGATCCTGGGAGGCCAGCGAAAACCCCGCCCCCAGCGTGTCGATCGAGCCCAGCACCCGCAGCCGCTTTTCCGCCGTCGCCGTGAGCTTGGTGCGCGGTTTCGTCGTCAGATAGGCATAAGCGCGGGTCTTGGAGCGCCCCACCCGCCCGCGGATCTGGTAAAGCTGGCTCAGCCCGAACATATCGGCGCGGTGCACGATCATCGTGTTGGCGGTCGGAATATCGAGCCCGGATTCGACAATCGTCGTGGCCAGCAACACGTCGTATTTGCCGTCGTAAAACGCGTTCATCCGGTCATCGAGTTCCCCAGCCGCCATCTGCCCATGCGCCACGACAACGCTGACCTCCGGCACCTGCTCGCGCAGAAATTCCTCTATCTCCGGCAGATCCGAGATCCGCGGCACCACGTAGAAACTCTGCCCGCCCCGGTAATGCTCGCGCAACAGCGCCTCGCGGATCGTCACCGGATCGAACTCGCTCACATAGGTGCGGATCGCCAGCCGGTCGACGGGCGGCGTGCCGATGATCGACAGATCCCGCACGCCGGTGAGGCTCAGCTGCAGCGTGCGCGGGATCGGTGTGGCCGTGAGCGTCAGCACATGGATGTCCGAACGCAGCTGCTTGAGCCGCTCCTTGTGCTGCACGCCGAAATGCTGCTCTTCGTCGATGATCAGCAGCCCCAGATTCTGAAACCGGATGCCCTTGGCCAGCAGCGCATGGGTGCCGATGGCGACATCCACGGTGCCGCGCGAAATCCCCTCGCGGGTCAGCGCCGCCTGTTTGGCGCTCACGAAACGCGAGAGCGGCGAGACCTGCAGCGGAAAGCCGCGAAACCGCTCGGCAAAGCTCTTGTAATGCTGCCGCGCCAGCAGCGTTGTCGGCGCGATCACCGCCACCTGCACACCGGACATGGCCGCCACAAACGCCGCCCGCATCGCCACCTCGGTCTTGCCGAACCCCACATCGCCGCAGACCAGCCTGTCCATCGGTTGCCCCGAATGCAGATCCGCCATTACATCCTCGATGGCGCGCAGCTGATCATCTGTTTCCTGATAGGGAAAGCGCGCGGCAAAGCTCTCATAGGCGCCCACCGGCGGGTCCACCACCGGCGCCCGGCGCAGCGCGCGCTCCGCGGCAATCCGGATCAGCCGGTCCGCCATCTCGCGGATGCGCTCCTTGAGCTTTGCTTTCTTGGCCTGCCAGGCGCCGCCGCCCAACCGGTCAAGCAACCCCTCGTCATGGCCGTATTTGCTCAGCAGCTCGATGTTTTCGACCGGCAGATAAAGCTTCGCGCTCTCGGCATATTCCAGCGCCAGGCACTCATGCGCGGCCCCGGCGGCGGTGATCACCTCCATGCCCTGATAGCGCCCGATGCCGTGATCCACATGCACCACCAGATCGCCGGGACTGAGGCTCTGCGTCTCGGTCAGGAAGTTTTCCGCCCGGCGGCGTTTCTTCGGCTGCCGGATCAACCGGTCGCCCAGCACGTCCTGCTCCGAGATCACCGTCAGGCGGCCCGAATCCCCCGCCGCCTCCCAGGGCGCCTCGAACCCCTGTTCCAGCGCCCAGACCGCCAGATGCAGCCCGCGTTTGCCAATCCGCGTGCCATTGGCCACAGGCACCGCCTCTGCCAGTCCCTCATCCTCGATAAGCCCGGTCAACCGCTCCCGCGCGCCCTCGGAGTAAGATGCGATGAGCACCGGCCCCTCCGTCAGCCGGTCCTGAACATGACGCGCCAACGCTCCGAAAAGGCTGATGTTTTCCTGCTGGCGTTCGGGCGCGAAATTGCGCCCGATGCGCCCGCCCGCATCCACCACCCCCGGCCCGCTGGCCTGCGGCAGCGGGTTGAACATCACCTGGCGGCGATCACCCACCGCCTGCCCGAACGCGGCATCGTCAAGATAGAGCAACCCCGGTGGGATCGGCTTGTAGACCGTCGATCCCATGGCCTTTTTCTGACCCAGCGCGTGTTTGCGCGCATCATACTGGTCCTCGATCCCCTCCCAGCGCGCCAGCCGCGCCGAGGTGAACTGATCGTCCAGCAGAACCGGCGCGCCGGGCAGATAGTCAAAGAGCGTCTCGAGCTCCGCATGAAAAAACGGCAGCCAATGCTCGATCCCCTGATGTTTGCGTCCGGCACTCACCGCCTCGTAAAGCGGATCGTCGGTGCCCGCGGCACCAAACTCGATGCGGTAATTCTGCCGGAACCGGGTGATCGCCGCCTCGTCGAGGATCACCTCCGACACCGGCGCCAGCTCCACCATATCGAGCTTTTCGGTGGTCCTTTGCGTGGCGGCCTCGAACCGCCGCGCGCCGTCCAGAACGTCGCCGAAGAAATCCAGCCGCACTGGCCCGCCGTCACCCGGCGGGTAGATATCGATGATGCCGCCGCGAATGGCGTAATCGCCGGGCTCGGTCACGGTGGGCGCCTGCGCAAACCCCATGCGCACCAGAAACCCGCGCAGCGCCGCCTCATCCACCCGGTCGCCGACCCGCGCGGTGAACGCCGCCTCGCGCAGCACCGACCGCGCAGGCAGCCGCTGCGTGGCCGCCGCCAGCGTCGTCAGCAACACGAAACGTGTGGGCCCGCCATGCACCAGCCCCGCCAGCGTCGCCATGCGCGCCGCCGAGATGTCGGCATTGGGCGACACCCGGTCATAGGGCAGGCAATCCCAGGCCGGAAACCGCAACACCGGCATGTCGGGCGCAAAAAAGGCCAGCGCATCGGCCATCGCCGCCATGCGCTTGTCGTCGCGCGCCACATGCACGACGCCACCCCCGGCGCGCGCCACCTCGCGCAACACCAATGCCGCGTCATAGCCTTCGGGCGCGCCGCCCATGATCACCGGATTGCCAGACATGGCCGGTCACATGGCGCGCATCCCCCGCGCCGTCAACCGCTGCTTTGCTTCGGAGCCGCCCCTCGCCCGAGACCGGACAGACAGGCCATGGCGCGCGCCGCAAGGCAAATCGCCGAGGGGCCCCGCCTCGCGGGGAGACGGCTATTTGCCTTGCGGCGGGTGTCAGGGCCTGTCAGGCAAGGCTCGGGCGCGGGGCGGCACAGGGAAAAGCGCTTTGCTTTGGTGAGCCCTGAAGCCTGCAACATCCGCCCCGCTGCACCCCGCTCCGTATTCCCGCGTCACCCCGCCACTTGCAGAATTAAAGCGCGCGGACGCGCTCCTTTTTGCCGGCCATCCCCGCCGCTAGAGCACATTCAGCGACAGGTTCTGGTACATGCCCCAGAGTGCTGTAAAGAAGATCGAGATCATGCCGATGAACTGTGTCAGCATCCGCTGGATCCGCAAGCGCCGCCAGAGCTGTTCACCCGCCCTGTCCTCGCGCTGAATCCGCCGCGCCGACCAGACACTGAGGATCGCCACCAGCGTCATCGGAAAGGCCAGCAGGAACAGCGCCTGCGCCAGCTCGATCTTGTAGACAAACCCGGTCAGACCCAGCCCGGTCAGCAATGCCGAGCCGAGCGCGGTGATCCAGAGCCCCGCCTCCTCGATGATGAAGAGCAGCCGGTTGGCGTTGATCCGCACCAGATCCTCGAGATCCTGCGCCGCCTGCCCGCCATGTTTGCGGGCCCGCGCAACCATGTCATAGGGCACACCCAGCACCCAGTGGCTGGCCGAGGACCAGACCACCGCCAGCACGATCCAGAACCAGAGATTGGAAAAGGATCGCATGTCGATCACTTCAAAAACAATTTGATACCAGTCCATGCGGTCCCGCTCTTGATACGCGTGGGCGTTCTAGCGCGCCGCCGCGCGCTTGCCCAGAGCCCGCTTGCACCCGCCGGATCCGCCGCCTGCGCGTGGTGCCGGAATGCCCCGCTCTGGACAGAGGCGCGCTTGTGGCCGATACCCGTCAGCAGTTTGCAAATGACCCCGGAGGCCAGCATGCGGCCCAGCCAAGCCCCCTTCCCAGCCACCCGTCTGCGCCGGCTGCGCGCAACACCCGCCCTGCGCGCGCTTGTGCAGGAAACCACGCTGTCGCCGGCCGATTTCATCTGGCCGGTCTTCGTGCGCGACGGCGAAGGCCAGGTGGAGCCCATCGCCTCGATGCCCGGCGTCAACCGGCTTTCGGTCGACAAGGTGGTCGAGGCCGCGCGCGACGCGCACGGGCTGGGCATCCCCGCGATCTGCCTTTTTCCCTATACCGATCCCGCCCTCAAGACCGCCGATTGCGCCGAGGCCTGGAATCCCGAAAACCTCTCCAACCGCGCCACGCGCGCCATCAAGGATGCGGTGCCCGATATCGCGATCATGACCGATGTGGCGCTCGATCCCTACAATATCGACGGCCATGACGGCTTTGTCGAAGATGGCGCGGTGGTGAATGACCGCACCGTCGAGGCGCTGGTCCGGCAGACGCTGAGCCAGGCACGTGCCGGGGCCGACATCATCGGGCCGTCGGACATGATGGACGGCCGCATCGGCGCGATGCGCGCCGGGCTCGAGGGCGAAGGCTTTCACGACGTGACGATCCTGAGCTACGCGGCGAAATACGCCTCCGCCTTCTACGGGCCGTTCCGCGATGCGGTCGGCGCCTCGGGCGCGCTCAAGGGGGACAAGAAGACCTACCAGATGAACCCGGGCAATTCCGACGAGGCGATGCGCCTGATCGAGCGTGACCTGTCCGAAGGCGCCGACATGATCATGGTCAAGCCGGGCATGCCCTATCTCGATATCTGCCGCCGCGCCCGCGACATGTTCGGCGCGCCGACCTTCGCCTATCAGGTCTCGGGCGAATACGCGATGATCACCGGCGCGGCAGAGCGCGGCTGGATCGACGGCGAGAAAACCATGATGGAGAGCCTGCAAGGCTTCAAGCGCGCGGGCTGCGATGGGGTGCTCACGTATTTCGCCCCAGCCGCTGCCCGTCTCCTCAACGGCTAGCGGTTTCACGCCCGCACACCACAAGGTGACGTGACAATTGCGCCACCTTCACCTATAAAGCGCGTAACCGGCGACACAGCCGGGCAAAAAACATATCGAGCGAGCAATGACATGACCCTCACCCGTCGTCACATGACACTCGGCCTGTGTGCCGTTCCCTTCGTATCCGCCTGCGGCAATGGTATCGGCAGCCGCGGGCCCGCCACAATCGACGCCCGCGTCGACGCGACGCTGGCGCAGCTTTATGCCGATTTCCCCGCAACCCGCGATCTTGCGGGCAAGGCCGTGGGCCTGCTGGTGATGCCGCTGGTGACCGAAGCCGGTCTGGGCCTTGGCGGCGCCTACGGGCGCGGCGCGCTGCGCGTCGGCGGGGCCACGGTGGATTACTATTCGGTGACCAAAGCCTCCGGCGGTCTGCAGATCGGCGCGCAGCAATACGCGCATGTATTGTTCTTCATGACCAACGATGCGCTCTACAATTTCCGCCGCTCGCCGGGCTATGCGGCAGGCGCGAACATCGAATACGCCACACCAGAGCGCGGAGAGACGCTGGCCGCCGAGACCACCACCTCGCTCGCTCCCACCATCGCGGTGATCTTCGGCCAGTCCGGCCTGCGTGTGGGCGCGACGCTGGAAGGCGTGAAATACACCCGGATAATTCCCTGACCGCGCGCCCCGACGCGCGGTCAGGGTGGGCAAGGTCATGTCTGCAGAGCAGACGTGACAGCCCACACCCCAGCCATACCGGGTGCCGCGCCCGCACGCGCGCCCCGACGCGCGGTCAGGGTGGGCAAGGTCATGTCTGCAAAGCAGACGTGACAGCCCACACCCCCGCCATTCCGGGGGCCGCACCGGGCCGCATCATCCGTCTCGTTGAAGCCGAGGCGCACTTCCCGCGCGGCCTCCGGCGCAATGCCCGTCCGGAAGATCCACAGAAAACGGCAGCTCAGTGGTACCGGAATTCCCCCACCACGTTGCGCCATTCGCCGGGCGAAATCATCTTGCGGTGGGTGAAGCGCACGGAGTGCAGCGGGCCCTCGATTTCGTCGTGCCAGAACTCGATGAATTCAAACAGCCGCGGGTGGTCCGGCGCCAGATCGTATTCCTGCCAGATGAAGGTATTCAGCACGTGGCTGTAGTCGGGCATGTGGTAAAACATCTCTGCCGTGGTCAGCCCGTAACCCTTCAGCATCAACTCGGTCTCACTTACCTGCATAACGCACCTCGAAAGTTTCTTCTGCCTCAAGCATGCAAGAACTTTCTGACTTTTCAATGAAAACAATGTGTTGGCACCGATGCGATTCGGCTGCTAACACCGCGGCGCGCCGCTGCCATTGCGCTCTATCCCTAGTCTGGGATATAACACCGACAACAAGATATGGCAGAACAACCGACAGGCAGATCACGTGAGCGACACGCCCGAACCTCCTGAAAACGAAGAGAAAATCCGCGCTCCGCACGATGGGCCGTCGATTTCCATCCTCGATGAGATGAAATCGAGCTATCTCGATTATGCCATGAGCGTGATCGTGAGCCGGGCGATTCCCGATCTGCGCGATGGCCTGAAACCTGTGCACCGGCGCATTCTTTATACGCTCTGGGAGAACGGCCAGACCCGCGCCAAGCCTTACCGCAAATGTGCCACCGCCGTCGGTGACGTCATGGGCCGATACCACCCGCATGGCGATTCAGCGGTTTACGACGCGCTGGTGCGCATGGCGCAGGACTTCTCCATGTCGCTGCCGCTGATTGACGGTCAGGGCAATTTCGGCTCCATGGATGGCGACCCGCCCGCCGCCTATCGCTACACCGAAAGCCGCCTTGAAAAGGCCGCCGAGGCGCTGCTCGAGGATATCGACAAGGACACCGTCGATTTTGTCCCCAACTACGCCAATGAGCGCAACGAGCCCACGGTGCTGCCCGCGCGTTACCCCAACGTGCTGGTCAATGGTGCCGAGGGAATCGCCGTGGGCATGGCGACCCGCATCCCGCCGCATAACCTTGGCGAAGTGGCCGATGCCACGCTGGCGCTGATCGACGATCCGGACCTCAGCTCCGAGCAGCTGATCGAGTATATCCCCGCCCCCGACTTCCCCACCGGCGGCGTGATCCTTGGCCGGTCGGGCGCGCGCAAGGCCTATCTGGAGGGGCGCGGCAGCGTGATCATCCGCGCCAAGACCCGGATCGAGGAGATCCGCCGCGACCGCTATGCGATCATCGTCGACGAGATCCCTTATCAGGTGAACAAGGCCACGATGATCGAGCGCATCGCCGAGGCCGCGCGCGACAAGAAGATCGAGGGCATCGCCCATGTGCAGGACGAAAGCGACCGCGACGGCGTGCGCGTCGTTATCGAGCTCAAGCGCGACGCCACCGCCGAGGTGGTGCTGAACCAGCTTTACCGCTTCACCCCGATGCAGACCTTCTTTGGCTGCAACATGCTGGCGCTCAACGGCGGCAAACCCGAACAGCTGACCCTGCGCGGGTTCCTCTCGGCCTTTGTCGATTTCCGCGAGGATGTGGTCGCGCGGCGCACCGCCTATCTGCTGCGCAAGGCCCGCGAGCGCAGCCATATCCTGTGTGGTCTGGCCGTGGCTGTGGCCAATGTGGACGAGGTGGTGGCCACGATCCGCGCCTCGCAGGACGCCGCAGAGGCGCGCGAAAAGCTGATGGAGCGGCGCTGGCCCGCGGGCGAGATCCTGCCCTATATCGCGCTCATCGACGATCCGACCCATACCGCCAATGACGACGGCACCTACAATCTCTCTGAGGCGCAGGCTCGCGCGATCCTCGAGCTGCGCCTGCAGCGCCTGACGCAGCTTGGCGTCAAGGAGGTGACCGACGAGCTCGAGGAGCTGGCCGCCAGGATCAAGGACTACCTCGACATCCTGGGCTCGCGCGAGCGCATCATGCAGATCGTCAGCGACGAGCTGCGCGCGGTGCGCGACGAATTTGCCGTGCCGCGCCGCACCGAGATTGTCGACTGGTCCGGCGACATGGATGACGAGGACCTGATCGAGCAGGAGGACATGGTCGTCACCGTCACGCAGGGCGGCTATATCAAACGCACCGCGCTCAGCGATTTCCGCAGCCAGAAGCGCGGCGGCAAGGGGCTGTCGGGTGGCGCGCTCAAAGACGACGACGTGGTCACCAACCTCTTTGTCGCCAACACCCATACGCAGCTGTTGTTCTTCACCACCGATGGCATGGTCTACAAGCTCAAGACCTGGCGTCTGCCTCTGGGCGGGCGTACCTCCAAGGGCAAGGCCATCGTCAACATCCTGCCCATCCCCACCGGGGTCAGCATCGCCGCGATCATGCCCGTGGACCGGCCCGAAGAGGAATGGGCCGATCTGCAGATCGTCTTTGCCACCAACAAGGGCTCCGTGCGGCGCAACCGGCTGTCGGATTTCACCAATGTGAAGTCGAACGGCAAGATCGCGATGAAGTTCGAAGAGGACGGGCTGCGCCTGATCAACGCGCGCATCTGTTCCGAAGATCACGATGTCATGCTGGTCACCAATTCCGGGCGCGCGATCCGCTTCGCGGTGCCCGATGTGCGGGTCTTCAACTCGCGCAACTCCACCGGTGTGCGCGGTGTGCGGCTTTCGAATGGCGACGAGGTTGTCTCGATGTCGGTGATCCGCCATTTCGAGGCGGCCCCGGATGAGCGCGCCTCCTATCTCAAGATGCGCCGCCTGATGGCCGGTGTGACCGACGAGGGCGAGAGCGACGAGGAAGAAGGCAATGCCGACAGCCCGCTGCCGCCCGAACGCTACGCCGAGATGTCGGCGGCGGAAAACCTGATCCTGACGATCACCGCCAAGGGTCTGGGCAAGCTCAGCTCGTCACTCGATTACCCTCTGCGCGGACGCGGCGGCATGGGGGTGACTGCCTGGGAGAAGTCGATGCGCGGCGGCGATATCGTGGCCTCCTTCCCGGTGGATCTGGAGGACCAGATCATGCTGGCCACCTCGCGCGGGCAATCGATCCGGGTGCCGGTCGAAGGCATCTCGTTCCGGTCGCGCAGCGCGGGCGGGGTGAAGGTCTTCGACACCGGCAAGGGCGAAGAGGTCGTGTCGGTGGCCTGGATCGCCGATCAGGGCGCCGAAGAGGAAATGGCCGAAGCAGCCGATATCGGCGAAGACAGCGAAGACTGACCGGTCGGAATGTGATGGTCGGAGCGCGCCGTGCCGGGCGTGATCCGTCCACCGCTGCCCGCGCATCGCTGCGCCGGCGCAAAGCTCACCTCAAGCCAGCAGCACAGGGCACGATGCGAGAACCATACCGGTACGCGCATATCGCTGGATGCGAAGCTTGAAGGTTCGGCACGTCACAAGATGCGAACCTCGCCGGTTCGCATCCTTTGTCCGTGTCAGCTGCAACTGCGTTTCCGCATCAGGGCGTGCCGCTGGTGGATGTCGTGCTGCTGCCGTCACTTCCGCCACCGATGGCCAGCAATGCAAGGCCGCCGATCAGGGCAGGTACGGTGGCGGCGTTTCCACCACCCTGCCCCGTGCCGCCGGCACGCCGACAGACCCGCACGGCCACGCCCCCGCGCTGTTCGAGCTCCGCTCTGCAATTATAGGCGACGCCATTTTCGCCGATGACACGCAGTGAATAGACCGGATCTCCGGTTGGTCCGCCGACCGACTGCTGCGTTGTCGTCTGCGCCGCAGCACCCGTCGCCATGAGCGCGACCGCGCCCGCCATGATTGTGATCTTTTTCATCTGAGCACCCTGTTGGACATTTTGATGTACCACAGTAACACGCGCTGCGAACCAGAGTTCCCGGGGACGAACCCACAGGCGCGATCCTGCCGGTGCGGCGATTCCGGGCGGCAGTGTTCCGCTCAGCCCAGACCGTAGAGCGCGCCAAACTTGGCTTCGAGATAGTCCAGCAGCGGTCCTTCGGAGGGCGGCTGACCGCTGGCTTTCTCGATCACTTCGCGCGGCCGGTAAAGCCCGCCAAATTGCTGCAGATTGTCCCGCAGCCAGCCGGTGGCGGGTGACGTGTCGCCTTCGGCCAGATGGGCATCGAGACCCGTCACATCGCGCCGCATCGCCTCATGCAGGCAGCCGGCATAGACATTGCCCAGCGTGTAGGTCGGGAAATAGCCAAAGAGCCCCGCCGCCCAATGCACATCCTGCAGCACACCGTTGGCGGGCTTGTCGACCGGATAGCCGAAATCCGCCTCGAAGCGGCTGTTCCAGGCCTCTTCGAGATCGGCCACGTCGAGCGAACCGGCCACCAGCGCGCGCTCCAGATCGAAGCGCAGCAGCACGTGCAGGTTATACTGCACCTCGTCGGCCTCGGTGCGGATATAGCCTTTGTGCACCCGGTTGGCGGCGCCGTAGAACGCGTCGGCATCGGGCACGCCGATATCGCCGAAGGTCTCGGTCATCCGCGCAAAGAGCCAGCCGGTGAAGGCGCGGCTGCGGCCCAGCTGATTCTCGTAGATCCGGCTCTGGCTTTCATGCACCCCCATCGACACGCCGCGCCCCAACGGTGTCAGGCGGTAGGCGCCATCGATATTCTGCTCGTAGCTGGCGTGGCCCACCTCGTGGATCGTCGAATAGAGGCAGTTGAACGGATCGTGCGGCATGGTGCGCGTGGTGATGCGCACATCGTCGCCGCTGCCGGAGCTGAACGGATGCACCGCCTTGTCGACGCGCCCGCGCTTGAGATCGTAGCCAAAGCTCTTGGCCACGAGCCGCGCCAGCTTCATCTGGCCGGCTTCGTCAAACCCGTCGCGCAACTGCGGCGGCATCGGCTTCGACAGCACCGCCTCGCGCAGCGCCACAAGCCGCGGGCGCAGCGCCCCGAACATCGCCTCGAGATCGGCGGCCTTCGCGCCGGGTTCGTAATCGTCGAGCAGCGCGTCATAGACATCGCCGCCATCGGCCATCGCCGCGCCCTCTTCGCGGCGCAGGGTCACGATCTCCTGCAGCTTGGGCAGGAAGGCGGGCACGTCGTTTTCCGCGCGCGCCTCAACCCAGGCCACCTGGCTGCGGCTGATCGTGCGGGCAATCCGCGCCGCCAGCGCCGACGGCACGCGCGTTGCGCGTTCATAGCGGCGACGGATGTGGCGCAGCTGCGCGGTCTGCACCGGATCAAGCGCGTCATCACCGATCGCCGACAGCCATTCGCCGACGCGCGGGTCGGTGCGGCGTTCGTGCAGCACATGCTCCAGCGCCGAGACCTCTTCCTCACGCTGGTCAGCCGCCCCCCGCGGCATCATGGTTTCCTGGTCCCAGCTCAGACGCCCGGCCACCTGACCAAGCGCCTCGGTGTCATGCTGGAATTGCATCAGCTGCTCATATGCCGACATCAGGTTCGCCCCCGAATTGATTGTTGCACCGGGTAGCGTGCCGCGAAGCGTGCCCGCAGGATCAGGACCCAAAGCAGGACCGCCCCCAGCTGGTGCAGAATCGCGATATGCCACGGCGCCATATAGACAACTGTGACGATACCCAGCACAACTTGGAGGAGCAACACCACGAAAACCGCATTATAGCGAAATCCGGTATCGGTGTTGGCCGAGCGCCGCCCGCGCAGCCAGACCACGACACCGAAGAGAAACAGAAGGTAGCCCGCCACGCGGTGCATGAACTGCACGAGGCCTGCATTCTCGAAGAAATTGCGCCAGACCGGCTCGATATCGAACGGGTAAGGCGGCAACACGCTGCCCGCCATCAGCGGCCAGTCATTATAGGTGCGCCCGGCGTCGATCCCCGCCACCAGCGCGCCGATCAGGATCTGCAGGAACGCGAAATGCATCAGCCCGGTGCTGAGCCCGAAGAGCCGCGGCTCGGCGCTGCGGCGGGCCTGCATCAGGTCGCGCTCCGTGCGGCCAAGCAGAAAGATGTACCAGGCGATGAGCCCAAGGATCACGAATGCCAGCCCCAGATGCGTGGCAAGCCGGTAGGAGGCCACATCCAGCATCTCGCCGCTGAGCCCGGAATAGACCATCCACCAGCCGATGGCGCCCTGCAGACCGCCCAGCACGCCCAGCCCCAGAAGCCGCGTGGTCCAGCCGGTGGGAATGGAGCGCGTCAGCAGGAATGCCAGAAAGCCCAGTGCCCAGACCAGGCCGATCACCCGGCCCAACTGGCGATGGCCCCATTCCCACCAGTAGATCACCTTGAACTCCGCCAGGCTCATGCCGCGGTTCTGCAACTGGTATTCCGGGATCTCGCGGTATTTGTCGAAGGCAACCGCCCAGTCATCGGCACTCATCGGCGGCAGCGCGCCCGCGATCGGCTGCCATTCGGTGATCGACAGGCCCGAGTCGGTCAGCCGGGTCAGCCCACCCACCGCGATCATCACCACAACCAGCGCAAACAGCCCCATCAGCCACAGCCGGATCGCGCCGCGCGCGCCGCGTTTGCCTGCGTCGATCATGCCCCCGGCCACCGGCGTCTGCGCACGTGTGTCGCTGCCGACGTCCTCAAAAAGCTTGCGTTTCCCGGCCATTGCCCTCTCCGAATGTCACGCGGAAACTAGTGATCTGCGCTACCGGCTGCAAGCGCAGGGGACGTCGCAGAGTAAGGTTTTCCTTGGTCAGGCTTTCCAGACTTTGGAAAAATTAACTTTTGGGGTTAGTCTGATCCCACGATTTAGAGACGACACGACGAAACGACCATAACAAGACACTGCTTCTCGAAAGGAATTCACGATGAAAAAGCTTCTGATCTCTGCTGCCATTGCCTCCGCAACCCTGATGAGCGCGTCTGCCGCCACCGCCACCCAGGCCTGGGTCGAGCACGGCATCTCGCTCAACGCACGCTCCGGCCCGGGTACGAGCTACCACGTGGTGGCCAAGTTCAACCCCTGCACCCCGGTTCACATCGTCGGCTGGAGCCATGGCTGGGCGAAAGTGTCCTACAACCACCGTCATTACTGGGTGGCTGGCAAGTACCTGCAGAAGCACGCCTGCAACTACGGTGGCCACAAGCGCAAGGGCTACGGCTACTGATCCGACGGATCGATCTGACTACCTCCCTGACCGTGACTGGTCGACTTGCGGGCGGCGTCCTTGGACGCGCCCGCCTTTTGCGTCCAGCGCACCATCTGCCGCAAGACCCCGTGCAGCATCTGCACATCGGCGCGGGTGAGCGGCATCCGGCTCCACATGTTGCGCAGGTTGGTCTTCATGCCCGCCGCCTTGTGGTCGGGAAAGAAGAACCCCGCCTCCTCCAGCCGATCCTCGTAATGACGGCTCAGATGCTCCAGCTCGGCGGTATTGGCCCAGCTGGTGCCGGCAAGCTCATGCAGCACCGGCTGCGCCTCTTCGCTGGCGCGGCGCCATTCATAGGCACAAAGCAGCACACATTGCGCGAGGTTGAGCGACGGAAAGCGCGGGTTCACCGGCACCGAGATGATCGCATTGGCCTGCGCGATATCCTCGTTTTCCAGCCCCGCCCGCTCCGGCCCGAAGAGAATCGCCACCTTCTGACCGGCGGCGATGCGGCTTTGCGCCTCGATCATCGCGCGTTCGGGGGTGAAGACGGTCTTGGTCAGCCCGCGCGGCCGCGCCGTGGTCGCCAGCACAAAGTGACTGTCACCCACCGCCGTCGCGATATCCGGGCAATGCTGCGCGTCGTCCAGCAGCCGTCCGGCGCCGCTGGCCATCGCCACGGCCTTTTCGCTGGGCCAGCCGTCGCGCGGCGCCACAACCCGCATCCGGTCGAGCCCGAAATTCCACATCGCCCGCGCCGCAGCACCAATGTTCTCGCCCATCTGCGGACGCACCAGGACAAAGGCCGGTTGCTCTTGGGTCGGGGTCATGGCGTGCTCCTTCTGGCGCCGCCCCTGCTAGAGAGGCTGTCGCGAAAGCGCAATCCCCCCGGGGCGTCGCGCAATTTGCGCCGCGCGCGGCGTGCCGCTCGGCTGGACTGAGGCGCAGAGACACCGGAGGGGCCTGCCATGGCTTATGACGAAGGACACGCGCAGCTGATGCGGGACGCGCTGGGGGCCGCACCGGGTCTGAGTGAAAAACGCATGTTCGGGGGCCTCGCCTTCCTGCTGGACGGCCATATGGTCTGCGGCGTGCATGAACGCGGCGCGATGTTCCGCGTCGGCAAGGACGCCTATGCGGAGGCGCTGGGGATCGACGGCGTGCGCGAAATGGCCTTCACCGGCCGCCCGATGACCGGTTTTGTGGAGACCGACGAGGCCGCACTGGCCGAGGATGCGCTTCTGGCCCGGCTCATCGGCATGTCCCGCGCCTTTGTCGCCACCTTGCCGCCGAAGCCCGCCAAACCCCCGCGCCGCAAGCCCGCCGCGCGCAAATCCTGATGGTCAAAACACGCCGCGCAGGCTAAAGACCGGCGCAGAAGCGCGAAAGGAGCCGCGTCATGGCCGAGCAGGACGGACCGCAAACCTATCTGATCACGCCGCCGGAGTTCGACCTCGGGCGGTTTCCCGACACGCTCGCACGGGTGCTGGACGGGGCGGAGATTGCTTGCCTGCGACTCAGCCTCGCGACCCGCGACGAAGACCGGCTGACCCGCGCGGCGGATGCGCTGCGCGAGGTTGCGCATCGCTTCGACGTGGCGCTGGTCATCGACACGCATGTGGTGCTGGCCGAGCGGCTGGGTCTGGACGGGGTGCATCTGGTGGATGGCGCGCGCTCGGTGCGGGCCGCGCGCAAGGCGCTTGGCGCGGATGCGATTGTGGGCAGCTATGCCGCGCAGTCGCGCCATGAAGGCATGAATGCCGGTGAGGCGGGCGCCGATTACGTGAGCTTCGGACCTGTGGCGGGCAGCCTCGGCGACGGGGCCCTGGCGGAGCCTGCGCTCTTCGAGTGGTGGTCGCAGGTGATCGAGCTGCCGGTGGTGGCCGAAGGCGGGCTGGATCTCGACATCGTGCGCAGGCTGTCGCCGATCACCGATTTCTTTGCCATCGGCGAAGAGATCTGGTCCGCCGAGGATCCGCTGGCCGCGCTGAGAGACCTGCAGGCGGCGATGCAGGACGGGTGATCCTCATCCTGGCGTCGCGGATCACTTTAAAACCAAGCTTTCACAGACGGTTACGCGGCAAAGCTCATCCACCGGCCAGCGCCACCCCATGCCCGTCGCGTACCCGCGCCTCCAGATGGGAGGCCAGCGATTTGCGGTTCGGGAAATCATCCACCCGCACCGCGTCGTGATAGACAAGCTCCACCATTCCGTGCCGCGCGGTGGACAGCATCTTCAGCAGCGACGGCGCAAATTCCATATCCCCCCACCAGCCGTAAAACCGCGGCTCCGCACCAACCGGGGGGTGGTAGATCACGCTCACCGGCTGGATCTTCATCGCATGCTGCAGCCGCTGGGAATAAAACGCGGCAAACAGCGTGGTCTTGAACGGCAGCACCTGCTGGCCGTCGGTGGAGGTGCCTTCGGGAAAGAACAGCAGCCGGTGGCCATGCATCAACCGCTCTTCGAAGAGCCCGGTCTGCGCGCGCGCTTCGCGCGGGTCGCGGCGGATGAACAAGGTGCCTGTGGCGCGCGCCAGCAGACCGATGCCCGGCCAGCCCGCCACTTCGGATTTGGACACGAAATAGATCGTCTTGCGGCTGTTGAGCACGAAGATATCGAGCCATGACGTGTGATTGGCCACCATCGCGCCGCGGTCCTTCATCACCGCCCCGCGCTGGCGCACCGGCAGGCCCATGATCAGCAGCGACAGCTGACAGACCAGGGTGGTGATATGCGGCGTGACCGGACGGTCCATGCCAAAGACCGGCCGTTCGAAGAGCCGGACCAGCGCCAGCAGCGCCAGCCCGCCAAACACCACAATCGCCATCGGCGGCGCGCGCAGCAGCACCAGACACCACCCGACAAGCCCGATGCGGGGCGGTTCAGGCTCCGGGGGCGGTGTCCATGGGCTCACGCGCCGCTCTCCCGCGCGCCCCGCTGCCTGGTGTAGAGATCCTTTTGCCGCGCATTCATCCGGTTGGTGTCCATCACCAGGCAGATATCGGTGGTGTTGAACGCGTGATCGACATACGCCCCGTCGCCGACAAAGCCGCCGAGACGCAGATAGGCCCGGATCAGCGCCGGCACGTCGAGCATCGCGGATTTGCGATCCAGCAGGTCCGGCGGGACAAGGTCCATCTTCTGGTACCGCCGCGAGGTCACGCGCAGCTCCGGCGGCGCCAGATGCCGGTGATGCAGCAGCGACAATGGCTGCGCCAGCCGTGCGGGATCGGTGCCGTGAAAGCTCGCCACGCCAAACAGCACCTCGATCCGGTGCCTCTGTACATAGGCGGCCAGCCCCTGCCACAGATGAAAAAGCGCGGCCCCGCCGCGATAATCGCGGTGCAGGCAGGAGCGCCCCAGCTCCAGCAGCCGCCGTCCGGAGGCTCTCAGCGCGCCCAGATCGTATTCGTCTTCGGAATAGAACTGGCCCGCCCGCGCCGCCTGATCGTCGCGCAAGAGCCGGTAGACGCCGACCACCCGGTCGCCTGCGGCAAGATCGGTCACGATGAGATGGTCGAAATAGGCATCGAACCGGTCCCGTTCGAGCCGCGCCTCGTGATCGACCAGCGGCCCGGTGCCGCCAAGTTCGTCGACAAACACCTCGTAGCGCAACCGCTGGGCGGCGCGGATATCGGCGTCGCCTGACGCCAGCCGGACGGCAAACCCCGCCCCGACGCTTTGCGCGCCACCGATTGTCGCCTGCATGACACCGCGTTCCATTCCGCCGCTTCTAGGCAGTGACCGGCCCATTGACAACGCCAAGACACGGATCGCGGGCATTTTTAACTTTTCATAAACTAAGTTTTAAGTAGCTTGGTCGGGGAAGACAGGCAGCAGCGCCACCCGGCTCGCATCCAGAACCACCTTGCCTTCTTCGCGAAAGTTAACCGTGATGCGGCCGCCGATATTCGACTGTACCTGTCCTGTGCCCCAATCCGGCCGATCCGGGTGCTGAACCAGCATGCCCGGCTCCAGTAACGCGTTCATCTCTTCCATGCCGTCCTCAATTTTCGTCTATTGACCGGAGCCATCGATGACCGATCCTAACGCCTCGCTCGCCTCTCTGATAGGGTCGCGACTCTGCCATGATCTGATCAGCCCGATCGGCGCAATCAAGAACGGGCTGGAACTGCTGAGTCTGTCGGGGGGCGGCATGCACGCGCCCGAGATGGCGCTGATCCAGGAAAGCTGCGACAGTGCGGCGGCGCGGATCCGGTTCTTCCGCGTGGCCTTTGGCAGCGCCGGCGACGCGCAGCTGATGAGCCCCAACGATGTCTCTGCCACGCTGGCCGGCATCGCCCGAGGCGAGCGCCTTTCGGGCAGTTGGCTGGCCGAGGGCGATCAGCCGCGCGCGGCGGTGCAGCTCGCCTTTCTGGCGTATCTGTGCTGCGAGGCGGCGCTGCCCGTGGGTGGCGAGGTGCGGATCACAAAAGACACGCGCTGGCGGGTGACCGGCACCGGGCCGCGGATCAGTGTGCAGCCAGACACCTGGGCGATGCTCGACCCGGGCCGCACGGTGGCCGAGAATGTGCGCGAACTCACGCCGGATCGGGTGCAGTTCGCGCTGCTGCGCACTCTGTCAGAGCAGCGCGAGCACCCGCTCGAAGCGCTGACCGACAGCACCCGGGTTCAGATCTCCTTCGGCTGAGGCGGCGCACGCTTACCCGCGCACGGCCCCGTCGCCGGTCACCAGATATTTGAACGAGGTCAGTTGCTCGGCGCCCACCGGGCCGCGGGCGTGCATCTTGCCAGTGGCGATGCCGATCTCCGCGCCCATGCCGAATTCTCCGCCATCGGCAAACTGCGTCGAGGCGTTGTGCATCAGGATCGCGCTGTCCAGCCGCTCGAAGAACCGCGCGACGGCAGCGGCATCTTCGGTGATGATGCAATCGGTGTGGTCGGAGCCGTGAGTGCGGATATGCGCAATTGCGGCGTCGATATCGTCGACCACGCGCGCCGCGATGATCATGTCGAGATATTCGCAGCCCCAGTCCTCCGCCGTCGCTGCCTCGGTGCCTTCGATGCTCTGCAAGGTCTCGTCGGCGCGCACCGTGACACCGGCTTCGAGCAGCGCGCGGATGACGCCCTGCCCCACCGTGTCCAGCGCATCGCGATGGATCAGCAGGCACTCCGCGGCACCGCAGATCCCGGTGCGCCGGGTCTTGGCGTTCATTACCACCTTGAGCGCGGTCACCGGATCGGCGGCGGCATCGAGATAGATATGCACGACGCCTTCGAGATGGGCAAAGACCGGCACCCGCGCCTCGCGCTGCACGAGGCCCACAAGCCCCTTGCCGCCACGCGGCACAATCACGTCGATAAGATCGGTCATGGTCAGCATCTCGCTGACCGCCGCGCGGTCCCGTGTCGGCACAAGCTGGATTGCAGCGTCCGGCAGACCGGCGGCGCGCAGGCCGTCGACCAGACAGGCATGGATGGCAGAGGAGCTGTGAAAACTCTCCGAGCCGCCGCGCAGGATCACCGCATTGCCCGCCTTGAGGCAAAGCGCCCCCGCATCCGCCGTCACGTTGGGACGGCTTTCGTAGATCACACCGACCACGCCCAGAGGTGTGCGCACGCGGCGGATCTGCAAGCCGTTGGGACGCTCCCACTCGGCGATCACAGCGCCCACCGGATCGTCCTGCGCCGCCACCGAGCGCAGACCGTCCACGATGCCCCTGATGCGCTCTTCGGTGAGCAGCAGCCGGTCCATCATCGCGTCGGAAAGCCCCTTGTCGCGCCCGAACTCGAGGTCTTTCGCGTTGGCCTCGATGATCTGTGCGCGCGCGGCCCAGACCGCATCGGCCGCGGCCTCGAGCGCCGCCCGCTTGGTCTCTGACGGGGCAAAGGCAAGCTCTGCCGACGCCTTGCGGGCGCGGGTTCCGATCTCGTCCATCAGCGCGGGAATGTCGTGCAGGTCTTTCATGAGCGTCCCTGACATGTTTTGCGGGTTTGCCGCGTTATAAGCCCTCGGGCATCGTCGCACAACGGGGCCGCGCGCGTCGCGACCCGCGACACCTCAGCTTACCATATCGTCGCGATGCACCAGCACCGCGCGACCGGGATAGCCGAGAATCGCCTCGATCTCGCCCGACCGGTGGCCCGCGATGGCCCGCGCCTCGGCGGCGGTGTAGCGCGCAAGCCCCTGCCCCAGCGCGTCGCCGCCCGGCCCCTCGATCGCCACCGGATCGCCGCGGCCAAACTCGCCCTCGACCCGCGCCAGCCCCGCCGGCAACAGCGATTTGCCTTGCGACAGGGCGCGCGCCGCACCGGCATCCACCCCCAGCACACCCTTGACCTTCATTGACGCGATCCAGCGTTTGCGCGCCGCATGCGGATCCATCTGCGGCGCAAAAAGCGTGCTCGGCGCACCGTCCTCCAGCGCCCGCAGCGGGTTTTGCCGCGCGCCCTCGGCGATCAGCATCGCGCAGCCCGAAGCGGTTGCGGTCTTCGCGGCCATCACCTTGGTCTTCATCCCGCCTTTCGACAGGCCCGAGCCGGCATCCCCCGCCATCGCCTCGATCTCAGGCGTGATCTCGTCAACCCGCTCCAGCCTGCGCGCGCCGGGATCGCTGCCCGGCGGCCCGGTGTAAAGCCCGTCCACATCCGACAGAAGCACCATCAGATCCGCGCCCACGGTGACCGCCACCTGGGCTGCCAGCCGGTCATTGTCGCCGTAGCGGATCTCGTCCGTGGCGACAGTGTCGTTTTCGTTGACGATGGGCACGACGCCCAGGCCCAGCAGCGTCGCCATGGTAGCACGCGAATTGAGATACCGGCGGCGGTCGGCGCTGTCCTCCAGCGTGACCAACACCTGCGCGGTGGTGATCCCGTGCGGCGCCAGCGCCTCCTCATAGGCGCGGGCCAGCCGGATCTGGCCAACCGCGGCCGCCGCCTGGCTCTGCTCCAGCGCCAGCGTGTCCTGCCCGAGCCCCAGAACACCGCGCCCGAGCGCAATCGAGCCCGAGGACACCAGCACCACATCCGCACCGCGCGCCTTCAGCCGCGCCACATCCGCCGCCAGACCCTGCAACCAGTCCTGCCGCAGCGCACCGGTCACGCGGTCCACCAGCAGCGCCGAGCCGATCTTGACGACCACCCGGCGCGCGATTGTCAGGGACGCCACGCGCCGTCCTCCCTGTCCTCGGGATCCTCGTCACCCAAGGCGGCACGATCCGCCGTGCGCCGCGCCTCCACCGGCCCGCGCAAGGCACGCAATACCTGCGTCACACCCTCTTTCGTGACGCCGGACATCAGCATCACGTCGCGCGCGCCCGCCGCCTGCAATTCGTCGCGCAAAAAGGCGCGTTCCTCCGCGTCCAGCGCGTCGACCTTGTTCAGAACCGTGACCCGCGGCTTTTCCGCCAGCCCCGCGCCGTAAGCATCCAGCTCACCTATGATGGTCCGGTAATCCTCGATCAGCGACCCGCTGGTGCCGTCGATCAGGTGCAACAGCACCGCCGAGCGCTCCACATGGCCCAGAAACACGTCCCCCAGCCCGCGCCCCTCATGCGCCCCCTCGATCAGACCGGGGATATCGGCCACCACAAATTCGGTGTTGTCGACACCGACGACGCCCAGATTGGGATGCAGCGTGGTAAAGGGATAATCGGCGATCTTCGGCCGCGCATTGGAGGTCGCGGCGAGGAAAGTCGACTTGCCCGCATTGGGCAGCCCCAGAAGCCCGACATCGGCAATGAGCTTCAGCCGCAACCACAGCGTGCGCTCCACCCCGGGCTGGCCGGGATTGGCGCGGCGCGGCGCCTGGTTGGTCGAGGTCTTGAAACGCAGGTTGCCCCAGCCGCCATTGCCGCCGCGCGCCAGCAGCACCCGGTCCCCCAGCCGGTCGAGATCGGCGATCACCTCGTCGCCTTCCTCGTCGAGGATCTCGGTGCCCACCGGCACTTTCAGGACGATGTCGTCGCCATCCTTGCCGGTGCGGTTGCGTCCCGCGCCGCCCTGCCCGTTCTTGGCAAACCAATGCTGCTGGTAGCGGAAATCAATCAACGTGTTGAGCCCGTCCACCGCCTCCGCCCAGACCGAGCCGCCGGTGCCGCCATCGCCGCCATCCGGACCGCCGAACTCGATATATTTCTCGCGCCGGAACGCGATGGCACCATTGCCGCCCGCCCCGGAGCGGATGTGAACCTTGCAAAGATCGAGAAACTTCATGAGTTCGGCACTTTCGCTGACAAGCCCGCCCTCTACAGGCTTCCGCCCGCCACCTCAAGCACGCCGCGAGCCCGACATGCCCGCCCGCTGTTTCTTCTCTTTCAAAATACCGCCGGGGAGTGTGAGGGGCTGACCCTTACCACCGCCGCCAGCCAGACGCACTGCCGCTGCCGGTCAGCCCAGCCGCCTGATATAGGTCCAGGTCGGCACTTTCGCCGCGCGTGCCACCGAGAACGTCTCCGCATCGCCGATATATTCGAAGCCGCAATTCACCAGAACCCGGGCCGAGGCCGGGTTGTCCTGAAAGACCGAGGCAAAGATCGTGTCGTTCTTCATCGGGTTGGCCTCTACCAGAGCGCGCACCGCATCCGAGGCAATGCCGGTGTTCCAGAAGGCCGGCGCCACCCAGTACCCGATCTCCGACTGGTTGCGGTCCATCCTTGTGAGACCGATCTGGCCCATGAATTCCGCCCCGCCATCGCAGGAGGCATCCATCACCCACACATCTTCCTCGCGGTCCGCCGCAGCGCAGCGTTCGATGAACGCTTCGCTGGCGCCCGGCGGCAGAGGATGCGGGATCGACGCGGTCATCCGCGCCACCCGCGCATCCCCGGCATACATCCGGAGCGCGCCCAGATCGGACAGGCGCACCGGACGCAGCACAAAGCGATCGGTTTCGACCAACGGTTGATCAGACAATGTGTCCAGGCTCATTTGCACACTCCTCCCCGTGCAACGGCTTCTTTATATGGGTATCCCGGCCCCGGTTAACGACCCCTTACGACAGGTCTGTGACCAGATCAGGGCAAAACGTGACATCGGCAGGACCGGCGGCTCTCCGGACCGCCAGCCAGACATAGCCAGACTGATAAACGAAAACGGGGACCGGCCTCCTCGCCGATCCCCATCCATGTCATCGGCCGTGCTGATGGGCTTATTCAGCCGCCTCCTGCGCCGGCAGCACCGAAATGAAGGTGCGGCCCTTGAGGCCCTTGTGGAATGTCACCGCGCCGTCGACCGTGGCAAAGATCGTGTGATCCTTGCCCATGCCGACACCCTCGCCCGGCCAGAACTTGGTGCCGCGCTGACGCACGATGATGTTGCCCGGGATGGCCGCCTGGCCACCATAGAGCTTCACACCCAACCGGCGACCGGCTGAGTCGCGTCCGTTGCGGGAGGAACCGCCTGCTTTTTTATGTGCCATGGGAGTCTCTCCTTACTTGCCGCTAAGCTCTTTGGCCTGCTCGATCCAGCCTTCGCGCTCGATCCGGCCCTTGAACGACAGGACTTCGCCGAATTTCTCGACGTCGTCCTCGGTCCAGGCCGCGATCTGCGCAAAGCTGGTGATACCGGCCTCGTGCAGTTTCTTTTCCAGCGCCGGGCCGACACCCGACAGCTGCTTGAGATCGTCGCTTCCCGCAGCCTCGGCCTTGGGCTCCGCCTGGGCTTTGGGCTCCGCCTGGGCTTTGGGCTCCGGTTTGGCGGGCTTATCGGCTTTCGGCTCCGCCTTGGCGGGTTTTGCCTCTGCCTTGGGCTTTTCGGCCTTGGCGGGTTTGGCCGCCGCAATGGCCGCTCCGGAGACCGAGCCCGCGCCCACAGCCGCCTTCACACCGCTCTTGTCGCCGCCTTCGGCAAGGATGTCGGTGATCTTCAGCAGCGTCAGCTGCTGGCGGTGGCCCTTGGTGCGCTGCGAGCTGTGCTTGCGGCGCCGCTTGACGAAGTGGATGAGCTTGTCACCCTTGATCTGGTCGACCACCTCCGCCTGCACGGCGGCACCGGCGATCATCGGCGTGCCGACGGTCACGCTGTCGCCACCCAGCATCAGAATTTCATTGAACTGCACGGTCTCGCCGGCATCGGCGGCCAGCTTTTCCACCCGGAGCGTATCGCCCGACTGGACCTTGTATTGCTTGCCACCGGTTTTCATCACCGCAAACATGGCATCTCGTCCTTATCTCTGCCGCGTCCTTCGGTCCCCCGTTCCGGCGGGGTGTTCCCGGCGCGGCCCTTGCCGCACCACCTCGAACAGCGCGCCCCTCCCGGGGCTGAAGTGTCACAAAAACAAAAAGGCGGAGCGATTGCCCCGTCTTCCCGTCGCGCGCTTATGCGCAGGCGCGCCCGCCTTGTCAAGCGCCCGGACTGCCGCGGATCCGGTTTGCGCCAGCGGCGCGCGGCTCAGAGCTCCTGCGTGCGCATCTGCGCGGCGGCGGCCAGCCCCAGCGCATAGGAGATCTCGTCATACATCCGGTTGAACCCGGCAAAGAGCGCCCGGTTCAGCGCCTGGCCTTCCGGCGTCGCCGCAAGATCGAAATAGACCTCGAGCGCGTCATCCGCGATCGGCTCGTAGGCCATCAGCAGATAGCCATAAAGCCATTCGCGCGTGTCGGCCCGCGTCTCCTCCTCCTGCGTCCAGACATCGCGCAGGATGTCGTCCTCGCTCAGCGACAGCGCTCCGCCATCCACCAGCCCGCGATAGAACTGGTACGAGGCATTGAGCGCGCCCGCCACATTGGCCTCGATGAGGTCGTTGGCCTCCACAAAGCTGTCGATCTGCTCGAGCCGGGGATCGCCCTCCTCGACCGCGGTGTGATAGGCCGCGCGCGCCGTCTCCTCGACGGTCTTGTCGATCATCGCCCGGCGCGCCGAAAGCTCCAGCGTGACGACATAGCGCCCGGCCTCGGATGTGAAGTAATCGACCAGCGGCCCGGTATCGGTGTTCTCCAGCGTGCTCACAAAGCTCTGCCGGACCAGCGTTTCCATCTTGTCGGTGTCGTAGATATCCGACACCAGCTTTTCCCATTTCGGGTTCTGGCCGGTGGCGAACATGTCGGCGGCCATGTCGGCGCCGTAGTTCAGACCCTCGGTGCGCATGATCTCGAGCATGTCCGGAACCCGCAGCGCGCGGATCAGATCATCGGCCGGTGCGGCGCGCAGCGGCAGGGCCGCGACGATCAGAAGAAAGGCTGCAAGATAGCGGCGCATGAGGCATCAATCCTTGTCTGTGGCCCCTTGAGTCTAGGCATCGCGGGGATGTTTTCCAAGGGCCTGCCGGGGCAGCCTCGCGAGATCGGCCCGGTTCCGCTCGCCCGCGCGGCAATTGTCTGTTGCATGGTCGGGATTGAGACGCTAAACGCACCCACCAGACCCCCGCGGAGAGGTGCCGGAGTGGTCGAACGGGGCGGTCTCGAAAACCGTTGTGGGCGCAAGTCCACCCAGGGTTCGAATCCCTGTCTCTCCGCCAATCCTATTCAGCAAGTCATTAATTTTAATGTAATTTTTGCGGCGGTACTTGCCGATGTCCCCCAGTGCATCCCCCAACGTGACGGAGACTGCGGTGATACTGGTCGCTATTAATCATAGTGATGAGGCCACAACTAGCCTCGGCTCCGGCGGAAAGCTCCTGATGTCGAACCATTTGAAAGCAGTTCCGTCCGGGTTGCGTTTGTCACCGCAGCGGATCGGATAGCCATTCGTTGCCTGCCGGATAAGGGCGGCACGGAATGCGCACAGATCGATCAGCCACCAGCGAGACAGGTGGTGACCATCTGCGCCTGCGTGGCCGTAGAACATCCAATCGCCCTTGCCGTTGACGATTTTGGAAAGCTCGGTCTCCGCCCCGCCAGCCGACTCAGACCGAATGGTGATCTCGAAAGGATATCGCTCTGCATAGCCGGGCCTGCGCACGCGGGCTGCGATCCGCGTGTCCCGTGCCGAAAACAGCATAAGGTCCGTTGCTTGGTGCCAGTCCAGAACATCTGGCGCTTCGCGCAACAGATGCCGTCCGACGATATGTTTGATCTCGGGCAAGTAATGGTCTGACCAGCGCCGGTTGCGTGCATAAAAATTCATAGCCTCAAATTCTCAAAATATGGATCAGCAGCGAAGTATGCCGCTGATCATCAGTTTGCGGTGGCCAAAGAACGGCCCATCAAGGATAACCTTCAAGCACCTTTTCCATCGCATCCCCGAGCCCGATAATCGCGCTTTGGGTTTGCGCGGCTCCGCCCTTGTGCGTCTCCTGTGCGTATTGCCAGCATGCGATTTGGAGGGCGTGGACAAGATTGGCGAGTTCAGACAGTCGCAGCTCGTAATCCTCTACCCCAGCCTGCTCTGATCCGGCCTTTGGCGCTTCGGTAGCCTCCGCGTCGCTCATGAGCTCGTCCAGGCTTTCGCCCGACCGTGCAGCACGCTCGGCCAGATCCCATAGTTTGCTGGGTGTGGTCTCCATCGCATCCCAGCGAAACACCGCATCGAGCGATAGCCCGTGGTCACCGCAGTATTTCAACAGCTCATCAGAGGGTGCGCCGTCCTCTGAGAGGATACTGGCGGGTGGCGTGTGCCCATTGGCCGACGCATGGCGCAGCGCAAGCCCCGCAGGGGTAACCGTGTCCAGATCATGCTTGAGCGACTTGAGTGTGCACGGCGCGATATCGCTGTTCAGAAGTTCGCTAAGCTTTGCTGTCGCCTCGCCCAGTGTGACGGCGGGGATAGCGGCCAGGGCCTTTTCAGCGCCAATCAAGGCTTGCATGGCCGGGGCAACAAGTCTTGCTTCAACATTCGCGGAGCAGTCCCCGGAGGCGCCGTCCAGTTTCTCGGCTTCCGCTAGCGCGGTGACAGCCAGTTTGTGGTTTGCCCGGGCGCGCGTAAGGTTGGCAATTGCCTTTTCGACTGGATTTTTCATTGTGGTTCCCTCTTGGCGGCGGGCTACCTGAACGCGCCCGCCTATTGCTGGTGGTAGATTTACAGTCTCAGGCTTTCGCGCTCTGGCCGCGCAAAACGCCAATCATGCTCTGGAACATCGCCTTATCCAGGCCCTCCACATCGCCCGCCAGCGTGTCTCCACAGAGACCCTCCGCCAGCGCATACTCGAGCTTCATGGCGACGTCTTCTGGCGTGGTCATGGGTGAAGTAAGCAGAGCCTTTTCGGCGTTCATCAGCGCTGCGAACGCCTTCTCCTTCTCCCCGGACGGTGCGGCAGAGCAGTAGAGTTCATATGCGCTCTCATAGCCGCGCTTGGCGATGGCTGTTGCTGTTTCGGACGCCATGCTTTCATCCCTCTTGAAGGCTTCCATCTCAGAAAACATGGACATGACCGCCTGCTGCGATGCGGGTCACGGTGCCAAGGTTGATTGAGCGAGGTGCCTGCGCGTCCACGTCCCAGACTGGCAGCAGGTTTGGATGACGGGCCTTGCGGGTGGCGACGGCGCGCTGCCTGGCATCGGCTGCCGCATCGCCCTTGACGTGGAATTTCAGCTTTGCAGGCTGAACCTTCATTTCGCGTTCTGTGCCGTCTTTCTTGGTGAAGGTCACAGCCACGATACGACCCTTCTCCGCCTCGATCAGTCCACGCTTCTCGTCGTAATCTGACGCGTTGGCCCTGTGCAGCTCCGCCCGCAACTCCACCATTTTTTCCCGGTCTTCCGGCGTGGTGCGCTCTTTGGCTTCGAGGCAGGCAATTGCGCGGTGCAGGATCTCAGCGCGGGTCACGGGCTGGGCAGCTACGGCCTTAGCCTTGGCTTCCGCCCAAATCCTGCTGAGCTGCCTTGCGAAAATCGCCGCGTAGGTCCAGCCACGGTAGGCAACCGTAGATTTCACACATGCCCGGGTTGCCGTGTGGGCCGCATCCATAATTGCAGCCAGGTTGTAGACCGGGCGGGCGTTCGTGATGTCTACGATGCGGGCTTTCATGGCAATGTACCTCTGGCTTGCATTGTTGTAACCTTGTGATAGATAATTAGTACGTGGATATGCCTATGTCAATACCACGTGCCAACTTTTTGTATCAGGGATACAACTATGACGCCGGAACAACTACGCATGGCTCGAACCGCGGCGAGACTTGGAGTGCGCGAGCTGGCTGAAATTGCAGGCGTCGCGCCCGCTACGATTTCTCGACTTGAAGGTGGAAAAGGCGGTATCAATATGCGGTCTGCGGAGGCGCTAAAGAATGCCCTGCAAAAGCATGGCGCACAGTTCCTAGAGACTGGGGACGTTAGTAGCGGACCAGGCGTGGCTTGGAGGAGCGAAGAATGAAACGTAGAGACAAATACGATCCGCTGTCGCAAGGCGATGGATGGGGCTGGCTTGCCGAACTCACAGCCATTACCATTGTTCTGCTGGTTCTAGCGGCGATGGGCGTTATCCCGTGGGGAGTGCTGGCCCGCTAAATAGCTTTGGCAAAGGTAGCAAATTTCGCTTACAGGCAGGCTTGAGCGAGTGTTTTTTTGACAAACCTACTTGCAATCAATTCTTGGACTGCACGACAGCCCGCTACTCAGCTATTGGTGTACTTGCCGGATCGAAGTAGGGGCCACGCTTCCTCGTATGGCATTACATCTTCGTGCTTCGAGCGCCAGTGCGCGTCGATGCCGTCCCAGCCGTTGCCCTGGAAGACATGATCGCACTCAGGGCAGACCTTTTTGGCGGGCGTGACGATGCCGCGAGGGCGCTCGTTGAACCTTGCTTCGTCGTCGTCCGCCCCGAGTTCGAGGGCAGCTTCCTTGAAGCGTTCGAGTTGACTCTGTTTTTCCGGCAAACCAATCTCCAGCTATGTCACGAAGCTACATTTTTTCAGACGAGGCGGGCTGCTTCGCGTTCCTCAAGAATAATCGCGCCAGCAAGTATTTTCTAGTTTGCACGGTCCAGATTGAAGACTGCACTATTGGCGATGGCCTGTTAGAGCTCAGGCGGGATATGGTCTGGCGCGGCCTTCCGGTAAGGGAGCAGTTTCACGCGACTGAAGACAAGAACGATGTTCGCACAGAGGTATTCGATTTTATCGGCAATCACGACATGCGAATTGACGCTACCCTACTTGAGAAATCCAAAGCCCAGCCCCACACCCGCCACACCAATGAGGCCTTCTACAAGTATGCTTGGTTCTACCACTTCAAGCACGTTGGCCCCAAGCTCTTAAAGGGTCATACCGAGGCAATGATTACTGCTGCAGCACTTGGCACGAAAAAGGGCCAGGCTGTATACACAGCCGCCGTAAATGACGTGATGCAACAGACGGTTCAAAGCCAGCAGTGGAAGACCTTTTTTCCGCGTGCGGTAGCTGACCCATGCCTTCAGGTTGCCGACTATTGCGCTTGGGCAATTCAGCGCAAGTGGGAACGCGGTGACGAAGTTTGGCGAGACAAAATCGCAAAGCAAATCTACACGGAATATGATCTCTGGAAGACCGGAGAGGCGCATTACTACTGAAAAAGAAAGCGCGGCCCGCTATCTCAGCTATCCCGAAAGAAGCGCCCGAGGGGGCTTGTCACTGAGCAAGGGCCGCACATCGAACATAGAGTCCGCTAGCGATTCCGTCAATGGAATCAGGGCTTTTTAGACAGTTTTTGCGTCAGGTCCTTGATATGTCAGGCGTTTGTCAACTGCGGAACGTAGCGCGATTTCACCGCGTTCCTGATCATCAACACCGTTCGAAACGCAATTGTCGCACCGGAAATCAAACTCCGCTGTGTAGCGGTGCACGTGCTGTTTGCCAAAGTGCTGGTAAATCCCTTTTACGCCGCACTTGAGGGAGCTTCAGAACCCATTGACTAAAATTTCATGGAGAGTGAATTCTGGTTGTAGGCAACGTCCGGGCTCGCAAGAGCTCAATCGAAGGCCAACCAACCGCAGCCGCATACCAACAATCAGTCTAGCATTTGTCGCCTGGATCATCTTCCCCCCATGACCGCCTCACAAAAAGCGGCACATGAGGTTTTCTTCGGTTATTGCGTTCCAACACGCGCCATGGCGGTCACGGTCTCGCCGTCCTCGACCATCTGCTCAAACTGATCCTCCGGGATGTTGGCGAGCCTCTTGGCGTCTATCGCTTGCCTACGCGAAAGTCCCGCCTCGGTGGCTGCCGATTTTCTAGTGGTAGGGGCGCCCCCACCACTAGATTTCGCGTGGTGATTTGCTGCAGGCGGGATCTGCTTGAGAAGCTCGCCAGCCCGGCGGGTGGCCCGCGCACGAATGCGCTTGGCCATTTAGGTTCCCTGTTTTTTCCTGTAGAAACAGGCGCGACAGGTTGCCTCTCGAGTTTTTTGCCTGCAGGAGGGCCGAGCGCCCGTTTTCCGCCGTTAAGAAACGGGCGATAGAAGGCCCTCAGGAGGCGCGTAGACGGCCGCACGCGGGTCTTGCACGCGGGATAGCGCATACTGCACTGTGCAGCCTCTCACGAAGCCTCTGGCGATGTCTGGCAGCAATGCGGACAAACTTGCCACTCGCGAAACCGACCGGAATGGCGGCTTTTGGCAACACTTGGACGCATAGCTAAGACGCTAAGTCGGGTTAACCTCTTTGCGCTGCTGTTACGATTCAAAAATTATGCTTAGTGTGATTGATACAATTGATAATGCGATCACAAAGGAAAACGGCAATGCGCCGAGGATCATCGCATCACGGATTGACTCCGTTCCACCTGCGGTGACGAGCGCGCCGATGATGATCGTTACGGCACTTCCCCACAAGATCACATGGCCTTTGGGTTGCACGGCATCCAAGCCGCCGGCGGCAATTGTGTTAATCGCAAGGATGGCGGCGTTCATCGTGGTGATCAAAAGCATCAACATCAAAACCGCGATGATGCTGTTGCCGACAAGCGAGACCATGCCGCCGGTATAAGCCCGGAACGTCTCGTAGATTTGCGCGGAAATAGGGAAGGCCGACAGGTTCGGTGCGCCACCTGCCAATTGCCAGTCCAACGCAGCTCCAGCGACGAACGCGAACCAGAGGGTGCAGACCGTGACGGGGATGAACATGCAGCCTAAGACAAAAGCTCTCAGCGTTCGCCCTCGCGACACTCGCGCCAGAAAGAGAGCGACAAAGGGGGCAAAGGCGATCCACCATGCCCAATAGAAGATCGTCCAATCCGTTTGCCAATCTGCCAACTCACCCGTGTTGTTGGCCACCAGTGTTGCTGTCACCGGAAACTCGAACAGGTAATCGCGGATTGCCGTCCCATAGCGGGCGATTGAGGCGCCGCTTCCTGCGATCAGGACGAAAGTGGCTAGAACCAAGAAGAATAATCCGGTGCTCAAGTTGGATAGCCATTTGATGCCGCGGCCAAGGCCCGATACAACTGACCCGGTCGCGATGAGTGCGGCAAGACCCAGTGCTCCCAATTGCCAGAAGACTTGCGGCTCTCCGTCATCCGCTCTGAGCGCGTCGATCCCAGTCACAGCAGCCGCCCCGGACACAAACTGCGCGACGCCATAGCCCAAGGTCGTGGCCACGCCCGTCACAATGGCGACGATGGAGAATATGTCGATGACATTGCCAAACGCTGCGCCATAGCGTTTCCCCAAAAGCGGAGCGAGCGCGGTTCGGATCGTGAGCGGCATACCGTAGCGATGACTGTAAAGCGCGATGCTAAGGCCCAGAACTGCGTAGCAAGACCAGGCCGAAAGCCCCCAGTGCAGATAGGTATAGGACAAGGCCGACGCGGCGGCTTCTGGGGAGCCCGCCACCAGAGCACCCACCAGAACCTTCGGATTCATCTCGAAATGGGCTAATGGCTCGGCCACGGCATAGATCAAAACCCCGGCACCGATGCCGGCACAAAACATCATCGAGAGCCAGGAGCCGGTCGAAAAATCCGGTTCAGCATCGTCAGGCCCCAAGCGGATATGGCCCGATATGGGCAGGCAGACAAGGATCACACAGAACAAAACGAAGCCTGCCAGGGCGTAAACGTACCACCCGCGGAACCCGCTTAGGGTGAGCTCCCGCCCCATCGACAGGCTCGCCGTTGCGGACTGCGGAAAGAACACGATCCATAGGATCAAGACCAGGACAATGACCATGGCGCCGAAGGCAACGGGCAGGTTGAACCCTTTGTAAAATCCGCTCGTGGTTCTTTGAATTGACCGAGTGCTTAGGATCTCCGGGCGGATCGACATAATAAACACATCCTCTCTTGCTCCGGAGGCCGGGCCGCCGAATTTAAAATTCTGAAAAAATTGAGAGAACTACCCCCCCGGCGCTGGTCTTAGGGGTCGTGACAGCGGGGCGCATCCTTCAGTTGAAGGATAGATTAACCTTGCGTCAGGTCCGCCTGGGCCCAGTCGATGATCTGGCCATACTGCTGGTGAAAGACCATGTATCCGCTATCGGGCAGCACATGCAGTTCGACCTGGTCGAGCGCCTCTGACCACCTCCGGGCAGCACCCCATTGCACATTGCGGTCATACTCTCCGATGACAAGGCGCACAGGCACGGGGCACTGCTCCAAAAGCGGGCTCCAGTCCTTGCGGTAATTAAGATCGCCGAAATTGCCGACGTACCCCTGATCGCGATGTACCCGCCGACCGTGGATCATCACCGGTAGAATATCGGGCCGCATGATCCATTCTACATCGCGGGGCGAAGCCCGCATCACGGCTTTCCCAAAAGCGCCCGGTCCAGAACGCATGACAAAGGCAAACCCGGCTTTGACCAAAAACTTCAGCGACGCTGGGAAATGGAGACGCGCGTGAGGGATTAGGTAATTATAACCATTGGTCCCCTCCAGATCCTCATCAGTCCGCACTGGTAATAACGGATGGCAGGCCGTGATGGAGGCCACACGGTCCGGCTCCAACTTTGCCAGCGCCAAGGCATGCATCAACCCCAGGCTCGAAGATACAATGGCGACTCGGTCTATCTTCAGGTGATCCAAAAGCCAGCGCACATCGGGGGCAAAATCGCGCGGCTCGCTCGCCTCACCTGAATAGATCGTGGTTTGCCCAAATCCCGGGCGCAGTGGCCCGATCAGCCTGAGGCCGCGCCGCTGAGCCAACCGCACGGGTTCTTTGAACCACACATCACCAAACGCCTGGTCGTGATACCACAGGATGCAGGGACCCTCCTGAGCGCCGAAATCGGAATATTCCAGCTTTCGCCCATCGTGCTGAGTGACGACATGCCGCTGATCTTCGCGCGGGAAAAAAGCTGTCTGGTTCGCCGCTTCAATCCGGGCGGCGACAAGATTGCCTTCGTCCACTTCATGCATCAACGAGAGGCCAAAAACCATGCGGACACAATCCATCTGATCCTTAGTGTCGGTCTTGGAGAAAATCGACTGCAACTGACTGCGAATGGTGGTGGTGGACGCCCGACGCCGCGCGGCGATCTCCTTGACCTTCAAACCTTCCACCAGAAGCCGCACAACGTCGATCTCAGCACGGCTGAGGTCAAAGAGATCCTGAAGAATGGGGCCCAAATGACTGGGCCAGCCTATATCGCTCGTGCGCAGTATCGCAAAACGTCGTTTGGTTGCTTCTTGGGTATAGGGTTCTATCCTGACCAGCAGCGGACGTCGGGATAGAATATTGTGAAATCGTAGGACGTCATTGGGCTGATTGAGTTTCTCCGGCTGCACGACTATCTGCCGAACCCGCATACGCAAGCGCTGGAGTTCCTCCGCATCAATCGGGAAAACAGAAAGGTCGCCACCGGGCACAAGATCAAACACGACCTTGGCGGCACTATTGGCATCGATGATATTGCCTGCCTCGTCGAGGGCTAATGTCGCCTGCATGCGTTGTGCAAGGGCTTTATGCAGATCAGCGTCCGTCTCCTTGCGCCACGGCGTAACGATGTCGACGAGCGATGCAGCGCGCGACATGTGCTCAAGGATTTTGCCCGTCTCGCCTGTGCGGCCATCCGACCGCATCGTCTCAAGCTTTGACTGAAGTTGTAGCATGAACGCGTCGTACTGATCCGGAGATGCTACCAAATCGTAAAGTTCTGATATTATCGTATTGCTGTCTTCGTTCGACACGACGCTTTCTACCCAGTACCGTGATCAGGTTCTTAACCTAAAATTCGGATCAACTGTAGACTGATTTTGCAAAAGCACTGTGGCAGATCGCTGGTTGTTTGGGTCGGCCGTTGTTTGCAAAAAATGCCAATGCGGAAATCCAGACATTCGTGCAACGCGCGCCATCGGTGACTTCGGGCTCCTTGCGGACTTCGGAGCCAGCGCAGCATCTTATTGGCAAGCACGTTCGGCTCGGATGGGGACGGCCCATTCCGAACCTTGGTCACTTAGTCAAGCGCTGCAGTGCAGCTTCCCCGAACCGGCCATTCGCTGCAAGCGCAGATACAAACGCCTCAATCGCATCGAGATCATGTTCGGCAGGCTCAAGGATTGGCGGCGGGCCGCGACCAGATACGACAGATGCCCGAAGGTCCTCTTGTCAGCTATCGCACTCGCGGCACTCGTATCTACTGGCTTTGAAACTCAATGAGTCCTAACCCTAGCGCGACCAGTTGAAGTGTCCTTGGTGGGGTCGCCAACCTCTTTACTAATCAAGCAACCATGCCGAAGGCACGATAGAGGGATAGGAAACCCCGCCCTTGCCGTCTGGCCCAGGCATGGCGGGTATGGGCAGCCCAAGCGACCTGCAATAGTCCATCAGGCGGATGTACACGGACATTTCCAGCCCGAACTTCTCAGGCACAAACCGACCGTCACTTCGCGCGCGCATTGCTTCCAACTCGCTTTGAAAGTGGATGTATTCGTCCAACGTGCTGATAGGAGGCAGGGCGTCGTATTGTGCCTCTGCAGCGCGGTAGAAAGCATCTCCATCCACGTTCATCGCTTATGCCAATTCTCGATAGCGCTCAGCAGCCCGATCCCTGGCACCGCTGCGGTCTGAGCGAGTGGGTTCTGTCGGCGCATCAGCGCCTCGACAATTGCCCGGGTCTGATCGCTTTGACCCACTGTGCTGCGAAGATGTTCAGCGCGAGACCGCAACATGGCGTTGGCAACCGCTTTGGTGCCAACACCTGCGCCTGCCAGCGCCACGGCTGGGGCAGGCCCCAATGTGTAGGCCGCTCCGCCAGTTGTCATGAGCCCCAGAACGGATTGAGGGTTGGTGAGCTGGGACAGCGCGCGCAGGGCCTTAACGCCGCCCTTTTGGCCTGCGATAGACGCGATCAAGCGCTTCTCGGACTCGGAGAAACCGCGCATCCGCTTCTTGTTCCGCAGCATCGCCCGGAACTTTGTCGAAAGAGCGGTTTCGAAGTTCGGGCTGTTCGCCGCGTCTTCTATGACCTCCTCGATGGCCTCCAGGCGACGCATGCGCCCCCAGATTTCACGGGCATCCTTGAGGTGCTGTGATCCCGTCACACTATCAACCGCATCGTCCATCGTGTCGATTACCATGGCGCCCAAGCGCCGCTCGTCTGGCTCTAGGGATTGGGCTGCGTTCTGAGCAAACCGGCGGAGCTTATCTACTCCCATTAATGTGCCATCCGCGCGGGACGACGCATCCAGCTCATCGAGAACAACAGACACTTTTGGATGCATGCGGGGGTGGAAACCAGCGCCTGAAATCTTCTGACGTACCGCGTTGGAAATCGCGGCCATTTGGTTCTGGGGGATCACATCCCCGCTTCTGGCGGCTGCTGCATAGAGGGCCTGCGCCTGGCTTTTCAGCCCCTCTACGGTGGAGACCGCCGCACGGGCGGACGGTTGGCGGCGGAGTGCCCTCGCCGCCCGCACGAAGCCCTGACCGACGTCAGCCAGCGCGCCACCCGCTGCGCCGCCTGCACCTGCCGCCAAGAGGCCCTTCTGTACGCGATCCTGCGGGTTTTCGCCTTCCATTGCACCGTAAACGCCCCCAGCGCCCGCACCGACCAACGCCCCGCGCCCCATTCTGGCCGCTGCGCCGCGCCCTGCGTTGATGAATGCGGCACCACCCTTGCCGGGTCCGAGCAGCGCTCCGCCCAGTTCGGCGGTAAGCGCCAGTCCGGGGGATTGTTCTTGCAGTTGGTTTTCCTGGTTGCGGTGGAATTGGGTACGTTCGGTGGCGCTACCTCGTCCCAAAAGAGCATCAAACATGCCAGCAGCTTCGTCTCCAGCAACACCCATTGTCATGGCCTCGCCGCCCTTGTTCAGGGCCGCTGCAAACTGCTCGCCACGATTGAGCGAGTTCGGGTCGTTGTCGCCAAACATGTTCTCGATGAGGTTGCGCTTGGCCTGCTGGGGCGACGGAAGGATGCCACCCATAAGCGCGTTTTCACGCGGGATCGGCGGCGGAAGATCACCGCGCAGACCTGCCTGCGAGATTGCGGCCATCTGCGGATCAATCTGACCCCCAGGGTTGGCGGCGCGAAGTTGGGCGAGTTCTGCTCGCTCATTCGGGCGCAGTTGCCCCAATTTCTCTAGGGCTTCCAAGGCTTGCAGATTCTGGTTGCTCCGGCTGGGCGCACTTGGCGCGGCTTGGATCATCTTGGCAATGCGCTGCGCGGCTTCGGTATCCCCGGCATTATGCGCATTGCGCAGGGCGCGGAACATTCTTTCGCGCTCGCCGTTCGGATCGGGTTGCGCTGCGGGCCTCTGTGCGTTGGCCTTCCCAAGGTACCGGTGCACCGCCGTGCGCATTTCATCTCTCGACATACCCTGAGGAAATTCGAGGATGGTTCCATCCGGCAGCTCAACCTCTTGGAAGTCGCTGCCACTTGGCGGCTGTCGCGGATCCGCCTGACCCGGCTGCTGTGCGGGCGGGCCTACCATCCCTCGCCGACGCGCTTCGGCCAGTGCAGCCGCCTTGTCCGCCGGGAGTATCCCCCGCCGCTCTGCCTCCAGAACAGCCTGCCACATTGCCGAACTTGGTGCGTTTTGATGTTGTTCATGTCCTGCCATTTTTCCTGCTTTCGCTGTTGTTGTTTTTGGTCATTTTTCCTACCGAGAGAAGCGGCGGAAGTTGTTGAAAAGATAGCAGACTGCGTCGACGTACCTAACCATGTTCGGCCTCACGCTCTGCCCGCCTCTGGCGTGCTGCAGCCTTGCGGCAGGCTTTCCATCATTGAAGAAAGGCAACAGCATCGCGGCGCTCTCGCTGTTCCGACTCCCAAGCCCTTTGAGCCGCCTCTAGGTCACCAGCCTCATTGAGGCGGCGGGCAGAGTTCATCAATTTTTCATAGGTGCTCATGGGCCATCCAATTTCTCTGTCTGGTCATTCCGCTGCCGATTATCACCGAAGTGTTCTTTCGCTCGATTTTCAGAGCTCGCATGTTGGATCTGCTTCAAGCTTTCCAAACGATGGTGGCAACGGGCCGAGAACTCTTCTTCGGTTTCTCCGTCAAACGCGCGGAGCTGCTCATTTTGGTATCCGACGAAAAAGGCGTAGGCCGGTCGCGAGGTGCCGTTTACCGAGACCACTGACCTGACGACGATGAAGTCAGGACCTCTTGCAGGAGCGTTGCGCGCTTCCAGCATTGTCAGGCGGGCCTGCAACCTCATTTCGCGCCCTCCGTTTCAGACGAGGAAGAGACGCGACAAATGACAGCTTGCCTCTGGTCTTCTGCTCTCGTCTCGTCATCGACAATCACCACGTTGATCGAGAGCTTTTCGGGTTGCTGTCTGGCTTCGAGCCGAGACAGGCGCTGCTTCAGTTGCATAGTTGCTCCTCCAATTCAGAAACCCGGGCTTCGAGTTCGACGGTTTCAAGCGTTTTCCGAAAGGTCTCCACCAGCCCCATGACGCTCGTTGCTTCCAGGGGAGAGAGCACACCTTCGGAAACTGCGCTCAGAACCGCCTTTGCCGCTGATGCTGCATCTGTTGCAGACGCCATCGGGGGAAGCTCGAATGCCACCGGGGCGTCTTTCCGCGTCGGTGCTATCCTTTCGAGACAGAGGCGCATTGCTACGCTGTCACCTTCCAGAGCCATGTCGATGGCTTTGCGAGTGAGCGCGTCTGCCTCGCCAGCGAGAAGCTCCTCGACGGCGCGTGTGACCTTGTGGCGGGCGCCTTGAGGCCTGCCCGGATTGCCGGGCGAAAACGTCCCGTCTGCATTGCGACCCGTAGTCGATCCGTTGTTGCGGTTCTTGCTCATGGACTGCCTCTGCGTCTCGCGTGCATTTCGTTGCTTGTCTGGGGAGTTGCGCAGAACCCGCTTTCCCATTCCTCAGCAGTCATGGTCTTCTCGCTCTGCGACCGTCCCAAAGGCGCAGAGAGAACCACAAACTGCTCCTCGGGTTGTCGTTGTTCCAACCGGTGAATGCGCTTGAGAAGGCTCATGGCTACCCCTTGGCGGCTTGCGCAAGGTTGGAGCGAAGCGTTGAGGGTCGTGGTCCTTCCCTGCTTCTCGGCAAATCGACAATCGAACCTGGTGCCGTCGCGTGGATATCGCGTTCGTTCGAAACGCGCCCTTTTTGGTTTTCGTCTATTTTTTGTTTTTTCTTCGTTTCGTCTACGTCTCGTCTCGTCTCGTCTTCGTCTCGTGTTCCGGAAGGGTTGGGGTAACCCTTCCGGAACGGTTACCTTCTCCGGTGCCGCCGGTGATTGTCAAAGGTGGGAAAATTGCGCCGATTTCCGACTGCACGGCAGCGCTCGATGCCTCCATCTCAGACCGCAACGCGACAATCAACGCGTCGCCAATCTCAAGGTGCACTTCGCGAAGAAAGGCGCTGAGCATCTTGTAGAGTTTCGAACGCGCCCCGCTGTCTTCCGTCCAGCGCAGGGAGCGCTTGACGGACGCGCAAACAAGCTCCGCAGACGCCTTCTGCAGCATCGCTTCCGGGAGTTCGGACAAGCCCGTCAAATCAGCGATGACGCTTTGAACCCTGTTCGGGTTGTCTGGCCCGCTGCGTTTGTGGAACCAGCCTACGATGCGGATAAAGTCATCTTCCGCGTCGTAGTCGATGAGGCCCGCTTCGATGAGCTCGGCAATAGCGTCGTCAAGTCCGTCAGGATCAAGCTGAGCATCATATGCCCACATCGGCCTTGGGTAGCGGAAAACTCCGGTATACGTCGCAAAGTCGCTGAGATGGGCGCAGAGATACACCCACCGGACTTTGTGGCTGGAAAGGCCGCGAATCTTTTTCGAACCCTTCAACGAGCATTCAATCTGAGCATATGTCCGCGCGGGCATCAGGCAGCGTCCTCGCTATCGCAGAAGGCCATCAGTGCCTGCAGAACATCGGGCAGAAGGGCCGCGCGAAACGCGACCCCCTGCTTACCGGGTTTCATCTCGCCATCGCCAGCATCGAAATAGACGCGCAGGTTGACCAGGTCGTGGCCCTTGAACGCCTGCCGTTCGATGCGAATGACCTCCCGCGCGTTTTTGCGGATCTCGATAGGACTGCTCATTGCCGCGCCTCCCCGAAGTGAAGTGTTGCGACAAGCCGCGCGGTTGAACCGTTCAGACCATGCCGCCACCGAATGCGACGGGCCTGCAATTCCTTTGCAGAGGGATGTGTACGGGCGTGCGTCCTCATGCCTCGCCCTCCCGCTCGATCCGCTCGACCTTGGACCGGAGAAAATAGACACCGTACCGCTCGCGCCCGGTCTCGGGATCGTCGCGGTACATTTCGCAATGAATATCGACACCATCATCGCGGCGCAGCGGCAGCACCTGATCGGAGAGGCGGCAGTAACTCGCGGCATAGACCGGAGAGCGCATCAGGCCTTCCAAAACCTGCCGCTTGCGCTTGGCTGCATGAATGATGCGCGGCTCCTGACCGGGATCAGTAACGCGATAGAGCGCCTGTTCGGTGTGAAGCGGCAAGTCCGCCCAGCGATAGACGCGCTTTGCGTTCGGGGGTGGTTTGGGGTGGTCTTTTGGCTGGGAAGCCGTGGTTTGGTGTTTCATAGTCCGCGTTCCTTTCTTCAAGGTTGAAAGGCGCGGGTCAGTGATGTATTGCTCTGGGTGTTCTACGCCCTAAGAAATACGCCCCTGCCCGTACCTTGCGGGTGGGGGTTTTCTTTAGGCGGCGCGCTTTTCGCGTGCCCGCATCCATTCGGCGATGTCGCCTTCGCGCCAAGCAACAAGCCGCGTGCCGAGCTTTACAGGCTGCGGGAAATCACCTCGCTTCATCCAATCGTAAATCGTCGAGCGGGAAAGCCCGGTGCGAGCTTCTACGTCCGGGCGACGGAGCAATACGTGTGCCATGTGAGGATTTCCTTTCCGGCAGAACACAGCAGGATTGCCGTGCTTCATTTCGGAAAGGTGCAAGAAAACTTGGACACGCGGGAGCGAACGCAAAAGGCGTTATGGGTTCGCTCTAATTATCAGATGGCGCGCCCCGTCCGATGTTCGAATACACCTCGCCGCATTCAAGCATCTTTTTCTTTAGTTCCTCCGGGGATAGCTGCCGGAATGGCACGCCAAGGCAAATTTCTTCCCTTCGCTTCATCCAGCCTTGAACCGCTCTCGCCGTGACATTGTAGGCACGCCGGACTGTCAGGTTTGGCGACCTGTCCTCAATTTCGCCGCTTCGAACAGCCTCAATGTAGAGCACTCCATAGGCGATGTGTTTTCGCTCCCCACTAAACATCGGTCGACCACGCCCACGACGTGCATCTTCAACAAACGATGGAATAATGCCGTTACTGATATCTTCGGACACATTTGCCAAGCGCCCCAGCGTGAAGGCAGGGAACGGCTGCAGCTCGTGATTATACTGCATTCGCGTCCGGGTGAACATCCAGAGGATCTCATTCGCTAGCCCCCACCAATGCCGCACCGCTTCGGATTTCTGCTTTGTTTTTTCATGGTTTTCGTGGTCGAGGTCACAGCACTTTTGAAAGGCAGTCTCTTCAGCCTCTAGGAGAGCTGACCACGTGGCACGTATTTCGACAAGTCTTCTGTCTTGTCCATGATCTGTCATTCGAGGAGCGTCACATTGCTAGCATCCGCCTCTGCGTCACATACGAACTTCGCCCAAGCCACCATCATTATCCGGCGACGCTCGAGCATGTCGCTACGCTGATAAGCGCGCTCGACCTCTGAGCCTACAAAGTGCGCCAGCGCGATTTCGGCCATGTCCCTTGGATACCCGCGCTCTGCCGCCCACTGGCGGAAGGTTGAGCGCAGGCCGTGAGGAACTGCGGGCCGCTTGCTGGCAGCATCGAGGTAGCCTGCGCAACCCGCCTTCTCTTGTGCTGCCTGCATCCTCCGCATAACGGCGGAGATGCTCATGTCTGAAAGTTTTCCGCCGCGCGGAGCAAAGAAAACGTATGGCGATCCGTCGAGCCGAGGTAGGCCATCTAGCAACGCGACCGCATCCGGAGATAGTGGTACGCGATGCGACCTGCCATTCTTCATGCGCGCTGCAGGGATAGTCCAGACAGCAGCGTTTGTGGCGGATGTAGCAGGGTCACGCCTGTCCATTTTGCTAGCGGGATTGAGGTCGATTTCACCCCACGTCGCCCCGCGCACCTCACCTGAGCGAGCAGCCGTAAGTGTCAAAAATTCGAGAGCTCGAGCAGCCATCCCCTCGCGCTGGGACAGGTCTCGCCACCAGCGTGACACATCTACCAAAGCCAGAGCGGGCTGGTTACCGCCACGCGCAATCTTAGCTGGCTTGGGAAGCGCTTCGGAAAGGTTGCCTTTCCAGCGGGCGGGGTTGTCACCGGTTCTGTGCCCGGCCACGGTGGCCCAGGACAGAACGTTTTCGATTCTGCCACGAAGGCGCGATGCGGTTTCAGTCTTGTCGCGCCATATTGGCTCTAGCGTTCGCAATACGTCGTGTACTGTGATGTCCGCCACCAGCTTATTGCCAAGCACCGGCGTCGCATAAGTATCCAATGTCGAACGCCATTGCTTGCGATGTTTTTCGTTCCCGAACTCTGAAAGCTACGCCGAAAGGTATTGGTCCACCGCTTTCGCAAAGGTCATGCGGTCTTGCGCTTTGCGCTTGTCAGCAAGCGGGTCACCGCCAAGCATCGCCTTGCCGCGATTTTCGAGTGCGACCTCCCTGGCCATTTTTAGCGTTACGGCTGGCGGGCTGCCAAGGCCGAGCTCTGTTCGCTTACCGCGAACAGTTATGCGCTGGACCCACTGCTTCGAGCCATTTTTCAAGACCCTTAGAATGAGGCCGTGCCCATCAAAATACTTGCCCGGCGCCTCTACGGTCTCCACGAACCGAGGTGACAGAGCCTTTTTCGGTCTGCGGTTTGTCGCGAGCACCAATTTATCCCCCAATAAAGCATGGATTGCCACGGATTATGCCGGAACACATCGTACAATGGAAGGTGGTTTGCGTGAAAGCAATCAAGACATGTAGGGACAAGGGCGTACCTCGCCGGAAATGACCATGGCGGCCTGTCTCTCCGCCATCACGCTCATCGTCGATCTGGCTTTTGCTGATCCTGCGCCGACACGCTTGTGTGCATCTGACCTGATCGCGCGATTTCTGCGGCTGGTCTGACCGGCATATCTTTATTGGTGAGGGTCTTCGGGGTAACGACGCCATCCACTGGAGGCGGCGCGGACGGCGGGCGTGCTGCCGGGTCCCGGAACACCTCTGCGCGGCCGGCCCGCCCTCTCCCGTCGCCGCGCGCGGCGCCTTCTTTCAACCCCGGGCGCGCTCAGCCTTCCAGCGCTTTTGGCAGGTCCAGTCCGCGTTTGCGGGCGGCGTCGGCCACCGCGTCCTGCAGCGATTTGCTGCGGGCGAGCAGACGGCGGAACCGGGCCTCGTCGAGCACCAGCAGGATCGACGGCGCAATCGCGCGCGCATCGAACCGGAACGGCATGCGCCGCAGGATCGCCATCTGCCCGAACATCTCGCCGCGGCCAAGCCGCCAGGTATGGCCCGCACCCCTGAGCTCGACCGCGCCAAGTCCGATGAAGAAGACGCTTTTCGGCGGGCTGTTGCGCGCGACGATCAACTCTCCGGCGTCGACATAGGTGGTTCGCAGCACCCGCGCGAGCCGCCTGAGATCCGCATCCCCCAGCCGCTCGAAGATCGGCAACTGCCGCGCCAGATCCGCTTTCTGCACCGCGATATCGAGCCTGGGCCGCCGCTCCACCGCATCCTGGCGGTCGCTGATCTCGTGCATGAGCGCGGTGAAAAGCTCTGTCCCGATCAGGCCGTCATCATGCATCGTGGCGTATTCACGGCTTTCCAGCCGCAGCGCGGTCCGGCGAATGAAGCGGCGCTCCAGCTCGTCGGCATAGCCGGGATATTGCAGTCGCAGCCCGGCAAGCGCCGTGTTCACCGCCTCGACCCGGCGCGCCAGCAACTCCGCCAGCAGGTCCGAGACACGCCGGCCATGGATGCGCCGGATCCGCCCGGTGATGAAATCGTCGAGATCCCGCAGGATCAGCTTTTGCGACAGCAGAAACTCGAACCGGTCCGCCGTCAGGCGCGCCAGCATGCCGGAGATCCGGAACGAGTTGTGCAGCACCATCGCGACCTTGAAATCCCGGCCGTAACTGGTGCTGAGGGCGGCGGCATGGCGGTAACCGGTGCGCCCGTTGGCGCGGGTGCTTTCGATCACCCGGTCGGCGGCGTTCAGCAACTGCTCGCTCATCCGCGACGACACCGTGCGTTCGCGGATGCTGTTGAGGATGGCATCGCGCTCCGCGCCGGCCAGCGCGATCAGGCCCAGCGTGATGCGGTCGCGGTCCAGGATATCGGTGTTTTCCTCGGCGGATTTCACCGCCCCTTCCAGCCGTTCGCCAAAGCGCTTGGCCTCGGAGCGCACGATATCATGGGTCAGCTCGTAATTGCGCGACGTCTCGGCGATATCCTCGCGCACGGTCTGCAATGCGACGGCCACAACCTGCCGCGACAGCGCATCGTCAAGCGGCGACAGCCGGTCGAGGCCAAGCCAGCGGATCACCATGCGCAAAGTCGTGCCCTGCACAAAGAGCGTGAAGAGCACATATCCTGTCGCCAGAATGCCGACGAGGCGCTTCAGCTCGAGCGGGATGCGCAGGCTTTCGGTGACCGCCAGCGCCAGCGCCAGCGTGACAGCCCCGCGCAGCCCGCCCCAAAGCAGCGCCGCGCGATAGGGACGCTCGACCACCGGTGAAAGCCGCAAGCGGTGCAGCACCGGCAGCAGACCGTACAGCACCGAGGCCCGCGCCGCCGTGGCCGCGAGGATGACCACCGCCAGCAACCACAGATCCGACAGCCGGACTTCTTCCAGCATGCGCGGGATCAGCAAGGCCGCGAGGATGAAAATGAGCGAGCCCGCCCAATGCGCCAGCAGATCCCAGACCTCGCGCAGATTGGTCCAGGAGACCGGCGGCAGCCGCCCCGGCCCCAGATAGGACAGGGTCAGCCCGGAGGCCACAACGGCAATGACACCGGAGGCGCCGACGCTCTGTTCGGCACCGATATAGGCCAGATAGGGCAGCGCCACCGAGATCGAGACCTGCGCCCGGTCGTAGCTTTCAAAAAGCGCCATGACCCAGAGCGCCACGCGCGCGATGACCCAGCCGGTGAGCGCGCCCCCGAGCATCAGGATCGGAAAGCGGGCCAGCGCGTCGCCGAGGTTGGGGTCCGGCATGCCAAGCGTCACAAACCCCATGAACAGGCCAAAAAGCGCGATGGCGGCGGCATCGTTGAGCAGGCTTTCGCCTTCGATGATCCGCACCAGCCGTCCGGGCGCGGCGAAGGAGCGGAAAATGCTGACAACGGCAGAGGGATCGGTGGTCGAAATGATCGCGCCGATCAGCAGGCATCCCGCGAGCGGCAGCGCGCTCACCCAGGAGAGCGCATAGCCGACAAACAGCGTGGCCACGACCACCGCCACAACCGCCAGCACGAGGATCGGCACCCAGTCGTCGATGATCCGCCTGAGGTTCATGCCCAGCGTCGCCTGGAACAGCAGCGTCGGCAGAAAAAGGTAGAGGAAGACGTTGGAACGGATGGGGAATCCAAGGATCGCCTCGGCCACCGGGTTCAGCGCGTCGGTCAGGTTGGTGTAGAGAAAAAAGCTCGCCGCGGCGCCGATCAGCACCCCCAGAATGGCCAGAATGACGCTGTAGGGCAGCCGCAGCCGCGCCGCCAGCGGCTCGGCCACTCCGATGATGGCAAAGAGCGAGACGACAAAGGTTATGATGATCGCGATATCCATGCGCCCGCACATGCTAGGCAAGCGTGCTGCGATCCGCAATTGATCCTCTGGTTCCGGAGGTCTCAGGGCTGGCGCCCTGCCGCGAAACGCGGCGGGTCTGCCTCGCGCGCGGCTTTTCTGCGGGGGCGCTGACCGTGCCGCGGAGGAGACCGCGCGCAGGACTGCGGCTTTACGGGCAAGGTGGCCCGTAGCCATGGCACCGAGCCAGCCGGTCGAGCCCCGCCGCGCCGACGCCCGACCCGACCGCCTGCCTCAGGGCCCCAGACCGGGACACGGCGCGCCACAGGCAGCGGACCCGCAGGATTCCCCCGACCGGACGGGAGATCGCTATTGACCCCCGGGGGTATTTCCGTTTCGGTCCTTGCGATGGTTCCCGGACGCCGAAAGCCGACGGGATAAAAGGGAACACGGTGCGGTGCGGCCGATATGGTGCCAAACCCGTGACTGCCCCCGCAACTGTAAGCGGAGAGCGACCCCGACACGACCACTGGGCGCCTTGCGTCCGGGAAGGTTTGGGGAAGCATGGACCCGCGAGTCAGGAGACCTGCCATCACCGGCGCCGGACGGCGTCGGCCTTTCAACGCGATACAGGCGGGGTGCCTGGTCAGGAGCATATGATGGCTGAGCCGACGTCTCTGTCACAACACCAGTTTATCTGCTCTGCCTTCCCCTGCCGGGGAGGCCCGGATGGACCACAGGATCACCGTTTGCACATCTTGCAGGCACACCGGCCCGGCCAGCCACCCGGGATATGAGCTGATCGACCGTCTTTACCGCTCGATTGCCATGGCCGGAGAGGCCGTGCCCGAGACCTTCGAGACCTCCGGCACGGCGCGTCCGGGGTCATGTGAGCGCCCCTGCACAATCGCCTATCACGGCACCCGCGCGGCGGTCTGTCTTTTTGGCGATGTCGACCCGGACACCGGCGGCGACGCGCTGGTCGCCTTCGCGCAAGACCGCGCCTCGGCCCGGGCGTACGGGCGCGCGCCCTGCGTGGCAACCGGCAGTGCTTTTGGCGGCGATCATGCGCCTGCCAGCGTGTCGGTGCTCGAACGCTCCGGGGAGTGTCTTTCGTGAACTCCGCCAGGCTGACCGTGACCGATCTCTCCTGGTCGCCGCGGCGCGGCGGCGAGAGGTTGCTGCATGCCACCAGCTTTACGCTCGCGGCGGGCCGGGTGCTGGGCATCGTGGGCCCGAACGGCGCGGGCAAGACGACGCTGCTGCGCCTGCTCTACCGCTTTCACCGCCCCGAGACCGGCACCGTCGCCATCGACGGCGAGGATATCTGGCGCCTCTCCGCCCGCGCGGTGGCGCGGCGGGTGGCCGCCGTCCTGCAGGAACACCCCAGCGATTTTTCCCTGACCGTGGCAGAGGTTGTGGCCCTGGGGCGCACCCCGCACCGGCGCGGTTTTGCCGGCACCGACGGCGCGCGCGACCGGCAGATCATTCACCAGGTCCTGGGTCAGCTGGGCCTGAAGGGTCTCGCCCACCGCCATATCGGCACGCTCTCCGGCGGGGAACGTCAGAGGGTCATGGTGGCCCGCGCGCTCGCGCAGGAGCCGGGGCTGCTGATCCTCGATGAGCCGACAAACCACCTCGACATCCGCCACCAGCTGGAGACGTTGAACCTGATCCGCACCCTGCCGCTGACCATCGTCACCTCGCTGCATGACCTCAACCTTGCCTCGGGGATCTGTGACGACGTGCTGCTGTTGCAGGGCGGCAAGCCGCAGGGCTTCGGCCCCCCCGGTCAGGTGCTGTCCGAAGCGGCGGTCTCCCGCGCGTTCCGGGTCGATGCGCGCCGCGAAACGCTGGCGCCCAGCGGAGCCGCCCATCTCACCTACCACCTCTCAGATGCAGGACAAAACCCATGACACGCGCGCTTGCCGCCCTCCTCGCCCTGGGGCTTTCCACCGGCCCCGCCCTGGCCGGGACCACCATCGAAAGCTGCAACCGGAAGGTGACTTTCGACGCGCCGCCCGAGCGCGCCATTTCGCACGATGTCAACCTCACCGAGATGATGCTGGTGCTGGGCCTCGAGGATCGCATGGTCGGCTATACCGGCATCTCCGGCTGGCAGACGCTCGACGAAGAGATGCGCGCGGGCGTCGAGGCCTTGCCGGAGCTTTCGGCAAAATACCCCTCCAAGGAAGTGCTGGTCGGCGCCGATGCGGATTTCTTCTTTGCGGGCTGGAACTACGGCATGAAGGTCGGCGGCGAGGTCACGCCGGACACGCTGGCGCCTTTCGGCATCAAGGTCTACGAGCTGACCGAAAGCTGCGCGCATATCATGGACAAGGGCAAGGCCAGCATCGAGGACATGTATGCCGATCTGATGAACCTTGGCCGGATCTTCGGGGTCGAGGCGCGCGCAACCGCACTTGTGGAGGGCTACCGCGCCGAGCTTGCGGGACTTGCCAAAGAGCAGCGGACAGACCCGCCGCGCGTTTTTGTCTATGACAGCGGCGAGGACACGCCGTTCACCGCCGGGCGCTATGCCATGCCCACCGCGCTTATCGAGGCGGCGGGCGGGGTCAACATCATGGCGGATTTCGACAAGAGCTGGGCCACGGTCACCTGGGAAGAGGTGGTGGAGCGCAACCCGCAGGTTGTGGTCATCGTGAATTACGGCGAAGTGACCGCCGCGCAGAAACGCGCCTTCATGATGTCGAACCCGGCCTTTGCCGATCTCGACGCGGTGAAGAACAACCGCTTCGTGACGCTTGAATATGTGGAAGCCACACCGGGGCCGCGCAATATCGAAGCGATCAGGACGCTTGCCGAGGCCTTCGCGGACAGATGAGCACATGACCGAAACCCCGCGCCTGCCCGGCCGGACCCGTCACGCCGGGCGGCGGTTGGCCGCTCTGCTGGGCGGGTTTGCGGTGCTTGCGGTCTCGGTCTCGATTGCCATCTCGGTGGGGGCCGTGCAGGTGCCGCTGGCAACCGTCTGGGGGGTGTTCCTCAACAAGCTTGTCCCCGGGCTGGTCGATGCCACCTGGTCGCAGGGCCGCGAGGCCATCGTCTGGGACATCCGCTTTCCGCGCGCGTTGCTGGCGATGATGGTGGGCGCGGGTCTGGCGATGGTCGGCGCGAGCCTGCAGGCGGTGACGCGCAACCCGCTGGCCGATCCGCATCTGCTGGGCATCTCGTCGGGCGGGGCGTTCGGCGCGATCCTGGCGCTGCTGCATACCGGGCTTTTCATCGGGCTGCTCACCGTGCCGCTGCTGGCGTTTCTGGGCGCGCTGATGGCCACGCTGGTGGTGCTGGGCGTCGCCCGGTTTGCCGAGGCGAGCAGCGCCGACCGGCTGGTGCTGGCCGGGGTCGCGGTGTCCTTCATCATCATGTCGGCTGCCAATGTGCTGATTTTCCTCGGAGATCCGCGCGCGACCCATACGGTGGTCTTCTGGATGCTGGGCGGGCTCGGGCTCGCGCAATGGAGCCAGCTGGCCTATCCGCTGGTAATCCTTGTGCTCTGCGGCGCCTGGCTGATGTCCCGCGCTTCCTCGCTCAACGCGATGACGGTCGGGGATGAGACCGCCTCGACGCTGGGGATCGCGGTGGCGCGGTTCCGCCTGCTGGTCTTTGTGGTGGGCGCGCTGATCACCGGCGTGATGGTCGCCTTTTCCGGCATCATCGGCTTTGTCGGGCTGATGGTGCCGCATGTGGTCCGGATGCTAGTGGGCGGCGATTATCTGCGGGTGCTGCCCGGATCGGCGCTGGTCGGGGCGATCCTGCTGCTCTGGGCCGACATCGCCGCGCGCACCGTGATGGCGCCGGAGGATATCCCGATCGGGATCGTGACCGGGCTGATCGGCGGTGTGTTCTTCGTGTGGCTTCTGGGGCGGCGGCGGCCGCAGTGACGCGGGTCCCCTGATCGATCAGACGCAGCCGCCGGGCTGGCATGCCCGGCGACCGCATGAGTGTGGCGCAGGGCTGGCCTCAGTTCGCCGCCGCGGGCGGCACAAAAAGCGCGACCTGGCGGGACACACAGGTGTTCGGCCCGCCCTGCCCGTCCGACCGCGCCGACACCGGGTAATGCGGCGGCACGCTTTCCAGAGTACACCCGCCGCGGAAGCTCGACAGCATGTCGGCGGCAAGCTCGGGGATGAGCGGGCCGTGATCGTGGATCACCAGATGGTATTCCGCCGTCTCGGGCGAGACAAAATCGGTCTCGAAGAGGTTGTTGTCCACAACCCCCGCGGGCAGATGCGCCGACACTTCGATCCTTCCATCCGCCGGCACCACGGTGCCGCCGCCGTTCACCGCAACGGTCTCCATCTCCGCCATGCCCATGGCCTCTTTGGGGGTGCAGGGGTTCTTCTGGCAAAGCTGCGGGTTCTGTAGCGCGACAAACCAGATCGTGACCGCGTTTCCGGGGGTCAGGTGTTTCGAGGTGAGGTGCATCGATGCGCCCTCGGGTCCGGTGACGAGCAGCGCCCGCGTGCCGTCGATGGGGCCCGGCGTCTCGCCGCTGGGCGGCGTCCACGACAGCGGCAGAGTGCGGGTTTCGGCGGCCCCTGTGGTGGCCGCGGCGATCAGGGAAAGTGGCAAAAGCAAACGCGTCAATGACATGGTCAATCCTCCGGTATGTGGCCCGCTGCCGGATCCGGTCAGGCGGGCCGTGACGATGGGAGGTACCTGAGCGGCTGCAGGCGCGTTTCACCAAATGAAGAGTTGTGAAATCTCATGAAATCGCGTGATTTCAAAGGCATGTAAGCGTGGTGCCCGGAAGGCCCCTGCCCTTAATCCGGCACTCCTGCGCGACGCAGGGCCGCTTCCAGCCGGGCGCGCGCGTCGGGGTGGTGATAGCTCATCAGGCCCATGATCGACGCCACCGAAAGCTCGAACCCCATCGCCTCATAGGAGCGGGCGGCGGCCTGAGCCTCCGCCATCCGGCCCATCGCGCCATAGACGCCGATCAGGTAGCGCAGGCAATAGGGCGAGGCCTGCGAGAGCGCCTGACACCGGTCCAGCGCCGCTTCCGCCTCGGCGTTCCGGCCGGTGTTGAACAGCGCATTGCCGAGGCCGAGATAGTACCAGTAAGGCGGGTCGGGATGTGACGCCACCGCCTGCTGCAATATCGCCACCGCGTTGTCGGACTTGCCCTGAAAATTGCGCAGGATGCCGAAATAGGCGCGCGCATCCTCCTTGCCCGGCTGCAGCGACATGGCGGTTTCAAGATGCCTCTCGGCGGCGTCCAGATCGCCGAACAGACTGTAAAGCCGCCCCAGCGCGTAATGCGCCAGCCAAAGCTCCGGATCGAGGGACGCGGCGGTTTGAGCGTAAAACAGCGCCTTGTCCTTGTCCGCCTCCCCGAGCACGGTCCAGTCATTCTCAAAGCGCACGGCGAGCAGCGTGCCAAGCTCTGCATAGGCGCGCGCGAAGGACGGATCGAGCGCGATGGCGCGGCGGAAGTGACGCTCCGCCACAAGGCTTTCGTCCTGGCTGAACCGGCTGGCGGAAACGCGCCCCTGAAGCACCTCGAGATAAGCCGCGGTGCTTGCGGTGCCGGGCGGGCTGGCCTTGGCGGCGGCAATGTCGGGCCCGCGCGCCGACCCATCTGGCGGGACGGTGTCCCGCGGCCAGAGAGCCCAACCCGTGCCAAGCGCTGCGGCAACAAGAGCCACCGGGATCAGAAGCGCCGGACGTGGCCGCGCGCCCGGTGCCGCGCTGACATTCACCCGGTAGCCTTCGCGCGGCACGGTCTCGACCACCTGCCGTGCATCCTTGCCGACGATCCTGCGGATATCGGCGATGCACTGAACGAGGCTCTCGTCGGACACGCTGAGCCCCGACCAGACAGTCTGCAGCAGGTGATCCTTGCTCACCGTGCGATTGGGGGTTTCCAGCAGACAGGCCAGGACCGCGCGCGACTTGTGGCGCAGCTGCGCCGGGCGCCCGTCTTTGTGGGTCAGCGCCAATGTGCTAGGCTCGACGGTGATATCACCAAGCTGGAAACGACCGGATTTCACAAAATTTCATCCAAAATTTCAGGACAAACGCCGCCCCGTGCCGCAAGCTCACCACAGCCCGGGGGCCGTTTCAAGTTTCGGTCGCCGCTTCGGCGGAACGCGGCACAACCGCAGCACACCGCAGCACATCAAGGAGACCGGCATGCCCAGACGCCAATCCCCCCTCAGGCTGATCGATGCCGCCCGGCTTTCGATGGTGGCCGCCACCGCTTTGGTCGTTGCAGGCACCGCTTCGGCGGAGGCGATCACCAAACCGCTGAGCTGGACACCCGGCAGCGGCATGGCGCCCGGACCGGTCGAGGGCACATCCGTGGTTCTGGAGAAAGGCGCCTTCGGGGCTGCGATGGCGATCAAGTCGTCGGGCCTGACCCCCGGCGATGTGGTGACCGTCTGGTGGGTGGCGATCCAGAACCCCTCGGTCTGCAAGGCCAACCCCTGCACGCCCGTCGAGACGATGACCGACGGTGCCAAGGCCGATGCCGTCGTGACCCTGGCCGCCAGCGGCGTTGTGGGCGAGGACGGCACCGTCTCGCTGGCCAGTTTCCTGCCCAGGGGCGCGGTCGAGGGCAATTTCTTCGACACCGAGTTTCACAGCCCCGAGACCGCGGAATATCACCTGCCGGTGCACAATCACGGCCCGCTCGACCCAAGCATCGCAGAGGACATGCTGACCAGTTTCCGCGCCGGGTGTTCGGATGAAAGCCTGCCGGAATATTACCCGCAATCGGCACTCAGCGACGGCGCCAAGGGCAATTTCGACTGCAAGACCGTGCAGGTGGCGGAGTTTCCGGTCACCGAATGACGCGCGATGATCGCGCATGCCGATCCTGCCAGAGACAGGACCGGTGAAGAGCGCAATCGCGGCGCGCGGGATTGCCCCGGGATGTCGCGCAGAGGGCTGCCAGTCGCATCGGGACCGGCATAGGAGTGCGGTCGCTGCCCTTTGCCGTCCTTGCAGACCAAGCAATCAAGCGCCGGGTCCCGCCAACTCCGGATGATGATAGGCCTCGGGATACGTCATCGGCGTGACCGGCCCGAGCGGCACGACGCCGTTCCAGGAGCGGCCGAAATAGCCCTGACGGCAATGGATCAGCGATCCGGCCTCGGCCACACCGTCCTGCGCGTAGACCCGGCACAGCCACCGCCAGAGATGCGGGTAGTCGAGGATCCGCGCTGCGTTGAGTTTCATGCGCAGGTAATAGACCGGGTCATGGCGGTAAAGCGTTGGAAAAAGGCGCAGATCCGCTTCGGTGAACGCCGCGCCGGTCAGAAAATCGCGCCCGTCCGACAGCAGCTCTTCGAGATAGGCCAGCGTCTCGAAATAGGCCTGAAACGCGTGCGCGTAAACCGACTGGTCCGATGAAAACCCGGCCTTGTAAGCCCCGTTGTTGATGCTCAGGTAGATCCGCTCATTGAGCGCCGCGATGGTGTCGGCCAGCGCCGGGTCGTCCGGCAGAAGCCGCACCCGGCGATCCTCGGGCAGCCGCGATCCCAGCGCCGCGGCATGGGCGTCGAGCATTCGGATGATCTCGGCGCTCTCGTTGTTGACGATGCGGCGCTCGTGTTTGTCATAGAGGATCGGCACCGATTGCTCGTCGGAGCCTTCGCGGCGATAGATCTCTTTGGCCAGCCGCAGCCCGTCGCCCGTACCGGTCTCCAAAGTGCATTCGGACAACGGTTCGCCTGTCAGCGACGCGCGGCGCTGCGGCGCAAACTCCCAAAGGTTGGGGCCGTCCGGATCACCGTCGCCGGTGCGGTTGGGAAAAGCCACATCCATGCTGATGCTGTCCTGCAGGCCCAGAACGGCACGGGCCAGCGTGACCCGGTGACACCAGGGGCAGTTGAGCGCGACAAAGAGGTGATAGCGGCCCGGTTCGGGGGCAAGCCCCTCATCGCCGAGGGTCCGGCGAAAGCCGCTGATCCCGCGCACAAATTCCCCGCTGGCGCGGCGCGTGTCGGCCTTGGCCTGATCTTCCTCGGTGGCGTTGTCCTGGCTCATCCGGGCCCTCTGTGCGTTCAGGCGGGGGAGGCGAAACGCACCGATCCCCCGCCGCATCAAACGTTAACTCGCGCGCCGCCATCGGCGCAGAAACGGCAATTGCGAGGCAAACATCACCAGCAGCGCGCAGGTCAGCAAAAAAGAGATCGGGTTGGCGACCAGCTCATAGAGAAACGTGCCGATATTCTCCTGCGCACCGATCATGGCGCGGCGATAATTTGCGTCGATCATCGGGCCAAGAATGACGCCGAGGATGATCGGGCCGACCTCAAACCCGTAGCGTTTGAGGAAATACCCGATGACGCCAAAGGCCAGCGCCCAGGTGATGTGCACCGGGTTGTTCTGAATGGCATAAGCGCCCACCGCAGACAGGATGACGATCAGCGGGATGAGGATCGCGCGCGGGCATTCCACAACCTTGGTAAAGACGCGTATGCCCGTCAGCCCGAAGACCAGCAGGAACAGGTTGGCCAGCGTCAGGTTGCCGACGATGAACCAGAAGAGATGCGGCGTGTCGGTCAACAGCAGCGGGCCGGGCTTGAGCCCGTGAATATAGAGCGCGCCGATGATGATGGCGGTCACCGCGTCACCGGGGATGCCCAGCGTCAGCATTGGCACAAACGCGCCGCCCACCGCGGCGTTGTTGGCGGTCTCGGGCGCGATCAGCCCTTCCTTTGCACCCTCGCCGAAGGGCACTTCGGGGTTTTTCGTGCTGCGCTTGGCCTGATCATAGGCCAGCAGCGCCGCGATATCGCCGCCGGTGCCCGGCAGGGCCCCGATCAACGTGCCCAGACCGGAGGATTTCAGCCCGAGCCCCAGATAGCGCCTTACATCGGACCAGGCGGGGATGATCCGCGCCACCTTCTGCCTGATCGGCGCGGTAGAGACATGTTCGAGCTGCACCAGCGCTTCGGCCACGCCGAAAAAGCCGATCATCGCCACCACAAACGGCACACCGCCCATCAGGTTGATGGAGCCATAGGTGAACCGTGTCTCGGCGGTCATCGGATCCAGCCCGATCATGCCGATCATGACCCCCAGCGCACCGGCAAAGGCGCCCTTGGCAAAGCTTTCGCCCGAAAGCGTCCCGACAAGCAGGATGCCGATGATCCCCAGCAGCATGTATTCGCGCGAGGTGAACTTGATCGCGAACCCGGCGATCAGCGGCGCGGCAAGGGCCAGCGCCAGCACGCCGATCAGCCCGCCCATGACCGACATCACCGTCGAAAGGCCAATCGCCTCACCCGCCAGCCCCTTTTTCGCCAGCGGGTAGCCGTCGATGGCCGTGGCAATCGCGCTCGGCGCGCCGGGAATGTTGAGCAGGATCGCCGTGCGCGCGCCGCCATAGACGCCGCCGACATAGACCCCGGCAATGAGCGCCAGCGCTTCGTTGACCTCCCATTTGAAGGTGAAGGAGATCAGGATCGACGCCGCCATCGTGACGGAAAGCCCGGGGATTGCGCCGATATAGATCCCGGCGAAGGTGCCAAGCGCGGTCAGCATCAGCAGATAGGGATCGAGCCAGGAGGTGGCGAAAAAGCCGAAGATCTCGCTCATGGCCAGAGGGTTCCGGTGGGCAGCACAACCTGAAAGACGACCCGGAAGAGCAGATAGATCACCCCGACGGACAAAAGCGCGATCGCCAGCGCCGGGACGGGGCCTTTCCGCCACAAGGCCCAGACCGCCACAAACAGCAGCACACCCGACGCGGTCAGAAAGCCCGCCACCGGGATCGCCGCCACAAAACCCGCCACCAGCAGGGTGAAAAGCACGACGCGCAGCGGAAAGAGATAGGCGATGAGCCCCGGCAACCCGCTTTGCGCCGCGCGCGGTTTTCGCAATGTCTCGGCCAGGATGACGCCGCCGGTGAGCAGCATCACGGCGGAGGCCAGCATCGGCATGACACCCCCCGTGGTCAGGCCGCTGAATCGCGAAATGCCGTAAGATTCCCAGAACGCATAGCCCGAGAAGATCACCAGCAGCAGCGCGAAAAGCCGTTCTCCCGGCCGGAGGGTGTCATGCGGTTTCATGAACGCGTGGGGGGCCGGCCCGGCAGGGCGATACCGGGTCGGCCTGCCCGATCAGGGACGCGCGATGCCAAGCTCTTCGGGGCTGACCTTGGTCGCTCCGGTGTCCTCAAGCGCCCAGACCGTGACCTGCTGCCACTTGGCGAGGAAATCGACGGCCTCCTGCCCGCCCATGTTCATCACCACGTTGCCGCGGTTGGCCATCAGCTCGAGAAAGGTCTCATCCGTGGCGGCGGTGGCAAAGGCCTCTGTCAGCGTGGCTTTCACATCGTCGGGCACATCGGCGCGCACGAAGACGCCGTAGAACGGCCCCCATGGCAGAAACCGCTCCATCTCCGGGAGGGTGTCGGTGATTGCGGGCACGTCGGGCAGCGTGTCCACCGGGGCGGGGTTCACCACGGCCAGCGCGCGCATGTTGCCCGCCTTGACCTGCTCAGCCGCCGCCGAGATGCCGGTCGGCATGAAATCGACCTCTCCGCCGAGCATCGCCGTGAGGCCGGGGCCTTCGCCGTCGAAGGGGATCGCGGTGACGTCGAAATCGGTGGCGTTGGAGATCAGCGCGCCGATGGTCGACGGCAGGCCGCCGGGACCGGTGGAGCCCATCTTGACCGAGCCCGGATTGGCGGCGATGTCGTCCAGAAGATCGCTCAGCGTCTGGTATTTGGATGCGGCTGGCACCGCGATCACCGCCACGCCGCGACCCAGGATGTTGATCGGATACATGTCGCTGTAGTCGATATCCGACACACCCATCACGCCATGCAGCTGCGGGTTCTCGGCACCGTAAAGGAACGTGTAGCCATCCGCGGGGGCCGCGTTCACGAAGGCGGTCGAGATGGCCCCGGCGCCGCCGGACTTGTTCAGAACCACGATGGGTTTGCCAAGCGCCTCTTCGGCAGCCGGGTTGACGGCGCGCGCGACGGTATCGGTGGCCCCCCCGGCCCCCCACATCACGACACCCAGCACCTCGCGTTCGGGATACTCCGCAAAGGCGGGGCTGACCATGACGGCAACTGCGGCAAGTGTGGCTTTCAAGATGTTCATTCAGTTTCCTCCCACGGCCCTTCAGGCCAGACTTTTATGCCGCCCGATCCTTGTCGAAATCCACCGCCCGGTCAATCAAGCTCTGAGAAAGGCTGGATATTTGGCTGCGGGAGGCAGATGCATCTATGGCGTCGCCTTGCGGGTCGTCTGCCGGACCACTGTCGCAAGCCGCGCGCCCAACCTGTGCCATAAATGCAAAACGGCGCCCGCGAGGGGCGCCGTTCCAAATGTTTTTGAAGTCCGATCAGGCCACGTCGAATTCGAAGCCCGTGGTCTCCTGGTTCCAGCCATCGACATCGAACGCCTGGTCGAAAAGAGTGGCCAGCGTCGCGTCCTCGATGAGCGGGATCGTCCCACCGATGAGGAAGCCGTCGTCCGGATCCGGGTCGAAGGGCAGCGACGGGATGAGACCGAAGTCGAACTCGTCGGAGCCTGCGTCGAAGAGGCTGATATCCAAATCCGCCGCGAAGTCGGACGAGAATCCGGCAGTGAAGCGCAGGAACCCGAGGATCAGGTTCATGTCGAGCCCCAGCTCGGTGACGTTCTCGAAGACGGCTTCCATGTCGATCGCAACGTCGAAGTCCATCAGGCCATCGCCATCGCCGTCGGTGTCCACATCGAAGTCAGAACCTTCCGGCACATCCACGATGATGTTGTCACCAACCGAGAAACCGTTGATCACGCTGCCATCCTCGAGCACCGCCATGAGCGGAAGATCGGTGATCTCCATCGCGAAGTCCTGGATACCGCTGAGAATACCCTGCAGATCGATATCGAAGAGATCCCACTGATACTCGAACGTCGCGAGGTTGACGGTACCAAGTTCACCGAAGCTTTGGCTGATACTGAACTCGTCCCCTCCGCCAAGCGGCGGCAGCGGTGTCAGAGTGGAAATCAGGGAATCGATGTCGATGGTCAGATCAACCAGCTCCTCGGTGTCCTCACCTTCCAACTGAGTGTTGGAGGGCGGGTTCTGAGGCGTTCCGGTGACGCCGAAGTCGGGGTTGCTGACGTCCAGTTCGGAGCCCAGAGGCAATCCGATCTCGAACGTGTCGCCCGGGCTCACATCGAAGATGTTGAAGCCAGGCTCCCCAAGCTCACCCGTGCCGACATAGTCAGCGCTGTTGAAGTCAAAGAGCGGGATGATCGAACCGAGAGCGTCGAGCGCGAGGTTGGCAACAACATCGAAGACGAAGTCGAGACCGAACTGCACAGACGGACCGCTGGTCGTGAAGGTCGCGCCATCATCGACAGTGAAGGCACTGCCAATGGTGATCTGTTCGCCCTGCTCCACCTGGCGCGGCGCCGTGAAGACCACATCCACCGGAACCTCTGCACCCAGCGTTCCGCCATCGAGGAAGAAGTAGGGCTGAATACCAACCTTGGCGTCCAGAGAACCGGTCGTGAACACGCCCGGAATGACGATGTTGTCGACACTTCCGAAGTCTACGTCGCAATCTGCGAGACCCAGCGTAAAGATGTCGCAAAGCGTTTCGACGACGATCTCCCCCGCATTGATCAGTCCGTTTAGAACGTCGAGAACATCATCCGACGCGAGGTTGATGTCCGGGATGATCGTCGCGTCGAGGCTCAACGGACCAGTGTCGAAGCCGAGGAACGGCAGGTCCGGTTCAAGCGTGAACGCTTCGCCGGTGTTCCAGATCGACTGGTCGGCCGTGGTGAACAGCAGGGTGTCCTCCTCGACCTGATTGGCGTCGTCCTCACCCTCGATGGTCAGCGTCACGGTCTGCAGCGCCGAAAGCTCGCTTTCGGACGGTGCTGTCGGGCTTTCACCCACACCGCTGTCGTCGCGCACCTGGTACTGGAACGTGACGGTCCGGCTTTCTTCGGCCGTGAGGTGCTGGAAGTCGTCCAGCGGATCGAAGGTGAAGGTGCCGTCGCCATTGTTGGTCAGCTGACCGTAGGCGAAGCCTTCGTTGTCGATCGTCTGGTAGACGCCCGGCGAGATCTCTGTCAGGCCGACGATCTCGACCGTGTGCTGGTCGTTCACATCATCGTCGGTATAGACAAAGCTCTCGGTCAGCGGCGTGCCGGTCAGGGCCTCGTAGCCATTGACATTGACCGCATCATCCACCGGGGCAGAGCTGTCATCCTCCGACAGGGTGAAGGCCAGATCCTCGGCTTCCGGTCGGTCGTTCGTCCCAACGATCTGGAAGACAGCCTGATCCGTATCGGTCGCCCCATGCGGATCGGTGACGGTGACCGTGTAGCTCCAATCCAGCGTCTCGCCTTCGCGCAGGAAGTCGAGATCCATCGGCCCGATATCGAAAAACCCGAAAATCGTACCCGGCGTGTCCTGATTGTTCGCGAAAGCACCGTCGTAGCCACCGCCAGAGTTGAGTTGTGCGGCCAATCCGGGATCGATCACGCCACCGGACCACGATGCGTCATCATTGCTTTCGACCAAAGCATCGAGCGTGTCCGTAAAGTCCGGATCATCATGCGCGACTTCCAGCAAAGTATCGAGGATCTGCGCGCTGGCGTCGCTGTCTTCAAGGAACAGTGTTTCGCCCAGAACACCGTTATTCTGCACCTCGACCGTCGGAATGTCATTTGTGCCGACGATTGTGAAGGTGATGGTGTCCTGGTTCGGAGTGCCTTCGCTGTCGATGATGTTGATGTCATAGGACCAGGTGATCGTCTCACCCAGCGCGAGGAAGTCGAAATCCCCGGTCAGGTCATAGGTCCACGGCACCACGCCCGGGGGGTCGACATCCACGGTCTCCGGGAAGGAGAAGCCGTCGATCAGCATCTGGCTCAGCGCCGGGTCGATCACGTCGAGCGAGAAGCCCGCCGACCAGACCGGGGCCTGGTTGACCTCGTGCGAGAGCGCAATCGTGTCGGTCTCGTCGATATCGTCGAACGAGATCGTGCCCTGCTGCAACAGTTGCTGGTTGGAGGCGTCGAGATCCTCGATGAAGTCAACCGGATCGGTGGCATCCACCGTCGGCGGGTTCGAGGCGCAGATGTCGAAGAACAGCGCATCGCCGAGGTTCTGGATATTGGCGTCATCCTCGACATAGATCGCTGCCATGTCCTGCTGGTTGGTGTGGACCGACGTGTTGCCGACCCGCTCGTTCAGCAGCGGCACAATCGCCGGCGCCGGATCGAGGAAGCGCACCGACCAGCCGGTTTCGGGCAGATCGGGATGGCAGGCGTAATCGCCAAAGCAGTAATCGCCGATTTCGATGATGCCCTTGCCGTCATTGGCAAATTGCCCGGTCTTGAGCAGAAACGCCATCAGCATGTCATTGTCGAAGAACACGTCATCGGGATCGATGCCTTCGAGCTCGCTCACCAGACCCGTGACGGTGATGGTGTCGCCGGTCGAGTCGATGGTGATGATCACGTCATCGCCGGAAATCGACGCCGAGAGGTTGGCGCCCGCGATGCCCGCCAGATCCGAATGGATCGTGATGTAGTCGCCGTCATCCTCGTCGAAATCGGTGATCGTGTCGTCGCCGACCGACAGGAACTGCTCGTCGCACTCGCCATCGTTGTCGTAATCGATGCCGTGGCCGACGATGAAGTTGTCACCGCCCGAGCCGCCGCGCAGCGTGTCGTCGCCCGCACCGGCCACCATGGCGTCCGCACCCGAGCCGCCGAACAGGTCATCCCTGCCGGAGCCGCCCAGAAGCGTGTCTTCGCCGGTGCCGCCTTTCAGCGTGTCCGAGCCGGTGCCGCCGGAGAGGTGGTCGTTGCCGTGCTGGCCGTGGATCCAGTCGGCCCCCTGGTCGCCGCGCATCGAGTCGTTGCCGGACTGGCCGGACATCCGGTCGTCATCGCGGTTGCCCGCCATGCAGTCGTCGCCGGCGCCGCCGCGCATCTGGTCGCGGCCGTCGCCACCCGACATGATGTCGTTGCCGTTGCCGCCCAGCAGCGCGTCATTGCCGTCATCGCCGGAGATATGGTCGTCGCCGTCTTCGCCGCGGATCGTGTCGCTGCCGGAATCGCCGCGCATCGTGTCGTTGCCGGTGCCGCCGAGGATCGCGTCGTTGCCGGTGCCGCCCTCGATCTGGTCGTCGTCATGGCCGCCGAAGATCGTGTCGTCGCCGCTGCCGCCATTGATCAGGTCGGAGGCTTCGCCGCCACCGGACTGACCGTCGGCATTGTCGCCCCAGATCTTGTCGTCGCCCGCGCCGCCTTCGATGCAGTCGGCATTGTCGCCGCCCTGGATCTTGTCGCCGCCGTCGCCGCCATCGATCGTGTCGTCGCCCGACCCGCCCATGATGTTGTCGACACCGCCGCCATGCAGGCCCGGGATCGTGCTGTCGCCGAAGATGATGTCGTTGCCGTTCTCACCCAGCAGGTTGTCGTCATCGGCGCCGCCGATCATCACGTCGTCATCATTGCCGCCGCGCAGCGTGTCGTCGCCGGAGCCGCCGCGGAGGTAATCCTCGCCGTCGCCACCATGCAGGTAGTCATGGCCGGAATTGCCGCACAGCGCGTCCATGCCGCCCTGGCCGTACAGCGTGTCTTCGTGGCGCCCGCCCGAAATCAGGTCGTCGCCGTCGCCGCCCACCAGGAAATCGTCGCCGAGATTGCCGGTAAGGATGTCATTGCCGTCGCCGCCATTGGCAAAATCATTGCCGTTGCCGCCGACCAGCGCATCATGACCGTCCTCGCCGTTCAGCTCGTCATGGCCATCATTGCCCAGCAGGATGTCGTTGTCGCCGCCGCCGTAAAGCTCGTCGTCGCCACCGGCACCGACCAGCATGTCCTGCCCGGCCTCGCCGTCCAGCAGGTCGTCGCCCTGCGGGTCGTCGTTCAGCTCGTCACCCAGAAGGATGTCGTTGCCGTTGCCGCCATTGAGCGAATCGTCGCCGCCATCGCCGCGCAGGAAGTCATCGCCGTTATTGCCGAAGATGACGTTGGCATTGTCATTGCCACGCACATGGTCGTCGTCGCCGAGCGCCTTGCCCTTGTTCGTCGTGCTGTTGAATAGACCGTTGTCGGAGTTCGGCGTTCCACCTAGCCAAACGCCGTTCACGGAATCCCAGATAGAGTTCCAGTTAGGCATAATAGTTGTCCCCCAAAAAATGCAGTCTGCCACAGCCACGCTAATCGCGGCCTTCAGGCGAAATGCAGCACCCTTACACTACGGAACGGGGGGAGCGCCGATACCCCCATATGGGGGTGAAGTGTTAACTCCCATTAAGCATGGGTCGGAAACATACTGTTTCCATCTTCGAAAAACTGCCTGGGCGGGCGTAACTCGATAGTTATTTTTTACTTTATTTTCAATTAGTTGATGGACTGTCTTGAAGTTTCAAATTTTGTACGGTCCAGCGCGACCTCCGATGCCCGAAAAATGACATTTTAAGGCCCTTTTAACGTCTTCGCGGTTTTGGCCCCCGAAATTCGCGGGAAATTCATCCCGCAATCGGGAAAATTTGGTGGTTTTGCACCAGAGATGGTGCCTGGATTGTGCCGAAACACCAGCCACTTGCCGCCTTCCCTCGCGCGCCGGAGCGACCGCAACAAGGCCCGCGCGCCCGCCCGGGACTCGCCCGTCCGCACCGCCATCCGAGACCGCGTCAGACCGGCCCGGATCGCCGCCATCCGCACCCCGGCCTCCGGCCCCTGTCAGAAGCGCGGGGCAGCTCAGGCTTGCGCATCGACCGGCCACGATGTTCAACACTCGGATACGCGGTCTGCGCGCTTTTATGTCGCGCAGCCCCGCCACGTCCGCCGGAAAGGATCCCGCATGCCTAACCCCGCCGCCGCCGACACCATCACGCTCGCGCCCGACACGCTCTCTCGCCTGTCGAAAGCCAGCACCGCCACCGTGGCGACGCTGCTTTACAAGCGCGGCTATCACAACGCCTATGTCCAGGGCGTGGCGCGGCTGGCGCCGGACCAGCCGGTTCTTGTCGGGCCCGCCTACACCTTGCGCTATATCCCTGCCCGCCCCGACACCGATCCAATCGAGGCATTTCGCGAACCCGACCACCCGCAGCGCGTGGCCGTCGAGCGATGCCCGGAAGGCGCGGTGCTGGTGATGGATTGCCGCCAGGACGCGTCCGCCGCCTCGGCAGGTTCGATCCTGCTGACACGGTTGCAGGTGCGCGGCGCGGCGGGTGTTGTGACCGATGGCGGCATTCGCGATGCCGAAGGCGCGGCCGCGCTAAATATGCCGGTCTTCGCGGCCAAGGCCTCGGCCCCGACCAACCTCACCAAACACCACGCGGTCGATATCGGCCTGCCCGTGGGCTGCGGCGGCGTGGCGGTCTATCCCGGCGATATCGTTCTGGGTGACAGCGACGGCGTGATGATCCTGCCCCGGCATCTGGCGGACGAAATTGCCGCCGAGGTCGGCCCGATGGAAGAGTTCGAGGCTTTCGTGCTCGAGCAAGTGCTGAACAACACGCCGATCATCGGGCTCTACCCGCCCACCGATCCCGAAATGCAGGCCCGGTTCGAGGCCTGGAAAACCCGGAAGTCCGACGGCTGACCGCGTCCCAATGGCGCCTGCCGTCACCGGGTGAAGATCCGCAGATCGGAAACCGCCTTGAGCGCGACACATGCCAGCGCGCCGGAGAGCAGGTATTTCGACACGGTCTCCATCGTGCCTTCGATCAGGAGCACATGCAGGATTGTCCCGGCGACCGCGATCAGGGTCAGCGTGGCGTGCCCGCGGCGCCAGAGCCTCGGCCGCACGCGCAACCGTCGGCGGAGGCCTGCAAACATCGCCGCGGCAATCAGCGCCCACATGGCCAGCACACCCCAGATCGAAAACGGCGTCGGTGACCGCAAGAGCAACACATCAATGACATCGGGCGGGCTGGTGATCCAGAGCCCGCCGATATGCAGCAAGACGCCAAGCAGCAGGACGCTGCCCACAAAGGCGTGCAGCGTCCTGCCAAACCGCGCGCCAATGCCGGGTAGATATTGTGCCACCAGCATCGGCTGCACCACCATCAGCCCCATGGCCAGAATGCCGGCAAAGCCCGCGGCGATGTAGACCGGCGCGCGCCATTGTAATAACGGGCTTGTCGCAGCCAGGGCGACGGGCACGACAAGCGCCAGCGCCACAACCGCCCAGGGCCAGATGGCCCGGACCGGGCGGCGTCGCGGGGCGCGCATGATGTCAGGCGGGTTCGAGAACGAAATCCGCGCTGAGCGTGGTGTCGGAGGACCGCGCCATCACCGGACGCAGGAAAACGGTTTTGAAATCGCCGCTGTCATAGGCCAGATGGCCATGCGCCTGCCCGAAGGCCGGCACGATCTGCGGCATCTCGAGGCGGAAGATCCCGTCGGCATCGGTCAGTGTGGCGCCATGGCTGCGGGCGTCCCGCTCGTGCCCTTCGGTGGTATGCGCCCAGATCTGGATGCGTTGTCCGGCCAGCGGCGCCCCGTCCCCGGCCCGGCGCACGGTGCCGGTCATCCAGAACCCGCCGCCGCCGATCCGCGCAACCACTGGCGCTCCGGGGCGGTAATTGTTGGCACCACCGCGCATGGTTTGCGTGGGCGCAAGACCGCTGGCGCGCGCGGGCAGCACCAGACCGGTGGCGCCGGTCAGCGCGGCCGCGCCGGTCAGCGCCACCATATGACGGCGTGTCGGGTGCAATTGTGTCATGTCTCGGTCTCCTTCCGGGCGGAGTTGGCGCTTGAGCTTTTCTTTGAACTTAAGCGCGCCCTCGCGGAAATCGACATCACAATTGTGCAATCGGCAGGCGTCCGCTTTGGTGTCGTCTGCCGACCTCCGTCACCGCGATCCGCATGGACGGTTCGGCTCTCGCCGTCTCGCGCGTTTCTTGCCCTGCGCGCGATGGGGTCGCCCCTCGGGGCGGATCGCAAAAAGGCCGCGCTTTCTTTGGTTGCGCGGCCTCCCGGATCTCGTCCCTGGCCTACTGCGCCCGGCGCAACTCCTGGCCGGTCTGGTTGAGCGACTGCATCGGGTTGAAATTCGCGTTGTTTGTCATTACGATAGAGCCGTTCTGCAACTGCCACGCATGGGCGTAATTCTGGTTCAGCAGCACCGTTTTGCCGGACGCGGATTGCCACGGCTGCACTTCCCAGATGCCGTTCACCGACTTGGCATGGCCCGCATCGCGCATGCCTTCGCGCCGCTTCCAGCTGTCAAACATCATATCCCCGACAGAGCTGTTGGACGGCGCCGCGGCGGTGACCTGCCCGGGGCGCTCCTGGCGCAGCCTTTGCGACCACCACTGCGCCTCGATCTGCTTCCATTGCGGGTTGACGCGCAGGTTGTTCAGGATCGCCCCGAACGCCGGATGGCCATTTTCCAGCTCACCCGGAGGTGTCACGAAGGTCATCACAAGCGCCGTCGCCCCGTCGCGCGCGGTTATCTGACCGTGGCTGGCTTGCGCATGTTTTGTCACCGCGACGAAATAGGCGTCATGCTGGCCGGTGGATGTCTGCACGCCGGCCTCGATCACCACACCGTCGACCCAGGCCTGCGCGTGCGACCATGCGGCCTTCCAGGGCCCGCCCACCATGTCGAGGAGAGGCTGCAGCTCCGCCGGGCGCTGGACGTCCCTTATGGTGACCTGCATCGTCGCCGAAATCGCGTCGAAATAGGCGCGCATCACCATTTCGGCGTCGGTCAGGTCCATCGGCATGCACAGGTGACGCGACGGGCCGTTGCTCGTCATGCCCCAGCTCACCGGATCCATGAAGGCCATGCCATACCGTTGATCGGCGGTGCCGGCACCCCACACCAGACGCGCGCCGGTAAAGCAGCGGCCGGGGCTGTCGGCATGGCTCCATTTCACGCCGCCTTTGGTTTGCCACTGCGCCGGCACCAGGGTTTCATAGGCCACAATCGGCCCCGCGGGCCCTTCGGTGTCGACGATCTGGACGGGTTTCATATGCAGGGTTTCGGCGCCTTGCGACGCCTGCTGGATCTGGCGGTTGTCCGTTGCGGGCGCCAGATCGGACCGGTCCGCACCCGAGCCGTCCGAGAAGTGGGTGAAAAAGGCCCGCACATCGCCGACGGCGGCAATCCCGGTTGCGCCTGAGCCGAAAAGATCGCCGCCCAGAGACCCCAGCGAGGTGCCGTTCAGGAAATAGGTGATCTCGTCGCCGTTTTCCTGAATGCTCAGGCGGTTGAGCTTTTCCGGAAGAAAGGCCTCGCTGGACCGTTGGATCATCGGGCGCACGCCGGAGCTGTCGCGGCGGAAGACCGAGACCTGGCCCGACGCGTCCAGCGTCAGCATGTGATAGAGGTCGCCGGATCGGTTGAGCCCGTAAAGCAGCCCCGCCGATCCCTGGCTGTCGGGGTGCAGAGCGATATCGAGCTCGATCACACGGCGACCCTCGGTGCCGTCTTTCGGAATGGCGTAGAAATAGGTGATCGCCTGCGGATCGCCGATGTTTTCGATCTCGAAACTGTCGCCGGTATTGGCAAACCGCCAAGTGTCATCCTGCCCGCTGTCCGGCAGCACGTTTTGCAAGGCGCCGAATCCGGTATCGGTTGACTGGGCGGTCGCGGGGGCCGCGCTCAGCAGGACGGAGGCCAGCAGAAATGCGGAGCCTTTGATCAACGGTCGCAAAAAGAGCATGAAGAATTCCTTTCGGCAAAACGGGGACGTGAACATGCCAAAAGTTAACAAATGGAATTGGCCGATCAAGGCAGGGTATTACGGACCATCCCCGGGCTCTCGGGGACCGCCGGCCCTTCGCGCGTCATGCAAATTCCGGAGGATTGAGCCTACGTCGCGCAAAGCGTCGGTCGGGCCCGCCGGCCCGGTTTGTGGTGCGGATTGGCACCTGATCCAAACGCCCCGCGCGACAGCACGGCCAAGGGACGGTCCCACGGCCAAGGCCATCGTCGTCCAGTGATCACGATCCGCAGGCTCCGAACGCGGTTTCAGAGATCGTCGCTGCAAAGCCGCACAGTGTCAGGCGGCCTTGCCTTTCGCTTCGCCGGAGGCTTCATCTGCACTGCGCAAACCGTCCAGTTCAAATCGCGCCACCAGGCCCGAGAGCGTTTCGGCGTCCCGATCGAGCAAATGTGCGGCCGCTGTCGCCTCCTCGACCATGGCGGTGTTTTGCTGGGTGACGCGATCAAGATTGGTGACCCCGACATTGATCTCGTTCAATCCGCGCGCCTGCTCTCCGGCGCTCTGCACGATATCCGTGACCAGATCCGCGATCTCGCCCACCCGCGCCACAACCTCGTCGAGCGCACCGCCAGCGCGTTCGACCAGCCGGACGCCGGTCTTGACCTGGTCGGTGGAGCCGGAAATCAGATCCTTGATCTGGCGTGCGGCGTCGGAACTGCGCTGCGCCAGCGCGCGGACTTCCGATGCCACCACGGCAAAACCCTTGCCCGAACTGCCCGCCCGCGCCGCCTCGACCCCGGCATTGAGTGCCAGAAGGTTGGTCTGGAAAGCGATATCGTCGATGACGGTGATGATCTCTCCGATCTTTTCGGAGGATTTCTCGATCTCCGACATCGCCGAAACCGCCGATTGCATGACCTCGCCGTTGCGCGCGGCCATCTCGCGCGCGTCGCGTACGGCCTTGTCGGCGTCCTCCGCCCCTTCGGCGGCGGATTTCACGCTGCGCAGGAGCTCCTCCAGCGCGGCGGCGGTTTCTTCCAGAGTGGCGGCCTGGCTTTCGGTGCGGCGCGCCAGGTCGTCCGATGCGCGCGCGATCTCCTGCGCGCCGCCGCGGATGCTGAAGGCGCTGTCATTGACCGCGCCGATGGCCTTGTTGAGCGATGTGACGGCGCGGTTGTAATTCTCGCGTAGCGCCTCGTAATCCTCCGGAAAGACGTCATGCAGCGACCGGTTGAGCGCGCCGTCGGCCAGCGCGGTCAGACCCTCGCCCAGATACCGGACCACGCGCGCCTGGGCTTCGGCATGCGCGGCGCGGGCCGCCTGCGCCTCGCGTCCGGTGCCAAGCGTGTCGACGAGGTTCTGCAGATCGCGCGCGATGCCGCCAAGCTCGTCCTGGCGGTCCTGCAGCACGATCTCCGTGTCGTAATCGCCTTCGGCGACGCGGCCGATCGCGGCAGAGAGCGCGCCCAGCGGCCGGGCCAGAAGGCGCCTGAGCAAGTACAGCGTCAGCGCCATCATCAGCATAAAGACAAGGGCCGCCGTGCTGAACGCCTTGAGACGATGCGCGGTGACGCTGGCCATCGCGGCCTCGTTAGAGACGGCAATCGCCAGCGCGCCAAGCGCGGGCCCGGCATCGCCGATCATCACCGGATCGGCGACAAAGAGCCCTTCGGCAGCATCGACCCGCGCGGCGCTGTTCAGGCTTTCGCGCGCAAGCTCCACCAGGCGATCAGACACTTGCTGCGGCATCTCTGTCGCCGTCAGAACCGCGCCATCCGCGCCGACAACCACGACCCCGACCGCATCCTCGGCAAGCGCGGTCATCGTTTCGCTGGCCGCCTCGTCGATCTTGGCCTGCGCGGAGAACCGCACCGGGTTGATCAGAGCGTCGGACTTGGCCTGCACCGTCTTGGCCGCGTGGCTGACCAGCCCGCTTTGCGCCAGATCGTTGACCAGCCGCGCCGATTGCAGCGTGATCACCCCGGCCACGACAATTGTGGTCAGCGCCATCACCGCCGCACAGCGGACAAACACCGAATTTCTGACGCGGCCAAGACCGCCTGACACCCAGTTGCGGGTCATTCGCCTGCTCCTTCTTGAGATCGGGGATGTGGGACGCGCGCAGCGCTCACATCAGCGCGTCTGCCATGATGCCGACGGTCATCGCGCCCACCACCGCGCCGGTGTCGGGATCTGTCAGCGTCACGGAGATCTGCGCCTGGTAGCTCTGGCTCGATTCGTCGAACTCGATCTCGCTGAAATGCATGGCTCCTTCGCCCATCGGATAGGTCTTTAGGAACTTGTCCTCATCGCCCTGCCAGTAATCCGACGTCGCAGCCGAGGCCGCAACGTTGAGCCCCAGCGCATCCATCACAAACACCTCCGTGATGGCTCCGCCGTGTTCGGCAACGCGGGCGCGCAGAAAATCCGCCGCGGCATTTCCCAGCACCTCGTCGACCAGCGGCGCGCTGCCGGTGCCGACCTGTGCGCGCCAGGCCTGGTCCATCTCCTCGATCCGGGCGGCATCATGGCCCGAGGTGCGCGCGTTCTGGGCGACAATCGCATCGATCAGCACCGGGTCCTGCGCCCAGGCGCTGACATTTGACTGGTAAAACCCGCGCATCGCGTTGGACTGGTCGACCGCAAAGGCGGTGCTGGCGCTGGCAAGAAAGAGGGCGGCGGTCAGGGTCGTGATTTTCAAGGGAACTCTCCGGCTTAGGGACATGCAATCGCGGCGCAGCCTAAGCACGCGATCGTTACCACCCCTTTAAAACCGGCCCGGATGCAGAGATTTGTAGGTATTCTGGTCGAAAACGACATTGCGTCGCTTTCGGCGCAGACCCGCAGCGGCGCCAGGACAAGCTGGCGGTATGAAACAGGACCGCGTCAGCATCGCGCGCATGATGCGCACCACTGGCGCCCGGAGGGGCAAATCGGCGCGTGGGCGACCCTGAGCGGCATCGCCCCACCCTGCCCTTTTTGCCAGTTCCGGAGATCGCCCCATGACCGTCATTCAAACCCGTCGCAGCGGAGGCCGCGCCGCGCGCCTGGCCGCCCGGTCCGAGCCGACACCTGCCGCCGACCGCCCGGTCTGGCCGGGCCTCAGCGGCGGGCTCTACACCCCGCTGAGCGAGGCCGAGGTGACCCGCATCCACCACGCCGCCCTGCAGGCGCTCGAAGAGATCGGGCTCTCGGGCGCGCCGCCCTCGGGGGTCGAGATCCTGACCGGCGCGGGCGCAGTCCAGGGCGAGGATGGCCGCATCCGCTTCCCGCGCGCCCTGGTCGAGGACATGCTGGCGATGGCCAACCGCTCGGTCACGCTGACCGGGCGCGCCGCCGAGCATGACCTCGATCTGAGCGGCACGCGGGTACATTACGGCACCGCGGGCGCGGCGGTGCATGTGGTGGATGTGGAAAACGACATCTACCGCGAAAGCACGCTGGCGGACCTGCATGCGGCCGCGAGGCTGACCGACGCGCTCGACAACCTGCATTTCCTGCAACGCCCGATGGTGGCGCGCGATGTGACCGACAACCTTGAGATGGATCTCAACACGATCTACGCCTGCGCATCGGGCACGCTCAAGCATATCGGCACCTCCTTCACCGAGCCCGGTTTCGTGCCGCATGCGCTGGAGATGCTGCACATGATCGCGGGCAGCGAAGCGGCCTGGCGCGAGCGGCCGTTTGTCTCCAATTCGAACTGTTTTGTCGTGCCGCCGATGAAGTTCGCCACCGAAAGCTGCGAAGTGATGGAGGCCTGCATCCGCGGCGGCATGCCGGTGCTTTTGCTCTCGGCCGGTCAGGCCGGGGCCACCGCCCCCGCGGCACTTGCCGGCGCCATCGTGCAGGCGGTGGCGGAATGTCTGGCCGGGGTGGTCTATGTGAACGCCATGGCGCCGGGGCATCCGGCGATCTTCGGCACCTGGCCGTTTGTGTCGGATCTGCGCACCGGGGCAATGTCCGGCGGCTCCGGCGAGCAGGCGCTGCTGACCGCGGGCTGCGCGCAGATGCACCGCTTTTACGGACTGCCCGGAGGCGCGGCCGCTGGCATCGCTGACAGCAAGCGGCCCGACATGCAGGCCGGGTGGGAGCAGATGTGCTCTAACGTGATGGCCGGGCTGGCGGGGCTCAACATGGTCTACGAGGCCGCGGGCATGCACGCGTCGCTGCTGGGCTTCTGCCTTGAAAGCCTGGTGCTGGGCGACGATCTGCTGGGCCAGGCGCAGCGCTGCGTGCGCGGTATCGAGGTCACCGAAGACGCGCTCAGCCTCGAGGCGATGCGTGAGACCTGCCTGGGCGGCCCGGGGCATTATCTGGGCTCCGGCCAGACCCTGAGCCGTATGGAAAGCGATTATGTCTACCCGGTGCTGGGCGACAGATCCTCTCCGAAGGAATGGCAGGAACGTGGCAAGCCGGATCTTCTGAAAGGCGCCAGCGCGCGCAAGACGGCAATCCTCGACGGGCCGAACCGCGCGGCTTTCGGAGCGGCGCTGGACAAGGAGATCCGCGAGAGATTTGCCATTCACCTGCCGCGCGCCTCGGTCTGAGTGCGTGTGCGGGGCATGTTTCCGCTGCGTGGCAGAATTGCGCGCGCGCCGGTGTCGTGAGAGACACCTGTCAGCTGCTTGTCGCCAGGGCCTGTGGCGGCCGCGCCGCGCGCCCTGCATATGCCCGCGCGCACCCATGTCGATCACACCGGAGCCTCGCCTTGCCATATCTCATCCTTGCCGCCGCGATCCTCGCGGAGACCATCGGCACCACGGCCTTGCAGGCCAGCCAGCAATTTACCCGGCTCGGCCCCTCCATCGTGGTGGTGCTGGCCTATGCGGTTGCGTTCTACCTGCTGGCAATTGCGCTCAAGTTCATGCCGGTGGGGATCGCCTATGCGATCTGGTCGGGGCTCGGCATCGTGTTCATCGCGCTGATCGGGTTGCTTGTCTTCGGGCAGAAGCTCGATCTTGCGGCGGTTCTGGGCATCGTGCTGATCGTGGCGGGGATTGCGGTGATCAACCTTTTTTCCACCAGCGCCACCCATTGAGGGCGGCAACGAAAACCCCCGGCGCGTTGTGTGCCGGGGGCTCTCTCGTGTCGGTCGAGACGATCAGAAGCGCAGCGCGCCCCGCAGGTTGATCGCGTTGGCATCCACGTCGATACCGCTGTTGGCGGCATCGTCGAAGCGGTGTGCGAGGTATTCGGCGCCCACGGTAAAGCGGTCGGTCACCTTGTAATCCATGCCAAGACCGGCCACCGCGCCATCGGCATCGCCGATGCTGGTATCGGCGCGGGCTGCACCCAGGACACCGTAGATCAGGGCCGGACCGGCATCATAACCGGCGCGGACCTTCAGACGGGTGACGTTGTCGATGTCGATCCCGCCCAAGTCAAGATCGTCCATGGATTGCCACTCAAGCTCGCCACCAAGGACAAACTGGCCGAAATCGTAGTCATAGCCGCCAAAGACACCATAAGCCGGGCCGTTGTCGTCGAACCCGCCGCCATCGACGTCGAGATTGCCAAAGCTGAGACCGGCATAGGCGCCCGTCCAGTCACCGCCAAGCGGCACGGCCACCGGCGCGGCCTGGATCGGCTCGGGCTCGGCATAGGTGGGGGTCGGGTCACCGGCGATGGCGCCGGTGGCAACCAGCGCAAGCGCGCTGCTGAGAAGAATATGTTTCATGAGACATGCTCCCTTCGGGTCTGTCCGTGGTTGATCGGCGTGGAAGATCCCGCGCCGTTGCGGATGCGAGTTAGGCACCGCTTCTGCGCATTCAACGCCCCCCTCGCCACACGGTTTCGTGTTCCGCCGGGATTGGCCGGTTGACGCTGCGGGATGCGCCAAACACCGCGCATGACACGCCATGTTTCGGGCAAAAGCCTGCCGGTTCCCGGTCCGCCGCAGCGCAGGCCGGACTGTCGCCCATGCGCAACGCCTGCGCCGCCATTTCCTCTGGCGTTCCGCCCCGATCCCGGCTAGGCCGCGCCCAACCGCCGCGATTACCCCGAAAGAGACCGAAATGGACCTGCGCAATATTGCGATCATCGCCCACGTGGACCACGGCAAGACCACGCTTGTGGACGAGTTGCTGAAACAATCCGGTGCGTTTCGCGCCAACCAGGCCGTGGCCGAGCGCGCCATGGACAGCAACGATCTGGAGCGCGAGCGCGGCATCACGATCTTTGCCAAGCCCACCTCCGTGGAATGGAAATCGACGCGCATCAACATCGTCGACACCCCCGGCCACGCCGATTTCGGCGGCGAGGTGGAGCGGATCCTGTCGATGGTCGACGGTGTGGTGCTGCTGGTCGATGCCGCCGAAGGGCCGATGCCGCAGACCAAGTTCGTGACCTCCAAGGCGCTGGCGCTGGGGCTGCGGCCCATCGTGGTGCTCAACAAGGTCGACAAGCCCGATGCCGAGCCTGACCGCGCGCTCGATGAATGCTTTGACCTTTTTGCCAATCTCGATGCCGACGAGGACCAGCTCGATTTCCCGCATCTTTATGCCTCGGGCCGCTCCGGCTGGGCGGATGCGGAGCTTGACGGGCCGCGCCGCGACCTCTCGGCGCTCTTCAATCTCATCATCAACCACGTGCCCGCGCCCAAGCAGGTCAAACACGCGGATGAGGATTTCCGCATGCTGGCCACCACGCTGGGGGCCGATCCCTTTGTCGGGCGCATCCTCACCGGCCGGGTGGAATCCGGGCGGCTCAAGGTTGGCGCCTCGGTGCAGGCGCTCAGCCGCATCGGTCAGAAGATCGAACAGTTCCGGGTGACGAAGATCCAGGCGTTCCGCGGCCTCACCATGGCCGATATCGACGAGGCGGTGGCAGGCGACATCGTCTCGATTGCCGGCATGTCCAAGGCCACCGTGGCCGACACGATCTGCGCGCTGGCGGTTGATGAGCCGCTCGAGGCGCAGCCCATCGATCCGCCCACCATCACCGTGACCTTCGGCATCAATGACAGCCCGCTGGCGGGGCGCGACGGCAAGAAAGTGCAGTCCCGCGTCATTCGCGACCGTCTGATGAAAGAGGCGGAATCCAACGTCGCCATCAAGATCGCCGACACGCCGGGCGGCGAGGCGTTCGAGGTTTCGGGCCGTGGCGAATTGCAGATGGGTGTGCTGATCGAGAACATGCGCCGCGAAGGGTTCGAGCTTTCCATATCGCGCCCGCAGGTGATCATGCGCGACACCGATGAAGGGCTGATGGAGCCCATCGAAGAGGCCACGATCGACGTCGATGACGACTATTCCGGCGCGGTGATCGAGAAACTCACCGGCGCGCGCAAGGGCGAGCTTGTGGAGATGCGCCCTGCCGGGGCTGGCAAGACCCGCATCATCGCACATGTGCCCTCGCGCGGGCTCATCGGCTATCACGGCGAGTTCCTGACCGACACCCGCGGCACCGGCGTGCTGAACCGCGTGTTTCACGGCTGGGCGCCGCACAAGGGCGCGATCCCCGGACGGCGCGCCGGTGTGCTCATCTCGATGGAAAATGGCGAGGCGGTGGCCTATGCGCTCTGGAACCTCGAGGAGCGCGGCAAGATGATGATCGGCGCGCAGGCCAAGGTCTATACCGGCATGATCATCGGCGAGCACAGCCGCGAAAACGATCTCGAAGTGAACCCCCTAAAAGGCAAGAAGCTGACCAATGTACGCGCCTCCGGCACCGATGAGGCGGTGCGGCTCACCACGCCGATCACGCTCTCGCTGGAAGAGGCCATCGCCTATATCAACGACGATGAGCTGGTCGAAGTGACACCCAATGCGATCCGCCTGCGCAAGCGTCATCTCGATCCGCATGAACGCAAACGGGCGGCCCGCGCAGGCTGACTTTTCCTGCTTGCGGAAAAAATTCCCGGATCGGAGCCAATTCCGGCTCCGATGACCGGCTATATCACGAAATCGTGGACAAATCCCAATGGCCCTTTTAGGCTTGGACCCGGCAGTCGTGGATTGCCGGCTGCCGAATAGATAGTATGTGATTAATCCGTATTAGCAATCTGATCATTCGATTATCCTATGGAGCATTCTCATGTCGATCCTCAAGAAAACCCTCGTCGCGACTCTGTTCGCCGCCACCGCGTTCGGCGCGTCGCAAACCGCGGCGCATGGTCCTGAAACCGCCACGGTGCTGCTGCCGGTGATCTCGGCGGGCGGCTCGTTCAAGGCCACGATCAAGTGCTCACATGGTCATTACGTGATGGCGGGCGGCGTGCAGAACATCGACCAGCTCACCTCGCGCGGCCCGCTTGTGGTCACCGCGAGCTATCCGATGGACACGCATAGCTGGACGGTGGAGTTCACCAATGACAGCGGCCGTCCCACCGGCAAGCAGGAAGCCACCGTGACGCTTTTTGCGCTCTGCGGCTATCGCCACTGACGCCGGATGAACCGGATTTCGCGGCGGTTCGGGGAAATGGATCTTCGGGGTCCATTTCCATCTGACGGCCCGGTGGCGAAATCCCAACGGTGAAATAGAGGCAATGGCAGTACCGTTGCCCGATTTATCGGCGGGTCCGGATATCCCGGGCGCGGTTTCGGCATTTGCGCCCTTGTGTCCGGATCAATCCCGCGCGTGCGACCGGCGGACCGGCGTGCACCAAAGAGTCAGTCGTCGATTTCCACCACCATCAATTCGCGCTCCGACGCGTCCCGCGCGTGGTTGAGCGCGAGCTGGTAGGCGTCCGAATTGTAGCACGCCACCGCCGCCTCGACCGACGGGAAGCGCGCCACGACATTGCGCGCGCGCTCCTGGCCTTCAAGCTGCACATAGCGCCCGCCGCGGGCGATGAATTTGCCGCCATGCGCGGCAATCGCCGGGCCCGCAAGCTCGGCGTATTTGCCATAGGCGTCGGGGTCGGTGACCGTCACATGCGCGATCCAAAGTGCTGGCATTCTACCCTCCGATAACGGCTTCTGCCGCCTTGATGGCCGCATCCGCGTTGGCCGCATCCCTGCCGCCCCCCTGCGCCATGTCCGCGCGGCCACCGCCGCCTTTGCCGCCCAGTTCTGCAACCGCGGCGCGTACCAGATCAACCGCCGAAACGGTGCCCGTCAGGTCTTCGGTTACCCCCGCCGCCACCGCCGCCTTGCCGCCCGCATCTGCGATCAGCAGAACAGCACCTGATCCAAGACGTTGTTTATGTTCGTCAATCAGGGATGGCAGGTCCTTGCCCGACACGCCCGACAGCAGCTGCGCCACAAACCGCACGCCGCCGACATCGCGGGCCTCTGCGCCGCCGCCCTGCCCGCCGCCGCCCGCCATGGCCAGCTCTCGCCTGAGTTGCGCCACCTCATTGGAGAGCGCCTTGCGTTCGTCGAGCAGCGCCTTGACCCGCGCGGGCACCTCGGCGGCTTGCGTCTTGAGCTCCAGCGCCACTTCGGCCAGCCTGTGGTCCTGCCCTGAGAGATAGGCAAACGCCTCCGCCCCGGTCAGCGCCTCGATCCGGCGCACCCCTGCCGAGGAAGCGGAATCGCCCAGCGTCACGAAGACCCCGATATCGCCGGTCTGGCGCACATGGGTGCCGCCGCAAAGCTCCAGCGAATAGGTCCGCCCGTCGCTGCCCTTGCCCGACCCGGCCTGCTCGCCCATCGACACAACCCGCACTTCCTCGCCGTATTTCTCGCCAAAGAGCGCCTGCGCACCGATCGCGCGTGCATCGTCCGGCGTCATGATCCGGGTCGTCACGGCGGCGTTCTGGCGGATATAGGCATTCACCTCTTCCTCGACCCGCTTCAGCTCCTCGAGACTCAGCGCCTTTCCGTGGCTGAAATCGAAGCGCAGCCGGTCCGGCGCGTTGAGCGAGCCGCGCTGCGCGACGTGATCGCCAAGCGCGCGCCGCAGCGCCTCGTGCAGCAGATGAGTGGCCGAGTGGTTGGCGCGAATCGAGGTCCGCCGCTTGTGATCCACCTCGAGCTGCAGCGCATCGCCCCTGGCAAAGCGGCCCTTGCGCACGGTGACCTGATGCGCCGTCAGCTTGCCTGCCGCCATCTTCTGCGCGTCGGTCACTTCCGCGATGTCGTCCTCATCCTCGAGCCGCCGCAGCCAGCCGGTGTCGCCGACCTGACCCCCGCTTTCGCCGTAAAACGGCGTCTGGTTCATCACCACCCAACCGCTTTCGCCGGCGTCGAGCGCCTCGGTTTCGGCCCCGTCGCGGATCAGCGCGAGGATCTGCCCTTCGGCGATCTCCGTGTCATAGCCCAGGAAATCCGTGGCGCCCTGCGCTTCGGCAATGTCGAACCAGAGCGCCAGATCCGCGGCCTCTCCGGTGCCGGACCAGGCGGCGCGCGCCTTGGCCTTTTGCGCCGCCATGGCGGTGTCGAACCCGTCGGTGTCCACCGCGCGGCCCCGCTCGCGCAGCGCGTCCTGCGTCAGATCGAGCGGAAACCCATAGGTGTCGTAAAGCTTGAACGCCGCCTCGCCGGGCAGGGCCGCACTGTCGGGCAGGCCCGCAAGTTCCTCGTCGAGCAGTTTCAGACCCCGATCCAGCGTCTGCTTGAACCGCGTCTCTTCGCTCAGCAACGTCTCTTCGATCAGCGCCTGCGCGCGCGGCAGCTCGCCATATTGCGCGCCCATCTGGCGCACCAGCGCCGGCACCAGCTTGTGCATCACCGGATCCGCGGCGCCCAGCATATGCGCATGCCGCATCGCGCGCCGCATGATCCGCCGCAGCACATAGCCGCGCCCGTCATTGCTGGGCATCACCCCGTCGGCGATCAGAAACGAGGTCGAGCGCAAATGATCGGCGATCACCCGGTGATGGGTCTTGCCCGGTCCGTCGGGATCGGTGGAGGTCACATCCGCGCTTGCCTCGATCAGCGAGCGCATGAGATCGGTGGCATAATTGTCGTTGGTGCCCTGCAAAAGTGCCGCCACCCGCTCGATCCCCATGCCGGTGTCGATGCTCTGCGCGGCCAGCTCCTTGCGAGTGCCATCCTCGAACTGCTCGTATTGCATGAAGACGAGATTCCAGATCTCGACAAAGCGGTCGCCGTCTTCTTCGGGACTGCCCGGAGGCCCGCCCCAATGCTGGTCGCCATGGTCGAAAAAGATTTCCGTACAGGGCCCGCACGGCCCGGTCGGTCCCATCTGCCAGAAGTTGTCATCCGTCGCGATGCGGATGATCCGATCCTCGGGAACGCCGGTTTTCTTCCAGATATCAACGGCTTCATCATCGGTGTGATAGACCGTGACCAGCAGGCGCTCGGGTGTGATATCAAGCTCGCGGGTCACCATCTCCCAGGCAAAGGGGATGGCGTCGGATTTGAAATAATCCCCGAAGGAAAAATTCCCCAGCATCTCGAAAAACGTGTGGTGCCGCGCGGTGTAGCCGACATTGTCGAGATCGTTGTGCTTGCCTCCCGCGCGCACGCATTTCTGCGCCGTGGTCGCGCGCTTGTAATCGCGCGTTTCGACCCCGGTAAAAAGGTTCTTGAACTGCACCATGCCGGAATTGGCAAACATCAGCGTGGGATCGTTGCGCGGCACCAGCGGACTCGACTCGACAACCGCGTGGCCCTGCTTCTCGAAATAGCCCAAAAAGCTCGACCGGATATCGTTCAGCGTGCGCATCTTCATCTGCCTTCTGTGCGGGGTGATCGCGTCTGGCGCAGATGTATCGCCGTGCTGGCGCTCTGTCCACAGGCGGCGGCGTCGCGCGTGGGTTTCGCGGGCGCGATCCCCGGCCGCGCATGGCGCAAAACGAAAACGAGGGGCCGCGTCCGACCCCTCGTCTCCGGATAGTCTCGACCGCCCGTCAGCGACCGGGGGGTTTCGGCAGTCCCCATCTGCGACCGGGGTCAGCTCTCCATCACATCGTCGTCTTGCGCCGCCTCGGCTTCGGGCATGTCGAAATCGAGCCCGTGTGCGGCGCGGATCTTGTCCTCGATCTCATAAGCCACCTGGGTGTTTTCCCGCAAAAACCCCTTGGCGTTCTCGCGTCCCTGGCCGATGCGTTCGTCGCCATAGCTGTACCAGGCGCCCGATTTCTCCACGACGCCGGCCTTCACCCCGAGATCCAGAAGCTCGCCGGTCTTGGAGATGCCTTCGCCATACATGATGTCAAACTCGACCTGCTTGAAGGGCGGCGCGACCTTGTTCTTGACGACCTTGACGCGGGTGGCGTTGCCGACCACTTCGTCGCGATCCTTGATGGCCCCGGTGCGGCGGATATCGAGCCGCACGGAGCTGTAGAATTTCAGCGCGTTGCCGCCCGTCGTCGTCTCCGGGCTGCCGAACATCACGCCGATCTTCATCCGGATCTGGTTGATGAAGATCACCATGCAATTGGAGCGCGAGATCGAGCCTGTGAGCTTGCGCATCGCCTGGCTCATCAGGCGGGCATGCACCCCGACGGAGCTGTCGCCCATATCGCCTTCAAGCTCGGATTTCGGCGTCAGTGCGGCGACCGAATCCACCACCACCATGTTCACCGCCCCCGACCGCACCAGCGTGTCGGTGATCTCGAGCGCCTGTTCGCCGGTGTCTGGCTGGCTGATCAGCAGCTCGTCAAGATCCACGCCGAGCTTGCGCGCATATTGCGGATCCAGCGCGTGCTCGGCGTCGACAAAGGCACAAACCCCACCTTTTTTCTGTTCCTCGGCGACGCAATGCAGCGTCAGCGTCGTCTTGCCCGAGCTTTCCGGCCCGTAAATCTCGATGATGCGCCCTTTCGGCAACCCGCCGATGCCAAGCGCGATGTCGAGCCCGAGCGATCCGGTCGAGGTCGACTCGATATCCTTGATGGCGTTTTCGCCACCGAGTTTCATGATCGAGCCTTTGCCGAACTGCCGCTCGATCTGCGCCAGAGCGCTGTCGAGCGCCTTCTGCTTGTCGGCCTTGCGCTTGTTGTCCATGCTGAGAAGATCTGCTGTTGCCATTGGTCCTCGCCCTTATTCCACAGCCCTCGCGGGGCGTCTATCGGTGGTTTTGTTCGCCTCTTGTTCTCTATGAGATCAAAATGGGAACATTTCAAGTCAAATCTTTCCGTTCCCAGTCTGGCCGCAGAGGGTTAAACAATGGTTGATGACGGCGGGATTTGCGCGAAGGGTCTGGAAATGCTGGTGTTCTGGAAGCAAAGACTGGTGTTGCTCGCGGTGCCGAAGACCGGCAGTTCGGCATATGAGAGCGCGCTGGCGCCGCTGGCCTCCATGGTGGTGAGCGATCCGCCGGAGCTCAAACACGCGCCGGTCTATCGCTACAACCGGTTTTTCCGTCCGATGTTCGAAAAGATGGGTGCCGAGAAGATGGATCTGATGGCGGTGATCCGCGAGCCGATCGACTGGCTCGGTTCCTGGTATCGCTATCGCCAGCGCGGGTTTCTCGAGGGCAAACCGACCTCGACACGCGGCCTCAGCTTCGACGCGTTCTGCCAGGCTTATGCAACCGGCGAGCGCCCGCCATTTGCCAATGTCGGCAGCCAGGCAAAATTTGTGGAGCCGCGGCCCAACGGTGTCACAGTCGATCATCTGTTCAAATACGAAAACCAGTCAGGCTTGCTGGCATTTCTCGAAGACCGGCTGGGCACCGAGATCGCTTTGCCCCGCGAAAACGTCTCTCCGCGGCGCGACACCGCGCTTTCTGCAGAGACGGAGGCCAAGCTGCGCCGCAAGCAGGCCGAGGATTTTGCGATCTGGGAGCGCGCGAGCTAAAGCGCCTGACGAAGTACCCGATCCATCGCGCATCACGTAACGCGTTGAAATCCTTGATTGCAGGCGGCCATTCGTGTGTCAGGTTCTCTGCATGGCGTTGCAGGCCATCTGTGCGACAGCCGGGGCCGCGTCGCCGCGCGTCAGTCGATCTGGCGGTGCACCGTCTCTGTCAGGTCGTTGAGAGAGAACGGTTTGGGCAGGAACACCGAATTGGGGATCTCGTCGCGGCCTTCGCCAAAGGCGTCTTCTGCATAGCCCGAGACAAAGACGACGCTGACTTCGGGGCGGGTCTCGCGGGCCTTGCGCACCCATGTCGGCCCGTCCATGCCAGGCATCACCACATCGGTCACGAAGATGTCGACCACCATGTCCTGATCGTCGAGGATCTCCAGCGCTTCTTCCGCGGTCTCGGCCTCGATCACGGTGTAGCCGCGCAGGCGCAGGGCACGGGCGGCAAAGGCGCGCACCGGCGCTTCGTCCTCGACCAGAAGCACCACGCCGGACCCTTTGGCGGCCAGTTTCCGCGCGGCGGGCGCGAGCGGCGCCGGTTGCTCTTCCTCGCGGCGCTCATGGGCCGGGAACAGCAGCGTAAAGCTCGACCCCTGCCCCAACACGCTGTCGACAAAGACGTATCCGCCCGATTGCTTGACGATGCCGTAGACCGTGGAGAGGCCAAGCCCGGTGCCCTCGCCGGTGCCTTTTGTGGTAAAGAACGGCTCGAACACCTTTTGCAGCTTGTCGGGCGGGATGCCGCAGCCCTCGTCGCTCACCCGCACGCAGACATAGGTGCCCGGCGGCACCACGGCGCGGTCGCGGGTGAGGTTCTCGCGCAGCACCCGCCGCTCCGTCTCGATCACGATCTCGCCGCCTTCGGCCATCGCGTCGCGGGCGTTCACCACCAGGTTCATCATCACCTGTTCGAGCTGCCGCCGGTCGCCATGGATCGACGGCAGGATCGGGTCGTGGCGCAGCGACAGCCGCACACGCTCCCCCACCAGACGGTTGAGCAGATGGGTGAGATCCGACAGCGTGTCGCGCAGGTCCAGCACTTCCGGGCGCATGGTCTGCTTGCGCGAAAACGCCAGCAACTGGCCCACGAGCGCGGCGGCCCGGTTGGCGTTCTGGTTGATCTGCACCAGATCGCCGTAATCCGGATCGCCCTGGTCATGGCGCAGCAGCATCAGGTCGCAATGGCCCGAGATCGCGGTGAGCAGGTTGTTGAAATCATGCGCCACACCGCCCGCAAGCTGCCCGATGGCCTGCATTTTCTGGCTCTGGACAAACTGCGCCTCGAGCGTCTTGAGCTCGGTGGCGTCGTTCAGTACCGCAACCAGCAAAGGCTCACCATCCTCGACCACGCGATTGAGCGTGACCTGGACAAAGATCTCCTGATCCGCGCGCGTCAGGCGCAGGAATTCCGACCGGTGCAAACCGCGCCGTTCCGCCGCCTCCTGCAGCCATGTGCGCAGGGCGCGACCGAGCCCCTCCATATGTTCGGCCAGATTGCCGAGCTGGTCGGCCTCCAGATTGAGCAGTCGCCGCGCTTCGGGATTGGCCCGCAGGAGCCGCCCGTCGGGTGCCACCTTGAGCAGCGGCACCGGCAGCGCGTCAAAACTGCCCGAGCCCTGTTCGGCCACCACATCCTCGACCGGGCTCAGCGTCAGTTCCTGCCGCCCGGCCCCGATCTCGTTGCAATGCACCAGCAGCCGCTGTTCCGGGGACGACCCCTTGAGCAGGTGCACGCCGCCGGGGCGCAGCGGCAGATCCTCGAGGATCTCGTCGAGCCCCTTGGCGCGGCTGCCGATCAGCGTGCGCGCCGCGGGGCTCATGTAGAGCACCGCCCCGTTGCGCCCCAGTGTCAGCGTCGGGCGGTCGTCGCGCCGCAACGAGGCGCCGCGCAGCGTGTCGGTGTCGAGCCGCCAGACCGCCAGCCCGTCGGAGACGCTGCGCACATGCACGCGCATGCCTTCGGAATGGCTGGTGATATCCTCTACTGCCGCGCCATCGTTGAGCGATTTCTGCTGCAGCCGGTAGACGATCCCTTCGGAGCTGGCAAAGACCTCGCGCAGCGTGGCCGCAAGCGTTTGCTGCAGCGCCACCGGAAACCGGGCCCGCGCGGCGGCATTGGCATCGAGCACCATGCCCTCGCTGTCGCAGATAAAGCAGTAGCCGGGATCGCGTTCGATCACCCGCGCCAGGATCGCGCGTTGCCATTTGTCCTGCAGTTTCCGGAAATATAGAATGGCGAGCCAGCCCAGCCCCATGATCGCCAGCGCGCCGGTGGCGGCCCAGAGGCCCAGCTGCAGCGGCACCTGATCGAGCATGAGCGCGCCGACCATCGAGGCCACCGCCAGCACCAGCAGGCCGATTGCACCGCTCAACTGTGCCAGACCGGGGCCGATTCCGTCACTCGCCTGTGCATTCACAAAAAATACCGCCTTCGATTCGTTTCCGCCACTCTGCGTCACGTGCACTTAACCACAGGTTAACCGCGACGCGCGCTCACCTCACGGTTGAACCGTAAACGAGCCTATTTCGAAAAACAAACCACAAAGAGCCCGTCGTTTTCCTCGCTGAGGGCAAAGCTCTGGCGCAGGGTTTCGCGCCATTCGGAGTGGCGGGCCAGAAAGCCCGCGGCCTGACCGGCATTCTCGGCCTCCAGCAGCGAGCAGGTGGCGTAGGCGAGCACGCCTCCGGGGGCGACATATGTCGCGCAAGTATCGAGTATCGCTGCCTGAGTCGCGCAAAGCTCTGCCAGCCGGTCCGGCGTGAGCCGCCACTTGCCTTCCGGCGCACGCCGCCACGCCCCGCTGCCCGAACAGGGCGCGTCAGCCAGCACAAGATCGTAACGGCCCGCAGGTGCCGCCACCGTATCGATGTCGGCCCCGGCGCGGCGGGCGCGGTCGGGCAGATCGCGCATGCGTGCGGGATCTGCGTCATGGGCAAAGACCCGCCTGCCGCCCAACCGTGCCGAGATCGCCAGCGCCTTGCCACCGCCACCTGCACAAAAATCGAGCACATGCGCGCCGGGGACAAGCGGCAAGGCGTCCACCACCGCCTGGCTCGCGGCATCCTGCAGCTCGACTTGCCCGCCAAGATAGGCTGCACTGCGCGCCACTTTCCGGGCGCCGTCCTGCACGATCAGCGCGGTTGGCGAGAGCGGGCACGGCACCGCGGAGATCCCCTGCTCGGCCAAGGCGGTGATGGCCTGATCCACGTTTGATTTCAGAATGTTGACCCGCAAACCCACCGGCGCGCGGTGACGCAGGAGGTTGGCGGTGACTCCGGCCTGCGCGCCGAGGCTCCGGGCAAACGCGTCGCCCAGCCAGTCGGGGATATCCCAGGCGGCGAGCCCCTCCGGCTCGGTCCCGCCCGCGCGCTCTGCCTCCGACAAAGGCGCGGGCGCGTGGCCCTCACCTGTAAAAAGCGCCGCCGGATCGACACCGGCCTCGCGCAGCAGCCCGATCATGCGGCCGCGCCCGGTCTCCGCGCCGCCGCGCTGCGCGGAGCTGCGCCAGCGGCGCAACGCCTCGAACACGTGATCGCGCACCGCGGCGCGGTCCTTCGATCCCGCATAACGTGCGCCGCGCGACCATGTCAGCAGCGCTTTTTCCGCCGGGCTGCCCGCGGCCACGCGGTCGAGCACGTCGATGGCGGCAGCGATCCGCGCGGCCGGGGTCATCGGGCGCTCATCCGATCCGGTAATTCGGGCTTTCGCGGGTGATCTGGACGTCATGCACATGGCTCTCCTTGAGCCCGGCATTGGTGATCTTCACGAACTGGCAATTGGCGCGCATGTCCGCAACCGTCGCGCAGCCGGTATAGCCCATCGCCGCGCGCAGCCCGCCGACAAGCTGGTGGATCACCGTGCCCGCGGGCCCCTTGTAGGGCACCTGCCCTTCGATGCCCTCGGGCACCAGCTTGTCGGATGCGGCATCCTTCTGGAAATACCGGTCCGCCGAACCGCGGGCCATGGCCCCGAGCGAGCCCATTCCGCGATAGGCCTTGAAGCTGCGGCCCTGGTAGAGAATGACCTCGCCGGGGCTTTCGTCGGTGCCCGCGATCATGCTGCCCACCATGGCGCAGGAGGCGCCCGCGGCAATGGCCTTGGCGAAATCGCCGGAGAACTTGATGCCGCCATCGGCGATCACCGGCACGTCGCCGGCCGCCCGCGCGCAATCCATGATCGCGGTCAGCTGCGGCACGCCGACGCCCGCGACCATGCGCGTGGTGCAGATCGAGCCCGGCCCGATGCCAACCTTGATCGCATCGGCGCCCGCATCGATGAGCGCGCGCGTCGCCGCTTCGGTGGCGACATTGCCGGCGATGACCTGCACTTCGTTGGAAAGCCGCTTGGCGCGGCCCACCGCCTCGATCACCCCCTGGCTGTGACCATGGGCCGTGTCGATCACCACGATATCGACGCCCGCATCCACCAGCGCCTGCGTGCGCTCATAGCCGCTGTCACCAACAGAGGTTGCCGCGGCCACGCGCAGCCGCCCCAGCCGGTCCTTGCAGGCGGTGGGGTTCAGCACCGCCTGTTCGGTGTCCTTCAGCGTCAGCAACCCGGTGAGCTTGCCATCCGCATCCGTCACCAGCAGCTTTTCGATGCGCCGCGCCTTCATCAGGCTGATCGCCTCGTCGCGGTCCGCGGGCTCGTGCAGGATAGCGAGATTGTCGGTGGTCATCATCGCGTGCACCGGTGTCGCGTCATGTTCGGCAAAGCGCATGTCGCGATTGGTCACGATGCCCACCACGCGGTGATTGTCATCGACCACCGGAAAGCCGGTAAAGCGGTAGCGCTCGGTCAGCGCCTTGGCGTCCTTCAGCGTCTGGTTGGCGCGCAGCGTGACCGGGTTGTAGACGATCCCGCTCTCGAAACGCTTGACGCGGCGCACTTCGCGCGACTGCGCCTCGACGTCGAGATTCTTGTGGATCACCCCCATGCCACCCGCCTGCGCCATGGTGATCGCCATCCGAGATTCGGTGACCGTGTCCATCGCCGAGCTCAGCAGCGGGATGTTGAGCGCAATCGCGCGGGTCACCTGGGTGCGGGTGTCGGCGGTGCTGGGCAGCACGGCAGAGGCACCGGGCACCAGCAGAACATCGTCAAAGGTGAGCGCCTCGCGAATCTCCATGGGGTCTCTCCTTGGGAGCGGATCGGTTGGCGCTTTGCTATGCCACCGGTTGGGCGCAGTGGAAACCCCGAAAGCGCGGGCGGCGTGCGGCAGGGGTGTCGCGGCCGTGCGGGTAAGAGAGAGATGCGGGTAAGAGAGACAAGGGGCTCAGGTGGCGCGGCTGGGGCAGAGCGCCGGGGCGCTGCCCCGGACCCCGGGATATTTCAGGCCCAAAGAAACATGGGGGCAGCGCGGTTGGCTGGTGTGGCGTGCTGCAGGGCAAGCGTCCGGGATGTTCTCCGGGGTGTTCATGGGGTTTCGAGCTGGGGTGCGCGGGTTGCAAGGGCGGAATGTGGACCGTGCCGGGTTGCCTTGGCCGATCCTGCGGCTAGGCTGACATGGATCTTCGACCAGGAGAGACCATGCGCCACGGATATGACGGCGGCCGCCTCGATCTGCCCTTCACCGGCATCTGCACCTTTGCCCGCAAGCCCCATATGCCCGACTGGAGCGCCATCGACGCCGATGCCGCGATCCTTGGCGCGCCTTTCGATGCGGGCACGCAATGGCGGGCGGGCGCGCGCTTCGGGCCGCGCGGGGTGCGCGAGGCCTCGACGCTGTTTTCCTTCGGGCATGCCGGCGCTTACGATCACGAGGACGATGTGACGTATCTGGGCTCCGACGTCTGGATCGTCGATCTGGGGGACGCCGATATCGTGCACACGGACACGGTACAGAGCCATGCCAATATCCGCGCAGGGGTCGAGGCCTGCCTGCGCGCGGGCGCCCTGCCGGTGGTGATCGGTGGCGATCATTCGGTCAACATCCCCTGCATCGAGGCCTTTGAGGGCCATGCGCCGTTCCACATATTGCAGATCGACGCGCATCTCGACTTTGTCGACGAGCGCCACGGGGTGACGCGCGGCCATGGCAATCCGATGCGGCGCGCCTCCGAAAAACCCTTCGTGTCGGGGCTGACGCAGCTGGGCATCCGCAATGTCAGCTCCACCGCCCGCGAGGGGTACGAGGACGCCCGCGCCCGCGGCTCGGACATCCTGTCGGTGCGGCAGGCCCGCGCTCTGGGGCCCGCGGCCGTGGCCGCCCGGCTGCCCGCTGGCGCGCCGGTCTACATCACCATCGATATCGACGCGTTCTGCCCGTCCATCGCGCCCGGCACCGGCACGCCGAGCCATGGCGGGTTTCTCTACTATGACGTTCTGGAGGTGCTGCAGGCCGTGACCCGCGCGCATCCGGTTGTGGGGATCGATCTGGTCGAGGTCGCGCCGGATTACGACCCCACCGGCAGCACGTCGATCCTGGCCGCGCAGCTGCTGATGAACCTGCTGGGGTTCGTGTTCGAGAGCCGGACGCGAGGCTGACGGTGGGAATGCGGATGTGTTCCGCCGGACCTGACCAGGATCAGGGCTGTCCGGGGTCAATACCGGTTGGCCGGAGACGTCCGGGAGCCATTGCCGCAGGTGCTTCGCAGAGATGGCGTTTCTGCCACTCCGCGCCTTGCAGACCACCGTCACCGGTCAGTTTGATCCAAAACCCCTTCTAGCCGCGCGCCCGCTCCGACAGCGAATCCTGCAGCAAGCGCGTCACCGCGTCCTGCGGCACCTCTGCCGTGACAAAGGCCCGCCCGATGCCGCGCGCCAGAATAAAGCGCAGCTGCCCGTCCACCACCTTCTTGTCCTGCCCCATCAGGTCCAGCAAAGCCTCCGCCCCCGGCAATTCGCCGGGGATATCCGCAAGATCCGTCTTCATGCCCATCTGCCGCAGATGCGCGCGCACGCGGGACGGATCCTCCTGCGCGCAGAGCCCCAGGCGCGAGGACAGCTCAAAGGCCAGCGCACAGCCCACCGCCACGCCTTCGCCATGCAGCAGACGGTCGGAATAACCCGTTGCCGCCTCCAGCGCGTGGCAGAACGTGTGGCCGAGATTGAGCAGCGCGCGGTCGCCCTGCTCGGTCTCGTCACGCAACACGATCTCGGCCTTCATCTCGACCGAGCGGCGCACCGCGTGGATGCGCGCACCCATATCGCCTGCCGCCGCCGCCGCGCCGTTCAGCTCCAGCCACTCGAAAAACGCCGCATCTCCCAGCAGCCCGTATTTCACCACCTCGCCATACCCGGCCAGAAAATCCCGCGGCGTCAGGGTCGACAGGATGCCGGTATCGGCAAGCACCAGTGCGGGTTGGTGAAACGCGCCCACAAGGTTCTTGCCGTGGCCGGTGTTGATCCCGGTCTTGCCGCCGACCGAGCTGTCGACCTGCGCCAGAAGCGAGGTCGGCAGCTGCACAAACCGCACGCCGCGGCGCAGGATGGCGGCGGCAAAGCCCACAAGATCGCCGATCACACCGCCGCCGAGGGCAATCACCACGTCGCGGCGCTCGATCCGTTCGTCGAGCAGCCACTCGACCGTGCGCGTGAGGTGCGGCCAGCTTTTGGTGGCCTCTCCGGCGGGCAGGGTCAGCGCCGCGCTCCCGATGCCCTCATCCGCAAGCGCCGATTGCAACGCCTGCAGATGCAGCGCCGCCACATTCTCGTCGCTGACAATCGCCACGCGCGGGCGGTGCAGCAACGGCGCGATCTGCTGACCTGCGCGCGCGATCAGCCCGTCGCCGATGCGCACGTCATAGGCGCGGCCCGGCAGCGGCACCGGCACGGTTTCGATCTCAGCCACCATCCGGGCCTCCTGCATCCGGGCGCGACAACACGTCGGCGCGGCTTTCCTGCAGCACCGCATCGACCCGCCGCGCCATGCCCTCGAGGCTCAGCCCCGGCTCAGAGGTCACGGTCAGATCCGCCAGCGCATAGACCGGCACCCGCGCCTTGTAGAGATCGGCGAGCTTTCCGTAAGGGTTGGCGCCGCGCAGCAGCGGGCGGGTGTCCTTGTGGCGCACCCGGCTCCAGAGCAGATCGAGCGCCGCATCAAGCCAGACCGACACGCCTTTCCGCGACACCATCTGCCGGTTCGCCGCCGACATGAAGGCACCGCCGCCGGTCGACAGGATGCAGGGTGTGCCGTCGAGCAACCGGTCGATGATCTGACTTTCCTTGTCGCGAAAGAACGGCTCTCCGTCGCGCTCGAAGATCTCGGCGATGGTGCGGTCGGCGGCGCGCTCGATCTCCTGATCGGAATCGCGGAACGGCACACCCAGCCGGGCCGCCAGCGTGCGCCCCACGGCGGTCTTGCCCGCCCCCATCATGCCCACCATCACCACGGTCTTGTGCAGCACCGGCCGCCCCCCTTGCGCCGTGCCGCGGGACGGGTCTGCCGCGCCTGCGGCGTCGCTCTGCTGCACCTTGTCGGCCATATGCCGCCCATTTCTTATTGTCGTTGCGTGAATGACGTGAACACGCCAAAAAGGCTAGGTATAAGTTACAAAAAACACGAGGCGGGGAAACAAGCCAGCATGTGGCGCATCATCAAGTGGCTGTTTTACCTGGCGATTCTCGGCGGAATCGCGCTGGTTGCCTATGCCTATCTGGGCCCCTTCTTCGGCGTCGATTTCAGCCCGCCCCAGACCGAGATTCGCCAGCCCGTGGAGCTTGATGCCAATTAGACCGCATCTCTTTGGCGCCACGTCGCTGCTGGCCCTGATGCTGGCGGGCGAAGGTCCGGCGCAGACCGCGCCAGTGGCCGACAGCGCCACCGCGCCGCCGGTCGAGGCGATGCCGCTCGATGCGCCGAGCGCGGGTGCGGCGGGGCTGCTGCCGCCCAGCGTGACCGGCCTGCCCGCCTCGCTCTGGCGCAACTCCGATCCCGACCGGCTGCAGGAGCTGATCGCCGCCGTCGACCCGCAGGTCCCGGTGTTGCAGACGCTGATGCGCACGCTGATGCTGGCCGAGGCCGACCCGCCCCGCGGACCCTCGCAGGGCGAGCCGCATCTGGCCGCGCGGCTCGACTGGCTGACCCGCAACGGCGCGGTCGAAGAGACGCTGGCGCTGCTGGAGATCGCCGGGCACGAAACCCGCATGCTCTATCGCCGCTGGGCCGACCTGAACCTGCTGCTGGGCCGGGCCGAGGCGCCCTGTGCCACGCTGCGCGCGCGTCCCGACCTCTCGAGCGATCTGGCCCTGCGGGTGTTCTGCATTGCCCGCTCGGGCGATTGGCCGCGCGCGGCGCTGTTGCTGCAAAGCGCGCGCACGCTGGGGGAGGTCTCGGCGCGCAAGGCCGACCTGCTGGAGCGCTTCCTCGACGACCAGATCAACGAAGGCCGCCCGCCGCTCCTGCCGCCGGTGCGCCCCACCCCGCTCGATTTCCGGCTCTTCGAGGCGATCGGTGAGCCGCTGCCGACCGCGCCGCTGCCGCTGGCGTTTTCGGTGCTCGACCTTTCGGGCGACAATGGCTGGCGGGCGCAGATCGAGGCCGCGGAGCGACTGGCCCGGGTCGGCGCGCTGCCCTCCAACCGGCTGCTGGGCTACTACACGCTGCGCAAGCCCGCGGCCTCCGGCGGGGTCTGGGACCGCACCGATGCGCTGCAGCGCTTTGACGACGCGCTGGAGCGCGGCAGCCCGAATGCGGTGGGGCCCGCGCTGACCCGGCTCTGGCCGCAGATCTCCAGCGCGCGGCTGCTTGTGCCTTTCGCCGAGATCTATGCCAGCCGTCTTGCCGATATCCCGCTTGACGGGCGCGCGGCGCGGATGCAACTGCGCACGGTCTTCCTGTCGCCGCAATACGAGGCGCTGGCGCAGCTGCTGACCGATGACAGCGCCGAAACGCAGTTTCTGCGCGCCATCGCCCGGGGCGCGCCGCCGTCAACGCGCCCGGATCTGCCCCATGCCGAGCAGATCGCCCGCGGGTTTGCCGAAGACGCGCTTTTGCCGGCGGTGCTGGCCGCTCAGCTCGAGGAGGGACGCCTGGGCGAGGTGATCCTGCGCGCGATTGCGCTGTTCACCAGCGGCGCCGAAGGCAATGAACAGGATCTGGTCGATGCGCTGGCAGTCTTCCGGTCCGTCGGGCTCGAGGATGTGGCGCGCCGGGCCGCGTTGCAGCTGAGCCTGCTCGACGCCGAGCGCTCGCGCCCATGAGCGCACGCTGGATCGCGCCGTTTCTCGAAACCATCGCCGCAGAGCGCGGGGCCGCCGCCAACACGCTTGCCGCCTATGAGCGCGATCTCGATCACGCGCTGAACTGGCTGCAGGGGCGCGGGCGCGATTTCTGCGATGCGGCGCGCGATGATATCGAGGCCTATCTGGTGGCCTGCGACCAGCAGGGGCTGAGCCGGGCCACACGGGCGCGGCGGCTCTCGGCGATCAAGCAGATCTACCGCTTTGCCTTTGAGGAAGGTCTGCGCAGCGACAATCCGGCGGTGCAGATCGCGGGCCCCGGGCGCGACAAACGCCTGCCCAAGACGCTGTCCATCGAAGAGGTGGACCGGCTGCTGGAGGCCGCCGAGACCCATGGCCGGTCCGAGACGGACCGGCTGCGCAACGCCTGCCTGATGCAGTTGCTCTACGCCACGGGCATGCGGGTGACCGAGCTTGTCTCCTTGCCGGTGGCCGCGGCACGGGGCGATCCGCGCATGCTGCTGATCCGCGGCAAGGGCGGCAAGGAGCGGATGGTGCCACTGTCGCCGCCCGCCCGCGCGGCGCTCGCGCGCTGGCTGGAGGCCTGGGACCATCAGGCGGACGCCGCGCGCGCGGAAGGCAAACCGGTGCCCGCGCATCTTTTTGCCTCGCGCAGCAAGGCAGGCCACCTGACGCGGCATGCGTTTTATCTCTTGATCAAGGAGTTTGCGGTGAAGGCCGGGGTCTCTCCGGCCAAGGTCACGCCCCACACGCTGCGCCACGCCTTTGCCACCCATCTGCTGGCCAATGGCGCCGATCTGCGCGCGATCCAGACCTTGCTGGGCCATGCGGATGTGGCCACCACCGAGATCTACACCCATGTGCTGGAGGAACGGCTGCGCGAGCTGGTGCTCGACCATCACCCGCTGGCGAAAGACCTGTGAGGGGGGATCCAGAGGCGCGCTTCCGCGCCCGTTTATCCAGCGAGTGCAGAGGCGACGCATAAGGGGTCGCGGGAGGTGTTCGGGGCAGATGATGATCAAGCTCCGGGCTCACCAAAGCAAAACTTTTGCGTCAGACCCTCCTCTCGCCTGATCCTTGCCTGACAGCCCGCCCTCTCCGCTGCAAGCCCAATAGCCGTCTCCCCATGAATGGGGCCCCTCGGCGATTGCGCTTGCATCGAAGCGCGCGCCCTGTCTGTCCGGGCTCAGGCGAGAGGCGGCTCCGAAGCAAAAACCCGGGCGCGCTGCCCTTGAACGCGGCGGCGCGCAGCCCCATAACCCGCTCACGCGTTGAAAAGGGTTTGCGTGATGGAAGCTGGTGTGTCGCAGTTTGATGCCGCGTTCTGGATCACCTCCGGGTCGATCCTGTTTCTGCTGATGCTGTCGGGGTTCTTTTCCGGCTCGGAGACCGCGCTGACCGCGGCCTCGCGCGGCAAGCTGCGGGCGGCGACCGACAAGGGCTCGAAGGGGGCGGCCAAGGCGCTGGAGATCACCGAGGACAACGAGCGGCTGATCGGATCGGTGCTGCTGGGAAACAACCTCGTGAATATCCTGGCCACGTCGCTGGCCACCGCGATGTTCACCCGTGTCTTCGGCGAGAGCGGCGTGGCGCTGGCGACGTTGGTGATGACGCTTCTGGTGCTGATCTTCGCCGAGGTGCTGCCCAAGACCTATGCGATCACCAACCCCGAATCCGCCGCCTCGCTTGTGGCGCGGCCGATCTCGGTCGTGGTGCGGCTTTTTGCGCCGGTGGTGTCGGCGGTGCGGGTGCTGGTGCGCGGGGTGTTGCGGATCTTCGGCGTCAAGACCGATCCCGACAGCCAGATCCTGGCGGTGCGCGAGGAAATTGCCGGTGCGCTGCAACTGGGCCATTCCGAAGGGGTGGTCGAAAAGGAGGACCGCGACCGCATTCTGGGCGCGCTCGATCTGGCCGAGCGCACGGTGGAGGAGATCATGCTGCACCGCTCGGGCATCGAGATGATCAATGCCGACACCGCCCCGCAGGAGATCCTGCAGCAATGCCTGGAAAGCAACCATACCCGTCTGCCGGTCTATCGCGACGATCCCGAGAACATCATCGGTCTCATGCATGCCAAGGATCTGCTGCGGGCGATGTACAAGCTCATCGACGGCGCGGAATCGGCGGCCGAGGCGCTGGAGGGCTTCAAGCTCACCGATGTGATGATGAAGCCCTATTTTGTGCCCGACACCACGTCGCTTGACGACCAGATGCGCCAGTTCCTGCGGCGGCGCACGCATTTTGCACTGGTGGTGGATGAATACGGATCGCTGGAAGGGCTGATCACGCTGGAAGACATCCTCGAAGAGATTGTGGGTGAGATCACCGACGAGTTCGACCCGCATGGCGATCACCAGGTGCAGATGGCCGAGGATGGGCATTACTGGGTCGACGGCGCCATGACGATCCGCGATTTCAACCGTGCCACCGACTGGAACCTGCCCGATGACGAGGCCAATACCGTTGCGGGGCTGGTCATTCACGAAGCGCAGATGATTCCGACCGTCGGCCAGACCTTCAGCTTCCACGGCTTTCGCTTCGAGGTGATGACGCGCGAGCACAACCGCATCACGCGACTGAAGTTGCGGCCCCTCGAGGATCGCGCGCAGCCGCAGGTCGAGGAATGACCATCTGCAGCCGGTAGCCGCCGACCGTGGGCCCGGCCTCGAGCTGACCGCGCACCTGCTGGGCGGCGGAATCCATCAGCCGCATGCCGATGCCCGAAGCCACTTCGGGGTCTGACATTTCCCGATCGGTATTGGCGGCGGCCTCCGACGGTCCGCTGTCGACGCAGCCCAGCACCAGATCCTCGCCGACCTGGGTGATCGAGACCCTGATCGTGCCTTCGCCGCCATTGGGAAAGGCGTGTTTGAAGGAATTGGCCAGGAACTCGTTCACCACCAGCATCATCGCCTGCGCGACCTCTGCCGAGACCGCGACCTTTGCGACGTCGAACTCGATCACCACACCTTCGGGCGCCTGACGCTCGAGCAGCGCGCGCATCTTCGGAAAGAGATGATCCAGCTCCACCGTGTTTCTGTTTTCGCTGCGGTAGAGCGCTTCGTGCAGATCGGCGACGGCGGTGACCCGTCGCGACACAATGTCGAGCGCGTCGCGGCTTTCCCTGGTCGCGACGCGGTTCTTGTAGATCCGGATGAAGGACGCCACCGACTGCAGCGAGTTCTTGACGCGGTGGTCGATCTCGTCGCGCAACGATTTCTCGATCACCACGGCGCGGCTGAGATCCAGCAGGCGCATGACCTGCGCGGCCATCTCGCGCAGGGTCTCGATCTCGGTCTCCGTCAGGCGGCGCGGGCGGTCGTCGAGCACGCAGAGCGTGCCGAGCCGGTGCCCCGACGGCGCGACCAGCGGCGCGCCCGCGTAAAAGCGCATGCTCAGAAGCGGGCCGCAGCACAGCGGATTATCGGCGGTGCGCGGGTCTTCCAGCGTATCCTCTATCACCAGCACGTCGTCGCTGAGGATGGCATGCGCGCAGATCGACTGCTCCAGCGGCGTCTCGCGGGCCTCGACCCCGAGCTTTGACTTGAACCATTGCCGGTCGGCATCGACCAGGCTCACCAGCGCCACCGGCATGTCGAGCAGGCGCCCGACCAGCTTTACAAGCCGGTCGATATCGTCGTCGGGGGCGGTGTCGAAAACATCATAGGCGTGTAACGCGTCCAGACGCGCCTGCTGGTCCGATGGCGCTGATGCCAACATACCGTCACCCCTTTGTCATGTGTCCAAAAAAGATGACACATGTACATATGAAGTCAAGCGCGCAATCGCGTGCCGTCGGGGTCAAATGGCGGCTGCGCGAGGATCTCCGCGCGATGCGGCCGGCCGAGGATCATCACATCGACCTGCCGCCCCGGCACGGCCTCATCCGCCTTAATGCAAGCCAGACAAAGGCTTAGGCCCACCGAATAGCCATATCCGCCAGAGGTCACCCGGCCAATGCCGCGCCCGTCGCAAAAAACCGGCTCTCCGCCGGTGGCGTCGGCATCGGAGGCCTCCACCGCCGCGCCGTCCACGGCGATCAGCACCAGTTTCTCGCGCGGCAAAGTGTCAATTTTTTCTGACAGTGCGGATTTGTTGAGGAACGGTTTGTCCATCTTGCAGAGCCGGTCCAGCCCCACTTCCTGCGGCCAGTATTCGGGGCTGTACTCGCGCCCCCAGGACCCGTAGCCCTTTTCCAGCCGCAGCGACATCAGCGCGCGGCTGCCCACGGGGCCGATCTGCAGATCGCGCCCGGCCTCGAGCAACGCGTCGTAAAGCGCGGCCTGATCCTGCACCCGGCAATGCAGCTCCCAGCCCAGATCGCCGGTGAAGGACACCCGCAGGGCCATCACCTCGACGCCAGCAATCTCGGTCCGGCGCGACGCCATGAAGGGAAACGCTGCCGTCTCAAGCGACGCGTTGGTCAGCCGCTGCAGCATCGCGCGCGACTGCGGCCCTGCCACGTTGAACCCGCAATAGCCCTCCGTCAGGCTTTCGAAACGCGTGCCCCCGGGCAAGGGCACCATCCTGAAGAAGCGGCTGTGATAGCGCTCGGCCATGCCCGACCCGATAATCCAGAACTCCTCGTCGGCCAGCCGCGTGACGGTGAAATCGCCCGCGATGCCGCCACGCCGTCCGATCAGAGGTGTCAGGCAGGATTTGCCGACAGCGCGCGGCATCCTGTTGGCAAAGACATCGTTCAGCCACGCCTCCGCCCCCGGCCCGGTCACGCGGTATTTCGCGAAGTTGGAGATGTCGATGATCCCCGCCCGCTCGCGCAGCATGCGCGCCTCGCGCCCGACGCTCTGCCACCAGGGCTGGCGGGTGAAACCGGCGCTGTCGGGGGTCTCCGCGTCGAAATAGGCCGGATGTTCCCAGCCGAAATTGAGCCCAAAGACCGCGCCCAGCGCCTTTTGCGTCGGGTAGACCGGGCGCTGGCGCAAAGGCCGTCCCGCCGCGCGCTCCTCTCCGGGGAAGTGGATCGCGAAACGGTGCGCATACTGGTCGCTCACCCGCGCCTTGGTGAACGCCGCATCCGCCCAGTCGCCGAACCGCGCCATGTCCCACGCAAACATGTCGTAATGCATCTCGCCTTGCGTGATCCATTGCGCTGCCATCAGCCCCATGCCGCCCGATTGCGAGAACCCCGGGATGATGCCGCCGCAGACAAAATAACCGCTGCGCTCGGGCACCGGGCCCATCAGCACATTGGCATCGGGCGACCAGATCATCGGGCCGTTGATCACCCGCTTGATGCCCGCCGCGCCCACCGCCGGCACCCGGTCGATGGCGCGCATCATGTTGTCCTCGATGCGCTCCAGATCGTCGGGAAAAAGATCATGGGCAAAGTCGAGCGGCGTGCCGCCCTCGGCCCAGAGCCGCACATCGCGCTCATAGGCCCCCACCAGCAACCCCTGCCCTTCCTGGCGCAGGTAGTATTCGCCGTCCCGGTCCGCGACCGAGGGCAAGCGGCGGTCCATCCCGGCAATCTCGGCGATGGTCTCGGTCACGAAATACTGGTGTTCGGTGGGTTGCAGCGGCAGCGCGATCCCGGCCAGCGCCGCCACTTCGCGGCCCCAGAGACCGGCGGCGTTCACCACCCAGGGCGTCGCGATGTCGCCTTTGGGCGTGCGCACGATCCAGCTGCCATCGGGCTGCGCTTCGGTCGCCGTGACCGGGGTGAAGCGGTGGATCTCAGCGCCGCGCGCCCGCGCCCCCGCCGCATAGGCCGCCGTCACGCCGGACGGATCGACATTGCCGCCATCGGGCTCGAACATGATGCAGCGGATGCCGTCGAAATTGACCAGCGGGTGCAGGCGTTCGGCCTCATCGCGGCTGACCTCGTGAAAATTCATGCCGTAAAGCCGCGCCTTGGCCTCCTGCAGGCGCAATTGATGCTCCCGCGCTTCGGTCTGCGCCAGATAGAGCGAGCCGGGTTGAAACACGCCGCAGCTTTGCCCGGTCTCGGCCTCCAGCTCGCGGTAGAGCGTCATCGTGTAATGCTGCAGACGGCTGATATTGGTGCTGTCATGCAGCCCGTGGATATTGGCCGCCGCGTGCCAGGTGGAGCCGGAGGTCAGCTCGTCCCGCTCCAGCAGCACCACATCGCTCCAGCCCAGCTTGGTCAGGTGATAGAGGATCGAGCAGCCAATAACGCCGCCCCCGATGACAACGGCCTGCGCGTGGGTTCTCAATTTCGGCTCCATTGGCTGCGTGCAGAGCCGACTATGACCGCGCCAACCGCACCGCATTTGCCTCAAGACGACATGCGATGTCGCGGTAAGGACACCTGTTGGATCCAGCGCCGCCAATTCCGGGGCGGTCCGTCATCGGTTTCGCCTCACCCGCACGCAGCCTTCAGACGTGCCAGATCCGGCTCAAACGAAATCTCCTGCTGCGCACGGTCGAGGCATTGCGCCGCCATCTCAAGGGCGGCTTCGGCAACCTGGGCGTCCTGCGCGTGATCGGCGATCTGTCGCAGCGCGCGCTGCAGGGCGATCTGCACTTCCAGCGCGTCGCTCGCAGAGCGCGAGATCGGGTCGAAACTGTTGGAATAGAGCGCTTTCGGCTGCAGCGGCGGGGCCCAGAGATGCGGGCAGCTGGGGTCTTCCGGCTGGTCGATCCGCGCCTCGACAATCACCCGCGCCAGCCGGTTGATCACATCGATGGCGGTGCCGGGATCGTTGATCCCGGGCGACAGCGCGCGGGTGGCAACCTCGGCCAGAACGGTCAGCCCGAACAGCGGATCCTGCGCGAAACTGCGCTGCTCGGAGAGCGGCAGGGCCTCGCGCAGCCGGGTCAGCGCATCTTCGTCCACCTCCCCCGCCACATGGCCCAGACACGCGCCTTTCAGCACATATTGGCCCGGCGAGATGGTGATATAGACCGTCAGATCCTTGTCCGCCGCCTCGGCCTCGAGCAGATCTTCGAAGATCTGCTCCAGATAGCCCGGACGCTCGGCGCAGAGCGCGGTGGTGCCCTCGGGGATCTGGCTCTCCGGATCGGTCAGGGCGTGCCCGCCATGGGCCGGGGCCTCGGCGGCGCGCGCCACCGCGGCGGCGGCCTCCTGCTCCAGCATGTGGGTGGTGAAGGCAAGGCTGCCCAGCCCTTCAAGATGCACGATCCACCGGATCAGCGAGATCAGGATCGACGCGACCACCGCCAGCGTCATGCCGAACAGCACCACAATCCCGCGTTCGTCGAAAAGATCGGCGGAGCGCATGACGATCGCCACCAGCGCAAAGAGGTAGGCACCCAGGAAATTGGCCAGCACCGAATGGGTGACCGTGTCCTCGCGCAGGATCAGGTGGCTGCGCGGCGTCCATTGGCTCGAGGCGTTGGAGAGCGCGCTGAGCATGATCGTCAGCGAAAAGATCGTGACCGCCAGCATCGAGGAGGCCAGGATCTGCAGGATCCGGTCAACCGCATCCGCGCCGATCAGATCGCCGAGCCGCTCCGGGATCAGCGGGGCGACCAACGCCGCCATGCCCAGCGCCAGCAACGCCAGCAACGCGATCAGGATGACCCTGACATGGATGCGCCGCGACAGCTGGTGGATGCGGCGCAGGATGGACTTGATCATGATGGCTCCTTCACGGCGGCCTGAAATTCCCTCCCCCGGATACAGGATCCTGCGCGGGCGCGCGCAGGACCGGCGTGCTAGGCTGCCTCCGGGGTAACAGACGAATGCCGCGAAAGGATCCTTTTCGATGACCGATTTCAAGACCCGCCTGCAAGAGACCGACGATTGCCTGTCGATGCACATCCTGACAATCCCCTCGGCTGTTGTCGCCCAGGCGGTGGCGGCGGCGGGCGCCGATAGCGTCATCATCGACATGGAGCACGGCGCCATCGACCATGGCAGCGCCCATGCGATGATCGCCGCCACCAAGGGCACCGCCTGCGCGCCGCTGGTGCGGGTGGCCGAAAACGATGCCGCGCAGGTCAAGCGCATGCTCGATATCGGCGCGGCGGGCATCGTCTTTCCGCTGATCCGTTCCGCCGCGGATGCGGAGCGCGCCGTGGCCTCGCTGCGCTACCCGCCCCGCGGCAATCGCGGCTTCGGCCCTTTCATCGCGCAATCGCGCTGGGACGCAAGCCTGCCCACCTATCGCGACAGGATGGAGGAGAACCTGGTCTGCTGCCTGCTGGTGGAGACCCGCGATGCGGTCGAGAATATCGACGCGATCTGCGCCGTTCCCGGCATCGACCTTCTGGTGCCCGCGGTCTTCGATCTTTCCACCGATCTTGGTGTCATGGGCCAGCTTGACCACCCCGAGTTGCTGGCCGCGATGGCCAGGGTCGAAGCCGCCGCCAGATCCGCGAGCCTGCCGCTCGGCAATGCGGCGCTGACGCAAGAGCAGACCACACGCCTGAAAGAGCGCGGCTACCGGGTCTTTGCGGGGTTCGACGTGCTCTGGCTGCGCGAAAAAACCGCCGAGGCGCAGGGCTGGATCACGGGGTAGTTCGACATCCGCGCGAGCGGCGGACCCAACAGCCCCGCCGCTCTGTGCCTGCATTTCTGCGTTTTCATTGACCAAGAGCGTTCAAAAGCACCGCTCCAGCCATAAGCGTTACGACGACCAGAAGGTTTGGTTTTTGCCAAACAGTGATTTTCAGCTTGCCGTAAACCAGTTCCACAAAAGGTCTGTCCTGCCCTGCCTCACGATGCGGTTGTTTCATCGCAAACTCCGTGACGCCGAGATATGTCGAGTTTACGGCGTAGCGAGGCGCAGACCAAATGTCGGCACTCGTCTTCTGACGTCCGCTGATTCGCGAGCAAAATGAATACACATTTTGCGAAAATTGCCCCTATGTACTCTATATATAGACACCCTCCAGGATAGCGGATGCACGCAAGGCGCCCGCCCCATGACTACAGGGGTCGCAATATGAATTTTTCTAATAATCATGCGAATTGCAGTTTTGCAGACGTGCTTCCCCCCAAGGCGCAGACACCGATCACGACTCAAAGTGTCGCTCTCTGGCCATCCTCGTCATGTTGTCCCGCTAGTATCCGCGCCAAACACTCAATTTCCCAAAAAGGTTCGCCCACATGCAAACCACCACCCGCGTCTGTGTCATCGGCGGCGGCGTTGTCGGCGCCTCGGTGCTCTACCACCTGACCAGGCTCGGCTGGTCCGACGTGCTGCTGCTGGAACGCTCGGAACTGACCTCCGGCTCCACCTGGCACGCGGCGGGCGGGTTTCACACGCTCAACGGCGACACCAACATGGCCGCGCTGCAGGGCTACACGATCCGGCTCTACCGCGAGCTTGAGGAGCTGACGGGGATGTCCTGCGGGCTGCACCATGTGGGCGGCGTCACGCTGGCCGACAATCAGGACCGCTTCGACATGCTGCTCGCCGAGCGCGCCAAGCACCGCTACATGGGGCTCGAGACCGAGATCGTCACACCCGACGAGATCCGCAAGCTTGCGCCCATCGTGAACACCGAGGGCATTCTGGGCGGGCTTTACGACCCGCTCGACGGCCATCTCGACCCTTCCGGCACCACCCACGCCTATGCGAAAGCCGCGCGCATGGGCGGGGCCGCGATCGAGACCCATTGCATGGTGCGCGAGACCAACCAGCGCGCCGACGGCACCTGGGATGTGGTCACTGACAAGGGCACCGTGCATGCCGAACATGTGGTCAACGCCGCCGGTCTCTGGGCGCGAGAGGTGGGGGCCATGGCCGGGGTCTACCTGCCGCTGCACCCGATGGAGCACCAATATATCGTCACCGACGACACGCCCGAGATTTACGAACGCGAGACCGAACATCCGCATGTGATGGATCCTGCGGGCGAAAGCTATCTCAGGCAGGAGGGCCGCGGGCTCTGCATCGGATTTTACGAACAGCCTTGCCGCCCCTGGGCCGTCGACGGCACGCCCTGGAGCTTCGGACACGAGTTGCTGCCCGATGATTTCGACAAGATCGAGGACAGCATCGCCTTTGCCTATCGCCGCTTCCCGGTGCTGGAGCGTGCAGGCGTGAAATCGGTGATCCACGGGCCCTTCACCTTTGCGCCTGATGGCAACCCGCTGGTCGGTCCGATCCCCGGCCTGCGCGGCTACTGGTCAGCCTGCGGCGTGATGGCGGGCTTTTCGCAGGGCGGTGGCGTCGGTCTGATGCTGGCGCAGTGGATCACTGAAGGCGAATGCGAGCGCGACACCGCCGCCATGGACGTGGCCCGGTTCGGCGACTGGATCAGCCCCGGTTACACCCGCCCCAAGGTGATCGAGAACTACCAGAAACGCTTTTCGGTCTCCTATCCCAACGAGGAACTGCCCGCCGCACGGCCCAACCGCACCACGCCGATGTATGACATCTTCGACGCCATGGGCGCGGTCTGGGGCGCGCAATACGGGCTCGAGGTGCCCAATTACTTCGCCGCGGGCTACGGGCCTTCAGGCAGCGAAGCGGCAGGGCAGATAAACACAGAACCGCGGTTCGAGACCCCCAGCTTCCGCCGCTCCAACGCCTTCGACGCCACCGCCCGCGAGGTCGCCGCCGTGCGCGAGGCCGTGGGCATCAACGAAGTGCATAATTTCGGCAAGTACCGCGTGAGCGGCACCGGGGCGCGCGCCTGGCTCGACGTGATCATGGCCGGGCGCATCCCCAAACCCGGACGGCTGGCGCTCAATCCGATGCTCAGCCCCTCGGGTCGGATCATCGGCGATTTCACCGTCTCCTGCCTCACCGACCCGTCCGGGCGCGAGCTTTTTCACCTGACCGCGAGCTACGGCGCGCAGGCCTATCACATGCGCTGGTTCCTGAGCCATCTGCCGGGCGATGCCGCGGTCGAGAACATTTCGGACCGGCTCACCGGCTTTCAGATCGCAGGCCCCCGCGCCCGCGATGTGCTGGCCGCCACAACCCGCGCGGATGTGAGCGATATGGCGTTTATGGATGTGCGCCGGCTCATCGTCGGCATGACCGACTGCATCGTGCAGCGCGTCTCCTATACCGGCGATCTGGGTTACGAGATCTTTTGCGATCCGATGGCCCAGCGCCAGCTCTGGGCCACGCTCTGCGAGGCCGGGGCCGCGCATGGCATGCGTCCATTCGGCATGCGGGCGATGATGTCGCTGCGGCTGGACCGGTTCTTCGGCTCCTGGGGGCGCGAGTTCTCGCCCGATTACACCTGTGCCGAAACCGGGCTCGACCGGTTCATCGCGTGGAAAAAGCCCGCCGAATTCATCGGACGCGCCGCGGCGGAGGCCGAGCGCGCCAGCCCGCCGGCGCGCCTGCTTGTGCCGTTCGCGGTCGATGCGGCGGATGCCGATGTGCAGGCCTATGAGCCGGTCTGGATCGACGGCAGGGTCCAGGGCTTCTGCACGTCGGGCGGCTATGCGCATCACACGCGGACCTCCATGGCGCTGGCGCTCATTCCCCGCGCTCTGGCGGAACCCGGGCTCAGCGCCGAGATCGAGATCCTCGGCGACAAACGCCCCGCCACGCTGATGAGCGCGCCGCTTTTTGACCCCGAAGGCATACGCATGCGCGGTTGATGCGCCCCCCCCCCGATTCGTTCGGGGTCAAGACTGCCGCAGGCACCGCGCAGCGCGCGGCCTGGTCTTGAGGCCGGACGACCCGGCCCCACACTGGAACGCGTGTCTTGAGAGGCAGAGTGCCTCCTCAAGCGCCTCTCAGAAGCCTTGCCAACATCTCCTCTCCCACTGCCCCCGGGCCAGACGCGTCACGCCGCCACTTGCAGATCAAAAGCGCGCGGAAGCGCTCGATTCGATCCGCCCTGCCCGTGCAAAAGCCGCATGAATCGGATCGCGCCGCGGCGCGCGATGCGCCATAACGCGGCCATGAACCAAACCACCATTCCCACCCGCGCCTGGGTCGAGCTTCTGGCTCTGGCCCTGATCTGGGGTGGCTCGTTTCTGGCCATCCGCACGGCACTCGACGAGATCGGACCGCTCACCTCGGTGCTCTGGCGCACCGGGCTTGCCGCCCTGCTGCTCTGGCCGCTGGCGCTCTGGCGCCGCGAGCTGCCGCGCGCCGATCTGCGGATCTGGGGGGCGCTGGTGGTCATGGGGCTGCTCAACAACGCGATCCCATTCTCGCTGATGGCCTGGGGCCAGCTGTTCATTCCCACCGGCCTCACCTCGATCCTCAACGCCGCCACCGCGATCTTCGGCGTGCTGGTGGCCGCCGCGGTGTTTGCGGACGAGCGGCTCTCCGCGCGCAAGGCCACCGGCGTTCTGCTGGGCTTTGCCGGGGTGGTTGTGGCCATCGGACCGGGCAACCTGCTGAGCTTCGATGTCACCTCCACTGCGCAGCTGGCCATTCTTGCAGGCACGCTTTCTTATGCCTTTGCCGGCGCCTGGGCGCGCCGCAGGCTGAACGGGCTGCCGCCGCTGGGTGCGGCCACCGGCATGCTGATCTGCTCGACCCTGCTGATGCTGCCGCTCACGCTCTGGCTCGAAGGCGTGCCAAGGCTCGATCTCGCCCCCGCCACATGGGCCGGGATACTCTATTACGCGGTGATCGCCACGGCGCTGGCCTATCTGCTCTATTACCGCGTGCTGGCGATGGCGGGGTCCGGCAACCTGCTGCTGGTCACCCTGCTCATCCCGCCGGTGGCGATCCTGCTGGGTGCCTGGGCGCGGGACGAGACGCTGAGCGCGTCGGCCTATGCCGGCTTCGCGCTGCTGGCGCTGGGGCTTCTGGTGCTCGACGGGCGGCTGCTGGCGCGCGCGCGCCGCGTGCAGAAAGCCCCCTGAGACGTGTTTGACGGCTGCGCCCGCCCGGCGTAGACCAAGCGGCAGTCAAGGAAGGCCCGCCGCCATGCTCTACCCCTCCGCCGATGCCTGGCGCGATGCCCCCAACAAACGCGTTGTGCTCTTTGCAATGTCGGGGCTCGGCAAGACCCATGTCTCCAACCTGCTGCGCGACGCGGGCGGCTGGTTTCACTACTCCATCGATTACCGCATCGGCACGCGCTACATGGGCGAATACATTGCCGACAATGCCAAGCGCCACGCCATGCAGGTGCCCTTCCTGCGCGATCTGCTGTTGTCGGATTCGATCTATATCGGCTCCAACATCTCGTTTCACAATCTCACCCCGGTCAGCACCTATCTCGGCAAGCCCGGCGCGCCGGAAAAAGGTGGGCTGCCCATCGCCGAATACGTGCGCCGTCAGGACCAGTTCCGCCGCGCCGAAATGCAGGCGCTGCTCGATACCTCCTATTTCATCGACCGCGCGCAGGATCTTTATGGCTACCCGCATTTCATCTGCGACACCGGCGGGTCGATCTGCGAATGGGTCGATCCTGCCGATCCCGCCGACCCGATCCTCACCGCGCTGAGCGGGGCGGCCCTGATGGTCTGGATCCGCGGCACCGAGGCCCATACCGACGCGCTCATCCGCCGCTTTGACCGGGCGCCGAAGCCGATGGCCTATCAGCCGGAGTTCCTGGCAGCCGCCTGGGCGGATTATCTGGCGAAAACTGGTCAGAGCGACACCGAAGTGGATCCCGATGCCTTCATCCGCTGGACCTATGCCCGCGCGCTGGCCCACCGCCAGCCGCTCTACGACGCCATGGCCAGCCGCTGGGGCATCACGGTCGAGGCCGCCGACATGAGCACCGTGCGCGACGAGGCCGATTTCAGCGCGGTGATCGCCGCCGCGATCGCGCGCCGCCCCGGCTGAGCGCGCGGGACGGCTCCGGCCGCACATGGCCGAGATCCGACCCTGACGCATTGCACCGGAACTCCCGGTCGATCCGGCAGACCCCATCCGCGCAATGACGCCCACGCCAAAACCCGCGCTGTCCGTGCGCCATCAAAGCGTCGCCTCGCCACTTGCTGAATAAAAGCGCGCGGAAGCGCTCCTTTGGATCCCGCCGATAATCCCCCGTGTCAGGCCATCCGTGCAGCGCGCGCGCCCCGCCTTGTGCATCGCCCGCGCCTGTCCTATCTCTGCGGCCCCGACGCCAAAGGATCACCCCATGCCGATCAAGCTGCCCTCGGACCTGCCCGCCTATGACGTGCTCACGCGTGAGGGTGTCATGGTCATGTCCGACGAACATGCGGCGCGGCAGGATATCCGGCCGCTGCGCATCGGGCTGCTGAACCTGATGCCCAAGAAGATCGCGACCGAGAACCAGTTCGCCCGTCTGATCGGCGCCACACCTTTGCAGATCGAGCTCAGCCTCATCCGCATGTCCGAACACCAGACCCGCAACACCGCCGCCGCACATATGGAGACCTTCTACCGCCCCTTCACCGAAGTGGCCGAGACCGGCGAGACATTCGACGGGCTGGTGATCACCGGCGCGCCGATCGAGCATCTGCCCTATGAAGAGGTCACCTATTGGGACGAGCTCTGCGCCGTCTTCGACTGGACGCAGACCCATGTGCATTCCACCTTCGGCGTCTGCTGGGGCGGCATGGCGATGATCAACCATTTCCACGACGTGCCGAAACACATCCTCGGGGCCAAGGCCTTCGGCTGCATCCGGCACCGCAACCTGGCCCCCGCCTCGCCCTATCTGCGCGGCTTTTCGGACGACATGGTGATCCCGGTCTCGCGCTGGACCGAGCTCAGGCGCGCCGAGATCACGGGTGCCGGCCTGCCGATCCTGATCGACAGCGACGAGACCGGCCCCTGCCTTGTCGAGGATCCGGATCACCGCGCGCTCTATGTGTTCAACCATTTCGAGTATGACAGCACCACGCTCAAGGACGAATACGACCGCGATGTGGATGCCGGTGCGCCGATCAACGTGCCCGCCAATTACTATCCCGGCGACGATCCCGCGCAGCCGCCGCAGAACCGCTGGCGCAGCCACGCACATCTTCTTTACGGCAACTGGATCAACGAGATCTACCAGACGACGCCGTTCGACCTAAATGACATCGGACGCAAACGCACCGACCTGAGAGCCTGATGTCATGATCCTCCGCGCCGCCGCCCTGACCGCCGCCCTGGCCATCCCCGGCTGTGGCTACTGGATCGATGCCCGTGCCGACCGCGCCGAAGCGGATGCCGAGAAACGCTGGCCGCCGGTGGGCCAGACCCTGGATGTGGACGGCACGCAAGTGCATTTCGTCCAGCAGGGCCAGGGCCCGGACGTGGTGTTGATCCACGGGGCCGGCGGCAACCTGCGCGACTTCACATTTTCGATGATGGGGCGGCTCGCGCAGGACTATCGGGTGACCGCCTTCGACCGCCCCGGTCTCGGCTATACCGGGCGCGCCGCCCCCGCGCTGGCCAGACCGTTCAACGCGCGCGCCGAGAGCCCGCAGGACCAGGCCGCGTTGCTGGCCGCCGCCGCCCGCCAGATCGGCATCGAGCGTCCGGTCGTGCTCGGCCATTCCTATGGCGGCTCGGTGGCGATGGCCTGGGGGCTCGATCACCCGGCCTCGGCTCTGGTGATCGTCGGCGGCGCGATCATGCCCTGGCCGGGCTCGCTCGGTGCGCAATACAAGGTGCTGGGCTCTTCGCTGGGCGGCGCGCTGGTGCCGCCGGTGGTGACCGCCTTCACCAAACCGATGGAAACCGGCGAGGTGGTCGACAGCATCTTCACCCCGCAGCCGGTGCCCGATGGCTATCTCGACCATGTGGGCCCCGGCCTCAGCCTGCGCCGCGGAACGCTGCGGGCCAATGCCCGTCAGGTCAACGGGTTGCGCCCGCATATCGTGACCATGGCCGCGCGGTATGAAAGCCTCGATCTGCCAGTCGAACTGATCCATGGCGATGCCGACGAGATTGTGCCGCTGCAGGTGCATGCGGCGCAGGCCGCCCCGATGCTGCCGCAGGGCAATCTGACGGTGCTCGAAGGCATCGGCCACATGCCGCATCACGCCCGCGAAGGGGCGGTGATCGAAGCGGTCAACCGCGCGGCGTCCCGCGCAGGCCTGCGCTAAGCGGACCAAGGCATCGAAGAAGACACAGCGCGGGGTGCAGAGATCGCGGGGCCTGTCGTCTGACGGCAACGTCGCCCGACCCGTCCTCGAGGCCAGTTGTCACAAAAAACAGTCAGCTTTCAGCGGCGCATCCGCGCCGCACGCTTTCAGTAGCGCATCCGCGCCGCACCCGGCGCCACCCATGCCTACGCCAGCCCGGACAGCTCAGAAATGCCCGCAAACCCCGCTCAGGTCCCGGGCTCCTGATAGACGCCCTGCTCTTTCAGCGCGTCGACCACCTCTTTGGGCATGTAGGTCTCGTCGTGTTTGGCCAGGATCTCCGTCGCCACAAAGACACCGTCCACATAGCTTCCGGTGCCCACCATGCCCTGATTCTCCTCGAAAAGATCCGGCAGCACCCCGGTATAGGTCACCGGCACCGTGGCCCCGCCATCGGTCACGCTGAAGCGGATCGTCTCGCCATCGCCGCGCACCAATGAGCCTTCCTCGACCAGACCGCCGATGCGGAACACCTCGTTGCCCGCGGGTGGCTCGGCGATCACCTGGCTGGGGGAGCGGAAGAAATTGATCCCGTCGCGCATCGCGTAGCCGATCAGCACGGTGGAGATCACCAGCGCCACGGCGGTCAGCGCCACCACCTGAATGCGTCTTTGTTTCTTCAGCGATTTCAGCGCCATGCCCTGTCTCCCGAAAGCCGATCCCTTTGCGCGCGCACTCAATATAGGCCAGCTTGCCGCGCAATGCGACAGGGCGGCGAATTTGCCGCGCCTCTTGGCACAACCGCGCCCCCGCGCTAAGCGGTCTGCGAAAGGACGCCGCATGAAAGTTGCCATCGCCACCTCCGATTATTTCGTCATGGGCGAGACCTTCATCAATCGCCACATCGCCGAGATGGCGGGCGGCAACACCTGCGTCGTGACCGGGCGCTCCAACGGCAAGGACCCGCTGGGCAAACCGATCTTCGAGCGCCGCCAGAAGCTGAGCCTTCGCGACATGCTGCGGCTGCCGATTGCGATGCTGCGCGGCGCGCTCTTTCACGGCACCTCGCGCCTGCCCTTCGGCGACAACCGGCGCAAGCTGATGGATTTCCTGATCGACGAGAATGTCGACGTGATCCTGGCGGAGTTCGGCACCCAGGCGCTGGTGGTGGCCAAGCTTGGCAATGACATGAACATTCCCGTCTTCACCTATTGGCGCGGCACCGATGCGTCCCGGGCGCTGCGCGGGTTCCAGCGGCCGCGCTCCTACCGGCTGATGATGCCGCGGCTGGCGGGCATGTTTTCGGTCAGCCAGTTCCTGCTCGACAATCTGGCCGCCCATGACATCCAGCACCCCAACGCCCATGTGGTGCCCTCGGGCGTCGACATCCGCCGCTTTGCCCCGGGCGAAAAGGCCCCCGGCAGCTTCATGGCGGTGGGCCGCATGGTGGAAAAGAAAGCGCCCCAGATCACCCTGCAGGCCTTTGCCAAGGCCGCGAAAACCCGCGACGCGCATCTCACCTTCATCGGAGACGGCCCGCTGCTGGAAAGTGTACGGGCCCGCGCCGCGGAGCTCGGCATCGCCCGACAGGTCACCTTCACCGGCGCGCTGCCGCATGACGCGGTCCGCGAGCGGCTGACCCGCACGGAGTTCTTCCTGCAGCATTCGGTGACCGCACAGGACGGCAACACCGAAGGCCTGCCCACCGCCATCCAGGAAGCGTTGGCCTGCGGCTGCATCACCGTGAGCACCCGCCACGCGGGCATTCCCGAAGCGGTGGCGCATGGCGTCAACGGCCTGCTGGTCGAGGAATGGGACGAGGACGGCTTTGCCGCGGCCATATCGACGCTGCTCGACATGCCCGACCGCAGCACGATGGCCACCGCCGCCCGCGCCACGGCGGTGGAGAAATTCGACAACGCCAGGGGGCTGGCGAAGGTCGAGTCCATCCTGCGCGCCGCACTTGCGTGACGCGCCTGCGCCGCAAAACCGGCGGGATTGAGCAGGTTTGGCGCGATCCGAGCCTGACGTAAGGTCGCGTCACAGGTGCCGTCCTCGCGCGCGCCTCCGATTGCGTTAATCGCGTTAACATCCCATATTACCAGCAAAACAACTCCAGAGGCAGGCATGACCCTTCCCTTCGACGGCGCAATCTCCGCCTTCCACGACAATGAGGCCCCGCAGCAGATCAAGGACGCCATCGCGCGCGCCGACAAGGACGACATCCTGTCATCCAGCTACCCCTATTCGGAGCGCATGAAAGGCAAGTCCTACGGCCGCGAGCTCGAGAAACTGCAGATCGAGCTGGTCAAGATGCAGGCCTGGGCCAAATCCACCGGCCAGCGCATCGCATTGCTGTTCGAAGGCCGCGATGCTGCCGGAAAAGGCGGTACAATCAAGCGCTTCCGCGAGAACCTTAATCCTCGGGGCGCGCGGATCGTGGCGCTTGCCAAACCGTCGGATGCCGAAGCCACGCAATGGTATTTCCAGCGCTATACCGACCATCTGCCCGCCGCCGGAGAGATCGTGTTCTTCGACCGCTCCTGGTACAATCGCGGCGTGGTCGAACATGTCTTCGGCTTTTGCACACCCGAAGAGCGCGAGAGGTTCTTTGCGCAGGTGCCCGATTTCGAAAAGATGCTGGTCGAAGACGGCATCCACCTGGTGAAATTCTGGCTCAATGTCGGGCGGGCCGAACAGCTGCGCCGGTTCCTGTCGCGCGAACGCGACCCGCTCAAGCAGTGGAAACTGTCGGGCATCGACGTCAAGGGCCTGCCGAAATGGGACGCCTATAGCGACGCGATCCGCGAAACGCTGGCGCGCAGCCATACCGACGCGGCCCCCTGGACGGTGCTGCGCTCGGACGACAAGAAACGCGCCCGCCTCGCCGCCATCCGGCACGTGCTGAGCCAGCTCGATTACGACCAGAAGGACGCAAAAGCACTGGGGCAGCCCGACCCCGCGATCTGCGGCGGCCCGGATATCTGGGATGCGTGACGCCCGGCCCGCGCAAAGGCGCAGCCGCTGATGCGCAAACGCGGCTATCATCATGGCAATCTGCGCCAGGCGCTGGTCGACAGCGCGCTGAAGCTGATCGAGGAAAAGGGCCCCACCGGGTTCACGCTCTCCGAGGCGGCCAAACAGGCCGGCGTCACCCCCGCCGCGGTCTACCGCCATTTCGACGGGCGCGAGGATCTGATCGCCGAGGCCGCCAGACAGGGCTACGAGATTTTCGCCGATCTCATGGAGTACGCCTACCAGACCGGGCAACCCTCGGCGCTGGCGGCGTTCGAGGCGACGGGCCGCGCCTATCTCGCCTTCGCGCGCCGCTATCCCGGCCATTACATCGCAATGTTCGAAAGCGGCATCTCGGTGAACCATTCGCCGGAGCTTGCGGCGATCTCGGCGCGCGCCCGCGGGGTTCTGGAAAAGGCCGCAGCCCAGCTCTCCGAGCATATCCCGCCCGAAAAACGCCCGCCGCCCGCGATGTTCTCGGCCCATATCTGGGCGATGAGCCACGGCGTGGTGGAGCTGTTCGCCCGCAACTCGCCCGGCACGCAAAGCCCGTTTCCACCCGAGGACCTGCTGGAATCCGGCATCGGCGTCTACCTGCGCGGGCTCGGTCTGCTGCCGGAGGACAAATGACACAACCTACGGGATGGCGGGCGGGGCGTCGGCGCAGCCGCGCGGCGTTCCGACATCCCCGGCAGGAGGGCGCATGACACGGACGTTCTTTCTGGGCCTTGGCGGACAAAAATGCGGCTCGAGCTGGATGCAGGCCTATCTGGCGCGCCAGCAAGGCTCCGATTTCGGGCGTCTGGGCGAATACCAGATCTGGGAGGCCGATCTTGGCGGACCGTTTGCGCGCTACCGCGTGCCCGAACCCTCCGCCTTGCAGAAACTGCGCGCCGAGGCCAAACGCAAACTGCGCCTGGCCGCGCCGAAAGACGTGCTGCGCTGGCGCATGCAGACCAATCGCGACCTCTATTTCGACTATTTCGAGGACCTGCTGCACAAGCCCGGCATCACCCGCACCGGTGACGTGACCCCGTCTTACGCCGCGCTGCCCGCGCCGATGCTTGCGGGCATCCGCGACGGGTTTTCCGCGCGCGGCATCACCACCCGCGCGCTCTTTTCCATGCGCGATCCGGTAGCGCGGCTGCGCTCGCATCTGCGCATGGACCAGCAAAAAGGCCGGCTGCCCTCAGAGGACGAGCCCGGTGCCCTGGCCGCCTTCTATGCCTCGCAGGAGGCCGCCGCGCGCACCCGTTACGACCTCACGCTCACGGCGCTCGAGCAGGTCTTTGCGCCCGAAAACTGCTTCATCTGGCCGTTCGAGGATCTCTTCACGCTGAAAGGCATCCGCGCCTTTTCGGGCTTTGCCGGCGTGCCCGGGGATCCCGGCGCCGGGGCCACGCAGATCAACGCGCGCGGCTCGGGCCGGGACGCGCTGCCCGAAGACCTGGTGGCCGAGATCGCGCGTCACTACGCGCCCGTCTACGAGGCCGCCGCCTTGCGCCTGCCGCAGATCGCCACGCTCTGGCCTTCGGCGAAATACGTGCTCACCAGCGCATGAGACCCAGCTCCACCAGCTGCTCTGCCCCCTCGTAAGCCACGGAATTCTCATCAAGAAAACCGTTCTCCACCCCCGCCATCCGGTCCAGAAGCTCGGCGTAATAGCGGTATTTCGACGCCGCGTTGGCATGCGCCCCCCAGGCCACCGCCCGCGCGATCTTGTCGGCAAATTGCGCGGTAAAGACAAAATGCGCCACCGTCAGCAACACCGCGTCGCTGGGTGCCAGATTGGCGGCATGCGAGCCGGTCAGACGGCTCTCGGCAGAGCGCAGCACCAGCGGGGTCTTGTGCCGCGGGCTTTTCTGGAACCTTTGCGCCTTTTTTTCCCGCGCGGGCATCCAGATCCGGTGCCAGCCCTTCCGCACGATCTGCGGCCTGACGCCATAGCGCTCAAAAAGGCGCGCGGTTTTCGAGCGCCCCATCAGCTTCGGTTGCGCACCGGCGCGCAGCTCAACCAGCGCCTCGGCCTGAAAATGGGGATACCGCGCCATCAGCGCCTCGAAGCTCTGCGGCAAGCCTCCTGTCAGCCCGTCGAGATCGGCCGGGAAAAACTCGACCACCGAGGCCACCGCCGATGGCGCGCCTTCCGCTTGCAACCGCGCCACAACCTCGCGCATTGAGCCAACCCCGGGAGGCAGGATCAGAAACTCGTCGGCATCCACATACCCCACATAGGCGCCGTCGAAAAACAGATGCGGCAGCGCGATCTTGAAATAGGTGCCCGCCCGCTCGACCCGCGCCGCGCCCTCCGGATCGATATAACGCAGCTCCGCGCCAAACGGCAGATCGGAGCGCATGACCACCACATCCGGCTGCTCCGCCAGATAGGCCGCCGTGCCATCGTCGGAGGCATCATCCCAGATCAGAAACTGCTCGAAGCCGATACGGCGATGATGCGCCAGCCAGCCCGGCAGAAAGCCCATCTCATTCTTCATCGTGGAAAACAGCGTCAAAAAACCGCGATCCACCCGCCCCTGGACCACCCGCGCCAACCGTCCCGCATCTTCGATCCGCGCTTCGATCACGTCACACCCCCCTGCTTCTTCGGTTGATAAATACTTTGGGGGTCCGGGGGCAACGCCCCCGGCGCGGTTTTTCGGCCTGCCGGAAAACCGCCACCAAAAAAAAGAAAGGCCGCCCTCTCGCAGGCGGCCTTCCGATGTTCCTGTCGCAAAGGGCGCGCGCGCCCCGCCACATATCAGCGCTTGGAGAACTGGAAGCTCCGGCGCGCCTTGCGCTTGCCGTATTTCTTCCGCTCGACCACGCGGCTGTCGCGGGTCAGGAAACCGGCCGCCTTCAGCGCACCGCGCAAGGACGGATCGTACAGCTGCAGCGCTTTCGACACGCCGTGCTTGACCGCACCCGCCTGGCCCGAAAGCCCGCCACCCTTGACGGTGGCCATGACGTCGAACTGGTCCTCGGTGCCCGACACGGTGAAGGGCTGCTTGAGGATCATCTGCAGCACGGGGCGCGCAAAATAGGTGTTGATCGGCTTGCCGTTCACCACAACCTTGCCCGAGCCGGGCTTGATCCAGACGCGCGCCACCGCGTCCTTGCGCTTGCCGGTCGCATAGGCGCGGCCGAACTCGTCGCGCACCGGTTCGCGCGGTGTCGCGGTTTCGGTCTCGGCGCCGACAACGCCGCCAAGATCGTCGGTGACCGCCTTGGCCAGCTCGTCGAGTGAATTGATCTGATCGGCCATGATTATACCCGCGTGTTCTTTTTGTTCATCGACTTGACGTCCAGCGCTTCCGGCGACTGGGCATCATGCGGATGCTCGGCCCCGGCATAGACGCGCAGGTTGGTCAGCTGGCGACGGCTCAGCCGGTTGCCCGGCAGCATGCGCTTGACGGCCTGAAAGACCACCCGCTCGGGATGCGCGCCTTCGAGGATCTGCGCCTTGGAGCGCGACTTGATGCCGCCCGGATGGCCGGTATGCCAGTAGAAATGTTCGTCACGCTTCTTGCCGGTCAGCTGGACCTTGTCGGCATTGACGATGATGACATGGTCGCCCATGTCCATATGCGGCGTGAACGAGGCTTTGTGCTTGCCACGCAGCCTGGTGGCGACAATCGAGGCAAGACGGCCGAGAACGAGCCCTTCGGCGTCGATCACGATCCACTTCTTCTCGATGTCTGCCGGGGTCGCAGAAAAGGTTTTCATGAGGGTACGTCCCGTCTGATAAGGAAAGGCCGTGCGTTCCCGCCCGGCCCGGTCATTCGATAGCCGGGTTATAAAGCAGCCTTTGCCACAGTCAAGCGCACATAGACCAGAATATTCAAGCAAAAACAACACCTTGAAAATAAGGTATCTATTTACCCCATCGGCCAGCCGCACCGACGGTGATGCGGAAACCGCTTGAATGCCCTGAGCCGCTCCCGATAATGGCGGCAGGGCAATCGGGACCGGGCCATGAAGAACATCGATCTGACATCACCGGACGCAAGCACCGCGACGCGAGGCCCCGGGGATGTTGCCCGGGGGCTTCTGGACCCCGCGCGCCGCGATCACTTCCTGCGGGCCAAGGGCGCGGTCTTCGCCGCCACCCACCTGATCATCGACGTGGCTGAGGGCGCCGGCCTCGACGACGAGGCCCGCATCCGCGACGCGCTTCTGGCCTGCACCGAGGCCTGCGGCGCGACGCTGCTGCATCTGCACACGCACCGGTTCTCTCCGCAGGGGATCAGCGGCGTCGCGATCCTGGCCGAATCCCACATCTCCGTGCACACCTGGCCCGAGATCGGCTACGGCGCGTTTGACGTCTTCATGTGCGGCGACACCGACCCGCAGGCCGCGATCCCGGTGCTGGCGCGGCTCTTTCAGACCAACGCGGTCACCACCCGGACCCTGCGGCGCGGGGCTGGTCTGCTGCCCGGCTGAACCTGCCGAACCGCTTCAGCGCCTGGGCGGGATCGCATAGGTGAGGCTCGCATGCGCCACCGGCTCGGGCGTGCCCTCCGAGAACAGCAGCACATCGGTCACCGACAGGCTGCGGCCCAGTTTCAGCAACCGCGCCTCGGCCAGCACATCCGCCCCCGAGGCGGGTTTGCGCATGAAATCGATCGAGCAATGCGTGGTCACCGTCAGCGCCTCGCGCCCGATCCGCGCCATCGTCGCCACATAGGCCGCCACATCGGCCAGCGAAAACATCGCGGGCCCAGACACGGTGCCGCCCGGGCGCAGATGCCGTTCGGAGGCATGCAGCCGCATGACAAGCAGATCCTCCTCCATCGCGTCGATGCCGAACATGCCCTCGACCTGCGGGAAGACCTCGGCCAGAAACGCCTCCATCTCCGCCACCGTGAATTTCAGCGTCATGCTTGTCCTCCCTGCCCGCGCCCCGCTAAGCTGACCAAAGCCAATCGCGAGGACAAGATGGAAATTTTGCAGCGCCACGACGCCGGCCATATCGCACATCTGCGCCTGAACGCGCCCGACCGGCTGAACGCGCTCTCCGACGAGATGCTGGCCGCCCTGCAGGCGCAGATCGACACGCTCGCGGAGGATCGCGAGACGCGGGTTGTGGTCATTTCCGGCGCGGGCAAGGCGTTCTGCGCGGGCCACGATCTCAAGCAGATGACCGCCGCGCGGCAGGCCGAGGATGGCGGGCGCGCGGCCTTCCACGACCTCTTTTCGCGCTGCGCCAAGGTCATGACCGGCCTTACCCGCCTGCCGCAGCCGGTGATCGCGCAGGTCCATGGCGTGGCCGCCGCCGCGGGGTGCCAGCTCGTGGCCTCCTGCGACATGGCGGTGGCCGCGGAGGAGACCAGGTTCGGCGTGAACGGCGTCAATATCGGGCTGTTCTGTTCCACCCCGATGGTCGCGCTCAGCCGCAACATCCCACGCAAACACGCGTTCGAGATGCTGACCACCGGCCGCTTCCTCTCCGCCCCCGAAGCGCTCGCCGCGGGCCTCATCAACCGCGCGGTGCCCGCGGGCGATCTCGAGGCCAGCACGCAAGAGCTGGCAGAGACGGTCGCCGCCAAGCTCTCCGCCGCCGTCAAGATCGGCAAGCGCGCGTTTTATGATCAGCTCGAGGTGGACCTCGACGCGGCCTACGACCATACCGGCGCCGTCATGGTCGAAAACATGCTCTGGCGCGACACCGAAGAAGGCATCAGCGCTTTTCTGGAAAAACGCCCGCCCGACTGGTCCTGAGGCGCCGCCGCGCGTCGCGATCCATCGCTTGAAAACCAACCGGGCCGCGCCTCTTGGCCTGCGCCGTGCTTTGCTCTAAATGCCGGGCATGACTGACACACTCCACATCGTCGGCGGCGGCATGGCCGGGTCGGAGGCCGCCTGGCAGGCCGCACATCGCGGCATCGCCGTCGTGATCCATGAAATGCGCCCAGGGGTAAAGACCTTCGCGCATCAGACCGGCAATCTGGGCGAGATGGTCTGCTCCAACTCCTTCCGCTCCGACGATCACGAACAAAACGCCGTCGGTCTGCTGCATTGGGAGATGCGGCAGGCGGGTTCGCTGATCATGCAGCAGGGCTATTCCCACCGCCTGCCCGCGGGCGGCGCTCTGGCAGTGGATCGCGAGGCCTTTGCCCAAGGTGTGACGAACGCTTTAAGATCGCATCCCAATATTCAGATTTCCCATGAGGAAATCGATTCCCTTCCTGACAAGGGACAGTGGATTTTCGCCACCGGCCCGCTCACATCCAAAGCGCTTGGCCGTGCCATTCAGGCGGAAACCGGCACCGACCGGCTGGCGTTTTTCGACGCCATCGCCCCCATCGTCTATGCCGACAGCATCGACATGGGGCAGGCCTGGCGGCAGTCGCGCTACGACAAGGGCGAGACCGAGGAGGAGCGCAAGGCCTATATCAACTGTCCCATGAACCACGCGCAATATGAGGCTTTCATCGACGCCCTTCTGGCCGCCGACAAGACCGAGTTCCACGAGGGCGAGACCGCAGGCTATTTCGACGGCTGCCTGCCCATCGAGGTGATGGCCGAACGCGGACGCGAAACCCTGCGTCACGGCCCCATGAAGCCCGTGGGCCTCACCAATCCGCATGACCCCGACACCAGAGCCCATGCGGTTGTCCAGCTCAGACGCGACAACGCGCTTGGCACGCTCTACAACATCGTGGGCTTTCAGACCAAGATGAAGTACGGCGCACAAGCCTCTGTTTTCAAAATGATCCCGGGGCTCGAGAACGCGTCTTTCGCGCGGCTGGGCGGCATCCACCGCAACACGTTTCTCAACAGCCCGACGCTGCTCGACAGTCAGATGCGCCTGCGCTCGCGGCCCAATATCCGCTTTGCCGGACAGGTGACCGGGGTCGAGGGCTACGTGGAATCCGCCGCCATGGGCCTGCTCGCAGGCCGCATGGCCGCCGCCGAGATGACCGGGGCCACACTGCCGGATCTGCCGCAGGACAGTGCCCATGGCGCGCTTGTGCATCACATCACCGGCGGCGCCGAGGCCAAAAGCTTCCAACCGATGAACGTGAACTTCGGCCTCTTCCGCCCGCTCGAGGGCATGAAAGGCGGCCGCCGCGGGCGCAAGGACCGCTACAAGGCTTATACCGACCGGGCCAAACAGGTCTGGCAGGACTGGCTGGCGCAACAAGCCCTTGACGGACGCGCCGCAGAGTAGAACCCTGTCCCCATGACAGACCGCTTTCTCGATAAGGTCTACGAGGCCCGCACAGCCGAGCAAACCCGCGAGGTTTATGATGCCTGGGCAAAGAGTTACGAGGCAGAGGTGGCCGAAAACGGCTATGTCACACCCTCCCGTTGCGCCACCGCCCTGCATGCAACCTTGGGCGATACGACGACGCCTGTCCTCGATTTCGGCTGTGGCACCGGGCTTTCGGGGCTCGCCCTGCGCATGGCGGGGTTTGCCACGATCGACGGCGTCGATCTCTCTGCTGGCATGCTGGAGGTCGCGCGTCGCAAGAACGCCTACCGCTCGCTCGACGTCATCGGCCCGGACGATCCGGTGCCGGGCGGCTACGGCGCGATTGCGGCGATCGGCGTGATCGGCGCGGGCGCAGCACCGCTCGCGTTGCTGGAGCGGATCTTTGACGCCATGCCAGCGGGTGCTCAGAGCGTCTTTTCCTTCAACAGCCATACGCTCGAAGACCCGGCCTATGAGGCGCTGGTCGATACCCGGATCGCATCGGGCGACATGCGCGAACTCTGGCGTGAACACGGGCCCCACCTGCCCGCCCGCGACATCACGGCCACCGTCTACGTGCTTGAAAAGGCGTGACACTCACGACCCGCTTTGCGCCGTCACCCACCGGGCCACTGCATCTGGGGCATGCCTTCTCGGCGCTTCTGGCGCATGACATGGCGCTGCAGGCCGGGGGCACTTTCCTGTTGCGCATCGACGATCTCGACACCACCCGCGCGCGCCCGCAATGGGAGGCGCAGATCAAGCACGACCTGGCGTGGCTGGGGCTCTGCTGGCCGGAGCCCTGTCGCCGCGAATCCGAGCACGTGCCGGAATACGAGGCCGCGCTAGATCACCTCTGGGCGCTCGGCCTGCTCTACCCTTGCAGCTGTTCGCGCCGCGATATCCGCGAGGCGCTGTCCGCCCCGCAAGAAACCGTGCACGGCCCGGACGGTCTGGTCTATCCCGGCACCTGTCGCCGCAGCTATTTGCAGGACGAGGCGCATCTCGAAGGCCGCCTGCCGCGCCCGAAAAACGTGACGCTGCGGCTCAACATGGCCGAAGCGCTCCCGAAACTCAGCCGCGCCGCGCAGCGGATCGCCCGCGCCGATGGCTCCGACCGCTTCGTGACCTTTCGGGAAACCGGTCGCGGGCCCGATGGCGACCGCGGTGAGATCGCCACCAGCTTTTCCGAGATCCTGACCGGAATCGGCGATGTTGTGCTCGCCCGCCGGGAGTTCGGCGCCGCCTATCACCTCGCCGTTGTGGTGGACGATCATGCGCAGGATGTCACCCATGTGGTCCGCGGGCAGGATCTCTTTGCCGCGACCCGCATCCACGTCATCCTGCAGGATCTGCTCGGGCTGCCGACGCCGCTCTACCACCATCACCGGCTGATCCGCGACGAGACGGGCAAACGACTGGCAAAACGCGACGACGCCCGTGCCATCGCCACCTACCGCGCCGAAGGGCGCACGCCGCCGGAGATTCGCGCCATGCTCGGCCTCTGAGATACCCCTTGCTGCTTCTTCTCTTTGAAAATACCGCCGGGGTCCGGGGCAGCGCCCCGGTGCCTAGCCCTCCAGAGGCGCCATCAGTTCGGTCTCTTCCCCCATAACCGAGGTATAAAAACACACCCGCCGGTTGGTGTGGCAGGCGGCACCCTCCTGCCGGACCAGCGCCAGAAGGCAATCGCGGTCGCAATCCACGCGCAGATCGACCAGCTCTTGCGTGTGACCGGAGGTCTCACCCTTGACCCAGAACGCCTGGCGCGAGCGCGACCAATAGGTCACGCGACCCGACCGAAGCGTGCGCGCCACGGCTTCGGCGTTCATCCAGGCCATCATCAGCACTTCACCGGTCTCGGCCTCCTGCGCGATGCACGGAACGAGACCGTTGGCATCGTAGCGCAAACTCGCTGGATCGAAGAGCATGGGAAAAATCCTTTTGCAGCCGGGCGGGTCGCGCCTATGTATGGGGAGCGACGCAAAAGGAAAAGCCATGTCCGGCGAGAACGACCTGATCAAGCTCTATTCCGGCCGGATCCTGGAACTGGCCGCCGATATTCCGCATACCGCGCGGCTGGAAAATCCCGATGCCAGCGTCAAGAAACGCTCGCCGCTTTGCGGCTCCACGGTGACGGTCGATCTGGTCCTGCGCGACGGGCGCGTGGCCGAATACGGACAGGACGTGAAGGCCTGCGCGCTGGGACAGGCGGCTGCATCTGTTGTCGGCCGCGCCATCATCGGCCGGACCGGGGCCGAAATAACACAGGCCCGCAACGCTTTGCGCGCCATGCTGAAAGAGGACGGGCCTACCCCGCCCGCCCCGTTCGACGGGCTTGAGGTTCTGCGCCCCGCCGCCGCCTACAAGAACCGCCATGCTTCGATATTGCTGGCGCTCGATGCGGCATCTGAGGCCGCCGAGCAGGCGCAGGCCGCTCAATCGGCGTAACACCGTCCTTCGGTTTGTCTTCAGCGGCACGGGCAATGTCCGGACGCCGGATTGCCAATCCCTGAACCTCCAAAAAAAACCGCCGCGCTCCGGGGACGGAGGCGGCGGAAAGTGGCGCGTCTTGAGGACGATCCCGGGCCGAAACCGGTGGTCGACCGGGTTTCGTGTTGGGGACAGGCAGGCCGGTTCGGGACAGGAACAGGCCAGCGCCGGGATCAGAGGAACACGCAGGCAGAAACTCTAGAAAACAGCGGGCAGATGCAGCAGGCCCACAAGGATGATCACAAGCGACACCGCACCCAGCGCATCCTGCCAGAGCGTGCCTTCCTGACGTTGCAGCGCGGTCTTGACGGTATCGATCATGGCGGCCTCCTTGGTGTGTGTCGTCTTGTTGCTCCTTTGTTCTCACATCCTTAACGGAGAGTAAAGAACTTTATGAGAACATTTGAGAACAAAATGAGACACCGCTCGCGGGGCGCGCCGCGAGCGTGGTTTTCTCTGTTCTGTATCAAAGGCTTGGCGAAGCGGATGGCCCGAACAGGCGTCACCCGACTGCAATGAGGCGGATCGCTTCGTCCTGGCGCATCAGCCAGAGCAACAACCGCGCCGCCTGCCCGCGCGCGGTTTTGAGCTCGGGATCATCCGCCAGCAACCGGCGTGCATCGCTTTGCGCCACCGCCATCAGCCCGGCCTGCCGCTCCAGATCGGCCACGCGGAATTTCGGCAAGCCGGATTGCGCGGTTCCGATCACGTCGCCCGCGCCGCGCATCTCCAGATCCGTTTCCGCGATGCGAAAGCCGTCTTCGGTTTCGCGCAGGGTTGTCAGCCGTTTCAGACCGCCTTCGGACAGCGGCGGCTGGTAGAGCAGAAGACAGGTGCTCTGCGCCGCGCCGCGCCCCACCCGCCCGCGCAGCTGGTGCAGCTGGGCCAGTCCAAAGCTTTCGGCCCGCTCGATCACCATGATCGAGGCGTTGGGTACGTTCACGCCGACCTCGATCACCGTCGTGGCCACCAGTACCGAGATCTCGCCCGCCACGAACCGGGCCATGGCCGCGTCTTTTTCGGAGGGCGGCATCTGACCGTGCACCAGCCCGACCACATCCTCGCCCAGAGCCGCGCGCAACCGGGCAAACCGGGCCTCCGCCGCCACGAGATCCGAGCTTTCGCTCTCTTCCACCAGCGGGCACACCCAATAGGCCTGCCGCCCCTCGGCCACCGCGGCCTTGAGCCGCTCGACCACGTCGCCCACCCGCTCGGTCGACAAAAGCGAGGTTGTGACCGGCTTGCGCCCGGGCGGCTTTTCGTCGAGCACCGAGACATCCATGTCGCCATATTGCGCCAGTGACAGCGAGCGCGGGATCGGCGTCGCGGTCATCACCAGCACGTCCGCCGCCTGGCCTTTTCGCCCAAGTTCAAGCCGCTGCCGCACGCCAAAGCGGTGCTGCTCATCGACAATCGCAAGCCTGAGATCCTGAAATTCCACATCTTTCTGGAAAACCGCATGGGTGCCGACGAGGATCTGGATGTCGCCGCGCGCCAGCGCGCCGAGCTTGGCGGCACGCTCCGCGCCCTTGTCGCGCCCGGTCAGCAAATCCAGCACAACACCCGCCTGCTCGGCCAGCGGCTGCAGGCTTTCCAGATGCTGGCGCGCGAGGATCTCTGTCGGGGCCATCATCACGCCCTGCCCGCCCGCCTCGACCGCCAGCAGCAGCGCCATGAAGGCGACCAGCGTCTTTCCCGACCCGACATCGCCCTGCAGCAATCGGTTCATCCGCTGTGGCTGGCCCATGTCCCCGGCAATCTCCTCCATCGCGCGTTGCTGCGCGCCGGTGGGCGTGTAGGGCAGACCGGCCAGCACGCGTGCGCGCAGCTTGCCGTTGCCTTCGCTGACCATGCCCCTGACGCGGCGCCGATCCGCGCGGGCCAGAGCCAGCGTCAACTGATGCGCCATCAGCTCGTCATAGGCCAGCCGCGCCCGCGCCGGCGCCGTGGGCGCGAGATCAGCGGCGCGTTCCGGTGCGTGGGCCTGCCGCACCGCCTCGGCCCAGCCCGGCCAGTCGCCCTGTTGCAGCTGCGCCGCATCGATCCATTCCGGCAGATCCGGCAGACGCGAAAACGCATCCGCCCGGCCACGCGCCAACGCCTTCTGCGTGACCCCGGCGGTCAGCGGATAGACCGGCTCGAACGCGGGCAGCGTGTCGGCCTCGTCGTCGCGCAACACGTGGTCGGGATGCACCATCTGCGGCACCCCGTCGAAAAACTCGACCCGGCCTGAGATCACCCGCGTCTCGCCTTGCGGCAAAAGCCGCTCCAGATAGTCGGAGCGCGCGTGGAAAAACACCACCTGGAACCGGGTCTTCGCGTCATCCACATCGATCCGGTAGGGCGCATTGCGGCTGCGGCCCGGACGATGCGCGCCGATGGTGACCTTGACGGTGACGACACCGGGCAGCTCGGCGCCCTGCACGCTGTCGCGCAGCGCCCGGTCGATGCCGGAATAGGGCAAGGTAAAGAGCAGATCGCGCGGCGCCGCGATCTCGAGATGTGCCAGCGCCTGCGCGGTTTTCGGGCCAATCCCGTCAAGACCGGTGAGCCGGGCAAAGAGCGGCCAGAGCACTTCCGGCCGTCCTTTTTCCGGCGCGGGCGCGTCGCTCATGTGCCGATGAGCTCCAGCCACCCGTCCTCGTCGAGCACGGTCAGGCCGAGATCGCGGGCCTTTTTCTCCTTGCTGCCGGCGCCGGGGCCCGCAACGACGATGTCGGTCTTGGCAGAGACCGAGCCCGACACCTTGGCGCCCATGCTTTCGGCACGCGCCTTGGCCTCGGCGCGGGTCATGCGTTCGAGCGTTCCGGTGAAGACCACGGTCTTGCCCGCCACAGCCGAATCGGCGGTCTGCGGGCGTTCTGCATCCTGCACGTCAAGATGCGCGACCAGCCGGTCGATTGATGCGCGCTCGGCCTCCTGGTTCATGCTCGACACCAGCGCGCCGGCCAGAACCGCGCCCACCCCGTCGATGTCGAGCAACGCCTCCCAGGCCGCACCGTCACAGGGCGCGGCCTCCGCCATCGCCGCGTTGAAGGCGTGCCAGGATCCGTAATGCCGCGCCAGAAGGTTGGAGGCCTGCTCTCCCACATGGCGGATCCCGAGCGCAAAGATCAGCCGGCCCAGCGGAATGCGCCGCCGCTCGTCGATGGCGGCAAACAGGTTGCCGGCGGACTTCTCGCCCCAGCCGTCGCGATTGCTGAGCCGTTGCAGCCCGTCGCTGAACCTGTCTTTCAGCGTGAAGATGTCGGCAGGCTCCCTGATCCAGCCATCGTTGTAGAACTGCTCCACCTGCTTGGCGCCGAGACCTTCGATGTCAAACGCCGCGCGGGAGACAAAATGCTTGAGCTTCTCGACCGCCTGGGCGGGACAGATCAGTCCGCCGGAGCATCGGCGCACCGCGTCGCCTTCCTCGCGGATCGCATCCGATCCGCATTCCGGGCAGGATTGCGGAAATTCGAAAGCGCGCGCATCCGCGGGGCGTTTTGCCAGATCCACGTCTGCGATCTTGGGGATCACGTCCCCGGCGCGGTAGACCTGCACCCAGTCGCCGACGCGGATGTCCTTGCCGTCGCGGATCGCCGCGCCCGAATTGTCGCGCCCGGCGATGTAATCCTCGTTGTGCAGCGTCGCGTTGCTGACCACGACGCCGCCGACGGTGACCGGGGTCAGGCGGGCGACCGGGCTCAGCGCCCCGGTGCGTCCGACCTGAATGTCGATGGCATCAAGGCGGGTCCAGGCCAGTTCGGCGGGGAATTTATGCGCGATCGCCCATCGCGGCGTGGTCGAGCGGAACCCCAGTCGCCCCTGCAGGCGCAGGTCGTTCACCTTGTAGACAACGCCGTCGATATCGTAGCCGAGCGTGGCGCGGCTTTCCTCGATCCGCGCGTAATGCGCCAGCAGCTCGGACGGGCTCTTGCAGAGCGCGGTCAACGGGTTGGTCTGAAACCCGAGCGCGTCCAGCCGCGCAATCGCCTGCATCTGCGTCTCCGCCAGCGGGCGCGTCAGCTCGCCCCAGCTATAGGCGAAAAACCGCAGCGGGCGGGTGCGGGTGATGCCTGCGTCCAGCTGCCGGAGCGATCCCGCCGCGGCATTGCGCGGGTTGGCAAAGGTCTTGCCACCCCCGGCGGTCTGTCGCTCGTTCAGGGCCGCGAAATCGCTGTGGCTCATATAGACTTCGCCGCGGATCTCCAGCACGTCCGTCGCGCCGTCGAGCTCTTGCGGAATATCATCGATGGTGCGGGCATTGGCGGTGACGTTTTCGCCTTCGGCCCCGTCGCCACGGGTCGCGGCCTGCACCAGCGCGCCGTCTTCGTAGCGCAGCGAGAGCGACAGCCCGTCGATCTTGGGCTCCGCAGTATAGGCCAGAGCGTCATCCGGCCCGAGCCCCAGATAGCGACGGATGCTGTCGTCGAAATCGGCCACGTCCTCGGCGTCGAACGCGTTTGACAGCGACAACATCCGAACGCTGTGCCGCACCTTGGCAAACCCCTCCGCGGGGGTCGCACCCACCTGGTCGCTCGGGCTGTCGGCGCGTTTGAGGGAAGGAAACTGCGCTTCAATCGCCGCGTTGCGGCGCTTCAGCCGGTCATACTCCGCGTCGGACATCTCCGGCGCGTCTTCGGTATGGTAGGCTTGATTGGCTGCGGCAAGCGCGTCGGCCAGGGACGCAAGCTCGGCCCGCGCCTCCTCTTCGGTCAGTTCATCGAGTGGCGTGTCGGCCATCCCCTGCCCTCGTGTCACCTCGTCTAGACGATGTGATAGGCTTGGGCAGGGGCAAGGTCCAGTCTCAAGGGACGTCGAACCGGATAGGTTCAGGCGTTGGCGGCGATCTGGCGCGGGCCGTCGAGCGCGGGTTCGGGATCACGCAACACGTAGCCGCGGCCCCACACGGTTTCGATGTAATTGTCGTCGCCGGTGGCTTCCGACAGCTTCTTGCGAAGTTTGCAGATGAAGACGTCGATGATCTTCAGCTCCGGCTCGTCCATGCCGCCGTAAAGATGGTTGAGGAACATCTCCTTGGTGAGCGTCGTGCCCTTGCGCAGGCTCAGAAGCTCTAGCATCTGGTATTCCTTGCCGGTCAGATGCACGGATTTTCCCGACACCTCGACCGTCTTGGCATCGAGATTGACCGCAACCTTGCCGGTCCGGATGATCGACTGCGCGTGGCCCTTGGAGCGGCGGATGATCGCGTGGATGCGGGCGATCAGCTCGTCCCGGTGGAAGGGTTTCGTCAGATAGTCATCGGCGCCGAAGCCAAATCCCTTGATCTTGTTCTGCGTGTCATCCTCACCCGACAGGATCAGAATGGGCGTGTCGATTCGCGCGACCCTGAGTTGCCGAAGCACCTCGTACCCGTTGACGTCGGGCAAGTTCAGATCCAGCAGGATCAGATCGTAGTCATAGAGTTTTGCAAGATCGATCCCTTCCTCTCCGAGATCGGTGCAATACACGTTAAGATTGGCATGGCTCAACATCAGTTCGATGCTTTTTGCCGTTGTGGGATCGTCTTCCACCAGTAGAATACGCATCTGCGATCTCCAAATATTGTCCCTTGAGCTCGCGCCAGCCTGTCTCAGAATAGTTAACGCACAATTACCATATCGCCGAAGTTGCGAATTGCAACCTACGGTTGACGATATTTCTGCAGTCTTGTCGTTTTAAGTGCGTCGAGACCATGGCAGCTCGCCGCTTGCAACCACTCCTGCAACTCCTCTTCGCTGAGCGCATAGCGGTCCTTGGCCTGATCGACGGAAAGCAGCCCGAACTGCACCGCATTGACCACCGCCGCCTTGCGAGAGGCCACCCAGCGTTTGGTGTCGCGCGGCGGCAAGTCGGCCCGCGTCAGAAAGGTGCCATCCGGCAGCTTGACCGAGCGCGGCCCATCGACCTTTTTGAGATACATGGCATTCCCTCGTTTCAATTTGCCCCGTATCTGGCCGCATGCGACTTAACAGCACCTAAAACCGGCTCTTGAGAATAGGTAGGATTTTCCTATATTTCCGGCCAATTCCTCGGAGAGACGCCATGCCCCTCGATGCGCCGAAGCTGAATTCGCTAGGCCTGCCCAAAGCCCCGTCCGACACGCGGGTTGTCGTTGCCATGTCCGGCGGCGTCGACAGCTCTGTCGTGGCGGCCATGCTGAAAGACGAAGGTTATGACGTCGTGGGGGTGACCCTGCAGCTTTACGACCACGGCGCGGCGCTGGCCAAAAAGGGCGCCTGCTGCGCGGGCCTCGACATTCACGATGCGCGCCGCGTTGCGGAGGACATGGGGTTCCCGCACTACGTCCTTGATTACGAAAACATTTTCAAGGACGCGGTGATCGACGAGTTTGCCGACAGCTATCTCGGCGGCGCCACGCCCGTGCCCTGTATCCGGTGCAACGAGCGGGTCAAGTTCAAGGATCTGCTGGAAACCGCGCGCGATCTCGACGCCGACTGCATGGCGACCGGGCATTACATCCAGCGCAAGATGGGCGCGCGCGGCGCAGAGCTGCACAACGCCGCCGACGCCAGCCGGGACCAGTCCTATTTCCTGTTCTCGACCACCGCCGAACAGCTCGATTTCCTGCGGTTTCCGTTGGGTCACCTGCCCTCGAAAGAGGACACCCGCGCGCTTGCGGAGAAATACGGCCTCGCTGTTGCGGACAAACCCGACAGTCAGGACATCTGCTTTGTGCCGGACGGCAATTACGCCGCCGTCATCGAGAAACTGCGCCCCGGCTCGGCGGAACCGGGTGAGATCGTGCATGCCGACGGGCGCGTGCTCGGCCAGCATCGCGGCGTGATCCACTACACCATTGGCCAGCGCCGCGGGCTCGGGATCGGCGGGCTCTCCGATCCGCTCTACGTCACGCGCCTCGATGTGGAGACCCGCCGCGTGATCGTCGGCCCCAAGGAAATGCTGGCGACGCGCACCGTGCCGCTGCGCGAGATCAACTGGCTGGGAGATGAGCCGATCACCTCCCGGAGCGAATGGCCGCTGGCGGTGAAGGTCCGCTCCACCCGCCCGCCGCGCGACGCGATTCTGCGCCCGATTTCGCGGACAGAGGCCACGGTGGAGCTTCTGACCCCCGAAGAAGGCGTCTCTCCCGGCCAGGCCTGCGTGTTCTACGCCCCCGACGGCACGCGGGTGTTCGGCGGCGGCTGGATCTGGCGCGGATAGGCCCGCACGCACCGCCGCCATCGGCAGACTTGCAAGACGCGCGCGCTTCCGGCACAATCTGAACAAGCGTTCAATTCAGCCACACCGTCACCGGAGCCGCGCCATGGATTTTGCCCTGTCCGAAGAACAAACCGCCATTTTCGACATGGCGCATGCCTTCGGGCAGGAGCATATCGCGCCGCATGCCCGGCAGTGGGAAGCGGATGGCACCATTCCGAAACCGCTCTGGCCGCAGCTGGCCGAGCTGGGCTTCGGCGGGCTCTATGTCTCCGAAGAGCAAGGCGGCTCGGGCCTCTCCCGGCTCGACGCGACGCTGGTCTTCGAGGCGCTCTCCATGGCCTGCCCCTCGGTCGCGGCGTTCCTGTCGATACACAACATGTGCGCCAAGATGATCGACCGGTTCGGCTCCGACGCGCTCAAGGCCGAGATCCTGCCGCGCGCGATGACCATGCAGACGGTGCTCTCCTACTGCCTGACCGAACCGGGCTCGGGCTCCGATGCCGCCGCTCTGAAGACGCGCGCCGAGAAAACCAACGAAGGCTACCGGCTCAACGGAACCAAGGCGTTCATCTCCGGCGGCGGTTATTCGGACGCCTATGTGGTCATGGTGCGCACAGGCGAAGACGGCCCGCGCGGCGTCTCGACGGTGATTGTGGAGGCGGGCAGCCCGGGGCTCAGCTTCGGCGGGCTCGAGGACAAGATGGGCTGGCGCAGCCAACCCACGACGCAAGTGCAGTTCGACGATTGCGTGACCCCGCATGCGATGCTTGTGGGCGACGAAGGCGCGGGCTTCAAATACGCGATGAACGGGCTCGATGGCGGGCGGCTCAACATCGCCGCCTGCTCGCTGGGTGCCGCACAGGCGGGGCTCGATGCCACGCTCGCCTACATGGCCGAGCGCCAGGCTTTCGGCAAACCCATCGACCAGTTCCAGGCGCTGCAATTCCGTCTTGCGGATATGGAGATCGAGCTGCAGGCCGCCCGCACCTTCCTGCGCCAGGCCGCCTGGAAGCTCGATCAGGGCGCGCCCGACGCCACCAAGTTCTGCGCAATGGCCAAGAAATTTGTGACCGAGGCGGGCTCGAAAACCGTCGATCAATGCCTGCAACTGCATGGCGGCTACGGCTATCTCGCCGATTACGGCATCGAAAAACTGGTCCGCGATCTCAGGGTGCACCAGATCCTCGAAGGCACCAACGAGATCATGCGCCTCATCGTGGCCCGCGCCATGCTCGCCCGCTGAGCCGCCCCCCTGTTTCTTCTCTTTCCATATACCGCCGGGGAGCGCGAGGGGCTGGCCCCTCGCTCCCGCCCTCACCGCAAGGACCCCCATGTCTGACATCCGCATCCGCATCGAGGGCCGCGCCGGCCGCATCACGCTCAACCGCCCCGAGGCGCTCAACGCGCTCACCTACGAGATGTGCCTGGCCATCGAAGACGCGCTCGACGCCTGGCAATCGGATGACAATATCGCCCTGATCCTGCTCGACGCAGAGGGTGAGAAGGCGTTCTGCGCCGGTGGCGACATTGCCGAGATGTACGAGACCGGCATGAAGGGAGATCTCGCTTATGGCCGCCGCTTCTGGCGCGACGAATATCGTCTCAATGCAAAGATCTCGGAATATCCCAAGCCGATCGTCGCGTTCCTGCAAGGCTTTACCATGGGTGGCGGTGTCGGGCTCGGCGGTCATGCCAGCCACCGGATTGTCGGTGACAGTTCGCGCGTCTCCATGCCCGAATGCTCCATCGGCTTTGTGCCGGATGTGGGCGGCTCCTACCTTCTGGCGCGCGCGCCGGGGCGGCTTGGCGAGTATCTCGGGCTCACCACCACCCGGATGGGGCCGGGCGACGCGATCCATGCGGGCTTCGCCGACCACTACCTGCCCGAAGCCGGGTGGGAGGCGCTGAAGGCCCAGCTGGTCGCCAGCGGAGACCCCGCCGCCATCGCCGCCGCGGCTCAGCCCGCGCCCGCCGCGCCGCTGGCGGATCTGAAACCGCAGATCGACGCGCTTTTTGCCGCCGAGGACCTGCGCGCCTTGCTCAACGGATTGCGCCACGATGACAGCGACTTTGCCGCGCAGGCGCTGAAATCCCTGTCGCGCAACGCGCCGCTCTCGATGGCGGTGACGCTGGAGATGCTGCACCGGCTGCGCGGGCCGTCGCTGTCGATCCGGCGCGCGCTCGAGATGGAATACCGGGTCAGCCACCGGATCATGCAGAAAGGGGACTTTCTCGAAGGCATCCGCGCGGCCATCATCGACAAGGACAGAACGCCGAAATGGCGGCATACGCTCGACCGGGTCCCTGCGGTGCACCTCTCGGCGATGCTGATGCCGCTTGGTGCGGAGAAGCTGGAATTCGAAAAACCAAGGGAGAGTGGCATGAAGATCGGGTTTATCGGGCTGGGCAATATGGGCGCGCCGATGGCGGCCAACCTGGCCAGGGCCGGCCATGATGTGGCGGGCTTTGACGTGGCGGGCACCCAAGCCGAAGGGGTGCATGCGGTGGCCACGGCACAGGACGCCGCGCGCGACGCCGATGTGGTGATCACCATGCTGCCCAACGGCGCGATTCTGCGCGACGTTGCCGCCGGGATCATCCCGGTGATGGCCAAAGGCGCGGTGCTGCTGGATTGCTCGACCGTCGATGTGGAAAGCGCCCGCGCGGTGGCCGAAGAGGCCGCAGCCGCAGGGCACGGCGCACTCGACGCCCCGGTCTCCGGCGGCATCGGGGGTGCGGCGGCGGGCACGCTGACATTCATGGTGGGCGGCGACGCCGCCGCCTTCGAGAAGGCCGCCCCGCTTTTCGAGATCATGGGCCAGAAAGCCGTGCATTGCGGCCCGGCGGGCAACGGTCAGGCGGCCAAGATCTGCAACAACATGATCCTCGGCGTGACCATGATCGCCACTTGCGAGGCCTTTGCGCTGGCCGACAAGCTGGGTCTCGCGCGCGAGGCGATGTTCGACGTGGTCTCGACCTCTTCGGGCTACTCGTGGTCGATGAACGCCTATTGCCCCGCCCCCGGTGTCGGCCCTCAGAGCCCCGCCGACAACAATTACACACCCGGATTCGCGGCAGAGCTCATGCTCAAGGATCTGGGTCTCGCCCAGCAGGCCGCGGAGGCGGCGGATGCCGATACACCCATGGGTCAGACGGCACTGGCGCTTTACCAGCGTTTTGTGGAAGAGGAGGACGGCAGGGGCCGCGATTTCTCTGCCATGCTGCCGCGGTTCGAAAACCGCGGGCGCGGTTGATCTGCATCATATTCCCGATGTCGCATTCATCCTAAAGATAGATCACAGACAAACCTTGGGAGTAGAGCGATGTTTGCGAAGAATGTTGGAAACACCGACCGGATGATCCGCGCCGTGGTCGGGGTGGTTCTGTTGATCCTGGCCTTTTCCTCGCTCGGCGGCGCGCTCGCCTGGATCGCGGGCATCATCGGTGTCGTGATGCTGGGCACCGCCGCGCTGGGAACATGCCCGCCCTATGCCATGCTGGGGATCAACACCTGCAAGACCAAGAACTGATCGCGACGGGTTGACGGTGCGCGTGGCGGTTGCTGAGAGCTGGCCGCCACGGGGCCCTCGTCGATCCGGGAAGGTTTGTGAGGACGCGCACCCATGCGCGGATCTCAGACCGGGGCCCTTGCGCTTCTGAATGGCCACTTTGTCCTGTAGATTTGCCAGTGCCTCGCGATTTGTGATGCACGCCAAGGGGTCAAGCCGCATCACAGCAATCAGGCCCGCCCTGGATCGACGGGCCTTTGTCGTCGGGGCCGTCCCGACGCGGCAGCATCGCTCCGGGACGGTGTTTCATCCTTGGATCTGTGTCACCCGGGTCAGCGCACCGCGCGGATCCGCCTTATTCCGCCGCAACCTTGCGCGGCGTCAGCATCGGTTTGAGATACTGACCGGTATGCGAGCGGGCCTCTTCCGCCACCGTCTCCGGCGTGCCCACAGCAACGATCTCACCACCGCCATCGCCACCTTCGGGGCCGATATCGATGAGCCAGTCGGCGGTCTTGATCACGTCGAGATTGTGTTCGATCACGATCACCGTATTGCCCTGCTCCACCAGCTCGTGCAGCACTTCCAGGAGCTTGCGAACATCCTCGAAATGCAGACCCGTGGTCGGCTCGTCGAGGATATAGAGCGTCCGGCCCGTCGAGCGTTTCGCCAGCTCCTTCGAGAGCTTGACCCGCTGCGCCTCGCCGCCCGAAAGCGTCGTCGCCTGCTGGCCGACCTTGATATAACCCAGCCCCACGCGACAGAGCGCATCCATCTTCTCGCGGATGCTCGGCACCGCCTTGAAGAACTCCTGCGCGTCCTCGACCGTCATATCAAGAACGTCCGCTATGCTCTTGCCCTTGAAGAGAATTTCCAAAGTCTCGCGGTTGTAGCGCGCGCCTTTGCAGGTTTCGCAGGTGACGTAGACATCGGGCAGGAAATGCATCTCGATCTTGATGACACCGTCGCCCTGACAAGCCTCGCAACGCCCGCCCTTGACGTTGAACGAAAAGCGACCCGGTTTGTAGCCGCGCGCCTTGGCTTCGGGCAGCCCGGCGAACCAGTCGCGGATCGGCGTGAAAGCGCCGGTATAGGTCGCGGGGTTGGAACGCGGCGTGCGCCCGATGGGCCGCTGGTCGATATCGATGACCTTGTCGAGATGCTCCAGCCCCTTGATGGTCTCGCAGGGTGCGGGCGTCTGGCGCGCGCCGTTGAGCGCCATCGACGCGGTCTTGAACAGCGTCTCGATGGTCAGGGTCGACTTGCCGCCGCCCGACACGCCGGTCACGCAGACGAACTTGCCCAGCGGAAACTCTGCCGTGACCCCTTTGAGGTTGTTGCCGGCGGCCTTCACCACCTTGATTTTCTTGCGATTTCCCTTGCGGCGCTCGGCGGGCACCGCGATCTCGCGCTGGCCGGAAAGGTACTGGCCGGTGAGGCTGGCGGCATCCGAGGCCACATGCTCCGGCGTGCCGTGGCTGACCACCTGCCCGCCATGCACACCCGCCCCGGGACCGATATCGAAAACGTAATCGGCCTCGCGGATCGCCTCTTCGTCATGCTCGACCACAATCACCGTGTTGCCCTGGTCGCGCAGGTTCTTCAGCGTGGTGATCAGCCGGTCATTGTCGCGCTGGTGCAGACCGATGCTGGGCTCGTCGAGCACGTAAAGCACCCCCGTCAGGCCGGAGCCGATCTGGCTTGCCAGCCGGATCCGCTGGCTCTCGCCACCCGACAGCGTGCCGGCCGCCCGGCTCAGCGTGAGGTATTCGAGCCCGACATTGTTGAGGAAACCCAGCCGTTCGCGGATCTCCTTCAGGATAGCGCGGGCAATCTCGTTGTTCTGGTCGCTCAGATGGTCGGGCACCTGTCGGCACCAGTCAAACGCCTGGCGGATCGACATCTCCACCACCTGCCCCACATGCAGCGCGTCCTGCCCGTTGGGGCCGATCTTGACCGCCAGCGCCTCGGGGCGCAGCCGGTAGCCGTCGCAGGTGCCGCAGCGGCGATTGTTCTGATAACGCTCGAATTCTTCGCGGATCCAGCTGGAATCGGTCTCGCGGTAGCGCCGCTCCATATTGGGAATGACGCCCTCGAAGGCGCGGGTGACCTGGTAGACGCGCCCGCCTTCGTCGTAGCGGAACGGGATCTCGTCATCGCCCGAGCCATAGAGGAACACCTGCTGCACATGGGCGGGCAGATCCTTCCAGCGGTCGCTCTTGTTGAACTCGTAATGTTTGGCGATGGCCTCGATGGTCTGCAGGAAATAGGGGCTCTTGCCCTTTCGCCAGGGCGCCAGCGCGCCGTCTGAGATCTTCAGCGTCTGGTCGGGCACCACAAGCCGTTCGTCAAAGAAGAGCTCCACCCCCAGCCCGTCGCAATCCGGGCAGGCGCCGAAGGGCGCGTTGAAGCTGAACAGCCGCGGCTCGATCTCGGGAATGGTGAAGCCACTGACCGGACAGGCGAAGTTTTCCGAAAAGGTGATGCGCTGGGGCTCATCGGGCTCGGCCGAGCCCGCCTCGCCCGGTTGCGGCGCGGTCTCGAGAATGGCGATGCCATCGGCCAGATCCAGCGCGGTGCGGAACGAATCCGCCAGACGCGTCTCCATCCCCCCACGCACCACCACGCGGTCCACCACCACATCGATGTCATGGCGGAACTTCTTGTCGAGCGTCGGCGGATCGTCGAGTTCGTGGAATTGCCCGTCCACTTTCACCCGCTGGAACCCCTGCTTGCGCAGCTCGAGAAACTCCTTGCGGTACTCGCCCTTGCGGTCACGCACGATGGGGGCGAGCAGATAGGCGCGGGTGCCCTCCTCCATCGCCATGACGCGGTCGACCATGTCCTGCACCTGCTGCGCCTCGATGGGCTGGCCGGTGGCGGGGGAATAGGGCGTGCCGACACGGGCAAAGAGCAGTCGCATGTAGTCGTAGATCTCGGTCACCGTGCCGACGGTGGAGCGCGGGTTCTTCGACGTGGTCTTCTGCTCGATGGAGATCGCGGGGCTCAGCCCGGAGATGTGATCCACATCGGGCTTTTCCATCATGTCGAGAAACTGCCGCGCATAGGCGCTGAGCGATTCGACATAGCGGCGCTGACCCTCGGCATAGATCGTGTCGAAGGCCAGCGACGACTTGCCCGATCCCGAAAGCCCGGTGATCACGACAAGCTGATCGCGCGGGATGTCCACGTCGATGCTTTTGAGGTTGTGCTCGCGGGCTCCGCGCACCTCGATGTTTTTCAGTTCCGGCATCTCGCCCCCCAAGGGTTTCGCACGGCTTAACACATAGGGGACGGGACCGGTTTCGCCAATCGAAAAATGAGAACATACAGCGAACGTAACGCGGCGGTCCGGAATTACCTGATTGCCGCGCCGCGCGGCTTTGGGTCATGATGTGCACAATTGCATGCACGGAGTGAGTTTCATGGCCTTTGCCCGCCTCCCCCTCGTCGCGATCTGCGCGCTGTTTCCGGCTCTGGCCGCAGCGCAGGAACGTCCGTCGACGGTGCTGGTGCTGGATGCGTCGGGCTCGATGTGGGGGCAGATCGACGGGGTGGCCAAGATCACCATCGCGCAGGATGTGATCGGCGATTTGCTGCAGAGCCTGCCGGACGACCAGAACATCGGGCTCACCGCCTATGGCCACCGGGTGAAGGGCGATTGCAAGGATATCGAAACGCTGGTCGCGCCGGGTGCGGGGGATCGCACGGCCCTGGCCCGCGCGGTGCGCGCGATCAAACCCAAGGGCAAGACGCCGCTCTCGGCCGCCGTGCTGCAGGCCGCCGAGGCGCTGCGCTATTCGGAGGAAAAGGCTACGGTGATCCTGGTCTCCGACGGGCGCGAGACCTGCGACGCCGACCCCTGCGCCATCGGCCGCATGCTGGAAGAGACCGGCGTGGACTTCACCGCCCATGTGGTCGGCTTCGACGTGGAAAACGACCCCGAGGCGCGGCGCGACCTGCAATGTCTGGCCGAGGAGACCGGCGGGCAGTTTGTGCTGGCCAGCGATGCGACAAGCCTTGGCGACGCGCTGACCACGGTCGCCGAAGAACCCGAACCCGCGCCGGTGCCGCAGACCGTCACGCTGCGGGCGACGCTTGGCGAGGACGGGCGCGAGATCCAGGACGGGCTGCGCTGGAGCGTGGTGGACAGCGACGGTGTGGAACAGGCGCAGACAGCGCCGCGCCTCGATCTGTCATTGATGCCGGGGGATTACACGGTCTCGGTGCTGCGCATGGCCGATGAGGAAAGCGCGGAGCAGCAGATCACCGTTGCAGGCAGCACGATGCGTGTGACGCTGGTGCTGCCGGTCCTCACACCGGATGCAGAGGTCACCGGCCCCGAGACGGCCCGACAGGGCGAGACCATCATCGTCGCCTGGGAAGGCCCCGAAGGCGAGGCCGATTTCATCGGCATCAGCGATCCCGCGGTCAGCGAATGGCCGATCAACCAGAGCCCGGTCTCCGAAGGCAACCCGGTGTTCCTGCGCATGCCGTCCGAACCCGGATCCTACGAGCTGCGCTATTACATGGAGCCCGACCGGCAGGTGCTGGCCAGCCAGCCCATCGAGGTGCTGCCGTCGGAGGTGACCATCACCGGCCCGTCCGAGGCGCAGGTCGGCAGCACCATCTCGCTCGACTGGACCGGCCCGGCCTTCACCGGCGACTTTCTCAGCGTGCATGAGGCGGGCGGCGATATCTGGGCGATCAACAAGGCCTATGTGACATCGGGCTCTCCGCTCGAGCTGCGCATGCCCGGCACGCCCGGCGATTACGAGCTGCGCTACCAGCTGGCCGAGGAACAGGCGGTGATCTTCCGCCAGCCGATCACCATCACACCGGCCCGCATCGCGCTGGATGCCCCCGCCGAGGCCGAGGTCGGCGCCACGATCTCGATCACCTGGCAGGGCCCCGGAAATTCCGGCGACTTCATCGGTGTGAAGGAAGCGGATGGCGATGTCTGGGCGATCAACAAGGTCGACACCCAGAAAGGCAATCCGGTGCAGCTGCGCATGCCCGGCACGCCCGGCGATTACGAGCTGCGCTACCAGCTGGCCGAAGAGCAGGAGATCATCTTCCGCCAGCCGATCACGATCACCAAAGCGGAGATCGCGCTCCGGATACCCGAAGTGGCCGAGGTCGGTCAGACCATCGACGTCACCTGGTCCGGTCCCGGAAATCGCGGCGACTTCATCGGCGTGAAGGAGGTCGACGGCGATGTCTGGGCGATCAACAAGATCGACGTGACCAAAGGCAATCCGGTGCAACTGCGCATGCCCGGCTTTCCCGGCGACTACGAGATCCGCTACCAGCTGGCCGAAGAGCAGCAGATCGCCCATCGCGTGCCAATCACAATTGTGCCTTCTGAGATCTCGATCAACGCGCCGTCAGAGGCCGAGATCGGCAGCACCGTGCAGATCGAGTGGCAGGGGCCGGACAATCGCGGCGACTTCATCGGGATTCGCGAAGCCGGTGGCGATATCTGGGCGATCAACAAGGTGAACACCTCCAGGGGCAACCCGCTGTCGCTGCGCATGCCGTCCTCTCCGGGCGCCTACGAAATCCGCTACCAGCTGGCCGAAGACCAGATCGTCGCATACCAGGTTCCGATCAAAGTGACCCCTGCCGACGTGACGCTGGAGGCGCCGGACGAGGCGCAGGCGGGCAGCAAGATCGAGGTGGTCTGGACCGGACCGGGCAATCCCGGCGACGTGATCTCGGTACATGTGGAGGGTGGCGATATCTGGGCGATGAAAAAATCCCCTGCCCGCGATGGCAGCCCGGTCACGCTCACGCTGCCCGATGCGCCGGGCAATTACGAGATCCGCTATCAGCTTGCCGAAGAGCAGGCGGTGATCGCGCGCCGCAAGATCACGCTGACGGAGTAGCCGCCCTGTTCACGCGGCCTTGCGCAACGCCGCCCGGATGAACCTTGTGGCCGAACGGTAATGGCTGGGCCCGGCCGCCTCTGCCCAGCGGCCGGTGGTCCAGGCGTTGCGCGCGCCTTTCATCGGTCCGCCATAAAGCGCCTCGTCCGAGGATGCCTCGAGAAAGGCGCGCAGTTTATCGTGCCGGGTCTCCAGCAGCGCCACGGCCTCCGCCCAGCCAAGATCGGCCTGCGCCGTGCGCAGGCTGGCATTGTAGCGCTTGAGCGCGTTCCATTTGTAGCCTTCGGCAGGAAAATGCACGGGCTTGCCCATCTGCCCGTCATGAAACCACCCCAGAAAGAGATCGATCCAATGGGCGCGGTGCGCGATCACATCCTTGATCGAGGTGTCCTCTTCGCGCTTTGTCAGCGCCGTATCGGCGTCGATCCCCGAAAGCAAGGCGCGCAGCTTGTCGTATTCCCTTGACGTGACAGTCAGCAGGTCGGTCTTGTTGGTTGCGGCCATGGCACAGCTCTTTCCCCCGTCGCGCCGGAATATTAGGCGCGGGCGTGCGGCATGCCTTGAGGCAGATCACCCGGCGGACAGGAAAAAGCCGCCGGCGCCAGGGGCGCCAGCGGCTGTCTCAGGGATCACGCGCCGTTCAGCGATAAAGCAGCGATGTGCCGTTGGCGAATATATGCACCTTGTCGGGTGACGCGCCCAGCCGCACATCCTTGCCGCGCACGTCCTTGTGGATGCCCGGCAGCTTGCCGATCACCGCCTCGCGCCCGCCTTCGGGCTCGAAATAGAGCAGAGTGACCTCGCCCAGGGCTTCGGTGATGTTCACCTTGCCGTGGTAGATGTAATCGCCCTCGGCATCGACGAAATCCTCCGGCCGCACACCCACATTGACCTTGAGGCCCATATCGGCGTCGGTCGAGGGGTAGTTCGACACCGCCGTGCCGCCGCCATCGACCTTCACGGTGGTCTGCTGCCCGGTGCCGACAATCTCGCCCGGCAGAAGGTTCATCGACGGAGAGCCGATGAACTGCGCCACAAATTCGCTGTTGGGCCGCTCGTAGAGCTCCAGCGGGCTGCCCACCTGCGCGATGCCCTTGTTGGCCAGCACCACGATGCGGGATGCCAGCGTCATCGCCTCCACCTGGTCGTGGGTGACGTAGATCATCGTGCGATCGGGCATCTGCTCTTTCAGCTGCGCGATCTCGATCCGGGTCGCCACCCGCAAGGCCGCGTCGAGGTTGGAGAGCGGCTCGTCGAAGAGATAGACCTTGGGGTCGCGCACCAGGCTGCGTCCGATGGCCACCCGCTGCCGCTGACCACCCGAAAGCGCCTTGGGCAGGCGGTCGAGATACTCGTCCAGCTGCAGGATCTTGGCCGCCTTGTTCACCGCCTCGTCGATCTCGGGCTGGGTCTTCTTGGCAAGCCGCAGCGCAAAGGACATGTTCTCGCGCACCGTCATATGCGGGTAAAGCGCGTAGCTCTGGAACACCATCGCAATGCCGCGCTGCGCGGGTGGCACGTCGTTGACCTTGACGTCATCGATCTCCAGCACGCCGCCGGTGATCTTTTCCAGCCCCGCGATCATCCGCAGCAAGGTCGACTTGCCGCAGCCCGAGGGGCCGACAAAGACGATCAGCTCGCCCTGCTTGATGTCGAGGTTGATGTTTTTGAGAACATCGACCGTGCCGCCATAGGTCTTTGCGACGTCCGTCAGTTTAAGGTTGGCCATCCCCTCCCCCTTTCTTCTTATCGTGTGATGCGCACGGCCAGGGCCGGTTGCCATGGTCCGAAATGCAGTTTGCCGTCGGGCGCGGGCCCGGTGCTGCCAAGCTCAAGCCCGATCTGGTGCCAGGTACCGCCGGGCATTCCCATCACCGCGGGCTCTCCGCTCAGATTGACCGCGACAAAGACCTCCTCTTCTTCGAAGCGGCGGATGAAATGCACGATGGTGTCCTCGGCCTTGACACCGTCATGGCTGCCCTTGGTCAGCGCGCGATGCGCTTTGCGGAACGAGATCGCCTTGCGGTAGTGATGCAGCAAGGCGCTCGGATCGCGTTCCTGTGCGGCGACCGAGCGGTGGACGTGGTCGTGGCTGACCGGCAGCCACGGCACACCTTCGGAAAAGCCGCCATTCACGTTGCTCTCTTCCCAGACCATCGGCGTGCGGCAGCCGTCGCGGCCCTTGAACTCGGGCCAGAACTCGATGCCGTAGGGATCCTGCAGATCCTCGAAAGGCACATCGGCCTCCGGCAGGCCCAGCTCTTCGCCCTGATAGAGGCAGATCGAGCCGCGCAGGCACATCATCAGCGTGCAGAACGCCCTGAGCGCCGCCGGTGTCAGATCCCAGCGCGAGGCATGGCGCGGCACGTCATGGTTGGAAAAGGCAAAACACGCCCAGCCATCCGGCACTTTCTCGTCGACCTGACCCATCACATGCGCCACCCGCGCGGCGTTGGGCTGCGGACCGGACAGGAACTCGAACGTGTAGCACATATGCACCCGCTCGGAGCCGGAGGTGTATTCGCCCATGATCTCGAGCCCGCGCTGCGCGTCGCCGACCTCTCCCACCGAGGTGGTGGCGTTGTATTCGTCCAGCAGCGTGCGGAACCGCTTCAGGAATTCCAGGTTCTCGGGCTGGTTCTTGGAATAGAGATGTTCCTGGTGGTTGTAGGGGTTCACCTTGGGTGCGATGGAATCGTCGCGCCGCTCGGGCGGCAGCGCGGGATTGCTGCGCAACTCCTTGTCATGAATGTAGAAATTGATCGTATCGAGGCGGAAGCCGTCGACCCCGCGATCCAGCCAGAACCGCACCACGTCGAGCAGCGCGTCCTGCACCGCCGGGCAATGGAAGTTGAGATCGGGCTGCGAGGTCAGGAAATTGTGCAGGTAATACTGCTCGCGTCGGCTGTCCCACTGCCAGGCGGGCCCGCCGAAGATCGACAGCCAGTTGTTGGGCGGCGTGCCGTCGGGCTTGGGGTCCGACCACACATACCAGTCGGCGCGCGGATTGTCGCGGCTGGCCCGGCTTTCCACAAACCACGGATGCTGGTCGGAGGTGTGCGAGAGCACCAGATCGATCATCACCTTGAGCCCGTGCGCATGGGCCGCGGCCACCAGCGCGTCGAAATCCGCAAGGCTGCCGAACATCGGATCGACATCGCAGTAATCGCTCACGTCATAGCCGAAATCCTTCATCGGCGAGACGAAGAACGGCGAGATCCAGATCGCGTCGACCCCCAGCGAGGCGATATGCGGCAGCCGGTGGGTGATGCCCAGCAGATCGCCGATGCCGTCGCCATTGCTGTCCTGATAGGAGCGCGGATAGATCTGGTAGATCACCGCACCGCGCCACCAGTCATTCTCGTTGTCGAGCTCGGCGGAGCGTTTCATGTCAGATTGCACGTTCATCTTAAGTCCCTATGGGCTCCGCCCGATGCCGGGCGGTTGGCCCCGCCCCACCGGGCGGGGCGGATCTTACTTCACCGAGCCGGCCAGAAGCCCGCGCACGAGGTATTTCTGCATGGCAAAGAACACCAGCAGCGGCACCGCGATTGACACGAAGGCCGCCGTGGCGAGGATCTCCCAGTTGCCACCCCGCGTGCCCAGAAGTTCGACGATCTGGTTGGTCATGACCGTGGTCTGCCCCGTGGCGTCAATGAGGAACACCTTGGCCACCAGCAGATCGTTCCAGGTCCAGAGGAACTGGAAGATCGCAAAGCTCGCCAGCGCCGGGAAGCTGAGCGGCAGGATGATCTTGGTGAAGATCTGGAAATCCGTCGCCCCGTCCACACGCGCGTTCTCGATGATGTCGCGCGGCAATCCGACCATGTAATTTCGCAGCAGGTAGATCGCCAATGGCAAGCCGAACCCGGTATGCGCCAGCCAGGTGCCCAGATAGCCCTTGCCGATGCCGATCCCCAGATGCAGTTTCAGCAGCGGAATGAGCGCCAGTTGCAGCGGCACCACCAGCAGCCCCACCACAAAGGCGATGAGCAGCGCGCGCCCAGGAAAGTCCATCCAGGCCAGCGCATAGGCGGCAAAGGCCGCGATCACGATGGGGATGATGGTCGCCGGGATCGTCACCGTCAGCGTGTTGAAGAACGCCTTGGCCATGCTGTCGGTGCTGTCACCGGACAGCAGCACCTGCTGGTAGTTCTCGAGCGTGAAATCGGGCAGGATCTCGGCGGTCACAAAGACCCGGTCACCGCGCCTGCCGTCAAACTCCTCTGCGCTGGTCTGCCGGTAGTCGCCATTGGACTCCACCGTTATCTGGCTGCCATTGCGCATCTCGGCGGTGTCGCCCGGCTGGAACGCGCCCAGCTCGCGCGCCGACACCCCCCAGTTGGCGATCTGCGCCTCGGGCACGCCTTCCTCGGCGAAAAGATTGCCCTCGATCACGTAGAGCGTGCCGTCCTGCGTCTGCGTGTCCGGCGCACCGGCGCGCAGCGTCAGGTTCTGCTCTGACGCCGTGAGCGCGTTCCACCAGCCCGAGGCCGAGATCTGGTCCGCGGTCCGGAACGAGCTGACAAAAAGCCCCACGGTCGGGAACAGCCAGAGAAAGACCAGCACCACCACCGATAGATGCACCGCCCATGTGAGCGACGATTTGGTTCCTGCGATATTGTCCATCAGCGCATCTCCTTGCGGGCGTTCCGCACGTTCCAGACGAGGATCGGTGTCACAAGCAGCATGATCACCATGGCCGAGGCCGAGCCCACACCCCAGTCACGGGCGACAAAGAGCTGGTTGAACATGTAATTGGCCAGAACCTGAGTGCCCCATTGGCCGTTGGTCATGGCAAAGACGATGTCGAAGACCTTGAGCACGACCAGCGTGATCGTTGTCCAGACCACCACGATGGTGCCCATGATCTGCGGGATCTTGATCTTGAAGAAGATCTGGAACGGGTTGGCGCCATCGACGATGGCGGCCTCCACCGTCTCTTCGGGGATGCCGCGCAGGGCGGCCGAGAGGATCACCATGGCAAAGCCGGTCTGGATCCAGACCAGCACGATCATCAGGAAGAAGTTGTTCCAGAACGGCACCGTCAGAAGCTGCACGGGATCGTTGCCCGTCAGCGAGACATAGATCGCGTTGACGACGCCGATCTGGCTGCTGTCGGGTGGGCGGGCGTCGTAGATCAGCTTCCAGATCACCGCCGCGCCGACAAACGAGATCGCCATCGGCATGAAGATCAGCGACTTGGCGATGTTGCCCCAGCCGATCCGGTCGGTGAGCTGTGCGGCCAGCAGGCCAAACGCGGTGGAAAGCGCGGGCACCACGATGAGCCACAGCATGTTGTTGAACATCGCTTCCCAGAATTTCGGATCGGCCGACATCTGAGCATAATTCTGCAGGCCCACGAAGTCGTAGACCACCGATCCGTCCGGCTGCGTGATCCGGTCCGTGAGCGACAGGCGGATCGTCTCGACCACCGGATAGGCCAGATAGAGCGTCAACGCGAACAGCGCGGGAAACAGGAACAGCCAGGGACGGATCATGTTGGCGCGGTTGATGTTCCGCCCCGCATTCGGCCCCTTGGCCGGAAACAGCACTTTGTCGAGAAACTGATTTGAGAGCCAGAAATAGGCAAGGCAACCGCCCACGCCGACGACAATGGTCACAAGACCCGCGAATGCTGGATGCATTCTCCCCCTCCCCGGTTTTGGCTATGCGTATGTGTAGTCTTTTTCTTGAACCGCGCCCGGGTTGGTCCGGGCGCGGGTCTGGTCCGAGCGGACCTGTTTTTACTTCAGCGCATCCCAGCTGTCCTGGATCGCGCCGGCCACTTCGCCGGCATCCTTGCCGCCGGTATAGTCGACCATGCCGGTCCAGAACGACCCCGCGCCCACACCGCCCGGCATCAGGTCAGAGCCGTCAAAGCGGAAGGTGGTGGCGTCGAGCAGGATGTCGTTCATGTTCTTGGTCGGCTCGTCGGCGAACTTGGAGGTGTCGACCCCCTTGAACGGCGTCAGGAAGCCACCTTCGGCCATCCACAGCTCATGTGCTTCTGCGGTCTGCATGAAGGCGATCAGATCGTGGGCGGCCTCGTTTTCGTTGGTGATCGCCCAGAGCGTACCGGCACCCAGCACCGGCTTGCCGAAATCCTTCTCCGCATAGGCCGGGAAGTAGAAGAAATCCACGTCGAGACCCACTTCGGTTCCTTCCGGGAAGAATGCCGGAATGAACGACGCCTGACGGTGCATGAAGCATTGCGCGGGCGTGTCGAAGAGACCTTTCGGGCTGTCGCGGAAATCGGTTGTGGCCACGGCGCCCGCGCCACCGGCGACATAGTCGTCATTGCGCGCGAAATAGCCGAACTCCTCGATGGCGCCGATCACCGCCGGATCGTCGAAGGGACGCTCGTTGCTGACCCATTCGTCGTAGACTTCGGGCGGCTGCGTTCGCAGCATCATGTCCTCGACCCAGTCGGTTGCAGGCCAGCCGGTGGCCCCGCCGGAACCCAGACCGATGCACCACGGCGTCTCGCCATCATCGACCATCTGGTCGGTCAGCGCCTTGAGCTCTTCCATCGATTCGGGCACGTCATAGCCCATGTCCTCGAAGTTTTCCGGGATGTACCAGACCAGCGATTTCACATCGACCTTGTAGAAAAAGCCGTAAAGGCTCTCCTCGCCATCGGGGCCCGCATAGGTGCCCAGATCGACCCAGGACTGACCGGCGGCGTAGTTTTCCCTGATCCAGTCGGCAGTGCCGTCCTTCAGCGGTGTCAGAAATCCGCGACCGGCCATGTCGGCGGCCAGACCCGGCTGTGGGAAGACCGCCACATTGGGCGCGGAGCCTGCTTCGGCGTCGACGACGATCTGCTGCTCCATGCTGTCGGAGCCCACATAGCTGACATCGTGACCGGATTGTTCGGCAAACGCGCCCAGAACCTTTTCCACAACCGCCTGGTCGGGGCCAAGCCACGGGCCAAACACGGTCAATTGCTCGGCGCTGGCCGGACCGGCGCATAAAGCTGCCGCAGCCGCCCCAAGAAGATAGGACTTTTTCATTGGATATCCTCCCAGATATTTCGCGTTCAATCGCGTTTTTGGTCCGTTTGCGCTCTTTGTTCCAAAGCGCTTTGGATTGGCGCACACAATCCGATGTGCTTTTGAGTGTCAATGACTCGCTTCGGAATTACCAATGAAAATTTCGCTGCGCCGCAGCTAAGGGTTGCGCCGCCAGGTGCGCGTTCACGCATGATTGCAGGCGCGACCTTGACAAATCCGAAGCGCTTTGGCCCATGGTGACCATGAACCTCAAAGAGCTGTCGCAACATCTGAGCCTGTCGCAGACCACGGTGAGCCGTGCGCTGAACGGCTATCCGGAGGTCAACGAGGCCACACGGCGCCGCGTGCTCGATGCTGCCAGGTCCCTGAACTACAGCCCGAATGCGCGCGCCAAGGGGCTCGCCACGGGGCGGGCCTTTGCCATCGGTCACGTGCTCAAGGTCAGCCACAAACAGGAGATGGTGAACCCGATCTTCGGCGATTTCATCGCCGGTGTCGGCGAGACATATTCCAGCGCGGGCTATGACATGGTGCTGAGCCTCGTCGAGGATGACAAGGAAGCCGCGCATTACCGCAAGATCAAGGCGCGCGGCACGGTGGACGGCATTCTGGTCAGCGCGCCGCGCATGGTGGAGCCGCGCATCGCGCTGCTCAATGAGCTTGGTCTGCCGTTTGTCGTGCATGGCCGCGCCTCCGAAGAGACCGCGCCTTACAGCTGGCTCGACACCAACAACACCGGCGCCTTCCAGCGTGCCACCGACTTCCTGCTCGATCTGGGCCATGTGCGCATCGCGCTGATCAACGGGCCGGAGAACATGGATTTCGCCCATCGCCGCCGTCTGGGCTATCTTTCGGCGTTGCAGGCCCGCGGCATCGCCGCCGATCCGCGGCTGATGACCTCCGACGAGATGACCGAGGCCTACGGGTTCCGCACCACCTCCGAGATGCTGGCGCAGGACAGGGCCCCGACCGCGATCCTCGTCGCCTCGATCATCACCGCCATCGGGGTGCGCCGCGCCATCGCGGCCGCCGGTCTGGAGCTTGGGCGCGACGTCTCGGTGATCACCCATGACGACGATCTGAGCTCGCTCAACAATGGCCAGGAGGTGCCGATCTTCACTGCCACCCGCTCTTCGGTGCGCAGCGCCGGGATCCGCGTGGCCGAAATGCTGCTGCAACTGATCGACACACCCGATTGCGGCCCGATGCAGGAAATGCTGGAGGCCGAACTGATCATCGGCGCCTCCACCGGCCCTGCCCCATCCTGAGGACTTCCATGAAACAGACCCGCGCCGATTTTCCCGACGGCTTCCTATTCGGAGCCTCCACCTCCAGCTACCAGATCGAGGGCCATGGTTTCGGCGGCGCGGGCCGCACCCATTGGGACGATTTTGCCGCGACCCCGGGCAACGTGGTGCGCGCTGAAAACGGCGACCGCGCCTGCGATCACTACCACCGCTTCGAGGCCGATCTCGACCTCGTGGCGGCGGCAGGTTTCGACTGCTACCGGTTCTCCACCTCCTGGGCGCGGGTGATGCCCGACGGCCGCAGCGTCAACCCGGAGGGCCTGGATTTCTACGACCGGTTGACCGACGCGATGCTGGACCGCGGCATCAAGCCCTGCGCCACGCTTTATCATTGGGAACTGCCCTCGGCGCTCGCCGATCTCGGCGGCTGGCGCAACCGCGACGTGGCAAGCTGGTTCGGCGATTTCACCGAAACCATCATGGGCCGGATCGGCGACCGGATGTATTCGGTGGCCCCGATAAATGAGCCCTGGTGCGTTGCCTGGATCAGCCATTTCCTCGGCCATCACGCCCCGGGCCTGCGCGACATCCGCGCCACGGCGCGTGCCATGCATCACGTGCTGCTGGCGCATGGCACGGCGATCCAGACCATGCGCGGGCTGGGCATGAGCAATCTGGGCGGTGTCTTCAACATGGAATGGGCGACGCCCGCCGATGACAGCGACGACGCCCGCGCCGCCGCCGATCTTTACGACGGCTATTACAACCGCTGGTATCTCGGCGCGGTGATGAAGGGCATCTACCCGCAAAACGTGCTGGACGGGCTGGAGCCGCATCTGCCGCAGAACTGGCAGGACGATTTCGGGACCATCCAGAGCCCGATCGACTGGTGCGGCATCAACTATTACACCCGCAAGCTCATCGCCCCGGCGGACGGCCCCTGGCCGCATCATCAGGAAGTCGAAGGCCCGCTGCCCAAGACCTTCATGGATTGGGAGATCTATCCCGACGGGCTTTACAACTTCCTCACCCGCACGGCACGCGACTATACAGGCGACCTGCCGCTATACGTCACCGAAAACGGCATGGCGGCCCCGGACCGGATCAGGGACGGTGCGGTCGACGACCCCAACCGCATCGCCTATGTGGAGGCGCATCTCGACGCGGTGCTGCGCGCGATTGCCGATGGCGCGCCGGTTCGCGGCTATTTCCTCTGGTCGCTGCTGGACAATTACGAATGGGCGCTGGGATACGAGAAACGCTTTGGTCTGGTGCATGTGGATTTCGACAGCCTTGAACGCACGCCGAAATCCTCCTACCACGCGCTTGCCCGTGCTCTGAAAGGCTGACCGATGACCTCTGACGCCCCTGCCCCGATCCGTCTGGCGCTTGTCGCCGATGTGGGCGGCACCAACACGCGCGTCGCGCTGAGCCGCGGCGCCGAGGTGCAGCGCGGCACGATCCGCCGGTTTCGCAACTCCGAACACCCGTCGCTGCTGTCGGTGCTGCAGGCCTACATGGCCCAGAGCGACGAGACGCCCGAAGCCGCCTGCGTCGCGGTGGCAGGTCCGGTGCGCGACGGGGTCGGCCGGCTGACCAATCGCGACTGGGAGATCGCGCGCGAGACAATCTCGGAGGCCACCGGCGCGACGCTTGTGTCGGTGCTCAACGATCTGCAGGCGCAGGGCCACGCGCTGTCCCATCTTGGCGCCGACAGCGTGGAGACGCTGATCGCGGGCCAGCAGGCCAGCGAGCAGGCCGCGCGGCTGGTTGTGGGTGTGGGCACCGGGCTCAATGCCGCACCGGTGTTCCGGCTGGGCAACCAGACGCTGGTGCCTCCCGCCGAGGCGGGCCACATCTCGATCCCGGTGCAGTCCGAAGAAGAGTTGCGCCTGCTGAAATGGCTCGCAAAACGCCACGGCACACCGGGTATCGAAGAGATCCTGTCGGGCCGCGGCTTTGCCAATCTGCACGCCTGGATCTGCGACGAGGACGGTCGGGGCACGCCGCTGGAGCCGGATGCGCTGATGCAGGCCTTTGCCGATGACGACCCGCAGGCCAAACGCGCCGTGGCCTATTTCGTGCGCATGCTCGGGCGCTATGCGGGCAACCTGGCGCTAATCACGTTGCCCTTCGGCGGCATCTACCTTTGCGGCGGCGTGACCCGTCATTTCGCGCCGCATCTGCTGGGCCAGGGCTTCGAGCAGGCCTTCACCGACAAGGGCCGCTTCGGGCGTTTCATGCAGCAATTCCCGGTCAGCGTCATGACCGACGATTACGCGGCGCTGACCGGCTGTGCCGCCCATCTGAGCGAACTTGCGAACCAGGTCGCTTCGTGAGGCGGATTGACCGATCCCGACACGCAGCGCGGGATTTATCCACAGATCTACCCACAGACTTATCCATAACCGACTATTCCGCGTCATTTTGCGGGAGGCCCTGAGCCATGCAGGTGCTGCGCGCCATCGGGCTGATGGTACTCGGCATGGCGGTGCTGGCGGTCGGCGACGGCTTTGTGAAAACCGCAAGCCTGCATGTCTCGCTTGGCCAAATCCTGCTGGGTCTGGGCATCGGCGGCGCGCTCATCTTCGCGGCCATTGCCCGGCGGCGCGGCGAAGCGATCTTTCGCCGCGAGCTGTTCCTGCCGCTGATGCTTCTGCGCAACGCGCTGGAGATGCTCGGCGCGATCGGCATGGTCATCGGGCTGGCCAAGGTGCCGCTCTCGGTGATGGCGGCGATCATGCAAAGCGCGCCGCTGGTGGTCACGCTTGGCGCGGCGCTGGTGCTCAAGGAAACCGTCGGACCGCGCCGCTGGGCGGCGGTCGGCATCGGGCTGCTGGGCATGCTGATGGTGCTGCGCCCCTTTGGCGAGGCGTTCACCGGATGGGAGCTTTTCGGCGTGATGGGGGTCACGGCGCTGGCCGCGCGCGATCTGGTCACCCGGGTCGCCCCCGCGAGCCTGCCGACCATGTTCCTGTCGACCTGGGGCATCCTGTCCATCGCCGTGCCCGGCGCCCTCTTCGCGACCTTCGACGACCGCCCGATGGTCTGGAGCGCGGATGCGCTCTGGCCGCTGCTGGGCGCGATCCTCGTCACGCCGTTCGGCTATCTCGCCGTGACCCTGTCGATGCGCCTTGCCCCCGCGGCGGTTGTGGCGCCTTTCCGCTACACGCGTCTGGTGTTCACCACCGCGCTTGGCGTTGTGGTCTTCGGCGAACGCCCGGATTTCTGGACCCTTCTGGGCGCGCTCGTGATTCTCGGCGCCGGGCTCTTTGTCTTCGCCCGCGAACACCAGCTGGCCCGGCAGGCCGCCCGCGACGCCGCATCGGTGCCCGGGCGCTGAGAACGGATGTGTTAGCGATAACGGCCAACGTTTGCCTTCCGGCGGCCTGTGTTATAGAGCAGGCGCACTATCCAATTCCAGCCCGCAGGGAGCGCCCCCATGAGCACGATCATCGACATCCACGCCCGTGAAATCCTCGACAGCCGGGGCAACCCCACGGTGGAGGTCGACGTGACGCTGGAAGATGGCTCCATGGGCCGCGCCGCGGTGCCGTCGGGTGCCTCCACCGGCGCCTATGAAGCGGTCGAGCGCCGCGATGGCGACGCGTCGCGCTACATGGGCAAGGGCGTGCTGGAGGCCGTGGCCGCCGTGAACGGCGAGATCGCCGATGAGATCGTGGGCTTTGACGCCACCGATCAGGTCGGCGTCGATCTCACGATGATCGAGCTTGACGGCACCGACAACAAGGGCCGCCTGGGCGCCAATGCCATCCTCGGCGTGAGCCTCGCCACCGCCAAGGCCGCGGCGGAGTTCTGCGGCCAGCCGCTCTTTCGCTATGTCGGCGGCACGTCGGCCCGGGTCCTGCCAGTGCCGATGATGAACATCATCAATGGCGGCGAACATGCCGACAACCCGATCGACATCCAGGAATTCATGATCATGCCGGTCGCCGCCGAGACGCTCCGCGATGCAGTCCGTATGGGCTCCGAAGTGTTCCACACGCTGAAAAAAGAGCTCTCGAGCGCGGGCATGTCGACCGGTCTGGGGGATGAGGGCGGTTTTGCGCCAGAGCTGGGCTCCACCCGCGACGCGCTCGATTTCATCCTCAAATCCATCGAAAAAGCCGGCTACACGCCCGGTGAGGACATCCACCTCGCGCTCGACTGCGCCGCAACCGAATATTTCAAGGGCGGCAAATACGAGATGAAAGGCGAAGGCAAATCGCTGACGTCAGAGGAAAACGTCGACTACCTCGCCGCCCTCTGTGGCGACTACCCGATCATCTCCATCGAGGATGGCTGCGGCGAGGATGACTGGGACGGCTGGAAGATGCTGAACGACCGGATCGGCGACAAGGTGCAACTGGTGGGCGACGATCTCTTTGTGACCAACCCCGCGCGCCTGGCGATGGGGATCGAGCGCGGCTCGGCCAACTCGATGCTGGTGAAGGTCAACCAGATCGGCTCGCTGACCGAAACGCTGAAAGCCGTCGAGATGGCCCACCGCGCGCGCATGACAAACGTGATGAGCCACCGCTCGGGCGAGACCGAGGACAGCACCATCGCCGATCTCGCGGTCGCGACCAATTGCGGGCAGATCAAGACCGGGTCGCTGGCGCGCTCGGACCGGTTGGCGAAGTACAACCAATTGATCCGCATCGAGGAAATGCTCGATGAGACCGCCGAATATGCAGGCCGTTCCATCCTGCGCTGACGGCTGAGCGCGGCGTCCCGCCCCGGGGCGGGTGGTGCGGTTTTTTGGGGCGCTGCCCCGCCGCAGCAAAGCTGCGACTCCCCGGGAATACTTTCAGCCCAAAGAAACACCGGAGTCGGTCCGGCTGGCCCGGTGGCGCGAAAAAAAGTTTCCGGTCTTAACCCGGCCTTCAGGTTCATGCGCCAGATTGTATGGGCGGTACAGGCGGGGACGCCGATGACCGCGCCCGAAGAAGCCTCGCGCTTCCGGCCCGGACCGTTTGCGCGGTGCGGGTCGTTCCTTGTCCGGCACCCCGGTTTCTTTGGGCTCTAAATATTCCCGGGGGTGAGGCCGCAGGCCGAGGGGGCAGCGCCCCCTACCCTTTTCCCAGCGCCAGAACCGCGTTCAGGCCTCCGAAGGCAAAGGCGTTGGACAGCACCACGTCCACCTCCGCCTCGCGGGCCTCGTTGGGCACCACGTCCAGCGCGCATTCCGGATCGGGTTCCTCATAGCCGATGGTGGGCGCAATCACACCGTCGCGCAGCGCCATCAGGCAGGCCAGCAGCTCCACCGCGCCAGTGCCGCCGATCAGGTGGCCATGCATGGATTTTGTCGAGGAGATCATCAGATTGTCCGCATGGGTGCCGAACACATCCGCCACCGCCGCGCATTCGGTCTTGTCATTGGCCGCGGTGCCGGTGCCATGCGCATTGATATAGCCGACCCGGGTCTTGTCGATCCGGCCGTCTTCCAACGCGCCGTTGATCGCGCGGGCCGCGCCTTGTTTGGAGGGCATCACGATATCGGCGGCGTCCGAGGTCATGGCGAAACCCAGCACCTCGCAGAGGATCTCCGCCCCGCGCGCGCGCGCGTGCTCGTACTCCTCGAAGACAAAGACCCCCGCGCCTTCGCCCTGCACCATGCCGTTGCGGGTGGCCGAGAACGGGCGGCAGGCGTCTTTCGACATCACGCGCAGGCCTTCCCAGGCCTTCACGCCACCGAAACACAGCATCGATTCCGACCCGCCGGTGATCATCGCGGTGCAAAGCCCGGTGCGGATCATCTGGAACGCCTGCCCCATCGCGTGATTGGACGACGCGCAGGCGGTGGCGACCGTAAAGCTCGGGCCCTTGAGGTTGAACTCCATGCTGACATGGCTGGCCGCGGCGTTGTTCATCAGCTTGGGCACCACAAAGGGATGCACCCGGTTCTTGCCCTCTTCATAGACCGCGCGGTAATTGTCGTCCTGGGTGACCAGCCCGCCGCCCGAGGTGCCCAGGACCACACCTGAGCGGTTGGCCAGATCGCCCGCAAAGCTCAGCCCCGCCTGCGCCAGCGCCTCGCGCGCCGCGATCAGGGTGAATTGCGTGAACCGGTCGTAGAGCGACAATTGCTGGCGGTTGAACACGGTTTCGGGGTCATAGCCCTTGATCTGCCCGCCGATCCGGATCGCCAGCCGGTCGACATCGCGAAACTCCAGCGGGCCGATGCCGCAGACACCGTTCTTCATCGCCTCGATCGTGGCGGGCACCGAATCCCCGAGCGGGTTGATCGTGCCGGCGCCGGTGACGACGACGCGCCTCACGCCTTCTGCTCGGCGATCAGCTTTTTCACGCCGGCCACGATCTGGGCCACGGTGGAGATGTCGAAATCGCTTTCGGAAGGCGCATTGGCGTTGAAGGGCACCGAGATGTCGAAAGTCTCTTCGATGGCAAAGATCGACTCGACCAGACCAAGGCTGTCGATGCCGAGCTCTTCGGGAGTGCTGTCGAGCGTCACGTCCGACGGCTCCAGCATCGCCTGCTCTGCGACGATCGCGATCACCTGTTGTTCGACATCCATGCAAACGGTCCCAATTCAGCGCGTCATGGCGCTGATTTAGTCATTCCCCGTCAGCTTTGAAACCGCTTTCTTCAGCGCTGCGACGTCACGGAAGAGCCGCGGCAGACGGCGCAGGCCCTTGTAGCTTTCCACATGCGTGTCCATCTTGACCGCCGGATAGCCCAGCATCATGCGCCCAGCGGGCACGTTCGACAGCACCACCGACGCACCGCCCAGGATCGCGCGGTCGCCGATCACCAGATTGTCGGACACGCCGGATTGCCCGCCCAGCACCACGTTGTCGCCGATCCGCGACGAGCCCGCGACCCCCACCTGCGCGCAGATCAGGCAATCGCGGCCGATCACCACGTTGTGGCCGATCTGCACGAGGTTGTCGAACTTGCAGCCATCGCCCACGCGCGTGTCGCGCACGGTGCCGCGGTCGATGCAGGAATTGGCCCCAAGCTCCACATCCGATCCGATCTCGACGCTGCCCAGCGAATGGATGCGCGCCCAGCTTTGCGCCTTTGTGGTGCCTTCGGCCCCGAGGCTGGCGCGGGCTTTCTCCACGCCGGAGGGTTCGGGTGTGACAAAGGAAAACCCGTCCGCGCCGACGGCGGCGCCGGGATGCGCGATGAACCTCTCGGCAATGCGGACCCGCGCGCCGATGCGCACGCCCGCATGCAACAGCGCATCCGCGCCGATCTCGGCATCCCAGCCGATGAAACAATGCGGCCCGATGACCGATCCGGCGCCGATCCGCGCGCCTTTGGAGATCACGGCAAGCGGCCCGACGCTGACATCGCGCCCCAGCTCCGCCTCCGGATCCACAACCGCCGTCGGGTGGATCCCCGGCGCATATCCCGCGCCCGGATCCATCATCGCCGAGAGCCCGGCCATGGCAAAACGCGGGCGCGGTGCGAGGATGGCGGCCTTGAGCCCGAAGGACTGCCAGTCCGCATCCGCCCAGAGCATCGCCGCGCGCGCCTGACCCGCCGCCAGACCTTCGGCGTAATCCGGGCGCATCGCCAGCGCCAGCTCATCCGCCCGCGCCGAGGCCGGTTCGGCCAGTCCGGAGACCGTCAAAGACGCGTCGCCCCGGGCGGCGAGGCCCAGGGCGGCGGCGATGTCTGAAATCCTGTGCGTCATGGTCGCTCCCGGCAGCTGGATGCCGGGACAGACTTAGCTGCGTCCGGTGCGCAGGGCCACCCCCGCATTGGCCAGCGCCTGCCAGATCTTCGCGTCACGATTGTAGATGTCGTCGCGGTAATTCATGTGACCCTTGGCCTGCGTGAACGCCGTGCGATAGATCAGGTGCACCGGCACCGGCTCATCGAGCATCACCTTGGTATTGGCGCCCGACTTCAGGATGCGCTGGAAATACTGCTCGGGGCGGTCCTCCTGCTTGGCCAGCAGCGCGTAGGCAAAGTCATGCGGATCGTCGAGGCGGATGCAGCCATGGCTGAAGGTCCGGACCTCGCGCGCAAAGAGATGCTGCGACGGGGTGTCGTGCAGGTAGATGTTGTACTTGTTGGGGAACATGAACTTGACCGACCCCAGCGCGTTGCGCGGCCCCGGAGGCTGGCGCATCGAATAGGGGAAGGATCGCGCGGAATACTGCGAGAACCCGCCCCGGCCCACAACCCGGCCCCGGCTGTCGATGATCTGCAGATGCGACACGGCGCCCGGGTTGGCGCGCAGCAGCGGCAGGTATTCCTTGACGATGATCGAACGCGGCACAAACCAGTAGGGGTTGATGACCATATGCTCCATCACGTCGGAGAACTCCGGCGTGCGGCGGTCATGGGCCTGGTGGCCAATCACCGATTTCGTCTCGAAGGTCAGCTTGTCATCGTCGATGATCTGCGCGTGGTAATCGACGAGATTCACCAGCACGTGCCGCTTGCCGCGGCCTTCGGGCAGGTTCAGCCAGCGCTCGCGCTCCATGGCGACGATGATCGATTTCAGCCGCTCTTCGGGGGCGGTGTTGATCGCGCGCATGGTCGAGGCCCCGGCGACGCCATCGGCTTCGAGATTGTGGTCGATCTGGAAGCTGCGCACCGCTTCGGTCACGCGCGCGTCATATGTGGTGCCGAGATGCGGCTTGAGATAGCCCTTGGCGGTCAGACGGTCGCGCAGCGCGATCACCGCCCCGCCCGATTGCCCCGGCTCTAGCTTGCCTGCGGGCACCACCTGCCCCCAGCCGCCATGGGCGATCTTGTGTTCGATCATCAGCTTGGCGCGCAGCAGGCGGGTGTATTCCGGGCTCGACGGGATCAGCGACCGGAAGGCCGCCCTCGGGTCGCCCTCCGCCACGCGGGCCAGCAACTCGGCGTCGTCGCGGCGCGGAAGAACCCGTTTGATGCCGCTGTCGATGCGGCTCGGCTCGTCGATGATTCCCGATTGCAGGTCATGCGCAAAGCGCAGGTAGGTGTTCGCGATCTCAAGCTCGAGCAGACCGCGCTCGCGGCCGTTGCTGGCCTGCGCCATGCGCGCGCGCAGCCGGTCGAGATTGTAGCGCTCCACCGGCAGGCCGTGATCGTCGGCCATCGAGATCGCCTCGAAAAGCGCCACGCGGCGCGCGCGATCTTCGGCGCTGCCGCCGGTCCAGAGCGGCGCGAAGTCACGATCGCGGTAAAACGCGGCCAGCCCGTCGTTTTCGCCAACCGATTCTGCGACCGCCTGGCTGAATGTGCTGAATTGGAAGGAAAACCCGTCCTGCGCCAGCGCCGCGCCCGAAGAGGCGCCCCATAGCCCGCCGATCATGGCGACCGTGCGCAACATGCGTCCCAGGCCTTTTCCTTCAATCCGCTTCATTCCAAATCCTCTCGCGCGCGATAAAAAACAGTGGGTGTGACGGTGAAACAAAGCGCCCCGGGTGTCCACTCACATTTGTGCCAGAAAAGGGCAATTTGCGGGTCATTTTATGGTCAAGATGCGGCGATGCCGCGTTGAGCGTAAATCCGACACAAGTGTCGAGCTTTCGGCGGGTTCTTGCGCATTTCCTCTTGATCCCTCCAATCGTAGTTAAAACGCCCTTCCGACCCCCACCGATTCGTGCCATAGAAAAGACACATCTGGGGATAGATGGCAGGCGCGCACAACGTTGCGCTTATTCAGGTAACAGCGACCACGGGACAGGCGCTTTCAATATGGCAAACATGACTTCATGCAGCATCACGCGGCGTGGCCTTCTTGGTGCGTTCGCGGCAACAGCAGTAACTGCGGCACCAACGTATACCAACGCCGCCGGGTTCCTTCGCGGTGGCGGCGATATCCGGCGCATCCGCATGTATTCCGGCCGCACCGGCGAACGGATCGACATGATTTACTGGGTCGAGGGCAAATATATCGCCGACGCGGTGAAAGAGGTGAATTACTTCATGCGCGACTGGCGTACGAATGACGTCAAGAAGATCGACCTGCGCACGGTCGACATCATGGCGGCGGCCCATAATCTGCTCGATTCGACGGAGCCGTACATGCTGATCTCGGGCTACCGCAGCCCCAAGACCAACGCGATGCTCCGCTCGCGCTCCGGCGGTGTGGCCAAGAACTCGCGCCACCTGCGCGGTCAGGCCGCGGATCTGCGGCTCTCCTCGCGGTCGGTGGGCCAGGTCGCCAAGGCAGCGGCGGCCTGCCGCGGCGGCGGTGTCGGCCGATATTCCAAGTCGAATTTCGTCCATATGGATTGCGGCCCCGTCCGCAGCTGGGGCCGGTAAATTCCGACGCCCCGCCCTATGGGCATGACATAAAAAACAACAAAAGTGTCCCAATCTGCGCTCCGGAACTCCGGGGCGCTTTCTTTTATGTAGCAGGGATGCGGGGACCGGTCACAGTCCGGAAAACCCGACCAGCATGACTGCTGTCCTGGGCCGGGCGACGTGTCAGCGGATTGGCCATGTCGGGACGTGGCCTCTGACTGTCCGTCTTCCGCAGAAACCGGTGATGACGGCGGACAATTACCGCCATCAGGGCGACGGCCCGACGCATGACGCCTGTCGAAACATTTTCGAGAGATTGAGGAATGGCGCGGTTGACGGGGCTCGAACCCGCGACCCCCGGCGTGACAGGCCGGTACTCTAACCAACTGAGCTACAACCGCATTCCAGTGTCGGGGTCCGGCGTTCGAATGGCAGTGGTGGCGCGGTTGACGGGGCTCGAACCCGCGACCCCCGGCGTGACAGGCCGGTACTCTAACCAACTGAGCTACAACCGCTCACTGCACATCCGCGGCTGAGCCTCGGCGTGAGAGGCCTTGTAGGCAGGCCGCCTTTTGTCGTCAAGCGCTTTCCCGGCCCTGCCCATGCGTTTTTCCCGCGATTGCGCGGCAAATTGTGGCCGCTTGGACACGGGCGCCCGGCACAGCGCCAATCACGGTGAAAAACCGCTTGCCCGAAAGGCTGTTGCAGCCGTTCGATGGGCGGGCTGCTCTATTGTCACACGATTGCCCGGGGAAATTTTACATGCCTGACCTGTCACGCCGGACGTTTCTGTCCGCCGGCACCGCTGCCATTGCGCTTGTCCGTCCCGATACCGCGCTGGCGGCCCCTGTCATTGCCTTGCCGAAGGATGTCGCCACCCGCGATGCGGCGACGGTCATGGCGGTGCGCACCTCGAGCCCGGTGGTCGCGATGACCTTTGACGACGGCCCCCACCCCAGGCTGACGCCGATCCTGCTCGACATGCTGAAGGCCCGCGGCATCCGGGCGACGTTCTACCTGATCGGCAACCGTGTGGTGACCTGGCCCGATATCGTGCGCCGCATCGCCGCCGAGGGCCACGAGATCGGCAATCACAGCTGGACCCATCCCGACCTCTCCCGCCGCTCCAATTCCAGCGTGATGAACGAGATCGACCGGACCACCGACGCGATCTTCCGGGTCACCGGGCGTCCGCCCGTCACCTTCCGCCCGCCTTATGGCGCGTTTTCGCGGCGGCAGCGGCTGATGTTGTACGAGGCCCGCAACCTGCCGACGATCCTGTGGTCGGTCGATCCGCAGGACTGGCGGCGTCCCGGCGCCAACACGGTTGCCGCGCGCATCCTCAAAGGCTCCCGCCCCGGGTCGATCATCCTCAGCCACGACATCCAGAGCGGCACGGTCAAGGCCATGCCGCACACGCTTGATACGCTCAAGCAACGCGGCATGCGGTTTGTCACGGTCAGCCAGATCATGGGCTGGCCGCTCTGGCAATCGCGCCGGTTCCGCCGCGTCACGGGCTGAGAGGGCTTACCTCTCGCGCGCCAGGCGCAAGGGGGCTCTGGGTTCGCCCGATTGCGCGATGCGCTCGAGGTTGGAGGCGGTCAGGATCAGCTGCGCGACGCTCTGGCTGTTGTCGCTTTGCGCCATTTCATACGCCGCATGTTCCACCAGCGCCGCCGCGGCGCGCAGGCAGCGCGACACCGCCTCCGGCCCGTTCTGACGGCGCACGAGGGCGATCACCAGCTCCAGATCATCGTCGGTCTCGCTGACCGGGGTACACGGCTTGTTCATGAATTTACTCTCGAATGGCAAAACGGCGTAAGCCAGCCGCTTACGGCCTCGCCACAACCGCGCATAGTCACGCAGTTACGTGACATGCGCCTTTGCGTTGCGCAACGCGGCGCGCCAGCCCGGCGGCGTCAGCCCGGCAGCACGAGCCCCGCGCCGACACCGCGGATGGCGGCGCTGGTGCGGTCGGTGACCTTGAGCTTGTCAAAGAGCCGCCGGGTCAGCGTGTCGATCGTATGCGGCGACACCTCGAGGATGACGGCGATGGCCGCGTTGCTCTTGCCGCGGGCGATCCAGTGCAGGATCTCGCGTTCGCGCGGCGCCAGATCGAAGCGACGCGCCTCGACCTCGGAGACCATCTCGCAATAGCGCAGATGGCCCATCTGCGCGATACATTGATACTCTGTGACAATCTGCGGCGAAAGTTCCGGCCGTTCCATGCCAAATCCCAGACCGACATAGGCGTTGCACATGTTGGGTCCGTAGACATGCATCGCCAGACCGTCGCCGGTGCCCGCCTTCACAAGCTCGGTCAGGAACTCTTTCTGAGCGTCGCTGAGACGCATCAGGTTGCCAACCTCGGACCAGAAAAACGGGCCCGCGGCGCTGCGCGCGAGATCGGGGATCGGGTCGATCAGAAAGAGCTTCTGCTCGATATAGCGACAGACCCAATCCTCGGAAAATCCCTGCGCGTGCACCGTCACCAGACCGCTCGGACCCACATCCGCATCGGACGGCGTGGCCACCCCGGGATAGAGGTGATAGCTGATCTTTTCGATCCCGTGGGTCGTGTAGTAATTGCTCAGCAGATGCCAGAGCGCGCGCGTATCGGGCACGTCACGCATATGCCGTATCACATCTGTGAAAATCAGATCGGTCATCAACCCATACAGTGCAAAAACCAATTCTTTACGCTGGGTCAACTACGCAAAAAAAGTCAAGCTTCTGTGCAAGATCGATGCCGATATGAGGCTCACTTTGCCGGCAGGGGGATGAATTCCGAGTCATCTCCGGCCGGCAGCTGAAAGCGGCCCTGCGCCCAGTCCTCACGGCGCCACGCCTCTTTTGCCTCCTCGATCCGCTCCTTTGAGGAGGCCACGAAGTTCCACCAGATGTAGCGCGGGCCCTCCAGCGTTTCGCCGCCCAGAAGCATCAGCCGCGCGCCCTGCGCACCGGCCTTCAGGGACACCCGGTCGCCCGGGCGAAAGACCATCATCTGACCGGAGTCGTACATTTCTCCTGCCACCTCGACCGCGCCCTCGACGACATAGACACCGCGGTCCTCGTGATCGTCCGGCAGCGGGATCTGCGCGCCGGGCTGCAGATGCGCGTCGGCGTAGAACATCTCGGACGGGGTGGCGACCGGCGCGCGTTCTCCGTAGGCCGTGCCCAGGATCAGCCGAACCGACTTTCCCTCGCCCTCCAGCATCGGCAGGCTGTCCTTGGTGGCGTGCACAAATTCCGCCGGGCGGTCCTCGTGATCCTTGGGCAGCGCCACCCAGGTCTGGATGCCGAAAAACGGCATCGGGTCCTTCTGGGTCTCGTCATCGGTCCTTTCGGAATGGGTGATGCCGTGGCCCGCAACCATCCAGTTGACCGCCCCCGGTTCGATCCAGCGGTCGGTGCCGAGGCTGTCGCGATGGTGCATCCGGCCCTTGTAGAGATAGCTGATCGTCGCCAGCCCGATATGCGGATGCGGGCGCACGTCGAGGCCTTTGGTGGGCAGAAACTCCGCCGGGCCCATCTGATCAAAGAAGATGAACGGACCGACCATCTGGCGTTTCGGCGCGGGCAACGCGCGGCGCACCTCCATCGCGCCAAGATCGCGGGCGCGCGGGATGATCAGCGTGTCGATGGCGTCCACCGCATCGTCGGTCGGGCAATGCGGGTCGAGGGCGGGGTTCCAGCTCATGATCGTCTCTCCTGTCTGTTGATGTCAGATATAACCGGATAATTTTCCGCGCATAGCCCCGCGAACGGCAGGCAATCGTGCGAATTTGCACAGAACTGCACTGCCGGTTGTGGCCCGCCGCGCCGCTTGATACGGCTGATCGCATAACGGGAGTGAGCCATGACCGAAACATCCGACAGCGACGCCGACCTGATCCGCTTTGGCTGGGAGGAATGGGTGTCGCTGCCCGATCTCGGCCTGCCCGCGATGAAGGCCAAGGTCGACACAGGCGCGCGCACCTCCGCCCTGCACGCCTTCGACATCGAAACCTTCGGGCCCGCCACGGCGCCCAAGGTGCGCTTTACCGTACACCCGGTGCCCGGGCGCGACGATCTGATCATCCCCTGCTCCGCCCGGATCGTCGACCGTCGCAGCGTGACCTCCTCCAACGGCGAATCCGAGCAGCGCTACGTGATCGCCTCGACCCTCAGGGTGGGCGAGGAAAGCTGGCGCATCGAGCTGACGCTGACCGACCGCTCCTCGATGGCGTCGCGCATGTTGCTGGGCCGCGAGGCGCTCAAGGACCACATCACCATCGTGGCAACCGAGCGCTTTCAGCAACCCAGGCTCAGCTACGATGTCTACAGCACCGCCAAGGTGCGCCAGGCCGCGCCCAACCGGTCGCTGCGCCTCGCGGTGCTCTCGCGCGAGGACAATTACTCCACCCGCCGGTTGCGCGAGGAAGGCGAGGCCCGCGGCCACACGGTCGAGGTGATCGACACCACGCGCTGCTACATGGCCATCAACGCGCTCTCCCCGGAGGTGCATTGCGATGGCAAGCGGCTGCCGAAATACGACGCGGTGATCCCGCGGATCGGCGCCTCGATCACCTCTTACGGCACCGCCGTGATCCGCCAGTTCGAGACCATCGGCACATTCTGCCTCAACGGCTCCGACGGGATCACGGCCTCGCGCGACAAGCTTTACGCGCATCAGCTCATGGCGCGCCACAAGATCGGCATGCCCAACACCGCCTTCGCCGCAAGCCCCAAGGACACCGACAGCCTGATGCGGCTGGTGGGCACCGCGCCGCTGATCGTGAAACTGCTGGAATCGACGCAAGGCAAAGGTGTGGTGCTGGCGGAAACCAGGAAAGCCGCCTCTTCCGTGATCGACGCGTTTCGCGGGCTCAAGGCCAATTTCCTGGTGCAGGACTTTGTGAAAGAGGCCGCGGGCGAGGACATCCGCTGCCTTGTCGTGGGCGGCAAGGTTGTGGCGGCGATGAAACGCACCGGGGCGGAGGGGGATTTCCGCTCCAACCTGCATCGCGGCGGATCGGCCAAGGTGGTGCGCATCTCGAAAGAAGAGCGCGACTCGGCCCTGCGCGCGGCCAAGGCCTTCAAGCTCAACCTCGCGGGCGTCGATCTTCTGCGCTCGGAAGCCGGGCCCAAGGTGCTCGAGGTCAACTCGAGCCCCGGACTGGAAGGCATTGAAACCGCAACGAAAAAGAACATTGCGGGTCTGGTGATGGAGCATATCGAAAGCCGCGTGCGCCCGGCGCCGGTGCGGGCCCGCAAATCCCGCGAGCAGGAAAGCTGACCGGCGCCCCGCCGCAACACCGCAGCACTGCGACACCGACATCACGATTGCCCTCTTTACCCGCCCGGCGCATTTCCTATATCTTTTATCAGGTTTAGACGCGGAAGGATGCGACATGAACGAAGCCAGCCCGCAGCTCGAAGGCACGCCGCTCATCGCGCCGTCGAGCACGGATCACCCGCTTTACGATCAGGTGGTCGAGGCCTGCCGCAGCGTCTATGACCCCGAGATCCCGGTCAATATCTACGATCTGGGCCTCGTCTACACCATTGATATCAATACCGAAAACGAAGTGCGTGTGATCATGACCCTGACCGCGCCCGGCTGCCCCGTCGCCGGTGAAATGCCCGGCTGGCTGGCCGAGGCGATTGAACCGCTGCCGGGTGTGAAACATGTCGACGTGGAGATCACCTGGGATCCGCCCTGGGGCATGGACATGATGTCGGACGAAGCGAGGCTCGAACTGGGCTTCATGTAACCCTCCCCGATCTTGAGATCACCCGCGCGACCTCATAGATTGAAGGCAACGCGCAACGAAGGACATATCGCCATGTTCGGCATTCCCGGCAAGCAGGCCGTCACCATGACCCCCAGGGCCATCCGGCAGATCCGCAATCTGATGGAGCGCGACGGCCGTCACGGTCTGCGCATCGGCATCAAGAAGGGCGGCTGCGCGGGCATGGAATACACCATGGATTACGTCGACGCCGCCGAGGGCCATGACGAGGTGGTCGAACAGGACGGCGCGCGGGTGCTGATCGCGCCGATGGCGCAGATGTTCCTCTTCGGGACCGAGATCGACTACGAAACCTCGCTGCTGGAATCGGGCTTCAAATTCCGCAATCCCAATGTGGAAGACGCCTGCGGCTGCGGCGAGTCGATCAAGTTCAAGGATATCGACGCATTGCAGGCCGAACAGAAGAACGCCTGACCGGCGTCGGCCCGCGCGCCCGCGATTGCGCATCTCCACAAGCGGCTTGACCTCCCGACCGCCCCCGCAATGATGGGGGCCTCGCAAAAGGAGAGATCATGAGACGCAAACTCGCTGCCGGAAACTGGAAGATGAACGGGCTCGCCGCCGACCTGTCGGAGCTTGACGCGATGCAGGACGCCGCGGACGGCGCGGCAGAGGTGCTGATCTGCCCGCCCGCAACGCTGATCGGACAGGCGGTTGCGCGCCGCGGCGCCATCGCCATCGGCGGGCAGGATTGCCACAAGAGCGGTTCGGGCGCCCATACCGGCGATATCTCCGCCCCGATGCTGGCCGATGCCGGCGCCAGCCATGTGATCCTGGGACATTCCGAGCGTCGCACTGATCACGATGAGCATGACGACGACGTGCGCGCCAAATGTCGCGCTGCCTGGGAGGCCGGTCTGGTGGCCGTGGTCTGCGTCGGCGAAACGCTGGAAGAACGCGAGGCGCAGAACACGCTCGACATCATCGCGGGCCAGCTCGCGGGCTCGGTGCCCGACGGCGCCACCGGCCACAATCTCGTCATCGCCTATGAGCCGGTCTGGGCCATCGGCACCGGCAAGGTGCCCTCAACCGACGAAATCGGCGACGTGCATGATTTCATCCGCGCCCGGCTCGAACGCCGCTTTGGCGAAGGTGTCGGCCGCTCGGTCCGTATCCTCTATGGCGGCTCCGTCAAACCGGGCAATGCCACCGAGATCTTTGCGGTCTCCAATGTCGACGGCGCGCTTGTTGGCGGAGCATCTCTCAAGGCGGCCGATTTTGTGCCCATCATCAACGCCCTGGGCGCAAGCTCCGCTTGAGCCTTCGGATTTTGCGTATCTGAAAAGAGAAGAAGCCCGCATCTTCCGGCTTCTTCTCTTCAGAAATACGCCACACACCCTTTGCAAAAAGAAACGACGCCCCGATCAGGAGCGTCGCCTCGCCAATTGCTGAACAAGAGCGCGCGGAAGCGCTCCTTTGGATCCGCGCTATTTCACGATGATCTCCGGGCCCATGAAGGTGGTGGGCAGCCAGGTGCTGAGCCACGGGATATAGGTCACCATGATCAGGAACACGAAGAGCACGGCCAGGAACGGCAGCGCGGCGCGCACCACCCGCATCATCGGCATGCCGGCCACGCCGGAGGTCACGAAGAGGTTCAGACCCACCGGCGGCGTGATCATCCCGATCTCCATGTTCACCACCATGATGATGCCGAGATGGATCGGATCGATGCCAAGCTCGATGGCAATCGGAAACACCAGTGGTGCCACGATCACGATCAGGCCCGAAGGCTCCATGAACTGCCCGCCGATCAGCAGGATCACGTTCACGATGATCAGGAACAGGATCGGCCCGAACCCTGCATCCAGCATCGCGCCCGCGATCTGCTGCGGGATCTGCTCATCGGTCAGCACGTGTTTGAGGATCAGCGCGTTGGCGATGATGAACATCAGCGTGATGGTCAGCTTGCCCGCATCGAACAGCGTGTCCTTGGTGTCCTTGTGAAAGAACGCGGTGACCAGCGCGATGGGCTTTTGCAGCAGCGTCAGGTTCGGCGCGCCGTCCTTGCCCGCCAGCGGCCCCATGTCGCGATAGACAAAGCTTGCGATCAGGAACGCGTAGACGGCGGCGACCGCGGCGGCTTCGGTCGGCGTGAAGATACCGCCATAGATCCCGCCCAGGATGATCACGATCAGCATCAGCCCCCAGAGCGCGTCCCAGCCCGCGGCGGCCACTTCACCCCAGCCGCGCCATTCGCCCTTGGGCAGGTTGCGCATGACCGCGATGACATAGATCGTCACCATCAGCATGGTGCCCGCCAGCAGGCCGGGAATGACACCGGCAAGGAACATCCGTCCCACCGAGACATCGGTCGCCGAGGCATAGACCACCATCACGATGGAGGGCGGAATGAGGATGCCCAGGGTTCCCGCGTTGGCGATCACACCGGCCGCGAAATCCTTGGTGTAGCCGACCTGCCGCATGCCTGCGATCACGATGGAGCCGATGGCCACCACAGTGGCCGGGGACGAGCCCGAAAGTGCCGCAAAGAGCATACAGGCAAAGACGCCCGCAATCGCCAGACCGCCGGGGAAGTGTCCGACGATGGCGATGGAAAAGCGGATGATCCGCCGCGCCACGCCACCCGTCGACATGAAGCTCGAGGCCAGTATGAAGAACGGGATCGCAAGCAGCGTGTAATGCCCGGCCATCGCCTGGAAAAAGCTCTGCGCGATGGAGGCCAGCGAAGTGTCGCTCAGCACCAGCAGGAAGATGGTCGACGAAAAGCCCAGCGAGACGGCGATCGGCACGCCGATCATCATCAGGCCGATGACCATGCCAAAGAGGATTGCAACATCCATATCCTCAGTCCTCCCGGTTCATGTGGGCAACGTCACGGACGTCGTCTTCGGCTTCATGGCTGACGATCAGGCTCTCGGCACGGCCGTGCCAGATCCGCCATGTCGCCTGGCAGAAACGGAAGAACAGCAGGGCCGCGCCAAACGGCAGGATGAAATAGGGAATGAAGCGCGGGATCTTCTCGTAGGCCTCGCCTTCGTTGATCAGCGGCTCGATCCAGCGCAGCATGTCGGGCATGTAGATGTCGTTCACCTCGTACCACGACCGGTAGGAGGTGCGGGACATCTCCTCAAAGCCCAGCGGGAACCAGCGTCCCGTCGTTTGCGGCAGGTTGGCGAAGTTGGCCCAGTAATCCCATGCGCCTTTCAGCAACAAAAACGCGTAGATGATGCAGACCGCGCCCGCGATCAGGCCAAGCGCCCGGCGCGCGGAGGGCGAGACGATGTTCAGCACCGCGTCGACGCCGAGATTGGCGGTTTTCTTGACCGCGTAGCTCACGCCGAACAGCACCAGCCAGGCAAAGAGGAACGAGGTCATCTCGAGCCCCCAGATAAGGCCGGTGTTGAAGCCGTAGCGCAGAACGACGTTGATGAATGTGATGAGCGTCATCAGCCCGAGGATGATCGCGATGAAGGATTCTTCGAGCTCGTCGATGAAGCCGCCGAAAAGGCTGTCGGATGGCGTATCCGCTGACATGGTCCCCTCCTGTCCCAAAAGGGTTCAAAAAAACCCGGCCCCTGCAGCGAGGGGCCGGGCCGGTGCGCGTTTCGCGCTTGTTACATATTGGCGTTGATTGCCTGCGCCGCGTCAATGTTTTCCTGACCGACATCGTCCTTGAACTCTTCCCAGACCGGCTTCATCGCGTCGACCCAGGCCTGGCGCTGCTCGGCATTGAGCTCGCGGACCACGCCGCCGGCATCGATCACCGCCTGCTTGGCCTCCTGGTTGACCTTGAAGCTTTCGCCGTTGCGGGTCTCGGTGACCTCGCTGAGGATGGTGGCAAGCTGATCGCGCACGTCGGCGTCGAGACCTTCCCACCAGTCCACATTGGTCACCACCAGATAGTCGATCACACCGTGGTTGGTTTCGGTGATGCCGTCCTGCACCTCAAAGAACTTCTGGCCGTAGATGTTGGACCAGGTGTTTTCCTGACCGTCCACAACGCCGGTCTGCAGCGCGCCGTACACTTCCGAGAAGGCCATCGGCTGGGGCGAGCCGCCGAGGGCGGCCATCTGCGCCTTGAGCACGTCGGAGTTCTGCACGCGGAATTTCAGACCGTTTGCGTCATCCGGGCTCATCAGCGGCGTGTTGGCCGACATCTGCTTCATGCCATTGTGCCAGAACTCGAGGCCGAGCAGCCCGCGGCGGGTCATCGATTCCTTCATCGCCTGACCGGTTTCGGAGGCCTGGAAGGCATCGACGGCGGCAATGTTGGTGAACATGAAGGGCAGATCGAAGATCCGGAACTGCTTGGTGAACTGCTCGAACTTCGACAGCGAGGGCGCGGCCATCTGCACGTCGCCCTGCAGCATCGCCTCGAGCACCTGATCGTCATTGTAAAGCGTGGAGTTCGGGAAGACCTCCATGCAGGCCTTGCCGTTCATCTCCTCGTTCACGCGGTCCTGCAGCAGAGAGGCCGCGATGCCCTTGGGGTGACGGTCGGTATTGGTGACGTGGCTGAACTTGATCACGATCTCGCCATCGTCACAGGCGGCCTGCGCGGCGGTGGTGCCGGTCATCAGGGCTGCTGCGGCCACGGCGCTCATCAGAAATGTCTTCATGGTTTCCTCCCGGAGTGCTTTTCGGTCTGCGGGCACCGCCATCGGCACCCGTCTGTGCAGAGAAGACAGCGCTGCGCGAATCAGTGCAAGCCCTGAGTCGGAGTGAGAAACGATATCCCGGTAATGCTTTGGTTTCAGGATCTTGTCACGCGATGTTCATGTGGCTCAGGTGCCGGTCTTCACACCAGCGTGTGGTTCCCCGCACAGGCCGGATGGAGAGCTGTGCGGATTTCCGCACAAAAACCATGCACTCTGTGAACGCCGATTCGATGAGCGCGGCCCCGTGGCGGACAACAGATGCGCCGCCCTATCCCGGCTCGCGGAAATCCTCTGGCTTCAGCCCGTATTTGCTGAGCTTGTCATAGAAGGTCTTGCGCGGCAGCTGCAGCGTCTCAGAGGCGACCCGCGCCTGCCCGCCCGCGGCCTTCAGCGCCTCGGCCAGCATCGAGCGTTCGACCTGCGCCAGCCGCTCGGTGAGGCCCAGGTTGCTCGTCGCCTCCATGTCACCCAATCCCAGCGCAAACCGCATGGCCGCGGACATCAGCGCGCGCGCATTGCCGGGCCAGTCGCGCGCCATCAGCCCGGCCACCACGTCTTCGGTGATGGCAGGCGGCGTTAGCCCGGCCTGCTCGGCGGCCTGGGCCACGTAATGTCGGAAGAGCACGGGGATATCCTCGGGCCGCTCCGAAAGCGAGGGAATGCGCAGCTGCATCACCTCCAGGCGGTAATAAAGTTCGGTGGTGAGCGCGCCGTCGGTCACCGCCTCGCCGGGGTCGCGGACCACGCCGCCGATCACCCGCGCGCCGCCCTGCTCGATCAGATCGACCAGCGCCATCTGCGTGTCGTTGGGCAGCGTGTCGACCTGATCCAGAAAGAGCGTGCCGCCCAGACACTCCTGCCAGAGCGGGCCCAGCCGTTCGCGGGTGAGCCCGGAGGCCGCGCGCTTCTCGAACGGCCCCTTGGCGCGGGCCGAACTGAGATGGATGACCTCGGCGATCTTCGATATGCCACTGCCGGGCGCGCCGCTGATCAGCACATCCGTGCCCGCCCGCGCCGCCGCCCGCACCCGCGCGCGCAGGCTTTCCGAAAGCCGCGAAGTGCCGAAGATCATCCGCGCCGCCGGATCGCCGCTTTCCAGCGAGGTCTTGAGCCTGCGGTTTTCCAGCACCAGCGCGCGGGTCTTGAGCGCGCGGGCGACAACCGCTGTCAGATCGTCCGGACTGCAGGGCTTTTCCAGAAAATCGAACGCCCCCTGCGCCATCGCACGCACCGCCATCGGGATGTCACCCTCGCCGGTCAGCAGGATCACCGGCAGGTCCGGATCCTGCCCGCGCGCAAAGTCCAGCAGGTGGAACCCGTCGCGCCCGGGCATCCGGATATCCGACAGGATCACCCCGTCGAACCGGGCCGAGATGTGGTCCTTGGCCTCGACAAATGACCCCGCGGTGAGCGCCTCGAACTCCGCCAGCGTCAGCGTCTGCGCCAGCGCCTCGCGCACCGCCTCGTCGTCATCCACCAGAAGCACCCGCCGCGTCATGCCGCCTGCACCTCGCGCCAGCGTTCCAGTTCAACGGTAAAGCGCGCGCCGCCGCCGGGGTCGTTCACACCGCGGATCTGCCCGCCAAAGGACTGCACCAGCCCGTAGGAGATCGACAGCCCCAGCCCCATGCCATCGCCGCCGCCAACCGCCTTGGTGGTGTAGAACGGCTCGAACACCCGCTCCGGATCGGCGATGCCGGGGCCGGTATCGGACACCGTGACCCGCAGCGCCTCGCCGTCCTCAAGCCAGACCTTGATGCGCTTGTCGGGCTGTCCGGTCATCGCGTCGGCGGCGTTGTTGATCAGGTTCACAAAGACCTGGCTGAGGCGCACCTCGCCGCCAAGCGCAAAGACCGCCGCCTCCGGGCGCTGCCAGTCCAGCGTCACCGCGTCGGCCCGCAGCCGCGCTGCCGTCAGCTCGACCGCCGTGTCGATCACCGCCACCAGATCGACCTTGCCCATCGGCTCATTCTCGTTGCGCACGAATGCCCGCAGGTTCTTGATGATCCGCGCCGCCCGCGCCGCCAGATCCGAGATCCGGCCCAGATTGTCGCGCGCCGCCTCCGCGTCGCCGCGATCAAAAAGCTGCGCGCCATTGCCGGCAAATTGCTGGATCGCCATCAGGGGCTGGTTGAGCTCATGGCTGATGCCCGCCGACATCTGCCCCAGCGCCGAGAGCTTGCCCGCCTGCACCAGCTCCGCCTGCGCGCGTTTGAGCGCGGCCTCGGCCTCCTGCCGTTCCACCACCTCGAACCGCAAGGCGGTGTTGGCGTCCTCCAGCGCCTGGGTGCGCGCCTGCACCCGCTCTTCCAGCTCTGCGTTGGCCACGCTGAGCGTGCGCCGCCGCTCCGTTGCGACAATGAGAAACGCCCCGAAGAAAAGGCAAAGCCCCGCCACCGCCGCCGCCTGCAAGCCTGCCAGACGCAGCGCCGGGGCCACATCGACCAGCGCCTCGGCCCGCAGCCCGATCACCGGCAGCGGCTGCACCAGATGCAGGGCGCGCGGCGGGATGTAGGGGCTGAGCCCGTGGCGCCAGACGCTGTGTGCGCCGATCCCGACGCGCCGCACCGGCAGCAGCCCGTCTGCGGTTGTCATGCCCGCCGCGCCCTGCTGCCAGCCCAGCATTTCGGAGCGGTTGGTGATGAAGACCTCGCCATTGGCTTGGGTGAAATAGACCGTGGGCCGGGCGCCGCGCCAGTCGCGCTCCAGCCGTTCGATATCGACCACCACAACAAGCACGCCGCGCACCGTCGCATCGGTGCCAAAGGCCGGGGCCGCAAAGGAATAGGCACGCCCCGTCAAGCCGGTGGAGCTGCCATGCGCCACCCCCAACGCACCGTTGAGCGCGCGCCGGAAATAGAGCGTGTCCTGAAGGTCGACCGGTTCGACCCCGTGGGCGGAGGCCAGAACCCGCCCGTCGCGATCCGCGTAGAGCAGCGTCAGCGCCGAGATCTTGTCGGCCACCTCCAGCAGCAGCGCATCCGCCTCGTCGCGGCTGCCGCTTTCGTGCAGCGCCGAGAGCACCGGGTGGTCGGCAAAGACCACCGCCGTCTCGCGGTACCGGCTGAGCTGGGTGACCAGCCGGTCCGCCGCCAGCGCCAGGTCCGACCGGCCGCGCGCCGCGACCGGATCCAGCGCCTGCACATAGCTGTAGCGCCAAACCCCGGCGGTCAGCGACACCACCGCCATAACGCAAAGCGCGAGCCAGGCCGCGCGGCTTTGGAAAACCCGTCCCATGGCCCTGCATAGCAATTGCGCCCTTGCCAATAAAGCGCCTCCGCGCAAGGGTGCGGGCATGCAGCGCTTTGACCAGGATCCGACCGACCCGGGTTTCGTGCAGGACCCCTACCCGTTTTACGAAGCGCTGCGCGCGGGCGGCGATCTGGTCTGGTGGCAGGACTACGCAAAGCCCTGCGCGGTCTCGCACCGGGCGGTGCATGCGCTGCTGCGCGACCGGCGATTTGGCCGCGAAATTCCCGCCGAACACGTCCGGGCGCATCCCCGGCACCTCGCCGACTTCTACGCGGTGGAGGCGCATAGCATGCTCGAACTCGAGCCGCCGCGCCACACGCGGCTGCGCGGTCTGGTGCTGCGGGCCTTCACTTCGCGCCGCATCGCCGCTCTGGCACCGGAGATTGCCACACTTTGCGATGATCTCATCGACGCGTTCCCGGACGGACCTTTCGATCTCTTGCCGGCCTATTGCCAGCAGGTGCCGGTGATCGTGATCTGCCGGTTGCTGGGCGTGCCCGAAGCGATGGCGCCGCAGCTGCTGGCCTGGTCCAACGCCATGGTCGCCATGTACCAGGCCCGCCGCGACCGCGCGATCGAGGACGCCGCCGCCCGCGCCGCTGCGGCATTTTCCGACTTCCTGCGCGGCTATGTGGACGCGCGCCGCGCGCACCCCGCCGATGACCTCATCACCCACCTGATCGCCGCCGAAGAGGCGGGCGAAAAGCTCTCGACCGACGAGCTGATCACCACCTGCATCCTGCTGCTCAATGCCGGTCACGAGGCAACCGTGCACAGCCTCGGCAACGGCATCCGGCTGCTGCTGAGCTCCGGCCGGACCGTGACCCCCGACAGCGCCGAAGCCGTCACCGAGGAAATCCTGCGCTTCGATCCGCCGCTGCACATGTTCACACGCTACGCCTACGAGGATGTCACGCTTTTCGGGCACGCGTTCCGCCGCGGCGACGAGGTGGCGCTGCTGCTGGCCGCCGCCAATCGCGACCCCGCCATCTGGCCCGACCCGCAGAAATTCGACCCCGGCCGCGGGCAGACCGCGTCCACCAGCTTTGGCGCCGGGCTGCATTTCTGCGTCGGCGCGCCGCTGGCCCGGCTGGAGATGCAGATCGCCCTGCCCGCGCTCTTTGCCCGCTGCCCCGACCTGCGCCTCGCGGGCACCCCGCGCTTCGCCAATCTCTACCATTTCCACGGGCTCGACCGTCTCGAGGTCGCGCGCTGACGCTCGGATCTTCGTTCTGGTGAGGCCTGCAGCCGGAGCCCCCGGCGCGTTCTACAGAGGCAAGGCGGTTGTCGCCTTGATCTCCTCCATCGACAAAAGCGCCGTCACGTTGTGCACTTTCACTTCAGAGATCAGCGCCTGGTAAAACGCGTCATAGGCCCGCGCGTTGGCCACGCGCACCTTGAGGATATAGTCGATATCGCCCGCCAGCCGGTGCGCTTCCTGCACTTCGGGGCGCTCCCGCAGGGCCGTCAGAAAGCGCTGCTGCCAGTCCGCCTCATGTTCGGAGGTGCGGATCAGCACAAAGAACGTGGCCTCGAATCCCAGCGCTTCGGCATCCAGCACCACGGTCTGCGCACCGATGATGCCGCCTTCGCGCATCTTGCGGATCCGGTTCCACACCGGCGTCTTCGACGATCCCACGGATTTGGCAATCTCATCAAGAGATTGTGAGGCGTCGCGCTGCAGCTCGGAGAGGATTTTCCTGTCGGTGACGTCGATCTTCATCCGCTGTTCCCTTTTGCGGTGGATTCCGGAACACACCGATATTTTTGTGTGCCTGGCGGAACAATATTCCTTATTCTGGCAGATATCTAGCAATCATATGGAACAAAATTCTATATTCCACTCAGACAATCGATACGCACAATCCAGTCGGAGCGCCCGCCATGCAACATTTCCCGATCTTCGTCGCCCTCGCCGGTCGCCGGGTTGTGCTGTCGGGTGGCGGCGACGCCGCGCTGGCGAAACTCCGGCTGCTCTTCAAGACCGAGGCGCATCTGTCGGTTTTCGCGCCCGATCCGCACACCCTGATCGAGACCTGGGCCGCCGAAGGGCGCCTTTCGCTTGTCCGCCGCGCGCTGGAGCCCGGCGATGCCACCTGTGCGGTGCTCTTTTACGCCGCCAACGAGGACGACGCCGAAGATGCCCGCGTCAGCGCTTTGGCCCGGGCCGACGGCGCGCTCACCAACACCGTCGACAACCTCGCGGCCAGCCAGTTCATCACCCCCGCCATCGTCGACCGCGATCCTGTGACCGTGGCCATCGGCACCGAAGGCGCGGCCCCGGTGCTGGCCCGCGCGATCAAGGCCGATCTCGAAGCGCGGCTGCCGGTCACGCTCGGCCCGCTCGCGCGCATCGGCAAGGCCTTCCGCACGATGGCCGAACGTCTGCCGGTGGGCCGGGCGCGCCGCGCTTTCTGGGCCGACTATTATTTCAGGGCGGGCCCCCGCGCGATCGCCGACGGCGACGCCGCCGCGCATGAGGCGCTGGACAACCTGCTTGACGCGCATCTGACGCGCCGCGATCGCGCCGGCCACGTGGCCTTTGTCGGCGCGGGCCCGGGCGATCCGGAGCTGCTGACCCTCAAGGCCCGGCGCGCGCTCGACGAAGCCGATGTGGTGATCCATGACCGGCTCGTCTCGCCCGGTATCCTTGAGCTGGCCCGCCGCGAGGCGGTGCTGATCGATGCCGGCAAGGAAGGCTTCGGCCCCTCGATGACGCAGGACCGGATCAACGCGCTGATTGTCCGGCATGGCCGCGACGGCGCGCAGGTGGTGCGGCTCAAGGGCGGCGACCCCACCGTGTTCGGCCGCCTCGACGAAGAGATCGACGCGCTCGATGCCGCTTGTGTGAGCTGGCATGTGGTGCCCGGCATCACCGCCGCCTCGGCCTCGGTCGCCGCCATCGGGCAGAGCCTCACGCGGCGCGGGCGCAACGCCTCCGTCCGGCTGCTCACCGGCCATGTGATGAAGGGTTTTGCCGATCACGACTGGCGCACGCTGGCCCGCCCCGGCGAGGTCGCCGCGATCTACATGGGCAAGAAGGCCGCGCGCTTCATTCAGGGCCGCCTGATCATGCATGGCGCCGCGCCAGAGACGCCGGTGACAGTGGTCGAAAACGCCTCGCTGCCGGGCCAGCGCATCCTTGGCACAACGCTGGCCGGTCTTCCGCGCGTGCTGCAGGACGCCGCCCCCGAAGGCCCCGCGCTCACGCTTTTGGGGCTGGCACCGCGTGCCGCCGAGGCGGCCCTGCCCGACATCCCCCGAAATCCCCTCACCGCAACGCAGGAGGTCTCCTGATGCCCCGCATTTTCACTCCCAAAGTCATCACCGGCAACGCGCTTCTCGAAGGCGACGTGATCTATCTCACGTCCGACGACCGCTGGTCCCGCACGCTCGACGAGGCCGAGGTGCTGACCGACGAGGCGCATGCCCAGCTGCGTCTCATCGATGCGCAACGGCGCGCGGACGAGGTGGTCGGCGCCTATCTCGCCGATGTCACGCCGGACGCGTCCGGCCCCAGACCCACCCATTTCCGCGAAGCGTTCCGCCGCAAGGGCCCGTCCAACTACGCCCACGGCAAACAGGAAACCCGCGCGCCGCTGACCTGAGGCCGCCCGAGGAGAGACCCGATGTATCGCTACACCGATTTCGACGCGGCCTTCGTGGCCGAACGCAACCGCCAGTTCCGCGCCCAGGTCACCCGCCGCATCGCAGGCCACCTGACCGAGGACGAGTTCAAACCGCTGCGCCTGATGAACGGGCTCTACCTGCAATTGCACGCCTACATGTTGCGCGTGGCGATCCCCTACGGCACGCTCAACAGCACCCAGATGCGCCAGCTTGCGATGATCGCAGAGCGCTGGGACAAGGGATACGGCCATTTCACCACCCGCCAGAACATCCAGTTCAACTGGCCCGATCTGCGCGACGTGCCGGACATTCTCGACGCGCTGGCCGAGGTCGAGATGCACGCCATCCAGACCTCCGGCAACACCATCCGCAATGTCACCGCCGACCATTTCGCAGGGGCCGCGGCGGACGAGACCGCCGATCCGCGCCCGGTGGCCGAGCTCATCCGGCAGTGGTCCACCGACCATCCGGAGTTCCAGTTCCTGCCGCGCAAGTTCAAGGTCGCGGTGACCGGATCGCCCAATGATCGCGCCGTGACAAAGGCCCACGATATCGGCCTGCGCATGATCACGCGCGACGGCGCTGCGGGGTTCGAGGTGATTGTGGGCGGCGGGCTGGGCCGCACGCCGATGATCGGCAAGGTGATCCGCGAATTCCTGCCGCAAGCCGATCTGCTGCCCTATCTCGAGGCCATCGTATCGGTCTGGAACCTGCTGGGACGGCGTGACAACAAATACAAGGCGCGCATCAAGATCACCGTGCACGAGCATGGACTCGAAGAGATTTCCCGCCTGGTGGAGGCGCGCTTCAACGAGGTGCGCGCGGAGTTTGCCGGCACCGATCAGGCGCTTCTTGCCGAGATCCGGTCCGCCTTCGCCCCGCCCGCCTTCCGCGCCGCCGACACCGCACCCTTTGACATCGCCTATGCCAACGATCCGGTGTTCCGCGCCTGGGCCGACAGCAATCTCAGCGCGCATCGCACACAAGGCTATGCCATCGCGCAGATCAGTCTCAAGGCCCACGGCGCCACGCCGGGCGACGCCTCGGCCACGCAGATGCGGGTGATGGCCGATCTGGCCGAACGCTACGGTCACGACGAGCTGCGCATCAGCCACGAGCAGAACGTCGTGCTGCCGCATGTGCACAAGTCCGACCTGCCACAGATCCACGCCACGCTCAGGGCGCATGGGTTGGGCACCGCCAATATCGGCAAGATCTCCGACATCATCGCCTGCCCCGGCATGGATTATTGCGCGCTGGCGACCGCCCGCTCGATCCCGATTGCGCAAGAGATCGCGACCCGGTTCGACGACCTGAAGCTGGAGCACGAGATCGGCGACCTGAAGATCAAGATCTCCGGCTGCATCAACGCCTGCGGGCACCATCATGTGGGCCATATCGGCATCCTCGGGCTCGACCGCGCAGGCGTCGAGAACTACCAGATCACGCTTGGCGGCGATCACACCGAAACTGCCGCCATCGGCCAGCGCACCGGTCCGGGCTTTTCCGCGGATGAAATCATCCCCGCCATCGAACGGCTGATCGGCGCCTATCTGGAGCATCGCGACAGCCGCGAGGAACCCTTCATCGCCACGTTCCGCCGCCTCGGCATGGCGCCGTTCAAATCCGCCCTTTACGACGAAACCCGCCGGGTTGCGGCAGAATAACCCCATGTCGCTTCTTCTCTTCGAAAATACGCCCGGCGACCTCTCCGCACAAGCGACGCTGACCGCCCGCGCCGCCGCGCTCAACGCGCGCTACCGCCATCACGGCGCCACCGCGGTGCTGAAAGGCGCGCTGACCGAGGCGCGTATCGGGCGCATCGCGCTGGTGTCGTCCTTTGGCGCGGAATCGGTGGTGCTGCTGCATCTTCTGGCGGTGACCGCGCCCGCCACGCCGGTGCTCTTCATCGACACCGGCAAGCTTTTTGCCGAAACGCTGGTCTACCAGCAGGAGCTGGCGGAGCGGCTGGGCCTCACCGAGCTGCGCATCCTGTCGCCCGACGCACGCCGGCTCGAGGCCGAGGATCCTTACGGCGCGCTGCATCTGCGCGACCCCGATGCCTGCTGCGCGCTGCGCAAGACCGCCCCGCTGGCCCGGGCGCTTGAGGGCTTTGACGGCTGGATCACCGGGCGCAAGCGCTTTCAGTCGCAGACCCGCGCGGCGCTGGAGTTCTTCGAGGCCGATCCCGACACGCATCGCCTCAAGATCAATCCGCTGGCGCGCTGGACGGCGCCGGATCTGCGCGACTACATGGACGAAAACCGGCTGCCCCGGCATCCGCTGGTGGCGCGCGGCTTTCCGTCGATCGGCTGTCAGCCCTGCACCTCGCCCGTGGCGTCGGGCGAAGACCCGCGCGCCGGGCGCTGGCGCGGCCAGCCAAAATCCGAATGCGGCATTCACCTCGCCGACGGGCGCGGCCCGCGCGACCCTGCGTAGGGTGGGTTTGCAACCCACCACTCCCCGAAAGGAGCTTTTTCATGTGCATCATCGTCACCGATCAGGGCTTTGCCCCCGACACGCATGACGGCCCGATCCTCGATCTGGCCTCCGACACCGATCCCGACACGCTTGTGGCGCCCGATGCCGCGCTTGTGCGCATTGATTTCCCGAGCTTTGCCGACGGGCGCGGCTTTACCCTGGCGCGGCTGCTGCGTCTGCGCGGCTACAAGGGCCGTCTGCGCGCCCGCGGCCATGTGATCGCCGATCAATACGCGATGGCGCGCCGTGCCGGCTTTGACGAGGTCGAGATCGACGACGCGCTTGCCGCCCGCCAGCCCGAGGAACACTGGGTGTTTCGCGCCGACTGGCGCGCGCATGACTACCAGGCGCGCCTGCGCGGTTAAGCACACTTTTCCGAAACTCGTTCGCATGCTAACGACAAAACGCGGCTCCTCCGGAGCCCGCGAGGACATGACATGACAGAGCACTCTCCCGTGACAAACGTTCAGGCAACCAAAGTGACCACCCCCACCCTGCCCGATGCGCAGACCGTGACCGCCGTCAGGCACTGGACCGACCGGCTGTTTTCGTTTCGCGTGACGCGGCCCGCATCGCTGCGCTTCCGCTCCGGCGAATTTGTGATGATCGGGCTCATGCAGACCGACGAGAAGACCGGCCGCGAAAAGCCGCTGCTGCGCGCCTATTCCATTGCGTCGCCCTCCTGGGACGAAGAGCTCGAGTTCTACTCGATCAAGGTGCAGGATGGCCCGCTTACCTCGCGCCTGCAGCATATCGAGCCCGGCGACCAGATCATCCTGCGCCCCAAACCGGTGGGCACGCTGGTGCATGACGCGCTGCTGCCGGGCAAGCGGATCTGGTTCTTTGCCACCGGCACCGGCATCGCGCCTTTCGCCTCGCTGCTGCGCGACCCGCAGACCTACGAGGATTACGACGAGATCATCCTGACCCATACCTGCCGCGAACGGGGCGAGCTGGCTTACGGGCAGGAGCTCATCGACGGCATCCGCAGCGATGAGCTGCTGGCCGAGCTGATGGGCGACGGGTTTCACGAAAAGCTGCGCTATTACCCGACCACCACCCGCGAAGAGAGCCCGAAGATGGGCCGCATCACCGATCTGATGCGCTCGGGCGAGGTCTATGCCGATCTCGACGTGCCGCCGCTCAACCCCGACACGGACCGCGCGATGATCTGCGGCAATCTCGCGTTCAATCTCGAGCTGAAGGAGATGTTCGAGGAATACGGGCTCGAGGAAGGCGCCAATTCCAACCCGCGCCATTACGTGGTCGAGAAGGCATTTCTCGACTGATCATCCGGCAGCGCGCGGCTTTCCCGCCGCAGCGGCCGGACGGCCGACATGAAAAAGGCCGCGCAGCAAACTGCGCGGCCTTTGACGTTTTACCCCATCCTGGATGCTCAGAGGCCGAGCTGCTCGCGCAGGGCGGTGATCACACCTTCGATGGCGTCGGGGTTGTCGCGGGCCTGCTCCAGCACCGATTTGGCGGCGGTCTTGACCACGGCACTCATCTCGGAGTTCTCGATATAGTCCGCGACCGCGTCGTAATCGAAGCCTTCGACGGTCAGCAGCTCTTCGATGCCGGGGGTCTCCGCGGCGGCGTCAGCCGCGGCGTCTGCGGCGCTGTCGGCAGCCGCGTCCGCCTCGGCGGCGGTCTCTTCTGCAGTGTCGGCCACGTCTTCGGCGGCGGCTGCAGCGGTGTCGGCTGCGTCATCGGCGGCCTGCTCGACGGCGTTTTCGGCCTCGGCGGCCGTGTCGGCTGCGGCATCCGCGGCCTCTCCGGCGGTGTCGGCGGCCTCTGCCGCGGTCTCTTCGGCAGCGTCGACCACACCGTCGACCGCGTCGGCCGCGCCCTCTGCGGCGTCGTCAACCGCACCCGCTGCGGCGTCTGCGGCTTCACCGGCGGTGTCCACAGCGTCCGCTGCAGCATCCGCGGCAGCCTCTCCGGCCTCTTCCACGGCGGCGCCGGCGTCTTCGGCGGTCTCTTCCACCGCGGTTTCGGCTTCCTCGACGGCGGCGTCGGCTTCGGCGGCGGCCTCTTCCGCAGCCGCTTCGGCTTCGGCAGCGGCGGCATCGGCTTCGGCCTTGGCGGCGGCAGCGGCCTCTTCGGCGGCTTTCTCTGCCGCTTCGGCCTCGGCCTTGGCGGCGGCTTCGGCTTCGGCAGCGGCGGTGGCGGCGGCCTGTTCGGCAGCCAGCGCCTCGCGTTGCGCTTCCTGCTGGCCCGAATACCAAAGATAACCGCCCACGGCGAGGATGGCGGCAATGACGATCAGTATCACTTTTCTCATCATGCTCTCCTTAAAGGTGATATGCGCCTGCGCGACAGCGCGCAAAGCTCCCGCGGGAGATGTGACGCCGCTCCGCGCCAAGAGCAAGGGGGAAAGCAGAGCAAACAAGCGCAAAACCGCCCATTTGCCGCTTGAATCAGCTCTGCGCGAAGTTTACCTTGGCGACCTGACAGCAATAGTTAACCGGAGCAAACCCATAGCCCGCAGACCTCACAACGCGCCGCCAACGCGCGACACCGGCCCCCGCGTCAACGACCGCATCCGGGCCCCCGAAATCCGACTGATCGGAGCCGAAGGCGAAAACGCCGGAGTGGTCAGCCCTGAACGCGCCCTGCAAATGGCCGAAGAAGCCGGTCTGGACCTGGTCGAGATTTCACCCAACGCCACGCCCCCGGTCTGCAAGATCATGGATTACGGCAAGTTCAAATACGAGACGCAGAAGCGCGAAAGCGAAGCCCGCAAGAAGCAGAAGATCATCGAGGTCAAAGAGGTCAAGTTCCGCCCGAACACCGACACACATGACTACGATGTGAAAATGCGCAACGTGTTCAAGTTTCTCGAGAACGGCGACAAGGTGAAGGTCACATTGCGGTTCCGCGGGCGCGAGATGGCGCACCAGAACCTGGGCCGCGAGCTGCTGGAACGGGTGGCCGACGACGTGGTCGAGATCGGCAAGGTCGAGAACATGCCGAAAATGGAAGGCCGCCAGATGGTCATGATGATCGGACCGGTCAGCAAGTAAGCCTTCCGACAGCGCAAACGAAACCCGCCGGATCCGGCGGGTTTTTTTTGTCTCGGGGGCAGCATTTCTGCTATTTGTGCCTGGCCGGGCCCGGACGCACTCTGCAGCTCACATCCGCAGCGGACGGCCCGGCCCCACCGCCCGCCTTACGCGCAATGCAAGAAACCCGAACCGCGTCACGCTGACTGACATCAAGGATGTCAACGCGTTACGTGATGCGCGATGTATCGGGTGACGCGTCAGGCGCTCTGGTCGCGCGGGTCGTCGCTGTTGTCTTCCTCGTCCTCGTCATCATCGCCGGAGGGCAGGTTGAAGAAGCTGTCGGCGTCGGCGAAATCCTTGTCCGAGCGCTTGTCCTCGTCGTCATCCTCTCCGCGCGGATCGGACAGGCTGAAGGTCTCCAGCCCCTCGATCGCCGTCGGCAGCCGCGGCTCCGCGGCATCCATGTCGAGGCTCTGCTCGGTCGAGACCAGCTTGCGGCGCTCGTCATCGGTCATGATCTCGTCGGCCTTCTTGGCGGCCTTGGCCACCGCGGCGTCAAGCTCGGACTGTTTGCAGAGCCCGAGCGCCACCGGGTCGATGGGCTGCATGTTCTGGATGTTCCAGTGCTCGCGGTTGCGGATCGACTGGATCGTCGGCTTGGTGGTGCCCACCAGCTTGGAAATCTGCGCATCCGCCAGCTCGGGGTGGAACTTCACCAGCCACAGGATCGCGTTGGGACGGTCCTGACGCTTGGAGAGCGGCGTATAGCGCGGGCCGCGGCGCTTGTCCTCGTCGCGCGCGGCGGGGTTGAACTTCAGCTTCATCTTGTAAAGCGGGTTCTTTTCCGCCTGGTCGATCTCTTCCTGATCGATCTGGTTGTTGGCCACCGGATCGAACCCCTTCACGCCGGCGGCCACGTCGCCATCCGCGATGCCCTGGACTTCCAGCTCGTGGAATCCGGTGAATTCGGCGACCTGTTTGAAGGTCAGCGTCGTGTTGTCTACCAGCCAGACGGCGGTCGCCTTGGGATGCAGCAGCTTGGCCATGCGTGTCTCCTTACCATATCTCTTTCCCGCGCCCGGGCTTGCGCCTCGGGCGGTCCCGGCCGCCGGGACAAGTTGCCGTTGTCGGGAAACTTGGCGGCTATATAGTCGCGACACGGCAAAGAGGGAAGAGAAAATGCGTATCCTGCTGGCCCTGGTGATGAGCGTCTGCCTCGTGGGTCCGGCCCGCGCCGATGGCGAACGCGCGGGCGAATTCGACTATTATGTGCTGTCGCTCAGCTGGTCCCCCACATGGTGCGCGCTCGAGGGCGACCGGCGCGGCAGCCCGCAATGCGACGCCTCGGCCGATTTCGGCTGGGTGCTGCACGGGCTCTGGCCGCAATACGACCGCGGCTGGCCAAGCTTCTGCCCCAGCGCCGAGCGCCCGCCCTCGCGCGGCATGACCCGCGACATGGCCGATATCATGGGCACCCCGGGGCTGGCCTGGCACCAGTGGAACAAGCACGGCGTCTGCTCTGGCCTGAGTGCACGCGCCTATTACGACACCGCGCGGCAGGCCTTTGATGCGGTGAACCGGCCCGAGATCTTCCGCGCGCTCGACAAGCCCGTGACCCTGCCCGCCAAGGTCATCGAAGAGGCGTTTCTGGAGGCCAACCCCGGTTGGGAGCCGGACATGCTGACGATCACCTGCAAGGCAGGCCGCATTCAGGAGGCGCGGCTGTGCCTGTCAAAAGAGCTGGAGCCGGTGCCTTGCGGGCGCGATGTGGTGCGGGATTGCCGCGCGACCGACGCGCTTTTTGATCCGATCCGGTGATCGGTTTGACGCCGCGCCGGGACGCGCAGCTTCACGCCTCGCGCAGCCGTCCGCGCTGCGGCACCTCTTTCAAGAGCCCGCCGACCCCCATCGCGGCAACATCCCTGGGTGAGACCGGCACGCCGCAAAAGAGCCGCTCCATCACCCAATCCGCGCCGTTAAGCGCGGGCGCCCGGGCGCAGCCCGGCAGGCCGATCACCGGGCGACCCTGAAAATCGCCGTAAAACAACAAGTTACCCGGATCGACCGGCATACCGAAATGGGCCACTGTCCCGCCCGCCGCGCGCAGGGCCTCCGGCGCGACATCCGCGATATCCGAGGTGGCCGAGCCGGTCAGGATCAACACCGCATCCGTCTTTGCCGCCAGTATCGCCTCGGTCAGCGAGGGCACGTCATGCGGCACAACCTGCAAGGGTCCGATATCGATCCCCAGCCGATCCAGCCTTGCCTTGGTGACCATCTGGCCTTTGTCGCCGGTCTCATCGGCGCTGACGGCGGTCTGGATCAATTGCGCCGAGCGGCATTGCGGCGCGCGCATCGCCAGTGCGCGCTCTCCGGCAAGGCACGCGGCCTCGAGCGCCGAGGCCCGCACCCCGTAAGAGATGATCTTGACCGTCGCCACCATCCCGCGCGCCTCCATCCGCTGCCAGGGCGGCACGGTGGCCACCGTGATCATCGGATCCACCGCGTTGGCGGCGTGGATGCGCGCGGCGCGCACCTCCGCGATACCCGGGGCCAGCGCGTGGATGTTCACCCGGCCCGTGGCCGCGCGTCCGAGCCGCAGTCCCACGGCGTCCGGGTCGGGCACGATGGCGCGGGCCAGCCGCTCTGCCGCGCTGTCCTCGTCGATATCGCCGGGACCCAGCCGCGCGACGGTCACACGGGCGACGCCTGCGGCCTGCAAGGTCGCGATATCCTGCGCTGTCAGCACCCGGCCTTTGCGCAACCGCCCGTCCGGCAGCGCGACGGAATGCGCCAGAAGCCCGCCCGATGCCTCCGCAAGCGGCACTTCGCCGAATGTCACGCGCCCTGCCTCAGCACACGCGTCATCTCGGCCAGGATGGCCACGGCAATCTCCGGCGGGCCGGACGCACCGATATCGAGCCCGACCGGCCCATGGATCCGCGCGATGTCCTGTGCCGAAAACCCCGCCTCGGTCAGCCGGGAGACGCGTTTGGCATGGGTGCGGGTGGAGCCCAGCGCGCCGATATAGAAACACCCCGCCCGCAGCGCCTTTTCCAGCGCCGGGTCGTCCAGTTTCGGGTCATGCGTCAGCAGCACCAGCGCCGTGCGCCCGTCGAGCCCCAGCGCCTCGACCGCCTCATCCGGCCAGTCGTTCAGGATGCGTTCGCCGGGGAACCGCGCTTCGGAACCGAAGGTTTCGCGCGGATCGACAATCACCGGATCGTAGCCTGCAATCCGCGCCATCGGGATCAGCGCCTGCGTGATATGCACCGCGCCCACGACGATGAGCCGCAAGGGCGGGTTGTGAATGGCCACAAAGGTGCGGCTGTCCTCTTCAAAGCCGGAGCGATCCATGCGGAACCGCGTCTTAAACCCATCATGCACAAGCGCGCGGGTGCCGCTGTCGAGATCGGCCACATAGGCCACCGCCTCGCGGGCCGCGCGGGCGGCACAGAGCGCGCGCAACAGGTCTTCGGGCAGCACCGCTCCTACCGGTTCGACCAGAATGCGGATCGTGCCGCCGCAGGCGAGCCCCACCGCAAAGGCGTCGTCGTCGGAGACACCGAATTCCAGCTCGCGCATCTCACCGGATTCGAGCGCCTCAAGCGCCTCGACGATCACAGCCCCCTCGACGCAGCCGCCCGAGACCGAGCCTTCGATCTCGCCGTCGCCGGATATTGCAAGCTGGCTACCGACGCGCCTTGGCGCGGAGCCCCAGGTCTGCGTGACCGTGGCAAGCGCCGCGCCCTTGCCCGCCTCGACCCAGGCCAGCGCCTGTTCGGGTATGCCGTCGAACCTGTCCATAACGCTCCCCCCTCTGCTGCCCGCGCGATCCTAACACGGGCACGCGCCCGGCCTCCAGCCTCGCGCGCGGTCACGGCAAGGCGTCGGCGGTCACGTCATAGCCGTAAAGCCAGTCGAACTGGCGCACCATCTGCCCCGGTGCCACGCGCCCCAGTGCCCCCAGTCCCAGATGCGCCGCCCCCCGCAGCAGCGGGTTGCGCAGATGGTATTTCCAGGCGTTGCCATTGGCCGCGGCGATCACCCGCTGCACCCGGGCGCGGCGCATCCGCTGGTAGCGTGCCAGCGCCGCCGGGATCCCGGACCCGTCATCCAGACAGCGCGCCAGCGCACAGGCATCCTCCAGCGCCATATTGGCCCCCTGCGCCAGAAACGGCAGCGTCGGATGGGCCGCATCGCCCAGCAGCGCCACACCCGCGCCCTGCCAGACCCGCGCCACCTCGTGACGAAAGAGCCCCCAGACGCCCACTGTCTCGACCTTCTCCAGCAGATGCCGCACCGGTCCGCCGAACATCGCAAACGCGGCGCGCAGCGCATCCGGATCGTCTGTGTGCTGCCAGCCTTCCTCGACCCAGTCGCGCCGCTCTTCCACGGCCACGAGATTGACCAGCCGCCCGCCCCGAAGCGGGTAGCTGACCAGATGCGCGCCGGGGCCCATATGGACCTGCGCCTCGGCCTTGTGGCCGGTGACATTGGGCACCACCGCGCGCCAGGCCACCTGGCCGGTAAAGAACGGCGCCGCAGCCCCGTTGAGCGCCGGGCGCAGCACAGAACGCAAGCCGTCCGCCCCCAGCAGAAGTGGCACCTGCAGCACCTCGCCACTGGCGAGCGCGACCCGGGCGGGCGTGCCGGGGGTCACGCTGACGGCACGCTGCAGCAGCCGCACCCGGACCCCGGCCTCGCGCGCCGCCGCTGCCAGCAGATCGATGAGATCGGCGCGATGCACAAAACGGTATTCCTGCCCCGAAGCCAGCCGCGTCAGATCGAGCCTGAGCACCTCGCGCCCCGCGGCGTGATCGCACAGCCGCACCGCATGGCCCTGCACCGAGATCGCGCGAAACCCCGCCCCGAGCCCCAGCGCATCGAGCACGCGCATGCCGTTGGGGCTGATCTGCAGCCCCGCGCCAACCTCGCGAAGCGCGTCGGCCTGTTCCAGAACGGTCACCTCTGCACCGCGACGGCGCAGCGCAATGGCCGCCGCAAGACCGGCAATGCCGCCCCCCAGAACCGTGATGTCGAGATTCAACGCTGTCATGGCCGCTCTGTGGCATGTCGCGCCGGGGAAGGCAAAGACGCAGCCCCGGCAGAGCCGCAGGCCAGAACGCAAAACGCCGGGGCAGACGCCCCGGCGCTTTGCATGTCGGACAAGGGGCGCCCTGGCCCCGCCCGACAGTCAGTCGTCGCGATGCACCTTTTCGCGGCGCTCATGGCGCTCCTGCGCCTCGAGGCTCATCGTCGCGATGGGTCGCGCATCCAGCCGCTTCAGCGAAATCGGCTCACCGGTCACTTCGCAATAGCCGTACTCGCCTTCGTCGATGCGGCGGATGGCGCTGTCGATCTTTGCCACCAGCTTGCGCTGACGATCCCGTGTGCGCAGCTCCAGCGCGCGGTCGGTTTCCTCGCTGGCGCGGTCGGTCACATCGGGGATGTTGCGGGTGGCTTCCTGCAATCCCTCGATGGTGTCGCGGCTGTCGGCCAGCAGGTCCTCGCGCCAGGCGGTCAGCTTGCGCCGGAAGTATTCCAGCTGACGGTCATTCATGAACGGCTCATCTTCGGCCGGTCGATAGTCATCCGGTAGAAAAGATTCGGCTTTCATAGACGTTCCCTCATCTACGCCAATATCCTGCATGGTAATTTCCTCAGATATCTGGCACCCCTGCGGCCACGACTTAACCCAAGCCCCTGGGGATGTCACTACACAATAGCGTCGAAAATTGGCGTTTTCAGGGCGGGTCGGAAACAGCGCGTGAGGACGGAAAACGGATGCGTTTCGAAGGCACCAAGGACTATGTGGCCACCGATGATCTGACCATGGCGGTCAATGCGGCAGTGACGCTGGAGCGCCCGCTGCTGGTCAAGGGAGAGCCCGGAACCGGCAAGACGGAACTGGCCCGCCAGGTGGCGCAGGCGCTCGGCTTACCGATGATCGAATGGTCGGTGAAATCGACCACAAAGGCCCAGCAGGGGCTTTACGAGTATGATGCGGTGAGCCGGTTGCGCGACAGCCAGCTGGGTGACGAACGGGTCAACGACGTCTCCAACTACATCCGCCGCGGCAAGCTCTGGCAGGCCTTCGACGCCGACGGCAAGGTCGTGCTGCTCATCGACGAGGTCGACAAGGCCGATATCGAGTTTCCCAACGACCTGCTGCAGGAACTCGACCGGATGGAGTTCCATGTCTATGAGACCGGAGAGACGGTAAAGGCCCGACATCGCCCGATCGTGATCATCACCTCGAACAACGAAAAAGAGCTGCCCGACGCCTTCCTGCGGCGCTGCTTTTTCCACTATATCCGCTTTCCCGAGCCCGAGACGCTGCGCCGGATCGTCGAAGTGCACCACCCCGGCATCAAACCCGCGCTGCTGACCACCGCGCTCACCCAGTTTTACGAGCTGCGCGAGCAGCCGGGGCTGAAGAAGAAACCCTCGACCTCCGAAGTGCTCGACTGGCTCAAGCTGCTGCTGGCCGAGGATCTGGATGCCGAGGATCTCAAGCGCGATGGCGCGGATGCCTTGCCGAAACTGCACGGGGCGCTTCTGAAGAACGAACAGGACGTGCATCTTTTCGAGCGGCTGGCCTTCATGGCGCGCCGCGGTGGCCGGTAGCACCGGCCGGTCGCGGCTGGAGGGCGGGCCGCTGACGGGCCCCGACCGTCAGCCGGGGCGTCCGGAGCCGCGACGCCCATGATCGGGATCCTCACCCACGACATCCTGCCGGTCTTTTCGATGCTGGCCTTGGGATTCGTTCTGGGCCGCGCCGGAACCATCTCCGGCGCCGAAGCCTCTGCCGTCAACCGCGTGGCGTTCCTGGTGCTGCAGCCCGCGCTGATCTTTCCGCTGATCGCCGCCGTCGATCTCGCGGCCCTGCGCTATGACGCCCTGCTGCTCTATGCGCTTTGCGAAATCGTGATGTTCACCGCGGTCTTCTTCATCGTGCGCCACCTGCTCGGGCGCGAGCTGATCGAGGCCTGGTTGCTGGCGATGTGCACGGTCTTCGTCAACTCGCTGCTCTATATCTGGCCGATATCCTATCTCATCTACGGCGAGACCGCGGCGCTGCCGATCACCGCCATTGTGGCCTTCGACAGCGCCTTCAGCTTTGCCTTCTTCATCATCACAACCGATCTTCTGGCCAATCGCGGCGCAGGCGCAGGGATGGCGGCGGCACGGGTGATCCGCAACCCGGTGCTGATCGCCATCGCCGCAGGCGCGGCTGTCAACCTCTCGGGCGTTGCGGCGCCGGTGCCGCTGCTCACCGCCATGGAGTTTGCCGGTGCCGGCGCCGCGCCGCTCACGCTCTTTGCGCTTGGCGTGATTCTCTCCGCCCAGGCGCTCAAGCCCACCCGCACCGTGGTCGCGGTGAGCGCGCTGAAACTGCTGGGGTTCCCGGCCCTTGTCGGGGCCGCGCTGCTGCTGCTCGATCTGCCCGGCAGCTGGGCGCAGCTCTTTCAGCTCAACGCAGCCGGGCCCTCGGGCGCGATGGCCTTTGCGCTGGCGCTGCTTTACGGTGTGCGCACGGATGCCATCGCGCCGGTGATCATCTGGACCTCGCTGCTGTCGCTGATCTCGTTGGCCTGGCTCGCCTGACCGCGCTCCGGCACGAATCCGCAGGCACAGCCCTGCCCGGTCTTTCCATCGCGCGCGGTTTTGATACTGTCCGCGCGAAACGCGGCCCGGCGCATGACAGGGGCCGCAGACAGGCAATCCTGCGAAGATGTGGCGGACGTGATGCGTGAACCGATTGTGTTTGTGCCCGGGTTGATGAGTGACGCGCGCGCCTTTGGCCCGCAAATCGCGGAGTTCTCCTGCGAGACCGGTGTGATGTGCATCCCGCCCCTGCGCGGCGAGCGTATCGAGGAGATCGCCTCGGGCATGCTCGATCTGCTGCCCAAGCGCTTTGCCCTGGTCGGGCAGGGTTTTGGCGCCACCGTCGCCATCGAGCTCATCCGCCGCGCGCCCGACCGGGTGTCGCGGATCGCCCTTTCCGCCGCACAGCCCCTGCCCGACACGCCGCAGCAGGCCGCCGACCGCGATCCGCGGATCATCCGCGCCCGCTCCGGACGGCTCGAGGAGGTGCTGCATGAAGAACTGCCGCTGGACAGCCTCGCCCCCGGTCCCTACCGCGCCGACATCCATGCGCTGATGATGGACATGGCGCTGGGTCTGGGCCCCGAGACCTATCGCCGCCAGATCCGCGCGCTGCAACGCCGCCGCGACCAGCAATCGGCGCTGCGCAAGATCGCCGTGCCTGCATTGATCCTTTGTGGAGCCGAGGACCCGCTGCTGCCGGTCAAGCGCCACAGCTTCATGGCCGACCTGATCCCCGGCGCGACATTGCAGGTGATCGACGGCGCGGGCCACCTGCCCGCGCTGGAGCGGCCGGACGCCTATGCCACCGCCCTCCGCGCCTGGATGCAGCAGCCGGTGCGGCTGCGCCCCGCGCCCTCGAAAGGCGGTTGACCGGCCCTGCCCCGCTCCGCTAGAGCGCGTGGGCGCGGAAGGCCGGACGGCCGCGGCCCGGATCCCGGGTCGAGGAAAGTCCGGACTCGCTGAAGCATCGGTGCCGGGTAATCCCCGGGCAGGGCAACCTGACGGACAGCGCCACAGAAATCAAACCGCCGTCGCACCCGAGGTGCGCCGAGGGAGAATGCGGCGGCAAGGGTGAAACGGTGGGGTAAGAGCCCACCGGGGGGCTGGCAACAGGCCCCGCATGGCAAGCCCCACCGGGAGCAATGCCAAATAGGGACCGCGCGTCCGGCTGATCCCTCGCGGGATATCGGGACAGGGGCGCTTCACCCCGAGCGGTCCGGGTTGGCAGCAGGAGCGCCGGGGCAACCCGGCGCCCGAGAGGAATGGTCGTCTGAGGGGGCGCTTGCGCTCCCGACAACAGAATCCGGCTTACAGGCCTTCCGCGCATGATTTTCCCCCGCCCCCGGTTGACTTGGCGCGGCGCGCGGGTAAAAGGCGGGTCTTACCGGATTTCACGCGGCAGGCCGCAGGCCTTACGCGTTGCAGGAGAGACGACCATGGCGAAGCCGACCACAATCAAGATCCGCCTGAACTCGACCGCAGGCACGGGCCACTTCTACGTGACCAAGAAAAACGCCCGCACGATGACCGAAAAGATGTCGATCAAGAAATACGACCCCGTCGTGCGCAAACATGTCGAGTACAAGGAAGGCAAGATCAAGTAAGCCCACGCGCTTGCCGATTGCCAAAGGGCCGCGCGGGCAACCGCGGCGGCCTTTTTCTTTTGTGCGCGGGCCGCGCCGGAAACACCGGCGAGAGCCGCGCCCGACACATCCCCGCCGCCGCAATCATGCCATGGTTAATCGCGCAACAATCCGCGCGGGACGGCCGGATTGTTGCGCAACTGCACCGCGCAACCCCCTGAAAAACAACGCCCCGCGCATGATTTCCGCGAGGTCGTGAAAATTTGATCCACAGGCGAATCGCCTGCTGGGCAGAAACCCATCTTTTGCCCTATACTGTCCGCACAGAGGACAGAAAAACACCGGATGGTCTTCAGCATCCGAGTAAACAATCGAGCAGGCAGGCTTCACATTGTCCCAAGGAACGGCACTGACGGTGCGCGCATTGCGTGCCGAGGATGAACCCGTGTGGCGTGATCTCTGGACGGCCTATCTGGCCTTCTACGAGAGCCGCGTCGCGCCAGAGGTTTACACCTCGACCTTTGCGCGCCTGCTGGGCGACGATCCGCGCGACTTCAACGCGCTGGTGGCCGTTCATCAGGGCCGCGTCGTGGGGCTCACGCATTACCTCTTTCACCGTCACGCCTGGAAGATCGAAGAGGTCTGCTACCTGCAGGATCTCTACGCCCTTCCGGAAATGCGCGGCAAAGGTGTGGGGCGCGCGCTGATCGAGGCGGTCTACGAGGCCGCCGACGATCACGGCGTGGCCTCCGTCTACTGGCTTACTCAGGATTTCAACGATACCGCCCGCCGGCTCTATGACCGGATCGGCGTCGTCACTCCTTTCATCAAATACCAGAGACCGTGATGCGCAGAACCCGTCGTCTTCTCTTGCCGTTTTACCTGATGCTGGGCGCCTGTATGCCGGTGTCGCCCTCCGATACCGCCACCCGCGCGGCCTCGGCCACCGCCGCGCAGTCCGGCCTGCCGCCGATGAAAAGCTTCTCGGTGCCGCGTCCCGCCGCGCCGGTGGCCGCTAACGGCGATATCGCGCGCGATTTCCTCGATCTGGCCTTCTCGCTCGAATCGGGGCGGTCGCTGCCGCAGCTGACGCGGTTCGAGCAGCCGATCAGCGTGCGTGTCACCGGCGCGCCGCCCGCCTCGCTGGGCCCTGACCTCAAACGTCTGCTGCACCGGCTGCGCACGGAGGCGGGCATCAACATCTCGCTCAACGGTCAGGCCAATGCCAATATCACCGTCGAGGCCGTGAGCCGCGCCGCGATCCGCAAGGCGCTGCCGCAGGCCGCCTGTTTCGTGGTGCCGAATGTCAGCTCGCTCAGCGAATACAAGCAGGCGCGCCGCAGCAACAAGGTGAACTGGTCCCGCCTGACCCGTCGCGACCGGCTGGCGATCTTCCTGCCCAATGACGCCAGCCCGCAAGAGGTGCGCGACTGCCTGCATGAGGAACTGGCGCAGGCCATCGGCCCGCTGAACGATCTCTACCGGCTGCCCGACAGCGTCTTCAACGACGACAATGTGCACACGGTGCTGACCGGCTACGACATGCTGATCCTGCGGATCTATTACGACAAGAGCCTGCGCAACGGCATGTCGCGCCGCGAGGTCGCCAACCGGTTGCCGGGGATCCTGGCGCGGATCAATCCGCGCGGGCAGTCGATTGCCCCGCAGCGTCTGGCGCGCACGCCGCGCAGCTGGATCGAGGCGGTGCAGACGGCGCTTGGCCCCGGTGCCACCTCCACGCAACGTCGCAGCGCGGCCACCAACGCGCTTAAAGTCGCCACCGCCATGGGCTGGCGCGATCATCGCCGGGCGTTCTCGCATTACGCCATGGGCCGGTTGCTGCAGGCCACCGACCCGCGCGCCGCACAGGATCACTTCGTGCTCTCGCAGCGCTTTTTCGGCGGAGGCCCCGACACCGCGTTGCACCGCGCCTATGTGGCCTCGCAACTGGCCGCCTATGCAATCAGCGAAGGCCGGGCCGGTGACGCCCTGTCCCTGCTGACGCCGCATCTCGACACCGCCGCACGGCATGAAAACGCCGCTTTGCTGGCCACGCTGATGTTGCTGCGCGCCGAAGCGCTGGACCTTTCTGGCCGCGTCACCGAAGCGCGGTCGGTCCGGCTGGACAGTCTGGGCTGGGCGCGATACGGGTTCGGCTCGGATTGGGCGGTGCGGGCAAAACTGCGCGAGATCTCCTCGCTGAACCCCGCAAAACGGACACGAGGCGCGTTATGATCGTTATTGGCGGAGCATTGGCCGGGGCGCTGACCGGATGGATGACCGCCAAACGCCGCAAGGGAAACCGCGCCGATATCGCGCAATACGCCACGATCTACGCCATCGCCTTTGCACTGGCCGGGCTGATCCTGACCATAGCCATCGAAAAGGCAATCACCTGACGCGGCGCCCCGTCACGGGTTCCCAAAACCCTCCCCGTCACGCCCGTCCCGTGATGGCACCACACACGCCCGGCAGCAATGGACACGGCGCGCAAAGCCTATAGATTGCGCGCCATGTTCGTGCCCTTCTTCGAAAACCTGCGCAAAGCCAACGTTCCGGTCTCCTTGCGCGAATATCTCACCTTTCTCGAGGCGATGACCCGCGGCCTCGCCACCTATGACGTGGAGGCGTTCTATTACCTCGCGCGCACATCCATGGTGAAGGACGAGCGCCACATCGACCGCTTTGACCGCGCCTTTGCCGCAAGCTTCAAGGGGCTCGAGGCGATCAGCGTGGAGCAGGTGCTGGAGGCGATGGACCTGCCCGCCGACTGGCTGCAGAAAATGGCCGAAAAGCACCTCAGCCCCGAGGAACAGGCCGAGATCGAGGCGCTTGGCGGCTTCGACAAGCTGATGGAGACGTTGAAAGAGCGTCTGAAAGAGCAGCAGGGCCGTCATCAGGGCGGCAGCAAATGGATCGGCACCGCCGGCACCTCGCCGTTCGGCGCCTATGGCTACAACCCCGAAGGCGTGCGCATCGGCCAGAACGAAAGCCGCCACAAGCGCGCGGTGAAGGTCTGGGACAAGCGCGAGTTCCGCAATCTCGACGACAGCGTCGAGCTTGGCACCCGCAACATCAAGGTGGCGCTGAAACGCCTGCGCCGCTGGGCGCGCGACGGCGCCGAGGAAGAGCTCGACCTCGACGGCACGATCCGCGCCACCGCCGAACACGGCTATCTCGACGTGCAGACCCGGCCCGAGCGGCGCAACGCGGTCAAGGTCCTGTTGCTGCTCGACGCGGGCGGCTCCATGGATCCTTACGTGCGGGTGGTCGAGGAGCTGTTCTCCGCCGCCCGCGCCGAATTCAAACATCTCGAACACTACTATTTCCACAATTGCCTTTACGAAGGGGTCTGGCGCGACAACCGCCGCCGCTGGGACGCGCAAACCCCGACCTGGGAGGTGCTCAACACCTACGGGCCTGATTACAAATGCATTTTTGTCGGTGACGCGGCGATGTCTCCTTACGAGATCGCCTATCCGGGTGGCGCCAACGAACACTGGAACGCCGAGGCCGGGCAGGTCTGGCTCGACCGCGCCCGCGATCAATGGGCGGACCATCTGTGGATCAATCCGACGCCCGAACGGCAATGGCAGTACACCCAGTCGATCCAGATGATCCGCGAGCTCTTTGACAACCGCATGGTGCCGATGACGCTGGAAGGGCTGGATCGCGGGATGAAACTCCTCACGCGCTAAGCTCCCGCGACCGCGCCACTGCGCTCAGGACAGCGAACCTCCGGCGGGGATGACAGCCTTCACCTGCGCCGCGACCGGTATCCCGGGACCAATCCAACAGATCTTTCGCGGGTGGCATGGTGGGTGATGAGAGACTCGAACTCCCGACATCTTCGGTGTAAACGAAGCGCTCTACCAACTGAGCTAATCACCCCTACGCGCCGGTTTAGCGATGCGCGCGCGCGCCATCAAGACCCTGTTTCAACCGCATCGCCATGCCATCTGCGCGGACCGGGGCCGTTTTTGGCCAGTGCGTCGCCGCTGTTGTAAAGCGGGCAGCTTTCCAGCGACAGACATCCGCAGCCGATGCAGTGATCGAGCTGCCCGCGCAACCGCTCCAGCATCGCCATGCGTTCATCGATCTCCGCCCGCCAAAGCGCCGATGCGGCCGTCCAGTCGGATTTGCGCACGGCGCCGCCGCGGGGCACGCGCGCCAGCACGGTCTTGACCTCTGCCAGCGGAATGCCCAGCGTCTGCGCCACCCGGATCACCGCCACGCGGCGCAATTCGCGTCGGTCATAGCGGCGGTGATTGGCGGGCGTGCGCCAGCTCTCGATCAGCCCTTCGGCCTCGTAATAATGCAGCGTCGAAACCGCCACCCCGGCGCGGCGCGCCATCTCTCCGACGCTGAGATCATTGGGAATGGCACGGCGTTTCTCCGGCGATGACATTTTGCTTGACCTCAAGTTGACTTGAGGTCGCATCCTGCCCTTGTTTCAACGACTCACGCAAGGAGAAATCACATGTGGTACGCCAACTCCCCTGCCCGCAGCGCCCGCGCCTCACGCCGCAGCCGTGCCTGGGCCATGATCAGCCGCAGCTTTCGCGCCCGCGAGACCAAGCGGCGCATCGCGACCCTGCGTCAGGATCCACATCTGGCGCGGGATATCGGCCTCTCGCCAGAGCTGTCCCGCGGCCCGCAGCGCCCGCGCGCCGGAGACGCCCCATGGTGAGGCTCTGGACCTGGCTCCGCGCCGTCTACGCGCCCCCGCCCGCCTGCCGCGCGCTCTGCCGCAAGGTGCAGGACGAGGTGAGCGCGATGGCCCATGCAGAGACGTTGCGCGCGCCGCCACCCGGACGCCTGAACTGAAAAAGCGCGCCCCTCGGGGCGCGCTTTTCGCGAATTCTGGTGGGTGATGAGAGATTTGAACTCCCGACATCTTCGATGTGAACGAAGCGCTCTACCACTGAGCTAATCACCCTGTGGCGGGTCTCATAGCTTCACTCGGCAGCGTGCGCAAGAGGGTGCGGCAGGCTATTTTCCGGCTCCTCGGGCTGTCGCACGCGGGCGTGGATGATCTGGCCGTTGTTGCCCCTTTTCATCCGTGTGACCTTGAGCTTGCCAAAGGGCGTGAGGTTCAGCTCGCGCCCTTCGGAGAGCGCTTCGCCCAGGATCGCAAGGGCCGCCTCGACCGCGGGTTTGGCGTCGCGCTTCTTGACACCGCTGCGCGCCACGACCTTTTCCACCAGCTCTTTCTTCTTCATGCCGAGCCGGCCTTCGGCGGGCAATGGCAGTTCCACAACCTCGTTCGCCGACGCGTCGGACGTGTTTTCGAGCGCCTCGGCTGATTTGGTCACAGCCGTCTTCGTCACGGTTGCCTTGGCGACGGTTTGCGGCTTGGCGGCCGCGGTTGTTTTGCGGGTGCGCGTCACCGGCAGTTTGCGTGTCGTCGACGCGGTTTTGGACGCGGCACCGCGCCGCGTTGTGGTCTTGGTTGTCATATCGGGCCTCTGCTCTTTTGCCTCGGCATTTCATTTCCCGCTTTTTGCGCGGTTTGGGGTGGGTACCCGGGATCACCTTATCGGAATAAATCGGAAAATTCCAGTGATGCTGTGGATAATTGCCGCCCGAGGTCGCCGAAACCTGCGGAAATATGGGACACAGGCCTCTGCGTCGCGGTTCGCGGGGCTCTGTCCCATGCGTTTCCCGAAGGCATGTTTTCACGGCGCGATATGCGGTTTTTTTTGCGATTGCCTTATCGCGGCGTCAAAACAGGCTGGCGCAATCAGGACAGTCACCCATTGGCCTTTTCTGAAACCGCATTCCGCCGTGTCGCGGTGAAAAGCTGCAAAGCACCGCCGAATTGGCGACTGCCTTTTCTCATCCCATAAAAAAGCGCGGGACTGAATGAGCCCCGCGCCTTTAATCGTTCACAGGCGCCGCATCCGGCGCCCGTTCTGATCCCCGTTTTGATCAATGCGCGACAGCGCCTGCCGCGGTGTCTTCGGACAGCTTGGCCGCCGCCGCCTCTTCGGCCGCCTCGTCCCATTCGATGGGCTCCGGCGTGTCGATAAGCGCGAGCTTCAGCACTTCGGAGACGTGTTTGACGGGCACAATCTCCAGCCCTTCCTTCACGTTGTCCGGCAATTCGGCCAGATCCTTTTCGTTCTCTTCGGGAATGAGAACGGTGGTGATCCCGCCGCGCAGCGCCGCCAGCAGCTTTTCCTTGAGCCCGCCGATGGGCATCGCGTTGCCGCGCAGGCTGACCTCACCGGTCATCGCGATGTCCTTGCGCACCGGAATGCCGGTCAGCACCGACACGATGGAGGTCACCATCGCCAGACCGGCAGACGGGCCATCCTTCGGAGTGGCGCCGTCGGGCACGTGCACGTGAATGTCGAGCTTGTCGAATTTCGGCGGCTTCACCCCGATTCTGGGGGAGATCGAGCGCACATAGCTCGACGCCGCATCAATCGACTCCTTCATCACGTCGCCGAGCTTGCCGGTGGTCTTCATCCGACCCTTGCCCGGCAGTTTCAGCGCCTCGATCTGCAGCAGATCGCCACCCACGGAAGTATAGGCCAGCCCGGTCACGACGCCGATCTGATGCTCGTCCTCCGCCAGACCGTAGCGGAATTTCCGCACGCCAAGGAAATCGCCGAGGTTGTCGGAATCCACCGTCACCTCCTTGTCTTCCTTCTTGACGATCTTGGTCACAGCCTTGCGCGCAAGCTTGGCCAGTTCCCGCTCGAGGTTCCGCACACCGGCCTCGCGCGTGTAGTAGCGCACGATATCGGTCAGCGCCGACTCCTCGACCGTGAATTCGGTCTTTTTCAGCCCGTGATTCTTGGTCTGCTTGTCCAGCAAGTGCCGCTTGGCGATCTCGATCTTCTCGTCCTCGGTGTAGCCCGACAGCGGGATGATCTCCATCCGGTCGAGCAGCGGGCTCGGCATGTTGTAGCTGTTGGCCGTGGTCACGAACATCACGTTGGAGAGGTCGTATTCCACCTCCAGATAGTGATCGACAAAGGTGCCGTTCTGTTCGGGATCAAGCACTTCGAGCATCGCCGAGGCCGGATCGCCGCGGAAATCCTGGCCCATCTTGTCGATTTCGTCGAGCAGGATCAGCGGGTTGGTTGTTTTGGCCTTCTTCAGCGCCTGGATGATCTTGCCCGGCATGGAGCCGATATAAGTGCGCCGGTGGCCGCGAATCTCCGATTCATCCCGCACGCCGCCCAGGCTGATGCGGATGAACTCCCGGCCCGTGGCCTTCGCCACCGACTTGCCCAGAGAGGTCTTGCCGACACCCGGAGGGCCGACGAGGCAGAGGATCGGGCCCTTGAGCTTTTTCGAGCGCGCCTGTACGGCGAGATACTCGACAATCCGTTCCTTGACCTTTTCGAGGCTGTAGTGATCGGCATCGAGGATCTCCTGGGCGCGGCCCAGATCCTTCTTCACGCGGCTGCGGGTGCCCCACGGGATCGACAGCATCCAGTCGAGATAGTTGCGCACCACCGTCGCTTCGGCGGACATCGGGCTCATGTTCTTGAGCTTCTTGATCTCCGCATCGGCCTTTTCGCGGGCTTCCTTGCTGAGCTTGGTTTCGGCGATTTTGCCTTCGAGTTCCGCAACTTCGTTGGTGCCGTCCTCGCCATCGCCCAGCTCTTTCTGGATCGCCTTCATCTGCTCATTGAGGTAATATTCGCGCTGCGTCTTCTCCATCTGGGACTTGACGCGGGTCTTGATCTTTTTCTCGACCTGCAGCACCGACATCTCGCCCTGCATCAGGCCATAGACCTTCTCCAGTCGCTCGCTGACGGCCAGCGTTTCCAGCAATTCCTGCTTTTGCGGCACTTCGACACCCAGATGACCGGCCACAAGATCGGCCAGCTTGGCGGATTCCTGCGCCTCGCCCACGGCGGCCAGCGCCTCTTCGGGGATGTTCTTCTTGACCTTGGCGTAGCGCGCGAACTCGTCGGCGACCGTCTGGGTCAGCGCCTCCACCGCGGCGGGATCGCCGGGCATTTCGGTCAGGTAATCGGCGCGGGCTTCGAAATAGCTGTCATTCTCGACATATTCGACGATGCGCACACGGCTCTGGCCCTCGACCAGCACCTTGACGGTGCCGTCGGGCAATTTGAGCAATTGCAGGACGTTGGCCAGCACGCCGGCCTTGTAGATGCCGTCGCTGTCGGGATCGTCGATCGCCGGATCGACCTGCGAGGCAAGCAGGATCTGCTTGTCGTCGTTCATCACCTCTTCCAGCGCGCGGACCGACTTTTCGCGACCGACAAAGAGCGGCACGATCATGTGCGGGAACACCACGATGTCCCGCAGGGGCAGCACCGGGTAAGAGGCATTTAAGGGTTGTTGCATGCTCGGGTCCTGTTCTTGGCAAGATCGCCCTGCCCCGAATTGCGGCAGCCTGGGCCATCTCCTGTCATGGAGGGTTAAGGTGGGGTTGGAATGTCACATTTCAAGCGCAGCGCCCCGCCCGACCCGCTCAGCATGGCCGTTGGGACGGGTGGCCGCAAGATGCGTTTGCGCAGAAATGCGCCGCGAAGGACGGCGTTGGGGGCACAGCGATTTCCTCAAGCGGCCCTGCCCTTGAGGTGCACTTTGGAGATCGCGTTGAGCAGCGTGCGGATCATCGCGCGCTGTTCGCTGGTAAAGACCGGCTCCGGCGGGTCGGTTGCGCCCTGCCCCTCAAGATCGCTCATGTCGAAGAGCGTCGCGTCATCGGGGAAAAATCGCGCGCGCAGCGCCTCGTTGCAGCTGTCGTAATAGGCCAGGACCGACTGCGCCTCAGCCGCGCTCATCAGCCGCGTGGCACCCTTGGCCACCGGCAGCGCCGTCTGCAGGATCGGCCGCAGCCGGTCGATATCGTAGGGGCCCGCGCGTTTGAGCAATTGCAGAAGGTTGAGCAGTTCGAGGCTGGGCGCCTCGTTGGCCGGTTGCTCTGCAAGCGCGCCCTCCGGCAGGTCCGTCACCCCCAGCAAGGCCAGGAAATCGGCGATCACATTGCCTTGCTCCAGGCGCGGCGTCTCGAACCGGCGCAGATGTATCCGGGCCTCGGGAAAACCCGCCTGCCAGCGCGAGACGATGCGCTCGTAATCGCCGTACTGGTCGCGCCGCGAGGTGATGTATTCCTGCAGGCTGTGCATGTAGCGGCCGGTTTTCACCCGCTGTTTGAAGAACGATTCCAGATACTTGTCCTGCCGGCGCACATAGATCACGATATGCAGGGGCATCTGGTCGAGGCTTGGCATCGCGTGGCGCAATCGCTCGAGATCGACGCCGTTGGTCGACAGCATCTCCGACGAGGCGACAACATGGCGCGCGTCCTCTGCCGCCTCGCGCACGCCGCGCTCGCCCACCTGTGCCCAGGCGGCGGTGGCCGCCTCGTCGTTCTGACGCATCGCCTTGGCCAGCTTGTTGAATGACGCCCGCCTGCCCATCGGCACAAAGCGCACGCCCCGTTCGGCCAGAAACGCCGCGTGATCGCGCCCGAACAGCTGGATCGCCGTGCTGCCGGTTTTCGGCGTTCCGATATGCAGCCAAAGATCTGCCATACCGCCCTCGTCCTGTTTTTGTCTGCTCGTTGTTACGGCGAGAGTATCAAAATTCATTCAAGAGGACAGCGCCGCGCACCGCAATTTCCGGAAAATCATGCGCAAATGCCACCGAACGTCCGGCCCGGCGCGCGGGCTCAGAGCGGCACGATATCCCCTTCGGCGCGCAATCCGTGAAAGCGGCGTTCGAACCCGGCAAAGTCACCGGCCCCGATGGCCGCCCGCATGTCGGACATAAGCTCTTGATAATAATGCAGGTTATGCCAGGTCAGCAACATGCCGGCGATCATCTCTCCGGCGCGGTAGACGTGGTGCAGATAGGCCCGGCTGTACCCCGTGCAGGCCGGACAGCTGCAGCTCTCATCGAGCGGGCGCGGATCCTCCGCGTGGCGCGCGTTTTTCAGATTGACCTGCCCGCGCCGCGTCCAGGCCTGCCCGGTCCGCCCCGAACGAGACGGCAGAACGCAATCCATCATGTCGATCCCGCGCTTGACCGCGCCGACGATGTCGTCGGGCTTGCCCACCCCCATGAGATAGCGCGGACGGTCCTCGGGCAGCTGGTCGGGCGCATAATCGAGACAGCCGAACATCGCCTCCTGCCCTTCGCCCACAGCCAGCCCGCCCACCGCATAGCCATCAAACCCGATCTCGCGCAGCGCCCCGGCGCTTTCGGCGCGCAGATCCTGCTCCAGCCCGCCCTGCTGGATGCCAAAGAGCATGTGCCCCGGCCGGTCGCCAAACGCGGCACGCGATCGCGCCGCCCAGCGCATCGACAGCGCCATGCTCTCGGCAATCCGGTCGCGGTCCGCGGGCAGCGCCGGACATTCGTCAAAGGCCATCACGATATCGGAGCCCAGAAGCGCCTGGATCTGCATCGACCGCTCCGGGCTCAGCATGTGACGCGAGCCGTCGATATGCGATTTGAACGTGACCCCCTCCTCGGTGAGCTTGCGCAGGTTGGAAAGGCTCATCACCTGGAACCCGCCCGAATCCGTCAGGATCGGGCCGGACCAGTTCATGAACCGGTGCAATCCGCCCAGCCGCGCCATGCGCTCGGCCCCGGGCCTCAGCATCAGATGATAGGTGTTGCCCAAAAGGATGTCCGCGCCGGTGGCGGCGACGCTTTCGGGCAGCATGCCCTTCACGGTCGCGGCCGTGCCCACCGGCATGAAGGCCGGTGTCCGGATCGTGCCGCGCGGCGTTGTGATCGCTCCCAGACGCGCCTTGCCGTCGCGGGCGGTCAACTCGAATGATGTCTGTGCCATGACCGTCCCTTTGCCGCAGCCCGCGCCCAAAGAAAAGCCCCTGATCATGCAGCCCCCCTTTGCCGCCGCCCTGCGGGAGGGCGGGCGGGGCGATGCTTGCCCTGGCAAGCGAGCGGCGTCCCCCTCCCGTGCGCGGCCGACAATTTCCACAAACCTGCCGTACCTGCGTCTTGTCCTTGCCGCAGCGCCGCGTCACTCTGCGCCGATGAGCAGCACCCCCACCTATCCCGGCGGCATGAAAGCCGTGCTGGCCCAGTATGAAGGCCGGCGCGACGCGTTCGACTATGCCCCGGGCGACGCCCTGCTGCCGCTCGACACCGATCTGGCCCCCTTCGCCACGCAGACCGTGACCGATCCCGACGACGATCCGGCAGAGGCGCCGCCTTTCCGCTCGTCTTATCACCGCAAGCGCCACGCGCTGCGCCGGGAGTTCATCGGCCAGTCGGAGCTCGCCTTTCTCAACGGGCTGCTCATCGCGCATCTGCGCAAACGCGCCTGGCCCGATCACGCGCCCGCGCTTTTCCAGCGGCTCTGGGCCGAGCACGGAGACCACCTGCTCGCCGCCCTCGACCAGCGCTGGCTGGTCTCCGCCATCACCACGTTCGGCGATCACGGCATCAATGCCACGCAGCGCGCCACCGGCCTCGCGCTCACCGCGCTCTTCGGCACCATGAAGCTTTACGAGACCGAGCGGCTCTATTCCGATCTGGGCCCCGACACCGCCTTCACCATCGACAGCCGCGCCCGCGGGCCGCTGCCCTTGCAGATGGACGCCTATTCGATCACCGGCGGCGGGCTCGACGTCAATCTCGTCGCCCGGCTCTGGCAGGAAGCGGAGGCGGACGCGGTCATCGCCCCGCTCGCGCATCATCTGCTCGACCTGCTGATCCATGACGACCGCACGGTACTGCGCCGCCTCATGACCATGCGCAAACGCAAGCAGCGCAGCCAGCCGCAGTCGCGCCGCAAGTCGAACCCAGCACCGGTGCCGGCCGACCGGCTGCACCTGAAACCCGACAGCCTGCGCTGGGGCCTCGTCTCGACGATCAAAGCGCCACTGCCGCAGATCGCCCGCTTTGCCGCCCATCACCTCGAGTTGGGCGCCGAGGCGCTGCACATCTTCCTCGATGACCCGGACCCCGGGACCGCCGCTTTCCTCACACGCCACCCCCGGATCCACGTCACGCAATGCGACGCGGCCTACTGGCAGGACAGCGGCAAACCCCGGATGCAGGCGCATCAGCTGCGGCAGGCCTTCAACGCCACCCGCACCTTGCGCGACAGCGCGGACACGCTCGACTGGCTCGGTCATATCGATGTCGATGAGCTGCTGATCTGCGATACCGGTCTCTCCGCCAAGCTTGCCACCGTTCCTGCCGCTTGCGCGGTCACCCGCGTCCCGCCTGCCGAGGCGCTGGCCCGAGAGGACGGACCACCCCTTGCCTTCAAGCTCACCCACAAGCAGGCCGGGGTCAAAAAGGCGACGCTACAGGACATCTACCCCACGTTCGGCCTGCATCTTTACGGCGGCTTTCTCAGCCATACCGGCGGCAAGGTCTTTGCCCGCACCGGCATTCCGGACACGCGGCTGGGCATTCACACGCTGAAATACCACGGCGCGGACGCGACCAACCGGATGAAGCCGCCGGGGCTCTATCTGGCGCATCTGCATGCGACAAGCTGGCAGCAGTTCCGCGCGCATCTGGAGTTTCGCCGCACCAAAGGCTCCTACCGCCCGCGCGGGACGCGGCCGGAGCTTGGACAGGCGCATCTGCTGGAATTTCTGGCCGAAGAAGAGGGCGAGGACGGGCTGCGCGCGTTCTTCGACGAGGTCTGTGCCGACACCCCCGCGCTGCGCCAGCGCCTCGATGCGCATGCGATGTTGCTGACCCACCGGTTCGAACTGGACGAAGCGGTCACCCGCGTCTTCGGGCGCCTGCCATGACCGCGCACATGACCGCGCAGGAGCCGCGCTGGGGGGTCGTCTCCACGATCAAGGCGCCGCGCACCGCGATCCTCGATTTCGCGGCCTGGCATCTGGAAGCCGGGGCGCATCGCCTCTACCTCTATCTGGACGAAGACGTGCCGGAAACGCTGGCCGCGCTGAAAGCCCATCCGAAAATCCGCGCCCTGCACACCGATGCGGGCTGGTGGCAAAAGCGCAACGGCCGGCCCGACAAGCACCAGGTCCGCCAGAGCCTCAACGCGCGCCACGCCAACAACCGCAAGCCCGAGGTCGACTGGCTTGCCCATATCGATGTGGACGAGTTTCTGCTGTCGGACATCCCCGTGGCGCAGCATCTGGCGCCGCTGCCCCGCGATTGCCTCTGCGCCCGCATCCGCCCGGTCGAGGCGCTGGCCCCCGGCACCGGCCATGCCCCCGGCGAGACGCTCTTCAAGGCCTTCCATCTTGACCAGAGCGCGCGTCAGACCGCGGCAGAAGCGTGTTTTCCCAAATGGGGCGCGCATCTGTCGGGCGGGTTTCTGAGTCATGTGGCCGGCAAGCTGTTTTTCCGGACCGGCCTCAAGGGGCTGCAGGTCAAGATCCACAACATGATCCTCGAAGGCACCCAGAACCCCGGTCAGGTCGAACTGCCGGGGCTGGCGCTCGGCCATTTCCATGCTGCCGACTGGGCGCACTTCATCGGCGCCTATCAATTCCGTCTCGCGCAGGGCTCCTACCGCGAAGAGCTGAAGCCACAGGTGCGCAAAGGCGACGCGGTGAAGCTGCACGATCTTTTCCGCGCCATCGACTCCACCGGCGGCGAGGCCGCGCTGCGGGCGTTTTTCGACGAAGTCTGCGTGGCCGATGCCGATCTTTGCGCGCGGCTCGACGCCCATGGCCTCTTGCGCCGCCGCCGGATGGACTTTCCCGCGCTGCGCACGCGGCACTTTCCCGGGGTGGCGTGAGGGATGCAACGGAATGTGCTTGTGGACCAGACGACCCGGCCAGACCCCGCCTTGGGACCGGCCCGCCCACACAGAACCGCATACGCCCTCGCGACACTCCTTACAATTACTGCATCAATAACCCATCTTTTTCCGGATTGTCGCCAAATCGGCATCAATCCTCCACTCTCCCCTGCCATTCCACATGGCATGCGATTGACCTTGCCGCATAATTTCCTTAAGCCGCGCGCAAGGATCACATTGCGCAGAGCTGCAGGGCCATACGGGCCCGATCCTCGATCAGACGCGCGGGCCAAGTCAGTGTCCGCATTGAACGGACAGACATGACGAAATTTTCCGACCTGAGCCTTAATCCAAAGGTGCTGAAAGCCATCGACGAGGCGGGCTACGAAACGCCCACGCCGATCCAGGCGGGGGCGATCCCGCCCGCGCTCGAAGGCCGCGACGTGCTGGGCATCGCCCAGACCGGCACCGGCAAGACGGCGAGCTTCACGCTGCCGATGATCACCATGCTGGCGCGCGGCCGCGCCCGCGCCCGGATGCCGCGCAGCCTCGTGCTCTGCCCGACCCGCGAACTGGCCGCACAGGTGGCCGAGAACTTCGACACCTATGCCAAACACGTCAAGCTCACCAAGGCACTGCTGATCGGCGGCGTCAGCTTCAAGGAACAGGACATCCTGATCGACAAGGGTGTCGACGTGCTGATCGCCACGCCGGGCCGGCTTCTCGATCATTTCGAACGCGGCAAGCTCCTGCTCACCGGCGTGCAGATCATGGTGGTGGACGAGGCCGACCGGATGCTCGACATGGGCTTCATCCCGGATATCGAGCGGATCTTCTCGCTCACCCCCTTCACCCGGCAGACGCTGTTTTTCTCGGCCACGATGGCCTCCGAGATCGAGCGCATCACCAACACGTTCCTGTCCAACCCCGCCCGCGTCGAAGTGGCCCGCCAGGCCACCGCGTCCGAGACCATCGAACAGGGTGCCGTGGTCTTCAAACCTTCGCGCCGCGACCGCGAGGCCAGCGAAAAACGCAAAGTGCTGCGCGCGATCATCGATGCCGAGGGCGAAGCCTGCACCAACGCGATCATCTTCTGCAACCGCAAGGTCGATGTGGATATCGTTGCCAAATCCCTCAAGAAATACGGCTATGACGCCGCCGCGATCCATGGCGATCTGGACCAGTCGCAGCGCACGCGCACGCTCGATGGATTCCGCGCGGGCGATCTGCGCCTTCTGGTGGCCTCCGACGTGGCCGCGCGCGGTCTCGACATCCCGGCGGTGAGCCATGTGTTCAATTTCGACGTGCCCAGCCATGCCGAGGATTACGTGCACCGGATCGGCCGCACCGGCCGCGCGGGCCGCGATGGCAAGGCCTTCACCATTGTGGGGCCACGGGATGACAAATATCTCGACGCGGTGGAAAAGCTGCTCCGGAAAGAGATCCCGCGCCTCGAGAACCCGTTGAAAACCGGCGACAAACCGGCGGCTTCCGCCAGTCAGGATGCCCCGGCAGACGACAAGAAACCCTCGCGCTCCCGGTCGCGCCGGTCCTCCAAATCCGACCAGTCGGACGGCGAGAAGACCGAGGCCCGGACAGAAGCGACCGAGAGCGGCGACACCCCGAAAGCCGAGCGCGCGGAGCGGACGGACCGCACAGAGCAACCCGAGCGCCGCGCCGAGCCCGCCAAGACCGAGCGCAAATCCGACCGCGGGTCCGACAAGCGCAAATCCTCCGGCCGCGGCGGCGGACGCGACGAGCGTTCCGGCAACAAGGTGGTGGGCATGGGCGATCACATGCCCGAGTTCATCGCCCTGAGCTTCGACGAGCGCCGCGCGGGCTGAGACCGCGCGCGCGGCAATCCCTCTCGGACGGCACCGCACGCGCCGTCACCAAGACGAGCCCCCCGCGCCAACGCTCGGGGCGCAGAGCAAGCCGCGGCCACTCCCCGAGAACCGGCACCGCGCCAATCACGGCGCGCGATCCGCGCGCCCCCCAGGCACCCGCCCAGACGCGCACATAGCCCGGCGCGTCGGAAACCGACGACGCCTGAGCCGCTCGCCACCGGTCCCTGGCTTCATCTTGCCGCTAAACTCCGGGGGGTCTGGGGGGCTGCCCCCGGCCGGCGGGGGTCTGGGGGGCTGGCCCCCCAGCCGATCGGCGCGCCGACCCCGCGCCAGAAGCCACCCAACCGCCACATCCCCCTTTGCTCCGCCACCACGAACCGGGCTATGCTGCTGCAACCAAACCCCAAGGACAGCCCCATGACCCTCAAACGCCCCGAAGATCTCCGCTCTGCCCGCTGGTTTGCACCGGACGATCTGCGCAGCTTCGGCCATCGCAGCCGCGCGATGCAGATGGGGCTCGACGGCCATGACTGGGAGGGCAAGCCGGTCATCGCGATCCTCAACACCTGGTCCGAAGCGCAGCCCTGCCACATGCATTTCCGCGACCGCGCGGAGTTCGTGAAAAAGGGCGTGCTGCAGGCAGGCGGCATGCCGATGGAGATCCCGGTGCCCTCGCTTTCCGAGCAATTCCTGAAACCCACCTCGATGCTTTACCGCAACCTCGCCGCGATGGAGGTCGAGGAGACGCTGCGCGCGCATCCGGTCGACGCGGCCGTGCTGATGGGCGGTTGCGACAAATCCACGCCCGCGCTCATCATGGGCGCCGTGTCGATGGGGCTGCCCTTCATCTACCTGCCGGGCGGGCCGATGCTGCGCGGGCATTACGCGGGCCGCACGCTGGGCTCGGGCTCCGACACCTGGAAATACTGGGACGAGCGCCGCGCGGGCACCATCACCGATGCCGACTGGCAGGGCGTCGAGGGCGGCATCGCGCGCTCCTACGGGCATTGCATGACCATGGGCACCGCCTCGACCATGACCGCCATCGCCGAAGCCTTCGGCCTGACCTTGCCCGGCGCGTCCTCGATCCCCGCCCCCGATGCCGGGCACCAGCGCATGTCCGCCGCCTGCGGGCGCCGCGCGGTCGGGATGGTCTGGGAGGATCTCACCCCCGACCACATCATGACCGAAGCCGCCGCGCGCAATGCCGCCACCGTCGCCATGGCCACCGGCTGCTCGACCAATGCGGTGATCCACATCATCGCCATGGCGCGGCGCGCAGGCCTCGATCTCACGCTTGACGATCTCGACGCCATCGGACGCACCACCCCTGTGCTGGCCAATATCCGCCCGTCCGGCAAGGACTACCTGATGGAGGATTTCTTCTACGCAGGCGGCCTGCCCGCGCTGATGAAGGAGCTTGGCGACAAGCTGCATGGCGCCGCGATCACCGTCACGGGGCGTCCGCTTGCCGATGGCATCGCCGGCGCGCAGAACCATAACCCGGATGTCATCCGCCCGCTCTCGAACCCGGTCTATCACGAAGGCTCGCTTGCGGTGCTGCGCGGCAATCTCGCCCCCGGCGGCGCGGTGATCAAACCGGCCGCGATGGACCAGCGCTACCTCACCCATAGCGGCCCCGCGCTGGTTGCCGACAGCTATGACGCGCTGAAGGCGATCATCGACGACGAAGACGCGCCGCTGACCGCCGACACCGTTCTGGTGTTGCGCAATGCCGGCCCCCAGGGCGGCCCCGGCATGCCCGAATGGGGCATGATCCCGATGCCGAAAAAGCTGCTGAAAGAGGGCCATCGCGATATGGTGCGGCTTTCGGATGCGCGCATGTCCGGCACCAGCTACGGCGCCTGCGTGCTGCATGTGGCGCCCGAAGCCTTTGTCGGCGGGCCTCTGGCGCTGATCCGCACCGGCGACGTGATCACGCTCGATGTGCCCAACCGCACGCTGTCGGTGGCGCTCAGCGATGCCGAGCTGGCCCAGCGGCGCGATGCCTGGACCGCCCCCGCCCCGCGCTACGAACGCGGCTATGGCTGGATGTTCACGCGCCATATCGAACAGGCCGACAAGGGCTGCGATTTCGACTTCCTGCGCTCGGAATTCGGCGCTCCGGTGGCGGAGCCCGAGATCCATTGACCGCGCCGCATGTGCTGATCGCGGGCGGCGGCATCGGTGGGCTTTCGGTCGCGCTGACGCTGCAGCAGATCGGCGTGCCCTGCACGGTGTTCGAAGCGGTGCGCGATCTCAAACCTCTGGGCGTGGGCATCAACCTGCAACCCAATGCGGTGCGCGAGTTGTTCGATCTGGGCATCGACGCGGGCATGCTCGACCGGGTGGGCCTGCCTGCCCGCGAATGGGCGCTTGTCGGGCTCAACGGGCGCGAGATCCATGCCGAACCGCGCGGGCTTGAGGCGGGCTATAACTGGCCACAATACGCGGTACATCGCGGCGCGTTCCACATGCTGCTGCACGAGACCTTTGTGGCCCGCGCCGGTCCCGAGGCGTTTCGCACAGGCTGCCGCGCCACCGGTTACCGCAACGATCCGGGTGGCGTGACGCTGCTTTACGATGGCCCCGACGGCCCCGCGGAGGCGAAAGGCACGCTGCTGATCGCCGCAGACGGCATCCACTCCGCGCTGCGCGCTCAGATGCATCCCGACCAGCCGCCGATCCATTGGGGCGGCGCGCTGATGTGGCGCGGCACAACCCGCGCACGCGCCATCCGCACCGGTGCGTCCTTCATCGGGCTGGGCTCCGGCGCGCTGCGCATGGTGATCTACCCGATCAGCCGCCCGGGGTCCGACGGGCTGTCAGAGATCAACTGGATCGCCGAACGGGTGTTCGACGCCTCCCATGGCTGGCAGAAAAGCGGCTGGTTCAAACCGGTGGCCATCCAAAGCTTTGCGCCGTATTTCAACGACTTCCGCTACGATTGGCTGGACGTGCCCGCGCTGCTGCAGGGCGCCGATATCGCCTATGAGAACCCGATGATCGACCGCGATCCGGTGCCCACATGGGTCGACGGCCATGTGGCACTGATGGGTGACGCCGCCCATGCGATGTACCCTACAGGCTCCAACGGCGCGTCCCAGGCGCTGATCGATGCGCGCACGCTTGGCGCAAAGATGCTGGCCCATGGCGTGACGCCCGGGGCCCTCGACGCCTATGACGCGGAGCTTTGCGGCCCGGTCAGCGCGCTCATCCTGCGCAACCGCGAAGACGGCCCGTTCGGGCTCCTGCGAGAGGTCGATACCAGATGCGGCGGCGTCTTCGATGACATCGACGACGTGATCCCCGCTGCGGAGCGTGCAGCCTTCATGGCGCGCTACAAGAGCGCCGCCGGGTTTGCCCGGGACGCGCTCAACGCCGCCCCTGCACGCATCGCACCCGCTTCACGCATCACATGAAGATCGCCCCGTAACACTCTGCGTTGAAACGAGACCACCCATCAGGGTGGATGAGTGGACCGGCTCAGAAAAACGCCTGCAACCCGGTCTGCGCACGCCCCAGGATCAGCGCATGTACATCATGCGTGCCCTCATAGGTGTTCACTGTCTCGAGGTTCACCATGTGCCGGATCACCTGAAACTCCGCCGAGATGCCGTTGCCGCCATGCATGTCCCGCGCGTGCCGGGCGATCTCCAGCGCCTTGCCGCAATTGTTGCGCTTCAGGATGGAGATCATCTCCGGCGCGCCCCGGGCCTCGTCCATCAGCCTCCCGACCTGCAGACAGCCCTGCAACCCCAGCGCAATCTCGGTCTGCATGTCCGCCAGTTTCTTCTGGAAAAGCTGCGTCTGCGCAATCGGCTTGCCGAACTGCTTGCGGTCCAGCCCGTAGCGCCGCGCCGCATGCCAGCAGAACTCCGCCGCCCCCAGCACACCCCAGCTGATCCCGAAACGCGCGCGGTTGAGACAGCCAAACGGCCCCTTGAGCCCCTGCACATGTGGCAGCAGCGCGTCCTCGCCCACGTCGACCCCGTCCATCACGATCTCGCCGGTGACAGAGGCGCGCAGGCTGAGCTTGTTGCCCACCTTGGGCGCGCTCAGCCCTTTCATGCCCTTTTCCAGCACAAACCCGCGGATCTTGCCGTCATGGGCGTCGGATTTCGCCCAGACCACAAACACATCCGCGATCGGGCTGTTGGAAATCCACATCTTGGCCCCGCTGATCCGGTAGCCGCCGTCGATCTTCTCGGCCCGCGTCTTCATGCCCGCGGGGTCGGAGCCGGCATCGGGCTCGGTCAGACCGAAACAGCCAATCCATTCGCCGGAGGCCAGCTTCGGCAGGTATTTCTGCCGCTGCTCCTCGGAGCCATAGGCGTAGATCGGATACATCACCAGGCTCGACTGCACCGACATCATCGACCGGTAGCCGCTGTCGACCCGCTCGATCTCGCGCGCCACAAGCCCGTAGGACACATAGCCCGCGCCCAGCCCGCCATATTCCTCGGGCAAGGTCACGCCCAGCAGCCCCATCTCGCCCATCTCGCGGAAAATCTCCGGCTCGACGGTCTCGTTCTCGAACGCGTCGATCACGCGCGGCTGCAGCTTTTCCTGCGCAAAGGCGCGGGTGCCGTCGGCCAGCATGCGCTCTTCCTCGGTCAGCTGGTCGGCCAGACGAAACGGATCCTCCCAGTCAAACGCGCCCAGATCCGGGGCGTCCTTGGCCTTCAGTTGCGGTTTTGCGGGGCTCATCTCGTTCATCGCAGGCTCCTTTGGCTGGTTCTTACAGGATATAGCTTGAACCGGGCGCATGTAAAAACGACAATAAGGTCTCATTCCATGAGGAATTTGCATGAGTCTGGCGCGCCGCACCCTGCCTCCGCTTTCTGCCCTGCGCGCGCTCGAGGCGCTGGACCGGCTCGGCAGCGCCACCGCCGTCGCCGAAGAGCTCAACCTCACGCAAAGCGCGGTGTCGCGCCAGCTGAAGACCCTCGAAGACCATCTGGCCACCCAGCTTTTCCTGCGCGATCGCAGGGCCTTGCGCCTAACTCCTCAGGCCAGCGCCTTTGCCGCAACCGTGCGCGACGCGCTTGACCGGATTGCCCAGGGCGCGCTGTCGCTGCGTCTGGATCCAAGCGGCGGCGCGCTCAACCTCTCGATCCTGCCAAGCTTCGGGATGCGCTGGCTGGTGCCGCGCCTGCCGGATTTTGCGCAAAAACATCCCGATGTCACGGTGAACATGGCGACAAGGCTCAGCCCGTTTTCCTTTGCCGCCGAGCCGTTCGACGCGGCGATCCATTTCGGACGTCCCGAAACCTGGCCCGGCACACACAGCCTGGCGCTGATGGTCGAAGAGGTGCGTCCGCTCGCCGCCCCGGCGCTGCTGCCCGACGCGCCGGTGCCGCCCTCCGATCTCACGCGCCTGCCGCTTTTGCACATCCAGTCGCGCCCCAACGCCTGGCCGCGCTGGTTTGCCGCCCATGACATCCCCCATGGCACGCTGTCCGGCACCAGCTTCGACCAGTTCACCACAATCGCGCAGGCGGCGCTTCACGGCATGGGCGTCGCCCTGCTGCCCGACTTCATGACCCGGAGCGAGCGCGCCACCGGGCAGCTGCGCCCGGCCACCGAAACACCCGCATTTGCGCTTGGCACCTACCATCTGGTCTGGCCCGCAGACCGCATCGCGCCTCCCGCGCTTTCGGCTTTCATAGCTTGGCTGGAAAACCTTGCCCCCGACGAAGAGCGCCGCCCGCGCTGATACGGCGCCCCAACCCGGTTTCTTTGGGCCCGAAATATCCCGGGGTCCGGGGCAGCGCCCCGAAACTCGCCGCCAGCCCCTTGCACCGCGCCGGGCGACGGGCCACAACCGGCCCATGACCCAATCTCCCGACATCCTTTGCATCGGCTCCGTTCTCTGGGACGTGATCGGGCGCTCGCCATCGGTGATGCGCGCAGGATCCGACGTGCCGGGGCGCGTCACGCGGATCCCCGGCGGCGTGGCGATGAACATCGCGATGACGCTGGCGCGGTTCGGGCTGACCCCGGCACTGCTGTCATCGGTCGGGCGCGATGCCGAAGGCGACGAGCTGATCGCCGAATGCGCGCGGCTGGGCTGCGCGACGCAGCATGTCTACCGCTCCGACGACCTGCCGACCGATATCTACATGGCGATCGAGGGCGCAAACGGCCTGATCGCGGCCATCGCGGATGCCCATTCGCTGGAGGCCGCGGGCTCCAAGATCCTGCGCCCGCTCACTGGCGGCGCCCTGGGCAGCCCCGAGGCGCCCTATGCCGGGGCCATCGCGCTTGACGGCAATCTGACCGAAGCGCTGCTGGAAGACATCGCGCACCACCCCGCCTTCACCGAGGCGGATCTGCGCATCGCCCCGGCCAGCCCCGGCAAGGCCGAGCGGCTCCTGCCGTTTCTGCGCGCCGCGCGCGGCACGCTCTATGTCAATCTCGAGGAGGCCGGGCTGCTCTGCCAGACCCGGTTCGAGACGGCCGCTGCCGCCGCCATGCGGCTGATCGAACGCGGCGCCACCCGCGTGCTGGTGACCAACGGCGCGCAGGCCTGTTGCGACGCCACCAGGGACGGGCCGATCAGCGCGCACCCGCCCGAAGTGCTGGTGACCCGCGTGACCGGCGCGGGCGACACCTTCATGGCCGCCCATATCGCGGCAGAGCTTGGCGGCGCGGACCGGGACACCGCGCTCAACCGCGCGCTTGCCGCCGCTGCGTCCTACGTCTCCGGAGAGATTGCCACATGATCCGCCCTCAGGTTTCCCCCGCCGTCGCCGCCGCGCTGGAGGCCGGCCGCCCGGTTGTGGCGCTCGAATCCACCATCATCACCCATGGCATGCCCTGGCCGCGCAACCTCGACGTGGCCCGCGCGGTGGAGACGGAGATCCGCGATGCCGGTGCCGAGCCCGCCACCATTGCCGTGATCGACGGCGCGCTCTGCGTCGGGCTGACCGATGCGCAGCTCGAGGCGCTGGCGCAGGCGCGCCAGGTCGCCAAGCTCAGCCGCGCCGACATGGCGGTCTGCATGGCCGCGGGGCGCACCGGGGCGACAACGGTCGCGGCCACGATGATCGCGGCCCAGCTTGCGGGCATCGAAGTCTTTGCGACCGGCGGGATCGGCGGTGTGCATAAAGGCGCGGAGACCAGCTTTGACGTCTCCGCCGATCTGCAGGAACTGGCGCAGACCGGCGTCACGGTGGTCGCCGCGGGCGCCAAGGCGATCCTCGATCTGCCCAAGACGCTGGAGCGGCTGGAGACGCTGGGCGTGCCGGTCATCGCCTACGGTCAGGACCAGCTGCCCGCCTTCTGGTCGCGCGAGGCGGGCCTGCGCGCGCCTTTGCGCATGGACAGCGCCGCCGAGATCGCCCGCGCCCATCTGATGCGCGCAGCCCTTGGTCTGCCCGGCGGACAGCTGGTGGCCAATCCGATCCCCGCCGAGGCGGAGATCCCGCGCGCCACGCTCGCTCCGGTGATTGCGCAGGCCACCAGCGACGCGGCACAGCACGGGATCTCGGGCAAGGCGCTCACGCCCTACCTGCTGCAACGGATCTTCGAGCTGACCGAAGGCCGCTCGCTCGAGGCGAATATCGCGCTGGTTCTCAACAATGCGCGGCTTGCGGCGGGAATTGCCGCCGAAATGGGCGCGCGGCGCGGCAATTTCCCAAGCTGAGCCCCGCGGCCATTGTGGAGCCTGCCGCAAACACCTACGTTCCGGTGAGTTAACATCGGACTGCCCCATGAGCACGCCTTTCGACAAAGAGCCCAAGCGCCCCGGCTGGCTCGCCGGGTTTCGCGCGTCATTCCTGACGGGCATCGTCGTGATTGCGCCGGTGGGGCTGACCGTCTGGCTGATCTGGACGGTGATCGGCTGGGTCGACGGGTTTGTCTGGCCGTTCGTGCCCGACGCCTATCAGCCCGAAGGCTTGATCAACCGCTTTCTCGGCAACACCGATCCGCGGTCGGATGACTGGATCAACGTCAATATCCGCGGCGTCGGCGTCATCGTCTTCCTGCTTTTCACGCTGATTGTCGGCTGGATCGCCAAGGGGCTGATCGGACGTTCGCTGATCCGCTTTGCCGAAAGCCTCGTGGACCGCACGCCGGTGGTGCGCTCGATCTATTCCGGCATCAAGCAGATCGCCGAGACGGTGTTTGCCCAGACCGAACGCAGCTTCGAAAAGGCCTGCCTGATCGAATATCCGCGCAAGGGTATCTGGGCGATTGCCTTTATCTCGACCGACACGCGGGGCGAGGTGGCGGCCAAGACCGCGGTGCCCGGCGGCATGGTGTCGGTCTTTGTGCCGACCACGCCAAACCCGACCTCCGGGTTCTTGCTGTTCTTTCCGAAAAGTGACGTGATCGAGCTCGACATGAGCATCGAGGATGCCGCCAAGCTCGTGATCTCTGCCGGGCTGGTCTATCCCAATGGCGAAAAGGCCAAGGACGCGGTGGAGGAACTGGCGCGCAAGGCCAGCTGAGCGCGGGTATTTCCGTCGGGTGGCAGGCCCGCCGCTATGGCTGGCACATTCACTGCGCGGGCCAGGACTCTGGCGGACAAGACAAAAATGCCCGCGTCAGTTTTGCCCTGATGCCGGAGAGCCCACCGCATCCGCGTCTCGTACCGACTTCAGATCGCTGCGGAAAATGCGCGTTCGTACCGGCGCGTCCACATCGTCCTGCGTCCGGTTGATCGTCTCGGACACAAGGTACCATTTCAGCACCGGGTCATAGGTGAAGAGCACATCGCCGCTGCCAAGCGCCTCTTCATCCACCCGTTCGAACCCGTAGCGGATGGTCCAGAGCCGGTCGGATTGCGCCAGCGGATGGTCGGCGGCATCGCAGCAAATCTGCTGTGCCTGCATCCGGTAGCGCGCGTTGAAATGCTCCGACGTCCAATCCTCGGTCCAGCGCAGCAGCTTGCCATCCTCGAGCGGGAAAAACGCGCCGCCGCTTTCCTCGCTGATGGTGATCCTGATCGCGGTTTCCTCGGCGGTCCAGTCCTCGACACCCATCGCCGCAACCGCTTCGGCGCTTGCATTGGCCCAGGTCACGGTCTTCAGGAAGTCGCGTTGCACCGTCAGCAAGCAGGATTGCGGCCCGTTGCAATCCGACACCGCCAGCGTTCCTGCCGCTGCCTCGTGGATCGTCTTGGTGGCCGTGCCAGCGCCGGAGCTCAGCCCGTTCACCTCGGTATTGGTGATCGCGTAGGTGAAGACGGTGCCGGGCGCGGGCTGGTCCTCTTCTGCGGCCAGAGGCGCGCCAGGGAGCAGCGGGCAGGCGACAAGCGCGAGAGAGTTCAGAGCTTTCCACATGCGAGCATCCTGACGCGTCACAATCGGCGGATCAATCCGGATCGACCAGCGCCGCCTCTTTCAGGACAGAGGCCAGAACAGAACCCCCGGCAGGGCCGCAAAATCGTCGAATACCGCCTGGTGCGGCAACGCCTCGACCGGGCGTAGCCGGATGCCTTCGGTGTAAAGCACAAATGGCAGCCTCGCGCGTTTCGCGGTTTCCGCATCCACCTCGCTGTCGCCGACATAGACCCCCGGCGCGCCCAAAACATCAAAGCAATGCAGGAGCGGTGCGGGATCGGGTTTGCGCTGCGCCAGACTGTCCCCGGCGACGGTCACGTCAAAGACCGCATCAAGCGCCAGCGCCTCGATGACCGATGCCAGCGGACCGGAGGGTTTGTTGGTGCAAAGCCCCAGCGCCCGCCCTTCTTCGCGCAAGGCTGCCAGCATGTCGCGCACGCCGGGAAAAAGCGGCGTCTCGCGCCCGACGCGGGCGTAGTGCTCCATGAACCGCGCCATCAGCAGCGCATCGCGCGCCGGATCGAGCGCCGTGGCGGCGATCAGCCGGTCCATGAAGACCCGCGCGCCATGCCCCACAAACCCGGTGAACGCCGCCTGCGGCAAATGCGGCAGGCCTTCATCGGCCAGCACCGCATTGCCCGCCTTCGCGATCCCCGGCAGGCTGTCGATCAGCGTGCCGTCAAGGTCGAAGACCACCGGCGCCGGGCGGCTCACGTGAGCCGGCTGACGATCACCGTCACTTCCGGTTTCTTGCCGATCTCGGTCTGCGCGGTCTGCCGCGCGACCTTTTTCAACCCGTCCTCGAGCTTGTCGTCATCGGTGAGGATCTTGGCCCCCGCGCGCCCCAGATACTGGCTCAGATCCTCCTCCAGCACCTCGATCAGCGGCGCATGGCTGCGCCCGGTCTCGGGCAGACCCATGATGTCGCACCACGGCTCTCCCAGCGGCTCATCGTCCTCGTCGAGGATCACGGTGACCACCACATGCCCGTTGAGCGCCATGCGGATCCGATCGCGCACCACGCCATCCAGCGCGCCGATCTGCACCGAGCCGTCGAGATAGGTGCGCCCGGTTTCGATATACTCGACCACCTCCGGCGCGTTGCCGCTGAGGTCGATCATCATGCCGTTGACCGCCAGCACCCCCTTGCGCCCGCGCGCCTGCGCGAGCTTGGTGTGTTCGCGCAGATGCCGGTGCTCGCCATGCATCGGCACCACGATCTGCGGATCGACGATGGTCTGCATGGTCTCCAGATCGGGCCGGTTGGCGTGGCCCGAGACGTGATACTGCCCGTCGCTGTCATCGACCACATCCACCCCCTGCTCGGAGAGCTGGTTCATGATGCGTATCACGCCGCGCTCGTTGCCGGGGATGGTCTTGGAGCTGAAGAGAAAGAGATCGCCTTCCCTGAGCTCCATCCCGTGATACTTGCCGCGCGCCAGCTGCGCGGAGGCCGCGCGCCGCTCACCCTGGCTGCCGGTGACAAGCAGCATCAGGTTCTCGCGCGGAATGCTGGCCGCGTCCTCGGGCGCGATGACCTTGGGAAAGCCCTTGAGCACGCCGGTTTCCACCGACGCCTCGATCATCCGCCGCATCGCGCGGCCCATGAGGCAGATCGAGCGCCCGGCCCGTTCGCCCGCCTCCGCCAGCGTCTTCACCCGCGCCACGTTGGAGGCGAATGTCGTGGCCACCACCATGTTTTTGGCATTGGCCACCAGATCCTCGACCGCCGGGCCGACAGAGGCCTCCGACCGGCCGGGATGTTCGGAAAAGACGTTGGTGCTGTCGCAGACCAGCGCCCTGACGCCCGGTTTCGCGACCTCGGCCCAGAGCGCCGGATCCCAGGGCTCGCCCACCAGCGGCGTGGGATCGAGCTTGAAGTCGCCGGTATGGATGACCCGGCCCGCCGGGCTGTCGATCACCAGCGCAGAGCTCTCCGGGATCGAATGCGAGATCGGCAGGAAGCCCACCTCGAACGGCCCCGCCTTCACCGTGGCGGGCCATGCGGAGGCGGTTTTCACCGATTTGCCCTCGACGCCGTATTCCTCCAGCTTGCGCCGGGCGATATTGGCGGTAAAGGCGCGGCAATGGATCCTGGCGCCCAGATCCTCGAACGTGTGGCCCACGGCGCCGACGTGATCCTCATGCGCATGGGTGATGAACACCGCCTCGATCCGGTCGCGGTTTTCCTTCAGCCAGGTAATGTCGGGCAGGATCAGATCGACGCCGGGGCTGCTGTCCATATCCGGAAAGGTCACACCCAGATCGACCACGATCAGCCGCTCCCGCCCCGGCTTGCCATAGCCATAGACATAGCAATTCATGCCGATCTCGCCGGCGCCCCCCAGGGGGAGGTAAATCAGTCTCTCGCCGCTCATGCCGCTGCCTTTTGATTATGATTGTAGATGACCGTGAGGCCATGCATCGTGAGGTCGTCCTCGATCGTGTCAAAGAGCAACTCTCCCTGCGCAAACAACGGGGCCAGCCCGCCGGTTCCGATGACCCGCATCGGCGCGCCGTACTCGTCCTTGATCCGGCCCACGATCCCCTGCACCAGCCCGACATAGCCCCAGAACACCCCCGACTGGATGCAGCCCACGGTGTTGGTGCCGATCACCTTGTCGGGCTGGGTGATGTCCACATGCGGCAGCGCCGCCGCGCCCATATGCAGCGCCTCGAGGCTGAGGTTGACCCCCGGCGCGATCACCCCGCCCACATAGGCGCCGTCGCCTGCCACCACGTCAAAGGTGGTGGCGGTGCCGAAATCGACCACCACCAGATTGCCGCCATGCCGGTCGAACCCGCCGGCGGAATTGACCAGCCGGTCGGGGCCCACCGTGGTGCCCGCATCGACGCGCTGCGCGATGGGCAGGGCGCAATCGGGCTTGCCCACCACCAGCGGGCGGCAGCCAAAAAACCGGTCCGCGAAGACCCGCAGGTTCCACACCACCCGCGGCACGGTCGAGGAGATGATCACATCGGTGATCGTGACGTTCACGCCGTAATGGCCGACCAGCGTGGAATACCAGGTGAAATAGGCATCCGCCGTGCGCGCGTGATGCGTCGAGGTCCTGAGCGTGCAGAGAAACCTGGTCCCGTCCCAGATCGAGAACACGGTGTTGGTGTTGCCGCAGTCAATGCAGAGAAGCATGCGCCACCCCCCGTCTCAGAAAAACACATCTGCCGCGGCGATCCGCCGGAGGCCCTGCGGCGTCTTTAGGACAAGATGCCCGTCATCGTCCACCGTCTCGAACGTGCCGGTGATCTCCTGCGCGCCCACACGCGCGGTGACCCGCTCACCAAGCCGTGCGGCGCGCTGCAGCCAGGCGGTCTGCACCGGCGCAAACCCGTGGGTCCGGAACTGCGCTTCCCAGCCCGCATAAGCGGCGGCCAGCGCATCCAGAAACCGCTCCGGCGTGACCCGGACACCTGTCTGCTCCAGGACCGAGACCGGTGTGACCGCCCCCGGCTCCACGTCCGACGCCGCAGGCGCCGCAATCAGGTTCACCCCGATACCGATCACCAAATGCCCGCCGGGCCCGCCGAGGTTCTCCAGCAGGATGCCCGCCAGCTTGCCGCCATTCATCAGCACGTCATTGGGCCATTTCAGCGCCAGCCCGGCCGCGCTGCCGCTCACCTCCGCCAGCGCGTCAAAAAGCGCCAGCGAGGCCACAAAGGACCGCAGCGCAACCATCTGCGCTGTGCCCTCGGGGCGCAGCACCAGCGAGGCGGCAAAATTGCCCGGCGGCATCTGCCACGCCCGCCCGCGCCGCCCGCGCGCCGCGCGTTGCCGCAAGGCGAGAATCCATTCCGGCCCGGAAAGCGCGCGTGCCACCCGCGCGGCCTCGGCATTGGTGCTGTCGACCTCCGCCAGCACCCGCCGTGCATATCCAGCAGGCCAGGTCACGCGCCTGCCTGCTTCTTCTCTTTGAAAATACCGCCGGGGGTTTGGGGGCAGCGCCCCCAACTCTCAAAAACAATGCGACGCGCCAGAGGCGCGTCACCGTTTTGCAATTTCAGACCGCGCTCAGTTGACAAGCGTCGTGGCCGCCGCCTGCGCCGCCCCTTCGATCCCGAAGAGGTTGACCACACCCACAACCATGATCACCGCCGAGGCCATCAGAAAGCCCCAGAGCACCGGTGACTTGCCGCCATCCAGCGCGTCTTCGCGATCCTCGCCGAAATACATGTAGAAGACGATGCGCAGATAGTAGAAGGCGCCGATCACGCTTGCGATCACACCGGCCACCGCCAGCCAGGCCAGCCCGGCGTCATAAGCCGCGCGCAGCACGTAGAGCTTGCCGAAAAAGCCCACCAGCGGCGGTACACCCGCGAGACTGAACAAGAGCACCAGCATCGCCAGCGCGCGGCCGGGCTCGCGTTTGGAATACATTCCCAGCGCCTCGATATCGGTCACCGGCTGGCCGTCCCGCTCCATGCTGAGGATAAACGCGAACGTGCCCACATTCATCGTCACGTAGATCGCCATGTAGATCAGCATCGCCTGCACGCCCAGCACGCTGCCCGCCGCCAGACCCATCAGCGCATAACCCATATGGGCAATCGACGAATAGGCCATCAGCCGCTTGATGTCGCGCTGCCCGATCGCCGCCACGGCGCCAAGAAACATCGACAGCACCGAGATCAGCGCAATCACCTGCTGCCAGTCGCCCACCGCATTGCCGAAAGCGTCATGCATCACCCGCGCAAAGAGCGCCATGGCCGCCACTTTGGGGGCGGTGGCGAAAAACGCGGTCACCGGTGTCGGCGAGCCTTCGTAGACATCCGGCGTCCACATGTGGAACGGCACGGCAGAGACCTTGAAGGCCAGACCGGCAATCAGCAGCACCAGGCCCAGCAGCAACCCGATGGAGACATCGCCCACCACCGCCGTCTGCACGATCCCCGAAAAGAGTGTTGTGCCCGCATAGCCGTATACCAGCGACGCGCCGTAGAGCAGCAGGCCCGACGACAGCGCGCCCAGCACAAAATATTTCAGCCCCGCCTCCGTCGATTTCACCGAATCGCGGCGCAGCGAGGCCACGACGTAAAGCGCCAGCGACTGCAGCTCCAGCCCCATGTAAAGCGCCATCAGGTCTCCGGCGGAGACCATCATCATCATGCCCACCACCGACAGCGCGATGAGCAGCGGGTATTCGAACCGCAAGAGCCCGCGCCGCTCCATATAGCCTTCCGACATCAGCAGCACCGCCGCCGCCGCCAGAAGCAGCGTGACCTTGGAGAAGCGCGCAAACCCGTCATCGATGAACATGCCGCCAAAGGCGACGTTGTCGCCGCCGCCGGTGGTGCCGATCCAGAAGGCCAGCACCACAAAGAGCGCGCTGGTGATCCAGACCAGCATCGGGGCCAGCTTGTCCTTGCCGGTATAGACCGCCGCCAGCAGCGCGCCCATTGCGTAGACCGCAAGCACGATTTCCGGCAGGATGATATTGAGATCAGCCGAGATCGTCATGTCCCCGCCCCCTTAATGGTCAGCTTCGGCGACCTGGGTGACCGGATCGCGATGCCCGGCCTCCGCCACGTCGGTGTCATAGGTTTCGACCAGGGCGGCCACGCTGGGTCCGATCCGGTCGAGGATCGGCGCCGGGTAGACACCCATCCAGATCGTCATCACCACCAGCGGCGCAAAGATCGCCTTCTCGCGGGTGGTCATGTCTGAGATGGTCTTGAGGCTCTCCTTGATGAGATCCCCCATCACCACCCGGCGGTAGAGCCAGAGCGCATAGGCCGCCGACAGGATCACGCCGGTGGCCGCCCCCGCCGCCACCCAGGTGTTGACCTGGAAGATGCCCATCAGCGTCAGGAACTCGCCCACAAAGCCGCTGGTGCCCGGCAGGCCGACATTGGCCATGGTGAAGAGCATGAAGATCAGCGCATAGGCCGGCATCCGGTTCACCAGCCCGCCATAGGCGTCAATTTCGCGGGTGTGCATGCGGTCGTAGATCACACCCACACACAGAAACAGCGCGCCCGAGATGAACCCGTGGGAGATCATCTGGAAGATCGCCCCGTCCACACCCTGCTGGTTGGCCGCGAAGATGCCCATGGTCACGTAGCCCATATGCGCCACGGACGAATAGGCGATGAGCTTTTTCATGTCCTCCTGCACCAGCGCCACGAGGCTGGTGTAGATGATCGCGATCACCGAGAGCGTGAAGACGAAATTGGCCATCACGTCCGAGCCCACCGGGAACATCGGCAGCGAGAAGCGCAAAAAGCCGTAACCGCCCATTTTCAGCAGGATCGCCGCCAGCACCACCGAGCCCGCCGTGGGCGCCTGCACATGCGCATCCGGCAGCCAGGTATGCACCGGCCACATCGGCATCTTGACCGCGAAGCTGGCGAAGAACGCGATAAACAGCATCGTCTGCAGCCCGCCGATGATCTGGATGCCGAGGATCGAGAAGCTCTCGGAGGCGAAATTATGCACCAGAAGCTGTTCGATATCGGTGGTGCCCGCATCCGAGAACATCGCCACCATCGCCACCAGCATCAGCACCGAGCCGAGGAAGGTATAAAGGAAGAACTTGAAGCTGGCGTAGATCCGCTCCTTGCCGCCCCAGATGCCGATGATCAGGAACATCGGAATGAGGCCCGCCTCGAAGAACAGGTAAAAGAGCACCAGATCCAGCGCCATGAACACACCAAGCATCAGCGTCTCGAGCACCAGAAACGCGATCATGTATTCCTTGACGCGGTGGCTCACATCCCAGGACGCGGCAATCACCAGCGGCATGATGAAGGTGGTGAGCATCACAAACAGCACCGAGATGCCGTCGACCCCCATCTTGTATTGCAGGCCGAGCAGCCAGTCGCCCTCTTCCACCATCTGGAACCCGGTATTCGAGGGATCGAACTGGAAGAGGATGAAGAGCGAGATCACAAACGTCGCCGATGTGGCGAACATCGCCACCCATTTGGCATTGCGGTTGGCCGCCGCGTCATCGCCCCGCAGCAGCAGCGCCAGGATCAGCGCGGCCAGCGCGGGCAGGAAGGTGACGATGGAAAGCAGGTAATCCATTACTGCGCCCCCCCGGTCAGCGTCATCCAGGTGATGAAGACGGCGATGCCGATCACCATCGCGAAGACATAGGTGAAGATGTAGCCCGACTGCGCGCGGCCCGCGAGGCGGGTGAAGAACGGCACGATGCCCATCGCCACCCCGTTGATCGACCCGTCGATGACATCCCCGTCGCCGCGCTTCCAGAGCAGGCGCCCCAGCACCTTGGCGGGCCCGACGAAGATCGCGTCATAGAGCTCGTCGAAATACCACTTGTTGAGCAGGAAGAGGTAGAGCGGCCGCTGGCTTTCGGCGAGGCGTTTGGGCAGCGCCGGGTTCACGATGTAGAACCAGTAGGACACGGCAAGACCGATCAGCATCGCGATGAAGGGGCTGAGCTTGACCCAGGTCGGCACGTAATGCGCCTCGTGCAGCACGGTGTTCTCGGGCGCGATGTAGATCGCGGCCCCGCCCGGCGGATCCTCCATGATGTAGTGCAACTCGGAAGCCTTCGGGCTGCGCTCGGCCACGGCGGCCTTCAGCTCCTCGGAGGGCTCCTCGTAGTGACCGCCAAAGAACTTCACCACCTCGTTGGTCTTGCCAAAGAAGCTGCTGTACCAGATCGCCCCGGCAAAGACCGCACCCACGGCCAGCACGCCCAGCGGCACCAGCATGGTCATCGGGCTTTCATGCGCGTGCTCATGGGTGTGCTTGTCGCCGCGCGGCTTGCCCCAGAAGGTCAGGAACATCAGCCGCCAGCTGTAAAAGCTGGTGAACAGCGCCGCGATGACCAGCATCCAGAACGCATAGCCGCCATTGGTGCCCACATAGGCGCTCTCGATCACCGCGTCCTTGGAGGCAAAGCCTGCAAAGCCGATCCAGCCGGTCAGCGGGATGCCCACCCCGGTGATCGCCAGCGTGCCGATCAGCATCGCCCAGAATGTGTAGGGCAGCTTGTCCTTCAGCCCGCCATAGTTCCGCATGTCCTGTTCGTGATGCATGCCGTGGATGACCGAACCGGCCCCCAGAAACAGCATCGCCTTGAAGAAGGCGTGGGTGAAAAGGTGGAACATCGCGACCGAGTAGACGCCGACGCCCGCGGCCACGAACATGTAGCCCAGCTGCGAGCAGGTCGAATAGGCGATCACGCGCTTGATGTCGGTCTGCACAAGGCCCACCGTGGCCGCGAAAAAGGCGGTGGAGGCGCCGAGGAAGGTGATGAAGGCGGTGGCATTGGGCGCGAACTCCATCACCGGCGACATCCGGCAGACAAGGAACACCCCCGCCGTGACCATCGTTGCCGCGTGGATGAGCGCGGAGACCGGCGTCGGGCCTTCCATCGCATCCGGCAGCCAGGTGTGCAGGATCAGCTGCGCCGATTTGCCCATGGCACCGATAAAGAGCAGGAAGGCGATCAGCTCGGCTGCGTTCCACGAGGTCCAGAGGAAGGTCAGCTGCGTTTCGGCAAGCTCGGGTGCGGCGGCAAAGATGTCGTCGAACTTGACGCTGTCCACGAGGAAAAAGAGCGCAAAGATCCCGAGCGCAAAGCCGAAATCGCCCACCCGGTTGACCACAAACGCCTTGATCGCGGCGGCATTGGCCGACGGCTTGCGGTAGTAGAACCCGATCAGCAGGTAGGACGCGACGCCCACGCCTTCCCAGCCAAAGAACATCTGCACGAGGTTGTCGGAGGTCACCAGCATCAGCATCGAGAAGGTGAAGAAGCTCAGATAGGCAAAGAAGCGCGGCTTGTAGCTCTCCTCGCCCTCGCGGAAATTCTCGTCATGCGCCATGTAGCCGAAGGAATAAAGGTGCACGAGCGCCGACACGGTGGTGACCACGATCAGCATGATCGAGGTCAGCCGGTCGAGCCGGATCGACCAGTCGGTGCTGAGCGTGCCGCTCTCGATCCAGCGCAGGATGTTGATCGTCTCGGTCTCGGACCCGTGGCTCAGGAACACGATCCACGAGAATGCGCAGGCCACGAACAAGAGCCCGGTGGTGATCCATTGCGCGCCCCGGATGCCGATGAGCTTCCAGCCGAAGCCCGCAATCAGCGCGCCGGCCAGCGGAGCGAAGAGGATGATGCTTTCCATTGGCCCTTACCCCTTCATCACGTTGACGTCTTCGACGTCGATGGTGCCCCGGTTGCGGAAGAAGCAGACCAGGATCGCCAGGCCGATGGCGGCCTCAGCGGCGGCCACGGTCAGCACAAACAGCGTGAAGACCTGCCCCACCAGATCGCCCAGATACGAAGAGAACGCCACAAGGTTGATGTTCACCGCCAACAGCATCAGCTCGATGCTCATCAGCAGGATGATCACGTTCTTTCGGTTCAGGAAGAGCCCGAAGATGCCGATGACGAACAATATGGCCGCCACCGTCAGGTAATGTTCCAATCCGATCATCTCGTCCCTCCGGGTCTATCGCCCGCTGAAGTATCCGTTCGCAACCGCCACCGCGACCGCTATTGCAACGACCACCGCGATGGTCGTTCCCTTGTTCATCGCCACGCCGTCACAGGCCCTGCCCGGGCTTGACGTCGCGCAGTTCCATCGCCGTGGCCGGGTCGCGCATCATCTGCGCGATCACGTCCTGCCGCTTCACATCCGAGCGGTGGCGCAGCGTCAGCACAATCGCCCCGATCATCGCCACCAGCAGGATCAGGCCGGCCAGCTGAAAGAGCAGAAAGTACTGATCGTAAAGGATAAGCCCCAGCGCCTCGGTGTTGTGCCGGTCGACCGGCACCACCTGCGCGCGCTGCGCATCGGCCAGCGTGCTGGCCTCCCACGCGCCGAAGGCAAAGGCCAGCTGCATCAGGATCACCAGCCCGATGAGCAGCGCCAGCGGCATGTAGCGCGCCATCTCGGCCTTGAGCTCGGCAAAATCCACGTCGAGCATCATCACCACAAAGAGGAACAGCACCGCAACCGCGCCCACATAGACAATGACCAGCAGCATCGCCACAAACTCTGCCCCGAGCAGCACAAAAAGCCCCGCCGAGCTCAGGAAAGCCAGGATCAGCCAGAGCACCGAATGCACCGGGTTGCGGCTGATCACGGTGAAAAGCCCCCCCGCAACCACGCCAAGCGCAAAGAGGTAAAAGGCAAAGGTGATCATGTCGGGTCATCCTTCCTGTCGGCCATGACCTCGCGCGCCAGCTCCATGGCGCGGGTCATGGCGGGTATGCCGGCAAACATCGACATCTGCGCGATGGTCTCGGCAATCTCTTCATCGGTGGCGCCCGCTTCCAGCGCATGGCGCACGGTCATGCGGAACGGCGTCTCCGCCTGCGCGCCCTGCATGGTCAGCCCCGCCAGCGTCAGCAGGAGCCGTGTCTTGGCGTCGAGCCCCTCTTTCGAGATCCCCTTGCCGAACCACATCTCCATCGTGTCCTTGGTCATGGTCGGCCAGAGCTTTTCAAAGCCCTTGGGGTCGAAGGTGGTGAGCGCGGGATTGAAGGCCTTGGCCATCTCCTGCGCCTGGCTCATCATCAGCTCGAACGGGGTCTTGGCGTCGCTCATCGGTAAGGCGCGTCCATCTCGAGGTTGCGGGCGATCTCGGCTTCCCAGCGCTCGCCATTGGCCAGCAGCTTGTCCTTGTCGTAGTAAAGCTCCTCGCGGGTCTCGGTGGCGAACTCGAAATTCGGCCCCTCGACAATCGCATCCACCGGGCAGGCTTCCTGACAGAAGCCGCAATAGATGCATTTGGTCATGTCGATGTCGTAGCGTGTGGTGCGGCGGCTGCCGTCCTCGCGCGGCTCGGCATCGATGGTGATCGCCTGCGCCGGGCAGATCGCCTCGCAGAGCTTGCAGGCAATGCAGCGTTCCTCGCCGTTGGGATAGCGCCTGAGCGCGTGCTCGCCGCGGAACCGCGGGCTGAGCGGGCCCTTCTCGTGCGGGTAATTCAGCGTCGCCTTGGGGGCAAAGAAGTATTTGAACCCCAGCTTGAAGCCCTGCAGGAAATCCGCCAGCAGGAAGTATTTCGCCGCGCGTCCGTAGTCGATATTCGCCATCCGTCAGCCCTCCCGTGCCAGATCCGTGTGCCCGGCTTCACGCCGCGCCGCCTCATCGGCGTCCATGAGCGGATCGCCGTTTTCGTCGTATTCCTGAAATTCCGGATCGCCGCCCGGCTGCAGCGGGTCGGTGTGTTTTTCTTCTGCGGCCTGCACATCCGCCGCCCAGCGAAAGAGCGCCGCGGCAATCTCGGTCGCCTGCGGCATCAGGTTGCCGTCGCTGTCCACATCCGGCAGCCCGCAATCGCGCACCACAAAATCCCCGAGCGAGATCATGTCGATATATTTGGCGTCCAGAATGGCGGCCTTGAGATCCGACATTGTCTAGCCTCCCGTTGCCCAGCGGGCGTAGCCGCCCCAGAACCAGTCGAACTTCGCCGCGAAGGACACAAACACCACCCAGACAAGGCTGAACGGCAGGAACACTTTCCAGCCCAGCCGCATCAGCTGGTCATAGCGGTAGCGCGGGGTGATCGCCTTCACCATGGCGAAGAGGAAGAAGAAGAACGCCATCTTCGCGACCATCCAGAGCGGGCTGTCGGGGATGAACGGAATGGGCGAGAGCCAGCCGCCGAAGAACAGCAGCGAGGTCAGCGCGCACATCAGGAAGATCGCGATATACTCGCCGGCCATGAAGAGCAGGAACGGCGTCGAGGAATATTCCACCTGGTAGCCCGCCACCAGCTCCGATTCCGCTTCGGGCAGATCGAAGGGCGGGCGGTTGGTCTCTGCCAGCGCCGAGATGAAGAACAGGAACACCATCGGGAAATGCGGCAGCCAGTACCAGCTGAAGAACCCGTAGGCGCCGTCCTGCGCCGCCACGATGGACCCGAAATTCATCGAGCCGGTGGAGATGATGATGCCGATGATGATAAGCCCCAGCGAGACCTCGTAGGAAATCATCTGCGCGGCGGACCGGAGCGAGCCCAGGAACGGGTATTTCGAGTTCGACGCCCAGCCGCCCATGATCACGCCGTAAACCTCGAGCGAGGAGACCGCGAAGACAAACAGGATCGCCACGTTGATGTCGCTGAGCACCCAGGTGTCGTTGAACGGAATGACCGACCAGGCGATCATCGCCAGCACGAAGCTGGTCATCGGCGCCAGCATGAAGACGGGACGGTCCGCGCCCGCCGGGATCACCACTTCCTTGACCACATATTTCAGCGCGTCGGCCACGGTCTGCAGCAGGCCCCATGTGCCCACCACGTTGGGGCCGCGCCGCATCTGCACGGCGGCCCAGATCTTGCGATCGCCGTAGACCAGAAACAGCAGGCTCACCATCACGAAGCCCAGCACTGCCAAACATTGCGCCACGATGATGACGGCGATGCCCATCGGTGTGCTCAGAAAATCAGCCATCGGTCCCTCATACCATCGGTATTCCGCTTTCGGCACAGGCCAGCGCGGTGACTTCCGCGTCTATCGTCCTGAGCCCCGGAGGCAATGTCGCCGAGATCGTGTAAACCGCATCTCCGCGCCAGAGGCCACCCTCCTCGTATGTATTCGTGCGCAAATGCCGCGCGAAGCCGTAGCCGCGGATCAGCGCATATTGCGCCGCGGCGCATTGGGCGTATTGCTCGACATCGCCCGCATCGCGCGCGCCGCGCATGGCGACGCCGAACTGCACCAGGTCACCATCCAGAAGCCGGGTCTCGATACCGCCGTAAAGCGGCATGAAAGGCCCTTCGGCCACCGGTTCCTCGATCGTGCAGGCCGACAGCGTCCCCGCCGTGGCCAGCGCCGCAAGGAGAATGCCCAGCCGCAAGAAGGTCACTCTGCCGCCAGCGGTGCCTCGGCCCGCTCCTTGGCGCGGCGCGACAGCTCTGCCATCAGCTCCGAGGCGCGGGCAATCGGGTTGGTCAGCCAGTAATCGCCGATCACCTCGCGGAAATCGGCATCCCCCAGATCCGAGGCCTCGACCGGCTGCCAGTCGTTGTCCGGCACCATGTCGATCTGCTTGAGATGCGGCACCGCCTTGACCAGCGCCTGTCGCAACTGCGCCAGGCTGTCCCAGGGCTGGGTTGCGCCGATCTCGGCTGAAAGCGCGCGCAGAATCGCCCAGTTTTCCTTGGCCTCGCCGGGCGCAAAGCTCGCGCGCTGCGCCAGTTGCGGGCGGCCTTCGGTGTTCACGAAGAGCCCCTGCTCTTCGGTATAGGCGGCCCCCGGCAGGATCACGTCGGCGCGGTGCGCCCCGCGGTCGCCATGGCTGCCCTGGTAGATGACGAAGGCGCCATCGGCGATCTCGATCTCATCGGCGCCGAGGTTGTAGATCACATCGGCCTTCTGCACGGCATTCATGCCGTCGGGATTGGTCGCCCCGACATCCATGGCACCGACGCGGCCGGCGGCGCTGTGCAGCACCAATAGCCGCGCCCCTGCATCGCCGGCGATCTGCATGGCGCGCGCCAGCACCGCCACGCCGTCCTCTCCGGTCAGCGCACCCTGGCCGACGATGATCAGGGCCGCGTCTTCGGCGGCCTTGAGATTGTCGCGCGCGCAATCCGCGTTCTTTTCGAGCGCCGCGCGGTCGGTGCCGAAATGGGCGTAGTCATAGGTCAGATCCACCGCGGGGCCGACAAGCCCGATCTCGGCGCCGCGCGCCCAGGCCGCACGGATGCGTGCATTGAGCACCGGCGCCTCGACCCGCGGGTTGGTGCCGATGAGCAGGATCGCCCTGGCGTGGTCGATATCCGCGACCGCCGCGTTGCCCACATAGGCGGAGCGGTTGCCCGCGGGTAGCTTCGCGCCATCGGTGCGGCATTCCACGACGCCGCCCTGTCCCTCGATCAGCGCCTTGAGGCTGTAGGCCGCCTCGACCGGCGCGAGATCGCCCACGAGCCCGACAAGGTTCTTCGCTCCCTTGACGGCCTCGGCCGACTTCGCGAGCGCCTCGCCCCAGCCCGCGGGCCGCAGCTTGCCGTTCTCACGGATATAGGGCCGGTCGAGCCGCTGACGGCGCAGCCCGTCCCAGACAAAGCGCGTCTTGTCGGAAATCCATTCCTCGTTCACGCCATCATGGTTGCGCGGCAGGAAGCGCATGACTTCGCGTCCCTTGGTGTCGACGCGGATGTTGGAGCCGAGCGCATCCATCACATCGATGCTCTCGGTCTTGCTGAGCTCCCAGGGTCGCGCGGTAAACGCGTAAGGCTTGCTGACCAGCGCGCCCACCGGACACAGGTCAATGATGTTGCCCTGCAGGTTCGAATCAAGCGTCTGACCCAGATAGGACGTGATCTCCGCATCCTCGCCCCGGCCGGTCTGGCCCATCTGGGTGATGCCCGCCACCTCGGTGGTGAAGCGCACGCAGCGGGTACAGGAGATGCAGCGCGTCATGTGGGTTTCCACCAGCGGGCCGAGATCGAGATCCTCGGTCGCCCGCTTGGGCTCCCGGAAGCGCGAAAAATCGACACCGTAGGCCATCGCCTGGTCCTGCAGGTCGCATTCGCCGCCCTGATCGCAGATCGGGCAGTCCAGCGGATGGTTGATCAGCAGGAACTCCATCACCCCCTCGCGGGCCTTCTTGACCATGGGCGAGTTGGTCTTGACCACCGGCGGCTGGCCTTCGGGGCCGGGCCGCAGGTCGCGCACCTGCATCGCGCAGGAGGCCGCGGGCTTTGGCGGCCCGCCCACCACTTCGACAAGGCACATGCGGCAATTGCCCGCGATGCTCAGCCGCTCGTGATAACAAAAGCGCGGAATTTCGATGCCGGCCACTTCGCAGGCCTGGATCAGGGTCATCGCCCCGTCCACCTCGATCTCGTTGCCGTCGATGATGATCTTGCGTGTATCGGACATGGCCCGCGCCCTTCGTTTCCCATGGCTGGCCGGACCGCGCCGCGTTTACCGGCGATAAACGCGCCTCGCTCCAACCGTGTGATCGCGCATGTCCGTGATGCTCAAAACCGGTTCCCACGTTTGAGCGACATGCTATCAGGCCCATCCGCAGATGGGCCGCGGTCGCACGGGTTCTAACGCGGCTGGCGGCGCGATGCCAGACGTTAAGCACATGTGACACCGGAAAAATCGACGCGGCAGGCCGCTTGCGGGGCTGCCGGGCGCTTCAGGCGCGTTTTATGGGGCAAAACGGTGCAATTCTGACCGGTCTGGCGCGGGTCGCGCATGGCGACCTGGCGTCAGCGGCCCGCGACCCGCGCTGCCGCCGCTTTCGCGGCGGACCCGCATGTCACGCAAGGCGCGGGACAACCGACGGCGCGGCACGGCCCTGCCCCGCGCCCTGCTGTCGATCCGCGCTCAGCGCAGCAAGGTGCCGATCCGGCTGGCGCGCGCGATCTCGGCCTTGCCGAAGGCACACATTTCCTTGGAACGGCCCGCATGCACACCGCGCTCCGCCAGCCAGCTTTCCACCTTGGCCCGCATGCGGTCCTGCTCGGCGGGTGAGGTCACATAGGCCTCGATCTCCGCCTCGGAATATCCCAGCGCAAGCGCGCGGGATTTCAGCGCGTTCACGGTGTTTGTGGCGCGGAGCACCCGCGCCTTGATCCCGTCGCACTCCTTGCGGATCGCATCGGCGATGGCGATTGTGGTCAGGCCGTTTTCGATCTCCGGCACCTGGCTGAGCGGTGGTTTCGCCGCCAGCGGTGTGGCCAGGGCAAGACAAAGAATGGTTGTGGGAATCAGGCGCATGACAGGCCCTTTCGTTCGTGACGTCTACGGTCGCACAGATGGGGCCGCGCGGGGCTGATATTCAATAGCGCCCTGAAAAACGGTCCGAAATTTGCCGAGGCATCGGCAGAAATCCCCGCTCAGCGGTCGATGCAGGATCCGCGGAAAGTCAGCGTGTCACCGTCGATCGGCAAGGACCCGGGGTCGGTGTCGGGGCCGATCTGCCAGTCGATATCGGACGTGCCGAAATACTTGATGCAATGCCGCACACCCTGGTATTCAGCGGCCTGCCGCGCCCCGTCGAGCGACGCCTGCACCGGGCGCACGCTCACCACAAATTCCTGCTTGTCCCTGCGCTCGACCGCCTGCGCCTTGGCGCGGAACCGTTGGCCTTCAAAGAGCACCTGCTTGCGCCCGATGCCCAACCCCTGCCCCAGATTGCTGAGCGTGCCGCAGCCCGCGACCAGAAGGACCAGACCCAGAGTGATCGTTGCGCGCACCATTTCCGCTCTCCTCACGCGGACCGCATCCATGGGCCCGTCACATTCCGTTTCGCGCAGTCTCAAGGCTCTGCCCCGCCGGGTCAAGCGTCCGGCGCGTCAGTCTTTGAGCGGCGGGATTCCGCGCCACGCCTTGGACAGAAGCACCATCACAACCGAGGCGGAGACCAGCACCAGCAGCGCGACGCAGCCGTAGACCCATGTCGGCGCCAGAGCATTGTCGATGGCGACATGCGCATACCACGCCGGCACAAAGGCCCCGCCCGCCACAAGCAGAGCCGCCAGAAGGCTCTGAACACCCGCAAAGATCACCCGCAACAGCCGCACGTCCAGCCCTCTTCTCCAGATCCGCACCGCGCAGCGCGCGGAACCTGCGCCAGTGTCGGCGCGTTTCCTGCCACAGGGTTTGGAGGAGAAGACCATGACCGACAAGATCAAAACGACCGATACCGAAGACCGGGCCGAAACCGCCAAAGAACAGACCGAAAAATTCATCGAGACCGGAGAGGCCGGGGAGGAGAAAACGCCGGAAACCTCGGACGACATCTCTCAGAACATGCCCGAAGAGAATGCCGAGACGCTGGACAAGACGACGCGCACGGACTGACGCAACAGGCCGCCTCCGCAGTAACACGCGTGGCGGCCTGACATCGGACCGCTCAGCGGTCGCCGATCACACCGGCATCCGTGCATCCAGCCAGGTGAAGTCGAACGCGTGTTCGGTCGGGCCGTGTTGCGCAATGGTTTCGACACGTCGCCGCGCGTCTTCAAAGCCGGGCACTGTCCCGACCGGCACCCACCACAACACGTAGTTCACGCCGCTCCCCGGCACGAACCACTCCGCCTTGCGGCGATAGAACGCACCATGCACCGTCCTGTAGACAAATGATCTCAGAGCTTCTGGCGTCTCCCAGACCGAAAACGACGCGATGGTCCTTGGGTCGTCGAATAGCGGCCAGTTGATCGCCTGCGCTGCCACATTCTCATCGCCGCTGCGCCAAATGAACCCGTCCGATCGTTCGGCCAGCGCGTTTACCCGCCCGATGGCATCGACAAACCCCGCAACGCCGGGCGAGCCCACGTCGTCCAGCAGAGTGGCCCAGTTGAAATGGGCCACGTGCCGGTTCGACCCGTTCACTCCGCCGCCACCGCGCTCATCTTGCCGGATTTCTGCGCCTTGATGCGGTCCTCGATCTCGTCGCGGAAGTTGCGGATGAGGCCCTGGATCGGCCAGGCCGCCGCGTCGCCAAGCGCGCAGATCGTGTGGCCCTCGACCTGTTTCGTGACGTCGAACAACATGTCGATCTCCTCGACCTCGGCCTTGCCCTGCACCAGACGGTCCATCACCCGCATCATCCAGCCGGTGCCCTCCCGGCAGGGCGTGCATTGGCCGCAGCTTTCGTGCTTGTAGAATTTGCTGAGCCGCCAGATCGCCTTGATGATGTCGGTGGACTGGTCCATCACGATCACCGCCGCGGTGCCGAGGCCGGAGCCCAGCTCGCCGCGCAGGTAATCGAAATCCATCACCGCGTCTTTCATCTTTTCGCCGCGCACACAGGGCACCGAGGAGCCGCCGGGGATCACCGCCTTGAGATTGTCCCAGCCGCCGCGAATGCCGCCGCAATGGGTCTCGATCAGCTCTTCGAAGGTGATCGACATCGCCTCTTCGACCACGCAGGGATTGTTCACATGGCCCGAGATCGCAAATAGCTTGGTGCCTGCATTGTTCTGACGCCCGAAGCCCGCAAACCAGTCCGGCCCGCGCCGCAGGATCGTCGGCACCACGGCGATGGATTCGACGTTGTTCACCGTTGTCGGGCAGCCGTAAAGCCCCGCCCCCGCCGGGAATGGCGGCTTCATGCGCGGCATGCCCTTCTTGCCTTCGAGGCTTTCGAGCAGCGCCGTTTCCTCACCGCAAATATAGGCGCCGGCGCCGTGATGCAGGTAAAGGTCGAAATCCCAGCCCGAGCCCGCGGCGTTCTTGCCCAGAAGCCCCGCATCATAACATTCGTCAATCGCCGCCTGCAGCGCCTCGCGCTCGCGGATATATTCGCCGCGGATATAGATATAGCAGGCATGGGCCTGCATGGCGAAAGAGGCGATCAGGCAGCCTTCGATCAGCGTGTGCGGATCGTGGCGCATGATCTCGCGGTCCTTGCAGGTGCCGGGCTCGGATTCGTCCGCGTTCACAACCAGATAGCTCGGCCGTCCGTCGCTTTCCTTGGGCATGAAGGACCATTTGAGCCCGGTCGGAAAGCCCGCCCCGCCGCGCCCGCGCAGTCCGCTTGCCTTCATCTGGTCGATGATCCAGGCGCGGTCCTTCTTGATCAGATCCGCCGTGCCATCCCAATGGCCGCGCTGTTTCGCGCCCTCCAGCGTGCGGTCATGCATGCCGTAGATGTTGGTAAAGATGCGGTCCTTGTCAGCCAGCATAGCCTAGTCCTTGTTGTTCTGACGCGCGCGCCAGAGCCCGTAAATCATCCAGATCGCCATCGCGAAGCCGGCCAGCGCCGCGAGATCGAACAGTGCCATCGTGCGATGGCTCCAGCCCAGTGAGGCGCCAAGCGCGGTGATGGCGACATAGAGCACGCCCACCGCAGCGATCAGCAGCGCGATCTGCCGCCCCCGCCGGGCCTGTGCTTCTTTGCTCACCATCGCGTTCCGCCTTGCCCCCTGTTTGTCTCATCCCGTCAGGCCGTTGCCTTGCATGCCCCGCGCGGAGCCGCAAGGCGTGATGCCGTCGCAGGCGGCGTCAGTAGACGTCGCCCTTGTCCACCTTCTTGGAGAAATCCGTCTCTTCGCCCGCCGCAAGCTGGCGCGCCTGTTCGACCCAGTTGTCGCGGGTCACGCGGCCCTTGAACCCTTCGAGGTTCTGATCGACCCAGGCCACCTCTTCGGCGGTCCAGCCCGCGATCTGGTCGAAATGGTAAAAGCCCAGCGTGTTGCAGAGCGTCTCGAGCTTGGGGCCGATGCCCTTGATCCGCTTGAGATCGTCCGCCGTGCCGTCGCGCGGACCCGAGAGCGTCTCGGGTTTGGTGCCCGGGCCTTCGACCGCCGCGGTCTCGGGCTTTGCATCGGCCGCAGGCGCGGTATCCGCGGCGGCCTCCTTGCCGGGGGCCGAGTCGTCGCCGAATTTCCACTCACCCTTGCGCGCGGCCAGCTCTTCCTGCCCCGCCAGCGCCTTGGAGGGTTTGATGCCAGCGTCCCCGTCGCCGGATGCGGCGGTTTTTTCGGCCGCGGCCGGTGCGGGTTTGGCCGCCGGTTCTGCCTGTGCCGCGGGCGCCGGGGCCGGCTTGGCGTCATGGCCGTCATCTTCGCCCGGCGGTACCGCGCGCAGTCCGGTCTTTTCACCCGGTGTCACGGTTCCCAGCGCAGGCAGCGGACGGCAGAACAGAAAGCTGAAGACGACGCCCAGAACGGCAAAGGCCAGACCGGCCATGAAGATAGTGCCGATAAGGCCGAACTCGCCAAACATCAGCAGGAAAACCGCAAGCAGCCCGCTTGCCACCGCCGCCAGTACCCAGCATCCCATGGCGCAGCTCATGCCACCACTGTTGTTGCTCATCGCTAAACTCCCGTCCCAGGTTCCGTTCGTTAGTCGTCGTAGACGCCGCCCTTCTTAACACGGTTGGAAAACGCCGTCTCGCCCCCTTCGGAGAGGGTCCGGGCCTGTTCGACCCATTTGTCCCGGCTCACCCGGCCCTTGAAGCCTTCGAGGTTCTGGTCGACCCAGGCCACCTCGGCATCGGTCCAGCCGCCGATCTGGTCGAAATGGTAAAAGCCCAGGCTGTTGACCAGTTTCTCCAGTTTCGGGCCGATGCCCTTGATCTGCTTGAGGTCGTCCGCAGCGCCATCGCGCGGGCCGTCAAGTGTCTGCGGCTTGGTGCCCGTTTGCGGATCACCCGCATCTTCGCCCGTCTCGGCACCCGTCTCGCCACCGGTGCCATCCACCGGCGGACGGCCCTTGGATTCTGCTGCAGGCGCTTCGCCCGGGGCTTCCGCATGTCCGTCGGAGGCCGCGCCGACATCGCGCGGAGCGGGCTCTTCGCCTTCGCTGCGCCCGCCCTGAGCACCGTCTGGCCCGTCGGGCGGCATCTGCGCGTCTGGGCCGGGCTCCGGCACGCCTCGGGTGCCCGACGCGTCATTCCAGGGCGCGCGCAGCGGCACTTCGCTGCCATCGATGCGTTTCAGCGTATCGCCGATCTCCTCGGCCAGCCCTGCTGACGCGTTGAGCTTGATCGAGGCGTTCACAAATTCCGTGAGGCTGGTGAGGCCCGAGGCGGGCTCAGCCGCAAACCGCCCGTTCTGCGGACCGGGCTGCGGCACCTGGCCCGCGGCCATCGCGTCCAGCAGCTCGCCCAGTTTTTCCGCTGTCAGATCCTCGTAATAATCCTTGCCGATCTGAGCCATGGGCGCGTTGGCGCAGGCGCCCAGACACTCGACCTCTTCCCAGCTGAACTTGCCATCATCGCTCAGCGCATGCGGTTTGTCGGCGATCTTGTCGCGGCAGACGGCGATCAGGTCCTCGGCCCCGCAGATCATGCAGGACGTGGTGCCGCAGATCTGGATATGTGCAACGGATCCAACCGGTTGCAGCTGGAACATGAAGTAGAACGACGCCACTTCCAGCGCCCGAATATAGGCCATGCCCAGCATGTCGGCGACGCGTTCGATGGCCGGACGGCTGAGCCAGCCCTCCTGCTCCTGCGCGCGCCAGAGCAGCGGAATGATCGCGCTGGCCTGGCGGCCCTCGGGGTATTTGGTGATCTGCTCGCGCGCCCAGGCCGCGTTGTCGGCGGTAAAGGCGAACTCGGTGGGTTGTTCGGGGTGCAGACGACGCAGCATCAGGCACGCTCTCCAGTTTTGGCTTGCCCGGACAGAGCGCCGGGCCTTGGTCTCAGGGTCTCGTTCGGGTCGTCTCAGGTCGCTGCGGGTGCCACCGCAACCGGCGCGCAGGCCCCGGTCACCAGACGCACGCCGCCATTGCTCAGCGGCACCGCCTCTTCGGTCGACACCTTGTATTGCGCCACTTCGATCAGTTTCTCGCGGGTCATGCCGGTCTGCAACTCGACCGGCAGGTAATCGCTTTCGCCGACCAGATCGCATCCGATCGAGGCCACCGCCGCGTCGAACAGCGCCAGGTCCTCTCCGGTCGTGTCCTGGGGCGGCATCTGGCAACCGGCCAGCAGCCCGATGGCCGCCAATCCCGTCAGTGTCTTCTTCATCTTCGTCCCTCCATTGCGCGCGGCGGTTATATCCGCCTGCCCGCCGCTTACTCGCAATCCACCAGCGTCGCGGTTCCGGCATTTCGGTCAACGATGACCGTGCCCTGCTCCACCATCATCTCGCCCGCGTCTTCGGTGATCTCGCCGATCTCGTCCACCGCCTTTGTGGTCAGCGGCACGGTGTAGCCTGCCACCGCCGCCACATTGGGCGCCAGCGCCGCGACAAAGGCCTCTTCGCCGCTGTCGCCGATGTTGATCGTGCAGCCCATCTCGCGCAGCGTCTTGGCCACGGCGGGAATGAAGGCCTCGGGCGGCATCGCATCCAGCGCCTCGAGCAGCGCATCCTCGTCCGGCTCCGCCTTCATCGCCGCCTGCATCGCCGCACCTGCGGCTTTCGGCCCGACAATCGGCTGGCAGCGGCTCAGCACCAGAAAGCGCTTGCCCTTGCCCTCCTCGACCTTGCAAAAGAAGCTCGCCTCCGCGTTGCGCACCAGCAGCCCGTCCTCGCCATCGACAAAGCCGATGATGTCGAACCCCTTGGATTCGTCGAAGACCGGCAAGGTCTGCGCCATGGCGGGCGCGGCCAGAGCCAAGGCAAGCAACGCGGCGCGGATCATCTGTCGATCTCTCCGAACACCACATCAAGCGTGCCGATGATCGCGGCGACATCCGCCAGCTGGTGCCCGGTCGCGACATGATCCATCGCCTGCAGATGCAGAAAGCCCGGCGCGCGCAGCTTGGCGCGATAGGGTTTGTTGGAGCCGTCGGCCACCAGATAGACCCCGAACTCGCCCTTGGGCGCCTCGACGGCGGCGTAGACCTCACCCTCGGGCACGCGGAACCCTTCGGTGTACAGCTTGAAATGGTGGATCAGCGCTTCCATCGAGGTCTTCATCTCGCCGCGCGGTGGCGGTGTGATCTTTCCGCGCGCCAGCACGTCGCCCTGACCTTCGGGCGCGCGCAGCTTCTCGATGCATTGATGGATGATGTGCAGCGACTGGCGCATCTCCTCCATCCGCACCAAGTAGCGGTCATAACAGTCGCCGTTCTTGCCCACGGGGATCTGGAACTCAAACTCGTCATAACATTCATAGGGTTGCGCGCGGCGCAGATCCCAGGCGAGGCCCGAGCCGCGCACCATGACGCCGGAAAAGCCCCACTCGTTGATCTCTTCCTCGTTGACCACGCCGATATCGGCGTTGCGCTGTTTGAAGATCCGGTTTTCGGTCAGAAGCCCGTCGATATCGGCGAGCACGGCGGGAAACTCCTTGGCCCAGGTCTCGATATCGTCGATGAGGTCGGGCGGCAGATCCTGATGCACGCCGCCGGGCCGGAAATAGGCCGCGTGCAGCCGCGCGCCGCAGGCCCGCTCGTAGAACACCATGAGCTTTTCGCGTTCCTCGAAGCCCCAGAGCGGCGGCGTCAGCGCGCCCACATCCATCGCCTGCGTCGTGACGTTGAGCAGATGGCTGAGGATCCGCCCGATCTCCGAATAAAGCACCCGGATCAGGCTGGCGCGGCGCGGCACCTCGACGCCGGTGAGCCGTTCGATGGCCAGACACCAGGCGTGTTCCTGGTTCATCGGGCTTACGTAGTCGAGCCGGTCGAAATAGGGCAGGTTCTGCAGATAGGTGCGGCTCTCCATCAGCTTTTCGGTGCCGCGATGCAACAGCCCGATATGCGGGTCGCAGCGCTCAACGATCTCCCCGTCAAGCTCAAGCACCAGCCGCAAAACACCATGCGCCGCAGGGTGTTGCGGGCCGAAGTTGATGTTGAAGTTGCGGATCTGCTGTTCACCCGTCAGGGCGTCTTCGAAACCTTTGGAGCCGTCCATCATAGCTTTCTCTCCATGCGCGTCGGCTCAATATAGCCCGAGTGCAGTCCTTTGATTTTCAGAGCATTTACGTCGTGCATCAACGACAGCGCTTCGCTTTCCGCATCATCCCGATCAAGTTCCAACGCGCGACGCTCGGTCCTTGCGATCTGTTCCACATGTTCCAGATGGTGCCGGAGCCCATATGTCCTGATCCTGTCCCCACGGCTCTGACGCAGAAAGGCTGACAGAGAAATCACCAGTACACAGAAAGACACCAGCACAGCAGCGCTGACCAGTGCCCAATCAGGTGTGTTTTCCAGCAGCCAGTAGCCCACGCCCTACCCCCTGATCCAAGCGCCATTGTGCAGCATAAGCGGGCCCGCGCCCGCCGCGAACCCTGTAAGGCTGCAAGCATGGAATGCCGCTATCTGCGCAAAGCTCATTTGCGCGTATCTCCGCCGGGGCGAAGCGTATAACGCCGCTTGTTCTTTTCGACAGGGATGGCGACACGGTCCGGTGTCTGAGGGAACAGCGCCTCGGCCAGTTCCTTGAGCATGTCGATCAACGAACCCATCAGCGGCGCTCCATCTCTTGCAGTTTCATCGCCATCATCCAGAGCAGAACAATCGCCACCGGCGAGATGACACAGGCGAACGCCCAGTTCTTGTTGATCCCGAAATGCGGCAGCAGCTTGAGCATCGGGATGATCGTTGCGGCGACGACCACGATCCAGATCAGAAACTCCATCAGGACACCTCGGGCGTTTTGAGAAGGAAAAAACGACGGCGCAGGGACGGCACCAGAAAGAGTAACGGTCCGATCAGCACAATCCAGAACGCGCGCTCCAGCGGGGTCATGCCTTTTCCCCTTCCTTCTCATCCCCGGGCAACACGTATTGCGCGCCTTCCCAGGGGCTCATGAAGTCGAACTGCCGGTATTCCTGCACCAGATTGACTGGCTCATAGACCACGCGTTTCTGCTCTTCATCGTAGCGCAGCTCGGTATAGCCGGTGGTCGGGAAATCCTTGCGCAGCGGATATCCTCGAAAGCCGTAATCGGTCAGGATCCGCCGCAGGTCCGGGTGCCCGGAAAACAGGATGCCGAACATGTCGAACACCTCGCGCTCGAACCAGTTGGCCGAGGGGTGAACGGTCACAATCGACGGCACCATGTCCTCTTCGCGGATGCTGACGCGCAGCCGGATGCGGTGGTTCTGGTACATCGACAGGAAGTGATAGACGACGTCGAAGCGCTTGGGCCGCTGCGGATAATCGACCCCGGTGATGTCCACCAGAGAGCTGAACCGGCAGGTCTGGTCGGTCTTCAGGAACTCGACAAAGCCACGGATGTTGGACGGCGCCACATCGATGTTGAGCTCGCCATGCGTGACGTCCCAGCCCAGAACGCAATCGGGGCGCTTGAGCTCGATATGGGTGCCGAGTTCGGTCAGGGCGTCTGTCATGCGCTTGTCTCCTGCAGGACCTGATCGTGAAAGGTGGCCTGACTGTCATATCGGGGAGAGAACGGTGCCATGAAGTCGGGCAGCACGGTCCTGGCCGCATCTGCCCCGGCAAAGCGTCGGATCGCATCCATGCTGTCCCATGTGGTCAGCACCGTCACGCAGGCCGGGTCTTCGTCGCGCTCTACCAGAAACGTCACATCGCGGAAGCCGTCAATCGACCGCATGCCGTCAAGAACCCGTGCGCGATACGCAGCGACCCAGTCCGCGACATCGCGTTGCGCGATCTGCGCTTCCCATTTGCGCGTGACGGGGTTGCTCATCGTACCAGCGTTCCCGTGCGGCGGATTTTCTTTTGCAGCGCCATGATCCCGTAGAGCAGCGCCTCCGCGGTGGGCGGGCAGCCCGGGACGTAGACATCCACTGGAACGATCCGGTCGCAGCCGCGCACCACGGAATAGCTGTAGTGATAGTAGCCGCCGCCATTGGCGCAGGAGCCCATGGAGATCACGTAGCGCGGCTCCGGCATCTGGTCGTAGACCTTGCGCAGGGCGGGGGCCATCTTGTTGGTCAGCGTGCCCGCCACAATCATCAGGTCCGACTGGCGCGGCGACGCGCGCGGCGCGGTGCCGAAGCGTTCCAGATCGTAGCGCGGCATCGCGGTGTGCATCATCTCGACCGCGCAGCAGGCCAGCCCGAAGGTCATCCAGTGCAAAGATCCGGTGCGCGCCCAGTTGATGATGTCCTCGGTCGAGGTCAGCAGGAAGCCCTTGTCCTGCAGCTCGCGGTTCAGGGTCTGTGTGGCAACCTCGCGGTCCGCCCCCACATGCCCCACGCCGGAGCCGGTGTCGGTCATCACTCCCATTCCAGCGCTCCCTTTTTCCACTCATAGGCAAAGCCGATGGTCAGCACGCCAAGGAACACCATCATCGACCAGAAGCCCACCATGCTCACATCCTGGAACGCAACGGCCCAGGGAAAGAGGAACGCGATCTCCAGATCGAAGATGATGAAGAGGATCGCCACGAGGTAGAACCGCACATCGAATTTCATGCGTGCGTCGTCGAAGGCGTTGAATCCGCACTCATAGGCGCTGACTTTCTCGGGATCGGGGTTGCGGACGGCGATCACCACGGCGGCGAGGATCAGCACGAGGCCAAGCGCAATCGCGATGGCCAGAAAGACGAGTATGGGAAGGTATTCCCGCAGCATCTCATCCATGGGGACGGCTCCCTTTTTGATGCGCGCAGGCCCGCGCGCATTGGCTGTCTTTCGGAATAGCCGTGTGGGTCGGGAGGGTCAACCTCAAGGGGCGGTGTTTCGGGGCGGCGCATGGGCGCAGCCCCGGGCCTTCAATCGCGGGAAAGGTGACGCCAATTCAATATTTTAGCGCCGGAGACTGCGCGGCGGGCCGGGCATGCGTGCCTGCCCTTGCGGCATTCAGGCGCTGAGCGTTGCCCCGAAAACCATCACATAAAGCGCCAGCGACAGCATCACCAGCATGACCGGCCCCCAGACCGCGCGTTCCCGCGCCGAGGGGGTGATCCAGTTGAGCACCGTCGCCAGCGCCGAGATCCCCACCGCCGTCCAACCGGTCCAGAGCGGCCAGTCCAGCCCCCCTGAACCCCGCCGCCGAGACCATGGCCAGCGCCTGGAAGACCAGCACCGGGATCGACAGCGCCGCGATGATCCGCCCCGAACGCGGCAAAGGCCCGGGATGCTGGCCGCCCTGCGTGTAGGGGCCCAGCGGTGCACCGGCGATCAGCGCGATCTGGAAAGCCACGATGGCACCGCACAAAGAGGCGTAGAGATGGGCGATCTGGACCGTCATTCAGGCACATTGTCAGCGGGGTTAATCATGATATATCAACAACCTGAACGCCATTCCTCACCCGTCAATCCCGAGGCTGCCAGCCCGGCGCACGCTTGTCGAAAAACGCCCCGACGCCGTCCCGCGCCTCGTCGCTCTCCCAGCGCCGCGCCAGCGCATCGATGGCAAACTCCACCTGATCCTGCGTCACGCCACCCGAGAGGCTGCGCAGCAAGGCTTTCGCATCCGCCACAGCGCCCGGCGCGCACTCCAGATAGGGCGCCACCTCGGCCTCGACCGCGTTGTCCAATCTGTCCTCGGACACGGCGCGGGTCAGGATGTTGAGACGCACGGCTTCCTCCGCGTCAAAGATCCGCGCGTTCATGAAGACCTCGCGCGCCCTCACAGCACCCATGCGTGCAATCACGTATGGCCCGATATTGGCCGGGATCAGCCCCAGCCGGGTCTCCGTCAGCCCCATCTTCACGCCGCTCACCCCGATCGTGACATCGCAGACCGAAGCAAGCCCCACCCCGCCGCCAAAAGCGTTGCCGTGGATCCGCCCGATCAGCGGTTGCGGCAGGTCGTAAAGCGCCATCAGCGCGGTGGCGATGCGCGCCGATTCCCGGCGTCGCGTCGCGCTGTCCATCTCGAACTGCGCGCGCATCCAGGCCAGATCGCCCCCCGCGCAGAAGCTCTTGCCGCGCGCGGCCAGCACCACGACGCGCACCGTCTGCTGCTGCGCCAGATCGCGCGCGGCATCCTCCAGCTGCTGCATCATCTCCGCCGAGAGCGCGTTGTGCTTGTCGGCCCGCGACAGCCACAGCGTCGCCACGCCGCGCGTGTCACGCGCCACCTCGATGAACTCGGTCATGGATCCCTCCTCTTGCCGTCTCGCGGCACGCTCAGCGCGCCGTCTCTGCCCAGACCGCGCCACCGGCCTCCTGCCAATCCTGCAGGATCCAGACCATGCGGTCGAGAAACCACAGCTTTGGCAGCACCGTCAGCACGATGCCAGTCAGCACCCATCCCGGCCAATAGGCCCAGAGCCCGACGGCCAGGATCACCAGACCCGGCAGGCTCGCCCAGGCCAGGACATGGGCCATCCGCACGTGATGTCGCGGCAGCGCATCGCGATGCTCCAGGAACACCTTTTCGCCCAGAACCGCGCGGCTGACCCAGGCGTCGAAATGCGCAGGTTCGGGGAAAAGCCGCGGGTTGAGCCAGAGCCACACCGCCAGAGCCGCCAGCAGCACCAGCGCGCCCCAGCCCAGCCAGACCCGGCTCCAGATCGCCAGCGCAATCAGCGGCAGCCCCAGAAAGAGCCGCGTCCAGCCTGACCACGGATTGGCATGGCGCCGCCAGGCGGCGTCCGACATCGCAAAAGCGCGCGAAGCGGCCTCGAAGACATCCATCAGCCAGCCCCCCGAAGCGCCCTTGCCATCTGCGCCGCCTGCGCGATCACATCCGCATCGAGACCGGTCTCGTAGCCCAGCGCCTTGAGCCGCGCCTCTACGGCTTCGGTGGCCACGTTGCCCGCCGCCCCCGGCGCATAGGGACAGCCTCCGAGCCCGCCCACCGCCGCGTCAAAGACCCGCAGACCGCGGGCCAGGGCGACCTCGATATTCTCCAGCGCCCGCCCCGAGGTGTCGTGGAAATGCCCCGCCAGCCGTGCTGCGGGCAGTTCCTGCAACACCGCCTCCAGCATCGCATCCACCGCCTCCGGCGTGCCGCGCCCGATCGTGTCGCCAAGGCTGATCTCGTAACAGCCCATGTCGCGCAGCGCCGCCGCAACCCGCGCCACGGCCTCCGGCGCCACCGCCCCGTCATAAGGGCATTCCACAACGCAGGAGACGTAGCCGCGCACCGGCAGATCCGCCGCGCGCGCCGCCTCCGCCACCGGCGCAAACCGCGCGAGGCTTTCGGCGATGGAGGCGTTGATATTGGCGCGGCTGAACCCTTCTGAGGCCGAGCCGAAAATCGCCACCTCGTCCGCGCCCGCCGCCTGCGCGCGCTCCAGCCCTGTCATATTGGGCGTCAGCGCGGCGTAGGACACCCCGTCCGCCCGGGTGATGCCCGCCAGAACCTCGGCGCTGTCGGCCATCTGCGGCACCCATTTCGGGCTGACAAACGACGCACATTCGATCCGCGAAAACCCCGCATGCGACAGGCAATCGACCAGCGCGATCTTGTCCGCCGTGGCAATCGCGGCCTTTTCGTTCTGCAACCCGTCGCGCGGACCCACCTCGAAGATCTCGACCCGGTTCGACATGATCCACTCCCCCGCAGCTTCTTCTCTTTCCAAATACGCCACAGCAACAGCTGCCCCGGACACCGTCTTCAGTCTTCGGGCACCGGATAAAACGGCTTGTCATAAAACCGCTGCGGTCCCTCGCGCGCCACCGCGCGCTGATAGGCAGGCCGCGCTTCCATCCGCGCCTTGTAGGCCAGCAGCTTCGGGAACGCCGCCATGTCGACGTAGTACGGCGCCGCAAAGAGGTTGAAGCCCAGCATGATATCGGCCCCGGAAAATCCGCCGGGCAGCAACCAGCCCTGATGCCCCAGCCGCGCCTCGAGCCCGGCCAGCGTGCCGCGCAGACGCGCGACGTTGAGCTTGATCACAATCGGCGAGGGTTTTGCGGGCGGGCGCAGGAAGACCATCTGCAGGTTCAGCTGTTCGATCAGGCTGGCCATGGTCTCGGCGTAATGCAGCCATTGCAGAAAGGCGGGCCGCTCGGGGTGATCCGCTGCGCGGGTGAGGTCCGGCGCGTGACGCTCGGTCAGCAGCTCCACGATGGCGCCGGATTCGCTCATCTCCAGCCCGTCACAGGCGATGGCCGGGATCCGGATCGCGGGCGAGAGCCGCGGCAGATCGCTGTCTCGCATGCTGCGATCGCCGATGGTGTATTCGCGCAGATCGAGCCCGCCGAACACATCGACGCCGATCTCCTCGATCAACCAGAGCACCCGGAAGGACCGGCCATATTGCACATGGTGCAGCGTGATCATGCCTCTGCCGCCTCCTCGTCCTCGAGCCGGATCAGCGGCGCGCCCGCTTCGACCTGCGCGCCGTCCCGGGTGAGCACCTCGGCGATCACGCCGTCGCGCCAGGCGGTCATCGTGTGCTCCATCTTCATCGCCTCGAGCACAACCAGCCGGTCTCCCGCCGTGACCATCTGCCCGGGCGAGACATTCACCGAGACCACCCGCCCCGGCATCGGTGCCAGCGTGATGTTGGCCCCTGCCCCGGCGGCGCCTGCGCGGTCCAGCAGATCGGGCACGACATAGCGGCGCCCGCAATCGTCAAAGACGGTGATCACCTCGCCCGCCTGCGCAAATGGTGCCGCCGGTTGCCCGTTGAGCCGCCAGCCCGAGGGCTCGTGCCGCGCCGCGATCGTGACACCGTCCTGCGCGATATCGACGTGGCCCGGCCCCTCAACGCTCAGCCGCAGCACATGTTCGGTTTCGCCCTCGAGCAGCGTGACCGTGTGCGCCAGCGGCTGCCAGAGCGCGAAGCCCGTCAGCGGATCGGTCCTGTCCACCAGGCCCGCCGCGACCAGCGCCGCCAGCGCCCGTGCACGCGGGTTGTCCTCAGGTTCCGCTGTCAGCGCGTCGAGATCGCGCGCAATCAGCCCGGTATCCACCTCGCCCGCGGCAAAGCCCTCATGCCCGGCCAGTGCGGCCAGAAACGCGAGGTTGGTCACGGTGCCCGCCACCCGCGTGTCCCGCAGCCCGCGTGCCAGTTGCCGCAGCGCCACGGCCCGCGTGGGCCCGTGCACCACCAGCTTGGCGATCATCGGATCGTAATAGGGCGAGATCGTATCGCCCGCGCGCACGCCGCTGTCGGCGCGCACATCGTCGGGAAAGCGCAGATGCGTGAGCGTGCCGGTGGCAGGCAAGAAGCCCGCGGGCACGTCCTCGGCATAAAGCCGGGCCTCGAACGCGTGTCCCGAGATGCCCAGATCCTCCTGCCGCGCGGGCAGCGCCTCGCCGGAGGCGACGCGGATCTGCCATTCCACCAGATCGACGCCGGTGATCGCTTCGGTCACGGGATGTTCGACCTGCAGGCGGGTGTTCATCTCCATGAACCAGAACCCGTCCGGCCTCAGCCCGTCCGAGCCGTCGACGATGAACTCCACCGTGCCCGCCCCCTTGTATCCGATGGCTTGCGCTGCGCGCACGGCTGCCGCACCCATGGCCGCGCGCATCTCTTCGGTCATGCCAGGCGCGGGCGCCTCTTCGATCACCTTCTGGTGGCGGCGCTGGAGCGAGCAATCCCGCTCGAAGAGATGCAGCGCCGATGTCCCGTCGCCAAAGACCTGCACTTCGATGTGCCGGGGTTTTTCCACAAATTTCTCGATCAGCACCGCGTCATTGCCAAAGGCGGTGCGGGCCTCGGCCTTGGCGCGTTCCAGCCCGTCGACAAAACCCGCCGGGCTCTCGACCAGCCGCATGCCCTTGCCGCCGCCGCCGGCCACGGCCTTGATCAGCACCGGATAGCCGATGCGCTCGGCCTCGACCTCCAGATGCCCGGGATCCTGATCGCGCCCGTGATAGCCCGGCACCACCGGCACGCCCGCCTCCTCCATCAGCGCCTTGGCGGCATCCTTGAGCCCCATCTTGCGGATCGCGCTGGCCGCCGGGCCGATAAAGGTCAGGCCGGCGGTCTCGACCGCCTCGACGAAATCGGGGTTTTCCGACAGAAAGCCATAGCCCGGATGGATCGCCTGCGCGCCAGTCGCTTTGGCGGCTTCGATGATCGCGTCGCCGCGCAGGTAGCTTTCGGCCGGGCTCGCCCCGCCCAGCGACACGGCCACATCCGCCAGCGCCACATGCTTTGCGCCCGCATCCACATCCGAATGCACCGCGACGCTGCGCAGCCCCATGGCGCGGGCAGTCTCGATCACGCGGCAGGCGATTTCGCCGCGATTGGCGATCAGGATCGTGTCAAACATCGCGTCTCTCCTGCGATTGAAGATCCGCGACGAGCCTGAACCGCTCGCAGACCAGGTCCATTGCGGGGTCGAACCCGCCATTGCGGGCAAAATACGCCTCATGGCCGCGCCGCCAATCGTCGAAATCGCCCTCGCCCTCGGCCAGGGCGAAGTCTTCCGGCACTTCCGAAAAGCGCCGGATCTCGACCGAGGCGGTTTCGATCAACAGCGCGGGACACCCGTCCCAGGTCAGCGCGACGGCGCGCGTTCCGGCAACCGGCAAGGGCGCACCCTCGGCGCGGTAATCGCGCAGCGCCCCGCAGCTCGCCGTCTTGGTTCCGGCGCGCACCAGCGCCAGCAACGCGTCACAAAGCGCGCGGCTGTCGCCGAAGGTAAAGGTCGGAAGATCCGTCAGCTCTTTGGTGTCTGGCGCGGTGTCCTGCACATCCGGCATGGCGGCGCTCACATGCGGAACACGCCGAAGCGCGTCTCTTCGACGGGGGCGTTGAGCGCGGCGCGCAGCGACAGGGCCAGCACCTGACGGGTCTTGCGCGGATCGACCACGCCGTCGTCCCAGAGCCGGGCGGAGGCATAGAGCGGGTGCGACTGCCGCTCGAACATCTCGATGGTGGGGCGCTTGAACTCGGCCTCCTCTTCGTCGGACCAGTCCCCGCCGCCGCGCTCGATGGCGTCGCGTTTCACACTCGCCAGAACCCCTGCCGCCTGCGCGCCGCCCATGACCGAGATGCGGGAGTTGGGCCAGGTCCAGAGGAAACGCGGCTGATAGGCGCGACCTGCCATGCCGTAGTTGCCCGCGCCGAAAGAGCCGCCCACAAGCAGGGTGATCTTGGGCACCGAGGTGGAGGCGACGGCGGTCACCATCTTGGCGCCGTGGCGCGCAATGCCTTCGTTCTCGTATTTGCGCCCGACCATGAAGCCGGTGATATTCTGCAGGAAAACCAGCGGGATACGGCGCTGAGAGCACAGCTCGACAAAGTGCGCGCCTTTCTGCGCGGCTTCGGAAAAGAGCACGCCATTGTTGGCGACGATGCCGCAATCCATGCCCTCGACCTGCGCGAAGCCGCAGACCAGCGTGTCGCCGAAACGCGCCTTGAACTCGTCGAAACAAGAGCCATCCACCACCCGCGCGATCACCTCGCGGATGTCATATGGCGTGCGCAGATCGGCGGGCACCACGTCGAGGATCTCGTCCGGATCATAGGCGGGCGGATCATTCGCGGGCGGGTCGAAAGCGGGGGCCGCGCCCATAGGGTGGGTTTGCAACCCACCATTGCCGAGCGAGGCCACCGCGCGCCGCGCCAGAGCCAGCGCATGCGCATCGTCCTCGGCCAGATAATCGGCCACACCCGAAAGCCGCGTGTGCACGTCGCCGCCCCCCAGATCCTCGGCGCTCACCACCTCGCCCGTCGCCGCCTTGACCAGCGGCGGGCCCGCCAGAAAGATCGTGCCCTGCTCCTTCACGATGATCGCCACATCCGACATCGCGGGCACATAGGCGCCGCCCGCGGTGCAGGAGCCCATGACCACCGCGATCTGCGCGATGCCCCTGGCCGACATCCGCGCCTGATTGTAAAAGATCCGGCCGAAATGATCGCGATCCGGGAACACTTCGTCCTGGTTGGGCAGGTTCGCGCCGCCGCTGTCCACAAGATAGACGCATGGCAGGTGGTTTTCCTCGGCGATCTCCTGCGCGCGCAGGTGCTTCTTGACCGTCATCGGATAATACGTGCCGCCCTTCACGGTGGCGTCGTTGCAGACCACCATGACCTGCCGCCCCGCGACCTGCCCCACCCCGGCGATCACCCCCGCGCAGGGGGCCGCCCCGTCATAAAGCCCATGCGCCGCGGTGGCCCCGATCTCGAGAAACGGCGCGCCGGGATCGAGCAGCTGCGCCACCCGGTCCCGCGGCAGCATCTTGCCGCGCGACACATGCCTCTCGCGCGCCTTTGCCCCGCCACCTTCGGCAGCGGCCTCGGCGGCCTCGCGCACCACGCGCAGCGCCTCCAGATGGCCCGCGCGGTTGGTCCTGGCCGCCTCCGACCCGGCCACAAACGCCGATTGCAGTTTCATGTCGTCCTCCTGCGCCCGCTTCCGGGCCTCTTTCAATCCTCGGGCCGCACCCGCGGCCGTGTCGGCGGCGGGATCGACGCCCAGCCGACCTCCGTCGCAGGCGCCGCCCGATCAAGATAGCGCCCAGCCTGCCACAAGAGCACAGCCGTCTTCAGGCGGCTGTTGGCCTCCCATGCGGCACACCAGCTTTGCATCGGATCGTCCATACCGGCGCAATCGGCTCCCGCCGAGACCCCATGCGCGAGATCCCAGAGCGTGGCATAAAGCTGCTCGGCAAAGCCCTCCCGCGCCGGGCCGGCAGGTTCCGGCAAGGCGGCCAGCACCTCGGCGCGCAGCGCGTCCTGCTCGGCCTCGAGCGCGCGCTGGCAGGGCAGCGGAGCGTCGGAGCGGTCGCAGCGCACGATGCCCACAGAGCCGCAATAAACAAAGCCGCGCACATCACCGATGTCAAAGCTTCGCCTGTCCGCCTCGGTGGCGCGCAGCGCCCTGAGATTGCGCTCGTACCGCGCGACCTCGGTGTCGATGCAGGCCTGAAAGCTCGGCAGGGGATCGTCCTGCGCGGGCGCCATGACCGGCAGGGCCGCCAGCACCGCACCGGCGCAAAGACGCGTGCCGCTACCCATCCTCTCGGTCCCCTTCGGCAGCGGCACGGGCCTTGAGCTCCTTGCGGATGACCTTGCCCGTGACCGTCATCGGCAGCGCATCGAGAAAGGTGATTTCCCTTGGATAGGAATAGCTTGCCAGCCGGTCCCTGACCCAGTCCTGCAGCTCGCCCTGGGTCGGCGACGCGCCCGGTTTGGCCACGACATAGGCTTTCACGATCTCGGTGCGCAGCGCGTCGGGCTTGCCCACCACACCCACGGTGGCGACAGCGGGATGGGTCAGCAGGCAATCCTCGATCTCGGCGGGTCCGATCCGGTACCCCGCCGAGGTGATCACGTCATCCTCGCGCCCGACAAAGCGCAGAAACCCGTGCTCGGCCACACCGCGATCCCCCATCACCAGCCAGTCGCCGCGGAACTTCTCTGCCGTGGCCTCGGGGTTGTTCCAGTAGCGCAGCATCATCGACGCCGCCCCCTTGCGGATCGCGATGTCGCCTTCGCCTTCGACCGGGCGCCCGTCGGCGTCGATCACCGCCACGTCAAAGCCGGGCGCGGCCTTGCCGAGGCAGCCCGGTTGAGGGCTGAAGAGGGCGCCGCAGGAAGAGGCCACCATGTTGCATTCGGTCTGCCCGTAAAACTCGTTGATGGTCACCCCCAGCGCCGTGCGGCCCCAGTCCAGCATCTCCGCACCCAGCGGCTCGCCGCCCGAGGCGACGGAGCGCAGCCCGGTGAGCCCGGCCCCCTTCGCTTTCAGCATGCGCAGCGCCGTGGGCGGGAAGAACACGCAGCGCACCGCGGCCTCCGCGATCAGCCGCGCGCAGAGGTCGGGGTCGAACTTGCCCGCAGGTCCCGCAACCACCGGCACCCCCAGCGCAAGGCCGGGCATGAGCACATCGAAGAGCCCGCCGATCCAGGCCCAGTCCGCCGGAGTCCAGAGCACATCGCCGGGCTGGCCCAGGAAATCATGGCTCATCTCGACACCCGGCAGATGGCCGGTCAGCACCCGGTGGCCGTGCAGCGCGCCTTTGGGTTTGCCGGTGGTGCCGGACGTGTAGATCAGCACCGCCGGATCGTCGGGCCCGGTCTCGACCCCGGCACGCGAGGCCAGCGTGGCATCGGGCAGATCCTGCGCGGTCAGGGTGGCCACAGCCAGCCCCGCCAGCATCGCTCGGCCTTCGGTATCGGTGACCACCAGCGCGGGCGTCGCATCGTCGAGCCGCGCGCGCAGCGCGTCGGTCTTGAAAAGCTTGAAAAGCGGCACCGAGATCGCGCCCAACCGCCAGGCGGCGATATGGGCCGCGGCGCAAAGCGGCGATTGCGACAGCAACACCCCGACCCGGTCGCCTTTCAGCACGCCACGTGCGACCAGCGCGGCCTCCACACGCCGCGACAGCGCCCAGAGATCGCCATGGCTCACATCGACGCGCTCGGGCCCGGTCATGTCGATGATCGCCAGCCTGTCCGGGTCGCTCACCGCCCAGCCATCGCAGACCTGCACGGCCATGTTGAGCCGCGCGGGCAGCTCCCAGGCGAACCCCGCGCGCAGCGCATCGTAAGAGTTTGCCTGTGGCAACATCAGTTGATCGCCCCCTGCAGTCCAAGGAACTCCGACTGCCGCGCCGTTTCCCGCATCAGGCAGGCGATGGAGGCCGGACCACCCCCGGTCCCGCCGCCCCAGAAGCTGCGCACATAGTCGCATTTGCGGTCACGGAACGGGATCCAGGCGCGCTGCATGGCGCGCAGCGCTTCCTCCTGCGAGGGCACCGTGGCGCCGAGATCCTTCATCTCCGCATCGGTCTGCCGCGCCAGCTTGGTCGCGACCGCGTACGCATCGTTGAGCCGCCCGTCCCAATAGAGCCATTCCTGCTCAAGACAGAACCCCATGCCAACGGTGCTGCTGCCGCCCGGGCTGACCTCCATGCAGTGATCCGCTGCCGCTCCGACGCAGGTCATCAAGGGCTTGCCGGTGTCCAGACAGCTTTCCGTCACCCCGGGCTCGAAGATCACGTCCTGAGCCGCCGCGGGCGGCGCCAGACAGATCAGAAGTACAAGAATGGCTCTCATGCGCCTGTCTCCGGGATGATGTGATCGGGCCAGTGGCGGGTTTCGCACGTCGTCCGGCCCATGCTGGTATGCGCGGCGCCGCTCGTGCCGGCGAAGAAAGCGTCGAGGCCACGGAGCTGTGTCATGTGCTTGGCTCCTCCTGCAGCGCGTGGGCCGGGTCGGCAAGGGCCTCGCGCGCGTAGTGCCGCAGCCAGCCCACCCGGTTCAGATAGTAGCTGTGAAGTGACTGGCTGTCGCCATCGATGCAGCGCACCACCAGCCAGAGCCCGTAGACCTCTGCGGACTCGGCAAAACAATCGGTTGCGGGCGCCCCGCCGGTGGCTTGCGAATATTGCGCGGCATAGGTGGTGATGGCGTCGCTTTCCGTAAGATGCACGGCGATCCAGCCAAGCCGGAACGCGTAGATCGCAATCAATGCCGTCAGCCCGATCAGCGGTGCCCACCACATCCAGCGCGTCATGTCAGGGCCAGACCTTGGTGTCGATCTCAGGGTGGCGCAGGCGGTGCCAGCGGCTGGCGGTCATGCGCAGCGCGCAATCGGCCTGCCACGTCCCGGTGGGGGCGGCGAAATCCCGGTAGGCCGCAAGCTCGCAACTGGTGTCGCGCCAGGCCTGCCAGGCGGTGCGATTGGCCGAGAGCTTTTCAGCAATCCGCGGCAGATCGATGGCGAGGTTCTGCGCGATGTCGGCCTCCAGGGCATCGAGGCGGCTTTCGGCCTCAGCCGTGGCGGCTGTCAGACAGGCCAGCGCGCTCTGACCGTCGGGCGGGGTGCGGAAACAGGTGCTGGCCAGCTCTTCCAGACAGGTCTGCATGGCGTCTGGATCCGACACGAGGCAGCTTTGATCCGCCAGCGCGGGGGCCGCGACAAGCGTCAGGATCAGCGCCGCCCGGGTCATCACACAGCCCCCATCAGCTCGCGCCCGACCAGCATGCGGCGGATCTCCGAAGTGCCCGCGCCGATCTCCATCAGCTTGGCGTCGCGGAACAGCCGCGCCACGGGAGCGTCGTTCAGGAACCCCGCCCCGCCCAGCGCCTGCACCGCCTGATGGGCCTGCTTCATCGCCTCTTCGGAGGCGTAAAGACAGCAGGCCGCCGCGTCCTGGCGGGTGACATCGCCGCGGTCGCAGGCGCGCGCCACCTCGTAGACATAGGCGCGGGCGGAGTTCATCGCGGTGTACATATCCGCGATCTTGCCCTGCATCAGCTGGAAATCCCCGATCGGCTTGCCGAACTGCTTGCGCTCCTTGAGGTAAGGCATGACCTCGTCCATGCAGGCGGCCATGATGCCGAGCCCGATACCCGCCAGCACGACGCGCTCGTAATCGAGCCCGGACATCAGCACCCGCACCCCCTTGCCCTCCTCGCCCAGCACGTTTTCGAACGGCACCTCGACATTGTCGAAGATCAGCTCGGCGGTGTTGGAGCCGCGCATCCCCAACTTGTCGAAATGCGGGCTGGTCGAGAAGCCGGTCATCGATTTCTCGATCAGATAGGCAGTGATGCCCTTGGAGCCCGCATCCGGATCGCTCTTGGCATAGACCACCAGCGTGTCGGCATCGGGGCCGTTGGTGATCCAGTACTTGTTGCCGTTGAGCACGTAGCGGTCATTGCGCTTTTCAGCGCGCAGTTTCATGCTGACCACGTCCGAGCCCGCGCCGGTTTCCGACATTGCCAGAGCGCCGACATTCTGGCCGGAGACCAGACCGGGCAGGTATTTCGCCTTCTGTTCGGGTGTGCCGTTGAGCTTGATCTGGTTCACGCAGAGGTTGGAATGCGCGCCGTAGCTGAGCGAGACCGACGCCGAGGCGCGGGCCACCTCTTCCACCGCGACCGTATGGGCCAGATATCCCATGCCCGCGCCGCCATATTCTTCATCGACGGTGATGCCGAGCAGGCCCAGCTCGCCCATCTCGGGCCAGAGCTCTGGCGGGAAGCTGTTGGTCTCGTCGATCCGGGCGGCCATCGGCTTGACGCGATCCTGAGCCCAGCGATGCACCATCTCGCGCAGCGCCTCCACGTCTTCGCCCAGATCGAACTTCATGCTGGCGATGAACATCCTGCCCGCCTCCCCCGCAGTTATTGAACACTTGTTCAGATAATAGATCTCCGCACCCCGCCCGTCAAGCGCTGCGTCCACGGCGTCGCGCGGGGCGTGTGGCGGACGGAACCCCCGGCGGGCTGATGCGTTGGCCGGGTAAATGCACCGAAAACGGAAGTTGATAAGCAATATGACCGATCTCAAAGAGACGCTCTGGACCCGCCTTGACGATGTGCGCGCCGCGATGCTCGACGCCGGTGGCGGCAGGTTTGTGCCGATGTCGCCCTATGCCGACCGCGACGAAGGGGCGATCTGGTTCATCACCGCCGAGGGCACCGATGTGGCTTATGCCGCCGAAGCCGGCGCCCACGCCTCGCTGCTGATCGCCGAGAGCGGCGCCAATCTCTATGCCGATATCGACGGGGATCTCTCGGCGGTCAAGGACGACGCCAAGCTGAGGGAGCTCTGGAACCCGATTGCCTCGACCTGGTTCGAGGAAGGCATCGACGATCCCGATATCCGGCTGGTGAAGATGACCCCGCGCAAGGCCGAGATGTGGGCCACCGACGGGGCTGCGGGCTTTCTCTACGAGATCGCCAAGGCAAAGCTCACCGACGGGCAACCGGATATGGGCACACATGGCACGGTGACATTTTGAGACCGGCGCGCGGAGCTTTCGCCCGTCTGCGCGCGGCCTGTGTCGCCCTGGCGCTGCTGCCCGCCGCGCCGCTTGCGGCCGATCAGGTCGGCGAGGTCGGTGTCGACTGGGTCGGCAATGACATCATCATCGAGGCGGTGGCCGATCCCAAGGTCGAGGGTGTGACCTGCCATATCGCCTATTTCGAACGCGGGCTGATCGACCGGCTGAGCAAGGGCAACTGGTTCGAGGACCCGTCCAACGCCTCGATCTCCTGCCGCCAGACCGGCCCGATCAGGCTGGGCGACATCTCGAAATCCGAAGGCGGCGAAAACGTCTTTCGCACCTCGCGCTCGATTGTGCTGAAATCGCTGCGGGTGAAGCGGATCTATGACGAGGAAAACCGCACGCTGATCTATCTTGCGCATGCGGCGGAGCTGACGGACGGCTCCGCCAAGCTGTCGATCTCGACCGTGCCGCTCTACGGCTCCGAAGGCGGGTGACGCATACCGGGCGGGCGGGATCCCGCCCGCCTGACCTCAGCCGCCCAGCGCGATAGTGACGCGCCGGTTCATCTTGCCCTTGTTCTTGACCCCTTCGAGGCGCAGCGCACCGATCTCTCCGGTGCGCGCCACATGGGTGCCGCCGCAGGGCTGCAGATCGACCTGGGCCGCGCCGTCGCCGATCCGCACCAGACGGATCCGGCCCGCGCCGCGCGGCGGTTTGACCGACATGGTCTTGACGAGATCGGGCTGCGCGTCGAGCTCACCTTCGGTGATCCACATCTCGCCAACCGGCAGATCCGCGTCGACAAGGTTGTTGAGCGCCACTTCCAGCGCCGTCTTGTCCTCGGGCGGCTCCGGCATCAGGAAATCGAGCCTGCCGGTGCCCGCGCCGACCGCGCCGCCGGTGACCGGCAGAGGCACCACGACGCTCAGCAGATGCAGCGCGGTGTGCATCCGCATGAGCTTGTGACGCCGCTCCCAGTCCAGCAGCTGCAGCACATGCGCGCCCACGGGCGGCAGGGCTGCGGGCTCCGCCGGAACCAGAACCGACGCCTCGCTCTCGCCCTTCACCGCCGTTGCAATCGGCAGCTTCTGGCCGTCCCATTCCAGCCAGCCGCTGTCGCCGGGCTGACCGCCGCCGGTGGGATAGAACAGCGCAGGCTCCACGATCACCCCACCCTCGTCGGTATGGCCGGTGACCTTGCCCTGCGCCTCGCGCCGGTAGGCATCCTCGCGATAGATCGGGCTCATGCGGATCCTCCTTCGGGGGCGGCGTCGCCTGCGCCATCGCTTTCGGGAACATCCGCGCCGCTGTCGGTATTGTCCGGCCGGTCGACGCCGGTCAGCACTTCGGGATTGCGCAGCCAGATGTCGCGCTGCGCAAACGGGATCTCGATGCCCTCTTTGGCAAACTGCTCCACGATCTGGTGGCGCATCTCGGTACGCACGGCGAGCCCGGCCATCACGTCGCGCAGGATCACCCGGATCTCGAAATCCAGCGAATCCGCACCGAACCCGGCGAAATAGACCATCGGCGGCGGGTTCATCAGCACCATGTCGTGATGCCGCGCGATCCGGGTCAGGATCTGCTCGACCTTGCGGGTATCGGTACCGTAGGCCACGCCGACCGGCACGATGATCCGGCCCAGCACATTGCCTTTGGTGTAGTTGCGCACCTGCCCCGACACCAGATCGGAGTTCGGCACGATCAGATCGTACTTGTCGAAGGTCTCGATCCGGGTCGAGCGCACGGCGATGTCCTTGACCGTGCCGTGCTGTCCGCCGACCTCGATCCAGTCGCCTTCCGAGATCGGCCGCTCGATCAGCAGGATGATGCCCGACACGAAGTTCGACACGATGTTCTGCAGACCGAAACCGATGCCCACCGAGAGCGCGCCCGCGACAATCGCAAGCGAGCTGAGATCGAGCCCGCCCGCGGTGATCGCGATGATCGCCGCAAGGAAGATTCCGATATAGCCGACCCCCGAGACAATCGCGTTCTGCCCGCCCTGGTCGATCTTGGTCTTGGGCAGCACCGAGCTGCGCAAGCCCCCCTGAAACAGCCGGGTGAGCATGTAGCCTGCGGCAAAGACCGCCGCGACCACCAGAAAATCGGTGGGCGAAAAGCGCGTCTCGCCGATCTGGAAGCCTTCGCGGAACCGGGTCCAGAGCTCGGTCAGATCGGCGACCCGCGCGCCCCAGATCAACGTCAGCAGCGGCAGCGCAATCAGCACCAGCATGAAACCCGCCAGCACCGGCACCAGACTGTCGGCCTCATGCGCGTTGCGCCCGGTGGCCAGCTCGTAAAGGTCGTTCACCACCCGCTGCATCACCAGCACCAGCCCGATGAGCCCGAGCGTGGAGATCGCCGGATAGACCAGCGATTCCCCGACGCGGAAATAGCCGATGGCCGCCATGATCGGGCCGATGACGCCGATCACCGTGGCGATCCGCCCCAGCAGCCGGGCAAAGCGCAGCCGGAAATAGCCTTCGTCCTCGGCGGCCGCGGCAGTGCCCGCCATGGGGGCGGCATTGCGCACCTGCCCCAGCCGGAAGAGGAAATAGCCCGACAGCACCAGCACCGGGAAATTCAGCACCGCCACGGTTTCCGCGCCGTAATTGTCGACCTCGGTGATCGCGGCCAGCACCTGGTTGAGCACAAAGAGGACCGACAGCGCGTTGGCAAAGCGCCGCGCCTGCCGGCGGTCGCCGGGCTCCAGCGCGAGGATCGCGAGGTCGTCATCGGCGTTGAACACCTGATCGGCGAGCCAGCGGATACCGAGCAGCGTCGCCGCCCAGAGCGGCAGCTGCTGCAACACGATGCTCCAGCGCAGGCCGATCATCTCGGTGGCGAACACCGCCTGAATAAGCGCCCAGAGCCCCAGCAGCGGCAGCACGATGAGCCCCAGCGACAGCACGAAGCGCCAGATCCCGGTGCCGCGCCGCGTGGCCGAGCGCGCCTTCTCCACCGCCCCGCGGGTCCAGGACCGGCCATGGGTGAGCAGCGTCAGCGCGATGGTGGCCAGAAAGAAGATCAGCGGCAGGTTTTCGCGCGCCTCGGCCCTCAGCCCGGGCGAGGCGGCGTTGCGCTTGATCTCGATCCAGGACCGGTCCAGCGAGGCGCGCAGATCCGACAGCGCCACCGGCCAGATCGTCGGGTTGAGCGGTGACGGGCCAAGCTCCAGCAGCGCGTCGGTCTGGCGCTCGCGGATGATGTTGTCGATCTCGCGCACCAGCCCGTCGGCGCGGGTATAGGCCTCTTCGGCGCGCAGCACCGGCGCGCGCAGGCGCGTGAGCTGGTCGGTCAGCTCCTGACGCCGGTTGGCGATGGGATCGGGTTCCTCACCGTTCTCGGGCACCTCGCCCAGCGCGTCGAGCTGGCTTTGCAACGTGGCGATACGCTCGGAATTGGTGCTTTGCGCGGCCAGGAACTGTTCGCGCCAGGCCGCAACCTCGAGCCGCAGTTCCTCCAGCGCGGGCACCGAGGCGCGGCCCGATTCCAGCACGTCCTCGCCGTTCTCGGCGCGGGTGGTCCAGGTCTCGTAATCGGGACCGTCGACGGTCTCCTGGGCATGCGCCAGCCCGGCCAGACAGGCAAAGCTGAGCACCAGCGCCAGAAACAACGCGCGCAGACAGCACAGGCCCCGGGTCATGTGTCTTCGAACACGCCGGGAATGCTCGCCGGGGCGCCGCTGAGCCAGGACGGCACCGGCAGGCCTTTTGCGCGCAGGAAGTCGGGGTTGAAGAGCTTGGACTGATAGCGCGTGCCGTAATCGCACAGGATCGTCACAATCGTGTGCCCCGGCCCCAGCTCGCGCGCAAGCCGGATGGCCCCGGCGACGTTGATGCCCGACGAGCCGCCCAGACAGAGCCCCTCTTCGGAGAGCAGATCAAAGACAATCGGCAACGCCTCGCTGTCGGGGATCTTGAAACACATGTCCGGTGTAAAGCCTTCGAGATTGGCGGTGATGCGCCCCTGCCCGATGCCTTCGGTGATGCTGTCGCCGCCCGCCTCTTCGCCGGTATAGATCTTGTAGAGCCCCGAGCCCTCGGGATCGGCCAGCGCGACCTTCACCCCCCTGGGCTGCAGCACCTGCCCGACGCCCGCCAGCGTCCCGCCCGAGCCCACCGCACAGGTGAACCCGTCGATCCGGCCATCCGTCTGCTCCCAGATCTCCGGCCCGGTGGTCTCCACATGGGCGCGCCGGTTGGCAATATTGTCGAACTGGTTGGCCCAGATCACGCCCTCGTTGCTCTCGCGGGCCATCTTCTCGGCCAGACGGCCCGAATAGCGCACGTAGTTGTTGGGGTTGGAATAGGGCGCCGCGGGGACCTGCACCAGCTCCGCGCCCGCCAGCCGGATCATGTCTTTCTTCTCCTGGCTTTGCGTCTCGGGGATCACGATCACCGTGCGAAACCCCAGCGATGCGCCCACCAGCGCCAGCCCGATGCCGGTATTTCCTGCCGTGCCTTCGACAATTGTGCCGCCGGGACGCAGCAGGCCCTTTTCCATCGCGTCGCGGATGATGAAGAGCGCCGCGCGGTCCTTGACCGACTGGCCGGGATTGAGAAACTCCGCCTTGCCCAGAATGGTGCACCCGGTCATGTCAGAGGCTTTGCGCAGTTTCAGCAGCGGCGTGTTGCCCACCGCGGCGGCGAGGTCTTCGGAGAAGCGCATCGGGTGCGTCCTTTGTTGTTCTGGCGGCAACCTAGGCCCCGTCCGGGGTGAACTCAAGCGCCCGCGCGCAGGCTCTCGCGCCGGGTGGCCAGCCACAACAGCATCATCGTCAGCGGACCGGCGTTGATCTCGCCGGTCTCGATCAGCGACATCGCGTGATCGAAGGGCACGACATGGCTGCGGATGTCCTCGTGTTCGGTGGCCAGCCCGCCCACCTGCGTGCCCCGACCACCGAGGTCGCAGAGCCCCAGAAAGCAATGGTAGAACTCTGTGCTGTAACCCGGAGAGGCATAGACACGCGCCATCGGCGTCAGATCCCCGAGGTCGAGATCGGCCTCCTCGCGGGCTTCGCGGCGGGCGGTGTCGGCGGGATCCTCTCCGGCATCCACAAGCCCCGCAATCGGCTCCAGCACCCAAGGGGCGGGATCGCCGCGGTGATAGGGCGCGGCGCGGAACTGTTCGATCAAGAGCACGTGATCGGATGTCGGGTCGTAAGGCAGCACCAGTGCCGCGTCGTAGCTGATGAAGGTCTCGCGCGGCATCGCGTCGGACCAGCCGCCATCGAAGCGGCGCGCCCGCAGATCGGCATTGGCGATCCGGAAGAACCCCTCGAAACCCGTCTTCTCGCGCAGCGTTTCGGCATCCGCCGCCGACGTCATGCCCGAGCGCAACGTGCAGGGCGCAGGCCTGGCGGCGATCTGCCGGGCCCAGGCGCGGGCGCGGAAAAACGGCATCAGCCGCTGCGCCATGGCCGCGTCCTTGCGGCCGAAATGCCCCATGACCTCGGCCGCCGCCCCCATGGTGATCGCCTCCCACCGGGCGCGCCAGTCCTCGAGCGACCAGGGCGCGTCGGCGGTCCAGACGCCTTGCTGCGGGAAATAGACCTGCGCCGAGATCTGTGCATCCGCCGTCCCGACCGTCAAACGCCGCAGATCGTAGTCGAACCCGCCCTCGTAATAGTCGAGCCGCGCGATATCGGTTTTGGACAGGTTGCGGCAGAGCAGCCCCGGCGCCTCCGCCCCGGCCTCCTCGACAATCATCGGAAAGGCCTGATCCCTGACCCAGCGCACCTCGTGATCCGCCAGCCGCGCTTCGGCAAGGTCGATCTGCGCGCGTGGACGGTCCAGCACCAGCTCCAGCAAGGGCAGATGCCGCAGCGTGCCGTAGAAAAACAGATCAGTCAGCGCTCATCTCCAGCGGGCGGCGGCGGCCTCGGTCAGCAGGCCGGTCACGATGCCGCCGCAGAGCAGCGTCAGCAGCACCACCGGGTCCAGCATCTGGCCGCCGAATTTTACCAGCAATTCGAAGATCGCCGCCAGCGCCTCCACCGGGCCATCATAGCGGTGGCGCACGGCCAGCCGCACCATTTCGTTCACCGCCTGGATGAAGAGCCCCCAGAACACCAGCGCCACCATGCCGGTGAACCCGTTGGAGATCGCCGCAGAATAGCCCCGGCCCGCACGCCGCCCGACAACCACCCAGCCCATGATAAAGCCGATCCCGGTGTTCAGCAGCGTGAAGATGCCGAAATCGGTGCTCGCCGGGAGCACCAGCTTGATCAGTTCGGACGTGACAAACCCCAAAGCCGCGAGACAAATCGCGGCTACCAGTTTCGCAGCGGTGGGCATCGGTTCAGCTCGGCCTGGTTATTGTTATCTGCGTTACGTCACAATTACCGCTGTGGAAGGTGGCCGCGCAAGACGTGAGGTAAAAATTCCACATCCGCCGGAACTTGTCGTCAAAGCCCAGAGCCGAAATATCGTCCCATTTGGCGTTGAAAGTCTCGTGCCAGCGGCGCAGCGTCTGGCTGTAGCTTTCGCCGAATTCGACCGAGCGCGCGACCTGCAGACCGGCCTTTTCGATCTCCTGTTTCAGCACGACAGGCGACGGCAGCATGCCGCCCGGAAAGATGTATTTCTGAATGAAATCAACACCTCGCTTATAGACCTCCCACCGGCGATGCTGCACGGTGATGATCTGCAGCGTGGCATTGGCACCCGGTTTGAGCCGGTTGCGCACGGTGTCGAAATAAACGGGCCAGTATTTCTCTCCCACCGCCTCGAACATCTCGATGGAGGCGATGCCGTCATATGTGCCTTTTTCGTCGCGGTAATCCTGCAGTTTCAGGGTCACGCGGTCCGAAAGCCCGGCTTTGCGGATGCGGTCCTGGGCGTAGTCGAACTGTTCCTGGCTGATGGTGAGGCCGGTCACATGCAGCCCGCGCTCCCGGGCGGCGTATTCGGCAAAGCCGCCCCAGCCGCAGCCGATCTCGAGCACATGGTCGCCCGGTTTGGTGCCCATCTGGTCGACCATGGAGGCGTATTTGGCGATCTGCGCCTTCTCGGTGCTCTCCTGCCCGGTCTCGAACAGCGCCGAGGAATAGGTCATCGTGTCATCGAGCCAGAGACCGTAGAACTCGTTGCCCAGATCGTAGTGATAGGAGATGTTCTTGCGCGCCTGCCGCTTGTGATTGCGCTGCAGCCAGAAGCGCAGCTGCTCGTACATGCGCACAAGCCCCATGCCGGGAAAGCCGTCGTAAAGCTCGTCATTGCCGGCATGCACGAGATCCATGAAGGCCATCAGGTCGGGCGTCGACCACCAGCCCTCCATATAGGCTTCGCAAAATCCCAGATCGCCTTCGCGGATGAGCCGCGCAAAGATGTCGGGGTTGTGGATGTCGAGCTCGGCCACAGGCCCCGCCTCGCGCCCGGTGGCCCGAAACCGGCGCCCGTCGGGCAGCACGAAATCCAGCCGCCCGCGGTTCATCTCACCCGCCATCTCGAAGACGCGCGCGAAATAGCGGGGCAGATCTGTCTGGTTGTCCGTACTGGTCAGGACCATCGAGGCACCTTTGTTTGGTATCACCCTCCAGTGTAGGCGGCGACTTGCACCAGACAAGCGTTAACCTTTGGGAAACGTTGATTTAAGACGGTTTTGGCGCGTCCCGAGGGGTCGCGGGACCGTATTTTCGATGGAAAGGCGATGAAATCAACGGATTACCGCGCGACCTTATTGCGGATCGGGGGGCTTGCGCGGGCGCGGATCCGTCCTGCGGGATCACCGGTGATGACCAGGACGCGAGGGGCCTCGCGCAATACGCGCAGGGAGGCCGGTTGCGCCTGCAGACCGGTGCTGCCCCCTCAAACAGGTGCCAATCCCCGGCCCCGTGCCTCAGAAATCGCGGTTCTCATAGGCCGCAAGCGCCCGCTTGCGCCCCTCATCCGCCGCCACGATCGGGTCGGGATAGGCATCTTGCGGAGACATGGCCCAACGCTCCGGTATGGCCTGAAAATAGCTCAGCGCCTGCTCTGACGGATGCGTCTTGCCTTCGGCGATCCAGCGCGAGACATAGTCGCGGTTCTTGTCGAACCGATCCAGCTGGGTGACCGGGTTGAACACCCGGAAATACGGGGTGGCATCCGGGCCGGAGCCCGCGGACCACTGCCAGCCCATCGCGTTAGAGGCCGGATCCCAGTCGATCAGACAATCCTCGAACCATTTCAGCCCGATCTTCCAGTGGCACATCAGGTGCTTGGTCAGGTAGCTCGCCACGATCATCCGCGCGCGGTTGTGCATCCGCCCCGTCACATACATCTCGCGCAGGCCCGCATCGACAAAGCGGATACCGGTGCGGCCCTGTTTCCAGGCCCGGACCTCGGCCAGCCGCTCATCCTCGTTCCAGGGGAAGGCGTCCCAGTCCTCGCGCCAGTTGCCGGTCAGAAGCCGCGGCGTGTGCCACATCAGGTGATAGGCGAACTCGCGCCAGACCAGCTCCTTGAGAAAGGTCTGCGCCCCGGCCTTGCCGTCCTCCAGCGCGCGCTTGCCCGCGTGCCAGCATTGCGCCGGACTGATCTCGCCCAGCGCCAGGTTTTCGCTGAGGTTCGATGTGCCGTCGACCGCCGGAAGATCGCGTCCGCTGTCATAGTCCGCCACCTTGGAGGCGATGAAGGCGCCAAGACGGCTTTGCGCCGCGCGCTCGCCCAGTCGCACATAAGGCCGCACGATATCCGCGCCGCGCCGCATGCCCGCGCCAAGCCGCCAGTCGGCCAGCGCTTCGCTTTCGGGCCAGGTGTCGGGCGCAGGCAGCGCGCCGGGGCTGGGCAGCGGCGTGGCCACGTCGCGCCCGCGCACCGACTTCCAGAACGGCGTGTAGACCTTGTAGAACGCGCCTTGCTGGGTCTCGACCGTCCAGGGCTCGAACATCAGATGGCCGGGAAAGCTCTGCGCGTCGAGGCCCTGATCGGTCAGCGCGGTTTTCACCCGCGTGTCGCGCTCCACGCTCTCGGGATCATAGGCGCGCATCCACCAGACCGCCCCGGCCCCGGTCTCGGCAACCAGCGCCTCCAGCACCTCGCGCGCCGGGCCCGAACGCAGGATCAGCCGGCTGCCTTTCTCCTCCAGCGCCTCGGCAAAGGCGCCGAGCCCCAGCCCCAGCCGCCATTGCGGCGCGGTGCCCAGCCCGTCCACACCGGCGTCGCGGATGAACACCGGGATCACCGGCCGCCCGGAGCCGCCTGCCTTGTGCAGCGCCGCATGATCGCTCAGGCGCAGGTCGCGGCGGATCCAGACGAGGATCGGGGAGGTGTCGGCCAAGGTGGGCTCCTGTTGTCGAAAAGCTCTGCGCGGAGTGCTGAAGTGGGAGGTAACGGCCCGGGCCCGCAAAGCAACCGCATAATATCGCCCGGGCCGTCCCTCACCGCTTTTGAAACGCAGCGGCACGGCGTCAGTTCCTTGCCGGATGAAACGCGACGAAAATGCATATGACACGGCGGGCGGCCGCAAAATCAGCGTTGCGGGCGAAAAGATCGCAGGCGCCTGCGCCATGTTCCAGCGGAAAGACGCGCGCCCGCTTCGGCGCAACGGGCCGCGCGCGGCGTGCCACGGCGGCCTGTGTGAGCTGAACGGGCGCGCGGCTCCGGGCGGCTCTCTGCGCGGGCAGCGGTCGGGGCTACAAAACCGCGTCCAGTGCCTGTGTCAGCGCCGCGACCTCCGCCGCGCTGGTGTAATGCAGGAACGACACCCGCAACACGCCGTGCCGCGGGTTAACCCCCATCGCCTGCAAGGGCCGCACCGCATAGAAATCGCCGCCCTCCGCCATGATGCCCTGCGCGGCCAGCTCTTCGGCAACCTCCTGAGCCGGTCGGTTGAGCGCCAGCGCCACCGTCGGCGCGCGCCGCGCCGCATCATCCGGTCCGATCAGCCGCACCGCGTTGCGATCGCGCAGCATCTCCAGCAAGGGCGCCAGCAGCCGCGTTTCATGCGCCCGCATCAGCCCCGGCACGTCCGTTACTGTGATGCCGTGATGCGCGGCCAGCGCCTCGACATAATCGACGATGCCGGCGCAGGCCGCGACCTGCGCAAAATCCGGACCCGCCGGGGTGAACCGCTTGTGCAGCACCTCGCCGTTGAAACGGTGCCCCTGATTGGGCAGGGTCTCGGCCAGCACCCGCCGGATCACCATGATGCCCTGATGCGGCCCATAGGTCTTGTAGGCGGAAAAGAGATAGATATCCGCCCCCAGACTGCCGATATCCGAAAGCCCGTGCGGCGCATGCGCCACCCCGTCCACGCAGACAAACGCGCCCGCCGCATGGGCCAGCGCGGTGATCTCGACCACCGGGTTGACCTCGCCCACCACGTTGGAGCAATGCGGAAAACAGACCAGCCGCACGCTTTCGTCCAGAAGCGCGCCCAGATCTTCGGGATCGAGATGGCCGGTCTCGGGATCGATGCGCCATTCGCGGATCTCGATGCCGTCATCGGCCAGCCGCCGCCACGGGCCGCTATTGGCCTCGTGATCCTGATTGGTGACCACAATCGCCTCGCCCGGGCGCATGAAGCGGCGGAACGCCTGCGCCAGAACATAGGTGTTCTGCGTCGTCGACGGCCCGAAGCTGAGCTCGTCCGGCGCCACACCCAGCAGCGCCGAAAGCCGCGCGCGGGCCTCTTCCATCTCCGCCCCCGCGAGGCGCGACGCTTCGTAAGGCGCGTAGGGTTGCACCCGGCGTTGTGTGTAGAACCGTGTCAGCCGGTCGATGACCGGCGCGCAGGCATAAGACCCGCCCGCGTTCTCGAAAAACGCCTGGCCCTGCAGCGACGGCTCGGAAAACGCCGGAAACTGCGCCCTGACATACTCCACGTCCAGCATGACCGCCTCCCCGCGTTTGCCCCCGATGGCACGGGGCCAATCAAGCGCGCGCGGCACCCCGGGTCAAGGCTTGCCGCCGTGCGGCGTCCGGGCGGCCTGCCCCGCCTGCCCCCCGCACCCCCCGCATGATTTGCGCGTCGCGGTGCCACTTGCAGAATAAAAGCGCGCGGAAGCGCTCCTTTGGATCCGCCTTCCCCGGGCGGGCCACACGGAGAAAGGCCCCGGGACGGATCCCGGAGCCTTCCATCCCCTGTAGCGTCAGCGCTCAGGCGTTGCGCTCGGCCTGCAGGCCCTTGAAGATCGCCCAGCACATCACCAGCAGCACCGCGGTGAAGAAGAGCCCGGTGGAGATCACCATCGCCTGCAAACTGTCGAGCCCGGCCGTCCCGGCCGCCCCGAGCAGCAGCACACCGGCCACGGCCCCTTCAAAGATGCACCAGAAGATCCGCTGGCTCACCGGCGCGTCGACCTTGCCGCCCGCGGTGATCGTGTCGATCACCAGCGAGCCCGAATCCGACGAGGTCACGAAGAACACGATCACCAGAACCACCGCCAGCATCGAGGTGATGGAGGCCAGAGGCAGCTCGCCCAGCATCGCAAAGAGCGAGATCTCGGGCTTGTAGGCCGCGATCACGTTCTGGAACACACCCGATTCAGATGCGCCGTCTACCACCTGGCTGATCGCCGTGCCGCCGAATGTCGCCATCCAGAAGACGCAGACCAGGCTCGGGATCAGCAGCACGCAGATCACGAACTCGCGCACCGTGCGGCCCCGCGACACTCGCGCGATGAACATGCCGACAAAGGGCGACCAGCTGATCCACCACGCCCAGTAGAATGTCGTCCAGCCATGCAGAAAGCCCGTGTCCTCGCGTCCGAACGGGTTCGAGAGCGGCACGATCTGCTGCGCGTAAGCGCCCAGCCCGCCAAAGAAATCGCCCAGGATCGCGATGGTCGGCCCGGCCAGGAACACAAATGCGAGCAGCAGCGCGGCAAGCCCCATGTTGATCTCCGACAGCAGCTTCACCCCGCCGTCGAGCCCGCGCACCACCGAGATAAGCGCGATGGCGGTGATGAAGGCGATGATCAGCACCAGCAGCAGCGAGCTGTCATTGCTGGTATCGGCATTGCCCCAGAGGAAACCGAGGAAGTTTCGCGTGCCCTCTTCGGCCACACCGGATCCGAACACCTCCGTCAGGCCGGAGGCCACCTGCGTGGCGCCAAACCCAAGAGAGGTCGCCAGACCGAACAGCGTGGCAAAGGCGGCAATCGTGTCGATGGCGTTGCCCCAGAAGCCCCAGACCCTCTCTCCGAGGATCGGATAGAAGGCGGAGCGCAGCGTCAGCGGCAGGCCCTTGTTGTAGCTGAACAAGGCCAGCGCCAGTGCCACGATGGCATAGATCGCCCAGGGGTGCAGGCCCCAGTGGAAGATCGTCGCCGCCATCGCCATGGAGCGTGCTGCCTCGACCTGGGCTGCATCCATCACCTGCCCGTCGACAATGCCCAGCGGCCCGTTCAGCGGGTTGTCGCCCCAGGGTGTGCCGAAATAATAGACCGGCTCCAGCACGCCAAAGAACATCAGCCCGATGCCCATGCCCGCGGCAAAGAGCATCGCGAACCACGCCGGATAGCTGTAATCGGGCTTGGCGTCCGAGCCGCCGAGCCGCACCGAGCCCCAGGGTGTCACCACCAGGAGCAGTGCGAAGACGACAAAGAGGTTGGCCGAAAGCAGAAAGAACCAGTCGAACTGGCTTTTCACATAGTTGCGCACCGCCAGGAACGTGTCGCGCGCGCCTTCGGGAAAGAGCAGCGCAATCGCCACGAAGATGACGATCATCACCGCCGAAACGACGAAGACCGGGTTGTGGATATCGATCCGGATCGGGCCGATCCTGCGTTCGATATTGTCCTGACCGATCTCGTAATCGGTCTCGATGATATCCGCCGTGCCCTGCGGCTCGGGGATACCTTCATTGCTGGTTGTATCGGCCATTTATGGCCTCCCTGTTTATGGTCGTGGTCATGTGGTCTTTCCGCGCGCGCAGGCGCGGGCGCGGGTTGCTAGCGGACAACCAGCACCGAGACCCTGGCGTGGCCCGCAATGGTGCCGCCATTCGAGGGCCAGATATAGTCGGTAAGGCCCGGCACGTGGCTCGCCATCACCACAAGATCGGCGCCGGTGGCCTCGACCGCCTTCAGCAGGCTCGGGTCGAGATCGCTGGTCGGATCGTGGCTGGTCACCGCATGGGCCTCGGCCGCGATGCCATGCGCGGCCCCCTGTGCGCGTGCAAAATCGGCAAGCTTATCGGCGAATTCGCCGGGATTATGCGCAACCGATCCCGGTGTGGACGCGGTCACCCCGACATAGACCACCGATGCGCCGTATTGTCTGGCCAGATCGCTTGCGCAGGTCATCGCCTTGTCCAGCGTCTCGACATGCGCCAGGTCGACCGGCACCATGATGCGTTTGAACACGTCTGTCCCTCCTTGTTGTCACCCGCCGCGGTCTGACAGGAGGCCGGCGCACCGGCCGCCGCGCCCGATGCGCGGTAAGGCGATTGGACAGCGCCCCGCTGCCGGAGCGCTTCACCCCAAACGGTAACCGAAAGCGGCGCCGGGAAACAAACAGGTACGGCGGGCCAGATCGCGAAAACGACACGGCACGCCGCTTCGGGGCTGTCCGACGGCGGCGCCCCCCGCGCTGAGGGTCATCGCGGGCACGCCCAATTTGCGCAACGCGGGCCGCATCACCCGCCGCTTGATGCCACGGGCCGGGTCAGCCGTTCACGTCCACCACCACGCGGCCCCGCACCTGCCCTTTGAGAATATCGGCGCCAAGCTGCGGCAGATCGGCCAGCGTGGCGGGATGCACCATGGCGTCGAGCTTGTCCATCGGCAGATCCTGCGCGATCCGCTGCCAGGCGCGCTGGCGGTTCTCGAAAGGCTGCATCACGCTGTCGATGCCCAGCAGGTTGACGCCGCGCAGCAGGAACGGGATCACCGTCGCAGGCAGCCCTGCCCCGCCGGCAAGCCCCACCGCCGCGACCGAGCCGCCATATGTCATCTGCCCCAGCACGCGCGCGAGCATCGCGCCGCCCACCGCATCGACGCAGCCCGCCCAGGTCTCCGCCTCGAGCGGGCGCTTGACGGTCTCGTTGATCTCGTCGCGCGCAACGATGCGCCTGGCGCCCAGCCCCCTGAGATACTCCTCCTGCTCCGGCCGCCCGGTCACACCGGCCACGTCATAGCCCAGCTTGCCGAGGATCGCCGTGGCCACCGAGCCCACGCCGCCCGCGGCCCCGGTCACCAGAACCTCACCCTTGTCGGGGCTGAGCCCGTGATCCTCGAGCGCCATCACCGCCAGCATCGCGGTGAAGCCCGCCGTGCCCACCGCCATCGCTGCGCGGGTGTCGAGCCCCTGGGGCAACGGCACCAGCCAGTCGGCCTTGACCCGCGCCTTTTGCGCATAGCCACCCCAATGCACCTCGCCGACGCGCCAGCCGGTCAGCACCACCTTGTCACCGGGCGCGTAGCGGTCGTCTTCCGACGCCTCCACGGTGCCGGCAAAGTCGATCCCCGGCACATGCGGGTATTTGCGCACCAGCCCGCCCCCCGGCCCGACGCACAGCCCGTCCTTGTAGTTCACGGTGGAATACTCGACCGCAACCGTCACATCGCCCTCGGGCAGATCCTCGAGGCCGATCTGCTCCACCTGCGCGCTTGTCTTGCCGCTCTCCTCGTCCTTGCGAACCACCAATGCATCAAAGCTCATCTCTCGTCCTCTTTTCCGTGTTTCTTCTCTTTACAAATATCGCCGGGGGTGTGGGGGCTGGCCCCCACCTATCCAGCGTGTGGGGGCTGGCCCCCACCTATCCAGCGTGTGGAGGCTGGCCCCCACTTTTTCCAGCGTGTGGGGGCTGGCCCCCACCTGTTCCAGCGTATGGAGGCCAGCCCCCACTCGATCCTGACGCAAGGCGGCGCCCTGCCCCTCCCGCACAGCCGTGGCGCAGCTACGCCCAGAATGTCTCGTGCACCACCGCGTCGCGCAGCCCGTCCGGCGCCTCGACCGTCAGCGCCGTGCCCTCGTCCCAATGGGTCATCCGCACCATGCCAATGGCCACATTGGTCTGGTGATCGGGTGACCAGGCCGCACTCGACACCCGTCCGACCAGCTTGTCGCCCGCCTTCACCGGCCAGTGCCGGGCGCAGCTGGGCGTCGGCGGCCCGTCGATGGAGAGCGCCCGGATCTGCCGCACCGGCCCTTCCTGCGCCACCCGCAACAGCGCATCGCGCCCGACGCAGCCAATCGCCGTCGCGGTGTTGCAGAACCGGCCCAGACCGCATTCATGCGGCGTGTTGGTGCGGTCCATGTCGTTGCCATAGCTCAGCAAACCGCCTTCGATCCGTTCGATGCTGTTGGGGCAGCCCGCCCGCACGTCGAGATCGGCGCCCGCCTCCATCAGCGCGTGCCAGAGCGGCATGCCCGCGTCGGTGCCGTCCACATAGATCTCGAACCCGCCCTGCTTTGAATAGCCCGACCGCGCCACCACATGGCTGCGGCCTTCGAACTCGAACCAGCCGAAGCGGAAGAACCGCAGATCGCGCACGCTGTCGCCAAAGACCCGCGCCGCGAGGTCGTCCGCCAGCGGCCCCTGCACCGCAAGCGGCGAGACATCCGGCTCATCGACCAGCACATCGAGCCGGAAGCCGTAGACGATGCCCTTGACCCAGAACAGCAGATCCGAATCCGCGATCGAGATCCACCAGCGGTCCTCGGCCAGCTTCACCGCCACCGGATCGTTGAGCATGCCGCCGGTCTCGTCGACGATGGGCACGTAGAAACACTGCCCCGGCAGCATGCCGCGCAGATCGCGCGGCGTCAGCATCTGCATCAGCCGCGCGCTGTCCGGGCCGCGCAGCTCCACCTGCCGTTCGCAGGACACGTCCCAGACCTGCACCGCGGATTTCAGATGGCGGTAATCCTCTTCCGGCGTGGCAAACAGCGTCGGCAGCAGCATGTGGTTATAGACCGTGTAGGCCTTGACGCCCGCAGCCTCGACCCCTTCGGAAAACGGCGTGCGGCGCAGCCGCCGCGACGGAGAGATCAGCGCCATTCCGGGATATCCTCTGGCATGAAGGGCAGATCCGTGTCCTCGGGTTTTGCCCCCGCCGCGGTCAGCATCGCGTGCACCTGCCCGCGATGATGGGTCTGGTGGTTGAAAAGCTGCATGACGCAGAGCGCCCTGGGCTTGGTGATATCGCGCTTGAGGAACCCCGAATGCCAGGTCAGATCGCCATCGAGATCCGCGTCCGTGATCGACCACGCCCAACCGGCGATGCGCGCATCGAGCGCCGGGCGCGCCGACCAGAGCATGGCCCAGTCGTAGCGCTCCAGCGCCTCCAGCGCGCCGGCATCCGGCCCCGCCCCGCCATCGAACCGCGCAATCCAGAGCGTGTCGCCCCAGAGCAGATGCGCCAAGGTCTTGCGGATGCTGCCCCAGAACGCGCCGCGCTCGGCATCGCGCGCGGCGTCATCGAGCCCCGCGGCCGCGTGATAGAGCGAATGGTTCTGCCAGGCGTTGTAGCGCGCCATGGTCTGGCAATATCCGGGCGTGATCATCGCCGTCCGGGGCCTGTCCAGTGAACCGGGATGATGTCGCCCGATTTGCCTTCGAAATCCCACACCCGGCCGTAATCGCGGACCTTGGACTTCAGCCCGACCGCCGGGTAGATCGTCGGGCCCATCCAGTATTGCGTGTTCTCCATCGACACCGGCACCGAAGGGTCCTTGCCGGGGATCATCTCGATCTCGCCCTGGATCTTGCGGCCCACGGTGATCTTGCGCCGCCGCCCGTCCTTCTCGATCACCACCTTCTCGCGCTCGGCGCCGAGGATCTCCGAGACGAGGAAGGTGAAAACGCCGGTATTGCCGCCCGCCGCCCCGGTGAGGATCTGCAGCAGACCGTTATAGGCCTTGCCGCTGGCGCTTTCATCCACATAGGCCGCGACCTTCCAGTTGCCTTCGGCCATGCGCCCGGGGATGTCGATCAGCAGCGCCACGTTGATCCCGGCCAGGCTCTCGCCTTCGAAATGCCCCTCGTCGATCTGCATGGCAAACCAGGTCTGGCAATAGCCATAGGTCGGCGGGTGCTGGCCCAGCGAGATCCCACAGGGGCAGACCACCTCGCAGGAGCAGTTCATGAAAAGCTCGCCGATGATCTCCCACTCGGTCGGCGTCATCTTGCGCCGTTTGGGGTTCTGCATGCGGCTGTCGATCCGCTGGCTGACCGGCAACCGGTCGGCGTCGGGCTTTTTTCTCACGGCCATCTTATCCTCCTGTCATCAGCGGGCGCGCCAGAAGCGCCAGCCCCGCCAGTATCAAGGCCACTCCGCCGGGCCGCATCACGCGGTGCCCGATCTGTGGCAGTTTCTCGAGCACCATGAAGAGCGTGGCCAGACCCATCCAGGCCAGGTTCATCACCCCGCCGACAAAGCCCAGCGCCATGAACCCCCAGCAGCAGCCGACGCAATAGACCCCGAGCCCCAGCCCCATGCGCAACCCGCCAAGGCCACCGGGGCGCCAATGGCCCAGGAAATAGGACATCGGCGCGTGGCAGACGCCGTGGCAGATTTCCTTCACTCGGGTGAACTGGAACGCCCCTACAACGATCAGAAGCCCCGCCTGCAGCCAGAGCGACGTGGCGATGCCCAGCATGTCGACCACCCCGCCGAAGAGCAGCAGAAGCTGCGCGCCGGCAATGAGTGCGGCAAACGCGATCCAGACCGCGAGGTAGCCTGCCAGCATGCCGACCCAGCCTGAAACCGAGCCGTCGGCGCTCTGCATGAGATCCTCGTAGGCGCTCAGCGTGGGCGCCATGGTCGGCAGCATCATCGCCGCCATCATCACCGCCCACATCGCAAAAAGCGGGCCGAAACGCGCCATCGGCATGTCCATCGGCATGCGCGGATCCATCGCCTGCATGGCCGCGCCCATGGCACCGGGGCGGCCCAGAAGGTCAAGATCCATGTCCATCGCCATCACGTAGAGCCAGACCCAGGCCAGCAGAATACCGGCAAAGACCGTGAGCCACGCGGCACTGCGAAACACCCAGTTCATGCCGCCCTCCACCGCGACTCACCCTTGACGAAAGAAATGTCAGACATTTAATTGTCTGACAAATGAAAATTGACCCATCCTCCTCCGCCGACCTCTCCGCCCAGATCGCCAAGGCGATCCGCGATGCCATCATGTCGGGGCAGCTGATCGTCGATGAGCGGCTGCCGTCCGAGGCGGAGCTGGCCGAGCAGTTCGACGTCTCCCGCACCACCGTGCGCGAGGCGCTGAAACGGCTGGCGGCGCAATCGCTGATCCGCACCCAGCGCGGCGCGTTTGGCGGGGCGTTTGTGAACCGGCTGTCCTTCGAGGAGGCCTACGGCCAGCAGATCACCACCTCGACGCTGCTCCTGTCGATGAACCACGTGTCGTTCGACACCGCCTGCGAGGCGCGGTTTGCGCTTGAGCGGGCCTGCGCGCCGCTTGCCGCCACGCGCCGCACCGCCGACCAGCTGGCCACCATGCGGGCGGAGATCCACCGCCAGGGCCAGGACGGGCTCAGCGACGAGGCGTTCTGCGCCTCCGACGTGACCTTCCACCGCGCGCTGGTGGATGGCGCGCACAACCCGGTGCTCTCTTATCAGCTGGCGGGGGCGGTCGAAGGCATGCAGCCGCTGATGAACATGATCACCTTCACCGCGCGCTCGCGGGCCGAGATCATCCGGCTGCACAATCGCATCGCCGACGCGCTCGACCGCCGCGACGCGGGCGCGGCCGATGCGGGGCTGGAGGCGCTTTGCCACTACACCCAGACGCTGGCCGGCGAAGTGCTCAAGACCCGCGAGGCGCGGCGCGCGCCCTGACCGTCTGGCCCTGATTTGCTTACACTGAGCCGCGCGCGCGTTTACGACCGCGCGTGATGGTCGAGGAAATGCCGCGCTTCGCCTTCGGATTCAAAGATATGCGCCGCTTTCGAACGGGCAAAGACCTTGCCCAGCTTCAGCCGCATGAAGGCAGAGGCCGAATAGCGCGTGATGCTGCGGTAATAGCGCTCTTCCAGCGATGCGACGGCAGCCGAATAGCTGTCCTCGATCTCCGGATAGATCACCGTCGCGTCGTAATTCACAATCGCGTCGACCCGGTGATCGAGCGCGCCGCAGACCGCGTGCACCCGTGCCACGATCCGGTCGACATCGCCCTGATTGCGGATCCGCAGTTTCTCGAGATTGATAAAGAGCCGCTCCGCGCCGGGATCGAGCGCGATCCGCGTTTCCAGATCGAGCGCCAGCAGATCCACATCGAGCGCCATGGGTGCGTCGGCAAAGATGCGCGGGTCCATCTCCGCCACGTCCTCGATGATCGGGCGGAACGCCATCCGGCTCAGGATATCGCGCTCCAGATCGACGCCGGGCGCGATCTCGACCAGTTCCAGCCCGTCGGCGCGCAGACGAAAGACGCAGCGTTCGGTCACAAAAAGCACCGGCTGGCCGAGCCGCGCCGCGCGCGGGCCGAAAAACGTCACATGCTCGACCTCGGGCACACATTTCCGCACGCGCCCCTCCGAGCGGATCTGCAGCGCGCCGTCCACCACCGCCACATCCAGTGCGACGGACGTAAATGTGCCGGTAAAGACCACCCGGCGCGCGTTCTGGCTGATGTTGATGAACCCGCCCGCCCCCGCCAGCCGTGGTCCGAATTTCGACACGTTGACAGAGCCTTGCGCGTCCACCTCCGCCATGCCGAGAATCGCGATATCGAGCCCGCCGCCATCATAGAAATCGAACTGCTGGTTCTGCGCGATCACCGCGTCGGTGTTCACCGCCGCCCCGAAATCGAGCCCCGAAGCAGGCTGTCCGCCGATCACCCCGGGCTCTGCGGTCAGCGTCAGGTGATCCAGCAGCTTTTCCTCACCGGCGACCGCGGCCACGCCTTCGGGCATGCCGATGCCCAGATTGACCACGCCGTTGACCGGCAATTCGAAGGCCGCGCGCCGTGCGATCACCTTGCGCGCGTCGAGCGCCATGCTGCCTGCCTCTTCGGCAGGTTTGCGGTAACGCCCTGTAAAGGCGGGCGAAAACGCCGTCCGGAAGGTCTGCATGTGGTCTGCGGGCTGCGAGATCACCACCGCATCGACCAGCGCGCCCGGGATCTCCACGTCGCGCGGATTGAGCGAGCCGCGCGCCACCACCTGCTCCACCTGCACGATCACCACGCCGCCGGAATTCTTCGCCGCCATCGCCTGCGCGAGATTGTCGATGGTCAGCGCCTCGTTTTCCATCGTGACATTGCCGCTGGTGTCGGCGGTGCTGCCGCGCAGGAGTGCGACATCGATGGGCAAGGCCTTGTAGAACAGGCACTCTTCGCCATCGATCTGCATCAGCCGCACCAGATCTTCGGTCGTGATGGCGTTGAGCTTGCCGCCGCCCTTGCGCGGATCGACAAAGGTCTCGAGCCCCACACGGCTCAGCGTGCCGGGTTTGCCTGCGGCGATATCGCGATACATCTGGCTGATCACGCCCTGCGGCAGGTTGTAGGCTTCGATCTGCCCGTCCGCCGCGAAGCGCCCGACCTTGGGAATGAGCCCCCAATGCCCGCCGACCACGCGTTTCAGCATGCCCTCATGGGCAAAATGGTTGAGCCCGCGATCCTTTCCATCGCCCTGGCCGGCGGCAAAGAAGAGCGTGAGATCCGCGGGCGCGCCGGTGGCCAGAAACCGGTCCTGCGCCGCGCAAAGCAGCGTTTCCGGCACGCCGATCCCGACAAATCCCGACGTGGTCACGGTGTCGCCATCGGCGATCAGAGCCGCGGCGGCCTCGGGTGAGACGGTCTTGTTGGGCATGGCCCCCTCCTCTGCCTCGCGTGAGAGCAGTCAACACAAGGAAGGGTGTGGTTGTAAAGCCGGACGGCCGCAAAGCCTTCTCGCGCCGCCCGGTCGCGCCATCCTGTTGCCCGGCCTCAGCCGCGCGGCTGCAGCCGCTCCTTCGCCATCATCATATGCACACCCTTTTCGCGGTTCACGGTCTGGGTGATCCGCAGATCGCCCGCCAGGGAGCACAGCATATAGGCCTCTTCCCGCGTGATCCCCGCACGGTCCGCAACCAGCGCGATCATCCGTCTGAGCGCGATCTCGACGCAGATGTCGAGATCCGCGTTCAGGCCCATGGTGATCCAGTGCGTCGGCGTCTCCGCCTCGGGATAGCTCAGGTCCAGATCGCGCCGCACGGTCAGGCGGAACCGGCCCTGCAGGGCTGTCTCGATGGCGGTCACGCAGACCTCTCCGTCGCCCTGCGTCCCGTGCCCGTCACCGCAGGAAAACAGCGCGCCATGGTTGAAGACCGGCAGGTAAAGCGTTGTTCCCGCGACCAGTTCCTTGTTGTCGAGATTGCCGCCATGGGCCCTTGGCTCGATGGTTGAGATCCGGCCCCAGCCCGGCGGCGGGGCGACACCCATCACCCCGAAGAAGGGCGAAAGCGGCAGCGTGCCGCCCCAGGGCAAGCGCGCCTGTCCGGCCTCGGCATCCAGATCGATGGTCACCGCGTGGGTGTCGGGGAAATCCTGCGGCAAGGTGCCCGCCAGCGGGCGGATCACCGTGTAACCCCAGTCCTGGCGCAGCGCCACGTCGAGAATGTCGACCTGCAGCACATCCCCCGGCGCGGCCCCCTCCACCGCCAAGGGACCGGTCAGGATATGACCCGGCATGCCCGGAAGACCGGCGGCATGGATCTCCAGCAGTTCGGGCGGCACGTGATAGCCGTCACCGGGCAACACCTGCGGCGCGCCGGAGACGGTGTCGATCACCACCTCCGCACCGCTTTGCACATGGGCGACAGGGGCGCGGGTGGCGTCGAAATAGCCCCAGTGGCAAGTCTCCGGCCCGGCCCCGACCTTCATGCCGGCAACCTTTGTTCCGCCAGCGCCACCCAGTAGGAGCAGCCGGTGGGGATCACCTCGTCGTTGAAATCGTATTCGGGATGGTGCAGCCCCGGCCCCTGCCCGATGCCAAGCTGGATATAGGCGCCGGGACAGGCTTCCAGCATATAGGCGAAATCCTCGCCGCCGGTGGTGCGCGGCGCGTTTGTGTCACAATCCCCCGCCACCTCGCGCGCGGCCTGGGCGCAGAACGCGGTTTGTGTCTCGTGATTGGCCATGACAGGATAGGGTTCCTCGTCAAAGCCCAGCACCGCATCCGCGCCATAGCTTTCGGCGGTGAACTTGGCGATGGTCTCGATCCGGTCGAGCGTCATGCCGCGCACCTCGCGGTCAAAGCTGCGCACGGTGCCGCGCAGGATCGCGTGTTCGGGAATGACGTTGAACGCCTCGCTTTCGGTGCGAAAGGACGACACCGACACCACCAGCGGCTGCTGCGGATCGGTGTTGCGCGACACGATGCTCTGCAGCGCCATGACGATGGCCGAGCCGACCAGCGTGGTGTCGACGGTGTTGTTGGGCCGCGCCGCGTGCCCGCCCTTGCCGCGCACGGTGATGTGAAAGCTGTCGACCGCGGCGTAGAACGGCCCCGACCGGATCGCGAACTGACCCAGCGGCAGCAGCGGAGAGTTGTGCAGCCCGTAGATCTCGGAGATGCCGAAGCGGTCGATGAGCCCGTCCTGCACCATTGCCTCGGCCCCGGCGCCGCCCTCTTCGGCGGGCTGGAAGACCACCGCAACCGTGCCGTTGAAGTTGCGCGTCTCCGCGAGATATTGCGCCGCCCCCAGCAGCATAGCGGTGTGACCGTCATGGCCGCAGGCATGCATCCTGCCTTCCGTGGTCGAAGCATGCGCGGCCCCCGTCGCCTCGAAGATCGGCAGCGCATCCATGTCGGCGCGCAGACCGATGGTCTTGCCGCCCGCGCCATCCCGGCCGTGGATCAGCCCCACAACGCCGGTGCGCCCGACCCCCTCGACCACCGCGTCGCAGCCGAACAGGCGCAGCTTCTCGGCGACAATCCCGGCAGTGCGGGGCAGATCGTATTGCAGCTCCGGATGCGCGTGCAGATCGCGTCGCCAGGCGGTGATCTCCGGATGAAGTTCGGCAAATCGGTTGCGGATCGGCATTCATACCTCCTTGAGAACGCGGTGATTCTGGCCGACGGTGTCGTAGACCGAGGGCGCAGGCTGGTGATCGAGCGGAAAGATCGGCGACGGGATCGGCTTGAACCGCAGGTCGCCGTCTAGCTTGCGGGTGGCCGGATCGGCGATGGGCACGGCGGCCATCAGCGCTCTGGTATAGGCGTGTTGCGGGTTCTCGAAGACCGCCGCGCGCGGTCCGATCTCGACAATGCGCCCAAGATACATGACTGCCACGTGGTGGCTGACGCGCTCGACCACCGCCATGTCGTGGCTGATGAACAGAAAGCTGAGGTCGAGATCGGCCTGCAGCTCCATCATCAGGTTCAGAACCTGCGCCTGCACGCTCACATCGAGCGCCGAGACCGCCTCATCGGCCACGATGAGACTGGGTGAGACCGCCAGCGCGCGGGCGATGGCGATGCGCTGGCGTTGTCCGCCCGAAAGCTCATGCGGAAAGCGGCGCAGATAATCGCGCGGCAGATCCACGCGGTCGAGAAGCTCCGCGGCCTTCTCGATCCCGCCGTCGATGCCGAAATTCTTCATCGGTTCGGTGATTTGCGCCTGCAACCTCATGTAGGGGTTAAGCGAGGCAAAGGGATCCTGAAAGATCATCTGCATGCGCCGCCGCATGGCGCGCAGAGCCGGTTTGGTTTGCGCCAGCACGTCATCGCCACCAAGAAAAACAGAGCCCGATACAGGCTCCACCAGCCGCAGGATCGAGCGTCCGCAGGACGACTTGCCGCAGCCCGATTCCCCCACGAGGCTCAGCGTCTCGCCCTTGTTCAGGGTAAAGCTCACATCCTCCACCGCATGCACCTGCGCCACCGTCCGGCGCAGCACGCCGCCCTTGACCGGGAACCGTGTCGTGAGGTTGCGCACTTCGAGCAGAGGCTCGGGCACCGCGCGCGGCGTGAGCGGTGTCACCGCCCGGTCATCGCCCACCAGCCGCAAGGGCTCCGGCGCCGCCTTGCCCTTCATCTCTCCCAGTCGCGGCACGGCGGCCAGCAGGGCGCGGGTGTACTCGGCGCGCGGATTGGCAAAGATCTCCGCCACCGGGCCGGTTTCCACCACGTCGCCGCGATACATCACCACCACGCGGTCGGCGATCTGGGCCACCACGGCCATGTCATGGGTGATGAACATCACCGCCATGCCGGTCTCGCGTTTGAGCCGGTTGATCAGCGCCAGGATCTCCGCCTGGATCGTGACATCGAGCGCGGTCGTCGGCTCATCGGCGATCAGCAGCCGCGGACGGCAGGCCATGGCGATGGCGATCACCACCCGCTGGCGCATGCCGCCCGACAGCTCGTGCGGATATTGCCGGAGCCGTCGTTCGGGCTCGGGGATACGCACCTCCTTGAGCAGTTCCAGCGCCCGGGCGCGGGCCTGCGTGGCGCTCAGCGGCTGGTGCATGCGCAGCCCGTCGGTCAGCTGCCGCTCGATGGTGAAGACCGGGTTGAGCGAGGTCATCGGCTCCTGAAAGATCATGCCGATCTCGCCGCCGCGGATCTGCTGCATGGTCTCGGTGTCGGCGCGCGCCAGATCGAGCGGGCCGCTCTCGCGGTCCAGCACCAGACGCCCGTCGAGGATCTCGCCGCCGCCGAACTCCACCAGCCGCATCAGCGACAGCGAAGTGACCGACTTGCCCGACCCGCTTTCGCCGACGATGCAGACCGTCTCTCCGGGCGCGATGTCAAAGCTCACATCCTTGACCGCCGCGGCACCGCCGAAGCCCACGCGCAGCTTGTCGATAGAGACCAGCGCGGTCATGACGCCACCCTCGGATCCAGCACATCGCGCAGCACGTCGCCGAACATGTTGAGCCCCAGCACGGTGATCGCCACCGCAGCACCGGGCACAAGGGCTGTCCATGGCGCGATGTCGAGATAATCGCGGCTGGCCTGGATCATCAGCCCCCAGCTGGCATCGGGCGGCTGCGTGCCGAGGCCGAGAAAGCTGAGGCCCGCCTCGGCGAGGATGGCAAAGGCCAGGCTGATCGTGGCCTGCACGATGATCGGCGGCATGATGTTGGGCAGCACGTGGCGGACGATCATCCAGAGGTCGTTGGTGCCCGCCGCCCGCGCCGCCTCCACATAGGGCATCTGCGCCACGCGCAGCGCCTCGCCGCGGATGATGCGCGCCAGATAAGGGGTGAAGGCGATGCCGATGGCGATGATCGTATTGGTGAAATTCGGGCCGAGAACGGCGGAAATCGTTAACGCCAGAAGCAGCGCCGGAAAGGCCAGCAGCGTGTCCACCAGCCGCATCAGAACATTGTCGAGCCAGCCACCGAAATAGCCCGAGATCACGCCGAGCGGCAGCCCGATCACCAGGCTCATGAGCACCGCCGTGCCAGCGATCAGGATCGAGCTTTGCGCGCCCAGCAACATGCGGTACATCAGATCCCGCCCCAGCTGGTCGGTACCCATCGGATGCGCCAGGCTCGGCCCCGCCAGCCGCGCGCGCATGTCCATCTGCGTGGCCCATGCGTCAGGGACAAGCAGCGGCGCAAAGAGCGCAACCGACAGAACCAAAAGCACAATTCCGCCGCCAAAGATGCCCTTTCCGGTGAAGAACCCGCTCATGGCAGCTTGATCCGCGGGTCGATGGCCACGTAAAGCAGATCGACGATCAGATTGGTGATCATGACCACCGCCGCGATCACAAAGACCGTGCTCTGGATCAGCGGGATGTCACGGTTGAGCAGCGCCTGGTAGGTCAGCCAGCCCATGCCGGTGAAGTTGAAGAGGCTCTCGATCACGATGATCGAGCCGAAGAGATAGCCCACCTGCAGCCCGGCCACCGTCATCACCGGCCCGATGGCGTTGGCCAGCCCGTAGCGCCAGATCACGGTGCGCTCCGTCAACCCCTTGGCGCGGGCGACGCGGATAAACTCCTGCCCGAGGATCGACGTCATGGTCGACCGGGTCATGCGCGTCAGATGCGCCATGAGCCCCAGCCCGAGCGCCAGCGATGGCAGGAACGCGTGGCGCACCGCGCCCACGAAATCCTCCGCCGGATGCACGAAGCCGGAGCTTGGCAGCCAGCCCAGATAGCGCGCGAAAAGCAGGATCAGCATGATGCCCCAGAAGAAATCCGGCAGCGAGACGCCCAGCAGCGCCGTGGTCGAGGCGGCGTTGTCCTGCCATTTGTCGCGGTGCACCGCAGCCCAGACCCCCAGCGGAATGGCCGCCGTCAGCGCGATGCTCATCGACATCACCACAATCAGCGCCGAGGCCGTGACCTTGTCGGCGATAAGCGGCCCGATCGCCTCCTTGAAGACCAGGCTGCGGCCCCAGTCGCCGGTCAGCATGCCGGTGATCCAGCGCCCGTATTGCACGATCAGCGGATCGTTGAGGCCAAGGCTTTCGCGCAGCCCCTCCAGCGCTTCGGGGTTGGATTGCGTGCCCATGATCACCATCGCCACATCCCCGGGCAGGATGTTGGTCACCACAAAGGTGATCAGCGAGATCAGCAGCAGGGTCAGTGCCACCGACAGCAAACGGTTGATGATATAGGCCAATTTGGCCCTCCCGGGCGGTTGCGAGGCGGGCGGGGCGCCGCAGCGCCCGGCCCGAAGAGCGTCAGGCGTCTTTCAGCCAGACCTTGTGAAAGTTCATCTCCGACCCGTTGGGCTGCACCACCGTATCGAGCCCCATCACGTTCGGCTGCGCGCCGATGGTGCCGTTGCGGAACCACAGGATCACGTCGAGCGTGTTCTCGTTGATATATTGCTGCACGTCCTTGTAGACCGCCATCCGCTCGGCGACATCCACGGTCACGCGGGCCTTCTCCAGCATCTCGTCCAGCGCGGGTTCCGAGATCTTGCGGTAGTTGAAGCCGCCGGTGGAATGATAGAGCGAATAGTAAAGGAAATCCGGCTCCCAGAGCGTGAAGAAATTCATCATGGTGATCTGGAAATCCTTGTCGACCCAGACCTGGCTGAGCCAGTCCGACCAGGTCAGCTGCTCGATGGTCATGTCGACGCCGCCGGCGCGGAACCATTCCAGCATGATCTGCGCGCTGTCCACGTGGTAGGGGTAGTTGGTGGTGACCTTGAACACGACCTTGAGATCGCCCGGCCCGTAGCCCGCTTCCTGCAACAGCGCCTTGGCCTTCTCGAAATCCTGGGGGCGCTGTTCGAGCATGTCGTTATAGCTCGCCGAGGTCGGGAAGCTCGGGCTGGCGGAGGTCTGCCCCTGCCCCCAGAGCGCGCCCTGCATCAGGATCTCCTTGTCGATCATCAGATCGAAGGCTTCGCGCACCCTGGGGTCCTTGAAGGGTTCGAAATCGTGGTTGAAATTCACGAAATCCCAGTTGAGCGGGAACCAGGCGACGGTCTGGAAATCATCGTTGCCCTCGAACTCCGACCAGCGGTCGAGCGGGATGTCGTTGATCATGTGCAGCTCGCCGGTCCTCAGACCCGTGAGACGCACGGTGGGCTCGGTGATCTCGCGGCTGATGACCTTGTCGAGATAGGCAGGCCCGCCGAAATACTCGTCAAAGCGCTCAAGCTCCACCTCGTTGCCGAACTCGCGGCGCACGAATTTGAACGGGCCCGCGCCGACGGGCATCTCGCCCTGTGTGTCGCCGGAGCCTTCGGGCATCACCACACCCGCGCCGTTTTCGGCCAGCCGCGACAGGAACGGCGCGTTGACCGAGCCCAGCGTCACGATCACCGTCAGATCGTCCGGGGTCTCGATGCTTTCGACCGCGTTGAAGACCTCGAAATTGACCGCGCCGGTCTCGGGGTTCATCGCCCGCTCGAAGCTGTATTTCACATCCGCCGAGGTCATCCTGGAGCCGTCGTGGAACATCACGTCGTCGCGCAAGCTGAAGGTGTAGACCAGCCCGTCCTCGCTTTGTTCAAAGCTCGCGGCGAGGTTGGGGATGATGTTGAAATCCTTGTCCGCCGAGACGATGCTTTCATGCACGTTCTGCAGCAGACGCCCGGTCGAGGCGGTGCCGGTCTGGTGCATGTCGAGGTTCTGCGTGGTCTCCGAATGACCCCAGATCAGCGTGCCGCCGCTCACCGGGTCCTGGGCCTTCGCGGCCATTGGCACGCCGGTCAGGACTACCGTGCCCATCAGCGCGGTGGTGGACTTGAGAAATTCCCTGCGTTTCATCTTTCATCTCCTTGATTTGTCGCGACAACTGCGCGTGACCTTTACGAGACGCCCGGCTTTTTGGCCGGGTCTTTGTTATTGCGGTAATGTCGGGCGCTCGGACGCCACGCCGAGCCTGGCTTCCAGCGCCATGCCGAGATTGAGCAGCGGGCCTTCGTCAAAGAGCTGGCCCCACAAGGATATCCCCTGCGGCACCCGGAATGTCTCCTCTCCCTGCGCTTCGCCGGTGGTCAATTTGCCCGCGCCCAAAGACGCGGCAGAGCGGGTGGCGGTTTGCTCAAAACCTGCGCGCAGATGCAGGCCGGGATGGCCGGTGAAGTTGCTCGCCACCAGCATCGGGCCAGTCATGAACGGGCCGATCAGCGCGTCGACCTGTCCCATCATTTCACCCAGCGCCACCATCACCCGGTAGCGCAGCCGGTCGAGATTGACGTGATCGACCGCCGAGAGGAACCGCGCCTTGCGCATGGTGTTGGGCCAGGCGCCGTCGTCCTGCCAGCGCAGGCTGTCGTCCTGATCGGTGAGCGTGAGCTCTTCGAAGGCCGCGGCCGCTTCGGCATAGACCACGTTCATCAGCGCGTCGTAGGGCAGATCCTCGAGCGAGACCTCGCGCATCTCGATGCCCAGGTCCTTCGCGGCGGCCAGCGCGGCGTGGTCCACCTCCGTGGCCCCCTCCTCGAACGCTTCCGGCAGGTAGCCCAGCACCATGCCGTCGATCCCTGCCGTGGCGTCGAACGCGAAGGGCGCGTCGATCGAGCCTCTGTCCGCAAGGTCCCCGCCATTGAGCGCGGCCAGCACGATCCCGGTATCCTCGACCGAGCGGCAGATCGGCCCGACCTTGTCGAGCGACCAGCAGAGCGCCATCGCCCCGGCGCGGCTCACACGTCCGAAGGTGGGGCGCAGCCCGGTGGTGCCGCAGCGCTGCGAGGGCGAGGTGATGGAGCCCAGCGTTTCGGTGCCGATGGCAAAGCCGCAGAGCCCCGCGGCAGTGGCGGACGCGGAGCCCGCGGAAGAGCCGCTGGAGCCTTCGTTGAGATTGAACGGATTGCGCGTCCAGCCACCGTACCAGAGATCATTGTAAGCCAGCGCGCCAAGTGTCGTCTTGCCCAAGAGCACCGCGCCCGCCGCGCGCATCTTCCGGGTGACCGTGGCGTCGCTGCCCGGCACGCGGTCGCGATAGGGCTCCGCCCCCCAGCCGGTGGTGATGCCCCTTGTATCAAAGAGATCCTTGAGCCCGTAAGGGATGCCGTGCAGCGGGCCGAGGGAGACACCGGCGCGGGTGAGGCTGTCCATGGCGTCAGCTTCGGCCAGCGCCAGATCGGGAGTGACTGTGGCGAAACATTCAAGCCTGGGGTTCAGCGCCTCGATCCGCGCGAGGTAAATCTCGGTCAGCCGCCGCGCGGTGATTTGCCCGGTTGCGATCCAATGCGCCAGATCTGTGACCGGCGCGAAGGCGATATCCTCGTCCGGCCCCGGCGTCCCGGCCTCGGGGGCGCTCAGCCGCATCGTGTCGCGCCCGTGGGGCATGGCGAAGCCGGGCAGCCGCGGATCAAAGCGGCAGGCCATCGGCGTGGCATTGTCGAGCGGCATGTCGCGGCGCGCCTTGGCCGACAGCAGCTGACCTTCGAGATTGTCCAGCATCTGCGCGCGTTCGTCCGGCGTGTACTCCACGCCCATCAGCTTTTCGGCAGCGGCGATGTCGGCTTGGGTCAGCGTGTCGGTCATGATCGGGTCTCCGATGGTGGATCGGTTTCGGGGTGGGCGGTGAAAAACACCTCGCCACGCTCGCGCGCGGCATTGGCAAGCTCGCCGCGCAGCGCGTTGAACCGGGTCTCCAGATGGTCGCGCATGGCCATGCGCGCGGCATCCGGGTGACCGGCATCGATGGCGTCGATGATCGCCAGATGTTCGTTATGGGTGACCTGAAGCGACGCGCCGTCCCGGCCCTTGGCGCGGATCGCCACCCAGTCGCGGTTGGAGCGGATCTTGTCGAGCAGCGCAAAAGCGGTGAGCAGCGGCCGGTTGCGCGCACATTGCGCGATGAGCCGGTGCAGCGAGCCGTCCCAGAGCTCCACCGCCTGCGCATCCGCCGCCTCGAACTGGCGCTGCGCCAGCATGCGCAGGCGCGCGACCTCTTCGGGGCGCATGCGTTTGGCGCAAAGCGCGGCCAGTTCCGGCTCGATGCAGAGACGGGCTTCCATGACCTCGAGCGCGTTGGTCTCGCCGGTGATCTTGGCAGCCAGATCGCCCATCGGGTCGGTGGGCTGCCCGGCAAAGGTGCCCTTGCCCTGCCGCCGCCAGACCAGCCCTTCGGCCTCCAGCGCATCGAGCGCCTGGCGCACGTGCCGCCGCCCGGTGCCAAAGCGGTCGGCCAGCGCGCGTTCGGTGGGCAGCTTGCCATCGGCGTCGAGCTCACCCGATTTGATCAGCTCGAGCAGGCGCTGCCGCAGCGGGCCGGGATTGGTGTGCAGGAGGCTCACGCGCCGGTCTCCACCGCCTGGCTGCGGCTGGCACGGCCTTCGGCGCGGCGCCGCGCCAGCGCGTCCGCAATGCCCGCATCGATCGGCGCGCGGTCGGTTGTGCCCGAAAAGTCGGAGCGGGTCGCCATGCCTTTGGCGAAATGCACATAGCGCTCCTGCGCCACGTCCCAGAGCCGCGTCAGCTCGGCCAGCGGATCGGCATGGTCGTCGGCGCGCAGATCGAGCCAGGCGTGGTCTTCACCGCGATGGATCACCAGCCCCGCCGCCTGCCGCCCGCGCTTGTCGCCGCCCGCGGCCTCACCCGCCAGCATCGCCGCGATAAGGCGGGCCGGGAACGGCAGATCCGCGCCCGCGAGATAGGCCTCGGACGTGGCGCGCAGAACCTCCGGCCCGGTCAGCATGTTGCCCGCCACGGAATGCCACTGCCCTTGCAAATGACCTGCAAAGTCAATGCAGTCGGCGCCGGTGTGGGCCGCGAAACCGCCCTGCGCGTCCATCATATGCGCCTGCCGGATCGCGCGGCCTTCGTCGCGCGCCACCAGATCGGCCAGCACCGCCTCGGCCGCCTCGCCAGCGGCCAGCCGCGCGCGGCCTTCGGTGCCCCAGAGCGGGTTGCAAAAAGCCTGGCTTGCCACGGCGACCTGCGCGCCCACAAACGGCACCACCGCCCCGCAGGCAAAGAACTTGCTGGCGACAATCAGGCCGACCTGGCCGTCCGCGTCACGGGCGATCAGCGAAAACGTCATCGGCCCACCGCATAGGCCTGCATCAGCCGCGGCGTCGCGGCGGCGCGCAGACCGCCATCGGCCTCGCGCATCGCGGCGGTGAGCCGCCCCACCGTCCAGGGCTCGGCCACGGTCACCTCGTGACCACGGGCGCGCAGCTCTGCGATGGTGTCCTCGCCGAAATCGGGCTCGATCATCATCTGGCCGGGCTTGGCCTCGCGCGGGAAGAACGAGGCCTGGAAATGCATCGAATGAAAGAGCGGCGCGTCCATACACTCCTGCAGTCCCATGCCGAAATGCACAAAGCGCAGGAACCAGACAAGCTGCCACTGGTCCTGCTGATCGCCGCCGGGTGTGCCGAAGGCCAGCCGCGCGCCGTCCTTTTCCGCAAGGCTGGGGGTGAGGGTCGTGCGCGGACGGCGGCCCGGCGCCAGCGATGTCGGCAGGCCGTCTTCGAGCCAGAACATCTGCGCGCGGGAATTCAGCGGAAACCCCAGACCGGGGATCACCGGAGAGCTTTGCAGCCAGCCGCCCGAGGGGGTGGAGGCGACCATGTTGCCCCAGCGGTCGATGATGTCGAGATGCACCGTGTCGCCGCGCTTTTCGGTGAGATGCGACATGGTCGGCTCCTGCGCCGCCACCTGCCCGACCCGGAAATCGCGCCGGCTCCGCTCCAGATAGGCGTCGGCCTGGCTCTCGAAGCCCGGCACCCGTCCGGGCCGCTGCTCTTGCGACGCCAGATTCCCGATCAGCGCGCAGCGCTCGGCGTTATAGCCGTCCGACAGCAGATGCTCCATCGGCACTTCGGAGAAATCCGGATCGCCGTAATAGGCCTCGCGGTCGGCATAGGCGAGCTTGATCGCCTCGATCACGGTGTGCACGAACTCCGCGCCGTTGGGATCCATCGCGCCGATATCCACCCCCTTGAGGATCGCCAGCGCCTGCAGCATCACCGGGCCCTGCCCCCAGGCCTGGGTCTTGTGCACGGTCCAGCCGTGATACTCATAGCTGAGCGGCGCCTCGTAAGTGGCGCGCCAGCCGGCCATGTCCGACGGCGCCAGCACCGCGGAATGCCGGGTCTCGGAGACATCATGCACATGCGCGTCCTTGAGGTAGTCAAAGATCGCCTCGGCCACAAACCCTTCGCGCCACTGCCTGCGGGCTTCGTCGATCTGTGCCTCGCGCGTCTCGCCTTTTGAGGCGGCGAGCCGGTCATAAGTGTCCGCGAGCGCCGGGTTCCGGAACAGCGCATGCGGCTCGGGCGCGGCGCCATCCGGGGTCCAGACCGCGGCGGATGTGGGCCATTCGGTCGCGAAATACTCTGCCAGCCCGTCGATCATGTCCGAGACGCGCGGCAGCAACGGGTGGCCGTCGCGGGCGTAGTCGATGGCCGGTTGCATGACCTCGCGCAGGGACATTGTGCCGTGATCGCGCAGCATCAGCATCCAGCCGTCAAACGCGCCGGGCACCACCGTCGCCAGCAGCCCCGAGCCCGGGACCAGCGTCAGACCCTGGGCGCGGTAATGGGCAATCGTGGCCGCTTCGGGCGCCACGCCTTGCGCGCAGAGCACCTGGGTCTCGCCGGTCTCCGCCACGTGGAAGATCGCGGGCATGTCGCCTGCGGGGCCGTTGAGATGCGGCTCCACCACCTGCAGGGTCAGCGCGCAGGCCACGGCGGCGTCAAACGCATTGCCGCCCTTTTCGAGGATCGCCATGCCCACGGCGGAGGCGATCCAATGCGTCGATGTCGCGACGCCGAAGGTGCCTCTGATCTCGGGACGGGTGGTGAAGTCGGACATCGGCAGCCTCTTAATGTTCGCGCGGGTCAAGCGCATCGCGCAACCCGTCGCCGAGAAGGTTGAAGCCCAGCACCACGAAAAAGATCGACAGGCCCGGCCAGAGCGCCATCCACGGCGCTTGGTTGAGGAAATTCTTGGCGGTGTTCAGCATCGAGCCCCAGCTGGGCGCGGGCGGTTGCTGCCCGAGGCCCAGAAACGACAGCGACGCCTCGGCGATGATCGCGGTGGCGATGGTCAGCGTCGCCTGCACAAGGATCGGCGGCAGCACGTTCGGCAGGATGTAGCGGCTGAGGATGCGCGGCGTCGGCAGGCCGATGGCATGGGCGCTCTCGACGTAATCCTCGGACTTGATGTTGATCACCTGCCCGCGGGTGAGACGGATGAAGATCGGTGTCGCCGAGATGCCGATGGCGATCATCGCATTGGTCAGGGACGGGCCCAGAAAGGCCGCCAGCGCAATGGCGAGGATGAGAAACGGAGCCGCGAGCAGCGCCTCGGTGCAGCGCGAGATCACCGCATCGGTCCAGCCGCCGAAATAGCCCGCGACGAGGCCCAGAGGCACGCCCAGCAGCACTGCGATGCCCACCGACACGACCCCCGCCAGCAGCGAGGCCTGCGCGCCCCAGATCATCCGGGACATCACGTCGCGCCCGATCTCGTCGGTGCCCATCCAGTGATCCCAGCTGGGCGCCTTGCGCACCGCGCCCCAGTCGGTCGCCATCGGATCCGGGATCGGCAGGATCGGCGCGGCCAGTGCAATCAGCACGAAGAACGCCACCAGACAGCCGCCGAACAGCGCCGATTTGTGGCTGCGGAATTTCTTCCAGACGCGGTTTTCCGGCCTGGCGGTCAGCACCGGGTCGGCGGTGATGCGCGTGGCGGGAGCGGCGTCGGTCATCTCAGGCCTCCCGCAGACGGGGGTTGAGCACAAAATACATCGCATCGGCAAACAGGTTCATGAAGATGAACCCCACCGCCGTCACCAGCACAATCCCCTGCACCACCGCATAGTCGCGGTTGAACACCGCATCGACCACCAGCTTGCCGAAGCCGGGGATGGTGAAAATCTGCTCGGTCAGCACCGCGCCGGCCACCAGCTCTCCGAACAGCAGCGCGGACAGTGTGACAATCGGTGTCAAAGCGTTGCGCAGCGCGTGTTTCAGCACCACCACCCGTTCCGAGAGGCCCTTGGCGCGGGCGGTGCGCACATAATCGGCGCTGAGCACGCTCAGCATCGACGACCGTGTGTGCCGCATCAGTGTTGCCGCCAGCGCCGTGCCCAGAACGAAGCTCGGCATCAGCATGGTGCGGATCGACTGGCCGAAATCCTCGCTCAGCGGCACATAGCCCGAGGCGGGCAGCAATTGCCATTTCACCGACACCAGCAGGATCAGCATGATCCCGAGCCAGAAATTCGGGATCGAGAGGCCCGAAAGCGCGACCACATTGGCCACGTAATCGGTCGCCGTGCCCTTCTTGACCGCCGAGAGGATGCCCGCCGGGATGCCGATCACCAGCGCAAAGATCATCGACATCACCGCCAGCTGAATGGTCACCGGCAGCTTTTCGGCCATCAGCTCCGTCACCGGCTGGCCGGTGCGCAGGGACGTGCCGAGATCGCCCTGCAAGGCATTGGTGATCCACGCGAAATATTGCACAGGGATCGGATCGTTCAGGCGGTATTTCTCGCGCAGGAACTCCAGCACTTCGGGATCGCGCTCTTCGCCCGCCAGTACCAGCAGCGGATCGCCCGGCAGCAGCTTTTGCAGCAGGAAGACGAAGATCGAGATGATCACGATCGTCGGCAAGGCGATCAGAATGCGTCTGAACAAAAAGCGCAGCATGGCGGCCCCTTGATGCGGTGGCCCCGCGCCACCGGGATGGCGGCGCGGGGGTCAGAGGATCACTCCTCCCAGGTGACGCCTTCCAGACGGATCATGCCGTCGGGATACGGGGTGAAGCCCTTGATGCTGTTGTTGTAGGCCCAGATCCACGTGACGTGGTACAGGAACACGCGGTTGAGCTCGTCCAGCATGATCTCGATGGCCTCGTCGTATAGCGCCTTGCGCTCTTCGGTGGTGGCGCCGACGCGGGCGGCATCCATCAGCTCGTCCATCTTCGGATCGGAGAACTTGCTGTCGTTGATCCCGCCATCGGTCGTCACAAACTGGTGGTTGTTGCCATCGGGATCGATCCGGCCCGACCAGCCGATCTGGCTCGCCTGGTAGTCGCCTGCGGACTGGTCGGCGAGCAACGTGGCGAACTCTTTCGAGGTCAGCGAGATGTTGATACCGGCCTGCGCCGCCATCGCCTGCACCACCTGCATCACCGCCAGCGGCACGGTCGAATTGGGCACCTGCACTTCAAGGTCGATGCCGTCGGCAAAGCCCGCCTCCGCCAGCAGCGCCTTGGCCTTTTCTATGTCCTGCCCTTCGACCGGGAAATTGGTGTTGTACCACGGCGAGGTCGACGGGAACGGCTGGTTGCCCGCGGCAAACGCGCCTTCGAACACCACCTGATTGAGCGCCTCGCGGTCGATGGCATAGCTCAGCGCCTGACGCAGGCGTTTGTCGTTGCCCCAGGGGTTGTCGCCCTTTTCGCCATTGCCGATGTTGAAGGTGATGCCCTGGTAGCCAAGGCTCACGGCGCGGTCGACAACGATGTTTTCATCGGCTTCGGCCTGCGCCAGATCGGTGGCGGCAAGCCGCTCGAGCATGTCGATATCGCCCGATTGCAGATTGGCCAGACGCACGGTGGTGTCGGGGATCGGCAGGAAGGTCACGCTGTCGAAGTTGATCTCGTCCGCGTTCCAGTAATCGGCGAACTTGCTGAGCACGATCTTGTCCTGCGCCACCCGCTCGGTAAACGAGAACGGACCCGAGCAGACCGGGTTGAGCCCAAAATCCGCACCCGCCTCGGCGGCGGCGGTGGGTGACACCATCATACCCGCGCGGTCGGCGAGCTGCGCCATCAGAGTGGCATCGGGGGCTCCCAGCGTCAGCACGATTTCGTAGTCGCCGGTCACTTCGGTGCCGGTGATCGACTTCAGCTCCGACTTGCGGCGGCTTTCGTCAAGCGTCTGGGAACGCTCGATATTTGCAGCCACGGCTTCGGCGTTGAAGGGCGTGCCGTCGTGAAAGACCACACCTTCGCGCAGCTGCATGGTGACCTGCGTGCCATCGGCCGAGGTCTCCCATGAGGTGGCAAGCTGCGGGATGATCTCCAAATCGGGGGTAATGTCGACCAGCTTGTCGCAGAGCGAGGCATAGACGATCCGGCCCACAAATGTCCGGCTCTGGTCAGGGTCCAGAACGTCGGCATCCGATTGCAGCGCGATGCGCAGATCCTTGGCGATCACCGGGCTGGCGGTGAGCGCGGTGGCCCCCACAAGCGCCGTGATCAGCGCGGTTTTGAAATGTGTCATGTCTCAGATCCTCTCTGTCGTTTTCGTGGTTTGTTTTTGTGGGTCGGTTGCGGTTTTGTGGGTGACCGTGCCGCCTTCGGTGGCGGCGCGGTAAAGCTCGAAGCGCGCCTCGGCTTCGGCAGAACGGCGCGGCGGCGTGGGCGGCGCGGCCTGGGCCGCAATGTCGCGCCAGAAATGGCAGGCGACCGCATGCGCGTCATCGCCGGTGCTCAGCACAGGCGTCTCGGAGGCGCAGCGCGCTTCGGCAAAGGGGCAGCGGGTGTGAAAGCGGCAGCCGGGCGGCGGCGCGGAGGGGCTGGGCATTTCGCCGCGAACGGTGGCCTTGTGATCCTCCGGCGCGGCCATGGCCGGGATCGAGGCCAGCAGCGCGCGAGTATAGGGATGGCGCGGTTCGGCAAAGACATCCTCGGCGCGCCCCATCTCGACGATGCGTCCCAGATACATCACCGCAACCCGGTCGCTCATGTGGCGGATCACGCCCAGATCATGGGCGATGATCACCAGTGTGAGGCCGAGATCGCGGCTGAGATCGCCCAGCAGGTTGATCACCTGCGCCTGCACCGACACATCCAGCGCCGAGACCGGCTCATCGCCGATGATCAGCTTTGGCCCCGACGCGAGCGCCCGGGCGATGCCGATGCGCTGACGCTGGCCGCCGCTGAACTCATGCGGATAGCGGCCCGCATGTTCGGCGCGCAGACCCACCTGGCGCAAAAGGTCCGCCACCCTGTCGCGCCGGGCCTGCGCGGAAAGCTCGGGCGCGTGGATCTCCAGCGGCTCGCCCACCAGCTTGCCGACGGTCATGCGCGGGTTGAGCGAGGAAAACGGGTCCTGAAAGATGAACTGCATCTGGCCGCGCAGGGTCTTCAGCGCCTCGCCCCTGGCGCCGCTGACCTCGCGCCCGTCAAACTGCACACTGCCCGAGGTCGGCGTCAGCAGGCGCATCAGCAAACGCGCCAGAGTGGACTTGCCGCAGCCGGATTCGCCGACAATGGCAAAGGTCTCGCCGCGCCTGATCTGCAGCGACACGCCATCCACCGCCTGCACCACCGGCGCGCGGCTGAGAAACCTGCCCCCGGTGCCGAAATGCTTGACCACATCGCGGGCCTCGAGGATGACGTCGCTCATGCCAGCACCGCCACATGGGTCTCGAGCGGCGCGAAATGGCAGGCAACCGCGTGATCCGGCGCCACCGGCACCAGCGCGGGGCGCGCGACGCAGGCGGCGGCGGCAAAGGCGCAGCGGGTGCGGAACCGGCACCCCTCGGGCATGTTGGCGATGGTGGGCACGGTGCCCGGCACAATCGCCAGCCGCCCGCCCGGCGCGTCGAGCCGCGGCATCGCGCTCATCAGACCGATCGTGTAGGGGTGCTGCGGATTGTCGAAGATCTCGGCCACCGGCCCTTGCTCGACCACCTGACCGCCATACATCACAGCGACGGTGTCGGCGATTTCCGCGACCACACCGAGATCATGGGTGATCATGATGGTGCCCATGCCGGTCTCGTCGCGCAGGTCCCGGATCAGATCGAGGATCTGCGCCTGGATCGTCACATCAAGGGCGGTTGTGGGTTCATCGGCAATCAGGATCTGCGGGTCATTGGCCAGCGCCATGGCGATCATGACCCTTTGGCGCATACCACCGGACAATTGGTGCGGATACTCGTCAAGACGCTGCGCCGGGTTTGCAATCCCCACACGCTGCAAGAGATCCTGCGCGCGCGCCCGTGCGGCAGGTTTGGTGCCACCCTGATGGCGCAGGATCGCCTCGCCGATCTGGTCGCCGATCCGGAACGCGGGGTTGAGCGAGGTCATCGGTTCCTGAAAGATCATCGCCACGCGGTTGCCGCGCATGCTGACCGGCAGCGTCTGCGAGGAGAGATCGATCTCCTCCCCCTCGATCCGCAAAATACCTGAGGAAATCTGCGCGGAATCTGCGGGCAGCAGCCCCATGAGCGCCATCGAGGTCACGCTCTTGCCGCAACCCGATTCGCCCACCACGCAAAGCACTTCGCCGCGCCGGACCTCGAGCGCGACATCGTCGACCACGTCATTGATCTGCCCCCGGAACCGCAGGGACAACCCGGTGAGCGACAAAAGCTCCGCGCCCGGCAGGTTGTCCTGCTGCGTATCAGAATATGTCGCCACCATCGTTGCTTGCTGCCCCCAACGCATCACAACCGGAAGTCTCTGGACCAATCTGATAATGGTTCGGATTTCCTCAAGTCAAGCGGAAGCGACAGTTTCTTTCGCCGCCGGTTGAATTTGCCTAATATTTTTGCGCCGCCGGGAAAAGGCTGGCCCGGCCCGTCAGTCGCCCGTCTCTCCGAACAGCGCCTTGAACCGCGCCACGCAGAGCCGGAACCCGTCTTCGAAATCGCCGTTCGGAGGCCGGTAGACGCTTTCCAGCGACACAACGCCGTCATAGCCATCCGCACGCAACGCGGCGGCCATCGGTGCGAACTGGTCCGCAAGCTGCCCCTGCCCCATGGCGCGCACCTCGAGCGTGGCGCGCGGCGTGTCCACATGCACATCCTTGACATGCACATGGCCCAGAACGTCACGCACCGCGTCATAGCCATCAGGCCAGGCGGGCTCGTGACACCAGAGCGCATTGGCCGGATCCCAGAGCACGCGCAGCACGTCGCGCACCTCCAGATCGTCGATCAGTCGCCGCGCGGTGTAGCCCGAGTTGATCATCGTGCCGTTGCCGGTCTCGACCACCAGCGTCACACCGGCCTGCCGCGCCAAATCGCAGGCGGGCGCGATAAGCTCAAGCGTCCGGTCCCAGGCGCCTTTGGCGACGTTCCACTGCTCCGCTCCGCCGCTGCCCCAGAGGATCTGCTCCTTGCGGTTCGACAGAATCCGCACCAGCGGGCAGCCGAGCAGATGGGCGGTGTCGATCACACGGCCCAGCGCATCCATATGCGCCTGATGCTGCGCGTCGCCCGGGCTGTTGGCGGTGCTCAGACCGGCAAAGACATGGCGGCTGAGGCAGGAGACCGGCTTGCCCCGGTCGCGCAGAAGCGCGTCGATCCGGGCGATCTCGGGCTTTGAGAAATCGCCGACCTCGGTGTCGCCGACATATTGCAGCTCGGCATGGGTGAGGCCAAACTCGTCCATGACATCAACCGCATGGCGCAGATCCCGGCTGATCCCGTCGCAGATGACCCCGAGCTTCACGACGCGCCCTTGCGGTGCAACTCGGCGCCGATGATCTCTTCGATCACGCGCGTGCAGACCCAGTTGTCGCCTTGCGGATATTTGCTGCGCCCGGCGTGAAAAAGCTGCATCGCGGCGGCGGCGGTGTGCAGGGGCACGCCCAGTTCTTCGCCGAGGTTCATCGAGATTGTGAGATCCTTGTGCATCGTGTCGATATGGCTGCCGGTGCCTTCGAACTGCCGGTCGATGATCTTCTCCAGCGCGTTGTTCACCACGCCGCAGCCGGCCGAGGAGGTGGAGAACACATCGAGCAGCACCTGCCCCGGCACGCCCGCCTTTGCCGCCAGCGCTGCGGCTTCGAAGGTGGCGGAGAACTGCGCGCCGATCAGGCTTTGCAGACAGGCCTTGACGGTCTGCCCCTCGCCCGGGCGGGTGCCGACGCGGTGGATATGCGCGCTGACCGCCTGCATCACCGGCGCGAACCGGTCGAGCACCGCATCGGGTGCCGCCGCCATCATCGTCAGGGTTCCGGCCTGCGCGCCCGGATAGCCGCCCGACACCGGCGTGTCGATGAGATGCAGCCCCGAGCCGTCGAGCCCCTGCCCGATCCCGCGGGCCTCGCGCGGCTTTATCGTGGCGCTCAGGAGGATCGCGCCACCTTTCGGCATATGCGCGGCCAGACCGTCTTCGCCCAGGATCACCTCGCGCGCCTCGTCCCCGGTCATGACCATGACAAAGACCGCCTCCGCACCCCGCGCCACCTCGGCGGTGGAGCCGCAGGCCACGCCGCCCATCGCCTCGAAAGCCTGCATGCGATGGGCCAGCAGATCGCGCCCCGCGGTTTCAAATCCACCCGCAATCAGGTTCTTCGCCAGACCCGAGCCCATATTTCCAATTCCGATCACACCCACACGCATGTGCAGTGCCCCCTTCCTGTGCTGTTTTCATTCTGGGGTTTCAGATGCCGCGCGGCACCGGGCCGGTCCGGAAGACACCCCCGGCCCTCGCGCACCCGGTCAGGCCCGCAGCCGCCCGGTGACACAGCGCCATGGAACCGCGCAGATGCGCGCTTGGCAACAGATAAGTTTGGCGGATGCGGTTGCCGGGCGGGGCGCCATGCCGGACGCTCCGCTCAGAATTCGCGGCAGAGCGGTTGCCGGATGGCGCATTTCTGGCAATGGTGGCGCAAAGACCTGACCCAGCGCACAGATCGGAGCCCCGCCATGACCACGATCCGCGAAGACGACCTCATCGCCTCCATCGCCGAGGCCTTTCAGTATATCTCGTATTTCCACCCGCCGGATTTCATCCGCGCGATGTCGGCGGCCTGGGAGCGCGAGCAGAACCCCGGCGCCAAGCAGGCCATGGCGCAGATCCTGGTCAACAGCCGCATGTGCGCGCTGGGGCGCCGCCCGATCTGTCAGGACACCGGCGCTGCCAACGTGCATGTGAAATACGGGGTCGAGGCCAGGACCGATTTCAAGCGCTCGCTGCAGGAGATCTGCGACGAAGGCACGCGGCAGGGCTATCTGCGCGACACCAACCCGCTGCGCGCCTCGGTGGTGGTCGATCCGTTTGGCGAACGCCGGAACTCGGGCGACAACACGCCCTGCATGCTCACCGTCGAGATGGTGGCGGGCGACCGGATCGACGTGGAGGTCGCGGCCAAGGGCGGCGGCTCCGAGAACAAGTCGAAATTCACCACGCTGAACCCGTCGGGCTCGATCGCCGACTGGGTGGTGCAGACGGTCGAGACGCTGGGCGCGGGCTGGTGCCCGCCGGGCATCCTGGGCATCGGCGTGGGCGGCAATGCGGACAAGTCGATGGCGCTGGCAAAGGCCGCGCTGTCCGAACCCATCGACCTGCACGATCTGCAGCGCCGTGGCCCCTCCAGCAAGACCGAAGAGCTGCGGCTTGAGATCGCCGAGCGCGTGAACGCGCTGGGGATCGGCGCGCAGGGGCTGGGCGGGGTGACAACGGTGCTCGACGTCAAGATCCGGTCCTTCCCGACGCATGCGGCAAGCCTGCCGGTCGGCCTGATCCCCAATTGCGCGGCCACGCGGCACGTGCATTTCACGCTCGACGGCTCGGGGCCTGCGGAGTTCACGCCGCCCGATCTGGCGGACTGGCCGGAGATCCTGCTCGATCAGGCCAGCGCCAGCGCCCGCAAGATCGATCTCGACAATCTGACGGACGATGTCATCGCGTCACTGGAGCCGGGCCAGACGCTGCTGGTCTCGGGCACGCTCTATACCGGGCGGGATGCGGCGCATAAGCGGATGGTCTCGATGCTGGATGCGGGCGAGCCGCTGCCGGTCGATCTCAGGGGCCGCGCGATCTATTACGTCGGCCCGGTGGATGCGGTGGGGGACGAGGCCATCGGGCCTGCGGGGCCCACGACCTCCACGAGAATGGACAAGTTCACCGACCGGATTCTGGCCGATACCGGCCTCAAGGTGATGATCGGCAAGGCCGAACGCGGCCCGGTCGCGCTCGAGGCGATTGCAAGGCACAAGGCGGCCTATCTCATTGCCGTGGGCGGCGCCGCCTATCTGGTCTCCAAAGCGATCAAGGCCGCGGCACCGGTGGCGTTCCAGGATCTCGGGATGGAGGCGATCTACGAGCTGAAGGTCGAGGACATGCCGGTGACCGTGGCCGTCGACATCAAAGGCAACTCGATCCACAAGACCGGGCCCGCGCAATGGCGCCGGGAACCGGTGCCCGCGGAGTAATAGGCAGCCGTCCGCAAGGCCGCGCCTCAGTCGAGCGACACCGGCCTGCGTTCCTCCAGCGACAGCGCCGCGGCATCGGCAAGGCGCTGCGCCTGCACGCCGTCAAAGATCGTCGGGCCAGGCGGCGTGCCGTTGTTCAGCGCGCGCACAAACGCGGCCATCTCGGCCAGATACGCCGCCTCGTAGCGTTCCAGAAAGAAATGCTTGTTGGGGGCGGTGCCAAACCCCTCCGCCCCGGCGCGTGTCACCAGATGTTCGGGCTGGTTGGCGGCCTGCAACATGCCCGCACTCCCGTGCAGCTCGACGCGCTGGTCATAGCCATAACTGGCGCGGCGCGAGTTGTTGATCTGCACCAGCGTGCCGCGCGCCGTTTTCAGCGTGACCGCGGCGGTGTCGATGTCGCCCGCCTGCCCGATCTCCGGATCCACAAGACAGGACCCGGTGGCAAAGACATCGACCATCTCTTCGCCCAGCAGGAACCGCGCCATGTCGAAATCATGGATCATCATGTCGCGGAACAGCCCGCCGGACTGGGTGATGTAGCCGATGGGCGGCGGCGCGGGGTCACGCGAGGTGATGACCAGCAGCTCCGGCGTGCCGATGGCTCCGGCCTCGATCTCTGCGCGCACGCGGGCGAATTGCGGGTCGAAACGGCGGTTGAAGGCGGTCATGAAGGGCACCGCCGCCGCCTCCACCGCCGCACGGCACTGCGCGGCACGGGCCGAGGACAGGTCGATGGGCTTTTCGCAGAAGATTGCCTTGCGCGCCCGGGCCAGCGCGTGGATCTGGTCGTAATGCAGCGTGGTGGGCGTTGCGATGATCACCGCGTCGATGTCCTGCGCGCCGATGATGGCCTCGGCGTCGCGCACCTCCGCGCCATAGCGTGCGGCCAGCGCCGAAGCCGCGTCGGGCACGGCATCGGCCACCGCTTTGAGCCGCGCGCCCTCCAGCCGTGACAGGCTCAGCGCATGCACCTGCCCGATCCGTCCGCAGCCCAGAAGTCCGATCCGGATCATCTCCGCCCCTCTTTCCCGGGCCCAAGGCCCCGCAAGACCGCGCGCGCCGCATCGCGCAGCGGCGCTTCGATCTCCGACAGGATCTGCACCCGGTCGAACCGCTCCGGATCGCTTGCCACCGCGTCGCTCAAGGCGGACCCGAAGACCATGCGCAATTCCGTCCCGATATTGAACTTGCAGATTTTCGAGCCGCGCGCGAGGGCGCTGCGCTGCGCCGGCGGCACGCCGGAGCCGCCATGGATCACCAAAGGCAGCTCGGTCACGGCCTCGATGGCGCGGATGCGCGCCGCGTCGAGCCCGCCTTCCCGATTTTGCTGCAAATGCACGTTGCCCACGGAAATCGCCATGGCATCGACGCCGGTCTCGCGCGCGAATCGCGCGGCCTCATCGGGGTCGGTGCCCCGGCTCGCGTCCCCCGCGGCGTAGCCCACAAAGCCGATCTCGCCTTCGCAGGAAATGCCCGCCGCGTGGGCCATTTCGGCGATTGCGGCGGTCTCTTCGATGTTCTGCGACAGCGGCTTGCGCGAGCCGTCGAACATCAGCGACGTGAAGCCCGCCTCAAGCGCCTCGCGGCACTCCTCGAAGGTGTAGCCATGGTCGAGATGGGCCACAACCGGGACCGAGACCCGCGCCGCCAGCGACCGGAACATCGCGCCCAGAACCGGCAACGGCGTGTGCGCGCGGCAGGACGGCCCGGCCTGCAGGATCACCGGCAGGCCCTCGGCCTCGGCCGCGTCGGCATAGGCGCGCATATCCTCCCAGCCGAGGCAAACCAGCCCGCCGACCGCATAGCCGCCCGCCAGCGCGGGCTGCAGCACGTCCCGAAGCGTCGCAAGCGTCATTTGAACTTGGCCACCATGTCCATGATGCCCGGGATCGTGTGCAGCTGCTCAGCATGGGTCGGCTGGAAAAACTGCTTGAGACTGCGCTGGCTGAGCCCGCCGAGGATGGTGAAATAATACATCTCGTAGCCCGGCAGCGCGCAGACCGGATGATAGCCCTTGTCGATCAGGATCGTGGAGCCGTTCATGATGTGATAGGCATCCCCCGGTTCGTTATCGACCCGCTGCAGCATCTGCAGACCGGAGCCGTAATCGGGCCGGAAGCGGAAATTGTAAGTCTCGTCGTGACGGCTTTCCCGGATCTCCCCGCCGGGGCCATCCCGCCGATCGGTATCGTGCTTGTGGCTCGGGAAGCCCGACCAGCCGCCCGCGCCGACCGTGAACAGCTCCGAGACCAGCAACCGCCCCACCCGCTCATGCTGGTTGGCGCCGAGTATGTGCTTGATCTTGCGATGAGTTTTCGTGTCGTCGGAGCCGTATTGCACCAGATCAAGCGCATCGGCGCGCACCGCGAAAGGCTCCAGCACGTCGTCAAATCTGGCCCCGGCGATGAAGATCTCGGCACTGTCGCTCAGGCAGGTAAAGCGCGCCTCGACCCCGGTGGGCACATAGACGCCCTCGGGCTCGCCATCCCAGACATCGACGCCGCGCCCGCCGAGATCCTTTGCCTCGAACCCGCCCACCGAGACATCGATCAACCCGGTTGCGGGCACGATGCAGGTCTCGTACCCCGGCACGGCAAACCCAAAGCTCTCGCCCTTTTTCAGCTTGACGATGTTGAAGTAATTCAATGGCACATGCGCGTCGTTCACGTCCACGATGGCTTTGTTTTCATTGTCAAAAGGCGGGATATGCATGTCAGACCTCTTCTGATTTGACCGGCGTGGAGGACGGCGGATCGGGCGTCGGGCCGGGATGGTCGGCCAAAAACGCCGCAAGTCCCGCGTGATCGGGCATCGCGGGCGCACAGCCCGGGCGCGCCACCACGATGGCCGCGCAGGCAGAGCCGCGCAGGATCGCGTCGCGCAAGGATTGCCCCTCGGCGAGGCCCGCCAGCAGACCGGCCATGAAACTGTCGCCCGCGCCGTTGGGTTTGACCGCCTCGACGGGGTAGATGCCGGTGCGGATCTCCTGCCCGTCGGCAAAGGTCACGGCACCGGCCTCTCCCATCTTGTAGATCACGATGGCGGCGCCCTCGGCCGAGAGCGCGCGCGCCTTTGCCAGCCCTTTCTCCATGCCGCCCGCCATGAAGCCGAACTCCTCGTCATTGCCGACGATCATGTCGCTCATCGCGCCCGCGCGGCTCAGCACATCTGCCGCGACCTCCGGCGAGGGCCAGCTATAGGGGCGGTAATCGATGTCGAAGACGATGGGCAGAGCGCGGGCGCGGGCCTTTTCAAACGCGTGGAACGTGGCGCTGCGCGACGGCTCTGCGGCAAAGACCGTGCCCGCGGTGACGAGCGCGCCATAGGGGGCAAGATCGACATGGTCCATATCGGCCGGCGTGACCTGAAAATCCGCAGCGCCGTTGCGGTAGATCACGTTCTGGAAGTTGTCCATCGTGCTTTCATAGACCGCAAGCGAGTTGCGAAACTCCCCGCCAACCGAGCGCACATATTGTGTGTCAACGCCGTAGCGCCGCAACTCGTTGAGGCAGAACCGCCCCACCGCGTCATCCGACACAGACGTGACCAATGCCGCGTTTGCGCCGAACTTGCTGAGCCCCGCCGCGATATTGGCAGACGAGCCGCCAAGGCCGGCGCGGAACTCCGTCGCATGCTCGCTCTTGGTGCCGGGGGGGTGGGCAAACATGTCCATGCCCGCGCGGCCCAGCACGACAAAATTGCCCCGCGCGATGCCCGCGCGCAGCGTTCTCGTGTCCATGCGCGCCATCAGACGCCGCGCCTTTGGCGGGCGCGCTCGGCCTCGATCTCTGCATGCTTTTCGCACACGCTCGCGCGGTCGGAGACTTCGGGCGTGCCCACTTCCCACCAGGTGTGACCTTCGGTTGTCCAGCCGTCATAGGCGTCCACGTTCATCACGATGACGGAGGTCTTGTCGGCGGCTTTTGCGGCCTTGAACGCCTCGCCCAGTTGCTCCGGCGTGTCGACCCTGACCGCATGCGCCCCCATCGCCGCCGCATGGGCGGCAAAATCGACGGCAAAGGGGTGATCCACCGTGGGCGCATCAGCAATGAGGTTGTTGAAGCTCTCATTGCCGGTGTTGTTCTGCAGCTTGTTGATCACCGCAAATCCGCCATTGTCGAGCACCAGAACGATCAGCTTTTTGCCTGTCAGAACAGAGGAGTAGATGTCGGAGTTCATCAAAAGATAGCTGCCATCGCCGGTAAAGACGATCGTGTCGGCCTCTGGTTCGATCTCCGATTGCGCGAGGCGCGCGCCCCAGCCGCCCGCGATCTCGTAGCCCATGCAGGAAAAGCCGAACTCCACATCCACCGTCCCGATATCGAGCGTGCGCCAGTTCGCCGTGACCTCCGCCGGAAGTCCGCCTGCCGCCGCCACCACCCGGTCGCGCGGATCGCACAGCGCGTTCACCACGCCGATGGCCTGCGCGTAGGAGTTGGGCCGGTTGCCGGGGCGCACGTTCTCGGCGACATAGGCGTTCCATTTGCGGCGCTCGTCCTGCGCGAAAGACAGCCAGCTTTCCGGCGCCTGGTAGCCCTGCATCAGCGCTCCCAGAGCGCCAAGCCCCAGCCTCGCGTCCCCCACGACCGGCAGCGCTCTGTGTTTGCCCGCGTCATGCCGCGCCGCGTTGAGCGAGACAAACTGCGCGTCCTTCGCAAACGCCGTCCAAGACCCGGTGGTGAAGTCCTGCAGGCGCGAGCCCACGGCCAGCACCACATCCGCCGCTTCTGCCACGGCGTTGGCGCTGTCGGAGCCGGTGACCCCCACCGGGCCGATGTTGAGCGGATGGTCATTCACCATGTTGGCGCGCCCGGCGATGGTCTCGATTACCGGGATGCCATGCGCTTCGGCAAATGCGGTCAGCTCTGCCACCGCGCCGGAATATTGCACGCCGCCACCGGCGATGATCACCGGGCGCTCGGCGGCTCTCAGGGCCGCAACAGCGTCGGCCACCTCATCGGCATCCGGGGTCTGACGACGGATGCGGTGGGTCTTTTCTTCAAAGAACACAAGCGGGTAGTCATAGGCCCAGCCCTGCAGATCCTGCGGCAGACCCAGAAAGGCGGGCCCGCAATCCGCCGGATCCAGCATTGTCGCCAGAGCGGCAGGCAGCGATTGCAGGATCTGCGCGGGATGGGTGATCCGGTCCCAGTAGCGGCTGACGGCGCGGAACGCGTCGTTGAGCCCGTAGGCGGGATTGTTGAAATGCTCCAGCTGCTGCAGCACCGGGTCCGGCAACCGCGTGAGGAAGGTATCGCCGCACAGCATCAGCATCGGCAGGCGATTCGCATGCGCCAGCGCCGCGGCGGTCAGCAGGTTCGCGGTGCCCGGCCCGGCGGAGGCGGTGCAGAACATGAAGCGGCGGCGCAGGTGGTACTTGGCGTAGGCGGCGGCGGCAAAACCCATGCTCTGCTCGTTCTGGCCGCGATAAAGCGGCAGCGTCTCGCGATGATCGTAAAGCGCCTCGCCCAGACAGGTCACGTTGCCATGGCCGAAGATCCCGAAGCCGCCGCCACAAAGCCGCACCTGCGCGCCGTCGATCTCGATGAACTGCGCGTTCAGATAGCGTATGATCGCCTGCGCCACCGTCAGGCGCACCGTTTGCTCGCTCATGAGGCCCCTCCCTTCCCGTCAGACCTGCCGGATCCGCGCGACAGCGCTTGACCCTTTGTCGGTTTGGAGGATACTCGTGTTGCAACCGGTTGCAATGGCAATTTCAAGAGGGTGCCCATGACCGAGATCGGGATCGGGATAATCGGCGGCGGCTATATGGGCAAAGCCCACGCGGCCGCCTATGCCGCGGTTGGGGCGCTCTTTGGCACGCGGCTGCGTCCGCGGCTGGAGATGGTGGCCGCGGGCAGCCCCGAATCGGCGCAAACCTACCGCGACGCCTTTGGCTTTGCGCGCGCCGCCCCGGACTGGCAGGCGCTGGTCGCGGATCCGGCAGTCGGGGCGGTTGTCATCGCCTCCCCGCCGCAGACCCATCTGGAGATTACCCGCGCCGCGGCAGCGCTCGGAAAACCGGTCTTTTGCGAAAAACCGCTCGGCGCCTCGCTTTCCGACGCCACCGAGATGACCCAAATCGCCGAGGATGCGGGGCTTGTGAGCATGATCGGCTTCAACTACATCCGAACGCCCGCCTCGCAATACGCGCGCCAGTTGCTGGCCGAAGGCGCCATCGGTGACATCACCTGGTTTCGCGGCGAGCATACGGAGGATTTTGCCGCCGATCCCGCGCGCTCGCTGGGCTGGCGCAACCGCGACGCCGCCAATGGCTGCATGGGCGATCTGGCGCCCCACATGGTCAATGCGGCGCTGGCGCTGATGGGGCCGGTCGCGTCGGTCATGGCCGAAATCGAAACCGTACACAGCCAGCGCGGCGGCGACGATGTGACCAATGACGATCAGGCGCAGGTTATGTGCCGCTTTGCCTCTGGTGCGTCGGGGCATTTGTTCTTCAGCCGCGTCGCCACCGGTCGCAAGATGGGCTATGCCTATGACATCACAGGTACAAAAGGCGCGATCCGCTTCGATCAGGAGGATCAGAACGCGCTGTGGCTCTACCTCGCCGACGGGCCGGAAGCGCAGCGCGGCTTTCGCAAGATCCTGACAGGCCCCGCGCATCCCGACTACCTGCCATTCTGCCAGGGCCCGGGTCATGGCACCGGGTATCAGGACCAGATCATCATCGAGGCGCGCGACTTTCTGGAGGCCATCGCCGACGGCGCCCCGCGCTGGCCCGCGTTCCGCGACGGGCTCGAGGTGGCCCAGGTGATCGACGCCGCCCGCCGCTCACATGCGCAGAAATCCTGGATCGCGACCGCCACGACCTGACACTGCCCTATCACGACCCTCTGGCCAAAGGAGCGCCTTTCCGTGACCATCAGAATTGGCAACGCCCCCTGCTCCTGGGGGGTCGAATTTGCGGATGATCCGCGCAATCCCGACTGGCGCCGCGTGCTGCGCGAAAACGCCCAAGCGGGCTATACCGGCATCGAACTGGGCCCCATCGGTTTCATGCCCGAAGACCCGGTCCTGCTGGCCGAGGCGCTGGAGGAAGAAGGTCAGACGCTGATCGGCGGCGTTGTCTTCCGCCCGATCCATGATCCGTCCAAATGGGACGAAGTGCTGGACGCGAGCCTGCGCACCTGCCGCGCCCTCAAGGCCCATGGCGCCGGGCATCTGGTGCTGATCGATTCGATTTCGCCGCGCCGCGCGCCCACTGCCGGACGGGCGGGTGACGCGGAACAGATGGACGGCGCCGAATGGGCCGCCTATCGCGACCGGATCGCGCATCTGGCGAAGATCGGCCACGAGGAGTTCGGCCTGACCGTCGGCATCCACGCCCATGCGGCGGGCTTCATGGATTTCGAGCCGGAGCTTGAGCGGCTGCTGGAGGAGGTCGACGACAAGATCCTGAAGATCTGCTTCGACACCGGCCACCATTCCTATGCGGGCTTTGACCCCGTGGCCTTCATGAAGCGCCATATGGATCGCATTTCCTACATGCATTTCAAGGATATAGACCCGGTTGTGAAAGCCGATGTGATCGCCAGGGGCACCGGGTTCTACGACGCCTGCGGTCAGGGGATATTCTGCAATCTGGGTGATGGCGACGTGGATTTCCCCGCCGTCCGGCAGATCCTGCTGGATCACGGGTTCGAGGGCTGGTGCACGGTCGAACAGGATTGCGATCCGACCCTGCCCGACACCGACCCGCTGGGCGATGCACGGATCAACCGCACATATCTGCAATCCATCGGTTTCTGAGAGGCGCTTATGGCAAGACTGAACTGGGGTATGATCGGCGGCGGGGACGGCAGCCAGATCGGACCGGCGCACCGGCTGGGCGCGCAGGCGGATGGCAATTTTTCCTTTGTGGCCGGAGCGTTGGACGTTGACGCCGCGAAGGGCCGCGCCTTTGCGCAATCGCTGGGTGTGGCCGAAGACCGCGCCTATGCCACCTGGCAGGACATGCTGGAGGGCGAGCGCGACCGCGCCGACCGCCCCGACCTGGTCACCGTCGCCACACCCAATGCGACGCATTTCGAGATCACCCGAGCTTTCCTGCAGGCGGGTTTTCATGTGCTCTGCGAAAAGCCGATGACGATGACCGTCGAGGAAGGTGAAGAGATTGTGCGTCTGGCGCAGCAAACCGGCAGGATCTGCGCCGTGAACTACTGCTACAGCGCCTATCCGATGGTGCGCCAGATGAAGGCGATGGTTGACGCCGGGGAGTTGGGCGCGATCCGCACGGTGGTCGCCAATTTCAGCCATGGGCACCACGCGGCGGGCGACGATCCGGACAATCCGCGGGTGCGCTGGCGCTACGATCCGGCGCAGGCGGGCGTCTCGGGGCAGATGGCAGATTGCGGCATCCACGCGCTGCATCTGGCGTGTTTCGTGCTGGGTGACCAAGTGGAACGGCTCTCGGCGGATTTCGCCTCCACCGTGCCCGCGCGGGTGCTGGAGGACGACGCCATGGTGAATTTCCGCACCACGCGCGGCACGGTGGGGCGGCTCTGGACCTCGACCATCGCGCTGGGGCGGCAACACGGGCTCGATCTTCAGGTCTTTGGCGAAAAAGGCGGGATGCGGTGGGCCTCCGAACAGCCCGGACAGGTCTATCTGACGCGGCTCGGCGGGCGCACGGAGATCATGGAGAAGGGCGAAGCGGGGTTGTCGGACGAAGCGGGTCGCCTCTCCCGCGTGGCGATTGCGCATCCCGAAGGGTTCCCGATGGCAGTGGCCAATATCTATCTCGATCTCGCCGCGCGCATCCGCGGAGAGGCGGCCGGAAACCTGCCTCTGGCCGAGGACGGTCTGCGCTCGATGGCGGCGGTTTACGCGTCGGTGGCCTCGGCCGGTCAGGACGGCGCCTGGATCGACGCGCGGCCGCCGATGTTTCGCTGACGCCCTGCGGACGCGGGCCGGCAGTTGCCATCGCCTCGGGGCACCGGCCCTCTGAGGCCTGAGGAAAGGCCTGCGGTTTTTTGCCGTAAAATCAAACGCTCAGGGCGCAGGCTTCACGCGGCGCAGCGTGCCGCGTTCGATGATCTTGCAGGGGTAGAGCCGCGCTTCGGGCAGGCGGTCGGGCTCATCCAGCATCGCCACCACCAGATCGATCGAACTGGCGATGATCTCGCGGATCGGCTGGCGGATGGTGGTGAGATTGATGTTCTCCCAGCGTGACATTTCCATGTCGTTGAGCCCGATGATGCCGATATCGCCCGGCACTTTCAGACCGTGATCGGCAATGGCGCTGAGCGCGCCCACCGACAAAACGTCGTCGCCGCAGAAATAGGCCTCTGCCGGGGTGTTTGCCAGAAGGCTGAGCATCTCCGCCCGGCCCGCATCGAAGGAATAGGCGGTGGCGTAGCTTTCATGCGCGGTGATGTCGGGCCGGGCATCGAGCACTTCGAAAAACCCCTTGCGGCGGTCCAGCGTCGAGGTCGCCTCGCGCGGCCCGCCCATGAACCCCACGCTTGTGTAGCCGCGGGCCAGCAGCGTGCGCGCGGCCATGCGCCCGCATTCGACATTGTCGATGCCCACCACATGCACCCGCGGCGCCGAGGCAAAGCGGCCAAAGGAATGCACCACCGGGATCCGCGCCTCCTGAAACGCCATGGAGAATTCCGGCGACAGCGTCGAGGAGGCGACGATGGCTCCGTCGACCGAATATTGCCGCAGCATCTTGAGCGAATGTGCGGGATCGGTTTCATCCGAAAGATTGACCAGCAGCGGGCGCAATCCGCGATCCTGCAAGGAGCGTGTGAAGAGGTCGAAGACCTCCAGAAACAGCGGGTTGTGGAAGTTGTTGGAAATCAGCCCGATGAGCTTGGTGCGCCCCGTGGTCAGCGACGAGGCCAGCGCGTTGGGGCTGTAACCCAGTTCAGCGGCGGCCTTTTCGACCTTGGCGCGGGTCTTGAGCGACACCGACGCGCCTTCGGTGAAGGTGCGCGACACCGCCGAGCGCGACACCCCTGCCCGTTCGGCGACATCCTTGAGCGTAACCGGCATGACCGACCCCCTGCTTTTGGCAAAGATAGGCAGGCCGTCGCAAAATGTGAATTCGGTTTTTGCAACCGGTTGCATTATTTTCGGGCCTGTGGTTTCCTTTCCTCCGGACCCGGCGGCAGCCCCGCAGCGGTCACGGCACCAAAAAAACGTCTGGGAGGACTTCATGAAACATCTCTTCACGTCGCTCGCGCTTGGCGCGGCGATCGTCACCGCGCCGCTGGCGGCCACCGCGGAAAGCCATTCGGACCTGAACTACGTTCTGGTCAGCCACGCCCCCGACAGCGATACCTGGTGGAACACGATCAAGAACGGCATCGCGCTGGCGGGCGAACAGGTCGGCGTCAATGTCGAGTACCGCAACCCGCCCACCGGCGATCTGGCCGACATGGCGCGAATCATCCAGCAGGCCGCGGCCTCCGGTCCCGACGGGATCATCACCACGCTGGCGGATTTCGACGTGTTGCAGGGCCCGATCAAGGATGCCGTGGACCAGGGCATCGATGTCATCATCATGAACACCGGCACGCCCGAGCAGGCGCGTGAAGTCGGCGCGCTGATGTATGTGGGCCAGCCCGAATACGATGCGGGCTTTGCCGCCGGTCAGCGCGCCAAGGGCGAAGGCGTGACCAAGTTCCTCTGCGTGAACCACGCCATCCAGCAGCCCACCGTTGGTGAGCGCTGCCGCGGCTATGCCGACGGTCTGGGCATCGATCTGGGCGACGCGATGATGGACAGCGGCACCGACCCTGCGGAGATCAAGAACAAGGTTCTGGCCTATCTGTCGGCCAACCCCGATGTCGACGGCATCCTGACGCTGGGCCCGGTTTCCGCCGATCCCACCCTTGCGGCGCTGGAAGAGAACGGCATGGCCGGTTCGATCCATTTCGGCACGTTCGATCTGGGTGAAGAGATCGTCAAGGGCATCAAGGCCGGCACCATCAACTGGGGCATCGACCAGCAGCCGTTCCTGCAGGCCTATATGCCGGTTGTGATCCTGGCCAACTGGGACCGTTACGGCGTGCTGCCGGGCAACAACATCAACTCCGGCCCGGGCTTCGTGACCAAGGACGGTCTGGCCAAGGTCGAGGAGTTCGCGGGCGAATACCGCTGATCGCGACCTGAAACCCTATCCTACCGCCTTCCGGCCGCGTGCCGGGCGGCGGCCCCTTCCCGCTCTTTCCTGTCAGGAGACCTCAGATGGCGGACACCCCTCCGGTCGATGAACGAATCAAGGAGATGGCCGCGTTCCGAACCGCGCTGATCCGTCCCGAGCTTGGCGGCATGGTCGGCATCGTCGCCGTCTTCGTGTTCTTCCTGCTCTTTGCCTTCGACAGCGGCATGTTTGCAGCGCAGGGCGTGATGAACTGGTCGGTAGTCTCGGCGCAGTTCATGATCATCGCCGTGGGCGCGTGCTTATTGATGATCGCCGGAGAGTTCGATCTCAGCGTCGGCTCGATGATCGGCTTTGCGGGCATGATGATCGCGGTCTTCGGCGTGGTGCTGGCCTGGCCGATGTGGATGGCGATCATCATCACCTTTGTGATCTGCATTTCTATCGGCGCGCTCAACGGCTTCATCGTGATCCGCACCGGTCTGCCCAGCTTCATCGTGACGCTGGCATTTCTCTTTATCCTGCGCGGCTTTACCATCTACATCCCGCAGACCATCGAGCGCAAAACCATCATCGGCGGCATCCGCGACGCGGCAGAGGGCGACTGGCTGGGCACGATCTTCGGGGCGAAGATCTTTGGCGCGGTGTTCCGCTGGCTGGGCGATGCCGGTGTGATCGCGGTGTTCGAGCGCGGCAACCGCGCCGGAGAGCCGGTGGTCGACGGCATCCCGATGCTCATCGTCTGGGCGCTCATCCTGGTGGTCTTTGGCCATATCCTGTTGACCCGCACCCGCTTCGGCAACTGGATCTTTGCCGCCGGTGGCGACGCCGAAGCGGCGCGCAATTCCGGCGTGCCGGTGAACCGCGTCAAGATCCTGATGTTCATGTTCACCGCCTTCTGCGCCACCGTCTTTGCCACCTGCCAGGTGATGGAGTTCGGCTCTGCCGGGGCCGATCGCGGCCTGCTCAAGGAGTTCGAGGCGATCATCGCGGTGGTGATCGGCGGCGCGCTTCTGACCGGCGGCTACGGGTCGGTGATCGGCGCCGCACTGGGCGCGCTGATCTTTGGCGTGGTCCAGCAGGGGCTCTTTTTTGCGGGCGTCGAAAGCTCGCTCTTCCGGGTGTTTCTGGGGGTGATCCTGCTCGGCGCGGTGATCCTCAACACCTATATCCGCCGCATGATCACGGGGGAGCGGTGAGATGACCAAACCGATCATTGAAATGAAAAACATCGAAAAGCATTTCGGCGCGGTGATCGCGCTGGCGGGTGTCTCGCTCGAGGTCTTTCCCGGCGAATGCCACTGCCTGCTGGGCGACAATGGCGCAGGCAAATCGACCTTCATCAAAACCATGTCGGGCGTGCACAAACCCACCAAGGGCGAGATCGTCTTTGACGGCAAGCCGATGAATTTCGAGACCCCGCGCGACGCGATGGATGCGGGCATCGCCACGGTGCACCAGCATCTGGCGATGATCCCGCTGATGTCGGTGGCGCGGAATTTCTTCATGGGCAACGAGCCGGTGAAGAAGATCGCAGGCATCTCGTTTTTCGACAAGGAATACGCCGACCGGGTCACGATGGAGGAGATGCGCACCATGGGCATCAACCTGCGCGGCCCCGATCAGGCGGTGGGCACGCTCTCGGGCGGCGAGCGCCAGACCGTTGCCATCAGCCGCGCGGTGCATTTCGGCGCCAAGGTGCTGATCCTCGACGAGCCGACCTCGGCGCTGGGGGTGCGGCAGACCTCGAACGTGCTGGCGACGGTCGACAAGGTCCGCAAGCAGGGGGTCGCGGTGGTCTTCATCACCCACAATGTGCGCCACGCCATGGCGGTAGGTGACCGGTTCACCGTGCTCAACCGTGGCCAGACATTGGGCACTGCGCAACGCGGAGAGATCAGCCCCGAAGAGCTGCAGGACATGATGGCGGGTGGTCAGGAACTGGCCACGCTCGAAGGTTCGCTTGGCGGCACGGTCTAGGGGGTCCGAGATGGCGGGACGTCGCAAGACACTGCTGGAACTGCGCCATCCGTTCTTTCTGCCGATGTGGCGACGGGTGCTCCTCGTGGCCCTGCTGGCCGGCTGGGTCGGGCTGGAGATTGCCATGGGCAACGTCATATGGGCGCTTCTGGCGGGCGGCATCGGGGTCTATGCGGGTTATGTGTTCTTCTTCGCCTTCGATCAGGACAACCCGCCGGAACCCTGACACCCGACCGCCATCTGAGGGGGCATCATGACCGATCTTTTGCGCAGGCCCGCCGCGTCGCGGGGCAAGGTTCATGCCATCACGCCCGACTTGGCGGGCTGGGGCTATGTGGGCTTCGGGCTTTATCATCTTGCCGCGGGCGAGATGGCGGCAGAGGCGACGCAGGACCGCGAGGCCATCCTCGTTCTGGTCGAAGGGCGCGCCACGCTCCGGGCCGCGGATGAGGATTTCGGCGAGATGGGCGACCGGATGTCGGTCTTCGAGAAATCGCCGCCGCACTGCCTGTACGTGCCCGGCGCCAGCGACTGGCAGGCCCGCGCCACCACCGATTGCGTGCTGGCGGTCTGTACCGCCCCTGCAACCGCGCCCTACCCCGCGCGCAGGCTCGGGCCCGAGGGGATCACGCTGACACCGCGCGGCAAAGGGCAGAACACGCGCCACATCAACAACATCGCGATGGAGGATCGCGACGTCGCATCCGCTTTGCTGGTGACCGAAGTCTTCACCCCGCCGGGCAACTGGTCCTCCTATCCCAGTCACCGCCATGACGAGGACGATTTCCCGCGCATGACCTATCTCGAAGAGACCTATTACCACCGCCTCAACCCCGCGCAGGGCTTTGGCGTTCAGCGGGTCTATACCGAGGACGGCACGCTCGATCAGACGATGGCGGTTCAGGATGGCGATGTGGTTCTGGTGCCGCGCGGCCACCATCCCTGCGGCGCGCCTTACGGCTACGAGATGTATTATCTCAACGTGATGGCAGGGCCCTTGCGCAAATGGCGGTTCCGGAACGACCCTGCACATGACTGGATCGCGCAGCGGGACGCCGACTGACGGTTCGGCCGGGGCGCTTTTTGCAGGCGTGGGTGTGTTTCCACCAGATGGCGCCTGCCTCGGACCATGCAGCATTCCCCGCCGCGAACAAGACCGTCCACCACATCACCGCAGGAGAGAAAGCCAAAGGCAGCAGCCCGATCAGCGCAGGTTGGGAAAGGCCTCGCGGATCGCCGTCTCCTGCGCGGCGTCGAGATAACCGGGATCCGGCCGCGAGAGGATCTCGTCCACCCGCCGCCCGGCGCGGCTCCAGGCATCCTGCGCCCCCTGCTCTTGCCAGGCCGAGGGCGCGTCGCGATCGGCGAGACTGGGATAGAAGTAGTCCCGCTCCATCGCCGCATAGGTCTGCGCGTCGCCCAGAAAATGCCCCTCTCCCAGCACCGCGCCGCAGATCGCGTCAAAGCCCAGGTTCTCCTCGCTGACCTCGACCCCGCGCAGCGCGCGATAACTGGCTGAATGCATCTCGTCATCGAGCACAAACGCCTCGAAGGACGCGCCCAGCAGCGACGCGGTCATGCCGGAGCTTTCGTAGATCAGATTGCCCCCCGCCAGCGCCGCGGCCAGCGACGTCATGCCCTTTTCGACGCCGTATTGCGCATCGACCGCCTTGGCATCGGTCATCGAGGCCGCCACCCCCGACGGCAGGCCCAGCCAGTTCGACAGCTGCGCAGAGGCGGCGTTCAGCACCGCGATCTCGCCGCCGCCACCCGCAAACGCGCCGGTGCGCAGGTCGATGACCAGCGGCCAGTTCGAAAACACCATCGGAAACCCGGGGCGGATCACATTGACCATCACGAGGCTCGCCAGCGTCTCGGCCAGCGATTGCGCAAGGAACCCCGCAAGCGTCGCCGGAGCCGTGGCGCCCGATTGCGCCGCGGTGATGCAGGAGACGGGGATGTTGTGCGAGAGGCACGCATAGACCACCTCCACCGCGTCCGCGCCGAACCGCATCGGAGAGATCACCGGGCTGATATGCGCCTTGACGAAAGGCCGTTTCGCAAAGGCGCCCGCGCCACCGGCGGCAATGTCGAACATCTCGACAATCGGCGCCACATGGGCGGCTTCGGTGAAGGCAGTGGCGACCGGCTTGGTGGTGTTGCGCATCAGCGCGTAGGCGGTGTTCACATCGAGATCGTACGGATCCGGCACGTCCGTTGCGATGCAGCAGCGGGTGAACCACGCCACATTGTCGAGCGCATCCTGCAACCGGGTGAAATCGTGCAGATCGGCCAGGGTCGAGGGGCGGTAAAGCGCGCTCTGCCGGTCGAGCACCTGCACCGCGGCGCCACCGGTGCCGAACCAGACCCGGTTGCCGCCCACCTCGATGGAGCGCGCCGGATCGCGCCCGTGCAGCGTGAAGCGTTTGGCGGCGCGATCGATCGCCTCTTCGGTCAGCGCCTCGGGAATGCAGAGCCGGTGCGTGTCGGACCAGACCGCCCCGGCAGCCACAAGATCGCCCGCCAGACGCGGCGGCACCTCTCCCATTCCGAGCTCGGCCAGCAACCGCAGCGCGGTCCGGTAGATCGCCTGCAGATCGGGCTCCGACAGGGGTTTGTAGGCCCCGCCGCGCTGTCCCGGGGCCGCGGCGTTCAGCTTTGGCGGGGCGGCACGGGCGGCCAGTCGCGCGCGGCGGCCGGTGCGTCTGGGGGCGGGATCTTGCTCGGTCACGGGGGGCGGTCCCTTGCCATCAACGGGAAAGCCCGCGCATGGGGGCGCATCGCGCGGCGCAGGACAAGGAAATCTTGCGCGCGGGCGCAAATATTTCGAGTCTTGAAATCTGCGTTGACGGAAATCCTGAAACTGACGCGCGCGCCATTGACCGCAGGCCCGCTGCGCCGCTTGATCGTTGCGCGTGTTCGGACAGGAGGCAGCGCCATGAAATCGCATACCCGCGTGGTGGTCATCGGCGGCGGCATCGCCGGCTGCTCGACGCTCTATCACCTCACGCAGGAGGGCTGGAGCGATGTGGTGCTGCTGGAGCGCGACGAGCTGACCTCCGGCACCACATGGCATTCCGCAGCGCAGGTCACGAATTTCGGCATGAACCAGACGATGGTTGGCCTGAAAACCCATTCCATCAATCTTTACAGGGAATTGGCCGAGGATCCGGATTACCCGATCAATTACCATCACGGCGATGGCGGCATCCGTCTGGCCAACACAGACGCGCAGATGGAAGGCTACCGTCACTTTGCGTCCATGGCGCGCGGCATGGATGTGCATTTCGAGGTGATTGATGCCGCCGAATGCGCCCGCCGCCATCCGCTGATCTCCACCGACAACCTTCTGGGCGGGCTCTGGGATCCGCTCGATGGCGATATCGACCCGGCGCAACTCTGTCAGGCGCTGGCGCGGCGCGCCCGCAAGGCCGGGGCCGAGGTCTACCGCCACACGCCGGTGACCGGCCTGACCCAGCGCCCCGATGACAGCTGGATCGTGCACACTGACAAATCTGACATAGAATGTCAGATTGTTGTAAACGCAGGCGGATATCGCGTGAACGAGGTGGGCGCGATGATGGGTGTGCATCATCCCGTCGCCTCGATGGAGCATCAGTATTTCCTGACCGAGCCGATTCAGGCCATCGTTGACGCAGACCGCCGCATGCCGCTGCTGCGCTGCCCGATTTCGGATTACTATTGCCGTCAGGAGAAAAACGGCCTTCTGCTGGGGTTTTACGAACAGGATTGCCGGACCTGGGGGATGGACGGGATCGATCCGGGCTTTGCAAATGCGCTGTGTCCGGACGATCTCGACCGGATCACCGACGTGCTTGAGGGCGCCTTTGCCCGCATGCCCGCGCTGATGGAGGCCGGGATTCACACCGTGATCAACGGCCCCATCACCTATACAATCGACGGCGCGCCACTGGTCGGCCCGATCCCCGGCAAGCGAAATGCCTTTTGCATCATCGGCTTGCGCGCCGGACTTGGCGAAGGTGGCGGGCATGGCTGGCTCCTGGCGCAGCAGATCGTGCATGGCGAGGCCTGCTACGACACCTGGCCGCTCGACCCGCGCCGCTTCACCACCCATGCCAATGTTGAGCTGACCGCGCTCAAGGCCATCGAGGATTACCGGAATGAGTTTCGCTTCCACTTCCCGCATGAGCACCGCCCCGCCGGACGCCCGGCAAAGACAACGCCGCTGACGCCGGTCATGGCGGCGGAAGGCGCCGAGTTCACCGTGGTCAACGGCTGGGAGCGGGTGGATTACATCAAGCCTTCGCCGGAGTTTGCCGAAACGCACGGGTTCCGCTTCAACGAGGCCTTTGACGTTGTCGCCCGCGACGTGGCAGCGGTGCAGAACGGCGTCGGACTCTGCGAGGTGAACGGGTTCAACCGGATCGAGATGACCGGCGCGGATGTGCACAGCTTTCTCGACCGGATGACCTGCGGACGCGTGCCGCGTGCGCCCGGTCGGGTCGGTCTGACCTATCTCCTGAACCACCACGGCATGCTCAAGGCGGAGGCGACCATCGCCAACCTGCCCGCCAGCGACCGCGGGCCCGCTCGGGTCTGGTACGGCTCCGCCGCGGCGTCGGAGTTTCATGACATGGACTGGCTGCGCATGCATCTGCGCCCCGATGAGGATGTCACGCTCACACCGCGCACCAATGACGCCACGATCCTCGTTCTGGCCGGGCCGAAGGCGCGCGACGTGCTGCAAACGGTGAGCCGCGCGGACTGGTCCGCCGAGGCGTTCCCCTGGCTCAGCGTGCGCGAGGCGTTCATCGGCATTGCCCCCGCCAGTGTCATGGCCGTCAGCTTTTCGGGCGAACTTGCTTACGAAATCCACCTGCCCAATGCGCAGCTTTACGCCGCCTGGCTGGCGCTGCGCGCGGCGGAAGAGGCGCATGGGCTGCAGATCTTCGGGGCCCGCGCGGTGGAGTCGATGCGGATGGAAAAGGGCTATCTGCACTGGAAAGCCGACATTCTGACGGAGTTCGATCCGTTCGAAACCGGTCTCGACCGGTTCGTTCTGCTGGAGAAGGGCGATTTCATCGGACGCGAGGCGCTGCGCGCGCGCCGGGACGCGGGGCCGCGCCGCAAGCTGGTGACTCTGGCAATCGACGATACCGTGGCCCCGGCCCATGGCGGCGCATCGGTTCTGCGCGGCGCTGAGGTCGCAGGCACCGTCACCTCCGGCGCGTGGGGGCACCGGGTCGGCATGAACCTCGCCTTTGCGTTCGTCGATGCCGCCCTCGCCACCGACGGGGCCACGTTCGAGATCGACAGTCTTGGCCGCCGCGTCGCGGCCCGGATCATCCCGCCATGCCCTTATGATCCGCAACTCACCCGCGTGCGCGGCTGAGCCCGCACACGCGGATCGCGCATCGCGGCCCCTGCGCGCGAAATAGAACCATGCGCGATGCCTCTTGTGAAAAACCCGCAGAACCTATACATGGGCCCTGCTTACGTTTTTCTCTTTCGACCCTCTGTCTCCCGCCTTACGGCGCACAGTTGATCGACGAAGATCGACTACGCCGGGCTGCCGCATCCTGCGGGCAGTATTGGAAACAGGAGACCACGGATATGGCCAATGGCACCGTGAAATGGTTCAACGCAACCAAAGGTTTTGGCTTCATCGAGCCTGAAAGCGGCGGACGCGACGTGTTTGTGCACATCTCTGCTGTCGAGCGTGCCGGTCTGACCGGTCTGGCCGATGGCCAGAAAGTGACCTTTGACGTCGAGGCAGGCCGTGACGGCCGCGAAGCCGCGGCGAATCTGGCACTCGCCTGAGCCTAAGGGCAACAGATACGTGCAGGGCGGTGCGCCGCCCTGCGCAGTCCGGACCGCAGATGCGGGGCCGCGACACCCCTGAAAGGTCCTCCTCCATGACAGTCAAGAAACCCAGCGCCCCGGCGCTCAAAGGCAGCGTTGCAGAGCGCACGGACCGGGCCGCGCGCGAGATTCTCGACACCGAGAAGGAAGCGCGAGACCGCAAGACCGAAGCCTTGCGCGCGCAACGGCTGAAGAAAGAAGCCACCGACCGGAAAGCCGGAAACGGCTGAGCGACGCGGCTTTGGCGTGAAATTCCCTGATCACCCGCACCTATCTACTGTAAATTCAGAGTGTTATGCAGTTTTCTTCGTGTTTTACATGAGGAAAGCCTATCTGCGATGACAAGCCGAATTCGCGCCCGGATCAGCCAGCCCCACGCGTGGCGAGGAAACCGGGCGGTTGTGGGACTGGTGCCTTCCCGATCTGCGCTTTAGAAAGATCCCATGACCGACGCGGCGCTGCCAGATGCCTCCCGCTTGCCCGACGAGACCGCGCCCGCGACAAGCGCCGCGGGCCTGATCGTCTGTCCGCGCTGCGACGCGCTCTACAAGGCGCGCCGTCCCGGCTTTGGAGAGCTGGCGACCTGCCCGCGCTGCCACAAGGTCATCGCCGCCCCGCGCCACAAGGCGGGCATGCAGATCATCGCCATGTCGGTGGCCAGCCTGATCATGACCGTCGGCGCGTTGTTCTTTCCGTTTCTCAGCATCGAGGCCGCGGGCCTGACAAATGCCGCATCGGTGCTCGACGTGGCCCTGTCGTTCAGCGGCGGCGTGCTGACGGTGCTGGTGATCATTACCGCGGCGGCGATTGTGGTGATCCCCGCCCTGCGCACCTCGCTTCTGATCTACGTGCTGGTGCCTCTGGTCTTCGACCGTGCGCCCGCGCGCCATGCCAAGCCCGCCTTCCGGCTGGCCGAGCAGCTCAGGCCCTGGTCGATGGCCGAGATCTTTGCGCTGGGGGTCGCGGTCAGCCTGGTCAAGGTCGGCGACCTGGCGCTGGTTGCCTTCGGGCCCGCGTTCTGGATGTTCGCGGTGCTGGTCGTGCTGGTTCTCTTGCAACAACGGTATCTGTGCAGCTGGTCGGTATGGGACGCTCTGAACACGCCCCCGCGCTGACGGCGCGCTCTGCCGGCCTTGTGGGCTGCCGGCAATGTGCGCAGGCCTGGCCTGCGGGCACGCCGAGTTGCGGGCGCTGCGGCGCGCCGCTGCAATCGCGCGACGCCAAGAGCCTGCAAAAGGTCTGGGCGTGGTGGACCGCCGGTCTGCTGTGCTACATCCCCGCCAATCTCTACCCGATGCTGCAGACCCGCACGCTGTTCGACACGTCCGAAGCCACCATTGTCGGCGGCGCCATCGAGCTTATCCATTACGGCAATGTCGGCATCGCGCTGATCATCCTGTTCGCTTCCGTCGTGATTCCGGTCGGAAAATTTGTGGCGATTGCCTATCTGGCGCTGAGCACGCGTCACCCGAGCCCGGCGCTGGCGCATCACCGGCAATTGCTGTTCGAAGTGGTCGAGTATATCGGCCGCTGGTCGATGATCGACGTCTTTGTCGTCGCCATCCTGGCATCGCTGGTGCATCTTGGCAGCGTGGCCGATATCAAAGCCGGACCCGCCAGCCTGACCTTTGCGTTGTCGGTCATCTTCACCATGTTGTCGGCGCTCAGCTTCGACAGCCGCCTGATCTGGGATCAGGTGGGTCAACAAGAGGACGCCTGAATTGCCCGTCGATGCCCCCGAGCTTGAGGTCAAACCCGCGCGCCGGTCGTTCTGGGAACGCGCCTCCATTGTCTGGCTGGTGCCGGTGGCCGCGCTGCTGGTGGCGGTGGCGATCGCCGCGCAGACCTGGCTCGACCGCGGTCCGCTGATTGTCGTCACTCTCGAAGAGGCGCTTGGCGTCAAGGCCCGCGAGACCGAGCTGCGCTTTCGCGATGTCGCCGTGGGCAGCGTTGAAGAGGTCAGGTTCGCCGAGGATCTGGAGCGCGTCGAGGTCTCGATCCGGCTGGAAAAGGACATCGCGGCCTATATCGACGACGATGCGGTGTTCTGGGTGGTGCGGCCCAAGGTGACCGCGCAGGGGGTGACCGGGCTCGATACCGTGTTGTCGGGGGTCTTCCTCGAAGGCATCTGGGACAGCACACCCGAAGGATTTGTCGAGCGTCACGAAGGCCTCGCGGACGCCCCGCTGCTGCGCCCGGGCGAGGAAGGCATGCTGCTGTCGCTGAAAAGCCAGGCCGATACCACGCTGGCCGAAGGCACCGCGATCCTCTTCAAGGGCATCGAGGTGGGGCGTGTGGGAAAGCCGGAACTGGCGCCCGGTGCCGCGCATTCCCGCGCCGATGCGGTGATCTACGCGCCTTATGACCAGCTGGTGTCGAGCACGACGCGGTTCTGGGACACGTCGGGCTTTCGCTTTTCCATCGGTGCCACCGGCGCCAATCTCGACTTTTCCTCCATCGCCTCGCTGATTTCGGGTGGTGTGGCCTTTGACACGGTGGTGTCGGGCGGCGTGCCGGTGCAGGGCCAGCCGTCCTTTGACGTCTTCGCCTCCGAAGAAGAAGCGCGCACATCGCTTTTTTCGGACTCTCTGGGGCCGGTGGTCAATGTCTCGATTGTCTTTGACGAGAATGCCAGCGGGCTGAGCGTCGGCGCCCCGGTGGAGCTGCGCGGCATCGATATCGGCGAGGTGACCGGCGTGAACGGGTTGCTCGACCCGCTGCGGTTTCGCGACCGAAAGGTGCGCCTTCTGGTCAATGCCGAGATCCGGCCCTCTGCGCTGGGGTTGCCGGACGGCACCAGCGAAGAGGCGGTGCTCGATTTCATCGACGAGCAGGTCCAGCGCGGCTTGCGCGCCCGGCTCGCCTCGGCCAGCATCCTGACCGGCGGGCTCAAGATCGAGCTGTTCGACGCCGGGGAGGTTGCCTCCGAGACACTGGACCGCACCGGCGATCCGTTTCCGATCATCCCGGCCACGGCCAACCGCATCGCCGATCCGTCGGCCACCGCACAGGGCGTGCTGCAACGGGTCACCGACCTGCCCATCGAAGAGCTGATGGAAAGCGCCATCACCTTCCTCGACGATGCCGCGGCACTGGTGCGCAACGGCGATCTGGCGGCCATCCCGGGCGATGTGCGCGCAGTGATCGGCGATGTGCGCGAGGTCACCGGCTCCGACGAGGTGCAGGCGATCCCTGCGGAACTGTCGGAACTGATGACCGGGTTGCGCGCGGCCACCGACGATCTGCGCGCCATGGTCCGGACCCTGAACGACGCGCAGGCCGTCGACCGGGTGCTGGCGGCGGTGGACAGCGCGGGCGCGGCCGCGGGCGCCGTCACCAGCTCGGTCGAGGGTGTGCCGGAGCTGGTCACAAGCCTGACGGACACAGCCGAGACCGCCCGCGCCTTGCCGCTGGAGGATCTGATCGCCCAGGCCACCGGCGTGCTTGACCGGGCCGAAGCGCTCCTGGCCGGAGAGGACCTTGCCGCGATCCCGGGCGACGTGCGCGACACGATTGCCGATCTGCGCGAGGTCACGGGATCCGAGGAGGTGGCCGCCCTGCCCGGAGAGCTCTCGGCGATGATGACCGATTTCCGCAACGTTGCCTCGGACCTGCGGGCGATGGTGCAGACCCTGCAGGACGCCGAAGCCGTCGAACGGGTGCTGGCCGCCGTCGACAGCGCGGGCGAAGCCGCGGGCGCCGTCACCAGCTCGGTCGAGGGTGTGCCGGAGCTGGTCACCAGCCTGACGGACACAGCCGAGACCGCCCGCGCCTTGCCGCTGGAGGATCTGATCGCGCAGGCCACCGCGGTGCTGAGCGATGCAGAAGCGCTGCTCGCGGGCGAGGATCTGGCCGCGATCCCACGCGACATCCGCGGCGCCATTGCCGATGTGCGCGAGGTGACCGGCTCCGAGGAAGTGCGCGCGCTGCCCGCCGAGATTTCGGCGATGATGTCGGATTTCCGCGATGTCTCGACCGATCTGCGGGCGCTGGTGCAGGGCATCAACGACGCGCAGGCCGTCGAACGGCTGCTGGCTGCCGTGGACGGCGCAAGCGAGGCGGCGGGGGCCGTCAAGTCCTCGGTCGAGGGTGTGCCGGAGCTGATCGAGAGCCTGACCGCCACCGCGGAAACCGCCCGCGCCCTGCCGCTTGAAGAGCTGATTGCGCAGCTCACAGAGGTTGTGGATACCGCCGACAGCCTGCTCAGCGATCAGGGCACGCGCGATCTGCCCGCCTCGCTCGGGGCCACGCTGGACGAGTTGCGCCTTGCGCTTGTGGAACTGCGCGAAGGCGGCGCGGTGGCCTCGCTGAACCGCACGCTGGCCTCCGCCGGAGAGGCCGCGCGCGCGGTCGAGGACGCCGCCCGCAGCCTGCCGGGTGTCAGCAACCGGCTGAACGCGGTGCTGGCGCAGGCCTCCGAGACGTTGGACTCGATCGATGGCTCATCCGAAATCGGGCGTTCCGCGCGCGCTGCCTTGACAGAGGTCTCGCGGGCCGCCAAAGCCATTGAGAGCCTCGCGCGGACCATCGAACGCCGCCCGAACTCGATCATCCTGGGGAGATGACCATGACCGCCAAGACCTTATCCGCCGCCCTCTGCGTGGTGCTTCTGGCGGGATGCGGCAGCGATCCGGCGCTGATCGACGCCCCCGCCCCGAGCGCGACCACAACCGAACGCGTCAGCATCTCCTATGCCACCGTCGCGCTGCGCGACGTGTCGCTGCCGACCTATGCCACGCGCGACGAGATCGTCTTTGGCGCGGGCGACGGGGCGCTGTCCAGCAGCAAGGACACGCTCTGGGCGGATGATCCGGTGCGCGCGGTGACGCTGGGGCTGGCGCGCGCGTTGCTCGATCTCACCCAAGCCCGCGTGGCGCCCGAACCCTGGCCCTATGCCGAACGCCCGCAGGTGGTGGTCGATGTGCGCATGGAGGAGTTTCTGCCCTCCGAGCTTGGCAGTTTCACCGCGCGCGGGCTCTACTATGTGGCGCCCGACGACGGCATCGGCCGCGATCATGCCCACAAGTTCGAGCAGGTTGTGCCCTTCGATCCCGAGGCCGGTGTCGCGGGCATGGCGCAGGCCCGTTCGCAGATCCTGAGCGCGCTGGCGCTCGATATCGCAAAAACCGCGCTGCGCTGACAACAGCCGAAGGTGAGACCGCTGTCGCGCGGCTTGGCGCGCGGCGTGGTCCGGCGAGGCCAGACAGCCTGTGCAGGCGGTGACCTCTCGCACCGCGTTTTATGGATCCTGAAAGTCGCGCGAGGGCCGGATCGCCGCCTCGCAGATCACCCGCGATCCGCGTTCGTCATTGCCTCCCGCGCGACCGCGTGATTTGGTATACCATATCACCCCCTCGCCCGTGCCGGAGCCGCGCATGCACCCTTTTGTCCGCCTCGATCCTTCCGACAATGTGGTGACCGCCACACGCGCACTTGAGGCCGGGACCGGTATCGAGGGGGTGCGCACAACCGGTCTCATCCCGTCGGGGCACAAGATCGCAAGCGCTCCGATCGCCAAGGACGCCGCGGTGCGCAAATACGCCCAGATCATCGGATACGCCGCCGAGGACATCCAAGCAGGCGCCCATGTGCATAGCCACAACCTGGCCTTTCGCAATGTCGACACCGATTACGAGTTCGCGACCAACCTGCGCCCGGTCGCCGCCGCGTCCGCGCCGGACATGTTCGAGGGCTACCGCCGCGCCTCTGGCCGGGTCGGCACCCGCAACTACATCGCGGTGCTCACATCGGTGAACTGCTCGGCCACCGCCGCGCGGATGATCGCGCAGGCCTTCACGCCCGACCGGCTGGCGGCCTACCCCAATGTCGACGGTGTGGTGGCCTTTGTGCATGGCACGGGCTGCGGCATGGCCGGGTCCGGCGACGGGTTCGAGGCGCTGCAGCGCGTCATGTGGGGCTATGCGCGCAACCCCAATGTGGGCGGCGTGCTGATGGCCGGGCTCGGCTGCGAGATGATGCAGATCGACTGGCTGATCGAGGCCTACGGGCTGACGCCGGGACCGCTGTTCCAGACGATGAACATCCAGGACCGCGGCGGCATCCGCAAGACCGTCGAGGCAGGTGTGGCGATGATCGACGCGATGCTGCCTCTGGTCAATGAGGCCACGCGCACGCCCTGCCCCGCGTCGGAGTTGACGGTCGCCCTGCAATGCGGCGGCTCGGACGCGTGGTCGGGCATCACCGCCAATCCCGCCGTCGGACATGCCTGCGACCTGCTGGTGGCGCAGGGCGGCACCGGCGTGCTGGCCGAGACGCCGGAGATCTACGGCGCCGAACACCTGCTCACTGCCCGCGCCGCCACCCGCGAGATCGGCGAGACCCTGCTCGAACGCATCCGCTGGTGGGAAGACTACACCGCCCGCAATGGCGGCTCGATGGACAACAACCCCTCTCCCGGCAACAAGGCGGGCGGGCTCACCACCATTCTCGAAAAGTCGCTGGGGGCCGCGGCCAAGGGCGGCACCACGCCGCTCACCGGGGTCTACAAATACGCCGAGCCGGTCACCGCGCGCGGCTTTACGTTCATGGACAGCCCCGGCTACGACCCGGCCTCCGTCACCGGGCAGATCGCCTCGGGCTGCACGCTGGTGTGCTTCACCACCGGGCGCGGGTCGGCCTTCGGGGCCAAACCCAGCCCGTCGATGAAAGTCGCCACCAATTCCGAGATGTACGGCCGGATGATCGAGGACATGGATATCGACGCGGGCACCATCCTGACCGGAGCGGCGTCGGTCGAGCAGGTCGGGCGCGCGATCTACGCCATGTGGCTCGACATGGCGTCGGGCAAGCCAAGCAAGTCCGAGGCGCAGGGCCTTGGGGATTACGAATTTGTGCCGTGGCAGATCGGCGCTGTGATGTGAGGGGGACGCAATGGCGAACATAGCGGCAATCGGGCTCGGCTCGATGGGATACGGCATGGCGATGAGTTGCCTGCGCGCCGGGCACCGGGTCTGGGGGCAGGACATCGCCGAAGCGGCCATGGCGCGGTTCCGCGCCGAGGGCGGCGACAAGGGTGACATTGCCGAGGACGCGGATGCGCTCGACGCGGTCATGGTGGTGGTGCTCAACGCGGCACAGACCGAGGATGTGCTCTGGGGCGAGACCGGCATCGCGGCGCGGCTGCGCGAGGGTGCGGTGGTGCTTTCCTGCGCGACGGTGCCACCGGATTTTGCCCGCGCGATGGAGGCGCGCTGCGTGGAACGCGGGGTGCACTATCTTGATGCGCCGATCTCGGGCGGGGCGGCCAAGGCCGCGCAGGGCAAGCTCTCGATCATGGCCTCGGGCACGGCGGAAGCCTTTGCCGCCGCGCGTCCGGTGCTGGACGCGATCTCCGAGACGGTGTTCGAGCTGGGCGATCACGCGGGCCCCGGATCGGCCATGAAGGCGGTCAACCAGCTGCTGGTCGGCGTGCAGATCGCAACCATGGCCGAGGCGATGACCTTCGGCATGACGCAAGGTGTGGCCCCGCAGCAATTCCTCGACGTGATCAGCAAATGCGCGGGCACCTCCTGGGCGCTGGAAAACCGCGGCCCGCATGTGGCCGAAGGCGACTACACTCCGCTCAGCCAGGTCAATATCTGGCCCAAGGATCTGGGCATCGTGCTCGATGTGGCGAAATCGGCGGGGTTTTCCGCGCCGATCACCGCAGCGGCGCTGCAGCAATACATGGTCGCCGTGGGCATGGGGCTCGGCCGCGAAGACGACGCGGCCATCGCCAAGGTCTATGCGCGCAACGCGGGCCTGACCCTGCCGGGAGAGGGCTGATGCGGCTGGGCTGCATCGGTGACGATTTCACCGGCTCGTCGGATCTGGCCAACACGCTGGCCAGGGGCGGCATGCGCGTGGTGCAATTTACCGGCGTGCCTGCAGGCGCGGCAGAGGCGGACGTGGATGCCGGGGTCGTGGCGCTGAAATCGCGCTCCATTCCGCCGCAGGAGGCGGTGGCGCAGTCGCTTTCCGCGCTCGACTGGCTTCTGGCGCAGGGCTGCAGCCAGATCTTTTTCAAATACTGCTCGACCTTCGACAGCACGGCGGATGGCAATATCGGCCCGGTGACCGACGCTCTGGCCGACCGGCTCGACGCGCATCGCGTCATCGTCTGCCCCGCCTTTCCCGGCACCGGGCGCTCGATCTATCAGGGGCATCTTTTCGTCAAGGACAGGCTGCTGTCGGACTCGGGTATGCAGAACCACCCGCTGACCCCGATGACCGATCCTGATATCCGCCGCTGGCTGGCGCCGCAGACGCGGCATTCTGTGGGCCATGTGGCGGCGGCGGATGTGTTTGCCGGGGCGGACCGGATCGCCGCCGCGCTTGCCGCGCAACAGGACGCGGGCCACCGGCTGATCGTGGTCGATGCGATCCGCGACGCGGACCTGATCGAGATCGGGCGCGCCGCGCGCGATCTGCCGCTGGTCACCGGCGGCTCGGGGGTGGCCCTGGGCCTGCCCGCCAATTTCGGCCTGAGCGCGGGTGACGTGCCATGGCGCGCGCAGGACGGGCGCGCGGCGATCCTCTCGGGCTCCTGCTCCATCGCGACGCGCGCGCAGGTGGCCCGTCACAAGGCGACCCAGCCCGCGATGGAGATTGATGCCGAGGCGGTTCTGGCAGGCAGGCTGAGCGCGGCTCAGGTGGCCGACTGGCTGCTGGCGCAGGACGGATTGCCGCTGGCCTACAGCTCCGCCGATCCGGCCGTGGTGGCAGAGATCCAGAAAAAATACGGTCGCGACACCGCCGCCGCCACGCTCGAGGCGCTCTTTGCCGAGGTCGCGCGACGGATTACCGAGGGCGGTGTGACCCGGCTGATCACCGCGGGGGGCGAGACCTCGGGCGCGGTGGTCGAGGGCCTCGCGCTCGACCGGCTCGAGATCGGGCCCGAGATCGATCCCGGCGCGCCCGCGCTGCGCGCCCGGCCCGATCTGGTTGTGGCGCTGAAATCGGGCAATTTCGGCGCCGAGGATTTCTTTGCCAAGGCCGCTGCGCAACTGGCGGGCAGCCCATGAGCGAGACCGCCCTGCGCGAGCAGATCTGCGCCATGGCCGCGTCGCTTTACACACGCGGGCTCACCCATGGCTCGACCGGCAACATCTCCGCCCGGACGGAGGATGGCGGGCTTCTGGTCTCGCCCACCGGCACCAGTTTCGGCAGGCTCGATCCGGCGCGGCTGTCGAGGTTCGATGCCTCGGGCCGCCATGTAAGCGGCGACAAACCGACCAAGGAAATGCCGCTGCACAGCGCCTTTTACGACACCCGCAGCAGCGCCGGCGCGGTGGTGCATCTGCACAGCTGCCATTCGGTGGCGCTTTCGATGTTGCCCGATCCGGACCCCGAGAATTTCCTGCCGCCGCTCACGCCCTATGCCATCATGCAACTCGGGCGTGTCAGGCTGCTGCCCTATTTCATGCCGGGCGATCCCGCGATGGGTGACGCGGTGCGTGGGCTCGCGGGCAAGCGTTCGGCGGTGATGCTGGCCAATCACGGCCCCGTGGTGGCGGGCCGCGATGTGGAGGCCGCCTGCAATGCCATCGAAGAGCTCGAGGCCACCGCCAGACTGGCGCTGATGCTGCGCGGCCTGCCCGCGCGCGCACTGGACGAGGCACAGATCGGCGCCCTGGTCACCCAATTCAACGTGGAGTGGGACACATGAAATTCTCCGCCAATCTCGGCTTTCTCTGGACCGACCTCGCGCTGCCCGACGCGATCCGCGCGGCGAAAAACGCCGGGTTTGACGCGGTCGAGTGCCACTGGCCGTATGATGTGCCCGCCGACGAGATCCGCGCGGCGCTTCGCGACACCGGCCTGCCGATGCTCGGGCTCAACACCCGGCGCGGCGACGTGGCGGGGGGTGAAAACGGCCTCGCGGCGCTGCCGGGGCGCGAGGACGACGCGCGCGCACTGATCGACGAGGCGATTGGCTATGCGGTGGCCGTCGATGCGGCGAATATCCATGTGATGGCGGGTTTTGCCTCTGGCCGCGAAGCGCATGAGACCTATCTGGGCAACCTCAGCTATGCCTGCACGCAAGCCGCGCGGCACGGACGCAGGATCCTGATCGAGCCGCTCAACCCGCATGACGCGCCGGGCTATTTCCTGCGCACCACCGGGCAGGCCGCAGAAATCATCCGCGACATGGCGCGCGACACCCTGCGGCTGATGTTCGATTGCTACCATGTGGGCCGGACCGAGGGGGATGTGACCACGCGCTTTACGCAGCTGAAGCCGATCATCGGCCATGTGCAATTCGCCTCTGTGCCCGCGCGCGCCGCGCCGGATCAGGGAGAGCTTGATTACGCCTATGTCTTTGACGCCATTGCACAAGCCGGGTGGGACGCGCCGCTGGGCGCTGAATACAAGCCCGGCGGCGACACCGACGCGTCTTTGGGATGGCTCAGGGCGCGGCAGGCCTGAGCCGCGCGGCGCCAAGGCCGCTCATCCCCAGCATCGTCGCCGCCACCAGCAGGCAAAGGGCAACGCCGCCCAGCTGGTAGCTCAGCCCCGACAGCACGGTGCCCAGCAGCCGCCCGCTGGCATTGGCCATGTAGTAAAACCCCACGTCCATGGTGACCCGCTCGTCCCGCGTGAAGGCGAGGATGAGATAGGAATGCAGTGCCGAGTTGACCGCAAAGATTGCCCCGAAAAGCAGGAGCCCCGCGATCAGCACCGCGGTCAGCCAGGGCTGCGGCTCACCCGCCTGCCAGACCAGCGCAGAGAGCGCCAGCGGCACCGCCAGAAGCGCCAGGACCCACAGCCGCGCGGCGCGGATGATCTCGGTCTCGGGCCGGTGCGCGGCCCGCAGCAGCCGCGGCGCTGCAGCCTGCACCGCGCCGTAGAGGATCGTCCAGACCGCCATGAAACTGCCGATGGTGAAAAACGCCACGCGGTTGCCGGCTTCCGTGCCATCCGAGAGCACCGCGTAGAAATAGATCGGGATGCCCACGACAAACCAGACATCGCGCGCGCCGAAGAGAAAGACGCGCGCGAAGCTCAGCCAGTTCACATTGGCGTCCTTTGAAAAGACCTCGCGGAACTTCGCCCCCTTGCGCCCCGCGGGCAGCCCGCCCGGCATCCGCCAGAGCACCGCGCCCAGCACCAGCGCCAGCACCAGCGCCATCCCCAGAACCGCCGTCTGAAACCCCGCCAGCGCCAGCAGCCCCGCGCCCAGCAGGAAGCCAAAGCCCTTGACCGCGTTTTTCGAGCCGGTCAGCACCGCGACCCAGCGGAACAGTCCGCCTTGCCCTTTTGGTGCCAGCAGCTTCACGGCGGATTTGGCGCTCATCTTGGTGAGGTCCTTGGCCACCCCCGACGCGCCCTGAACCGCCATCACGAAGACCACCGACGCCGCGACCGCCCAACCGGGATCAAGCTGCGTCAGCGCCAGCAGCGCGGCCACCTGCAATGCCAGCCCCGCATAAAGCGTAGAGGTCAGCCCGAACCGCGCGGCGATCCAGCCCGCCGAGAGGTTGGTCACGACGCCCGCGATCTCGTAGAGCACAAAGAGATAGGCCAGCTGCACCGGGCTGAAGCCCAGCGTGTGGAAATGCAGCAGCACCAGCATCCGCAGCGCGCCATCTGTCAGCATGAAGGCCCAATAGGCGGCGGTGACCGCGATATAGGCGGCAAGCCCTTCGGGCGCCTCTACCCGGTCAACCGCCATGGCCTGCCTCCCCCCGCGCGTCAGCTGGAGAAGCCGAACGACACCGCCCGCTCCTCGAGCGTGTCACAGACCGCAAGGCTGCGCGGGCCGGGTTCGGTCACCAGATGGCGGGACGGCGTGTGATCGGGATCGGGACAGGCGATGATCACCGGCCCCTGCCCAACCGGCGCGGCGCAGCCTGGCGCAATCCCGAACAACGCGCGCTGCATGAGGTGGGCGTCAGCGATCCCGTCCAGCCGGTTGCCCGCCACCGACCAGCCATAGCCGTCGCTGCTGGCAGCCTCCCGATCGCCTTGCAGGTGACCCATGCGCCCGGCGTGATCGTGCGACGTGCCGGTAACGGGCGCTGGCTGCGTCAGGCCGCGGATGGCGCCGCGGGCGACCCCCGGCAGATCGCAGGGGCCCGGAGCCGGATCTTGCAAGCGTTCTGGATCGCGCATGAGTGGCCCTTTTCTACTGTTTGACCATGCTGACGATGGCGGTCTGCCCCACCGCCCGGAAGCGCCAGACCTGTTGATCAAGCTCCAGGATCTCCCAGCAGAACGGCCCGTCGGACGGATCCTCATAGGTGACCATCAGCACCGGCCCGGAGTCCCGTGCGCCGTCGCAGGTCGCGGCGACCTCAAAGCGCCCGGTGGCGGCGGGCACGCCCCCGAAGGCATCGGCAAAGCGCCGGTCGGTGATTTGCGTCTCGAAGGCAGGATCGCCCACATCCTGCCAGCGGCCCTGCAAGGCCGCCACAACCGCCTCTGCGCCAGTGCCATCGCCGGATGCCGCGGCGCTGCCCGACGCGTCATCCTCCGCGCGCAAGGTGACGGTAAAGCTGCGCTCTTCGGCAGTGTCCACCCGGTCGAACAGCGCCTCCTCGAAGCCGCGCGCGGCGCAATCGGTGTCCCCGACAATGGTGAAAACCTTGCGGGACAGGCAAAAGGGATATTCGCCCTCGACCAGAATGCCGTCATCATCGGTGGCGTGCCAGAAGTAGAAACGGGTCTCCAGATCGCCGCTGAGCGCGGTCTTGCACTCGCCCGCCGCCATCGTCCACCAGCCTTCGGAGGTCCAGTCCTCCCCGTCGAAATAGCCGATGGCGACCGACACCTGGCCCGCCGTCTCGTTGCAGAACCGCAAGGCGGCCTGCGCCACCGAAGCAGTTGTCGCGGCCCAGAGGACCAGCAGGAAAACCGGGAATAAACGCATCTGCGACACCTTCCTACAAAGAGGCACCCACCATGCGCGCCACGTCGGCAAGCCGGCAGGCATATCCCCATTCGTTATCATACCAGGCGTAGACTTTCACCTGCGTGCCGTTCACCACCATCGTGCTGGGCGCGTCGATGATGCCCGAGCGCGGGTCGTTGACGTAATCGGCCGACACCAGCGGGCGCTCTTCATAGCCCAGGATGCCGTTCAGCGGCCCTTCGGCGGCGGATTTGAACAGCGCGTTGACCTCCGCCACGTCGGTTGCCCGCTCCATCTCGAACACGCAATCGGTGAGCGAGGCGTTGAGCAACGGCACCCGCACCGCATGGCCGTTGAGGCGACCCTTGAGCTCAGGGTAGATCAGCGTGATCGCGGTGGCGCTGCCGGTGGTGGTCGGGATCAGCGAATTGAGTGCCGAGCGCGCGCGGCGCAGATCCCTGGCGGGCCGGTCGACGATGGTCTGGGTGTTGGTCACGTCGTGGATCGTGGTGATGGAACCGTGCCTTATGCCGATCGCCTCGTGCAGCACCTTGACCACCGGGGCCAGGCAATTGGTGGTGCAGGAGGCGGCGGTGACGATCCGGTGGGTCTCGGGATCGTAGATGTGGTGATTGACGCCGTAGACAAGGTTCACCGCTCCGCCATCCTTGACCGGCGCCGAAACCACGACCTTTTTGATGCCACGCTCGAAATAGGGGGCAAGCCTGGCCTCGGTCTTGAAATGGCCGGTGCAGTCGATCATCACATCCACGCCGTCGAGCGGCAGATCCTCGAGCCGGGCCTCCTGGCAGACCGGGATGCGCGCGTCACCGACAAGCAGGTCGCGGCCTTCGTGACCGATCCTCTCGTCCCAGCGCCCATGCACGCTGTCGAACTCCAGCAGATGCGCGTGCATTGCGGCATCGCCGACCAGATCGTTGACAAAGACGATCTCCGCCCCGGCTTCCAGCATCGGTTTCAGAACCAGCTTGCCGATGCGGCCCAGCCCGTTGATGGCGTAGGTGGTCATGGCTGTTCGATCCTTTTGTCAGCGTCCGCAAGGTCGTCGACCCGCTTTTGCAGGCTGGCCCGATCCAGCGTTTCGATTGGCAGGGCGGCAAAACTGCTGATCCGGTTCCTCAACGCGCCATAAACCTGCTGAAACGCCAGACGGCGTTCGGCATCCGTGCCGGTGGCCTTGACCGGATCAGGTTGCCCCCAATGCCCGGTGATCGGCTGGCCTTGCCACGCCGGGCATTCCTCGTTTGCGGCCCGGTCGCAGACGGTAAAGACGAAATCGAGCTTGGGCGCCCCTGCGCTCTGGAATTCCCGCACATTCTTGGCCCGCAGCTCCGAGATGTCGTGCCCTTTGGCCTGCAACAGCTCCAGCGTGAATGGGTTCATCTCTGACTTGGGCTTTGTTCCGGCCGAATACACGGTGAACCGGTCCCCGGCGAGGTCGCGCAGCAGCACTTCGGACATGATCGACCGGGCCGAGTTGCCGGTACAGATAAACAGCACGGAGTAGGATTCGACAGCCATCGGAAGCTTCTTTCTGATGTGAGGTTGAGGCAGGCAGGTTGCCGGACGTCCGCCACAGCAATCCTGCAGAAGAAACGCGGTCAGATCGCCGATTGTGTCCGGCACCCCCCGATAAAGAAGCGACGTGCCGACCCGGCTTTGCGTGACCAATCCTGCGGCACGCAACTGCCCCAGATGCGGAGAGGCCGTCGAGGGCGGCATGCCCAGAGCCGCGGCGATCTCACCCGCCGCCACCGGCTGCGGGTACCGCCTCATGACCAGCCGAAAGATCCGCAACCGCCCGGAATGCGCAAGGGCCGACAGGATCGAGAGGGATTCTGTTTCCATATTTCCGGAATTACAGAATTAATAGCGTCACGCCAAGACGCGACGTGACCATGTCATGAAATCTTCACAAAGCGGACGCCCCCTGCGGGCGCCCGCTTTCGCCTCCCACGCGCGCCCTATGCCAGCGACGGCAGCCAGAGCACAATCGCGGGGAAGGCCACCAGCAACGCGATGGTGATCGCATCGGCGATGAAGAAGGGCATGACACCGCGGAACACGTCCTGCACGCTGAGCTCGGGCCGTACACCCGCCACAACAAAGCAGTTGAGCCCGATGGGCGGCGTGATCAGGCAGAACTCCGCCATCTTCACCACCAGAATGCCGAACCAGACCGCGCACATCGGCCCCGACATGCCGAACGTGCTCTCCGCCGCGCTCACGGTCTCGCCGCCATTGAGCGCCATGACCGCCGGATAGACCACCGGCAACGTCAGGAGCAGCATGCCGATCGCGTCCATGAACATGCCCAGCACCGCATAGGCCAGCAGGATGCAGACGAGTATCAGCATCGGCGAATAGGGCAGCGCCGTGATCCAGTCGGAAAACGCGCTTGGCAGATCGGCAAAGCCGAGGAAGCGCACATAGATCAGCACACCCCAGATGATCGAGAAGATCATGATGCTGAGCTTGGCGGTCTCCACCAGCGCATCCTTGAGCTCCGGCAGGCGCATGCCGCGGAACACCGCCATCAGGAACACGATGAAGGCGCCGATGGCCCCGCCCTCGGTCGGCGTGCCCCAGGCGTCGCCGCCAAAAGGGTTGTAGACAAAGAAGATGATGATCACGACCACCGCCACGATGGGCAGTGCGGGCGGCAGGCTGGAAAAGCGCTCGCGCCAGGTGAAGCCGGTGACCGGCGGGCCGAAATTCTTCATGGTGAGCGCGAGCACGATGATCAGCGCGGTGTAGACGAAGGCCGAAAAGACGCCCGGAATAAAGCCCGCGAGCAGGAGCTTGCCCACGTCCTGCTCCACGATGATGGCGTAGATCACCAGGATCGCCGAGGGCGGAATGAGGCTCGCCAAGGTGCCCGCAGCGGCCACCACACCCGCGGCAAAGCGCTTGTCATAGCCGACTTTCAGCATCTCGGGGATCGCGATGCGCGCAAACACAGCCGCCGTCGCCACCGACGCGCCGGAGACCGCGGCGAAACCCGCGGTCGCAAACACCGTCGCCACCGCCAGCCCGCCCGGCACCCAGGCCACCCAGCGCTTGGCCGCTTCGAAAAGCGCGCGCGTCAGCCCGGCGTAATAGGCCAGATAGCCGATGAGGATGAAGGTCGGGATGAGGCTCAGCGCCTGGCTTGCGACCTTGCCGTGGGGCACCTGTCCGGCGGTCTTGACGGCCACGGTCAGCGCCCAGCCGAACTCGTCCCCCGCATAGCCCTTGCGCGCCCAGAAGATCCAGATCAGCCCGACCATCCCCGCGAGCGCCGCCGCAAAGGCCACCCGCATGCCAAGCACCACCAGAACCAGCATGCCGCCGGTGACCCAGAGGCCGATATCGATGCTGTCCATCAGTCACGCCCCTCGATCTGTGCCGCTTCGGCGGCGGCCTGCTCGGCGGCGGTCTGCACCAGCGGCACCGCCACCGGCCGCTCGGCGCCTTGCAGAAACGCGCGCCCGTAGCCCCAGACCTGCAACGCCAGACGCAGACTCATCACCGCAAAGGCCACCGGCACCACCAGCTTGGCGGGCCAGATCGGCAGGCCGATATCAATGGAGCTGTCGCGGCTCCAGTTCGGGGCGGAGAAATCAAAGCTGCGGTCGAAATGGGACCACGTGCCCCAGACCAGCAGCACCATCAGGATCAGCACTGCAAAGGTCGTGAGGAACTCCACCGCCCAGAGCAGCCGGCCTTTCAGCTGCCCCACCACGATATCCATCCGGATATGGCCGCCCTGTCGTTGCACATAGGCGATGCCGAAAATCGCGATCAGCGGCATCGCGGTCTCGATCCAGTCCACATAGCCGCGCAATGGCTCGTTGAAGAAATTGCGCCCCGACACCGACACCACCGCCAGGATCATCAGCACAAACGCCCCGATGCCCGAGACAAACGCCATGCCCCATTCCAGCCGGGCCAGTTTGCGGTCCAGCCGGCTGATCGTGCTGTCATCGCTCAGGACAGAAGCTGCACCCGCCATCGAAGCGTCCCCTTGCCGTGGTGATCGAAACTGCCCGCCTCAAACGCAACCGCCCCCGGACATCGCGGCGATCGATCCGGGGGCGTGCGAAAAAGCGCAGCGCGGCCTCAGTTGGAGGCGCGCGCCTTTTCGAGGGTGGAGAGCACGAGGTCGTAAAGCTCCTGCGCGGGCAGGCCTTGCGCGGCCATATCCTCAAGCCAGGCGTCGTGGATCGGCTTGCCCGCCACGTCGCGGAACTTTTCCAGCTCGGCGTCCGAGATCTCGACCTTGGTCACGCCCTTCTCTTCGAGAACGCTGTCCCATTGCTTCAGCAACTCGCCGTAATTTGCGAGGTAATGGTCGATCGCCTCGCTCACGCTCTCGTCGAGCGCGGTGCGATGGGCGTCGCTGAGACCTTCATAGGCGTCGATATTCACCACAACCGGGCAGTTGACGGTGCCGGGGTTGAGGTTCGCGGTCCACCAGTCGGCCTGGTTGATCGTGCCGAAGCTCAGATGCGCGTGCTGGGCGAAGGCCACGGTGTCGACGACACCCGATTCCATCGCCTGATAGGCCTCGGACGAGGTCACCGAGGTCGGCACGCCGCCCACCGCGCTGAACGCCCGGCCCAGACCGCCGGTGGCGCGCACCCGCATGCCGTCGAACTCGCTCAGCTCGTCGCGCGGATCGCCGGTGCCGACCAGATTGTATTGCGGCATCGGGCTGGTCATCAGCATCTTGGCGTTCCACTGCGCCATTTCCTCGGCCACCGCGGGGTGGTCATAGACCGCGTGGCTGACGGCCACTTCCTCATCGAGATTGGCCACGCCCAGGAACGGCAGCTCCAGCACGGTGATCGCGCGGTTCTTGTCCGCATGGTAGCCCGCGCAGAACTGGGCCATCTCGAAGGCACCGATGGAGATCCCGTCGAGGTTCTCGGTGTTCTTGCTGAGCCCGCCATAGGAAATGTTGATCTTGAACTCGCCGCCGGTCTTTTCCTCGACCAGTTCGGAGAGCTTGTGCACATGTTCGGTAAAGGCCCGGCGCTTGCCCCAGAGCGAGGCGTTCCATTCGGTGGCGAGCGCCTCTCCGGCGAAGGTGACAGCGATGCCGGTGGCCAGCAGACGTGCGGTGATTGTGGACATTTGAGTCCTCCCTGATGTTGATGCGACGGTTTTTTCCGTCTTGGCAGACAACCTAGCCGAACCGCTCTTATGTGCAAGCGGAACGGAACGGTCGGCAGGATCGGCGCCGGATTCGGGGGTTTGCGTGCCTCGTGGCGGGGTCGCAGCAGGGTCGCAACGATTTGTCACACCCCGCCTGCAGGCCGCCTGCGGCGCGGGATCGCGGGTCTGGATGAGGGGCCGGTTGCCGACTTTTGGAGCGGTATGCCTGAAATACAAGGGTTTATCCGGCCTCAAGCAAACTTATTTTCTGATTTTCTACGTGTTGTGAAAACTATTTACAGCTAAGCAACTGAATTAATATTAGTTTTTGATTTCTTTTCCGATCACCGTATAAAGCTTCAATCTCGTGACGCAGCGTTACAAAGCGCGTCCGAGCGGAGGAGGAACAGCATTATGGGGGGATCAGCCTTGACTGAACAGATCACTTTGCCGAGTGGCGCAGCCGCTTACCCACCGAGCCCTGAATTTGTGTCGCGGTCGCATGTTGATGCGGAGCGGTATGAGGAGATGTATGCGCGGTCGGTCTCGGATCCGGACGGGTTCTGGGCGGACGCTGCGCAGCGGATCGACTGGATCAAACCGCCGAGCCAGATCAGCGATGTCGATTTCACCCTCGGCCAGGTCAGGATCAACTGGTTCGCCGACGGCACGCTCAATGTCAGCGCCAATTGCATCGACCGCCACCTGGAGACCCGCGGCGAGCAGACCGCCATCATCTGGGAGCCCGACGACCCAGGCGAGGGCGCGCAGCATATCAGCTACCGCGAGCTGCACCGCAACACCTGCAAGATGGCCAATGTTCTGGCCGATCTC
>CANMMF010000004.1 GCA_947498985.1 uncultured Paracoccaceae bacterium | reverse complement strand
CATCCGCCCCGCGCGTCCCGGCGCGCGCGACGCGTGGGCAAGGTCATGTCTGCATAGCAGACGTGACGGCCCACACCCTCGCCAGTCCGGGTGCCGGGTCTCCGCACAAGCCCCGGCTTTTGCGGCCAGGGCCACACCTGCGCGTCACCCCAACCGCACCCGACCCTTTCCCAACCCACGCCCATCTGCTAGAGAACGCGCATCCACGATGGAGGCCGCCATGGACCAGACCCTTTGAACCCCTGACCGTTTTCCCGGCTGTTCAAAAGGAGTCCCTCCATGCCCGCACCGCTTCCAGGCGCCGAACTGGCGCATCCCATCACATTGCCGAACGGCTCGCGCCATCCCGGCACCGTTTACCTCTCTGCGGTGATCGATCATCCGCGCATGCAGGTGGGCGCGTACAGCTACGCCTCCGATTTCGACCCGCCCGCGCAGGATGGCTGGGCGCAGAGGCTGGCGCCGTACCTCTTCGAGTTTTCGCAGGACCGCCTGCAGATCGGCAAATTCTGCCAGATCGCGCATGGCGTGCGCTTCATCGGCAGTTCGGCCAACCATGCCAAAGACGGGCTCACGACCTTTCCCTTTGCCGTATTCGATCCCGACACCATGATCGGCTACCAGCCCGACACCCGCGACACCGTGGTCGGGCATGACGTGTGGCTGGGTTACGGCGCGCTGGTGCTGCCCGGCGCGCGGATCGGCAACGGGGTGATCGTCGGCGCGGGCGCCGTGGTGCGTGGATCGGTGCCCGATTACACGGTGGTTGCAGGTAATCCGGGCCGCGTGATGCGTCTGCGGTTCGAGCCCGAGCAGATCGCGCGGCTGAACGCGCTGGCCTGGTGGGACTGGCCGCCCGAACGGATCGTGGCCGCGCGAGAGGCGCTTGAGGCGGGCGATATTGCAGCACTTGAGGCGCTTGCGCCCTGAGGCAAGCCGCTGGCGCGCGGTTTCGGGCTGTTACCGTCGCACTCAGGGTGGGGGCCGCAAAAGCCGGGGCTTTTGCGGAGACCCGGCACCCGGACTGGCGAGAGTGTGGGCCGTCACGTCTGCCATGCGGACATGACCTTGCCCACTGGCCGCAAAAGCCGGGGCTTTTGCGGAGACCCGGCACCCGGACTGGCGAGGGTGTGGGCCGTCACGTCTGCCATGCAGACATGACCTTGCCCACTGGCCGCAAAAGCCGGGGCTTTTGCGGCCTACTCTCCCGGACGGTTGAGGCTGAACTTTTCGCGCACCACGGTGTAGTCACGATAGCCCATGCGGCTCAGCGGGTTGAAGCTCAGCACGTCGAACATCCCGTCTTTCAGGCAATCGTCGCGCATATGCACGCCCACGACCTCGCCCAGCACCAGGAAGTTATGCGCGCCCTCCAGCTCGACCATCCGGGTCATCCGACATTCCAGGCTGGCCGGCGCGTTGGCGACGCGGGCGCAGTTGATCGTCTGGCAATCGGCCTTCTCGATGCCGGCGAATTCGAACTCGTCGACCTCGGCGGACCACGGCCCCGAGGACTGATTCATCGCGTCGCGCATGGCATATTCCACGATGTTCACGCAGAACACGCCGCTGTCGCGGATCTGCGCCACGCTGTCCTTGGTATCGCCCCGGTCGTCCTTGGCCGAGGTCGAGGCGAACATGACCTGCGGCGGCACATAGGCCACGGCGTTGAAAAACGAATAGGGCGCGAGATTGTCATGCCCGCTGCTGTCGCGGGTCGAGATCCAGCCGATGGGGCGGGGGGTGACAATCGCGTTGAACGGGTTGTGTGGCAGGCCGTGGCCGTCTTTGGGCTCGTAGAACAAGGGGCAAGCTCCTGTTTGCGCAAGTATTTGCGCCGTGATACGCGGCTTTGGCCCGGATTGCACGAGGGGCTGTGCCCGTGTTCACGCTCGCCAAGGAAACGCCGCAGGACTGGTGGGAGGTCGAAGCGCTCTTCGACACCTGCTTTGCGCCCGGACGCTCGGCGCTGAGCTCCTACCGGCTGCGCGAGGATGTGGCCCCGGTGGCAGAGCTTTGCCGGGTCGCGCGCGACGAGACCGGCGCCGTCGGTGGCGCGCTGCGCTACTGGCCGGTGCGGGTGGGCGCGTCCGATGCGTTGCTGCTGGGGCCGATTGCGGTGCACCCCACGGCCCAGGGCGAGGGGCTGGGCGGCGCGCTCATCCGCGACACGCTGGAGATTGCCCGCGATCTCGGCGTCACCCGTGTGCTGCTGGTGGGGGACGCGCCCTATTACGCGCGCTTCGGGTTCGAAAGGCTCTCTGGCGTGATCATGCCGCCGCCCACCAATCCCGACAGGGTTCTGGGGCACGCGCTGACCGCAGGCGCGTGGCAGGGCGTCACCGGTCCTGTGACCCGCGCGGTCTGATATTGCCGGTGCCGGGGCCGGGTGCCGGGACGGCGGTTTGCGGCATAAACACTTGTAAACAGGCCGCTCCCTCCCCATTCTTTCAAGGACGGGGGCCGGACAGGGGACGTGGAAAATGAGTGACGACATGACCGAGACCGACCTGACGCGGCGCAGCCTCGATCTGGAGGCAGAGCTTGACGCGCTGGCCAAACGCTTTCGCGCCGCCGACTCGCTGGGTGTGCAGATCATCAACATGCTGAACTGGCCGGTGGACGGCCTGCTCGACCGCTTGCCGGAGGCCGCGCGCGGCAATCTGGACCGGCTGACCATCAAGGGCATGGAAGCGGCGATGAGTGCCGCCGCGGGCAGCCGCGTGTTGGTCAAGGACCAAAAGGATTGGGTCAACAAGGCCACCACCACCGCGGCAGGGGTCATGGGCGGCTTTGGCGGCTTGCCCACGGCGCTGGCGGAATTGCCGGTCACGGTGACGCTGCTGATGCGCGCGGTGCAGGCGGTGGCCGCGGAACACGGGTTTGACCCCGAAGAGATGCAAAGCCGCAAGGACAGCCTGCTGGTCTTTGCCGCCGAAGGGCCGATGGGCGCGGGCAAGGACGGGCTCGACCTGAATTTCCTGTCCTCGCGGGTGACGCTGAACGGGGTGAATGTCTATATCGGCATCGGTCTCGTGGCGCCGCGACTGGCCGGTGTGCTGGGCCGCAAGCTGGCTGCGCAGACCGTGCCGGTGCTGGGCGCCGCCACCGCCGCGGCCACCAACTATACCTATACCAGCTATTACCAGCACATGGCCCATGTGGTCTTTGGCCTGCGGCGCCTGTCGGAGGAGACGGGCACACCGTTCGAGGATCTGGTGCTGCGCCTCCGCGAAAAAGCCACCCTGCCGGTGACAACCATACGCGCATCTTAACCTGCCGTTAAGGTTAAGGGCCTAGGGTCGATTCTGACGGTGGCGTAACAGCGGCAGCGTCGCAAAGGCCCGATACCAACGGATTGCGGGCGCGTCGTATCCTCAGGGCGCGTCCGCGACTGATCCAGGACAACCTACGGGATGCCGAGGCTGAAACGGCCCGGTCTGATCGCTGGCTAGAACGGCAGGCGATATCACGTGATACGACTTAATGCCCGGCGCGCGGATGAACTTCGCCGCCGGGCATTTCTTTTGCATTGACGCGTTGGACATTTGCGGCGGGTGGTCCGGCTGCGCAGCGGGCGGTCCGGCGGGACCAGGCCGCGGGTTGTCCCGGCCCGCAGGAGCACAGCGCGTCAGCTCGCCTCGCGCAGGTAATCCAGTACCGCACTGCGGACCGATTGCTCGCCGGCGTCGCGGGCGGCGTCGATCACCGCTTTGACCTCGTCAAGCCGGGTGCGCATGAGCAGGCTCTTGACCGGCCCGATGGAGGCCGGGCGCATCGACAGCGACCGGAACCCGATTGCGGTCAGGCACAACGCCTCGATCGGGCGCCCGGCATCCTCGCCACAGAAACTCAGCTGCGTGTCGGTATCGGCGCAGCGCGCCACGATGCTTTCGAGGAAGGTCAGAAACGACAGGTTGAGCGTGTCGTAGCGCCGCCGCACCAGCTCGTTCTCGCGATCCGCGGCAAAGAAGAACTGCTTGAGATCGTTGCCGCCCACCGACAGGAACTCCACCTCCTCGAAAAAGCGCTTGGAGGCGAAGGCAAGGCTCGGGGTCTCCAGCATCGCGCCGATGGAGAGCTTTTCGGGCAGCGCATGGCCCAGCTTTTCCTCGCGGGCGATGGCCTTGTCGACCTCCTGCCGGGCGCGGGCAAACTCCTCGTATTGCGCGACAAACGGGAACATCAGCGTGAGCGGGCGGCCGTTGGCGGCGCGCAGCAGCGCCTGCAACTGCATGCGCATCACGCCGGGCTTGTCGAGCCCGACGCGGATCGCGCGCCAGCCCAGCGCCGGGTTCGGCTCTTCTATCCGGCGCATATAAGGCAGCACCTTGTCGGACCCGATATCGAGCGTGCGGAAGATCACCCGCTTGCCCTTGGAGGCATCGAGCACGCGGGCGTAGATTTCTGCCAGTTCGGTCCGGCGCGGCATCTGGTTGCGCACGAGAAACTGCAGCTCGGTCCGGAACAGGCCAACCCCTTCGGCGCCGGAGCCGTCAAGCGAGGGCAGATCGGCCATCAGCCCGGCATTCATCATCAGATGGATGCGCGTGCCGCAGGCGCTCACGCAGGGCGTGTCGCGGATCGAGGCATAGCGCTCCTGCGCTTCGGCCTGCATCGCCAGCTTGTCGCGGAAGGCGGCCACCACGGTGTCGTCGGGGCGCAGATGCACAATGCCCTGATCGCCGTCGACCATGATCCGGTCGCCGTTGAGCGCCTCGTTGGTGATGCGTTCGGCGTGGATGACCAGCGGGATCGCCAGCGCGCGGGCGACAATCGCGGCATGGCTGCCGACAGAGCCTTCCTCGAGCACCACACCCTTGAGCTTGCGGCCATATTCCAGAAGCTCGCCGGGGCCGATATTGCGCGCGATCAGGATCGGATCGTCGGGCATCTCGGAGCCGGTCTCGCGGCCCTGCCCGGTCAGGATCCGCAGCAGACGGTTGGAGAGGTCGTCGAGATCGTGCAGCCGCTCGCGCAGATAGGCGTCGGTCACCTGGTTCATCCGCGCGCGCGCCTGGCTTTGTTCCTTTTCAACCGCCGCCTCGGCGGAAAGGCCGCGCGAGATATCCTCTTCCATGCGCCGCATCCAGCCTTTGGAGTTGGCAAACATCCGGTAGGCCTCGAGCACCTGCATCTGTTCGGTATCGCCCGACGCGCCCGCCAGCATCTCGTCGACGCTGACGCGCAGGTGATCGACCGCCTCGTGCAGGCGCGTGCGTTCCTTTTCGGGATCGTCGGCCACCACATTGGTGACCACGACGCGCGGCTCGTGCAGCCAGACATGGCCCATGGCCGCGCCTTCCTGCCCGGTGGCGCCGCGCAGCAGAACCGCCTGGGTGTGGCGCGCCGAAAGTGCCGCCCCTTCGCCAACAAAGGCGCCCAGCTCGGTCATTTCGGCCAGCACCATGGCCACCACCTCGAGCGCGTAGACCTCGTCGGCGGTAAACTCGCGCTTGGTCTTGGACTGCACCACCAGCACGCCCAGCTTTTCGCCCAGCCGCTGCACGGGCACGCCGAGGAAGCTGGAATAGATCTCCTCGCCGGTCTCGGGCATGTAGCGAAAGCCGCGTTCGGAGGGCGCGTCGGCGGTGTTGATCTGCTTGCCGGTGCGCGCGACGCGGCCCACGAGCCCTTCGCCCAGCTTCATGCGCGTCTGGTGCACCGCTTCGGGGTTGAGACCCTGCGTCGCGCAGAGCTCCAGCGTGTCGTCGTCACGGAACAGATAGATGGAGCACACTTCGGTGCCCATGGAATCCGCCGTCAGATGGGTGATCTTGTTCAGCCGCTCCTGACCCGCGGCCTCCTCGGCCATGGTATCTCGCAGCCGTCCAAGCAGCTTGCGGCTTTCGCTTTCAAGACCTTCTGGCATGGTGTTCGGCTGTCTCCCGTTGCCGTCTCGCGCGGCTCACCCCCAGCCATATCGCTGCCCGACGGGAGTTTCCAGCGTCGCGGTGGGATTGCGCAACTTTTGGTTGACGCGGTGGCGCTCAAACGCCCGTCAATCCACCCAGCCGCCCATATCGGCGAGGACGGTTTCGCCGTTGGGGCCGAAATCCTCGATCACATCGAAGCCGGCGGCCTCGGTAAAGCCGTCATCGCCCTCGAACTGACGCAAGAGGCGGAGATGCTGCGTGAGCGGACTGACGAGTTGCACGGCGATGAGCGGCACGGCGCCACCCGCCGGCGGGTTGAAGAAACCTTCGGTGGCCTGCACGCCACGGCGCGGTGCGACGAAGGCAGCGAGCTCTGACCGGGCGACCATGTTCTCGGCCACGATGCGGTAGCGCACGCGCCGGTCAGACTGCCAGACACCGCGGCTGGTGGCGGTCGAGCTGCGACTGCGCCCCCAGTCCAGCACGTAGCACCCGCCCGGCGCGACGGGCGTGGGGTCAAGCTCGGGCGGTCGGGCGATGATGCTGGGCGTGTCGTCGCCCTTCCCGGCCTGCCAGAGCGGCGTGTCGGCGTCTGCCGACAACGCCCAGAGCCTGTCGCGTTTCGAGGACGAGATCAGCCGGCGGACGAAGTAATGCCCCGGTGTGCCAAATGGCGAACTTTTCGCGATGCGCATCTGCAACGCGTTGTCATGGGTGACGTGATCGGAGCCGCGCCCGGCGACGCCGGCGGCGACGTCCTCGTTCAGTGTCGGCAGCACCATGCCGAGGCTCACATGCACGGTCTGGCCCTTGGGCGGGGTCAATGCCTGCAGCGCGTGTTGCTGTCTGATGAAGATTTGCGTCAGGGGCGGGACATCCTCTATGCGCGGCATGGTTCCGTCGATCAGGCGGCCGACACCAAGCGCGGTGACCTCTTCATTGACCGGCTGGTTGTTGGCGAGCCGGTGCTTGAAAACCCTCGTGCCCGGCAACAGCATGGTCTGGTAGACCCCGCGTTCCCCGGCGAAATCGGCCAGAAAGAGCAGCTCGAACACCAGACCCTGCTCATCCTCGCCAATCTCGTTGAAGTAGAAATCCACGTTGCTGAAGAGGCTGAGCCCGGAATCGTCGCCGGTCCGGAAGGGATTGGCGATCTGCATCGGTTTCAGTTTCTGCCGCTCGCGGCTGCGGCCCTGCGCGAGGCCGTCGGCATCGCTGTAGATCTGCAACCCGCTGACCACCGGTTTCAGCGCGTTGACGGAGCGGTCCGAAACCGCCGCGATCTTGGCATAGGGCGAAAGGTTCTCGCTCATCGCCGTGAACTGCTGGCCGAGGAAATCCGGCAGCAGCGCGTCGAGCTCGGCGACCTTGCGCGGGTTGTTCGTGGCGCGCGCGTGCAGCGCGGCGAGCGAGGCGCATTTGCGCTGGCTGCGCGCGAAATGCTGGTAGAGGCCGAGCCGCGCGTTGAAGTAGTCGCGGGGGTTGGCGCGGTGCACCAGATCAGGCTCCTCGATCGCCATCTGGTTTTCCCAGGCGTGAAAGATCGTCTGCAGCGAGTTGGGCTCGAACGCCTCGTCCAGGTCGAGGATCACGCGATGCATGAATTTCAGGTGCAGGTCGAAGTCGCTCAGGTCGTATTGCCCGTTGGGGCCGGTGAAGACGGTGGCGAGCGCCTGCTGGATCTGTTCGTCGGTCTGGTTCTGCGCGATGCGGTCGTCGATGAAATCGGTCATGTCGGCGAAGCGATCGGCGATGGCGGCCATGGGCGCGGCCAGTTTGTCGATACGGTGATACCACTCGACCTTGGTGTCGAGCGCATCGACCCGGATCTGCAGATCGTGAACATCGTTTTCCAGATCGGCGATCTGCAGCTTGACGATCTCCATCTGCACGTCGCCGCCAAGCACGTCGATGAAGAACGCGCGGCCCGGCGAGAACTCCCGCGGGTCGCCATTGTCGAGCAGGTTCAGCAGCAGCGGCTTGCCAATGTGGTCGAACGTGAAATTCAGGGCGTCGAGCGGGCCGGCCATGGGCTGTCTCCGGAAATGCGTTGCGTCAAATCATCCGACCCGACGCTTGCACAGGGAGAGTATGCTGTCACCGAAAAAGCGCGGAGGTTGTGCGCTCAGCCGGCCTTTTCCAGCTCGAACGCATCGTGGAGCGCCTGTACTGCGAGTTCCATGTATTTGCGGTCGATCAGCACGGAGATCTTGATTTCGGAGGTGGTGATGACCTTGATGTTAATGCCTTCATTGGCCAGCACCTGGAACATCTTCGCGGCCACACCGGTGTGCGAGCGCATGCCGATGCCCACCACCGAGACCTTGGCGACATTCTGGTCGGCGATGACGTCGTGGTAGTTGATGTCACCGCTGGACTTGGCCGCTTCCATCGCCTTTTCGGCGCGCGCCACCTGGTTGGTGGGGCAGGAAAAGGTCATGTCCGTGCGGCCCTCTTCGGAGATGTTCTGCACGATCATGTCGACATTCACACCCGCTTCGGCCAGCGGCATGAAGATTGCCGAGGCGATGCCGGGCCGGTCGGCGACCGAGACCAGCGTCATCTTGGCCTCGTCGCGGGAATAGGCCACACCGGCCACAACATTGCTTTCCATGATATCCTCCTCGTCGCAGACCAGCGTGCCGGCCTCGTCGGATTGTTCTTCGAAACTCGACAGCACCCGCAGGCGCACCTTGTAGCGCATGGCAAGCTCGACCGAGCGGGTCTGCAGCACCTTGGCGCCGAGCGAGGCCAGCTCCAGCATTTCCTCGAAGGCGATGCGGTCGAGCTTGCGGGCCTTTTCGCAGATCCGCGGATCGGTGGTGTAGACACCGTCCACATCGGTATAGATGTCGCAGCGGATGGCGTCGAAGGCAGCGGCGAAAGCCACGGCGGTGGTGTCCGAGCCGCCGCGGCCCAGCGTGGTGATGCGCCCTTCGGGGCTGACACCCTGGAAGCCCGCGACCACCGCGACCTTCATGCCTTCGCCGAATTTCGCCATGATATTGCCCGGCGGGATCTCTTCGATCCGCGCGGCGGCATGGGCAGAGGTGGTGCGGACCGGCACCTGCCAGCCCTGCCAGGAGCGCGCGGGGATGTCCATTTCCTGCAAGGTGAGCGCCATCAGACCGGCGGTCACGTTCTCGCCGGAGCTCACCACCGCGTCGTATTCGCGCGCGTCGTAAAGCGGCGAGGTTTCGTCCACCAGCCCCACCAGCTTGTTGGTCTCGCCCGACATGGCCGAGACGATGACGATCACGTCATGGCCCTTGGCCACCTCGACGCCCACGCGCTTTGCGGCGCGGCGGATGCGGTCCAGCGTGGCGACCGAGGTGCCGCCGAATTTCATCACGAGGAGGGGCATGGAACTTCCTGTCTCAAGATACGGGCGCGGCATAGACGGGGCGCGCGCCAAGGGCAAGGCTGGATTGCCCTTGCGTTATGCAAGCCGGGAAGGTGGTGCGGAAAGGAGCGCTTCCGCGCGCTTTTATTCCGGCAGGGGCGGAGGTGACGCTCTTGATGCTGCCGGGGAGAATGGGGGAGAGGATGGCGCAGGCTCGGGGCTCACCAAAGCAAACCCGGTTTTGCCCTGCCGCCGCCCCGCGCCTGATCCTTGCCTGACAGGGTCGGTCCGCCGCGCCAAGCGAATTCACCGTCTCCCCGCAAGCGGGGCCCCTCGGAGAATTCCCCTGACCCGGCCGCCCGACCCTGTCCGTCCGGGCTCAGGCGAGGGGCGGCTCCGAAGCAAAACCGACAGGCTCAGCGGTAGCGGGTGGTGAAGGCCGCCAGGATGTGTTCGGGCCAGATCACATCGGCGCTGCGGCACATGCCGATCAGCGCGTCGGCGGTCTCGGGTGGGAAATAGCCGCGGTCGCGGTAGATATGGATGCGGGTCTCGAACACCGCGGCGTCGGCTTCGGGGTGGAACTGGGTGGCGTAGACGTTCCGGCCGTGCCTGATCATCTGATAGGGGCAGGGGGCGGAGGAGAGCAAATGCGTGCTGCCGTCCGGCAGCGCCTGCACGGCTTCCTTGTGCCCCACAAAAGCGTCGAAATGGTCCGGCAGGCTCTGGGTGATCGGATCGGTCCGGGCGGCATCGGTCTTTTCGCAGCGCACCGGGCCTACCGGCTCGCCGAAGCGCGCCTTGGAGACCTCCGCACCGAGGTGATGGGCCAGAATGCCGATGCCGTAGCAGCACCCCATGAAGGGGATGTCGCTTGCGGTGATCTGCGGCATGAGCGACAGGCACGCAGCCTCGATACGCGCCTCGACCGGGTCTTTATCCGCGGCCGCATCGCTCACGCAGCCCGGCCCGCCGCCGACGATCACCCCGGCGTAATCGCCGGGGTCGAGCCCGTCGGGCAGGTCTTCGCGGTCCAGCCGCAGGCGGTGGGTCTCGCTCTCCTGCAGGCCTCCCTTTTCGAGAAAGGCGCGGTATTCGTCGTCGGACGCGTCGGTTTCGGGGCGCAGCTGCAGGATCAGAAATCGGGCCATGACCCTGCCAGTAGCGGGGCGCGCGGGCTTTGCCAAGGGGTGGTCTTGGCAAGGGCGCACCGCTTGGGCTATGCAGGCGCTCACCGAGGCATCGACAAGGGGGATCCGCCATGGCCGGCCATTCCAAATGGGCAAATATCCAGCACCGCAAGGGCCGCCAGGACGCGGTCCGCGCCAAGCTGTTTTCCAAGCTCAGCAAGGAAATCACGGTGGCCGCCAAGATGGGCGACCCCGATCCCGACAAGAACCCGCGCCTGCGGCTGGCGGTCAAGGAGGCCAAGGGCCAGTCGATGCCCAAGGACAATATCGCGCGCGCCATCGCCAAGGCCACGGGCGGCGACGGCGATGAATATGAAGAGATCCGCTATGAGGGCTACGGGCCCAATGGCGTGGCGGTGATTGTCGAGGCGATGACCGACAACCGCAACCGGACGGCGTCGACCGTGCGCTCCACCTTTACCAAGAACGGCGGCAATCTGGGCGAGACCGGCTCCGTGGCGTTCATGTTCGAGCGCAAGGGCGAGGTGGTCTATCCTGCCGAGGTGGGTGACGCGGACACGGTCATGATGGCCGCGATCGAGGCCGGGGCCGAAGATGTCGAGAGCAGCGAGGACGGGCATGTCATCTTCTGCCAGGACACCGATCTCAACGAGGTGTCGACCGCGCTGGAGGGGGAACTGGGCGAATCCGAATCGACCAAGCTGATCTGGAAGCCGACGACAACCACCGAGCTCGATCTGGACGGCATGCAATCGCTGATGAAGCTGGTCGACGCGCTGGAGGATGACGACGATGTGCAGCGCGTCACCACCAATTTCGAGGCGTCCGACGAGGTCATGGCGCAGCTTGAGGAGGCCTGAGGGCTTTTTGCGCACTCATAGACGGCCGGTCTGAACAGAGCCCCTGCGCGGCGCAGGGGCTTTTTTTTGCGCTCAGCGCACCAGCGTGGCCTGCGCCTGGGCGATCATCGCGCGGGTGAGCGGGCGCAGGGCGGGGGCGGCAAGGCTCCGGACCTGCCAGAAGAGCGCGAGGTCGCGCGGGACGTCAGGGCGCATCGCCACAAGCGCGCCGCGCGCCAGATCGCCCGACACCAGCAGCACGGGATTGAGCCCCCAGCCCAGCCCAGCGCGGGTTGCGTCGACAAAACCGTGCGTCGATGGCAGCCGGTGCACCGGCGGGTGCAGCACGCGGCCTGCGATCATCTCCATCCAGTCGGCCTGCAGACGGTCGGAGCCGGAATAATCGAGCCGGGGCGCGCGGGCCAGTGCCTCTGCCGTGACGCCATCCGCAAAATGGCGCGCGTGAAACGGCGGCGCGCAGGTTGCGATGTAGCGCATGGCGCCCAACGCGTGGCTCTCGCAGCCCTGCACCGGGCGGGCGCGGTCGGTGATGGCGGCAGAGACCGTGCCGTGGCGCAATTCCTCGGCTGTGACCGCCTGATCGGCCACCACGAGATCGTATAGCAGATCGGTCTGCGCCAAAGCCGGGATCACCCAGGTGTCGAGGCTGTCGGCGTTGACCGCAATGCGCAGCGGGGCGGCGTCGGCGTTGTGACCAAGCTCTTTGGCAAGCCCCGCCTCCATCCGCTGCAGCTCCTGCGCGTGGCGCGCCAGGCGCTGGCCGGTCTCTGTCGCCGTGGCAGGCGCGGCGCGGATCACCAGCGCGGCCCCGACCCGGTCCTCGAGCGCGCGAATGCGTTGCGAGATCGCCGACGGGGTCACCCCAAGCGCGTCGGCGGCGGCGTCGAACGCGCCGTATCGCAGGACCGCGTCGAGCGCGGCGAGTTGGGACGGATCGAGACGCATTGCATTAGCCCCGCTATTGCAGACTTAGACAGATTAATTCGCCTTCACCATTCTGTCGCGGTAATTCCACCGCAGGACCGCAGCGCGGATTCGACGGCAGAGGAGCATCTCATGCAGGCAGCAGCAGCCGGATTCGCGCTGAGCTTTTCGCTGATCCTCGCCATCGGCGCGCAGAACGCCTTTGTGCTGCGGCAGGGGTTGCGGCGCCAGCATGTGCTGGCGGTGGTGCTGGTCTGCGCGGTTTCGGATGCGGCGCTGATCTCGGCGGGTGTTGCGGGGTTCGGCGCGCTGGCCGAGGCGCTGCCGGGGCTGGAATTCTGGATGCGGATCTTCGGGGCGGCGTTCCTGGTGGCCTACGGCGCGCGCACGCTCTGGTCGGCCTGGCGCGGCGGCGCGGTGCTGGCCGCCGGGCAGGGCGCGCAAAGTCTGCGCGCGGCGGTGCTGACCTGCCTCGCCCTCACATGGCTCAACCCGCATGTCTATCTCGACACGGTGGTGCTTTTGGGTGCGGTATCGGCGCAATACGACAACCGGATGGCGTTTGGGGCCGGGGCGATCAGCGCGTCTTTCGTGTTCTTCTTCGCGCTGGGATATGGCGCGCGGGCGCTGGCGCCGGTCTTTGCGCGGCCCGCAGCCTGGCGCGGGCTGGACCTGCTGGTCGGGCTCACCATGTGGGCGATTGCCGCCAAGCTGCTGATGATGTGAGCCTGCTCAGGCGGGACGCGATCGGCGCGCAACCCCTTGCCCTTGCCCGCAGAACCGCTAAGCCCTTGGGATATGGACACAGCAGCGCAGACCCCCGGAAGGGGCATCTTCTGGATGGTTGTCACGGGGCTCTGCTTTGTGGCGGTCACCGCCCTTGTGAAACTGCTCGGCACGCGGATCCCGGCGCCCGAGCAGGCGTTTCTGCGCTATCTCATCGGGCTGGTCTTCCTGATCCCGATGTGGGGCGCGATGCGCCGCGCGCGGCTCACACCCCGGCTCTGGGGGCTGTTCGGGCTGCGTGGGCTGGCGCATTCGGCGGGGGTGGCGCTGTGGTTCTTTGCCATGACCCGCATCCCCATCGCCGAGATCACCGCGATGAACTACCTCAACCCGGTCTATGTCACGGTGCTTGCGGTGGTCTTCCTCGGGGAGCGGCTGGCGGCGCGGCGCATCCTGGCCATCGCGGCGGCGCTGGTGGGCGCCTTCATCATCCTGCGCCCGGGCTTTCGGGAGCTCGACCCCGGCCATATCGCGATGCTGCTGACGGCGCTTTTCTTTGCGGTCTCCTACCTGCTGGCCAAGATCCTCTCGGGCGAGGTGAGCGCATCGGTGGTGGTGGGGTTCCTGTCGGTCACCGTCACCATCGGGCTGGCGCCGCTGGCGCTGATGGTCTGGGTCTGGCCGGAACCCTGGGAACTGGCGATGCTCTTTCTGGTGGCGTCATTTGCGACCGCGGGGCATTTCACCATGACGCTGGCCTTTGCGGCCGCACCGGTGACGGTCACGCAGCCGGTGACCTTCCTGCAGCTGGTCTGGTCGGTCGCGATCGGCGCGCTCTTTTTCGCCGAACCGGTGGATCCCTGGGTGATCGCCGGGGGCACGCTGATCCTTGGCGCGGTGCTCTTCATCACCTGGCGCGAACATGTGCTGAAGAAGCGCGTGACCCCGATGATCTCGGAAACAAAGCACTAGCCCCCCGGTAATTGTCGCCGGACCGCTAAAAATCCCCGAACCGGGCACAATCGTGCCGCACTCGTTAAGCAGTTTGTGCGCAGTTTGGTTCTATCGTTGGGAGCGTACCATGTTTGCCGAGAGTGAATTGACGTATGATATGAAGGAAATCGAAGCCTTCCTGCGCAGTGAGCGGGAGAAGGTGCTGTCTGAGGCGGAGTGGCGGTTCCGCATGCGCGGCTACGGCTATAACCTGCGCCGGACGGAGCACGGGATCGAGGTCAAGCGCCTGCCGCAGAACCAGTTGATCGGCACGGTCGAGCTTTGATCCGGCTGCGCGTTCGGGCCCGTCCTGCGGCCTGAGCGGGGGATCCGATCCGTTCGGGATCGTAAGGGGCTGGCGCAAGCCGCCCGTTGATCGGACGCGGGATCCGCGCGTCTGGTGTGACCGCGACCACGTCGGGTTGTGGATCCGGGCAATGGCCCGGAGGATGACAATGCGCGTGCGGTCTTGAGGCCGGTTCTGCGTGTCGCGCGACGTTTCAGGATATCGGAAGGACTGTTGGTTTGGCCCGAGCCGGCTGAGACCGATCCTTCGAAAAGCTGTCGATCTGTGCCGATCAGGCGAAAAACCGGCGCGTTGGAGCGCGCATTTTCCCGCATGACCCACACTGGCGTGTCGCATCTCCGAGCGACGGGCGCGCCGTGTATCTCCGAGCCATTTCCACAGATGTTTTTTTGATTGACTGATCAGTCAAAAACCGGCATCACCCGCGCCATGCCAAAGCTGGGACAGGAACCAATGCGGCGCGCGGCGCTGGTGGCGGCCACGGTCGAAGAGATCGGGGCGGCGGGATCGCTTGACGTGACGGTCGGGCAGATCGCCAGACGTGCGGGCATGTCGAGCGCGCTGGCGCATCACTATTTCGGCGGCAAGACGCAGATCTTTCTCGCCGCCATGCGCCATATCCTCAGCGAATACAGCGCCGAAGTTCGCACCGCGCTGGCGGGCGCGCGGCACGGCGCGCGATTCGAAGCGCTGATCGCCGCCAACTTTGCCGAAAGCTGCTTTGCGCCCGCCACTGTCTCGGCCTGGCTGACCTTTTACGGTCTGGCGCAGCGCGACGCCGACGCTGCGCGGCTCCTGCGTATCTACCAGCGCCGTCTGCATGCCAATCTGGTGCATGCGCTGCGCGGTCGCTGCGGCAATCCGCAGGAGGTGGCGGTGACCCTCGCGGCGCTGATCGACGGCGTCTATCTGCGCGCGGCACTCAGCGGCGATGCGGTCACCGGGGCGACCGAACAGGTCAAACGCGCGGCCTACGCGCTGATGGAGCGGGCATGACCCGGAACATTCTCATCGTGATGGTCGACCAGCTCAACGGTACGCTGTTTCCCGACGGCCCCGCCGACTGGCTGCACGCGCCCAATCTCAAGGCTCTGGCCGCGCGCTCGGTGCGTTTTGCCAACACCTACACCGCCAGCCCGCTATGCGCGCCGGGGCGGGCGTCGTTCATGTCCGGTCAATTGCCGAGCCTGACGCAGGTCTATGACAATGCCGCGGAGTTTGCCTCGGACATCCCGACCTATGCGCATCATCTGCGCCGGGCGGGGTATCAGACCTGCCTCAGCGGCAAGATGCATTTTGTCGGCCCCGACCAGATGCACGGCTTCGAAGAGCGGCTGACCACCGATATCTACCCTGCCGATTTCGGATGGACACCGGATTACCGCAAGCCCGGTGAACGGATCGACTGGTGGTATCACAACATGGGGTCGGTGACCGGGGCCGGGGTCGCCGAGATTTCCAACCAGATGGAATATGACGACGAGGTGGCCCATCACGCCAGGATGAAGCTCTACGATCTCGCGCGCGGGCGCGATGCGCGGCCCTGGTGCCTGACGGTGAGCTTCACCCATCCGCATGACCCTTATGTGGCGCGCCGGAAATACTGGGATCTCTACGCGGATTGCGCGCATCTTCTGCCGGACGTGCCCGCGATGGATTATGCCGATCACGACCCGCATTCGCGCCGGATCTTCGACGCCAATGACTGGCGCAGCTTCGACATCACCGAAGACGATATCCGCCGGGCGCGCCGGGCCTATTTCGCCAATATCTCCTATCTCGACGATCATATCGGGGAGATCCTGCGCGTGCTCGACGAGACAAGGCAGGAGGCGGTGGTGGTCTTTGTCTCCGACCATGGCGACATGCTGGGCGAGCGCGGATTGTGGTTCAAGATGTCGTTTTTCGACGGCTCGAGCCGCGTGCCGCTGATGGTGGCGCTGCCGGGGGGCGAGGGCGCGCGGGTGCAGGCACCGGTCTCGACCATCGATCTCTGCCCGACCCTGTGCGATCTGGCGGGTGTGTCGATGGAAGAGGTGATGCCCTGGACCGCAGGCGAGAGCCTTGTGCCGCTGATGAACGGCGCGGAACGCAGCAGCCCGGTGGCGATGGAATATGCCGCCGAGGCCAGCGAGGCGCCTTTGGTCTGCCTGCGCTACGGCAAGTGGAAATACGCCGCCTGCGCGCTGGATCCCGAGATGCTGTTCGATATGGAGGCCGATCCGCACGAGCTGGTAAATCTGGCCGGTGATCCGGCCCATGCGGGCACGCTGACGTCGCTGCGCGCCAAGGCGCAAGCGCGCTGGGATCTGGACCGGTTCGATGCGGAGGTGCGGCACAGCCAGGCGCGGCGCTGGGTGGTCTACGAGGCGCTCCGGCAGGGCGGTTACTACCCGTGGGACTTCCAGCCGCTGCGCGATGCCTCCGAGCGCTACATGCGCAACCACATGGATCTCAACGTGCTGGAAGACAACCAGCGGTTCCCGCGAGGCGAATGAGGATGCGCCGCTTTCAGAGCGCTCCCGCCCGCCCACCCCGCGCTCTGAAAGCGGCGGTGCCCGGAGCTGCATGCGGTGGGCTTCTGGCATCCGGGAGGAGCGGGGCCGGGGCGCGTGGAGGCGGGCGATGCTGACGGTGTACGGGCGCGCGACGTCGTCGAACGTGCAGGCGCTCTTGTGGGGGATGGAAGAGCTGGGGCTCGACACGCCGGAGTTTTTGCGGATGAACCCGCATGGCCGCATTCCGGTGCTGCGGGTGGGAGATGTCGCGCTTTTCGAGACCGCGGCGATCCTGCGCTATCTGGCGGCAGAGCATGGCAGTGACGGGTTCTGGCCAAAGGATCCGCTGCGCCGCGCGCAGGTCGACATGTGGGCCGACTGGGCCAAGACCGACGTGGCCGCGCGCTTTACCGGCCCGGTGTTCTGGGCCGCGGTGCGCAGGGTGCCGGAGCGGCGCGACCCGGCGCTGATCGCCGCCAATACAGACCGGCTGGAGCGCGAACTGGCAGTGGCCGAGCGGCAGTTGAAGAGCCAGAGCTATCTCTGCGGCGACGCGTTCACCCTGGCCGATGTGATGCTGGGCCATGTGCTCTACCGCTATTTCGACGCGGGCCTTGCGCGCCGCGAGATGCCCGCGCTGCGGCGATACCATGCGTGTCTGACCCGCCGCGCGCCGTACCGGCGCTGCGTCATGGTCAGCTACGAGATGTTGAAGAACACCAAGTGACGGCGCCCCGGGGGCGGCCGTTTCGTGAAGGAGATCAGAAGATGCGCTATGACACGCAGCCCAAGGCGTCGCATTTTGTCGACGGGGCCTATCTGGAAGACAGTGCCGGGCGGGAGATGGAGGTGATCTATCCCGCCAGCGGTGCCGTCATCGCGCGGTTGCACGAGGCGACCGATGCGGTGATCGAAAAGGCGCTGGTCTCGGCGCGGCGTGCGCAGGCCGAGTGGGCGGCGCTGAAACCGGTGGAGCGGGGCCGGGTGCTGCGCCGGGCGGCGGATCTCATGCGAGAGCGCAACCGCGCATTGTCGGAGCTTGAGAGCTGTGACACCGGCAAACCACTCTCCGAGACGCTTTACGTCGATGCGACCTCGGGTGCGGATGCGCTGGAATATTTCGGTGGCCTCGCCGGAGCGCTCACCGGCGAGCATGTGCCGCTGGGGGCCGACTGGGGCTATACGATCCGCGAGCCGCTGGGCGTCTGCGTGGGCCTCGGCGCCTGGAACTACCCCACGCAGATCGCCTGCTGGAAGGGCGCGCCGGCGCTGGCCTGCGGCAATGCGATGGTGTTCAAACCATCCGAGACAACGCCGCTTTGCGCGTTGAAAGTGGCCGAGATCCTGCATGAGGCGGGCGCGCCCGCGGGGCTGTATAACGTGGTGCAGGGTGCGGGCCGCGTCGGAGCCGCGCTGGTCGGGGACGCGCGGGTCGACAAGGTGTCGCTGACCGGCTCGGTGCCCACCGGGCGAAAGGTCTATGCGGCTGCCGCCGATGGCATGAAACACGTGACGATGGAACTGGGCGGCAAGAGCCCGCTGGTGATCTTTGACGATGCGGATCTGGAAAACGCCGTGGGCGGCGCGATCCTCGGCAATTTCTACTCCTCCGGACAGGTCTGCTCCAACGGCACGCGGGTGTTTGTGCAAAAGGGCATCAAAGAGGCGTTTCTGCAGCGTCTGGTGGAGCGGATCGGGCAGGCTAAGATCGGTGATCCGATGGATGAGGCCACAAATTTCGGGCCCATGGTCAGCGAGGCGCAGCGCGGGATCGTCATGGGCTATATCGCGCAGGGCAAGGACGAGGGCGCGCGGCTGGTCTGCGGCGGCGAGGCGCTGGAGCGCGACGGGTTTTACGTGGCTCCGACGGTCTTTGCCGATGTGACCGACGACATGGTGATCGCGCGAGAGGAGATCTTCGGCCCGGTGATGGCGGTGCTCGATTTCGAGGATGAGGACGAGGTGATCGCGCGCGCCAATGACACGCCTTACGGGCTGTCGGCGGGGGTCTTCACCTCCGATCTGGCGCGCGGGCACCGGGTGATCGGGCGACTGCAGGCGGGGTCGTGCTTTATCAACTCCTATAACGACGCGCCGGTCGAATTGCCGTTTGGCGGCGCCAAGATGTCCGGCGTGGGCCGCGAGAACGCCAAAGTCGCCATCGAGCATTACAGCCAGCTGAAATCGGTCTATGTGCGCATGGGCGACGTGGAGGCTCCGTTTTGAGCGGGCCGCGCAAGAGGCGCGATGGCGCCTGCCGTTGCGGGGCGGGTCCGCGGCCGGAACGCAACCGTGTGGCGCCTGTGGCGCGACCTGGAATGCGTATTTGGAAAGAGAAGAAACACTGGAGTGTCGCGAAACTCAGCTGTTTCTTCTCTTTGAAAATACGCCCGATCGACGGCGCCGCCGGGAGGTCCGTCTGATGCAGGCCGAATATGTGGTTGTGGGCGCAGGCAGCGCGGGCTGTGCTGTGGCTTACCGGCTGGCGGAGGCCGGACGCTCGGTCATTGTGATCGAGCATGGCGGCTCCGACTGGGGGCCGTTCATCAACATGCCCGGCGCGCTCAGCTATCCGATGAACATGGCGCGCTACGACTGGGGTTACCGGAGCGAGCCGGAGCCGTATCTGGGCGGGCGCAGGCTTGCCTGTCCGCGCGGCAAGGTGCTGGGGGGATCCTCTTCGATCAACGGCATGATCTATGTGCGCGGCCATGCGCAGGACTACGATCACTGGCGCGACCAGGGTGCGGATGGCTGGGGCTACGCCGATGTCCTGCCCTATTTCAAGCGCATGGAGCACTGGCATGATGGCGGTCATGGCGGCGATCCGGCCTGGCGCGGCACCGACGGGCCGCTGCATGTGACGCGCGGGCTGCGCGACAACCCGCTGGTGCAGGCCTTTGTCGAGGCGGGCGCGCAGGCTGGCTATGGCGTGACCGACGACTATAACGGGGCGCGGCAGGAAGGTTTTGGCCCCTTTGACCGCACCATCTGGCAGGGCGAGCGGTGGTCCGCCGCCAAGGCCTATCTGCGGCCCGCGCAGAAGATCGGGGCCCAGGTGCTGCGCGGACTGGCGCAGCGGGTGCTCTTCGAGCAAGGCCGCGCAACCGGCGTCGAGATCCTGCGCAAGGGCACGCGTCAGGTGATCACCGCCACGCGCGAGGTGATTGTGTCGGCGGGGGCGATCAACGCGCCGCAATTGCTGATGTTGTCGGGCATCGGACGCGGCGCGCATCTGGCCGGGCACGGCATCGACGTGGTGGCCGACCGGCGCGGCGTCGGTCAGAACCTGCAGGACCATCTGGAGCTTTACGTGCAGATGGCGGCCAGCCAGCCGGTGAGTCTGTTCAAGTACTGGAACCTGGTCGGCAAGGCCTATGTGGGTGCGCGCTGGCTTTTCACGCGGACCGGGCCGGGGGCCTCGAACCAGTTCGAAAGCTGCGGCTTCATCCGCTCCGAGGCCGGTGTGCCCTATCCCGACATCCAGTTTCACTTCCTGCCGCTGGCCGTGCGCTATGACGGTGCGGTGGCCGCCGAAGGCCACGGGTTCCAGGCGCATGTGGGCCCGATGCGCTCGCCCTCGCGGGGCGAGGTCACGCTGAAATCGGCACGCGCGGGCGATGCGCCGCGGATCTTCTTCAACTACATGAGCGAAGATCGGGACTGGGTCGATTTCCGGCGCTGCATCCGGCTCACCCGCGAGATCTTCGGTCAGCAGGCCTTTGCGGGTTTCCGCAGCCACGAGATCCAGCCCGGCCAGGATGCGCTCAGCGACGCGGCGCTGGATGCGACGATTCGCGAGCATGCCGAAAGCGCCTACCATCCCTGCGGCACCTGCCGCATGGGGCGTCGGGACGATCCCGACGCGGTGGTGGATGGCGAAGGCCGCGTGATCGGTGTGGAGGGGCTGCGCGTGGCCGACAGCTCGATCTTTCCGCGTATCACCAACGGCAATCTCAACGCGCCGTCGATCATGGTGGGCGAGAAAATCGCCGATCACGTGCTGGGCCGCCGGCTGGCGCCTGAAAATGTCGCGCCCTGGCAGCCCACCGACTGGCGCGGTACGCAGCGCGAGCGGCAGGCGGGATAAATGGCGAAGGGCGGCCCGCGCAAAGGGCCGCCTCACCCTGCTTAACCCTTTCTGAACTCCAGGCTTGCAACCCGCGCGACACTGCCCGATATGCAGGGCATGTTAAGAGTTTGTTCACTCCTCGTTCTGCTGCTGTCAACGGGTTTCGCGCAAGCCGGCGCGCCCGAGATCGCGGGCCGCATCAGCGTTGTCGATGGCGACACGTTCCGCGTCGGTGGTCATGTGGTGCGCCTGCATGGCATCGATGCGCCCGAGGCGGACCAGCGCTGCGGCGGCGCGGCGGAACCCATGTGGAACTGCGGCGCCTGGGTCACCGCGCAGGTGCGCGCGCAGTACCAGGGCGCCCATACCCGCTGCCTTCAGGTCGACAGGGACCGCTATGGCCGCGCGGTGGCGCGCTGCACGGTTGACGGCGCGGATGTGGGCCGGTCGCTGGTGCTCTCTGGGCTCGCCTTTGCGTTCCGCCGGTACTCCATGGCCTATGATCTCGACGAGAAGGCGGCCGCGGTGGCGGGGCGCGGATTGCACGGGACCGGCATCACGTCGCCCGCCGCGTTCCGCAAGGCAGGCGTCGCCACACGCCGCGCGCAGAACACAAATGCCGCCCCCGACGGCTGCGTGATCAAGGGCAATATCAGCGCAAAAGGCCAGCGCATCTACCACCTGCCCGGGCAGGCCTGGTACGACAGGACCCGCATCCACACTGCCAGGGGCGAACGCTGGTTCTGTTCGGAGGCCGAGGCCCGCGCTGCAGGCTGGCGCAAGGCGCGCCGCTGATCCGCGCGGAGGCCGGATTTTCGCCGCCAACAGGGCGCGCGGGTTTGATCCGCGTCAAAGCGGGACACGCGCCCGCGTGACAGGCTGAGTGAAACAGTCGGAAAAAGGGAGACGCCGAATGTCGCACACACCACATGAGCTTGCCGAGGAATTTCCGCAGCACGTGGACAAGATGAGCCAGCTCAAACAGGACAACGCGCATTTCGCCAAGCTGGCGGAGGATTACCACACGATCAACCGGCAGGTTCACCGGGCGGAGACCAATGTCGAGCCGATGGACCAGATGTCCGAAGAAGATCTGCGCAAGCAGCGCGCGCTGCTCAAGGATCAGATCTGGAGCATGATCCGGGATTAATCCAGAAGCCGCTCGATCGCCCCGGTGATCGGGGCCGAGAGCGGTCGCGTCGCGGCGCCGAAGATTGCCACCGGCGCGCCTTTGGGATCCAGCAACACCTTGTTGAAATTCCAGGCGGGCGCCATGCCATGCGCGTCCGCCAGCCAGCGATAGAACGGGTGCGCCTCGGCGCCGCGCACGGAGGTGATGTCGGTCATCGGAAGGGTCAGGCCGAAATTGGCCTCGCAGAAGGCCTTCACCGCCTCCGCGCTCGACAATTCCTGGCGGAAGTCGTCCGACGGCACCGCCAGCACCACCAGCCCGTCCGCCTTGTAGCGGTCATAAAGCGTCTGCAGCGCCGCGTATTGCGAGGTGAACCCGCAGCGCGAGGCGGTGTTCACGATGAGGACCGGCTGGCCGCTCCAATCCGCCAGCTCATGGGTGCCGCCATCGATATTGGCGAAGGCAAAACCCTGCGCCGCAAGCGCGGGCGACGGCAAGAGGCAGATCAGCAGGGCGGCAAGACGGGGCATCGCAAGATGTGGCATCAGAAAGCGTGGCATCAGAAGGCTCCTTTGCCCTGAAAGCTAGCGGCCGGTCGGCAAAGTCAAACCGGGCACCATCGGTGTCCGCCGGCAGGGGCGGTTCGGCCTTTCGCGATCTGCATCCGGTGTCCGTTGAATGCCCGAGATGTACTGGCCTTCCAGGGAACCCCGAAACCTCTGCGCGCCCCCGGCACCGGATGATCCCGGGCCGTGATGTCCAGCGCCGCACCACCCGCGCCGCGAGGATCGCGCGCAGAAAAGGCTTTTGGCCATCCGGAAACCTCGGCGATACTTCAGGCGTTGACAGGATCACGGCGGGCGGTTGCGCCGCACCCGGGATCAGCGTTCACGCAACGCCGGTGTCTGTGGAGCCGGGGTGGCGCGCGAAATGGAGGGCAGGGATGGCCGGAGGATGGAGCCGCGACGGCGCGGTTGGCGAACAGATCGAAGCCTCGATTGCCGAAGAGCTCGAGCGCATGCGCGCACGCCGCGCCCCGGTTGGAGAAAGCGCCAGGGATTGCGCGGAATGCGGCGAGGAGATCCCCGAAAAACGCCGGATGGCACTGCCCGGCGTCAAGCTCTGCGTTGACTGCGCCGCCGAACGCGACGGCCGCGCCGTGCAGCGCAGCGGGTTCAACCGGCGCGGCTCCAAGGACAGTCAACTGAAGTGATGCGGCCAGCGCTTGATCGCGCCGGTGGCGAATACGCTTGTGCGACTGCAGATGCCGCGCTGCCTCGGACGACTGGTGCGGGACCAAAGTTCTGGATGCTGCATGATGTATTGATGTCCGCTCTTCTTGCGGGGGACAAAAACGTGACAAAATCAAACCGAATTTCGCCAAGGGTTTGGGGCAACAGATTTTTCAATGTTTGTGGGCGCATCGCCGCCGGTGACACAAAGGACCGTTTTAGGCGCATAGGTTTTGGCAGGGTGTTTTTGTCAAAAGGGAAAGACTAGCCGCGCGGCCAGGTTCAGTTATGCTAACGCCATGGAACTCGCGAAGCTGATCAATGAGATATTCAAGACGTTGGTCACCGCAGGCTTGGCGATTGCCGTCTTCTTTCTCGTGCAACACCCAGGAAGCATCCTGAATCGTGAGGCAACCGAAGAAGAAATTCGCCGAGAGCAAGCGAAACTTCTGATTGAGAGCTTTTCCATCGAAGATTCAGAACGAAGGAACGCCGCATTATCTATTCTTCAGCGGGTGTACGGAGACGGCGATAGTGTTATCTCCATCGTTCGAAACCTTTCTACAATACAGGCTGAGACGGAGATAATTGCAGGCGAGTCGCTGCCAGAGAATAAGCAGTCCCCACAGTGCGGAGTACTTCAAGGCAGGCTACAGCAGCTTCAAGCCAGCCTTCAGGAAGAATCCGAGCGGGTGGCCGCTGCTATCGAGCCAGATGTTCGCTCCAACATAGAAACGGCAATCAGGCAACTTGAGACGCAGCTTGTAATTGTGCAGGATGCGATTTTTCAAGTCTGTTCTTGAGGGGGATTTTGATGCGCACCATATTTTTCGCGGCAGCACTGGTCTTGTCGCCTGCAGTTGGGTCTTCAGAAACGGTCACCTTGCGAGCGGAATGCCGAAAAGGCTCAGACCGAGGCTGCACAGCGAGCTACCCAGTTTGCCACACTGCTCCGGACGGTAAGTTCATCCGCGCGAGCAGCCTAAGCCCTGGTTCAGTGCTTGGATACTGGAGCAAGAATCCAAGGTGCGGAGCACCAGAGGTTGGAAGTCTTTTGCCGTACACGATCCCAGGAACCGATCTGGAAACCCAGTTGCCACTCTCATTTTGCGCCCATCTGCATGTGGAGAGCGGCTCGGGGTTTAGTGGAATTGGCAAGGTTGCTTACGTCGATTGTGAGTACAGCTTCTCGTTGTCAGATCTGCCTTGATGCCGATGAAGGCCAAAACTTATACGTTTCTGCCACCGGCGATAACTACCGTTTTTGGCACATGGGTATTGGGAAGGGGTTATTGGCACGTCTCAGGGATCAGGCACACCATTAGAACTGACGATAAGTTTCTTTCCTGCAAAGGCGTGGCTGATATTCGGATGGCCATCGAGCGCACGCATGGCTTCTTCAGCCGTTAGCCGACCGCAAGCATCAACCACCAGATGTTCAAGTTTGGGAAAACAACTCCTGAGGTTTCCAAGGCTAAGGAGGTTTCTGCATCGAGCTATTTCGAGCCGCCGAACGTTGGGGCAAACGCCAAAGCCCGACAGGCTTTCCACATTGCTCCAGTAAATTCCTAACTTCTCCAAAGTATCGGGTAGGTCAAACTCAAACGCGCTCTTAGCGGGTGCCCTGAAACGCCAAAGGTTCATCATCTTTGTAGCAGGGAGCATGGAGAACCCGACATCCTTCGAATTATGTTCAACAACAAGATGTTTAACAGTGGGCAACTTCGCAAAATCGATTGGTGGACGTTTGCCAGAAATTCTGAAGTAGGCGAGTTGTGGCAGTCCGTAAATTGTGGACACGTTGCTCAGATTGATGTCCCAAAGCTGTACGCTTGTTAGGTGAGGTGTGGCTTCCAAGCAAGAAAGGTCGGCGTCCTTGAACTCAGGATGCCTCCCGAAAACCCCGCTCCATTTGCGCGACTGAACTTCTTCGATGCAAGCTTGCAAGTTAACAGTCTCCAGACCAACGGCGGGCCCTCCCCAAGCATCAGGGTGTATCAAGAACCCACGTTCGTCCCTCGTTATTGGCAACCTGAAATTCTCCTAAATCCACTGTACCGTCGCATGTCTCAAGTGGCTGTTCAATGAACAGGACTTGCTATCAACAACGGTCAAAACTCATACGTTTCTGTCACAGGTGTAAACGCCCGTTTTTGGTGCATTGGTTTTGGCAGGTGGTTTATGCCTCCTGTTGACGAATGATGTGCATTGTTGATCCAAATCGAAGATTTGATAGTGTTTCGCTATCTAGGATGGGTGGTGAGCGAGATGGCCGAAGACAATGAAAACCTGAGCAATGTCTACGGCGCTGAAGATGCTGATGCGACACGAACAGCCTATGAGGGTTGGGCCGAAGGTTACGACGCAGAGAACCTTGGTAATGGATACCGGGTACCGTCCATAGGCTGTGCAATGATTTCCCGTCACGTCCAAAAGGACGCAGGCAAGATTTACGACGCTGCATGCGGCACAGGCATCATCGGCGGAAATCTGGAGTTGCTTGGCTTTAGTGGCGTTGTTGGCTCAGACCTTTCGCCCGCAATGCTCAAATACGCTGAAACACTCTCATCATATGACAGACTGTACGAGCATGATCTGGGTGAACCGTTGCCAGAACCGGACAACGCGTTCGCGGCGGTGACCTGTTTTGGTTCGCTCGGCCCGGGCCATGCACCGGCGCGATGCCTGGATGAGTTTGTGCGGATCACCAAACCCGGCGGGCATGTTATATTCAACACCAGGGCGGAGACCTATCCTGAACAAGATCTCAAGGCCAAGGTTGATGCATTGACGGTCGCCGGGGCATGGTCGTTGATCGATCAGTCACCGATCTTTCGTTCCTACTATTTCATTGAGCCTGACGTGACATCGCAGGTGTACGTGTTCAAAGTCACGTAGCACCGCCCTGATCGGCCAAAACTCATTCGTTTCTGTCAGCGGCGAAAACCACCGGTTTTGATACTCGCTTTTCTCTATCATACACTCTAAAGTTGATTCAGGGCAGTTGCTCTCGTCGACAGGTTCGAGATCGAAACCGCCACAAAAGGATCACAGCAAAGGTTCGGCTAACCGCTGCTTCGCATTGCGTTTCCATCGGCAGTTGTGAGAACTTGGCCACCCCATCCCCACGATCCGCTCTTGATTTCGTGAATACGAACTGTGGTTCCGTTCTTGAGGGTGTCGCCAGAAACACGTCCGAAGGCGTCCGTCACCCGGCGGATCATCTCGGCCTTCTCATCCGGTGTGAAAACGTCCTCAAGGACCTGGATGTCGATGGATGGCATTGCTTCTCTCCTATCTCAATGAAAGTAAATACCGCCGTCGATGACGGTGGTCTGGCCTGTGATCGTCTCCGACTGGCAGAATTGTACGACCTGCGATGCGACATCCTGCAGGGATGTGGTGGTGCCCAGTACGGCCTGAGACGCAAACGCGTCGCGAAACTCGGGGGTCAACCCTTGCGTCATCACTGTGCCTTCCATCAGACCTGGGGCCACGCAATTCACCGTCACGTTCGGCGCGAGGGCGACAGCGAGGCAACGGGTCATCTGGATCACACCCGCTTTCGAAATTGACTGTGCGATGCTTGCGCCCATGGGCCTCATACCGGCCATGGCAGCCACGTTCACGATCCGACCAGCACCGGAATTTGCCAGATGCGGCGCTGCGGCGCGCGAGACAAGCCATGGCCCGCGCAGATTGTATCGCATCGTGTCGTCCCAGATTTCCGGTCCAAGCGTGTCGAGATCCTTGAACGGAACGCCTTTCACAATTGCTGCGTTGTTAATCAGGATGTCCACGCCGTCGAGCGCGTCCACCGCCAATTGAACGCCAGCCTCGATGCTTTTGTCATCGCCCTGATCGAAGGATACCGGCGCGCCGCGTTGTCCAAGGCTGCTGACTGCTTCGGCCACCGCAGCCACCCGGTCCTCACCTTTGTGATAGCCCAACGCGACATTGCAGCCCGCATTAGCAAGCGAGATTGCGATATGTCGGCCCAAACCTCCGCTCGCACCGGTTACAAATGCCTTCTTGCCTGTCAAATCCACAAAACTTTCCCTCCGACAGCTTGCCATCAGAGAAGCCTGGCAGAGGCTGAAGGTTGAATCCTGTGGAGAGTCTGTGGAACAGAAAATTCAGTATCCCAACGCGCGAAAGTGCTTTTCAATTGTGCCGCGCTTTAGTCCTTTAGCCGGGACGGCGGCACAGTAGTCAGAAAAGCCATAGCCGGGCCGTTTGCGCCGGACCTCGGCCGCCAGCTCGTGCGCTTCGGTCTCTGCACCGGTGGCGTGCAACAGCCAGGACGCAATGGCCTGAGCCTGGTGGTGCGCATTCGGGTCCCGCGCCGCGTCACGCGCAAGCCGGCGGGCGTTTTCCAGGTCCCCTGAGAAGAAGCACAGATCGCTCTCGAGCAGGTCGAAAGCGTAGCGGATTGGATCAAAAGGGCTCAATCGCCGCGCCTTTTGAGGCAGCGGGATTGCGTCGGGCGTAGGCGTTCCGTCGTGGCTCATCGTCCAGCCCAAAGAGTAGTAGGCTGAGGCAAAGCTTGGATTGAGCGAAATTGAGCGGCGAAGTGCCATACGGGCCTCTTCTGTTTCACCTGCAATGAGGCGGGCACGCCCGGCGGCCCAATGCGCTTGCGGGTCGTGCTCGTTCAGCTCCAGTGCTTCATTCGCTAGCCCAATGGCACGTGTCCCGGCATTGGCCCTGTCCCGCCCGGACAACAGGAAGGCGCGCTGCCAAGCAAGATGTGACTGAGCGGCACGAATGCGCGATGAGCCGCGATCTAGTCTTGCCGCATGCTGTAAAAGCGCATCGACAGTTTCGGCATCCTCGATCTTGAACTGCATCATGGTTCGAACAGCCCGATGATATGCGCTCCAGGCGTCAAGGCTGTCTATGGGGCGCAGTTTTGCCTGGTCGGCCGCATGTACGATGATTTCCGTCTCAACACTGGCGGCGATCAAGTTGGCCAGACTTGCAAAGTCGCGTATCAAATCTTCCATAGAGTCTGTGACGCGATCCGCCCAAATAGCCTCACCGCTATGTGCCTTTGCCAAAAGAAGGGTCAAAGATGCTTTTGTCCCTGCATTATACAGTCGGCCAGATAACACGTAATCAGCGCCAAGCTGCCCGGTGGCCTTTCCTTGATCGGCAAACGCCGCCAGGGCGCTTTGATGGGAGATGACGGCAAAGCTGCGCGTCCGCGTGATCGCCGCCGTCACGTCGAGGGTAATAGCCGAAGCAAAACCACGCATGTCCCCATCGGCTTCGAAGGGCGAAACGACCAAGACCGGCTGACGCGCGTTGTCTTCGACGTGGATGCTGGACACCAGCCGGACCCCGCGTCCGTAGACGGTCTTTACCACTGTTTGTCGTCTGCCATCATCTCCGACGGCACGCCGCAGATCGCGGATAGCTGCCGAAATCGCATCGTCTGAAACCGGACGCCCGTTCCAGACTTTCTCGATCAGTATGTCTTTATCGACGACGTCGCCTTGGGCATCCACAAGAGCGAGCAGCAAATCGAATACGCGGGTTTCAACGTGAACCCTCTGGCCATTTCTCAATAGCTCCCGCGCATCTGGTCGTAGTAGTAGCTGGTCTGAATGCGCAGGTTCATTACGGGACAATATTTTACCTCAAGTAAGGGACTGCAAACTTTGAGCCTGCTGACGATTATGCACAGGTTAGTGAATAGAGATCAGAGAAGCACTTTGTTGCGGGACACATGACCAAACCCAAGGCCGAATAATCTACGCAATGGCTGACAGTGTTCACACAGCCTATCCGCACAACCGACGTTTGATCACCTCAGCGGAGGTGCTCGCGCGATGGTTGAGGCGACGTTAGCGGCCAAAAGCGACCGATACTGGTGAAAAACTCCCGCCACCAGATGCTGTACTCTGATCGGCGACTATTGGGCTGCGCGATCCGTACTTGAACGACGCAACAGGAGTGCTGATAGCCCAACTAAGAGACCAAAAGACATCATCGGCCAGGTGATAGCAAAGAAGGCTTCTGAACCACTCATCGGATACTCGGGAACAGCACCTTCAAGCACGCTACATGCTGACCTTTCGAGCACGAAGACCTCGAACGATAACCGAGCCGAAAACCATGCTTGCCATATCACGACTGGCACCAATGGCAGCAAGAATAAGACCAAGGCGCGCGCCTGTGCCGACAGCCAAAGCCCGAGGAGCGCTAGGCCATAAAGCGCTATGGAGCCCACCACACCGAACAATCGGTCGGCGTCACCTTGCGTGCATGTACCAGCCACACGCGCGAGGACGGTGGTCCCAGCCGCGAGATAGAACAAGCCGACAGATATAAACGCCAAAACTCGCATATCCGACGGTACCGCGAATGACTCAGAACGTCGATGCGTGCCAAAATTCAACCGACTATGCTCCGTTGATAGCCAACGATATTGGTGGAGAATCCGGCCTTGAACGGAGCTCAAGCCGCTGAGTCACTTGCCATATTGGCAGGGAGGATTGGGCGATGATGGGACGGTTGGAGACGCAGGAGAGCCTGTTCTACCGGTTCGGGGTAAGATATCCAGCCGCTCGCTGACATCCTCGCCGATCACATGGCGCTCGTGGCCGCAATCGCAGACCGTGCTTTCCGGTTCGATCAATTCCTCGATGCGCGGCAGATGCCGGGGCAGCGATCCCCGGTTGGCCTTGCGCGGGCGGGGTTTGCCAGCAAACCGCCGCTCGTCCGCATCCTCGGCAGCCTGGATGCTCTCGACCGCTGTTTCGATGTCTTCCGGCGCCAGCTCGAACTGATCCGGGTCGGCCTTCTCGGACTTGCGCCCGAACAGGGCGCGTTTGACATCGGCCAGCCGTTTTTCCAGCTGTGCGATGCGCTTGACATGGCGTTCCCCACGCCCGTCTGCTGCCAGGATCATCGCCTTCAGCGTATCGACATCGTCGGAGAGATCGGCCGCTTCGATCATGGCCGCGATCTATCAAATCCTACCCCCGGCGACCCGCGCAATCGGCTCTCCGAGTCACTCTGCCGCAGTCGGCTGACGCGCCGCCAGCGCCTTCACCTTCCGCCAGTCCAGCCCGGCAAGCAGCGCCTCGAACTGGGCGTGGTTCAGCGCCATCAGCCCATCCCGGATCCCCGGCCAGGCAAACGTCGTCTCCTCCAGCCGCTTGAACGCCATCACCAGCCCGGTCCCGTCCCAGTACAGGAGCTTCAGCCGATCCGCCCGCTTGGCCCGGAACACGAACACCGTCCCGGTGAAGGGCTCCTTCCTGAGCTCGTTCTTCACAAGGGCCGCCAGTCCGTCATGGCCCTTGCGGAAGTCCACCGGTTTCGTCGTCACACCGATCCGCACCCGGTTCGACGGGAAGATCATGATGCCTCATTCAGGGCATGAACAATGCCCGCAATCCGAACCGCCGGAGTCGCCGCGCTCAGCCGGATCACCACCTCGCCGCAGACGATCTCAAGCGTTGCGCCCCCGGCGCCCACCGTACGGTCGGTTAACTCTTCGATAACCATTGGCGCAAACATGGGCACGGAATCCGCCTCGGGATCCGGCAAAGCCGGCAAGACCAACTTCCCCTCCCGTGCACGCCGCCGCCATTCCGACAGATGATTGGGGCGCAAATCATGCCGCCGCGCAACCTCATTCACCGTCACGCCCGGCACAAGCGTCTCCGCAACCAACTGCCCCTTGTACTCATCCGACCAACGCCGCTTGCCAGATGGGCCAACCATGACCTCCATCCGGCAAATCTCCTCCATATGGTGCTCTATATCGCCTCCCAAATCCGCCTCCATTGCCAAATTACTCTCATCAACGGACTCGCAGATCGAGCAATCATCAGGAAGCTGGGGTCGAAACAGGGCTTGCGCTGAACCGGAAGATTGCGCTATTTGCCGGCCATGATGCTGGAGCCGGAAACTTGGCCGTCATCGCATCGCTGATCGAGACCTGCAAATTGAACGCTATCGATCTGCATGAATGGCTGGCCAGTACCCGCACCGCCATCGCCCGCGGTCACATGCAAAGCCGCATCGCAGAACTCTGGCCTTGGAACTACACTGCCACCTTGCGACCAAAACACCGGTTACACTCTACGCGTCGTGCGAGAACAGTAAACGCGCCAGGAGGAATTCCGACACTATAGCGTTTCGGGATAAATCTGACTCGAAAATACCCTGTCACGCTTCGCGTTCACGGGACATTTTCGATGCGAGATGTCTCAAGTATCTCCCGAAAAGCTTTAAAGCGCGACTTGAAGTTTTTGAACGACCTGCAAGCCCCAACCCAACTCCGAAGTCACGACAATGCTGGACTCCAGACCGCCCAAGGACGGCCTGCAATCCAAAAAACAAAGGCGCGTTCGGACCCACCCGGACGCAAATGTGACCTTGGCCGCTCATTGTAGATACGTTTCGAATACGCCGGCACGACTGAATACACCCGCGACCCAGTCGCGGAACCGTTCCACCCGGACCGGAATGTTGCGGCGTTTGGTGTAGAGGAATGACAACTGCTGTTTGGGGATCGTAATATCGTGCGCGACGGTCACCAATTCTCGGGACGACAGATACTCTTCGACCTCGAAGGCCGGGGCGTGGATGATCCCCAGACCGGCCCGAGCGGCGGCGTAATAGGCTTCGGCATTGTTGACCGTCACTGTTTCGGACACCGGCAACTCGACCATTTCGGCCAGTCTTTTTTGCGCGATGCTGCTGGGTCGGGTCGGCAGGCTCGGTCCATACCTTATCATCTGGTGACCGTTCAACTGGTCGGACGTGTCGAGCGGCCCATGACGCTGCAGATAGGAGGGGCTGCAGCAGGTGACGACCGAGAACTCGCCGAGCTTTTTGCAGATCATCTCCGAGTCCTCGGGACGTCCGACGCGAATGATACAATCGAGCCCTTCGGCGATCAGATCGACCATACTGTCGGACGAGCTGAGCTCGATCCGCAAATCGGGGTGCTCGCCAAGAAATTCCGGCAGCGCAGGGATCAGGATCCGGCGCCCCAGACGATTGGGGACGTCGACACGCAATCGACCTTCCAACCGATCATCGGACGGGCGGAACATGCGATCGGTGTCGTTCACGGCCTCGACGATCTCGCGCGCCGTGGCAAGAAATCTGTGCCCTTCTTCGGTCGCTTTCATCTGTCGGGTGGAGCGCAGCAAAAGCTGGGTGCCGACACGATCTTCCAGCGACTGGATCACGGTGGTCACGGTTGACCGGGGCACGCCCAACACGTTGGCGGCACGTGAAAAGTTACCGCTCTCCATCACTTGAATGAAGATTTCCATCTGGCGCACCCGGTCCATGTCCTCATTAGTCATGGCATGCCGCCCATCCTGTCAAGTTGCGTCGTCCACCGACGGCGGTTCGGAGAGATCTCGCGCAGATTGACGCCACTGAGCGAATGGCACCTGGCGGGGAACTTCGGGTCTGGCCTCCAAAACCTCGAGATAGCGCGCCATCCGGTGATCGGCGAGGGAGGCATAGCGACGATCTCGCCAAGACTCAGCCACGGAAACCCGCTCGGCATCATGGGCGCCAATATGCACGAAATCGGAGCCGCCAAGCAGGATCAGCTCTTCGCCGATATGTGTATAGGAGCCGTGGTTGGGGTCGCGCGACAGGCGGGGGGGCAGCATCGGAACGACATCGTTGCGGTTCACCACCCGCAGGATGGGCAGGTCGGCGTAAAGCTCCGCCCCAGCCGCGTTGGTGAACTTTGGCTGACCGAAATTGATGCTGGGCTGCACGTCATAGCCGTCCCGCAGCAGATAGATCATCAAGATCGCCGACACCGCCGCGCCAAGCGAATGGCCGGTGACGCGCGTGCGATAGCCCGGGCGCAGAAACGGCGTGACGTCGTCATAGATCAGGCGCGCATCCCGGTCAAAGCCGCGATGAAAGGCGGCCTCTGCGGCCAGTTCCTCGACCAGGCGGAACTCGATATCGTGGAGCCGGTCGGCCCACGACCGGGTGCCGCGCACGCTGATCGTCTGCGTCCGGGGCGCGGGCGAGACCTCGAGAAAGTACCGCGCGCCGTCCCGGCGCGTCGATTGGATGCGGATGGTTTGCGGGAAAGCGTCCCGGATCTCGTCATCGGTTCGATACGCCGCTCCGGCGTAGCGCGCATAGATATTGATCGCATTGAAATCCGCCCCTGAGGCGTCGCGCATTCCGGCTGGACTGGCAAACGCATCGGGCCGAAAGGCGCCGCATCCGCTGACCAATGGCAGAGCAGCCAACGAGATGAGCATCCTGCGACGTGTGGTGAGATCATAGGCATGTGGCATGACTACTCGGCCCGCAACGTGAACACGCCGCCTTCGAAAAGATACCAGGCGCGGCTGCGTGTTTCATTGGTGATGAAGGGATAAAGCTGCGCTCGTTGCCTCGCGTCGCCGCCACCTGCGCAACTTATTCGGTGAACGAAGATCGTCTCGCTTTCGTCGGTCATCATGTCGCGCAGTGGTGCGAACAGCGCGAATTCCGGGTTATCGAAGAAATCGGCGTTACCGTATCTGTTGAAAGCCGCCGTCAGTCCCAAGAAGTCGCAGGAGAAAAATGCGCCTTCCGCAAATCCAGCATCAAAACCTTGGGTCTGACCGATCAAGCCATCGGGATCGATGAAGGACGCATCGCCCGCGAAACCTGTCACGGTCCATGTCGTGTCGATGAAGTCGGCGCTGGCCGGGGCAGCCAGCCCCATGACACAGGCTATGGCGATGCCAAGGCGATTAAGGCGTATCACTGTGAGATCCTCTAGGTGACTGGCGTTGGGTTGATGGGTGCATGGCCGTCTCTCCAAAGGCAAAGGCCATGCCGTTCAGGCTCAGTTCAAGACGCCGTTTCCATCCTGATCCGCCATCTCGAAGTCACGGCGCATCTGGGCGTCGTACTCGGCCCTGGTGATGCGGCCGTCCCGGTTTGGGTCGATATTGGCGCGTTCATCCTCGTCGAGCAGGAATTCGATCTCGTCGTAGGAAATCCACCCGCTGTTGTCCTCGTCGGTCGCGTTGAAAACCGCGTCCATATAGGCGACGTATTCTTCCTCGGTGATGATACCGTCGCCGTTCTGGTCCACAAATGCGAGATCGGCCTCGTCAAGCAGATCGTCCGCCAGCGCGGGGCCGGCGATGGTGAAGGAAAGAGCCGCCACCGCGGTCATTGCATAACGTTTCATATCATTGCTCCTGTTCATGCATCTCAACCGCAGGTCAGATTGCGGCCCCCGACGGCGCCGTCTATGCCGCCAGCCGTTCTTGCAAAGTCGCGGCCCGCGCCGCGGCCGAACTGATCGCCGATAGCCGCGCCGATCAGGGCCCCTGCGACGCCACCGGCCAGGCAGCCCATCTCATGATTGACGGCGGCTCGCTGCTGCGGGGTCTCTGCGCACGCTGCCACCAGAAGCGAAAGCACGACTGGCAGCGCGATAATGGGGATGCGCTTGAGTCTCATGATGTGTCCTTTGGGTTTGGCCGGTGTGCCCCCGGGATGGGGGCCGGTTGCATCGATCGCCGTTGCGATCAGCGATAGTAATCGGGATTGTCGACGATACAGCCGACTCCGTGGCACTGCCCTTGGCTGCTTCGCTTGTGCGGCGGCTTGTTTGAGCTGTGGTGCGGCTTGCCCGAATGCTGCTTGGGGTCGATCCCGTCGGCGATGGCACCGATGACAAGAGCGCCCAAAAGGGCACCGGCAGCTGCCCCGAGATCTTGCCCACTGGAATCGTAATGCCGGGCGCCGCTGTCGTAGGTGCCAGAGGCGCCGTGGTGATAACCCTGGTGGTCGGCAAAGACGGCGCGGCAGCCGGCAGAAACCCAGATGCGGTTGGTTTTTCGGTTAAAGCCCCAGGAGCGGTTCTTGATGCATGGCGCTGAGGACTCCTGGTAGATAAGTTCCGGCGCATTCAGCGGACCGGCAGCACATTCGTGGTAATCTTTGTGGTGCGATACGCATTCGACGGTGAACTCCGCTTTGGCGGCGGTGGCGCCGAGGGTGGCGCCTGCGGCGAGGGTCGCCGCGGCGATGATACGTTTAACAGAGTGGAAGGTCAGAGAGGTCATGGCAGTCGCTCCATGTTGGGGGTTAAGTGGTGGGGCTTAAGGACGACTGGCGGCGGTGCACCAGCCAGACCAGAAGGACGAGGAAGCCGTAGAGCGGCTCGAACCCGGTGAAGAGGAGCCCGAGGATGCCACCGGGGCCCTCCGCGGCGCTGGTCTGCACCACGATGTCCGTCGGAAGCGCGGACCGCACGGTCGCGACCAGGCTGACACCGCCGTCCCAAAGGGCGTGCAGCAGCACCGACGGCCAGATCGACCCGGTGATGAGCATCAGGCTGCCGAAGAGAAACCCGGCGCCCATCGCGTGAAAGACCTGCGCCGTCGTATCGCCGAAGGGCTGCCCGGCGACCCAGTTGACGTAATGCATAAGCCCGAACGCGACCGAGGAGATCACCAGCGCCGCGACGGTGCCAAGCCGGCTTTCGAGCCCGCGCATCAGGATGCCGCGGAACAACAGTTCCTCGAACAGGCCGATGAGTGCCACCATCGTCAGAAGCGAGAGAATACTTGCGACCGAGGGCAGCGCCCCTTCTGGAACCTGCGTCGCCATCACAACGGCGATGAACGTCAGGCCGAGGGTGTAGAGAAGCGGAAGCACGAACCACCAGAGCCCGCGTCCGCGGATCGGGCTGCTGAGGCGCGCGGAGCGCGACCAGCCGAAAAGCAGGATGATCGCAAGCACCGGAAGCGCCATCGACAGTTCGGTGACCAGTTGGCCCAGCGTCGAGTCGATCTCGCCATGTGTGTGGCCGCGCCCAAAACTGTGGGAGGACCTTGCAGCGGGCAGGAAGAAATATAGGAAATAGGCGAAAACGATGGCCAGGGAGATTGGCAAGGCATAGCGGTCGGCGAAGTGGTGAAACGATTTCAGCATGTCTTTTTCTTTCGAATTGCGCTTGCACGGAAGGAGTGCTTCGCCGTCATTCGAGAAACCGATAGCGCGTGAAGATCCACCAGATCTCCACGAGGAACGCGGCCCCGGCAAATCCAAGATGTGCGCCAGGCCGTCTTGTCATAAGCCCCGCGACCGCCAGCGCCATCAGCAGAATCTGGCGCACGGCATAGGGCCATCCGAGCGACTGAAAATGTGCCACGCCCTTGAACCGCGTATCGGCCAGATCGACGATCAGGATCGCCAGAAGCAGGCCGTAGAACCACACGCGGCGCGACGTGAAGTACGCCTCGTAGCCCGAGTGGCCCATGAGCTGGTCGGGAAAGAGCAGCGCCGCGGTGACGAAGATCAGCGCCGCGTAGAAGATGATGAACAGGAAATCCTCGAACTGCCAGCGCGTCACCGCGAGCAACCCGAACTCGGCCCACCAGAAGTGGAACACGTACAGAAGCAGGAACCCGGCCCAGACAAGATGCGGCAGGTAGACCCGGCTCTGATCGGGGTGCTGAACGAAGCGCGCCAGCCCCGTAAGGATGCGCGTCACACTCAGCCCCGTAACAAGGCCGATCAGGATGCGGATGTGGAAAAACCCCTGCAGGTCCCCCACCGCAGAGGGATCGCCGCTCACCACTCATGTCCGAAATAATCCGTGTCGAGGCCGCGAATGGTGCCGTCTTCCCAAAACCGCAGGAGGCGCACGGTCAGTTCATCGGTCAGGGTGCTGTCCTGCGGCACGGCGAACCCGTAGCGATCCGGCTCGAACATCGGGCCGACGACATTCAGCACCAGATCGGGGTTCTGGATCGCGTAGTATTCCAGGACCGGCGCATCGGCGACCACGGCGTCGATCTCGCCGCTGACAAGGTCCTGCGCGGCGGCGGCGATGCCGGGATAGGTGCGGAGGTCGTAACCGCGTATCTCGCCGAAATCCTGTGCGATGGAGCCTTCGAAAACACCGATCCGCGCGCCGGGCAGATCATCGGGGCCGTTGATACTGTCGGTGATCGCGAGCGTGGTCATGACAGAGGTGACCGACGAGGTGACATAGGCCACGACCGCCAATCCGAAGACGAGCCAGAGGGCCTGCCCGATCCGCCCGATCCAACCGAACAGGTTTTTGCGCGTCGGCATTCTGCCCGAGGTGGCGACCTGCATGACAGTATGGAAACTGTGGGCGATGCCATCGCGCCACCGCGGGTGAAAGTCCTTGTCAAAGCGCCGGTCGAAAATCGTGAAAGCGAGTGTGGCGACGAGCATCGCAAAAGCCAGCCAGGCATAGGCGCGCAGGTGTCCGGCGTCCGCCATACCGTTGATAAAGGCCCGCCAGCCGGTGGCGCCATCGCCATGGGTCATGATGCGCAGACCTGCGTTGAACCAGGGCTGCGTGAAATCCATGCGGCGGATCCGGTCCTCGGTGATGGTCAGGTTGGTGACTGCGACGTCGATCTCTTCAGCCACTACGGCATCGGTCAAGTCGCGCAGGGTGTCGAAGGGCACGAAATTTGTCTCAAGACCGAGATCTTCGGCCAAGAGCGACCAAAGGTCGATGGCAAGCCCCTCGGGCGCGCCATCCGAATTGAACATGACGAACGGCGGGCTTTCATAGATGCCAATGGTCGCCGCCGTCGTCGCATCTTCTTGCGCGCGAGCCGGTGCCGACACTAGCTGCGCGGCAAGAAGGAGGCCGAGGCAGGCCGCGCGTGAGATTGCGTATTTACGTGCTCGTTTCATGTCTGCTTCCTGTTGGATTTGGACAAGCCTGATTGGGAGCCGCGATGCCGGCGCGAAAGCTCCTGTGAAGCAGCCCGCGCGCTACGGCCTTAGCAGCACATGTCAGTCAGAAGCCTGCAGGCGCGTTTCTGCAGTCTTCGTAGAACAGGCCATCGGAGCATTGCACCATGCCGGGCGCGGCGTCGGGGTCGTTGATGCGTATTCCAGTTGCGCGCTCAAACGAGCCAAATTCGGGTTCGGGCCCTCATCGACGCATCCGGTCCGACCAGCACAATTATGCCCAAGGCGAGCGATGACAATTTCATGTTCGTCTCCTGTTCGATTGTACCTGTGCGGACGTTTGCATCGGCAGTCGGCCGGAAAAGTCGAAGAGCCGAGGCGATTCCTGTGCGCAGATTTACAATACATCGCGGGGCGCGGTCCGGCTTGCCGCCAAGTTGCGAAATCACTGTTCGGATGAAATGAACGATCCTGGACAACGGGCAAGACGGGCGTTCCAGTGGCCGCTGACGAGTCCGGGTTTGTCCGGTCTATTCGGATCGCTCATTTGTTCGCATTTTCCGAATTGTGATGTTCGACCTGCGAGATTCCCAAACGCCGCCGCGTGTTCTAAGCGATCCCAAAGTTACAGCCGCCGGACAGGTGTTTGCCGTGCCGTCCAGACCGAAGAGTTCGGCGTCCGGATGTGCGTGCTGTTTGCCAACCGCACCAGCCGCGCGCCGCCCCGTTTTCCAGGCGGCCAGCTTAAGCGATATCCCATTTTGGAGTGACCGTGATAATGCCCCAGACTTCGCCACGCCCCAGTTTCGCGCCAGCCGCCGCGCTCCGTGACCGCTCTGGCGGTCCGCATCTCAAGGTCACGACGGTCGAGCTGTTTTTCGATCTGGTCTATGTTTTTTCGATCATTCAACTCTCGCATTACCTCCTGGAACACCAAACCTGGCGGGGCGCGCTGGAGTGCGCAGTCCTCTTTGCCGGTATCTGGTGGGCCTGGAACTACACCGCCTGGTCGGCCAACTGGATTGATCCTGACAAGTTGCAGGGGCGCGTTCTCACACTGGTGCTAATGGGCTGCGCATTGATGATGGCGGTCGCGATCCACTACGCGTTCGGGTACCGCGCCTGGCTTTTCGCGTTCGCCTATGTGGCGATGGCGCTGATCCGCGCCTTCTACATGGCGCGGGTCATGCGCGACACGCAGATGGGTCAGAATTACTGGCAGCTCGGAATGTGGTCGGCCTTCTCGGGCGTGTTCTGGATTGGCGGGGCCCTGATCGAACCACTGCGCCTGCCGCTTTGGATCATCGCGGTGTTGATCGACTACGCCGGACCCTATGCCGGATTCTTCGTGCCGGGACACGGACGCACGCCGATGGAGACCTGGACGCTTAAAGGGCTGCACCTTCTGGAGCGTAACCAGCTGATCTTCATTATTGCCCTGGGAGAAAGCGTGCTCTTGTTGGGCGGCACGATGGTGGGCGCCGATCTGACCGGGCCGCTTTTCCTGACGGCGGCCGTTGGCTTTGCGCTCCTGGTTTCGATGTGGTGGCTCTACTTCGTGCATTCCGGAGAAGCGGGTGAGGACGCGTTTCACTCCGCGGAAGATCAGGCAAAGCTCGGGCGCGCGGGGCTCGCCTATGCCCATGGCATCATGGTTTGCGGGGCGATCGTCGTGGCCGTGGCGATCGAAGTGATTGTGGCGCACCCGACGGATGCGATTTATCTGCCCTCTATTGTGATCGCCTGTGCCGGGCCGATGATCTTCATGGCTGGCAACGTGCTCTACCGCCTGACCATCGGGCGCAACGTGCCCTGGACCTACGCGATCCCCTTCGTGGCCATGCCCGTCGTCGGCTGGACATTGCATAGCGCCGATGCGGGCGGCATCGCGCTCGGACTCGGAATGCTGTTCGTGATGTTTCCCGTGGCGCTGATCAATCCCGACAAGCCCCGCGGCGTGGAGCCTTCAGCGTGACCCAAAGCGTTACAGCTGCGCAGGGTCTCTCCGAGGTCGCCAAGACAGGCGGGCTGATCGCCGCCATCGTGATCCACAACCTGATCTTTCCCATCGCGTCGATGGGCATGGCCGGCACGATAGCATTCTATGCCTTCTACGGCTCCATGTTCGTGGTGGCGACATGGATGCTGAGCAACGACCACCGGCTGCACCTCGCGGCACTGGCTACGGGGCTGGCCGTGTTCGTGGCCGCTGTCTGGGCCGGGGGCGGCGATGGGGCCAGCCGCGCGCCTGCGGTGTTTCTGACCTCGATCGTCTATCACGCCGTGATCCTGATCGTGTTGGCTCGATACACGTTCGGCACCGGCACCGTGCGGACCGAAACCATTCTGGCCGCCACGGCGCTCTATTTGGTGATCGGCTCGGGTTTTGCCGCGGTCTTCGCGACAGTGGAATGGCTGCAACCGGGGTCCTTCGTCGGGCCGGACGGGCCGGTCACGTCCTGGCAGCAGCACCTTTACTTCAGCTACGTGACCCTCACCTCGGCTGGCTATGGCGATATCCTGCCGCGACGCCCGCTCGCACAGGCCACAGCCATCGCAGAGGCGATCGTTGGTGTGCTCTACACGGTCATTCTGCTGGCGCGGCTTGTAGGTCTACATACCACGGCGCCGCCTGAGGCCTGAAGGTGCACGGCAATCCCGTACGCAGAGGTTCAACAGGGACGACTGGAACAAGTGCAACAGACATCGCAACCGTGGCCTGGCTGCTTTTGCGGTGTTGCGTCCAGGCCCACTGACGTAAATGTCCGCTTCGGTCTCCTCAAAGGGGAGCAATCACATTCGCAGCGACAGTCCACGTCTTGCCCGAGGCGTTGTTCGCTGACGTTGTTTGGCGCAAAAAACCGGCCCCGGATTGCCAGCGATTATGGCCTTTTTGTCCGCGCGTAAGACGCCGGATCACTGGGCGGCGTAAGATCGGTCGTGGATCGGGCGATTTATTCTCCTGTGAACGGCCGGCCGGGCGAAATTCGTTGCAATATGGCGATTAGAATGCCGTGTCTGCGAGAGGATGCTGCGTCAGCGAAGGTCTGGTGTCTCATGTCGGCAGAGTCCGCATTCCCGACACCACCCCGTCGAAACCGCTCTCTGAGCACAACCGTCGTTCCAGCCGCGTGAGGCTTCGGCATATCACATGGATCGTGGCATGCCGGAACGCCATGTGAGGTGTTCGCTCGCTTGTCCGTCGGAGGTCCCCGCCCGTTTGCTGCTTGAAAGGTCCAAGGGACTTTTCCCGGCTGCGCAGACCAGCGCTCAGGCTTCCATGGCCTCCAGCTCTTCGATGAAGCCTTCGATCATGCTCAGCCCCTTGTCCCAGAACGCCGGGTCCGACGCGTCGAGGCCAAACGGCGCAAGCAGGGCGGAATGGTGTTTGGAGCCGCCGGCCTTCAGCATGTCGAAATACTTGTCCTGAAAGCCATCGGGCGCGTCCTGATAGGCGGCATAAAGCGCGTTCACCAGCCCGTCGCCAAACGCATAGGCGTAGACGTAGAAGGGCGAATGCACAAAATGCGGGATATAGGCCCAGAAAGTCTCGTAGCCCTCCATGAAGTCGAACGCAGGCCCGAGGCTTTCGGCCTGGACCGACATCCAGAGCGCGTTGATATCATCCGGCGTCAGCTCTCCGCCGCGGCGGGCGTCATGCAGCTTGCACTCGAAATCGTAAAACGCGATCTGGCGCACCACGGTGTTGATCATGTCCTCGACCTTGCCGGCGAGCAGGATCTTGCGCTCTGCCGGGTCGGTCGCATTGTCGAGCATGCGGCGGAAGGTCAGCATCTCGCCAAAGACGCTTGCGGTTTCGGCCAGCGTCAGCGGGGTGGAGGACAGCATCTCGCCCTGGCCCGCAGCCAGGACCTGGTGCACGCCGTGGCCCAGCTCATGCGCCAGGGTCATGACGTCGCGCGGTTTTCCCAGGTAATTCAGCATGATGTAGGGGTGCACATCGGTCACGGTGGGATGCGCGAAGGCGCCGGGCGCCTTGCCGGGCTTCACACCGGCATCGATCCAGCCGCGTTCGAAAAACGGGGTGGCGATCTCGGACATGCGCGGATCGAAGCCCTCATAGGCGCGCATCACGGTCTCGCGCGCTTCGGTCCAGTCGACAACGCGGGTGGTCTCCATCTGCAGCGGTGCGTTGCGGTCCCAGACCTGCATGCGCTCCAGCCCGAGCCATTTGCGCTTCAGCTCGTAATACCGGTGGCTGAGGCGCGGATAGGCGGCAACCACGGCGTTGCGCAGCGCCTCGACCACCTCCGGCTCCACATCGTTGGAGAGGTGCCGGCCGGTCTGCGGGCTGGGCATGCCGCGCCAGCGATCGAGGATCTCCTTTTCCTTGGCCTGCGTGTTGTGCACCCGCGCAAATGTCCGGATATTGGCCTGAAAGACCCGCACCAGCTCGCGCGCCGCCGCCTCTCGCTTGCCGCGCTCCTGCTCGGTCAGCAGGTTGAGCGTGCCCTCGATGTTGAGCGCCTCGCCATCGACCTCGAATTCCAGCCCGGCGATGGTCTCGTCGAACAGCCGCTCCCACGCGTCGCCCACAACTCCCAGATCGTGCAGGAATTTCTCCAGCTCGTCCGAGAGCTGATAGGGCTTCATCGCGCGGATGCGGTCAAAGGCGGGCCTGTAGCGGGCCAGGTCGGCGTCGGCGGCAAAAAGTCCGTCGATCACGTCGTCCTCCAGCCGGTTGAGCTCCAGCGTGAAGAAGACCAGCGGCGTGGTGTAATTGGTGATCTTTTCCTGACAATCCGACAGGAACTTGGCGCGCTCGGCATCGGTGGTCTGCTGATAATAGCGCAGCCCGGCAAAGGACATGATGCGCCCGGCGATGCCTTCGATCTTCTCGTGCCGGTGCACGGCCTCGAGAAAGCCCGCGGCATCGAGATCGCCCAGCTTGCCTTCGTAATCGGCGGCAAAGCCTCTGCAAGCCTCCTCGAGCCAGTCGAGATCGCGTTTGAGCTCCGCCGCGTCGGGGGCGGTATAGAGATCGCTGAGGTCCCATTCGGGCAGATCGCCCAGATCGCGGGTGCCGGATGCAGCGTTGGCGTCGAAGACAGGGCGGAAGGTCATGGGGGGCTCCTTGGCTGTTGCGTCCTGAGGTAAGCCGCGGGGCGGGCACTCTCAAGGGAAAATGGTGGAGTGATCCGGTTGATCGCCGTGGCGCGTGGCCGTTTCCGGTGTCGGATCGCCCTTGGCGATCCGATCCGCGCGCGCCGTTGGCGCGCGAAACCGGGGGGCCAGCCCCCGAGACCCCCCGGCGGTATTTCCAAAGAGAAGAAACAGCGGCCGGGTTGCGGGTTTTCGGGGCGGCTCTGATCGCGGGACCGGGTGTGGGCTCTCACGTGCCGTATGTGGCCAGCATCTGCTGCAGATGGTCCAGCGTGTTTGCCTCCTGCACCGGTTTGTCCTGCCGCCAGCGGGACATGCGGGGAAAGCGCAAGGCGATGCCGGATTTGTGGCGCGGGCTGGCATGAATGCCTTCGAAGGCGATCTCGAACACGTGCTCGGGGCGCACCTGACGTACCGGCCCGAACCGCTGCAGCGTGTTCTTGCGCACCCAGCTCGTGATCTGAGTGAACTCGGCATCCGTGAGCCCGGAATAGGCCTTGGTGAAGGGCACGAGATCGTTGCCGTTCCAGACCGCAAAGGTGAAATCGGTGAAGAGGTTGGCGCGCCGCCCGTGGCCTTGCTGGGCGTAGATCATCACCGCGTCGACAGTCAGCGGATCGAGCTTCCATTTCCACCAATCGCCTTTCTTGCGACCCGAAAGATAGGGGCTGTCGAGGCGTTTCAGCATCACCCCTTCGGCGCGCATGTCGCGCGCAGCGGCGCGGGTGTCGGCGAGCGTTTGCCACGCGTCGAAGGTGATGCGCGGAGAGGCGCGCAGCGGGGCGTCGGGGGGCAGACCGGCGAGCAGCGCGTCGAGCCGCGCGCGCCGGTCGCGCAGCGGCGCGTCGCGCAGATCCGCGCCATCCGCTTCCAGCAGATCGTAGGCCAGCAGGATCACCGGCGCCTCTTTCAGCAGCTTTTTCGGCACGGTCTTGCGCCCGATCCGCGGCTGCAGCGTCGAGAAGGACATCGGCTGGCTGCCGTCCCAGGTCACGATCTCGCCGTCGAGCACCGTGCCCGGGGGCAGGAAATCCACCGCGCGGGCCAATTCCGGAAAACGCCCGGTGATCAACTCTTCGCCGCGCGACCATAGATGATGGCTGCCACCGCGCAGGATCAGCTGGCCACGGATGCCGTCCCATTTCCACTCCGCCTGCCAATCCTCGGGCGCGCCAAGGCGCTCGGGCGGATCGTCCAGCTGGTAGGCGAGGTAGAACGGGTAGGGGCGGCTTTCATCGGCACCGGGATCCTCGGCCTCGATCAGCGCGTGATAGCTTGTTTCGGCGGGATCCCAGCCGCCCATGAGCTTATGCGCCAGCACCGCCTCCTGCTGACCGGTGGCCTGTGCCAGCGCGCGGGTCATCAGCTTCTGGCTGACACCGATGCGAAACCCGCCGGTGATGAGCTTGTTGAACAAGAAGCGCTCGGTCTCGTCCAGCCGGTCCCAGGCATCGAGGATGCGGGCCTTGCGGGTCTCGATATCGAGCGCGGCAAGGCTGCGCAGCTCGTTGATCCAGTAAGACAGCGGCGCGTCGTCGTGGCGCGTGGCAGGCGGCAGGAGCAGCGCGATGGTCTCGGCCAGATCGCCGACGATGGGATAGCTTTCCTCCAGCAGCCAGAGCGGCACGCCGGCCTCTTCGGCGGCCCATTCGCGCAGCTGCGTGGTGGTTACCGCACGTTTCGGGCGCCGTCCGGAAAAAAGCGCGATGGTCCAGAGCTTGTCGGCCTCTTCGGCCTCCGCAAAGAACCCGGCCAGCGCTTTTGTCTTGGCGGTGGTCCTGGTGGTCTGGTCGATGGCGGTGAAGAGCGCGGCGAAATCCTTCATGAGGCCGGGGCCTGTTCGCCGGGGCTGTCCACCACCTCGTCCTCTTCGCCGCCGAACTCGGTGGGCACAACCTCTGCATCCCAGCCTGCGGAGTTCAGCCACCGCGCGAAGATCTCCGTGTAACCATGTGTGGCAAATATCTTTTCCGCGCCCGTGGCCCTGATGGCCTGGTGCAGACCTTCCCAATCCGCGTGGTCCGACAGCACAAAACCGCGATCCGCCGCGCGCCTGCGCCGGACACCGCGCAGCCGCATCCAGCCCGATGCAAAACCGGTGGACCGCGTCCCGAACCGCCGCGCCCAGCTGGCGCCGAGCGCCGAGGGCGGCGCGATGACCAAAGCGCCGGGATAGTCCTTTGGGTTGAGATCGGGCGCAACGTGCCGGGTGTCGGGCAAGGGGTAGCCCTGGCGGCGCAGCACGGCGTTGGTCGCCTCCACCGCGCCATGGGTCAGGATCGGGCCGATATCCGCGTCGATCATGTGCAGCAGGCGCTGCGCCTTGCCAAGCGCATAGGCGCCCAGGATCGAGACGCGCCCGGCGGCGGCATTGGCCGCCCACCAGGCGTTGACCTCGGCGGCGACCTCGTTTTGCGGGCGCCATTTGAAGACCGGCAGACCAAAGGTGCACTCGGTGATGAAGGCATGGCAGCGCACCGGCTCGAACGGCTCGCAGAGCCCGTCCGGCGTGGTCTTGTAGTCGCCCGAGACCACCCAGACCTCGCCGCCGACCTCGACCCGGATCTGTGCCGAGCCGGGCAGGTGGCCTGCGGGGTGGAAGGACACGCTCGCCGCGCCGATCCGGCGCGTTTCGCCGAAGCCGATGCCCTCGGCGGTGATCTCGCCCAGCCGGTGCTGCATGACCGGCAGGGCGGCGTGGGTCGCGAGGTACCGGGCATGGCCGGGCCGCGCGTGGTCGGAATGCCCGTGGGTGATCAGCGCGCGGTCCACAGGGCGCCACGGGTCGATATAGAAATCGCCCGCCGGGCAATAGATGCCTTCGGGGCGGAAGGTGAGCACATTTGCCATGAGGGGAGTATAGGCGGCGCGGGCGGCGCGAAAAGGCTGGTGGCGCGCGTGGGGCGCGCGTCACGCGGCGTATTTGGAAAGAGAAGAAGCAGCAGGGGCTTGTCTTTGATCGCAAAGCACGCTCCCTTGGCGCAAACGGGAGGAACACCATGCGGATTGCCGGATTTCGGGACAGGATGTTGAGCGGCGCGCCGCTGGCGGGGACCTTCATGAAGACCCCGGACGTCCAGATTCTGGAGGTGCTGGTGTCCTCGGGGCTCGATTTTGTCTGCCTGGATGCCGAGCATTCGCCGTTTGACCGTGGCGCGCTCGATGCCTGCTGCGCGGTGGCGCGGGCGTGCGATTTTCCGGTGCTGATCCGGGTCGGCGACGGCAGTCCGCGCGAGATCCTGCATGCGCTGGATTACGGCGCGGTGGGGGTGGTGGTGCCGCATGTGGACAGCGCCGAAAAGGCCCGTGAGGTGGCGCGCGCCGGGCGGTTCGGGGTTGGCGGGCGTGGCTATGCGGGCTCGACCCGCTGGGCGGGCTATGCCACGCGCCCGATGGCCGATGTGCTGGAGCAAAGCCGCACGGAGACGGTGGTCATCGCCCAGATCGAGGAGCCTGCCGGGGTGGAGGCGGTCGAGGAGATTGCCGCAACCGACGGCATTGACGGGCTCTTTGTGGGCCCCGCGGATCTGTCGGTGAGCTACGGCCAGACCGCCATCGGCGGGGCCGAGCTCGATGCCGCGATGAAACGCGTGGGCGCGGCCGCGCGCGCCGAAGGCTGCGCCTGTATCAGTTTTGTGCCCGATGCCGAGAAAGCTGCGGACTGGGCGAAAGATTACGGGATCAGCGTGTTTTTCGTGGCCTCGGAGCACAACTGGATCCGCGCCGGGGCGTCCGCCGTGGCGCAGGGCGTGCATGCCATAAAATCAGGCGGTTAACGCGGTCCGCGCACCGGCGCCGTCGAACTGGTCGATCGCCATCGACAGCACGCGGTCGCGCAGCTCGGGGCGCTCCATCAGCACTTCGTGCTCGCCGCCCTCGAGCACATCGAGATGCCCGCCGGGCCAGCGCGCCATGCGGTCATGGATACGCGGGACGTCGACAATGCGCTCGTTTGAGCCGACAAAGCAAAGGCAGGGCAGGTCGGGCGAGGGCCGCCGCACCAGCCCGCGGCATTCGGCCAGCGCCTCGTGCAGCCAGTGCATCGACGGGCCGCCCAGCTGCAGTTCCGGCTGCGCCAGCACCTGGCGGCGCATGTAATCCCACATTTCGGGATCGGTGGTCAGGGTGTTGTCCTCGAACTCGCCTGTGGCGGTATAGCTTTCGGTGCCGGTGCCCGGCGCAAAGAGATGGCCCAGCCCCACATGTTTCGACGACCAGGTAAGCGCCCAGGCGGCGGGACGCACGGTGGTGGAGATGTGGATCCCCCACATAGGACCGGTGAAGACGCAGGAGGCGACGGGCAGCCCGTCCATCACCGCACGCAGCCCGATGGCGCCGCCCATGGAATGGCCGATCATGTGCCAGGGGCGCGGCAGCTCCAGCGCCTCGGCGGCGCTGAGCATGGCGGCGACGTCGCGCTGGTAATCCTCGAAGACCTCCACGTGACCGGCGCGCCGGTCCTCCAGCATGCGGTCGGCCAGGCCCTGTCCGCGCCAGTCGATGGTCAGCGTGTGATAGCCGCGTCCGGCCATCACGGCGGCGGTGCGGCCGTATTTCTCGACATATTCGGTGCGCCCGGGAAACAGCAGCACGCTGCCGCGTGCGCTGTCTGCGTCCCGCGCGGGATAATGCGCCACTCGGATGCGCAGGCCGTCATCGGCCTGCGTCCAGAAGGCACGCGCCTCTGCCGGGCCTTCGGCCAGATCGGCATGGAAAGTGGCAGAGGTCAGATCCATCAGGCCAGCACCTGCGCCAGTTGCATGGCCTTGCCCATGTCGCCGTCGATGGTCAGCTTGCCGGACATGAAGGCGGTGGTCGGGTTCAGCTCACCCTCGAAGATCTGCTGGAACGTGTCCACATCCGCGCTGAGGGTAACGTCCGCGTCGTCGTCGCCTTCGCGCGCGCCGGATTCGTCGACGATAAAGCTGCCCTCGTCGCCCATCACAAACTTGGCGGTGCCGTCAAAGCCCGCACCGTCCATCTTTTCGTTCAGGGCCGCGACGGCGGCCGTTATGGTATCGCTCATGTTCTTCCTTCCTTACGAAAACCTGCGCTGGCATTCCGACGCTCAGGCGCTACACTCAGGACTGTTATGAGCATGGGTGTCATGAATTTCAAATCTACCGTCACGGCACTGGCAGCCGTAGTCATGTTTTCCATACCTGGCGTCCCGGCCCGGGCAGATTCGCGCGCCGCCGAGCTGCTCGAAGAGCTGCGGCAGGCCGAAGATGACAGCGCCGCGTCGCGGCTGGAACGGCAGATTCTCTCCGAATGGTCGAAATCGGGCTCCGCGGCGATGGATCTGCTGCTCAAACGCGGGCGCGATGCGCTGGAGCTGTCGGATCACACCAAGGCGATCGAGCATTTTCGCGCGCTGACCGATCATGCGCCGGATTTCGCCGAAGGCTGGCACGGGCTGGCACTGGCCTATTACCAGGCCGATCGCTACGGCCCGGCGATGGATGCGCTGGCGCGGGTGCTCAACCTCAACCCCAGCCATTTTGCGGCTTTGCGCGGGATCGGCGCGATTCATGAGCAGGTGGACCGGCCGATCCTGGCCTATGACGCCTATGAGCGGGTGCTGAGGATGCGCCCGCATGATGCGGATGTGATCCGCGCGATGGAGCGTCTGGAACGCATTGCACGCGGCATCGAACTCTGATCCAACCCCCGGACCTGTCACGCTGATTTGAGAGGCTGGCCAGATGGCCCAACGCGCCACGGTCGCCGCCGTTCTCGGCCCGACCAATACCGGCAAGACCCATTACGCCATCGACCGGATGCTGGGCTACCGCACGGGGATCATCGGTCTGCCGCTGCGGCTTCTGGCGCGCGAGGTCTATGACAAGATCGTCGCCATTCGCGGGCCTTCCGTGGTGGCTCTGGTCACGGGCGAAGAGCGCATCGTGCCGCCGCGGGCGCAATACTGGGTCTGCACGGTCGAGGCGATGCCCGAGGGCATGGGCTGCGATTTTGTCGCGATAGACGAGATCCAGCTTTGCGCCGATCCTGAACGCGGGCATGTCTTCACCGACCGGCTGTTGCGCATGCGCGGTCAGCACGAGACGCTGTTTCTGGGCTCGGACACGATGCGCGGCCCGATTGCGGCGCTTGTGGACGGGGTGCAGTTCATCCGCCGCGAGCGGATGAGCCAGCTAAGCTACACAGGTTCGAAAAAGATAAGCCGACTGCCCGCGCGCACCGCAATCGTGGGGTTCTCGGTCGAGAATGTCTATGCCATCGCCGAGCTGCTCAAACGCCAGAAAGGCGGGGCGGCGGTGGTCATGGGCGCGCTCAGCCCGCGCACCCGCAACGCGCAGGTCGATCTTTACCAGAATGGCGAGGTCGATTTTCTGGTGGCCACCGATGCCATCGGCATGGGGCTCAACCTCGACATCAACCACGTTGCGTTTTCGTCGCTCACAAAATTCGACGGGCGGCGGCTGCGGCCCTTGCAGCCCAATGAACTGGCCCAGATCGCGGGCCGTGCCGGGCGCGGGATGAGCCACGGCACCTTCGGCGTGACCGGCGAGGCGGGGGCGATTCCGGAGGATTGGGCAGAGGCGATCTGCAACCATCAGTTCACACCGCTGAAGAAACTCAACTGGCGCAGCGCGCAGCTGAATTTCGCCTCGATCATGACGCTGGACCGCTCACTCGACGTCAAGCCCGACAATGACTGGCTGATGAAAGCGCGCGAGGCCGACGATCTGCGCGCGCTGCGCACCCTGGGGCAGGACGCCGAAGTGCAGGCCCGCGCCAGCAGCCCGTCCGCGGTGCAGCTTTTGTGGGATGTCTGCCGGATCCCGGATTTCCGCGGCATCTCGGCGGCGGAACATGCGGGGCTTCTGGGCGTTATCTTTTCACATCTGCACGAAAAAGGCGCCATCCCGGATGATTTTCTGGCCCGACAGATCAATCGCATCGACCGGACAGACGGCGACATTGACACATTGTCGAAACGTCTCGCCTTTATCAGAACCTGGACCTATGTGGCGCAACGGCGTGGATGGGTGGCCGATGAAGACCATTGGCGCGCCCGGGCGCGCGCTGTAGAAGACAGCCTGTCGGACGCGCTGCACGCGCGCCTGACGCAAAGATTTGTAGACCGGCGGACCAGCGTGCTGCTTCGGCGGTTGAAACAAAAGGAGGCCCTCTTGGCCGAAGTGAATGACAAGGGCGAGGTGACCGTCGAAGGACAATTCGTCGGTAAGCTCGAAGGGTTCCGGTTCCGTCAGGACAAGGACGCGACGGGGCAGGAGGCCAAGACGATCCGTCAGGCCTCGGTCCAGGCGCTGGTGCCGCATTTCCATCTGCGGGCGGACCGTTTTTACAACGCGCCGGATACCGAGCTCGATTTCACCGAGCAGGGGGGCCTGATGTGGGGTGAACAGGCGGTGGGCAAGCTCGCGAAGGGCGACGATCCGCTGAAACCCCGCGTTGTGGCCTTTGTCGACGAAGAGGCCGGCGCGGATGTCGCGGGCAAGGTCGAACGCCGCCTGCAGCATTTCATCGACCGCAAGATTGCCGCGCAGTTCGAGCCGCTCAGCAAGATGCAGGGCGACGAGACGCTGAACGGGCTGGCCAAGGGCTTTGCCTTCCGGCTGGTCGAGGCGATGGGGGTGATCCCGCGCGCCGATGTGGCCGACGACGTCAAACAGCTGGACCAGGACGCGCGCGGCATGCTGCGCAAGCACGGCGTGCGCTTCGGCCAGTACACGATCTTCATGCCGCTGCTGCTGAAGCCAGCGCCGACCCGGTTGCGTCTGGTTTTGTGGAGCCTTGCCAACGGGTTGGAGGAGTTTCCCGAAGCGCCGCCCCCGGGCCTTGTCACCGTGCCGAACCCCGCGGGCACACCGGCCCAGCACCTCACGCTCAGCGGTTACCGCGCGGCGGGCGCGCGCGCCATCCGCATCGACATGCTGGAGCGTCTCGCGGACATGCTGCGCGGCGAGGACAGCCGGGGCGGGTTCGAAGCCAATTCCGACATGCTCTCGATCAGCGGGCTTACGCTGGAGCAGTTCGCCGATCTGATGGGCGGGCTGGGCTACAAGTCCGAGAGGGCCGAGCGCGAGAAGGTGAAACCGGTCGACGCGGTGGTGAAGGCCGAGGATGGCGTACCGGCAGAGGACATTCCGGTGATGGACGCCGCGCAAGTGGCCTCCGCCGGCAGCGACGCCGCACCTGCCGAAGTCCCGCCACCTGCGGACATTCCCGAGGCCGTGGTCGGGATTGCCGACGAGGGCGCTGCCCCCGTCGCCGAAGAGCCCGCCGCGCCTGCCGAAGAGGCGCCCGTGGCGGACACACCCGCCGAAGAGATCCTGCCCGGAACCGCGCCCGACGCGGCGCTGGCCGGTCCCGAGACGGAGGTGTTCTACACCTTCACCTGGGGCGGCATTCGTGGCGGGCAGCGGGGCGGCCCCCGAAAGGGCGGCGGCGCGCGCCGCGACGGCGGTGGCAAGCCCGGTCAGGGCAAACCGCGCGGCAAGGGCAAGCCCGGCAAGGGCGGTCCCAAGGGCGAACGCGGAGCCAAGACCTTCGAGGCCCGCCCGCCGCGCAAGGAAAAGCCCATCGATCCCGACAACCCCTTTGCCGCCGCGCTCATGGGGCTCAAGGACAAGACCTGAGTGGCCGAGGAGGCAGGCAAACTCCGCGTCGACAAGTGGCTCTGGCACGCGCGGTTCTTCAAGACGCGCAGCCTGGCGACCAAAACGGTCGGCGCGGGCATCCGCGTGAACGGCGTGCCCATCGGCAAACCGGCCTTTGGGGTCGGGGTGGGGGACGTGCTGACCTTTGCACAATCGCGTGAGGTTCGGGTCATCCGCATCGAGGCCCTGGGCACGCGGCGCGGCCCGGCGCCCGAAGCGCAGGCGCTTTATACCGATCTCGATCCGCCCAAACCGCATTCCGAGGCGCCTGCGACCCCCCGGGCACCGAAATTCGACGGCAAGGGCCGACCGACAAAGCGCGACCGGCGGCAGATGGAAAAGTCGCGCCCCGACATGCTTGAATGATCGCGGCCTCTGGTCTAGCTAGCTAGCTGACGCTACGAGACACGGACCGCATTCATGACCTATGTCGTCACCGACAACTGCATCGCCTGCAAATACACCGATTGCGTCGAGGTCTGTCCGGTGGATTGCTTCTATGAAGGCGAGAACATGCTGGTGATCCATCCGGATGAATGTATCGATTGCGGCGTGTGCGAGCCCGAATGCCCCGCCGACGCCATCCGTCCGGACACCGAGCCGGACATGGAGAAATGGGTGGAGTTCAACCGCAAATACTCCGAATCCTGGCCGGTGATCATTACCAAGAAAGACCCGCTGCCGGATGCGGATGATCGCGATGGCGAAAGCGGCAAGATGGACAAATACTTCTCCGAGGCGGCGGGCGAAGGCGGCTGAGCCTGATTCGCGGCGCGCCCCCGTAACGCCCGATTTTCGCGCGAGGAACGCGTCGTAACACGCTGAGATCGTGGCCTTAACCGGCGCGACATGTGCCTTCTATGCTGCGGGCGCAAAATATGATATGATCACATTCAATGAAACCAGTCTGTGTTGGGCGCCGGATCCCTCAGAACCCGGCGGCATAAGCCGAAGTAGAGCCAAGGTGAGCGGGAACATGCCAGTCCCCGGTCGCCTTTTCTGTCGCCTGAAGATCCCGGCACCGGCTGAGCGCAAGGAAAGTCTGCATGAGTAAGTCGAAGAAATCCGAGTTCCGCCCGAACGACTATGTTGTCTATCCCGCTCATGGGGTGGGACAGATCGTCTCGATCGAGAAGCAGGAAGTCGCCGGATTCGAGCTGGAACTGTTTGTGATCTCGTTCGAGAAGGACAAAATGACCCTGCGTGTTCCGACGCACAAGGCCACCGAGGTCGGCATGCGCTCACTGAGCTCGCCCGATGTGGTCAGCCAGGCGATGAAGACGCTGAAAGGCAAGGCCAAGGTCAAGCGGGCCATGTGGTCGCGCCGGGCGCAGGAATACGAGCAGAAGATCAACTCCGGCGATCTGATCGCCATTGCCGAGGTTGTGCGCGACCTGCACCGCGCCGACGACCAGCGCGAACAATCCTATTCGGAGCGCCAGCTTTACGAGGCCGCGCTCGAGCGTCTGACCCGTGAAGTGGCCGCCGTTTCGGGCGGGGACGAGGTTGCCGCCGCCAAGCAGGTGGACGAGGTTCTGGGCCTGCGCGCCGCGTAACCCTCTGCCGCACCACACGGAAAAGCCGCGTCCTGCCCGGGCGCGGCTTTTGCTTTGCGGGACGCGTCGCGGTATTCAGGCGGCGGTGTTTTCCTTGCTGGAGGATTCCAGCGCGGTGAAGAGCGCGGTTTCCAGATCCTTTTCGAGCGCCTTGGCGCGCTCGATATAGGCGGTGTTTTCCGACGCCGGAATTGTGGGATCCCAGAGCGCGGCCAGCTCCCGCACCGTTTCGCGATCGTGGTGGTAAAAGGTCTCCTGCGCCACCGCGGCCTCGTATTCCGACATGCCGATATTCTCCAGCACGTAGCGCCCGGCGCGCAGCGAGCTGTCGAACATTTCGCGCACGATGTCGTTGGCGCCCGCCTGGTAGAGCTTGTAGACATGGGTCCGGTCGCGCGCGCGCGCCACGATATGCAGGTCGGGCCGGACGCGCCGCGCGTAGGACACAAGCTTGAGGTTGGATTTCGGGTCGTCGAGCGCGGCCACCAGAACACGCGCGCTTTCGATGCCCGCCGCGTGCAGAAGTTCCGGGCGGGTCGGGTCGCCGAAAAAGCCCTTGTAGCCGAAGCGGCGCATCAGCTGGATCGTCTGCATGTTGTGATCCAGCACCACCGACTGGAAGCCCGCCGATTGCACAAGCCGGTTCACCACCTGTCCAAAGCGCCCGATTCCGGCAATGATCACAGGGCCTCGGGCGTCGATATCGTCGGGCTCGGGCTCCTCGTCGGTCCGCTCGACAATCCGTTTGGAGAGCCATTCGTAAAGGATGAACAGAAGCGGCGTGATCAGCATCGAGAGCGCCACCACCAACAGCAGCGTCTGCCCCAGACGCTGGTCGAGCACCGCCTGCTGCAGCGCAAAGGAAATCAGCACAAAGCCGAACTCGCCCGCCTGCGCCAGGCCCAGCGTAAAGAGCCATTGATCCCGCCCGCGCAGCCCGAACGCCTTGCCGAGCCCGTAAAGAACCGCGCCTTTCAGCGCGATCACGCCAAGGGCCAGCGAAAGGATCAGGATCGGCTCGCGCATCAGCGCGGTAACATTGATGCCCGCGCCGACGGTGATGAAGAAGAGCCCCAGCAGCAGGCCCTTGAAAGGCTCGATATCGGATTCCAGCTCGTGGCGGAACTCGGAGTTGGCCAGAACCACACCCGCAAGGAAGGTGCCAAGTGCCGGCGAAAGCCCGACCAGCATCATCAGGAAGCCGATGCCCACGACAATCAGCAGGGCGATGGCGGTGAACATCTCCGGCAGCTTGGCGGAGTGGATGAAGCGGAAGAGCGGCCGCGCGCCGTAGACGCCTGCCAGGATGATCGCGGCGACAACGCCCAGCGTCACCAGCGCCACACCCCAGCCGGGCAAGCCTTCGACCAGCGACATGCTGTGGTGCCCGTGCTCTTCTGCCGCGCGCTGGATCGAGCCGTCGGGCGACAGCGCCACCATCGGGCCCACCGCCAGCAGCGGCATCGCGATCAGCATCGGGATCACCGCGATGTCCTGCGTCAGCAGCACCGAAAAGGTCGACCGCCCGCCCGCGGTCTGCATCAGCCCTTTTTCCGACAGCGTCTGCAGCACGATGGCGGTTGACGAGAGCGCCAGGATCATGCCGATGGCCAGCGAGGTCTGCCAGGGCAGACCGAAAGCAATCGACGCGGCCATAACAAGGCCTGTGGTGATGGCGATCTGCAGCCCGCCAAGGCCGATCAGCCGGTGGCGCATGTCCCAAAGGGCGCGGGGTTCAAGCTCCAGCCCGATGAGAAACAGCATCATCACAACGCCAAATTCCGCGAAATGCTGGATATCCTCGGTATTGGCCACCAGTCCGAGCCCCGGCCCGATGATCAGCCCGGCCAGCAGGTAGCCCAGCACCGAGCCCAGCCCGAACCGCGCGGCAATCGGTACCGCGATGACCGCGGCGCCGAGAAAGACAGTGGCCTGAAATAGAAAATTTTCCATGAAGGAGGGTCCTGATGAACGCGGCCTTGACGACCATGATGCGGTCTCTTCCCGGGGAAAGGCAACTGCTGGCAGGACCCGGTCGCACAATACGCGATCAAATGTCTAAAATTTTCTGCATTCAGGGGTTTCGGGGGGCAGTTCGCGGGGCTTCACCCGTGTCGGGCATGGCCGCGGTCTTGCGCTAGCCCGCGCTTTGTGTGGTGGCAGCGCGCGTCCAGGTAAGCCGCGCTTTCGCGGGCCAGAGCCGCGCCCATCTCGGGGCATGCTCCGCCGGCAGGGCCGCGCGCAGTGTCGCCAGTGGCAGATTGCCGTCCAGCACCGCGCGATAAAGCGGAAAGACGCCGGGCCGGAGATAGGGCGACCAATGGCAGATCCGCCGTTCGGAGGCGGCAATCGGGTAGCCCAGACGGCGCAGCGCCGCGAGGCTCGCGGGATCGTCAAGCTGCAGGCTCACCATCGGCAGACCGCCGCGGGCCTGGCCCAGAACCCAGTCCGCATCTGTGCCCGAAGGCACCAGCTGTTCGAAGAGAAAGTCGAACAGATCGTTTTCGCGCGAGGTCACGTTGAGCACGCGGCATCCCTCTGCCGCCGGTTGCGACAACGCCGCGCGCGCGGCGCTGGCAAACTCCGCCGCCGCCAGTAAAACAAGGCTTCTTGCGCGTGCATGGCGGCAACAGGAGATCCCCGAGAGCGCCACACGCGCGCCCAGAGAATGCGCGATCAGGCGGATCGGACGCTCCGGATCGGCGCGCGCCACCGTGTCCATCAGGCGCCCGAGCGCGGCACCGGCCTCGGCCGCCCGCGCATAGGCGCCCCGGATCGAGCCACGCGCCGCCCAGCCAAACCCCAGGCCGATCCCTTCGCCTTTCTGACCGCGAAACCCCAAGTGCCGCGGCCAGCTCTGACGCTTGCCGCGGCGCTCTCTGAGGCCGGGCGACAGCAGCGTGTCCTGCGGGCAATGGCGGGGATGGCCGGGCTGGTATTTGTAGCCGTGGATCATGATCGTGACCGGCCCGGGATCCTCGGCCAGCGCATTTCCCAGCGCCTGCGACAGATCTCCGGGGGCCGCGTGCAGGCCCGGCCGGTCGTCTCTGGCGGTGATCTTTAGAAGCGGCATGGCGTTGCTCCACTACATCTTGTGTGTAGCCGGTACGCACAGCTTGTGACGAAGGCATGAAGCTTTGGTTACGAGGCCGTGACGGTCTTGATTCCAATCCGCAACATCTCTATGCGGAAGACACGAGGCGATTTGTTCACCGGATTGCGGGCCTCGCTAAACATGCCGCTAAAGAGGTCGGACGAGGGGGCTCCTTTCGCTTGACCGCGACGGGAGCTTTTTTGTTGGAGGCCGCGATGGCAGACAGTCGAAAACCTTTGGGAAAACGCACCAATCTGGTGCATGGCGGGACGAAGCGCAGCGGCTGGGGCGAGGTCAGCGAGGCGCTCTTTCTGACCCAGGGCTTTGTCTACGACACCGCCGAGGCCGCCGAGGCGCGGTTCCTCAAGGCGGGTGAGGACGAATATATCTACGCCCGCTACGGCAACCCCACCGTGGCGATGTTCGAAGAGCGCATGGCGCTTCTGGAAGGGGCCGAGGACGCCTTTGCCACCGCGTCGGGCATGGCCGCGGTCAACGGCGCGCTGGCCTCGATGCTGAAGGCGGGCGACCACGTGGTGTCGGCCCGGGCGCTCTTTGGCTCGTGCCTCTATATCCTTGAGGACGTGTTGAGCCGGTTCGGGGTAGAGGTAACATTTGTCGACGGCGCGGATCTGGATCAGTGGCGCGCCGCGATGCGCCCCGATACCAAGGCGGTGTTCTTCGAATCCATGTCGAACCCCACGCTGGAACTCGTTGATATCGAAGCGGTTTCCGCGATTGCGCATGAGGTCGGGGCGCTGTCTGTTGTCGACAATGTGTTCTCGACCCCGGTTTACTCGAAGGCCGCCACGCAAGGGGCTGACATCATTGTCTATTCCACCACAAAACATGTGGACGGGCAGGGCCGTTGTCTGGGGGGGGTGATCCTCGGGACAAAGGAGCATATCCGCTCGGTGGTCGAGCCTTACATGAAGCATACCGGCGGCTCCATGAGCCCGTTCAACGCTTGGGTGATGCTGAAAGGTCTCGAGACCGTGGATCTGCGGGTGCGGGCGCAGGCGGCCAGCGCGCAGGCCATTGCCAGCGCCGTGGAAGGGCATGCCAAGCTGCACCGGCTGATCTATCCCGGACTTGAGAGCCACGCGCAGCACGCCCTGGCAGAGCGGCAGCTGGGCACCGGCGGGACAATGATCGCGCTTGATCTCAAGGGCGGGCAGGACGCCGCGTTCCGGTTTCTGAACGCGCTCGAGGTGATCCTGATCTCCAACAATCTGGGCGACGCCAAATCCATCGTGACCCACCCCAAAACCACCACACATCAGCGGCTCAGCGACGCAAAGCGCACGGCGCTCGGGATCGGCGACGGTCTGGTAAGATTGTCGGTGGGGCTCGAGGATGCCGAAGACTTGATCGAGGATATCAATCTGGCGTTGCAGGCGGTCTGAGCGTATGGCGCGGCGCACAGCGTCGCTGCCGTGAGCATCGATCAATATGCCGGTTTTCCTGCAGAAGCTGCGGGGAAACCGGCGCTATGTCTTATCGCAGACCAGGGCTGTCCGTGCAGCGGCGCGCTCAAAAAACACTGAGTTTTCCACAAATTGATCCGGCGGGCGCGGGACTGCGTATTGCAGATATGATTGGAAATCGGTTTGGCCGAGGCCTATCTAACCGAAGGTAACGACGCGCGAGGGGTCTTCACCCATGAACATGCACACGCCTGAAATCGAGAAAAAGCCCACGCGGCAAGAGGCACAGGATGCGCTTGAGATCCTGCGCCGCTGGGCTGGCAAGGCCCATGACGCCGAAATCGCCGATCTGGACCCGGCTGTGGCGCGTCTGACGCCCGATGCGGGCCCAGAGCCCTATCCGGCGCTGCGCAGGGACTACCCCGAGGCGTTTGCCGTGGATGCGGCCTACAAGGCCTCTCTGCCGGACCTGCAGAACGGGCCCAGCTCGCTTATTCGCGGCGAGCGGCGGGCGATCCAGCATGTGGGTATCTCCAATTTTCGCCTGCCATTGCAGTACCATACGCGCGACAACGGCGATCTGACGCTGGAGACCAGCGTGACCGGCACGGTGAGCCTCGATGCCGACAAGAAGGGCATCAACATGAGCCGCATCATGCGCTCGTTTTACCTGCATGCCGAAAAAACCTTCAGCTTCGAGGTGATCGAGGCGGCGCTGGACGATTACAAGACCGATCTGGAAAGCTTCGATGCGCGCATCAACATGCGCTTCAGCTTTCCGATGAAGGTGGACAGCCTGCGGTCGGGCCTTGCGGGCTACCAGTATTACGATATCGCGCTGGAGCTGGTTGAGGTCGACGGCGTGCGGCGCAAGATCATGCATCTCGACTATGTCTACAGCTCCACCTGCCCCTGTTCGCTGGAGTTGAGCGAACACGCGCGGCGCGAGCGGGGGCAACTGGCCACGCCGCATTCGCAGCGCTCGGTGGCGCGGCTCTCGGTCGAGGTGAAGGACGGCGGGGACATCCTCTGGTTCGAGGACCTGATCGAGATGTGCCGCCGCGCGGTGCCGACCGAAACCCAAGTCATGGTCAAACGCGAGGACGAACAGGCCTTTGCCGAGCTGAACGCCGCCAACCCGATCTTTGTCGAAGACGCCGCGCGGCTTTTTGCCGAGCAATTGCAAGCGGATACGCGGATCGGCGACTACCGCGTGATCGCCAGCCACCAGGAAAGCCTGCACAGCCATGACGCGGTGTCGGTGCTGGCCGAGGGGGCCACCTTCTCGACCGACAGCATCGATCCCAAGCTTTTTGCGACGCTGTTTCACGTCGGCTGAAGCTTCACGGGACCGCGTGGAATTGCAGCGCCCGCCGCAAAGGCGGGCGTTTTTTGTGGCAACCGGCCGGGATCTGCCGACAGCACCCGGCGCCCGTTTACCATCACGTCATGAATGTGTGCGAAGGTGAGCGCAGGGAGGACCCGTGCAACGACAGGGTTTCTCAAGATGCAGGCAGAAACGCAAATGATGATCGGACAGGCCCCGTTACAGACCCGGATCGACGCCTATTTCGCCGGGCTTGGCCAGGGTGTGAACGCCAACAGCCTGAAACGGGCCCGGCTGGCGCAGATCATCCAGATGGAGCAGAAAAGCGATCTTGACCTCGCCCTGATGGGCCTGCGGCGGGAGGATATCCTGCCATTTGTCTTCCGCGATCTGCTGGCCGCCTGACCGCGGGCGTCTCCGGGGCACAGACGGCCGCCGGGTTGCGGTGACGCTGCCGCTTGACAGCGGCGACCCGGCCCGCCAACGCTGCGCATATGTTCGATATCCGCCCCGTCGCCTATGTGATCGGCCTGCTGGTGGCCTGCCTTGGCGCAACCATGTTGCTGCCGATGCTGGTGGATCTTGCCGAGGGACGGGGCCAATGGCCGGTGTTCCTTGAAAGTGCCCTGATTACAATGCTTTGCGGTGGTCTCATTGCCCTGGCATGCGCCAATGCGGTGCAGGAGGGGCTGAGCATTCAGCAGACCTTTCTGCTGACCACCGGCGTCTGGGTCGCGCTGCCGGTCTTCGGCGCGCTGCCGTTTGTGCTGGGCGCGACGGAGGCCAGCTACACGGATGCGTTTTTCGAGGCGATGTCGGGGCTGACCACCACCGGCTCCACGGTGTTCGAGGATCTCGACGAACGCCCCAAGGGTCTGCTGCTCTGGCGCGGGCTTCTGCAATGGCTGGGCGGCATCGGCATCATCGTGGTCGCCATGGTGTTCCTGCCCGAATTGCGGGTCGGCGGGATGCAGATCTTCCGCTCCGAAGGCTTTGATACCATGGGCAAGATCCTGCCCCGCGCCACCCAGATCTCGTCCTCGATCTCGACGATCTACGTCTCGCTCACGCTGGTCTGCGCGGGCTGCTACATCGCGGCGGGCATGGACGCGTTCGACGCCACCGTCCATGCGATGACCACGCTGGCCACCGGCGGATTTGCCAATTACGACAACTCCTTTGGCTCCTTCGGACCGGCGGTGGAATATGTCGCGGTGGTCTTCATGTTCCTTGCGGCCCTGCCATTCGTGCGCTTCGTGCAGCTTTCGGCGACCCGCGATCCCAAACCGCTGCTGGCCGATCCGCAGGTCCGCGGGTTTTTCCTGACGGCGCTGGCGCTGGTGCTGGTTGTGACACTCTGGCGGATGGTGTCCGGGGGCGCCAGCGGAGAGCCTGCGCTGCGCAAGGTGCTGTTCAACGTGATGTCGATCCTGACGGGCACCGGCTACGCGTCCGAGGATTATGGCCTCTGGGGTCCGTTTGCGGTGTCGCTGTTTTTCTTCGTGGGGCTGATCGGCGGCTGCGCGGGCTCGACCGCCTGCTCGGTCAAGATCTTCCGCTACCAGTTGCTGATCGCGTCGATCAAGGTGCAGCTGCGTCGCATCCGCGCGCCGCACGGGGTGTTTCTGCCGCGCTATGACGGGCGACCGGTCAGCGACGAGGTGCTGAGCTCGGTGATCTCGTTTTTCGTGTTCTTCGTGGTCTCGCTTGGCGTGATCTCGGTGGCGTTGTCGCTCACCGGTGTGGATTTCATAACCGCGGTCTCGGGGGCGGGCACGGCGCTGGCCAATGTCGGCCCCGGACTGGGCGAGCGCATCGGTCCCTCGGGCAATTTCGGCGGGCTCAACGACACCGCGAAGTGGATCCTGAGCTTTGCCATGCTGCTCGGACGGCTGGAGCTTCTGGCGGTCTACGCGCTCTTTACCGTGCGCTTCTGGAGGGCCTGATGAAAAAACCGCTTGGCGCGCAGATCTCCCGGATGCTGAAGGCGCGCGGGGTCGAGGTGATCTTCGGCATCCCCGGCGTGCACAATATCGAAATGTATCGCGGGCTCGAAGAGGCGGGCCTGACCCATGTGCTGGCGCGCCACGAACAGGGCGCGGCCTTCATGGCCGATGGCTATGCGCGCGCCACCGGACGGCCCGGCGTCGCCTATGTGATCACCGGCCCCGGGGTCTGCAACGCGATGACCGCCTTGGGTCAGGCCTATGCCGACAGCGTGCCGGTGCTGCTGCTGGCGTCATGCCTTGACGAGACGGCGTTTCATCTCGGTCAGTTGCACCAGATGAAGGATCAGCGCGCCGCGGCGGACTGCGTCTGCGACTGGTCGCTGGAGGCGCGCACGCCCGAGGCCGCCTACGGGCTGATCGACCGCGCCCTGTCGGAATTCGGCGCCGCACGTCCGCGGCCCAAGGCGATCCACGTCCCGATCGCGACCCTGGCCGCGCTTGCCGACGGGTTCCCGTCAGAGGCGCCGCGCGCCCATCTGCCCCACGCGCCGCAGGAGCGGATCTATCAGGCGATCCAGAGGATATTTGCCGCCGAAAGACCGCTCTTTGTCTTTGGTGGCGGGGCGTCGGGGGCGGCAGAGGTGATCCCCGATCTGCTGCATCAGACCGGCGCGGCGGCCTTCACCACCTATGCAGGCCGCGGTCTTGTGCCGCCCGGGCATCCCTCGAATTTCGGCGCCTATCTCGCACGTCCCGAAAGCGCGCGCATCGCCGCCGCCGCCGATCTCATCGTGGCGGTCGGGACCGAGCTGTCGCAGGTCGATCTGTGGCGCGACGCACTGGGCCACCAGGCGCCGGTGATCCGCATCGATATCGACCCCGGGGTGCTGGCAGGCGGCGGGCCGCAGGACATGCCGATCCTTGGCGATGCCGCGCAGGCCTTGCGTGCGATGTCCGTCGCCATTCCCGCGCGTTATGACGACCGCGCGCCCTGCTGGGACGCCGCCCGGATCGCCGCCACCCGCGCCGCCTGGCGCGCCGGGCTGATGGCGGAACGCCCGCATGTGGTCGAGATCGCCGAGGCCGTGCAGCAGGTCATGCCCGAGGACGCGATGATCTATTCCGACATGACGCAGTTTGCCTATGCCGCGAAGGAAGGCTGGGACATGCCGCGCGCGGGCCACTGGCACCACCCGTCGGGCTTTGGCACGCTGGGATATGCGCTGCCCGCCGCCATCGGCGGGGCTGTGGCACGCCCTGGCCTGCCGACATTGGCCATCGCAGGCGATTACGGGCTGCAATTCACGGTGCAGGAGCTGGGCACAGCGGTGGAGCTGGGTCTCTCGCTGCCGATCCTGCTGTGGGACAACGAAGAGCTTGGCGAGATCAAGGATGCCATGACCGCCGCACAAATCGCGCCCAACGCGGTGGTGGCGCGGAACCCGGATTTCCCGGGCCTGGCAAAGGCCTATGGCGCGCGCGCCTGCCGGCCCGGGAGCCTCTCGGCGCTGCAAGAGGCGGTGACGGACGCGTTTGACGCTCCGGGCCCGACGCTCATTCACATGACGCCGAAGCTGACCGGCTGAACGCCCCCAGGGGGACTTCTCTGGTTCAGAAATACTGCGGGGGTCCGGGGGCTGGCCCCCGGTTACCCGATCTCCTCCAGCCGCGCCAACGCGTCTTTCAGCTTGGCCTCTTCGCCCTCACGCGCATCGAGATTGGCGCGCGTCTCGGCCACCACCTCGTCGGGCGCACTTTGGGCAAATTTGGGATTGTTCAGACGCCCGCGCAACCCGACCAGCTCCTTGGCCAGCTTGCCGAGACCCTTTTCGAGCCGTGCTTTCTCGGCATCGACATCGATGATGTCGGCCAGCGGCATTCCGAAGGTGGCGGCACCCACGGGCACCGTGATGCAGCCCTTAGGGAAGGCGTCGACCCGCTCGAGGCTTTCGATCCGCGCCAGCCGCTTGATCAGCGTCTCGTTGCGCGCCCAGGCGGCCTCTTCGGTCTCGCCCATACCGGTGACGAGCATCGGCACGTAGAGCCCGGCGGGCACATGCATCTGCGCGCGGGCGGAGCGCACGCCCTCGATCAGCGCGATCACCCAGCGGATCTCCGCCTCGGCCTCCGCGTCGGCAAGCTCTGCGCCGTAGTCCGGCCAGTCGGCATGCACCAGCAGCTTGGCACGCTCGCCAAGCGTGCCCCAGAGCTCTTCGGTGATGAACGGCATGAACGGGTGCAACAGGATCAGGCACTGGTCGATCACCCAGGCCATCGTGGCGCGGGTTTCCTCGGTCACGCCCGCGTCCTCGCTGTCGAAAAGCGGCTTGGAAAACTCCAGATACCAGTCGCAGACCTTGCCCCAGACAAAGGCGTAAAGCGCGTTTGCCGCGTCGTTGAAGCGGTACTCGGCCAGGGCTGCATCCACCGTCTCGCGCACCCGGCCCGTCTCTCCGACGATCCAGCGGTTGAGCGTGGCCTGCGGCTGCGGGATGGCGCCATCCGAGCCTACGGCGCCGTTCATCTCTGCAAAGCGCGCGGCGTTCCAGAGCTTGGTGCCGAAATTGCGATAGCCCGCGATCCGGTCGACGCTGAGTTTCAGCACACCACCCAGAGAGGCCATGGAGGCGTTGGTGAAGCGCAGCGCATCGGCCCCGTATTCATCAACGATTTCAAGCGGGTCGATGACATTGCCGGTGGTCTTCGACATCTTCTTGCCCTTTTCGTCGCGGACAAGCTGGTGCAGGTAGACGGTGTGGAACGGCTTTTCGCCGGTGACGGCCAGCTGCATCATGATCATCCGCGCCACCCAGAAAAACAGGATGTCGAACCCGGTGATCAGAACGGAGGTCGGGAAGAACCGCCCGAGCTCTTCGGTTTCATCGGGCCAGCCCAGTGTCCCGATCGGCCAGAGCCCCGACGAGAACCAGGTGTCGAGCACGTCCTCGTCGCGCCAGACCGGCACGATGATCGGGCCTGTGGGCTGCTGGATCGCGCCTTCGTTGCGCACATGCAGATTGTGCAGATCGTCGCCCAGCACCTCGACCGCTTCGTTGATGTTGTCCACAACGCGGAAATCGGTGCCGTCGGGGAAGTGGTAGGCGATCTCAGTGAGCGCCTCCGCCTCGGTGGCGGCACAGACGTGATAGGGCTCACCCTCGGGCCCGGGATAGTACCAGACCGGGATCTGGTGGCCCCACCAGAGCTGGCGCGAGATGCACCATGGCTCGATATTCTCCAGCCAGTGGTAATAGGTCTTCTCGCCCGACTCAGGCATGATCCTGACATCGCCGGACCGCACCGCGTCAAGCGCGGGCCCCACGACCTTCTCGGCGTCCACAAACCACTGATCGGTCAGCATCGGCTCGATCACCACTTTGGAGCGGTCGCCAAACGGCTGCATGATCGGCTTGGCCTCGACCAGCGGCACCTGGGCCTGCTCATCGGACTCTTGCGTGTCCGCCTCGCGCTTGCTCTTTTTCGCGGGCTTGCCGAGGCGCGGGTCATCGGGCGTGGTCATCACCGCGAGCCCCTCGGCGGTGATCTCCTCGATCACCTTCTTGCGCGCGTCGAACCGGTCGAGCCCGCGCAGGTGGTCCGGCACGAGGTTGATGGTGTCGGTTTCGGTCTCCGACAGGCTGCGGTCGCCTTTGGCCACAGCCATCGCGATCTCCGCGGCCTCGGCATAGGGCGCACCGTCGTCGCGCATGGCGCCGCGCGTGTCCATCAGCCGGTAACACGGGATATCGCCGCGCTTGGCGACCGCGTAATCGTTGAAATCATGCGCGCCGGTGATCTTGACCGCGCCGGAGCCGAACTCGGGGTCGGGGTACTCGTCGGTGATGATCGGGATCAGACGTCGATGCTCCTTGGGGCCAACCGGAATCTCGCAGAGTTTTCCGACGATTGGCGCGTAACGCTCATCTTTCGGATGAACGGCAACCGCGCCGTCGCCCAGCATGGTTTCGGGCCGGGTGGTGGCGATGGAGATGTAGTCGCGGGTCTCTTCCAGTGTGACGGTGCCGTCCTCGTCCTTTTCGACATAGGTATAGCTGGCGCCCCCGGCGAGCGGGTATTTGAAGTGCCACATATGGCCCGGTGTCTCGATATTCTCGACCTCGAGATCGGAGATCGCAGTTTCGAAATGCGGGTCCCAGTTGACCAGCCGTTTGCCGCGATAGATCAGGCCTTTTTCGTACATGTCCACGAAGACCTTGATCACGGCATCGTGAAAATCGGGGCTGTTTTCGTGCCCGGTGCGCGGATCGCCCGGTGCGCCGGCCATGGTGAAGGCGTTGCGTTCCCAGTCGCAGGAGCAGCCCAGCCGCTTGAGCTGGTCGATGATGGTGAAGGCGTATTGGCCTTTCCACGCCCAGACACGCTCCAGAAACTCCGGGCGGCTGAGGTCGGTGCGGCGCTTTTGCTCTTCGGCCATCAGTTTCTTTTCGACCTGAAGCTGCGTGGCGATGCCCGCATGGTCCTGCCCGGGTTGCCAGAGCGTGTCGAAGCCCCGCATCCGGTGCCAGCGCACCAGGATGTCCTGCAGCGTGTTGTTGAAGGCGTGGCCCACATGCAGCGCGCCGGTCACGTTGGGCGGCGGGATCATGATGCAGAAGCTTTCGGGCCGCGAGCGGTTGGCACCGGCACGGAATGCGCCCTGCTCGAGCCATTTGGCGGTGATGCGCGGTTCGGCTTCGGCGGCGTTGAACGTCTTTTCCAGGGGCATCGGGGGCTCCTCAATCCTGCTTGGCGCTCTCTACCCAATGGGGGCGGGAAGGGGAAGGGGCGGCAGGGCTTGTCCGCCCTGATGGGCGGCCGCGCGAGGGGCGCGGTTTCTCTGGTTTACAGGAGAGGCGGAGGGGGCGGTGACGATTTTGCGGCGATATTGACGCGCTTGCCACGCGTTCAGCGAGACGGGGCGCGCGGCGACGGGTCGTATTCAAGTGTCGGGGGAGTGGCTGGTGATCTTTTGCGGGGCAAAAGGCACCCTTGCCACGCGTTCAGCGAGACGGGGCTCGCTGAACGGAAAAAAGCGGCGACGTCCAGGGAGGAGGAGAGGACGCCGCCGCAAGCATGCTTGGCCCAGGGAGGAGGAGAGGGCCCAGCAATCTCAATTCCGTGGCGGCGGTGCCAATGGGAGGAGAGGCACCGCCGCGAAAGATCTGAAAGGCCCTGTGTCAGGGAGGAGACGGACCTTTCAGCGGATCCGGAGGCATTCTGCTCTCCGGTGGGTCCGGCATCGGAACGGGGAGGCGTGTCCGAAGCCGGGGTCAGACGGGTCAGGGAGGAGGAGAGACCCGCCTGAAACCTTAAAGATCGTAAGCCGCCTGATGTGCGATGCGGCGCAGCTCGCCGCGGCCAAGGCCCAGATCGGCCAGTTCGCGGTCGTTCAGTGCCGACAACTCGCCCAGCGTCCTGCGATAGACGCGGTAGCGGTTGAGACGGGCGCGCAGGCTGATGCGCAGTCCGTCGATGCGGGACAGCAGGGATCCACGTGCGTGGTCTGCGTGATTGGTTGCATAAGCGTTCATGTCGTGCCTCATTGGCTCTCGTGTTTGCGGCGTTGTCCGCCTTTCGTTGAGAAGAAGATGGGGTAGATGCTGCGGTTGCACAATGATTTTCGGCATCAATGCTGCTATGCAGAAAATGCATATGCCAAATGCTTTAAATCAAGGCGTTACTTGTGGTGTTGGCGCAAACAATAGGCGCGGAATTTGCGGATTGGAATGCAGTTGCAGCATAATGAGGCAGTGCGACGGGAGAGCTGGCATGAGTGAGATCGAGACCGAAGCGAAGGTGGCGCTGGCCCGGCTGGCCCTGCCCGATGGCGGGGACCTGATCTCGCGCGACATGATTCGGGCCTTGCGGGTGGACGGGACGACGGTGCGGTTTGTGATCGAAGCGCCGAGCGCCGAGATCGCGGCCCAGATGGAGCCGTTGCGCCGCGCGGCCGAAGCGGCGGTGCGCCAGGTGCCGGGGGTGGAGGCGGTCTCTGCCGCGCTGACCGCCCATGGTCCGGCCGCCGCACCGCCGAAGCTCAAGATCGGCGGTCATCCGACACCGCAGGCGGGCGCGATGAAGCCGCCGGGCGTGAAGACGATCCTCGCCATCGGCTCGGGCAAGGGCGGGGTCGGCAAATCCACGGTGTCGTCCAACCTCGCGGTGGCGCTGGCGCGGGCGGGCAAGACTGTCGGGCTGCTCGATGCCGATATCCACGGGCCCAGCCAGCCGCGCATGTTCGGCCTGACCGAGCGGCCCGCGAGCCCGGATGGCAAGACGATCCTGCCGCTCACCGCACATGGCGTCACGTTGATGTCGCTGGGGGTGATGCTGGCCGAGGACAAGGCGGTGGTCTGGCGCGGACCGATGCAGATGGGCGCGCTGCAGCAGATGCTGATGCAGGTGGACTGGGGTGCGCTCGATGTGCTGCTGGTCGATCTGCCGCCCGGCACCGGCGATGTGCAGCTGTCGCTGTGTCAGAAATCCGAGGTGGCGGGGGCGATCGTGGTCTCCACGCCGCAGGATGTGGCGCTGCTCGATGCACGCAAGGCGCTGGACGCGTTTGCGACGCTCAACACACCGGTGCTGGGGCTGATCGAGAACATGGCGGTCTTCACCTGTCCGCATTGCGGCAAGGACAGCCATATTTTCGGGCAGGGCGGAGTTGCCGCGGAGGCGGATAAGCTGGGGCTGCCGCTGCTGGCGCAACTGCCCATCGATCTCGATACGCGGCTGGGTGGCGATGGCGGGGTGCCGGTGGCCACGGGGCAAGGCGCCATGGCGGAGGCTTATGCACGGCTGGCGGACCGGTTGATCAAAGGCGGTATCGTCTGAAAGTGGGGTGGGCGGAGCGGGGGGCGCTGCCCCCGTCGCCGCAGGCGGCGACTCCCCCGGGAGTATTTCTGGCCCAAAGAAACCGGACGGGCGGATCTCTGCGCGGCCGTGGTCAGGCGGCTTTGGCAAGGGTCAGGAAAAGGTCGGTCACCAGCGACGCGGGGTCGATATTGACGGCGCGGGCATGGCGGGCGCGGTCTGCGGCGGTCTGCGACGCCTCGGCCCAGCGGCGCGCGGCGCGGGGATCCGGGGCCAGACGCGCAAAGGCCTGCGCTTCGCCCGCGGCGGCTTCGGTGGCCGGGGCAAATCCGGTGGCGCCGCAGCGCGCCATGCGCGCGGTCAACTGATCGGTCAGGGTGAGCAGCAGATCCAGCCGCTCCTCGCGGCCCTTGCCGGCGCAACTCTCCGAGAGCGCCAGCAGGCGCGGGCGGTCGAGCGCGGGCAGCGAGGCCAACAGCGCCAGCAGCTCGCGGTAGAGTGACAGCCCGTCGAGATTGATGAGCCGGATGGCGGCGCCGACCGATCCGCCCGCAAGTTCGGTCAGGGCGGCGGCCTCTTCGGGGGCGATCTCGACCCCGGCCTGCGCCAGCGCGCGCGCCATGTCCTCTGCCGAAAGCGGGGCCAGCCGCAGGGCCCGGCAGCGCGAGCGGATCGTTGGCAAGAGACCCGCGGGCTGATGGCTGATCAACAGCATCGTGGTGCGGGCGGGCGGCTCTTCGAGCATCTTCAGAAGCGCGTTGGCGGCCTGGATGTTGAGCTCGTCCGCGGCATCCACGATCACCACGCGCCGCCCGCCGTCGGCGGCGGACATGGCAAAGAAATTCGCCAGCTTGCGCACCTCCTTGACGAGGATGCGGTCGGCGATCCGGTCGCCCTTGTCATTGGGGCCGCGGCGCAGCAGGAAAAGGCCCGGCTCCGACAGCGCGCGCATGCGCCGGGCCACCGGGTGCTCGGGATCGATCGCCAGGCTTTGCGGCGGTGGCGCCGCACCGAAGAGCCCGTCATCCGCCTGCGGGGGGGTGGCCAGCAGGAAGCGGGCGATGGCCCAGGCCAGCGTGGCCTTGCCGGTGCCGCGCGGCCCGTGCAGCAGCCAGCCGTGATGCAGGCGGCTCGCATTGTAGGCGGTGAGGAAATCCGCTTCGGCCTGCGCCTGACCGAAGATCCCTGCCGTCTCGCGCGGATGTGGCGCGCCGGAGATCCGGTCGGCTTCGGGCAGCGCGTCGTCGCTCATGGCAGGCGCGCCTCGACCATCGAGAGCACATCCGCGGCCACCTCTTCCGCCGCGCGGTCCCCGTCGATGACCACGAAGCGCGCGGCAAATTCCTCGGCCAGGCGCAGGAAACCGGCGCGCATGTCCTGCTGCAGCGAGAGGCCGAAATCCTCGAAGCGTTCCTCGGCGGTGGCGCGGGCCTTGGCGCGGGCCAGACCGGCGGCGGGATCCATGTCGATGAGCAGCGTCAGATCCGGCTCGATCCCGATCATCAGCCGGTGCAACGCGTCCACCTTGTCACGCAGATCGCCGCGCGAGAGGCCCTGATACATCCGCGTGCTGTCGGCAAAACGGTCGCAGATCACCACCTTGCCCGCCGTGAGGGCGGGCGCGATCACGCGTTCGAGGTGATCGCGGCGCGCGGCGGTGAAAAGCAGCAGCTCGGTCTCGGCGGACCAGCGGTCCGGATCGCCCTGCAGCACCAGCGCGCGGATCTCTTCCGCGCCGTCGGAGCCGCCGGGCTCGCGGGTCAGGACCACCGCATGGCCTGCGCGTTCCAGCGCCTCTGCCAGCAGCCGCGCCTGCGTGGATTTTCCCGACCCGTCGATGCCTTCGAAGCTGATGAACAGGCCTTTGCCGCTCACGTGCCGCCCTCTGAGCGGTCCTGCAGACGCTCCATCAGCAATTGGCTGACCATGGTCATGCGGTCCATGAACCCGCCCGCGGAGACGGCTTTTTCGGCGTAGAGCGGCACACGGGTTTCGGGCAGGCCTTCGGGCCGGATGATCAGTTCGGCCAGCCGCTGGCCCGCTTCGACCGGTGCCTGGATCGGCCCGGTATAGACCACTTCGGCCTTGTGGCCTTCGGCTGTGGCCACCGGCATGAGCAACGTCACATCTTCTTTCGCCACCAGCCCGACGCTGTCCTCGACGCCCATCCAGACCTCTGCCGACGCGAGGGCTTTGCCTGTCTTTACAACGGTTTGTTCGGCAAACTGGCGGAAGGCCCAGTTCACGATGGCCTCGGATTCCGCGGCGCGGTCCTTGGCGGTCGCAAGCCCGGTGATCGAGAAGATCACCCGCCGGCTGCCCTGTTTGGCAGAGCCCACCAGCCCGTAGCCCGCCTGCTGGGTGTGCCCGGTCTTGAGCCCATCGGCGCCGATGCCGAGGCCCAGAAGCGGGTTGCGGTTGTAGCGATTGGTGCTTTCGGTCTCGTCAAAGAGAAACTCGGTTTCCGCAAACATCGGGTAGAATTCCGGGAAATCCTCGATGATCCGGCGCGCCAGCAGCGACAGGTCGCGCATCGACATCACGTGCCCCTCGGCGGGCCAGCCGTTGGAGTTCTTGAAGACCGAGCTGGTCAGCCCCATCTGCACGCCGCGCTGGGTCATCAGTCGCGCAAACCCCGCCTCCGTGCCATCGGGCGAAAGCGCCTCGGCGATCACCACGCAGGCATCGTTGCCCGAGAGCACAATGATGCCGCGCACCAGATCCTCGACCGAGACCCGCTCTCCGGCGCGCAGGAACAGCGTCGAGCCGCCGTAATTCATCGCCTCCTGGCTGACCCGCAGCTCTTCGTCGAGCTGCAGGCGCTGGTCGCGGATCGCCTCGAACGCCATGTAAAGCGTCATCAGCTTGGACATCGACGCCGGTGGCAGCGGCTGGTCCGCGTTTTTCGCCAGAAGCACGGTGCCCGTGGTCTGGTCCATGATGAACGCGGCCTCTGCCTTGGTGTCGAAGGCCTGCGCGGTGCTGCTCAGAAAGGCGAGGCTCGCGGCGGTGGCGAGGATGCGGGCGGTGGCGCGGATCATGGGGGCTCCCTGTCGCAAAGGCGAGTCGTGATGTCTGGCAAAGTTATCGCCCAAACGGCGGGCAGTGTCATCCCGCAGACCCGTGTGCGATACGCGCAAGACCGGTTATTTGCGGGTCGTGTGGCGGGGGGATAAAAAAGGCCACCCAAATGCGGGTGGCCTTTCTGCGGGCCGTCTTGGGCCAGCCCGCATATGGCGATTGCTCGCCCGAGATCAGCCGCTCACCGCGTAAGCGTCGGTGAACCCCGTGCCCTTGATGGTCTTGAGCAGGGTCTGCAGTTCGGATTTCGACGTGGCCGGTCCGACAACCACGCGCCAGAAGGTCTTGCCGTTCGATGTGTGCTGTTTGATGGTCGGGACCATCCCGGCCTGCCGCATCGCGGTGGCGGTGTTCTTGGCGTTCTGCTCGACGCTGAAAATGCCGATCTGAACGAAGGGTTTGGACAGCGTGCTGCGTTTGGGCTGTGCCGGTGCGGCCGGGGCCGCCGCCTCGATCACCGGTTTTTCAACAGACGCGATTGGCGCTGCAAGGACAGGGGTCGGTGCGGGATCCAGAGCGGCGGTCTCGATGACCTGAGTGGCTCCGGCCACCACCGGATCGAGCGTGCCGCTATCCACACCGGGCGCGGCGGGCACCGCTTCGGCCAGCGCGGCCGGATCCGACATGTCGAAAGCAACTGCATCGGCCTCTGCCAGCGGGGCGGGTGCCGGGACCTCTTCGCGTTTCAGCGCCACGACGTTGAGATTGGTGGGCGCGCCCGCAAGCATGCCGATGGCGGCGGCTGCATCCGACGAGACCTGCAGGCGCGGCCCCGGCGTCTGCCGTTCGCGGCGGAAAAGCGCGCCGATGACGAACTGGCCGTTGGTCTCGTTGCGGATGATCACACGCTCGGGCTCGGAGACGTCGGGATGCGCCACCCAGACGCCGCCCAGCGACGGACGCCCGTCCCAGAGACCGGCCTCCGTGGCCTGAAAGATCTCCGGCGCCTCGATGTCACGCTCGGTGCTGACGGTGGTCTCGCCGCCGGTTGCGGCCCGCGCGACCACGTCCTCACCGCCGGATTTCGGCTGCAGGAAGCCGGGCATCTGCCCGTCCGCACAGGCCGACAACGTGAAAAATCCGATAATCAACACGGAGTTGCGCAGCTTTTTGCTGCGATACATGGGAATCCACCTGCTCATAGCGTCTCTCTCGCCTTCTGCCCCGCGGACTGTTTGCGCCGCGTTTTGTTGTATCGGGAGGTTCTGACGACCCCGTTCGATATGCCTCAACCGGGCGCTTTTCGGCCCGTTTGTCAGCACATTACCCTTTTGCGGCGCATATGGAAAGCCTGCATGCAACCGATGCGCGGTTTTTCCCTTGACTGCGCTTTCAGAATCGCAAACCGGCAGGTATCTGGAGCGCAGCGGAGGTTTGGCAGAGTGGTCGAATGCGGCGGTCTTGAAAACCGTTGGGCGTAAAAGCGTCCCGTGGGTTCGAATCCCACAGCCTCCGCCACACTCTATGACCTTATGTAAGTCATTTTTTTCATTGCTTTAATTGGTGGTGAGGCGTTTTTCTGCACTGCTTCACAACACCTGTTGGTCAAAAGCAGAGCATTGTGCCAGGTGAGCTGCGCCATGCCGGAGACCGCGCCAAGCCGCGGTTGCAGCCTCGCGCAACCGGGTGGCAGAACGGCGAACCGCGGCGTCGGACCGATGCGCATGGCGCCGCGGGTTTTGCCGAGGTCCGGGAGGGAGCGCTGGCGGTCCGCCCACGCGCTTTGCGATATCCGGAGGCGGCGCAGGATCCGGGTGCGGATTGCGTTCCGGGTACCGTCGCTGATATGGGGCAGCGCGACCCGGTTGACTGACACCAGGCGCGGCCCGGGCAATATCTCACCGGCGCGGCTGACGAAGCGCCTAAAGGCGCTCGCGCCCGTTGCAGACCCTGCGACCGGTCAGGTGGACGATCCGCGCAGACACCGCGCCACTGATCTCGCCCCCGCGCTCGACGCGCTCACCGGACAAGACCGGTGGCGATCGTGCGCGACTGCCGAAGGGCAGCCCGCGCGATCCGCGCTCAGAACACGCCCATCTCCAGACCCGCGCCCATCGCGGCGCCAAGCTCCCGGCAGAGCGCCAGCTGATCCTCGGGGATCGTCTTCGGGGCGAGGATCGCGTCTGGTGTCTGGGCGTGGGTGCAGATGATCAGGGGGGGCTGGACCTCTTTCAGCCGCCAGCCCTGCGCGATACGGGCCGTCTGCCGTGCCGCGTTTTCGCCATCCGACCCGGCGCAGATCATCTGCGCATAGGGGCGGCCCTCGATCCGCCCCAGAACCGGGTAATAGCTGCGGTCGAAGAACTCCTTCATCTCACCCGATGTCGCGGCGAGGTTCTCGGGCGCGCAGAAGATGTAGCCCTCCGCGCGCAAAAGATCGTTCGGCCCTGCGTCGGCGGCGGTCATGAGATGTGTCTTCGTCTCGGCCCGCGCGGCACCGGCGGCGGCCTCGGCCATCTGGCGGCTGCCGCCGGTTCGCGAGTGATAGACGATGAGAAGCTCTGCCATGGACCGCGCCTTCACAGTGCCAAGATTGAAACGCGGGGTGCCGAAAGGCCGCTTGGCAACAACGCGTCCGCTAAGGTTTGTCTGTGCTCGGGCCGCGCGCCGTTGGTCAAATGGCGCAGATCAAGCGCCTCAATCGGCGTCTTGATGGCCGAGCGGTTGTCGATCTGCGGTAATACGGCGTTGAGCGTCGCCACCGGCTTGTCGCCTGGACGGGTCATGTTTGAGGCAAAGGACTCCCGGGTCCTGGGCCGCAGGTAAGAACGCTGGTCGTGAAAACGCCGCGCTGCGTCCCGCAGGGCCTTGCCGACACCGGCCGGCAACCGTCTCGAACGGTCCGCTTTGTCTTGCGTGAACTCCATCTGCTTCGTTGTCCCGGCACCCGTGCAATTGATAAAAACTTGCGCAACCTCCGCGCGGCGCAGCGGCCAGCGCCACCTTAGGGGAGGCGCGGCGTGTGGCCAAGGAGTTGCGGCATGCGGGATTGCCGCAATGGCTGCAGAGATCGATGCACGGTGAGGATGCACGGTGAGGATGTACGGTGAGACTGCCTCTTTTCGGGCAACCCGGCTTTCGAAACAATCGCGCCATTGTGACGGCCCGGATTGATGAAGGCGTCGGATGTCCGGCTCCGAATGGTCCGGAATGGACATCAATGTCGCCGTTTAAGGGCTTGCTGGCGCTTTGAGAAACCTTGCGCCGCGCCGGGATCAAAATGGTGCGCGGCGGCGCGATTGCGGGCGCTGTCGCCGCCAGCGCATCCCCGGCAAACCGCTGAAACCGCGGCACAGGTTCCGGAAGGGCGCGCCGGTCTGACGCCTCCTGCAAGCGACCGCACGCAATCAGATCCAGGACGGCTGGCGCGGCGTTGTGACCGGGGCTGCGCGCTGACGCGGAGCGGCCCGGTCCGTCCGGCATTTCGACCGGCTCACGCCGTCATCCGCCTCACGGACATCACGCGCCCATCAGGCGGCTCCGGCGATACCGGGCCGGATCTGGCCCCCAAGCTCAGGAGCCCGCAGGCCGGACACAGATGTGGCGGGAATACGGTCAGAATGCGAATCATTGGGGCAGATCGGGTTGAGCATCGCGCAATTGTGGCAACGCATAGGTAGAACGGGAAAAAATCACGCAAGACCTGATTGCATTGTTTCCATTCCGTGAAGGGTCATCGGCAAAAACCCTCTGTAACTTTCCTCAAATGCGGCAAAAATGCGATCTTGCGCCACAAATGGCTGAAAAGGTTTGAGTTTCCCCTTCCGGGATGGAATCATGGGCCTGGGGAAGGGTGTCTGCTGTCGGTTTTCTGATGTTTCGATGGCTGTTTTCCCAGACAGGTGCCTGCCAGCGCGGTCTATTTTGGATTGGGCGAATTGAGGCCAGCTGACGTTGGTCCGTATTTCTTGGGGGAATGAGTTTTGACCGAGTCATTTAGAGTTCTGCCGTCTCAGGTGATCGCACGCTGTGAGAAAGTGATCCTCGTTGCAGGAGGCGCCGGTTTTGTGGGCAGCCACCTGTGCCAGCGTTTCCTGAATGAAGGCCATCAGGTCATCTGCCTCGACAACCTGCAGACCGGCAGCATCCGCAATATCACACCGTTCTTCGATGCGTCCGGGTTCCGCTTCATCGAACACGATATCTGCGAACCGGTCAGCGTCGCGGGCCGGATCGACGAGATCTACAACATGGCCTGCGCCGCCTCGCCGGGCCGCTACCAGGCCGACCCGATCCACACGTCGCGCACCTGTTTTCAGGGCGCGCTGAACCTGCTTGAGCTGGCCAAGGACAAGGGCGCGCGGATCCTGCTTTCCTCCACCTCGGAGATCTATGGCGATCCCGAAGTGTCGCTGCAGTCCGAAGAGTACCGCGGGTCGGTCAACACCTGCGGGCCCCGCGCCTGCTATGACGAGGGCAAGCGGATCGCGGAAACCCTGTTCTGGGAGTTTGGCGCGCATCAGGGCGTGGAGACCCGCATCGCGCGGATCTTCAACACCTACGGCCCGAACATGGATCCCGAGGATGGCCGGGTGGTGTCCAATTTCATCGTGCAGGCGCTGCAGGATCAGGACCTGACGATTTACGGAACCGGCGAGCAGACCCGCTCCTTCTGCTTTGTCAGCGATCTTGTCGACGGCCTCGTGCGGCTGATGGCGTCGGACGAGAAAATGCCGGTGAACCTCGGCAATCCGGGCGAGTTCACGATGCTCGAACTGGCCCGGAAAGTGGCAAAGATGACCCGGACACGCGCCGGGATCGTGCATAAACCGTTGCCGCAGGACGATCCGCGCCAGCGCCGCCCAGATATCAGCAAGGCGGCGGACGTTCTGGGCTGGGCCCCTGAGGTCGCGCTGGAGCAGGGGCTCGAGACCACCATCGACTGGTATCGCGAGCGTCTGAGCGCCGATCGGGAAGCCGTCGCACAGGTTGGTCAATGACACACACCACACCAGTCCTTGTGACCGGTGGCGCCGGGTTCATCGGATCTCATACCTGCAAGGCGCTGGCCGCCGCAGGATACCATCCGGTGGTCTTCGACAACCTGTCGACGGGCCATGCGGATGCGGTAACCTTCGGCCCGTTGGTGGAAGGTGATCTGCGCGACCGCGCGGCTGTGGATGCGGCTCTGCGCGAGCACAAGATCGCCGCGATTCTGCATTTCGCGGCGTCCGCCTATGTGGGCGAAAGCGTGCAGAACCCCAATGCCTATTACGACAACAATGTCGGCGGGATGATCTCGCTGCTGGCCGCCGCGCAGGCCGCCGGGATCGAGGCGTTTGTCTTCTCGTCAAGCTGTGCCACCTACGGCATTCCCCAGGTGCTGCCGATTGTGGAGACGACCCCGCAGGCGCCGATCAACCCTTATGGCCGCACCAAGCTCATCGGCGAGCAGATGCTCGAGGATCACGCGGCAATCTCGCCGCTGCGCTATGCGGCGCTGCGGTATTTCAACGCCGCGGGTGCGGATCCCGACGGCGCCCTGGGCGAACGGCACAGTCCCGAGACCCATCTCATTCCGCTGGCGCTGATGGCGGCGTCGGGCCGGATCGAGAAGCTCTCGGTCTTCGGCGACGACTACCCGACACCGGACGGCACCTGCATCCGCGACTATATCCACGTCTCCGATCTGGCGCGGGCGCATGTTCTGGCGCTCGATTACCTGTTGCAGGGCGGGGCCTCGACCAGGCTCAATCTGGGAAGCGGGCAGGGGCATTCGATCCTCGAGATCATCCGCGAGATCGAGGCGATGACAGGACAGAAAATGCCCGTGGCGTTTGAACCGCGCCGGGCTGGCGATCCTCCGACCCTGACAGCGGATCCGTCGCGCGCGGCCCAAGTGCTTGGCTTTCGCGCCGAGCGGTCGTCGCTCAGCCGGATCATCGGGGACGCCGCTCCGTGGTTCGGAGTAGAGTGCAATGCAACCGCGTGACCAGAGAGCCATGTATCTGACGCGCATTATCCGGGGCCCGAAACGGGTCTTCTTCTGGGGCATCGTCGGCCTCTGGCTCGCCGCGACCATCTGGTTCTGGACCTGGTGGTTCTCGCCCGGGCATCTGGAGGTGTTCTGGCGCTTTGCACTGGTGACCGGGCTGCTGGGCTGGCTCAACTTCCTGCAGCTTTACTTCGTGTTCTTCGCAATGCGCGCGGTGCGTTCCAGCGCGCCCGATCCCGAGCCGGGCCGACACCGCGTGGCGATGATCGTCACCAAGACCCCGTCAGAGCCGTTTTCGCTGCTGCAGACCACGCTTGAGGCGATGCTGGCGCAGGATTATCCGCATGACACCTGGCTGGCGGATGAAGACCCGCAGCCCGAGACCATCGCCTGGTGCGAACGCCACGGCGTCCGGATCTCCAGCCGCAAGGGCGTCGATGCCTATCACCAGGCCACCTGGCCGCGCCGCACGCGCTGCAAGGAAGGCAATCTGGCGTATTTCTACGATCACTGGGGCTATGAGCAGTACGATTTCGTCAGCCAGCTCGATGCCGATCACGTCCCGCAGCCCGGCTATCTGCGCGAGATGCTGCGCCCCTTTGCCGATCCGGAGGTGGGCTATGTCAGCGCGCCGTCGATCTGCGCCTCCAACGCCGGTCAGAACTGGGCCGCGCGCACGCGCCTGCACACCGAAGGCGCCTTTCACGGCATCCTGCAATCGGGCTACAGCGACGGCTGTGCGCCGATGTGCATCGGTTCGCATTACGCGGTCCGCACCACAGCCCTGCGCGAGGCCGGCGGTCTGGGGCCGGAACTGGCCGAGGATCACTCGACCACGATGCTGATGAACGCGGCGGGCTGGCGCGGGGTACATGCCATCGACGCGATTGCCATAGGCGACGGGCCCGCCACCGTGGCGGATCTGGCCATCCAGGAATTCCAGTGGTCGCGGAGCCTCGTGACGCTGCTGCTGGTGCACACGCCCAATTATCTGGGCAAGCTGTCGACCCGGCTGAAGCTGCAGTTCCTGTTCTGCCAGCTGCTCTATCCGATCTTCGGGCTGACCTTCCTGCTGATGTATCTGTTGCCGATTCTCGCGGTGACGTTCGATTTCCGCTATGCCGGGGTCACCTTCCCGCAATATCTGGCCCATGCGGTGCCGCAGATCCTGACGCTGATCCTGTTTGCGGGGGCCTTGCGATGGCACAAGCTTTTCCGGCCGGTCAACGCCCCGGTCATCAGCTGGGAGCGCACGCTCTTTCTGATGCTGCAATGGCCCTGGGTGCTCTGGGGCTGCATTTCGGCAGCGCGCGACAGCCTCACCGGGCAGTTCGTGGATTTCCGGATCACACCCAAGGGCGATACCGGGCCGACGCGACTCCCGGTGAAAGTGTGGGCCGTCTATGCAATACTTGCTTTAGGGTGTATCATCCCGGTATTGCTGTCCGATGATTTGGTGAATGCGCAGGGCTTTTACCTGCTGACCTTGTTCTCCGGCCTGCTCTATACAGCGACGCTTGCGGTCACCGTGATCCGCCATCTTCACGAGAACGGCTGGCCGGTGGCGCTGCATTGGCGGGACACGGTGGTTCAGACAGCCGCCGTCGGGGTGACACTGGCATTGCTGTTCAGCGCATTTTCGATGCGGGCGGCGGAAAGTACATATGCGCTTGCCATTGGCATGCACCCAATCGAGATCGTGGAGATGCGCGTGAACGTTGCGGGGGCGGGCAGTGCAAACCGCGACCCATTTGATTATCGGTTTAAGCTGGGCTGGAGCGATGAAGATCCTGCGGCAGTTACGGCGACGAACTAGGAGGACGAAAGTCATGAAGATTGTGCAAAACTCTCCTCGTTGGAAGAAATTTCTGACCGTGGGTGCTGCGATTGCGGTGCCGCTGATGGTCTCTGCCGCCGTCGTGCCGCCCGGCGATTTGCCTTACGGCGCCTTTGATCCCGTGGGCGACTTCAGCGACGAAACCGATGTGCTGATCGAGCATATCTTTCTGCCCTGGGAAGACGTGTCGCTGGTCTCGCTGCTCGACGCGGATGAATATGCTCTGGCGCGCGACCGCGCGCTGATGGTGACCATCGAGCCCTGGACCTGGACCGTCGATGAGCGCAACACGCCGCGCTTTCTGCGCGATGGTATCCTTGGCGGCTATTACGACGCCAACATGCGCGGAATCTGTCAGGTTCTGAAGGATCTGCAAAGCCCGATCTCGGTCCGCTGGGGGCACGAGATGGAGCGTGACGAAGGCCAGTTCATCTGGTCCGACTGGGCGCCCGAAGACTACATCACCGCCTATAAGCGCATGATCGACATCTGCCGGGCCGAAGCGCCCGACATCAACGTGGTCTGGTCCCCGGCGGGCGACGAGGGGCTCGCCGCCTATTACCCCGGCGACGATTACGTCGACCTCGTGGGCCTGTCGATCTTCGGTCTGGAACCCTGGGAGGTCGAGATCTTCGGCGGCCCGCGCAATTACGGCGAATGGCTCGACGAGACCTATGCGCGCGCCTCGGTGTTCGGCAAGCCGGTGATCGTGGCAGAGCTCGGCTATGTCGGCAGTGCGGCCTATGTGGAAAGCTGGGAAAACGAAGTGCGTCAGCCGCAGCCGGACAAGCCGCTGCTCTCGGGCGTCGTCTACTTCAACCAGAAGGAAGTCTACCAGTGGCCGGACGGGTACGGCCTGCCGGACTGGCGTCTGGAGAACCGAATCCTCGAATGACGGCACTAATCCGCCGCTGACGTGATTGGTCACAAATCAATCATTGAACCGGCCCAACAAAGCCTCAATGATCCGCGAAAAAGATGGCTCAACCATCATCGCAGATACGAGGCAGTGAGCAGTGTCCATCAGAGAATTTTCAGGTAAGGCCAAGACAATCCTTATCGCTGGCGTGATCGCAGTTGCCGTCGCGCCGTCATCGATCGCCGCGGAAACGCAGACCGGTCAAAACGCCCGGATCATCCAGGCGTCCGGCTTCAACTGGCTTGCCAATGGCAACACGATCAGCAAACGCGAAGCGCGCGCCCGCCAGGCCGCGGTGCGCGCATCCTTCATGAGCACTCGGGGCGGCGCCTCATGGATCTGCTCGCCGGCGGGTTTCGGTCAGAAGTCGCGCTGTCGGCGCGGCAACAGGTAATCGCAGGCCCTGATGTGCGGCGGGCGGGTTGCCCGACCGCGCGGCCTGTCCTTCGGGTCAGAGAAACAGTTGTGCCCTCAGGCCGTTACCCGGCCTTGGGGCGTGGCCTCGTGCCGACCCGCCGAAATGAAGCGCGGCCAACACCGCGCGACGATCAGTTGGTGAGCAACTGGCCGATGACGCCGGGAACCACCACGTCGATATCGCACTGATCGATCTTTAGTTCGGCATTGCAGGCCTTGCGCAGCGCCCGCAGCGTCCGCGTGCCGATCAACCCGTCCTCCGGCCCCACATGGGTTCCGCTCTCATTGAAGCGGGTCTGCAGATAGTGGATCGCGAAATTCGGATTGCTCGCGAAGATATCGGCGCCGAAATCGGGGGTCTTCAGGTCCGGACGGGCGTCGAAATCCTCCGCAAACCCGTCATAGGCCGAGGTCATGCGGTTTCCGGCCACCTTGACGGTGAACTCCAGCCGCTCCCGTTCCTCCGCGCTGAAAAGATCGCCGTACTCGTCAAGATATTCCGCCGCGGCGTCGGTCCGCTTGCGCACGTTCAGCCCATTGCCGTTGCGCACCAGACGCACAAGGAAGCGCGCGGCATCGGCGTTGCCCTCATCGGCGGCCTCTTCCAGCCCGGCAATGGCCTTGGGACCGCTGGCGCGCATGCTGATTCCGTAAAGCTGGCGCTGGGCGTCGAGCACCGCAATCCGGGTTTCGCCAGCCGCGATGGCCTTTTCGGCGTATTGATCGAAGCTCCGGCGCTGCTTGTGCCCGAAATAGCCATACATCGCCCCTTCGGCGAGGGTGGTCCAGGCTTCGCTGGTGCCCAACTCGCCGCTGCGGGTCAGATACTCCCTGGCGGCCCTGGGGTTGGCGCGGCTCCACATCAGGTCGGAGCCGAGATTGAGCAGCCCTTCGCCATTGCCTTTCTCCGCTGCCGCTTCAAAAAGCGTGCGGGCGCGTGACTTGTCTTTCCTGACGCCCTGGCCATAAAGCAGGATCTTTCCAAGTGCGACTTCGGATTTCGCGTCGCCCTCGGCCACCGCCTCTTCGAGCAGGCCAAGCCCGGCATCGACATCCTGCTCCAGCACCCAGCCGCCGACCAGCTGCTCGCCCAGAATGCGTTTTGCATCGATGCTGCCGTTTTGTGCGGCTTGCGACAGCAGCTCCCTGGCGCGGGCGGGATCCGCGTCGACGCCTTGCCCCCAGAGATAGACCGTGCCCAGCGTTTCGATAGCCGAGGCATCCCCCGCACGGGCCGCGTCTTCGAGCAGGGCCACCCCGCGCTCCGGATCGGCATCGGTGTAGAACCCGTCCACCAGGATTGTGCCCAGCCGCGCCTTGGCATCGACGGAGCCGCCCTCAGCCGCGGCGGTGATCAGCTCCAGCGCCGTGCCGCGGTCTTCCGGCACACCCATGGTGCCGAAGAGCAGCGCTTCTCCCAGTTGCAACTGCGCGTTGGCATCGCCGTTTTCAGCGGCGGCGCGCATCGCGTCGATGTCGCTGGTCTGGCCATAGCCGACAGAGCCTGTGCCGACCGCCAGAGCCAGAACAAGAGGTGCAATCCAATGTGATAAAACAGGCGACCGGGACATGCCTTTTCTCCTAAAATACTAAACAAGTAGACGCGGTTCATGGGGCGTCTGTCAAATGAAACCCTGGGTTTTGTCGCGAGGCGCCGTCACGACGGCGCGTCACGCGACCCGATGCGGTATCGTGGCCCTGGCGCTCGCTCGGAGGTTGTTTTTTCCCGCAGGACCAGCTTTGGCAGATCCGCGCCGCAGCGCCCGGCGGTCGTCCTTCGCCGCATCCGTCTGAAAGCACCGGTTCCGCGTCATCACCTTGCCACCCCGACGCAACCCGTCCGTCGCGTCCGAAAGGGCGTGACGTCACACGGCAAAACCGCCCGACATCACGCCGAAATCAATGGCACCGGGGCAGCGCGACCGGCCCGGCTTAGTTGGCGATGCTGTCGCAGCTGCAGCGCCGCTCCTGACCCCGGACTGTTGTCGGCAGGCGGTAGAACCGGAACGCGCCAAGGCGGTACATCTCTTCGGTGAAGATGTTCGTCTCACCGTTTCCGCTGACCGTCTCGACCGGCGTTTCGATGCGCTCCACCGCGGTCCGGTAGGGCTCTCCGTTGTTGAGCCAGTCCGCGGTCAGCACCATTTCCGTGCCGTCAAGCTCCCACGTGCCCTGATAGGGGCGGGCGGCAAACACATATTCGAAGCTGCCGTCCTTGCGGAACGACATGTAACCTTCGGCATCGGTTTCCAGGCTGCCATCATCGGTGTCGCGCAGCAGACGGGACCAGAGCAGGACATAGGTTTCCTCGCCGCCGCAAAGCTCGTAGCGCTTGATCGGCTCGTTGGTGCTAAAGTTCCATTTCTCTTCGAACAGCGCGTTCATGATCTGCTGCGGCGTCTCCAGACGCTCGGCGTTCTCCAGATCATAGCGGCGCGTTTCGGTCAGATCTTCCTCGTCGCCGTCATCGTCAAAATTGTCGTCGTCCATCGACATCAACGGCTCGCAAAGCGACACCAGCGGGTTTTCCGCGGAATGGCTTTGAGCAAAGGCAAGGTTTGGCAAAAGCAGGCCGCTCAGAAGGACCGCTGCGGTTGCATTCAGATGTTTCATCTATTCCCCCCGGGGACAAAACTAGAGAATTTTCTATAAATACCAGTACGTAAGGCGATTCTGGCACAGAGCAGGCCGAGAGTCCACGTTTCCTGCATTATTGCGCCGCAGTTTTACCGACATCCGCCCATATCGTCAGCCCGACCCACCGCAGCGCGCGGTGGCCAAACGCTTTGGTGAGGGAACCGTCAAATGATTATGCGACTTCTTGCAACAGTAATGGCCTTGATCATGATGACTGGAACAGCAGACGCCCAGAAAGCCGGTATCGGCGCCTGGGAGAACTCCCGATACACCATGCTGGGGTGGATCGAAGAAACGCCCGCCCTCGGCTGGTACTACAATTGGCGTATGGACCAGATCTACTCCAAATCCGGCCACACACGGTCGGTGGAGTTTGTGCCGATGGTGCATAACGAATCCGATATCGACAAGCCGATCCTGTCGACCCTGCCGGTGCACGCGATGCTGGGCTTCAACGAGCCCGACGGCACCCACAAGATTTCGGTGGAGCGGGCCGCGGATCTCTGGCCGCAGCTCGAAGAGCGCGGCATCCGCCTTGGCAGCCCCGCCACCACACGCGGCGGCACGCTGGGCCGGAAGTCCTGGCAGCGCAAATTCATGAACGAGGTGGAGGCGCGCGGGCTGCGCGTCGATTTCATGGCGGTGCATTACTATTCGACCAACGGCGACATTCTCGAATTCCGCCGCTGGCTGCGCGCGGTCCATGCCGAATATCAGCGCCCGATCTGGGTGACTGAATTTGCCTATATCGACTGGAGCAACCCCGGCGACATCACTTTCGAACAGAACGCCGAGTTTGTCCGCGGCGCAATCCGGATGATGGAAGGTCTGGATTTCGTGGAACGGCATGCCTGGTTTGCCGCCAACCCTTATGACTGGGGCGGCGAGACGCCGGAGCTTCACCTGGTGAGAGACGATCTGAGCCTGACGCCCACCGGCGTGGCGTTCGACCGGGAACTGAGCCGGCTGCAGGCCCGCCAGGTTGCCAGCGCCGCAGAGTGATCCGCCACGCCTGACGGCGTGATATCCGAGCCATCCCCGAGCCGGTCCGACGCGTGGCGTTGACCGGCTCGTTTGCTGTCCGGCGGCCTTGTGGCGGGGGGCACGGTTCTGCCAGGCAAACTGCCCCCGCGTCAGGATCGACGACCCGGCGATGCCGTGCGGAATCCATCACCTTTGCGTGTGAGACGGAGGCCCGACCCCGGCATCCACGGCTCTGACCATGTTCCCTGTGGAAAACCGCTCTATGTCATGGCCGAAGAAGTGAGGGTCTGACATGTGGCACGCCGTGAAACTTGCGCTGATCGCGATGCTGCTCGCGTCTCCGGCTGCCGCGCAGCGGGGCCCGTCGGCAGTCGGGGTCGAAACGGTGGAGATCCGCAGGCTCGCCGAGACCGTGCCGATCTTTGCCGAGGTGGTGACCGCGCGGGACGGCGAGGTCGCCGCGCGCGTCTCCGGCAGCGTGCAGCAGGTCAACGCGGTCGAAGGCGATTTCATCGAAGCCGGGGCACCTCTGGTGATGCTCGACACGGAGCTTCTTTCGATCCTTCTGCGCCGCGCCGATGCGGAGGTCTCGGTGGCCGAAGCCGGGCTGGGTGTGGCGCAGGCACGGGCCGAATCCGCGCGGCTCACCTTCAACCGGATCGACGCGCTGCGCGACACCGCGTCCTTTTCCGGCGGTCGCTTCGATGACGCGCAATCGCAAGTGCTGGAGACCGAGCAGCAGATCGCCGAGGCCGAGGCGCGGCTGGCCGTCGCCCAGGCTGCCCAGGCCGAGGCGCGCTACCGGCTGGAGCGCGCGACCATCCCCGCGCCCTTTGACGGCGTTGTCCTCGAAGTGCTTGTGAATCCAGGCGAATATATCCAGAGCGGCGGCGCCGTGCTGCGGCTGCTCGACACCAGCACGCTCGAGATCGAGGCCAGCGTCCCGGCGCGCTATATCGACGTGCTGAGCCCGGGGCTCGAGGTCACGGCCCGGGCAGAATCCGGCGCGGATTTCACCGCCACCGTGCGCGCCCTGCTGCCGGTTGAGACCGCGGCGACGCGGACCCGGCCGGTGCGGTTTTCATCGCCGCATCTGGCCCGGACCCGCACCACGGCGGTGGGGCAGTCGGTCACCGTGATGATCCCCATCGACGCCCCGCGTGATCTGCTGACGGTGCCCAAGGACGCGCTCGTTCAGGCCCGCGGCGGCTGGTCGGTCTTTGTGGTGGAGGAGGGCAAGGCGCAGCCGCGCAGTGTCGAGGTGGGGCTGGCGGTGGGCGACCGGTTCGAGGTGGTCTCGGGCCTCGGCGAAGGCGACGTGGTGGTCACACGCGGCAACGAACGGCTGCGCCCGGGGCAGGATGTCGCCGCGATGGGTGGGCCGGGCGGCCCGCCGGGCAAAGCGGCAGGTGGCGCCGATACGGCGGGCGCAAAGGCAGAGGCCGAAGCCGCCCCCGCAAGCCCGGACCGGGCCAAAGCAGCCGAAAGCGGCGGCGAGGAGACCAACTGATGAACCCGATCCGGCTTGCGATTGACCGGCCCGTGGCGGTTCTGGCGGCGGTGATCATGGCGGTGCTTTTCGGCCTCATCGCGGTGTCGCGCATCCCTATCCAGCTGGCGCCCGATGTGCGCAAACCCATCGTCGTGGTCTCCACCGTCTGGCCCGGCGCTGCCCCCGCCGAGGTCGAGCGCGAGATCGTCAACCCGCAGGAAGAGGCGTTGCGCGGGCTCGACGGGCTCGAGCTCATGACGTCGCGCTCGCGCACCGGGCAGGCCTCCGTCACGCTGGAGTTCTCCATCGGCACCGACATGAGCCAGACGCTGCTGCTGGTTTCCAACCGGCTCGACCGGGTGTCGGGCTACCCCGACGAGGCCTCGGAGCCGTCGCTCGACACCTCCGGCGCCGATGACAGCGCCATCGCCTGGGTGATCCTGCGCGCGGGCGAGGGCAACACCCGCGCCATGCCCACCTATGGCGATTTCCTCGAGGATGTGGTGCAGGACCGGCTGGAACGCATCGAGGGCGTCTCGGCGGTCAATGTCTTTGGCGGCGTCACCCGCGAGTTGCAGATCGTGATCGACCCGCGCCGCATGGCCACCTTCGGCCTCACCGTGCCCGACATCGTCTCGACCCTGCGTCGCGAGAACATCTCGCTTTCGGCGGGGGACGTGGACGAGGGCAAGCGGCGCTACGTGGTGCGCGCGGAGGGCAACCTCAACACCGTGGAGGCGATCCGCTCGGTGGTCGTGCGCTCCGACATCGCCAATGGATCGGCGGGGCGGTTGCGGGTGTCGGACATCGCGGATGTCTCCTTTGCCTATCAGGATCCCACCGCGCGGCTGCGGTTTCGCGGCGAGCCGGGGCTGGCGTTCAACATCGTTCGCGAACCCGGCGCCAACGTGATCGAGACCATGGAAGAGGTGCGCCTGACGCTGTCGGAGCTCGAGGCCGGGCCGGTGGCCGAGCAGAACCTGCGCATGCGCCAGGTCTATGACGAAACGGTCTATATCCAGGGCGCCATTGACCTCGTGATCCAGAATATCTGGATCGGCGGGGTGCTGGCGGCAACGATCCTGATGCTCTTCCTGCGCAGCCCGCGCGCCACGCTGGTGGTATCGCTGGCCATCCCGGTGTCGATTGTCGCAACCTTCGTGGCGATGGCGGCGACCGGGCGCACGCTCAACGTGATCTCGCTTGCGGGCATCGCCTTTGCGGTGGGCATGATCGTCGACGCGGCTATCGTGGTGCTCGAAAACATCTACCGGTTGCGCGAAAAAGGCCTCTCAAGGCGCGAGGCGTCTTATGAGGGCGCGCGGCAGGTCTGGGGGGCGATCCTGGTGTCGGCGCTGACCACGGTGCTGGTCTTTGTACCGGTGCTGGTCATGCAGCTGGAGGCCGGGCAGCTTTTCCGCGACATCGCGGTGGCTATCTCGGTGTCGGTGCTGTTGTCGCTGCTGGTGGCGGTCACGGTGATCCCGGCGCTGGCCTCGCGCCTGCTCAGGGACGGCACCCAGACAACGCTGCGGCTCTGGGGCATCGATCACGCGGCCTCGACCTTCCGGGCGGCGGTCATGGCCTATGTGCGCCTGACGGTGCGGTTTCGCACCGTGGGGCTGGCGATGGTCGCGCTCATCGCGGGCGGCGCGGCGGTGGCCACATGGGCTTTCCTGCCGCGTCTGGAATACCTGCCCGAAGGCAACCGCAACCTCGTCTTTGGCCTGATCATCCCGCCGCCGGGCTACAATCTCGACACCACCGAAACCATCGCCGAGCGCATCGAGGGCGTGGCCCGCCCGCTCTGGGAGGCCGCCCCGGCGCTGGAGACCGACAGCGGCACACCTGCCATCGACAGCTTTTTCTTTGTGGCCACACCCGGCAATTCCTTTGTCGGTGCGGCGGCGGTGGACGGCGCGCGCGCGGGTGATCTGATCCCGGTGCTGTCGCGCCCGATCTTTGCCGAGCCCGGCACGTTCGGCTTCATGACCCAGCCCTCGCTTTTTGGCCGCGGGGTCGGTGGCGGCCGCACCATCGAGCTCAACGTCTCGGGCCAGGATCTCGACGAGATCCTCGCGGTGGCGGGGCGCGCCGCGGGCATGGTCGCGGGGCTTTTGCCGCGCTCCGAAGGACACCAGTTCCGCCCGATCCCGGGGCTCGAGCTTGGCGCGCCCGAAGTGCGGCTGATCCCCGACCGGCTGCGGCTGGCCGATGCCGGGCTCGACGCCTCGGCGCTGGCGGCTACGGTGGACGCCTTCAATGACGGGCTGCGGGTGGCGGAAATCACCGTCGGCGCAGAACGCGTGAACCTGGTGCTGAAAGGCGATCCGACGCTGATGTCGGGTCAGCGCACGCAGGATGTGGGCCGCTTTCCGGTGGTCACCCCGTCGGGCGAGATCGTGCCGGTCTCTGCGCTGGCCGATGTGGTTGTCACCGCGGGCCCCACCGAGATCCGGCACCGCGACCGGCTGCGCACCGTGACGCTCGAGGTGCGCCCCTCGGACGCGCTGCCGCTGGAGGCGGCGGTTGAGTTGCTGGAGACCGAGGTGGTCGCGCCGATCTCGGAAAGCGGCTTGCCCGAAGGCGTGCGTCTTTCGGTCTCGGGCACCGCCGACCAGCTCAGCCAGACGTGGAATGCCATTCAGATCAACCTGCTGGTGGCGCTGGTGATCGTCTTTCTGGTGATGGCGGTGCTTTTTGAATCCTTCGTGCTGCCGCTGGTGATCCTGATCTCGGTCCCGGTGGCGGCGGCGGGCGGGGTCGGGGGGCTCGCGCTGCTCAACCTCTTTCAGGCGCAACCGCTCGACATGCTGACGCTGCTGGGGTTTGTGATCCTCGTCGGCATCGTGGTCAACAACGCGATCCTGATCGTGCATCAGTCGCTCTATCATCTGCGCTATGACCGGATGGCGCCCATTGACGCCATCGAGGAGGCGACGCGCAACCGCATCCGCCCGATCTTCATGTCAACGCTCACCTCCATCGGGGGCATGTTGCCGCTGGTGGTGTTCCCCGGCGAAGGCTCGGAGCTTTACCGGGGTCTGGGGGCCGTGGTGGTGGGCGGCCTTTCGATGTCGGCCTTCCTGACGCTCCTGACGGTGCCGCCTCTCCTGCGCCTGTGCCTGCGCGCGCCGGAGCCCGAAGACCTGCCGGAGGGCGCCTTGGCGGCGGAATAGGCGAAAGCCCACTCCGCGCGATCAATGGCCGAAATAGGCAGACTGGATGCCGAATAGCCCGACGGCGATCAGGCTCAGCGCCCAGACCAGATCGAGGTTGAACCAGGTGCGCGACAGGAACCGGAGCCCCAGCCACAGGTAGATCACCGTCGCGATCGCCCCGCCCGCAAGGGTCATCGCGGCGGTGTGGGCGGCGGCGACCAGAAAGGCGGTGGCGACATTGCTGCCCATCAGCGCCTCTGCCGCGAGATGGCCGGTGTCGTCGGGTGCGATGGCGCAGATGCCAAGGAAAATCGGCACCAGCATCAACCCCGCGCCATGCGCCATCGCCGCCAGAAACGACCAGAAGGCGAGCCGTGCCGGATGCACCCGCGCCAGCGCCTTGGGATGGCGGCGGTTGATCAGCAGGTAGATCCCCATCGCCACCACCAGCAGCCCGGCGCCGATGCGGATCTGCACCTCCCATTCGACAAGGAAAAGCATCAGCGAGAACGGCAGCAGGATCACGATCATTGCGAGGAAATGCCCGCCCGCCAGCAGCCCCAGCGCGCGCGGCAGGGCCGCCACGCGCCGCTCCATCAGCGCCGCGGATACCGCAAGCGGCCAGCCCATGCCGGGGTTGATGCCGTGATAGACGCCGGAAAAAACGACGGCCCACCAAAGGGCCGCCTGCGTTGCTGTTTCCGTCACGCGTCAGGCAGAGGGGTAACAGAAGCTGTCGGTGGAGCAATCGCCGCCTTCCAGACGGATCTGGTGCGAGCGCATGCCCTCCGGGAAGTCGATGTAGAAATCCGGATCGAGCGCAAAGCCGTTCTCGTCATTGCGCGCCATCACCATCTGACCGCCTTCATCGTCGGGATAGAACTGGTCGTCCCAGGTGGAATAGAGCGAGTTGGTCCAGTAAACCCGCTTGCCGTCGCGGCTGACCTCGACCATCTGCGGCCCGTAGGCAAAGGGTTTGCCGTTGGGGTGCGCGGCGCCGCGCGCGATGCCGCCGATCTCGACCTTGCCGGCCAGCACCGGGTTCATCGGGTCCGAGACATCGTATTGATGCATCTCGCCCAGACCCCAGCAAGCGACGTAGAGATACTTGTCATCGAGGCTGAGATCGATATCGGTCACCAGCGGCGGCACCGCGCCAAAGCCCTGCAAAAGCGGCGGCAGGTTCTCGGCCTCTTCGGGGCGCGGGTCGATGGTGATGGTTTTCTTGGCCTGCCAGGTGCCATCGTCGTCGCGCCACCAGGTGAAGATCGAGCCTTGCAGGTTGGTGGTGTCCACCACCACGCCGCAGAAGCCGTAGGATTTGGTCGGATCATGCGCCGGCCGGATCTCCAGCGCCATCTGGTGGTTTTCTCCCAGGTCGATGGTCTGGATGTTCTTGCGGGCGCGCAGGTCCCAGAAATGGATCTTGTGGCCGTATTTGTTGCTCAGCAGGTCGTCGGGCACGAGACCGCCTTCGAATTGCGGCGGCAGACCCCATTCGGAGCTGACCATGTAATCCTGCGGCAGATTCCACCAGAAATCGTAATGCTTGTCCTGTTCGCCCCGGTCCATCTCGTACTGGCCGATGATCTCGAAGGTTTCGCAATCCATGATGAAGATGCCCGGAGGCCCGTCGGTGCCGTCCGGCCCGCCGCCGCCCAGCGTCGAGACATAGATGCCCTCGGGCCCGCAATGGATCGTGTGGGGGCGCGAATAGCCTGTCTTTTCAAACACCTCTTCGGGTTCGATGATCTTGTGGATCTTTGCCTCCAACGGCTCTTTCACATCGATGATGTAGATCCGCGAGGACCGGATGCCCGGCACGATCAGATAGCGGCGCTCCAGAAACGCATGCCCCGAAAGCGGCGACAGCGACGAGGAACAGGCGTTCCAGCCGAAATGGTGAAATTCGTCCCCCTTGTTGGGCACGATCACCTGATGCACGATCTGCCCGTAGGTGTCGCTGTCGGGCTTGAGGTCGACCACGGCGATGCCGTCCGATTGCGCGCCGTCGGGGCTCAGCATGACGGTAAAGGCGTAGTTTTCCACCGGCGCCTGCATGGCAAGCTTGGGGGATGCGTGGAATGTGGGGTCTGGTCTGAGATTCATGGATGTCCTCCCGGGTTCAAAGCAATGACACCCGTTCGGCGGGCGATCTGTTGTTGGGCCGGGATCGGCCGGTCGGCGGCGGGCGTCTTTGAACCGCCCGGGCCCGCCAAAGGGGGCGGCAGAGCGACGTGTCGCACATTCCGGTGCCGCGCCCCCGATCGGGAGACCGTGCCAGTTTTTGGAGGCAAAGCAAGAAAATTATTCCGGGTATTCCGCTCAGGGTTGCGCCTGACCCTGTCGCTCTACGGACAGGGATTGTGCCGCCCGGCCTGCGATTTGCGCAGGCAATCCGTTTGCGACCAAAGCATGTCGCAAACTGTCCTCAAAGGGGCGGGCAGGGCAGGCGGGCAAGATCCGGGGCCCTGTCGGTCAGCTGCCCCGATTCCCGCGCGCGATCAGCCGTCCCGACGCCGCGCCACGGCTCAGAACCTGTATTTCGGCAAACCGTGCAACGCGTCTTTCAGCGCGTTGCTCCAGTTGCCGGTGATCTCGCGATAGATCGGATCGCTCTCTTCGATGCGGGTTTTGCGCTCCGCATCGAAGCTGTCATTCTCGTAGATCTGCAGATCGAACGGCAACCCGCAGGACAGGTTCGACTGAACGGTGGAATCGAACGACACCAACAGCAGCGTGACCGCCTCTTCAAAGCTGAGCTCCGGCTGATAGGCGCGCACGAGGATCGGCTTGCCGTATTTCGCCTCTCCGATCTGGAGGAAAGAGGTGTCTTCGCTGATCTCGATGAAATTGCCCTGCGGATAGACCAGAAAGATCGTCGGCGGGCTGCCCTTGATCTGGCCGCCGACAATCACCGACGCGCTGAACTGATCGGCAGAGCTTTGCCCGTTCGGCGAGGCTTCGGCGATCACCTCTTTCAGCGTGCGTCCGACCAGCCGCGCGACCTGGAACATCGACGGCTGGTGCAGGATGCTGGGATCGCGGTCCTCGACAATCTTGGTGCGCTCGTCGAGCAGGCTGATCATCGCCTGCGTGGTGGCCAGATTGCCCGCGGTCATCACCGTGATCGCGCGCTCGCCGGGCACCGACCAGCTGAACATCTTTCGGCAGGTCGAGAAGTTGTCGACACCGGCATTGGTGCGGGTGTCGGACATGAACACCAGACCGCGGTCCAGCCGCAGGCCAACACAATAGGTCATTTTTTGCGAATCCGTTGAAGGGTCACCGATGTCCTACTGCTGGATCTGTAAAGATACAATCAAGGCTTCGTCGGCGTTGCCCATTCTGAGACCGGAGATCGGCGCCGCGTCATTTGCGTCACGCCCGGTGGCGATGCGCACATAGCGGTCATCCGGAGAGACCCCGTTCGAGACATCGAACCCGACCCAGCCCAGATCCTCCAGATAGACCTCCGCCCAGGCGTGGCTGGCGTCCTGGTCCACGCGGTCGTTCATCATCAGATAGCCGCTGACATAGCGCGCGGGCAGACCCGCGGCGCGCGCGGTTGCGATGAAGATATTGGCGTGGTCCTGACAGACGCCTGCACCCAGGGCCAGCGCATCCTCGGCGGTGGTGGTCGTGCCGGTCTTGCCAAGCGTGTAGGGCACCGCGTCGAGAATCCGTGCCAACAGCGCGTGCAGCCCGTTGAGCGTGGTATCGGCGCCCGCGACGACCTCTTTCAGCGGGCGCACCGCATCGCCCGCCTCGGTCAGGGCGGTGTGCTGCCGGAACAGCCACAGAGGCGCGCGGCCAAAGACCTGGCCCAGAATGCCCGACGTGTCATGTGTCTCGACCGTGCCTTCGGCGCTGAGGGTGATTTTCTGCGTGCCCGGCGTGGCGCTCACCAGATCGGTGTGGTTGCCGAAATGATCGCGGTAGCCGGCCTCGATCTTGCCGCCCTCGATTGTGACCCTCCAGCCCTGCACGGTCTGCACCGACGAGCTGAGCGGGTGCAGGCGCACCTTCTGCAACGCGTAGCTGACCGGCGCGTCGTAGCTGTAGGTCGTGGTATGGCGGATGCTGAGCTGCATTTACCCGATGAACCTGTAATCCTGTTCGATCTGCGCGCCAAGTGCATTTGTGTCCCGCTGGATCGAGCTGAGGAACTCGTGCAAGCCTTCGTCAAAGATTGCAGAGATGTCACGCCCCTTGATGCGGGCGCGCAGCGTGTCGGCCATCTTGTGCGCGTCCGTGCGGTCGCCGTAATCATCCGCCAGATGCCCGAGGTTCTCGACGATCTGCCCGGTGCAGAACGACAGCGACCGCGGCATCCGCCCGTCGAGGATGAGGAAACTGGCGATGCTGGCGGCGGCAAATTCCCCCTCCGCCACCCAGCGGAACGACCGGTGCGCCGAGACCGAGCGCAGGATCGTCTCCCATTGCACATTATCGATCCGGCTGCCCACATGTGACGGCGAGGGCAGCAGCGAATGGTATTTCACATCGATGATCCGCGCGGTGTTGTCGGTGCGCTCGATGAAGGTGCCGAGACGGCAGAAATCGTAGATATCGTTGCGCAGCATGGTGCCGTGCAGCGCCCCGCGCACCAGCGCCGATTGCTGGCGGATGGCGGTCAGCACTTCGGGCAGATCGGTCTCCGGCACCGGCTCCTTCAGCAGCTCGTGGAACAGCATCCAGGTCTCGTTCACCGCTGACCAGACCTCGGTTGTGAGCGCCGTGCGCACCAGCCGCGCATTGTCGCGCGCGAGCTTTGTCACGGTCAGCACAGAGCTTGGATTGTCCGGCGCGCGCAGCAGGAAATCGGTCACCTGCGCGCTGTCATAGCTGTCGTGTTTGGCCTCATAGGCCATCTGCGCGGCCGAGGTCACAATCACCGATTTCCATTCGCTCTGCGCGTCGGTGGAGCGGGTCAGCGCGATGCGAAACCCCGCCTCGATAAGGCGGGCGGTGTTTTCGGCGCGTTCCAGAAAGCGGAACATCCAGTAGAGACCACCTGCGGTTTTTCCCAGCATGTCAGTCTTCCAATACCCAAGTGTCTTTTGTGCCGCCGCCCTGGCTCGAATTGACCACGAGGCTGCCTTCGGTCAGCGCCACGCGGGTCAGCCCGCCGGGGGTGATCTCCACCCCGTTGGGTGAGACCAGCGCGAAGGGCCGCAGATCCACATGCCGCGGCGAGAGCCCGGCATCGGTGAAGATCGGCACGGTGGAAAGCGACAGCGTGGGCTGCGCGATATAGTTGCCGGGGCGTTTCTTCAGTTTCTCGGCAAAGGCCGCGATCTCCGCCTTGCTGGCGGTGGGGCCCACCAGCATGCCGTAGCCGCCAGAGCCGTGGACCTCTTTCACGACAAGATCGGCAAGGTTGTCGAGCACGTATTTCAGCGACTGCGGATCCGAGCAGCGATGCGTCTCGACATTCTTGAGGATCGCCTTTTCGCCGGTATAGAACTGAACGATATCAGGCATGTAGCTGTAGATCGCCTTGTCGTCCGACACGCCGGTTCCGGGCGCGTTGGTGATCGTGATATTGCCCGCGCGGTAGACATCCATGATGCCGGGCACGCCCAGCATCGAGACGGGGTTGAAGGTCAGCGGGTCCAGAAAATCGTCATCGACGCGGCGGTAAAGCACGTCGATCACCTTGTAGCCGCGCGTGGTGCGCATCGCGATATGGCCGTCCACGACGCGCAGATCATGGCCCTCGACCAGCTCGACCCCCATCTGATCGGCAAGAAAGCTGTGCTCGTAATAGGCCGAGTTGTGAATGCCCGGCGTCAGCACCGCCACGCAGGGCCGGCCCTCGCAGCCCGGGGGGGCCGAGGCTTCCAGCGACCGGCGCAGCGATTTGGGATAGTCGCTGACACGCTGCACCCGCGTCTTGCTGAAAAGCTCCGGGAACATCTGCAACATGGTCTCGCGGTTCTCGAGCATGTAGCTCACCCCCGAGGGCGTGCGGGCGTTGTCCTCGAGCACAAAGAACTCATCCTCGCCTGTGCGCACGATATCGGTGCCGACGATATGGGTGTAGACGCCACCCGGCGGGCAGAAATCGATCATTTGCGGCAGGAAGGCATCGTTGTTGGCGATCAGGTCCCTCGGCACGACGCGCGCGCGCAGGATCTCCTGCCGGTTGTAGATGTCATAGAGAAAGGCGTTGATCGAACGGACGCGCTGTTCGATCCCCTTGTGAAGCTTGGTCCATTCGCGCGAGGACAGGATGCGCGGAACCAGATCGAAGGGAATCAGCCGCTCTTCGGCGGCGTCCTGTCCGTAGACGTTGAAAGTGATGCCGGTGCGCCGGAAAAACGCCTCCGCCTCGTCGGATTTGCGGGCGAGGCGGGTTGTGTCCTGCTGTGCGAACCAGCGCTCGTATCCCCGGTAGGGTCCACGCGCGCCATCGGGCGTGAGCATCTCGTCGAAAGGTTGTTTGGCTGAGGTCATGCGGAAACTTTATAGGTTTATCCGCGCTTCGCAACGCCGCCCGTTTTTGCGGCTTTGGCCTGGTCGGATCTGCCTTATTATTAGGCATGTGTTCCTTTGCACGTTAACTTCCTGTGCGGCGTGAGAAAGGATCATGGTTAAGGAAGGTTGAGGCGCGCGGGACGAACAGGCGGGAATGCCGACCAAGAAAACAAGCCGCTGGAAAGGCTTGCGCGACGTTCCTTTCAGAGTGGTTTAAGTTAACGTCGCGGATCTCGTGCTGCCGCCCCGCGTCATGGCGCTCCTCCGCGCTCCGCCAATGCAGCAGGCAGCACCGCCCAGCAATTGACCGCCTTCGCAGCCGCCCTGCGACGCCGCACTGGATAGACAGCGCCGCATCGCGCGCTTACGCTGAGCCCGGCACGAAAGAGGAAGCCGATGCGCGCCACCGATCTTCTCGACGACCCCGAGGCCGGGTTCTCCGATGACGTCTGGGTCGATGTCATTCAGGCGATGGATCGCACCTATGGCGAGTTGGTGAGCTATCAACAGCAGCTGGAAACCCAGAATGCCGAGCTCGAGGCGCTGCGCCATTTCACCGCGTCGGTGCTGAAATCGGTCTCCGATGTGCTGATTGTGCTCGACCGCGACGGGCAGATCGAAACCACCGGCGGCTCCTTCGATCAGCTTTTCGAGGTGGCGCATGACGATCTGCGTGGCCGCAACATCCAGGATCTCGCCTGCGAAAGCTCGGCACCGCCGCTCCTGGACGCGCTCGACCGGGTGCTGGCGCTGCAGGTGTCCACGGCGCTGGAGATCACGGTGCTCACCCCGCAGGGCGCGGCGCCACTGGATCTGAGCCTCGCGCCGCGGCTCGACGAGCGCGGCAAGAGTCTGGGCGCGGTGCTGGTGGGCCGCCCTCTGGGCGAGTTGCAGCGCGCATATTCGGAGCTGGCCGACAGCCACAAGGCACTGAAGGAAACCCAGGGTCATCTGGTGCGCAACGAAAAGCTGGCCTCTCTGGGCCGGCTGGTGGCGGGCGTCGCGCATGAGCTCAACAACCCGATCAGTTTTGTCTATGCCAACACACACGCGCTGGAAAAATACGCCACCCGGTTCGAGACCTATTTCGAAGCGGTGGCCTCCGGCGCGCCGCGCGCCGAGCTGGTCGCCCTGCGCGAAGAGCTGAAACTCGACCGCGCGCTGAAGAACCTGCGCACCGCGATCAGCGGCGCCAAGGACGGCGCCGAGCGGGTGCGCGACATCGTGGAGGATCTGCGCCGCCTCTCTGCCGAAGGCTCTGCCGAGCCGGTGGCGTTCGATCTGGCCACCACCGCGCGGGTTGCGGTGGACTGGGTCACGCGCGGCACCAAGACGCCGGTCAAGGTCGCCTTTGACGATGGCCCGACGCCGCGCGCGCTGGGCAATCCCGGCCATATCCAGCAGATCGTGATGAACCTCGTGCAGAACGCCATCGACGCGCTGGCGCAGACCGAAGCCCCCCGGATCGCGGTGACCAGCGAGGCTTCTGGCGGCAAGGTCTGCCTCAAGGTCTGTGACAACGGCCCCGGCATCGCGGCTGAGATCGCGGCGTCTATCTTCGATCCGTTCTTCACCACAAAGCCCGTCGGCAAGGGCACCGGGCTGGGCCTGTCGATCTCGCACAAGATCGCGCAGGAACATGGCGGGGAGCTGCGCTATCTGGGGCAGGGGCTCGACGGGGCGGGGTCGTGTTTTGCGCTGGAACTGCCGGAAGGAGCCGCCTCGTGAACGTGCTCTGGCTGCAATCGGCGGGCTGCGGCGGCTGCACCATGTCGCTGCTCTGCGCCGAAGCGCCCAACGTCTTCGACCTGCTGGCGGGGGCGGGTGTGTCCTTTCTCTGGCACCCGGCGCTCTCGCAGGAAACCGGCCACGAAGTGCGCGCGCTGCTGGAACGCGTCGAGAGCGGGGCGCTGCCGCTCGACGTGCTGGCGGTCGAAGGCTCGATCCTCACCGGGCCGAAAGGCACGGGCCGGTTCCACATGCTCTCGGGCACCGGGCGCGCGATGCTCGATTGGGTGCGCAGCCTTGCACCGCGCGCGCGCCACGTGATGGCGGTGGGCACCTGCGCCACCTATGGCGGCATCACCTCGGCGGGCGGCAACCCGGCTTCTGCGGTCGGTGTGCAATATGACGGCCACCAGCCCGGCGGCGCGCTGCCCGCCGATTTCACCAGCCGGAGCGGCTTGCCGGTGATCAATGTGGCGGGCTGTCCGACCCATCCCGACTGGGTGACCGAAACGCTGCTGCTGCTGGCCGATGGCACGCTGGACCGCGACGCGCTCGACGTGCTGGGGCGGCCCCGGTTCTACGCCGATCACCTGGTGCATCACGCCTGCCCGAAAAACGAGTTCTACGAGTACAAGGCCAGCGCCACCGAGCTCAGCCAGATCGGCTGCATGATGGAGAACCTCGGCTGCGTCGGCACGCAGGCGGTGGGCGATTGCAACATTCGCGGCTGGAACGGCGAGGGCTCGTGCACAAGGGCAGGCTATCCCTGCATCAACTGCACCGCGCCGGAATTCGAGGAGCCGCGCCACCCGTTCACCCAGACGCCAAAATTTGCGGGCATCCCCATCGGGTTGCCCTCGGACATGCCGAAAGCCTGGTTCATGGCGCTGGCCTCGCTGTCGAAAGCCGCGACGCCGCGGCGGATCGAGCGCAACGCCAAATCCGACCGGATCGAGGTTGCCCCCAACCAGAAAGCCGACAAGACATGAGCGACAGCACGCTGCTGGTCGGCCCGTTCAACCGTGTCGAGGGCGATCTGGAGATCCGGCTGGAGGTCTCCGGTGGCGCGGTGCGCGCGGCCTATGCCAACTCGCCTCTCTTTCGCGGGTTCGAGCCGATATTGCAGGGCAAGGCGCCGATGGACGCGCTGACGATCACGCCGCGGATCTGCGGCATCTGTTCGATCAGCCAGTCGGCGGCGGCGGCGCTGGCGCTTGCAGAGGCCGCCGGTGTGCGCCCCGCGCCGCAGGGCGCCCTGATCGCCGCCGTGCTGCACGCGGTCGAAAACGTCTGCGACCACATCACCCATTTCAACCTCTTCTTCGGGGCCGATTTCGCGCGTCCGGCCTATGCGGGCCGCCCCTGGCATGACCGCGCCGTGGCGCGCTTTACCGCGATGGAAGGCTCGGCGATGCGTGCCTGCGTCGAGGCCCGCGCGCAGGTGCTGCATATCGTGGGACTTCTGGGCGGCAAGTGGCCGCACACGCTGGCGATCCAGCCCGGCGGCGTGACCCGCGCGCCCACCGCCCGCGACCGCATCCGCATGGGCAGCACGCTCACCGCCTTCCGCCGCTATCTCGAGGCGGAGATTTTCGGCGCGCCGGTGGAGGCTTTTGCCGCGCTTTCCTCGGCGCAGGCGGTGCGCGACTGGTCCACCGGCGACGCGGGCCTCTTCATGGAGATCGCCGCCGATCTCGACCTTGCCACGGCCGGGCCGGGGCCGGGGCGCTACATGTCCTTTGGCGCCTATCCCACTGACGACGGACGCGTTTTCGGCCCAGGGCTCTGGGTCGATGGCGGGCTTGCGCCGCTCGATCCCGGCCTCATCCGCGAAGACCTCAGCCATGCCTGGATGCTGGGCGAGGACGCGCATCCCGAGGCCGGGCAGACCGTGCCCGACGAGATGATGCGCGCGCCCGGCTACAGCTGGTGCAAGGCGCCGCGGCTCGGGGGACGCACGGTGGAGACCGGCGCCTTTGCCCGGCAGGTGGTGGACGGGCACGCGGCAGCACTTGAGCTTGCGCGGGACGGCGGCGGCGTGTTGGCGCGCATCGCCGGACGCCTGCTGGAGATCGCCCGCACCCAGATCCTGATGGAGCAATGGGTCGCCGCGATCCGCCCCGAAGCGCGTTTCATGGATCAGGTCACGCTGCCCGAAAACGGCATCGGGGCCGGGCTGGTGGAGGCCGCGCGCGGATCGCTTGGCCACTGGCTGCGGATCGAGGATGGGCGCATCGCCAACTACCAGATCATCGCGCCCACGACGTGGAATTTCAGCCCGCGCGACGCGCAGGGCACGCCCGGTCCGGTCGAACAGGCTTTGGTTGGCGCTGCGGTGAGCGCGGGCGAAGAGACGCCGCTCTCGGTGCAGCATATCGTGCGCAGTTTCGATCCCTGCATGGTCTGCACGGTGCATTGATGCAGGCCCGCGCGATCCGCGTGCGCGGGCAGGTGCAAGGCGTGGGGTTTCGCCCGTTCATCTGGCAACTGGCGCGCGAGATGGGTGTCACCGGAGAGGTGCTCAACGATCCCGAAGGGGTGCTGATCCGCGCGTTCGGCGAAGATCTCGACGCCTTTGCCGCCGCCATTCCGGCCCGAGCGCCGCCGCTGGCCCGCGTCGATGCCGTTGAGGCCGGGCGGCACCGCTTTGACGCGCCGCCCACCGCTTTCGTGATTGCGCTCAGCGAGGGCGCGGGGGCGCAGACGCGGGTCACGCCGGATGCCGCGAGCTGTGCTGCGTGCATCGCGGATCTCCGGGGGGACGATCCGCGGCGCGCGGGCTATGCCTTCACCAACTGCACCCATTGCGGCCCGCGCTTCACGATCCTCAAAGGGCTGCCCTATGACCGCGCGCGCACCTCGATGGCCGCGTTTGCCATGTGTGCCGAATGCGCCGCCGAATATGCCGACCCCGCCGACCGGCGCTTTCACGCGCAGCCGGTGGCCTGCGCGGTCTGCGGCCCGCAGCTGTGGCTCGAGACGCCGGAAGGGGCCCGGAACCGCGACCCTCTGGCCGAGGCGGCAACCCTGCTGCGCGCCGGAAAACTGCTGGCTATCAAAGGCTTGGGCGGGTTTCACATTGCGTGCGACGCGTTGAATGCGGAGGCCATCGCCACCCTGCGCGCCCGCAAGCGCCGCCCCGCCAAACCGCTCGCCATCATGGCCCGGGCCGAAGACGCGGCGCGTTACGCGGAGGTTTGTGAGGCGGCTCTGGCGCGGCTCTCCGAGCCGGCGGCGCCGATCCTGCTCTTGCCGATGCGTGACGATGCACTGCCCGACGCGCTGGCGCCGGGGCTTGCGGAGATCGGGATCATGCTGCCTTACACACCGTTGCACCACGCGCTGCTCGCGGCCATGCGCGGCCCGCTGGTGATGACCTCGGGCAACCTTTCGGGCGAGCCGCAGGTGATCGGCAATGACGAGGCGCGCGAAAAGCTTGGCGATCTGGTGGATGGCAGCCTTCTGCACAATCGCGACATCGCCCGCAGGCTCGACGATTCCGTCGAACGGATCACCGCACAGGGGCCGATGGTGCTGCGGCGCGCGCGCGGGCAGGTGCCCGGGACCCTGCCTTTGCCCGAGGGCTTTGAGCAGGCACCGCAGGTTGTGGCTTTTGGCGCGCATCTGAAATCGGCGATCTGCCTGACCAAGAACGCCCAGGCGCTGCTGTCGCACCATCTGGGCGATCTCGACGATGCGCTGACCTGGGATGAGTTCACCAGGGCCGATGCGGATTACGCCGCGCTTTTCGAGCACAGGCCAGAGGTTTTCGCCTGTGATCTGCATCCCGATTACCGCTCCTCGCGCCATGCATTGGCGCGCGCCGATGGCGGCACATTGATCGAGGTGCAGCACCACCACGCGCATCTGGCCGCCTGTCTGGCCGAGAACCGCTGGCCGCTTTCAGGTGGTCCGGTGGCGGGGATCGTGCTCGACGGTCTGGGGCTCGGGGCCGATGGCACGGTCTGGGGCGGCGAGCTTTTGCTGGGCGATTACAACGGCTTCACGCGCCAGAGCTGGCTGCGTCCCGCGCCGCTGATCGGCGGCGACCGCGCCAGCGTGGAGCCCTGGCGCAACCTGCTTGCGCGGCTCGATCGCGCGGGGCTCGGCGCGCTCGCCGACGCGCGGCTCGGGGGGAAACCCCTGGCGCTGCTGCGGCAGGCCGCGCAGACCGGGCTGAACGCGCCGCTCAGCTCCTCGGCGGGGCGGCTTTTCGATGCGGTGGCCGCGTTGCTGGATCTGACACCGGATCGGCAGAGCTTTGAAGGGCAGGCGGCCATGGCGCTCGAGGCCGCCGCGCGCCGCGCACCCCGCGAGCCGGTGACAAACGCCTATCCGATGGGGCTGGATGCACCCGAAGGCGAGATCCCGGATTCCGATCTCTGGCACCGCATGGCGCAGGATCTGGCGCAGGGCGTGCCGCCGGAGCGCATCGCCTGGCGGTTCCATGCAGGTCTGGCGGGGGCCTTTGCGGGCCGCGCGCGGGCGCTGGTGACCTCCGGCGTGGCAGAGGCCGTCGCGCTCTCGGGGGGCTGTTTTCAGAACGCATTGCTGCAGGATCTGACGGTCGAGGCGCTTGGCGACGTGCCGGTTTTGCTGCACCGGCAGGTGCCCGCAAATGATGGCGGGCTGGCGCTCGGGCAGGCGGTGATCGCCGCCGCGACGGTGCTGGCAGAGCGGTAAGTGACTGGCCGCTTTGCCCGCAACCCGGTCAGAGATCATCCGGCAACACGCCGCCGCGAACATGAAAGGCGCGCGATACCCGTCTGATTCAGAACGATAATCCCGCGCCGACCAATCACACCACTTTTCTTTCGTATGGCACGGCATACCCGCGACATCCTCAGACTGAGCCTTTCCGCACCCGGCCCCCCCGGTGTGCCAGAGACCAGACGGAGGAGACCGCCCGTGTCAGAACCAGTGCCCGAGATCGAAACCTTTTACGACGTGATGCGCAGGCAAGGCATCACCCGCCGCAGCTTCATGAAATACTGCTCTCTCACCGCCTCCGCCCTCGGCCTCGGCCCGGCCTTCGTGCCGCAGATCGCGCATGCGATGGAGACCAAGCCGCGCACGCCGGTGATCTGGGTGCACGGGCTGGAATGCACCTGCTGTTCGGAGAGCTTCATCCGCTCGGCGCATCCGCTGGCCAAGGACGTGGTGCTGTCGATGATCAGCCTTGATTACGACGACACGCTGATGGCCGCAGCGGGCCACGCCGCCGAAGCCGCGATGATGGACACGATCGAAAAGTACAAGGGCCAGTACATTCTCGCCGTCGAGGGCAACCCGCCGCTCAACGAAGACGGCATGTTCTGCATCACCGGCGGCAAGCCGTTTGTGGAAAAGCTGAAACTGGCCGCCAGCGACGCCAAGGCGGTGATCAGCTGGGGGGCCTGCGCGTCCTACGGCTGTGTGCAGGCCGCCAAACCCAACCCGACGCAGGCCACGCCGGTGCACAAGGTCATCACCGACAAGCCGATCATCAAGGTGCCGGGCTGCCCGCCCATCGCCGAGGTCATGACCGGCGTGATCACCTACATGCTGACCTTCGACCGGCTACCGGAGCTTGACCGGCAGGGGCGCCCGGCGATGTTCTACGGCCAGCGCATCCACGACAAATGTTACCGCCGCCCGCATTTCGATGCCGGGCAGTTTGTCGAGGAATGGGATGACGACGGCGCGCGCAAGGGCTTTTGCCTCTACAAGATGGGCTGCAAGGGGCCGACCACCTACAATGCCTGCTCCACCGTGCGCTGGAACGAAGGCGTGAGCTTTCCTATCCAGTCCGGGCATGGCTGCATCGGCTGTTCGGAAGACGGGTTCTGGGACCACGGCACCTTTTATGACCGCGTGACCGACCTCACCCAGTTCGGCGTCGAGGCCAATGCCGACCAGATCGGAGTCGCCGCCGCCGGTGTCGTGGGCGCGGGTGTGGCCGCGCATGCCGCGATCTCGGCGCTGAAATCGGCGCAAAGCAAGACCCAGACCAAACCGACCCAATCCAAAGAGGAGGCCTGATCCATGGTTTTTCAGACGCCAAACGGCTTCAATCTCGACACGGCCGGCCAGCGGATCGTCGTCGATCCGGTCACCCGCATCGAAGGCCATATGCGTTGCGAGGTGAATGTCGATGACGAAGGCTATATTCGCAACGCCGTCTCTACCGGGACCATGTGGCGCGGGCTGGAGGTCATTCTCAAGGGCCGCGATCCGCGCGACGCCTGGGCCTTCACCGAACGCATCTGCGGCGTCTGCACCGGCACCCATGCGCTCACATCGGTGCGCGCGGTCGAGGACGCGCTGGGGATCGAGATCCCCGACAATGCCAACTCGATCCGCAACATCATGCAGCTCAACCTGCAGATCCATGACCACATCGTGCATTTCTACCACCTGCACGCGCTGGATTGGGTCAATCCGATCAATGCCTTGCGCGCCGATCCGAAAGCCACGAGCGAGCTGCAGCAGGCGGTCTCTCCCAGCCATCCGCTGTCCTCGCCCGGCTATTTCCGCGACGTGCAGAACCGGCTCAAGCAGTTTGTGGAATCGGGCCAGCTTGGCCTTTTCAAGAACGGCTACTGGGACAACCCGGCCTATCTGCTGCCGCCCGAAGCCGATCTGATGGCGACCACGCATTACCTCGAGGCGCTCGATCTGCAAAAGGAGGTCGTCAAGGTCCACACGATCTTTGGCGGCAAGAACCCGCACCCCAACTGGCTGGTGGGCGGCGTGCCGTGCCCGATCAACGTGCATTCCTCCGGTGCCGTGGGCGCGATCAACATGGAGCGGCTGAACCTCGTCTCCTCGATCATCGACAAGTGCCGCGAATTCAACCAGAACGTCTACCTGCCGGACGTCGTGGCCATCGGCGGCTTTTACAAGAGCTGGCTTTACGGTGGCGGGCTGAGCTCGCAGGCCTGCCTCGCCTATGGCGACATCCCCGAGCACCCCAACGATTTCTCGCCCGAGCAGATGCATCTGCCGCGCGGTGCGATCACCAATGGCGATCTGACCACGGTGCATGACGTCGATGTGCGCGACCCCGAACAGATCCAGGAATTTGTCGACCACTCCTGGTACGAATATGCCGAAGAGGGCAAGGGGCTGCATCCCTGGGATGGCGAGACCGAAGCGCGGTTCGAGCTGGGCCCCAACCTCAAGGGCACCAAGACCAACATCAAGGAGATCGACGAGGGCGCGAAATATTCCTGGATCAAGGCGCCGCGCTGGCGTGGCCACGCGATGGAGGTGGGCCCTCTGGCGCGCTACATCGTGGGCTACGCGAAAGGCCACGAGGACATCACCGAACAGGTCACCGGGCTCTTGCGCACCATGGATCTGCCGGTCGAGGCGCTCTTTTCCACGCTGGGCCGCACCGCGGCGCGGGCGCTTGAGAGCGAATATTGCGGGCGGCTGCAGAAGCACTTCTTCGACAAGCTCATCACCAACATCAAGAACGGCGACGAGAGCACGGCGAACGTGGCCAAATGGGATCCCAGCACCTGGCCGAAAGAGGCCAAGGGCGTCGGCATGACCGAAGCGCCGCGCGGCGCGCTGGGGCACTGGGTCAAGATCAAGGACGGGCGCATCGAGAATTACCAATGTGTGGTGCCGACCACGTGGAACGGCTCTCCGCGCGACAGCCAGGGCAATATCGGCGCGTTCGAGGCGAGCCTGATGAACACCAAGATGGAGCGCCCCGAAGAGCCGGTGGAGATCCTGCGCACGCTGCACAGTTTCGATCCATGCCTGGCCTGCTCGACCCATGTGATGTCGCCCGATGGCGATGAACTGACCACCGTGAAAATTCGCTGAACAAGGAGACAGCCATGAAACATGTCCTTTATCTCACCTTGTGTCTTCCCGGCGCGGCCTTCGCCCATGGCGGTCACGCGCCGCTGCCCGAGCCTGCGCATGCGATGTCCCATCTGGGGCCGGTGATCGGAGTCGGGGTGATCCTGGCCGCGCTGGCGCTTGGCCTGCTGCGGGGCCGCGGGTCATGACCGATGTCAGCCCCGACCGGGGCGCGGCGGGTGGGCAGCACCATCCGCTGACCGGGGATCTTACCGAAGAAGACCGCGCCACGATCACCCGCAACTCCTCGGTCTATGTCTACGAGGCGCCGGTGCGGCTCTGGCACTGGATCAACGCCGCGGCGATCCTCGTGCTCTGCGTGACCGGCTATCTGATCGGCCGGCCGCTGCCTTCGGTCGAGATGAGCGAGGCCACCCATCAGTTTGTCTTTGGCTATATCCGGTTTGCGCATTTCGCGGCGGCGATGATCATGACGGTGGGCTTTTTCGGCCGGATCTACTGGTCCTTTGTCGGCAATCACCATTCGCGCCAGATGTTCAAGCTGCCGCTGCTGAACCGCCACTGGTGGGCCGAGGTCTGGGACGAGGCGCGCTGGTACATGTTCCTCAACAAGCGCCCCAAGAAATACGTGGGCCACAACCCGCTGGCGCAGGTTGCGATGTTCTTTTTCATGACCGTGGGCATGACCTTCATGATCGTGACCGGCTTTGCGATCTATGCCGAAGCCGAAGGCGCGGGCAGCCTGCTGGAAACGGTGCTGGGTCCGTTGCGCGATCTGGTGGGGGGCAGCCAGACGATGCACCAGATCCACCGGCTGGGCATGTGGGCGATCGTGATCTTCATGATCATCCACATCTACGCCGCGATCCGCGAGGACATCATGTCGCGTCAGACCATGGTCTCGACGATGATCTCTGGCACGCGGACCTTCAAGGACGACGATCCGGACTGACCGGACCCTCAGCGAGTGGCAAGGGCGGGTGCGAGTCACCCGCCCTTTTTGCATGTGACGCGGGCTTTCCAGTTGGGTGAAAAAATGCAAAGCTGCTTTCCATTCCCATATTTCCGGTATGCGTCTGCATGCATCGAAATGCCCAAAAATCAACCAGTTAGAAAAAGACATCCCGTTAACGTTTTTTCGATCCATGCCCCGCTTGGCTGTCCTACGGTCATCTCAGCCAACGACCGGAAACAAACTGACCGGTCGCGACAGCGACGATGGGAGGACGAACATGGCAGCGCGCGCGCTAATTCTGGGGATCGGGAATGTGCTCTGGGCCGATGAGGGCTTTGGGGTTCGCTGTCTCGAAACGCTCGCAGGCAGCTGGGCCTTTCCCGACCATGTGACGCTGCTCGACGGTGGCACGCAGGGGCTCTACCTGCTGCCGTTTCTGGAAGAGGCCGACATTCTGGTGGTCTTCGACGCGGTCGATTACGGGCTGACCCCCGGCACCATGAAGATCGTCGAGGGTGACGAGGTGCCGCGGTTCATGGGCGCCAAGAAGATGTCGCTGCACCAGACCGGGTTTCAGGACGTGATCGCCACCGCGCAGCTGATGGGCTACTGCCCCGAGACGCTGATCCTGATCGGCTGCCAGCCCGAAGAGCTGGAGGATTACGGCGGCGGCTTGCGCGACGTGGTGGCCGCGCAGATCGCGCCCGCCATCGAGATCGCGCTGGAGAAGCTGGCCGCGCTGGGCATTCACGCCACGCCGGGGCGCGGCGACGACCGGCTGCTGGCCGATGCCTCGATCCTGCGCGACGCCTATGAAGACGGCCGCCCCTCCGCGGACGCCGCCTGCCGCACCGGTGACGCGCGCTTTTTTCCGGCAGAGGGCTGAGCGATGTGTGTGGGGGTGCCCATGCAGATCCTGAGCATCGACGGCATCGCGGGCCATGCCGGCGACGGGCAGCATCACGAGCTCATAGACCTGTCGCTGACCCCCGATGCGGCCCCGGGCGACTGGGTGCTGAGCTTTCTGGGTGCGGCCCGCGAGATCGTGACCGAGGATGAGGCGCAAAAGATCGCCGCCGCGCTGGGCGGGTTGCGGTCGCTGATGCAGGGCGGCGACCTGGGCGACGCATTCGCCGATCTCGAAACACGCGGCCCGCAACTGCCGCCCCATCTGCAAGCCGCGTTCGACGCCGGTGACACCACGGCCTGAGGAGAGCCCGACAATGACCCATCCGCTGATCACCCGCCTGACAACCGAGTTCGAATGGCCCGCGCTGCCCGACATGGCCGCCACCGAGGCCTTTACCGCCGCCCCCGGCTGCCACGTGATCTTTGTGCCAGGCGACGCCGCCCGCAATCTCGAGACCGCCGATGTCGCGGTGATCCTGCCGGAGCTGCACATGGCCTTTCAGGGCCGGTTCGACTGTGCCGTCGCCGCCGACAGCGTCGAGGCGGCGCTGCGAGAGGCCACCGGCGTCTTCAAGACGCCAAGCCTGATCTTCTACCGCGACGGCGCCATGATCGGCGCCATCCCCAAGGTCCGCGACTGGTCGGATTACGTCGCGCGGATCACCCAGATCCTGTCCCTTCCCATCGCCGCCGAGTGAGGTACCCCCGATGACCACCCCCTTCATGATGCCCCCCACCGGCTTCGGCCCCGGCTCGCAGCCGATGGATGAGGGCGACGAACAGCTGGAATACATGCCGCTGCCGCAGGACATGCGCACCTACGCGCCGCGGATCCCCGAGATCGAGGACATCACCGGCGATGTCACCGCAGCGCTGAGCCTTCTGCGCGACGTGGCCAGAGCCTGCGCTAAGGTGGCCGCCGACGGGGTTGCCCGGCGCTTTGATCTTGCCGGGCTCGACGCCGCCAGCCGCGCGCTCATCGCCGAGACCATGGGCGAGGGAGAGGTCGCCGCCAAGCTGCGCCTGACCCCGGCGATTGCGGTGCAGGAAAGCGTCTTCGCCGGGATCTGGCGGATGAGTTCGGCCAGCCTCGACTGTATCGAGGTGGCGCCGATCCCGCCCTGCCTGCTCGACCATGCGTTCGAGCCGCGCCGCGCCGGGGGTCTTGGCGACACACCGCTGCAGCAAGGCGTGGTCAACGCGCCGCCGCTGCTGGTGGAGCTGTGCGACAAGTCCGCGGCCTTCACCCAGGAGGCTGATCTGCATGTGGTCAACCTCACCCTGCTGCCCCATACCGAAGAGGATCTGGTCTGGCTCGATCACGCCCTGGGCGAGGGGGCGGCCACGATCCTGTCGCGCGGCTACGGCAATTGCCGCGTCACCGCGACCGCGCTGCGCCATGTCTGGCGGGTGCAGTTCTACAACTCGATGGATACGCTGATCCTCGACACGTTCGAAGTGACGCGGGTGCCCGAAGTGGCGCTTGCCGCGCGCGAGGATCTGGCCGACAGCGGCTCCCGCCTTGACGCCGTGCTGGAGGCGATCACATGAGCGGGTTCGAAGGCAGCTTTCTGGGCGCCCAGGACAAGATCAGCGCGCAGGCGATCATGGAGTGCAAGATCTGCTGGTCGCCCTACGATCCGGCCGAGGGCGACGATTACCGGCAGGTGGAGCCGGGCACGGCCTTTCTCGATCTGCCGCATGACTGGTCCTGCCCCAATTGCGGCGCGCCGAAAGAGCAGTTCATGGTGCTGGAGGATCCCGGCTCGGATGCCGCGGTGGAGGCGGCGCGGATCGCCGGGGTGACACAGCGTCTGGTGGCCGATTTCCGCGAAATCTGGCACGCCAAGATGCGCGACGTGCCGATGGTCAACAAGCTGCTCTCGGTCGAGGCGGTGGGCTTCCGGGCGGTGGAGGGACGCCCGCTGGGTGTGCTGCTCTCGCCGTGGTTCATGAACCTCGTGCTGCTGCCGGGGCCGGGCGAGGACTGGTCGGGGCTCAGCGCCGGTGCCAAGGAGATCCTGTCCTTCCCGTCGGGCGATTACGAGTTCATCCACAACACCCGCGAGATGGTGGGCGGCTACAAGGCCTGTTCGCTCTTCTCGATGATGGGGGATTTCCGCAGTCAGGCGCAGGCGGTCGAGGTCGCCGAGGCGGTGATGACGGAGCTGTTCAACGCCGAAAACCAGGCCGAGACCGACCGGGCCGCCGATATCCGCGTGGCCCGCGAGGCCGAGCTTTCCCCGCCCGAGCCCGAGCCCGCGCCGCCGCAGCTTGATGCCGCGCCCACGCGGCGCGCGCTGATCACCGCCGGGATCGCCGACACCCCCGAGGCAGGGGCCTGAGATGCTTGACGCGCCGCATAACGCCACAGGGATGCTGCGGGTGATCCGTCCGCAGCCTCTGCCGGTGGCGGCGCTTCTGGTGGGCAAGCGGGCCGAAGAGGCGGCAGCGCTCCTGCCGCGGATCTTCAACCTCTGCCGCGTGGCGCAGGCGCGGGCGGCGCGGCGGGCCTTTGGTCTGCCCGACACCGAAGGCGGCGATGACGCACTGCGCGAGGAGATCCTGCGCGAGCATCTGATGCGGCTTTGCCTGACCTTGCCGGGACGGCTGGGGCAGGGGCAGCGGCCCTTGCCTTCGGGCTGGCAAAAGGGAACGGCGTCTGCGCGCGCCGCGCTGTTCGGACCTGCGGGGCGGCTGCCCGAAAGCATCGCCGATTTCGGGGCCTTCCTTGCCTCCGGCACCGGCATCGCCCCTGTGCTGGCGGCGGTCCGCGCCTGCTTTGCGCCATTTGAGGCCGCTGCCGGATCGCTGCCAATGGTCTCGCCCGCGACGATCCTGCAGCCGCTCGCGCTGGAAAATTCCGTCGCCGCCCGTCAGGCCCACCATCCGGTGATGCGCGCGCTCGAGGCCAGCCTGGGCCGCGGCCCGCTCTGGCGGCTGACGGCTCGCGCCTATGACGCGCAGGCGCTTATGTACGGCGATCTGCCCGAGGGCACCTCGCCCGCAACCGGGATCGCAATCACACCCGCCGCGCGCGGGGTCTACGCGATCTCGGCGACACTCGAGCAGGGCATCGTGACCGCGTTCCGGCGTGTCACGCCCACCGATCACCTGACGGTGCGGGGCGGCATGCTCGACCGGATGCTGGCCAGTCTGCCGCCACAAAAGGCTGGGCTCGCGCCGCTCTTGCTGGATATTCTCGACCCGTGTTGCCCGCTCAGGCTGAAGGAGGCAAACCATGCATGAGATGTCGATCTGCGAGGGCATTCGCGGCGTGATCGAGGATCAGGCCCGCGCCCATAATGTCACCCGGGTGACCCGTGTGCGGCTGGAGATCGGCCGCTTTGCCGGGGTCGAGCTGGACGCGCTCGACTTTGCCTTCGAGGTGGTGATGCGCGGCTCGGTCGCCGAAGGGGCGGCGCTGGCGGTGATCCAGCTGCCTGGCCGCGCGCTGTGTTACGACTGCATGAAACCCGTTGAAATCAACCACCGTCTCGACCCTTGCCCCGATTGCGGGGGCGGCAAGCTGATGCCGCAGGAGGGCGACGAGATGCGCATAAAAGATCTGGAGGTCGCGTGATGTGTACTGTTTGCGGATGCGGAGATGCCGAAGTGAAACCCCATGGCCATTCACATGATCACGGTCACGGTCACGGTCACGATCACGATCACGATCACGATCACGGGCACGTCCACGACCACACCCACCACACCCACACCCACGGCCTGCATTTCGGCCATGGCCCGGCGGGCGTCGAGGTGCCCGGCATGTCGCAGGAACGGCTGATCGAGATCGAGACCGATATCCTGTCCAAAAACGACCGCTATGCCGAGGCCAATCGCGCGGTGCTGCGCGACCGGGGCATCCTGGCGCTCAACCTCGTCTCCTCGCCCGGCTCCGGCAAGACCACACTGCTTTGCCGCACAATCGAGGCTCTGGGCGATCTGCCTTTGGCGGTGATCGAGGGCGACCAGCAGACCGAAAACGATGCCGACCGCATCCGCGCCACCGGCGCGCGCGCGGTGCAGGTCAATACCGGCAAGGGCTGCCATCTCGACGGCCATATGGTGGGTCACGCGATGGCGCATCTGGCGCTGGAGCCGGGGGCGCTGCTCTTTATCGAAAACGTCGGCAATCTGGTCTGCCCGGCCGCTTTCGACCTGGGCGAGGATGGCAAGGTCGCGATCCTGTCGGTCACCGAAGGCGAGGACAAGCCGTTGAAATACCCCGACATGTTCACCGCCGCCCGGCTTGCGATCCTCAACAAGACCGATCTCGCACCGCATTGCGATGTCGATCTGGACCTCTACGAGACCAACCTGCGGCGGGTGAATCCTGGCATCGAGATCCTGCGCGTCTCGGCCCGCACCGGCGCGGGCATGGACGCCTGGATCGCCTGGCTGCGCAGCGAACTGGCCGCCAAGCGCTTTGCCGGGGCGGCGCAATGACCTCTCTGCCGACAATCCTGCTGGTCGATGACGAGGAGCATTCGCTGGCCTCGATGCGCATGGCGCTGGAGGATGATTTCGAGTGCCTGACCGCGCTCGACGCCGATCAGGCGATGCGCCTGATGGAGGAAAACTACGTCCACGCGATCTTTTGCGACCACCGGATGCCGGGCAAGACCGGTGTGGAGTTTCTGGGCGAGGTGCGCACCAAATGGCCCGAGACCGTGCGCATCATCGTGACCGGCTATACCGAGACCAACGACATGATCTCGGCGATCAACGACGCGGGCATCTATCAGATCCTGACCAAACCCTGGCATCCCGACCAGCTGATGATGGCCGCCAAGAACGCCGCCCAGCTTTTTCAGCTGTCGCGCGATCACGACCGGATGTCGCTGGAGATGCGCTTTCTGGGGCGCACGGCGGTGGAAAAGGTCAACAGCCAGCGCAAGGCGCTGCGTGCGGGGCTGGGGTTCGAGAACGTCATCCGCTCGCCCAATTCGCCGCTCAATCCAATGATCGACCTCGCGCGGCAATATGCCAGTTTCGACGTGCCGGTGCTGATTCATGGCGAGGCGGGCACCGGCAAGGCGCAGCTTGCGCGGGCGATCCACTATACCTCGCTGCGCTCTGACCATGCGTTTCAGGAGCTCAACTGCGTCGGGCTCTCGGACGATATGCTGATGGCGGAGCTTCTGGGCGCCAAGCGCGGCGCCTTGCCCGGCGCGCCGGTCAACCGGATCGGGCTTTTGCAGAAAGCCGACCGCGGCACGCTTTTTCTCAACGGGGTGGAGGCGCTCAGCCCGCGCATGCAGATGCTGCTGATGCGCGTGGCCACCGAAGGCACCTTCACGCCGCTGGGCGGGCATGAGGCGCAGACCACCAACGCGCGGCTGCTGACCGGCGCACATGGCGATCTCGCCCGCGCCGTCGAGGAGGGCACGTTCCGCGAGGATCTCTATTACGCACTGGCCACCACCGAGCTTGCGGTGCCGCCGCTGCGCGCGCGGCTCGAGGATCTGCCGGTGCTGGCGCAGCACAGGCTTTTCGAGCTGGGCGCCACCCATAACAAGCCGGTCAACGGGCTTTCCGATCTCGCCATCGAGTTTCTGTCGAACTACGCCTGGCCGGGTAATCTGCGCGAGTTCGACAACGAGCTGGCGCGCATGCTCATCGCCGCGCAGGACGTGCTGCTGGGGCCGGAGCTGATCTCGCGCCACATCCTGCAGGCCGACCCGTCGCTGAACCCCACCAGCGAGCAGGGCGATGCAGAGATCCTGTCGGGCGAGGGCACGCTCAGGGAGCGGGTCGAGCGCATCGAGATGCGGATCCTGCGCGAAACCCTGACCCGGCTGAAATGGAACAAGAGCCGGGCGGCGGCCGAGCTTGGCCTCAGCCGCGTCGGTCTGCGCGCCAAGCTCGACCGCTATGGCATCCAGCAGCCCGGCAAACTGAATATCGAACAGGAGGAGGACTGACCCATGTGTCTCGGCATTCCAGGACAGATCGTGAAGATCACCGATCCCGCGCGGATGATGGCCATGGCCGATGTCTCGGGCGTGCGGCGCGAGGTGAACGTGGCGTGTATCGCCGATGGCCCGCTCGATACGCTCATCGGTTCATGGGCGCTGATCCATGTGGGCTTTGCCATGAGCGCCATCGACGAGCACGAGGCCGCCAAGACGCTCGAGGCGCTGCGCGGGCTGGGAGAGGCGCAGGAAACGCTGGAGGCGATGGCCCAGGGCGATGCGGCCCTTGAGGGCGACAGGCTGGAGGATGCGTCATGAGATACGTTCAGGAATTTCGCGATCCGGTGGCCGCCAAGGCCGTGCTGGCCGCGATCACCCGGGTGGTGGACGAGATCGGCGCCACCGCCGAAAAACCGGTGCATATCATGGAAATCTGCGGCGGCCACACCCATGCGATCTTTCGCTACGGGCTCGACCGGCTGACCCCGCCGGGCATCGAGTTCATCCACGGCCCCGGCTGCCCGGTCTGCGTGCTGCCGATGAGCCGGATCGACGAATGCGTCGAGATCGCCGAGCGTCCGGAGGTGATCTTCACCACCTTCGGCGACGCGATGCGGGTGCCGGGATCGCGCAAGTCGCTGCTGCAGGCCAAGGCCGATGGTGCGGATATCCGCATGGTCTATTCGCCGCTCGACGCGCTCGAGATCGCCCGCCGCAACCCCGACCGCGAGGTGGTGTTCTTCGGGCTGGGCTTCGAGACGACAACGCCGTCGACGGCCCTGTCGATCCAGCAGGCCGCGCGCGAGAAGCTGAGCAATTTCAGCGTCTTCTGCAACCATATTACAGTGCCGCCGCCGATCCGGGCGCTGCTGGACGACCCGCATATGATCCTCGACGGTTTTGTCGGGCCGGGCCATGTGTCGATGGTGATCGGCACGCATCCTTACGATTTCATCGCCGAGGATTACGGCAAGCCCATTGTGGTTGCGGGGTTTGAGCCGCTCGACCTGCTGCAATCGGTGCTGATGGTGCTCGAGCAGATCCGCGACGGGCGCGCCGAGGTGGAAAACCAGTACGCGCGGGTGGTGCCGGAGCATGGCAATCCGGTAAGCCTTGCGGCCATCGCCGATGTCTACGCGGCCCGCCCCAGCTTTGAGTGGCGCGGTCTGGGCGAGATCGACGAAAGCGGTCTGCGGATCCGCGACGCCTATGCGGGTTATGACGCGGAGGTGAAATTCGCGGTGGGTTACGGCGCCGGCCCGCGCGTGGTGCAGGAACCCGAGGGCTGCGCCTGCGGGCAGGTCATGACCGGGCGGATCAAGCCGTTTCAATGCCCGCATTACGGCAAGGGCTGCACACCCGAGATGCCGCTGGGCGCGCTCATGGTCAGCTCCGAAGGGGCCTGCGCGGCCTATTTCCAATATGGCGCGATGGAGGCTGCGGAATGAACATGGCAACCCCGATCAAGCCCTCCCGCCTGCGCGGCGACCGGGTGACGCTGGCCCATGGCGGCGGCGGCAAGGCGATGCGCGACCTTATCGAAGAGGTCTTCACGGATGTCTTCGAGCCGCCCGGCGACGAGGATCAGGCGCGGCTGATGTCGGACGCGCTGCAGGTGCCGGGCGCGCAGCTTGCCTTCACCACCGACAGTTTCGTGGTCTCTCCGGTGGAGTTTCCGGGCGGCGATATCGGCAAGATCGCGGTCTGCGGCACGGTCAACGATCTGGCAGTGGGCGGGGCGACACCGCTCTGGCTCTCGGCGGCGTTCATCATCGAGGAAGGCTGCGAGATCGCGCTGCTGCGGCGGATCGTGGCCTCGATGCAGGCGGAGGCCGACAAGGCGGGCATTCGCATCGTGACCGGCGACACCAAGGTGGTCGGGCGCGGGCAGGCCGACCGCGTCTTTGTCACCACTTCGGGCGTCGGGGTGATTCCGCCCGGCCGCAGGCTCGGCGCCGACCGGATCCGGCCCGGCGACGTCGCGATTGTGAACGGCATGCTGGGTGATCACGGTGCGGCGATCATGGCCGCGCGCGGCGACATGGCGCTGAGCACCGATCTCAAATCCGACTGTCAGAGCCTCAACCACCTGATGGAAGCGCTGCTTCACGCCGCGCCGAACACCCGCGCCGCCCGCGATGCCACGCGCGGCGGTCTGGCCTCGTCGCTCAACGAAATGGCCGAGGCCTCCGGCATCAGCATCACACTGGACGAAGACGCGCTGCCCTTGCGCGACGAGGTGCGCGGGGTCTGCGAGATCCTCGGGCTCGACCCGCTCTATCTGGCCAATGAAGGCACGCTGGTGGCGTTTGTGCCACCGGACGAGGCCGAGGCGGCGCTGGCGGCGATGCGCGCGACAGCTGCCGGGGCCGGGGCGGTGGCCATCGGCACGGCTTCGGACACGGCGCCGGGGCGTGTGACCATGCGCACGCTGTTTGGCGGCCAGCGGCTGGTCGACATGCTGGTCGGAGAACAGCTGCCGCGGATCTGCTGAGACACGCTCACGCCACGGGCCGCGCCACGGCACGCGAATTATGCTTGCGCGATCCGAATTTGTATACAACATGTATACAAAAGGACGCGCCATGCCCCGATTCTCCAAGACCGACTGCCTCGACGATCTGCGTCACCGGATCCTCTCGACCGAGCTTGCCCCGGGGCAGGATCTCGATGAGGCCGGTCTCTCGGAGACCTACGGCCTGTCGCGCACGCCGCTGCGCGAGGTTCTGCAGCGCCTGCAGGGCGAAGGCTATGTCCGGATCAGCGAGAACCGGGGCGCCAAGGTCGCCTCGATGGACATCGCGGTCCTGCGCACCTTCTTTCAGACCGCCCCGATGATCTATGCCAATATCGCGCGTCTGGCGGCTGAAAACGGCACGACACGGCAGCTTGACCGGCTCAAGGACGCGCAAGGCGCGTTTGCCAGATCCGCCCGGGCCGCCGATCCCGGTGCGGCGGCGCTGGCCAATCACCGGTTTCACGGCATCATCGGCGAGATGGCGCAGAACGCCTATCTGGTCGCGGCGCTGTCGCGGCTGCAGATCGACCACACGCGGATGAGCCAGACATTCTACCGCCCCGCCGCCCCGGCGGAGACGATGCTGGTGATGAAGGCGGTCGAACAGCATGACGCCATGATCGCCGCTTTCGAGGCGCGCGAGGGCGCGCTGGCCATCGACCTCACCCTGCAACATTGGGACCTGAGCCGCGACCGGATGGAACGCTTCGTGCGCCCCGACCCGTTGCCGGTGGATGTCGTCTCTCTCAAGGACCGACAGAATGCAGTTTGAAGGCATCTACACGCCGCTTGTCACGCCCTATCACGCGGATTTCTCGCTCAACGAAGAGGCGCTGGCGGACACCGTGGAGTATCTGATCGGCGCCGGGGTCCACGGGATGATCGTGGCGGGCACCACGGGCGAATATTACGCGCAGAGCATGGACGAACGGCTCGACCTCATGACCCGCTGCAAGGCGCTGATCGGGTCGCGGGTGCCGATGATCGTGGGCACCGGTGCCATCCGGACCGAGGACAGCGTGATCTATGCCGAGGCCGCCAAGGCCGCAGGCGCCGACGCGCTGCTGGTCGCCACGCCGCCTTATGCCTATCCCACCGGGCGCGAAATTGCCCTGCATGCGCTGGCAGTGGACCGGGCCGCCAACCTGCCGGTGATGCTCTACAACTACCCCGGCCGGATGAGCGTGAACATGGACGAGGACTGCCTCGACCGGCTGGGCCGCTCGCCCAATTTCTGCGCCATCAAGGAAAGCTCTGGCGATATCAACCGCTTGCACATGCTGGCGCGGGACTATCCCAATATCGCGCTGAGCTGCGGCATGGACGATCAGGCGCTGGAATTCTTTGCCTGGGGCGCGCGCAGCTGGGTCTGCGCGGGCTCGAATTTCGCGCCCGGGGCGCATCTCGCGCTTTACCGGGCCTGCGCGCTCGAGGGCGATTTCACCAGGGGGCGCGCGATCATGTCGGCAATGCTGCCGCTGATGCGGGTGCTGGAGCAGGGCGGCGCCTTCATCCAGTGCATCAAACACGGGCTGAGCCTGCGCGGCATCGCGGCAGGGCCGCCGCGCAAGCCCTTGCAACCGCTCAACAAAGACGACCGCCGCGCGCTGGAGCAGGTGATCCGCACGCTGGATACCACCCTGGCCGCCATCGAAGGACAGCCCTCATGACCGAGCTTCTGACCCGCGCCGAATATGCCGCCATCGCCGCCGATCTCGACCTGCCCGCCGCGCCGTTCATCGACGGCAAGTTCCGCAAGGGCAGCGGGGCGGCGATGCCCACGCTGAACCCCGCAACCGGCGATGTGCTGACGACCATCGCAAGCGCCGGGGCGGCGGATGTGGATCTGGCGGTGGAAAAGGCCCGCGACGCCTTCGAGCAGGGGCTCTGGTCGCGGCTGCACCCGTCGGAGCGCAAGGACGTGCTGATCCGCCTGTGCAAGCTCATCACCCGGCGCAAACACGAGTTGGCGGTGCTGGAATGCCTCGAAAGCGGCAAGCCGATCCGCGATTGCGCGCTGATCGACATTCCCGAGACGATCCACACGATCAAGTGGCATGCGGAGACCGCCGACAAGATCTATGACCAGACCGGGCCTGCGGGCGACGACGCGATCAGCATGATCGTGCGCGAACCGGTGGGCGTCGTTGCGGCGATCCTGCCATGGAACTTCCCGCTGCTGATGCTGGCCTGGAAGATCGGCCCGGCGCTCGCGGCGGGCTGTTCGGTGATCGTGAAACCGGCCGAGCAGACCTCGATGACCGCGCTGCGCGTGGCCGAACTGGCCCATATGGCCGGTGTGCCGCGCGGCGTGCTGCAGGTGCTGCCGGGGGACGGACCTTCGGTGGGCGAGCCGCTGGGCCGGCACATGGATGTCGACATGGTCACCTTCACCGGCTCGACCGAGACAGGGCGGCGGTTTCTGCATTACGCCGCCGACAGCAATCTCAAGAAGGTGGTGCTGGAATGCGGCGGCAAGAACCCCGCGGTGGTGCTGGGCGATGCCGAAAACCTCGATCATGTGGCCGAACATGTGGTCAACGCGGCGTTCTGGAACATGGGCGAAAATTGCTCTGCCGCCTCGCGGCTCATCGTGCACAAGGACGTCAAAGCGCCGCTGATGGAGCGGATCGCGGCGCGGCTGCGCGACTGGAAGACCGGCGATCCGCTGGATCCGGCCAACCATCTCGGCGCGCTGATTGATACGGAGCATTGCGCCAAGGTGGCAGGCTACCTGCGCGCGGGCGATGCCGCGGAGGGCGCCTTTGTCAGCCCGAAGGTCTACGAGATCGACCCGTCGGACCGGCTGGCGCGGGACGAGGTCTTCGGCCCCATCCTCGGCGTGCTCACCGTGGCCTCCACCGCCGAGGCCATCGCGCTGGCCAACGACACCGACTACGGACTGGCGGCAAGCGTCTTCACCGCCAATGCGCGCGAGGCGATCCGCGCGGCGCGTGCCATAAAGGCGGGCACGGTCACGGTGAATTGCTACGGCGAAGGCGACATCGCCACGCCCTTCGGCGGCTACAGGCAATCGGGCTTTGGCGGGCGCGACAACGGAATGCACGCGCATGACCAGTATACCGAGGTGAAAACCATCTGGATCGATCTCAGCGATCCCAAAGACGGGGACAATGTCGGATGAGCCGCGTCGGATTCATCGGCACCGGCCATATCGCGGCCCCGATGGCGCGCTTTCTGGCAGCCAAGGGTCATTCGGTGGTTGTGACAGAGCGCAACGCGGATGTTTCTGCCGCGCTTCACGCCTCCATCGGTGCGCAGGTCACGGATGTGCAGGGTGTGCTCGACCGCTCTGAAATCGTGTTCCTCTGCCTGCGCCCGCCTCTGGCCGAGACGGTGCTGGCGCCCTTGCGCTTTTCCGAAAACCACCGGATCGTGTCGGTCATGGCCGGTGTCCCGCGCGCGACGCTTGCGCGGATCTGCGCGCCCGCGCAGGCTTTTGTGCAGACCATCCCGCTGGGCTTTCTGGAGCAGGGCGGTTGCCCGCTTGCGGGGTTTGGCGACACCGACCTGCTCAAGGCCCTGTTCGAGCCGGAAAACCCCGTGGTGCCGGTGGCCGAAGAGGCCGCGCTCAACGCGCATTTTGCGGTCTGCGCCATGGTGCCGGGCCTGCTGGACCGGCTGCAGGAGACCGCCTCCTGGCTTGAGGCGCAGACCGGCGATGGCGACGGCGCCACGCTTTACACCGTGCAGCTCATGGCCGGGTTTCTGACCGCGATGGAGAAATCCGCAGGCGCGCCAGGCCGCGAACGCGATGCGCTGGGCACAGCGGGCACGCTCAGCCTGACGATGGTCGAAACCCTGAGGCGCCACGGCTCCGACCGCGCGATGATCGCCGGGCTCGATGCCGTTATCCGCCAGCTGGAGCCGAAGCCATGACCAGCACCGCCGCTGCCGCCCCGCTGCGCCGGGGCCGGGGCGCGCGCAAGGCGCAGCGTCTGACCCGCGACATCACGATGCTGCCCGCGCTGAAGCGCCGCCTGCCGCTGACAGAGCCGATGACCCCCGATCAGGTGGCGCGCATCGACGCGGCCTCGATGGATATCCTCGAAAATGTCGGTGTGATGTTCCGCGATCCCACCGCCCTTGCCGATTGGGCGCGGGCAGGCGCGAAAGTGGTGGGAGAGATGGTCTATCTCGACCGCGGTCTGGTGCGCGAACTGATCGCCACCATTCCCGAGAGCTTCACCTACCACGCGCGCAACCCCGCCAACAATCTGCCGTTCGGTGCCGATCACGCGATGTTCGTGCCGATGACCGGCGCGCCGTTCTTGCGCGATCTGGACGACGTGCGCCGCAACCCCACGCTCGACGATCTGGCGAATTTTCACAAGCTCAGCCACATGCTGCCCGCAATCCATTCCTCGGCGCATCACATCGTGGAGCCTTACGATCACCCGATCAGCCAGCGCCATCTGCGGATCACCTATTCGTCGATGAAACATTCCGACAAGACTTTCATGGGCATGACCACAAGCCCGAAAAACGCCGAAGACGTGATCGAGATGGCGGCCCTGCTGTTCGGCGACGATTTTCTCGAGAGCCACGCGGTGGTGACCGGGAACTGCAATGGCAACTCGCCGCTGGTCTGGGACGAGACGATGCTGGGCGCGATGCGCGCCTTCTGCCGCCGCAACCAGCCGGTGCTCTGCTCGCCGTTTGTGCTGGGCGGGGCCAACACGCCTGCCTCGGTGCCCGCCACGGTGGCACAGCTCAATGCCGAGGCGCTGAGCGCGCTGGCCTATACTCAGGTGATCCGTCGCGGCTGCCCGGCGATCTACGGCCATTACCTCAGCACCGTGTCGATGAAATCCGGCGCGCCGATGGCCGGCACGCCTGAGATCAGCCTGATGAACTTCATGATCGGGCAGATGGCGCGGTTCTACGGCGTGCCATGGCGCACCTCGAACACGCTGGGCGGGGCCAAGACCTTTGACGCGCAGGCGGGGTATGAAAGTGCCATGACGCTCAACGCGGTGCTGATGGCCGGGGCCAATTACATCTGGCATTCGGCGGGCTGGAACGAGGCGGGCATGCATTGCTCGACCGCCAAGTTCATCGTCGACGCCGAGATGTGCGCGATGGGCTACCGCATGGCCGAAGGCATCAACTGGGACGATTTCGAGGACGCCATCGCCGCCGTGCCCGAGACCGGCCCGGGCGGGCATTACCTGGGCCACCCACACACGCTGGAGCATTTCCAGAAGGCGTTTTTCATGCCCGAGATGTTCGACAACAACTCAATCGAGCAATGGCAGGCGGAGGGCGGGGTGGAGATCACCGAACGCGCGCTGACCCGCGCCCGCGCCATGCTGAACGAATATGAGGAACCCAAGCTCGATGTCGCGGTGGACGAGGCGCTGCGCGACTACATCGCCCGGCGCGAACGCGAGATCCCCGCCGCCGACGCGCTCAATCAGGAGCACTGAGCATGCGCGTGGCCCGCCTGCCGCGCGATCCCGGTCCCGCGGGCTGGAACCGGCTGCTCGAGGCCCCGGCGCCGCCCGAGCCGCTCGAGGCGCATATCACCGCCGACTGGCTGGTGATCGGCGCCGGGTTTGCCGGGCTGGCCGCGGCGCATCGGCTTTCGCAGCAGGCACCGGGCGACCGGATTGTGGTGCTCGATGCGGTGCGGGTCGGCGACGGGCCCGCCGGGCGCAACTCCGGGTTCATGATCGACCTGCCGCATGATCTGACCTCTGACGATTACGGCGGCGCGCTGGCCGCCGATCTGGCGCAGACCGGGGACAACCGCCTTGGCATCGCCCGCGCGCGCGCCATGGCGGAGGCGTTTGATCTCGGCGCGGAGGCCTTTGGGATGTCGGGCAAGATCAACGGCGCGGCCAGTGCCGGGGGCGACGCCCATAACCGCAGCTTTGCCGCGCATCTGCGCGCCATGGGTGAGGCGCACACGCTCTATGACGCCACGCAGATGCGCGAGATCACCGGCACGGACTATTATCGCAGCGGGCTGTTCACACCCGGCACCGCGATGATCCAGCCTGCATTGTTTGTGCGTGGCGTGGCGCGCGGGCTGCGGTCGAACCGGGTCGCGATCCACGAGATGAGCCCGGTCACCGCGCTGGAGCGGCGGGGCAACTGGGTGGCCCGCACGCCGAAAGGGCAGGTCACCGCGCCGCGGGTGATCCTCGCGGTCAACGGGCATCTCAACAGTTTCGGCTATCTTCCGGGGCGGCTGATGCATGTTTTCACCTATGCCTCGATGACCCGGGCGCTTGCGGCGGATGAGATCGCGCGGCTGGGCGGGCAGCCGCGCTGGGGGCTCACGCCTGCCGACCCGATGGGCACTACGGTGCGCCGAATCTCCGGCACCGGCGGCGACCGGATCGTGATCCGCAACCGGTTCACCTTTGATCCGTCAATGGAGGTGAGCGGCGCGCGCATCGCCTGTGTCGCCCGCGACCATGACCGCGCCTTTGCCGCGCGGTTCCCGATGTTGCCGGATGTTGAGATGGCGTATCGCTGGGGCGGGCGGCTGTGCCTCAGCCGCAACGGCGTGCAGGTGATCGGCCAGTTGGAGCCGGGGCTTTACGCCGCCTGCTGCCAGAACGGGCTGGGCACCGCCAAGGGCACCCTGGCGGGCGGGCTTGCGGCTGATCTGGCGCTGGGGATCTCCTCGCCCGCGCTGGAGCGCGCGGTCTCCGCACCGCCACCGGCGCGCCTGCCGCCTTTGCCCATCGCGAAACTTGGCGCTGCCATGCGGCTGCGCCATGGCGAGTGGAAAGCGGGCCGCGAGCTATGAGCTCGCCGCATCCGGCGCAGGCGCACCCCCGGTGAGCCGCGACAGAAACCCCGTGACATAGCTCAGAGACGCCGGGTCCACCCAGAGCAGGCACCCGTGCGGCGCCCCGGTCACCAGCACCGTCAGCCCCGCAAAGCGCAGCGCCGCCGAGGGTGACCCCGTCGGCGGCGCGGAGGTGAGCCCCTGCGCCAGAAGCGCCATCGCGCCGGTTCCGGATAGCGCCAGACAGGCGTAACACTCACCCGCAGGGCTCAGCGCGACGCCTTCGGCCTGCCAGCCCGCCTCCCGGGCGGGCGGGCTCTGTGTCACCAGCAGCGCCCGGTCGCGCGCGATGCGGATGGCGTAGTCCGCGCCCGCGGGGGTTTCTGCAAACCCGATCATCGCGGCCCCCGGCGCCAGCACTGTCAGCCCCGCCGCCAAATCGCCGGAGACGAGGCTCTGATAGCCGCTTTGCTGCCGTGTCACCCGGCAGGTCGGCGTTGCGATCACCGCATCCCAGGCCAGTGGCCTGTCGGTCCAGTCACGCTCTTCCATCAAGACGCTCCCCTTCGGGATCATAGGCGCAAGGCGCGGTCACCACCGCCTCGCGCACCACGCCATCGTCGAAAAGGCGCACGGTTTGTCCGATTTTCTGCAGCCCGCCTTCCAGCAAGGCCAGTGCGATGGGGCGATCCAGCACAGGGCTGACATAGCTCGAGGTGACAAAGCCGAGCGAGCGGCGCAGGCCTGTGTCGGGGATCAGGTGCGCGCCGGTCCGGATCGGCTGGCCACCCTCGGGCACGCGCAGCCCCACAAGCTGCCGCCGCGCCGTGCTGGCAGCTTCAGGCGTAAAGAGCGACCGCTTGCCGAGATATTCGTCGTCGCGCCGCGCCCGCGGGCCATCCCAGCCGAGATCCTGCGGCATCGTCGATCCATCGGTGTCCTTGCCGATCAGAACATAGCCCTTTTCGGCGCGCAGCAGCATCACCGCCTCAAGCCCGATCCAGCGCCCGTCAAACGCAGCCAGCGCGGCATCCAGGCGCGCGCGCAGCGTCTGGGCATGGCGTGCGGGCACGCTTAGCTCATAGCTCATGTCGCCGGTAAAGCTGATCCGCGCCACACGCAGGCGCGCCCCCTGATAGGCAATCTCCCCCACGCCCATATGCGGCAGATCGGGCAATGCGAGGCCCGCCGCGCGGCACAGCGCGCGCGCGTCGGGGCCGGTCACGGTCAGCGTCACGTAGGCCTGCGTGACGTCATGCACAAAGACCGAAGCGCGCCCGATCCGGTCCTGCCGCGCATCCTCCAGCACAAAGCGCACCCCCTCCACATGGCTCGACGAGGCGGAGACGACAAAATGGTCCGCACCCAGCCGCAGCACCACGCCGTCATCATAGACGATGCCGCTTTCGGAGAGCATGAAGCCATAACGCGCGCGGCCCGGTCTGAGCGTCGACATGCGGACATAACCGGTGAAATCCAGCAGCGCCGCCGCGCCCGGTCCGATCACCTCAAGCTTGCCCAGCGGCGAGGCGTCGAAGATCGCCACCGTGGTCCGGGCGGTGCGCGCTTCGCTTTGCGCAAGCGCCGCTTCGTCGCCCTGACCGTAGACCGAGGGGCGCAGCCAGCCGCCATAGTCACGGAACCGCGCGCCCGCGGCGCGATGCGCCTCCTCCAGCGCCAGCCGTTTCAGCGGGTGGTAAAGCGCGCCGCGCGCCGGGCCCGCGATGGCGCTGAGCGGCACCGGCTGGAAGGGCGGACGGTAGGTGGTGGTGCCGGTTTCAGCGACGCTGCGGTTGGTCAGCGCGGCCATCGCGGCAAGACCGGCGAAGTTCGACAGGCGGCCCTGATCGGTGGCCATGCCGAGCGTGGTGTAGCGTTTGAGATGCTCGACCGAGGTAAAGCCCTCGCGCGCCGCCAGCGCCACGTCCTTCAGCGTGACGTCATTCTGCAGATCGAGCCATTGGCGACCGGGGCGCGCCGGATCGGGGCGGAGCGGTGCTCGCGCGCGAGGCTTCGGCGCTTTGGGGGCAGGGGTCTTGCCCGCCCCGGCGGCCAGACCTTCGGCCACCGCCGCGGCCAGATCCAGCGTGCCGGTTGCGGCGCCGATAACCGTCATCGGAGCGGTGCCGGGGCGCGGCACCAGCATGTCGCGGCCCTCGTCCATGTCGAGCCTGCCGCCCGCCTGGCACCACAAATGCACGCTGGGCGTCCAGCCACCGGCGCAGAGGATCGTGTCGCAGGGAATCTCTTCACCCTTGACCAATGCGGCGGTGACGCCGCGCCTGCCCCGCGCCGCCTCGATCCCGGCCCCCGTGATCTGCGCGAGCCCCGTGGCTTCGGGCACCTCCGCCCGGCGGTCTATCACGGTCACCTCCGCCCCTGCGTCTTTCAGCGCGCGGGCCACCGGCAGGCTGTGATCGCTGTCGGTGGCCATCAGGATCCGCCTGCCCGGCAGGCTGCCGTACAGCGCCAGGTGATGCAGGGCGGCTTCGGCGGATTGCACGCCGGGGCGGTCATTGTCGGCAAACCAGAGCGGCCGCTCGATGGCGCCCGAAGCGAGGATGCAGCGCGCCGCCCGGATGCGCCAGTGCCGCGGGCGCGGCCCGCGTTGCCAGGCCGCAAAAGCGCCGTGATCGAAGGCCCCCCAGAGGCTGGTGTCGGTCATCACCCGCCCGCCCGCGGCCTCGACCGCCTGGCTTGTGTCGCGCGCGTAGTCCCGCCAGGGCGTGCCGTCGATCTCGCCGCCGCGCCAGCGCAGCGCGCCGCCCGGATGGCGGGCATCCTCCAGCAGCCAGACGGTCTTTCCGGCCTCTGCCGCCGCGCGCGCGGCGGCCAGCCCCGCGGGTCCGGCACCGATCACCAGAACATCGCACGCGGCCGAGATCTGCACCCCGTCGGCATCCGGCGCATAATCCGGATCGACACGCCCGAGACCGGCCATCCGGCGGATCATCGGCTCGTATATCCGCCAGGGCAGGCGCATGAAGGTCTTGTAGTAAAACCCCGCGGGCAGAAAGCGTTGCGCCAGATCCAGCAGCCCGAACGCGTCGCGCCGCGCGCTTGGCCAGGCATTGACGGAGGCGACCTGCATGCCGTCCTGCGCATAGCTCAGCGTGGCGCGGGCGTTTGGCAGATAGCTGCCTTCGTGGCGGATGTCGAAGACGGCGTTGGGCTCCTCCGCGCCCAGACCCCAGAGCCCCCTTGGCCGGTGGTATTTGAAGCTGCGCCCCAGAATGCGATGCCCCGCCGCCATCAGCGCAGAGGCCAGCGTGTCGCCCTCGAAACCGGGGACGCTCAGCCCGTCGAAGGTGAACCGCAGCGGTCTGTCGCGGTCGATCTCCGCGCCCAGACTGTCATGCCGCCAGCCGCTCATGGCGCGACCCCCGGCAGCGGCTCTGATGCGTTGACCGCGCGGGTGAGCGTGTCGCGGGTGAGGAGGAAATACTCCCCGCAGGTCAGGTGCAGCCAGACCTCGCGCGTGGTGCCTTTGGGAGAGGCGGCCTCGTAGAGATAGGCGGCCCAGGCAGCGTCGGAGACGGCACCTGCGGGCTCGGGCCGCGCATGGCCCGCCTCGACCGCGAAGTGAAATTCGGTCTCGTCACGCGGGCCGCAGAACGGACAGGGGAAGCGTTGCATGCTCGGGTCTCCTCAATGCGCGATGCCGGACCCGGCGGCTTCGTCGATCAGGCGGCCTTCGGCGAAGCGGCGCAGATCGAAGGGGCGGCTGATCTCGTGATGGGTGCCCTTGGCCAGCAGATGGGCGAGCAGCCAGCCGCCCGCCGGGATCGCCTTGAACCCGCCGGTGCCCCAGCCGCAATTGATGAACACCCCCTCCGGCCCGGCGGGCCCGATGAGCGGCGAGCTGTCGGACACCACATCGACAACGCCCGCCCATTGCCGCAGCAGCCGGAGCTGCCCGAAGGCGGGAAACATCTCGAGCAGGCCCGCCGTCACGGCCTCCTGCACCGGCAGGTTGCCGCGCTGGCCATGGGTCGGCACCCGGTCGAGCCCGCCACCGAAGACCAGCTCCCCCTTGTCGGACTGGCTGACATAGGTGCCGGTGCCGAGATAGAGCAGCACGGTGTCAAGACAGGGTTTCACCGGCTCCGACACAAAGGCCTGCAGCGCGTAGTCGTGGATCGGAAGCGTCACATCCACATGCGCCATCAGCCCCGGCGTGGCACCGGCGGCGGCGATGCCCAGCCGCTCGGTGCGGATCGGGCCCAGCGTTGTCTCGACCCCGGTGACCGCGCCGTCTTGCACGTCGATGCCGGTCACCTCGCAGGTCTCGATGATGTCCACGCCAAGCGCGCTGGCCGCGCGCGCATAGCCCCAGGCCACCGCATCGTGGCGCGCGGTGCCCGCGCGGCCCTGCCAGATCCCGCCCATCAGCTTGTAACGTGCGTCGGGCGCGGTATTGGCCAGCGGCACTTTCGCGGCGGCCTCGGCGGCGCCCATCAGCTTGCCGTCCACACCGTTGATCTGCATGGCATTGGCGATGCGGTTGCAGATCTCCATCTGTGCGGGCGTGTGCGCGGCGATCAGCATGCCGCGCTGCGAGAGCATGACGTTGTAATTGATCTCGCGGCTCAGCCCTTCGTAAAGCCGCAGCGCCAGATCGTAGAGTGCCACGCTTTCGGGAAAGAAATAGTTCGACCGGCAGACCGTGGTGTTGCGCCCGGTATTGCCGCCGCCGATCCAGCCGCGCTCCAGCACGGCGACGCGGGTGAGGCCGTGGGCCTTCGCGAGGTAATAGGCGGTGGCCAGCCCGTGCCCGCCGCCGCCGATGATTACCGCGTCGTAGGCAGGCTTTGGCGTGGCCTTGCTCCAGGCCGACTGCCACCCCTTGTGGCCCGCAAGCCCCTGTCGCAGCAGCGAAAGCGCGGAATAGCGCTGCATCACGTCACCCCGATGGCTGCGATGTCGGCGACAAAACCGGCCAGCGCGTCGGGATCCGGGTCTTCGCCGGTGAACCCCTTGAGATAGGGGGCGACCCGGGCCAGCCGCGTCTCGATCGGCTCGCGCACATCGAGGGCGTGATAGCCAAGCTGCATGAAATAGAGGATCCGCCCGCGGGCATCCGCCTCTGCCGCCTCATAGCCGTGGCGCGCGAACATCTCGGTCACCGCGGCAATCCGCGCGCTGTCGGCGGCATCCACACGCGCCCGCAGCGCCTCGTCCCGGCGCGACCATTCGCGCACGGCGAAATCGAGCCCGCTGTCGAAATGCGCCGGGTTCACGAAGCAGCGAAAGAAGTTGCAGACCGCCTCGGTGATGTTCCTCGCGGGCAGGGCGCAATGCTCGGCGATGCGGGCGGTGTTGCGCGCCTCCCATTCGGCCAGAAGCGCCTGCAGCAGATCGTCCCGGCTGCGGAAATACCAGTAGAAGCTGGAGCGCGACACCTGCATGCGCTCGGCCAGGGTCAGGATCTTGACCTCAGCTGCGCCGTCGCGCACCAGCGTGTCGCGGGCATGGGCCAGCCAGTCCTCGCGCGTGACCCTGGTGTGGCCCGCAAGCGGCGCGCGGTCGGGATCGTCGCGGTGCAGCGTGGGTGCGGTGCCCATGGCTCAGCTCTCGGGCGGCGCGCCGCCTTCGGCGCTGCGCGTGTCGATGAATTCCTGCAGGGCGGCGCTGCGTTCGGGGTCGATGGCGGGCGCGGGCGGTTCGGCAAGGATGCCCTCCCACACATCGGTGGCGCGCTGGCTGGCGTCGCGCGCGCCGCGCTCGGTCCAGGTGCCGAAATTGGCGTAATCATGCACCACGGGTTCGTAGAACTCGGTGGTGTAGCGCTCCATCGTCTGCGGCGCGGCAAAGAAATGGCCCGAGGGCGCCACCGCGCTCAGCGCGTTCACAAAGCCGATCTCGTCGGTGCCCGCCTTGTTGCCCGCGCAGAGCTCGGCCACCATGTTGAGCACTTCGACATCGGTCACGATCTTTTCGTATGACACCGTCAGCCCGCCTTCGAGCCAGCCCGCCGAATGCAGGATCACCGTCGCCCCGGACAGAAGACAGCCCCAGAGCCCCATCTGGTTCTCGTTGGCCGCCTGCACATCGTTGAGGTTGGAGGCAGAGCCCGCCGCGGACCGCCAGGGCAGGCCGATCAGGCGCGCCATCTGCCCGGCGGCCAGCGACGCCTGGAAATGCGTCGGCGTGCCGAAGGCCGGGGCGCCGGATTTCATGTCGACATTGGAGGTGAAGGTGCCGTAGCAGACCGGCGCGCCGGGGCGCGTGAGCTGCGTGAGCGTGATCGCCGCGAGGCATTCGGCATGGCTGAGCGTGATCGCGCCCGCCACGGTGATCGGTGCCATCGCCCCCATCAGCGTGAACGGCGTGACAATCGACATCTGCCCGTGGCGCGCGAAATCGATGAGCCCCTGCGCCATCGGCACATCCAGCGTGCGCGGGCTGTTGGTGTTGATCACCGTATAGGCATGCGGCGCGGCGATCAGCTCGTCCTCGCTGAGGCCGCGCGCGATCTTGAGCATCTCCAGATTGTCGAGCGTTTGCGGCGTGCCGCGGGCAAAGAGAAACGGGAATTTGTCGGTCATCTCCATCTGCACGCGGGTGGTGAAATAGTGGCGCAGATGGGTTGGCACATCCTGCGGCTCGACCGAGGGCGACATCATCTGGAAGACATCGAAATGGTGCGAGATGCGGGTGTATTCGGTGAAATCCCGCCCCGAGGCGGGCCGCCGTCCGCGTTTGAGATCGGTGGCATGCGGCGCACCCGCGCCGGGCTGGAAGGCCAGCGTGCCAAGCTCCAGCGTCACGTCGCGCGTGGGGTTGCCCGCACGGCACCGGATGGAGCGCGGCGCGGTGGCCAGCGCGGCCTCGACGATCTCGCGCCCCAGATAGACCATGTCGTCGCCGTCCACCCTGGCGCCCGCCGCCGCAAAGAGACGCCGCGCTTCGGGCAGCAGCACCCGCATGCCCAGCTCTTCGAGCGTGCGCAGCGCGGTGTCGTGCATGTTGGCGGCCTCGTCATCGGAAAACACCGACATCACCGGGAACGGGTTGCGCAGGCTGCGGTAATTGGTGTCCCGCGCCGAAGCGGGCGCGGTCCCGGCGCGCCGGCGTCCGGTGCGGCGGGCGCGGGCCGGTTCCGACGTGTCGGCGGTCATGCCCGCATCGCCTTGCCGCCGGGATCGTAGGGCGAGGGCGCGATCACCGTCGCGGGCCGCTCGGCACCCACGATATGCACCATCAGCGCCGTGCCCTCGGCCGCGCAGTCGCGGTTCACCATGGCCAGAGCGTAGGATTTGCCCAGCGTGTGGCCATAGCCGCCGGAGGTCACAAAGCCCACCCGCGCGCCATCCTGCCAGACCGGCTCGAACCCGCTGGCATCGGCGTCGCCGTCGCCGATCTCCAGCATCGCGATGACCTGGGCGGAGCCCGCGCCGTCGCGTTCGGCCAGTGCCGCGTCGCGGCCGACGAAATCCCCCTTGTCCCAGGCGATCCAGCGATCCATGCCGGTCATGCCGGGGGTGTAGCCCTGGGTGAACTCCGCCGACCAGATGCCAAAGCTCTTTTCCAGCCGCAGGCTCAGCAGCGCGTTGAAGCCGATTTCGCGCATGCCGAGATCCTCGCCCGCCTTCAGCAAGGCGCGGCGCAGCCCGATATGTTCGGCAGCCGCGCAGTGGATCTCGAATCCCAGCTCCCCGGCAACCGAGAGCCGTCCAACACGGCAGCGCGCCAGCCCGATATCGAACGTGCCGCAGCCCATGAAGGGCAGCGCGCCCACCGGCCCGTCGGTCAGCTTTTCGATGACCGCGCGGGCGTTGGGCCCCGAGAGCGAGAACCCCACCGTGGCGTCGGAGATGTCACGCAGCGCCACATCCTCGCCCATGTGGTCGTGGAACCAGCGCATGTGCCAGTCGCGCAGGTAGTAGCTGCCCATGATCCACCAGGTCCCGTCGCCCCAGTTGAACACCGTGAGGTCACCCTTGAGCTTGCCGGTTTCCGACAGCATCGGCGCAAGGCGCGCGCGCCCCGGGGCGGGCAGTTTCGAGGCCATGATATGGTCGAGCCACGCCTCCGCCCCGTCGCCGGACACCTCGAAGCGCGAAAAGCCCGAGATGTCCAGAAGCCCCACCGCCTCGCGCACGGCGCGGCATTCGGCGCCGACGATCTCATGCGCGTTGGAGCGTTTGAGCGTCGGCTGTTCCTCGAACTCCGGCGATGGCGCAAAGTAGAGCGGTACTTCGAGCCCGTAGCTCGCGCCCCAGCGGCAGCCTGCCGCCGCCATGTCGGAATAGGCCGGGGCCATCTTCAGCGGGCGGCCGGCGGGCAATTGTTCGTTGGGGTAGGTCATCACGAAACGGCGGGTGTAGAACTGGCCCGTGGTCTCGCGGATGAACCGCTTGTTCTGCGCGAAATCGCCGTAACGCGCCACGTCCATGCCAAAGACATCGGCCTCGGGCTCGCCATGGATCATCCACTCGGCCAGCGACTTGCCGACGCCGCCGCCCTGCAGGAAGCCCGCCATCACCGCGCAGGCGCACCAGTAGCCGGGCTTGCCCTGCACCGGGCCGACCAGCGGGTTGCCGTCCGGCGAGAAGGTGAAGGCGCCGTTGACCCAGGTCTTGACGCCGATCTCCTGCAGCGCCGGGTACCGCTCGAACCCCAGCGTCAGCTCGCGTTCGATGCGGTCGGGATCTTCCTGCTGCAGCTCGAAGCCGTATTCCCAGGGCGCGCCATCCATCATCCAGTGCTGGTGATCGATCTCGTAGATGCCCAGAAGGATGCCCTTCTGGTCCTGCCGCATATAGGTGAAGCCTTCGAGATCCACGACCAGCGGCAATTCGCGGTCGAGTGCGGCCACCTCGGGGATCGTGTCGGAGATCAGGTAGTGGTGGTTGAGCGGGCTCACCGGCAGCTCGATCCCCGCCATCCGGCCCACCTGCTTGGCCCAGAGGCCCGCGGCATTGACCACATGTTCGGTCCGGATCGAGCCTTTTTCGGTCACCACCTCCCAGCCGTCGGCGGTCTGGTTTAGCTCCAGCACGCGGTTGTGCTCGATCACCTCGGCGCCGTGTTTCTTGGCGGCTCCCGCATAGGCGTGCACCGTGCCGGTGGTGTCGATATAGCCTTCGCGGTCGGCCCACATGCCGCCCAGGATGTCATGCGGCGACATGATCGGGCAAAGCTCGGCGGATTCCTCGGGCGTGACCAGCCGTACATCCTCGATCCCGATGGACTGGAAGGTCCGATAGGCCGATTGCAGCCATTCCCAGCGGTCCGGCGTGCCCGCCAGCGTCAGCCCGCCGGTCATGTGCATGCCGACCGACTGGCCGGATTCCTGCTCGATCTCCGACAGAAGGTCGATGGTATAGGCCTGCAGGCTGGCGATGTTGGGATCGGCGTTGAGCGCATGAAACCCGCCCGCCGCGTGCCAGCTGGAGCCGGCGGTCAGGATGTTGCGTTCGATCAGGCAGACGTCTTTCCAGCCGAACTTTGCCAGATGGTAGAGAACCGACGCGCCGACGACCCCGCCGCCAATGACCACGACCTTGTAATGGCTCTTCACGACCGTGCCTCCCTGATGCCGTTTCGGGGACGCTAGCGGGGCGGGTGAGTCGAGTCTAGACAGAAGTGTCCATAATGCGCTGCGCCCGGCTGGCGGCGATTCTGCACGCGCCCCGGAGCGCGATATCGGCCAGATCGCAGGGGAACAGTCCCGGCGATGCGACCGGGATGATCCGGGCGGCGATCGGCTCGAAATCGGCGCGGAAATGGGCGGTGCTCTTGACGACGATCAGCCGGGCCCCGGACGGGCTCAGCCCGAAATGGGTGAATTGCGCCAGATCGAGGCATTGGGTGCGGATGCTGGTGACAACCACCGTGACATCGGCGTGGGTGTCCTCGAGATGCAGCGCGCAGGAGGGCCCGAGCGTGGCGGTGCCGCCGCTATACATCGCGCCGGTATAGCGCAGCTGTCCGTCGCTCAGCGCATCGACGCGGAACCGGCCCGTGAAAGGTCTGTCCCCGGCCAGACCCGAGCGGCCGCCAAGCGCGCCGTCGATCACCGCGCCCCGACCGGCGGCATGCGCCTTGGCGGCCAGATCCGGGTCATGCATGAGGCCCAGCAGCGCGTTTTGCACGCGCGCCTCGATCAGCGCCCGCAGCAGGCCCGTGGTGTCAGAAGACGCCCCGGCGCCGGGGTTGTCCTGCACATCGGCAAGGATCACCGGCCTGCCCGGCGGGGCCGCCTGCGCGTCGGCCAGCGCCTCGGGCGGGGTGGCCAGCCGGGTTTCGAGATGCGGCTGCGCCGCGGTCAGGCGTCGCATTGCGGCACAGGCCAGCTTATCCGCCTGCATCTGCGTCGGGGCGTAAGCAATGACCGAAGGACCGATATCGGGCGTGTCGCCCGCGGTGAAGCCCACCGCCATTTCCACATGCGCCTCGGCGCTGTCGGGCAGCGCGGCATAAAGCCCGCGCATCGGCTCGGCGCCGGTGTGCTGCGCGGGCAGGGGCACCAGGAACGGCGCCTGAAGGAACGCCTTGGCCGGTCGCGGCCCGGCCAGCATTGCCGAAAGACGGTGCCAGGCGCGCGCGCCGGTCTCGGCCATGTCGAGATGCGGATACGTCTTGTAGATGCAGATCGCGTCAGCCAGCGCGACCAGCCTGGCCGAGATATTGGCATGCATGTCCAGGCACAGGGCGATGGGCAGCGCGGGGCCGGTCCGCGCGCGGATCCGCTCCAGCAGCGCGCCTTCGCCATCGGCGCCGCTATCGGTGATCATCGCGCCGTGCAGATCCAGAAAGAGCCCGTCGAACGGCGCCGCATCGGCAATCCCGTCGAGGATCCGTGCGGCGATGGTGTCGAAGGCCTCATCGGTGACCGGGCCGGAGGGCTCGGCGGCACACCACAGGATCGGGTGCAGCGCAGCACCCGCCGCCTGCGCCGCCGCCGCAAACCCCGCAATCGGCAGGTTCATGCCTTGTGTGCCGGACAGCACCTCTGCGCCCGTCAAGAGGCGCGGCCAGCTGTCGGCCATCTCGAACTCCGCCAGCCCGGCACGTCCGACGCCGATGCTGTTGGTCTCGTGCTGAAATCCGGCGAGGGCGATCCGGGGCATGGCGGCTCAGACCGGCTCCGGGACCCGGTCGAGGATCTCGCGCAGCTTTGCCGCGACCACGTCCGGTTTATGGCGGACCAGCGACACATGCCCGAGGCCGGGGATCTCGTGAAACGTGCCGTCTTGTGCCAGATCCGAGACCACCTTGCACATCGACGGCGCGGTCTGCACGTCTTCGGAAAAGGCGATCACGTGGAACGGCACCGGGCAGGTCTTCAGCGCCTCGCGGCAATCGAAATCGAGACAGGCCTGCCATTGTTCGATCGTGTCCTGCGGATCGCGGTCGCGAAAGCGCATCGTATAGCTCTGCTTCACCTGCGCCCAGAGCTCCGGATCGTGCAGCGCCTTGGCGGGAAAGGCATAGGCCGCGTAATGCGGGGCGAGGAAATCATCGGGCAGCCGGATGCCCGCGCGGCGCAGATCGATCTCGGCCTGCATCCAGTCGCGGGTGAAGCCGTCGATATAGGCCGCGGTGCCCATCGGGATCGCCAGCCGCACCTTGTCCGGAAAAGCGATGGCCGTGGCCTGGGTGATCAGCCCCCCCATGGAAAGGCCCGAGACCACCGCGCGCCCGCCACAGAAGGCATCGATCACGGCGGCGCAGTCGCGCGCCATGTCCTCGATACTGTAGGGCGGCGGCGGGGCGGTGGTGTCGCCCGCCCCGCGCGGATCGAAGGAGATGCAGCGGAAGCCATCGCTGAGCTGTGTGAACTGCTGCGCATAGGCATCCGCCGTGCCGTCGCCGCCGGGCACGAAGACCACATCAGGACCGCTGCCCTGCACCACGACGCGCATGGTCACACCCTCGTCGGTTGTCAGCGTGTGAAATTCCGCCGTGGCGTCGAACTCCGGAAAAATGGCCATGTCGCCCTCCTCAGACGTGATCGCGCGGGATGTCTTCGTGCCAGTCGCGCGTCGCCACCTCACCATCCGCGTCCCGCGCCTCGAGCCGGGCGGTCACACGCCAGACATCGCGCAGCGCCTCGACGCGGATGCTGCTCGACAGCTCGGCGCGCCAGTCGCCGCGGCGGTAGTGCTTTTCCCAGGCGCAGGTGGCGCGGACCGAGTTGGGATCGTCGGGATGGATCTGCAGGACATCGTCGTTGCGGTACCTGACGGTGAGTCCGGTATGCAGATGCCGCACCGCGCCGGTGTCGCTGCCCCGCGCGTAGGTTTCGACCCCGGTGGCATAATCGAGTGTCAGACTGCGATGCTCCGCGCTGTCGCTCAGGGTTTCCGTCTGCAGCGGTGTGGCACCTTCGGGAGGATCAAAGGCCGCCAGTTCCGGGCCGTCCTGCGCGGGATCGTGCAGAGGCAGCACAAGCCGCGTGCCGGTCAGGGTGAGCACCGCCTTTTGCGGCGACGGGAAGAGGATCGGCCAATAGGCCTGGCTGAGACCCAGCCGCAGCCGCGCGCCCGCGGGAATGCGCTGGCCGATGACGTTGAGCTGCAGCGTGGCGTCGACCGGCTGGCCGATCGGCAGCGCCTCGGGTGCCGCGTGGCTCTTGCGATGGGTGAGGTTCAGCACGCCGTAGGTGATCAGCGTCGCGCGCCCGTCGGGGGCGACCAGCGACAGGACGGCGGCGAGGTTGGCCTGCGGCACATCGCTGGCCACTTTGGCGTGCAGCATCGGGAAGCCGAAAAGCTCCAGATCCGCGTCGAGCGGCGCGGTCTCGAAGATCGCCATGCGCCCGGTCTCGCGCGACTGGTCGAGCGGGCCGTCGGGGCCCGCGCCATACATGCACCATGCTGGCGCCGCGCTGCCGGTGGTCTCCGGGCAGGCCAGCGTCAGAGCGGCGTCGGAGGCGGTCTGCGACAGCCCGTCGGGGACGACATGCAACACGTGCTCGCGGGTGACCGGTGACGGCCAGCCGGGGGCCGAGATCCACCGCCCCGGGCGCTCTCTTGCGGCGGGATCGGGCGCGCCGGGCGCCTGCATCCAGGCGCGGATCATCGGCTCTTCCATGATGCCGGTCTCGATGCCCTTGAGATGCTGATCCCACCAGCGCAGGCATTCCTGCAGGAAGCCGATGCGCGGGGCCGGGGTGGCGAAATGCGGGTATTTATGCGCCCAGGGGCCGATCAGCGCCTTTCTGGGGCAGGACAGGTTGCGCATCATCCGGAAGATCGGATTGGTATAGCCGTCGGCATAGCCGCCCACCGCGTAGACCGGCACCTGCACCGCCGCGTAATCCTCGCAGATCGAGCCGTGTTCGTAGAACGCGTCGCGGCGCTGGTGGCGGACCCAGTCGAGAAACCACAAGCCGTTGTTTTCAAGCCGTTCGCGCCACATGTCGCGCCAGCGATCCCCAACGATGGCCGGGTCGGGGGGCGTGTTGGCGATGGCAAAGGCGGTGGCCCCCCAAGCAAGCTTGTCGGTCAGCATCGCGCCGCCCATGAAGTGGATGTCATCGGCATAGCGGTCGTCGGTGGAGCATAGCGTGATCACAGCACCCAGCGCGTCAGGTTGCCGTGCGGCCACCTGCAACCCGTTGAAGCCGCCCCAGCTGATGCCGATCATGCCGACCTTGCCGGAGCACCAGGGCTGCGCGGCGAGCCACTCGATCACCGCCAGCGCGTCATCCTGCTCCTGCCTGAGGTACTCGCCAAGGCACACCCCCTCGCTGTCGCCGGAGCCGCGCATGTCGACGCGCACACCCGCATAGCCATGGCCCGCGAAATAGGGATGGGTCAGGTGATCGCGCTCCACCGTGCCGTCGCGCTTGCGATAGGGCAGGTATTCCAGGATCGCGGGCACCGGATCGGCCTCCGCGTCCTCGGGCAGCCAGATCCGCGCGGCCAGACGCGTGCCGTCGGGCATCGGGATCCAGCTGTTCTCGATCTCGCGGACCGTGCGGGGAAAGGTTGTCCTGATGGCCAGAGATTCTGTCACATGCCGTTCCTCGGGATGATGTGGGTTTGCTCGTGTTCATGGATCACCTCGTCGCCCGACCAGCAGGTCATGCGGGACAGCAGGTGAAATTCGGTCGGCGTCGCGGTCTGCTCGGCATGACACGAGATCCGGGCCTGCCAGTCGTCGCGGCTGAAACACGAAGTCTGCGTCATTGTCGCCCGCGCCGAAAGCGGATCGTCGGCGCGGATCATGTAGCGCCGGTCGGAGATGTCGCTCATCACCGTGCCGGTGTCATCGAGCCGCAGATCGCCCACCGGACCGAAGACGCCGCCATCCAGAAAGAACCTGTGCGTGATCTCGCCGGTGCTGAGGTCGGTATGCACCGAGCGCTCCATCGACCCTTCGCGCACGCGGGTGATCGCGCGCCGGTTGTCGCGCTTCGGCGGGTCGGGCAGGGGGCGCGGGGCCGGGGCGTCGGCAGGCGCGCTGCGCACCGGCAGATGCAGCCGGGAAGTGCCGGGGGTGAGCGTCAGCGTGACCGGATGCGGCGCGGGCCAGAGGATCGGCCAATAGGCCGAGGCGATCTGCAGGACCACGCGGTGCCCGGGCAGCACCCGGCAGCCGGTGCCGTAAAGCGGCACGCTCACCGCCATCTCTTCGCCGGGGATCACCGGGCGCGGGGCGGTGTCGTCGTCGCGGTGGGTCAGGTTGCAAAAGCCGCGCGCCAGCAGGGTCTGCGCGCCGTCCGGCGCCTCGTCCACCAGCAGAGCCACGACAAAGGCCTGCGCGCGATCCGCCGAGACGCGAAGCGAGACGCGGGGCTGGCCGAGGATGTCGAGCGGCGCCTCGAGCGGGGCGGTCCGGAACTGCAACGCGCCTCCGGCATCGCCGCGGCAATCGATGGCCATGTCGCCCGGGATCCCGAACGAGCACATGTCGCCGCCCGCCGCTCCGAAGCTCTGCGGCGAGCAGATCGAGAGCGCGGGCCCGTCCTCGGGACCGGCGCTGAGCGTGCCCGCGTTCAGCCAGAGATCCCGTGCGGCGACATTGGGGGAGGGCCAGCTTTGCTCTTCCACCCAGCGCCCGTCGCGATGCGCGTGGATGCCTGCCGGGGCGACGCTGTCCTGCAGGTAGAACCGCAAGGGCGGCTCATCCATCAGGCCGGTGTCGATGCCCTTGAGCCAGTGATCCCAGAACCGGATCGCCTCGCCGACAAAATCCGCCTTCGGGCCGGGGATCGCCTCGTGCGGGTAAAGATGCGCCCAGGGGCCCATCATCACCTTCACCGGACCCTTGAGATGTTCGGCGATGCGGAACGGCGTGTCGCGGAAAAGATCCATCCAGCCGCCAAAGAAATAGACCGGCACCTGCACGTCATCGTAGTTTTCGCAGACCGAGCCGCGGCGCCACATCGCGTCATGGGTCTGGTGTTCGAGCCACATGGCAGGCCAGAACCGCGCGCCTTCGAGCCGCGCTTTCCACATTTCCAGCCAGCGGTCGGCGCCGACGATCTGCGGGTCGGGCGGCATGGCGTTGTAGAGCTGCATGATGCTGCCCCACCAGAAATTGTCATTGGCCAGCACGCCGCCGTAGAAATGGATGTCCTCGCGCCAGCGGTCGTCGGTGCCCATCACCGGGATGATGGCCTTCAGCGCGGGCGGACGTGTGGCGGCGACCTGAAAGGCGTTGTAGGCGCCCCAGCTCTTGCCGAACATGCCGACATTGCCGTCACACCAGTCCTGGTCGGCGATCCAGCCGATGATGTCATGGCCGTCCTGGATCTCCTGATGCGAATATTCGTCCTCGGCGACGCCATCGCTGTCGCCATAGCCGCGGATATCCACCCGGATCGCGGCGTAGCCTGCGTCGGCGAAATGCGGATGCATGCTCTCGTCGCGCATCCGGGTCCGGTCGCGGCGGCGATAGGGGATGTATTCCAGAATGCAGGGCACGGGTGTTGTGCGCGCACCTTCGGGCAGCCAGAGCCGCGCGGCCAGGCGCGCGCCGTCCGGCATCGGGATCCAGACGGTTTCGATGACTTCTGTCATGCGGTGGCCTCTTTCGCTGGAGGTTTTGCCCCGGGGGCGAGCGGGAAGTGGCAGGCGACATCGCCCGGCGGCGGCGCGACGGTGCGGCATGTCTCCTGCACCCAGGGACAGCGGGTGTGAAACTCGCAGCCGGAGGGGCGCGACAGCAGCGACGGGACCTCCGCGGGCAGGGTGATGCGGTCATGGATCCTGTCGGGGTCGGGTTCGGGATTGGCCGACAGCAATGCGGCGGTATAGGGATGGCGCGGCGCGGCGAACATCGTCCCGGTCTCGCCGGTCTCCACGAAGCGGCCCAGATACATCACCGCCGTGCGGTCGGCCACGTGATGCACCACATGCAGGTTGTGGGTGATGATCACCATCGCCAGCCCCAGCCGTTCGCGCAGGTCGTTGAGCAGGTTCAGCACCTCGCCCTGCACCGACACGTCGAGCCCCGCCGTGGGCTCGTCGGCAATCACCAGCGCGGGATCGAGCGCGATGGCGCGGGCGACCCCGACCCGGCGCGCCTGACCGCCCGAAAGCTGATGCGGGTAGCGCGTGGCGAAATCGGCGGGCAGCCCGACCAGCGTCAGCAGACGGGCGGCCTCTTCGCGCAGGTTGCGGCCGTCGGCGCCGTGGATGCGGTAGGGTTCGGTGACCAGATCGCCCACCGTCATACGCGGCGAGAGCGATCCGACGGGGTCCTGGAACATCATCGACATGCGCCTTCGGATCGGTTTCATCGCGCTCTTGCGCAGCCCGTCGATGCGCCCGCCCTCGAAGGTGATGGCGCCGGTCGAGATCTTCTGCAGCCCGTTCACCGCCCGCGCCAGCGTCGTCTTGCCCGAGCCGCTTTCGCCGACCAGCGCAAAGGTCTCGCCGCGGCGCACCTCGAAGCTGACACCGGCCACCCCGAGGATCGCACTGCGGTTCAGACCGCGGCCGACCGGGAAAGAGACCTCGACCTTCTCGACCTTCAGGATCGGATCTTCGCTCATGCCCCGGCCCCTTCGCGCGCGGTCTGGCCCGCAAGGTTGCACCGCGCCGCGTGGCCAGGCGCGACGACGATATCGGGCTGCGGCGTGTCGCAGCCCTCGTGGCGGTCCAGGCAGCGCGCGGCAAAGACGCAGCCCCGCGGGCGGGCGCGCAGATCGGGGATCTCGCCGGGGATCGTCGGCAGGATGCGCGTGCGCTCGGTCTGCCGCGCCGGATCGCATTCCAGCAGCCGCCGTGTGTAGGGGTGCGAGGGGTGCTGAAAGACTTCGCGCACCGGCCCGCGCTCCACCACCTCGCCTGCATACATCACCACCACGTCGTCGCAGAGCTCGGCGATCACCCCCAGATGGTGCGAGATGAACATCACCGAGCAGCCGATCTTTTCCTGCAGATCCTTCAGCAACTCGATTGTGGTGACCTCGAGCGTCGCATCGAGCGCGGTCGTGGGCTCATCGGCGATCAGCAACGCCGGTTCCATCATCAGCGCCATCGCAATCGCGATGCGCTGCTTCATGCCGCCGGAGAACTGGTGCGGGTAACGCTCCAGCGCAGAATCGGCATCGGGGATGCGCACCAGCTTCAGCATCTCGATGGCGCGGGCGGCCTTCTGTTCCTTGCTCTGGTCCGAGCGGTACTGGATATTGATCATCTGGCGGCCCACCGACAGCACCGGGTTCAGCGCGCCCATCGGATCCTGGAACACCGTCGAGATGCGCGGCCCGCGCAGGTCGCGCATCTGGCGCGGGGTGAATTGCGTCAGGTCATCGCGGCCTTCGAACAGCACCTCGCCGCCGCTGATCGTGCCATTGTCGGCCAGAAGCCCGAGGATCGCGTTGATCAGCGTGGATTTCCCACAGCCGGATTCGCCGACAATGCCGACAATGCGCCGCTCGGGCACATCGAAGGTGACGTCTTTCAGCGCATGCAGGGGGCCGTCCTCGGTCGAGAAGACGACGTTCAGTCCGGATATCGCCAGCGTGCTCATCAGCGTCCTTTCAGCCGGGGGTCGAACACGTCGCGCAACGTCTCGCCGAGGAAGGTGAAGCCGAGCGTGGTGATGATGATCGGCACACCGCCCGCGATGGCGATCCAGGGCGTCTCGCGGATCTGCGCAAAGCCGTCATTGAGGATCGAGCCCCAGCTGGGTGTGGGCGGGCGCACGCCGAGGCCCAGAAAGCTCATGCCGGCCTCGATGGCGATCACCACGGGGATGTCCATCGAGGCGAGAATCACCAGCGGGCCGATCACGTTGGGCATGATATGAACGCCGAGGATCCGGGTGGTCGAGGCACCCATGCTCTGCGCCGCGGTCACAAATTCAGAGGATTTGATGGCAATCGTCTGGGTGCGCACGATGCGCGCGTAACCCGGAACGTTGACCAGCACGACCACCACCATCACCGCGGTCAGCGACGGGCCCATGATCGTGACCAGCGCCAGCGCCAGCATCACGGTGGGAAAGCTCTTCATCGCGTCGAAAAGCAGGATCATCAGATTGTCGAGCCAGCGCGGCCCGTAGCCCGCGATGAGCCCCAGCACGATGCCGATGGCCAGCGATACCGCGGTGGAGACCAGTGCCACGTAAAGCGCGATGCGCCCGCCATGCAGGACCCGCGAGAACAGATCGCGCCCAAGCTGGTCGGTGCCCATCAGGTGCTCTCCGGAAGGGCCGAGAAAGCGGTCGCGCGGGTTGATCCGCGTCGGATCCCACTGGGTCAGGAAATCGGCAAAGATCGCGCCGAAGATCACCAGCAGTACGAGCCCGAGGCCGAAAAGCCCCAGCGGTTCGCGCAGGAGCCTGCGCAGCGAGCGCCAGAGCTCGGAGCTGCGAGCGGTGGCGGCGGGCGGGTTAGAAGCTGCTTCTGACACGGGGATCCAAGGCTCCGACGATGAGGTCCGCCACAAGGTTCAGCAGGACAAAGATGACGGTGGTCACAAGCACGGCGCCCGTCACCACCGGGAAATTCCGGGTCAGGATCGCGTCATAGACAAGCTTGCCCACCCCCGGACGCGCAAAGACGATCTCGGCAAAGACCGCCGAAGACAGCATCTGCCCGATGCCCACACCCAAAAGCGTGATGGTGGGCAGGATCGCGATGGTCAGCGCGTAGCGATAGGTGATCATGTTCTCCGGCAGACCGAAGGCGCGGGCGGTGCGGATGTGGCTGGCCTCCAGCACCTCGAGCATCGAGGCGCGCACCATCCGCGCGATATAGCCGACCCAGCCCAGCCCCACCGCCAGCGACGGCAGGATCAGATGCACCAGCTGGTCGCCCGGATCCCCGGGCTCTCCCGCGCCGATCGCAGGCAGCCATTGCAGGGTGACGGCAAAGATCAGCAGCGCGTAGATCGCGATCACGAAGGACGGCACCGCGATCACCGCAACCGACAGCACGCCGACCAGCCGGTCGGCAAAGCTGCCGCGGTTGATCGCCGCCCAGCAGCCCAGCGGAATGCCAAGCGCCACCGACCAGCTGATGCCGCCGGCGATCAGCACCAGCGTGAAGGGCAGCTGTTCCAGCACCACGTCGAGCACCGGCCGCCCCGACAACACCTCTTCGCCCAGATCGCCGGTCCAGGCGCCGGTGAAGAAATGCCAGAACTGCACCCAGATCGGCTGATCGAGGCCCATCTTGATCCGCAGCGCCTCTTTCATCGCGTCCGTGGCCCGCGGGCCAAGCGCCACCGAGGCCGGATCGCCCGGGACCAGGTAGATCATGCAGAACAGCAGGAACATGGCGAGCGACACGATGGCAACGGCCAGCCCCAGACGTTTCACGGCATAGTTCAGCATTGCAGCTCCCCCAAGGGGCGGCGGGCCGGGAGAGGGGCCCGCCGCGTGGGCCGATCAGACCGGTTTGAAGTCCGACAACAGCGCTTCGCCGTTCGGCTTCAGCCCAGGGTCGATCGTGTCCTTGTGGATCGCGCCCACAACCTCATGGGTGAAGAACACATAGCAGCCGCTTTCATCCATCAGGCGCTGCATCTCCTTGTAGATGCGGTCGCGCTCGGCGGGGTCGGAGGTGACGATGCCCTCGTCGTGCAGCGCCTTGTATTCGGCATTGTCGAACCGCTCCCAGTTCCACACGCCGACCTGTTCGGGCGTGAACCAGACGGTGGCCCAGCTCGGGTCGGGCTGCATGGAAAAGCGGCTCAGCACCAGCTGCAGGTCCATGAAGTAATCGCCGTCCTTGGAACCCAGCGACCAGAAGGTGCCGCTGTCGTTCTGCTTGATCTCGCAGGTGATGCCGACATCGGCGAGATTGGCCTGGATCACCTGTGCGGCGGTGAGACGCTCGGTCTGGTTGAGGATGTCGAGCGTGACCATCAGACCTTCGGCCCCGGCCTCAGCCAGCAATGCGCGCGCCTTGTCGGGGTCGTAGTCATAGGTCACGGCATCGCGATTGCCGGGCAGGCCCGGGGCGATGATGCCGTTGCCCACCGAGGCCGCGCCGAAATAGGCCGCATCGACCACAACCTCGCGGTCGATGGCATGCTGGATCGCGCGGCGGATGCGCACGTCCTGCAGCGCCTCGTTGTCCTGGTTCATTCCCAGCCAGACATAGGCCAGCGACGGCTTTTCCAGCACCTTGCTGTCCGCGGGCGGGTTTTCCTTGAGCCGCGGCAGCGAAGAGACCGAGGTCCAGGTATAATCCAGATCGCCGGATTCATAGCCGCGCTCGGCGGTGGCGGGATCCTCGATGGGCACGATGTGGATCTCTTCGAAGCCGCCATGCTCGTGTTTCCAGTCGGGGTTGCGCTTGAGCACAGTGCGCTGCTTGGGCACCCATTCGGCCAGCAGGTACTGCCCGGACTGCGCCACCGGATCGGTGCCGATCTTGCCGCCCAGTTCCTCGACGGCCTTGCGCGACACGATGCAGGAGGCCGGTGTCGGCAGCGTGGTTGTCCAGAGCGGCACAAACTTGTTCTTGAGGTGGATGAGGCCGGAGCGGTCATCCTTGACCTCGACCTCTTTCAGCGCCGCCCAGTCGCCCGCGTAGGGGCTTTCATTGGCCGGATCGGCGATCCGCTCGATGGAGAATTTCACATCGTCGGCGGTGACCTCACCATAGCCGTCGGTGAACCCCATCTCGCGGATGGTGAAGGCGATGGTCAGATCGTCTAGCTCTTCGATGGAGGCCGCAGCCACCGGCGTCCAGACCCATTCATCGCCTGATTTCGGCCGGATCAGCGGCGGGTAGATGGCGCGGATGATATCGTCTTCGGGCAGCGACAACCGGAAGGCCGGGTCGAGCAGCTGCAGGTCCGAATAGGACCGCACCGTCAGGATTTTGCCGTCCTGGCTGACCGCCATGTGCGGAAAGGCCATGCTGGCCGCACCGAAGGCACCGGTGCTGGCAAGGAAGGACCGGCGCGTCAGGCCGGTGTTCAGCTTCTGTGTCATTTCGATCTCCCTGTGGTCGTTCTTGTTGGTCATGTGGATCGTAAGCGCCACCCCGTCCGGGGCGGCGCCCGATGCGCTGTCAGGTGCCGGAGCGTCTCTTGGTCGCGGTCCGGTCCGTCTCCGGTTGGGTTTCTGCGTCGTCGAGGACCGCGTATTTCGGTATGATGACCGGCGCGTTCACCCAGATCAGGCGCGCCGGTTTGTCGCTCAGGTTGCGGGTCCGGTGCAGGATGTGACCGGGAAAGCTGAAACTGTCGCCCTCGCGCACGGTGATGGCCTCGGATTCGAGCGTCAGCACCAGTTCTCCCTCCAGCACCAGACCGTGCTGCTCGCCTTCGCGGATGTAGATCTCGTCCGCCACGAGATCGCTGTGCGGCGGGTAATCCGAGATGCCCATGTTGAACGCGCCGCCGAGCGAGGAGGACAGCAACGCATCGGAATAGCCCGTCAACTCGGCAGGCTCGCCGTAAAGCAGGTTGAGATTTCGCCGGTTCTCGCGCCGCACGATATAGCTGCGTTCCATCGGGCCGGCACCTTCGCGGCGCGCAAAGAACCATTCCTCCGGCACGCCGAGCCCTTCGGCGATCCGCGCGATCTTGCCCAGGGTGGGGTTCACGCTGCCGCGTTCGATGGCGCTGAGATGGCTGACCGACACATGGCTGGCGCGCGCGAGATCGGCCAGCGTCATCCGCCGCGCCTTGCGCAATTCGCGCACTTCGGAGCCGAAGGTCTCGACGCTTTCCTTCGCCGTCACGCGTGGCTGGCTGGCATGTCTGTGTTGGCTCACGACTCCCCCCCGGGCCGTCCGTTCCGCAACGGCAGCTTAGACGGAGTGGATCATTTGCCAAGAAAAATCTGAAAAATTTCCGGTATGCCGAAATTCCAGCGCGAATTTTTCGGCGGACTACCAACGCAGTCCGATCCGCAGCGCGTCATGGATCGCTGCGTGAATGTTGCGCGACGACACAGCGTCACCGATGCGGTAGAGCTGGAAACCCGCCTCCGGCTGGCGCTCCGGCAGGATCTCGCCGGTCCCCGCCACCAGCGCCCCGTGGTCGAGTTCGCCAAGATTGCGCGACAGCGGCTTCAGCGCGAAATAAAGCGCATCGAGCGGCAGGGTGCCCTGATTGACCACGATCTGGTCAAACGCGCGGACCTCTTCATGCGCCGAATAATCGGTGCCGATCACCGCCTGCAGGCGATTGCCGTCGCGGGTGATGCGGCGCAGGGTCCGCGTCACGGTAAAGATCGCGTCCCGCTCCTGCAGCGCGCGCATATAGGGCACCAGGTTCATGCCCATGATCTCGGGCGCGAAGCTGCGGTCGCGGGTCATCACATCCACCCGGCCACCGGACTGCGTGACCACCTCTGCGGCCATCAGCGCCGGGTGATCCCCGGCATCGTCGTAGATCAGCACCTCTCCGGCGGGTTTGGCGTCGCCGGAGATCAGATCCCATGCGGTGATCGCCAGATCGTTTCCGTCTTCCAGAACGGTGACCTCGGGCAGACCGCCGGTGGCGATGACCACCACCTCCGGTTCCAGCGCCAGAACATCGTCGGCCTCGGCCAGGACGTTGAAGCGGAAGTCCACGTCGCGCGCGGCGCATTGCGCCATGCGCCAGTCGATGATGCCGATCATCTCGGCCCGGCGCCCGGATTGCGCGGTCAGGCGCACCTGTCCGCCGGGATCGCCCGCCGCCTCAAGGACGGTGACGTGATGACCGCGCTCCGCCGCGACCCGGGCGGCCTCCAGCCCGCCGGGGCCCGCGCCCACCACGACAACGCGCTTCCGCGCAGGGGCGGGCGGGATCTCGTGCGGCAGCGACAGTTCGCGCCCGGTTGCGGGGTTGTGGATGCAGAGCGCGTCACCCGCCTGATAGATCCGGTCCAGACAATAGGTCGCGCCGACGCAAGGCCGGATGTCCTGTTCGCGCCCGTCGCGGATCTTCTGCACGATCATCGGATCGGCCATATGCGCCCGCGTCATGCCCACCATGTCGAGCAGGCCTGCGGCGATGGCGTGGCGTGCGGTGGCCACATCGGGAATGCGCGCGGCGTGGAAGGTGGGCAGGCCGATCTCGGCGCGGATCCTGCCGGCAAAATCGAGATGCGGCGCGCTTTTCATGCCTTGCACCGGGATCACGTCGGTCATCGCCGGATCGGTGTGGATCCGCCCGCGGATCACGTTGAGGAAATCCACATGGCCGGAGGCCTTGAGCCTGCGTCCGATCTCCAGCCCCTCGGCCTCAGAAATCCCGCCGGGTGCGACCTCATCGGCGGTATAGCGCACGCCCACAATGAACTCCGGCCCGACACGGTCGCGGATCGCCTGCAGCACCTCGAAGCCAAAGCGCAGCCGGTTGTCCAGATCGCCGCCGTAAGGCGCCTGCATCCGGTTGGTGAGCGGCGACCAGAACTGGTCCAGCAGATGGCCGTAGGCCTGCAACTCGATGCCGTCGAGCCCGGCGTCCTGCATCCGTTCGGCGGCGTCGGCGTAATCCGCGACGATCCGCGCGATGTCGAAATCCTCGAGCTGTTTGGGAAATGCCCGATGCGCCGGTTCGCGCTCATGCGACGGGGCGAGCGAGGGCAGCCAGTCGCCCTTGTTCCACCCGGTGCGGCGGCCCAGATGGGTGAGCTGGATCATCACCGCGCAGCCATGCGCATGGCAGGCCTCGGTCAGGCGCGCCATCCAGGGCACCACCTCGTCGCGATAGGCGAGGATGTTGTTGAAGACCGGCGGGCTGTCGCGGCTGACCGCGGCCGATCCCGCCGTCATCGTCAGCGCCACACCGGCGCGCGCCCGGGCCTCGTGATAGGCGCGGTAGCGGTCCTTGGGCATCCCGTCTTCGGGATAGGCGGGCTCATGCGCCGTGGTCATCACCCGGTTTTTCAGCGTGAGATGTTTGAGCCGGTAAGGCTGCAGCAGCGGATCGGTGCTCATGACCGGCCCCGGTCCCGGGTCTGCGCGGGCTCGCGGACCACGTGTTTCGGGATCACCACCGGCGACACCGCCCAGACCAGCTTGCAGGGCGTGTCAGAGCGGTTGCGCGCGTGATGCGGGATGCGCGCGTCAAAGCTGTAGCTGTCGCCCGCCGCAAGCGTCACGGTCTCGTCGCCGATCCGCATCTCAAGCGCGCCTTCCAGCACCACGCCATGGGTCTCGCCACCATGTTCCTGCATGCGGTCGAGCGGCGCTTCGGAATGCGGCGCATAGACCGCAAGCCCCATGTAGAACTGCCCGCCGATGGAGCTTGAGAGCAGCGCATCGGTATAGCCGAGCGCCCCGGCATTCTCGCCGTAAAGCGTGTTGAGGTCGCGCCGGTTCTGCCGTCGCACGACGCAGGCGCGTTCCAGAGGACCGCCGCCGCCGCGGCGCGCGAAGAACCAGCCGGGCGTCACGTCGAGCCCCTGGGCCAGCGCGTTCAGCACCTCGACCGAGGGGTTCGAGGCGCCGCGTTCGATGGCCGAGAGGTGACTGAGGGAGATCCGGGCCAGCGCGCTGAGCTCTTTCAGCGTCAGGTCGCGCGCCTTGCGCAGCGCGCGCAATTCGGCGCCCAGCGATGACAGGCTGCCGGCCAGTGCGATGACGTTCTGAGTGTCTTGCATGCGCGTGGGTATCCGTCCGGGGCGTTGGTGAAACGGCGCTGGTGAAATCGCGTGGCCTCAGTTTGCTTTCAAAAGAATTTCCTTGTCAAATTCTTTCTGAGGCAGTGAATTGGGGCAGAATTCCAGCTGCGAGATCCATCGCTGACGCAAAGGACAGGTGATGCCAGACGCCCCGGACAGCGGTATCGACGCCAGCGCGCCCGGCGCGCTGCGCGTCACGGTCACCGAGCATCTGTGGATCCCGATGCCCGACGGCACGCGGCTGGCCGCGCGGCTCTGGCTGCCCCGGGGCGCGTCGCAGCACCCGGTGCCGGGGATCTTCGAATACATCCCCTATCGCAAGGCCGATATGGTGCGCGCGCGGGATGAACGGACCCACCCCTGGTTTGCGGCGAATGGCTATGCCTGCCTGCGCGTGGACATGCGCGGCTCCGGCGACAGCGAGGGGCTGATGGCGGATATGTACAGCGATGCGGAGCTGTCGGATGCGCGCCACGTGATCGACTGGATCGCCGCGCAACCCTGGTGCGATGGCAGGGTCGGCATGTTCGGCACCTCCTGGGGCGGCACGGCGGCGCTGCAGGCCAATCTCGACGCGCCGGGGCCGCTGAAAGCGGTGATCGCGGTCTGCGCCACCCATGACCGCTACGAGGACGACATTCACCACAAGGGCGGCTGCCTGCTGACCGACACTTTCGAATGGGGCGCGACGCTGCCCGCCATCCTGGCCGCACCGCCCACGCCGGAGATCGGGGCAGATTGGAAGAGGGCGTGGCAGGCGCGCCTGCAGGCGCTGCATTTCCCGGTGGAGGCCTGGCTGCGCGAAGAGGCGCGCGGGGCCTATTGGCGGCGCGGCTCGGTGATCCACGAGGCCGCGCGCCTGTCGCGCCCGGTTCTGGCGGTGGGCGGCTGGTCGGACCGCTATTCCAACTCCGTCATGTCGCTGGTCGCCGCGCGACCGGAGCTTGTCTGGGGGGTCGTGGGCCCCTGGGGGCATCACTATCCCGACCATGGTCATCCCGGACCCGCAATCGGCTTTCAGCAACTGGCGCTGGAGTGGTGGGACCGCTGGCTGCGTCCGGACAGGCCAGCGCGCGACTGGCCGCGCCTGCGCGTCTGGCTGCGCGAGTTCGATCCGCCGGGCGATGCGCTGGACAGGCGCCGGGGCCGCTGGATAGAGACCGGCGCACCCGCCACCTGCACCCGGTCCCGGCTTCTGCATCTGGCGCCGGAGGGTCTGTCGCCCGCGGCCCCCGCGCATCCCGGCAACTGGCCGGTCCCGGCGGATCTCCGCGTCGGCAGGGCCTCCGGCGACACCGGTTATTTCGGGCGCTTTGGCGGCTTGCCATCCGACCAGCGGGATGAAGACGCGCTGTCGCTCAGTTTCGAGACGCCGCCGCTGGAGGCGGATCTGGTGCTCTACGGGGCTGCGTCGCTGCGGCTTTGCGTGGGCGGCGGGCCGATGCGGCAGCTTTCGCTGCGATTGAACGATGTCGCGGGTGATGGCAGTTCCGCGCGGGTGGCGCTGGCGGTGCGCAATCTGGCGCTCGACGCAAATCTGGACGCGCCGCAGGCGCCGCTATCTGCAGAGGCCCGCGCGCTTGACGTGCCGTTTCACACGAAAGCCTACCGGTTCCGCCGCGGGCACCGCATCCGCCTGTCGATTGCCGCATCTTACTGGCCCACCATCTGGCCGTCGGCCAGCTTGGGCGATCTGCGGCTGCTGCGCGGCGCGCTGGTTCTGCCGGTCTTCGAAGGCCGCCCGCCGGATCTGCAGCGTGCCTTGCCGCCCGCGCTGGACCTGCCTGAAAAAAAGCGCTTTCGCACAAGTGTCGCCGCGCCGCTGGAGCGGTTCATGCGCGAAAGCGAGACCGGCGAACTGGTCTCCGGCTGGCGGCAGCCGTTCACCGAAACCTGCCATGACGACACCGGCACCGCGTTCGGCTTCGAGACGCGGGTCGAGCACCGGATCACCCGTGGCGATCCCACCTCGGCCATATCGACGGTGACGCATTCCGCGCGCTACAGCCGCCCGGACGGGGTGGCGGAGATCGCATCTGCGCTTCGCGCCCGCTGCGACGCGGCGCATTACATGGTAGAGGGCACGCTCACCGCGGATTGGGACGGGGCGCGCGTGGCGACGCGGGCGTGGGACGTCACGATCCCGCGGCGGTTTTCCTGACTGCGATGCCGTGACAGGCGGGAGGCGGCCAGAGGGGGCAGGATCCACGCGGCGCCGCGAAAAGCGCCGCCGGTGCCGCCGGGGGCCGGTCACGCCTCGTCAAGCACCTTGCGGGCGACGCGGAAACACTCCAGTGCCTGCGGCACGCCGCAATAGATCCCGATCACGTGGATGATCGCGCGGAGCTCGTCCCGGCTCACCCCGTTGTTGAGCGCGCCGCGGCAATGGGTTTCCCATTCCGCCATCTTGCCGAGCGCGCCGATCATCGACAGGTTCATCATCGAGCGGGTCTTGGGGTCGATCACCTCGTCCCCCCAGCCGAACCCCCAGCACCAGGCGGTCATGGCTTCCTGAAAGGGGCGGGTGAAGTCATCGGCGGCGGCGAGGTTCCGGTCGACATACTCCGCCCCCAGCGTGGCCTTGCGCTGCGTCAGCCCTTTCAGAAAGAGGTCTTCGTCAAACTGACTCATGCCGGGTCTCCTTGGGTCGGCTCTGCCGGACCGTCACAGGCGGAGCCTGCATATTTCGGCAGGGTGTCCGCGATCTGCAGCCATGGCCGGCGTTCGGAATACTGAAAATGCGCCTGCGGCCGGACCTGCGCGGGATCATCCGGAGTGGCGGCGTAAAGAGGCGTCCCGGTGGTCCTGGCCTGCGATTGACAGGTTATCCGGGTGCTGCATCCGGGGCAGAACTGCCGCTGCACGCGACCCTGCGACGACAGATGCGCGGCCAGCGCGCCCTGCCAGCGCACGCTGTCGCGCAGCACGCCGAAAAAGCTCTGGACCAAAGAGGCGGTCGCCCTCCGGCAGCTGTCGCGATGGCAATGCCCCGCCCGGAGCACCGGCCCCCGGGTCTGCCAGCGCACCGCGCCACAGGCGCATCGTCCCGAACGTTCAGCCATCCACACCCTCGCGCATCCAGCGTTGAAGATGCAGGATCGAGTGTTCCGAATTCACCCCGCAGGCCGGATCCAGCACCAGCGGCCCCGGCACGTAGCCGCGCGACCGCAAGCCCCGCTGCACCGATTCCACCAGATGGATATCCTCTTCGACCGTGGTGGCGCGATCCTGCAGCGCCATGCGCCGGACGGTGTCGTCATCCTGTCCGCCCACTGAATACCACCCGCGCCAGACCACCACATGTCCGGCATCGACCGCGCGCCAGTGGTAGGTGTTGAGCAGATTGCCGGGATAGACCTGGAAGGAGAACATCGGCCAGAGAAACCACGACGAATACTTGTCGTTATTGGCATAGCCGCTGTCGATGTCATAGCTCATCTGGTCGAGGCTATTGCACTGCGTGGTGTGCCGCAGGCAATGGCCCTGCGGCTGGATGTCGTAGGTCTCGGGCCGGATCACTCCAGTGGCGAAGGTCGGGTGATTGAGGCTGCAATGGTAGCACTCGGAGTAATTCTCCACCGACACTTTCCAGTTGCAATTCTCCGGGATCTCCACCCATTCCAGCGGTTTGAGCTCTGCCCAATGCGGCACGAAGGCCTCAAGCTCGGCACGGGCCTGCGGAAACCAGGCATCCATCGGCGCGGCGTCCGGGTCGAGATTGACAAAGACGAAGCCCAGAAACACTTCCGTGCGCACTTCGGTCAGGCAGATCCTCGAGGCATCGAAACCCGGCACCGCGCGGGCATTGGGCGCCGCGCGCAACCGGCCCGACAGCTCGTAGGTCCAGGCATGGTAGGGGCAGACCACAACGCGGGTGGAGCCTGCGCCGCTGACCAGTTGATGCGCGCGGTGCTGGCAGACGTTGTAGAAGGTGCGGATCTCGCCATCGCGGCCGCGGATTGCAAAAAGGCTTTCGTCGCCCATCTCGAACGCCACGTAATCGCCGGGGTTTTCCAGCTGGCTGGCATGGCAGGCAAATTGCCAGGTGCGGGCCAGAAGTCCGGCCTTTTCGGCCTCGAAGACCTGCGGGTCGGTATAGTACCGCGCCTCGAGCGAGCGGACGGGCGCAGCCGGCGGATGGGCCGGGATCTCGGACAGGTCGCTCATTCCGGCGTTTCCACGTAAATGCCCAGCTGATGACGGCGGCGGTGAAAGGTCTCCACCCGCTCCACGATCTCGTCGGAGGCCACCGCGATCACGAAGCTGAGCAGCGTTTCCAGCAGCGCCAGCGTCGAGACCGAGGACGGGAAGAACTGCGGCGTGTCCACGGCGACAACGAAGCCATGATCGGCGGCCCGGATCACCGGGCTGGCCGGGCTGTCGGAGATGCCGATGATCGTCATGCCCTGTTCGCGCGCGATGCGGATCGCGGCCACCACCTCGGCGCGGTAGGGGTGGCAGGTCATGGCGATCAGCACGTCGCGTCTGTCGGCCCAGGCCAGATCGTCGACCGGTGTGGAGCCGGGGCGCGGAATGGCGTGAAACCGCGTCATCCCGGTGGAGGCGAGATAGGTGAAGTTGCGGGCATTGGCGTTGTTCACGCCCACCCCGAGCGTGAACACCTGCCGCGAGCCCCAGACCGCCTCCGCTGCGGCCTTCAGCGCCCCGGCATCGATGCCGGCAAAGGTCTCTTCGAGGTTGCGGATCGCGGCGTCGGCCATATCCGCGTAAAGCCCGCCCAGATCGCCGGAGCGGCGGATGTCCTGCAGCCAGCGCGCCCGGTCGGGAAAGCTCACGGCGCCGTTGCGGATCGCCTCGCGGAAGGGGGCGCGGAAATCCTCGTAACCCTCGAAGCCCACCTGGCGCGCCATGCGCACGAAGGTGTTGGGCTTCACATTTGCCGCCTCGGCGATCTCGCGCACGGTGGAGACACCGACATCGGCGGGGTTTTCCAGCACGTAGCGCGCGGCTTTCTGGGCCTCGGGCGTGAGCGCGTCCCATTCGTCGGTCAGCCGGTCGAGCACGCGAGATGATACATTTGTCCCATTCATGATTGACAGTGATACATATGTCCACTTAGCCTGTCCATCAGTTTCCCGCCACGCGGGCCACGATTTGCGACGTCCCTGGACCGGAGGCGACCATGTCCGACAAGAGCTTTCCAACCCACGCCCGCGTGGTCATCGTCGGCGGCGGCGTCATGGGGGTGGGGCTGGCCTATCACCTGGCGCATGAAGGCTGGGGGCCGGAGGTTGTGCTGCTCGAAAAGGCCGAGCTGACTTCGGGCAGCACGTGGCACGCGGCGGGGCAGATCACCCATTCGACCTCCAGCTTCAGCCTCGGCAAATGTGTGGATTACAATATCGGGCTCTATTCCGGCGCGCTGGAGGCCGAAACCGGGCAGGCGGTCACCTGGCATGGCTGCGGGTCATTCCGGCTGGCCTATACCGAGGACGAGATGGACTGGCTGCGCCACACGCTCTCGGTGGGCCGGGCGCTGGGCTTCAACATCGCGCTGGTGGGGCCGGAGGATGTGGCCGCGCTGCATCCGTTCTACAATCTCGACGGTGTTCTGGGCGCGCTGCACACGCCCGATGACGGCCATGTCGATCCGACCAACGTGACCATGGCGATGGCCGCGGGCGCGCGGGCGCTGGGCGCGCGGATCATCCGGCGCTGCCGCGCGACCAACATCACCCAAGACCCTGCGGGCGCGTGGCAGGTCGAGACAGGGCGCGGCACGATCACCTGCGACCATGTGGTCAACGCAGGCGGCACCTATGCGCGGCAGATGGGTGAATGGTCCGGGCTGCAGCTGCCGATGACCTCGATGACGCACCATTATTTTGTCACCGAAGAGGTGCCCGCCTTCCGCGATCTGGAGCGCGAGTTGCCGGTGATCCGAGACGACCGCAAGGTCTCGGGCTATATCCGGATGGAGCAGAAAAGGGGCCTGATCGGGATCTACGAAAAGGCCAATCCCAACACCGTCTGGGAAGATCACTGCCCCTGGGAGGCCGAGAACGAGCTGTTCGAGGCCGATTACGACCGGGTCCTGCCGTGGCTCGAGGAAAGTCTCAACCGCATGCCGGTCCTGGCCGATCTCGGCATCACCCGCGATGTGCATGGCGCGATCAGCCATCCGCCCGATGGCAACCCGCTGATCGGCCCGGCGCCGGGGGTGCGCAACTACTGGTGCTGCTGCGGCACACAGATCGGCATCGGCTGGGGGCCGGGGCTGACGCGGGAACTGGCGCGCTGGATGGTACATGGCGCGGCCGATATCTCGATGCGCGATTACGACCCGCGCCGTTTCGGGGGCTACGCGAAGAAAGACTGGCAGGTCACCAAGGCCAAAGAGGATTATTGCCTGCGCCACGAGATCCCGTACCCGCATTTCAACCGGCTTGCCGGGCGTCCGGTCAAACCCTCGCCGCTTTACGGGACGCTCAGGGCCAAGGGCGCCGTGCATGAAGAGGTCTACGGCTTCGAGCGGCCCCGCTTTTTTGCCAAAGGCATCGCGCAGCGCGATCATTACGGGTTCCGCCGCACCGCCACTGACGGGATGGTTGCGCAGGAGGTGCAGGCCGTGCGCACCCGCGCCGGGATCATGGATGTCACCGCCTTCACCAAGGTGATGGTCGAGGGGCCGGACGCCTATGGCTTGCTCGACCGGCTGACCGCCAACCGGATGCCGCAGAAATACCCTTCGGGCGGCGGCGGCGGGTCCGGCGGGCAGTCGGGGTCGATCACGCTCACCCATATGCTCAACCGGCGCGGGCGGATCGAGCTTGAGACCACGATTGTGCGGATGGCGGAGGATCGCTTCTACCTCGTCTGTGCCGCGTTTTTCGAACAGCGCCTGCTGGATCATCTGGCGGCGCATCGGGGTGATGCGGATGTGACGGTGACCGCGCTCTCGGATCGCTGGGGCGCGCTGGCGCTCAACGGACCGCGGGCGCGCGACATTCTGGGCGCCTGCACCGATGCGCGGCTCGACAACGCGGCGTTCCGCTGGCTTTCGGCGCGGCAGATCGACGTCGCGGGCCACAGGCTCTGGGCGCTGCGCATGTCCTACGCCGGAGAGCTCGGCTGGGAGCTGCACATGCCCTTCGCCGCGATGCCGGAGGTCTATGAGGCGCTCTGGAAAGCGGGCGCGCCGCTGGGGCTTGCCGATTACGGCAGCTTTGCCATGAACGCGATGCGGATGGAGAAGGGCTTCAAGGGCGCCGGAGAGCTGACCAACGAGGTCACGCTGGCCGAAGCCGATGTGCTGCGCTTTGCGCGCAGCGACAAGGCTTACCTCGGTCGCGACGTGACGCTGAACAGCGATCCGCGATGGGTCTGCGCCTATCTGGAGATCGAACCGGATGGTGAGATCGACGGCCATGGCGGCGAGGCGGTGCTGCTGGAGGGCCGGGTTGTCGGCGCGACCGCGTCGGTGGCCTTCGGGCCGACGGTCGGCAAGATCCTCGCCTTCGCCTATGTCGCGCCGCAGGCCGCGACACCCGGGACCGCACTGGAGGTGGTGATCCACGGCCAGCCCCGCGCCGCGCGTGTTCTGGCCGAACCCGCCTATGATCCGCACAGCCTCTTGCCCCGCAGCGACACAATCACGGAGCCCGCCGAATGACGGAAACGATGCGCGCCATGGTCACCATGGGCCATGGCGATTTCGACCAGCTTGTGTGGCGCGAGGACTGGCCGCGCCCCGAGCCCGCGGCCGGAGAGGTGCTGATCGCGGTCGGCGCCTGCGGGCTCAACAACACCGATGTGAACACCCGGACGGGGTGGTATTCCAAGTCGGTGACTGAGGCCACAACCGGAGGCGCTTATGACACGCTCAACGCCGACGAGCCCGCCTGGGGCGACGCGCCCATCACCTTTCCGCGCATCCAGGGCGCGGATGTCTGCGGGCGGATCGTGGCGGTTGGCGCGGGCGTCGATGCGGGCCGCATCGGCGAGCGGGTGATCATCGACAACTGGCTGCGCGATCCGGACGATCCGCTCGACAAGGGCAAGACCGGGTATTTCGGCTCCGAATGCGACGGCGGTTTTGCTGAATATACCACTGTTCCTGCGGGCAACGCGCTGGCCATAACCTCCGATCTGACGGATGCGGAGCTTGCCACCTTTTCATGCTCCTATTCCACCGCCGAAGGCATGTTGACGCGCGCCGCCGTGACCGGGCGCGACACCGTGCTGGTGCCCGGCGCGTCCGGCGGTGTCGGCGGCGCTTTGGTGCAACTGGCCAAGCGGCGCGGCGCGCGGGTGATCGCCATGGCGTCGGAGGCCAAACATGCGGATGTGGCCCGGCTCGGCCCCGACCGCATCCTGCCCCGCGCGCCGCAGGATCTGCGCGCGGCGCTCGGGGACGACCGGGTGAGTGTGGTGGCCGATGTGGTGGGCGGGCCCTCCTGGCCGGGGCTGCTCGACATCCTCGAACGCGGCGGGCGATACACCTGTTCGGGCGCAATTGCCGGGCCGGTGGTGAGCTTCGATCTGCGCACCTTCTACCTGCGCGACCTGACGCTCACCGGATCCACAGTCATCGACCCCGAGGTGATGCCCAACCTCATCCGCTACATCGAAGCGGGCGAGATCAGGCCCGCGCTGGCCGCGACCTACCCGCTGGAGGAGCTGCACGCGGCGCAACGGGCGTTCATCGCAAAGACCCATACCGGCAATATCGTGGTCACACCCGGCTCGCGCGGGCCCGAAGCACGCAGCGACTCGTCGTGACGATCGCGCGGATCAGCGTCTGCCAGATGGATGTGCCGCCGGGGCCTCCCGGTCGGGCTTTCACCGGGTGGCCGAAATCCGGGCGCCGGCACGCCGCGCAGGTCAAACTCCGGACCGATGCGGACGTGGCGGGGTGGGGTGAAGGCACGCCGCCGGGCCACACCCAAACGCCCGATCCACGCCCCGGCACCCGCGCCGGGACCGAGGGCGCGGCGCCGTTTGTGCCCACGCCCGGGGGGCGGCCGGACAAGCGCGCGCCCGGGGCCGCGCTGACCACCTGCGGGAAGTGGCCATGACGCTCATGCAAAGCCCGGCGCTTGCCCGCGCGCCGCATGTCCGGATCACCTCTCTTCGGCTCTGGCACGTGCCGCTGACCAGCCACACGGCCTACCACATGGCCGCGGGCAAGAGCTGCGACACCGTGGAAACCGTCGTGCTCGCGGTGGAGACGGATGGCGGCGTCACCGGCTGGGGCGAGGTCTGCCCGATCCCGCGCTACCTGCCGGCCTATGCGCGCGGCGTGGCCCCGGCCTTGCAGGAGCTGGCCCCGGTGCTGCTCGGCGCGGATCCGCTTGGCGTCGAGGCGCTGATGGCCGCAGCCGACACCTGCCTGCCCGGGCATCGCTATGCCAAATCCGCGCTCGACATCGCGCTCTGGGATCTCACCGGCAAGCTTTCCGGCCTGCCGCTATTTGCGCTTCTGGGCGGGCGGCGGCAGGCGGATCTGCCGCTTTACCACTCGATCACCTGCGTGGACCCGGAGGAGATGGCGCGCATCGCCCGCGCCGCGCAGGCGCAGGGCATCACCCAGTTTCAGGCCAAGCTCGGCGCGTCGGGCGACTGGCAGACCGATGTCGAACGGCTCACGCGTGTACGCGAGGCGGTGGGTCCGGGCCCGCTGGTCTATGGCGACTGGAATTGCGGCGCGACCTCGCTCGATGCGATCCGGGTCGGGCGCGCGGCGGCACATCTCGACGTGATGCTGGAGCAGCCCTGCGCGACGCTGGCCGATTGCGCCCGCGTGCAAAGAGCCACGGGCCTGCCGATGAAGCTTGACGAGCTGGCACATGACACGGCTTCGCTGCTGGCCGCGCACGAGCTGGGCATCATGGACTCCGTGGCGCTGAAACTGTCGAAATTCGGCGGCCTGTCGGCATTGCGGCGCGCCCGGGATCTCTGCCTGTATCTTGGCGCCAAGATGTGTGTCGAGGACACCTGGGGCAGCGATATCGCAACCGCCGCCGCGCTGCATCTGGGCGCCGCCACCGATCCCGCGCGGCTGCTCAATGTCTGCGATCTCTCGGGCTATGTCGCGCCGCGTCTGGCCCCCGATGCGCCGCAGCGCAGCGCCGGCCGCATCGCCCCGCCTGAGGGCCCCGGGCTGGGCCTCACCGTGGACGCGGTCCGTCTGGGGCCGCCCGATCTGATACTGGAGTGACCGCATGAACCGTCTGCACAGTCAGGCCGACTGGATCGACCGCGCCCGCGCCGTGCTGCCCGCCGCGGGATTCGGCAATTTCGACGCCGATATCGTGATCGCAAAGGGGCAGGGCGCGCGCGTCTGGGACGAGGATGGCCGGGCTTATGTCGACTACCTGATCGGCTCCGGCCCGATGCTGCTGGGCCACGGCCACCCCGAAGTGCTGGAGGCGGTGCTGGACCAACTGCCCCTCGGCATGACCTTTTTCGCCAATAACGCAAACGGCATCGCGCTGGCGGAGGCGATTGTCGAGGCGGTGCCCTGTTGCGAGCAGGTGCGCTTTGTCACCTCGGGCGGCGAGGCGGACATGTACGCGCTGAGGCTGGCGCGGGCCTTTACCGGCAAGACCAGGATCCTGAAATTCGAAGGCGGCTATCACGGCATGTCCGCCGAAGCGCAGATGAGCCTCGCGCCGCAGGTGCAGGTCAATTTCCCCACCGCGGTGCCCGACAGCGCGGGCATCCCGCAAGCGGTGGCCGACGACATGCTGATCGCGCCGTTCAACGATCTGGACGCCGTGGCCTCGCTGCTGGCCGAGCATGGCGATATCGCCGCGATCATCGTGGAGCCTTTGCAACGCATCATCCCCGCGCGCCCCGGCTTCCTGCAAGGGCTGCGGGCGCTTTGCGACCGGCATGGCGTGCTGCTGATCTTCGACGAGATCGTGACCGGCTTCCGGCTTGCCTATGGCGGCGCGCAGGAGCGCTATGGCGTGACCCCCGACATCGTCACGCTGGGCAAGATCATCGGCGGCGGCTTCCCTCTGGCCGCACTCGGGGCCAGCGCGGAGATCATGGCGCATTTCGACAAGGACGCGGTCGGGCGCGACAAGTGGCTGATGCAGCTTGGCACGTTGTCGGGCAATCCGGTGGCGGCGGCGGCGGGCCTCAGGACGATGGAGATCCTGCGCCGTCCGGGCCAGTACGACCGCCTGCGCGCGCTTGGGCAGAAGGTCATGGACATGATGTCGGACGCGCTGACAGAGGCCGGGGTCGCGCACCGGATCTGCGGTGATCCGACGCTTTTCGATCTTTACTTTACGACCGCCGATCCGGTGGATTACCGCCGCGCGAAACACTCCGATCCGGAGGCCGCGGCGCTCTGGAACAAGACGCTGCGCGACAATGGCGTCTTCAAATCGCCGGGAAAGGTCTATCCGTCGCTGGCGCTGACAGGTGACGATCTGGAGGTCACGCAGCAGGCGATCCGGTGCGCCTGTGAAGCACTCATGGCGCATATGGAGCGCGCTGCGGAGAGGTGATCAGATCGCGCGCCCCGGGCGTCGGAATAAGATCATGTGATGCATGAGGTGTCGGATGTAGATTATTGAACACAATATAAATTTCATGGAGCAGCGCACCGCACACAATCCCTCGGCCATCTCCACCCCGCTGCATCGTCACAGCAGAGCGTCGGAACTACTCCGAACCCGCGCCCTCAGGTCTTGCGTTTCCGCCCTGTGCTCTTGCCGCCGCTTTTGGTGGGCGCGCGCCGTCCGAACTTTTTCAGCGTATCGAGGTCGCTTGGCTTTTCCATCTCCGCAAGCTCGTCGCGCACGCGCTTGATCTCCGCGTCGAACCGCTTGACGCTTTCCTCTTTCCGGCGCTCGAGGCCCGACAGCGTCTGGCGCAATGTCCGCGCGCGGTCGGCGCGCAGCGCTGTGGCCTCGCGCAGTCCTTCGCCCTTGTCGCGCCGCTTGCTGAACTCGCCGCGCATCTCTTCCATGCGCTTGAGCTGTTCGTCGATCAGATCCTGATAGCTCATGGCCTTGCCTTTCCTTATGTTCGCAGATTGTGCAGACCGTCTGTGGCCGCCGGGAAGCCTGAATAGCCCAGAGTCGGTCCGGACAGCACGTTGCCGAAGAACGGCCCGTCCATGCCGTTGAAATCAAACGACGGAAAATCCTGAACCGTCGCCTTGACCTGGTTGCCGCCGACGGTGCCGAAGCGGCCCGACAGCACCACGGTGGCCAGAAACTCGCTGAACGGGCCGGAAACGTGGAAGCAGTAATTGTTCGACATCAGCACCCGCTCGAAGCGCATGCGGAGCACATCCGAGAGCGGTATGTCCAGCAGCTCCACCAGCGCACTGGCCCCGGCGCCGGAAAAATGGTTGCCGAGGATCTGCACGGGAAAGCCGAAGACCTGCTGGAACTGGCCGGTGTTGACGACAAACTCCGCCAGCCCAAGCAGGCTCAGCGCGCGGTCCTCGCGCGCGGGATCCAGACCGAAGCCGTTGGTGTAGGTCACCAGGTTGCTCTCGATGCGCGCCTGCAGAATCAGCAGCCCGAGGATGCCGATGGCGCGGCCGCCCGGCATCTCTCCGTCGGCGGTCTGGCCGGTGTCGTTCACCTCGTTGCCGCTCACATGCCAGTCGCCGATGATCTGCAACCCGCCGATGCCGATGGCCAGATCCGCGGCCGAGCCTGCGTTGGTCACGCGATTGCCGGTGACCTGGGTGCGCCCGAGGATGCGCGCCGCGGCGATGCCAAGCTGCCGGGCGCCGCCGACACGGTTGCCATGCAGCTCCGGCCGCTCGTCATCCATCACAAAAATGCCGGTGGGGCAGCCCGCCATGTCATTGTCGCGCAACGCGGTGTTGCTGCCGCCTGCCGAAAACACACCCACCGAGCTGCCGCCGATGCGGTTGGACTGCGCGGTCAGCAGCGGCGCGTTGAACGCCAGGATCCCCGCGGTCGGGCGCCGTCCCGGCGTGGTGACCACATTGTTGCCCGACAGCGCCGCAGCAAAGGCGTTGAACACCGCGATGCCGGTCACCTCGCCCGCGATCTGGTTGTCGCGTACGATGAGCGTGGTGGCGGAGACCTGCGGGCCGGGCGTGTCGGGATTGTCCATGCCGGCCAGCGAGCCGATCTGGATCCCGATGGCAGAGGTCGCCTGCCCACCCGCCGCGCCGACATTGTTCGACGCAAGGGTCGAGCCTGCGCCCGAGGCGCGGATGCCGACCCCCTGCGCGCCCAGCACAAATACGTTGTTGCCGGTGATGGTGGTGAAGTCGGCGGCGCTGTCGATGCCAAGCGTGGCGGGGCCGGTGGCGGCCTCGAACCCGCCCGCCAGCACCGCGTTATCCGCGATCAGCGTGCTGGCCGAGAGCGACCGCGGCGTGCCTTGCGGATCGTCGTTGATCAAGATGCCCTGAAAGGCGCCGAGGATCACGTTGTCCTCGATATGGCAGGCCGAGGGATTGCCGATGATCCAGATCCCGGTGGCGGCCACCGCGTCGTCGCGCCCGAAGCCGAAAACCATGTCGTTCTTCTCGATCACCGGAAAATCCGAGAGCCCGGCCACCACAACGCCGAAATTGGTGTTGAGGATGGCGTTGCCGGTGATCCGCGCGCGGTCGGTGCGCTCCAGAAAGATCGCGACGCCGCCATTGCCGCCCTCGAAGGGCGCAAAGCGGCAATCCTCCACGGTCAGATCCTGCGCGCCCTGCGACAGCAGGATCGCGCCATTGCCCTGCTGCGAGACGCGCCCGTTGAAATCGATCATCTCGATGCGGATCGCGACGGCGGCGGTGCCCAGTTGCAGCAGAGGTGCCGCGCCGCGCAATATCGTACCGGGGCTTTCGCCATGCATATGCACATTGGCGCGGTTGAGCTGCAGCGTGCCGGGCACCGGATGCACGCCGGTCTTGAGGCAGATGCAGCCGCCTTCGGGCGGCAGCGCGTCGATGGCGGCCTGAATGCTTTCTCCGGGGCGCACGACGATGGTGCAGCAGCCCTCACCGGCCTCGGGCTCCTGCGGGCGGCAATCGGTGATCTCGGGGTCCGGATCGCCCAGGCCCGAGGCCGCGGCCAGTTGCACGTAATGGCGGTGGATGCCGTCGGGCGGAGCGTCGGTCAGCTCGTCTATGGTGGCGGTGGCGGTGCGCGCCCAGACGCACCAGTAGTCACCGCGCCGGAAGTCGCCACCGGGGGCGGCGGTGGAGAAGGTGATCTCGATCCCCGCCTCGTCGATGGTGAGCGGGCCGGGCTGCGTCGGGATCACGCCATCGCCGGGGATCAGCGTCGGGTCGGTGGTCAGGTGCTGGTCCCATTTCTGCACCCGCGTGTGACGGTCGGCGGGGCTGGCGGCAAAAGGCCGGCCCAGCCCGGTGATGTCGCGGTCGAGCACGATGGTGGCGCCGTCATCGCCCTCGATCGTGTCGGTGACCTGCGCCATCTCTCCCGGCTCGTCCATCCAGGAGCGGTGATCGTCGGTGATCGTGACCCAGTCGCCCTGTTCGAACCGCAGGACCGGATCGCGGCCGATGCGGGCCACTGACAGCTCGGTGGGCTGGCCCGCCGGGGTCATCGCCTCCACCGGCACCAGTATCGAGCCGTTGTCGCGCGACCATTTGAACGTTGCCACACCCATCGGGCCGCCTTCGTGGATCTCGAACCGGTAAAGCCGGTTCTCCAGCCCGCGATAGCCGCCGGTGGGGGGCAGGATGCAGGGATCGTCCGGGGTGGGCGGTGCAATCGCGCGGGTGGTGAGCCGCCCCGCGGAGGGCGGCGGGCCGACATCGAGCCCGCATTCCGCCGCCTCGACCGGTTCGGCCAGCAGCTGGATGCGCGTGCTCAAGCGGTTGGCTGTGTCCACGCCGCCCAGTGCGGGATCCAGCAGGTCGGGGTTATGCACCCAGGTGATCTCCTCCTCCCAGAGGCAGAGCACGATGGCCGCATCGCCATCCGGCAGGTCCGGCGGGTCGGGCAGGAACGGCTGGGTGAGATAGGTGAAGCTTTCATCCTCGAAGACCTCCGCCAGATGGCCGTCGACATAGATCCGCCCCGGCGTCACCTGCAGATCCAGCGGTCCGGGCGCCAGCGTCACCTCGAACGCGTCGGGGTTGGTCAGGAACGGAATGCCGGGATCGCCCATCGCATCGAGCGAGAGCTTGCGCGTGCGCTCCTTGAGGATCTCGACCATCTCGTTGAAGTCGGCATCCAGCAGAACGCGCCCCTGCTGCAGCCAGAGCGCGCAATAGCGGCGCGCCTCGTCATAGGTTTTGCGGGAATAATCGCCACTCATGCCGTGGTCCCCCTGTTGTTGCCCCGGCGGTTCGTCATGTGACGAAGACAATGCCGGGGACGAGCCCGAAGGGCAGGTATTCGTCCAGTCGTCGTTTCAGGTTCTCGGTGCGTTGCGGTTGCTTGAGATGGCACCACACCCCCATTTCGGAGCCGTCCTCCGCGCCTTGGGCAATCTCGGTGGCACCGGTGCGCGCAAGCTGCAGATAGGCGGGCTGGCCATATTGCTCGGAGGTGTATTCGGGGCTGACGCGGCTGCGCACGCGTTGGCGCAGGGTCTGGATCTCTGCGGCGCTCAGCGGCCCGGCCTCTTCGGCGCGGGCAATCGCGGCGCGTTCGGCCAGACCGGGCTGGCAGCGGTAGCGGCGCGGGGTGACAGAGACCGGGCGGATATAGGAAAAGCGGATGCAGCCGGTCTGCTGGCGCTGAACCTCGACCACGCCGTCGAAAATCACCTCGGTCGCGAGGTCGATCTGCCGCGCGAAGACCGGCCCGCGCAGGGTGCAGCGTTCCAGATGCAGCGCGGGGCCCGGGGCGGAGGTGCCGGGACCGGGGCCGCGAATGGCTGCCGTGTCGCCGCCATCGATGATGCTGTCGAGCGCAAAGACCCCCTCGGCGCTTTCGGGCAGGCGGATCTGGCCGCAGATCGAAAACGCCATCTCGATGCGCAGCTCGGTATTGGCGGGCGCGCCACCCGATTGCGCGGCGGCACGGATCGAGAACCCCGGCGGGTCGGGCGGTGGTGGCTGATCGGGATCGGGCAATGCCACCGAGACGCCGGGCACCAGCGTTGTGTGGATGAGCCGCAGCCGCCCGAGCGAGCCGGGGATCTCCACCGCGCCTTCGATGAGCAGCCCGCCCAGGGTCAGCGCAAAATCCTCGTTGATGCCGGTCACCCGGATTGTCTGGTCGGGGCGCAGATGCGGGCGGAACCCGTCCTCGGCCTCGATGGTCAGGAACCGGCCCGCGGCGCCCGCGATGTTGATCGTGAGGTTCTCGGCATAGGTGCGGTTGTCGCGGATCCGTATGATCATGTCGGGCCGGCCTTCGGCCACCCAGTCGGCCAGGGCCGCGCCAAGCGTCGGCACGCTGTCTGCCGCGCCGGTGTCGTCCACAAAGAGCCGCCGGGCGGGGATCTCTTCACCGGCAAGCCAGGGCGTGCGCGCATAGGTGCCGCCACCCAGCGGACCGGGCCAGCCCATGAAGGACCAGACCTGCACGTCATCGGCGGGCAGACGGCCACTGCCGATGGCAAGCCGCCCGCGGGCGACATCCACGGCCACTTCGTTGGGCTGAGGCTGGCCCCAGGGCTCCAGATTGCGGCAGACGATGTCATCGGGCGGCACCTCGACGCCGTCCACGGCAACAAAGAGGCTTGCGTTGGGCGCAGGCGGCAGCGCGCCAAAACCCGCGGGCGCGCCATAAAACGCCGTCAGACCGGGGCGCGGCGCGGGCAGCGCGCGGTGTTCCACCAGATCGCGCCAGAACCGCGCCTTGCGGATGGCTTGCGGCACGTGCAGCTCGGTGGCAAGCCCGGTTTCGTCGCCTTCGCGGCGCAGCCGCGAAAAGAGCGGCGCGTCATTGCCCAGCACCGAGACATGGTAGCGGAAATCGTCCGCCGGACCGAGACGGCGCGCACTGGTGCGCGGCAGCTCCAGCGCCAAAAGCCGCCAGAGGAAAAAGCCGATATTGGGGATATTCTCCCAGCCTTCGAACTGCGCGGGCGCGCGGACATCGACGGTCCGGCAGGTTGCATCGAAGGCGGTCTCGATCCGGTCCATGGCCTCGACCGAGCGCAGATCCGGCGTCGCCCGCGCGTGCATCCGCACCCGGTTGCGCACCCATTGCGACCAGACCAGCCGCTCGAAGAACTCCACCGCATGAGCGGGCCAGCCGGTGACGTCGCGGGCCAGTTCCTCGAGCATCGGCAGGGTGCTCTTGCGGCGGCGGTAATAGACCGTCTTGAGCGTGTCGGTCCGGCTGCGCAGCCCGATGGGCGGCACGAAGGACGGGCCCTCGAGATCGGGGAACAGCGCCTCGGCGCTGGCCGCATCCGACACGCGGTTGTCGCCGGCCAGCGGCGTGGTGCCGACCAGCGCGCCGATATAGGGGATGACCCAGGGCTCGCAGGTCTCGATGAAGGCATTGCGCCCGAGCTGGCGGATGTCGGCCTCGACCTCGTCGACGTGATCCTCGACAATCGACAGCAGTGCGCGGAGCGGAAAACCGGCCTCCGCGTCGCGCTCGCGCAGGATCGCGGGCAGCAGGTCGAAAAGCTTGTTGTCGGTCAGATGCGTATAGGCGGCTGTCATGGTCAGAGCGCCTCCACAACGGTGAGGGCGATGTCGCGCGCGGGAGTTGCAAACCACGCCTGTTCGGCGGGCAGCACGGCGGGGGCGGGGTCGGGCAGGTAGGCGTCGGTCTGGTAGCGGTCGATCTGCACGGGATTTGCGGGGGTCGGGCGGGCCTCGAAGAGCCGGATATGCGGCTGCACCGGCTGGGCTGTGATGGCGCGCACCGCGCGTTCGGCGGCGCTGAAATCCGCGTGGTCGCGGACCTGCAGCAGGTCGATATCCACCGCATGCACCCCTTCGGCGGCCTGCAGGATGGCGTAGATGTCCGACAGGTGCACCGGCTGGCCGATGTCGCGCGCCGCAAAGCCGAACGCGGCTTCGAGCGTGCGCCGCGCCGCCTCGGCCACATCCTCGCGGCGCCGGGCGGGATCGCGCATCAGCTTGGCGCTGACCACAATCGGCACCCGCACCATGTTGGCGATGGAGAGCGGACGGTTGGGATCGCGGCTGGCGGTCAGCTGGTCGCGCAGGAGCTTCAGGCTGGCCGTCGAGAGCGGCAGCCCGTCGGGCCCGGCCACGGTCAGGTGCACGCTGCGCTGCATGCGCCGCCAGACCCAGGTGACATGCGCCTTGGCCGCCAGCCCCGAAGCGGTGGCCAGCGTGGCGAAATCCGCCAGCGACACGATCCGCCCGAAGGTCCGCACCCGCGACGGCGCGGAGCCGCGCAGACCGTCGGGGGGCTCCGCCTCGGCACCGCCACCGGTTGGCGCGGGGTTGGTCACCGCGTTGAGGCCAATGGGTTTTTCCAGCGCAATCGACAGCTGCCCGGCGCGCAGATTTCCGGAGGGCCCTGCGCCCAGCCGCCGGGTCAGCCGCAGGTTCACGGGCCCGGTGGGAAAGCGCGCGCCCGCGTCAAGACCGTTGCCGCCCCTGACGACCGGGCTGTCCTCGGCGGGCAGGGCGAGCGTATGGACCCGCGCCTTCGGCCCCTGGCCGAAGAGCGAGGGCACCTCGTCCCAGAGCAGCCCGTCCACCCGCAGCTCCGCCTGCGGTTGCGGCCGTGTGCTGGTGGCGACGGGCAGATGGGTGATCTCGCCCGGCGGGGCGCGGAACGACTGGAACGCCCTGGTGGCGTCACCGCTGCCGATGGCCTCTTCGTTCTGGGTTTCGCCGTGGCTGGCCTCCGCGAGATTGCCATGCAGGGCCAGCGCGCCTTTGGTTGCGGGCAGGCCGGGCGAGAGCGTGACCTCGAGGTGATCGCGCACGCCGCCGGGGATCGCGCTGACAGCGCGGCGGTCCAGCAACTCGGTGCGGTGCTGCAGCCCGTCCGGCCCGGTGATCATCAGTTTCCGCCCTTTGTCCAGCGGCCCGAACCCGTCGGGATCGTCAGCCCTTTCGCCATCGCGCAAGGGCAGCACCAGCCGCCCGCCGGCGGCCTTCGCGGGATAGTCGAAGCGGCGGAAGCGCAGCTCTTCGCCGATCTCGGCGAGGGTGGCGGCGCGCACATCCGGAATGGCCGAGAACCCGTCACCATGTTGGCTCCAGGGCATGGTGGCAAAGGGGAACCGGGTGACCAGCGTGCCGTCGGGGTGGCGCGCCGCGGCCATGATGAAGAACGCTCCCACAAGGCTGGGGTCGCTGGCAATCGGGCCGCCTTCGTCGCGCCAGTCGTTCCAGGTTTCCCCCGAGCGCCAGATCAGCGCGAGCCGGTCATCAGAGGTGCGCACCCCCGCCGCCACGATGCCAAAGCCGGGATCCACCGCAGACGGATCGCCCGCCACATCGCCGCCAAGCTCCCGGATCTTCTGCCAGCCCGACGACGTGCGCCGGTAATTCAGCAACCCGCCATCGAGGCTGCGGGCAAAGACATCCACGTCGCCCGCGCCGGAGGACACCGCCGAGGGCGTGCCCGCGATGCGCCCGCCGAGGCTGTCCCAATCCTGCCAGCTGGCCCCGTCGAAAACCCGCATCCAGAGCGCGTCATCCATCCCGCGCGCAAAGACCGCGATGGCGCCCGCGCCGAAGGCGACGGGGGCGGGGGATGAGGCCAGCGCGCCGCCCAGATCCTCCGGCGGCAGCACCGCGCCGGACGTGTCATACATCAGCAATTGCAGATCCGCGCCGCGCACGAACACGCGCACTTGCCCGCCGGGCAGGACCAGCGGCGCGGGCATCGAGGTGATCTGCCCGCCCTGCGACTGCCAGCCGAACCACGCGCCGAACCAGACCGCCTTGGACAGGGCCCCGTCGCCGTCGCGCATGTAAAGATGGAAGGACGGATTCACGAAAGCGGTCGCAAGGTCAGAGGCGGCCCGCGCGTCGTCGAAGGGGATCGGGCGCAGCGATTGCGGGGAGGACACGTCCTGCACCCAGCCCGGATGCCCGCCGCCATTGCGTGCAAAAGCGGCAAAGCTGAAGCCGGGGAAGCTGGCGGCGGTCGGGCGCCCCCTGATGGTCTGGCGCACCTCCATATGGGTCACGGTTTCGGTGAGGTTGGGCGGCAGGCTCTCGCCGCCGGTGGCGCGAAGGGCGGCCTGCGCTTCGCTCACCGCGGTGACGCGGGCGGTCTGCAGGCGGGGCCGGGCGCCGGGCCCGGCATCGAGCAGCAGATGCGCGCCAACCTCCAGATCGTCGAGCTTGGACGACAGCGGGTATCGGTCGGTATCGGCGGGCAGGCTGGCGTCGATGGTCCGCGTCGCCCAGCGCGATTGCGGGTCCAGCGTCGCGTCTTCGGTCACGGTGATGAAATGCGGCACCTCGGCGGGCGCGTCGAAGCCGAAAAAGCGCAACTTGCGCAGCGCTTGCGCGGCGCGCATGAGGTCGGGCGAGGCACCACGCGCCTTCATCGGCGGCTCCCAGCCAAGATAGGTGCCGCCGGGCGCTTCGGTGATCCCGGTCACACGTTTTTCCTCGGTCAGCGCGGTCGTTGGTCCGGTGGTCGCGCCAGTGCCGAACATCATCAGCCGGTCACCCGGTGCGATCCCGGTTGCGCCCAGGATCGGCGCGCGGCGGCTGTTCTCGGCCAGCGGGTTCAGCGGTTGCGGCGCCGCAAAGAGCGGCGCGGCGTTGAGCCGGGCCGTGGCGCGGATCTCTTCGAGGGTTTCGAACACCACCGCGGTCTCGTCCGGCCCCGGCACGCTCATCACCTTGAGCCCCTGCCAGATCCGCGTCGCGGGCCCCTCCGCTATCTCGAAATCGAGCGATCCGAGCGCCGAGAGCGCCGGGCGCGGCACATAGCCCACCAGCGCCACGAGATCCTGCAGCGACGCCTTGTGCCGGGCCTGCACAAGATACATCTCGTTGGCCAGCCGTTCGTTGTAGAAAGCCAGCACATCGCCAAGTGCTGCGGCCAGTTCGATGAAGGTGACCGCGTGATCGTCGCTTTCGCGGGTCAGAAATCCGGTGAGCTCCGCATATGTGTGGATCTGTTGCAGCATCGCCTGCCGGAAGCTGCCGAAGCGGCCCAGCCGGTAGGCGATCTCGGCCAGACCGGGGCGGTTGTAGATCAGCACCGGCGCGGGCAGGACCGGCCCGGCGCAGCATTCGCAGAAACGCGGACCCGGGATCATGCTCACACCCCTCCCAGAGCCGAGAGGCGCAGCACGCCGTACTCGGGAAAGTTGCGATCGTTGTCGAGCCGGGCGATCTCGATCTCGGCCAGCGCGATGCGCCCCAGGTGCAACTCGCCGCGCGGCACCTCCCAGTAACGCTTGAACGTGGTGACCTCGGCGCTGTCGACGCCGTCCACCGCCTCCAGGGCCGCGTAAAGCCGCGAGAGATAGATATCCTCACCGAAATCGAGATCGGGCAGATGGAAGAACCCGCGGCGCCCGTCGGGCAGGCGGCGGTTCGACAGCGCGTCGGAGACCGCCTGCAGCACCTGACCACGGTAATAGCCGCGGGCGACACAGATCCGGATGTCGATCTCGAGCGGGACATATTCCGCCGCGCGCACCTTGAGGTCGAGCCCGGCCAGCTTGAAGCGCAGAAGATGGGCGCGCATTTCGGCGGTAAAACCGTCCGAAAGCCGCGTGCCGCCGCCGGGCAGGCGCACCAGATGGGAAGTGTCGACGGGGTGAATGGCGACAAAGACGCAATGCCAGGAGCCGACCCAGCGGAACCGCGCCTTGGCCGCGGCGACACCGGGATGGCGCAGCGCCATTTCCTGCCAGTCGGCCTCTGTCACCGCGCGAAACTGGATGGCCTGCACCTCGTCGGGGCCGGTGGCGCGGGCGTGCTCGAGGCTCTCGGCATCGGTGCCGAACCGCGCGGGCAGCGGCTGGCGCACCCGCTCGATCTCGGCAAAGGCGAGATTGGCGCCGGGATCTGCGGGATCCAGCGACAGCGGACCGGTCGCCAGAAGCGGATCGGACCAGAAGGCAAGATCGGGTTGCACCGCATGGTGCAGGGCGCCCGCCGAGAGATTGCCGCGGCGGCCCGAGCCCGTGCGGTAGAACGCTGTCACCGCCTCGATATTGCGCGGCACGCGGCCATGGATGTCGTCGCCGAGCCGCAGCAATGTGGTGCCGTCGCTGTCGGTCTCGGTCACGAAATGTCGGTCATAGGGCCCGCTGTCGCCCAGATGCGGCACCGGCGTCCAGTAGCGGAAGGCGTTGCCGGTCTGGCGGGTGCGCAGATAGACCGACGGCGCGGCGTCGCGCGGCCCTATCCCGAGCGCGTGCCGCGCCTCGATCGGGCGGCCATCGGCGGAAAGCTGGGGATCGTAGGGCCCGGCGTGCCGGGTCACGTCGGCGTCGGGCAGGGCCAGCGTGCCGAGCGGCCAGCGCCCGGTGCCGGGCGCAAATTCCAGATCGTCGCGGCGCAGCGTGCGGCCGTGATCGGCGGGCGCGACATTGCCGCGGACGATGGTGACATCGCGGATGAGCCCGGCCTGGGGCGTCTCGCTGGAGACACAAAGGCTGCGCTCCAGCGCGTCCTCGGGCCCCCATGTGACGTAGAGCAGCGGCATCTCCGGATCGCCGGGCGCGCTGCGCGGGGTGAAGGCGCCCGCGGTCAGCTGATCGGTGAAGGCCGGGTCGGTCCGTTCCTGCGGCGGCGCGTCGATGCGCACCACGGCGCGGCGCGTCGGATCGGCATCGGGGGCCGCCCCGGTGACCGGGCTCAGCACCTCTTCGAGCAGCAGGTAATCGCCCTCCGCAAAGGCGGGACGCAGGATCCGGTCGCCGTCGAGCCGGTAAAGCCAGGCCGCACGGGTGCCTTCGCCCAGACAGCAATCCACATCGCCAAATGTGTGCAAAAACAAGAGGTTGTGATCCGAATTTGCGGTGATGAACGCGGTGGTCTCGAACACCGTCGCCTCGGCGAGCGCGGGATCGCTGTCGAAATCCGCGTCCGAAGGCAGCAGCGGGCCGGGCGGGGCGGTGTCGCCCGCCAGCGGTGTGACGATGCGGGTGGCAAGCTTTGTGCCACCCGGGATCACCCGGGGGATGGCGTCCCCTGCGGGTGCCAGATCGAACTGCACGAAGGTCGCGGCGTTGCGCCCGTCATGCATCCTGTAGTCAATCAGCCGGCAATGGCGCTGCATCGACACGCGGTGCAGGCAGGTGGCAAAGAAGCTCTCCGTCGCCGGGCCCGCATCCTGCAGATAAGAGAGGTAGTCGCCCACATAGGCCAGCATCTCCACCAGCGCGATGGAGAAATCCGCGGGCAGCCGTTCCTGCCAGTCGGGATTGCGGGCGGCGATGAGCTCCAGAAAGAGCCGCCGGAAGCTCTGGTAATCCTTGGCGAGATAGTCGAGATCGGGGTCATCGAAAGCATCCGGCGGGCAATCGACGGGCTGGCGGCAATCGAACTCGGTGGGGCAGCCGGCCTTGAAGCTGAAACGCGCCTGGTCGCGTTCGGGATCGAGCGCGGGATTGGCCCCGAAGGCCAGCACATAGGTCGAGAAATCGCCCTCGCGGTCGGTGAAAAGCAGCAGGCGCAGGGGGTCGGTCGCATGCGCCTCGATCCGGGTCACGCGCAGCCCGACCACGCGCACGCCGCCGAGGATCTCGGCGCTGAGGTCCGCAGGCGGGGGCGGCGGTTTCAGGAAGGTCGCCTCGAGCCGGAACCGGCTGCCGTCGGGCGCGGTCTCGTCGCGGAAATACTCCACATAATCGAGCCCGTTCAGCGGGTGGCCGGGATCGCGCAGCACCGCCGAGCGCCGCTCGTCCTCGCACCAGAGATCACCCGCGGCGTGCAACACCATGGCTCAGCCCCCCATCTCGCGTTCGAAGACATCGGTGCGCCGGTCGTCATCGCCGCGGATCGTGTAGACCACGGTAAGCGTGAGCTTGCTGTCCTCGATAACGACCGAGACCGCATCGACGGAGATCACCGGATCAAGCCAGCGCAGCAGCGCGCCATGCACCATCTGCTCGGTCGTCGCGGCCAGCGTGTCGGTCAGCCCTTCGAAGACCAGCATCTTGACCGGCGTGCCGAACTCCGGCCGGTTCAGCCGCTCGCCCGGGGCGGTGAAGATCACCTGCTCGATCAGGTCGCGCACATGGTCCTGGCGCCCGGTCAGCCGCGACCGGCCCCGTGCGTCGAAGCCAAACGGATAGTCGAGCTGGGTGTCGAGCACGCTCATCAGGGAAACTGGTCCGCTCTTATTTCGGTCTCGTGGTCGGTGCCGTCAAAAGTGACGTGGAAGGCGTCTGGGTTGTTCTTGAGGTGTCTGACCACACCGCGGGCCACCGCGATCATGAAGCGGCGGCGGGCGCGCACCTCTCCGTCAGCGGGATCGGAAGTGAGCCGCGGCAGATCGTCGAGATCGAGCAGCAGGTTCAGCTCTTCCTCGATATCGGCGGCCATTGAGCCGTTGAATTCCGACATGTCGCCTTGCGTCGAGGTCAGGTTTCCGGGTTTGAGATTGGCCATGGCTATTCCAGAACTACCGTTCGAGAGACCAGCGCCGGGGTCGGCAGCGGCACCTGTACGGTGGGCGGGGCCGGGGTGACGGGCAGGATGCCGATCGCCAGTTCCCCGGAGTGAATATGGGTGTTGAAGAGCGTTGCAAGCTGGGTGAGATAGGCCAGCAGCTCGTTGCCGAAGACCGCGGGGTTTGCCGCCGCATCGCTGCCCAGCTGGACAAGCTTGCCGTCCAGCACCACGCGCGCCAGACCCTTGACGGTCACGGTGCCGGTGGTGGCCTGGATCTCCACCTGGTTCTGCCCGGTGGCATCGCTGATCGAGATCGTCTGGGCGGCGTCGTCCATCACCGTGGTGAGCCCCAGATCGGAACGCCAGATCTTCTTGGTCTGCTCGCCGATCGGGCCGCCCGGCGGTGCCATCGGGGCCTCTCCCACCGCCCAGTAGAAGCCCGACCAGATGGGGCGCGAGACATCGCCGCCCTCGAACTCGATCCAGACGCCCGCGCCCGGCAGCGGCAGCGAGAAGAACCCCGCGCCCGGTCCGGCATAAGGCGCGCAGGGATCGGCCCAGCCGGTCACCACCTCGCGCAGGACCTCCGGCACCAGCGCCTGGATCCGGCCCCTGCGGTCGGGGTCGTCAGAGCGCACAACGGTGCCCTTGTATTTCCCGTAGACGCGTTCGCGCCCCCCCGGGCCGTCCCCATCGGGCATCGCAATCCCCTTTTTGGCCAAACCTGGTCGTTGAAATCGTTACCGGGTTACCGGCACTGGAAAATCGGCACTGGAAAATCGGTACTGGAAAATTGGTACTCGAAGACGAAACTCGGAACATTGAAACCGGGAAATCGTTACAGGATCCGGGCTCAGGCGGCGCTGAGCGGATCCACAAAAATCTCTTGCCCCGTGAGTTGCACGGCATTGCGCCACATCGACACGGATTGGGTGTAGTCGTCGCGGGTCAGCCGGTGCGTGACCCGGTCGACCTGGTAGAGCCCGCTGTGCTGCCGCCCGGCGCCGCGCACCATGATCGGCGCGCCGACAAAGATTGGGCGGGCGTATTTCACCCCGTCCACCTCCGCCGAGGCGCGCACCGAGCGCGAGCTCTGCGTCGCCTTGGTAAAGGCCTTCACATAGGCCTCCGCCACGCTGGCGGCATCGGTGTCATAGGGCGCCTCGACGGGCGGCGGCAGGATGCGGGGCAGGGTGGGCACCGCGCCCAGGGGCGGCTCGGCGGCCACGGGCGCGATGATCGGCACCGGCACGCGGGTGCGGTTTTCGGTTTTCATCCCGAACACACCGGTGGGCGCCAGCATGTCGTCGCTCACCGAAAAGCTGGTGAGGTTGGTGTCGGCGCCGAAATCGATCGACAGCACACCCTGCGGCGGCAGCGGGATCAGCGGCGGGTGGAAATGCCCGACATCGGCGCCGGTGATCGGGTCGGGCTGCACGTAGAGCGCATAGCCATGCCGCCCGGCCAGCTGCTGCAGGAAGGCCGCGTGTGAGCCGCGCTGCGTGGTGGTGGTGTCGAGCTGGGTGCGCAGCTGCGGCGTCGGCACCACCAGCGGCACCATGCCGTAGCGTCCGAAAATCGCCGTGACGATCAGCGCATCGCTCATGTTGGGCCAGCTGAACGGCACCTCCACATGGGTCATCAACGTGCCGAGCCGGTCCATGCAGACCACCTCGAACGTGGTCGCGCCGGGGGTGTTGGATACGCTGAGCCGCGCATCCTTGACAAAGCCGTTGATCAGCGTGAGCGGCAGGCCCGCGCCGACGCTCAACCGGATGGTCACCGGGGTCAGCGGGTGAAAGAGCTCGATCGGCGCATCGAAATCGCCCACCGGGTTGCGCGAGAGGTCGAAATGCATCCGGAAGATCGCGGCGCGGTTGTTCGAGGTCTCGATCTCGATATCGCGCAGCGCGTGGAACCAGCGTTCGGGCAGCGGGGTGAACCCCACCGAGACCGAGAAATATTGCGATTGCAGCGTCATGACGCCCGCTCGGGTCCCGGCACGGCGATCACGGCACCGGGGGTTTTGGTGAGCTGCGCGGGCGCGGCCACCCGGTTGGCATCGCAGAGCATCCAGAAGAGCTCCGGATCGCCCAGCACGCGGAAGGCCAGCAGGTCGGGCCGGTCGCCGCTGCGCACCTGGGTGCCGAGCGGGGCGGGGATCTCGGGGATCACCCGGCGGCGCTTGTAGCGCAGCACGCGCCCGTCCGGTGCGGTCCATTCCGCGTCTGGAACCGAAAGATAGCGGGAGCCCTGGAAAAACATGCGCGCGCCTCAGATCGGGACAAAGCGCGACAGGCCCGCGCTCTGGCTGAAGATGTTCTGCTGGGCCATCGTCTCCTTCTGGATGAATGCCGACATGTAGACCCAATAGCCGGGATTGGACGGATCGAGGTCGCGGTAGGTCTGCACCTTGACCGAGAAGTCGACCTCCATCCGGATCGGGTTCAGCGCGCTGTCGAAGGCCTGTTCGCGGATCGACATCCGTTCGATCATCACCGGCAGCACCCGCCTGCGGCCCCAGACCAGCAGCACCATCGGCGCCTGTTCGCCAAGGATGAAGGCCGCGCCTTCGCGCGCCAGTTCCTGATTGGCCACCACCGCAGCATAGCCGGGATACAGCAACCCTTCGAGCGCCGCGGCCACCGGGTGCAGCCCCTGCTGCACGATCACGCCGTTCTCGTCGGGCTTTTCGAGCTGGTCTGCGGCGTCGATCTCCACCGTGAAGGACAGCGTTTCGTCCGGCACGCCATTGACGCGCTGCGCATCGCCGCGCCCGCCGCCGGACGTGCCGCGCATGTCGAGCTCGCGCTGCACCTCGTCGGGATTGTACTGGAAGACGATATAGGTCGGGTCGAGCTCGGGAAGCTGGAACGCGACAAGCCCGCCTTTCAATATCTTGGGCGCTCCCGGAAATGCGGAAGGCATGTGTCCTCCTGACACCGCCAAAGCCTCAATAGCTTTAATCGATTCTATTATTTGTTGAGTGTAAAGAGTACCAGTGACCGCCCTGGTTGCCAAGCTTGCGCGCGGAAACGGCCTGTCACTCGGCGGGATCCGGCGCGTCGGTGGCATCGGGCAGGGCGGGCAGATCGCCGCCGCCCGACGGCTCCAGCTGACCGGGCTCGGTGCTCGCGGGCGGCAGCGCGGTGTCGTCACCCGGCGCGGGCAGAGGCGGGCGCTCGAAATCCGGATCGAGCCCGACGCTGGTGATGCGGAAATACTTGCCATGCAGCAGCCCGAAGATCCCGCGATAGGCGTTCAGCTGCGACTGGTTCAGCGTGCCGCCGCTCTGGTTGGCCCGGCTGTCATAGGGCCAGAGGTTGTGAAACTCGTCTTCGCCGCCGAATTGCAGCTCGCGGACATGGTCGATCTGCAAGCCGCCCAGATTGTAGCCCAGACCGCGCATCAGGCGCCGGAAGATCCCCGATTCCCGACGCCGGGCGACGGCGGTTGAATCGTATTCGAAACAGCGCGCCCAGGAGCCGGTCTCGACCCAGTTTTCCGGATCGACGCCGATCGGGGTCGGGCCGGTGATCGGATCGGCATTGGGCGGCCATCTCGGCGTGACCGGATCGTGGCTGACCAGCGTCGGCCGGTCCTCGCGGCCCACGCTTTCGGGGGACACACCCGGATTGACCGCCGGATCGAAGTTCAGACGCTCGGGGTAAAGGTTTGTGGGCTTGATCCAGGTGAGCGGCAGCGCCTTGTCGCAGGAGCTGCCGTCATAGCGCATCTCCCCCTCGCCGATGCCCAGGGCCGCGCGGATCAGATCGCCGATGGGCAGACCCGACCGGGCCCCGCGCGCCCTCCGCCGCCGTCTGCCGCCCGGTCCGCTCAGCGGCGCGACGTTCAGCTGTGCGGCGGTCACCTGGTTGAGGCTGCCGATATGCGGCTCGGGGATGAAGGAGTTGTCAAAGCGCAGCCCGCCGGTCCAGCCCCAGTCGCGCTGCGCGCTGTAGATCTCGGGCCAGTCCGTGCGGAAGATGTCGATGCCCATCACGTTGATCCCGGCGGTGGCCGAGAGGTTCATGCCCAGCCGCACCAGCCCGGCCAATTCCATATCGGTGATCAGCCCGAACGGCGAGTCGCTGGCATTGCGGTCGTAGCTGATCTCGACCGGCGTGCTGATCTGCCCGGCAAGATCCGCGCCCGCGTCGATATCGAGCTCGCCACCGGCGGTGAGCACATGGAAAAGCCCCAGCGCCTCGAGGCCGAAATCGACCGCGCCGAAGACGTTCAGGGCAAGCGACGCGTTGGCGCGGGTCTCAAAGCGCGCGCGACCCTCGTATTGCCCGTCGCCTTCGCCGCTCGACAGGCAGATGTCGCGCAGCATGCCGTCGCCGTGGCCAAACTGCACGTCGGCCTGCACACCTGCCGTCACGGTCACATCGAGATCGCCCAGCCCGAATTCCACAAGATCCCACTCCACCGAAAACTCGCGGTCGATCAGCCGCTGGGTTTCGCTGCGCCCTGCAAAGACGCGGCGCGGGTTCATGGTCATCAGGCATTCGCGCCGCCGCCGTTCGGTCGAGGGCACCGGCGCCGTGCCGCCGTAATCGACCAGCACGCTGTCCTGTTCGTGGAACAGATCGACCGGATCGATCTGGCCGCGCCGCACCCGCCAGCCAAAGCTTGCATCCTCGCCGTGGGCGTTGGGGCGCGCATCTTCGGCCGCCGCCGGGGCGGCGCCTCCGGTTTCGGCGGAGGGCGCTTCTTCGGGGGCGGCGGTCGCCCCGGCCTCGTCCTGCGGGCGCAGCGAAAAGAAGATCCGGTTGCGGGCCCGGTCCCGGCTGACCGTAGCGATATAGGTCATCGCCGGCAGGTTCCGGTTGCAATGGGTGAGATGATAGAGATAGGTCGCGCCCGCGGTCACAAAGGCGATGCGCCGCTGCTCGCAAGAGACGATGATCCGGTCGACCCGGTCATGCACCATGGTCACATCGCGATCGTCGGTGCCGTCGGCCTCGTCTGTCTGCGCGTCCCCGGCGCCGCCGCTTTCCGGCGCGGTCTCAGCGGTCGGCACGCCTGCGGGCAGACCGCTATCCGCGATTCCGCCCGGCAGGAGCTGACGATGGATTGCACCCGGATCGCCCGTGGCGGAGCCGCCGACCACATGCGCCAGTTCGTGCCCGATCAAGCGCCGCCCCGCATCGCTCTCCGGCTGGTAGGCGCCCGGCGCAAAGGCGATGTGGTTGCCCAACGCATAGGCCTGCGCGTTGATCGCGCGCGCCGCCTCGCCGGAGCGGCGGTCGGCATGCAGGCGCACATGTCCCAGATCGGCACCGAACCGCGGCTCGAAATAGGCCCGCGTGTCCGGCGACAGCGGCATCCCGCCGGTCTGGACGGCCTTCGCGGCGGTGCTGGCGGCAGAGCTTGTCGCGCCTTGCCCGCCCGGGGCCTCCTTGCGAAACAGCAGGGCTGCGTCCTCCTCCTGCGCGCACGCGGCGCAAGGTTTGCCGCCACCGCTGCAACTGGCGCATTGGCGATAGATCGTGCCGGGCGCGTGATGAGGCAGGTCCGGCGGCTGCGCCAGATCCCCAGACAGCACGCGGTCGGCGAGCCGGTCGGCTTCGTGTTCCTCGCGGCTTTCGGGGGGCGCGATGCGCACCGCCGGGGCGGCTTCGGTGGCGGCGGCCTCGGCCATCAGAAGCGCGCCCCCAGCGCCAGTCCGACATTGAACCAGCCGACGGCCCTCTCGTCGCTGCCGAATTCCGTGCCGAGACTGCCCTGCAGATCGAGCAGGAAGGACCGCCCGCCGTCGAAATTCTGGTAAAGCCCGAACCCGGCGTTCAATTCGCCAAACCCGCTGGTGCGGGCATCGTAGGGCACGCGCGGCCCGAAATCCGCGCGCTCATCGCCGGAAAATTCATGGCTGACCCCGCCACCCAGCCCGCCAAAGACCCGACCGCCGAATGTGGGAGAGCCGAACTGCCGCTCGACCCCGAGCCACGCGCCCGCCAGCACAAAGCGCCGTTCGTCAAAAGCGAGCGTTTCGAGATAATCCGCGTGCAGCTCCAGCAGCAGCAGATAGGCGCGGTCGCGCGTGAGCGGCATCCCGGCGCCCAGCGTGAGCCCGGTGCGCACCGCCGTCTCGCCCCCGACACGTCCGAGCCCCGCATGGCCCTGCACGCGAAATTCCAGCGTCAGCTGCGGAATGCCCACAAGCTCCGGCGTGCAGCCGGGCAGCACCGCGCGCATGAATGGCAGAACGTGCTGGAAATCGCGCGCGTGGAACACCGTGAAGCGGCCGTAATACCGCTGGCGGCCCATCGCGTTATAGCCGCCGCGCGTCCGCTCGGGGCGGTTGCGGTCATGGGTCTCGGTGGTCCCGTCTTCGGCGATATCGCTGGCCACGGGCGGGTATTCCTCGCCGCGTTCCAGCACCTGGTGACCGGCTTCGTGCATCACGAAGGACCGGAAATTCGCGTTGCCCATGCAGATCGTGCTCGCGGCACCGCGGCCTTCGCGCGGCACGATATTCATCATGTGATCGGGATTGCTCTGGTCGCGGCTCGCCTCGACGCGGATCGCGATATCCTGCCCTGCGCAATCATCCTCGCAGCCCGACAGCCGGACCTTGAACTGGTTGGACAGCTCGGAGTTGACGATGCGGATATACTCGGCCGCGATGGCCTCGATATCGGGCGTGCCGTCGACCCGGTCGCCCTGGCAAAATTGGGAATGGCTTTCGACGAGGCGAAACCCGTAGGTGACGGGGATCACGATCTCGCAGGCATCCGGGTCGAATTCCAGCGAGGCCAGTTCGTCGCTGACCACCTGCGGCCCCGGTCCCGGAGCCAGTTCGCGGCGGCGCACCTGACCGCGCACCCGGCCATCCGCGCGGGTGAGCGGCCCGTGCATCTCGTCGCGCAGCTCCGTGCCGCCGCCATGGGTGGTGTCGGGGTCGATCTCCTCGATGGGGGCGGGGGTCACCCCGGCCTCTTCGCTCTCGTCGCTCTCATCCTCATCGACCTGCCGGGACAGCGTGTCGGGGGTGTTCTGCCGGGTGTGGGCCAGCTCATGGGCGATCAGCCGCAGCCCGGCATCGGTCTCGGGGTGAAAGGCGCCGGGCGCAAAGGCGATGTGGCGCCCGCGCGTGTAGGCCCGGGCGTTGATGCCTTGCGCCGCACGCCCCTCGGCGGAGCCGGTATGCAGGCGCACGTCGTCGAGACGCGCGCCGAAGCGCGGCTCGAAATACTGCCTGAGATCCGCGGGCAGGGGCGCGCCGCCCGAGGCCACGGCCTCGCTGGCCTGCGCGGTCTGCGCGGCAGAGCCCGCGCCCGCCCCCTCCGCTGCGCGGTGCAGCATGTCGGGGTCGTCCTGCGCGCAATCGGCACATTTGCGGTAAAGCGCCTCGGGCGCGCCACGGGCCCGGGCCATCGCGACCGGCCCGCCGGCAAGCACCTGATCCGCCATCCTGTCGGCCTCGCGTTCGGACCGGCTGTCGCGGGCGGCCACGCGCGGACCGCGGCCCGGCGCCTGGCAAGCGGCGGCGGCACAGCGGGTCATTGCCGCCCCCTTTCGCGGCGCCGCACGGCTTCGGCCACGGCGCGGGCAATCTCGGCCTGCCCGGCGCCCTGCGGCAGCCGCACCTGCAGCCGCGGGATCTGCGCGGGGCCAAGATCGGCCAGCGCGGGGGCGGCGGCCGTGACACCGGCGCGCACCTGCCGGGCCACTTGCTGGCGGGCCTGCGGTCCTTTGGGTCCGGGATCGCGCATCGCTACCACTCCGGCCTGAAACTACGGTCATGTTTGCGGTATTCGCCCTGCGCCGCGCGGGCGATCCGCGCCATCGTGACCGGTCCGTCTTCGGCGGCGGCCAGAAAGGCCGCATTGACCGCGATCACCATGATCGACCCGCCCGAGACATCGAGCCGTGACAGCGCCCGCCAGTCCAGCGCCTCGGTCGGCGTGCCCGGCGGGAACGCGCCTTGCCAGATCCGCCGCCGCATGCCCTGATCGGGAAACGGCAGGTCGATGACAAAGCGCAGCCGCCGCAGGAACGCGCCGTCGAGATTGTTCTTGAGGTTGGTCGCCATCACGCAGAGCCCGCTGTAGCTTTCCATCCGCTGCAGCAGGTAGCTCACCTCGATATTGGCGTGGCGGTCGTGGCTGTCCTTGACCTCGCTGCGCTTGCCGAGACAGGCATCGGCCTCGTCCAGAAAGAGGCAGGCGCCGGTCTGCTCGGCGGCATCGAAGACCCGGCGCAGGTTCTTTTCGGTCTCGCCGATATATTTCGAGATCAGCCGCGACAGGTCGACCTTGTAGAGATCGAGCCCGAGATCGCCGGCGATGACCTCGGCGGCCATGGTCTTGCCGACGCCCGAGGGGCCCGCCAGCAGCGCGGTGACACCCTGTCCGGAGGGCAGGCGGTCGGCAAAGCCCCAGTCTTCCAGAACCCTGACCCGGTGGCGCACCTGATCGGCAAGCGCGCGCAGATCCGCCAGCACATGCGGCGGCAACACAAGATCGTCCCAGCCCTGGCGCGGCACGATCCGGTCCGCCAGCGCGTCGATTCCGCGCCCGCCGCGGTCGCGGCACTGCTGCCAGAGCGCGTCGGGCGGGGCGTCAACGGGCAGCGCGCGGGCAATCTCTGCGATCTCCGAAGGGCCGAGCGGGAACTGCGCGGCCACCGCGCGCAACCTGGCCCGGGGGTGATCCGGGGGCAGCGCCATGGCCCAGAGGGCGGCGCGCTCTGCCTGGCTGGGCGGGACCACGCGCAGCCTTTGCAGACCCGGCGGCAACGTGCCGGGCTCCCGGGCCAGCGCGATGAAGGCGTCGCCGAGGACCTCCGCTGCGAGACGGGCGAGTTGCGGCGGCGTCCTGCGCGAGGGCCGGGGCTCGGAGGGATCCTCCGGGTGCGGCATATCGGCGTCGGGGGCGGTGTCGAGCACAACCACCGTCCCGTCGAGCCGCAGATCCCGCGCCAGCCCGCGAAAGCGCGCGCGCAGATCGCCGTCCTCGGCGGCCTGCAGCGGATCGATGGCCAGCGCGTAGCCCTGCCGGGCGCGCGCGATCTCTGCCGCCACAAGCCGCCGCCCGCTGCGCGCCGGACCGATCAGCGCGATGCCACCGGGCAGATAGGGGTCTGCCTGCGCGGCAAGCTCGGCAAAGCGGGGCAGCGTCACCGACGCATCGATGACCGAGCAGAAGGACGGCCAGGGGATCGGCACCCCCATCAGCCGCAGCGCCGCGCCTTCGGTCAGCTCGATGGCGGCCAGCGCATGTGTGTCGCGCAGCGTGACCAGCGCCCAGTGGCGCAGCGGCGCGTCGGGGTGCAGGTGCTGCATCAGCGCAGTGGCGAAGCCGGGATTGTCCCCGGCGAGACAGCGGGTGATCAGATGCGCCGAGATATAGCCGTGGCGCGGATCGCCCATCGCCTCGGCGGCCAGCGTGCTGATCGTGCCGTCGACGCGGTGCGCAAGCGTGAGGCAAAGCACGTCCTCTTCGGCGGGCGACAGGGCAAAGGCCGCGCCGAGCCGTGCCAGCACACCGCCCGCGCGCAACCCGTCGCGGCGTTTGCGGGCCTCGGACGCGTCCGCCCCGGTCAGCACGGCACGGGCCCAGTCGATGCAGGCCAGCACAAACTCCGCCTGCGTGGCCTCGAACGCGTCGATACGCTGGGTCTCGTTCATGCGGATCGCCCCCTGCCGCTCATGGGTCCAGGTGGAAAGCCGCGCTGTCGCGGCTTCGCGCTCCGTCGACGATCACCGCCACCGGGTAGGGCGGATCGGCGGGGGCCTGGACCGGCAGACCGGCTTCGGCCACGGGCACCTCCACGGCGGTGGCAGTGGGCGCGGCCCAGGTCTGGCTGGGATCGGCGGGGTCGGGCGCGCGGATGCGCACCGCAGCATCGCCGATGGCCACCAGCGCCTCGGCGGCCGCCGGGTGCCAGAGCCGCGTGCCGGTCACGCGCAGCACGGTGGCCGCATCGCCCGCGGCGGGCACGACACCGGTGATCTGCGGCACGATCTGCACGATCCCGGTGTTGGAGGCAAAGCGGCGCGGCTCCTCGATCCGTTGCCCGGGGCCCAGCGCACCGGCCACACCTTCGGTGTCATGTTCGGCCACCAGCCGGATTTCCAGCCCGCCGGGCTGCAGAAGCGCGTCGGGCGGGATGATGTCCTGCGTCAGCGGATCGAAATCGATGTCGAGCAGATCGTCCGGCACCGGCACGCGCAGCCGTCCGGCCACCGGCAAGGGCACCCGCATCAGGGGCAGATCGCCGAAACGCACATAGAGCCGGTCGGCATTGGCGTTCTCCGTCACGATGGTGATTTCGTCGCCGATCCGGGCGCGGATCTCGGTCTCCGGCAGGCCCGGCGGCGGGGTCACGAAGACGCGCAGGACGGAAGGCCGCCGCGCCAGCGACGCAAAGACCCGCCGTTCCTCGACCGGGCGCGGTTGCGGCGCGGTTTCGCGGCGGTCGATCCGCACCACGGTGACCTCGTAAAAGACCGAGCGGCGCAGGTTGCGTTCCGAGAGCGCCGACCAGACCTTTGTCACATCCTCCAGCGTGGCAGGGTGCAGCACCAGCTTGATGCGCTCGACCTCGTTGCGCAGCGCGGCAACAAGGATCGGCTCTTCGTCCTCGGGCGGCGCGATGGAGATCGCCCGCGTCTCGCGCATCACATTGCCGTATTCGTGCAGCACCTGCATGGCGTCGCCGAGGATTTCCTGCGCGTTGAGATCGGAATTGGCCTGGTTCTCGCTGCCGCCATGGCTGGTCAGCATGTAGCGGATATTGAGCCAGAGCGGCGGGCGGCCCGGGCTGCCGGGCGATCCCGCGCGCGCGCCGTCGTCGTTCTTGAGCCCCGCATTCTCGATCACCTGCAGCGGGTAGAGGTTCACCCTGGCGCCATCGAACCCGTCAACCGTCTGGTCCGGCGGCGCGATGGTGACCGCGGCACCGGTCAGCATGCGGTCCTGCAGCAGGCGCATCAGGCTGCGGCTGACATCGGCAATGGCGCGGAAATCGGTCATGCGGCACCCCTAGCGCCGCCGGCCCAGCCGGGCCGCGTCATAAGCGGCAAAGCCGCGGGTGCGCTCCGGTGCGGGCCGGGCGCGGGGCGGCGTGGGCGGTGTGCTCTCAAAGATGACGTCGATCTGCCCGATGGAGATCTTTGGCGCGGCGGGCGCGTCCGGCGGAGGGGCGGGGTCGGTGACGGCCTGAGGCGTGTTCGGCTGCGCCGGATCCATGCGCAGGGCGGGTGGGGCCGTGACGGCGATGGCCTCTTGCGGGGCGGCGGGATCGGGCGGCGCCGGGGTTGGGGGCGGCTCTGGCGCGGTCGCGGTTTGCGGCGCGGGCTCCGGCGGCGGGGATGGATGCGGGCGCGCATCCGGGGCGCGGGTGTCCGGATGGGGCAGCTCGGCGGAGCGGGCCGCGTGTTGGGGCGCATGCGGGTGTTCCGGGCGCGGATCGGCAGCGGGCTCCGGCGAAGGGTGAGCGGGATCGGCAGCTGGGGGCGTTGCGGGCGTGGCACTGCGGTCAGGTGACGGATCGGGAGTTGCGGCCATGTCCGCGTGGACCGGGTCCGGGTGTCGGGGGTTTGCCACGAGATCCGGGGCAGGGCCCGCTTGCGGGCCTGCCGGAACATGCGGCGCTTCGGGGTGGTCCGGCGCGGCGGCGGGCGACAGGGTCGCAGGCTCCGGCGCGAACCGCGGCACATAAGGCGGGCGCAGGAGCGGCAGCGCGCCGGGCTGCGCCACCGCGCCAAGCGCGCGCGCCACCAGCCGCTGCGCATACCCCGCCATGACAGGCCCCGCCGACATCAGGCCTGCATCCGGCGCGGCAGCGGCGCGTCGGCGCGGGCGTCTTCCGCCGCGCGGATCGTTTGGATATAGACCCGCCGCCGCCATGCGGGCATCTGCGACAAGATCGCATCGGACCAGCCATAGCTGCGCGCCAGCAGATCGAACTCCGCCGCGACCCCGCCTTCGGCCTGCATCGCAAGTTCGACCAGCAACAGCGGGTCGAGCCTTGTGCCGAGCCCCGCGCCGCAGGACGGGCAATCGGCGGCATAGATCAGCTCTGCGCAGGCGTCGCCGCTGGCCCAGAGCGCCTCCACCTGAGGCAAGGCCGCCGCAGGCACGCCGGGCGCGCAGATCTCCAGCAGCTGTGCCACACTGTTTGCGCCGCGATCCGCAAGCGTGATCATGTCGGTGCCGGTGGGCGCGCGCACCGCAAATGACGCGCCGCCGGTCTCGAAACGCAAAGGGGCAATCCGCGCAGGCGCGGCGTCGAGGATCGGGGCGGGATCGAAGGGCAGCGAGATCCACGCGCCGCAGCTGGCCTCGCGACATTGCATCAGCAGCTCTTCCGGGGCGCCGTAGCTGGCGCAGAGCGTGGCCAGCACCAGCCGGCTGCGGTCGCCCAAAGCCAGGCCATCAAGCGCCTGCGCGGTGGGCGGCGCGCCGTTCAGCCCGGTGACCGCCAGCTCCAGCAGCACGCTTTCGCGCAAAACCGAGGGCAGATCGGCGCGCCGGTCGAAGAAGCTGCGCGCGCGCAGCTCGTCCTCGCCGCGCAAGGGCGAGACCTGTGCGGTCACGACACCGGCCGGTCCGGCCACCTTCAGGACGAGAGGACGGCCCGCCGCGCCGCGTGAGTCCCAGGCGTCAAGCCGGGACATCGAAGCTGTTTTCAGGCGGCTCGACCACCGCCAGATCGCGCGTCCAGCCTTCGTTTTCGAGCACCAGCGACTGGATCGCCACCAGATTGGCGTTGGCATCGAGCTCCGGCAGCGCGGTGAAGGATGACGGCCAGCAGCGGTAGATGTCGTAGGCGAGCACCACCTTGCCTTCCTCGTTCATGAACTCCAGCTTGATGTCCTTGCGGAAATCCGCGAGCGACATCTGCCCGCCCTGGCCTGCGCCAAACAGCCAGATCTTGTTGGCCCAGCGTTCGAACTCCACGTCATGGGTGACGCCGCGTTCCAGCGTGATCGCCTCGTAATCGCTGCGCCCGGGGGATTTGCGGCTATGGCTGTGATCGGCCCCGTCGCGATGCTGGATCACCTCGGTGGAGCGCGACAGCGCCGACACTTTCGAGATGCCCGCCACATAGCGGCCATCCCATTTCACCTTGAACCGGAAGTTCTTGTAGGGATCGTAGCGGTTCGGGTTGGTGGTGAACTGTACCATGCGGATCTCCGTCAGACGCTGGCCCGGCGGGCCAGCTGCTGGATCTTGAGGATGACGAACTCGGCGGGTTTGACCGGCGCGAAGGCGATATTGATGTTGAGGATGCCGGCGTCGATATCGGCCTGGGTCGTGGTCTCGGCATCGCATTTCACCCGGTAGGCGTCGTCGGGCATCGGGCCTTGAAAGGCGCCCTGCAGAAACAGGTTCTGCATGAAGGCGGTGACGTTCAGGCGGACCTGCGCCCAGAGCGGTTCGTCATTGGGCTCGAACACCACCCATTGCGTGCCGCGATAAAGGCTTTCCTCGATAAAGAGCGTCAGCCGCCGCACCGGTACATAAAGCCATTCCGAGGTCGGCCCGTCGAGCGTGCGCGCGCCCCAGACCACCGGGCCGTAGATCGGGAAGCTGCGCAGGCAGTTGACGCCAAGCGGGTTGAGGATGCCGTTCTGCTGGTCGGTCATCACAAAGGTCAGATCGGCGACGCCGCGCAGCCGCGCCTCGGTGCCCGCAGGCGCTTTCCAGACGCCGCGCGCGCCATCGGTGCGCGCCCAGATCCCGGCAACCGAACCGGAGGCGGGCAGCGATTTCGGCCGGTTCTGCATCAGCGCGTCCGGCACCACCACACGCGGATACATGACCACCGAATTGGGCGCCCCGAGCGCGCCGCCATTGTCGGCGAACCACGCCTCCATCTGGTCGATCCGGCGCACGGTGTCGGGAATGTCGATGATCAGCATCGCACGCCGTTCGATCACATAGGTCAGCGCCTCGCTATAGACCGCAAAGGAGGAAAACGCGGCGCTCGCATCCATCCGCGGGGCGTCGGGGAAGGCGAGGATGTTGAACAGATCGATATCGTCGAGCGCGTAAAGCCCGGTGCGGGTCAGCGGGTTGCCGGTGAACTCCTGCGGGGTGATCGCATAGGCGCCGGACGGGGTCACGATCGTGCCGTCCTGCCCGCCGTCAAACACCAGCTGCTGGGGGCCTTCGACCACGTTGGGATCGACCGAGGCGTCGAGATGGTTGGCAGTGGCGCCGGTGGCGGGGGGGATCTCGGGCTCTGTGAAGACCAGCGTGACCTCCGGATCGAAGGGCCGCGCGCCTTGCCCCGCCCGCACATGAAAGCGCCAGGGCGCGGCGGCGGTACCGTCGCCGATCAGCGTCACACTGGCCCCGGCGAGGTAGGGCCGGAGCGCCAGTTCGACCGACGGGTCCTGCGCCGTGCGCCGCAGCCTTGTCTGCAGCAGCGCCGCCCAGGCGGTCATCGAACCGGGATCGGCGGCATCGGTGAAATCCAGCGCCACCGCGACACCGCCGGTGATCAGGCTGGCACCGCTGCCATCCTGCAGATCGACGGAAATGTCGCTGATATCGGCAACCGTCGGCAAAGACGTGCCGAAATCGGTGTTCGGATCCAGCGGCGTGCCGAGCGTTCCGGTCACATGCGGGCGGGTGGCGGCCACCGGCGGGGTGGGTGCGCCCGGGCCCAGCGCCAGCTGGATCAGCAGCGAACTCGTGTTGACCACGTCCAGCGCGTTGTTGGCGACATTGGGCACCAGCGTGAGGTTGCGATAGGTCTCTTGCTGGACCACCGTCGTCACTTCGCCGTCGATGCGAATCTCCTTGACGGTGAGCGTAAAGGTCTCGCCCGCGGTTCCGTCCTCGGCAATCTCCATGCGCAGGCTGTTGCCCCAGTTGCCGGGGTTCTGCGCGGTCTCTCCGCGGATCTGGCGACCGGCGGTCACGTCGAGCACGGCGCTGCCCGCCGCCCCGCCAACGGTTGCGGGCAGAAACCGCGTGGCCGCCTGGGTGGGCACGCGCAGCGCTTCGGGTGTCGGGCCGTCGGCGGCATTGTCCTCGCTCTGGCCGATGCGCACGATCCACGCCTCGCCGCCGCCATTGAGGAAAAACTGCTCGATCGCGTAGGAGGCGTCGCTCATGCGGTCGAGCCCGCCGAACTCGCGTTCGAAATCCGACAGGGACTGGACGCGGACCGCCTCGTTCAGAAGTCCGCGCGAAAACGTGCCGATGAAGGCGGCAACCGAGGTTTTGACGCCCGCAATCGTGCGGATGCCGGAGGGGATTTCTTCGATATAGACGCCGGGATAGGTGGGTGAAACAGGCATGCAGGCGCTCCGCAATAGGATTGGCGCGAATAACCCGAAGCCGTTGGGAATATGACCGATACAATCGAAGTGAGCTGCAAAAACTGTCCCAAAAGGAAAACGGGTCAATCAGTATTCAACTATAAGTGTAGTCGAGCGACCCGAGTCGCACAACAATCTTTGTGAACCCCGGCGCCCCGAGGGTCGGGCTGTGCCGGTTGCGGGGTGGTTGGAGGGAGGCATCTTGTGCCGGGATTGCCGCGGCTGGCGTCAGGCGATCAGAGCGCGGCGCGGCATGGTTCTGAGGCGAAAATGCGCAAGGCGGTTGCGGCGTCGGCATGTGGGAGACGCGTGTCATCTGGAACGTCGCTGTGACGGGTTCTCGCTGTGAAAAGGTACTCTCAACGCAGATGACCAAAAAGCCTGGCCCGCTGTCGGGTCGAAGGTGCAAGGTCGCGTAATGTCTGTGTTTCAACGGGTTCTGAGCATGTTTGACTATGAAAACCTCGCTTTTACAGCAAGTATCCGCGCCGTAACGACATTGCTTGCCGGATCCCGCACCTTGGTGCGTTGCGTCTCGATCAGGCCGATCGCTTGGATCTCGCGCAGCTCCGCGCACCGGGGCCTGGCTGGTCTGGATTCCGTCGGCGATTTTAATTCGGTCAGCCGCTCACCGGGCTTGAGGCTGCACAAATCGATCCGCTCCAGCAGGGCATCTCCGATACGTTGCGACAGAGACGGCCGTAATCCCCTGCACGACGTCCAAGACGCTCTCGCGCGGGCGGCCTTCCTCGGCCAGAACCGTCCCCGGCGAACTCTACCCGCGCCTCAGAGAGATCGCAGGCCGCTGACCGCCAGTGGATGTGGGTGGCGCAGCTGGTTACGAAGAGTTCCTAATCGCCATGGGCGATCCAAAACACCCAGAACACGCGGATCTCGAAACCTGGTACGGCAGTGACTTCGACCCAAACGTCCCCGACAGCGACGAACTCCACCTCGACGTTCTCAAACTCGCCAAACGCTGGACGCCGAAAAACACGCGCATAAACTGATCAAGGTGGGGGCGGCGCAACGCTTGCGGCAGGTTTGGTGTTTCCATGACTGATCCTCCGATCCGCCATGCCCTCCCATAACGACAACCCCGCGCTGACCGGAGCGCTCTGCCACAAGCTGCAGCGCGTAAAACCGACGTCATCGCGGTGCCTTTGTGGGCCAAAGGTGAGGGAGATTTTCAACTACTGTCCAAGTCCGACTTCGCCCTGCTTTGGTAGTCCGGCGCTTGATAGTCTGGACCGAAACTCGTCCATCTTTGCCTTGTTTTGCAGGGGCATTCTCTCCAAGAGGTCGACGCTGACCTCGGGGAGCGCATTCTGGCAGGTACACCGCGCGTCCTGAGCTTTCGATACATCTCCTGTGGCCGCGTGTGAGGCAATTTTCAGAAAATGCGCGAGATACCATTCATTGTTGCGATGCAGCGCTTTGTCCGCCCACTCGATGGCGTCCCCGAAGCGGTTCGCCGCGTAGTGGGCGAACGACACACCGGAAAAACGGAAGAATATGCTGGGGTCCAGTGGATTGGACCGGATCGCAATCTGCTGGTCTTCGATGGCCGCATCTGGCTGCCCTAGGATGGCCAAGAGCGTGCCCCGACTGCCATAGGCCAGCGAACAGTTCGGGTTGAGCGCGACGGCTCGATCAAGGGCCGCAAGCGACTCGTCAAACCGTTCCAGCGCCCAACAACTGATCCCAAGCGCCCAATGGGCGTATTCATTGCGGGCATCAAGCGCGACAGCGCGCCGCGCCAAGGCATAAGCCGCGTGTGAGGGCGGGCGTGGGTCGGGCGCAAACCCAAGCAAGGCAATGTGATGATTGATCAAGGACAACACCATATTGGCCTCGGCGCTTTCCGGGTCCAGCGCCAAGGCGCGCTCCAGCAGGGCTTTGGCATGGGCGTAGACCTCGGGGGTGAACTCATAGAGCAGCCGCCAGGACCGCATGGTGAGCTCCCAAACGGTCAGGTCGGGACGTGCCGTGCGTTCCACCGGCTCCGAGATAGTGTTGAGCTGCACAACGGTCTGGATGGAGGCCACAACATTGCGTGTAATCTCGTCCTGCAGATCAAACACATCCTCAATCCGCCCGTCATAGCGTTCGGACCACACGTGGCCGCCTGTCATGCCGTCGATCAACTGTGCAGAGACCCGCACGCGGTTCGCTGCGCGTTGCACGCTGCCTTCCAGGACAAACCGGACCCCAAGCTGATGTGCGACCTCTCTGAGGTCCACGTTTGTGCCGCGATAGGTGAACGTGGTGTTGCGCGCGATCACGAAGAGCCAGGGTGAGCGCGAGAGGGCGGTGATGATGTCATCGGCTATCCCGTCTGACAAATAGTCCTGATCAGGATCACGGGACATGTTTTCAAATGCCAGAACCGCAATCGATGGCCGTTCGGGCAACTGGGCGCTTGGGATGGCACCCGGGGCTTGCTCCCGCATGTCGGTCATCGCGTCGCGCAGCTCCAGTTTCGACGACACCTCAAGTTTGCGGTAGATCGTGGCCAAATGGGTCCGTACCGTTGACGGGGCGAGGCAAAGCGCGTCGGCAATCTGCTGATAGTTCTGGCCATCCGCATAGTGCGCGGCGATCTGCGCTTCTCGATCCGTCAAAAGATCCGTCACGGTCTTGCCCTTCCGAGCAGGCGTGCATTCTCCAGCGCGATGACACTTTGCGCCGCAAAGATCTGGGCCAACCTCAGCGCATCATCAGAGAACGGACGCACGGATTGGCGATAGATGGTGAAGGCGCCAACCAACCGATCCGCCGCAACCATCGGGATCGCCGCAAAAGACCGCGCCCCCCCCAGATCGGCAGTGGCGAAACGCAGTGGATCGTCGGTCCGGTAAATGGCCTCGGATTTCACGTCGATGATGTTGATCACCTCGCGCTGAGTGGTCATGCGCCCAAGGCCTGTCTGATCGCTCACCGCAAACGTAGCCCTGTCGTCCAGCCACGTCTGAAAGGCATGTGGGATGCCCAGCGTGAAGCTGGCGCAGTATCTTTTCTTGTCTCGATACTCGAACAGGATGCCGAACTCTGCATCGCAGAGGTCTAGCGCATAGCGCAGGATCGCGGGCATCACCAAGTTCAGATCACCATGCGACGCGCCAATGATGCGCAACACTTCGGTGAGCGCTTTCTCCCGGCTCAGCGCCTCTTCCAGGCTCAGCGCGAGTTCTGAAATGATGGCCGCGTGGTCCACCGCGTCACGAGGGGCGGGTGTGGAGCCGCCCAGTCGGCTGGCCAGCTCAACTTTGGAGGACACTTCGAGCTTTCGGTAGATCGTGGCCAGATGCGTCCGCACGGTGGAGGGCGCAATGTGCAGGTCAGATGCAATCTCCTGATAGCTACAGCCCGCGGCATAGCTCTCGGCGATCTGGGTTTCCCTGGGGCTGAGGTCGTTGCTGTCGAGCATGCGTTTGTGTCCGTTCCCTATCCGTCATCGAGCTAAGCAAAATGCGCAGTGCCGGACAATCCTGCAGATGCAGTAGGCAAATACTGCAGGGCCGATCCGGGATTTACTGCATCTGCCGGATAGGGCGCACGGAGCCTCTTGGATAAATTCTGAGCTGCAAATGACAGCAAGAGGAGATCGTCATGACACATCGCGAAACCGCTCAAACCTTCTTTGATGCTTGCGAGACGGGTCAAGGCTGGGAGGCGTGCAAGACCTGGTGCGCCGCGGGCGCGAGCTTTTCCTGTCAGGCGGATGCGCTGGCAGAGACGAAGTCGCTCGCCGCCTATTGCGATTGGATGCAGGGCCTTCTGACACCAGTCCCGGACGGGCGCTACGTTTTGACCGCCTTTGCCTGGGACGAAGCGCGCCAGACCGCTGTGGCGACGGCAGAATTTCACGGCACGCAAACCGGTGATGGCGGCCCGGTGCCGCCAACCGGCAAGGCGGTGGTGTCTGACTACGCCTACGTCATGCGCTTTGAGGGGGACAAGATCGCCCATATGACCAAAATCTGGAATGACGTTCACGCGCTGCGCGGATTGGGCTGGGTGTGATGGTCGTCGCAGCTCAATCACAGTCATCGCCTGTCGCACCGCATATCTGTGTTGTGTCGGACCTGTCCGATCCCGCACTGCGGGCGGCGATTGATGATCTTCTTTTGGAATACTACGGCGTCATTATCCGGAAACTGGGCGAGGCCGGCATGGACCACAGCTACACGCCGGCAATCCTGATGGCGTCGTTTTGGCCCAAGGTGCACGACCTTTTACCGCCAAACGGGCGGTTGATCGTCGCAAAGAATAACCGGGGGCGGCTTGTGGGGTGCGGAACCTTGCACCGCGTCCGCCCCGACGGCGCGGAGGCAAAACGCCCGTATGTTCGCCCGGAGGCCGCCGGTCTTGGATTGGGCAATGCGATTGTAAGCGAATGGATCAACATCGCGCGCGCCATGGGGCTGAATACGCTTTTGGCAAATGTGATCAACAGCAACCGCGATCCAATGGGGGTATTTGAACGCTTCGGCTTTGAAACGACCGAGCGCTATCCTGAATGTGCCGACCCGATCGAAGCAGATCCCTATTTCATCTACTTGAAATACAAACTGTGATGACCCGCTGGCACATCCTTACTCTGCTCGTTCTGGCGCGTACGGCGTTGGGATTTCAATTCCAGACGCTCGCTTCGGTCGGGAATGATCTGGCGGTGGTATTCGGGATGGATTACGCAGGTATCGGCCTGTTGATCGGCCTTTTCATGGCGCCCGGTGTGCTGCTTGCTCTGCCTGCGGGGCTTTGGGGTCGCTATGTGTCAGACCGCAACATGGTCGGCTTCGGGTTGATCGCCATGGCCGTCGGAGGGGGACTATCCGCGCTCGCGGCCGGGGGCTCTGGGTTGGGTGCGGGCCGCATCTTGGCAGGTGTCGGGTGCCTGTTTGCGATGATTTACTTCACCAAGATGGTTGCGGACTGGTTCGAAGGGCGCGAGATCGCGACGGCGATGAGCATCCTGGTGATGTCATGGCCCTTCGGGATTGCGGCGGGGCAGGTAGGGCATGCCTGGCTGGCGCTCGTCTTTGACTGGCGCGCGCCTTTTGTGGTGGCCTCGGCTTACTGCCTGCTGGCGGCCTTGGCCGTGTTTGCCTTCTACCGCCCGCCGCAGGCTCAGAGCCAGACCGTCTCTGAGCCATCGCCCCGACTGACCACCCAGGAATGGCGGTTGGTGATCTGTGCGGCTGCGGCCTGGGGCGTGTTCAATGCGGCCTATGTCGTCTACCTGACCTTCGGGCCAAAGGTGCTTGAAGCAAGTGGAACACCTACCGTGGCGGCAGCGGGGATCATCAGCATCGGCAGTTGGTTGATGATCGTTTCCGGGGCGCTTTGTGGCCAGATCGTCGACCGCTTTGGCCGTCGCGACGTGGTCCTGGCCGTGTGCATGACAGGCGCCGTGCTCGCACTCTGGATGTTGAGCCTTGCTGGCGGGGGCATCGCGGCCAGCCTGCTTTTTGGACTGGTAGGCATGGCCCCGGCAGGCGTGATCATGTCCCTTGCCGGTTTGGCGCTTAGACGAGAGACCCGCGCTGTCGGGATGGGCGCCTTTTTCACCATCTACTACGCGATCATGTTGGCCACGCCTCCGGTTGCTGGCGCGATACTCGATGCGACAGGCCAGCCCAACGGGTCGATCCTGTTGGCGATGGTCCTTTTCGCAAGTGTTGTGCCTCTCGCGCTCACATTCACCTTTCTCAGGACGCGTGCCGAGGATGTGCACCAGAAGGAGCAAACCGCATGATTGTTCGTAAGATCCGTTTCTCCAAAGAAGTCATCACCTCTGATGGGCGCTGTTGCACAAATCGAGTTCTGAGCGGGGTTCGCCTTTGCCCGGATGGACTTATCCTACAGCCGCTGTGACGGGTATACCGAGGGCGGTGTCGCCGTTGGGCACAGCGATGCGGGCCTGCAGTTCGGCGGTCTGGCGCTCGACGTCGCGCGCCATGAGGGATTGGCCGGGCAGTCTGAGGCAGGTCATCTTTGCCTCGACGCGGCTCCGGCGGTGATATCCGCCCCATCGTTGCCAGATGGCGCGGCCCGGGTCCTTTGAGGCCCGCAAGGCTGCGTTTCGGGCGACAGCGCCCGGGCGCGCCGGCTTCTACGGCTTGGCGGTCCTGCGGGGCGGGATGATGGCGGCGGCGTTTCGAGCAGCGATTGCCGCGTGACATTTCCGGGTGTCGCAGGCGCCGTCAGCGGTAACCGATCCGGCATCCTGATCTAGTGCGATCCGGTCCGGCAGTTCTGGCGACATGGGGCATCGCCGATACTGCTGCCGGTGATCTCCCCTCTCGGCAGAATTGTTTCGCAAATCGCCTGCCGGGCAATGGACCGCCCGACCAAGTGCAGCAGGCTCTGCACGAAGCCGGTCGTCTGCCGCAGCGGGCGGCTTCCAGACCATATCGGGATCACACCACACTGTCAGCGAACCGAGCCGCCTGAGTGCCTCATTGCAAGCCGACCGGTTCGTGGTCTTGTACTTCGTGAGGGCCCAACTGCTCATGCACCCCAGCTATCATGCTGGATTCACGCAGTGATTCCCTCCGCCGATTTCTGCGACAGGGCCGCGTGAATGCAGCCATCCGCACCGTGACGGACCAGCCGGTCATTTTTGTCATCGACACCGGCGGGCAGGATCACCGGTGGCTCGGCAACGGCTACTGGCAGGTGCTGGGGGCGACCGTGATCGCGTCCGAGGATGCTGTCGCGGACCAGCGCGCGCGCGGATCGATGCAGATGACGGCCCTGGCACAGCTCCTCGGCGCCGCGCCCGATGGCACAGAGCCATCCTACGCGGACGTGACGTTCGAGGCCGACCATACGCTAGTAGTCGGCGGGCTGACATTCGAGATCGTGCGTCCGGGCGCGGCCCACACGCCCGGTGACAGCTTCGTCTGGGCCCCGGACCGGGATGTCGTGTTCACCGGAGACATCGTTTACGGCGAGCGCATCCTCGGCGTCGGGGATCAGAGTTCGATTGCCGAATGGCCTGCTGCCTTCGAGGTCATCGAGGCGACCGGTGCGACACATGTCGTTCCGGGCCACGGTCACGCGACGCTCATGCAACGGGCACGCGCGGACACCTATGACTACCTCATGAATCTCCGCGCAAGGTTGAGAACCCTGCTTGACGAGGGTGGAGACATGAAGGATGCGCCCGCGGTTGACCAATCCGCGTTCGCCTAGCTCGAGCAATTCGAGGCACTGGCTGGCCGCAACGCCCAGACGGCGTATCAGCAGATGGGGTGGGAGTGACGTCCGGGTATACAACGCTGTCATGGTCGCGTGGTCCGCGGGCTGGCGTGTCCGGTTTCAGTTCGGGCCGCATCCGCGCTCTGCATCCAGCAGGGTGAGTATGTCCTTGCAGTTCTGGACCTTTCCGCCGCAGCATTCCGACACGAGAAATCCGACGAGGCTGTCAACGGCCTCCAGAATCGCAGCACAACCGCAAGGGCGTGATCAGCGTGATGGCCGAGCTTGGTGGCGCAGCATGCGTGACGCCGGAGGTGCTGCGGCAAACGGAACGCGGGCTGCGTCGTATTCTGCATGCCGTGGGCATGTTGCCCGACCATCCGGCAGCTGCGGCACGGGGCACACGGGCACTCACCGTGCAAGGGTCAATCTATGCCGATGGGTCCGGAGTGTTCGAGCCCCTGAAGACAATCGGCGAGGCGGTCGCCGCGAGCGAAACTGTCGGACTGATCCACCATTCCGACACACCGGGACAGGCGCCGGACGCGGTCGTCTCGCCCTACGCCGGTCTCGTCCTGGCGATGCGGGCGATGGCACAGGTCCGGCGTGGCGATGCCCTTTATCAGATCGCGGCGGACGCGCGCTGACATGACAGGCTACGCGGTTTCCCTCGACGATATGCGCGCTGCCGCGTCCGCGCTGCATGGCGTCGTCATCCGCACGCCGCTGCACGAGAACCCGGATGTGAACGCCATGCTCGGCGGTCGTTTGCTGCTGAAGGCCGAGAACCAGCAAAGGACCGGCGCCTTCAAGATCCGTGGGGCCTACAACCGTATGCTCGGCCTGACGGCGGAAGAGCGGGCGCGCGGTGCCGTGACCTATTCATCGGGCAACCATGCCTTGGGGCTGGCACGGGCGGCGCAGAGTCTTGGATCCTCCGCGGTGATCGTCATGCCCTCGGATGCGCCCGCGGCGAAGATGCAGACCGTTCGGGACATGGGGGCAGAGATCGTTCCCTACGACCGCGACACACAGAACAGCGCGGATGTGGTCGCGCGGATCATGGACGAGACCGGCCGGGTGGAGGTACCGCCGAGCGCACACAGCCAAGTCTTGGCCGGCGCGGGCACGGCGGCACTGGCGATGCTGGAGGACGCCGGCGGGCCGCTCGATACGGTTCTCGTCCCTTGCGGGGGCGGCGGGCTGACGGCGGCGACGGCCGTCCTGATGGCCGAGGCGGCGCCCGAAGCGCAGGTCCTCGCCGCGGAGCCAGCGCTGTTCGACGACACGCGCCGATCGCTTGCAGCGGGGGAACGCATCGCCAATCCGAAGGGGCGGCGCACCATCTGCGACGCGATCATGACCCCGATCCCGGGCGAACTGACCTTTACGATCAACCGCGACCTGCTGGCGGGGGGTGCCACGGCCACGGACTCCGACGTCCGGTCGGCGATGCGCTTTGCCTACGACCACTTCCGCATCGTCACGGAACCGGGTGCCGTCGTTGGCCTCGCAGCAATCCTGAACGGACAGATTTCCATCAGGGGCCGCATCGTCGCTACATTCATCACCGGGGGCAATATCGAAGCTGCCCGCTTGGCCGGGCTCTTGGAGGACAGGACATCACCCTCGATCGTCGTCTGATGGCCGAATGGCTTGGCGCGTTTTCGCTGCTCGCCACCGTTGTCGGCTCGGGCATCATGGCCGAGCGGCTGGCCGGCGGGAACGTGGCCGTCGCGCTTCTGGGCAACACGATCCCGACGGGTGCCATCCTCGTGGTATTGATCACGATCTTCGGGCCGATCTCGGGCGCGCATTTCAATCCGGCGGTGACGCTGTGCTTCGCGCTGCGGCGCGAAATTGTCCCGCGCGACGCGGGCCTTTACGTCGGCGCGCAGATCTTCGGCGGTATCGTCGGGGTCCTTGCCGCGCATGTCATGTTTGAACACCCGCTGGTCGACCCTTCGACGACCAGCCGCACCGGGCAGGGGCAATGGGCCGGAGAGTTCGTGGCGACCTTCGGGCTCATTGGTACCATCCTCGCCTGTCTCAAGGCGCGACCACAGACGGTGCCGATGGCGGTTGGCCTCTATATCACCGCGGCCTACTGGTTCACGTCGTCCACCTCTTTCGCCAATCCGGCGGTCACGATCGCGCGTGGATTTTCCAACACCTTCGCCGGGATAGCGCCGACGGATGTTGCGGCCTTCATCGCGGTGCAGCTGATCGCCGCAATCCTCGCCACCTGGTTCTTCCGCTGGATGCTGGAGCAGGCGAAAGATGGCTGAGTTCGATTTCGACGAAACGATCGACCGCCGGGCGGTTCCGGCGCTCAAGCATCACCGGCTTGTGCTGGGGGCGGACGGGATGGACCTGTTTCCCGCGGGCGTGGCCGACATGGACTTCCGCGTGGCGCCTTGTATCGCGGATGCCATCGCCGAGCGGGCTACGCATGGCGTCTTTGGCTACGAGACCGTCCCCGACGGGTTGATCCCGGCGCTGACCGGCTGGCTGGACATCAGGCATGGATGGTCCGTCGACCCGGCACATATCCTGCGTGCGCCCAACGTTTTGAACGCACTTGCGATGGCGGCGAACCGCTTCACAAAGCCGGGCGACGGCATCATCGTTCAGCCGCCCGTATTTTTCGATTTCGCCGACATCATCGCGGAAAATGGACGACGCATGGTCGAAAACCCGCTGATCCTGCGGGAGGGACGATACGAGATGGACTTCGACGGTCTGGACCGCCTCGCACGCGACCCGGATACCCGCGTGATCTTCCTGTGCAATCCGCACAACCCGGTGGGCCGGGTCTGGAGGCGCGAGGAGCTGGCACGCCTCGGGGCGATCTGCCGTCGCCACGAGGTTCTCGTGGTGCCGGACGAGATCCATGGCGACATCACCTTTCCCGGTCACCCCTACACGCCTTTTGCTGCTGTCTCGTCCGAAGACGCCCTCAACTCCATCACCTGCCTGTCGCCGGCGAAAAGCTTCAACATTGCGGCCTGCTGCTCAGCCTTTACGATCGTGCCCGACGAGACTCGCAGAAAAGCGTTCCAGGACGAGAACAGTCGCCTGACGGTTAACAAGAACAACGCATTCGCCTCCGTCGCGATGCTGGCCGCCTATTCGCACGGAGCGCCCTGGCTGGATGCGGTGCTCGTGTATCTTCAAGAAAACCTCGACCTTGTCCCCAGCCGCCTTGCCAACATTCCCGAAATTACCCTGATCGAGCCGGAGGGGACATTCCTACTTTGGATCGACTTCCGCGGTCTTGGCCTTGTACCCGACGATCTGACCGTGTTCCTCAGGCATGAAGCTGGCTGGGCAATCACGCGCGGTATCGCCTTCGGTCCGCAGGGCGCAGGCTTTGGCCGTTTGAACATCGCCTGTCCGCGCGCGCAACTGGCAGGCGCACTGGACCGGCTCGACGCCGCAACAAGGGGGCGCGCATGACCATAGCCACTCACGACAACCCCGATTGCGGGACATCGCGCAACGTTCTCGCAATCATTCGGGCGTCCGGCACGGACCCTGTCATCATCGAATATCTGAACACCGGCTGGACGCGACCGCAGCTCCATGGGCTGTTTGCTGCCGCCAGCCTGACACCGCGCAGCGCGCGACGGACTACGAAACCACCGGCAGAGGCGCCTGGACTGCTGGATCCAGCGATACCCGATGAGGCCCTACCGGAAGCGATGATCGAACATCCCGTGCTGGTCAATCGGCCCATCGTTTGCAGTCCGAAAGGCGTGCGGCCCTGCCGACCCTCAGAAAGTGTTCTCGGCCTACTCGAGACCTTGCCACCCGGGCCGCTCTTCAAGGAAGACGGCCAGATGATCCTGAACGAAAGGGGAGTGCGCGTTGACTGACACGCCGCATTTGTCCGAAGAGCACTTTCACGTACCGGATACGGATCACCTGTTTTCTGTCGGGCACGCATCCCACCCGCCGAGGATCCTTCTGCTCTACGGCTCCTTGAGAAAACGCTCTTTCAGCCGGTTGATGACGGAAGAGGCGGCGCGCGTGTTGCACCGCCTTGGCTCCGAAACACGTACCTTCAATCCCTCAGGCCTACCCTTGCCCGATGACGCTGAAGCCGACCACCCGAAGGTCGAGGAACTACGGAATCTGGTGACGTGGAGCGAGGGTACCCTTTCGCGGAACTGACCGGTCGCTGGCGTGTCGAAAAGCACTTGGTCGGCTCGGAGTTTGACATCGATATCGTGGCGACGCTCAAGGGCAATGCTTTCTCCAGATGGCTCTTCGCGATGGTGGCAAAGCCGCAATTCAAGACCGTCCTGATCGATCTTGCGGACGCATGGGCCGCGCGCATGGAGCGGGAAGCGGGAACGGCGATGACCGGAAAGAAGTCCGGCCGGCCGAGTGATGGGTGCAAAGCGATCGGGGGTTCTCGTCCGAACCGAGGCTGAGCGCATTCAGGCGGCGCATTGCCGGAACCCATCGCATGGCGTCCTCACGTAAGGTCGACAAGCTGACGGTCCGCGTAGTGGGCGCGCCTCCGCTCCTCTCTCAGCCAGGGAGTCGATGCGGAAAACTCTGACCAAGATCGGGGGCGTTCAGGCCGTGGATTGACGCGATATTCGACCGTCGTGCCAGTGCGCTAGCGCTAGGAATTCCGGAGCCCACCGTCAGGCAACGGGCGCTCCGGCTCAGTCGCCGTCGAGGAAGCTCATCACCGTATCGAGCGTCTCGCGCCAATGCGGCTCGGTCTGCGTGAGGATATGGTTGTTTGAGGGCACCTGCACAAACCGCGCCTCGGGGATGGCCTGTGCCACCGCCTTTCCGTGGTCCAGCGGCACGGCGCGATCGCCGGAGGCATGCACAACGAGGGCCGGAATGTCGATCCGGGGCAGGAAGCTGCGAAAATCGAAATCCGCGATGGACTCGATAACCTGCACCGAAACATCCGCGCGGATCGTGTCGCGCATGTGGTCGTAGAGCCAGCCGGTGTCGATGCCGGTCTTGTCCGGCAGGACGGCGTCGAGGGTGAGCTTGCGGAATACCGGTTCCTCCGCGTCCCAGCCCAGCCGCGCGATGGCCATGATGGCCTCGGTCCGCTCCGTCGTCTCGCCCCATTCGGGGTGGCGCCAGCCCGTCGACGTGGCACCATAGAGTGCCAGCCGGCTGACGCGGCCCGGGTTGTGTTCCATGTAGTCGAGCGCCACCGCGCAGCCATGCGCCATGGCGAAGACCGCGAAGCGATCCAGATCGGCGGCCTTCGCGACCGTCCCGATGTCGCTGGCGAAGTTGCGCAGGGTCGTGCCTTCGATCTCGCGCTCCGACAGGCCCATGCCGCGATGGTCGAACTGGATCAGCGTAAAACGCTCTGCCAGCGCCTGCACGAGGCGGTTATTGAGCGGATTGGCGTGACCGCGCCCCAGATGCCCGATCCAGTTGACCGAAGCGATCAGGGGCGGCCCGGAGCCGATACGCGACCATGCGATGCGAACCCCGTCCGGCGCCGTGGCGTAGTGGACCGGATAGGGCTCGAAGATTTCCGGTGCGGCGACGGCTGAGCCTGTGTCGGGCTTCCCGCCGCGCAAGCCCGCCGTCTTGAGCGCATCCGCGTAGGCGCGGCCCAGGTCGGTCTTGAATGGCTGTCGCGACACCGCCGCGTCGACGTCGTGATGCGGCAGAAGCCCCATGAGTGCCGCGGCGGCGCGCCGGGCGTCGACCAGTCTGCCGAGCATCGCCAGCGAGGCGCATTTCATCCGGTGCCCGGACGGGTGATCGGGACTGAGCGAGATAAGGGCCCGGGCAGACTCGAGCGCGCCGTCGAAATCGCCCAGACCGAATTGCGCAATGCCCTTGCCTGTCAGCCACAATCCGCGCCGCCGGTCATTGGGGCTGAGCTGCATCGCCCGGTCGAAGGCGGTCAGCGCCTCGTCGTAGTGGCCGGAATAGGCAAGGACCCAGGACTGGCAACCATAGGCCATGGCCGAGGCCGGATCGACGTCGATGGCCTTTGTCGCGCTCGCGACAGCCGCATCGAAACGGCGCAGGGAAAGCTTGCAGATCGCGAGAATGGACCAGGCCCAGCTGTCGTCGGGTGCAAGGGTCAGGGCCCTCTCTGCGTCGCGCGCGGCGGAGGCAAGCGACAACTCCGCGCTCTCCGACCAGTCGTATTTGTAATCCCACAGATGCGTCATCGCGAGGCCGGCATGGATCCGTCCCGACCCCGGCTCGAGTTCCAGGGCGCGGCGGAAATGGGATCGCGCTGCCGCATTGGCACCGCTGTCGGGGGCAGCGATCAGGTGCTGACCCAGGACGAATTCCTGCCATGCGTTCCGGTCCTCGGGCGCGACATGTTCGGCCTTTACGCGCTCGGCTTCCAGAAGTTCTGGCTGGACCGTCGCCGTGACGATGGTGGAGACCTCGTCGAGAAGGCGAAAAAGGCCTGTGTATGACAGATCGTGACGCGAGACGTGGATGTGCAAGGCGGGCTCGGTGTCGATTAGTTGCAGGTGCAAGCGAATGTCATCGCCGTCGCGGAAGACGCCGCCTTCCACAAGATAGGCGGCGCCCAGTTCCGCGAAGGGATGGCGCGTCTCGGGCGGGAGCTCCAGGAACGTCCGCACGCGGTTCCGGGCGACCAGCGGGAACCAGCGGGTCCGGGCAAGGGCCGCCATGACCTCCTCGGTCACGCCCTCGCTCAGGCCGTGCAAATCGGCGGTTTCGCCCACGATCTCGAAGGGCAGGACGACGATCGCGGGTGCCCCTTCGACACGGGGTCGCGCCGGGGCCACGGCGTCCCGCATGGCCTCGCCCACAACCGCGGGTCCTTTGCGTTCCTCGACCTCGGCACGAAAGACAAACCCGCGGCCATGGCGCGTCGCGATGATGCGCTGTTCTTCGCCCGAGTCCCCGACGAGCCGCCTGGCATTCCTCACCAGCGTCGAGAGCGCCGCGTCGGACACGACCCGATCCGGCCAGAAGGTTTTGTGCAGCATGTCCTTGGTGACGAGTTGCCCGCGATTGCGGATCATGTGGATCAGGAATTCCAGCGCCTGCGGCTCGGCCTCGATCAGCCCGTCGGGACCAGCGAGCTGGAACCGATCGGTGTCTATCGTAAAGTCATCAAACGCATAGATCATTGCACGTCATCGAAGCCCTCGGGGGCCGAAATCCGTTTCCAATCCGAAAATATCAGAAACACCGACGCATTGCTCAGATTTCGCTCAGGGGTCCGTCAAGCTTCGCTGTCCCGACCGGGTTTATCCCGTTCATGCGGCGTGCCGCAAGCGCAACCCATCAAGGAGTGACCATCATGAAGCGTATCATTGCCGGGCTTGCGGTCGTCGCAAGCACGGCCCTGCCGGTACTTGCCGAAGAGCATCGCGTGACAATCCGGGGCATGGCCTTCGAGCCCGCCGTTCTGGAGATCGCGGTGGGCGATACCGTGACCTTCGTCAACACCGGTCGCGTGCCCCACACGGCGTCCGCGATTGTCCGAGGTCTCGATGCCGGACGCGAAGGTGCGGCGGCTTTCGACACGGGCCGTATCGAACCCGACGCGGCGGTTCGCGTCACGATCAACCGCACCGGCGCTATCGACTATGTCTGCGAAGACCACCCGTCGATGCGGGGCCGGATCGTGGCGAACTGATCCCGGAGCCCGAACATGCAGACCCTCATGATCCTATGGCGGGCTTGGTTCCTTGGGCCGCTCGCGGAAACGCCCGGGCACGAGACGCACCCACCCAAGAATCCCGCGCGAGAGTATCGCGCGGATATCCTCGCCATCCTGGCCCTCAAATCACGTGAAAAGGAAACCAAATGCTGAAACATCTGCTTGCAACCACAACGGCACTGACGCTTGCGTCTGGTGCCGCGATCGCGGACAGCCATGGGGGTGCCGTGAAGATCGGCGTCCTGATGGGATTCACCGGCCCGGTCGAGTCCCTGACGCCGGATATGGCCGCCTCCGCCGAGCTTGCCTTCGAAGAAATCAACGCCTCGGGCCTGTTCCTGGGCGGTCGCCAAATCGAGGCCGTTCGCGGCGACAGCACCTGCGCCGATGCCTCCGCCGCTATGGCGTCTGCGGAACGTCTGATCGGCGATGGCGTAGCAGCCATCCTTGGGGCTGCCTGTTCCGGGGCCACGACGGCTGTTACCATGAACGTGGCCGTGCCCAACGGGGTGCTGGCCGTGTCACCCTCGGCCACGAGCCCGGGTCTGAGCGATATCGACGACCGCGGCCTGTTCTTCCGGACTGCACCGTCCGACGCACGGCAGGGCGAAGTGCTGGCCGAACTGACCATCGCGCGCGGCATAGACGAAGTCGCGGTCACTTACACCAACAACGACTACGGCAAGGGTCTGGCCGACGCCTTCTCCCGCGCCTTTGCGGCCCTCGGAGGGCGCGTGGCCGTCGAAACCGCCCACGAAGATGGCAAGGCCGACTACGCCGCCGAAGTCTCGACCCTCGCCGCATCAGGTGTCAATGAGTTGCTGGTGATCGGATATGTCGACCAGGGCGGTCGCCAGATCATCCAGACGGCTCTCGATCTCGGCGCGTTCGAGCGGTTCATCCTGCCCGACGGGATGATCGGTGACACGCTTCTGGCCGATCTGGGCGATCAGCTGGAAGGATCGTTCGGGTCCGTTCCCGGATCGGACAGCGATGCCGCCGCGACCTTCGATGCCCTTGCGGCGGAGGCGGGCATCACCGGCATCGGTCCGTTCCGCGGCGAAAGCTACTACGCGGCCGCACTGATCGCGCTGGCGATGCAGGCGGCGGGCTCCGCCGAGCGGAGCGAGATCGCCGCGCATATGGACCGCGTCGCCAACGCCCCCGGCACGCCCATCGGCGTTGGGGATCTGTCCGAAGGCCTTCGCATCCTCTCCGAAGGCGGGGACATCGACTATGTTGGCGTGTCCAACGTCGAATTCGACGCGGGCGGCAATGCCTCGGGCACCTTCCGCGAACTCGAAATCAGGGGCGCGGCCTTCGAGACCCGGCGCGTCTGGTAGGCCGACCACCAAGCGCCCCGTCGAGCCGATCGGCGGGGCGCTGAAAGGAAACCGTGACATGACATACCAAACAGCGATTCTTGACACACCAGTCATCGAGATCCGGCGTGCCACGCCAGCGGATCGTCCCGCCCTTGAAGACATGAAGGAGCGGTCGATTTCGGCGCTTCTCGATCCGCTGATGACGTCCGAGCAACGCACGGAGATGAGGCGGATCACACCCTTCGACCCGGCCCTGATCGAGGATGGCACCTATTACGTTGCGACCGTGAACGGCTGGATCGCGGCCAGCGGGGGCTGGTCCCGTCGCGCGGCATTATTCAGTCCGAACGGGCAGGGTACGTGCGACGCACCGTTGCTTGACCCGAAAACCGACTCCGCCGGAGTTCGCGCGATGTACACGAACCCGGACTTCGCGCGAAAAGGCCTCGGGTCGATCGTCCTGTCCACGGCCCTGGCCGCCGCGCGTCTTGCCGGGTTTCGGCGCGCACAGCTCCTGGCGACCGTGTCGGGCGAGCGGATGTATCGCGCGGCCGGATGGCGCAGCGACGAAAAGGTCATGGTCGGGTCGGGGAACCAGCCAATCGTGCCCGGCTATCGCATGTCGCGGGATATCTGATGAAGGTCTTCGACTCACCGTTTCCACGGAGCCCCCAGCCGTCCAGCCAGTGCCCCGAGGATGGGGGTTTGCCCCGGCCATGGCGCAGGTCCCGCTATAGAAGGAGGCGTGCAGACATGGAGCGAACAAGTCTCTGCGGGGGATGCGCCGGTCGCTTTCCCGATATCGATGGCGTGGTTCACGATACCCTCACCGTGTCGGCGGGCTGTTGGGCGCGGTTCGGACAGTCGCTCGCGCTGCACTATTCCGATCACCGCTACTGGCCCGCGCATCAGCTCCTGACCGATGCCTACGTCCTTCAGCACAGCAGGGGCGACGACCGGCACAGCATCCGCTCGGCGCATGTGCATCTCGCGGCGCTCTATGCCCAGCTCTGCCTCGGCCAGACGGAGGCGCGGGTCATCGCCCTGCGGCGGGCGCTTGCGGAGTTTGATTTCAATCCGCTTGGGAAACCTTGGCCGAGCCCGGGCCAATGCATACTGGACGTCGATCTCTCGGCGCCGGATCAACACCTGGCGACGGTCAAGGACTACGCCGGGCACGTATTGGATGATTGGCGAGCGTTTCACGATCTCGCGGAAAGGCTTTGCAAGGTGTGAGCATGACGAGGTGCGGTTCTTTCTCTCCATGGCCGAAACGGCTCACGAAACCGCGGGCGCTGGCAGCCGGAGACCGTGTGGCGATCGTCACGCCGTCCTGGGGTGGTCCTGCCTGTTTCCCGCATCGGTTCAACGCCGGGATGCGTGTCCTTGCCGAGGAGTTCGGGCTTGACGCGGTCGTCATGCCCAATGCCTGCCAGCCCGCCGACTGGCTCGACCGGAACCCGGAGGCGCGGGCCGAGGACGTCATGCGCGCCTTCGCCGATCCCTCCATATCGGCCGTGATCACCAGCATCGGCGGTGACGACGCGGTCCGGTTGATCCCCTGGCTCGATCCGCGCGTGATCGCCGAGAACCCGAAGGCATTTATCGGCTATTCCGATGCGACCGTGCTGCATTTCGCCTGTCTCAAGGCCGGTGTGACGAGCTTCTACGGCCCGACCGTCATGGCCGGGTTCGCCGAAAACGGCGGGATGCATGACTTAACCAAGGCCGCGCTTCGTCGGATGCTGTTCTCCGCTTCGCCGCCCGGTGTGTTGCCTCACAATACCGACGGCTGGGCGGACGAACGGCTCGATTGGGCCGACCCCGCCAACCAGACGCGCAAACGCCGCATGAATGCACCAGTGCCGCCCCGGCTCTGGCAGGGGTCGGGGCGGGTGCGCGGGCCTCTGATCGGGGGCTGTGCCGACGTACTGGAGATGATCAAGGGAACCGATCTCTGGCCGCCCCTTGAGCGGTGGGACGGGGCGATCCTGTTCTACGAAACATCGGAGGAGGCGCCGCCACCGTCGCTCGTCGCGCGCTGGCTGCGGAACTTCGGCGCGCAGGGGATCCTCGGCAGGCTTGCCGGTCTGATCGTCGGGCGCCCCGGTGGCGGTGTCTCGCCCGCCCGACATGACGATTACGGTGCCGCCATCGCGAGGGTTCTCGCAGAATACGGCGCGGAGCACATCCCGCTCATCACCGGCCTCGATTTCGGCCACACCGATCCGATGACCGTGTTGCCGTATGGCGTGGAGGCCGAGATCGACTGCCACGCCGTTTCGATTTCGATTCCCGATGGCGCGATGAGCGACCGGACAGGACCGGGGGAGGGACACGCATGACGCATTCTTTCAGACGCCTGCCGCCAGTCCTGTTGCTCCATGGCCTCGGTGGAACCGGTGAAACGCTCGGCCCGATCGCACGGGCGCTTGAAGGACGCGGATTCAGCGTTGCGCACCCGACACTGGCGGAGGCCGCCCGTCGCGCCACCCTGTCCGGCGCCGATTTGGGGCATGTCGGACTCGACACCCTGCTCGGTGAGGCGCGGACCTGCGCCGAGCGGATCGCCGCCGGTGGGACAAGGCCAATCATTTGCGGCCATTCCAACGGCGCGCTCATCGCCCTCGCCCTGGCGACCGAGGATCTGGCGGCCGGCGTTGTTCTGATGGCTCCGGTGCCGCCGCCGTCGGTCCGAAGCGGTGTGCCGCTCTGGCTGCAGCACCTGTTCTTCCGCGTGTCCTTCGGGGCAGGCTGGCAGAACGGTGTTCTGGATCTCGCCGCGCCCCGGCGCCTGGACCCGGACCCGCCGTCGCGGAAGGTTGCCAGGACGCTGCTTCCGGATAGCGGCAGGGTGCTTTCGGAGGCTGCGTCTATCAAGCCCGGAAGCTGGTTCGAGCCCGCGCCACCGCTCGACATGCCCTGCGCGGTGCTCGCCGGTGACAGGGACCGCATCGTACCCATAGAAACCGCGCGTCGGATCGCAGCGCGATACGGCGCGGAGGTCCACGTTTTCCAAGGGGCCGGTCACTGGTTTCCGGCAGAGGAAACCTTCGCCGAAGACGTTGCAGCACGCATCGCGCATATGGCTGATGCAGCGCGCCCCGATACATAAGGATTTGTTGGAATGACCCCTTCGCCCGCATCCGACCGCCGTCAGAACGCGTCAGGAAGCCTGTGGATGGTGGCATCCATGTTGGCGTTCTCGGTCGAGGACGTGTTCCTCAAACTGACCGGCGCGTCGCTGCCGGTGTCCCATGTCATGGTCTCTTTCGGCACACTCGGCATGCTGGTTTTCGCGCTGCTCGGCCTCAGCCGCAGGCAATCCCTCGCAACGCCCGGCGTCCTGCATCCCAGCATGATCCTGCGCTTCTGGTTCGAGGTTTTCGGGCGGCTGTTCTTCACCCTCTCGCTGGTCCTGACCGCATTGAGCTCCACGGTGGCCATTCTGCAGGCGACACCGATCGTCGTCGTCGCGGGCGCCGCGCTGGTCTTCGGCGAGCGGGTGTCACCGCTTCGGTGGCTGGCCGTTCTGGTCGGGCTCGGCGGCGTCATGCTCATCCTGCGCCCGTCGACTGAGGGATTTTCCGCTCTGTCCTTCCTCGCCGTTCTGGGCATGCTGGGCCTGGCGTTCAGGGATCTCGCCACGCGCGCGGCGCCGCGGTCGATCCCGAACGCGGTACTCGGCTTCTACAGTTTCGCCTCGGTGGTGGTGGCGGGTCTTGTCTGTGCGGTCTGGGAGGGTGCGCCGCCTCGGACCCCCGAAATCGCCCACATGCCGGTTCTGGCGGGCGCGGCGCTGGCGGGTGCTGCTGGCTACATCGCCCTGACCGGAGCGATGCGGACAGGCGATGTCTCGGCGGTCACCCCGTTCCGATACACCCGGCTGATCTGTGGCGCGATCGTCGGCGTCCTGGCTTTCGGCGAGACGGTCGACGGCGCCGATTTCCTGGGCATGGCTCTCATCATCGGGTCGGGTTTGTTCATCCTTCTGGGCACCCAAGACACGGCGGTGCCCTTGAAACGCGCACGGCAACCCGTGCAGCACACGGGGACGGAAAAACAGTGACGGTGCGCCAAGGCTATGACACCCACGGCACGCGGCGCATCGAGAGCCGCATCGTGATCGACGCGGCACCCGAGTTGGTATGGACAGTCACTGTCGGGATCACCGACTGGCCCAAATGGTCCCCGACGGTGCGCGCGGTCCAGTTGTTGGGTGGCGAACCTCTCACCGAAGGAAGCCGGTTCCGGCTCAGGCAGCCCCTTCAGCCGTCCCGGCTCTGGCAGGTGACGCGGCTGGTGCCGCCGGTCCGGGCGGAATGGGAAACCAGCGATACAGGCCCGCCCTTTCGTGCCATCCATAAGGTGACGCCGGAAGCTGACGGAACCCTTTCCTTCCTGGGTCTCTTCGCAAAGCGCCCGCGCGGCATCCTTTCGCCTGCGACAGCATTGGTGCTGCGAACCGCGCTGGCCGTCGAGAACAGGGCGTTAAGGCGACGGTGCCTGGCAATGTCCTGGAACCAACCGGGCGCGTCATGAAGCGGGGTTCGCCGGCTATGACATGTCCGGGAGTGCAGTCATGACGAAAGTGCCGATCGATCCTGGACGCGTGGCGCGGGACGTGTCGCCGAACGGGCCATGCATACCTGTCACGCCTTTCCGAGAAGACCACGCATCCGCTCCCGCCGGCATCCATTCAGCATCTGTGGCTGAACGTCCCATTGGCCGTTACTCGCTCGACAACTCGAAGCCTGAATGACGAGCCACCTTCACCGCCAGCCACGTAAGGAAACGACCCTGACTGCGCCTGACTGCCGCTGATACCAACGAGACAGTGCTCGAACCGGCCGGGCTGGTTGTCCGCCGGATCATGACAGCCTTTGCCGGAGATGCAGCATTCACACATGGTGCCGCTCGAAATCAACTGCGCCGAAACACCACCGACCGCTTGTCTCTGCACGGGGCAGGGTAGCGGCTCGACCCTCGTGTGCGTATGGTGTGCAAAGCGGGTCCGTTTGACAACTGGCGGCCCCGAGGAGATCGCTAAATGCCCTTCAACGCAGCCACCGCGGCCGCACGCCTATCTACTGCGCCTGTGATGGATGTTGGCGACTGACACATGATTTCAAAAAGTTGCAGCGCGTTGTGTGCAGTGCATGTTCATGTTTCGCTCGCGTTATTTCGCACTGCGTCGCACGCATTTCGGTGCGCTGGCGCTGACCTGCTCCCCTGAAATGTCCCCGATTTGAGGTTAGCCTGTTCTCCGAATGATGTGCCACCCAGCGCGCCCTCGGCCGTTGTCAGAGTTTCCGTCCTTCAATCAAATGCACGGGCTGGTGTCGTCCACTGATTTCATCAGGTCCGCCGGGACCTTGTGCCCGATGGCGCTGTGCGGTCGTTCTTCATTGTAGTCTCTACGCCAAGCCTCCAACTTTTCGGCCGCATCTTCGAGGCTCATGAACCAGTGGCTGTTTAGGCATTCCGCCCGGAACCTGCCGTTGAAGGCCTCGATGAAGGCGTTGTCGGTCGGCTTTCCGGGCCGCGAGACGTCGAGTATAACGCCGCGCTGATAAGCCCATAGGTCCATGTCGCGCGAGATGAACTCGCTGCCCTGGTCGACCCGGATCGTGGCAGGATAGCCGACCCGCCGACACACACGGTCGAGTGTCGCGACGACATCCTCACCTCGATAACTGAACCGAGCATCGAGCGCTGGCACATAGCGGGAGAAGGTGTCGACAACGGTCAGAACACGGATCTTCCGGCCTGTTGCCAGTTGATCGTGCACGAAGTCCATCGCCCAGACGTCGTTCGGCCCGACAGCTTCCGCATGATCCTCCCGAAGCTTCGCCTTCACCCGGCGCTTCGGCGTTTTGTTCCTGAGCTGCATGCCCAACTCCTTGTAAATACGATAAGTCTTCTTCGCGTTGATCTCCCAGCCCTCTCGTTTCAGCAGTACGTCCACACGCCGGTGTCCGAACCGGATGCGGGTCTGACATATCTCTCGGATGCGCTGTTCCGACGCGGCCTGGCCGGGCCGACGAGATTTGTAGCAATAAGTCCTGGGATCAAACCGGATTACCGCAAAGGCCCGGCGGGTCGACACCTGCCAATCCGCCCGCATCTTGTCGACCAGCGTCCTCTTCCGGGCAGGCCTCAGAGCTTTCGCTTGATGACGTCCTGCAGCATCTCCTTGTCGAGCGACAGGTCCGCGACGATCTTCTTCAGCCGCGCATTCTTCTGCTCGATTTCGCTCAGCCGCTTCATCTCCGACGGCATCAGACCCGCATATTTCTTCTTCCAATTGAAAAACGTCGCCGAGCTGATCCCGGCCTTTCTGCAGACCTCGGCCACAGACGTCCCGTCCTCCGCTTGCTTGATGATGAACGCCTTCTGCGCGTCCGTGAACTTCGATACTTTCATGCGTTTCCGCTCCTCTCCCAGCCAGGGATTCGATGCGGAAAACTCTAACCAAAACCGGGGGCGTTTCCGGGGGTCACATCAAACCCTGAACAGAGTTAACCAATAAACGCGGACTCCAAGGGGAGCAGGTCACCGGCACCGAAGATCGTCACTAAGAAGTTAGACGCAGCAAGCCGACTGCCCAAGTGCTGTATTGCGCGGTTGGCCACTTGGGTGAACCCATCAATGAGTATCGAGACGGAATTTAGTGAACGCGGCACCGTCGTAGAGAACCTGACCAACCTGACGTGCGCCAAGCCGAGCCAGCGCACCCAAGTGCCTGCGCGAAGGTGGAAGAAGGAAAGTCACGAAGGGGATTCGCTCGTCCGCGATAGCGAAGTCGATGGCCTCCTTTGCAATGCGCCGCCCGAGGCCGAACGCATCGGGCCTGAGCACCAATCCGAAATCCCACTCGTCTCCTTCTTTCTGAAAACCGCCCCAGCCGACATATCTGCCGTCCGCGAGAAACGCCCAATGCCCTAATCCGTCTCGGGTCCAGCAGGCTTCCTTCATGGCGATGAAATTGGCGGCTGTCTCTTCGTTCCAGCCCGATGTCAGCAGCGGCATGTGCTCTTCCACTCGCGGATTGGACATGTGGTCTGCGATTAGCGCGGGCGCGATCTCCGACAAGCGAACGAAAGTGAGTTCAGGTTCCAAGACGGCGACTTCCGGATTTCATTTTCGATGATGGCTTATGTGAGACAGGTGATCTGTGAAGCCGTTAAGCTCTTTGATCGACCTGATGTGGTGGATTGTCTTGCCGTTTGCGCGGGTCTGGATTTTTGTGAATAGCTCTGGCGTCCAAAAAGCGCGCGACATCTTCAGGTGCTTGAAGCCCGCGAGCGTGCCTTTCAACACCGAACTGCCTTCCGGCCAACCAAGTGGTTTCACGAAAGGCCCCTTGAGGAACCTCTTGATGACCCACCAGTAATGAATGCGATACGGAAGATCGACGTAAACCAGAGTATCGGCTGCATCGATACGATCCCAGAACGACCGCATTGTGCCCAGGCCTTCGGTAACCCATTCCTCGGATGAAATGAGGTCCGCGTGTTTCTGGTGGAAGATGTCTCGGTCAACGAGGTCGCCGTTTGTCTGGTATTCAATCAAGTCCAGCGGAAACAGGTCGATGCCGGTCGCCTGGGATATGTTCCGGCTAAGCGTCGACTTGCCCCCCGCAGGCTTTCCGAAAACCGTCACTCTTTTCATTGGTGCAATTGTCGTACTTGCTTTCTCTATCACGCTACCAATCCTGCGGCACCTGCCATGGAAATCAATGCGAACAAGGTGGCGGGCGGAAAGGCGAATGGCATGATGCCGCCGCGAAGCGCCATGGTCCCGCTCAGGACTGTTAACGCAACGCAATGCACGGTGATGAATATGACGAGTGGCTGGCCCACAAATCCCAATGCCGCGAGAAGATAGGCAAGGCAGACCGAAATCAGAAATACGCTTGCGGCGTTCCAGGCAAAGGCGACGGTGACGCGTGGAGCGTTTGGAATACCCTCGGCTGTTAAGACGGGGCGTGCGTTCTTCTTTCCCCCGATGAATATATGCGCGGCAGCCGTCAGGCCCGCGAGGGCGGATGCCGTGAAAAGAAGTGGGACGTTCATGTGTTTCTCCTGGCGGTTTCCATTGGTCTGAAGCGCAATCGCGCTGTGCATATCGTGTTGCATTAGTTGGGCCCTGGGGGTGTGGGATTTACGCCGGAACTGGCCGCCGGACCTTTGACGCCAAATGGCGCTTGCGCGCGTCCCGCATGGGCGGAAGGCCGCAGCCGTTGCCAAGCGATGATGACGCCCAGCAGAGCCAGGAGCAGGATGTCGCCCGCGGCCCATGCCAGCCACACCCCGACCTCGCCCGCAACCAAGGGCAGGGCAAAGATCAAGGGGATTACAAAGAGATAGGGTTTCGACAGCCCCAACAGCAGCGACATGCGTGCGTTACCGATGGCCTGGAAATGGCCACCGATGACAATCAGCGGCCCGGTCAGAAAAAAGGTGAGGAAGGCAAGCGGCAAGATGGCGCCGAGTTCTGCTGCCACGGACGGGTCGGAGACGAAGACAAATCCGATCTGGTCGCCGAACACATACAGGCAGATCTGCAGGAGCGCACCGAAGAGAAACGCGGCGCAAAGCGCGAAACGCAAGCTCATGGCGACGCGGCCATGGAGCTTGGCGCCAAAATTGTTCCCCGTGATCGACTGCATCGCCTGGCTCAGTCCCAAAAGGGGCACGAATGCGAATATCTGCAAACGCGTGACGATGCCGTAGGCCGAGACGGTCGTCGCGTAATCACGCGAGGCAGCGTGTTGAAGCACCGCGATGATCGACACGGATGCGATGGACACGCTCGCCAACCCGAGGCTCGGTGATGCACCAAGCGCAAAGATACTCCGCCATGCGGTAAACGCGCGGCCTTCCAGCGCGTCGGAGATACGCAGGCGTGTGCTCGTAGAAAGCCCCCAAACATAGATGATCACCAGACCAATGGTCTGCGCGGCCGCCGTTCCTATTGCCGCCCCGGCGACCCCAAGACCGAGGCCGACGATAAAGACGGAGTTGAAGACGATATTCGCCAAAGACACGAAAAGGCTCATCATCGTCATGAAGCGGATGCGCCCCTGGTTCTGCAGCGCCCGGGCGTGAAGTGACAGAAGGAAAGCAAGCGCGGCGGTTGCTACGGTAATCTGCAAATAGGGGAGGGCGAGTGCCGCCAGGTCGTCGTCGCCGCCCGCCGCCATCTGCACAGCGGATTCGCCGAAAAAGACAAATAGTACCATGAGACCGGCGCAAAGCACCAAAGACAGGCCATGCGCACCAGCGAAAAGATCGCGCGCTTTCTCCGACGCGCCAGCGCCCAGATGCCGGGCCATTACGCTGGACATACCCGCCGAGACGAGCGTTGAGAGGGCCGCGACCCCCATGAAGAACGGAAAGATCAGCGTGACGGCGGCCAGCGCCTCAGGCCCGACGAAGCGGCCCAGAAACCACGCATCCGCGATGCTGATGAAGCCATGCACCGCCAAGAGCAGGATGATCGGCAGGGCAGTGCGGGCGTAGAGCGTTCCCATTCCGAGGGACAGATAGGAATTCTTCGGTGCCTCCGTCATGATCGAGACACCTCGGGCACGTCTCCTGCGCCATCGGGATAATGGCGAACGGTGAAGCCTTCGCCTGCGGCAGGCGTTTCGAAATGGTTGGTCACGATCCAGAACTGCTCGTCGCTCACCGCGAACGGGTGATCACCGGCGGCGTTTCGTGCGTGCAGTCTCGACAGACACATTTCGTCCGCGATGTCGAGAAAATGGAGGATGTGCGGTACGCCGGCAGCCTCGGCAATGGCTTTCAGCCATCGACGCTGATCGCGCGTGTTTGCAGGAAAATCGAGGACAACGGAAACGCCTGCCTCGAGCACTGAGATAACGTGCGGCCCCACGACGTCCCGTAGTTTGGCGGAGCATCGCACATAATCCTTCAGGGTGTGCAACTGGTCGGCGAAGAGGGTCTCGAGCCACACGTCTTCTGAAATCCGGATTGCTCCCGGTTGCGCGGCCAGCCTCTCCGCAAGGGTTGATTTTCCCGCAGCGACCTTTCCGCAGAGCAAGTGCAGCGTTGGTGAATTCACGTTCATGTTCCTGAGGTCCGAATGTTTCAGTGTCCGTTGGGGAAATGGGTTGTGATCAAAGCAACGGGGCAAAAAGGTGTGCCACCCAATCACGAACCCTAATTTCTAGATCGGTCTGATCAGCGACGAGAAACAACGTTGGGACCGGCGCGACCGCGACCGCCACCCAGATCAGAAACTCCCTGAACGTCAGGATCCGGCTGTATCCGACTGCCATCGCGATACCGCCACCGCCCCCAATAACCGTGTTGCCGGGCATGTTGATCATGGCAATGAGAGCCAGACCGCGAAATCGCAGACTGCGCCGCAGGATAGGCCGGCCGCGGAGCTTCTCGTGCAGAACGGCGATTGCATCCGGGGTTCGTAGGGCGTCGTCCTTGACGTGGCCGCGCCGGTACAGATGTGCGTGTCGTCCCGCGATGAAGGCGATGGTCAGACCCAGAATTGTTGCCGCATATACCGGCAGGGCCATGGCGGACCCCACAACAAGCATTACGGCGAGGCCTATTTCCGCGCTTGGCAAAAATGGGATGGCGAGCAAGAGAACGTAGATAAGCAGAATGATCCACGTCATTGCTGGGGATAGCATTTCGACTTCCAGTTCCGCCATGGCCGTCGCAGGCCGCTCTAGCCAGCGGGCCAGAAGCAATACCGAAGCTGCGACCAGTATAGCCAAGCCGATCATGCGAAAGCGTCGCATCACGAGTGCCTCTTTGTCGGTCTGAGCGGTCCGCGCGGCAGGATCGAGGCAGGTCATGACTGAGCCTGTCTGTCTGCCGTGCCAAGCGATGCCCAAGCGATCCACGAGATTGCAGCCAGTGCAACGAATGCGACCGAGAAGTGCAGCACATCGTCGAGATCGGTCGGCGGCGCGAGCATCGCGGGGCCTGCGGTGAACACGACCGCGAGGGCGGTTGCCGGACGAAGCCAGCGTGGCTGGAGCAGAAGCGACAGCAGGACCATTGAAATGGGCACAAGCGCAAGGAACCCGCCAAGCAGCATCAGCTCATCTGTGATCAGCATGCCGTCGTAGTAGCCGGTCAGGAGCATCTCGAGGTGCGACTTCAGAACGAACTGGTGAATGTCGCGAAAGATGATGTTCAGCAGGATGAACAGCCAGAGCGCGGACAGAAGTGTGTGGGGGTCGAGTTTTCTCATGTCTCTGCTCACCTATGAAGGAATGGCCCACGCCGCTGCGTATCGGCGACTCTGGTTGGTCTTGAGGGTGTGGCGCGGCGGATGATCGCCTCTGCGATGACGAGGTTCGTCACCCAGGCGGCGACCATCAGGACATCGCGTGAAAAGCCCAACGGCTCGGCACTGAAGAGGGCCATTCCAGCGATGAAGAACGCAGTCTGCGTCGAGGCGCCTTGGCCGATGGCGTAGGCCCGCAGCATTGCGGCCCGGTGGGCCGCCACGTTTCGGGACCGTATCGCAATGACCGCCCAGACAATGGAGCAGACCATCGCGACGCTCAAAACGACGCGCGCCCAATATAGCAGGGGTCCCTGAAGGGCATCGGGAAAGACGTAGAAAACCGTCATCCAAAGCCCGGTCAGCGCGCTGATTGAGCCTGTTGTTACAACGACGCGGCCAAGGCCTCTGTGTAAGGCAGGGCGATCCCTCCGAAGGCTCGGCAGAAACTGCACCGCGCCGGCAAGACAGAAGACCGAGCTTGCCAGGATGTGGAGGATAATCGGGACCGGGTCGATGACCGCGCGCGGATTCGGCGGCACGATCGGCGGCGCGCCCAAAAGTTCGGGTATCCGGACAAGGGACAGGATTGCCGGAATGAACGAATACACCGCCACTACCGCCAGAAAGGTCCATTCGTTTCTTGTGAGGCTGCGCATGGTTGGGGTCCGTTGTTTTGATGCACGCTCCCGACGGGAAGTGCGAAGGGTGCCGCACGAGGTCAGCGCGGGCGTTGCGCGATGACGAAGGGGTTCAGCCGGCTCTTGCCGAAATACCGGCACTCGACGAGATCGAAGCCAGCGCGGACCAAGGCACGGCTCAGTTCGGCCCTGCTCAGAATCGTGATGGGCGGCGCGATGCCAATGGTGCCGAGGGCACGAACGAAAACGCGCAATGGCCCGCTTGCGTCGCCGAGGCAGACCGTCTTCGACAGGAACAAGCCACCCGGCTTCAGTTGATCGTGAACGGCCCTGAGGACGGCGGGCACGTCCTCGACCAGGTGAAGCATGCTGAACGCCGTGACGACGTCGAAGGCCGCGCCGGGCAGTCGCGCGGTCGCTTCCGCCTGTATGAAACTCAGATTGGAGACGTCGGAGGCCGCGCGTTTTGCTTCGGCGATGTCGATCATGCGGTTTGAGATGTCCGTCGCAGTGATTTCCGCGACATGCCCCGCCAGCCTGAGCGCGGTGCTTCCAGTTCCACACCCGATCTCAAGCATCCGGTCCTCCGCACGCAGAAGCGCGCGGACCCTGGCGATCTTGGCATCGTAGGCGGCGGGGTCGGCAATCGGCTTGCGGGCATATTTCGCAGCGGTTTTGTCCCAGAACGTTGTTGATCGATTTGAGAAGGTCGTGGTGGTCATGGCTTCGGCTCTCCTAGATTGAAGACCGTTTAGCTGTGCGCCAGGAAATGGTGGATTGCCTAATTCTCTACACTTGCTATACGCAGATGCATGAACTGGCAGGCCATCTCCTTTGACTGGAACCAAGTGCGCGCGTTTCTGGCGACAGCCGAGAAGGGCTCGTTCAGCGGCGCAGCCCGGGCTCTGAAGACGACGCAACCGACCATCGGCCGGCAGATTGGAGCACTTGAAGAGTCGCTTGGCGTGACGCTGGTCGAACGGAGCGTGCGCGGGCTGACGCTGACCGAGGCGGGGCGCAACCTTCTGGACCATGTGCGCGCCATGGGCGAAGCGGCGACGCTGATCTCGATGGTGGCCGATGGCAATTCGCAGGATGTCACGGGGGAGGTCACCGTGACGGGCACCGATTTGCTTTCAGTGTCCGTGCTGCCCCGTGTGCTCTGGCCGCTGCGGGAGGCAGCGCCGGGCGTCCGCGTTCGTATTCTCACATCGAGCGAGCTGGAGAACCTGACAGAACGTGACGCTGACATTGCGATCCGTCACGTCCGGCCGGAGCAGCCGGATCTGATCGCCCGGCACTTGGGAGATTTTCGTGCCAACCTCTTTGCGACCTCCGAGTATCTTGATCGGATGGGCCGTCCAGAGAGCTTGCGCGATATTGCCGACTACGATTTCGTCGGCAACGCTGACCCCGAACGTCTGATGGCACCGCTTCACAACATGGGCATACCGGTGCGCCCCGAGAGCTTCGTGATGTCCAGTGCGAATGGCGTTGTGGCGTGGGAATTGGTCAAGGCCGGATACGGGGTGTCGATGCTGCCCGAAGCGCTTGCCGATGCGGAGCCGACACTTGAACGGATTATCGCCGATTTCCCGACGCTTGAGTTTCCGATCTGGCTGGTCACGCACCGGGAATTGCAGACGAGCCGGCGCATCCGCATCGTGTTCGACACATTGGCCCGAGGGCTGGCGGAACGCCTTGCGCGACAAGGACGGTCGGACTCTCCGCTAAAGATCGCGCCCGGTGCCGGGTCCATGGCGCTTGCTGGTGCGCGCGCTTCCAAAGCGTGATCGGGCAGGGTCGGTTTGGTCTCGAACCGATGGGTAGATTGGCACCGCCAAGTGGTCAATTGCTCGGTCGCTCGGGTTCCAACCAGGCTAAGAGGTAGTCCCTTAGGCGATCTTCGAGTGGCCGCGTGCCATTGATTGCACAAAAGTTCAGCGCCATACCCGCCAAGCTTTAGTGGCTACTCGATCGGGTGCTGTTGCCTGGGCGAGCCTTCGACTCACGGGCGATGAAGCGTGGCAAGCCCGCACCGCTTTTGGAGGGGCGAACCGCGCGTGTCATCCTGACTTCCGACACTCCGGGAGTCCTGCTGCGGCTGTTCTACCGAAATGCGATCCTATGGCAGTTGCGTGGTCAGATCTTCGAATTGATCGGCATCAAGCCCACGCGGTTCACCCATTTCGCCGGCGCCAGCCACCCGAAGGAGGGTCGTGCGGATCAGTGGATGGAAAAGGTGCGCTTGATCGGCCGTCAGGGCGCCTGAACCGAAACTGACCCGAAAAACCTGACAGGCGCGCCAGACCGGCGCCTGTCGGGCGACGCCCGCTGTCCGCAGGAATTCCTATACCGGTGTATGGCCGCTGTTCGAATTTCGGCAATGTATCCAGCATGGATAAATGGGCATTCCTCAGTCCGAACGCCGATCGCATCAGATTTCGGCGGCCAAGTAACGAAGGCGGAGCCATCCAAGAATGACCGATTTAAGTAATGTCGACCCGTGGGACCGGGTTGCGGATGGTTATGAGACCTCCGCGCGACCCGTCTTCGCGGAATTCGCTGACGCCGCGATGCATATTGCCAACGTGCAGCCCGGTCAAAGCGTTGCGGACATCGCCTGTGGGCCGGGAACGCTCACCTCATTGCTTGCCGAACGCGGCGCGCGTGTTTGCGCGATCGATTTCTCGCCCCGCATGTTGCGGATATTGGAAACAAACCTGGCACGCGACGACACGGATGGCGTCTCCATCCACCACGGGGACGGCCAGGCCCTGCCGTTCGCGGAAGACCAATTCGATGCGGCGTTTTCCCTGTTCGGCCTGATGTTCTTTCCCGACCGTCCAAAGGGCTACGCCGAGATGTTTCGCACCTTGCGCAAGGGTGGCACGGCCTGCGTCTCGAGCTGGGCGCGGCTGTCACTTTGTCCGTTGTTCGACGTGATGGCGCAAACGATGACGCGTTTGGATCCTTCGCGACGGCCCCCAACGTACGACATCGGATCGTTGGAAAACCCCGACGTTCTTGCGGCTGAAATGCGGGCCGCCGGATTTGTGGACGTCACCGTCCATCGGGCCGAGCGTGAGTTTGGATTTTCGTCGGCAGAGCACCTTTGGCATGGCCTTGCAAACGGCAGCGCGCCAATCGCAGCCATGAGATCGCGTTTGTCTCCGGCGGCCTGGGAAAAGCTGTGTGAAGACGCCATCCGCTTCATCATTTCTCAAGCCGGACCGTTCCCGACCAATCTAGGCGCAACTGCGTGGATCGGGATCGGGCGTAAACCTGAACAATGACGGGGGCGGTCAAATCGCGTCCGGCGTGCGCGCGCCCGCCGGATACTGATACCATGGATGGACCAACACATCCTGACGACCGGATGATACGAATTTATGGCCAGCTCGCGCCAGTCTACGACGTAATGCATCGGCGCTGGCTTCGCTTCGCCGGTGGCGAGGCACAGGCCGCGCTGGAGGCGGCGGTGCGCATTGCGATATCGCCGCGTGCCACGTTGCTTGACGCGGGGTGTGGGACAGGCCGGTTTGCCCGCGCGATGCTTTCCGAAGGAATGTCGCCCGGCAAGATGACCCTTCTCGATCCGTCCAAATCGATGTTGGAGGCCTGCAAGGACATTCCCGTGCGTCGGATGCTCGGTCGACTCGAAGCGTTGCCATTTGCCGACGCGACCTTCGATATCGTCACCTGCGCCTGGGTGCTCGAAACCTGCCCGGCAACCGAACGGGCGCTGGATGAACTTTGTCGCGTCGTGCGGCCGGGCGGTGTGCTGTGCCTCGCGTTCTGTGCCGACAAGCCGAATTCCGGACTGCTCGGCTCGCTCGTCCGTAGGCTCCTGACGTTTCGCGGGACAGGGCGGTTCTTGCAGACTGCGAATGTCATATCGATGCTGCGGTGCTCCATGTCTTGCGATGTGCGGATCGTGCCGGTAGCCGGGCCCGCCGCCATGATCGTGGCACGTCGAGCGGTGAAAGACGACGCAACAAGGTGCCCGCACACATCATCCGGGACGACCGAATGCGTCACTGTTGACAGCTTACGCCAACCACAGTAGCCAAGCGTTCGAGGCAACAGACGCCTGCCGCCCGCCGACATTCGTCACGGTGAAGTTCTGTATCAGACACGATCTTCGTCATCCTCGGCACCTGTCGCGCGGATGGTAATGCGGGCCCCGTCCAGTCCTTGCGCGACCTCACGCCTGAAGGAAAACGGGGTCATGTCGTCTCAGACCAATTCTTTTCTTACAGGGCCGCTCGGCCCGCTCTACGCGCGTACCGCGCTTCCCATCATCTTCGTTATGGGCATGAACGGGCTTCTTGCCGTGGTCGATGCGCTTTTTCTCGGGCATTTTGCGGGACCGCAGGCGCTGGCCGCCGTCACGCTGATGTTCCCGCTCTACATGCTGATCGTGGCACAGGCGACGCTGGTGTCCTCGGGCATGTCGAGCATCCTCGCCCGCCAACTCGGCGCTTGGCGGGTGAACGAGGCGCGCGCGACGTATTCCGCGGCGCATGGCCTCGCCGTCTTCATCGGCCTCGTCCTGATCGCACTCTTCCTGGCCCTCGGGAAACCGGTCGCGCTCCTCGCGGCAGGCGGGTCAGAAGACCTCGCCGATATGGGGCTCACTTACCTGCGCATCATGGTCTTCGCCGCGCCCCTGATCTTCGTGCTGTCGGTCAACTCCGACGCCCTGCGCAACGAGGGGCTTGTGTTGTTCATGGCCGCGATGAGCCTTCTGGTCTCGCTCTGCAACATGGGCTTCAACTACGTTCTGATCGGTATGCTCGACATGGGCGTGGCGGGGTCGGCCTATGGCACGGCGCTGGCTCAGGCCCTTGCGCTCGCCATCATCGTGGGCTTCCGCGTCTTCGGCGAGACGGGGTTGCGCCCGTCCGCGCTCTGGCTCCATTCGCCGTTGGCGGGTTGGCGGGGCATCCTCGCGCTCGGCGCGCCGCAAAGCCTCAACTTCCTCGGGCTGGCGCTCGGGTCGGGGGCGATCATCGCGGCGCTCCAATGGGTCGAAGCGCCGGACTACGACGCGACCGTCTCGGCCTACGGCATCGTCACACGGTTGATCACCTTCGCCTTCCTGCCGCTTCTTGGCCTCGCCCATGCAATGCAGACGATCACGGGCAACAACTACGGGGCAGGGGCGTTCCACCGCAGCGACGCGAGCCTTCGGGCGGCGGTCATCGCATCCTTCGGTTATTGCCTGACGCTGCAGATCGGCATGACGGTCTTCGCGGAACCGATTGGTGCGGCGTTCGTCTCGGACCCGGTGGTCATCGGAGAGGTCGCGCGCATCCTGCCGGTGATTTCGGCGGGCTTCTTCGCCGCCGGGCCGCTGATGATGATCGCCATGCATTTCCAGGCCATCGGCGACGCGGGCCGCGCGGCGATCCTGGGACTGTCCAAGCCATACCTGTTCGCGATGCCGCTAACGTTCGCCCTGGCGGGTTTGGTGGGTGAGATGGGCATCTGGCTGGCGGCGCCGGTCGCGGAGGTCCTGCTGGTCGGGCTGACGGGCCTCGTCCTGGCACGGGCAGCACGGGTGCAGTCCCTGCGCTGGGGTCTCTTCACCGCGACTATGGAGGTGCGGGCATGACACGCGATTTGCCAACGATCTCGGAGGCGAAGCGGGAAGCAAGACACCTGCGTGCCACTCTCGCCGAACATGGCGAGGCGATCAGCCACGCGCAGGCACTTGAGCGGGTCGCGCGAGCCTACGGCTACCGCGACTGGAACGCGTTTCACGCCGCGTTGCGCGACCGGCCGCCGAAAGGCTGGGAGGTCGGCGGCCGGGTGACCGGGCGCTACCTGTCGCAGCCCTTCGCCGCGACGGTGCTGGCCGCCGACCAGCTGCGACCCGGCTGGTTCCGGCTGGTGCTCGACCTCGACAAAGCGGTGGATGTGGTTCGCTTCGACAGCTTCTCGAACCTGCGCAAGCGGATCCGGGTTGAGGTCGGGCCAGAAGGTCACTCGAAGGAGCGGACATCGGACGGCACGCCGCATGTCGCGCTCGATCTCGACGAACCCGATGCGGAAAGGAAATCACATGAACCATGAGTTGATCTTCTCGCTCGCGGGGGTGATGGCGATGGCCGGTTGGGTCGCGTTGCTTTTGTCGCCGCTTATCCCGGTCTGGTCGGACCGGATCGCGGGACTGGTTCTTCCAGGCATCCTTTCGGCAGGCTACGTCGTGATCCTGTTCGGTTTTTCCACACCGGGCGGCGGCTTCGGCAGCTTCGCGGAGGTGAGCGCTCTCTTCTCGCAAGCCGATGCCCTCATGGCAGGGTGGATCCATTTCCTCGCCTTCGACCTTCTGGTCGGGGCGTGGATCTGCCGGCAGGGGCGGCGCGATGGTCTGCCCTTCTGGTCGGTCGTGCCGTGCCTGCCCGTTACCTTCCTGTTCGGGCCGGCGGGGTTTCTCCTGTTCCAGCTCGTCCGGGCCGGTCGCGGCCTGGCGGTGGGTCGTCATCCACGACACCCGCCGCCGTCCTCGGGCCGTCACCCAAGTTGTGGGTGACGGGCCACCCGGTCGTCTGCACGGGGCGTCAACGCGGCTCCGAGGTCGCAGCGCGCTGTGTCTCGAAAAACCGCGTGAAAGGCAGAGTTAGCAGGCCGAGGAACACGAGGTTGCCGATGAGGTTCAGGGGCACCCCGGCCAGAACCGACCCGAGGCTGTCCACGAGGGACCAGGCCCAGACCGAGGTGAGGATCGTCCGCCTTGTGAAGGCGGGCGCGACGCGTGAACCCTCCCCGGCAAGCGCCCAAAGCATCAATCCCCAGCCCACCATGATGCCGCCGCCGATGGCGCTGAGCAGGTGGGCCTCCTGGGTGGTGGAGGTCTGAAGGCCGTCGAGCGGCCAGAAAATGAGGTCGCCGAAGAAGGCGGGGAGGCCGACCGTTGCCGGGTTGGATCCAAGCCAGACGACGACGCCGAAGACGACGACCAGTGCGGCCCCGAGTTTCAGAACGAATTCCTGCGGGTTCATTGCATTTCCTTTCCGTGATCCTTTTGCAGGGGCTGTCTGACAAGGTGCAAGTAATCTTCTCAATTACTTAGGTAAGTGCGGTTGGCATCCGGGAATGCTAGCCCGTCCAAGAAGGAGGCGCCGAGATGGCCCGGTTCGGAGAAATGCTGAAGTCCTGGCGCGAGACGCGGCGTCTCAGCCAACTGCAACTGGCCTGCGAGGCGTCGGTTTGCCCCCGGCACGTTTCGTTTCTGGAAACGGGGCGGTCGCGGCCCAGCCGCGAAATGGTGCTCCATCTCTCCGAGGTCCTCTCCGTGCCCCGGACGGCGCGCAACGGGCCTCTGGCCGCCGCGGGCTTTGCGCCGGTCTACGCGGCCGAGCCGCCGGACAGCGATGTCCTGCAGCCGGTGCTGGCGGCCATGTCGCGCGTGCTGGACCGGCATGAGCCTTATCCGGGCGTGATCCTCGACGGGCTCTGGTGCCTGCGCGAGTTGAACCGGTCGGCGCGCCGCCTGTTCCGGCTGGCGGGGCTCGGGCCGGGTGACAGCTTGCTCAACGCGATGGCCGCGCCGGGCTGGGGCCCCGGCGTCGTGGAGAACTGGGGCGAGGTAGGACATCACGCGATGGTGCGGTTGCGTGCAGAAAGCCTGCAGGCCGGCGGCATCGCGGAACTGGACGCCGCCGCGGCGCGCCTCGCCGCCGATCCGGTGGTGGCGGCATGGAAGCCCGACGAGCCGCTTCCGCCTGTCGTGCCCACGATCTATCGCGCGGGCGATCTGCGGCTCAGCCTGTTCTCGACCATCGCGCAGTTCCGCAGCGCCGAGGACATCGCGGTTGCGGACCTGCATATCGAGTTGATGTTTCCGGCCGACGAACCTGCGCGGCAGGCGCTGGACGCGCTTGATCGAGACTTAGGCGCCCGATCCTGACCGCCGACGCGTTCCCATATATCCCGGGGAACAAGAAAGTTTTCTTGGAACTTGCAGGGCGACCAATGCGCCGGTTCTGGCCGAAACCCTGCACGAGGATGCTCATTTGTCCGGCGCACGCGACTTCACCGAAGCGCAGACCGATGCCTGAAACCAGCCACCGATGCCTCGGTGGCGAGAACGAACTCACCCGCCGGTTCCGGTAGGGTGGGATAGCCGACCGGTCCATTCATCAGCGCATGTCTGATGTATGGAATTGGGCACTCGACCAATCAGCAGCGCACAGGGATATCTCGCGAGTAACAGAGCGGACCAATTCGCTCATCGAGAAAATGGGGTAAGCACGATGCAGAGCCTTTTCGTGGATGCGCTTGTGATTGGCTGCGGCGCCACATTGGTCATGGATATCGTGGCATTTGTCCTGAAACGTGCCTTTGGCCTGCAGCCATTCGACTACGGGCTGGTGGGCCGTTGGATCCACTGGCGACTTCGCGGAGTGGGTTTGCCTCGCCCGATCTCGCAAGTCCCGCCTTTCCGCTACGAAGGGCCCATTGGGTGGCTTTTGCACTACCTGATCGGTGTCGTGTTCGCGCTAGTGTTCCTGATGTCAATGGGCGCCGGTTGGGCGTCGGCGCCAAGCCTGCTGCCGGCGCTGGTCTTCGGCGCGCTCACAGTCGCGGCACCGTTCTTCGTCTTGCAGCCCGCCTTCGGCGCAGGCGTTGCTGCACGTCGCACGCCCAGGCCGGGCATCGCACGGGCCAAGAGCCTCACGGCTCACTTGAGCTTCGGGGCGGGTATCTGGCTGGCGGCGGCACTTTGGGCATTGCTCAGGTGAGCAAAATAGCGGTGCTTTGTTCTGGATGCGCCGAGAGACGGAAAATCGCGCTCTCGGCAATGGGAAGGCAACGTTGATCATCAGACCTTTCAAGCTGACCGATGCGCCCGATCTGACGGAGATCCTGCACGCGGCCGTCCACGTTATCGGGGCGCGGGACTATACGCCTGAGCAATTGAGGGCATGGAGCCCGGCGCCGATGCCGTCGCAGGACTATGTGGCGCGCGTGGCGGATGGCCGGACCGTTTTGGTCGCGCTGGGCGCCAGCGAAAGACCGGTGGCTTTCATCGAAATAGAGGCCGATGGTCACATCGATTGCTTCTATTGCCACCCCGACGTCGCGGGATCGGGCGTCGGCAGGGCGCTGTTTCGACATGCTCAGTCGCGCGCAATCGAAGCCGGCTACCCACGCCTTTTCGTCGAGGCGAGCGAGGCAGCGCGCCGCTTCTTTCTGCGGGAAGGATTTCATGTGATCGCCTGCAGAGAGTTCCAGCTGCGCGGGGTGATGATTCATAACTATGCGATGGGCAAAACGCTTGGGTGAGGCCGCGCACGTCACACCCGGGCGTCTCGCGACGTCACCCATAAGGGCAGTCTGCCCGTCCGAACAGTATTCGCTCAACCAAACTAGGGACACACATGACCAGACACCTGATTTCTCAAGGCTCTCCGTTCGAACGCGATATCGGGTATTCGCGCGCCGTGGTCGACGGGGACACGATCTACGTGTCCGGCACGACCGGGTTCAATTATGCGACGATGGAGATCTCCGCGGATGTCGCCGAACAGGCCGAGCAGTGCCTTCGGAACATCGCCTGGGCCCTGACGCAGGCGGGGGCTTCGATCGCCGATGTCGTGCGGGTGCATTACATCCTGCCCGACGCCGATGACTTTCCCGCATGCTGGCCGGTTCTGCGGGCCTGGTTCGGCGACGTCCGTCCAGCGGCGACGATGTTTGCTGCCGGGCTCGCCGACCCTCGCATGAAGATCGAGATCGAAGTCACCGCGCGCTGCCAGCAGCCCGGATGATTTTCCTGACCGTCCGCGTCACATTCGGCCCGTCCCGTTCGTCATGTACATGCAACGCAACGAATTGGATGGATCCATGAAAGACACAGTCGAACCCATGAGCTACGAAACCTTGCAGCCGTCGCTTTATACGCACCTGGGACAGACGCACCAGATGATGGCCCAACTCGGCCTCGATCCGGCGCTCTCGACCCTCCTTGAGTTGCGGGCATCACAGATCAACCAGTGTGAATTCTGTGTAAACATGCACCTTGCCCACGCCCGCAAGGTCGGCGTGTCGCAGGACAAGCTCGACCAGCTTGTCGTGTGGCGTGAAGCGCACGTCTTTTCCGACGCCGAACGTGCCGCGTTGGCCTGGACCGAAGCGATGACCTATCTTGATCGTGGGTGTAACTTCACTCCGCTGCGCGCGGATCTTCTCAGCCATTTTTCCGACGCCGAAGTCTCATTGATCACCGCGGACATCGGGATGATCAATCTGTGGAACCGGGTGCAGAGGTCGAAATACTGACATGGGCGACAGGACCGAGATATTCGAAGACGTGCGGCCCCGCCTGACAGGGATCGCCTATCGGATGCTCGGCTCGGTCAGCGATGCGCAGGACGCGGTTCAAGACACCTATCTGAAATGGGCCACTTATGACGGGCCTGCCATCGATACACCCGCGGCCTGGTTGTCGCGGGTGTGCACGAACATCTGCCTTGATCGTTTGAAGGCCGCGCACAAAACCCGCCTTGACTATGTCGGCCCCTGGATTCCGGATCAGATCCAGACAGATTTCGACGGCGGGCCGGAAGAACGTGCGGAAATCGCATCATCGCTTACAACGGCTTTCCTGCTTTTGCTCGAGCGACTGACCCCAAAAGAGCGGGCGGCCTATCTTCTGCACGATATCTTCGGAATGCCGTTCGAGGACGTCGCCGCCGTGCTGGACCTGAAAGCCGCCAATTGCCGCAAACTGGCCGCGCGGGCGCGCGCATTCGTTGCCGAAGGCAAAGCGCGGCATATCCCAGATCAGGCGATGCAAATCCGGTTGCTCGACGCATTTCAATCGGCCTTGAGAACCGGGAACGCCGATGGCCTTGCAAAAATGCTACGCGACGATGCCGACTTGCGCGCCGATAGCGGTGGTAAAGTCATCGCTGTCCGGCACGTGATCGAAGGGCCGACGCGTGTTTCCCGGTTCATCTCCGAGGTTCTTTCGCCTGTCTGGAAAGACATGAATTTCACGTTGGGAACGGTGAACGGGTTGCTCGGACTCTTGGTCGAAGACGCTGGCGGTGCGCATGCATCCGTGTCTTTTTCATACGATCCGATGGGCCGCGCATGCCACATGTTCGTCATGCGGCATCCCGACAAACTCAACCTGCTGACCGAGACGCGCATCCGACCTTCGAGGGATGGTGCGCTTTTGCTCCATTGAAGGCAGTTTCGAACTGGACGACGAAGAGGCCGGACGCCGGTTCGGCGTGCCGCCTTCCTGCGTTCGGACAAGCCTTGTGAAACCTGAAAGATCCTGATGGCAAGACAGCTCAAATCGGTTGATAAGGTCGACCTTCCAACGGGGTCATTGCTCGAGCAGTATTTTGCGGAGGGTGATTTTCTGGACAGCTACACCGTCAGCGCCAATGCGTCCCCCAGGCAGGCCGCGGAAGAAATTGTGCGTTTTCCTGGTTGGGCTCGTTTGCTTGTGGGTCTGCGGAATGTCTTGACCGCGCCTTTTGGATTGTCGGCCAATGGCCCAGAGGCCCCTGACAAGTTGGGCGTTTTTCCGGTCGAAGCGGAAACGGCTGACGAGATTATCGCTGGTTTCAATGACCGGCATCTGAATTTTCGTGTATCGGTGTTGTCGCGCGGCGGCCGCGTGACCTTGTCCACATGGGTCCGGCCCCACAATCTCGCCGGTCGCCTGTATCTCACGGCGATCATGCCGTTCCATGTGGCGATCGCCCGCGACGCCATCCGGCGCGTTGCACACTTGGCCGCGTCTGACGGGGATGAAGGCCCCGATCGCAATTCTGCGGAGAAATGAAAGGGATTGGGCGCGGAGAAACGTGTCCTGCGTGAAGACCTGCGGCTGAGCGCGGTTTGCAAGCAACTGCATTCGGAACTGCTTGTGGAGGATCGGAGTGATTGTTCTTGGAAGTCGGCGGTTTGCTGAGTTCGATGAGCGGCAAGTTTTCAATCGGCGCCGGAATTGTCCGCAGTCGCCCGAGCAAGATTATGCTTAAGGTCCGCTCGTCTAGGGTCCAGACTCATCGATGGTCATAGCCAGAAGATGACGGCGGCGGCCAAGGCGATGGCTGACAGGAAGACCTTGGGGCATCTGTCGTAGCGGGTGGCGATCCGGCGCCAGTCCTTGAGCCTGCCGAACATGATCTTGATCACTGCCCGGCAGTGCATTGCGCAGCAATGTCACAAGAGGGGCGGTTGCGCCGCTTGTATCGACGCTTGTCGTATTTCACGGTCGTCTTGCGCTGCTTTCGAGCCGGGATGCAGGCGCGTATCCCCTTGTCTTTCAAGGCTCCGCGGAACCAGTCGGCGTCATAGCCGCGATCCGCTAGCAACCAGTCCACCTTCGGCAGGCTGCCGAGCAGTGCCCGTGCGCCGATGTAATCGCTGACTTGCCCTGCTGTGACGAACAGGTTCAGTGGTCGTCCCTGGCTGTCACAGATGGCATGCAGCTTGGTGTTCATGCCGCCCTTCGTCCGACCGATCAGGCGTCCACGCCCCCCTTTTTCACCCGCAGGCTCGTCGCCGTGCGATGGGTCTTCAGGTAGGTCGCGTCCCTTGCCCGGCAGGGCATCACGATAGTGATGTCCCGAGAGGGATCATCGCCGTCTTCTTCTCGGGCTCCTCGGCGGCCAGCCCCACAAGGATCCGAGCGAACACGCCCTTGTCGCTCCAGCGCTTCCAGCGGTTGAAGAGGGTCTTTTGCGGGCCTTACTCCTTGGGTACGTCACACCACCGCAAACCATTGCGGTTGATGAAGATTATCCCCGATAGAACGCGCCGATCATCGACGCGGGGCTTGTCATGGGACTTCGGAAAGAGGGGCTCAAGACGTGCCATCTGCGCATCCGTAAGCCAGAAGAGATTGCTCATGTCACCGCTCGCTTTTCGAGCAATGAATCAGAACGTTAGAGCCTGATCAATGGGTCCTGACCCTAAGAAACTAGGGGCACCTCAGACCTCTCACTAGGGATGCTTTTTCTTGCGAGGAATCCCGGCATCGTAGGTTGCGATCCGAGCGTGGCCCAGGGTTTTTCAATGTCCGCCTCAGGCAGACCTCGCCTCAGAAACCGCGTTCGCGAAGACGAGACACCGCCGATCTTCGCCGGCGGGCATGGCGATATCAACACCAATTGGAAGCGCGCCCGGCGGGCGAGCAAGGGGGACTGAGCAGGCCGTAAGACCATAGGCGTTGACCATGCGGGTTATTCTCAGAACACGGCCGTTGAACTCGACTGCCGCGGTCGGAGTCATGACGTCTTCGACCCGCGGCGCCGTGATGGGTGATGTCGGATAGATCAGCGCGGAGATGCCTTTCATGCGCTCCTGCGTTCTTTTGGCCATTCGGCTCAGGTCATCGTGCAAAGACTGCATGTCGAGATGCATCATGTCGCGGCCAGGGCCAAGACGGTGCATCGCGACCGGATCGATCTTGTCGGCTTCGCCCGCCACAAGGGCAGCGCCGAGTGTGTTGGCCAGTTCGGCGGGAACGAGGTTTGCGAAGACCGCCGCAACCGCATCCAGGTCGTCCGAAGTGGGCCAGTCCAGAAGGGTCAGTTCCGCGCCTGCTGATCTCAGGCGCTCCATCACGTCGTCGAAAGCTGCGGCCACGTCCGGCGCCAGTTCCCCGAGCATGTCCGCGTGCGGAATACCAAGACGACACCCCGAGAGTGGCATTTCCGGGCGGGCCGCGCCTTCGGGCGCGAACAGCGTATCGTAAACCAGAAAGGCATCGGACGGGTGCACGGTCAGCGTACCGATGCTGTCGAGCGTCCGGCATAACGGGAAGATGCCATCGAGCGAGATGTTCCCGGCCGTGAACTTGTGCCCGACAAGGCCGCAGAGTGCCGCCGGAGCGCGCACCGAACCGCCCGTGTCCGACCCGATGGCCAACGGGCAATATCCAGCAGCAACTGCTGTTGCCGAGCCGTTGGAGGAACCACCGGGGCTACGGTGGGTCGCCGGATCCGCGGGGTTCCAGGGCGTCGGGTGGCTTATGTTCTGTGCGCCAGCCGCGAATTCGATCGTGCGGCATTTCCCGAGAATAACCGCGCCGGCCGCGCGCAATCGAGCCACGAAGGGGCCCTCGGCCCCGATGGCATGCGAGATATCAAGCCGACTGCCAGCCCGCGTGGGCATCCCTTCGACCGCGAAAAGGTCCTTGATGCCGACCGGCACCCCCATGAGCGGGCCAAGGTCGGTGCCGTCAGCCAGAAGCGCATCCGCGCGGTCCGCCTGTTCGAGGGCTGCGTCCGCGGCGACATGTACGAAGGCCTGCATCTGCCCGTCATGCTCGGCGATCCGTGCCAATGACCGCTCGGTCGCGGCGCGCGCCGTTGTCGTGCCACGGCGCAGTCGCGCCGCAAACGCGCCGATGCCGTCCGCCCACTCGGTTTGCCTCCAATGCGGCGTCACAACAAGATCAGACTGATCTGGGGCACAAAGGCCAGGACCAGCAGCGCAAGGATCATTGCGCCGAGGAACGGCATGACGGCGACCGAGAGGCGCTCGATCGAGATCTGACCAATCGAGCAGCCGACAAAGAGGTTCACGCCAACCGGCGGGGTCAGGAAGCCGATGGCAATCGAGACAATCATCACGATCCCAAAATGGATCGGGTCGATCCCCACTTCGCGGACCACGGGCAGGAGAAGGGGCGTCAGGATCAGGATATTGGCCAGCGCGTCCATGAACGTGCCGACAACAAGCAGCAACACGATGATGAGGACGAGCAGAACATACCGGTTGTCGGAGATCGAGGTCATCAGATCGACCATCATGTCCGGCACCGAATTGAACAGCAGGATCTGACCAAGCGCCGTCGCGGTTGCCACCAGGAAGAAGATCGACGCCGTGGTCAGGACGGTCGAGCGCAGAATCTGCCAGATTTCACGGAACCCGATGGCACGGAGGATGACGGTCTCGACAAAGAGCGCGTAGGCCACAGCGCTCACGCCCGCTTCGGTGGGCGTCATGATCCCGCCGTAGATGCCGCCCAGCACGATGATGGGGACCATGAGCGCGTGGATCGACCCGATGAAGGAGCGGCCGATCTCGCTGACCGGGGCGCGTTCGCTGGTCGTGGTATAGCCGCGACGCTTTGCGATGACATAGGCGCAAATCATCAGCGACAGACCGACGAAGATACCGGGCAGAATTCCCGCAATGAAGAGGTCGCCAACCGAAAGGCCCGCCGTGGTGCCGTAAATGATCAACGGAACGCTTGGCGGGATCATGACGCCAAGGCACCCGGCCGACGTGGCCACGGCCGTCGCGTAGCCTGTGTCGTAGCCCTCTTCCTTCATCTTGGGCACCATGATGCCCCCGACCGCGGCAACGGTTGCCGGAGACGAGCCCGAAAGCGCGCCGAAGAACAGGCTGGTGAGAACCGAGATGTGCGCGGTGCCGCCGGTGATATGTCCCACAAGGCTCCGCGACAGGGCCAGAAGGCGCTCGGCCATGCTGCCCTTCTGCATGATCTCGCCGGCCATGATGAAGAACGGCACCGCGAGAAGGGGAAAGCTGTCCAGCGATGTGACGAGCTTTTGCACCAGGAAGATCGACGGAATGCCGTCGAGCAGCATCCCGAGGATCACGCTCAACCCGATGGCGACCCCGATGGGTGCGCCAAGGACCAGCAGGAAAAAGAGAGCGATGAAGATAAGGGCGATGGTCACGGCGCTGGCTCCAATCGGTGGTGAGGGGTCAATACGACGCCTCCGAGGCGTCCTTTCTTTGCCCGGTGAAGAGCGCGTAGAGGTTTTGAAGGCAGCGAATGCCCATAAGGGCCATGCCTATGGGCAGGGCGAGGTAGACCCAGTAGATCGGCACTTCGAGTGCGGGCGCCTCCTGGCCGGTGCGCATAAGAAAACTGATCATCTGTACACCCCAGACCACGGCAAACCCGCAAAATACGAGGGTCGCGAGCTGTGCGAAGACATCAAGCGCGAAACGCACGCGCGGGCCCGAGAACTCTGCAAGCGCGGTGACGCGCAGGTGACGATCCGAGCGCATGGCAAGGCTGCATCCCACCCATACTGCCCAGATGAAAAGAAAGCGTCCCAGTTCCTCGGACCAGACCAGGGAAGACCCCAGGACGTATCTGTTGAACACCTGCATGCCGATGACGGCGACCATCACTCCCATGCAGATGCAGGAGACGATTTCCTCGATTTTTGTCAGCATGGGGGCGCTCCGCGAAAGTCAGGGATCGGCGCCGGCGAGGCCATTTCCCCGCCGAAAGCCAGTGCTGCAAAACGCCGTCTTAGAGTCCGGCGTCGGCGATTGTGGTTCTCGCCTTCTCGATCAGGTCCGCGCCGATCTCGGCTTCAAACTCCGCGACGACAGACTGCGAGGCTTCCTGAAACTTGGCGCGTTCTTCAGGCGTAAGCTCGACAACGGTCATGCCCTCGGCTGCGAGTTTTTCCAGAATGTCGGCTTCGTTGTCGCGGATCTTGGTGCGCTGGAAGACCTGCATTTCGGCAAACGCCGTCTCGATGATCTCCTGATGCTCGGGCGACAGGCCCATCCACCAGATCTGCGAGGCCATGACGAGGTGCGGGCTGTAGAGCGACCCGACGAGCGTCAGGTTTTCCGTCACTTCGTGGAAGTTGTTGGCCCATGCGAGATTGAGGTCGATGTCGATGCCGTCGACGGTCTGCTGCTGCAGCGCGGTATAGACCTCGCTCCATGCAATCGGCGTCGGGTTCGCGCCCAGCGATTGCAGCGTCGCAATGTGCGCCTTGGAGGGCGTCGAGCGGATTTTCATCCCCTCCATGTCGGCCAGTGTTACGACCGAGCGGGTGCTGTTGAAGTTGTGGCGAAAGCCGATCTCGATGTAGCCCATCCCGATGATGCCCGTCGGCTCGAGCGCGCGAGCAGCTTCCATTCCGATTTCACCGTCTGTGATCAAGTCCGCAGCTTCATAGCTGGGGATCAGGAAGGGCATGTCGAAAATCAGAAAGTCCTTGGAGAACGGTGCAAGGTTCGGTGTCGAAGCCGAACCCATTTGCAGAAGTCCGCTCTGCAGGCCCTGCACGACGCTGTCAAAGTTGCCGAACTTGGAGCTGTCGAAGATCGTGACTTCGATTTCGCCGCCCGAGCGTTCCTCGACCAGTTCCTTGAAGTATTCAAAGCCCTGTCCCATGGGATGGTCCGGCACGTTGGGGTGGGCCAGCTTGATCTCGACAGCTTGCGCGGGCAGCGCTGTGGCAAGGGCAAGCGCGGCACCCGCCAAGAGCGTCTTGAAGGTATGTTTTTGCATCGTCATATGCATGTCCTTTCGTTTTCTGGAGGGTTCGCATGGCCCTTGGTCGGCCATGCCTGACTTCGGGAAAGGTTAAACAGGTTGCGCGCCGAAGGCGCCGGGATAGGCGAAGATGGCCGAACTGCCGCCGGTGTGCAGGAACACGACATTTTTCATGCCGGCGAACTGCTCATTCCGGGCGAGTTTGAGGAATCCGTCGAGTGCCTTGCCCGAGTAGACGGGATCGAAGAGCAGCCCCTCCAGCCGGGCAAGTGTCTGAACCGCCTCGACCATGCCGTCGGTCGGGATGCCATAGCCGTCACCCACGTAGTCGCAATTCGCCTGCACACGCGCGCGGTCGAGCTGGCCGTCGTAGTCCAGCCTCTTCAATGTCCGCACGGCGAGGTCGTAGACCATCGTCTCCTGCTTTTCCTTGGGTGCGCGCGTGCCGAGGCCCAGAATGGGAATGTCGCTTTCCATCACGGTGAGGCCCGCGACCATTCCGGCGTGGGTACCAGAACTGCCGGTTGGCTGAACGATCATGTCGATCTCAAGCCCGGTCTCGTCAGCCTGCGACAGAAGTTCATGAGCGCATTCGGCATATCCGAGCGCGCCCGTCGCGTTGGACCCGCCGCCCGGGATCACGTAGACGACCTCGCCTTTCGCCCGAAGCTCCCCGGCGAGGCGCTCCATCTCTTGCGCCATATCGGTGCCGCCCGGAAACTTCGTCATCATCCCGCCGGCAAGTCGGCTGAGAAGGACGTTTCCGTTGGCATTGTACGAGAAGTCGTCTGAGCCCGTGCGGTCCTCCAGAAGAATGTGGCAGGCCATCCCGAGCTTTGCCGCAGCCGCGGCGGATTGGCGTGTGTGGTTGGATTGGGTCGCGCCCTGCGTGACAATCGCCGTGGCACCCGCCGCCTTCGCTTCGGCCATCAGATAGTCGAGTTTGCGCGCCTTGTTGCCGCCTGTGGCCAGCCCGGTGCAGTCATCCCGTTTGATCCAGAAACGCGGCCCGCCAAGCGCTTCGCTCAGCCGGTCCATCGGTTCGAGGGGTGTTGGAAGATGGGCAAGGCGGAGTTTCGGATGTCGAGCGAGAGACTTCTTGAGTACGTCCAGTCGCGGCTTTGAAGCCAAATCCAAGTTGGCCATGTGATCCCCCGTTCTTCACAGCTTTCGGCATAGGGTTCACCGCAAATCAACGGGTTGCAAATGCCGAATTTGCACTCTGCTATGCCGGCTGGTATGAGCGAGCATGAATTTGAAACTTCTCGAGGATGCCCTCGCACTCATCGAGTGCGGGTCGCTCAGCAAGGCGGCGGCGCGCAGAAACGTAACGCAGCCAGCGTTTTCGCGACGGATCCGCGCGCTTGAAGACTGGGTCGGCGCTCCGCTCGTGACCCGCAGCAAGAACCGGATAGAGTTGTCAGACACCCTGTTGGGCGCGGAGACAGAAATTCGCTCCATGATCGCCCGCGCCCAAAAAATCCGCGGTTTATTGACGCCGGAAGGCAAACGACAGCTTCCGGTGGTGATCGCGACTCAGCACGCGCTTGGATCGGATGTCTTTCCGCGCGTCTTTCGACTGCTTGCCGACAAACGCCCCGAGGTCTCGTGGCGATTACGGACGCTCAACCGCGAGGATTGCGTGTCGCTTTTCATGCAGGCCGATGCCGATTTCCTCCTGTGCTACGAGGCGATCGGCTTCCCGCCACTACCGTTCGACGAGACCGTTCTTCGAAAGACGCTCGGACGGGACACCCTGATACCTGTCGCGGGCGGCGCGCTGCGTCACAAGGTCAACGAAGACTCGACGCTCGCCGAGAAGGTGCCGATCCTGTCCTATCCTCAGGAAAGCCACTTCGGCACATTGCTGGCACAAAGCCGGCTTTCGGATGTGTTCAGGGATCGGTCACTTGCCGAGCGCGAGGTCGAGTCAGCTTACTCGGTCATCTTACGTGAGCTTGTCAGCCGTGGCGAAGGCGTTGCGTGGCTTCCTTTCACGATGTGTAGAGAGCAGATCGCTTCGGGAGATCTTGTGTCACTGTCCGATGCCTACGGGTCAGTGCAACTTGAGATCACGCTATTTGCACGCGACATCAATCGGATTGCGATGGGGCTCATGGAAGATATCTGATCGAACAGTGTCGACCTCGTTGGCTGACATGTTCGCTTCCAGGAAGGATGGAGCAGCGCGTTATCAAAGATTGATTGGTTCGATTTCGGGAGGTTGTCCGACAAGCAGCGGCGTCACCAAAACGCCTTGGCGCTGCAGACCTTCAACCTTCGATCGCAGCTATGATGTGGTTATCTCGCCCCGCGCAACGTCCAAGTGTTGGGTCCGTGAGGCTGAAAACCGAAGATCTGGCGGTGCAACCATTCCTGACGATCCGGTACGGATTGAGCTGAAACGATACTTGGCAGGGGCCAACGCCGGCCGTTTCTTGACACCTAACAAGACTGGCAATTGATGACCGACGATCAACCAGTCAAAGCCGCCGTTCGATACAGATTGGTGAACGGCAGCTCCGTCCGCAGACTGCTATTTCGCTTTCGTTCAATTTTGCGTCTGCGGCGAAGGTCCGGAATGACGGGCCGCACCGCGGCATCGTGAAATCAGGTTGAAGGTTCGGTTTGGGCCGCTCGCGATGCGTTCAAACATGACCGAGAACCGCTCGCGGTCAGCACAAGATGAGTAAAGGTCACCCCGCCCGGTGATCTCGGGCGGGGTCGTCTGTTGTCAGTCGCCGTTGCGGCGGGTGTTGGGGCGCGACCAGATGAGGCTGAAGGTCTCTTCGCCGCCTTCGATCACCGTGTCGTCGAAGAGGTTGGCGTAGATCGGCTGCGTGAAGCTCGGGTCGTCGAGCTTGAGGCTCAGGTAGTCGCGGCCCTCGGTCGAGCGCTTGGACCAGGCGGCGCCGATTTCGGCACGGCCGACAAAGACGCGGTGGGAGGGGGCGTTGTCGTTCGGGGTGCTGTCCTCGGGGACGATGCGGACGGCTTTCGCCTGCACGCTCAGGGTGACGATTTCGCCGACGTACTCGTTGCCGGTCTTCTTGAAGGTTCCGATGGTGGCCATGTCATGTCTCCTTTTGGCTTGTCCCAGCCCGCGCCCTTCGCGGCCTCGATGGCGATCGTCAGGACAGGGGCGATCCGCCGACGCAGCCCCTGTGGCCCGCAGCGCCAGCGGAGGACGGCAAGGCCGGTCTTTCTTGTTCCGCGAGGAATGGCGAACCCGATACTGTTCGGGGCGCCAGGGGAAGAAAGTCCGGACCGGCCGTTGCGGCCAAGGCGGTCGAGGCGTTAGCCGATCCCGGTCAGATCAGCCGCTGAGAGGCCCGCAAGGGACGCGTGGCGTCATGCCATGGAAGAGGGGATGACAGGCTATCTTTGGACCGCGCAAGACCCCGGCAGCATGCGTCGTGCAAAGACAGGTTGCGGCGTACAGGCGGAAACAGTGCATGTCCCGGACGTGCCTCGCTTCTCTGGGATTGTCCCCTCTCGCCGTGTCTGTGCTTGTCTGCCGTGATGTTCGGTTTGCCGACGATCCAGATGCATGCGCGACCGGGGACATGCGCCATGACGTGGGTCTCGGCGATCTGGCTTTGCTCAGCCGGTCCTGCCCCACCGCAATGCGGCGGTGACGGCGAGGATGGAGACCTTTTGCAGCAATCGGTTGCGGTGCACGCTGACGATTTGGCGGACGGCACGCACCGGTGCAAGCTTCACAGGGCGTTCAGTGTTCGTCGAAAGACCTGTGCGGATGCGGGTCGGACATGGCGTTGACCTCGGACCAGCCCGACACCCGCGCCCAAGCGGTCCCGCCCACAACCAGCGCGCCCAGCCAAGACAGGAGGGTGATGGTCGCAGCGCCCGCGCTGCCAAATTCGGCAAGACCCTTTGCCGCATGAAACCCGGCGATCCCGGCGGGGACCGCGTAGATCAGGCCGATTGCGAGCTTGAGAGGGACGGACCGGATGCGATCGAAGGCGAATTCTCCGAGAGCGGCGACCAAGCCGCCGATGAAGAGGCCCGCAATGATCGACAGGAAGACGCCTTGGCCCGTTTCATAGAGATAAATGCCCGAGGTCAGTCCGATCGCGAAGGGCAGGGCGTAGACGGCCAGGTTGAACGGGATCCAGCAGAGGGCACCGAGGCCGAACAGCGTGAAGAGAGTGGAGAAAAACATGAGGCACTCCTTTCGAGAACAAGGATCGCGCCGCCACCTGCTCCATTGGCACCGGCAGATCATAGCAGAAAACAGCCCGCCCGGGAGGGTCCGGGGCGGGCATCGGCGGAAATCCGGTCATGCTGGTGGGGCGGCTTTCGGCCGGAAGTCGAAGAGGGGAATGCCCATCGCGCGGGCCTTGTCGGCGAGATTTTCGGTGATGCCCGAGCCCGGGAAGACGATCAGCCCGATGGGCAGCGTGTCGAGCAACTGGTCGTTGCGCTTGAAGGGGGCCGATTTGCCGTGCCGCGTCCAGTCGGGCGTGAAGACGATCTGTGTCACGCTGCGGTTGTCGGCCCAGGCTGCAGCGATGCGTTCGGCCCCGCGCGGTGCGCCGCCGTGCAGCAGCACCATGTCGGCGTGTTTCGCGTGGACGCGGTCGAGGGCCGCCCAGATGGCCGCATGATCGTTGCAGTCCAGCCCGCCGGTAAAGGCGATCTTAATGCCTTGGGGCAGGAGTGGTTCCAGATCAACCCTGCGTTTTGCGGCCAAGTGATCGCGGCTGTCGATCAAAGAGGCGGTCAGGGTGCGGCGGCTCACATGGCTGCCCGTGCGAGGGTGCCAGGTTTGGCCGAGATGGGTCTCGAACAACTCGGCGGCGAGATCGCGCATGGCCTCAAAGGCATTGCGCCGCTCGACGAGTGTGATGCCCTCCGCGATCAGGGTTTCCAGTTCGACCGAGCGGACCTCGGAGCCGTCCTGCTCGCGTTGCGACCGCTTCTGCGCCAGTTCATTGCTGTCGAGATCACGGTTTATCCGCGTCGAAGTGCGGTCGAACAGGTTCGTAGTGGCCCAGAGCAGGACTTCGAGGTCGGGCTCCAGGCGCGTGTCGGACAGCGTCGAGACGAGCGCGTCGAAAATGTCGGCGACGGCGGTGCGAATGGCGTCGGGCTCCGGCAAGGGGCGGGGATCGGGCTCGTCGGTGAAGGGGCGCCAGCCATCGAGCTGCAGTTCCTCGAGCACGACGGCGGTGGAGGATCGGATTTGAAGATGGGTCTCGGTCATGATGTCGTCTCCGGTTGTCGAAGCCCGCGCCTCTCGCGGCCTTCCCGGGCAACGGAAAAGCGGGGGCCGGACGGGCCTGCATTCTCAGGGGTCCCTGTCGCGCCCGCGCGATGGGGTGGAACCGGAGCGCAGCGGAGGACGGCCATGGCCGTTGCGGGCGCGTCCGGGCTCTGCTCCGTTTTGCCCGCTCTCGGAACTCCGGAAGGCGTGGCTCTGATCGCGGAGGCGCTGACCGGGGAGGCCGGCCCGATCAGTCGAGGGCGTGGTCGAGGAAGGTCACGGCGTCCTCGGGCGCCAGTTGCGGATGCAGATGCGCGCGCAACGCGTCGCGGCCAATGGCCCGCAGATCGTCATTGAAATCGCCGAGACTGGGGGTGAGGTGGATCGCGTCGATCCGGGCCCCATGGGCCCGATGCGCCAGTTGGTCTGCGGCGGACAGGCCTGCCGGATCGGCATCGACGGCGATGTAGAGGCGGCGCAGATCGGCCGGCAGCTGCAGGGCTGCGAGATGATTGGCGGACAGAGCCGCCACGACAGGAAGCTTCTGCAGGGCCAAATGCAGGGAGAGCATCGTCTCCAGCCCTTCGCCTGCAGCCAGCACGCTGACCGGTTTACCGATACGAACACCATGGCCGAGGAGATTGCCCATGGCCTTGCGGGGTGGACTGACCAGGGCCTTGTCCGCAGTGGCGGGATCGAGCCAGGTGCGGTGCAGGCCGGTAAGCCGCCCTTCGAGGTCCGTCACCTTGGCGAGCAGGGCAGGCCAGGCCTCAGGCGCGTCTGTCAGCGCGTGATCCTCGCGCCAGTAAAAGCAGTTCGGGTGAAACCGGAGACTGTCGAGACGGCCCAGCCCGGTGAGGCCACGCCCTGCGAGATAGCGTTCCGCCAAGGTGCCCGCCATCGGCTGGCCCATGGCCCAGAGCCGCCGCGCGGCCTCGGGTGAGCCACGACTGGATGGCCGGCCGGTCACGCGGTACCCGTCCGTCTGCGGCAGGCTGAGAAACCTGCGCGCTTCGTCCAGCGCGTCCTTCAGCGTGGTGATCCCCATGTTCAGGGCGATCAGATCCAGAAGATCCCCGTGCTGCCCGGTTGCGGAATCGGTCCATTTTCCGGCGGCACCGGGACCAGAGATCGGACCGGTCAGTCTGACATAGAGGCTGCAGGCCGGTGTGTTCTGGACATCGCCTACGATCCAGTAGCGGCCCTGTTTGCGCCCGTTCGTAAGGTAGTGACGGCAGACGGCCTCGGCATCCTCGGCAAGGCGGCGGGCGATTTCGGCGGCGGGGCTGTGCATGCTCGGTGCCTCCTGTCGTGGATAGAAAAAGGGGCCCGCCATTTCTGGCGGACCCCGGTTGCCGGAACTCGGGGGGGTGAGCGCCCGGCTGGCAAAGGTCCGGGGGACCTTTGCCAGGGCACGAACGCTCCGACCTGCTCGAAGGTCACTCGGCGGCAGTTCGGGCGAAGGCGTCACCGGCGATGGGATCATCTTCCTCCGAGGGGTCGGAATCTCCGATAGCCTGTTCGTCGCCGTCTTCCGCCGATTGCGCTTCGCCGCTGTCGGGATCGTCGTCCGAAGGGGCTCCATCGGCGATGTCGGCGTTGTCGATCAACTCGATCTCCGAAGCGTCCTCTTCCCGCAGTGGCGGCGTGCGCAGCGGTTCGGGCAGCCAGCCGGTGCCGGAGAGCAGGTCCTCGGCCGCGGTCACCATCTCGGTCTTCTTCAGCCCGGTGATCCGGTCAGCGGCGTCTTTGCCTTTCGCTTCGCGCACGGCCTCGAGGATGCGGGCCTTGGTCACGCGACCGAGGTAGCTGTCACCGGTCGTCGTCCAACCCGCCTTGGCCATGTCGAGCCCGACCGTCCCGGCCAGCACATCCGCATGCGCGATGGCGCGCGGTCGGCGCTGATAGGGGTCTTGGACGGCATTGACGCTCATCGCCACGCAATGGGCGAACAGCGCCTCGCGGCTGCAGCTGTCGAACTCGGTCAGGGCCTCCCAGAGGTCTTCTGGCGCTTTCGGCAGGTTCCGCGCCCAGGTCTCATGGCGTTGATCGATGGCCTGCGCGTAACCCGTGTCGCCGAGGCCCGGCACCTGCGATCCGAACCCCGCGTTGCGCGGTTCGACCTCGACGCAGTTGCCTGTGGCGTAGCGGTAGAAGAGTCGCAGGACCATCGCGTGCAGGGCCGCGAGGAAGGCGACCTGCGGGTCCTGCACCAGCGCATTTCGCAATGCCAGGGTGCGACGGGCCGTCAGTTCCATGACGAGGCGGTCGGAAAGCGGTTTCAGGCCGTCGTCCTCTTCCTCCTCGTCCGAAGCCGACGCAACGGTGTTGTCGGAGTCCTCGACCGGCGCCGTTTCCGGTGCAACCTGGCCGGTGTCCTCCACCTCCTCGACCGGCTCATCCTCGGGCCGCACATAGCCCCGCTCGACGCGCAGCCGCCCGGAACTGTCGATGCTGACGAAGGCCCCGGCGAGCGCGAAGTCGTCGGCCTCGTAACGGATCGGACGCACCTCGAATGCCTCCATCGCCTCCTCGATCTCGCCCAGCCGGGCATCGACGTCGTCGGGCAGCTCGTCGGCCTCCGCATGCTCGGCCTCGAGCGCGTCGTACTCGGCCTTCAGCGCCTGATAGCTGGCGGCTTCCTCGTCGCTCATCGGCACCGCCTCACCATGGACCCGGCGCATCCCGAAACTGTGCCCGTAGGGAAATTCGGTATCGACCTCGACCCATTTCCAGCCCTCGGCACGCACCCCCTCGGCTTTCTCGGCCAGCTTCTCGCGCACCATGACGTCGAGCAGGGCCGCATCCTGCAGCCAGCCGCCGTCGTCCTGCTGGAACAGATCGCGCAGGATCTCGCCCCAGGCCTCGACGTAATCGCCGAGCCCGACGAACTGCGCCCGCTTGTCCGAGGCGCGCACCGCACCCTCGGTCAGCATGCGGCGGATCTCATGAGGCGCTCGCGAATAGTGCCGCTGCAGCGCCTCCCAGACCTGCTCTTGCCGCGCGTGATCGGGACCCACCGTGAAGGCCATGAGCTGGTCGAGGGTCATCTCCTCCTCGGCATAGGCGTCGAGCAGCGAGGGTGCTACGGCGGCGAGCCTCAGCCGCTGCTTGACCACGCCGGCCGGGACGAAGAAGGCCGCAGCGATCTCGTCCTCGGTGCGGGCTTTCTCGCGCATCGCATGGAAGGCGCGGAACTGGTCGAGCGGATGCAGCGGCGCGCGGCTCGGACGTTCTCGGCGAGGCTGTCTTCCTCGGCGAGCCCGTCCGTGCGCACGATACAGGGCACAAGTGCTGTCTTGTTCATGCGCTTCTGTTTGACGAGCAGTTCCAGCGCCCGGAAGCGCCGCCCACCGGCGGGAATCGAGTACATGCCGGTCTCGGCACCGCTGTCATCCAGCACGGGCCGCACGGTGATGGAGCTCAAGAGCGTCCGCCGCGCCCGGCCATTCGCATGGCGAATGGCGTTCAGCGCTCAAATCGGTCCACCGGACCGATTTGCGGGCGCGCCTCACCCTCGGCCAGTTCCTCGATCGACACACCCGCCTTGACGTGGCGCACGTTCGCCTGGCTGAGCATCAGTTTGTTGAAAGGAATGTCGCGCGAGGCGCTGAGGGTGATTTTCTGTTGCGTGGGTCTCATGGGATATCTCCGCGACAGGCCAGCCGGGAGCCTCTCTCCCAACCTCCAAACCCGTCACGGAAAACCCGGCACCCCTCTTACTCTAGGGGGCGACGGCGCGAACGCTCTCCCATAGCGCCCTCCGTGCGGACGAAGCGGTAATTCGTAGTGGTTGAAGCGAGTCTATGCGTATCTGCAATTGTTAGAGGGCGAACAGGCCGCGTTCTTGGCGCCTAGACAGCACCGTGCGGTGGATTCGTCCCGCAAATACGTAAACCTAAGGCTCTTGAACCAAGGCGGCCGCGATGTTTCCAAGAGCAGTGTTACGAAACCAATCTCGATGCAGTAGCTCTCCATTCACGATGTACAGGTTTGCCACCTCGTAGAACTGAAAATTTCCTTCTTCATCAGGGATCCGAATTCGACTGACTGTCCCAGTTTCGGCAGCCTCCTCGTCGCTCACGTCGAATAGCTTGAAGTAATCCTCATTGGCGGTCATTGCTACTTGCCTTAAAATATCAAGTACCTCTTGTTCTTCGGTGATCCGCTCATCAACAAAAAAACAGCCGGCTTCCAGCCCTCCCACTGTTACGGCCGTGCCGCCAGCAATGATTAGAGTGATCGGCGCGGTAAGGATGGCGAGCACGCTTGCCGCAAATCCACTGCCTCCGATGATACCGACGGTTCCTGCGCCCGAAGCCCCTGCAAGCGTCGACCCCAACATCAAAGTTCCGCTGGTTGCGTGAGGTATGAAGTATAGTCCCCCTATAGCCATCGTAGCGGGTCCAACGGTCGCCCCCGCGCCACCCGATGCGACAACAGCAGTCGCAGCCGTAGGGCTGACCAACTGGCTAAGTCGATAGTCGCAAACACCAGAAAATGAGCTGGTAGCCCAGAGAAGCGAAAGACCCGCACTGAGACTTAGGGTTCTGATCATTGGCCGAGCTCCGCTAGTTCCTCAAGCCTCGATATTGTGTGGAGAGGTCAGAAGATCAAGCTTCGATGGCTCGATGCGAAGAGTGTGTGAGTCAGCGTTTAATGCTAAGTGGAGCTCGATGTTATGCTGAGAAGGAGGTGGCCGTATCGGCGACCACCGCCGAAATCCAGCCTAAACAACCTTCTCCAACAACGCCTTCGCCTTGCCCTCCATCACCAGCCGCGCGTCCTGCTGACGCTTTGACCGGGCAACGGCCGTAATCCCCTGTACGAAGTCGAAGACGCTCTCGGGCGGGCGGCCTTCCTCGGCCAGCACTGTCTCGACGATCCGCCCGGTCTCCGCCTTCGAGAACCCGCGCTTCCGGAGAAAGTCCTGCCGGTCCTCGTCCGAGCGCGCAACGATCTTCTCGCGCGCCGCACGAATGCCGTCGATGAAGGGTGCGGGCGAGGACTCGGCAAAGCGGCTGAGCGCCGGCGCGGCCTCATGCGCGAAGCGGGAAGCGGCGTATTTCGAATGCCGGATCGTGATCTCCTGGAAGTCCTCGACGCCCCAGAGGTTGCGGTTCTGGCAGACCGCGCGCAGGTAGAAACTGGCGATGCCGAGCGTCTTGGCGCCCACTTCGGAATTCCAACAATAGAACCCCCGGAAATAGAGGTCGGGCGAGCCGTCGGGCAACAGCCCCGCCTCGATCGGGTTGAGGTCGTCGACGAGGAACAGGAACACGTCGCGGTCCGAGGCGTAAAGCGTCGTCGTCTCCTTCGTCACGTCCAAGCGCGGGTTGTAGATGCCAGTCGACCAGTCGAGCACGCCCGGCACCTTCCAGCGTGTGTCGCCCGTGCCGTTACCCGCGATGCGCTGTACGGCGGAGACCAGTTCGTGATCGTAGATGCGCCCGTAGTCGGGGCCGGTCACGGCGCGCAGTTCGGTGCGGCCATCCGCGACCTCCATGGTCTTGATCTGCTCGGCCCGGTGGTTGGTCAGCCCGTACTGAAGGTTGATCCCCGCCAGCGGCGCGGGCAGTTGGCGCAGATAGGCCGCGGGCGCGCCGACGAGGCTTGAGAGTTGACCGAAGGACCAATGCGTCGGCGCGATGGGTTCGTCAGTGTCAGGCAGGATCAGCCCCAGCCGCTCCGGGTCGTCGCGATGCGCTTCGAGCCGGATCGCGGCACTCTCCACCGTGCGCGTCCGGCTCTGCTTAGCGCGCCCCTTCACCGAGGCGAACAAATCGTCCAGCGATAGATACCGCTCGTCATCCGGGCGTGAGAACCACTCGGAAGATACGCGGTCCACGTTGTCGCCGCGCGATACATCGACCTTGTAGCCGCCGCTCATGTCGCGCCCGGCATCGATGATTTCGGTGTTCATTGGGAAACCTCCGCGACGGGCACCGGAGGCTATTCTCTGGTAGGTTCATTCGTTCCTTGCTCAATTCATCTTGTCTCACGACTGTCAACTAATGTAGAAATTTCTGAGAAGATTGGGTTGAGGTGCAAATATGATGGAGTGGCTTAGTAACCCGACTGTGGCGGGCGTTTTGGGAGGCATAGCAGGTGCAATAGTCACTGGGATTTTCTCGGTCATTATCTGGATTAAATCGAGAACCCGGAAGCGCGTAAGAGCAGTAATCCGAGATGTTACATCACTGCTTGAAATATCGGATTCGATAAAGTCCAAGTTAGATTTGAAGGTTGACGGAAAGCCGGTCACGAGCCTTTTCCTTACTTCAGTAGATGTTCAAAATGTCGGTAATGCCGCAGTGGACGATCAAGGTATTATCATTTCTCTTTCTTCCGGTTCCGAAATTGTTGGGTACTCTGTCGCAACGGAACCCTTACTGGGATTTGATGGTGTTGCGCATAGTTCAGAGAGTAATGTACTCACAGTGAAGGCGCCTTTGATGAATGTTGGAGATCGTTTGGTTTGCGAGATTATTTCGACTGGCAACAAAGATGCGGCAGTTGACATTTCTTTGCGCAATAAAGATGTTGAAGAGGAAGTCGTGGATGCAACCTCTGGGGATTTTGGCCTTTCATCGCTTCTTTCGGATCGAAATCTACTATTTCTCGCGGTAGTTAGTACAATACCGTTTTTCGGTGGGTTCGCTCGCTCCATGATAAACGTTGGTGTCGCCAATCGAATAGACAATTTGAGCAGGCGTAGGCTATAAAATCTGCTCGGTTCCCTTGCCGATCAGGCCGAGGCGCTCGAGCGCGACGCGCGCCAGATCAACCGGTTCCGGAGAGATGTCGAGGCCGTGCACAGCCGCCGCATGGGTGATGATCATCTTGATCACGCCGATATCGATCCCGAGTGTCACCGGCCCGTTCGGCGCTCAAATCGGTCCACTGGACCGATTTGCGAGACGCACCTCACCTAACTCCGCACGCATCAAGGCGCACGTCGATCAGCTTCTGCCGGTCGAGTTGTCCGATCTTCTCCTTGCCGAACGGCGTTTTGGGATTTGCGGAGTCGTTCTTCGCTGCCTCTCGGCTTCGCCTCGAACGCGAAGAACGACACATTTTGATCAACGATCCCAAAACGCCGGAGATCGCGCTTGAGCGTCGTGAGCGTGGCGGCCTTGGCTCGCGACGCGGCAGTTTCCCTACCTCGCACATATCGGTTATATGAGGCCCGCGAGGTCGCCAAAGGTCTGGAGGCGGGAAATGGACGTGCTTGTAGGTGCGAGGCCCCTGATCGACGCAGGGCTCTCCGTCTGGCGGGCTTGAGCGTGGGCGTCGTCGCGGCTTCGGGCCGTCTCGCGCATCAAAGCGGCCCTTTCGTCTGATCTGGACGCGGGTCAGCACCGGAGGGGAGCGCGGGTCGATGGAGGCCATTTTCGTCTTGCGGCTCATGTGTGCAATGAGTCGTCGTAGAGGGGCAAATTCGGGGATATTCGGGCGTATTGCAGCGTAGCAGACCCCAAAGCCAAAAGTTTGAAGATACACAAAAAATGAAAATAAATCAACACGCTAGATTATCCTGTGCCCCTATGATGGACTGGACCGACCGGCATTGCCGCTTTTTTCACCGGCAGATCTCGCAGCAGGCTTTGCTCTATACGGAGATGGTGACCGCGCCGGCGCTGGTGCGGGGCGGGGCGTTGCATCTGCTGGACTTCAGCCCCGAGGAGCATCCGGTGGCGTTGCAGCTTGGAGGATCGGATCCGGCAGAGCTGGCGAAGGCGGCGCGGCTGGGGCAGGCGGCGGGCTATGACGAGATCAACCTCAATTGCGGCTGCCCGTCGGATCGGGTGCAGTCCGGCACCTTCGGGGCGGTGCTGATGAGGACACCCGCGCTGGTCGCCGATTGCGTGCGCGCGATGCGCGAGGCCGTCGATATCGAGGTCACGGTGAAATGCCGCATCGGGGTCGATGAGCAGGATCCCGAACATGCGCTGCCCGAATTTCTCGCACAGATCGTGGCGGCGGGCTGCGAGCGGGTGACGATCCATGCGCGCAAGGCCTGGCTGCAGGGGCTGAGTCCGAAGGAAAACCGCTCGGTCCCGCCGCTCGACCACGATCTTGTGTGTCGCATGAAACAGCTCTTTCCGCATCTGCACATCTCGATCAATGGCGGCATCGAGGATCTGGCGGCGGCGCGGCTGATGCTGGAGCGGGGGCTCGACGGGGTGATGATCGGCCGTGCGGCCTATCATCAGCCCTGGTCGGTTCTGGCCGAGGCGGATGCCGCGATCTGGTGTGCCGCGCCGCGCCGGACCAGCCGCAGCGATGTGGCGCGCGCCATGATCCCCTATGCCGAGGCGCATCTGAGCGCGGGCGGCCGCCTGCACCAGATCACCCGGCATATGATGGGGCTTTTTGCCGGCCAGCCCGGCGCGCGGGCCTGGCGCCGGACGCTGTCGGAAGAGGGCGTGCGCGACGATGCGGATACAAGGGTCATCGAGGCGGCGCTGGCGATGGTGCCATCGGCGCAGGCGGCCTGACCGGATGGCGCGGGCGCTGACGCGTCGGGGCTTTGCGGTCTTCCTCCCGGCGGGCAGGCGCGACATGTTGCGGAACGCCTTTTGAGCCTGCGCGATCTGGCCACGCGCGGATGGGCGCGGTTTCGCGCGGACGCGGCCAGCCGCGCCTGGGCGAAGGCGGCGCGGGAGGTCGGGCAGCGCGTTCTGGCGGATCCCGCAATGCAGGCGGCGTGGCTGCAATGTGAGGGCACGTGGTTTGTGGGGGTCGATGCCTTGCCGAACGCGGCGGACGGTGCGATCTCGGAGGTGACGCTGGAGGGGCCCGCGATCCGGGCGCTGGCGCCGTTGCCCGCGTTGCACCGCGCGCAGCTCTCGGTGACCTATCCCGGCTATCCGCGTCCGCGCGCGCACGAAAGCGCGGCGGCGTTCCGCTACCGTTCGCGCCGCGACGCGGCCCATGTGGACGGCATCACGGCGGAGGGGCCGGACCGGCGCCGGGTTGTGACCGAACCGCATGCGTTCATCCTGGGGGTGCCGCTGAACGCCGCGGAGCCCGGCGCCAGCCCGCTGGTGGTCTGGGAGGGCAGCCATCACGTGATGGGCGCGGCTCTGCGCAAGGCTTTTGCGGCGGTCGCACCACGGGACCGGGCGACGCTGGATGTGACGGAGGTCTACCAGAACGCGCGCCGGGAGGTGTTTGCGCAATGTCCGCGCGTGCCGCTTCCGGCGGCACCGGGTGAGGCGCTGGTGCTGCACCGGCACATTCTGCACGGCATCGCACCCTGGCAGGAGGGGGCGCGCGCGGACGGACCGGGCCGGATGATCGCGTATTTCAGGCCGATCTGCGCGGACGGGCTGGTGGGCTGGCTGGATGAGACGCGGCTTTTCTGAGGTTCGCGCGGCGTGCTTGGGTGGTTGCGGCTCATCCGTCGGCAGGAGGCGACATGTGAAAACCCGCAGAGGGGATTTCGACGCGGCCTAGGTGTGACAAGGCCGGTCCCGTCCGGCATGGAAACAGGGCGTACCGGATGGCCGTCTCACCGGACGTATCGAGCCGCCCCGAGAGACCGCCAAACCACTGACAATAAAAGAAAAAGAGCGCCCCGATAAAGGGCGCCCTTCTGCTCCGTCAGATCCGGCGGCGCTTACTGGATGCGCTGGCCGTTGGCGAGGATGTGACCTTCGCTGTTGATCTCGATGGTCGAGCTTGCGGTGTCCTCGGCATCGCCGGGCACGGTGAACATGCTTAGCATCATGCGGGCGCCCATCGCGTCCTCTTCGGCCAGCAGACCCATCTCGATCAGCCGGTCGATCAGCCCGTTATGGCCGGAGACCTGCAGGTCCAGCTTGCCTTCGGGACGGGGCATGCCGTCAAAGCTCTCCAGATCGGAATTGTCGAAGACAAAATCGCCCGAACCGGTGATCTTGCCGCCCGCGGCCTCGACCACGAGATCGGTGAGCGTCACCGCGTTGAGCTCACCCGGCATCATCTCGCCGCTTTCCACCTTGGCCATCTGCTCGGGGTCGAGAAGGCTCACGAAAGGGGTGACCTTGGCGGTCATGTCGATGGCGACGGTGGCGGGATCGCGCGGCAGGACCTGCCCGGGATCGAAGATGCTCCAGAGCATGTCGGCCATCTCGAACCCGGCCAGACGCATGCCGATGGCGGCATCCTGCGGCGCCTCGGAGGCCTGCAGCGGGATCATGATGTTGAACGCGGTCTCGGCGATGCTGGCATTGATCGGCAGCGGAATTTCCGGACCGGCCAGGAAAATCGTCTGACCGGTGCCGCCCAGATTGTAGACCAGCGCATCTTCGGTAAAGCCCACTTCCAGCAGACCGCCGGTCGAGGTCATCTTGCCATTGGTGTCGCCCGCGCCTTCGGTGACCGAGAACTCAACCTCGCCGCCGGAATGCCTGAGGCTGCCAGTGCCGCCGAACCCGGCGGCAATGGCCGCGACCATGTCGGTGAAATCCATGTCGGGCGGCACGGTGCTCTGCGCGTTCATGACCAGGCCCAGCAGCTTGCCGGTCATGCTGCCGCCTTCGGTGCTGTCGGGGTCGTCGGCGGCGAAATCATAGGCGATATCGCCCATCGACACCGCCTGCGTGATGGTCTTGAGATCGCCGTAAGCCACTTCGGAGCGGCCCTCGACCGGCCCGGCGGTCAGATTGAACCGGACCAGATTATCGCCCATGTTCTCGCCATCGACGGTCAGGCTGCCGAGCTTCATGCCAAGCTGATCGGCGGTGTAGTCGTAGACCAGCACATCCGCGTCGCCCGACACGATCATCTCGAGCGCCTGATGCGTGTAATCGAGCACGATCTCGACCTCTTCGCCATCGTTGACGTTGATCACGATGGGCATGGTTTCGGGGAACTGGACCGACACGGTGCCGTCGCCGCGATCGGTGAACCCGACACTGTCCATCTGGATCTCGAACGCGCCGCCCTCTTCGGGCATCGGCGCGGAGAAGACCACATCGGACACGGTCAGCGTATCGCCGGACATCGCCTCGTTGGCCGTGACCGTGTAGCCGAAATCGGTAAGATAGGTCTCGAAATCGTCCCAGACCTGCTGCGGCGTCACATCCGCCCAGGCCGTGCCGGTCATGGCGAGGAGTGCCATCGCCGATACCGCTGTAACCCGTTTCATAATTCACCTCTTTGTGAGTTCAAAATTGAATGTCCCAATGTCGAGCCCGGGGGCAGAACGGTCAAGGGACTGGATTCCATACTTTGGAGACTTTACCAACGGCCCGGAAAAGCCAAGGGGATACGTGATGGATTTGACAGGCAAGACCGCGCTCATCACCGGCGCCAGCCGGGGCATCGGGGCCGAGACCGCCCGCATCTTTGCCGCCGCCGGTGCCAAGGTGGCATTGGTGGCCCGCGGGGCGGAGGCGATTGCGGAACTGGCGGGCGAGATCGGCGAGCGGGCGGTGGCGATCCCCTGCGATATCGCGCGCTACTGGGAGGTCGAGCAGGCGGTGCAGAACTGCCTCACCGCCCATGGCAGCCTCGATATCATGGTCAACAACGCCGGTGCGATAGCGCCCATCGCGCGCATGGCCGAGGCCGATCCCGAAGCGTGGGGAGAGGTGATCGACGTCAATCTCAAGGGGGTCTTTCACGGCATGCGCGCGGCTCTGCCGGTGATGCTCGGTGCAGGCGGCGGCTCCATCCTGACCATCGGGTCGGGCGCCGCGCATGGCCCGATGGAGGCGTGGTCACATTATTGTGCGTCCAAGGCCGGCGCGCATATGCTGACCCGCATGGCGCACAAGGAATACGGGCAGAAGGGCATCCGTGCGCTCTCGCTCAGCCCGGGCACCGTGGCGACCCGGATGCAGCGCGACATCAAGGCCAGCGGCATCAACCCGGTGAGCCAGCTCGAGTGGTCCGATCACATCCCGCCGGACTGGCCCGCAAAGGCGCTGCTGTGGATGTGCGGCGCGCAGGCGGATGGCTGGCTGGGCGACGAGATCTCGCTGCGTGATCCGGAGATCCGCAGCAAGGTCGGCCTCGGGTGATCCGTCTGGACCGCGACGGCGGGTTCTGGCGGGTGACGCTGGACCGCCCCGACAAGGCCAACTCGCTGACGCCCGAGATGCTGGAGCGTCTCTGCGAGATCGTCGAGAGCGCGGCGGAGGCGCGCGCCCTGGTGCTGACCGGCGCGGGCAAGGTCTTTTCGGCGGGCGCGGATCTTGACGCGGCGAAGGCCGGGCTTGCGACATCGCCGCTCTGGGAACGGCTTTCGGGGGCGATTGCGGCGCTGGACGGTCTGACCATCGCCGCGCTCAACGGCACGGCGGCGGGCGGCGCGCTGGGGATGGTGCTGGCTTGCGATCTCAGGATCGCTGTGCCCGGCGCAAAGATCTTCTACCCGGTGATGAAGCTGGGCTTTCTGCCGCAACCCTCCGATCCGGCCCGGCTCAGGGCGCTGGTCGGCCCGGCGCGCGCCAAAGTGATCCTCATGGCGGGCCAGAAGATCCCCGTCGAGCAGGCCGAGCACTGGGGCCTCGTGGACCGCATCGTCGCAGAGGATCCGGTCGGCGCGGCGCGGGACCTGGCGGCCGACGTGCTGGCGGCCGAGCCCGCACATGCCAGCGCGATCAAGGCGATGATCGGTTAAAGCGTTTCGGTCTGAACTTGACCCGCCAATGCACTGCTGCGCCTTCGGTGCTTTCGTGACATTGGCGATATGAACTGTCTCAAGTTTAAACCGGAAAGCCGAAAGGCGGCGGCAGGGGCGGGCCGCGTCTGGTCAGGTGGCATCTCGCGGGCGGCACCTGTCGTGACCCGGGGCGGGGGCATTTCGACGAAAGGGCCGCGCGTGGCTCAGCTGCGGCGCAGGCGTCCGGCCCGGCCGCCGCGGCGCTTGGTCAGCTGGCCCGCGCGCTCCGGCAGCTCCGCCATGACCGTGCGGCGCTCATCGGGGCTCATCCGCGACCAGCGGCCGATCTCGTCGATTGTGCGCAGGCAACCGGTGCAGAGCCGCGCTTCGGGGTGCACCACGCAGATCTTCACGCAAGGGCTCTCGATCTCGTCGCGTTTCCAGATGTCGTCTTTCATGCCCTGCCCAAGCCCTGCCTGTTCCGTGTCGCGCTTATCCCCTGACATGGGCGATCCTGTCCAGCGCGCCTTGCAGGATATAGGAGGCCGCCACGTGATCAATGACCTCCGCGCGACGTTTTCGCGACGTATCCGCCTCCAGCAGCGCTTTTTCCGCCGCCACCGTCGACAGACGTTCGTCCCAGAAGGTGATGGGGCCGTGCCAGAGGCCCGCGAGGTTGCGGGCAAAGGCGCGGGTCGACTGGCAGCGCGGCCCTTCGGAGCCGTCCATGTTGCGCGGCAGGCCCAGCACCAGCCCGCCGATGGCCCGGGGGGCCAGCAGCGCCAGCAGCGCCTCGGCATCCTGGGTGAACTTGCGGCGCCTGAGCGTCTCGAGCGGCGTGGCGACCGACAGGAAGGTGTCGGACACCGCCACACCGATGGTCCTGGTGCCCAGATCGAGCCCCGCAACGGCGGTGAGCGGGGGCAGGGCAGCCGCAAATTCCGGGATGTCGTCGAGGATCATCGGCGCGGCTCGTCCCGCTTTGGCATGCGGGCCTCGCGGCAACGGCGGTGCGACCACGCAGGGCAGGGGGCCTCGGCCACCGGCTCAGTCCACCAGACCGGCATTGACCGCGGCGGCGTTGATGGTCTCGAGCGCCGTGTCGCTTTCGGCAAAGACCGATTGCGCCTCGGTCCAGATCGCGCGCGCCTGATCGGCATCGCCCAGCACCGAAAGCGCCGAGATCAGCCGCGCCCATTCCTCCGGGGGGCCGCCTTCGGTGGCGAGCCGGTCCGAAAGACCGGCGACCATGCCGCGGATCATGTCCATGCGCTCTTCGGGCGTCATCTCCTGTGCCGCGTCGATATCGTCCTGGGTCGGACCGCGCGGCGCCTCTGCCGGGCCTTCGGGGCGGCTGGCGGCGGGCAGCGTGTAGTTGCTGACCCCGGCGCGGAACGCCATCTCCTCGATCTGCTGGCGGATCGGCGGAATCCAGGGCGCATCCGCCGGGCTTTCCTTCAGCAGCCGGTCCCACATGCGGAAGGCGATGTCCGGCCGCCCGGTCTGCGCCATCATAAGCCCGCCGTAATACTGCGCCACGCCGTTCTGCGGATCGCGCGCCAGCGTCTCTTCGAGGGCCAGCTGCGCCTCGGGCGAGACATAGCCGCCCGCCGCGAGGATCATCATGTCCGCCAGATCCGCGTAGTCGCGGGCCGACGCGTCCTCGCCCTTGATGTCGATGATGGACTGCTGCGCCATGTAGGCGGCGCGGAAATTGCCCAAGGCGGCCTCTGACCGGGCCAGCAGGCGCTGGCCCTGCAGATCGTTGGGCCGTTCCGCGACAGCGCCGCGCAGCTGCACGACGAGATCGGAATAGGCGCCGCTGTCCTGCACCGGCGGCGACGGCGGCAGCTGCGCTTCGGCCTCCTGCTGGCGCGGCCGGTTGTCGCGCGCCTCGGCGGCCAGATCGATGCGGGTCTGCAGCGGCAGGTCGGGATAGCCCGGCGCGCCGAGACGGCTGTAAAGCCCGTAGCCGCCGCCCACCACCACCGCCGCCATCAGCAGCGCCACAACCCGCGCCCCGGCGCCGGGGCCGCGCGCCTCGGTGCGGCTCTCGGTCAGTTTGGCATCGGCCACCAGGATCCGGCGGGACACTTCGGTGCGCAGCCGGTCGGCCTCTTCGGCGGCAATCACGCCGCGCGCGAGGTCGCGGTCGATTTCCTTCAGCTGGTCACGATAAACCTGCACGTCGAAGGCCTGCGCGGGCCCGGTCTCGCGCCGGCCGCGCAGGATCGCCAGCGCCAGCAGCGCCGCCACGCCCGCCCCCATCAATCCCGTCAGGATCCAGAAAACTGTCATCTCTCCTCCCGCTTCTGCCCCTTCATCTATAGGCGCGCCGCCCGGGAAAAAAGACCAAAGCGGCGCGGCACATCGCCCGGTCGCGCGCGATGTCGCAGATGGGGTGTATTGTGACGGTTGCGGTCGGCGTTCATGATGCGCCAGGGTCCATTCAGATGCCACTGTTCCGGGACCGGATTCGAGCCTCATGAAACGATATTCAGCCTTTGCCATCGCGAAAGAAGCCCTGCGCGGCCATACCGGCTGGGGCCGGGCCTGGCGGCGCGCGGAGCCGAAGAAACGCTATGACGTGGTGATCGTCGGCGCGGGCGGGCACGGGCTCGCCACCGCCTATTACCTGGGCAGGAATTTCGGCATCACCAATGTGGCCATCCTCGAGAAGGGTTGGCTCGGCGGCGGCAATACCGGGCGCAACACCACGATCATCCGCTCCAACTACCTGCAGGATCCCTCTGCCGCGATCTACGAAAAATCCCGCAGCCTGTACGAGACGCTGAGCCAGGAGCTCAATTACAACGTCATGTTCAGCCCCCGCGGCGTGATGATGCTGGCGCAGACCGAACACGAGGTGCGCGGCTACCAGCGCACCGCCCATGCCAATGCGCTGCAGGAGGTGAAGACCGAGTTCATCGGACCCAAACGCGTGAAAGAGCTCTGCCCGATCATGAATATCGACGGGCCGCGCTACCCGGTGCTGGGCGCGCTCTGGCAGGACCGTGCGGGCACCGCGCGGCATGACGCGGTGGCCTGGGGCTATGCGCGGGCCTGCTCGGACATGGGCATGGACATCATCCAGAAATGCGAGGTGACGGGCGTGCGCTCGGCTGGCGGCAAGGTCACCGGTGTCGCCACCTCGCAAGGCGAGATCGCCTGCGAGAAGCTCGGCATCGTGGTGGCCGGGCATTCCGGCGTGCTGGCCGAGATGGCGGGTTTCCGGCTGCCGCTGGAATCGGTGACGCTGCAGGCGCTGGTCTCCGAGCCGATCAAGCCGGTGATGGATGTCGTGGTGATGGCCAACACGGTGCACGGCTACATGAGCCAGTCCGACAAGGGCGAGATGGTGATCGGCGGCGGCACCGACGGGGCCAACAACTACACCCAGCGCGGCTCTTTCCACCATATCGAGGAGACCGTGCGCGCGCTGGTCGAGACCTTCCCGATGGTCAGCCGCCTCAAGATGCTGCGGCAATGGGGCGGGATTGTCGACGTGACCGGCGACCGCTCTCCGATCCTGTCGAAAACCCCGCTGGAGAACTGTTTTCTCAATTGCGGCTGGGGCACCGGCGGCTTCAAGGCGATCCCCGGATCCGGCTGGGGCATGGCAGAGCTCATTGCGAAGGGCCGCTCGCCGCTGACCGACGAGTTCTCCATGTGGCGCTTCGGCGAGGGCAAGTTCATCGACGAATCCGTGGCGGCGGGGGTCGCGCACTGATGCCGCCGGTATGCCTGCCAAAGCAGGGGGGGGACGCGCGTCACATGGCCGGGCGCGCAGGGCCTTGCATGGACAATGTCCTGCCCTGCGGTTTTTTTCAGGGGCCAAAGCCCGGGATGCTGACCGCAGGCGTCCGGACAGTCGCCGCCGCCGTCCCCGCGGTCGCCGAAAACCCCTCTGCGCGCGACCGCGCCACCCGCACAACTGTCGCCGACATCGTCGCGCCTGCGGCGGCGCGCCCGTCGCGCGAGCAGCACAACCACGATCAGAAAACCGACCGACAGCGTGTCGAACCCCGGATCTGTCTGGGAAAAGGCGCGCAACGCATCCATGGCGCGGAGGCTGGCACCGGCGCGCCGCATGCGTCAGACACGCCTGTTCCGGCCAAAATCGGCCACCCCAATAGCGTGTATTTGGCCAAAGATCGCTCAATCCAGCCGGGGAATTCCGCCGATATTGCCTCGGTCCCCCGCGCATTCGAGGCTCAGGGCTCCAACCAGGAGGAGCCAAAATGGCCGATTACGGAAACTCGAACCACAACACGCAGCTGCACCGCAGCGATGGCAGCAGCCTCGGCGGCATCCTTGTCGTGCTGGGCGTCGTTGCCTTGCTGGTCGTGCTGGTCTTTGCTTTCACCGGCGGCGGCACCGACGCACCCGATGCGGGCGCCGAGACCGCGCCGCTCATCGAAAGCGCGCCCACCGACGATGCAGCACCGGCGGCTCCGTCGGGCAACTGATCACGACACGCAGCCGCGCGCGGCATTTCCCCAGCGGCCCGGCCCAATGCGGCCGGTGCCGCGCCGCGCGCGACCTGCCGCGACCCGCGCCCATGGCGCGTTGCACCCGCGCATTGCCGCAGAGATGGCGCTGCTGAGCCCCCGCTTTCGCGCGGCGCTGACCATCCCGCCCATCCCCCCATCGCTCATCACGCGGCCTGCCACCCCGGGCCTCACCCCTGGCTGTCCCGCGACCGCCGGGGCGGGCCGCGTTGCCATGCCGTCCGCACCCGGAGCCCTGCCATGCTGATCCTCGATTGCCCATATTGCGGCGTGAGCGCCGAAGAAACCGAGCTTTCCGCGGGCGGCGAAGCCCATGTGACCCGCGAAGGGCCGGGCTCGGCGGATGACGCGTTCGAGAGCTATCTGTTCATGCGCGAAAACCCCCAGGGCGTGCATTTCGAGCGCTGGCGGCACAGTCATGGCTGCGGCAAGTGGTTCCATGCCGCCCGCTGCACGCGCACGCTCGAGGTCTTCGGCACCTATTCGGCACAGACCACCGAACCGCCGCAGGGCATCCGCGACGCGATCTCGCAAAAGCGCCCCGGCTGGTCTTGGAGAGATCTCGCCTGATGCTTCGTCTTGCCCATAAACTTCGGGGTCCGGGGCCGCGTCCCGGGGGCCTGCCCAAATTGAAGAAGTCCGATCCATGAGCACCCGTCTCGCCTCCGGCGGCCGTCTGACCGACCGCAGCCGCCAGATCAAGTTCACCTTCAACGGCAAGTGGATGAAAGGCTTCGAGGGCGACACGCTCGCCTCGGCGCTGCTGGCCAATGACCAGATGCTGGTGGGTCGGTCGTTCAAATACCACCGTCCGCGCGGCGTCGTCGCCTCGGGCGCGGAAGAGCCCAACGCGCTGGTGGGCCTCGGCAAGGGGCACCGGCACGAGCCCAACCAGCGCGCCACCACAACCGAGCTTTTCGACGGGCTCACCGCCACCTCGCAGAACCACTGGCCCAGCCTCGAGCTCGATGTGGGGGCGATCAACACCCATCTCAGCCGCTTCCTGCCCGCGGGTTTCTACTACAAGATGTTCATCCACCCGCGGCCCTTCTGGAAACATGTCTACGAGCCGTTTATCCGCAAATCCGCGGGCCTCGGCCGCGCGCCCGATCCCGAAACCCGCGATCCCGACACCTATGAGCATTTCTACGCCTTCGTCGATGTCATGGTGATCGGCGGCGGTGTGGCCGGGCTGCAGGCGGCGCGCGCCGCCGGTGAAGCGGGCGCCCGGGTGCTGCTTGTCGAACAGACCGCCGCCTGGGGTGGGCGCGCGCCGGTCGATGGCGGCAGGATCGACGGCATGGATCCCGAAGCCTGGATCAACGACACGCTGCAAGCCCTTGACGCCATGGAGAATGTGACGATCCGCACCCGCAGCATGGGTGCCGGGGTCTACGATCACGGCTATGTGCTGGCCTATGAGCGCCTGACCGATCACGCCCCCGACACACCCGGTCCGCGCCACAGGCTCTGGCGGGTGCGCGCGAAACAGGTGATCTGCGCCACCGGCGCCATCGAGCGGCCGCTCAGCTTTGCCGGCAACGACATTCCCGGCGTCATGCTCGCCTCCGCGGTGCGCGACTACATCGTGAATTACGGGGTCTCCATCGGCGACCGCACCGTGGTTGTGACCAATAATGACGACGCTTACCGCACCGCGATTGCCATCAGGAAGGCCGGTCTCGACGTGCCCGCCATCGTCGATGCCCGCGCCCATGCGCTCGACCCGCCGCTGGTCGAAGAGGCCAAGGCGCTGGGGATCCGCGTGCTCATGGGGCAGGCGGTCTCCAGGGTCAAAGGCGGCAAACGCGTGCGCGGTGTGGTGATCTCCAGCCAGGCGGGCGAAGGTGCGATGCTGGAAGAGATCGCCTGCGATTGCGTGGCGATGTCGGGGGGCTGGTCGCCGGTGGTGCATCTGTGGTCCCATTGCGGCGGCAAGCTGCTCTGGGACGCGGGCGCCGCGATGTTCCGCCCCGATCCCGACCGCCCGCCCGTCAGCCATGACGGCGCGGGCTTCGTGACCTGCGCGGGCGCGGCCAACGGGCATTTCGGGCTGCAGCAGATCCTCGAGGACGCGCATGCCACCGGGCAGGACCGGGCGGCTCTGACCGGGGCTGCTCCGAAGAAAGCGGAACCGCCGAAGGCGGAGACGCTTGATGAGGCGCCGCTGCAACCGGTGTGGCTGATGCCGCAGGGCGCCAGCGCCGATCTGCGCGCCAAGGCCTGGCTCGATTACCAGAACGACGTCAAGGTCTCCGACGTGCGGCTGGCCGCGCAGGAAGGCTATGAAAGCGTCGAGCACACCAAACGCTACACCACGCTCGGCATGGCGACCGATCAGGGAAAGCTGAGCAACATCAACGGTCTCGCGACTCTATCTCAGGCATTGGGTGAAGACATTCCGCAGGTCGGCACCACCACTTTCCGCCCGCCCTATACCCCGATTTCCATGGGCGCCATCGGCGGCGAGGCGCGCGGCGCGATCTTCCAGCCGGTCCGGCGCACGCCGATCCATGACTGGCATGACGAGAACGGCGCGGCCTGGGAGCCGGTCGGCCACTGGCGCCGCCCCTATTGCTTCCCGCGCGCGGGCGAAAGCAAACACGATGCGGTGATGCGCGAAGTCACGGCGACGCGCAAAAGCCTCGGGCTGCTCGACGCCTCCACCCTGGGCAAGATCCTCGTCAAGGGCCCCGATGCGGGCCGCTTTCTGGACATGCTCTACACCAACATGATGAGCAGCCTGAAACCGGGCAAATGCCGCTACGGGCTGATGTGCACCGAGAACGGCTTTCTGACCGATGACGGTGTGGTGGCGCGGATCGACGAAGACACCTTCCTGTGCCACACCACCACCGGCGGCGCCGACCGGATCCATGCGCATATGGAGGAGTGGCTGCAGACCGAATGGTGGGACTGGCAGGTCTACACTGCCAATGTGACCGAGCAGTTTGCCCAGATCGCCCTTGTCGGCCCCAACGCCCGGCACGTGCTGGAAAAACTGGGTGGCATGGATGTGGGCCGCGACGCGCTGCCCTTCATGGGCTGGGCCGATGGCACTCTGGCGGGCTTCCCGGTGCGGGTCTACCGGATCTCCTTTTCCGGTGAGCTCAGCTACGAGATTGCCGTGCCCGCCAGCCTCGGGCGCGCCTTCTGGGACGCTTTGCTGGTCGCTGGCGCGGAATATGACATCACCCCCTACGGCACCGAAGCGCTGCATATCATGCGCGCCGAAAAGGGCTTCATCATGATCGGGGACGAGACCGACGGCACGATCATCCCGCAGGATCTGGGCCTCGACTGGGCGATCTCCAGGAAGAAAGAGGATTACCTGGGCAAACGCGCGCAGGCGCGCTCGCACATGACCGATCCGGAGCGCTGGAAGCTGGTCGGGCTGGAGACGCTCGACGGCGCGGTGCTGCCGGACGGCGCCTATGCGGTCGCCGAGGGGCGCAACGCCAATGGCCAGCGCAACGTGCAGGGCCGCGTGACCTCGACCTATTTCTCGCCGACCCTGAACAAGGGCATCGCCATGGGCCTGGTGCGGCACGGTCCCGACCGGATGGGCGAGGTGATCGAATTTGCCAGGGACGATGGCGAGACGATGATCAGGGCCAGGATCGTCAATCCGGTTTTCTTTGATCCGGAAGGAGAAAAGCAGAATGTCTGAGCTTCTGACATCCCCCGCCCAGGCGCTTGGCGGCGCGCGGTTCGACGGTCTTGTCTGCGTCGAGGAAGCGCCGCTGCAAGGCATGATCACGCTGCGCGGCGATTTTGCCTCGCCGGGCTTTGCCAATGTCGTCTCCAGCGCCGCGGCCACCGACATGCCGGGCCAGCGGGAGGTGCGCGGGACCCAGGACAAGGCGCTGATGTGGATGTCGCCGGACGAGCTGGCGCTGCTCTGCCCTTACGCCGAGGCCGCGCCCATGGCCGCCAAACTGGCCGACATGCTCGCGGGCAGCCACGCGCTGGTCGCCAATGTCTCCGACGCGCGCGCGCATTTTCTTCTCAAGGGCCCCGGCCTGCGCGACGTGATCGCCAAGCTTGCGCCGGTCGACATGGCGCCCGGGGCAATGCCCCCCGGAACATTGCGCCGCACCCGGTTCGCGCAGGTCGCCGCCGGAATCTGGATGCAGGACGACGCCACCGCGCAGATCTTCTGCTTCCGCTCGGTTGCGCAATACATGTTCGACCTGCTGAGCACCGCCGCCGCCCCCGAAAGCGCGGTCGGCCATTTCTGAACCGCAAACCGCCCGAAGCACCCCAACCCGCCCCCCAAGGCGCCTTGCCTGCCAGCCAGGCGCTACACCCGCCACCGCGCCTGCTTCGCCATGCCGCGAATCGTCGGAGGCTCCCGGGGGGCGGGGCGGGGGGCGGGGGGCTGGCCCCCGGGCCTTGCCACAATGCACGTAGGTCCGCCGCAGCAGCGCGAGCCCCATCTGCAACCCTCCCCGGTAAAAATTTCCGACCATCGCTGCGCGCCGCAAGGGAACCCCGCGACGTGTCATGGGTTAAGCGAATGAACCCGCGAAGCCTTGACGCGCGCGCCCGCGCGGCACAGGTAGGGGCTGACAGTTAACCAATCCAACGAGGGGTAAGACCATGGCTTTCGAACTTCCCGACCTTCCTTACGCGCATGACGCGCTGTCTTCCAAAGGCATGAGCCAGGAGACGCTGGAATATCACCACGACATCCACCACAAGGCCTATGTCGACAACGGCAACAAGCTGATTTCCGGCACCGAATGGGAGGGCAAGTCGGTCGAAGAGATCGTCAAGGGCACCTATCAGGACGGCGCCGTGGCGCAGTCGGGGATCTTCAACAATGCCAGCCAGCACTGGAACCACACGCAGTTCTGGGAGATGATGGGCGGCGACGGCTCCGGCATGCCCTCCGAGCTCGAGAACGCCATCAAGGACAGCTTCGGCACTGTCGAGAAATTCAAGGAGGATTTCTCCGCCGCCGGTGCGGGTCAGTTCGGCTCCGGCTGGGCGTGGCTGGTCAAGGACAGCGATGGCGGCCTCAAGGTCACCAAGACCGAAAACGGGGTGAACCCGCTCTGCTTTGGCCAGACCACGCTGCTCGGCTGCGATGTGTGGGAGCATTCCTACTACATCGATTTCCGCAACAAGCGCCCGGCCTATCTCGCCAACTTCCTCGACAATCTGGTGAACTGGGAAAACGTCGCCAGCCGGATGTAATCCGCGCGACAGATTTTCCTGTTCTGACACGGGGTGCGGCAGATCCGCGCCCCGTTTTGCGTTTTGCGTTGTGCGGCAGCCGGGACCACCGCGCCCGCCTTGCCATCACACCCCCTTGCCGTCGGTCAGCCCGCGGATTACGCCGGTACCGCGAAAGGGAGCGCGCATGGATCAGGTCAAAAGCGGCGTTCTGGCGATTGTGGCGGCCTGCACCATCTGGGGGTTGTCGCCGCTTTACTACGCGCTGCTGATCCACGTCCCGCCGCCGGAGCTTCTGGCCCATCGCACGCTCTGGTCGCTGGTCTTCTTCGGCCTGATCCTGCTGGCGCAGGGGCGTCTGGGGGCATTGCGCGCAGCTTTGGGCACGCGGCGCGCGCTCGGGATCACGCTCTTCTGCGCGCTGATGATCTCGGCCAACTGGTTTTTGTTCATCGTCTCGGTGCAGATCGGGCGGGTGACCGAGATGTCGCTGGGCTATTACATGTTCCCGCTGGTCGCCGTTCTGCTGGGCGTGGTGGCGCTGAAAGAGCGGCTGACCCGCGGGCAGGTGATCGCGGTTCTGCTGGCCGCCGCCGGGGTGACGGTGCTGACCATCGGGCAGGGGGCGGCGCCCTGGATCTCGCTGGTGCTGGCCTTCACCTTCGGGCTCTATTCGCTGGTCAAGAAGCAACTGCCGCTGGGGCCGGTCGTGTCGGTCTCGGCAGAGGTGCTGGTGATGACGCCGCTTGCGGTGATCTGGCTGGTCTGGCTGCATCTGGGCCAGGATCCCGCCTCCGGCAGCGCGGCATTTGGCAGGGACTGGAGCACCTCGCTGCTGCTGATGCTCTCGGGCGCGCTGACGGGTTTTCCGCTCTACCTCTTTTCGCGCGCGGCACAGCGGGTGCGGCTGACCACCGTTGGTCTCATCCAGTACATCAATCCGACGCTGCAGTTCTTCTGCGCCGTGGCGATCTTCGGCGAGCCGTTCGGCGCGGTGCACGCGGTGACCTTCGCGCTGATCTGGATCGCGCTCGCGCTATATTCCGGTGTGGCGCTGGCTCAGGACCGCGCGCGGCGCAAAAGCGCCATGGCGCCATCGGCATCCTCGGCCCAGCTCACGAACTCCAGCAGGGAGGGGTCGGCAAAGCCCTGATCCACCACGTGATCCAGCAAGGCGCGCAGGGGCGACCAGTAGCCGTTCACATCCATCATCACGATGGGTTTGGCATGCAGGCCCAGTTGCCGCCAGGTCAGCACCTCGAAAAACTCGTCGAGCGATCCGGCCCCGCCCGGCATGACGACGATGGCGTCGGCATTCATCACCATGACCTTTTTGCGTTCGTGCATGGTTTCGGTCACGATGAAATGCGTCAGATCGCGCTTGCCCACTTCCCAGTCGAGCAGGTGCACCGGGATCACGCCGAAGGTCTCGCCGCCCGCCTCCTGCGCCGCGCGCGCCACCAGCCCCATGAGCCCGACATCGCCCGCACCATAGACCAGCCGCCAGCCATCCCCGGCCAGCGCCTGCCCCAGCGCCAGGGCTTGTGCGGCATAGGCCGGGTCGGCCCCGGGGCGGGAGCCGCAATAGACGCAGACGGAAAAGACGGACATGGCGGCTCCTTTCGGGGACAGGTTCGGGATAGGACAGGGCGGGTCGGAATGCGGTTTTGACCCCTGTTATCCTGCCTGATATACACGCTCAACTGTGCGGACCGGACGATTTGACCGGTGCAGGCCGTGACCGGCTGTGGGGAAGAGTGAGCCCGGAATGATGAAGACCTTGCTGATGGCCGGTGGCGGCGGCGTTGTGGCGGTGGGGGTTGCCGTGGCCACGGGGGTGCTGGATCTGCCCGGACGATCCGCGCCTGAGCAGGCACCGGAGGCCGCAGCAGACGCCGTGGCCGCCATCTCGCCGCCCGATCCGGCACCCGCGCCGCAGGACAACTCGCCCGAGGTCACCGCCCCGCCTGTTGTGCCGGATGCGCCCGGCGAGGCCGTCGTGACGGACCCGCCCCCGGTTGTCGACGCCGCGCCGGACGACACGCCCGCGCCGGACGACACGCCCGCGCCGCCCCTCGAAGCGGCGGACCCCGACGCCGTCACATCCGGCGACGATGTGGCCGCGCCTGAGGTCGCGGCGCTGGCGGAGGACACGGCCGAGGATGTACCCGAGGATGTACCGGCCGAACACCGCTTGCCAGCTTTCGATCTGGTGCGCGTCGAGGGCGCGGGCCCGGCCATTGTCGCAGGCATCGGTCAGCCCGACGCGCGGCTGGAGATCCTCGTCGATGGCATGGTGCTGGCCGAAACGCGGGTCGCCCGCGACGGCAAGTTCGTGAGCTTCGTCGACCTGCCCGCCGCCACCCGGCCGCGCGTGCTGACATTGCGACAGACACTGGACGATCAGACCCGGCTCTCCGCGTCCGAGGTCATCATCGCCCCCGCACCGGTGGTGGTGGCCGAGGCTGCGCCCGAGGTTGAGACGCCCGCTCCGGTTCAGCAAGCCGAGGACGCAGGGGCTGAAGAGAGCCCCGCGCGCGACCCGGACGAGGCCGCAGCGGTGGCCGAGGAGGAGGGCGCGGTGGACCTTGTCGCGCAAGCAGCCCCCGCGCCCGTGGTCACCGCGCCGGACGCGCCTGTGGTCACCGCGCCGGACGCGCCTGTGATCACCGCGCCGGATGCGCCCGGGGATGCGCCTGTCGTGGCCGGCGCGCCGGAGGTGGTCACCCCCGACATCACCGCGCCGCAGCTTGCCGAGGAGCGGGCACCGGAGCCGCCCGCCACTCCGGCAGTGGCTGAACCCGCCCCGGCGGGCCCCGCGGCAGGTGATGCGGAGGCCCGTGCCGTGGCGGATGTCGCGGATACCGCCCCGGACGGACCTGTCGGTGAAAGTGGCGTGGATCTGCCTGTCGCCGCCGCAGCCGGCGCGCAGCTCGCAACCCGCGCCGACGATGCCGCGACACTTGAGGTGGCCGCGGCGGAGCAGGCGGTCGAGGTGGAGGCCACGGATCCCGACCCGGCCGCACGCGCCGCGGATCCGGCGGATGGAGACGCGGCGGAACGCGATATGGATGTGGCGATGGCCGAGGCCGGGCAGGCGGCGGAGGCCGGGATCTCGCGAAGCAATCCGGTTGCGCCGCAGAGCTTGCCGGAGGCCGATATCGCGGCGCTCGATCTTGAGCGCATCGAGGCGCCGACCGTGCTGCTCAACACCGCGCGCGGCGTCGAGGTGTTGCAGACCGATCCTCTGGCCCCGGGCGATGTGGCGCTCGATGCGATAAGTTATGACGATACCGGCGATGTCTATCTGACCGGGCGCGGCACGCGTGCGGCCTTTGTGCGCGTCTATCTCGACAACACGCCGATCACCACCTCGCGGATCCGCGCCGACGGGCGCTGGCAGGTGGATCTGCCGCAGGTCGATACCGGCACCTACACGCTGCGCGTCGATCAGATCGATGCCGAAGGCGAGGTCCTGGCCCGCGTCGAGAGCCCGTTCCTGCGCGAAAGCCGCGCGGTGCTGGAGGCCGCCTCTGAAGGTGAGGGACCGGTGCGCTCGATCACCGTGCAGCCGGGCAACACGCTCTGGGCGATTGCGCGGGACCGCTACGGCGAGGGGCTGGATTATGTGCGTGTCTTCGATGCCAATCGCGACCGGATCCGCGATCCCGACCTGATCTATCCCGGCCAGATTTTCGATCTTCCGGAAGACGGCGCGGCGGAGTGAGACGCAGCCGGACGGAGCGCGTCCGCGCGCTTTTATTCAGCAAGTGGTGAGGCGACGCGGTGCTGCGGGCAGTGTGCCCGGTGGCGGGGTTGCGGGGCTCGGGGTTCACCAGAGCGAAAGCGGCGCATCGCAGGCTCTGGTCAGCGACAGCGCGGGCGGCTAGGTAGGGCGGCAGTGTCGAAGGAGTAGGACATGGCTGCTGACCAAACCGCCGGGCAATCGGCCGCCGAGATCGCGGCGGCGGAGCGCCGTTCCGGCATGCGCACGATCCGCAAGGTCGGGCCCTATCTCTGGCCGGATGACAAGCCCTGGGTCAAGCAGCGCGTGGTGATTGCGCTGAGCTTTCTGGTGCTGGCCAAGGTGATCGCCGTCGGCACGCCGATTCTCTACAAGCAGGCGGTCGACAGCCTGTCGGGTGAGGTGTCGGATCTGATGCTGGGCGCGGTGGGGCTGACCATCGCCTACGGCATGGCGCGGCTGATGACGGTGGGGTTCCAGCAGCTGCGCGACGCGGTCTTTGCCAAGGTCGGGCAACGCTCGCTCAGGATCCTGGCGCTGGAGACCTTCACCCATATTCACCGCCTTTCGATGCGCTATCACATCACCCGCAAGACCGGCGGGCTGAGCCGGATCATCGAGCGTGGTGTGAAGGGCGTGGATTTCCTGTTGCGCTTCATGCTGTTCAGCATCGGGCCGCTGGCGCTGGAGCTGCTGCTGGTTGGCGCGGTGCTGTTTTTCCTCTTTGATATCTGGTACCTGGCAGTTGTGGCGGCGGTGATCGCTTTCTACATCTGGTTCACCTTCAAGGTGACCGAGTGGCGGGTGAAGCTGCGCCGCGAGATGAACGAGCAGGACACCGACGCAAATCAGAAGGCGATCGACAGCCTGCTCAATTTCGAGACGGTGAAATATTTCGGCGCCGAGAGCCGCGAGGCGGAGCGCTACGACGTGGCGATGCGGGCCTATGAGGGGGCGGCGCTGAAGACCGCGACCTCGCTGGCCTTTCTGAATTTCGGCCAGTCGCTGATCATCACCAGCGGGCTGGTGGCGGTGATGGTGATGGCCGCCATCGGGGTGCAGAACGGCGCTCTGACGGTGGGCGATTTTGTCATGGTCAACGCCTACATGATCCAGATCACCATGCCGCTCAACTTTCTGGGCACGGTCTATCGCGAGATCCGCCAGGCGCTGGTCGATATGGGCGAGATGTTCGACCTGCTCGAACAGCCGCGCGAAGTGGCCGATAAGCCCGGCGCGCCGGATCTGCAGGTCACGGGCGGCACCGTCACGCTGGAGGATGTGCGCTTTGGCTATGACGCGGCGCGGCCCATTCTCAAGGGCGTGTCGGTCACGGTGGAGGCGGGGCAGAACGTGGCGCTGGTGGGCCCGTCGGGGTCGGGCAAATCGACCATCGGGCGGCTGCTTTTCCGGTTTTACGACGTGCAGTGCGGGGCGATCTGTATCGACGGCACGGATATCCGCGACGTCACGCAGGAAAGCCTGCACGACGCCATCGGCGTGGTGCCGCAGGATACGGTGCTGTTCAACGACACGATCCGCTACAACATCGCCTATGGCCGCGCGGGTGCCTCGCAGGAAGAGGTCGAGGATGCCGCGCGCGCGGCCCAGATCCACGACTTCATCCGGTCGCTGCCCGAAGGCTACGACACGGCGGTGGGTGAGCGCGGGCTCAAGCTCTCGGGCGGCGAGAAGCAGCGCGTGGGCATCGCCCGGACCCTGCTCAAGAACCCGCCGATCCTGCTGCTCGACGAGGCGACCTCGGCGCTCGATACCGAGACCGAAGCCTCGATCCAGGACGCGCTGGCCCGCGCCGCCGAAGGGCGCACGGTGATCACCATCGCGCACCGGCTCAGCACCATTGCCGATGCCGACCGCATCGTGGTTCTGCAGGATGGCGAGGTGGTGGAAAGCGGCACCCATGAGGCGCTGCTGGACAAGGGCGGGCGCTATGCCGCGCTCTGGCATCGTCAGCAGGCCGAGGACGCGGCGGCCTGAGTGCGCGCTGAGCCCGGTGCGCCCGGTGCCCCCAGTCTCCGGGGGCGCGCTCAGTGCGTGTCGAGCGCCGTCTGCACAGCGTCGAAAAAAGCGCCCAGATGGGCGCCGTCGACCAGCGCGTGATGCACCTGGATCGACATCGCCACGCGCTGACGATCGCCTTCCTGCACGATCTTGCCCCAGGCGACGCGCGGGATGCAGTCATCGGCATCGGGCATGGCATTGTCGAGCGCCGTGAAGTCGAGCCAGGGCAGGCAGGAGGCATAGGCCACCGCGCCGCTTGTGGGCACCGACGGCTCGAAAGCGTCGCTGGCGCGCACCGCTGCGATATTGGCCTTTGCCTCCGCGTCAAAACGCGCGAAATCGGGCGCGACGGGCAGATAGCCGAACCCGAAGGTACCATCCGTCCGCGGCACGGTCATCGACAGGGTGATGTGGTCGTGCTGGATCACATCGTCGCCGCGAAAGCGCTGTTTCAGCGCGGGCACCGCGTCGAGCCCGGCGCCTATGGCAAAGAGACACGCACGGTAGACCGACACGCCTTGTGCTTTGCGCAGCGTCATGAGGCGCGTCACGTCGAGCCGCACACAGACCGCGTAATGCGGTTTCCGGAACGGCCGGAACAGCCGGTATTGCGCGGCCCGCGGCCAGGTCTGCATGTCGATGATGTGCTCGGCCATTGCGGGACTCCTTTGCGGCGAGCCTAGCCAGAGCGGGCGCGCAGAACAATTGCCCGCAATCTGCGTTGCCTAAGAGGCGGTTTTTTCCTAGACGGTGGACCATTGCATACACCAAGGCGGGAGATGACATGGCGGATCGGGTGGAGCGGCAGGGGCTGCAGGTGGCGGCAGAGCTGGCGGAGTTCATCGACAGGCAGGCGCTGCCCGGCAGCGGTGTCGACGCAGGTACGTTCTGGCAGGGGTTCAGCGATCTCGCGCATGAGTTGGGGCCGAAGAACGCCGCGCTGCTGCAGGTCCGCGCCGGGATGCAGCAGAAGATCGACGACTGGCACAAGGCGCGCGCCAATCAGCAGCGCGACCACGAGGCCTACAAGGCGTTCCTGACCGAGATCGGCTATCTGCTGGACGAAGGCGACGATTTCGAGATCGACACCACCGATACCGACCCCGAGATCGCCACGGTGCCGGGCCCCCAGCTTGTGGTGCCGATCACCAATGCGCGCTATGCGCTCAATGCCGCCAATGCGCGCTGGGGCAGTCTTTACGACGGGTTCTACGGCACCGACGCCATGGGCAGCACGCCGCCCCGTGGCGGTTATGACCGCGGTCGCGGCGCGCGGGTTGTGGCGCGGGCGCGGGTGTTTCTCGACCAGGCCTTCCCGGTCGAGGGGGTGAGCCATGCCGATGCCCGGCGCTATCACATCGCCTCGGGCGCGCTGCTGGTCGATGACCAGCCGCTCGCGTCGCCTGAGAAATTCGTCGGTTACAAGGGCCATCCCGCGGCGCCCGACGCGGTGGTTCTGCGCAATAACGGGCTGCATGTGGAGCTGGTCTTTGACCGCACCCACCGCATCGGCGCGCGCGATCAGGCGGGGCTCGCGGATATCCGCATGGAAAGTGCGGTCTCGGCGATCATGGATTGCGAGGATTCGGTGGCCTGCGTCGATGCCGAGGACAAGGTGCAGGCCTATGCCAACTGGCTGGGGCTGATGAAGGGCGATCTGACCGACACGTTCGAAAAGGGCGGCAAGCGCGTGACCCGCGCGCTCAACCCCGATCTCAGCTACACCGCGCCCGGCGGCGCGGAGGTCACGCTCAAGGGCCGCGCGCTGATGCTGGTGCGCAATGTCGGCCACCTGATGACCAACCCCGCGATCCTGCTGCGCGACGGCTCGGAGATCTTTGAAGGGCTGATGGATGCGATGATCACCGTGCTGATCGCAAGGCACGATCTCGACAAGTCCGACGGGCCGCGCAATTCGCATGCGGGCTCTGTCTATGTGGTGAAGCCCAAGATGCACGGGCCCGACGAGGTGGCCTTTGCCGACGAGACCATGACCCGCGTCGAAAAGGTGCTGGGCCTGCCGCAAAACACCGTCAAGCTCGGCATCATGGACGAGGAACGCCGCACCTCGGTCAATCTCAAGCAATGCATCCGCGCCGCGCGCCACCGGGTCGCCTTTATCAATACCGGCTTTCTGGACCGCACCGGCGACGAGCTGCACACCTCGATGGAGGCGGGGCCCTTCAGCCGCAAGGATTTCATCAAGCGCAAGGCCTGGATCGGCGGCTACGAGAACCGCAATGTCGATATCGGTCTGGAATGCGGTCTGTCGGGGCGTGCGCAGATCGGCAAGGGCATGTGGGCGATGCCCGACCAGATGGCCGCGATGCTGGAGCAGAAGATCGAGCATCCGAAATCCGGCGCCAATTGCGCCTGGGTGCCGTCCCCCACCGCCGCCACGCTGCACGCGTTGCACTATCATGCGGTCGATGTCTTTGCCGTGCAGGACAAGCTGCGCGCGGGCGGGCGGCGCGCGCATGTGGACCAGATCCTCGACATTCCGCTGGCGTCTTTCCGCAAGTGGAACGCCGCACAGATCGCGCGCGAGGTGGAGAACAACGCGCAGGGCATCCTGGGCTATGTGGTGCGCTGGATCGATCATGGGGTCGGCTGCTCCAAGGTGCCCGACATCAACGATGTGGGCCTGATGGAGGATCGCGCGACCTGCCGGATCTCTTCCCAGCACATCGCCAACTGGCTGCATCACGGCGTGATCGGGCGCGACGAGGTGATGGAGATCATGAAGCGCATGGCCGCCGTGGTCGACCGGCAGAATGAAGACGATCCGGACTACCGGCCGATGGCGCCCGATTTCGACGGCATCGCCTTTCAGGCTGCCTGCGATCTGGTCTTTGAAGGGCGCGCGCAGCCTTCGGGATACACCGAGCCGGTGCTGCACCGGCGCCGGTTGCAGCTCAAGGCCGCAGGCTAGGGCGCGCGCGGGCTAAGCCCCGGCGCTCTGCCGGGCGCGCCAGTCGGCCAGGCTCTTGCCCGGCTCGTCGACAAACAGCCCCGGCAGCGTGCTGATATGGCCGATCCGGTCGAGCGGGAAGGACAGGAACTCCTGCGCGGTCTCGCTCCAGACCACGCCGGTCCAGACCCGGCCCCAGTAGTCGATATGCAGCGGGCGGATGTCATGGGTTTCGCCGCCCACCTCCACCCGCAGCTTCTGACGCGAGCGGATGGCCGCGCGGAACGCCGGCATATGGGCAAAACCGCGCGCCGCCTCGGCAAAGGCGTCGGTGGCAAAGCCGAAAGGCGCGGGCGCGGGTCCGGCATCCAGCGGCAGCACCGCGTCGATCTTGGCCGCAAGGCTGCGCGCGGGATCCGCCAGATCGGCGATCTGCGACGCCCCGAGGGCGGCAAGCGCCGCGTGCAGCGCCTCGAGCTCGGCTTCGGTGAGATTGAGCGGCGGCAATGTCACCGCGGCCTGCGTCGTGTAGCCATAGCCGCGCGCGCCCTCGACCGGCACACCCGAGGCCGCCAGCGTCTCCATGTCGCGGTAGATCGTGCGCACCGACACATCCAGATCCTGGGCCATCGCCTCTGCGGTGTGCAACTGCCCGTCGCGCAGGCGCTGCATCAGCGCGTAAAGCCGGTCCTTGCGGTTCATGTTTGTCCTCCCGGAGCGGGTACTCCTGACAAAATCCTGTCACCTGACAATCACATGACACAAGAAGGCCGTGCAAGCCCCGCTTTGCGCCTTCCCCCGCCTGACCCAAGGCATTAGATATCCTGCGACAGATGTATTGCGCAGGCGCCCGTCCTGCATGCAAAGGAGAGAGCCATGCTCAACAATATCGGCCTTCCGGGCCTTCTTCTGATCGCCGTCGTGGTGCTGGTGCTGTTCGGCCGCGGCAAGATCTCCTCGCTGATGGGGGAGGTCGGCAAGGGCATCACCGCCTTCAAGAAAGGTGTCAGCGACGGCACCAAGGAGTTCGAGGACGAGCAGGAAAAGGCGGCGGTCGAGGCCAAGGATGTGACCCCTCCGGGCCGCAGCGACGCCACCCCGACGGCAGAGGCGGATCCGACCTATTCGGACGCCAAGGACAAGCCCCGGGTCTGATCCATGTTTGATCTTGGCTGGACCGAACTGCTGGTCATCGGTGTTGTCGCCCTGATCGTGGTCGGGCCCAAGGACCTGCCGGTGCTGTTTCGCAACGTGGGCAAGTTCATGGGCAAGGCGCGCGGCATGGCGCGCGAGTTCAGCCGTGCGATGAACGATGCCGCGGACCAGTCCGGCATGCAGGACGTGGCCAAGACCTTCAAATCCGCGACCAACCCGCTGGGCAGTGCCATGGACGGCGTCAAGGATGCCGCCAAGTCGATGACCTCGCTCGATCCCGAAAGCGAGACCGGCAAGCTTGCCGCCGAACGCCAGACGGCCAAGGAAAAAATCGAGGCCAACGCCGCCCGGGTCGCCGCCGACCGCATGAAGCGCGAGGCCGAGGCCGCCGCCGAAAAGGCCGCCGCGCTTGAGGCGAAACTTCCCGGTGCCGCCGCCGCGAGCGGCAAAGAGGACAAGCCATGAGCAGCGCAGAGGATGATATCGAGGACAGCGCCGCCCCGCTGATCGAACACCTCGCCGAACTGCGCACGCGGCTTATCCGCTGCGTGGTCTATTTCCTCATCGGCATGGTGATCTGTTTTACCGTCGCCACCCCGATCTTCAATTTCCTGACCGACCCGCTCTGCTCGGTGCTGTCGAGCCGGGGTCAGGATTGCGACCTGATCTTCATCTCGCCGCAGGAAGGGTTCTTTGTGGCGATCAAGGTGTCGCTGCTGGGCGGCTTCATGCTGTCCTTTCCGTTCATCGCCAACCAGCTCTGGCGGTTTGTGGCGCCCGGGCTCTACAAGTCCGAAAAAGGCGCGTTCCTGCCATTTCTGGTGGCCTCGCCCTTCATGTTCCTGCTGGGCGCGTCGTTTGCGTTCTACGTGGTCACGCCGCTGGCCTATGACTTCTTTCTCGGCTTCCAGCAGTTTGGCGCCGAAGGCGAGGCGGTGGTCGGCGAAGAGGTCACGCAAGGGCTCTCGGTGGTCTTTCAGGGCTCCGCGCAGGAATATCTCAACCTCACCATCAAGTTCATCGTGGCCTTTGGCCTGTGTTTCCAGCTGCCGGTGCTGCTCACGCTGATGGGCAAGGCGGGGCTGGTGTCGGCCGAAGGGCTGGGGCAGGTGCGCAAATACGCGATGGTCGGCATTCTGGTGCTGGCAGCCCTGGTGACCCCGCCCGACGTGATCACCCAGGTCATCCTCTTTGTCGTGGTCTACGGGCTTTACGAAGTGTCCATCTTTCTTGTGCGAAGAGTAGAGCGCAAGCGCGAGGCGGAACTGCGTGCCCAGGGGCTCTGGTTCGAGGACGAGCCCGCCGAGGAGACCGCCTCCGAGGACGATCCGCTGATGCGCGAGTTTGACGAGGATGACGATCTGACCGACGAGGATCTGCGCGACGACGCCAACCGCGACGGGGACGGCAAGGCGTGAACGACGCCGCGCTCGACCGCATTGCCGCGGCGTTGGAACGGCTGGCGCCCGCACCGATGCAGGCGCCGGATTTCGACGCGGCGGAGGCGTTTGTCTGGCATGTCTCGCCGGACCGGCTGGAGCCGGTGACCGAGGTCAGCCGCATCCATCTGGAGCTTCTGATCGGCATCGAGCGGTCGCGCGACACGCTGCTGGCCAACACGCGGCAGTTTGCGCGCGGCCTGCCGGCCAACAACGCACTGCTCTGGGGCGCGCGCGGCATGGGCAAAAGCTCTGTCGTGAAGGCGGTGCACGCCACCATCCGCGACGAGGGCCACGACCTGAAACTGGTGGAGCTGCAGCGCGAGGATCTGCCCTCCGTGGGCCGCTTGCTGGGACTGCTGCGCGCGTCCGACAAACGCTTTGTGCTGTTTTGCGACGATCTGTCCTTTGGCCATGACGACCAGCATTACAAATCGCTCAAGGCGGTGCTCGATGGCGGGGTCGAGGGGCGGCCCGACAATGTGGTGCTTTACGCCACGTCGAACCGCCGCCACCTGATGCCGCGCGACATGATCGAGAACGAACGCTCCACTGCGATCAGCCCGTCGGAGGCGGTGGAGGAAAAGGTCTCGCTCTCGGATCGCTTTGGCCTCTGGCTGGGCTTCCACCCCTGTTCGCAGGACGAATACCTGGCGATGATCCGCGGCTATTGCGCGGCCTACGGGGTCGAGATCGCGCCGGAGACGCTCAAGGCCGAAGCGGTGGAATGGCAGGCCACGCGCGGCTCCCGCTCGGGCCGGGTGGCCTGGCAGTATTTCACCGATCTGGCGGGCCGCCGGGGCGTGGCGCTGACGGAGTGAAGCGCGAAGGGCGCTGGTCTCACGACCTGCCAGCGCGTCAAAGACCCGGGGCGGCGATCCGCGCAGAGCCGCCAGATTTCATCTCAGAGTTGTGATATGCACCATAAACGTGTATTCTCGTCACGCGGTCATTTGAGCCGTGCGGCGTCACGATGCCGGGACGCCTGATTGTTCCGCAAGTTTTTTTCAAGGAGATCACCATGCCATTACGTGCAAAATCCATGCCTGCAGACGAGCTTACGAAACGAGCCAGCGCCGCCGCCAAAGAGGTGCTTGCCGACCGGATGGACCTGTTCGGCGACAGCCATATCGAGATCGGCGTCTTTCCCGATATCGGCGTGGTCGGGCTGATCTGGCGCAACCCGGATTTCGACCGGTTCAAGCTCGGCACGGCGTTCGAGGCCTCGGCCAAGATCACCGAGGCGATCGGCCCGCTGGCCGGAGGCGCGCAGCCCACCGTGCAGATCTTCCGCGTTATCGGCACCATGGGCTATTTCCCCTCCGGCCCGATCATCTTCGACCGTTTCCGGTGACCCGCGCGCTGAGCTGCCCGTCCGCGCAGCCGGAGATGGAGGGCGCGCAGGTGCTGGGTGTGATCGAGCGCGGCGCGGAAGGCCCGGCGCTTGCCTATGTGAACGCCCCGGTGCCGGTGACGCCTGCGCTGCTGGAGGCCAGCGGTGCTGTGCCACCGACCCATGTGATGCGGTTCTCCGCGCCATGCGCCGAAAGCGCCTGCACCCATTTCTCGGACGGCGCCTGCCAGCTGGCGCGGCGCATCGCCAGGGGGCTGGAGCCGGTTGTCGACCATCTGCCGCCCTGCACGATCCGCAGGACCTGCCGCTGGTACGCGCAGGAAGGCCAGCCCGCCTGCACCCGCTGCCCGCAAGTGGTGACACGGATGGAAGAGGCGGATCCGCGGATGCTCGAGATCGCGGGTTTGCCGGGCTGAGACGTCGCAGAGGACTTACCCCCCGCTGAAGCGGGTCGCCCGGGGGGGCGGGGGTGGGCGCGACCTGACGGTCGCGCCCCCCCCCGCCCCCCCCCACGCCCAGATCGCCGAAAGATGCGCCCGTCCGCGGCGTGGTTCCGCCCGCGGCGCGCTGTATGAAGGCTTGCCCCCCGGTGCGCCCGGAGTATTCTGCGCGCAGCACTTCAGAGGACAGGTGAGGACAAGACCGCAATGGCGAAACTGACATTGAGACACGCGCGCAAGATCATCCGCAAGACGCTGGAGGCCGGGGCGGAGATGCATCTCAAACCGCTTTCGGTGATCGTGCTCGATGCCGGTGGCCATGTGCAGGCCTTTGAGCGCTCTGATGACACCAGCCCCGGTCGCTTTGCCATCGCCCATGGCAAGGCGCATGGCGCCATCATGCTGGGCATTGGCGGCACCGCGCAGATGCAGCGCGCCGAAGCGCAGGCCTATTTCATGGCCGCCGCGGGGGCCGCCTTTGGCGGGCAGATGGTGCCGGTGCCGGGCGGCATCCTGATCCGCGACGGCAAGGGCCGGGTGCTGGGGGCGCTCGGCGTCACGGGCGACAGCTCGGAAAAGGACGCCGAGGCGGGCAAGACCGGCATCGAGGCGGCGGGACTGGTGGCCGAGATCTGAGGCCATGAGGTTACGGGTGGCGCCAGAGGACATCCGCGCGCTGCGTGCATGGTCTTTCTCACGGCGCGGCAATGCAATAGACAGGGGCAAACAGATCCGGAGCGCGCCCTCATGACCCGACCCGTCGTCGGCATTATCGGAAACCACTACCTGTTGAATGACGACTATCCCGCGCATGCCGGGGGGATGATGAACTCTCTGGCCGTGTCCGATGTGGCGGGCTGTCTGCCGCTGGTGGTGCCCGCGGATCCGCGTCTGATGTCGGTCGAGGAACTGCTGCAGGTCTGCGACGGGTTCCTGCTGACCGGGGGGCGGCCGAATGTGCATCCGGAGGAATATGGCGAGGCCTGGACCGAGGCGCATGGCGATCACGACCGGGCGCGCGATGCGATCACCCTGCCGGTGATCCGCGCCTGCGTCGAGCGTGGCCAGCCGTTTCTGGGCATCTGCCGGGGGTTTCAGGAAGTGAACGTCGCCATGGGCGGCACGCTCTATCCCGAGATCCGCGACCTGCCGGGGCGCGACAACCACCGCATGCCGCCCGACGGCACGCTGGAAGAGAAGTTTGCGCTGCGCCACGTGGTGCGCGTCGAGGAGGGCGGCGTCTTCCACCGGCTCTTCGGCGCCACCGAGGTCTTGACCAACACGCTGCACGGGCAGGGGATCAAGACCGCCGGGTCGCGCATCGTGATCGAAGGCCACGCGCCGGATGGCACCCCCGAGGCGATCTACGTGAAAAACGCGCCGGGCTTCACTCTTTCGGTGCAATGGCACCCGGAATGGGACGCGGCCAATGATCCGGTCTCGCGCCCGCTGTTCGAGGCGTTTGGCGCGGCGGTGCGGGACTGGGCGTCGGGTGCATCGGACGGCCAGAAGCGGCGCGCCTGAGCGCTCGGCGCTGCGCTGCGCGCTTTTTTGTGCATGTTTTTGCGCATGGGTGAGTGCTTGGGTTTGGCTGAAAGTCGTTCATTTTCAAGTACTTGAGTGGCGGTCGTCGCGTTCTGAGGCGCGGCTGGAACAAAGGCGCCGAGCCTGCCGCAGAGGCTGGCCAACAGACCGCCGCGGCACCTCTTGGCAAGGCTCCAACCGGCAAGTGCATCACGCCACTGGACCAACGGACACCTCAAACAACACCCGTCGCGCACCACCCCCACACCATCGCCGGTCGCCGCGCGCCCGAACAACCGGGATCCGCAGGTCTCAGGCGGCCATGCCGAGACGGCTCTGGCCGAGATACCCCATCAGGGACGTCGCCTCGTGCTGCTTCAGGCAGCGGCGGGCGGTCTCTCCGAAGAGCGCAGGCTCTGCACGCAACTGCGGCCGCCGCTCGAACAGTTGTTCGCGCGCGTAAAGATCCAGCGTGCCGAGACCGCGCTCTGAGACAAAGAAGCTCTCGGTCGCCATGCCTTCGGCAAAGATCACGTGATGGCGGTCGAGCATGAGGTGGATATAGGTCACAAGCCCGCCCTCGAGGCGGCAAACCGCGTGCTGGTCCACCAGATGGGCGGCGGGCACAAAGACCTCGTTCTCGCCGAAAAGCAGCTCCGGCGCATAGCCCTCGAAGAGCAACCTGTGCTGCGGTGACACGATCAGCGGCGCGGTGCCGCCCGGCAGCACATGGGCCGCGATCCTGATCGGCGCGGTGTTGTCACGCGCGAGCCCGGTTTTCCGGCCGATCCAGCAGATCGGCTGCAGACCGGCGTCGCGCGTGACCAGCAGATCGCCTTCGCGCAGCGTCTCCACCGGGCGGTAACCGGTTTCGGTCAGCACGCGGGTGCCGGGGGTAAAGCAGATCACGTCATCGATATTCGAAAACGACACCAGCGTGCCGTCATACATCTCGACCGTGCCGGTCAGCTCGCCGCCGACATTGCTGGTGATATTGAGCGTGCCGCGGTCGGCCAGACCATTGAGATCCAGCGTGTCGCCGACGCCCTGCAGCGTGGTATTGCCCTGGATGGTAATGGTGCCGGCCCCGGCTTCGGCAAGATCGACCAGCGTGAAGACATCGTCGCCATCGCCGCCCGTGGCCACATCGCCCTGCGCCACGTTCAGCGTGTCGTTGCCAGCCCCGCCCTGCAGATCATCGCTGCCGATGCCGCCATCCAGCACGTCGTCGCCGATGCCGCCCAGAAGCGTGTCGTTGCCACCTTCGCCGAAGATCGTGTCATTGCCGTCGCCGCCGTCGATGCTGTCATTGCCGCTGGCCAGCAGCAGGGCGTCAAACTCGATATCGGTGACGTTGATGCCCTGCGTGCCGGACTGGCCGTTGGCGTAGATGATCTCGATCTCGGCCACCGGGCCCGCGATCGACACCAGCACCGAGCCGCCGAGATCGGCGCTCGTTTCCGCGACGTTCTCCGCCGTGAGCGTGTTGCCCGACACCGTGTCGCCACCCCCGGGCGTCAGCGTGACCGCAACCGGATTGCCGTCCGCGTCAAAGGCGTTGACGGTCACGATGTCGGTATGGTTGCCCGATCCCCAATCCACGTCGTTGATGCGGAAGGAGACGTTTTGGACCTCGTCCTCGACCGCGGCGCCCGCGGCGGGCGCAAACGAGATCGTGGTGGTGGAGGTGTCCTGATCGCCATTGCCAAAAAGGAAGAGCGACGAGCGGTTGTCGAAGCTTTCGCCGCCAGCAACATATTGCAGGCTTGTGGTTTCGACGTTGAACGTGCCGTTGTTGTTGCCGGTGTCGACAAAGGTGACGGTGACGTCGATCTCGCCGGTGGTCTGGGTGATCCCGCCGGAGATATCGGCGCCGTCGGCGCCTTCGAGCGACCAGTTGAGATCTTCCGACGCGGTGGCGACATAATTGCCGTAATCGCCATAAATCAGGTCGGCGCCATCCTCGCCCAGAAGCGTGTCGTCGCCGCGCCCGCCGATGATGGTGTCGTCGCCATCGCCTGCCTCGACGCTGTCATTGTCGTTGCCCGGACCGCTGCCTGTGACGCCATCGACCTGATCGCTGTCGCCGTCGAGGTAATCGGGGTCGATCAGATCCGCGAGCCCGGTGCCCCTTACGATGCCGTCCGGCGGCAGGGTGAAGGCGGGCGCTGTGACGACGGTGGAGGATGTCAGCGTGTCGACCGGGCCGAAAGCGGGCACAAAATAGACGTTGCCATCGGTGGCGTAGTAATACGTGCCGGGCTCAAGCTCATTTGTGAAGGTGGTGCCGTTCCAGGTGCCCGACCATTCCCATTGCCCCGACCCGATGACGGTATCGGTGACAAAGGTGACGAGACCGCCACTGATGGCGTCGCCCGGATCGAGATCGTAATCGCCTAGGGATACCAGATATCCGTCGGGCATCGTGTCTGCTCCTGCCTGGCCTCTTTCGGTCTAGCGCCGGTCGAGGGCGCCTTCGGGCAAGGGGGCAATGTGACGGCCAAAGGCCGCCGCGCGCCGGGACCTTGCGCAACTGGCGGTTCAGGGGAGGGGTAGCGCGGCGGTGCGGCGGGATTGCGAGGCAATTGAGGCAAATTCGAGGATAATTGTCAGGGGCCGGTGCTTTGAAAAGGGTGCAGGGATTGCGTGCGGGGCTGGAATGCCGGGATCTGCGAGTCTCGCACCGGCCATCTCAAACCGCCGGAACGCCCGGCGTCATTCCGCCCGGACCCAGCCGGTCGTGCATTTCTGAAACGCTCTCAGATGTTTGCGCGAACCCGCCTCAGGCGTAAAAATCCACGTGTTTGCGCAGGGGCAAGTCCCGGAACCGCTGCCCGGTCAGATCGAAGATCGCATTGGCCAGCGCCGGGGCGGCGGGCGGTGTTCCGACCTCGCCAATCCCGCCGAGCCGCTCCTGGCTCTGCAGAATACGCACCGAAACCGCAGGCATCTGGGTGATCCGCAGCAATTCGTAATCGGGAAAGTTGCTCTGCCGGACGCGGCCCTCTTCAAAGGTGATCTCTTCCGAGATCGCCGCCGACAGGCCAAACGCCATACCGCCGGTCAGCTGCGCCTCGATGTTGCGCGGATCGAGCGCGATCCCGGGATCGGCGGCGATCCAGGCCTGCGCCAGCCGTATGAGCCCGTCGCTTTCCTGCACCTCGAGCACCATCGCCACCGGCGTGCCGAAAGAATAGACCATGGCGACACCGCGCCCGGTGCCATCGGGTGTCTGCCCGGTCCAGCCGCTCATCTCCTCGACCGCCTCCAGCACGCCAAGCGCGGGGTCCCATTCCTCTGCGACCAGCGTCTTGCGGAAGGCGAGGGGGTCCGTGCCCGCCGCATGCGCCATCTCGTCGATGAAGCTCTCCATGAAAAAGCCGTTCTGCGAGTTGCCGACGGACCGCCAGAAGCCCAGCGGCGGGCGCAGATCGGGCGCGTGGCCGCGCACTCGGTAATTTGGGATGGCGTAGGGCTGGTTGAACATGCCGTCGACAATCCCGCGGTCCGGGGCGGCGGGCGCAAAACCCATCCAGCGCTCGATGGCCTGAGCGGTGATCGAGGGTGACGCGCTTTGCCCGTCCAGCAGCACCGCCGTGCCGTTTTTCACCGCGCCGCGCATGCGCGCGATGGCGGCAGGACGGTAGAAATCCTGGCTCATGTCCTCTTCGCGCGACCAGGTCAGGTTCACCGGTGTACCGGGCAGCGCCGCCGCAACGCGTGTGGCCAGCACTGCAAAATCGAGCTCGCCCCGGCGCCCGAAACCGCCGCCGAGATAGGTGGTCGTGACCTCGACCTCGCTGGCGTTCAGACCCGCGGCATCCGCACAGGCATCGCGCAGGAAGGTTGGCGCCTGGGTGCCGCACCAGATCTTGAGCCCGGTCCCGTCGATCCACGCGGTGGCGTTCATCGGCTCCATCGTGGCATGCGCCAGAAACGGTACGCGGTAGGTCGCGCGGATCTCGGTGGCGCCGTCCGGCATCACCTCCGCGTCGCCCTCGTCCCGGAAGCTGGAATTGGGTTTTTCGTCGAGGCTCGCCTCGATGATCTCCAGCATCTGATCGGAGCTGGCGGGAAAGGGGGCTTCCCCGTCCCACGTGACCTCCACCGCGTCGAGCGCCTGCATGGCCAGCCAGGTGTTGCTGGCCACCACCGCATAGCCGGTGCCCAGATCGACGACCTTTTCGACGCCGGGCATCCTGAGCGCCGCCCGGTCGCGCAAGCTGCGCATGCCGCCGCGGTGGGGCGCCATGCGCAATGCGGCGAATTTCATGCCCGGCAGGCGCGTGTCGATGCCGAACCGCGCCGTGCCGGTGATCTTCGACATCATGTCCTTGCGCGGCAGCGACGTGCCCAGCAGCCGCCAGTCCGACCGCGGCCGCAAGGCCACTTCGCGCGGTTCGATGTGCGCCGCGTCGGCGGCCAGATCCGTATAGGCGAGGCGGGTGCCGTCGGGCGCAATGACCGCGCCGTCCTCGGTGCGCAGGCTTGTGATGTCGGTGCCCAGACGCGCGGCGGCGGCGCCTTTCAGCATCTCGCGCGCCGCGGCCCCCGTGGCGCGCATCCGCTCGAATCCGTCCTTCATCGCGGTGGAGCCGCCGGTCACCTGCATGTCGACCAGCTTGCCCAGCTGCCCCAGCGCCTCGCCCAGACCATGCTGGAACGACGAGGCGTCGTAGCCGCTGCCGGGCAGCGCTTCGGCGACCATGGCGCTGTTGAAATAGGCCTTGGCGGCGGGGCCGTGAATCACGCGTACCGCCTGCCAGTCGAGATCCATTTCCTCGGCGATCAGCGCGGCCCAGGTGGTCTGCGTGCCTTGCCCCATCTCGGCCCGTGGCGCGACCAGCGTCACGCCGGAGCCGTCGATCATCACAAACGGGTTCAGCGCAAAGGCGCCCAACTCCGGGCGCAACGGGTTGGGGGCCGGACGCCCGACCGCCCAGACCCCCAGCGCCACGCCGCCGCCGATGGCCAGCGCCCCGAAGAGAACCGCGCGGCGGGTGAGGGAGGTCCTGTCGCCCATGTCTCAGGCCGCTCCGGCGGCGGATTTGATCGCCGCGCGGATCCGCGGATAGGTGCCGCATCGGCAGAGATTGCCACCCATGGCGGCATCGATCTCGGCATCCGAGGGTCTGGGCGTCTCGGCCAGCAGCGCTGCCGCCTGCATGATCTGCCCAGACTGGCAATAGCCGCATTGCGCAACCTGATGGTCGAGCCACGCGCGTTGAACGGCGTGCAACATCTCCTCCGAGCCGATGCCTTCGATTGTGGTCACATCGCCCCAGACATCCGCAAGCGCGATCTGGCAGGACCGCACCGCTTCGCCGTCGATCTGTACCGTGCAGGCCCCGCAGGCGGCGACGCCGCAGCCGTATTTCGTTCCGGTGAGGTTCAGCGCGTCCCGCAGCACCCAGAGCAGGGGGATGTCCTCTGGCAGATCCACGCTATGTCTGGTCCCGTTGACGGTGAGATCGGTCATCGTTGCGCTCCGGAGCTGAGACGGACGTTCCTGACATTGTAGTCATATTTTGTCAGGGTGTAAATTGACAGAATGAACATCCATTGTCAGAGTGTCACCCATGCGCGAAGACATGCCGAGCCTGCAAAGTGAAGACCGCCAGACCACGTCGCGGGAAACGGAGATCTGCGAGGCCGCGTTCGACGTCTTTGCGCGCTACGGCGTGCGCAAGACATCGATGCAGGACATCGCGCGCGCGGCGGGCATGTCCCGCCCGGCGCTCTACCAGTATTTTCCCGGCAAGGAGGCCATCGCCCGCCATCTTGTCGGTCTCTTTTTCGAGGCCGCAGAAGCGGCGGTCCGGGAGGCGCTCTGCCAGCCCGGCACACCCTCAGAGATCCTCGCGCGCGCCTTTCGCGCCAAGGCGGGCGCGCGGTTCGAGGCCATTCTCGATTCTCCGCACGGGCAGGAGTTGATAGAGGTCGGCAATGCCACATCCGCCGATATCGTGGCCGACGGGGAGGCGCGCCTTGCGGCGCTCTTTGCCGATTGGTTGTCACGCGAAGCCATGGCGGGCCGCATTATCCTGATCGAGCCCCCGGAGGCGATGGCGCGCACCATTCTGGCAGCGCTGGACGGGGTCAAGGCACCGCCATTCGCAGCCTTCGAGGCACATATGTCGCGCCTCGCGCGGCTCTTTGGCCGGGGTCTGTCCGCGAAGGTGGAGACCAGAAGCGGAAATTCATCCATCGCATAAAGTGTTCTGCGTAATGCTATGAAAACGAAACGTTATTAGCGGTACTTTCCAGACAAACGATCCTCATTCCGACCAGCCGGTTCGACACACCCGACGCCATGCAACCCCGGTCCAGCGTCTCACCTCACAACTCGCCCCCCGCGATCTGGATCGCCTGTCCGTTCACGCTGCCCGAGCGTTCCGCGCAGAGCCACAGCGCGGCCTCGGCCACTTCATCGGGCGCGATCAGACGCCCATGCGGGTTCAGATCGACCATCATCGCCCGGGCCTTGTCTTCTTCAAGACCGGTGCGTTCCATGATGGACGCGGTGTTGCGGGTGATGATCTCGGTGTCGACATAGGCCGGGCAGAGCGCGTTGAAGGTGAATGGCTTGGTCGCGTAATCCGCCGCAAGCGCGCGGATGAGCCCGATCATCGCGTGTTTTGAGGCCGAATAAGTCGGCGCGCCCTTGAGCCCGCGCAGGCCCGCGATGGAGCTCACGGCGATCACCCGCCCCCAGTCGGTCCGAGTCATGGATTTCAGGCATTCGCGGATCGTCAGGAACGCGCCGTCGACATTGATCGCCATCATCTGACGCCAGAACGCCATGTCGGTTTTCAGCAGGGCCCGGCCTTCGGCGATGCCCGCATTGGGAACGCAGATCTGCACCGGGCCGCGCTCATAGACCGCCTTGGCGACGCCGGAGACCACGGCGTCTTCGTCCGAGACATCCATCACCAGCGGGTGGATGGAGGGTGTGGACGCCGCGTTGAGTGGGCCGATGCGCCGCCCCGAGATCGTGACCTGCGCGCCGTTCGCGGCCAGAGCCTGCGCAATCGCCAACCCGATCCCGGTGCCGCCGCCGGTCACAAGTGCATGTTTTCCCTCGATCATCTGGTTCTCCCTTGGCGCGCCCCATCGCGCGGACTCCAGCCTACATGGACGCGATGCCAACACAAGCGCTCCGGTTCCACCACAAGGAGGCGCTTGGCATTATCATTCACGTATGCGAATATGATTTCGGCAATAGGAGGACCCCGGATGACCCGTTGGATCGCGATACCCGTTCTGGCCGCAAGCACCGCCATGGCAAGCGAAGACATCGCCGACAAGTACCCGCAATCGGAGCTTTACGACAAACCCGTCGAGGTCATCCCTCACGTCTTTTCCGCCATCGGCGCAACCGCGCCGCCGACCTACGAGAATGCCGGGCACAACAACAATCTCAGCTTCGTGCTGACCGGAGACGGCGTGGTTGTGGTCAATGGCGGCGCCAGCGTGCGCCTTGCCGCGGCCCTGCACGAGGAGATCAGGGCGGTCACAGATCAGCCGGTGCGGCTGGTGATCAACGAGAACGGGCAGGGGCATGCGATGCTGGGCAACGCCTACTGGGCCGATCTCGGGGTCGATATCCTCGCCCATGTGGAGGCCATAGAAGAGGTCGCCGAGAACGGCGATTTCATCCTGCAGGGCATGATGCGCTACAACCGCGACAAGGCCGAGGGCACCCGCGTCGTCGCGGCCAACCTCTCGTTTGAGGACAGGCACGTGGTCGAGATGGGCGATGTGACGCTCGAGGTGCTGCATCTGGGCTCTGCCCACGGGCCGGGCGACACGCAGGTCTGGATCCCCCAATGGGACATCGTGATCGCGGGCGATATCGCCTTTCACGAGCGCATGCCGCCGATTTTCGCCGACACCTGTACGTCCTGCTGGATCGAGACGTTCGACGGGCCGTTCACCGATCTCGGCGCGACCTACGTGATCCCGGGGCACGGCCATCCGACCAACATGGCGCAGGTCACGCGTTACACGTCGGACTATATCAAGGACCTTCGCGACAAGATCGGCGCGCATATCGACGAGGGTGGCGATCTGGCCTCCGCCTATTATGTCGACCAGTCGGATTGGGCGCATCTGGACACGTTCGAGGAGTTGGCGACCAAGAACGCCGGCCGCGTCTTTGAGGAGATGGAGTGGGAATGATCCGCCCCTGCCGGGTTATTGCCACTCCGGGCGCCTCGCCACAAGTCGCCGAACAGCAATGAAAGAGCGGTCGCCCTGCTGCAAAAGGCTGGGCTTTTGAGAGGGTGCGCCCGGAATGGCGACGGTGTGGGCTGGCGATCTTTTGCGGTGCAAAAGACGCCCTTGCCCACCGGCAGCAAAAGACGGGCACGTGCAGGGGGGCGCCCGGGTTGGCGACGGTGTGGGCTGGCGATCTTTTGCGGTGCAAAAGACGCCCTTGCCCACCGGCAGCAAAAGACGGGGCTTTTGCTGCCAACGCGCCGCATTGCCGATGCTGACACTCTGACATAATCCGTTCCCCATGAAATGGATCGATCTCCCGCCTGTCTGGCTTGCCGCCTGCCTTGTCATCGCCTGGATGTCGCGCGGTGCGTTCGGGCTTGGCTTTGGCCCGGTCTGGGCGGATCTGCTGGGCGGATTGCTCGTTGGTGGCGGGCTTGTGCTGATGGCGCTCGCCGTCATGGAGATGCACCGGCACCGCACAACCCTCATCCCCCACAAGGATGCCGACCGCCTCGTCACCTCGGGGATCTTCAAGCGCACGCGCAACCCGATCTACCTGGGTGATTCGATGGTGCTGGCCGGTCTGATCCTGACCTGGGACGCGGTGGTGGCGCTACCACTGATCCCGATCTTTGTCTGGGTCCTCGAAAAACGCTTTATCGAGCCGGAGGAGGGTCGATTGCGCCGCAAGTTTGTTGCCGACTTCATCCGATACACGCAACAAACGCGAAGGTGGCTTTAACTTTTGTGAAAGCTATGGTCTAGAGCCGCGAGTGCGGTTGTGGAACTTAGGTCAGCCCTATAGACCCATCGCCAGTTTTTCCCGCGCCCCGGATCACCGGGGCGCACGCCCATCTGCCCGCGCCTGCCTGAGGTGCACATCAAAACCGAAAGAGGGGGATCAAGACGTGAAAATCGGGACGCCAAAGGAGGTCGAAAGCGGCGAAGCGCGGGTTGCGATGACGCCGGATTCGGCCAAACAGCTGCAGAAGCTGGGCTATGACTGCATGATCGAAAGCGGCGCCGGGGCCGCGGCGGGCTTTGCCGACGCGCTTTACAAGGAGGCCGGTGTCGAGGTGGTCGAGGGCGCCGACGCGCTCTGGCAGGGCGCCGACGTGATCGCCAAGGTCCGCCCGCCCACCAAAGCGGAGGCGCAAAAGCTCGACGCGGGCAAGCTCCTGATTTCGTTCTTCTATCCCGCTCAGAACGAAGAGCTGATGAAGCAATCCGCCGATCAGGGCGCCTCTGTGATCGCGATGGACATGGTGCCGCGGATCAGCCGCGCGCAGAAGATGGACGCGCTGAGCTCGATGGCCAATATCGCGGGCTACCGCGCAGTGATCGAGGCGGGCAACAATTTCGGGCGCTTCTTTACCGGTCAGGTCACGGCGGCGGGCAAGGTGCCGCCGGCCAAGGTGCTGATCGTCGGTGCTGGCGTGGCGGGGCTTGCGGCCATCGGCACCTCCACCAGCCTCGGGGCCATCACCTACGCCTTTGACGTGCGCCCCGAAGTGGCCGAGCAGGTCGAGAGCATGGGCGCCGAGTTCGTCTATCTCGATTTCGACGAGGAGCAGCAGGACGGCTCAGCCTCCGGCGGCTATGCCTCGGTTTCGAGCCCGGAATTTCGCGAGGCGCAGCTGGCCAAGTTCCGCGAATTGGCGCCCGAGATGGACATCGTGATCACCACGGCGCTCATCCCCAACCGCGAGGCGCCGGAGCTCTGGACCAAGGACATGGTCGAGGCGATGAAGCCCGGTTCGGTGATTGTCGATCTGGCCGCGGAAAAGGGCGGCAACTGCAAGCTCACCGTCAAGGACGAGAAGATCGTGACCGACAATGGCGTCACGATCATCGGCTATACCGATTTTCCGAGCCGGATGGCGACGCAGAGCTCGACGCTTTACGCCACCAATATCCGCCACATGATGACCGATCTCACGCCCGAAAAGGACGGTCAGGTCAATCACGACATGGAAGACGACGTGATCCGCGGCGCCACCATCGCGCATGCCAAGGAGGTCACCTTCCCGCCGCCACCGCCCAAGGTGCAGGCGATTGCCGCCAAGCCCAAGGAAAAGGCCAAGGAGCTGACGCCGGAGGAAAAGCGCGCGCAGGAAATCGCGGCCTTCAAGGCGCAGACCAAAAGCCAGGTCACGCTGATTGCCATCGGCGCGGTGCTTGTGCTGGCGGTGGGTCTGGTGGCCCCGGCGAGCTTCATGCAGCATTTCATCGTCTTCATCCTGTCGGTCTTCATCGGCTTCCAGGTGATCTGGAACGTCGCGCATTCGCTGCACACGCCTCTGATGGCGGTGACCAACGCGATCTCGTCGATCATCATCCTCGGCGCGCTCATCCAGATCGGATCAAGCTCGATCCTGATCACGCTGCTTGCGGCGCTCGGCATTTTCATGGCCTCGATCAACATTTTCGGCGGCTTCCTCGTGACACGGCGCATGCTCGCCATGTTCCAGAAATCGTAAAGGGGCGGGCTCATGGATTTCGGATTTACCATTGCGGCCTATGCGGTTGCAGCAGTTCTCTTCATCCTTTCGCTGGGCGGGCTCTCGGGGCAGGAAAGCGCCAAACGCGCGGTCTGGTACGGCATCGTCGGCATGGCCATCGCGGTCATCGCCACACTGATGGGGCCGGGGCAAGGGCTCTGGATCGTGTCGCTGGTGCTGATCGCGCTGGGGGCCGGGGTGGGCTATCAGCTCGCCACCAAGGTGCAGATGACGCAGATGCCGGAACTTGTGGCGATCATGCACAGCCTTGTGGGTCTGGCGGCGGTCTTTGTCGGCTTCAACGCCGATCTGATGATCAACATGGTGGGCGGTCTTTACGACGGCGCGGGGCAGGTCATGGGTGCTGTCGGGCCGGACGGCTACACCGCCATCGGTCTGCCGAAGGAGGTCAACGACACGCTCTCGGCCTTCGGTCAGCTCATCGCCAAGAAAAGCTCCGTCGAGATCACCATCCTGCGGGTCGAGCTGGTGCTGGGTATCTGGATCGGTGCGGTGACCTTCACCGGGTCGGTCATCGCCTATGGCAAGCTTGCGGGCAAGGTCGACAGCGCGGCCAAGAAACTGCCCGGCGGGCATCTGCTGAACGCCGGTGCCGCGGCGGGCTCGCTGGCACTGGCGGCGCTTTATCTCGGCGGGTCGGGCAGCTGGACGCTGGTGCTGCTGACGCTTCTGGCGCTCTTCATCGGCTATCACCTGATCATGGGCATCGGCGGCGCCGACATGCCGGTCGTGGTCTCGATGCTCAACAGCTATTCGGGCTGGGCGGCGGCGGCGATCGGCTTCTCGCTTGGCAACGATCTGCTGATCGTGGTCGGTGCGCTGGTGGGCTCCTCGGGTGCGATCCTGAGCTACATCATGTGCAAGGCAATGAACCGGGCCTTTGTGTCGGTCATCCTGGGCGGCTTTGGTGGCGCGTCGGGTGAACAGATGGCGGTCGAGGGCGAGCAGGTCGCCATCGATGCGGACGGCGTGGCAAACGCGCTTGACGAGGCCGACAGCGTGATCATCATCCCGGGCTACGGCATGGCGGTGGCGCAGGCCCAGCAGAACGTGGCCGAGCTGACGCGCCGGTTGCGCGCCAAGGGCAAGGAGGTGCGCTTTGCCATCCACCCGGTCGCGGGCCGTCTGCCCGGTCACATGAACGTGCTGCTGGCCGAGGCCAAGGTGCCCTATGACATCGTGCTGGAGATGGACGAGATCAACGATGACTTCCCCGACACGGATGTGGCCATCGTGATCGGCTCCAACGACATCGTGAATCCGGCGGCCCAGGACGATCCCAACAGCCCCATCGCCGGCATGCCGGTGCTGGAATGCTGGAAAGCCAAGCAGGTGTTTGTCTCCAAACGCGGCCAGGGCACCGGCTATTCGGGCATCGAGAACCCGCTGTTCTTCAAGGACAATACGCGGATGTTCTACGGCGATGCGAAGGCGTCGCTGCTTGAGTTGCTCAACCGGATCTCCTGACGCGGGGTGTTTTTTTGGATGACCGCCCTCCGAAAGATCCGGGGGGCGGTTTTTTTTGCGGCAGCAGAAAGGTTCGCCGCGCTTCGCGCGCCGACCCGCTGGGGGTCCAGCCCCCCAGACCCCCCGGCGGTATTTTTGAAGAGAAGAAATGGGCTGTGGCGCAGGGGCGAGACATGGGTCTTTTCGGGTGAAATCTAGGCGAAATATTTGCATCTGTTAAGTCTTGGTTTGCAAATTTGATGGCTCCGGCAGCGCAACCATGCTTGCGGCGGCGCAGCAATTACGGCAGTTAATGGGGCAATATTCCTGACAAACGGGGGACGAGATGAACCTGACGATGAGAAACGACGTGCTGGCCGAGGTGTTCGGGGCGCAGGACGGGATCGGGCTGCGGCTCAAGCAGGCGGCGCTGGTTGTGCTGGGCATCGCGGTGCTGGCCATCGCGGCGAAGATCCGCGTGCCGATGTGGCCGGTGCCGGTCACCATGGGCACCTTTGCGGTGCTGACCATCGGCGCGGCGTATGGCGCACGGCTGGGGCTGGTCACGATCCTGGGCTACATGCTGGTCGGCGCGCTGGGGTTCGACGTGTTTGCAGGCTCTTCCGCCGAGGCCTACGGGCTCAGCTACATGATGGGCGGCACCGGCGGCTACCTTCTGGGCTACGTGCTGGCCACCGTTGCGCTGGGGCTGCTGGCGCGTCGCGGCTGGGATCGGAGCGCGCCCAGCATGGCCGGTGCGATGCTGATCGGCAATGTGCTGATCTATGTGCCGGGGCTGATCTGGCTGGGCATGCTTTATGGCTGGGACAAGCCGATCCTGGCCTGGGGGCTCACGCCGTTCCTGCTGGGCGACGCCATCAAGCTGGCGCTGGCGGCGCTGATCCTGCCTGCGGCCTGGACGCTGGTCGGGCGCGCGCGCGGCTGAGGGCAGGCCGCCCGACAAGACCAACAAGAAAGGCCGGGGACATTTCCCCGGCCTTTGTCGTTTCGAGGTGCGCGCGTCAGACCAGTTCGGTCTCGATCTCGGCGCCTTTCTCAAGCGTCCGGTGCACCGGGCATTTATCGGCAATCTCCATCAGCCGGGCGCGCTGATCATCGTCTAGATCGCCCTCAAGCGTCACCCGGCGGATAAAGCGGTCGATGCGGGTTTCCTGCGCCGTCTCGGCATCCTGCGCGTGCACCTTGTCATGCTGTACATCGACGGACACGCCGGTCAGCGGCCAGCCCTTGCGCCGCGCATACATGCGGATCGTCATCGAGGTACAGGCGCCGAGCCCCGCGGCCACAAACCCGTAAGGCGACATGCCGCGATTGGTGCCGCCATAGGCCTTGGGCTCATCGGCGACCGCATGGTGATGCGGGCCGCTCTGGATGTCCTGCAGGAAGCCCGCAGGATCGGCCTCGGTCACCCGCACGATGCCTTCGGGCGCGCCGATGGGCGGGGCGGGGGGCTTGAGGTCGAGATAGCGTCCGGCCCAGGCCGAGATCACATCCGCGGCGTATTCGGCATCCTCCGCCCGGCTCACCAGATGGTCGGCATCGTCCAGCGTCACAAAGCTCTTGGGGTGTCTGGCGGCCACGAAGATCTGTGTGGCGTTCGAGACATCGACCACCGCATCGCGCGGCGCGTGCAGCACCAGCAGCGCCTTTTTCATCGAGCGGATGGCGGGGTCGAGCTTTTCGGCCTCCACATCCTCGACAAACCGCTTGGAGATCGTGAAGGGCCGCCCGCCGAGATCGACGCTGGCGCGCCCGTCCTTGCGGATGACCTCCAGCCGGTCGCCGAAATTATGCGTCACATGCCCGGGATCGAACGGCGCGCCGATGGTCACAACCGCCTTTGCCGCGGCAATCTCCGGCGCCGCGCGCAGCACCGCCGCCCCGCCAAGGCTGTGCCCGATCAGCAGGTCCGCGCGCATGCCGCGGCTTTCGAGATACCCCGCGGCGGCGGTCAGATCCGAGACGTTGGAGGTGAAGGTCGTGTTGGCAAACTCCCCCTGGCTGTGGCCGAGACCGGTGAAATCGAAGCGCAGAACCGCAATGCCCATCGCCGCCAGACGCGCCGCAATCCGCCGCGCGGCGGTGATGTCCTTGCCGCAGGTGAAGCAATGGGCGAAAAGCGCTGTCGCGAGATGCGGGCCATCGGGCATGTCGAGCCGGGCCGAGAGGGTGTCCCCGGAATGGCCGGGAAAAGTGAGGCGTTCTGTGGGCATTTCCGGTGTCCTGAAGGGTTGCGTCGGGGTCTCTGTCACATTGTGGGTGCACCCGCCGCGACGCAAGCAATGTGACGCGGGCGTCACGGGAAGGTGAGGCAAATGCGGGCTTTGGTGATCGTTGCTACAGCCGCAAGCGCGGTTTTGGTGCTGGGCAGCTTTGCCGGCGCGCTGCATCCTCTGGGCGACAGCCTTGCGGTGTTCCGGGTGCCGCTGCTGGTGGCTTTTGCACTGCTGGTGATCTGGGCGCCGTGGCCACGGCGGCTGCGCTGGCCTCTGGCGGGGCTGGCGCTGGCGCTTATGACGCCGCACGCGCTGGCACCGTTCCGCGCGGCGGAGATCGGGCAGGCGGATCTCACGCTCTACCAGCAGAACATGCTATTCAACCGCCCGGACGGCGACGCCTGGCTGGCGGAGGTGGCGCGCCGCGCGCCGGATCTGCTGACCTTGCAGGAAGTGTCACCTGCCAATCTGGCGCTGCTGGAACGCCTGCGGGCGGACTACCCCCACCAGCATCATTGCCGGTTCGGGCGGTTCATGGGGCAGGCGGTCCTGTCCCGCGCGCCGTTCCTGCCGGGAAGCGCCGCCTGCTCCGCGCCCGAGGGCGCCACATCCGTGAAGATCGAGGTCGACGGGCGGGTGATCCGGGTGATCTCGCTGCATCTGCACTGGCCCTGGCCGCATCGACAGGCCGCACAGCTTGCGGGCCTGCTGCCGGGGCTTGGCGGGTTCGACGGCCCGGTCCTGCTGGCGGGAGATTTCAACGCGGTGGCATGGTCACACAGCCTGGCGCAGGTCGAACGCGCAACCGGCGCCGGGCTGATCGGGCCCGATGCGGCGACGTTTCACATCCCGCCGCCGGGCTGGCCTGTGGGCATCGATCACGTGCTCTGGTCGGGGCGGGGAGAGGTGACGGTCCTGCCCAAGCTCGGCTCCGACCATCACGGACTCTGGGCGCGGCTGGTCTGGCCGGAATGAGCGGCATCGCCGCGCCCGGTCACGCACATGCGGGCCGTCACTCCCCCATCAGCCGCGGATCGAACGGGTAGGTGGTGAGGTTCTCGTAGCCGTCTTCGGTGATCAGCACCTGATCCTCGAGCTTGATCGAAAAATCGCCATCCTCCGGGCTGGCCAGCACCTCGACACAGATTGTCATGCCCGGCTCCAGCACGTAATCGAAGGCGCCGGGCACCATCTTGTCGGGATAGGCCACCATCGGCCATTCGTCGCAAAGGCCCACCCCGTGCATCAGGCAGCCGTATTTCTGTTTTTGCAGATGCGGGTGCAGCACATGGGTGTTGCGGCTCAGATCCTCGATCCGGACGCCGGGTTTCAGCATTTCCATATTGGTCATGATGTGCTCATGCGCGTGCCGCATCGTGTCGATCATGTCGGCGCGGGGGGCCGCGTCGCCGATCCACCAGGTGCGCGAGATATCCACGCAGATGCCGTAGGAGCCGACCAGATCGGTGTCGAAGCCGACGATCTCGTTCTCCGAGACAATCCGCCCGCCGCTTTCCTGAAACCACGGGTTGGTGCGCGGGCCGGAGGTCAGCAGGCGCGTCTCGATCCACTCGCCGCCGCGGCGGATGCTTTCGGCATGCAGCACCGCCCAGATATCGTCTTCGGAGACATCGCCGCGCGGCACCTCGCGCCGGGCGAAATCCTCCATCGCGGCGCAGGCCTTTTCGCAGGCATCGACAGCGCAGCGCATCGCCTTGATCTCGTCCGGCCCCTTGACCGAGCGCGCCTTCTCGGTGACCTCCTCGCCTTCCATCACCTCGAACCCGGCCGCTGTCAGGGCGCGGTAGCCCGGCACCATGATCTTGTCGACGGCCAGACGCTGCATTCCGGGCGCGTGTTCGCGCAGCACATCGGCCACCTCGGCGGCAAAGGCCTCTGCCGCCTCGTCGGTGCGGTCGCCGGTGGAGAAATAGAACATCGACGCGCCGGACCGGGCTTCGCGCACCAACGGGTTGAAACTGCTCAGGAACGGCGCGTTCTTGTAATCCCACATCACCATATAGCCATCGGCGCAGAGCAGGGTGGCGCGGAACGGGTTGTGCATGTTCCACAGCTGCATGTTGGTGCTGTCGGTGGCGTAGCGGATGTTGAGCGGGTCGAACATCAACAGCCCCGCATAATCCCGCGCAACGATATGCCGGGTCAGCCGCTCCCAGCGGTAGCGGCGCATTTCCTGCAGGTCGGGCAGCACAAGCCCGGCCTCTTCCCATTCGCGGTAGGCCAGCTGGGTGGGGCCGATCTCGATCCGGTTGGCATCGTTGGGCGTGTTGTCACCAAGCGTGGCGCCACGGGTCGGGTCGATCTTGCGGGTGTCGCGGAAATGGCTGTTCATGACGGGCTCCAGGTCTGCGGGTCCACCCGATTGCGCGGCGGGCCCTCACACCCAGCCTCGCGCCGATGCGGTGGGCTGGCGCGCAGATTTGCGACGCGCGCCATGACCGTTTCCGACGCGCAAGGGGCGACCGCGCCGGTTTTGCCCCTGCGCGCGGGCCATGCTAGCGCTGTGTCATGATCCTCCAGACTGCGATTCCATATGATGTTGCGGCCTCCCGGCCCTTGCCCGGCGTGGCGCCGCTTGATCCGGCCCAATGGCTCATTGTCGATGACGCCTATGCCGGTCAGATGACCGAGCGCGCGCGGCTTCTGGCGGAGCGGCGGGCCGATGTCCTGTGGCTCGACCCGCGCGCGCAGGCGGCGGCCAGCGAGCTGCTATCGCTGGTGCTGGGCGCTTTGCCGGAGGGGTTTTTGCAAGACGAACGCGGCGTGCTTTGCCCCGACGGGCGCCGGGTGCAGCCCGACGCAAGCGATCCTCTGGGCACGCTGGGCGCGCTGGTGCAGGAGGATGTTTGTCTGCTGATGAAAGAGGGCACGGAGCATGTGCTGCGCGGCGCGCTCTTGTGTTTTCCCGCCAGCTGGACGCTGCGCGAAAAGGCGGGGCGTCCGCTGAGAGCGATCCACGGGCCGGTGGAGCCGTATGACGAGGACATCGCCCGGCGGGTGCAGCGGCTCTTTGACGGGGTGCGCGTGGGCCGCCCGCTCTGGCGGTTCAACGCGCTGTCCTACGAAAACCCTGCGCTCTACCAGCCCCGGTCGGAAGCGGCGCCGCGACTGCCGCCCGCACCTGCGGACGCGCCTTACCTGCGCTCAGAACGCCAGAGCGTCCTGCGATTGCCGGTGACAGGTGCAGTCGTGTTTTCGATCCACACGTTCGTACTGCGACGTGACGCGGTCAGTGGATGACCGACGACACAACCCGGGTGAGGTTGTCGGAATTGTCGAGCGCCACAAAGAGCATGGTGACCGACAGCGCCTGCGTCGAGAGGCGGAAATCCATCCCGCGCACCAGACCGACAATCGACAGCGCGACAGCCACCGGGAAGGCCACGAGCGCCAGGGTGCCGGTGATCGCCCAGCTGGCCGCGCTCATGCGCATCTCGCCCGCCGACGCGCCGGAGAACCGCGACCGCAGGGCCGCAACCAGGCGGTTGGGCTGGCGCTCGGGATCAGGCGGCGCTGCCGCGTCGTCGACATCCGTCCGGTCCATGGCGCAGAGCGCTTCGTTGAACTGACCCGAGCGGCTGAGCTCATCGACATCGCCGAACTCGGCAGAGCGGCGCGGAGAGACGTAGCGCCGCAGCCGGATGAAGTCGTCGCGGTCGATCAGCACTTCGGGCGCGTACCATTCGATGACATCGGCATCGCAATGATCGAGCGTTTCGAGCACCAGATCCGACAGCAACCGGGCCGCGAATTCCTCGTCGGCGATCTTGCCGCCGCGGGCGATGACCTCCAGATTCATTCGCGGGCCGTAATCGCTGTCGGTTTCCGGCGTGAAGCGGATGCCGTAGCGCTCTCCGCGCACGATCCGTTTCGAACAGCTCGACCGCGTTCCCAGACGCTCGATCGGATCGAGCCGCCTCAGCACCCGGCGGGCGGCGTCAAAGTAAGGTTTCAGATCCAGTCCCTCTTCATCCGGAAGGATAAGACCGGCATAAGGCTTTTCCTGCGTGTCCATCGGTGACCCTCAGTCCATTGATACACGTTCTGAGGGTCTTTGATGCGGGCCGACTATGGTTAAAATTGGACCAAATCGCGAAATCGTGTGAAATCCGCGAATTATCCGTCGATTGCTGCGGCTGCGGCAGCAATCGCCTGCTGATAGACGGTTGCAGCGTTCCATTCGTTCAGCACGCGGAAATTGGGCTGGCCCTGCTGGTAGCCGCGGCCCGGCTTCCAGCCTTTCTGGCGCAGGAAGTTGGCGGTGGAAGCGAGCGCGTCGGCCTCGTTGTAGAAATTCACCCGCCCGTCGCCATTGCCGTCGACGCCGTAGCGCATCGCGTTGCCGGGCAGGAACTGGGTGTGGCCGAGCTCGCCGTGAAAGGCGCCCTTCTGGTTGGGGTTCAGCATCCCGCGATCCACCATCTTCAGCGCGGCGATGGCATGCGGGGTGAAGAACGACGCGCGGCGGCAATCATAGGCCACGGTCAGGATCGACGAGACCACCGGCACCGAGCCCATGGTGCGGCCAAAGCCGGTTTCCATGCCGTGGATCGACACCAGGATCGAGGCCGGCACGCCGTAGCGCTTTTCCAGCGCGTTGAAGAACGCCTGATTGCGGTTGATGCGCTTGCCCGCGGTGTTGGCAAAGCTCTGCAGCGAGCCCAGGCGGATGCGCACGAAGTCGTTGAAGCTGTAGCGCACGCCTTTCTGGTTGCGGTCGGCATTGATGGTCTTTTGCGAATAGCTTGCGCTGGCCAGCGCCTGCAGGCCGCGCTGACCGACCCCCGCCCGCTTGGCATCCGCTGCAAAGTCGCTCTTCCAGGCGTTGAAGCCGGAGGAATTGTTGCCGCAACCGGCCGCATATGCGGGCAGGGCGGTGGCGGCGGTCAGGCAGAGGGCAGCAATAAAGCGACGCATGAGAGACTCCGGTTGAAAAAGATATCCAGAGCAGAGGTTATCCGCAGAATCACGGGCAGGCCAAGGGGGAATAGCGCCGGGAAAAAAGCCGACCGCTTTCGACACAGTCTATGACATAGGAAGCGGGTTTTTCGGGCGTCACGGGACATATGGGCAGCGGCAACGCCCCCGCCAGCCCGCCGCCACGAAAAAGGCGCCCCCGAAGGGGCGCCCTTGCCATAAGGTCCGCGCTGAGATCAGCAGCTGTAGTAAAGGCCGAACTCCACCGGGTGCGGCGTGTGCTCGTACAGCTCCAGCTCTTCCATCTTCAGCTCGATATAGCCTTCGATCTGGTCCTTGGTGAAGACGTCACCGGCCAGCAGGAAGTCCATGTCGGACTTCAGCTCTTCAAGCGCTTCGCGCAGCGAGCCGCAGACGGTCGGGATGCCTTCGAGCTCTTCGGCGGGCAGATCGTAGAGGTTCTTGTCCATCGCCTCGCCCGGATCGATCTTGTTGTTGATGCCGTCGAGACCGGCCATCAGCAGCGCGGCAAAGCACAGATAGGGGTTGGCACTGGGATCGGGGAAGCGGGCCTCGACGCGCTTGGCTTTGGGCGACTCGGTCCACGGGATCCGCACGCAGCCGGAACGGTTGCGGGCCGAATAGGCGCGCAGCACCGGTGCCTCGAAGCCCGGGATCAGGCGCTTGTAGGAGTTGGTCGAGGGGTTGGTGAAGGCGTTGAGCGCCTTGGCATGGGTCAGGATGCCGCCGATGAACCACAGCGCCTCCTGGCTCAGATCGGCGTATTTATCGCCCGCAAAGAGCGGCTTGCCGTCTTTCCAGATCGACATGTTGCAGTGCATGCCCGTGCCGTTGTCGCCGTAGATCGGCTTCGGCATGAAGGTCGCCGACTTGCCGTAGGCCTGGGCCACGTTGTGGATGACATACTTGTATTTCTGCAGCTCGTCGGCCTGCGTGGTGAGCGAGCCGAAGATCAGGCCCAGCTCGTGCTGGCACGACGCCACCTCGTGGTGGTGCTTGTCGACCTTCATGCCGATGCGCTTCATCGTCGAGAGCATCTCGGAGCGGATGTCCTGACCGTCGTCGATCGGGTTGACCGGGAAATAGCCGCCCTTGACGCCGGGACGGTGGCCGGTATTGCCCATCTCGTATTCGGTGTCGGTGTTCCAGGACGCATCCAGCGCGTCGACCTCGTAGGACACCTTGTTGATGGTGTTCGAGAACCGCACGTCGTCAAACAGGAAGAATTCCGCCTCGGGACCCCAGTAGGAGACATCGCCGATGCCCGAGGATTTCAGGTAGGCCTCGGCCTTCTGGGCGGTGCCGCGCGGGTCGCGCTCATAGGCCTCGCCGGTGTCGGGCTCCACAACCGAGCAATGCAGGCACATCGTCTTTTCGGCGTAGAACGGGTCGATATAGGCGCTTTCGGTGTCGGGCATCAGCTTCATGTCGGAAGCCTCGATGCTTTTCCAGCCGGCAATCGAAGAGCCGTCGAACATGAACCCTTCCTCGAGGAAATCCTCGTCCACCTGATCGGCCATCACCGTGACGTGCTGCAGCTTGCCGCGCGGGTCGGTGAAGCGGATGTCGACATATGCGACGTCCTCGTCCTTGATCGTCTTGAGAACTGCGTCCTTGCTCATTCCCTTGCTTCCCTTTCTGTCTTTTGGGTCGGTCTTTTTAAAGCGCGTCCGAGCCGGTCTCGCCGGTGCGGATGCGGATCGCCTGTTCGACGGAGCTGACAAAAATCTTGCCGTCCCCGATCTTGTCGGTCTTGGCCGCCGACACGATGGCCTCGATGGCGCCGTCGACCTGATCGTCGTCCAGCACCACTTCGATTTTCACTTTGGGCAGGAAATCCACCACGTATTCGGCGCCGCGGTAAAGCTCGGTATGGCCCTTCTGCCGCCCGAACCCTTTCACTTCCACGACGCTCAGTCCCTGGATGCCAGCATCCTGAAGCGCTTCCTTGACCTCGTCGAGTTTGAACGGCTTGATGATCGCCTCGATCTTTTTCATTGCCCAGTGTCTCCTCGCCAGACGTTGCGAGCCGTGCAGATCACTTCCCGCAAGAGCCCACAATCGGATTGGGTTTGGCGGCGGTGACGGCTCGGGTTGAAATTCGGACGTCGCCCAATTTTTAGGCAAAACGCCCGCTAAAGCATCGAAATTGAATCGCTACACGCTCGGGCGCGGTTTGCCCAGTCACAAACCAAGCCGCGCCTGCCTGCTGTCAGACGATAAAGTCGCCCTCGGTCAGGCCCAGCGCGCCGGTCACGAAGATGCGCAGATCCTGCACCCCGTCGCCGTCCAGATCGACAAAGACGCGGGTGTCGCCCGCGATCTCGGCGGTGCGCAGGCTGGCCACGCCGCCACCGGAAAACCCGGCATTGATGTTGACCTCGAGCGTGCCGTCGTAAAGGTGGCGCATGTCCATCACGTCCTCGTTGATGGCAAAGTCGGTGATGATGTCGGTATCGGCCACAATCGGCTCGATCTGGATCTTGAAGAGGAACACATCCGCGCCGGAGCCGCCCGCCAGCGTGTCCGCACCATCGCCGCCGACCAGCGTGTCGGAATCGGTGCCGCCCACCAGGTCGTCATCGCCAAGCCCGCCCAGCAACAGGTCATCGCCGCGACCGCCCAGCAGCGTGTCGCCGCCGATGCCGCCCGACAGCGTGTCGGTGTCGTCGCGCCCGATCAGCCGGTCGTCGCCGGCGCCCCCGCGCAGCAGGTCGTCGCCATCGCCGCCATCAAGCACGTCATTGCCGATATTGCCCGACAGCAGGTCGTCATCGGCCTCGCCGAACAGGCTGTCATCGCCCGAGCCGCCAAAGATCGTGTCGCGCCCTTGATCGCCCACCAGCGTGTCGTCGCCAATGCCGCCGAGGATCAGGTCATCACCGGCCTCGCCAAAGATCAGGTCGCGCCCGCCCAGACCGGTCAGCGTGTTGTCGCCGTCATTGCCGCCAATCCCGTTGTCGAGCGCGTTGCCGACGCCGTCCCAGCTGCCGGTGCCGAGCAGCAGGAGGCTCTCGACATTTTCGGGCAGCGTGTAGTCGGTATGGGCCTCGACCCGGTCATCGGTGCCGCCCAGGGCGGTCTCCACGATCTCCACGGAGCTGTCGTCGATCCGGTAGACATCGTTGCCGTCGCCCCCCGCGACCGAGCCGGTGACGGTGCCGCCGCGCCCGTCAAAGAGGTCACTGCCCGCGCCAAGATCCACATTGCCGTCGATCAGGCCGGTGTTGAAGATATTGTCCGACCCCGCGCCGCCCCGATAGGCATAATCGCTTGGGTTGAACGGCTGACCGCCGATCAACGCGCCGGAATTGCGCAGGACGGTGATGCCGTCCAGCGTCTGCGCATTGTCGATCCCGTCGCCGGTGCCGCTGATCGTGCCGCTGTTGATCAGCTCTGTCACCGCGTTGCCCGCGCTTTCGAGGATAATGGCGTCCGCGGTGGAGGAGATCGTGCCGGTGTTGATCACGTCATGGGTGACGCTCAGGGTGGCGCCGCCATCCGCGGTCAGGATCACCGCTGTCCCCGTGGCCGAGATCGCGCCGTGATTGAGCAGGAACGACCCCGTACTCGGGTCCGCGCTGATCGCGACAGACCCGGACAGGACATTGCCGGTCTGACCGATGACAAGTTCGAAATCCGTGGCCGTTGGTGCATTGATGACGGTGCCGAACCCGATGACGCTCCCGTTCACGATCAGGTCGGCGTTTGCATTCATGGTGACCGCCGTATTGTTGACGGAAATGGACCCGGTCTGGGTGACCATCCCGGCTTCGCCGCTAGTGAGGGTTTGCGCAACGGTTACCGGTGATGTGATGTTGAAATTGGCCATCTGGGTCTCTCCTTTGGCATTCGGCGATCGCGGCGACGGTCCGCTTCGGTCGGGCCAGTGTGGGGGCGGCGCCGCGGGATCGGCCATGAGTGGTGTGGCCTGAGCGTCGCCTCTGGCGTCAAGCCCTGTCAATGATGCGATCCGCCCGAAGCGGTTTCAGCCCGCGCCCGCCATGTTATATCGGACCGGGGCCGCTGAGGCAGAGCAAGGAAGGGGGCATGCCATGACGCAGCTGTTGACCGCCGCGCAGATGGGCGCGGTCGAACGGGCCGCGATGGAGGCTGGCGACGAGACCGGGCGCGCCCTGATGGAGCGCGCGGGCCAGGGCGTGGTCGATGCGGTCTTCGCGAAATGGCCCGGGCTGGCGGATCAGCCGGGGCGTGCGGTTGTGCTCTGCGGGCCCGGCAATAATGGCGGCGACGGTTTTGTCATCGCGCGGCTGCTGCGCGACCGGGGATGGGAGGTTGCGGTCTTCCTCTACGGCGACCCCGGCAAGCTGCCCCCCGATGCGCGGCAGAATTACGACGCGTGGTGCGGCCTCGGCGCGGTGTCACCGCTGACGCTGCCGGAGCCGTCGGGCGCGGAGGTCAAGGCGCTTGAGGATGCCACGGGTTCCGTCTGGTCGCGGCGCGGGCCCGATCTGGTGGTCGACGCGCTTTTCGGCACCGGGCTCGCGCGCCCGCTGAGCGGGCTGGCGCAGGCGCTGGGGCAGGCCGGGATCGATGGCAGCGCCGCTGCGGCGCGCACACCACATGTGGTGGCCGTGGATGTGCCCTCCGGGCTCTGCGCCGACAGTGGCCGGGTGATCGGAGACGTCGCGGTGGCCGCCGACCTGACCGTGAGTTTCCACAGCGCCAAGCCGGGGCAATTGCTGCAGGACGGCCCGGCACGCTGCGGCGACCTGACGATTGCGCTCATCGGTCTCGAAACCGGCACTGCCCGCAACCGGCGGGCGCTTGCGGCGCTGGCGAAGGGCGGGACCGGGGACGCGCGGGCGGTGGTCGAAACCGTGACCCGCGACACGGTGTTGTCCTTGCCGCTGGGCAAAGGTGCAGCGGGGCCCGGTGCGCATAAATACGGCCACGGGCACGCGCTGGTTCTGAGCGGCGGCGCCGGGCGCAGCGGGGCGGCCCGGATGGCCGCGCGCGGGGCGCTGCGCATCGGCGCGGGGCTGGTCACTCTGGGTGTGCCGGGCGCGGCACAGCTGGAAGTGGCGATGCAGGTGACCGCGGTGATGCTGCGCCGCGTGGAGGATGCCGAAAGCCTGCGCGCGCTGCTGGGTGACGCGAGGCTCAATGCTCTCTGCCTGGGGCCGGGCCTGGGGCTGGAGCGCGCGCGCCTGCTTCTGCCCGCAGCACTCGGGCCGGATGTGGCGCCACGGCCGACGCTGCTCGATGCCGACGCGCTCACCGCGTTCGAGGACGCGCCCGACAGGCTCTTCGAGCGGCTGCACGAGGCCTGCGTTCTGACCCCGCATGGCGGCGAATTTTCGCGGCTCTTTCCCGATATGGCCGACCGGCTCTCTGCTGTGGCCGCGACCGGCCCTGCCTTTTCGCGGGTCGATGCGGCGCGCGAGGCCGCGGCGCGGGCGGGTTGCGTGATGGTTTTGAAGGGCGCCGATACGGTGATTGCCGCGCCGGACGGGCGCTGCGTGCTGCACGCCGCATCCTATACCCGCGCCGCCCCGTGGCTTGCGACGGCAGGGGCGGGGGATGTTCTGGCGGGCATGCTCACCGGGTTGATGGCGCGCGGTGTCGCGCCTTTCGATGCCGCCCGCGCCGCGGTCTGGCTGCATGTGGAGGCCGCGCGCTGCTTTGGTTCGGGGCTCATCGCCGAGGATCTGCCGGAAGCCTTGCCGGGTGTCCTGCGCGATCTGGGCCTCTGAGGCCAGGGCCAAGCCCCGCAAACCGATCCCCGCAAGCCGAGCCCCGCAAGCCGAGACGCGCAAACCGATCCCCGTAAGCCGAGACGCGCAAGCCGAGCCCCGCAAGCCAAAACGCAACAAGGCGAGGTTTGCACCTCGCCCTGCCACGTGAGCTAACGGTGGTTCCGGGTCAGGCGTCGACCGGGTGCAAAGCGGCGGAGGCCACTTCCAGACCGTCGGCGTAAAGAATATGCGGCGTGTCGAACACAAGCCCGATCACGTCAAGCTCCTGTTCGCCAAGGTCGCGAATGTACTCCCCGTCGACAAGGCGCGCGGCAGAGACAAGCGCCTGGCTTGCTCCAAAGAGCGCATCGGCGCGCCAGTCGCGGATCAGGATTTCCTGGCTGGCAGGCAGCACCGCGTCGCGGTCGGGGCGGGTGCTTCCGAGAGAGCCAGCCTTGATCGACACCGCCGCCATGCGCGTCTTAGAGCGGCGGACGTCCGTGACAACCGCCATGCCGCTGTCGCGGGTGATCACGCGATCACCGGGGCTGATGAACTCGACCGGCAGCGCACCGTCGAGCGTGAGAACAACCGAGCCTGCGGCCAGCGCATTGCGGGCGGTGTCGGGGGAGATGTGGCGCGCAGGGCGTGCCTGCACATCTGCCGAAGTCGTCTGGAGGTCCATGACGGGTCATCCTGTACTGTTCTGCCTCAAGTTTTTTGCGCCACAATATGGCAAGATTGGGTAAATGTCGCGCCTTTTCTGGGGTCTCGTCGCGCTGCAATTGCGTCCAATTTTCCGCTCGCCCTTCGGCAGAGCCTTTGATAATCAGGCCGCGGCGCGCCCGCCGGGGTCCGGCACGCGCCCATCGTGCGGGTGTGGCGGAATTGGTAGACGCACCAGATTTAGGTTCTGGCGCCTTTGGCGTGGGGGTTCGAGTCCCTTCACCCGCACCATGTTTTCCTGGCCTACCGCCTTCGGCTGCTGGAGGCCGTTTAGGTTTGGTATTTCCAGTCAAACGCGTCGAGCTTGTCGGCCTACCACCTTCCGTTGCTTGAGGCCGATTGGGGTTCACTCCGGTCTCCGGCGAATTTCTCTGGGCCCACTGCCTTCGGCTGCTTGAGGCCGATGTGAGGTCCGCTCGCGTCTCCGGAGGTTTTTCCGGGCTGCCGTCTCTGTCCGTTTGAGGCCGATTGGGCTCCGCTCTGCGCCTGTCACCAACGCCTTGACTGATCGACTGACCGCGCAAGAACCCGCCAGAACCATCCCTCTCTGAAACCCGCCCGGAGTGCCGTAGCATTCCGCTTGCGCGTCAGGGCGCATCCGATCCGCGGGAAGGGTGCCGCCCGGCTGGACACCAAAAGACATCCAATATCTGACCTTCTTTTTGCGCTGGCGCTTTGCCGAGCGCGCCCGGCTGCTGATCGGACATGGCGTCGTTCTCGACACGCCCGACACCAATTGCGACTCGACCTGTACGGTGGGCTACACACCTTATCAGATGGCGCTGATGCGCGGGTTGCCGCAGATCGCAGAGCGGATCAAGGCCAGGGGCGGGCGCGCCGATCCGCTGGGCGGGCTGGAACAGGTCCGGGCGGCCTGCATGGCGGGGGACCGCGACGCCGCGCAGGCGCTGGCGCCGGAGCATCGGGGCTAGGCGCCGGAGACCGAACACGAGATGCTGTGCGAGGCGGCGGGCACTGACCGGTTGGCGGCGGTGCGGGTGATGGGGGATCCGGGCTTTGACCTCAACCGCCGGGGCACCCGCACGCCGCTGCTTGTGGCGGCCTTCAACGGCCATCTTGAGGTGGTGCGCGATCTGGTAACGGCGGGCGCGGACACAACCTTGCGGGATCCGAGCTATCACACGCCGCCGCTGGTGCACGCGATGCACAGTCAGCAAGCCGGAGTGGTCGCCTGTCTGATGGAGCAACCGATGGACATCTTCACCGCCGCGGCACGCGACCGCGCCGATCATGTGCTGGCCGCGCTGGAGCGGGCACCGGATTGTCTGAACGCGCGGTTTCGCTTCGTGCGCAGCGGCACGGGGGAGGTCCACGTCAACAATCGGGCGCCGCCGCTCTGGTTTGCGGCTGTGAACGGACGCGACGCCATGGTCGGGCTGCTGCTGGAGAGCGGGGCCGATCCGACGGTCCGGGACGGCGAGGGACACAGCCTGGCCGAACACGCGCGCGCAGCTGGTCAGGCGGCCATCGCGGAGAAGATCGAAGCGAGCGTCGCCGCAGGCCAGGCGTGCGATCCGGCGGGGCTCGGTCTGGCGGGGCGGGGCTGCACCGGGCGGTTGCTGTGCTTTGCCACGCCCCCGGGTGGTCAGGCAATCGGGCAAAGCGGGACAGGTTGATATCGCTTGGGAAATCGCCTCCATCCCCGGTTTTCTCCATGCCGGGGCGCTGGGACACGGTCATCGCATGCGGCTCGAACCGCCCCCCGGCACAGCGGTTGAGCGCCTGCGCGACTGCGCATCGCGCCGCAGCACGACACAAGGAGCACAGCCGATGATGGTTTCAGCCCTTCACAATGTCTCGCGGTGGCGCTTCGGATGAAGACAAGATCTTGCGGCCCATGGCAGAAATGTGATGGAGTGGTCAGGTCCCTCCCTGCGGCTTTTGGCCGGTCCTTGCGGTTTGCACCACAAGGCTCTGGCCGTCGCGGCAGGGTCCGCTAGATTGGATCGTGATGAGCAAAGGGTTGGGTATGTCAGTCAGCGCAACGATTACGGCATGCAAGCGCCCCTTGATGCTTGCTGCGGCGCTGATCGCCCTTGCGGGTCCTGCGACCTCGCTGGACCAGCTCGACCTCAAGCTGAGAGGGACGGAGGATGACGAGGTGCGCAGCGCCTTGCGCAACGCCTCCCTGCTGGTGCAGCTCGAGGCAGAGGACGAGGACGATCCGCGCGACCTGCTGGCCGCCGCGCAGGCCGATTACACCCGCATGATCGAGGCGCTTTATGCGCTTGGCTACTACTCCGCCGTTGTGCGCATCTTGGTCGACGGGCGCGAGGCCGCCGAGATCCCGCCGCTCTCGGCGCCTTCGGACATCTCGCGCATCGTGATCGATGTGGCCCCCGGCAAGCCGTTCCGCTTCGGTCAGGCCGCAATTGCGCCGGTGGCCCCCGGTGACGCGCTGATCCCGGAGTTCCGCCGCGGTAAGCCGGCGCTGGCCACCACCGTGCGCGACGCCGCTCTGGGTGCGGTCACCGGCTGGCGCGAGGCGGGCTATGCCAAGGCCGAGATCGCCGACCAGACCATCACCGCGCGCCACAGCGATGCGCGGCTCGATGTGGATGTCGACGTCGCACCGGGGCGGCGGCTCAGCTTCGGCGACGTGATCGTGCGCGGCGAAAGCGCCGTCCGCTCCGCCCGGGTGCGCCAGATCGCGGGCATCCCGCGCGGCGAGCAATTCTCCCCGTCGGATGTGGAGCGCGCCGCCGAGCGGCTGCGCCGCACCGGCACCTTCCGCTCGGTTCAGGTGAGCGAAGCCGAAACCGCCGCGCCCGACGGCTCGCTCGACGTGTTCATCGACGTGACCGACCGCAAGCCGCGCCGCTTCGGCGCGGGGGTGGAACTCTCGACCTTCGACGGGCTCACGCTTTCGGGGTTCTGGCTGCATCGCAACTTGCTTGGCGGCGCCGAGCGGTTCCGCGTCGAGGGCGAGGCCACGCAACTGGGCGGGCAGGGCGGCAACCCCGATTTCAGCCTTTCGGCCCGGTTCGAGAAACCCGCGGTCTACGGCCCCGATACGCTGTTTTTCGCCTATGCCGGGCTCGATTACCTCGACGAGCCGGATTTCATCAGCGAAAGCGCCGAGATCGGGCTCGGGGTCAGCCAGGAGTTCTCACCCACGCTGACCGGCGAGCTCGGGATCGAGCTCAGCTACCAGCGGGTGACCGACCTCTTTTTGCCGAAGCTGCCCAATGGCGAGCACCCGACCCGCGAACTTTTGCTGTTCAGCGTGCCGACCGCGCTCACCTGGGACACGCGCAACAACGAGCTTGACGCGACCGCGGGCTATTTCCTGCGCGCCGAGCTGGAGCCGTTTGTCTCGGTCGAGGATGGCGACGGCGGCGCACGGCTGGAGTTCGACGGCCGGGTCTATCGCGGCTTTGGCGAAGGCGACCGCACGGTGCTTGCCGCCCGTCTGCAATTCGGCTCGCTCTACGGCCCCGACGCCACCGACGCGCCGCCGGATTTCCTCTATTACTCCGGCGGCGGTGGCACCGTGCGCGGCCAGCCCTTCCGCTCGCTTGATGCCGATTACGGCACCACCCGTCTGGGCGGGCGCAGCTTTGTGGGCCTGTCGGGAGAGGTTCGGTTCGACGTGACCGACACGATCGGCCTCGTGGCCTTTGCCGATGCCGGCTATGTGGGCACCGAGAGCTTTTACGATGGCAGCGGGGAGTGGCATTCCGGCGGCGGGCTGGGCCTGCGCTACAACACGCCGGTGGGGCCGATCCGGCTCGATATCGCGGGGCCGATCTCGGGCGACACGTCCGACGGCGTGCAGCTTTATGTCGGCATCGGGCAGGCGTTCTGATGCGGCGCGCTCCGGTCGGGATATGCCAGGCGCTGCTGGCCTCTTGCCTTGCTCTGAGCCTGTTCTGGGCGCCCCCCGCCAGCGCCCAGAGCTCTGACGCGGATCGCGGCTATATCCAGGGCCTGCTGGAGGACGCGCTGTCGGGCGACGGGCGCAGCGTGCGGCTGGCGGGCTTTGCCGGGGCGCTGAGTTCGCGCGCCACCATCCAGCGGATCACCGTGACCGATCCCGACGGGGTCTGGCTCACGATCTCGGATGTGGCGCTGACCTGGAACCGCAGCGATCTGCTGCGCGGCCGGATCGAGATCGAGGAGATCTCGGTGGGTGAGATCGACCTGCCGCGCCTGCCCGTCTCGGAGGGGGATGCGCCGTCCCCCGAAGCGAGTGGCAGATTTTCACTGCCGGAATTGCCGGTCGCGCTGATCCTCGAGACGCTGCAGGTCGACCGGGTGATCCTGGGCGAGGCACTTTTTGGCGAGGCCGCCGAGGTGTCGCTGGCGGGGTCGGCGGCGCTGGAAGACGGCGAGGGCGCGGCGGAGCTGACCGTGCAGCGGCTCGACAAGCCGGGGCAGCTGGAACTGACCGGCAGTTACGATAACGCCACCCGCAATCTTGGCCTGTCGCTGGCGCTGCAGGAGCCTGCCGACGGGATCGCCTCCAACCTGCTTGGCATTCCCAACCGCCCGGCCTTGCGCTTTGCGGTGACCGGCGAAGGGCCGGTCGATGATTTTGCCGCCGAGGTGACGCTGGCCACCGATGGGCAAGAGCGGCTGAGCGGCACCGTCACGCTGCGCGGCGAAGGCGAGGGCCGCGGCGAGCTGCAGCGCTTCCGGCTCGATGTGGGCGGCGATATCGCGCCGGTCTTCCTGCCCGATTACCGCGAGTTTCTGGGCCGCGACGTGCAGCTGGTGGCCGAAGCCGCGCGTGCCGCCGATGGCGCGCTGTCGCTGCGCGAGCTGGAGCTGACCGCGGGTGCACTGTCGCTCTCGGGGGCGGCCTCCATCGCGGCGGATGGCTGGCCGGAAGAGCTGGCGCTCACCGGCTCGATCGTGCCGCCGGAGGGCTCCGAAGTGCTGCTGCCGCTGACCGGGGAGCGGACCTTTGTGCAGCGGGTCGATCTCGAGGGCGGCTTTGACGCCAGCCGCGACGACGCCTGGACGCTCACCGCCGAAGTGACGGGCCTGCGCCGGGCGGATCTGGCGGTGGGCCGGCTGACCTTCGAAGGCGCGGGCGAGATCGACCGCGACACTACGCGGGTGACCGGTGCGCTGGATCTGCAGAGTTCGGGGCTGGGGTTCGGCAACCGCGATCTGGAGCGCGCGGTGGGGGATGCGCTCAGCGGCAAGCTGTCGTTCGACTGGCGCGCCGGGACGCCGTTGCGGCTGAGCGGGCTCGACCTTGCCGGGGCCGATTACGGGCTGACCGGCGGGCTCGATGTGGAAGGGATCGACACCGAGGGCGAGATCACGGTGACGCCCGATTTCACCCTCACCGCGCGCGATCTCAGCCGGTTTGCCGGGGTGGCGGGGGTCGATCTGCGCGGCGCGGCAGAGCTTTTGATCACCGGCACGGCAGAGCCGCTGACCGGCCGCTTCAATCTCAAATTCGACGGCTCGACGCAGGATCTGGGTACGGGGATTGCGCGGCTCGACCCGTTGCTGGCGGGCGCGGGCGTGGTCGATACCCGGCTGCGGCGCGGCGAGGACGGTTTGCGCGCCGACCCGATCCTGATCGCCACCGATGCCGCGCGCATCACCGGCACCGCCCGTCTGGCCACCGATAACAGCGCCGCGGATCTGACCGTGGCGCTCACTGAAACCGCGCGTGTGGCGCCCGGGCTCAACGGGCCCTCGACGCTGAAGATCAAGGCCGATCAGGCCGCCGAGGTCTGGACAATCACCGCCAATGCCAGCCTGCCGGACGCGCAACTGGCCTATCAGGGCACGGTCAGCCTGCCCGAAGGGGAGCCGCTGCGCGTCGATGGCAGGCTCGACGGCAGCGCCGACCGGCTGGCGGCGTTTTCAGAGCTTGCCGGGCGCGCGCTTGGCGGTTCGGCGCGGTTCGGGCTGGTGCTGCAGGGCGCGCCGACGACCGGGCCGCTGCGGGTCGTGGCCGATGTGACGGCGGACGATCTGTCGCTCGATGTTCCACAGCTCGACCCGTTGCTCGACGGGCGCACGCAGCTCGATTTTCGCGGCACCCGCGAGCCCGACGGCGCGTTCGAGATCGAGACGCTGCTGCTTGACGGGCAAAGCATCGACGCCACGCTGAGCGGTCGCTATGCCGCCGAAAACAGCGCGTTTTCGGGCCGCGTGCAGCTGGCCAATATCGGCCGCGTGCTGCCGGGGCTTTCCGGGCTCGGCACGATCACCGCCGAGGCACGTCAGGACGGAGAGACCTGGACCATCGACGCCGATGTCGACCTGCCCACGGCGCAGCTTGCCTATGATGGCACCGTCACCGTGCCCTCCGGTGGCGCCGTGACGCTTTCGGGGCGGTTTGACGGGCGTGCCGACCGGCTCGCCGCGTTCTCGCGATTTGCCGGGCGCCCGCTGGGCGGGTCGATGCGCTTTTCGGGGCGTCTCGACGGCGATCCGGTGGACGGGCCGCTGACCATCGTGGCCGATGCCACGGCCAGCGGGCTTTCGGTGTCGGTGGCCAATCTCGACCCGCTGCTGACCGGCACCACGCAGGTCGATTTCCGCGGCACCCGCACCGCGGATGGCTTCAACATCGAAACGCTGGTGATCGGCGGCAGCCAGCTCAACGGATCGGTTGTGGGCCGGGTGGGCAGCGCCTCCAGCGCGGTGGATTTCCGGCTGCAGATCGCCGATCTGGGCCGGGTTGTGCCCGACCTGCGCGGGCCTGCCTCGCTGCGCGGCAGCCTGCAGCGCGGCTCGGGCCCCTGGCAGATCGATGCGACGGGCGACGGACCGGGCGGCATCGGGCTCAGCGCGCGCGGGTCGGCGGCGCGGAACTTCGCGCGGCTCAACCTGTCGCTCAATGGCTCGGCGCCGCTGGCGCTGATCAACTCGCGGCTGCGCGGGCAGGCGCTCGATGGCATCGCGCGCTTCGATCTGGCGCTCAACGGTCCGCCTGCGCTGTCTTCGCTCTCGGGCACCATCAGCACCGACCGCGCGCGGGTGTCGCTGCCCGCCCAGAACATCGCGCTGCGCTCTGTGGCGGGTGCCATTCGCCTGACCGGCGGGCGTGCGCAGGTCGATCTGGGCGGAGAGCTCAGCACCGGCGGGCGCATCGCCGTCGACGGGCCGATCTCGCTGTCGCGCCCTTTCAACGCCGATCTCACGGTGCGCATTCGCGACGCCCGGCTGCGCGACGCCGCGCTTTACGAAACGACCGCCAACGGGCGTGTGACGCTGGTCGGCCCGCTGGCGGGCGGCGCGCGTATCGGCGGCGAAATCGACCTGGGCCAGGTGGAGCTGCGCGTGCCCAATATCGGCCCCAGCTACGCGGTGCTTGACGGGTTGCAGCACCGCAATCCGCCCGCCGATGTGCAACGCACGCTGCGCTTTGCCGGGCTGACCCCGGATGGCAGCGATGCCGGGCCGCGGGGGACGGGCTTTCCCATCGATCTGCTGATCCGCGCGCCCAACCGGATCTTCGTGCGCGGGCGCGGGCTCGATGCGGAGCTTGGCGGGCAGTTGCGCCTGCGCGGCAGCACCCGCGATCTGGTGCCGGTGGGGCAGTTCGACCTCATCCGCGGGCGGCTCGATCTGCTCGGGCGGCGGCTCGATCTGACCGATGGTGCGGTGCTGCTGCGTGGCAGCTTTGACCCCTATCTGCGCTTTGTCGCGACGTCGCGGGTGGAAGATGTGGATGTGCAGATCGAGATCCAGGGCTTTGCCTCTTCGCCGGAGCTGCGCGTGACCTCCTCGCCGGAGCTGCCGCAGGATCAGGCGCTGTCGCTGCTCTTGTTCGGGCGGTCGCTGTCGAACCTCTCGGCTCTGCAGGTGGTGCAGCTGGCTGCCGCGATCCGCACCTTGTCGGGGCAGGGCGGGCTTGGCATCACCGAGCAGCTGCGCAGCGGTCTCGGCGTCGACGATCTCGACATCGGCACCGATGCCGATGGCAATACCGAGGCGCGCGTCGGCAAGTATATCTCGGAGAATATCTACACCGATGTGACGGTGAACAGCGCGGGCGACAGCGAGATCAACCTCAACCTGACCGTGACCCCCAACGTGACCGTGCGAGGCCGGATCGGCTCGGATGGCGATAGCGGGCTGGGTGTGTTTTTCGAAAAAGATTACTGAGGGCTTTGTCCTGGTGGGCCGGGCCTTGGTGCGGGCCTGCCTGACGCAGGACGGGCTCCGCTGCGCGGCTTTGCCTGCATGCGACAGCCGATGCGGGCGGTTCGCGTCGCGGCGGCCGGCTTTTCCTGAGAAAGATCCGTGACTTCGGCGTGGCGGCGATGACCGCGCCAGCGGGACGTCCAAAGCCCCCGGCGCGACCTCAGGCCATCGCCATCACCGCGCCTGTCAGCCCTTATTCATCCACCGATCCGTGGATCGCAAACTGCTCCAGCCCGGCATCCTGCGGCGCGATGGAGCGGTAGGTTTCGCGCACCCCCGCCTCGCTCAATTCGCGCGCCACGGTGAGCAGCGTGTTGGGGTCGTGCTCGGCGCAGAGATCGGCCATCTGCGCGACCTCTTCGGCGGCCACGGGCCGCGCGGCCTCCACCGAGGGCGCGCCGTAATAGGTCACGAAATGCTGCGCCAGCGCGTCGGTCAGCGCCGCAAGCTCCGCCGCTTCCACCTGTGTCACGGCCACAAAGGTCACGCGCCCGCCGGTCTCCAGCCCGAACCAGCCGTTGGAAAACGCCTGCCGCGCCTTGCCTTCCAGATCCGCCTCGCCCCAGTTGGAAAACTCGAACCCGCCGGAGATGCACCACTCGCCGGTGCGCGCGGGCGAGGCAAAGACCCGCATGTCGGATTCGTCGAAATGGATGGCGCGGGCCAGCTTTTGCGTGTCGGTCATGGGGCCTCCTTCAAAAGCGTGGTGAGCGGGATGAGATGGGTGGCCTGCCGGTCGCGCAGCAGCATGCCAAAGCGTTCATCGACGCCGAGATAGGTGCCGGTGCGGTCGCCTTGCGCGGTCTCTTCGCCGATGCCACGCGCCAGCCCGCGCCACTCCGCATGCAGCGGGGCGACGCCGTCGGTCTCCCAGCGCATGATCCAGTTGAGCGTGTGGCGCGCCCAGGCCTCGATCAGATGGCCGGGATCGACCTCGGCGCAGCCTTCGGAGTAAAGCGCGGTCTCGTCCGGTGTGATGCCGGGATCGTCGCCCAGAGGCAGCAGGGGCAGGGTGAAGCTGACGATAAGCCAGTCGGGCACCGCATCCGGCTGATCCGAGGAGGCCATGACCGTCAATCCGCCACAGCTTGCCCCGTTGATCCGGATGCCACCCGCCCAGTCGAGATGCACCGCGACTTCGGGCGGCGCCAGCGCGCCAAGCGCGTTCTGAAACCCGACACCGCAAAGCGGCAGCATCGCCATCGCGTCCGAAAGCGGCACTTCGGGTGCAAAGACCAGCGCCGCGCCGACCCGGTCCGAGGTGATCCGGTAGGTGACAAGGCCCGCGTCGCAGCCCTTGACCGCGCGCAGCACAGCGACCTCCAGCGGATCGCTTGTCACGGCCTCGCCGCTCATCTGCGGCGGAAATGTCAGCGCTTGCGCGTCCATCGGCGTGATGTCCTTCATTGCTCGGCCCTATGCCACGCCTTTGGCCACAAGTGCGGCGGCCACGTCAAGGAAGGCCTTGGCCTGCGGGCTGTCGGGCTGCGTGACAACAATGGGCGCGCCGCCATCCGCCGCCACCCGGATATCGAGATGCAGCGGGATTTCCGCCAGCAGCGGCACGCCGAGCTTGGCGGCCTCAGCCGCCACGCCGCCATGGCCGAACACATGTTCCTCATGCCCGCAATTGGAGCAGACATGGGTGGACATGTTCTCGATCATGCCGGTGATCGGCACCTTGAGCTGGTTGAACATGTCGATGCCCTTGCGCGCGTCGAGCAGCGCCACATCCTGCGGGGTCGAGACCACGATGGCGCCGTCGACCCGGAATTTCTGGCTCAGCGTCATCTGCACGTCCCCGGTGCCGGGCGGCAGATCCACCAGCAGCACGTCGAGCGCGCCCCATTGCACCTGATTCATCATCTGCTGCAGCGCGCCCATCAGCATCGGGCCGCGCCAGACCACCGCCTGATCCTCGTTGGTCATCAGCCCCAGCGACATCATCGTGACGCCGTGGTTGCGCATCGGCAGGATGGTCTTGCCATCGGGGCTCGCCGGGCGGCCCGAGACCCCCAGCATGCGCGGCTGGCTCGGCCCGTAGACATCGGCATCGAGCAGACCCACGCGGCGCCCCTGTGCGGCCAGCGCGCAGGCGAGGTTCGACGACACGGTGGACTTGCCCACACCGCCCTTGCCGGAGGCAATGGCGAGGATGCGGTCGACGCCGGGCACCTGTTGCGGGCCTGTCGGATCGGCCTTGCGCTGCGGCTTGAGATCGGGCGGCGCGGCGGGGGCCGAATGCCCGGTCAGCACTATCGCCACCTTCTCGATCCCGTCCAGCGCCTGCAGCGCGGTTTCGGCCTCGGCCTTCACGGCCTCGTAGGCGGGCGCCTGGCTTGGTGCGATCTCCATCACGAAGCGCACGGTGCCGCCATCGACATTCAGCGCGCGCATGGTGCCCGCGCTCACGATATCGGCGCCATCGGGCCCCTTGATGGTCTTGAGCCGCTCCAGAACCGCCTCTCTGCTTGCCACGTGACTACTCCTGTCCTTTGATCTGGCCGGTGACCTCATGTTCGAGTCCCAGTTCAGGAATGCGCACCACGGCCTTGACCTCAAAGGATTTTCCCGCGGTATCGGCGTCGCGCATGGCCTCTTCGATGGCCTGTTGCGAGGTCACGCCGACCTGTTTGAGAAACTTGCGCATCGACATGTTGAAATCATCGCTCATCGGTTTTCACTCCTGTGATCTGGCGCGTTTGGGGATTTGACGCAGGCCGTCGCTTGCGCCTAGGCTGCGGCCATGCGCGCGCTTTTCCTGATTGTCTTTCTGAGCCTTCTGCCCATCGAAACCACCGCCGACGAGACGCGAAACGTACAGTTGCACGCGCCCGCGGCGCTGGTCGAGTCGGGGCTGCTGAAATACATCCTGCCGCGGTTTTCGCTGAAAACCCGGGTGCGGGTCGATCTGGTGGATTCGGCGCAATCGGCGGATCTGACGCTGGGGGCCGAGGGCCGCGCGCTTTTTCAGGGGCAGGGCGACACCTGGCATCTGGCGGTGCACAACACGGATCACGCGGGCACGCAGCGGCTGGCCGACTGGCTCACCTCCGAGATCGGCGCCCGCACCATCTTTGCCTATGCGCCGGACGGCACCGCGCTTTTTGCGCCACCCAGCAAGCAGACGGCACAGGTGGCGGCGGTCGAGGTCTCGGGCGACGCGGATGCGGGTTACAAGGTCTCGCAGGCCAAATGCGCGCGCTGCCACGCGGTGGACGAGCGCGGGCGCAAGAACGACATCGGCTCCACACCGTCGTTTTTCGTGCTGCGCAGCATGGGTGACTGGCAGGAACGCTTCGGCGCGTTCTACGTGCTGAACCCGCACCCGGCTTTCACGCAGGTTGACGGCGTGACCGAGCCGTTCCCGGTCAACCGCCCGCCGCCCATCGTGCCGATCACCCTCACGCTCGACGAGATCGAGGCGGTCATGGCCTATGTGGCGGTGCTCAAGGCCGCCGATCTCGGGGAACCGGTGCGCCATCAGTGATCGCGCCGCTTGCTGAGATAGTCATCGGTGGTGCGCACGCGCGGGCGCTCCTTGCCGGCAAACGGGTTGTCGTGCGAATGAAACTGGGCGTTCACGCGGCAATCGTCACACATCTGGATCAGCCTGAGCTTGTCGCCATCGGCAAACATGGCATGCGATGACAGCTTCTCGGTGATCCGCTCGACGGTGGATTTCGCCCCGAAAAGCGCGCCGCATTCGATGCAGGGGAACGGCTCTTCCTCGTTGAGCACCTCCTGACGCAGCGCCGTATCGCTGAGATCGAGCCGGGGGGCGAGCGTGATGGCGTCCTCGGGGCAGATATTGGCGCAAAGCCCGCATTGCAGGCAGGCATCCTCCTGAAAGCGCAGCTGCGGCTTGTCGGGATTGTCGCCGAGCGCGCCGGACGGGCAGAGCGACACGCAAGAGAGGCACAGCGTGCAGGCATCGGTGTCGACCAGTACCGCGCCGTAGGGCGCGCCCTCGGGCAGGGCGATCTGCGCGGCCCCGGGATGCAGCGCGCGGGCGGCCTGCCGGGTGATCTGCCGCCGCGTGCCCATCGGGCGCACCGGGTTTGCAACGGCGGCAGGCGCGGTCTCGCCGTAAAGCGCGTCGCTCATCGCGTCGGGGTCTGACGTGTCGAGCAGCTGCACCGCCGCGCCCCCCGCAATGGCCTGCGCCAGCGCGATCTGCGGCCCGAGCGCGTGGCGATCCGTCTTCGGGCCCGGCAGCAGCGTGACAGAGGCAAAACCCGCCGCCAGCGCCGCCACCATCTCGGCATGGCCAAAGGCCCCCAGCGCGTCGATCTCCAGCGGGATCACATCCGCGGGCAGCCCGCTGCCATGGCGCGCGGAGAGGCGGATCATCTCGGAGCCGTGTTCGGTGACCACCAGCAGCCGCGGCGCGGGGCCGCCTGCGTCCAGAAAGGCGCGCGCCAGCGTCTGCACGCGGCGAAAGACCAGATCCACCGGCGGTGCGTCATAGCTGATCGCCCCCGACGGGCAGACCGCGGAACAGGCGCCGCAGCCCGCGCAGATCATCGGATCGACCTTGACGTGATCGCCATCGGGCACAATCGCGCCGGTGGGGCAGAGATCGAGGCAGCGCGTGCAGCCGCTCTGCTCGGCGCGGCTATGGGCGCAGAGCAGCGGCTCCGTCTTGACGTAGAGCGGCTTTTCGAACGTGCCGATCATGTGCGACGCCGCGAGGATGGCGGCGGCGACACCGGCGGGATGGCCGGGATCGGCGCGCAGATAGCCCTCGCGCTTTTCCGGTGCCGGAAAAAGCGGTGTGCCGCCCCGCAGATCGAGGATCACATCGCAGTCCGAGCGCCCGCCATCGCGGGGCGGGGTCAGCGCAAAGCCGCCGCGCCCGCCGGGCTCGATCAGCTGCAACGCATCGATGCGCAGGCTGAACTGCCCCAGCGCGCCCTGCGCCGAGACCAGCCTGCCGACCACCACGTCGAACTCGCGGGTGTCGGGCAGTTCCGCCGCATCCTCCAGCAGCACGGTCACGGAGAGGTGGTCCTTGAGCTGTTCCGCAGCCGCCAATGCAGCCTCGGCGGGCCCGAGAATGAGGCAGAGCCCTTCGGAGATCACGTCGATGGCCTTTTCGGGCGCCGCGGGCAGCATCGCCTCGGCGATCAGGGCGGACATTTTGGGTAGCGTCGGGGCGCTGTCGGCGGTCCATCCGGCCCGGTCGCGCAGGTCGAGCGTGGGGGCGGGTGGCACGTCAAGCTCGTCGGCCAGCGCCTCGAAGACGCGCTTTTCCTGCGCGCAACAAATTGCGACATCGCCAGTGCCGAGCGCCTCTGCCGCGCGCTCGATCTGGGTGGTGCAGAGCGCCGTGCAGGGGGGGCGGACGTCCAGACCGGTGGCGCGGGACAGCGCCTCGGCGTCGATGTTTTGCGACCCGAGACAGTCGCATGTTATCAATGACTTGACCACGGTTTTCCTCCCCTGGGATACGCCTGTTTCGCGGCGTTTTCCCGGCGTTGCGCGGCGTCAGCGTAGGCATGATTCGCAGCCCTTCACAACCGCTTTCCGCATGCGGAGGCCCGCCACGCGCCCCCGATTTTCCGCCGATTCGGAGGCGTTGATTCGCTCCGTCACCCAAGCCGCAATCCCGAGTGAAAAACTCGGGTTGGACAGATTGACCCTGGCCCAAAGCACAACCGGAAAATCCTGTCCAAAACTGTCTTGTCCCGGCGGAATTCTCAATGTGCACAAAAAATAGCTTCCAAGCCCGGGGGCGGCCGTCGCAGGATGAGACCGCAGGGAGGAAAGCTTGATCCACAATCCGAAAATGTATCGGACCATGCCGGTTGGCGTGGTGATGCGGAAGACCCCCGGTGTGACCCGCTGGGTGCCCTGGCACTGGGTGGCGGCGGGTGTGTTGCCCGGCGCCGGTCCGGCGGATTGGAAAGAGTTGCGCCGCGAAGGCGAGGCGGTGGAATACCACGCCGCCACCGTGACGCTGGAACTGCATGGCGCCGATACCGAGGCCTATCTGCACGGGCTGCAGGCGCAGGTGCCCAGCGTCTACGTGGTGCTGCGCGAGGCCGGGGAGGGCGAATGCCCGCTCGAGGTCGTTCTGGTCACCGTCTCGCCCTACGAGGCGCAGGATTACACCGACAGCGGCGAAGAGCTGGTCGAGAAAGTGCCGATGCCCGCCGGGCTGATCGGCTGGGTGTCGGAATTTGTCGAGGCGTTCCACGAGGAAGAGGTCTTTGTGAAGCGCAAGCGCGACAAGAAACGCACCGATCTGGTCGAGGACGGCGTGGGCGATCCGCGCATCTCGCAGACCAGTGATGTCTACGCCTCTCCGGCGCTGAAACGGCGGAGGCTGCATTGAGACGCGGGGATCGGCAGGCCGCCCATCGGGCCACGCAACAGCGCGGGGCGGTATCATGAGCGACACCGGGTTCTGGTCCCGCCGCCGCGCCGCGGTCGAAGCCGAAGAGCGCGCCGAGGAGGCCGATCGCGTCAGCGCGGAGAAGGCCGCCGAAGAGGAACAGCTGGCCGCGCGCAGCGACGCAGAGCTTCTGAATGAGCTGAACCTGCGCGATCCAGACGTGATGGACAGCGCCACGGAGATCCGGGAGCTGCTGAAAGCGGCCCTGCCGCAGCGGCTCAAGACACGCGCGCTGCGCAGGCTCTGGCGTCTCAACCCGGTGCTGGCCAATGTCGACGGGCTGGTCGATTACGGCGAGGATTTCACCGACAGCGCCACCGTGGTCGAGAACATGCAGACCGCCTATCAGGTCGGCAAGGGCATGCTGAAATCCATCGAGGCCTACGCGAAAGAGGCGGAGGAAAAGGCCGCAGCGCTGGCACGGGTGGAGGCGGGCGACGCGGCAGAGATCGAAACCGCGCCCGATCCCGCGCCCGGTTCAACGCCCGATTCCGTGGCCGAGCAGGCGCCGGAGCCGCCGGAGGCCATGGTTGCCCGGACCCCGGACGGCACTTCGGCGCCGGAGCCCGATCCGGCGCAAGATATGGCTGTGCTGACCCCCGGCAGCCGCCGGATGCGCTTTACCTTTGACGAGGCCGCCACATGAGCGAGGACGACATGACCGCGACCGCCCCGACCATCGAGATTGCCGAAGAGGACCGCCTGCGCGCGGATCTTTACAATTTCCTCGGCGTGATCCTGTCCGGCCCGCCCGACGAGATGCTGCTGGCGCAGACCGCGAGCCTTTCGGGTGATGACAGCGATCTCGGTCAGGCGATTGCGACGCTGGCGAAGGTGGCCGCTCTCAGCAAACCCAAATCGGTGGAAAGCGAGTATAACAAGCTCTTCATCGGCCTCGGCCGCGGCGAGTTGCTGCCTTATGCCAGCTATTACCTCACCGGGTTTCTCAACGAAAAGCCGCTGGCCTCGCTGCGCCAGGACATGGCCGCGCGCGGGCTGGCGCGGGCTGAAACGGTGTTCGAGCCCGAGGACAACATCGCCAGCCTGATGGAAATGATGGGCGCGATGATTGTCGGCCGCTTCGGCGTGCCGGCGGATCTGGGCAGCCAGAAGACCTTCTTCAACAAGCATATCGGCCCCTGGGCCGCGCATTTCTTTTCGGATCTGGAGGGGGCCAGGAACTCGGTCTTTTATGCACCCGTCGCCACCGTGGGGCGGGTCTTCATGGAGATCGAAGGCGAGGCCTTCCGGATGAGCGCGGCGTGAGCCGCGCAGAACCGTTCGCGCCGGAAGGGGCGGACACAAGGGCGGGCAACCGTCGACCACATCAAGGAGGACACTTGATGACACAGAAGAAAGAGGCCTCGCGCCGCGATTTTCTGAAACTGGCCGGGACCACGGCGCCGATTGCGGCGGTGGCGGTGGCGACCAGCGGGACGCAGGCAGAGGCCGCCGAGCCCGACCTGACATCGACGAAGATGCAGGACACCGCGCATACCCGCGCCTATCTCGCCTCGGCCAAGTTCTGAGACGCTGAAAAGACCGCTCCGCCCGACAGCGTTCGGACGAGGCAAGCCGGTGAGACGACTGGTTGCGTGACGCCCGACGGTCTCATCTTTTCGTAGCCCGGTGCCGGGTCCGGCACCGAGGAGGGAGAACAGAACATGTTGAGGAAAAAGACCAACGGGGTTGCGCGACGCCCCCAGAGGGTTTCGATCCTTTCCGAGGCGGGCAACGCTTCGGTTGACCGGCGCGCGTTCCTGCGCGGATCCGGTCTGGCCATCGGCGGCCTTGCCGCCATCGCGGCCACGGGGGGAACAGTCCAGCAGGCCAGCGCCCAGAGTGCTGCCAATGGCGCGGTGGAGCTGCGCAAGACGGTGTGTACGCATTGCTCTGTCGGCTGCACGGTGGTGGCCGAAGTGCAGAACGGCGTCTGGACCGGGCAGGAGCCCGGCTGGGACAGCCCGTTCAACCTCGGTGCCCATTGCGCCAAGGGGGCCGCGGTGCGCGAGCACGCGCATGGCGAGCGCCGTCTCAAGTACCCGATGAAGAAGGAAAACGGCGAGTGGGTGCGCATCAGCTGGGAACAGGCGATCAACGAGATCGGCGACGGCATGATGAATATCCGCGAGGAAAGCGGGCCTGACTCCGTCTATTGGCTGGGCAGCGCCAAGCATTCCAACGAACAGGCCTATCTCTTCCGCAAGTTCGCCGCCTATTGGGGCACGAACAACGTGGATCACCAGGCCCGGATCTGCCATTCGACCACGGTTGCGGGTGTTGCGAACACATGGGGCTACGGCGCCATGACCAACAGCTACAACGACATCCACAATTCCAAGGCCATCTTCATCATTGGCGGCAACCCGGCAGAGGCGCATCCGGTCTCGCTGTTGCACCTGATGAAGGCCAAGGAGCAGAACAACGCCCCGGTCATCGTCTGCGATCCGCGCTTCACGCGCACCGCGGCGCATGCGGATGAATATGTCCGCTTCCGGCCCGGCACTGACGTGGCGCTGGTCTGGGGTATCCTGTGGCACATCTTCGACAATGGCTGGGAGGACAAGGAGTTCATCCGCACCCGTGTCTGGGGCATGGACCAGATCAAGGAAGAAGTGGCCCGCTGGACACCTGAAGAGGTCGAACGCGTGACCGGGGCCCCCGGCAGCCAGCTGCGCCGCGTGGCGCGCACCATGGCCAACAACCGTCCCGGCACCGTGATCTGGTGTATGGGCGGCACCCAGCACACCAACGGCAACAACAACACGCGCGCCTATTGCGTGTTGCAGCTGGCGCTTGGCAACATGGGCACGTCCGGTGGCGGCACCAACATCTTCCGCGGCCATGACAACGTGCAGGGCGCAACCGACCTCGGTGTCCTGAGCCACACGCTGCCCGGCTATTACGGCCTTTCGGCGGGGGCCTGGGGTCACTGGGCGCGTGTCTGGGACGAGGATCCCGAATGGCTCGCCGGTCAGTTCGCCAAGACCACCGGTGCCGACGGCAAGGAAAAGTCGCTGCAGAACCTCACGGGCATCCCGGTCAGCCGCTGGATCGACGGCGTGCTGGAGGATCCCGAGAACACCGATCAGCCGAACGCCGTTCGCGCCATGGTGCTCTGGGGTCACGCGCCGAACTCTCAGACCCGTATGGTCGAGATGAAAAAGGCGATGGAGATGCTGGACATGCTGGTCGTGATCGACCCGTTCCCCACCGTCTCTGCCGTGCTGCATGACCGCACCGATGGCGTCTACCTGCTGCCGGCCTCGACCCAGTTCGAGACCTACGGCTCGGTCACCGCCTCCAACCGGTCGCTGCAATGGCGCGAGAAGACCATCGATCCGCTGTTCGAGTCCAAGCCCGATCAGGAGATCATCGCGCTCTTTTCCCGGAAGTTCGGCTTCCACGACCGGATCTTCCGCAATATCGCGCTGGAAGACGACGGGCTGACACCCAATGTCGAGGACACGCTCCGCGAGATCAATCGCGGCATGTGGACCATCGGCTATACCGGTCAGAGCCCCGAGCGGATCAAGATGCACATGGAAAACCAGCATACCTTCGATCGCACGACGCTTCAGGCCATCGGTGGCCCGGCGGATGGCGATTACTACGGTATGCCCTGGCCGGCATGGGGCACGCCCGAGATGAAGCACCCGGGCACGCCGAACCTCTACGACATGTCCAAACCGGTGGCAGAAGGCGGTCTGACCTTCCGCGCGCGCTTTGGCGTCGAACGGGATGGCGACAACCTTCTGGCCGAAGGCGTCTATTCGGTGGGCTCGGAGATCCAGGACGGATATCCCGAATTCACCTACCAGATGCTGGTGGATCTGGGCTGGGACGGCGATCTGACGAACGAGGAGAAGCGCATCATGGCGCGGACCGTCGGTCTGACGATCGAGGACGGTGTGGGCGAGGCCGATGACGGCGAAGCCACCGAAGCCACGGCGGCTGCAGATGGCGATGCCGATGCGGCTGACGGCAAGCTGACGCAGGCGCAGGGCCTTCAGGGCGATGCCGAAGAGGTCGGCGAACAGTCCATGTCGCCCTTCCCGTCGGACTACAACGAGAAGGTCAGCAAAGTGAACTGGAAGACCGACCTCTCGGGCGGTATCCAGAGGGTTGCGATCAAGCATGGCTGCGCGCCGTTCGGAAACGCCAAGGCCCGCGCGGTCGTCTGGACGTTCCCCGACCCGGTGCCCGTCCACCGCGAGCCGCTCTACACCAACCGCCGCGATCTGGTCGCAGACTACCCCACATACGAGGACCGCAAGTTCTACCGCTTGCCGACCATGTATGCCTCGATCCAGAAGCAGGACTTCTCCAAGGACTATCCGATGATCCTGACATCGGGGCGCCTTGTGGAATACGAGGGGGGCGGTGACGAGACGCGCTCCAACCCGTGGCTGGCCGAGCTGCAGCAGGACATGTTCGTCGAAATCCACCCCCGCGATGCCAACAACATCGGGGTGCGGGACGGCGCGCAGGTCTGGGTCGAAGGGCCCGAAGGCGGCAAGGTCAAGGTCATGGCGATGGTGACCGAGCGGGTGGGCGAAGGCGTGGCCTTCATGCCCTTCCACTTCGGCGGCCATTTCCAGGGCGAGGATCAGCGGTCCAAATACCCCGACGGGGCGGACCCCTATGTCCTTGGCGAGAGCACCAACACCGCTCAGACCTATGGCTATGACAGCGTCACCCAGATGCAGGAGACCAAGTGTACTCTCTGCAAGATCATGCCAGCGTAAGGAGGAAAGAGAATGGCAAGAGCAAAGTTTCTCTGCGACGCCGAGCGCTGCATCGAGTGCAACGCCTGCGTCACAGCGTGCAAGAACGAGCACGAGGTGCCCTGGGGGATCAACCGCCGCCGCGTGGTGACGATCCAGGACGGCTCGCCCGGTGAACGCTCGATCTCGGTCGCGTGCATGCACTGTTCGGACGCGCCCTGCATGGCCGTCTGTCCGGTGGATTGCTTCTACCAGAACGAGGAAGGTGTGGTCCTGCACTCCAAGGATCTGTGCATCGGTTGCGGCTATTGCTTCTACGCGTGCCCGTTCGGCGCGCCGCAATTCCCGCAGGCGGGCAATTTCGGATCCCGCGGCAAGATGGACAAGTGTACCTTCTGTGCCGGTGGTCCGGAGGACAACCACTCCACCGCCGAGTTCGCCAAGTATGGCCGCAACCGGATCGCCGAAGGCAAGCTGCCGATCTGCGCCGAGATGTGCTCCACCAAGGCGCTGCTGGCAGGGGATGGCGACATCGTCGCCAACATCTACCGCGAGCGTGTGGTGGCCCGTGGCTTCGGCTCGGGTGCCTGGGGCTGGGGCTCCGCCTACGGCCAAAGGGACGGCTGATCCCGTTCTGACCGGAGGGCGGGGCCTGCGCCTCGCCCTCCGCTTGTTTCCCGCATGTGACGGTCCGTCACCGCCAGACTTTGGCGGATGGCTTCGTCATCGATGACCGGGGCTGTGAACCCGCGCATCTGGAATCCGCACTGACATGGTCAAGCTGTTGATATCCTTTCCCCTTTCCGGTCGTTGCACGGCCTGTGCGGCGCTGCTTGCGGCGCTCATCGCAGCACCGGGGATTGCGCAGGACACCGGCGCGCCGTCCGCCCCGCAGCAGCCCGCTGTGACCACCGAAGCCGGGGACCGCACCCCGGAGGCCAGGCGCGGCAAGCCGGATTTCATGCCCGAAGATCTGCGCCCCGAACAGACCGATCCGGAAGACACCCGCTGGACCGGCGCGATCCCCACGACCGGGATCCATGCGGTGCTCGCCCTGACCGAGGATATCGGCGAGACCGCCGGTGTTATCAGATATTTCGACCGCCGGACCAAGGCGCTGATCTGCCAGGCGACGCTGTCGCTGGTGGATTACGAGCCGATGTTCACCTCCGGCCGGTTCCACTTTCGCCAGGCACTGGACAGCGACCTGTCCTTTCCCTGTCAGGATGGCATCCTACTTTCTGGAATGCCGTCACGGATGCACGTCCCGGTCGAGATCGCCGACAGGCTGGGATTCGACACATATGCAGCGGTCCTGTCCCGCCGCTGATGGAGAAAAAGAGAATGCTTCGCTCACTCGCCGCCTTGCTTCTGACCCTGCTCTTTGCCTTTGCCGGGCCCGCCACCGCGCAGGAGGCCGCAGAGGCCCCGGGGGTCGCAGAGGCCGCCGACCCGGCCCGGGCCGCCGCGCCCGACCGCTCCGCCACCGGCGGCGCGCAGACGCTGGAGGACATCCTGCGCCGACAGCGCGGAGAGCCGGTGGACAACGAATTCCGGCGCGACTTCGGCGAAGACAACACTGCCGCGGGCATCGCCAGCCAGCTTGGCACGCTGGGCGGCGCGTCGGACCCCGAGCTCTGGCGCGCGCTGCGCTTTGACGAGGCCAACATCACCGTCTCGGCGGGCGGCGATGTGGAAAAGGTGCTGATGCAGGATGGCGGCATGGCCTGGTACGAGTTTCGCCAGGGCCCGCTGAAGATCTATGGCGGCTATCTGCTGCTTGGCACCGTAGGCTTTCTGATCCTGTTTTTCCTGCTGCGCGGCCGCATCCGCATCGACGGCGAGAAAACCGGCCGCACCGTCACCCGCTTTCAGTTTGTCGAGCGCATGGCGCACTGGATCCTTGCCGCGTCGTTCATCCTGCTCGGCATCACCGGGCTGCTCAGCCTCTTCGGGCGCTGGTTCATCGCGCCTTACGTGGGCAAGGAGTTCAACTCGACCCTGCTGATCGGCTCCAAATTCATACACAACAACGTCTCCTGGGCGTTCATGCTGGCGCTGGTGATGGTCTTCGTGATGTGGGTCTGGCACAACCTGCCGGACCGCACCGACCTCAAGTGGTTTGCGCAGGCCGGGGGCATCATCGGCTCCAAACACCCGCCCGCCAAGAAGTTCAACGCGGGCCAGAAGCTGATCTTTTGGTCGGTGATCCTGCTTGGCGGCTCGATCTCCGTGTCGGGCCTGTCGCTGCTCTTTCCGTTCGAGCTGCCGCTCTTTGCCAAGACCTTTGCGGTGATGAACGATCTCGGCATGCCGGGCTGGGTCGGGCTGGGCAGCTTGCCCACCGATCTTGCCCCGCAAGAGGAAATGGCGCTGGCGCAGGCCTGGCACGCGATTGTCAGCTTCGTGCTGATGGCGATCATCATCGCGCATATCTATATCGGGTCGGTCGGGATGGAGGGGGCCTATGACGCCATGGGCTCGGGCGAGGTCGACGAAGCCTGGGCGCATCAGCACCATTCGATCTGGTACGAGCGCGTCAAGGACAAGCAGATGCACGAGGACAACCGCGCGCTCGCCGAGCGATCGCCGGCCGAGTGATGCGTGCGCTTGCCGCTCTCTTGTTGCTTTTGACGACGCTGCCCGTCGGGGCAGAGGAGTTCACCACGCTCAAAGGCCATGGCGGCCCGATCATGGGGCTTGCTGTCGCGTCCGATGGACGGCTTGTGAGTGCCAGCTTTGATAATTCGGTGGGGCTCTGGGACGGGGCAGAGCCGCAATGGCTGGAAGGGCACGAGGCCGCGGTCGTCGCGGTTCACGTCCCGATGCCCGGGATGATCCTCAGCGGCGGCGACGATTTCCGTGTCTTGATGTGGTTCGGCGGGGCCGGGCCAGTCGAAATCGCGCGCCACCAGGGCAAGGTCGCCGCGATCGCGGCGCACGCCGAAAGCGGGCGCATCGCATCGGCCAGCTGGGACGGGTCTCTCAAACTGATTTTGAACTCCACAATCGAAACTGGCGCGCAGGACACCTTCGAGATGTCGGACGAGAGGCATCTTCTTGGTCATCAATCCAATGTCACCGATGTCGGCTTCGGCACAGACGGGGCGCTCTATTCGACGTCGTCTGATGGGACGTTGCGGGTCTGGGAAGACTCGGACGGCAGCTTCAGCCCCCGAACCATCGTCCGCCACGGCTTTGGGATCAACCAGATGATCGTCACTGACCGCTGGATCGCCTATGGCGCGGTCGATGGCGGTACGCGGGTCGTCACACCCGAAGGCGACGAGATCGCGGATTTTACGCTCGACCGGCGTCCGATCCTGTCAATGGACTATAACGCGCAAACAGGGCAGATCGCCGTGGGCGACGGGCATGGCTTCATCATGATAATCGATACCGTCACCTGGCGCATCACCCGCGATTTCCGCGCCACCCGGCAAGGCCCGGTCTGGGCGCTGGCCTTCTCGCCCGACGGACAGACGATCTTTGCCGGCGGGCTCGATGACGTGGTCTATGCCTGGCCGGTGGCGCTGCTCGATACGTTTGACGGCACCATGGGCCAGCAACGCAGCTTTCTGCGAGATCCCGACAGCATGCCCAATGGCGAGCGGCAATTCATGCGCAAATGCTCGATCTGCCACGCGCTCGAGGCCGGTCCGTCGCGCAAGGCCGGGCCCACGCTTTACGGCGTCTTCGGGCGGCCCGCGGGTGCGGTCGAGGGGTATTTCTATTCCGATACGCTGACCGGGTCGGATATCGTCTGGGACGAGACCACAATCGACGCGCTGTTCGACGAAGGCCCGGATCACTATATTCCTGGCTCCAAGATGCCGATGCAGGTGATCGCCGGGGCGCAGGACCGGGCCGATCTGGTGGCCTTCCTGCGCAGCGCGACAACAAAGAAGTGAGACCAAGATGAAAGCGATGATGACCGGGTTTGCCGTCACGATAGTGATCAGCGTCGGGGCGTATTTCGTGCTGAACGAGATGGGCTTTTCCTCGCAGGACGTCTTTTCCGGCGACAATGTCCGGCTGGACTGAGCGATGAAGGACGGCGGCGACGATTACGGCCACGATCTGGGGGCGGCGTCGATCCTGGTGATCGATGACGAGCCTGGCATGCGCAACTTCCTGGTCAAGATCCTCGAAAGCCGGGTGCGCTCGGTGGCGGCGGCGGCCTCGCCCGAAGAGGCGTCGGCGCGGCTCGACGAGGCGCATTTCGACATCGTGATCCTCGACAACATCATGCCCGGCAAGACCGGGCTCGACTGGGTGCGCGAGCAGCGCCGCCGCGGGCTTTTTGCCGACACGATCATGATCACCGCCTATGCCGATCTCGAAACCGCGATTGCCGCCTTGCGCGCCGGGGTCAGCGATTTTGTCCTCAAGCCGTTTCGCGCCAACCAGATCCTCGGCGCGCTGTCGCGCACGCTCGACCGCAAGCTGCTGCGCCGCGACAACACGCTTTTGCGCCATGAATTGTCCGCCGATGGCTCGCGCGGCAAGCTTCTGGGCCATTCCGCGGCGCTGTCGCGGGTGCGCGACCTGCTGCGGCGTCTGGCGCCGCTGCCGACGCCGGTGCTCTTCACCGGGGCCAGCGGCACCGGCAAGGAGATCGCCGCCCGCACGCTGCACCAGATGTCGGACCGCGCCGAAAAGCCGTTTGTCGCGGTGAACTGCGCGGCCATCGCGCCCGACCGCATCGCGCATGAGCTTTTTGGGCTGATCGAGGATGGCGAGCACCGCAAGCCGGGGCTGTTCCTGCTGGCCGATGGCGGTACGCTGTTACTGGATGAAGTGGCGCAGATGCCCGAGATGCTGCAGGCGGCGCTGCTGCGCGTGCTCGAGGATCAGCGCATCCGGCCGGTGGGCTGCGAACGCGACATCCCGCTCAACCTGCGCATGGTCTTTGCCACCAATGCCGATCTGGAAGCGGCGGTGGCAGAGGGGCGGTTCCGCGCCGATCTCTACCACCGGATCAACGTGGTGAACGTGGCCATGCCGCTCCTGCGCGACCGGGCCGATGACATCGTGGAGCTTGCCGCCAAGTTCATGAGCGATCTGGCAACCGTTCTCGGCGTGCCGCCGCTGGAGCTTGACGAGGAAACGCTGCTGAAGCTCAGGCGCTACGACTGGCCCGGCAATGTGCGCGAGCTGCGCAATCTGATCGAGCGGTCGCTGATCCTGGGGGCCTTTCCGCCGGAGTTCGCAGGCGCGGGTGAGGTCACCGGTGCCCGCGCGATGGAGGATCTCGACCTCGTGACCCAGCGCCACATCCTGCATGTGCTCGACCGCTGCGGCGGCAACCGGGCCGAGGCCGCGCGGCGTCTGGGTGTCTCGCGCAAGACCATCGACCGCAAGATGGCGGGGTGGGAGGTCTGAGGCGTATTCGGAACGCCCCGGCGGCTAACGCCTTTTGAAACCAGCGAATGCAATGGAGCAGGGCGCGCCTGTTGTCACGGGTGCTGACGGACAATGCCCGGAGAGGCTGCGTCGACCCCCCCGGTCACTCCGCCGCCAGCTCTTCCGCATCCGCCTCCGGCAGCCAGACGCAGAACTCCGCGCCGCCGCTTGCGTGGTTTTCCACCGTGATCAGACCGCCCGCGCGCTGCACCAGCTCCTGGCTGATCGAGAGTCCCAGCCCGGTGCCCTGGCCGAGCTTGGTGGTGAAGAACGGATCGAAGACGGTGGAGAGCTTTTCGTCCGGCACCCCGGGCCCGGTGTCGCGCACGCAGAGCACGGCACCACGCTGCCCGTCGCGAGATTCGGTGCCGGTGACCAGCGTCAGAACGCCCTTTTCGCCCATCGCCTGAGTCGCGTTCACAATCAGGTTGATCACCACCTGCTGGATCTCTCCGGGGTCGATGCGCACGCGCGGGGCGTCGCCGAAATGCGTCTCCACCCGGATCGCCTTGCGGCTCAGCACGTGATCGACCAGCACCAGACAATCGGTCAGAACCGGCGGCAGAGCGATGGTTTCCTCAAAACCCGAGAACTCTCCGGGGCGGGCAAATTGCAGCAGCTTGCCGACGATGGCGTCGATGCGGGTGACCTGCTGGTCGATCAGCGCAAGCTCGGTCTCCACCGGCAGCGTCTTGCCGCCCAGCACGTCGCGGATCACGTCGACATTGCCCTGGATCACCGCCACCGGGTTGTTGATCTCATGCGCCACACCGGCGGTGATCTCGCCGATGGAGGCGAGCTTTTCGCTCATCACCAGTTGCCGGTAGGTTGTCTCGAGCTTGGCATTGGCCTCCCGCAGCTCGGCGGTGCGCGCCTCGACACGGGCGTTGAGATCCTCGGCATAGGCGCGCAGGCGCTGGTCGCGGTCCTGCACCTGATTGAGCAGACTGTCGAGATGGGCGGCCACGGTGCCGATTTCGTCACGCGCGCCGATATCGCCGATGCGCGCCGAGAGGTTGCCGGATTCGACCCGCCGCATGGTCTGGGTCATCCGTTCCAGCGGCGCAAAGATGCTCTTGGCGAGCCGCAGGAACAGCGGGGCGGAGATCAGCAGCACCGCGGCAAAAGCCGCAAACATCCAGAAATAGGCCGCGCGTTTCTGCGCGGTGAACGGCGCCTCCAGAAACCCCACGTAAAGCATGCCGATCCGGTCGCCGAAACTGTCGCGGATCGGCAGATAGCCCGAGATATACCAGTCATTGACCACAAAGGCGCGCGCAAGCCAGGTCTCGCCATCGCCCAGAACCGCGCCGCGCACCACCGCCGAGACCCGCGTGCCAAGCGCGCGCACATCCTCGAAGAGCCGCACATTGGTGGAGACCCGCACATCGTCCAGAAACAGCGTTGCCGTGCCCTGCCGCTCGCCGCCGGTGACCGCGTTGAGATAGACCAGCGCGTTGATCGTGTCGATGAACTGCAGGTTGCGGTTGAGCAGGATGCCCCCCACAAGCACGCCGCGATGCCCCGGTGCGGAGACCGGGCTTGCGCCATGCACGACCATGCCGCGATCCTCTGTGGTGCGGTCGGTGGGCACCGCGGCCTCGGTCTCGATCAGCTCGATGCGCGCGCGTTGCGCGAGGGTGGGGGAAAGCGCCTCGAGCTCCGCGCCGCTGAAGATATCGAGTGCCGTGGCCGCGCGCCCGCCAGAGGCCGCATCGATCACCGGCCAGCGCGCCTGCGCGGCAGTGTCGGCTTGCGGCAGGTAGTAGAGGAAATCGAGCCCGAGGGCCGCCCGCCTGCTTTCGAAGAACCCCGCGCGCGCCGCATCGCCGCGCGACAGCGCCGCCGCGAAATCGGTGCTTTCGGCCAGCCGCTCCAGATCGCTGCCGGTGCTCTCGACGATCTGCGCCAGATATTGTTCGGCGATGCGCAGATCGCTCTCTACATTGGCGATGAGCAGCGCGTCGTAATCCGCCGTCCAGCGGGTCATGCCCAGGAGCAGCAGAAAGGGCATCAGAACGATCAGCGGCAACAGCGCCAGGATCAAAAGGCGCAGGCGGACCGAACTCATCTGGCAAGGCTCTTGCAGGTCATGGCCCACGCTAGCGCCGGGCCCCGGGCAGTGCAATTTCCGTGTGATCCCGCGGTGCGGTATCGAAACGCGTCCGGTGCGTCAGAACCGCCTTGCACGCAAGGCGCTGCTTGCATAGAAGACCGCAAATCTGAACCCGTGATGACGCGGCCCGACGCCGCGAGAGATGAGGAACCACATGCAGGTCACCGAGACGCTGAACGAAGGTCTGAAGCGCGGCTACGCGATCACCGTCACCGCCGATGAGCTGGACGCCAAGGTCAACGAGAAACTGGCCGAAGCGCAGCCCGAGGTCGAGATGAAGGGCTTTCGCAAGGGCAAGGTGCCGATGCCGCTGCTGAAAAAGCAGTTTGGCCAGCGGATTCTGGGCGAGTCGATGCAGGAAGCCATCGACGGCGCGATGTCCAAGCATTTCGAGGACAGCGGTGACCGTCCGGCACTGCAGCCGCAGGTCAAGATGACCAACGAGGACTGGAAAGAAGGCGACGACGTGCAGGTCGAGATGACCTACGAGGCGCTGCCCGACGTTCCGGAGGTCGATCTGGCATCCATCGAGGTGGAAAAGCTGGTGGCCAAGGCCGACGATGCCTCCGTCGACGAGGCGCTGGCCTCGCTCGCCGAGACCGCGCAGGACTTCAAGGCGCGCAAGAAAGGCTCCAAGGCCAAGGACGGCGATCAGGTTGTGATCGATTTCGTCGGCAAGGTCGATGGTGAGGCGTTCGAGGGCGGCGCGGCAGACGACTACCCGCTGGTGCTCGGCTCCAACTCCTTCATCCCGGGCTTCGAAGAGCAGCTTGTCGGCGTGAAAGTCGATGAGGAAAAGGCGGTCGAGGTGACCTTCCCCGAGGAATACGGCGCCGAGAATCTGGCCGGCAAGGCCGCGGTCTTCGACGTGACCGTGAAAGAGGTCAAGGAACCTGTCGCGGCCGAGATCGACGACGAAATGGCCAAGAAATTCGGTGCCGAGGATCTCGACGGTCTCAAGGGCCAGATCCGCGAGCGGCTCGAGGCGGAATATGCCGGCGCGGCCCGCGCGGTGATGAAGCGCGGCATTCTCGACAAGCTGGATGATCTGGTCAGCTTCGATCTGCCGCCGACGCTGGTCGATGCCGAAGCCAAGCAGATCGCGCACCAGCTCTGGCACGAGGAAAACCCCGATGTCGAAGGCCATGATCACCCCGAGATCGAGCCCGACGAGGAGCACACCAAGCTTGCCGAACGCCGCGTGCGTCTGGGGCTGTTGCTGGCCGAGCTGGGCCAGAAGGCGGAGGTCGAGGTGACCGATGCGGAGATGACCCAGGCGATCATGGCGCAGGCCCGTCAGTACCCCGGTCAGGAACGCCAGTTCTTTGATTTCGTTCGCGAAAACCCGCAGATGCAACAGCAGATGCGCGCGCCGATCTTCGAAGACAAGGTCATCGACCACATCGCCGGACAGGCGAAGGTGACCGAGAAGGAGGTCTCCAAGGAGGAGCTTCAGAAGGCGGTCGAGGATCTCGACGAAGAGTGAGCCCTGCGGCGTGGTGCTGAATTGAAAAGGCCGCCTTCCGGGGCGGCCTTTTTCATCCCCGGGGCGGTGGGCTCAGCCTTTGGCCGGTTGCTCCTGCGCGACGGAGCGCAGGAATGACATCACCGCCGATTGCTGCTGCTTGGAAAGCCCGGCAAAGAGATCCACAAGCTCCCGGCGGCGCCGTTGCTCGCGCGCGGTTTCCTCGTTGGGGATCTGCTCCGGCGTGAGATCGGTGAAGAAGTAGCTGACCGGCACGTTCAAAGCTTCGGCGATCTGCCAGAGCCGCGACGCGGCCACCCGGTTCTGACCGTTCTCGTATTTCTGAACCTGCTGAAACCGGACCGACACGTGGTTTGCGAGCTCGGTTTGCGTCATTCCCAGCTCTAGTCGGCGTGTCTTGATGCGGTCTCCGACGAGACTGTCTACTGGGGTCATGTGTCTTCCAAACCGTTAACTACTTGATACGAATGCGTGTCAGTTTTCGCCTATTGCTGACGCTAAGGCATGCCAGTTTTGCTCTTTTGCATCAAGCATCTCGCGACGATCCCCGGATATTTGTTTGATGTGTAAATTTGAATGCATCTTTGGGATTATTTTTGTGAATTAGGTGCAATCAATAGGGGAATTCTCGAAATATTGTTTCGTGCAATCCGGATGTGCGCCGTCAAAACCCGTATGTGATAAACGCGGCGTGTCGCATCGATTCGACGCGTGCCGGAAAGGCGCGGAAATGGCCCCGTCAGCCGGCCCGCGGTGGCGGCGCAGCCCGGCAGACAAACCCATGCAGACGGCTCCTGCCCAGGCCATATCGAAGCGCGGAAAAAAACCGCGCGGAGCTTTGCCCCGCGCGGTCTTGCGATTGGTCCGGCGATGCGGCGATCAGCGCTCGTCTTCGTCGCTGCTGTCCTCGGTGGCCTGCTCTTCGACAACCTCGGCAATCGCCTCGTCCTCGTCGGCAGCGGCGCCGATATCGTCGAACAGCTCGGAGATCTCGAACTCGGCCTGCGCCTCTTCTTCGGCGGCCAGTTCCTGGATCGACTTGCCGGACGCCTGCAGCTCGGCCTCTTCGGGCGAACGCGCGACGTTCAGGGTCATCGTGACCATGACCTCGGGGTGCAGGTGCACCTCGACCTCGTGCAGGCCCAGCTCCTTGATCGGCGAGCGGATGATCACCTGCTTGCGGTCGATCGAGAAGCCTTCCTCGGTCGCGACAATCGCCGCGTCACGGGTGGTGACGGAGCCATAGAGGTTGCCGCCATCCGATGCCTGGCGAATCACGACGAACTGCTGCCCGTCGAGCTTGTCGCCCAGCTGCTCGGCTTCTTTCTTGGTCTCCAGATTGCGCGCTTCAAGCTGCGCTTTCTGGCCTTCGAAGCTGGCGATGTTTTCCTTGCTTGCGGTCAGGGCCTTGCCCTGAAGCAGAAGGTAGTTGCGCGCATAGCCGGGCTTGACGTCGACGACGTCGCCCATCTGGCCCAGCTTGGCCACGCGTTCCAGAAGAATGACTTGCATCGGTCTCTCCTTATTTCACGGCGTAGGGCAGCAGGGCGAGAAAACGCGCGCGCTTGATGGCGCGGGCCAGTTCACGCTGCTTTTTCGCCGAAACGGCGGTGATGCGGGACGGCACGATCTTGCCACGCTCGGAAATGTAGCGCTGCAGCAGCTTGGTGTCCTTGTAGTCGATCTTGGGTGCATTGTCGCCCGAGAAGGGGCAGACCTTGCGGCGGCGGAAAAACGGTTTTGCAGCCATGGGTTATCTCCTCTTCTTAAAGCGATCAGTTGCGGCGTTCGCGACGGCCGTCGCGTTCGTCACGTTTCTGCATCTGGACCGAGGGGCCATCCTCGTGCGCGTCGACCTTGATGGTCATCACGCGCATGACGTCGTCATGCAGGCGCATCAGACGCTCCATCTCCTGCACGGCATCGGAGGGCGCGTCGGTTTTCAGAAACGCGTAGTGGCCCTTGCGGTTCTTGTTGATCTTGTAGGCCATCGTCTTGACGCCCCAATACTCGTGCTCCACGAGTTTGCCGCCATTGTCGGACAGTACGGTGCCAAAATGTTCGATGAGGCCTTCGGCTTGCGTGTTGGACAGGTCCTGACGCGCAATAAAGACATGCTCGTAAAGCGGCATGTGAACTCCATTTGTTTTCAAGGCGCATTTCATAGGACCGGTTGTCCCTTCCGCTCCGGCCCACGAGAGACTGCGCGGTGAGGTGTCATCCGCGAAAGGTGCGCGCTTCATACAGTCTTTGGCGGCTGTTGCAAGGGGCAGCGCGGGTCGGGCGGCTGCGCAGGAATCCGCCCAAAGCCGCGCAGTCTCCGGATCATTACCCAGAAGGCGCCATATTTGCGTCCAGATCGCCGCCGATTGTCAGCACAAGAGCCCAGAGAGGAGACGCGCAGATGACAGCTTCGGCAGGTGATGTGGCACAAGGCAGTGCCGGCACGGCCAACTCGGTGCCCAACATGATCGCCAGACTGATGCTGGCGGTGATCGGATCGGCCTTCGTGTGTTCGGCCTTCGGGCTCTGGCTCATTCCCGGCGACGGGGTCTTTCCGGAAATGTCGCTGATCAAGATGGGTCTGTCGCTCTTTATGCTGATCGGCGGAATGTGCTGTCTTGTCTGCGCCAAATCGGGGGGTGGACGCACGCGTCAGTTCGGCTGAACCGGGATGGCGCGCAACGCCACGTCGATCTGCACCTCGAAGCCGAGCTGGCCGGGATCGTCCAGCGTCGCGCCGATGCCGAAATCGCGGCGGTCGAGTTCCAGACGGCCCAGCATCTCGGCGCCGGATTGCTTGAGGCTCAGCGCGAAGGGCAGGGTGACGGGACGGGTCTGCCCGCGCAGCTGCAAGCGCCCGTCCGCCACATAGCCATCCGCCGCACGCAGGATCGTGGCGTCGAAAACCGCGTCGGGGAACCGCTCGCGGTCGAAGAAATCCGGGCCCATGGCCTGCGCCGTGACCGGCCCCAGCTGCAGCGACCCGATATCCACGTCAACCCGCACATGGCCCAGGGGCACCGGTTCCGGCCTGTTTTCAAAGGTGATCTCCGCCTGCCAGGTCTCGAACACCCCGGTGACCTCCGTGCCGAAGCGCCGGATGGTCAGCTGCAGCGTGCCGTCAGTGACCTGCCAGCTGCCGCCCTGCGCCACTTGTCTCTTTTCGTCGGGCGGGACGGGCAGGAAGCTGGCCCAGAGCGCCGCGCAGAGTGCCAGCCCGGCAAGTCCCAGCGCCGTGCGCACCGGACGCTGCCCCGTGCCGGTGATGCGCCGCGCTGAGAGCATGCGCGCCACTGCGCCGGAGGTCCGGCCCTGCCAGGCGCCCGCAAGATGCAGCGCAACGGCAATCGAGAGAGCAATGGCCAGCAGAGTATGCGCCCGCGTCGCGCGGGTGCGGAGCGTCTCATGGCCCGAGAGATCGGGCAGCATCGCGTCCAGCGGCACCGGCAGCGGCGCCAGCGCAGGGGCGCTGAGATGGATCGTCAGCCCGGTGAGCGGCAGTGCCAGCATCACCAGATAAAGCAGCATCTGCACGCTTTCGGCCAGAAGCCGCCGGGAGGGACGCCGCTCCAGCGGCGCGGGACGGCGCTGCCAGAGAAGGAGCGCCAGCCGCACAAGCGCCAGCGCCAGAAGCACAAGGCCCAGGGTCTTGTGCAGCAAGAACAGCCGCATCGCCCGCGTGACCGCGTCGGGCGTGTCGACCGGTGCCCGCGCGGCGGCCAGACCCAGCGCCCCGCCCGCCACAAGACCCGCCGCCATGAGCCAGTGCAGCGCGCGGCTCAGCCATCCATAGGTCTGCGACGTGTTCCAGAGCGGCATGCGCAAATGTCCGGCAGCGGTTTGCGGGCAGACCGGATACCTGAAGCGGATCGGCAATTCCAGCCTGCCGCGCCGCTTTGTTGCGCCTTGGTGCGGGCGGATGTAGGCAAGGGTTCAAGGCAAACGCAAAGGGGTCGGCATGGCACGCGCATTCATCTTTCCCGGGCAGGGCGCCCAGACCATCGGCATGGGGCGGGATCTCGCTGAGGCCTATCCGGAGGCCCGCGCGGTCTTTGACGAGGTCGACGAGGCCCTGGGCGAACGGCTCTCCTCGCTGATCTGGGAGGGGGAGATCGACACGCTCACGCTGACGCAGAACGCGCAGCCCGCGCTGATGGCCACCTCGATGGCGGCGATGCGCGCGCTGCAGGCCGAAGGCATCGGGATCGACGCGGCGTCTTATGTGGCCGGGCACTCGCTTGGCGAATATTCCGCGCTGACGGCGGCGGGGGCGCTCAGCGTCGCGGATGCGGCGCGGCTCTTGCGGGCGCGCGGCCTTGCGATGCAATCCGCGGTGGCGCCGGGCGAAGGCGCGATGGCGGCGATCCTCGGGCTGGGGCTCGAGCAGGTGCGCGCGGTGGCCGAAAAGGCCGCGGAGGGCGATGTGGTCTCGGCGGCCAATGACAACGATCCCGGGCAGGTGGTGGTCTCCGGCACCGCGGCCGCCGTGGAACGCGCCGCCGCGCTGGCCAAAGAGGCGGGCGCCAAGCGTGCCGTGCTGCTGCCGGTGAGCGCGCCGTTTCACTGCGCGCTCATGGAGCCCGCCGCGCGCGAGATGGCCGACAAGCTGCAAAGCGTCGAGATCGCCGCGCCGAACGTGCCACTGGTCGCCAATGTGCTGGCCGAGGCGGTTGACGATCCGGCCCGCATCCGCGGCTTGCTCATCGACCAGATCTGCGGCGTCGTGCGCTGGCGGGAATCGGTCGAATGGATGGTGGCGCAGGGCGTGACCGAGTTCTGGGAGATCGGCGCCGGCAAGGCGCTCTCGGGCATGGTGCGCCGCATCCATCGCGAGGCGGGCGTGCGCAATATCGGCTCTGCGGCGGATGTGAGTGCCGCGAAGGAAAGCCTCTGACAGCCCCACCGGCACACATGCGAAACGGCGCGGCGCTTGCCCATCGCAGGGCGCGATGCCATATGACCCGCAGCACGAGCGGCACGAGAGGGAGAAGAACATGTTCGATCTGACAGGCAAATCCGCGCTGGTCACCGGGGCCTCCGGTGGCATCGGCGGTGCGATTGCCACAGCGCTGCACGGCGCCGGGGCGCATGTCGGACTGTCGGGCACCCGCACCGAACCGCTCGAGGCGCTGGCCGCGGATCTGGGCGAGCGCGCCCATGTCCTGCCGTGCAACCTCTCGGACGCCGATGCGGTGACCGCGCTGCCGAAACAGGCCGCCGAGGCGATGGGCGCGGTCGATATCCTGGTCAACAATGCAGGCATCACCCGCGACAACCTCTTCATGCGGATGTCCGAAGACGAGTGGCAAAGCGTGCTCGACGTCAATCTCACCGCGACCTTCCGGCTCTGCAAGGGGGTGATGCGCGGCATGATGAAGGCGCGCTGGGGCCGCATCGTGAACATCTCGTCGGTGGTCGGCGCCACCGGCAATCCCGGCCAGGCCAACTATGCCGCCGCCAAGGCGGGCATGGTCGGCATGTCGAAATCGCTGGCCTACGAAGTGGCGAGCCGCGGCATCACCGTGAACGCCGTGGCGCCGGGCTTTATCGAGACCGCCATGACCGACAAGCTCAACGACGATCAGAAGGCCGCGATCCTGGGCCAGATCCCCAGCGCGCGGATGGGCAGCCCGGACGAGATTGCCGCCGCCGTGCTCTATCTTTCCAGCCCCGAGGCGGGCTATGTGACGGGCACCACTTTGCACGTCAACGGCGGCATGGCGATGCTCTGAACTCGTGCGGCAGCGCGGCATGGGAAAGCATTTGCCATCCCGCTGCCTTGTGTTATAGGCCCCCCAGATTTTGGCCCGGGGTGCCACTGTTTCCAGTTCCGTTTCGAGGCCAACCCGATCAGTTCCGCCCGCAAGGGCAACCAAAGCCACCCCGGTGGGGCAAGGGCAAGACCAAGGGTGCTGCAGGCGCCCGCAAGAGTGAGGATAAGACATGAGCGACATCGCGGAGCGCGTGAAGAAGATTGTGGTCGAGCATCTCAGCGTCGAAGAAGAGAAAGTGACCGATAGCGCGTCCTTCATCGACGACCTGGGCGCGGACAGCCTCGACACGGTCGAGCTGGTCATGGCCTTTGAGGAAGAGTTCGGCATCGAGATCCCCGATGACGCCGCCGAGACGATCCAGACCTTCGGCGATGCGGTGAGCTTCATCAAGAACGCGCAGTAAGCGCGCCTCTGCCGGAGCGTCCGGCCGGGTTCAAAGACGGCGTCCTTCCGGGGGCGCCGTTTTTTTTTGCGCGCGCGGGTTTGCGGGGAGCGCGGGATTTTGGACGCACGGGTTTTTTTGGGCCAGAGTCGCGGGCCGGGCAGCGGAGGCGGCATGGCGTGCCGTTTTGAGGATGCACGCGGTCGCCTCTGAACGTGGCGGCGGCGCGCTTTCGCTCTAGGTTGTCCGGCATGCGGCAAGGCGATGGAGATGGCCATGCAGATCATTCCGACAATCGAGCTTCTGAACGGGCATTGCGTGACCCTGCGCAAGGGCCAGTTCGACGACCCGATGCGCTGGCATCTGGACCCGGTGGAGACCGTGCTGGGCTTTGTCGAGGCAGGGGCGGAGCGCGTGCGCGTGACCGATTTCGACGCGCTGCAGGGCGGGCAGGGCAATGTCGCGCTGATCGAAGAGATCATTCGCAAGGCCGGTGTGCCGGTGCAGGTGGCCGGCGGCATGCGCTCGGCCGAACAGGCGGCGGAGTGGATCGGCAAGGGTGCCGGTCAGGTTGTCATCGGCACGCTGGCGGCGCGGGCCTCGGAAACCGTGAAGGCGCTGGCCTATACCTATCCCGACATGGTTGTGCTGTCGCTCGACATCTGGCAGGGCAAGCTGATGACCCATGGCTGGACCAGCGAGAGCCTGCTGGAGCCGGGCACATTCCTCGACGATTACGCAGGCAGCCCGCTGGCCGGGGTGGTGATCACCGATATCGATGCAGATGACTCGGAAGTGGACAAGCAGCTGGGCGTGATCTCGGCGCTGGCTGGCCGCACTCGCCACCCGGTCTTTGCCAGCGGTCTGGTCGACACGCTCGATGACGTCTCCCGGTTGCGCTACGTGCCCAATATCGCGGGCGCCATCGTCGGTCGCGCGCTGATGCGCAAGGTGTTCTCGCTGGGCGACGCTTTGGAGATCGCGCAATCGGGCTACGAGAAGGCCGCCGAGTTCCGGTGAGACCGGCGGTCATGCGGGCCGTTTGTCCGGCGGGACAAGGCGCCACAGTCAGGGTCGGCGGTGCATCAGATGTCGGATGCGCGCCTTGGTCTTTGCAATGGCGATGGACGGCCTCGCGCCCCGAACCGCCAATCTGCCGGGCAGACGCCCGCTTGGATCAGACCCGCGTCCAAACCGGCTCATCACCGGCACGCGGGTCATTGGTTTCCCGATCAATCACCGCCAGCGCGTCTTATGACTTCTCCCGCGCCTTCGCCGCGTCCCAGAGCGCGTCCATCTCCGCAAGCGAGCTGTCTTCCGGGCGGCGGTTGTCCTCGGCCAATGCCGCTTCGATGGCGCGAAAGCGGCGGCTGAACTTGGCGTTGGCCGCGCGCAACGCCTCTTCGGGATCGATCTTCAGATGCCGCGCCAGATTGGCCATGACAAAGAGCAGATCGCCGAACTCCTCGGCCCGGTGCGCCGGATCATCCGCCTCGCGCAGCTCCTGCGCCTCCTCGACGATCTTGTCGATCACCTCCTCTGTTGACGGCCAGTCAAACCCGACCCGTGCGGCGCGCTTTTGCAGCTTCACCGCCCGCATCAGCGCGGGCAGCCCCAGCGCCACCCCGTCCAGCACGCCGGTTTCGGCCTTGCCCGCCCGTTCGGCGGCCTTGATCGCCTCCCAGTCACGCGTTTGCTGTGCGGCGGATTTCTCCCGGCTTTCCGCGCCGAAGACATGCGGATGCCGCGCCACCATCTTGTCCGACATCGTGTCCGCCACATCGCCGAAGTCAAAAAGCCCGGCCTCATCGGCCATCTGCGCGTGAAAGACCGACTGAAAGAGCAGATCCCCGAGCTCTCCCTTGAGCTCGTCCCAGGCCTCGCGCTGGATCGCATCGGCCACCTCATAGGCCTCCTCGATCGTGTAGGGTGCGATGCTGGCAAAACTCTGCTCGATATCCCAGGGGCAGCCGGTCTCGGGGTCGCGCAGCCGCCGCATTATCGCAAGCAGACGCGGCATGCCGCCTTTCGGGTTGTGGATCAGATCGTCGCTCATGGGGCCCCCGGGCAGTTCCGTGCCGCCAAGGGATGCGAGATCGATGGCGCCGTGTCCAGTCAAACCGGGGCAAGGGCGCCGGCCCGTGGCCCGCATCTTGGCCCGCAGGCCCGTCGCCGTTGTATCAGCCCTTCCTTTTGCCGCGCGCGGCGGGCAGTGTGGCACGCAAAGGAGAGACATCATGCCCATCGTAAACTCCATCGCGGCCCTGTCCGACGAGATGACGGGCTGGCGCCGTCACCTGCACCAGACCCCCGAACTGGGGCTCGATTGCTTCAAGACCGCGGAATTTGTGGTCGAGCGGCTCAGGGAGTTTGGCATCACCGAGATCCATACCGGCATCGCGCGCACCGGCGTGGTGGCGATCATCGAGGGCAGGGCACCGGGCCGCACCATCGGGCTGCGCGCCGATATGGATGCGCTGCCGATGCAGGATCTTTCGGGCACCGACTGGGCCTCTCGGGTGCCGGGGATGGCGCATACCTGCGGCCATGACGGGCATACGACGATGCTGCTGGGGGCCGCGAAATACCTCGCCGAGACGCGCAATTTCGCAGGCCGCGTGGCGCTCATCTTCCAGCCTGCCGAGGAAAACGAAGGTGGCGGGCGCATCATGGTCGAGGAAGGCATGATGGACCGGTTCGACATCGCCGAGGTCTACGGCATCCACAACAGCCCCGGCGAGACGCCGGGCCATTTCATGACCAACCAGGGCGCGCTCCTGGCCGGGGTGGACGAGTTCACCATCGAGATCCAGGGCAAGGGCGGCCACGGCGCGATGCCGTTCCAGACCCGCGATCCGGTGATCGCCGCGGCCTCGATCACCCAGGCCTTGCAGACCATCGTCAGCCGCAATGTCGACGCGCTGGAGCGGCTGGTGGTCTCGGTCACCCAGATCCATACCGGCACCGCGATGAACATCGTACCCGACACCGCCACAATCAACGGCACGGTGCGCTATTTCGACAAGGAGGTGCAGGCGGTGGTCCGGGAACGCATGGCCGAAATCGCCACGTTCCAGGCGCAAAGCTTCGGCATGACGGCGCGGCTCGACTACGTGGAAGGCTACCCGCCCACGATCAACCACCCCGAACAGGCGCTTTTTGCCGCCTCGGTGGCGCGCGAGGTGGCGGGCGCGGAGGCGGTCGATGACGACGCGCCGCCGATCATGCCCGGAGAGGATTTCTCCTACATGCTCGAAGCCCGCCCCGGCGCCTATCTCTTCCTGGGGCAGGGCGACACCGCGACCTGCCACCACCCGCAATACGATTTCAACGACGAGATCGCCCCGGTCGGCGCCTCGTTCTTTGCCCGCCTGATCGAACGTGCCTCACCCTTGCCCTGACGCCGCCACCCGATTGCGTTTCTTCTCTTTCGAAATACCGCCGGGGGGAGACGCAGCCTGGCTGCGGCGGGGGGCAGCGCCCCCCTTGCCACGCCCGACCCAAAGGACCCCGTCATGAGCCTTGAAGACGCCCGGACCCAGATCGACCACGCCTTCACACGCAGCGACCTCAGGGGGCCGTCCTTCGAGAATGTCTTTGCGGGCGCGCCCTCCTTCCTGCGCCGCCGTTACAGCAAGGACCTGGCCGGGGTCGATATCGCGGTGACCGGGCTGCCCTTCGATCAGGCGGTGACCAACCGGCCCGGCGCCCGTCTGGGCCCGCGCGCGATCCGCGAGGCCTCGGCGCTGCAGCCCTGCGACGCGCCTTACGGCTGGGGGTTCGATGTGCTCAGCGAGTTTGCCATCGCCGATTACGGCGACATGGCCTTTGACTACGCCCGACCCGCGCTGGTGCCGCAGCAGATCGAGGCGCATGTGCGGGGCATCCTGCAGGCGGGCGCCGCCTGCATCTGTCTCGGCGGCGATCATTCGGTGACGCTGGGGGCCCTGCGCGCGCATGCCGAGCGCCATGGCCCGCTCAGCGTCATTCAGTTCGACGCCCATACCGACACCTGGGCCGATGACGATGCCGCGCGCGTCGATCACGGCACCTTCATGTACAAGGCCGCGCGGGAGGGGATCGTACAACCCGACCGCTCGGTGCAGATCGGTATCCGCACCGACAATCCCGACCCGCTGGGCTTCCACATCCTCGACGCGCCCGCCTGCCACGCGATGACACCCGCCGACATCGCGGCCCGGGCGCGCGAGATCGTCGGCGACGCGCCCTGCTACATCACCTTCGACATCGACGCGCTTGATCCGGCCTTTGCGCCGGGCACCGGCACACCGGTCTGGGGCGGGCTGGCCAGCCATCAGGCCTCGGCCATTCTGCGCGCGCTGGCGGGCGTCGATCTCAAGGGCGGCGACGTGGTCGAGGTCTCGCCCCCCTTCGATCCCGCGGGCATCACGGCGATTGCCGGGGCCCATGTGGCCACCGATCTGCTGTGCCTCTGGGCCGCGACGCGGCGCGGCTGAGCCTGCCGCCTTCACCGCACCATCGGCGTCAAGCCGCGGTATTTTGCGTCAATCGCCCGCCAGCCCTTCCAGAATCGCCACCCGCCATGGCATGGCTCACCCTGAGCAGCCCAGAACAGACATCACGCAGCGGGATACATCGTGCGCATGATATTTTACCTTATTGTTCTTCTGGCCATCGGTGCGCTGGCCTGGATCCGCTTCGCGCCGTCGGACCCCGCGGTCTGGCATGTGGATCCGAAAGTCACCACCGATCAGGATCTGGCCACCGGTGTGCGCCGGCTGATCCCCGGCGGCGAAGGCTCGCTGCAGGCGCTGCATTCGATCATCCTGGAGACCCCGCGCACCGAAGTGCTGGCCGGTGCGCCGTCCGAGGGCCATGTGACCTATGTCACGCGCTCGCAATGGATGGGCTTTCCCGATTACGCCACGCTGCAGCTCGCCGATGACAAGGTGGAGCTCTGGTCGCGGCAGCGCTTCGGACAGGCGGATCTGGGTGTGAACAAGGCGCGCGTCGAAGGCTGGCTGTCGGAGCTGAACGCAGAGCCGTAGTGGCGGTGCCCGAACCCGCCGCAAGGAACGTCAGGGATTGACCGCACGCCTCCGGGCGGGCAAGTCAGCGGGATGATCCCCTTCGACCGGCTGCGGCAAATCAAGGAACGACTGGAATTCGTCGAGGCCAGCATGGCCAGCGGCGACGGCGACATCGCGGCGCTTGGCCGGGAATATGCCGATCTGCGCCCGGTGGTGGCCCGGATCGACGAGTGGGAGCGCGTGACCGCCGAGATCGAGGAGGCCGAAAGCCTGCTGAACGATCCCGAGATGCGTGCGCTCGCCGAGGAGGAACTGCCCGATCTGCGCGCCCGCCTGCCGCAGCTGGAACACGCGGTGCAGCTGGCGCTCCTGCCGCGCGACGCCGCCGATGCCCGCCCCGCGGTGCTCGAGATCCGCCCCGGCACCGGCGGGGATGAGGCGGCCCTGTTTGCCGGTGATCTGGCGCGCATGTATCAGCGCTATGCAGAGGCGCGCGGCTGGCAATGGGAAGTGATCGAAGAGCAGCTCTCCGACCTTGGCGGTCTGCGCGAGCTGGTGGTGCGCATCGCCGGAGAGAACGTCTTTGCCCGGCTCAAGTTCGAATCCGGTGTGCACCGCGTGCAGCGGGTGCCGGAGACCGAAAGCGGCGGGCGCATCCACACTTCCGCCGCCACCGTGGCGGTGCTGCCCGAGGCCGAAGAGGTCGACATCCGGATCGACCCCTCCGAGTTGCGCATCGATACGATGCGCGCGTCGGGCGCCGGCGGCCAGCACGTCAACACCACCGATTCCGCCGTGCGCATCACCCATCTGCCCACCGGCCTCGTGGTGACCTCGTCGGAAAAGTCGCAGCATCGCAACCGCGAGATCGCCATGCAGGTGCTGCGCGCGCGGCTCTTTGATCTGGAGCGTTCCAAGGCCGATGATGCGCGCGCCTCCGACCGTAAGGCGCAGGTCGGCTCCGGCGACCGGTCGGAACGGATCCGGACCTATAATTTTCCGCAAGGGCGCATGACCGATCACCGCATCGGGCTCACGCTCTACAAGCTGGATCAGGTGATGGGTGGCGATCTCGATGAGATCATCGACGCGCTCACCGCCGAGCATCAGGCGGGCCTGCTGGCCGAGATGCAGTCATGAGGTGCAGCCATGCGCGGCGCTGAGCTTGTGGCGCGCGGCACTGCGACGCTGGCCGCCGCCGAGATCCCCGATCCCGGGCGCGACGCGCGGCGGCTGCTGAGCCATGTGCTGAAGGTGCCGCCCGGGCGGCTCACGCTGTTTCTGCCCGAAGAGGTCGATCCGGAGCTTGCGGTGGTCTTCAACGTCATGATCGAGCGCCGGGCCGAGCGCGTGCCGGTCAGCCATCTGACCGGGCGGCGTCTCTTTTACGGCCGCGAGTTTCTGGTCACACCAGAAGTGCTCGACCCGCGGCCCGAAACCGAAACCCTGATCGAGGTCGCGCTGGCCGAGCCGTTTGCCTCGGTGCTCGATCTCGGCACCGGGTCGGGCTGCGTGCTGCTCACGCTGCTCTCCGAGCGGCAGGAGGCGGTGGGGATCGGCACCGATATCAGCCCCGCCGCGCTCAACGTGGCGTTCTGGAACCGCAACGCGCTCAAGCTCGAGGATCGCGCAGAGCTGCGTGAAGGCAGCTGGTACCGCGCGCTCGAAGGTGAGGCGGAGCAGTTCGATCTGATCGTCTCCAACCCGCCCTATATCGCGCTGCACGAGATCCCGTTCCTGGCGCCCGAAGTGCGCGACCACGAACCGCGTCTGGCGCTCACCGACGAATCCGACGGGTTGTCGAATTATCACGCGATCCTGGCCGGTCTCACCACCTGGCTGGCCCCCGGTGGACGCCTGATCGTCGAGATCGGCGCCAGTCAGGGCGGGCCGGTGTCCAAGCTGATGAGCCGGGCAGGATTGCGCGGCGTGCGGGTGATCCCCGATCTTGCCGGACGCGATCGCGTGGTTTTGGGCACAAGGGCCGGGTTTTAACGCCGCAACGGGCAGGTATTTGCCGTGAAATCGCATGAAGTGACCGCTTTGTCCTTGTCAGCCCGCGGGGGCTGTGCTTATTCAGAACCCAGTCGGGAAGACGGATGGCCAAGCAGCGGCCCCGCCCGACGTTAAGCATAAATTCGGGTGACCGGGATAAACGGGTGCGATTGGCGCCCAGACAGGTCGCCACACAGTCGAAAAACGGACTGGATATCAAAACCAATGCGCTCTTCCAAATCCCGCTCGCGGAACAAGAATAACCGAAACCGCAACAACAATTCGTTGGGCAATGTCGTCAACCGCGTGTTCGACAGCAATGGCCCCGAAGGCAAGGTGCGCGGAACCCCGCAGCAGATCATCGACAAGTACAACCAGCTGGCCCGCGATGCGGCGCTTGGCAATGACCGCGTGGCCACGGAGAACTTCCAGCAGCACGCGGAGCATTACACCCGCATGCTGGCCGACGCGCAGCGCGAGCAGGACCAGCGCCGCGAGCAGCAGGAACGCGAGAACCGCGAACGCCAGGCGCTGCGCGACCGCGAACGCGCCGAGCGCGACCAGCAGAACGCGCAGAACGCGTCCGGCGGTCAGGACGACCAGCCGCGCCCGCGCAAATCGCCGCAACGCGATCCGGGTCAGGGCGAGCAACCGGACGTTTTGGATCTGGGCGGCGACGATGACGGCCCCGGCATCGTGGAGACCCCCGAAGCCCGCGCCGAGACCCAGCCCGACGTGGCTGCGGAGGAAAAACCCAAAAAGCCCCGCGCGCCGCGCAAGCCGCGCAAGAAGCCCGAACCGCCCGCCGAAGCCGCCAGCGACGCGCCGGACGCGGCGGAGTAATCCGCCGCCGGTCTGGCGCGGGCGGCCGAGCAGTCGGCAGAGGGGGCCATTCGCACGCCTCACGCGCGCGTTGCCGAGGCATTGAAGCGGGTTCTGCATCCGTCGCGACGCTGATCGGAAGACGCCGTGGCTCTGGCGCGTCGACCCGACAGCGCCACCGTCACAAAAGCCGGTCAATGCGGAGCGTCCCAAAAGCGGATATTCTGGCAACACCCGCGCCCCGATCCGCCGTGAAGCGCTCGGGGCTCAGCTCTCGAATTGTCGCGCCAGCGCGCAGAACCCTTCCAGCGGCACCACTTCCGCGCGGTCTGTCGGCGCAATCCCCGCCGCGCGCAGGCGATCCTCGATATCCGGCGCGAGCCCCTTCAGGGCCGCGCGCAGCATCTTGCGGCGCTGATTGAAGGCGGCGGCCACAACCCGCTCGAGGATCTTTGCATCGGCCGGAAACCGCGGCGCGGGCAGCGCGTCGAAATGCACCACGGCCGAGCTCACCTTGGGCGGCGGCGCAAAGGCCTCCGGCGGCAGGCTCAGCGCGATTCGCGCCTCGCAGCGCCATTGCGCCAGCACCGCAAGCCGCCCGTAGGCCTTGGAGCCGGGTGCCGCCACGATCCGCTCTGCCACCTCGCGCTGGAACATCAGCGTCAGCGAGCGCCAGACCGGCGGCCAGTCGGGCGGCGTGAGCCAGCGCACCAGCAGCTCGGTGCCCACGTTGTAGGGCAGGTTGGCGCAAATCGCGATGGGCGGGGTCAGATGCGCCAGCGGATCGAGCGCCAGCGCATCGCCTTCGAGCACGGTCAGCCGCCCGGGACAGGCCGCGGCGATCTCTGCCAGCGCGGGCAGGCAGCGCGCGTCCTTCTCGACGGCCAGCACGTGGCGCGCGCCTTCGGCCAGCAAACCGCGCGTCAGCCCGCCGGGGCCGGGCCCGACCTCCAGCACATCGGTGCCGCTGAGATCCCCGGCCACCCGCGCGATCCGGGCGGTGAGGTTGAGATCCAGCAGGAAGTTCTGCCCCAACGCCTTTTTCGCGCGCAACCCGTGCCCGGCGATCACCTCGCGCAAGGGGGGCAATGTGTCGATGGCGCTCATGGTTTCTTCTCTTTCCAAATATCGCCGGGGGTGTGGGGGCTGGCCCCCACTCTGACCTGCGTGTGGGGGCTGGCCCCCACTCTGACCTGCGTGTGGGGGCTGGCCCCCGCTCATGCGTGCAGGTGGTGGCGGATCCTCACGAGGTCCTGCGTGGCCGGGCGCCGCCACAAACCCGCCTGTGCCGGGTGTCCCTGCACGGCACGCCACGCAACAGGCCGCGCGAGCACCGCCGCCAAACAAGCCCGCCACTGGCCACCGCGGCTCATACCGTGCCTCCGGCCATCCGCCAGGCCAGGCGCAGCGCCTCGACGGTGCTTGTCGGGTTGGCGCGCCCCTTGCCCGCGATGTCGAAAGCGGTGCCGTGGTCGGGCGAGGTTCGGATGAAGGGCAGACCCAGCGTGACGTTCACACCGCGGTCGAAATCCAGCGTCTTGATCGGGATCAGCGCCTGGTCGTGATACATCGCAATCGCCGCGTCATAGCGGGTGCGGGCGGCGGCGTGAAACAGCGTGTCGGCGGAATGCGGCCCGGTGATCTGCATGCCTTCCGCGCGCAATTGCTCGATGAGCGGGGTGATGAATGTGATCTCTTCACGTCCGATCTTGCCGCCTTCGCCCGCATGCGGATTGAGACCCGCCACCGCGAGGCGTGGCCGGGCGATGCCGAAACGCTCGCGCAGGGCCGCATGGGTGATCCGGATGCGCGTCTCCAGCAGCGCGGGCGTCAGCGCGGCGGGCACTTCGGCCAGCGGGATGTGGATGGTCGCGGGCACCACGCGCAACTGGTCGGAGGCCAGCATCATCACCACCTCGTCGACACCCGCCAGATGGCCCAGAAATTCGGTATGGCCCGGGAAACCGAAGCCCGCGCCGTCCTGCAGCGCCTGCTTGTGGATCGGCAGCGTGCAGAGCGCCGAGGCCAGCCCCTCCTGCACCAGCGTCACGCCGGTCTCGATGGCGGCGATCACACCCGCGGCATGGGCGGGCTGCGCTGTGCCCGGCACGCGGGGGCCCTGCAGGGCAAGCGGCAGGACCGGCAGGCCGCGCGGCGCCGCGTCGGTGGCGTCAGACGGCGCCCGGAGCACCACATGCGGCACCGCGCCCGGCAGATGCGCCGGATCGCCGATCCAGAAGAACGGGCAGGCGGCGCCCAGCGCCTGCCACGCGGCCTCCGCCAGCTCCGGGCCTATGCCTGCGGGTTCGCCGCAGCTCAACGCCACCGGCGCGGGGCGCGGGGTCATTTGTCGATGATGCGGGCGTCGGCGCGCAGCTGGGCGAGATAGCCATCGGCAAGGGCCGCGAGGCGCTGGTTGCGCAGGCCGAGCGTCAGCTCGTCGCGGTCCACATCCTCATTGATCTGGGCGGTGCGGCCGCAGAGCATCAGGAACACCAGCGTCTGGCCATTGGCGCGGGTCAGCGCCGTCGACACTTCACCGGGATCGAGCTTGGAGAGCTCAAACGCGATGTCGGTGGGAATGTCGGCCACGGGTTTGGTGCCGCGCTCCAGAACCGAGGCGGGCTGGCCTTGCGCGACGCCATAAAGATCGTCGCAGCGGTCGACGCGGCCCTGCAGCACGCGGGCCTTGGCCAGCGTCTCGGCAGAGCGGCCCCCGGCCATGTAATAGGCGGCGTATTCGATGGCCGACACTTCGGGTGCCTGATAGCCCACCTCTTCGATGGCGCGCAGCTGGAACAGGGCGACGGCGTTGGGAATGGGCAGCGGATCGGTCACCTCGCCGGGCTTGAGCTGCAGCACCAGCGGACGCAGAACGGGGGGCAATTCGTTGAGATCGCGCCACGGCAGGCGGCCGCCATTGGCCCGGGTCGCGGTGGCCGAGAAGCGCCGCGCCTGCGCTGAAAAGGCCGAGGTCGAGGTCAGCTGAGAGATCCGCGCGGCGCGCTCGCGCACCTGCGCGGCCTGCTGCGGCGGCGCGGGCATGATGATCTCCGACAGCAGCACCCGCACGTTGGAGCCCGAGCCGCGCGACGACAGCGCGCGGTCGATCTCGGCCTCGCTGACCGAGGCGCGCCCGGCAAAGCGCTGGCGCACAAGCTCGCGCCAGCCGACACCGGCGGCGACAAAATCGCGGAAGGTCTGTTCGGCCACGCCGCGCTGCGCCAGGGCCGCGGTAAACTCCTCGCGGCTGAGATTGGCGCGGCTGGCGAACTCTTCCATCCCCTCGAGCACATCCTCGCGGGCCGGGCGGATGCCCGCGTCCTGCGCGGCCTGCATGCGCAGACGGTCGTCGATCAGCTGCTCGCGCGCCAATTCCCGCACGTTGCCGGGCGCGTTGAGCAGCGTCAGCATCTGTGCCCGCTGCTCCAGCTCGAAGCCGGTGATGACCATGTCGTTCACGATGACCGCAGGCGCGAACTGCCCCTGTGCGGTGGCCGGAACGGCCCCCAGGGCCAGCGTTGCGGCGAGAGCCAGTTTGGCGAAAGTGCGGGTCAGTGATCGCATGTGCGTCGATACTCCTTGGCGCTGCCGCCGGTGGAAAATCCCTTGAGCGCGACAGTCAGGTCGAAATCCGTACTCGGCTCAAGATTGGTTGACGAGGCAAAGCGGCGCGAGGCCCCGAAATCCACCTGAACACATTCGTTCCGGTATTGCAGGCCCAGCCCGACGCGGTCAAGCCGCTGGTCGGCCAGATCGTAGCGCGCCTCTCCGGAGGTCGTCCAATGGTGCGAGATCCGGTATTGCCCGTCAAAGGTCCATTCAGATTGTGCGCTCTTGCGGTTCTCCGCCGGGTCCGACACCAGCAGCAGGTAGGACGCGCCCAGATCGAGCCTTGCATTGGACCATCCCGCGCGCGCCTCGGCCTTGGAAAAGCGCGCCTCGTCATCGAGCAGCCCGCGCGCCGACACGGTCAGACCGTTGGGGTGCGAAAAGCGCCCGGCCAGCAGCCAGTCCGACGCGGTGCCGCCCAGACCGGAGGAGCGCGAGAACTCCGGATCGGCCTCTTCGCGCCAGACCCGGCCAAAGGTCAGCGCCGCCGACCAGCCGCGCGGGGCCTCATGCAACCAGCGCAGGCCGGTGGCAACGGTAAACCCGTGCTCGCGCCGGTCGGCGGCGGGAAACCGCGACAGTGACAGCAGGTTGGCCTCGTCGAACTCCACCCGCGTGCTTTCGTCATTGGGATTGCCGGGGCGCTCGCCGCTGACCCAGCCCAGTTGCATGACCGGCTCCAGCAGGGTGCGGCCGCCGCGATTGCCCAACCGCTGGAACGGCCAGCGCAGCTCGAGTGCTGCGCCTTGCGTGGCGCGGCTGACATCGCTCACCGAGGTCACGTCCTGGCGGGTGATGTAGCGGTCGAACCACAGATGCCCGGCGAACCCGGCGCGGATCCCGCCTGCCAGCGTCCAGCGCTTGCGCCAGCTGGCCGACGCCCCCAGCCGGTAGACGTCGCGGCCATCCACCTCGGTATCCGCATCGCCGCTGTCGAAGGCAATCGAGGAATAGCGGTAATGGCCATGGGTCTCGGCGCCGAACCGCAATTCTCCGCCCAGGTCGGTCGGGAAGAACCGCCGTTCATAGCGGATATCGCCGATCAGCGTCGGCTGGGTGTCGTTGTCTTCGCTGTCGCGCAGGGATTCGTAATGCACGAGGCTGACTTGCGTGAATTCGTCCTGGCGCACCCGTGTGAGCGACAGCGTGCTGTCGATCCGGTCGCGCCCGGAGATGCCGTAATCGTTGAGATAGGCCGCGTCGGAGCTGGCCTTGAGGTCAAATTCCAGCTTGAAATCGCGGCGCAGGTCGAAGGCGCCTTCGGCAAAGAGATAGCCGCGCGCCTCGTTGGGCCTCAGCGTGTCGCTGGAAAGCGCGCCGTTGATCTCGAGCTCGCCATGCCGGAAGGCCTGCCGGTAGCGGAATTCCAGCGTGCGGGTCTTGGGTGAGAGATAGGGCGTGAGCGTGATGTCGCGGTGCCGCCCGATGGGAATGAAATAGGGGATCTTGATCCCCAGCCCCAGCAGGGTCGAGCTGCGCAGCGACGGGATCAGGAAGCCGCGCGCGCGGTTCAGCGTCGGGTCGGGCAGGCGCAGGCGCGGCATGTAGAAGATCGGTACATCGAGAACGCGGAACTGCGCGCGGTCGAAATAGAGCTGGCGTTCCTGCTGATCGTGGATCACCCGCGCGGCGCGGATCTGCCAGAGCGGTGTGCTGCGATGCGGGCAGACCTGGCAGGACGTCACGGCGACGCGGCTGAGCTCGGTATAGCGGCCCTCGACGCGGCGCGCCTCGACCGAGGCCAGCTGCAGCTGCTGGTCGAGCACCATCCGCGCGCCCTTGAGAATGCCGTTGCGCAGCCCTTCATCGAGCGAGGCGCTGTCGGCGGTCACGACGTTGCCGGCCGCGTCGGTGATCCGGATCGGGCCGTCGATGGTCAGCCTGTCGGTGCCGCGGTCATAAAGGATGCGGGTGGCGGCAAGCCGGATACCGTCCTGCAGCACCTCGACATTGCCCTGCGCGACCAGCCGCTCTTCGTTTTCCACAAAGACCTGATCGGCCACCAGCAGGGCGGGCGCGTCCGGATCGGCATCCTGTGCGGTGCCGGGCACGGCAAAGGCCAGACAGGTGACAAGCAGAAGGGCGAGCCAGCCGCGCATCAGCCGTCCTCCATATGCAGCATAAGCCCCATGGCCAGCAGCAGCGACGCCACCGGCGGCACCCAGGCCGCGAGCAACGGCGTGAGCTGTCCGTTCTCGCCAAGGATCTGCGCGAAGTTGCGCACGTAATAAAGGCCAAAGCCCAGCATCACCGCCGAAAGCACCGCGAGCCCTGTGCGGCCAAGCCGGGCAGGGCGCATCGTAAAGCCCGCGCCGATGAGCACCATCGCGGCCAGAAAGAGCGGTCGGGCCAGCTCCATCTGCAGCCAGACCACGTGGCGGCGTGCGGAAAACCCGGCCTCGTCCAGATCGGCGATGAAGGCGGGCAGATCCCAGATCGCAATCGACGAGGGTTTGCCGAAACGGTCGCGGATGCTGTCCTGGGTCAGGGTCGAGGGGATCTCCAGCGTGTCATGCGCGCGCGCGCCGCTTTCGGGGTTGAGACCCGCCGCCAGCGGCCAGGCCTTGGCATCCGACAGCTGCCACGCGCCGTCGATGAGCCGCGCGCGTTCGGCCACGATGCGCTGCGCCGGACCGCCCCCCGGCGCATAGGCCACAAAGTTCACGTCATAAAGCTCGGTCGCCTCGGCATTGGCGCGGGCGGCGCGGATCACCACCTGGCCTTGCGGCCCGCCTTGCCGCAGCCACAGGCCCTCGGGACCGATGGAGAGCGCAGAGGCGTTGCCCGACTGGTAGATCTCGCGCAGATCGGCGTAACGCTTGGAGGTGGCGGCCACGATCGGGTTCATCATCGCCACCGTCAGCGCCCCGATGATCAGCGCCACGATCAGCGGCGCGGCCAGCACCGTCAGCCCGGAGCGCCCCGCGGCGCGCGCCACCACCAGCTCGGACGAGCGCGCCAGCGCCAGAAACAGCGCGATGGTGGCGAGGATCATCACCAGCGGCAGGATCTGGTAGAGCCCCTCGGGCAGTTTCAGCGCCACCAGCTGCACCACCGCGCCGAAGCCCACGCTGTCATCCACGCGGCGCAGCTCTTCGACCAGATCGAGCAGCGCCTGGAAGATCGCAAACACCGCCAGGATGGCGAGAAACACCCACAGGAAGCGGCGCGCGAAGTAGTAATGCAGCGTCATGTGGCGGCCTCCGCAGGCGCGCGCGCACGGCGGCGGGGGCGATACCCGCGCGAGGCGGAAAAGAGCAGGCCCAGCACAATTGCAAAGCCCACAAGCGATGGCAGATAGACCAGCGGCCAGAGTCGCGGGTCGCCGCGCACCGGGTCGGTCACCGCGCTTTCCACCAGCTTGATCAGCACCAGCAGGAAAATCGCCGCGACGATCTGCTTGGTCACGCCAAAGCGCGAATAGCCGCCGATCATCAGCGCGGCAAAGCCGACAAGGCTCGCCACCACGCAAAGCAGCGGCAGCTGAAACCGCAGATGCGCCTCTTCGAGCACTTCGCCTGGCTCCTCGTTGGCCTCTTCGGCGACCGCGGCGGTGTCGGTCAGCAATTCCAGCGTCGGGATGTATTCGATCTTGCGGCGCTTGGGTTTGCCGGGGGTGACGAGGTTCGAGATGTCATAGGTCAGGTCGCTGAAATTGGTGGTCGAGAGCCGCTTGCCCTTGATGTCATAGGTCTGCGCCATGCCCGCCAGCATCACCAGCTTCGGGCCGTCATCGTCGCGCAGCAGGAAGGCGCGCTCGGCGGTGTAGGTGATCTCGCGGCCCTCCTGTCGGCGGTCCGACAGCAGCACGTCGCGCAGCTCTCCCTCGGGGTTGATGTCGCGGATGTAGAAAGTCACGCCGCGGGTCGGATGCAGAAACGTGCCTTCGCGCAAGAGCCGGGCCGATACCGAGCCCGCAATCTCCTGTTCGCGCAGGCGCAATTGTTCCAGCGAGGCGGGCACGAGGAGGTGACTGAGGATCGACGCCATGAGCCCGATCAGCAGGCCGAAGACAAGCACCGGCCGGGCCAGCCGCCAGGGCGAATAGCCAGAGGCGCGCACCACGGTCAGCTCGCTGTCGGCCATCATCCGGTTGGTCACGTAGACCGCCGCCGCAAAGGCCGCCATCGGCACCACGAGGGCGATCACCGATGGCAGGGAAAGCGCTGAAAACTCGAGGAAAATTCCGGCAGAATGGCCGTCCGCGATCAGCCTGTCAAACAAGATCACAGCCCGGTTGACCCAGTAGACCGCCACCAGAACCAGGGCGAAAAAACCGAACAGCACCATGAGTTGCGACAGCATGTATCTGTCGAATCGCTGCACGTGACCGTTCCCCCGAACAATAGTGACAGGCCAAAGCCTATCGGATCGGCGCGGGCAGGAAAAGGTCGCTCTGGCCATTGCCGCCCGACCGGCTTACCTCTGGGCGAGGATATGCTGAAAGGAGACCCGATGACCGATCTGCGCGAGACCGCTTTTGCCCCGGTTGAGTTCGATGGACTGGCCGAAATCGACGGCCATGTGGCGTTGGCCATGAACGCGGAGGCCACCATGAGCCCCGGCGCGCGGCGGCTGAACCGGATGACCAGGGGCGCCGTGGAACGGGCACTTGGCTCGGACGCATGGGAGAAGGTCAAGCCCGGCGAGGTGATGTCGCTGGCCTGGCCCGCCGGGCTGGCCGCCAAGGCGCTCGACATCGTCAAGCTGGAGCGCCGCCCCTCGGTCAGCGAGGCGCGCAAGGCCGGCGCCGCGCTGGCCCAGGCGGCGGGTGCCTCGGCCACAACCGTGCTGGTGGAGAACACCAAACGCCCCGAAGAGCTGGCGCTGGGGCTGGTGCTGCGCGGCTACGGCTTCACCGCGCGCAAGAGCAAGACAGAGGACGCGCCGGGCACCGCCACGCTGATGTGCAAGGCCCCCGAAGAGGCAAAGGACGCCTATGGCGCGGCGCGCGCCGTGGCGGAGGGTGTGTTCTTCACGCGCGATCTGGTGTCGGAGCCCGCCAACGTGTTGACCACCACCGAATTTGCCAACCGGCTCGAAGCGCTGCGCGATCTGGGCCTCGAGGTCGAGGTGATGGAGGAGGCGGAGCTCGAAAAGCTCGGCATGGGTTCGTTGCTCTGTGTGGGACAGGGCTCCGACAGCCCGTCCAGGGTGGTGACCATGCGCTGGAACGGCGGCGAGGGCGCGCCTCTGGCGCTGGTCGGCAAGGGCGTTGTCTTCGACACCGGCGGCATCAGCCTGAAACCGGCGGCGGGCATGGAAGACATGACCATGGATATGGGCGGCGCCGGTGTGGTGGCGGGCGTCATGAAGACGCTGGCGATGCGCAAGGCCAGGGCCAACGTGGTGGGGCTGGTGGGGCTTGTCGAAAACATGCCCTCTGGCAATGCCACCCGTCCCGGCGACATCGTGACCTCGATGAAAGGCGACACGATCGAGGTGATCAACACCGACGCCGAAGGGCGGCTGGTGCTGGCCGATGTGCTCTGGCACGCGCAGGAGGCCGAAAAGCCCGCCGCGATGATTGACCTGGCAACCCTCACCGGCGCGGCGATCATCGCGTTGGGGCATGACAATGCCGCGGTGCTGTCGAACAATGACGATTTCGCTGGTGATTTCCTCAAAGCCGCGCGGACCGAAGGCGAGGGCGCATGGCGTCTGCCACTGGGCGAGAGCTACGACAAGCAGCTGAAATCGCAAAAGGCCGACATGAAGAATGTGGGCGGACGCCCGGCAGGCACGATCACCGCCGCGCAATTCCTGCAGCGGTTCGTGAAGGACGACATGCCGTGGATCCATCTCGATATCGCGGGTGTGGCGCAGGTCACCAAGGACACCGATCTTGCCCCCAAGGGGGCGACCGGCTGGGGTGTCATGGCGCTGGACCGTCTGGTGCGCGACAAGTTCGAGACGGAGTGAACGCGCCCATGGGCGAGGCCTATTTCTACCACCTCACGCGCCGGCCGCTGGAACTCACGCTGAGCGATCTTGCGGCAAAGTCGCTGGAGCGCGGCTGGCGCGTTGCGGTGCGCGGGGTGGAGCCTGCCCGCATGGACTGGCTCGATCAGGCGCTCTGGACCGTGTCGGAGGAGGGCTTTCTGCCGCATGGGCTGGCGGGCGCGCCACATGCGGCGGACCAGCCGGTGCTGCTGACCACCGCGCGCGAGGCCGTCAACGCAGCGTCCGTGCTGATGAGCATGGACGGCGCCGCGGTCGAGGCCGAAGACGTCACCGCGATGCAGCGGGTCTGCGTGCTGTTCGACGGCCATAACGAGGACGCCGTGGCGCGCGCGCGGGTGCAATGGAAGACGCTCACGGGTGCGGGGTGCAAGGCGCAATACTGGTCCGAGGAATCCGGCCGCTGGGAAAAGAAAGCCGAAGCCTGACCCGGCGTGGCACTCCGCCGGATCGATACGTGCCGGATCGCGGCCCAAACCGCGCCCGCTGTTTCTTCTCTTTGAAAATACCGCCGGGGGTCCGGGGGGCAGCGCCCCCCGGCCGGTCGGCGCGCCAGCGGCGCGTCGAAACCGGACACACCGGCTCTCGCGTCAATAACGCCGCGTCAGCGTTCCAGAACCAGCTTGCCCCCGGTGATCTCGAGCCGGGAAAACCGGTTGAGATAACTCATCCCCAGAAGCGATTCGCGCATCGCGCCGCCATTGACATAGGCCCGCACATCGCGGTCCTCGAAAGGTCCGATGGAGACGCTCTGCAGCGTCACGGGCGCGGTCTTCACCCGCCCGTTGGCGGTCATCGCTTCGGAAAAGAACACCATGTCCTCGTCGGAGAGGCCCGCGAGGCGCGCGTCGTCCTGCGAGATCACCACGGATGTCGCGCCGGTATCGACGACAAAGCGGATCGGCGCGCCGTTCACGTCGAGCGTCACATAGTAATGGCCGTCGGGGGCGCGCGGCAGCTCGATCCGGCCGGTCTCGGCAAAGACCGCCTGCTGCGGCAGCACGGTTTGGCGGATGTCGCCCCAGAGCCCGACCGCCGCGATGGCGCCGATGAAGATCAGCACCCAGGCCGCGATCTGTTTCAGCGTGGTGGAGAGCGACTGGCGCTTTTCCACAAACACCCACATCGCCAGCACCGCGGCCAGCAGCACGAGATAGATGAGATTGCCGATTTCGAAGGATGACATGGAAATCCGGGGTCCTTTTGCTGCCAAAAAGGTAGGCAGCCGGACGGGGATTTTCCAGTCTCAGCCCGCCGCGAGGCCGAAATCCGCCAGCCCGTCGAGCACAAACTGCACCGACAAGGCGGCCAGAAGCATGCCCAGCACGCGGGTGACGACGGTGATGCCGATGCGCCCCAGCGCCCGCTCGATAGGGCCTGCCGTCAGAAAGAGCGCAAACACGATCAGCAGCACCGAGATCATCACGCCGAGCAGCCCCGCCATTGTCACCGCATCCTCCGCGCGGCCCATCAGCAGGATCATCGTGGCGATGGCACCGGGCCCGGCGATCAGCGGGATGGCGATGGGAAAGACCGAAGGGTCGGGGAAGTCCTCGGTCTCGGACTGGTCCTCGCGGCGTTTGGTACGCCGCTCGAAGAGCATGTCGAGTGCGGTCAGAAAGAGCAGGATACCGCCCGAGATGCGGAAGGCGGGCATGGAGATGCCGATGAAGCCGAGCACGGCCTCGCCGAAAAACGCAAACAGCACCAGCAGCGAGAAACCGACAAGACAGGCGCGCAGCGCGACCCCGCGGCGATGGCGGGTGGTGGATCCGGCAGTCAGCGCGATGAAGATCGGCGTGAGCCCGATCGGGTCGATCACTACAAAGAGCGTCGCAAACGCGGTGATGTAGAAAGTGGCGTCCATGCTTTGCGTCAATCAGGTTTGGAGCTGTGGCGCAAGCGTTTCGGCGCGGTCCGGGTGGCGGGCAACGGGCCGCTGCGGTTATGCGCGCCCGGCGCCGCGTCCCGGAGCGCTGAGGGGTTTGCCGTGTTGAAAAGCCAAAGCCCGGTTCAGGCGCTTTCCGCCGCCTCGAGCTTTTGCGCCGCAACCTCCCAGAGCGCTTCGGCCTTGTGCAGACCGTCCATCACCTCCGCGTATTTGCGGTTCCAGACCTCCAGCTCGCCGACCTTCTCGCCATCGTAAAGCGCAGGGTCGGCCAGCTTTTTCGCCAGCTTTTCGCGCATCATCTCGATCTTGGTCACCCGTTCCTCGCATTTGCGCAGCTCCGCGCGCAGTTCAAGTATCACATCACGGGACGGTCGCTTCGGTTTGGTTCCCTTGGATTTTTCGCGCCGTGCCGGTTTGTCCTGCGTCAGCAGAAGCGTGCGGTAGGCGTCGAGATCGTCGTCATAAGGCGCGACGTGACCGTCCTTGACCAGCCAGAGCCGGTCGGCCACGAGGCTCAGCAGATGCATGTCGTGGCTGACAAGGATCACCGCTCCGGAATAGGCGGTGAGCGCCTCGACCAGCGCCTCGCGGCTTTCGATGTCGAGATGGTTGGTCGGCTCGTCGAGGATCAGCAGATGCGGCGCGTCGAGCGTGGCCAGCAGGAGCGACAGCCGCGCCTTTTGCCCGCCCGACAGTCGCCCCACCTCGGTCTCCGCCTGCGCGGCCATCAGGCCGAAACCTGCCAGCAGCGCGCGCAGCTTGGCGGGGGGGCTGTCGGGGCGCTCGCGCTGCACATGTTGCAGCGGTGTTTCGTCCAGATGCAGCTCATCGACCTGATGCTGGGCGAAATAGCCGATGCGCAGCTTGGAGGAGCGGGTGATCCGGCCGTCGATCAGCGGCAGCCGGTCCGAAAGCAGCTTGGACAGGGTCGATTTGCCCTGGCCGTTCTTGCCCAGCAGCGCGATGCGGTCGTCCTGATCGATGCGCAGGTCGAGCTTGCGCAGCACCACCGTGTCGCCATAGCCTGTTGAGCCGCCTTCGATGCGGATGATCGGCGGCGAAAGCTGGTCGGGCTGCGGGAAGGTGAAAACCCGGCGCGCGGCCTCTTCGGGTGGCGCCACCATGTCGAGCCGTTCGATCATCTTCAGCCGGGACTGGGCCTGCTTGGCCTTGCTGGCCTTGGCGCGGAACCGGTCGACAAAGGCCTGCAGATGCTCCCGCCGCGCCTGCTGTTTCTTCGCGATGGCGCCCGCCTGCGCACGGCGTTCGGCGCGCTGGCGGGCGAACTGGTCATAGGGCCCCTGGTAGAGCGTCAGCTTGCGGTCCTCGAGATGCAGGATGCTGCCCACGGCGCGGTTGAGCAGACCGCGATCGTGGCTGATGATGATCACCGTGTAGGGGTATTTCGCCAGGTAGGATTCAAGCCAGAGCGCGCCTTCGAGGTCGAGATAGTTGGTCGGCTCGTCGAGCAGCAGCAGGTCGGGCTGGGCAAAGAGCACACCCGCCAGCGCCACGCGCATGCGCCAGCCTCCCGAAAAGGCCGATGTCGGCATGCGCTGCTCGGCATCGTCGAAGCCGAGCCCCTTGAGGATCGTCGCCGCTCGCGCTTCTGCCGACCAGGCGTCGATATCGGCCAGCCGCATCTGGATCTCGGAGATGCGGGCCGCGTCTGCGGTCTGCTCGGCCTCGGCCATCAGCGCGCTGCGCTCGGTATCGGCGGCCAGAACGGTGTCGATCAGCGACAGGTCCGAGGCCGGTGCCTCCTGCGCGACCCCGCCGATGCGCGCGCGCGACGGCAGGCGGATGGTGCCGCCATCAAGCGTGAGCTCGCCACGGATCAGGCGGAAAAGCGTGGTCTTGCCGGTGCCGTTCGGCCCGACCAGCCCGACCTTGTGACCGTCGGGGATCGTGGTCGTGGCGCCATCAAAGAGCGGGCGGCCTTCGACGGCGTAGGATATGGCTTCGATGCGCAACATGGCCCGCCTCTAGCAGAGCCCGCGGCCGGGCAAAATCCCCTGTGTTTCGTTTGGCCGAAATTACCTCCGGGGGTTTGGCGGACAGCGCGCCCCGGCGATTGCGGCCGGGCGGGCGGTCTGAGGGCTTTTCAATCACCTGCGCGCATGTTACCGCCGCGCCAAATTCACATTGGTCCGGGATCGTCCCGGAGCCCGCAACACCGGAGCATCTATCATGGCCCTCGAACGCACCTTTTCGATCATCAAGCCCGACGCCACCCGCCGCAACCTGACCGGCAAGATCAACGCCAAGTTCGAAGAGGCGGGCTTGCGCATCGTGGCGCAGAAGCGCATCCATCTGACCAAGGCGCAGGCGGGCGAGTTCTACAAGGTGCACGCCGAACGCCCGTTTTATGACGAGCTTTGCGAATTCATGGCGTCCGAGCCGGTGGTGGTGCAGGTGCTGGAAGGCGAAAGCGCGATCACCAAGAACCGCGAAGTGATGGGCGCCACGAATCCCGCCGACGCCGCCGAAGGCACGATCCGCGCCGAGTTTGCGGAATCGGTTGGCGAGAACTCGGTCCATGGCTCGGACGCGCCGGAGACGGCCAAGGAAGAGATCGCCTATTTCTTTGCCGGTCTCGAGCTTGTCGGCTGAGCGACGCCACTGTCGCGACGGCTTTACGGTACAGCAAAAGCGCGCCCGGCGAGGCGCGCTTTTTTATTCGGTGTTCTGCTGTCTTACGCGGTCGAGGCGGCCCGGGTGAGATCGGGGCCCGGTTCGGGGCTGAGCGCCTTGGCCTCCACATGCGCGCGCAGAAGGGCCGCATTGCGCAGGTTGGCCTTGTAGCCGAGGTCGAAGATGTCACCCAGAAGGGGCACGAGACCGATCACCCAGTCGACGCCGATATTGATCAGCATGCGGTTGCGCAGCGAGGCCGGCGCGCCGGCCTGATGCGACAGGTGCAGGATGCGCAGCGACGGCGCGAGCGCCAGAGCGTCACCGACGCCCGGCACAAGGCCCAGGATCGAATCCCAGCCGAAGGTGATCCGCGTGAGCGGCACCCGGAAGCTGTTATCCATGAGCCGGGCGATGCGCTCTGCGCGTTCGGCCAGCTGAATGTCGCGCGCCTGGGTCATGGGTCAGGCCGTGCGTGTGTTGCCGGTGCGGGCGATGATCCAGACCGCGTGAACGATGCCCGGGATGTAGCCCAGCAGCGTCAGCAGGATGTTCAGCCAGAAGTGTTTGCCGATGCCGACCTGAAAGAACACGCCCAGCGGGGGCAGGATAATGGCGAGGATAATGCGGATGAGGTCCATGTCGGGCCTCCCTTGATTGGTGTTTGCTGTCTGGGGCTCAACCGTCTGCGGCGCGTCGGGTTCCGCGAAAAATGCGCGGATCAGTCCGAAAGCCCGATATCACGCAGGAACCGCGACAACCCGTCGGGCAGGCGGTCGGGGTCTTTTGCGGCACGGGCCTTGATCGCGTCGAAGCGTTTGCGCAGCGCCTCTTTCTCCTTGCCCTTGCAGTCGTTCCAGGGGCGGCCCTGCAAGGCCATCACCAGCACGTAATAGCCGATGAAATGCGGCCTGCTGCCGGAGGCGAGCAGCCTGGCATAGGCCGCGTCGGCGCCGAGCTCACGCAGGTCATCGGCGGAGTGGATGCCGGCCCGCGCGCAAGCCTCGTCCATAGCGGGACCGAGGTTGCGCAGGGACGAGACCGGCGCTGTCACGCGGCTTTGGCGATCGTGGCGGCAAAGGCGCAGAGCTCGCGCAGCGCCTGCGCGAGGCGGGCGTCGTCGACGGTGAGCGCCACCCGGAGATGGCCCGCGGCGGACCTCCCGAAGCTTTCGCCGGGCATGACGGCGATGCGGCGCGCGTCGAGCAGCTTCTCGGCAAAGTCCCGCCCCGAAAGCCCCGTCGCGCGGATGTCGAGCATCAGGTACATCGCGCCCTGCGCCGGGATCGCGGTCACGATCTGCTGGTCGGCGAGGATGCTCAGGGCCAGATCGCGGCGGCGGCGGTACGGGTCGGCGACGGCGTTTTCGACCTGCGCCCCCTGGCTCAGGGCAAACAGCGCCGCGTCCTGAATGAAGCCGGGCACGCCATAGGTGGTGGTGGTGGCGAGGTCTATGAGCGCGTCGATAGCGGAGGGCGGGGCGACGATCCAGCCGATGCGGGAGCCGGTCATCGCGTGGCTTTTCGACATCGAGCCGATGACCAGCGTGCGCTCTGCCATGCCGGGCAGGGCGCGGGGGGAGAGGTGCTCTCCCTGCCAGATCTGGGTGTCGTAGACCTCGTCCGAGATCAGCCAGAGATCGTTTTGGGTGCAGACCCCGGCCAGCATCTCGAGCGTCTGGCGCGGGTAGACGGTGCCGGTGGGGTTGTTGGGCGAGTTGATCAGCAGACTGCGCGCGCGGGGCAGGCGGGCGGCCTCCTCCACTGCGGCGCGGGACGGGCGGAAATCGGCATCGGCGCGGGTCTGGATGGCATGCGCCTCGGCAGAGGCGGCGCGGATCGAGGCCGGGTAGGTGGCGTAGTACGGATCGATGAAGAGTGCTGTGTCGCCGGGATTGCAGACGGCCATATGCGCGGCAAAGAGCGCGGCCTGACCGCCCGGCGTGATCAGGATGTTGTCGCGGGTGGTGGCCACGCCGGTGCGCTTTGTCACCCGCTCGGCCACGACATCGCGCAGCGCATCGACGCCCGGCACCATCGCGTAGCCGGTATGGCCGCCCTTGGCGGAGGTGTACATCGCGTCGAGAATCGCCTCATCGGTGCCGATGTCATGTTCACCGATCGTTAATTCCGTGACCTTCTCACCTGCTGCAACCATGGCGCGGGCGCGGTAGAACACCTCCCACCCGTCGGAGCCGCCTTCGTTGAGATCAGTGATACGGGATGAAAGCGCAGGCATTGGTGATCCTTTCCAAGGGGTTGATGCCAGAGCGCGCGGGCTCAGGCAAGACGGGTCGAAAACGGGTTAACGAGACGTGAAAAATACTTAACGATACCAGGATGTTGCGGTCGGTGGCGCTTTGACGAACGGGGCTATCGGGGGTAGAGTACAAACATTGCTGGACCAAAGAGGAAACGCCCCGCCATGTCTGCTCTGGGACGTTTTCGAGTTGCTCGCCTGGAGGGGGATCCACAGGCAAGAAAGGTATCGAGCAATGACCACTGCCAAAAACGACCCCGTTCTCATCACGGCACAGACCGAGAGAGAGCGTCTGGAAGACGAACGCGAAACAATCGCGACTGTCATCGCCGAGCTGAAGGAAGAAATCCGCAAGCTTGGTGAAAAGATCAAGGCCGGGGAGGCCCGCAAATCTGGAGATGAGGGCAAGACCATGAGCGAGGTGCGCTACTGGCTGCGCGCCGTGCGAGATACGGAGGCCGAAATCAATGACATCCGACGGAAAGAAAGCCGAATCCAGGGAGAATACGGGCTCGACTTCGCTGCAGCCGAGTATTCGATCGGGTGCCGCCTTAATAGCCTCCGCTCCTGCTGCGGTTCAGACGAGGTTTCTGGATGACCTGACCGATGGGGAGCGCCTTGCGCTCCCCTACCTATTTGGCTTCTGGGCGCATGAGCATCAGTTGCCGCCCGAAGGAGACTGGCGATCCTGGGTGATCCTGGGCGGGCGCGGGGCCGGAAAGACACGGGCCGGCGCGGAATGGGTGCGCTCGGTCGTGGAGGGCGCCCGGCCGCTCGACAAGGGCCGCTGCCGCCGCGTGGCGCTGGTCGGCGAGACGTTCGACCAGGTGGCCGAAGTGATGATCAAGGGCGACAGCGGAATCCTGGCCTGTTCGCCCCCCGACCGGCGCCCGAAATGGGTGCAGTCGCGGCGCTGTCTGGTCTGGCCCAACGGCGCGGAGGCGATGGCGTTTTCCGCCCATGACCCCGAATGCCTGCGCGGCCCGCAATTCGATGGGGCCTGGGTCGATGAGCTGGCGAAATGGCCCAAGGCGCAGGACACCTGGGACATGCTGCAGTTCGGGTTGAGACTGGGCGAGCAGCCGCAGGTCTGCGTGACCACGACGCCGAAGAATATCGACGTGCTGAAGGCCTTGCTGGAGCTGCCCTCGACCGTGGTGACGCGGGCGCCGACGGAGGCCAACCGCGCGCATCTTGCGGCGTCGTTCCTGCAGGAGGTGCGGGCGCGCTATGCGGGCACGAAGCTGGGCCTGCAGGAGCTGGACGGGCTGCTGCTGGAGGATGTGGACGGCGCGCTCTGGACACGCGAGATGCTCGAGGGCGTGCGCGCGGGGCGGGTGCCGGAGCTGACGCGAATCGTGGTGGCGCTGGATCCGCCTGCCGGGGGCGGGGCCACGTCGGATGAATGCGGGATCCTTGTGGCGGGTGTCGTGCAGGAGGGCGCGCCGCAGGACTGGCGCGCGTTTGTGCTCGAGGATGCCACGGTGCAGGGTGTCTCGCCCACCGGCTGGGCGCAGGCCGCTGTGGCCGCCTGCCGTCGCTGGGACGCGGACCGGGTGGTTGCAGAGGTCAATATGGGCGGCGCGATGGTGGAGACGGTGCTGCGGCAGGTCGACCCGTTGCTGCCGGTCCGGCAGGTCCATGCGACCCGCGGCAAGGCGGCCCGTGCGGAGCCGGTGGCGGCGCTTTACGAGCAGGGGCGGGTGCGCCATGGCGCGGGGCTCGATGCGCTGGAGGCGCAGATGTGCCTGATGACGCAGGCCGGATTTGCCGGCAAGGGCAGCCCCGACCGGGTCGACGCGCTGGTCTGGGCGCTGACCGATCTCATGCTGGAGCCCGCCGCACGCTACCAGTTGCCGAAGCTGCGCACGCTGGTGTGAGGGCTTCTTAACGGGGGCTTCCTAGATTGCCTCTTGTGACGACGGGACGCGATCCCGGGATCAGAACACGACCGAAGGCGACATCCCCATCCCCGGCGCGCGATTGCGGACCGGGGCACGGGCTGCGCGGGGCCGCTTGGACGGCCAGGAAAAAGGAGCGAGGCGCGATGGTGTTAGATTTTCTGCGGCGCGGGGGAGCGGAGACGGTCGGAACGCCCGAGGCCAAGGCTTCGGCCACCGGTCCGGTCGTGGCGCATATGAGCGCGGGCCGCGTGGCCTGGTCGCCCCGGGACACCGCGTCGCTGACACGTCAGGCCTTTATCGGCAACCCGGTGGGGTTCCGGGCGGTCAAGCTGATCGCCGAAGCCGCCGCCGCATTGCCGGTGGTGCTGCAGGATGCCGAGACGCGCTATGCCGAGCACCCGATCCTGCGCCTTATCGGCCAGCCGAACCCGGCGCAGGGCCGGGCTGAGCTTTTCGAGGCGCTCTACGGCCAGATGCTGCTGTCGGGGGACGGTTATGTCGAGGCGGTGGCCGGGGAGGCGGGCGCGCCGTTCGAGCTGCACGTGCTGCGCAGCGACCGGATGAACGTGGTGCCGGGCAGCGATGGCTGGCCGGTGGGCTATGAATACAGCGTCGCCGGGCGCAAGCACCGGTTTGATGCGCGCGGTCCGGTCTCTCCGATCTGCCATGTCAAGAGCTTTCACCCGCAGGACGACCACTACGGCCTGTCGCCGCTGCAATCGGCGGCGCAGGCGGTGGATGTGCACAATTCCGCCAGCCGCTGGTCCAAGGGCCTGCTGGACAACGCTGCGCGGCCGTCGGGCGCGATTGTGTGGAAAGGCTCCGAAGGTCAGGGGCACCTGAGCGCCGAGCAATACGACCGGCTGGTGAGCGAGATGGAGAGCCATCATCAGGGCGCGCGCAATGCCGGGCGGCCGATGCTGCTGGAAGGCGGGCTGGACTGGCGGCCGATGGGCTTTTCGCCCTCGGACATGGAGTTCCAGAAGACCAAGGAAGCGGCGGCGCGCGAAGTGGCCGTGGCCTTCGGGGTGCCGCCGATGCTGCTGGGGATCCCGGGCGAGGCGACCTTTGCCAATTACGCCGAGGCGCACCGGGCGTTCTACCGGCTGACGGTGTTGCCGCTGGCCACCAAGGTGTCGGGCGCGCTGGGGCGCTGGCTTGCGGCATTCACCGGCGAGGCGGTGGAGCTGAAACCCGATCTCGACCAGGTGCCGGCACTGGCGGCGGAGCGCGATCAGCAATGGGCGCGCGTGGCGCAGGCGGATTTCCTCAGCGTGGCCGAAAAGCGCCAGATGCTGGGATTGCCGCCGCTGGAGGAGCCGGGGCGTGACTGAACCCAGGCGCACATCGGAGCCGTTTGCCTGCGCGCCTGCGCTGCGGCTCGAGGCGCATGAGCGGTTGAGCACCCTGCATGTGGAGACGCTGAACGCGCGGCTCGACCGGTTGGAGGCGCTGATGGAGCGTATGGAAAAGCGGCTTTGGCTGACGGTCTACGGCGTGGTGGGGGTGATCCTGGCCCAGGCGATTGACGGCATTCTGCAGGTTGCGCCCTGAGCGGGCGGGACCGGAGCATTTACCGGCGCGACGTCCCTGAGGGGGATCGGTGCGCCGGGGCGAAGGAAAGGGACTGAGATGGACTTGGAACGCAAATTCTGCCGGTTCGATGCGGAGATGACCGTGATCGAGGGCACCAAGATCGAAGGCTATGCGAGCCTGTTCGGCGCCTGCGATCAGGGCGGCGACGTGGTGGCGCAGGGCGCCTATGCGCGGTCGCTGAAACGGCTTTCGGCGGACGGGCGTGCGGTCAAGATGCTGTGGCAGCACGATCCCGCGCTGCCGATCGGGATCTGGGACGAGGTGCGCGAGGATGCGCGCGGCCTTTACGTCAAGGGCCGGCTGCTGGAGAGCGTCGAGAAAGGCCGCGAGGCGGCGGCGCTGATTGCGGCGGGCGCGATCGACGGGCTCTCCATTGGGTACCGGACGCTCAAGGCGGCAAAGAACGACAAGGGCCAGCGGCTCTTGCAAGACCTGGAGCTTTGGGAAGTGTCGCTTGTGACCTTCCCGATGCTGCCCAGCGCGCGGGTGGCTGCCAAGGGCGAAGCGCCCGAGGCGGACGGCTGGTGCGATCTGGCGCAAGTCCTCGAGGACGCGCGCTTTCACCTGGCGGGCGGCTGACGCGCGCCACTTACGACAAAGGGAACATCGCAGATGAGTGATGCCGAGATCCGTTCTCGGGCCGGGGAAGATGTGTCTCCGGTCGCCCGGGTGAGTGCCGCGATGGCGGGACTGATCGGGGATTTCAAGGCCATGCAGGCCGACCTTCACGTGAAGCTTCAGAAACAGGAAGAACGACTGACCATGCTTGATCACAAGACCGCCCTCCGGGGCCGCCCGGCGCTTTCGACCTCGGCCGAGGTCGCCGCACCGCACCAGAAAGCCTTTGACGCCTATCTGCGCAGCGGCGACGATGACGGCCTGCGCGGGCTGGAGCTGGACGGCAAGGCGATGTCGACCGCGGTGAATTCCGACGGCGGCTACCTTGTCGACCCGCAGACGGCCGAGACCATCAAGTCGGTTCTGGCCGCCACCGCGTCGATCCGTGCGATTGCCAATGTGGTCAATGTGGAGGCGTCGTCCTTCGACGTGCTCATCGACCAGAACGACACCGGCGCGGGCTGGGCCAACGAAACGTCGCCCACCGCGGAGACCGGCACGGCGACCATCGAGCGGATCTCGATCCCGCTTTACGAACTGAACGCTCTGCCCAAGGTCAGCCAGCGGCTGCTCGATGACAGCGCGTTCGACGTGGATGCCTGGCTTGCAGGGCGCATTGCCGACAAGTTTGCCCGCGCCGAGGCGGATGCCTTTGTGAACGGCGACGGTGTCGACAAGCCCACGGGTTTTCTGACCCACCCGGCGGTGGATGATGCCAGCTGGTCCTGGGGTGATCTGGGCTATGTGACCTCCGGTGCCGCGGCGGATGTCGGCGATGGCGACGGTCTGATTGATCTCGTCTATGCGCTGGGGGCGCAGTACCGCGCCAATGCGACCTTCGTGATGAACTCCAAGACCGCGGGCGCGCTGCGCAAGCTCAAGGATGCCGATGGCCGCCATCTGTGGCTTGATGGCTTTGCGGCGGGTGAGCCTGCACGTCTGCTGGGTTACCCGGTGCTGATCGCCGAGGACATGCCCGACATTGCGGCGGATGCCTTCCCGATTGCGTTTGGCGATTTCGCGGCAGGCTACACCGTGGCGGAGCGTCCGGATCTGCGCGTGCTGCGCGACCCGTTCAGCGCCAAGCCCCATGTGCTGTTTTACGCAACAAAGCGCGTTGGCGGCGATGTCAGCGATTTTGCAGCGATCAAGCTGCTGCGCTGCGCCGTCTGACGCATGACGAGACGGGGGGCGGGCCGGATCGGTCCGCCCTTCGGGGGCGCGCGCGGCAAGGGTCACGTTGGCCAGCAATTCCCCTCCGCATGAGCGACGTGTGCGGCGCGTGCCCACCTTCGCCCCAAGCGGAGGCCGGTACGGGATTTTCGGAGAAAATACATGATCTTGGTGGAAGAAAATCAGGTGGCGGAGACGGCCTTGCCGGTGGATGCGCTGAAGCGGCATCTGCGGCTGGGTACGGGCTTTGCCGATGACGACCTGCAGGATAGCGTGTTGTCCTCGTTCCTGCGCGCGGCCATTGCCGCCATCGAGGCGCGCACATCGAAGGCGCTGATCACACGCGGCTTTGTGGTGACGCTGGATGGCTGGCGCGATCCGGCAGGACAAGCGCTGCCGCTGGCGCCGGTGCAGGCGATCACGGATGTGACGCTGGTGGACCGGTTCGGCGCCGCGCAGGTTGTCGAGCCCGACCGCTACCGGTTGCAGAAGGACGGCACCGAGCCACGCGTGCTGCCGCAGGGCACCAGTTTGCCTGCACTGCCGCAGGGGGGCACGGCGGAGCTGCGCTTTGTCGCGGGGTTTGCCGCGGATTTCGACGACCTGCCATCGGACCTCGCGCAGGCGGTGCTGCTGCTGGCGGCGCATTACTACGAATACCGCACCGATACCGCGCTTGGGCAGGGATGTATGCCGTTTGGCGTCACCAGCCTGATTGCACGTTACCGTCCGGTGCGCCTGGGACTGGGCGCATGAGCGCGGCGAGGCTCAATCACCGGGTCATCCTGCAGGTGCGCGCGCGCATCGCCGATGGGGCCGGGGGGTTTCAGGAGACCTGGGAGCCGCTGGGCACCTTGTGGGCCGAGATCACCGCCCGCACCGGGCGGGTGGCCAACGGGCAGGCCGGGGCAGTGTCGGTGACCGGTCTCAAGGTGACGGTGCGGGCGGCGCCGCACGGACATGCGTCGCGCCCCGAGCCGGGGCAGCGCTTTCGCATGGGCGCGCGCATCCTCGCCATCGAGGCGGTGACCGAACTGGATACGGACGCAAGGTATCTTGTGTGCCATTGCGAAGAGCAGGTGACGCCATGAGCTATGCGGTATCGGCGTCGCTGCAGGCGGCGGTTTATGCGGCGCTGCAGGCGGACAGTGCTCTGAACGCGCTGGTGGGCGACGACATCTTCGATGCGCTGCCGCTTGGCGCGCTGCCCGCGATCTACGTCTCGCTTGGACCGGAGACGGTCAGAGAGGCGGCGGATGGCGATGGCGGCGGAGCGTGGCACGATTTCATCGTGTCGGTGGTGACCGACAATGCCGGGTTTCAGGGGGCCAAGGACGCCGCGGGCGCGATCAGCGACGTCCTGGACGGCGCGGCGCTGACCCTGTCGCGCGGACGGCTGGTGGGCCTGTGGTTCCGCAAGGCCAGGGCCGACCGCCGGAGCGGTGGCGCGCGGCGCATCGACCTCACGTTCCGCGCCCGCGTGGAAGACAATTAACCCTTTTCAATCGGAGTGACGGCAATGGGTGCACAGAACGGCAAGGACCTTCTGATCAAGGTGGATCTGACCGGAGACGGCCAGTTCGAGACGATGGCGGGCATGCGCGCGACACGCGTGAGCTTCAACGCCGAGCAGGTCGACGTGACCACGCTGGAAAGCCAGGGCGGCTGGCGCGAGCTGCTGGCGGGTGCAGGTGTGAAATCAGCCAATATCAGCGGCTCGGGCGTGTTCAAGGACGCCAATACCGACGAGCGCGCGCGGCAGATCTTCTTTGACGGAGAAACGCCGGAGTTCCAGGTGATCATACCCGATTTCGGTACGGTGGAGGGCCGGTTTCAGGTCGCCTCCATCGAGTATTCGGGCAGCCATAATGGCGAGGCGACCTACGAGATGGCGCTGTCCTCGGCCGGTGCGCTGCAGTTCACGCCGGTGCCGGTGGCGTAATGGCCAATCCTTGGAGGGGAGAAGTGTCGCTGGTCATCGACGGGGAGCGCCGCGTGATGCGGCTGACCCTTGGGGCGCTGGCGGAACTGGAGGCTGGGCTTGACCAGGGCTCGCTCGTGGATCTGGTGCGTCGTTTCGAGGAGGGCGGCTTCTCGACCCGCGACGTGCTGACGCTGATCGTGGCGGGTCTGCGCGGTGGCGGCTGGCGGGGGCAGGCGCGCGATCTGCTGGCCGCGGAGATCGAGGGCGGGCCGGTGGCCGCGGCACGGGCGGCAGCAGAGCTTCTGGCGCGCGCCTTCATGCTGCCGGAGACGGCGGAGACGGCGGCGGCGGAGGCGGGCGATGGCCGGGTTTGACTGGCCGGTGCTGATGCGCGCGGGCCTGCGCGGCCTCTGCCTCAGCCCGGAGGCGTTCTGGGATCTGACCCCGGCGGAGCTGCGGCTGATGCTGGGTGAAGAGGCCGGGGCGACACCGATGGGACGGGCGCGATTGGACGAGCTGATGGCGTCTTTCCCGGACTTGAACAAAGGAGCGTGACCGTGAGCGAAGTGGAAATGATCGACGATCTGGGCGCCCAGGTGGACGCCCTGGAGACGTCCCTGGGCGGTGCCGTGGGTGTCGCGCAGCAATTCGATGCGGAGCTCAAGCGCATCCACCAGACCTTTTCGGCGACCGGACGGGGCGCGGCCAAGCTGGAAAGCGCGATGAGCTCTGGCCTCAGCAAGGCCATCGACGGCGTGGTGCTGGACGGCATGAAGCTTTCGGACGCGCTGCAGGTTGTCGCCAACTCGATGATCAACGCGGCCTATCGCGCCGCCGTCAAGCCGGTCGCGGACCATTTCGGCGGGCTGATCTCGGGCAACATGAACGCGATGTTCGGCGGCATGCTGGGCTTTGCCAATGGCGGCTCGTTCACGCAGGGCCGAGTGATGCCGTTTGCCAATGGCGGCGTGATCAACGGCCCCACGACCTTTCCGATGCGCGGCGGCATGGGGCTCATGGGCGAGGCCGGGCCGGAGGCGATCATGCCGCTCACCCGCGGCGCGGATGGCAAGCTTGGCGTGCGCAGCGCGGGCGGCGGGCAGGCGGTGAACGTGGTGATGAACATCCAGACACCGGACGTGCAGGGCTTCCAGCGCAGCCAGAGCCAGATCGCAGCCCAGATGAGCCGTGCGCTGAGCGCCGGTGCGCGCAACCGCTAAAGGAGGCCCCGTATGGCTTTTCACGACGTAAGATTTCCCGCCGATCTCAGCTTTGGCGCGATGGGCGGGCCGGAGCGGCGCACCGATATCGTCGAGCTGACCAGCGGCTTCGAGGAGCGCAACACCCCCTGGGCGCATTCGCGGCGGCGGTATGATGCCGGGCTCGGGCTGCGTTCGCTCGACGACGTGCAGGCGCTCATCGCGTTTTTCGAGGCGCGGCGCGGCCAGCTTTTCGGGTTCCGCTGGAAGGACTGGGCCGACTTCAAATCCTGCAAGCCGTCGCTGACGCCCGCGCCCAACGATCAGGTGATCGCGCAGGGCGATGGTGTGACGAAAAGCTTTCAGCTGCTCAAGAATTACCGCTCGGGAGAGGGTGCCTACGGGCGTCCGATTGCCAAGCCGGTGCAGGGCACGGTGCTGACCGCGGTGCAGGATGTCGAACGTCGTGAAGGTGTGCATTTCGATGTCGATCTGAAGACCGGGATCGTGACGTTTCATGAAGCGCCGCTTGACGGGGCGGAGATCAGCGCGGGGTTCGAGTTCGACGTGCCGGTGCGCTTCGACACCGACCGGATCAATGTCAGCGTGTCGAGCTTTCAGGCCGGCCAGGTGCCGGATGTGCCGGTGATCGAGGTGCGTGTCTGATGGCCGGTGCGGAGGCGCTGCACGCGCATCTTGCAGGTGGTCTCAGCACCGTGGCACGCTGCTGGGCCGTGACGCGGCGTGATGGCACGCGGTTCGGCTTTACCGATCACGACCGGGATCTTGCCTTTGGCGGCCAGGTCTTCAAGGCCGATACCGGGCTCACTGCGAAGGCGCTGCAGCAGGCCACCGGCCTCTCGGTCGACAATACCGAAGCGATGGGCGCGCTGAGCGATGCCGCGATCCGCGAAGAGGACATCGCCGCGGGGCGGTTCGACGGTGCCGAAGTGGTCGCCTGGCTGGTCAACTGGGCCGACACCGATGCGCGCCGGATCATGTTTCGCGGCCATATCGGGGAGCTGCGCCGCGGCTCTGGTGCGTTTCACGCCGAGCTGCGCGGGCTGACCGAAGCGCTGAACCGGCCGGTGGGGCGGGTTTACCAGAAACCCTGCACGGCGGTTCTGGGCGATGCGACCTGCCAGTTCGACCTCGGCACGGCGGGTTACGTGCACGAAGGCGCGGTGGATGCGGTCGAGGAGACGCGGGTGTTCCGGCTCGGGGCGCTGACCTCGTTTGAGCCGGGCTGGTTCCAGCGCGGGCGCCTCGACGTGCTCAGCGGGGCCGCCGAGGGGCTGTCGGGTGCGATCAAGCGGGACCGGTTCCGCGACGATGATGACCGGGCCATCGAGCTCTGGGAGCCGTTGCGCGCAACAGTGGCGGCGGGCGATCTGGTGCGGATCACCGCCGGGTGCGACAAGCGGTTCGAAACCTGCCGGTTGAAGTTCAACAATCTGGTGAATTTTCAGGGCTTTCCGGACATTCCCGAGGATGATTGGATGATGGTGCACCCCACGCAGGCCAAGCGCAAAAGCGGCGGGAGCCGCAGATGAGCGTCATTGTCGCCGCAGCGCGCGGCTGGATCGGCACGCCTTATGTGCATCAGGCCAGCGTCAGGGGGGCGGGCTGCGATTGTCTCGGGCTCCTGCGCGGGGTCTGGCGGGAGGTGATCGGGCAGGAGCCCGAAGCGATCCCCGCCTACAGCATGGACTGGTCCGAGCCGCAGGGCGAGGAGCGGTTGTGGCAGGCGGGTCTTCGCCATCTCGAACACCGGTCGCGCGACGAGGCCAGACCCGGCGATGTGCTGCTCTTTCGGATGCGCGCGGGCTCGGTGGCCAAACATGTGGGTGTGCAGGCGCGCATCGGGGCGGAGGCGTCCTTTGTGCATGCCTATAGCGGTCACGGGGTGATCGAAAGCGCACTGAGTGCCCCATGGGCGCGCCGCGTCGTGGCGCGGTTCGGCTTTCCAGTGGAGAACGACTAATGGCGACTATCCTTCTTTCGGCGGCGGGTGCTGCCATCGGTTCTTCGATCGGCGGCTCCGTTCTGGGTCTGTCGATGACTGCCGTGGGCCGCTTCATCGGTGCCTCTATCGGGCGCAGGCTGGACCAGCGGCTGATGGGGCAGGGCTCGGAAACAGTCGAGACCGGGCGGATCGAACGGTTTCGGATCACCGGCGCCGGTGAGGGCACGCCGATTGCGCAGGTCTACGGGCGCATGCGGGTCGGGGGCCACGCGATCTGGGCCACGGAGTTCGAGGAGAAGGTCAAGGAAAAGACCGCGGGCGGGGGTGGCAAGGGCACGCCGCAAGCCGGCGCGACGGTCAAGAAATACAGCTACCGCGTCAGCCTTGCGCTGGCGTTGTGTGAAGGCGAGATCACCGGCGTCCATCGCGTCTGGGCCGATGGCGCGGAAGTGCCGTTGCAGGATCTCAACATGCGGGTTTACCGCGGCACGATGGACCAGCTGCCGGATCCCAAGATCGAGGCCGTCGAGGGCACCGGCATGGTGCCGGCCTATCGCGGCACCGCTTACGTGGTGCTCGAGGATCTGCAACTGGAGCGGTTCGGCAACCGGGTTCCGCAATTCAGTTTCGAGGTGGTCCGTCCGGAGCTGGCGGACGAGGGCGACGTGCCGCAGGCCTTGCGCGCGGTGGCGATGATCCCCGGCACCGGCGAATACGCGCTGGCCACCAAGCCGGTCTATATGCGCTACACCGCTGACGCGTCGAGCCCGTTTCTCAACAGCGGCGGCAGCGGTGGCGGCAAAGCCGTGGCCAATGTCAACTCGCCCTCCGAAGAGCCCGATTTCGTGACGTCTCTGGCGCAGTTGCAACAGGATCTGCCCAATTGCGAGGCCACATCACTGATCGTGAGCTGGTTCGGGGACGATCTGCGCGCCGGGCGCTGCACAATCCGCCCCAAGGTCGAACAGACCCAGCATGACGGCAAGAAGATGGACTGGCAGGTCAGCGGTCTGACGCGCGACGCAGCGGAGCCGGTGCCGCAGGATGCGGGCCGTTCGGTCTATGGAGGCACACCCACGGACAAGTCGGTGATCCAGGCCATCGAGAAGATGAACGCGGACGGCCTCAAGGTCATGTATTACCCGTTCATCCTGATGGATCAGCTTGCCGAAAACGGTCTGAGCGATCCCTGGAGCGGTGCGGACGACCAGCCGGCCTTGCCCTGGCGCGGACGGATCACGCTGGAGGCGGCCCCCGGTCGGGTGGGCTCGACCGACGGCACCGGTGCTGCGGATGTCGAAGTGGCGGCGTTTTTCGGCACGGTGTCGGCCTCGGATTTCGATGTGAGCGGCGGATCGGTGAGCTATTCGGGTCCCGAGGAATGGAGCTATCGGCGCTTCATCCTGCACCAGGCGGCCTTGTGCGCGGCGGCAGGCGGGGTGGAAGCGTTCTGCATCGGCTCGGAAATGCGCGCGCTGACGCAGATCCGCGGCGCCATCGGATTCCCGGCGGTGGCGCAGATGGTGGCGCTGGCGGCGGAGTGCCGGGCGCTTTTGGGGGATGTGACGCTGATCGGTTACGCGGCGGATTGGTCGGAATATTTCGGCTATCACCCGCAGGACGGCTCTGGCGATCTTTACTTCCATCTCGATCCGCTCTGGGCGAATGAGAATATCGATTTCATCGGGATCGACAATTACATGCCGCTTTCGGATTGGCGGGACGGGGATGCGCATCTCGATGCGGATTGGGGTGATATCCACAATCTCGACTACCTGCAATCCAATGTCGCGGGTGGCGAGGGATATGACTGGTATTACGACAGTCCCGAAGCGCGCGCGGCCCAGCGACGCACCCCGATTGCGGACGGCGATTACGATGAGCCCTGGGTCTGGCGCTACAAGGATATCCGCAACTGGTGGTCCAATCGCCACTACGAGCGTGTGGGCGGTGTCCGGCAGGAGCAGACAACCCTGTGGGAGCCGGGCTCGAAACCGGTCTGGTTCACCGAAATGGGCTGCGCGGCCATCGACAAAGGCACCAACCAGCCCAACAAGTTTCTCGATCCGAAATCCTCGGAGAGCAATTTGCCGTATTACTCCAACGGGTTGCGAGACGAGCTGATCCAGCACCAATATCTGCGCGCGATGCACGGGTACTGGGGGCAGGCCGAAAACAACCCGGTTTCCGAGACTTATGGCGGACCGATGGTCGATATGTCGCGCGCGTTTGTCTGGGCGTGGGACGCGCGGCCTTACCCGTGGTTTCCGGGCAACGAGGCGCTGTGGTCGGACGGGCCGAACTATCGCCGCGGGCATTGGCTGAACGGCCGCGCCTCGGGGCGCACGCTAGCCTCCGTCGTGACGGAGATCTGCGGGCGCGCGGGCCTGCAGGAGATCGACACAAGCGGATTGCACGGCTTTGTGCGCGGCTATGTGGTGCCGGATGTGAGCGACGCGCGGCGCGCCTTGCAACCCTTGATGCTGGCTTATGGTTTCGATGCGATCGAGCGCGACGGCGCGTTGGTGTTCCAAATGCGGGACGGCATGCAGGCTGTTGATATCGATGCGGAATACCTCGCTCTGGCCGAGGATGTGGACGGACCGATTTCCGAGACCCGCGCCGGTGAGGCGGAGATGGCCGGGCGCGTGCGGGTAGGGTTTGTGCTGGCGGATGCCGACCACCAGGTCGCCTCAGAAGAGACGGTGCTGCCCGATGAGACCACCCATTCGGTGGCCGAGACCGACCTCGCGCTGGCGCTGACCCGCGGTGAGGCGCGCCAGACAACCGAACGATGGCTGGCGGAATCGCGCGTGGCGCGCGACACGATGCGCTTTGCGCTGCCGCCGTCGCAACTGGCGCTCGGGGCGGGTGATGTTGTGCGCCTGCCTGCAAAATCGGGCCCGACGCTGGCCCGCATCGACCGGGTCGAGGTGACTGACCGGCAGGTGATCGACGCGGTGCGAATCGAGCCGGATCTCTTCGAGCCTGCGGAATATACCGACACCGGCGCGCCTCTGCGCCCTTTCACACCGGCGGTGCCTGTGACGCCGTTTTTCCTCGACCTGCCGCTGATGAGCGGCGAGGAAGTGCCGCACGCACCGCATCTTGCGGTCACCTCGGAGCCATGGCCGGGCAGCGTCGCGGTCTATGACGCGCCGACAGATGCCGATTACGCGCTGAATGCGGTGATTGCCGCGCGCTCGGATGTGGGGGTTACGGCGACTCCGCTTTTTGCCGCGCAGCCCGGTCTCATCGACCGCGGCGAGGCGCTGGAAGTGACCTTGCAATCGGGGGATCTGCGGTCGATCACCGATGCGGAGTTGCTGGCGGGCGGTAACCTCATGGCCATCGGCGACGGCTCTGCCAACAACTGGGAGATCCTGCAGTTTCGCGACGCGACGCTGCTTGGCGAAAACCGCTGGCTGCTGAGCCACCGGTTGCGCGGGCAGGCGGGCAGCGACGGGGTGATGCCGGACACCTGGCCGGTGAATTCCATCGTGGTGATGCTGGACGGCACGCCGCAGCAGATTACTCTGGCCGCCGCGCAACGGCGACTGGCGCGGCATTTCCGGATCGGGCCCGCGCAACGGCCCTTTGACGACGAAACCTATGAATACCGCGTCGAGGCGTTTGACGGCAACGGGTTGCGCCCTTACCGGCCGGCACATCTGCGAACCGTCAAGACCGGCGGGGACCATGCTGTCAGCTGGATCCGGCGCACCCGTCTCGAAGGCGATGCCTGGGATCTCTACGACGTGCCGCTCAACGAAGACCGCGAGGCCTATCTGGTGCGCGTGATCGAAAACGGCGCGATGCTGCGCGAGACCGAAGTGACGCAACCGGTCTGGAGCTACTCCGCCGCGCAGAGGGCCGCGGATGGTGTGAGCGGCGCGTTTACGATCGCGGTCGCGCAGATCTCGGCACGGTTCGGGCCCGGCCCCTTTGCCGAGATTTCCGTGGAGGCATGAGGCCGGTTCTTCCCGGCGATCTGGTGGCGGCGGGCCGGGCCTTGCTGGCCGCGCCGCCGGGGGAGAGGGCGGGTCTTGCGCGGCGGCTCTTGCGCGACGCCGATGCCGCCGACCGGTTCCGCAAGCGGCTTGGCCGCGCGCATCCCGAATGGGGAAACGGCACGCTGATGGCGGCAGCCCTGGCGCGTCCCGTGGCGCCGGAACCGCGGCTCGATGCGCCGGATTATCTGCGCTGCCAGATCGAGATGTTGTCGGCGTTGCTGGAGCGGCGACGGACCGGGCGGTGACCGCGCGGCGCTATCCGCGTCAAGTGGCCCGTCGCATCAGGATCTCAGCCCGACGCGCAGGACACGCAGCGCATTGCCGTGGGATCAAGCTCCAGCCGTCTGAGCGCGATCTCTTCCCCGCAATCGTCGCAGAAGCCAAACGCATCCTCGTCGATGCGCATCAGCGCCGCCTTCAGCGCCCTTCGCTGCCCGTCCCGACGCGCCTGCGTGGCCTTTGCCATGGACTGGTTCAAAAGCGCGTCCTGCCGCGACAAGCGCCCCACCGATTGCTGATCGAGCACCACCGTCGAGCGCCCGTCGCGGCCCAGCGCGTCACCGTCATCGAGTGCCGCCAGCCGCTCGGCGATCAGCGCGGCAAAGCGTTTGAGCTGCTCGTTGTGCATCGCACACATCCCGATCCAAGATAACCGTCATCACGGATTTGCGTTTCGGCTCAGATACCTTATCTGCTATATCTGCCGCGTCAAAGGAGAGCGCTCATGGCTGAGACACGTGCACATCTGGCCGAAGTAGACCCGGTCTGGGCCCGAATCGTCCGCGAGGCCGAGGAGGCCGTGAAGGCGGAGCCGCTGCTGGGCGGCATGGTGCATTATTCGGTGCTTCACTACCCCACGCTGGAGCGTGCGCTGGCCTACCGGATTGCGCTGAAACTGGCGAATGGCGAGATGTCCGACCAGATCCTGCGCGAAATCTGCGACAACGCGCATCTTGACGACCCGGAGCTGGCCCAGGCCGCGCGGGCCGACATCATGGCGACCTATGACCGCGATCCCGCCTGCCACCGGTTTCTGCAGCCATTGCTGTTCTTCAAGGGATTCCAGGCGGTGCAGGCCTACCGGATCGCCAACTGGCTCTGGCGTCAGAAGCGCAAGGATCTGGCGTATTTCTTCCAGATGCGCTGCTCGGAAGTGTTCGGTGTCGATATTCACCCGGCCGCCAGGATCGGCCGCGGCATCATGATCGACCACGCCCATTCCATCGTCATCGGCGAGACCGCGGTGGTGGGGGACAACGTCTCGATGCTGCATTCGGTCACGCTGGGCGGCACAGGCAAGGAAGAGGAAGACCGCCACCCCAAGATCGGCGACGGTGTGCTGATCGGTGCGGGTGCCAAGGTGCTGGGCAATATCGAGGTGGGCTATTGCTCGCGGATTGCCGCGGGTTCCGTCGTGCTGGATGCGGTGCCGCCCTGCAAGACGGTGGCGGGTGTGCCCGCGCGCATTGTCGGTGAGGCGGGTTGCTCGCAGCCCTCGATCACCATGGATCAGCTGCTGAAAAGCGGCGGCTGACCGACGCCTCCGCGCCGATTGATTGAAAGCGCCCGGGTCCAGGCTGGCCCGGGCTTTTTCATGGGCATTCGCAACGCTTTCGAAGCACCGCCAACAAGGCTGGCCACGCCACGCCGCGCGGCGATCTGCGGCCCCTGTCATCCAACTGTCACACATCCCCGCTATCCGGAGCCTCACACGCAAGACCTCGGAAAGGACCTCCCATGAAGCTGCCCCCCGTCAGATCCGCTCTCTCAGCGCTCGCACTTTGCCTTGCCAGCCCGGTCATGGCGCAAGAGGCCTTTGTGGTCACGACTGCGGCGGATAGCGGCACCGGCAGCCTGCGCGCGGCTCTTGCGGACGCCAGCCGCAGCGAAGGGCCGAGCACGATTGTCCTGCAAACCGCCACCGATATCGAGATCGACGCGCCTTTGGTCTACGACGGCACTGCGCCGCTGTCGATCTTCGGCAATGGCATGGCGGTGCGCTCGGACGCAAACGTGACCTTGCTCACCGTGGCAAGAGGGGCGGATCTTTACGTGCAACGCGTCCGCTTCACCGGGCCCGGCGGGTTCGACATCAACACTCGCGGCGATCGTGACGGACCGGCGGGCAAGGGCATTTTTGTCGATCTGCGCGACGACCAGACCGGCACGGTGACGCTGGTGCTCGAGGATGTGCGGGTCAGCAATGTGGCGGGGCATGGCATCCATGTCTCCGATTGCACGCTGGCCGATGAATGTGGCGGCGGCAGTGGCGGCGCGGGTGAAGGCTCCGACGCCTCCATCGTGATGCGCTTCGACGCGGTGACGGTTGCCAATGTGGGCCATGGCCGCTTTGACGCCGACGGTGTGCGCGCCGATGAGCGCGGTCCGGGCGGCATCCATTTCCACGCGCGCAATTCCAGCTTTCAGGAGGCGGGCGCCGACGGGGTCGAGTTGGACGAAGGGCAGGCGGGAGATGTGGTGGTGCGCGTCACCGGCTCCGCCTTCGATGGCAACGGATCCTACTGCGATCCGGAGATCCTCGAGCCGCTGATGCCCGCCGCGCCCGAAGGGGAGTTCGAGGCCGGGGCAAGGGCCCCGGACGCGATCCCCGGACCGGTCACCGGCAGCCCCGACGACCGGTGTTTCGAACGCGAGGTCGATCTTCACGAGGATGGCACGGTCGCGGAATACGAGTTTGCCATCGATGTGGATGACGGCTTTGACGTGGACGAGGCCGGGCCGGGCGATATCCGGGCCGTGGTTGCGCAGGTGGGCATCACGCTCAACCTCGATGAGGGTCTCGATTTCGACGAGGAGGATGGCGGCGACATGCGCGTCACCCTGATCGGCGTGACCGGCGTCGACAACACCGACGACGCGCTGAAATTCTCCGAAGAGGGGGCGGGCGATGTGGTGGCCGCGCTGGTGGCGGTTGCGGCGCAGGGCAATGGCGGCGTCGGCGCCGTCTTCGAAGAAGCGGATGCGGGCGACGTCTCGGTAACCGCCGCGCAATTGCGGACGGCCTTCAACGATGGCGGCGATACCGGGCTCGAGGTCGTGCAGGAGGATGACGGTCAAGGCACGCTGCTGCTGGTCGACAGCGCCATTCAGGACGGGGTGGAGGCCGAGGGCGTGGACGTCACGCAGTAACGCGCGACGCCTCGGTCGGGCCGCGCCAGCGTGCGGTCGAGCCCGTCCTTGTGGAACCCTTCGGGGTTGGATTGCGTCCGGCTCTTGCCGGGCGCGACGGTTTTTTTGGGGGGGGCGCGCTGAGCTCAGGCGTTTCGCATGTGTGCGGCGCTGGCTCAGGCGAGCATCGCCAGCGGGTGTTCGAGATTGTCCTTGATGGCGGCGAGCAACTCGGCCCCGAGCGCGCCGTCGATCACCCGGTGATCCACGCTCAGCGTGACGGACATGAGTGTGGCCACGGCCAGCGCGCCATCCTCTGCAACCACCGGTTTCCTGACGCCCGCGCCAACCGCCAGGATCGCGCCATGCGGCGGGTTGATCACCGCGTCGAAGCTTTCGATCCCCATCATGCCGAGATTGGAGATCGCAAAGCTGCCGCCCTGATATTCATGCGGCGCCAGTTTGCGGGCGCGGGCGCGGGATGCGAGATCCTTCATCTCGACCGACAGCGCCGAGAGCGTTTTCTGATGCGCGTCCTTCAGCACCGGCGTGAAGAGCCCGCCGTCGATGGCCACGGCCACCGCCACGTCCGACGGGGTCAGCTGCAGGATGCGGTCTCCGGCCCAGACCGCGTTGGCGGCGGGCACCTGTTGCAGTGCGTTGGCGCAGGCCTTGATGATGAAATCGTTCACGCTGAGCTTGATGCCGCGGGGTTTGAGCTGGGTGTTGAGATCGGCGCGGAAGGCCAGCAGCGCGTCGAGCGTGATGTCGCGGCGCAGGTAGAAATGCGGGATGGTCTGCTTGGCCTCGGTCAGACGCGCAGCGATGGTGCGGCGCATGCCGTCGAGCGGCAGTTCGGTATGCGGGCGGTCGGCATAGAGCTTTGCGATGGCGTCTGGATCGACAGCGGCGGCGGGTTTGGCGGCGGCGGCGGGCGCGGCCTCATCCGCCCGGATGGGCGGCCTCGGGGCGGCCTCGGCTGCCTCCACATCGGCTTTCACGATGCGGCCCCGCGGTCCGCTGCCGGTGATGGCTGCCAGATCGAGCCCCTTGTCGGCAGCGATCCGGCGCGCCAGCGGTGAGGCGAAGACGCGGGTGCCGCGTGTTTCCGCGCTGTCGGTCTTCGCAGGGGCCGGAGGGGGCGGAGCCGCCGCGGGCGTGGCACCTGCGGCCATCGCGGCTTCTTTCGGGGTGGCGATGTCCGGCGCGGCGGGGGCGGCGGCCGCCGCGGTGATGTCGCTGGCCTCTTCGCCGTCCTCCAGCAGGATTGCGATGGGCGTGTTCACGGCCACGTTGGCGCTGCCTTCGGCCACCAGAATCCTGCCGATCCTGCCGTCGTCGACCGCCTCGAATTCCATCGTCGCCTTGTCGGTCTCGATCTCGGCCAGGATGTCGCCCGAGGCCACGTCGTCGCCTTCGCTGACCAGCCATTTCGCAAGCGTGCCTTCCTCCATCGTGGGCGACAGGGCGGGCATGAGGATCTCGGTGGGCATGGGACAGGTCCTGTTGGGGCGGTGCATGTGGCGCGGGCGGAGGTGGGGGCCAGCCCCCACACCCCCGAAGTATTTCTAAACCGAAGAAGACAAAGGCGGTCCGAGGGGCGGGTGATCGATCAGGCTGAGCAGGTGATAGGGAGACCGGGGTGTGGCGCCGCGGGAGAGGGCGGCGACGGCGGCCGCCAGTTGGCTGCGATGCGCCGCGATCCACTCATAGGCCTCCTGGTGGGACGGGCGGTCGCCCGGCCGCAGCCCCTGCATCAGGCATTCGGGCACCAGAGCGGCGCCGGAGGCGGTGCGGATCCGGTAGGCCTCGCGCGCGGCGTCGCGGCCCTGAACCTCGACGCGAGCGCTGGCGGATGAAGAGCGACGGAGCAAGGCGGCCTCTTTCGATCAGGTGTGGCGGGTGGGGGCGGGCAAGGACGGGTATGGGCTGCACGCGGACAAGGTGAAGTGCGCGGTCATCGGTAGCTCACCGTCCTGACCGCCTCGATCACTTCGGCGGTGGTGACAAGCGCGTGTTTTTCGAGATTGGCGGCATAGGGCATCGGCACGTCCTTGCCGGTGAGGTTGATCACCGGCGCATCGAGCCAGTCGAACGCCTCCTGCATGAGCACCGCGGAGATGTGGTTGCCGATGGCGCCCACCGGCCAGCCTTCTTCCACGGTCACGCAGCGATTGGTCTTTTTGACGCTGGCGATCACCGTGGCGGTGTCCATCGGGCGCAGGCTGCGCAGGTCGATGACCTCGGCGGAGATGCCGTCTTCGGCGAGCTTTTCAGCGGCTTCCAGCGCGTAGGTCATGCCGATGCCGAAGCTGACGATGGTCACATCCGTGCCGCTGCGCCAGATCCGCGCCTTGCCGAAGGGCACGGTGAAATCCGCCATGTCGGGCACATCGAAGCTGCGCCCGTAGAGGATCTCGTTTTCCAGAAAGATCACCGGGTTGGGGTCGCGAATGGCGGATTTCAGCAGGCCCTTGGCGTCGGAGGCCGAATAGGGCATCGCCACTTTCAGCCCGGGGATATGCGCATACCACGCGGCGTAATCCTGGCTGTGTTGCGCGCCGACCCGGGCGGCGGCGCCGTTGGGGCCGCGGAAGGTGATCGGACAACCCATCTGGCCACCCGACATATAGAGCGTCTTGGCGGCGGAATTGATAATCTGGTCAATGGCTTGCATGGCGAAGTTGAAAGTCATGAACTCGACAATAGGCGTGAGTCCGCCAAAGGCCGCGCCGACGCCGATACCGGCAAACCCGTGTTCGGTGATCGGCGTGTCGATCACGCGCTTGGCGCCGAACTCGTCGAGCAAGCCCTGGCTGATCTTGTAGGCGCCCTGGTATTCGCCCACCTCTTCGCCCATCAGGAACACGTCCCCGTTGCCGCGCATCTCTTCGGCCATGGCGTCGCGCAGCGCCTCGCGCACGGTCTGCTTTTTCAGCACGGTGCCCTCGGGCCAGTCGGGTGTGGTGTCGACCTCTGCGGCGGGGGACGGGTGGGTGATGGCAGCGGCGGGCGCGCTTTCGGAGGTCAGCGTCTTGTCGGCGGGCACGGGCGCCTGCGCGGGCGCGGTGATCTCCGCGTCCTGCACCGCCTCGCCCTCTTCGACCAGCAGCGCGATGGGAGTGTTTACCGCCACCGCGGCGCTGCCCTCGGGCACCAGGATCCGGCCCAGCACACCTTCGTCCACGGCCTCGAACTCCATCGTGGCCTTGTCGGTCTCGATCTCGGCGAGGATGTCGCCCGAGGCCACGGTGTCGCCTTCCTTGACCAGCCATTTGGCCAGCGTGCCTTCCTCCATCGTCGGAGAGAGCGCGGGCATGAGGATCTCTGTGGCCATTTGAAGTTCCTTCGCTCAGTCAGTGCAGGAGGTCGCAAGCGCGGCAAGCGTTTCCATAGTTTCAGTCAACCAAGGCCAGGTTGGTTCCTTGCCAGCAATAAAAATCACGGACTTTGTCGCACGCGTGCCGGTACAGGTCATCCCATTGCATTGCCCGTCAATTTCTCGCTCGACGGCCTCGACAACCTTATCATCTGATATCTGCAAGGAGACTGTCACAGTGCGTTCGATCATATCGTCTGAGGTGCCCGCGTAAGGAATGGAGACCTGCGCCGTTCCGTTGACAAACCAGCCCTGTGTCGATTCAAAACCCAACAGCCGGATGTCCAGCCTCTCGATGTAGGTCGCCGTCCCATAACTGGTGTTTTGCACTGATTTTTTCTGCAACTGGCATCCGTCAAGCGTGACCTCCGTTGCCCAAGGGTATTCCCCCCCGCCCGAGTCTGACAGAGCGGTGACGGATACCTCGTCAGCGACTGCCGGATGAGGTGCCGCAACAAGGAAAAGTCCGAGCAGAACGGGTTTCATTCTGCGGCCTCCGCATAGATATCTGTCCAAAGCTCTCCCAAATCCGGCTCCGGGCTTTCGCGGGCGAAATCGGCGGCCTTGCCGACAATCGCCTTGATCTCTTTGTCGATGGATTTGAGATCGTCTTCGGTGGCGTGTTTGCCCTGCAGCAGCAGATCGCGCACATGGTCGATCGGATCGCGTTCCTCGCGCATTTTCTGCACTTCCTCGCGGGTGCGGTATTTCGCCGGATCGGACATCGAATGGCCGCGATAGCGGTAGGTCTTGATCTCGAGGATATAGGGGCCCTTGCCAGCACGGCAGGCCGCCACGGCCTTTTCACCGGCGGCCTTCACGGCCAGCACATCCATGCCGTCCACCACCTCTCCGGGGATGCCGAAGGCCGCGCCGCGGGTGTAGAGATCGGGTGTCGAGGTGGAGCGCCTCTGCGCCGTGCCCATGGCGTACTGGTTGTTTTCAATGACAAAAACCACCGGCAACTGCCAGAGGGCTGCCATGTTGAAGGTCTCGTAGACCTGACCCTGATTGGCCGCACCATCGCCGAAATAGGTGAAGGTCACGCGGCCGTTCTCGCGGTACTTGTCGGCGAAGGCGAGCCCCGCGCCAAGCGGCACTTGCGCTGCCACGATGCCATGGCCGCCGTAGAAATGTTTCTCTTTCGAGAACATGTGCATCGAGCCGCCCTTGCCTTTGGAATAGCCGCCCGCGCGGCCGGTGAGCTCGGCCATGACACCGTCGGGGTCCATTCCGCAGGCCAGCATGTGGCCGTGATCGCGGTAGGAGGTGATGCGCTTGTCGCCGTCTTCGGCGGCGGCCTCCAGCCCCACAACCACCGCTTCCTGCCCGATATAGAGATGGCAGAACCCGCCGATGAGCCCCATGCCGTAAAGCTGGCCGGCCTTCTCTTCGAAGCGGCGGATCAGGAGCATGTCGCGGTAATAGGTCTTCAGCTCCTCTGCCGAGACGTTTGGTTTGGCGGGTTTCGCGGTCGTCTTGCGGGCGGCCATCAGCGCTCCTTCCCGATGCGGGGCCGCGATGGGCCATCACATCGTTCAGTGTTAAACCATCTGCGAAAGGTAGCGCGGGGCAGGGGCTGCGTAAAGGCGCGTCGGCACGCGCGGTGCAGCGGCGGGTTTACCGGATGACGATCTCGTCGCTGCGCACCATGCCAAGCAGGTCGCGGGCCTGCTGATCGAGCAGATCGAGATCGAGGAACTCGTCCGAAAGCCGGTGCGTGAGGTTTTCCATCCGCGTCACATCCTGGCGCAGGCTGGCAAGCTCGCGGGCCAGCACATCGCCTTCGACGACAATCTCGGCGCGGCGGAAGAGGCCAAAATCACCCTGCACGGCGGCAAAGACAAAATAGGCCGACAGCGTGAAGCACACGGCAAAGAAGATCAGAACGCTGAAGGCGGGCCGGGCTTTGCGGGTGGTCATCGGTGGGGACCTGCTGTCTTGATACATGCCTGACGGGGCCGGGCCCCAACATCTCTTGGTGGATGTTTGGGCGTCAGGATGGCATGCGCGTGCCCGGGCGGAAAGGGGGTCGAATCGGCGCGGTCGAATCGATTCGAGAGCGTTGCATTCCTGCCGACCCGGGCCTTTATCCTATGTCTGTTCGAGCGCCGCGACACCGGGCAGGGTCTTGCCTTCCATCCATTCCAGGAACGCGCCGCCCGCGGTCGAGATATACGAGAAATCCGATGCCGCATCCGCCTTGTTGAGCGCGGCCACCGTGTCGCCGCCACCCGCGACGGAGACAAGCTTGCCATCGGCGCTGCGTTCCGCGGCATAGGCCGCGGCGGCATTGGTGGCGGCATCGAAGGGCGCGATCTCGAAGGCGCCCAGCGGACCGTTCCAGATCAGCGTCTTGGCGCTGCGGATCGCCTCCTTGATCGCCGCCACGCTGTCGGGACCGGCATCGAGGATCATCGCGTCTTCGGGGCAGGCATTGGCGGGCACGGTCTCGCTCTCGGCCCCGGCGCGAAACTCGCGGGCCACCACAACGTCGCTGGGCAGAAGGATCGCGCAGCCTGCCGCGTCGGCCCGCGACATGATCTCGCGCGCGGTGTCGGCCATGTCGTGCTCGCAGAGCGACTTGCCCACATCGACGCCTTGCGCGGCGAGGAAGGTGTTGGCCATGCCGCCGCCGATCACCAGCCCGTCGACCCGGCCCACGAGATTGCCCAGCAGATCGAGCTTGGTCGAGACCTTGGCGCCGCCCACAACCGCCAGCACCGGGCGGTCGGGATCGCCAAGCGCGCCTTCGAGCGCCTGCAACTCGGCCTGCATCAGGCGGCCCGCGCAGGCAGGCAGCAGATGCGCCAGCGCCTCGGTGGAGGCATGCGCGCGATGTGCCGCCGAGAACGCGTCGTTGCAATAGACGTCCCCCAGCGCGGCCATCTCCCTGGCAAGCCCGGAATCATTCTTCTCCTCGCCCGCATGGAACCGCGTGTTTTCCAGCAGCACGACCTCGCCGTCGCCCATCGCCTCGATGGCGACCCGCGCGGCGTCGCCCACGCAATCCTCCGCAAAGATCACCGGCGCGCCCAGCACCGCTTCGAGCGTCGGCACCAGCGGCCCGAGGCTCATATCCTCGCGCCGCGTGCCCTTGGGGCGGCCGAAATGCGCCAGCAGCACCGGCTTGCCGCCGCGCGACAGGATGTCCTGCAGGGTCGGGCAGACGCGCTCGATCCGGGTGGCGTCGGTGACCTCGCCGTTTTCGACCGGCACGTTGATGTCGACCCGCGTCAGCACGGTCTTGCCGCGCAGATCCATATCGTCCAACGTCTTCCAGCTCATGTCATCCCCCTCATGCGGTGTCTCCGGGCGCCTTTGCAGGCGATGCGGGGTGTCTGCCTTGATCGCCCGGAGAGGTCAATCATCGTCTTGCCCGCGCCTTTTGGTCAGGCTACCTGTTGGCGCAACCGATCATGGGAGAGAAATGATGGCCGACTACAAGGACCCCGAGAACACCATTCTGATGGAGCTGAAGGACGGCACCGTTGCGATCGAGCTGCTGGCCGACGTGGCGCCGGAACACACCAAACGCATGAAGGATCTGGCGCGCGCCGGGGCTTATGACGGCGTGGTGTTCCACCGGGTGATCGACGGGTTCATGGCGCAGACCGGCGATGTGGCGCATGGCAATGCCGATGACGGCAGCTTCAACCTGCGCCGCGCGGGCACCGGCGGCTCGGAGCATCCGGACCTGCCCGCCGAGTTCTCCAAGCTGCCGCATGCGCGCGGCACGCTGGGCGCGGCCCGCAGCCAGAACCCCAACTCCGCCAATTCGCAGTTCTTCATCAATTTCAAGGACAACGACTTCCTGAACGGGCAGTATACCGTCTATGGCCGGGTGATCTCGGGCATGGAGCATGTGGATGCGATCACCCGCGGCGAGCCGCCCGCGAACCCCGACAAGATGATCTCCGTCAAGGTGGCCGCCGATGCGTAGTCTTGCCGCCGCGCTCTGCCTGCTGACCAGCCCGGCGCTGGCCACCGGGCTCGAGATTGATGTCGCGGGCGAGGGCAGTGGCACGATCACCATCGACCTCTTCGAAGATGTCGCCCCGGGCCATGTGGCGCAGATCACCGCGCTGGCCGAGGCCGGAGAATATGACAACGTGGTGTTCCACCGGGTGATCGACGGCTTCATGGCGCAGACCGGCGATGTGCAGTTCGGCGACATGGAGGCGGACGGGTTCGACATGCGCATGGCCGGGCGCGGCGGCTCTGAGCGTGGCAACCTGCCGGCGGAGTTTTCCGACCGCAGCTTTCAGCGCGGAGTGGTGGGCATGGCGCGCTCGGCCAGTCCCGACAGCGCCAATTCGCAGTTCTTCATCATGTTTGCACCCGCGCCGCATCTGGACGGGCAATATACCGTGGTCGGCGAAGTGACCGATGGCATGGATGTGGTCGACGCGATCAAGCGCGGCTCCGGGCGCAACGGCGAAGTGACCGGCGCGCCCGACCGGATGCAGCAGGTGCGCGTCACGCCGTAATTTGCGCCGTGGCGGGGCCTTCGGAACGTCGCTCAGCAAGATGTCTCGGATCGCCTTCGGCGATCCGACGTGCCGGGGGGCCAGCCCCCCGGCCCCCCCCAGCACCCCCGGACCTCCCCGAAGTTCAGCGGCAGGATGAAGTGGCGGCGGGGGTATGACGCGGGCCAAGGCGCCTGAGCGTGGGCACGGGACGCGCTGGTCGGGCGCTGCGTGAGGGCCGGATCTGAAGGGGCATGTCACCTCTACGCTCGGCCCTTGGCCACAAAACCCATCACAGGGCGGTGAGGTCCCCTAGGCGCACGGCGCGTCCTCTGCCAGTTTGCTCTCAGCCATGAGGAGGAGACGCCATGCGCATTCTATCGTTTTTTGCAGCCGCCGCGACGGCCCTGGCCCTGGGCATGTCGGCGCAGGCCAGCCCGGAATTCTGGAAACAGGAATGGCCACGGACCGACTTCACCAACACATCGGTGGAAAACTGGGTGGAGGTGATCTCCGGCGGGCCGCCCAAGGATGGCATCCCCGCGATCACCGAGCCGCAATTCATCGAGGTGGCACAGGAAAACCGGATCGACGGGATGGAGCCGGTGATCACGCTGGAGATCGATGGCGCGCGCCCGCGGGCCTATCCGATCCGCTATCTGACCTGGCATGAGATCGTGAATGACGAAGTGGGCGGCGTGCCCGTGGCGGTGACCTTCTGCCCGCTCTGCAACTCCGCGATCACCTTTGACCGGCGGGTGCAGGGGCAGGTGCTGACATTGGGTGTCTCGGGCAAGCTGCGCAACTCGGACATGATCATGTATGACCGCGAGACCGAAAGCTGGTGGCAGCAAGCCATTGGCGAGGGGATTGTGGGCGAACTGAACGGGGTCGAACTCACGCAATTGCCCAGTTGGATGGAGAGCTGGGACCAGTACAAGGCGCGCAATCCGGAGGGTCTGGTGATGGCGGAGCCCGCCTGGAACCGTCCCTACGGTCAGAACCCCTATCGCAACTACGACAGCTCGAAACGGCCGTTTCTCTATTCCGGAGAGATGCCGCCACATGACATCCCGGCGCTGATGCGTGTCGTGCGGGTTGGCGACCGGGCCTGGCCAATGGACCGTCTGGCGGATGAGGGCGTGGTCGAAGAGGCGGGCGTGCGGCTCAGCTGGCAGAAAGGGCAGGCCTCGGCGCTTGATGCGGGCACCATTGCCAAGGGGCGCGATGTCGGGTCGGTGCGGGTGCAGAACGGCGCGGGCGAGGATCTGCCGCATGACGTGATGTTCGCCTTTGCCTTCCACGCGTTCTGGCCGGACGGAACCTGGATGCTGGCGCAATAGCCGCGGCGGGCTCTGGGAAATGTGAATCACGCCGCGAGTTTGAGCGGAAGGTAGCGGGCCAGCGGCGCCAGGGCGGGCTGGTACAACCAGGTGCCCGACTGACGCACGGCCCGCGCCCCGGTGCCGAGCTTGAACCGCGCCAGTCCCGCGGCGTCCTGCGTGTTGAGCGTGCCCAGATCGAGCATGTCGTGCCCGCGCGCCGCCGCGAAACACATGGCGCGCCACAAAAGCAGGTTCATGGCGTGGCATCTGCGCCCGTCGGTCCGGCTGTGACCGATCTGCCAGGTGGCCATGCGCCCGTGCCGCAAAAGCAGCAATCCGGCGACGGCGCGGCCCTGCTGAAGCGCCTCGAACACCACGGCCCGACCGGGGTTCGCAAGCGCGTAGGCCACACAAAGACCGGGCGGCAAGCCTTTGTAACCGCGCGCTTTTGCCTGTTCCATCTCGGCGCGCAAGAGCCAGTGATCGGCGGTGAGCTCTGACGTTGTGACCTGCAGTCCGGCGCGCTCTGCCTTGTTCAGCCGGTTGCGCCATTTCTGCCGGAGCGCGGCGCGCATCACCGGCTCCGGCCGCAATGGCAGGAGCGCCAGCGTCGCGGGCGTCATAAGCGGCCAGAACCCGGCGTGCCGCAGCGCTTCCGGCGCAAAGTAGCGATCGGCATTCAGCAGCAGCATCCGACCGTCATGCCAGCGCGCCACGCCCGCCAGCCAGTCGCGGCGCTGCGCGTCGTCCGGCACCACCGGCCCGCGCGAGATCAGATCGACCCGTCCGATCCCGGCAAATCGCCGCGATTGCATCTGCCAGCGCACGTCCGAGGCCTGCATCTGACGACAGCTCACGCCAAGATAGGCGCAAGTTCTGGCAAATTCTGCGGATTGAGGGAGCGGCAAGGCAAGCGACATGGGTATCAGTTAACCCGATCACAGGTTTCCTCGCCGTTAATGGCGGCATGAAACCTTTGCCCCGCCGCGAAACCGCACCCCGATTCGATGCCCAGAGCATGACCCGCCCACGCCCGACCTTGGCCGCGGCGGTCCTGATCGCGGCGATCCTGACCACGCCGATTATCGCCGCGACGCTGGTTTACGCAGTGTTCTGACCGGCTCAGTCGGCGAGTTTGACCAGCGCGTGCCGCTTCCTGCCGGCGCTGAGCTTGACGGGGGAGGAGAGCGCGCCCGCATCCAGCATCAGCCCCGCATCGGTCAGCGCCGCGTCGTCGATCCGCGCGCCGTTCTCGGCAATCAGCCGCTTGGCCTCCTTGCCCGATTTCGCCAGTCCGGAGCGCACCAGAAGCTGCACGACGGAGATCCCGTCTCCGACCTCTGCGGTATCGAGGCTGAGCGTCGGCAAATCGTCCCCGACGCCGCCTTTCTCGAAGACCTCGCGCGCCGTGGCCTCCGCGGCCGCGGCCGCCTCCGCCCCGTGGCAGAGCGTGGTCACCGCCCCTGCCAGCGCAATCTTGGCGTCGTTGATCTCCGAGCCTGCCAGCGCGCCCAGCCGGTCGCACTCATCCAGCGGCATCTCGGTATAGAGCTTCAGGAACCGGCCGACATCGGCATCGGTGGTGTTGCGCCAGAACTGCCAGAAAATGTAGGGGCTGCACATATCCGCATTGAGCCAGACCGCGCCGTCCTGGCTCTTGCCCATCTTCCTGCCGTCGCTGGTGGTCAGCAGCGGCGAGGTCAGGCCGTAGATCTCGTGGTCGAGCACCCGGCGCGTGAGGTCGATGCCGTTCACGATATTGCCCCATTGATCGCTGCCCCCCATCTGCAGGAGACACCCGTAGCGCCGGTTAAGCTCAAGGAAATCATAGGCTTGCAGAATCATGTAGTTGAACTCGAGAAAGCTCAGGCTCTGCTCGCGATCCAGCCGCGACTTCACGCTCTCGAAGCTCAGCATCCGGTTCACGCTGAAATGCCGCCCGATATCGCGCAGGAAATCGAGGTAGTTGAGCCCGTCCAGCCACTCGGCATTGTTCAGCATCAGCGCGTCGGAGGCCCCGTCGCCATAGCGCATGTATTTGGCAAAGACCTGCTTGATACCGGCGATGTTGTCGTCGATCTGCGCAGGCGTCAGCAGCGGGCGCTCATCGGCGCGAAAGCTCGGGTCGCCCACCTTCGTGGTGCCGCCGCCCATCAGCGTGATCGGCTTGTGACCGGTTTTCTGCAGCCAGCGCAGCATCATGATCTGGATGAGACTGCCCACATGCAGTGACTTCGCGGTGGCGTCAAAGCCGATATAGCCGGGCACCACGTCTTTGGCAAAGGCCTCGTCCAGCCCCTGATAGTCGGTGCAATCGGCCAGAAAGCCACGGCTGATCATCACAGCCATGAAATCCGATTTGGGATGGTAGGTCATGGGCTCACCTCGGTATACTTCGCGCAAAGCTATAAGACCGGGATGCGGACGTGTGAAGGGCAAGAAGATGAAGCCGCCGCTTTGGGCACTGGGGGCGATGTCGGGCACGTCGCTCGATGGCGTCGACGCGGCGATGATCCAGACCGATGGACGACGCATCCTGGCGTTCGGCCCGTCGCGCTATCGCGCCTATACAACGTCCGAGCGGGCGGTGCTCAAGGGCGCTCTGGGGCGCTGGCCCGGGGATGATCTGACGGAAGCGGCGCGGGTCCTGCACAGCGCGCATCTCGCGGCGCTCGGCGGGTTCGAGGGCGCCGGGATCGTCGGTTTTCACGGCCAGACCCTCGCGCATGATCCCGGCGGGCGCGGCACGCATCAGCTGGGCGACGGCGATGCGCTGGCCGACGCGCTGGGGTTGCCCGTGGTCTGGGATTTCCGTTCGGCCGATGTGGCGCTTGGCGGGCAGGGCGCGCCGCTGGCGCCGTTCTTTCACCACGCCTGCGCGGTCTGGGCCGGGATCACGACGCCATGCGCGTTTCTCAACCTCGGCGGCGTCGGCAACCTCACCTGGGTCGATCCGCGCAAAGCCGCGCCGGAGGAGGAGGGCGCGCTGCTGGCCTTCGACACCGGCCCGGCCAACGCCCCGATCAACGATCTGGTCGCCGAACGGCGCGGCTGGAGCTACGACAGGGACGGCGCGCTGGCGCGTCAGGGGCAGGTCGAGGATGGCGCGCTGGAGCTTTTTCTGGATGAGGGATATTTCCTCATGATGCCGCCCAAGTCGCTGGACCGGGACGATTTTTCGCTGATGCTGGATCTCGTGCGGGAGTTGTCGGATGCCGATGCCGCCGCCACGATGACCGGCATGGCCGCAGCGGCGGTGATGCGCGGCATGGAGCATTGCCCCGAGCCGCCCGACCGGCTGCTGGTGACCGGCGGCGGGCGGCGCAACCCGGTGATGATGCAGATGCTGGCTGCGGGGCTCGATTGCCCGGTCGAGCCTGTCGAGGCGGTCGGGCTCGATGGCGACATGCTCGAGGCGCAGGCCTTCGGCTATCTGGCGGTGCGGGTGATGCAGGGCCTGCCCACATCGGCCCCCGGCACCACTGGTGTCGCCGCACCGGTCGGCGGCGGGCAGATCAGCCGTCCCGAAAAGAGCCAGTGCCGCGCCTGAACGCGCCTTTGGCGCGTGGCCTCCGGCGGAGGTATTTTGGGCCAGAAGAAACAGCAGGTTGCGCGAAAAGGTCCGCCCGAGCAATGCCGGAGCGGACCTTGACAAAAAGCTCGCGCTTCTCCTGGCGCGGTCATCGGCCCCTCGGCCTGTACCGCACCCTGTGACTAGCGCACTTACCTTAACAGGTGGTTTCTTCTGGCTGAAAATCCCTCGGGGTTTGGGGCAGAGCCCCAATCTGCGTGAACGCAAAAAAAATCATGTGCGCGGCACGCGCGCCTCAGGATCAGCCGCCGGTATGGCTCATGTGCCGCGACACGCGCCCGTCCACTGTCTGGCGGGAATAGTCGAAATCATGGCCCTTGGGCTTGCGTTCGATGGCGCTGCGGATCGCGGCTTCGAGAACCGCGTCGCTTTCGGGGTGGTTGCGCAGGGCGGCGCGGAGATCGGCATTGTCTTCCTGACCGAGGCACATGAAAAGCTCGCCGGTGCAGGTGAGCCGCACCCGGTTGCAGCTTTCGCAGAAATTATGGGTGAGCGGCGTGATGAAGCCGATCTTCTGGCCGGTTTCTTCCAGCCGCACGTAGCGCGCGGGCCCACCGGTGCTTTCGGGCAGGTCGGTCAGCGTGTAGCGCTCGCCCAGACGCGCACGCAGATCGTCGAGCTTCCAGTACTGGTCGAGCCGGTCTTCATTGCCGATATCGCCCATCGGCATGACCTCGATCCAGGTCAGATCCATGTCCCGCCCGGCGCACCATTCCGTGATGGTGAAAAGCTCGTCCTCGTTGAAGCCTTTCAGCGCCACCGCATTGATCTTGATCCGCAATCCCGCCTTCTGCGCGGCATCGATGCCTTTCATGACCTGGCCCAGTCGGCCCCAGCGCGTGATATCGGCGAATTTTGTTTCATCGAGCGTGTCGAGAGACACGTTCACCCGCCGCACACCGGCATCGAACAGCGCATCGGCAAAGCGCCCCAGTTGCGAGCCATTGGTGGTCAGCGTCAATTCGCGCAGCGCGCCGCTTTCCAGATGTCGTGTCATGCCGCGGAAAAACGTCATGATGTCGCGGCGCACCAGCGGCTCGCCGCCGGTGATGCGCAGTTTCTCCACCCCCAGCCGGACGAAGGTGGAGCACATCCGGTCCAGTTCCTCCAGCGTCAGAAGTTCTTTCTTCGGCAGAAAGGTCATGTTCTCGGACATGCAGTAGACGCAGCGGAAATCGCAACGGTCCGTGACGGAGACGCGCAGGTAGGAAATCGGGCGCAGGAACGGGTCGATCAAGGGTGTGCTCATGGGAGGGAACCCTAGTCATCGGCAAGGAATTGAGCAAGAGTGCTGGCGGAATTGTCAGCCGCATCACAAGTTCATAATGTCGCCGCCATGAAACCAGTTCTTGCCTTTGCCGCGCTTTTTGCGCTTGCCGGATGTGGCACCGGATTTTTCGATTTTGCCCGCGACGATGGCCGGGTGACGGGGGTGAGCGATGATCAGACGCGCCCCGAAGCGCGCCCGGCAGAGGCCACGGACACGGCCCCGCCACCACCCGCCAATGCGCGCACGGCGGAGGATTTCGACACCACGTCGGATGCCGAGCGGGACGCCGCCGCCGCAGCCCCCGAGCCTGCGGGCGAGCGCAGGCTGGGCGAGACCGTGGCCTCTCTGGGCGACGTGGCACGGCCCGGATTCTGGCTGGAAACGCCGCTGGTCTCGACAGCTGGCAAAGGCCGGGTGGTCTTTCCGGCCAGCGGCAAGTCGGCGCAGGTCGATCTAATCCCGATCGACGGGCCGGACACGGCGGGCAGCCGCATTTCGCTTGCGGCGATGCGCCTGATCGAAGCGCCACTGACCGATCTGCCGACCATCGAGGTCTATGCGGGCGGCTGAGCGCGCGTCAGTCGAGATATTTGCCCGCTTCCTTGCGGGCAAACGCCTTCATGTCGGCGCCATGGGTCTCGAGAAAGGCGCGCACCCGTTCGGGATCGTGTTTCGACAGATCGCGCAGCCACCACGCGATGGCTTTCTGGATGAACCATTCGCGGTCGGGCACGTAGCCCGCGGCCCAGCCGAGGATGCGGTCGCGGATCGCAAGCTCCTGATCCGACGGGAAATTCTGCTTGGTCCAGGGCAGGGTGATCACCAGGGCCGCGCGTTTTGTCCACAGATGCCCGCTTTGCGTCCAGGCTTCCACATCGTCGAGCCTTGTCGGATCGGCCACCAGACGGCGCGCACCCGCGGCGCAGACATGATCGGCAATCGCCCAGGCATCGCACTCGGGCACCCAGGCGCAGATCATCGACCAGACCGCATCGTCCGGCCGGATCCGCGCCTGCGCAAAAAGCTTGGCCGCGGCGACCCGCGCTTCGTGGATGTCGCTGTGCCAGAGCGCGTCGGCCAGTTCGATCCGCTCCGGCAGGCTGAGCGTCTGGCGCCAGAGCCGGGAGAGGTCGTTGATCGCCGGATTCGGCGTGCCCATATAGACGCGGGGCGCCTTGTGATAGGCCGCCGCCTGCGCGGCGCGTCCGGCAACCGCTTCGGCGCGCAAGGCCTCTATCGCGTCGCCCGCTTTCATGCGCGCCGGCTGTCTGCGCGTGACGGAACGCCTCTGACGGGCCGCGGCGCAAGCGCTTGTCGGGGGGGCGTCATTCCACCGTCACCGATTTGGCGAGGTTGCGCGGCTGGTCCACATCGGTGCCCTTGGCGACGGCGGCGTGATAGGCCAGCAGCTGCGCGGGCAGGGCATAGAGCAGCGGGGTCAGCACTTCGGGCACTTCCGGCAGCACGATGCTCTGCCAGACATCGTCCCCGGCTTCGGCGGCCCCGGCGGCATCGGTCACAAGGCAGACCTTGCCGCCGCGCGCCATGACCTCCTGCATGTTGGACACGGTCTTGTCGAAGAGCGAATCGCGGGGCGCCATGACGACCACCGGCACCGACTTGTCGATCAGCGCGATTGGCCCGTGCTTGAGCTCTCCGGACGCATAAGCTTCGGCGTGTATATAGCTGATTTCCTTGAGCTTCAGCGCACCTTCCAGCGCCAGAGGATACATCAGGCCGCGGCCCAGGAACAGCACATCGCGCGCCTCTGCGATCTGGCGGGCGGCGTCGGCCATGGCCGCGTCGCGCCCCAGCGCGATGTTGAAGACACCGGGCAGGCCGCGCAGCGCGTCGAGCACCTCCGCCTGCTGGCGCGCATCCATCCGCCCGCGGGCGCGCGCGGCGTCGAGCGCCAGCAAAAGCAGCACGTTGAGCTGGCAGGTGAACGCCTTGGTCGAGGCCACGCCGATCTCCGTGCCCGCATGGATCGGCAGCGCCAGATCGCTTTCGCGGGCAATCGAGGAGGTCTCCACATTGACCACCGACAGGATGCTCTGCGCCTTGCCCTGGCAATAGCGCAGCGCGGCCAGCGTGTCGGCGGTCTCTCCGGACTGGCTGACAAATAGCGCAACGGTGCCGGGGGTGACCGGGGGCTCGCGGTAGCGGAACTCCGAGGCGATATCGACCTCGACGGGCAGGCCCGCCAGTTGCTCGAACCAGTATTTCGCGGTGAGACAGGCGTAATAGGCGGTGCCGCAGGCGACCATGACCAGCCGGTCGACCTGTGTGAAATCGAGGCCGGGCTCGGGCAGGGCGATGCCATCCTCGGTCAGATAGGCCGTGAGCGCGCCTGCCAGAACCGAAGGCTGCTCGGCGATTTCCTTGGCCATGAAGTGCTTGTAACCCGCCTTGTCGACGCGCGCGGCATCCATGCGGATCGTGACCGGGGTGCGGGTGACCGCCGCGCCGGTCTCGTCGCTGATCAGCGCGCCCGCACGGGTGACGATGGCCCGGTCGCCTTCCTCCAGATAGGTGATGCGGTTGGTCATCGGCGCCAGCGCAATCGCGTCGGAGCCGACATACATCTCACCCTCGCCATGGCCGATGGCCAGCGGGCTGCCCTTGCGGGCGGCGATCAGCAGATCCTCCTGCCCGTGAAACAGAAACACCAGCGCAAAGGCGCCCTCCAGCCGGTCGATGGTGGCAAAAGCCGCGTCCTTCGCGGAGAGGCCCTGCCTGAGGTGATGCTGGGTCAGCAGTGCCACGGTTTCGGTGTCGGTTTCGGTCTGCGGCGTGATCCCGGCGGCGGCAAGATCGGCGCGCAGGGCGCGGAAATTCTCGATGATGCCGTTATGCACCACGGCGACGGGACCGGCCTGATGCGGATGCGCGTTGGCGGTGGTCGGCGCGCCATGCGTGGCCCAGCGGGTGTGACCGATGCCCGCTTTGCCCGCCAAAGGCTCATGCACCAGCAGATCGCTGAGATTGACCAGCTTGCCGACCGCGCGGCGGCGGTCCAGCACACCGTCGTTCACGGTTGCGATCCCGGCGCTGTCATAGCCGCGATATTCCAGCCGCCGCAGCGCTTCGACAAGGCTCGGCGCCACTTCGTGAGAGCCGAGGATACCAACGATACCACACATGTTACGCGTCTTCCTGTTGTGTCTTCTTGCGGGCCTTGAGCTTGTCGAACAGCCGCGTTGCAAAGCCGGGTTTGTTCTCCTGCCGTCCGCGCGCCACCGCGAGCGCGCCTGCGGGCACGTCCTTGACCACGACCGAGCCGGAGGCGGTCATCGCGCCGTCTCCCACGCTGACCGGGGCCACCAGCATGGTGTTGGAGCCGATGAAGGCGTCGCGCCCGATCACAGTGCGATGTTTGAAAACCCCGTCGTAATTGCAGGTGATGGTGCCCGCGCCGAGATTGCTGCGCGCGCCGATCTCGGCATCGCCCACATAGCTCAGATGGTTGACCTTGGCGCCTTCCTGCAGCGCGGCGTTCTTGATCTCGACAAAATTGCCGACGCGCACGTCTTCGGCAAGCTCCGCGCCCGGGCGCAGCCGCGCATAGGGGCCTATCACCGCGCCGCGGCTGACATGGCAGCCTTCGAGATGCGAAAAGGCGCGGATGCGGGCGCCGGATTCCACCGTAACGCGCGGGCCGAAGACCACGTTGGGCTCGATCTCGGCATCGCGGCCAATGGTGGTGTCCCAGGCCAGATGCACGCTGTCCGGCGCCAGCAGCGACACACCGTTTTCCACCAGTTCGGCGCGGGCGCGGGCCTGGAAGGCGGCTTCGGCACGGGCCAGCTCGGCGCGCGAGTTGATGCCCAGCGTCTCGGCCTCGTCGCAGCGCACCACTCCGGCGGAAAGCCCGCGGGCGCGGGCAATCGCCACGATATCGGTGAGGTAGTATTCGCCCGACGCGTTGTCGTTGCCGACCGCGTCGATGAGATCGAAGAGCAGCGAGGCGGCGGCGATGACCACGCCAGAATTGCACAGCGTGATGGCGCGCTCCTCGGTCGTGGCGTCCTTGTACTCCACAATCCGCTCCAGCGTGTCGCCTTGCGTCACAAGCCGGCCGTAGCGCCCGGGATCCGCCGCCTCGAACCCCAGAACCACCACGTCATGGGACGCGCGGGCCGATTGCAGCGCCTCCAGCGTGGTCTCGGAGAGGAACGGCGTGTCACCGTAAAGCACAACCGCGTCGCCATCAAAGCCGCCCAGCGCGTCGCGTGCCTGCGCCACCGCATGGGCGGTGCCCAGCTGGTCGGCTTGCAGCACCAATTGCGCGTCGGGATCGTGCTCGAGCGCGGCGGCGCGGACCTGGTCCGCCTCGTGCCCGGCGACAATCACCATGCGCTCCGGCGCCAGCACCGCGCCTGCGCGCATCGCGTGCCAGAGCATCGGCGCCTGTCCGATCCGGTGCAGAACCTTGGGCAGATCGGACTCCATCCGCGTGCCCTTGCCCGCTGCAAGGAGTATCAAAGCGGTGCTCATGGCCTCAATCCTGTTTGTTTTTCCGCTGGGGCCGTTTTATCCGGTTGCGGGCGCGGGGCAAGCGCGGAGCTCTCACGCTTGGTTGCGGGATGTGACAAAGCGGTGGGGCGGCAGGGCAGAACGGCTGAAGGGCAGGCAGATGACACGCACGGTGATTTTCGATCTCGACGGCACATTGGCCGATACCAGCGGCGATCTGATCGCCGCGGCCAATGCCTGCTTTGCGGCGATGGGGCGCGAGGTGCGGCTCGATCCCGCGCGGGATGCCGGCATCGCGCTGCGCGGCGGGCGCCGGATGCTGAGCGAGGGGCTGACCCGGGCCGGGGCCTATTCCGAGGCGGAGGTGAATCGCTGGTATCCCGAATTGCTGCAGGCCTACGGCGACGCGATCGACACGCACACGGTGATGTATCCCGGCGCGGTGGCCTCGGTCGAGGCGTTGCGGCAGGCGGGATACGCGGTTGGTGTCTGCACCAACAAACCCGAAGCGCTGGCCGAGACGCTGTTGTCACGGCTCGGGGTGCGTGGCCTCTTCGCGTCGCTCATCGGCGCGGATACGCTGGCCACGCGCAAGCCGGATGCCGCCCCGTTCTGGGCGGCGGTGGATCGCGCGGGCGGGGCGCGGAGCGCTTCGCTGCTGGTGGGCGACACCGCAACCGACCGCAACACCGCAAGGGCGGCGCAGCGGCCTTGCGTGCTGGTCACCTTTGGCCCGGGCGACGAGGATGTGCGCGCCCTGGCGCCGGAAGGGCTGATCGGTCATTTCGACGAGCTGGGTGATGAGGTTGCGCGGCTTCTGGGCTGATGCGGGTCACGCGGCACGCATGCCGCGTGCGGCAGGCGGAAAACCGCGCTTTGGTGTTTGTGAAACCACGCGCCTGCGGGCGTGCGGCAATTGACGCGTCGCGCGGGCGCGCGCAAGACTGCCGCGATGACAGAGACATCTACCCCAGAGACCTTCACCGGATCCTTCACCCAGCAGGAGCCGATCCCCGAGGCCGGGATCGCAGCCGCGATGCACGTGCTGCAGAGCGGACGGCTGCACCGCTACAACACCGGCCCCGGCGAGTTGTCCGAGGCGGCGCTGCTGGAGCAGGACTTCGCCGCGCAGACCGGCGCGAATTATTGCCTGGCCGTGGCCTCGGGCGGCTATGCGATGTCCTGCGCGTTGCGCGCGGCGGGGGTGGGGCCGGGCGACCGGGTGCTGACCAACGCCTTCACGCTGGCCCCGGTGCCGGGAGCCATTGCGGCGGTGGGCGCGGTGCCGGTCTTTGTCGGTGTGACCGAAGCGCTGGTGATCGACCTCGACGATCTGCAGGCCAAGGCCGATCAGGCCGATATGCTGATGCTGAGCCATATGCGCGGGCATCTGGCGGATATGGACCGGCTGATGGCGATCTGCGACGCCTCGGGGATCCGCGTGATCGAGGATTGCGCCCATACCATGGGGGCCAGCTGGAACGGCGTGCCTTCGGGGCGGTTCGGCATTGCGGGCTGCTACTCCACGCAGACCTACAAACACGTCAATTCCGGCGAGGGCGGCCTGCTGATCACCGATAACGAGGAGCTCGCGGCCCGCGCGGTGATGCTCTCGGGCTCTTACATGTTGTACGAACGCCACCTCGCGGCGCCGGGGCGCGAGATCTTCGAGCAGGTCAAATACGTGACCCCCAACATGTCGGGGCGGATGGACAATCTGCGCGCGGCGATCCTGCGTCCGCAGCTGGCCGATCTCGCGACGCAGGCGGCGCGCTGGAACGACCGCTACCGGGTGGTCGAAGACGGTCTGCGCGGCACCCCCGGCCTGCAGATCGTCGCGCGCGATCCGCGCGAGGCCTTTGTCGGCTCGTCGATCCAGTTCCTGCTGCTGGACTGGGCGGCCCCCAGGGTCGAAGCGGTGCTGAGGCGCTGTGCCGCCCGAGGGGTGGAGCTGAAATGGTTCGGCGGTGCGGAGCCCAAAGGCTTCACATCGCGCTATGACAGCTGGCGCTATGCCCCGTCAGAGCGCATGGCCGCCAGCGACCGGGTGCTCTCCGGGGTCATCGACATGCGCTTGCCGCTGACCTTCACACGCGACGATTGCGCGCTGATCGCCCGGATCATCCGCGCCGAGGTCTCGGCCGTCTTCCAGTCCTCCCGTCTGGACGCGTGAGAGGGGGGAGTGGAGAGTTTGAGAGGGGGGAGTGAGAGGGGGGAGTGGAGAGTGTGAGAGGAGAGAGTGCGAGGGGAGACCAGGGGGGGTGGTCGGCAGATGCGGGACGTGGCGGTTGGAGAGGATGACCGGGGTCGGGAGATCCGCAGGAGATCGGGGGGATCAGCTTCCGGTGCTCACCAAAGCAAAGATCTTTGCTCCGCATCCCCCCATCCCCCGGATCTTGCCTGACAGAGCCCGCCGAAACCGGCAAGCAAAACAGCCGTATCCCCGCCAGGGCGGGGCCCCTCGGCGGTTTTGCGTGCCGGTTTCGTCGCGCTCCGTCCGTCCGCGTTCCAGGCGATGGGCGGCTCCGAAGCAAAGATCCCTGAAGCCGGGGCGGCGGCGTCAGGGTTTCTTGAGCGGCACGCCGTAGAGCTCGAGGCGGTGGCCTTTCAGCCGGTAGCCGAGCTTGGCCGCGATGCGCTCCTGCAGCGCCTCGATCTCGGGGTCGACAAATTCGATCACCGCGCCGGTGGAAAGGTCGATGAGGTGGTCGTGGTGGTCGCGCTCGGCATCCTCGTAGCGCGCCCGACCGTCGCCGAAATCGACCCGTTCGAGAATGCCCGCCTCCTCGAAGAGCTTGACCGTGCGGTAGACCGTGGCAATCGAGATATTGGGATCCTGCGCCGAGGCGCGGGCGTAGAGCTCTTCCACATCCGGGTGATCCTCGGAGCTTTCCAGCACCTCGGCGATGGTGCGGCGCTGATCGGTCATGCGCAGGCCCTTGGCGGCGCAGCGCTCGGCGATGGTGTCGGACATGGGGTGGCGGTCTCCGGGGCGGCGTGCGGATCCTTTTGCCAAAACCGCGGCCAAAGGCCAAGAGGCCGGTCGGGCGATTTATGCGCGGCGGGCGCGGCGGGCGATGTAGATTGCAAGCGTGATGACCACCAGCGCGCCGCCGAGCAGCGCACGCGGTCCCGGCGCCTCGCCGATGCCGACCCAGACCCAGAGCGGGCCAAGCACGGTTTCCAGCAGCAGCAGCAGGCTCACATTGGCCGCCGCGGTGTGGCGCGCCGCGAGGTTGAGCGCGAAAAACGCCAGCGGCAGGATCAGCAGCGCGGTGACCAGGATCGCCCAGAGCTGGCCGTCAGCCATTCGCGCGGTTCCGGTGACCCACCAGCCGGTGAGGCCCGCCGCAAACGCGCCCAGACCCAGCACCAGCGGCAGGGGCAGCTCTGCGTGAAAGCGCAGCGTCACAAAATTGACCGCCAGCGCCAGCGCCACCCCCAGCCCGCAAAGCGCGCCCACCAGCGCCGAGCCCAAGCCGCCCGAATGTGCGGGATCGCTGACCGAAAGGACGAGGCCCGCCAGCACCAGCGCGATCACCACCCAGGTGCCGCGCGATGTGACCTCGCCCTGCCAGAGCCGCGAGAGCAGCGCGGACCAGACCGGCACCGTGGCCACGCCCAGAAGCACCGGCGCCACCGGCGCGTTGGCGATGCCGACGGGAAACAGCATGGCGTTGAAAAACTGCCCCACCAGCACGACGATCCCGGCGCGCGAGCCCAGCGCCGCCAGATCGCGGCGATGCGCCTTGCTGGTCAGCGCCCAGCCGCCGATGAAGAGCGCGCCAAGGCAGAGCCCGCGCCAGCCCAGCATTTGCAGGCCGGTCATCCCGGACCAGCGCAGGAACAGCGCGTCGGGTGTCAGCACCAGCGCCCCGAAAAGCGCCAGCATCAGACCGAACCGGCCGGAGCGGGCCAAGCAGGCGGCCTGCGCCTCAGGCGTAGAGCGGCTGCAGGCCCATCTGCATGTGCAGCATGTTCACCACGGTCTCCTGGAGGCCCATTTCCTTGGCAAGCGCATCGAGATAGCGGGCTTCGGCATCGGTATCGACGCGGATCGTCATCAGCGAGGCGGAATAGACCTGCATGCGCTGCGCCTCCGGCGTGTCAGCGGCAAGGCCCTTGACGTCGATGGGGGCGGCCAGCTGTGCGTTCACGAAGGCGATGTCCCCGGCATCCGCGTCATCGCCCAGCGTCTCGAGGATCTTGGCCTTTTCGGCCTCGTCGATGCCGCCATCGGCCTTTGCGGCCTGGATCATCGCGCGCAGCATCAGGGCCGCGGCCTCTTCGGCCTGCGGGGCGCTGTCCTTGGTGTCCACCGCATCGAGGATCGCGCTGGCGCCCTTGCCCTGGGCAGAGGCGGTGGCCCCGCCGAGGGCCGCCAGCACACCCGCAAGGCCCGCGCCGCCGCCGCCCAGCTGTGAGAGCAACCCGCCCTTGTCGCCATCCGCCCCGCCCTTGCCGCCGCCCATCAGCGATCCCAGATCAAGCCCGCTTTGCTGCAGTTTCTCCATCATGCCGGCCATCGGGTTGCCGCCACCGGCGCCACCCATGCCGCTCATCAGCCCGCCGAGACCGCCTTTCTGCAGCTGCTCCATCATGTCCTGCATCGGGTTGCTGCCGGCAGCCGCGGGGGCCTCGCCGGTCATCATCTTGCCCATTCTGGCCTGCGCCGCGGCATTGGGGTCCGTGGCATCGACCTGCGCGCCGCCACCGAGAAGGCTGCCGAGGCCCTTGCCGCCGGAGAGATTGTCGACGCCGCGCGCGGCGGCATATCCGATGGCCACTTTCGCCAGTGTTCCCATGAGACCCATGATGTCATCCTTTTCAGTTGTGGCACGCCCAAGCGGCCCGGTCCCGTCAGTGTGGCGAAGTTTGACCCGGTGTCAAAGGGGAATGGCGGGCGTCCTCGGTCAGGCGCGGGCCCTGTGCGGGGGCTGCCGGACGTGCGGGCGGTGTGTCGAGGGCTCCGCAGAGCGCCGTGGCCCGTCTGCGGCCCGGGCGCGGGCCGTGGATCCCGGGCTGTCACGGCCTCTGCGGGCCCCCCGCGTCTGAGGGCTTGACGCTGTCCCGGGGCCGGTGTCCTTGGCGGGATGGAACGCAAAAGCGCACTCGATCTGGTGGGGGCGGCCGGGATGGTGGCGTTTGCCAGTATCCTCGCGCTCAACCAGGTGGTCATCAAGCTGACAAATACCGGGATCGGTCCGGTCTTCGGGGCGGGGCTGCGGTCCGTTCTGGCGCTTGGTGTGTTGATGATCTGGCTGCTCTTGCGCCGACGCCGGGTGACGGGACTGCGCCGGACGCTCTGGCCGGGGCTGGGGCTGGGGCTCGTTTTCGCCGCGGAGTTCCTGCTTCTCTTCGTGGCGCTCGATCACACATCGGTGTCGCGCAGCGCCATACTGTTCTACTCGATGCCGGTCTGGCTCGCGCTTGTGGCGCATGTGGCCTTGCCGGGAGAGCGGCTGTCGCAGGCCCGTGTCATCGGTCTGATCCTCGCCATGGCCGGGGTGATCTGGGCGTTGAGCGATCCCGAAAGCCGCGCGGCGGGCAGTCTTTTCGGCGATGCGATGGCCTTGCTGGCGGCGTTTGCCTGGGTCGGGATCGCGTTGATCGTGCGGCTGACGCGGGTTTCGGGCCTGCCGGCGGAAAGCCAGCTCTTCTGGCAATTATCCGTCTCTGGCGTGGTGCTCTGTGCCGCCGCGCCGCTATTTGGCGACTTGCTGCGGTCGCCGGACTGGATACACTGGGCGGGGCTCGGTTTTCAGGCGTCGATCGTGGCCTGCCTGAGTTTTCTCTTCTGGCTCAAGTGGATGTCGATCTACCCGGCCTCCGACATCGCGGCGTTCTCGTTCCTGTCGCCGGTGCTGTCGGTGGCGCTTGGCTGGGCGCTTCTGGGGGAGCCGGTAGGGCCGGGCTTTCTGGGCGCGCTGGTGCTGGTCTCGGTGGGGATCGTGCTGATCACGGTGCGGCGCAAGCGCTGAGGGCGGCGCGGATGATGAGGCAGGAACCGGGGGCCAGCCCCCGGACCCCCGGCGGATTTGAAAAGAGAAGAAGCCCCGGGGGGCCCTTGGCTCAGGTGCCGCAGAACGTGGCTGTCACTCGCTCGGCGCGCGTCGGCGGGCGGCGCAGATCGGCGGCGTCGGGCTGATCGTCAAAGGGCGTGGCCAGCACCGCGTTCAGGCGGTGAAACGGCGCGTCGTTGCCCTCTATCGCGGCGTCGATCATGCGCTCGATCTGGTGGTTGCGCGGGATGAAGACGGGGTTGGCGCGCGCCATGATCTCTGTCGCCTCGGGCGATGCGCCGATCCGCGCCTGCCATGTGGCGTGCCAGGCGTCATAGCCGTCGCGGTCGGCAATCTCGTCTCTGGCGGAGCCATTGGCGAGGGCGCGGAACGTGTTGGTGAAATCAGAGCCGCCCGCCTGCATGAGATCCAGCAGGTCGGCGATCAGCGCCGCATCCTCGGGGCGCGGCACGTCGATGCCGAGCTTGGCGGCAAACCGGGTGAGCCAGGCCGCACGGATGAGGTCGGGCATCGCGTGGACCTGATCCGTGAACCGCTCGATGGCCGCGTCCACATCCTCGCAAAGCGGCACCAGAGCGGTCGCCAGCTGCGCCATGTTCCACACGATGATATCGGCCTGCGCGGCATAGCCGTAGCGCCCCATCCGGTCGATGGAGGAAAACACCGTGTCGGGCGCGTAGGCATCCATGAAGGCGCAGGGGCCGTAATCGATGGTCTCACCCGAGAGGGTGCAATTGTCGGTGTTCATCACGCCGTGGATGAAGCCGAAACTCATCCAGTGGGCGACAAGCGCGGCCTGCCGGGCGATCACCGCATCCAGCAGCGCGTGCGGATCGCCGGCGTCGGGATCGTGCCGCGCGACGGTGTAGTCGTAAAGCTGGCGCAGGGCGGCGTCGTCGCGGCGCGACGAGAAGACCTGGAAGGTGCCGACGCGGATATGGCTTTGCGCGACCCGGGTCAGCACGGCACCGGGCAGGGGGCGTTCGCGGATCACCTCTTCGCCGGTGCGCACGGCGGCAAGCGCGCGGGTGGTGGGCACACCCAGCGCATGCATCGCCTCGGAGACGACGTATTCGCGCAGCACCGGCCCCAGCCAGGCGCGCCCGTCGCCCATGCGGCTGAAAGGCGTGCGCCCCGAGCCCTTGAGCTGGATATCGCGGCGGATGCCGTCGGTGCCCACCACCTCGCCGAGAAGCAGCGCGCGGCCGTCGCCCAGCTGCGGGTTGAACGCGCCGAACTGGTGCCCGGCATAAAGCTGGGCCAGCGGCTCGGCCCCCTCGGGCAGCGCGTTGCCGGACAGGATCCGCGCCAGCATCGTGTCGTCGGCACCGTCGATGCCCAGCAGATCGGCCAGATCGCGGTTGAAGGCGATCAGGCGCGGCGCTTTCACCGGGGTCGGGTTCTGGCGCACGAAAAACCCGTCGGGCAGGCGGGCGTAGGAATTGTCAAAGGGGACATGCAGGCTCATGGGCGGGATATAGGCTTTCGGAGCATCGCGCGCCAGTGCCGCGACGGGCTTCAGAGCAGGCGGCTCATGAACATGTAATCCTCGCGCGGGGCAAAGCGGGCGCGGCGGTAAAACCCGATCAGACGTTCATCGGCGCGGTCGGCTTCGAGATGCAGCGCCTTGAGATTGGCGTCCTTCATGGCTTTCGAGATGCCGTTGAGCGCCTCGAACCCCATGCCGCGGCGGCGCACGGCGGGGCGTATGTACAGCTCGTCGACAATGCCGTCGAGCCCGCCGAACTCGACGCTCCAGCCAAAGGTCACAACGATATAGCCCACCGGCGCGCGGCGCGGCCCGATGAGCCAGATCGCGCCATGCGGGGAGCCTTCGAGCAGCGGCAGCACGGCGGCGCTCTGGTGTTCGGCATCGGTGACAAAGCCGCGCTCGGCGTGGAAGGCGGCAACCAGCGGCAGGAGCTTGTCGGCGTCTTCGGGAATGGCGAGATGCAGCGATTTCATAGCCGCGCCAGCCTTTCTGTGAGCAGGGCAAAGAACCCGTCGGCGTCGATCGTGCCCATGAAGGTCGCGTTGGGCGCGCGGTCGGTGACGCCCCACCAGTCGGCCACGGTCATGCCCAGCGTGAGCGGGCTCCGGGTCTCGATCTCCACATTGATGTGACGGCCGGTGAATAGCGCGGGCCGGATCAGGTAGGCGGTCACGCAAGGGTCGTGCAGCGGCGCGCCGTCGGTGCCGTATTTCTCGCGGTCGAAGCGCTCGAAGAAGTCTGTCATCTGGGCCACCGCCCGACCGACGGGGGTCTCCAGCGCGCGGAACGCGTCGTTGCGCGGTGCCGTGACCAGCGCCTTGTGGGTGACATCCAGCGACATGACGGTCAGCGGCGCACCAGATTTGAAAACGATATCAGCGGCTTCGGGGTCGACATAGATGTTGAACTCGGCGGTGGGGGTGATGTTGCCGACTTCGAAATAGGCGCCGCCCATGAGCACGATCTCGGCGATGCGCCCGGCGATGTCGGGGGCGCGCTGCAGGGCGGTGGCGATGTTGGTGAGCGGGCCGAGCGGGCAAAGGCTCACCGAGCCTGATGGCTCGTCTCGCAGGGTCTCGATCAGGAAATCGACGGCGTGGCGGTCCTGCAGCGCCATCACCGGATCGGGCAGGGTCGGGCCGTCGAGGCCGGTCTTGCCATGCACATGTTCGGCGGTCACCAGCGGCCGTGAGAGCGGCGCGTCGCATCCGGCATAGACCGGCACATCGGGCCGCCCCGCCAGTTCGCAGACGATCCGCGCGTTTTTCGCGGTAAGCGCCAGCGGCACATTGCCCGCAACCGCCGTGATGCCCAGCAGATCGATCTCGTCGGGCGAGGCGAGCGCCAGAAGGATGGCGACGGCATCGTCCTGTCCGGGATCGGTGTCGATGATGATCTTGCGAGGGGGCATGGCGCGTCCTGTCGTGGCGCGCGGGGGACGCCGCGCGCTGACGTCGTGCCACGGGTCGCGGCCCGGGGCAAGCGATGCAGGCAAAGATTGGCCGTCGGTTGCCTTAGGTCAGGCTGCAGTCACCGTCCGGCGTGGCCTCTGAGACAACAGGGGCTGCGTCACGGTCATCGCCGTCCTTCGCGGGGGTCCTGGCGCCCGCCGCGTCACCGGCGTGCAGGGCGCGTCAACCGCCGCGCGGAAGATCAGGCGGAGCAGCTGGCCCCGCCCAGGACGCAGAACTTGGCGCAATGGGGGTGGTTGAGGGAGACGTCGCGCTCGGCCTCGGCCAGCGTCTCGCCCAGCTCGAACTCCGGCTCGTAGGGCAGCAGCGTGCAGGCCAGCACAGAGGGTGCCGTTGCACCGCGGCGCTTGACCACCATGCGGGAGCTGGCGCACATCACATCGCCCGGGGACTTGTCGAGGATGCCCCAGCAGGCGGTGGTGATCTCGGGCACATCGACGGAGGCGTCCATCTCCGGAAAGAGCACGGTCTCGGCCGGGCTCTGCGCGTCGATGGCGAAACCCTCGCGCGCGTAGAGGTCGGCGTATCCCGCGCGCGCCGCCGCATCGCTCTCGCCCCAGACGGTGCGGCCCGCCACCGCCATGCGCAGCCCGGAATCGCGCAGCCAGCGCATGCCTTCGAGCGTTTTGGCAAAGGTGCCTTCGCCGCGCTCGACATCGTGCAGCCGGGCCGACCAGTGATCGACCGAGATGCGCAGCGTCAGCTTGTCGCCGTAAGCCGCGTGCAGCTCCTGCAGGCCCGCCTGAACCGATTTGCGCATCATCGGGCGCATCGCGTTGGTCAGGATCAGCACCTCGTAGCCGCGCGCGAGCGCGCTGCCCGCCATCGCGATCATCTGCGGGTTCATGAAGGGCTCGCCGCCGGTGAAGCCGATCTCGCGCACGCCCCAGCCGCGGGTCTCGAGCTGGTCGAGATAGGACACGACCTCGGCTTGCGTGATATAGACCAGCCGGTCGTTGCTGGGCGAGCTTTCGATATAGCAATTGACGCATTCGATATTGCACAGCGTGCCGGTATTGAACCACAGCGTCTGCGGATTGCTGAGCGCCACATGCGCGCGCGTCTCGCCTTTGGCGGTGATCCGCGGGTCAGAGAACTTGGCCGGTGTTGCCGGGGCGGAATCCTTCATTGACGTACCTTTAGCGCGTGTTTCGCATGGTGCTACGTGTCCGCAGCGGAACTGACCAGCCCCCTATTTATTTCCTGACACCATTGTGAAGGCCGCATTGGATGTTAGACTCCGCGCATCAGATGGGTTAGGACGGCGCCGAACACGCCGGTTAGCGCTAACACAGACAATCCGGACAGGCGCAACCGGTCGGACGCAACGGCCCGGAACGGGCAGGCCGACGCCGGTCGGCACGAGCAAAACAGGTGGCTCATGGTTTCACGCATCATCCCTGTCGATCCTTTTGATCTGGTCATTTTCGGCGGCACCGGGGATCTCGCCCGGCGCAAGATCCTGCCGGGCCTGTTCCGGCGCTTCTGCGCCGATCAGATGCCGGAAGAGGCGCGGATCATCGGCGCCGCGCGCTCTGAGATGTCCGATGACGCGTTTCGCGAGATGGTCGCCGAGGCGATCCGCGAGTTCGGCGGCAAGCGCGGCGGCGACGATGCCGAACTGGACGCGTTTCTGGAGCGGGTGGGCTACGAGACCGTCGATGCCACGGGGGAGGGCGGCTGGAAGGCGCTCGCCGGGCGCATGCGCGAGGGCACCACGCGCGCGTTCTACTTTTCAGTGGGCCCGAGCCTTTTCGGCGATCTGGCCGAGCGGCTGCACACCCACGGGCTGGCCACGCCGGATTCGCGGATCGTCGTGGAGAAACCCTTTGGCCACGATCTGGAGTCGGCCCGCGCGCTCAATGCTACGCTGGCGCAGCATTTCACCGAAGAACAGATCTACCGGATCGACCATTATCTGGGCAAGGAGACGGTGCAGAACCTGATGGCGGTGCGCTTTGGCAACACGCTGTTCGAGCCGCTCTGGAACGCGCAATATGTCGATCACATCCAGATCACCGTGGCCGAGACCGTAGGCGTCGGCGGGCGCGGCGGTTATTACGACAAGTCCGGCGCCATGCGGGACATGGTTCAGAACCACCTGATGCAACTTTTGTGCCTCATCGCGATGGAGCCGCCCGCGCGGTTCGATCCCAACGCGGTGCGCGATGAAAAGCTCAAGGTGATCCGCGCGCTCGACCCGGTGGCGCCGCACCACATCTCGCGCGGGCAATACGACGCGTTCGAGGATCAGCCCTCCTATCGCGATGATGTGGAAAACCCGCGCTCGACCACAGAGAGCTTCATCGCGCTGCGCTGTCATGTGTCGAACTGGCGTTGGGCGGGCACGCCGTTTTACCTGCGCACCGGCAAGAAGCTGCGCGCGCGCGCCTCGGAGATCGCGGTGGTCTTCAAGGACGCGCCGCATTCGATCTTCGGGGCGGAGGCCGGGCGGCACCGCAATGTGCTCTCGATCCGGTTGCAGCCCAACGAGGGCATGACGCTGGGGGTCACGATCAAGGAACCGGGACCGGGCGGCATGCGTCTTGTGGATGTGCCGCTGGACATGACCTTTGCCGACGCGCTGGGGCCGGATGCCGAAGAGGTGCCCGATGCCTATGAGAGGCTGATCATGGATGTGATGCGCGGCAACCAGACGCTTTTCATGCGCGGTGACGAGGTCGAGGCCGCCTGGGCCTGGACCGATCCGCTCATCGAGGGCTGGCAAGGGCGCGGCGAAGTGCCCAAACCTTACGATGTCGGCTCCAGCGGGCCGGACGATTCGCTGATGCTGATGCATCGCGACGGGCGCAAATGGCGGGACATACGCACATGAGCTACGAATTTCTGGACTATGCCGACCGCGACATGCTGGCGATGGATCTGGCCAACCAGCTGGCCGGGGATCTGCGCAGCGCGCTCCGGCATGAAGAGCGGGTGGTGCTGGCGGTGCCGGGCGGCACCTCGCCGGGGCCGATGTTCGACGATCTCTGCGCGGTGGATCTGGACTGGGCGCGGGTCGATGTGCTGCTCACCGACGAGCGCTGGGTGCCGAACGATCACGACCGCTCCAACACGCGGCTTTTGCGCGAGCGGCTGCTGGTCGACAAGGCCGCCAAGGCGCGGCTGCTGCCGCTTTACGCCGACGACATGGATTGCGATGCAGGGGCGGCGTCTCTGGCCAATACGATCCGGGACGAGCTGCCGATCGGGGTTCTGCTGCTCGGCATGGGGGCCGACCGGCACACGGCGTCGCTCTTTCCCGGTGCGGACCGGCTGGCCGAAGGGCTGTCGCCGCGCGCGCCGATCCTGTTGCCGATGCGCGCGCCCGATGCGCCGGAGCCGCGGGTCACGCTGACCGCCCCGGTGCTGAACGGCGCGCTGCGCAAACATCTGCTGATCATGGGGGACGACAAGCGCGCCGCGCTGGAAAGCGCGCGCGGGATGAAGCCCGAAGACGCGCCGATCAACGCGGTGATCAGCGGCGCGAAGGTGCATTGGGCTGCGTAGAGCAGCCAAGACTCGTACCGAGCTGCGTAGAGCAGCCCGGACTCATACTGAGCTGCGTAAAGCAGCCCGGACTCATACTGAGCTGCGTAGCGCAGCCCGGACTCGTACTGGGCTGCGTAGAGCAGCCCGGAACCTGACCGGGCGGCATGACGCGGGGCACGCAGGACCGGGTCGGCGCCTGGCAGCCGGGCAGGGCCGATGGCCAGGGCCACGGGACATTCGAAACGACGCAAGAACGGAGCAGAAACCATGTGGGATGATCTGAGCCACCACGCCGCGCGCATCGGCGACCGGCGCATCGAGGCGCTGTTTGCCGAAAACGACAAGCGCGCCCGCGAATTCAGCGTCGAGGCGCTGGGGCTTTTGTTTGACTACTCCAAGACGCAGCTCGACGAGCAGATCCGCGCGGCATTGCTGGCGCTGGCGCAGGACGCCGGTCTGGCGGACCGGCGCGAGGCGATGTTCACCGGCGCCGCGATCAACGAGACCGAAGGCCGCGCGGTGCTGCACACCGCGTTGCGCAACCTCGATGGTGGCGCGGTTACGGTCGACGGGCAGGATGTGATGCCGCAGGTGCTGGAGACGCTCGAACGTATGGAGGCGCAGGCCCGCGCCTTGCGCGCGGATGACGTGACCGATGTGGTCAATATCGGCATCGGCGGCTCGGATCTGGGCCCGGCGATGGCGGCCCGCGCTCTCTCGCCCTATCACGACGGGCCGCGCTGCCACTTCGTCTCCAACGTGGACGGGGCCGATATCGCCGACACGCTGCGGCTTTGCGATCCCGAACGCACGGTCTTTATCGTTGCCTCCAAGACCTTCACCACCATCGAGACCATGACCAACGCGCGCACCGCCAAGGCGTGGCTGGCGGATAAGGGGGTCGATGAGGCGAGCAAGTTCATCGCGCTCAGCTCAAACGCGCAAAAGGCCGGAGAATTCGGCATCCCCGAAGAGCGCGTCTTCGGTTTCGAGGACTGGGTCGGCGGCCGCTATTCCATGTGGGGGCCCATCGGCCTGTCGCTCATGGTCGCGATCGGTCCGGAGGCGTTCCGCGCCTTCCTGCGCGGCGGGCAGATGATGGACACGCATTTCCGCTCCGCAGCCCTGCATGAAAACATGCCTGTGCTGCTGGCGCTGGTGGGGATCTGGCACAATCAGGGGCTGGGATATGCCACCCGCGCGGTGTTGCCTTACGACAACCGTCTGGCGCGGCTGCCGGCCTATCTGCAGCAGCTCGAGATGGAGAGCAACGGCAAGGGTGTCAGCATGGATGGCGCGGATCTGGCCGTGCAATCGGGTCCGGTGGTCTGGGGGGAGCCCGGCACCAACGGGCAACACGCGTTCTATCAGCTGATCCATCAGGGCACACGTGTGGTGCCCTGCGAGTTCATGCTGGCCGCCGAAGGTCACGAGCCCGATCTGCGCCACCATCACGACCTGCTGGTGGCCAATTGCCTTGCGCAATCGGAGGCGCTGATGCGCGGGCGCGATCTTGAAGAGGCGCGCGGCAAGGTCGCGGGGCAGTTCGAGGGTGATGAGCTGGAACGGCAGGCGCGGCATCGCGTCTTTCCGGGCAACCGGCCCTCGACGACGCTGATCTACCAGACGCTCGATCCCGAGACGCTGGGCAAGATCATCGCGCTTTACGAGCACCGGGTGTTTGTCGAGGGTGTGATCCTCGACATCAATTCCTACGATCAGTGGGGGGTGGAGCTGGGCAAGGAGCTGGCGACCGCGCTGGGGCCGATGGTCACCGGCGAGACGCCGGTTTCGGGCAAGGATGGCTCCACCGCGCAGCTGCTGGAATTTCTGCACCGCTATCGCAGGTAGGACGCAGGGTCGGGTTTCGCGACGCAGAGCCGAGACTTAGGACCCTGCACCGGGGGGCGCCCCCGGACCCACAGGACCGTCCGGGGGGCCAGCCCCCCGGACCACCGGACAGCCGGGGGCCAGCCCCCCGGACCACAGCAGAGCCGGGGGACCAGCCCCCCGGACCCCCCGGGATATTTCCGGCCCAAAGAAACCGGGGCGTCAGGGAATATCGATCTCCGGGGCGGCCAGTTCGAACCCGTCGAAACGAAAGCCCGGGGAGACGGTGCAGCCCACCAGCGTCCAGTCGCCGGTGCTGCGCGCCGCCTGCCAGTGAAAGGCGGGCACGATGATCTGCGGCGCCATGCCCCGCGCCAGATCTGGGCCGAGCGTCCGGTCCTGCCGCGGACCTGTCTGCGTCTCCGAGAGCGACAGGACGAGCGGCGCACCGGCGTAGTAGTGCCAGATCTCGGCGGCATCGACGCGGTGCCAATGGCTGCGCTCACCGGCCTTCAGCAGGAAATAGATGCAGGTTCCCGCCGGGCGCGCGCCGTCCGGCGCATCGGCCACCCAGGTCTGAACGTAATGCCCGCCTTCGGGATGCGGGGCGAGGCCAAGCCGCGCGATGATGTCGTCTGCGGTCATGAACGGCGCACGCTGCATATTCCTGCGGTTAACGCCTGCCACACAGTCTGAGGCCACCTGAAAACAGCTTCGAGCAGGAGGCAACATAATATGGTGGCAAGCAAGGTACGGCACATGGCCGAGGAAATCGTGGTGCGCGAAGGCGGCTATGTCAACGATCCCGACGATCCCGGCGGGGCGACGAATTTCGGAGTGACGATCCACACGATGCGGCGTCTGGGGCTTGATCTGGATGGTGACGGCGTCATCACGCCGTCGGATGTCAGACGCCTGACGCGCGATCAGGCGGTGGAGATCTTTCTGCAGCATTATTTCGAGCGCCCGCGCATCGCGGAGCTGCCAGAGGTGCTGCACGCCACGGTCTTTGACATGTATGTCAATGCAGGCGGCAATGCGGTGAAGATCCTGCAGCGGCTGTTGCGGCAGATGGGCGAGCCTGTGGGTGTCGACGGCGTCATCGGCCCGCAGACCATAGGGGCCACGGCGCGGGCTTTTGCCAAGGCGCCCGAGCATCTGGCCGATGCCTACGGCATCGCGCGGCGGAACTATTACTTTTCGCTGGCCGACCGGCGGCCCGCGTCGCGCAAATACGCACGCACCCGCGCCGGTGGCAAGGGCGGCTGGATCAAGCGCGCCGAAGAGTTCATCTCGCCCCGGTTCCACATGTCGACCGGTGAGTTCAACGCCCGGGTGGCGACATGGGGTTGATGGAGCGGCTCTTTGGACTGGTCTTCGGAAGCGGGCGCAACGTTCTGGCGGAGACGGCGGAGGTGTTCCGTGTCAATGCCGAAAACGATGCCGCCCGCGGCGTGGAATTGCAGGGTGCGGCGCTCAAGCAGTTCGGGCAGGAGTTCCGCGTGCAGCAGCGCGGCTGGTTCGACCGGCTGATGGATGCGCTGAACCGGGTGCCGCGGCCTGCCATGGCGCTAGGGACGCTGGGGCTTTTTGTGACGGCGATGGTCGATCCGGTGTGGTTTGCCGCGCGCATGGCGGGGATTGCGCTGGTGCCGGAGCCGCTCTGGTGGTTGCTGGCGGCGATCGTGAGCTTTTATTTCGGCGCGCGCCATCAGGCCAAGGGCCAGGATTTCCAGCGCGAGATTGCCGCGACCATGGCCGCGGTGCCGCAGGTGGTGCGCACGGTGCGCGATGTCGAGGCGCTGGGGCAGGGTGCGGAGACGGTGGTCGGGCATAACGCGCAGGCGGATGTCGCCCTGCCGTCAGGCGACCCGCGCGGCAGCGCGGCGCCGGATACGTCCAACGCGGCTTTGGTGGCCTGGCGCGCCTCCAATTGAGGCACGTCCCGGCCGCCGCGCCGGGGACGCGACATTGTGAACCACGAAGCGGGCCGATTTCGATTGGCCCGCTTTTCGCCTGCGCCTATACTTGGCCGCATGATTACAGAACTCGGACATTTCGCCCTCATCCTGGCCTTCCTCGTGGCCATCGTGCAAATGATCGTTCCGCTGGTCGGCGCGCAGAAACGATGGTCGGGCTGGATGGCGGTGGGGGAGCCGGCGGCAACCACGCAATTCCTGCTGGTCGCGGCGAGTTTCGCCGCACTCACCTGGGCGTTTGTAACTTCCGATTTCTCGCTCCGGCTGGTCTATCTCAACAGCCATTCCGCCAAGCCGATGCTCTACAAGATCTCCGGCACCTGGGGCAATCACGAAGGCTCCATGCTGCTCTGGGTGCTGATCCTGGCGCTGTTCGGGGCGATGGCGGCGTGGTTCGGGAACGGCTTGCCACCGACCTTGCGCGCGAGGGTGCTGGCGGTTCAGGCCTCTGTTTCCGTGGCGTTTTATGCCTTTATCCTGTTCACCTCGAACCCGTTCCTGCGCATGGGGGTGCCGCCGTTTGACGGCCAGGACCTGAACCCGCTGCTGCAGGATCCCGGGCTCGCCTTCCATCCGCCGTTTCTCTACCTGGGATATGTCGGTCTCTCGATCTGCTTTTCCTTTGCGGTGGCCGCCCTGATCGAGGGCCGCGTCGACGCCGCCTGGGGGCGCTGGGTGCGGCCCTGGACGCTGGCGGCCTGGGTGTTTCTGACCATCGGCATCGCGCTGGGATCCTGGTGGGCCTATTACGAGCTGGGCTGGGGCGGGTTCTGGTTCTGGGATCCGGTGGAGAACGCAAGCTTCATGCCCTGGCTTTTTGCCGCCGCGCTGCTGCATTCGGCCATCGTCGTGGAAAAACGCGAGGCGCTGAAAAGCTGGACGATCCTGCTGGCGATCCTGGCCTTCGGCTTTTCGCTCATCGGCACGTTCATCGTGCGCTCGGGGCTGCTGACATCGGTGCATGCCTTCGCCAACGATCCCGAACGCGGTGTGTTCATCCTGATGATCCTGGTCTTCTTCACCGGCGGCGCGCTCACGCTTTTTGCCGCGCGCGCCCAGACGATGGAGGCCAAGGGGGTCTTTGGCGTGGCCAGCCGCGAAAGCGCGCTGGTGGCCAACAACGTGTTGCTGGCGGTGTCGTCCTTTGTGGTCTTCGTGGGCACGATGTGGCCGCTGGTGGCGGAGATGTTCTTTGACCGCAAGCTGAGCGTCGGCCCGCCGTTTTTCAACATGGCCTTCACGCCGTTCATGATCCTGCTGGGCCTCATCCTGCCGGTGGGCGCGATGCTGAGCTGGAAACGCGCCAGGATCGGACGCGCGATGCGCAGCCTTGTGCCCGCCTTCGTTCTGGCGGTGGCGCTGATGGGGCTGGTGTGGGCGATGCAGACCGGGCGCAGCCTGATGGGGCCGGTGGGTGTGTTCCTCGGCACCTGGCTGGTGGCGGGGGCGATCACCGATCTGCTCAGCCGGACCGGGCAGAACCGCGACTACCGCCGCCTGTTGCGGCTGCCGCGCGCCGACTGGGGCAAGGCGGTGGCGCATGGCGGGCTCGGCATCACCATGCTGGGCATCGCCGGGCTGATGGCCTGGGAACAGGAAGACATCCGTGTCGCCCAGATCGGCGAGCCCTTTACGGTGGGCCAGTTCGAGCTGGAATTGCAGGACGTGCGGCGCGTCGAGGGGCCGAATTACATCTCGACCATGGGTGAGGTGTCGTTGCGCGTGGATGGTGAGGAAGTGGCGCATCTCTTCCCCGAAAAGCGCAACTATCCGGTGGCGCAGATGCCGACGACCGAGGCGGCGATCGATTACCGCTTCCTGCGCGATGTCTATGTGGTGATCGGCGATCCGCAGCAGGATGGCGGGTGGGTGATGCGCACCTATGTGAAGCCGCTGGCGAACTGGATCTGGGCGGGCTGCATCCTGATGTCGCTGGGCGGATTGCTCAGCCTCAGCGACCGGCGCTTCCGCGTCGCCGCGGGCGCGCGCAAGACAGCACCCAGCCAGGGTGTGCCTGCGGAATGAGATGGCTGCACTCATCCGCCCTGATGGGCGGCCTCGTTCTGATGCTGGCCACCGCGAGTTTTGCGGTGCAGCCAGACGAGGTGCTGGACGATCCGGTACTCGAGCAGCGCGCGCGGGTGATCTCCGAAGGGCTGCGCTGTCTGGTTTGCCAGAACGAAAGCATCGACGAGAGCAACGCCGCGCTGGCGCGCGATCTGCGGCTGCTGGTGCGTGAGCGTCTGGTGGCGGGCGACAGCGACGAGGAGACGGTGGATTACATCGTCGAGCGTTATGGCGAGTTTGTGCTGCTCCGGCCCACCACCGGCGGCTGGAACTGGCTGCTCTGGGCCACAGGACCGATTCTGTTCCTGCTGGCGATGGGGATGGGCGCGCTTTATATCCGCGGGCGCGCGCAGGCACCTGCGCCGACCGAGGCGGGGTTGACCGAAGCCGAGCGCAAGCGGCTGGAAGAGATCCTCAAGAGCTGACCGATCGCACCTGACGGGCCACGTGCCACTGCGTGACGCAGGGGCTTTGAACCCCGCCGCGCCGGTCGCCGTCACCCTTGTCAGACATCGGCAGCGGCGGGGTGGCGCCGGCCGCCAGCGCCCGGTCAAAGGCCGCGTCGGGATCGGGCAGGCAGAGGTGCAGCAGTGCGGACCCGCCGCCCTCGGCACCGCCCATCATCCGCACCGTGTCGCCGATCCGGCATCCGGCAAGCCGGATCCGGTCGCCTTCGGAGATCACGCGCAGCCCCTCGGCGCCAAACACCTTTTCGCAAGAGCGCGGAACCGCGTCGGGGTCGGGCCCCACGAGACAGGGGGCAAGATCGGTGTCGCTGCCGGGTTTGCAGGTCATGCCGCCAATCTGGGCCGCCAGTCTGGCGCAGATCGCGGGAAACCCAAGCGCGGCGGGGATGGACGGGCCGGGGCGGCGCTGACGGCGCGCGAGAGCCTCTCCGAACGGCAGATCAGCGCCTGCATCGACGCGTTCTGCGCCTTTCGTGACGCCGCCCAGATCTGCCGGGCGATGCTGGAACACGGGATCAACACGCGCAATACCGATGGCTCCGAAAACTGGCGGATCGAGCAGGCGCCGCCCGCCGAAGCCCGTGCGCTGCTGGCCAGGTTGCGCGCCGCGCCGTGACGCCGCGTTGCGGTTTGCCATTCGCCGCGGCGCGGTGTTTGATGCGCGCAGCAAAGCCGAGGAGCCGCCCACATGCACTACGATGCCATCACGTTCGACATCCAGGACGATATCGCCACCGTGACGCTGAACCGTCCCGATGTGATGAACGCGCTCAACACGCAGATGCGCGCCGAGATCACCGATGCGGTGAGCCGCGGCGGGCGCGAGGCGCGAGTGGTTGTGCTGACCGGCAATGGCCGCGCGTTCTGTTCGGGGCAGGATCTGGGGGACCGCGCAACCGCGGCCAATCTCGATCTCGAACGCACGCTGCGCGATGAATACGTGCCGATGCTGCGCGCCATCATCGACTGCCCGGTGCCGACGATCAGCGCGGTCAACGGCGCGGCGGCGGGGGCGGGGGCGAACCTCGCGCTCTGTGCGGATGTGGTGATCGCCACCGAAAGCGCGTTTTTCCTGCAGGCCTTCACCCGGATCGGTCTGATCCCGGATGCCGGGGGCACCTGGCTGCTGCCGCGGCAGATGGGGCTGGCCAAGGCGATGGGGGCGGCGCTTTTTGCCGAAAAGATCAGCGCGCGGCAGGCGGACAGCTGGGGCATGATCTGGGAAGCGGTGAGCGACGATGCGTTCGAGCAGACCTGGAAAGCGCGCGCCGCCCATCTGGCGAAAGGGCCGACAGCGGCCTATGCGCGGGTGAAAGACGTGATGCGCGCGTCTTTCGACAACACGATGGACGACCAGCTGGCGCTCGAGGCAAAGCTGCAGGGGCAATGCGGCAAGACCCGCGACTTCAAGGAAGGTGTGGTGGCCTTCATGGAAAAGCGCCCCGCGGAATACGAAGGGCGCTGATCGCGGGGCCGCATCGCGGCTGACAATGAGCGCCTTTGCCGGGGTGCGTCGCTGCGTCGGACCACCATCTGATCCGCCGGGTCGGGCGTGTCGTTTTGGGTGACCGGATCGGTGTTGACCAGATTGGTGTTGACCAGATCGTCAGAGCTCACCGCGTATCCCCGGCACTCTGCGTCCTCGGGTGAGGTAAAGCAGATGTCGTCCACCCCCGCGCCCGAGTCTGCGAGGGTCGAAGTCAACCTGGCCACCCCCGCGCTTTTGACCTCGACAACACGGATTCCGTTGTCGTTGCCTGCCGGAATGTCGATGCTGTTGAGAGGCGCGCCATCGGCGTGCAGAAGCCCGGTCGGGCCGCCGGAATCCGCCACATCGAGCAGGGTCAGGCTGGTGACGTCCGCGATCCCGTGGAACCCGAACTGCAGGACGCCGCCATTCCAGTTGTCATCGGCATCGTCGCTGGCATTGTCCTCTGCGATGAGGATCGCGCTGCCCTGGCTGGCATATGCAAATCCCGGTCGCCGCCGTCGATCTGAACCTCGGCCTTGCGACTGTCGGCGTAGCGCCCTCATGTTCGAACCCGTGCAGGTTCTGCGCGCGCATGTCACCTGTCGGTGACGGGGCGGAAACAGCCTTGGGTTGAGATTGGAGTCTGGTCTATCTGCGAAACGATTTCGCCGGAGGTGTCCGGGCCGGATCTTTCAAACTGCATCCAGGTCGAATCGGCAGGGCCGTCATTCGCGCGGCTCATCTGACCTGCATGGCACATGAAGAAGGCCGCCCCGGTCATCCCGGAGCGGCCCTGATCCGACGCTGTCGCGCGGCTTAGCGGTTTTCGATATCGGTATAGTCGCGCGCCGTGTTGCCCTGGTAGAGCTGCCGCGGGCGACCGATTTTCATGTGCGGATCGGCCAGTTGCTCTTTCCACTGCGAGATCCAGCCCACGGTGCGGCTCAGCGCGAAGATCGGGGTGAACATCGAGGTCGGGAATCCCATCGCCTCGAGGATGATGCCGGAGTAGAAATCGACATTCGGAAAGAGCTTTTTCTCGGCGAAATAGGGATCGGCCAGCGCCGCCTCTTCCAGCGCCTTGGCGGTGGCGAGGATCGGGTTGTTCTCGACGCCCATGAGGTCGAGCACCTCGTCGGCGCTCTGCTTCATCACCGTCGCGCGCGGATCGAAATTCTTGTAGACCCGGTGGCCGAAGCCCATCAGACGGAAGCTGTCGTTCTTGTCCTTGGCGCGCGCGATATATTCAGGGATGTTCTCGGGTCTGCCGATTTCCTTGAGCATCTCGAGACAGGCCTGGTTGGCGCCGCCATGGGCCGGGCCCCAGAGACAGGCGATGCCCGCCGCGATACAGGCAAAGGGGTTGGCGCCCGAGCTTGACGCCAGCCGCACCGTCGAGGTCGAGGCGTTCTGCTCGTGATCCGCATGCAGGGTAAAGATCCGGTCCATCGCGCGGGCGAGGATCGGGTCCACCACATATTCCTCGGCGGGCACCGCGAAACACATATGCAGGAAGTTCGCCGCGTAATCGAGATCGTTGCGCGGATACACAAACGGCTGCCCGATCGAGTATTTATAGGCCATCGCCGCAATCGTCGGCATCTTGGCGATCAGCCGGTGCGAGGCGATCTCGCGCTCGCGCGGGTTATTGATGTCGGTGGAATCGTGGTAAAACGCTGACATCGCGCCCACCACACCGACCATCGTGGCCATCGGATGCGCATCCCGGCGGAAGCCGCGGAAGAAGTTGTGCATCTGCTCGTGAATCATCGTGTGATGGGTGATCGTGGTCTCAAACTCCTCGAGCTCGGACGCCGAGGGCAGATTGCCGTAAAGCAGCAGGTAGCAGACCTCGAGGTAATGCGATTTGCCCGCAAGCTGGTCGATCGGATAGCCGCGATGCAGCAACTCGCCCTTGAAGCCGTCGATATAGGTGATCGTGCTGTCGCAGGCGGCGGTCGAGGTGAAACCGGGGTCGTAGGTAAAGACCCCCGCCTGGCCGTAAAGCTTGCGGATGTCGATCACATCCGGACCGGCGGTTGGTGAATAGATCGGCAGCTCGTAGCTTTGATCGTCGATGGTCAGGGTCGCTGTTTTCGTCGGCTCAGCCATGCTTGTCATCCCTCCGTCTCAATGGGCATTCTAGATTGGGCAGGGCCGGGGACGGCCCTTGCCGGGGCAATTCACATGACCCGCGCCGCGGCGACGCATGGCCGTCGTCCGGAGGCCGACCTCAGCCAGCACCGCCCATTGCGGCCTGGTCCAGTCGTGCAAGGCTTTCCTCGCGGCCCAGAACGAGCATCATATCGAACACCGAAGGGGTCACGCTGCGCCCTGCAAGGGCGGCCCGCAACGGACCTGCCAGCTTGCCGAACTTGGTGCCCTGATCCTCGGCAAAGCGGTTCAGAACCGCCTCTAGATCATCTCGGGACCAGCTAGCATTTTGCAACTGCGGCGTCAATTGAGACAGTATACCACGGGATACCGAATCCAGCGCCTTCGCCGCTTTCTCATCGGGGACCACGGGTGTGTCTGTCAGGACAAAATGAGCCTTTTCAAGCAGTTCTGGGTAGAGGCGCGCCCGGTCCTTGAGGCAATACAGCGCACGCGCCAATCCGTCCCGTTGCGCGGCGCTGAGCGGCACCAGCCCCGCGGCATCGAGATAGGCCTCGAGTTCTTGCAGCAGTGCAGCATCGTCCGCCGCCGCGATATGCTGGCCCGAGAGATTGTCGAGTTTCTTGAAATCGAAGCGTGCGGGGCTTTTGCCGATGCCGCCCAGATCGAACCAGTCCTGCGCTTGCGCATCGGTGAAGAACTCGTCATCGCCATGGCTCCAGCCCAGCCGGGCCAGATAGTTGCGCATGCCCGCCGCGGGATAGCCCATCTTCTGGTATTCATCGACGCCAAGCGCGCCGTGCCGCTTGCTCAGCTTCTTGCCATCGGCGCCATGGATAAGCGGGATATGCGCCCAGACCGGCACGCCCCAGCCCATGGCCGTGTAGATCCCCATCTGGCGCGCGGCGTTGTTGAGGTGATCGTCGCCGCGGATCACGTGGGTCACCCCCATGTCGTGATCGTCGACCACCACTGCCAGCATGTAAACCGGCGTGCCGTCCGAGCGCAGCAGCACCATGTCGTCAAGCTGATCGTTGCGGATGCGCACATCGCCCTGCACCTCGTCCGCGATCACCGTCTCGCCGTCCTGCGGCGTCCGCAGCCGGATCACAAACGGCGCATCGGGATGGGTCGCGGGATCGGCATCGCGCCAGGGGCTCTGGAAAAGCGTCGAGCGGCCCTCGGCGCGCGCGGCCTCGCGGAACGCCTCGATCTCGTCCTGCGTGGCAAAGCACTTATAGGCCTTGCCCGCGGCCAGCATCTCATGCGCAACCTCCGCATGGCGCGCGGCGCGGTCGAACTGGCTGACCACCTCGCCGTCATGATCGAGCCCGAGCCAGCCCAGCCCCTGCAGGATCGCGGCGGTCGCTTCGGGCGTGGAGCGGGCGCGGTCGGTGTCTTCGATCCGCAGCAGGAACCTGCCGCCACGGCCGCGCGCATAGAGCCAGTTGAACAGCGCCGTGCGCGCGCCGCCGATATGCAGGTAGCCGGTGGGCGACGGCGCGAAACGGGTCACGACCGGAGAGGAACGGGTCATGGTTAACCTTTTGATAAGAGAGACAGGGCTAGAGTTCAGAGTTCCTTAACCATAGCGAGGCTCCGGGGCAAGCATGGGCGGGCTTTTGCGCCCCATCGAAGCGGCTCTTCTGGGCCAGCGCGGGCATCTCTTCCCATGGGTGCCGGTCTGCCCCGCCGTGGGGATCGGGCTTTACTTTTCGTGGATGTCGGAACCGCCGGTCTGGGGGCTGGCGCTGCTGTTCGCACTGGGTGCCGCAGGGCTTGCGGCGCAGGCGCGGCTCGGCGCTGTGGCCGGACCGCTGCTGGCGGCGGTGGCGCTGGTGGCCTGCGGATTTGCGCTGGCGGGCGCGCGCACGCATCAGGTGGCAGGGCCGATCCTCGATTTCCGCTATTACGGCGCCATCGAAGGGCGCATCGTGAATATTGACCGCTCCGCGTCGGATGCGGTTCGGCTGACGCTCGACCGCGTGGTGCTGGAGCGCATGGACCCCGGCGACACGCCGCTGCGGGTGCGGGTGTCGCTGCATGGCCAGCAAGGCTATGTCACGCCGCAGCCGGGCGCCACCGTCATCCTCACCGGCCATCTTTCCGCGCCCTCGGGGGCCGCCGAGCCCGGCGGGTTCGACTTCCGCCGCCACGCCTGGTTCCTGCGCCTGGGCGCGGTGGGCTACACCCGCACGCCGGTTTTGCTGCTGGAGCCGCCGGGCACCGGGCAATGGGTGTTCAAGGCGCGCATGTGGCTCTCGTCCCGTGTGCAGACCGCACTGCCCGGCGAGACCGGCGCCTTTGCTGCCGCGATCATGACCGGCGACCGCTCGGGCATGGGGCAGGAGACGCTGCAGGCGCTGCGCGACACCAATCTGGCGCATCTTCTGGCCATTTCGGGCCTGCATATGGGGCTGCTTGCGGGGTTTGTCTTTGCCGCGCTGCGCCTGTCTCTGCTGGTGATCCCGCTCACCCGGCACCGACCGTCGGTCAAGAAGATTGCCGCGGCGGGCGCTTTGCTGGCGGCGTTTTGCTATCTGCTGCTCTCGGGCGGAAATGTTGCGACGGAGCGCGCCTTCATCATGGCCGCGGTGGCGCTTACCGCGGTGATGCTCGACCGGCGCGCGCTGAGCTTGCGCGGCGTGGCGATGGCGGCGCTGATCGTGCTGGTCTGGCAACCCGAAGCGCTGCTTGGCCCCGGTTTCCAGATGTCCTTTGCCGCCACCACGGCGCTGGTCGCGGTCTTCGAACGGCTGAGCGCCTGGCAGCAGGGGCGGCGGTTGCCGCGCTGGACCGCGCCGTTCATTTCGCTGGTTGTGTCCTCCGCCGTGGCCGGTGCCGCCACCGCCCCGGTTGGCATGGCGCATTTCAACCAGATCGCGCATTACGGGCTGATCGCCAACCTGATCTCCGTGCCGGTGATGGGGATCGGCGTGGTGCCGCTGGCGGTGGTCGCGGCACTGCTCATGCCGCTCGGGCTCGACGGGCTGGCTTTCGCGGTGATGCAGCTGGGGCTCGACTGGATCCTCTTTGTGGCGCGCAGCGTGGCCGAATGGGAGGGCGCGGTGCGCCCCATTCTCGCGCCGATGGCGCCGGTCCTGCCGGTGCTGGCGCTTGGCGGGCTGGTCCTGTGTCTCTGGCAGGGGCGCGGGCGGTTGCTGGGGCTGGTGCCGATGGCGGCAGCGGTTTTTCTCTGGGCGCAGACCGAACGTCCGGTGCTGCTGATCGCCGACACCGGCGGGCTGATCGGCATCATGACCGATGCGGGCCGCGCGCTCTCCAAAGCCAAGGGCGCAGGATTCGTGGCCGAGATCTGGCTGGAAAACGACGGGCGGGGCGGTGGTCAGGAGCGCGCCGCCGAACGCTGGCCGGAGCGTGATGGCAGCCGCGTGCTGCGCGCGGATATGCTGGGCTATGAGGTCATCCACCTGCAGGGAAAACGCGCCGCACAAGGCTTTGGCCGGTGCGAGGCGGGGCAGATCGTGATCGCCAGCGTGCAGACCGTGCTGCCCGGCGATTGCCTGCTTTTCGACGTGGATGTGTTGCGGCGGACCGGGTCCGTCGCGGTCTGGCCGGGGCGAGCAGGACCCGAATTCCAGACCGCCGCTGACCATTCCGGGCAGCGTTTGTGGCACGGACCTGCCAGAGCGCCGGGCAAGCTTGCGCAGATCGCGGGGGCCGCGCAACGCGCGTCAGGTGACGGCGCGCGTCAGTAAGTGCGGATCATCACGTGCGGATCAATAGGTGCGGATCAGCCCGACCAGCTTGCCCTGCACGGCAACCGCACCAAGCGGCAGCACGCGCGGTTCATAGGCGGGGTTGGCGGCTTCGAGCACAACCGTGTCGCCGCGGCGGCGATAGCGCTTGAGCGTGGCCTCGTAACCTTCGACCTGGGCCACGACGATATCGCCGTCCCGCGCGCTCGACGTCTCTCGGATCACCACCACATCGCCATCGTTGATCCCGGCGTCGATCATCGAATCGCCTTTGACTTCAAGCGCATAATGGTCGCTGGACCCGTTCAGCATCTGCCCGGGCACCGCGACCGACGGGGCCGGGTTGTTGATCGCCTCGATCGGCACACCGGCGGCGATCCGGCCCAGCAAAGGCAAGGACGCCATCCCGCCCGACGCGACCGTTTTCGCGTTGGCGGGCATCTGGTCCGGCCGGTCGCCATCGATCACCTGCGGGGCAAATCCCGACGGCCGTACGCCCAGCGTTTCCGGCAGCTTGACGATCTCAAGCGCCCGCGCGCGGTGCGGCAGGCGGCGGATGAACCCGCGCTCTTCCAGAGCGGTGATCAGGCGGTGAATGCCGGACTTGGAGCGCAAATCCAGCGCGTCTTTCATCTCGTCGAAACTGGGCGGCACGCCGTCGCGTGTCAGCCGCTTGTTGATGAAATCGAGAAGATCGAGCTGCTTTTTGGTCAACATGCCGGGTCACCCTGCGTAATTTCCACTTTGTTCTATGCATGTTCCCGTTTTGTGTCAACGGGGTCTGTGGAAAAGCGTCGCGCATTAAGGTTAATCGGCAGTAAACGGGGCTCAGAGCGGAAGGTAGTCGACCGTGTCGCCCGCAGCCCGGGCCGGATCCTGCACCGGGCGCACCACAAGCGCGTTTGCCGCGCCCAGAATGCTCAGGAGACTGGAATCCTGCCGCTCGAACACGGTTAACGCGCCGTCCTCCAGCAGCGCCCGCGTGTAATGTTCGCGCGGACCGTTCTGCGTGACGGGAGCGGCAAGCGGCGCGCGTTCCCGCGGCGCGGGCGTGGCCCCGAGCCCGAGCATCGCGCGGATCACCGGCGCCACAAACACATGGCCGCAGACCATCGCAGAGACCGGATTTCCCGGCAGCCCGATCATCATCGCATTGCCCAACCGCCCGGACATCAACGGTTTTCCCGGGCGCATGGCAACCTTGTGAAAGGCCTGCTCCATGCCCATTCTGGCAGCCACGGGGGCGACCAGATCGTGATCGCCCACCGACGCACCGCCGATGGTGATCACCAGATCGGCGTCATCGACCAGCTCGAAACAGGTGCGCAGGGACGCCTCGGTGTCGCGCGCGATGGGCAGCAGGCGCGGCGCGGCGCCAAGCCTGGTTAACAGGGCGTGCAGCCCGAAGGTGTTGGAGGCGATGATCTGATCGGGCCCGGGCACCTCGCCGGGCACCACAAGCTCGTCGCCGGTCGAGATCAGCGCCACTTTCGGGCGGCGCGTCACCTCGACGGTGGGGATGTTCATCGCGGCCAGCAGCGCGACATCGTTGGGGCTGAGCATGCGCGGTGCGTCGATGCTGACCCCCTTGCGGAAATCATTCCCGGGGGGTCGGATGTTGTCGCTGCGATCCAGCCTGTCGCCGAGCGTGATCCGGTCGCCCTCACGCGTGACATCCTCTTGAATAACCACACGTTTTGCGCCCTCCGGCACCGGCGCGCCGGTGAAAATCCGCACGCATTGACCGCGTCCGATCCGGCCCGGAAACCGGTGTCCGGCGGCGCTTTCACCAATCACCTTCAGTACATCGCCAGAGCTCGCATCCCCCACCGCGTAGCCGTCCATGGCGGAGGCCGCGAAAGGCGGCTGGTCGCGCGTCGCCTGGACCCGTTCGGCCAGAACGCGCCCCGCGGCGTCGAGCAGGCTGACAGGTTCGCTGGGCAGCGGTCCGGCGAGGGCGAAAAGCCGGTTCAGAGCCTCTTCGACAGAGATCATGTCGCCTCGAAACGCCCTGATTTTCCACCATCTTTCAGGATCACGCGGATACCGCCGATCTGCATCTGCTTGTCCACCGCCTTGACCATGTCATAGACCGTGAGCGCGGCGGTGGAGACGGCGGTGAGCGCCTCCATCTCGACACCCGTCTGGCCGGTGGTCTTGACCGTGGCCTCGATCCGCAGACCGGGCAGGTCCGGGTCAAGCGTGAGGTCGACCGACACTTTGGTGACCGGCAGCGGGTGGCAGAGCGGGATCAGCTCGGGCGTCTTCTTGGCGCCCATGATCCCGGCGAGGCGCGCGACACCGATCACGTCGCCTTTCTTCGCGCGGCCTTTTTCAACAAGATCATAGGTTTCGCGGGCCATCTTCACGTGGCCTTCGGCGGTTGCGATGCGCGATGTGACCGCCTTGTCGGAGACATCGACCATATGCGCGTGACCGTCCGCGTCAAAATGGGTGAGGCCGCTCATGCGGGCACCGGATCTTTGAGCAGATCGCGCGTGGCGCGGGCCACATCCTCCTGCCGCATCAGGCTCTCGCCAATCAGGAAGGCGCGCGCGCCATGGGCGGCCATATCCGCGAGATCCGCATTGGTGCCGAGACCGGATTCGGAGATCAGGAACCGCTCCTGCGGCAAAGCGCGGGACAGCGTTCGTGTCGTCTCAAGAGTGGTTTCGAAGGTCTTGAGATTGCGGTTATTTACGCCGATGAGCGGGCTTTCGAGCAGCAGCGCGCGGTCGAGTTCGGCCCGGTCATGCACTTCGATCAGCGCATCCATGCCCCAGTGGCGCGCGGCGGCTTCCAGCTCTGCCGCCTGCGCGTCAGACACACTGGCCATGATGATCAGGATGCAGTCGGCCCCGAGCGCGCGGGCCTCGGCCACCTGATAGATGTCGTACATGAAATCTTTACGCAATGCGGGCAGGGTGGTCGCGTTGCGCGCTTTGGTCAGAAAGCTCTTGGCCCCCTGGAAGGAGGGGGTGTCGGTCAGCACCGAGAGACATGTGGCACCGCCGGACTGATACGCCCGGGCCAGCGTTTCAGGATCGAAATCGGCACGGATCAACCCTTTGGAGGGGGAGGCTTTTTTCACCTCGGCGATCAGGCCGTAGCCATCGCGGGCGGCGGCTTTCAGCGCCTGCCCGAAAGGGCGCACCGGGGACGCGTCGCGCGCCTGCGCCTCTATCTCCGAAAATGGGGTCGCGGCCTTGTCGGCGGCGATCTCTTCCAGCTTATAGGCCTTGATCTTGTCGAGGATCGTGTCTGTCATGCGCAGGGTCCGGCGTCGTCCAGTTGATCGGCGTGTCCCCTCTGGCTTTAAGCCACGCGTTCACCCGAGAAAAGGGGCGCGCGCCGAAAAACCCGTGACGGGCCGAAAGCGGCGAGGGATGCGCGCTTTGCAGGACAAGATGCCCGGGGCCGGTGATCTCCGGGGCAAAACCCTGTGCGTGCCGCCCCCAGAGCAAAAACGCGCGCGGCGTGCGTGACAGCGCCGCCAGCACATCGCGTGTCAGAGCGGACCAGCCCAGCTTGCCATGCCCGCCCGCCTCACCGGCGGGCACCGTGAGCGCGGTGTTGAGCAACAGCACGCCCTGATCGGCCCAGAACCGCAGATCGGAGGTGGGTGGGCTCGCGCCGAGATCGGCCTGCATCTCCTTGTAGATATTGGCCAGAGAGCGCGGCAGCGGTGTCACCGCCGGTGCGGCGGAGAACGCAAACCCATGCGCGTGACCGGGTGTCGGGTAGGGGTCCTGGCCGAGGATGATCACGCGCGTGGCCTCAGGCGGGCAGGCGGCGAGTGCGGCGAAACGTTGCTGCGCCGGTGGCAGGATTTCGCGCGGGTCGTCCGCGATGCGCCGTGCCAGTGCCGGCCAGTCGCGCGTGAAGAATGGCAGATGCGCCCAGGCCTCGGGGGGCCTCATGCAGCGTGGCGTCATGCGGCCTGCGTGGCGGCGGCCAGCGCATCGACCCGCGACCTCGCGGCACCGCTGTCGATGCTGTCGCGCGCCATGGCGACGCCGTCGCGCAGATCGTCAACCCGGCCCGCCACCACAAGGGCCGCAGCGGCATTGAGCAGGACCGCGTCGCGATAGGCCGAGGGCGCGCCGTCCAGAAGCGCGCGGAAAGCCTGGCCGTTTTCCTCCGGTGTGCCGCCCAGAATGGCCTCGAACGGGTGCACCGGCAGGCCCGCGTCTTCGGGATGCAACTCGGCCTCGCGGATCGTGCCGTCCTCTTCCAGCGCGGCGATCCAGCTTGTCCCCGTGATCGTCAGCTCGTCAGTGCCATCCGAGCCATGCACCAGCCAGGCGCGCTCCGAGCCCAGCTGCCCAAGCGTCTCGGCCATCGGGCGGATCAGGTCGCGGCTGAAGGCGCCTGTCAGCTGCCGCCTGACGCCCGCGGGGTTGGTCAGCGGCCCCAGAATGTTGAAGATCGTGCGGGTCCCGAGCTCGGCCCGGACAGGGCCCACATGGGCCATGGCCGGGTGGTGCATCGGTGCCATCATGAAGCAGATGCCGCAGGATTCCAGCGCCTTTTCAACCACATCCGCGCCGATCATCACGTTGATGCCCAGCTGGCCCAACGCATCGGCGGCGCCCGATTTCGAGCTGAGATTGCGGTTGCCGTGTTTTGCCACGCAGACGCCCGCGCCGGCCACAACAAAGGCGGTGGCGGTCGAGATGTTGAGCGTGCCCTTCCCGTCGCCGCCGGTGCCGACGATGTCCATCGCGCCCGCGGGCGCCGCCACCTTGTGGCATCTGGCGCGCATCACCGCGGCGGCGGCGGCGTATTCCTCGACCGTCTCGCCGCGCGTGCGCAGCGCCATCAGCAAGCCGCCGATCTGCGCCGGGCTGGCCTGACCTTCGAAGAGCACGGTGAAGGCGGCCTCGGCCTCGGCGCGGGTCAGCGACCGGTCGGCGGCCGCACCGATCAGAGGGCGGATGTCGTCGCTCATGCGGGCTCCGTCACGTTGGCGAGGTCGAGGAAGTTCTGCAGCAGCTTGTGGCCATGCTCCGACGCGATCGACTCGGGGTGAAACTGGACGCCGTGGATCGGCAGCGCGTTGTGCGAGAGCCCCATGATCGTGCCATCCCCGAGCGCCGCGGTGACTCGCAGCGTCTCGGGCAGGTCGGTGCGGCGCACCACCAGCGAATGATAGCGCGTGGCCGAAAACGGCGAGGGCAGCCCGGCAAAGACACCGTCGCCCTCGTGATGCATCGCGCCCGCCTTGCCATGCACGATCTGCGCGTGCCGCTCCACCGTGCCGCCAAAGGCCTGGCCGATGGTCTGATGGCCGAGGCACACGCCCAGCAGCGGCGTGCGGGTCTCTGCCGCGGCCCGGGTCAGCGCCAGGCAGATCCCCGCCTGATCGGGGTCGCAGGGGCCGGGGCTCAGCACGATGGCCGCCGGGCGCAACGCCATCGCCTGCTGCACATCGAGCGCATCGTTGCGATGGACCGCGACCTCGGCCCCGAGCTCGCCGAGGAAATGCACCAGATTATAGGTAAAGCTGTCATAATTATCGATCAGCAGGATCATGTCGGCAGGGCTCCGGAGAAGGGATCTTGGGGCTGGTGGCGCAGCGCGGAGTGGCGGTATAGATCAAGTCGCGGTATACATGCGCAGGCAGGCCGTTCGGCGTCAAGGGCAAGGGCGCGGCACGGCGACGACAGACGGAACGCGGCGAACCGCGCAGGTGGTGGCCGCAGGGCAGGGAGCAGACAGAATGGCACGCGGATTTCTGAGCGGAGCGGTCTGGGGAACACTTGTGGCGGGCGCGGGTGTCGCCGGTCTGTCGCTGGCAACCGACCCGCCGGAGCCGGGCGCCGCGATGCAGAGCGGGGTTCAGGAGGCGGCCCTGGCGCCCGATCCCGACGCCGCACCGGTGCAGGCGGACACCTCCCGGGACGTCGCCGTGACCCGGCCCGAGCCCGAGGCCGCGCCGGAAGAGCCCGCCGTCGACGATCCGCTGGCCCGCCCCAGGGCGCCCGCGCCGGAGCGGGCGGATGTGGCGGAGGTCCGCGAGGTCGATCCCGCGCAACCGGGACGCCGCCCGCCGCCCGAGACGGCGGTTGAGGTGCCCGGTCAGGCGGCTTCGGCGCTCGACGCGCCCGCATCGCCGCTGGTGGTGGGCGCCGACACGCAACCGCCGCGCCAGCCCGATATCGGCGCGGCACCGGACGCGCCGGTCGATGCGGCACCGGTGCCGCTCAACCCCGGCGCGGCGATTGCGGTCACTTCCGACGGGCCGGTCCTGCCATTGGCGCAGGCCGAGGCGCCGGGTCTGGTCAACCCGGATGCGGTTCCGGATCTCTCGATTGCGCCGGTTCAGCCGCCGCCGCCGCCAGTGCCCGAGGAAGAGACCGCGCTGGTCGCCGACGAAGAGGCGGCTGCCGGGGAAAGTGCCGTTGACGAGGCGGCGGTTGAGGACGCGCGCGAGGAGGCACCGGCAGATGCCGTCCCGGCGGACGTCGCGCAGGCCGCGAATGAAAGCGTGACCGAAGAGGCGGTCGCCGAAGCGGCGGCCCCGGAAGACACGGCCCCGGAAGACACGGCCCCGGAAGACACGGCGCTGGAAGACACGGCCCCGGAAGACACGGCCCCGGAAGAGGCCACGCCGGAGGTGATCGCGGAGCAGGCCCCCGCACCGGACAGGGCGCCGGACGAGGCCACGCTGGCGGAGGATGTCGCGGAGGAAGACGCCGCCCCGCTGGCCGAGGAGGAGTTTGCGCAATTGTCGCCGGAGGCCACCGCCGTCGCGCCGCGCCCCGCAATCGGTCAGCCCGCGGAATCGCTGCTCGACCGTGACGGCGCGGTCACCCAGAGCCGTCTGCCGCGCATCGGTGCGGATGAGGAGGCGGCACCGGCACAGGCGCTGGCCGAAGACGCGCCGCTTATCCGGTTCGCCGCCGAGGCGGATCCGGCCGAGGGCCTGCCACGCGTGTCGGTGGTGCTGATCGACGACGGCAGCGGCCCGCTTGGCCCCGAAGCGCTGGAGCCGTTCCCCTTTCCGGTGACCTTTGCAATTGCGCCGGGGCACCGCGATCCCGCCGGGGCCACGGCGGCCTACCGCGAGCTCGGCTTCGAGGTCATGGTGCTGGCGGACGTGCCGGAGGGCGCGCAGGCAAGCGACGTCGAGGTTGCACTTGGCGCGGCGCTCGACCGGGTGCCGCAGGCCATCGGCGTGCTCGAAGCGCCGGGCGGCGGGCTGCAGAGCAGCCGTGCGGCCTCCAGCCAGGCGGCGGCCTATCTCGCGGCCTCGGGGCATGGCTTGCTGATGCTGCCCAAGGGGCTCAACACCGCGCAGCAACTGGCGCAGCGCGCGGGTGTGCCGTCGGCCACGGTGTTCCGCGATTTCGACGGCGAGGGTCAGGACGCCCGGGTGATCCGCCGCTTTCTCGATCAGGCGGCCTTCCGGGCGCGCCAGGAAGGGGCGGTGGTGATGCTGGGCCGGTTGCGCGCCGACACGATCTCGGCGCTGGTGCTCTGGGGGCTGCAGGACCGCGCGGCGCAAGTGGCGCTGGTGCCGGCCTCCGTTGTGCTCAGGGAATCGGTGGCGGCGGAGTGAGGCGGGCGGGTCAGACCGTCTGAGGCGTCTTGGCCCAGCCTTCCAGCGTGGTGGCCAGATCGCCGTAGCCGGTCAGCCGCCGTTCGAACGCCAGACCCAGGCGCGCGGCCTCGCTGCGGGCCTTTTCGGTCAAGGCCGGATCGTCAGTCTGCGCGAGATAGACCAGCGTTTCGTAATGCGCGAAATACATGTCCCGCAGCTCGGGGTGCCGGTCGAGACCCAGCGGCTTCCACACAAACGCATCGAACTGCCGCACGAGGAAATCGGTGAGATAGAAGCTGGTGATCTCGTCGCGGGCGGCAAACGCCTCCAGCCCGTCGAAAAACGCATAACAATGCGGGCCCTCGACCATCTCCACTCCGAGCCGCGCGCAGGCGGCCTGCAGCAAGCCGCCGGTGCCGCAATCGGCATAGACCACACAGATCCGTGCGTAGGCATCGCGATGCTCCTGTACCAGCGCCTCCACCGCGGCGGGGATGCGGTCGGGATGGTTGTGCAGGATCGCGGGCAGGCAGGCCAGATCGAGATGATCCCAGCCGCCCAGCGTCTTGAGGTCGAGGATCTCGCGGGCCAGCGCCCCGCAGGCAATCAGCAGAACGCGGCCATCCCCCGCAGGGACGAGCCCGTCGCGCGTCAGCGTGGCGTCGTCAGGTCTGGCCGTCGTCATGCGGCACATGCGCCAGCGCCCAGCGGGCGGCGAGTGCGAGGCAGAGCAACACGGGCAGCACGGTCAACGCGCCCCAGGCGCTGAGCGCCCAGACAGTCAGCGCCGCGGCGGCAATGACACAAAAGATCAACATTGCAAATGAGGTAACGGGCATGCCGGTCTCCTTCTGTCCTCAATATGGGACAGATTCGGGTAAAGAAAAAGGCCCCTTTCTTCAAAGGAGCCTTTCCCGTGATGTCCTGGTCAGAGGTCGCGCAAGACAGAGCGGACCCGTTCATGCGCCTGTTGGAAGGCGCTCATGTAGCTTTCGAGCATCGGTTTGTCGCGCTCGTTATCCTTGTGGTGGATCGCGTTGCGCAGCACCGCCTGGGTGCGGTCCTCGTGTTCCTCGAGGCCCTTTGTCAGCGACGTGTCGGTGTCGTTGAAGACCGCTGCCACCGACGCCAGACCCGCATGGCCCTTTTCCTTGGCAGAGGCGGAGGCGGGTTCGTGACCGGCTTCCTCGACGACGTCGCTCAGCTCCACCGCGACCTGATCGCGCAGATCCGCATGTTCGCAGCAGATCTTTTCCAGTTCGTCCGTGCCGGTCTTGCGGGCGGCCTTGCGGTAGAACTCGGCGCCGGATTTCAGGACGGAAATGATTTCGTTCAGATTGTTCAGTCGCTGTGACATGGATCCTCCGGAGTTGCAGACATTGATTGCCTGAACAACGCCGGCTGAACGCAGATCGTTCCGTGGATGGGCCATGCGCGGGCCATGCGCGGGCTGTGCGTGGATCCTGTCAGCCAGCGGCCAGCTGGTTGTGCTTGCGGGCGACAAATTCCTTGGCGGTCTCGACCGCCACAGCGGCGTCGCGGCAATAGGCGTCGGCGCCGATGGCCTTGCCGAACTCCTCGTTGAGCGGCGCGCCCCCGACCAGAACGATGTAGTTCTCGCGGATGCCCTGTTCGACCATCGTGTCGATCACCACCTTCATGTAGGGCATGGTTGTGGTCAGCAGGGCCGACATGCCGAGAATATCCGGCTCTTCGGTTTCCAGCGCCTCGAGATAGTTTTCCACCGGGTTGTTGATGCCCAGATCGACCACTTCAAAACCCGCACCCTCCATCATCATCGACACAAGGTTCTTGCCGATGTCGTGAATGTCGCCCTTGACGGTGCCGATCACCATCTTGCCCATGCGCGGCGCGCCGGTTTCGGCCAGAAGCGGTTTCAGAATGGCCATGCCGCCCTTCATCGCGTTGGCCGCCAGAAGCACCTCGGGCACAAAAAGGATGCCGTCGCGGAAATCCTTGCCAACGATGGTCATGCCGCCGACCAGCGCCTCGGTCAGGACCTTGTAGGGCGCCCAGCCGCGTTCGAGCAGGATGTTCACACCTTCCTCGATCTCTTCCTTGAGACCGTCGTAAAGGTCGTCCCACATCTGTTGCGTCAGCTCTTCGTCGTCGAGCTCGGACAGGATGATGTCGTCTTCTTCGTCGGACATGGCGTCATTTCCCTTGCTGGGGCCGCGGGGGTTAGCCTCTGGCTACTGAAACACTTCGTCTTTTTCGGGGCAGCGCAATTGGCGGATTGCGACATGGGGCGCAAGCGTTGCGACGCGGTGCCACGTGGCAGGCGTGGGGCGTTGCAAATGTTCCGCGTTTGTTCTAGTTTTTCGGGATGCCGCATCCCGCCCGTCCCGTCGATCCTGCACAGCGCCCCGGACGCGGCGCGTCCAGCCGCGATGCGGGCCGGTTCGAGCGTCATCTGCGCGTCGACGAGCACGATGGCTGGGACCGGGCGGATGCGCCGGGCGTGCTGCGCACCGAAGTGACCGAAGAGGCGCCGCGCTCGGTGATCAATTACGTGCGCTCGCCGGATCTGCCGTTTGACCGGACGCTCAACCCCTACCGCGGCTGCGAGCATGGCTGCATCTATTGTTTTGCGCGGCCCACACATGCCTATCTGGGGCTGTCGCCGGGGCTCGATTTCGAAACGAAGCTTGTTGCGCGCCCCAGCGCACCGCAGGTGCTGGAGCGGGAGTTGCGCGCCCGGAGCTACCGGGTCGCGCCCATCGCCATCGGCACCAATACCGATCCTTACCAGCCGGTGGAGCGGGATCGCGGCATCATGCGCGCGGTTCTGGATGTGCTGGCCGCGTTCCGCCATCCGGTGGCGATTGTAACCAAGGGCGCGCTGATCGAGCGCGACATCGACATCCTGTCGGGGATGGCGCGGGACGGGCTGGTGCGGGTGGGACTCTCGGTGACCACGCTTGACGCAGATCTTTCGCGCCGGATGGAGCCGCGCGCGCCGGCGCCCGCCCGCCGCATCGCCACGATCCGCCGTCTGACGGAGGCGGGGATCCCGGTACGCGTGATGGCGTCGCCGATGGTCCCGGCGCTCACCGATCCGGAGCTTGAGGCGATTCTGGCAGCAGGGGCGGAGGCCGGGGCAGACGCGGCCAGCTGGATCATGCTGCGCCTGCCGCTCGAGGTCTCGCAGCTCTGGCAGGACTGGCTGGCCGAGCATTACCCCGACCGCGCCGCCCGCATCATGGGCCATCTGCGCGACATGCATGACGGAGAGGTCTATTCCGCCAGGTGGCACACGCGCATGCGCGGCGAGGGGGCCTATGCAGAGATGCTGGCGGCGCGGTTTGCGGTGGCCACCCGCCGCCTTGGTCTCAGAGGCGGATCCGCGCCACTGCGCTGCGATCTCTTTGCACCGCCGCCGCGCCCCGGCGATCAGCTGGCGCTGTTCTAGGAGGCCGCGCCCTGGCCCCAGCTCGGGTCGATGCGCGCGGTGATCTCGGTGATGATATCGGCCGGAAACCCGCTGAGCGTGGCATGCTCGCGGATCGCGTCGGTGTCCTCGGCGAGGTAGACGCAAAAGGTCTTGTTGCCCGCCACGTATGAGTGCTGCCATTGCACGCGCGGGGCCAGCTTCGCCAGCGCCGCGTTGGAGGCTTGCGCCGCGCTGTGCAGCTCGGCGGGGGCCATCGCGCCGATGGCGGGAATGTCGCGTTCGATCACATAGGTTTTCATATCGCTCGTCCTTTGGTGACAAATAGTGTTCACGTGAGGTCATTAGAGCGCTATGAAAGAAGAGTTTCACGTCACTTATTGCATGGTCGCGATGACAAAATCTATTCACGATGGACAGCCCGTGTCGCATCTCAACGGCTGGCGCGCGGTGGATGCGGTGCTGCGCACCGGGTCGATCGCGGCGGCGGCGGAGGGGCTCGGCGTGACCAACGCCGCCATCGCCGCGCAGATCCGGCGCCTGGAAGAGCGGCTCGACCGGCCGCTTTTCACCCGCAGGCCCGGCGGGCTCGATCCGGTGGCGGATCTGCGCGACGAGGCCCCGCGCCTGCGCCGCAGCCTGGCGGGGATCGCCGACGTGCAGGCGACGCTGGGGGCCACCGCCGATCCGCGGCAGATCTCGCTCAGCGTGACCCAGACCTTTGCCGAGACCTGGTTGCCGCGCCATATGTCCGAGCTTTTTGCCCATGTCGGGGCCATCGATCTGCGGCTCAACACAACCTGGGACGTGATCGACCTCATGCAGAGCGATGTGCATTTTGCCATCCGATATTGCGGAGAGGTCGGCCCGGAGCTTGCGTCGCGCGATCTGCTGCCCAGCGGGCTGGTGCCGGTCTGCACGCAGGCTTTTGCCGAGCGCTATGGGCTGGCGCCGGGCCAGCGCAGTCTCACCGGCATTCCCATCGTGCATATCGACGTGCCGACCTCCGATCCCGACTGGGCGGAATGGGACCGCTGGGGGCGGGCGACCGGCATCGCGCTCGATCCGTCGACCACCAGCCAGACCTTCGGGCTGAGCGGCAGCGGGGAACGCATCGCCCGGGCCGGGATCGGGCTGGTGCTGGGGGGGCTCTCGGAATGTCTGCATGCGGTGGCGGAGGGCGATCTGATCATGCCTTTCGGGGCGGAGACGGTGGTGGCGGGGCAATACTGGCACCGGTTGGTCTGGCGCAAAAGCCGCAGGCTCTCGCCGCTGCAGTCGCGGCTGCGTGACTGGATCACCGACACGGCGGCGCGCGACCGGGCGCTGCTGAAAGAGCTGTTCGGCGTCTGAGCGCGGCTCAGCCGCGCCGCCGTCTGCCGCGCCGCTCGCGGGCGGGCGCGCCCGTGTCGCCGGTGCCGTCGCCGGGCGAGGAGAACCCGCCCAAGGCGTCGGTGATCTGCTCCGGCGTCGGGCGCGGACCGCGGGGGCGATCCTCGAGCGCGGCGCGCATCTTTTCCAGATGCGCGGGCATCGTGCCGCAACAGCCGCCGATGATCCGCGCGCCGCAATCGCGGGCCAGCACCGCGTAATCGGCCATCAGATCCGGCGTGCCGTCATAATGGATGTGACCGTCGTGAAACTTCGGAATGCCCGCGTTGCCCTTGGCGATGATTGGCCGTTCGGTGCCCTGCGCGACAAAGCCCAGCACCGTGCGCAGAAGATCCGACGCCCCCACGCCGCAATTGGCCCCGAACCCCATGGGCGGGTTGGGCAGGCCCTCGACAAGCCCCACCATGTCGGCGGAGGTCAGCCCCATCATGGTGCGGCCCGCCGTGTCGAAACTCATGGTGCCGCACCAGGGCAGGTCGACGCTGGCAAAGGCCTCGGCGGCGGCGCGATATTCCTCGGGGGCGGAGATCGTCTCGAGCCAGAGCACATCCGCGCCGCCGGCTTTCAGGCCCTGTGCGGTCTCTTCGAACATCTCCACGGCGCTTGCGTGGCTGAGCGTGCCGGCCGCGCCCATGATCTCGCCCGTGGGGCCGACGGAGCCTGCCACGATGACCTCGCGCGGGGCGGCATCGGCGATCTCGCGGCCTAGTTCGGCGGCCAGACGCGACAGATCGAACGCGCGGTCCGCGGCGTCGTGCAGTTTCAGCCGCGAGGCGTTGGCGCCGAAGGAATTGGTGAGAAAGAGGTCGGAGCCCGCCTCGACCGCGCCGCGATAGAGCGCGCGGATCCTGTCGGGTTCATCCTCGTTCCAGAACTCCGGCGCGTCACCCGACATCAGCCCCATGTTGAAGAGGTTGGTGCCGGTCGCGCCGTCGGCGAGGATCCAGTCTCGGGTCGAGAGCATCTGTGCAAATCGGCTCATGCGGGGCCTGCCTTGTTCGCTGTGCCGCAGAGGTGTCACGGGCAGGGGCTCAAGGCAAACTCATAATCTGCATGATGGTTATGAGGTGGAGGGCAGGACGCCGCGCGTGCAGGCACGACGCCCCGCCCGCCCTCCCGCAGTCGTTGCGCTGCGCGATTCCGGGTCCGCCGTCAGAACGCCACCTGCGTCGCGACGCCGCGCGCCACGGCCAGATCGACCACCTTCGCGGCCACCGCCAGATCCTGCAGACCGACGCCGGTGCCGTCAAAAAGCGTGATCTCTTCGGCGGAGCTGCGCCCGGGATGCGCGCCATTGATGACCGCGCCGATCTGCGCGATGTCGCTCTCCGCAATCAGCCCCTGGGCGATGGCATGCTGCGCCTCGCCGATGCTGACGCTTTGGGCGACCTCGTCTGTGAAGACCGCGGCGCGGGCCAGCAGCTGCGCGTCGACCTCCTGCTTGCCTTTGGTGTCGGTGCCCATGCAGGCGATATGTGTGCCGGGCTTGACCCAGTCGGACATCAGCTGCGCCTGATGCGAGGAGGTGATGGTGATGATCACGTCCGATTGCGCGCCCAGCTCTTCGAGCGAGACCGCCTCGAAAGGCAGGCCAAGGTCGCGCGCGGTGTCCTCGAGGCGGGTCAGCATCTCCGGATGGTAGTTCCAGCCGACCACCTTTTCAAAGTCGCGCTGCGCGCAGGCTGCGCGCATCTGGAAGGCCGACTGATGCCCTGCGCCGACCATGCCCAGCACCTTGGCATCGGGCCGGGCGAGATGTTTGATCGACACGGCCGACGCGGCGGCGGTGCGCAGCGCTGTCAGCAGGTTGCCACCCACCAGCGCGGTCACACGTCCTGTGTCGGCGTCAAAGAGGATCACGGTCGACTGGTGGTTGGTCAGCCCGCGGGCCTCGTTGCCGGGCCAGTAGCCGCCGGATTTCAGCCCCATGGCGAGGCTTTCGCGGTCAAAGCCCGACTTGAAGCCGTAAAGCGCCTCCGCATGGCCGATATCCTCACGGATCACCGGAAAATTATAGGCCGCACCGGTGGCCATGGCGGCGAAGGTCGCCTCCACCGCACCAAACGCGTCTTCCGGCGTCATCAGCGCCGCAATCTCCGCTTCGGGAACAATGGTGACCTTGTGCGTATCGGTAGGGCTGGGGGCATTCATCGTGAAATCCTTTGTCAGTCTTGGCTCTGGGCAGGGGAAGACGGCAGACCGGCGCGCCGCGCTTAGGGCACGTCCCTTGCGTCAGGACATCGCCCCGCCACGTCTCCTGCGCCGCCCGCTTCGAAACTCCGGGGTCATAGCGGCAGCGCCCGGGCCCGTAAGACACGCGCCTGCGCTGCATCATGCCCCTGAACTTCGCGGGGGTCCGGGGGGCTGGCCCCCCGGCGGGTCGGATCGCCGAAGGCGATCCGATACCTTTCAATACGCCTTGCCGCGTGCGGAAACCGGCCAGACCGTCTCGACCTTGCCGCCGCGCAGGCCGACATACCAGTCATGCACATTGCAGGTCGGATCGCAGTGGCCCGGCACCAGCTTGAGCTTGTCATTGACCTTGAGCACGCCCTCGGGATCGGCGACGACGCCATGCTCATCCGAGCATTTGACATATTCCACATCGTCACGCCCGAAGATCACCGGCAGGCCGCTGTCGACCGATTGCGCCTTGAGACCGGCATCGACAATCGCCTTCTCCGGCTTGGCGTGGCTCATCACCGAGGTCAGGATGAACAGCGCGTTTTCCCACTCGCCGCGGTCGATGCGGTTGCCGTCGGCGTCGAGGATCCGGCCGTAATCGGCATCCATGAACGCGTAGGAGCCGCATTGAAGCTCGTTGTAAACGCCCGAGTTGCTTTCGAAATAATACGAGCCGGTGCCGCCGCCGCCGACGATGTCGCAGTCCAGACCTTCGGCCTTGAGCCCGTCCACCGCGTCCTTGACCTGCGCCACGGCGACGTCGATCTTGGCCTTGCGGTCCTCATAGCTGTCCATGTGCTGCATCGCCCCCTGATAGGCCTGGATGCCGGCGAATTTCAGACCCGGGGCGGCGTCGATGGCCTTGGCGATCTCGATCACGGCGGGGGTTGTGGTGACACCGCAGCGGCCCGCGCCGCAATCGATCTCCACGAGGCACTCGATCTCGGTGCCGTGCTTTTGTGCCGCCGCCGAGAGGTCGGCCACGTTGTCGGCATCGTCGACACAGCAGATCGTGCGCGCGCCGAGCTTGGGCATGCGCGCCAGACGGTCGATCTTGGCCGGGTCGCGCACCTGGTTGGAGACCAGCACGTCCTTGATGCCGCCGCGGGCAAAGACCTCGGCCTCGGACACTTTCTGGCAGCAGACGCCGCAGGCGCCGCCCAATTCGACCTGCAGCTTGGCCACGTCCACGGACTTGTGCATCTTGCCATGCACCCGGTGGCGCATGCCATGCGCCTTGGCGTAATCGCCCATTTTCTTCACATTGCGCTCGAGCGCGTCGAGGTCGAGCACGAGGCAGGGGGTCTGCACGTCGGCCTCATCCATGCCGGGCAGGGCGGGGATGTCATAGCCGACTTCGAAACCGTCGAGATGTGCACTGTCTTTCATAACGGGTCTCCTTTGGGAGGTTGACGTGGGGAAGGTGGGTTGCAAACCCACCCTACGGGGTCGCGGCCTGCGTAGGGTGGGTTTGCAACCCACCGCTCCGCATCAGTAGCCGACCACCCAGGGCAGCTTGTCCATGTCGACATTGCCACCGGTGATGATCACGCCCACGCGTTTGCCACGGAACGTTTCGGGGTTTTTCAGGATCGCCGCGAGGGGCGGCGCGCAGCTGGCCTCCATGATGATCTTCATGCGCTGCCAGGTGAGCTTCATCGCTGCCACAATCTCGTCTTCGGAGGTGGTCAGGATGTCCGTCACGTGGTTCGACACAAAATGCCAGGTGTTCTCTTTCAGCGGCACCTTGAGCCCGTCGGCGATGGTGTCCGGCGCATCGTCGGCGATGATATGCCCGGCCTTGAAGCTGCGATAGGCATCGTCGGCCTGTTCGGGCTCGGCGGCATAGATCTTCACTTCGGGCGCCAGCGTCGAGAGCGTGAGGCAGGTGCCCGACACCATGCCACCGCCGCCGATGGGCGCGATGACCGCGTCCAGCCCGTCGGTCTGCTCCATCAGCTCCTTGGAGCAGGTGCCCTGACCCGCAATCACCCGCGGATCGTTATAGGGATGCACAAACTCGGCCCCCGTGGCGGCCTGCACCTCGGCGAATGTCGCTTCCCGAGAGCTTGTCGAGGGCTCACATTCGGTGATCTGCCCGCCATAGCCGCGCACCGCGTCCTTCTTGGCCTGCGGCGCCGTGCGCGGCATCACCACGTGACAGGGAATACCGCGGCGGCCTGCGGCATAGCTCAGCGACAGTGCATGATTGCCGGAACTATGCGTCGCCACACCCCTGGCGGCCTTCTCCTCCGAGAGGCCAAACACCGCGTTCGACGCGCCGCGCACCTTGAACGCGCCGGCCTTCTGGAAATTCTCGCATTTGAAGAAGAGCTCCGCGCCTGTGAGCTCATTGAGATAGGACGAGGTCAGCACCGGGGTGCGGTGGATATAGGGCTTGATCCGCTCATGTGCGGTCAGCATGTCCTCGTAGCTGGGCAGAGTCGTGGTTGCGTCTTTCATTGGGCTGCCATCCTTTCGTCTTGCGCGCCGCGCCGGTAGACCCCCTGCGCCGCGGCCACTCCGGCACCGAGCGGGATGTCGAGGCCGAGATCGGCCATAACCATTTCCGCCGTCGCGATGCCTGACAGTGCCATGGCATCGGTGAGCTGGCCCAGATGCCCGATGCGGAACACCTTGCCCGCAACATCGCCCAGACCGGTACCGAAGGCCATGCCGTATTGCGTGGCGGCATGTTCGACGATGCGCGACGCATTGAACCCTTCGGGTGTGCGGATGGCGGTGACCGTGTTGGAATAAAGCTCCGGGCGTCTGGCGCAGGGCGTCATGCCCCAGGCCCCGACCGCGGCGCGCACGCCGTCAGCGATCCGCGCGTGGCGGGCAAAGACCTGGTCCAGCCCTTCATCCAGCAGCATTTCGGTGGCGAGCTTCAGCCCGTTCATCAAGCCGACCGCGGGGGTGTAGGGATAGGCGTCGGCGGCATAGCCCTTGCGCATGTCGTCAATCGACCAGAAGGTGCGGGGCAGGGTGGCGGATTTCGACGCCGCCACGGCCTTGTCGGAAAACCCGACAATGGCGAGCCCGGCCGACAGCATGAAGCCTTTCTGGCTGCCGGTGACGGCCACATCGACACCCCACCCGTCAAACTCGAACGGCATCGAGCCGATGGAGCTCACACCGTCGACCAGCAGAAGCGCGCCATGCCCGGCGGCCTCCATCGCGCGGCGCAGGCCCGCGATGTCCGACACCACGCCGGTGGCGGTCTCGTTATGGGTGGCGAGCACGGCCTTGATCTCTCCGGCGCTGTCCTCGCGCAGGATCTGCTCGAACTGGTCGACCGGCAGACCCTCACCCCATTCGACATCGACCTGGGTGACGTCGAGCCCGAAGCGCTGGCACATGTCGATCCACTTATGGCTGAACATGCCGTTGCGCGCGGCCAGAACGCGGTCGCCGGGGTTGAGCGTGTTGGTGAGCGCGGTTTCCCAGCCGCCGGTGCCGGAGGCGGGAAAGATGAAGGTCTCGCCGGAGGTCTGCCTGAGCACCTGCCGCACGCCGTCCAGCGCCGGATGCAGGATCTTGGCGAAGAGCGGCGACCGGTGATCGATCGTCGGCATGTCGCAGGCCTTGCGGATCGCTTCGGGGATGTTGGTCGGGCCGGGTATGAAAACCGGGTTCTGGATGCTCATGGCGCAGATCTCCTCGCTGTTGAGAGATATCTAGACCGCGCCCCTTGCCGCGTCCATTTTTTTGAAATACTTTTTCAGAAATCGAAAGGCGGTGGAAATCTATTGTAATCAAATGCTTGGTGTTTTTCATGATTTGAAAAACGATTTTGGAAAGGAAGAAATCTTGGCGACAGAACGCAGGACAGACAGCAAGGGCGACGCCGAACGGCGCCCGCGGGGGCGGCCGCGGGCCTGGGACGACAAGGCCGAGCAGAACCGGATCAAATCGCTGGATCGCGCGATGGAGGTGCTGGCGACCCTGTCGGAAATGAACGGCGCGACGCTGTCGGATCTGGCCGAAGCCACGGCGCAATCGCCCGCCACCGTCTATCGCGTGCTGGTCACGCTGGAAGGCCGCGGGATCGTCGATTTCGACTCTGTCCCGCAGACCTGGCATGTCGGCGCGGGCGCGTTTCTGATCGGATCGCGGTTTCTGCGCAGGACCTCTCTTGTTGAGCGCGCCACACCGCTGCTGCGCCGCCTGATGGGGCAGACCGGCGAGACCGCCAATCTCGGCATCGGGCGCGAGGGGCAGGTGCTGTTTGTCAGCCAGGTCGAAACACATGAGTCGATCCGCGCGTTCTTTCCGCCCGGCACCATGTCGCCGATGCATGCGTCGGGCATCGGCAAGGCGCTGCTGGCGCATATGCCCCCTGCCGAGGCCGCAAGGGTCACCGCGGCGCAGGGGCTGCAGCGGTTTACCCGGCACACGATTGTCCAGCCCGAGGCGCTGGCCGCCGAACTGGCCCTCATCGCCCGGCGCGGCTATGCCATCGACAGCGACGAAAAGACCCTCGGCATGCGCTGCATCGCGGCGCCGATCTTCGATGCAAGCGGCGCGGCGGTGGCGGGCATCTCGATCTCCGGCCCCACCGCCCGGCTGCCCGACCACGCGCTGGCCGAGATCGGCGACAAGGTTGTGGCCGCCGCCCGCGAGATCACCATCGGGATCGGCGGGCGGATGTGAGGGGGAGAGGGGTGTGGGAGAGAATGGGGTGACGTGGGTGTGCGTGATGACGGGCAGGTGTGGAGAGGGAGCCGTAAGCCGACCGAACGGGGGGCGCTTGTGGCCCCGGCTTCCGGACTCACCAAAGCAGAGACGGGATGCGGACATCCGGTCGGGTGGCGCGGAGGCGCCTGGTCAGGCGACGTTTTCGAGGCGCATTTCGGGGGTGATGCCAAGCGCGAAACAGACGTCGCGCGTCAGTTCGGGGCGGTTCAGCGTGTAGAAATGCAGTTTTTCAACACCGCCCTCGATGAGCTCGCTGCAGAGCTCGGTGCAGATCGCGGTGGCCAGCAGATCCTCGCGCCCGTCGCGCTGCGCCTTGCCGAAGGCCGCGTCGAGCCAGCCCGGCACCGAGGTGCCGCAGCGCTCGGCAAAGCGGCGCGCCCCGGTCCAGTTCTCGACCGGCAGGATGCCCGGCACGATGGCATGGTCGATCCCGGCGCGGGCGCAGCGGTCGCGGAAGCGAAAGAAGGTCTCGGGCTCGAAGAAGAACTGCGTCAGCGCTTCGGTGGCGCCCGCGTCGAGCTTGGCCTTGAGCCAGTCGATATCCGCCTCGGCGCTGGCCGCTTCGGGGTGGATGTCGGGATAGGCGCCGACGCGGACGGTGAAATCGCCGCTCTTGGCCAGTGCGCCGATCAGCTCCACCGAATTGGCAAACCCGTCGGGATGCGCGGCAAAGCCGGCAGCCCCTTTCGGCGGGTCGCCGCGCAACGCCACGATATCGCGCACGCCCGCATCGGCAAAACCCTGCGCGATGGCCAGCGTCTCGTCCTTCGTGGCATCGACGCAGGTCAGATGGGCGGCGGTGCGCAGCCCCGAATGGCGCTGCAACGTGCCCACGACCTCGCGCGTCAGATCGCGGGTTGTGCCGCCCGCGCCATAGGTCACCGAGACAAAGCGCGGCGCCAGCGGGGCCAGCACCTGCACCGTGTCCCAGAGCCGGAAGGTCGCTTCGATATTGCGCGGCGGGAAAAACTCGAAGGAGATCTCGGGACGGATCATATGGTGCACCTCATGCAAGTGTTGCCTGACTTGTGGCACGCCGCATGATGTGAGACAATTTCATAATATTCATCATCAACATGAGCCGCACATGCATATCGAGTTCCGCCACCTGCGCACGATCAAGGCGATTCACGAGGCCGGCGGGGTGGCCCGCGCCGCCGACCAGCTCAACATCACGCAATCGGCGCTCAGCCATCAGATCAAGGGGCTGGAGGATCAGGCGGGGGTGGAGCTTTTCGTGCGCCGCTCCAAGCCGATGAAGCTTTCGGTGGCGGGCCTGCGGCTGTTGCGGCTGGCCGAGCAGGTGCTGCCGCAGGTCGCGGCCCTGCAGGCGGAGTTTGCCGGTCTGCGCGATGGCAAATCGGGGCGCCTGCACATCGCCATCGAATGCCACGCCTGTTTCGAATGGCTGTTTCCGGTGCTCGAGGCATTTCGCAAATCCTGGCCCGATGTCGATGTGGACATCCGCCCGGGCCTGGCCTTCGACGCGTTGCCCGCGCTGATGAAAGAGGACGTGGATGTGGTGATCTCGTCGGACCCCGAGGAACTGGCGGGTGCGACCTTCACGCCGCTTTTCGACTACAACCCGGTCTTTGTCGCCTCCGCCAGCCACCCGCTGGCGGCCAGACCCTTTGTCGAGGCGGAGGATTTCCGCGGCGAGACGCTGATCACCTATCCGGTGGAGCGCGCGCGGCTCGATGTCTTCAGCCAGCTGCTCACGCCGGCCAAGATCGAACCGGCGGCGATCCGGCAGGTGGAGCTGACCGCGGTGATCCTGCTGCTGGTGGCCTCCAACCGCGGCGTGTCGGTGCTGCCGGACTGGGTGGTGCGCGAGGTCAAGTACAGCTCTGACTACGTCACCCGCCCGCTGACCGGGGCGGGCCTCACGCGCACGCTTTATGCCGCCACCCGCAGCGACGATCTGGGCAAACCCTTCATGACCGATCTCATCGGTCTTGCGGGCACCGAGGCGCGCCGGTTGCAGGCGCTCTAGGCCTGCGCGGTGCGGTGCTGGCTGTCGGGAAAGGTGCAGGGGCCGCAAAGCCCCCGCAGACGCCTAGAGCGCCTTGATTTCGGTGGCCATGGAGCGCCCGTCACGCCCCTCGCTCAACTCGTAACTGACCTTCTGGTCGTCAGCCAGCCCGGTCAGACCGGACCGTTCGACCGCAGAAATATGCACAAAAACATCACTGCCGCCGTCTTCGGGGGCAATGAAGCCATAGCCTTTGGTGGTGTTGAACCATTTCACGGTGCCGTTCGGCATGTTCCCCGTGCTCCTTTTCAAGTCTTGTCGTGCCGCCCTCCGCGCGGCCGGGCGGGATGTCGCCGCATGCGCGCCAGCGACGGCGTCAAGAGTTTGGTGTGAGGGGAGAAATTGCAAGAAAAACTCCCTCGCAATCGCGCCCGTGGGGACATATCTGAAAATCGCTGCTTAAGGAGACGGCATGATCCTCTACGGTCTGAAAAACTGCGATACCTGCCGCAAGGCGCTCAAGTCCTTGCCGCAGGCCGTTTTTGTCGATGTGCGCGCCGATGGCGTGCCGCGTGACGTGCTGGAAACCGCTCACGCCCGGTTCGGCGAAAAACTGCTCAACACGCGCTCGACCACCTGGCGCAACCTCGATGAGGCGGCGCGGCAGGGCGACCCGCTCACGCTGATTGCCGCGCATCCGACGCTGATGAAGCGCCCGCTGATCGTCGAGGGCGACCGGATGGTGCTGGGCTGGGACAAGGCGGCGCAGGCCGAGACAGGGCTGGGCTGATGCGCAACGCGGCTTTGACACTGGGCATCATCGCAGGCCTCGTGGGCATGCTGATCGGCTTCGTCGGCTTCGGCTATACCGAGCTGGCGCGCAGCCATGCCGAGATCGAGCAGATGTTCGGGATGTTCGACAACCCCGATCTAGTGCGGGTGGTGTCGATCCTGTCGCCGATGCTGGCGATCGCAGGCGGTGCCATGGCGAAGATGCGCGCGCTCTGGGGCGGGGCGCTGCTGCTGGCCTCGACCCTTGGCATGTATCTGGCCTTCGGGTTCAACGCCTTCACGATGTTCCCGATTGCCTTTGCGGGGCTTGCAGGGGTGCTGGCGCTCGCCGCGGGCAAACCAGACGAGCCCAGGGCGCATTTCTGAGCCGGGAGGTTGCGGCTCAGGCCGCGGCGCGGCCGCCGACCCCCTCAGGCCGCGGCGCGGCCGCCGACCCCCTGGCCCTGCAGGATCCGGTCGACCGACAGCGCGCCCGCGCCCTTGATCACAAGCGTGATCAGCACCAGTATCCAGAACGCCCGCTGATCGAGGATCGCCGCATCCGGCACCCGGTCAAACCAGGCGCCCAGCGTTTCGGGATGGGCGATGCCGCCATGGCCGTAAAGATCGGTGAGGCTCTGGACCACGACAAAACCGATCATCGCCAGCGCGGAGAGGCGGGTGAAAAGCCCGATCACGATCAGCAGCGGCAGGATGAACTCCGCCCAGGTGCCCGCGACCACCACCGCCCAGTGGAAGATCGAAAGCTGGCTCACATCATAGGTCACCGCTTCCATCGCCTTGGGGAAGATCTGCGCATAGGCGCCGGTCGAGGGTTTCACGATGCCCAGGATCCCGTCGCCCAGCTTGGTGGCGGCGGAATTCCAGAAATAGACCAGCAAGGTCCCGGCAAAGACCAGCCTTGCCAGCAGCGGGATCAGCCCGTCGCCCAGGCGCTCGACAGCGGCAAAGACGCGATTGTGCAGGGAAATCAGGCTGTTCATGGTCTATCCTCAGGTGAATGCGGCGCCGGCTCTGCGTCGCCGAGATCGATGTCGCAAAGCGCGCCGGTTTGCAGCAAAAGCCCCAGAAGGGCGGGCAGATCGAAGCCGTCTCCGGCGGCCTCCAGCGCGTCGCCAAAGCTCTCGTCGGCCTGCAACGCGCTCAGAAAGGCAAAGGCGCCGGGCGGCAGCAGATGCGGTTCGGGATCGTATTCTGGGCGCACGATCATCACGTCTTCGGCGCGGGCCTGCGGCTTTGGCTGATCCGCGAGGGTGGTGTAGCGCCAGACCGACAGAACCGGCCAGGGCGAGCGCAGCAGCACCACGTGCGGGGCAAGCGTGAGCCTCGCCGCCAGCAGAACCGCCTCGTCGAGCCCCTGCAGCCGGGCGGGATCGAGCCGCGGCGCGTCGCCTGCGTGATAGGCGCGGCGCATCGCCAGTTCCAGACGCGCCACATCCGCCAGATAGCCCAGCTTGCCCAGCGCCTCCTGCGCGGCAAGAAAGGCCGGGAACCCGGCCCCGTAATGCATCATCACCGGCGAGCCGGGCGGGTCGGCGCGCAGGTAAGCGCCTGCGAGATGGGCGAAATTCTCTGCCCCCAGCAGCTTTGCCACCGCCGGGAACCCGGTCTCCAGCGCTTCGCGCAGGCTGACGGCCACGTTGTTGCGATAGACCGCGTAGCGCCGCCCGGCGGGTTGGCCCTGACCGTCGCGCAGACCATCGGGCACGTCCCGGGACGCGTCCAGAAGTGCGGCGCGGAAGGCGGATTGGCTGACGGCGGTCACGGGCGCGCTCCCCTGCTTCTCTGGTTCAGAAATACTTCGGGGGAGTCGCAAGCTTTGCTTGTGACGGGGGCAGCGCCCCCTGCCTTGCCTGCCTGGGCGCGCATGGCGTCACGCGGGAACATGGCTCAGCGCCTTTTCCGCGCGCGCGGCTTCGTCGCGCAGCACCGGCCAGTCGGGCACATCGGTGTCCCATTCCACCAACAGGGGCCGCGGGCCGGTTCTGGCCAGCGTCAGGTCGAGCAGGGCCCAGACCGGGTCGGCCACTTCGCGGCCATGGCTGTCGATCAGCAGCGGCGCGCCGTGATCGTCCTCATCCTCGTCATGCCCGCCGAGATGGATCTCGCCCACCGCCTCCAGCGGGAAATCCTCGATGTAATCCTGCGGCCGGTAGCCCAGATTGGTGGCGGAGACAAAGACGTTGTTGACGTCGAGCAGCAGCCCGCAGCCGGTGCGCGCCACCACCGCACGCAGAAACTCGGTTTCCGTCAGCGTGCTTTCGGCGAAGGCGAGGTAGGAGGACGGGTTTTCCAGCAGCATCCGGCGGCCCAGCGTCTCCTGCACCTCGTCGATATGGTCGCAGACCCGCGCCAGCGTTGCCTCGGTATAGGGCAGCGGCAGCAGGTCGTTGAAAAAATGCGTGTCGTGGGTGGACCAGGCCAGATGCTCGGAAAAGCTCGCCGGGTCGAGCCAGCCCACAAGGTGTTTCAGACGGGCGAGGTGGTCGCGGTCGAGGCGGCCTTCGCCGCCGATCGAGAGACCCACCCCATGCACGGAGATCGGGAACCGCTCCGAGAGCGCGCGCAGCTGCGCCAGCGGGCGGCCGCCATCACCCATGTAGTTTTCCGCATGCACTTCGAGCCAGCCGACCGGGCCGGGATCTTGCAGGATCTCGGCGTAATGCTGCGGCTTGTAGCCCACGCCGGGCAACGGCGGCAAAGAGGCGGTGTGGTCGAACATGAGACATTCCGTTCTTCGAAAAAGGCGCAGGGCGGACCGGTTGCGGCCCGCCCTGACACCCTATCACAAAGCTTAGCCTGCGGGCAGATCGCGCTCCAGCTCTTCGAGCGAGCCCATGCGCGCGGTACCGTCTGCCATGGCGGGCAGCTCGATCTCGGTGCAGGTGCCGGCATCGACCAGCGTCCAGGCGTTGCCCTGATAGTCGACGGTCGAGGTGCCGGCGCAGGTGGTGCCGGGGCCCGCGGCGCAGTCGTTCTTGCCGGCCAGGCTCACACCGAAGCACTTCTCTTTCGACTGTGCGTGCGCTTCGGTCACGGTCACGGCGGAGAAGGACGCGGCGACGGCACCGACGAGAGCGGCTGTTTTGAGGGTCTTGGACATTGGACTTCCTTTCGAGTTGACTTGCAGTTTTTTGAAACCGGTCCGGGGCTGTGTGCCTCGGTGAAGACAGATTGACGCATCGCGGCCCGGGGATCTATTCACGCGCCCGTGCATCACGGACCCGTCACCGCCTGTGCGAGCTGTGTGAGGTAAAGAAGAGGGTAAAGTATATATAAATCAAAGGGATGATGGAATGCACCGAAACATTTGGCCGGGTTGGGGTCACGCCGAAAGCGCCAAATGTTACAGGTTTCGGGGCTCGCAAGCGCGGTCGGATGGCGGCGCGCGAGAATTGTTACCGATCCGGCCCGCCTGTTTCACGCGGCCGCTTCGGCGCGGGCCCGGGATCGTCCGGCTCCAGCGCAATCGCGGTGATCCGCGGCGGGTCGGGGCAGAGCACGTCGAGCACGGCGTCGAGCGTCACCAGCGCAAAATGCTGCAACGGTTCTGTCAGCGCGTCCGCGGCAAAGGTCGCGCGCGCCGCGAAGTCGAGAAAGGCCGAGCGTTCGTAAAGGCGCAGCCTTCTGGAGAAATCCTCATCGTGTTCGGGCAGCGCATAGGCGTCGTCGCGCCAGGCATAGAGCACGCAGCGATGGAACCGCACCGTGTAGCGCAGGCTGCCCGGCACCACCTCGACCGGGTGCACCGGGCCCAGGATGCGGTCGATGTCGTCATTGCCGGTCCCGGCGGGGGTGGTGCTGTCCAGCACCTCCGCCCCGTCGACCCAGAGTGTCACGCTGCCCGGCTCCGCTCCGGCGCGCAGATCGTGGAACCGCAGGTTGCGCTCGGCCTGCAGCAGGCCGGTCGCATCCTTGGGGATCACGCCGGGCGCAGGTCGGGCGGCGTGGCGTCGCGGGCCAGCGTCTCGACCACCTCCGACAGCGCGGCCACCCTTGTCTGCTTTTCGCCCAGGCGGCGCAGGGTCACGGTCTGCTCCTCGACCTCGCGATGCCCGACGGCGAGGATCACCGGCACCTTGCCGACGGAATGCTCGCGGACCTTGAAGTTGATCTTTTCGTTGCGGATATCCGCCTCCGCCCGCACGCCCGCGCCGCGCAGGGTGGCGACGACCTCTGTCACGTAATCATCGGCCTCCGACGTGATCGAGGCGACCACCACCTGACGCGGTGCGATCCAGAACGGCAGCTTGCCGGCATGTTCCTCGATCAGGATGCCGATGAAGCGCTCGAACGAACCCAAAGTGGCGCGGTGCAGCATGACCGGGCGGTGTTTGGCACCGTCCGAGCCGATATAGGTCGCATCGAGCCGCTCGGGCAGCACGAAATCGGCCTGCAGCGTGCCGCATTGCCAGTCCCGCCCGATTGCGTCGGTCAGCACAAATTCCAGCTTGGGGCCGTAAAACGCGCCTTCGCCGGGGTTCAGCTCGAACTCGCTACCTGCGGCAACCGTGGCGCTTTTGAGGGCCTCTTCGGCCTTGTCCCAGACCTCGTCCGAGCCGGAGCGCAGCTCTGGCCGGTCCGAGAACTTGACTTTGAAGCGCTCGAAACCGAGGTCGCGATAGATGTCGGCAAGGAAGTCGATAAAGCGTTTTGTTTCATCTTCGATCTGATCCTCTCTGCAGAAAATATGGCCATCGTCCTGGGTAAATCCGCGGACGCGCATGATGCCGTGCAGGGCACCGGAAGGCTCATACCTGTTGCACGACCCGAACTCGGCCATACGCAAGGGAAGATCGCGGTAAGACTTTAACCCCTGGTTAAAGATTTGCACGTGACAGGGACAATTCATCGGTTTGAGCGCGTTCACCGCCTTTTCGCGGGCGTGTTCCTCGTCCACTTCGACGATGAACATGTGGTCCTGGTACTTTTCCCAGTGGCCCGACGCTTCCCAGAGCTTGCGGTCGACGACCTGCGGGGTGTTGACCTCCACATAGCCGCCGCGGCGCTGGCGGCGGCGCATGTAATCCTGCAGCTCGGTATAGATCGTCCAGCCATTGGGATGCCAGAAGACCTGGCCCGGCGCCTCTTCCTGCATGTGGTAGAGGTCCATTTCGCGGCCCAGCTTGCGGTGATCGCGCTTGGCGGCCTCTTCGAGCATATGCAGGTGCTTTTTCAGATCGTCGCGGTTGCGGAAGGCCACGCCGTAGATGCGCTGCAGCATGGCGCGGTCCGAATCGCCGCGCCAATAGGCGCCCGCCACGCTCATCAGCTTGAACGCGTCGCCGGGCACCTGCCCGGTATGTTGCAGATGCGGGCCGCGGCAGAGATCCTGCCAGTCGCCATGCCAGTACATGCGCAGCGGCTCGTCGCCCGGAATGCTGTCGATCAGCTCGACCTTGTAGGGCTCGTTGCGCTCTTCATAGTATTTCACCGCCACGTCGCGGTCCCAGACCTCGGTGCGGACGGGATCGCGCTTGTTGATGATCTCTTTCATCTTCTTCTCGATGGCGCCGAGATCTTCGGGGGTGAAAGGCTCCGCGCGGTCGAAATCGTAATACCAGCCATTGGCGATCACCGGGCCGATGGTGACCTTCACGTCGGGCCAGATCTCCTGCACCGCGCGGGCCATGATATGGGCCAGATCGTGGCGCACCAGTTCCAGCGCCGGGGCCTCGTCGGCCATGGTGTTGATGGCGATCTGCGCATCCGCCCCGATGGGCCATTGCAGATCCCAGTGCGCCCCGTCGACCTGCGCCGAGATGGCCTTCTTGGAGAGCGATTTCGAGATCGAGGCGGCGACATCGGCAGGGGTCACACCCTTGTCGTAGGATCGCGCGTTGCCATCGGGAAAGGTCAGGGAAATCTGGCTCATCGGCCATGCTCCTCGTCGGTTTGGCGCCCACGGAACGCCCGGTTGCGGGTTATGTGTGGGCGCGTTCTGACGGGCGGCGCTCTGGCTGTCAAGCGGCGCGGGCATGGTGCCGGGTGGCGGCGGTGGGAGTGATGCGCAAAGCGCGCGGGTTGTCAGGCTTCGGCCTTGGCCAGCGGGCCGGGGGTTTCGCGGATCGGCAGATGCAGCAGCGTGGCGAGCAGGCCCAGCGCGATGGCCGCCCACCACATGACCTCGTAGCCGCCGGTGGCGTCATAGATCCGCCCGCCGAGCCAGGCGCCGATAAAGGCACCGATCTGGTGGCTGAGAAACACCACCCCCACCAGCGTCGACAGGAAGCGGATGCCCTGCGTCTGCGCCACCAGCGCCATGGTCAAAGGCACGGTCGAAAGCCAGAGCAGCCCCATGGCGACCGAAAAGAGCAGCACGCCTGGCACCGAGACCGGCACCAGAACGAAGACCGCGATCACGATGGCGCGTACCAGATAGATGCCCGACAGGACCTTTTTCTTGGAAAAGATCTGCCCCGACCAGCCCGAGGCAAAGCTGCCCGCGATATTGAAAAGCCCGATCAGCGCCAATGACCACGCGCCGATGATCGGCAAGAGGCCCTGGTCGGCGATGAAGGCGGGCAGGTGGGTCTGGATGAACGAGACGTGAAAGCCGCAGACAAAAAAGCCCAGAAACAGCAGCACATAAGCGCGGTCGGAAAACGCCGTGCGGATGGCATGGCCGAACCCGTCGCCCGGTCCGGACCCGGCAGTGGGCCGCGAGACGCGGGCGATAAGAAAGAGCACCGGCAGGATCATCAGGAAACTCGCCGCGATCACCAGGATCGAGGCCTGCCAGCCGATCACCCCCAGCAGCCAGGCAGAGAGCGGGGCGGCGGTGAACATGCCCGCCGAGGCGCTGGCCGTGCCCAGCCCGAGGATGAAACTGCGCCGTTCCGGTCGCACCACCTTGCCGAGCGCCACAGTGACGACCTGAAACGAACATGTCCCGGTGCCGATCCCGACGATCACGCCCGAGGCCACAAAGATTGTCGGATCGACCACCAACCCGCGCAGCGCCATGCCCAGCGCCGAGACGACCGCGCCGAACGCCAGCACCCGGGCGGAGCCGAAGCGGTCGGCGCACATGCCCGCAAAGGGCTGCGTGATCCCCCAGCAGAGCGCCTGCACCGCCAGCGACAGCGAGAACACCTCGCGCGCCCAGCCCAGATCCTCGGACATCGGGCGCAGGAACACGCCGAAGCTGGCGGCAAAGCCGAAGCTCACGAAGCCCACGATGCAGCCGGCGACGATCGCCGCGGTGATGTCGCGCGGTGCGGGCGCATCCGGCGGCACGGGAGGCGGGGCGGAAGGCGGCACCACATGGGCCGGGAACTCTTTGGTCATGGCGCGGGTTCTTTCTGCTCAGACATCCGCCACGCTACAGCGCTGGCGGCAGATTTCCAGAGCGAAGCCACATGACCGAGACGCCTGCGCAAACCGCGCTTTACGAGACCCTGACCGGGGCCGAAGACGATGTCCGCCCGCGCGAGGCGCGCAACGGGGTGCGCCACGTGCTGTCGCTGACGATGACCAAGGTGGCCGACGGGCTGATCGATCCCAAGCTGGTGCTGAGCTGGCTTGCGGGCGCGCTCGGGGCGCCTGCGGCCATCATCGGCCTGCTGGTGCCGATCCGCGAGGCGGGAGCGCTCTTGCCGCAGATTTTCCTGGCCGGGCGCGTCGAGCAGATGCGGCATCGCAAATGGGCCTGGATCGCGGGCTCCGTCGGGCAGGGGCTGGCCGCTCTGGCCATCGTGCTCATCGCGGTGAGCCTGCAGGGTGCCGCGGCCGGGATGGCGCTTTGCGCGGCGCTGGCGGTGCTGGCGCTGAGCCGGGCCGCGGCGTCGGTGAGCTACAAGGACATTCTCGGCAAGACCGTCGCCAAGACCCGGCGCGGGGCGGTCACCGGCACCGCGGGCTCTGTCGCCTCGCTGGCGGTCCTGGTCTTTGCGCTGCTGCTGATGTCGGGTCTCATGCGCGAGATGACACCGGTGGTGGTGGCGATCGGGCTGGCGGCGGCGCTCTGGGGCGTGGCCGCGCTGATCTTCTCGACGCTGGAGGAACAGGCCTCGGATCCGCAGGAGCGCGCGGTTATCGATCTGGGCCCGTTGCGCGAGGACGCCCAGTTCCGCCTGTTTATCGCCGTGCGCGGATTGCTGACGGTGACCGCGCTGGCGCCGCCCTATTTCGTATTGCTGGGCGGCGGGCAGTCGGCGCTTCAGGGGCTGGGCGCGCTGGTTCTGGCCTCCGCCGCGGCGGCCTTTGCGGGCTCTTATGTCTGGGGGCGGCTTTCGGACCGCTCGTCGCGCAAGGTGCTCTTTGGCGCGGGCCTGCTGGGAGCGGGCTTTGCCGGGCTGGCGGTGCTGGCCGAGCTTTCCGGCTGGTCGGCGCGGGTCTGGGTGGTGCCGGTGATCCTGTTTTTCTTCATGCTCTCCTATCAGGGCGTGCGCGCGGCGCGGTCGGTCTATCTGGTCGATATGGCGCCGGAAGCCTCGCGCGCGCAATATGCCGCGCTGGCCAACACCGCCATCGGTGTGTTGCTGCTGGTCACCGGCGCCATCGGCGGCGCGCTGGCGATGGCCGGGCCGGTCGCGGCACTGGCGGGGTTTGCGGTGCTTTCGGGGCTGGGCGGATTGCTGGCGCTGCGGCTTGACGAGGTCGAGACCGGCTGACCCTGACCTTTCTGCGGGAAGGCCTGCATCCGGGGCTCTGAGCGCAGACCGGCACGGGCCGCCGGTGTGACCGGCGACCCGTGGTTTTTCATGTCAGGCCCAGAGCACCGCGCAGCCGATGGTCAGGATCGAGAGCCAGCCGCCGGTGAAAATGAGCGGGCGGACGGGCAGAACCGGCAGGCCTGAAATCATCCAGACCGCATGGACCAGCCGCAGCGCCAGGAAGATCACGCTGGCCCAGACGGTGACCGCGTTCGACACCTCCGCCAGATGCGCCACGATCACCACCACGGCGAAGGGCAGGAACTGCTCCAGCAGGTTGAGATGGGCGCGAAAGGCGCGGTGCACCCAGGGCGTGAGCGTGCCCGGATCATGCGGCCGGTTTTCGGCCAGCGTCGGTACCGGTGTGCTGTTCACCCCGACAATATATGGCACCCAGAGCGACGCGGCGAGCAGGGCGGTGAGCGTGAGGACCGTCAGCTCTGTCGTCACTGCGCCGGCTCCGTGTGAAAGCGATGCGACTTGCCGGTCTCCATATAGGTCTTGAGACCCGCCAGAAAGCGCATCCAGCCATCGTTGAAACCGGTCTGGCTCTCGGGGATGCCGTAATGCTCGACGGTCAGTTTCATGCCCGATTGCTGCGGCTCCACGATGTAGATGCAGCGCGACGGTGTCTCGTCGCCACCCCAGGACGGGTGGAAATCCATCTCGATCCGGGTCTTGGGCTCGATCGAGATCACCCGGTTCGACAGCATCACGCCGCCCGCGTCAAAGTTGTACTCCACCCGGTCGCCGGGTTTTGCATAATCGCCGGTCACCGAGGCACAGGCAAAATGATAGGCGCCGATCAGCTCGCCCTTGGTGAGCGCGTCCCAAAGCGCGTCATGGCTGCAATTGATCAGGGTGGACATCACGAGATCGGGTTTCATCGAAGTCTCCAGTCGGTGTTTGAGGCTGCTGAGCGCGCGGACCTGGCCTTGCAGAAAAGGGCGCACCCAGCGGTCGGTCATGTCCTGCAGGGGCAGGGGGTTGAGGTAGTGGTGCTTGAACCGTCCCACCTTACGGGTGGTGACGAGCCGGGCGTCTTCGAGGACCCTGAGATGTTTCATCACACCGAACCGGGTCATATCGAGCTGCTCTTCCAGTTGGGTCAGGGTCTGTCCGTCCGTCTCGCGCAGACTGTCGAGAAGCGCGCGGCGGGCGGGGTCATTGAGGGCCTTGAAGATCGCGTCCATGGGGTCAGTATAGGTGATTAAGTAGTCACGTGACAATATGGTAACGTAATGAGGTGCGAAGACAGGTCTCTGAGGACGGCGCCGAAGTGTGGGGACGCTGCCCCCGTCGCGGGCCCGCCCGCGCCTCCCGCGCAGTTTACGGCAAGATGAAGCGCGCCACGCTCAGGCCTTGGAGGTCGCGCGAAATCTCCTATGCTGGCCGTATGAAAAGGAGGTGCCAAGTGGCGGAACTTTCGTATATTTCCGGCCCGCGCGGGGATCGGCTGGCCTATGTCTTCACCCCCGGCGCGGGGCCGTGTGTGGTCTTTCTGTCAGGCTACCGGTCGGACATGGAGGGCACCAAGGCGGTGCATCTGGAAGCCTGGGCGGTGGCGCGGGGACGGGCATTCCTTCGGCTCGACTATGCCGGTCACGGCGCGTCGGGCGGGGTCTTTGAAGACGGCTGCATCGGCGATTGGGCTGCGGATGCGGAGGCGGTGATTCGCGCCGCGACAGAGGGCCCGATGGTGCTGGTGGGCTCGTCGATGGGGGGCTGGATCGCCTGCCTGCTGAGTCAGCGGCTGGATCTCGCGGGCTTCGTCGGCATCGCCGCAGCGCCGGATTTCACCGAAGACGGGTTCTGGGCCGGGTTCTCCGACGGCCAGCGGCGCCGCGTGATGGAGGAGGGCGGGATCGAGCTGCCTTCGGCTTATGAGGATCCCTATGTGGTCACCCGCAAGCTGATCGAAGACGGGCGGCGCAACCTGGTTCTGCGCGCGCCTCTGCCGATGACCTGGCCGGTGCGGCTCTTGCAGGGGACCGAGGATGAGGCGGTCGAACGCTCGGTGGCGCTGGCGCTGCTCGACCGGATCGAGGCGGACGACCTGCGGCTGACGCTGGTCAAGGGGGCCGATCACCGGTTCTCGGACCCGGCCTGCCTCAGCGCCATCGAAGCCGCCATCGAGGCGGTGTCATGAGCGATGAGATGCAGCAAAGGGTCAGCCTGATCACGCTGGGCTGCCGCGATATCGACGCCGCGACGGCGTTTTCAAGCAGATGGGCCGGGCCCGGGTCGATGCGCCGGAGGGGATTGTCGTGTTTGACCTGATCGGTCAGGCGCTGGGGCTTTACCCGCTGGAGGCGCTGGCGAAGGACATGGGCCGCGATCCGGAGCGGCTCAGCACCGGGGCGGCGACGCCTCGCATCATGTGCAAAGCCGCGATGCCGTTGACGCCCTGACCAGGCAGGCGGTGGCGGCGGGCGCCCGGCTGATCAAACCGCCGCATCAGGTGGTCTGGGGGGTTACATCGCCTGGGTCGCCGATCCCGAAGGCCATGTCCGGGACTTTGCCCTGAACCCGTTTTCGCCTTCGCGCGCCGAGGATGGCGCGTTCCGCTGGCAGGGTTACGGCGACAAGCAACAAGGTTGAGCGATGAGGTTGAGCGCAAGACCGCGACCGGGCGATGCTGCGGCAGGTAAGTCTTGATCGGCATCGGCCCGCGTCGTTAGCTGGGGCACGCCTTTGACGAGGGAGACCGCCATGACCGACCGGCCCAGCATCGTGCCTTACCTGAGTTACCGTGACGGCAGAGCCGCGATCGATTTCCTGACCCGCGCTTTCGGGCTGGAGGTGGTCCAGTCCTATGACGATACCGAAGGCACGCTGCAACATGCCGAACTGCGCCACGGCAATGGCGTGATCATGCTGGGCACCGCGGAGCTGCCGAAAGGCTCTCCCGGGCTTTACCTGGTGGTGTCGGATGTGGATGCGCATTTCGCGCGCGCCCGCGACGCCGGGGCGGAGGTTCTCTATCCGCCCGAAGACACCGAATGGGGCACGCGGCGCTGCCGGGTGCGCGACCCTGAAGGGCATGAATGGAGCTTTGGCAGCTACCAGCCGCAGACCACCGCCCCCGATTGGTGATGAGGCGCCCGCGCTCGATGTGGAGCCTCGAGACGCTGGGCCGGGTGCGGCTCAGCCGGTATTTCTGGATGCGCGAGTTTCTCTGCTCGGAGATCGGCAATTTTCACGAGATCCAGAACATCCCCGACGATCCGGATCTGGCCATCGCGCGGGGGCAGGCCTTCGCGCAGACGCTGCTCGACCCGCTGGAAGAGACCTTCGGTCGGATCTTCGTGCGCTCGGGCTACCGCTCGGCGCGGCTCAACGCCTATGGCAACCGGCACAAGCTCAACTGCGCGCGCAACGATTATCCGCTGGAGTGCCACATCTGGGATCTGCCGGAGGTGCCGGTCGCCGGCGCCTCGATTGTGATCCCGTGGTTTGCGGATCGTTATGCGGCCGGGCGGGACTGGCGCGATCTGGCCTGGTGGCTGCACGATCATCTGGATTATTCGGAGATCTGGTTTTTTCCCAGGCTCTGCGCCTTCAACCTGACCTGGCGGCCAGCGCCGCAGCGGCGGATCGACAGCTATATCGCGCCGAAAGGCCGGTTGCTGAAGGCGGGCGCCGAGCCGCCGGACACCGCGGCGCACCGGGCGGCGCGCTACGCGGATTTTCCGGCCTTCAGAGGGCTGGACCTGCCGGTGTGAGCCCGGCCAAGGCTTGGTTGAGGCGGCGGGCGCGCCGCACCGCCGCCGCGCGTTGCGGCCCTCGCGCGCGACGTGGCCGCCCCGGACGGCCCGCCCGCCTGGATCAATGCGCCGCGCGCAGCAGCCGGGCCTCGCCCATCATCGCCGCCAGCACTTCGACATGGCGGCTGATCGAATAGCTGGCATCGTCCGAACAGCGGCTTTCGTTCAGCGCGGCCTCCAGATCCATGAGCTTCATCATGGCCGAGCCGGGGCGCGGCAGCGCGGTCTGGCCCAGCACCCGCATCAGATGCGGATCGCGCCGGTATTCCTGCGCGCCGATCCGGGCGGCGCGCACCAGAAGACGGGGGCGGCGCAGCTGCTGAACCATTCCGAGAATATCCTGCATGGTGAAAATCCTTCCGTGAGTTGAGTCGTTTTGACGACCCTGACACAACCTTGGGGCGTGTTGCGCTCTGCCGAAATCCTGCGAACGCCGGTTAAAGAAAGGTTTATCTTTTGTGCCACAAACCTCATGGGGTCGGACATCTGTTAACCAGTCGGTAAGAAACACACGTCTAGGTAGTTGCCGGAATGCGTGTGAAGCGCTTGTTCGCGGCTCTGTTGGGGAGTCGTTTTTAACCATTTGGCCGACCGAACGTGGAACGCGGCCGGAACTGAGGATATCGTCATGGTCGAGGTGGAATTGATGTCAGCCAGCGGGTGTCGCCTGCCGGGCTGGGTGCCCAGAGCAGCGCGGGTGTATCTTGCGCATACCGAACTGGGTTTCCCGATCCGACAATTGGCGCGCGAAGCGGGATGCCATGCCTCGACCGTGCTCCGTCAGGTCCGGCGCATCGAAACGCGACGGGACGACCCGCTGGTGGATGCCGCGTTGCGGCAGCTCGGCGCGGGCCGCACGGCCGCTGAGGGTATGGCGAGAATGAACGATCACGATCACACGAAGCTGGTGGCCGAAGACATGGCCACTCCGGATGAGGCCACGCTGGCCCGCGAGGCGCGCCGCGTGCTCCGGCGGCTGTGCGAAAGCGGCGCGGTGCTGGCCGTGGCCGCCGAAATGGACAAGGCCGTGGTGGTGCGCGACACCGGCGATGGCGGCAACACCCGCACCGCGGTGGTCGATGCCGAGATTGCCCAGGCGCTGGCGCTGAAGGACTGGATTGCCTGCGACGCGCCGGGGCGGATTTCGCGCTACCGGATCACCGCCGGGGGGCGTGCGGCTCTGGGCAAGCTGGTGGCCGAGCAGGAAAACCGCGTGCGCGGCTTTGCCGAAGCGCAGGCCGGGTTCGAAAGCGGGCGCTCGGCGGATGCCGCGCTGACCGAGATGGACCGTGATCCGCGTGCGCGGCGCGGCAAATACCTTCTGGCCGAAAGCCCGATCACCGTGCTGTCGCGCCGCCGCGGCAAGGATGGCGAAGCCTTCCTGACGCCTGCGCTTGTGACCGCCGGGGAACGGCTGCGTGAGGATTTCGAACTGGCCCAGATCGGGCCGCGCGGCGGTCAGAACTGGGACCAGTTCCTGACCGGCACGCCCGCGACCGACAAGACCGACCCGACAATGGTGGCCAGCTGTGCCGCGCGCGGGCGGCTCGAGGCGGCGCTTCGCGACCTCGGGCCCGGTCTGGGCGACGTGGCGCTGCGCTGCTGCTGCTATCTCGAAGGGCTGGAGACCACCGAAAAGCGGCTGGGCTGGTCGGCCCGCTCGGGCAAGATCGTGCTGCGCATCGCGCTGCAGCGCCTGCAGCGCCACTACGAGGAGCGCGGCACCGAGGGCGCCGACATGGTGGGCTGAGCGGCGGGTCCGGGCAAGGGCTGGAGCGGCGATCCGGGACGGGGGCGCGCAATCGCCGCATGCCTGCGCGCGCCGCGTGTGATGCGGATGGCGCGCGCCTGAGGCAGGGCCGCAGGCGGGAAATCCGCATCACCCCCTTGCGCCCGGCGCAACCCCGCATCCCGTGCCGCGGGGGGCTTTTTCCGGCAAGCCCCTGAAAACATGGGCTTTGGTGCAGGGGAAACTCTTTACCTGGGGATGCGCCGCTGTGTAACAGCTGTGCGGGTACTGGAAACTCCCCCTGCCTTTCCTTATTACGGGAGGGAACCTCAGGCCTTCGCGGGGAAAAATCCGTGCGCGATCTCAAAATCCCGGACCAGCGTCATCCCGAAAAGGCGCATCGCAAAGACAATGCGCAGCCGAAAAAGCCCGACTGGATCCGTGTGAAAGCCCCGGGCGGCGCGGGCTATAACGAGACCCGCCGGATCATGCGCGAGCACAATCTGGTCACCGTCTGCGAAGAGGCGGGCTGCCCCAATGCGGGTGAGTGCTGGAACCAGGGTCACGCCACGATGATGATCATGGGCGAGATCTGCACCCGCGGCTGCACCTTCTGCAACGTCGCCACCGGGCGGCCCGATGCGCTCGATCTCTTCGAGCCCGGCCGGGTGGCCGATGCGGTGAGCAAGCTGGGGCTCAACCACGTGGTTGTGACCTCGGTCGACCGGGACGATCTGGACGATGGCGGTGCGGAGCATTTTGCCCAGACCATCCGCGCGATCCGGCACCGCGCGCCGGGCACGACCATCGAGATCCTGACGCCGGATTTCCTGAAATGCGACGCGCGGGCGCTGGAGATCGTGGTCGATGCGCGCCCGGATGTGTTCAACCACAATCTCGAGACCGTGCCGGGGCTTTACCCGGAGGTTCGCCCCGGCGCGCGCTATTTCCATTCGCTGCGGCTCTTGCAGCGGGTCAAGGAGCTCGATCCGGGGGTCTTCACCAAATCCGGGATCATGGTCGGTCTTGGCGAGGACCGGCAATCGGTGGCGCAGGTGATGGATGACATGCGCGCCGCGGATGTGGATTTCCTGACCATCGGCCAGTATCTGCAGCCGACGCCGAAACATCACGTGGTCGATCGTTTTGTCACACCCGAGGAATTTGCGGGCTATGAGAAGGCGGCGTTGGGCAAGGGGTTCCTGATGGTGTCCTCGACGCCTTTGACGCGGTCGTCCTATCACGCGGGTGAGGATTTCGCGCGGTTGCGGCTGGCGCGGGACGCGAAACTGGCGCAGCGCTGACGGCCGCTCATCGCGCTCTTGCGTGCGCGCCTCGCTTGCGGGGTGCGGGACGTTTGAGGGGGAGTCAGGGTTTTTGAGGTCAGAAGGCTCTGGACTCACCAGAAGAAAGCGCCTGTCTTCCGGAGCCGTCCGTCGCCAGAGCCTTGCCTGATCGCCCCCGCCGCCGCTTGCAAGCAAAATAGCCGTCTCCCCGCCTGCGGCGGGGCCCCTCGGCGATTTGGCGTGCAACCGTCGACGCGGCCGATCCGCCCGGTCTCAGGCGACGGACGGCTCCGGAAGAAAGGCGCGGCTCATGGTGCGGGCAGGGCCTTGACATAGGCGGCCACTGCGTTGCGATCCTCCGCGGTCAGGTTGGAGAAATTGTCGACCACTTCGGCCATATGGCCCCCGACGCTGTCATATTCGGGTGTGAACCCGGTTTCGAGATAATAGGCGATGTCGTCGGCGCTCCAGTCGAGCTTGTCCGGTGTGAGCGGCGGGATGGTGCCCTTGCCCGAGGGGTTCGGCGCGCCGGTCATCCAGGCGCCGGTGTCCAGCGCGCCTACCGGGTTGCGCGGCGTGTGGCATTCGGCGCAATGGGCCTGCGCTTCGACCAGGTAGCGGCCGCGCTCCAGATCGGCGGGCACATCCATCACCCAGGCGTCATCCATGAAGAGGAACTTCCAGCCGCCCACCGAGCGGCGGATGTTGAAGGGAAAGCCCACGTCATGCGGTTTCGATGGGGTGGCGTCTTCGGGCAGCGTCTTCATATAGGCCCAGAGATCGGAGACATCCGCGTCGGTCATGCGGGTGTAGGACGTGTAGGGGAAGGCCGGGTAATAGTGCTGGCCTGCGGGTGAGACGCCGTTCAACACCGCGTTGGCGAAGGCCTCGAGGTTCCAGTCGCCGATGCCTTCCTGCGGATGCGGCGAGATGTTGGGCGCGTAGAACGTGCCGAAATCGGAGACGAATTCCTGACCGCCAGCCAGCGCCAGCTTGTCCTCGCTGCCCTTGACGTGGTGGCAGGAGGCGCAGCCGGAGGCCGTGAAGACCGCCTCGCCCCGTGTTGCATCGCCATCGAGCGACGCGAAGCGCGCGGCGTCGACCTTGGTGGGCGCGGTCACCCAGAGCCCGATCCCGGCGCCGATCACCGCCGCCAGGACCAGAAGTTTCAGCACGCGGGCCATGCGCCGTTACTCGGGCACGCGGTAGGTGTCGTGACAGGCCTTGCAGGTGCCGCCAAGCTTGCCGAGATTGGGGCCGATCGCCTCCTGGCCGGTGCCGGCGGCGGCCTGAAGCTCTTTCGCGGCGACGCCCACGGCGTTCCACTTGTCGATCACATCCGGCAGGTTTTCCCAGATATTGGCCTTGGCGCGGGTACCTTCGATGGAATCGGCGTCCGAGCCTTCGGGCCAGAGCGGCCCCTGGTTGACCATCGAGACACCGACAATCGAATCGGCGGCGGCCTGGGCGGCTTCGGCGTCATACTCGACCGCACCGCGGGCCATGCCACCGAGGATACCGAGATTGATCGCAAGGATGTTGAACTGGCCCTTGCGCGCCTTCAGTTGGTTGTCGAAGTCCTGGGCGTAAACAGCGGTGCCCGACAGCATGGCCAGCGCGGCCAGAGTGGCAAACGTCTTTTTCATCGGTATCTCCCTGATGTCTAATGACGTTGACCATACTAGCGTAGATGTGGCTGACAAACATATTCTGCATTTTGGCGCAAAACCGCGCGGCTGGCGCGCAGAACAAACGGTTGACAGGGGATCCGCGTGTTGCGGCGGCGGTGAGGCTCTTGCGTCCGGATCCGAGCGCTTCAGCGGGCGCGCGCGTCCTGGAAAGGAGGACCGGATGAAACCGATTGTCCTTGCATCCTGCCTGTATCTGGCCGGTTGCCTCTGTCTGGCCGGTTGCCTCTGTCTGGCCGGTGCGGCGCTGGCGCAGGGGGCGCTCGACGCCGCCCTGCCGGAGCCGCTCAGGTGAGCCGGGTCAGGTGTCGGTGAACCGCACCTTGCCGATATAGGGCAGGTTGCGGTTGCGCTGCGCGTAGTCGATGCCGTAGCCCACCACAAACTCATCCGGGATCTCGAACCCGGTCCAGTCGGCGCGCACATCGACCTCGCGGCGCGTCGGCTTGTCGAGCAGCGCGATGGAGCGCAGCTTGTTGGGCTTGCGCGCCTTCAGGAGCCCCAGCACGTGTTTCATCGTATAGCCGGTGTCGATGATATCCTCGACCACCAGCACGTCGCGGCCTTCGATGGCGCCGCGCAAGTCCTTGAGAATACGCACTTCGCGGCTCGATTCCATCGCGTCGCCGTAAGACGAGGCCTCGAGGAAATCGACTTCTACCGGCAGGTCCAGTTCGCGCACCAGATCGGCGATGAACACGAAAGAGCCGCGCAGCAGCCCCACCACCACCAGCTTGTCGGTCTCGGCAAATTCGCTCTGGATATCGCCGCACAGGGATTCGATCCGCGCGGCGATGGATTTTGCCGAAATCATCTGATCTACGACATAAGGACGCTGTACCATGGGTTTTCCCTTGAAATTCCGCGCGCAGAATACGACATCACCCGCCATTGTCACGGGATAGGATAGGGGCGATATGCCGACCCACTCAGAGACCCGCACGCTGCCCTATACCGCGCAGCAGATGTATGACCTCGTGGCGGATGTCGCCGATTATCCGGAATTTCTGCCCTGGACCGCGGCGGCGCGGATCAACAGCCGCGAGGACAAGGGTGATCACGAGGTGATGCTGGCGGATCTGGTGATCTCGTTCAAGGTGTTCCGCGAACGCTTCGGCAGCCGGGTGACGCTCTGGCCCGGGGATCTGAGGATCGACACCGAATATCTCAAGGGCCCGTTCAAGCACATGGAATCGCGCTGGGAATTCAAGGATGTGGAAGGCGGCGTCGATGTGTCCTTCTTCGTCGATTTCGAGTTCCGCAACCGCATCCTGCAAGGCGCTGCGGGGATGTTCTTTTACGAGGCGATGCAGCGGATCGTGCGCGCCTTCGAGCGCCGCGCGGCGCAGCTTTACGGATGAGCCTCGCACGCGATCTTGCAGGCTTCGTGATCGAGGCGCGGCCCGATGCGCGGTCGGAGGAGGCCCTGCGCATCCTGCGCCTGTCGCTCTTCGACTGGATGGCCTGCGGCATGGCGGGCGCGCAGGAACCGGTGGCGCGGCTCTTGCGAGAGGTGAAGCCGCAGCACGCGGATGGACGCGCGGTCTTTGGCGCGACGGCGCGGTTTGCGGCCGCCGATGCGGCGCTGATCAACGGTGCCACCAGCCACGCGCTGGATTACGACGACACGCATTTCGACCATATCGGTCACCCCTCGGTGGCGATCTTTCCCGCGGTCATGGCGGTGTCGCGGGGCGGGGAGGCGCTCTGGGCCGCGCTGCTGGGGGCCGAAGTGTCGGTGCGGGTCGGGCTCTGGCTCGGCCGGTCGCATTACCAGACCGGGTTTCACCAGACCGCCACCGCCGGTGCGTTTGGCGCCACCGCCGCGGCGGGCCGTCTGCTTGGCCTCGATATGGCGCAGATGCAGGCGGCGTTTGGTCTGGCCGCCACGCAGGCCGCGGGGCTGAAATCGCAGTTCGGCACCATGGGCAAACCGTACCATGCGGGGCTTGCCGCGCGCAGCGGCGTCGAGGCGGCGAAACTCGCGGCAATTGGCTTCGACACGCGCGGCGCCGGGCTCGACGGCGCGCAGGGCTTTGGCCCGACCCATCATGGCGAGGCCAACACGGAGGCGCTGGACGGGCTCGGTTCGGAATGGCGCATGCAGCATGTCTCGCACAAGTTCCACGCTTGCTGTCACGGGCTGCACGCCATGCTGGAGGCTCTGGCAGGGGCGCGCAGCCAGCCTGAGCGGATCGCAGAAATCGTGGTCCGCACCCATCCGCGCTGGCTCTCGGTCTGCAACATCGCCGCGCCGCAGACCGGGCTTGAGACCAAGTTCAGCTATCGTCACAGCGCGGCCATGGCGCTCACCGGTCGTGCCACGTCGGCGCTCACAAGCTACACCGACGCGCTGGCGCATGCGCCGGATCTGGTTGCGTTGCGCGGCAAGGTCACGGTGATTCCCGACGCCACGTTGAGCGAAACCGAAGCACAGGTGCGGATCACGCAGGACAATGGGTCGCAAGAGTGCCTGCAGCACGATCTGCAAGCCCCGCTTGGCTATGAGACCCGTGCCGATCGGCTGAGAACCAAAGCGCGCGCGCTGCTGGGCGACGCGCTGGAGGATCAGCTCTGGCAGGCCACCCATGGCGAAAGGGCGCCCGATCCGGACGCCCTCGAGGCTCTCATGACAACGCATCCGGGCTGAAAACGCCTCAGCTTGCGTGGTCGTAGGCGCGTTCACCATGCACCATGATGTCGAGCCCGTTATGCTCGGTCTCTTCATCTACACGCAGGCCGACCACCGCCCGGGTCACCAGCACCAGCACCAGAGTGACCACCACGGTGAAGACCCCGACTATGACCAGCGATCCCAGCTGCGCCACAAGGCTGCCCGCGCCGAAAAGCGCGATCATGATCGTGCCGAAGATGCCGCCGACGCCGTGCACGGCAAAGACATCCAGCGTGTCGTCGATCTTGAGCACGTTGCGGATGAGCCCGACCGCCTCCTGGCAGAGCACACCGGCCACCGCGCCGATCACCAGCGCCTCCACCGGGCCGACAAAGCCCGACGCGGGCGTGATCGAGGCAAGCCCCGCGATGGTGCCGGTGACCATGCCCACAAGCGAGGCTTTGCCGAACTTCACCCGTTCCCAGAGCGCCCAGGTGAGCGAGGCCGTGGCCGCCGAGATATGGGTGACCGTCAGCGCCATCGCGGCCCCGCCATCCGCGGCCAGTTGCGAGCCGCCGTTGAAGCCGAACCAGCCGACCCAGAGCATCGCCGCCCCGATCATCACATAGCCGGGATTGTGCGGCGGCGTCGTCCGGTTGCGGCGTGCGCCCAGGAACACCGCGATGACCAGCGCCGCGATCCCCGCGGTCTCATGCACCACAACGCCGCCTGCAAAGTCGCGCACACCGGTCTCGCCGAAAAGACCGCCATCCGACAACATGCCGCCGCCCCAGACCCAATGCACCACCGGCGCGTAGCAGAGCAGCATCCAGAGCGCCGAGAACAGCAGCACGAAGCCAAAGCCCACCCGCTCCACATAGGCGCCCACGATGAGCGCGGGGGTGATGATCGCGAAAGTCATCTGGAAGGCAAAGAACAGCACCTCAGGCAGGGTGCCCGACAGCGTGTCGGCATCGACGCCCAGCAGGAACATCTTGTCGAGCCCGCCCCAAAAGCCGCTGGTGCCGCTGCCGAAGGCGATGGAATAGCCAAAGGCCAGCCAGAGCACGCTCATCAGGCAGGCAATGGCGTAGCAATGCATGAACACGCTGAGCACGTTGCGCGCCCGCACCAGCCCGCCGTAAAACAGCGCCAGCCCCGGCAAAGTCATGAACAGCACAAGCGCCGTTGCCACGATGATCCAGGCGGTATCCGCTCCGTTCATTGTCCCCATCCTTTCGTTCTTCTTGATGTCGCGATGTGTTTGCGCAGGCTCAAAGCGGAAATCGCGGATGGGCTAAAGCCCGGGCAGGAGGCAGGCTGCATATTTTTGCGGCAGTTTCGAAAGTGGTGAATAATCAGGCGCTCAGCGGCAGGATTGCGCGATAAACGGGCGGAGTGTGATCGGTTTGCGGGCGCAGCCTAGCGCTGCAACGCCCCGAGCAGCAGCGTCAGCGCGTGATCGCGCGCCGCTGCGCGCACCAACGCCCGGCCAAGCGCGCCGTGTTCGATGGTTTGCGTTTGGCAGCCCTGCGCATCGGCCAGCGCATAGCAGACGCGGCCTTCGGGCTTGTGCTCCGATCCGCCGGGCCCGGCGATGCCGCTGATCGCGACCGCAAGCTCTGCGCCCGCGCGGCTGCGCGCGCCTTCCGCCATCTCGCGCGCCACCTCTTCGGAGACCGCGCCAGATGCCGCCAGCGTTTCGGGCGCCACCCCCAGCATGTCGGATTTGGCAGCGTTGGAATAGGTCACAAAGCCCCGCTCGAAAATCGCGGAGGACCCGGCGATGTCGGTCAGTGCCGCCGCGACCATGCCGCCGGTGCAGCTTTCGGCGCAGGTCACAGTCCAGCCTTTTTTTGATGCCAGATCAACGAGTTGCGCCGCGATGTTCACATGAAAACCCCGTGCCAGAGCGCCCCGAGCGCGATCACGGCCAGAGCCGCAAAGACCCCCGCGATCACATCGTCGAGCATCACCCCCAGCGGTGTGCCCATCGCGTCGGCGCGGCCCACAAGCCAGGGTTTGGTGATGTCGAAGAGCCGGAAGAGCACAAAGGCGGCGATCCATCCGGGCCAGAGCTGCCAGACCGCCACCCCCATCATGCCCGCGCCGTAACTGACCGGGAAAAGCGCGATCCACTGGCCGACAAGCTCGTCGATCACCACCCAGGACGGGTCGTGATCGGGAGTGTCGGCGGTCACCCGCTGCGTCGCGATCCAGCCGGTGAGGAAGGCAAAGACGGTGAGGTTGAGCAGGAACCAGAAGCCGCCCAGCTGGTGTACCCCGTAAGCCAGAGGCAGCGCCGCAAGCGAGCCCCATGTGCCCGGAGCGGGCGTCAGAAAGCCGACGCCTGCCACGGATGCGACCCACTTCATGACGCCACCAGCGTTGCGGTGGCGAGCGCCGCGATGCCTTCCTCGCGCCCGGTAAAGCCCAGCCGTTCGGAGGTGGTGGCCTTGACCGACACGCGGTCCGGGGCCACGTCCATGATTGCTGCCATTGCCTGCATCATCGCCTCCGCATGGGGTCCGATCTTGGGTTGCTCGCAGATCAGGGTGCAGTCCACATTGCTGATCGCAAAGCCTTTTTCGCGCGCAAGTTTACAGGCATGGCGCAGGAAGACATGGCTTTCGGCGCCTTTCCATTGCGGATCGGAGGGCGGGAAATGTCGGCCGATATCGCCTTCCGCCAGCGCGCCATAAAGCGCGTCGGTGACCGCATGCAGACCGACATCCGCGTCCGAATGGCCGACCAGCCCGCGCGGATGCGGCACCCGCACACCGCAGAGCATGACGTGGTCGCCGGGGCCAAAGCGGTGCACGTCGAACCCGTTGCCGAGGCGAATGTCCATTCCCGTCTCCAAAAGCGTGGCGGCGCGGGCGAAATCCTCCGGGCCGGTGATCTTGAGATTGCGTTCCTCGCCCGGAACGATGGCAACGTCCAGCCCCGAGGCGCGCGCGACCTCCACATCATCCGCGGCGCCACCGGTATGCGCGCGGTGCGCGGCGAGGATTTCGGCATAGCGAAAGCCCTGCGGGGTCTGCGCGCGATAGAGCCCGGCGCGATCGTGCGTGCCGGTCACCTGGCCATCCGCGCCCGACCAGAGCGCGTCGGTCACGGCAAGCGCGGGGGCGGCCCCGGGTGATGTGGCGAGCGCGGCGATCACCCGGTCTATGAGCCCGCGAGAGACGCAGGGCCGTGCCACGTCATGGATCAGCACGAGGTCCGGCGCGGCTGCAGAGAGCGCCTCGAGCCCGGCGCGGACCGAGGCATCGCGCGTCGCGCCGCCCTCAACGATGGTGACATCGAGCCCCTGCGCAACCGCCGCAGCACGCGCTGAATCCTCCGGATGGACCACAAGTATGAGTTGTGCGACGGGCGCAAAGACCTCCAGCGTCCAGCGCGCCACGGGCCTGCCGGCCACGCTCTGCCACTGCTTGGCGACGGGCCCGCCCGCCCGTGTGCCGCGCCCGGCGGCAACGATGATGGCCGCTGTTTGCACGCCAACCCTCCGATCCCGATTGTCTTAGGGGCTGGCGCGGCGGGGTGCAATCCGTCGCGCGATATGCCTAAATATTAGGCAGGCGCTTCGGTGCAACCTTAAATAAGTGCCTGTCAACATTGATGCGCCGTGGGGCGCAGTCTACTCCGGTCCTGTCTGCACAAGGAAAAGGCATTTGCATCTCGCTCTTGGTGATCGCGCGATTTCGCCCCCCGTCCTGCTGGCTCCGCTGGCGGGAATCACGGATCTGCCGTTCCGGAACCTGGTCAGCCGGTTCGGCGCCGGGCTTGTGGTGTCCGAAATGATCGCATCGGGCGAGTTCCTGACCGCGCGCCCCGGCACCCGCGAAAAGGCGGAGCTGGGCGCGGGCGTCGAAAACACCTCCGTCCAGATCGCGGGGCGCGAGGCCGCCGCCATGGCCGAAGCCGCGCGCTGCGTCGAGGGCATGGGCGCGCGGGTGATCGACATCAACATGGGGTGTCCGGCCAAAAAAGTGACCGGCGGCTGGTCGGGCTCCGCGCTGATGCAGGTCCCCGATCACGCGCTGCGCCTGATCGAAGCGGTGGTGGGCGCGGTGGACGTGCCGGTGACGCTGAAGACGCGTCTGGGCTGGGACGACACCTGCCTCAACGCCGCGGATCTTGCGCGCCGGGCCGAGGGTGCGGGCGTGCGGATGGTGGTGATTCATGGCCGCACGCGGTGCCAGTTCTACAAGGGTCGTGCCAACTGGGCGGCGATCCGGGAGGTGGTGGACGCGGTCGAGATCCCGGTGGTGGCCAATGGCGATATCCTGGATGCCGCCACCGCGCGCGCCGCGCTGGACGCGTCCGGTGCGGCGGGCGTCATGGTCGGGCGCGGGGCGCAGGGCGCCCCCTGGCGGCTGGCGGAAATTGCCGCCGCACTTTACGGCACGGCGGCGCCGGAGATCCCGAAGGGTCACGCATTTGTTGCAATGGTGTCAGAGCATTACGAGGCCATGCTCAGCTTCTACGGATCACAATTGGGCAACCGCGTCGCGCGCAAACACCTGGGCTGGTACATGGACCACCAGCGCACCGAGCCTGCGTTGCGCGGCGCGGTTCTGACCGAAAAGGACCCCGCGCAGGTGCTGCGTCTCTTGCGGGACGCGCTGTCGCCCCGCGCGGAGGTGGCGGCATGACCGAAGACACCGAAGCGATGATCTGGTCGTCACTGCCGGTCCCGGCGGTGCTGATCGATGCCGAGGAGCGGATCGGCGATCTCAACCCGGCCGCCGAGGGATTTCTCAACAATTCCGCCAAATGGCTTCGCGGTCAGCCGATCTGGGACCGGCTGGCGGTGGATGCACCGCTGGAGGAGAGCCTGGCGCGCGCCCGCGAGCAGGGCACGCCGCTCTTTGTCAACGATGTGGATGTGGGCACCGGCAGCCGCGCGCCGCTGGTCTGCAACCTGCAGATCGCACCTTTGCAGGGCAAGCCGGGCTGGATGGTGCTGCTGATCTCTCCGCGAGAGCTGGCCGGGCGCATGACGCAGAGCCATTCGGTGAAATCCGCCGCCAAATCCGCCATCGGCATGGCCGAGATGCTGGCCCATGAGATCAAGAACCCGCTGGCCGGGATCGCCGGGGCGGCGCAGCTTCTCAGCATGAACCTTGGCCCGGAAGACCTTGAACTGACGGACTTAATCGTCGAGGAAACCCGCCGCATCGTGAAGCTTCTGGAGCAGGTGGAGCAATTCGGCAACCTCTCCACACCCGAGATGAAGCCGGTCAATATCCACGATGTGCTCGACCGGGCGCGCCGCTCCACCCAGCTGGGGGTCGGCGCCCATATGAAGATCATCGAGGATTACGACCCTTCGCTGCCGATGGCGATGGGCGATCCCGATCAGTTGCTGCAGGTGGTGCTCAACCTGCTCAAGAACGCGAGCCAGGCCGCCGATCCCAAGACCGGCGGCACGATCCGGCTGCACAGTTTCTACGAGCACAGTTTCCGCCTGCGCCGCTCGGACGGCAGCGGCCAGTCGCTGCCGCTGCAGATCGAGGTGATCGATGACGGGCCCGGGTTGCCGGACGACATTCGCGGCGACATCTTCGAGCCCTTTGTGTCGGGCCGCGACAACGGCACCGGGCTGGGCCTCGCGCTGGTGAGCAAGATCGTCTCGGACCATGGCGGCTGGATATCGGTCGAATCGGTTCCGGGCCGCACCGTATTTCGCATTTCACTGCCGCGCGCGCCAAAGGCCGTCGCCGCAGGCAAACCAGAGGAGACCTCCTGATGGATGGGACCGTTCTTGTTGCAGATGACGACCGCACGATTCGCACCGTTCTGACCCAGGCGCTGACACGCGCGGGGTGCAAGGTGCATGCCACCTCGTCGCTGACCACGCTGATGCGCTGGGTGGGTGAGGGAAAGGGCGACGTTGTCATCTCGGATGTGGTCATGCCGGATGGTAACGGTTTGGAAATGCTGCCAAAAATTTCCGCCGACCGGCCCGGGCTGCCGGTGATCGTGATCTCGGCGCAGAACACGATCATGACGGCGATCCAGGCCGCCGAGGCCGAGGCCTACGACTACCTGCCCAAACCCTTCGATCTGCCGGACCTGATGAAGCGCACCGCGCGGGCGCTGGAAAACCGCAACCGCACGCCGCGCCGCGAGGACCCGCTGGCCGGGGCCGATGAGCCCGATGAGCTGCCGCTGGTCGGCAAGACGCCGGCGATGCAGGCGCTTTACCGGCTGGTGGCGCGGGTCATGAACACCGATCTGCCGGTGCTGATCACCGGGGAATCGGGCACCGGCAAGAGCCTGATTGCGCGCGCGATCCACGATTTCTCCGACCGGCGCACCTTGCCGTTTGTGACCGTGACCGCGTCCGATCTCGCCGATCTCGAAGGGCCGGCGCGGGTGCTGGCGCGGGTCAAGGGCGGCACGCTGCTGATCGACGAGATCGCCGATATCGGCGACGAGGTGCAGGCGCGGATCGTGCGCATGATGGATGTGCCGGGCGATCACGTGCCGCGCTTCATGGCGACCTCGCAATACGATCCCGGGTCTCTGATGGAGGACAAGCGCGTGCGCCAGGATCTCTTCTACCGGCTTGACGGGGCGGCCATCGCGGTGCCGAGCCTGCGCGAGCGGGTCGAGGATATCTCTCTGCTGACAGAGCATTTTCTGGGCCGGGCAGAGCGCGACGGCGCCCCGAAACGCTGGCTCAGCGATGATGCGGCGGAGCTTTTCCGGATCTACAGCTGGCCCGGCAATGTGCGCCAGCTTGAACACGCGGTGCGGCGGCTGTCGCTGACCTCGCGTACCGAAGAGATCAGCCGCTCGGAGGTCGAGGCGGTGCTGGGCAACCAGCCCGAAACCGGCCCGGTGCTGCGCGGCGGCGACAGCGAAAAGCTGGGCAGTTCGGTGGCGCGGCATCTGCGGCGCTATTTCGACCTGCACGGCGCGATGCTGCCGCCCCCCGGCCTGCACGGGCGGATCGTGCGCGAGGTGGAGGCGCCGCTCATCGAGATCGCGCTTGAGGCGACCGGCGGAAATCAGGCGAAATGCGCCGATCTGCTGGGCATCAACCGCAATACTTTGCGCAAGAAGATCACCGATCTGGATATCCGCGTGACACGGCGGCGCAAATTGATGTAAAAGAGCCACATCACTGTGGCCCCGCCGCCTCGGCCTGACCGGGATACGTGAGAAGGCCACTAGATATGGCGGTTGCCGTCGGGCGCTATGCGACTGACAGCACATCAATTTGGGGGTTGGCTGTGGCCACACGGGCACGTGTTCCCGCACGATCCATCGCGCGGTCCATGACCTGGACCCGTCTGAGCCGGTTGCGCAGGCAGCGCCGCGTGCAGAACGTGGTCACGCTGGGCCTCGTGCTGCTTGGCCCGCTTCTGGCGCTGGCGACCTTCCTGGCGCTCGGGCCGCTCGACAGTGGCGGGCGCGCGCTCAGCCTGCGGCTGGTGTTGCTGGCCGACCTCATCTACGTGCTGCTGATCGCCGCCCTGGTGCTGAGCCGGGTGGCGCGCATGGTGGCCGACAGGCGGGCGCAATCTGCGGGCTCGCGGCTGCATTTGCGGCTGACCGGCGCCTTTGCGCTGATGGCGCTCCTGCCGACGATCACCGTCGCCGTTTTCGCCGTGCTCACCATCAATATCGGGCTCGAGACCTGGTTTTCGAGCCGGGTGCAGAACGTCGTGGGCGCGTCGCTGGCCGCGGCGGAGGCCTATGAGGAAGAGCAGCGCGAAGGGCTGGTGCAGGATGTGCGCGCGCTTGGCGGCTTTCTGGATGCCTCCCGCCGGGCGACGTTTTCGCTCGATGGCGGCGATCTGCGGCAGATCCTCGGGCAAGGCCAGGCCCAGATCCAGCGCGGGTTGCGAGAGGCCTATGTCATTGACGGGGCAGGGGATATCCAGACACGCGGCGAACGCTCCTACCTTTTCGATTACGAGGAACCGGGCCGCGCCGATTTCGCCATCGCAGAGGCCGAGGGCGTCGCGGTGATCGCCGATTGGGACAATAACGAATTTCGCGCGCTCTACCCGCTGCAGGCCTTTGTCGACCGCTACCTTTATGTGAGCCGCGAGGTTGACGGGCGTATCCTCAACCTGCTGGACGAGACTGCCGAGACCGCGCGGTTCTACCAGCAGCAGGAAAGCGAACGCGGGCGCAGGCTCTTTGACTTCGCGCTGCTCTATCTCGGCTTTGCGGTGCTGCTGATTCTCGCGGCGACCTGGGCGGGCTTGTGGTTTGCCGAGAGGCTCAGCCGTCCGGTGGGCAAGCTCACCGGCGCGGCACAGCGCGTCGGGCAAGGTGATCTGGACGTGCAGGTGCCCGAGGAAGAGGGCGATGACGAGATCTCGATGCTCGGGCGCTATTTCAACCAGATGACCAGGCAGCTGAAGGCGCAGCGCGAGACATTGCTTGAAAACACCCGGCAGATCGAGCGCCGCCAGAGGCTCTTTGATTCGGTGCTGACCTCGGTCACGTCCGGTGTGGTCGGGCTGGATGAAGAGGGCAAGGTGACCTTCGTGAACCGCTCCGCCGAGCGGTTGCTGGGCTGGTCGGAAACCCGCGCCTCGGTGCCCCTGCCGGTGGCGGTGCCGGAGTTCGGCCCGCTTTTTGACCGGTTGCGCGATGCCGGGCTCGAGACCGCGCAGGAAGAGGTGAAGGTCAGTCGCGAGGGGCGGCTGGAGAACCTGCTGGTGCGCCTGTCGGTGCGGCGGCGGCAGAATGGCAGCCTCGAAGGCTATGTGGTGGCGTTCGACGATGTGACCGATCTGGTCAGCGCGCAGCGCATGGCGGCCTGGGGCGACGTGGCGCGCCGCATCGCCCATGAGATCAAGAACCCGCTCACCCCGATCCAGCTGTCGGCCGAGCGGATCCGGCGCAAGTTCAGTCGCGCGCTGGAGGAGGACGACGCCACCCGACTGCAGGAAATGACCGACGTGATCGTGCGACAGACCGACGGGCTGCGGCGGATTGTCGACGAGTTCTCCAAATTCGCGCGCATGCCGGAGCCGGAGCGGCGCCACGAGGATGTGGGCGACCTGCTGCGCGCGGCGGTGCTGCTGCAGGAAAACGGACAGCCCGATGTGCGCTTTGCAACCGATCTGACCGACGCCCCGATGCCGGCGCAGCTCGATGCGACGATGATCGGGCAGGCGCTGACGAATCTCATCAAGAACGCCGGAGAAGCCATTGAATCTCTTCAGAAAGACGGCGCGCCGGACGGGCATGAGCCGCAGATCCGGATCACGGCGGCCATCGTCGAGGGCCGCGCCGAGATCCGCATCATGGACAATGGCATCGGACTGCCGGAAGACCGCGCGCGGCTCTTTGAGCCTTACGTGACCACCCGCAACGAAGGGACGGGCCTGGGCCTGCCCATCGTCAAGAAGATCATCGAAGAACATGGCGGCACGCTCGTTCTGGACGACGCGCCGTCTTTTGCCGAGGGCGCCCGCCGTGGCGCCATGGCGATCATACGCCTGCCTCTCGACCCGACCAGCCTGTCGGACGAGGCATCGCGACCGGAGGAGGATTGAGCAAAGATGTTGAGGACAAAGCCATGAGCGACATTCTGATTGTGGACGACGAACGCGATATCCGCGAGCTGATCGGGGATATCCTGGAGGATGAGGGCTATACCACGCGTCTGGCCGGAAACAGCAACGACGCGATGGCAGAGATCAACGCCGAACCGCCCGCGCTGCTGATCCTCGATATCTGGCTGAAAGACAGCAAGATGGACGGGATCGACATCCTAAAGACCGTCAAGCGCGACAACCCCGACGTGCCGGTGGTGATCATCTCGGGCCATGGCAATATCGAGATCGCGGTCGCCGCGATCAAGCAGGGCGCCTACGACTTCATCGAAAAGCCGTTCAATATCGACCAGTTGCTGGTGGTGATCCGGCGCGCGATGGAAACCTCGCGGCTGCGGCGCGAGAACCACAAGCTCAAGCGCGGCGAGGTCAAGGCCGCCGAAATGATCGGCGAAAGTGCGGCGTTCCGCGCGCTGGTGAGCCAGCTCGACAAGGTCACGAAATCCAACGGCCGGGTGATGCTGGCGGGGCCTGCGGGCAGCGGCAAGGAAGTGGCGGCGCGCTATATCCATGCCCGCTCCAACCGCGCGGGCGGGCCGTTTGTGACGGTCAATTGCGCGGGCGTGGAGCCTGATATGATGGAGGCGATGCTCTTTGGCCGCGAAAGCGCCAAGCGCGGGGTGGAGCCCGGTCTGCTGGAGCAGGCGCATGGCGGCGTGATCTATTTCGACGAGGTGGCCGACATGCCGCTGGGCACGCAGTCCAAGATCCTGCGGGTGCTGGTGGATCAGTCCTTCACCCGGGTCGGCGGGTCGGACAAGGTGCGGGTCGATCTGCGGGTGATCTCCTCGACCAACCGCGATCTCAAGGCGGAAATCGCCGGTGGTCGGTTCCGCGAGGAGCTGTTCCACCGGTTGAACGTGGTGCCGATCGGGGTGCCGTCGCTGGCCGAACGGCGCGAGGACATCCCGGTGCTGGCCGACCACTTCATCGGTGAATGCAACCAGAGCCAGGGTCTGCCGCTGCGCAAGATCTCCGGCGACGCGGTGGCGCTGATGCAGACCATGACCTGGCCCGGCAATGTACGGCAGCTGAAGAACCTGATCGAGCGAGTGCTGATCCTGGGCGATGGCAGCGATCCGATCGAGGCGCGCGAGTTGCCTCAGGAATCGGCGGCACCGGAAGAGGGCGAGGGCCGGGTGGTGCTTTCGGGCACGCTGGCGACACTGCCGCTACGCGAGGCCCGCGAGGCGTTCGAGCGCGAATACCTGCTGACCCAGATCAACCGGTTTGGCGGCAATATCTCGCGGACAGCGAATTTTGTCGGCATGGAGCGCTCGGCTCTGCACCGCAAGCTGAAATCGCTGGGGGTGGTCACAAGCCAGAAATCCGGCGGCCGGATCGCGCGGGTCGAGGAAGACGAGGTCGAAAACGCGTCCTGATCGGGATCGGTCTTGAGGTTTCGGATCGCCTTCGGCGATCCGATCCGCGCGCGCCTGCGGCGCGCGGGTGGGGGGCGCTGCCCCCGGGCCGCCAGCAGCGGCTTCCCCCCGGGCCGCCAGCGGCGGCTTCCCCCCGGGCCGCCAGAGGCAGCTTCCCCCCGGGCCGCCAGAGGCGGCTTCCCCCCGAAGTATTTCTGAACCGCAGACGCCGGGACAGGAGCGGTGGGGGCCGGTCTTTGGATGCTGTCTCCGCCTGCGGCAACCGGAGATGGTCCGGGTCAGGCCTCGCGGGTGTCGCGTGAGCCTCTGGCGGGTGCGGCGCCATGGTTTCCGGTTTCCTCTTTGCTGCGTTTTGAATTAAGCCTGCGCCATGGATTTGCGTGTCACCGATCTGGCCGTTGCGCGCGGCGGCGTACCCGTGCTGGAAGGCTTGAATTTTGCGCTGCAGGGCGGGCGCGCGCTGGTGCTGCGCGGGCCGAACGGATCGGGCAAGACCACGCTCTTGCGCACGGTGGCCGGGTTGCAGCCGCCGCTGTCGGGCAGTCTGACCGGGGCGGGGGAGCGCATCGCCTATGCCGCCCATGCGGATGGGCTGAAGGCGATGCAGACCGTGCGCGAAAATCTCGGGTTCTGGGCGCGGGTCTTTGGCGGGCGCGACATCGCCCCGGCGCTTGCGGCGTTCGATCTCGGGGCGCTGCAGGAGCGTCCCGCGGGCACGCTCTCGGCCGGGCAGAAGCGGCGGCTGGGGCTGGCGCGGCTGATGGTGACCGGGCGTCCGGTCTGGGTGCTGGACGAGCCGACCGTGTCGCTTGATGCCGCGTCGGTGGCGCTTTTTGCCGACGCCGTGCGCGCGCATCTGGCGGCGGGCGGCGCGGCCCTGATGGCCACCCATATTGACCTGGGGCTGGACGAGGCAGAGATTTTCGACGTCACGAACTGCCGCGCCCGACCGCGCGCGGCCCTGCAGGACGAGGCGTTCCTGTGATCGCGCTGCTGACCCGGGATCTGCAGCTGGCGGTGCGGGCCGGGGGCGGCTTCGGGCTGGGCCTTGCGTTTTTCCTGATCGTGACGGTGCTGGTGCCTTTCGGGGTTGGCCCGGAGACCGGTCTGCTGGCGCGGATTGCGCCCGGCATGCTCTGGATCGGCGCGCTGCTGGCCTGTCTTCTGTCGCTCGACCGGATCCTGGCGCTGGACTGGGAGGACGGCTCGCTTGATCTGCTGGCCACGGCCCCCCTGCCGATGGAGGGCATCGTCAGCGTCAAGGCGCTGGCGCACTGGATCACCACGGGCCTGCCGCTGGTGTTGCTGGCGCCGGTCCTGGGGGTGCTGCTGTCGCTGCCGATGCAGGGCTACCTCTGGCTTGTGGTCAGCCTGGCGCTTGGCACACCGGCGCTGTCGGTGATCGGCACGTTCGGGGCGGCGCTGACGGTGGGGTTGAAGCGCGGCGGGCTGCTGTTGTCGTTGCTGGTGCTGCCGCTTTACGTGCCCACGCTGATCTTTGGCGCAGAGGTGGCGCGGCGCGGCGCCGGGGGGCTGGCGGTCGAGACGCCGCTTTTGATGCTGGCCGGGATCAGCTTTGGCGCCATTGCACTTTTGCCCTTCGCCTCGGCGGCGGTTTTGCGCATCAACCTGCGCTGAGCCCGGCGCTGCTGCGTCCTATTGTACCTGTCGCGGATTTGAGGTGTAACCTGCGCAAAAGAGGGATATCTCTGCATCATGTCGCTTTGGGAATATGCCAATCCGGTCAAGTTCATCCGCACCACGGACCGTGTCTTGCCGTGGATTTCGTGGATGGCGGTGATCTGCCTCGCGGTGGGCCTGATCTGGGGGTTCTTCTTTACGCCGGACGATTTCCGGCAAGGCTCGACCGTCAAGATCATCTATCTGCACGTGCCCTCGGCGCTGATGGCGATCAACGCCTGGCTGATGATGCTGGTCGCCTCGCTGATCTGGATCGTGCGGCGCCACCATGTGAGCGCGCTGGCCGCGCGCGCCGCCGCGCCTGTGGGGGTGGTGATGACGCTGATCGCGCTGGCCACGGGGGCGATCTGGGGCCAGCCGATGTGGGGCACCTGGTGGGTCTGGGACCCGCGGCTGACCTCCTTCCTGATCCTGTTCCTGTTCTATCTGGGCTACATCGCGCTTTGGGAGGCGATCGAGAATGACGACACGGCGGCCGATCTGACCTCCATCCTGTGCCTTGTGGGCTCGGTCTTTGCGCTGCTGAGCCGTTACGCGGTGAATTTCTGGAACCAGGGCCTGCACCAGGGCGCGTCGCTGTCGCTGGACAAGGAAGAGAACGTGGCGGATGTGTTCTATTTCCCGCTGCTGGTGAGCATCGCGGGGTTTGTGCTGCTCTTTGTGGCGCTGGTCTTCCTGCGCACGCAGACCGAGATCCGGGCCCGCCGGGCGCGCGCGCTGATGGCACGGGAGCGGGCCGCATGATGCCTGAGCTGGGCAAATACGCGGGCTATGTGCTGAGTTCCTACGCGGTGTCGCTGCTGCTGATTGTCGTGCTTGTGCTGATGAGCGTGCTGCGCGCGCGGCGCATCAAGGCGGAGCTGGACCGGATCGAGTCGGGGCGCGGCCGCGATGGCTAAGGTCTCGCCGCTCATGGTGCTGCCGCCGGTGATCTTCGCGGCTTTTGCGGTGATGGCCTATGTGGGCATGTTCCGCGACGGCGCAGATGAGCTGGAATCGCGCTTTGTGGGCAAGCAGGCACCGGCTTTGCCGGTCGCGGCGCTTGACGGATTCGAGGCCGCAGATGACGACATGCTGCGCAGCGGCGAGGTCACCCTGGTGAATTTCTGGGCCAGCTGGTGCCCGCCCTGCCGCGCCGAACATCCGCGCTTGCTGAAGATGGAAGCGGAAGGGCTGCGGATCATCGGGGTCAACTACAAGGACCGGCCGGAACAGGCGATCCGGTACCTGACCGAGGATGACAACCCGTTCATGGCGGTGCCTTCGGATCCGGTGGGACGTGTGGCGATCGAATGGGGGGTGACCGGCCCGCCCGAGACTTTCATCATCGCAGGCGACGGGACCATCCTTTACAAACATGTGGGCCCGCTGGTGGGCAGCCATTACGAGCAGAGCTTTGTGCCGGAGCTCGAACGCGCGCTGGGGCGCTAGCGTTTTTTCCGTCAGGCGGAGCGCGCTGACGCGCGCGCTGGATGCGGCGCGGGCTTCGCCCGTGCCATAGTGAGCAAGTGGCGAGGTGACGCCCGATAGCGGATGTCAGTGCGGGGGGAGGTCGGGTGCGCGACCCGCGTGATGATCAGAGCCGCGTCAAAGATCGCAGGTCAGCGAAGCCTCGTTGGCGGGGCAGGCGCCCGCTTCGGGATCGGACGCGCTGGCGCCGATCACCGCAAGGATCAGCAGCGCAAAGGCTTGCAGGATGGTCAGGAGTTTCATGGCTCGGCCCCGGTCTGGTTTTTTCGCTTGATTTGCAAGCTGGTGTTTTCGCGCGGACCATACGAGGGGAATAATCGCCGGCGCCAATCACGGCGCTGTCATTGGCGTTTTTCTGCGCATGCATAATGGCCTGTGCCAAAAGAGCGGGCCGGGTCGGGCTCCGTGTGTGGCGGATGCGCTCAGCCCCGGCTCGAGCGGCGTTGCGGCAAAGGGGCTCACATTTTTCACGAGCACCTGCACAGGATCCAGCGCCCGCGTGACTTCGCCATGCAACGCGGCGGGCGCTTCGGGGGCGGAGAGGTCGGCCTGAAAAGCCTGCGCGGTGATGTCCTGTGCCGCGAGATCCCGCAGCAGCGCCTGCGCGCCCTCCGCATCGCGCGCATAAGAAAAGGCGAGCCGCAGGCCCGCCTTTCCCAGATCCCGGACAATCGCGGCGCCGATCCCCGAAGAGCCCCCGGTGACCAGCGCCGTGCGGATGGATCAGGCCGCCTGCGCGAGGTTGCGCAGTACGTAATGCAGCACGCCGCCATGCTCGACATATTCCTTCTCGATGGCGGTATCTATCCGGCACTTGAGCTCGATCTGCTTGCTGGTGCCGTCGGCAAACGTGATCGTGCAGGGCACGATGGCCGCCGGTGTGACGCTGTCCAGACCGTGGATCGAGACCGTCTCGTCCCCCTTGAGCCCGAGCGACGCGCGCGTCACGCCATCGGTGAACTCGAACGGGATCACCCCCATGCCCACGAGGTTGGAGCGGTGGATGCGCTCGAAGTTCTCGGCGATCACCGCCTTCACACCCAGCAGCGCCGTGCCCTTGGCCGCCCAGTCGCGGCTGGAGCCCGCGCCATATTGCTCACCGCCGAAGACCACCAGCGGGATGCCCTTCTCCTGATAGGCCATGGCGGCGTCGTAGATCGACATCTGGTTGCCATCGGGCCCAAGCGTGTAGCCGCCCTCGACCCCGTCCAGCATCTCGTTGCGGATGCGGATGTTGGCGAAGGTGCCGCGCATCATCACCTCGTGATTGCCGCGCCGCGAGCCGTAGGAGTTGAACTCCCGCACGGGCACCTGACGCTCCACCAGATATTGCCCGGCGGGGGTGCTTTCCTTGAACGACCCGGCAGGCGAGATGTGATCGGTGGTGATCATGTCGCCCAGAAGCGCCAGCACCCGCGCGCCCTCGATATTGGTGATCTCGCCCGGCTCCTTGCCCATGTCCTGGAAATAGGGCGGGTTCTGGACATAGGTCGAGGTCGAGGGCCAGTCATAGGTCTCTGCGTCGGTGACCTCGACGCCGCGCCACTTCTCGTCGCCCTTGAAGACATCGGCGTATTTGTCCTGGAACGCCTCGCGCGTCACGGTCTTTTCGACCAGTTCCGAGATTTCGGCCGCGGTGGGCCAGATGTCGCGCAGGTAGACATCGTTGCCGTCCTTGTCCTGCCCCAGCGGCTCGTTCACGATGTCCATGTTCATGTCGCCCGCCAGCGCATAGGCCACCACCAGCGGCGGCGAGGCGAGGTAGTTGGCGCGCACATCGGGGCTGATCCGCCCTTCGAAGTTGCGGTTGCCCGACAGGACGCTGGTGGCGATCAGGTCATTGTCGTTGATGCACTTGCTGATCTCGTCCGCCAGCGGGCCTGAGTTGCCGATGCAGGTTGTGCAGCCGTACCCGACGAGGTTGAAGCCGATCGCATCCAGATCCTCCTGCAGGCCTGCGGCCTCAAGGTAATGCGACACGACCTGGCTGCCGGGCGCCAGCGAGGTCTTGACCCACGGCTTGCGGTCCAGACCCTTTTCGCGCGCCTTGCGGGCCACGAGCCCCGCGCCGATCATCACATAGGGGTTCGACGTGTTGGTGCAGGAGGTGATCGAGGCGATCACGATGGAGCCGTCGTGCATCTGATAGTGGCCGTCCTCGGTCTTGACGAAGCCGCGCTTGTGATGGCCCTCGTTGCCGGGGATATCGCGCGGCTCGGGCGCGCCGCCTTCGCCTTCCCAGCGCACTTCCTGGTTGGCCGAGGCGTCCTTGCCCTCGCGCACACCCTTGACGTAGTCGCGGAAGGCCTTGGCCGCCTGATCCAGCGCAATGTGGTCCTGCGGACGCTTCGGACCGGAGATGGCCGGTACGACGGTGCCCATGTCCAGGCTCAGCGTATCGGTGTAGACCGGCGCGTAATCCGCCCCGCGCCAGAAGCCGTTTTCCTTGGCATAGGCCTCGACCAGCGCCACGCGATCCTTGTCGCGGCCGGTATTGGTCAGATAGCGCAGCGTCTCGTCGTCGATCGGGAAGAAGCCACAGGTGGCGCCGTATTCGGGCGCCATGTTGGCGATGGTTGCCCGGTCCGCCAGCGGCAGCGCGTCGAGGCCGGAGCCGTAGAACTCCACGAATTTGCCGACCACGCCCTTTTCGCGCAGCATTTCCACCACTTTCAGCACCAGATCGGTGCCGGTGGTGCCCTCGACCATCGCGCCGGTGAGCTCGAAGCCCACAACTTCGGGGATCAGCATGGAGATCGGCTGGCCCAGCATCGCGGCCTCCGCCTCGATCCCGCCGACACCCCAACCCAGAACGGCGGCGCCGTTGACCATCGTGGTGTGGCTGTCGGTGCCCACCAGCGTGTCGGGATAGGCGACGGTCTCGCCGTTCTGGTCGGTGTCGGTCCAGACGGTCTGGGCGAGATATTCCAGGTTCACCTGGTGGCAGATACCGGTTCCGGGGGGCACAACGCGGAAGTTCTGGAACGCGGTCTGGCCCCATTTCAGGAACTCGTAACGCTCCATGTTGCGCTCGTATTCGCGGTCCACGTTCATCTGAAAGGCGCGCGGATTGCCGAACTCGTCGATCATCACCGAGTGGTCGATGACCAGATCGACGGGGTTCAGCGGGTTGATCTTCTGCGCGTCACCGCCCAGCGCCTTGATCCCGTCGCGCATCGCGGCCAGATCGACCACCGCCGGAACGCCGGTGAAATCCTGCATCAACACGCGGGCCGGGCGATAGGCCAGCTCCCGCGTGCCGCGGCCGCCATCATTGGCCCAGTCGGAAAACGCCTTGATATCGTCCTGCGTGACGGTCTTTCCGTCCTCGAAGCGCAGCATGTTCTCGAGCACGACCTTGAGCGCGGCCGGCAATTTCGAGAAATCGCCAAGCCCGGCCTCTTCGGCGGCGGCGATGGAGTAATAGGCGACGGACTGGTCGCCGACTTGAAGCGTCTTGCGGGTCTTGGCACTGTCCTGACCGACGGTGATGGGCATGAGGTCTCCCCTTTTTCAGGCTGAATGTGGGACTTGGCTGACCCTGTATCTGCCTGAAGCGATGCCACCGATCAAGGGGGGTGCGTCGATTTTGTATACCATTGCACACAATTTCGCCAGGATCGCTCTGCGCAGTGTTGCATCACGCACGCTCTCACGGGCTCTCTCAAAACGTTGATTGGTTATTTCAACGGCGTTTGCGTAGAGCTTTTAGTCGGGGACGCGAAAAGGATCGGTGGGATATGCGCAGAGTTTTGATGGGATTTGCGGTGCTTTGGGCGATGCTCGCGGCACCGGCGATGGCCGAGGACAACCCGGTTGTGGTCGAGCTTTTCACATCGCAGGGCTGTTCGTCCTGTCCGCCCGCCGATGCGCTGCTGGCCGAGCTGGGGCAGCGCGACGATGTCATCGCTCTGGCCCTGCATGTCGATTACTGGGATTACATCGGCTGGAAGGACAAGTTTGCGCGCCCCGAGTTCACCCGCCGCCAGAAAGGCTATGCCCGGGCCGGTGGCTGGCGCACGATCTATACGCCGCAGATGGTGATCAACGGGGCCGACGATGTCGTGGGCTCGCGTCCGATGAAGGTGACCGACATCATTCGCGCGCATCAGGCCAAACCGCCCAAGGTCCGGCTCGAGATTTCCCGCCAGGGCGGCAAGCTGCATATCAAGGCGCAATCGCTGCATGACGGCACGCAGCCTTGCGACATTCACATCATCCGCTATCTGCCCGGCGAAACCGTCAGGATCGAGCGCGGAGAGAATGCCGGCCGCAGCCTGAAATACAGCCATGTCGCGCAAGGCTGGGATGTGGCGGCGCGATGGAACGGGCGCGGGACGCTTGAAAAGACCGTTGCGCTGGACGGCGACGGCCCGGTTGTCGTGCTGCTGCAGGAACCCGGTCACGGCCCCATCGTGGCCGCCGCCCGCTTGCGCTGACGTTTCTGCTGCCGCCTGGGTTTCCAGCGGCGGTGGATCCAGAACCACTGACCGGGATCGGCGTGGATCCGGGCTTCCAGTTTCTGCGTGACCGCGCGCATCATCTCCGCCGGGTCGCCATGCGGAATGGGCGCCTCGAATACCACATCGAAATGCACCCCGTCAGCCTTGCGAATGCCGAAGAACGGCACAAGCAGCGCGCCGGTGCGCAGCGCGATATCCGCAGCCGAGGTGAGCGTCGGCGCGGGCTGGCCCATGAAATCGATGGCAACGCCTGCACTGTCATAGACATCGAAGAGCAACACGCCCATGCCGCCGTCGCGGATGTGTTTGAGCAGGCCCATCGTGCCGCGGCGGCCCTGCTCGAAGACGGGATCGCTCAGCGCGTGCATGTTGGCGGCGTAATGCGTGTTGAAATAGGGGTTCGACATCGGGCGGTAGAGCCCTCCGATCCGGTAGCCGCGCGACACCAGCGCCGCGCGCGGGGCTTCGAAATTGCCGTAATGTCCGGTCACGAACAGCACCGGGCGGCCGTCTTTGCGGGCGCGTTCGATCTCTGCCAGACCGTCGCCCGCGATGGGGGCGTCCTTCATCCGGTCAAGCAGGCCCGCGACATCGTAATTCTCGATCATGGTGCGCCCGGCATTGTCGGCGACGGCGCGGGCGATCCTGTGCTTGTCGTCCTGCGCCATGTCGGGCCAGACGTGATCCAGATTGGCCAGCGCGCGTTTGTGCCATCCGGCCAGCGGGGCCAGGATGCGCCGGACGATCCAGCCCATCAGCGCCACGCGCCTCTGCCATGGCAATCGCAACGCGCTCCAGATCAGCGCGCGGATCACCCGGTCGGCAAGCCTGTCGCGCCATCCGCCGCGCGGGGCCGGGTCCTTTTCCGAATGTGCCACGCTGAGCTCGCCCCTTTCTGCGCCTTATGTCTTAGGTCGCAGCGGCGCGCCCGGCAAGCGTGTCGGGCCTGTCTATTCCTCCTCCTCGTCCGGTGAGCGCAGCTCGATCTCGCCGGCATTGATCAGATCCCGGATGGCGTTGACCACCGCCGACATTGCCTTTTCGCCCTGCTTGCCCTTCACCGTGCCGAGCGCACCGGCCTCTTCCTGGATGGCGCCCGACATGCGTTTGGAGATGTTTTCGGTGATGAAATCGACGGCAGCGCGGTTTTCGTCGGTTTCGGCAGCGGCGGCGAAAGCGGTGGCGAGCACATCCTGCGGCACGTCGCGCAGGATCTTGGGCACATCCACCGGCTTCAGCCGCACCGGAATGTTGGCAAATGTGAAGATCGCCTTGCGCACCGCATCGGCAAATCCCGCGTCCTGCTCCTCGAGGCTTTGCAGCAGGTCGTCCCGCGTGGCGGACGGAGAGTAATTGAGGATCGCGCCCAGCCGCTCATTGGGCCGTTTGGAGAACGCCTTGAGCGGTTCGGCATCCAGCTGCGCGGCAATCGACAGACCGATGCGGTCCACCGCGTCCGGCGTCACGCCGGTGGTCATCGAGACCGCATAGCTGATCCGTCGCGCGCGGTCGCCGGGCAGCCGCGCCAGCACCTGCGCGGCCTTGGCGACATCGATTTTCGACATCATGACCGCCGCGACCTCGGTGCTTTCGGACTGCACCAGCGCGCAGAGTTTTTCGACATCGAGCGTGTTGATCCGCAGCCACGGGTCGCCGGTCTGGCGCACACCGGCCTCCTTGCGCAGGCGCATCGCGGTCCGCGGACTGATCTTGCCGTCAAGCGCGCTGAGCGCGCCCGCCATGTCGCCGGGAAAACTCAGACCCACGCCGTCAAGCTCATCGGCAAATTCCTGCACCACAGCGTTGAGCGTTTCGCGGTCGATATAGCGCATGTTGCCCAGCAAGAGCGTCAACTCGGCCTGCTGGTCCTCGGGCAGGGAGGATAGCGGAACATCCGCGCCCTCGTTGAGCAGGAACTGTACGATGATGGCCGCCTTGGCCTGACGCGAAAGAACCTTTGTCCCGCCCCGTGGCACGGGCGGCGGCAGGCTGGCGAGGGCGGGCATGGATGTCATGTGCAGCTCCGGTTGTCACGCGATCAGAGCTAAAGCAACGAGGTTTCGCGGTCGTTAAGACGGTATCGTCGCGCCCCGGGTTTTGGCCATGACTTGTCTAAAATTGCAAATGGTTTTCGGGTGGACCTTAAGACTTCATTTGCACCGCAGCGCCTAACTTCTCCGGGAATGGGTCGGAGGACATCATATGCAGATCAATCAACGGGGAACCGTCGTGCAAAGAAAAGTGGAGACGTGCCTTGTCGTCGATGATGACCCGTTTGATCGCAGGATGTTGCGGCGGTGCATGGAGAAGGACAAGCCGGACATGTCGCTGCTGGAATGCGACACGATCGAGGGGGCGCGGCAGATCCTTGGCTCCGTGCGCCCCGATCTGATCCTGCTGGATCACCGGATGCCGGACGGCAACGGCGCCGACTTCGCGCGGGAATTGCGCCAGAACAAGGATTTGCGCGACACGATGATCTGTCTGGTGACCAACGGCGATCTGACCGCCATCGCGCCCACGGTCCCGGCCCTGTCGAAAGAGGAACTCACGTCGCGCACGATCTGGGATATGGTGCTCGATTTCGTCGATGTCTGCGAGATGACCAAAAGCGACGAAGCCGTGCGCGCTGTCGAGGAGTTTGGCGAAGCGGTGCAAAAGCAGATGGCGCCCGTTCTGTCGCGGTTGATCCGCAGCACACGCGCGGCCCGTGCAAAGTTCGGCGCGCATGCCTCGGAGGTCGGGCATGACGAACTTGACCGGCTCGAAGACATGCTGCTGACCCTTTCGGAGATGTTGTCGGAACCTGTGAAGCATTGACGGCGCCGCGCATCGCCGCGGTCCGGTGCCGCGCCAGGGTGGCACGCTCCGGACATTCGGCGGTCATGCCGTCGGCAAATTTCCTGGGATTCGATTCGGTCCGCCAACAAAAAGAGTGACCATTTTGCCAGTCGCTGCCGACGTGGCGCCGGTCATGGCCGGGACGACGCAAGGCATATCAGGGGCGTCGGCAGTCAGTCTTCTGAGGGCGCGTCTTCCCGCACCCATCGACGGTATGTCTTTCGTCAACACACAGGCCACGACCACCTCTGCGCAGATGGCGGGCCGCCACCATGCACATGGCGGGACGGGTCAATAACGGGTGGTTTTGCCGCTGTCCAAAGCCAGGCGCAGGGAGAGTTCGGCCCAGGTGCCGCGGCCGCCGCGCTTGCGGATCTCGCTGAGCGCGTCGCGCGCGGCCTGGTCCTTGCCCTCCGACAGCCACCCCTGCGCCATGTAGCTGCGCGCCAGATGGTTCGCCGGGTTTTGCGCGAGCGCCTGTTCGTACCAGATCCGCGCGCCCGCGTGATCGCCCTCACGGCGCGCAATAAAACCGCGATAGGTCAGGGCCAGATCCGCGGTCTGATCGCGCAAGGCGTCGAGCACTTCGGAGGCGTGGCCGAACCGGCCCGCATAGGCCAGAGCGCGCACCGCGCGCATGCGCTCTGCATCGTTGAGCCGGGAGTCTTTTGCGTCCATGCAAGTGCCGGTGTCTTCGTCCCTGACCTGGCCTTCGGCGCAGTCCGGGGGCGGTGGCGGCGTGGTGGTGACAGAGCCCGCGGCCCAGAGGCCGGTTGGCAGAACACTCAATAACACGATGGCGAGGCGCATGCGGGATCTCCGATGGCAAAGGACACGCAGGTTCAGGTAGTCCCAAAAAAGGAGGCGGCCAACCGGCCGCCTTCACGTGTTTGTGCGTTGCAGGGAACGCCCGGCCTTCAGCCGGACACCACCTTGCAGCTGTTTGTCGCGGTGTCGTAGACCGTCCCGTCGGCGCAGGACATGGCCTGTTTCTCATGCCCTTCGTAGCAGGCGGCCATGGCCAGAGCGGGCGACAAGGTCAGCGCCGCGGCGGCCAGAAGCGTCTTGATTGTCATCAATCGTCCTCCTGTTGTGACACCCAAGACGATAGCACGGAAAAAGCGCCCGTCAAAACATGCCGCCCCGGCCTCGCTGCATCCCCGGGGCAAATGCCCGAAATAGAGGCCGCAAGGGTCAGTCGCCGAACACCCGCGCAAAGATCGTGTCCACATGTTTGGTGTGATAGCCCAGATCGAACTTCTCGTTGATCTGGTCTTCGGAAAGTGCGGCGCGTACTTCGTCATCGGCCAGAAGCTCTTCGCGGAAATCGGTGCGCTGGTCCCAGACCTTCATCGCGTTGCGCTGCACCAGACGATAGGCGTCTTCGCGGCTGACGCCGGCCTGCGTCAGCGCCAGCAGCACGCGCTGGCTCATCACCAGACCGGGGAACCTGTTCATGTTGTCGAGCATGTTCTGCGGGTAGACCAGCAGCTTGTCGATCACGCCGGTGAGGCGTGCCAGTGCGAAATCGAGCGTGATCGTCGCGTCGGGGCCGATATTGCGCTCGACCGAACTGTGCGAGATATCGCGCTCGTGCCAGAGGGTCACGTTCTCCATCGCGGGCACCACGGTCATGCGCACAAGCCGCGCGAGACCGGTGAGGTTTTCGGTCAGAACCGGGTTCTTCTTGTGCGGCATGGCGCTGGAGCCTTTCTGCCCCATGGAAAAATATTCCGCCGCTTCAAGCACTTCGGTGCGCTGCATGTGCCGGATTTCGGTCGCGATATTTTCGATGGACGAGGCGATCACCCCCAGCGTGGCAAAGAAGGCCGCATGGCGGTCGCGCGGAATGACCTGGGTCGAGATCGGCTCGGGCACGAGGCCCAACTGCTCGCAGACATGATCCTCGACCGCCGGATCGATATTGGCGAATGTGCCGACCGCGCCGGAAATGGCGCCGGTTGCGATCTCGGCGCGCGCGTCGCGCATGCGCGACAGGTTGCGGTCCATTTCGGCGTAGAACCGCGCGAATGTGAGCCCCATCGTCGTCGGCTCCGCATGAATGCCGTGCGAGCGGCCGATGCGCACATCGTCCTTGTGTTCCAAAGCGCGCCGTTTCAGCGCCGCCAGCAACGCCTCGAGATCGGCGATCAGGATGTCGGAGGCGCGCACCAGTTGCACGTTGAACGTGGTGTCGAGCACATCCGAAGAGGTCATGCCCTGATGCACGAAGCGCGCCTCGTCATGGCCGATGATCTCCGCCAGATGTGTCAGAAAGGCGATGACGTCATGTTTGGTCTCGCGCTCGATCTCGTCGATGCGGTCGATGTCGAAGGCCACATCCCTGGCTTTCCAGACCGCCTGCGCGTTGGCCTCCGGGATGACGCCGAGCCGGGCCTGCGCGTCGCAGGCATGCGCCTCGATCTCGTACCAGATGCGAAACTTGGTCTCGGGCGACCAGATGGCGACCATGTCGGGGCGGGAATAGCGGGGGATCATGGGATGTCCTTTGGCGGCAAATGGGGGCGCGCCGCCGTCTTAGGGGCCTGCCGCGGGGAGGGCAAGCGGGGCGGTGTCGCAGGTTAGAATTTGCCTGACCGGGACGGGCGGCGTAGGCTCGGGGCCGCAAACGGGTGGAGGATCAGTGATGACGGCAGCGGCGTTCAGGATCGTGGCCGGACTGCTTGCGGCAGGACCGGTTCTTGCGCAGGAGGCTCTGGTCTGGACCTATACGCGCAGCGTGCAGCCCGATCCGTTCGACACGGTTCTGGCGCTCAGCTATGCGATCCCCGAAGCCGACGCGGTGCAGGCGGTGGCCCGCTGCGAGATCGGCAATCGCGGCCCCTATGTGGCGCTGGATCTTTTTTACGACGTGGCGGGGCGCGGCGAAGGCGACGCGGCGGACGTGATCCTGACCACACCCGACGGGGTGCGCCACCGGCCGATTGGCGCATTTACCGGCGTCGCGGCGGAGCATGGGATCTCGGGTCTGGGTCTCGCGATAGAAACCGACGACCCGGCGCTGACGGCCTTCGCGGAGGGCGGCACGCTTTATTACGAGGTGGTCGGGCAGTCCTCGGTACCGCTGCCACTGGACGGGATCGGCGACAAGATGGCCCGGTTTGTCAGCGATTGCGCCCGGCTCGACACGCTGTTCGACGAAGGCACGCGGGGTGGCGCGCAGGGTGGCGCGCCGCCTGCCGGTGCTGCCGAGGCCGGGCCCGATCCGCGCTGTGCCATGGCGGGCAATTTGCGGTCGGTCGACGGGCCCGACCTCATGACCCTGACGCTGCGCAACGACACCGAAGGCTATCGCGGCATCAACTGGATCGATTTCGACGGGGTGCGCCGCGACTACGGCGGGCTCAACCCCGACGCCACCGTCAGCTTCGACACCCGCGAGGGTCACGTGTGGGAGTTCACCGACGGGCCCGGCAATTGCCTTGAAATCGTGGTCTCCGACGGCGACGCGATCTTTGTGGCGCTGACCCGCGACAACGTGTTTTCCGGCCATGAATAAGACCGCAATCGCAGCGTTGGCGGCGTTGGTCCTCTGGGCCCGGCCAGCCTCGGCGCAGGAGTGGCAAAGGCTCGACACCGAAGCCATCACATCGGCGTTGAGCGATGCGCGCGTGACCTATGAGGGCGCGTGGCAGGACTTCCGCGCCTCCGGGCGCACGCTCTACAATGCAGGCCGCGACAGCTGGGGCCGCTGGGAGGCGCGCGGCGACCGCTATTGCAGCCAATGGCCGCCGGCGGCGGGCTGGGCGTGTTACGACGTGGACCGCGCCGGTGACCTGATCCGCTTTACCGGCGACAGCGGCGATGTGACCGAAGGGCGGCTGGAGTGAGCGCCGCCGCCCGGCCGCAGCCCGGCTTTCAGCTGACGCTGGAGGCGCTGTTGGGCCCCTGGCGCATTGCCCGCCGGATTACACATGGCGACGGCGCGCAGGCAAGTTTCGAGGGCACCGCAAGCTGGACAGCCGCCGGGCAGGGCGCCGATTACGTCGAGCGGGGCGATCTTGTGATGCCCGGTCAGGGCCGGTTTCAGGCGGAACGGCGCTATTTCTGGTCCCGCGATCTCGACGTGTTTTTTGATGACGGGCGCTTTTTTCACCGCGTGCCCGCAGCAGGGGGCGCGGCGCGGCATTGGTGTGCGCCCGACCAGTATGACGCACGCTATGATTTCTCGGGCTGGCCCGACTGGTCCTGCCTCTGGCATGTCAAAGGCCCGCGAAAGGACTATCGCCTGCAGAGCGTTTACACGCGCCAGGCAGCCTAAACCCCTGAATTTCTCCGAAGATTGGAGGGGCAGGTGCACAAGAAAGCGGCTGTATACAATTGCATCCATCTAACTTACTGAAATAGAAAGGTTTTTGTCTTTACATTAAGGGCTGTATGGCTAGGTTACGGCCAAACGCGAGGATACCCAGATGCCGCCGATCCAGGACCACCCGCTGCGCTACAGACTGGCCAATGAGCTGCATGCACGGCCGTTCCCGTCGCTGAAGGCGCCGTGCCGGGCGGTGTATCTGGCGATAAAGAAACCGAAAAACGCGGCCTCGCGGGACCGCTCGCTCGATCTGGCGCATCTTGTGAACCTGCTCGACCGCTACGGCGCGGCCCATCCGCAGCCCGGCGCCACGCATTACTCCAGCCGCATCGGCCAGCACACGCTGAAATGGGAACAGCATACCGAGTTTGTGACCTACACGGTGTTCCTGAGCGGTCTTGGCGACCGCGAGTTCGACGGCAAGGATTTCGAAGTGTTCCCGTCGGACTGGCTCGATGACGCGCCTGGGGTGCGGATCACCTCGGCGATGATCCGGGTGCGCCCGCGCGGCTCGGAGGAGGAGATCGCGGCGGCGATCAACGACTGGTTTGTGCCCGAAAGCATCGCGGTCAGCCGGGTGCTGGACGACGAGGCCATCGTGGCGGGCGATTTTCGCATCGATCCCTCGGGGCATCAGCGCTTTGCGGTCTTTGCCGAGGAATTCACCGGCGAGCGGCGCGTCGGCCGTATCGTGCAGCGGCTCTGCGAGATCGAGACCTACAAGGCGATGTCGATGCTGGGCTTCAGCCGGGTGCGGGAAATCGGCCCGCGCATGGCGGAGATCGACGGCGAGCTGTCGCGCCTGATGGAGGCGATGACCCATGGCGCGGGCCAGGAGGAAGAGACGCTGAAGGCGCTGCTCGAAGTTTCGGCGGAGCTCGAGAGTCTCTCGGCGCAGATGTCCTTCCGGCTGGGCGCCACCGGGGCCTACGAGGCCATCGTCGGCCAGCGCATCGAGGTGCTGCGCGAGGAGCGTTTTCAGGGCCGCCAGACCTTTGCGGAGTTCATGATGCGCCGCTACGATCCCGCGATGCGCACGGTCAAGGCCACCGAGCGGCGGCTGGGCACCATGGCCGACCGGGCGATGCGGGCGGGGGATCTCTTGCGCACGCGGGTGGAGGTGCAGCGCTCGGCGCAGAACCAGCAATTGCTGGAAAGCATGAACCAGCGCGCCGATATGCAACTGCGCCTGCAGAAGACGGTCGAGGGGCTCTCGGTGGTGGCGATCAGCTATTATGCGGTGTCGCTGGCAACCTATCTGCTCTACCCGCTGACGGCGCTCTCGGGGCTGTCGAAAGGCATGATCACCGCACTGGTGACAGTGCCGGTGGTGGTGTTGGTATGGGTCATGGTCCGGCGCATCCGCCACGCGGTGGAAAAGAGCGGGCCGAGCCTCTAACGGTGATCGGATTGTGCAGGCTGCGCCTGCGCTCTTTCTGCTCCGGGGGATACCCCCGGACCCCCGTTGGGGGCTGTCTGCCCCCAAACCCCCGAAAGTATTTCGGAACCAGAGAAGCCCTATTCGGCGGGCTGCAGGATCGCGCGGGATTGGCCCTTGAGGGCGGCGTTGAGAACCAGCGCACCCACGGCGATCGAGGCGATGGCCAGAAGGGCCGCGACCGAGAGAGTGGGCACACCCGACAGGCCCGCACCCACGGTGCAGCCGCCGGCCAGCACGCCGCCGGTTCCCATCAGCACCGCCCCGGTCAGGTAGCGGCCGGTTTCACGCGGGCTGGAGAAGCTTTGCCAGGTGAAGCTGCGGAACGCCAGCGAGGACAGCAGGCTGCCGCCCAGTACACCGCCGATCAGGCCGACGCCGAAGCCTGCCGGGATCGAGGTCGAGGCGACGGTCCAGAAGAGCGTGTCGGCAAATGGCGCGGTGAAGCTGAGGCTTTCCATCGCGATCGGGTCGAAATCGTCGTAGAGCACAAAACCCGTGCCGACCCAGCCCAGCGGCACCAGCGCGCCGATGACCGCCGCTCCGATGAGCGGCAGGGCGCGGTTGCCGGATCTGAGCGCATAGGCCAGGGCCGCGGCGGCGATCACGGCGGCCCAGAGCAGCGCGCCGCCGGGCAGGGCGGCGAGGCTGGTGGTGGCGCCGAGATCGACGGTCACGCTGCCGAGCGATGTGCGCAGGGGCGCCAGCACACCCTTGAGCGTGGCATGCGCGGTGATGGCGAAGACCGCAAGCACCGTGAGCGCGCGCAGATTGCCAGAGCCGGTCAGCACCGTCAGGCGCGACACGCAGCCGCGCGTCAGCACCATGCCCGCGCCGAAGAGCAGACCGCCCGCGACGATGGCCAGCACCGGCAGGTCCGAGACCATGAAGCGGTGGTCGGCGAAATCAATATAGCCCGCGGACACGGCGGCCTGGGTTCCCAGAACCGCCACCGCCAGCGCGGTGAGCCAGATGCCGAGCGCCTGACGGCGGTCCTCCCCCACAAGCCCGCGGCGAAAGCAGAATTTCGTGCGTTCGGCCAGAACGCCGAAGACAAGGCCGAGCAATGCGGCGAACCCGACCGCCACTTGCGGCGCGGTCAGCGATGTGAAGCCAAGATCTTCGAACATGGAAAAATGCCTCCGGTGCGGAACAATCTCCCATTTGGCGTGGGGGAGGACCGCTGGCAAGGCATTCGCAGGGACGGATTGGCGTGTGATCCGGAACGCTGTTCTGCACCGTGGTGCCTGCGGGAACACGCGTTCCGCAAGCCATTGCTGGCCGGAGCGCCGTTCCGCGCCCGCCCGGGCCCGCGGAACGGGGCGTCTTTTTTGCTCATCGCCCGCGGATACGCGGGTCGAGCGCGTCGCGCAGACCGTCGCCGAGATAGTTGACCGACAACACCGTGAGCGAGATCGCGATGCCCGGCAGCAGCACGCGTTCGGGGAACTCCTCCATCCGGACCACCGCATCGGCCAGCATCTTGCCCCAGGTCGGGAAGTCCGACGGGAAGCCGACGCCGAGGAAACTGAGCGCCGATTCGGTGATGATCGCGGTGGCGAGACCAAGCGCCGCCGAGACCATGATCGGCGAGAGCACGTTGGGCAGCAGGTGCCGCCCGATGATCTTGCCGGGTGTGGTGCCGATGGAGCGGGCGGCCAGCACAAACTCCCGCTCCTTGATGGCGAGGATATCGCCGCGCACGATGCGCGCGGTGGGCATCCAGGAGGTGATGGCGATGATCGTGACAATGAGGATGAACATGCCGCCTTCCGGCCCGAAACTGGCCCTGAGCGGTTGTCGGAAAAGCGTCACCGCGACCAGCAGCAAAGGCAGGATCGGCAAGGACAGGAAAAGGTCGGTCAGGCGCATGAGCGGCCCGTCGAGCTTCTTGAAATACCCCGCCGCCACGCCGATGGCGGTGCCGATGACCAGCGAAAGGATCATCGCCGCCCAGCCCACGGCCATCGACGCGCGCCCGCCCGCGATCATCTGCGCGAGATTGTCGCGGCCCAGCTGGTCCGAGCCCAGCGGCTTGTTCCAGCCGGTCTTGGCGTCGCCATCCCAGATCGCGGTGTAGATCGGGCGGAAATCCTTGTTGCGGATGTCGAGCTTCTGCGGATCGACGGTGTAGAGGAACGGCCCGATCAGCACCGCCAGGGTGATGAAGATCAGGAAACAGCCGCCGAACATCGCGCCCTTGTGCTTGCGCAGCTGGTCCCAGACGTCCTTCCACTGCGAGCGCGGCGGCTTGCTGGGCTCCTTGTCCTTGAGCGCCTCGATCGCCACGTCTTCGGTGGTGCCGGCCATGATCACATCGTCCTGCGGAGCATTAGTCATAGCGGATCCTCGGGTCGAGCACGCCGTAGAGGATGTCGGCGATGAGGTTGAAGAGCACGATGAGCACCGCAAAGATGAAGGTGAGGGTCATGACCATCGGCAGGTCATTGGCAAAGAGCGCGGTGATCAGCAACTGCCCGATCCCGTTCACCTTGAAGACGTTTTCGGTGATGATCGCGCCGCCGAAGATCGACGGGATGCCAAGCGCGATCACCGTGACCACCGGGATCATCGAGTTCCTGAGCACATGCACAATCACCACGACCATCTCCGACAGGCCCTTGGCGCGGGCGGTGCGCACGTAATCCTGGTTGAGATTGTCGAGCATCGAGGCGCGCATGTAGCGGCTGAGCTGGGCGGTGATCTGCAGCGCCAGCACCATCACCGGCATCACCATCTGCATCATCTGCGCCTTGAAGCTGTCCCAGTCGTTGACCACAAGCGTGGTGTCGTAGATCGAGGGCAGCCAGCCCAGCTGCACCGAGAAGATCACGATGAGCAGCGGGCCGGTGAAAAAGGGCGGCACCGAGAAACCGATCATGGTCACAAAGGTGCCCGCCTGATCGAAGACCGAATATTGCCGGTAGGCCGAATAGATCCCGATCGGCAGCGCGATTAGGATCGCCACGATATAGGCAATGCCCACAACCCAGAGCGTCTGCGGAATCCGCTGGATCACGATGTCCATCACCGGCGAGCGGGTCTGCCAGGAGATCACCCGCAGCTTGCCTTCGGACAGGTTGGTGCCGAAGAGGTAGTCGATGAAGACCTGCGGCTCGATCCAGGCGACCTGCACCAGCCATTTCCAGTATTGCACCAGCGCGGGTTCGCCGACACCAAGCGCCTGGCGCATCTTTTCCTTGACCTCGGGCGGCACCGTCAGCGGCACCTGGGCCATCGGATCGCCGGGGGCAAGCTGCAGCAGCATGAAGATCACGAAACTGATGAAAAGCAGCGTCGGGATCGAGAGGATCAGCCGTCTCGTGGCGTAAGTGAGCATCGGCACCTCGGCTCTGGAACGTCGGGGAAACCGGGCCGGCCATGTCGCAGGGACGCGGCCAACCCGTCAGAGGAGGAGGGCGCGTGGACCGCGCCCTCCCGCAAGCCGGATCAGCCGTCGACGCGGTACCAGTCGGCCACGTTCCACAGCTCGCTGTCCCAGACGTTCAGGACAACACCGCCAAGGGTGTTGGCATGCGCCGAGAGACGACCGCGGTGCACCAGCGGGATCATGCCGCCGTTTTCCACCATCATGTCGTTGAGCTCGCGGCCGATGCGCGCGCGCTCGCCCATGTCGGCGGTCTTGGTCAGCTCGTCATGCAGGGCATCATACTCTTCCATGCAGAAGCGGCTGATATTCTCGCCCTGCCACTGGGTGTCGGGGCGCGGGGCCTTGTCGCACAGCCCGTTGCCCAGATATGCCTGCGGATCGGTGCCGTTGAAGGTGTTGGCATACATTTCCACGTCCGCGTAGAACTTCTGGAACGTATCGGGCGAGCCCGCGTCACCGCCAAAGAACACCGAGGCGTCGACATTGCGCAGCTCGACCTCCATGCCGATCATCTCCCACCATTCCTTGATCAACGCCTGGAAGTCCTGACGGACGGCGTTGGTCGAGGTCTGATAGAGGATCGAGAGCGGCACACCGTCTTTTTCACGCACGCCGTCGCCATCGCTGTCGACGATGCCGGCCTCGTCGAGCATCGCTTTCGCACCCTCGATATCCTGCGTGTCACAGCTCAGCTTGTCGGAGTTGAACGCCTCGGGCGCGGGCACCCAGTTGCAGGTGACCTTGCCGGCCTGGCCGTAGCCGATCTCGACCAGCAGCGGGCGGTCGATGGCCATCGACATCGCCTTGTAGACCGCGGGATCGCTGAGGAACGGGTGCGGACGGATGACCGAGCGCTCGTCGGGGCCCAGATCCGGGTCGGGGTTGGTGTTGTTGAGCATGATGCGCTCGACCAGCGGGCCGAAGCCTGCCACCGGCGTGCCTTTGCCGCCTTCCTGCATCTTGGCGATCACGTCGGGCGCCAGCTGCAGGTTCCAGGCGTAGTCGAACTCGCCGGTTTCCATCACCGCCGTGCCCGATGCCGCGGCAGACCCGCCGCCCTTGAAGGTCACGGTGGCAAAGGCCGGCTTGTTGGGATCGCGGAAGTTTTCATTGGCCGCCATGGTGATCACGTCGTTCGGCTTGAACTCGGTGACGGTGAACGGGCCGGTGCCGATCGGGTTGAAGTTCTGCTCGGTGCAGGACGACGCCGCGGCGCCAAGGCAATCGGCAAATTGCGCGGCCTGGATGATCGGGCTCTCACCGCCCACGAAGGGGCCGTAGGGGTTCGGGGTCGGACCGGAGAAATTGACCACAACGGTCAGATCGTCCGGTGTCTCGACCGACTCCACACCTTCGAACTTGGTCAGCTGCGCGCAGCCGCCTTCGGGATGGGTGCAGTATTCATAGGTGAATTTCACATCCGCCGAGGTGAACGGCGTGCCGTCGGACCATGTCAGGCCTTCGGTGATCTTCCAGGTGATCTGCGTCAGCTCTTCGTTCACGCCGCCATTGGCCACGGTGGGCACTTCGTCCACCAGCCAGGGCACCAGCTCGCCCACTTCGTTGTAACGCGCCAGCGGCTCGATGATCATCGAGGCCGATTCCACGTCCTTGGTGCCGCCCGACAGGAACGGGTTCAGGATCGACGGTGCCTGCCAGTAGATAATGCGCACTTCGCCGTCCGCGCCCCGCTCGGCAAATGCCGCAGGTGCCAATGCAAACGAGGCAGCGGCCCCCAGCATGAGGGTTCTGAGTTTCATAGTCCTCTCCTTATTGGACCGGGCCAAAGGCCGCAGTCGTTGGGTTTTGGCGAGGGTTTTTCAGTTATGTGAATATGTTGGGCGACTGTCTTAAAGTGCCCGTGCCATTCCCACAGCGAACGATCCCCCGCTCTGCGGCCTATCGAAACAGGATTTGCGTAAATTGCAAGCTTTGCCTTTGGGTAAGGCGTGTGAAGGTTTGACAGTCTTTGATGCTTGCCCTTACCGTCAGCACAGCCGCATTCCAGAGGATCGCCGATATGCTCGATACCGCCCAGGCCGGACCGATTGCCCGCATCGAGAAATTGCGGGTGGAGTTCGAGACGAAAGACGGCACCGTTGTCGGGGTCGAGGATGTCTCCTTCGACATCAATTCAGGCGAAACCGTCTGTGTCGTGGGCGAATCCGGATCGGGAAAATCCGTGTCTTCTCTGGCGCTTATGAGGCTCATTGAATATGGCGGCGGCGATATCGCGGGGGGGCGTCTGCTGTTTGACCGCACCCAGGGCGGGGTGACCGACCTTGCCGATGAAGACCAGACCAGGATGCGCGGCATTCGTGGCAACGAGATCGGCATGATCTTCCAGGAGCCGATGACCGCGCTCAACCCGGTCTTCACCGTGGGCCGACAGCTGACCGAAGGGCTGCGCGTACATCGCGGCATGTCTAAAAAAGAGGCAGAAGAGCGGGCGCTGGAACTTTTGCGCGAAGTGCGCATCCCGGAGCCCGAGCGGCGGCTCTCGCAATACCCGCATGAGCTTTCGGGCGGCATGCGCCAGCGGGTGGTGATCGCCATGGCGATGGCCTGCAAGCCGCGGCTTCTGATCGCCGATGAGCCGACCACCGCGCTCGACGTGACCATTCAGGCAGAGATTCTGGCGCTGATGGACCGGCTCAAGCGCGAGACCGGCACCGCGGTGATGTTCATCACCCATGACATGGCGGTTGTGGCGCAGATGGCCGACCGCGTCGTGGTGATGTTCCGCGGCAACAAGGTCGAGGAAGGGCCGGTCGAGCAGATCTTCGAGAACCCGCAGCACGCCTATACCCGCGCCTTGCTGGCCGCGGTGCCGAAGCTGGGCGAGATGACGGGCAAGGACCTGCCCGAGCCGATGAAGCTCTTTGGCCGCGCCGACCAGAAGATCGAACCGATCCCCGGTTCTGACGAGGTGCTGCTCACGGTCGAGAACCTGACGACGCGGTTCCCGGTCAAAGGCGGGTTTTTCCGGCGCACGGTGGCGCAGGTCCACGCGGTCGAGGATGTGTCGTTCAGGATCCAGAAAGGCCAGACCGTCAGCCTGGTGGGCGAATCGGGTTGCGGGAAATCCTCGGCGGGCCGCTCGATCCTGCGTCTGGTGGAGCCGCAGTCGGGCAAGATCCAGCTTGGCGACATGGATGTGATGGCGCTTTCGCAGTCCGAGTTGCGCGAGGCGCGGCGCGAGATGCAGATGATCTTCCAGGATCCCTTTGCCTCGCTCAACCCGCAGATCCAGCTGGTCGATCAGGTGGCCGAGCCGATCAACAACTACAAGACCGAAACCGGCGCGGCGGTGATGGACAAGGTTGCCGATCTCTTTGACCGGGTGGAGTTGCCGCGCAGCTTCATGCGCCGCTTCCCGCATGAGCTGTCGGGCGGGCAACGGCAGCGGATCGCCATCGCCCGGGCGCTGGCGCTCAATCCCAGGCTGATCGTGTCGGACGAGGCGGTCTCGGCGCTGGATGTGTCGGTGCAGGCGCAGGTGCTCAACCTGATGATGGAGCTGCAGGCGGAGCTGGGGCTGTCCTATCTCTTCATCAGCCACGATATGGCGGTGGTCGAGCGGGTGAGCCATAAGGTCGGCGTGATGTATCTGGGCCGCATCGTCGAGATGGGGCCGCGCCGTGCGGTCTTCGAAGACCCCCAGCACCCCTATACCCGCGCGCTGATGAAGGCGGTGCCGATCGCCGATCCGCGCAAGCGGAAGTCGGAAAAAGACCTGAATTTCAAGCCGATCCCGTCGCCGATCCACGGTCTCGACTACGAGGCGGAGCCGTCGCGCTACAATGAGGTCAGCCCCGAACATTTCGTGCTGACCACCGATAGCGGCTACTGAGGCCGCGTCGGTCGGCAAGGCCTGTGGCGCGGGCTGCGGCGGATCCCCCGGAGGATGCGTGCGTCGGGCCTGCGCGCAGTATTGGCGGCTGAGCGACCGGGCGCTGCCCCCCGATCCCGTCCCGCACACCCGGAGGAATTCGCAAAAGCCCGCGGCCCGTGGGTCGTGCAGCAGGCATTCGAAGGCAAGCGGCCCTCCGGTCATGATCCGGTGATGGCCGGCCGCAACCGGCGATAGCGGCAGCGCCGCCAATATCAGACCGCAAAGGCGGATCGCTCATATCCGCGCGACGCCCGGTCGGTCCGGTCAATGCACGCTCAGACTGCTGTGGGTCGGCAGGCTCACGTCGCGGATCAGCGCGAGACAGGTCTGGGCGAGGCCGCGCACCTCGTCGATATCACCGGGTTTGCGCAGGAAGGCCGTGGCCTGCGCCGCATAGGCGCGGGTCACATCCTCCGGCGCTTGCGAGCCCGACAGCATGAAGACCAGCGGCCAATGGCCATCGGCACGTCCGCGCACCGCGTCGAGCACGGTAAAGCCGCTTTCGCCCGGCATGTTGATATCCAGAAAGATCGCGTCGTAAACCGCGTCGTCCAGCATCGTGACCGCCTGGGCTGCCGAATCCGCCTCAGACACGGAGACATCGCTAGGCGTCTGAGGGCGGAGCGTCACGGTCTGCTTGTCCTTCCCGGTAAAGGCACGTCGGAGCATCATCCGGTCAAAGGGGCTGTCATCGACAATGAGTATCTGAGCCGCTGGCAATCCGATCCCTCCGGTCCACGCGCGGGACATGCACCGCGCCTTGCGGCAGTCTCGGTCCAAATCGTTAAGCTTTCCTTGCGGGCCGATGGATTTTCGCGCGCACCCGTTGCCGCGCGACCCGCAAAGGCTATGCTTGCCGAAAACACCGGAGACCGCATGCCCCAGCGCCTTGAGCCCCGCGCCATCCTCGACAAGCTGGTGAGCTTTCCCACCGTCAGCCGCGACAGCAACCTGCCCTTGATCGACTGGGTCGAGGGATATCTCGGCGACCACGGCATCTCCTGCGGGCGTCACGTCAACGAAACCGGTGATAAAGCCGCGCTTTTTGCCCATGTGGGCCCGGAGATCGACGGCGGTGTTGTGCTCTCGGGGCATACCGATGTGGTGCCCGTCGACGGCCAGCCCTGGAGCAGCGATCCGTTTGCGGTGACGGAGCGGGACGGGCGGCTTTACGGGCGCGGGACCACCGACATGAAGGGCTTTGACGCGCTGGCGATCTGGGCGCTTGTCGAGGCGCAGGCGCGCGGGGTGGCCCGTCCGCTGCAGATCGCGCTCAGCTATGACGAGGAGATCGGCTGCACCGGCGCGCCACCGCTGATCGAGGCGATGTCCGGCCTGCCGCGCGCCACGGATGTGATTGTCGGAGAGCCCACCATGCTGCGGGCTGTGACCGGTCACAAGGGGGGTGTGACCTACTGGGTGCATGTGCACGGCTTCGAGATCCACTCCTCGATCCTCGACCGGGGGGTGTCGGCGATCATGTGGGGCGCCCGGCTGATCGACTGGGCCAATGGCGTCAACGCGGCGCAGGCCGCGACCCCGCCGCAGGGCATGGCGGGGTTTTTCGACCCGCCCTATACCAATGTGCATGTGGGCCAGATTCGCGGCGGCACGGCGCATAACATCACCGCCAAGGATTGCGAGTTCGGGCTGGGCTTCCGGGTTGTGCCGGGCGAGACGCTGGACCAGTGGCGCGCGGCGGCGCAGGAGAAGGCCGCCGCGCTGACCGCGCAGATGCAACAGGTGCGTCCCGAGACGTGGATCGAGCTGACCGAGCAATTTGCGCTGCCGCCGTTTGCGCCCTCGGAGGACAACAGCGCCGAGGCGCTGGTGCGCGCGCTCACCGGCGACAATTCGGACAACCACGTGAGCTACGGCACCGAGGCCAGCCATTTCCAGGCGGCGGGCTATCGCACGGTGGTCTGCGGGCCCGGCAGCATCGACGTGGCGCATCAGCCGGACGAATACATCACCACGGCGCAATTCGCCGAAGGCCAGCGCTTCATGCAACGGTTGCTGGAGCGGCTGGCCTGAGCGCGGGATGGTTGTGTCTGCGGGCCTTGCCTGTGGGCATTTATATGTGTGGGCCAATGCCGGAAAGGGCGCCCAGGGGCGTGGGGGCGCTGCCCCCGTCCGCCGGCGGCGGACTCCCCCGGGAATATTTACGGCCCAAAGAAACGCAAAGGCGCGGCTTGCCGCGGAGGAGGGCGCCTGTCAGGGTGCCGGTTGGAGGGAAGCCCATGCCGATCAAGAACTCCATTGCCCGGATGCAGGACGAACTGACCCGTTGGCGGCGCGATCTGCATGCCCATCCCGAGCTGCGCTTTGAAGAGACGCGGACCGCGGCGCTGGTGGCCGAGCGCCTGCGCGGCTTTGGCTGCGACAGTGTCGAGACCGGCGTGGCGGGCACCGGTGTGGTTGCCGTAATCCGTGGCCGGTCGGACGGGCCGGTGCTGGGCTTTCGCGCCGATATGGACGCGCTGCCGATCCCGGAGATGTCGGGCGTGGCCCATGCCTCGACCGTGCCCGGCAAGATGCATGCCTGCGGCCATGACGGCCACACCATCATGTTGCTGGGGGCGGCGCGCTATCTGGCGGAGACGCGCAATTTCGCAGGCTCCGTCGTGCTGCTCTTCCAGCCCGCCGAAGAGGGCGGCGGCGGCGCGCTGGCGATGATCGCGGACGGGGTGATGGAGCGGTTCGGCATCGACGAGGTCTACGGGCTGCACAACATGCCGGGGCTTGCGGCGGGCGCGTTCGGGCTCCGCCCCGGGCCGCTCCTGGCGGCGGCGGATTTCTTTGACATCGAGGTGCAGGGGCAGGGCGGGCACGGCGCCAGGCCGCAGGGCTGTATCGACGCCACGCTTGTGGCCGCCCATGTGGTGGTGGCGCTGCAGGCCATCGTGGCGCGCAACGCCGATCCGCAGCATGCGCTTGTGATCTCCGTGGGGGGCATCCGCTCGGACAGCGACGCGCATAACGTCATCGCCGATCGGGTCACGCTCAAGGGCACGGTGCGCTATCTGGAGCCCGGGCTGCGCGATCTGGCCGAGGCGCGCCTGCGCGAGGTGGCCGGGATGACCGCCCGGGCGCATGGCGCCACGGCGACGCTGCGATACACGCCGCTGGTCGCCCCCACGGTCAACGCCGACGCGCCCTTCGAGAGCGCCGCACAGGCCGCCGAGATCGTGTCGGGCGCGGTCGATCGTGACACCGCGCCGGTGATGGCGGGCGAGGATTTCGCCGACATGCTTGCTGTTCGCCCCGGAGCGTTTATCTTCCTCGGCAATGGGGAGAGCGCAGGGCTGCACAATCCCGCTTACGATTTCAACGACGCGATTCTGCCCGTCGGAGCATCCTGGTTCGCCACCCTGGCGGAAACCCGGCTCGGCTGAGCGGTGACGCGCAAAAGGAGGCTCCGATGCCCGTCAAGAACCGTTTCGCCGAGTTGCAGGAGGAAATCACCGCCTGGCGCCGCGATCTGCACGAAAACCCCGAATTGCTGTTCGAGACCCACCGCACCGCCGCGATGGTGGCCGAAAAGCTGCGCGCCTTCGGGCTGGATGAGGTCACCGAGGGCATCGGGCGCACCGGCGTGGTTGGCGTGATCAAGGGCCGCAAGAGCGCGTCTGGCAAGGTGATCGGGCTGCGCGCCGATATGGACGCTTTGCCGATCCACGAGCAGACCGGGCTCGACTATGCCTCCAAGACCGATGGCGCGATGCATGCCTGTGGCCATGACGGGCACACCGCGATGCTGCTGGGTGCGGCCAAGTACCTCTCCGAGACCCGCAATTTCGACGGCACGGTGGTGGTGATCTTCCAGCCCGCCGAAGAGGGTGGCGGCGGCGGCAAAGAGATGTGCGACGACGGCATGATGGAGCGCTGGGGCATCCAGGAAGTCTATGGCATGCACAACTGGCCGGGCCGCCCCACGGGCAGCTTTGCGATTCGCGCTGGCGCGTTTTTTGCCGCCACCGACCAGTTCGACATCACGCTGGAAGGGCGCGGCGGGCATGCGGCGAAACCGCATGAGACCGTGGACACCACCGTGATGGCCGCACAGCTGGTGCTGGCGCTGCAGACCATCGTGTCGCGCAATGCCGATCCGGTGGACCAGATCGTGGTCTCCGTCACCTCGTTCGAGACCTCCTCGAAAGCGTTCAACGTGATCCCGCAGCGGGTGCAGCTCAAGGGCACGGTGCGCACCCAGACGCCGGAGATGCGCAGCCTCGCCGCAGAGCGCATCAAGGCGCTGTCAGAAAGCATCAGCGCGGCGTTCGGAGGCACGGCGGACGTGACCTATCACGATGGCTATCCGGTGATGGTCAACAGCGAAGAGCAGACCGCCTTTGCCCGCGACGTGGCGACCTCGGTGTCGGGCGGCTGCGAGGACGCGCCGATTGTCATGGGGGGCGAGGATTTCGCCTATATGCTCGAAGAGCGCCCGGGCGCCTATATCCTGGTGGGCAATGGCGACACGGCGATGGTCCACCACCCGGAATACAACTTCAACGACGAGGCGATCCCGGCGGGCTGTTCGTGGTGGGCCGAAGTGGCCGAGCGACGCATGCCGCTCGGCTGACGAAAACGCGCGCGTCAGGCCTTGGGCGCGGCCTTCCGAGCCCGGGGCTTGACCGCTTTCGGTTTGGCAGCGGTTTTGGCAGCCGGTTTGGCAGCGGTTTTCGCGGCAGGCTTGGCGGCGGTTTTTGCGGCAGGCTTGGCGGCGGCTTTCTTCGGCGCGGCCTTGCGCTTGGCGGGCTTTGCAACCGGCGTGCTCAGCGCGTCCTGCGCGCGCAGCCAGTGGTCCACCTCGCGGCCGGCGGGCTGCCCTTCTTCGAGCCAGATGAAAAAGGCGGCTTCGGCGATCTGTGCGTCGTCGATGCGGGGGGTCGTCATGGTGTCACGTCCTCAATTTAGCGTGTGAGTGAAATTTAGCGCTAACGCCGTTAGCAAGAATGCTGCGTTTGCACAATATCCCATCACGTGTGAAACACCGCGATCGGCGGAGCTTTGCCAGCCTCGGGATCGGGGCCATACGGCTTGCAGAAAGCGGACCGGCGACGGGGGCCGGGCTCCGCTTTCTGCTTTGGCCGATGCGCGGCGCCGGGGCGTCAGTCGCCGGGCATTTCCTTTCGGAGCCGAACGCGCTGCGCTTCCTTGACCACCTTGCCGAAGCGTCTGGCGCGGCCACGCGCTTCGCTCAGCGTCTCGGAATTGCGCGCGTCCTCGCGGCGCAGTTTCTGCCAGCGCTCCAGCCGGTCCTGCGCCAGCGTGCCCGCGGCAACCGCGGCGCGGATCGCGCAGCCCGGTTCGGTGTCATGCGCGCAGTCGCGGAAGCGGCAAGCCTGCGCGATCTCCTCGAAATCCCCGAAAAGCTGCGCGATGCCGTCCTCGGCGCCGGTCAGTTGCAACTCGCGCATGCCGGGTGTGTCGATGAGCCATCCCCCCGCCAGCGTCGGGCGCATCGCGCGAAAGGTGGTGGTGTGCCGCCCGCGCGCGTCATCCTCGCGAATGCCCGCGGTCTCGGCCGCGTCACCGCAAAGCGCGTTGCGCAACGTGGTCTTGCCGACCCCAGACGAGCCCACAAGCGCCAGTGTCTGGCCGGATTTGCACCAGGGCTCCAGCCGGCGGGCGTCCTCGGCATCGCGCGCGTCGACCGCCAAAGCGATGACCAGCGGCGACAATTGTTCGGACTTGCGCAGATAGGGGCGGGTGTCGTCGGTTTCGTCGGCGCGGGTCAGCACCACAAGCGGGATCGCCCCCGAGGACAGGATCAGCGACAGGTACCGCTCGATCCGGGCCAGATTGAAATCTGCATTGCAGCTGGTCACGATGGCGATGCTGTCCATATTGGCGGCGATGCGCTGGCGGGCCACGGTTTCGCCCGCCGCGCGGCGCGCCAGATCGGTGGCAGGCTCGAGGCGATGCTGCGCATGGGTGCCGTCGCTCAGCACCCAGTCGCCCACCGCATAGGACGCCGCCAGATCGGTGGGGATCAGCCGGGCGGGCCCGGCCTCGGTCAGCACCATCAGCCGGTCGCGATGCAGCTCGGTGATGCGCGCCGGGGTCAGGCTTTGGTCGGGATCGAGAGCGGCGGTCTGCCGCGCGAAAGAGGCCGACCATCCAAGATCGGCAAGGGTATAGGTTGTCACTTCGGGATGTCTCCGGAAAACAGCAGAATTGCGCCGCTGCGCCTCAGCGCGGGGGCGGGCCGTTCAATCGGGCAGGTCTGGCTCAGGCCTTGGCTGCCCGGATGGGGGAGACAATCTCCATAAACCCTCCGGTTCCGGTACAGGCGCAGGATAGGGCGCGCGGGCCGTCGGCGCAAGCCCGGCTGGCAAATGCAGGTCGCGCTTGCTAAAGGCGGGCGGTGGCAAGGGAGCGCGCGATGAAACAGGCCAATATCATGTGCATCAAGTGGGGCACGCTCTTCGGGCCGGAATATGTCAACCGGCTCTATTCCGGGGTGCGGCGCAACATGGCGCGGCCGGTGCGGTTTTTCTGCATGACCGAGGTCACCGAAGGGCTGCATCCCGATATCGAAGTGCTGGACCTGCCGGTGGAGCCTTTTGCCGAACCGATGGCGGCGGCGCTGGCGGTGGCCAACAGGCAAGGCGCGATGCGCAAGGTGTCGCTGTTCCGCCCCGGTCTGGTGCCCGATCTCGACGGGCCGGTGCTGGGCTTCGATCTTGATGTGGTGATCACCGGCGGGCTGGACGCGATCCACGATCTGGCGCCGGGCACCGTGGCGATGCGCCACGACTGGACCGAAAAGCGCAAGGGCCGGCCCACCGGGCACGGATCGGTTTTCCGGTTCGACCCGGACCTGCACCGGTTTCTCTACGAGGATCTGGCCACGAACCCTTACGAAGAGGTCGAGCGCGCACGCGGATCGGAGCAGCGCTACACCTCGCACAAGGCCATGGAGAACGGCGTTTTTACCTATATTCCAGACGATTGGGTGGTGTCCTTCAAGTATGATTGCAACCCGTTTCCGGGCAATTATCTTCGCCCGCCGCGTTTGCCGGCCGACGCCCGTGTCGTGTGTTTTCATGGCCGCCCGAAAATGCCCGAAGCGATTGGCGGCTACACAGGGTCGGTCATCCGCCGGTCGAAGCCCTGCGCCTGGCTGCAGGACCACTGGGTCGACCGCGCGCGCGCCGATCTGGGCGCCGACTGGGCGTAAGCGGCGGCACCCGGGCGGCGCTGCCCCACCGCCAGAGGCGACCCGCCCGAGGGTTTCTAGGTCGCAGGACAGCTTTGGCGCGCTGTTGCTTGGAGGCGCGGCGCGCTCTTGCCCCTTTGCGGCCCTTCGCGGTATGAGCGGTCAAAGAGCCATATAAGGGAGCAGAGCCATGGCACGTCGCGTTGTGGTTACAGGTCTGGGGCTGGTCACGCCGCTGGCCTGCGGGGTTGAGGAAACCTGGGCACGGTTGCTGGACGGGCAGTCCGGGGCCGGCACCATCTCCAAGTTCGATGCCAGCCATCTGGCCACCACCTATGCCTGCGAAGTGCCGCAGGGCGATGGCAGCGATGGCACGTTCAACCCCGATGACTGGCTCGACAAGAAAGAGCAGCGCAAGGTGGATGACTTCATCCTCTACGGCGTGGCCGCCGCCATGCAGGCGGTGCGCGATGCCGGGTGGGAGCCCGAGGACGAGGCCAGCCGCGAGCGCACCGGCGTGATGATCGGCTCCGGCATCGGCGGGCTCAACTCGATTGCCGAGACCGCCTATCTCATTCGCGACAAGGGGCCGCGGCGGGTGTCGCCGTTCTTCATCCCCGGCGCACTGATCAATCTGATCTCGGGCAATGTCAGCATCAAATACGGCTTCAAGGGCCCGAACCATTCGGTGGTCACCGCCTGTTCGACCGGCGCCCATGCCATCGGCGACGCGGCGCGGATGATCAAATACGGCGATGCGGATGTGATGGTGGCCGGTGGCGCGGAGGCCGCGATCTCGGAGATCGGGATTGCCGGGTTCAACGCCTGCAAGGCGCTCAGCACCAAGCGCGGCGACGATCCGACCAAGGCCAGCCGGCCTTATGACGCGGATCGCGACGGGTTTGTGATGGGGGAAGGCGCGGGCATCGTCGTGCTGGAGGAATACGAGCACGCAAAGGCCCGCGGTGCAAAGATCTATGCCGAGGTCTGCGGCTACGGGCTGTCGGGGGACGCCTATCACATCACCGCGCCTTCCGAGGATGGCGAGGGAGGCGAGCGCTCGATGCGGGCGGCGCTGAAGGATGCCGGGCTGGCGCCTGCGGATATCGACTACATCAACGCGCATGGCACCTCGACCATGGCGGACACGATCGAGCTTGGTGCCGTGGCGCGGCTGCTGGGCGATGCGGCGGGCAAAGCCACCATGTCCTCGACCAAATCCGCAACCGGCCATCTGCTGGGCGCGGCAGGCGCCATCGAGGCGGTGTTCTCGATCCTCGCGATCCGCGACCAGGTGGCCCCGCCGACGATCAACCTCGACAATCCGGCGGTGGACAGCCCCATCGATCTCGCCCCCAACGCCAAGCGCGAACGCGAGATCACCCACGCGCTGTCCAACAGTTTTGGCTTTGGCGGCACCAATGCCAGCGTGATCTTCGGGAAAGCGAGCTAAGCCCATGTGGCGACATATTGCGTCGAACGCGCTGACCCTGATGCTGGTCGGCATTTTCCTCTTTGGCGGGGCGCTGCTCTGGGCGCAGAACGAATACACCGCCGAAGGGCCTCTGGATGCGCCGATCTGCCTTGAGGTGCCGCGCGGCTCCACCATGAGCCGGGTGTCCGAAAACCTCTCCGAGCAGGGGGCGGTGCGCAGCGCGTCGCTGTTCCGGCTGGGCGCCGATTATTCCGACCGTTCGCAGGCGTTGAAGGCGGGCAGCTATCTGGTGCCCGAAGGCGCGTCGATGGCCGAGATTGTCGATGTGATCACCCGCGGCGGCGCCTCGACCTGCGGCACGGAGGTGGTCTACCGCGTCGGCATCACCCGGATGCTGGTGGAAGTACGCGAGCTAGACCCGGCCTCCGGGCGGTTCGAGGAACGCGCGGAGTTCAACCCTGCCACCGATGAGACGCCCGAGGTCTACACGGCGGTCAAGGACCGGTCCGACACGCGGTATCGCGTGGCGCTGGCCGAGGGCGTGACCAGCTGGCAGGTGGTCGAGGAGCTGGGCCAGATCGACGTGCTAAAGGGCGAGGTCGAGGTGCCGCCCGAGGGCAGCCTCGCGCCCGACAGCTACGAGATCGGCCCCGGCGACACGCGGGCCGCGCTGATCGAGCGCATGCAGCGCGCGCAGGAGGTCATTCTGGCCGAGGCCTGGGCCAACCGCGCCGACGACGTGCCGCTGGAGAGCCCCGAAGAGGCGCTGATCCTGGCCTCCATCGTCGAGAAGGAGACCGGCAATGCGCAGGAGCGTTTTGACGTGGCGGCGGTCTTTGCCAACCGCCTCGACCGCGGCATGCGGCTGCAGACCGACCCGACGGTGATCTACGGCATCACCAAGGGGGAGGGGCCGCTGGGCCGCGGCCTGCGCCAGTCCGAGCTGCGCGGGGCCACGCCCTACAACACCTATGTGATCGACGGGCTGCCGCCGACCCCCATCGCCAACCCGGGCCGCGCCTCCATCGAGGCGGCGCTGAACCCGTCGGGGGCGGAGTATCTCTTCTTCGTGGCGAAGACGCTGGATCCTTCGGACGGGCACAACTTCGCCGTCACGCTGGACGAGCACAACGCCAACGTGGCCGAGTACCGGCGTCTGGAGCGGGCGAACCAGTAGGCGGATTGGGGTCGGTTGGCAGCAACATGGCCGGTCTCGCGGAATGGCCCGTGACGCTATTCCGGGCTGGTCCGGAGCCTTTCATGCCGATGGTCGGCTGTCGTGCTTGCAGATCAGGGGCTTGACGCGATTGGCCTGAACGAAGGCCGCCATTATCTGCCTGCAGTGACCGATTTCAACGTCACGGGCGAAGAGGGCATGGCCAAGAGGAGAGTGGCGCAGGGTTCAATCGCGCCACCGATGCATCGAGGCGCCATCAGACCCGGCATTGCCCCGGCATGACCCTCCACGCAGATCATTGCCGCGAGGAGACGTGCCTGACCCTGTGGAGTGTCTGACTGCCGGACGCCCGCACGGATAACGCGGCGCACCTCGCCGCACGTTCCGTGTGCCCCGTAGCTCGCTTGACGCTGCGCGGCGGGTCGACGGGCTGCGGGCCTGCGCCACGCCTGCACGTCTCTGAGTGCCGGAATTGGTCTGTTGCTGGCACGATCCGGCATCCGGTCAAGGCGGATCCCACGCAAGGGACAGCGCCTGCAGATCAAGGACGTCAGGCTCCCGCAGCCTGCATCCGCCGCCAGCACTCAAACGCGCCACATGCAAACCGCCGCGACCGGTCTGTTCGCGACGGGCCTATTGCAGATAGCCCATCGGATCGACGCTGTCGAAGCCTTTGCGCACTTCGAAATGCAGGAAGGACGGGCTGCCCGCGCGGACCTTGCCGATGCTCTGGCCGCGGCTCACCGCGTCGCCCTTCTTGATCGAGAGATTGTCGAGATGGGTGTAGATCGACAGCACGTCATCGGGGTGCTTGATCACCACAATCGTGATGTTCTCGGTGTTCTTCGTGACCGCCGCCACCTGGCCCGAGGCCGCCGCCTTGACCGCGGTGCCTGCGGGCGCCGATATGTCGATGCCCTCGTTGCGGCCCTTGGCGTATTCGCGGATGATGCTGCCGCTCACCGGCATGACCATCGCGGCATTGCTGGCTGCCGGACTGGCCTGACCGATATCGGCCACCGGTTCGGGCTTTTCCTCGACCTGCTGGGCGGTGTTGGCGGGCGGCAGCGTCTCTGCCGGCAGGGGCCGCGCCGCCGATGGAGGCACCGGTGTCGGCGACCCGGCCCCGGGCTCGATCACCCGGGCATCGGGGGCCGCGACCCGCGCGGGCGCGGCGGCCACCGGGATCAACAGGAACTGGCCTTCGCGCAGGGTGAAATCGCTGTCGAGCCCGTTCCACTCGGCCAGGCTGCGCGGGCTCACATTGTAGAGCCGCGCGATGGTGAAGGCGGTCTCGCCGCGCGACACCTTGTGGCGCACCGGCTCCACGCCGGAGACGTCCGCGACCCGCGCCGGGGTGGGGGCGGCGCGCTCGATGGCGCCCGCGGCCAGCGTGGTCACGTCCACATCGGCGGTGGGCCGGATCGGCCCGGTGGTGCGGGCGCCCGTGGCCGGTGAGGGCTCTGCCACGCGCCGGGGAAGCGCGATGACCTCGCCTGCGCGCAACGGGTCTTTGAGTTCGATCCCGTTGAACCGCGCCAGCTCCGATGCGGGCAGGCCGACGCGGCCTGCCACATCCGTGATCGTGTCGCCGCGTCTGGCCACTGCAACCTGGTAATTCGGGTAGGAAATGATGCCCCGGTTGTCGGGCCGCGGCCGTGCGGTGGTGGCCGACCGGGCCGCCTGCGACGTGTCGACACTGCCGCCCATCTTGCCGCGCAGGTCGAAATCCAGCGGCTCGGCACAGGCCGACACAAGCAGCGTGCCCATCAGGCTCGCGGTCAGATAAACGGGGATCGGGCGTGTTCTGCGTGTCATCTCGATATCCTCACAATGCGTCCCTTATGATGAGACGTCATCTTTCGCGGGCCTTTAGTCCTTGCCCAAACCTTCCACCAGCGGCACAAAACGCACGGGCCGCAACTCGTCATAGTCAAAGCCCGTCTCGGTTCGCGTGACCCGGATGAGGCTCTGCACCGCGTCGGACTGACCAACCGGCACCATCATGATACCGCCAATCTTGAGCTGCGCCAAGAGCGGGCCGGGCGGGTCTTCGGCGGCGGCGGTCACGATGATGCGGTCAAAGGGCGCCTGATCGGGCAAACCATGCGAGCCGTCGGCGGTAAAGGCGGTGATATTGGTCATCCCCAGCCTGTCGAACACGTCGCGCGCGGCGCGCACCAGACGGGCATGGCGGTCGACAGTGTAGACCCGGCGCGCCAGCAGGCTCAGGATCGCCGCCTGATAGCCCGAACCGGTGCCGACCTCGAGCACCTTGTCGCGACCGGTGAGCCTGAGCGCCTGGGTCATCAGCGCCACCACCGACGGCTGCGAGATGGTCTGCCCGCAGGCGATGGGAAGCGGCATATCCTCATAGGCCCGATCGGCGAAATAGCCCTGCACAAACGCGCCGCGATCGACCTTTTCCATCGCCTCGAGCACTTTCTTGTCGGTCACCCCCTTGGAGCGCAGCGCAAACAGGAACTGCATCTTGGCATCGGCGTCGAAACTCATGAAAACGCGTCTTTCAGCGTCTCGAGCGCGTCCTGCGCGGTCAGGTCCGCGCGCATCGGCGTGACCGAGATATAGCCTTTGAGGTTCACATCGGCGTCCGAGCCCGGTGCGGTCTCCGCCCGCTGGTCGCCACCGCGCACCCAGAGGAACCGGCGCCCCGACGGCGCCATCTGCGGCTCCACGGTGAAATATGTGCCGCGCCGCAGCCCCTGCGGGGCGAGCCGCGTGCCCTGCACCTTATCGCCAGGCACCGGCGGGAAATTCACGTTGTAAAACAGCCGGTAGCCGTCCTGCTCGGGCGGATCGGCGGCAAGGATCCGGCGGATCACGGCCTCGCCATGCGCGGCGGCGGCCTCGAACGGGTTGTCGCTCCCGGCATTGTCGGGGCCGTAATATTGCGACAGCGCGATGGCGGGCAGCCCCTGCAGCGCCGCTTCGATGGCGCCGCCGATGGTGCCGGAATAAAGCGTGTTCTCGGCCGAATTGTTGCCCCGGTTCACGCCTGAGAGCACCAGATCGGGCGGCGTGTCCTTCAGCACGTCATGCAGGCCCGCCAGCACACAATCGGCGGGGCTGCCTTCGGCGGCGAAACGGCGCGGCCCCATCTCGGCGATCATCGTGGGATGGGTGTAGGAGATGCAATGCCCGACGCCGGATTGCTCGAAGGCCGGGGCCACGGTCCAGACCTCTCCGTCCGGACCCGCCAAAGCGCGCGCGATGGTGTCGAGCACCTTCAGCCCGGGCGCGTTGATGCCGTCGTCATTGGTGATGAGAATGCGCATGAATCCGCCCAGGTTCGCCTTTTTTCCTCAATAGGCGAGCGCGCCGCAGGGGGCAAGCGGCCCGCGCCTCGCCACGCGGCCTCAATAGCGCCCGGCCTTCACCAGCTTCCCTGTCCCAGGCGTCATCTTGCCTTTGAACTTCCGGGATCCGGGGGCAGCGCCTCCGGCGCGCAGCGGCGCGCGCCAAGGCCCGTCAGTCGAGCGCCGCCAGCAGCCGCTGCGCTTCATCGGCAATGCCTGCGAGCGCCGCGCGATCCTCACCGGGATAGAACCGCGCGCGGGTGGCGGTGGCCATCGGGCGCGGGTTGAGGATCTCCACCCGCGGCCCGAGCCTGGCGGTCTCAGCGGCCCAGCTGCGGGCCAGCGCGATCTGCGCGGCCTTGGTAGTGCCGTAATGGCCAAAGAACTTCTCGCCACCCATGGGGTCGTCAAAAAAGAGCGCCCGCCCGTCCTCGCCCAGCAGCGGCGCGACATACGGGATAAGATGGCCCAGCGCGTCGACATTGATCCGGAGCGATTTCGCCCAGTCCTTGGCATCGAGGTGATGCGCCGGGGTCAGCGGCGCGGCATGGATCGCGGTATGCGCCCAGAGCGCCACAACACCGTCGCCCGTGTTGGCCGGCGGCCCCCAGCGGTCATGGATCGACCGGCAGAGATGCGCCATCGCCTTGGCATCGGTGATGTCCATCGGCGCCAGCGTGGCCTCGCCGCCGCGCGCCTTGATCCGGTCGTCGAGCTCCTCGAGCCCGCCCACGGTGCGGGCAACCGCGATGATGTGATACGCCGGTGCCAGCGCTTCGGCCAGCGCGAAGCCCAGACCGCGCGAGGCCCCTGTGATAAGAGCAAGTTTTGTCATGCCGCGTGCATGCGTCGCCGCGCGCCGAAGGTCAAGCGCGCGACGGCGAAACACACCTCAGGCGGCGTCCGGCATCGACAGGCGGCGCAGTCCTCCGGGGCCCTGCAGGATGACTTCCTCCGCGGTCACCGCGGCCACGCGCCGGCCCTGCAGCTCGCCGCCTGCGGTGATCTCTTCCACCCGGCCACCGGGCAGGCGCACCAGCGCGTTGAGCGCCTCTTCCTTGCCGAAGATGCCCAGCAGCATCAGCCCGTCAAGTGCCAGCGGCGCCTCGACCGTGGCGATGGCCTCGGCCTTTGCGTTTTGCCCGTCGGCGTCTTCCGCCGTATCCCCGGCCTTGTCCTTGACCAGCCCCTCGGGACGCAGGCGGGGTCGTATCTTGTCCGTCAGCATTTCTGCCTCAATCCGTTTCAAATTCTTTGCGTGGCCGCAGACCGCGTCACGCGAGGCGGGCACCTACCGGGGATCGGGACAAGGCGAAAGAGGCCATGCTGCGACGCAGCAATTTCCCGCCGAGGCGGATGGCGGGTGTCAGCAGGACATCGCTGCGACATGGTGTCGGGGCAGGGGCCGCGGGCTTGAAAGCGGCGATACGCGTGCCTATTCGGCGGCTTTCATCTCAAAGCCCTTTTCGATCATGTCCGCCGGTTCGACCGGGTATTCCCCGGAAAAACACGCATCGCAATATTGCGGCTGATCGGGATCGCGCCCCTTGGCCTCGCCGACCGCGCGGTACAGCCCGTCGAGCGAGATGAACTTGAGGCTGTCGACACCCAGATGGGCGCGCATCTCTTCTTCGGACATGGTCGCCGCCAGCAATTTTTCGCGCTGCGGCGTGTCGACCCCGTAAAAACACGGCCAGGCGGTGGGCGGCGAGGCGATGCGGAAATGCACCTCCGCCGCGCCTGCATCGAGGATCATTTCCTTGATCTTGCGCGAGGTGGTGCCGCGCACCACCGAGTCGTCCACCAGGATCACTCGCTTGCCCTGAATCAACGCGCGGTTGACGTTGAGCTTGAGGCGCACACCCATGTTGCGGATCTGCTCGGTGGGCTCGATGAATGTCCGGCCCATATACTGGTTGCGGATGATGCCCATGCCGTAGGGAATGCCGCTCTCATGCGCAAAGCCGATGGCGGCGGGGGTGCCGCTGTCGGGCACCGGGCAGACCATGTCGGCCTCGACCGGCGCCTCGCGGGCCAGCTCCACACCGATCTGACGGCGCGTCTCATAGACCGAACGCCCGCCCAGCATGCTGTCGGGACGCGAGAAATAGACATGTTCGAAGATGCAGAACCGCGGCCGTTGCGGGCGGAACGGGTGGTGGCTCTCGACGCCTTTTTCGGTGATCACAACCATCTCGCCCGGTTCGATCTCGCGCACGAACTCCGCCCCGATGATGTCGAGCGCGCAGGTCTCCGAGCTCAGGGCCCAGCCATCGCCGATCTTGCCCAGCACCAGCGGGCGCACGCCCAGCGGGTCGCGCACGCCGATCAGCTTGGTGCGGGTCATCGCCACCACCGAAAACGCGCCTTCGACGCGGCGCAGCGCATCCTCCATCCGGGCGGGGATGTCGCGCTGCAGCGAGCGGGCCATCAGGTGGATGATGCATTCGCTGTCCGACGAGCTTTGAAAGATCGAGCCGCGCTCGATCAGTTCGCGGCGCAGCGCGTCGGCATTGGTGATGTTGCCGTTATGGGCAATCGCCGCGCCGCCCATGGAGAACTCGCCGAAAAACGGCTGCACGTCGCGGATCGCGGTCTGGCCTTTGGAGCCGGCGGTGGAATAGCGCACATGGCCGATGGCAAGCTGGCCGGGCAGCGTCTCCATCAGCGACTGCTTGGTGAAATTGTCGCGCACATAGCCGAACCGCCGGGCGGAGTTGAAGCCGCTCTCGGGGTGGTGCGAGACAATCCCGCCCGCTTCCTGGCCGCGATGTTGCAGCGCGTGCAGGCCGAGGGCCACAAAATTCGCCGCATCGGTCACGCCGACAACGCCGAAGATCCCGCATTCCTCCCGCAATTTGTCGTCGTCGAAAGGGTGGGCAGGCGGTAGGCTCAGTTCGGTCAAGAGCAGCATCCCGAATCCGTGACAGAGAGGTGCCCTCCTCTTAAGGGCTCAAGCGTGATGTGTCACGAAAGGATCATATTACAAGGGGGCTTTGTGGCCGGAAGCCCGCAAGGTGGCCCGGATGCCGCAGAACCGCACAGGTTTTCGGCAACCGGGCCGGGAACGGCTGCCCGCGGCGCAGCCGTATCGGCGGATCAGAGCGAAAAGAACGACCGGCGCGCGCGCGGGGTCTGGCGTTTCTCGGCGCTTGTGTCGTGGCCCATCATGCGATGCGCGGCCTCAGAGCGCATGTGACGCCCGCGCGCCATGTAAAAACCGGTGTCGATGGAGCCGTCGGGGCGGGTGCGGATGCGTGTGTCGGTCATGTCGCGTGTCCTTGCTGTGTTGGGTGCGGTCTCAGGCTCGCGCATTCCGCGCCGCGCCGCTTGAAGACGGTCTTGTGATGTGCTTGCGAAACCCTTCTGATTTGCCCGCCGCTCTTCAGATCTCTTTCAAAGACCGGCGGAACGGGCCTAGACTGACGCCATGCGTTTCAGATTTGCCGATTGCCTGCTGGATCCCGACCGCCACCTCTTTCTGCGCGCAGGGCAGGAGGTGCATCTCGAACCGCAGGTCTTTGCGCTTCTGGCGCTGCTGGTCAGACGCGCCGGAGAGGTGGTCAGCCGCGACGACATGATCGCGGAGGTCTGGAAAGGCCAGATCGTCTCGGACGCCACCGTGGCCGCGCGGATCAGCGCCGCGCGCCGCGCGGTTGGCGATACCGGTCGCGCTCAGGCCGTCATCCGGACGCTGCCGCGTGTCGGCGTGCAATTGCTGGGGCCGGTCAGTCAGGACGGGCCGTCTGCCGGAGATCCCGGCGGGCCCCGCGACGCGGGCGGCAAACCGGCGTTCGAGATCCGCATGGCAAGCTCGGCGGACGGTGCGGGCATTGCCTGGAGCTCGATCGGCGACGGCCCGCCGCTGGTGCGGGCCGGGCACTGGATGACCCATCAGGAGCTCGATTTCGACAATCCGGTCTGGAGTCGCTGGCTCGACCGGCTGGGCCGCGGCAGGACCCTGATCCGCTACGATCCGCGCGGCACCGGCATGTCCGACCGCGCGGTGGATACGATTTCGCTCGACAAGCTGGTGGAGGATCTCGACGCGGTCGCCGACGCGGCGGGGCTTGCGCGGTTTTCGATCTTCGCGCCGTCGCAAAGCGCCTCGGTCGCCTGTCTCTATGCGCATCGAAACCCCGGACGGGTCGACCGGATCGTCATCTACGGCGGGTTCGCGCAAGGCAGCGAGGTGCGCGATGGCGAGATCGGGGCCGCGATGACGCAGGCTTTCGGCGAGCTTATCCTGAAAGGCTGGGGCAAGCCGAATATCGGTGCGATGCGCTGTTTCAGCTCCCTTTTCATGCCGTCCGCGAGCGAAGCGCAGATCCAGAGCTTCATCGACATCCAGGTCGCCTCCGCCTCGCCGGAATGGGCCGCGCGGCTGCGCTCGGTCTGCGCGACGGTGGATGTCACCGCGATCCTGCCGCAGGTCGATGTGCCGGTCCTCGTGGCCCACGCGCTGCACGATTCGCTGCAGCCGTTCTCGCAGGCCCAGGTCTTTGCCCGGCTGCTGCCCAACGCCACGCTGCTCAGCATCGACAGCGGCAATCACGTGCTGGTGCCCGACGAGCCGGGCTTCGCGCGGCTGATGGATGCGGTGGACGCGTTTCTGGCCGACTGAGCGCGGCGGCTCAGGTGTCGTTGCCCGACGGCGCGTCGCAGATGCCCACAAGCTGTTCGTATTGCGCGGTGATCCAGCCCAGCGCCTGTTCGGGGTTCTGCTCTTCGATGCGGCCGGTAAAGCGCGAGAAAACCGCCGCCGAGCGGCTGTCATCGACCATCGGGATGTTCTGCGCGGTGATCACCGTTTCGTAGACAAAGAACCCGATCGCCACCAGCAGCACGCCGCGCGCCACGCCAAAGAAGAACCCCAGCGCCTGATCGAGCCCGCCCAGCGCCGAGCGCTGGATGAGCGACGAAAAAAGCGGCGTGAACAGCGACGTGATCACCAGCGCCAGCGTGAACACCGCCGCAAAGGCCGCGATGATGCTGAGCTCGCAGCTGTCGGTCAGGAAATCGCCCACCACGGGGATCTCCTTGACCAGCGGCTGCACCTGATCGGCGAACATGAAGGCGAGGATCGCGGCCACGATCCAGCCCGCGATGGCCATCGCCTCGCGCACAAGCCCGCGCGAATAGGCCAGCAGTGCCGACAGCACGATAATGACCGCTACCGCCCCGTCGACGACCGTAAAGCCTTCCATCTGCTCTCTCCGCCTGTGGATGCGCGCGCTATCCCGCGCCGAACACATCACCAACAAAACCCGCAAGATCGCTCATCTGGTTGAGCGCCATGCCACCTGTGCCTCCGGACTTGCCGCCGGTTGGCAGGATCGCGGTGGAGAAACCAAGTTTTCTGGCCTCTTTCAAGCGATTTTCCATCTGGCCCACGGGACGCAGGGCCCCTGATAGGCTGATTTCGCCGAAAACGACAGTCTCGGGCGGCAGGCCCACGTCCTCACGCGCGGAAAGTAGCGCAGCGGCCACAGCCAGATCGGCGGCGGGTTCGGAGATTTTCATCCCGCCGGCCACGTTGAGATAGACGTCGAGCCCGGCAAAGGGGATGCCGCAGCGCGATTCGAGCACCGCCAGGATCATCGCCAGCCGCCCGCCATCCCAGCCCACCACCGAGCGGCGCGCCTGGGCATGCGGGCTGGGCGCGACCAGCGCCTGGAACTCCACCAGCACCGGCCGTGTGCCCTCGATCCCGGCAAAGACCACCGATCCGGGCGCCGGGCTGCCGCGCTCGCTGAGAAAGAGCGCCGAGGGGTTGCCCACTTCGGCCAGCCCGGCGCCGGTCATCTCGAAGACGCCGATCTCGTCCGCGGGTCCGAAGCGGTTCTTGACGGAGCGCAGGATGCGGAACTGGTGGCCGCGCTCACCTTCGAAGTAAAGCACGGTGTCGACCATGTGCTCGACCACGCGCGGCCCCGCGATCTGGCCTTCCTTGGTCACATGCCCCACCAGAATGACCGAAGAGCCGCGCTTCTTGGCGAAAGATGTCAGCTCATGCGAGGCCGCGCGCACCTGGCTGACCGAGCCCGGCGCGCTTTCGACATTGTCGGCCCACATGGTCTGGATGGAATCGATGATCGCAAGATCCGGGCGCTCTTCGTCGAGCGTGGTGAGGATGTCGCGCAGGCTGGTTTCGGCGGCCAGCCGCACCTGCGCATCGGTGAGCCCGAGCCGGGCGGCGCGCAGCCGGACCTGGGCGCTGGCCTCTTCGCCGGAGATGTAGATCACGCTGAGGCCTGCGCGCGCAAAGCTGGCCGCGGCCTGCAGCAGCAGGGTGGATTTGCCGATGCCCGGATCGCCACCGACCAGCACGGCAGAGGCCGGCACCAGCCCGCCGCCCAGCACGCGGTCAAGCTCCTCCATGCCCGAGCGGGTGCGCGGCGGCGGGGCTTCCTTGGTGGCCAGATCCGTCAGCGCGACCCGGCGCCCGCGGCCTTTCAGCGCCTTTTTGGCAGGCCCGTCGGAGAGCGGCTTTTCCTCGACGATGGAATTCCACTCACCGCAGCTCTCGCAGCGGCCCGACCATTTGGAATAGGCGGCGCCGCAGGATTGGCAGACAAAACTGAGGGTCGGTTTGGCCATGGGGTCTCCGGCGGGTCAGGAAGCGGGATCGGGATCGGGATCGGGATCGGGGGCAGGGCGGCGGGCTGGGCGGCGGGCTTCGAGGATACCCAGCCCGATGGAGGTCAGAACACACAAGCTGAAGAGGTAAAGACCCCAGGCCACCTCGATCCGGCCCAGCCCGATGCCTTTCACCACCGTGATGTAGACCGCCACCAGAAAGATGTCCGCCATCGCAAGCTTGCCGATCAGGTTCACGACGGGCAGCGCGCGCCGGTCGAGCAGGTGAAACTGAAGAAGCGCCAGCCCCAGCGTCTTGAGCAATGGCGCCACCAGAGCAAACAGAGTGACCATCAGCGCCAGAAAGACATCCGAGCGCCAGAGCGATTGCAGACCCGAGATCACCGAGATTTCGCTCAGCCCGAAAAGCGGCAGCAGGCCCGCGCGTATGAGCGGCGCAAACCACGCCACGGGGTAGAGTCCCAGAAGCGCGAGGTTGACCCAGCGCAACACGCCGTAGGGTGGGTTTTCAACCCACCGCTGCCCCGCGCCGGTCACGAGATCCACCACCACATGCCGAGCAGCGCCGCCAGCATCAGCCCGTGCAGCAGATCGATCCAGCGCCAGCGCGCGTCGGGCAGGATCGTGCAGATCAGAAAGATCGCCGAGGGCACCAGCAGCGCCGCCATGCCGCCGCCCCCCGCCATCAGCTGGGCGGCATTTGTGTAAAGCGGCCCGTGATTGAGCCCTGCCGCGGGCGCAAAGGTGGTCGCGACACCGCCCAGCGCCAGCAGCAGTGTGATCAGCGCAGGCCAGCGCGCCAACCCGCGCCCCACGATCAGCCGCACCAGCGCCAGCAACGCCAGGATCTCCAGATAGAGGAACTTGCGATAGACCAGCAGCGCCACGACCACCGGATCGGGTTCGGGCAGAAAGCTCATGGAACGCGCCTCATCGCACCGCCTCGATCGGCCCGTCCGCGCTGCCCGAGATGAACTGCGCGAGATACGGATCGCCGCTCGCGTCCATCTGCGCCACCGGCCCGGTCCACTGGATCACACCGTCATGCAGCATCGCGATGCTGTCGGCGATGGCGCGCACCGAAGACATGTCGTGGGTGATGGTCATCGCCGTGGCGCCCATCTCCGTCACGATCTCGCGGATCAGATCGTTGATCACACCCGCCATGATCGGATCGAGACCGGTTGTGGGCTCGTCGAAAAAGATGATCTCGGGCTCGGCGGCAATGGCGCGGGCCAGGCCCACCCGTTTCTGCATGCCGCCCGACAGCTCGGCGGGAAAGCGGTCGGCGACATCGGCTTTCAGCCCCACGCGGCGCAGTTTCTCGATGGCGATGTCGCGCGCCTCGTCGCGCGGGCGCTTGAGCGAGCCGCGCAGCAGCCGGAACGCGACATTCTGCCAGACCGGCAGGCTGTCAAACAGCGCGCCGCCCTGAAAGAGCATGCCGAAACGTGCCAGAAACGCGTCGCGGTCGGCTTTGGTCACGTCATCTCCGTCTAGCGTGATGGTGCCGCTGTCGGGCGCCACCAGCCCCAGCACAGATTTCAGCAGCACCGATTTGCCGGTGCCGGAGCCGCCGATGATCACCATGGAGGTCGCCTTCGGGATCTCCAGATCGACCCCGCGCAGCACGTGGTTGTCACCAAAGGATTTCTGCACCGCAGACAGCGTGATCATGGCGCCAGGCTTTTGCATGTGGCGCGTGGCGCCGATGGTGCGGGGCGTATTTCTGAAGAGAAGAAGCGGGCAGGCCGGCGCTTCGGGGGGAATGGCGCGCAAGTAATCATAGCGAAAAGAACATCCCGGTGAGCAGGAAGTTGGCGGCGAGGATCAGCACCGCGGCGGCCTCGACCGAGCCTTTGGTGGCGCGGCCCACCCCCTGCGCGCCGCGGCCCGAATGCATGCCGAAATAGCACCCCATCGTGGCCGCCACCCCGCCAAAGACGCAGCCCTTGACCAGCGAGGAGACGATGTCGAGCGGCTCGAGAAACTCCACCGTGTTCTTGAGATAGGCGGCAGCGTTGAACCCCAGCGACCCTGTGGCCACCGCGTAGCCGCCGAAGATGCCGATCACGTCGCCGACGCCGACCAGCACCGGCACCACGATCAGCGCCGCCAGCACGCGCGGGGCCACGAGGTATTTCATCGGGTTGGTCGAGAGCGTGACCAGCGCGTCGATCTGCTCGGTCACTTTCATGGTGGCGATCTCGGCGGCGATGCTCGAGGTCACGCGCGCCGCGATCATCAGCCCGACCAGCACGGGGCCCAGCTCGCGCACCATGCCGATGGCCACGATCTGCGGCACCACGGCCTCGGCGTTGAACCGCGCGCCACCCGCGTAGATCTGCAGCGCCAGCGCGCCTCCGGTGAAGATCGCCGTGAGGCCCACCACCGGCAGCGAGAGCCAGCCGATATTGAGCAGCGCCACCGCAAACTCCCGTCCGTAGAATGGCGGACGCAGCATGTGGCTGAGCGCCGAGATCGCAAAAAGCGTCGCGCGCCCAACAGCCGAGAGGCCGCGCATGACGCCGCGCCCCAGCGTGCCGAGCGCGCGGCCGGGGGCGAGGCTGGTCATCGGGTGTAGACGCGCGCGTAACGCGCGCCGAGCGAGGTCAGGATCTCGTAGCCGATGCTGCCCGCCCAGCCGGCCAATGTGTCGACCGACTGGTGGCGGCCCAGAAGCTCCATCACTTCGGGATCGTGATCCAGAGCCGTCACATCCACCGCCAGACTGTCCATCGAAATGCGCCCGAGCACGCGGCAGCGCGTCTCACCCGCCCAGAGCGCCGCCCTGGGCCCCATGATCCGGTGGATGCCGTCGGCGTAACCGGCATTGAGCGTGGCGACCCGCGACGGCGTGCGCGCCACCCAGGCATTGCCGTAGCCCACGGATTCGCCCGGGGCGACGTCGCGCACCTGGATGACCGGCAAGAGCAGGCTGGCCACCGGGCGCGCATCCACATAGGGCAGCCCGCCGTAAAGGCCGATGCCGGGGCGGGTGACATCGAAATGATAGGCCGCACCGAGCAGCGTTCCGCCGGTGGCCGCAAGCGAGCGGGGCGCCTCGATCCCGCTGGTCATCTCTTCGAAAACGCGCAGCTGGTGCGCGTTCATCGCGTGGTCCGGCTCATCGGCGCAGGCCAGATGGCTCATCACCAGCGACGGGCCCTGCGCCAGGGCGATCTCGCGCAGCGCGCGCCACTCCGCCGCCTCCATCCCGAGCCGGTTCATCCCGGTATCGAGCTGGATGCCGAACGGATGGCCGGGCAGCGCCTCCACATGGCGCAGCATCTGGTCGATGGAGTTGATCATCGGCGTGAGTTCCGCCGCGCGGATCAGCGCGGCGTCCCCTTCCATATGGCCCGAAAAGACCGAGATCTCCGGGCCCGGGCCCAGCACGCGCCGCAGCTCCGCGCCTTCCTCGGCGATGGCCACGAAAAACCGCCGCGCGCCCGCCTCGGCCAGCGCCTGGGACACGCGGGGCGCGCCCAGACCGTAGGCGTCGGCCTTGACCACCGCACCGGCCTCTGCCCGGCCCATGTCGCGCAGCGCGTGCCAGTTGGCGCAAAGCGCGGATAAGTCGATGGAAAGTCGTGCCTGTGCCATGGCGCTTGTGTTTGTCAGGATGGGCGCGGGGGTCAAGGGGAAATCGTGGCACCGCGGCGTCGCTCGGCGCTTGTCCACCGGCAGCGGGGCGGCTAGAGCTTGGCCGTTGCAAGGAGGATGGCGCGTGACCGATTTCGAATCCGATCTGGCCCACAAGATCGACACCAAGACCAAACCGCTGGGCGCGCTCGGGCGGATCGAAACCATCGCAGCCAAGGTGGCGCGGCTGCAAAAGCGCCTCGATCCCGAGATGACGCGCTGCAGGCTGGTGATCTTCGCCGCCGATCACGGCATCGCGGATGAGGGCGTTTCGGCCTTTCCCGCCGAGGTCACCCGCCAGATGGTGCTCAACTTCGCCAGCGGCGGCGCGGCGGCCAATGTTTTCGCGCGCGCCGGCGGGCTCGATCTGAGCGTGGTCAATGCCGGGGTGCGCGGCGGCCCGTTCGACCTGGACGGTGTTGTGGAGGCCGCGTTGGGCGACGGCACAGGCTCTTTCCTGACCGGGCCAGCGATGACACACGAACAGGTCGACACGGCCTTGCAGAAAGGGCGCGCGATGGGTGCAGAGGGCGACGCGCAGGCCTGCGCGTTCGGCGAGATGGGCATCGGCAACACTTCCGCGGCGGCGGTGCTGGCGCACCGGCTGAGCGGGGCGGCGCTCGACGATCTCATCGGACGCGGCACCGGGCTCGATGACGAGGGGCTTTTGCGCAAGGCCGAGATCCTCCGGCGCTCCAACGCGCGGGTGGGCGAGATCGGCAGCATTCCGGAGATCCTGGCCGAGTTCGGCGGCTTCGAGATCGTGATGATGGCGGGCGCGATGATCGGCGCGGCAGAGGCCGGGCGCGTGGTGCTGGTCGATGGCTATATCGCCTCGGTGGCCGCGATGATCGCGGCGGGGCTCGCGCCCGCGACCCGCGATGCGATGATCTTTGCCACGCTCTCGGCAGAGCCCGGGCACCGGCTGATCCTCGACGCGATGGCCGCGGAGCCGCTGCTGGAGCTCGATCTGCGGCTCGGCGAAGGCACCGGCGCGGCGCTGGCCTGGCCGCTGGTGCGCGCGGCGGTGGCGATGCTCAACGAAATGGCGTCCTTCGAAGAGGCGGGCGTGTCGGACAGGGCGTGAGGGCGCCTGAGGATGCGGATCTGAGGGCAGGGCGATGATACGCGAAGACCTGAAACTGGAAGCACAGCTTTTCCTGCTGGCGCTCCAGTTCATGACGCGCCTGCCGGTCCCTGCGGGGCTGCCCTATTCCGACGACCTCTCCGTGCGCTCGGCCAAATATTACCCGGCGGTCGGCATCGTGGTGGGCGCGATCGGGGCCGCGGTGCTCTTCCTCGCGTCGCTGGTGCTGCCGCTGCCGGTGGCGGTGTTGCTGTCGATGGCCGCGACGCTGCTGATCACCGGCGCGATGCATGAAGACGGGCTGGCGGACACCGCGGACGGGCTGGGCGGCGGCGGCTCGCCGGAGCGCACGCTCGACATCATGCGCGATTCCCGGATCGGCGTTTTCGGCTTCGTCACGCTGGGCATGGTGCTGGCGCTGAAGGCTGCGGCGCTGATGTCCATGCCGCCCGCCATGGCAGCGATTCTTCTGGTCGCCGGGCACGGGCTCAGTCGCATGGCGACGGTGCATATCATCGCAACCACCCGCTATGCGCGTCCCAGCGGCACCAAATTCGCGGCGCCGTCGATCACATCGGACGGCTATCGCTGGGCGTTCAGCACGTCGCTTTTGATCCTGATTGCCCTCTTGCTCGGATCGGGCATCGGCGTGGCGTTCTTTGCCATCCTGGGGTGCATCGCGCTGGCGCAGGTGCTGCGGCTGATGTTTCTGCGGCGGCTCGGTGGCTATACCGGCGATTGCCTCGGCGGGATCCAGCAGATGGGGGAGCTTGGGGTCTATCTGGGCGCGCTGCTGTGGCTCTGACCCTGCTGCGGCACACCACCCCGCAGGTGCCCCCCGGCACCTGTTACGGCAGGACTGATCTGGACCTCTCCGAGCGGTTCGAGGCCGAAGCGCAAGCCGTCCTGACCCAGTTGCCGCGCTTCACCGCCATTGTCAGTTCACCCTTGACCCGCTGCCGGCGGCTCGCCGCCTATATCGCGGCGCAGGGCCAACATGAGGTTGTGACGTCAAGGCACTGGCAGGAAATGGATTTTGGCGGTTGGGAAGGGCAGGCCTGGGACGATATTCCGCGCGCGGAGATCGATGGCTGGGCTGCGGATTTCCATGGCTTTGACGGCCATGGCGGAGAAAGCGTCGCCACGCTCGCCGCCCGTGTGGCCCTTGGTCTGCAGGAGGCGCCAGACGGCGCGCTGATCGTGACCCATATGGGCTGCATCAAGGCGGCCATGGCGCAGCGCGGCCGCGCGCCGGGGTGGCAGGCCAAGCTCGGATTTGGCGAGACGGTTACGCTCTGAGCCCGCGCCTCAGCTGACCCGCATGCCCTTTTCGGGATGGGCCGCGTCATGCGCAAGCCGCGCCGCCAGATCACCCGCGTGCAACTCAAGATTGTGACCGTCCGGATCGGTCACACAGACCGACGCGCCGTCCGGGCGGTTCATTTTCCGGATCCGCCCGTCCCGGCGCAACACCGCCTCAAGCGGCACCAGATCCGCCTCCGCGCAGCCGAGCGCCAGATGGCTGTGATCGGCGGCGGGCTGCGGAGTGCCAAGTTCAAGACACAACCAGAGCATGCCAAGCTCGGGGCAGACCGCCCGCGCGCCAAGTGCCCGGACGCGCCCGTCTGATGCGCCTGACGACATGCCTGATTCATCGCGCATCACGTGACGCGTTGAAACCCTTGATTTCAGGCCGCGTTACGTGAAGCGGTTTTTGTGCATGGCGCGTTGGCATCTCGCAGAATAGCGTGCTGCGCCCCAGATCCGAGACCACCAGCGTGACATGGTTCACGCTGGTGACCGTCACGGCCGCGCGGCGCTCAGAACTCCTGGCTCTGCTGCCAGGGTTTCACCAGATTGCCGAAGCGGGTGAACTGCGATTCAAAGCTGAGCTCGACCGTGCCGATGGGCCCGTGCCGCTGCTTGCCGATGATCACTTCGGCCTTGCCGTGCAGCCGCTCCATCTCGTCCTGCCAGCCGGCCATCTTCTCCAGATCGTGCTCGCCCGGCTTCTCGCGCTCCTTGTAATACTCCTCGCGGAACACGAACATCACAACATCCGCATCCTGCTCGATCGAGCCGGATTCGCGCAGGTCGCTCAGCTGCGGGCGCTTGTCGTCGCGGCTTTCGACCTGCCGCGACAGCTGAGACAGCGCGATCACGGGGATGTTGAGCTCCTTGGCGATGGCCTTGAGCCCCATGGAGATCTCGGCGATCTCCTGCACCCGGTTCTCGGCGGTGCCGCGCAAGAGCTGCAGATAATCGACGATGATCAGATCGAGCCCGTGAGTCCGCTTCAGCCGACGCGCGCGCGCCGCAACCTGGCTGATCGGCAAGGCGGGCGTGTCGTCGATATAGAGCGGGCAGGCCTCGAGCGCCTTGGCGGCCTCGACAAAGCGGCGGAACTCGCTTTCGATCATGTCCCCCTGGCGGATCTTGTGGCTGGAGATCTCCGAGGCCTCCGCCAGGATCCGGCCCGCCAACTGCTCGGCGCTCATCTCGAGGCTGAAAAAGCCCACAACGCCGCCATCCACCGCGCCTTCGGTGCCATCGGGCTTCTGGCCTTTCTTGTAGGCCTTGGCGATGTTGAAGGCGATGTTGGTGGCCAGCGACGTCTTGCCCATGGAGGGCCGACCCGCAAGGATCAGCAGGTCCGACGGGTGCAGCCCGCCGAGTTTCTTGTCGAGATCGGTGAGCCCGGTGGCGATGCCCGCAAGCCCGCCTTCGCGCTGATAGGCGGCGTTGGCGACGTTCACGGCATCGGTGACCGCCCTCAGAAAGCTCTGGAACCCGCTTTCCGTCTGACCCTGCTCGGCCAGCTTGTAGAGCGCCTGCTCGGCCTCGACGATCTGTTCCTTGGGCTCGGAGGCGACATCGACCTTGGCGGCCCGGTCCGAAATATCGCGTCCCAGACGGATGAGATCGCGGCGGATCGCGAGGTCATAGATCATCTGCGCATAGTCGCGCACCGCAAAGCTGCTCACCGCAGAGCCCGCCAGACGCACCAGATATTTTGCGCCGCCCAGCTCCTTGAGCCCGTCGTCATCCTCCATGAACGCCTTGAGCGTCACCGGCGAGGCGAGGTTGTTCTTGGCGATCCGCGCGGCGGCAATCTCGTAGATCCGCGCATGTACGGGATCGTAGAAATGCGGTGCGCTGATGATCGCGCTCACCCGGTCATAGATGTCGTTGTTGGTCAGGATCGCGCCCAGAAGCTGCTGCTCGGCCTCGATGGAATGCGGCATCGTTTCCGGGGCGTCGATCTCGACGCCGGTCGGGTTGATGGTCGTAATCTCGTTCATTTTGGTCCCTGTCGTCTACGGTTGCAGGGGATAGCGCCTCACTCCAGCGTCACTCAACCACGGCGCCGAAGAGGCGCGCGTGTATGTTTCTGGGGATAAGCTGTGAACGCCCTGAACTACAGCATATAGCCACGATAACCTCCGCCGCGTCAAGATATGGGGCACTCCTGAGGAGCGCGACTCGCCACTGTGTTTTGCCGACCACAGGCAAGTCATCAATCTGTCAAAGACGTGTTACGTGCCGGAAGACCCTTGCCGCGCCCGCCAATCCTGCGGATCGCGCAGGAACGATTCGACCTCGTCCAGCACATCCGCATGCCGTTCCGGCGCCGCTGCCAGCACGTCCCACCAGGTACAGAGATGGTGCAGTTCGACACCGTGATCACCCAGCGTCCGGATCGTTTCGGGAAAGATCCCGTAGTAGAAAATCACCGCCGTATGCGCGCAGGTTGCACCGGTGTCGCGGATCGCATCCACAAAGCTCAGCTTGGAGCCGCCATCGGTGGTCAGATCCTCCACCAGCAACACGCGCTGGCCTTCGGTCATGACCCCTTCGATGCGCGCATTGCGCCCGTACCCTTTCGGTTTCTTGCGCACATAGGTCATCGGCAGGCCCATGCGCTCGGCCACCAGCGCGCCAAAGGGGATGCCCGCGGTCTCGCCGCCCGCAATGTTGTCGAACGCCTCGAACCCGGCGTTGCGCATCACCGTCACGGTAAGAAAATCCATCAGCGTCGACCGGATCCGCGGGTAGGAGATCAGCTTGCGGCAATCGATATAGACCGGGCTCAGCGCGCCCGAGGCAAGCGTGAACGGCGCATCCTGCATGAAATTCACCGCCTCGATCTCCCACAACATGCGGGCCGTCAGGCGGGCCATGTCCTCGGGGCTTGGGAAACTCGTGGGGATCATGCGCGCGGTCCTTGTTTTCTTCTCTTTAAATATACCGCCGGGGGTCCGGGGGCTGGCCCCCGGTCCTAGCCGACCCGCCAGTGCAGCGGCATCATCGGATCGAACACGGTCACCGGCCCCTCGCCGGTCTCGATCTTCGCGGGGTAAGCGACCGGCGCGCCTTTTTCCAGCGTCACCGTGTCGTCATTGACGGGCAGGCGGTAAAACGCGGGGCCATTGCGCGAGGCAAACGCCTCCAGCCGGTCGAGCGCGGCCTCCTGCTCGAACACCTCCGCAAGGATCGAGAGTGTGTTGGTCGCCGTGAAACAGCCCGCGCAACCGCAGGCCTGTTCCTTGAGCGGGTCGGTATGCGGCGCGCTGTCGGTGCCCAGAAAAAAGCTTGCCGCGCCCGAGGTGGCAGCGGCGCGCAGGGCCAGCCGGTGCTCCTCGCGTTTGGCCACGGGCAGGCAGTAGTAATGCGGCTTGATGCCACCCGCAAGGATCGCGTTGCGGTTGATCACCAGGTGATGCGTGGTGATCGTGGCGCCCAGATCGGGGCCGCCATCGCGCGCATAATCGACCCCTTGCCGGGTCGTGATATGCTCCATCACAACCCGCAGGCCGGGCGTCGCGCGGCGCAGCGGGTCGAGCACGCGGTCGATGAACACCGCCTCGCGGTCGAAGATGTCGATATCGGCGTCCACCACCTCTCCGTGTACGCAGAGCGGCACGCCGGCCTCGGCCATCGCCTCCAGCACCGGGCGCACCCTGTCGAAATCGCGCACGCCGGAGGCGGAGTTGGTCGTGGCCCCGGCCGGATAGAGCTTGACCGCCGCGATCGACCCGTCCGCATGCGCGCGGGTAACGTCGGCGGGATCGGTGTCTTCGGTCAGATAGAGCGTCATCAACGGCTCAAAACGCGACCCGTCGGGCAGCGCGGCCAGAATACGGTCGCGATAGGCCACCGCCTGCATTCCGGTCACCACCGGCGGCACCAGGTTCGGCATGATGATCGCACGTCCGAAATGGCGCGCGGATTCTGGGGCAACGGCCTCAAGCATCGCGCCGTCGCGCAGGTGCAGATGCCAGTCATCGGGGCGGCAAATCGTGATACGGTCCATGTCCGAGCGGTTAGCATGGCCGCGCGGCACGGGCCAGAGCCTTGTCGCGCCGGAGGGCGCACGCGCCGAAGCGGCACCGCTCCATTGTCGCGCCGCGCGGGTGCCGGTAAACTGCGCCGGAACCAAACGGACGGAGGCAGGCATGCTGCTGAGCTTGATCGTGGGGGCGCTGGCGGGCTGGGGCGCGCGGGTCTGGGAGCCAAAGATCACCGACGCGCTGGCAGGTGTGCTGGGCGAGGCGTTTCTTGGCCGCGCCGCCGACCGGGCGGCCCTGTCGCTCTTTGCGGTGATGTTGCTGGGTGCGCTGCTGCTGTGGCTGCTCGATGTCGAGGCGAGTGCATTCGTGCTGCTCTTGGGCGCGGCGCTGGGGTATTTTCAGGAACAGATCCGCGCCCGGCTTGTCGGGCGCGACGGCTGATCAGCCTTCGTTTTCAGCGGCATCAAGTGCGGCAAGGCGGCGGCGAAAGCGCGGCGCGTCCATGCGCGCCACCACATGCTCGCAAAGCCTGCGCGTCAACGCATCCCGGCCATCCGCATCGAGCCGCGCCAGCAGTTTGCGCAGATAGGGCGGATGGTCGCGGCGCACGCGCCACATCGCGGCAAACCGTTCGGTATCGAGCATGTCTTCGGCCACCGCAGTCAGAAGGTCCGGCAACAGATCGAGGGTCAGCAGATCGCTTTGCAACGCGCTGCCCATGAAGGGCATGCGAAAGCGCCGCACATTGCGCCGCTCGAACAGGGCCGAATGCATCGCGTCGAGAGGCTCGCGCGGGTCATAAAGCACATGCGCCAGCTGCGCGGCATCGAGCATGTCGGGCGCAAACCCGTAGCGCGAGGTGAAGTCGCGGCGCCGCTGCTCGGTGAAGCGGTCGTCCCACTCGGTCACCCGCGGATCGAGCGTGGCCTGAGGTTGCAGCATCAGCACCCGCGCGCCGGGGGCGGCCACCGAAAACGCGCCCGCCGCGTAGCCACACGGGCCCGCGCCGTAAAAGATCACGGTCTCGAAATCATCGAAAAACCCGTCATCGGCGAGGTTGTCGAAAAACCCGTAGACCCGCGGGTCGCGGAACCAGGTATCGCCATGGCTCAGCAGGCTCAGCGACGACCAGCCATGCCGCTTGACCATGTCGAAACCCAGCGGCGTGCGTGTCGGCGACAGCGCCTCGACCCCGGACATCGCTTCGAATCCGACCAGCAGCGTGTCGCCCTCCTCGACAAAGATGCCCGCATGCATCTTGCCCAGCGGTTCGGCAAAACCGCGCTCCTGCCCGATCCTGCGCAATGCGCCCAGCCAGTCCGCGCGCGACAGGCGCGACAGGTCGGGCGGGAACGGATCGGTCGGGCTTGTCATACCTGCAGGTCCTCATAAGCCGCACCTCGTCGCGGGTGCTGGCGTGTGAGGGAAACAATCGCCCCGATTTCGGGCTAAAATGTGCAAATTGAGGGGTAATACTGCGCAGCGCGCGCGGCGATATTCAGGCGGACCGACCGGGCCGGACCGGGTGCGGCCCGCGCAAAACCCAGCCGGACAAGCGCGCCGGTGCGTCCGGGCGCGGCGGCTTCGCGGACCCGCAACCCCGCAGCACTTGATGGAAACATCGAGGCACATGGCGCAACGCTGCAGGTCACCGGCCAGGCTCAGCCCTCCTCCGGCGCGCCGGACTGTCGGGCGCGCGTGGCATGCATCGCGAGAAAGCCCGCCGCCTCCCGTGACACGGCGCGCGCGGGCGGCGTCATCAGCAACCGGGCAAAGAGCGCGCGATAGGGCTCTTCGGCCATCAATTCCTCAAACCGGGCCTTGCGCCAGGCCACAGCCGCGTCATGCAACCGGGCCAGCGCGGCGTCCTGTTGCAGCTGCGCGCGGACACCGGCGACCTTGTCCTGCAGCGCCAGAACGGATCGGTCCTCCTCGCTGCACCAGTTGCGCTCCACCCAGTAATCCATGCCCAGCCTCTGGTCGGAATGCACCGCGCGGCCGCGATCGGCCTTGAGCACATAGCTTTCCATCGCGCCCAGCGGATAATGGTTGAGCTGCGCCAGCCGGTAATTCGAGCGGCCATAATTGGAAAAGATCCGCCTCGTGTGGAACTGCGCGTCCAGCGCGCGGCCTTCGCCATCGAACCAGCGCGCGTCGCCGATCCGGTCGGGATGCGGATTGCGCGGACGGTGCACCCCGAGGTTCCGGTAGGTGCGGTTGTTGCGGTAAAGCGTCTTGAACATCGCCGCGCGCCAGGGCCAGTGCAGGATCACCGGCGCGGCGCGGGTGAACTGCGCCGTCACCGGCGTGTCGGCAAAATGCGCCACGCCGCAATTGCCGAAAAGCCGCCAGGTGAGCGGGATCGCCGTCGCCTCCGGCAGCGCTGCGATCAGGTCGGACAGGGTGCGGTCGCCCACATGCACGTTGACAAATTCGTCGATATCGAGCGCCAGCAGCCAGTCTGCGCCGCGCACCGCCTCGGTCCTGTCCGCCAGCTTCAGCCCGGTGAACTGGATCCCGCCATTGTTATAAGGCCCGTCATTGCGTAGATGGGTGACATGGCCAAGCTCGGCCAGCCGGTCGAGCATCGCGTCGGTGCCATCATCGCACGCGTTGCTGAGCGCCACCACATGATCCATCCCGCAGACCAGATGATGCGCCAGCCAGTCCAGCACAAACGCGCCTTCGTTGCGCACACACAGAACGCCGGTGATCTTCATGCGCGCGCTCCCGGTTTCTTTGGGCCTGAAATATCCCGGGGAGTCGCAAGCTTTGCTTGTGACGGGGCAGCGCCCCTCTTTTGGGGCGACATCACCAGCCCTTGCGGAACGTCACCACCTTCGCCTCCGACGCTTTTGGAAAATAGGTGAGCCCGGCGGCCATCATCGCCTCGAACACCGCGCGGACCCCGGCCTCCCCGATCCATTGCGGGTGCAGCTCGATGATCGCGGCGCGCAGCCCGGTCCAGTCGCCTGCCGGAATCACCTCCGCCTCGGCGCCCTCGATATCGCAGACCAGCACATCCGGTTTCAGCGCGCTCAGCGTGGAGGCAATGTCGTGCCGCTCGATCTGGTGGGTCTCGACGATGCTGTCGGGATCGATGCTGCCATCCAGCGAGGAGCCCAGAAAATTCCGCCGCACATGAAACGGCACCGGATCACCGGCCCCGGCGCTCAGAAGCGCGTTGCGGATCTCCACATTCTCGACCCCGTTGGCGGCATGCACCGAGCGGATATAGGGGATCAGCGCCGGGTTCGCCTCGTAGCTCACCACCCGGGCCACCCGCTTTTTCACCGACAGCAGCGTCGACATGTAGCCGATGCCGCCGCCAAGCTCGAGCACCGTGTCGCCGGCCTGCACCACGCGCATCACCGCGTCGCATTCCTTGCGCTCATAGGTGCCTTCGCGCAGCGCGCCGCGCACCCGGCCTGTTGTCAGCTGCGGATGTTTGGGGATCTTCAGCCCGCGCGACCGGATGAACGGGGTTCTGGGGCCTGCGCTGCCATCCATGTCAGTTCTCCATATCGAGGGCGAGCGCATAGGCCACCCGTTCGGTTTCGGTCAGCTTGAGCGCGATGGCCTGCTGATAGAGCTCTTCGAACTCCGGTGTGGCGTGCAGTTCGCGGGCCTTGTCGCGGTGCCAGTCCAGCCCGGCACGGTGCCAGCGCGCCAGCGTCTCATCACCCAGCAACCGCTCGTATTCGGCGCGCATCCGCGGCAGGTTGCGCTTGATCGTGATGTCGCGATGCACCGACCAGTCCATGCGGATCCAGTAGTTGATGCCGATATTGCGGTCCACATGCAGCGCGCGGCCACGCTGGCGCTTGATCAGGAACGATTCCGCCGAGCGCAGCGCATAGTGGTTGAGCTGGACCAGATCGTAGCCGATGGTCTTTTTCGAGTTGCGCCAGCCGTTCTTGAGCGTGTCGCCGGTGATATCGGACCCGGAGCCGTTGACCCATTGCACCCGGTCCTCGAACCCGTCGCTGAGCTTGTTGGGGCGGTGGCAGCTGATCTTGCCATACGCGCCGATGTTGCGGAACATCGTCTTGAAGCCCCAGACGGTGTGCGGCTTGGGGCAGAATTTCGGCGCACAGGTGTCGAACTGCTCGATCACAAACGCGTCGTCGAGCGCTGTCACGTCGTTATGCCCGAAGAGCCGCCAGGTCATCGCGATATTTGTGGCGTCGGGCACCCGGTCGAAGAGATCGGTCAGCGTGCCGTTGCCGCAGCGGATATTGATGAACTCGTCCACATCGATATGGGCAATCCAGCGGGCGTTGCGGATCACCTTTTCCTTCAGCGCGCAGTCGAGCGCGTGTTGCTGCGGCGAGTTGCCTGTCCAGTTGTCGTTGTTGCGGTGCTGCAGGACGCCCATCTTTTGCAACCGGTCGAGGATCTCGGTCGTGCCATCCTCGCACCCATTGGTGTAGATCAGGAAATCGTCAAAGCCCACGGCGCGGTGATAGGCCACCCATTCCAGGATATAGGGCGCTTCGTTTTTCATGCAGCCGACGATCACATTGCCCGAACTGCCCTTGGGCAGGAGGCGGTCGGGGGCGGGGGTGTAGGCGGCGGCCAGCTCTTCCTCGTTCACGCGGCCCAGCCGGTTATGCGGCGCAAAGCTGGAGCTTTGCAGCTTGACGAAATTCTGCTTTGCCAAAGGCGGCATCAGCGCCCGCGCAGCCGGAGAGAGCGCAGCCTCAGACCCGTCATCCGCCGGTGTGGCGGGGTCCGGCCTGGCAGCTGTCTGGCGGGCGAGGTCGGTGATCTTGTCGGCCAGGGCCGCCTTGCTCGCCTGATTGATGCGCCAGCGAAACGCCATGAGATATTGCGTTGCGCGAAATCCGCGGGTCGGATCGGCCTCCTGCCAGTCGGGCAGCTTGCGGTCGCGTTTCATCCTTGCGGGATCGAGCCCGGGATGCGCCTTGCAGAGCGTCCGGACATCCGCCTCGAACCGTCTGGAAAGCGCCGACAGGCGGCCGGGCGGGATCGGATCGCCATGGGCCTTGATTTCGCCCAGGAACTTCCGCCAGAGCTGGCGCGGCAGCACGGTGTCGGAGCGCTCCAGCAGTCGCAGCACCGTCTCGTTGAAAAGCCTGCAGCGCGTGAGCCAGGCTGCCGCGGGGGCGGCAGGCAGGGGCTCGGGCTCCGCCTTGCCGATGGTGTCGGCGATGTCGAACGCCGCGCGCAGCTCTTCGGTGGCCTGCGCGCCGTAAAGCGCCTCGAGATCGAGCGACCGGAACCGCACGGACCCTGCGCCGAACACGCTCTCCCATTCTGCCTGAAGTCTTGCAAAATCAAGCCAGTAGCAGGCCCCCTGCACGTCGCCGAACTGCCCGGCCTCAGGCCTGATCTCGGGGCGCGTCGCAAGTGCTGCGGACCAGAAATCCGCCGCCTCCAGCAGGCCCAGCTCAAGATCGAGCGCGGCGCTGCGCCCCTCCATCAGCTGTGCCGCATAGCGTCTGACCAGCATGCGCGCGGGATCGTCGAGATGCGCCACGACCGTGATTTCGGATGACAGCGGAAACAGCAGCGCGCGCAGCCGGTCCAGCTCGGCGCGTGTCACCAATGTGCAGCCCAGCTGGTGCGCCGAGAGGATCAGCGTCTGCGGCTGGTGCTGCGCAACTTCGCGCGCCAGACCCGTTGCCACATCCTCCGCCAGCACCTGCTGTTTTTCGGCGGTGATGAAGCCGCGATTGAAGCGCAGGCTGTCGATATTGTCCGCATCCGTCACCGCCATGAAAAGCCGCGTGTGGTTGCGCGCGCCGGGCGAGCGCGCGTAAAGCACCCCCTTGGCGGCCATCTGATCGCGCTTGGCGTCCAGCACCCGTTGCATCCGGTCCGAGGATGGCCCGTCCGGGCCGATATGCACGAAGATCCTCATGCCGCCCCGCGCGCCGCGTTGCCGGGTGTCTTGTCATTGCGGTTGGCGCGCCCCCACCATGAAACCGCGTGTCCGAGAAAGCCCGAAAGCCGTGCCGCCGCATCCGGTGCCGCCACATGCAAACACAGATAGTGCGGATCGCCGCCAAAGACCTCCTCCAGCATGGCGTAATGCCCCTCGATCCAGCGGATGCGCTGCGCATCGTCGTTGCCAAACCCGCGCGGCAGTCCGGGGATCGCCCCGGTGGGCAGCCGGTCGGAGCCCAGATTGTTCCAACGCCGCATGCTGTCCGAAATCTCTGCCGGATCGCGCCAGCTCGCCACAAATTTCAGCTCGGGATGATGGCGCCGCATCGCGCTCAGCAAAGCGTAGTCGCATTGCGGCCAGAGGCAGTTGTCGCGGTTGAGAACGCTGATCTCCGTCAGCGCATCATAAAGCCCCAGCCGCGCCAGCGGATCGCCGGTCTCGAAATAGCCCTCATAGATCTGGCGCCCCACAAATGTGCCCGCAATCGCCGGGTCATCGGTCTGCGTGCGCCGCACCTTGTGGTCGGCGACCTGCCAGCCGCTCCTGCGCAGCGCCTCGCAGAGCGTTGTGGTGCCGGATTTCGGCAAGCCCAGATTGACCAGCCGCAGGCTCATGCCACCAGCCCCAGCTCTTTCATCAGCTCCCGCTCGCCCGGCGGCAATTCCGGCAAGCCGCGCAGATGGGCATACATCGCGGCATAGTCCTCCTGCGCCATCAGCGCATCGCGCCGCGCCACATGTGCGGCCACGCAGGCCTGGTGCAGCGGCCCGATCTGCGGATCCGCCTTCATCCCGGCCAGCGCCTTTTTCAACGCGGGCAGGTAGCGCCGGATCGACAGATCCTCCCACGCGGGGTCGTTGCGCTCGCGCCAATAGGTGTCGTCAAAGGCGCGGTTCTCGCGGTTCACATCGCCGCGGTCGTTCTTGACAAGATAGCTGTCGAGCGAGCGCAGCGCATAGTGGTTGAGCGTCGCAAAACCGCGCGCGCCTGCCGCCGGAAATTTGCGGATCCGGCGCGGATTGGCGGCGACGAGAAACTTGTGCGGCACCGCGCGACCCGAGCCATCTGTCCAGCGCGGCCGTTTCTCCTTGTCGATTGTGTCGCGAAAAAACGGCCGGTGCGCGCCGTAATATTGCAACGGAAAATCGCGATGCGTCAGTGTCTTGACCTCGATCGCCGATTGCGCGCACCACAGGTCGGGATTGTGGCTGCGGGTGAACTGCGCAATCACCGGCGCGTCCTCATAGGACTCGATCCCGCCATTGGCGAAGAACTGGAACGTGACCGAGATGGCCTGCGGATCGCCGCAGGCCTCGACGAGCGCGGGGATCGTGTGATCGCCCACATGCACGTTGAGAAACTCGTCCACATCCGCCACCCAGACCCAGTCCGCCCGTTTGACCAAGCGCTGCTTGGCGGCGTGTTTCAACGCCTCCATCTGGTAGTTGCGCCCCTCGGCGGGGTTGGGCAGATGGGTCACGCCATACGCGCCCAAAGCGTCCAGCAGCGTGTCGGTGCCGTCGCTGCAATCGTTGGAATAGATCAGGAAATCCGTGACCCCCAACAGCCGGTTGAAGGCAATCCATTCCAGCAGGAACGGGCCCTCGTTCTTCACACAGGTCACCGCGGTTATGCGCATTTCAGCACTTCCGCACCCTTTGAGGACATCACTGCTCGTCCCGCCTTTTTTCACGTCCGGATCCTGTCCGCCCGGACTTATTATGCGCCGGATATTGGCATTCCGTGTGCATTGCGTCAACTTTCGGGAATAATTTCGCGCACGGGGACAGGTGGGGTCGCAGACACGCCACAGGACAGGCCTGAGCGCGCGCAACCGCAAGGAGACGCCGATGACCCCTCCCACTTCCATCGACGCGGTGCAGTCGATGCTGGCGCAAACCGGCTATGTCTGCGGACGGGCGCTGGCCACGGTGGTTTTCCTGTCGCTGCGGCTGGGGCGGCCATTGTTTCTGGAGGGCGAGGCGGGCGTCGGCAAGACCGAGATCGCCAAGGCGCTGGCCGCCGCCATGGGCCGGCGCCTGATCCGGCTGCAATGTTACGAAGGGCTCGATGCCTCCTCTGCGGTCTATGAATGGAATTTCCCCGCCCAGATGATTGCGATCCGCACCGCCGAGGCAGGTGGCGGCGCCGACCGCGCGTCGCTCAACGCAGAGCTTTTCGGCCCCGAATACCTGATCGAACGGCCGCTCCTGCAGGCGATGCGCCCGGATGAAAACGGCCCCCCGGTGCTGCTCATCGACGAGCTTGACCGCACCGACGAGCCGTTCGAGGCCTTTCTGCTCGAGGCGCTCAGCGATTTCCAGCTCACCATCCCCGAGATCGGCACGATCGCGGCGCCCGAGCCGCCCATCGTGATCCTGACCTCCAACCGCACCCGCGAAGTGCATGACGCGCTCAAACGCCGCTGCCTCTATCATTGGGTCGACTACCCCGATTTCGACCGCGAGATCGAGATCCTGCACGCCCGCGCGCCGGAGGTGCCAGAAACGCTGTCGCGCCAGATCATCGCCTTCGTGCAGGGGCTGCGCACCGAGGATCTCTTCAAGAAACCCGGCGTCGCCGAAACCATCGACTGGGCCAAGTGCCTGCTGGCGCTCGACGTGGTGGATCTCAGCCCCGAGGTCATCTCCGACACGCTGGGCGCGATCCTGAAATACCAGGACGACATCCAGAAACTGCAGGGCTCCGAAGCCAAGCGCCTGCTCGACGACGCCAAGGCGCAGATCGCGGCGGCCTGACGGATGTGCGGCGTCCCCTGCTTCTTCGGTTCGGAAATACTTTGCGGGGGTCCGGGGGTGCAAAACCCCCGGCGGTCCGACCCAGGGCGCAGCCATGCCTGAATATGCGGCCATAGACCTGCCCGAAAACCCGCGTCTGGCCCAGAACATCACCCATTTCGCCCGCGCCCTGCGCCGGGCGGGGCTGCCGGTGGGGCCGGGCCGGGTGATCGACGCCATCCGTGCGGTGGAGGCCGCGGGCTTCACCGACCGGATGGATTTCTACTGGACGCTGCATGCCTGTTTCGTGAACCGCCCCGAACACCGCGTGATCTTTGCCCAGGTCTTCCGGCTCTACTGGCGCGATCCGCGGTTTCTCGAACACATGATGTCGATGATGCTGCCCGCGATCCGCGGCGTGCAGGAGGAAAAGCGCGCCGCCGCCGCCGAAAAACGCGCCGCCCAGGCGCTTCTGGGCGACGCCTTGCCCGATCTTCCCGAGGCGTCCTTGCCGGAGGACGACGAGGCGACGCAGATCGAGATTGACGCCTCGATGACGATGAGCGCCGAGGAAAAACTGCGCAGTCTCGATTTCGAACAGATGTCCACGGCGGAGATCGCCGAGGCCAAGCGCATGCTGGCCCGCCTCTCGCTGCCCGTCAGTCCGCTGCCCTCGCGGCGCCGCGTGGCAGCCCCCGCCGGGGCGCGCATCGACCACCGCCGCACCCTGCGCGCCGCCCTGCGCATGGGCGGCGAGCTGCGGCAGATCGCGCGCACAAAGCCGCGTCCGCGCTGGCCCAACCTCGTGGTGCTTTGCGATATCTCCGGCTCGATGAGCCAGTACAGCCGCATGGTGCTGCATTTCCTGCACGCGGTCGCCAATGAGAAAGGCGCGGGCTGGGCAAAGGTGCACGCCTTCACCTTCGGCACGCGGCTCACCAATATCACCCGCCATCTGGCCACCCGCGACGTCGATGCGGCGCTGAAATCCGCAGGCTCGGAGGCGCAGGACTGGGAGGGCGGCACCCGGATCGGCCAGTGCCTGCACAGTTTCAACCGCGACTGGTCGCGCCGGGTGATGGGGCAGGGGGCGGTGGTACTGCTCATCACAGACGGGCTCGACCGCGACGATGCCGGGGCGCTGGCGCATGAGATGCAGCGCCTGCATCTCTCCGCACGCCGTCTGATCTGGCTCAACCCGCTGCTGCGCTGGGACGGGTTTGCGCCGCGCGCCAGCGGCATCCGCGCCATGCTGCCCCATGTGGACAGCTTCCGGGCCAGCCATTCGATCCAGTCGCTGGAGGATCTGGCCGAGGCGATCTCGCGCCCCGACGACATGGGCGAAAAAGCCCGGCTGATGGCGCTGATGGCCGAAGGCTGAGGCCCGCCTGAAACCATCCTGTGCCGGGCGGGTTTCCGCCACGGCATCCGGAACCGGTGCAACCTTCGCACCAATTCTGCGTTGGTCCGGACCCAGAACAACTCGCAAGAGGTATCTCATGTCGCGTTTCCTCCGGTCCCAACGGCCCGCTTTCGTTTCCGCTCTGGCGCTGTCCCTGGCGCTCACCGGACCCGCTTCCGCCCAGATGATCACCTTCGAGACGATGCCCGAGGATCTGCGCAACCGGCTGGAGAAGCTGGCCACGCGCTGCCAGGAAGAGGGTACGCTGCCCAAGAAATACCGCGATATCGGCTGCGACACGATCATCGCCTGGCAGCAGGAACAGGCCGCCCGCGCCGAAGCCGGACCGGCCGACGACGACAACGCCGCAGCCCTCGCCGAGGCGCTGGCGGCTGAAGAAGCCGAGGCGGCTGCCGCCGCCGAAGCCGAAGCCGAGGCGGCTGCCGCTGCCGAAGCCGAAGCCGAAGCGGCTGCCGCAGCCGAAGCGGAGGCCGCGGCCCAGGCAGAGGTGGAGGCCGCTGCCGCCGAAGCAGCGGAAGCCGAAGCGCAGGCCAGGGCTGACGCGGAGGCCGCTGAGGCCGAAGCGGCGGCGGAGGCTCAGGCCGCGGCAGATGCCGAAGCCGCCGAGGCAGAAGCCGCGATCAAGGCAGAGGCGGAAGCCGCCGAGCGTGCCGCGGCGGAAGCCGCAACCGAGAACGCCCCGAAAAAGGACGACGGGGTGCTGTCGCTGATCACTCGCCCGGCCGAGGGGGCCGACGACAAGGACGAGGCCGCCGCGGTCGACCCGGAAGTTCCGGTCGAGCCCACACCCGAAGACAGCCAGGCCCAGGCCGATGCGCTTGTCGAGGAGGAAAGCGGCGCCGCAGCGGCGGCGGCGGCAGTGGATGTCGACGGCGGCGGTGCCGACGGTGCGGTGGTTGTCGAGGAAACCGTGGCCGAAGACGATGTGCGCCAATCCTCCGAGGATTTCGACACCCGCGCCGACGCGGTTGTGGATCCGGGCAAGGACAAGCCGAAGCGCGCCAAGGAAGACGATGACAATGGCGACGAGAACGCCCGCCGCGCCCGCAACGCCGCCCTGCTGGGGCTTGGCGCCGTGGCGCTGTCGGAGATCCTCGGCGGCAATGACAACGTCGTCTCCAACAGCGGCGACCGGGTGGTGATCGAGAATCAGGGCCGGTTGCGCGTGCTGCGCAACGACGACGTGCTGCTGCGCCGTCCCGGGGCGGATGTGCAGACCTACCGCTTCGACGATGGCTCGACCCGCACGGTGGTCAGCTACGCGGATGGCAGCGTGGTCGAGACCATCCGCACCGCCCAGGGCCGCACGCTGCGCCGCACGCGGATCCTGCCCGATGGCACCGAGGTGGTGCTCTTTGATGACACCCAGGCCACCGAGCAGGTTGTGGTCAACGAGCTGCCGCAGGTCGACGACCGTCGCCGCACCAATTTCCGCGAGGTCGAAGGTGCCGATCTGGCTGATGCGCTGGCGGCCCAGCAGGCCGCACCGATCGACCGGACGTTTTCGCTCAACCAGATCCGCAATATCGATGCGGTGCGTCAGCTGGTGCCGGAGATCACCGTCGACACGATCAACTTCCAGACCGCCTCTGCCGCGATCCGGCCCGATGAGGCGGAAGAACTGGCGGCACTCGGCAATGCGATACGTCGGTTGATCGAGCAGAACCCCTATGAGGTGTTCCTGATCGAAGGTCACACCGATGCGGTTGGCAACGCTGCCTACAATCTGGCGCTGTCGGACCGGCGGGCGGAATCGGTGGCGCTGGCGCTGACCGAATATTTCCAGGTGCCGCCGGAAAACATGATCCTGCAGGGCTACGGCGAAAGCGATCTGCTGATCCCGACGCTCGAGGATGAGCGCCTCAACCGCCGCGCGGCGGTGCGCCGGATCACGCCGCTGTTGCGCAGCGCGTCGAACTGACGGGATGGACCTGTAAAACGGAGCGCAGGCGCAGCAAGAGCGCCTGCGCGCTTGTTTCCGGAGCTTGTGGCGCTGTGAGCCCCAGGGATAAGGGGCGGCGCGCCGGGGGAGAGGGGGCCGTGGCGGCTCAGCACCTCACCAAAGCAGCAGCGTCGGAGCCCGCCATCGCCATAGCCTGCCGTGACAGAAGCCGCCCTCCGCGCCAAGCCAAATAGCCGTCTCCCCGCAAGGCGGGGCCCCTCGGCGATTTGGCGTGACCCGGATGCCGCCTCCTGTCCCGTGGGTCTCAGGCGATGGCCGGCTCCGAAGCAGCAGCTGCGGTCAGCTCAACATCTCTTTCGTGGCGCTCAGGGTGATGTCGGGATAATCGCGCGCGACGCGGTCGATATCCCATTGCAGCCGCGTGAGATAGACCACATCGCCGTCGTGATCCTCGGCGATATGCTGCTTGTTGGCGGCGGTGAATTTTTCCACCGCGTCTTTTGCCCCGTGCACCCAGCGGGCGGAGGTGAACTGGCTCGCCTCGAAGCGCACGGGCAGGCCGTATTCAAGCTCGATCCGGCTGCCCAGAACCTCGAATTGCAGCGCGCCGACAACTCCCACGATGAAGCCCGAGCCGAAGGTCGGTTTGAAGACCTTGGCGGCGCCCTCTTCGGCAAACTGCATCAGCGCCTTTTCCAGATGTTTGGCTTTCATCGGATCGCCCGCGCGGCACGATTGCAGCAATTCGGGCGCGAAGCTGGGGATGCCGGTGACCTTCAGCGCCTCACCTTCGGTCAGCGTGTCGCCGATGCGCAGCTGGCCGTGATTGGGGATGCCGATGATGTCGCCGGCCCAGGCCTCTTCCGCAAGCTCGCGGTCGGCGGCCAGAAACAGCACCGGGTTGGAGATCGCCATGGGTTTTTTGGTGCGCACATGGGTGAGCTTCATGCCGCGCTGGAAATGCCCCGATGCGAGACGCAGGAAGGCCACGCGGTCGCGGTGTTTCGGGTCCATGTTCGCCTGAACCTTGAAGACAAAGCCCGATACCTTTGATTCGTCGGGAGAAATCTGTCGCGGGCTGGCGGATTGCGGCTGCGGTTCGGGCCCGTATCGGCTGATCCCGTCCATCAGTTCCTTCACGCCGAACGAGTTGATCGCGGAGCCGAACCAAATGGGCGTCATATGCCCTTCGAGCACCGATTGCGGATCGAGACGGGGCAGCAATTCGCGCGCCATCTCGACCTCTTCGCGCAGCTGGTCGAGCAGGCCCGCGGGGATGTGATCCTCCATCGCCGGATCGTCGAGCCCCTCGAGCGTGATCGTCTCGGCGACCTTGTTGCGGTCGGCGCGGTCCATCAGTTCGAGCCGGTCATTGAGGATGTCGTAGCAGCCCAGGAAATCGCGGCCCATGCCGATGGGCCAGCTGGCCGGGGTCACGTCGATGGCGAGATTTTCCTGGATCTCGTCGATGATCTCGAACGTGTCGCGCGCCTCGCGGTCCATCTTGTTGCAAAAGGTCAGGATCGGCAGATCGCGCAAGCGGCAGACCTCGAAGAGCTTCTGCGTCTGGCTTTCCACCCCCTTGGCGCCGTCGATCACCATCACCGCCGCATCGACCGCGGTGAGTGTGCGGTAGGTGTCTTCTGAAAAGTCGCTGTGACCGGGTGTGTCCACCAGATTGAAGCGGAACCTGCCGAAATCGAAGGACATGGCCGAGGCGGAGACCGAGATGCCGCGGTCCTTCTCCATCTGCATGAAATCCGAGCGCGTGCGCCGCGCCTCGCCTTTGGCGCGCACCTGACCGGCCATCTGGATCGCGCCACCGTAGAGCAGGAATTTCTCGGTCAGCGTCGTCTTGCCCGCATCGGGATGCGAGATGATGGCAAAGGTGCGCCGCCGGGCGATTTCGGCGGGCAGGTCGGGGCGGTTGGGGCTCTGGTCCAGCATGGGCGCGTGATAGGCGGGCTGCTGCCGCTTGGCAAGTTTACAAAACCGTGACTTGTGCGGCGCGGGGCTTCGGCGTAACGTCTGGAACATTGCAGGAACACCGGGAGGGAAAGATGACTTTGAAAGAGATCGCCGACGCATTGGTCGAGGGCTGCCGCACGGGTCAGGAAACCGCAAATCTCGACAAGCTCTACGCCGCCGACGCCACCTCTGTGGAGGCGCAGGACATGCCTGGCATGGAGCGCGAGGTCACCGGGCTGGACGCCATCAGGGGCAAGCATGCCTGGTGGGAAAACGCGGTTGAGCTGCATGAGGCCAAGGCCGACGGCCCATACCTGCATGGCGATGACCGGTTTGCCGTGAATTTCGAGATCGACGCCACAATGAAGGACAGCGGCGAACGCTCGGTCATGAAAGAGGTGGCCATTTACCACGTAGCCGATGGCAAGATCGTCCGGGAGGAGTTTTTCTACTGAGATCGGGGTGATCGCGCGGGGCAGATATCACGCGCGATCCGCGATTGGGCGGGATAGGCGAGGCGTGCTGTGCCCGGGCTCTGCGGATCAATTCTCCGCACAGCAAGGCACCTCGCGCGGATCGACCTTGCCGGTGGCAATCCTGTGGCCGGGGGCTGGCGGTGCGCTGCACCGGTGATGTCGGGGAAAACGGCGCTGCCGATGTCGCTGGTCTGCAAGAGACGGCGCGGATGCCGGGCATCTGCGACCGGCCGATCGTGCCTGCCAGGCAAGGCGATCCGAGCCGTCGTGCCGATACCATGATCCGCTTTCTGGTGCCGGACCTTGGCGCGGACAGGCGGCTTGCGGCCCAGCACGGAGCCGCGCTCGAGATGGCGGGCTTTGAGGCCCGGCCGGTCCTCTGCGCGGCGCGAGGATCTAGCGGCCGGCTGCATTGCCTCACCGCATCGATCTTTGCGCGCTCTCGCAAAGCGGCATCGGAACCGGCGCGGGACGCGCGGCGTTGACCGGGCAAAAGGAGATCCGCGAATGCCCGATGCCTCGATCAAGAACAAGGATGCCTATGACGCGCTGCGCGACAAGGGCATGTCAAAGGAGAAAGCCGCGCGGATCAGCAATGCGCAGGCCAATGACGAAATGAGCCCGTCGGAAAAGGGGGGAAAAGCCCCGCCTTACGAAGACTGGACCAAGGACGCGCTTTACGAGCGCGCGCAGGAGATCGGGATCGACGGGCGCTCTGACATGGACAAGAACGCGCTGATCGAGGCGTTGCGCGCGCATTGATCGGCCATTGCGATGGCCTGCGGCGTTCCGGGGCCGCGCTCAGGCTTTTGACCAGCGGGCTTCCAGCGCCTCGAGCGCGGCGATGCGTTCCTCGGTCTTGGGATGTGACATGAGCCAGGCCGGCGCGGCGCCGGAGCGGGCTTGCGTCAGCGCTTCGAGCTTGGTGAAAAGCGTCTTTTGCGGCGTCACGCCGATCCCGGCCTTGGTGAGCAAAGCGGCGGCGTATTCATCGGCCTCGTATTCATCCTTGCGCGACAGCCTTGCGGCCAGCAACGTGGTCAGCCCGCTGGCCACCAGCGCGCCGATGCCCGGCAGAAACCGGTTGAGAAGCATGGCAAGCGCGGTACGCAGCGCGTTCTGGCCGGAAAAGTCGATCATGCGGCGGCGCGAATGGCCCAGCGCCACATGGCCCAGCTCATGCGCGATGACGCTGGCCATCTCGTCGGCGCTGACCTCGCCATTCTGGTATTTCCGGAAAAACCCGCGGGTGATGAAGATCCGCCCGTCCGGTGCGGCCAATCCGTTCACCGGATCGATCTCGTAGATATGTACCTTGATGCGCGGCAGATCGAGCGAGGCGGCCATGCGGTCGGTGAGCTTTTTCAGCCGCGGATCGGCCAGCTCGGTGGAGCGCGCATCCAGCTCGCGCGCGGTGCGCCACGCGGAAAAGCGATACATCGCAACCGCATAGAGGATCGCCAGCAGGATCGGGGTGAACTTGATCATGGGGTATATATGGGATCGGGGCAGGGTTTGGGAAAGGGTTGGCGACGGGGAAATTTGGGACGCACAAAGGGGGGCTCCGGCTCACCAAAGCAAAGCTCCGGAGCCACCCTCACCAGAGCCCGCGCCTGACAGATCGCCACGCACGCCTCAAGCACAATAGCCGTCTCCCCATCGAAGATGGGGCCCCTCGGCGATTGTGCCTGATCCGCGCGCGCCGACCCGTCCGCCCCGTCTCAGGTGACGGCGGCTCCGAAGCAAAGCGTTTCGGGGTGCTGCTCAGGCGAAGGTTTCGGCGAAGGCGTCGCGCCAGAGCGTGGTGAGCGTCGCGCGCGGCGCAGAGCTGCTGCCGAGCGAGATGTGATCGCCGCCGAAGCGCCCCACGGTCTGCAGCTGCACACCGGTCTGAGAGGCGGCGATCATCAGCGCTTCGGCGGCGTCGAAGCCGCAGGCGATGAGATAACGCGCCTGATCCTCGCCAAAGAGCGTCGCGGTGTCGGCGCTGTCGAGCGTCACGCCGGTCTGAGAGGCGGCGGCCATCTCGAAGGCGGCAAGCGCCAGCCCGCCATCGGAGAGATCGGTGCAGGAGCCGATCAGCGCGCGGTTGTCGCGGATGAACGTGCCATGGCGCTTTTCCGCCTGCAGATCGACCGCAGGGGCGTCGCCTTCTTCGCGGTGGAAGACCTCTGCCAGCAGCGCCGACTGGCCGAGATGGCCGGTGGTCTCACCCAGCAGCAAGGCGATGTCGCCCGGTTGCGCCAGCCCCAGGATCGGTGTCTCGCCGGCGCCGATCAGCCCGACCGCGCCGATGGTGGGCGTCGGCAGGATCGCCTGGCCGTCGGTTTCGTTGTAAAGCGAGACATTGCCCGACACGATGGGCATGCCGAGCGCCTCGCAGGCCTGCCCGATGCCCTCGATGGCGCCGACAAACTGGCCCATGATCGCCGGTTTCTCGGGATTGCCGAAGTTGAGATTGTCGGTGGTGGCCAGCGGTCTTGCACCCACCGCACAGAGGTTGCGGAACGCCTCGGCCACCGCCTGCTTGCCGCCTTCGACCGGGTTGGCGCGCACGTAGCGCGGCGTCACATCGGAGGTGAAGGCCAGTTTCTTGTCGCTGCCATGCACCCGGATGACGCCCGCGCCAAAGCCGGGAATGCGTAGCGTGTCGGCCATGACCTGACTGTCATATTGCTCGTAAACCCAGGCGCGCGAACAGTAATTCGGAGAAGTCAGCAGCGCTTTCAGCCCATCCACCGGATCGATCTGCGCAACGTCCGAAAGCGGCGCGGGGGCCGGGGTCGGCTCCCACGGGCGGTCATATTCCGGCGCGTTGCCCGACAGCGCCTTGAGCGGCAGATCGGCCTTCACTGTGCCGTTATGCACGATCAGGAAGCGGTCTTCGGGGATGGTTTCGCCGACGATGGCGAAATCGAGATCCCATTTGTCAAAGACCGCCTTGGCGGCAGCCTCGCGCGCGGGATCGAGCACCATGAGCATGCGCTCCTGGCTTTCGCTGAGCATCATCTCGTAGGCGGTCATGCCGTCTTCGCGGCAGGGGACCTTTTCGAGATCGAGCCGTACCCCCAGATCGCCCTTGTCGCCCATCTCGACCGCCGAACAGGTGAGACCGGCCGCCCCCATATCCTGGATCGAGATCACCGCGCCGGTCTGCATCAGCTCCAGCGTCGCCTCCATCAGGCGCTTTTCGGTGAACGGATCGCCGACCTGCACGGTGGGGCGCTTTTCCTCGATGCTCTCGTCGAACTCGGCGGAGGCCATGGTCGCCCCGCCGACCCCGTCGCGCCCGGTCTTGGCACCCAGATAGACCACCGGACGGCCCACACCGGAGGCGGCGGAGTAGAAGATCCTGTCGGTATCGGCGAGCCCCGCGGCAAAGGCGTTGACCAGACAATTGCCGTTATAGGCGGGATGAAAGCGCAGCTCGCCACCGACCGTGGGCACGCCGAACGCGTTCCCGTAACCGCCGATCCCCTCGACCACGCCATGCACCAGCTGGCGGGTCTTTGGGTGGTCCGTCTCGCCGAAGCTGAGCGAATTCATCGCCGCGATGGGCCGTGCGCCCATGGTGAAGACGTCGCGCAGGATGCCGCCCACACCGGTGGCGGCGCCCTGGTAGGGCTCGATATAGGACGGGTGGTTATGGCTCTCCATCTTGAAGACCACGGCCTGACCGTCGCCGATATCGACCACGCCCGCGTTCTCGCCCGGTCCGCAAATGACCTGCGGGCCCTCCGTGGGCAGGGTGCGCAGCCATTTCTTGGAGCTCTTGTAGGAACAGTGCTCGTTCCACATGGCCGAGAAGATCCCGAGCTCGGTGAAGCTTGGCGCGCGGTTCAGGATGCGCAGGATCTCGGCATATTCGTCGGGTTTGATCCCGTGGGCGTCGATCAGGTCATCGGTGATTTCGGGATCGGTCATGGAGCTGGACACGGAGCTGGACACTGGACTGGACACGGGGCGGCACATCCTCGGCTGGGGGCGATGTCGCGCATTCCATAAGCCAAGCGCCGGGGACGGGAAAGAGGGGGCGGTCAGAAAGCGCCGGGCCGGGCCGCGGTCGGCGTGCAGAAAAGAGTTGAACGGCGAAGCAAAGGGGAGGAGGCTCGCGATATGCCACAGCACCTGATCCCGCGTCTGGCCGCGATCGCGGCGTCGGCGTTTCTGGCCGCGCCGCTTTCTGCGCAATCGCAAGGACACCCCGCGCCGGACACGCGCGCGCAGGCCTGCGGCCTCGAGCCGCTGATCCTCGAGACCGCGGGCCATATCCTCGACAACCGGATGGACCTGCCGCGCTTCCAGCCGGCGCGGTTTGGCGGCGACGCGCTTTATCTCACGCTGCATTACGCCGATCCAGGGCCCTCCGTCGCGGTGCGCATGATCGACGCGCTGGCCGGGCAGGGCCGCGACGCGCCGCGCGAACTGGACGCTGTCGCACTGCCCTATCTCATGCAATACACCGATCTCGACACCGCCATCGACCAGCTTGGCGGTGTGGTCAAGGATGTGATCAGCCCCTCCGCCTCGCTGCTGCGCGCGATGCTCTTGCGCGACCAGATGGAGGCGTTCCGCGCCCGGATCGAGGCGCTGCCGGACGATACCGAAACGCAGAATTACATCGCCACCTGGCAGTCGAGCAATGGCGGCTTCATCTCGGTGCTCGATCAGAGCGACGCCACCAAGCTGGCGCTCGCCGCGGATGCCGAGGCGCAGGGGTTTCACGCACTGGCGGCGGGCATTCTGGCCAGCCGCACCACGCTTGACGCCTATTTCGAGCTCGAGGCGCGCTATGCCGATGCCGGGCGCACGGCGATCTTCACCGGCTCCGAATATGTGGCAAGCTCGGGCGCCATGGTCTGGCATCAGGCGGAGCCCGGCGCGCTGGTGGCCTATCTGCCCGACAACAGCGCGGCGGAGCGCTTTGATCTTTACGACACCTACCGGATGGGCGCGCGCCAGATCGGGATGGCCTGGGCGTCGGTGTTTCTCAACCAGACCGGCAAGACGCAGATCATGGGCCATGTGGCGCGGCAATACCTCGCGGCGCTCGACAGCGGCGCGCTTGGCGGCGAGGCGGAGCTGGAGCAACGCTGGCTCTTTGTCTGGCGCGAGATTCACGCGCAGATGCCGCATGACGCGATCTTTCAGGGGGCGCAGTTCGACGTCACACGCCGGGTCCGGCACTACGCCGCGCGCCTGCCGGTGACGATGGACTGGATCGTCGCCATCGACGCACTTGGCCCGCTCTCGAGAGGCGAGACAGCCGCGCTGCCCGCGCGACCCGCGATCCTCGGGCAGGGCATCGATTGGGACGTCTGGCTTTCGGTGGCAACATCCGTGCGGCTGGGTGTGGAGCTGCCCGCCGAGCATGCGGCGATAGCGGTGGAGATGCAGGTTGCCGCCGGTGACTGGGCGGGGGCAGTGGCAACCGCCCGGCGCGATCTGCAGGGGGCCGACCGGTTGTACGTGCTGCGCGATCTGATGCGGCGCATGGACGGGCGCTGCGCGGGGCACACACTTTATCCGGGCTCCGGGCTCTTTCTGGGGGGAGCCACGCTCTACCGGTTCGACGATCCCTCGCAGGGTCGTTGACCGGGCGCGCCAAAGCGGGTCTTCTGCGTCCGACGCAGCACAGGAGCCGCCATGCAGATTCTTGCAAACCCGCATCGTGGCACCGGGCTGGCGCTGGCGGACATCCCCGATCCGAGCACCGATGCCGAGGCACCCCGCGCCCTGCTGAGCCGCTGCCCGGCGCATGCGCCGACACCGATGGTCGCTGCCGTGCCGCTGGCCTCCGGCGCAGGTGTGGCAGAGGTGCTGGTGAAAGACGAACGCGGGCGCATGGGGCTTGGCAGTTTCAAGGCGCTGGGGGCGGCCTATGTGATTGCGCATGAGGCGGCCAGTGCCGGGGGCGAGATCGAAACCGCGCTGGCCGGGCGCACCTATGTGACCGCAAGCGCGGGCAATCACGGTCTTTCGGTGGCCGCGGGGGCGGCGTTGTTCGGCGCCCGCGCGGTCATCTACCTCTCCTCCACCGTGCCCGAAGGCTTTGCCGAGCGACTGCGCGGCAAGGGTGCCGATGTGGTGCGCGCGGGCGACGACTATGAGGCGAGCATGCAGGCCGCGTCCGACGCCGCCGGGCAACATGGCTGGACCTTGCTTTCGGACAGTTCCTGGGAAGGCTACACCGCGCTGCCGCACCGGCTGATGGAGGGCTATCTGGTGATGGCCGCGGAATGCGGAGAGCAGATCGACCCGCCAACCCATATCCTGCTGCAGGCCGGTGTCGGCGGTCTGGCGGGCGCGCTCACAGGCTATTTCCGCAGGCTCTGGGGGGACGCGCCGCGCATCGTAGTGGTCGAGCCGGAGGCCGCGCCCGCGCTTTACGCCTCGGTGCGCGACGGCATGGCGGTGGAGACGCGCGGGCCGGTCTCCTGCATGGGGCGGCTCGATTGCAAGGCGCCATCGCTGATCGCGCTGCAGGGGCTGAGCCGGGATGCAGACGCGTTCGCGCTGATCACCGAGGCCGAGGCCAGCGCCGCCATGCCGGTGCTGGAGGAGGCCGGGCTTGCCACAACGCCATCGGGCGGGGCCGGGCTGGCGGCGATGCTCGCGGGCCCCGACGCGCTGCAGCTGGGGCCGGAGGCACGGGTGCTCTGCATCCTGAGCGAAGAACCCGAAACATGAGGGGCTTTGCGACCGGGGAGTTCCACACCCGCCGCGACCGCGCACAGGCGCGCATGGCGGAAGAGGGGCTCTCGGCGCTGCTCATGATGACCGAAGCGGAGATCCGCTATTTCACCGGTTATCTCACGCGGTTCTGGGAAAGCCCGTCGCGCCCGTGGTTCCTGATCCTGCCCGCAAGCGGCGATCCGGTGGCGGTGATCCCGGCAATCGGTGCGGCGCTGATGGGCAAGACCTGGATCACCGACATCCGCACCTGGCCTGCGCCGCAGCCAGCCGATGACGGGGTTTCGCTTCTGGCCGACACGCTGCGCGAGCTGGCCGGATCCGGGCCGGTGGGTCTGCCGATGGGGCCCGAGACGCAACTGCGCATGCCGCTGCAGGATTTCCACGCGCTGCAGGCGGCCATCGCGCCCGCGCGGATCGTGCCGGATGCGGGGATTGTGGCCGCACTCCGCGCGGTGAAATCGCCGCGCGAGATTGACAGGATCACCACCGCCTGCGCCATTGCCGGGCGCGCCTTCGACCGCGTGGGCGAGGTGGCGGGCGCGGAGGTGCCGCTCAGCCGGGTGTTTCGCGACTTCCAGCGGCTCTGTCTGGAGGAAGGCGCCGACTGGGTGCCGTATCTCGCCGGTGGCGCCGGGCCGCTGGGCTATGACGACGTGATCTCACCCGCCGCCGACACCGCGCTCGCGCCGGGCGATGTGCTGATGCTCGACACCGGTTTGGTGTTCGACGGCTATTTTTGCGACTATGACCGCAACTTTGCCATTACCCGCGCCGACAGACGGGCGGAGCAGGCCTGGGCGCAGCTTCTGGAGGCGCAGGAGGCCGGTCTTGCCGCCGCGCGCCCCGGCGCCACGGCCTCCGAGGTGTATGCCGCGATGCAGGCGATCTGCGCCGCCGGTCCCGGGCGGCTGGGCCACGGGCTGGGCATGCAGCTGACCGAAGGCCTGTCGCTCATCGCGGGGGATCACACAGTGCTGGAGCCCGGCATGGTGATCACGCTGGAGCCGCTTGTCGCGCTCGAAGGCGGCGGGATCATGGTGCATGAGGACAATATCGTGATCACCGAGAACGGCGCGCGCCAGATCAGCCCGGCCGCCCCGTCGCAACTGCCGGTGCTGGCATGAGCCGGGTCTTTTCCTACACCGCCGCGCCGCCACTGGGCGCGCGCGCCAATCTGGGGCTGGTGGTGCTGCAGACCGATGAAACCCTCGAGCACGAGTTCCGCCATCTGATCCCCGGGGAGGGTGTGGCGCTTTACGTCACCCGCATCGCCTCGGCGCCGGAGGTGAGTCGCGCGTCGCTGGCCGACATGGAAGCCCGTCTGCCGCACGCGGCGGGCCTGCTGCCGCAAGCGGTCCGCTTCGATGCGGTGGGCTATGGCTGCACCTCGGCCAGTTCGGTGATCGGATCGGCGCGGGTTGCCGAGCTTGTGGCAGAGGGCTGCGAGACGCGCCACGTGACCAACCCGCTGGCCGCGCTGGTGGCGGCCTGCCGCGCCTTGCAGGTGACCCGGCTGGCGCTTTTGTCGCCTTACGTGGCGCAGGTCTCCGAAGGGTTGCGGCAGGCGTTGCGCGACCACGGGATAGAGACGCCGGTCTTCGGCAGTTTCGACGAGGCCGAAGAGACGCGTGTGGCGCGCATCGATGCCGCCTCGCTCTGCGAGGCCGCGCGGGCGCTGGCCTCGGATGGCGGGGTTGATGCGCTGTTTTTGTCCTGCACCAATCTGCGCACCCGCGAGATCATCGCGCCGCTGGAGCAGGACCTGGGCCTGCCGGTTCTGTCGTCGAACCAGGTGCTGGCCTGGCACATGATGCGGCAGGCCGGTCTGCGCGACGCGCCGGAGCGGGCAGGGCGGCTCTTTGCGCTCTGAAATGCCCGCTCAGGCGGCGTCGAAGGAGATCTTGCGGCGCAGGAATTGCGTCGCATGGCGCGACACCTTCTGCGCGTCGCCGGTGGTCAGGAACCCGCTTTCCTGCCCGTGCCCCAGCTTGTCGGGATGGCGCTTGAGGTAGTCGGCCAGGCTTTCGGCCACCAGATCGGCCTGGCTGTAGACGGAAACATCCGCGCCCAGCGCGTCCTGAAAGATCTCCTGCATGAGCGGGTAATGCGTGCAGCCGAGGATTGCCGCCTGCGGGTCGGGCATCTTGCGTTTCAGCGCATCCACATGCGAGCGCACCAGCGCCTCGGCGAGGATCATGTCGCCTTCCTCGATGGCATCGACCAGCCCGCCGCAGGCTTGCGCCTCCACATCGACGCCGATGGCGCGGAATGCCAGTTCGCGCTGAAAGGCGCGGCTGCGCACGGTGGCCGGGGTGGCAAACAGCGCCACATGCTTCACGGCCACTTCGCGCGGCGGCGAGTTGTCGCCCCATTGCCGTTCGGTGAGCGCCTCGATCAGCGGAACGAAGACCCCCAGCACCCGCTTGTCGCGTGGCACCCAGGCCTCCTGCATGCGCCTCAGCGCCGCCGCCGAGGCGGTGTTGCAGGCCAGGACCACCAGATCGCAGCCCGCATCGAACAGCCGCTCTGTCGCAGAGACCGTCAGGTTGTAGACATCATCGGCATCGCGCACACCGTAGGGCGCGTGGGCGCTGTCGGCGAAATAGACAAACGGCACCTCGGGCAGACGGCGCGACACCGCATCCAGCACCGTGAGCCCGCCAAGCCCGGAATCAAACACACCAACGGCCATCGGCCCTGCCTCCTTCGCCTCTTGCCGCGCGCTCAGTAGACGCGGCGCCGGCCCTCTGTCTCGGGGCCGCGATGTTTCTGCTCGAACTCGAATCCGTAGTCAAACGAGCCGAGCGGGTCTGGAGACAGCTCATACGTGGCTTTGCGCAGGAAATCCATCAGCGCCCGCGCGTCACCGCCGTGGCTGACAATCGCCTCGGGCGGGATGGCCGTGCCGATGGCCACTCGCACCGGTGTGTCGACGCGTTTGCGGAACTCCTTGATCAGCAGCCCCATGCGCAGGGTGGCGTGCAGGTGGCTGGCCAGCTGAAAGAGCCGCGAGGTGTGGCCGTCGAAAAAGATCGGCACCACCGTGGCGCCGCTCTTGGCGATCAGGCGCGCGGTGAAGGTGCGCCAGCCGGGATCCATCGGGTGCGAAAAGGGCCGTGCGGCGGTGGCCACGGTACCGCCGGGGAAGATGCCGATGCAGCCGCCCTCAGCCAGATAGGAAAACGCGGCCTTGCGGGTGGCGATGTTCTGGGCCAGCGCTTCGCGGCTGTCCTCGAAGCTGATCGGCAGCACCACGCGGTCGAGATCCTCGGCCTTGCGAAAGACCGAATTGGCGAGGATCCGGAAATCGCCGCGCACCACCGACAGGATATGGCCCAGGATCAGCCCGTCGAGGATGCCGTAGGGATGGTTGGCGATCACGATGAGCGGGCCGTCGCGCGGCAGATTGTCGAGCGCCCCGCCGATCACCTCGAGCCCGAGCCCGTAGCGCTCGACCATGACCTGCCAGAAATCGCGCCCCTGTGCGACCTCTTCGGCATAGCCATCGGCGCGTTTGATCAGCCCGATGCGTCCGGTGGCGTTTTCCATCAGCCGGATCAGAGCCCGCCCGCCACGGGTGGTGGCGGAATAGCTGTAGGAGATATCGCGGGCGACCTGGCGCCGTCTGGGCATCGCGAAACCTTTTCTGAGGTGTCGTTCACCTTGGGTTTAGCGGAGCGGGCCCCGCAGCGTCTTCCTGTCACAGCCCTGTAAGGGCAATATGACGCGGGCGGCCCCAAAAGAGGGGCGCTGCCCCGCCGCAGCAAAGCTGCGACTCCCCGGGAATATTTCTGGCCCAAAGAAGCCGGGAGGGGCGCGCTACTCGGCGGCTCTGGACAAGGGGGCCGTGCCTGCGCGCAGCATCGCCAGAAGCTCTTCGCGGCGTTTGGCGGCTTTGGCCTCATTGGCCTGCTTGACCGGGCCGAAACCGCGGATCTGCAAGGGCAGCTCGGCAAGTGCGACCAGCGCATCGGCATCGACCGTGCCCGCCTTGGGCAGCCAGTTGGCCATGTCGGCCTCGTATTGCCTGATCAGCGCGCGCTCCATCCGGCGTTCCTCGGTGCGGCCAAACGGATCGAAGGGCGTGCCGCGCAGGCTTTTCAGGCGTGCGAGCAGCGCAAAGCCGCGCAGCATGCCTTCGCCATATTGCTTTTTCAGCGGCCGACCGTCCGGTCCTTCCTTCGACAGCATCGGCGGAGCGAGGTGGAAGCTCATCCGGAAGTCGCCATCGAACTGCGCGCGCGCCTTGTCGCGGGTGTCGAGCGCAAGCCGGGCCACCTCGTATTCGTCCTTGTAGGCCAGCAGCTTGTGGTAGCCCTTGGCGACGGCTTCGCGCAGACGGGCATCGTCGATGCCGTCGAGCAGCCTGGTGTAGCGCCTTGCCAGCCGCTTGCCCTGGTATTTGACCAGATGATCGGCGCGGAAGGCGATCTTGTCATCCAGCGATTTCGGCAATGCGACAATTTCGGCGGTCAGCATCTTTTGTGCGGCGTCCGGATGCAGCACCGCCCAGCGGCCGGTCTCGAAGGCGCGCTGGTTCTTCTCGACTGCGGCGCCGTTCAGCGCAATCGCCTCGCGGATCGCCTCATGGCTCAGCGGCACCAGGCCGCGTTGCCAGGCGGCGCCGAGGATCATCATGTTGGAATAGATCGAATCGCCCAGCGTGACCCGCGCCAGATCGGAGGCGTCAAAGAGGTCGAGCCGGTCCTGCAGGCGCGCCTGAAGCGCCAGCTGCAGCCGGTCGGACGGCAGGGCGAACTCGGTGTCGCGGGTGAAATCGCCGGTCACGATCTCGTGGCTGTTGACCACGCCGCCGGTGCGCCCGGTGGTCATCAGCCCCAGCGTCTTGGCACCCGCCGAGACCACCAGATCGCCGCCGATCAGCGTGTGCATTTCGCCCGTGGCGACGCGCACGGCGGAGATATCCCCGGGCCGCTCGGCCAGCCTGAGATGGATATGCACCGCGCCGCCCTTCTGGGCGAGGCCCGCCATCTCCATCATGCCGGCGCCCTTGCCGTCGATCTGCGCGGCCTGCGCCAGCACCGCGCCGATGGTCACGACGCCGGTGCCGCCGACGCCGGTGATCACGATGTTATGGGTGCCGTCGATCTGCGGCAGCGCGGGCATCGGCAGCTCCGGCAGCTCCAGCGTTGCGGTGGCGGCTTTCTTCACCTGCGCGCCCTCGAGCGTCACAAAAGACGGGCAGAACCCCTTGAGGCAGGAAAAATCCTTGTTGCAGGAGGATTGGTCGATGGCGCGTTTGCGTCCCAGCTCGGTCTCCACCGGCACGATGGAGACGCAGTTCGACTGCACACCGCAATCGCCGCAGCCTTCGCAGATATCGGTGTTGATGAAGACGCGTTTGTAGATATCGGGGAACTGGCCGCGCTTGCGGCGGCGGCGCTTTTCGGCCGCACAGGTCTGGATATAGAGGATCGCGGTCACCCCCTCGACGGCGCGCAGCTCTTTTTGAACACGATCGAGATCGCGGCGCTCGTGCCAGCCCACGGATGCAGGGAAATCCTCGCGCCGCGGCTCTTCCTTTTCGTCAAAGACCACCTCGACGCGGCCCACACCCATCGCCAGCAACTCGCGCGCGATGCGGTCGGGGGGCAGGGCGCCGTCATTGCTCTGACCGCCGGTCATGGCGACGGCGTCGTTATAGAGGATCTTGTAGGTGATGTTGGTGTTGTTGAGCAGCGCCGCGCGAATGGCCAGCGTGCCCGAATGGTTGTAGGTGCCGTCGCCGAGGTTCTGGAACACGTGATCGCGGGTGGAGAACGGCGCCTCGCCGATCCAGTTGGCCCCTTCGCCGCCCATATGGGTGGAGCCCACGGTCTCGCGGTCCATCCATTGCGCCATGTAGTGACAGCCGATGCCCGCATAGGCGCGGCTGCCCTCGGGCACCTTGGTGGAGCTGTTATGCGGGCAGCCGGAGCAGAAATAGGGCAGGCGGGCGGCCACCTCTTCGGCATTGTCGGCCTTGCTGGCCGCATCGATGGCCTGCAGCCCGGCCTTCACCGCATCGGTGCCGCGCCCCTCTTCGATCAGGATCTCGCCCAGCTTGCGCGCGATCCACACCGGATCCAGCGCGCCGCGGGTCGGGAACAGCTCTTCGCGATGCATGCCACCGGCGCCGCCCTTGTACCAGCCGTAAACCCGGGTGCGGTTGTCGTCGAACAGCGCCTCCTTGATCTGCACTTCGATCAGCTTGCGTTTTTCCTCGACAACGACAATCAGGTCGAGCCCCCCGGCCCAGTCGTTGAACCCCTTCATGTCGAGCGGGAAGGTCTGGCCGATCTTGTAGGTGGTCACACCCAGCCGCTCGGCCTCGTCGCCATCGATTCCCAAGAGGCTCATGGCGTGCAGCAGGTCGAGCCAGTTCTTGCCCGCCGCGACAAAGCCGATCTTGGCACCGGGTTTGCCATGTACGCGCTTGTCCATGCGGTTGGCGTGGGAAAACGCCTCTGCGGCAAAGCGCTTGTAGTCGATCATCCGCGCTTCCTGCGCGTGCGGCGTGTCGATCAGCCGGATGTTCAGCCCGCCTTCGGGCATATCGAACTCCGGCAGGACCAGTTGCATGCGATCCGGGCGGCCATCGACAACCGCCGTGGCCTCGACCGTGTCTTTCATCGTCTTGAGCCCGACCCAGAGCCCGGAAAACCGGCTGAGCGCATAGCCATAGATGCCGTAATCGAGGATCTCCTGCACGCCCGCGGGCGAGACCACCGGCATATAGGCATCCACCAGCGCCCATTCGGACTGGTGCAGCACGGTGGAGGATTCGCCGGTATGGTCATCGCCCATCGCCATCAGCACGCCGCCATGGGACGAGGTGCCGGCCATGTTGGCATGGCGCATCACGTCGCCGGAGCGGTCCACGCCGGGGCCCTTGCCGTACCAGAGCCCGAAAACGCCGTCATACCTGCCTTCGCCGCGCAGCTCCGCCTGCTGGCTGCCCCAGAGCGCTGTGGCGGCCAGATCCTCGTTCAGACCCTCGCGAAAGAGAATATCGGCGGCGCTGAGCTGTTTGGCGGCGCGCGTCATCTGCAGATCGACCGCGCCCAGAGGCGAGCCGCGGTAGCCGGTGACATAGCCCGCTGTATCGAGCCCCGCGGCGGTGTCGCGGGCCTTTTGCATCAGCATCAGCCGGACCAGCGCCTGGGTGCCGTTCAGCAGGACGGTGTCCTTGCCCAGATCGAAGCGATCGTTCAGCGAAATCTCTGGCTTGCTCATTTACGCCTCCCAAACGCAGATGACATCTAGCATAGCGCGATTTTAGGTCATAATAACTGACCTGAACAGACATTTTTCACGGAAACCCGCAGTTCCTTAATCGGGGCTACATTGGAACGGATTATGTCGTATAGAGGCGGCAATCGGGAAACGAAGTTGTTGTGATGGATTGGGACAAGCTCAGAATATTTCATGCCGTGGCGGATGCCGGCAGTCTCACCCATGCCGGTGACGCGCTGCACCTGTCGCAATCGGCGGTCAGCCGGCAGATCCGCGCGCTGGAAGAATCACTCAACACCATCCTGTTTCACCGCCACGCGCGCGGGCTGATCCTGACCGAGCAGGGCGAGCTGCTGTTTGACGCCACGCAATCGATGATCAAGCGCATCGATGCCGCCACCGCCCGCATCCGCGACAGCGAGGAAGAGGTGTTCGGCGAACTGAGGGTGACCACCACCTTCGGCTTTGGCGCGCTCTGGCTGGCGCCGCGACTGACCAAGCTTTACGAGAAATATCCCGATCTCAACATCGACCTGATGCTGGAGGAACGGCTGCTCGATCTGCCGATGCGCGAGGCCGATGTGGCGATCCGGATGAAAGAGCCGAGCCAGGCCGATCTGATCCGCAAAAAGCTCATGACGATCCGCATGCGGCTTTATGCGTCGCCCGATTATCTGGCAGAACGGGGAGAGCCGGGTGACGTTGCGGAACTTAGCAACCATAGATTGATTTGCCAGAATCCCCGTTCGGCGCAGGTCGCCGCCGGTCTGCAGCTTGTCCAGCAGCTTTTGACCTTCGATATCGACAGTACACTAACGGTAAACAACTATTTCGGAGTGCTTCAGGCCGTGATCTCGAATCTCGGCATCGGGGTGCTGCCCGACTATATCATCGAGGATTTCCCCTCTGTGGTGCGGGTTCTGCCAGAGGTAGAATCAGTCGAAGTCCCTGTTTTTCTTGCATATCCCGAGGAGTTGCGGCAATCGAAACGTGTCGCTGCATTTCGCGATTTCGTGCAGGAGGAGATCATCGCCCACCGCAAATCCCTGCGGTCCATGGGGGCGGGTTGATCGCTCAGACCACATGATTCCCGCAACGCACGCTGTGGTATGCATATCACGCATACCGGGAATGCTGCATCTGCGGCATGTTTTATCTTGATCGAACACAGAGTGCTGCCATATTCGGCACATGAAGATTGAAACGCTCATCAGCGCATCATCTTCATACCTCCCTGTTGGACTTCGGCCGAGCTTTGTGCTCGGCCTTTTTTTTGGCCTCATGAGGAGGCTCGTGCAGATGATGGGTCAGCCCGGCTCACGGCCGGATCGAGCGACCGCATCGGCGCGCGCTGGCGCTCAGGGCGCTTCACGCGCGCCGGTGTCGCCCTCCCACCAGCTGCGCTTCAGCCCCTGATAGACGGCGACGGTGCTGCCCACCGGATGGGCCTGCAATGTGTCATAGGCGTGCAGCATGCTCTTGCCCTCGCGCCCGTCGGCACCCTGCCAGACCAGCCGGTAGCGCGGTTTGTTGTTGATCCGCACGCCGGTGCGGTGGTGGCGCGTGACCTTGGCCTGCATGCGCTCTCCGTAGCGCCGGGCGCGCACCGCCTCCACCGCCCAGCGGGCCGGAAACCAGAAAAGCACCAGGAAGATCACGCCGTTCACCAGTCCGATGACCTGCGCGATCCCCGCCGAGGATCTGTAGGCGCCGCGCTCCATCTCGAACCTGTCGGGCTCGCTCGGCAGGTACCAGAGCGGCAGCGTGTCGCCGATCCCGGTGGCGTTGTACCGGGCGCGGCTGAACGAATGGCTGACGCGCATCCGTGCCCCGGTGCGGGTGTCGAACGCCATGTCGAAATAGTAGCTGACGGTTGTGTCGCCATCGCTGTCGGTGCTGGTCTCGGTATATTTGTCCGCAACGGTGGCGACGGTCTCCACGGCCTCCGCATCAAAGCGGTCGGCCAGCGTGGTCTGCAAGTTCGCAATCAGCGTGATCGCAATGCTGCCTGCCGCAAAGATGAAGGAAATCCAGCCGCCCATGCGCAGGAACAGGCGCCAGAGCGGGACGGGGCGGGATGCTGCTTGCCGTGCCATGGCGCGAGCATGGCGCGGCCCCGCACACCGATCAAGCGCGATTCCTGCATTGATCGCGCGCGCCGCGCCGTCTATAGCGGGCGCCAAGGAGAGATCTCATGCGCTTTTGCCCGTCCCCCGGTTTGCGACGATAACGCGATGCGTCCGCGCGCGGTGCGGCGCGCTGTTGATCTTGCGGGTGGCGACGGCCCCCCATGCTTTCCCGATCTACCCTCACAGCAGGTTCTCTCATGACCCATTCCATCGCCATCATCGGTGCGTCCGGCTATACCGGTGCCGAGCTGATCCGGCTCATCGCCACCCATCCGTCCTTTGAGATCAAGGCGCTGGCCGCCAATTCCAGGGCGGGCCAGAGCATCGCGCAGGTCTTTCCGCATCTGCGCCATCTGAGCCTGCCGGATCTCGTCACCTGGGAAGAGATCGATTTTGACGGCATCGATCTGTGTTTCTGCGCCTTGCCGCACAAGACCAGCCAGGAGGTGATCTCGAAACTGCCCCGGAATCTGAAGATCGTCGATCTGTCGGCGGATTTCCGGCTGCGCGATCCGGAGGCCTACGCCAAATGGTACGGCAACCCGCACGGCGCGCCGCAGATGCAGCGGGAGGCGGTCTACGGGCTCACCGAGTTTTACCGCGACGAGATCCGCACCGCCCGGCTGGTGGCGGGCACCGGCTGCAACGCGGCCACCGGGCAGTACATCCTGCGGCCGCTGATTGCGGCGGGGGTGATCGACCTCGACGAGATCATCCTCGATCTGCAATGCGGGGTCAGCGGGGCCGGGCGGGCGCTGAAGGAAAACCTGCTGCATGCGGAGCTTTCGGAAGGCAGCAACGCCTATGCGGTGGGCGGCACGCACCGGCATCTGGGCGAGTTCGATCAGGAATTCTCGGCGCTGGCGGGGCGCCCGGTGGAGATCCAGTTCACCCCGCATCTGGGCCCGTTCAACCGCGGCATCCTGGCGACGTGTTACCTGCGGGGCGACGCGTCGGAGGTGCTGGCGGCCCTGTCCACAGCCTATGCGGAGGAGCCGTTTGTCGCGGTCCTGCCGATGGGAGAGACCCCCTCGACCCACCATGTGCGCGGCTCGAATTTCTGCCATATCGGCGTGGTGGCGGACCGGCGCGCGGGCCGGGTGATCGTGGTCGCCGCGCTCGACAACCTGACCAAGGGCAGCTCTGGACAGGCGTTGCAGAACGCCAACCTGATGCTGGGTGAGGCGGAGACCGCGGGGCTGATGCTGGCGCCCTGTTTTCCGTGACGCGGCAGGCATGACGGGTGGGACCGAGGGGCCAGCCCCTCGGGCTCCCCGGCGGTATATGAAAAGAGAAGAAACGGCTCAGAGACCGTCGTGGAACGCCTCGACCAGATGGGCCACGACCGCGCGCATCTGACCTTCCTGATCGGCGCCCTTTTGCTGGGCGGCGGCCACCGCGGCGCGCTGGCGGGTGGTGGCATTGCCGTCGAAGGCGATCTTGCGCGCGTTCTCGACCTCCGCGATGCAGCGCAGGACCCCGGCATCCTCCGCGACCAGCTCGGCGATCTCGTCGATCAGGGTGGTCATCGGCACAATCGCGCCCGCGCCGAAATCGATCAGCCCTTCGGAGACGCCGTAACGCTGCGCCCGCCAGCGGTTTTCGCCGATCAGGAACGGGTCATACATCCGCCAGCGCTGGTTGCGCACCCGCAGGCGCCAGAGCATCCGCAGGATGCACTGGTTGAGCGCCGCCAGCGTCAGCGTGTCCTCCAGCCGCGGCTGCACGTCCATGATCCGGCTTTCCAGAGTCGGATAGCTGGCCGAGGGGCGCAGATCCCACCAGATCTTGGAGCTGTCCTCGATGATCTCCAAATCGGTCAGCACCTGCACCGAGCGGGTGAAATCCTCCCAATTGTCGAATTGCGGCGGCAGTCCGGTGCGCGGCAGGTTGTCGAAAACCGAGATCCGGTAGCTCGCAAGCCCGGTATCATCGCCCTGCCAGAACGGCGAGGAGGTGGAGAGCGCCAGAAGATGCGGCAGGAAATAGGTCATCTGCCGCATCAGATCGACGCGCAGCGCATTGTCGTTGAGGCCCACATGCACATGCATGCCGCAGATCAGCATGCGCCGGGCGACCCCGCCCATGGCGCGGCTGAGATCCTTGTAGCGCTGCTTGTCGGTGTGGTGCTGGTTCTTCCAGTCGGCAAACGGGTGGCAGGAGGCGGCGATGGGCGCGAGGTTTTGCTGTTTGGCGCAGCGCGCCACGGTGCTGCGCAGGCGTTTGAGATCCTCGCGCGCCGCGGCGATGTCGGCGCAGGGCTTGGTCCCGATCTCGATCTGGCATTGCAGGAATTCCGGACTGACCTGGCTGTCGAGCTCTGACGCGCAGGCCTCCATCAGGCCATCTGGCGCTTCGGCAAGCGCGTAACTGTCCAGATCGACGAGCAAATATTCCTCTTCGATCCCGATGGAAAATTCCGGCTCAGACATGGCGATCCTCCCGTCGCGTCACCCCGGTGCGGGATGCGTGACGGGTATTGAGCGCGAAACCCGGTTCGCTGGCAAGAGGATTTGCGGACATGCGCGGTTCGGGCGGCCCGCGCCGGCCGCGGTCTCAGGCGGTACGGAGCGCGGGTTGCGGTTGCAGCTCCGGGTGATCGGATTGAATGCCCAGGAATGCAAGCGCCGGATCCATCTGGCGAAACACCCCGATTTCATAGGAGACGCGCCCGTCGGTCAGGCTCTGATACATCCGGGCCAGCCCGAAGGGCACGTCATCGGGCGCAAATGTCGCGGTGCGGGTGCCGGGGGCGCGGAAGGTCTGAAACGGCTGCAGGCGGGGAATCATCGCCAGCATTTGCCGGAACCCGATATCCATATCCGTGACGCCACTCAGATTCTGCAGGATATTGTGGTCCGGGTTCCTGCCGGGATCTTCGAGATAGGCGGAATACGCAGTGACGACATCATCGGTCGAAACAACCCCAAGATATCGCACGATGACCAGATTGATCGGCTCGTGTATTTGGTACAGAACAGGAATTGGCACAACTCCACTGATGAAAACTCGTCTTCGACCGACTCCACAATAGCGTTCGAAAATGCGCGAGCCACACCTATTGCGTGTACATTTCAGTTTGCAACCAATTGTGAGAGTCCGGCCATTCAGGTGGCATTCGCCCCACTGGTTTGCCGAAACGCCGGAAATGCAGGCCCGCGGCGCGCAGTCGCCACGCCCGGCTGCGGTGTTTCGGAGGGTGCATGGGGCCGCGCCGCAGCTCGGCGATGTGATCCTGCCCGGGGTCTTTTTGCAGCCGCGCGTTGCACTCGCACGCATCGCCAGACCTGTGTCGAGGGCGGCGGCAGATATCGAATGCAAGGCGCTGATGACCATTCGGACACATCCGCAATTGCTCTCTGCGGCGATCAGGGCCCGTGCGGTATTCGGAGTCCTTATCGCGGATGAACAGTTTCGGCCGCGATGGCAATTTCTCTCAAGCGCCACCGCGCATTTCGCCTGCAAAAAACCCTTTGTCCGAAAACGAAAAATCCCCGCCACATCGGACGGGGATCTTTCTGAATTTGCAAAACCGGCCTCAGTCCATCGGTTTGAAATTGAACTCCCCGCCTTCCTTGATGCCCGAGAACCAGCGCGCGGTGACGGTCTTGGTCTTGGTGTAGAACCGGAAGGCGTCCGGCCCGTACTGGTTGAGATCGCCGAAGGCCGATTTCTTCCAGCCGCCAAACGTGTGATAGCTGAGCGGCACCGGGATCGGGAAGTTGATGCCGACCATGCCGACATTCACCCGATGCGCAAAATCGCGCGCTGTGTCGCCATCGGCGGTGAAGATCGCGGTGCCATTGCCGTAGGGATTGTCCATGGTGAGCTTGAGCGCATCCTCGTAGCTCTCGGTGCGCACCTGGCTGAGGACCGGGCCGAAGATCTCTTCTTTATAGATGTCCATCTCCGGCGTGACCTTGTCGAAAAAGCTGGGCCCGACGAAATAGCCGTTCTCGTAGCCCTGCAGAGAGAAGTCGCGCCCGTCGACCACCAGATCAGCGCCCTGCGCCACGCCGCTGTCGATCAGCCCGCGGATCCGCTCTTGCGAGGCCCTGGTGATCACCGGCCCGTAATCCACGTCCTCACCCGCGGTATAGGGGCCGACTTTCAGCTTTTCGATGCGCGGCACCAGCCGTTCGACCAGCGCGTCGGCGGTCTCTGCTCCCACCGGCACGGCAACGGAGATCGCCATGCAACGTTCGCCGGCCGCGCCGAAACCGGCGCCCACCAGCGCGTCGGCGGCCTTGTCGAGATCGGCGTCAGGCATGATGATCATGTGGTTCTTGGCGCCGCCGAAACATTGCGCGCGCTTGCCGTTATTGGCCGCGCGGCCATAGATATACTGCGCGATGGGCGTGGAGCCGACAAAGCCCACCGCCTGAATCATCTCGTTGTCGAGGATCGCGTCGACCGCGTCCTTGTCGCCGTTCACCACCTGCAACACGCCGTCGGGCAGCCCAGCCTCGGTCAGCAACTCGGCCAGCCGCAGGGAGGTGGAGGGGCAGCGCTCGGACGGCTTCAGGATCATCGCGTTGCCGCAGGAGATCGCGGGCGCCATCTTCCACAGCGGGATCATCGCGGGGAAGTTGAACGGCGTGATGCCCGCCACCACACCCAGAGGCTGGCGCATGGAATAGAGGTCAATTCCCGGGCCGCCATCGTCGGTATATTCGCCCTTGAGCATCGCGGGCGCGCCCATGCAGACCTCGACCACCTCCAGCCCGCGCTGCACGTCGCCCTTGCCGTCGGGCAGGGTCTTGCCATGCTCGCGGGAGACCAGTTCGGCCAGCTCGTCCATGTGTTCGTTGATCAGCGCGCCGAACTTCATCATCACCCGCGCGCGGCGCTGCGGGTTTGTGGCGCCCCAGGCCTTCTGCGCCTCGGCGGCCTTGGCGACCGCATCGGCGAGCTCGTCGGAAGAGGCCAGCGGCACGCGCGCCTGCACTTCGCCGGTGGCGGGGTTCATGACATCGGCAAAACGCCCTGACGTGCCTTTGACATGTCGACCGTTGATGTAGTGGCTGAGTTCGTCCATGGGATCCTCCTATGCGTTGGCGCGACGCTACCCTTGCAAAATTGCGATCAAAAGGGCCAATCTGGCAAAAAGGATTTGCAGGAATGCAAAGCGGGGGCCGGGCGGACCGTGACGGACAGCTGGGATGACATGCGGATCTTCCTCGCCGTGGTGCGCGGCGAGAGCCTGTCGGCGGCAGGCCGGTCGCTGCGCATGGATGCGGCCACGGTCGGGCGGCGCATCGCGCGGCTGGAGCAGGGCATGGGGGCGGCGCTTTTTGCCAAATCCCCGCAAGGCTACGCGCTGACCGAGGCGGGCGCGCGCCTGGTGGCCCATGCCGAAGAGGCCGAACAGGCGATGAGCCTGGCGTCCGAGGCGGTGCGCGGCCATGCCGAGGGGCTTTCGGGCCAGATCCGCATCGGCGCGCCGGATGGCTGCGCCAATTTCCTGCTGCCGCAGGTCTGCGCCGCGATTGCCGCCGAAAACCCCGATCTGGAATTGCAGATCGTGGCGCTGCCGCGCGTGGTGAACCTCAGCCGCCGCGAGGCCGACATGGCCATCGCCGTCTCGGCCCCCACCGCAGGGCGGCTGCTGGTCAGCAAGATCACTGACTACCATCTGCATCTCGCGGCCTCGCGCGACTATCTCAAGCGGCACGCGCCGATCCGCACCGTCGCCGATCTGCGGCGCCATGCCATCGTCGGCTACATCCCCGACATGATCTTCGACAAGGAGCTCGACTACCTCGCGGATCTGGGCCTGCGCGGGGTGCAGCTGGCATCGAACTCCGCCTCCGTGCAGTTCCAGTGGATGCGGCAGGGCGCGGGTGTCGGCATCGTACATGATTTTGCGCTGGCCACCGCGCCGCGGCTGCGCCGGGTGCTCGCCGATCAGGTCAGCCTGACGCGCAGCTTTTACCTCGTGCGTCACGAGGATGACCGCAGGCTGGAGCGGATGAACCGCTTTGCAGAAGCCCTCGGCGCCGGGCTGCGCGCGGAACTGACGCGGCTAGAGGCGCAGGTTGCGGGCTGAAAGCCTTGACATTTCGATGCTTGCGGGTGGACGCTGGCGTCACGAAGTCGTTACAGCGGAGGGTGCCCATGCAAGTGCTGCAAATCCTGAAATCCAAAGGCAACGACGGGGTTGTGACCGTCAAGCCCGGCTCGCTTGTGTCCGACGCGGCCAAGATCCTGGCGGACAAGCGGATCGGTACGGTTGTGATATCCGCCGATGGCTCGACCGCCGACGGGATCCTGTCGGAGCGCGACATCGTCCGCGAACTGGCCGAACAGGGCGCCGCCTGCCTCAAGCAGACGGTCGACGACATGATGACCCGCGACCTGATCACCTGCACCCGCGCCGACAGCGCCGAGGGCGTCCTGCAGAAGATGACCGACGGGCGCTTTCGCCACATGCCGGTGGTCGAGGACGGCAAGATGGTCGGGCTGGTGACGCTGGGCGACGTGGTCAAGGCGCGGCTCAGCCAGCTTGCGATGGAAAAAGACGCGCTCGAAGGCATGATCACCAGCCAGTGGTAACACGCCCCGCCGTGCAACCGGGACGCACCCGGCGCACCGGGGCGCGCGCGCGGGCGGCTTTCCGCTTGCAATCGCGCGCGCAATAATGTTGCGTCGCGCCCAAGCTGAACGACAGGGGGCACCCAGATGCGCATCGGTCTTTATCCCGGCACGTTCGATCCCATCACCCATGGGCATATCGACATCATCCGGCGCGCCACGGTGCTGGTCGATCGTCTGGTCATCGGTGTGGCGATCAACCGCGACAAAGGCCCGCTGTTCGATCTGGAGGAACGGCTGGCGATGATCGAGGCCGAGGTGGTGTCGCTGTCGGAGCAGACCGGCACCGAGATCGTGGCCCATCCGTTCGAGAACCTGCTCATCGATTGCGCCCGCGACGTCGGCGCGCAGATCATCATCCGCGGGCTGCGCGCGGTGGCGGATTTCGAGTACGAATTCCAGATGGTCGGCATGAACCGCGCGCTCGACGACACCATCGAGACGGTGTTCCTGATGGCCGAAGCGCGGCATCAGGCGATTGCCTCCAAGCTGGTCAAGGAGATCGCGCGTCTGGGCGGCGACGTCTCGAACTTCGTCACGCCGCCGGTGCTGAAGGCGCTGCAGGAACGCTACGACTGAGCGCGCGGGCGGGGCTCAGGCGCGCGCCGGAAACCGGGTCCTATCCGCCTTGATGGTCTCCGACGGCGTCACCCCCTGGATGGTGTGCAGATATGTGCCAGCCCCGTCGAACAACACCAGCGTCACATGCGGCAGCCCGATCCGGGTCTGGACCGATGTGCATTCGGCGGTGGCGATATTGGCCACAAGATACTGCGTATCATCCGTATCGCATTCTTTGAGCGCCTGACGCGTCTCTTTCTGCAAAGCGCGGCACAGCGAACAGCGCGGATCGTGGATCTGCACAATTGTCGGCAGACCGTTGCCGACCTTGCTCAGATCCGCTTCGGAGAGCGTGTTGCGGAAGTCCATCGCCAGCGCGCCGCCGCCACCCAGCACAACCGCGGCACCGGCACCGTAAAGCGCCAGAGTGCCAAGCATCGCGCGCCTTCTCGGCGCCGTGCGGCGCGGCGGTTTGGATGCGGAGGATGTGGTGTGGGGTTTTTTCGTCTTGCGGGCCATCTGCGCCTCCGGAAGCTGCGAATGCAGCGTGGCGGCGGTGGACCGTTCGGCCACGACACAACTGATCGCGCGCCCGTGATGGTCGCCGGGGCAGGGGGGTGCCCCGGCGTGAATTCTGCGTGGCCTCAGCGGCCGTAGACTGCGCTGCGTGCAATCCGCTCGGCGTCGCCTTGGTAAAGGTCGAGGTCGAGCGCCACATCCAGGGGCATCGCGCGCAGTTCGGTGACCGTGCGGTTATAAAGGCTGCGGTTGTGCAGGCGATGACGAAGGGTGGAGATGAAATCGTTCATGATGGTCTCCGTTTGCTTTCACTTGGTTTCGTTAGCGCCAACATAAGAATGCTGCAGCGCAGCGCAAGACCGCCGGAGGAAAGTCTGCCTTGCATTTTCTGCATGGCGGCTGCGGGCGATGGCGGGAAAGGAATTGGTAACCGGTTTGTCCTATGGTCAGAACAATTCCGCAACGAGGGGCGATACGGGCAAGATCATGGGCAGCATAGAGGCAGGCAAGGCGCTGGGACCGATGCAGGTGCCGCAGGGCAAGAGCGGGCAAGCGGTCAGACAGGCAGTGGCCGCACCCCGCGCAGGCGCGGCGGAGGGGTTCTCCGTTCCCGCGCACGGGCAGAGCGTGGCAGCATCGCAGGTGGCCAGCGGGGCGGAGGTGGCGGCGGTCCTCGCGGCCCTGACACCGCCGCCCGTGGAAACCACGCTGTTGCCGCGCGCTCCTGCGGGACCGGGCGCCGGGGCGCAGGGCGGCGGCCTCGATCCCGTGCCGCCGGGGGTTGCCGCGCCTTTGCCGGGCTCGGCACAGGCGCAGTACAAGGAGGCGATATCGGCCATCGGGGATACGCCTGAAAGAGTCGCGGCTCCGCTGCGGGAGAGCGGGCTCTGACGGCTGACTTGGTACGGGCCGAGTTTGACCAGCGCGCGGGACGGGGCGCGCCCGGGGTCCCGGATCGAATGAACGCGCAGAGCTTGTGACGTGAGCCGCCGCCGCGCCTGGGCCGACCTGCGTCGGCTGGGCCGATACCATCCAAAGCGCTGGAATGAGGCCGGGCTGTGACCACCCGACCATTGGATGAGGTTTCGCAAACAACCTGACGCGCCATCCAGAAGAAAGATTGTCCGGCAAGACAGCACCGCGCCCCGGACCCGTTGGCAAAGACAAAAAAGCCCGGTCCATCGACCGGGCCTTCGCGTTGTTCTGGTCAGGCGGGCGTCAGATCAGCTTGCCCATCGCCACGGCGGTGTCCGACATCCGGTTGGAGAAGCCCCATTCATTGTCATACCAGGTCAGGATCCGCACCATCGTGCCGTCCATGACCTTGGTCTGGTCGGTGGCAAAGATCGACGAGTGCGGATCGTGGTTGAAATCCATCGACACCAGCTTGCGGTCGGTGAAGCCCAGCACCCCCTTCAGCGGCCCGTCATTGGCCGCCGCGCGGATCGCGTCGTTGATCTCCTCGACCGACGTGTCACGCGAGGCCTCAAACGTCAGATCGACCACCGAGACGTTCGGCGTCGGGACCCGGATCGCCACACCGTCCAGCTTGCCGTTGAGCTCCGGCAGCACCAGACCCACCGCCTTGGCGGCGCCGGTCGAGGTCGGGATCATGCTCATCGCCGCGGCGCGCGCGCGGTAGAGATCCTTGTGCATCGTGTCCAGCGTCGGCTGGTCGCCGGTATAGGAATGCACCGTGGTCATGAAGCCGCGGGTGATGCCGATGGCGTCGTTGAGCACCTTGGCCACCGGCGCGAGGCAGTTTGTCGTACACGAGGCGTTGGAGACGATGAGATCGTCCGCGGTCAGCGCCTCGTGGTTCACGCCGTAGACGATGGTCTTGTCGGCATCCGAGCCCGGCGCCGAGATCAGCACCCGCGACGAGCCGTTGTCGAGATGCGCCTGGCACTTCTCCTTCGAGGTGAAGATGCCGGTGCATTCCAGCACGACGTCCACATCCGACCAGGGCAGATCCGCCGGGTTGCGCATCGCGGTCACGCGGATCGGCCCGCGGCCCACATCGATGCTGTCGTCGGAGGTGGTCACCTCCACCGGAAACCGCCCGTGCACGCTGTCATATTGCAGCAGGTGGGCATTGGTCTCGACCGGGCCGAGATCGTTGATCGCAACCACCTCGATATCGGTGCGGCCGGATTCGATGATCGCGCGCAGCACGTTGCGTCCGATGCGCCCAAAGCCGTTGATGGCTACCTTGACACTCATGCGGGACTCCTTCGACGTTTGTACGGGTTTCGTTATCGCTAACAGCGCCGCTCTCACCACAGCGACCCCATGTTGTCAACCGGACCGGAGAGGCCGCGGACGGGGGGGTGGCAAGAGCGTCTGGCGCGGAGAATACAGATTTTCGACCGGACCGGAACCGTCCTCAGCGCCAAAAGGCCAGCCAGTCGAGCAGCACGAAGAACTTGCGCGCCAGAAACACCAGATGTTCGGAGCCGAACATCGCGTAGTCGAGCGCCAGACCGCCGACAATCAGCACTGCAAGAACGATAGCGATCGTGTTGGTCATGGGCTCTCCGCGCTCGGCCACCCTGTCATGCCAGAGAGGTGCGGTCGTGTCACGCCCCCTCGGTGCGCGCGTGTCACGCGTCCTCGACAGGCGCGGCTTTGCGCGCGGGTGCCGCGCGCATGACCATGCCGAAAAGATCGCGCGGATCGTCGGGATCCGCCAGCAGGTCGAGCGGCAGGTTGAGCCCTGTGGCGCGCGCCGCATCATGCACGTAGCGCAAGGCCGAGAAATCCTCGATCGCAAAGCCCACGCTGTCGAAAAGCGTGATCTGGCGGGCATCGCTCCGGCCATTGGCGGCGCCGGTGATCACCTGCCAGAGCTCGGTCACCGGGTGATCGGCGTCCAGCTGCTGGATCTCGCCTTCGATGCGGGTCTGCTCGGGATATTCCACGAAGATCGACGCGCGGTGCAGGATCGCTTCGGCCAGTTCGGTCTTGCCGGGACAGTCGCCGCCGATGGCGTTGATATGCACGCCGGCGCCGACCATGTTGTCGGTCAGCACCCGCGCGTTGCGTTTGTCGGCGGTGCAGGTGGTGATGATCCCGGCGCCCTGGATCGCCTCTTCGGCGGAGCGGCAGGGCGTCACCGTCAGGCCCGTGCCCGCCAGATTGGCCGCGCATTTCGCGGTGGCCGCGGGATCGGTGTCGTAAAGCCTCACATCGGTTATCCCGCACAGTGCCTGCATGGCGAGGCTCTGGAATTCCGCCTGCGCGCCATTGCCGATCATCGCCATGGTTGTGGCGTCCTTCGGGGCCAGATGGCGCGCGGCGACGGCGGACATGGCGGCGGTTCTGAGCGCGGTGAGCAGCGTCATTTCGGACAAAAGCAGCGGGTAGCCGGTGTCCATATCCGCCAGCAACCCGAAGGCGGTCACGGTCTGCAGCCCGTCGGCGGTGTTCTTGGGATGACCGTTGACATATTTGAACGCATAATGCGCGTCATCGGCGGTGGGCATCAGCTCGATCACACCGACCTGGCTGTGTGCGGCCACGCGGGGCGTCTTGTCGAACTGCTCCCAGCGCCGGAAATCGTCTTCGATATTCCGCGCGATACCGGCGATCATCTCGCGGATTCCGGTGCGGTGGATGAGCTGCATCATGTGATCGACGGAGACGAAAGGTACCAGAGCCTTGTCGGACGGGTTCGGATTGTGGGTCATCAAAAGCTCCCGATTGTCTGGAGGGCTGGAATGCAGGGTGGCGATCAGAGGAGGCGCGGGGTGGGGCGGTCAAAGACGCGGCGGCCCATGGCGGAGGCGCAGAGATCGACCATCACCTGCGCGGTGCGGCCCCGTTCGTCGAGCATCGGGTTGAGCTCGACAAGATCCATCGAGGTCATGAGGCCGCTGTCGTGAATGAGCTCCATCACCAGATGCGCCTCGCGCATGGTGGCGCCGCCGGGCACGGTGGTGCCGACGGCCGGCGCGATGGAGGGGTCGAGGAAATCGACATCGAGCGAGACATGCAGCGCGCCACCGGCAGCCGCAACGCGGTCGAGAAAAGGCGTGAGCAGCGGCTTGATGCCGTGTTCGTCGATGGCGCGCATGTCGTGCAGGTGGATGTCGGTCTGCTCAAGCGCCGCGCGTTCCGGCGCATCGACGGAGCGCAGCCCGAAGAGGCAGACCTGGTCCTGCGGGATCGGATGCGCGACGGGCGGGAAGCCGTCGAACCCGGCGCGCCCGGTCAGATACCCCAGCGGCGTGCCGTGCAGATTGCCAGAGGCGGTGGATTGCGGCGTGTGGTAATCGGAATGCGCGTCGAGCCAGAGCACAAATTGCGGGCGGCCCTGCGTCGCGGCATGCGCGGTCACGCCATGCACGCTGCCGAGCGAGAGCGCGTGATCGCCGCCCATGAACACGGGCACAGCCCTGGCCATGGCGCTTTCGGCGGCGCGCGACAGGGCCTGCGTCCAGCCGATGGTGCGGGGCAGTTCGTGCAGATGCGGGTGTTGGGGCAGATCGACGGCATCGGGCGCCACATTGCCCAGATCGCGGACGTCATGGCCCAGATCGCCAAGCGCGCGGGCGAGACCTGCCGTGCGGTAGGCGTCGGGCCCCATCAGGCATCCTTCGCGGGCCTTGCCGCTGTCCATGGGGGCGCCGATCAGAAAGATGGATTGGGTCATGTCCGCCTCGTCGAGTGTCAGGGTTGCTATGGTATGGCAGATATCGCGCCGATTCGTGCCGTGCGGAAGGGCGCAGATTGACCGATATGGGTTTCAATTGGCCAAAACGGAAGGTAAATTGTCCGATATGGACGATACCGATCAAAGACTGCTGGCGGCGCTGCGCCGCAACGCCCGCGCCTCGCATTCCGATCTGGCGGTGATGCTGGGGCTGTCGCGCACCACGGTGCGCACGCGGATCGAGCGGTTGCAGGCCAGCGGCGAGATTGTCGGCTTTTCGGTGGTGACCCGCGCGGATGTCGCCAGCGATCCGGTGCGGGCACTGACGATGATCGCCATCGAGGGGCGGGGCACCGAGCGGGTGACCCGGCAGCTGTCGGGCTTTGCCGAACTGCGCGCGCTGCACGCCACCAACGGGCGCTGGGACGTGATCGCCGAACTTGGCACCGACAGTCTGGAGGCGCTCGACCTTGTGCTGAGCCGCATAAGGCGGCTCGACGGGATCGCCAATTCAGAGACCTCGCTTTTGCTCTCGACGCGGAAATCGTCGGGCTGAAGCACCATGCGACGAACCCGCATCACGTAACGCTGCCTGACATCCGGGATTTCATCGCGCTACGTGATACGCGATATATCGGGTATTTCGTCAGGCGCTCCAGATCAGGCGCGGCGCAGCGCCAGCAGCCAGATCGCCGTGAGCAGCAGAGATGCCAGCATGTTCCAGCTTGCCATGGAGAGCCCGAGCATCTGCCAGGCGACCTCGTCACAGCGCACCAGAGGCGCGTTCATGATAAGCTCCATCGCCTCTTTCGGAGTGAGCCCGCTGATGTCCTGAGAGCTGCAGCTGTTGGGGCCCTCCCACCAGCCACGCTCCACCCCGGTGTGATAGGCGCCGATAACCGCCGAGGACGCGGCCCCGAATGCGCCCAGAAGGATGAGCAGCGCGGCGGGGCGCGACAGCGCGACCAGACCGGCGGCAATGGCCAGAAAATGCCCGTAACGCTGCCAGTAACAGAGCTTGCAGGGCGGCAGATCGCCCAGATACTGAAACCCGAGCGCGCCCAGCATCAGGGCGGCGGATCCGGCAGTGGCAAGGGCGATCAGGGTTCTGCGCATCAAAGATACCTCACCAGCAGGAAGCCCCCGAGCAAGAGCACGACAAAGGCGGTGAAGACGAGGCCGAGGCGCTTTTCGATGAAGTCGCGCACCGGTGCGCCATAGACCCGCAAGAGACCCGCGACGATGAAGAAGCGCAGGGCGCGCGCCACGACGGAGGTGACGAGGAAGGTTGCCATCGGCATCGCCGTCCAGCCCGACATGATGGTGATGACCTTGTAGGGAAACGGCGTGACGCCTGCGGTCAGCACCGCCCAGAAGCCCACATCGTTGAAGCGGGTGTTGAACTCCGCCATGCTGTCGGCCTTGCCCAGCGATTCCAGGATCGGCTGGCCGATGCCTTCGAAAAAGAAGAACCCGATGCCGTAGCCCAGAAGGCCGCCCAGCACCGATGACAGGGTCGCGACGCCGGCAATCAGCCAGGCCCGGTGCGGTGCTGCGAGCACCATCGGGATCATCAGCACATCCGGCGGGATCGGGAAGACCGAGCTTTCGATGAAGGCCACGAATGCAAGCACCCAAAGCGCGTTACGGCTTTCGGCCTGATCCATCGTCCAGGTGTAAAGGCGGCGCAGCATGCGGATCTCCTGACGGGCTGGCGTGCAGAAACCATGGCGCAGCCGCACGTGCAATCCCTCTTTACGCGTGGCGGAGCGGAGGCTAAACGGAAGCCCGTGGCCCAAGTGGCGGAATGGTAGACGCAGGGGATTCAAAATCCCCCGATGGCAACATCGTGTGAGTTCGAGTCTCACCTTGGGCACCAAAGACATCTCTGACGGACGGCACCGACGCGTGTCGGGCGCGGTGCATGCGGCGTGAGGCGTGAGGCGCGTGCCGGGTCCGGGCGACATTTTTCTACTGGCGCGGAGAGCTCTTGACGGGCGCAGGATCGGTCGGGACAACCGGGCTGCGTGCTGCCACGACAGGTGGAAGATTGCCCGCAACCCGCGGATGCACGCGTGACGGGAACGCCGCGCGAGAACTCGCGCCACATTTCGCCACATTTAGCTCGAATGATTCGGGTTTCGCTAACCTTAACGTGGTGTTGACGCTGATCAATCTGAGGGCTTCGCCGGGATTGGTTCCGCTCTAAAAACAACCTCCGGCACCCGGTGAGAGGTAATCTTCGCGGCCATTGCGCCGCCCGATTATTGCGGGATTGAAGACAATTGCACGCCCGGAACCGGCCACTTTGGCAGAAACTCCCTTGTTTTACTGGCACAACAGGTAACCTTCGGATCTTGAGTGTCGCGCATCGGGAAACAATTCACCAGGAATTCATACTTAACGCGAACGCGTTTTCGCCGCATTCTGGCCCGAGTTTGACCCATCCTGCCGCGATTGTGCCGTTTTTCCCTTTGTGAGCGCCGACGATCAACGTATTAATTTTTTCAAGCCCATCTGGGGGGTGAAGACTGCTGGCCACGGGGGCGGCCGCTGAGATGTCTCGCATTCGGGGAATGTGGACGGACCGCGAGGGCGGAGAACCCGCTCGTGCCGCTAGGTATTTCTTGCTCACGCCCTGTGCGTGGACAAGGGCGCGCGATCCGCTTCGCACTTCTTCGCAGGCATGACGGGTAACTGAGGACACGGGCAATGCCGCGGGCAGTGCCGCCGCTGGAGCGGCATGGGGCAGAGCGCTCCGTCACGATTTGAGAAGGGTCTAGGATGGCTGATCTTTATTTGAGCTGGGGCGCGATTGGCGCTTATGGAAGCACGCTCGCCGATGGTGGCACAACCTCTGTCGACACCGGTGGTGTGGCGGTCGATATCACGTTTGACGCGCAGGATGATTTCGCCTCCGCGTTCACCTTCAGCGGCGATGGCTATGTGGCCGCGGATGACGGGCTGAACGCCAACTCGTTCCTGAAGATCTTTGACGAGGTCAACAATGACGGCGCGGCGGCAACCGCCTCCACGGTGCTGGATTTCCGCGCGCTCGACACCGCGCTTTACACCGACAACGTGCAGAACGTGACGTTCCGCATCAACGATATCGATCTGGCGGCGTCCAACGGCGATCTTGAAGATCCCGCAGGCGACGGTTTCGAGGACATCGTGACCGTGCTGGCCTTTGACGCCGACGGCAACCCGGTGCCGGTGACCCTGACGCCCGAGACCGGCGACGTCACCGCGACCGGCGGCACCGCCACCGGCAGCAGCGAAACCACGCTGACCGATGCCGCGGGCTCGCTGCTCGTGACCATCTCCGAGCCGGTGTCGCGCATCGAGATCGTCTACGGCAACGGCGATCTGGGCACCCAGGCGGTGACCGTCTCCGACGTGAGCTTTTCGACCGTGGACGTGGCCGATAACGAGCCGCCCGTGGCCGTGGACGACAGCGCCGAGACCCCCGAGGACACCGCCGTCACCATCGATCTGCTGGACAATGACAGCGATCCCGACGGCGATCCGCTCACCCTGACCGACGCGGATGCGCCGAATGGCAGCGTGACCGACAATGGCGACGGCACCGTGGATTACGTGCCCGATCCCGGCTTTGTCGGCGAGGACACGATCACCTACACGATCACCGATCCCGATGGCGAGACCGACACCGCAGTGGCGATTGTCACCGTGACCCCGGCCAACGAGCCGCCGGTTGCCACCGATGACACCGCCACCACCGACGAAGGCACGCCGATCGTCATCAACGTGATCGAGAATGACAGCGATCCCGATGGCGATCCGCTGACCGTGACCTTCAACACCGATCCCGCCAATGGCTCGGTTGTCGACAATGGCGACGGCACCTTCACCTATACGCCCGATGACGGCTTCACCGGCACCGACACGTTCGAATACGATGTCTCCGACGGCTCCGGCGACAGCGACACCGGTCTGGTGACCGTCTCCGTGGTCGATCCCGGCCCCGGCCGCATCGACACCGACGTGTTCCCGGTCGATCCGGCCGATCAGTCGCTCGACCCGCTGGACGGTCTCGACCAGGATCCCGATCCCTCGGACGATCTCGACAGCGTGACCACCGGCGGCGGCGATGACGTGATCTCCACCGGAGACGACGCCGACACGATCAGCTCCGGCGGCGGCGACGACACGGTCGAGCCGGGCATCGACGATGACCTTGTCGATCTGGGCAGCGGCGACGACTCGGTCTTTGACATCCAGGGCTCCGACACGATCTTCGGCGGTCAGGGCAACGACACGATCAATGCCGGCACCAACACGTTCAGCGATTACGAGGGTGACGATCCGGCCTTTGCGCCCGGCACATTGCTCAACGATCTGGGCTTCACCGCCGATCCCAACCAGGATGACGGGCGCGACAGCATCCAGGGCAACCGCGGCGACGACCTGATCTTTACCGGCGATGACAGCGACACGATCGACGGCGGCGGCGACAATGACACCATCGACGCGGGCATCGACGATGACCTTGTCTTTGGCGGGCAGGGCGACGATTCGATCATCGGCAGCCACGGCTCCGACACGCTCGATGGCGGTCAGGGCAATGACTATATCGACGGCTCGAACCTCGCCGCGCTGGAGCTGACCGACGATATCGACGCGGTTCCGGAAAACGACCGCGATCTGATCACCGGCGCGCTCGGCGATGATACGCTGATCGGCGGCGATGACGACGACACGCTGATCGGCGGCTCCGGCTCTGACCTGCTGGATGGCGGCATCGACGAGGACGAACTGCTCGGCGGCAATGATGACGACACGCTGCTGGGCGGCGCCGGGGGCGACACGCTCAATGGCGGGGACGGCAGGGACGACATCCAGGGGGGCGCGGACCGCGATGTCATCATCGTCGGCTCCCAGGCCGAAGGCGATGGCGACACCATCACCGGCAACGCGGAAGGCGACGATTTCGACATTCTCGACGTCACCGGTCTGGGTGTGCGCGGCGAGGACTGGCGTCTGGTCGACACGTCGCCCGACAGCAACGGCAACGGCATCGACGGCACCATCGAGTATCTCAATGGCGCAGGCGAGGTCACCGGCGGGTTCGATTTCTTCGAGATCGAGCAGGTTGTGCCCTGCTTCACCCCCGGCACGCTGATCGCAACCCCGCAGGGAGAGCGTCTGGTCGAGGATCTTCAGGTCGGCGACCGGGTCATCACCCGCGACAACGGCATCCAGGAGATCAAATGGGTCGGCCGCAAGGATCTGACCGGTCATGAGCTGGCCCGCAAGCCGCATATGAAGCCGATCCTGATCCAGAAGGCCGCGTTGGGGAACAATCTGCCCGAGCACGACATGCTGGTCTCGCCGAACCACCGGGTTCTGGTCGCAAACGACAAGACCGCGCTTTACTTCGAAGAGCGTGAGGTTCTGGTCGCGGCCAAGCACCTGACCGGTCTGGACGGGGTCGATGAGGTCGAAAGCCTGGGTGTCAGCTACATCCACGTGATGTTCGACAAGCACGAGGTGATCCTGTCGAACGGCGCCTGGACCGAGAGCTTCCAGCCCGGCGATTACAGCCTCAAGGGCATCGGCAATGCGCAGCGTCAGGAGATCCTGGAGCTCTTCCCGGAGCTTGAGCATGCCGAAGGCCTCAACGCCTACAGCTCGGCCCGCCGGTCGCTGAAAAAGCACGAAGCGGCACTGCTGACGAAGTAACGCGTCGCCGGTTCCGGAACGGAATATGCAGCACGTTCCGGGGTCGAGAGCGGCCCGGAACGACCATGAAGCGGGACGGAGAAATCCGTCCCGTTTTTTGCATTGCGCGCCGGACTGCGTCAATTTCTGGGCATCTTCCTGTTGTTGGATCCGGTCGCTGATCGCCTTTTGAGGGCGCGCGCTGCTCAAAAATACATTCTGCATCAATATCTTGCGGCGGATCTCCGCTTTCGGCACTGCCGGAACAGGCGGATTTCTGCTACCTTAGGTTGCTCGACATCTTTTCGACAATTCTCACTAATGCCGGGCGATCACGTCATTTGCGCCGCATTTGCCCGCCATCCTGTTGCTTGCGTCGATGCGCAACGGGTGCACCTGTCCCGCACCGGTTGGTCCGCTGAAAACGCGCAAGGAGACGTAGTGTTAATGAGTGTTGAACGAATGGTTATGGCCGGCTTCCGACCGGGGTCCTCGTACCCGGTCGGGCCGGTTCTTCGCCGCGCGATGGCGGCGTGCGGTGAGGACCCTGCCGCACCGGGCCCTGCGACCACGATGCACCGCCGCATCATCGATGTGACGACGTCTCTCACCAGCTTTACACCAACGCCCGAGACGGCGGCGACCCTGCGCGCCGACACCGCCAATTGCGATTTCTTCGACGAGGTTCTGCGCGGGACCGATCTCACCGCGCGCCCGCAGCGTGCGCCTGAGACCGCGTCCCAGCCCGCGCTCGACGCGCCCTCCGCGAGCTTCACCAAAGGCACGCGCATCAAGACCGCCCGCGGCGAAGTGCAGGCTTCCGCGCTTCGGATCGGCGACCGCGTGCTGACCCGCGACAGCGGCTACCAGACGGTGAAATGGGTTGGACGCCAGCGCTTTGAGGCCGCGCAGTTTCAGGCCAGCCCAAAAGCGCGGCCCGTGCATATCGCCGCGGGCGCGCTGGCCCCCGGCATGCCGGAGCGCGACATGATCGTGTCGCCGCAGCATCATCTGCTGGTCCATAACGCCGCGCTGCAGCTTTGGTTCGGCGAAGAGGAAGCGTTGATCGCGGCCCGCGATCTGACCTTTCTGCCCGGCGTGACGCGCAGCGCGCCCGCGGATGTGGAGTTTGTGCATTTCATGTGTGACCGCCACGAGCTGGTGATGTCGGACGGGCAGTGGAGCGAGAGCTTTCGGCCCAGCGAAATGTCGCTTGCCGGCCTCGATCCCCGCCAGCGCGACGAGATCTTTGCGCTGTTTCCGGATCTGCGGGACGCAACGGACGGCTCGGTCTATCGCGCGGCCCGGTTCTGCCTGAAGTCACATCAAGCACAGGTTGTATTGCGCGGCTAGGCGCATTCCTCCCGGGTTGCATTCTCCGCGCGCCACGCATCCCAGGCCTCGGGCGTGTCGAGATCGGTCAGCGCGCGCTGTCCGGGCAAAGGCACCGCGCGCAGCCGGTGTCGGTTCGCCCGCAGCACCGTGCGCGCGCCTTCGTCGCCTGTCAGTTGCAGCAAGGCCGGAAAGCAATCGGCCGGAAACAGCACCGGGTGACCGGGCGTGCCATCGGCTCCGGCGCCTTGTTGAAGTGTTGGTTGAGGACCGGCCCGGAACGCATTGATCATTCGCAGAATATCATCTGTATCGATCTCCGGCATATCGGCGGGCAGGATGATCGCGGCCTTGATCCCCGGCGGCAGGAACCCGATCCCGCGCCGCAGCGACGCGGACATGCCCGCCTCCGCATCCGGCACTTCGACCAGCTGCACCGCGAGCCCTTCCAGAACCGCGCGTCGCGGGTGATCGGCCCGGGGCAAAGTGACAACCACATGCGCCCCCGCAGCACGTGCGCGATCCACCTGTCGCCGCAGCAAAGGCTGACCGTCCACATGTTCCAGAAGCTTGTCTTTCCCGCGCATCCGGCGGCTGGCGCCTGCGGCGGGAATCAGTATGGCGATGTCCTGCATGGCGGCATAGTACCGTAAAAGATGTATCCGCGCAGCGTTTTACTTTTCGCGAAAGATGGCCAGCGAGCGCGCGATCCCCAAAACCGCACCCGCAAAACGCCAAACGCCCGGGTGTCTGAACCCGGGCGTTTGCAGTTTTCAGGCTGACGGAGGCGTCAGAAGCTGTAGGAGAAGGACATGCCCACGCCGATGGCGCTGTTGCCTTCGAACCGGGTGCCGCTGCCGTCGGTCGCATCGCCGAGCTTGGCGTATTCGATCCCGGCGCGCGCCTTCATGCCCTCACCATCGGTCCACTGACCGCCAACGCCGATCGAGAAGCGGCCATCGGTGGGCGACAGCCGCGACGCGACGCCGCCATTGGATTTCTCGTAGCTCATCTGCGCGAAGCCGGAGACTTCCTCGTTGAACTGGCGGCCGACGCCGACCCGGTAGGTGAACGTGTCGTTGTCAAACCCGGTGATCTCGTTTCCGGTGATCGACTCGTAGCCCGGCGTGCGCACTTCCCATTCCGACCACTCGACCCATTTGACACCACCAAAAAGCAGCGTGCCGGGTGCGATGCCGGTCTGGAAATCGAGCGCGAGGCTCTGCGGCATGGTGATCTCGGTTGTGCCGTTCACACCGTTGATCCCGAGCGTCGGCAGGCTCTCGACCGCGTCGAACTCATGGGTGATCGCGCTTTCCCAGGTCAGCGACACGCGCAGGGCGATGTCGGGGATTTCGTAAGCGGCACCAAGCACATAGCCCCATTTGCCATCCCAGTCCCCGTTGGCGGTGTAGTTGAGACCGGGATCACCCAGCGGGTTGGTTGCGGGGTTGACCGCAACGCCGATGGTGGTGGCGCGCGCGCCCAGAGCGGCGGCCTCGGCCCCCAATGCGGCGGCAGTCGCGGCATCCCCGGCAGCCGCCGCGGCGGCGGCATCTGCGGCCAGTTGCGCCGCCTGCGTGCCAAGCTCCGTTGCAAACCGCGCACCGGCGCCGCGCACCAGCAATTCTGGGATCTGGATGTCGGCGCGGCTGCGCACATAGCGCGCGCCACCGAAGATCGAGACACGGTCCGCGATCTGGTACTTCAGGATCGCAGCGGTCTGCTCGCTCTGCCAGTCCGCGCGCAGCCCGGTATAGACGCCCTGCTTGTAATTCGCATTCGCGCCGTAAGGCTGGTTGACGTAGAGGCCGAAATCCAGCTTGTCGGACAGCTGGTTCTTGTAGGTCGTGGTGAGCGTGCTGTAGGAGCCCGCCATGTTCCCGGTGCTGCCGCCGCCCAGGGCCGCGGTGTACTCGCCGGTGACCGTGGGGTTGACCAGCGACAGGCTGAATTCGATCTTGTTGCCGCTGTCGAAGAGCAGCCCGTAATTATTCGCGGCACGTTCGATGCCACCGGCGAGCGCGGTGGACGCGCTGAGTGCCAGCAGCGACGCGCTGGTGAGTGCAAGTTTCATGATATCCCTCATCCCAGAGTTGGGTATGTCTCTGCAAAGGATCGTAGATCGCGCCCCGTTAACCGGTCAATCTTTGACGGTACGTCAGCTTTACCGTCGCGACGCCGCGTCACGTTTTTGTAACACGGCGCGTTTCATACCAGATATTGGCATAGTTTGCCCCAAAAATGATCAAGGCGCCAAGGAAAACCAGCGGATCCAGCGCTTCGGCGTAAAGCGCCATGCCCACAAGGGCGATCACCGGCAATCGGGCGAAGTCGATGGGCATCACAACCGTGGCGGGTGCAAGGGAAAGTGCGGTGGTCAGGCAGAAATGCGCGACCAGCCCGGCGCAGGCGATCAGCACCACCCAGGGCCAGCTGTCGGCCTGCGGCATCGTGATGTCGCCGTCGATCCCGGCGCAGATCACGCCGAACACCGCCTGCATGACGGTCAGCCAGAATAGGATGCAGGTGACACTTTCGGTGCGCGCCAGACGCCGGGTGAAGACCGCCGAGCCGCCAAAGCCGATGGCCGCCAGCGCCGCGGCCACCAGCCCGATGTGAAAGGTTTCAGGCGAGGGGCGCGCGACGATCAGGATGCCGATGAAGCCGCCGATGGCGGCCAGCCCGCGATTGAGCGTCAGTTTCTCGCCAAGGATCAGCGGCGACAGCACGATGACCCAGAGCGGCGAGGTGAACTCCAGCGCAAAGACCTGCGCCAGCGGGATCACGGTGATCGCATAGAACCACAGGTTCTGCCCGGCGAAGTGGAAGACGTTGCGCAGCCCGTGCCATCCCATCGAGCGGGTGGTGATCTGGCCGCGTGTGCGCGCGACGCTTGCGACCAGCAGCACAATCGCGATGCCGATGAAGGAGCGGTACATCATGATCTCGAACGTATCGAGATCGAGGCTCACCGCGCGCCCGGCCACCGCCATCGAGGTGAAGGACACGATGGCTCCGAGCATCCAGAGGCAGGCGCGCAGCGTGTCGGTCATGGCGGTCCGGTCCTCTGTCGGGGTCAGCCGCTTGTTCCAGAGCCGCGCGGCATTGGCAAGCGCGGGCGCCAGGGTCCCAGACGCAAAACGGCCCGCCATGTCCCGGCGGGCCGCGCTGGTCGTTCCCGGGGCTCAGGCCTCGTCCATCACCTGGCCTTTGGCGAGGATCATCAGCTCGGCGCGCTTGGCGCGGATCTCGTCGGCGCTGGCCTTGTCGCCGAGATCGCCCGCCACCTTGCGCACCACGTCCTCGTGGCCCGCTTCCTCGAAATCGGCCTTGATCACCTCGCGCGCATAGGCGTCGGCATCGTCGCCGGTCCTGCCCATCAGCTCCGCCGCCCAGAGGCCCAGCAGCTTGTTGCAGCGTGCCTCGGCCTTGAACTTCATGGCTTCGTCATGGGCGTATTTGTTCTCGAAGGCGTTTTCGCGGTCATCGAAAGTACTCATGGGCAGGCTCCCTGCGGAAATTGTCGTCACCCTGAGGATATGCCGATCCGGGGCGCGCTGCGCAAGTCAAAGCGCTGCTCTGTCGCAGGTCTGAGCATGGCGCGCCTTCGCTTGCGGGGCAGGCGGGCTTGCAGTATGAGGGCCTGAACCGCGCGGCCCTCGCGCGGCTTTTGTGTTTGGGAAAGGGCCTCGATGGCACGCCGCAAGAAAATCTACGAAGGCAAGGCGAAGATCCTTTATGAAGGCCCCGAACCGGGCACCATCGTGCAGTATTTCAAGGATGATGCGACTGCCTTCAACGCCCAGAAAAAGGACGTGATCGAGGGCAAGGGGGTGCTGAACAACCGCCTCAGCGAGTTTTTCATGACCGGGCTGGGCAGCATCGGCGTGCCGACGCATTTTCTGAAGCGCCTCAACATGCGCGAACAGCTGGTGCGCGCCTGCGAGATCATCCCGCTGGAGATCATCGTGCGCAACTACGCGGCGGGCACGATGTCGAAGCGGCTGGGGCTGGAGGAAGGCACCGCGCTGCCGCGTCCGATCGTGGAATATTGCCTCAAGGACGACAAGCTGGGCGATCCGCTGGTCTCCGAAGAGCATATCGCCGCCTTCGGCTGGGCCAGCCAGCACGACATGGACGACATCGTGGCGCTGGCGCTGCGGGTCAACGATTTCATGTCCGGGCTGATGTATGGCGTCGGGATCAAGCTGGTGGATTTCAAGATCGAGGTGGGACGGGTCTATGACGGCGATTTCCAGCGCCTGATCGTGGCCGACGAGATCAGCCCCGACAGTTGCCGGTTGTGGGACATCGAGACCGGCCAGAAGCTCGACAAGGACGTGTTCCGGCAGGACCTGGGCTCGCTCTCGGACGCCTATACCGAGGTCGCCAAACGCCTTGGCGTGATGCCCAAACAGGCCACCCATATCAGCAAGCCGACCCTGATCAACTGACCGCCACCGCCACCGCCGGCCCGAGCGCAGATTGCCGTCGCGGCGTGACCCTCCACGCCGCGCACGATACGGGTGAGCTGTGAAACCGGATTGGCCACGCTGGAAACAATGCGCGTCTTTATGCGGGTATTGTTTCCAAAACGGCACCAATGGAACTGTCCGGGCACGGCGCATCCGGCGCCATCGCCGCCCGCGTTCGGTCTCTGGAGCAACAGGCGACCGAAACCCGTCACGGGCCATGTAATCCTTACTTGGCGTCAGCGGGGAATCGTCGCAGTCTTTTCCCCGGACATTCTTACATCTGGGGGACATTTTATGCGCCGTCACATTATCGCACTCGTATTGGCAGCAGGCGCTGCAACGCAGGCCACCGCTCAGGCCCCGCTGGAATTCGATCCGGCGGATTTCGGAAAGATTGTCATCCAGCCACGCCAGGCCACCGGTGCTGCGGGCGGCATCACCTTCGAACAGGCCATCGGCGATTATCAGAACGAGCCGATCATCGAATACGGAGAAAACTCTCCCGCCGTCCGTCTGGGCCGGCCGATCGGGCGTCTCGACATGCTGTTCGAGACCGGCAAGACCGGCTATTGCACGGCGTTCATCGTGGATGACCAGCATATCGTCACCAATCACCACTGCATTCCGGGCATGGCGGGGGATCCCACCGGCAAGGACAGCGGCGTGCAGGCGGCGCAGTTTGTGGCAGGCTACGTGCAGCCGGGCCGCCCCGCCGGGGTCGACCGCTTCACCGTGAGCCCGCAGATCGTGGAGACCAACCGCGAGCTCGATTACACCGTGCTGCGCGTCTTCGGCAATCCGTCGGGCAAATACGGCTTCATGGAACTGGCCGCGGCAGACCCCGAGGATTCGGAGTTTCTGTGGATCATCGGCCACCCGCAGGGCCAGAGCCAGCATATCAGCCGCGAAGGCTGTGCGGCGGCGGCGCCCTCGATCTCTGACGAAGGCAAGCTGGTGCATACCTGCGACACGCTGGGCGGCAACTCCGGCTCCCCGGTCATCCGCATCACCGACAAGCGCGTGATCGGTCTGCACCATGCCGGCGACAACCGCACCGGGTTCAACATGGCGATTCCGATGACCCGGATCCTCAGCCAGTCCCGCGTGCTCAAGGCCGCCGCCGTGCCCGAAGCGGCACCGGTGCCGCAGGCCAAGCCGACGCCGCAAGTGCAGCTCTCGGCCTGTGATGCGCTCTGGAAAGAGGCCAAGTCGCTGGGCTGTGGGGGCTACGAGGCCTATGCCGCGGAATGCGGTGACCACACCTTCTCGGGCATGGCCGCCGCGATGATCAAGCGCGAATGCTCGGTCGCCACGCCGGTTCCGGTCGCGCCCGAGGTCAAGCCGGAGGTCAAGCCCGAGGTGATCCCGCGCGTGACCGAGCGCGAACAGCATGACGGCCCGGTGATGACCGTGAAGGCGGGCGGCGGCGGCGATTTCCGCACAATCTCGGACGCCATCGCCAAATCCGCGGCGGGCACGCAGATCCAGATCTTCCCGGGCACCTATGTCGAGGGCATCGATGTAGACCGCCCGCTGGAACTGGTGGGCATGGGCCAGAACGCCTCTGACGTGGTACTGCGCGTGGCCGAGGATCACGTGGTCCACTGGACCGCCAATTCGGGCCGTCTGTCGAATGTCACCGTCATTCAGGATGGCGGCACCTATTTCGGCGTCTATTTCGACAGCGGCACCGGGCGGCTGGAAGACAGCGACGTCACCTCGACCGGCCTTGGCGCCGTGGGGGTGCGCGAGGACAGCAACCCGATCATCCGGCGCAACAAGATCCACAACAGCGCGCAGGGCGGATTGTTCATCTATGACAATGCCGAAGGTCTGGTGGAGAACAACGAGTTCTACGAGAACACCTTTGCCGGGGTCGAGATCAAGACCGGCGCCAACCCGGTGGTGCGCAACAACGTGATGCGTGACGGGCTGGCCAGCGGGATCTACGTGCACACCGAAGGCCGCGGCCGGATCGAGAACAACGACATCCTGCGCAACAAATATGCGGGCATCGAGATCAAGGACAAGGCCGACCCGGTGGTGATCCGCAACGACATCCACGATGGCGAAGCCTCCGGCATCTACATCCAGGAAAACGGTCTTGGCCTCATTCAGGAGAACACGATCTATTCCAACGCCCTGTCCGGCATTTCGATCACCGAAGGCTCTGATCCGGTGGTGCGCAACAACACGCTGCGCAACGGCACCGAAAGCGGCATCTATATCTACGATGGCGGCAAGGGCCGGATCGAGGACAACGTGATCGAGGGCCATGGCTTTGCGGGCATCGCCGTCAAGGAAGGCGCCGATCCGATCGTCAAGCGCAACACGATCCGCGACGGCAAGCAGTCGGGCATCTTCGTCTATGACCGCGGGCTTGGCACCTTCGAAGAGAACGACGTGCACGGCAACGCCTATTTCGCCTTCGAGACCAAGACCGAAGGCAACCCGACGGTGCGCAACAACCGCATCTACGACAATGTCTGGCACGCCTTCCGGATCTACGAGCAAGGCAGCGGCACGTTCGAGGACAACGACATCTCGGGCAACTCCGCCGGGGACTTCGACGTGGCCGACACCGCAGGCGAATTTGTCCGCCGCGGCAACCAGTAACCGGATCTGACGTTCGGGGGAGGGGGCGCGGCGGGACCGCGCTCCCTTTTTTGTGGCGCGGGGTTGCGGGGGGATGCGCCCGCGTATTGCCTCTTGCAATCCGGCGCGTGATGGGGTCCACCCCAAACCATCAACCCAGCCTTGTCCGACGGAGGATATCCCATGAAAGCCCGTGTGCATGTGATGTTGAAGACCGGCGTGCTCGACCCGCAGGGCGAAGCGGTGCGCCACGCGCTTGGCGCGCTCGGGTTCGAGGGGGTCAATGGCGTGCGGCAGGGCAAGGTGATCGAACTGGATCTGGCCGATGGCACCAAAGAGCCGCAGATCGCGCAGATGTGCGAAAAGCTGCTCGCCAATACGGTGATCGAAAGCTACCGGATCGAGCTGCTCTGAAAGGATCGCGCCCATGAAAGCTGCCGTCACCGTCTTTCCCGGATCCAACTGCGACCGCGACATGAAGATCGCGCTGGAGCGCGCGGGTTTCGACGTCGCCATGGTCTGGCACAAGGACGATCAACTGCCCGATGTCGATCTGGTGGCGGTGCCGGGCGGGTTTTCCTTTGGCGATTACCTGCGCTGCGGCGCCATCGCCGCCAAAGCGCCGATCTGCAGGGCACTGGCCGCGCATGCCGAGCGCGGCGGCTATGTTCTGGGGGTCTGCAACGGCTTTCAGGTGCTCACCGAAACCGGCCTGCTGCCCGGCGCGCTTCTGCGCAACGCCGGGTTGAAATACATCTGCCGGACCGCGCCGCTGGTGGTCGCAGAGAGCCAGAGCGTCTTCACGCGCGGCTACGGCGCCGGTGACGAGATCGCGCTGCCCATCGCGCATCATGACGGCAATTACTTTGCCGATGACGCCACGCTCGATGCGCTGGAAGGGGCAGGGCGCGTCGCCTTTCGCTATGGCGCGAACCCCAATGGCTCGGCCCGCGATATCGCCGGGATCCTGTCGGAAAACCGGCGTGTTCTGGGCATGATGCCGCATCCCGAGCGGGCGGCGGAAACCGCCCATGGCAACGAAGACGGTGCGCGTCTTTTCGCCCATCTGACGCAGGTGCTGGCGGACGCGTGACTTGAGACCGACGGGTCGGGCGCGTATCCTGTCGCGCATGGCGGCAAACGGCTCCTCACAGACACACGCCCGGCGTTCGGCTCCGTTGTCCTGGCGGGTGCGCACCGCGTTGCTGATCCTGGTGGCCGTGGCGGTGGTCACGGTGTTTGTCACCAACAGCCTGCTCACCGCGCGGTTTACCGAGACCACCAAGAACCGCGCCGAGCTGCGCCTGGCGCTGTATTCCGGCAACATCATCTCCGAGGTCCGGCGCAACGCCATCGTGCCGCAGCTTCTGGCGCGAGATCCCGCACTGCTGGGCGCGCTCAACTCGGCTGACTATTCGCAAAGCTCGCAACGGCTGATTTCCTATGTGGACGAGATCGGCGCGGCTTCGCTGATGCTGCTGGATCGCGACGGGCGCACGGTGGCCGCGACGGACCGCAACCGGCTGGGCGAGGCGCATCGCTCGATGCCCTATTTCGTCGATGCCGTGCGCTCCAACGCCACGGTCTTTACCGTGATCGAGCGCGAGGCGGGCGGGTTCCGCTTCACCTATTCGCGCCGCATGGAAAGCCAGGGCAGCACCGTCGGCGTGATTGTGGTCGAGGTGGATCTGGCCAAGTTCGAACGCGCCTGGGCGGGGATTTCCGGCGCGGTGCTGATCACCGACAGCGCCGGGACGATCATCCTCGCGACCGAGCCGCGCTGGCGCGGGCTGACGCCCGAAGCGGCGCTGGAACGCCAGTCGCCCGCCACCGCCATCGAACGCGCCATCCAGGCCACCGCCGACTGGACCGCGCAAAGCGCCGACGCCTATCTGCGCGGCGAGGCGATGATGCGCATCGACGGGCGCATCCCGTTCCGCGGCTGGACGCTCACGACCTTCACCACCTATGCCTCGGTGCGCGAGCGGGTGAATGCGGTGCTGGCGCTCGAGATCATGTTCTTTGCCATCCTCGCGGCGCTCGCGTTCTACGCGCTGTCGCGCCGGACCGCGCTGCGCATGGCGCTGTTCCAGCGCGAATCCGCAGAACTGCGCGCGCTCAACGCCCGGCTGCAACGGGAGATCTCGGAACGCGAGCGGGTGCAGAAGAACCTCGCCGTCGCCGAGCAATCGCTGGCCCAGAGCTCCAAGCTGGCCGCGTTGGGCGAGATGTCGGCCGCCGTCAGCCACGAGCTCAACCAGCCGCTGGCGGCGATGAAGACCTATCTGGCGGGCGCGCGGCTCTTGCTGCGCCGCAACCGGCCCGACGAGGCGATGACCGCGTTTCACCGCATCGACGATCTGATCGGGCGCATGGGGGCGATCACCCAGCAGCTGAAATCCTACGCGCGCAAGGGCCAGCAGGTGTTCTCGCCGGTCGACATGGCCGAGGCGCTGGCCTCTGCGCTGTCGATGATGGAGCCGCAGCTGAAATCCCGCCGGGTCAAGATCGCGCGCATCCTGCCCGATGAGCCGGTGCGCGTGATGGGCGACCGGATGAGGATCGAGCAGGTTCTGGTCAACCTCTTGCGCAACGCGCTCGACGCCACCAAATCGGTCGATGACCCGCAGGTGGAGATCATCCTCGCCGCCGGCGAGACCGCAACGCTCAGCGTGCGCGACAACGGGCATGGGATTGCCGACCTCGAAAGCCTCTTTGAGCCCTTCTACACCACCAAGCAGGCCGGCGACGGCGTCGGACTGGGGCTCGCAATCTCCTCGGGGATCGTCAATGATCTTGGCGGACGGCTGATGGCGCGGAACGGAGAGCAGGGCGGCGCGGTTTTCGAGATGCAACTGCCGATCCTGATGGATTCAAACGAAACAGAGCCCACACGGGCAGCGGAGTAACAGACATGGCCAATGCAATGAAAATTGCCATCGTCGACGACGAAAAAGACATGCGGCAATCGATCAGCCAGTGGCTGGCACTGTCGGGCTACGACACCGAGACATTTGCCAGCGCCGAAGAAGCTCTGGGTTCGCTCGGCGCCAATTACCCGGGCATCGTGATCTCCGACATCAAGATGCCGGGCATGGACGGGATCCAGTTTCTCAAGAAGCTGATGGGCAATGACAGCGCGCTGCCGGTGATCATGATCACCGGGCATGGCGACGTGCCGATCGCGGTGGAGGCGATGCGCGTGGGTGCCTTCGACTTCCTGGAAAAGCCGTTCAATCCCGACCGGATGTCCGAGCTTGCCAAGAAGGCCACCAATGCCCGCCGCCTGACGCTCGACACCCGCGCGCTGCGGCGCGAGCTGGCCGAAGGCGGCCAGATCATCAAGAAGCTGATCGGCGCCAGCCCCGCGATGGAGCGGCTGCGCGAGGATATCCTCGATCTCGGCCAGGCCGACGGCCATGTGCTGATCGAGGGCGAGACCGGCACCGGCAAGACGCTGGTGGCCCATGCGCTGCATGCGGTGGGCGCGCGGGCGGGCAAGAAATTTGTGCTGATCTCCTGTGCGGCCTTTGACGAAGACGCGCTGATGAAGCGGCTCTTCGGGCCGATGATGCCCGAAGACGCGCGGCTGCCGGCGATGGAAGAGGCCCGCGGCGGCACATTGGTGCTGGAGGATATCGAGGCGCTGAGCGACGCCGCGCAGGGCCGCCTGCTTTCGGCGATCAACGATCAGGGCAACCCGCCCGAGACGCGGATCGTGGCGATCTGCAACCTTCAGGACGAGGGCCGGACCTGCGAAAGCGCGCTGCGCTCGGATCTCTTCTACCGGCTGGCGGCGCTCAAGATCACCGTGCCGCCGCTGCGCGCGCGCGGCGAGGATATCCTGACGCTCTTCACCCGGCTCTCCGAGCAGTTCGCCGAGGAATACGGCTGCGATGCGCCGAAAGTTTCCGCGCAGGAGGCCGCCCAGCTGCTGCAGGCGCCCTGGCCGGGCAATATCCGGCAGCTGATCAACCTCGCCGAGCGCGCGGTGCTGCAGTCGCGGCGCGGGCAGGGGACCATCGCGTCGCTGCTGATGTCGGATCACGACCAGATGCAGCCGGTGATGACCACCGAAGGCAAACCGCTGAAGGAATATGTCGAGGCGTTCGAACGCATGCTTATCGACAACACGATGCGGCGTCACAAGGGTTCGATTGCCGCGGTGATGGATGAGCTTTGCCTGCCGCGCCGGACGCTCAACGAGAAAATGGCGAAATACGGGCTGCAGCGGGCGGATTATCTTTAAGAAAACGGAGCGCGCAAGGCGCGCGCTCTTTTGCCTCGTCCTTGGCCTGCGGCCGCGTCCTCAGTATTGCGAGAGGCCAGCCTCTCGCGCTCTCCGAAGTATTTCGGAACCAGAGAAGCCCGAAGAGGCCCCGGGGTCCACCCCCTGCTGCGATGAACAGGGGGCTTCTCCGGTTACGGCCATCGGCGCTTCCGCCTGTGCCGCATGATAACCCTTACCGAAGATCCTTAACGGTCCGTTACTTCTCTGGTTCGGAAATACTTTGGGGGTGAATTTGCCGCTTGCGGCAAAGAGGGGGCAACGCCCCCTTCACCTCTTGGAAAAACCTGTGCCCGGCCTCTGGCCGGGCTCCGCCGGATCAATTGAGCAGCCGGCCCATCGCGCCCGCGACATCGGCCATCCGGGCCGAGAAACCCCATTCATTGTCGTACCACGCCAGCACCCGCACCATGCGGCCACCCACCACCTTGGTCTGGTCCGGTGCGAAGATCGAGCTTTGCGTGGTGTGGTTGAAATCGATGGAGACCTTCGGTTCGGCATCATAGGACAGGACCATACCCATCCGGCCCGCAGCCGCCTCGGCCACCACCTCGTTCACATCTGCCACAGTCACGTCCCGCCGCGCCCGGAACGTCAGATCGACCGCCGAGACGTTGGGGGTCGGCACCCGCATCGCGGAGCCGTCGAGCCTGCCCCTGAGATTGGGCAGCACCTCTCCCAGCGCCTTGGCGGCGCCTGTGGATGTGGGGATCATCGCCATCGCCGCCGAGCGCGCGCGGTAGAGATCGTCGTGGCGCCGGTCGAGCGTCGGCTGATCGCCGGTATAGGAGTGGATGGTGGTCATGATGCCCGACTCGATGCCGATCGCGTCATCCAGCACCATGGCCAGCGGCGCAAGACAATTTGTCGTGCAGGACCCGTTGGAGATCATCGTCTCACCCGGCTGCAGATCCCTGTGGTTGACGCCGTAGACCACGGTCCGCTGCACGTTTCGGGCAGGCGCTGAGATCAGCACCGCACCGGCGCCGCGGGTCAGGTGGCGTGCCGCCGCCTTGCCGTCATTGAACTGACCGGTGCATTCCAGAACCACGTCGCAGCCCTGCCAGTCGAGCGTGTCGGGATCGTAGCTCGACATCACCTCGATGGGACCACGCCCGAGATCGATGGCGCTGTCGGTCACGCGGACCTCGCCGGGAAAGCGGCCATGCACGCTGTCATAGCGCAGCAGATGCGCGTGGGTTTCCAGCGGGCCGGGTGCATTGATCCGCGTGACCTGCACGTCATTGCGCGCGGATTCGGCGATATGGGCGAGGGTGCAGCGGCCGATCCGGCCAAATCCGTTGATGCCGATGGTGACGGTCATGAGCGTGATCCGATTCTGGTTTACCTGCCGCTGTGTACAAATGCATGCAACGCGCGAAAAGAGAATAATCGTTTTTCGACAATATGTTAGCGATAAACCTTGGAGCGGCTGTACCGTTGGCGCTAACCTTGGCGGCGTTTGCGGTAACGTGCGCGACGGGCTGGGAGGACGGGATGGATCTGGACAGGATCGCGATGACGGCCGGGCGCGTTCTGATCGCCGCGCTCTTTCTGGCGGGGGCGGTGCAGAAGGCGCTGGACCCCGAGCCTGCGATGGCGCTTCTGACGGGGTTCGGTCTGCCGGGCTGGCTGGTCTGGCCCGCGGCGCTTTTCAATCTGGCGGCGGGGCTTGCAGTTCTGGCGGGGATCGCGCTGCGCGCGACCGGCCTCGCGCTGGCGCTTTACTGCATGGTCACATCTGCCTTTCACTTTCTGCCCGACGATCCCTGGCAGATGAGCATCTTCATCAAGAACTGGGCGATTGCCGGGGGGTGCCTGGTTCTTGCCGCCGCGCAAAGCCAGAGGGGAACCCGCAGCGCGCGCTTGCGTTAAGCGATCATGCGTCTAGTTTGACGCTAAGGGCGCAGAGCGGGGACGATATGAGCGGGTTACTGGCACTTCTGGACGACGTAGCGGGCATCGCCAAGATCGCGGCGGCCTCGGTGGACGATATTGCAGCCAACGCGGCCAAGGCGGGCTCCAAGGCCGCGGGCGTGCTGATCGACGACGCCGCGGTGACGCCGAAATACGTGACCGGGTTCGAACCGGCCCGCGAGTTGCCGATGATCGCCCGCATCGCGCGCGGCTCGATCATCAACAAGCTGGTGTTCCTGCTGCCCGCCGCCTTGCTGATGTCGGCCTTCGCGCCGTGGCTGATCCCGCCTCTGCTGATCCTCGGCGGCTCTTACCTCTGTTTCGAAGGGGCGGAGAAGATCGCCCATTACCTGTCGAAACAGGACGATCATTCGCCCGGGCCCGATGGCAGCCACGACGTCAAGGATCCAGCGCATCTTGAGGAACAGAAGGTCAAGGGCGCCATCAAGACCGATTTCATCCTCTCGGCAGAGATCATGACCATCGCGCTCTCGACCATCGAATCCGACAGTGTCTGGATTCAGGGCGCGACGCTGTTTGTGGTCGCGATCCTCGTCACCGTCGGCGTCTATGGCGCGGTTGCGCTGATCGTGAAGGCGGATGATTTCGGCCTGTGGCTCAGCAAGGCTGGCAATCTCGGCGCCACCCGCGCGTTGGGCCGCGGCATCGTGAAATTCATGCCCTGGCTGCTGAAGGCACTCACCGTGGTGGGCACGGCGGCCATGCTCTGGGTCGGCGGCTCGATCATCGTGCATTCGCTGCACCAGATGGGCTGGCACTGGCCCGAGGACACGGTCAAGGCCATCGGCGCCAGCGTCGGCGGCGAGAACGGCTTTGCGGTCTGGAGCGTGAAGGCGCTGATCGACGGAATTCTGGGCTTTGTCTGGGGGCTGATCCTGATCCCCATCGGCACGAAGTTCATAGCCCCGGTGTGGGCGGCGGTCTTTGGCGGCGGCAAGAAAGCCGAGGCGCATTGACGCCGCACAAACCCGGGCCGAACGCGCGACGCGAACCCTGCCGAGGCAGGCCAAAGGCCTGATGAGGGGGCGGCGCACATAGGAAAGGGCGCTTCGGCACATGGCCCGAAGCGCCCTTTTTCGTGCCGACATCCCGTCAGATCAGGCGGTCATGTCCGGCTGCCACTTGCCGTCGATCAGCGCCTGCGCCTTGTCGGTGACCGCCTGCGCGGTGATGCCGAACTTCTCGAAAAGCTCCTCGGCCGGGGCGGAGGCGCCGAAGCCGTGCATGCCGACAAACCCCGATTTCTCACGCTTGCCGCGCTCACCGAAGAGCCAGCGATCCCAGCCCATGCGAATACCCGCCTCGATCGCAACCCGCACTGGCCCTGCGGGCAACACGCGGCGGCGATAGGCTTCGTCCTGCTGCTCGAAAAGCTCCCAGCAGGGCATCGAGACCACGCGGCAGCCGATTCCCTTCTCGTGCAGGGCGGCGCGCGCCTCCATCGCCAGCGACACTTCGGAGCCGGTGGCCATCAGGATCACCTGCCGCTTGCCCTCGGCTTCGGCCAGAACATAGGCGCCCTTGCTCACCAGATTGGCGTTCTTGTGCTCGGTGCGCAGGGTCGGCAGGCCCTGACGGGTCAGCGACAGCACCGAAGGCGTCGCGGTCTGGCGCAGCGCCATTTCCCAGGCCTCTGCCGTCTCGACCGTATCGGCGGGCCGGAAGACCAGCGTGTTGGGTGTCGCGCGCGAGATCGCCAGATGCTCCACCGGCTGGTGCGTGGGTCCGTCTTCGCCCAGCCCGATGCTGTCATGGGTCATCACGAAGATCGTGGGCTTTTTCATCAGCGCGGCCAGCCGCATCGCCGGGCGCGCGTAATCGGTGAAACACATGAAGGTGCCGCCATAGGGACGGATGCCGCCATGCAGCACCATGCCGTTCATGGCGCTGGCCATGCCATGCTCGCGAATGCCCCAATAGACGTAGCGGCCCTTGCGGTTGTCCACGTCGAAGACACCCAGATCGCCGGTCAGCGTGTTGTTGGAGCCGGTCAGATCCGCAGAGCCGCCGATGGTCTCCTTCATGATCGGGTTCACCACCTCGAGCACCATTTCGGAGGATTTGCGCGTGGCGGCCTTGGGCGCATTTTCGGAGGCCTGCTTTTTCAGCGCCTTGATCGTGGCCGAGAGCCGCTTGGGCGGCTCGCCGGACATCACGCGGGCAAACTCGTTGCGCCGGCCCTCGCTGGCCTCGCCAAGACGGCCTTCCCAGGCCTCGCGGTCGGTTGCGCCGCGGGCGCCTGCCTCTTCCCACCAGTCCTTGATCTCGCGCGGCACCGTGAAGGGGCCGGTTGTCCAGCCCCAGGCCTGCTTGGCCTCGGTGTTCTGCTCATCATTGGTGAGCGCGCCATGTCCTTTGGAGGTGTCCTGCGCGGCATGGCCCAGGGCGATATGGGTCTTGCAGGCGATCATCGACGGCAGTTTGGAGGATTTGGCGGCCTCGATGGCCGCGTCGATGGCCTCGGGGTCGTGGCCGTCGATCTCCTGCACATGCCAGCCCGACGCCTTGAAGCGCTTGACCTGATCGGTGCGGTCGCTGAGCGACACCTTGCCGTCGATGGTGATGTTGTTGTTGTCCCAGAAGACAATGAGCTTGCCCAGCTTGTAGCGCCCGGCAAGGCCGATGGCCTCCTGGCTCACACCCTCCATCAGGCAGCCATCGCCCGCGATCACATAGGTGTGGTGGTCGACCAGCTTGCGGCTGAACCGCGCGCGCAGCATCTCCTCGGCCATGGCAAAGCCCACCGAATTGGCGATGCCCTGACCCAGCGGTCCGGTTGTGGTCTCGATGGCCTGCGCCAGGAAGTTTTCCGGGTGGCCCGCGGTCCTCGAGCCCCATTGGCGGAAATTCCGGATCTCCTCGAGCGGGAACTCGACATCGCCCACCAGATGCAGCAGCGCATACAGCAGCATGGAGCCGTGGCCCGCGGACAGGATGAACCGGTCGCGGTCGTGCCAGTCGGGCCGGGCCGCGTCGAATTTCAGATGTTTGCCAAACAGCACCGTGGCGACATCGGCCATGCCGATCGGCATGCCGGAATGGCCGGAATTGGCATGGGCCACGGCATCCAGCGCCAGCGCGCGAATGGCGGTTGCGCGCATCCAGTGGTCGGGGTTGCGGGTGCGAAGCTCTTGAATATCCACGGGCAGGCTGTCCTTCAGGTTTGGCGGCATGAAAGCGGTTGCGCAGGCTGAATAGCAGCGTGACGGTGAAGTGCAAGCACGGGTGCGGCACGGCCTTCCCCGGCTGCATGAAGCTCGCCCCGTAACGCCTTGGAAGACAAGGGGGCGCAATTTGTCCGGGCGCTTGCTAAACTTTCGGAGCACTGGTCCACACGGCGATTCGCTTCGCATGCGTGCGGGCCCGGGACAAGGGGCGGCGCAGAGGGAGCAGCATGACCCAGATTGACGAGTTGGAACGCCGGATCACCCAGGCGCTTGAACGGATTTCGCGCGGTGTGGACGCCTGGGACCCGCGCGCACTTGCGGCCTTGGAAGACGCCGCCGAACCGGCCGAACCCGCCGCCGCGCCGGAGCCCGCCGAGGACAGCGGCGCCCGCGCCGAAGAGCTGCAGGCCGAGTTGGACCGGCTTCGCGAGGCGCTGGAGGACGAAAAGCTGGCCAATGCCCAGCTCGAGGAGCGGCTGCGCGCATTGCATGAAAAGCGCGAGGATGACAGCACCAACCTGATGGCGCAGGTCGCGGCGCAACGCGAGGGGCTGAGCCAGCTCGATGCGGAGATGCACCGGCTGCGGCAGACCAATGACGCGCTGCGCCAGTCCAACGACGCGCTGCGGCAGGCCAATGCGCAAGGGGTTGGCGAGCCGCATCTGATCAACACCGCCATGCTCACCGAGCTCGAGGCGATCCGCGCCGACCGCGCCACCGAAGCCGCCGAAGCGCGCGCCGTGCTGGATGCGCTGGCGCCTCTGTTGAGCGACGCCGCGGGCCAGGCGCCCAACGGCCATGAAGAGGGGACAGCCTGATGACGCAGATCGAGGTTTCCATCGCGATTGGCGGGCGCACTTTCGATGTGGCCTGTCAGCAGGGCGAAGAGCAGTTCCTGCACTCCGCCGCGGCGCTTCTCGACACCGAAGCGCAGGTGCTTGTGCAGCAGATCGGGCGCATGCCCGAGGCGCGGATGCTGCTGATGGCGGGGCTGATGCTCGCCGACAAGACCGCCGGGCTGGAGGAACGCCTGCGCGAGGCCGAGGACATGATCGCCTCGCTCGACGCGCAATTGCGGGACGCGCGCGACGCCCCGTCACCGGAGCCCGAGCGCGTCGAAGTGCCGGTGATCCCGCAGACGGTGAATGACACTCTGGCCGAGATCGCCGCCCGCGCCGAGGCGCTGGCGGACGCGGTGGAGGAGAAGGCCTCCGCCTGACCATTCCCGAGGCGGATCCGCACCGAACTCCGGTGTGCTAGGCGAAATCCGCGTGCCGTGCTATACTCCTGATTGATTTTCACAATACGAATTCAATCAGGACCAATTTCCATGGCACGCAACGGCGCTTCTGCCGCTTCCGGCGACACACACGACACGCCCGGCACCCGGATGACAAACTGGCTGCCCGCAATCGCCGCCTGGCTGGCGGGCGGCATTGTGGTTCTGTTCTGCCTCGGTGCCGGCAATGACACCATCGGGCCGGTGGCCGCGATCATGTCGAGCATTCTGCTGGCTGGCGCGGCGGCTGTGGTGGGCGGGTTTCTGGGGTTTCTCTTCGGCATCCCGCGCGCCAAGCAGATCCCCGCGGCCCCAACTCCGGAAGACGGCAAGGCGGCCCGGGAATACCTTGAGAACACCAATCTCGAACAGATCTCCGACTGGCTGACAAAGATCATCGTCGGCATCACCCTGGTGGAGTTCGGCGCAATCCGCGATCTGATGGTCTCCGTCGGCCGCTCGATCGGCCCGGCGCTCATCGATGCGGATGTCGGCCTGCAGACCGGGGTTGGCGTGGCGATCCTGGTCTATTTCCTGATCCTCGGCTTTCTGTTTTCCTACCTCTGGACGCGGATCTACATGGAATACGTGCTGCGCAAGCAAAACGCGCTGTCGTCGCGCGAGTTCGAGGATCTGCTCGATGAGCGCCAGGATCGCGAAGGTGCCGCCGATGCCGAGGCGCTGGAGCTGGTCAATGCCTACCTGGAATCCGATGCCGACCCCAACGCGCCGCATTTCTCCGATCTGACCGAGAAGGTGACGGAAAGCTCGGCCATCGCGCGCTCGCTGATCTTCGACAAGGCGCGCGAGACCCGCAGTGCGGCCTGGCGGCATCCGGAAAAGCGGTTCATGGTGGCGCGCACCGTGCCGATCTTCCAGGGGCTCGTGGCCGCATCGCCCGACCGGAACCACCGCAATTACGGCCAGCTGGGCTATGCGCTGATCAAGAGCGAGCAGCCCAAGTGGAAAGAAGCGCAGACTGCCCTTGAGCGCGCCATCCGCCTGCGCGGCCCGGGGCCCAACTCCGGGCAGGGCTACTATGAGTACAACCTCGCGCTGGCGCTGATCAATCAGGACGCGCAGTTCAAGGCGGGCAAGCCGTCCGATCCGGATCTGTCAAAGCGGATTGCGGGGCTGCTCGACTCCGGGCGCACGGTGATCCCGCTGCGCGAGGAACCGGACATCCCGGCCTGGGCAAAGCTCAACGGATACAAGATCTGACCGTCGAAATCGGCAAACGCGCGCCGAAGGCGCGCGCGGGTCGGGCCGCCGAAGGCGGTCCGAAACCCCTCCGGCGCGTCAGCGCCGCTGCGGGCGCGTCAGCGAAAACGCAATGCGTCAGCCATTGGCTTCGCGAATCTTCTCGGCGGCCTGCTTGTCGAACGCCACACCGTTTTCGTCAAAGAGCTGGTCAAGCTCCCCCGACAGCGTCATTTCCGTGATGATATCGCAGCCGCCCACAAACTCGCCCTTGACATAGAGCTGCGGGATCGTCGGCCAGTCGGAATAATCCTTGATCCCCTGCCGGATCGCGTCATCGGCCAGCACGTTCACGTCCTTGAATTCCACACCCATGTAATTGAGCACCCCCGCCACGCGGCTGGAAAACCCGCATTGCGGCATGGATTTGGTGCCTTTCATGTAAAGCACCACCTCGTTGGTCTTCACGGTGTCTTCGATGCGGGTCTTGGCGTCTTCGGTCATTTCCTGGGTTCCTTCGGGATGAAGAGGCGTGCGTATTCCTGCGGATCCTGGGGCACGCGGTAATGCGACGTATGCCCGCCGCCCGATCCGCCGGAGTGATAAGAGGCGTCGATGGTATGGTAGCCCTTGCCGGGCAGGCTGCCACGGCCCTGCGCCCTGTCGGCCCGGATCGCGATCCAGGCTTTCAGCGCTGCCGCCAGCAGCACCAGAACCGACAGGATCACGATCAGGGTGAGCGAGGACATCTCAGTCCGGCGCCCGTGTGGTCAGCGCCAGAGCGTGCAACTCGCCCGCGGGCCCGTCCATCTTGCCCTTGAGCGCGGCATAGACGGCGCGTTGCTGCTGCACCCGGTTCTTGCCGCGAAAGCTCTCGTCGACCACCATCGCCGACATATGCACGCCGTCGTCACCCTCGACGACAATTTTCGCCTCGGGAAAGCTCTCGCGCAGAAGCTCTTCGATTTGCTGGGCATGCATGGGCATGGATCTCGGCACCCCTCGTTGATCATGTGATACGTCTAGAAGTAGTGCGCAGGGCAGGGGCGTGCAAGCCGATGCCTGCCGCAGAGGCGCGCGCCGCACTCAGAGCGCAAGCTCGATCCAGACCGGCACATGGTCGGAGGGTTTTTCGCGCCCGCGCACCTCCTTGTCGATCTGACAATCGGTCAGCAGATCGGCGGCGGGAGGTGTCAGCAGCAAATGGTCGATGCGGATGCCGTTGTTGCGGTCCCAGGCGCCGGCCTGATAATCCCAGAAGCTGTAATGGCCGGGTGCGGCGTGCCGGGCGCGAAAGGCTTCGGTGAAGCCCAGGTTCAGGATGCGCCGGTAGGCGTCGCGCGTCTCGGGCCGGAAAAGCGCGTCCTCGGTCCAGTTCTCCGGATGGGCGGCGTCCTCGGCCTGCGGGATCACGTTATAGTCGCCCGCCATCAGCGCCGGCATCTCGGCTTCCATCAGCTCTTTCGCGCGCGCCTCGAGCCGCGCCATCCACGAAAGCTTGTAGTCGTATTTCGGCCCCGGCGCCGGATTGCCGTTGGGCAGGTAGAGACCGCAGAGCCGGCATGCCTCGCTGTCGCCCACCACCGTCGCCTCGATCCAGCGCGCCTGTTCGTCGCTGTCATCGCCCGGCAGGCCGCGCGTGACGTCTTCGAGCGGGTGTTTGGAGAGAATCGCCACGCCGTTGAAGCCTTTCTGGCCATGCGTCTCCACGTTGTAGCCGCGCTCCTCGAAGACCTCCCGGGGGAAAGCAGCGTCAACGGATTTGATTTCCTGACACAAAACAACGTCCGGTTGACGCTCATCCAACCAGTCGGTGAGGGCCCCCAAACGGGCTTTGATGCCATTAATATTGAAGGTGGCGATTATCAAAACGACCTCTCCTTTGCTTGCCAAGCTATTGCGGAAAGGGCGTTTCAGCGCAAGCGGATCCACACGATTCGCAAAGTCCAAAACTTTGCAAACCATCGTTGCTTTGCAAACTTCTACTCTATCCACAGGAAATAATTCCCTGTGGATAACTCCCAGAGTTGGTCCAGTCCGAACATCTGCACTCGTAAGCTAATGTGGATAAAATCGGTATTAATCAACCTTAACAAGAATTAACTTTTTTGCAAACGCCTTTTGCGCGCAACGTCATTGTGCATATCACACAACCCAACCGAGGAGATAGCCAGTGAGCGCTCAACTTAAGCACACCAAATCTGAACAGTTCGTTTCCAACCGTCGTGAGACAAGCGCTCTTTCCGGCGAAGCCGTCGAGATGTTCACCTCGTGGTCGGGTCCGGCAGAGACCGATCTGCTGGGCGGCGATGCAACCGAGATGTTCACCTCATGGTCTGGCCCTGCAGGCAATCGTATCGACAATGGCGACGCCGTCGAGGCCTTCACGTCATGGTCCGGTCCGGCCCGCGGTCGCACCGATACAGGTGACGCGGTCGAAGCCTTCACGTCGTGGTCCGGTCCCGCTGGCGACCGCATCGACAGTGGCGACGCGGTAGAGGCCTTCACCTCCTGGTCGGGTCCGGCAACTGGCCGCACCGACAGTGGTGACGCCGTAGAAGCCTTCACCTCCTGGTCCGGTCCGGCAACTGGCCGCACCGATGCAGGCGACAATGTCGAAGCCTTCACCTCCTGGTCCGGTCCCGCTGGCGACCGCATCGACAGTGGCGACGCGGTTGAGGCCTTCACCTCCTGGTCGGGCCCGGCAGCCGGACGCACCGATGCAGGCGACAATGTCGAGGCCTTCACCTCCTGGTCCGGTCCCGCTGGCGACCGCATCGACAGTGGCGACGCGGTTGAGGCCTTCACCTCCTGGTC
>CANMMF010000003.1 GCA_947498985.1 uncultured Paracoccaceae bacterium | reverse complement strand
ACCCTTGGGAGAACGGGTATTGCGAGAGCTTCAATGCCCGGTTCCGTGACGAGCTGCTCAACGGCGAAATCTTCTACCGCCTGCGGGAAGCCAAAATCCTGATCGAGCAATGGCGCATTCACTACAACACCGTCAGGCCACACAGCTCATTGGGCTATCGTCCACCAGCACCGGAAAGCATCGTGCCAATAGACCAGAGGCCCACGATGCACTAACAATCAAACCGGACCACCCGATGGGGGCACGCCACGAGCACCTATGTAATCACTGACTTGCCCTGCCGTAACAAACGGAATTGAGGGGGCGTCCCTTGCTGTCACAAATGGCATGCAACCTGGTGTTCATGCCGCCCCTGGTCCGGCCGATCAGGCGTCCACACCCCCCTTTCTCGCGGCCATGCTGGTCGCTGTCCGGTGGGCCTTCAGATACGTCGCGTCCCTTGCCCGGCAGGGCATCACGATAGTGATGTCCCGAGAGGGATCATCACGGTCTTCTGTTCGCCGTGCTCGCCAGCCAGACCCGCCATCATCCGGGCGAAGACGCCCTTGTCGCTCCACCGCTTCCAGCGATTGCAGAGCGTCTTGTGCGGCCCGTATGCCGTTGGTGCGTCGCGCCAACGTAAGCCATTGCGATTGATGAAGATAATCCCACTCAACACACGCCTGTCATCGACGCGCGGCTTGCCGTGGGATTTCGTGAAGTAAGGCTCCAGACGCGCCATTTGCACATCCGTCAGCCAGAAAAGATCAGACATGTTCACCGCTCGCTTTTAGAGCCGTGAATCACGCCACTACGCGACAATCAATGGGTCCTGACCCTAAGGGATATCGCTAAAATCAGAGCCAACTTGGGTTGAAATTCCGGCAATCCCGGTTCGGCCTAAATGCAATTTTAGTATTTCCAGCGCACTTTCGGCACTAAACAGACTTCGGGGAAACAGGCCATGAATGAGATTATTTCGTCCACGATCAACTACAACAAAACCGGCATGACCAACGCGTTCGGCTGGTTCGATATTTCATCAGAAGACCGTGATCGGGTTTCGGCGCTGAAAACCCTGGTGGAAGAGAATATCAATGACATCATTCGCGATTTCTACGATCGCTCGGGTGGTTTCGATCATCCCACGCGCCATATGGCGGATGCCGACCATATTGCCCGCATCCGCGAGGAACAAAAGCGCCACTTTCTCGAGCTTGTCGAAACCGGGTTGAGCGAAGATTATTACGAGACCCGCCGGGACGCCGGCACTTTCAACGAACGTAGCGGTGTGTCGCCCAGCTTTTACATGGGCGCCTACTCCTATTTCCTGAAACGGATCAGCACACTTATTCGCGAACAGAGTGACGACAAGGATCAGGCGGTCGAGATCATCATGTCGCTTCAGAAAATTGCATCCTGCCACAAGGCTCTGACGCTGGAGGCATTCTCGAATGCGCGAGAAGAGGCGATCGAGGCCCGGGAACGTGAAATGAGCGAACTGCCGGTGCCCGTCCTAAAGATGCGGGACGGTATGCTGCTGGTGCCCGTGGTAGGCACGCTGGACAGCCATCGGGCCCGACTTCTGACAACACGGATGCTCGACGCGATCCGAGATCATTCTGCGCGTGCGGTTGTGCTCGATATCACCGGGGTTGCGGCCGTAGACAGTGCAGTCGCCAACCACCTGATCCAGACGATGACCGCGGCCCGGCTGATGGGCGCAAATTCGGTTCTGACCGGGATCACTGCCGACGTCGCCCAGTCGCTGGTCAAAATCGGCGTGACCGGTCAGGCGCTGAACCCCGCCGGAGACCTGCAGCGCGGTATCGAGACCGCGGAACAGCTGCTGGACGGCTAAACCCATGACCCGTCAAGTTCCGATACTTCGTCAGAAAGAACTGCTCATCGCGTCGGTTCAGGAAGAACTCTCCGACAGCGAAATCCTCGATCTACAGACCCGAATCCTTGAAGAGATCGCGCACAAACCGACCAAACACGTGATCGTCGATGTCAGCCTCGTCGACGTGCTTGACAGCTTCGGAACCCGTACTCTGACCGAAATCGCGTCTGCGGTGGAGCTGCGCGGCGCACGGATGGCAATTGTCGGGATCCAGCCCGAGGTCGCAATGTCGATGGTGCTTCTGGGACTGACCCTCGAAACCGTGCCGACCGCGCTGGACCTCGACGATGGCATCGCCCTTCTGAAGAGAGCCTCATGAGTATACCAGCAGAGGCGCCGCCGATGAAGCGTCAGGACATTACGACCGATGGCGATGTCGTCACCGCCCGTCAAGTGGGGCGCAACATTGCCAGCGTCATGGGGTTCAGCAGACCTGATCAGGCGCTGATCGCCACGGCAATCTCCGAACTTGCCCGGAACATCGTTAACTATGCCGGCCGGGGAGAGATCCTTCTCGACATCATCAGCAGGGGGGGGCGCAACGGGCTGCGCATGATTGCAAAAGACAACGGGCCCGGCATCGAAGATGTCGACGCCGCCATGTGCGACGGGTTCTCCACCGGCAACAGCCTCGGGCTTGGCCTGCCCGGCACACGGCGGATCGTCGACGAATTCGATCTTTGCTCGGCAGCGGGAGAAGGGGTGAAGGTGACGGCGATAAAATGGTTGTAAATGTTCATAGCGGAGAGATTGCGGCGCCTGCCTCCGCGATGCGGATGCTCTGGGCGGTCGCCGAGGCACCGAAACAGGATGACCAGCCCAGCGGCGACGGGTTCCTGCTGATGCGTGACCAGAACAGGGTGATATTCGCGGTCGCCGACGGTGCCGGAAGCGGATTGCAGGCCAGGGAGGCCTCGAGCCGTTGTCTCGACGTGTTGACCAAAAGCAACATCCACGATCTGGGACAGCTCTTCGAGACCTGCCACCAGCAATTGATCGGCACCCGTGGCGCGGCCCTGGCTGTGGCACTCGTCGACCTCGACCAGCAGAGCCTTGAATGGGCAGCGCTTGGCGACATCGATGGCGTGGTCTTTCCCCTGCCGAGTGAAGCCGCACCCGTGATCAGCGTGATCCAACGCCCCGGAACGCTGGGTCACAGCGAGCCGAGGATCTCGCCGCAGCGCCACCGGCTTGAACCGGGTCAGGTTGTTGCCCTGAGCACCGATGGCGTGTCGCGCACTTACCGCGATCACCGTCCGGACACGATCGCGCCGACCGATTTCGCGTCGTCCCGGCTCGAACGTTACGGGCGTAACGGCGATGATCGCACGTTCGCGGCGTTTACGCTGCAAGGGGCGGCGCCATGACGATGTGCTCTGCCGCTTATGTACAGGCGGGTTCGGACCTAGCGCAGCGTTACGCCGACGCAATCGGGGCCTATTGCCTGAACAGGGACGAATCCGCGCTGGTCAAAGCCTACGATATGGCGCGCGAAGCATTGCAAAATGATCTGTCGCTCGCGGACTTCGGCACCATGCATCACGCGGCGCTCAGCGCGATCCTGCTGCACTGCGACGACGGATCCAAGGCGGTCGACGCGGCAGAGGAATTTTTCCTGGAGGGAATCGCGGTATATGACATGGCGCTCCGCGGCTACCGCACAAACGTGTCCCGGCTGCAGGCGGAAATCGCCGAACGGCGGCGGGTAGAAGAACAATTGCGCGATATCACCCTAGACCTGGAACGCCAACGCGACAGTCTGGACAGCCAGGTGCAACTGCGCACGGCCGAGATCCGCGAACGCGCACGGGAGCTAGAACAATCAAATGCGATGCTGATTCATGCAAATCGCGAGCAGGCCGATTTCACCTACGCTCTGTCGCACGATCTCAAGACGCCGATCAACACGATCGAGATGTACCTTCAGACACTGCTCGAGGATTTCGCGGACATTATCGACGACGACGCCATTGAACTGATCGGAATTGCCTCTGACACCGCGGTTCGAATGAAAAAGTTGATCGACGACGTGCTCGAATATTCACGGGTTGTGGAACACAGCTTCAACGCCGAGCCCGTCGATCTGAACCGGCTTGTGCCGGAGATCATCAGCGACATGCAGGCGGCAATAGTCGACGCTGAGGCGACCGTTCTGCCATCCGAGTTGCCAACGGTCCGCGGTAATCCGTTTCAGCTCCGTGTTCTGTTCACCAATCTGCTGACCAACGCCCTCAAGTTTCGCAACGAGTGTCAAAGGCCCGAAATCCGAATTTCTGCCCGGGATCGCAGATCCGGCGCGGCAACCAGCATCACGGTTGCGGATAACGGTATCGGAATACGATCCGATCAAAGGGGGCATATTTTCGATTTGTTCAAACGGTTGCATACGTTTGACGAATATCATGGCTCTGGCATCGGTCTCGCGCTTTGCAAGCGCGTCGCGGACAATCACGGCACGGAAATTCAGGTCACTTCGGAAGAGGGCAGCGGATCGAGCTTCAGCATCATCCTTGAAACCTGTGAGGATATCCAATGACGTTCAAGAAAGTATTTGTCATCGACGACGAGAAGTTCGACAGGCTTCTCTATCAGCGCGTGATCGACAAGACGGGGCTAGTCGACAATCTCGTGCTCTTTGGCAACGCCGAAGACGCGCTGGAGGCCGCAAGAACCAATGATAAACTGCCCGAACTGATTTTCCTGGACATTAACATGCCGCGCATGAACGGGTTTGAATTCCTCGAAGAGATCGACCGGGAGCTCGCAAACGGCAACCCTCCGACGACCGTTGCGATGCTAACTACTTCGAGCAATCCAAAAGATGCCGAGCGGGCCAATCAATTCGCTTCGGTGAAATACTTCTTCAATAAGCCCCTGAAAGGCGAAATGCTGACTCAGATCACGGTATAGTCGTCGCCTCGTTGCAGCAAAGAGGCGGTTTGAGATCCGGGTTCCTCAGGGGCTCTTGGTGACCGGTCTGACGACATAGCCGCAACGAGGCGACAATCATACCGGATCTGCGAAAGGTTTCTGCGTCAGCAAAATCCGCGCGGGCATAAGTCCGAAAAGTCCGCACAGCAGGCCCTCGTCCTATGTCACGGCAAAACAGGCCACGACTGATCGAGGTAGGCCGGATCGAAATCCGCCAATGCAACCAGCCCCTCGTAGTCATCGAACGTAACACGCCCGCCCTGAAACGTGACGAGCCCGCCTTCGCGGAGTTTATGAAGCACGCGGTTGACGTGGATGGCGCTTATCCGGCAGCTTGTGAACCATAGTGGATCAATGCTCTCTTGGCCAAGGGAACAATGGCCAAAGCACTGAGTGCACCTTGTAATCCTATCCGGCAGCCACCACGTTTGATGGGCTACTGAACTCCATTCGAACCTCTGTTTTCCTTAACCGGCTCACAGCGCTAGACACTGTTTTGAGAAGCCGGGCTGCCGCATGTCGCGGGCAGCGATCAAATAAGGAAAATTCACATGGCCAACGGCACAGTGAAATGGTTCAACCCCACCAAAGGCTTCGGCTTCATTGCACCTGACACAGGTGGCAAGGATGTGTTCTTGCACATCTCCGCACTCGAGAAGTCGGGCATGACCACCCTGAACGACGATCAGAAGGTGACCTTCGACGTCGAGGCCGGTCGTGATGGCCGCGAAAGCGCAACCAACATCGCGCTTGCCTGATCTTTGCAAGTGGGCGCTCCTTCGGAGCGCCCCATCGCCCGACCGCCATTTGTTTCTCAGTTCTCTTCCACCAACTAACGCAGCAGTTCCATTGCCCGGATCGGTAACCACCGAACTGGCGCTGTGACTTGCCATCCTCAGGAGACCAGCCGATGTCAGACTACACAGCGCCGAACAGATCAGGTGCGGGACGTGGCGTGTTCAAGGCAATGTCGAAGAAATCGAAGGCCAAGTACACCGAGAAAGAAGCCCCTATGGCGATCCGCATGGGCGAATATGGCCGATATCAGATCAAGTCCGGTTGTGTCGCGGGCGTATTCACGGCTCGGGCATTCCCAAAGCCGCCAACGAAAGCGCGTGGTTTGATTGCCGAGGCAATCGGCAAGACCGAAGAAGCCGCGATCGCCGCTTTGCATTGCGTCATCGATGCGCGTGAAACCCGCAGGAGCGAGGACCGGAGGACAGATCCAAGCACCGGGACACAGGTACCGACATCCGACGAATACGTTGAGGCCCTCAACACTGTAAGTCTGACAAAACCGCAAGGCGCCATGTTGATGGCGTTATCGCTGGCGGAAGCGGATGGGCTGACAGAGGAGAGTGTCGCGAATGCGGGCAGCTACAAATCCACTGCCTCAGCCAAAAAAGCGCTAGCAAGCGCGGGTCGAATGATTGCTGGATATCTATCTGCTGAGACAGGTTCCAAGGTGCTTTCAACGAGTTTGGATGGAGTTGCGCTGATCGGATCTTGCAGTGATTCCGGACATGAGGAGAAGCCCGGGAACTGGATTCTGCACCCCGAACTTTGCGCCGCCATCCGTATCGCTACTTGAGCTAAGAGGGTTGGCCGTCCGAGTGATTGCCCACTTGGAGCTGGCCGCCAATTCACCCGACTTCATTTGGTCCGAATTGGCTATGGCGAGCGGACGTCAAATGGATTTTGGCGGCGCTGGTCATTTTTCGTCAAACCTGATGCTTGCAGCGGGTTGGCCCGCAAAGGCGAGCGGGATCAGCCGCTCGCCCAATGCCTGAAGGTCAATATTTTCGGCGATACTCAGCGCATCTTCGAGTTCAACTCCCAAGTAGCGCACCGTGCTTGGCCAAAGCCTCTTTCAGGGCCTCGACGCATCAGTCCGCGTCCATACTGTTTGACAGCCGCCAAGCCAGCACCTTGCGGCTGTGCCAATCCATGATCGCCACGAGGTAGAGCAACCCACGCCGCATCGGGATACAGGCAATATCTGCGCACCAAACCTGGTTCGGGCGATCAATCACCATATTGCGCAGCAGGTATGGCCAGATCTTGTGCTGTGGATGCTTCCTGCTGGTATTGGGCTGCTGGCAGATCGGAACCAAACGCGTCATCCGCATCAATCGACGCATGCGATGACGGCCGCATTCATGGCCCTGCCGCTTCATGAAGCGTGCCATTTGACGCGACTTATACCACGGCGCTTCAAGGAATTGCTTGTCGATTATCTCCATGAAGCGCAGGTTCTCAGCGCTTTCGCCGACCGGCTGATAGTAAAGGCGCGACCGCGACAGCTGCAACAGTTCGCACTGTTTGCGAAGGCTTGACTTGTGATCCCGGCTCACCATTTTTTGCCTCGCGTCCCGAGAAGTTGATGCGAGGCTTCGGCTGAAAAATCCCGTTCCACCACCAACTGGCCAATCTTCGAATGCAGCTTGTCGACATCGGCGGCGCTTAACTGTACCGCCGTCACAAAGCGCCGACGCGCTGGTTCTGAATTGCATGGATCATCGGCTGATCGGCGCGGTCGCGGGTTATCTCGCGGCACGCGGGCTGGCAGGAAAATATGACCAGATCACGCTGGCCGGTGGCGCCATCGGCGACATGGCCGACCGAACCGCCCCCCGGGCCGTGACGTTCTGGGCTCATGTGGAGCGCGCCCAAAGCCTGCAGGGCATCAGGCGCATCATCGTGATCGACCATCGCGATTGCGGCGCCTGCAAGGCCCTTGTCGGCCATGACTGCGCCGATGATCCCGACAGCGAGCGCCTGTCCCGCCTGGCGCATATGACCGCTCTCGCCCGCGAAATCCGGACCCGCGCGCCGGGGTTGCAGGTCGAACTTCTGCTGATGGAGATCGACGGAACGGTCGAGCCTCTTGGGGCGTAAGGCGCCTTGCGTGGCCATTGGCGACGCAAACCCTTCTGGGTGGCGACGCGGCCCACGCAATCCGGGGTGCGCCACCCCTCTCTACCCCCAGTTCTCCTGCATCGCGCGCAGCGCGTCGGCCCGGCTGATCTGCCCGACAAGCTGGCCCGCCTGCATGACCGGAAACCGGCGAAACCGGCTCGACAGAAAGGCGTTGGCAGCGGCCATGATGCCCAGCCCTGCGTCCAGCGTCTCGACCTCCCTGGACATATGCGCCGCCACGGTCGCCCCCCAGTCGCGATAGTAGCTGGCCTCGACGGCGGCCCTCAGGCAGTCCTTTTTCGACAGCACGCCGACCAAGACGCCGGTGCCGTCAACCACCGGCGCGCCCGAGATCCGCTTGTCGAGAAGAACGCTCATGGCGCGGTTGATCTCCGTCTCCGGCGCCAGCGTGACAAGGCTGCGCGTCATGTAATCGGCGACGGTGGCGGCGGGTGTCATCGGCGCGCCTCCGGATCGATACCGCGGTTGCAGGCGCCGCAACGCGTGCGCAGCTGGCAGGTGATGCCGCCGCAACTGCCGCGGATCGGCGCGCGGCCTGCGATGACGCCAAGCGCGAGACCGAGGATCGCGAGGACCAGCAGGATGAAGGAAAGGACAAGGGTTTCCATGGAGTTACCTCAGGACGGGATATGCTGGCGGAAGCGTCCGGTCATCACCTCCGGCGCGCCGTCAGCGGGGTCGCGCAGGAAGAGGGCAGAGATGCCGCGCTCTTGCGCCAGCCGAACGCCCGCCTCCGGCCCCAGGGCGCAAAGTGCTGTGGCCAGAGCATCGGCTTCGGTCGCGTCGGGCGCCAGAACGGATACCGAGAGCAGCGCGGAACTCGCCGCCGCGCCGCGCTCCGGGTCGATGATGTGGCTGGTTGCGACCGGACCGCTTGCGCCGTTGACGGCATGACCCGATGTCGCCAGCGCCAGTGGCCCGGGCGCGATCACGCAGCGCGCGGCGACGCCTCCGGGCGCGGGGTTCGAAATCGCGACGCGCCAGTCGCGCCCGCTCGGATGGCGGCCGAGCGCCCTGACCTCTCCGCCGATCTCCACAAGCGCGTCGGAGATGCCCGCGCGCCGCACATCCGCGATGACGCGGTCGAGCGCATAGCCCTTTGCGATGCCACAGAGATCGAGCGTCAGGTCAGGCGCTGCCTTGCGCAAGCCGGTCGCGCGTGCCGACAGGCCGGAGTAATGCCCCGCCCGGCCTTCGATCGGTCCGAACCCGAGCCGCGAGACAAGCGGCCCCACCGTCGGGTCAAACGCGCCGCCGGTCAGCGCGGCGATGCGCAGCGCGCGTGCTGCAACCTCGCAGATGGCGTGCGGCATCGGCTGCCAATGGGACGTTCGGGTCGCATTGAACCGCGACAGATCGGACTCGGGCCGGTAAGGCGACATCTGGCGGTCGACCCGCGATATCACGGCATCGATACGGGCCTGCAAAGGCGCCAGCGGCGTGCCCGCGCCAACGGTGATCCGCCAGCTTGACCCGAACGCGAGCCCCCCTCCGGTCGCGACCCCGGCGCGCGCATATCCCGGCACGGCCACCGCGCCCAGCAATCCCGTCAGGACAGAGCGTCGCGTTAACATGGCACGTTGCGTTGGCATCATGGCTCAAACCCCGAAATCGTCGTTGAAAATGCTGTCTTCGTCGACACCCAGATCGTCCAGCATCGACAGGACCGCGCGGATCATCAGTGGCGGGCCACAAAGGTAGTATTCGCAGGCCTCGGGTGCCGGATGATCGCGCAGGTAGCGCTCGAACGCGACGGAATGCACAAAGCCCTCGGCACCGGTCCAGTCATCCTCCGGCTGCGGCTCCGACATGGCGACCGTCCAGCTGAAATTCGGATGCCGCGCCGCCAGCGCGTCGAATTCATCGGCATAATAAAGGTCCGAGCCACTGCGTGCGCCGTACCAGAAGCTCATCCTGCGGGCGGTGCCCACGGTCTCCAGTTGCTCGAAGATCATCGCGCGCAAGGGCGCCATGCCGACACCGCCGCCGATAAAGACCATCTCGCGATCGGTGTCCTGCGCGCGGAACGACCCGAACGGCCCGGAGACCTCGACTTGATCGCCCTGCTTCACCGCAAAGAGCCAGGACGACACCACACCGGGCGGAGCGTCACGCACCGATGGCGGCGGCAGCGCCAGCCGGATATTGAAGACCAGCCGCCCCGCTTCGGTGTCTTCGGGCCGGTTGGCCACCGAATAGGCGCGGGTGACGTCCTCCGCGCTGCTCAGACCAAGGGGGCGCAGGGCCTGCCATTGCGCGTCGAACCGGTGGGGCACATTCATGTCCGCAAAGCTCAGAGAAAAAGGCGGCGCGGTGACTTGCAGGAATGAGCCTGCGTGGATGTCCATCGGCGCGCCATCGGGCATCTTCAGCACAATCTCGCGGATCAGCGGTGTGAGTTGCCGGGCCGAGGCGACACTCAGGGTCCGGCTTTCCGCGTCGAGCAACGCCTCGTCCACCACCAGCGCCATATCGCCGCGCACGGTGACCTGACAGGCGAGATGCAGCCCCGCGCGCAGCTCGGCACGGGTGAATCGGGCCTCCTCGATCGGCAGGATGTCCGGCCCGCCCTCGCTAATCTGCACCCGGCAAAGCCCGCAGGTGCCCGCACCGGCGCAGGCCGAGGGCAGGAGCACGCCGTTGTCATGCAGCGCGGCAAGCAGCTTTTGCCCGGTCTGCGTCTGCAAGACCCTTGGTCCGTTGAGGCTCAGCCGCGCGGGCCGTGTCGGGATCAGCAACGCGCGCGCGGCGACGACAATTCCGGTCAGCACCAGCAAGAGCGCGACAAGGAGCAGGACACCGAAACCGACATTGATCACAGCGGGATCCTCGCGAAGGCGGCAAAGCCGAGCGACATCAGTCCGGTCACCAGAAACGCGCTGCCCAGCCCCTGCAACCCGTCCGGAATGTCGCTGTATTTCAATCGCTCGCGGATGGCGGCGAAGGCCACGATGGCCAGCGCCCAGCCCGCCCCGGTGCCGAAACCGTAGACCACCGATTCGACCGGATCGTATTGCCGTTCCACCATGAAGAGGCTGCCGCCCAGCACCGCGCAATTGACAGTGATGAGCGGCAGGAAGATCCCGAGCGCGCGGTAGAGCACCGGCACGTAGCGGTCGAGAAACATCTCGAGGATCTGCACCATGGCCGCAATCGTGCCGATGAACGCTATGAGCTTCAAAAAGCTCAGATCGACATCGGGCAGACCCAGCCAGGCCCAGGCGCCATCGACCAGAAGTCCGTTCAGAATCAAGTTGTTGACAGGCACCGTGATGGTCTGCACAACGATAATGGCCAGCCCCAGACCAAGCGCCGTCTCGAACCGTTCGGACACCGCCAGAAAGGTGCATATGCCCAGAAACGAGGTCAGCGCAAGGTTCTCGTGAAAGAGGGCTGCGAGCAGAAGGTCACTCATCGCGGCACCCGCGTGCGCAGGACCTTGTGCTCGGCCCTCTCCACCTGCTCCACGCGGACAGCGCGAATGATCCAGATCAGCGCAGCGATCACGAAAAACCCGCTGGGGGCCAGCTGCATCAGTCCGAACGGCTCGAACCAGCCCCCCTCCGCCACCGGTTTCAGAACGGTGACGCCAAGCAGCGTGCCCTGTCCGAAAAGCTCGCGCAGGCTGCCGACGATGACGAGAACCAGACTGTAGCCCAGCCCGTTGCCCAGCCCGTCGAGCATCGACGGCCAGACCGGGTTGCGCATGGCAAAAGCCTCCGCCCGCCCCAGAACGAGGCAGTTGGTCACGATGAGACCCACAAAGATCGAAAGCTGGCGGCTGACCGCAAAGGCGAAGGCCTGCAAAAGCTCGTCGATCACCACCACCATCGACGCGATGATCACGATCTGCACGATCAGCCGGATGACGTTGGGGATGTGGTGGCGGATGAGGCTGATCGCGGCGGAGGACATGACAAGCACGCCGGTCAGCGCCGCCGACATCACCAGCGCGGTCTGCAGCGATGTCGTCACCGCAAGTGCCGAGCAGATGCCCAGGATCTGCAGGGTCACCGGGTTGCCGGCGATCAGCGGGGTGACGAGATGCCTCCAGTGCGATGCCATCTCAGAGCCCCCCTGCCCGCAGCCGGTCCAGAAACGAACGGTATCCCCAATCGCCCAGCCAGAACCGCAGCATGTCGCCGACGCCGTTGCTTGTGACCGTTGCGCCGCTGATCGCATCGACCTCATGCGGGCCGCTGGCCGGACCGCGCACCACGGAGATCATGATGCGACCGCTGTCGTCCATGACCTCCTTTCCGGGCCAGAGCGCCAGCCAGTCCGGATCCTCCACCCGCTCGCCAAGGCCCGGCGTCTCGGCCTGTTCGGTGATCGCGAGCGCCGCCACGGTGGTCAGATCGGCATTGAGCGCCAGCATCGCGCGGATGGTGGATTGATAGCCCCTGCCCGCGACCGGCAGGACCACCAGCAACAGCGCCCCGTCACGTTCGAGAATATGCACCGGCGCGACATGTGCGCGCCTGCCGAGGCGCGCGATATCCTGATCGGGCGGTATCGCGACGCTCAGATCCGGGTCGGCGGCGGCCGCGGCAAAATCGTAGCCCTCCGGCTCGATGCCGGTGACATAGGCGCCGGTGCCCAGATCGACCAGCCGCGTCTCGAGCCGGTCGACGCCCAGTTCGGCCATCACGTCGCGCAGTCCCGGCAGCGTGTCGATCATGGCCGCCATGCGGGCCGCGCGCTCGGCTTCGAGATGGGCCTCCTGATAGGGCTTCAGAAGCACCGAGGATGTGGAGACCAGCACCGAGGAGGCAAGCGCCACAAGCAACGCGACCCCGAAGATCTTCACCCGGTCGTCATTGGGCCGGTCGAGAAAGCCGCGCCAGGCAGAAAGCGGATCAGTCACCGTGACGCCTCCGCCACCGGGCGACATGGGCGATCACGACGAGCCGGTCGATCAGCGGCGCGAAGATGCCCGCCATGAGCGCTGCAAAGACCACGGCCTGGCTTGTGATCTCACCGGGCGGCGAGAAGACCGCAACCAGCCCCCCCGCCAGCGCGCCATAGACCCAGCGCCCGGTCGTGGTCGATGCGGCGGCGACAGGATCGGCGATCAGGAACACCAGCCCGAAGGCCAGCCCCGTGGCGAGCGCGAGAGGCGCCGTGACCGGCCCGCCCAGCGCGTAGAGCCCCGCCGCCGTGGCGACCGCCGCCAGCAGAACCCGGCCCGAGATCAGGCCCAGCGCCAGCAGCATCGCGGCCCCGGGCAGCGTCGCAAGGGCAAGCGCTTGTGACGGCGGCGCAAAGCCCAGCTGCGGGAACGAAAGGACCAGCAGCGCCAGCCCCACCGTCGCCGGATGCAGAAATCCGAAGCCGCGGCCACCGAAGACCAGCTCGCCCAGCACAACCCCCAGAGAGACGCAGACCGCGACCTGCCAGATCGCGGTCTCTGCCGGACAGAGCGTGGCAAAGATGAGCGCCGTGGTCAGCCCGTCCACGCCCGGATCCCGCCTGCGCAGGACCGCAAAGAGCGCCTCCAGCCCAAGCGCGGCAATCACCGCCGCGATCAGGATCGGCAAACGCGTGACGAGGTCACCCGCCACCACAACCGCACAGGGCGCACAGAGCGCCAGGATCTGCACCATCGTCACCCCGCTGGGCCAGGGCCGCCCTTGACGCGTCATGCCGCGTCTTTCCCGAGCGTGTCGAGGACCTGTCGCAGAAGACGCGGGTAATCCGCCCCGCTGGTGCAGCGGCGGCTCAGCGCGGCCACATCCTCCTCGACCAGCGCCAGACATCCCAGCCGCGCCGCCTCTTCCGCGTCACCGCTCGCCAGCGCGCGCAGCAGCGGCACGGTCGGGATGTTGACCGCCAGCGCGCGGTCGAGCGCCCGGTTCGGGATCAGCGCGTCGGTGCGCCCCCCCAGACGGCGGAGCCAGGACGCGCCCGGCCCGGCCCGGCGCTGCGCAACCTGGGTGATCTGGTCATCGAACCGGCTGAGATAGGCGGCGGGATGGCCGGTCAGGGCGTCCCCCGACAGCGCGACGCCCGCATCCCGCTCCGCCACATCCGCAAGCCGCAGTCCGAGCACCGCGCGCAAGCGGCGGGGCTGGCCGACATGTCGGCCGGAGACCGAGACCACACGCTCCGAGGCATAGATGCCGGTCCGGAAGAGCTGGCCGATGGCGGCGACGTCCTGATAGCCGATGGTCCAGACCTCGCCTCCCGGTGTGGGCGGGCAGAGATGATCGATCTGGGTGCCCGCGAACCCGGCCGCGCGGGTGCCGCTGAAGGCCGCGCAGGTGATCCGGCCCGTCACAGCCGCCAGCGGATCTCCCGGCGACTGGCAGACAAATACCTGACCGTCGGTCAGTTGGGTGAGACAATCCAGACCGTCGTTGAAATCCGCCTGCTGCGCGGCAAGAACACCCGCCGGATCAGGCGCTTGCGGCGTCTTTCTGACCGCGTTCACGACAATGGCCGAAGGCCGCGCCTCGGGGTGCGGCATATGTCCGAAGGGGCGGGATCGGAAGGCAGGCCAGAACCCGCGCGCCAGCAGCTCTTGCCGCACCCGGCCCCGGTCCGGGACATCCGGCGCCACAGCTCCGGCCCCGGCGTCCCCTGCCTCGATCACCACCAGCGACAGCGTCCGCCGTGGCCCGTGCTGCAAGGTGGCCACGCGACCGGATATCGGCGCGACAAAGGCAATCTGGGGGTGTTTCCTGTCGCGAAAGAGCAGCTGACCACAGCCGACCCGGTCCCCCTCCGCCACCTCGAATCGCGGGCGCATCCCGGGAAAATCGGTGCCGAGAATGGCAGCCGCTGACGCCCGGGCGGGCCCGGATATCTCCTGCAGCGGCCTGTCCTCGCGCGTCGCAGTCTCGCCCATCCTGATCCTGAAATGCCGCACCGTTCCAAACCCCAAATCGCGCCGGTGCCGTCAGAGCCGCGGCACCTTCCGTCGCATATTGGCCGACCCTAGTTGGCGCCATCGCGGTCCGGATTGATTTTTGTCAACGGCGCTGCCGCCGCGCTGCCTAAGGCTGGACATCAATCGATCCCGATCACAGGAAAGGACTTTGGCGTGACGCATTCCTTCAGGCATTTTTCGGCACTGTCGCTTGGTCTCTCGGCGGCGCTTTTTGGCACGGATGTTGCGGCGCAGGACGACCCGCCGACCCTGCCCGAGATCGTCGAGGCATGGCTGGCCTCGCCGCATGCCAACCGCAGCTCGGAGGCGTTCACCCATTGGAACGAGGACGGCGAGATCCCGGGCACCTGTGCTGTCTGTCACTCGAGCCAGGGGGCGATCAGCTACATCCGCGGCCCGATGACGACGCCCGGTGTCATCGACCACGCGGTCGCGCCGGGAACCAGCGTCGATTGCGCCGTCTGCCACAGTCAAAGCGCCGCCGACCTGCGCGCGGTGCCCTTCCCGTCCGGTGTTGTCGTGGACGCGTTTTCCGCGTCGGCGGTCTGCACCGTCTGCCATCAGGGGCGCGCCTCTTCCCAGACGGTGGAGACCCGCACCGCCGGGCTCGAGGACGATGTCGTCGCGGGCGATCTGGGCTTTATCAACGTGCATTACGCGCCCTCCGCCTCGACCATGATGGGCAGCGTTGCGCGCGGCGGGTTCGAATATCCCGGCAAGGTCTACAAGGGCCAGTTCACCCATGTGCCCGATCTCAACACGTGCACGGCGTGCCACAGCCCGCATGCCCTGTCGGTCGAGCTGAGCTCTTGCACCAGTTGCCACAAGGAGGCCGAAAGCTTCGCCGATATCCGCACCTCACCTGTGGATTTTGACGGTGACGGCAACACCATCGAAGGCATTTCGGATCCGATCCGAGCGCTGCATGCAAGGCTTGGCGACGCGATCGGCCTCTATGCCGCCGATGTGCTGGACGCGCCGGTCGTCTACGCCGATGCCTATCCCTATTTCTTTGCCGACAGCGATGGCGATGGCGTGGCAAGCGCCGATGAGGCGGCCTATCCCAACCGCTACCAGAACTGGACCCCGCGCCTGCTCAAGGCCGCGTATAATTACCAGCTGGTCGCCAAGGAAACCGCGATCTACACACACAATCCGCATTACGCCCTGCAGCTTCTGCATGACAGTCTGGAGAGCCTGTCGGAGCGCGTCGATGTTGATATGGAAGGGCTGGTGCGGCCGTGACCGGGAGGGCCGAGCCCGGCGCTCACCGCGCTTCGCCGAGCAGCGCGCCCAGCTGCTCAATCGCGGTTGGAAAGCGGCGCTCGATCTCGGCTCTGGTGACGGATTTGCCCTGCACATCCATGCCCGACACCGCGTCGCCGCGCACCAGCAGATACAGGATCGGGCGCTTTTCGCCGTGCCCGAGGACGGCGTGACGGACCCCGCGGACATCGATCCGCACTTCCACGATGGCGGCAAAGACACCGGCGCCGACGCGCACAGGCTGATCGATGCGCCACGTCATCGCGCGGGCCCGAACGCGACCCAACCGAACCGCGCGACGGGCCAGAGGATCCGCGCGGGCACAAAGCTGAAATCCAGCTCCGCGCGCCCGCTCAGCATGGCGTGGTCGAAGACCGGCTCGACACGTATCCGGTAGCGCGGACTGGCGGAGATGGCGTGGATCAGCGGCGTCATCCGGCCGTAAAGCGCCCCGGTCTCGGCAGGATCGCCAAGCCCGAAGCTCAGGTTCAGATCGGCGGCGTCAATGCGCACAGCGCGCAGGATATCGGCCAGCGCGTCAAGAGCGGCGCGCCCGATGCGCACCGGGTCGGCCTGCCATCGGCCTCGGCGCCTTTTCGTCTCGGCGCGGGGTTTGTCCGCTTTCTCGCGGGTCGCGGGGCGGCGTTTGAGCGCAATGCGCGGGCCGACCCGCCCGAAGGGCCGCAGGGCCGCGGTAAGGCGCGGCGCGCCTGCGCTGTCGGCCCTCAGCTCCACCCGCAAAGGCAGCGCGAGGAACAACGCGATGACACCCAGCGTCGCGGTGAGCAGCAATCCCGGCAGGATACCCACAGGCGGACCTCACCCTTCCGCGCGCTTTGACGCCGCGCTGTCCGCCGCCTTGTCGATGGCCTTGCCCGCGGTCTTGCCGATCACCTCGGCGAAGGTGGTCATCGGGCCCTGCACCGATTCCACCCGCGCGCCGTCGCTGTCGATGATGATCGCGCCGAGCGGTTTGATCCCGCCGCCCGCGCCGGTGCCCGCACCGTCACCGGTCTTGGGGCTTGCCCCGCCCCCCGCACCGAAGCCGAACCCGTAGCTGACAATCGGGATCACGGTTGCGGAGCCTTTCTCGATCGGATCGCCCAGCACGTTCTTTGCGTTCAAGAGCCGGTCCAGCTCTTCGACGGTGCCTTTCAGAAGGCGTTCCACATTCTCCATGTGAGGTCCTTTCGCTGCAAATGACACGAATGCGCGGATTATTCACCAGCCGCGCCCCCGCCCGTTGATATCGCTCAATCGGCCCGGGTTTTCGCTCTGCTTTGGTTGAGGCGCGGGCGGTTGCGTCCCGCGCATCCTTCTGAACCGAAAGGCGACCCATGGCGCACCCTTCCCAGCTTGTATTGGACTTCACGCAGGTCAAACGCGGCGATGTCGGCCTGGTCGGCGGCAAGAACGCGTCGCTTGGCGAGATGATCGGCGCGCTTGAGCCCAAGGGCATCCTGGTGCCGCCCGGCTTTGCGACAACGTCGGAGGCGTTCCGGATGTTTCTGGCCGAAAACAGCCTCGACGCGGCCATCGCGGAGCATCTCGAACGGCTTGCGGATGGCAAAGCGGCGCTGCAGACCGTAGGCCGCGAGGTGCGCGACCTGATCCTCGAAGGCGACTGGCCGGACGAGATCGCAACCGCGATCACCGCGCGCTATCGCAAGCTTGGCGAGGCCTCGGGCGAGACGGATATCCCCGTTGCCGTCCGCTCCAGCGCAACCGCCGAAGACCTGCCCGACGCCAGTTTCGCCGGTCAGCAGGAGACGTTTCTCAACGTCATCGGAGAGGCGGCGCTGCTGGACGCCTGCAAGCGGTGCTATGCGTCGCTGTTCACGGACCGTGCGATTTCCTATCGGCAGATCCAGGGCTTCGAGCATGATCAGGTCGCGCTGTCGGTCGGCGTGCAGCAGATGGTGCGCGCCGATACCGGCGGGTCGGGTGTGATGTTCTCCATCGACACCGAATCGGGGTTCCCCGACGCGGTGCTGATCAATGCCGCCTGGGGGCTTGGCGAAAACGTCGTGCAGGGGGCGGTGGATCCGGACGAATACCAGGTGTTCAAACCCTTTCTCGACCGCAAGAACCTGAGCCCGATCCTGGAAAAACGGCTCGGCGCCAAGGCGATCAAGATGATCCACGACCGCGACGGCACGCCACGCAACGTGCCGACATCAAAGGCCGAGCGGCAGCAGTTTGTGCTGTCCGACGCCGAGATCCTCGTCCTGGCCCGGCAGGCGAAGATCATCGAGCAGCATTACGGTCAGCCGATGGACATGGAATGGGCGCGCGATGGCGTGACCCGGACGCTCTTTATCGTGCAGGCCCGGCCCGAGACCGTGCAGTCGCGCGCCGATATCGGCACGTTGAAAAGCTATACGGTGCAGGATCCCGGTGACGTGCTGCTGACCGGTCTCAGCGTCGGCAGCGCGGCGGTGGCGGGGCGGGTCTCGATCATCGAGGATGCCTCGGATATCGACCGGTTCATCGATGGCTCGGTCCTGGTCACCGGCACCACGGATCCCGACTGGGTGCCGATCATGAAACGTGCCGCGGCCATCGTCACCGACCATGGCGGGCGCACCTCGCATGCCGCCATCGTCAGCCGGGAGCTGGGCCTGCCGGCCATTGTCGGCTGTGGCGATGCAACCCACATCCTGCATGACGAACAGGATGTCACCGTCTCTTGCGCGGGCGGCGAGGAAGGCGTGGTCACCGCCGGTCTGTCGCGGATCTCCGTCGCCGAAGAGACGCTCGACGCGCTGCCAGAGACCGGCACGCAGGTGATGCTCAACCTCGCCAATCCGAGCGCGGCATTGCGCTGGTGGCGGCTGCCCATCGACGGCGTCGGGCTCGCGCGGATGGAATTTGTCGTCAACGGCGCGGTGCGCATCCACCCGATGGCTCTGGCGCATTTCGATCAGGTGACCGACCCGGAAGCGCGCGCACAGATCGAGGCGCTGACCGCCGGTTACCGGACAATGCCGGAATATTTTGTCGACAAGCTGTCGCGCGGCCTCTCGCGGATCGCGGCCTTTTGTTATCCCAAGCCGGTCATCGTGCGGATGAGCGACTTCAAGACCAACGAGTATGCCGATCTTCTGGGCGGGCGCGGTTTCGAGCCGCATGAAGAGAACCCCATGCTGGGGTTCCGGGGCGCCTCGCGCTACTATTCCGACCAGTATCGCGACGGGTTTGCGCTGGAATGTCAGGCGATTGCGCGCCTGCGGGGCGAAATGGGCTTTGACAACGTGATTGTCATGATCCCGTTCTGCCGTACCCCGGAAGAGGCCGACCGCGTGCTTTCGGTCATGGCGGATCACGGGCTGACGCGCGGCCAGAACGGGCTGCAGGTCTACGTGATGTGCGAGATCCCGGCCAATGTCCTGCGCGCCGAAGCGTTTGCCGAACGCTTTGACGGGTTCTCGATCGGCTCCAACGATCTCACGCAGCTCACGCTGGGGATCGACCGGGATTCCGACGTGCTGGCACCGCTGTTCCGCGAGGACGATCCGGCGGTGCTGGCGATGATCGGGATGGTGATCGAGAAGGCCCACGCGGTGGGCGCCAAGGTCGGCTTTTGCGGTCAGGCCCCGAGCAACGATCCCGACTATGCCCGCCATCTGGTGGGCTTCGGGATCGACTCGATCTCCGTCACTCCCGACAGCTTCGTGCAGGTTCTGCGCAACGTGTCCAAGGCGGAACACCGCTAGCCGCGGCTATTGCCTGACGTCGGGTTTGCCATTGGCGGCGGGCCCGATGACCCCGCGCCCGCCGGTCATGCCCTCGTCGAAGCGCCCGACCGAGCCCAGCGTGAACCACGCGCCCCCGAACCCCGCCGCCATGCCCGCGACGGTCACGTTGATGTAGCGGATGCGGTAGACGTCGATGCCCGGCGTCAGCGCGCCCCGTTTCGCAGCCCGCGCAGGAACTGCCGCAGGCCGAGTAACGTCAGCAAGGCGGCCACCACGTAAAGAAGCGCGCCCCCCGGCAGGTTCAGGTTCGGCATCGGCCGGACATCGGTCGGGCGCGACAGCCCGAAGGTGGCGACGCCAGAGGGGTCCGGCACCGGAAAGACCGGCATCAGCAGGCCCAGCGCGATCGGAAGGCCGCCGGTTGTCCGCGTCTGGCGCTGGCGCGCCTTGTCGGGCCCGCTGTGCAACAGCCGCCCTGCTCTGCCGGGTCTCTGCCAAAACCCCGGGAAAACAGCGCCCTGACCAGCAGCGGCGCGGCAAAAAAGACGGCGATCCGCGACCGGACGATTGCGATCAGATCGATGCTCGCACCTGCATCTGCCGGCATCTGCCGCCCGCCCATCCCGAGCGCGCCAAAAAGCAGTCCCGCGAGCAGCCCGCCAACCGGGTGCAACCGGCCCATGAGCGCCACCGCGATGCCATTGAAGCCGGTGTCGGCGACCTGTCAGGCGGAAAATGCCCAGCACGAAGATGGTGACGGTGACGCAGCCATCGCGGTCGCCGCCGCGGCAATCCTTTTGCAGATGTGTCTCATCTGGCGTTCTTCGCCACCGCTGCAACAGATCGAACCTGACGGTGCGCGGCGGGAGCCGGTCGAAGCGGACCCTGCCGCCCCGCCGCGCTATTTCCGCAGCATCGAGAGCCGCAGCACAGCCGCCAGCACCGCCTGCGCCAGAACCGGCGAGCGCCCGTGCCCGATGACCGCGTCGTTGTCGCGGCTGTCGCCTTCGCGCAGGGAACAGCGCCAGTGGCCGTCGCGGTCATTGGCCCGCCCGTGGATGTTGACCGCCCAGTTCGGATAGGCATCGTCGGCGACAAGCATCGCACCGTCGGTGGTCCGCACGCTCTGCGCCTTGAGCCCTTGCCGGGTCTCTTCGGGCAGCAGAAACTCAAGCGCGTGGATCACACCTTCGAAATCCGCGTCGCTCATGTCGGATCGGCTTTCCAAACCTTCAATCAGGTGGTCGAGTTCTGGGTCTTTCATGTCCGCAAGCTCCGTTTTTGGTGACATTCAGTCGATCTGCGCGAGGCCGACGACGTAATTCCGACCGTAGGCGCGCGCGCAGGCCGGGCAGGTGGTGTAGAACAGAAAGACCCGTTGGGCGGTCTTGCCTGCGGCGCTGGCCGCCACCTCCATGTCGTTCACCCAGTCCTTGGCATGGCGGTAGGGCCCCCCGAAGACGCGCGTCACGAATGTCCCCGACAGCGCGACCATCTCTTCGCCGGGCACGTCGCGGGTGACGGCGAAATAATGCTCCGCCTCGGTCGCCGAGAGATCGCGGCTGAGAATCAGAAAGCTGTCCTCGTCCTGCGCCCCCGCCTCCTCGATATGTTTCTGCACGCGGCCAAAGACCTTGCCCATGTTGATCGGCACATGCAGCAGCGACCGGGTTGTGGCGCGCAGAAACGGCTTGTCCTCGAACACGAGGTGCCGCCCCTCCCAGCCTTCGGGGTTGAACTTCGGACAGCAGCCGGTTGTGGTCTCCGACATGTCCATCTTCGGCAAGACGCTGGTCTGCAAGGCGGCTCCTCCGGTCCGGATCATCGCACGGCCAGTCTAGGCGGCCTGCCCCGACCCGGATTGATCTTGCTCAATGCAGATGCGCACCAATCGCCTAGCCCGGCTGCATGCAATCGCGAGGCCCCACATGCACATGATGTTCCTGACGCTGGGCGCGATGTTCGTCATCGGTCTTGGCGCGCATCTGATCGGACAGCGCACCCCGGTGCCGCGTGTGACGCTGCTGCTGATCTCGGGGCTGGTCGCCGGGCAGATGGGCTGGATCCCGGAGCGGATCACCGAAAGCTACGAGTTCCTGTCGATCACCGCGCTCACTCTGGTCGCCTTCCTGCTCGGCGGCGCGCTGAAGGCCAGCACGCTCAAGACCACCGGAAAGCGCGTGTTCACGATCTCGCTGTGCATCGTCTTTGTGACCCTCGCGGTTGTCTCCGCTGGGCTGATCGCGCTTGGCACCGACCCGGCGCTGGCGGTTGTGCTGGCCGGGATCGCGTCGGCCACCGCGCCTGCGGCAACCACCGATGTCATCCGCCAGTCCGGGATCCGCAACGATTTCACCCGCACCGTCGAAGCCGTGGTTGCGGTCGATGACGCCTGGGGGCTCATGGCGTTCAGCCTGTGCCTGAGCTTTGCCACCATGGGGGTCGCGGGCGGGGCAGAGAGCGCGGGCATCCCGGTGATCCGCGAAATCGGCGGCGCGGTGGTTCTGGGGATGGTCATCGGGCTGCCCGGCGCGCTGCTCACAGGGCGCATCGGAGACGGTGAGCCGTTGGAGGTCGAGGCGCTGGCGCTGGTCTTTCTGACGGCGGGGCTGGCGCTCTGGGCGGAGGTGTCCTTCCTGATCGCCGGCATGGTTGCCGGGGCCATCATCGTGAACATGGCCTCGCATCACGACCGCGCCTTCCACGAGATCGAGCATATCCAGTGGCCGTTCATGGTGCTGTTCTTCCTTCTCGCGGGCGCGCTTCTGGACATCGACGCGCTGGGGGCGATTGGCGTGATTGGCGTCGCCTATATGGTGCTGCGCATCGCGGCGCGCATTCTGGGCGGATGGATGGGCGCGCGGCTCGGCGGCGCGCCTGCGGCGGAACGGCGCTACTACGGCGTGGCGCTGTTGCCACAGGCCGGGGTGGCGGTGGGCATGGCGCTGATCGCCGCGCCCGCCCTGCCGGCCTATGGCGACCAGATCATCGCCCTGACCATCGGCACGACCATCGCCTTTGAGCTTTTCGGCCCGGTCCTGACCTTGTGGTCGGTCAGGAAAACCGCGGCTCCGCGGGGTTGAGACACGGATCGGAGGCCGGGGGATGGCTTGTCCCAGAAAAAGAACCACAGTGACCGCGCCTGCGATCCCGACAGGGCTGGCGTTGTTGCCGCACACGCCGTTGCCCCGACCGGCTGACCACTGATCTAAGGGTGGAATAACGTTCCGACCGCAAAGGCAATCGCGGCGGCGGTTCCTCCGATCAGCAGCGTCTCCGCCGCCGTGACCCAGGCCGAGCGCAGGGACCACAGGCTGCGGATGGCCCCGATGGCGACAAACACCACAAAGGTCATGATCCAGGACAGGGTAAAGGCATTCGTCAGCCCGAAGAGGAAAGGCAGCAGCGGCACGAGCCCCGCCACGAGGAACGCGCCAAATGTCGCAAGGGCCGCCCGCATCGGCGCGGGCGCGTTGGGCGACACGCCGTATTCATCGACCAGCATGAGGTCGATCCAGGCGGATTCGCGGCTGGAAATCGCCTCGACCGCCCGGGCAAGCGCGTCGCCGGAAAGGCCCTTGGCCGCCAGGATCTGACGCAATTCCTCGCGCTCGCCTTCCGGGGCCAGGGCGATATGCTCCGCCTCGATGGCCCTGAGGCGGGCGGTCTCCTCCGCCTCCGCCCTCGTGCCCGCGTAGTTCCCTGCCGCCATCGAGAAGCCGTCGGCGAGGATGTTGGCGGCACCAAGCGCGATGATCACCGTCGGTGAAAACCCCGCCCCCTGCACACCGGCCACGATGGCAAGCGTCGTGACCGCGCCGTCGATACCGCCATAGATGAAATCCTTCAGCAGGCTCGGCGTCTTGGCATCGGCGATGCGCTTGGCGATGCCTTCGCGCGTATGGTCATGCAGGGGGACAAGCGATTTGCGTTTCATGTCAGAGTACGTCCTTTCCGGCGTCGCATCACGATGGCCTTGACCAGTTCTTGACCGAAGATCAGCGGCACCGCCAGCAGCGCGACGGTGATCCGGTGCCCGAGCGACAGCGGCACAATGCGCAGCAGCGTTTGCAATGGTGCCCGGCAGACCGCCTTGACCTGAAGGCAGAGGCTCGGGGAAAACGCGATGATCAGCACCCGGTTCGGGAACCAGCCGATGCTGGTCACCGGACGCCTCTGCGCGCGGAAGGCAAAGACGCTCACCTTTTCGAAGATGAGCATCGCGGTAAAGGCCGCGGACCGCGCCAGATCGGTGCCAAGCGGCAGCAGGGGGTGGAACACGCAAAGCGACGCCGTCGCCGTATAGGCCCCGAAGATTGCGATCGGCGCCACGCCCTGCAGCCCCGGGATGCCCTCGTCCGCGGCGCGCAGCGGACGGCCCGTGGATTCGTGATGCGCTGTCGGATCATAGCCCTCGCCGGTGGCGAGATAGCTGCGCTGGGGTGTCCAGATCTCGCGCGCCATCATCTGGTTTTCGGTGAGCGTGCCGGTCTTGTCGGTACAGATGACCAAAGCCGCGCCGAGGGTCTCCAACGCCAGCAGCCGCCGCGCAAGCGCGCTTTTGCGCGCCATGGCAGCCGCGCCCAGAGCCAGCGTGATCGTCACAACCGCGGGCAGGCCTTCGGGCACCATGGCGACCGCCAGCGACCGCCCGGTCGTGAACATCTCGAACAGCGGCCGCCCCGCCGCCACACCCGCCGTCACACCCCCGCCCGCGATGGCGCGTGACTTCGCGACGTTTCGGAGTTTCGGGGTCAAGGCGATGTCGGGCATGGGCATCGCCTGGGCCGACGCCCTCAGCGACATGGGCAGCGAGGTGCCGACCTTCGTTGCGAACCGCATCAAGGAAGACGTGAAGGCCCGGCATTGCATGCTGCATTGCCGGGGTGTCAACGAGTTGCAGCAGATCCCGTCGGAGTTTGTGCAGACCGCGATCAGCCAGTACACCGCCGAAACCGGGAAGCTGTCGGAGATGAGCCAGGATCTCTTGTCCCCGCCGAAACCCGACAAGGCGGACGACTCGCAAGGCAGGCCGCGGTCGTCCTGCGGTACGGTCTGCACCCGGGCGCCGGTTGTCGCGACCCGCGTCTTCACGCGTTTGTGGGTGGCGCAGATCTGCGGCGCATAGGTGCATGACGTCGCGGCGCTGTGCTCGATCGTGGCGAAAGATCCTGGCTCCGGCCTCTCGAACCTGGAAACCGCGCATGAAGTGACCGCATGTGACGGTTGCTTTTCGGATCGCGGACGGGAGCAAACGACGCCCGGATTTGCATCTATCGAGGGCACACCGAGGTGCCGATCCGCCCCGCCCCTCGCCGCGTCGGGCCTGCTTGCGACACGCATCCCTCGCACCGCCGCCATCCCTTACCGGGATGTCTCCCCATAGGTCGTTCTGAGTGTGATCAGCGCGCCATCGCTCAGGTCTTCGCGCGGGTGTTCGACCACGCGGTCCCCGGCGGAAAGCCCGGAGAGCACCACCGCAAACCGGGCGTTGCGTTCGCCCAGCACCACCGGCACCCGAGACACCCGGTCGCCCTCGGCCCGGAACACCGCCCAGCCGTCCTCCACGCGAAACGCAGCACTCAGCGGCACCAGGATCGCACCCGGTTCCTCATGTGCGACGATGCGCAGGAAAACCGCGAATCCGTGTCCAAGCCGCTCCCGTGTCTGCGGCGGCGCCAGCAGATCGAAGACCGCATCGACGCGCTGCTCTTCGATGCCCAGCGCCGAGACCTTGGTGCGCCCGGCAGGCTCGATATGCGACAATCGTGCCTCCAGAGGCGCGCCACCCCAGCGCTCGACCCGCGCCCGGGCATCGTTGCGCAGCCGCACCGCGTCGGAGGACAGAAGGTCCGCGACCAGTTCGATGTCCCGCGCGTCGCCGATGGTCAAGAGCCGCGTGCCCGCGCTGACCGGGCGGGCGCTCACCTGATCGATATCCAGCACCACGCCATCCGCGGGCGCAAAGAGCGGCACACAGCACGCGGTCTCCGGCGACACGGGCTCCGCCTCCACCAGCGCCGCCTCGGCGCGTTGCACGGCACCTTCGGCCTGGCTGATGCGCGCCTTTTCCGCCTCAAGCGCGGCCTGCGCGACGGCCAGCCGCTGGTGCGCATCCTCGAGCCGCGAGATGGTTGCGACACCGCGCGCCACAAGCGCCTCGGCGCGGTCAAATTGCTGTTGCGCGTAGATCTGCGTCTCTTCGGCCTGCGCCAGCCCCGTTCGCGCAACCGACACCGCCGCCTTGGCCTCGCGCACCGCCGCTTCGGCCTGCAGGCGCGACCGGGCATCGAGCAGCCCCGGCGAGGACGGCTCGACCTGTGCGACGACGGTTTCGCCACCGGTCACCGGATCGCCCACCCGCACCGGGGAGCGCAGCGCCATGCCCGAGATCGGCGCGGAGACCTCGTAGACTTCGGCGACGCGGGTTGTGCCGTCCACATCGATGGTGATCTCGAAATCGGCCACCGAGACCTCGTGCAGATCCACCGGGATCGGTTCCGGCCGGAAGGTCAGGAACACCAGCCCGCCGGCGATGCAAGCGCCGATCAGACCGAGAACGGTGTTGCGATTGCTGTGGGCCATGCGCTCACTCCCTGGTTTTCATCACGGCGACAAGGTCGAGCCGGTCCAGCCGTCGCCGGACGACGAGGACAGAGACCGTGGTCGCGGCGAGGACGACAAGACTTGCGGATGAAAAGGTGGCCGGTTTCAGCACCAGCGGGATGGCGTAGAGATCGCTGGTGAAGCTCTCGGTCATCAGCTTCGCGACCCCCCAGCCGATCCACCATCCCAGCGGCTGGGCGATCAGCGCCAGCAGCAGGATCTCTCCCATCAGGATGTAGCCGACCTCGCCCCGGGTGAAGCCGAGGATGCGCAGGCTGGCCAGCTCCCGCGCGCGTTCGGAGAGCTGGATGCGCGCGCCGTTATAGGCGACACCCACGGTGATCAGAATGCCGAGGATGGCGTAGATCGTGGTGGTGATCAGCACGTTCTGGCTGATGGTGTCCTCGAAACCTCGACGGTTTTCCACCATCATCGCGCGCCCGCCAAGGCGCGGCAGCTCTTTCAGGGCGGCCTGAAACGCATCGGTTTGCGCGGGATCCAGCGTGAGGTTGATCACCGAAACCAGCGGCGCCTGCTGAAAGAGCCGGTCCGCCGTGGCCTGATCCATATAGGCCCCCAGACCGAAATACTGCGTAACGAGCCGGGTGACCGGCAGGTCATGGCTGCCCTTCCGGTTGCCGAGAAATTCGACCTCGACACGGTCGCCGACCGCAAGGCCAAGCTGCGCGGCAAGCCGCTCGGACAACATGATTCCGTCCGGTGGCGCCTCCACGATCTCGCCATCGGCGGCGACGATGCGGCTCAGATCGTTGCCGGGCCTCCGCGCCTCCACAACCGCGCGTTTCTCGCGATGGGCGTTTCGCAGGATCGCGCTGAGATATTGCTGCCCTTCGACCTGCAGCACACCGGGCAGCCGCCCGGCATCCTCAAGCGCGCTTTCCTGCATGCTGTCGTTAAAGAACAGCACCACATGCTGGCGGTTGGACTGGTGAAAGCCGGTGTCGATGATCAGATCCAGCGCGTCGGGGAAAAAGTTGGACGACACCAGGATCGCCACCGCCAGCGCGAGGCCCAGCACGCTCATCGCCGCGCGCACCGGCCAGCGGATCAGGCTTCGGAGGATCATCATGGTCGGCTGGCTGATCTCGATCCAGCGCAGCACCACGTCGATCCAGTTGCGTCTGAACCGCGGCGGCGCGGGGGGCGACATTGCCGTTGCAGGCGCCAGCCGGGCCGCAGCCCAGGCCGCCCGGGCCGCCCCGATGCCTGCCGCCATGACGCCGAAAAGCGCCGAGATGACATAGGTGTTCCAGGACACATTGTAGATAAGGTACGGAAATTTCAGGAAATCCGCATAAAGCTGCGCCAGCTGATAGCTCAGCCAGCTGCCCACCAGATAGCCAAGCGCGATACCGCAGACCGCCACCAGACCGGCGAGCAGCAGGTAGTGAAAGAGGATCGCGATATCCGAATAGCCCAGCGCCTTGAGCAGCCCGATCTCGGCGCGCTCCAGCGAGACGATCCGCCCGATCACCATGTTCACCAGAAACACCGTGATCCCGAGGAACACCGGCGGCAGGATATAGGCCAATGTGCGCAGCTGCGTGATCTCGGCATCGATAAAGGCGTTGGAGGTCTGGGCGTCGCGCCCCACCGCGCCCCAGCTTCCATAAGGCGCAAGCAGCGTGTCGATGGCGTAGATCACCGGGGCCTCGCGAAACCCCGGGCGCAGCTTGACCGCAAGGTTGTCGAACGCCCCCGTCCGGTCGAGCAGCGCCGCCAGCGCGCGTTCGGGCATCCACAGGATGCCGTAATCCTCGTCATCGGGGATCAGGCTGCCCGGCCCGATTGTGTAGATAAACTCCGGCGACAGCGCCCAGCCCGTCACCGTCAGCATGCGTTTCACACCGTTCAGCGTCGCGGCAAACCGGTCTCCGGGCCAAAGCCCGTTGGCCTCGGCAAAGGGCGCGTTCAGCACCACCTGATCGGTGGAAAGCGGGTTGGGCCACCCACCGCGCCGCAAGCCCGGCTGGTTGAGATCGGCCCCCATCTGCGGGAGCGAGGCGACATAGGCCACCGTGGTGTCGGTCTTGCCGGGGACGTCCAGCGTGGCGAAGGTCGTCACCCGCGCCTCGACCGCCTCGACCCCCTCGATGCCGCGCAGCTCGTCGATCATCGACATCGGCACGCTTCGCGCATCGGTGAAAATATCGGCAAAACGATTGCGCTCGTAATAGGTGGCGCGCGTCTCGTCGAGCGCGGCGGACATGCCAAACGACATGATCAGCACAGCCACACCCGCCGCCAGAACCAGCGCAATCGCCAGGAATTGCGGCCAGAGCCGGACAAAATCACGCATCAGCTTGCGGTCGAGCGCGTCCATCCCGTCACCACGCGATCTCGGCCGGTTCCAGCCGCGTGTCGTTGACGTCGATATTGGCGATGCGCCCGTCCTGAAACCAGATCACCCGATGCGCCATTCTGCGGATTTCCGCAGCATGGGTGATCACAACCGTCGAGGTGCCAAGCTCTTCGTTGACATGTTTGAGCACCTCGAGCACCTGAATGCCGGTCTTGCTGTCAAGCGCGCCGGTCGGCTCGTCGCAAAGCAGCACTTCGGGGCGCTTGGCCACCGCGCGGGCAATCGCCACACGCTGCTGCTCACCCCCCGACATCTGGGCGGGAAAGTGATCGAGACGGTGCGAGAGCCCTACCCGCTCCAGCGCCTCTTCCGGGCGCATCGGATGTGGCGAGATATCGGTGACAAGCTGGACGTTTTCGCGCGCGGTCAGGCTGGGCACGAGGTTGTAGAACTGAAAGACAAAGCCCACATGGTCGCGGCGAAACCGCGTCAGCCCCCGGTCCGCAAGCCCGGTCAGTTCCAGATCGCGGAACCAGACACGGCCCCTTGTTGCGTGATCCAGCCCGCCGAGAATGTTCAGAAGCGTCGACTTGCCGCTGCCCGACGGGCCCAGCAGAACCGCCAGTTCGCCGGAGAAAAGCTCCAGATCGACCCCGTCGAGCGCAAACACCTTGACCTCGCCGGTCTCGTAGACCTTGGTCAGATCCCGCGTTCGAAAGACAACATCATGCGGCGCGTCAGCCATGGGACGTGGCCTTGTCGGGTCTTTTTGGGGTCGCAACCTGTGCGCGGGAAGATCGGATGCCCGCGCCACGATAACGCGCAAACGGCTCTGCCGCAGGCGCGTCGCGCCGCTCCGTCGCACATGCCCTGATCGCCTCGTGGCGCTTTTCGCCCATCGCGCGCGCTCCTTTCGGCGCGTGTTTTAGGGCGCGGGGCCGCGAGGCGATTGAGCAAGATCAATTTCATCAGGCCGCGCGACGGCTGCCTCACGGCGCATCCTGCCCCGCGCGGCGAACTGCATTGAGCGATATCAAAACCCGGCGCACGCAACCGGTTAGGAGTGAGGGAAAAGGACAGCCGCCATGTTCTCACACGCCAAAACCCTGGTACGGGTGTTCGGGTTGAAAATCAGGGTCGATCCCAGCTGGATCCTGATCGCGGCGCTGATCACGTGGACGCTTTGCCGCCAGGTGTTTCCCGGGGTCTTGCCGGAACAGTCGCAGACGGTCTACGTCGCCATGGCCGTCGCGGCCATGCTGCTGCTCTTTGTCTCGCTGCTGCTGCACGAACTGGCGCATGCCATGACCGGGCGCCGTTATGGCGTGCACACCGAGGCGATCACGCTGTTCCTTTTCGGCGGCGTGGCCGAGATGACCAGGGAACCGGCGCGCGCCCGCGACGCGGTCCGGATCGCGCTTGCCGGACCGGCGATGAGTTTCGCCCTTGCCGCTCTTTTCTGGGCGCTTGCGCAGCTTGCCGCCTCCGCCAGCCTGCCGCAGAGCGTGGTAGAGGTCATCCGTTACCTCGCGCTGATCAATCTCGCGCTGGCCGCCTTCAATCTGCTGCCCGCCTTCCCGCTCGACGGCGGGCGGGTTCTGCGCGCATGGCTGTGGCAACGCGGCGGCGACGTTCTGGCAGCCACCGAAACCGCCGCCCGTGTCGGCGCGACATTTGCCTATGCGCTGATGGCACTTGGCGTGCTCGCGCTGTTTCAGGGCGCGCTGGTCGGGGGGCTCTGGCAGATCATGATCGGCGTCTTCATCCTCGCCGCGGCGCGGGGCACGGTCGAGACGCAGCGGACCTCGATCCTGCTGGGCGGCAGAACGGTGGGCGATCTCATGACCCCGTCACCGGTTGTGACCAGCCCCGACACCACGCTTGCGGCGCTGGTCAACCAGATCATGCTGCGCCGCCGGGTGAGCTTTGTCCCGGTGCTGGAGGACGGCGTCCTGCTCGGCCATATCGACGCTTCGGTGCTGGCCGGGATGGACCGGGAAAACTGGGCCAATACCCAGGTCGGCGACGTCTTCATCAGCCTCTCGAGCGAGACGACCACCGGCCCCGAAACCTCCGTAACCGACCTGCTGGCGCGCATCGCCGCCTCCGGTCAGCGCAAGTTCATGGTTGTCGAGGCGGGCCGGTTGCGGGGCATTGTCACGCTGGCCGACCTCGTCCGGTATCTCGCCCTGATGAAGGATGTGGGCCCGCTGGCGCGGCGCGGACATATCTCTGCCGCTGTGCCGTGATGCGCAACAGCATTGACCCTCCGCCCCGTCGCTTGTTCAACTGCCCCCAGGATGACCCGTTACAGACCCACTTGCACAGAATGACCGCGTCCCGGGACAGTGCCCTTCTCGACGCCTTTCTGCAGGCCGCGACGGACGCCATGATCGTGTCCGACGACGCCGGGCAGATGTTGCGGGTGAACGGCGCGGCAGAGCGGCTTTTCGGCTACGCCGAAGGTGCGTTGACCGGCCAGAGCGTGAACATCCTGATGCCCGGTGCGCTGGCAAAACTGCATGACGGTTTCATGCAACACCACCGCGCCACCGGCGAGGCGCGGATCATCGGGACCGGTCGCGATGTCGAGGGTGTGCGGCAGGACGGATCGGTCTTTCCGGTACATCTCTCTGTCGGCGAGGCCGAGGTGGCGGGCGCGAAGCTTTTCATCGGGATCCTGCACGACCTGACCGAGCGACGGGCCTCGCAAGAGGCGCTGGCGCGGTCGCAACGCCTGGATGCCGTGGGACAGCTCACCGGCGGAATTGCACATGATTTCAACAATCTGCTGACCGTTGTTATCGGAAACCTTGAACTTCTGCAGATGCGTGGCAGCCTCGATGACCGGCAATCCGGGCTGATCGCCGATGCGCTGGCCTCGGCTGAGCTGGGGGCTGATCTGACCTCGCGCCTTCTGGTCTTCGCGCGCAAGGGCAATCTCAAACCGACCCGCGTGGATCTGCGCGAGGAATGCCGCGATGCGCTGGCGATCCTGCGGCGCACGATTGGCGCGCATTACTCCATCCGCACCGAATTTGCCGACACGCTGAGCGACGTGATGATCGACCCTGTCCAGCTGCAGTCGGCGCTCATCAATCTCGCGCTGAACGCGCGCGATGCGATGCCCGATGGCGGTCAGTTCCTGATCTCGGTCGCCGATGTCACCATCGACGACACCTACATGGCGCAGGAAACCGATATGGAGCCGGGCGACTACGTGCGGCTCTTCATCAGCGACAATGGCGAGGGCATGAGCCTCGAGGCGCAACGCCGTGCGTTCGAGCCTTTTTTCACCACCAAGGGGGATCGCGGGCGGACCGGTCTGGGGCTGGCGATGGTCTACGGGTTTGTGCGCCAGTCCGGCGGGCACATCACGCTTTACAGCGAGATCGGGCATGGATCGAGCTTTGGCCTCTACTTCCCGGTGATGCGCTCGGCAGAAGAGACCGGGTCGACCGAAGACACCACCGTGGAACAGGGCGTGCCGCGCGGCGCGGGCCAGACCATTCTGGTGGTCGAGGACAATCCGCGCGTGCGCAAGCTCTCCATCGAGCGGATCCGAGACCTTGGCTATCACACCGAAGAGGCGCCGGACGGTGACACCGCCTACGAGATGCTCCGCGCCGGGTTGCAGGTCGATCTGGTGTTTTCCGACCTTGTCATGCCGGGCGGCCTGAACGGCTATACGCTTGCGGCCAGGGTTGAGGCGGAGTTTCCGGGCGTGAAAACCCTGCTCACCTCCGGATACGCCAGCGACGTTGTCACCAACGATCTGGGTGGCCGCCCGGATCAGCCGATCCTGCACAAACCCTACCGTCAGGCCGACCTCGCCGCGCGGATTCATGCGCTTCTGGAGACACCGTCCTGATCGCCCTTGCGATCCACATCGCAGGCAAAGGTATAGCCGACGCCGCGGACCGTCTTGATGAGTTTCGGGTCTGACGGGTTGCGCTCTATCTTCTTTCTCAGACGCGCGACCTGATTGTCGATGGTCCGGTCCAGTGGCGACCATTCCACGCCGCCCGTCAGATCCATCAGCTGGTCGCGGGACAGGACGCGCTTGGGCCGTTCGAGAAACACCATCAGCAGCGCGAAATCGCCGCTGGTCAGCCCGCAATCGCGGCCATCGCGGTCGATCACCTCCATCCGGTCGGGCACAACGGTGACCCCGTCGAAATGATGCGCGACGCACGTATCGTCTTTTGGCGGGTCGCCCGTTTCCGGCGCGGCTTGCGGAGGACGCCTCAGCACCGCGCGGATCCGGGCCAGAACCTCGCGGACGTGAAACGGCTTGCTGATGTAGTCGTCCGCACCCAGCTCGAGCCCGACCACCCGGTCGATCACGTCGCCCTGCCCGGTCACCATGACAATCGGCACGCTGTGGCTGCGGCGGATCTCGCGCGCGAGATCGAGACCGTTATCGGCCCCCAGATGCAGGTCCAGCGTGATCAGCGACGGTGTCTCGCGCGCAAGATAGGCCATCGCTGCCGCAGAGCCCTCGGCCTCTTCGACGGCAAAGCCCCCCTCTTCGAGCACGGTCCTCAGCAGGGCGCGCACGGTCTGTTCGTCTTCAACCACCAGAATCGTCTGGGTGCCGGTCACGGCGCAATCTCCCTCTTCGCATTGTCTGAGAGGCCATCCCGCCGCGCTCCGTCCGCAGGCGGTCAGCGGATACAAAATGATACAATTCTCCGCACGATCACAGTAATTCAGATTACCTGCGCAGTTCAACACAGTCTCGGACCTGGTGGGAGACTGACAATGTACGTGACGATGAAAATCGATGCAGACCCCGGCACATATGCGCTCACGCCATCGCTCGGCGAACGGCAGGCCGTGCCGTTCACCCTGAAGGAACACAGCTGCCTCTATTTCGAAGGCGACGAGGTGACGAGGCTTTATCAGGTGATCACCGGCGTCGTGCGGCTGACGCGGCTGTTGCCGGACGGGCGGCGGCAGGTCATCGCGTTCGGCTATCCCGGCGACGTCATCGGCTTTCCGGCGGATGGCCGGCACCACACCGATTGCGATGCGCTGGTCGACACCACGCTGCGGTCCTTCAAACGCTCCGCGCTCGAGCATGGCGACGAGGATCCGGACCTGCATGACGCGCTTTTGCGTGCCGCCCTGCGCGAGATCAGTGCGATGCAGGATCATTTCATGATGCTGGGCCGCAAGTCAGCCAGCGAAAAGGTCGCCTCCTTCCTGGCGGTCATCACGGAGCGTCATGGCCGGGATCTGGGCGCCTACCGGCAGATCACCCTGCCGATGGCGCGCAGCGACATCGCCGATTTCCTGGGGCTGACCACCGAAACCGTGTCGCGGACCTTCACCCTGCTGCGAAAGTCCGGTGTAATTGCGCTCGACGGGGTGCATACGGTGATCGTGCTGGACGCCGATGCACTGCACGCGATGACCTAGGGCGTCGAACGCGCCTCGGGCGGGTCTGACACGGTGTTTGATTCTGCGCCTGCAGCGTGGCCGACGGGACAGGCTCCTGTCGCCCCGTCAGACCGCTGGCCCCCGGCCCCGACACACGCGCGCGCGCCGCCGCATGCCCCGGCGCGGCCCGGAGCGACGTTATCGAGCAAAGCCGCCGTCCGGTGTGGTTGTCCCGCTGGGCCATGACGGGGCAGAGACCGATGTGTTGCGCCTGCGTAAAAATGCGGCCCACGCGTTGCAGGACACCCATGTGCTCGAGGTGACGCGGTCGCTGGCCCGTCACGGCCACAAGGTCAGGCTGCACCGACCGCGCCACGCGGCTCCAGCCCCGGCAGATCGAGGTGCCGGACCGCGTCCACGCAAAACCCGTCGCGCAGCAAGACCGCACGCTCTGCGGATATTGTAGCTGACAATTCGAACGGCGTTGTCCGTCATCATGCCGATATGGGTCTGCGGCGGCGCAACTTCACGAACAGAGCAGCGATGCACGATCTGATCTAATCGGCGGGGCCGGTGATGCAGGCGATCTGGGCGGCGCTCTTGCTGTCCGTGCTGGCATAGGTCCTGCTCGGGCGGTTCGCGCTGGCCTTTTTTGAGCCATGCCACGCTGCTCTTGTCGGTCATCCCGCTGCTTCTCGCATGGCGTTTCCGCTTGCGCCTGCCGTTGCCGTTCCCGCTGGCCACGACCTTGTTCATCTTTGCCTCCATCGTTCTCGGCGAGGCGCCGGATTTCCATGGCCGGCTCTGGTGGTGGGATCTGGCGCGGCACGGCTCTGCGGCGGTCGGGTTCGGGCTGTTCGAATTTCATTTTGTTTTCACGCTGTTCGACGGCGATCGCTTTGCCGCAGCGCCCTCGGCCATCGCCTTCATCGCGTTTTGCGTGGCGATGATGATCGGCGCGCTCTGGAAAGTGTTCGAATACGGCATGGACAGACTTTTCGGACTGAACATGCAGAAATCCGGGCTCGATGACACGATGGGCGACCTCATCCTGAACGCGCCTGGCGGGCTGGCGGCAAGCGTGGTGGGCTGCCTCTATCTGCGCCGCAGGACCGCAGGACCGCCGGGCCTCTGGGCCTCTGGGCCTCTGGCCTCTGGCCTCTGGGCCGGGGGCTTGAGCAATTCGTCCCGCTCAACAAGGAATGTTACCGCAAGGCAAGGGACCGGTTGAAACGCTGGCGGGCCTGCGCAGCGCCCGGGTCCGGCCGGTCAGCGCCGTCTCTTGCGCACGGGGCGGCAAGGATCGCCGCCTGAGGCTATGAAATCCGGATGGCCGGACGAGACGGCTGGCCGCGTCCGCCTGTGGGTTGATCTTTGTCAGTTGCAGGATCTCTGCTTCGTGTCAGGCTCCGCGCAACCTCCAGGCGACCCGAGCCGCGGCGCGGCGGACATCAAGCAAAGGCACGCACATGCCCTTTACCCAAGTTGTTCTGAACGCCTTCGGTGGCCCTGAAGAGCTGCAATTGCGCGAGGTCGCAACGCTCCCGGAACCACAATCCGGCGAGGTGCGCCTGCGTGTGCGTGTCACCAGCGCGGCCTTCACCGATGTGATGATCCGCAAGGGGCTGTATCCGGATATAAAGGAAAAACCGCCCTTTGTGCCCGGCTACGATCTGGTGGGCGTGGTCGACGCACTAGGCCCGGATGTGGCCGGGTATGCACCGGGCGACAGGGTCGCGGATCTGACGACCATCGGGGCCTATTCCGAAGTGATCTGCCTGCCCGCCGACCGGCTGACCAAAGTGCCGGACGGTGTTTCGGACGAAGATGCGCTGGCGATGATCCTCTCTGCGGTCACGTCCTACCAGATGCTGCACCGCGTGGCCCGTGCCGCAGCCGGTCAGTCGATCCTGATCCATGGCGCGGGCGGGGCTGTCGGAACCGCGATGCTGCAACTCGCGCGCGACGCCGGCATCGACGCCTACGGCACCGATGTGGCGGCCAAGCACGATCTGATCCGCGCCTGCGGCGGCACCCCCATTGACGCCGACGCCCCGGACCTTGCAGCCGCCATCGCCACGGCTGTGCCCGAGGGCGTCGATATCGCCTTCGATCCGCTGGGCGGCGAGAGCTTCGCCCGCTCTTTGCACGCGCTGAAGCCCGGCGGGATGCTCGTGGCTTACGGCTTCATGAACGAGGTGCTGGGGCATGGCGGCTCGATCCCGCTGGATGTCGTGAAACTGAAGCTCTGGGATTGGCTGCCCAACGGGCACGCGACGGCGTTCTACTCCATTGGCGCGATGCGGCGGCGGCATCCGAGCTGGTTTACCGACGATCTCGCGACGCTGTTCGATATGCTGGTTCAGGGCCGCCTGCGTCCGGCGGTTGCGGAGACCCTGCCACTTTCCCAAGCGCAGACCGCGCATGCGCGCGTCGAGGCCGGTGAGGTCCCCGGCAAACTGATCCTGCGGGTGTCCGAATGACACGGCAGCACGCAACCTCGCAGCTGCTGATCGCCGCGTGCCTTGCCATGGTCGCCGGGCTGGCGCAGGCGGACACGCTTGTGACCAATGTGACCGTCGTCGATGTCGAGACCGGCGATCTGACCGAAGGCCAATCGCTGCTGATCCGCGACGGCGTGATTGCCGCGCTCGGCCCCGGGATCGAGGCGGACGGGGCGACCCGCGTGGAGGGCGCTGGCGGATACCTGATCCCGGGGCTCTGGGACAGCCACGTGCATATCTTTTCCTCCGAGAAAGAGCCCGACACCGCCTTGCCGCTCTATCTGATCAACGGCATCACCGGCATTCGCGACATGGGCGCCTTGTGGCCGATTGCCGATCAGAAGGCGCTCCAGTCGCGGATCGAGACCGGTGCGCTGCTCGGCCCCCGGGTGATCCTGTCCGGTGCCTGGGTCGATGGCCGCCCGGGCTCCTGGCCCGGCATGTTTCTTGCCGACACGCCGGAGGAAGCGCGTTCGGTTGTCGGCCGGATCGCCGCCGAAGGCTGGGCCGCCGTGAAATCCTACTCGATGCTGACCGAGGAGACCTATCTCGCCCTTGCGGAGGCCGCCGGGAACGAGGGGCTGCCGCTTGTCGGACATATCCCCGAGCCCGTGGCGCTCGGCACGGCCATCGCCGCTGGGCAGGACGGCATGGAGCATTTCGGGCGCATCCCCATGGCCTGCTCCACAAAAGAAGAAAAGATGCTCGACGATCTGCGCATGGCGATGCAGGACGGGGCCGGTCAGGCGCGGCTTTTCGAGATCATGGCGGCGCGCAACGCGATCATTCTGGACAGCTGGGACGCGGCGCTTTGTGCGGATGTGCTGGCCCGGATGGCCGAAGCCGGCCTGCATGTGAGCCCCACGCTGGTGGTGGCCGGGTTCTATACCGGCGCGCGGCCCGGCGCCGATACGCCGCGCATGCGGATGTTGCCCGCCGCGGTGCGGGCGGCCTGGGATCGCCCCGATTTCCGGCTGCAGGCAATGACAGAGGAGGTGCGCGCGCTGGCGGACAAAAGCATCGCGCTCGACCGGCGCAGCTTTGCCATGGCCCATGCCGCAGGCGTGCCGATCCTTGCCTCTTCCGATGCCTCTTTCGCCAACCCGTTCCTGTTCCACGGCTTTTCGCTGCTGGATGAGCTCGACATCTATGTCGGTGCCGGGCTCACCCCGCGCGAGGCGCTGTTCACCGCAACCGTCGCGCCGCCGCGGTTTTTCGACCTGCCCGATCAGGACGGGACCATCGCGGTGGGCCGCCGCGCCGATCTGGTGCTGCTGGCCGCCAACCCGCTCGACGGGCTCGCCACCTTGCGCACACCGATGGCGGTGATCGTGGCCGGACAGGTGCTGGACCGGTTCGCGCTCGACGCGATGGAGGCGGAGCTGTTGCAAGCGGGGCAATGACCGCGCCGACGCCCTGCCCCTCCGTCCTGCCTCTCCATCCTACCTCTCCGGCCTGCCTCTCTGGCCTGCCATTCTGGCCTGCCCGGGTCGACTCAGACGCTGACCGCCGGTTTTCCGTCCGCAAAGTCCTTTTCGCGCGCGATGGGCCGGTCGGCGTGGCGCATGATGTCATCACCTTCGAGCGGCTCGAACGCGGTCAGCCTTGTCTGCGCGTTCTGCGCAAAGGGGATATTGTCGCTGCGCGAATAGCAGCAGAGCAGCACGTTGCGCGTGTTCTCGGAAGTGTTCCGCCCGGAGGCATGCAGCAGGTTGCCGTGAAAGAACAGCGCGTCTCCGGGCTCCATTTCGACGTCGATCCGCTCGAGCCGGTCCAGCGCCGCATCCACCCGGCGCATATCCGCGCCGACCTGATCGGCATTCACACCATGCTCGATCCGGCCCATCCGGTGCGAGCCGCGAATGACCTGCAGGCAGCCGTTTTCGCGCTTCGACGGATCGAGCGCGATGAACACGCTCGCCATGTCCGGAAAGGGGAACCCGGCGCGGTACCAGTAGCCGTAATCCTGATGCCAGTCCCAGGCGCCCCCCTCATGCGGGCGCTTGAGCGTCAGCTTGGCGTGAAAGAACGAGATGTCGCCGCCCAGAAGCTCCTCGAGCGGGTCAGAGATCGCGCGGCTTTGCGCCACATCGCTGAACATGTCGTCACCCAGGTCGCGCCAGAGCGCCAGCTCGGTCAGGCCGCCCCCGGCATCCTCGCGCCCGTAAACGCTCTCCGCGATCACCGGATCCGTGGTCACGATGCGGTTCAGGGCAGCAACCTCCTGCGCGGAAAACACCCCGCGCCGAAGCAGGAACCCATCGGCGTCAAAGGCGGCGCGGTCGTCGGCGGTGAGCGGGTGATTGGTGGGCACGGGTCTTCCCTTTCAGCTCTCATCCTGCGGGCACACAGAATTTCTGTAAGAATAGTTTAGCGCCGGAAAACCAATTTTTACAAGTGCGATTTCCGCCGTTTGTCTTGACGTGCCGCGATTGGTCCGGCAAATCTGTAAGACCAATTACAGCTGTGGATGGTCATGGAAGCGGAGTTTCCAGCCAGTCAACGCGTCGAGCACGCGCTCCGGCAAGAGATCGAATCGGGGCAGTGGGCCCCGGGCATGCGCTTGCCGTCCGAACGCTCGCTGACCGAACGGTTCAGCACCTCGCGCGTGGTGATCAGAGAGGCGCTGGCGGCGTTGAAATCGCTTGGCATGATCGCCTCCCGCCGTGGCTCCGGCGCGTATGTCCTGCGCAGCAGCCCGCGCACCGAAGGGGTGGATATCGCCGCGGTCACCCATGCGGAGATCCTCGATTGTCTCGAACTGCGCCGTGCGGTCGAGGTCGAGGCGGCGCGGCTGGCCGCGATCCGCGCAAGACCCTCACAGATATCGGAAATTTCCCTGCAACTGACCAGAATGCAGGAAGCGGTGGCTGCCGGTCAGGGCAGTGCGGATCAGGACTGGGCGTTTCACCTGGCAATTGCGGCGGCCACCAGCAATCCCTTTTTTACCAGGACCATGACCGCCTTCGGGCCAAGCGCCATTCCACGCGTCCGGCTGTCGGCGCCGCCCGACGCCCAGACCCGCCGCGATGCCGAACAGCTGCTGATCGACGAGCATACCGACATCCTGTCCGCCTTGCTCGCCGCCGATCCCGATGCCGCGGCGTCGGCGATGCGCAAACATCTCTCCACCGCGCTGGAGCGCTACCGGAAACTGGGGGTCGCGCAACAGGCTTGACGAATTGGCCTAACCAATTCTAGCGTAGGGGCCAGCCGAACGGGAGAGGAAATCTTGGATCCACAAAAGCTCAGAGAGGCTCTCGGGTCAGGGCTTCTGTCTTTTCCGGTCACCCATTTCGACGCGGATCTGCAGTTTGCCCCCGACAGCTACGCCGCGCATATCGACGCGCTTTCGGCCTATCCCGCCGCCGGGCTTTTTGCCGCGGGCGGCACCGGCGAGTTCTTTTCGCTCACCCCGGACGAGGTCGCGCTCTGCGTGCGCATCGCGAAATCCGCTGCGGGCGCGACACCCATCGTGGCGGGCTGCGGCTATGGCACGGCGATGGCCTGCGATCTGGCGACGCGCTGCGAGGACGCGGGCGCCGACGGGTTGCTGCTGCTGCCGCCCTATCTCATCGCCTCCTCGCAGGACGGGCTCGCGGCGCATATCGAGGCGGTCTGCCGCGCCACCGGCCTTGGAGTGATCGTCTACAACCGCGCCAATGCGCAGCTGACGGCCACCACGCTTGCGCGGCTGGCGGACAGCTGCCCCAACCTCATCGGCTTCAAGGACGGCACCGGCGATATCGAAAACGTCCGCGCGGTCACGCTGCGGCTGGCCGACCGGCTGGTGCATATCGGCGGCATGCCCACACATGAGCTGTTCTCAGAGGCCTATTTCGGCGCGGGTGTCACCACCTATTCCTCGGCGGTGTTCAACTTCGTGCCGGAGCTCGCGTTGCGGTTCTTCGATGCGCTGCGTGCCGGGGATCGCGAGGTGACCGGCGACATCATGCGGCGGTTCTTCCTGCCGTTCTCCGAGATCCGAGACCTGGCGCCGGGCTATGCGGTCTCGGCGATCAAGGCGGGTGTGGCGCTTGCGGGCCATGGCGGCGGCCCGGTCCGTCCGCCGCTCACCGATCTCACCGAGCCCGAGCGCGCGCGGCTGGCCGCCCTGATCGAACGCGCCCGCGATGTGGCGAGGAGTGCCGCATGAAGCTGGGCACACAAATCCCTGCGCGCAACGACGACGATTACCGCATCATGTCGCAGCTTGGCGTGCGCCATGTCTGCGCGGACCCGCCCGGCAGCCCGCATGACTGGACGGTCGACGACATTTCCCGGCTGCGCGACAAGCTTGCCGGGTTCGGCCTCGAGATGGAGATGGTGCAATTGCCGCTCTCCTCGCGCCCGATCGAGCAAAGCCAGAGCCCCGACATCCTGAGCAAAGGGCCCAACCGCGACGCACAGATCGCATCGGTCTGCCGCCTGATCGAACGTCTGTCGGAGGCCGGGATTCCGGCTGCGAAATACAATCTCAACATCATCGGCATTCCCCGCACCCCCGATGAGCCCGGGCGCGGCGGGTCGCAGAACGCCGCTTTCCGCTGGGAAAAGGCCGATCAGGACGCCCCGCCCACCGCTGCCGGTGAGATCGACGAGGAAGAGAACTGGGACCGGATCGCCTATTTCCTCGACGCCGTGCTGCCGGTGGCCGAAAGCGCCAATGTCCGCCTCGCCTGCCATCCACACGACCCCTACACGCCGCCCGGCTACAGGGGGGTGACCCGTGTTCTGGGCACGGTGGAGGGGCTGAAACGTTTTGTCACCCTGCGCGACAGCCCGATGCACGGGCTGAATTTCTGCCAGGGCACGGTGGGTGAGATGCTCGACGATCCCGCCACCGAGATCTTCGACGTGATCCGCTGGTTCGGCGAACGCGACAAGCTTTTCAACGTGCATTTCCGGAACATACGCGGCCACAAGCTGTCGTTCATGGAGACCTTCCCCGACGAAGGCGACATGGACATGTGGGCGTCGATGAAGCTCTACGCGGAGCTTGGCTACAGCCATATGCTGATGCCCGACCACGTGCCGACGATCTCCGGCGAGGACCCGCGCAACACCGCCTTTGCCTTTGTTTACGGCTACATCGCCGCACAATTGGAGGCGCTGCGCGGAGAGGGGTTTCTCGCCTGAACCCAGCTTGTGAAAAGAGGTAAAATCGGAATTCGGAATTTGTAAGAAAGATTTGACAACTTAACGAGGGCTCGTGCATCGTCTTCGTCAGGAAAGCGCCGGGTCGGCTGGAGGAGGTCGGGACGGCAAGACCCAAAATGCATCGCAAGGGAGGACTTGGGACATGACGCATTTCACCATCCTGAGAGGGGGGGCCGTGGCCTTGGGGGCGACGCTCGCCCTGACGGTCTCTGCTGCCGCACAGGAGTATAACGAGGCGCCGGCTCTGGCCGAGATGGTCTCTGCGGGCAATTTGCCTGCGGTGGCAGAGCGCCTGCCGAAGGCCCCGGAGGTCGTGACCCCGGTCGAGAGCGTCGGCACCTATGGCGGCGTGATCCGGCGCGGTCTGCGCGGCTCGTCGGACCACAACAACATCCTGCGCTTCATGTCGCCACAAGGCCTGTCGCGCTGGGAGATGGACTTCTCCGGTGTTGTGCCCAACGTGGCTGAAAGCTGGGACGTGAGCGACGACGCCAGCGAATACACCTTCACGCTGCGCGAGGGCATGAAGTGGTCCGACGGATCGCCCTTCACCGCCGATGACGTGATGTTCTTTGTCGACGATCTGCTCAACAATGACGAGTTTTACGGCGGCTCCCCGCCCAGCCGCTTCGTGATCGAGGGTGAGCCCATGCAGGGTGAGAAGATCGACGATTACACGGTCAAGCTGACTTTTGCGGGTCCTTACGGCCAGTTCCTGAGCGAGCTTGCGACACCTCTGGCGCAGCAGCCGGTGCTCTGGGCGAAGGGCTACTGCAGCCAGTTCCACCCCACCTATAACGACGATGTGCAGTCGCTCATCGACGCCGAAGGTGCCACCGACTGGGTTGATCTTTTCAAGCGCAAATGCGGCGATCTGGAGATCCCGGCGCGCTGGGGCAATCCTGACCGCCCGACGCTGGACCCCTGGGTCGTCACCGACGAGGCCTATACCGGCGATGCCACGCGGGTTGTCTTCGAACGCAACCCCTATTTCTGGCAGGTCGACACGGAGGGCAACCAGCTGCCCTATATCGACACCGTGCGCTTCGGGGTCGAGCAGGACGCCGAAAGCCTCGTGCTGCAGGTCATCGCGGGCGAGATCGACTTCCAGTCGCGCCACCTCGATGCGCCCAAGAACACGCCGGTCTTCTATGAGAACCAGGAAGCGGGCGGCTACGAGTTCTTCAAGCTCGACAACTCCTCCTCGAACGCCATGGCGATCTATCTCAACCTCAACCACAAGGACGAGGATCTGAACAAGCTCTTCAATCAAAAGGACTTTCGCGTGGCGCTCAGCCTCGGGATCGACCGCGAGGAGCTGATTGACCTGATCTGGGTCGGCCAGGGCGAGCCGTGGCAGATCGGCGCCAAGAAAGGGCACGCGCTTTATGACGAACGGCTCTCCAAGCAATATACCGAGCTGGATGTCGACCGCGCAAACGAGCTGCTTGACGGCATCGGTCTGACCGAGCGCGACGACGACGGCTTCCGGCTGATGGAGAATGGCGAGCGGGTCAGCTTCCAGGTCGACGTCATCCCGACCCTTGCGGTCGAATGGGTCGACGCGATGGAACTGATTGTGGAGTATTGGGCAGAGCTGGGGATTGACGTGCAGTCCAATCCGCAGGAACGCACGATTTTCTACGAGCGCGGCGATTCAAACGACTTTGACGCGCAGATCTGGAACGCGCCGGGGGGCCTGGACCCCTATCTCAGCCCGCGCAACGTGATGGCCGTGCATCCGCAAGGCAGCCGTTTTGCACTGGAATGGTCCAAGTGGTACGTCTCTGGCGGCACGCAGGGCATGGCCCCGAGTGACTCGATGCAGGCCCGCTACGACCTCTTTGAGCAGTTCAAGGCCACCGCCGATCCCGAAAAGCAGCGCGAGATCTTTGCACAGATCCATTCCATCGCCGCGGATGAGTTCGAGGTGATCGGGATCGTCACCGACCCCGACCGCATCGGCATCATGAACGCCAAGCTGAAGAACGTGCCGGCCTCGATGCCGCGGGCGTGGATGTATCCCAACCCCGGCCCAACGCTGCCGCAGCAATATTACTACGCCGAGTAACGGCGTCCCACGCGGTCCGGCACAGCCCGGGCCGCGTTTCAGGATCGGGGAGGTAACGAATGCTGCTATCCTACATCGTGCGCCGCGTTCTCTGGACGATCCCCTTTCTCTTTGCCGTCTCCGTCGTGGTCTTTGCGCTGATCCAGGCGCCGCCGGGCGACTATCTGACCACGTTTGTCGCCAAGCTTGCCGAAAGCGACGAGAGCATCGATCAGGCCACCATCGAGGTTTTGCGCGAACGCTACGGCCTCAACGAGCCGTTCCTGGTGCAATACTGGAAATGGATCTCCAACCTGGTGCAGGGCGATTTCGGGCAGAGCTTCGAATGGAACCAGCCGGTCTGGGAGCTGATTGCCTCGCGCATCCCGCTGACCATCACGCTGATGCTGTCGACCTTTGTCTTTGCCTGGGGTGTGGCGCTGCCGATCGGGATTTACTCGGCGGTGCGCAAGTACTCCATCGGCGACTATTTCTTTACCACCATCGGCTTCATCGGGCTTGCGATGCCGAATTTCCTGCTGGCGCTGGTCATGCTCTATATCGGCGTCAAGGTCTGGGGCGTGCATATGGGCGGGCTCTTTTCGGACGAGTTCGAAGGCGCGCCGTGGAGCGTGGCCAAGGTGATCGACATGTATTCGCATATGTGGATCGGGATCATCGTGCTGGGCACCGCGATCTTGGCAAGCCTGATCCGGATCATGCGTGCCAACCTGCTCGACGAGCTTTCCAAACCCTATGTCACAACCGCCCGCGCCAAGGGCATGAGCGAGTGGCGGCTGATCCTGAAATACCCGGTGCGCATCGCGCTGAACCCGTTCATCTCGATCATCGGGCTTTACTTTCCGGCGCTGATCTCCGGCGCGGTGGTGACCGCGGTGGTGCTGGGCTACCCGACACTGGGCCCGCTGATGCTGCAATCGCTGCTGGCGCAGGACATGTATCTTGCCGGCGGCATCCTGATGATCCTGTGCGGGCTGACGGTGTTCGGGATGCTGATCTCGGACATCCTGCTGGCGATCCTCGATCCGCGCGTGCGCTATGAGTGACAAGACACCGCCAGAGGCCAGTGCCGCCGGTCATCCGCAACTGCCCGATGACGGCATCGAAGGCCCGCCCCTCGCAACCGAACGCGGCGCCGCCGTCGCCTCGCAATGGCGGCTCATGTGGTGGAAGTTCCGCCGTCACAAGCTGGCGATGGTCAGCCTGTTTGTGGTCTTCGGCCTTTACCTCACCGCCATCTTCGCGGAGTTCCTGGCCCCTTTCGATCCCGGCTCCACCGACCGGCGCGGCGGCTTTCATCCGCCGCAGATGGTGCGCTTCATCGACCGCACCGACGACGGGTTCAGCATCCGGCCCTATGTCTACGACACCAAGCGCAACCGAGATCCGGTCACACTGCGCACGACCTATGAGCGCACCGGGGACAAGGTCTATCTGCAGTTCTTCGGCAAGGGCGACAGCTACGAGATGTGGGGGCTCTTCGAGATGGAGCGCCACTTCCTCGTGCCGGTCAACCCGCGCGAGAGGTACTACCTTTTCGGCGCCGACAGGCTGGGGCGCGACATGCTGAGCCGGACGATCTACGGCGCGCGGCTGTCGCTCTCCATCGGCTTGGTGGGGGTGATGTTCTCGCTGTTTCTGGGCGTCACGCTGGGCGGGCTTGCGGGTTACCTGGGCGGGATCACCGACACCGTGGTGCAGCGCGTGGTGGAGTTTGTCCTGTCGCTGCCGACAATCCCGGTCTGGCTGGCGCTGGCCGCCGCCCTGCCGCCAAGCTGGTCGATCGAGGTGCGCTATTTCTTCATCACGCTCATCGTGTCGCTGGTCGGCTGGACCGAGCTTGCGCGCGTCGTCCGCGGGCGGTTCCTCAGTCTCAAGAAGGATGATTTCGTGATCGCCGCCCGGCTCGACAACGCGTCGCAGGCGCGGATCATCTTCCGGCACATGCTGCCCTCACTCACCAGCCACATCATTGCCAGCGTAACGCTGGCCATACCGCTGATGATCCTTGCGGAAACCGCGCTCTCGTTCCTCGGTCTCGGCCTGTTGCCGCCCGCAATCTCCTGGGGTGTGCTGCTGAAAGAGGCGCAGGACGTGCGCTCCATCGTGCTGGGGCCCTGGCTCTTCATTCCCGGTGGCGCGGTGGTGATCACGGTCATGGCGTTCAACTTCCTCGGAGACGGCCTGCGCGACGCGGCCGATCCCTATTCGCAATGAGTGATCCCCGCCTTCCACGCGCGACGGTCAACGCCGCCCTGCCCGAGGATGTGATCCTCGACGTGCGCAATCTGCGCACCTACTTTCCGACGCGCACCCATGTGGTCAAGGCGGTGGACGATGTCTCGTTCCAGCTGCGCCGCGGGCGCACGACCTGCATCGTGGGCGAATCCGGCTCCGGCAAGTCGATCACCGCACGCTCGATCCTGCAGATCCTCGACGCGCCGGGCCAGATCGAGGGCGGCGTGATCCGTCTGCGCAGCACCGGGCGGGACGCGCAGGGCGAAAGCATCGTCGATCTGACCAGCCTGCACCCGCGGTCCAGGGCGATCCGGGCGATCCGGGGCCGCGACATCGCGATGATCTTTCAGGAACCGATGTCGTCGCTGTCGCCGGTGCACACCATCGGCGACCAGATCATCGAGACGATCCGGCTGCACGAACCGGTCTCCAAGTCAGAGGCGCGCACCCGCGCCATCGAGCTCCTGCGCCGCTGCGAGATCCGCGATCCCGATATCGCGGTGGATCGCTACACGTTCGAATTCTCCGGCGGCATGCGGCAGCGGGCGATGATCGCCATGGCGCTGTCGTGCAACCCGCAGGTGCTGATCGCCGATGAACCGACCACCGCGCTCGATGTGACCACGCAGGCGGAGATCCTCGATCTCATGCGCGAGCTGCAGACAAGCTACGGCATGGCGATCATGTTCATCACCCACGACATGGGTGTGGTGGCCGAGATCGCCGATGACGTTGTGGTCATGCGCCATGGCAAGGTGGTCGAGACCGGCGAGGTCAACGCGCTCTTCGCCGATCCGCAGCATGCCTATACCAAAAAGCTGCTCGACAGCGTGATCAAGCTTGAACGTCGCGCCGACATCAAACCGGCGGAGGCGGCGATCCTCGGCGCCGACACGCCGACCATCCTGGCGGTCCGAGACCTCAGCGTGACCTTCCCCGGCCAGGCGCGATTCCTGCGCAAACCCGCCCCGGGGGTGCATGCGGTGCGGCAGGTGTCACTGGAGCTGAAAAAGGGAGAAAGCCTTGGCATTGTTGGCGAATCCGGCTCCGGCAAGACCACGCTGGGGCGCGCCATCGCCTCCGTGCGCGCGCCCACCGAGGGCAATGTGCTTTACCGCGGCAAGGACGGGGTCGAGGTCGATCTCGCCGATCTCAACGGGCCCGCGCTCCAGGCCTATCGCAGGCGCGTGCGGATGATCTTTCAGGACCCTTACGGCAGCCTCAATCCGCGCATGACGGTGGGGCAGATCGTGGCCGAGCCTTTGCGCAACAACAACGTGGCCACGGGCGCTGCGCTGCGCGCCCGCGTGGCGGATCTGCTGGAGCAGGTCGGTCTGCCGGCCGAGGTGATGGAGCGCTACCCGCACGCCTTTTCCGGCGGTCAGCGCCAGCGCGTCGGTATCGCCCGGGCCATCGCGCTGGAGCCCGAAGTGGTGATCTGCGACGAGGCGACCTCCGCGCTCGATGTGTCGATCCGCAGCCAGGTGCTCGACCTGCTGATCGAGCTGCAGAAAAAGCTCGATCTCAGCTTTATCTTCATCGCGCATGACATTGGCGTCGTGCGCTATTTCTGCGACCGTGTGGCGGTGATGCGGCTGGGTGAGGTGGTGGAGCTTGGCCCGGCCAGCCAGGTCTGCAGCGCGCCCGAACACCCCTACACCAAGGCGCTGCTGTCGGCGGTGCCGCATCCCGATCCCACCGCGCGCTCGATGCATCTGCGCACCCGCTACTCCGAGGAGGCCTCATGACAGCACCGGTTGTCGATTGCGTGCTCGACGCGCGCGCCCGCGTCGGCGAGGGTGCGATCTGGTCGCAAGCACTCGACCGGCTGATCTGGGTCGATATCCCGGCGGGTGAGATCCACCGCTTCGATCCCGCCACCGGGCAGGATGTGGTCACATCTTTGGGCCGACCGGTGGGTTGCGTCGCCGAGACCACGCGCGGCACGGTCATCGCCGCGCTGACCGACGGGTTTTTCGAGATCGACCTCGACAGCGGCGCGGAGAGCTTTGTGGCAGGCCCCGCCCCCGGTCGCCTCGACCACCGCTTCAACGATGGCACCACCGACCCCGCCGGGCGGTTCATCGCGGGCACCATGCCGCTTGCGGGCCCCTCCGACGACGATACCAGCGGCGCGGTACATGTGCTGGAAAACGGCCAGAGCCGCCCGCTGATGGACGGCTTTCACGTGATCAACGGCATGGCCATCTCGCCGGACGGCCGGACTTACTATGCCTCCGACAGCTATGCGCCGGTGCGCAGCATCTGGGCCTGGGACTACGATGTCACAGACGGCGCGATCAGCAACCGCCGGCTCTTTTTCGACACCCGCGCCGTGGCCGGGCGCCCCGATGGCGCGACCATGGATGCGGAAGGGTGTTACTGGATGGCCGGTGTCGGCGGCTGGCAGCTTTACCGCATCACCCCGCGCGGCGCGGTCGACATGACCATCGACATGCCCGTCGAGCGCCCGACCCGGATCGCCTTTGGCGGCACCGATCTCGGCACGCTCTTTGTGACCTCGATCCGCGTGGAGGACGACGCGGCCCAGCCCCGGTCAGGCGGTGTCTTTGCGCTCACCATCCCCGGCATCAAGGGCGTGCCCGCAAGCCGCGCGCCCTGACGCTCAGGTCAGGCCTGCGGGAAGATCCTCGTCATAGGGATTGGCCGGGTAGCTGCGCTGCCAGCCGCGCGCGTGGCCGGGATGATCGGGGGTCATCGTCATGTAGGGATAGGCCTTGTCGCCATGCCCGAACATGACCGAGCGCAGGATCCACTCCGTCAGCAGCTTGTCGAGCCGGTCGCGGATCTGCGTTTCCACCTCAAAAAGGTCGCTCTGCTCCTGCGGATCGGCGCGCACGTCGTGCAGGCAGCTGACCCCGTTGCGGTAGCGCGAAAGCTTCCAGCGCCCGTCGGTGACAAAGACCCCCTTGTCGGTGGCGCCCATCACGTGGTCGCGCGCCTCCTCCCCCAGCCCGATCCCCGGCAGCGGCTGCGAATCCTGCCCCGGCGCATCGATGCCAGCGGCGGCCAGGAAGGTGGCAAAGACATCCGTCAGCGACACAAGCGCATCGCTGCGCGCCGCCGGAACCCCGGATCCCGCCACGATCATCGGCACGCGGGCGGAGGATTCAAAAAACAGCACCTTGCCCAGAAAGTCGAAATCGCCAAGGAAATCCCCGTGATCGGAGGAGAACAAAACCAGCGTCCCGCGCCCGTCATCGCGCGCTTCCGCCGCGGCGAGGATCGCGCCCACCTGCGCGTCGATCAGCGTCATCTGCGCTTCATAATGCCGTCTGATCCGCGCTTTGACCGCGTCGGGAAACTCCGCGATATCGACCCCGGCAGAGCCCCTGGCATGGGCATGCACCATCGCCTCGCGAAAAGGCTCGGTGCTGGTTGTCGCGGCAAAGGGTGCGGCCCCGGGCCCCTCACCCAGCAGATCCTCGCTTGGGTTGTAGGGGTCGTGCGGGCCGGGAAAGGCGGACCAGAGAAAGAACGGTTTCTCGTCGTCATAGCTTTCGAGGAACGCCACGCTGCGGTCGCCAACCCATTGATCGACCTGGTGTTCCTTCGGCAGAACACTCAGCGACGCCATGCGCCCGCTGACATAACCCGGCTCCTCGGCACCGGCGGGTTTCTTCAGCCCGTGCGCGGCCAGATGGTCGTGGTAATCGTCACGGATGTGGATGTGGCGCTTGTCTTCGGCAATGACGCGGTGATCGAAGCCTTCGGAGATGTCCCATGGGATGAAATGCATCTTGCCGATGGCCTCGGTGTGGTAGCCGGAGGCCGACAGCAGCGACGCAAAGCTCGGCATGCCGCAACTGGCGTGATCGGGCCGCAGCCAGTAATTGTTCGACAGAACCCCGGTGGCCAGCGAGTTGCAGCCCGTGAGCATCGAGGCGCGCGCGGGAATGCAGACCGGCGAAGGCGAATAGCAGCGCTCATAGAGCGTGCCGCGCGCGGCAAGCGCGTCGATATGCGGCGTGCGCGCCCAGGGCGCCCCGTAAGCGCCGACAAAATCCCAGCGCAGCTGATCGGGCATCAGGAAGATGATGTTCGGCGCGGTCAAAGCGTACTCCTTTCGACGATGGTCTGGGGGTGGGACAGCAAGGCGTCGGAGAGCTCCGTGCCAAGCCCCGGCCCGGTCATCGGGTGGGCCATGCCCGCGTCGATCCGCGGCAATTCGGTGACGAGGCGCGGGTAGAGATCCTGCCAATAGGCCCGCACGCTTTCCAGCCAGAGCGCGTTGGGCAGCGCCAGGGCCAGATGCAGATTGGCCACCCAGGTGACCGGCCCGGTGCAGTCATGCGGCGAATAGGAAAGGTCATGCGCTCCGGCCATCGCGGCCACTTTCAGCGCTTCGCTGATGCCGCCGGTCCAGGCGATATCGGTGTGGATGTGATCGACGGCGCCTGCGGCCAGCGCATCGCGCAGCCACACGGCGGTGCCATGGCTTTCGCTGCCGGCAATCGGGGTCGATGACGCCGCGCGCAGCTCGGAGAGCGCGCGCAGGTTCTCCATCGCCACGGGATCCTCGTGCCAGAAGGGTTTGTAGGCATCGGCCTCGGTCAGGATGCGCCGGGCGGCGGGGGGCTGCCAGAGCGAATGATACTCCAGCAGGATCTCCATGGCGTCGCCGACCTCCGCGCGGATCGCGGCCAGAACCGCGAGCCCCTCTTTCAGCGCCTCTGCCGAAATGTGCCGCCCGCCCGTCGCCTCTGCGGCGGCATCGAAGGGCCAGATCTTCATCGCTTTGATCCCGTCCGCCAGCAGCGAGGCCGCGAGCCGTCCGGGATCGCTGCGCTGCAGATCGAGGTCGTCCGTGCCCTGACCTGCCATGCGCGCCCGCGACGGGCCCGCGTGCCAGTTATACCCCGCCCCGGCACAGGTGTTGTAGATCGCGATCCGGTCGCGCATCGGCCCGCCGATGAGCTCTGACAAAGGCAGTCCCGCAACCTTGCCCTTGAGGTCCCAGAGCGCGATATCGACGGCACTGTTGGCGCGGATCTCGACCGAGCGTGTGGGATAGCCGAGGAACCGCAAGCCGCCATGGCTGCGCAGATCATGGGCGATCCGGTTGACCGCGCCCGCCTCCTGCCCCAGCAGAAAAGGCGCTATGACATCATGCACATAGCGCGCGATTGGGGTGGCATGGCGGAAGGTTTCGCCCAGACCGCTCACCCCGTCATCGGTCTCAAGCCGCAGCCAGAGAAAATTCGCCCATTGCGGATTGCGCACCGTTTCGATGCCGACGATCCGCATGGGGCTCACGCGGCTTCTGTGAAGCTGTCTTCGCCTTGCAGCAGCGCGATTGCCGCCGCGCGGATGGCGGCGCGGATATCGGGCTCCGGCGCGCCGAAATGCGGCCCCAGCGGCGCCAGCGAAACCACACCCGAGGCCTGCACGGCCGCATGCAGGACCGGGATCGGCCCATGCGCGATGCGAAGCTGTTCCAGCGGATCAATCGGCGCCGCCAGCGTTTCCGCAGTATCGCGCTGGCCCGATTGCAGCGCCTGCAGGATTGCCATGGCGCGCCGCGGTGCGATGCAGACGGCACCGGCGGTAAAGCCCGCCAGCCCGAAGGTCGAAAGATGCGGAATCGCGGCAAGCTCTCCGATGCCCGAGACGATCCGGTCGCGGGCCACCACGGACAGAAGCGCGTCGAGATAGGGATCGCGCGTGAGATCGCCGGTCTCCACCGCGTATTTCAGGGCGGTCACCACACCCTCCTGCATCAGCGCGGCGATGCGCTCCGGCGGCAGGTAATTGGCGGCGCGGAGATAGAGGATCGCGGGCGTCCGGGCCCGGTCCACAAAGCGCCGGATCGCGGTTTCGCGCCCGCTTGCATCGCCCGGACCGGTATAGGGCAGCAGCATCGCCGCCGGATAGCCGCGTCCCCGCAGCGCGTCGGCATGGGCGCGCAGCTTGCCGTGATCCGGCCCGACCGAGGGGATCGCCCAGGTATCGTCTGCAACCCAGTCCGGCACCGCCGCGGCGAGTTCGGCGAACTCGGCTTCGGTCATGGCATAGATATTCGCGTTACCACCCCAGAGGATCGTACTCACGCCACCGGCCTCGATATGGGACGACAGGGCGCGGTTGGCCGCGTGATCCAGCGCCCCGTCCGCGTCATGCGCCAGAGGCGGCACCGCCCAGACAGACCGGGCCACATCCGCGGCGCTCACATTACTGCTTTTCATCCTTCGCCCCCCGGCTTCTCACGCGGTCTGCGCGCCGTCAAAGACCCGCTGGCGGGCGTTTTCGATATGCTTTCGCATGGCAAGGCGCGCGGTGTCGGCAGAGCGCGCCTCGATGGCGTCGATCACCTCGCGATGCTCGTTCTGCACCACCCGCAATCGCGCTTCGGGTTTGGCCAGCGACAGGTTGCGCGCGAGGTTCATGCCCTTGAGCGTCTGCGATTTCATCGAATGCACGGTGTTGTAGAAATAGTCGTTCTCCGCCGCCGCACTGATCGCCAGATGCAGCTGCGAATCCTCGTCATCCCCCAGCTGGCCCTTGTCGATACAGGCCTCCAGCGCCTTGAAGGCGGCGTGGATCCGGGCCAGCGTCGCCTCTGTCCAGCGCTGCGCGGCAAAGCCCGCCGCCTCGCTTTCGATCACCGCGCGGAACTCGAAATTGCGCTGGATGTCGGCGATGGAGCCCACCGGCGCAAATTGCAGCACCGCCTTGTCGGGCTGGCGCTGCACGTAAGAGCCCGAGCCCTGGCGCGAGAAGATCACGCCATCCTCGCGCAATTGCTGCAACGCCTCGCGCAGTACCGGGCGCGAGACGCCCATTTCCTCGCTCAGCACCTTTTCGGCGGGCAGCTTTGTGTTGAGCGGAAATTCTCCGTCGACGATCCGCGTCAGGATGCGTTCATAGACCAGATCGGCCAGCGACCAGTCGCGCTCCGGCCGGGCGATGTTGAGCTGACGCATGTTATCGGCCATGGGCGCGCCTCCACGCCTCGAAGGCGGGTTTGGTCTCGGGGTCCGTCGGCGGGTAGAGACCGAAGGTCGACGCACCCGCCGCCACACGTTCCTGCACGAAGTCCTCGAAAACCGTCATTTCGACCGCCTCGTCGGCGATCTCATCGGCCAGATGGGCGGGGATGCAGACCACGCCTTCACCGTCGCCCACCATGACGTCGCCGGGAAAGACCGGCACCTCGCCGCAGGCAATCGGTTCGTTGATGCCCACCGGATGGTGCCGGGCGAGGTTGGTGGGCACAGCCGGGCGGCGCTGGTAGAGCGGGATGTCCATTGCCGCAATGTCGGGTGTGTCGCGCACCCCGCCATCGGTCACGATGCCCGCAGCCCCCCGCACCTGCAGCCGCATCGCCAGGATACCGCCCATCGAGGCCGCCCCGGCATCGCCACGGCTGTCGACCACAAAGACGGCGCCTTCGGGGCACTCTTCTATCGCCTTGCGCTGCGCGTTCTGCCGGGTCTCGAAGGATCCCAGATGATCGAGATCCTCGCGCGACGGGATGGTCCGCAGCGTGTAGGCGAGCCCGACCATCGTGGGGCCAGGTGTGACCCGGTGCACGTTCTGGATGAAAAGGTTGCGGAAGCCGCGTTTGAAAAGCGCCGTGGTCAGGGTCGCCGTGCTCACGCCGCGCAGCTTGTCGAGGGTCTCCGGGCGCGGTTGCATCATGGCTGTCTGTCTTTCCAATACGGGGTCCGGCAAGCCTAGGGTCGGGTGCAAAACTTGTCAATATGAGCGCCAAATCCAGTGACCACTTTTGACAAATTCCTGTCGGAGGGTAGTGTCACGCGGACCAGGACGGGCAAAAGCGAAAGACCAGGCACGATGAAAACCATCCTTTTGACAGGGGCTGCAGGGCGGATCGGCAGCTGGCTGCGCCCAATGCTGCGCGCGCGCTATGACCGCGTCATTCTGAGCGACCGCACGGCCATCACCGAGCTGGCCGGGGGCGAGATCTTCCGGCAGGGCGCGCTCGATGATGCCTGCGCGATGACCGCCGCCTGCGCGGGGGTGGACGGGATCGTGCATCTGGGTGGCCAGCCCAACGAGAACAGCTGGGAGGTGGTGAACGCCGCCAATATCCAGGGCATGATGACGCTGATGACCTGCGCGCATGAAGCGGGCGTCGGGCGTGTGGTCTTTGCCAGTTCCAACCACGCCATCGGCATGTATCCCCGCCATCGCCGCATCGGTCCCGATGCCCGGCCCCGCCCCGACACGCGCTACGGTCTGTCGAAAGTGTTTGGCGAGGCGCTCTGTGCGCTCTTTGCCGACAAGCACGGGATGCGCTGCCTCTCGATCCGCATCGGCAACGTGGCAGAGCAACCGGCGGATCTGCGGCGCCTGTCGATCTGGCTGCATCCGGACGATCTGTTCCAGCTTGTAACCATCGGGCTGGAGCATCCCGGCCTGCACAACGAGGTTGTCTACGGCGCCTCAGACAATGCGCGCGGGTTCTGGGACAACAAGCCCGCCTTCGATCTGGGCTACCGGCCCGCGCATCGCGCCGAAGACCATGTGGAGGCCGCCATGGCGGCACAGGCCGCGCTGCCCGACGATCCCATTGGCGACCGCTTTCAGGGCGGCGGGTTCTGCAGCCTCGAGTTCGACGGGGATGTCGAGCGCAGCGCCGGACATTGACGTTTCAATCCAGCTGATGCGCGGCGATGTGGTCGTGATCAATGGCAACCCCGAGCCCCGGCGCGTCCGAGGCGCGGACCAGCCCGGCCCCGTCCATCGGATCCTCGAGCGATTTCAGGTAAGGCCGCGCTGTCTCGTAATCGATATGCGGATGCAGCAGCCCGCGTTCGTAATAGGTCGTATTGGGGATCGCCAGCGCCAGCGCAAGGTTCGCCGCCCCGGTGCCGTGGATCTCGCAATCCATCCCGAAGGCATCGGCCAGATGCGCGATCTTCAGCGCCGGTGTAAGACCTCCGACTCCCCACACCCCGGCCCGCAACCGGTCGGCGGCACCGCAGGCGGCCCATTCCGCGCGGGTCCAGTGTTTGCCCGCCGCAGATTCCGGCCCGACGATATCGAGGCTGCGCATGGCGCCGGTCAGCGCCCGGTAAGACGAGAGGGACGCCTCTTCCATCGGCTCTTCCATCCAGAGGAAATCCAGCGCCTCGAGGCGCTGGCCGATCCAGATCGCCTGCTGCCGGGAATAGTAATGATGCGGGTCGAGCATCAGCGGCACATCCGGGCCCACTGCCTCGCGCACCGCGGCGCAGGCCTTGAGATCGCGCCGGACGTCCGGCGCGCCGGGCATCGGCGGCATCCAGGTGTGCAGCTTGACCGCCCGGTAGCCGCGGTCGCGCACCATCCACTCGGCAAACCGCGCGTAATCGTCGGGCGTGGCGAGGCCACCGTCGATATCGTCGCCACACATGGTTGAGCCATAGGCCGGGATCGCGTCGCGGTACCCGCCCAGCAGCTTCCACACCGGCTGACCGGCCACACGCCCGCGCAGATCCCAGAGCGCCAGGTCGACCGCCGCCAGAACGCGGTCGGTCAGCCGCCCGCCACTGCCCCGCTGCCGCTTGTAAAGCGCCTGCCAGAGCGCTTCGACGCGCAGCGGGTCTTTGCCGCGCAGCACGGGTGTCACGAATTTTGCATAGATCCTGGGATCGGCGCTGCCCGGAACGATCACTTCGCCCTGCGCGCCATCATCGCAGCGCAGCGTCAGCAGCGTCGCCTTTGCCGCGCGCGGCGGGCCGGGATGCGCGTGGCCTTCGGCATCCGACGAGACCAGGTTTTCATAGGTGAAACGGGTAAGGGTGATGTCTGAAATTTGCATGTACTTGTCAACGATACCATGATCAACTTACAAATAAAGACAAATTTGGAAAGGCCGCGACAGAATGAAAATCACCGATCTGCGCACCATCATCGTCGACGCCCACCGCACCAACTGGGTCATCGTGAAGATCGAGACGGATGCCGGCATTCACGGCATCGGCGAGGCCACGGTGGAGCGGCGCGAGGCCGCCGTGTCAGAAGCGGTGAAGGCCATCGGGCAGTATCTGGTGGGTCAGGATCCGTTCCGCGTCGAGCACCACGCCCGCACCATCAACCGCGACAGCTACTGGCGCACCGGGGTGATCAACCGCTCGGCCATTTCCGGGATCGAGGCGGCGCTCTGGGACATCAAGGGCAAGGCGCTTGGTGTGCCGGTCTACGAGTTGCTGGGCGGCAAGTCGCGCGACACGGTGCCCGCCTATGCCAATAACTGGTCGCCCGCGCAGGGCATCGCCGGGGCCACGACCTATGCGGAGGCGGCGCTGCGCCCGGTCGAGATGGGGTTCGGCGCGGTCAAGTGGGATCCGTTCGGGTCGGCCTGGATGCGGATGACCCGCGCCGAAAGGCGGCAGGCGATATCCGACATTGCCGATGTGCGCCGCGCCGTTGGCGCGGATGTGGAGCTGCTGATCGAAGGGCACGGGCGGCTCGACCTGCCCACAGCGGTGGAGGTCGGCAACCGGATCGCCGAGTTCGAGCCGCTGTTTTTCGAGGAACCGACCCCGCCCGACAATATCGAGGTGCTGGCCGAGGTGAAGGCGCGCTGCCCGGTCGCCATTGCCGGGGGCGAGCGCTACATGGACCGCTTCCGCTTTGCCGAGATCGGGCGCGCGGATGCGCTCGACTGGTGGCAGCCCGATGTCTGCCATGTCGGTGGTCTGGCCGAGATGAAGGCCATCGCGACGCTCGCCGAAACCCATTTCCGGCCCGTCGCACCGCACAACCCGATGGGGCCGGTGGGCAACGCGATGACCTTGCAGCTGGCCGCGGTGATCCCCAACTTCGCCTATCTCGAGACGATGATGATCGACGTGCCCTGGCGTGGCGAGGTGGTGCGCGAGGAGGCGGTGCTGGAGGCCGGAGAGATGCGCATCCCCGACGCGCCGGGCCTCGGCGTGGAGCTCGTCGAAGAGGCCGCCGCGCAGCATCCGTTCGTGTTCAAGCCGCCCGCGCATTTCGGCAAACGCCCGCCGTGGCCAGAGGGCTCCGGCCCCTGGTTCGAGGCGCGGTAGCTTGGGATGGCCGCTCTGACGCTCACCGCCGGGCCGCTGAGCCTGCGCCTGCGCGCCGATTGGGGTGGCCGCGTCACCGCGCTGAGCCATGCGGCGCAGGGCGACTGGCTGGTGCCCATCGACGAGGCGGCGGGGTTTCAGCCGTGGTCCTGGCCCAAGGGCGGGGCCTATCCGCTGATCCCGTTTCACGGGCGCATCCCGGGCGCGCGGATCACCTGGCAGGGTGCGGTGCATGACATCACCGCGCATCCCGACATGGCAGGCGCCGCCCTGCACGGGCCCGCGCATCGTCTGGCCTGGACGGTGGCCCACCGGACCGGGCACTCGGCCCGCCTGACGCTCGATCACGCCTGCAGCGCGGACTGGCCCTTTGCCTGCCGTGCCACGCAAGACGTCACGCTTGGCCCCGACCGGCTGGACGTCGCGATGCGGATCGAGAACACCGGCGCGGTGACCATGCCCTACGATCTTGGCTGGCACCCCTATTTCCCGAAAGCGGCGCGTTTTGGGACCGACGCCAAACGTCACTGGCCGCAAGGCGCGATCCCCGGCGTGCCGACCGGCGATTGCGTTGCGGGCGCGCTGCCGGATCTCGCCGGTTGCACAACGTTTCTTGGCGATTGGAGCCGGTTTGACCTTCTGGCGCCGATGCGCCTGCGCCTGACCGCCTCGGAGAACGCCCGCCATCTCGTCGTCCATGACGACCCGCCGGGCTATGTCTGCGCGGAGCCTGCCTGCGCGCCTGCAAACGCCGTGAACCTCGGCCTTGCCCCGCAGCTCGACCCCGGCGCGCGGGCAGAGGCCTGGTTCCGCCTCAGGGATCCATCGCAACCGGCGGGCTGACACGCCCGCGCCTGCCGCAGCGCCACCTGCCCGCGCAGGATCGAGCGCAACGCCGTCCGTTTGAGCGATGCGAGCAGCCGACCAGAGCGATCATCACGACCGCCCCGGGCGCAGCCCATACCGGACCGATCCGGCCTGCAGCGCGGTCCCGGGGGCCCATGCGGCAATGGCGCGAAGCGCCGCATGAGGATGTCGCCGCCATGCGGTCCAGATGCGCACCGCAATTGCGGGGTCTCGGGCATCCGGCCGGGAGAGATACGTTATAACGTCTCGAATCTGGCCGAATGTCGCCCGACCCCAGGTCCTCATCCACAAAAATTGCATGAAAAATCCCGAAATACCTGTCGGATTTGCATTACGCCGCGCGTCCTCGCACCATTGGAGCCAACCCGAGGGAGGACAAGATGCTCTACGCCATCACGATATACGGAGAGGCCGGTGTGTTCGACACATTGCCGAAAGCCCGCCAGGACGAGGTTATGGCCGGGCACGGCGCGCTGCAGGAGGCGCTCGGGGCGCGCGGCGAGTTTGTCTCGATCAAGCTGATGCCGCCGACCTCGGCGGTGATGCTCGACCCGGCGCAGGAGGCCGGTCAGCCGCCGCTGATCGTGGACGGGCCGTTTGCCGAAACCAAGGAAAGCTTCCTGGGCTTCTACGCCGCCGAGTTTGCCGATCTCGAGGAGGCGCTGCAGTTTGCCGGGATGATCTCGTCGCCGGTGGCACGGCTGGAGGTGCGCCCCGTGGCCTGGGCGGGTGGCGCGATCTCATCGGGGTAAAGGCGTGTCGGAGTGGCTGGAAGCGACCTTTTCCCAACACCGGCCCCGCGCGATCGCGGCGCTGACGCGCTACTTTCGCGACATCGACCTGGCCGAAGACGCCTTTGCCGAAGCCTGCCTGAAAGCGGTGGCCGAATGGACCGAAAACGGCCGGCCGCGCGACGGGCTGGCGTGGCTGCTGACAACGGCGCGCAATGCCGGGCTCGACCAGCTGCGCAAGACGCGACGGCGGCAGGACATCCTGTCCCGGCACCGGCTGGATCTTGAACCGGTGCCGCCCGTGCCCCCCGATCCCGACGCGCTGCGCGACGACGTGCTGCGGCTGCTCTTCATCTGCTGTCACCCCCGGCTCGACCCGCAGGACCAGATCGCCATCGCCCTGAAGATCGTCGGCGGCCTGACCGTGGACGAGATCGCGCGCGGCTTTCTGGTGAAACCCAAGGCGATGGAGCAGCGCCTGACCCGCGCGAAAAAGAAGATCGCCGCCAGCCACGTCGCCTTCGAGACCCCGACCCCGCAGGAGCGCAACCGGCGGCTGGGGAAGGTGTCGCTGATGGTGTACCTGATGTTCAACGAAGGCTGGTCGACCTCGGGCGGCGACGCGCAGATCCGCCTGACCTTGTGCGAAGAGGCGATCCGGCTCGCGCGGCTGCTGGTCGGGCTGTTCCCGGGCATGGGAGAGCAATCGGCCCTTCTGGCGCTGCTCTTGCTGCAACACGCGCGGCGTGATGCCAGAAGCGATGCCGCGGGCCGTCTGGTGCCGCTTGATGCGCAGGACCGGACGCGCTGGGACCGCGCGAACATCTCCGAAGGGCTGGCGCTGCTGCAGAAGGTAGAGCGTATCAACCACCAGGGCCCCTACCGCGTGCAGGCCGCCATCGCCGCCACCCATGCGCGCGCCGGGTCAGACGAGACCACCGACTGGCCGCTGATCGAGGCGCATTACGCCGCGCTTTACGCGCTGCAGCCGACGCCGGTGGTGCGGCTCAACCTGATTGCGGCGCAAGCCCGGACGCTGGGGCCCGCGGCGGCGCTGGAGAGGATGGCCTCCGTCGCCGAAGAGCTGGACCGCTACCGCTGGTTTCACGCCATGCGCGGCAGCCTTCTGCAGCAGGTCGGGGAGCCCGCGGCAGCCATCGACGCCTTCGAGGCGGCGCTGGCGCTGGGCCCGACAGCGCCGGAACGCGTGGCCGTCGAAGAGAAAATCGCCCTTTGCCGAAAAAACCTCCGCCAGTTGTAGGGCGGCGTGTTTGTCACGCGTCCATGATGCAGGTCCGCAAGAGGCGGGCGTCAATCGATGGAGGACGACAATGGCTATTCTGGAGATGACAGAGCTGGGAAATGCCGGCTGGATCGGACATGCCGGACCGGACGCGAGTGCCGCCAAGGCGTTTTACAAGGACGTGCTCGGCTGGACGATCAACGAGATGCCGATGCAGGACGGTTCCAGCTACGGGGCGGCGATGGTGGGGGAGACGGCGATTGGCGGCTTTTCCCCGATGCCCGAGGAAGATGGCAGCTGGACGATCTTCTTCACCGTGGCCGATGTCGATGACCGCGTGGCCCTGGCGCAATCGAAAGGCGCCAAGGTGATCACACCCGCCGTCGACATGCCCGGCGTCGGCCGCATGGCCACGCTCAGCGATCCGCATGGCGCGCGCTTTGCGCTGATCACCTACGAGAGCATGGGTGCCTGAGGCCCGGGAGGCGGCGTGATGACGATGACGAGCCTTCCTGTGGTCACCCTCTGGGTGACCGCCTGCCTGGCACTGATGAGCGTGCCGATGTCGATTTCGGTCGGGCTCCGGCGGGCGAAGACGGGCATCCTGCTCTTGCATGGCGATGACGAGGATCTGCTGCGCCGCATCCGCGCGCATGGCAATTTCGTGGAATATGTGCCGATCGCGATCCTCGCGCTGGCGGCGGCGGAAATCACCGGGACGGCGCGCTGGCTGGTGGTGATCTGCGGTGCGGTGCTGATCGCGGCGCGCGCGATCCATTATGTGGGCTTGCGCCGCGCGGCGGATGGCTCGGCCCGCGTGGCCGGAGCGGTGATGACCAGCGCAACCATCGTGGTGCTCGCCGCCGCCACGATCTGGCAGCTTGTGGCCGGGCTCTGATGCCCTTTGATCCCGAACTCGGCGACCGCATGCGGGCCGCGCTTGGCGCGCATGCGGGCATCTCGGAGAAACGCATGATGGGCGGTCTGTGCTTTTTCCTCAACGATCACATGCTTTGCGGTGCGCGGCGTCATCAGGACGGCGTCGGGCGCTTTATGTTCCGGGTCGGCAAGGCGCAGGAGGACGCCGCCCTGTCGGATCCCGGCGCGGCCCCCGTGGTGCATGGCACCCGCAGGCTTGGCGGATTTGTCACGGTTGAGGCGGAGCAGTGCGATCCGGACGCCCTGCAAGGCTGGCTGTCCATGTGTCTGGTCCACGCCGCCAGCCTGCCCCCGAAGCCGCGAAAGGATCCGTGATGCCAGGATTTGACCATTTCTCAGCCGACGCGTTGCGGTTTCTGACCGATCTCAAGGCCAATAACAGCCGCGAGTGGTTCGCCGCGCGTCGCAAGATCTACGAGACCGAGGTCAGGGCCCCCGCAAAGGCGTTTGCCGCCACCATGGCGGAGGCGCTTGAGGTGCTGACCGGTGAGGTGCAGCGCACAAAGATCTACCGCATCAACCGCGACATCCGCTTTTCCAGCGACAAGACGCCCTATAACGCGCATATCCATGTGAGCTTTGCGCCCGAAACCTCTGCCGCCCAGCCGCCGATGTGGTTTGTCGGCCTCTCGCCGGAGCGGCTCACCGTGGGATGCGGCGTGTTCCGGTACGACAAGGACAATCTGCCCGGGTTCCGGGCGGCCATGGCCAGTGCGCAGGGCGCCGCGCTGATGGCGCTGGCGGCGCGGCTGAGCAGGCAAGGTCTGCGGATCTCCGAGCCGGATCTGAAACGCATCCCGCCGGGCTTTGACAAGGACCATCCGCATGCCGACGCGCTGCGCCGCAAGGGCTTTTCCGGCTGGCGGGATCTCGACACCCCTGCTCGCGCCACGCAGCCGGGGTTTGTGCAGGAGGTGATGCGGGAAATGCAGGCGCTCCTGCCGATCCACGCGTTGCTGTCGGGCCTGGATGTGGGCTGAGCGCCCGCGTCACGAAAAGCGGTTCTGCCTCTGGGTCTGCCGCGGGGACCGCCCGAACGCCGCGCGATAGGCGATCGAAAACCGGCCGAGATGCGAAAAACCACTGTCATAGGCGATCTCGCTGACCAGCGCATCCTCGGGCAGCGACTGCAGCAGCATATGCGCATGATCGAGACGCTGCCGGCGCAGGAAACCGACCGGCGTACAGCCGAAACTGTCCTGAAACGCAAGCTGCAGGCTGCGGATGCTGCACCCGGCGGCGCAGGCGATCCGGCTGACGGTGATCGGCTCGGAGAGATTGTCGAGGATGAAGGCCCGCGCGCGGTTGACCTGCGCCGAGGAAATCCGCGCGCCGGGCTGCGCCAGAAGGTGCTGAATGGTGCTCGGCTGGGCGAGCAGGAGACCGGTGATCAGCTCTTCCTCGAAGAGCGCCTGATGCGCGTGCGCGGCCTCCCCGAACGCCGCGTGCCGGTCGGCGACGCTCACGGCGGCGCGGAATGTCGCCTCCCAGCGGCTGAGCGCGGGTGCCGCCAGCTGCAACTCGGGATCAAAGACCACCGCGCAGGGCAGCGACCGGCCCAGAAGCCGTTCCGCCATCCGGTTGAGCGCACCGGCATCGATCTGCAACAGCAGCTTTTCGCACCCCTGCAGCCAGAGCATCTGCGTCTCGCGCGTGGGGTTCAGAACGGTTCCGGTGCGGCGCGCGGCATCCACTTCCGTCCGCCCGTTGCGCACCCGCGCCGCGCCCCTCAGCGGGATCTGCACGAGGTAGAAATCGGTGAGCTCACCGGGATTGATCGACACGTCGCAGCCATAACGCAGGTAGTTCAGCGACAGGTCCTGGCCGCGCGCGTGGTTGTGGCAGACGTCGAACCGGCCATGCCCCGCCCCGGGCGTCAGCTTGTGATCGCAAAACGCCCGCGCCACCGCATCCCGCGCGACATCGACGTCCACCGTCTGAAACAGACGGTGCGCGCGGAGCGGCTCAACCGGCAAGTCGGAAAGGGCGCGGGTCATCGCGACAGCTTAGGAAACTTCAAGCCTGAAGCAAATCAATTCCCGCCCCGCGCCGATTTTTTCGCAATTTGGACAAGGCAACCGGGAAAGCGGGGCTAGGCTGCGCTGCACGAACTCGCAGGAACGGGAGGATGAGATGAAGGAAACCGCAGGTGTGACGGTCACCGAGGCCGGGCTGGAAGGTGTCACGTGGAATGTCGTGGGCCAGATCTACAAGCCGAAACTGCATTCGGACAACGCGATGCTCTGGAGCGCGCTGGTGCCCGCGGACACGTTTGTGCCGCCGCATGTGCATCCGTTGCAGGACGAGTGGATCCTGGTGACCGGTGGTCAGATGGAGGTCGATTTCGGTTTCGAGGACGGCAAGGTCACGGCCCACAAGGCGGGCCCCGGTGATCTCATCCGTATGCCGATGGGTGTGGCGCACGGGGTCTACAACCGCTCCGGCGCGGAGGCGACATGCGTCTTTGGCGTGGCGCCCGCGCGCAAGCTCTACGATCTCTTCTACGCGCTCGACGGTGTGACCGACCCGCAGGAGCTGGTGCGCCTTTCGGCGCTGCACGAGGTGGATTTCCTGCCTCCCCCGCCCGACGCGTAAGGAGAGCGCCATGGCCACCAGAAAGACTGTTGCCATCATCGGCGGCGGGGTTGCAGGGCTCGCCGCGGCCAAAGCCTTTGACGAAAAAGGCCACCGCGTCATCGGATTCGAGCGCAGCCACGATTTCGGCGGGGTGTGGGAGCTCTCGCGCTCTTATCCCGGGGTGCAAACGCAAAGCCCCAAGGATCTTTACCGCTATACCGACCTGCCGATGCCAAGGGACTATCCCGAATGGCCCAAAGGCCCGCAGGTGCATGCTTATATCCATGCCTATGCCGACAAGCACAAGCTCGGGCGGCTCTACCAGCTCAACACCGATGTGACCGGCATGGCGCGGCGCGAAGACGGGCAGCCGGGCTGGACGCTGACGCTGGAAAGCGCAGGGCGCACGCGGACGCAGGATTTCGATTTTGTCGCGATCTGCACGGGTCAGTTTTCTTACAAGAACATCCTCAGCCATCCCGGTCAGGATGATTTCATCGCACAGGGCGGGCAGGTCATGCACTCGTCCGACTACACCGATGCCGAAGTTGCGCGCGGCAAACATGTGGTGGTTCTGGGCGGCTCGAAATCCTCCACGGATATCGCGGTGAACGCCGCCCAGCACGGCGCCGAACAGGTCACGATGGTCTATCGCAAGAACGTCTGGCGCGTGCCCTATTTCATCGGCGGCATCAATTTCAAACGGCTGCTCTACATGCGCGCGCAGGAGATGCAGTTCAACAGCTGGGGGCGCAGCCCGCTGCAGAAGATGGCCGCCGCGATCACCAGACCTCTGGTCTGGGCCAATTTCCGCGGGCTGGAGACCATGCTGAAACTGCAGCTCGGTCTGAAAAAGTGGGACATGGTGCCCGACACGCCCATCGAGAAGGAGGCCAGCTGCTCATTGCCACTGGTCACGCCGGGCTTTTTCGAGACGCTGAAGTCAGGACGGCTGAAGCTGGCGCGCGGCAGCATCGAGCGTTACGACGGCGACAGCGTCGTGCTGTCGGATGGCGCGCGGGTGAGATGCGACGTGTCGGTTCTGGCCGTGGGCTGGACGCTCGGCGTGCCGGTGCTGCCGGAGGAGTACCGCAAAAAGCTGGTCGAGGCGGACGGGCAATACCGGCTCTACCGGCTGTCGGTGAACCCCGATCTGCCGGAGATGGGCTTTGTCGGCTTCAATTCCAGCTTCTGCACGATCCTCTCTGCCGAGATGATCGCCAACTGGCTCGTGCGCTACGCCGATGGCAAACTTGCGCATCAGCCGAGCGCCGCCGAGATGAACGAGAATATCGACATGATGCTGAACTGGCGGCGCAACGAGCGGCCAGCGGCACAGGTCTATGGCGGGCTCTGCTCGGCGCCGTTCCATTTCAAGCATTTCGACGAGCTGCTGGCGGATATGGGAGCGACAAAATCCAAGCGCGCCAATCCGCTGGTCGAACAGTTCTCGTTTCCCGATGCGGATGCATATGGCACCTTCCTGGCTTCGACGCCGGAATACCGCGCGGCGTAGCCTCGCAGGCTCTGCAATGATGCCGCGGCAGAGGCCGGCAAGCCTTGCCTGAGCGCCTGCGCGATGCGGGCGCTCGACGCGTTTCCGGTTTGTCCGTCGCCGCCTGCACGTCGCCCGCCGGTCCCGAAGGGTTGCCTTGAGGCCGCAAGGTCGCGGCCAATGACCTGCAAGTCAGCCGCAGCCTCTGGACGGGACGCGATTCCCGGCGTAAACCGGGCGGGCAATTGTCCCATCAAGGACCCGTCCCATGGTTTACCCATCGCAGGGCTGACGCCCTTTTCCAAAGACCGGAGCGACAGGCTCCTTCACGCGATAAAGACACCGGGCCCCGCCCGGTCGGGACACCATGACACAAGAGTTTTCCATCGAACACGCGTCCACGCGCGCTGAAATCCGTCCGCTGATCCGCTTGGCCGTGCCGCTTATGGTCGGGCTGGCGGCAGCGCTGCTGATCGGCGTGGTCGACACCGCGATGATCTCGCCTCTGGGCACCGTGCCGCTGGCTGCCGCGGGGGTCACCACGGCGGTGCTGATCATCCTGATCTCGGCGCTCTGGGGCGTCATCACCGTGATCTCCGTGCAGATCAGCCAGGCCGAGGGCGCGGGCGACCCGGTCCGCGTGGCGCGCGCGCTGCGCGGCGGTCTGGTCCTGTGCCTTCTGGGCGGTGGCGGCGGCGCGCTGCTGATGATTGCGGTCTTCCCGCTGCTCGGCCCGCTTGGCCAACCCCCGGACGTGCTTGACATCCTGCTGCCCTACTGGGTCTCCATGGCGATCTGGATCGTGCCCTTCACGCTGTTTTTCGGCCTCAAGGCGCTCTTTGACGCAGTGGACCGGCCCTGGACGGCGGTCGGGCTCTCTTATCTCGGCGTGCTCTTCAACGTGCCCGCGAATTACGCGCTGATCCATCTGCTGGGGCTGGGGATCCTCGGCGCCGGTCTGGCCAGCATCCTGTCGCAAACCGTGTCGCTGCTGGCGGCGTGGATCGTGCTGGCGCGATCACCCGGACTTGCTGCCTTTCGCCAGCGCGTCACCGTGGCCTGGGCGGATGTCCGCAGGCAGGGCAAGGAAGCACTGCCGCTTTGCCTGGGCTATGCGGGCGAAGGCGGCGCCTACGCGATGATCGGCCTGATGATCGGCTGGGTCGGCGCCGAGGCGCTTGCCGCGCACCAGATTGTCAACGCCCTGGGCGGGCTGGCCTACATGATCCCGCTTGGCATGGCGGGTGCCGCGTCGATCCGCGTGGGCCTCGCCGTCGGTGCGGGCAGCCCGGCGCGGCTGCGCCCGATCCTCAAGGCGTCGGCGCTCATTGTGACCGTGTGGCAGGCGTTGGCGGCGGTGGTCTTCATCGCGACGGGCCGGATGATGGCGGAAGCGTTTTCGGACGATCCCGCGGTGATCGAGCTGGCCACGACGCTCTTTGTGATTGTGGCCCTGCTGCAGGTGGCCGACGGCATCCAGGGCACCGCGCTCGGCGCGCTGCGCGGCATGTCGGACATGAACCTGCCGACGCTGATCACGCTGGTGGCCTATTGGCCGCTGGCGCTGCCGGCAAGCTACCTGCTCGGATTCGGCCTCGATCTCGGCGCAGTCGGCATTTGGCTTGGCTACATGCTGGGTCTGGTGGTGGCCGCGATTGCGCTGCCCTTGCGGTTCTGGCGGCTGACGCGGCCGATCTAGCCCGCGGCTCAGACCAGGGCGCTCCCGCCCGCGTCACCAACACCCCTTTTTGCTTGCACAAATCCCCGATCCATCCTAGAGGGCAGCCTTCACGCGGGGTGACAGCCTTGGAGGCACCCTGCCCTGATCAAATGGAGATACAGATATGGCTGGAGAGATTCCTGATCTCGTAGCCCAGGAACGGACGGGGACAGGCAAGGGCGCCGCTCGTCAGACCCGTCGAAACGGGATGGTTCCGGGGATTGTTTTTGGTGGCGACAACGACCCGCTGCCGATCCAATTGCCCTTCAACGAGCTTTTCAAGCGCCTGAAAGCAGGCCGCTTCAAGGCGACGTTGTTCAACATGAAGGTCGAAGGCCACGAGGATGTGCGCGTGATCTGCCGCGACGTGCAGCGCGACGTGGTCAAGGATCTGCCGACGCATGTGGACTTCATGCGCCTGCGCCGCACCTCGAAGATCAACCTCTATATCCCCGTCGAGTTCATCAACGAGGAAGAGGCCCCCGGCATCCGCAAGGGCGGCGTTCTGGCGGTGGTGCGTCCCGAGGTCGAGCTGATGGTCACGGCCAGCGACATTCCCGAAAAGCTGGTGGTCGACATGACCGGCCTCGATATCGGTGACACGGTGACAATTTCCGACATCACCCTGCCCGCCGGTACCAAGCCCACCATCGACCGCGAGTTCGTGATCGCCAACATGTCCGCACCGTCGGGTCTGGCGTCGCAGAAGGACGAGGACGAGGACGAGGTCGAAGCCGACGAGGTACCGACCACCGAGATGGGTCCGCCGGACGACGATTGATCCCGGACGAGCGATCCGGTTCGCAGAACCGGTCGACAAAGCCTCCGCCCGACAAGGGGCGGAGGCTTTTTCTTTGCGCAGATGCCCGGCTCAGATCGACTTGAGGTATTCCAGAAGCGCCTTTTTCTGATCCTCGCTCAGCCCGGTGCCGTAATCATGCCCGCAATTGCTGTTGCCCGACGCGATGTCGTCGCATCCCGTAAGCGTGATCACGTGGTCAAAAACCGTCTGATCGCGCGCCATGCCCACCGCGTCGATGTCATAGGCTGGGCCGGGCGTATAGGACATCACCCGGTCCTCGGGCTTTTTCAGCAGCTCCACCAGCGTCGGCACGGAGCCGTTATGCAGGTAAGGCGCGGCCGCCCAGATCCCGTCGAGCACCCGCGCTTCGTAGGCACAGCCCGCATCCGGATCGGCGGCGATCAACTCGCCGGGCCGCATGCCCTCGACCGGGAAGGCACCGCGCAGATCGTCGAACCGGGTCAACGCGGAGGCGTCATCCGACATGCCCTGCAGCCCGATCTGCGCATCCGAGGACGTGAGCGAGGTCGAATGCTGGATGATCGCGCCCAGAACCGAGATCGCCAGCACATCGAAAGCCTTGGCTTCCGCCCCCAGCGCCGAGCCCACAAGCGGGATCTTGGCGCCTTCGAGGATGCCGGTCTTGACCGTGCGCTCCAGGATCTGGCACTCGCGCTCATCGGTGCCCACCGGCTTGATCGGCGTGGCATAGGTCGAATGCAGCAGGGAGCGGAACTCTCCGGTGCGCTTGCCGTGGCAGGATACGCAGCCGCCGTCATCCTCGGGCAGGTTGAAGATCGCCTCGCCATCCTTGGCCAGATCATGGTCCAGCGCCCAGGGCCAGCGCGGCGACCCGATGTCCCAGACCCAGTCCTCGAGGATTTTCAGACCGGACCAGTTGGCCGAATTCTTGCTGATATAGTCGTTGTCAAAAAGAATGCCGGAATCCCGCACGGGACGGAATTCGCCAAAGACACCATAGACTTCGCCCAGATTGCGCGAGAGGCCCAGCAGCTCGTTGCCGTTCTCCGAAAACCCCGGCCATTGCGTGTGATCCTGCTTGGCCGCGTTCCACAGAAACGGATAGCGGGTCGGCGCATCGGCCACGGCGATGTTGTCCGCGATCACCCAGTGATCGGCCTTTTTGCCCAGATCGAGCCCGGCCAGCCGGTTGAAGATCATCGAGACCGCGTCGAGACGCGCAGGCCCCCAGGGCGGATCCGGCAAGGCGCGCTCGATCAGCGTGTGAAAGCGCAGGCTCCAGATCTCGACCTCCTCGCGCAGCGCGGTCTTGTCGGTGTCCGACGCCCCGGCCCCCAGCACCGCCTCGGCAAAGCTGTCGAACGGCGCATCCCCGGCCAGAACCGCCAGCACCGCATCGTCGAGATCCTTGAGGAACGGCTGGAAATCCACGATGGCCGGTCCGCCATCGATCCGGTAGAGCGTGCCGTTCACGTCGATCTCGCGCGTGTGGCAGGCCGAGCAGGTCATGCCCACGGCCATGTCCGCGCCGCTTCCATTGGTGGTGAAGCCCACCGGCAGATCGGTCTCGCCGCGTCCCGGCAGCGGCAGATAGCCGTAGCGCGCCAGCGCGTCGTGCAAAAACGGCTGCCCGTCATGCATCAGCGCCCGCATCCAGGCAATCGGCATGATGCGAGAGCCCTGATCCTGCGTGTAATAGCCCTGCCGCAGCTGATCGGTCCAGGACGTGCCCTGATCGACAAAAACCGTCTGCGCGCCGGCCGTGGTGCCTATGACAGCCGCAAAAATCGCGGACCAAAGCCGCTTTCCTCGAAAAATCCGTTTCACGATAATTCTCCTGACGTAAGGTCAACTCAGAATTACACGTAAAACGCGATTCCCCTAGGAAAGATTTCTCTGGAAAGTGTGCGCTGTGTCACCCAGCATCGCTCTGTTCAAGCACCTGAACCGCCTCGAACAGTTCAAGCTCGGGCGGTCCGAGATACATGTGCCCCGAGGATTTCGCCCCGCCATGCGCCGCGCGGAACGCCTCTGACTTCGTCCAGTCGCGAAACGCCGCCTCATCCTCCCAGATCGTGTGGGAGGCATACAGCACATGGTCCTCGCGCTCCGGCCCTTTCAGCAGCGCAAAGCTGCGAAACCCCGGCACCGTCTTGAGATGGCTGTCGCGGGTCTTCCAAAGCGCCTCGAACGCCTCTGTCTCGGCCTTGGCCACCTCGAAGCGGTTCATCGTCAGATACATTGTCTCACCCCGGTTTGACTTGTGAAATCGACCCCGCGCAGACTATCTAGTCGCGCGACGCAGGTTTTGGAGACATCAGTGCAGATTTTCGCAGGGCTCGGCAATCCCGGCGCCAAATACAGCCGGAACCGACACAATATCGGCTTCATGGCGCTTGACGAGATCGCCGGCGCGCACGGGTTCGGTCCGTGGAAGGCCAAGTTCCAGGGACTGGTCTCCGAAGGGCGGCTGGGCTCCGAAAAGGTGCTGTTGCTCAAGCCGGAGACCTTCATGAACCGCTCCGGGCAATCGGTCGGAGAGGCCATGCGCTTCTTCAAGCTGGAACCTGCGCAGATTACCGTCTTTCACGACGAGCTCGACCTCGCCCCCGGCAAATGCCGCGTCAAACAGGGCGGCGGCCATGCGGGCCATAACGGGCTGCGGTCGATCCACGGTCACATCGGTGAGGCGTATCAACGCGTGCGCCTTGGCATCGGTCACCCCGGGCACAAGGATCGGGTGGCCGGCTACGTGCTGCACGATTTTGGCCGCGCGGACGAGGCCTGGCTGGACGATGTGCTGCGCGGGGTGGCGGATGGCGCGCCGCATCTGGCGATGGGGGATACGGGCAAGTTTCAGAACGCCGTGGCGCTCCGCGCGGCGCCGCCGCGCTCGTCGGGGGGCGCAAAACCGGCCAGTGCGGCCCGAAGTGAAACGCCAGAGCCCGAACCCGCGCCGGACACACGCTCGGCCATGCAACGGCTGGTCGACAAGTTCCGGTAGACGCGTAAGGAGGCCGCTCAATGTGGAAATGGATCCTTCGGATCTTGGCGGCCCTGCTCGCCGCGCTTGTGGTTGTGGCGATCCTCAACCGCGACGCACTGATGCGGCTTGGCGCCGTGAACACGCTCTTTGATGCGGACAGAATCGTCCACAATTTCAGCAACATGGACGCGCTTTTTGAGACGACGCCGATTCCGGTGCAAGGGCGGGCAGCCCCGCTTCCCGACGGCGCCCCCATGGCGCTGCCCGATGATTGGGAGGCCTGGCTCGACCGCCGCGGCGTGACCGGCATCGTGGTTCTGAAAGATGGCGCGGTTGTGCATGAAACCTACCGGCTGGGCACCGCCCGGAACGATCTGCGCATCTCCTGGTCGCTTGCAAAATCCTATCTCTCGGCACTTTTCGGCATCGTGCTGGCCCGGGGCGACATCGACGATATCGACGATCCCGTGACCAGATACGTGCCCGCTTTGACGGGCAGCGCCTATGACGGCGTCACGATCCGGCATGTGTTGCAGATGTCCACCGGCGTGGAGTTTGACGAGGACATCCTCGATTTCTGGAGCGACATCAATAAGATGGGGCGCATCATTGCGCTTGGCGGCTCGATGGACGCCTTCACCGGAAGGCTCGATGCGCGGGACGCCGCACCGGGGGAGCGCTGGAAATACGTCTCCATCGACACGCATGTTCTGGCCATGGTTCTGCGGGCCGCAACCGGACGCAGCCTGCCGGATCTCATGGCCGATCACGTGTTGACACCCCTGGGCACGATCCGGGATCCTTATTACCTGACAGATGGTTACGGCGTGGCCTTCGCGTTGGCGGGCCTGAACCTGACGACGCGCGACTATGCCCGCATGGGTGAGATGTTCCGCATGGGCGGCGCTTTTCAGGGCCGCCGGATCGTGCCCGAGGCCTGGGTAGAGGAAAGCACGCGGCCTTCGGCAAAAACCGAAGCGGGCAAGCTCCGATACGGATATCAGTGGTGGATGTCCGCCGATCCGCGTGAGGGGGAGTTCATGGCGCGCGGCGTTTATGGTCAATATGTCTACATCGACCGTGCGTCAGGGGTGGTGATTGCGGTGAACGCCGCGGATCTGAATTTTCGCGAAGACGGCGCGTATCGGGACAGCGAAGACATGTTTCGCGGCATTGCGGCCCGGCTTGGAGAATCGACAGAATGATACGGAAAGATCCTGAAATCAACGTCTTGGGAGGCGATCTTGAGATGTGCTCTCAGGATCCGCTCACCGGGTTTTTCCGCGATGGGCATTGCAACACCTGCGACGAGGATCAGGGCAGTCACACGGTCTGCGCCGTGTTGACGGCTGAATTTCTCGCCTATTCGAAATATGTCGGCAACGATCTCTCCACCCCGCGTCCGGAGTTCCGGTTTCCCGGCCTCAAGCCCGGGGATCAGTGGTGCTTGTGTGCCTCGCGCTTCCTGCAGGCGCATGAGGAAGGCTGCGCGCCGCAGGTCAACCTTGCCGCGACGCATAAGCGCGCGCTCGAGATTGTCCCGCTCAAGATCCTGCAGGACAACGCCGTCTGACAGGCGTCGGAACGAAGCCGCGCCAAACGCGTTCCCCTTGCGCAGGCAAGGAGCGCAAAGATGGACGAGATCAACCCCGTTCCGGTAATTCTGGAGCAAATCGAAGCACTTGTGCGGGATGCGATTGCGCTCGTCCCCAATCTTGTCGCCGCTCTCGGTATCCTCGTTATCACCGGCCTTGTCGCCTACGGCATCGGGCGTCTGGTCAGTTCGGTCATGCGCCGGTCGCGCTCGCGCCCCTCGCTGGTGCAGGCGGTCGACAAGCTGGCCAGGATCATCGTCTGGGTTTTCGGGCTCCTGGTTGCGATGACCGTTCTCTTTCCCAACCTCACCCCCACCAAGCTTCTGGCCGGGCTCGGCATCGGCTCGATTGCGGTCGGGCTTGCGTTCAAGGATCTCTTCGAGAACTTCCTCGCCGGATTCCTCATCCTCATGCGCAAGCCGATGCGCATCGGCGATGACATCGAGTGCGAGGATCTGGCCGGGCGCGTCGAGAATATCTCGATCCGCGACACGTTCCTGCGCCAGAGATCCGGGGAGTTGTTGCTCGTGCCCAATTCCTACATCTACAAGAACCCCGTCAAGGTCCTGACAGACAAGGACAATCGACGGATCGGCCTGGTTGTCGGGGTGGCTTACGGCGAAGACGTCGATGCCGCGCGGGACGTGATCCGGGGCGCCATCGACGCGATCCCCAGCCGCGATACGTCGCAGGACCCGCAGGTCTTCGCGCGCGAGTTCAACGCCTCATCGGTGGATTTTGTCGTGCGCTGGTGGACCGAAAGCACGCCCATCGGCGAGCACCGGTCCCGCGACGAGGCCGTGGCCGCGATCAAACGCGCATTGGACGATGCCGGCATCGAGATCCCGTTCCCCTATCGCACCCTGACCTTCAAGGAGCCTTTACCGCTTGTTCGGGAGGGTGGTGAGGCCTGATCCAACGGGAATGCACCTGCGCACGGGACGTCATTTCGCGACAAGTTGGTACTGAAAGTGACCTTGTAGCACGAATTGCTTGCACGAACCCAGCATGTCCCGATCTTTATCCACAGACTAACCGCTCCCCGAGACCAAGCTCAGACACATACGCGTCAACCCGCACAGGCGGAACCGGAACATCCCGATCAGGACGAAAAACCGGCTCAGCCGGTGCTGCGCCCCTCGTCGCCATCCATGTTGACGCCCAGATGCCGCGCGACGGTAAAGATGTCCTTGTCGCCGCGCCCGCACATGTTCATGCAGATGATGTGATCGGCGGGCAGGTCTGGCGCGATCTTCATCACATGCGCCAGTGCGTGGCTCGGCTCCAGCGCGGGAATGATCCCTTCGGTTTCGCAGCAGAGCTGAAACGCCTCCAGCGCCTCCGCATCGGTGATTGCCACATACTGCGCGCGCCCGATCTCATGCAACCAGGCGTGCTCGGGGCCGATGCCGGGATAGTCGAGCCCGGCGGAGATCGAGAAACCCTCGAGGATCTGCCCGTCATCGTCCTGCAAGAGATAAGTCCGGTTGCCATGCAGCACGCCGGGCCGTCCGCCGGTCAACGAGGCGCAATGCTCCATCTTGGCGTTGACCCCCTTGCCGCCCGCCTCGACGCCGATGATCTCGACATCCTTGTCGTCGAGAAACGGGTAAAACAGCCCCATCGCGTTCGATCCGCCGCCGATGGCCGCGACAAGCGTGTCGGGCAGACGGCCTTCGGCCTCCATCATCTGCGCGCGCGCTTCCTTGCCGATGATCGCCTGAAAATCGCGCACCATCGCGGGGTACGGGTGCGGACCCGCCACCGTGCCGATGCAGTAGAACGTGTCGCGCACATTGGTGACCCAGTCGCGCAGCGCGTCGTTCATCGCGTCCTTGAGCGTGCCGCGCCCGGAAGTTACCGGCACCACCTCTGCGCCCAGAAGCTTCATGCGGAACACATTGGGGGCCTGCCGCTCGACGTCATGCGCGCCCATGTAGACCACGCATTTCAGCCCGAACTTGGCGCAGACCGTGGCGGTGGCAACGCCGTGCTGGCCCGCACCGGTCTCGGCGATGATGCGGGTCTTGCCCATGCGACGGGCGAGAATGATCTGGCCCAGAACGTTGTTGATCTTGTGGGCGCCGGTGTGGTTGAGCTCGTCGCGCTTCATGTAGACCTTTGCGCCGCCCAGTCGGGCGCTCAGCCTTTCGGCGTGATAAAGCGGGCTGGGGCGGCCGACATAATGCTTCCAGAGAAAATCCATCTCGTCCCAGAAGCTCTGGTCGGTCTTGGCGCGCTCGTATTGGTCCTCGAGCTCCAGGATCAGCGGCATCAGGGTTTCGGAGACGAAACGCCCCCCGAAAATGCCGAACCGGCCCTTTTCGTCAGGGCCTTTCATGAAGGAATTGAACAGATCGTTAGCCATGGCGCGCCTCTTTCCGCTGAGCGTGCCACAGGTAGCCGCAGCCTTGCCCAAGGGCAAGCAAAACGACAGGAAGGCGTGTCGGCGTCAGGCCGCCATCACGTAGCGCGCCGAGTTCCACATCTCGATCAGCTGGCGCTGCCCCGGCAGGCGGCGGCAGACAAATGCATGCGTGTCGATGAGGCTCGACTGCGCGGTCAGGCGCTTCATCTTCGCATTGTAGAGCTGCGAGGACTGGAACAGGCTGGCGCGGAACTTGTCTTCCCAGACGGTATAGAGAAAGACCCGCCCGTTCTTGCGAAACGTCTTGGCCGCCAGACAATCGGGGCTCCGCCGGGCCGCCCGCGCGAATTTGCGCATCTGCAGCGCAACCGCAAGCCGGGAGGACCAGTTATTCGGCGCGAGGCCGGTCACACATACATGGAGCATTACGCCCTCCAATTGACGCAACGCCCCCACCCGGAAATAGTTAACGCAAGTTTTCGCCATGATTTCAATAGATTTGGGCAAGAAGGGCCATTTTGCCCCGCAACTGCCGCAATTGCCAGGACAGTGGGGGGGCCGCGGCAAAACTGTTTCCGGATGGTGCAAAATGCCGGGCGCGCCCTGCCCGGGATCGTGCACAATCGCCCCGACTCAGCCCAGAGACCCAGCCCGGAAACTCACCCCGGCGACGCGCGCCGCGCCGCGCGCTCCAGCGCCGGGTAGCGCAGGGCCAGCGTGAGACCGCGCGCGACAAAGGAGATGTGCAGCGCGAGCCAGAGCCCGTGATTGCCGAAAGGCTCCACCAACAGCCAAACGGCGGCGAAATAGATCAGGGCGGCGACGATCATCATGTTGCGCATATCCGCCGAGCGCGTCGCGCCGATGAAAATCCCGTCGAGCATGACCAGCCCCAGAATGGTGATCGGCGCGGCGATCATCCAGGGCAGGTAGAGCCGCGCGGCCTCGCGCACCTCGGGGTCGGCGGCCATGATGTCGATGCCCCAGCGCCCGAAAAGGGCGAATGCCAGCGCCATGCCCAGCGCAAAGATCGCGGCCCAGAGCGAGGTCATGCGCGCGGCCTTTCGGATCCGGTCGACCGCGCGGGCGCCGAAGGACTGCCCGACCAGCGCTTCGGCGGCAAAGGCGAACCCGTCCAGCGCGTAGCCGGTGATGTGCAGGAATTGCAGCAGCACCTGATTGGCGGCCAGCGTCACGTCGCCGAACCGGCCGCCGGTCAGCAGGAAGGACACGAAGATCGCCTGCAGCAGCAGCGACCGGATCAGGATGTCGGTGTTGACCACCGCCATATGGCGCAGGCGCGCGCGGTCGAAAACCCGCGCCCAGTCCCGCCACGACGGATGCCGGAAGGCAGCACTGCACAGGATCAGCCCGAGCACCAGCCCGGACCATTCGGCGATGAAGGTGGCGAAGGCGACGCCGTCCACACCCCAGCCGAACTGCAGCACAAAGAGCAGATCGAGCGCCACGTTCACCCCGTTCATCCAGAGCTGCAGCAGAAAGACGTCGCGGGTGCGCTCCTGCGCGATGAGCCAGCCGGTGATTCCGTAGATCGCGATGGCGGCAGGTGCTGACCAGATGCGGATCTGCATATAGGCGCGGGCCAGCGCCTCGACCTCTTCGCTGGCGGGCGAGACGCGGAAGGCCCCGGCAAAGACCAGATCCTGCACGAAGATCAGCAGCACGCCGCCCGCAAGGCCGATCATCAGGGACCGTGTGAGAAGGGCGGCCACCTCGGCGGCGTTCTTCTCGCCCGCGGCCTGCGCGGTCAGCCCGGTGGTGCCCATGCGCAGAAAGCCGAAGATCCAGTAGATCGCCGAGATCACAATCGCGCCCACACCCACCGCGGCGATGGGTTCGGGGCGCGGGATCTGGCCCACCACGGCGGTATCGACCGCGCCCAGCAGCGGCACGGTGACATTGGCCAGCAGGATCGGCACGGCGATTTTCAGCACGCGCCGGTGGGTGATCGGCTGAGTGTCGCTCATGCCGGGCGCGCCCCGGGGCGGCGGGTCCGGTGTGGCACGCCCGCAAGCCGCGGACCGGGATTGCCGTGCCCGCCGGACAGGAAGGGCCGCGGTCTCATCCCTCCGGACGCGGCATCAGGAAATGAGCGGTGGCCTGCGCAAAAGGCTTGTCGCGATTGTCCTGCCAGGCCTGCGTGTGCACAGAGGCATAGCGCCGCCCCGACCGGGTCACCCGCGCCCGCGCATAGGCGTCGCGCGGCAGGCCGGTGCGCAGGTAATCGGCGGTGAAATCGATGGTCTTGGGCAGGCGCGGCAATTGCCCCGCCTCCAGATGATCGAGATCGAGCACGCCGCTTTCGACATCTTCCCAGAGCCAGGTCCAGCTCAGCGTGATCATCGCGGTGACCTCGAGAAAAGCCGCCGTCACCCCGCCATGGATCGCCGGCAGGAACGGGTTGCCGATGAGCTTTTCGTCAAACGGCAGCACGGCGGTCAGCTCATCTCCGCGGCGGTCGAACCCGATGTTCAGATACTGGATATAGGGCACGCCGCCCGCCAGCGCCTTGAGCGCGGCGTCGCGGCGCTGTTTGACCACCTGAACCGGTTCGGGTTTTGCACGCGCCATGGCTCAGCCCCCCTCGACGGTAAAGGTGCCCGCCGCGCTGGCCACCGGCAGGCCCGCATCGTCGTCATGCGCTGTCGCGCGCACAAATGCCACCGAGCGGGTGATGTGGTAGCAGGTGGCGCGCGCGGTGATCGTCTGCCCCGGCGTCGCGCCGCGCATATAGTCGATGCGCAGGTTGATCGTGGCGGTGCCTGCGGGCGATTTGGGGTGGCTCATCACCGCCGCACCGCTGCAGGTGTCGATCAGGGTCGAGACCGCGCCGCCATGGATCACCCGGCTTTCCGGATCGCCGATGAACCGCGCGTCATAGGGCATCTCGATCACCGCGACGCCGTCTCCGATCTCGGTGATGGTCATGCCGAGAGCGCGCGAATGCGGAATGGTCTCGATGAATTGCCGCGCGATGCGGGTCTTGTCTGCGCTCATGGTCACGCCCTCTTCTGGCCTGCGCTGCTGCGCCCTTTATGAGCGCGCCACGCCCCTGCCGCAAGGCGCGCGGCGGGGCGGTTGCCAGCCCTCATCGCTCAGCCTAGTTTATAGGCATCGGGAGTGAGAGAGACATGGACGAGACACGCCTCAGCTTCAAGCAGATGTGCGCCAGGTTTGACGTGACCCCACGTACGCTGCGCTATTACGAGTATATCGAGCTGCTGCAGCCGGAGCGTCAGGGCCGGTCCCGCTTTTATGGCCCGCGCGAGATTGCCCGCATGACGCTGATCCGCCGTGGCCGCCGCTGGGGGTTCCAGCTCGAGGATATCCGGCAGTGGCTGCTGATCTACGAAAAGGAAGGCACCGAGGCGCAGATGCGCGCCTGGATCGAGCTGGCCGACGGTCAGCTCAAGGAACTGGCCGAGCAGCGCCGCCAGCTCGACACCGCCATCGACGAGCTGAAATCGCTGCGCGACGAGACCGCCGCCACGCTGCAGGCCTGAGCCTCTGGCTGAGTCGGAGTTTGCCGCGGGCGCGACCCGGACGGGGTCGCAGGGTCGGCGCGCGGCGTTCCCGGGTCGGGTATTCCATACCCCTGCATCCGGATCCAAAGCGCTTTGGACGAAAGATTCTGTCGCCCGCCCACCGCTTACGTTGCTTGATCTTACGTAAAGCAAAAAGTGACGTGGCGTATGAGTTACGTCAACGAAAATTCCCATTGTAAGAAGAGGGTCACATCCTCAATTCATGCCGAACCCAGCGACATGATGCGAGGACATCAGATGACGAGTGAAGACCGAGTGATGACGATCCGGGAAATGTGCAACGCCTATGACGTGACACCGCGCACCTTGCGGTTTTACGAACAAAAGGAGCTGCTCTTTCCCATTCGCGAAGGCCAGAAGCGACTGTTCACACGGCGCGACCGGGCCCGGCTGAAACTGATCCTGCGCGGCAAGCGCTTTGGCTTCAGCCTCGAGGAAATCCGGCAGTTGCTGGATCTCTATCACGTGGGCGACCGGCAGCAGACGCAGATCGCGCGGACCTACGAGATCGCACAGGATCGTCTGAATGACATGATCCGGCAGCGAGATGAGCTCAACACGGCCATCGCGGATCTGCAGGAACAGATGAAATGGGGTGAGAAGATGCTCGCCTCGATGGACAACCAAAAACGCGCGGCGGGCTGACGACCGCCGCCAAACCGCCCAACGGAGACGCACATGCCCAGCTACACCGCCCCGGTCAAGGACCAGCTTTTTGTCTTGCACGACGTGCTCAGGATGGCCGAACAGACGGACATTCCCGGCTATGACGAGCTTGACCGCGAGACCACCGAGGCGATCCTCGGAGAAGCTGCCAAGCTCGCCGAGAACGTGCTGGCGCCGCTGAACCCGGTGGGTGACGAAGAAGGCTGCGTGCTGGAAAACGGCGTTGTGCGCACGCCCAGAGGCTTCAAGGACGCGTTCGATCAGGTCCGCGACGGCGGCTGGACGGCGCTGGATTGCGATCCCGACTATGGCGGGCAAGGCCTGCCCTATCTGGTTTCGACCGCCGTGGGGGAGTATTTCAGCTCTGCCAACATGGCGTTCAACATGTATCAGGGCCTGACGCATGGCGCCTATAACGCGATCCACGCCCATGCCTCGGACGCGCTGAAAGAGATCTACCTGCCGAAGATGGTGACCTGCGAATGGGGCGGCACGATGAACCTCACGGAGCCACATTGCGGCACCGATCTCGGTCTCATCCGCACCAAGGCCGTGCCCGAGGGCGACGCCTACAGGATCACCGGCTCGAAGATCTGGATCTCGGCGGGTGAGCACGACATGTGCGACAACATCGTGCATCTGGTGCTGGCCAAGCTGCCCGACGCACCCGAAGGCGTAAAGGGGATCTCGCTCTTCATCGTGCCGAAATTCATGGTCAACGAAGACGGCTCGCTTGGCGACCGCAACGCGGTCTCCTGCGGCGGGCTGGAAAAGAAAATGGGCATCCACGGCAACGCCACCTGCGTGATGAACTATGACGGCGCGACCGGATTCCTCGTGGGTGAGCCGCACAAGGGCATGCGCGCGATGTTCACCATGATGAACGAGGCCCGTCTGGGTGTGGGCCTGCAGGGCTATGCGCAGGGTGAGGTCGCCTACCAGAACGCCCTGGGCTTTGCCCGCGACCGTCTGCAGGGCCGCGACGTGACCGGCGCGCAGGCCCCCGACAAGCCCGCCGATCCGATCATCGTGCACCCCGATGTGCGCCGCAACCTGATGGACCAGAAGGCGCTGACCGAAGGCGCGCGCGCCTTCACCTTCTGGGGCGCCTCGCTGATCGACCGCTCGCACCGCGCAGGTGACGAGGCCGCCGAAGGGCTGATCTCGCTGCTGACTCCGGTCATCAAGGGGTTCCTGACCGATAAAGGCTTCGAGACCGCGGTTCTGGCTCAGCAGACGCTGGGCGGCTCGGGTTTCACCCGTGAATGGGGGCTGGAGCAGTTCGTGCGCGATGCCCGCATCACGATGATCTACGAAGGCACCAACGGCATCCAGTCGCTCGATCTGGTGGGCCGCAAGCTGGCCCAGGACGGCGGCAAGCACGTCATGGCGTTCTTCGATCTGGTCAAATCGTTCATCGGCGAGCATAAGGGCAAGGACGCGGCCTTTGACGCGGCCTTCCTCGAGCCGCTGAAAGCCGCCTCCAAGGATCTGCAGGCGGCGGGGATGTATTTCATGCAGAACGGCATGAAAAACCCCAACGACGCGCTCTCGGGCTCGTATGATTTCATGCATCTCTTCGGTCATGTCTGCCTGGGGCTGATGTGGTCGAAGATGGCGCTGGCCGCCCAGGCGCGGCTCGACGGTGGCGACAGCGACGCGGATTTCTACGAGACCAAGATCGCCACCGGGCGTTATTACATGGCCCGGCAACTGCCGATCACCGCCACCCATCTGGCGCGCATCCAGTCGGGTGCGGACACGGTGATGGCACTGGACGCCGCGCAATTCTGAGGCGAAAGTGGCGGTGGGTTGAAAACCCACCCTACGCCGCCCCGGAGAGATCATGCCCAAACGCTTTCGCCTGACCCGCCGTTTTCCCGTCGCCATGACCGAGGATGGCTATCGCGGGCTGAAGCGCTTCTCGCAGGAGGCCGGGCTGGATGAAGGCGAAGCGCTGTCGTTTCTCTTCGAGCATTTCGACAGCGTGACCGACAGCGAGGTGCTGGGCATCAAACTGCGCGCGTTCAACTCGGAGCTGGACACGCGCAAGCGCTAGGGAGAGGGACATGGCCGGTGACTGGATGACCGACGAGCACCGGATGCTCGCCGAGATGACCGCGAAATTCATCGAAGCCGAATGGCAGCCGCATTATGAAAAGTGGCGCAAACAGGGGGAAATGGACCGCACGACCTGGTCCGAGGCCGGCGAGCTGGGTTTGCTTTGCCCCTCCATTCCCGAAGAATACGGCGGCGCGGGCGGCGATTTCGGCCATGAGGCGGCGATCCTGATCGAGGCCGGGCGCGCCAACCTTGCCAGCTGGGGCCATGGGATCCATTCCGGCATCGTGGCCCATTACGTGCTGGCCTACGGCACCGAAGAACAGAAGAAACGCTGGTTGCCGAAGATGGTCTCAGGCGAACTAGTGGGCGCGCTTGCGATGACCGAGCCTTCGACCGGTTCGGACGTGCAGGCGATCAAGACCCGGGCGCTGCGCGATGGCAATGCCTACCGCCTGTCGGGGCAGAAAACCTTCATCACCAATGGCCAGCACGCCAACCTGATCATCGTCGCCGCCAAGACCGACCCCGCCGAAGGCTCCAAGGGGGTGTCGCTGGTGGTGCTCGAGACCGACGGCGCAGAGGGTTTCCAGCGCGGCCGCAACCTGGACAAGATCGGCCTGCATGCGGCCGACACCTCCGAGCTGTTCTTCGACAACGTCGAGATCCCGCCGGAAAACATCCTCGGGCAGCAGGAAGGCCAGGGTTTTTACCAGATGATGCAGCAGCTGCCGCAGGAACGGCTGATCATCGGCTGCGGGGCGGTGGGCGCGATGGAGGGCGCGGTGGCGCGCACGATCGAGTATTGCAAGACGCGCGAGGCCTTTGGCGGGCCGCTCACACAGTTTCAGAACACCCGCTTCCAACTGGCCGAATGCAAGACCAAGACCGCCGTGGCCCGCGCCTTCCTCGACGATTGCATGCGCGAACACCTCAGAGGCGCGCTCAGCGTCGAGAAAGCGGCCATGGCGAAATACTGGCTCACCGACACGCAGGGCGAGGTGCTGGATGCCTGCCTGCAACTGCATGGCGGCTATGGCTTCATGCAGGAATACGCGGTGGCGGAAATGTGGGCCGATGCTCGCGTGCAGCGCATCTACGGCGGCACCAATGAGATCATGAAGGAACTGATTGCGAGAGCGCTGTGACCCCCCTGCGTCAGCGCCCTGGGCGAATGCCGGACGCTCCGCGGGGCGGTATTTGGGAAGAGAAGAAGCAGGGCCGCGGCGCTCCGAGCAATCGGTCACGCCCGGCCCTGCCCTATGAATTACGGCAAACCGGCGCCTTCACGGGATTGACCCTATGACGCAGGGGTTGCCGCGCTTCTCCTCTTGCGGTCATCGGCCCGCCGGCCTGTACCGCACCGACGAGCATGCCATGGCAAGCTTAAGGGTTGGTTATCGCAAGACCCCGCGCCTGCGTTTCTTCTCTTTGAAAATACTGCCGGGGGTGCGGGGGCTGGCCCCCGCTCCGACAACCGCCACATGTGCCTTGGGAGGGGCCGCTTGATGACCATGAAACTCTACTGCTTCGGCGAATCCGGCAATGCCTACAAGGCCGCGCTGCCGCTGTCGCTTTCGGGCCTCGACTGGTGCGCGGTCAAGGTCGATTTCTTCGGCGGCGAAACCCGCAGCAACAGCTACCGCCGGACGATCAATGAAATGGGCGAGGCGCCGGTGCTCGTCGACGGCGACACGAGGCTCACGCAATCGGGTGTGATCCAGATGTATGTCTCGGAAAAATCCGGCAAATTCGGCGGTGCCACGCCGGAAGAGGCGCGCGAGATCCTGCGCTGGGTCTTCTGGGACAATCACAAGCTTTCCTCCCAGGCCGGCATGACGCGTTTCCTGATGAATTTCCTGCCCGAGGACAAGCGGCCGGCCGAGGTGATCGCCTTTTCGCAGGCCCGTCTGCACGCCGCCTACGCGCTGCTCGACGGCCATCTTCGGGGGCGCGACTGGATTGTCGGCGACGGGCCGAGCAATGCGGATTTTTCGTGCTGTGGATATCTCTTCTACCCAGAGCCCTTCGGCTTTGAGCGCACCCAATGGCCCGAAATCGACCGCTGGCTCGGCCATATCGAACAGCTCGACGGCTGGACGCCGCCTTATGAGCTGATGCCGGGATCGCCTGCGGACCGGGCCTGATCCCAAATGACGTGGCGAAGTTTACGTAAAGCGCCGCCACGTCACCCTTGCAGGACGGGGCGCAGATGCCCCACCTGAAGCAAAGACCAATCGACGCCACGGCAAAGGACAAGAACCGATGACCGACGCCTTTATCTACGACGCCATTCGCACGCCGCGCGGCAAGGGCCGCAAGGACGGCAGCCTGCACGAAGTGACCAGCCTGCGCCTCTCGGCGCTGACGCTGAACGCGCTAAAGGACCGCAACGCGCTGGACGGCCACGCCGTCGAAGACGTGATCTGGGGCAATGTCACGCAAGTGGGCGAACAGGGCGGCTGCCTTGCGCGCTCTGCCGTGCTCGCCTCGGATCTCGACGAGCGCATCCCCGGCCTTGCCATCAACCGCTTTTGCGCGTCCGGCATGGAGGCGGTGAACCTGGCCGCCAACCAGGTCCGCGGTGGCGCGGGCGAGGCCTATATCGCCGGTGGTGTCGAGATGATGGGCCGCGTGGCCATGGGCAGTGACGGGGCCGCCATTGCCGTGGATCCCAGCCTCGCGATGGAGAGCTACTTTGTCCCGCAGGGCATCTCTGCCGACATCATTGCCACCGAATACGGCTTTTCGCGCGACGATGCGGATGCGCTGGCTATGGCCAGCCAGCAGCGCGCGGCGGCGGCCTGGGAGGACAAGCGCTTCGACAAGTCGGTGATCACCGTGCGCGACCAGAACGGTCTGCCGATCCTCGATCACGACGAATACATGCGCCCCGGCACCGACATGCAGAGTCTCGGCGGCCTCAAGCCCGCCTTCAAGGACATGGGCGAGGTCATGCCCGGCTTCGACAAGGTCGCGCTGATGAAATACCCGCATCTGGAGCGGATCAACCATATCCACCACGCGGGCAACAGCTCGGGCATCGTCGATGGCGCGGCGGCTGTGCTGATCGGAAACAAGGCGTTTGGCGAAAAGCACGGGCTGACGCCGCGCGCGCGCATCAAGGCCACGGCCAAGATCGGCACCGATCCGACCATCATGCTCACCGGCCCGGTGCCGGTGACGGAAAAGATCCTCGCCGACAGCGGCATGGACATCTCCGACATCGATCTCTTCGAGGTGAACGAGGCGTTTGCGTCCGTGGTGCTGCGCTTCATGCAGGCCTTCGACGTGGACCATGACAAGGTCAATGTGAACGGCGGTTCCATCGCCATGGGCCATCCGCTGGGCGCCACCGGCGCGATCATCATCGGCACCCTGCTCGATGAGCTTGAGCGGACCGGCAAGGGCACCGGGCTTGCCACGCTCTGCATCGCCTCCGGCATGGGAGCGGCGACCATCATCGAGCGGGTGTAATCCGCCATGACCGAGGGGCAGGACAACGAAGCCAAGGCCATTCCGGCGAGATTGCTCGACATCACCGGCGACGCCCTGATGTCGGGGGATTTCGAGCGGTTTGCGCCCTGTTTCAGCCTGCCGAACGCGGTCAGCACCGTCGAAGGCTGCGTCGTGATGGAGACCCGCGAAGAGATGCGCGCGGTCTTCGAGGATGTCCACGCCTACTATGCCTCCAAGGGCGTGACGCGCCTCGACCGCACCGTGGAGTTCGCCGTCTTCGATGGTCCGGACATGATCCGCTATTCGCATATCAGCCGACTCTGGAACGGCGAGACGCTCGTTCAGCCGGTCTATACCAGCAATTCGGTCATCGAACGCCGGGGGGATGACTGGCAGGTCATCGATTCGAAGTATTCCTTCAAGGATCGCCCGGATCACACCGCGGCGATGATTGGCCGGCGGCAGCGGGTGACACAGCCCGGCGAAGATGACGACCGGCAGGCCTTCGACATCTTCCAGAATCTGCTCGACCGGATCACCCGCACCTATATCGAGCGGGATTTCGATCTGCTGGTCGACTGTGTGCAGCTGCCGCTCTTTATGCAGCGCAGCGATTTCACCAAGGTGTTGCGCAATGTGGACGAGATGCGGGCCGATTTCGACCGCCAGCTCACCGCTTTCACGATCCACGACATCCGGGATCTGGTGCGGCTGGTGAAATCGGCAGATTTCATCGGGGCGCAGCGCATACAGGGCACCTATCGCACCCACGCCCTGCGTGGCGCGCAACTGGTGATCCCGTCCTACGTGAGCGCGATGACCATGGAGCAGGGCGAGGACCGGCGCTGGCGCGCGACGACGTTCATGCACCCGATGGGGCATCTCACGCTCGACCGGATCGCCAACCAGACGGAGCGGCACTGATGCCAAAAATTGACCTCACCACCCTGCCCGAGCGCACCGGCAGCGGCTACCCGGCCCCGCACAACGCCGGCTTCGACGGTCGTAGCCAGTGGCGGCTCGGGAACGCGGCAGGGCTGACGCAGTTCGGCGTAAACCGCGTGGTGCTGCAGCCCGGCGCCATGTCCTCGCTGAGGCACTGGCATGAAAAGCAGGACGAGTTCCTGGTGGTCACCGAGGGCACGCCGACACTGATCGACGACCATGGCGAGACGCCGCTTGCCCCGGGCGATTGCTGTGCATTTCCGGCGGGCGACGCCAATGGCCACCATCTGGTCAACCGCTCCGACGCGCCGGCGGCCTTCATCGTCGTCGGCACCCGAACCGACACCGAAACCGGCTGGTATTCCGACATCGACATGAAGGTCGAGGCCCGGGACGGCGAGATGACTTTCACCAGGCGCGACGGCTCCGCCGTCTGACGCCCGCGACAGAAGATCAAGGATCAGGAGATCAAGATGACCGATTTCACCATGGAAAAGGGCGCCGATGGCGTCGCCGTCATCACATGGGACGTCAAGGACAAGTCCATGAACGTCATGACGCTGGAGGCGTGGGACGATCTGGAGGCGCTGATCGACGACGCGCTTGCGGATGACGCCGTCAAGGGTGTCGTGCTGACCTCCGGCAAGGACAGCTTTGCCGGTGGCATGGACCTCAACGTGATTGCGCGGATGAAGGAGATGGCGGGCGACGATCCGGCGCGCGGCCTCTTTGACGGGATCATGAATGCCCACCGCATCATGCGCAAGATCGAGCGCGCGGGCATGGACCCCAAAACCCTCAAGGGCGGCAAACCCATCGCCACCGCCCTTCCCGGCACGGCGCTTGGCATCGGGCTGGAGATCCCGCTTTCGACGCACCGGATCTTTGCCTCGCCCAATCCCAAGGCCAAGATCGGCCTGCCCGAGATCATGGTCGGTATCTTCCCCGGCGCCGGCGGCACCACGCGTCTGGTGCGCAAGATGGGCGCGATGGCGGCCTCTCCCTTCCTGCTGGAAGGCAAGCTCAGCGATCCGGTGCGCGCCCAGAAGGCGGGCATCATCGACGAAATCTCCGCCAACCCCGTCGAGGCCGCCAAGGAGTGGGTGCTGAACGCCAAGGACGCCGATCTGGTCAAGCCATGGGACGCCAAGGGTTACAAGATGCCTGGCGGCGCGCCCTATCACCCGGCGGGCTTCATGACCTTCGTGGGGGCCTCGGCCATGGTCAACGGCAAGACCAAGGGCGTCTACCCGGCGGCCAAGGCACTGCTCTCTGCGGTCTATGAAGGCGCTCTGGTGCCCTTCGACACCGCCCTCAAGGTCGAGGCGCGCTGGTTCACCAACATCCTGATGAACCCCTCTTCAGCGGCGATGATCCGGTCGCTCTTCATCAACAAGGAAGCGTTGGAGAAAGGCGCCGTGCGCCCCGCGGACGTGCCCGACCAGAAGGTGCAGAAAGTCGGCGTGCTGGGCGCGGGCATGATGGGCGCGGGCATCGCGCTGGTCTCCGCGCAGGCGGGCATCGACGTGGTGCTGCTCGACCGCGAGCAGACCGCTGCCGACAAGGGCAAATCCTATGCCACGGATCACTTCGCCAAAGGCGTGAGCCGCAAGAAGATCACCGAAGAGCAGGCCCGACAGATGGGGGACCGGATCGAGGCGACCACGTCTTACGACGCCTTGGCCGAATGCGATCTGATCGTCGAGGCGGTCTTCGAGGATCCCAAGATCAAGGCCGAGGTCACAGCGAAGGTCGATGCGGTCACGGGCGCGGAGTGCATCTTTGCCACCAACACCTCCACCCTGCCGATCACCGAGCTCGCCAAGGCCAGCAAGGACCCCGAGCAGTTCATCGGCATCCACTTCTTCTCGCCCGTCGAGAAGATGATGCTGGTGGAGATCATCAAGGGCAAACAGACCGGTGACCGCGCGGTGGCCAAGGCGCTGGATTTTGTGCGGCAGATCCGCAAGACGCCGATTGTGGTTAATGACGCGCGGTTCTTCTACGCCAACCGCTGCATCATCCCCTATATCAACGAGGGCATCCGCATGGTCAAAGAGGGCGTCGCGCCCGCTTTGATCGAAAACGCCGCCAAGCTGGTGGGCATGCCGCTGGGGCCGCTGCAACTGGTGGACGAAACCTCCATCGATCTCGGCGCCAAGATCGCCCGGGCGACCAAGGCCGCGATGGGCGACGCCTATCCCGACGAGGCTGTGGACGAGGTGATCTTCTGGATGGAAGAGCAAGGCCGTCTGGGCCGCAAATCCGCCGCCGGGTTCTACGATTACGACGACAAGGGCAAGCGTCAGGGCCTGTCGGAGGTGGTTGCCGCGCAATACCCGCAAGCGGAGGACCAGCCGGATCTGATCGACGTGCAGCACCGCCTGCTCTTTGCGCAATCGCTGGAGGCCGTGCGCGCGCTGGAGGACGGCGTGCTGATGGACATCCGCGAGGGCGATGTGGGCGCGATCCTCGGCTGGGGCTTTGCACCCTGGTCCGGTGGCCCGCTCAGCTGGCTTGACATGATCGGCGCGCCTTATGCGGCCGAACGCTGCGACGCGCTGGTGGCGGCTTATGGCGAGCGGTTTGCCTGCCCGGATCTGCTGCGCGAGATGGCCGACAAGGATCAGAGCTTTTACGAACGCTTCGGCGCGCAGGCCAAGGCGGCCTGACCGGCCGAGGTGTTTCGGATCGCCTTCGGCGATCCGACCCGCGCGCGCCCTGCGGGCGCGCGGCGGGGGCGCTGCCCCCGCACCCCCGAGGTATTTCAAGCCAGAAGAAGCACGCGCGGTGCCGCACGACCCCTGCGTGGGTTACCCCGGACGCAGGCCCGTCTCGACCAGAAGCCCCTTGCGTTTGGCTTCGTAATAATAGCCGCGCGCGTACCATTTGATGGCGTTGTCGGGATTGCCATCCGCCACGATATAGGCGCCCTTGAGGTATTTCAGGCTGTATTTCAGATTGGTTTCCGCATCGAGCAGATCGCGCGATTTTCCCCTGAACCCCATGGACCGCGCGGTTGCGGGCAGGATCTGCATCAGCCCCCAGTAGGGCCCGTTGCGCGCCCAGGGCCGGTGCGTGCTTTCGCGGATCGCCAGCCGGTGCACCAGCTTGCGCGGCAGCGCGTAATGGTCGGCCCATTTGTTGATCGACGCGCGCAGTTCCGGCGTTTCGTTGGGATAAAGCGGCGGGTTGAATTTGGCCTTGGTATCAACAGCTTCGGTATCCGCACCTGGTGCGGCGCAGGCCATCGGCAGGCTGAGAAGCGCAAGGCAGAATGCGCGGCGGTAAAACATCCGGGGCAGGCTCCAATGCGGCCGGTTCCGCGGCCGATGTCAACTTAACGCACCTGCCTTAGACGCAGGACATGCAGGTGGCGAGAGCGTGTTTGCCGCATCGGCAAGCCTCCGCCGTCCCGCCATTCCGGGACGGTCCCTTGCCAAAGCCGCCGCGCCGCGCCACCAATGCATCATGACACAGACGCTGCTCTCGCTTGGACACGGGTTTTCGGCCAAAGCGCTCGCCGCGCGGCTGCTGCCGCAGGGCTGGCGCATCTTCGGCACCACACGCTCCGCCGATAAGGCGGGGCGGCTTGCGGCGCAGGGCATCACGCCGCTGCTCTGGGAGGCCGGGGCGCTGCGCGAGGCCCTGGCCCGGTCGAGCCATCTGCTGATCAGCGCGGGCCCCGACGACGCGGGCGATCCGTCCCTGCGCGCCATCGGCGACGCGGTCAGGGCCGCGGCGCGCGATCTGGAATGGGTGGGATATCTTTCCACGACAGGGGTTTACGGCGATCATGACGGCGGCTGGGTGAGCGAGGACACGCCGCTGGCCCCCTCGACAAAGCGCGGTCAGAAGCGGGTCGAGGCGGAAGCGGCCTGGCAGGCGATCCCCGGTCTGCCGCTGCATATTTTCCGTCTGGCGGGCATCTACGGGCCGGGGCGCGGGCCGTTTTCCAAGGTGCGAAACGGCACCGCGCGGCGGATCATCAAGCCAGGCCAGGTCTTCAGCCGCATCCATGTCGACGACATCGCGCAGGTGCTCGAGGCCTCCATCCGCCACCCCGATCCCGGCGCGATCTACAACCTGTGTGACGACGATCCGGCGCCGCCGCAGGACGTGATCGCGCATGCCGCAGAGCTGCTGGACCTGCCGGTCCCGCCGGCGGTGGATTTCGAGGCGGCAGAGATGAGCCCGATGGCGCGCAGCTTTTACGCCGAGAGCAAACGGGTGAGCAACGCGCGCATCAAGGACGAACTGGGTGTGAGACTGCTCTATCCCGATTACCGCGCCGGGCTGCGCGCCTTGCTGGAGGCCGAAAGCGCAGGCGCCGCGGGCAATGACTGAGATCGGTCGGGTGGTGTGTGGCTGGCCGCCTGACGGGCGCTTGCCCCCCGCATACGAAAAACGCCGCCCGAAAGGGGCGGCGTCTGGCAGGGTATGAAAGGTCGGATCAGAAGCCGAGACCTTCATATTTCTTCTTGAACTTCGACACGCGTCCGCCCTGGTCCATCAGGCGCGAATTGCCGCCGGTCCAGGCCGGGTGCACGGTGGGGTCGATGTCCAGCGACAGCGTGTCGCCTTCGGACCCCCATGTGGTGCGCACCTGAAAGATCGTGCCATCGGTCATCTTGACGTCGACGACGTGGTAGTCGGGATGGATATCTTTTTTCATCTCGTCTCTCCTTACGCGCCGGTCTTGAGGGGTTTGTAATTGCTGTCTTCCGCGATCCGGGCCGATTTGCCGCGGCGCGAGCGGAGATAGTAGAGCTTGGCCCGGCGGACACGGCCGCGGCGCACGACCTCGATGGATTCGATGTTGGTGGAATAGAGCGGGAAGACCCGTTCCACACCTTCGCCGAAGGAGATCTTGCGCACCGTGAACGAGCCGGCAATGCCTGCGCCATTCTTGCGGGAAATGCAGACACCCTCGTAGTTCTGCACACGGCTGCGGGTGCCTTCGGTCACCTTGAAGCCGACGCGCACGGTGTCGCCGGCCTTGAAATCGGGAATGGATTTCCCGAGGGAGGCGATCTGTTCCGCCTCGAGTTCTGCGATCAGGTCCATCTGATCCGCTCCTTCATGTCAACGCGGTTTGCCCGCGGGTGATGTCTGGCCAGAGCTTCGCCCGATGGTGTTCCGGCGCGGAGAGAAACCAGCTTTTCTTTGTTAGGCGCAGGGATTGCCCGCTTCCGGCGGTGCAATGCCCCACATCACACAAGGCCCCGAGTCGCCCCGGAGCCTTGCGATGCGCCCTGATAGAGGCAATGTGCGGTTTGATCAAGGTGGTTTCGCGACCCTGAGCGGTCTTTCGGATCGCCTTTGGCGATCCGATCCGCGCGCGCTGGCGCGCGCGGAATTTGGGGGGCTGGCCCCTAAAAATCCACGCCGTATTTATCAACCAGAGAAGCAGGGGCACGGTGCTCCGGTGGCGCGCGGATGGCGGTGGGTGGCGGTTGTTGAAGAATTCGTTTCCATCTTTCCCGGCCCTGCCCTAAAGCGGCGTTCGGCATCACTTGAGGGAGGCACGAGGCCATGCAGAAGACCGTCGTGAACAGCTGGAACGAATGGGACCCGTTGCGCCACGTGATCGTGGGGCGCGCCGATGATGGCCATATCCCGCCCGAGGAGCCTGCGCTGGATGCCAAGGTGCCCGAAGACAGCGACATGCGCGGCACATGGGGGCGCCGTCCGCAGGAGAGCATCGACCGCGCCAATGCGTTGCTCGACGGGTTTGCGCGCCAGCTCGAAGCGCGCGGCATAAGGGTCGACCGTCCCAGCCCCATCGACCACGCCCTGCCGGTGACGACGCCGGATTTCCACACCGACAGCCAGTTCGGCTGCATGCCGCCGCGCGACGTGTTGCTGACGGTTGGCCCGGAAATGCTGGAGGCGACGATGTCCTATCGCTGCCGCTGGTTCGAATATCTCAACTACCGCCCGCTCCTGCAGCGCTATTTCGACGAGGATCCGAATTTCCGCCACGAATCCGCGCCCAAACCCCGGCTGACCGAGGCCGATTACCATCCCGATTACCTCTCCGAAAAGATCGGCGTGGAGAAGCGGCTGCAATGGGCGGCGGAGAAATTCTTTGTCACCACCGAGGAAGAGCCGCTGTTCGATGCCGCCGACGTGCTGCGGTTCGGCCGCGATCTGGTGGTCCAGCACGGCTTCACCACCAACCTCAAGGGTATCGAGTGGCTGCGGCGGCATTTCCCGGATCACCGGGTGCATACGGTCAATTTCCCCGGCGATCCCTACCCGATCCATATCGACGCCACCTTCACGCCGCTGCGCCCCGGGCTCATTCTCAACAATCCGCAGCGGCGATTGCCCGACGATCAGCGCGCGATGTTCGAGCAGAACGGCTGGGAGATCGTGGACGCGGCGCAGCCTGCGCATAACGCACCGCCGCCGCTGTGCTATTCCTCGGTCTGGCTCAGCATGAATGTGCTGGTGCTGGATCCCAAGACGGTTTGTGTCGAGAAGTCAGAGGTGTACCAGGCGGAGCAGATGTCGAAGCTGGGCATGGAGGTGGTCGAGGTCGACCTGCGCGACGCATATGCCTTTGGCGGCGGGCTGCATTGCTGCACCGCGGATGTCTACCGCGAAGGCGGGTGCGAGGATTACTTTCCGCATCTTTGAGGGGTTCCGGGACAGCCGATGGGCGCGGGCCCCTTCGCTTGGCGAAGGGGCTTCGGGCGCAGGGCTCTGGGATTGCGGCGCGGTCTGAAGGCTCCCTCCTGAAGGCCCCCTGGTGTTCCGCCCTGTCCCGTCGGTCAGCGGCCTTCCGTCAGGCGCGTTTGCCCAGCGTCTCGACACCCATGACCGACAGCACGCGGGCCTCGATATGTTCGGCGTTGAGGGCGGCCACGTCATACATCGCCCTGGGGCTCGCCTGATCGATGAAGATATCGGGCAGCACCATGGAGCGGTATTTCAGCCCGTTGTCGAACACGCCCTCTTCGGCCAGAAGCTGCGCCACGTGGCTGCCGAAGCCGCCCACGGCGCCTTCTTCGATGGTGATGAGCGCCTCGTGATCGCGCGCCAGCGCCAGGATCAGATCGCGGTCGAGCGGTTTGGCGAAACGGGCGTCGGCCACGGTCGGCGACACCCCCCGCGCCTCGAGCGCCTCGCAGGCCTTGAGCACCTCGCCCAGCCGCGTGCCAAAGCTCAGGATCGCGACACCGCTGCCTTCGCGGATCATCCTTCCCTTGCCGATCTCCAGCAGCTCGCCGCGCTCTGGCATCTCGACACCCTCGCCTTCGCCGCGCGGATAGCGGAAGGCGATGGGGCCGGTATCATGCGCCGCGGCGGTCGCGACCATGTGCTTGAGCTCGGCCTCATCGGCGGCGGCCATGACCACGAACCCCGGCAGGTTGGCGAGGTAGGCCACGTCATAGCTGCCCGCATGGGTCGCCCCGTCCGCGCCCACCAGCCCCGCGCGGTCGATGGCAAAGCGCACCGGCAGGCGCTGGATCGCCACGTCATGCACCACCTGATCGTAGCCGCGCTGCAGAAAGGTCGAGTACATCGCGCAGAACGGCCGCATGCCGCCCGCGGCAAGTCCTGCGGCAAAGGTCACGCCATGCTGCTCGGCAATGCCCACGTCGAAACAGCGCGACGGATAGCGCTCGGCAAAAAGGTCGAGCCCGGTGCCATCGGGCATCGCCGCGGTGACCGCACAGATCCGCGGATCGTCCGCCGCCTGGGCCAGCAGCGCCTGCGCAAAGACCTTGGTATAGGACGGCGCGTTGGAGGGCGCTTTCTTCTGCTCGCCGGTCACCACGTCGAACTTGGCGCGCGCATGGCCCTTGTCGGAGGCATGTTCGGCGGGCGCGTAGCCCTTGCCCTTCTTGGTCAGCACATGGATCAGGATCGGCCCCGTCGCCCGCGCCTTCACGGTGCGCAAGACCGGCAGCAACTGGTCAAGATCATGCCCGTCGATGGGGCCGAGATAGGAAAACCCCAGCTCCTCGAAGAGCGTGCCGCCCACCGCCATCCCCTTCAGCATCTCCTTGGCGCGCTTGGCGCCTTCGCGGAAGGGCTCCGGCAGCATGCTCACAGCACCCTTGGCGGCGGCCTTGAGATCCTGAAACGGCGCTTCGGCGTAAAGCCGGCTGAGGTAGGACGACATCGCGCCGGTGGGCGGGGCGATGGACATCTCGTTGTCGTTGAGGATCACGATCAGCCGCTTTTTCAGGTGGCCCGCGTTGTTGAGCGCCTCATAGGCCATGCCCGCGCTGATCGCGCCGTCGCCGATCACGGCAATGGCATCGCCATGCCCGGTCTCCGACGCGCCGCCGAGATCGCGCGCCACGGCAAAGCCCAAGGCGGCGCTGATCGAGGTCGAGCTATGCGCCGCGCCAAAGGGATCATAGGGGCTTTCGGAGCGTTTGGTGAAGCCGCTCAAGCCCCCTTCCTGCCGCAGGGTGCGCATGCGGTCGCGCCGCCCGGTCAGGATCTTGTGCGGATAACACTGGTGGCTCACATCCCAGATGATCTTGTCGCGCGGCGCGTCAAAGACCGCGTGCAGGGCCACGGTCAGCTCCACCACGCCGAGCCCCGCGCCCAGATGCCCGCCGGTTTCGCTGACCGCAGAGACCGTCTCGGCGCGCACGTCACGCGCCAATTGCGCCAGCTCGCGGTCGGACAGACGCTTGAGATCGTCGGGGGATGTCACACGGTCGAGAACGGGTGTGTCGGGTGTTTGGGCCATGAACGCGGCCTCCGGGACTGTCAGGTTCGGCGCGAGATAACGAAGCGGGCGGCCTGCCGCAAGGTCTCGGCCCTCTCCCCATAGCAAGATAAGCGATCGCAGGCCTCTGTCACCAGCTCTTGTGCGCGGCGTTTCGCCCCGTCCAGCCCGAGCAGCGAGACAAAGGTGGCCTTGCCGCGCCCGACATCCTTGCCGACCGCCTTGCCCATCACCTCCGCGTCGCCTTCCACGTCGAGCAGGTCGTCGGCGATCTGGAAGGCGAGTCCGAGGCATGCACCATAGGCTTGCAAGGGCGCCGGATCGGCGCCCGCCATGCGCCCGCCCGCCATCGCCGACCATTCGATCAGCGCGCCGGTCTTGCCTTTCTGCAGCGCGGTGATTTCGTCCAGCGTCAGAGGGGCGGGCGAGGCTTCGGCGGCGATGTCCAGCGCCTGCCCGCCCACCATGCCGCGCAGCCCCGCGGCCCGCGCCAGCGTGACCGAGAGCTCCAGACGCTGCGTGGCGGGCAGGTCGCCCTGCCCCACCAGCTCAAACGCCAGCGCCTGCAGCGCGTCGCCGGTCAGCAGCGCCGTGCCGTCGTCCCAGGCCTTGTGAACCGTGGGGCGGCCGCGGCGCAGATCGTCGTCATCCATGATCGGCATGTCGTCATGCACGAGGCTGTAGGCGTGGATACATTCGATGGCCGTGGCGGCTGGTACCGCGGCCTGCTGCGCCACGCCGTGCACCCGTGCGCTTTCCAGCACCAGAAAGCCGCGCAGGCATTTGCCGCCCAGTGCCGCGTAACGCATCGCCTCGGCAATTGGCCCGTCCGCGGTGCCGAGCGCGGCCTGCAGGCGCTCTTCGGTCAGACGCGCGGCGGCGTTCAGCGCCGCCCGCAGCTCAGCCTGCATCGAGCGGTTTGGTCCCGGCGGCGTTGCCATCGGCATCGAGCGTGATCGCGGCGACTTTCTCTTCGGCCTCTTTCAGCTTCTGGTCGCAGCGCTTGCGCAGCTCCGCCCCGCGTTCGTACAGCCTGATGCTGTCCTCGAGCGCCACATCGCCGCGCTCCAGTTGGCCCACGACCTGCTCCAGCTCGGCCATGGCCTGTTCGAATGTCATCTCGGCGACGGGTGTCCCGCTCATGTCACAGCCTCCTTCAATGCCTCCACATGCGCCCTGGCGGATGCGGCCAGCGCGCTCAGATCATACCCGCCTTCGAGTGTCGAGACCACGCGTCCCTCTGCCGTCTCCGCCGCAATCGCGCAGATCTCCTGCGTGAGCCAGCGGAAATCCTCCGTCGACCAGTTGAGCTCCGCCAGCGGGTCGTCCTGATGTGCGTCGAACCCCGCGGAGATCACGATCAGCTCGGGTCTGAATGCGCGCAGGCGTGGAAAGACCTGAGCCTCATAGGCCGCGCGCATCTCCGCCCCGGTGCTGCGCGGCGCCAGCGGGACGTTCAGCACGTTGTCATGCGCGCCCCGTTCGGACGGGTTGCCGCTGCCGGGCCAGAGCGGCATCTGCTGGCTGGTGATGGTCAGTGCGCGCGGCTCGTCCCAGAGCAGATCCTGCGTGCCATTGCCGTGATGCACGTCGAAATCCACCACCGCGACCCGCGCAAGACCGTGATGATCCAGCGCGTGTTTCACCGCCAGCGCCGCGTTGCCGAAGAGGCAGAACCCCATCGGCGTCTCGCGCTCGCAATGATGTCCCGGCGGGCGGATGGCGCAGAACGCGTTCTGCGCCTCGCCGGCGAGCACCAGATCCACCGCCTTCACCACCGCGCCTGCGCCGCGCAGCGCCGCCCGCAACGAGCCCGGCGAGAGCCAGGTGTCGGGGTCAAGCTGGGTGTAGCCGCTGTCGGGAAGACCGTTGCGGATCCGGTCGATATGGGCGTGCGGATGCACGCGCAACAGGTCGTCGTCGCTGGCCTCGGGCGCCGTGACCCGGCTGAGATCGAGCGGCTGCAACGCGTGCAGCACATGGTCGAGCCGCGCCACGCGTTCCGGATGGCCCTCCGGGGTGACGTGATCCAGGCAGTCGGCATGGGTGAGCAAAGCGGTGGTCATGGTCGTCCTCTTGTTCCGGGGTGCTCGCCCGCCCGGATGGGCGGTCTCGCGAGGCAAGCACGCAAGGGCTTGAAGAGCACCCGTCAGTCCGGTGCCAGCATGTAGCCCGCCCCGCGCACCGTCTGCAGGTAGCGCGGCTGCTTGGGATCCGCCTCGAGCTTGCGGCGGAGCCGGGTGATCTGCACATCGACCGCGCGTTCCTGCGCCTGGCCCTTGTCGCGCCCCAGCTCCTCGACCAGGTTGGAACGGCTCAGCGCCTCTCCGGGTTTGGCGCTGAAAATACGCATCAGCTGCGTTTCGGTGGCGGTCAGCCGCACCAGATCGTCGCCGCGCCACATCTCGCCGCGTTCGATATCGTAACGGATATCGCCCAGTGTCAGCAGTTTCGGCGCGGTCTCTTCGGGCTTGACCTCCGGCATGCGCCGCAGGATCGCGTTGATCCTGAGCAGCAGTTCCTTCGGCTCGAAGGGTTTCGACAGATAATCATCGGCCCCCGCCTCGAGCCCCGCGATCCGGTCGTCGGTCTCCGCCCGTGCGGTCAGCAGCAGGATCGGGGTCTGGCTGGTCTCCCGGATGCCCTTGGTCAGGCTGATGCCGTCCTCACCCGGCATCATCACGTCAAGCACCACCAGATCGAAGTCGAGCCCCGAAAGGATGCGCCGCGCATGCGCGGCATCGCGCGCCGCACTGACCAGAAACCCGTTGCGGATCAGGAACTTCTGCAAAAGTCCCCGGATCCGTTCATCGTCATCGACAATCAGCAGATGTGCGTCCGGATCACTCATCCCCGCCCCTCCATGAGCCGACGATACTGGCGCTGCATCTCGGGGTCCATCATCGCCTCGAGCACCCGGCGAAAGCCCGCAACCGCCTCCGGCCCGGCCTGCTTGTAGGCGCTGCGCATGCGGGCGCGCTGCGCGTCGCTGAGCTCGCGTTCGAGCGTCCCGCCCGCGTCGGTCAGAAACAGATGACGCTCGCGCTTGTCGACGCGCCCGACCCGGCTTTCCACCAGCCCGTCCTCGATCAGCGTGCGCAACACGCGGTTCAGCGATTGTTTGGTCACCCCCAGAATGTTGAGCAGATTGTTGACCGTGGTGCCGGGGGCGGCGTGAATAAAGTGCAGCGCCCGGTGATGGGCCCGGCCATAGCTGAGCCCCGCAAGGATCCGGTCGGGATCGGCGGTAAAGCCGCGATAGGCAAAGAACATCGCCTCCGCACCCTGCCGCAACTGCTCGTCGGTGAGGTAGAGCAGCGTCTCTCCGCTGCCGGTGCGACGGGCCTCGGACCCTTCGTGCATGTGCTGCGCCTCGACCATGTCTCCTCCGGCGTGGTGGCGGATTTTCGGGCAGTTTAAGTCAGCCTTGTTGACATTCCAAGCGGGAATTGGTAGCGATTCCCAGTTTTGGCGCAATAATATGTCCGAACCGGACGGAATCTGCGCAACTTTCGCAAATCGCACGTGAGGGAGAACGCGATGGCTGACGGAGCATATGATGACCGCGATGGCACGATCTGGATGGATGGCCAGCTGGTGGACTGGCGCTCGGCCAATGTGCATATCCTGACCCACGGATTGCATTACGCAAGCTCGGTCTTCGAGGGTGAGCGGGCCTATGACGGCAAGATCTTCCTGTCGCGCAAGCATTCCGAGCGGCTGCATTTTTCCGCAGGCGAGCTCGATTTCCAGATCCCCTACACGGTTGACGAGATCGAGGCGGCGAAAGAGGCGGTGCTGAAGGCCAACGGCTTTACCAATGCCTATGTGCGCGCGGTGGCCTGGCGCGGTGCGGGTGAGGATATGGGGGTCGCCTCCAAGCGCAACCCGGTCCGGCTGGCCATCGCGGCCTGGGAATGGGGCAATTATTACGGCGACGCCAAGATGAAGGGCGCCAAGCTCGACATCTCCAAGTGGAAGCGCCCAAGCCCCGAGACGATCCCGGTGCATGCCAAGGCCGCGGGGCTCTACATGATCTGCACGACCTCCAAACATGCCGCCGAGGCCAAGGGCTGCTCGGACGCGCTGTTCATGGATTACCGCGGTTACGTGGCCGAAGCGACGGGGGCCAATATCTTCTTCGTCAAGGATGGCGAAGTGCATACGCCCAAGCCCGACTGCTTTCTCAACGGGCTGACCCGGCAGACCGTGATCGGCATGCTGGAGGACCGGCAGATCAAGGTGCATGAGCGTCACATCATGCCCGAGGAAATGGAAGGTTTCGAGCAATGCTGGCTGACCGGCACCGCGGCAGAGGTGACGCCGGTGGGCCAGATCGGCGACTACATGTTCGAGGTCGGCGCAATCACCCGTGAGATCGCCGAAGGGTACGAAAAACTCGTGCGCACATGACCTAAGCCGTCCCGCCGCCGGGCTTTGCCGCGGCTTGGCGGGACGCCTGGAACAGCCACGATTTGCAGCAAACCCTGAAGCATGACGCGGCGGATGTCGTGTTTCGCTCTGCCCGGGCGGCGCCGATTGCCGGAGGCGCCGAGTTGCACGGCAAACCGGCACTGGACGCCTGTCGGCGTGCGGCACTTGCCGCGCAGCCTGACCTTCGGTTCGAGATCGACGGCGTCTGTGAAGGGTCGGCATGCGGGTGATCCGTTCTCGCAATCCTCGCGGCATCGACACGGGGAAACGCCTGTGTTCGGGACCCACAGGTTTGTCCCGTTCGGGGCGGCTCCCCGTCGCGAATGCGCGCAGGACAGCAAATAGCGAAAGCCGGTTCCGGGGCGCCTTCGTTGTTCCAAGGGACCGCGTTTCCCGACCGCAGCAGCAAATTCAACGCGCAGGTGAAAGCCGCCTGGAGCGCCCGACGAAATACCTGACACATCGCGTATCACGTAACGCGTTGAAATTCCTGGTTTCAGGCAGCGTTGCGCGGGTCATGTTTCTGGCATGGCGCTTCAGAAATAAGAGCGCAGCATCGACGTGTTGCTCTGGATCACCGAGTTCAGCTCGACGATGCGGGCGAGCCTCTCCTCGATCTCGTTCTGGCAGGCGTCCAGCTGATCCACGATGCCCGAAAGCGCGGTGCCGGAGTTCGACAGCGACGCGCTTTCGATCTTGCACATCATCCTGGTCGAGCTCAGTCCCGTCACATAGCGCTTCATGTCCAGCACCGAGCGGCCAAAGCGCATCGCCTCCGTCTCCACGCTGTTGAGCGCGGCGGCGGTTTCGGACTGGTAGGAGGCGCGCAGACCTGCCAGCGCCGCGATATCGTCGCGGTCGGTCTGCGTCAGCTCGCCCGTCTCCGCGCTGCGCTCTGCGGCGTCGCTCATTTCCTTGGCAATGATGATGCCCAGCGCGAGGAACTGCCCGTTCAGGATCGCGTTGCGGATGCGGGCAAAGACGCAGGACTCGCCCTCGACAAAGGTCTTCACCCAGGTCGACATTTCCTCGAGCATCTGGCTGTAATTCACCGAAATGGCCGAGATCGGACCACCGGCGCTTTCCAGCCGCGACGCGATGATGCGCATGTTCATCGGCACGGTGCGGATCGCCTTGAAGGCTTCGGTCATTTCCGCGGTCTCGGTCTCCACCTGCGCAATTGCGGCGGCCATCGCCATGATGCGCTTCTGCATCTGGTCCGGGCTTTCGCCAAGCTGTTTCAGCCGGCCCTCGATCTCCGCGGCGAACACCGTGGACTGGTAGGCTTCGTAGCTGGCAAAGCCAAGCTCCCGGACATGCGCCTGAAGGGCCCTGGCGCTTTCCTGCGGCGTGACATTGTCCTCCTTCTCTGCCTTGCGCATCCTGGCGTAGATCTTCTTGATCACGTCGAGATGCGTCGAAGAGGGTTTGATGCGGATCGACATGAAGCCGTCATCAACAGGAGAGGCGAGCGCGAAGACCCAGTAGAACCGCCCGCTCTTGTCGGTATTCTTGATGTAGAACCCCATCGGCCTGCCGTCGTTCAGCCGGTTCCAGAGCAGCTGGAACAGGCCGCGCGGGGTGTCGTCATGGCGCACGATCTTGTGTGGCTGGCCGTAAAGCTCTTCCTCCGAATAGCCCGAAACCCGCTTGAACACATCGTTGCCCGACCGCAGCACGCCGATGGAATCGGTGCGCGAAAAGAAGATCTCAGACGCGTGCAGCGGAACCTCGGCGCTGTTGGAATGGCGGGTCTGCGGCTGCAGACCGGGAGAAAGATCGGTCATCGGCGGATCCTGTCGGTCAAATGATGACCGACACCATCGCGCGGCGGGCTTTCGAAATGATGAAGGCCGTCGGAAATTTGCATCCCCGGCGGCCTCTCGGTCTGATTTTGATGGCGCCCCCGGCCTAGCCGGGGCTCATGCCGCGCAGCCGTTCGGAACGGCGGCGCAGGATCTCGACCACGGTCAGCAGCGCGATGGAAATGCCCACGAGGATCGTCGCCACCGCAAGGATCGTCGGGCTGATCTGCTCTCGCAGGCCGGTGAACATCTGCCAGGGCAGCGTCTGCTGGTTGGCCGAGCCCACGAAGATCACCACGACCACCTCGTCGAAAGAGGTGATGAAGGCGAAAAGCCCGCCCGAGATCACCCCCGGCAGGATCAGCGGCATCTGCACCCGGAAGAAGGTTGTGACCGGATCCGCGCCCATATTCGCAGCCGCGCGGGTCAGCGAGCGGTCAAAGCCCACCAGCGTGGCGGTCACGGTGATAATGACAAACGGAATGCCAAGGGCTGCATGCGCCAGAACCACCCCCAGATAGGTGCCCTGCAGACCGATGCGGCTGTAGAAGAAATACATGCCCGCCGCCGAGATGATCAGCGGCACGATCATCGGAGAGATCAGGATCGCCATGATCAGCCGCCGCCCCGGCACATGCGGCTGGCTGAGCCCGATGGCCGCCAGCGTGCCGAAGCTCACCGACAGCAGCGTCGCCGCGGGGGCGATCTTGACCGAGTTCCAGACCGCCTGTTGCCAGTCGTCGGAGGTAAAGAAATCGCGGTAATGCTTGAGGCTGTAGCCCTCGGGATCGAAGCGCAGCATCTCCGGCGTGAAGGTAAAGAAATCCTCCGCGTTGAAGCTGAGCGGCATCACCACTAGGATCGGCGTGATCAGGAAGACGAAGATCGCGCCGCAAAGCACCCGGAAACTGTAATGCCACAGCACCTGTCCGCCGGTGAGATAGGGCACCAGACGGGCGCGGTAGCGGCCCTCGCCGATCCAGTAGATCAGCCAGCCGAAGAACCAGCCGATCAGCGCGCCCAGCACGATGCCGGGAACGCCGCCGAGCAGGAAGCCCGCCACCACAAAGAGTGCCACCAGCCCGTAGCGCGCCATGCGCTCCTGGCTTTTGTCGAGCACCTCCATCGCGACAAAGGCGAGCCCCGCCGCAAGGGCAAAGCCCAGCACGATGCCCAGCAGGACCGAGCCGTTGGCGGCGCCGACGAAGATGCCGAAAAACGCCCCGAACGCGCCCACCACCGGCAGGGTGAAGTTCATCGGCTTCTTTTCGATGGGGGTGAGAATGGCCTCGCTCATGTCAGCCTCCCAGCTTCACGTTGTCGATGCCCACGATGCGGTCGTAGGCCCAGTAGAGGATCAGCACTGCCGCCAGCAGGATCGCCCCCAGCGCCGCCGCCAGACCCCAGTTGAGCGACGACGAGATGTGATAGGCGATCCGGTTGGAGATGAACGTCCCGGTGGTGCCGCCGACAATCTCGGGGGTGATGTAATAGCCGATGGCCAGGATGAAGACGAGGATCGACCCCGCCCCGATCCCCGGCACCGATTGCGGGAAATAGACCCGCCAGAAGGTGGTCCAGTTGGTGGCGCCCAGCGATTTGGCCGCACGCACGTATGATGGCGGGATCGTCGACATCACCGAATACATCGGCAGGATCATGAAAGGCAGCAGGATATGGGTCATCGCCACGATGGTGCCGAACTGGTTGTTGATCATCACCAGCCGGTCGGCATCACCCACAAGCCCCAGCCAGACCAGCACGTCGTTGATCACGCCCTGTTGCTGTAGCATCACTTTCCACGCCGAAGTGCGCACCAGAAGCGAGGTCCAGAACGGCAGGAGCACGAGGATCATCAGCAGGTTGGCGGTGCGCGACGGCAGGTTCGACAGCAGATAGGCCACCGGATAACCCAGCAGAATGCAGCTGATGGTGATCATCATCGACATGAAGAGCGTGCGCTTGAAGAGCAGCCCGTAGATCCGTTCGTCCTCATCACGCAGGGCCGGGCCGTCGGCGGTCTTCTGGGCATCGACGGCGTTGAGGAAATAGCCCGAGGTATAGGCCGGTGCATAGGTCTTGATGGTCTTCCAGATCTCCGGATCGGCCCAGTCCTCGTCGATCTCCTCGAAAGCGTCCTGGAACCGCACCGTTTCGAAATCGGGGCCGGCGACCAGCTCGGCCAGCGCGGCCAGCCTGTCGGCACCGGGGCCTGAATAGCCGCTGATATCGCCCCCGGTGATGTCCTGGTAGAGCGCAGTGTGCACCACCGTCCAGGGCTCCTCCTCAAGCGGGCTGTCGCCTTCCTCGACCTGCATGAAACGCGCAAAGAGCCGGTAGGCCTCTGCGGTCTTGGGCAGCACGTCGGCGACACCGTCGCGCAGCTCGAAGCGCGGCATCGCGCCATCGTCCTCGCTCCAGGCCTCCTGTGCGGCGATCCAGTCGGGATCACCCATCATCTCGGCCCAGGGCCGCGCCTCGTCCCAGGCCTCGTCGAGATCCTCGAACTGGTCCTGATAGACCTCGCCGATATCGTCGAGTCCGCGGCCGGATTTGCGGAACAGCGACGAGGCGCCGGTCATCTCGTAATTGAGGCGCGAGCCAAGCCGCGTGTGCAGCTTGCGCTCGGCGGCAAAGAAGATGTCGTAATAGGCCGCCTCGAAGGCCGCATCGCCCGGCATCTCGTCGCCGGAAGCATCGTAATCCTGCAGCGCGGCCACGGTGCGCGGCAGCGTCTCGCGCACGATCTGGTTCTCGACCGAGCGGAACAGCATGTCGGCAATGGGCGCGATGAAGGTGATCAGCACAAACAGCAGCAACGGCGCCACCAGCATCAGCGCGCGCATCTTCTGCGCCCGCAGCGCCCGGTTGAGCGAGCGTTTCAGCGGCGTGCCATCGGCGGCCAGCACCTTGCCTGCACCATCCGTGGCCTCTGCGGCCTCACTGGCGCGGATCGCGTTGTCGGGGGTCGGGCCGGTAATCTTGTCGGGATCGTTTGCGGCGTCGGTCATGGCTCAGGCTCCTTCGACAAGAATCAGCGTTCCGTCGGAATGCGCTTGCCGGGTCGGGACAAGCGCCTGATAAGCGGGGTCGCGATAGGCCGCGGAGGCGGCGTCGTAAGACGGGTAGGCAATCACCACGTGGCGCTCGCCCAGCGTGCCCTCGAGCAGCTCGGAGCGTCCGCCGCGCACGATGTAGCGCGCGCCGTGGCCGCGCATGATCGGCGTGTTGCCGTCGACATAGGGCTTGTAGCGCTCGGCGTCGGTCACGGTGACATGGGCCATCAGAAACCCGAGCGGGCCGTCCGCGTCTGGCAGATCCTCATCGGTGCCCTCGACCGCCACGATATGGCTCTCGGCACAGGCATGGCGGATCTTTGCGACCTCTTGGTAATCGGGATCGCGGAAGGCGGCAACGGCGGCCTCGAAGCTGGGAAAGGCGAACATCACGTGGCGCTCGCCGGTGGCGCCCTCGACGGTGTCGCTGCGGCCACCGCGGATCAGGATCTCTGCCCCCAGACGCTGCAGGATCGGCGTGTCGCGCCGGACATATTCCGGATAGCCCTCGGGATCGGTCACCGTGATATGAGCGATGATGTAGCCTTTGGGCATGGCCCCGTCCCTTCGGTGCTGGCGCAGGGCGAGCGGATATCCCCGCCCTGCACTGTCATTTCGTATGAAAGGCGGAGGATCCCTCCGCCTTCCCCGTTACATCACTGGGCGAGCCAGGCCTGGAACTTCGCTTCGATATCGTCGCGATAATCCGCCCAGAACTCGTAGTTGTAGAGGAACGTGTTCTTGGCGTTCTCCGGGTCGGTCGGCATGTGCGGCGCCATGTCGATGCCGAGATCCGCATGCTGACCCACCAGCGGCGCCGACGACTGGCGTGCCGGGCCGTAAGAGATGTACTTGGACTGATCCGCCAGACGCTGGGTGTCGGTGGCGAAGGTCACGAAGTCCTTCACGCGCGCCAGACGATCCTCGGGCAGGCCCTCGGGGATGATCCAGCCGTCCAGATCGAAGATCTGCGCGTCCCACATCATCGCAACCGGCTGATCCTGCTCTTCGATGACCGAGAACAGACGCCCGTTATAGGTCGAGCCCATGAAGATCTCGCCATCGGCCAGAAGCTGCGGCGTGTCGGCACCGGCCGACCACCAGATCACCTCGTCCTTGATGGTGTCGAGCTTGGCCAGCGCCTGGTCCTGACCTTCGTCGGTTTCCAGCACGTCATAGACGTCGTCCTTGGCCACACCGTCGCAGAGCAGCGCCCATTCCATGTTGTTGATGGAGCGCTTTTCCAGCGCGCGCTTGCCCGGGTACTTTTCCAGGTCGAACACGTCACAGATCTGGCTCGGCGCGTCGACACCCTCGGGCACCATGTCGGTCCGGTAGCCGAAGGTCGTCGAGTAGACGATCTGCGGGATGAAGCAGTCGGAGACCAGCAGGTCGCCGAAATCATCCTCGGCGGAGGTGCCGTCGGGCGCCGCTGCCAGCAATTCGTCAGCGTCGATTTCCATGGCGAGACCTTCGTCGCACAGACGAATGGCGTCAGCGGCCACAACGTCGACGAGATCCCAGGTGATGTTGCCCGCTTCGTTCATCGCGCGCAGCTTGGCGACCGCCTCGGCAGAGCTTTCGTCCCAGGTCGCGGTGACACCCTCGTTCATCGCGAGATAGGGTTCGACATAGGCTTTTTGCTGGCTGGACTGGTAGGCCCCGCCCCAGCTGACCAGCGTCATGCTGTCAGCCATTCCATGGCCTGCGGCGTAGACGCCACCGGCTGCCGCGACTGTAAGGGCCGACGTGACCATCAAAGTCTTGGAAAGTTTCATGTAGTGCTCCCTAGTTGCCCGTTTGATGGATGGAGGCCGGGATACGGGCTTGAACGCCGGCCCCTCAACTGATCCGCGACGGTCATGTCCGACCGTCCCGCAATCGTTCGCTAATGCTAAGTCGCTTCGAGCGCGCGGCAATCCTCCGGCAGCCAGCCGATGGACACCGTCTCGCCCGGCTTCGGGCGCTGCTGGTCCGCACGGTTGCGCGTCTTGACCACAAACTCGTCGGTGCCCGCGACCCGCAGGCGGGTGCGGAACACGTCGCCCATATAGATGAACTCCAGCACCTCCGCCTTCAGCGTATGCGCATCGGGGCCCAGATCGGGGTTGAACTCTACCCGTTCGGGCCGGATCGACACGCGCGTGCGGTCGCCCGCCTTGTCGACATTGATCGGCACCGCGTCGATGATCTGACCGTCATCGAGCTTGACCACGCAGGTATCGCCCTTGATCTCCTGGATCACCCCGTCCAGCGTGTTGTTTTCGCCGATGAACTGCGCAACGAAGCTGTTCTGCGGCTTCTCGTAAAGCACGTCGGGCGGGTCGAGCTGCTGGATGCGGCCATCGTTGAAGACGGCGACCCGGTCCGACATGGTCAGCGCCTCGGTCTGGTCGTGGGTCACATAGACCACGGTGATGCCCAGCCGGTGCGCCAGATCGGTGATCTCGAACTGCATCTTCTCGCGCAGCTGCTTGTCGAGCGCGCCGAGCGGCTCGTCCATCAGCACCAGCTCCGGCTCGAAGACCAGCGCGCGGGCCAGCGCCACACGCTGCTGCTGGCCGCCAGAAAGCTGCGCCGGACGGCGGCCGCCAAAGGCCTCCATCTCGACCATGCCCAGCGCGCGCTTGACCTTGGCCTCGCGGTCCGACTTGCCCATCTTGCGCACCTCGAGCGGAAAGCTGAGGTTCTCGTTGATGGTCATATGCGGAAACAGCGCGTAATTCTGGAACACCATGCCGATGCCGCGTTTGTGCGGCGGGATGTTGTTGATGCTGACACCGTCAAGCTTGATCTCGCCATGGGTGGCGGTCTCGAACCCGGCCAGCATCATCAGGCAGGTTGTCTTGCCGGAACCCGAGGGGCCGAGCATCGTCAGAAATTCGCCCTTGGGCAAGCTCAGGTTCAGGTCTTTGACGACAAGCGTTTCGCCGTCATAACTTTTCTGAACGCGTTCGAACGCGACAAATGCGTCGCCGTTTCCCTGTTCCGCCAAGGCTGGCTCCCTGTTGGTTGTCCGCGAAGTTCATGCTTCGCTGGTATCGGCCCAAACCTAAGCGCGTGGCACGCCGCGTTGCAACCATCTTGCCGAAGAACGCAGCAATCAGGCCTCAAAACAGGAGATTCCGCCGGAATTTCGGGGCAACACAGGTCAAGTGCGCAGGATTTGCGGCGCTCCAGTGTCAGATCGCCGCACGCGGCATGCGAATTTCGAGCCGATTCTGCCCGTTTTCGCTGCATGAGCCATGGTCGCGCTCAATTATGCGGCTCTCCGGCCTGCGCACCATCATCCTGCCCATGCCCCCATTCCAGCCAGGCGCGCTCTGCGGGGTCGGGCAGCAACTCGGCCAGACGGGCTGCGTATTGCGCCATCTGGTCCGCCTCCAGCTCCCCCTCCCACTTGTTGGAGGAGCCGGAGGCGAAAAACGCCGCCGCATCGCGGAAAATGCCGTCTTCGGAGAACCGGCGCTCGGACAGCTCCACCGCCCTGCGCATGGCGCCGAACTGCGTCGCCTCGGCAATGTCGCGCAGCACGTCCTGCGGCACCGCGATGTCGAGCAGACCTGCCAGCCGCCGGATCTGCCCTGACAGATCCCGCGTCAGATCGGCGTAGTGGAAAAAATGCAGGTTGCCGCCCGACGCTCTGGCCCGCGCTTCGCGGTAGTGATGCACAATCGAGGCCAGCGTCAGATCGTCGGTGCCCGCAGACGTGCACGGATGGGTCAGGAAGCGCTGGAAATTCGACCGCGTGTCGCCGCCAAACATGGCGCCGAGCAGATCGACCTTCATGTTCGCCACATGGTCGCGCATCGAAAAATGCACGTCCACGGGATGCCGGTAGACACCGATATAGGTGGGCTCCGGCAGGAACGGCACGCCATCGAACGGCGTATGGCTCTTGATGCAGCGCCGCCGCTGCAGCCCGTCCAGAAACGCCACCATGCCCGCGGCGTCCCGCAAGCCGCAATCCAGCCAGGGCGCGTTCTTCGAGCTGCCCGCATCCGGAACAACCCTGCCGTGGATCAGCATCATCACGATGGTCAGCATCCAGGTCGTGCCGCATTTCGGCGGTGTGTTCACGATCACGTCGTCGTCGCGCAGGACAAACCGCGCCCAGACGCCGTTGTCGGTGACCGGGCCTCGATAGGCTGTGAGGGGTGTCTGCTGCGCCATGTGCTTTGCGGTCTCCGGCCTGAAACCCGGAGCCTAGCGGTCCTCCACACGTCCGGCAATCATCGAGGCGGTGTCGCTTTCAGGCCATCACGCGCGCACAAATCGCGCCATGATCGCCTCGTGCCGCCACCGGAGACCGCCATGCCCCCGCACCGCTTTGCCAAGGACCTGCCGTTTTCGATGGCCGAGTATCACCGCCGTCTGGCCCTGACCCGCGCTGCGATGGACCGCGCCGGGATCGAGGTGCTGCTGGTCACCGATCCCTCGAACATGGCCTGGCTCACCGGCTATGACGGCTGGTCGTTCTACGTGCATCAGGGTGTGCTGGTCTTTCACGACGCCGATCCGGTCTGGTGGGGCCGCAACCAGGACAGCAACGGCGCGCTCCGGACGGTCTGGATGGCCGATGACCACATTCACGGCTACGCCGATCATTTCGTGCAATCGACCACACGGCACCCGATGCAGGACCTCGCGCGGCGGCTTGCGGATCTGGGGCATCCGGCCCCGCGCCTCGGGGTGGAGCTCGAGAATTACTACGTTTCGGCAAAGGCCTACCTGACCCTGCGGGAGGCGCTGCCGCAGGCGCAGATCATCGACGCCACGGCCCTGGTGAACTGGCAGCGCGGCATCAAATCCTCCGAGGAGATCACCTTCATGCGCCGCGCCGCGCGGATCTCCGAAAAGATCGTCGACATGCTGCTGGAACGGGTGGAGCCCGGCGTGCCCAAGAACGAGATCGTGGCGCAGATCCAGCATGATGCGCTCATGGGTGCGGACGGGCATTGGGGCGATTACGCCGCCATCGTGCCGCTGCTGCCCTCCGGCACCGACGCCTCCGCGCCGCATCTGACCTGGGACGGCCGCCCGTTCCAGAGCGGAGAGGCCACGTTCTTCGAAATCTCCGGCTGTTATCGCCGCTACCATGCACCGTTCTGCCGGACGATCTTTCTCGGCACACCGCCCGACACGCTGCGCCGGGCCGAGGCGGCCCTGGTCGAGGGGCTCGAGGCCGGGCTGGACGCCGCGCGCGCCGGACATCGCGCCTGCGATATCGCCGCGGCACTGGCCGCCCCGCTCGATGCGGCGGGTATCGACCGCGGCGCGCGCTGCGGCTATCCCATCGGTCTCAGCTACCCGCCCGACTGGGGTGAGCGCACGATCAGCCTGCGCGCAGAGGACGAAACCGTGCTGCAGCCCGGCATGACCTTTCATTTCATGCCCGGGCTCTGGATGGAGGACTGGGGCATGGAAATCACCGAGTCGATCCTGATCACCGACTCCGGCCCGGCGGAATGTTTCTGCAACCGCCCCCGGCAAATGTTCGTCAAACCATGAGCGCGGTTGCCGGGCCGGGAACCACACCCCGCGTCATCTTGCCGCCAGACTTCCGCCGGAGGCTCCCGGCCCGCAGACCCGCGCCACCGCCAGACCGCCCCGCTGCCCGATGACGCATCTGTCCCGCACCGAAGCGATCCTTGCCGATCTCATCGCCTTCCCGACGATCTCCAGCGCGTCCAATCTCGCGATCATCGACCATATCGCCGACCTGCTCGGCGCGGCGGGCGCGCGGGTCGAGATCTTCCCCGACGACAGCGGACAGAAAGCCAACCTCTGGGCCACGATGGGGCCGGAGACGGAGGGCGGCATCGTGCTTTCGGGCCATTCCGACGTGGTCCCGGTGGAGGGTCAGGACTGGTCCAGCGACCCTTTCACCCTCACCTGCCGCGACGACCGGCTCTACGGGCGCGGCAGCTGCGACATGAAGGGCTTTCTCGCCGCCTGCCTGCAGCTGGCCGAAACGCTGAAAGACGCATCCCTCACCCGGCCTTTGCATCTCTGCATCACCCATGACGAGGAGACCGGCTGCCTGGGCGCGCGCGCCCTGCTGCCGCAACTGCAGGCACGCGGCCTGCGCCCGGCCATCGCCATCGTCGGAGAGCCCAGCGAAATGCGGATCGTCGACGGTCACAAGGGCTGCTTTGAATACAGCACGCGTTTCACCGGTCTCGAAGGCCATGGCTCCGCCCCCGACCGCGGGGTGAACGCGGTGGCCTATGCCGCGCGCTACGCCGCCCGGCTGCTCGATCTCGCCGAGGCGCTGCGCAGCCGCGCGCCGCCCGACAGCCCGTTCGATCCACCCTGGACCACGATCAATATCGGCCGCCTTGCGGGCGGTGTGGCCACCAACGTGATCCCCGGCAAGGCCGAAATTGACTGGGAGATGCGCCCGGTGCAGCCACAGGACGCGGAGTTCGTAAAAGACGCGCTGGCCGAGTATGCGGCCTCCGGGCTGCTGCCCGCCATGCGCCGCGTGAGCCCGCAGGCGTGCATCGAAACCCAGGTGATCGGCGAGGTGGTGGGCCTGCTGCCGCAAGCCGACAACGCCGCGCGCGATCTGGTGGCGCAGCTCACCGGGCATAACAACCGCCAATGCGTGGCTTTCGGCACCGAGGCCGGGCTTTTCCAGCAGATGGGCCTCTCGGTGGTGATCTGCGGCCCGGGCGCCATCGCCCAGGCGCACCGGCCCGACGAATATGTCTCGCGCGCGCAGCTCAGCTCCTGCATCGACATGCTGCAGAAGCTGGGCGCGCGGCTCACCGACAAAGCCCCTCCGGCACGATAAGGCGCGTGCCAAACGTGATGCGCCGCGCGATCTCCGCCAGATGATCGGGGCGAAACCCGACGCAGCCTTCGGTGGGATAGCCCGGCCTGCGCCAGCGATGCAGAAAGATCGCCGAGCCGCGGCCCTTCACGGCAAACGGCCAGTTCCAGTTGGTCAGGATCACCAGATCGTAAAGCGGATCCGCCCGCCGCAAACGCTCGTGACCGCCCGGATAAGGCGCGCGCACCATCAGATTGTAGTCGTCGCGGCGCACATCATCCGACCACAGATCGCCGGGCCGGATCGGCACCGCCCAGGGAACCGGCCGCGCGATCCGGTCGGGCCGGTAAAGCAGGCCCACGATCCGGTGCATCCCGGCAGGCGTCGCGCCATCACCCTCGCGCTTGTCGCGCGCCACGCCGCCCCGGCCCAAGACACATGGCCAGTGCCGCCCGCAAAACCGCAGCCCGCGCCGCGTCACCACCATGTCCTCTGCCGTCATATGCCCTCCCCGGAAAAGCTGCTGCTTCGGAGCCGTCCGTCACCTGAGACCAAAGGGACAGAGCGCGCGCGCCGGGACAAGCGAAATCGCCGAGGGGCCCCGCCGTGCGGGGATACGGCTATTTCGCTTGGCGCGGGGGGCGGGCTCTGTCACGCAGAGGCTCTGGTGAGGGACGGCTCCGAGGCTGCTGCTTTGGTGAGTGCCCGAACTGACCCGCCCGCGCCGCCCCAAACACCCACGCCTCAGAACAGATGCCCCGACTTCTCCGCCTTGACCGCGAGATAACGCGCGTTCTGCGGCGTCTCGCCCACTTTCAATGGCACCCGCTCGCCAACCCTGACACCACATTTCTCCATCATCGCGATCTTGGCGGGGTTGTTGGTCAGCAATCGCACCGTCCCGAACCCCATCTCGCGCAGGATCTGCGCGCCAAGGCGGAAATCGCGCTCGTCATCCTCGAAGCCCAACCGGTGATTGGCCTCGACCGTGTCGAAACCCTGATCCTGCAGCGCATAGGCCCGCATCTTGTTGGCCAGACCGATCCCGCGGCCTTCCTGGTTGAGATAGAGCAGCACCCCCTGCCCTTCCTGCCCCATCTGCGCCAGGGCGGCGTTGAGCTGCGGTCCGCAATCGCATTTGAGCGAGCCCAGAAGATCGCCGGTGAAACAGGCCGAATGCAGCCGCGCCAGCACCGGTGCCGCGCGGTCAGGGCGGCCGATCTCGATGGCGTAATGCTCCTCGGAGCCATCGCCGGGGCGAAAGACATGCAGCCGCGCGCGTTCGGCGGCCCGCAAGGGCACCTGCGCGGAGACCACGCGCTGCAGATGCGGCTCGGCGCTCAGCAGATCCGCCGCGGCGGCAGGATCGAGCGTGATCAAGCCGCTTGCGGCGGCAAAGCCTTGCGGATCCGGCAGTCCCGCCACCAGCGCGGCCGGCAGCAGCCGCGCGCTCTTGCAAAGCGTCAGCGCCAGCCGGTGCAACGCGGCGTCTCCCTCACGCCGCGTGCGCAGCGGGCCTTTCATCGGGTGCGCAAGATCGTCCGCCGGGTCGGCGATGCCGCGCACCCAGGCCAGATCCGCCGTCTCTGGCAGCATCACCCGGGCCACGTCGCCATCGTAAGCGCGCGCTTTCAGGGTCTCGGCCCGCCGCCCGGTCAGCACCAGATCGACCTCTCCCAGCGCGCGGATGGCCGTCAGCCGCGCGGGTCCCAGCGTCTCGACCGCCATCACCAGCACCGCGGCCTCTGCCCCGGCCAGCACCACCGGCACACCCATGCGCAGATCCGCACGCGCCCGCGCCAGCGTTTCGGTCAGGTCAGGAGCGAAGGCCATCGCGGCGTCCTCTGGTTGGGATCGACCCGCAGTCTGAAACAAACCCGCGGATTCCTGTAACAAATGGCGTCCAAATCCCGAAGCTGGACACGACGCCGTGAGCCGCTTGCAGCAAAGCTTGCCGGAGCGCCAAGATGTCCACATCTGCCGTGAAAGGCAAGGAGGCGACGATATGGCACAGCTCAAGAATATTCTGTTGGTCGATGACGATGAAGACCTGCGCGAGGCGCTCGCGGAACAATTGATCATGACCGAGGATTTCGAGGTCTTCGAGGCCGAGAACGGCGCCGGTGCCATGGCGCGCGCCAAGGAACAGATCTACGACCTGATCATCCTCGATGTGGGCCTGCCCGATACCGACGGGCGAGAGCTCTGCCGGTTGATGCGCAAGCAGGGTGTGAAATCGCCGGTGCTGATGCTCACCGGCCATGACAGCGACGCCGACACCATTCTGGGGCTCGATGCGGGCGCCAATGACTATGTCACCAAGCCCTTCAAATTCCCGGTTCTTCTGGCCCGCATCCGCGCCCAGCTGCGCCAGCACGAACAGTCCGAAGACGCGGTCTTTGCCGTCGGGCCCTACACGTTCAAGCCGTCGATGAAGATGCTGGTCACCGAGGAGGATCGCAAGATCCGCCTGACCGAGAAAGAGACCAATATCCTGAAATTCCTCTACCGCTCCACCGAAGGCGTGGTGCCGCGCGACGTGCTGCTGCACGAGGTCTGGGGCTATAATGCGGGCGTGACGACCCACACGCTCGAGACGCATATTTACCGTCTTCGTCAGAAGATCGAACCCGATCCCTCGAACGCACGTCTGCTTGTCACGGAATCCGGCGGCTACCGGCTTGTCTCTTGATCCAGATCAAAGAGGCATTCTGTGGTGAGCTTTAAGGATTGGATAACAGGTTAAGAGTTCCCGTCGCATGTGCGGGTCATCACATGCACCTCCCTGTTGGACTCGGCCCGGGTTTTGCCCGGGTCTTTTTTTGCCCTCACGGAACGGCGCGCGAGCAGTCACGGCAGATCCTTCAGGTAAAGCCGCACCGCCTCCGCCACGTGCCGGAACCGGTCACCACCCAGATGTTTGCCGCCATACCAGCGCGTGACCACGATGATGTGGTCCTGCAGCGCCTCGCGTTCCAGCATCCGCAGGATCACCATGCCGGCACCCGCCTCGCCATCGTCGTTCTTGAGCGGCGCGTCCGATGTCAGGCAGGCCCAAGTGTTATGCGTGGCGCGCGCGAATTTCTTGCGCCGCTTCAAGGCTTTGAGGAAGGCCTTGGCCTCCGCCTCCGACCGGCAGGGCGCACCGGACACCGCATAGCGGGAGCCGCGATCCGAGATGATATTCTCCAAAATCCGCATCTGGCTGCTCTAACCGGGTGGCGGATGCGGCGCAACTCCGGGCGGGCCGGACACGGAAACGGGCCGCGGCATCCCCGCCGCGCCCGTTTCGCAGGCGGTCCCGTGAGTGTCGGATGGGGCCGACCATGTGCGCCTTCTGTCAAAACAACCTTAACACGAAACGGGTAAACGCGGGGTAAATTTCCCGGTGACAGCGCGGCGCCGGTCCCTGGCCCCCTGCGCTCAACCCGGAACCGTATTGCAGGTTGCGTTAGGTCGCAGCGCGGCCCGCGTGGTATGCTCGGCGCGCGAACAATAGCGGGGAGACGTCACCATGGCGCGCGACGTGACGGTTCTGGTCGGCACCACAAAAGGCCTTTTCATCCTGCGCGAGCAGCCGACCGGATGGCAGGTCAGCGGGCCGCTCTGCGATGGCTGGTCGATCAACCATGCCATCGGCGATGCGGCAAGCGGAACGCTCTGGGCCACCGGCGGCGGCGAGTGGAGCGGCGCGGGCGTGTGGCGCTCCAGCGATGCCGGGGCCAACTGGGCCCTGACCAAGCTCGCCGATGGCCAGATCGACGAATGGACCCGCAACGATCCCGAGGCCGCCGAGATGTTCGGCGCGACCCCGCAGCCCCCGGCGCCCTTCAGCGGCGAGGTCGAGGCGATGTGGTCGCTGGCGCGCGCGGGCACGCGGCTCTACGCCGGTGGCAAACCCGGCAAGCTGTATGTCAGCGAGGATGACGGGCTGAGCTGGGATCCGGTGGCGGCGATCAACGACCATCCGGAGCGTGACAGCTGGAATCCGGGTGCCGCGGGTCTCACGGTGCACACGATTGTGCCCAGCGCGGACGATCCCGACCGGCTCTGGCTCGGGATCTCGGCGGCCGGGGTCTTTGCCAGCGAGGATGGTGGCGCCACATGGGAACGGCGCAACCGGCTCAGCAATGCGGAGGCCTGCGAAGGCCACGACCATCCCGCGGCCCCGCGCGACGGGCAGACCGGGCATTGCGTGCACAACATGGTGCGCGCGCAGGCCAGGGGCGATCTGCTTTACCAGCAGAACCACCACGGCGTCTGGCGGTCGCGCGATGGCGGGCGCAGCTGGGACAACATCACAGACGGCCTGCCGTCGACTTTCGGGTTCCCGATTGCGGTGCACCCGGCCAAGCCGGACCTGATCTGGACCCTGCCGCTCAACAGCGACATGGATGGCCGCTATCCGCCCGACGCGCGCGCCGCGGTCTGGCGGTCGCGCGATGGCGGCGACAGCTGGGAGGATTGCCGCAACGGTTTGCCGCAGGAGGCGTGTTTCTTCACCGTGCTGCGGCAGGCGATGGCCACCGACACGGCGTCTCGGCCGGGGGTCTATTTCGGCACCAACTCCGGGTCGGTCTTTGCCAGTTTCGACGAGGGCGACAGCTGGGGCGAGATTGCGCGCCACCTGCCGACGGTGCTGTGCGTCGAGACGGTGACAGCGTCGGTGACGGCGGCGGCGTGAAAGATCAGCTCAGCGCGCGCAACGTGCCATGGGCAAAGCTGAACCGCGGCAGCAGGGATTTCTGGTCCGGCGCCAGCGCAAAGACCATTTCCGATTGCGGATGCGGGCCTGCAAGCTGTTCGGCCATCACACCCGCCAGCTTGTCGAGCGCCTGAGGATCAGAACGGTCGGCAAAGACCACGGCGCCGCGCGACGGAGCCGCAAAGAGCCCGTCCTGCATCCCGGCCTCCGCCAGCGCCTGCGCCAGCAGCTGCGGCACCAGCATGAGCGTGTTGCCGAGCCAGTCGAGCTCTACAAGCGCGAGGCAGTAAAGCCCGGGGCTGATCTCCGACAGCTCGATCTCGCGCAGCTGGGATTGCAGATTGTCTTCGGCCCGCGCCCAGAGCTGCTCTTCGCTGATGCCCGCGAGCTCCATCTGCGTGCGCGACACGCAAGAGACGCGCGCGCCGGTTTTCTGCAGCACGATCACGCCGCAATCGCCCGGGCCCGCGCGGGTGGCGCCGTCCTGGCCGAATGTCTCGATGAATTCCGAATGGCGCAGCGCGGGGAAGACCGCGGCCGGATCCAGCGGCGCCTCTGTCACGCTGGCATGCGCCATATGCACAAAATCGGCGATCCGCTCGGCGATCTGCGCCTCGTTCAGCGCCGCGCCGTAGATCTCCGCCAGCAGCAGGCCGATATCGAGCTGCACGGTTTCGCGGCCGGTCGCACGTTCGGTCACGCGCACATGATCGGGCGCGTCGGCACTGCGGGAGACATCGTGGCCGGGCAGGCCCTCGCGCAGCGCCTGGGTGATGACAAGGGTCATCTGATCCGGCGTCAGGCGCGTCTGGGCGCTTTTCTTCTGTGCCCCGGCGGGCCCGGCCTTCTGGTCGCGTCGATCCAGCATCCGCATCTCCGTTCAACGGTTTGTGCAACTGCGGATGATGTGACGGACAAGCAGGGCGACATTAGGACTGCGCGCGTGCCATTTCGGGGCAATTTGCGGCGGTTTCGCCGGAAGTCTTAAGGGGAGGTTGCGGGGCGCGGGGCGGATACCGCACCGCGCCGAAAGGGCATCAGCCCTGTTTGGTCAGCAGCGTGTAGGAGCTGATGATCTCGCCGCTGGTCTGGGCGCGGGCCACGGTGCCGCGGTCGGTCTTCATGCCTTTGGCGCCCACAGCCTTGCGGATCAGGCGGCCAAGCTGCTGGTTGAGCGGCTTCTGGGACATCTTGGATTGCTTGCCCTCGCCGCCGATGGCGGTGTTGTAGAACGCCATGAACGCCTCGTCTGCGGCGGCGGTCTTCATCACGGTCAGCACAAAATGCTCGTCGAACTTGTCGTTTGCGTCGAGCTCCTTGGCGAGGTTGGTGATGTGGTCGATCACCGCGCGCTTGGCGCGGATCCGCTCGACCAGCGCATCGCCGTCTTCTGCGGTGTCCACCACATGGGTCTCGAGGACCTTCTGCAGGTAGTGGCCAAGCTCCAGCCCTTCGGTCCGGGCCTGCTCTGCCAGACGCGCGCGCACCTGCGGCTCGAGGCTGAAGGCCACGTTGGTGGCCTTGGCCAGACGCATCGCGCGCTTGCGTTTCTTGGATTTGTCGGTGCCTGCGGCAGCGGTGGCCGCGGTCTGTGTCTTGGTCGCCATTTTATTGGATCTCCTGTCCCCGCGCGGCGCTGAGCGCCGACGGCGAGGGGTGCCTGTTTCAACTGTGCCGGGGACATGTCGTTGCACGCCGCCAACATACTTTACGTGTATGTTGCGGGAATGTGGCAGAAATAAGGCAACCACGCGGAGCGCCCGCCACGTGCCCCTTCCACACTGGCATCCGGGCCCGAAAGCTTAGTTGTGAGCCTTCCCGCGATGGCCTAAGCCTGTCGCCAGACCAGAGAAACGAGGGAGACCCCCATGACCGACGGCCCAAGCTATGGCTTCGACACTTTGCAGATCCACGCCGGGGCCCGCCCCGACCCCGCCACCGGTGCGCGCCAGACGCCGATCTACCAGACCACGGCCTATGTGTTCCGCGATGCAGAGCATGCCGCGGCACTCTTCAACCTGCAGGAGGTCGGCTACATCTATTCGCGCCTGACCAACCCGACGGTGGCGGTGCTGCAGGAGCGCGTGGCCACGCTGGAGGGCGGTGTCGGTGCGGTCTGCTGTTCGTCGGGGCACGCGGCCCAGATCATGGCGCTTTTCCCGCTGATGAGCCCGGGCAGGAACGTCGTTGTCTCCACCCGTCTCTACGGCGGCACGGTCACCCAGTTCAGCCAGACCATCAAGCGCTTTGGCTGGAACGCCACCTTTGTCGATTTCGACGATCTCGACGCGGTCAAGGCGGCCATCGATGACGACACCCGGGCGGTGTTTTGCGAATCCATCGCAAATCCGGGCGGCTATATCACCGATCTCAAGGCGATTGCCGGGATCGCCGATGGCGCGGGCATCCCGCTCATCGTCGACAACACCTCGGCGACGCCCTATCTCTGCCGTCCGATCGAGCATGGCGCGACGCTGGTCGTGCATTCGCTGACCAAGTACCTGACCGGCAACGGCACCGTCACCGGCGGCGTGGTTGTGGATTCCGGCACGTTCGACTGGTCGGCCTCCGACAGGTTCCCCTCGCTCAGCGCGCCGGAGCCCGCCTATCACGGGCTCAAGTTCCACGAGACCTTCGGCCCGCTGGCCTTCACCTTCCACGGCATCGCCATCGGTCTGCGCGATCTGGGCATGACGCTGAACCCGCAGGCGGCGCATTACACGCTGATGGGGATCGAAACCCTGTCGCTGCGCATGCAACGCCATGTGGAGAACGCCCAGACCATCGCGAACTGGCTGGAAGGCCACGAAGCGGTGGAGACGGTGACCTATGCGGGCCTTGCCTCCTCACCCTATAACAGCCGCGTGGCCGAGATCTGCCCCAAGGGCGCGGGCGGGCTTTTCACCGTGTCCCTGAAGGGCGGCTACGAATCCTGCATCAAGTTCGTCGATGCGCTGGAGATCTTCAGCCATGTCGCCAATCTCGGCGACACACGCAGCCTGGTGATCCATTCGGCCTCCACCACCCACCGCCAGTTGACGCCCGAGCAGCAGGAAGCGGCAGGGGCCGCGCCCAATGTGGTGCGGATTTCCATCGGGATCGAGGATGCCGACGATCTGATTGCCGATCTCGATCAGGCGCTGCGCAAGGCCGCGTCGTAAGATCCAGGGGAGTCCCCCGGGGCATTGATCCCGGGGGTTTCTCTCCGCGGTGTCGCAGACCGGTCAGCGGTCTGCCGGGCCGGATGACGCCAGACCCAGACCTTACGGAGCGGCGCCGCGCCTGCCGTCAGTTCTCCAGATCGAAGACGATGGTCACCTGCGCGCTGATCCCGGTCTCACCCGCGGCGACGGGCATCGATTCGGCGCGGGCCATCATCATGCCGCCGGGAATCGGACCGGAGATCCCGGCCTCGCTCATGCGGCGCACCGGGCCGAGCCGCACACCGGCGGCCTCCGCGTAAAGCTCCGCCTTGGCCAGCGCATCGGCCACCGCGGCACGCCGCGCCCTGTTCTCCAGCGGGCGTGGGTTCTGCATCCCGAAATGCAGGCCCGAAAAGCGGTTGGCCCCGTCCTCCATCGCGGTCTGCAGGATAGTGCTCAGCTGATCCATGTCCCGCACCCGCACGGTGAGCCGATTCGATGCCTCGAACCCGTCCATCTGTCGGCTGGGCCCCGAAGAGCTGTTGCGCCAGAGCGGGTTCAGCGACAGATCCGAGGTCTGCATGTCGCGCGCATCGATCCCGAAATGCCGCATCCGCGCGACGATGTCGGACACCGCCTCGGACACCGCGTCCATGGCATCGGCGGCGGTGTCCGCGCGCTCTGTCACGCCAAGCGTGATCGTGGCCATGTCGGGCACCGCCGTCACCTGCCCTTCGCCCGTCACCGTCAGCGACGGGCCTTCCTGCGCGCTGGCGGGCAGGGACAGCAGCATGGAAAGGCTGAGGCAAAGGATGATCGTGAGGGCGCGCATGGCAAATCTCCGGCTAGAGGGTCACCGCGCAGTGTTCCGCGCATTTCCCCGCCGGGCAAGACCGCGCCGACAGGATCGGGCGCATTTCTTTTCCTCGGCAGTAAGTTGCTATATGCTGTTAAACGAATGGATAAAGACTCCCATCGCATTGGCAGGACTGGTAAGAGCCGCCCATGAAACTGAAATTTGCGCTTTCCCTGTCGTTCCGCGGTATCGCGCTGTTGCGGCGCACTCCGAAAGGGTGGGCCCGGATCGGAGAGGCCGCGCTCGACGCGCCGGATTTCGATGCCGAGATGCAGGCGCTGAACGACACTGCACGCGGTCTGCACCCTGGCGGGCACCGCGTTGGCCTGATCATTCCCAATGAACAGATCCGCTATCTCGATCTGCCGGACACGGCGGATGAGGCACGCTCGCCCGAGGCGCAGGTGCGCGCTGCGCTGGACGGGGCCACACCTTATGCCGTGGACGATCTGAGCTTTGATTTCACCCGCGTGGATGGCCGTCTGTGCATCGCCGCCGTGGCCAATGAGACGCTGGCGGAGGCGGAAGGCTTCGCCAGGGACCACGGCTTTGTGCCGCTCGCGGCCATGGCCATCGCGCCGGACGATGCCTTTGACGGCGCTGTGTTTTTCGGCAAATCGAGCGGTGCGAGCGGCAAGGCCCCGGCGCGCCCGACCGAGGCGATCAAGGTCATCGACGCCGACGCCAAGGCCTTTGCCCCTGCGGCGGGAGAGGCGGCCTCTGTTGCCACGAACGACGCACCGGACGACACACCGGACGACGGCGAAAAGCTCCCGGTCGAAAGCGCGCCCGAAGACAGCTTGGTCCTGGATGACGCCCCGTCCAGACCGCAGGATGCCGAACCGGAAATTGCCGCCGAGTCCGCGCCGGAAGAACCGGTTGCGCGGGACGCGGCACCGGAGCCTTCCGCACCCGAGCCAGAGCCCACAGCGGAGATCAAGGCCCCCGAGCCCGGGGTCGCAGCAGAGCCGGACGCGATTGCGGACAAGGCCGAGCCCGCACCGGTTCCTGACGACGCCTCCAACCCGGTGGCCGCCAAATCCGAAGGCCCGGCATTTGCCGAGCCGAAAGACAGCGACGAACAGGCGGACCCCGGGACGCCGGCCCCCGAGGTCAGCCCGCCATCCGCGCCGGAGCTGCCCCCCGCCGCAAAGCCGCAATTCGCCTCGATCCGCGCATCGCGCGATGCGGGCTCCGTTCCTCCGGCGGCGCGGTCGCTGAAGCTTGATCCCGGCGCCGACGCCCTGGGCGGACGGCGGGCCCCGCCGCCGGTCACCCCGCCAAACCAGGCCAAGGAAGCGGGCATCACCAAGGACAAGATCGACATTGACGAGCCCCCCGCCGCCCCGGCGGCCACGGGCGGCGCGGCAGGCATGGCAAAGCGCTTCCTCGGTGGCAAGCGCGCGGGCGGCAAGGCCGGTCTCGACGCCGAGGATGTCACGCCGGAACTGAAACCGGTCTCACCACAGCCGCCGCGCGCAACGGTCGCGGGAGCCCTTGGCAAACCCGGCCCGGTCGAGGATGACGCGGCGCCGCTCGCGCCAAAGCCGCCCGCACCCTGGCCGATTTCGGTCTCGCAAGGCGGCAAGGACAAGGCCCCCAGACTGCCCGACGCGCCGAAAGTCGCCGTCCCGACACCGGCGGAACCGGTGCTGCGCAAACCCGCCCCCGTCGAAACGGGCGCTGCCGAGGCCCGGCCCGTTGTGGTCTCCGACAGGGCCAAGGCGGTTCTGAACCGCATCAACGCGATGCGCACCGATTACGACGATGTGCCCGCCACACCGGGCGCCGCGGCCTTGCCCGGCGGCCCGGCACGCGCGGTGACCACGTCCGAGGAAGAGCGCGAGCGCATGACCGTTTTCGGCGCGCGCAACAACGATTATGTCGGCGGCAAACCCCGCTTTCTCGGCCTGATGCTGACCGCCGCGCTGCTGATCTTTCTGGCCGGGGTCGCCGCCTGGGCCTCGGTGTTTCTCGACGACGGGCTTGCGCGGTTCTTCCGCAGCGCGCCGGAAGAGCCGGTCATCGCCGCGGCGCCCGACGTGCCGGAGGTGCCCGCGATACCCGACACGGTGGCGCTGCCGGACACCGACCCGGTCGCCCCCGAAGAAGAGGAAGAGCCGGTCCAGGTCGCAGCGCTCGAATCCGCTCCCGAAGCCACAACCGATGCCGCACCGCTGTCGGTGCCCGTCGAGGCGCGCGCGCTGACCCCAGAAGAGGCCGCGGCCACCTATGCCGCCACCGGCATCTGGCAACGCGCGCCGACAACGCCCTTGCTGCCGCCGCTGGATGGCGTCGATGACGTCTATGTCGCCTCCATCGACCCGGATGTGCAGCAGTTCGACGCCGTCGCCCTGCCCGATCCGCTCGACATGGCGCAGGAACCGGTACTCGAGGCGCCGGGATTGCCGCCGCCCGCGGGGATGTTCTTTGATTTCGATGACCGCGGCCTTGTGCGTGCGACGCCGGAAGGCGCGCTCTCACCGGAGGGCTTGCGGATCTTTGCGGGCCTGCCGCCCGCGGTGCCGCCCCTGCGTGGCGCGGCGGATGCGCCGCCCGCTGCGGCGCCCGAGGTGGATCCGGCGGTGGATGCCGGGCCGCGTCTCGATTCGATCCGCCCCGAAGCGCGCCCGGACGACATCATCGAACAGCGCGAACGCGCGACGTTCCGCGGCATATCGCTGAGCGAGCTGGCAGCCTTCCGCCCTGTGATGCGGCCCAAGACCGCGCAGGAAGTGGCGGTGGACGAACAGCCCGACGCCCCCGCCACGCGGCTGGCGATATCGCGCTCGCTGATCCCGGTCACCCGGCCGCGCAACATGGCCGCCATCGTGCGCCGGGCGGAGCGCAACGCCGAACGCCAGGTCGTGCGCACGGCCTCCGCCGCCGCCGTGGCGCCGCGCACCGTGCGCCCCGATGTGCCGACGACCACCTCGGTGGCGCGGGCGGCGACGGTCAGCAACGCGATCAACCTCAACCGGGTCAACCTGATCGGTGTCTACGGCACGCCGTCCAACCGACGCGCGCTGGTGAGGCTCTCGAACGGGCGCTACCTGAAGGTGAAGGTGGGCGACCGGATGGACGGCGGGCGGGTCTCGGCGATCAATGACTCCGAGCTGCGCTACAACAAGGGCGGGCGCAACGTGACGCTCAAGATGCCGCGCGGATGACCGGACCGGTTTGAACGCAGGCGCGAGCGGGGCACTTGACGTGACCCGGGCGGCGCGTGCCGTTCTCCCGCGTCGGGTACCGCGGGCAGATGCACTGCTCTGATATGCGCCGAAAGGACGCCCGTTCGCGCACCTTCCGTGCACGCACCGGAGCAAAGCGACGGTCCCGCCGGACGCTCAGGCCCGGCCATCCGGCGCGTCGGGCGCAACATCCTCACGGCGGACATGACAACGAGGCGACCGAAGCCGCCCCGCTCGCCTCCCAAACAACCAATCGCGCTATTCGGCGGCGTCAAGCTCGCCGCTGTCGATCTGCTCCTGCTCGATCGACTCGAACAGCGCCTTGAAGTTGCCCTCTCCGAACCCGTCATCCCCCTTGCGTTCGATGAACTCGAAGAAGATCGGTCCGATCACGGTTTTCGAGAAGATCTGCAGCAGGATCCGCGTCTCTCCGCCATCCACAACCCCTTCGCCGTCGATCAGGATCCCGTGCTTCTTCATCCGGTCGAGCGGCTCCTCGTGGCCTGTCACCCGCTCCTTGCTGAGCGTGTAGTAGGCGTCCGGCGGGCCGGGCATGAACTTGACGCCCTTCCCGGCGATGGCATCGGTCGCGTCATAGATGTCGCGCGCGCCCACCGCGATGTGCTGTATGCCCTCACCCTTGTATTTCTTCAGATAGGCGACGATCTGGCCTTTTTCGCCGCGATCCTCGTTGATCGGGATGCGAATGCGCCCGCAGGGCGAGGTCAGCGCGCGCGAAAAGAGCCCGGTGAACTTGCCCTCGATATCGAAAAACCGGATCTCGCGGAAATTGAACAGACGCCCGTAGAACGCGAACCAGGTGTCCATGTTGCCCTTGAAGACGTTGTGGGTCAGGTGGTCGAGATAGTAGAACCCGACGCCGCGCGGCTTGGACTGCTCGATCCAGTTGAACTCCGCATTGTAGGGCGAGGTATCGTAATACTGGTCGGTGAAGTAGATCAGCGACCCGCCGATGCCCTTGATCGCGGGCCAGTCCACGGTCTTGTCAGCCCCGTCATAGGGCTCAGCGCCGTTTTTCACGGCATGCTCAAAGGCGTGCTGCGCATCGACCACACGCCAGGCCATCGACGGCGCGCAGGGGCCGTGCTCTTCGACAAAGCGCGCGGCAAAGCTGCCCGGCTCGGCGTTCAGCACATAGGTGATGTCGCCCTGCTGCCAAAGCTCGATTTGCTTCGATTTGTGGGTCGCCACATGCGCATAGCCCATACGTGCAAAGAGATCGCGCAGCTCCTGCGGTTCGGGATGCGCAAACTCGACAAATTCGAACCCGTCGGTGCCGGCGGGGTTTTCAGCGGTGATGGTGGCCTGAGGTGCATCGTGCGGGAACGGTCCCATGAAAAATCCTCCTGTGTCGCGATGGATGTAAAGATAAGCAGGGTCGCGCGCGGAATCCGCGCGTAGTTTGGCAATCTGCGCGATTGATCGCGGGATACTTGCACCATATGGTGCTCTCATGCAGGAAACACGCATCTCGCTGGATCGTACCGATATCGCGCTTCTGGCCGCACTGCAGAAGAACGGGCAGGCCACGGCGCAGGAGTTGAGCGCCACGCTCAACCTCTCGCCCAGCCAGGCCGGGCGCCGCCGCCAGAGGCTCGAGGAGGCCGGTGTGATTGCAGGCTACCGGGCGCGGCTCGATCCCGGCAAGCTCGGCCTTGCGGTGCAGGCCTTTGTGCAAGTGCAACTGGCGCGGCACGGCGCAGAGCAAAGCCGCGATTTCGCGCGCCTGCTGCGCACCCGGGCCGAGATCGTGTCGGCCTGGACGATGACCGGCGAGGCCGATTACCTGCTGCGCGTCTATTGCGAGGATCTGCCGGGCCTCAACCGGCTGATCCACGAGGTGCTGCTGGCGCATCCGCTGGTCAGCCGTGTGCATAGCCAGATCGTGATGGACCAGCCGAAACCCGACGCGCCCCTGCCGGTGGGCTGAGACGGGCTCCGGCGCCCGGACGATAGCTGCGAAAGGCATGACAGCGCAGGTAAAATGCGGAATACTCGTCGCCGTTCAACCGATGCTGTTTCGAGAGAGAGATGACCCGCAAACCGATTGCCGCCACGAGTCTGGCGCTGGCCTGCCTAGCCTCACCCGCCCTGCCGGACGAGAGGGTCGCGGCCTATTACACGGAATTCGGCTACGAGGATTTCTTCAATTCGCGCGGCACGGCGCTGCTCGATGTGGGCGCGGTTGTCCAGCAGGATCGCGCGAATTTCCACCGCTTCGGCATCCGCCACAACAATGACGAAAGCGATCCCTATTTCGCCGACCGCGCCACCCGTGCCACCATCCCCGACCTGGTGCGCGCGGGACCTGTCGATGCCTATTTGCAAGGCGTTCTGGGACAGGGCTGGCAAGGCTGGAGCTTCAACGCGCTGGTGCAGGTCTGCGGCAACGGCACCTGGCTGACCCGGATCATCATCGATCCGGCAGACGGCGACGGCTACTCAAGCTGCTGACGACCGCGAAAGACGGGGCTTTCGCATCCGTCAGCGCCCGGAATGGCGGAGGTGTGGGCTGGTGATCTTTTGCGGTGCAAAAGACACCCTTGCCCACCGACCGCGAAAGACGGGGCTTACGCGGTCAGAAAGGCACGTCGTCGGCGGACATGATGTAGCGGGCGACGACCTTCTTCATCCCGGCTTTCTCAAAGGCGATCTCCAGCTTGTCGCCCTCGATTCCCTCGATCCGCCCATAGCCGAATTTCTGGTGGAACACCCGCTCACCCAGCGTGTAAGCGCTGACCGCCTCGAGATCGATCACCTGGCTGCGGCTCTCGCGCGGCTGGCTCATGCCGCGCTCGCCCGCGCGGGCCTGCATGCGTTTCCAGCCCGGAGAATTGTAGACATCCGCGCGGCTGGCGCGGTCGTGCAGATCGCTCTGCGCGCCGGTCATGATCGCAGGCGAGGCGCTGGCGGCCATGCCCGCGGCACCATAGCCACCGCCATAAAGCCCCGGCGGCGTCAGCACCTCCACATGCGCCTCCGGCAACTCGTCGATGAACCGCGACGGCATCTGGCTTTGCCATTGCCCGAAAACCCGCCGGTTGCCCGCAAAGGAAATGGTGCAGATCTCTTCGGCGCGGGTGAGGCCCACATAGGCCAGCCGCCGCTCTTCCTCGAGCCCCTTCACACCGCTTTCATCCATCGAGCGCTGCGACGGGAAAAGCCCGTCCTCCCAGCCCGGCAGGAACACGGCCGGAAATTCCAGCCCCTTGGCCGCGTGCAGCGTCATGATCGAGACCTTTTCGCCATCGGCGTCGGACTCGTTATCCATCACCAGCGACACATGTTCCAGAAACCCCTGCAGATTTTCAAAGTTTTCCAGCGCCTTGACCAGTTCCTTGAGGTTCTCCAGCCGCCCCGGCGCTTCCGGCGTCTTGTCGTTCTGCCACATGCCGGTATAGCCGCTTTCGTCCAGCACGATCTCGGCCAGTTCCATGTGGGTCATGGCCTTGTCGCCGGTCATCCGGCCCCAGCGCGCCAGATCCACCACCAGCTGTCCCAGCGCCGCGCCCCCCTTGCCCTTGATCGCGCCGTCCTCGACCGCAAGCGCCGCGCCTTCCAGCAAGGGCACGCCGTTCTCGCGCGCCAGCCGCTGAATGGTCTGCTGCGCCTTGTCGCCGAGACCGCGTTTGGGCGTATTGACGATCCGCTCGAACGCGAGATCGTCCGCCGGCGATACAACCATGCGGAAATAGGCCATCGCATCGCGGATCTCCATCCGCTCGTAAAAACGCGGCCCGCCGATCACCCGGTAGGGCAGGCCGATGGTCAGGAACCGGTCCTCGAACGCGCGCATCTGGTGGCTGGCGCGCACGAGGATCGCCATGTCATCGAGCGATTTCGGCGCCATCCCGCGGGTGCCGGACTGCATCGCCTCGATCTCGTCACCGACCCAGCGGGCCTCCTCGTCGCCATCCCAGTGCCCGATCAGACGGACCTTTTCGCCACCCTTGGCCGCGGTCCAGAGCTCCTTGCCCAGACGGTTGGCATTGCCGCGGATCACACCGGAGGCGGCGGCCAGGATATGCTCGGTCGAGCGGTAATTCTGCTCAAGCCGCACCACATGTGCGCCGGGGAAGTCCTTTTCGAAGCGCAGGATGTTGCCCACCTCGGCCCCGCGCCAGCCATAGATCGACTGATCGTCATCGCCGACGCAGCAGATGTTGCGATGCCCGCCCGCCAAGAGCCGCAGCCAGAGATACTGCGCGACATTGGTGTCCTGGTATTCGTCCACGAGAAGGAAGCGGAACCAGCGCTGATACTGCTCCAACACGTCCGCATGGGTCTGGAAGATCTGCACCATATGCAGCAGCAGATCGCCGAAATCCACGGCGTTGAGTTCTTTCAGGCGCGCCTGATACTGCGCATAAAGCGTCGGTCCCTGGTGGTTATAGGCCCCGGCATCGGCGGCGGACACCTTGTCGGGCGTGATCGCGCGGTTCTTCCAGCCATCGATGATGCCCGCAAGCTGGCGCGCGGGCCAGCGCTTGTCGTCGATGCCCGCGGCGGCCACCAGCTGTTTCATCAGCCGCAGCTGATCGTCGGTGTCGAGAATGGTGAAGTTCGACTTCAGCCCCACCAGTTCCGCATGGCGCCGCAACAGTTTCACGCAGATCGAATGGAACGTGCCGAGCCACGGCATGCCCTCGACCGCCTGCCCCAGCATGCCCGAGACGCGGCTTTTCATCTCGCGCGCCGCCTTGTTGGTGAAGGTCACGGCGAGGATCTCGTTGGGCCGCGCCCGCCCGGTGGTCAGCAGATGCACGATCCGCGCGGTCAGCGCCTTGGTCTTTCCGGTGCCCGCGCCGGCCAGCATCAGCACCGGCCCGTCCAACTGCTCCACCGCGGCCCGCTGGGCCGGGTTCAACCCGTCGAGATAGGGCATCGGCCGCGCCGCCATCGCGCGCGACGCCAGCGAGGCGCCCTCAAAGGCGTCCATGTCATCGAAACTGCTCATCCCGCAACCATAGCCGTTTCGCAGCCCGAGGAAAAGACGTTCCAGTTATGTTCCCGCCCTCCGCCCCATTCGCCTGCCGCTTCATCCTGCCGAAAAACCTCGAGGGCGTGAGGGCTGGCGCCCACCTGCCCCGCCGCATGCGGCCCGCGCCGCGCGTCCGGATCCCGCGGGCCGGAAAGCACTGCTCTGGACAATCCGCCTGCCGCGCCTGCAAATACCGCAATGGATCTCGATCTCACCTATCCGGCCGTCTGCGATCTGCGTGAGAAGGCGCGCCGCCGCATCCCGCATTTTGCCTTCGAATATCTCGACAGCGGCACCGGGCGCGAGTTGCAGGTGGCGCGCAACCGCGATGCGCTGGACGCGGTGATGTTCCGGCCCGACATCCTGAAAGGAGCGATCCGGCCCGCGCTGGACACCCGGTTTCTGGGTGTCGACTACGCGCGGCCGTTCGGGATCGCGCCGCTGGGCATGTCCGGTGTGATGTGGCCGGGTGCCGAGGCCATGCTGGCGCGCCATGCCGCCGATGTCCGGATCCCCTACGCGCTCTCGACCGTGGCCACGCGGCTGCCCGAAGAGATCGGGCCGCTCTCGGGCGACATGGGCTGGTTCCAGCTTTACTGTCCGGCGGATCCCGAGATCCGACGCGACATGCTGCGGCGGGCCCGCGACAGCGGGTTCACGACGCTGGTGCTGACCGTCGATGTGCCCGACGATTCGCGGCGCGAACGGCAGCGGCGCGCCAAGCTGACCCTGCCACCGAAAATCACGCCGCGCGTGGTGTGGGAGGTGCTGACCCACCCGGCCTGGGCGCTTGGCACGCTGCGCGTCGGCAGCCCGCGGCTGCGGCTGCCGGAAAGCTATGTGGATGACCGGCAGGCGCGCTCATCCCTGGCCCATGCGGGACACATCATCCGCGGCGCGCCGGACTGGGACACGCTTGCGGGCTTGCGCGACGAGTGGCCGGGGGCCCTGATCGTCAAGGGCGTGCTTTGCGCGGACGCGGCGCAACGGCTGGTGGCGGCGGGGGTCGATGCGCTCTGGGTTTCCAACCACACCGGGCGGCAATTCGAGGCGGGGCCCGCATCGATCACCGAGTTGCCGAAGATCCGCGCCGCGACTGGCCCGGACATCCCGCTGATCTTCGACAGCGGCGTCGAAAGCGGCCTCGATATCCTGCGCGCGCTGGCGCTTGGCGCGGATTTCGTGATGCTGGGGCGGGCCTGGCATTACGCGGTTGCGGCGCTTGGCGCGGCGGGCCCGGCGCATCTGATGCATATTCTCAGCGACGACATGGTGCTCAACATGGCGCAGATCGGCGCGCGGTCATTGTCGGAATTGCCCGAGCGGCTGATCCGCTGACCGCGGCGCACTCATATCACCCGGCGCGGCCTGACACGCGGGGCGGCCGATGGCGTCGGTCAGCCCGTCGGGCGGAGCGGCCCGACCTCCAGATCGCGGTGGCTGTTGAAGAAGGTGCGCAGCATGATCGCGGCGCGGCGATCCTGCTCGGCAATGCCCTCAAGCCCGTCGCGCACATCCGAAAGCCGGGTGACACCTTCCGCGCTGGTGTTGGCAAAGGTGCCGGGATCCGCAAGCCCCATGGACCAGCCGGGAAAGAGCCTGTCCGCCACGTCCGCCTGCGTGACCGTGATCACCTGCCGGTGCCGCGGATCGAGCGAGATCCGCGCAAAACAGACCTCGACCTCGGGCCGGGGCCCTTCGAGGATCTGCAGGAAGTCGCCGTCGTGATGCGCCAAGAGCCCGGTGATGCCATCCCGCGTGTTGTTGCGGCGGGAGGTTTCCAGAATGCTGCGCAGCCCGGCATCGTCCAGATGCCCTGCAACCGAGCTGAGATAGATCATTCGATACATGCCGCGCACGCTGCCCGTTTCCCTTCACCTCTCAGCTTTCTAGAACCCAGCCCTTAAGATGAGGTGAAAGCCGGCCAGGCCACGGGCAACACAGACCGGGTTGCTTGCGGATGGCGCGATTATCGCTAACATCGCCGCAGCGCGGCATTTGCGACCCGATGAGCCCGGCTTACCGTGCGTCAGCAAATGCCGAAAGCGTGCCGAAACACACTGCCGTCGGGGGAAAGACCGCATGACCACCTTCTCGAAGATCCTCATCGCCAATCGCGGCGAAATCGCCATCCGCATCATGCGGGCCGCCAACGAGATGGGGAAAAAGACCGTCGCGGTCTATGCCGAGGAGGACAAGCTGGGCCTGCACCGGTTCAAGGCGGATGAGGCCTACCGGATCGGCGAAGGGCTTGGCCCGGTGCAGGCCTATCTTTCCATCGAGGAGATCATCCGCGTTGCCAAGGCGTCGGGCGCCGACGCCATCCATCCGGGCTATGGCCTGCTGTCGGAAAACCCCGATTTCGTCGATGCCTGCGATGCGGCGGGCATCACCTTCATCGGCCCCAAGGCCGAAACCATGCGTGCGCTCGGCGACAAGGCCTCCGCCCGCAAGGTCGCCATCGAGGCCGGAGTGCCGGTGATCCCCGCCACCGACGTGCTGGGCGACGATTTCGACGCCATCATCAAGGACGCCAAGAAGATCGGCTTCCCGCTGATGCTGAAGGCCAGCTGGGGCGGCGGCGGGCGCGGCATGCGGCCCATCGAAGCGGCGGGCGAGCTCAAGGAAAAGGTGCTCGAAGGGCGCCGCGAGGCCGAAGCCGCCTTCGGCAATGGCGAAGGCTATCTGGAAAAGATGATCACCCGCGCCCGCCATGTCGAAGTGCAGATCCTCGGCGACAGGATGGGCAATATCTATCACCTCTACGAGCGCGATTGCTCGGTCCAGCGGCGCAACCAGAAAGTCGTCGAACGCGCGCCTGCACCCTATCTCTCCGAAAGCCAGCGCGAAGAGCTCTGCGAGCTTGGCCGCAAGATCTGCGCGCATGTGAATTACGAATGCGCGGGCACCGTCGAGTTCCTGATGGATATGGAAAGCGGCAAATTCTATTTCATCGAAGTCAACCCCCGCGTGCAGGTCGAACACACCGTCACCGAAGAGGTCACGGGCATCGACATCGTGCAGGCGCAGATCATGATCGCCGAGGGCAAATCGCTGTCGGAGGCGACGGGCCGCGCCAGTCAGTATGACATCCGGCTGAACGGCCACGCGCTGCAAACGCGGATCACCACCGAGGATCCCAGCAACAATTTCATCCCCGATTACGGCCGCATCACCGCCTTCCGCGCGGCCACCGGCATGGGCATCCGGCTCGATGGTGGCACGGCCTATGCGGGCGGTGTGATCACGCGGTTCTACGACTCGCTGCTGGTCAAGGTCACCGCCTGGGCGCAGACGCCGGAAAAGACCATCGCCCGCATGGACCGCGCCTTGCGCGAGTTCCGCATCCGGGGTGTCACCACCAATATCGAGTTTGTGATCAACCTGCTGAAACACGACACGTTTCTGCGCAACCAGTACACCACGAAATTCATCGACACGACGCCCGAGCTCTTCCAGTTCCGCCGCCGCCGGGACCGCGGCACAAAGGTGCTGACCTATATCGCCGACATCACCGTCAACGGGCACCCCGAAGTGCAGGGCCGCCCGCGCCCGCATCCCGAGCTGAAACCGGCGCGTCCTCCGGAGGTACCGTGGGGTGAAACCCCACCCCACGGCACCAAGACCCTGCTCGAGGAAAGGGGCCCGCAGGCGGTGGCCGACTGGATGGCCGCGCAGAAAGGCGTGCTGATCACCGACACCACGATGCGCGACGGGCACCAGTCGCTGCTGGCCACGCGCATGCGTTCGCTCGACATGATCAAGGTCGCACCGGCCTATGCGCATAACCTGCCGCAGCTCTTCTCGGTCGAATGCTGGGGTGGGGCCACCTTTGATGTGGCCTACCGTTTCCTGCAGGAATGCCCGTGGCAGCGCCTGCGCGACCTGCGCGCCGCGATGCCCAACCTGATGACCCAGATGCTGCTGCGCGGGGCCAATGGCGTCGGCTACACCAATTACCCCGACAACGTGGTGCAGTTCTTCGTGCGTCAGGCCGCCGAGACCGGTGTCGACGTGTTCCGCGTTTTTGACTCGTTGAACTGGGTGGAGAACATGCGCGTCGCCATGGACGCGGTGCTCGACACCGGCCGCGTGCTCGAAGGCACGATCTGCTACACCGGCGACGTGCTCGACCCCGACCGCGCCAAGTACGATCTGAAATACTACGTCGCGATGGGCAAGGAATTGCGCGAGGCGGGTGCGCATGTGCTGGGGCTGAAGGACATGGCCGGTCTTCTGAAGGCCAATGCCGCGGGCACGCTGGTCAAGACGCTGAAAGACGAGGTCGGCCTGCCCATTCACTTCCATACGCATGACACCTCCGGCGCGGCCATCGCCACGATCATCGAGGCCGCCAAGGCGGGTGTGGACGCGGTCGATGCGGCGATGGACGCGCTCTCTGGCAACACGTCGCAGCCGACGCTGGGCTCGGTCGTGGAGGCGCTGCGCCACACCGACCGCGAGACCGGGCTCGACATCCGGGCGATCCGCGAGATCTCCAACTATTTCGAAGCGGTGCGCGGCCAGTATGCGGCGTTCGAAAGCGGCCTGCAGGCCCCCGCCTCCGAGGTCTATCTGCACGAGATGCCCGGCGGGCAATTCACCAATCTCAAGGCGCAGGCGCGCTCTCTGGGGCTGGAGGAGCGCTGGCACGAGGTCGCCCAGACCTATGCCGACGTGAACCAGATGTTCGGCGATATCGTGAAGGTCACGCCCTCCTCCAAGGTGGTGGGTGACATGGCGCTGATGATGGTCAGCCAGGGGCTTACACGCGCCGATGTGGAGAATCCCGACAAGGATCTGAGCTTTCCCGACAGCGTCGTCGACATGATGCGCGGCAATCTCGGACAGCCACCGGGCGGCTGGCCCAGGCAGGTGCAGAAGAAGATCCTCAAGGGCGACAAACCCTTCACCAAGCGCCCCGGTCTGATGGCCGAGAAACTCGATATCGAGCAGACCCGCGCCGCGGTGTCGAAAGAGATGGAGGGCAAGCCCGTCGATGACGAGGATCTGGCCGGTTACCTGATGTATCCCAAGGTGTTTCTCGACTATATGGGCCGCCACCGGGTCTATGGCCCGGTCCGCGCCCTGCCCACCCGCACCTTCTTTTACGGCATGGAACCCGGAGAGCAGATCACCGCCGAGATCGACCCCGGCAAGACGCTGGAGATCCGCCTTCAGGCGGTGGGCGAGACGCAGGACGATGGCGAAGTACGCGTGTTCTTCGAGCTCAACGGCCAGCCGCGCACGATCCGCGTGCCCGACCGCAAGGCAAAAGCGATCAGCGGCGCGCGGCCCAAGGCCGAAACCGGCAACGCCAACCATGTCGGCGCCCCGATGCCCGGCGTGGTTGCAACCATCGCCGTGGCCGCGGGCGATGCGGTCAAGGATGGCGACCTGCTGCTGACCATCGAGGCGATGAAGATGGAGACCGGCCTGCACGCGGAGCGCGATGCGGTTGTGAAAGCGGTCCATGTCCAGCCCGGCGGCCAGATCGACGCCAAGGACCTGCTGGTGGAATTCGAGTAGCGCCCCCCCCGACCCGGGGCCGCCGGCCAGGCGCGTCCGATCTCGGGACAACCGCGCCCGCGCCGCGTCCCGTTGCAAACGGGATCGGCGACGCGGGCCTCTCCTTCGGGAGACGCGATCTTTAGCGGCTGGTGCCTGCCAGACTTACCGGATGCTGCAGCCTTCTGAATGTCCGCTTCGGCGGACACGCCACAATGACAGTTGCACCTCGTTCCTTTGTGACTGAAGTTCCCGAACATGGTGTCTGAGGTGGATATACCCTTCGCAAAGCTGCCGACCCTCGCGCGTCGGCATGTGTATCTCTTTCAGGGTCACCAGTTTCTAGATCGTTTTGCCATGGGCGTGATCGTTGCCGTGACGGCTCTTGCGCTTCAAGGACGCGGCTTGGGTATTGGTGAGATCGGCGCGCTCTTTGCCGTCTACGCCGCCGTCGCCATGATCGCTGAACTGCCCTTTGGCGGGCTGGCCGATGGGGTGGGGCGCAAGCCGGTCTTTATGATCGCGACGGTTGCGAGCCTGATGGCCTCGATTGTGTTTATTGTGTCAGACACGTTCTGGCCGCTCGCCGCATCGTTCGGATTGGTCGGTCTGGGGCGTGCGTTGCGGTCGGGAACGCTGGACGCCTGGTATGTAGAAGAACTGCATGTTCGCGCACCCGGTGTCGAAATCCAGCCCCTCCTCGCGCGTGCGCAGACGGCAAATTTCGCGGGTCTCGGATTTGGAGCGATTGTGGGCGGAGTCCTTCCTGGCCTCGTTGCAGGAAATGATCCTTCCGACCCGCTGGTCGGCCGCACAGTCTATGACGTTTCGTATGCTGCGGGAATTTTGCTGACGCTCGGGGTGTTTGTGTACACGGTCCTCTTGATCCGGGAACCGGCTCGGCCCATGAATGGGGCAGTCGTTCTGCGTGAGATACGCGCCGTTCCGGGCACGATCAGCGACGGTGCCCGGCTCGCGATCTCGCACCGTGCGATCCTTCTGCTTCTCGCTATCCTGACTCTTATGCTCTTCGCCACGAATCCTGTCGAGGTCCTCTGGCCCACTGTTGTTCAAGCGATGCTCGATCCTGAACGCGCTGCCGCCATAGTGGGACTTTTGACTGCGGGATATTTCCTGGCGATTGCAGCGGGCGCGAGCCTCGCCGGACGGGTTGGCCGTCTCTTTGGACGCCGTCATGCGGTGACGCTCGCGGCGGTTCTTGCCGCGCTCATCGTATGTCAGATCGCGCTGGCCCTGCAGGCGTCGCTCATGGGATTCATCGCAGTATTCCTCATTTTTTCCGTCGTACTCGGACTTTCAGAATCTCCTGCCGCAAGCATCCTGCACGCCTATGCGCCGGATAACCGGCGTTCTACGATCCTTTCGGTCCAGTCGCTCCTTAAACAGCTTGGTGCGATGGTGGGCCTGCTTGTCCTCGGCTCGGTCGGCGAGACGGAAGGTGTGGAAATTGCTTGGATCGCCGGGGCACTCGGTCTTGCGGCAGCCGCAGCTCTTGCGATCCTGCTGGCTCGACAAATGAGAGGTTAGCAGTTGGCTGACTGTTTCGGCGTCTGAACCGTAGGCTTGCGCCGTCGCTTCTTCGGAATTGGAACAAGGGGACTATCGATCTGAGGCCATGTATGTCGGCTCCGCCCGCAATGCCGCCATTGTCCCGCACCTTTGGCCAACATGGCTTGACCGGTCGTCTTGTCCCGCGCATGTGTCCTGTTGATCGCGCGCACCCGGAAGGAGACGATGATCATGACCCATCTCGCCCTGGTGGCCGTTCTTGTCCCGTCTTACGCCGAAGGCATTGCGTTCTTTGTGCACCGGCTTGGGTTCCGGTTGCTCGAGGACAGCGATCAGGGTGGCGGCAAGCGGTGGGTGCGGGTGGCGCCGGATGGGGCGCAGACGGCGTTTTTGCTGGCCGAGGCGAAAGGCGACCAGCGGGATTTCATCGGGCGGCAGGGCGGCGGGCGGGTCTGGTTGTTCCTGCAAACCGATGATTTCAAACGCGACTTCGCGGCACTTACCGCCCGCGGTGTGGCGTTCGAGGAAGAACCGCGGCACGAAAGTTATGGCATGGTCGCCGTGTTTCGCGACCCGTTCGGCAACCGCTGGGACCTCATCGAATTTGCCTGACACCTGAGGAACCCTTGATTTCGCGTTTCCGCCGGAGCGCTCCCGCAACCAGGGCACCGCGCAACGTCAGAGTCCCGATCAGCCCCCGCCTTCCTCCACCAACCGAACCCGACCGCCCATTTGACCTTGCGAAGCGCCGCGCTGCCCGCTCTAGTCGCGGGGATCCTCGGCGTCAGAGACCGGCATGCACAAGCTTCTGATCTTCACCGACCTGCACATCACCGAGCCCGGCGAGGCGATCATCGGGCTCGATCCCGGCGCACGCTTTGCCGCCGCACTGGATCACGCGCTGGCCGGCCATCCCGATGCCGAAGCCGTGCTGCTGCTGGGCGACCTCACCCATCACGGCCGGCCCGCGCAATATGCCCGGCTCGAGGAGCTCCTGCAGACGTGCAGGCTGCCGATCCATATGACGCTGGGCAATCACGACGATCCGGAGGCGTTTGCCGCGCGGTTTCCCGGGCAGATGAACGCTGGTTTTGCCCAGCACGCGCTGGAGTTCGGCGCGTCCCTTGTGCTGCTGCTCGACACCGCCGACCGCGACGGCGCGGCGCCGCGTCATGGCGGCTGGCTTTGCCAGACGCGGCTGGACTGGCTGCAGCGCGCCCTGGCGGCGGCACCGGGGCGTCCGCATCTCATCGCCTGCCATCACCCGCCGTTCAAGACCGGCTTTCCGGGCATGGACGCCATCGCGCTGGCCAATGGCCAGGCGCTTTACGCCAGGCTCGACGCGGCAGGCGCACAGGCGCATCTGCTCTGCGGCCATGTGCATCGCACGATCTCGGGCCGGGCAGACGGCTACGGGTTCAGCGCGCTGAAGAGCCCGTGCCACCAGATGCCGATGGCGCTGAACGACCGCTCCACGGCGCTCTCGGTCGATGAGCCGGGCGCTTACGGGATCGTGCTGCTGCAGTCCGGCGGGGTGATCGTGCACAGCGAGGATTTTGCCCTGGCTCGCAGCGGCACGGATGACCCGCATTCCGCCTGAAGGCGCAGGCGCCACAAGGCCTTGGCTTCGGTAGAGGGGGTGCATTTTTCCCTTGCACCGACGACCGCTTCCTTTTACATCGCATCCACCATTTGGCGCGCGGGCGTAGCTCAGGGGTAGAGCATAACCTTGCCAAGGTTAGGGTCGGGCGTTCGAATCGCCTCGCCCGCTCCAAATGGAAAGATCGATGGTCTGCGGGCGTAGCTCAGGGGTAGAGCATAACCTTGCCAAGGTTAGGGTCGGGCGTTCGAATCGCCTCGCCCGCTCCATCGATGTTCGTTCCGGCATGTGATCCCAGCGCGCGATGCGTCGGCCTTTCGGACACGGGCCGCGCGCCTTGGCCGCGGGCCCACTTGGCGGCACTGCGCGCACTGCCTATAAGGCGCTGAACGCAGAAGGAGACTTGCCGATGGGACCTGCCGATGCGCCGCGCTGAGATCAGCCGCAAGACCCATGAGACCGATATCCGCGTCGAGCTCGATCTCGACGGGACCGGGGTCTATGACAACCAGACCGGGGTCGGGTTCTTCGACCACATGCTGGACCAGCTGTCGCGCCATGCGCTCATCGACATGACGGTGCGGGCCACCGGCGATCTTCATATCGACGACCATCACACGGTGGAGGATGTGGGCATCGCCCTTGGTCAGGCGCTGAGCCAGGCGGTGGGAGACAAGCGCGGCATCCGCCGCTATGGCGCCTGCCTGCTGCCGATGGACGACGCGCTGGTGCGCGCCGCACTCGATCTGTCGGGGCGGCCTTATCTGGTCTGGAATGTCGCGATGCCAACCGCCAAGATCGGCAGTTTCGACACCGAGCTTGTGCGCGAGTTCTTCCAGGCGCTGAGCACCCATGGCGGGATCACGCTGCATGTGGATGCGCTGCACGGGCTCAACGCGCACCATATCGCGGAGGCCGCGTTCAAGGCCGTCGCGCGCGCCTTGCGCGACGCGCTGGAGACCGATGCGAGGGTTGCCAACGCGGTGCCTTCGACCAAAGGGGCGCTCTGAGCGGGACGCGCCGGAGTGAGGGGCCGGCCCCTCACACTCCCCGGCGATATTTTCAAAGAGAAGAAGCATGGACCGGGGGGGGCGCGATGCTGACGGCGATCATCGATTACGAGAGCGGCAATCTGCATTCGGCGGAGAAGGCGTTCCAGAAAATGGCGGCGGAGACCGGCGCCGGTGCGGTCGAGGTGACCTCTGACGCGGATGTGGTGGCGCGCGCGGACCGGATCGTGCTTCCGGGCGACGGGGCGTTTCCGTCCTGTGCGGCGGCCTTGCGGGCGTCGGGCTGCTTTGACGCGATGGTCGAGGCGGTCGAGCAGAAAGGCCGGCCGTTTCTGGGCATCTGCGTCGGCATGCAGCTTATGGCGCGGCGCGGCCATGAATACGCGCCCACCGACGGGCTGGGCTGGATCGCCGGTGAGGTGCGCCGGATCGAGCCGGATCAGGCCGGTCTGAAAGTGCCGCTGATGGGGTGGAACGATCTGGTGATCGAGCATCCGCACGCGGTGCTCGACGGGATGAAGACCGGGGATCACGCCTATTTCGTGCATTCCTACCAGATGCAGATGGACGACCCCGCCCAGCGCATCGCACATGTGGAGTACGGCGGCGATGTCACGGCGATTGTCGCCCATGATACCCGCGTCGGCCTGCAATTCCACCCGGAGAAAAGCGCGGCGCTGGGATTGCGGATGATCGCGAATTTCCTGACCTGGACGCCGTGAGCCGCGCTCAGCGCACCCGTTTCCAGGTCTGGCCGTCGCAGACCGGGCCTTTGCAGCCGGTCACGCGCAGCCGGTTGCCGTTGAGTTCGGCCTTCGCCCGCGCGGTGACGTCGAGCAGCGGCACATAGACCGTGCCCTCGCCATAGCGACCGCCGCCTTGCGGCTTGAGATCCCAGAACAGCCGTTTGCCCACATTGCGCGTGCGCACCGCCTGCCCGGAGGCATCGAAGGCCTTGACCACCTTGCCGCAGAGCGCCGCCCCGCATTGCGTGATCTCGATATGGCTGGTGAGGTTCTTGCGGTCGGGCTCTGTCTGCCAGAGGCCCAGCGCCGGATCGGCCTGAGCGGCGCCCGCGACCAGCATGACCGCCGCGACATGGCCTGCCAGGCGCATCGGTGCGCAAATGTTGAACTTGATCATCCTGTCACCCCCTCAGTGGCGTGCATGGGGCAGAGCGTGCGCATGCCCTGCAAGAGCCACGCAGCATAGGCGAAAGGGCCGGGCACATGCCAGCCCCCGGCTCCGTCTGAGCGCGCTTTCCGCGAGGTTTCGCCGACCCTGCCGATGTCAGCCTCGACGCCTCGCCCTGTCGCAGAGCGAGGCCTAGGCGGCCAGACTTGTGCCGTCAGGCTCAGTTGACGCGGCTCCAGGTCTGGCTGGAGCAGATCAGCCCACCCGCCACGCAGCCCTTCAGCTTCAGCGCGTTGCCCGACAAGGTCATCTTGCCGATATAGATCTTGTTGTTGGAGGGCCGCCAGACCTTGCCCTCATAGCTGTTGCCGCCTTTCGGCTCCATGCCGATCACCAGCGTCTTGCCCTTGTTCTCGGAGTTGTATTCGCCCGAGGCATTGAAGGTGCGGTTGATCACGCCGCAGATCTTGCCGCTGCAGGGCACCATCTTCACATGCGCATAGGCGCCGTCGTCGACTTGGGTCTTCCAGGTGCCGAGCACCGGATCGGCGCTGGCAACGCCGGCGGTGAGGCTCAGGCCCGCGGCCAGAGCCAGCGCCGTGCCGGCGGTCCTGAGCGCGCGGCTGCCGCGGCGCGCGATATCTGTCGTTGCAAATGTCATCTTATCGTCTCCTCCCGTGATGGATGGTGGCAGACTGACGCCTGCGTCAGCGCTTCATCAAGACGTGACGCAGGGTCGGCTTGCATCTGTCGTTGCGTCAGACTAAGGGCGGGCCAAGACTCTGACAGGACGATTGAAATGATCCTTTACCCCGCGATTGACCTGAAAGACGGCAAGGCCGTGCGCCTGTTGCGTGGCGACATGGACAAGGCCACCGTGTTCAATGACGACCCTGCCGCGCAGGCGCTGGAATTTGTGGCGGCGGGCTGCGAGTGGCTGCATCTGGTTGATCTCAATGGCGCCTTTGCCGGTCAGCCGGTCAATGCGGACGCCGTCGAGGCCATCCTCGCGCAGACCCGCACGCCTGCGCAGCTGGGCGGCGGCATCCGCGACATGGCGACCATCGAGGCCTGGCTCTCGAAAGGCCTCGCGCGGGTCATCCTCGGCACCGTGGCAGTGGAAACCCCCGCTCTGGTGCACGAGGCGGCGCGCGCGTTCCCCGGGCAGATCGCCGTCGGCATCGACGCCCGCGACGGGCGCGTGGCGACCAAGGGCTGGGCGGAGGAGACCGATGTGCAGGCCACCGATCTGGCGCGCAGCTTCGAGGATGCCGGGGTCGCCGCGATCATCTACACCGACATCAACCGCGATGGCGCGATGATGGGCCCGAATGTGCAGGCCACGGCGGATCTGGCGCGCGCGGTGACGATCCCGGTCATTGCCTCGGGCGGCGTGTCGTCGCTGAAGGATCTGGTGGCGCTGCGCGAATGCGGCGCGGCACTCAACGGGGCGATCTCGGGGCGGGCGCTTTACGACGGCGCGCTCGATCTCAAATCGGCCATCGAGGCGCTGCGCGGCTGAGGCCTGTTCAGATCGAGCCTGCCTCGACCATGTAATTGCTGGCCGTGCACATCGCCGCGTCATCCGAGGCGAGAAAGAGCACCATGCGGGCCAGGTACTCCGGTGTGATCAGGTCCGGCAGGCACTGGCTCTGCAGGTGGCTTTCCAGCGCTTCGGGCGTCGCCCAGAGCGCTTTCTGCCTCTCGGTCATGACCCAGCCCGGCACCACGGTGTTGACCCGGATGCGGTGCGGACCGAGATCGCGGGCCATGCCGCGCGTGAGCCCGTGCACGGCGGATTTCGCCGTGGTGTAGGCGGGCATGCCGCCGGTTTTCTCCCACCAGCTGTTGGAGCCCATATTGATGATCGACCCGGCCCCGGCGGCGATCATGTCGGGCGCAACCGCCTGAATGGCAAAGAAGAAATGGCGCAGATTGACGCTTTGGCGTTCGTCCCAGTACTCCGGCGTGACCTCCTGCCAGCCGTGCCGGTCGTCGCGGGCGGCATTGTTCACAAGCACCTGCGCCGCGCCGATCTCTGCCTTGAGCTCACCAAAGGCGCGCTGCAGCGCATCGATGTCGCGCAGATCCGCCTTGCGCCAGACCACGCGGCCTTCAACACCGTCAACCAGCGCTTCGGCGGCCTTTTCGTCGAGATCGACAAAACCGACTTTGGCTCCTTGCGCGGCAAAGGCGCGCACGATCTCGGCGCCGATGCCCGACGCGCCGCCGCTGACAAAAACCGTCCGGCCTTCAAGGCTGGGATAGCGGGCGAATTGAGCGTCGGTCATGGCGAAGTCCTTGCGGCTGGCGGCGGGGGTGCCCCCTGTCTTGCAGGATCACCCGCGCCGCGCAAGCCGGGGGGGTATCAGCCGCCCGCCGCCGCGCCCGTGAGTTTGCCCAAAGCGCCGGTCATCATATCGACCACCCTGGCGTCAGCGGGCACGCCGGTGCCGGCCAGCATCTCGGCGGGCGGTTCATACGCCAGCCAGACCGCACCCTCACTGTCCTCGTAGACCAGCACCTTCATCGGCAGGTACAGCCCGGCCAGCGGATCGGCCTGGATCGCCGGAGTGCCCAGCTTGGGATTGCCGAAGATCAGCACCTGGCTTGCGGCCAGTTCCATCTCGACGCTCTGCGCGCCCGCGGCGTGGTCGACCCGGGCAAAGACCTTGGCGCCGGCCCCTTCGACCGCCGCGACCAGCGCATCCATGGTCTCGGCCACCGACCCGTTTGCGGCCACTTTCGTGACCTCCGCCACCGCCGCCTGCCCGAGCAGCATCGCGCCCGCAAATGTAGCTGCCAGAATTCTCATCATCGATCTCCCTGTCTCCGTCGAAGCCCACAGCTTAGCGCGCAGCCCCGCCCACACCAGAAACGAGATCGTGAGCGGCAAGGCTCCGCCGCTCTTGCCCTTGGCCCCGACGCATCCTACACCCCTGCCATGCTCAAGACCCGCATCATCCCCTGTCTCGACGTGGCCGATGGCCGCGTGGTCAAAGGTGTGAACTTCGTCGATCTGCGCGACGCGGGCGACCCGGTGGATGCAGCCCGCGCCTATGACGCGGCGGGCGCGGACGAGATCTGCTTTCTCGACATCCACGCCACCCATGAAAACCGCGGCACCATGTTCGACGTGGTGACCCGCACCGCGGAGCAGTGTTTCATCCCGCTGACCGTCGGCGGTGGCGTGCGCACCGTGGGGGATGTCCGGGCGCTGCTGCTCACCGGCGCCGACAAGGTCAGCTTCAACTCCGCCGCGGTGGCCAATCCGGATGTGGTGGCCGACGCCGCCGACCAGTTCGGCAGCCAGTGCATCGTCTGCGCCATCGACGCCAAGACCGTGAGCCCCGGCAAATGGGAGATCTTCACCCATGGCGGGCGCAAACCCACCGGCATCGACGCGGTGGAATTCGCGATCCTGATCGCACAAAAGGGCGCGGGCGAGATCCTGCTGACCTCGATGGACCGCGACGGCACAAAATCCGGCTTCAACCTGCCGCTGACCCGGGCGATCTCTGACGCGGTGGACATCCCGGTGATCGCCTCCGGCGGCGTCGGCACGCTCGACCATCTGGTCGAAGGTGTGATCGAGGGCCACGCATCCGCGGTGCTGGCCGCGTCGATCTTTCACTTCGGCGAGTTCACCATCGCCGAGGCCAAGGCGCATATGGCGGCAAACGGCGTTCCGGTGCGGCTGTGACCCTCGAAGAGCTCGAAGCCATCGTGGCCAATCGCGCCGCGGCCAGTCCGGAGGAAAGCTGGACCGCCAAGCTGCTGGCCAAGGGCCCCGACAAGGCTGCCGAAAAGTTTGGCGAAGAGGCCATCGAGGCGGTGATCGAGGCGGTCAGGGGCGACAAGGCCCGACTGACCTCCGAAGCGGCAGATGTGCTTTTTCACTTACTTGTCATGTTGCGCGCCCGGGACGTCGCGCTGGCCGATGTGATGGCGGAACTGCAAAGGCGGCAAGGGCAATCCGGGATCGCCGAGAAAGCCTCGCGCAAGGGTTGAGCGCAGCTGTGCTGCCCCTGTCTGCACAATATGCAGCGTCATAAGACATAACCCACACACCATGCTCGGAAAAAATGCGAACGGCGCCGGGAACCCGACGCCGTTCATTGCCGTTGTTCGCGTGACCGTTGTGCAAAAGGTCGAACAACAACAACTTGGAGACTTATCATGAAATCGCTTCTTGCGTCCACAGCCGTGGCTCTGACTCTGGCAGCCCCGGTATATGCGGATGGCCATATGGCTTCGGAAGAAGCCTTCTCTTCCACCTACCAGACCGGCCAGTACCGCGGCACGGATCTTATTGGCGCCACCCTGTGGCAGACAGAGAATGCCGTCGATATGGACGGGTCCATGGTCAACCCCGAAGAGCTTGAGTGGAACCGCGTCGGTGAAATCAACGACCTGATCATCACCGGCGACGGCTCCGTCGATCACATCGTCGCCGCCGTTGGCGGGTTTCTCGGCATGGGTCAGGAACTGATCAGCATCAAGATGAGCGATCTGAAGATCGTCAGCGACGGCGAGGAAGCCGACGAGTGGTATGCGGTTCTGACCACAACCCCCGCCGCGCTTCAGGAAGCGCCGGAATACGAGGCGCGTCCGATGCAGAACGACATGGACGAGGCCGCGGTGACGGATGACGAGGCCGCCGTGACGAACGACGAGGCCGCCGCGACGAACGACGAGGCCGCGGTGACAAACGAAGAGGTCGCGGTGACAAACCCCGACGCCACCTTGGGCGAGCCGGTGAACGCCGACATCGCCATGCGCGACGCCGTGATCACTACCGAAGACCTGACCGGTGCGGTGGTCTATTCCTCGGCTGACGAAAATGTCGGCGAGGTGTCGCAGCTCATCCTCGGCGACGACGGCACCTCCATCAAGCAGGCGGTGATCGACGTTGGCGGGTTCCTCGGTCTGGGCGAAAAGCCCGTCGCGCTGGACCTTGACAAGCTCAACGTCGTGATGGGCGAAAATGGCGGCATCGAGCGTGTGACCGTGAACGCCACCCGCGAAGAGCTGGACGCCATGCAGATGTGGGAAAAGTAACATCGCCGGCTGACAACAGCCTTTGATGTGTCAAAGCCGTCCTTCGGGGCGGCTTTGATTCTATCTGGTGCATCGCTGTCCTGCACTTGGCAAGAACCGCGCGCTCAGAGCTTCGAGGAGATCACACCGGTGTTGAACCCGCCCATGCGCAGCTCGCCGAAAAGGCGCTGGTATTCGATCTTGGGGCAGCGGTTCTGGATCACGTCGATGCCCCGGTCTTCCGCCTTCCGCGCGGCGTCGGCATGCGCGACACCGATCTGCATCCAGATCGTGCGCAGCTTCGGGAACCGCTCCAGCGCGTCGTCGACAATCGGCGGCACATGTTCCGAGCGGCGAAAGATATCGACCATGTCGACACTGTCGGGGCAATCGTGCAGCGTCGCCCTGACCGTCTGGCCAAACAGCGACTTGCCCGCATGGCCGGGATTGACCGGGATCACGGTGAAGCCTTTGAGGCCCAGATAGCGCGCCACGTAATAGCTGGGCCGCACGGGGTTCATCGACACCCCGACCACCGCGATGGTGCGGGTGCGTTTGAGGATATCGGTAAGGTGGGCGTCGGTGTAGCTCATGACGGAACCGTACCCGTTTGCGCGCGCAGAGGAAACAGCGCTGCTGAAAGGTGTCGCATGGCGGCGGGCACCCGTCCCGTCCGGGCCACGACCGCGCGCCATGGGCATGCCGGAAAGAAAAAGCGCCCGGTGCACATTGGCCCGGGCGCAAGTCACGGAACGAGGGACAGTGAAGGTCTCGCGGAGGTTCCGGCTCCGCGGCCTGTGATAGAGATAGGCACGAATGCCACAGAAGGAAGGGCATTCAACAGAAAGTGAGAAAGTTTCTTGACGATGGTTAACCGGCCTGGCGCTCCGCGCCGTCCGGCTCCTGTGCCGCGAGAGTCGGATGCACCTGCTCCGACCGGTCGCCACCCACAACTCTCTGACGACGCAGAAGAAATAGCTTGCTCATGCCCGCCCAGGTGCCGATCGACGGTGCTTCGGCATCCTCGGGAAAGCGGCTGCGCCAATCGGCGGGAAACTGCAATCCGCACATTTCGAGCTTTCCCAGCATCCAGACCAGCGGGATATTGGCCAGCGGACGCGCACTGTTGCGCCCGCCCAATTGCCCGCCGACATCGCCATGGGTGCCGCGGAACCAGACCTGCTCGACCTCGACATCGAAATCCGGCGGGCAGACCCACAATACCGGCGCATAGGCCAGCCGCGTCTCATCATGCGCCAGCGCGTGAAAGCCGCGCCGGATGGTCGGCCCCAGCCGGTGGTTGTGAAACGCGTGCCGGTCCTCCATCAGCCTCCAGACAAGCGGCAGGCGCAGGCCCAGCGCCTTGACCGTGTCCCAGACCCCGACCATCTCGATCGGCGCTTCGGTATGGCAGTAGCTTTCGGCAAAGGCACGCGCCGAGGCGCCGTCCGGGTCGTATTGATAAAGCCGGTAGATCTGCCGGATATTGCGCACCGTCGCGCATTCGGGGCGCAGCAGCCCCACCTTGTCGATGATCCCGGCCAGGCTGCGCACCGCGTAGGCCCCGCGCGAATAGCCCAGCAGAAAGATCCGGTCGCCGGGCCGGTAGCGCGAGGCCAGATAGCCGTAGGCGCGGCGAATCTGCCGGTTGATGCCGCGCCCCATGACCACGTCCCCGGTCGAGCGCCAGTCGCGCCACTGCACCCCGGCCTCGTAAAAGAGCGAGGCATGCCCCTCTTCGCGCAAAAGCTGATAGGTCAGCCCGGCATTGGTCTCTTCGCCGGGCACCAGTGATGACATCGTGCCATCCAGGATGATGACATGGTCAACCGGCCCCCGGCGCTTGATATAGGCGGTGTGCCCGGTGGCAAAGCGCCGCCGGACCCACCCGAAAAGCCTGTCACTCAGCCGCGATCGGTTCGTCATCCTTCACCATCGCCCACACGCGCTGCGGCGTGAAGGGCATATCCACCTGTCTCACACCACGATCCCAGAGCGCGTCCTGCATGGCGTTGGAGATCGCCGCCAGCGCGCCCACCGTACCGGCCTCGCCACAGCCCTTCATGCCCATCGGGTTGGCCGTGGAGGGCACAGGTTCCGTCTCGAAGCCGATCATCGGCACATCATCGGCGCGCGGCATGGCATAGTCCATGAACGTCGCCGTGAGCAGCTGGCCGTCCTCGTCATAGACCACCCGTTCTGTGAGCGCCTGACCGATGCCCTGCACCACGCCGCCATGCACCTGGCCCTCGGCCAGCATCGGGTTGATGAGATTGCCGAAATCATCGACGACCGTGTAGCGCGCGATGACCGTGTGGCCGGTTTCGGGGTCGATCTCAACCTCCGCCATATGCGCGCCATTGGGGAAAGAGCGCGCGGGCAGCGTCGCCTTGGTGGACCAGACCAGCAGATCCTCGCGCCCGGCCTCGCGAGCCATCTGCGCGGCCTCGAGCATCGTCGGCGTCAGGTTCGAGCCGTCCGCCCGGAACCGCTCGTCATCGAACTGCACATCTTCCGGCGCGACACCCATCTCGCCCGCCAGAAAGGCCGAAAACCCCTCGACCATCTCGGCCACGGCCGTGAGCGTGACATGGGTCTGCACGGTGACCGAGCGCGACCCGCCGGTGCCGCCGCCCGCCGCGATCAGATCGCTGTCGCCCTGCACCACTTCGATGAGCTCGGCGGGGATGCCGCTTTGATCCGACAGGAACTGCGCGAACACCGTCTCGTGGCCCTGCCCGTTGGATTGCGTGCCCACATAGATCCTTGCGCCGCCATCCTCGGTGAACTCCACTTTCACGTTCTCCGAAGGATCGCCGAGGATGCTCTCGATATAGTAGCAGAGCCCCTGCCCGCGCAGCTTGCCCGCGGCCTCGGACGCCGCCTTGCGCGCGGCATAACCTGCGATATCCGCGGTCTCGGCGGCGTGGTCCAGCACCCGCTCGAAATCGCCCACGTCGTAGGTCTCACCCGAGATCGTGTCATAGGGAAACTGCGCGGGCTTGATGAAGTTGATGCGCCGGAGCTCCCACGGATCGATGCCAAGCTCGCGCGCGGCGCGGTCCATGACCCGCTCCAGCACATAGATCCCCTCGGGACGCCCGGCACCTCGATAGGCGTCGACCTGGGTGGTGTTGGTATAGATCCCCTCGCAGCGCATCCAGGCCGCGCCGATGTCGTAGACGCCGGTCAGGATGCGGGCAAAGAGATTGGTCTGGATCGGCTGCGCGAACTGGCTGTTATAGGCACCGAGGTTGCACAGCGTGTAAAGCCGGTAGCCGGTGATCCGGTTGTTGTCGTCAAAGGCCAGCTCTGCCGTGGTGACCAGATCGCGGCCCGCATTGTCGCTGAGCATCGCCTCCGTGCGTTCGGACATCCAGCGCACCGGGCGGCCCAGCACCCGCGCCGCATGGGCAATCACGAAATATTCCGGATAGGGCATCGCCTTCATGCCGAAACCGCCGCCGACATCGGGGTTGGTCACCCGCACCGCGTCGGCATCGATACCGAAGGCCTTGGCAAGCTGGTCCTTCATGCCCCAGACGCCCTGACCGTTGAACGCCACATGCAGCCGCTCGCCGTCCCATTCGGCGTAAGCGCCGCGCGGCTCCATCGCGTTCACGATCACCCGGTTGTCGCCGACCTCGAGCTTGACGGTCCGGGCGGCGGCGTCGAAGGCGGCGTTGGTCTTGGCCTCGTCGCCCAGCCCGAAATCGAAGGCCTTGTTGTCGGGCGCTTCGGGGTGGATCGCCTGGCCGCCGGGCGTCACGTCGAGCCAGACCGGCAACTCGTCGTAATCGAGCTCGATGAGTTCTGCCGCGTCGCGCGCCTGCTCCATCGTCTCGGCGATCACCACCGCGACCGGCTCTCCGACAAACCGCACGCGGCCTTCGGCCAGCACCGGCCGTTTTGGCGCGGCCCCATCGCTGCCGTCGCGGTTCTTGACGAGCGCTGCAAACATCGCGGTGTCGACACCGGCATCCAGCAGATCCTGCCCGGTCACAACCAAATGCACACCGTCCGCCGCCACGGCCTCGCTCACGTCGAGCGACGTGATCTCCGCATGGGCCACCGGCGAGCGGAAGACAAAGGCGCGCAAAGCGCCATCCGGGGCGATATCGTCCACATAGCGGCCCTGACCGGTCAGGAACCGCACGTCCTCGACCCGTTTCACCGACTGGCTCTTGCCGAACTTTTCCATCGCCGCATCCTCGCTCTGTCGCCTACCGAGCGGACATTAGCGGGCATGGCCCGGTTGTCCAGAGACCGCGCGGGCCAGAGTGACGACGCGGCGCGCGCCGTAGCCGTTGAATCCGGTGGTGATGGCCCGCGCATAGGCGCCCATGGCGGCAAAAAGCACGTAGTCGTCCGGAGCAATGTCACCGGGCAGGTCCAGCGGGTCGGGCAGACGGTCGAGGCTGTCGCAGGTGGGCCCGAAGACGATGCGCGCCCGCAACCGAGCGCGCCGGGCCTGCCCGGTGGTCGAGATCACGCGGATCCGGTCCCCCGCCACCATATCGCGCCATTCGGCCAGACCGCCATAGATCCCGTCATTGAGAAACACCGTATCGCCATCGACCGCCTTGACGCGCAGCGCCAGTTGCACCGCCTCGGCCACCATGGCGCGCCCCGGCTCGCAGACAAGCCCGGGTGCCTGCGCGCCGAACGCGGCCCGGGCCGTGTCGCTTATCGCGGCAAAGATCGCCTCCAGATCCGGCGCGTCACCGGCCCGGTGCGCAGCAAAACCGCCCCCGACATTGAGCCGCCGCAGCCGGATGCCCGCCTGCGCCGCAAGGCCGGCGGACGCCGTGACATAGCGCGCCCAGGCCTCGGGGTCGGCGCATTGCGTACCGGGATGAAAGGTCAGCGACGGGCGGCCGCCGCGCGCCTCAACCCTCTGCAAAAGCGCGCCCGCCATTTCGGGGTCCGCGCCGAATTTGGAGCCGAAATCATAGGCCGCGCCCCGCACAGGCAGCTTGAGACGCACGGCGATCTCGGCGCCGCGGATGTCTCCCAGTTTGTCGAGCTCCGCCACCCGGTCCACCGACCACGATGACACGCCAAAGCGCTGCGCCTGCGCAATTTCATGCGGGCTGCGGACCGGATTGTGATAGTGCAAAATCGCCCCGGGACAGGCCGCGCGCACCACCGCCATCTCCGCCGGAGAGGCCACGTCGAACGAGGTGATCCCCGCCGCCACAAGCGACTCGATCACCGCGAGGTCGGGATTGGCCTTGACCGCGTAGGTCACCTCGCCCGGGAACCCGGCGCGAAACCTCGCGGCAGTTTTTGCCAGCACATCGGGCCGGAAGAAAAACACCGGATCGTCGGGGCGCTCGCGCAGCAGCCACGCTTGCGGGTCAAAGGAGAATGCTTGCTCGAACAACTGACACTTGCCTCGTCTCGGAACGGTTACAGCACCTCTTTGCGGGTGCTCCCTTCAGCCTGGCCGCATTTGCAGTCGATTTCTTGCGTCAGATCCGCCAGTATGATCCGCAATTAACGACGAAACGCAGGCCAGATAATGCAAATCGACGAAACTGACCGTGCGCTGGTCGCGCTGCTCTCGGAAAACGCGCGACTGCCGGTCGCGGATCTGGCGCGGCGGCTCGATCTGGCGCGGACCACGGTGCAGGCGCGGCTCGACCGGCTTGAGGCGGCGGGTGTGATCGCGGGCTACACCCTGCGCCGCGGCATCGGTCTGCGCGCGCCGATCCGCGCCACGGTGCTGGTCGCCATAGAGCCGCGCAGCGGCCCCTCGGTGCTGAGCCGCCTGCGGTCGATGTCCTGTGTGGAGACCGTGCACACCACCTCGGGTCGCGTCGATCTGATCGTGACGCTCACCGCCGAGACCACCGAAGCGCTGGACGGCGCGCTGGACGAGATCGGCGCGGCGAAAGGCGTGAAAAGCTCAGAAAGCCTGATCCATCTCAGCACCAAGATCGACCGCGCGGGCTGAGCGGCTCATTCCCCGGGCTCTTCCTCTTCGAGGCCGTAATCGCGGAACAGCCCGCCCTGGAACATGAAGAACAGAAAGATCGCGGCGGTCAGCCCGAAGGTCTTGAAATAGACCCAGGTTTCCGTGCTCATCGTGCGCCAGACCACCTCGTTGAGCACCGCAAGCCCGAAAAACAAGAGCATCACGCGGCGCGTCAGGATCATCCAGCCTTCCTGCTGGAGCGGCATCAGCCCCTCCATCACCGTCTGCAGCCAGCTTTGCCCGCGCATCAGCCCAATAGCCAGCGCCCCGCCGAACAAGAGATAGATCAGCGTCGGCTTGATCTTGAAGAACCGCTCGTCGTTGAGCCAGACCGACAGCCCGCCAAAGACGATGATCAGCACCGCCGTGACCACCTGCATGCGGCTCAGGTGCCCGGTCAGTTTCCACAGGATGCCCATGGCCAGCAGGAACACCGGGATGAATCCGGCCGTGACCACGATGAAGCCCTCGTACTCCGTGCCGCCAATGGTAAACACGCGGTCCTTGAGCCAGAGATAGGCCACGAAGAACCCCAGGATCGGCCCGAACTCGAGCGCGGATTTCAGAAACGGGTTGATTTGCGGCTGGTCCATCTGGGCTCCTCAAGCGCGGGTGTCCCTCACATAGTCGCCTCAGCCGCCCAACTCAACGATGACTGCACCCAAAGCGATGAGCGTCATAAGCGCGATGCGCCGCGGCCCGACGGTTTCGCGCAGCACCAGCCAGCCGATGAGCGCGGCAAAGACGGTCGAGGTCTCGCGCAGCACCGCCGCCTCGCCCACCTTGTCGAGCCGCGTGGCCAGCATGACCGACCCGAAGCTGCCAAAGGCCACCAGCGCGCCCGCAAAGCCGCGCGCCATCAGCGGGCGCAGATCAACCGAACGCAAACGGTGCCGCAGCGGTGTCGCCAGAAACAGCAACGGGATGTCGAGCGAGCAGAGCAGAAAGAACCATGCAAGAAAGGTGAACGGGTTGGCGGTGGCGCGAATGCCGTAGGCGTCAAAGGTCGTGTAGGCCGCGACCAGCAGGCCGGTCGCCACGGCAAATCCCAGCGCGGGCAGCAATGTGTCGCGCTCGCTCTGCAGAAAGAGCAGGTTGTAGACCGCCAGCCCGAAGATCCCCGAAAGCAGCACCGCGAGCCCCAGCCATTGCAGCGCGGCAAAGCTTTCGCCAAAGATCAGCCAGGCCCCGATGACCGTGAAGAGCGGCCCGGTGCCGCGGACCACCGGGTAGACCACCGTATAGGCGCCGCGGGTATAGGCCATCGCCTGCAGCACCTTGTAGGTAAAGTGGATCGCCATCGCGCCTGCAAAGATCGGCCACATATGCGGCTCCGGGAACGGCACCAGAAAGACCAGCGGCAGCGACAGGATCACCAGCGAGACGTCGATTGAGAGCCGTGTCGACCACGGATCGAACCGGCCTTTCTGCAGTGCGCCGAACACCGCGTGCAGAAAGGCCGCCAGCAGCGCCAGCAGCAAGGCCGCCGTGTGACCGGCCTCGGTGCCTTCGATGCTGAGCAGCCATGCGGTCATCGCAACGCGACACGCGGTGCGGCAAGGCAGATCGCGGGCCCCAGCCGCCAAAGGCGGCCGGCCCCGACGTTGTTGCAAACCAGAGACGCCGGGGACAGCTGCGGTGGGCTCATGCGGCGTCGAGGCCGGTCAGCGCGGCGGCAAACTCCTCGGGGTCGAAGGGCGAAAGATCGTCGATCTGCTCGCCGACGCCGATGGCGTGGATCGGCAGCCCGAACTTGTCGGCAAGCGCCACCAGAACGCCGCCCTTCGCGGTGCCGTCGAGCTTGGTCATCACCAGGCCAGAGACATCGGCGAGCTTGCGGAAGGTCTCGACCTGGCTGAGCGCGTTCTGCCCCGTTGTCGCATCCAGCACCAGCAGCGTGTTATGTGGCGCGTCGGGGTCCTTCTTGCGGATCACGCGCACGATCTTGGCCAGCTCCTCCATCAGATCGGCACGGTTCTGCAGCCGCCCGGCGGTGTCGATCATCAGCAGATCCGCGCCGTCCGCCTGCGCCCGTTCCATTGCGTCCCAGGCCAGCGACGCAGGGTCGGAGCCTTCGGGCGCGGTCAGGACCGGCACTCCGGCGCGGTCACCCCAGACCTGCAATTGCTCGACCGCCGCGGCGCGGAACGTGTCACCTGCGGCGATGACCACCGACTTTCCAGCCGCGCGAAACTGCGAGGCAAGCTTGCCGATGGTTGTCGTCTTGCCCGACCCGTTCACCCCCACAACCAGCACCACCTGCGGTTTGCTGGGGTAAAGCGGCAACGGGCGCGCCACCGGATCCATCACGCGGGCGATCTCTGTTGCGAGCGCCTGCTTGATCTCGGTCACCGACAGGCGTTTGCCGAACCGCCCCTCGGCAATGTTCGCGGTCACTCTCAGGGCGGTGTCCACGCCCATATCCGAGGCAATCAGCAATTCCTCGAGCTGTTCCAGCATGTCGTCGTCCAGGACCCGGCGCATGACCGGCTGGGCGGGGCTGTCCTTGCGCCCCAGAAGCCGGCCCAGCAGGCCGGGTTTGCGCGCGCCGTCCTCCGGCGCGTTCTCCGGCTCGGAGGCCGGGATTTCGATCGGCGTCACCGGAGTGGACGGGCGCTCGTCAGGAACCGGGCGTTCGAGCGGAGGCGGCGGGGCCACAGGCTCCGGTTGAGCCGGGATTTCAACCGGGGCGGGGTCGGGCGTCACCTCCGGTGTCTCGACCGGCGCAGGTGCGGGCGGAATTTCCGGTGTTTCGTCAGGCGGTTGCGGGACGTCTGCGGGCGGCACCTCCACCGGGGGCGCGTCAGCGCGCGGTTCCTCCACCGGCGGCAGTTCCACCGGCGGCGCCTCTGTCGGCGGCTCAGCGGGTGGCGCGGGCGCGGGCTCCTCGCTGCCGCCATCCTGCACGATGGCGTCGAGCCCCTCGTCCAGCTTCGAGGAGGATTTGAACAATTTGCTCTTGAGCTTGCCGAAAAAGGACATGGGCGCGCCTTGGGTTGATGCGTTGCCTCCACCTAATACGCGGCGCGCGGTAATAAAAGTGTGTTGACCCAGCCCAGCCCGCTTGCCCTAAGCTGACACGATGACCTTGCGCGCGCTGTGTCTCCCGCTGATCCTCTCGCTCCTGCCTGTCTCGCTTCCGGCAGATCCCGGCACGCTTTGCTCGCGCGGCGCGTTTGGACCGGTGGAGTGCATCCGCCCGGCGCATTTTGTGCACGACACCTGCCAGATCCTTGAAAACTTTGCGGAACGCCACGCGCTTGATCCGGGCTTCTTTGCCCGGCTGATCTGGCAGGAGAGCCGGTTCAATCCCAATGCCGTCAGTCCCGCCAATGCCCAGGGCATCGCGCAGTTCATCCCCTCCACCGCGCGGCTGCGCGGGTTGATCGACCCGTTCAACCCCGCAGAAGCGCTTGAATATTCGGCCGAATATCTTGGAGAGCTGCGGCGGCGCTATGGCAATCACGGTCTGGCCGCAGTGGCCTATAACGGCGGTGAGCGGCGCGCGGACGGGCTTGTCGCAGGCGGCGGAAAACTGGCGCGCGAGACCATCGATTACGTGCGCATCATCACCGGGCTGAGCGCGTGGGACTGGGCGGAAACGCCGCCCGAGCGCCATGATTTCAGCCTGCAGAAAGACGTCCCCTTTGCCCGCGCCTGCCACGCGCTGGCGCGGGATCGCGTGCTGACCGCCTATCCGCCGCCTGAACCCGCGCGGCGACCGTGGGGCGTGCAGGTTGCGTTCGGCACCACAAAAGCGCGGGCTCTCGCGCAATTCCGCACCCGCATGCGCGCCTGTTCGGCGATCTCGAAAGACGAAGAGCCACTCTTGCTGTGGGAAAAGAGCCGGGCCAGCCCGCGCGGCGGGTATTTCATGGCGCGGCTTGGACGCGACACGCGCGACGATGCCTGGAAGCTCTGCAGCCGTCTGAAGCGGCAAGGCTGCTCTTGCGCGGTTTATCGCAATAGATAGCCGATGCGTTTTTGGAACGTTGCAGCGCGAATAAACGCTCAATGAACACGGATACCTTACACTATCGCGATAAATCCCCAGATCCGCCCACAGATCAGATCTCGTCCGCGAAGTGCTTGATCGTCAGCCGGATCGGATTTGGCGCTGCCTGGCCCAGACCGCAGATCGAGGCGTCCGCCATCGCGGTGCAGAGCTCTTCCAGCAAAGGTTGATCCCACTGATCCGATTGCATCAGCTTCACCGCCTTCTCGCATCCGACGCGGCATGGTGTGCATTGCCCGCAGCTCTCATCTTCGAAGAATTTCAACATGTTCAGCGCCGCGTCGCGGGCGCGATCCTTGTCCGACAGGACCACAACCGCAGCCGAGCCGATGAAGGATCCGTGCGGTTGCAACGTGTCGAAATCGAGGGGAATGTCGTCCATCGTCGCAGGCAGCAATCCCGAAGACGGCCCGCCTGGCTGGTAGGCCTTGAAACTGTGCCCCTCCAGCATGCCCCCTGCGGCCTCGATCACGTCGCGGATCGTCGAGCCCGCGGGCAGAAGATGCACCCCCGGCGCAGCCACGCGCCCGGACACCGAATAGGAGCGCAACCCCTTGCGGCCGTTCTTTTCCACCGAGGACAGGATCTCCGGGCCTTCGCGACATACCCGCGTAACCCAATGCAACGTCTCGATATTATGCACAAGGGTCGGCTGCCCGAAAAGGCCGACCTGCGCCACGTAGGGTGGCCGGTGCCGGGGCAGTCCGCGCTTGCCTTCGATCGATTCGATCATCGCGCTTTCTTCACCGCAGATATAGGCCCCCGCGCCGCGCCGCAGATCGATATATCCCGATGCGACAAGCCCGGAGGCCTCAAGTGCGGCGATTTCATCGGCGAGGATCTGCAGCACGGCGGGGTATTCGTCGCGCATGTAGATGTAACACCGCTCGGCATCGACGGCCCATGCGGCGATCAGCATTCCTTCAAGAAAAACATGGGGTTGCCGTTCGAGGTAAAAGCGATCCTTGAAGGTGCCGGGCTCTCCTTCATCGCCATTGACCGCGACGTAGCGCGGACCTGGATTTGCCCGCACGAAACCCCATTTCTTGCCTGACGGGAAACCCGCCCCGCCAAGACCCCGCAGGCCCGAGGCCAGTACGGTGTCCTGCACCGCCTCCCAATCGCCGGAATCACGCAGCGTTTCCAGCGTCTTGTAGCCGCCGTCCGCGCGATAGACGTCAAACGCTTCGTAGGCCGGAATGTGCGCATGGGTGTCGCCGCTGGCAATGGCCGCGCTGACCTTTTGCGGTGTGGCGTGGTCGATATGGTTGTGGCCAAGCTCCAGCACGGGCGCGGTGTCGCAGCGGCCCATGCAGGGCGCGCGCAGCACCCGCACCTCGGCCGCATCCAGCCCGTCCTCGAGCGCCGCGCGCAATGCCGCCGCACCCGCCAATTCGCAGGACAGGGAATCGCAGACCCGGATCGTCAGGGCCGGAGGCGGAGCGTCGCCTTCGCGCACTACGTCGAAATGGGCATAAAAGCTCGCGACTTCATAGACTTCGGCCATCGACAGGCGCATTTCCTCGGCCAGCGCGCGCAGATGTGCGGCGGAGAGGTGGCCATGCGCGTCCTGGATGAGATGCAGGTGCTCGATCAGCAGGTCGCGCCTGCGCGGACGGTCGCCCAGAAGCGCCCGGACCTCGTCCCAGGCGCGATCGTCCAACTGCCGCCCCTTGGGCGTCTTGCGACCCTTGCCCGGAGCCTTCTTCCAGACGCCTTTGCGTTCGTCGAGTGCCATGTCGTCTCTCCTGCGTTGCGCGCAGCATAGCCGGAGGCAGCAGGCGTGAAGAGCCGAAAACGACCAGATCTTGCGGCCCAGCGCCCAAGAATCCCCGCGCTTTCGCCCGATGAGTGACGGAAAGTTCCGATAGCGGTAAAAACCGCTTGGGAAAGGGGCCGGTATGGTGCGGTTTGCACTGGTGACATGGGGCATGGTGCTGCTTTTGGCGCTGGCGCTGCGCTTTGGGCAGCCCTGGTCCGGGCTTGCGCTGTTATACATCACCGTTTTCACGTTTTTCATGGACCGCATCGCGGCCCTGACCGGCGTGGATCACGTCGGCGAAGAGTTCCCGGCCGGGGACGCCCTGAGTGTCAGCCTGGGGATCGCGCATTTTCCATTGCTCTATGGAGGTGTCTGGAGTCTGGGCTTGTCCTCCGAATTAGCTTTGCTCGACAAGATACTGATTTTCTTTGCTCTTGCGCTCTTTCTGGGACAGGTGAGCAACTCCAACGCGCATGAATTGATCCACCGCGCGCCGCGCGCGATGCGACGGTTGGGCGTTGCGGTCTACAGCTCGATCCTGTTTGGCCACCACGCCTCTGCCCATCTTCGGGTGCATCACGTGCATGCGGCGTCGCGACACGACCCCAACTCCGCCCGTCTTGGAGAGCATTACTACGCCTTTGCATGGCGCGCCTGGCTGGGATCGCTCCGGGCGGGCTACCGGGCCGAATCAGAACTTGGGGCGCGGCGAACACACCCTTATGTCATCTATGCGCTGGGGGCGGCGCTTTCGGTGACCCTGTCGGCCTGGCTTGCGGGCTGGGGCGGCGTGGGGGCGTTGCTGGCGCTTTCGGTCTATGCGCAGGCGCAGCTTTTGCTGTCGGATTACGTGCAGCATTACGGGCTCACCAGGCAGCCGCGCGAGAGCGGCAAGCTGGAGCCGGTGGGGCCGCAGCACAGCTGGAACGCGCCGCAGGGCTTTTCCTCGGCGCTGATGCTGAACGCGCCGCGCCATTCGGACCACCACGCCCGCCCTGCGCGGGCCTATCCCGGCCTCGAAATCGACCGCGACACCATGCCGATCCTGCCGCATTCGCTGCCCGTCATGGCGGTGCTGGCACTCGTCCCGCCGGTCTGGCGCAAACTCATGGACCGGCGGGCGCAAAAATGGGCGACTCCACGCCAAGGTTAACCAATCGTGAATACCTGACCTTTGAAAGCCGCGCCGCATCTGCGAGACTTGCGCGATGAAACATATTTTGCTTTCCGCCCTGATCGCGGCCGTCTCTGCCGGTGCCGCAACCGCCTCCGAGCCGATGAGCGCGTCGGAGTTCGAGCGCTATGTCGATGGCAAGACACTCTATTTCGGGATGTCCGGCGAGGCCTACGGGGTCGAGGAATACCTGCCCGACCGCCGCGTGCGCTGGTCGTTTCTCGACGGCAAGTGCAAGGAGGGCGTCTGGTACGAGGACAACCGGCAGATCTGCTTTGTCTACGAAGACAACCCAGAGCCGCAATGCTGGAGCTTCTTCCGGGAAGGCAGCGGCCTGCGCGCGGTGTTCGAGAACGATCCCAACAGCACCGTGCTCTACGAGGCCAACCAGAACGACGAGCCCATGTTATGCTACGGTCCGGATGTGGGCGTCTGAGGCAAAGCGCGCGGCAAAGCCCTGGCGGACCTGATCGGCGATTTCCTGCACGATGGCCGAGGTCCCGCTGCCCACATACATGTTGATTTTCTGGGTTCCGAGCTCGGGCAGACCGGCGCTGGCGTCGATATAGTCGAGCTGCGGTGCCGCGTGCCCGTCCAGACAGGAGCTGATCGCCAGATCCGCGCTGACCGTGGCCTCGACCGTGCGGTCACTGTCCGATTCCACAGCCATTTCCCAATCGATGCCCGCGCGGTCGAGCCGGCCCAGCGCATCGGGGCGAAAACCGCAGAATCGGCAGAAGGCCAGCCGCAGCGGCTGGGTCTTGTGCACCTGCCCGCCCGGCGCGCCAACCCAGCGCATCGGCAGCTCCACCAGGGTTTCGGCGCCGGGGCCGATCTCCGTTTCGGTGGTCAGGATCACGTCGACCTCGCCGCGCGCGAACTGGGCGCGCAGCTCGCGGGTATAGGAGCTCACAAGCTGCACCTTGACCCGCGGATGGGTGCGGCCCATGCGCTGCAACACCTGCGGGATCACCGGATAGACAATGTCATGCGGCACGCCGAGCACGATCTCGCCCTCCCATGCCTGATCGGTGAGGCGCGTATAGATCTCGTCGTTCAGATCGACCATGCGCTGCGCGTAGCTGAGCAGCTGCGTGCCCGCGGGGGTCAGGGCAACCCCCCGCCCCGAGCGGTCAAGCAATTGAAGATCCAGCATATCCTCGAGCCGCTTGATCTGCATCGAGACGGCGGATTGCGTCAGGTTCAGGAACCCCGCGGCCCGCGTGACCCCGCCCGATTGCGCCACGGCGACAAAGGAGCGGAGCGTGGTGATATCGAGATTTCGCATCGTTCAAGATCCGTGATGAGAGGGTCCAAGAATATTCGTTTCACAAATGAACCAGAAAAGACCAGTTTCATCAACATACAATATGACAAACCAGAATATCATCACAATTAGTGAAGGATGAGATCATGATCCGTGTTGATACCCGCCTCGCCCCCCGCGTCAGACTGCACCCGCTCGCCTGGCTGAAGCACCGGGTTGCGCTGAGCCGTCAGCGCCGCGATCTGGCCGCCCTCGACGACACGGCGCTGCACGATATCGGCGTGACACGTGACGCTGCGGAAACCGAGGCGAAGCGCCCGTTCTGGGACGCGCCGGATAATTGGCGTATCTGAAACAGACCTTTTTTGTCGGGTTGGGACGGATGTGCTTGAAAAATCCGTCCCGAGCCCCAATATTTCAGCCATCATCCCCCGCGCGCGAGTTCGGGGAGCAAGAGTTCAATACGGAGGCTTGAATGGCTGAATTCAACACGATCCGGACGGCTGGCGTCTCCGGAGCACGCGCTCAACAGATCGACGAGGGTTTGCGCGCCCATATGAACAAGGTCTACGCGACCATGTCGATCGGCATGCTGATCACCTTCGCGGTGGCCTGGGCGGTGGGCACAAGCCCGCAGCTTCTGTCCGTGTTCCGCGATCCGGTCACGCTCTCGCCCAACATTCTGGGCTGGATCGTCATGTTCGCGCCGCTGATCATGGTTTTCGCCTTCAGCGCAATGATCAACAAGCTTTCGGCCGCGGGCGCGCAGACGTTCTTTTACGCCTTCGCCGCGGTCATGGGCCTGTCGCTGAGCTGGATCTTCGTGGCCTTCACCGGTTTCTCGATCGCGCAGGTGTTCCTGGTGACATCGATTGCCTTCGCGGGCCTGTCGCTCTGGGGTTACACCACCAAAAAGGACATCTCCGGCTGGGGATCGTTCCTGATCATGGGGGTGATCGGCATCCTCGTGGCGATGATCGTCAACATTTTCCTGCAATCGCCTGCGATCATGTACGCGATCTCGATCCTGGGTGTGCTGATCTTTGCGGGTCTGACCGCCTATGACACGCAGAAGATCAAGAACGACTACATCCAGCACGCCGCCCATGCGGATACCGAGTGGCTGGGCAAGGCCGCCATCATGGGCGCGCTGAACCTCTATCTCGACTTCATCAACATGTTCATGTTCCTGCTGCAACTGCTTGGGAACCGCGAATAATCGCCTCGCGCGACAGATGACTTCTGACGGGCCGGTCAAGCGACCGGCCCGTTTCTTTTGCGCACGCGGCGTCGGCGGGTTCGCGCTAAAGCTGCAGTTGATGGTTCATTTTCACGCATAAACAGTGTACCCTGACGGCATTTCAACGCCCGCCCTGCGGGATATTTTATTGCCAAGAAGGGGGATTTACCCATGCCTGCCCGCCATGTTCTCATCGAAATCGAAGACCGTAACGACGACGCGCTCGCCTCGTTCAACGCCGCCTCGCAATCCAGCGCCGAGGCCGAAAGCCAGGCCGCGCGCCTCTTGGCCGATATCGGCGGCGCGGGCATCGAGTTCGAGGAAGGTTTTGTGCCCGTCCCGATGTTCTCGCATCCCGGCTCGGTGGTGGAGGATGACTTCACCGCCTCGATCAGCCCCGCCAACCCGGTGTCCAGGCCGTCGAGCAAGACCGTGGTCCTGCCCGCAGAGGTCACCCGCGAACGGCTCGAAGACCTGCAATCGCGCTCGGATGTGACCGTCTGGCCGAACTCCACATTGACGCTTTATGACGGGGCGATCGACGACGCGCGCTCCTCGGGCGGGCTCGACTGCCGCCCGTTCCGCGACGCGGTGGAGATCGACGTGATCCGGCATATGCTCGCGGTCGACGCGCTCTGGGAGGCCGGGTTCCGCGGTCAGAACGTGGTTGTCGGCATCATCGACGAGGGTGTGAGCGGCGCGCATTACCCGGTGATCGGCGGCTTTGCCCGCCCCGACGCGGCGCTGCAACCGGGCGCCGCTTCGGTGCAGAGCCACGGCTCCATGTGTGCCGCCGACGTGCTGGTGGCCGCCCCCGCCGCCCGGCTTTACGACTATCCGTTCCTTGGCGTGCCGCGCTCGGGCGGTGCGATCCAGATGTTCCAGGCGGTGCTCGACCAGTGGAACACCGATGGCACGCCGCAGATCACCAACAATTCCTACGGCTTCGTCGGCGTGCCGGATCCTGCGAGCTTTCCCAATCACGAGGTCAACGACATCAACCACCCGGTGCACCGCAAGGTGCGCGAGGTAGTGGCCGCCGGTGTCACCTGCTTCTTTGCCGCGGGCAATTGCGGCAGCAACTGCCCCTCCGGCGCCTGCCACAGCTCCGGGATCGGGCCGGGCGTGTCGATCCACGCCTCCAACAGCCTCGCCGAGGTCATCACCGTCGCCGCCAACAATGCCCGGCACGAGCGCATCGGCTATTCCAGCCAGGGCCCCGGCATGTTCGAGCCGCAGAAACCCGATATCTCGAGCTACAGCCACTTTTTCGGCAATTCCGGCCCGGGCCGTCCGGCGGGGGGCGATGCGTCGAAATTCGACAACGGCACCTCTGCCTCGACCCCGGTGGCCGCCGGGGTCGCCGCGGCGCTGCTGTCGGGGCGCGCAGGCCTGACACCCGCCGAGATCAAGGACGCGCTCATCGCCTCGGCCACCGATGTCGGCCGCACCGTCGGCTGGGATCCCGAACATGGCCACGGCGTGATCAATGCCGCCGCCGCCTGGGCCCACTTGCACAGAGGGGGCCTTCCCGTAGCATAAAGAGGACGCGGTCAGGGAGGGCCGTTCGCCATGGACTGGATCGTGACTTACGGCCCGCCGCTGACCTATGCCGGCCTCTCCGCAGCGCTCGGTTGCCTCGACATCGAAGTGCCGCCCGAGGATTACGTGATCCCGCTCGACAAGGGAGAGTTCTCCCTCACGATCACCGCCCCGAAGGATCGCGCCGACGCCTTGCGCGAGATCGAGGGCGTGACCGGGCTCTACCCGTCCTCCCCGATGACGCCCTACGGTTCGGGAGGAGACTGAGCGCGCTCAGAGCTGCGCGCGCATCAGGATCGCCGGGAACCGGAACCCGCCGCCCAGGGGCACCTCGATGTCGCCTTCCGGCGCAAACCCCATGGCGCGGTAGAACGGCACCGCGGTACGCGTGCTCTGGCTCAGCAATTGCGACATGCCCGACGCCTTGGCGGTGAGCATGATATGCTCCAGGACCGCGCGCCCGACGCCCTGCCGCACCGCGTCGGGGTCGGTGGCGACGTGGCGGATATGGCCCACGCCGCGCGTGCCCGGTCGGCCTCCGGGGGCGGCCAGCGACCAGCCTCCGGCGCCCAGGATCTCTCCGTCCTCGTCCTCGGCCACGTAGAACAGGCTCGACTGCACCAGGTTTGGCTGCGCCCGCGCCATCGTCGGAACCGCCGTCACCAGGATCGAAGGCGGGTAATCGGCGGCAAGGAGCCGCGCGTAGCTGCGCTGAAACAACCGGTCGAGCGCACCGATATCGCTGATGGAGGCACTGCGGATCGTCACGACACGGGTCATCGAGGTCTCCGGAAATGGGTCGGGTTTTGGCATAAAAGATATACCGTGCGTTCGGGACGTCCAGCTTGCCGCGGTTCCTGGGCGGTGTCGCGGCGGGCCCGGGCATATGTGGTTTGACCACTTCGCCTGAGCAACCTCCCCCGGATCGGCATCCGCCATTCGGCGCGCCGCAGGCCATGCGAGGCTCGGCAAAGACCCGGCGTCAACCCGCCCGCTCACCCCGTCTTGCGCGCCAAAAGCATCGTATGCCCCCGCGCCTGCGGGTCTTCGGGCACAAAGGCCTCGGTCTCGCAGCCGCTGTCCCTCAGGATCGCGCGATAACTCTCCGGGGCGAGCGATGCGTGAAAGACGCGCTCACCTCCGGCCATACCGGTGGTCTCACCCGCCCTGTGCCCCACCGTCAGCAGCACGCGTCCGCCCGGCGCAAGATGCGCGGCGATCCGCGGCAGCGCGGCGCGCTGCTCGGCCTGCGTGAGGTGAAAGACGCTGCCCCAGCCGATGATCGCCTCGAAGCGCTGGCGCAGATCAAGCTGGCGCATATCCGCCTCGACCACCTGCGCCGTTGGACAGCACGCGGCGAAGAGCGCCAGCATGGCGGGCGAAAAATCGCACCCGGTGAGCGCGTAGCCTTGCGTGCAGAGATACCGCCCGATGGGCTCTCCCGCGCCGCAGCCAAGATCGAGCACCGCGCCGCCCGGCGACACATCCGCCAGCGCCCGGTCGAGCCACGCCTTCTCGAACAGGCTTCTGTCGCGCGTGGCATCATAGCGCTCTGCCACCCGGTTGTAGCTGTCCTTGCAGTGCCGCGCCTCGTCAGCCACCATCCGCCATCCCATGCGCGGGCGTCGGGGCCTATCCCCGATGCATCGCTATCTGCATCAGGATGGCAGCCTCGTCGAACAAGGTCCATTCCCGGCGCAGCCCGCGCGGGCCAAACTCCGCATGGCTCATGCCCATGACATGCACCAGCGCGCCCGATGGCGCGCCGAACCGGCCCCAGCCGTCATGACGTCCGGTGAGCGACCAGCGGATCGCGCAGCGCGGCGGCAGCAGCGGCTCCTCCATCCCGATGCGGTGATGGATCTCGAATCGCGCCGACGGCAGCGCCGCGCGCAGCCCCAGCCAGAACGCATCCGCGGCCTCGGGCCCATGGCTGCTTTGCCCGCCGGGATAGTCCAGCTGGCAGGCGCGGTCATACTGGTCCGGGATCGCCGAGAACCCGCCCTGCATCACCCGCTCCAGCAGATCGGCGAAGGCCATGCCCCACTGGTTGCGATTGCCGGTGCCGGTATAGGGCCCCTGCATGTCGACCTCTTCGCGAAAGGGCTGGCTGTCGCTTTCGGCGCGGGCCAGCTGCGCCTCCGCCCAGCCGCGCGGATCGAGGCCAAGCTGTGCAAGGATCGCGCCGGTGTCGCGCACCTGCCAGATGTCGCTGATACGGTTGGACTTTGCGTAAAAATCGGTCATCACGCGGTAGCTTGTCTGCGCGCCGCCCGGTGCGCCAAAGAGCCCCGGGCCACGATGGGTGCCCATGGCAAGCGCGCGCTGCGCCCCCAGCATGCCGACCTGCGCCGCACCGCACCAAAGCACATCTTCGGCCCGCATCGTGAGATCCGGGAATGCCGCCAGCGTCGAGAGCACATCCGAGCCCACCGCCGCCGGTCCGATGCCCACGCCACAGGCATCGCGGAAGATCACCTGCGGGTGCAGGAACCGCGCCAGCGGTTCATCGAGCCCGCGCCCTTCCCAAAGCCCTTCGGACACCGTCTGCAGAAACGACGGGTAATCGGTGAATTGTTGCTGGAAATCCTTCACATCGCCGCTCCTTGCCGCGGTCCCGCACCGCGCGCGCCGAGTGTCCGGAAAATAGGTTAACAAACTGCGTGCAATTTGCGGAGAAACCGGAAGAACCGCCCGGTCGCCCGCAAACACGGACGCTGCATGCCTCTCATGGTCGGTTAGACTTGCCGTCCACAGCCTGGCCGGGACCCGCGCCGCTCAGGGCGCGCGTTTCACCAGCCCCAGCCTGTCGCGCACCTCCTGCGGGCCGATGACCCGCGCGCCCATGCGCTCGATGATGCCCACGGCACGCTCGACCAGCTGCGCGTTGGTCGCCAGCACCCCCTTCTCGAGCCAGAGATTGTCCTCGAGCCCGACCCGCACATTGCCCCCCGCGAGCACCGAAGCGGCGACATAAGCCATCTGGTTGCGCCCCAGCCCGAAGGCCGAAAACGTCCAGTCGCGGGGCACGTTGTTGACCATCGCCATGAAGGTGTTGAGGTCGTCCGGCGCGCCCCAGCGCACCCCCATGCACAGCTGCACCAGCGCCGGGGCGTCCAGCACACCCTCGGCCACCAGCTCCTTGGCGAACCACAGATGGCCGGTGTCGAATGCCTCGATCTCGGGCTTGACGCCAAGTGCCGTCATCCGCGCGCCCATATCGCGCAGCATGCCGGGTGTATTGGTCATCACGTAATCGGCCTCGGCAAAATTCATTGTGCCGCAATCCAGCGTGCAGATCTCCGGCAGACAGGCCGCGATATGGGCCACGCGCTCGGCGGCACCGATCATATCGGTGCCCGCCTCGTTGACCGGCAGCGGCGCGTCGGTTGGCCCGAAGGTGATGTCGCCGCCCATGCCCGCGGTCAGGTTCAGCACCACATCCACCCCGGCGTCGCGGATCCGCTCGGTCACCTCGCGGTAATAGGCCAGCTTGCGCGACGGCGCGCCGCTGTCGGGATCGCGCACGTGGCAATGCACGATGGCCGCCCCGGCCCGGGCCGCCTCGATGGCGCTTTCGGCGATCTGCCGCGCAGAGCGCGGCACATGCGGGGAGCGGTCCTGCGTGCCCCCGGACCCGGTCACCGCGCAGGTGATGAAAACCTCTTTGTTCATGTTGAGCGGCATCGCCACGGCTCCCCTGTTTCTTCACTGTCCGGTGACGCTACACCGCGTCACCATCCCCGTCTCCCGCGAGGCCGCCCATAAGGGCGGATGAGCCTCAGCGCCCGGTCCAGACCGGATCGCGCTTTTCGGCAAAGGCGCGCGCGCCTTCCAGCTGATCGTCGGAGCGATACAGCCGCTCCACCGTCTCGAACTGGCTTCCGGTGATCCGGTTGAGCGCATCCTGGAACTTCATGTTCTCGGCCTCGCGCACCACCTCCTTGATGGCCGCAAACACCAGCGGCGGGCCCGCGGCCAGCTCATCCGCCAGACGGCGCGCCTCCGCCATCAGCCGATCGGCGGGCAGCACACGGTTGATCAGCCCCCAGCGCGCCGCCTCTTCCGCATCGAGCCAGCGACCGGTCAGCAGCATCTCCATCGCGATATGATAGGGAATGCGCTTGGGCAGCTTGATCGACGCGGCATCGGCCACCGTACCCGACCGGATCTCCGGCAGCGCAAAGGACGCATGCTCCGCCGCCAGCAGGATGTCGCCCGACAGCGCAAGCTCGAGCCCGCCGCCGCAGCAGATGCCGTTGATCGCCATCACCACCGGCTTGTTGAGGCCGCGCAATTCCTGCAAACCGCCAAAGCCGCCGACGCCGTAATCGCCGTCCACCGCGTCGCCACCGGCGGCGGCCTTGAGATCCCAGCCCGGGCAGAAGAACTTCTCACCCGCCCCGGTCACAATCGCCACGCGCAGCGCGGGATCGTCGCGAAAACGGGTAAAGACCTCCCCCATCACACGGCTTGTGGCCAGATCGATGGCATTGGCCCTGGGCCGGTCGAGCGTCACCTCCAGCACGGGACCGCGCGTTTGGGTCCGGATCGCCTCTTGGCTCATTGCGTCTCCTCCAGTCTGATCAGTGCATCCGCCGCCACGGCGCCCGTGGGCAGGCAGAGCAGCGGGTTGATCTCAAGCTCTTCCAGCGTGCCTGTATGCGCCATGACACAGTCCTGCACGGCGCACACCGCGCGCACAAGGGCCGCGCGATCCGCCGCAGCGCCGCCCCGGTACCCCGCCAGCAGAGGGGCGATGCGCAACCCGCCGAGCGCTGCGTCGATCTCGTCCGCGCTTACCGGCAGGATAAGGCTGGTGCTGTCGTTCAGGATCTCGGTCCAGACGCCGCCCGCCGCCAGGCTCAGCACAAAGCCATGTGCGTCATCGCGCAGCACTCCGATGCAGAGCTCCGCCACAGCGCCTTCGATCTGCGCCTCGACCAGAAACATCTGCCCTGTCATGTCTTGCGCGGCCTGCCTGACCGCCTCGGCGCTCCGCAACCCCAGCCGCACCGCGCCCGCGTCGGTCTTATGCGCCATCCCCCGGCCTTTCAGCACCACGGGAAACCCGATCTCCGCCGCCGCCGCCGCCAGCTCTTCGTGCGCCGCGCTGACACCGCGCGGCACCGGGACGCCAAAGGCGGCGAGCAGCGCCTTGGCCTCTGTCTCTTCCAGAACGCGGGCGGAGACTCCCGGCGCCGGACAGCCGCCGGGCATCGCGCCGCGTCGCGCCGCCGACAGAACCAACCTCTCCGGCAGCTGCGCCGCCCCCAGCCACAGACAGGCCGAAATCGCGTCGAGCGCTTCGGCAAACCCGCAAAGCGGCACGATCCCGCGCGCCATCATCTCCTGCGCCGTGGCTTCGGGCAGTGTGTCGGCCAGGCTCGACAGGATCGCCATCGGGCGGCCCGACCGGCGCGAAGCGGCCTCCACCGCATCGACCACCAATGGCCATTCTGCCGGATCGCACCGGTCCGCGCGCGGAAAATCGAGCACGACACATCCAAGCGCCAGCCCGTCGCGCGCCATCATCGCCGCAAAGACCGCCGTCATCGCGGCGCGGTCCGCCCAGACATAGGTGTGGTAATCCAAGGGATTGGCCAGCGCCACACGCGGGCCCAGAGCCGCGCGCAACCCCTCCGACTGCGCCGTATCCAGCACCGGAAACGCCACGCCGTTTGCCGCGCCCATATCCGCCATCAGGGCCGCTTCGCCGCCGGAACAGGACATCGAGGCAATCCCGTCGCCCTGCAGCGGGCCCGCGACATGCAGGATCTTCAGCGCCTCGATCAGCGCCCCGGGCGAGCGCACCTCAGCCACACCGCAGCGCCTCAGGAACGCCTCGGCACCGGCGCGGCTTCCGGCCAGAGAGGCCGTGTGCGATATCGCCGCCGCATGCGCCTGCGCCGAACGCCCGGTCTTGAGCGCCACGATGGATTTGCCCAGCGCCAACGCGCGCCGCGCCATGCGCTCGAACCCCGCGGCGTCGGCGATGCCTTCGATGTAAAGGCCAAGCGCGCTGATCCGGTCATCCTCCAGCAGCGCCGTCCCGAGCCCGGCAAGATCGGTCTGCGCCTGGTTGCCCACGGTGCCCAGAAACCCGATCGGCAGGCCGCGCCGCTGCATGGTGAGGTTGAGCGCCAGGTTGGAGCTTTGCGACAGGATCGCCACGCCGCGCGGCACCGGCACCAGCCCGTGCTGGTCGGGCCACAGCGCGACGCCGTCGAGCGCGTTGAGAAATCCGTAGCAATTGGGGCCCAATACGCACATGTCGCCCGCCGCGTGGATTAGATCGGCCTGCAGGGCAGGCCCGTCCTTGAGCTCTGCCCGCGCTTCCGCAAAGCCAGAGGCAAAGCACACCGCCCCGCCTGCGCCGCGTGCCGCAAGTGCCGCGAGGGCGCTCACGCTGGCCGTGCGGTTGATGCCGAGGAACACCGCATCCGGCGCGCCCGGCAACGCCTCGACCGACGCAAACGCGTCGGCTCCGGGCATCCGCCGGGCGTCCGGATGCACCGACCACAGCGCGCCGCCAAAACCGAGCTTGCGGCATTCCCGGATCACATTGGCGCACCACGTCCCGCCGCCCATCACGGCGATGCGGCGCGGCCGCAAGAGGCGATCAAGCGCGGTCATCTGCCACCGCCGCGCGCCGGTGCCCGCGCAGCATTGGCGTATTTCAGAAGAGAAGAAGCGCAAGGGCCACGTATTGCCGCCACCCTGCGCGTTTCTTCTCTTTCCAAATACGCATGGAAACCTGAGCCGCAAACACGAGGCGTGGACATGTCTCAGGCCCCCAGCGGACGCAGCAGTTCGCGGCTGATGATGTGGCGCTGGATTTCCGACGTGCCGTCCCAGATCCGCTCCACCCGCGCGTCGCGCCAGAACCGCTCCACCGGCAGATCAGACATCAGACCCATGCCGCCATGGATCTGCAGCACACCGTCGGTGACGCGCGCCAGCATCTCGGTCGCGTAGAGCTTGGCGCTGGCGATCTCGCGATTGGCGGGCAAGCCCTGATCGAGTCGCCAGGCACCCGCCAGCGTCATCCAGTCGGCGGCATCGATCTCGGTGATCATGTCGGCCAGCTGAAAGCTCACGCCCTGGAACCGGCCGATGGGCTGGCCGAACTGCTCGCGCTCGGCGGCATAGCGCAGGCCCAGATCGAACGCCCGCCGCGCGCGCCCGACACTCATCGTGGCCACGGTGAGCCGGGTCGCGTAGAGCCAGTCATTCATCACCGCAAAGCCGCCATCGACCTCCCCCAGCACCTGGCCTTCCGGCAGGCGGCAATTGTCGAAACTCAGCACCGAATTGCCGTAACCGCGATGGCTCACCGACCGGTATCCCGGCAGGACCTCGAAGCCCGGATGACCGCGATCCACCAGAAAGCAGGTGATGCGTTTCTTTGGGCCGCGGGCGGTTTCATCGATACCGGTGGCCACAAAAACGATAAAGAAATCCGCGTGTTCCGCGCCGGAGATAAAGTGTTTGGAGCCGTTCACCACAAAGTCGCCGCCGTCGCGCTGCGCGCTGCAGGACATGCCCCGCACATCCGATCCGGCGCCCGGTTCGGTCATCGCCAGCGCGTCCATACGCTCGCCGCGCACCGCGGGCAGAAGGTAGCGCTCGCGCTGCGCGGCATCGCAGGCCATCAGGATATTCTGCGGGCGCCCGAAGAAATGCGTGAGCGCCATCGACCCGCGCCCCAGCTCGCGCTCCACCAGCGTGAAATCGAGATGGCTGAGCCCGGCGCCGCCCACATCTTCGGGAAAGTTGCAGGCGTAGAAACCAAGATCGATCACCTTGCGCCTGATCTCCTGCGCGAGCTCCGGCGGCACCTGCCCGAGACGCTCGACCTCCGCCTCATGCGGGTAGATCTCGCGCTCGACAAAGCTGCGCACGGTCGAGACGATCATCTCCTGCTCGTCGCTCAGTCCGAAATCCATGGCCGCCCTCCCGTTGGTCTTGACTGAAGCGCGGATCGCGCGGCACCGTCGTGCAGAACCGGAGGAAAATCATGCGCAATGCGAAGCCCGCAACGGACAATCCCTGCGATGTGGCGATCCTGCTCTTTCCCGATTTCTCCACCCAGTGCCTGGCCAACACGGTGGAGCCGTTGCGCGCCGCCAACACGCTGTCGCGCCGCAGGCTCTACCGCTGGCAGCATCTGAGCCTCGATGGCGCGCCGGTCGCCTCTTCGTCGGGCCTGCCGGTCACACCCCGAGCGCGGCTGTCGGAACATCCGGGCGGCGGGATGCTGATGGTGATGCCGAGCTATGCGCAGGAAAAAAGCGCGACACCGGCCTGCGCCCGGGCCCTGCGTGCGGCGCGCGGGCGGTTCACGCGGCTGATCGGTCTGGACACCGGAAGCTGGCTGCTGGCCGCGGCGGGGCTGCTCGACGGGCGGCGGGCGACGATCCACTGGGACGAGCTTGAGCGGTTTGCCGAGACCTTTCCCGACGTGCAGGTCAGCGCGGCGCGGGTGGTGGAGGATGGCGATGTGCTCAGCTGTGGCGGCGGGGTCACCGCGCTGGAGCTGATGTTGTCGCTGATCGCGGCGCAGCACGGGGCAATGCTGGCGCTCGAGGTGGGCGCGCTCTTCATGTATGGCGAGCGCGCGCCGGCGACCGATCTGGAGATCGCACCGCCCCCCGCGCAGCTGGTTGCGGCGGCGGTGGCGCTCATGCGCCGCAATATCGAGCGCCCGCTGCCGATTGCCGGGATCGCCGGGAGCCTGGGGCTCGGGATGCGCGCGCTGGAACAGCATTTCGCGCGTGCGGGCTCGCCCTCCCCCCGTGCCGTCTATCGGGCCTTGCGGCTGAGCGCGGCGCGGCGGCTGGTCGAGACTACGGCGGCATCGGTCTCCGAAATCGCGACCCGGTGCGGCTATGAGAACCCGAGCGCGCTGACCCGCGCGTTTCGGGCTGAACACGGCACGACGCCGCAGGCCCTGCGGCGCGCGCGGGACATGCGGTCGCGCAAGTGATGTGGAGGCCGCGCGGAGGGTGCTGCCTGTTGCCTTTGGGAGTCCCACCCGCAGGCCCTCGGATGGCCGGCCCGGGTGTCCGAGCGGCGTCAGAACCGCGCGGGCGACAACCCCGACTGAAACCACCCCACCAGCGACAGCATGGAAAAACACGGCAGGCCGGTGGCCGCGGTGATATCCGCCGCGTAGGGCCCCATATTCGTGCATTCCAGCACAAATGCGCCCAGATCCGGGACATCCGCCTGCAGCGCGCGGGCGGCCTCCACGTTGTCGGCGCGGCAGGCCTCGACATCAAGCTCCGGCGCATTCCCGAGGATCGACGCTGTGAAAGCCCGCCCGCCTTCGGTTGTGCCAATGGGCGTGTCTTCCGGCACCTCGGCGGCGTCGAGATGCGCCCGGGTCAGCGTCGAGGCAGAGATCGTCAGCACACCGGCGCGCCGCCCCTGCGGCAACAGCCGGTTGACCATCGCCACCTGACAGAGCGATGAGCTCAGCACCGGCACCAGCAGCGCCGCTGACAGGTCGCGCTGGAAGAGCGACAGAAATCCGCAATTGGTGGTGATTCCGTCGGCACCGTCCGCCACAAGATCCCGCCCCGCCGCAATGAACGCCTCCAGAAGGCCGCTCGCGCCGTGGCGCACAACCCGGTCGGGCGAGGCATCCCGCACCACGCGGTAGAGCACCGGGAACGGCCAGGTTCCCGCATGGCCCATGTCACCGGGGATGCGCGGGAAGCGCGCATCGAGCATCAGGATGCCCACCGAAGCGCCGTAAATCGACTTGCCGCCCGTTGCGATCATCGCCTTGCCCTTTCGGTCACATCCGCGCTGCCGCGCCCCGGGCCACCTTGCCGCGCAATGGCGCAACCGCAAAGCCCCAATGCGCCGAGCGCGCTCCGGACCCACGGGACGGCGGGCGGGGCGATGCTTGCCCTGGCAAGCGAGCGGCGCATCGCCGTCAGAACGCCGTGGCCGCGCGCGACGCCTGATCGTAATGGCCTGACATGAACCGCAGGAACATCGCGATCTGGCTCACCTGATCTGGCTCTTGCCCGGTCTCGTCGATGCCGCGCAACAGCAGCTTTTCGCGAATCTCGCGATACCGGTTGCAGGCCGCGGCCCCCGCCTCCGTCGCTGCTGCGGTCTTTTCCTTGCCCGAACGCCCGGTCGAGACGAGCCCCGCCCGGGCCAGTTTCTTGAGTGCGTAACTGACCAGATGCGTGTCCTCGACATTCAGCACCAGGCAGATATCGGCGAGCTTTTTCGGCCGGTCCCGGTGATACACGCTGTGCAGCACCAGCACGTCGAGCGAGGACAGATCCGCATAACCCGCCGCCGCCATCGCCCGCGTCACCCAGCGGTGAAAGGCGTTGGAGGCGATGATCAGGCCGAACTCGAACTCCGACATCTCCGGGAACGCGCCTTCGGCCAGATGCGCGGAAGACACCACCGGCCCGAAGGACGGCATCGCCATCTTCGCGTCGCTGCCCGGCTTGCCCGCCTCATCTGGACCTGCTTTGCTCATGGCAGGCAGCTTCGGCATACACAGACAAATTGTCAATAAATTGTTGACGAAATGAAAGTCTCTGTGGCAGCCTGCGCGTCATGCCCCAGCAAAGGACGGGACGCATGGGACGACAGGTCGTCATCATCGGTGCAGGAATCGTCGGCGTCTCGACAGCCCTCTGGCTGCTGCGCGACGGCCACGAGGTGACGCTGATCGACCGCGCCGGTCCCGGCGAAGGGGCGAGCCACGGCAATGGCGGTGTGCTGGCCTCCTGCGCCGTGGTGCCGGTGACCGTGCCGGGGCTGCTGCGCAAGGCGCCGCGGATGCTCTTTGACGCGAACCAGCCGCTCTTTCTGAAATGGCCCTACCTGCCGCGGCTCGCGCCGTGGCTGGTGAAATATCTGCGTCATGCCAATGCCGCCGATACCGCCCGCATCGCGCATGCGCTCTTTCCGATTGTCGGCGACAGCCTGGCCGATCATCAGGCGCTGAGCCACGGCACCGGGGCCGCGCGCTATCTCGATCCGTGCGATTACCTTTATCTCTACAACAGCCGCGCCGATTTCGAGGCCGATGGCTTTGGCTGGGATCTGCGCCGCCAGGCGGGCTTTGAATGGCGCACGCTGGAAGGCCCAGCATTCTCCGAATATGACCCTGTTTTCACGGAGAAAATCGGCTTTGCGGTCTGCCTTGGCGGGCACGGGCGGATCACCGATCCCGGTGCTTATGTCAAGGCGCTCGCGGCAGAGGCCGAGCGGCTGGGCGCCACGTTCCGCAAGGCCGATGTCAGTGACCTGGTGCGCCGGGACGGCAAGGTCACCGGCGTCCGCGCCAATGGCGAGACGGTGCCCTGCGACGCCGCGGTTGTGGCGCTGGGGGCCTGGTCCGGGCCGCTGTCGAAAAAGCTCGGCCTCTCGGTGCCGCTGGAAAGCGAGCGCGGCTACCATCTGGAGCTCTGGGAGCCGTCGGTGATGCCGCGCGCGCCGGTGATGATCGCCTCGGGCAAGTTTGTCGCCACACCGATGGAGGGCCGTCTGCGGCTTGCCGGGGTGGTCGAATTCGGCGGGCTCGACGCGGGCCCCTCCCGCGCGCCGCTCGATCTGCTGCGCCGCAACGTGCGCGCGGCCATCCCCGGTCTCAGTTGGGCGCGCGAGGTCGAGTGGATGGGCCACCGCCCGGCACCGGCCGACTCGATCCCGGTGATCGGAGAGGTGCCGGGCCTGAGCGGCGCCTATCTGGGCTTCGGCCACCACCATGTCGGGCTCACCGGCGGGCCCAGAACCGGGCGACTTCTGGCGCAGATGATCGCCGGGCGCACACCCAATGTTGACGTGGCGCCCTATTCTCCCGCACGCTTCGCGCGATCCGCATGAAGAACGGACATCACTACCAAACCAAACCAACCAACAGGGACGTGACCATGACCAGACTGACCAAATTCCTTGCCGCCACCGCGCTGACCGCCGTCAGCGCCACCGCCGCTCTGGCGGAAAAATGGGATATGCCGCTGGCCTATGCGGCGACCAATTTCCATTCCGAGAACGCCGCCGAGTTCGCCGCCTGCGTCGGTGCCGCCACCGATGGCGGGCTCGAGATCGTCACACACCCGTCCGGGTCGCTCTTTGCGGGCAATGACATCAAGCGCGCGATCCAGACCGGGCAGGCCCCCATTGGCGAGCGTCTGATCTCGGCCCACCAGAACGAGAACCCGCTGTTCGGCGTCGACAGCATCCCGTTCCTTGCCACCTCCTTCGATGCGCATGAAGAGCTCTGGAAGGTCGCCGGGCCGAAGATCGCCGAAGTGCTGGCCGACCAGAACCTCGTCTATCTCTATTCGGTGCCGTGGCCGCCGCAGGGGCTCTATTTCAAGAAAGAGGTGGACTCGGTCGAGGACATGCAGGGCATCAAGTTCCGCAGCTATTCCACCGCCACCGCCCGGCTGGCAGAGCTGACCGGCATGCTGCCGGTGCAGGTCGAGGCGGCAGAGATCAGCCAGGCCTTTGCTACCGGCGTGGCGGAATCGATGATCTCCTCGGGCTCCACCGGCTATGACCGTAAGGTCTGGGAGCATCTGACCCATTTCTACGAGGTCGACGCCTGGTTGCCGCGCAACGTGGTCTTTGTGAATGCCGACGCCTGGGGCGGCTTGGACGAGGCCACCCAAACCGCCGTGACCGGCTGCGCCGAAGAGGCCAAGGCACGCGGGCTGCAGGCCTCCAAGGACTACACCCAGTTCACGCTGGACGGTCTGAAAGAGGGTGGCATGACCGTGGGCCGCGCGGGCGACGCGCTGGTCGACGAGCTCAAGGTCATCGGCGAGACCATGACCGCCGAATGGCTTGAAAGCGCCGGCGACGAAGGCGCCGCCATCGTCGACGATTTCAAGGCGATGCAGTAAGCGCCGAACCGCAGGCCCGCCCCGCGCGGGCCTGCCCTTTCCGACGGACAACCGACATGAGTTTCGAGGCGTTCCGCGAAAGCGAGCGCGCGGGCTGGAACGCGCGCGCAGGACTTTATGGCGAAGCCACCGCAATGGCCACGCTGCAATCCATCCCGATGCTGCTGCATATGGCGCAGCTGGCGCCCGGCGCGGATCTGCTCGATATGGGCTGCGGCCCGGGCTATCTGGCGGGCGCGGCGGCGGCACTCGGCGCGCGCGCGACCGGCATCGACTTCGCACCCGAAATGGTGCAGGCGGCCCGGGCCCGCTTTCCGGGTCTGCCCTTTGCCGAAGGTGATGCCGAGGCGCTGGGGTTTGCCGATGCCAGCTTTGACATCGTGGCCAGCAACATCGTGCTCTTTCATCTCAGCGATCCCGCCATCGCCGCGGCAGAGGCCGCGCGGGTGCTGCGACCTGGCGGGCGCTTTGTCTTTTCGCAATGGCTGGGGCCCGACCAGTCCGATCTTTATCGCGCACTGACGTCCGTCCTGCGCGATCACGCCGACATGTCGCTGGCCGGGGCCGCGCCCGACGCCTACGCGCTCTCCGATCCAGCCACCGCGCGGATGATGCTGGAACAGGCCGGGTTTACCGATGTGCAAAGCCGCGTCGTGCACAACATCCTGCGCGCGCCCGACGCCGATTTCTTTGACTTCTTCATGCGCTTCGGCGTGCGCGTACCGCTCATTGTCGAGGCGCAGCCCGCGCCCGTGCAGGCGGCTATCAAGAACGCCATGAACGCCGAGATGGCGCCCTACCTGACGACAAGGGGCTATGATGTCCCGATGCCAAGCATAGTTTATTCGGGACAGAAACCATGACCGCGATACGTCGCGCGCTCGACGCGCTTTACCTCACGGGCGGTGTGATCGCCGCCTGTTTCACCGTCGCCATCCTGGCCCTGATCGTGCTGCAGATGCTGGCGCGCTGGACCGGGCAGGTGTTCCCCGGCGCGCCGGATTACGCGGGTTATTGCATGGCGGGCGCCTCGTTCTTCGCTTTCGCCTATGCGCTCAATTCCGGCACCCATATACGCGTGAGCCTCGCGCTCAACGCGATGGGCCGCTTTCGCCGCTGGGGAGAAACCTTCTGCTTTGCCATCGGGGCGCTCACCACAACCTTTCTGGCGCGCTACGCCATCAAGGTCACCATCGAAAGCCACAAGTTCAACGATGTGAGTCAGGGACAGGACGCCACGCCGCTCTGGATCCCGCAGACCCTGATGGCGGTTGGCGCCGTGCTGCTGGCCATCGCCTTCTGGGACAATCTCATCCGCCTTCTGGTGACCGGTGAAACCAATATCCGCGAAGATCTCGTGGATCAGAGCCACGCGGAGTAGACCGATGGAACAGCTTGCCCCGATCATGATCTTCCTCTTCGTGCTGTTTTTGCTGCTGGGCTCCGGCGTCTGGGTGGGCCTCGCGCTGATGGGTGTGGCCTGGGTCGGCATGGAGATCTTCACCGTGCGCCCCGCGGGCGACGCGATGATCACCGTGGTCTGGCGCTCGGCCTCGAGCTGGACGCTGACCGCGCTGCCGCTCTTCATCTGGATGGGAGAGATCCTGTATCGCACGCGATTATCCGAAGACATGTTCCGCGGGCTCAGCCCGTGGATGGCGCGGCTGCCCGGCGGGCTGGTACACACCAATATCGTCGGCTGCACGGTCTTCGCCGCGGTCTCGGGCTCGTCTGCGGCGACACTGACCACGGTGGGCAAGATGTCGATCCCCGAACTGCGCCGCCGCAACTATCCCGAACCGATGGTGATCGGCACGCTTGCGGGGGCGGCCACGCTGGGGCTGATGATCCCGCCCTCGCTCACCCTCATCGTCTACGGTGTCACGATCAACGAAAGCATCACCAAGCTCTTCTTTGCCGGCATCCTGCCCGGCATCGTGCTGGCAGGCATGTTCATGGCCTATGTGGCGATCTATTCGGCCGTGTCGAAAAAGTGGTCTCCCGATCCCGAACCGCCGATGAGTTTTGCCGAAAAGCTGCACAATTCGCGTTTTCTCATCCCGGTGCTGTTGCTGATCACGGTGGTGATCGGCTCGATGTATCTGGGCTTTGCCACCGCCACAGAGGCCGCGGCCTTCGGGGTCATCGGCGCGCTTGCGCTCGCGGCGGGCCAGGGCTCGCTCACCTGGTCGACCTTCACCGAAAGCCTGATGGGGGCCGTGCGCACCAGCGCCATGATCGCGCTCATTCTGGCAGGCGCCGCCTTCCTGTCGCTGTCGATGGGCTTCACCGGCCTGCCGCGCGGGCTGGCGGACCTGATCGGCGCTTTCGATCTCAGCCGGTTCGAGCTGCTGATGGCGCTGCTGCTCTTCTACATCATCCTTGGCATGTTCCTCGACGGGATCTCCTCGGTGGTGCTGACCATGGCGGTGGTGGAGCCGATGATCCGCGCCGCCGGGATCGATCTCATCTGGTTCGGCATCTTCATCGTGGTGGTGGTCGAGATGGCGCAGATCACCCCGCCTATCGGCTTCAACCTCTTCGTGCTGCAAGGCATGACCGAGCATCAGATGGGTTTTATTGCCAAGGCCGCGATCCCGATGTTCCTGATCATGGTGGTCATGGTCTTCGTGCTGATCCTGTTCCCGGAACTGGCCACCTGGCTGCCCGACAACATCCGAACGCGGCCCGGCGGATAGGGCGCGATGCGGCCCGCGCAGACCGCTTATCGCCGTGCGGCCCACCCTCCGCCCGGCCCGCCGCCGCCCTTTCATCTTGCCCGTAAGCTTCGAGGGGGTCCGGGGGAGCCTGCTCCCCCGGTGTGTCGTGGGCGCCCGGGGGAGCCTGCTCCCCCGGTGTGTCGTGGGGGTCCGGGGGAGCTTGCTCCCCCGGCGGATCGGCGCGCCAAAGGCGCGACGACACCTGTGACCGCGCAGTCAAAACGGCCCCACGCCCACCCCCACGCGAACACCACCCCATGACCGACCCGCTGCTCTTCGCCGCCCGGCACGGGCAATGGGTGCTGGTGGGCGGCCTCGTCGCAGGGCTCGCCCTGCCCGGCCTCGCCACCGTCATGCGGCCCTGGCTTCCTGCGCTGGTTGTGGTGCTGCTTTTTGTGTCGCTGCTCAGGATGCGCCCGCGCGCGATCCTCGGCTCGCTGCGCGCCCTGCCCGGCGTCGCGGGCACCGCGCTGATCCTGCAACTGGGCGCGCCGCTGCTGCTGCTGGGCCTGGCCGCGCTGACCGGGCAAGCTGCGACACCCGCCATCTTCGCGCTGCTTCTGATGGCCGCGGCCCCCTCGATTGTCGGCAGCCCCAACCTCGCGATGATGCTCGGCGCGCCGCCCGACACTGCCATGCGCCTGATGGTGGTGGGCACCGCGCTGATGCCGCTCACCGTGCTGCCGGTCTTTGCTCTGGCCCCCGCGCTCGACGGGGCCGGAGCGGTCGCCGGTGCCGCGCTCCGGCTGGTGCTGACCATCGCGCTCAGCGCCGCGGCGGCCATCACGATCCGGCGCTTGTTCCTCGCCGACCCGACCGAGACCCAGACCAGACGGCTCGACGGGGCTTCCGCGCTGGCGCTGGCGATCTTTGTCATCGCGCTCATGCCCTCGGTCAGCGCGCTGGCGCTCAGCGACCCGCTGCGGCTCCTGCTCTGGGCGGCGCTGGCCTTTGCCGCCAATCTCGGCGCGCAGCTGCTGAGCTGGCAGCTGACCCGGTCCCGCCTGCCGCGCGACAGCGCGCTGCCGGTCTCGCTGATCGCGGGCAACCGCAACGTGGCGCTCTTTCTGGTGTCGCTGCCGCCGGAGACCACGGCGCCGGTCATGGCCTTCATCGGCTGCTACCAGCTGCCGATGTATCTCACGCCGCTGCTGATGCGGCGGATCTACCGCGCACCCTGATCCATCGCGTCGAGGATCGCCCGCGCCAGCACGCCCACCTCACCCGAAATCTCGGGATCGACATCGCAGGCCGCCAGGTGCCTCTGCCACGGCACGCTGGCGGCGGACATCGCGTTAGGCAGACCAAGCTCGGTCAGCGTCAGCGCCACTTCCTCCATCTCCGCGGCGCGCCGCGCGCCATGGCGCAGGCACCGCTCGAAATTATAGACCGCGCGCGGCGCCAGATCGATCTGCGGATGACCGTCGCGCAAAGAGGCAAAGACCTCCTCCTCGACCCCGGCCGCAACCGCCGCCAACGCGCATTCCGCGGTCAGCGCCTCCAGCCCCTTGACCATGACCGAGCGGATCATCTTGATCGCCGAGGCGCGCCCGGTCTCGCCGGGTACCACGCGCACCTGCATCGGCAGGCCTTCCAGCACCGGTGCCAGATCTTCCGCATACGGACCGGAGAGCAGGCAGGGCACGAGGTGGCGCTTGGGGAAGACCGGCTCCATCACCGCCACGTCAAGATAGCGCCCGCCCGCCGCCGCGATCACCCCTTCGGAGACACGCTTCGATCCCGGCGCGCAGGAATTGAGATCGAGCCAGGCCGCCCCCGGCAGGAGATGCGGCGCATAATCCCGCGCCGCGGCCACCGCCTGATCCGCCGTCACCGTGCAGAACACCAGCTCCGCCTCCGCCAGCGCCTCGCGCGCCGTCCCGCAGGCCACGATCCCGAGTCTTTGCGCGCGCGCGGTGATTTCTGTCGCCGTCGCCACCTCCGCGGACTTGATGTCATAGGCCGAAATCGCCGCCGCCCGCGCCGCCCCCCAACCGGCAATCACGGCGCCCGCCGCCTCACCCAACCCGATAAACGCGATCTTCATGTCCCACTCCCCTGATCCTGGCGCCACAACGGGAGGGCGGGCGGGGCGAGGCTGCCACGCAGCGAGCGCCGTCCCCCCTCCCGCGCCTCACGGCTGCAGCATCGCGCTGCCCCATTCCTCGATGAACGCCGCCTTCTTGTAACGGTCCAGGAACACCATCAGCCCCGGCCCCATGCGGATCCGCCGCAACACCTGTTCTTGCGGCCGCAGCCAGTTGCCATCGAAAAACGCGCTCTCCGCGCTGTCGCCATCCGCCCCGTCGCCATCTGCCCCGTCACCATCCGCGCTGTCGCCATCCGCCCAGTCGCGCGCCACGAGATGATCGATAAAGGCCTCCGCAAGATCCGGCTCCGGGCTGGTGCGGGCGATAAAGGCGGTGCGCAGCATCACCGTCACAAAATCCTCCGGCAGCAGGATGTGAAACGCCGAGCGGTCGGCGCGGCCACGCGCGTAAGAGCCCAGCACGTTATAGGCCAGCGCCAGCTCGCCGGAGGCCACATCGTCGATCATCTGGCCCGAGCAGCAGTAAAGCCGCGCCTTGAGCGCGCCCATGACCTCCGACAGCCGCCAGAACGTCTCGGAGGTGCGCGCATCCTGCGTGGCAAAAAGATAGCCCAGCCCGGATTGGCGCACGTCATAGGTGCCGACCCGCCCGGCAAAGCGCTCGGGCTGCGCGCGCATCAGCTCGATCAGCCCCTGCCGCGTGCGCGGCAGGTCCAGCCCCTCGAAGGCCTCGCGCGACAACACAATGGCCGCGGGCTCTTCGGTAAAGGCAAAGAGATGCTGGCGCCAGCGCGCCCAGTCCGGCAGCGCTTCGGTCACACCGGAGCTGTAGGCACGCGCAAACCCGTCATTCACCAGCTTGGTCTGCAGATCCATCGCGCTCGACAGAACCACGTCGAAGACCACGCCTTCCTCATGCACCGCGCGCATCAGCTGCGCGGAACTGGCGACGGTGTAATCAACCGCCACATCGGGCCGGCCCTGCAGGAACGCCTGGATGATCGGGGCGAATAGCTCCGCATCGCCGGTGGAAATGACGCTCAGCACCCGCGCCGGATCCTCCGGGCCAAAGACCACCCGGTTCTCGATCTCGAACGCCATGCCGCGCCCGGCCAGACCGCAGATCAGAGCAAGGGCAAATGCAATCGCGCGCATGCGCCACCTCCTTCCCTGTCAAGATTGCCAAGCACCAGATGGCCGCCATGGGCGCGCGCCACCTCGTCGGCGATGGTCAGCCCGAGGCCCGAGCCCACCACCCCCAACGTGTTGCTGCCGCGCACGAACCGCGTGGTGAGCGTGCCCAGCGCCTCGGGCGGAAACCCCTTGCCCGCATCCTCGACGGCCACCGTGCCATACGCCCCCTCGCGGCTCACCCGCACGATCACGTCGCTGTCGGGCGGCGCGTATTTGATGGCGTTGTCGATCAGGTTGAGCAGCGCGCTCTGCAGCAGGATCGCGTCGCCCTTGACCTTCAGCCCCGGCTCTGCCGCCGGGCAGAGCTCCAGCGCGATGTCGCGCAGATCGGCCATCGGGCGCAGCCGGTCCGCCGCATCCGAGGCCAGCCGGTCGAGCCCGACCTCGGCACTTTGCAGATGCTCGCTGCGGAAACTGACCATGGCGTGATCCAGCAACTGGCCCGCCGCGCGGCTGCTTTCATCGATGGCGCGGATCATCTCGCGCACGGCCTCGCGGTTTTCCGGCTTGTCCACACGGCGCAGGGTGATCTCGGCCTGGGTGCGGACCGTGGCGAGCGGCGTGCGCACCCGGTGCGCGGCTTCCGCAATCAGATCCTCCGACCGGCTGAGCGCGGCCGAGAGCCGCCCCATGAACCCGTTGAGCGCACCCACCAGCGGCGTCATCTCTTCGGGCACCGGCGCTTCGACCGGGCGCAGATCCTCGGGACCGCGGCGCGACACGGAGACGGCCAGATCGCGCAGCGGCAGCGTGGCGGAGCGCGCGGTAAAGACGCCCAGCGCCGCCGCCAGCATGAAGAATCCCAGCCCGAAGCCCGCCACGTTACGGGAGATCCGGGTCAGCGTCTGGCGCAGCCCGTCGCGGGTCTGCGCGACGCTCACCGCGACAACCTCGGGGCGGCCCGCAACCGACAGACGGCGCGCCGCGGTGGCCACCCGGATCTCGGCCCCGTCATACACCGCGGTGCCGAACTGCGGCGCGCCGGTCCTGGGGTCCACCGGGACCGGCAGATCCTCGTAGCCGGTGATGAAGCGCGGCCCGTGCGAAACCGCGTAAAACACCCGGTCATCCGAAACATTGCCCAGCATCGAAAACGCCGAATAGGGGATGTCGAGCTGCAGGGCGCCGTCGCGCACGCTGACCGAATCGAGGATCGCCGTGACCGAGGCGGCGAGGATATTGTCCTGGCTTTCGGCGGCCAGATCGCGCGCATAGCCGCGCACGATCACAAACACCACCAGCGCGAGCAGCGCCGCGCCCGCCAGCAGCTGGATGATCAGCCGCCGCCGGATCGAGCCCGGCCCGGACAGCGCTGCGATCACGTGAGGCTCAGCCGGTAGCCCAGCCCCCGGACCGTCACGATCTGCGCCCGCGCGCCGCTGAGATGCCGCCGCAAGCGCCCGATATAGACCTCGATGGCGTTCTCGGTCACATCCGCGTCATGCGAAAACAGCCGGTCCACCAGTTTCGACTTGGAAAACACCTGGTCCGGCGCGCCGATCAGGATCTCGAACAGGCGCAGCTCGCGGGTGCGCAGCTGCACTTCGCGGTCGCCGACACGAAGCGTGCAGGCGAGCGGATCGAACGCCACATCGCCAAAGCGCTGCAGGTTGCTGGCGCCACCGCTCCGGCGGCGCAGAACGGCGCGGCAGCGCGCCTCCAGCTCGGCAAAATCGAAGGGCTTGACGATATAGTCGTCGGCGCCCAGATCGAGCACGCCGACCCGGTCCGACACTTCCGAACGCGCGGTCAGAACGATCACCGGCGTCGGCCGCTGGGCGCGCCTGTGGGCCTGCAGGAAATCGCGCCCGTCGCCGTCGGGCAGCATGATGTCGAGCAGGATGAGATCGTAATCGCCGGTTTCGACAAAGGCGTCGGCGGTGCCCAGATCGGCGGCGCGGTCGACCACGTGACCATCCAGGGACAACCGGTCCGACACCGCGCGCGCCAGCTGGTCGTTGTCTTCCACAAGCAGATACCGCATCGCGCCTCCTCAGCTCCCGGCTGATCCGTCTGGCTGTCTGAATGCCCCGTTGTCAGGTGCGTGTCAGCTTGCCCATGTTATGCTCGATTCATGGGCGCGGGACAGCGCCCTTGTCAAATGGGAGGAATTCATGACGCACTTCACACTGGGCCGCCGCGCCCTGATGGCGACCGCCGTCGCCGCGATGTCCTTTGGCGCCCCGGTTCTGGCCGGCGGCCACCAGGTTCTCGAAAGCATCCACTTCCTGATCCCCGGCGGCGCCGGCGGCGGCTGGGACGGCACCGCCCGCGGCACCGGCGAGGCGCTGACGAAATCCGGCCTCGTGGGCAGCGCGTCTTACGAGAACATGTCCGGCGGCGGTGGCGGCAAGGCCATCGGCTACCTGATCGAGAACGCCGAAAGCCTCGACAATGTGCTGATGGTGAACTCCACCCCGATCGTGATCCGCTCGCTCACCGGCGTCTTCCCGCAAAGCTTCCGCGATCTGACGCTGGTGGCCGGCACCATCGGCGATTATGCCGCGATGGTGGTGCCCGCCGACAGCGATCTCGATACGATGAGCGATCTGCTGGAGGCCTACAAGTCCGACCCCAACGCCTTTGCCGTCGGCGGCGGGTCGGTGCCGGGCGGCATGGACCACATCGTGGCCGCGATGGTGATGAAGGCCGCGGGCGAAGACCCCACAGCGGTCAAGTACATCCCCTATGACGCGGGCGGCAAGGCCATGGCGGCGCTGCTCTCGGGCGAGATCAAGGCGCTTTCGACCGGCTTTTCCGAAGCGGTCGCGCTGGCCGAACAGGGCGAGGTCAAGATCCTCGGTGTGACCAGCGACGAACGCGTCGGCGCCTATGAGGACGCGGCCACGATGAAAGAGCAGGGTATCGACACCACCTTCGTGAACTGGCGCGGCTTCTTCGGCGCGCCCGGGCTCGATGAGGGCACGGTCACCGCCATGCAGGAGGCCATCGCCAAGATGTACGAAACCGACGAGTGGGAAGAAGTGCGCGGCCGCAACGGCTGGGTCAACATCCACAACCCCGGCGACGATTTCAAAACCTTCCTGGAGAACCAGGAACAGGAGATCGGCGACCTGATGAAAGAGCTCGGGTTCCTTTAACCAGATTGTGCGGCTGCGCCGCGCGTTGAAGCAAACAGTGCGAGGGGCCAGCCCCTCGCGCTCCCCGAAGTTCAGCGGCAAGATGAATATGCGACCGGAGCCCCGGGGCCCTGCGGTGGCGATCTGCGCCGCCGCCCCGGCTTCATCCTGCCGGTCATCTTCGGGGTGAGTTGAGCCGCCGGCTCAGGAGGGGCAACGCCCCTGCCCCTTTCATCGCCTCTGCGGGAGATCTCACATGGCCCTTGACCGCTGGATCGCACTCATCATTCTCGGGATCGCGCTGGCTTACGGCTATGGCGCGTTCTTCACCATGGATCAGTTGCTGCCGCCCTTCATGCAGCGCAATCCGATCTGGCCATCGACCTTTCCCAAGGTGCTGGCGGTTCTTGCCATCGTCACCTCGCTGGTGATCGTGCTGGGGCTGGAGAAATCCGACGGAGAGGCCAAGACGCCCGACATCGATTACCGGCGTCTGGGCGATTACCACATCGGCAAGGCACTGTCGCTGCTGGGGCTCATGGCGCTTTACGCGGTGATGCTGCGTCCGGCCGGGTTCCTGCTTTCGACAATCGGGTTTCTGTCGATCGGCGCGATCATCCTTGGCGAGCGCAAGCTCTGGATCCTGCTGCCGGTCGCCGCGGTGGCCACCGGCATCGTCTGGTATCTCGTCGAGGGGGTCCTCGGCATCTTTCTGCGGCCGCTGCCGTTCTTTATGGGATAGGAGGGCGTCATGCTCGAAGGACTGCTCATCGGCCTCTCCACGGCCTTCTCCGTCACCAATCTTGCCATGGTCATCGGCGGCTGTCTGATCGGCACGTTCATCGGCATGCTGCCGGGGCTCGGGCCGATGTCGATCATCGCGATCATGATCCCCGTGGCGATCACGCTGGGTGATCCGTCGGCGGCGCTGATCCTGCTGGCCGGCGTCTATTACGGCGCGATTTTCGGCGGCTCGACCTCGTCGATCCTGCTCAACGCGCCCGGGGTGGCCGGGACGGTGGCGTCCAGTTTCGACGGCTATCCGATGGCGCGCGCCGGCATGGCGGGCAAGGCGCTGACCATCGCCGCGATCTCGAGCTTTCTGGGCGGCACCATCGGCGCGCTGCTGCTGATGGTCTTTGCACCCATGCTCTCGACCGTGGCGCTGCTGTTCCATTCCGCCGAGTATTTCGCGCTCATGGTTGTCGGGCTCTCGGCGATTGCGGCCTTTGCGGGCACCGGCAATGTCGCCAAGGCAGTGCTGATGACGCTGCTGGGGCTGATCATGGCCACGGTCGGGGAAGGCGCGCTTTTCAACATGCCGCGCTTCACCATGGGGCTGATGGACCTGCAATCGGGCTTTTCCTTCATCACGCTCGCCATGGCGATGTTCGCCTTGCCGGAGGCGCTCTTTCTGGTGCTGAACCCCGCCCGCGTCACGCAAGGCGGCGAAGGCGGCGGCAAGATCACCGGGTTGCGCATCTCCCGCGACGAGGCACGCAAGATCGCGCCGGTGATCGGGCGGCAATCGGTGCAGGGTTTTTTCATCGGTGTGCTGCCCGGCGCGGGTGCGACCATCGCGTCCTTTCTGGGCTACGCGGTGGAGCGCAACATCGCCACGGAAGCCGAGCAGAAGGAGTTCGGCAAAGGCTCGATCAAGGGGCTCGCCGCGCCCGAGACCGCCAACAACGCCGCCTGTACCGGCTCCTTCGTGCCGCTGCTGACGCTGGGCATCCCCGGCTCGGGCACCACGGCGATCCTGCTGGGCGCGCTGATCGCGCTCAACGTGACACCCGGCCCGCGGCTGATGCTCGACAGTCCGGAGATCTTCTGGGCGGTGATCGCCTCGATGTTCATCGGCAACCTGGTGCTGCTGATTCTCAACCTGCCGCTCATCCCCTATATCGCCAAGGTGCTGTCGATCCCGCGCAACTACCTTATTCCGTTCATCCTCTTCTTCACGCTGATGGGCAGCTATATCGGGCAGAACAACGCCACCGAGCTTCTGATCCTCGTGGGGTTCGGGATCTGCGCGACAATCCTGCGCTTTGCCGATTATCCGCTGGCGCCGCTGCTCATCGGGTTCATCCTGGGCCGGATGCTGGAGGATAATTTCTCGCGCTCCATGCAGCTTTACGATGGCGCGGGCTTCATCCTGGAGCGGCCGATGACGCTGGGCCTGCTGGTGATCGCCGCCCTTCTGGTGGTGATCCCGAGCTACCGCGCGCGGCGGGCCCGCGCGCGCAAGACCGGCGTGGCGGATGGCGACTGAGGGCAGTGGTGGGTTTAAAACCCACCCTACGCCTCTGGCAGGGATCCGGGTGCTGGATCTGACCAATGTGCTGGCCGGGCCCTATTGCTGCTACCAGCTGGCGCTGCTCGGCGCGGAGGTCATCAAGGTCGAACGGCCGGGCAAGGGCGATCTCGCCCGCGAGCTGGGCGGAGATCCCGCGCGCAACGCCGCCGGGATGGGCATCAGCTTTCTGGCGCAGAACGCGGGCAAGGCCTCGATCACGCTTGACATGAAAGCGCCGAAAGGCAAGGCGCTGCTGAAACGGCTGGTCTCGCAATCGGACGTTCTGGTGGAGAACTTTCGCCCCGGCGTGATGGACCGGCTGGGGCTGGGCTTTGAGGCGCTCAGATCCGGGAACCCGCGGCTTGTCTATTGCGCGATCTCGGGCTTTGGCGCGGATGGTCCGTGGAAGGACAACCCGGCCTATGACCAGATCGTACAGGGGGTTTCGGGTGTGATGTCGATCACCGGCGACGCCGACAGCGCGCCGCTGCGCGTGGGCTATCCGCTGGCCGACACGGTGGGCGGCATGACCGCGGCCTTTGCCATTGCCGCCGCGCTCAATGCCGATCCGCGCGGCGGATTTCTGGACATTTCGATGACCGAGGCGGTGATCTCGACCATGGGCTGGGCGGTCTCGAACCTCCTGATCGGCGGGGTGCCCCCCGGCGCGCATGGCAACGAAAACACCACCTCCGCCCCGTCGGGCACCTTTGCCACCGCCGACACCGCGATCAACATCGCCGCCAACCGCGACGAGCAATGGCGGTCGCTGGCCCGCGAGCTTGGGCGCGACGACCTCGTGGCGCATGCCGACTATGCCACCCGCGAGGATCGCAAGCGCAACCGGCACGCTCTGCGCGACGCGCTGGAGACCGTGCTGACCACCCGCCCGGCGGCGCATTGGGTGGAGCGTCTCAACCGCTGCGGCGTGCCGGCCGGGCCGGTGCTGAGCGTCGCCGACGCGCTGGCCACCCCGCAGATTGCCGGGCGCGGCCTGATCTGCGACATGCCGATGGGGGCGGATGTGCTGCAGCTTGCCGCCTCACCTCTGCGCATCGACGCCATGCGGCCCGTGCCGCAGACGCCACCGCCCGAGCTTGGCGCGGACAATGCCCGCGTCTGGGCAGAGCTTGGCCTTGGCGAGGACGAGATCCGCGACCTGCGCCGCGAAGGCGTGATCTGATGCGCCGGTCCGGAGCGGCGCGGCCATGCCCCTGCCCCGGCTGAGCCGCGACACGCGGGCGGCGGTGACCGGCCTGCTCGGCGCCTTTGCCGCGGCGCTTCTGGGGGCGGGGCTGTTCACGCTGATCGGCTTTCCCGCAGCGCCTCTGACCGGTGCCGCGACACTGGTCACCATCGCCGCGCTGATCGGCATTCCGGTCAGCATGCCCGACTGGGTGCGCACCGGGGCGTTTGTGCTGCTCGGGCTCAATATCGGCAGCGGCGTCACGCCGGAAACGCTGCAGGGGGTTGTGGCCTGGCCGCTGAGCATCGCCATACTTTCGCTGAGCCTTGTCGCCGCAATGGCGCTCACGCGCTGGGGGCTGATCCGCTGGATGGGGTTCGACCGCGTCAGCGGCACCCTGGCCGCGGCGCCGGGGCATCTGAGCTATGTGATCGCGCTCTCCTACGACATTCCCGGCGGCGCCACGCGCGTCGCCATCGTGCAGAGCATCCGCGTGCTGACGCTGACGCTTTGTGTGCCGGTGCTGGTGACCGAGCTGTTCGGCGCCACCGGGGTCGCTGTCATGCCCTCGGAAATCCTGCACCCGCTGTCGGGCCTGCTGCTGCTGGGGCTGGCCATCGGCCTTGGCGCGGTCTTCCAGCATCTGCGCCTGCCCGCGGCCTACCTGCTTGCGGGAATGGCGGTGAGCGCGACCGGCCACGGGCTCGATCTTACGCCGGGGCGGTTGCCGGATCCGGTGATCGTGCTGGCGTTTCTGGTGATGGGCATCCTGATCGGATCGCGCTTTGTGGATGTGCGCGTCAGGGAGCTCTGGCCGCTGCTGGGCGCCGGTGCCTGGGTGACCGGGGTCACCATCCTGATGAGCCTGCTGGCGGTGGGGCTGGCGATGGTCCTTCTGGGCATCCCGCCGGCGCTGCTGATCGTCGCCTTTGCGCCGGGCGGGGTCGAGACGATGGCGGCGATTGCGGTGACGCTGGGGCTGGATCCTGCCTTTGTCGCCGCCCATCACGTGATGCGGCTGGTGATCCTGACGGTGCTGATCCCGGTGCTGCTGCGCGCGGCGCGCCGGGGGTGAGGCCATGCTTTGGCCCCGCTATAGCCAGCCCAGCACATCCGGCAGCCAGAGACTGAGCGCCGGAAACAGGATCAGCACGATCAGCCGCGCCAGATCGGCAAAGACAAACGGGATCACGCCGCGAAAGATCGTGCCCAGCGGCAGGTCGCGCGCCATGCCGTGCAGCACGAAGACGTTGATGCCGATGGGCGGCGTGATCATGCCAAGCTCGATCACCACAACCATCACCACACCCCACCAGATCGGATCGTAGCCGAGCCCGGTCACCAGCGGATAGACAAAGGGCAGCGTCAGGACCATGGCGGCAATCGTGTCGAACAGCGCGCCCAGGATCAGGTAAAACAGCATCAGCATGCCGATGACCGCCAGTGGCGGCAGGCCCAGCCCTTCGATCGAGGCCACCGTGGCGCCCGGCAGGCCCGAGAGCGTGGCGAAATAGGAAAACACCGACGCGCCGATGATGATCACGAAGATCAGCCCGGTGTTGGAGGCGGTCTCTCCGAGGCTTTCGAGAAAGCTGCGCCCGGTGAGACGGCGCCGCACGAGGCTGATGATCAGCGCCATCGACGCGCCCACAGCGGCGGCCTCCGACACCGTGAAGATGCCCGAATAGATGCCGCCCGAAACCACCACGGCCAGCAGCACCACGGCCCAGCTTTGCTGCGTGGTCTTGCGGCGCACGGGCCAGGAGACGCGCTCGCCCTGCGGCGCGTCCTCCGGGCGGCGGCGCACGACGATGCCGATGGCCACGAAGTAAAAGACCACCGCGAGCAGCCCCGGCACAACGGCGGCAAGGAACAGCGTGATGATCGAGTTTTCAGTGAGGATCGCGTAGAGGATCATCACCACCGAGGGCGGCACGATCATGCCCAGCGTGCCGCCCGAGGCAATCGCCCCCGCCGCCAGCGACTTGGAATAGCCACGCTCCAGCATCTGCGGCAAAGCGATGCGCGCCATGGTGGCCGCCGTGGCCACGGAAGAGCCGCAGATCGCGCCGAACCCCGCGCAGGCGCCGATGGTGGCAAAGATCAGCCCGCCGCGTTTGTGCCCGAGCCAGGCCTGCGCCAGCCGGTAAAGCTCATCCGAGAGCCCGCCCGCATGCGCCAGATTGCCCATCAGCAGGAACATCGCGATCACCGCCAGCCCCTCGGCGGCCATCGCGGCGGAGGGCTCGGTCGCGAGCAGGGTCAACGCCGGGCCAAAGCCGATGATCATGCCGGTGCCCACGACGCCCACCACACCCATGGCGACCCCCACGGGCACCTGCAGCACGATCATCGCGAACATCGCGGCCAGGCCGATCAGCCCCGTCGTCAGCGGATCCGCGACCATTCAGGCGGCCTTTCCGGGGCGATCGGGCGCGGCGTCGATCGCGGCATGCGCAAGCCCCTCATGCACGGCAGGCGCGCCTTTTAGCGCCGCCCGCGCCCAGGCGAAAAACACATAGGCCTGCACCGGCACGCAGGCCAGCATGATCGCGGTCACCCCCCACCACCAGGGCGCCAGCGGGATGCCGATGGTGCGTGTGGTGCGGCCCGCATCGCCGTATTTGCCGGTGAGCTTGATGAATTGCCAGGCGAGCACCGCAAAGAAGGCCAGCACGACCAGGGCGGCGAACGCCTCGAGCACCGCGTTGAACCGCGGCCCGATCTTGCCGAAGACCCGCACGGTCACATTGGTCTGCCGCAGCAGCCCTGCGGGAAAACAGGACGCGATCACAAGCGGATAGACCACCTCTCCGTAATCTTTAAGCCCGTGGATGCGCGGCGCGTTGAGATAGCGCGCCGCGCCGTCGTAAAAGATCAGAAAGGACACGGCCACCAGCCCGGCGAAGCCGATCAGCGCCGCCGTCTGGGTGATGCGGTCAAGCCGCCGGGCCGTGGCCGAAGGCGTCATCAGCTGGCGCCGCGCATCTCTGCGAGTGCGGCCACCGCGGCGTCATAGACCGCCTGACCGTTGGGTGTCGCCTCGATCCAGGCCTGATGCACGGGCTGCGCCATCTCCGCCCATTTGGCGATCTCGTCGTCGGAATATTCGACGATCTCGATGCGGCCTTCCTCCACGACGCCGGCGCGGATTTCCTCGCCGATATCCGTGTAGGCGCCGCCGCCCATCTCGGCCATGGCCAGCCCGCCATGCATCATCATCTTCTCCTGCGCCTCCGCCGGAAGCGCGTCCCATTTCGACTGGTTCATCAGGAGCAGGAACGGGATCGCACCGGCCGGGATGGCATGCGCCTGATCGACCAGCGGCAGCGACTTGAAGGTGCGCATGCCGGTCCAGCCCTGCACCGCGCCATCAAGCGTGCGGCGGTTCAGCGCCTCGTTCATTTCCGCAGAGCTGAGCGTCTCCGACGCTGCGCCGAGGCTTTCGAGCCAGGACGCGTGGATGCCACCCACAGCGCGGATCTTCATGTTCTCGAGCCCGCCCAGCCCGTCGACTTTTGTCTTCATGAACAAGGCGTTGGGCTCTGCGGCGAAAAAGCCCAGCACATGCACGCCGTCAAAACCGGTGAGCAGGCCCTGCTCGTGCAGCTTCCAGCCCACCACGCTCGCCTCTTCGGCGGTGCGAAACAGGAACGGCAGCTCGAACACACCCATTTCGGGGAATTGCCCGGCGGTGTAGGAGGGCAGCACCCAGCTCACATCCATCACGCCGTTCTGCACCAGCTCGAACTGCTTGAAGGGCGATTTGCCCAGTGTGCCGCCCCAGAAGCCCTGCAGCGTGACCGCGTCGGTCTCGGCGACCACGGCCTCCATCCAGGGTTTGATCACGCGGGCCACACCCACGGATTGCTCGGGCACGAAGGTGCCGATCTTGACCAGATCCTGCGCGGTCGCGGGGGCCGCGCTCAGCGCCAGCGCCGCGGCGGCCAGGGCCATCTTGAACTGTTTCATAGCGTCTCTCCTTGTCGGTTATTCACCCAGCCCGAGCCGCCGCAGGGGCGGGGGCGTTTTGGGCATCGTGACGGTTTTTTCCTCGGTATAGAACGCCTCGCAGGCCGCGCCGCCTTCGCGCCCCACACCCGAGTTTTTGAAGCCGCCAAACGGCGCGCGCAGCTCGCGCATCATCGGCGTGTTGACCCAGACCACGCCGGAGCGCAGCGCCTCGGTCATCTGCATCACCGTGGGCAGATGATCGGACCAGACATAGGAGACGAGCCCGAACGCAGTATCATTGGCGATGGTCGCCGCCTCTTCGGCGCTCTCGAACGGCAGGAAGGTTGCAAAGGGTCCGAAAATCTCGTCCTGCGCGGTCCGCGCGGCGTTTGACGGCACGGTCACGGCGGTGGGATGCACGAAATAGCCCGCGCCCAGATCGTCGCGCCTCGTGCCGCCGGTCAGCACCCTGCCGCCATCGGCGCGCGCGGTCTCGGCAAAGCCCAGCACGCGGCTCATATGCGGCAAGGACGCCAGCGGCCCGATCTCGGTGGCCGGATCTGTGGGGTCACCGACGCGGATGTTTTTCGCCCGCGCGATGAACCGCTCGATGAAATCGTCGAAGATCGCGCGCTCGACAAGGATGCGCGATCCCGCGAGGCACTGCTGGCCGTTGTTGGAAAAGATCCCGAGCAGAGCGCCGTCGAGCGCGCGCTCGAAATCCGCGCTGGCAAAGATCACATTGGCGGATTTGCCGCCCAGCTCCATCGTGCAGGGCACCAGCCGCTGGCCCGCGGCGGACATGATCATCCGCCCGGTTTCGGTGCCGCCGGTGAAGCTGACAAGGTCCACCCCCGGATGCGCGACCAGCGCCGCGCCGGTGACCGGCCCGCGCCCGTTCACGAGGTTCAGCACACCCTCGGGCAACACCTCCTGCAAGAGCGCCACCAGCCGCGCCAGCGCCAGCGGCGTCTGTTCGGAGGGTTTCAGCACGCAGGTATTGCCGAAGGCCAGTGCGGCGGCGATCTTCATCGTGGCCAGTGCGACCGGCGCATTCCAGGGCGCGATCAGCGCCGCCACGCCCACCGGCTCGCGCACCACGGTTGTGAGATAGCCGGGCGTCTGATCGTAACGCTCGCCCGCGCGCTGGCTGATGTAATCGGCAAAGAACCGGAAATTATAGGCGGCGCGCAGCATGTGGCGCTCCTTGAGTTCGCGCAGCAACAGCCCGGTGGCGGCGCATTCCAGGCGCGCCAGCTCGTCCGCGTGATCGCGGATGATCTTCCCGCAGCGTTCCAGCAGCGAGATCCGCTCTGCCGTGGACAGCGAGGGCCAGGGGCCCTGATCGAAAGCCCGGCGCGCCGCGCGTACCGCAAGACCGACGGAGGCCGCGTCATCCTCCACAAGCACCGAGATCTGCGCGCCGGTCGCGGGGTAGTGGACCGGCAGCTCCGGCCCGCCGCCGGGCGTCGCGCGGTCGCCCGCCCAGCCGGTCACGCGGGCGGGCGGCCTGATCGGTATCTCGAAACGCGGCTGGTCGGTCATGGCATGAACGTGCCCCCGTTGACGTGGATGACCTGGCCGGTGATGTAGCGCGCCTGATCCGAGAGCAGGAACAGGATCGGACCGGTGACGTCCTTCGGCCCGGCGATGCGCCTGAGCGGGATCGCCTGCGCGTAGGCGTCGAGATCGAGCCGGATGTCCTCTGCCTCGGCCGAGCGCCCGGTGCCGCCACGCAGAAACGCGGTGTCGACCGCCGAAGGGGCCACGCAATTGACGCGGATCTCAGGCGCGCATTCCAGCGCCAGCTGCCGAGTGAGCGCCGCGATCCCGGCCTTGGAGATCGCATAAGGCCCGTAGCCCGGACGCGCGAAATGCCCCAGGCCCGACCCGGTGAGCACCATCGCGCCGCCCGCGCGCAGCTTCGGGCCAAGGGTCCTGGCCGCGAGCCATGTGGCGGTCAGATTGCCGGTCAGCACCTCGTCCCAGACGGCGGCGCTGGCCTCGGTCACGGGTTGGTTTTCGGTCATGAATCCCGAGAGGCAGACCAGCCCGTCCAGCTCCGGCAACGCCTTTGCCGCCTCTTGCAAAGCGGTCTCGGACGTGGCGTCCACCGCGATGCACTCCACATCGAGCGGATGCGCCTCGATGGATTGCGGCAGGTCGAGCACCACAGGCGTGTGGCCCGCTTCCTGCGCCTCCGCCACCAGCACCCGGCCGATGCCGCCGCAGCCGCCGAGGATGGCCAGCACGCTCATGCCATCTCCTCCGCCCGCCGCAGCCCTTCGATCATCGAAGAGCGCAGCAGGAAGGCGCGCGCCTTGTCGGGGTCCGCCGCGATGGCCTGAAGGCGACGCAGATGCGCACGGCGTTCGCCGGCATCGGTGGTGTTCATGCGCGCGCGGTTGGCATCGGCCTGCGCCACGATATCGTCGCGCGCAATCGGGCGGCGCAGCGTCTCGTAGTGATCCAGACATGCGGCATCACGCCCGCCCGCCACAGCGATCAGCAGATCCGCGAGGCACCAGGCGTCATGGATGCCGCCATTCATGCCCATCCCGCCTTTGGGAGAGTTGAGATGTGCCGCGTCACCGGCGATGAACATCCGCCCCTTGCGATAACGCGTCGCGACACGGCGATGTACGCGGTAGATGCGCTTTTCCACGATGTCGATCTCACCGGCATCCGGCACAACCTCGCGGGTCTGCGCCCGGATCGAGGCGTCCTCAAGCGCGTCTTCGGCGCTTTGATCCTCGCGCGGATGCAGCGAGACGCGCCAGAGATCGGGCAGGCGCAAGAGCGAATAGGTGCCGCCGGGTTTCCAGATGTAATTGACACCCGACAGCCCCTCCAGATGCGCTTCGAAATCGAAATGCGTGGTCACGAGGATGGTGTTTTCGGGATAGGTCGCGCCTTCGAACGTGGCGCCGATGGCCTTGCGCACAAGGCTGCGCGCGCCGTCGCAGCCAATGAGCAGGCTGCCGCGGATCCGCTCATCGGCCACCTGCAGCGTCACGCCATCGGCCTCCTGCGCAACCGCCGTCACCTCCGTGCCGAAGCGCACCGTGCCGTCGGGCAGGCGCGCGGCGAGTGCTCTGCTCAACTCCGACTGGCGGCATTGCAGGCGGTAGGGATGCGCGGTGTCGCGCGCGAGCAGGCCCAGATCGAACTCCGCCTTCTCGCCGGTCTCGTGCATGCGGATCTGCCAGGTCGGCGTGATGCGGCCCTTGTCAATCAGCGCCTGCGTGATGCCAGAGGCGTCGAACATGTCGAGCGTCGGGGGATGAAAGGTCGAGGCGCGCAGCTGGTCGGGGATCTCGTCTTCGGCCTCGAACACGCGCACGGGCAGGCCCGCCTCCGACAGCCGCCACGCCAGCGTGAGCCCCACCGGCCCGGCACCGACGATCAGGATCGGATCGCGCGTGATCTTCATCAGCCCCCCGGCTTTTGCTTTGGATTCGCCAATAGATGTTATATAAGTATATCATTAAGGCAAGAGACTTGCCGCATGAGGGACCGCCATGCCGCCGGACGACCAGATCAGCGCGCCGCTCGACCATGCCAGCAGCGTGCCGCTGTACCATCAGATCGTGGTGATCCTGACCAGCCGCATGACGTCCGGCGCGTTGCGCCCCGGCGACACGATGCCCGGAGAGGCGGCGATCTGCACCGAGTTCGGCGTGAGCCGGATCACCGCGCGGCGGGCGCTGAACGAGCTGGCGGCGATGGGCCGGGTGGTGCGCGAACGCGGGCGCGGGACACGGGTTGTGCCGCACAAGAAGCCGCCCTCGGTCAGTGCGACGCTGGACGGGCTGATGGAGAATGTCGGCCATATGGGGCGCATGACCTCTGTGAAGGTGCTCGATTTCCGCTACCTCGCCGCGACGCCCGACATGGCCGAAAAGCTCGATCTGGCGGAGGCCGCGATGGTGCAGCGCGCGGTGCGGGTGCGCTATCTCGGCGACGAGGCGATGTCCTATCTGGTGACCGTGGTGCCCGAGCAGATCGGCCGCAAGGTGGACGGCATGGACATGTCGCAAACCCCGCTTTTGCTGCTGCTGGAGGCGGCGGGCGTGCCCGTTGCCTCGGCCACGCAGACAATCGGTGCCACCGTGGCGGATACCGAGGTGGCGCAAGCGCTGGGGGTGGCCGCGGGCACCCCGCTGCTGGAGGTCAACCGGCTGGTGCTGGACGATCAGGAGCGACCGGTCGAGATGATCCGCGTGCTCTACCGCCCGGACCTTTACCGGTTCGAAGTGGCGATGCAGCGGGTCGACGACCAGTCCGGCCGCAGTTGGCGCGCCGAAGCGCCGGAACGATTACGGAGCCTTTGAGCGGCTGGCCGCTGGCGCTGTCCGCAAACGCTCCCTACAGCCCCGCGGTGCGTTTCAGCGCGGCCAGCACCGCGTCGACCCCGTCGCCATGGCGCAAGGCCGCGAAGACGAAAGGCCGCGCTCCGCGCATCCGGCCCGCATCCGCCTCCATCACCTCAAGCGATGCGCCCACATGCGGCGCGAGATCGGTCTTGTTGATCACCAGCAGGTCCGAGCGGGTGATGGCCGGCCCGCCCTTGCGCGGGATTTCCTCACCCGCCGCCACGTCGATCACATAGACCGTCACGTCCGCAAGTTCGGGGCTGAACGTCGCCGAGAGGTTGTCGCCGCCGCTCTCGATCAGCACGATCTCGACCTCGGGGTGCCGGGTTCGCATCTCGGCGACCGCCGCGAGGTTGATCGAGGCATCCTCGCGGATCGCGGTATGCGGGCAGCCGCCGGTCTCGACCCCGATCACCCGGTCGGCGGGCAGGATCTGCATGCGCATCAGCGCCTCCGCATCCTCCTGCGTGTAGATGTCATTGGTGATCACACCGATGGAGAACTCGTCCTTCAGCCGTTCGGCCAGCCGGGCGGTGAGCGTGGTCTTTCCGGCCCCCACCGGGCCGCCGATCCCGACGCGGAGCGGGCCATTCATCTGGGTCATGACTGAAAAAGCCTCGGTTGCAGGGTTTCGTGACGCATCGCCGCGATGTCCGACAGGAAGGCGTTGCTGTAAAGGTCGTAGGCGCCAGCGCCCTTCGTGGCCTGCGCGATCTCGGCGCAGACCGGGTGCAGCGCCGCGATCACCGCTTGTGCGGCGTTCTGCCCGACGGGCATCAGGCGCTGTGCGGCAGACACAAGCGCACTGGCAAAGCTGTGCAGGTAAATGGGCACGGTGGTCTCGACATCGAGCCCGAGATGCCGCGCGCCCTGCCCGACCGCCAGCGGCAAGAGCAGGTCCGGCATGTCGGTGCCCCAGACCGCGTTGGTGGTGCGCACGAAGGCGGCCCCCTGACGCTCGGCTTCCGCGCGCCGTTCGGCGGCGGGCTGAAAGGCGCGCGCGCGGGCATCGAGCGCGGCCAGCGCCTCGGGCGGGCATGCGAAGGCAAGCCGCAGGAAAATCGCGTCGCTGCGCCCGGAGCCATCGCGCAGCACATCCCTGAGCCAGCGCCGCAGGTCGCGCGCATCCGACACCTGCCTGTCCGCCACCGCCTGCTCGAGCCCGTGCGACCACGCAAAGCTGCCCAGAGGGAATGCCGGAGACAGCCATTGGGCGAGGATCAGCAGCTGCGCGGTTTGCGGCAGTGGCTCAGTGCGCATGGGTCGCCGGTCCGTGATCATGCGCGGTGGCCCCATGCTCATGGCTGTGCGTGCGCCCGTGCCCGTAAGCGCCACCCTCGGGTGTGAAGGGCGCCGTGGCCTCGGTGATCCCGGCGCCCAGATGCTCCAGCATGTGCCGGATCACCGGGTCTGCCTGGATCAGCAGGTGATCCGCCGCGATCTGGCAGGGCGTGTGCCGGTTGCCGATATGCCAGGCGAGCCGGGGCAGATCGGCGCCGGTCACCACAAGCACCGCCTCTTCGGCGGCGCGGATCTCCACCCTTGTGCCGTCGTCCAGCTCCAGCGCGTCGCCATCATCAAGCGAGGTGGTCTGCGCCAGATCCACGACAAACCCGCGCCCGTCCTCCGTCTCCAGCCGCTTGCGCCGCAAAAACCGCGCAGCGTAGTCGAGACGGCAAAGCTCCGCCGGACCGGACCAGTGGCTCTTGCGGTGCAGGGTTTGGGCGGTGGGGAGTTTGGTCATCTTGTGGCCTCAAAACAGAAAATACCGCTGCGCCATGGGCAGCACGTCGGCGGGCTGGCAGGTGAGCAATTCGCCGTCGGCGCGCACGTCGTAGGTTTCGGGATCGACCTCGACCTGCGGCGTTGCGTCGTTGAGCCTGAGATCGCGCTTGCCGATCTCGCGTGTCTGGCGGACCGCAAGCGTGGTCTTGGCAAGGCCCAGCCTCTCACCGATGCCGTCGGCCTGCGCGGCCTCCGACACGAAGGTCACCGCCGACTGCTCGACCGAGCGCCCGTAGGCGCCGAACATGGGACGCGAATAGACCGGCTGGGGTGTCGGGATCGAGGCGTTGGGATCGCCCATCTGGGCCATCGCGATGGTGCCGCCAAGCAGGACCATCTCCGGCTTCACCCCGAAAAACGCCGGGTTCCAGAGCACAAGATCGGCACGTTTGCCCACTTCAACGGAGCCGATCTCCCCCGCGATGCCATGCGCAATCGCCGGGTTGATTGTGTATTTCGCGATATAGCGCCGGACCCGGAAATTGTCGTTCTCGCCCTGCTCTTCGGGCAGTCGCCCGCGTTGCTTTTTCATCTTGTCGGCGGTCTGCCAGGTGCGGATCAGCACTTCGCCCACCCGCCCCATGGCCTGGCTGTCCGAGGCGATGATCGAGAACGCGCCCATGTCGTGCAGGATGTCCTCGGCGGCGATGGTCTCGCGCCGGATGCGGCTTTCGGCAAAGGCGATATCCTCGGGGATCGACTTGTCGAGATGATGACAGACCATCAGCATATCGAGATGCTCTTCGATCGTGTTGACGGTGAAAGGGCGCGTGGGGTTGGTGGACGAGGGCAGCACGTGATCCAGCCCGCAGATCTTGATGATGTCCGGCGCGTGCCCGCCACCCGCGCCCTCGGTATGGAAGGCATGGATCGTGCGGCCCTTCATGGCTTTCACCGTATGCTCGACAAAGCCCGACTCATTGAGCGTGTCGGTGTGGATCATCACCTGCACATCCATCGCGTCCGCCACCGAAAGGCAGCAATCGATCGCGCCGGGTGTGGTGCCCCAATCCTCGTGCAGCTTGAGCGCGCAGGCGCCGCCTTTGACCTGCTCCTCCAGAGCGGCGGGCAGCGAGGCGTTGCCCTTGCCAGCAAAGGCGAGGTTCATCGGAAAGGCGTCCGCCGCCTGCAGCATGCGCCCGATATGCCAGGGCCCCGGCGTGCAGGTGGTGGCCAGCGTGCCATGCGCAGGCCCGGTGCCGCCGCCCAGCATCGTGGTGAGACCGGAATGCAGCGCGTCCTCGATCTGCTGCGGGCAGATGAAGTGTATATGGCTGTCGAACCCGCCCGCCGTGAGGATTCGCCCTTCGCCCGCGATGGCTTCGGTGCCCGGGCCGACGATGATATCGACGCCCGGCTGGGTGTCGGGATTGCCTGCCTTGCCGATCGCCGCGATGCGCCCGTCCTTGAGACCGACATCAGCCTTGTAGATGCCGGTCCAGTCGACAATCAGCGCGTTGGTGATCACCGTGTCGACCGCGCCCCCGGCGCGTGTGACCTGGCTTTGACCCATGCCGTCGCGGATGACCTTGCCGCCGCCGAACTTCACCTCTTCGCCGTAATGGGCCGCGTTGGCACCGGTGCCGCCGGACATCGCCGCGCCCGCCCGTTCGGCGGTCAGATCGCGCTCCACCTCGATGATCAGATCGGTGTCGGCCAGCCGCACCCGGTCGCCGGTCGTGGGGCCGAACATCGCGGCATAGTCGGAGCGGTTGATCGTGGCGGGCATGGGCTTTGGTCCTTGTCTGGCGGCGGGGGCTCTTGACGGTCAGGCGCGTTTCAGACCGCGCTTTGCCAGGCGGCGGTTATTGGCGCGCGTGGCCTGACGAATGGGCCTTATGGCCGCGGCGGTCACCTGATCGGGAGAGCCGCCGCGCAGCCCCACCTTGCCCGCATCGGTCATCGCCTTGGTCATGGCAAAGACCTTTTCGGACACCATGCGTTTGTCTTCCTGCGCGGTCACCGACCAGAGCCCGACCATACCCATGAGCCGCATTGCGATGACGCTTTGCGCCTCGGCCATGACCAGGCTCATCTGCACGGCATTGCCCCAGTAATCGAAGACGTTGGGAATCGTGTTTCGGCGTGGCATTCAAAGATCCCCCATGACGCGTTTGTTGAAGCCGAAGATCCGCCGCTTGCCCGCCACCGGGATCAGCGTGACCTCGCGGCGCTGGCCGGGCTCGAAGCGCACGGCGGTGCCCGCGGCGATGTCCAGACGGCAGCCGCGCGCGGCGGCGCGGTCGAACTCGAGCGCCGGATTGGCTTCGGCGAAATGGTAATGCGAGCCCACCTGCACGGGCCGGTCGCCGGTATTGGCGACCATCAGCGTGACCGCCTTGGCGCCGGGGTTGAGGGTCAGTGTGCCCGCGGCGGGAAACATCTCTCCGGGGATCATGGCAGCTCCTTCGGTCTGTGCGGGGACGGTGGCAGACGGGTCGCGCCCCCGGGGCTTCTTCTCTTCTCAAATACGCAAATTCAACGGATCGGGTTGTGCACCGTCACAAGTTTTGTGCCGTCCGGGAACGTCGCCTCGACCTGCACGTCGTGGATCATTTCGGCCACCCCGTCCATACACTGGTCGCGGGTGATGACCTCGGCGCCCGCCTGCATCATCTCCGACACCGAGCGCCCGTCGCGCGCCCCCTCAACCACCGCGTCGGTGATCAGCGCGATGGCCTCGGGATGGTTCAGCCTGACGCCGCGCGCGAGACGCTTGCGCGCCACTTCGGCGGCCATGGCGACCAGCAGCTTGTCTTTCTCTCTCGGGGTGAGGTTCATCTCAAAGCCTCCAGGACGCGGGAAGGGTGTTGCGGCTCAGCCGGTCGAGCACCGGCAACAGGGTGGCGCGCAGATCGAACCCGTCCGCGGCCACAAGCCGCACGGACAGGACATCCGGCGCCAGAAGCGAAGCACCGGCAGTGGCGGGCAAGCCCCCGCGCAGCGGGGCCAGCTGCGCCTCGGCGTCGGGGGCGACATAGAGCAGGCTCGCCATCGCGCCGGCCCCGCCCGCGATCGCGGCGCGGCGCAACCGCACGCAAAGATCGCCCGACAGGTCGACGCCGTCGAGATAGAGCGGCGCGCCGTCGCGCATCACCTCGATGCGGTCGCGAAACCGGCACCTTTGCAGGACCTCGCCCATCGCGTGACGCCCGAAGATGACCGGCTCGACCATCAGCAGCCGCGCGTCTTGCGCAAGCGCGATGGTCAGACGCCGGTTCAGACAGGCGCCATCGTAGAGGATCAGCTCCTGCGGCAGCCAGCTCAGCTGACCGCCCGGCCCGACATCGATCCGCGCCGACATGCGGGCCTCGCCGCTGGCGGCGCAGTAGGCGCGCTCTGCGGCCTGCGTGGTCAGCACCAGATGCGCGCCGTCCTCGACCTGGGCATTGAGCTCGATCCGGTCACCGCCGGTCAGCCCGCCCGCGGTGTTGATCACAATCGCCTCGAGCTGCGGCGCGCGGTTGGCAAAGAGCAGCTTGAGCGCACCGGAACTGCGGTAGCGCGAGACCACACTGCGGGCATCGCGCCGCTTGGCCGCAAGCCGCGCCACCCCGACCGCGCGCGGCACCGGGTTGACATCGATCTGGACGGGGGCGGGTTGGTGCAGGATGGGATCGGCTCCGGTCTGGGTCGGCAGAGACCTCATCACCGGCGCAAACCGGTGCCCATCCCTGCGGCTTGGCGCATCGCGCCGCGCGCGGGCAACGGCGGCATTCTGCCCGCAAATTATGCGCATCGCCCAAAAATCAGGCGTATTTTGTACGCTGCAAAATCAGACGGAGACGTCGTCGAGCACCGCCTGCCGGGATGCCTCAATGCGGCGTTCGTTGCGCAGCACGGTGCCGTGGCTCAGCGCCACGATCCGGTCGGCCAGCCCCCAGGCAAAGTCGAAACGCTGTTCGACCAGCACAATCGCCATGCCGCCGCGGTCGCGCAGGCGGGTGATCACACGCCCGATCTGGGTGATGATGTTGGGCTGGATGCCTTCCGTGGGCTCATCGAGCAGCAGCACCCTGGGCTGGGTGACCAGCGCACGCGCGATGGCAAGCTGCTGTTGCTGGCCACCCGAGAGATCGCCGCCCCGCCGCCCGCGCATGTCCGCAAGCACCGGGAAAAGCTCATAGATATCGTCCGGCACCAGCCGCGCGTCGCGGGTCAGACAGGCAAACCCCACCTCGAGATTTTCCGCGACCGTCAGCTGCGCAAAGATCTCGCGGCCCTGCGGCACGTAAGCCACCCCGGCCCTTGCGCGCGCCTGTGCGCCCCGGGGCAAGGCCGCGCCGTCGAGCGTGATGGTGCCTTCGGACGGGTGGCGCCCGGAAATGGCCTTGAGCAGCGAGGTCTTGCCGACCCCGTTGAGCCCCATCACGCAGGTGATCTCACCGGCGGTGGCGCTCAGATCGACGCCATGCAGGATCTGGCTGCCGCCATAGCTGAGGGTGATCTGGCGCGCATCAAGCATCGGCGGTCTCCGGACGGCCCAGATAGACATCGATCACCCGCGGGTCGGCGCAGACGTGATCGAGCGAGCCTTCGGCCAGCGCGCGTCCCTCGTGCAGGACGGTGACCCGGCATTTCAGGCGGCGCACAAACTCCATGTCATGCTCGATCACCACCACCGCGTGGTCCTTTGCGGCCTCGACCAGCATTTCGGTGGTGCGCTCGCGCTCGGCGCTGGTCATGCCCGCCGCCGGTTCGTCGACCAGCAGCAGGCGCGGCTCCTGCGCCAGCAGCATGCCGATCTCGAGCCATTGCTTCTGCCCGTGGCTGAGCGTGCCCGCGCGGTGATCGAGATGGGTCTGCAGGCCGACGCGTTCGGCCACTTCGGCAGCGCGGGCGCGCCGGTCGGGCCGTCGCAGCAGCACGGTGAGCGGATTGCGCGGCGAGGCCAGCGCCATGGTCAGGTTGTCGACCACGGTCTGGTCCTCGAACACGGTGGGTTGCTGGAACTTGCGCCCGATGCCCGCGCGGGCGATCTGCGCCTCGCTGAGACGGGTCAGATCGCGCGACAGCTCACCATAGCGGATCGAGCCGGTGTCCGGCCGGGTCTTGCCGGTCACCAGATCCATGAAGGTGGTCTTGCCTGCGCCATTGGGGCCGATGATGGCGCGCAGTTCGGGCTCTGCGACCGACAGCGACAGGTTGTCGATGGCCTTGAACCCGTCGAAGCTTTTCGATACGCCGGACACTTCGAGAAGCGCTGTCATGGGGTTTCCTCCTCGGCGCGTTTGGAGCCCTGGTCGGGGCCCAGATCGTCGCGCCGGGTGGCCCGCCGCTGTGTCCAGATGTCGACAAGCCCGCCCAGCCCCTTGGGCGCAAAAAGCGTGACCAGTACAAACGAGAGCCCCAGCAGCACCAGCCACCAGTCGGTCCATTTGATGGTGTAGACCCCCAGCTCGATATCGGGCGCGCCGCCGCCGGTGAACCAGCTCGATGCGAGGCTGACCACCGCCGCGCCGATCACCGCGCCGTAAAGCCGCCCGCGCCCGCCGATGGCGACCCAGACAACAAGGTAGATCGAGGCGATGGGCGCGATCTCGGCCGGGTTCACGATGCCCGCCTGCGGGTAATAAAGCGCGCCCGCCAGCCCGGTGACCATAGCGGTGCCGACGAAGATCGCGAGCTTGTAATGCTCCACCTCGTAGCCCAGGAACCGCACCCGCGCCTCGTTGTCGCGGATGCCGCGCAGCACCGATCCGAAGCGGCCCGAGACCACCCAGGCGGCCAGCACGTAGCCCGCGCCCAGCGCCGCGGCGGAGGCCCAGAGGAACCACAGCGAGATCACCGATTGCGGCAGATGCTCGAGCCCGGGGATGTTCTGCAGCCCCGAGAGGCCGTTGTTGCCGCGCAGCCCGCTGTCGTTCTGAAAGAGCCAGAGCGACAGCGCCAGCGTACCAGCCTGGGTGAGGATCGAAAGATAGACGCCCGCCACCCGGCTGCGGAAGGCCAGCCAGCCGAAGATCCCTGCCACAAGCCCGGGCACCAGCACCGCAAAGGCCAGTTGCAAGGGCAGCGAGCCCGCGAAGGTCCAGAGCCAGGGGATGTCCGACGAGCCCACCACGCCGAAGATCTGCGTGCCGATGGCCTCCTGCAGCTCCAGCGCCGTGGGGGGCAGCTCGGCGCGCGCCAGCGTGCCCGCGACAATGGCCTCGGTGCGGTCCCACATCAGCCACATGCCGATGGCGTAGCCGCCGATGCCGAAAAAGGCGAAATGCCCCAGGCTGAGGATGCCGGTGAAGCCCCAGACCAGATCGAGCGCCAGCGCCGCAAGGCAGAGGCAAAGCGTCTTGCCCAGCAGCTTGACGAAAGAGACGGAGACAACACCGGTCTGCGCCAGGATCGTGGCGATGAGCGTGATGAGCGCGAGGGCCGCCAGCATCATCCAGACATCGGTGCGGCCCGCGAGGCCGGGACGGCGGGCACCGTCGGCGTTTCCGTGGCGGCCGGCCGCCACACGCAGGTCGGAGCGGGGGCCAGCCCCCACACGCAGGTCGGAGTGGGGGCCAGCCCCCACACGCAGGTCGGAGTGGGGGCCAGCCCCCACACCCCCGGGATACTTCCGGCCCAAAGAAGCGGCGGGGCGGGTCTCTGCGGCATCGGTCATTGCACAAACCTTCCCTTTTGCGGGACGATGCCGCGCGGGCGGACCTGAATGAAGAGGATGATGAAGAGGATCATGTAGGTCTGCGCCGCCAGCGTGTTCGACGGGTTGAGCCATTCGATGCCCTTTTGCAGCCCGCCGATCATGCCCGCCCCCGCCAGCGTGCCGAAGACAGAGCCGACCCCGCCCACAACCACCGTCATGAAGCTTTGCACAATATAGCCCGCGCCCATCTCGGAGGTGACCTGCGCGAAGAGCCCGATGGCGACACCCGCCACACCGGCGATGCCGGAGCCCAGCGCGAAGGTCGCCATGCCGACCCGGTCGGGATCGACACCGAGCGAAGCGGCCATGCCGGGGTTTTGCGTGACCGCGCGCACTTCGAGCCCCAGCCTCGTGCGGCGCAGAATGAAGACCAGCAGCGCCAGAAACAGCAGCGCCATCACGAAGATCGCGATGCGGATATAGCTGATCCCCACTACGTCGTTGAGCACCCAGGCGCCGGCCAGCCAGTCCGGAGAGGTGAGCGGCACCGCCTGCGTGCCGAAGATGTTCTTGAAGATCTGCTGCAGCGCGATGGAGATGCCGAAGGTGGCCAGCAGCGTCTCCAGCGGGCGGTGCGCGAGATGCCGGATCACCAGCCGTTCCAGCGCCACTCCCGCCGCGGCGGCGACCAGGAAGGCCAGCGGCAGCGCGATGATCAGCGAAACGGTGTAATCGGGCACGACGGTCTGCACCACATAGCCGGTATAGGCGCCGATCATGATGAACTCGCCATGCGCCATGTTGATGACCCCCATGACACCGAAGGTGATGGCAAGGCCGATGGCGGCGAGAAAGTAGATCGACATCAGGCTGAGCGCATCGAGCCCCAGATCGGCGGCCTGAGCGCGGGCGACGCGGGCCTCGACCTGCGACAGCGCGGCCTCTGCGGCGGCGGTCACCGCCGGGTCGGGTTCGTCATAGACGGCATGGATCGGGTTCTGGGCGATGAGCGTGGCCACAGCATCCGCGGGCGGGCGGGGCGGCACAAGCCCGTCACCGGCCAGCGCCTCGTAGGCCGCCCACCGCGCCTCTTCGGTGTCGAGTGTGGCCACCGGGCGATCGGCCACGGCGTTGTTTCGGATGGCGGCGATCAGCGCGGCGTCGCGATCCGCGCGGGAGACCGTATCGGGCAGGATGCCGGCCTCTGCCAGACGCGCCAGCGCCTCGGCTTCGCTCAGGTCCTCTCCGACCCGAAGCAGGCGCGCGACATTGGCATCTTCGGTTGGGTCACCGACCACCATGTCGGTGGTGAGCACCGCGTTGAGCGCCGCGCGCGCCTCGAGCGAGATCCGGTCGGCCATCCAGTCGATGGCCTCGATCCGGCGCGCGGGATCGTCGCCGAAGCGGATGGTGATCAGCCGGTCGAGCGCCTCCTTGCGGTCGCGGATGGCGCGGTTCTCCTCCCCCTCGATGGAGGCGCGCAGCGGCGCCAGAAGATCCGGGGTGGGATTGCGCGACAACGCATCGAGCGCCGCCCGGCGGCGGTCGGGATCGGGATCGTTCAGCTGAAACTGCACCAGTGCGGTGGCAATCAGCTTGCGCACACCGGCATTGGGTTTGAGCTCTCTGGCGTCGCGCCGCCCGACCGTCCCGGCATCGCTGCCATCCTCGACCGAGCGCAGGACATAGACGTCTCCGTCGCGGCTGCCGTAGTAAAAGAGGCCATCGGCCTCCTTGCGGACCACCTCCTTGGCCGCCCAGGCCTCTAGAAACGCGGGCATGCCATCGAGACCGGAGGCCGCCAGATCGTCGAGCACCGGCTGGATGGTTCGGCGCGAGGGCTTGGCGATCTGATCGCCATGGGCCTGCAGCGCCGTTTGCAGCGCATCTTGCTGGGCCGCGGCGGGCAGGCCGAGCGTGAACAGGAAAACGATGGCGAGGAAAAGACGCATGACGGGTCCCGGCAAGGCGCAGGGCGGGGGTCATCCCCGCCGGATCCGATGGTCGGCGGGGGGAGACCCCTGCCCTGCGCGGATGGTGAACGGCCGGCCCCGGAACGCGGCGCCGGCCTTCTCGCGGATCAGTAGTTCGACTGGATCTGCACGCAGCTTTCGGTTTCGGTGTTCCACATGCCGCAGCCCTTGCCCGGCCAGTCGGACATCAGCTTGGCGCTTTCGGGCAGATGGTCGGTCCAGGCGTCGCCCTCGACCTCGGAGGTCTGGCTCACGATGTCGAACTGACCGTCCTCGGTGATCTCGCCGATCAGCACCGGCTTGGCGAGGTGGTGGTTCGGCAGCATGACCGCGGTGCCGCCGGTCAGGTTGGGAAATTCCTGCCCGTACATCGCCGTGCGGACCGCATCCACATCCGTGGTGCCCGCCGCCTCGACCGCGTTGGCCCACATGTTGAAGCCGATGTAATGCGCCTCCATCGGGTCGTTGGTCACGCGGTCCTCACCCATGCGCGACTTCCACGCGGCGACAAATTCGGCATTGGCATCGGTGTCCGCGGACTGGAAGTAGTTCCATGCCGCGAGGTGGCCCACGAGGTTGGTCGTATCGAGGCCCGAAAGCTCTTCCTCACCCACCGAGAAGGCGACAACCGGGATGTCGTCGGCGCTGATTTCGGCTGCCGCCAGCTCCTTGTAAAAGCCGATATTGGCGTCGCCGTTGATGGTGGAGATCACGCCGACCTGGCGGCCGTCTTCGCTCATCTCCACCACGTCACCCACGATGGTCGCCCAGTCGGAATGGCCGAAGGGGGTGTAGTTCACGAAGATGTCTTCCTCGGCGATGCCCTTGGACTTGAGGTAGGCCTCGAGAATGTTGTTGGTGGTGCGCGGGTAGACATAGTCGGTACCCAGCAGCGCGAACCGCTCCACACCCAGCTCTTCGAGGAAGTAGTCCACCGCCGGAATGGCCTGCTGGTTCGGCGCGGCACCGGTGTAGAACACGTTCTTGGAGCTTTCCTCGCCTTCATACTGCACCGGGTAGAACATCAGGCCGTTGAGCTCCTCGAGCACCGGCAGCGCGGACTTGCGGCTGACCGAGGTCCAGGAGCCAAAGATCACGTCGACCTCCTCGACGGTGATCAGTTCGCGCGCCTTTTCGGCAAAGAGCGGCCAGTCGGAGGCCGGGTCGACCACCACCGCCTCGACATCGCAGCCCAGCAGGCCGCCCTTGTCGTTCTGCTGATCCACCAGCATCTCGACCGTGTCCTTGAGCGTCGTTTCGGAGATGGCCATCGTGCCGGAGAGCGAATGCAGGACGCCGACCTTGATCGGGCAATCCTGGGCAAGGGCGGGCGCGGCAGGCAGCAACAGGGCAAGTGCGAGCAGAGAGGTGCGATTCATCGGTCAGCTTTCCATGTTTGTGAAACCGCCCGAACGATGTCGCGCAGCGGCGCGCGCGGCCATGGAAAGACGCGAACGGGGATGCTGCGATGCAGAATTGTGTCGTAAATTGAGGCGCATTATCCGCAAACGCCCGATAAATGTGCGGCGCAGACGCGCTCTGGCTGCCGTGACGTCAGCTTTCACGCCGCAAGCGTCGCCTTTTTGGGCGTCTTTCGCTCCGGCGCGGACAGAGCAGGCAACCGGCAGGGCCGATACGCCTTTGACGTGTATTGAGGGCGGCACGCTTTCAGCTTGATTGCGCAGCGATGCGGCTCGTACGCTTGACGTAGGGTCAACTTTGACCCGCGGCGCGGACGATCTCGCAGCCGATCGTGAGGACCGCTGCGGATGGCACGCGCGACGGGCAGTGCGGAAGGAGGGCCAGAGATGAGCACGACACAGGCGCAGCTCGCCGAGCTCAGCGATCTGATCGGCACGGTCTACGATTCAGCGCTCGAGACCCGGCAATGGCAATCGCTGCTGGCCGAGCTCAACACGCGGTTTCCCGGCTTTCTCGGCGCCGTCTATACCCAGGAGGGCGAGAAGTTCATCGGAATGTACAGCCCCGACGGGTTCAACACCGACTCGCGCGCGGTCTATGACCGGCACACCGACGACGGCAAGGTGCGCGATATCTCGGACGACCAGAACGACCACCGGCGCGAGCTCTTGCGTCGGATCGATCCCAGGATCGGCGACGTCTATTATTCCCGCGACATCTTCACCGATGCCGAGTTCCGCGACTCGACCTCCTACAAGACCGTGCTGGCCCCTGCCGGGATCGGCCACTGGGTGTCGCTGAAATTCGCGCAAAGCGGCCCGCGCGAGGCCGTGTTCATCTTTTTCGAGATCGAAAATGGCGCCGACACTCCCGATCCCGACGGGTTGAAGGCGCTGTTCGAGCTGCTGTCGCCACATGTGGTGCGCGCCACACGCATCGCGCGGGCGTTGCGCATGGCCCGGCAGGCCTCGGAGACCTTTCAGGGCTTTCTGGACGCCATCGCCCTGCCGATGCTGGTCACCGACAAGGATGCGCGGCTGGTGTTTTCCAACGCCGCCGGGCGCCGGCTGCTGGAGCGCGACGTGCTGTTTCGCAGCGGGCCGGACGGCATCCTGCAGATGATCGACGCCGGAAACACCCGCGCGATGCGGGCGCGCATTGCGGGGCTCGAGCGCAACCAGGTGCCGACCGGGCTGCGGATCGAGAACCTCGAGGGCACGGTGTCGCTCTGCATCGCGCCGTTTCATCCCTCGATGGCCGATGCCGCCGAGGCCGACCGCGATCTGTTCGACGCCCGTCGCATGTATGCGATCTTTGTGGGCAGCCATGGCGACGAACCGGTCAATCCGGGGCTTTTGCGTGATGTGTTCGAGCTGAGCCCGCGCGAGGCGGAGGTCTGCTCGGCGCTTGTTGTCGGTCACAGCCCGTCCGAGATCGCGAGCCTCACGGGCCGCGCCGAAAAGACCATCCGCAACCAGATCCAGGCGGTCTATGAAAAGGTCGGCGTGAACTCCGCGCAGGCATTGGGCGAGGCGCTTGCGGTGTTCAAGACGGTGGGCGCGATCTTCAATGTCGAGGACAAGCACATGTTCGAGCTGCGCCAGCGCCCGCACTGAACCGCAGCGTCCGGCGTCAGCCGGTAAGGCGCGCCGCTTGCCGGGCAAACTGCGCCGTCGCATCGTCAAAGGGCCTGGGGTTTCGCGCGCAGCGCGCGGCAAGCTGCGCGCCTTCCAGTAGCGCCAGCGCCGCCCGGGCTGCCGTCAGGGCGCGGCCCTCCGCATGCCCGTCATGCGCAAAAACCCCGCTCAGCCAGCGGATCACGTCGGCGCGGAAACACGCGATCTCCTCCGCCACATCATCGCGCAGCGCTTCGCGGCTCACCGAGAGCGCCACACAAAGGCACAGGCCCTCTCCATCCATGAGCGCCGCGCGGTAATGCGCCACCAACGCGCGCAGTTGCTCCGCCGCTGTCGCGTGCCGTTCCGATATCGCGTCCAGCGCCACGGTCATCTCCGCCCGGTAATTTTTGACCAGCGCCAGTGCGAGCGCCGGTTTGGTTGGAAAGTGGTGATGGATAGAGGCTTTGCGGATGCCGACATCGGCGGCCAGATGCGCAAAGCTGAAACCGTCATATCCCCTTCGCCGTGCAGCCCGCTCCGCCGCCTGCAGAAGCGATGTGCGCGTGTCAGCTGTCACGACGCTGCCGCCTTTGGTCTCTCGGCGGCCGCGCGGCTGTCGCCGCGGCGGTCTCATCCCGGACGGTCCGGTCTCGGCGGGGCGGATGCGGCAGGTGTTCCGCTGCGGGCATGCTCAGACTTCGGGCGGTCGGGCATAGGGCAGATGCCCGGTCTTGAACCAGAGCCTGGCCCCCTCCGCGCCCGCCGTCAGCGTCACCCCTTCGCCATCGGGCACCCGCAGCCAGGAGCCTTTGCGCAACCCCTCCGCCTGAGTGTCGAGCGTGCCGTCGATCACCAGGATCTCCACACCGCCCGCGGCGGTTTCGGTCAGGGTCGCGCCGGGCTGCAGCACGGCGAATTGCACGGTTTCACGCGCATCCTCATGCAGGATCGCGCGGGCCACACCGTCGAGCGGCGCGCCAAGCCCGGCGGCCATGTCCTTGCGAAACTGCGTGCGGTCGGAGAGGTCGAACTGCCAGAGCTTGACAAAAATCGTGCAGCCCGGCGCGGAACCGGGGGTGTGCCGCGAGCCTGGCGGATTGCGCACATACGTGCCCGCCGGATAGTCGCCATGCTCGTCCTGAAAGACGCCGTCGAGCACGATAAACTCCTCTCCCCCGGTGTGGGTGTGGGCCGAGAACCGGCTGCCGGGCGCGTAGCGCACGATCGACGTGGCCCGCGCGGTCTCCCCTCCGATCCGGTCCAGCATGCGCCGGTCGACGCCCGCCATCGGCGAGGCCTGCCAGTCCAGCGCGTCGGACTGCACAAGCACTCTGGCATCGAAATCGGCGTTCAGATGCATAACGGCGGCTCCTTTGTGAACGGGCGGGGTTGAGATCTGTCTACCTGTCGACAGGTAGGCAAGCAAGCTTCCCCATCGGCATCGGTCTTCACACATCGCGGAGCGCACCTCTGACGGCGGTCAGACCGTGGGTCGACACATCTGATTAATCGAATAATCAAAATCATTGACTCCTCGCGCCTGCCTGTCGCTTAATCGTTTAAGCGCCCGGCGGGAGAGACCAGCTGACCAGCATCAAGACCATAGCCGAAAGCCTTGGCGTGTCCTCGGCCACGGTCTCCAACGCGCTGAGCGGCAAGGGCCGGGTGTCGGCGGCGATGGCCGAACGGGTGCGCCGCCGCGCCGATGAAATCGGCTTTCAGCCCAGCATGGCGGCGCGGGCGCTCAAGACCGGGCGCAGCGGCATTCTCGGGCTGGTGATGCCCGACCTGTCGAACCCGCTCTTCCCCAAGCTTGCGCAAAGCGTCGAGATCGCCGCCAAACATGCAGGCTACGGCGTGCTGATCGCCGATTCGCGCGGCGAGGCGTCCGAGCAGATCGACGCCATCGAGCGGCTGCGTCAGCGCGGGGTCGACGGGATCATCATCGTGCCGCATCGCGGCACGCGGCCCAAGGTGCAGTCTTTCCCGACCGCGCTCATTCACACCCCGTCCGACCCGTTCAACACCGTGTCGTCGGATCATGCGCAGGGCGGCAGGCTGGCCGCGCAGGCGCTGCTGGATCTCGGACACCGGCAGGTGCTGATCCTCGGCGCCGACCGCAGTTCCGAGGTGCAGCGCGACCGGATCGCGGGCATGAATGCGGTGCTGCGCGGGAGAGCGCAGAGCCGGATCCTCTGGGACAGCGACCCCGCGGACTTGCTCTCCGATGCGCTGCGCTCCGGCGTCACCGCGGTGCTGACCACGTCGGATCTGCTGGCGTTGCGGGTGCTGAGCGAGGCCTATCAGGCCGAGATCCGCGTGCCCCAGGATCTCAGCATCATCGGTTTCGACGATCTGCCTTTCGGCACCGTGCTGCGCCCGGCGCTTTCGACGGTCACGCAGGATGTGGGCCGGATCGCCGGCACCGCGATCAGCCATCTGCAGGCGCTGATCGACGACGCGGATGCCGCGCCCGCGCCAAGCGCCATTCCAATGACCCTGACCCTGCGCGGCTCCACCGCCGCCGCACCTTCCGCCCCGTTTCAACAAGGAGACCCCATATGAAAACGCAGCTGATCACACCCGGCGCATTGGCGCTTTGCCTCACGGCCACAAGCGCCGTCGCGCAGGACCGGACTCTTACAATCTCGGTCTATTCCTTCGCGCAGGACGCCTACAAGGAGGCGCTTTACGATCCGTTCGAAGAGATCTGCAACTGCGAGCTGGTGATCGAGACCGGCAACTCGGTCGAGCGCATGGCCAAGATCGAGGCCAACGCCGCCGATCCGGTGATCGACATGGCGGTGATCTCGTCGCATGACGCGCTGGCGCTGGCGCAAAAGGGCCTGCTGGCGCAGATCGACACCGCATCGCTGGGCAATTTCGACAAGCTTTACCCGGCGGCCCAGGATCCGCTCGGCAATGGCATGGCGGTGGGCTACACGTTTTACGCAAGCTCCATCGTCTATCGCTCGGATCTGGTGACCATCGACAGCTGGGGAGATCTCTTTTCCGACGAGGTGGCTGGCCGGGTGGCGCTGCCCAACATCACCGGCACGCAAGGCCCGCTGACGCTGATGATGCTCAACAAGGCTCTGGATCAGGACCCGTCCGATTTCGGCCCGACCATCGACGCCATCGGCGAAAAGGCCGACGATATCGTGACCTTCTATTCGCGCTCGTCTGAACTGGCGCAGCTGATGTTGCAGGAAGAGGTGATCGCCGCGCCTGTGGGCCGCTTTGCCTGGTCCCGCTTTCAGGGCACGCCCTTCCCCTTCGCCTGGGCCGATCCCGCCGAAGGCCAGGCCGGGGGCATGAACGTGATGATCATGACAAAGGATAATGGCAACGAGGAGCTGGCGCTGGAATTCATGGATTACTGGCTCTCGACCGAGGTGCAGACCCGCGTCGCCGAGGCCCGCATCGACAGCCCCGCCAATATGGAGGTGACGGTCTCTGACGAGATCGCCGAGGCGCTGACCTATGGCGGCGATCTGATCAAGTCGCTGACCATCCTGCCGCCCGAAGAGATCATCGAAAAGCGCGATGGCTGGGTCGAGCAGTGGAACCGGTCGGTCATCCAGTGACCTGAGCCACACGCGGGCGGGCCATACGGTCTGCCCGCCCCTATCGGGATGATCCGGGATGTTCCAGAACCGTCGCGAAGGGCTCGCACTTGCGCTGCCTGCGGCCATCTTCACGCTGCTGGTGTTCCTGCTGCCGGTCAGCATCTTCCTGTCGGAGGCGTTTCGCTTCGACGGCGGCTGGTCGCTGCAGGGCTATGTGCAGTTCTTTTCCGAGCCGCTCAACCAGTCGGTGTTCCTGCGCACGCTGAAGCTTGGCGCATTGGTGGCTGGCAGCTCGGCAGTGATCGGCTACGCGGCGGCGTTCTGCATCGTCAATCTCGACGGGCGGGCGCGCGGGCAGATCTTCGGGCTGGTGGTGCTGCCGCTGATGATCTCTCCGGTGGCGCGCACCTATGCCTGGATCGTGATCCTTGGCCGCACCGGGATCGTGAACGACACGATTGTGGGGCTGGGCCTGTCGGAGACGCCGATCCGGCTGCTCTTCACCGAAACCGCCGTGTTTCTGGGGCTGCTGCAGCTCTTCCTGCCGCTGATGATCATCTCGCTTGTGAGCGCGATGGAGAACCTGCCCCGCGACGTGATCCCCGCCGCGCGGGTGCTGGGGGCAAGCTGGCTGCAGGTCTTCACCCGGATCATCCTGCCGCTGACCCGCGAGGGGCTCGTGATGGGCGGCACGCTGGTCTTCACCGGATCGCTCACCGCCTATATCACACCGGCCATCCTCGGCGGCTCCAAGGTGCTGATGCTGGAGACGTTGCTCTACCAGAAGGTCAACGTCTCCAACGACTTCGTCAGCGCCAGCGTGATCGCGATGATCCTCATTGTCATGAGTTTCTCGGCCAATCTGCTGCTGAAACGCATTGCCACGGCGAGGCGCTGAAATGACCTCCCGCTGGCCCATCTGGCTGATCCTCGGCCTCACGCTCACCTTCCTGATCGGCCCGTTCCTGATCATCATCCTGGCGGGCATGTCGGCGGGCAATTCGCTGGCCTTTCCGCCCGACGGGCTGTCGCTCAAATGGTATGCCAAGGTCTTCACCATCGAAAGCTTCCGCGCGAGCTTTGGCCTGTCGCTCTTTCTGGCGGTTTTCGGCACGCTTGCCGCGTTGATCATCGGCATTCCCGCGGCCTATGCGCTCAACCGCTATGACATTCCCGGCGCCGAGACGATCAAGACCGCCGTCGCCGCCCCGATCATCGTGCCGGGCATCATCGTCGGGCTGGCGCTCTTGCGCTACCTGGTGGTGCCGCTCGACGTGACGATCTTCATGGCACTCTTTGTGGCGCACACGGCGCTGGTGCTGCCCTATGCGGTGCGCGTGGTGTCGTCCAGCCTGCAGAACCTGCGTTCGGACATGGAAGAGGCCGCGGTGCTGCTCGGGTGCACGCGGTTGCAGGCCTTCACCAAGGTGGTGCTGCCCAACATCAAGGGCGGGGTGCTGGCGGCCTTCATCCTCGGCTTTGTCACCAGCTTCAACGAAGTGCCTGTGTCGCTGTTCCTGTCGGGGCCGGGCGTGCGCACCATGCCCATCGACATGCTGAGCTACATGGAGATCACCTACGACCCGTCCGTGGCCGCCCTCTCGGCGCTGCTGGCGTTCCTTTGTGTCGCCATCGTCTTTACGGCGGAAAAATTTCTGGGGTTCTCGCGCTATGTCTGACGCTTTTGTCTCCCTGCAGGATCTGACGCTGGCTTACGGCGACACGGTGGCGGTGCCGTCGCTCAACCTCGACATCCGCGAGGGCGAACTGATTGCATTGCTGGGTCCGTCGGGCTGCGGCAAGACCACGACGATGCGCGCGATTGCCGGGCTCATGGCGGTGCAGTCGGGCCGGATCGAGATCGCGGGCCGCGATGTCACCCGCGTGCCCGCCAACAAGCGCGGCATCGGCCTGGTCTTTCAGTCCTACGCGCTTTTCCCGCATCTCACGGCGTTCGAGAACGCAGCGTTCGGCCTGCGCCTCAACCGCACCGCGCAGGCCGATCTGGTCCGGCGCACCACCGAGGCGCTGGACACCGTGGGGCTCGGCCATCTGTCCAGCCGCCGTCCCGCCGAGATGTCGGGTGGCCAGCAGCAACGCCTGGCCCTTGCCCGGTCGCTGGTGATGCAACCAAAGGTGCTGCTGCTCGACGAGCCGTTGTCGAACCTCGACGCGCGGCTGCGGCTGGAGATGCGCACCGAGCTGCAGCGCCTGCAGCGCGAAACCGGGATCACCATGGTCTTTGTCACCCATGACCAGTCCGAAGCGCTGGCGCTGGCCGACCGCGTGGTGCTGATGCGCGACGGGGTGATCGAACAGATCGGCACGGCGGATGCGCTCTACAACACCCCCGAAAGCGCGTTTGCGGCCGATTTCATGGGGTTCGAGAACATCTTCGAGATCGAGAACGCGACGCTCAAGGCCGCATCCGGACGTCTGCCTCTTGGATTTTCCACCGACGCGCCCTGTCTTGGCTGGCGGCCCGGTGACGTGCATCTGGGCGACGGACCCTTCGAGGCGCGCGTGATCAGCGTCGCCTTTGCCGGGCGGCACCGCGAATATGTGCTGGCCTCGCAACTGGGGCCGATCCGGGTCGATGTCGATATCGCGGCGCCCGCACACGGCGTGGACGCGCCGGTGCGCTTTGCCCTGCCGCAGGCCACCGCGCGCCCGCTTCGGGTGTCGTGATGGGGCTCTGGGTCGATACGGATTTCGGGTTCGACGATCTCTGGGCGCTGTTGTTGCTGCGGGCCGAGGGCGCTTTGCCCGACGGCGTGTCGCTGGTGGCGGGCAACGCGGTGATGGCGCAGGTGCGGCGCAACGCGGCGGGCGCCTGTGCGGCCTTCGGGCTTTCCGCGCCGCTCTTTCAAGGGGCGGACCGTCCGTTGCAGCGCCCGCTGGAAACCGCCCGGCGCATCCTCGGGCCGGAGGGCATGATGACGCGCGGCGTGCGCCTGCCGCAAACCGAATCGCCGCCGTTGCCGCCCGCGCATACTGCCTTGCAAAGCTGGCTTGGCGACGGGCAGGCGCGCCATGACGTGCTTGCGCTGGGGCCGCTGACCAACCTGGCCAGGCTGGCCCGCGCGGCCCCCGGCGCCTTTGCCGGGATCACCCGGCTGGTCTGGATGGGTGGTGCTTCGGCGCGCGGCAACCACACCGGAGCCGCGGAGTTCAATGCGCTGGTCGATGCCCAAGCGCTGGCAGAGGTGGCCGGCACCGGGGTACCTCTCGAAATCGTCGATCTGGAGGCCTGCCGGACGGTCACTTTTGGCCCCGAACACATGCCCGCCCTGCCCCAGCCTCTCGCCGATCTGCTGGGCGGCTATCTCGATATCGCGCTCAGCCGGGGCCGTCCGGCAATGGCGATCTATGACCCGCTGGCGGCTCTTGCCATGCTCGATCCCGCCGCCGTCACCTTCACCCCGCAAAGGCTCACCGTGACCACAACCGACACGCGGGATCATGGCCGGACCCGCTTTGTGCCGGATCCCGAAAGCCCGGTCTCGCTTGCCACCGGCATCGTACCGGGCGCCGCCGCGCGCTGCCTTGCGGCCCTGACACAGGCCGCGTCATGAGCCAGCCCGTTGACATCGACACCCCCGATCTGCGCAGCCGCGCCGTGCTGGCCGCCCAGGGCAAGGCGCCGTTCGATCTGCTGATCACCGGCGGCACGCTGGTGGATCTGGTGACAGGCAGGCTCGTGCCGCGCGATGTGGGGCTGGTCGGCCCGCTTATCGCCAGCGTACATGCGCCAGACGAGACCGCAGACCATTCCGCGCGCGATCTGCTGGACGCCACCGGGCTTTTTCTCAGCCCCGGGCTCATCGACATGCATATGCATGTGGAAAGCTCCATGGTGCTGCCGCAGGTATACAGCAACGCGGTGGTTCCGCGCGGCGTCACAACGGCGGTCTGGGATCCGCATGAGCTGGCCAATGTGGCGGGGCTCAGAGGGGTCGAATACGCCATCGAGGCCGCCGCTGAGGCGACGTTGCGGTTTCTGCTGCTGGCGCCCTCCTGCGTGCCCTCCGCACCGGGATTCGAGACCACGGGCGGCGATTTCGACGTGGCGGAAGTGGCAGCCCTGCTCAAGCGCGCCGAGATCCACGGCGTGGCGGAGGTCATGTCGATGCAGGCGCTGCTCGACCGCGCGCCGCGCATGTCGGGCATCGTGCAGGCGGGTCTGGCCTCAGGCAAGCGGGTCTGCGGTCACGCGCGCGGCTTGCAGGGGGCGGCGCTCAACGCCTATGCGGCGGCGGGGGTGCAGACCGATCATGAGCTGACGTCGAATGACGACATGCTGGCCAAGCTGCAGGCCGGTCTGACCATCGAGATGCGCGGCTCGCACGATCATCTTTTGCCGGGTTTTGTCGAGACGCTGAACGCGCTCGGGGCCGTGCCGCAGACCGTGACGCTCTGCACCGATGATGTGTTTCCCAACGATCTGCACAAGGCGGGCGGGCTTGACGACGTCGTCCGCAGGCTGGTGCGCTACGGGCTGCCGCCGGTGGAGGCGCTGCGCGCCGCCACACTCAACGCCGCCACGCAGCTTGGCCGCCGCGATCTTGGGCTGGTGGCGCCCGGACGCCGCGCCGATCTGGTGCTCTTCCGCGATCTTGCCGCGTTCGAGGCCGCGGCGGTGCTGAGCGACGGCGCCGTGCTTGCGCGCGACGGGCAGATGACCGCGCCGGACAGGACGGACACCGACAGGACCGCGCTGGCAGGCTCGGTGCAAACGCGCGACGTGCGCGCACAGCATTTCGAGGTGACCGCCTCGGGGACACGCGCGCAGGTCGCCACGATCCGCCGCCCCCGGTTCACCGAATGGGGCACGCGGGAGGTGACGGTCGAGCACGGCGTTGTCCGCTGCCCCGACGATCTCACGCGGATGGCGATCCTGCAGCGCTTTGGCCGCCCTGCCGCACCGAAGCTCGCGTTTCTGGAAGACTGGGGCACATGGCGCGGCGTCTTTGGCACCACGGTCTCTCATGACAGCCACAACATCACGCTTTTTGGCCGCGGAACCGCGAACCTCGCGCTTGCCGCCAACACGCTCAGGGATCTGCAGGGCGGTCTGGTGGTGGTGAAAAACAACCGTGTTCTGGCCTCCCTCGCCCTGCCCGTCGGCGGGCTCATGCGCGACGACACCCTGTCGGCCATCGCCGCGGATTTCGACGCGATTGTCGCCGCGATGGACCAGATCGTGACCTGGCAGCCGCCCTATCTGGTGTTCAAGGCCTGTTTCGGCGCTTCGCTGGTCTGCAATGCCGGCCCGCATCTGAGCGATCTGGGCGTGGTGGACACGTTTGCGGGCACGATACTGGAGACCGTCGTGCGCGAGCCGTAGCCCGGCGCCCGGCACCACGCCGAACCTGCGCCCGGGACGCCGACGCCCCGCCTGTCACCGCCCATGACTGCGATCATAACCGTTGCGTTCGGGGCTTTTCCAATCGCCCAGTGCCCCGGCCTCCGGGACCAGCAGCTCGACCTTGAGCGGATGGCAGGCCGCGCTGTCAGAGCTGTGCTCGGACGAACAATCGCCGCCCGGACAGGCCGAAAGCGCGCCCAGCAGGTCGATCTCGGCGAAGAACGTCAGGTGATCGCCGGGCCGCACCGGCGAGGCCTTCATGAAATACTGCCCGGTGTCGCGCGTGAACCCGGTGCACATGAAGACGTTGAGCACGTCATGCACAAGCGGTTCGGCCTCTGACAGCGCCAGACCGGTGGCATCGGCAAGGCTGCGCGTCAGGTTGGAATGGCAGCAATGATGGTACTGCGTGCCGCTGAGCAGGTTGCCGGTATAGGGATCGCAGCGCGTGCCGATCACGTCATGCACCGAGCCGCCGAACCCGTCGATCCCGTACCAGCCGAGGCTGTCCTCGACGATGGTCGCCATCGGGCGCAGATAGGGAAAGCCCGACCACATGCGCTCCCCCGTGGTGAGATGGGTTCCGTGCAGCGCGCGGGTCTTGCCGGAATAGAACCGCTCCGACAGGTCGTTGGCGTTCCAGAGGTTGAGATCGCCGACCTGCGGCCCCTCGACCGAAAGGATGCGGAAAAACGCGCCTCTGGGCACGCGAAAGCTGCAGGCATCGCGCGGCGGGGCGAGGACCGTCTCGGTGACCGACGCGCTGGCAAGAGCCGCGCTGTAGAGCTTCAGATCGGGCAAAAGCAGCGTGTCGTTGGGATAACAGATCACCGGGCGGACGGCGCGACGGGCCTCTGCGTCTTCGGGTGGCAATGTCATGGCGGCTCCTGCGTTTGGCGCAGGAAAGCCAAGGCGGGCATGTTTGGCAAGCCATTGCGTGAAGGGTGCGCGCGGCGCAGGCTGCCCGGATCTGCGGTCTGTCAGGGAGACCGGCGCGTCTGCGCCTCACCGCGATCCGTGGAATAGGCGGAGTTCGGGCAAGGTGGAGGAATGTGAGGCTCCTCCTGTGGCCCGGGCGCCACGACAAAGCGCCAGCGGGGCCCCCGCTTTCGGGCTTTCGCTCGGTCCGCGACGCTGGCAGGATCGACGCGACACGCGGAGGGTTTTGGCATGCGGCATGGTGGGCAGGTTCTGATCGAAAGCCTGGTGGCGCTCGGCGCGCGCAAATGCTTCGGCGTGCCGGGTGAGAGCTTTCTGGCCGCCCTCGACGCGCTTCATGACAGCGCCGGCCGGCTCGACTTCGTGCTCTGCCGGAACGAAGGAGGTGCTGCCTTCATGGCGGCGGCCTGGGGCAAGCTCATGGGCGCGCCGGGGGTCTGTTTAGTGACCCGGGGTCCGGGCGCGACCAATGCCTCGATCGGGGTGCACACGGCGATGCAGGATTCGGTGCCGATGCTGCTCTTCGTGGGCCAGGTCGGGACCGATATGAAAGAACGCGAAGCCTTTCAGGAGGTCGATTACCGCGCCATGTACGGCCCGCTTGCCAAATGGGTGACAGAAATCGAGCGGGTGGAGCGCATCCCCGAGATCCTGTCGCGCGCCTGGCTCACGGCCACCACCGGCCGGCCCGGCCCGGTGGTCATCGCGCTGCCCGAAGACATGCTCTCGAGCCTCAGCGACGTGCCCGCCCTGTCGGCCCCGGTCGAGGTGGCCCCGCCCGCCCCGGACGCCGCCGCCCTGCGCAAGGCGCGCGATCTTCTGGCGGGAGCGGCGCGGCCGGTTGTGCTCTTTGGCGGCGCGCTCTGGACAGCCGGGGGCCGCGCGGCGCTGGCGGCCTTCGCAGAGTCCTCCGACATCCCGGTGCTGGCGGCGTTCCGCTTTCAGGACGGGTTCGACAACACCCATGCCTGCTATGCCGGGGAGGCGGGCGTGGGCATGCCGCCGCATGTCAAACGGCTTCTGCGCGAGGCCGATGTGGTGCTGGCGGTCAATGTCCGGTTCGGCGAGATGACCACCGACGCCTACACGCTCTTTGACGTGCCGGACCCGGTGCAGCGCATCATCCATGTGCATCCCGACGCGGCGGAGATCGGCAAGATCTACCGTCCCGCGCTCGGGATCGTCTCGGCACCCGGCGCGTTCCTGCAGGCGCTTGCGGCGGTCAGTGGCGACTGGTCGGCGTGGCGGGCCACCGCACGGGCTGAGTATGAGGCCAGCCGCGACGTGCCGCCGCAACCTTCGCCCGTCGATATGGGCGATGTGACGCGGCACTTGCAGGATGTGCTGCCCGAGGACGTGATCGTGACCAATGGCGCGGGCAATTTCGCCTTCTGGCCCAACAAGATGTTTGCCTACGGGCCCGGGGCGCGGCTGCTCGCGCCGCAATCGGGCGCCATGGGCTACGGTCTGCCCGCGGCGATTGCCGCCAAGGTCGCCTATCCCGACCGGCGCGTGATCTGCTTTGCCGGGGATGGCGATTTCCAGATGAACTGCCAGGAGCTCGCAACGGCGGTGCAGGCAGGCGCCGTGCCGATTGTGCTGATCGTCAATAACGGCATCTACGGCACGATCCGCGCGCATCAGGAACGCCACTATCCCGCGCGCGTCTCCGGCACGCAGATGACAAACCCCGATTTCGCGGCTCTGGCCCGCGCCTACGGCATACATGGCGAGCGGGTCGAGCGTACCGACGCGTTCGAAGCCGCCTTCGCCCGCGCGCTGGCGTCACCAACGGGTGCTGTTCTGGATCTGGCGGTCTCGGATGAGGCGCTCACCCCGCGCCAGACGCTCAGCGCGATCCGGGCGGCAGGCCTGAAGGCGCGCGACGGTCAGTGAGGCGTCGGCACCCGCTGCGCTGCTCGGGGTGCGTCGCGAAAGCGCTGGCGGCAGGCACATGCCCTTTCAGACCGATACCGGGCCGATGGCCCGCCCGTTCCACCTTACAAACGTCACAAAAGACGCGCGCCGTCACCCCACGCGCCCGCTGGCGGTGCATGCCAAAGGCATGCGCCGCCTCATCCTGTGCGGGCCGCAAGGCCCGCTCCGCTTGGCAGGCAAGCCGGTCCGATGTCTCAGACCGCGCGTTCCACCATCATCTTCTTGATTTCGGCAATCGCCAGCGCCGGGTTGAGACCTTTCGGGCAGGTCTTGGCGCAGTTCATGATCGTGTGGCAGCGATAGAGCTTGAACGGATCCTCCAGATCGTCCAGCCGCTCACCCGTCGCCTCGTCGCGGCTGTCGATGATCCAGCGATAGGCATGCAGCAGCGCCGCCGGGCCCAGATAGCGGTCGCCGTTCCACCAGTAGCTGGGGCAGGACGTGGAGCAGGAGGCGCACATCACGCATTCATACAGCCCGTCGAGCTTCTTGCGATCCGCGATGGACTGCTTCCATTCTTTTGCGGGCCGGTTGGTCTTGGTCTCGAGCCACGGCATGATCGAGGCGTGCTGGGCATAGAAATGCGTGAGATCCGGGATCAGATCCTTGACCACCGGCATATGCGGCAGCGGATAGATCTTCACATCGCCCTTGATCTCGTCGAGCCCGTAGATGCAGGCGAGTGTGTTGATCCCGTCGATATTCATCGCGCAGGAGCCGCAGATCCCCTCGCGGCAGGAGCGGCGGAAGGTCAGGGTCGGGTCGATCTCTGTCTTGATCTTGATCAGCGCGTCCAGAACCATCGGCCCGCATTTGTCGAGATCGATGAAATAGGTGTCGACCCGGGGGTTTTCGCCATCATCGGGGTTCCAGCGGTAGATCTGGAATTTGCGCGTGTTCGTGGCATCTTGCGGCTTTGGCCATGTCTTGCCGGTGCGCACGGTGGAGTTCTTGGGAAGGGTGAACTGGACCATGTCAGAAGCTCCAATGGTTCTGGTGTTGGGCAGAGTGTAGACGGCGCGGCGCGCCTGTCCAAGCGGCAGGGCGGGGCAATTTGACGCTGGATCCCGGCAAAGCTGTCATGCGGCAAAAAGCTCCGGATTGTCTTCGACCAGCCGCGCGACGCGGCGGCGGTCGGCGGCATCGAGCCCCAGCGCGTTGAGCTTGAGCAGGAATTGCAGCGCCGACCCGGGCAGGCTCTCGTTCGAGCGGCCGGGCCGGTCGAATGTCTCCAGGGTGGCATCGTCGAGCCCGGCCACATGAAACAGCGCCCGCCCCATCAGCGGATCGGGCCCGGAGAGGTCGTCTTCCATCGCAAACACATGCAGGGGTGCTGCCAGCGCGGCGCGGATCCGCGCGATCCCCCGGGCCGGGTCCAGCCGTGGCAGGCCGGACTGCCAGTCGTCAAAGCTGCGCGCGATGCCCGAGCGTTTGACACCCTGCGCCCAGGCGCTGCGCAGCCAGCGCTCCTGCTCGCGGGTGTAGAGCACAAATTCGACCGCGGCACCGGACAGTGCCTGCTCGATCATCGGCAGAAACTCCGCGGCCAGATCAAAGATGTCGCGACCGTCACTGGTCGCCATATGCTGGCCAAAGAGGTTCTCATCCGAGATCAGAAGCGTCTCTTCCCCGATCTTCTGGACCGCCATCCGCAGCGCCTGCGCTTCGCGCGCCAGACCGCGCGGCTGCGGCGCGTCGATATGTGCCGCCACCGCCTTGCGGAACCCCTGGGTCAGCGCATCGCGCGGGCTCACGGCCAGCCCCTGCGGCAGGTGGGCGGCGTTCAGCGCAAGGAAATCCTGCACGGTGGTGGTGCCGGTCTTGCGAAAACCCGCATGCACGATCACGCGGTCCGGACCGGTCCAGTCCGCGGTGGAGGAGGTGCGCCGGCCGAACATGCGCGGCTCAGCGGCGCAGCAAGGCCGGCAGGCCTTCGGATGCGAGGCAGCTCAGCGTTTCCGGCCTGGAGACGATATCGCTCACGATCTGAACCGTGCTTTCGGTGGCGCCCAGAACCGCATCCGCCGCCAGCGCGCGGATCTGCGCGGCATTGGCGTTGTTGATGATGCAGTCGATCGCAGGCTCCACCGGCACGCCGGGAAAGCGTTCGGCAACCACCGGCGTGATCGCAGAGCGCGCCGCTTCGCGCGCGATCTGGTCCTGCGCCTGCGGGCTGCAGGCGGCAAGGCCCAGAAGGGCGAGCCCCGCCACACCCCGGACCAAGGCGCGCCGCGCGACGGGCGCGCCGGAAGCGGCGGCCTCCGGCATCAGTTCCGGGTCGCGCAATACAATGTGCCGCGATACATCTTCGGCGCGCCCGGCGGGCAGTTGTAGGAAATCACCGGATATTGCGGTCGCGGCTGGCCGAAATAGCCCCCGCGCCGTGGCTGCGTCCGGAGGCTGTAGCCGTCCGATCCGCCCGTGCAATGGGAATAGGCCGCCTGATAGCGGGCGGCATAGCCGTGTTTCGCGCCGTCGTAGGCCTGCGCCTCGGCATAGGCGTGGCAGGAGGTGTGGGTCGACTGGGCGGCGGCGGGCAAGGCTGCAAAGCCTGCCAGAACCACGCCCAAGGCAATTACATGTCGCATCAGAATGTCCGCTCCTTTGGTGCAATTTTCTTCAGCTCGATACCGCCCTGGTCCTCGTTGGTCAGCGGATCGGTGATCACCGGACGGTAGCTCAGATCCACTTCGGCCCCGTTAACGCGGGAAATCGTGTGCTCGCGCCACTTGTCGTCGTCGCGGGTGCCGAAATCCTCATGCGCATGTGCACCGCGGCTTTCCTTGCGCGCCTCGGCGCTGACGATGGTGGCCAGCGCGTTGGGCATCAGGTTGGTGAGCTCGAGGCTCTCCATCAGATCCGAGTTCCAGATCAGCGACCGGTCGGTCACGTGCAGATCGTCCATCTTGCCTGCAATGGCGATCATCTTCTCCTTGCCTTCGGCGAGGGTTTCGGAGGCGCGGAACACGGCCGCATCCTCCTGCATGGTCTTCTGCATCTCCAGCCGCAGCTCGGCGGTGGGGGTGCCGCCATCGGCGTTGCGAATGTTGTCGAAGCGATCAAACGCCTTGTCGATTTCGGCCCTGGGCGCCTTGGGTGTCGCGGTTTCCGGATCGACGATCTTGCCCGCACGGATCGCCGCGGCGCGGCCAAAGACCACCAGGTCGATGAGCGAGTTGGACCCGAGGCGATTGGCGCCATGCACCGAGGCACAGCCCGCCTCACCCACAGCCATCAGGCCCGGCACGATCGCGTTGGGATCGCTGTCTGTCGGGTTCAGCACTTCGCCCCAGTAGTTGGTGGGGATGCCGCCCATGTTGTAATGCACCGTCGGCAGCACCGGGATCGGCTCTTTGGTGACGTCGACACCGGCAAAGATCCGCGCGCTTTCGGAGATGCCGGGCAGCCGCTCGGCCAGCGCCTCTTTGGGCAGGTGGCTGAGGTTGAGGTGAATGTGATCTCCCTCCTCGCCCACGCCGCGGCCTTCGCGGATCTCCATCGTCATGCAGCGGCTGACATAGTCGCGGGGCGCCAGGTCCTTGTAGTTGGGGGCATAGCGCTCCATGAAGCGCTCGCCCTCCTTGTTGGTCAGATACCCGCCCTCGCCGCGCGCGCCTTCGGTGATCAGACAGCCCGAGCCGTAGATGCCGGTGGGGTGGAACTGCACAAACTCCATGTCCTGCAGCGGCAGGCCCGCGCGCGCTACCATGCCGCCACCGTCGCCGGTGCAGGTATGGGCCGAGGTGGCGGAGAAATAGGCGCGTCCATAGCCACCGGTGGCCAGCACCACCATCTTGGCATTGAAGACATGCATGGTGCCGTCATCGAGCTTCCAGCAGAGCACACCCTTGCACGCGCCGTCTTCCATTAGCAGGTCGATGGCAAAGTATTCGATGTAGAACTCGGCATTGTTCTTGAGGCTCTGGCCATACAGCGTGTGCAGGATGGCGTGGCCGGTGCGGTCCGCGGCGGCACAGGTGCGCTGCACGGGCGGGCCTTCGCCGAATTCGGTGGTGTGGCCGCCGAAGGGGCGCTGGTAGATCTTGCCCTCTTCGGTGCGCGAAAACGGCACGCCGTAATGCTCCAGCTCATAGACCGCCTTGGGCGCTTCGCGGGCGAGGTATTCCATCGCGTCGGTGTCGCCGAGCCAGTCGGAGCCCTTGACGGTGTCGTACATGTGCCACTGCCAGCTGTCGGGGCCCATGTTGCTCAGGCTTGCCGCGATGCCGCCCTGCGCTGCCACGGTGTGCGAGCGGGTCGGGAACACCTTGGTCACGCAGGCGGTGCGCAGCCCCTGTTCGGCCATGCCCAGCGTGGCGCGCAGCCCGGCGCCGCCGGCACCCACGACCACGACGTCATAATCATGCGTCTCGTATTCGTATGTCGCCATTCTCTTTGTCTCGTTCTCGGGGGCCGCAGGCGGTCAGCGCCAGCGCAGCCGGGTGTCGTTTGGAAAGCTCAGAGCGCCAGGCGCGCGATGGCGAAGAGCCCCACGCCCGCGGCGCCGTAGCTGAGGCAGGTCATCGCGAGGATCAGCACCTTTTCGGCCAGCCCGTGGACGTAGTCCTCGATCAGCACCTGCACACCGTCGTTGAAATGCTTGAAGCCGACAACGATGGTCAGCGCCGCGATGATCGCAGGGAACGGGCGGCTGTAATAGGCGGTGATCTCTTCGTAGGTGCCGCCCAGCGCGGCGCCGAAGGTGAAGATGAAAAGCGGCACCAGAATCAGCAGCGCCACCGAGGATTTCTTCATTGCCCAGTGATGCATGGTGCCCGATTTGGCCGAGCCCCAGCCCACGGCGCGTTTGCGGTCTGTCAGAAATGCCATTGCCCTGCCCCCTCAGATCACGATGACGGTAAAGATGGTGAGCAGCACCGAGCCGCCGACAACCGCCCAGCCGAGCTTGTCGGCGCTGTCGAGGTCGAGCATTTTCGCTTCGTCCCAGATCAGGTGCCGGGCACCGGCCAGCGTGTGATACCAGATCGCCCAGAGCGAGCCGAACATGATCAGATCGCCGAACCAGGAGGTCACAAACCCGTTGGCGACCGCGAAATATTCAGGTGAGGACGCGGCGGCCAGAAACCACCACACGATCATCAGCGAGCCGATCAGCAGCGCGTTGCCGGTGATCCGCGTCAGGATGGAGGTGATGGAGTTGAGCTGCGGTCGGTAGACCTGAAGATGCGGCGAAAGCGGGCGGTTGCCCCGGTTCACATCGGCCATGGCGTGTCCTCGTCGGTTCCCATGTCTGGGATTTGTAACGGTTTTCACGCGGCTGTCACGGGGCCAGCCTGCCATGGGGCGCGGTTTTTTGGCGCAACCCGCCTGTTTTGCGCGGATATCCCCGGATATTGTGATCACAGTGCGAAACGTGTGATCACAAATCCCGCGCTAGTGCAGCGATGCGGTGGGCTTTGTGACCTCGCGCAGCAGTTTTTGCCGGATTCGGTCCGGATAATCGGCGAATCCGTCCGCCGTGAGCACAAAGGCGCCCGGTCCACGGATCACGTTTTCATAATAATGCCCGGTCACGTCCTCCTGCGCGCCTGCAATCACCAGCCCGTTGACCGTGACGCCCGCCGCGGCCAGCGCGGCATGCACTTCGCGCGGCGGCACGCCTTCGTTGGAGATTCCGTCGCCCGAGACGTCGATGACCTTGCGCCGGCAATCGGGGCGCATCTGAAAGAGCGGCAGCGCGAAGCCCAGCGCCTCTCCGATGGCGGTGGAGAAATTGCGCCAGATCCGCAGATCGCTTTCCACCCGCGCGGCCAGAGCGGTGACATCGGCGTCGCTGTGGATCGAGGTCCAGGGAATGGTGAGCCGCTGGCGGCTGCTGCCGGTCCATTGCAGCACCGCAACCTCTGCCCGGGCGCGCACCAGCGCCTCGGCGACCAGCCCGTCGCGCAGCGCCGCCGCCAGCCCGTCGCGCTGCAAGGCGTATTCGCCGGGATCCACCGATCCCGACACATCGACCGCCAGCACCAGCGCCAGATCGCAGCCGCGCGAGGCGGTTGGTGCAAGAAGGAGGCAGCAGGCCAGGAGAAAACCGCGGAGCATATGGCGAGGCTAGAGGAGAATGGCGCGGAGCGGCAACAGCGCGTGTGATCACTTCGCGGTCAGCACCGCGGAAATCCGCTTCCTGCATTTGCGGAGGTCACCTGAGATCCGCGCCAGGGCGATCCCTTCAGGGGCGCGGTCCCCGGCCGAAAGGCGTCAGCTCTCCAGCAGATCGTAAAGCGCGCGCAGGTGATCCTCGAACTCCGTGCAGACGATGATCTCCGGCCCGCCGGGGTCGTAGAACGCATTGGCCTCGTCGCAGGGCGCCACAATCACGTCGAGCGCTTCCGGCCAGCGGAAATTGCCATTGAGCGCCGCGACTTCGGCGCCGATCAGCGTGGTCGTCAAGCCGTCCGTTTCGGCGAAAAACTGCATCGGCGCGCCGTCGCTGCTCTCCAGTTCCTGAAAGATCGGCTCCCAGCTGGCGATGGCCAGATCGAACTCTTCGGGGCAAATCTCGGCGCGGTCGCGCGGCAGGTCCAGATCCTCGGCAAACCCGTCACGCTGGTCGGGGTCGGCGCCGTAGAAAAGGCAGACGGTGTTGTAGAACCGCTGCTCGTCCGGGCCATGGGTGTCCCACCAGGCCATGTCGAGCCCCTCGGCCTCGCGGAGCACCGCCTCGCCCAGAAACCCGAAGGCCGCGTCATAGGCGATGACCTCGGCGGAGGCCGCGTCAAAGATCCGGTCGATGAGCAGGATCGAGGCGACGTCGGCGGCGTCTTCCTCCTGGCCCAGCACGGGCAGGCCCAGCAGATCGACCATGGCGTGGCCCATCTCGTGATAGAAGATCGACAGCAGATTGGCCTCGACAAAGGCCTCGCGCGCCTCATCGGCCAGGCCCGGAGCCGAAGTACCCAGAGAGATCGCCACCGCGCAGGGCCAAGCCCGTCTGATCAATCGGGGAAACCCAGACGACGCAGCGCTTCGACGCTTTGGTGCTGTATCGCGGGATCGCCGGAGCCCAGATCGCTGTGAATCCGGCGCATCAGGGGCGACAACCGCCGCGCGCGCAACAGCGCGCGGATCGTCTCGGGCACGTCGCCGGGGTGGATTTCAAGCACCTCCGACGGCACTTGCGGCAATTTAGGTTGGATCATTGGCAGCATCCCCACATCACGCGAATCCCCCCGCTGCGCTTAGTCTAGCGGAGACGGCACCGACTGCTAAAGACCTAGTTAACGAATGCGCCCGGCAATTTCGTGTCGGCGGCCTTTTCGACCAGCATCCGGAATCAGAGCGGCATCAGCGCCCAGTAATCGAGATCGAGCAGCACATGCGGCAGGTATTTGCCATCCGCCCCCTTGAGCGTGAACGCATCCCCGCCCCTGGTGGCCACCAGCCGCAGCCGGATCGCGCCCACCCCCGGGGCGGCGGTCTCGGCCTTGTCGAGCACTTCGGACCAGGCCCGCACGGTATCGCCGGCAAAACACGGGTTGGCATGCGCGCCCGCGTTGAGCCCGGCAATCATCTGCGCATTGGCCAGCCCGTTGAAGCTGAGCGCGCGCGCCATCGAGATCACGTGCCCGCCATAGATCAGACGCTTGCCGTCCTCGCGCTGGGTGGCGTCGAAATGCACCTTGGCGGTGTTCTGCCAGAGCCGGGTGGCCAGCATATGCTCGGCTTCCTCGACGGTCACCCCGTCCACATGGTCGATCTGCTCGCCGATCTGGTAATCGCCAAACCGGTGCGGCTCGCCTGCCAGCTCAAAATCGTAGCCGGTGAAATCGAGCCCGTCGGGGATCACCAGCTCGCCGGGGCTCAGCGCCGGTTTCAGCTCCGGGATCACGGTCTCCGGCGCCGGGGCGTCGGGGTTGCGCTTGCGCACCATGACCCAGCGGCAATACTCCACCACAACCTCGCCCTGCGGGTCGAGACCTCGGGTGCGCACATAGACCACGCCGGTGCGCCCGCTGGAGTTCTGCTTGAGCCCGATGACTTCGGAGACAGAGCGCAGCGTGTCGCCGGGCCAGACCGGCCTGAGCCAGCGACCTTCGGCATACCCCAGATTGGCCACAGCGTTAAGCGAGATGTCGGGCACGGTCTTGCCAAAGACCACGTGGAACGCCGCAAGATCGTCGAGCGGCGCGGCGGCAAGCCCGCAGGATTGCGCAAAGGCGTCCGACGAATAAAGCGCATGCCGCGCGGGATAGAGCGCGTGATAGAGCGCCCGCTCACCCCCCGAGACGGTGCGCGGCACTGCGTGGGCGATCCGCTGACCCAGCGTGTAATCCTCGAAAAAGCGGCCCGGGTTGGTCTTCATCACTGGTCCTTCAGTCTCTTGTCGGGATCGTAGCGGCCCGCCGCCTCCTTGGTGACCGCCTGCCCGCAGCGCATCACCCCGTTGGCGCCGTCAAAGGCGTAGGTCGGATCGCCATGCAGCGCCCAGCCGTCATTCAGCGCGGCGGTGACCTTGTGGCAAAACGCGGAATTGTCGTCGCCGGTCAGAAAACGGTAGAGTTTCATGCGCTTACCCGGGAAATGGCCAGACGCCCAGCCAGGCGTGCAGCGCGGTGACCACCACAAACACCACGATGGTGATGGCAAAGAGGATGACGTTTCGCTTTGGGTCGCCCGGCTCCGGGCGCTGCCACTCCTCGGCGCGGTTGATCAGCACAACCTCGAGCACGGCCCAGATCAGCAGGGTGCCAAAGAGCAGGATCGACGCCAGATCGCCATTGACCAGCAGGTGCGCCACCGCCCAGACCATGACCGAGGTCAGCTGCGGATGGCGCATCTTGCCGCGCAGGCTGCCGGTGGTGGCCGAGAGGCCAAACAGGAAGACCGCGATCAGCATCAGCAGGTTGTTGATATGCACCATGAAGGCAGGCGGCGCCCAGACATGGATGAAATCGGTGCCGCGGTAACCCCAGATCATCAGGCCCAGCGACACCACCAGCGCGGCGGTGACGATGCCGCGGCCCGCATCGCCGAGACTGGCGCGGGCCTCCGGGGCCACACGTTTGAACACGTGGGCGACGATCCAGAGCGCGAGCCCTGCAGTGAGAATGAAGAACATGTGCCTACTCCGCGGTCATGGCTGCAATTGCGTCAGACCTTGCCAGAATGTCGCGGGCGGTAGCAACGTGCAGGTTCTCGACGATCCTGCCATCGACCACGGCAACCCCCTGCCCAGCCGCTTCGGCCTGCTCGAACGCGGCGATCTGGCGGCGCGCGAGGTCGCGTTCGTCATCCGAGGGTGCAAAGGCGGCGTTGGCGACGGCGATCTGGGCGGGGTGGATCAGCGTCTTGCCGTCAAACCCCATGTCGCGGCCCTGCGTGCATTCGGCGCGCAGCCCGTCCTCGTCCTTGAACGCGTTGTAGACCCCGTCGACGATCACCTTGCCCGAGGCTTTCGCCGCCAGCAGGCACAGACCCAGCCCGGTCTGCAGCGGCAGGCGGTCGGCGCGAAAGCGGGTTTGCAGATCCTTGGCCAGATCGTTGGTGCCCATGACCATGCCCGCGAGCCGCAGGTGGCTTGCAATCTCTGCCGCCGCGAGCATGCCGCGCGGCGTCTCCATCATCGCCCAGAGCGGCTTGCCGCAAATACCGGCCAACTCGTCCAGATGCTCGGCGCTCTCGACCTTGGGCAGCAGCACCGCGTCGCAGGGCATGTCATTGGCGGCCTGTGCGTCGGCACGGCCCCAGTCCGTGTCGAGCCCGTTGATCCGCACGATGCGCGCGCGCGCGCCGTAATCCGTCTGGAGCGCGGTGCCGAGCATGTCGCGCGCGGCGTCCTTTTCGGCCGGTGCGACCGCGTCCTCCAGATCGAAGATGATGGCATCCACCGGCAGGCTGCGGGCTTTTTCGAGCGCCCGTTCCTTCGAGGCGGGGATGTACAGAACCGAGCGATAGGGGCGGGTGCGCATGTCCATGGCGGCCTCCGGGACGAAAGAATGTTGCGCCTGACTGCACCTTTTTGGCACGACACTTCAAGCGCCGAAGTGCCGCAGTGCAGAAAAACCACGCGGCATCCGCAAAAAACGCATCGCATTTGACGCAACGCCCGCGATGTTAACCATTTGTTTTCGGCTGAGCGCAAATGCTGGCCCGTGTCGAATGCACCGGTGACAACAGGCGGATCAGGGCCGTGACGTTGCCGAGGGGACCCAATCCTGCCACGCCGGCGGAACATCCGTTGAAAGGCGCGGCAAGCAGCCGAAAGGGCGATGCGATGACGAAAGAATGGGTAAAACTGTCGATGATGGCGGCAGGCTTCCTGCTGGCCGCGGCCTCGCTGGTGGAAGCGCAGAGCGCGCAACACTGCGCACCGCGCGAACAGGTGGTCGAACGCCTGGCCAGCAAATACGGCGAAACACGGCAAAGCATGGGGCTTGGCAGCAACAATTCGGTGGTGGAGGTGTTTGCCTCCGTAGCCTCCGGCAGCTGGACGATCACGGTCACCATGGCCAATGGCGTGACTTGCCTCGTGGCCTCCGGTCAGGCCTTCGAAGAACTGGCCGAAGCGCTGCCGCCCGAGGGCGACGACGCCTGAAGCGGCGTCCGCTCTGGCATGGTCCGGGCCGTGGCGCGGCGCCGGACCGCGCGGATTTGTTGCGGTCCCGGACGGATGTGATGAAGGCGGGTCGCGCGCGTGGCACCCGCCCGCTCAGGTCACCGCGTCCCAGATCAGCTTGGTGCCGGTCAGCGTCAGCGCCACATAGGTCACGCCGAAAAACACACGGTCCGAGACCAGGTGATGCGCCTTGACCCCCAGCCAGGTGCCGAGCAGCGCAAACGGCACCAGCGCGGTACCCAGCGTCAGGCTCTCTGCGCTGAAGATGCCCATCCCGGCATAAAGCGCCATCTTGAACACGTTGACCGCCCAGAAGGTCAGCACGGTGGTCGCCTGGAACACCGTTTTCGACAGCCCCTGACCCAGCAGATAGACCGCTGCCACCGGCCCGCCGGCATGACTCACGAAACTGGTAAAGCCCAGGAGCACCCCGGCGAAAAACCCGGTCCGGGCGCCGAACCGCGTGCCCGCGAGCGTGATCAGCCGGAAATGCTGCGCCGCCTGCCAGGCCACAAAGGACAGCGCGACCACGCCAATCAGCAGGCGCAGCGCGTCAGGATCGGCCCAGGCAAAGAATATGGCCCCCATCAGCGTGCCCGGCAGACCACCCCAGATCAGCACCCGCGCCGCCCGCCAGTCCCACTTGCGCCAGAAGGCGGGCAGGCTGGCGCAATCGATCAGCATCAGCAGCGGCAACATCAGCGCAATGGCCACCACCGGCTCCAGCACCAGCGCCAGAATCGAGGCGCTGGCAAAGGCCACGCCGGAGCCGAAGCCACCCTTCGATATGCCTGCAAACACCACCGCGGGGGCGGCAAGTGCGAAAACCGGCCAGCTCAGAAGCTCCACGGTGACCCCTTGCAAAATATTGACACCGCTTGGGTTTATCCTGCTTTACGCGGGCGCGACAGCCCCGACGCGGCTCCGCGCCGCAGTGCAGCGCTCTTGCGTGACGGCCCGCAAAGGCTTACGCCCACGCCCAACGTCACAACGGACCGGAGACATAATCCATGGCCAGACCCAAGATCGCCCTGATCGGCGCGGGACAGATCGGTGGCACGCTTGCCCACCTTGCAGCAATGAAAGAGCTTGGCGACGTCATCCTCTTCGACATCGCCGAGGGCGTGCCAGAGGGCAAGGCGCTCGACATCGCGGAATCCGGCCCGGCGGAGAAGTTCGACGCCCGCCTCAAGGGCACGCAGGACTACGCCGATATCGCCGGAGCCGATGTCTGCATCGTAACCGCGGGGGTGCCGCGCAAGCCGGGCATGAGCCGCGACGACCTGCTGGGCATCAACCTCAAGGTGATGAAATCGGTGGGCGAAGGCATCCGCGACAACGCGCCCGACGCGTTTGTGATCTGCATCACCAACCCGCTCGACGCGATGGTCTGGGCGCTGCAGCAGTTTTCGGGCCTGCCCACCAACAAGGTCTGCGGCATGGCGGGCGTTCTGGACAGCGCGCGTTTCCGGCATTTCCTCAGCCTCGAGTTCGATGTCAGCATGCGCGACGTGACCGCCTTTGTGCTGGGGGGCCATGGCGACACGATGGTGCCGCTCACCCGCTATTCCACCGTGGCGGGTATTCCGCTGCCGGATCTGGTCAAGATGGGCTGGACCACCCAGGAAAAGCTCGACGCGATCGTGCAGCGCACCCGCGACGGCGGCGCCGAGATCGTCGGCCTGCTGAAGACCGGATCGGCCTTCTACGCGCCGGCCACATCGGCCATCGAGATGGCCGAGGCCTATCTCAAGGACCAGAAGCGTCTGCTGCCCTGCGCGGCCTATTGCGACGGCGAGTTCGGGCTTGACGGCTTTTATGTGGGTGTGCCGACGGTGATCGGTGCGGGCGGCATCGAAAAGGTCGTCGACATCCAGATGAGCAAGGACGAGCAGGCGATGTTCGACAATTCGGTGAGCGCCGTGAAAGGCCTTGTCGAGGCGTGCAAGGGCATCGACGGCTCGCTGAGCTGAGCCGGCGTTCCGATCAAGACCGCACAGCCCCGGCCCCGCGCCGGGGCTTTTCTTTTGAGCCTGCCTGCGTTTCGCGCTAGGCTTCGGGCATGTTCAGATCAACGCTTTTCGCCTGCGCTCTCGCGGCCGGAACCGCGAGTGCGCAGGATTTCGACCTCTCCCCGCTGATCGAGGCGCAGGGGCTCGCCGGTGCCGAAGCGAGCCTCGCGACACAGGCCCCCTCCCCGGCGCGGAATTTTGCCTTGGGCGGTGTGCGCTTTCTGGGCGCCATCGAAAAGACGCTGCAGATGCGCTACCGGCACAATGCGGATTTCGGCCGCCTTGGCCTGCCGGTCTTGCGCTTGCCGCTGCCGCCCAACCCGGATGCCGCGCCGTTCGACCCCGCCCTTGTCACCGACCTCTTTCGCGGCGTGACCGAGGACATGGCGCAGGCGCGCACCGCCTGGACCGGCGCGGAGGGCGGGTTTGGCGTGACCGTCGATCTGGCGAAAATATGGTTCGATATCAACGAGAACGGCGCGGAGGATCCCGGCGAGCAACTGCTGGCCACCGCCGGTGCCGCTCTGGGCCAGGGCGCGCCCGAAGGGGCGGACGATGCGCTTGTCATCCGGTTTGACAGCGCCGATGCCGCCTGGCTGCGCGCCTACACATATCTGCTCGAGGCCGTGGGGCATCTGGTGCTCGCCTTCGATCCGACCGAGGTGATCGACGAGGTGCTGACCGCCAACGCGGCGATGCGGGAACTGCAGGGCCGCGTTCCGGCGGACCGCGGCAGCTATCTGCGCGGCAGCGAGATCTATGTGGACATGGTTGCGATGATCTACGGCGCGCTCAACCGGCCCCCCGATGTGGCCCATGTGCACGCCGCCCGCGACGCGCTGCTGGCGATGATTGCGGAAAACCGCGCGTTCTGGGGCGCGGTCGCCAGCGAGACCGACAACGACCGCGAATGGATCCCCAATGCCACGCAGGTCTCGGCCTTCGGGATCGAGCTGCCGCCCGACACCGCGCAACGCTGGCTTGCGGTGCTGTCGGATGCCGAAGCGGTGCTTAACGGCACCCGCCTGATCGGCCATTGGCGGGTCGAACCCGGCGCCGGGATCAACGCCGCGCGGCTGCTGGAGACCCCGATCCCGGTCCATATCGTCGAATGGGTGCACGGGCACGGGCTGACGCCGTATATGGAGCGCGGCATCCTGGCCGACACCGACAACCTGCGGCAGTTCGAGCGGATGTTCTCGGGCGACGCGCTGCTGTTCATGCTCTGGCTCAACTGATTGCGCCAACACGATTCGCCCGTATTTTTATGGGCTTGAGATTTTGTGATCACAGCTCGAAAACCTGTGATCACAAACCCGCAAAAAACCGCGTCAAACACCGCCTGCGGCATTTTTCCCTTTAAACCCGCCTCTGAAGCCTGCGTATATCCTGTGAAACCGAAGCCAATACGGGGACCGTGCTCAGATGAATATCCACGAATATCAGGCCAAGGCGCTGCTGCGCAGCTATGGTGCGCCGGTCAGCGATGGCCGCGTCGTGTTGCGCGCCGAAGAAGCAAAAACCGCCGCGGGCGCGCTCGACGGGCCGCTCTGGGTCGTCAAGGCGCAGATCCATGCCGGCGGCCGCGGCAAGGGCAGCTTCAAGGAAGCGGATGCCGGTGAGAAAGGCGGCGTGCGCCTGGCCAAATCCGTCGAAGAGGCGGAGCAGGAAACCAAGCGCATGCTGGGCCGCACGCTGGTGACCAAGCAGACGGGCCCCGCGGGCAAGCAGGTCAACCGGATCTATATCGAGGACGGCTCCGGCATCGAGACCGAGATGTACCTGGCGCTTCTGGTGGACCGGCAGACCAGCCGCGTCAGCTTTGTCGCCTCCACCGAGGGCGGCATGGATATCGAGGAGGTGGCCGAAAAGACGCCCGAGAAGATCCTGTCTTTCAGCGTTGATCCGGCCACCGGCTATCAGGCGTTCCATGGCCGCCGCATCGCGTTCAACCTCGGGCTTGAAGGCAAGCAGGTCAAGCAATGCGTTCAGCTCATGGGCACGCTCTACAAGCTCTTTGTCGAGAAGGACATGGAGATGCTGGAGATCAACCCGCTCATCGTGACCGATGCGGGCGATCTGAAATGCCTCGATGCCAAGATGGGCTTTGACGGCAACGCGGTCTATCGCCATGCGGATATCGCAGAGCTGCGCGACACCACCGAGGAAGACAGCAAGGAGCTCGAAGCCTCCAAATACGACCTCAACTATATCGCGCTCGATGGTGAGATCGGCTGCATGGTGAACGGCGCGGGCCTCGCGATGGCGACGATGGACATCATCAAGCTTTACGGCGCGGAGCCTGCCAACTTTCTTGACGTGGGCGGCGGTGCGACCAAGGAAAAGGTCACCGAGGCGTTCAAGATCATCACCTCCGACCCGCAGGTCAAAGGCATTCTGGTGAACATCTTCGGCGGCATCATGCGCTGCGACGTGATCGCCGAGGGCGTGGTATCGGCCGTCAAGGAAGTCGGCCTCAAGGTGCCGCTGGTGGTCCGGCTCGAAGGGACCAATGTGGAGAAGGGCAAGGAGATCATTAACAACAGCGATGTCGACGTGATCGCCGCCGACAACCTCAAGGACGGGGCGGAGAAGATCGTGAAGGCGGTGAAGGGGTGATGCGACTTGCCGTCTTCCTGGCAGGCGTGGCGGTTTTGACAACGGGGTGCGCAAGCATCCCGGACGTCAACACCGGTACGATCAGCGCGACACCTGCGCCAGCTGAGAACATCGCAAAAGCTCGTCGCGCGGTTTCGGCTTGCAGCCGTCTTCCCAACTCCGATGCCATGTTCGCGGCGTTCGCAGCGATGGGATATGCATCCGGGGAAACACGCGCAACGCAAAGGAACGGCAACACGCTCACATCGGGTCGAGTCGTGTCCTACAACGACGGTGGCGTGATTGTGCAGGTTTCGGAGCAACGCTGCTACATCGGCGTCCTAAGCATGACCCCGGAGCAGAGCCTTCAATTGGCCCAGCCTTGGGTCCGCGAATACCGCGCGATCACGAACGCTGAGTTTGGCGATGGCTTGTCGCCACACGTCGTTCAGGCGTGGCGCGTGCAACCCGGCCCGGTCCCGACCGTCCTGATTGCGGCGCATAAGACGTGGCCATGGGACAGAGGGACTTGGCCAGACGAACCCGGCGCCGCCGTAACCCTGCACCACAACGGAAACCAATGATGGATCGGCGCCGAAGCCGCGCCGCCGAACAATTTAGGTAATTAGGAGCCACCACTATGGCCGTCCTCATCGACGAAAACACCAAAGTCATCTGCCAGGGGTTCACCGGATCCCAAGGCACATTCCACTCCGAACAGGCCATCGCCTATGGCACCAAGATGGTCGGCGGCGTGACGCCGGGCAAAGGCGGGCAGGCGCATCTGGATCTGCCGGTCTTCAATTCGGTCCACGAAGCCAAAGCCAAGACCGAGGCCAACGCGAGCGTCATCTACGTCCCGCCGCCTTTCGCCGCGGACAGCATCCTCGAGGCCATCGACGCCGAGATGGCGCTGATCGTGTGCATCACCGAAGGCATCCCGGTGCTCGACATGATGCGCGTCAAACGCGCGCTTGAGAATTCTTCCTCGCGGCTTGTCGGCCCCAACTGCCCCGGTGTCATCACGCCCGACGCCTGCAAGATCGGCATCATGCCGGGCCATATTCACAAGCGCGGTTCGGTCGGCGTGGTCAGCCGCTCCGGCACGCTGACCTACGAGGCGGTCAAGCAGACCTCCGATAGCGGGCTGGGCCAGTCGACAGCGGTGGGCATCGGCGGCGACCCGATCAAGGGGACCGAGCATATCGACGTGCTGGAGATGTTCCTGGCTGATGACGAAACCCAGTCGATCATCATGATCGGCGAGATCGGCGGCACCGCGGAAGAAGAAGCCGCGCAGTTTCTCGCGGACGAGCGCAAGAAGGGCCGCTGGAAGCCCACCGCCGGGTTCATCGCCGGACGCACCGCGCCTCCGGGCCGCCGCATGGGCCACGCAGGTGCGATTGTCGCCGGTGGCCAGGGGGATGCCGAAAGCAAGATCGAAGCGATGCGCGAAGCCGGCATAGTTGTCGCCGACAGCCCCGCCACGCTCGGCGAGGCGGTGCTGGAAGCCATCGAGGCCGGTTGAAGACAATGGCAGTCGCGCGCGCAATCCTGAAGGATACCGCGAGATCGGTCGATCTTCACGGCAGGATCACGCGCGCGGATTGTCTCAGGCTTCTCGCTTTCTGGTCCCTGGTTTTCGTGGCAGTCATCGCAATCGCTATTTGGCTGCTGCCCGCCGAGAAAGCCGTTCAAAACATATATGTGACCACCGCCCTGTTTTACCTTCCGGTCACCGCGGCAGCGGTGCGACGCCTTCGCGACGTGGGCGGGAGTGGCATGCTGATGCTGGACCCATTAAAGTCGGCGCTGACCTTTGGGGTGGTGCTTTTGGCGCTCTGTGCCTGGGCGTCGCTGACCGTCACAGGTGTTTTTGTGACCGTTCTTACGTCGCTGTTCTTTGCAAGCAGTGTCGTAGCATTGGCCCTCATCGGTCTGCTCTTCGTGCTTGTCTGCACCGCAATGCATTTCTCCAACACGACGGGCCTGCTTCTGCTGCCCTCCAGCCCCGGTCCAAACAGATACGGTCCCAACCCACACGAGGTGTCCTCATGACCGACCAAAGCCCCAACGACCAGTTTCGCGCCTCGAGCTTCATGCAGGGGCACAATGCAGAATATCTCGAACAGATCTATGCCCGCTACGCCGCCGACCCCAATGCGGTTGACGAGGCGTGGCAGGCATTCTTTCGCCAGATGGGCGACGCGGAAATGGACGTCAAGAAAGAGGCCTCCGGCCCCTCATGGGCGCGGTCGGACTGGCCGCCTGTTCCGGATGACGATCTGACCGGCGCGCTCACCGGCGAATGGCCGATGCCCATGGTGCCCGCCGAGGCCAAAGGCGCTGCCAGGAAGATCGCCGAGAAAGCCTCCGACAAGGGGGTCGCAATCACCGATGAGCAGGTGCAGCGCGCCGTGCTCGATTCGATCCGCGCGCTGATGCTGATCCGCGCCTACCGGATCCGGGGCCATCTGGCCGCAGAGCTTGACCCGCTGGGGCTGCGCGACACCTCCAACCACCCCGAGCTCGACCCGAAATCCTATGGCTTCACCGAGGCCGACATGGACCGGCCGATCTTCATCGACAACGTTCTGGGCCTGCAGATCGCCTCGATGCGCGAGATCGTCAGCATCGTGCGGCGCACCTATTGCGGCACGTTTGCGCTGCAGTACATGCATATCTCGGACCCCGAGCAATCGGCCTGGCTGAAAGAGCGGATCGAGGGTTTCGGCAAGGAGGTCCGCTTTACCCGCGAAGGCCGCCGCGCGATCCTCAACAAGATGGTCGAGGCGGAAGGCTTCGAGAAGTTCTTGCATGTCAAGTACATGGGCACCAAGCGGTTCGGCCTTGATGGCGGCGAGAGCCTCATTCCCGCGATGGAGCAGATCATCAAGCGCGGCGGCGCGCTGGGTGTGCAGGAGATCGTGATCGGCATGCCGCACCGCGGCCGCCTGTCGGTTCTGGCGAATGTGATGGGCAAGCCCTACAAGGCGATCTTCAACGAGTTTCAGGGCGGCAGCTTCAAGCCCGAGGACGTGGATGGCTCGGGCGATGTGAAATACCACCTCGGCGCCTCGTCGGACCGCGAGTTCGACGGCAACACCGTGCACCTCAGCCTGACCGCCAACCCAAGCCATCTGGAGGCGGTGAACCCGGTGGTGCTGGGCAAGGTCCGCGCCAAGCAGGATCAGAAATCCGATGCCACCCGCACCACGGTGATGCCGATCCTGCTGCATGGCGACGCGGCTTTTGCCGGTCAGGGCGTGGTGGCGGAATGTTTCGCGCTATCGGGCCTGCGCGGCCACAAGACCGGCGGCACCATGCATATCGTGGTCAACAACCAGATCGGCTTTACCACCGCGCCGCATTTCAGCCGCTCCAGCCCCTACCCCACCGACAACGCGCTGGTGGTCGAGGCGCCGATCTTCCACGTCAATGGCGACGACCCCGAGGCGGTTGTGCACGCCGCCAAGGTCGCCACCGAGTTCCGCCAGAAATTCGGCAAGGACGTGGTGATCGACATTTTCTGCTACCGGCGCTTCGGGCATAACGAAGGCGACGAGCCGATGTTCACCAACCCCTTGATGTACAAGCAGATCAAGGGCCACAAGACGTCGCTTTCGCTCTATACGGAGCGGCTGGTCAAGGACGGGCTCATCCCCGAGGGAGAGATCGAGGACATGAAGGCCGCGTTCCAGAGCCACCTCAACGAAGAGTTCGAGGCGGGCAAGAACTACAAGCCCAACAAGGCCGACTGGCTGGACGGGCGCTGGTCCCATCTCGACAAGCAGGACGAAAAATACCAGCGCGGCCAGACCTCGATCGAACCCGAGACCCTGACCGAGATCGGCAGCGCGCTGACCCGCATCCCCGACGGCTTTCCGATCCACAAGACCGTGGGTCGCCTGATGGAGTCGCGCGCCAGGATGTTCGAGACCGGCGAAGGTTATGACTGGGCCACCGCCGAGGCGCTGGCCTTCGGCTCGCTCGCGCTCGAGGGCTATCCGATCCGGCTCGCCGGTCAGGACAGCACCCGCGGCACGTTCAGCCAGCGCCACTCGGCGCTGATCGACCAGAACACCGAAGAGCGCTACTACCCGCTCAACAACATCCGCGAAGGCCAGGCCCGCTACGAAGTGATCGACAGCGCGCTCAGCGAATACGCGGTGCTCGGCTTCGAATACGGCTACAGCCTGGCCGAGCCCAACGCGCTGGTGCTCTGGGAGGCGCAATTCGGCGATTTCGCCAATGGCGCGCAGATCATGTTCGATCAGTTCGTCAGCTCCGGCGAAAGCAAGTGGCTGCGCATGTCGGGTCTTGTCTGTCTCATGCCGCACGGGTTCGAGGGCCAGGGTCCGGAACACAGCTCCGCCCGGCTCGAGCGGTTCCTGCAGCTTTGCGGTCAGGACAACTGGATCGTCGCCAATTGCACGACGCCCGCCAACTATTTCCACATCCTGCGCCGCCAGCTGCATCGCAGTTTCCGCAAACCGCTGATGCTGATGACGCCGAAATCGCTGCTGCGCCACAAGCTCGCGGTGTCGAAGACCGACGAGTTCACCACCGGATCGTCGTTTCACCGTGTGCTCTGGGACGATGCGCAGTTTGGCAACTCGGAGACCGATCTGGTTGCCGACGACAAGATCAAGCGCGTCGTCATGTGCTCGGGCAAGGTCTATTACGACCTGCTGGAGGAACGCGACGCGCGCGGCATCGACGACGTCTATCTGATGCGGATCGAGCAGTTCTACCCGTTCCCGGCGATCAGCCTCGTCAAGGAGCTGGAGCGGTTCAAGACCGCCGAGATGATCTGGTGTCAGGAAGAGCCCAAGAACCAGGGCGGCTGGACCTTCATCGAGCCCAATATCGAATGGGTGCTGGGCCGCATCGACGCCACGCATAAACGGCCGGTCTATGTCGGTCGCCAGACCTCGGCCTCGCCCGCGACGGGCCTCGCCTCCATGCACAAGGCACAGCAACAGGCGCTGGTGAACGAAGCGCTGACCATCGAATAGCCCTCACGCAGCGCAGCGGTAGGGCAATCACACCGCCCTCACGCAGCGCAGCGGTAGGGCAATCAACCCGCCCTCACGCAGCGCAGCGGTAGGGCAATCACACCGCCCTCACGCAGCGCAGCGGTAGGGCAGAAATACCTCCCCGCAGCGCTGCGGCAGGGATCGACATAAAGGCCGTCGCGGAGCGATGCGACAGGGTCACTAACAAAGGGAAGTAACACAATGACCGAAGTGCGCGTGCCCACCCTGGGCGAATCCGTGACCGAAGCCACCGTCGCCACGTGGTTCAAGAAACCCGGCGACACCGTGGCTGTGGATGAGATGCTCTGCGAGCTGGAGACCGACAAGGTCACGGTCGAGGTGCCCTCTCCGGTCGCCGGCACGCTCAGCGACATCGTTGCGGACGAAGGCGAGACCGTGGGCGTCGACGCGCTGCTGGCCAACATCTCCGAAGGCGACAGCGGTTCTGACGCGGCGCCCAAGGCGAAAGAGGCCGACACCACCGAAGAGGCCCCGGCCCAGGGCGCGCGCAAGGGCGCGGAGGGCGGCGGGGCTGCGGTCGATGTGATGGTGCCCACGCTGGGCGAGTCGGTGACAGAGGCGACCGTCTCCACCTGGTTCAAGAAAGTCGGCGACAGCGTCAGCCAGGACGAAATGCTCTGCGAGCTGGAAACCGACAAGGTCTCGGTCGAGGTGCCTGCGCCCACCGCGGGCACCCTGACCGAGATCGTGGCCAATGAGGGTGACACCGTGCAGGCCGATGCCAAGCTGGCCGTCATTTCGTCGGGCGATGGCAGTGCCGCCGCCGCAAAGGACGATGTGCCCGAGGACAACAACTACACCGCTCCGCCCGCCGGCGATGGCGGCCCCGGCAAGGATATCGAAGACGCGCCCGCCGCCAAGAAAGCCATGGCCGAGGCCGGTATCAGCCGCGATCAGGTGCAGGGCTCGGGCCGCGACGGGCGGGTGATGAAGGATGATGTCGCCGCCGCCGTCTCGGCTGCAAAATCCGCGCCTGCCGCGCAGGCCGCCCCGGCGCAGGCGCCGCGCGCGCCGGTCTCTGCCGACGATGCCGCGCGCGAGGAACGCGTGAAGATGACCCGCCTGCGCCAGACCATCGCGCGCCGCCTCAAGGACGCGCAGAACACCGCCGCGATCCTGACCACCTATAACGAGGTGGACATGGGCGAGACGATGGCGCTCCGGAAGGAATACAAGGACCTCTTCGAGAAGAAACACGGCGTGCGGCTGGGCTTTATGTCGTTCTTCACCAAGGCCTGCTGCCATGCTCTGAAAGAAGTGCCGGAGGTCAATGCCGAGATCGACGGCACCGACATCGTCTACAAGAACTTCGTGCATATGGGGGTGGCCGCGGGCACGCCGCAGGGCCTCGTCGTGCCGGTCATCCGCGACGCCGATCAGATGAGCTTTGCCGAGATCGAGAAGGCCATCGCTGAGAAAGGCAAGCGCGCCCGCGACGGCAAGCTCTCCATGGCGGAGATGCAGGGCGGCACGTTCACGATCTCCAATGGCGGGGTCTATGGCTCGCTCATGTCCTCGCCGATCCTGAACCCGCCGCAATCGGGCATCCTCGGCATGCACAAGATCCAGGACCGCCCGATGGTCGTGGGCGGAGAGATCAAGATCCGCCCGATGATGTATCTGGCCTTGTCCTACGACCACCGGATTGTCGACGGCAAAGGCGCGGTGACCTTCCTCGTGCGCGTGAAAGAAGCGCTTGAGGATCCGCGTCGGCTGCTGATGGATTTGTGAGCGGTGGGTTGAAAACCCACCCTACGCCAACCCGGTCGGGCGGAGGTCACCCCGTCACGAGTTTTCACAACGGCGCCCAGGGACGCAAAACCAGATGCAACTGATCGTGATCCACGACATCGCCGATTTCGCGGCGTTCAAAACGGCCTTCGATGCCGCAGACGAACATCGCCGCGACAACGGCCTCTCGGTGTTGCAGCTGTGGCAAGACGCGTCGGGCGGCAAGGCAGTGGTGCTCTACACGGTCAGCGATCGCAGCAAGGCGGAACGTTATCTCGCCACCACGGTGAAACTCCTGACTGAAAAAGCCGGTGTCTCCGGCACGGCCCACCATTTCGTCAAGACCGCCTGACCGCCATGACCTCCGAACTCACCGCCCTCGAAACTTCCCTTTGGGACACTGCAACCCGCAGTGACCGAAGCAGGATGGACAAACTTCTCGCCCCGGACGCCTTTGAATTTGGCCGCTCTGGTCGGCGCTACACGCGGGCGGAGCTTCTGGCGCCTGAACCGGAACCCATCGACGCCGAACTTCACGGGCTGACAGTCACGCGGCTTTCGGACGCGCTCTCGCTTGTCACCTATCAATCGGAAATGCGGAACTGTTCGGGCGTCCTGTGGTCGAACAGGTCGTCGCTCCGGGATCGCTCCTTCGGGCACTGGCAACTTCGCTTTCACCAGGGCACCCCGACCGAAGGCCCGCCATGACCCCCGAACTCACCGCCCTCACCCTCGCGGCCCTGCTGCAGGTGGCTCAGATGATCCTCTATTCGATCCTCGGCAACCTGCAGGTCGACACCCGCACGGCGCTTGGTCCGCGCGATGAGCCGATCCGGCTCACCGGCTATACCGGGCGCGCGCATCGGGCGATGAACAACCATTTCGAGGGGCTGCTGCTCTTTGCCATCGCCTGTCTGGTGCTCACCTTTGCCGACAAGGCCACCGAGATCACCAGCCTGTGCGCCACCGCCTACCTCGTCGCGCGCGTGCTCTACGTGCCCGCCTATCTTTTCGGCCTCTCGCCCTGGCGCTCGGTCATCTGGCTCGTCGGCTTTCTGGCCACCGCGACCATGCTGATCGTGGCGCTGCTGTGATGGATCGGGTCGGGCATATCCGGGCTGGACAAACCGCCGCCGCCCCTCTTCTCTGGGTCACAAATACTTCGGGGGGAGTCGCCTGAGGCGACGGGGGGCAGCGCCCCCTCTGGTTCGCCACTGGCCTACCGTCCCCTCCCAACTCGAAAGGACAAGACATCATGGCCTCCTACGACGTCATCGTGATCGGATCCGGCCCCGGCGGCTACGTCGCGGCCATTCGCTGCGCGCAACTGGGCCTCAAGACCGCCTGCGTCGAAGGCCGCGAGACGCTGGGCGGCACCTGCCTCAACGTCGGCTGTATCCCCAGCAAGGCACTGCTGCATGCCTCCCACCAACTGCACGAGGCTGAGCACAATTTCGCCAAGATGGGCCTCAAGGGCAAAAGCCCCTCCGTCGACTGGAAACAGATGCTGACCTACAAGGACGAGGTGATCGGCCAGAACACCAAGGGCATCGAGTTTCTGTTCAAGAAGAACAAGATCGACTGGCTCAAGGGCTGGGGCAGCATTCCCGAGGCGGGCAAGGTCGCGGTGGGCGACGACACCCATGAGGCCAAGAACATCATCATCGCCTCGGGCTCCGACGTGACCTCGATCCCGGGCGTGGAGATCGACGAAAAGATCGTCGTGTCCTCCACCGGCGCGCTCGAGCTTGGCAAGGTGCCCAAGAAGCTTGCGGTGATCGGTGCGGGTGTGATCGGGCTGGAACTGGGCTCGGTCTATGCGCGGCTGGGCTCCGAAGTGCAGGTGATCGAGTTCCTCGACACCGTGACCCCGACGATGGATGCCGAGGTCTCCAAGGCCTTCCAGCGGTTGCTGAAAAAGCAGGGGCTGGAGTTTACGCTTGGTGCCGCGGTGCAGAAGGTCGAGGCGACCAAGACCAAGGCCAAGATCACCTACAAGCTGCGCAAGGATGACAGCGAGCATACGCTTGACGCGGATATCGTTCTGGTGGCCACGGGCCGCAAACCCTATACCGACGGGCTGGGGCTCGATGCGCTTGGGGTCGAGATGTCGGAGCGCGGGCAGATCAAGACCGACGAGCATTGGGCGACCAACGTCAAGGGCATCTACGCCATCGGCGACTGTATCGACGGCCCGATGCTGGCGCACAAGGCCGAGGACGAGGGCATGGCCTGCGCCGAAGTGCTGGCGGGCAAGCATGGCCATGTGAATTACGGTGTCATCCCTTCGGTGGTCTACACCCATCCCGAGGTCGCCTCGGTCGGGCGGACCGAGGAAGAGCTGAAAAAGGACGGGGTCGATTACAAGGTGGGCAAGTTCTCCTTCATGGGCAACGGGCGCGCCAAGGCCAATTTCGCCGCCGATGGCTTTGTGAAGATCCTCGCCGACAAGAGCAGCGACCGGATTCTGGGTGCGCATATCATCGGGCCGATGGCGGGCGATCTCATCCACGAGATCTGCGTGGCGATGGAGTTCGGTGCCTCTGCCGAAGATCTGGCGCTCACCTGCCACGCGCACCCGACCTATTCCGAAGCGGTCCGCGAAGCGGCGCTTGCCTGCGGCGACGGGGCGATCCACGCGTGAGGCATGCCGGGCGCGGGCGGGTGCATCCTGCCCCGCCCTGGTCCGGGCCTCGGATGCGATGGCGACAGGTCGCGGACAGAGGGCTGATGTGACACCGGATTTCGAAACGCCGCGGCTCCGGGTCGCGGACTGGGCCGCATCGCTGGCCGACGCGGCCTTGCGGCACGCGTTGGTGCAGGAGCTGGCGGCGCTCTTGACGCCCGCCGTCCTGCAGCACCTGCCGGAGCCGTTGCAGATCGCCCCGCCCGGCACCGGGATCGAGGACTGGATCGACGCCCGCGCTGCGGAGGCGCAGGTGCTCACGTTGCGCGAAACGCCCGAGGGTGGTCTTGCCGGGCTGCTGATCCTGGCGGAGATGCCGGGGGATGCCGCGTCAAGAGACCTGCATCTGGGCTATCTGCTGGCGGAACATGTCTGGGGCCAGGGGCTTGCCACCGAGCTGCTGACCGGTCTGGTGGCGGCCCTGAACGGCAGGGCGGGTCTGCGGCTTGTCGGCGGTGTGGGGCGCGACAACCCGGCCTCCGCCCGGGTTCTCGAAAAGGCCGGGTTCCGCCTTTGCCCGGCGCAGCCCTCCGGTGACACGCTGTTTTACGAACGCCTTGTCTGAGACCGGAGCCCCGGCCCGGGCGCAGCTAACTACGACAGGCGCACCGAGCTACCACAGGCGCGGGCGGGCGCGCGCGACGTAGGTCGCGTCATAGTCCGCACCGCCTTCGGCCCCATCGGTCATGTCGGCCAGGATCTCTCCGGTGGTGGGCACGCTGCCGGCATCGTCGCGGTTCCAGAGATCCGAGCGGATGATCGCCTTGGCGCATTGCGTGTAGACCTCAGCCACGTCGATGATCAACACCGTGGTCGGCAAACGCCCGTTCCGGTCGAAGGACGCGCGCAGCGCCGCGTCATCGGTGAGTGCGGCGCGCCCGTTGACCCGCACCGTGGTGCGCGATTTCGAGATCATGAAGAGCAGCGCCACCCGGCCGTCGCTGACGATGTCGCGCAGGCAATCGATGCGGTTGTTGCCGCGCCAGTCGGGCATCAGGATCTGCCTGTCGCTTGCGACGCGCACCACCGGGCCGTCATCGCCGCGCGGACTGCCATGCACCCCGTCGGGTCCAACCGTCGACAGGATGCAGAAACGCGCGCCTTCGATCCACCTGCGATAAAGCGGCGTCAGACGGTGCGCGACCTTGGACAGCGCCGCGGGCACCGGCGGGCCGTAGAGCGCGTCAAGCGCCGCGCGTGTCTTGAGCGTCCGCATCGAACCCCGCCTCCTGCATGAGCGCGTCGGAGGCGGTCTCCACCGCGGTTTCGAGCTGCGCGAGGAAACTCTGCTTGTCGAGCCCCGGCGCGATGGTCGGCAGAAACTCCACCACCGCGGTGCCGGGTTTGCGCAGCAAGCCGCGCTTGGGCCAGAACACGCCGACATTGGTCGCGGTCGGCACGCAAGGCTGGCCAAGCTGTTCGTACAGCACCGCCGTGCCGATCTTGTAGGGCGCCTTGACGCCGGGTGCGACGCGGGTGCCCTGCGCGTAGATGATGAGCTGCCCGGGATCGGCGAGCCCCTTCTTCACATCCGCCGTCATCTTGGCGATGGCCGCCCCGCGCTTGCCGCGGTTGACCGGCACGCAGCCGATACGCAGCCCGTACTGGCCGATGACCGGGGCATACATCAGCTCGCGCTTCATGATGAACTTGCCCGCCGGGATCGCGCCGAAAATCAGGATGATGTCGAGGAAGGACTGGTGCTTGGCCGCGATCATCACCTCGCCTTCGGGGGGCGTGCCGCGCACCTCGGTCCTGAGCCCGATCATCCAGCGCGCGGTCCAGCGGATCCAGCGGCAATAGGTCTTGCAGGCCAGCCGCGCGCCGTCTTTCGACAAGAGCGCAAACGGCAGGAACACAATCCCCATCAGCGCCATCATCACATACATCTGGATGTTGAACACCAGCGAGCGAACCCATTGCAGCATCACGTCAGTCCTTCCAGAACGCGCTTGGAGGCATGGGCGGTCGCCAGAAACGCCACCAGCGCGGCCAGCGGCGGCACCAGCAGCGGCAGCATCCAGTGCCAGCCCTGCAGCCTGAGCCCGGTGAGAATGCCGCCGGTATCGCCGCCCCCCGGCATGATGAGCAGCGCGCCCAGTCCCAGAGCGGCACCAGCGGCGGCACCGGCCAATGTGCGCAAGGTGAACCGCCGCACGAAAGCCGAGGCGATATAGCCATCGGTGGCGCCGACAAGGCGCAGCACGGCGATGACCTGCGCATTGGCCGCCAGCGCCGCGTTGGCCGCGAGCGTCACCATCGCCCCGGTGGCCGCCGCAATGAGCGCCATCGACACCCAGCCCAGCGTCCGGAGGCGGCCTGCGGCCTCGACCAGCGGGCGCCGCCAGCGGGTGTGCTCATCGAGCACCGCCCCCGGCACTTCGGCCTGCAGGCGCAGCCGCAGCCCTTCGCTGTCATAGCCGTCCTCCGCCTCGATCACCTCGATAAGCTGCGGCACCGGCAGCTGGTCGAGCGGCAGATCGGGGCCGAACCACGGCTGGAGCAGCGCGCGCTGTTCGTCGGGGCTGAGGGCGCGCGCCTCGCGCACACCCGGGGTCTGCTCCAGCACCCTGAGCGCCGCGGCGGTTTGTTCGGCCATCTGGTCGCGCGGCGCGGAGATCCGGATCGTCGAGGCGCGGGCCAACTCCTCGCCCCAGCTGGTCGCCAGCCGCCCCGCCGCCAGCGACAGGGCCAGCGCAAAGACCGCCAGAAACGCCATCGCCGCGGCGGTGAACAGCGTCAGACGGACGGTGAAGCCCTCGGGCGGTACAACCCGGTCGGCGCTTGCATCGCGGGCCAGTACGGCGCGCAGCATCGCGGTGTCGAACCAGCGCGTCACAGATCCGCCCCCGCGGTTTGCAGCGTCCGGTTGGCGATCCGCAGCACCCGCGCCTGCACCTGCGCCTTGGCGGCGCGGATCAGGCCCAGATCATGGGTTGCGATGACCACCGTCTTGCCCATCTTGTTGAGCTCCACCAGCAGGCGCAGCAGCCGCTGCGACATGTCCCAGTCGACATTGCCCGTGGGCTCGTCCGCCAGGATCACGTCGGGCGACATGATCAGTGCGCGCGCCAGTGCCGCACGCTGGCGCTCGCCGCCCGACAGCTCCGGCGGGCGGGCATCGCTTCGGCCCGTCAGCCCGACCCAGGTCATCAATTCGCGCAGGTTCTCGGTCTGATCGGTGCTGCCCTGCCCGGTCACCGAAACCGGCAGCGCCACGTTTTCCGACAGCGGCAGATGGTCGAGAAACTGGCAATCCTGATGCACCACGCCGATCTTCCGGCGCGCCATCGCCACCGCGTCGCGATCCATCGCACGCAGATCCTCGCCAAAAAGCCGCATCTGCCCGGAACTGGGCAGCAGCGCGCCGTAGCAGAGCTTGAGGAACGTGGTCTTGCCCGCCCCCGACGGCCCGGTCAGAAAATGGAACGAACCCGGCGCGAGGGTCAGCGAAATGTCCGAGAACAATGCCTCGCCGCTGTAGCTATACGCCACGTTCTCCAACTCGATCACGTCACTTGCCCCCGACCCGCACGCGCCTCGTTTTGCCTGAGCCACAGTCCGGTTGCAATCGCCAGCTTTGGTACGATTGGACTTTTCCGCCCAAGGCGGGCAACCTATTGTCGCGAAAAGAAGGCTGGGTTGTCGGGGAAGCGGAACGTGAGCAGGATGCGGCTGATTTGTCCCAATTGCGGGGCGCAGTATGAAGTTCCGGTGGACGTGATCCCGACCGGCGGTCGCGACGTGCAATGCTCCAATTGCGGGCATACCTGGTTTCAGGCGCATCCCGATGACGACACGGATCTGGCCGAAGAGCTGAACCAGCCGGTGCCCGACAGCGATTGGGAGCCCGAGCAGGACAGCGCGCCGGAAACCCCGACCGTGCCGCCGCGCCAGCACCCCGACGATGCCGCCCCGGTGGCGGTCGCAAGCGCGCCGGACACGCTGCCCGACGCTTCTTCGCAACCGGTCCGTCAGCGCAAGCTCGATCCCGATGTGGCCGATGTGCTGCGCGAGGAGCGCGAGCACGAGGCGCGGATCCGCGCCGAAGAGGCAGGCGCGCTGGAAAGCCAGCCCGATCTGGGGCTGACCGCGCCCGACGAGGATGAGCAGGCAAGACGGGCACGCCAGGCCCGCGATCGCATGGCCCGCATGCGCGGCGAGGACAATGACGGCGCGCGCGCCGCGGCAGAGGCCGCCGCCGCTGCCGCCGCCGGATCGCGGCGCGAATTGCTGCCCGATGTGGAAGAGATCAACCAGACGCTGCGCTCGGCCAACGAGCCGCGGGTTGTCGATCAGGTCGACCGGCGCGAGCCGCCGGAAAACCGGCGTGAAGGCGGCGGCTTTGCCCGCGGCTTCTTTCTGATCGTGCTGCTCGTCGCCGCAGCGGTTGCGATCTATGTCTCGGCCCCGCAGATCTCGGCGGCCGTGCCGCAGGCCGCGCCTGCGCTGGAAAGCTATGTCACCACGGTCGATAACGGCCGGATCTGGCTCGATGAGCAGGTGACGGCGCTGATGATGCGGCTCGACCAGATGACCACCGAGGTGGTGCCCGACGCGGATACCGGCGCGGCGGACAGCAACTGAGCCCCCGTGCCTCAGGCGCGGCACGGGCCGCGCACCGGCGGCCGGGGCGTTTCGCGCATCAGATACCGCGCGCACTGCGCGGCAATCGAGATGGCGCGCAAACTGGACCTACACACGGGTAGCGGCTGGCCCTATCGCTTGCCAGCCATTATGGCTCATGTGCTAGAATTCGCGCATCCCGCACATCCCTATCGGAGGCTTTGAAATGGACGGCACGCTTTCTCAGAACGACCTGAGCCACGTCGTGGAGGCCGACAAGGCCCATGTCTGGCATCATCTCATTCAACACAAGCCTTTTGAGACGAAAGATCCCAATATCATCGTCGAAGGCAAGGGCATGCGGGTCTGGAACCAGGCCGGGAAAGAACATCTGGACGCCGTGTCCGGCGGGGTCTGGACCGTGAATGTCGGCTACGGGCGCGAATCGATTGCCAATGCGGTGCGTGACCAGCTGCTGAAACTGAACTATTTCGCCGGGTCCGCAGGCTCGATCCCCGGCGCGCTCTTTGCCGAAAAGCTGATCGAAAAGATGCCCGGGCAAAGCCGTGTCTACTATTGCAACTCGGGCTCCGAGGCCAATGAGAAAGGCTTCAAGATGGTCCGCCAGATCGCGCATAAGCGCCATGGCGGCAAGAAGCACAAGATCCTCTACCGCGACCGCGATTATCACGGCACCACCATCGCCGCTCTTTCGGCGGGTGGTCAGGACGAGCGCGGAGCGCAATACGGGCCCTACACGCCCGGTTTCGTGCGCGTGCCGCATTGCCTGGAATACCGCGCCGCCGATCAGGGCGCGCCTACCGAGAATTACGGCGAGTGGGCCGCAAACCAGATCGAGGAGGTGATCCTGCGCGAAGGCCCCGACACCGTCGGCGCGCTCTGCCTTGAGCCGGTGACCGCCGGTGGCGGTGTCATTACCCCGCCCGAAGGCTACTGGCCGCGGGTGCAGGAGATCTGCCGCAAATACGATATCCTGCTGCATATCGACGAGGTGGTCTGCGGTGTCGGGCGCACCGGCACCTGGTTCGGCTATCAGCAATACGGCATCGAGCCCGACATGGTCACCATGGCCAAGGGTGTGGCGTCGGGCTATGCCGCGATTGCCTGCCTGACCACCACCGAAGCGGTGTTCGAGATGTTCAAGGACGATGCCAGCGATCCGATGAACTATTTCCGCGACATCTCCACCTTCGGCGGCTGCACCGCAGGTCCGGCGGCGGCGCTGGAGAACCTGCGGATCATCGAAGAAGAGAACCTGCTGGGCAATTGCGACGCGATGGGGGCCTATATGCTCGACCGTCTGTCGGAGCTGCAGGACAAGCACGCGGTGATCGGACAGGTGCGCGGCAAGGGGCTTTTCCTCGGGGCGGAGCTGGTGGCCGACCGCGACACCCGCGCCCCGGCCGTCGAGGCGCAGGTGCAGGCGGTGGTCGGCGATTGCATGGGTCAGGGCGTGATCATCGGCGCCACCAACCGCTCGGTCCCCGGTTTCAACAACACGCTCTGCTTCAGCCCCGCGCTGATCGCCACACGCGACGATATCGACCACATCATCGAGGCGGTGGACGGCGCGCTTGGTCGCGTCTTCGGGTGAGCGTGCCAACCGAACAGCCGCTCGGGCGGCTGGTCGATCTGGACCTGCCGCGCCCCGCGCCCGACCAGCGTCCGCTCTCTGGGCGTCTGGTCGCGCTGCAGCCCTTGTCGGAGAGCCATGCGGACGGGCTCTTTGACTGTTTCACCGACCCTCAGGGATGGACCTATCTGGGCGACGACATGCCGTTCGCGACCAAGACCGACGCCTGGCGCTGGACGGCAGATCGCGCCAAAAGCCGCGATCCGCTGTTCTACACCGTGCTGCAGGACGCGCGTCCGGTGGGGTTCTGCTCGCTCATGCGGATCACACCCGAGCATGGCGTGATCGAGATCGGCTACATTCACTTCGCCCCTGCCCTGCAGGGCAGCGCCGCCAGCACCGAAGTGCAGTATCTCATGATGCGGCACGTCTTCGAGGATCTGGGCTACCGGCGGTACGAATGGAAATGCAACGCGCTCAACGCGCCGTCCCGTCAGGCGGCGCTGCGGCTGGGGTTCAGCTTCGAGGGCATCTTCAGACAGGCGCAGGTCAACAAGGGGCGCAACCGCGACACCGCATGGTATGCGATCCTCGACCACGAATGGCCCGCGCAGAAGGCCCGGTTCGAGACCTGGCTCGATCCGCGGAATTTCGACGCCGACGGAGGGCAGAAACGGCGCCTGCAGGACGTCTGAGCCTTGCGGGTCGGCGCGCGGCATGGCGCGGCAGGTGTTTTTGCGATCCACAGCGCGTCGCGCCAAAATTCCAAGGCTCCAGAGCGGATAATTTGACCATCGCTCTTGCAAAGGGACGGCACCCCGGATAATGACACGCCTCACGGACCGATAGCTCAGCTGGATAGAGTACTTGACTACGAATCAAGGGGTCGGGGGTTCGAATCCTCCTCGGTCCGCCATTATTCAAAGAAGCCGCGCCATCGGGCGCGGCTTTCTTACATTCCCGCGCGATTTTCGCGATACTGTAGCAATTTTCGGCGAAACTCCCTAAGGATCAGGGAAAAGGTGACTTTCGAATGCCTCAAATCGGCGAGCAGATAGCAGCGCTTCCCATGCGCTGGGACGACAAGAACCACGTCAAGATCCTGATGGTCACGTCGCGCGACAGCGGCCGCTGGGTGATGCCGAAAGGCTGGGAAATGGACGGCAAGAAGCCGTGGCGCGCCGCCGAGATCGAAGCGCTGGAAGAGGCAGGCGCCACCGGCTTCATCGGTCAGGAATGCATCGGCACCTATCGCTATCCCAAGGTCATGGCCGACGGCCATATCGTGCCCTGTCTGGTGCGGGTCTACCCGATGATCGTCGAAAAGCTGCGGCGCAACTGGAAGGAACGCCATCAGCGCACCCGCAAATGGTTCACGCCGAAGGCCGCGGCCAAACGGGTGGACGAGCAGGAGCTGGCGGATCTTCTGATGACCCTGCACAAGAAGCCGCACAAGCAGCCGGTGATCCGCGACCTTCTGGACGAGGCGAGCTGACGGAGATTTTCCGTCAGATCTCGCCGGCTCCTGCGTCGTGGCCGCGACGGCGCTTTGGTGCCTGTCTCAGCCGCATTCCGGCCTGACGCTTCAGTCCACCGGCAGCCCGCTCGGCACCCGATCGGGCCGTCCAAGCGGGCGGTCGCGCGCGCTCTCGCCGGTCAGCGCGTGCAGAAACGCCTCGATATCCGCCACGTCGCCATCGCTCAGCACGATCCTCTCGAGATCGAGAGCCCCCATCTGACGCTGCATCTCGCGCGCGTCCTCGCGGATGGCAAAATCACCCTCCGCCAGCCAGGGTACGTCAGGCAGATGCGCCATCTCCGGGCGCCAGGCGCGCGCCGTTGCCTGCGGATCGGCCATGTGGCGGATCATCGTCGCAAGGTCCGGATAGGCGCCGTTATGCCCGTAAGGCGCGGTCAGGGCCACATTCCTGAGGCTCGGCGTGCGGAACTTGTAGGCGTCCTCCAGCGCGTCGGTCGCCCCCATCCGGCCCACATCCCGCGGGATCGGATCAAAGGCGCGGGTCCGGCCAGGGCCAAAGGCGGGCAGGCCCGTGGCGTGAAACCCCTGATCGGTGAAAAGCGGCCCGGAATGGCAGCGCGCGCAGCCCGCCTCGCCAAAGAAAAGCTGGCGCCCGCGCTCGGCGGCGTCCGGCAGCGGCGTGCCTGCAAGATACGCGTCATAAGGGCTGTCAAAGCTCTGCCACTCGCGGCCAATGAAGGCCGCCAGCGCGTTGGCGATCTCGACAATGGTCACGTCTTCGGGCTGCGCCACATGATCGAAGGCGGCCACAAACAGGCGGCCATAGTCGGGGATGCCGCGCACCCGCTGCGCGAGGATCGGCCAGCCCTTGTCGATGCGGTCATGCACCGCGCCGGTCACGTCGTTTTCGCTGGGGTTCCCGGCCATCTCGAACTGCGCGGTCATCGGGAAAAGCGCCTGCGCGGCAAGGATCGAGCTCAGGCCCTGCGGCAGCCATTCCTCAGCCGGGCTGTCGAACCCATTGCCGAAAATCTCGGAGATCTCCAGCCGCCCGTCGTGAAAGAGCACGCGGATGTCGCGATGCCCGAGGTTCCAGAGCGCGGGCGCGTTGCGCGGAATGCGCTTGCGGATCCGCGCATCTCCGAGACCCGCCGTGCGTTTGGGCCCGACCGCCTCGCCGCCCTCGCCGATGCCCAGGCTCAGCCCGTCGGCGCCTGCAAAATCGTGGTGATGACAGGTGCCGCAGCTGATATTGCGGTTGCCCGAAAGGATCTTGTCGTAAAAGAGCAGCTGGCCCAGACGGGCTTGCGCCGGATCGAAAGGCAGGAAATCATCCACGGTGAGCGGCTCCGCCCGCGCCGCCCCTGCCAGCCCGAGAAGAAGGAGGCCCAGATGCGCCAGATGCCTGCCCCGCGATGCCTTTTGGCGGCGCTTGCGATGCTGCTGGCCCTGCCCGCCGCGGCCTCGCGTCTGGAAGAGGCGCGCGATCTGATGGAGGCCAACCGCTTTGAGGAGGCCCGCACCGCGCTGGAGCCGCTGGCGCGCTCCGGAAATGCCGATGCCGAAGAGCTGATCGGCGTGATGTACGCGCTGGGGCTGGGCGTGGCGCAGGATCATGTGCGGGCCTTTGACTGGTATCTGCGCTCTGCCATGAAAGGCCATCCCGGCGCGCAGTCCGGTGTCGGCTGGTATTACGAGCTGGGCCTCGGCATGCCGGCGCCGGATCTGGTGCGCGCCTTCCTGTGGTACCAGCTGAGCACCATCGGCGGCGATCCCGACGCGGCGATCTCGGTCGAGGAGGTGATCAAGAAAATGTCGGCGGACGAGATTGAAAAGGCGCATGAGCTGGTCAGGGACTATCGGGTCTGGATGTATCCGTTCCGCTGAACTCTGGCCCGCCGCGACGCGTCTTGCAAGGCCCCGCGCGGTTTTGCGAGGCCGCCCATCAGGGCGGATGAGCGGCCCCCTTGCCGCACGCGCCGCGCGCGCCTACCTCGGGTAACATGAGTCCGCTTGCCACCACCGCCCTGCTACCCGTCCTTGTTCCCCAGGCGCTCTGGGTGCGGATGCGTGCCGCGCGCCTGAGCGAAGCCGCGGGGCCGCGCGAGGGGCGCGCGGGCGATGGCCCGCCGCTGCGCCTGCTGATTCTCGGCGACAGCTCTGCCGCCGGTGTCGGGGTGGCGGATCAGCAGGACGCGCTGGCCGGTCATGTCGTCAGAACTCTGGCCGCGCATCACCGCGTCGACTGGCGTCTTCTGGCGCGCTGCGGCGACACCACGGCCAACGCGTTGGACCGGCTGCAGGTGCTGGGCGACGCGCGGTTCGACATGGTGGTGACCGCGCTGGGGGTCAATGACGTCAAGAACGGTGTGCCGCTTGCGCGCTGGACGCGGGACAGCGAGGCGTTGCTGGCGCGGCTGACAGCGCATCACGGCGCCGCGCGGGTGGTGATGACCGGCGTGCCGCCGCTGGGGACTTTTCCGCTGCTGCCCTCGCCCTTGCGCCGGGTGTTGGGCGCGCGGGCGGATCGATTTGCCGCCACGCTGGACGGGCTCGTGGCCCGATGCCCCGAAGCGCGGCTTCTGGCGCTCGATCTGCCGCTGGATCCGGCGCTGATGGCCGCCGACGGCTTTCACCCCGGCCCGGAGATCTACCGGCTCTGGGGCGAGGCGGCGGCAGCGGCCTGTCTGGCGCCTTGATCCCGCAGGCGACGACATCGACCCTGCCCGGTCCGCGCCACCCACCGCGCGCCCAGGCACCGGGCAAACAAAAAGGGCCGCCAAGGCGACCCTTTTCCGGAAACGATCCGCGAGGATCAGCTGTTGACGCTGTCCTTCAGTGCCTTCGCGATGGTCATCTTGACCTGCTTGTCGGCTTCTTTCTTGAACTGCTCGCCCGTGGCGGGATTGCGCACCATGCGCTCGGGGCGCTCGCGGCAGTAGATCTTGCCAACGCCGGGAAGGGTCACGGCACCGCCGCCGGACACTTCGGACGTGATGATCTCGACGATGCTGTCGATCGCGGTGCCCGCGGTCTTCTTGTCGGCATCCATCTTTTCAGCCAGAGCTGCGACCAGCTGGGTTTTTGTCATCGGTTTTGCCATTTCAATGGTCTCCTTCACTGCCCATCCCTTTGGGCCTCTGGCGGGCATTTAAACCGGATGTAGCGGTAAAACACAACGATTAGTGGCACAAATCCGGCGAATTTCGGTGATTTTGGGCCGGTTTCCGCCGCGTCACAGGAACGCCGTTTCCTCAAACGAGCGCAATTTACGGCTATGGATGCGTTCCAGCGGCATTTCGCGCAGCGATTCCATCGCGCGAATCCCGATCATCAGGTGCCGCGCGACCTGCGTTTTATAGAAATCAGAGGCCATTCCGGGCAGTTTCAGCTCGCCATGCAGGGGCTTGTCGGAGACGCAAAGCAGCGTGCCGTAGGGCACCCTGAAGCGGAACCCGTTGGCCGCGATGGTGGCGCTTTCCATGTCGAGCGCAATCGCCCGGCTCTGGCTCAGCCGCTGCACCGGACCGGTGTGCTCGCGCAACTCCCAGTTGCGGTTGTCGACGCTGGCCACCGTGCCGGTCCGCATCACGCGCTTGAGGTCATAACCTTCGAGCTGGGTTTCGACGGCCACTGCCTGCTCCAGCGCGATCTGGATCTCCGCCAGCGCCGGGATCGGCACCCAGACCGGCAGATCGTCGTCAAGCACCCGGTCTTCGCGCAGATAGGCGTGCGCCAGCACAAAATCCCCCAGGCTCTGCGAATTGCGCAACCCCGCGCAATGGCCGACCATGATCCAGGCATGCGGGCGCAGCACGGCGATATGGTCGGTCGCGGTCTTGGCGTTGGAGGGCCCGACCCCGATATTGACCAGCGTGATCCCCGCGCCGTTGCGGCGCTTGAGATGATAGGTCGGCATCTGCGGCATCTTGAGGCTTTCGGCGATCGGCGCCTCGGGGTCGGTGATCTCCACATTGCCGGTCGACACGAAGCTGGTGTAGCCGCTCTCGGGGTCGGCCAGCTGCGCTCGGGCGTAGGCCTCGAACTCGCTCACATAGAACTGGTAGTTGGTAAACAGCACGTGGTTCTGGAAATGATGCGGCTCGGTCGCGGTATAATGCGAGAGCCGCGCGAGGCTGTAGTCGATCCGCTGCGCGGTGAAGGGCGCCAGCGGATGTGCGCCGTCCTCGGCCGGCTCGGCCACCCCGTTCACGATATGGTCGTTGGTGCTGGCCAGATCGGGCACGTCAAAGACGTCGCGCAGGACAAAATCGGCCGCCCCCTCCTGCGGCACGGTGACCCCGCCGCGCTGCGAGACGGCAAAATGCACCGGCATCGGCGTGGCCGACCAGCTGATCTGCACCGTGACGCCGTGATTGGCGATCAGGAGCCCGATCTGCTGCTTGAGGTAATGCCGGAACATGTCGGGCCGCGTGACCGAGGCCGCATAGGTGCCGGGCCCCGTGACGTGACCAAAGCTCAACCGGCTGTCAACCTTGGCATGGGTCAGCGTGGTGATCCGGATCTCCGGATAATAGGCACGGTAGCGGCGCCCTGGGCGCCCCTGCTCCATCGCTTGCGTGAACCGGTCGCAGAGAAATCCTGTCGCGGTGTCGTAAAGCACGCACAGCCGGTCCACCGCCGCTGCGGGATCGTCGAAATCGATCTCGCCCGGAGGGGTCTCGGGCGTGAGGATCTGAAACTCTTCGGGGGAATCCTGCATGGCGCTTGTCCGCGTATTGTTTTGTGGCGCAAAGTGACAGTTTGACGGGGCGGGTTCAAGCGGCTCCGCCAGCGAAAGGACGCGGGATGGATTATGAAACGGTCACGGCGGCGGCGTTTGGCGCATCGCTGCGCGGCATCGGGCTCAATATCCTGGTGCGCGACGTGGATGCGCAATGCCGGATGCTGCAGGCGGTGTTCGATATGTCGGCGCATCGCATCAGCGCGGATTTCGCGATCCTGCGCTATGGCGAGGCGGTGTTCCAGCTGCATGGCGACGCCACCTATGCCTCGAACCCCTATCTTTCGTTCCTGCCGGAGAACCCGCCACGCGGCGCCGGGGTGGAGCTGCGGCTCTATGACACCGACCCGGACGTCGCCGCCGGGCGGGCGGAGGCGGCCGGCATGACGATCCTGCAACCGCCCACCGACAAGCCTCACGGGTTGCGCGAGGCCTATCTGCTCTGCCCCGACGGCTATGCCTGGGTGCCGTCCGCACCGCTCTGAAAGCGCGCGCGCGGAACCGCGCCGGCCCGCCCGGCGTTGCCTCACCATGCCCGCCGCCCCCGATCTGATCTATTACCCCGATGACCGCCCCGGCATCCGCCGCAGACGGCAGGGCCGCGGCTTCAGCTATATCGCGCCCGACGGCACGCGGATCGAGCAGACGGGCGAACGCCGCCGCATCGCCGCGCTCGCCGTGCCGCCCGCCTATGAGGACGTCTGGATCAGCCCCGAGCCGCAGGGCCATCTGCAGGCCACCGGGCGCGACGCACGGGCACGCAAGCAATACCGCTACCATCCCGACTGGCGCGCCTTCCGCGAGCGCTGCAAGTTCGACCGTCTGGCCGATTTCGGAGAGGCCCTGCCCGGCCTGCGCCGCCGCATCCTGCGCGACCTGCGCGAGGGCTGCCCCGGAGACGAAGAGTTTGCCACCGCCGCCATCCTTGCGCTGATCGACCGCGCCTGCCTGCGGGTGGGCAGCCTCGCCTATGCGCGCGAGAACCGCACCTTCGGCGCCACAACGCTGCAATCGCGGCACCTGCATCTCGAGGGCGACAGGCTGGTGCTGCGTTACCGCGCCAAGGGCGGCGACAAGGTGGTCAAGACGCTGCGCGACGCCACGCTCAACCGCACGCTGGCGCGGCTCGACGATCTGCCGGGGCCGCAGCTGGTCAGCTGGACCGACGAGAGCGGTGCCGCGCGGCATGTGACCTCGGACATGGTGAACGGCGTGCTGGCGCAGTTCACAGGCGATCCGCAGCTGACCGCCAAGACCTTTCGCACCTGGAACGGCTCCGCCGCCGCGATGGAGGTGGCTGCAAAAGACGCAGCCCTCACCATCAAGGCCATGGCCGAGGCCGCGTCCGAGCGCTTGCACAACACCCCCGCCATCGCGCGCAGCTCCTATATCCATCCCGATGTGATCGCGCTCAGCGAAAAGGCCCCCGCGGCGCGCGCGGCACTGCTTGCGGATGCGCCGGAACGGGCCGGGTTGCGGCTTTCCGAAGCGCGGCTCTTGCACCTTCTGCGCCGGAACTGATTGACAAGACCGGCCCGCCCCCCTGCAATGCAGCCAACCACAGGGAGGGGCCCATGAACGCACCGCAAAATACCGCCAATCTCACCCACTGGGCCGAGCGCGTCGACATGGCCGCCGCGTTCCGCTGGACCTACCGGCTGAATTTCCACGAGGCGGTGGCGAACCATTTCAGCCTCTCGATCAACGAGGACGGCACGCGGTTCCTGATGAACCCCAACCAGATGCATTTCGGACGGATCCGCGCCTCGGACCTGATCGAGGTCGATGCCAACGACCCCGACACCCTGTCCAGACCCGGCGCGCCCGATCCCACCGCCTGGGGGCTGCATGGCGGTCTGCACCGCGCCTGCCCGCACGCCCGCTGCGCGATGCATGTGCACTCGGTTCACGCCACGGTGCTCGCCTGTCTCAAGGACAAGCGCCTGCCGCCGATCGACCAGAACTGCGCGATGTTCTTTGACCGCGTGGTGATCGACGAGCATTATGGCGGGCTGGCCTTCGAGGAGGAGGGCGAACGCTGCGCCGCGCTGTTCAGCGATCCGCGCCAGAAGGTCATGGTGATGGGCAATCACGGCGTCATGGTGATCGGCGACACAGTGGCCGAGACGTTCAACCGGCTCTATTATTTCGAGCGCGCCGCCGAGACCTATATCCGCGCGCTGCAGACAGGCCAGCCGCTCGATGTGCTCTCCGACGAGATCGCCGAAAAAACCGCCGCCGAGATCGAAACCTACCCCGAGCAGGCCGACCGGCACCTGGCAGAGATCAAACTGCTTCTGGACGCCGACGGCAGCGACTACGCCCGGTAAAGGTTGCGGCGGATGTGCAGCCGCGGCCTCGAGGCGCTCCGCGAAAGACCGTCATCTTGCCGCTGAACTTCGGGGGTCTGGGGGGGGGCTGCCCCCCAACGGATCGGATCGCCGAAGGCGATCCGATACCAAGCCTCTACACACGCGCGGCCAGTTCGGTGATCACATCGAACGCCATCTCCGCATCGCGCTCCTCCATCTCGAACGACCCCGCCTGGAACCGGATCGCGAAACGCCCCGCAACCGCGGTCTGCGTCAGGTAGATCCGACCGTCATCATTGATCGCCTGCACCAGCGCCCGCGTGCGCGCCTCGTCCTGCAGGGCAAAGGTGAAAAGCGACAGCACCGGTTCGGTCACGATCTCGATCCCGTCCACCGCGCGCAGCTTCTCGCACAGATCCCCGGCCCAGCGTACATGGTTGCGGATCATGCCGCGCAGCCCCTCCAGCCCGTGAAACCGCATCAGGAACCACAGTTTCAGCGCCCGGAAACGGCGGCCCAGCGGAATCGACCATTCCGAGTAATTCACGATCCCGTCATGGCCCTGGGTCTTGAGGAATTCCGGCTGGATCGCCAGGGTGCGCACCAGCGCCTCGGGATCGCGCACCAGATGCGCGGAGCAGTCAAAGCTGGCCCCCAGCCATTTATGCGGGTTGAAGACAACGCTGTCGGCGGCCTCGACCCCGCCCCAGAGTTCGCGAAACTCCGGGCAGATCATCGCCGCCCCGGCCCAGGCCGCGTCCACATGAGTGTAAAGCCCGTGGCTCTGCGCCACCGCAATCACCGCGCCGAGATCGTCGCAGGCGCCGATGCTGGTGCCGCCGGTGCAGGCGATCAGACCGGCAGGCAGATGGCCTGCTGCACGGTCCGCGGTGATCGCGGCCTCCAGCGCCTGCGGGTCGATGCCGTGCCGCGGCCCCATGGTCGGGATGCGCACCAGATTGTCGGTGCCGATCCCCGACACCCAGAGCGCGCGGTCCACGCTGGTATGCACTTCGGCCGAGCAATAGACCCGCAGCTGCGGATGCGCGCACAGCCCCCTGGTGTTGCCCTGCCAGCCCAGCGCGCGCTCGCGCATCACCAGGGTCGCGGCCAGCGTCGCCGAGGACGCGCTGTCCTGGATCACCCCCTTGAAGACCTCCGGCAGGCCGATCGCGTCGCGCAGCCACTCCATCATCCGCGTCTCGAGCTCGGTTGCCGCAGGCGAGGTCTGCCAGAGCATGCATTGCGCCGCCATCGCGGTCACCAGATACTCCGCCAGCACCGAGACCGGCGCGGCATTGGCCGGGAAATAGGCAAAGAAGCGCGGATGCTGCCAATGGGTCATACCCGGCGCGATGATGCGCTCGAAATCCTCGAAGATCCGCTCCAGCGCCTCGCCCTCCATCGGCGGCATCGGCGGCACCGCCTGATAGATCTCGCCCGGGCGGGTCTGTGCGCGCACCGGCTTGTCGCGCAGACCGGCGCGATACCGCGCGCCCCATTCCGCTGCGCGCCGCGACCAGCTTTCGAAATCCTCAGGTGTCATGTTTTCTCCCATGTCGCCGGATGCCCCCGGACAAATTGCAGGTTACCCGAAGAAAGCCTTGTCAAACCACCGGTTTTGTCCAAGCTGGATCAGACAGAGGCTGAGAACAAGGCAGTGGATCGCCCGGTGGTTCAGACGCTCGACCTTCAGGACACGCGGCGCGCGCTGCCGATTGCGCTGTTGCGCGCACGCGAAGCGCTGATGGAGCATTACCGCCCGATGCTCGCGGCCCATGACGTGACCGAACAGCAATGGCGCGTGGTGCGGGTGCTGCATGAAAACGGCGAAACCGATGCCAAGACGCTGGCCCGCGGCGCCTGCGTTCTGGCGCCGTCGCTCACGCGCATGCTGCGGGCGCTGGAAATCCGCGGGTTCATCGCCGCCCGCAAGGATCCGCAGGACAAGCGCCGCACGCTGATCAGCCTGACCCCTGCGGGCCTCGCCTTTCTCGGCAGTGTCGCGCCGCAATCGGCGGCCATCACCGAACGTATCGAAGCCCGCATCGGAAGCGCCCGCATCGAACGCCTGCTGAACGAGATCGAAGCCCTGCTCGCCGCCCTGACCTCCGACAGCGCCGAGCCCGACTGACGCCCTCTCGCCAAAGCGCGACCCACCCGCTGCGCCGGGCATCCTGGCGTGACGGCCTGAGCTACCCCCGATAATCGGACAGTGTCGCAAGGCAGGATTTCGTCGGCGCTGACGACATACCTGATGCATCGCGCATCACGTAATCCGTTGAAATCCCTGATTTCAGGCAGCTTCACGTGATGCGGGTCTATTGCATGGCGCTTTAACCGGCCCATATCTGGCATTCGCTTGCTTGCGGGGATGGCGCATGTGCAATCCGGATCGCGGCCATTCGCTGCACTTGCTCGATGTCGTGACAGACCAAGGCCTACATCGCTGGGCCGGGTCACCGTTCGGCTACCGGCGGCCAAGGTCAGCGCCTTTTTGCTTGCGCCGCATGTGACGAGCAGGCCCGGCGTGCCTGCTCACTCCGGCGTCTGCGTTCGACAGTCCTCGCAAGCTTGAGCGTCTGCGCTTTGCCAAGACAAGGACCGGCTTGAAGCAAGCAGGCGTGAGCTCTGTCGCCTTTGGTGCCGAAATCAGGTGAGCACAATCAAGAGTACGAACAGCCCCCAGTACATCATCATGAAATGGTTGGATTGAGCCCATTGGTGACAGTACCAATAGGCAAAATAGTTCCCCCCGATAACGAAGCCTGCCCAGATACAAACAAAGAATGCGCAGCTTGCGATCGCGAAGCCTTGCGCAAATACCGGGCTCAAAAACCCGGTCGCGGCTGCCAGCAGGGACAGGGTCGCCAGTATCAACAGCACCGCTGCAAGGGTCTCGGCCAGTCGCATCGCGCGAAAGACGAGGCCGATTGTCCGGGGATCATCGATCCGACGATGGGCCAGTGCAAGGTAGTCGTCGGGATACTGCTCGGCCATGAGGTCAAATCGCACGACCATCGCAACCGCTTCTTCGTTCAGCTTGGGATGGCGCCAGTTGTCAGCCACGGCCACGGTCATCCAAACCGCGAGGCCGGCGACCAAGGCTGCATCCACCAGTAATAACAAGACGTCCAATGCTCAATCTCCCAAGGAACCCGGTCGCATCCGAGCCAGACCATCCTCGGGTCGCGCGCTGACGCAGAGACTGGCGAGTTTGCGCGGCTGGTCATGGGGCCAGGGTGTGCCGCGGTGCAACACGGCACGCTGATCCCAAAGCAGAACGTCGCCGACCGACCACCGATGGGCGTAGACAAACGGCTCTTGGGTGCAAAAGGCGATCAGCTCATCGAGGATCGCAGCACTGTCGTCTTCGCTGTACCCCTCGATCCTGAAGGCGTGGCTCGCGACATAAAGCGCCTCCTGTCCATTTACGGGATTTGTCCAGACAGATCGCCAGCACTGGTCTGGCCACTTGTTGAACATGGGCAATGCCGCAAGTTCTTCCGAGATCTTCCGGCGCGAATGGCTGTAACGATGCCAGATTCCGCGCCCCTCGACCTTGGACTTGAGATCGCCTGGCATGGCCGACCACGCAGCACGGGTGCTGGCAAGCTCCGTGGCACCCCCATCAACCGGCACAATCTTGGCGGTGAGGATGTTCACCAGGGCCGGAACAGGCAGGAACGTGCTGTCGGAGTGCCACAGGAAATTGGCCTTCAGATTGAGCGTCTGGAGATCCATCCTTTCGGTCGTCGTTCCATCGTCGCGCAGATTTGAAACCTCTGGAATCTCCATAGCCTCGTCTGCTTTGCGTTCATCTGCTTTGCGATCTTCGACCGGGCCAAAGAGATTGGCGAGGCGCCAATGTGTCTCTTCCGTCATGTCCTGCGCCGTAAACAGCACTGCGGAATGACGTTCAAAGAGTGCGCGAATGTCGGGAAAAAGATGCTCCGCCGTGACGTCATTGATGTCGATCCCGGAGATTTCGACCCCAAAGGCCTCGCAAAGCGGTTTGGTCGTCAGAGTGCTCATGCCGCGCTCTCCGCAACGCCCAGTTTTTCGATCTCGTCTGGGCTCAAATTGCGCACGTCTTCCCAGCAGGCGGACTTCCCGGGGTTCAACAGACCTTTGGGATCGAGGCGCTTCTTCCAGGCCAGATGACGGTAATCGACGGCCTTCAGGCCGCCGCCTTCCACGAAATACGTGTGGGCATCGTACACCGCGAAACCACCGGCCTCATAGGTGGCGTCGATCTCGCGCAAGCGGGCCTCGTCCCTGAACCAGATGATCGGAAGATCGAAGGCCACGATCTCCCCGTTCACGCGGGCGAATTCGTGGTGCGGCCAGACGTCATCGCCCAATGTCGCGGCCATTGCGGCAACGCGGTCGGGATCGGAGGGGTCCGCGACGCCGATTTGCTGATAAGTGGCGCTGCGGTCGGCTTTGAGGACCTGAAGCGTCGTGTGATTATACGCAAATTCGAAGACGTGGGGCAGTTTGAGGGCCTGACGCTCCGCGTCATCCATGGCGAGGTGCAGAGTGCCGCCTGCCTCAGAAATCAGCGCCTCAAATCTGCCCATATCCTCACGCGGCACAAGTGCCACCAGGAGATTGGATCCCTTGGGCACATGGCCGTCCAGTCGCGGAAAGTAGTCCACGATCCGCGCATCGACGGTGCAGCAGAGCTTTCGGCCAATCCCGGTCGACGAGGCCAGCCTGAAGCCCGCAGCATAGCAGTCGCGATAGGTCTCGAACCCTGCCATACATCCGATCCAGTCTCTGGTGGGAACTGTCCGAAGGGTCACCTCGGTGATCGCGCCGTTCAAACCCCACGCGTGATGGATCTGGAGACTGTCTTCCGCGTCAAAGACATGTTCGACCGGTTCCTGTTCGACGGAAAGCGCCTTGAGTTGAATGATATTGCCTTTCTCTCGCAGCGCGCCGTTGGCAATGGACCCGATCCCGGCAGATCCTCCGGCGACGAAACCGCCGATGGTGGCGATATCCTGTGTCGAGGGGAACATGGCCATTTCCCACCCCTGTTCGATGAGCGCCGCGTTGATGTCGGCCATCAGCGCACCCGCCTCGACCCGGACGTAGCCTTCGCCAAATTCGAGGATGCGGTTCATGGCCGTTGTCTCCACGATCAACCCGCCGTGCAGGGGCACCGCCTGTCCGTAATTCCCTGTGCCGCCCCCGCGGAGCACGACCGGGATCTCTTCGGCATAGGCCACAGCCAGAACATGGGTCAGGTCCTCGCGGGTCTTGGGTCGCACCACGAGATCGCCGAAAGACCGGCGCAGCTTTTCGTTGAGGATCGGACTGTACCAGAAGAAGTCGCGGGAGCGCTTCTTGATCGTTGTGGGATCGTCGATCACTTCAACCGGGGCCAGAGCCTCGGCGATGCGAGGCCAGTTGTGGTCAACCATGGTGCGATCCTCCTTGGACAAGTTCGGCAATTCGGACCGGCGGTCTGGGATCCGAGAGCAGGGTTGTGAGGTTGGGCACGTCAAACAGGATCAAGTTCTCGATCCGCGCGCCGTCGACGTAGCGTGGCGCCACTCCAAGCGCGGTCTGGGCCCCGGTCGTGATCATGGGCAGATGGGCGGCGAGAGGTGGATCGAGATGCGCGGCAAGCACGGCGATCTCGAGGCTTTTCAAAGGATCGTGCCGGCCCACCGGACAAAACGCGTCGCGGACATTGTCGGCCCCCAGCACAACGTTGACGCCGGCAGAGACCAGTTCGTGGATTTTTGTCAGACCCCGGCTGGACGGTGTACCGGCGCAGCGCCCCTGGAGATAGAGATTGGTGGTCGGCAGGGCCGCCACTGAGATCCCGTTCGCAGCCAGCTCTTCAGCAATTTGCGCGACCTGCGCGTCGCTTTTGGACGCCAGACTGCAAGCGTGACCGCAGAGTATCGGGCCTTCGAACCCGGTTTCCCGTGCAGTCCCCGAAATGAGTTCCAACCCGTTCAGAGAGGGCGAGTGACCCTCATCAACGTGGAAATCCAGCGCCAATCCATGTTTTTCGGCGGCTTCAAATGCCTGCCCAAGGCCCTGTTCCCTGTTCTCGTGCTGCAACACGAAAGCCCCCAGAACGCCCTGGTCAGCAGCAACGCGTTTGCTCACGGCTTTGGCAAATTCCGGATCGGCCAGCCGATCGATCCCTGTCAAGGCGGCGATTTGCAAGTCAAGCCCGAGGTCCCGCGCCTCCCTGCGTAAACCGCACGCCACTTCCCAGGCGAGAGGCGGGGTTTCCGTATCACTCCAGTCGATATGGGTGCGCACGGCCCCGCAGCCCGCTGTCGCCAGTTCTCGCAAACCCCGGCGCATGCGCGCTTCCAGATCGTCCACAGTCCAACGCACCTTGTCGCGTGACTGGGCCGCAACCGCAGCGGCAAGATCGCCACCGACCGCTCCCAGACGCTCGACCGTGTGGCATTTGTCCAGATGGATATGCGGTTCGGTGAGTTTGGGAAGAACCAGCTCTCGCGGGGGATCGGCGTCTGCCGTCATGCCCACTGCGGTTCCGTCGCGCAAGTGCAACGTGCCGATGCGATGTCCGCTCTCGGCACGTCCGCCAAACCTTTCGGGATCGGCCAGCACGGTTTCGGGAACCGCCACATGGGCGATCCCGATCATGCCATCAGTCTTGTCAGATCTCTTCAACACGTAACACGACCTTTCGAACGCTCACCGGGTGAGGCGCGACAAGGCCCTTTCATATCTGTGCCAGAGATGCCCCGGATCATTCCAGATCTCCTGGCCCGGGGCAAGTTCGATTTCACCGGCTGCACCTCATGCGGGCCGGTTACCCGTCAGGCTTCGTCCCACCACATCTCATCGATGCGGATTTCCTGAGCGACGTGGACATTGAAGCCCATGAGGTTCGACTTGCAGTGGTTGTACATGGACCGCCAATAGGGCTGGATGATGACCCCTTCATCGACCATGATCTGCTCTGCTTTCTCGATCAGGGCGCGGCGCGCCTCGAGATCTGGCTCGCCCAGGGCTGCCCCGACAAGAGCGTCGAATTCAGCGTTCTCAAATCCCGATTCGTTCCACGGCTCGCCAGACCGGTAGGCGATGGCCAGGGTGGTGACTCCGAGCGCCCTGTGGTTCCAGTTTGTGACGGAGAACGGGTATTTGTCCCAGCTGTTCCAGAAAGAACTCGACGGAATGACCGTGCGTTTGATCGGGATACCCGCATCGCGCAGTTGCGCCCCGATGGCATCCGCCGTGTCACGCCAGAAGCCGCCATCGAGAGAAATCAAGTCATGTTCGAACTCTGCCATCCCCGCCTCGGCCATAAGGGCGGCGGCCTTTTCGGGATCATGTTCAGGTCGACCAATATCGGCATATTCGGGGTGGATCGGGCAAACATGATGGTTGTCTGCAACTTCTCCCAGCCCCGCATACCCAAGCTCAAGCACCTTGTTGTTGTCGACGGCCAGGGCCAGGGCACGCCGGACACGCACATCGCCGTAAGGTTCTTCGGTTTGCCGCGCCCGCGCCAGGATCGTGCCCGCCGATACGACCTCGTTTTCCCGCCAGCCATCGAGAACCTGGAAAAGCTGAACGAATTCGCCTTCGGTTGCATGCACCGCATCAACCTCGTCACTGTCCGCCGCCGCAAAGAATGCTGCGGGATCGACGCCAAAGTCGATATATTCGATGCGATCCAGCCAGGCCCCGTTTCCTGCGTTCCACCAGGTGTGGTTCTCGTTGCGCTGGAGCGCCCCCTTGATCCCCGGCGAATAGCCGTCCGGCAGATAGGGGCCGGTTCCGATCGGGTCCTGAAGCATGCGCGCTGCATCGAAACCCTCCGGCACGATTGCCGCCGGGTACTCGCCGAAGCTTGCAATGATCGAGATGTCCGGCGATGGCAGGTTCAGTCGCACGGTCAGGTCATCGACAACTTCGATCACGCCGGAGATCGCCCGGTTCGTGTCCGGGTCGATCATCACGCCGAAGCGCGATGCCATCGAGTTGCCTTCGAAGTCTTTCTCGCAGAAGCGCTCGATGTTCCGGGCGACATCGGCGGCTGTGAAGGGCGTGCCGTTGTTCCACATGACGCCCGGGCGCACGTTGAGTGTATAGACGGTCGCGTCGTCGTTGATCTCCCAACTTTCCAGAAGTTTGGGCCTGAAGGTGCCGTCATTTTCATATTGGACCAGATATTCCAGCCACCCACGGGTCATGTTGGCGAGCATGTTGAAATCATAGGTGCGCGGATCTTTCAGCGCACGCAGTTCACCCTGAATGCGCGCGGTTCCACCGGCAACGGGTGTGCCTGCCGCATAGGCCGGGCGCGTCTGTCCCAGCATGGCGTAGGCTGTGGCCGCCGACGCGCCAAACGCCGTGGCCATTGACAAAAATTCGCGTCGGGAGTGCGCATCTGCCTTTGCGCGCACGGTTTGAGCAGAGTGATCAAGATGATCGGGCAGCTTCGAGCCAGTCCTCGTAAAGAATGTCATTGCGTGGATCCTGTCGGTAATGGCGAAAGGAGCGCATGGCCAGTCCTTGGCGATCTTCTGTGCGGCAATTTTTTTTGCACACCAGCCCCTCACGCGAGTTACGTGTCAGGCCCTGTTTTTGTCGTCCTGTGCCAGAAGACGCCTCAGACTGTTTCGGAATCGCATAAATTCCAAACAAAATTTTCCAGACACCCCCGCAAAAAACGACAGTTGCTCAAGAAATATGCGACGACTTGCGCACCGCCGGTGCCGTCGGAACCGCCATGTCGCGAACCTGGCGCAGAAGCTCAATGAAACCGCTCACCTGGTGTTCTGTCGTCTGGCGCCCCTTTTCTGCGGTGGCGCGCGACGCGTCACCGACCGTTCCGGCCGCGTTCAGATCAGAGGCAATCCAACCCCTGCTGATCGGTCCGGTCGGAGGGATGAGATCGGTCTCAGCCGTCGATACAAATCGCCCGGCTTGGTCCATATCCACGCAATCAGGGCGGAAGGTCAGCATCAGGGAGGTCTCTGCATCGCCACCATGCAAGCCGTAGGTGGTCTCCCACGCGTCATAGAGACCCTCAGGGTAGCCAAAACTGCCCCATTGGCATTTCACCGCGAGCATGCCGGCTTGAATCCGAAGTTCACGGGCCAGGATCGAGATGAGATCGAGGTTCCCGCCATGGCTGTTGACGATGACGATCTTCCTGAAGCCGGCGCGGGCAACAGACAGCCCGATCTCGGTCCAGGCTGCAAGTGCGCTTGCCGTGCCGAGCGTCAGGGTACCTGCGGCCCAGAGGTGTTCGTTGGATTTCCCGACCGCCTGAACCGGCAGAATCCAAGGGTCGACGTCTTCGGGACAAGTGGCCCGAAACGTCTCCAGCATGCCCTCCATGATCATGCTATCGGTTCCGACCGGAAGATGAGGCCCGTGTTGTTCAATCGCCGCAACCGGGAGAACAGCGATGGCCGAGTTCGGGTTGATCGCCTCAAAGTCCGGCGCTTTGCGCTCTGCCCAATCCAGATGTCTCATGCTGCGAGCCTCCAACGTCTCCGTGACGCGACCAGATCAACCACGCTCCCCGGGTCTTGTAAATTCCCCGGGAGAAAGGTTTGGCTATGAGAAGATCGACACAAACGTATGAGACGACGTGTTCTGGTGCGTCCGGGTCTTGTTTACGGGCCCGAATTGGCCTTTCTTCGAACAAGACGTACAGGCAGACGTACCTTCAAGAGGATGGAGCCATGCCGCTGGCTGATCGGATAAAAAGCCTGACGCCGGAGGACATGGCGGCTCCGCTCGCACGCTACGCCCACGGGGTGCTCGATATTCCAAGTGGTCTGATCCAGACCTCCGGACAACTTGCGCTATGCGACGACGGGACCATCCCGGGAGACGTCGAAGCACAGGCTGAGCTGATTTTCAGCAATATCGACAAGATCCTGTCTGCAGGTGGGAGTGGCAAGGCCGGGGTTTTGCGCATCAACGCCTATGTCACGGACCGCGCGCATATGCCCGGTTATATGGCCGCGCGAGATGCCTGGCTTGCAGAGGTTGCTCATCTCCCTGCGTCCACATTGATGATCGTGACCGGTTTTACCAAGCCCGAGTTTCTGGTGGAAATCGAAGTGTCGGCGATGCGTTTCGCGACGGCGTCTGAAAACAGCCAGACGTCGAGAGATACCCCTGATTAGGGCGTTTTCTTGAAGCAACCAGTGCGGCCAGGTGTTTTGGGCAATTGTCGCCCCCGAAATTGAACCGGCATCTTTGCCTGGCTTGGAATTTCTTCCTGAGAAAGCGGCCCGTAGCGGATGCGGTGGAGAACCCCTGCTCCACCGGCATTGACCGTGCCTGCTCTTCCTCCTGCAATCCGGATTGTTTGAAGCTGCGCGAACCGGAGGATGAGAACAGGCGGTTGCAGAAGACGGTCAGTGTCCGAGGACGGGGTGAAATTTTTTGCGCCGCCGTGAACTCAGTTGCGTCCATGCCATTCTGCTCCTCTCCCAGCCGGGAAAAACCAGCGGAAAACGCCAACCATACGCGCGGATGTTATCAGGAAGCTCAGCCACCCCGCGATTGTCCGAGACATGCGCACAAGCGCTCGAATCGCGAGACAGCGTCCGCCGTCCTTTCGCCCTGACGGATGCGACGGGCCATCGGGGGTTGCCACGGGATATCGCATCTCGACCGGGTAAGCGACTGGCGTGACCGGTTAATTTCCCGCATGCCGCCACGGGATGCGGCAGGTGATGGCTGGCAAGGCTTGCCGTCACGCCGGTTTTGCCAAACAGTGCGGGCTTCAACGATACCCCGGGAGGTTCTAATGAAAAAAACCACAACCTTGCTGACCGCCGCGGCCCTTCTGGCCTCGACCAGCCTTGTGAGCGCGGAGACGCTTCGCTGGGCGCGCTCCGGCGATGCGCTCACCCTCGATCCGCATGCCCAGAACGAGGGTCCGACCCACACGATCCGCCACCAGATGTACGAGCCGCTTATCATCCGCGACGTGACCGGCGCGTTCGAGCCGGCGCTCGCCACCGAGTGGAACCCCAAGGAAGGCGACCCCAATGTCTGGGTCTTCAAGCTGCGCGAAGGCGTGAGCTTCCACGATGGCAGCGCGTTCAACGCAGAAGACGTGGTCTTCAGCTTCGAGCGCGCCAAGCAGCCCAATTCCGACATGAAGGAACTGATCGGCTCGATCACCGAAGTGCGCGCGGTCGATGACATGACCATCGAGATGGTCACCGACGGGCCGAACCCGATCCTGCCGTCGAACCTCACCAATCTCTTCATCATGGACAAGGACTGGGCCGAGGCCAACGAGACGGTCAACGTGCAGGATTTCGAAGGTGGCGAGATCACCTATGCCACCACCAACGCCAACGGCACCGGCCCCTACAAGCTGCAAAGCCGCGAGCCGGATGTGAAGACGGTGATGGTGCGCAATGACGCCTATTGGGGCATCGACCAGTTTCCGATGGACGTGACCGAGATCGTCTACACCCCGATCCAGAACGCCGCGACCCGCGTCGCAGCACTGCTCTCGGGAGAGGTGGATTTCCTGCAGGACATGCCGGTCCAGGATCTCGACCGGGTGAACAGCGCCGACGGGCTGGTGGTCAAGCAGGCGCCGCAGAACCGGGTGATCTTTTTCGGGATGAACCAGGGCGCCGATGACATCGAGGCCGATAATATCGAGGGCAAGAACCCGCTGGCCGACGCACGCGTGCGCAAGGCCATGTCCATGGCGATCAACCGCGACGCCATCCAGCGCGTCGTGATGCGCGGCCAGAGCCAGCCCGCGGGCATGATCGCGCCGCCCTTCGTGAACGGCTGGACCTCCGAGATGGATGCCGAAAGCTCCACCGATGTCGAAGGCGCCAAGGCGCTGCTGGCCGAGGCGGGCTACGCGGACGGCTTCTCGATCCGGCTCGATTGCCCGAATGACCGCTACGTGAATGACGAGGCGATCTGCCAGGCGGCCGTGGGCATGCTGGGCCAGATCGGCGTGACGGTGAACCTCGACGCCAAACCCAAGGCGCAGCATTTCCCGCTGATCACCGATGGCAAGACCGATTTCTACATGCTGGGCTGGGGTGTGCCGACCTACGATTCCGAATATATCTTCAACTTCCTCGTGCATGGCCGCGAGAGCGATATCGGCACGTGGAACGGCACCGGTTTCGACAATGACGAGCTTGACGCCAAGATCAAGTCGCTGGCCTCCAACACCGATCTGGAAGCCCGCAACGCCGACATCGCCGCGATCTGGCGGGTGGTGCAGGACGAAGCGCTCTACATCCCGATCCACCACCAGGTGCTGAACTGGGGCATGGCCGAAGGCGTCGGCATCGAGGTCGATCCGGAGGACCAGCCGAAGGTGAAGTATTTCACCATGGACTGAGGTCGGGTTTGTCTTTGGGAAGGGCGGCGTCTTCGGCGCCGCCTTTTTTAGACGTGAAGAGCGCGTGGCACATGCAGCGAAGGTCGGCAGGGAGCCCAAACTGTGAATTCGCTTTATCTGCTGCCAGTCCAAACAGCACAAGTTTTGCTGCATGTTCAAATTTTAAGTCGCTGCAATGCAGCCGAAAGACCGGTCATTCAGTACCTTGCTAAGCTGTCATAGTCGGCGTCGTGCTGATGACTGGGTTCGGAGGGAGGATTGGAGGGCGTATTATGCCAAGAGTTCAACTTCCTGCCGCCACCCCGAAACGCAGAGCCTGGAACGAGGGACGCATCGTCCGGGAAATACGACTGTTGTTGCTGAAACAGGTTTGGGCAATCAGGGCGCGTCTCGGGTTCGCTGGCAATCTACGGAACCCCGCTTTGCTCACTGTCGCCACCGATAACAAGCTGCGTGGCCGTGATTTGGTCAGACGAGCGGTGTGCGACCTCATAAAGAATGACCGGGTCCGGGAAGGTGTTTCCGTGATCCAAAGTAAAACGAAGCGACCCGTCCAACGCGAGTGGATAGAAAACACGCGTGCATCTGTTCTTGCGTGGGTCAAATCGCCTGGGATGTTCGCGGGCCGATTCATGTTTCCAAGTCGCTTTTATGACCGCCCATACATATCGACGCGCCAATACGGTCGCATTTTGCGGGACTGGGTCACTTCCAGCAGCACCGCTGCCTGCCGTTCCAATCGGACTTCGAACGGCTCAAAACTCTGGGTTCAGGCCCCCTTAAAGCGCCTCGGCCTTGACCAGAGAGTGCACATCGTCAAAGCGCACAGCGGAGAGGTCGTCTTCGGTGATGCCAAAAGACTGACCAATCAGATCTTCGATGCCGCGCACCAACGCCGAGGCATCAAGGCCGTAATATTTCATCAGATAAGGGCGCGAACCGCCATGGGCATAGGTGTCTTTCAGACCCAAACGGATCAGACGTTTGCCGACTCCAGCATCTGCCATGGTTTCAGCCACAAGCGATCCAATGCCGCCTTCGGTTACGTGGTTTTCCAGCGTGACCACCCCGTGTTTAACCGACCCGATATGATCCAGAAGCGCTTGCGCATTGAAAGGTTTGATCGTGTGCAAATGCAAATGACGGATTGAGAGGCCAGCCTTGGCGAAGGCGGCGCGCGCGCGCATCGCTTCCTCGGTGCAGATGCCACTGGTCACGACCAACACGTCGTCACCGGTTGCCAATTCGCGCATCTCGCCCACCTTGAGTGGCGTATCGAACAGACGCGGCACTGACCCGCGCAAAACGCGACACCAGACAGGACCGTCGATGCTGTCGGCAGCTTCGCAGATGCTTTCTACCTCGGTCGCGTCGCCGGTTTCCAGGATGGTCATGTTCGGGATTGACCGCATGACGCTAATATCTTCAATCGACTGGTGCGTCATGCCACCGGGCGTCGTCACACCGGGCAGGAAGCCCATCAGCCGCACTTTGCGTCGAGGATAGGCGATCGACGCCATCAACTGGTCGTAAGGCCGCCGGTACATGAAGACACCAAAGGTGTGGATGAACGGCCTGAAACCGGCCAGCCCCAGACCACCGGCAAAGCTCATCATGTTCTGTTCGGCCATGCCAAGCGAAAGGAACTGATCCGGGTGCCGGTCGCGGAAACCGTCGATTTCACAAGACGAGGTCAAGTCAGCGGACAGACAAAGGATGTCGGGGTTGCCCGCCGCAAATTTCTCAAAAGCGGTCGCGTAAGGACGGGAGACCATTTCTACCATTGGTGTGCTCCTTAAAGCGAATAATCTACGGGCTTAACGCCCAGATCGGCGGCGATTGAGGTGTTGAAGCGGGCGCGTTCATCCTCGGATTTGAACCGCACATAGTGCAAACGCGGGAACCGCTCTTCGAGGATCGACATCGTTTGAAAAGGGTTTGTGCGCGCCAGAATGATCAGCGGCTTTCCCGCGTGCGGTTCGCGCACCGCATCACGCATCGCGCTCAGGTCATGGCCGTCGATTTCAACGCAGGTCGCGCCGAAATTCAGGAACTTAGTGCGGATATCGCCAACCTCCATCACGCTTGACATGGCACCATCGCATTGCTGATCGTTTACATCCATGATGGCCAATACGTTGTCGATACCGTAATGCGCGCAGGCCTGTACCGCTTCCCAGGTCTGGCCTTCCTGCACCTCACCGTCGGACATGAACACCCATGTCCGCCCGGCCTCGCCGCGCAAGCGACGACCATACGCAAGGCCCGACGCTGTAGACAGACCAATGCCAAGCGTCCCGTTGTGCACCTCCATCCCCGGAGAATGCTCCGCCCCGATCATCTCGACAGAGGAGCCATCCTGATTGAACATCTCCAGGCCCTCAGGCGCCATGCGGCCGACCTCGATCAGGGTAGCATAAGCCACCAACGCGTAATGTGCGGGCGCGATGAAAAGGCGGTCAAACTGCGGCTCAAAGGGTCCGTTATAGCCTGCACCCGTGTGGTAGTCGGGGTTCGATGGGGAGGGCACGCCTGAAAATGGTTTCGGGATCATCGGCAGGGTCGGCTCTCCCAGCTTCAGCTCTTCATTGTACAGCCACGCCAGTTGTTCAGCTGCCGAGCAGGCCTGCGACAGATACCCGCCATTGTTCCGCATCGCGTGTTCAAACACGCGACGCCGAATGCCAAGCGCCACGTCTTCGGTTGATTTTTCGTTGCGCATGCCACCTCCTGGGATTTACAAATGTAAATAAAAACGACAAAAGTGAAAGGCAAGTTCTTTTTTCAGCGCGTGGAGGAACACGATGCCAACGACTATGAAAGCCGTCCGTTGTCATGGCTTTGGGGGACAACATCGTTTTGACCCGCACGTCCAGCGGCCAGAGCCGGGACCCGGCGAGGTGGTCGTTCGCGTCGACGGCTCCGGCATTTGTGCTGCGGATCGTGCGATGTGGGACGCTACCGGCCCGTGGGAGCTTTCATTCCCCTTCACGCCCGGGCATGAATTCACCGGAACGGTCGTGGCCCTTGGCGCAGGTGCCGCCGAAGTTCACGGCATCAATGAAGGCAACCGCGTCATAGCGGAATTGAATGTGACAGCCGGGAACGACTTTTACCGCCAGCGCGGCAGCTACCACCTGACCGATCACATGCAAGTGCTGGGGGCGACGCTGGACGGAGGCTGGGCGGAATACATGATCTACCCGGCTGATGCGGTGATCCACAAAGTACCCGACGGCCTGTCGGACAAGGCCGCCTGTTACACAGAGCCGCTTGCCAACGCGATCCACGGGGTGCAGCGCGCAGATATTCAATTTGACGATGTCGTGGTTGTCTGCGGGGCCGGGCCGATTGGCATGGGTATGGTGCAGGCTGCGGCCCTGAAGTCGCCGCGCAAGCTGATCCTTATCAACCCCGGCAAACCAAAACGCGATCTGGCGCTGCGCTTGGGGGCGGACCTGGCCTTTGCCCCGGATGACCCAAAGCTGGTGCAGGCGATTGGAGATATTACAAACGGGCGTGGCGCCGATGTGTTTCTTGAGGCCTCCGGTCGCACGACGGCCTTCAATCAGGGCCTGCAACTGGTGCGAAAGGGTGCGCGGATCGTCGTGTTCGGCGTTTATAAAGAGCCCGCGCAGGTGGACCTGAACATTTTCGGAGAGTTCAAAGAGCTCGACATTCGCGGTGGTCATCTGGCCCCGTTCACCTATAGCACGGCGCTGGATCTCATGGCGCGGGGTAAAATCAACGGGGATGTCTGCGTAACGCATGTCTATCCGCTGGAGGCCTTCGAAGAAGCCTTGACCCGCAGGCCGGACCCGGATGAGCTGCAGATCAAGGTGATGTTTGATCCCCAACTTTAGGGAGGCTCCGTGAAATACACCGCAGCCCATTGGGGGGCGTATCAGTTCGGTGATGACGGTGTGCTGCGTCCGTTACAGGATGATCCACAACCCTCGCGCGTGGGGGAAGGCTGGCGCTCTGCGTCCCTGCATGCGGCGTCTCGTGTGCTGACCCCGGTCGCACGCAAGGGGTGGCTGAACGGTGACAAAGGGGGTGCGCGCTGCAATGACAGCTTTGTTGCGATTTCGTGGGATAAAGCAACGGAACTTGCCGCAACCGAGCTGCAACGGGTTCACGCAGCACATGGTTCTCAGGCGATCTTCGGTGGATCCTACGGTTGGTCGAGCGCGGGGCGATTTCATCACGCTCAAAGTCAGATGCGCCGGATGCTTGCGCTGTCGGGGGGATTTACCTCGTCGCGCGAAACGTATTCTCATGCCGCGGCCGAGGTACTGTTTCCCCATCTGCTTGGGCTCAGTAACCGGGCTTTTCAGGACGATATGCCCGCGATGCCGCTGGTCGCAGAACACTGCGATGTTCTGTTGGCGTTTGGTGGGATTTCCAGCCGCACAGCACAGATCGCCTCGGCGGGCACATCACGCCACGAGGTGGGGTCATGGCTCCAGCACCTTCACGAAAAGGGCTGCCGGGTCATTACAATCAGCCCGGAACGAGGCGAGGCGCTTGGGGAATGGTGGCCGATCCGCCCAGGCACAGACACGGCGCTGATGCTGGCCTTGATCCATGAAACCGTCGCAGAGGGGAGAGAGGACAAGGCGTTTCTGACCCGCTGTACAAGTGGGTGGGACAGCTTGCGCGACTATGTGATGGGTATGAGCGATGGCGTGCCCAAGACCGCAGACTGGGCAGCGGCGATCTGTGATCTTCCCGCACCCGACATCCGCGCGCTTGCGAAGGCGCTGCCGGGCAAGGCAAGCCTTGTGTCTCTCGCTTGGGGGATGCAGCGGGCCGATCATGGGGAACAGCCGCTGATGGCGGGTCTGGCGCTGGCGTGCGCTTTGGGTCAGATCGGCAAGCCGGGAACAGGGTTTGCCTTTGGATATGGCTCCACGGCGCCAGTGGGTCGGGCCGCGCGCCTGATCCCTTGGCCTTCGCTGCCCAAAGTTCTCAATCCGGTGTCTGACTACATCCCGGTTGCTCGCATAGCCGACGCACTGCTGCACCCCGGCGAACCCTATGCCTATAACGGGACAACCCGCCGCTATCCCGATTTGAAACTGGTCTGGTGGTGTGGTGGCAACCCGTTTCACCACCATCAGGACCTGACCCGATTGGAGCAGGCATGGGCGCGCCCTGAAACGGTGATCGTAAACGAACATCATTGGACGGCAACCGCGCGACGCGCGGACCTGGTTCTACCTGCAACCACAGCATTGGAGCGGGACGACTTGATGATGAACCGGCGCGATCCAACGCTTATTTACATGTCGCAAAATCACGCTCCTCTGGGGCAAGCGCGGGATGACTTCGACATTTTTGCCGATATTGCCGAGGCGCTTGGCCTGCGCAACGCCTTTACCGAAGGGCGCGACGCTGAAGGCTGGATACGCCGGCTCTGGACACAAGCCGAGGAGGTGGCCGAACACGCTGGCTTCTCCTTGCCGGATTTTGACGCATTCCGCTCAGAAGGGCGTTTTGACGTGCCAGATGCGAATGAAGAGCGCACAGCCTTTGCGGACTTCGTAAAAGACCCTGAGAGGTCACCGCTGACAACTGAAAGTGGCAAGCTGACACTTACAAATGAGACAATCGCGGATATGGGCTTATCGGACTGCCCCGGTCACGCCACCTGGCTGCCGCCCGTCGAAGGGGCGCCGCTGGAAGACGGCGCATTCCATCTGATCTCGGGTCAACCGTCCACCCGCTTGCATGGTCAAAATGACACTGGTGAGACATCTCGGGCCGCCAAGATCAGAGATCGCGAGGTTGCAAGGCTGCATCCCGGTGCAGCCGCGCGTCTTGGTGTGGTTGATGGTGATGCGGTCAAGCTGTCCAATTCCCGCGGGGCATGCCTGTGCGCCGTTGCGCTGGAACCCGCGATGCGCGCGGACTGTATCTCGCTTCCCACAGGGGCGTGGTATGATGTTCAAACCATTGATGGTCAAAGGTTGGAGGTGCACGGCAACCCAAACGTTCTGACACGGGACAAGGGATGCTCTGCCCTGTCACAAGGCAACATCGCCCATACATGCGTGGTACGCGTCGAGCGATGGGATAAGCCGCTTCCGCCGCTCACCGTGACGCGGCAACCCAAGATAGACTAGCGATTGCGCGCCCTTTGTTGGGCTACGGCAAGGGCCAGGGCGGACAGGAGGATAATCCCCTGCAGCGCGTCCTTGGTGTTGAAGTTAAGCCCCATCAGGTTCAACCCATTAGCCACCATCCCAAGGAACAAGACACCCGCCACCGTGCCCGGCACATTGGGACGACCGCGCGGGTGCAAGGCCGCGCCGATGAACACGGCGGCAATGGCGTCCAGCAGGTAAGAAAATCCTGATAGGGGCGTGAACATGCGGATATTGGCCGCCGCGATCAGGCCAGCCACAGCACATGTGACGGACGCCCCGACAAAACACAGGATCAAGATGCGGTTCACGCGGATACCTGCGACGATCGAGGCGGATCTCTGCATCCCCATCGCGTGAATGCGCCGCCCCCAGATCGACCGCTCAAGGATCAGGAAGTAAATCACCACCAGCACAAAGGCGATCACGGCCTCGGTTGGGACGCCAAAGATGTCGCCAAGGGCGAGGTTGCGGAACTCTTCCGGCATCCTGCGGTGCGAAATGGGGCCACCCCCGTTCGTGAAAATGCGCTGCACTGATGATCCGATGAAGAAGGTCGACAGAGTGGCCAGAAACGGGCTGATACGCAGCCCTACGACAAGGATGGCGTTGAATATCCCGACAAGCGATCCACCGATCAAACCCGCACAGGCGGCCCCAAACCAATCCAACCCATAGCTTTTCATCGCAACAACGGCAAAAGCTGCCCCAAAATCGAGCGCAATACCAACGCTCAGGTCGATTCCTCCGGTCGCAACGATCAGCGTCATGCCAAGCGCAAGGATCATCAGAACCGATGCGCCTTCTACGATGTTCAGAAGGTTCCCGCCTTGCAGAAACACCGGGTTCCACGCAGCAAACAGGATGAAAAAACCCGCGAACACGACCAAAAAGCCAAAGCGCAGCAGGATGTTGACGATCGGGTTCTGTGTTCTGTCCATCCTTATCGCCCTCGCTGCGCCAGTGCCGACAGGGCAACCACAATGACGATCAGAGAACCTTTGATCAGCCCGGTCCAGAACACGTTCACTCCAATGGATTTGAAACCAATGGAAATGGCAGCAACAAGCACGGCCCCCAACACAGCACCCCACATTGTAACCACGCGCCGGGTCGAAAACGCAGCGCCAAGGAAGGTGGCGAGGACCATTTCCAGCATCAGGTTGTCTTGTACGCCCGGCGAGCTTCCCGACCCACGTGCCAGCACGAAAAACCCGCAGATGTAGCCGGTGCCGGATGCCAGAACAAAGCTCTGCCCGAAAAGCCGAGACACAGGCAGGCCAGAAATCTCGGCCGCATCGCGACTGCCACCCGCTGCCTGCAGGTTCAGCCCCCAACGGGTGCGGTGCAGGGCAAAATAGATCGCGGCGACAACCAATGCGACGGCAATAATACCAAGCGGAACGCCTGCGATCTCTTGCGCCCTGAGCGCGACAATCCAGGGATGGTCGACGTCGATCCTGCGGCTGGATGTGATGACATTGTTCACACCGACTACGGCGACAAACATGGCCAGCGTCGTCAGCAACGGCGTCATGCCAATGCGTGTGACCAATGCGGCGTTGAGCAGCCCCACACTCAGACAGGCCAGCAATGCGACACCCGCGCAGATCGCCAGGGGCCATCCTTGCGAGAGCATCACGGCTGTGATCCCCGCCGAAAGAACCGCAGTCGCCGGGATCGACAGATCAATGCCCCCCGACACCACGTCGTCCCCTCCTGCCATCACCACGGCACCCAGACCTGCGCACACCAGAACAACCGGCAAGCTTTGCATCAGGATCAGTTCGAGATTGCGCAGAGTGAGGAAATTGGGCGCGTTAAAGCTGATATAGATCAGCACGCAGGCAAAGATGATTAAAGGCAGCGAGCCGACGAGATCGGTCACGCCGCGCTTGCGCGTGGGGTCAGCTTGCATCGGCCAACTCCCTTGCATCTACTGCGCCGGTCGTTGCCGCTACAAGCGTATCGACACTCAGGCCTTCTGTCGGCAGCTCCGCGATGATTGCGCCGCGCATCATGACGGCAATCCTGTCACACACGCCCTGCAACTCCACCGGGTCGGAGGATGATACAATGACGCAAGCCCCACCGGCGGCGAGGTCTTCGATCAACTGGTAAATCTCGGCCTTGGCGCCGACATCGACGCCAACCGTGGGTTCGTCAAAGATGAAAACCCGTGCCGATTTAGCCATCCAGCGGGCCAGGACAACCTTTTGCTGGTTTCCACCGCTCAAGAGTCGTGTCACCGCGTTCGGGTTGGGCGGGCGAATGTCGAGCGCCTTGATCTGCGCCTCGGTGCTGTTGCTAACGGCGCGGCGGTTTTCCAACCCGAAGGTTGCGTTGCGCTCCAGCGTTGCCAGCGTCGTGTTTTCCGCGACCGTCATGGGCAGGACCAACCCGTCGTGGCGGCGGTCACGCGGCACTAGAACAATCCCTGCACGCACGGCCTGCGCCGCGCTTTTGATCTGCAGCGGTTGTCCCTCGAAGGTGAAGCTTCCAGAGCCAGCCTTTGTCAGGCCATAAATCGTGTCGATCAGCTCTTCACGTCCGGATCCGATCAGACCGGCGATGCCAAGGATCTCACCCTTGCCGACGCTGATCGAAATCCCTTCAAAGGTCTTTCCATCGGAAAGGCCGTCAATGGCAAACCCGGTTCCGGTTTGGCGGGTGCCCTTTTTGGGGAACATGTCGGCGATGTCCCGCCCAACCATGGCATAGACCAGATCACTACCGCTTGCGTCTGTAATGTCGTCAAAAACACCAACGGTTTTGCCTTGCCGGAACACGGTGACCCGGTCGCAGATATCAGTGATTTCAGACAGGTAATGCGAGACATAAAGGATCGCGATGCCTTGCTCTTTCAAGCGCCTGATGGCGCGCATGACAGTGTCAACCTCATCACTCGCCAAGGGGGCGGTCGGCTCGTCAAAAACCACAACCTTCGCAGCACCATCTATCAGCGCGCGGGCAATTTGGACGAGTTTGCGTTCGGCAGTGCCCAGATCTCGGATCAGCCTGTTACCGGGAAGAGTGACGCCCAGCATGTCGCGCAGAAACGCCTCGGCATCGGCGCGCATCCCGGCCGTATCCAATCCAAAGCGCCCGACGCGTTCCTGTCCCAGAAAGACGGATTCCGTGATCGTAAAATGTGGAACCAGGTGCAGTTCCTGATGAATGAAACGCACACCGGCTGCGTGCACGCTTTCCGGAGTTGCGGGCGACAGGGTCTGGGTTCCGATTGTGATATTGCCTGCCTCGGGCCGATAAATGCCTGCCAACACCTTGATGACCGTGGACTTGCCCGCGCCGTTTTCCCCCACGAGCCCATGCACTTCGCCCGGACGCACCTTCAAAGACGCATCCTCAAGCGCGCGAACACCCGGGAATTCCTTGGTAATACCCTGTAAGGAAAAAGCGCTGAGATCAGACATGCGACACGGCTTTCAATTCGCATAAAAAAGGGGACGGCGGATGAAACCACCGCCCCCGTTTCAGATCAAGCGGATCAATCCAGCGAACCATAGCCAAGCGCTGAATATGCGGCTTTGGCTTCGGCCTGCCCGTTGACAGGGACAACGTCGACATAAGTCTGCGGCAACAGGGTCTCACCAGCAAAGTAGCGTGCGACGTTCATGGCAGATGTGGACCCGATCAGGTTTGGTTGCTGGGCCACGTTCGCCACGAAAGGCGAGCCGTCTTCAGCCATGATCTCCAGCGTATCCGGGCCGCCATCAAGCGCGGTCACCAAAACGTCTGTGCGTCCGGCTTCTTCCAATGCTTGCACCACACCGATGGCCGGTTGGTCCCAGCAGCCCACGTGAATGGCATCAAGCGTGCCCTCAGGATACTGGCTGAGCAGGTCGAGCGTTTTCTTGCGTGCATCTTCTGGCGCGTTGGCAAATTCTTCTGCCAGTTCCGGCTGCACGATTTCGATGCCGGGGTAATCCTCCAGCACATATTTCCACAGACCTGTACGGATACCGCAGATACGCAGCGCATTTTCGAACGCGTTGAACACAGCGACCTTGCCTTCACCGCCAATCGCGTCTGCCATGTAACGGCCAATGGTCGTGCCCATGTAGTAGTTGTCAGATGTGGTGTTGTTCACCGCATGGGGGCTTGGGTGGTCCACCGTGAAAACCGGAATGCCAGCGGCTTTCAAGGCTTCAAACTTAGGCTCTACCGAGCCATCGCCCAAGATCGAGATCACCGCATCAACGCCGTTATTCAGCAGGATATCGTGGTTATCGGCGTGCACCTGATTGTCGCGTCCGCCGTCAACAGCAACGACCGTGCCGCCCAGGCTTTCAACTGTGCTTGTGGCACCGTTGAAGGCTTCACGGTCCCAAAAGTGCTGAGTCCCGACGACGGCCACACCAATTGTTTTTCCATCAAGGCTCAGGTGTCCGTCGGCTGCTGAAGATGTGGCAACTGCCAGCCCGACGGTGACCGCAAGTGCAGAGATGTGATATCGCATTATGATCCTCCCTTTGATCGGCAAGTGGCCGAATTTATATGCTGACAGAAAGCAAATGAGTTTACATTTGTCAAATTTTATTTCAGATGTTTACCCGCAAACAGGAGGACCCCGTGTCGGAAATCTGGCTTGGCCTTGATGTTGGAACCACCGCGATCAAAGCGGCAGCATACGGCCGTGACGGCGCAGTTGTTGTCTCTGCCGAAGGTGCAACAGAAGTGCTGCGGGGGCCGGATGGCGAAGCTGAACAAGACATGGATACGGTATGGCAGGGCGTCGTTGACTGCCTGTCTTCTGTTACGGCGCAATGCGCCGGGCACACGATCACCTCACTGGGGCTTGCCGCTCAAGGCGACGGCTGCTGGGCCCTGGATAAGAACGGCGACCCTGTCCGGAATGCGATTTTGTGGTCGGATACGCGGGGGCAAGCCGTCAAAGACCTGTCATCTCTTGAAGCATCCGGCGGGTTGCAGGCGGTTGGTCTTGGTTGCAACACGGCGCTGTGGCCGGGCACATCCGCCTTGGGTTGGCGCTGGATACGGCAGCACGAACCTGAAAGCGCCGCGCGCACCGCACATCTTGTCACATGCGGCGACTTCGTCGGCATGCGGTTGACCGGGCAGATCGCAACGGATCTGTCTAATGCCTCCATCCCCTTTCTTGATCTTCAGACCCAATCCTACGGCGAAGCCTGTGCCGCGCTGGACTGTGGCGACCTGCAAAATCGCTTGCCGCACCCGCGCCGCGCCACCGAGGTTTTGGGCCATGTCACGGACGATGTCGCCAAGGCGACCGGATTACCGCGTGGTCTGCCTGTGTCTGTGGCGACGCTCGACTTGGGCGCGATGATCGTGGGCATGGGGCTGGCGCAGTCCGGCGAAACGATGATGATCATGGGCACAACAGCGGTCGTCAACATCCTGATTGACAGCGTCATACCAACGCGTGATCCGCTCGCCGCGACGGTCGTGCACCCCACGGCAGACAAACTGATCCGCGTGCTCGCCCCAACTACCGGGGCCGCTGCATTCGACTGGTTCGCCAGCCTGCATCCGCAGAGCCTAAGCGGTGACAGCGCAGGCGAGGTTGCCGAAAAGCTGAACGCTCTGGTCGAGGATGTGCCCATCGGATCGAACGGGGTCACGTTCCTGCCCTATCTCAATGGAGAACGCGCACCGTTTGTATCCCCGGACATCCGCGCCAGCTTTATCGGGATGTCTGCCAGCACGACCAAGGCCGAACTGGGCCGCGCAGTGATGGAGGGCACAGCCCTTAGTCTGCGCCACTGTTGCGTCAGTGAGGGCGGTTTGCCAAGTGTTCCGGTCCAACTGACTGGGGGCGGCGCGCGCAACCCTGTCTGGTGCCAGATCATCGCAGATGTGATCGGGCAGGACATTCTGGTCAGCGGCGCTTCAGACCTTGGCCTTTGGGGAGCGGCCTGTATTGGGGCCGCCGCTGTGTCTGGCGCTGATCCGATCGCGCTGTCCGCCCGCGACGAAACCCTGCTTCGCTATACCTGCAATTTAGAAAGTCACGCCGCTTATGGCGCAGTCTTTGACCGCTATCAAATCCTGTCGGATACGCTGCGTGCGATCCCATCACAATAAGGCCTTCGCAATGACCAACATGATGCAAGCCGCGGTGCAATACGCCATTGACGACATCCGGATCGAAGAACGCCCCGTGCCCGAGGTCGGCCCCGGTGAGATGCTGCTCAAGACGCGCGCTTGCGGGCTCTGCGGTGGCGAAACCATGGCCTGGTACAAGACCGAGCCCAAAGTGCTGGGCCACGAACCAAGCGGTGAAGTTGTCGAACTCGGGGCGGGTGTGGCGGACTATCAGATCGGGGACCGGGTCTTTGTGAACCACCACGTGGGCCGTATCGATTCCCATTTGTCGCGCCGGGGGCATTTCACACGCGACCCATTCTACAAATCAACGCGGCTCGATCCTGGTGGGGTCTGCGAATACTTCAAAGTCTCGGCGCAACATCTTGCCATGGACACACACAAGCTGCCCGACACGATCAGCGACGAAGAGGCCGTGACGATTGAACCCTGGTCCTGCGTGCTCTCGGGATTGAAAGTCTGCAACATTCAGCCTGGTGATACAGTGGCGGTTGTGGGGGCTGGGTTCATGGGCCAGGGCTTTGTGCATCTCGCTCCGCTGTTTGGGGCGGGCAAGGTCGTGGCGCTCGACTTTTCAGACTGGCGGCTGGAAAAGGCCCGCCACTTTGGAGCGACCCACGCTATCAACCCCAAGATCGAAGACGCGGTTGAAGGTATGCGAGCGCTGAATAACGGGCGGCTCGCCGACACGGTCATCGTGATCGCCCCCTTCCCGTCGGCCTGGGATCAAGCCATGTCGCTGGTCGAAGTTGGCGGCTGCTTGCATCTTGGTGCGCCTTTGCCGCCCGAGACCGATTGGGTGCAAAACGGGCATAAGGCCTATTTCGACCAGATCACGATAACATCGCGATATTCATCGGATCACACGGACACCTACAGCTACATCCGTCTGCTCGAAGCGGGCCGAATCAACGCCAAGGACGCGGTCTCGCACCGGTTTGAAATCGCCGACAGCGCAGAGGCGTTTCGAATGCTGGTCGAGGCTGAGAAATCCCTGAAAATCGTCGTCTACCCGCACGGAGTACCTGTCTGATGCTTGAAGCGCTGAAAGAAGAGGTCTGCGAACAGAACCACGAATTGCCGCGCAACGGTTTGGTTGTTGGCTCGGGCGGGAATGTGTCCGGGCGCGATCCCGACACCGGCCTCATCGTCATCAAACCCTCGGGCGTGAAGTTTGCGAAACTGACGCCTGACACGATGGTCGTCGTTGATCTGGAAGGCAATGTTGTGGAAGGCGCGATGAAGCCGTCCGTCGATACCGGCATTCACCTATATATCTATGCGCGCCGCGCGGATGTTTTTGGCATCACGCATACCCATTCACCTTATGCCAGCAGTTTTGCCGCGCGGGGCGAACGGATACCGGCTGTCCTGACGCCGATCACTCATATGCTGGGGCGCGACGTGCCCTGTTCCCGCTATGCCACGCCAGGTGAGGTCGATACGGGCGAAGCCGTGCTGGAGGCCGCTGACGGCGGATACGCTGCATTGGTCAAAGCGCATGGCGTCTTCACCATGGGCAAATCCGCGACCGACGCGACAAGTTTTGCGATGTACCTCGAAGAAGCCGCCATGACCACGCATCTGGCGATGCTGCGCGGGCCAGTCGAGGAATTGCCGCAAGCAGAAATAGACCGGTGTTACAATTGGTTCCGCAAATACTATGGACAGGCTGGCCAGAAAAACGTGAAGTCCTGACAGATGCTGGATAATCGCAGGGCACGCATGAAGGACGCGGACAGGACGGCTCAACTCAGCAATGTGGCTTTGCTTTATTATGGCGAGGGACTGACCCAGAGCGATATTGCCAAGCGCTTGCAAGTGTCACGCGTGACGGTTGTGAATATGCTGCGTGAAGCCCGCGATCAGGGGATTGTCGAAATTCACGTGGGCGGGAAGCAACTTAAGGAGAACGCGCTCGCCCGCGATCTGTGCGAGAAGTTCCGCCTGCAGGATGTCTATGTCTCCGACACGTTTTCCAGCCAAACATCGGATCGCGCTGAGGCGTTGCGCCAAATTGGCAGGGTCGCGGCAATGGCTTTTCTCGACATCGTCGAAAAAGGGGATCGCATCGGTGTCGCCTGGGGCGAAACGGTGCTGGCCTTGACGAATGCACTTCCTCGTGTGACCGTCGAAAACGGCGAGGTGACCCAGCTGATCGGATCCATGATCTCGGCGCGGGTTCCAGCCTCTGAGCACTGCGCCATCCGCATCGCCAGCCAGATTGGTGCCCGGTGCTTTACCCTTCATGCGCCCGCAATGGTCGCAAACGCCGAGCTTGCAGATGTGTTTCGCAAAGAACCCACGATAGCCGCGCAACTGGCGCGCATGGAGGGGCTCGACATGGTGGTCTATTCAATTGGCAACATGAGCGATGACACCCATCTTGTTGCCGCCGGTATGGCAAAACCCAATGAAATCGCGGCCGCCCGCAAGGCCGGAGCGACAGGGATCATCGCCTGCCGCTTCATCGATGCCGATGGAAAGGAATGCGCGGTCGCACCCTCCGATCGCCTGATCTCTGCACCATTGGAAAGTCTTCGCACAGCGTCAAAAAAATTGCTGGTTGTAGCGGGGCTTGAAAGACTTGCGGCGACACAATCGGCCATCTCAGGCGGATTGGTATCCCACTTGGTGGTAGACCGCCCCTTGGCGGAAAAACTGTTGAGCGACTGACGGCGCTCCGCAACACGTGAAGACCTGAAGGATGCCGATCTTCCTCAAACCCGTTTTAAATGACCGCTTCGGGAAGCGTCCGGCGGTGTATAAACGGATCTGAAGCGAAAGCCCGCATATGCTGCGTCAGCAATAGCCGCAACTGCAAAAGTCCGCTTCGTCCCGCATAGCGATCTTTCTCTGCACTCACAGGTTCCTGTTCACACAGTCGTGACCGCACCGGGGAGGCGCGCCAGGGCGTCCTGTGACATCCTGCCGCGGGAGCGCGCCCGAACCGGGGCGCGGCATCGAAGGAAACGCATCATGATCAGACTGACCTCCGCCGCGGCTCTTGCGGCCTTGCTCGCCAGCCCGGGCGTCGCCGAAGAGTTCAAATTCGCCGTCACCACCGATCCGCAGACCATGGACCCGCATGCGGTCAGCTCTGCACCGGTTCTGGGCTTTCTCAACAACGTCTATGAAGGCCTCGTGCGCCGCGGCAAGGACATGTCGGTGGAACCGGCGCTGGCCACCGCGTGGGAGCCAATCGGCGACGGCGAGGGCTGGCGCTTCATGCTGCGCGAAGGCGTGACCTTCCAGGACGGGGCCGCGTTCAATGCCGAGGATGTGCTCTTTTCCTATGAGCGCGCGGCCTCCGAAAGCTCGGATGTGCGCAGCTGGTTTGCCTCGATCTCGGAGGTAAAGGTGGTGGACGATTACACCATCGACTTCATGACCTCCGCGCCGAACCCGATCTTCCCGGGCTCCATCGCCAATTTCATGATCATGGACAGCGGCTGGGCCGAGGCCAATGACACCGCCCGCCCCGACAAGGAGAACGGCAATTACGCGACGCTGAACGCCAATGGCACCGGCGCGTTCCGGATCACCGCGCGCGAGCCCGGTCTGCGCACGGTGCTGGAGCCTTTCGAGGGCTGGTGGGGAGAGGTCGAGCACAACATCACCCGCGCCGAGCTGACACCGATCCAGAACGCCGCCACCGCGCTGGCCGCGCTGCTCTCGGGCGATGTGGACATGATCAACCCGGTGCCGATCCAGGATGTTGCCCGGCTTGCCGACAATCCGGATGTGCAGGTCATTCAGGGCATCGAGGCGCGGGTGATCATGCTGGGTTTCCCGCATGAAGCCGAAGCGCTGAAATATTCCTCGGATGTCGAAGGCAAGAACCCGTTTGCGGATGCAAAGGTGCGTCAGGCGGTGGCGCATGCGGTGAACGTGCCCGCAATCCTGCAGACCATCATGCGCGGCAATGCCGAACCGGCAAGCCAGCTCGTGAGCCCCGCGATGTCGGGCTTCTCGGAAGCGCGCGCCGACCGGCCCGCCTACGATCCCGATCAGGCCCGCGCCCTGCTGGCCGAGGCGGGCTACGAGGCCGGCTTCAACTTCGGGCTCAAATGCCCCAACGACCGCTATCTCAACGACGAGGCGGTCTGTCAGGCGATCACCGGCATGCTGGCGCAGGTGGGCATTAACGCGACGCTCGACGCGATGCCGGTCTCGAATTACTGGCCGGAACTGCGCGCCGACAATTTCGACATGTACCTGCTGGGCTGGTCGCCGGGCACGTTTGATGCCGAACATCCGTTCCGCTTTCTCGCCGCCACGCCGAACTCCGAGAAAAAGCTCGGCAGCTGGAATTTCGGCGGGTTCTCGAACGCGCGTGTGGATGAGCTGCTGCCGATGATCCAGTCGGAGATCGACGCGGGCAAGCGGCAGATGATGATCGACGAGACCACGCAGATCCTGCAGGATGAGGTCGCCTATGTGCCGCTTTACGTGCAGCCGCTGGTCTGGGGCGCGCGCTCCAACATTTCGCTGACGCAACGCCCGGACAACTTCTTCATCCTGCGCTGGGTGACGGTGAACTGACCCTCGTCCCTTTCTGCGACAGCCGGGCGCCCGCAGGATAAGCGGGCGCCTTTTTTTCGTGGTCCCGCTGAAGGAGGATCGCGTGCGGGTGTCCGGCGCGGCTCAAAGCATCCGGACCAGCAGGCCCAGACCAATTGCGATGAGGGTGATCCACAGATTGATCTCAAACGGGATGCGCATGTCGGTCTCCTCTGCTTACTTGCAGGGTGACACGGGCGCGCGGCGCATTTCCGTCGGTGATCGGTGAAGAAACCGACGTAATCAAACGCAAACGGGCGGTGCGCGCGGCACCGCCCGTCATGAAACACTGCGCGAGTTCTCAGAGGTCGGGGTAGATCGGGAAGCGGGCGCAGAGTGCGTCGACCTCGGCTTTCACCTTGGCTTCGACCTCGGCATTGCCGTCCTCGCCATTGGCGGCCAGCCCGTCGACCACCTCGATGATCCAGTCGGCGATCTGGCGAAACTCGGTTTCGCCGAAGCCGCGCGTGGTGCCCGCGGGGGAGCCCAGTCGGATGCCCGAGGTGATCGTCGGCTTTTCGGGATCGAACGGCACGCCGTTCTTGTTGCAGGTGATATGCGCGCGGCCCAGCGCCTTTTCGGTGGCGTTGCCCTTGACCCCTTTGGGGCGCAGATCGACCAGCACCACATGCGTGTCCGTGCCGTGGGTCACGGTGTCGAGCCCGCCCTTTATCAGCTGATCCGAAAGCGCCTGCGCATTGGCGATGACATGGCGTTGGTAGGTCTTGAAGCCCGGCTCCAGCGCCTCGCCGAAGGCCACGGCCTTGGCGGCGATCACATGCATCAGCGGGCCGCCCTGGATGCCCGGGAAGATGGCGGAGTTGAACTTTTTCGCGAGCGCCTCGTCATTGGTCAGGATCATGCCGCCGCGCGGGCCGCGCAGGGTCTTGTGGGTCGTCGTGGTGGCCACATGCGCATGCGGGAAGGGGCTCGGATGCTCTCCCGCCGCCACGAGACCGGCAAAATGCGCCATGTCCACATGCAGATACGCACCGACACTGTCGGCGATCTCGCGCATGCGGGCAAAATCGATCTGGCGCGGAATGGCGGAGCCACCGGCGATGATCAGCTTGGGCTGGTGTTCGGTCGCCAGCGCCTGCACCTGGTCGTAATCCAGCAGGTTGTCCTGCTGGCGCACGCCGTACTGGATGGCGTTGAACCACTTGCCCGACTGGTTGGGCCTCGCGCCATGGGTCAGGTGCCCGCCGGCATCGAGGCTCATGCCCAGAATGGTGTCGCCGGGCTGCAGCAGCGCGGTAAAGACGCCCTGGTTGGCCTGCGATCCGGAATTGGGCTGCACATTGGCAAAGCCGCAGTCGAAAAGCTTGCAGGCCCGTTCGATGGCCAGGTTCTCGGCCACATCCACATAGTCGCAGCCGCCGTAATAGCGCCGCCCGGGATAGCCTTCAGCGTATTTGTTGGTCATCACCGAGCCTTGCGCCTCCATCACGGCGCGGCTGACGATGTTTTCCGACGCGATCAGCTCGATCTCGTTGCGCTGGCGCGCCAGCTCATCGGTGATCGAGGCAAAAAGTGCGGGGTCGCGGTCGCTCAGGCTCTGGGTGAAGAAGCCGTCGTCGCGGTGAGGGGCGTTCATGGCGGAACCTCCTGGCAGGATTCGGTGTTGCGGCTCTGGTACCGGAATCCACGTCCCCGGCAAAGGCGGTAAAGCGACGCTCGGTCGATATCTTGCGTCCTGACTGGCCCCCTGACGAAACTTGTGGTTCTTTCGGAACGCAGGCCGCCCGCATCGAGGAACTCCCCCATGTCGCTCCGCATCGCCTTTTGCGCGTCAAGCGCGCCCATCGCGCAGGCGGCCCTTGCGGGGCTCACGCGCCGGTATGGCGACCATGCGGAACGCCATGCCGATGTGATCGTGGCGCTTGGCGGCGACGGCTTCATGCTCCAGACGCTGCACCGGACCGAGGACAACCCCGCGCCGGTCTACGGTATGAACCGCGGCACGGTCGGCTTTCTGATGAACGAATATTCCGAACACGATCTGGAAACGCGGCTTGGAGAGGCCGAAGAGGCGGTGCTGAACCCGCTGTCCATGCACGCGATCTGCGAGAATGGCAGTGAACATCGGGCGCTGGCGATCAACGAAGTCTCGATGCTGCGCGCGGGCCCGCAGGCCGCGCGGCTCAGGATCAGCGTCGATGGCAAGATCCGCATGGCCGAACTGGTCTGCGACGGTGCGCTGGTCGCGACACCCGCAGGCTCCACCGCCTATAACTACTCCGCCCATGGCCCGATCCTGCCCATCGGCTCGGACGTGCTGGCGCTGACCGCGGTGGCCGCCTTCCGGCCCCGGCGCTGGCGCGGCGCGCTGCTGCCCAAGACCGCCGAGGTGCGCATCGAGGTGCTGGACCCCGAAAAACGCCCGGTGATGGCCGAGGCCGACAGCCGCTCGGTGCGCAATGTCACCCGGGTCGATATCCGCTCGGAGCCGAGCATCGCGCACCGGGTGCTGTTCGACCCAGGCCACGGTCTTGAAGAGCGGTTGATCCGCGAGCAATTTGTGTAAGCTGCGGGGCAGGATGAGGGGCGCGCGAAGATGGGACCGATGACAAGGCCATGGGGGTTGGGTGCACTGGCCGCGCTGATGCTGGGCGGCTGTGACATCGCCCCGGAGGTCACCCAAGGGGCGCAGGTGCCGATCCCCGCGCTTCTGGCCGAAACCAGGGCCCTGCCCTATGAATGCCTGGGCTATGAGGCGGCCAGCGACAGTTGCGAAAGCCTCTCGCGCATGTCGCTGCAAGGCTCGGCGGTGATCTCGCGCGGGCAGTTTGTGGTCTCGCCTGCCCCCCGGATCACCGCAGAGGCGGTGGTCGCCTTCCAGCTGACGGCGGACGGCCGCGCTTGCGGCAATTTCTCCGGGATCGGGCTGTCGTTCACCGGCCTTCCGGAGGGCGACGCGCAGGTGGTGGCCGACCGCATCCTGCGCGAGATCTTTGCCGGGACCGGCGATGTCTGCGTGAGCTATTTCCGCGCGGGCCCCGACGCGTTCATCACCGAGCTGCGCGACCCTGACGGCGCGCTGCTGCCGGAGGGGCGCGACGTGGTGCGATTCTTCGCGACGCCAAAACCGTTGCGGATTGTGCGCCGCTGACGGCGGGTTTCGCGGGGCCACAGTCACACGCATGGCAACAGGGACAGGCGCATGCTGAACTCCATCCACCACGTGGCGATCATCTGCAGCGACATCGCGCGCAGCCGCGCCTTTTACGCCGAGACGCTGGGCCTCGCGGTGCTGGCCGAGACCTACCGCGAGGCGCGCGACAGCTGGAAGATCGACCTCGCGCTGCCCGACGGCGCCCAGCTCGAGCTCTTCAGTTTCCCCGCCGCCGGTCCCCGCCCGTCGCGCCCCGAGGCGCAGGGCCTGCGCCATCTGGCCTTCTGCGTCAGCGATGTGGCCGAGACCAAAGCCTGGCTCGAGGCGCGCGGCATCGAGGTCGAGCCGATCCGCACCGACCCGCTGACCGACCGCGCCTTCAGCTTTTTCAAGGATCCTGACGGCCTGCCGCTGGAGATCTACGAGGCCCCGCCCGGCGCGCCCGATTGAGCGGTGCGGCAGACCGCGATTCGTGCGATAGTTGCCCGCGAATGCGCGCCAATTCACCTCAGGGAGACATTTCATGACCAGACCGCTGACGCTTGCCACGCTATTTGTCCTGGCCCCCCTTGCAGCGCAGGCCGCCTGCGCGTCCGATGACGAGATCGCCGCCTTCGTGACCTCCTTCACCGACAAGACACCCGCCATGGCGCTTGGCGCGGACGGCGACATGCAGGACGCGCTCTGTACCCAGGCCAAACTCGCCACCGCCCTGTCTGACAAGATGGGCCCGGTGATCGGCTACAAGGCCGGACTGACCGCCAAACCCGCCATGGAGAGGTTCGGCGTGACCGAGCCGGTGATGGGTGTGCTTTACCGCGACATGATGCTGGACAACGGCGCCGAGGTGCCCGCGGACTTCGGCGCGATCCCGCTCTTCGAGGCCGATCTGCTGCTGGAGATCGGCAAGGCTGGCGTGACCGCCGACATGTCGCCCCAAGAGGTCATGGAGCATGTGAGCGCGGTCATCCCCTTCATGGAACTGCCCGACCTGATGCTCGCCAAAGGCCAGCCGATGACCGGAGAGACGATCACCGCGATGGGGGTCGGCGCGCGCATGGGCATCATGGGCGACAGAATCGCCGTCGGGGATGCCGCCGCGCTGACGCAGGCGCTGGAGAACATGACCGTCACGGTGCGCAGCGCCGGTGGAGAGGTCATGGCCGAAGCGCCCGGCAAGGCCGTGCTCGGCCACCCGGCCAACGCCGTCACCTGGCTGGTCTCGAAAGGCATCGTGCTGGTGCCGGGCGATCTGGTCAGCGTCGGCTCCATCGGCCCGCTGCTGCCGCCCGCCAAGGCCGGCGGCGGGGCCGAAATCACCTATGCGGGCCTGCCCGGCGACCCGAAAGTCACCGTGACTTTCACTGAATAGCGACACCGGATAGCGCCGAATTCCCGGTTTCTTTGGGCATTAAATATTCCTCGGGGGAGCGCGAGGGGGCAGACAGCCCCCTCGTTCCCGTCCGTGGCACCGGGCACGCCCTCCGCCATGATGCACAAAGACGCGCCCAATCGCCCCCGCTCAACCCTTGGCGTACCCCAGCCCCTGCAACGCGGCCTTGATCTCGTCGAGGATCGCCGGATCGTCGATTGTGGCGGGCATCTTGAAATCCTCCGCATCGGCAATCTGGATCATCGTGCGGCGCAGGATCTTGCCGGAGCGGGTCTTCGGCAACCGGTCCACCACGGCGCAGAGCTTGAACGCCGCCACCGGGCCGATCTTCTGGCGCACCAGCTTGACGCATTCGGCGGTGATCTCGTCATGCGGACGGGTCACGCCGTTGGTCAGACACACAAACCCCATTGGCAACTGCCCCTTGAGCTGATCGGTCACGCCGATCACCGCGCATTCGGCCACGTCCGGGTGCGAGGCCAGCACCTCCTCCATACCGCCGGTCGACAGCCGGTGGCCCGCCACGTTGATCACATCATCGGTGCGCGCCATGATATAAAGGTAGCCGTCCTCATCGATCATGCCCGCATCGCCGGTCTCGTAATATCCCGGGAAATGCGCCAGGTAGCTTTTCTTGAACCGGTCTTCGGCATTCCAGAGCGTCGGCAGGGTGCCGGGCGGCAGCGGCAGCTTCACCGCAATTGCCCCGAGCTCTCCGGCCTTCACCGGGTGGCCCGCCTCGTCGAGGATCTGCACGTCGTAGCCCGGCATCGGCACCGACGGAGAGCCCATCTTGACCGGCAGCGCTTCGAGACCGGCGGGATTGCCCGCGATGGTGTAGCCGGTCTCGGTCTGCCACCAGTGATCGTAGATCGGCTTGCCGGTGACAGTCTGCGCCCACTCAATCGTGTCGGGATCGGCCCGCTCACCGGCAAGATAGATCCCGCGCAGGCCGGAGATGTCGTAGCCCTTGAGGAACTCGGCCTTGGGGTCTTCGCGTTTCACCGCACGGAACGCGGTGGGCGCGGTGAAGAAACACTTCACGTCATGTTCGTCGATCACCCGCCAGAACGTGCCCGCATCCGGCGTGCCCACGGGCTTGCCCTCGAAGACGATGGTGGTGTTGCCGTGAATGAGCGGCGCGTAGCAGATATAGGAGTGGCCCACGACCCAGCCCACATCCGAGGCCGCCCAGAACACCTCGCCCGGATCGACGTTGTAGATGTTCTTCATCGTCCAGTTGAGCGCCACCAGATGGCCGCCGGTCGGGCGCACCACACCTTTGGGCGCGCCGGTGGTGCCGGAGGTATAGAGGATATAGGCCGGGTGATTGCCCTCGACGGGCACGCAATCGGCGGGCGCGACACCTGCCTGAAACCCGTGCCAGTCGAAATCGAACCCGTCCTTCAGCGCCGCAACCTCCTGTTCGCGCTGGAAGATCACGCAGAATTCCGGCTTGTGGCGTGCCAGCTCGATGGCGCCGTCGACCAGCGGCTTGTAATGCACAACGCGCCCCGGCTCGAGCCCGCAGGAGGCGGCGATGATCGCCTTGGGTTTTGCGTCGTCGATGCGCACGGCCAGCTCGTTGGAGGCAAACCCGCCGAACACAACCGAATGGATGGCGCCCAGCCGTGCGCAGGCCAGCATCGCCTCCAGCGCTTCGGGCACCATCGGCATGTAGATGATGACCCGGTCGCCCTTGCCCACACCTTTTGCGGTCAGCGCCCCGGCGAGCGACGCCACGCGGGATTGCAGCTCGGCATAGGTGATCTTGTGGATGGTGCCGGTGATCGGGCTGTCATGTATGATGGCCAGCTGATCGCCCCGGCCTGCCTCCACATGCCGGTCCACGGCATTCCAGCAGGTGTTGACCATGCCGTCGGCGAACCATTCATAGAGGTTCTCGCCCCTGTCAAAGAGCGCCCTGGACGGTTTGCGGTCCCAGTCGATGGCCTCGGCCTGCGCCATCCACCAGCCTTCGGGGTCCGATTTCCAGCTCTCGTAAACCTCTGCATATCCCATGACGATCCTCCTCTGATCCGCTGGACACAGGGCTTAGGCGCGCCGGGCCCGGTCGGGCAAGCCTGTTGGCGCATGACAGGACAGAATACCGCAGGGAATTTGCGAAAACGGCGCAATCCGGCTTGCGAAGTTTTGCAAAGTGCCGCGTTTTATGCGTGATGCGTGCAAAGTTTCCTGCAGTCTGCAAAACTGCAAATGACAATTATGCAAAACCCGCCGACTCACAACCGCGGCATGGATCCTGGGGGCGGAGTGGACACCCGCGCCTGACGCCACGGCTTGGCGCCTCGGGAATAACGTGTGTCCGATCGCGTCTTTCCTGTGCGAGCTCGGGAAAACACCTGGCCGCGCGGCCTTCCGTCCAGAAGGTGCGCATGACGCGATGCTGTCGCTTCACACATACGCGTCGGGGATAGTCCGGGATCGCGGCACCAAGACCGGACGATACTGCGGCGACATCGGCCACCCATACCGATCATCTCAGCCAACCGCCCGCAAATCTTCCCGGCCTAGCCATAGCGCTCCACCGGCGTGCCGGCGATGGCGGCCATGTTGAGCAATCCGCGCGCGGTGATGCCCGGGGTCACCACATGTGCGCGGTTGCCCATGCCCATCAGGATCGGCCCGACCTCGAGCCCGCCCGCCTTCATCTTGAGGATGTTGCGCGTCGCCGAGGCCGCATCCGCGTGGCCGAAGATCAGCACGTTGGCGGCCCCCTCCATCCGGTTGCCGGGAAGGAGCCGCTCGCGCAGCTCCGCATCGAGCGCCGCGTCCACGTTCATCTCACCCTCGTAGCAGAAATCCCGGGGCTCGGCGTCGAGCAGGCCCAGCGCGCCGCGCAGCCGGTTGCCGCTGCCCTCACCCTGATTGCCGAACTGCGATTGCGAGCAGAAGGCGATCTTGGGTTCGACCCCGAACCGCCGTACATGGCGCGCCGCGGCAATGGCCGTTTCGGCGAGCTGCTCGGGCGTCGGATAGACATGCACATGGGTGTCGGCGACAAAGAGCGGCCCGTCCTCGAGGATGATCATCGACAGCGCGCCCACCGGGTGGCAGTGGTCGTTGCCCAGCGTCTGGGTGATGTAATTCAGGTGCCACCGGAACTCTCCGAACGTGCCGCAAATCAGACTGTCGGCCTCGTTGCGCTGCACCATCACCGCGCCGATGGCGGTGGAATTGGTGCGCATGATCGCGCGGGCCAGATCCGGGGTCACGCCGCGCCGCGCCATGATGCCGTGATAGGTCTCCCAATAGTCGCGGTAGCGCGGATCGTTTTCCGGGTTCACGATGTTGAAGTCGCGGTCGGGCCGGATTTCCAGCCCCAGCCGTTCGCAGCGGGTCTGGATCACCTCGGGCCGTCCGATCAGGATCGGCTGTTCGGTGGTTTCCTCGAGGATCGCCTGGGCCGCGCGCAGGATGCGTTCGTCCTCGCCCTCGGCAAAGACGATCTTGCGGCTTGCGGTGCCCGCGGATTCGAAGATCGGCCGCATCAGCAGCGCGGATTTGTAGACGCTGGCGTCGAGCTTTTGCTTGTAGGCCTTGAGATCGTCCACCGGACGCATGGCGACGCCGGTTTCCATCGCCGCCCGCGCCACGGCGGTGGAGACGACGCCCGACAGCCGCGGATCGAACGGTTTGGGGATCAGGTACTCCGCCCCGAAGGTCAGCTGTTCACCGCGATAGGCGGCGGCGGCTTCGGCAGAGGTGGTGGCGCGCGCCAGCGCCGCGATGCCTTCGACGCAGGCCACCTCCATGGCGTCGTTGATCGTTGTGGCGCCGACGTCGAGCGCGCCGCGGAAGATGAACGGGAAACAAAGTACATTGTTGACCTGGTTGGGAAAATCCGACCGCCCGGTGGCGATGATGGCGTCGGGGCTCACCTCCCGGGCGAGGTCGGGCATGATCTCGGGCGTCGGGTTGGCCAGCGCAAAGAGGATCGGGCGCGCGGCCATCTTCGCCACCATCTCGGGCTTGAGCACATTGGGTCCGGAGAGGCCGAGAAACAGATCGGCGCCGTCGACCACCTCGTCAAGCGTGCGCAGATCGGAGGGTTGCGCAAATTCCGATTTCTGCGGGTTCATGTCCTCGGTCCGGCCCTCGTAGACCAGCCCGTGAATGTCGCAAAGCCAGATGTTCTCGCGCTTCACACCCAGCTTGAGCAGCATGTTGAGACAAGCAATGCCCGCCGCCCCGCCGCCGGTGGAGACCACCTTGATGTCGCCGAAGGCCTTGCCCGCCACATGCAGCGCGTTGGTGGCCGCAGCCCCCACCACGATGGCGGTGCCGTGCTGATCGTCGTGAAAGACGGGGATGTTCATCCGCTCCCGGCACAGGCTTTCGACGACAAAGCAATCGGGGGCCTTGATGTCCTCGAGGTTGATCGCGCCGAAGGTCGGCTCCAGCGCGCAGACGATATCGGCCAGCTTTTCGGGGTCGGATTCGTCCACCTCGATATCGAAACAGTCGATATTGGCGAATTTCTTGAAGAGCACCGCCTTGCCCTCCATCACCGGTTTGGAGGCCAGCGCGCCGATATTGCCCAGCCCCAGAACCGCGGTGCCGTTGCTGACCACCGCGACAAGGTTGCCGCGGGTGGTGTAGCGCGCGGCGTTGGCCGCGTCGGACTTGATCTCGAGACAGGCCTCGGCGACGCCGGGGCTGTAGGCACGGCTCAGATCGCGCCCGTTCGCCAGCGGCTTTGTCGCGCGGATCTCAAGCTTACCGGGCTTGGGGTTTTCGTGATAAAAGAGCGCTGCCTGACGCAGAGTCTCGTTGCTGGAATCGGACATGCCAAGCCTCCCCCGAGTATTTGGTTTAGCGTTAAACTAAACGGGCGTATTTTCATTACACCTCTGTCTACGCTTCTTTGGCTTAGCAGCTTGAATGCATATTTGAAACGCAAAAGCCGCCGGGGTGCTGCCCGGCGGCCTTTGGCATTGAGCGCGTCGCATGTCCGTGCGTCAGTCGGCCATCTCCTGAAGAAACGCGATACGGCGCTCGGCCTGGCGCCGGTTCAGGCCGCCGTCGAACGGCTCCCCCGTCTTTTCGGCCAGCGCCCGCAGAATCGTGGCCTGTTTGTTGGTCATCGGGCCCTCTTCTTCGGTGGCGGCGTCGCCGTCGGGGGCGACCATGTAGGTCGATTGCGAAGTCATGGCGGTCTCCTTTGCGCAGAAGTTTCAGCGGATATTTCAACAGGTCTTACCGGGCTCAACGCGCGCGCGCGACAGAAGTTCCCACGCGCTAGCACTCTGGAAAGGCTGGCAAAAAAGTTTGGAACGATTCCGCGGGGCTGCCGTTTTCCCCTCAGCAAATCGCAAGACACACCGCAAGGAGACTGACAATGAAAACCGCAACAGCCGTGACCCTTGGTATCGTTGGCGTGGCCGCCGCCGCATTCGCCGTCTACATGATCGACATCGACCAGACCGAAGAAGCCGCATTGCCGCAGGTGACCGTCGAGGGCGGCAACCTGCCCGAGTTCGAAGCCGAAGTAGGCGACATCGATGTCGGCACCACCACCGCAGACGTGACCGTTCCGGACGTCGACGTTCAGATTGACACCGAGCAGGCCGAGGTGACCCTGCCGACAATCAACGTCACCGCGCCCGAAGACGACAGCTAATCCCCCCAAATCTCTGTCGCAAAAACGCCCCGGCTCCAGGCCGGGGCGTTTTTCGTTTTACGGGCCAGATCGCGGTCGCGCGGCAGGCAGATGCTCTGGCCCCTTGCAATCGAGACGGCGCTTGATCACGATGTCCAAACGGTGCCAGCAGAGCGGAGTCGTCATGTCACTCAGGGAGGCCGCCCTCGCGGTGCGCGAAAATGCCTACGTGCCCTATTCACGCTACAAGGTCGGGGCCGCGTTGCGCACACCTTCGGGCGCCGTCTATGTGGGCTGCAACGTCGAAAACGTCGCCTATCCCGAAGGCACCTGCGCCGAGGCGGGGGCCATCGCCGCCATGGTCGCGGCCGGCGAGACGGAGATTGCCGAAGCCTATGTGATCGCGGACGCCGAACATCCGGTGCCCCCTTGCGGCGGCTGCCGCCAGAAACTGGCGGAATTCGCAAAATCCGGCGTGACCGTCACGCTGGCGACGCTGGACGGCACCGAACACGTGACGAAAGTGGCCGAGCTTCTGCCCGGCGCGTTCTCGGCCTCTCACATGGAGCGCACATGACCGACGCCCGCGGAGTGAACGCGCGGCTGCGCAAGGGAGAGCCCCTGAGCGAGGATGAGCTGCGCTGGTTCGCGAAAGGTCTGGCCGATGGCAGCGTCAGCGATGCGCAGGCCGGAGCCTTTGCCATGGGGGTCTGCCTGCGCGGACTGTCGGATGCGGGCCGCGTGGCGTTGACGCTTGCGATGCGCGATTCCGGGCATGTCATGAGCTGGGATCTGCCGGGCCCGGTGCTCGACAAGCATTCCACCGGCGGTGTCGGCGACTGTACCTCGCTGGTCATCGCGCCTGCGCTTGCCGCCTGCGGCGCCTATGTCCCGATGATCTCGGGGCGCGGTCTGGGCCATACCGGCGGCACGCTGGACAAGCTCGACGCGATCCCGGGCTATCTCACCGCCCCGGACGAGCCGCTGTTTCGCAAGGTTGTGGCGGAGGTGGGCTGCGCCATCGTCGGCGCCTCGGCCGAAATCGCGCCCGCCGACAAGCGGCTTTACGCGGTGCGCGATGTGACCGGCACGGTGGAAAGCCTCGATCTCATCTGCGCCTCGATCCTGTCGAAAAAGCTCGCCGCGGGTCTGGGGGCGCTGGTGCTCGACGTCAAGGTGGGCACCGGCGCGTTCCTCAAAACCGCCGAGGACGCCAAGGCGCTTTCGCGCGCGATGGTCGACACCGCCAATGGCGCGGGCTGCAAGACCTCGGTGCTGATGACCGGCATGGACGAGCCGCTGGCCCCCGCGCTCGGCAACGCGCTGGAGGTGGACGCGGCGATGCGCGTGCTGACCGGCCTCGAGGACGGCCCTCTTTACGATCTGAGCGTCGCGCTCGGGGCGGAGGCGCTGGCCAATGCCGGCATTCCGGACGGTGGCCGGAAGATGGAGGAGGCGATTGCCAGCGGCGCCGCGGCAGAGCGGTTCGGGCAGATGGTCTATGGTCTTGGCGGCCCGATCGGCTTTGTCGAGAACTGGCGGCGCTACATGCCCGAAGCCCCGGTCATCCGCGCCGTGGAGGCCGGGCAATCCGGTACCGTGGCCCATATCGACGGCGAGGCGCTGGGGCTGGCGGTTGTGGCTCTGGGCGGCGGACGGCAGGTCGAGACCGACCAGATCAACCCGATGGTGGGGCTTTCGGACGTGGTCCGGATCGGCACGGAGGTTGCCCGCGGGGAGCCGCTGCTGCGCATCCATGCCGCCCGCGCGGAGCAGGCCGATATCGCCGAGGCGACGATCCGCGCGGCGATCCGCTTTGGCGATCCGGGCAAAGCCACGCCGCTGGTGCGGGACCGCGTGGCATGAGCCGCGCCTTTCTGGTGGTGATGGATTCCGTCGGTATCGGCGGCGCACCCGATGCACATGCGTTTTTCAACGATGGCGTGCCCGACACCGGATCCAACACGCTGGGCCATATCGCCGAAGCCTGCGCGGCAGGCCGCGCCGAAGAGGGCCGCACCGGCCCGTTGCAGGTGCCGACGCTGGCGTCGCTGGGCCTTTTCGAGGCATTGGCGCTGGCCAGCGGTCCGCACACTCTGACGCCTGACGGCACCCAGCTTACCGGGCGCTGGGGCGCGGCCACCGAGATCTCCATCGGCAAGGACACGCCCTCGGGCCATTGGGAGCTCGCAGGCCTGCCCGTGCCCTGGGAATGGACCTATTTCCCTGACACCCAGCCCGCCTTTCCCGCCGACATCGTGGACCGGGTCTGCGAGATCGCGGGCTGCGACGGCACTCTCGGCAATTGCCACGGCTCCGGCACGGTGATGATCGACCGCTTCGGCGCCGAGCATCTGAGCACCGGCCAGCCGATCTGCTACACCTCCGCCGACAGCGTCTTTCAGATCGCCGCGCATGAAGAGGCGTTTGGCCTCGACCGCCTGCTGGATCTTTGCGAAACGCTGGCGCCGATGCTGCATGAGCGCCGCGTGGGCCGGGTGATCGCCCGCCCGTTTGTCGGCGCGGAAGGCAGCTTTGCCCGCACCAAGAACCGGCGCGACTATGCCATCGCCCCGCCCGAACCGGTTCTGATGAACTGGGTGCAGGAGGCCGGGCGCAGGGTTCAGGCGGTGGGCAAGATCGGCGACATCTTCTCGATGACCGGGATCGACGAGGTGCGCAAAGGCTCCGACACGGAGCTAGCGGTGCATCTCGGCGATTTCATCGACAGCGCCGCCGAGGGCAGCCTGACATTTGCGAATTTCGTGGAGTTCGACAGCCTTTACGGCCACCGCCGCGATATCCCGGGCTATGCGCGCCATCTGGAATGGTTCGACGCGGAGCTGGCGCGGCTCCTGCCCCGTCTGCGCGACGGTGACATGCTGGTGGTGACCGCGGATCACGGCAACGATCCCAGCTGGACCGGCACCGATCACACCCGCGAACGGGTGCCGGTTCTGGTGGCGGGCAAAGGCACCGGGTCGCTGGGTCAGATCGGCTTTGTCGATGTCGCCGCCTCGATCGCCGCCCATCTTGACGTGGCGGGCGCAGGCCCGGGGCGGTCTTTCCTGTGAGCGCGCCTTGCCCTATGCCGCGGCAGGCGTGATAACGCGCCAAAGCAAGGACACCCGATGACCGAAGAGCGCGCAAAGCCGGACGAAGAGCAACTCCACCACATCGAGCATCTGCCCAAGGCCGAGCTGCATCTGCATTTCGAAGGTGCGGCTCCGCCCGCCTTCATCCGCGGTCTGGCGCGCGAGAAGGATGTCGATCTGTCCGGCATCTTCCGGCCCGACGGCTCTTATGCCTATCGCGATTTCGTGCATTTCCTGTCGGTCTACGAGGCCGCGACCTCGGTTCTGAAAAGCCCTGAGGATTTTGCCCGGCTCTGCACCGCGCTGCTGGAACAAAGCGCCGAAAACGGCGTGGTCTATTCGGAAACCTTCCTCAGCCCGGATTTCTGCGGCGGGGGCGACGTTACCGCCTGGCGCGAATATCTCGCGGCGATCCGCGAGGCGGCGGAGGCCGCGGAGGCGTCCCACGGCATCACCCTGCGCGGCATCGTCACCTGCATTCGCCATTTCGGGCCAGAACGCGCCCGGGCCGCGGCGCTCTGCGCGGCAGAAACCGCGGATGACTGGCTGTGCGGTTTCGGCATGGCGGGCGACGAGAACAAGGGCAAGCAGCGCGATTTTGCCTACAGCTTCGACATGGCGCGCGAGGCGGGACTGCAGCTGACCAGCCATGCCGGTGAATGGCGCGGCCCGCAGGAGGTGCGCGAGGCGGTCGAGGATCTGGGCGTAGACCGGATCGGCCATGGCGTGCGCGCGATCGGCGATCTGGCGGTGGTCGATCTGCTGGCAGAGCGCGGTGTCACGCTCGAGGTCTGCCCCGGCTCCAACGTCTTTCTGGGCGTCTATCCTGCCCTTGCCGACCATCCGATCCAGAAGCTGCGCGCGCGTGGCGTGAGGGTGACCGTTTCCACCGACGATCCGCCGTTCTTCCACACCACGATGCGCGCCGAGTACCGCGCCCTGGCCCAGACCTTCCATTGGTCCGCCGACGACTTTGCCGAGATCAACCGCGTCGCGATGGAGGCCGCCTTCTGTGATGCCGCCACCCGCGGCCGCGTCCTCAAATCCCTGGAGGCCACATGACCGATCACTTCACCCTCGTGGAGCATCCGCTGGTGCAGCACAAGCTGACGCTGATGCGCCAGACCGGGACCTCGACCTCGGATTTCCGCAAGTTGCTGCGCGAGATCAGCCACCTGCTGGCCTATGAGGTGACCCGGCACCTGCCAATGACCACACGCCGGATCGAGACGCCGCTGCAGGCGATGGACGCGCCGGTGATCGAAGGCAAGAAACTGGCGCTGGTGTCGATCCTGCGGGCGGGCAATGGCCTGCTCGACGGCATCCTGGAGCTTATCCCGTCGGCGCGTGTGGGCTTTGTCGGGCTTTACCGCGACGAGGCCACACTTAAGCCCGTTCAGTATTACAACAAGCTGCCTGCGCAGCTGGGCGAACGGCTGACCATCGTGGTCGATCCGATGCTGGCCACGGGCAATTCCTCGGCGGCCGCGATTGACCTGGTGAAGGCCGCGGGCGCAAAAGATATCCGATTCCTTTGCCTGCTGGCGGCCCCCGAAGGGCTGGCGCGGATGCGCGAGGCGCACCCGGATGTGCCGGTTGTCTCGGCTGCGCTCGATGAGAGGCTGAACGAAAAAGGCTATATAGTTCCGGGACTTGGCGATGCGGGCGACAGGATGTTCGGCACCAAGTAAACGCTTTATTGACGATTCTGTGCGCTTTACAGGGCTCTTACGATGAGGCATTGTGCCAATACATCTGTGGGGGCAGACATGACATTGAAATCGTTTACGATTCTGGCCGTCGTATTGGCCAGCTTCGGGATCGCATCGACGCCGGCATCGGCGCAGAACAGCATCAAGGACGTGCCGGCGAATTTCCCGCCAGCGTCATTCGAAGGACGGCAATTCGTCGACAATACCGGCTGCGTCTATGTGCGCGCGGGCTTTGACGGCGCGGTGACCTGGGTGCCGCGCGTGTCGCGGTCCCGGACACATGTGTGCGGCCAGCAACCCACCTTCGGACGCGCAGCGCAGGCGGCACCGGCGCCCGCTCCGGCGCAGGCGGCGGCACCGGTCCAGATCACCGCGGATCCGCCGCCCGCGGCGGCCGCCGCACCTGCACAGGCCCGCGTGGCCGCCCCGGCCCCTGCAAGAACGCAGACCGCGGCCCCTGCCCCCAAACCGGTGCGCGTCATGCGCCCGGCACCCGCTCCGGCGCCAAAGCCTGCACGGGTGGTCCGCGCGCCCGCATCCAAACCCGAAGCCGCGCCGCCGCCGCGCGTGGTGCGTCGCGTGCCCGCACCGGCACAGCCCACGCTGCGCGTCAAACCGGTGCAGCCGCAGGCCGTGACAGTGCAGCGCGCGCCGCAGGCCGCCACCGGCACTGCCCGTCGCGTGGTGGTGCCCGATTATTCGAACTGGTGCGCTGCGGGTGTCGATGCGCAGGGGCGGAAGATTGCGCGCCGTTGCGGTCCGCAGAAGACGCCGCATGTGACGGTGATCCGGCGCGGCGAACTGCCCGGCCCCGGCAAGAAGGTCTATATCAACCGGGGCTGGCAGGGCGGCGCGCTCGACCTGCCCGGCAGCACGCGCATCGTGCCTCGCCATGTCTATGAAGAAATGTCGCCCGATATCCCGCATGTTCCCTCGGGCTACCGCCCGGCGTGGGATGACGACCGGCTCAACCGCCAGCGCGCCGTGCAAACGGTCGACGGCTACTACGCCACGCAGCAGATCTGGACCAACACCGTGCCGCGCCGCCTTGTGGTGCAGGCGCGCCGCCACACCGTCAAGGATCCGGTCATCGTGGGCCGCGCGACGGGGGCCAAGGCGGCCACGATCTCGACCCAGGGGGCGGCGGCAACCGCCAAGCCGGTGGTCAGCACCCGCAGCGCGCCGAAAGAGGTGACGGGCAAGCCGCGTTACGTGCAGATCGGCGTCTTTTCCACCGAAGACAAGGCCCGCGCGGCGACATCCCGGCTGAGCGCGGCAGGCCTGCCGGTGCGCTACTCCGTGGTGAAGCGCGGCGGTCAAAGCTATCGCCGCGTCGTTGTCGGCCCGTTCAACACCGATGCGGGCGCACGTGCCGCTCTCGGCAAGGTGCGCGGCATCGGCTACTCGCAGGCGGCAATGCGCTAGGCAATCCGCCTTTGCGGACTGTGAAAGGGCCGGGGCCGAGAGTGCTCCGGCTTTTTTTGGGCCCCTTGCGCCGAAGCGCCAGAGATCCGGTTCAAGGGCAAAAACGATCGACGCGGCGTGGCACCGCACACGCTCCTGCGGGACCGGCGGCAATACCGCTTCGCCCGGTCTGCACGTCCCCCCGCCGCGGGCCAACCATCCGACGCCTAGCTCTCTCCGGCCTCTTCCCAGCTATACGCCCAGTGCTGCAACCCGACGCGACCCTCAGCCGTCAGCCCGTAGACCCCGGTTTCGACCTTTTCGAACCAGCCATAATGATTGTCGCGCATGATCGTCGTGGCCTTGCCGACCCCTGTCGCCTTGGCCACAAGCGCGCCTTTCTCCGGGCCGGTTTCCGCAAGATAGGCCGCGCAGGCGAGCGCGTCCTGACGGTAGCCCGTGACTATCCCGTGCCGTGTCGCGCCGCCATCGTTGGGATCGCCGCGCAGCCGGTCGAACTCGCGCAGAAGCCGGGCCGATTTGACCTTGTTCTTGCGCGGCGCGTAGGGTCCGGGATCGCATTGCACCTCCACCAACCCATCCGCGCGCAGGGTGATCAGCCCGATCCCGAGGCGGCGGCACATGGCGGTGTTGACCTTGAGCGCGCGCCGGGCGTTGCGGCCCGCGGGTTTCGGCACCCCGATATAGACGTGATCGGTGATCGCCAGCCGGTCCACCGCCTGGTGATAAAGCGCCAGCGTGATCTGCCGCTTGAGCTCCACGATCAACAGCGGGTCGTCGCCGCGCCGGGCCACGAGATCCGCTGCGCCCACCTCGCCCTTGACGGTGTAGCCCTGCCGCTCCAGATAGGCTTTCACCGGCGCGTAAAGTTCGCTTTCCCGCCTCATGTTGGCCAGCTTTGCGCGTCAGACCACATGATGCAACGCTTTGCCCGATACAAGGAAGTCGCCCCATGCTCCGGACCCTGATCGCCACGCTGGCGCTGTCGCTGGCCATGTCGCCGGCACTGGCAAATTGCGACGGCGCCGACCTGCGCGAAACGCTGACCGCGTCCGAGGACGCGGCGCTGGCCGAAAGCGTGCAGGCCCGCGCCTATCCCACCGGCAACCACTGGCGCGCCACGCGAGATGGCGAGGTGCTGCACCTGATCGGCACGATGCATCTGGCCGACCCGCGCTTTGACGCGGTGGTTGCGGATCTGGAACCGGTGGTCATCTCCGCCACCCGCCTGCTGCTGGAGATGACACAGACCGAAGAGGCCGCGCTTGAGCAGGAACTGGCCCGCGCGCCCGACATGATCGTGCTTTCCGAAAGCAGCCTGCCGGAGTTGATGGAAGAGAGCGAGTGGGCGCTGGTGGCCGAAGAGATGACGGCGCGCGGCATGCCGCCCTTCATGACCGCCAAGCTGCGCCCCTGGTATGTCTCGCTGTTGCTGGCGATCCCGAGCTGCATGCCGCTCGACGAGGCGGCGCGCAACGGGCTCGACGCCCGGCTCGAGGCGATTGCGGAGGATGCGGATGTGCCCACGCAGGCGCTGGAGCCGTTCGACACCGCCTTCCGCGCCTTCCAGACCGCGCCGATCGACATGCAGATCAACATGTTGCGCGCCTCGCTCCTGGGGCCGGATGTGGGGGAGGATCTCTTCGAGACCATGGGCAACAGCTATTTCGACGAGGAGCACGCCGAAGGCTGGGCATTGGCGCAGGTTTTGGGCCCCCGCCTGTCGCCGCTCGAGGTTGCGGAAAACGACGAGATCTTCGCATTGATGGAACGCGAGCTTCTGGTGGAGCGCAACCGCGCCTGGATCCCGGTGATCCTCGCCGCACTTGCCGAGACGGACGGCCCCATCGTCGCGGCGTTCGGCGCGGCGCATCTGGGGGGCAATGACGGTGTTCTCGCCCTGCTGGAGGCCGAAGGTTTCGCGCTGGAGCGTCTGCCGTTCTGACCCGGCAGGCCGCGCGGGTATCGGGCCCGGATCCGGTCGTCTGGCGGCGATTTGGACCATCCCCGCATGGCGCCCGGCGCGCATGACGTGCCGGATCACTCCGCCAGGTGACAGGCCACCCGGGTTGTTCCCAGACTGCGCGGTCTGGGCCGCTCGCGCTGGCAGATCTGCTGCGCAATCGGGCAGCGGGGGTGGAACGCGCAGCCCGACGGCGGATCGATCGGGTTGGGGATCTCACCCTCGGGCGGCACCACCTCGCGGCCAAACCCGTCCATGCGCGGCGCGGCTTCCAGCAGCATCTGCGTGTAGGGATGTTTTGCGTCATCAAAGAGCGTGTCGGGATCGGCCTCTTCGACGAGCCGCCCCAGATACAGCACGCCGATCCGGTCAGCCATGTGCTGCACCACGGTCAGATCGTGGCTGATCAGCAGATAGGTCAGTCCGAAATCGTCCTTGAGATCGCTCATCAGGTTCAGCACCTGCGCCTGCACCGACACATCGAGCGCGGAGGTCGGCTCGTCGCAGACAATCAGCTTGGGCTCTGACGCCAGCGCGCGCGCGATGCAGATCCGCTGGCGCTGACCGCCGGAAAACTCATGCGGGAACTTGCCCGCATCCTGCGCCGAGAGCCCCACCTGTTCGAGCAGCTTTTCGGCCAGCCCCTTGGTCTCTCCCCCCTTGGCCGCCACCGGCTCCACGATGATGTCGCGCACCCGCCAGCGCGGGTTGAGCGAGGCGTAGGGGTCTTGAAAGATCATCTGGATGTCGGCGCGCACCGCCTCGACCCTGGCCGCATCTCTCTCGTGGGCGAGGTCGACGCCCTCGATCTCCACATTGCCTTCGGTGGGGGTCAAGAGCCCCACCAGCATCCGCCCGATGGTCGATTTGCCCGACCCGCTTTCACCCACAAGCGCGTAGGTGCTGCGCTCGGCAATCTCGAAATCGACCTCTGAGACGGCCTTGAGAAAGCTCTTCGACCGCCGCTCGATCACCCGGTTGAGCCAGGGTTTGGAGACATCGAATACCCGGCTGAGATTTTGCACCCGAACAAGCGCCATCAGAGCACCTCCGCCCCGACGAGGGGAAACCAGCACGCGGCGTTGCTTGCGCCCATCTCGGGGCGCGGATCGTGGCGGCATTTGTCCCGCGCATGGGGGCAGCGGGGGTTGAAGGCGCAGCCCTCGGGGATCGCGTCGAGCCGGGGCATCGCACCGGGGATCTGATGCAGCCGCGCCTTGCCGCGCGACGCCAGCGGCGTCGAGGCCATGAGCCCGTGCGTGTAGGGATGGCTGGGGTCGGTGATGACGTCGCGCACCGGGCCAAGCTCTGCCAGACGGCCCGCATACATCACCGCCACCCGGTCGGCGGCCTCGGCAATCACACCCATGTCGTGGGTGATCAGCATCACCGCCGTGCCACGCTCGCGGCAAAGCTTGCGCAGAAGCGAGATGATCTGCGCCTGAACGGAGACGTCGAGCGCGGTCGTCGGCTCATCGGCGATCACGAGGCTCGGTTCGGCGCAAAGCGCCAGCGCGATGACAACGCGTTGCCGCATGCCGCCGGAAAACTCGTGCGGATAGCTGTTGAGCCGCTCTGCCGCACCGGGAATGCCCACCTCGTCCAGCGCCGCGACGGCGCGTTTTTCCGCCTCTGCCTTGGAGATATCGAGATGGGTGAGCATGGTTTCGGTCAGCTGCTCACCCACCTGCAACAGCGGATTGAGCGAGGTCAGCGGATCCTGAAAGACCATGCCGATCTGCTTGCCCCTGAGCCTGCGCATCGTGTCGCCCCTGAGCTGATCGATGCGCTGCCCGTTGAGCCAGATCTCTCCGCCGGAGATGAAGGCAGGCCGGTTCAGCAAGCCGATCACCGCATTGCCCGCCATGGACTTGCCTGCACCGGATTCGCCCACCACGCCGAGGATTTCACCCGCGGCAATGTCATAGCTGACACCGTCGACGGGCCGCACGGTGCCGTAGCGGCCAGGGATATCAACGGTGAGATTGCGGATGGAAAGCACGGGGTCGGTCATCCGCTAGTTTTCCATTTCTTCCTGTATGCGGCGCGCCAGTCTTTGCTGCACAGCCAGAAAGTCCGGGCTCAGCGCCTGCATTGTCTGCGCCATGAAGGGGCGCATCTTCGACATCGCCGACGCGCCTACGTCCGAATCGTAAAAATCGGCGAGCGCCCGGATTTCCTCAAGCGTGAAATTATCCGCCATGCCGGCAACCATCGCGCTTTCCATGGCAGGCCTGATTGATGCCATCTCTTCAGAAACAAGCTCGGCTAGCCGCGCGGTCTTGTCTGCAGGAAGCTGCCCCGCAAACAGTCCCATTTGTGCCATGACGCCTTCGGGCGACAGCATGTCTTTCATCAGCGCCTGCTGGCCTTTGCTCTTCAAAAATACCGTAGCGGCGTCGATCCGCTCGGCATCCTGAGCCGCAGAAAGGGAGGGCAGCAAGAAAGCGAGCATAAGCAAAAGAATGCGCACGGTATTTTCCTTTATCTGAGTCGGGGATTCAGCGCGTCGCGCAGCCAGTCGCCGAGCAGGTTCACGGCGAGCGCCAGTGTCAGAAGCGTCACGGCGGGGAAGAACAGGATCCACCACTCGCCCGAGAACAGGAACCCCTGCCCGATGCGGATGAGCGTGCCGAGCGAGGGCTGCGTGGGGGGCGCGCCAACGCCGAGAAAGCTCAGCGTGGCCTCCGCGATGATTGCGAGCGCCAGCGAGATTGTGGCGATCACCAGCACCGGAGAGAGCACATTGGGCAGAATATGTTTCATCATGATCGCCCAGGGCCTGCGTCCGATCAGCCGGGCGGCAGCCACGTAATCCTTTGATTTCTCGACCAGCGTTGCACCGCGCACCACGCGCGCAAACTGCACCCAGTCCGAAAGGCCAATAGCGAGGATCAACACCCAGATCGCCATCTGGTCGCGGTATTCCACCGGTGTCACCCCCTTGGCGATGCCGAAGATCAGCATCGCCACCAGGATCGACGGAAAGGTCAGCTGCACATCCGCGGTGCGCATGATGATCGTATCGGTCCAGCCGCCCACATAGCCCGAGATCAGCCCCAGCGTGATGCCCAGCACCATCGCGAAAAGCACCGCCGCCACCCCCACAAACAGCGACACCCGCATGCCGTAGAGGATGGTGGAGAACACGTCCCGCCCCTGATCGTCGGTGCCGAGCCAGAAACTGTCTCCGGTAAAGGCGTTGGGCTCCATCGGCGGGGTGAAGCCGTTCATCAGATTGAGAGAGGCCGGATCGAACGGGTTGGTCGTCGCCAGCAGCGGCGCGAAGATCGCCGAGAGCACCAGAAGCGCGGTGACCGCAAACGACACGATGGCCACGGGCGAGCGCTTGAAGGCGTAGAAAAAGTCGCCCTCGAAAAAGAGCTGCAGGCGGGACGGATCCCTGACGGGCAGATCCACGGGGGTCGCGGGTTTCGGCGGGACGGCGGGATCCTGAGCCATCAGTGGCCTCCCTTGCCATCAACCCGCAGCCGCGGATCGATGGTGAAATAGAGCAGATCGACAATCAGGTTGATGCCCACGAACATCACCGAAATCAGCATCAGATAGGCGGCCATCACGGGGATATCGACGAACTGGATCGCGTTGATGAAGAGCAGGCCGACACCCGGCCACTGGAACACCGTCTCGGTGATGATCGCAAAGGCGATGATCGCACCCAGTTGCAGACCGATGACGGTGATCACCGGCACCATGGTGTTCTTGAGCGCATGGCGGAAATTGACCGCCCGTTCGCGCAACCCGCGCGCCTGGGCAAAGCGGATATAGTCCTGGCGCAGCACCTCCAGCATCTCCGAGCGCACCAGCCGCATGATCAGCGTCATCTGATAAAGCCCAAGCGTGATTGCAGGCAATATCAACGCCTTGCGCCCGGATTCGGTCAGGAACCCGGTGCTCCATCCGCCCAGATCCACGGTATCTCCGCGTCCGAAACTGGGCAGCCAGCCAAGCTCCACCGAGAAGAGGTAGATCAGAAGGATGCCGATCAGGAAGGTGGGCAGCGACACCCCGATGAGCGAGGCGGACATGATGAAATTGGCCAGCACGCCGTTGCGCCGGATCGCCGTGAAGACGCCCAGCGCAATCCCGAAGCCGATGGCCAGAAGACCCGAGACGGCGGCCAGTTCCAGCGTCGCGGGCGCGCGTTCGAGCAAGATGTCGGAGACCGGGCGCCCCTGTCGGTAGCTCACCCCGAAATTGCCCTGCACGGCGTTTTCGAGAAACTTGTAATATTGCACCGGGAACGGCTGATCGAGGCCAAGCTGGCCGCGCAGCCGGTCGATATCTTCCTGCGTGCGCTCCTGCCCCAGCATGTTGTCGATCGGATCGCCCACGAAGGTGAACATCGAAAAGGCGACCAGCCCCACGATCAGCAGAACCAGCGCAGATTGGGCCACGCGTCGGATGATATATGCCAGCATCCCGGTACAAGATATCGGCCCAACTGCCGGGTCAAGCGCAATTCTGCATTGCCGTGGCCGGAGCGCGGGCTGCGACACCGCGACGCGGCCGGGCGATGCGGCCAGCGGCGCAGGTCGCCCCTTTGCAATCGCGCGCCCTTGGGTAGGGTAGAGGCTCGCCATCCCGCCACCATGCCCCAAGGAGCCCCGAGATGCAGATCCACCGTGCCGGAAGCCGCCCGTCGCAAGCCCCGAACCCCGATTATTTCACCGGCAGCGTCCGGTTCGACCCGGTGATTGCAGCACCCGCGCCCGCGCGCGTCAACGCGCTTGTCGTGACCTTCGAGCCGGGCGCGCGCACCGCCTGGCACACGCATCCGCTGGGCCAGACGCTGCACATCCTGTCCGGGCTGGGTCTGGCCCAGAAGGAAGGCGCGCTTGTGCAGGTTCTCTACCCCGGCGACGTGGTCTGGTTTGCGCCCGGCGAAAAGCACTGGCACGGCGCCGCGCCGGACGTGGCGATGTCGCATCTGGCCATTCAGGAAGCCCGGGACGGATCCGCGGCCGATTGGCTGGAAAAGGTGTCCGATGCCGATTATGGCGGCCCGCGCGCGACCTGATCCGGCGCCGCTCCGCGCCTCCGGTTTTCCACCATGGACAGCGCAGCGCCTTCCGGTCCAGATGCGCGCATGACGGCCCCGACCACCCGGACACGGCGCATCGAGCGCGCCTTGGGCGACGCGATGCGCGCCCGCCTGCCCGGCTGGGCGGCGGAAGTCATCATGTTTGTGCTCAAGCAGGGCTGGGCCTGCCTTTTCGGCTTTTTGATGCTCGCGGGGCTCATCGTGACCGACCGGATCTGGCAGGACGGCTGGGCGCTCGCGCGCTATGACGCGCTGGTGATCTGGGCCGTGGGCCTGCAGGCGGCGTTTTTGCTCTTCCGGCTGGAAACCCTGCAGGAAGCCAAGGTGATCGCGCTGTTTCACCTGACCGGCACCGCGATGGAGCTGTTCAAGGTCAACGCGGGAAGTTGGGCCTATCCTGAACCGGCGCTCCTAAAACTCTGGGGTGTGCCGCTCTTTTCGGGCTTCATGTACGCCGCCGTGGGGTCCTACATGGCGCGGGTGATCCGCATTTTCGACATGCGTTTTGCCCCCTACCCGCCGTTCTGGATGACGGTCCTGCTCGCCTTGGCGATCTACGTGAATTTCTTTGCGCATCACTATGTCTGGGACGCGCGCTATCTGCTGATGACCGCAACGCTGGTGCTCTTTGCGCGCACGCGGGTGTGGTTTCATATCGGTGACGTGCCGCGCTGGATGCCGCTGCCGCTGGCGGCGTTTCTGACATCGGTGTTTCTCTGGATCGCGGAGAATGTGGGCACCAATACCGGCACCTGGATCTATGCCGGGCAATCGGCGTTCGAGATGGTGAGCTTTGCCAAGATGGGCTCCTGGTACCTGCTGCTTTACGTGAGCTTCGTCACCGTGACGCTGGTGCTGCGGGACGCGCTGCAGCGCGCGGCCTGGACCCCGTCCGGGGGCCGGCGCGCGCGGTCGCAGACGGTGTAGGGCGACGCCGCGTCAGGTGACCAGAACCAGAACGATGATCGACAGGGTCAGCAATGCGATCCCGCCCAACTCGCGCATCGTGACCTTCTCGCGGAAAAAGAGCACCGAGGCCAGCAGCGAAAAGATCAGCTCGACCTGCCCCAGGGCAAAGACATAGGCCGCTTTCTGCTGCGTGAAGGCGGTGAACCAGCCCAGCGAGCCCAGCATCGACGTGAGGCCAAGCCAGATCGCCACCCGCCGCGCCTGCCACACCGCCGCGATCTGCCCGGGCTCGCGCCAGGCCAGCCAGGGCACCAGAACGAGGCTCTGCATCAGGTTCACAAAGCTCAAGGTCACCACCGCGCGCAAGAGCGGGTCAGCGCTCTCGACGGTCAGGGTCGCCGCGCGATACCCCACGCCGGAGACCGCGAAAAAGAAGCCCGACGCCAAACCCAGCAGCACCGCACGGCTGGCCAGCATCCGCCATTGCGCACCCACCGCCCCCGGTGTGCGCGACAAGAGCAGCACGCCCGCGAGCCCGATCCCGATGGCGATCCAGCCGCCGATGGGGATGACCTCGCCCAGTACCACCAGTCCGAGAAAGGCGGTCTGGATCACTTCGGTCTTTTTCAGCGTGATGCCGACGGCGAAATTGCGCTCCTTGAAGAGCAGCACCACCAGCACGGTGGCCAGGATCTGGCCGATGCCGCCTGCCAGACCCCAGGCCCAGAACGTCGGCGCGAGTGTCGGAAACGCCGCCCCTGTCCACCACAGGTAGGCGATGACCAGCACCCACGCGCCCGGCTGGGCATAGGCGAACCGCGCAAATGTGCTGCCGGTGGCCGTCAGCCTGTCGGTCGCCAGCACCTTCTGCACCATGAACCGCAAGGTCTGGAAGAAGGCGGCGGCGATGGTGGCGACAATCCAGAGCTCCATGCCGCCCGTTCTGACCGAGCGTCAGGGCTTTGGCCAGAGCGGATGCGGCACCGGATCCTTGGCCCGCCAGAAATACCGCGCGATGACCTCGGCGTAAGAGCCGTAGCGATAGCCGTCGTTGCGGCTCAGATAGCGCGCCTTGTCGGCGTGATAGAGCGCCGGCAGCCGGTACCACGGCGCGGCAGCATGCATGTGGTGCACGACATGCAGATTGTTGTTGAGAAAGATCAGCGCCAGCGGGCCGCGATCCTCGATGATCACCGTGCGTCCGCTGGCATGGACATGGGCGCGGTGCTCGAGAAACGTGCGGATCTTGAGCACTGAGAGCGCCGCATAGCTCGACAGCAGCCAGGCCCAGAGCGGCATCGAGCCGACCGCCACGATCCACCAGACCACCAGCGCTAGCGCGGGCACATGCAGCGCCCAGCCCAGCGCGACGTGGCGGTCGCCGTTGCCCAGCGCCTGCAGATCGCTGCGCATGAAGGCCAGCGTGCCGATCACCGGCCCCACAATGAGCCGCCCCAGAAGCGTGTTGTTGAAGGCCAGGATGCTCTGCTGCCAGCGTGGCAGCTCCGACCAGACGGCCGGATCGAGGTAATTGCTTTCGGGGTCGTCATAAGGATCGGTGAGGATGGAATCCTGGTGATGCGCCAGATGCGTGTCGCGAAACCGCAGGTAAGGCACAACCAGCGACAGCGCCGGAAACACCAGAGCGGCGTTGAGCGCCGGTGACCGGAACGGGTGGCCGTGCAGCGCCTCATGGGTGAGCGAGGAATGCAAGGCCGCGCCGAAGATGACAAACGCCATGCCGAGCGGCAGAAACACCGCTGCCAGATAGGTGGTGCCCAGCGCCCAGACGCCGTAGCACAGACCCAGCAGCATCACGGTTGGCCACTCGACCTCGCGCCACATCCCGGCGCACTCGTACCCACGCATCAACCACTCCGTTTCTTTGTCCCGTTCCCAGAATGGGCGGCGCGGCGGTCGCGCGCCATTCTGAATTCAGTTCATAAAATTCAAAAATCGTGATAATAATCACCAGATGTTGGAAATAATCGACAAACGCGACCGCGCCGCCCTCTTTCGCCACCGGCTGGCGGAGGCGATGGCGCTGGCACGCAGCAACCAGACCGCGCTGGCCCGGCGGGTGGGCACCGACCGCTCGACGGTGTCGCAACTGCTCAAGGATGACGGCGCGCGGCTGCCGAACGGGCATCTCGTGGCGGCGTTTGCGCAGGCGCTCGGGGTTTCCGCCGACTGGCTGCTGGGCCTGTCGGACCGGCCCGAAAATGCCGCCGACCTGCTGGCCAACTCGATGACCCTGACCGAGGCGCCGCGCGCGCTGATCGACGAGACGATCTTTGAATGGCACCGGGAGGCCGAGGGCTACAAGATCCGGCACGTGCCCGCGATGTTGCCCGACATGCTCAAGACCCGCGCGGTGCTGGAATGGGAATACGGGCCGTCACTGGGCCGCACGACGACCCAGGCGATCAACGCCTCTGCCGACCGGCTCGACTGGATGCAAAAGGCGCGGTCGGACTACGAGATTGCGCTGCCGCTCTACGAGATCGACAGTTTTGCCAAGGGCACCGGTTACTACGCGAGCCTGCCGATTGCGGCCCGGCGCGAGCAACTGGACGCGCTGATCGTGCTGACGGAGTCGCTCTATCCGCGCCTGCGCATGTCGCTCTTTGACGCGCGCCGCCTGTATTCCGCGCCGCTCACGGTGTTCGGCCCGCTGCTGGCGGTGCTCTACATGGGGCGCACCTATCTTGCGTTCCGCGATACCGAGCGCATCACCGCCTTCACCGAGCATTTCGACCATCTTGTGCGCGAGGCCACCGTCACCTCCCGCGCCTTTCCCGAGCACCTGAGTGGCTTGCTGGCGGACCTGGATCGCTGAGACGGCACGGCACCCGGCTCAATAAGGCAGCGGATGCGCCTTGTGGGCGGTGTTGAGCGCGTCCAGCACCTCGTCCGAAAGCGTCAGTTCCGCCACGCCCAGTGCATGCTCCAGCTGACCCGAATGGGTGGCGCCGAAGATCGATGAGGTCACAAACGGCCGGCGCGCGGACCAGGCCAGCGCCATCTGCACGGGATCGAGATCGAACGCGCGGGCGACCTCCAGATAGGCCGCAACCGCGGGCAGCACCCGGTCGGTCATCCGACCGCCCAGTTCCGGGTTCACCTCCCGGCGCGAACCTGCGGGAATCCCGTCCTGATACTTGCCGGTCAGAAGCCCCTGCGCCAGCGGCGAAAACGGCAGCAGCCCGACATCCTCGTTCACCATCAGCTCGGCCAGATCGGTGTCGGCCAGACGGCAGAGCAGCGAATACTCGTTCTGGATCGAGGCCACACGCGGCGCGCCGCTCTCTTCGGCCAGACGCAGCCACATCGCCGTGCCCCAGGTCGTCTCGTTCGACAGGCCAAAGGCCCGCACGCGGCCCTTCTCGACCTCGCGGCCGAGCGCGCCCAGCACGTCCTGCATGTTCTGCACAATGGCATCACGGTCCTGCCCGGACGGATCGTAGGTCCAGTGCTGGCGGAAGGCATAGCTGCCGCGATTGGCCCAGTGCAGCTGGTAAAGGTCGATGTAATCGGTCTGCAGCCGCTGCAGCGACGCCTCGACCGTCTGCGGAATGAGGTCGCCGGTGATCGGCCCGCCATCCCGCACCGCAGACGAGCCCTCGCCGGTGACCTTTGTGGCCACCACCCAGTCGCCGCGCCGTCCGGTTTTGGCCATCCAGCGTCCCACCACCCGTTCGCTGTCGCCCACGGTTTCCGCCTCGATCGGGTTCACCGGGTACATCTCGGCGGTGTCAAGAAAGTTGATGCCGCCATCCAGCGCGCGGTCCATCTGCGCATGGGCGTCGGCCTCTTCGGTGTGGCGGCCGAAGGTCATCGTGCCGAGGCAGAGTTCGGATACTGTGATGCCGGTGCGGCCCAGAGCGTTCATGCGCATGCGTGTGTCTCTTGATATCTGTTCGCGGTGTCTGGGGACATGGGGTGCACGGCGGACGGGTCAATTGCAAGCCATCGATCCGGAAAGAGGGCGCTGCGCTCTTGAGAACAAAGAAAGAACATTGTAGGCTGGCGGCATGTCCTCTGCCGATCCCCGCCTTGGCCGCCGCGCCCATCGCGCAGGCCCGCATCTGAGCTTGTGGTCCGAAGTGAGCCTGCCGCTCATGCGGGTACACGAGTTTTGCGGGCGGGCGCGCCGGACGCTGGCGCTGCATGCGGCGGCGCATATGGTTTCCGGCGGTCCCATGGCGGGGCCGGTGATCTGGATCGCGCCCGGCTGGGGCACCGAACCCCTGAACCCCAATGGCATCACCGGGATCCTGCCGCCGCAGCTGCTGACCTTCCTGAGCCCGCGCAGGCCCGAGGATCTCTTGTGGTGCATGGAAGAGGTGCTGCGCAGCGGCACCGTGCCGGTGGTGGTGGCCGATCTGCCGGAGCCGCCCGCGATGACGCCGGTGCGCCGCCTGCATCTGGCCGCAGAGACCGGCGGGCGCGAAGGCCGCTGCCAGCCGCTGGGGATCCTGCTCACCCCCGGCACCGGTGGCGCGCCGGGGATCGAGACGCGCTACGGGCTGGAACCGGCCCATGCCGCCGGGCGGGACGCGTGGCACCTCACCCGGCTGCGCGCGCGCATGGCACCGCCGCAAAGCTGGCGGCTGGAAAACGGCCGGCTTGCGCCTTTGCGCGGCGTCTCGGAGGACCGGCAGAGCGTCCCCGCGGCCTGAGCGCCGCCCCCCGCCTCGCCCGCTGCCCGGGGCCGGGACGGGCGACAGAACGCCGCCCGGTCATGTCCCGCGCCAGAGGCCGCCTTCGGGCTCGCGCGGTCGTCACACCCGCATCGGCATTTGCGGATCAGAGCCGCGCATGCCGCGTCACCGGCCCGTCGCCCTGCGCTGCGATCCGCGCGATGGCCGCCTGCAGCGGCTCAAACGTCACCGCCATGTGGCCCGCGTTGGCGTGCAGGATCGTGTCCGGATCCGCCACCCAGGCCACATGGCCTTTCCAGAACAGCAGATCCCCGCGCAACGGCGGTGTGCCCGGCGGCAGGGTTGCGCCAAGCGCCGCCTCCTGCAGATCGCTGTCGCCCGGCGCGTCGATGCCGCAGGCATGGCAGGCGATCTGCACGAGGCCCGAACAGTCGATGCCGAAACCGCAATTGCCCGCCCAGACATAGGGCGTGCCCAGAAACCGCTCAGCCACTGCAACCGGATCGGAAGCGGGGCTGTCGAGCGGCGACAGATGGCCTGCAGGTACAAAGGCGGTCTCAGCCTCCGCCACGTCGATCCGCGCCCAGCGCGGACCGGTCTCCGACACTTGCACGCGGCTGCCCAGATGCAGGACATGTGCGGGCGGTTGCTTGAAATCGGGTGTGGGATAAGCCCAGGTGGTGCGCGCCGTGACGCTGTGCGTGCAGTCCTGCGGCGCGGTCAGGGCGCGGTCCAGATAGCCTACATAGCCGTCCTTCACCGACTGCACGAAGGACCAGTCGCCGCGGGTTTCCAATACGCGGACCCGGTCGCCCCACAAAAGCTGCCTGTCCGCCGCGCCGCCCGGCGCGGCATGCAGGAACGGGTAGCCGATCACCTGCTCAATCCGGCCTTCGACAAAGGCCTCAGCCGTGACGCGCCCCTTGAGCGAGAGATGCGCAACCCGCCCGTTTGAAGCGGTCAGGCGACGGTCGGGCGTCACAGGTTGAGCGCCTGCGGCAACGCTCCGAAAATTGCCCGTGCGCCCTGCCCCAGGCCGCCCTTGGAGCGGCCCGCCGCCGGGCGCGGTTGCCAGGCGTAGATGTCGAAATGCGCGTAGCGCGGGCAGTCCTCGACAAAGCGGCGCAGGAACAGCGCCGCGGTGATCGACCCGGCAAAGCCGCCCGATGGCGCATTGTCGAGATCGGCGATCCCCGGCTCGATCATCGCCTCGTAAGGCTCCCAGAACGGCATCCGCCAGAGCGGGTCGGCCATCCGGCGGCCCGCCTGCTCCAGCTCGATCGCGAAGGTCTCGTCATCGCAGTAAAACGGCGCGAGATCCGGGCCCACCGCCACCCGCGCCGCACCGGTGAGCGTCGCCATGGAGATCATCAGGTCTGGCTTTTCCTCGTCGCCCAGCGCCAATGCGTCGGCGAGCACCAGACGGCCTTCGGCATCGGTGTTGTTGATCTCCACCGTCAGCCCCTTTCGCGAGGTCAGGATGTCCTGCGGCCGGAAACTGCCGGACGAGACCGAGTTTTCCACCGCGGGGATCAGCACCCGCAGGCGCAGCGGCAGGCCCTGCGCCATGATGATATGCGCCAGCCCCAGCACGTTGGCCGCGCCGCCCATGTCCTTTTTCATCAATCCCATGGACGAGCCGGGTTTGAGGTTGAGCCCGCCGGTGTCAAAACACACCCCCTTGCCCACCAGCGTCAGCATCGGGCCGGAATCGCCCCAGCGCATGTCGATGAGCCGCGGCGCCTGAACGGCGGCGCGCCCGACGGCGTGGATCATCGGGAAATTGTCGCGCAAAAGATCTTCGCCGGTGGTTACCGCGATGGACGCGCCGAACCGCTCCGCCAGCGCGCGGGCCGCGGCTTCAAGCGCCTCCGGCCCCATGTCGGCGGCGGGTGTGTTGACCAGATCGCGGGTCAGCGCCTCCGCTTCGGCCAGCGTCTCGATGCGCGCGGCGTCGATGCCTGCGGGCGCGACCAGCCCGGGGATCTTCGGCGTATTCTCGCGGTAGCGGCAAAAGCCGTAGCCCGACAGCAGCCAGCCCAGGCTTTCGGTGGCCAGATCGTCCTCCGCCACGCCACCGGCAAGGCTGTAGCTGCCCGGCGCCAGCTGCGGCGCCGCCGCGGCCAGGACAAAGCGCTGCCGCGCGCGTTGCGCCGCGGTGCCGTAACCGATGACCGCCGAGGCCGGTGCGCCCGATGCGTCCGGCACGGTGACCGCGCTGCCGATGGCGCCGGTAAATCCGGAGCTTTCGACCCAGAGGCGCGTGCGGTCGTCCTGCTGGGCGATCCAGACCTCCACCTCATCGGGCTCGACGACGTGAAGCGGTCGGGTCGCCGCTGTTTCAGGCGCAAACGTCATGGGCATCGGGGGGTCCTTTCACTGACCGCACCAGCGTAGTCGCTGCGCCGTCAGCCGCAAGAGCGATCAGACCGAAAGCCCCTGCAGATCCCAGAGCGCCACCAGCGATTGTTCCCCCATGCGCGCCAGGCGCGCCAATGTCGCGGCCTCCGCGATGCGGTCCCCGTGTTCGACCGAATTCATCACGTCATGCGCCACGCTGGCCACACCGGACAGCCCGATCTGCTCGGCGACCGCCCCGATCGCGCGCAGCTCTCGGTGCAGCACCTCGCGCGGGCCCGACATGGCGCGGTCGTGGATCTGGCACAGGCGGGTGCCCAGATCCTCCATCGCGCGGCACATGACCTCTTCGGCGGCATGCGCCCCAAGCGTACTGTGCAGCGTTTCCAGCTGCGTGGTGTCCAGCCGCGCCCGTTCCTTCGGCGTCAGAAAGCTAAGCTCACTCACATCTCACCCCATATTCGTGCCCCCACGGCGCCGCTATCTACGCAGACGCACCTTCCCAAAAGGTTATGCGGGATCGTTCTTTTCTCTCGAATTTCGCGACAATCCGGCGTAGTTGAGGCGTCGCACCGTCACCACCGAGGTTGCCCATGCACCGCGTCCGCCCGCTGCCCAACTATCTCATCCAGCGTTATCACGGCTGGAAAGCGACCTCTTACAAGGAGAATCGCGCCTGGTACCGGCGTCTGGCCGATGAAGGGCAGCGGCCGCGCTCCATGGTGATCTCGTGCTGCGACAGCCGGGTTCAGGTGACAAACCTGTTCGAGGCCGATCAGGGGGAGTTTTTCATTCACCGCAACATCGCGAATCTCGTGCCGCCCTACGAGCCCGATGGCAACAAGCACGGCACCAGCGCCGCGGTCGAATACGCCATCACCGGGCTGCATGTGGCGCATGTGATCGTGCTGGGACATTCGCGCTGCGGCGGTGTGCAGGGCTGTCTGGACATGTGTGAAGGCCGCGCGCCGGAGCTTGAAGACGATTCCAGTTTCGTCGGACGCTGGATGGATCTGCTGCGCCCCGGTTACGAGCGGGTGAAGGACGCGCCGGAGTCAGACCGGCCGCGCCTGCTGGAAAAAGAGGCGGTCGTGGTGTCGCTCACCAATCTCATGACCTTCCCGTTTGTCCGTCAGGCGGTGGATGACGGCGACCTCACGCTGCACGGGCTCTGGACCGAGCTTGCCGAGGGTGGGCTGGAATGGTGGGACCCGAAGACCGAGGCGTTCCTGCCGGTCTAGACGGTCAGCGACATGCGCTTGCGATGGCGGGTGATGGCAACCGGTGACCGGCGGCTCTTGCCCCCGGGGCCCAAACCGCCCGCGTTTGACCGACATCAAGGACCATCCGGCGCGCGGCTGGCATCCCATGGGCACATGGCGAGGTGATCCGTCCGGCCAGATGCCGGACAGCGCCAGCGCCCGAAACGCTCGAGCCCAGGGAAGGACCGCGAGATGGACGAGGTCATCGAACGCTACGCGCAGATCGCGACGCCGCGCTACACAAGCTACCCGACCGCGCCGCATTTCGAGGCGGATTTCCCTGAAACGACGCAGCGTGCCTGGCTGGCACGGCTGCCCGCCGGCGACCCGATCTCGCTTTACGTCCATGTGCCGTTTTGCCGGCAGATGTGCTGGTATTGCGGCTGCAACATGAAGCTCGTGAAACGCGAGGGCCCGCTGCAGGATTATGTCGACCATCTGCTGGCGGAGATCGCCCTGTTGCGCGCGGCCCTGCCCGCCCGGATGCCGGTGGCCCATCTGCACTGGGGCGGCGGCACGCCGACGGCGCTCAGCCCCGACCAGATCAGCCGGATCATGGCCGCACTTGGCGAGGCGTTCGAGATCCTGCCGGATGCGGAGGTGGCCATCGAAAGCGATCCGCGCACGCTGACCGAAGACATGGTCGCGCGGCTGGCCGCCCTCGGCTTCAACCGCGCCAGCTTTGGCGTGCAGGAGTTCGACCCGGAAGTGCAGCGCGCGATCAACCGGGTGCAGCCGCCCGAAATGGTGGCCCGCGCGGTGGGCTGGTTCCGGCGGCACGGGATCAGCGCGATCAACTTTGACCTGATCTACGGTCTGCCGCATCAGACCGAGGCGAAACTGCTGCAGACCGTCGATCTCGTGGCGCAGATGGCGCCGGACCGGGTGGCGCTTTTCGGCTATGCCCATGTGCCCTGGATGGCCAAGAACCAGCGCATGATCCCGGAAGACGCGCTTCCCGATGCCGCCGCGCGCGCCCGGCAGGCCAGCACGGCGGCGCGCGCGCTGAGCGATGCGGGTTACCGCGCCATCGGCATCGATCACTTCGCCCTGCCCGCGGACGGGCTGTCCCTCGCAGCCGACGCCGGACGGCTGCACCGCAATTTTCAGGGCTACACGGATGATCCGGCGCAGACGCTGGTCGGGCTGGGCGCCACCTCCATCGGGCGCACGCCCTGGGGTTATGTGCAGAACCAGCCGGAGACCGGCGCCTGGGCGCGCGCCATCGAGGCCGGTCGCTTGCCGATTGCCAAAGGCCGCGCCTTTGCCGATGAGGACCACCTGCGCGCCGCGGTGATCGAGCGGATCATGTGCGACGGCCGTGCCGACCCCGACGCGATTGGCCGCCGCTTCGGCAAACAGGCGGGATGGTGGCATGACGCGCGCGCCGCGCTGGAGGACATGGCCCGCGACGGGCTGGTCCGAATGGGCGCGGACGGCATCCGGCTCACACCCCGGGGCGCCCCGCTGGCCCGCGTTGCGGCGGCGGCCTTCGACAGCTACCTTGCGGCGTCGAAGGCCCGACATTCCGCGGCCCTCTGAGGCGGCGGCGCATGGGCTGGCTGGAGTTTGTCGCGGCCTTCGCGGTGTTTCTCGGGCTGCACGCGGTGCCGGTCCGGCCACCGGTGAAATCCCGCATCGTGGCGCAAACCGGCGCGCGCATGTTCACGCTGATCTACTCCTGCGTCTCGCTGCTGTCCCTGGCCTGGCTGATCGCCGCCGCCGCGCGTGCGCCCTACGTGGCGCTTTGGTCGGGCGCCGCCTGGCAAGGCTGGGTGCTGCTGGTCGCGATGCTTCTTGTGTGCCTCATCGTGGCCCTGGTCGCTGGCCGCCCGAACCCGTTTTCCTTCGGCGGCAGATCTGCGCCCTTTGATGCAACGCGCCCTGGCATCGTCCGGCTGCACCGGCATCCGCTGCTGGTCGCGCTGGCGCTCTGGTCCGGGGCGCATCTGGTTGCAAACGGCGATCTGGCGCATGTGCTGATGTTCGGCGTCTTCGCGGCGTTTTCGCTGCTGGGCATGGCGATGATCGACCGCCGCAAGCAGCGCCTTCAGGGCGATATGTGGCACGAGACGCGCGAGGCGCTGCGCAAACAGCCGCTCTGCGCCGCGCTGCACCCGCCGGGCGCCACGTTGCTGCGCATCGCGGCGGGCGTGATTGCCTATGCCGCCCTGCTCGGCCTGCACCCGGTGCTTTTTGGCGCATCGCCTTTGCCCTGAGCGATCTCGCCCGATGCCGGGCTGGTCTTGACGTTTGTTAAGGAGTGTCTCGGCCACAGCTTTTACACTCGGCGCACGAGACGCAAAAAGGACAGGGCGATGACCATTGAGACGTTTGTGGCGGACCGGCTGGCCGCGCTGAAGGCCGATGGCAATTACCGCGTCTTTGCCGATCTCGAACGCCATCGCGGCGCCTTTCCCGCAGCCACGCGCCGCGCCGCAGAGCAGGCCGCCGAGGTCACGGTCTGGTGCTCCAACGATTACCTTGGCATGGGGCAGCACCCGGATGTGCTGGCGGCGATGCATGCCGCGCTCGACCGCTCCGGCGCGGGCGCCGGCGGCACGCGCAACATCTCCGGCACCGCGCATGAACATGTGCTGCTGGAGCGCGAACTGGCCGATCTGCACGGCAAGGAGGCGGCGCTGCTCTTTACCTCGGGCTACGTGTCGAACTGGGCAGCACTTGGCACGCTTGGCGCGATGATCCCCGATTGCCTGATCCTGTCCGACGCGCTCAACCATGCCTCGATGATCGAAGGCATCCGGCACAGCCGGGCCGAGCGGCTGATCTGGAAACACAACGATCTTGCCGATCTCGAGGCCAGGCTGGCCGCGCAGCCGCTCGAGCGGCCAAAACTCATCGCCTTCGAAAGCGTCTATTCGATGGATGGCGACATCGCCCCGATTGCCGGGATCTGCGATCTCGCCGACCGCTACAACGCCATGACTTATCTCGACGAGGTGCACGCGGTCGGTCTTTACGGCCCGCGCGGCGGCGGCATTGCCGAGCGCGACGGCCTGATGAACCGTCTGACCGTGATCGAGGGCACGCTGGGCAAGGCCTTCGGCGTGGTCGGTGGCTATATCGCGGCCAGCGCCAATATCTGCGACTTCATCCGCTCCTTTGCCAGCGGGTTCATTTTCACCACAGCCCTGCCGCCGCACGTGGCTGCCGGTGCTGCGGCCTCGATCCGGCATCTCAAGGCGAGCCGGACCGAGCGGGTGCAGCAACGCGCGCGCGTGGCGCAGGTGCGGGCGCGCTTCGATCAGATCGGCCTGCCGCATCTGCCCAATCCCAGCCACATCATCCCGCTGATGGTGGGCGATCCGGTGAAGTGCAAATTCATCTCCGACACGCTGCTCGACGAGCACGGGATCTACATCCAGCCGATCAATCATCCGACCGTGCCGAAAGGCACCGAACGGCTGCGGATCACCCCGTCGCCGGTGCATGGCGACGCCGATATCGCGCGGCTCTGTGATGCGCTGGAGCATCTTTGGTGCCAATGCCAGCTGGCCCGCCGGCCGATGGCCGCGCAATAAACTGCCGCCCCTCACCGCGCCGACGTCACGGTCGCTTTCTCCTGTTGCTTCTGACATATTGAATCATGCGCCAAGCCCATTGCGAAATCGCCCGAAGCAGCCTGCTGCTGTCGAACTGTCCCGACGATGTCGTGACCGACGTTCTGAAACGATCCATCGTCAAGCGGTTCACCCGCGGTCAGGCGCTGTTCGATCATGGCGACCCGGCGCATTCGGTCTTCATCGTGCTCGATGGCTGGGTGAAGCTCTACCGCATCACACCCAACGGGTCCGAGGCCATCGTCGGCGTCTTTACCCGCGGTCACAGCATTGGCGAGGCGGTGGCGCTGCAGCATGACCGCTATCCCGTGGCCTCCGAGGCCGCGACCGATTGCGAGGTCATGCAGATCGCCGCCACTGATCTTGTGAACACCATGCGGTCACGGCCCGAAGTCTGCATCGCGATCCTGTCTTCGACCTTTGCGCATCTGCATGCGCTGGTCGAAGAGATCGAGCAACTCAAGGCGCAGTCCGGCGCGCAGCGGGTGGCGCAGTTCCTGCTGTCGCTCTGTCCCTGCGAGACCGGCAGCTGCACCGTCAGCCTGCCTTTCGACAAGATCCTCATCGCGGGCCGGATCGGCATGAAGCCCGAAAGCCTCAGCCGCGCGTTCTCGCGGCTCCGGGATCACGGCGTGAAGGTGAAACAGAACCAGGCCGACATCGCCGATGTGGCGCATCTGCGCGGCTTTGTCGATGACGAGCTAGGCCAAGGGCTGATCCGTCACAAGGCGGCGAGGTAGCCCGCCCCCCAGAGCCCGGTCAGGATCAGCATCGCAACCCCGAGCGCGGCCATCGCGCCGCCACGCCAGCCCGGCACGCCCGCCAGCCCCAGATAGCAAAGCAGGATCAGCCGGGCTTTCGCCCAGGCCAGGATCAGGATCGCGATCGCGGCAACCCATGCCGGCATCAGACCTGCGCTGCCGGTCGAGAGCGCGGTGCCGAGAAGCGACAGGCCGAGCAGCCCGAGCCACGCCCTTATGAGGATGCGCGTCCGCATGGGCGTCACGGCAGAAGGTAGAGGACCGGGAACAGCAGGACCCAGACCAGATCGACCATATGCCAGAACGCGCAGCCCGCCTCCACGGCCTCTGCTCGGCAGCGCAGGCCAAGGGCGGCCAGCAGCACGATCCCGGCGACCACATGGGCCGCGTGAAAGCCGGTCAGCAGGTAGTAGAACGTAAAAAAGACATGCGTTTCGGTGGAGATGCCCTGCGCCACCAGATCGGCAAACTCGCTGGACTTGATCGCCAGAAAGACCACGCCCAGCCCTGCCGCCGCCGCGAGCCAGCACCTCGCCTGCGCGCGGCGCGCCTCCAGACCGGCACGTGCCGCCAGCGCCGCGGCAAGCCCGCTTGTGACCAGCACGCAGGTATTCACGCCAGCACGACCGGGATGCAGGGCAGCCTGCGCGGCCAGAAATCCGGCGGGATCGGTGATCCGCATCGCCAGGAACGCCGCGAGCCCGGCACCGAAGACCAGCATTTCGCTGGCGATCAGAACCCAGATCATCAGCCCGCCGGGCAGGTCCTCGAACGGATCGGAGTGCGCCGTCATGCGCCCACGAGATGGCGGTAGATCTCCGGCAGGGCGCGGGTCAGGCGGTTGGGATCGGGCACAACCGCAAAGCCGCCCCGCCCGAACATGCGCGCGAAACTGGCCTTGGCCTGCGCATCCACCGTCACCGCGAAGACCGCGTGGCCCGCGCGGCGGGCCTCGCGCACGGCCATGCGGGTGTCCTCGACCCCGTGGCGGCCTTCATAGTGATCCAGATCGTTGGGCTTGCCATCGGTGATCAGCAACAGCAGGCGGCGCTTGCGCCCCTGCAGGGCAAGCCCCGCCGACGCATGCCGGATCGCGGCCCCCATACGGGTGTAGAACCCCGGCGTCAGACTGGCGATCCGCGCCTCCACCAGCGCCGACATCCGCGTGCCGAAGCCCTTGCAGCGGGTGAGATAGACCCGGTCCCGGCGCAGAGAGGAAAACGCGTCGATGGCGAAATCGTCGCCGCAGGCCTGCAGCCCCCAGGCCAGCGCGGTCAGCGCCTCGCGCTCGATCTCGATCACCGCGCGGCCCGCCACGGCGCTCTCGGTAGAGCGCGAGACGTCGAGCAGGATCGACACGGCCAGGTCGCGCGCCTGCGCGCGGCTTTGCCGCCAGATCCGGTCGCTGCCCGTCCCGCAGGCCAGCAGATCGGCCTGCGCGCGCACCGTGGCCTCCAGATCAAGCTCTTCGCCATCCGGCTGCGCGGGCAGCACCACGCGCCCCGGACGCAGCGCCTCGAACTGGCGGCGCACGGCGTCGATCCGGCGCAGCACGGCGGCATCGCGCGTCCCCGGCGCCTCTGCAGGATCGGCCCAGCCCGCCAGCACCCGCACGTGCCGGGGCAGATACGCAGCCCGCCGCGCCTCCCATTCGGGATAGGTGAGCACGTCCGACAGCGTCTCGCGGTCGGCATCTTCGGGCGCGAGATCCAGATGCAGCTTGAGCCGCGTCGCAGGCGCCTTGGAGATCTGGCCAAGCCCGATCTCCTCCTGATCGTCGGCGGCCTTCCTGGCATCCTCGTTGTCGTCGTCATCGACCCGCCGGTTGAGATTGAGAAACTCCGCCCAGCTCAGGATCGCCTCGAACTTGTGCAGGATCAGACTGTCCTGCCGCGCCGCCTGATCGGATTTGCGGCGACGGGCGCGGTGGGTGCGCTCTCCGGCCTCTTCTGGCGGGCCATCGGTGTCGCGCGTCTCGACCCCGGTGCCTTCGCTCATCGACAGCGGGCGCAGATCGGGCCAGAGCGGCACGGGCCGGAACGGGCGATAGCGCCGCGCAGCCGGTGGCAGCAGATCGGTCTGCCCGCTGTGCAGACAGCCAAGAATATCGGCGGAGAGCCCGCGCAAAGGCGCGTCTGCCCCCAGCAGATGGCGGATCACCGCCTCGATGGCGGCCTCCTGCGGTGGCAAGGCCGCACCGGGGCGCATCTGCAGCGCCGCATCCGCCAGAGCGGCATGGAGCGCGGCGAGCCCGGGGTAGTCGGCCTGCACAACCTCGGCCATGTGGCAGGCGGCGCGCAGCGCCTGAACATCGCGGTGAAACGGATCGTCCGCGGTTTCGGGTGGCACGGCATGGGCCGAAGCGGCGGTCAGCCAGAGATAGAGCGCGCCATTGGCCTCGCGCGCGGGAAACACCGCCAGCCGGTCCGGCAGGCGCAGCGCCTCGCCGTCAAAGGACGCGCGGGCATGGCGCTCGACTTCGGTGCCCAGACGCCGGCGCCAGCCCAGCCGATGCGCAACCGCCTCCTGGCCTGCGGCGCGGATCTCGACCGCCGGGTCGCCGCCGATGGCGCGAAAGAAGACGGCCAACCGCCCCGAAACTTCCGCCAGGTGAACGGCCGCGCCCTGATGATCTTCGGGCGCGTCGAGACGGCTGGCCAGAGCGTGCCACAGCTTCCCGACGGTTTCCTCGGGCTCCCATGGCTCGATCTCGATCCTGCCCATGCCGTGCCTCACCCGAAGACGGCAGTGACAAGATCGAGAAGCCCGCGTTTCACATCCTCTTCGTCGGTGAGAGGTTCGATCATCGCGGTATGGATGGCGCGCTCGACCGGCATGCCGCCGGCAATGAGCGTCGCCGCGTAGACAACAAGGCGGGTGGAGACACCTTCCTCCAGATCCTGCCCCCTGAGCGCGCGCAGCTTGCCCGCAAGCCGGACCAGCGACGTGACCCGCTCCGTGCCCAGCCCGCTTTCGGCGGTCACGATCTCGACCTCGCGCGCAGGGGCGGGAAAGTCGAACTCCAGAGACAGAAAGCGCTGGCGCGTCGAGGGTTTCAGGGTCTTGAGGATGTTCTGGTAGCCGGGGTTGTAGGAGGCCACCAGCATGAAGCCGGGCGCGGCCTGCAGCTCCTCGCCGGTGCGGTCGATGGGCAGGATGCGCCGGTCGTCTGTCAGCGGGTGCAGCACGACGGTGACGTCCTTGCGCGCCTCGACCACCTCGTCGAGATAGCAGATGGCACCCTCGCGCACCGCGCGCGTGAGCGGCCCGTCGATCCAGACCGTCTCCCCGCCCTTGAGCAGGTAGCGCCCGACCAGATCGGCGGCGGTCAGGTCATCGTGACAGGCCACGGTATAAAGCGGGCGGCCAAGCCGCGCGGCCATATGCGCCACAAAGCGCGTCTTGCCGCAGCCCGTGGGGCCCTTGAGCAGCAGCGGCAGATCGTGCCGGGCCGCGGCCTCGAACACCGCGATCTCGTCGCGCTGCGGCAGGTAGAACGGGGCCTGAGCCCCGTCCATGTCGATTTGCGATCCGTCCATGCCGCTCACTCCGCGGGAACGTCTTGGGCGACGGCGGGATCGTTGGGCTCGATCACTTCGCGCTTGGGCACGAAGATCGCGTAAATGAAGAGCAGCGCGCCCAGCACAAAGACGAACCCGGCCCCGAAGCGCATCCAGTAGAAGATCACCAGCTCGTCCTGCGTGCTCATGTAGTCGATGCCCATGACCCGCTGCAGATGGGTCTGCACGGTGCCCGCGAATGTCAGAACGAAGGTCATGAAGGTCATGCCCCCGGCCATCAGCCAGAACGACACCATGTTGAGCACCTGGTTGTAGGGATCGCGCCCTTTCAGGATCGGCATGGCGTAGGTCATGATGGCAAGGTTGAGCGACACGTAAGCGCCGAAGAAGGCAAGGTGGCCGTGGGCGGCGGTGATCTGCGTGCCATGGGTGTAGTAGTTGACCCCGTGCAGCGTGTGCAGGAAGCCCCAGACGCCCGCGCCGAAAAAGGCCAGCGTGGCGCAGCCCAGCGACCACAGCAACGCGGCCTTGTTGGGATGATCGCGGCGGCCCTTCCAGACCATCACGAAGGCAAAGGCCATCATGCCGAAGAACGGGACCACTTCCAGCGAGGAGAAGATCGAGCCGATCCACTGCCAGTAGCCGGGCGAGCCGATCCAGTAATAGTGGTGCCCGGTGCCGAGGATGCCCGAAAAGAGCGCGGCGGCGACGATGACATAAAGCCATTTCTCCACCACCTCGCGGTCCACACCGGTCAGTTTCAGCATGAGGTAGGCGAGGATCGAGGCCATGATCAGCTCCCACACGCCCTCCACCCAGAGGTGGACAACGTACCACCAGTATTGCTTGTCGAGCGCCAGATTCTCGGGGTTGTAGAACGAGAACAGGAAGAGCAGCGCCAGCCCCCAGAGGCCCAGCAGCAGGATGTTGGTGATCGCGGTCTTGCGGCCTTTCAGCACCGTCATCGAGACGTTGTAGAGAAAGATCAGCGCGGCCACGACGATGCCCGCCTTGACCCATTTGGGCTGTTCGAGGAACTCGCGCCCCTCCTTGCCCAGCAGCCAGTTGCCCTCAAAGAGATTGAACAAATAGGTCAGCACCACGCCCAGCGTGCCGAGCACGAGGATGGCAAGCTGCAGATAGGCCAGCGTCGGCGAGTGGATCTCGCGTTCGCTTTCCTCGGGGATGAGGAAATAGGCCGCGCCGAAAAAGCCCAGCAGCAGCCAGACGATCAGGCTGTTGGTGTGCAGCATGCGCACGATGTTGAACGGCAGCGCCTCCGAAAGCGTGTTGGGCGCGACGTAGATCCAGCCCGCCAGAAGCCCGCCGAGCACCTGGATCGCAAACAGCGCCAGTGCCGTGGCGAAGTAGATATACGCGATTTTCTGTGTTTCGTATTTCATCGGTTCAGCTCCTTAAAGCGTTTCCGGTTCCCACCGCGCCACGCGCAGAAAGCGGCCCTTTGCGGTTGGAAAAAGTGAGGCAGGACAGCGCCGGTCCGATTCGGCCCGACCCGCGCTAGCCCGCGTCATTGGGCGGCCAGCCCTGCGTGTCGATCTTGCCGGTCCAGATCAGGAAATCGGACAGCGCCCGGATCTCGTCATCGCTGAGTTCGAACCGCGGCATCTGCCGGCGGCCTTCGATGCCCGTGGGCATGGCCTCGATCCAGCCCTTGAGGGTCTCGAACGCGGCGTCGGGGTCGTCGATCACATCCCAGCGAACCATGACATTGCCGACCTCGGGCGCAAAATACGCGCCTTCGCCGAGGATCGTGTGGCAGTTGATGCAGGCGTTGTCTTCCCAGACGCGTTTGCCATGCGCGACACTGTCGGTCAGCTCCATCGACGCGGTGGACGTGTTCACGATGTAATAGTGACTATGCGCGCTGAGCCCCAGGAAGATGACGATGAAAAACAGCGACCCGCCATAGAAGATATTGCGGGCCATGCTCTTCGTCATGACGTCTTTCATTGGATTTGCTCCCTTGCGGAGGGTGAGGGTGGCTCAAGACTGCGTGCGGGCGGCGCAGAGGGCCTTAACCAACGTCAAGGGGCTGCGTCTTTGTCGCAGCCCGGAGCCGCGTTCAGCCCGGCAGGCGCGGGCCGAGAAGCGCGGGCAGCAGCGTCGCCACGAAGAGCGCCATGGCCAGAACCCAGGCCGCGCCAGAGATCAGGATGGCCGCGAAATACTGGTCGGCCAGCAGGCCGGATCCGGTCCAGCGGACAAGCGCGGCCAGAGCCATCAGCGCAAAACCCGCAACCAGCGGTAAGGGGGCCACCAGCGCCCGGCCGGTGTGGCCGAGGATCGCCCGGCTCATCACCGCAAGCGTCTTGCCGCCCACCGCGCCGATCCCCAGAAGATGCAGCGCGGCCACCTCGCTGCCATATCCCGCGGCGGCAAACCCCAGCGCCAGATACCCCAGCCCCAGCATGGCAAAGGCCAGATGCAGGCTCCAGAGAATCGGCTGGGTGAGTGTCCAGAGGCTGCGCCATCCGGCCAGCCGCGCCAGCTGCGCCGCGCCTGCGATGATCGCCATCGGCGCGATCCAGCCCTCGGGCGCACCGAGCAACAGCGCAAGCGGCAGCAGGATGGCTGATCCGATGCCGATGGCGTCCAGAGATGTCCGGGTTCGCGGCAGATGCGTCGTGCGGCCCGATTTCGTCATGGCATTGCGCGTGAAGGCCGGTGTGACCCGACCGCCAAGCACCGCAATCACCGCGCAGAGGCTGAAAAGCCCCGCGCGCAGCCCGGTCCCGGCCCCGGGCCCGCCCTGCCCCATCCAGTCCAGATGCACCGTGAGGTTTGACGCCCAGAGAAGCGACAGCAGACCCAGAAACATCAGGTTCTGCGGTTTGGGCCGGTTCAGAAGCTGGCTCAGGATCTTCGCGGCAAGCACCGGCAGGAACGCCAGATCCACAGCCGCCACAAGCACCGGCGGCAGGCTGCCCGACAGCCAGATCGTGAGCCGCCCCGCCATCCAGATCGCCACCGCTGTGGCGACAAACCCCTGCCGCGCAGCCGCCGTCCCGGTCCAGTTTGGCACCGCGGTCAGGAAAAACCCGGCCATGGCCGCGCAGGCATAGCCAAAGATCATCTCGTGCGCGTGCCACAGATGCGGCGCCTGCGCGAACGGGTGGCGCGTGACCATGCCGCCAAAGGCGTGGATGCCGATCCAGGTCTCCCAATAGGCGACGGCCAGCGCTCCGAATAGCGTGGCGGCCAGGAAAAACGCGCGGAAACCTTCCGAAAAGACGCGCGAGAGGGTCTGGATCATGACGGCGCTCCGGTCTGGGCCGGGCGCCCCCGCGCGCGGCGCTTCAGGATCGTGCAGGTGTCCTTGTCGTGAAAGATCCACTGGCATTTGAGGCACAGGATACATTCGTTGGGATTGATCCTGCCGATCGGATCGATGGCGCCGACGGTGCATTTCTGCTCGCAGAGACGGCATTCGCGCCCGCATTGCGGGCGGCGATGCAGCCAGTCGAAGATCCTGAGCTTGGCCGGGATCGCAAGCCCCGCCCCCAGCGGACAGAGATAGCGGCAATAGAACCGCTCAATAAACAACCCGGCGATCAGGATCGCCACCACAAACGCGACGAAAGGCCAGGCGCGCAACATGCGCAGCGAGATCGCGGTCTTGAAGGGCTCGGCCTCGGCCAGGATCAGCGCCTGCTCCATCGAGTGGAACGACAGCGCGACGATGCCCACAAAGAGCGCGTATTTCAGAATCCAGAGCCGTTCGTGCAACGGCTGCGGCACCGCGATCTGCGGGATCTTCAACGCCCGCGCGGCGCGGTTGGTCAGCTCCTGCAGCGCGCCGAAAGGACACAGCCAGCCGCAATAGACCCCGCGCCCCCAGAACAGCAGCCCAAGTGCGACGAAACCCCAGAGCAGGAAGATCACCGGGTCGATCAGGAACGTCTCCCACCGAAAGCCCGACAGCAGCGAATGCAGGAAGGCGACGACCTGCACAACCGACAGCTGCCCGTTGATCCCCCATCCGAGCCAGAGCAGCGTCACCGCCAGAAACACCATGCGCCCGGTCCGGTAGAGCCGCGGGCGCGAGACAAAGCTTTCCTGCAAAAGCAGGATCAGGGTCAGCGCCACCAGCATCAGCGACACACCGGCGATCTGCGGGCGCTTGCGCTCCCACTCGGTCTGCCAGAGCGGTCTGTCAGCTTGCGGTTCGAGCAGCAGGAACGCCGCGGGCAGCACGTAGTCGAGCGTCATCGGCAGCACCACCTCGCCGGAATCCGCGGGCCGCGTCGCGCGCACCTCGACGGTGAATGGCGCGGCCGGATCGAAACCCTCCGCCGCCTGCAGGCGGAACACGCTCAGCTCGCGGAAATCCGGCGCGCCCTCGGCGGCAACCGCGTCGAGCCGGGTGTAGTCTTCGGCTGTGAAGACCTGCACCAGATCGCCCTGCCGCACGGTGATCCGGTCGAACACGCCGCTTTGCCGCCAGGCGGTGCCGCGCGGCGAATGCAGCCCGTTCGAGGCCACAAAAAGTGCTGCCTCCTCCAGCGACAGATCGCCGATGGCGGCGGTGAACTCCTGCTGGCCGAGCAGGCTGCGCCCGATGCTCGGCGGGTCGAGCAGCCCGACCCAGAGATCCAGAAACGCGCCCGGGCCGGGCTCCGGCGGCAAGCGCCCGTCCTTCAGCGCCGCATGCGCTTCTGTCATGTCGACGCGCCGGTGTGCCAGCGCGCCCGCGGCGACGAGATCCGCCCAGCTCTGCGCCTCGAAGGACACCCGGTCGATGCCGCCGCCACCGGCGATCAGCCCGCGCCCCAGCGCCAGCGTGCGCGCGCTGCGCAGGATCGAATCGCGGATCACCCCGGTCGAGACCGTGGCCCGCGAGATCACGTCCGGCATCGCCTGCGCCCGCGCGTCGGGCGGTGCCGAAAGGTCGAGCGTCGCAAAGCCGCTGACATAGCGCTGAATGTCGGCGTCCGAGATGCCCAGGGTCAGGATCGGCTCGTTATGCTGCACAAGCTCGGCGCCGGTGACGATGGCGTCAGGCGAGATCGCAAAGAGCACATCCAGCGGCCGCCCCGAATAGCCGATCGATTCCGACAGCTCCCAGGTGGAGCCGATATGCCCGGCCACGCTGCCGCCCGACAGCACCGTCCAGCCGGGCACGGCCCCCTCTTCGCGCAGCAGCCGCAGCGGTTCGGGTATGCCGGTCAGCCGCGCCGCAAGCGGCGGCGTGGGCGCGGTGGCATCCGGCGCCACGCCGCCCGGTCCGGCCGCCGGAACCGGAGCGGCCCCGAGGCCGATCAGAAGACCAAGGATCAAGGCCGTGATGCGCATGCCTGGCACGATGCCTTGCGGCGCCGTGTCACCCCTTAACCAAAGTCAAGGAGAGCGCCCGGTTTCAGCTTCACTCTGAGGTTGCCTCACCAGCGACATGGAGACATCCGGAGATGACCAGATCCCTATTCCGGCGATCCAGCTCCCTTGCCAGCGCAGCGGTCTTCGCCGTGCTTTCGGCAGGCAGCGGATTCGCGCAAGACGCAGCCGAAGGCCACGGCAGCGATGCCGCCGGGGCGTATCAGCCCAGCATGACCACCCTTGGCGAGCTCAACGTCGAGATCCCCGGCCGCAAGCCCGGTGACCCGGTGGTGACGCCCAACGAATACCAGCGCGCCAACACGATCTATTTCGAGCGTTGCGCGGGCTGCCACGGCGTGTTGCGCAAAGGCGCCACCGGCAAGGCGCTGACCACCGATGTCACGCGTGAAGGCGGGTTTGAATACCTGCGCGACTTCATCACCTACGGCTCTCCGGCGGGCATGCCCAACTGGGGCACGTCCGGTGAGATGACCGAGGAAGACGTCGATCTGATGGCGCGCTACCTGCTGCTCGATCCGGCCTCGCCGCCGGAGTTCGGCATGCCCGAGATGCGCGCCTCCTGGGATCTTGTGGTGCCGCCGGATCAGCGCCCCACCGAGAAGATGAACGACATCGACATCGACAACCTTTTCTCGGTCACGCTGCGCGATGCCGGGCAGATCGCCCTGATCGACGGCGCCAGCTATGAGATCAAGGCGGTGATCGACACCGGCTACGCGGTGCATATCAGCCGGATCTCGGCATCGGGCCGCTATCTCTTTGTCATTGGCCGCGATGCGGTGGTCAACATGATCGACCTGTGGATGGAGACGCCTGCGACGGTGGCCAGCATCAAGGTCGGCTCGGAGGCGCGCTCCGTCGAGACCTCCAAGATGAAAGGCTACGAGGACAAATATGCCATCGCCGGCTCCTACTGGCCGCCGCAATACGTGATCATGGATGGCGACACGCTGGAGCCGCTCAAGATCAAGTCGACGCGCGGCATGATCTTCGATGAGCAGACCTTCCACCCCGAACCGCGCGTGGCGGCCATCGTCTCCTCGCATTATCGGCCGGAATTCATCGTGAACGTGAAGGAAACCGGCAAGATCCTCCTGGTCGACTACTCCGACATCCAGAACCTCAAGGTGACCGAGATCGAGGCCGAGCGCTTCCTGCATGATGGCGGGTTCGACAGCACCAAGCGCTATTTCCTGACGGCGGCAAACGCGCGCGGCAAGATCGCGGTGATCGACACCAAGGAAGGCGAGCTGACAGCACTTCTGGAAAGCGAGGGGCAGACCCCGCATCCCGGACGCGGTGCCAATCTCGACCACCCGGTCTACGGTCCGGTCTGGGCGACCTCGCATCTGGGCGACGAGACGGTGGCGCTGATCGGCACCGATCCCGAAGGCCACCCCGATGAGGCATGGACCATGGTCCAGCAGCTTTACGCGCTGGGGGGCGGGTCGCTGTTCGTCAAATCGCACCCGGAATCGGAAAACCTCTATGTCGACGCGCCGCTCAATCCCGATGCCGAGGTGTCGGGCTCCATCGCGGTCTTCAAGGTGCCCGAGCTGGATCAGGAAGAACCGGACTACACGGTCCTGCCGATCGTCGAATGGGCGGGCATCACCGAAGGCCAGCCGCGTGTGGTGCAGGGCGAGTTCAACAAGGCCGGGACCGAGATCTGGTTTTCGGTCTGGAACGCCGCCGATCTGACCTCTGCCATCGTGGTGGTCGACGACAAGACGCTGCAGCCCAAACACGTGATCAAGGATGAGCGCCTGATCACTCCCACGGGCAAGTTCAACGTCTACAACACACGGGCCGACGTCTACTGAAGCCCCGTCTGCCGGGGGCGCGTCCTGCGCCCCCGCCGCGGCCGCAACCGACCGCCCCCGATCCAGCGCAAGGAGAGCCCGCCATGAAACCTTTCGGCAAAGTCAGCCTCGTGGGCGCCGGGCCGGGCGATCCGGAGCTGCTGACCCTGCGCGCCCTGCGGCGTATCCTCGATGCCGACATCCTCGTGCATGACCGGCTGGTCTCCGACGACATCGTCGGCCTTGCACGGTCCGGCACGCGGCGCATCCCGGTCGGCAAGCGCGCCGGGTTTCACCCGGTCCCGCAGGACGAGATCAACACAATGCTGGTCGATCTGGCGATGACCGGTGCCCATGTGGTGCGCCTGAAGGGGGGTGATCCGTTCATCTTCGGGCGCGGCTCCGAAGAGGCGGCAGAGCTGCGCGCCGCCGGGTTGCGGGTCGAGATCGTGCCCGGCATCACCGCGGCCCAGGGTGCCGCGGCGTCGAGCGGGGTTCCCCTGACCCATCGCGGGCTTGCGACGGGCGTGCGCTATGTCACCGGCCACCGCAAGGGCGGCGAGCCGCTGGAAATGGACTGGCAGGGCCTCGCCGATCCCGAAACCACGCTGGTGGTCTATATGGGCGCGGCCAATATTGCCGAGATCGCGCAGAAGCTGATGGATGCGGGCATGCCGGGCGATCTGCCGGTGCTGGCCGTCTCCAAGGCCACGACGCCCCGGGAGGACCGCCTGATCACCACGCTGGCCCGCGTCGGCGGCGAGGCACGCACACAGGCGCTGGCTTGCCCCGTGCTCTTTGTCATCGGCCGCGTCGTCACGCTGGCGGGCGCGCAGGCCACGCTGCTGCCCGCGATCCTGTCGCGCGTGCCGCAAAATCCCGAAAGCCTGCATGCCTGAGCTGCGCCCCGCCCTGCTGCTGGCCTGCGCGCTGGCCGCCCCCCTCCGCGCCGCGGAGGGCGAGCCCGATCCGATGCAGCTCGAACGGCTGGTGCTGCAGGATTGCGGGTCGTGCCACGGGCTGACGCGCAAGGGCGGGCTCGGCTCCGATCTGCGCGCCGAGAGCCTGGCGCATTGGGATGCAGACGGTCTGGCGCGGGTCATCCTCGACGGCATTCCCGGCACGCCGATGCCGCCCTGGCGCCCGATCATGACCGACGCCGAGGCGCGCTGGATCGCCGATTACCTGCTGAAAACGGAGTAGCCCCATGGTTCGCCCGATTGCATCACTCCTTCTTGCCGCCACCCTGATCTTTGCCTGCTGGGTCAACCTCGCCCAGGCCGACGCGCCGCGCAGCACCGCCGGTCTGGGAGTGGTGATCGAACGCGCCACCGGCAGCGTGCTGATCGTGGACCGCAGCGCGCATAAGGTGCTGCAGCGGGTCGAGGGGTTGGGCGATCTCTCGCATGCTTCCGTGGTCTTTTCCGCCGACGCGCGCTTTGCCTTCGTCTTCGGGCGCGACGGCGGGCTCACCAAGCTGGATCTGATGAGCGGAGAGATTGCGGGCCGCGTCTTGCAGGCGGGCAATTCCATCGGTGGCGCCATCTCCGACGACGGCGCTCTGGTGGCGGTGGCCAATTACGAACCCGGCGGCGTGCGGATCTTTGATGCGGATACGCTGGAGCCGGTGGCGCGGTTCGACACCGGCGCCAAGACCATCGGTCTGGTGGATGTGCCCGGGCGCCGCTTTGCCTTTACCACCTGGGACGATGGCGAGGCCTGGATCGTCGACATGTCCGAGCCCGACCCGGTGCCGCTGATCGTGCCCGGCATGGGCGCCTATCCTTACGACGCGCTGATCTCGTCCGATGGGCGCAGCTATATCGCGGGGCTGTTCGGCGAGGACGGGCTGACCCTGCTCGATCTCTGGCAGGACGAGCCCGAACCGCGCCGCATCCTGTCGGGCTACGGGCGCGGCGAGGAAAAGCTGCCGGTCTACAAGATGCCGCATCTCGAAGGCTGGGCGCGCGCGGGCGACCGCTTTGTGCTGCCCGCCATCGGTCGGCACGAAGTGCTCTGGATCGATGCCGCGTCCTTTCAGGAGACCGGACGCACGCAGACCCATGGCCAGCCGGTCTTTGCCGTGGCGCGTCCGGGCGGCCGCCAGGTCTGGGTCAATTTCGCCCATCCGCTCAATGACACGATCGAGGTGATCGACACGCTGACCGGCGCCGTCATCAGGACGCTGAAACCGGGCCCGGCGGTGCTGCACATGGAGTTCAGCCCGCGCGGGGAGGAGGTCTGGGTCTCGGTGCGCGACGCCGGACAGGTGCTGATCTACGACACCGAAACCTTTGCCATCACAGGCGAATTTCCCGCCGAAAGCCCCTCCGGCATTTTCTTCACCGCGCGTGCGCACCGGATCGGGCTTTAGGATCATGACCGTGGATCTCATCGATATCGACAGGGCGTTGCTCAACGATTTCCAGCGCGACGTGCCGGTCGTGGCCCGTCCCTTTGCCGCCATGGGGCGCAGGCTGGGGATCGCCGAGGACGACGTCATCACCCGCCTGTCGGCGCTGGCCGAGCGCGCGGCAATCTCGCGGTTCGGCGCGACCTGCCGGCCCAACACCGCCGGTGCCAGCACGCTGGCCGCCGTGGCCGCCGCCGATTGCGACGTGGAGCTCATGGCCGGGGTCATCAATGCGCAGGAGGGTGTGAACCATTCCTATCTGCGCGAAAACGCCTGGAACATCTGGTTTGTCGCCACCGGTCCGGACCGTGCGCATGTGGACCGTACGCTGTCGCGGATCGCCCGGCAAACCGGGCTGCGCGTGCTCGACCTGCCGCTGGTCGAGCCGTTCAACATCGATCTGGGGTTCGACCTCGACGGGTCCAGGGCCGCCATCCTTCCCAGACGTCCGGTGCGCGTGCCGAAATGCCCGCAGAGGCTCGACGCCGAGGACCGCTGCCTGCTGCAGGCGCTGTCCTCGGGCCTGCCGATCACCCGCGCGCCATTCGCCGCGCTGAAAGATTGCTGCGGGCTGAGCGAGCGCGACGCGCTGGCGCGCACCGAGCGGCTTATCGCTGGCGGCACGATCACCCGCTTTGGCGTGATTGTCCGGCACCGCGCGCTGGGCTGGCGCGCCAATGCCATGGTGGTCTGGCAATTGCCGCCCGACGAGGCCTCGACGGTCGGCCCGCACCTCGCCGCGGTGCCCGGGGTCACGCTGTGTTACCAGCGCCGCGCCGTGCCGGATGCCTGGCCCTACACGCTTTACTGCATGATCCACGGCCGCTCTCGCGAGGACGCGTTGCAGGTGCTGGACACGGCCCGCGCCTTGCCGGGTCTTGCCGGCGTCGCACATGAGGTGCTGTTTTCCCTGCGCTGTTTCAAACAGACCGGCGCGCTGATCGACCCAACCGCAAAAGGTGCCCAATGACACTGGACGACACAGACCGCCACCTCGTGAACCTGCTGCAGGACGGGCTGCCCATCGGCCCCGCGCCGTTCGAAGAGATCGCGCTGAAGCTGGCCATCAGCCAGACGGCGGTGGCAAAGCGGCTCGGACGCATGAAAGAGGCCGGGGTGATCACCCGTTTCGGCCCGTTTTACGACGCCGCGGCTATGGGCGGGGCGTTTTGCCTTTGCGCCATGGAGGTGCCCGCGGAGCGCCTCGAACCGGTTGTCACCTGCGTCAATGCTTACCCGGAAGTGGCGCATAACTATGAACGCGCGCACCGGCTCAACATGTGGTTCGTGCTCGCGACCGAGACCGAGGCCGAGATCGCCACCACCTGCAAACGCATCGAGGCAGAGACCGGCATCGCCGTGCTGGCATTCCCGAAACTGCAGGAGTTCTTCATCGGCTTCCGGGTGGCGGCATGATGCTTGACCAGACCGACCGCGCGCTCATCGCCGAAACCCAAGGCGGGCTTCCTTTTGTGCCCGAACCCTACGCCGCTGTTGCGCAGGCTCTGGGGCTGGAGGAGGGCGAGGTGCTCGCACGGATGCAGGCGATGCAGGATCGCGGCGTGATCCGCCGGGTGGCCGTGGCCCCCAACCATTACCGGCTTGGCATGACCGCCAATGGCATGACGGTCTGGGATGTGGATGACGCGGTGGCCTCCGATCTGGGCGCGCAGGTCGGCGCGCTTGGGTTCGTCTCGCATTGCTACCTGCGGCCCCGCGCCCGGCCGCTCTGGCCCTACAACCTCTTTGCGATGGTCCACGGATCAAGCCGGGACGAGGTGGAAGACAAGCGCGGTCAGATCGTGGCGCTTCTGGGTGCGGCCTGCCGCGCCTCCGACACGCTCTATTCCAAGCGCATTCTCAAGAAGACAGGCCTGCGCCTGACCGGGAGGACGTAAGATGTTCCGTCTCAGCCAGTATATGGACCAGCTCTATCACCCCACTCCGCCGCGTCGGCGCAAGGGCCCGCCGAAACCGGTGGTGATCTGGAACCTCACGCGGCGCTGCAATCTCAAATGCAAGCATTGCTACACGGTCTCGGCGGATGTGGATTTCCCCGGAGAGCTGACGGCCACGCAGGCCCGCGACACGCTCGAGGATCTGGGCCGCTTCGGCGTGCCCGCGATCATCCTGTCGGGCGGGGAGCCGCTGTTGCGCAAGGACCTTTTCGATCTCGCCGCCCGCGCGCGGCAGCTGACGCGGATGCTGGCGCTTTCGACCAACGGCACCGGGGTGATCGGCGCCAAGGCCGACCGGGTGGCCGAGATCGGGTTTGACTATGTCGGCATCTCGATCGATGGGATCGGCGCCACCAACGACGCGTTTCGCGGCATGATCGGTGCGTTCGGGCAGGCCGTGGCGGGCGTGCGCTCATGCAAGCGGCGCGGCATCAAGGTCGGCCTGCGCTTTACCATCACCGAGGACAACGCCCACCAGCTGCCCGACCTTCTGCAGCTTTGCGACGACGAGGGCGTGGACAAGTTCTACCTCTCGCATCTGGTCTATGCGGGCCGCGGCAACAAGCATCGCGGCGACGACACCGGCCATCTGCGCACCCGCCGCGCCATGGACCTGCTGATCGAGCGCGCCCATGCCAGTCACAAGGGGGCGGCCCCTCTGGAGATCGTGACCGGCAATAACGACGCCGACGCGGTCTATTTCCTCAACTGGGCGCGGGCGCGGTTCACTCCCGAAGAGGTGGCGCATGTGCAGGAGCATCTGGAGGCCTGGGGCGGCAATTCCTCGGGCGTGGGTGTGGCCAATATCGACACGCAGGGCAATGTGCATCCCGACACCTATTGGTCCGAATACAGCGTCGGCAGCGTCAAGGACGCGCCGTTCTCAGAGCTCTGGACCGGAGACGATCCGATGCTGGCCGAGCTGCGCCGCCGCCCGCGCCCTCTGAAAGGCCGCTGCGGGGCCTGCGCGCATCGGGCGATCTGCGGCGGCAACACCCGCATCCGCGCGCTGCAGCTGACCGGCGATCCCTGGGCCGAGGATCCGGCCTGCTATCTCGACGATGCCGAGATTGGCGTGGCCGGGGGCGCGGCCCGCCTGACCAACCGCCCCTTTACGGGAGATCGCCATGATCCTGCGCCGGCTTTTCTCTAGTCTCTGCGCGCTTGCGCTGGCAGTCCCGCTGGCGGCGGAGCCGGAGGCGCTTTACGCGGAAAACTGCGCCGCCTGCCATGGAGAGACGCGGCTGGGCGGCACCGGTCCCGCGCTGATCCCTGAAACCCTGCGCCGGATGCGCGGGCCGAAACTGACCCAGGTCATCACCCACGGGCGCGCGGCCACACAGATGCCTGGTTTTGACGGCGTGATATCGGAAAGCGAGATCGCCGCCCTGGCAGACTGGCTGAACACCCCGCTCGAAGACGTGCCGGACTGGGGCGAGGAACAGATCGCGGACAGCCGGGATTTGTCAAAGCAATACAAACCGGTAGACGCGCCACAATGGGACGCCGACCCGATGAACATCACGCTGGTCGTGGAAACCGGCGACCACCACGTGAGCGTTCTGGACGGCGACACATGGGCTGCGCTCGACCGCTTCCCCACGCCCTTCGCCGTGCATGGCGGGCCGAAATTCACCCCAGACGGGCGGTTCGTCTTCATCATGTCGCGCGATGGCTGGGTGCAAAAATACGACCTCTGGGCCTTGCAGGAGGTGGGCCGCATCCGTGCGGGCCTCAACAGCCGGAACATCGCGATCAGCCATGACGGCCAGTGGCTTGCGGTGGCCAATTACCTGCCGCAAACGCTGACGATCCTTGCCACCAGGGACCTGTCGGTCGCGCGCGTCATGCCGGTGATCTCGAAATCCGGCCAGACCAGCCGTGTTTCTGCCGTCTATCAGGCACCGCAACGGCAAAGCTTTATCCTGGCGCTGAAAGACGCGCCGGAGATCTGGGAGGTCGCCACCGACCCTGACGCAGACCCGGTCTATGAGGGCTTCGTGCATTCGCGCGAGAAAGGCATGGTCGAGGGTATCGCGTCTTCGGAAGGGCTGTTCGCGCGCCGCCGGATCGAGACCGCCGAGCCCATCGACGATTTCTTCTTCACCCCCGATTACCGCTTTCTGATCGGCGCGGCGCGCGACGACGCGCGCGGGGTTGTGGTCAACCTCAACGTGGGCCGCGAGATCGCCGAGCTGCCATTGCCGGGCATGCCGCATCTGGGCTCGGGTATCTCCTGGATGCGCGATGGCCAAAGGGTGATGGCGACGCCGCATCTGAAGGAAGGCAAGCTCTCGGTCATCGATATCGAGGACTGGCAGGTGCTCGACACAATCGAAACCGATGGCCCCGGATTCTTCCTGCGCAGCCATGAAAACAGCCGCTACGTCTGGGCCGATGTGTTCTTTGGCCCCAATCGCGACGTGATGCATGTGATCGACAAGCACAGCCTGCAGATCGTGCGCACCCTGCGCCCCGAACCCGGCGCAACCGTCGCGCATGTGGAGTTCGACCGCGATGGCCGCCACGCGCTGGTCAGCATCTGGGAAGAGGACGGCGCGGTCATCGTCTATGACGCCGCCACCCTGAACGAAGTCACCCGCCTGCCCATGAACAAACCGTCAGGAAAATACAATGTCTGGAACAAGATCACCTTCTCGGATGGCACCAGCCACTGACCCGCGCGACGTCGTGCTGATTGCCTTCGGTTCGGTCTCCGACCCCGACCCGCAGGACGCCGCCATCCTGGCGCTTGCCAAACGGGTGGCCGCGGCCTTGCCGGGCTGGCGTCTGCGCGGTGCGACGATGGCCTGCGAGGGCTCCATCGCGCGGGCGTTTGACGGGCTTGGCCCCGATGCGGTGGTCTTCCCGCTGCTGATGGCGGATGGCTGGATCCTGCGCAAGGTGCTGCGCGAGGCCCTGCGCGGCGCGGGACGCGGCGAGGCGGCGCTGATGACGCCGCTGGGATTGCTGCCGTCGTTCCACGCCCATTGCGCCGAGATGATCCGCGACGGTTTGGCCGATGCGGGCCTCACCGCCTCCCGGACCACCGTTGTGCTGGCCGCGCATGGCTCGGCCCGCGGACCGCGCCCGGCGGCCTGCGCGCGGGCGCTCTCTGCCGCGCTGGCCGCGACGACCGGCGTGCGCGCGGTCATACCCGGATTTCTCGAGGAAGCGCCGTTTCTCGCCGATGCGCTGCGCGCCGCGCCGAAACCGGCGCTCTGCCTGCCCTGCTTTGTAACCAACGCCTATCACGCGACAAATGACGTGCCCGAGGCAGTGCAGCAAAGCGGTTTTGACGGCCCGCTGCTGCCCGCCGCCGGAACGGTCCCGGCGATCATCGACCTCATCGTGGCGGAGCTTTCGCGGCAGCTTCTGACCGAGAGTGCCGCGTGACCGACCAGACCGAGGCACCGCCCTGGCCGGTCTGGAAGCTGGCGCTGCTGCTCTACCCGCTCTCGGCCGGAGCGGTGGCGGTCAACATCTTCATGCTGGCGTTGCTGGGCCGGTGGCTTGGCCTGCCGGAGCTGTCGCCGGTCACATCGGTGATGGTCGGTCTGGTGCTGGGTGTGCCTGCAACCTGGGCCACCGGGCGGTGGGTCCGCGGGCTGATGGACACCGCGGACGGGCGGCGCTGAGGCGGCCCGCCCGCGGCACGCATCACTCGGCGGCCGCCATGTAGGCAATGACGTTTGCGATGTCGTCCTCCTTGCGCAACCCGGCAAAGGACATCCTGCCGCCGGGAATGAAATCCTTGGGCTTGGTCAGATAGGCGGCCAGCGCTTCCTCGTCCCAGACCAGCCCCTCTTCGGCCTTGGCCAGCAGCGCGTCGGAATACTTGAAATCGGCGTTCTGGCCTGCTGCGGCGCCGACGATGCCGGTCAATATCGGGCCCACCTTGTTCTTGGCCCCCTCGCCGATGGCGTGGCAGGATTTGCACTTGTTGAAAACACGTTTGCCCTTCTCGGCATCGCCCTCCGCAAAGGCCGGCAGGGCCAGCATCGCCAAAGCGGCGGCGGCGGCCATTGGTGTTCGTCCGATCATGTCTTGTCTCTCCTTGTGGCTGCTGTGGAAATTCATGTCGCCAGTTCGATCCTTGCCTCCGGGAACCGCGCGACAAAGGCGCGGTGCCGCGCGCGCGGCAGAACGCAGAGCGCGGTGGACAGCCCGTCGGCAAGCGTCGCGCCGGGGCTCGACACGGATGTGATCGCGCAGGCGCCGGCCTCCTGGCCGGTCTGCGGATCGAAGATGTGGCCGACGCGGCCCGCGGCATCCAGAACCGTGCCTTTGGGGGCGGAGGTGGCCAGCGCCCGGTCGGTCAGTGTGAGCCGTTTCAGCAAGACGCCCTGCGGATCGGCGATACCGGCGCGCCAGCGCCCGCCATCGGCGCGCGTGCCGCGCGCGGCGATCTCGCCCATGTCGACCATCACGTCGCCGTAGCCTTCGCCGCGCAGAAGATCGGCAATCCGGTCGGTGATGTAGCCTTGCGCGATGCCGTTCAGCGTCAGCGCGGCCCCGGGACGCAGGAGCGTGACGCTCTGAGCATCGAACCGCACGCCGTCCCAGCCGACAGAGGCGATGGCGGCGCTGAAATTCGCATCGGAGAGCGCACGGCCCTCCTCCGCGGCGATTGCCTGTTGGACAAAGACCGGCTGGATGGTGGGATCGAACGCGCCCTCAGATGCGGCGTTGAGATGCCCGCAGGTGCCCAGAAGGGCCAGAAGATCGGGCGGCGGGGCGCGCAGCTGCCCGGCCCGGTTGAGCCGCGACAGCGCGCTGTCCGCGCGGTAAAGACTGAAGATCCGCTCCAGCCGCAGGATCTCCTTTTGCAGCGCTGCAAAAAGCGGCGCTGCATCCCACGCCTCCAGCCCCACCAACTGCAGCGACGCAGGCGCGCCCAGCGCGCGGCCCTGCCAGCGGGCGACGGGGGGCTTTGCGAACGCCTGTCCGGTCAGGGCCATGGTTGCGGCCGAAATCGACAGGAATCGGCGGCGGGTCGGATGCGGGGTCATTGCGGCACCTCCAGTGTGGTGTCGGGATCGACGGGGCCCAGCACCGCGCCGTCGGGGATGTCGGCCAGCGCGACAACGCGCCCGCCATAGCGGCTGGCAAAGGCCAGCGCCGCGCCCCTGCTGGCGAAAGGCACAACTTCGGGCGCACCCATGCCACCGGCCACCCCGGCCTCGATCACAAAATGCGCGCTGTCGGAGGCGATCCAGTTCTCGACCCCGGGGCTTTGCCAGCCGGGCGCCGCGCCCATATCGCTGACATAGGTGGCCAGAATCCGGGCATCGCGCTCGGGGCTTTTGAGATAGGCCACCGCATCGCGGACCTGCGCAAAGAAAAGCGGCGCGGGCTGGCCTTCGAGATGGATCTGCGCCTTCGGGCCGCCATGTTCCAGCACGTTCATCTGGCAGAAAAAGCTGACATTCTCCTCGGTCAGCGCAACCGGATCCGGGGCCAGCGCAACCTCGTCCCGGCAGGCGCAGAGCCCGGCCAAGGCGGCGATCAGCAGGACAGTTCTCATGGCTCCACCCTCCGGAATGCGGCGCGGGCCAGCCAGAAGCCAAGCACCGGCCACAGCGCCAGCGACAGCGGCGCCGCCCAGCGTGGCAGGCTGTCGGCAGCCCCGGTCATGCCCGCGGCGATGGCCACGGTTTCGGTGCCCGCGATGTTCCACAGCCGGAAGGCGTCGGCGGGGTTGGCGGTCATCACCCAGGGAAACGCCATGCGCGTGAACGCGCCGTCGCCATCCATGACCACCGCCGCCAGCAGCGCCAGATCGAAGAGCACGACAAACACCAGCCAGAGCGCGGCAGACAGCCCCGCCGCCGCCGCCGATGACCCCGCCAGCGCCGAGATCAGGTAGCCCAGCGCCACAAAAGCCGCGCCCAGCAGGACCGATGTCGCCATCAGCCGGGCCAACGCCATCAGGCTTTCGGGCCCGGCCCCGCCCAGCGCCACCGCGATGCCGCCCGCAACGCCGAAGCCCACAACGCACGCCACGGCGAGGGCTGCCACATGGGCCACGGCCTTGCCCAGCAGGATCTCCGCCCGGCTGGCGGGATAGGACAGGATCAGCCCCAGCGCGCCGCGATCCCGCTCGCCCGCCACCGCGTCGAACGAGATGAGCAGCGCCAGCAGCGGAATGAGATAGACCGCCAGCGTCGTCATCGAGGCCACCGACACGGTCAGCTTGTCGACGCCCAGAGTGCCCGTCGGCGCGCTGCCCGCCAGAGACAGGGCGACCGCAAAGACCACCATGATGCCGGTCGCCACAAAGAGCCATCGGTTGCGGCGCAGCACCAGCGCTTCGGCGCGGGCGATGGCGCGGATACGGGTCGGCGCGCTCATATGTGGTCTCCCGAGTAGTGGCAGTAGAGGTCCTCGAGCCCCGGCGGCGTGATGTCGATATCGGCCACCGCAGGCCCCAGACCCGACAGGTGGTGCAGCGCCTGCATCTTGTCCTCCGCCGGGCAGCGGATCTCGACCGAGGTGCCGTTGACGCGCGCGCCGCCGGTTGCCGCCGCAATCCGGTCGGCATTTTCGCGGGCATCGGCGCGCACGCGCATGACGATGGGCAGCCCCGCCGCGCGGGCCAGCGCGGGCAAAGTGTCATCGGCCACCAGACGCCCGTCGCGCAGGATGGCGATGCGGTCGGTGCGCGCCTCGACCTCGGTCAGGGCGTGGCTGGCGATCAGCACCGCTGTGCCGTGGGCGGCCAGATCGTCGATGATGCGGTAAAGATCGTGGCGCGACACCGGATCGAGCCCGCTTGTGGGCTCGTCGAGCAGCGCGAGCTGTGGCCTGCCAAGCAGCACCTGCGCCAGACCCAGCCGTTGCCGCATGCCCTTGGAATAGGTGGCGATGCGGCGGTCTGCGGCCTTGGAGAGCCCCACGCGCTCGAGCAGCGCGCCGGTCTCTGCGCGGCCTTCACCCGACAGAGCGGCAAGCATCCGCAACACCTCGCGGCCCGTCAGCGCGCCCTGAAAGGCCACCGCTTCGGGCAGATAGGCCACGGCGGCGCGGGCCGGACCGGTGCCGGGGGCGTGGCCACAGATCGCGATCTCTCCGCCATCGAGCCGGGTCAGTCCGAGGATCGCCTTGATCAGCGTCGATTTGCCAGCGCCGTTATGACCCAGCAGCGCCACGCGCGCGCCCTCTGCGACGCTGAGCGAGATACCGTCGAGAACGCGGGCGCCGGAGCGTATCTTGACCACCCCGGAACAGGTGAGCGTCGCGGTCATGATCCATCCTCCTGCACGCCCTCGGGCAGCGCGATCTTTACCGGTTGCATCAGCGCGAAACTGTCGATCACACCGCCGGGCAGCAGCGCCGGAAAGGCCTGTTGCGACCAGCGCACCAGTTGCACCGCCGGAGAGCCCATCAGCAGCTTGGCCGCCGGTTGCGTCCAGAGCACGTGATCCATGCTGTCATTGGGCCGGTAGGGCACATCCGCGCGCCCGTCGCCGTCCAGATCGTAGGCGGCGAAATCCGACCAGTAATTGCCGCGCCCCTCGACCGACCATTCGTCCCAGCTGGTCGAGACGTATTTGACCTGGCTGCGGTTGCCGACAAAGGCGTTGCCGGTGATCTGATTGCGGTCCGATCCGGCGGTGAAATGGATGCCGATGCCGCAGCCCTCGAACCGGTTCCCGGCAAAGCTGTTGCGGTGACTGTTATAGAGAAACGCGCATTTCTCGGGCCCGCCGAAGCGCGGACCGGCGCGCACCAGGTTGCCCTCGATCACGCTGCGGTTGGCGTAGTTCAGCATCACCCCGTGGTCGCGATCGTCGAGCGAGACATTGTCGGTGACCCGCACACGCGTGGAGAACATCACCGCAAAGCCCAGATGATTTCCGATGGACAGATTGCCCGACACCTCGCTGTCATCGGCATACATGTAATGCACGCCAAAGCGCAGGTCCCTGAATTCATTGCCGGAAAACACGTTGCGTTTGGAGGAATTCACAAAGATCCCGTCGCGGCCCCAGCGGATGTCGTTGCCGCGCACTTCCGCGCCCGGCGCGTTCCAGACATAGACGCCATTGCCGCGCCGGTTCATTTTCGGATCCTGTCGACCCTCGATCACGTTGGCCGTGACGGCTGCGTCCTTCGCGCCGTGAATGTCGATGCCATAGAGATTGCCGCGCAGGACGTTGTTCTCGACCACCGCGCGATGCGCGGTCTTGGTCAGTTGCACGCCGCTGTCGATGGTCTCGTGGCTGTCGCCTGAACCGGTCAGGATCAGCCCGCGCACCACCGCATCCCCGGCCGTCACGGTGATCACCGAGCCGGTGCCGCCCGCATCGATATGCGCGGCACCGCCGCCTTCGAGCGTCAGCGCCCGGTCCAGCACAACGGGCCCGGCATACATCCCCGGCGCAAGGCGCAGGACGTCGCCGTCCCGCGCCTCTGCAATCGCGTGAGCCAGCCCGCCCGGCGCAACCTGCACCTCCTCCGCCGCAAGCGGCAGGGCAAGGCAGATCGCAAGAAGGGCGAGCCAGCGGCGCATGGCTCAGGTCGCCCGCGGCTCGACAAACATCCGGCCGCGCATCTCCATATGCAGCGCGTGGCAGAACCACTGACAGTAGAACCAGTGCACGCCGGGCCGTTCGGCCACAAAGGTAACTGAGGCGGTGGCCTGCGGCGCCACCTCCATCGCGACACCGAAATTGGCCAGACAAAAGCCGTGGGTCACATCGTCGATATCGTCCTGGTTGGTGATGTAGATCGTGACCTCGTCACCCTGCTTGACGGTGAATTTCTCCATCGAGAACGTGGGCGCGACCGAATGCATGTAGACCCGCACCTTGTTGCCGTCCCGGATCGGCTCATCGGCACCCCAGTCCAGATCGACACCATCGGCCTCGGCCTGTTTGCGGGCGTCTTCCCAGGTTGGGTCGTTGCGGTCCCACAGGTTGACCGGGTTCACGATGTCGCGGCGCACGATGATGCTGTCATGCGGCTCCGCAAAGGTCGGGCCGTCATGCACCACGGCCATCCTGTCGGCGGTGATGTCGATGAGCTGTTCGTTCTCGGGCTTCAGGGGGCCGACATTCAGGAACCGGTCTTTCGAGAACTTGTTCATCGAGATCAGCCACTTGCCATCCGCTTCCGCGGTCTCACCCATGGAGGTGGAGTTGTGGCCCGGCTGGTAATGCACATCGACCTTTTCGAGGATCGGGTCTTCGCCCGCCAGCGCCTTGTCGATGTTCCACTTGACCACCTGACTGTCGAGAAACAGCGTGGTAAAGCAGTTGCCCTTGCCGTCAAACGCGGTGTGAAGCGGGCCAAGACCCAGTTCGGGCTCGGCCACGATACAGGAGCGCGGGTCGGCACCGGCAAACACGTCGTCGAGCTTTTCGACATCCATCACCGACACGGTCGGGCTGAGCTTGCCGTTGATCATCACGTGCTTCTTGTCGGGTGCGGTGTTGATGCCGTGCGGCGAGTTGGGGATCGGGATGTAGCGGGTGTAGTTCTTGTTCTGCCCCTTGCGCCCGTCGATCACCTTGACGCCCTTGAGCTCCTGATAATCGCCCGCGGCGATCCCCGCCTCGATCTCGGCGATGTTGAAGACAACCACGTGATCCAGCTCGTTCTCGGTCATCTCGGCGAGGGTCATGCCCATCTCCGAGTTATACGAGGTCGAGAAGGCGTATTTGCCCTGATAATCGCAGTCGGTGTTATCGAGGTTGCCCGAGACGATCACCTGCCAGGCGATCTCCATCGTGTCGCCGTCGATGGCGGTGAAGATGTTGACGTACTGGCTGGGGTCGTCCAGCACCTCGCCGTCATTGACCAGCGGCGCCTCGTGCTCGCCATTGGCAAAGACATAGCCTGTGCGCGGATATTTCTGCGGGCGCATGCCGTGGATGTCATGGGCGTTGGGGATCTCGATGATCTTGTCGCATTTCATCACGTCGCAGCGCACCCGGGCGACGCGGGTGTTGGCCTTGTCGTTCATGAACAGATAACGCCCGTCATAGGTGCCATCGGTGAAGGACATATGCGGGTGGTGCAGGTCGCCATTGTCGTAGGTGACCTTGCCCTGCGCCGCCAGATACGCCCTGGTTTCCGGCAAGAGCCCCTCGGTCAGCACCTTGAGGCTTTCGTTGGTCTGGCCCCAGCCGGTGGCCGAGCAGCGGTTGAAGACCGGCACACGCATGAATTCGCGCATCGATGGCACACCCAGAATGCGCAGCTCTCCGGTCTGGCCCGAAGACCAGAAGCCGTAATACTCATCGAGCTCACCGGGTGCCAAAGCGGCATCGCCTGCCGCCTGCACCGGTGTCGCACCGCCCAGAAGCCCCGCGCCGATCCCGGTCGAGGCCACGACGGCACCGGTTGCGGTGGCGCCCAGAAGGCCCCTGCGTGATACCCTGAAACTCTCTGTCTTCTTGTCCATCGTCTTTCCTTCCTTACAGACTTCTGGTTGCGGCCTTACTCGGCAGCCGCCCCGGCAGCGGGGGCCTGTGCCACCGCCGCGCGTCGCTTCAATTGTCGGATCACCACCGGGCATTTGGCCTCGGACTGGTAGAGCACCTGGCAATGCAGGCAGTTCACGCATTCGTTCGGATTGATCTCTCCGGTGGGATGGATCGCCGCCACCGGGCATTCATTGGCGCAGGTCTGGCAGGGGCTGCCACAGGTCTGGTAGCGCTTGAGCCAGTCGAACATCCGCATCCGTGCCGGGATCGCCAGCGCAGCACCCAGCGGGCAGAGATAGCGGCAATAGAACCGCTCGACGAAGAGCCCCGCGAGGAGCAGCAGCACCGCGAAAACCACAAACGGCCAGTCGCGCACAAATTTGAGGATGATCGCGGTCTTGAAGGGCTCCACCTCGGCCAGTTTCTCCGCTGCCGGGATCGAGGCGAGAGAGACGCCGAAGAGCCCCAGAAAGATCATGTATTTCAGTGCCCAGAGCCGCTCGTGCAGGCCCCAGGGCAGCTCGACCTGCGGGATTTTGAACGCGCGCCCGATGCGGTTGGTCAGTTCCTGCAGCGCGCCAAACGGGCAGAGCCAGCCGCAATAGGCCCCGCGCCCCCAGAACAGCAACGCGGCAGCCACCGCGAACCACTGGATGAAAACGAGCGGATCCAGCAGGAAGGCGTCCCAGGTGAAATCGGTGCGCAGCGCACCGGCGAGGGCCATCAGGTTCACCACCGAGAGCTGCGCGTTCATCATCCAGCCGAGCCAGACAAGGCTGACCGTCAGAAACCCCATGCGGAACCAGAAAAACGCGCGCTCGTGCCGTGTGGCCTGCATCTGGAAGAAGAAGACGCCCGTCAGCACGGTGAGCATCACCGCCAGCCCGGCGATCTGATAGGTCTTGTCGCTCCAGATGCGCTGCCAGAGCGCGGCTTTTGCCTCGGCCTCCGATTGCTGATCGTCCGGCACCACGGCCACCGGGGCTGCGGGCAGCAGGTAGGTCTCGGGCAGGCGGTAGGCCAGATCGAAGGTCAGAAAGGTCTTGTCCACCGCACCCACCGCGCGCTGCGCCAAAAGCTGGATGCGGAATGGCTGGGCGGGATCGAACCCGATATCCGCCGGGATCCGGAAGAGATCCAGTTCGGTGAAACTGGGCGCGTCCGGGGCCGCGAGATCCAGCACGCGCCTGTGCTGCTTGTCGAAAAACCGCGCCGAGACATCGCCCTGGATCAGCTGGAACCGGTCGAAGATGCCGCCGCGCACATAGCCCGACCCCTTGAAGGAATAGGCCCCGCGCCCCAGCAGCAGCAACGCGTGTTCCCCGGGGGCGAGCCAGTCCGTCAGGTTCGCGTATTCCCGCGCGCCCAGCAGGCTGCGGCCGATGCTGGGCACGCTCACAAGCGCGGCCTGCAGATCGATATAGGTGTCGTCGGGCGCGCCCGCTTCGGGCCGCGCGATGGCGCGCTCGTCGCCGGTTTGCGCAAAGGCCGCGTTGATCTGGCCGATATCCAGCGTCAGCCGCCGGATCGAGCCGTCGCCGGACAGCGTGGTCCAGTCGCGCGTCTCTGCCTGCGCCATGTCGATTTCGCGCGCAGGCGCTTCGGGGGTCGCTGGCGCCAGCCCGCCCAGACCCAGCGCACGCGCAACCTTGAGCCCGGCCCGAACAAGCGAATCGTCGATCACCATCACCGTGACCGTGGCGCCCGATATGATGTCGAGATCATGCGCCGAGCCGCCCGACGCGGCTTCGGCCCTGAGATCGAGCCCCGCATAGCTTTCGGTCAGCGCGCGCATCTTGGCGTCCGGAATGCCGATGAGCACGATGGGTTCGGAATGCTCCACCAGATGTGCCGCGGTCAGCACCGCGTCCGCCGAGATCGCGGCCACCACGTGGATCGGTTTGCCGGAATAGCCGGTGGTGCCCACAAAATCCGAGGTCAGGAAGATCCAGGCGACCGTTTCTCCGTTCCTGAGCACCGGGGCCGCGGCGATGTCGTCGCGCATCGGGCCAAACCCGTCAGCGCCGTCGACAAAGGCGTCCGGTGCCAGATCGGCCAGAAACCGGGGCAAGTCCTGCGCCGCAGCCTGCGGTGCGGCAAGGCACAGCAGCGACAGCCAGAGCAGAAATCCGGCGAACAGAGATGACAGCGGCCTCATGACACGCAGAGTGTTCCGAAGCGCGCGCGCCGTCCTTAACCAACGTCAAGCCTGCGCGGATAGGGCCGCGCCACGCGCACGCTGTCGGGTGCCCGTCTGCTCCGAGAAGGACCAACGCAGCAGCCGCGGTCTCGCGGCGTCCAGCAGGGCATATCGGCCGCAGCATCTGGCGCCGTCATGTGCAAGCCGCAAACGCACGCTCGGCTCTGCGACAGGCACATGCATCATCCTCCGCACCCGCCAGCCCCGCCTCCCCCGAACCAACCGCACATGCCCTCCGCCCGCCGGTTTAGCCCTTGAGTTCCCGCCGTCCGCCCCGCTAACTGCGGCGACGCCGGGACAGGGATCCAAAGACATGTTGCAACTCGCCGCCGACAATCTGCTCTCGCCCATCGTGTTGTCCTTTGTGCTGGGCCTCGGGGCGGCACTTGCGCGCTCCGACCTCTCGGTGCCCGAGGCGGTGGCCAAGGGGATGTCGATCTACCTGCTCTTTGCCATCGGGTTCAAAGGCGGGGTGAGCGTGTCTGATCACGGCATCGACGTCACGCTGGGGGCCACGCTGGTCGCGGGCATCCTCCTTTCCTTCGCGCTGCCGCTGGTGGCCTTCGGCATGCTGCGCGCGCTCTCGGGCATGAGCCGCACCGACGCCGCCGCGGTCGCCGGGCATTACGGCTCGATCTCCATCGTGACCTTTGTGGCCGCCTCGTCGGTGCTGAGCGACGCGGGCATTGCCTCCGAAGGCTACATGGTCGCCGTCGCCGCCGCGATGGAGGCGCCCGCCATCCTCTCGGCGCTCTGGCTCATTTCGCGCGGTCAGGGATCGGCCGACATGGGCTCCGATCTCTGGCGCGAGATCCTGCTCAACGGCTCGATTGTGCTGCTGCTCGGCGCCTTTGCCATCGGCGCGATCACCGGGCAGGACGGGCTCGACAAGATCGCGAGCTTCATCGTGAACCCGTTCCAGGGTGTGCTGTGCCTGTTTCTGCTGGATATGGGGCTGATCGCCGGGCGCGGGCTGCGCGAAGCGGGCGTGCTCGACCGCGGCGCCATCGGCTTCGGCATCCTGATGCCGCTGGCCGGAGCCAGCGCCGGGCTTGCGGCGGGGCTGCTCCTGGGGCTCTCAACGGGCGGTGTGATGCTGCTGATGGTGCTGAGCGCCTCGGCCTCCTATATTGCCGTGCCCGCCGCGATGCGCGTGGCGGTGCCGCAGGCCAATCCGTCGATCTACCTGACCCTCTCGCTTGCCATCACATTCCCGTTTAACCTGACCGTCGGCATCCCGCTCTACCTGGCGGTGGCCCAGACCCTGACCGGAGGCTGAGACATGCAGACCCACAAGGCGAAACGGGTGGAGATCACCATCGAAAAGGTGATGGAACGGCGTCTGACCGAAGCGCTGAAAGGGGCAGGTGTGACCGGCTGGTCGGTGCTGCCGGTGCTGGGCGGGTTCGGGCGGTCGGGCCAGTGGAGCCGCGAAGGCCAGATCAGCCGTGGCACCGGGCTGGTGCAGGTCGTGTGCATTACCCATCCCGACAAGCTCGACGGGCTGCTGGATGCGGCCTTTGCGGTGGTCGAGAAACATATCGGCGTGGTCTGCGTCACCGATTGCGACGTGGTGCGCGCCGAACGGTTCTGACATGGCCGGGCTGCTGCGACAGGCCGGATGAAGCGGCGCGCGGGCTCGGCGCAACAAGCTTGACACCATGTGTGCGGCGTGACCCTCGGGGATAGGCCAGCCCGCGTCGCATGACAGCACGCCTCGAAGACGGACGGCGCGCCTCTTCCGGGACAGACCCAGGATGCGCGGATCTGGTGGACAGCCCCGCGTCGCGCAAAGCCGCGATCTGACCCGTCAGGCGCTTTGCAGCGGAGCCGCGCCATCCGGACCCGAGCCGACCCCCGGGCGCGCCAGCAATTGCACCCGCCACCGCGCATCCACTCTCGACAACACCCAGGTGACATGACCAAAAACACGCATGCGCCTTGTGTTGTCCTTTGCGGCCCTGTTCCTCTCCGTCATCCTGCTGCAGCTCTCCTCCGGCGGGCTCGGTCCGCTCGATGCGCTGTCCGGCTTTGCGCTCGGCTTCACCAACGCGCAGGTCGGCCTGCTCGGCTCGGCGCATTTCGTGGGCTTTTTCGTCGGCTGCTGGTGGGCGCCGCGCCTGATGGGCTCGGTCGGCCATTCGCGCGGCTTTGCCGCCTTCACGGCGCTCGGCACGATCGGCATCCTCGGCCACACGCTGAGCGACGACCCTTATGTCTGGGCCGCGCTGAGGGTGGCGCAGGGGCTCTGCATCGCGGGCTGCTACACGGTGGTCGAGGCGTGGCTGCAGGCCAAGGTCACCAATGAAAACCGCGGCCGCTCGATGGGCGCCTACCGTTTTGCCGACATGGGCGCGTCGCTGGTGGCACAGCTGCTCATTTCGGTGCTGGAGCCTGCGCATTACGCCTCCTACACGCTGCTGGCGCTGCTCTGCGCCGCCTCGCTCCTGCCGATCACCCTGACGCAGGCCAGCCAGCCCGAGACGCCCGCCGCCCCGCGCCTGCATCCCGCGCTGGCCTGGTCGCGTTCGCCGCTGGCGGTGGCGGGGGTGCTGGTCGCCGCCCTCTCCGCGGCCTCGTTCCGCATGGTCGGGCCGGTCTACGGCGCGGGCGTCGGGCTGGCCAACACGCAGATCGCGCTTTTCCTGGCGGCCTTTGTCGCCGGTGGCGCGCTGTCGCAGTTCCCGGTGGGCTGGCTGGCGGACAAGTTCGACCGCCGCACCGTGCTGATCTGGCTGTCGCTGGCCGCGATCCTGAGCTGCGTTGTCACCGCAAGCATCTCGAACCTCTCGACCACCGGCATCATGCTGACGGCGGCGTTTTTCGGGCTGACCAGCTTTCCGATCTACTCCGTCGCCGCCGCCCACGCCCATGATTTCGCGCAAAGTCACGAGCGGGTGGAGCTCTCGGCGGCGCTGATGTTCTGGTACGCCACCGGCGCCATCGCGGCGCCCTGGCTCGCCTCCGTCCTGATCGAGGCTTACGGGCCGCCCGCACTCTTTGTGATGATCGCGGTGGGGCATGCGGGGCTGGTGGTTTTCGGCGTGCTGCGCAGCCGCGCGCGGCCAAGCGCCACCGACCGGACGCGATACGTGGCCTCGCCGCGCACCTCGTTTCTTGTGGGGCGACTGTTGGGGCGCATGCGAGATCGCGACGAGAACTGAGCCCGCACCACACCTCCATCCGTCAATTCCGGTGGCACTTACGGGCCCCATCCGCTAAGTCACGCCGAAACCGCAAGAGACCAAGCATATGGCACGCCACCTGATCACATCGGCAATTCCCTATATCAACGGGATCAAGCATCTGGGCAATCTCGTGGGCAGCCAGCTGCCTGCGGATCTTTATGCCCGCTACCTGCGCCAGCGCGGGCACGAGGTGCTGTTTCTCTGCGCCACCGACGAACATGGCACCCCGGCAGAGCTGGCGGCGGCCAAGGCGGGCAAGCCGGTCGCCGAATATTGCGCCGAGATGTGGCAGGTGCAATCGGATCTGGCTGACGGCTTCCGGCTGAGCTTCGATCATTTCGGACGCTCCTCCAGCCCGCAGAACCACCGCCTCACGCAGCATTTTGCCAAAGTTCTCGACGAAGCGGGCCTGATCCGCGAAGTGACCGAGCAGCAGATGTATTCGCCCACCGAAGGCCGCTTTCTGCCCGACCGCTATATCGAGGGCACCTGCCCCAATTGCGGCTTCGACAGCGCCCGCGGCGATCAGTGCGACAATTGCACAAAGCAGCTCGATCCGGTCGATCTGATCAACCCGCATTCGTCGGTCTCCGGCGCCACCGATCTGGAGATGCGCGAGACCAAGCACCTGCATCTGCGGCAATCTCAGATGAAGGCCCAGCTCGAGGAATGGATCGACACCCGCGAAGGCTGGCCGGTACTCACCACCTCGATTGCCAAGAAATGGCTCACCGATGGCGACGGGCTGCAGGATCGCGGGATCACCCGTGATCTCGACTGGGGTGTCGCGGTGCAACGCGGCGATGACCCCTGGCCGGGGATGGAGGGCAAGGTTTTCTACGTCTGGTTCGACGCGCCCATCGAATATATCGCCTGCGCTCAGGAATGGGTCGACGCGGAGAAGGGCAGCGACTGGCAACGCTGGTGGCGCACCGACAAGGGCGCCGGGGACGTGACCTACACCCAGTTCATGGGCAAGGACAACGTGCCCTTCCACACGCTGAGCTTTCCCGCCACGATCCTGGGCTCGGGAGAGCCCTGGAAGCTGGTCGATTACATCAAGTCCTTCAACTACCTCAACTACGATGGCGGCCAGTTCTCCACCTCGCGCGGGCGCGGTGTGTTCATGGATCAGGCGCTGGAGATCCTACCGCCCGATTACTGGCGCTGGTGGCTTTTGTCCCACGTGCCCGAGACGTCCGACAGCGAGTTCACCTGGGAGAATTTCCAGCAATCGGTGAACAAGGATCTGGCCGATGTGCTGGGCAATTTCGCCTCCCGCGTGACCAAGTTCTGCCGCTCTAAATTCGGCGAAACGGTTCCCGAGGCGGGCACGCAAGGGCCCGAAGAGGCGCGCCTGATCGCCACGCTGACCGAAAAGCTGCGCGAGTATGAAGCGCATATGGAGGCCATCGAGATCCGCAAATCCGCGGCCGCCCTGCGCGCGATCTGGGTGCTCGGCAACGAATACCTGCAGGACGCCGCGCCCTGGTCGACCTTCAAGGAAGACCCCGACCGCGCGGCGATGCAGATCCGGCTCGCGCTGAACCTCATCCGTTTTTATGCGGTGATCTCCGCCCCGTTCATCCCGGATGCGTCCGGCCAGCTTCTGGAGGCAATGAAGGCCGAGAATGCGGACTGGCCCGAGGATGTCGAGACCGCACTGGGCGCGCTGCCCGGCGGGCATGCCTTCACCGTGCCGGAGGTGACCTTCCGCAAGATCACCGATGCCGAGCGCGAGGACTGGCAGACCCGCTTCGCCGGGGTCCGCAGCTGACATCCGCGGGGAGGGGCCGGCGGGCCAAACGCGCTCAGAGCGCGGTCGCGTCGCGTGCGGGCCGCGTGACCCATCCGGACGGTAACTCTGCCGCCTGAGCGCTCTTGCGGCGCCCGAGGATCCGCGCTTTCAGTCGCAACCAGCGGCGGCGGCGCGCCCATTTGCGCTGGCTCGCGACACGGGCGTTGAAGCGGTCCGCTTCGGTGGGTTTACGCTCGGAGATCGTCAGCGGACGAAGCAGCACGGATTGGGTCATGTTTTCAACTTTGGAAGCAGCGGTATCGATTAGCCTGAACCTAAAGCGCAAGACTCCTTGAAAATACTGCGCATATCCGCAATCATGCTTTCATGAATGAAAGTTCCCCGTCCCTGGATGATCTTGCGCTCTTCTGCCTTGTGGCCGATTTCGGCGCCCTGACGGCGGCGGCGAAATCAATCGGCATGCCCTTGCCCACGGCGTCGCGGCGTATGCAGAAGCTGGAGCAGGACACCGGGCGCGCGCTGTTCCTGCGTGGCAAGGCGGGCTATGCGCTCAGCGCCGACGGGCGGGCGCTGGCCGAGGAAGTGGCCGATCTGACCGCGATCCGGCGGCGTGTGAGCCGCTGGGTCGAACGCGGCAGCGGCCCGCGGCTGGTGCGCATCACCGCGGGCTTCTGGACGTCGCGGCTGCTGGCGCAATCGCTGCATGTGCGCCCCGATCAGGGCTGGTTGCCGGCTTTCGTGCCGTCCAACGCAGCGCTCGATCTGGCGCGGCGCGAGGCCGATATCGGTATCCGAAACCAACCGCCCGATCACCCCTGGCTGGCGCGTCAGCGCACGCGGCGGATCGACTATGCCGTCTTCGGCCTGCCCGAGGCGCCCGACCGCTTCGTGACCCTGCCGCGCGGCGTGCCGCTGCCGCCGTCGCAGCGCTGGGTGCATGACACGCAAGGCGACCGCATCGCCACCACCGCCAGCGACACGCGGCTTTGCCTCGACCTGGCGCTGCGCGGCCTGGGGCGGATCGTGATGCCCTGTTTCGCCGGGGACGCGACGCGCCGGTTGCACCGGCTGAGCACGCCGATCGGGGCGCTTTGCCATGACGAATGGCTGGTCAGCCACAATGACGCGCGCCACGATGCGCCGATCCGCGCCGCGCTTGACGACGTGGCCGCGGTGCTTGCCGGTGCGGCAGATTGATCACAGGTTGGGGCGCCGCGCCGGAACCCGCAAATCGCGCGGAAATTCGGTTGCACGAATCACCGGACGGGCGTATCCGCGCCGCAGAAATTCAGCCGTGCCGGGAGAAGGCGGGTCACACCGCCGCCGAAGGAGCAACCGCCCCGGAAACTCTCAGGTCCAAGGACCGGTATGGCTGTAACACTCCGGAAAGCGACCCGTCACACGGTCCACCGTAGGAGAAAGCCCGATCCGTCGGGCGAAGCTCTCAGGTTCCAGGCACGGAGGGGGCAACGCGGTAGCCAACCCGCCTTTGCCTACGGAGTGTTTCTCATGACTAAAGTTGCCGTCATCGGTGCCGGTGTGACCGGCCTCACAACCGCCTACGAGCTGCTGGATCGCGGCTTTGAGGTGACCGTATTCGAAAAGCACCGGTATGCGGCGATGGAGACGAGCTTTGCCAATGGCGGCCAGCTTTCGGCCTCCAATGCCGAGGTCTGGACCCAGTGGGGCACGATCCTCAAAGGCCTCAAATGGATGCTGCACGCCGATGCGCCGCTGCTGGTGAACCCCGCGCCGACCTTCCACAAGATGCGCTGGATGGCGGAGTTCCTGTCCAACATCCCCAATTACAAGCGCAACACGGTCGAGACCGTGCGCCTGGCGATTGCCGCGCGCTCCGTGCTGTTCGAGATGGCCGACCGCGAAGGCATCGACTTTGACCTCGAAAAGCGCGGTATCCTGCATTTCTACAGCCAGAACAAGGATCTGGCCCATGCGCGCCGCGTCAATGCGCTGCTCACCGAGGGCGGCCTCGACCGTCGCGAGGTCAGCGCCGCCGAAGTGCGCGAGATCGAGCCCGCGCTGCAGGGCGACATCGTCGGCGGCTTTGTGACGCCGTCCGACAGCTCCGGCGACATCCACAAGTTCACCATGGGTCTCGCGCGCGCCTGCACCCGTCGCGGCGCAGAGCTGCGCTTCGGCACCGAGATCGACCATCTCGAGGTCGCAGGCGGGCTGGTGCACATCCACACCAAACATGGCGAAGAGGTCTATGACCGCGTCGTGGTCAGCGCCGGGATCAAGAGCCGCGAGTTTGCCCGTCAGCTGGGTGACCGCGTGAACATCTATCCGGTCAAGGGCTACTCGATCACCGTGTCGCTCGACGATGCCGAAAGCCGCGCCGCCGCGCCGTGGATTTCGCTGCTCGACGACCGCGCCAAGATCGTCGCGTCGCGTTTTGGCGAAAACCGTTTCCGGATTGCCGGAACGGCTGAGTTCAACGGTGCCAACCGCGACATCCGCGCCGACCGGATCAAGCCGCTTGTCGACTGGTGCGAGCGGCATTTCCCCGGCGTCTGCACCGAGACCGTGACCCCCTGGGCCGGTCTGCGCCCGATGATGCCGTCGATGATGCCGAAAGTGGGCCGGGGCCGCGCGCCCTGCGTGTTCTACAACACCGGCCACGGGCATCTGGGCTGGACGCTTTCGGCGGCCACCGCACGCATCGTGGCCGATGCTGTCGCCGCGGCCGGGCCGGCCGGCGCCCCGACGCGGGCCCAAGAGCTGCGCCTCGCCGCCTGAGCCGCTCTCCCCCCTCGGGTTGGCGTGAAAACCGCCAGCCCGGGCCGCGGCTCCGATTGACAGGCCCGGGGCCGCTTGTTACCCGCCGCCCTCAGCAAGAAGGGCAAGGCATGGGACGCAAGCGCAAGGGCCGCGAAATCTCCGGATGGCTGGTGGTCGACAAACCCGCCGGACCAACCTCCACCGCCGTGGTCAACAAGGTCCGCTGGGCGTTGCAGGCGAAAAAGGCGGGCCACGCGGGCACGCTCGATCCGGATGCCACCGGGGTTCTGGCGGTGGCGCTGGGTGAGGCCACCAAGACCGTGCCCTACATCACCGACGCGCTGAAGGCCTACAGGTTCCGGGTGCGCTTTGGTCAGGCCACCAATACCGACGATGCCGAAGGCGAGGTCATCGCCCGTTCCGACACGCGGCCCACGGATGACGAGATCAAGGCGGCGCTTGGCGGGTTTGTCGGTGACATCCAGCAGGTGCCCCCGGCCTTTTCCGCGGTCAAGATCGACGGTGAGCGGGCTTACAAGCGCGCCCGCGACGGCGAGGATGTGCAGCTGGCCGCGCGCCCGCTCTGGGTCGATGAACTGACGCTGATCGACCGGCCCGACGCGGATCACGCGGATCTGGAGATGGTCTGCGGCAAGGGCGGCTATGTGCGCGCCATTGCCCGCGATCTGGGCGCGGCGCTGGGCTGCCACGGCCATGTGGCGCATCTGCGGCGGATCTGGTCGGGGCCGTTCGAGGTCGAGGACGGCATCTCGCTCGAGCAGATCGAGGCGCTGGCGCAGGATCCCGCGCTCGACGCACATCTGCTGCCGCTCGAAACGGGGCTCAGCGACCTGCCCGAGCTGCGCACCACCGAAGAGGGCGCGGCGCGGCTGCGCCACGGCAACCCCGGCATGGTGCTGCCCGGCGACGCCGAATACGGCGACGAGGCCTGGGCCTCTCTCGACGGGCGCGCGGTGGCGGTGGGCATCTTCCGCTCGGGCCAGTTGCACCCGACGCGGGTGTTTGTGCAGCCCGCGAGCTGACCCGGCAACGGGCCCCGGTCACGCCTGGCGCAACATCCCCAGCCAGCGGGTCAGCGCGTCCAGCGCCTCTGCCTCGTCGAGAAACGGGATATGGCCGCGATCGGGCACTTCGGCGGCGATCATGTCCGGTCGGCGGCGCTGCATCTCCGCAAAGGTCTCCGGCGAGAGCAGATCGGAGTTGGCCCCGCGAATGGCGCAGAGCGGCAGGCCGGCCAGCATGTCGAAAAGCGGCCAGAGATCCGGCGCAGGTGTGGCGCCATCCCCCAGAACCGCCTCGCGCAGCTTGGGATCGTAGGTGATCCGCAGCCCGTCATCGGTCAGACGGTAATGCATCTCCACCTCGCGGCGCCAGCGCTCGGGCGGCACATTGGCAAAGCCCGGCAGGGCCGCTGCGCGTTTCTCCGCGGCTTCCTCATAGGTGTTCCAGGGCGGCTCCTTGCCCAGATAGCCCTTGATGAAATCGAGCCCCGCCTGCGCGATCACCGGCCCGACATCGTTGAGCGCCACACCCAGCAGCCGGTCTTTCACCGTGGCCGCCAGCACCATCGCGATGAGCCCGCCACGCGATGTCCCGAGCACCGCGGCCTGTTCCAGCCCCAAGTGATCGAGCAGTTCCATCGCGTCGCGCCCTTCCACCGGGATCGTGTAGGTCGCGTGCGGGGCCCAGTCGGATTGGCCGCGCCCGCGGTAATCCATCCGGATCAGCCGCACGCCGTCGAGATGCGGGGCGACAAAGTCGAAATCCTGCACGTCGCGGGTCAGCCCGGCGAGGCAAAGCAGCGGCAGGCCCTCACCTTCGTCGAGATAATGCAGCGACAGCCCGTCGGATGTGGTGAAATGCGCCATCAGATCAGCTCCGGTATGGTGGTGAGGTCGGCCAGCACATGCGCGGGGTTGGCCATCAGCCGGTCCATCGGCGCGCCCGCGCGATTGACCCAGACCGTGCGAAACCCGTAGCTGCTGGCAGAGGCGGCGTCCCATCCGTTGGAGGAGACAAAAAGCACCTCGTCGCGCGCGCAGCCGAAACGCGTTCCGACCATGTCATAGACCCGGGCGTCCGGCTTGAAGACGCCCACATCCTCGACCGACAGCACCGCGTCGAGATACTCGCCGATCCGGGCGCTGTCGACCGCGCCGTCGAGCATGTCCTTGCTGCCATTTGACAGGATCGCGGTCTGCTGGCCTGCGGCCTTCAGTTGCGCCAGCATCACCGGCACCTCGCGATAGGCCGCCAGCTCCCAGTACAGCGCCAGCATGCGCTCGCGCAGTTCCGGATCGTCGAGCCCTGCGGCCTCCATCGCCCAGTCGAGCCCGTCTTTCGTGACCTCCCAGAACGGCACGTAATCGCCGGTGACCGCCCGCAGCCAGCTGTATTCCAGCTGCTTGCGCCGCCAGTTTTCCGCAAGCCCCGTCCAGACCGCCTTCAGAGCATCGCGCCCGGGCTCGTCTGCGGCCATACGCGCCGCGGCGGCCACGTCGAAAAGCGTTCCATACGCGTCGAACACGCAGACCCTGATCGCCATCTCTGCCTCGATATTGCTCATCCGAGCGGCAGACTTGCACAGCAAACCCGGCGCTGAAACCCGTAAGACGGCCCGGGCCGCCGAAAAATCCCGCCAGGCCGCGGATCCACGCGGATTTGCAATCCCGTGCGCAGGCGCATAGGCTCGCGCGCGATTCACCGGGCACCCGCGCAACGCCACGGCCCTGGCAAAGCCACTTTCCCTTTCAGATCGGAGTTCTCATGACGCAGGTCAAGACCGGCGATACGGTCAGCATTCACTACACCGGCACCCTCACGGACGGCACCGAGTTCGACAGCTCCGCAGGCCGCGATCCGCTGCAGTTCGAAGTGGGCTCGGGCCAGATCATCCCCGGGCTCGACAAGGCCATTCCGGGCATGGAAGTGGGCGACAAGAAGGTGGTCGAGATCCCCGCCGACGAAGCCTACGGCCAGCCCAACCCGCAGGCGATGCAGGCGGTGCCGCGCAGCGAGATCCCCGACAATATCCCGCTGGAGCTGGGCACGCAGCTGCAGGTGCAGACGCCCAATGGCCAGACCATGCCGGTCACGGTGGTGGATGTCAGCGACAGCGAAGTGACGCTTGATGCCAACCACCCGCTGGCGGGCAAGGATCTGACCTTCGATATCGAGCTCGTCGAGATCGCCTGAGCGCCTCCATCGATGAGGCCGGGGCAAAGGCTCCGGCTTCCCCTCCCCCGGCGCGGAGGCTAAGACAGGATCAAGCGCAAGGGAGGACTGCCATGCATATGGCCGATTTGGGCGATCTGCGCCTGCATTACCGCATCGATGGCCCCGAGGGTGGCACGCCGCTGGTCTTTGCCAATTCGCTGGGCACCGATTTCCGTCTCTGGGATCAGATCATGCCCCTGCTGCCGCAGGGCCTGCGGATCCTGCGCTTTGACAAGCGCGGGCACGGGCTGTCGGACCTGCCGCCCGGCCCCTATTCCATGGGGGCGCTGGTGCATGACACCGAGCGGCTGATGGATCGCCTAGGCTTTCGCGATGCGATCTTCGTCGGGCTCTCGATCGGCGGGATGATCGCGCAGGGGCTTGCCGCCAAGCGTCTCGATCTGGTGCGCGCGGTTGTGCTGTCCAATACCGGCGCCAAGATCGGCACGCGGCAGATGTGGCAGGAGCGGATCGACGCGGTCGAGGCCGGCGGGCTCGCGGCGGTGACCGAGGCCACGATGCAGCGCTGGTTCTCGGCGCCGTTTCACAAGACCGAAGCCTTCCCGGCCTGGCGCAACCTTTTCCAGCGCACACCCGCCGAAGGCTGGACCGGGTGCGGTGCGGCGATTGCGGGCACGGATTTCTACGCCACAACCGCGGCGCTGCGGCTGCCCGCGCTTGGCATCGCGGGCAGCGAGGACGGCTCGACCCCGCCGGATCTGGTGCGCGAAACGGTGGAGCTGATCCCCGGCTCGCAATTTGCGCTGATCCGCGGCGCAGGGCATCTGCCTTGCGTGGAAAAACCCGAGGACTACGCCGCCCTGCTGACCGGGTTTCTGAAGGCGCAAGGTCATGTGTGATCGGCACACCCGCGCAAAGGCGCGCTGATCGATGCCCGCCACGCCGTTTGACAGCAGCATTCTGTCGGGGCTTTTTGCCTGCCCCGGGACCGCGCGGCTCTTTGCCGACAGCGCCGAGATCCGCGCGATGATGCTGGTCGAGGGGGCCCTTGCGCAGGAACAGGCGCAGCACGGCGTCATCCCCGAGACCGCGGCGGCAGCGATCCAGCGGGCCGCAATGGAGGCGCAGATCGACCCCGCAGGCCTGACCGGCGCCACCGCGCAGAACGGCGTCAGCGTGCCGGGCTTTGTTGCGGCGTTCCGCGCGGCGCTGCCCGCGCCGGAGCATGGGCAGTACCTGCATTGGGGTGCCACCTCGCAGGACATTCAGGACAGCGCGCTGATGCTGCGGCTGCGGCAGGCGCTGGTGCTGGCGGAGGCGGATCTGCAGGCCGTGCTCTGCGCCCTTGCCCGGCTTTCCGCGGAACATGCAGAGCTGCCAATGGCCGCGCGCACCTACGGGCAGCACGCCACTCCGACCAGTTTCGGCGCGGTGGTGGCCGGCTGGGGCCAGCCGCTTCTGGCGCTGGCGCGGGAGCTTGCGCATCTGCGCGAGACAGCGCTTTGCGTCTCGCTTTCGGGGGCTGCGGGCACCGCGTCGGCCCTGGGCCCCGATCCCGCGGCCATTCGGGCGGGCCTGGCCACGCGGCTCGGGCTCGCCGATCCCGGCGCAAGCTGGCACAGCGACCGCACACCGATCCTGAAGATCGCCGATTGGCTGACCCGCCTCACGCTGGCGCTGGGCAAGATGGGTGAGGATCTGTGCCTGATGACCCGGTCGGAGATCGCCGAGATCACGCAGGGCAGTGCGGGCGCCTCCTCCACCATGCCGCAAAAGCAAAACCCCGTGGCGCCCTCGGTGCTAGTGGCGTTGGCGCGGCACGCGCAGGGCCTACATGGCACCCTGCTGGGCGCGGCCCTGCACCGGCAGCAACGCGACGGGGCGGCGTGGTTCACCGAATGGCTCTGCCTGCCGCAACTTGTGATGAGCGCCGCCGCCGCAGTGAGGCACGGCAAGGCGCTATCTGAGGGCATCGGCCCGCGCCCTGACCAGATGGCCGGGACGCTGGCGCAAACCGGCGGGCTGATCCTGGCTGAGGCGCTCTACTTCGCGCTCACCGATCGGATGTCGCGGCCCGAGGCGCAGGCCGCGGTCAAGGCGCTCTGCCAGCAGGCGCAGAGGACCGGCCAGCCGCTCGCAGCGCTTGCGAAGGACGCCTATCCCGATCTGACGCCGGGGTTTTTCGAGCCCGCGCGCCATCTCGGTCAAGCGCCTGCCGAGGCGCGCCGCTTTGCGGATGCCGTGACCGATATCCTGCACGCCAGCACCGCGCCCGCCTGAGCGTCGCCGCGCGCGCGGGGCGCCTTTGCCCTTTCTCGGCAAACACGGTCTTTTCACCCTGCCATCAGACGGTTAGGCTCTGGTCACGGGCGCGCCACGCCTGATCTCCGGAGCGCCGCCCATGCGCCTGCCCATCGCCGTGATCCTGCTGACCGTGCTCATCAACGCGATGGGCATCGGGCTGATCATCCCGGTCATGCCCGACCTGATCGAAGAGGTCACCGGCGGCACGCTGGCGGATGCCGCGCTCTGGGGCGGCGTGTTGTCGACCGTGTTTGCGGTCATGCAGTTTCTCTTTGGCCCGCTGCTCGGCAACCTGTCGGACCGGTTCGGCCGCCGCCCGGTCCTGCTGGTCTCGCTTGGCGTCACGGCTGCCGATTACGTGGTGATGGCGGTGGCAGGATCGATCTGGCTGTTGCTGGCAGGCCGGGTCGTGGGCGGGATCACCGCCGCCACACAGCCGGTGGCCTCGGCCTATATCGCCGATATCTCAGAGCCCGCAAAACGCGCGCAGAACTTCGGCCTCATCGGCGCGGCCTTCGGAATGGGCTTTGTGATCGGCCCGCTGCTGGGCGGGGTCCTGGGCGAATACGGCACCCGCGCGCCGTTCTGGGCGGCGGCGGTCCTGTCTGCAGGCAACGGCCTGCTGGGCTGGCTCGTGCTGCGCGAGACCGTCACCGACGCCACGCGCCGCCCTTTCGAGCGTACCAAGATCAACCCGTTTCGCGCCTTTCGCGCGCTTGGCACCCTGCCCGGCATCCGGCGCGGGTTACTGATCTATTTCCTCTACCAGGTCGCCTTCATGGTCTATCCCGCGGTCTGGGCCTATTTCGGACAGGCGCGGTTTCAGTGGGATCCGGGCATGATCGGCCTGTCGCTGGGGCTTTTCGGGATCATGATGGCGGTGGTTCAGGGCGGGCTGATCCGGGTGTTCCTGACCCGTCTGGGCGAACGCGGCACGGTGATCTACGGGCTGGTCTTCGACATGGCCGCGTTTGGCGCGATGGCGGTCGTGACCTCCGGCACCATCGCCCTGATCCTGACGCCGCTTGCCGCCCTCGGCGCGGTGATCACCCCGGCCTTGCAAGGCATCATGAGCAAGACGGTGGGGCCGCAGCGGCAGGGCGAATTGCAGGGCGTGCTTTCCTCCGTGCACGCGCTGGCGATGATCCTGTCGCCGCTGGTCATGACCTATACCTTTGCCGCCTTCACCGCGCCCGATGCCGCGGTCTTCTTTCCCGGCGCGCCGTTCCTTCTGTCGCTGGCGCTGATTGTCGTGGCGTTCGTGGTCTTCCTCTCTGCCCCGCGCGCGCCGCGCGCCTCCTGACCGCGTCACCGACAGGTCGTTTTCGCGCTTGCACGCACCCGCACGGCAAGGTCAACCTGACCGAAACGAGGGGGAGAGACATCATGGCCCGCATCAAGGCCGCCGTGACCACGGCATTCGGCGCGCCGCTTGAGATCGAGACGCTGGATCTGCGCGCGCCGCTTGGCGGAGAGGTGGAGGTCACGCTCGAGGCGGTGGCGATCTGCCATTCCGACATCTCTTTCGCGGACGGAATCTGGGGCGGCGATCTGCCGATGGTGCTGGGCCACGAGGCGGCGGGCCGGGTCACCGCTCTGGGCAGTGGTGTCACAAGCGTCGAGATCGGCGCACGCGTCGTGGTCACGCTCATCAAATCCTGCGGGCGCTGCGCCAATTGCACAACCGGCAAACCCACGATCTGCGACGGCCAGACCGCCGCCCCCACCGTGCTGACGCGCCCGGACGGGGCCGAGGTCAGGGCGGCGATGAATTGCGGTGCCTTTGCCGAAAAGGTGGTGGTCGATCAAAGCCAGATCGTCGCCCTGCCCGATGACATGCCCGCGGAATGTGTGGCGCTGATGGCCTGCGGCGTGATCACCGGCATCGGTGCCGTGGTCAACGCAGGCAAGTTGCGCCCCGGCGAGGACGTGGTGGTGATCGGCGCGGGCGGTGTCGGACTCAACGCCATTCAGGGCGCGCGGATCGCAGGCGCGAGACGCATCGTCGCCGTCGACATGAGCCCCGAGAAGCTGGACATCGCGGCGGAGTTCGGCGCGACCCATGGCGTTCTGGGATCGGGAAAAGCGCCGTGGAAGGCCGCGATGAAGGCGCTTGGCGGGCGCGGCGCGGATCTGGTCGCAGTGACTGTCGGCGTCATCCCGGCCTATAACGACGCGCCGCGCTATCTGGGCTGGGGCGGGCGCATGGTCATGGTCGGCATGCCCGCAAGCGGGGCCATGGCGCAATACGAACCGGTGATCCCGGCTTTCATGGGACAGGGCTTTGTCGGCTCCAAGATGGGCGACGTGGTGATTTCCCGCGACATACCCTGGATGGCCGATCTTTACGCGCAAGGCCGGCTGAAGCTCGATGAGCTGGTCTCCGGGCGCTGGTCGCTGGGCCAGATCAACGAGGCGATTGCCGATACCAGAACCGGCGGCGCGAGACGCAACGTGATCCTCTTCTGAGACGAAAGGCAATCCGATGACCCAGGCCATCATCGAGGCGGACGGCACCGTGCTCAACCTTGACGGCGCGCGCTACCACGCGCTCTGGCTGCGCGACAACGCGCTCGACCCCGACACCCGCGATCCCGCAAACGGCCAGCGGCTGATCACGCTGAACGACCTGCCCGCGCAGGTGACGCTGAGCGATGTTGCGGTTGAGGAAGACGTGCTGCGCTGCACCTTTGCGCCCGAGGACAAGACGGTGCGCTTCCCGCTCTCCTGGCTTTCGGCGCATTGTTATGACCGCGCAGATGACGACAGGCTCCTGCCGCCCGGAGTGGAAACCTGGACGGCGGACCTGGGTTCGGCGCTCTTTTCCGGTGACCTTTCGGCGATGAAGACGGACCGCGGCGCCTTGCGCGACTGGCTTGCGGCCGTGCGCCGCCACGGTGTGGCGAAGGTCACCGGCATGCGTGCGGAGCCGCAGGAGCTGTTCGAGATCGTGGCGCTCTTCGGCTATGTGCGCGAGACCAATTACGGCCGCCATTTCGAGGTCCGGACAGAGGTGAACCCGGTCAACCTCGCCTATACCGGGCTGGGGCTGCAGGCGCATACGGACAACCCATACCGCGATCCGGTGCCGACCCTGCAGATCCTCGCCTGCCTTGAGAACTCCGCCACCGGGGGCGAGAACATGGTGGTCGACGGGTTTGCCGTGACCGAACAACTGCGCGCGGAAGATCCCGCGGGCTTCGATCTGCTGACCCGGCACACGGCCCGGTTTTCCTATTCCGGCAGCGCGGGTGTGGCGCTGACCTCCCGCCGTCCGGTGATCGAGACCGCGCCGGATGGCGGTTTGCAGGCGATCCGCTTCAACGCCCGTTCCGCCGCGCCGCTGGTCGATGTGCCGTTCGAGGCGATGGAGGGCTATTACCGCGCGCTGCGCCGGTTTTCGGAACTGGTGGATGACCCGGCGATGCAGATCACCTTCAAGCTGGCCCCGGGCGAGGCCTTTATCGTCGACAACACCCGCGTGTTGCATGCCCGCAAAGGCTATTCCGGCGCGGGCCACCGCTGGCTGCAGGGCTGTTATGCCGACCGCGACGGGTTGCTCTCGACCCTCGCGGCGCTGGAGGCCACGTCATGACAGACGCGCCCACGCAGGACACGATTGTGGCGTTTCTCGGCGATATCTTCGCGCGCTGCGGCGATGCGGAATATCTCGGAGAGCCCGTGACCATGGCGCAGCACATGCTGCAGGGCGCCGCCATCGCCGAGCAGCAGGGCCTCGAGGACGAAATCATCGTGGCCGCGTTGCTGCACGATATCGGGCATTTCACCTCGGAGTTTGGCACGTTTTCCATGCAGGACACCGAAGACCGCCACCACGAGGAAGCGGGCGCCGAGGTGCTGGAGGCGTTTTTCCCGACGCTGGTGACCGACTGCGTGCGCCATCACGTGGCGGCCAAACGCTATCTCTGCGCAACCCGCCCTGCCTATTTCGACCGCCTGTCAGAGGCATCTGTGCATTCGCTCAACCTGCAGGGCGGACCGATGGCACCGGACGAGATCGCGACCTTCGAAGCCAATCCGAACCTCGAGCGGATCATCCAGGTCCGCTATCTCGACGATGCGGGCAAGGATCCCGACCGGGTGACACCGGATTTCGCGCATTTCGCGCCCATGGTGCAGCGCGTGGTCGATGCGCATCTCGCCGCAAGGGCCACGTCATGAAGCTCAGGGATCTCGACATCATCGTCACCGCGCCACCCGCACCGGGCTGGGGTGGGCGCTACTGGATCCTCGTCAAGCTCACCACCGATGACGGCATCACCGGCTGGGGGGAGTGTTATGCCGCGTCGGTGGGGCCGGATGCGATGCGCGCGGTGATCGGGGACGTCTTTCAGCGCTATTTCGAGGGCGCCTCGCCGGAGAACATCGAACGTCTCTTTCGCCGCACCTATTCGTCGGGCTTCACGCAGCGGCCGGACCTGACGGTGATGGGTGCCTTTTCGGGGCTCGAGATCGCCTGCTGGGACATTCTCGGCAAGGCCCGCAACCGGCCGGTCTGGGCGCTGATGGGCGGCCTGATGAACGAAAGAATACGCGCGTATACCTACCTCTACCCGCTGCCGCAGCACGACATGGGCGGGTTCTGGACCTCGCCCGACATGGCGGCAGAGGCGGCGGCGGATTGCGTTGCGCGCGGCTATACGGCGGTCAAGTTCGACCCCGCGGGCCCCTACACGATGCGCGGCGGGCACATGCCCGCGATGTCCGACATCCGCCAGTCGGTGGCCTTCTGCGCCGCGATCCGCGGCGCGGTGGAGGATCGCGCCGATCTGCTTTTCGGCACTCACGGCCAGTTCACCCCGGCGGGCGCCATCAGGCTTGGCCAGGCGCTGGAACCCTACGCCCCGCTCTGGTTCGAAGAGCCGATCCCGCCCGACAATCCGCTCGACTTTGCGCGGGTGGCGCAGGCCGTGCGGATCCCGCTGGCCACCGGCGAACGGCTGAGCACGCGTGCCGAGTTTGCCACGCTGCTGCGCACCGGCGGTGTCGAGATCCTGCAACCGGCGCTGGGGCGTGCGGGCGGGCTCTGGGAGGCGCGCAAGCTCGCCGCTCTGGCCGAAAGCTTCGGTGCGCAGATGGCGCCGCATCTCTATGCCGGGCCGGTCGAATGGGCCGCCAATATTCAGCTCGCCGTCACCATCCCCAACCTGCTCATGGCCGAGACCATCGAGACACCGTTTCACGACGCGCTGATCAAGAGCAGCCTTGAGGTCGAGAACGGGTTTGTCACCGCGCCCAGCGCGCCGGGTCTTGGTATCGAGGTCGATGAAGAGCTTGCCCGCGCGCATCCCTATACCGGCTCGGGGCTGCATTTGCAGATGCAGGACGCGCCCTGCAACTATGTCGACGGCAACGCGTTCGAGGGGGGCGCTCCGGCCCCGAGGTCGTGATCTCGCCTTCGGCGTCGTCTCTTGCTATGCTGCATGCGCGAAACAGGACGTTCTGCAGAAGTGGAGCGGGAACAAAGGAAAAAACCTTTGGATTCTAGGACTTTAATTGCTCCGCCAGTTAAAATGGCGGCCAATGCCCGTGATGCTGCGGGCTTTTTGAAGACGCTGGCGCATGAAGGGCGCCTGATGATTCTGTGTCATCTGGGACAGGGCGAACGTTCTGTCGGAGAGCTGGAGGAGCTGCTGTCCACCCGCCAGGCGGCGGTCAGCCAGATGCTGGCCCGGCTGCGCGAAGAGGGACTGGTGAAGACACGGCGCGAGGGCAAGACGATCTATTACAGCCTCGCCGGCGAAGAAACCGGACGGGTGATCGACCTGCTCTACGAGATGTTCTGCGACCGCGGACCGGATGTCTGACGGCCCCGGCTATTCCGGCCCGGAGCTCTGCGCGCTGAGCGCGCGCGAGGCGATCGGATTGCTGCAGTCCGGCGCAGTGAGCCCGGCGGAGCTGATCGGCGCGGCGGCGTCCCGGATCGCGCAGACCGGCCCTTCGATCAACGCGATGGTGACGCTCTGCGAGGCGCGCGCGCGGAAGATGGCCGCATCGGTTGACCGCGAAAGCCTGCTGTCGGGGTTGCCCATCGGGATCAAGGATCTGACCGCGGTCGCAGGCGTGCGCACCACCTGGGGCACGCCGGCATTTGCCGATCACATCCCCGACGCCTCCGATCCGCTGGTCACGCGGCTGGAAGACCGTGGCGGCGTGGTGCTGGGCAAGACCAACACGCCCGAAATGGGCGCGGGCGCCAACACGTTCAACGCCGTCTTCGGTCCGACGCGCAACCCCTGGGACACGCGCATGAATGCCGGTGGCTCGTCCGGTGGGGCGGCCGCGGGGCTGGCCACGGGAGAGGTCTGGCTCTCGCTCGGCTCCGACCGCGGCGGATCGCTGCGCACCCCGGCCAGTTTCTGCGGCATCGTCGGGCTGCGCCCTTCACCCGGCGTCGCCGGTGGCGCGTCGCCGCAACTGGCCTTCGACACCAGCGCCGTTCAGGGGCCGATGGCCCGCAACGTGGCCGATTGCGCGCTCTTTCTCGACGCGCTGTCGGGGTTCGATCCGATCTGGGCGCTGTCCTGTCCCGCGCCCGAGACAAGCTATCTCGCGCAATGCCTGTCCGCGCCGGACCCGATCCGCATCGGGTTTGCGCCGGATCTGGGCGGGCTCGCCCCGGTCACCGCAGAGATGACAGATGTGCTGGCGCGTGCCATGGCCGGGCTCGATATCCCGGGCGTCACGGTTGACGAGGACCATCCGACGCTGCGGGATGTCGACCAAACCTCCCGCACCTTGCGCGCGCTGGTGTTCTGGGCCGGTGCCCGCAAGACCCCGGACGACGTCACCCGGCATTTCAAGCCCGCATTAAAAGCCAACATCCGCGAGGGTCTTGCGCTCAGGACCGAAGACGTGGCCGAGGCGATGGTCGCGCAATCGCAGATCTACGCCGAAATGCAGGGTTTTCTGGCGCGCTACGACGTGCTGGCCTGCCCGGTCACCGGCATCGCGCCGCTGCCGGTCGAGATCGAGTACCCGCCCGAGATTGCCGGTGTGACAAGCCGCGATTACCTCGACTGGCTGCGCTTTGCCCACCCCGCGACGCTTTGCGGCCTGCCCGCCCTGTCGCTGCCCGTCGGGTTCACACCCTCGGGCTTGCCGGTCGGCCTCCAGCTGATTGGGCGGCCCCGCGGCGAAGGGCGGCTGCTGCAGATCGCCCGCGTGCTGGAAGAGGCGCTGGCGCTGCCCGCAACACCCATCGATCCGGTCCACAGACACAGCCCGGGTTGATCCACGGTGACCCGCGGCGCGCTCAGGGCGCCTTGCGGGCCATCTCCAGCTTGACCTGCAGAAACGACATCTCCTGCAGGATGCGCCGCCGCTCCGTCCGGTCGCCCATGTCGTTCAGTTCTGCGCGCAACCGCGCCAGTTCCCGCGACAGCGCCACAAACTCCGGCACCGCGCCGTGTTCCTGCAATATCCGCGCATTGACCGCGTTTTCGGGGTTGTCCACACGCGGCAGCGGCTTGCCTGCACCGGGCAGGTTGTCAAACGCACCCTCGCGTTCCGCAGCCTCGATCCGGGCATTTATCAATGCGTTCAGCGGATGATCCATGCCCGGATCTTAGCCTCACCCGCCAGCCGTTTCAATCTGGTGCCCGGAACGCTGCGTCAGAGCGTATTTTCCCCAACGTTCATAACCCTTGCGCGAAACCGCAAAGCTTTCCACACTGCACCACCACGACAGCATTAAGGCGCGGGACACAGCCGCGCCATTCAGGGAGGAAAACGGCAAATGACCTATGCAGGGCTGGCCGACCGCAACGCAATCGAAGCCGAAATGCCGTGGCAGGCGCGCGACCTGCCCAAAACCATCTGGAGCCTGCTGAGCAAGACCGCCGGGGCCTATCCGGACCGGCCCGCGGTCAGTTACCAGTTGCTGTCGGGCCCGACCGACAAGGCCGAAACCCTGACCTGGCGCGCGCTGCAGGAGAAGACCGCGCAGGCCGCGAACCTCTTCCGCTCGCTCGGCGTCGGCGAAAACGACGTGGTGGCCTACGTGCTGCCCAATGCCAATGAGACGGTGCTGACGCTGCTGGGCGGCGCTGTGGCGGGCATCGTGAACCCGATCAATCCGCTGCTGGAGCCCGAGCAGATCGCCTCCATCCTGCGCGAGACAGGCGCCAAGGTCGTGGTCACGCTCAAGGCCTTCCCGAAAACCGATCTGGCGCAGAAAATGGCCGAGGCGGTGCGCAACGCGCCGCAGGTCAACACCGTGCTGGAGGTCGATCTCAACCGCTATCTCACACCGCCGAAAAGCTGGATCGTGCCGCTCATTCGCCCCAAGAATCCCGGCAACCACCATGCGGATGTGAAAAGCTTCACCGCAGAGCTCGCGCGCCAGCCCAAGACCCTGCAATTTGCCGACAGCACCGGCGACCGCGTCGCGGCCTATTTCCACACCGGTGGCACCACGGGCATGCCGAAGGTCGCGCAGCACAAGTATTCCGGCATGATCTATAACGGGTTTCTCGGCGACACGGTGCTTTTCACCGAGAAGGACACGATGATCTGCCCGCTGCCGCTTTTTCACGTGATGGCGACGCAGGCGCTTTTGATGTCGGCGATGACGGCGGGCAGCCACGTGGTCTTCCCCACCCCCCAGGGGTATCGCGGCGACGGTGTGATGGACAATTTCTGGAAGCTCTGCGAGCGCTGGAAAGTGACTTATGTGATCACCGTGCCCACCGCCGTGGCCGCGCTGATGCAGCGCAAGGTCGATGCCGACATCTCCACCGTGCAGTTCGCTATTTCCGGCTCCGCGCCGATGCCGATGGAGCTTTTCAAGCGCTTCGAGGAGACCTGCGGGCTCAGCATCGCCGAAGGCTACGGCATGACCGAGGCCACCTGCCTGGTGTCGATCAACCCGCCGCATGGGGTCAAGAAAGTCGGCTCGGTCGGCCTGCCCTTCCCTTATTCGGATGTGAAGATCGTCAAGCTGGTCGATGGCGCGCCAGAGGAATGCGCCACCGACGAGATCGGCGAGATCTGCGTCGACAACCCCGGCGTCTTTGTCGGCAACACCTATACCGAAAGCGAAAAGAATGCCGATCTCTATCACTGGAACACCCATCTGCGCACCGGCGATCTGGGCCGCGTGGATGCGGATGGCTATGTCTGGATCACCGGCCGCGCCAAGGATCTGATCATCCGCGGCGGCCACAATATCGACCCCGCCGAGATCGAGGAAGCGCTGCAATCCCACCCGGCGGTGGCCTTTGCCGGGGCCATCGGCCAGCCCGATGCCCATTCCGGAGAGCTGCCCTGCGCATTTGTCGAACTGGTCGACGGGGCGGAGGTGACCGAAGAGGCGCTGCTGGAGCATTGCCGTGTGCATGTGCATGAGCGCGCGGCCCATCCCAAGCACATGACGATCCTGCCCGAACTGCCGAAAACCGCCGTGGGCAAGGTCTTCAAACCGGACCTTCGCAAACATGCCATCACCCGCGTCTACAACGCCGCGCTGGAAAAGGAAGGCGTCGCGGCACGTGTCACACAGGTGATCGACGACAAGAAACGCGGGCTCGTGGCACAGGTCTCCGCCAATGGCGCGACGGAGGCGGAAATCGGCAAGGTGCTGGGCGGCTTCATTCGCCCCTGGGAGCCCGCCAAACCCGCCTGACAGCCCCCCTCGCAACCGACCCCAGCCCCCCGCTTCTCTGGTTGAGAAATACTTCGGGGGTCCGGGGGCAGCGCCCCCGGCCGGTCGCCGCCGCAGGCGGCGAAACCGGTTGGCGCTCGGCGCTTGAACACCGCCCGGCGCGCATGACGCAGATCTCCGCCAAGGCCGCGAAAGAGACCAGTGCGGCAAACTGCCGTGCGGATCCAAACACCCAAGTTAGCCCGCCAAACCGCCTGACAGCCCCCCTCGCAGCCGACGCCCGCCCCCCGCTTCTCCGGTTGAGAAATACTTCGGGGGTCCGGGGGCAGCGCCCCCGGCCGGTCGCCGCCGCAGGCGGCGAAACCGGTTGGCGCTCGGCGCTTGAACACCGTCCGGCGCGTGTGGCAGGGTCGCGCCATGGTCAGCGTCAGCGAACAATACGAAGCCTATCCCTATCCCGAACGCGATCCCGCCGACGAGGCCCGCCGCCTGATCACCGGATCGCCCTCCCATCCGCTGGAGATCGATCACTGGCTCTTCGAAGGCAGGCGGGACTGGTCGCGGCCCTTCACCGCGCTGGTCGCCGGCGGCGGAACCGGCGACGGGCTGATCCAGCTGGCGCAGGTGCTCGCAACCGCGGGCGTGCCGCATCAGATCACCTATCTCGACCTCAGCCAGGCCTCTCGTGCGGTGGCCGAGGCGCGGGCCACGGCGCGCGGGCTGAGCTCCATCCGCTTTCACACCGGCTCATTGCTCGATGCCGCCGATTTCGGCCCGTTCGACTACATTGATTGCTGCGGCGTGCTGCACCATCTGCCCGACCCCGGTGCGGGGTTTGCCGCTCTGCGCGATGCGCTGGCGCCGGGGGGCGGCATGGGCTTCATGGTCTACGCCCCCTATGGCCGCTCCGGCGTCTACCCGCTGCAGGAGGCGTTTGGCGCGCTGTTTGACGGGCTCCCGCCGCAGGAGCGTCTGGCCCGCGCGCGCAAGATCGTGGCCGCCCTGCCCGAGACCCACCCGTTTCGCGCCAATGGCAACCTGACCGACCACCATGCCTCGGATGCCGGGTTCTACGATCTGCTGCTGCACGGGCAGGACCGCGCCTATGACGTCCCGGCGCTTCTGGAGGTGCTTGCCGACAGCGGCTGGCGGCTGCAGGGGTTCGCAACCCCCGCGCTCTACGATCTCGGCCGCCTGACCGAGCGCCCCCAGGGCATGAGCGAGGCCACCGCAGCCGCCGTGGCCGAAAAACTGCGCGGCACGATCCGGATGCACATCGCCTACGCGGTGCCCGCCGATGACCAGCGCAAACCCGCACGCGGCACCAACCGTAACCTGGTGCCGCATCTTCGCGGCGTGACAGCGCCTGCGCTGGCGCAGGCGGTGGCACAAGGCAAGCCGATCCCGATCCGCATGAAGGAGGCGCAGACAGTGCTGCGGCTTGCCAAGGACGCCGCCCCGCTGCTCGCCGCAATCGACGGCCGCCGCAGTCTGGCGCAGATCGCCGCCGCCACAAGGCTTGATCCGCTGGCCTTCGGCGCGCTCTGGGGGCGGGTTGAGCGGGATCTGGTGGATTGGGGGCTCATGCTCTACTCCGCGCTGCCGGGGCGCGGCGGCTGATGTGTGGACGGTTCGCTCTGACCCTGCCCCCCGACGCCATGGCGCAGCTTTTTGACGCGGTGCCCGCCAATGATCTGCCGGACGGGCCCAACTTCAATATCTGCCCCACCAACCAGGTCGCCACCATCCGGTCCGAAGACGGAAGCCGTCGTCTCGCCCCGATGCGCTGGGGGTTTCTGCCGCATTGGTACAAGGCCACCAACGGTGGCCCGCTGCTCATCAACGCGCGGGCCGAAACCATCGCCGAGAAACCCGCCTTCAAATCGGCTGCCAGAGATCGCCGCTGCCTGATCCCGGCCACGGGGTTTTACGAATGGACCAAGGACGCGGATGGAAAACGCCTGCCCTGGTACATCCACCCCGGCGCCGAAGGGCCGCTTGCGTTTGCCGGGATCTGGCAGGATTGGGAGCGGGACGGCGAGGCCCATCGCAGCTGCGCCATTGTGACCTGTGCCGCCAACACGGCCGTGTCGCAGATCCACCACCGCATGCCGGTCATCCTCGCGCCCGGGTCCTGGGCGAAATGGCTGGGCGAAGACGGGCATGGTGCCGCGACGCTGATGACGCCCGCGCCCGAAGAGGCGCTGGCGTTTCATCGTGTCGGCACCGAGGTGAACTCGAACCGCGCCAGCGGCGCGGGGTTGATCGAGCCCTTGGCGTGAAAGGCGCAAGCCCGGCTCAGTTGTAAACGAACGCATCCCCGGTGGCGAGATTGGTGGTGGTGTTGGCGGCGTTGAGATAGTCCAGCAGCCCGCCGACGCTGGCGTCCGCGACAAACCCGTCCTCCGCGCCAGCCGCCTCCGCACCCAGCGTGTTGGCAAAGCTCTGCTGCATGCCGTCGGTCACGGACAGCACATATTCCGCCTCCGGCAACAGCAGACCCGTGCTCCAGCTGTCATCGCTGGCGGTGGCGGCCATCGGCACGTCGGAGATGTTGATGAACCGGATCGTGTCCCCGAGCGCGGGATGCACGACATCGGGGAAATACCCCTCTCCCATCATCAGGACATAGTGTTCTTCCGCGCTCGCCGCAGTGGCAAGCCCGGCCAGCGCCAGGACAGAAGAAAGGCAGAGTGTACGCAGCATCAGATGCTCCTTGACCGTCACGAACGCCCCACCCGCGATTGTCTGCGCCGGTTGCTACGCGCCAAATTGGGCAAAATTGGGGCAAATTTGTCGAAAATGACGTAGCTGCGTCAGAAAGTGGCGCGCGTCAGGCAGGTTTCGGGCACGCTTCGGCGGAACCATCCTGATCAAGGCATACCTCAGACGCGACCACCGCGCGCCGTCGCGTCGGCCTAAACCGCGCTCAGCCAGCCCGGCACGCTGCCGCCGCCGCGGTCATCGTCATCCTCGTCTGTGTATTCCCGACCGGCATCTTCCATTTCACGGAACGCGCCGGATCCCGATCCGTTTCGCATCAGCGACAATATCAGCTCGAGCCCGTCGATCTGACCGCCGCCGCCGCCACCATTGCCGTTTCCGCCGCCTCCCTTGCCGCCATCCGATCCGCGGTCGCCCACCAGGCGGATCAGCCCCGGGAAATCGGGCAGGTCGATCTCGACATCGTCCAGTTCCGGCTCGGGCGGGTTCGTCGGCACGGTCTTCGGCGCGGGCTCCCGCGCGGTGGCTGCAAAGACCGGCTCGAAAGCGCGGGTCGGGGTCACGTCGATCAGGCGCACCTGCATGATCTCGCCCGGTGCGAGGATCGTCTCCAGCATGCCGTCGACATACAGATCCTCGGCATCCGCGCGCTCGACCACCGCCTCGGAGCGGGAATCGCCCGGTGCCTGCCCCTGCGCCACGCCCAGCACCGAAATCTCCACCGCGCCCACATCCTCGACAAGGTTCGACAGCTCCAGCTCTTTCTGAATGACCTTCTCTCGGGTGTTGGAGCGCACGTAGAGCAGCATGTCCCGGCCATCGGCAAATCCGTGCACGTCCATCGAGCGGGCCTCGAACTCGCCCTCGCGATCGTCTGCCGGTGCAAAATCCAGCATGCGCATGCCGGGCAGGTTTTCTGACATCAGCGCAAACATCTCGCCCGCCGGAGTGCTCGATTCGTAGCTGCGCCCCACGCTGAGCGTCGAGGGGGTGTTCTGGATCAGCGGCCAGACCTGCGCCTGATCCACGCCCGCGCGCATGTATTCCTCGACCATCTCGAGCATTTCCTGCGCCTGGTATAGCCCGTAATCCTCCGACCGGTCGAAGGCGGCGGTGCCGGAGCGCTGGTTCCATTCGGTCACATGCACTTCGAGATCCGGACGGTCCTCGAGCCAGGTATCCTCGATCTGGTCGAGATGGAAATAGCGGGTGTGTTCGAGCACCGGCGCGCGCGAGTAGATATGCGCCGCAACCCCGTCGACCTGGGCCAGAGCGCCGCTTTCCTCCAGCCGCGCGAGGATGATCTCGTTATTGACCTCCGACCAGTCGACAAAGCCGCTGGCCAGCACCGCACCGGGGCGCAGCTCGATATCATAGGTGGCCTCAAGATCGGCGGCGATGTCCTGCGGACCCATGCCCGCATAAGCCTCATCGAGCGAGGAGGACCCGAAATTGGTGCCCATCTGGACCACGATCTCTATGTCATTGGCCTCCGGAAACATCTGCGCGAGGCGGGTCAGCTCGCTGTCGATGATGCCGGTCATTTCGGCCGCGACCCGCCCGTACTCCGCTGCGGTCATGCCACCGGAGCCCCAGTATTCATTGCCAATCTCGAAGGCCGCCACCTCCCCCCGGCCATAGACGCCGCCGACCACGTCGCGCACGAACTCGCGCAACACGTCCTCTTCGATGGCCGGCAGCCTGTCGCCGTTGTCGTCATAGCGTTCCGAGATCTGGTCGCGGGTCGGGATCACGATGGCCACCGGGCGCCCGGTCTCTGCCGAATGCGCCATGATGTCGGAGATCGGCATGAACTCCTTGACCTCGCCGGTCAGCGCATGGCGCGCGGTGTCGGCATCGGGATTGGAGAGGTCAAAGAAATATTCCGTCAGCGACCCGCCGGGATAGCGCAGCGTGGTGACGCCCAGCGCCTCCACCGCTTCCGCGTAACTTCCGGGCCCCTCCATGGGCGTGCGCGGGGCAAGAATATTGCCCCCGAAAAGACCGGCATGACCGGTGTGACCGAAACTGGCAAACGGTGTGGGGAGTGTCGGCACTGTACAACTCTCTGCTCGGAAAAGTCGCAGAAAGATTGACGTCAGATCGGAAACAATCGGTGAAAACCGGCATCATTGCAGCCGCTATCTACCTAAAATTCAATAACAATTCTCACGATCCCGGTAACCGGCAGACCAGGGCAGCCCCTGGAACAGGGCCGGTCAGGTCGCGTAGCGCGTCGCGCCGCGGCGGCGTATATCGACCGGCTCGTTGAGGATCATCGCGTTATGCGCGCGCTGGTCGCAATTGGCGCGCGGGCAGATGCGGCAGTTGATGCCCACCTCGGTGGCCTTCTGGGTGCCGCGGAGCAGGCCCTCCGCATAGCCGATCGCGTCGAGATGTTCGACGCTGCAGCCCAGGGCAACGACCAGCCGCTTGTCTTTCGAATGCCGCGTGAAGCGGGGTCGGTCCACGGTTCTGGAGAACACGAAAAAACGCCCGCCATCGGGCATTTCCACCAGTTGCGACACCACGCTGCCGGGGCTTCGAAAGCAGGTATGCACGTCCAGCCGGGGACAGGCGCCGCCATATTCGGCCAGCTGAAACCCTGTGGAATTGAAGCGCTTGGTCACGTTGCCCGCCTTGTCGATCCGCAGGAAAAACAGCGGCACACCCTGTGCCGCATCCCGCTGCAAGGTGGTGGCGCGGTGGCAGGCCTGCTCGAAACTCACGCCGAAGCGCAAGGACAGATGCGCAAAGTCGTATTTGCTGGCCAGCGCCTCTTTCAGAAACGCCTCATAGGGCATCAGGACCGAGGCGGCGAAGTAATTGGCCAGCTCCACCCGGCACCGGTTGAGCCCGGCAGGCTCATCGAGATCGATGCGCGACAGAATGCCGTCGATCACCTCGCGCTGTTCGATAAGCCCGATGGTGTGGGCCAGCTGAAAGACCCGGTTGGGGTGGTCGAGCCCTTCGGACAGGCGCACCTCGCGATTGTAGTCGTCATACTCGCGCAGTGTCTCGGGCATCTCGGCCACCGGCACCACGCGGGTGGTGAGCCCCAGCCTGTCCTTGAGACGGCGCTTGAGGGCGGCATAGACCTCGTCATTGTCCAGCCGCTCGCCTTCCCAGAACCCCGCGGCGGCCGCTTCGAGCTCGGGGAAGTGATTGCGGTTGTCGCGAAAGAAGTCATGCACCACCGCCTCGGGAGAGGCGCGCAGGATGTTGAGATCGGTCTCGCTGGCGTTGCCCACAACCAAAAGGCGATCCGTCACCGTGCGATAGGCATGGTGCAACTGCAGGAAGCTTTGCGCCACATCGGGCGCGTGCGACATCAGCGCACGCAGCTGCGTGAGATCGGGGCTTTGTCCGTCAAAGAGCGGATCCTGGAACGCCGTGCGCAGGTTGGTCAGCGTCGCCGCGTCGTCTTCATCTGCGATCTCGCGCCAGTCGACCCCGTAGGCCTCGAACAGCCGCAGCAGCACCGACACCGACACGCTGCGTTCGTTCTTTTCCAGCATGTTCACGTAGGAATTGCTGATGCCGAGGGTCTTGGCCATTTCGGCCTGTGTCTGCTTTGCCTCGCGCCGCAGCCGCCTCAGACGGGGTCCGATGAAGGTTTTCATGAAAACGGTGTACCCGGAAATTCACAAATTCACAAGATCTGTGTTTTGTGAAGTTTCGCATTCACAGCAGGACCCGGTTGCCTTTGCAGCATCGGGTTAACGGGTGTTAGGCAATGGCCAAACGAGGAGGACGTCACGTGCAAACCGGTCAGACACATCTTTTCATTCCCGGCCCGACCAACGTGCCCGAAGCGGTGCGCCAGGCGATGAACGTGCCGATGCAGGACATGCGCGCGCCGGATTTCGGCGCGCTGACCCTCGGGCTGTTCGAGGGCATGAAATCGGTCCTGCGCAGCACAACCGGAACGGTCATGTTCTTTCCCGGCTCGGGCTCCGGCGCGTGGGAGGCGGCGATCACCAACACGCTCAACCCCGGCGACAAGGTGCTGATGGCGCGCCACGGCCAGTTCTCCGGCCTCTGGGTCGAGATGGCGCAGCGGCTGGGTCTCGATGTCGAGGTGATCGATGTGGCCTGGGGCGCGGGTGTGCCGGTGGAGGCGTTCTCCGCCCGGCTCGGCAAGGACTGCCATGACGAGATCAAGGCGGTCTTTGTCACCCACAACGAGACCGCCACCGGTGTCGCCTCTGACGTCGCCGCGATCCGCCGCGTGCTGGATGAGAATTTCCACGACGCGCTGCTCTTTGTGGACGGTGTGTCCTCGATAGGCTCGCTCGATTTCCAGATGGAGGCCTGGGAGGTCGACCTGGTTGTGACCGGCAGTCAGAAAGGCCTGATGCTGCCCGCGGGTCTGGGCATTCTGGGGGTCAGTGAAAAGGCGCTGGAGGCGTCGAAGACCGCCACCATGCGCCGCGCCTATTTCGAGTTTTCGGACATGCTGAAGATGAACGCGGACGGCTATTTCCCCTACACGCCGCCGACGCAGCTCTTCCACGGGCTGCGCCAGTCGCTCGACCGGATTGCCACCGAGGGGCTGGACGCGGTCATTGCCCGCCATCACCGGCTGGCCGAGGGTGTGCGCCGCGGGATCGCAGCCTGGGGGTTGTCGCTGGTCGCCGAAGACCGGTCGCTCTATTCCGACACGGTCTCTGCCATTCGCGTGCCGGAGGGTATCGACGCCCGCGACGTGCTGCGCATCGCCTATGAGGAATTCAACACCTCATTCGGCAGCGGTTTGGGCCCGTTGGTGGGCAAGGTGTTCCGCATCGGCCATCTGGGCGATCTCAACGAAGGCATGTGCCTCACCGCCCTGTCGATCGCCGAAATGGCGCTTTACCGGGCCGGCGTGCCGTTGCAGCTGGGATCGGGCGTGGGCGCGGCACAGGCCTGGTATGCCAATGCCGCGCAGGCCCAGCCGATGCTGCGGATCGCGGCGGAATAACCGCCCGCGCCAGCCTGCAGCCCTCCCCCTTTCCGACGGAGACCAGATATGTCCCACACGCTTCATCCCCTGCGCAAACAGCGCCTGCAACGCTCCGAGCTTGCGGTGCCTGCGTCGAACCCCGCGATGATCGACAAGGCCGCCGACAGCGCTGCCGATTTCGTCTTTCTCGATCTCGAGGACGCGGTGGCGCCGCCTGAAAAGGTGCAGGCCCGCAAGAACGCGATCCAGGCCCTGAACGATATCGACTGGGCCGCCAGGGGCAAGACCGTTTCGGTGCGGATCAACGGGCTCGACACGCAATACATGTATCGCGATGTGGTCGATGTGATGGAGCAGGCCGGGGACCGCGTGCACACGCTTCTGGTGCCCAAGGTCGGCGTGCCTGCGGATCTCTACATGGTCGAGGCGATGGTCAACCAGGCCGAGCAGGCGGGCGGTCTGAAATCCCGCGTCGCGCTCGAGGCGCTGATCGAAACCGCGCTCGGCATGGCCAATGTGGAGGCCATCGCGCAGTTCGGCGGGCGGCTCGAGGCGCTGCATTTCGGTGTGGCCGATTACGCCGCCAGCATGCGCGCCCGGACCACCAATATCGGCGGGCTGAACCCTGACTATCCGGGCGATCAGTGGCACGCCTCGATCAGCCGGATGGTCATTGCCTGCCGCGCCTACGGGCTGCGCGCCATCGACGGGCCGTTTGGCGATTTCAGCGATCCCGACGGCTATATCGCCGGTGCGCGGCGCGCCGCGGCGCTTGGCTGCGAGGGCAAATGGGCGATCCATCCCAGCCAGATCGACATGGCCAACGAGGTGTTCAGCCCGCCGGATGCCGAAATCGACAAGGCGCGCCGCATCATCGAAGAGCTGCGCAGCGCCGAAGCCGCGGGCAAGGGGGCGGCCAGCCTCGACGGCAAGATGATCGACGCGGCCAGCGAAAAGATGGCGCGCAACGTGATCGACACCGCCAACGCCATCGCGGCCCGCACGGTCGCCGCCGAATAGGCGCGTAACGGGAGGAAAAACCGTGGATATTCACGAGCATCAGGCCAAGGAAATCCTGGCATCATTCGGCGTCCCCGTCCCACGCGGCGGGCTCGCCTTCTCACCCGAACAGGCGGCGTTTCGCAACCGTGAGCTGGGCGGCGCGCGCTGCGTGGTGAAGGCGCAGGTGCATTCCGGCGGGCGTGGCGAGGCCGGTGGCGTCCGGCTCTGCGAGGGCGAGGCCGACACACGCGCCTTCGCAGCAGACCTGCTGGGCAAATCGATTGTCACCAAGCAGACCGACGCCGCGGGCAAGCGTGTGGACCGGCTCTGGGTCGAGGAGGCCTCCGACATCGCGCGGGAGCTTTACCTGGGCTTCGTTCTCGACCGCAAGTCCGAGCGGATCATGATCGTGGCCTCCGGCCATGGCGGCATGGAGATCGAGGATCTGGCCGAAGAAGACCCCGAGAGCCTGATCCGCATGGTCATCGATCCCGCCGTCGGGCTGGCCGCTTATCAGGCGCGCGAACTGGCGTTCAAGCTGGGCCTCGAAGGACCGCAGATCGGCCAGATGATCACCGTGCTCAAGGCCTGTTACCGCGCCTATCGCGATCTCGATGCGATGATGGTGGAGATCAACCCGCTGGTGGTGTGCGGCGACGGATCGCTGGTGGCGCTCGATGCCAAGATGTCGTTCGACACCAACGCGCTTTTCCGCAGACCGCAGGTCGCCGCGCTGCGCGATCCCGGCCAGGAAGATCCGCGCGAAAGCTTTGCCGCCGATCACGGGCTGGCCTATGTCGGGCTCGACGGCGATATCGGCTGCATCATCAACGGCGCCGGGCTGGCGATGGCCTCTATGGACATGATCCAGCTGGCCGGTGGCGCGCCTGCGAACTTCCTCGATATCGGCGGCGGGGCCAGCCCCGAGCGGGTCTGCCAGGCGTTCCGCACCGTGCTGTCGGATCGCAACGTGAGCGTGATCCTCGTCAACATCTTTGCCGGCATCAACCGCTGCGACTGGATCGCAAAGGGTGTCCTGCAGGCTTACCGCGAGGTCGGGATCGAGATCCCGGTCGTGGTGCGCCTGTCCGGCACACATGTGGAGGCCGGACGCAAGCTCATCGCCGAAAGCGGTCTGCCGATCATCAGCGCAAACACGCTGGCCGAAGCGGCCGAAGCGGCGGTGGCCGCGCGCCCGCAGACCACTGTTGCAGCTTGAAGGAGTAACACGCCATGGCCATTCTAATCACCAGCGACACCCGCGTTGTCGTGCAGGGGCTGTCGGGCCGGATCGGCCAGTTTCACGCACAGGAAATGATCGAATACGGCACCAGGGTTGTGGCCGGGGTCACACCGGGCAAGGGCGGCAGCAGCGTGCTCAACCGTCCGGTCTTCAACACCATGCAGGACGCCGTGTCGGAGACCGGCGCCGAAGCGAGCCTGCTGTTTGTGCCGCCCGCCGCCGCGGCGGACGCGATGATGGAGGCGGCGGATGCCGGCATCCGCACCGCGGTCTGCGTCACCGACGGCATTCCCGCGCAGGACATGATGCGGGTCAAGCGCTTCCTGCGCCGCTTCCCGCGCGACCGCAAGATGCGGCTCATCGGCCCCAACTGCGCCGGGATCATCAGCCCCGGTCAGGGCTTCATGGGCATCATGCCGCCGCATATCTACACCGCCGGACGGGTCGGCATCGTCGGCCGCTCGGGCACGCTGGGCTATGAAGCCGCCTCGCAGATGCAGGCGCTGGGGATCGGCGTGTCTTCTTCCATCGGGATTGGCGGAGATCCGATCAACGGGTCGTCCTTCCGCGACATCCTGGAGCTTTTCGAGGCCGATCCAGAGACCGACGCGGTGATGATGATCGGCGAGATCGGCGGCCCGCAGGAGGCTGAGGCCGCGGCCTATATCCGCGATCACATGACCAAGCCGGTTGCCGCCTATATCGCCGGTCTCGCCGCGCCCAAGGGCCGCCAGATGGGGCATGCGGGGGCGATCATATCGGCCTTCGGGGAAAGCGCGCAGGAGAAGGTGGCGCTGCTCAGCGCCTGCGGAATCGAAGTGGCGCCGAACCCCTCGGCGATGGGCGACACGGTTGCCCGTCTGGTGGCGCCGTCGACCCGCGCCGCGTGACCGGGCGATGGATGGCAGCCACAGCAGCGCGCACGCCATGACCGATGCGCCTTGCGCGCAGGACGGCGCGCAGCCTGTCGATCTGGCGCAATGGATCGGGCGCACCGAGACGACGCGCGGCGCGGTGCCGCCCTCTGTCGCGCGCACCATCCATGTCACGCTGGCGCGGCCCGGTCAGCCCTGCCCGCAGGCGGGCGAGGCGATGCCCGCGCTCTGGCACTGGTACGCCTTCCCGCCCGCCGTGGCGATGGACGGTCTTGGCGAAGACGGCCACCCGGCGCTGGGCGGCTTCCTGCCGCCGGTGCCTTACGAGCGGCGCATGTGGGCCAGCGGCAAGCTGACATTCCTCGACGACCTGCGCGTCGGCGAAGAGATCGAGAAACGCTCGACCATCACGGCCATCGACGAAAAGACCGGCTCAACCGGCGGCATGGTCTTTGTGGTGGTCGAGCACGAATTGCACAGCGCCCGCGGCCTCGCGGTGCGCGAGAGCCAATCGGTGGTCTACCTGCCCATCGCGCCGGAGTTCACACCTCCGCCCAAGACGCCGGGGCCCACCGAGGGGCTGGCGTTCGACGTGCCGCAGACGGTCTCCACGGCGCTGCTGTTCAGGTATTCCGCGATCACGTTCAACGCGCACCGCATTCACTACGACCTGCCCTATGCGCGCGAGGTCGAACACTACCCCGGGCTTGTCGTGCACGGGCCGCTGCAGGCGAACCTGCTGATGGCCGAGGCCACGACCTGGAAAGGCCGCAGGCCGGACCGTTTCGCCTTTCGCGGCGTGCATCCGATGTTTCACGACAGCGACATGCATCTGCGCGCGACGCGGACCGGGGCCGGGGGGCTTGAGATGTGCACGGTCGCCGCTGCCGGGCATATGGGCACCAAAGCAACAGCGGAATGGGAGGACTGACATGGCCGGAATTCTGGATGGGCTTCGGATTGTCGAAGGCTCGGCCTTCGTCGCGGTGCCGCTGGCGGGTATGACGCTGGCGCAGATGGGGGCGGATGTGATCCGCTTTGACCGCCTGCAGGGTGGGCTCGATGCCGGGCGCTGGCCTCTGGCGCCATCGGGGCGCAGCCTTTTCTGGGCGGGTCTCAACAAGGGCAAACGGTCGATTGCGGTGGATATGAGCCACCCCGAGGGCCGCGAACTGATCACCCGGACAATCACCGCGCCGGGCAAGGATGCGGGCGTCTTCCTGACCAATCTCGCGGTGCGCGGCTGGATGGATTACGAAACCCTGAGCCAGCAGCGCAAAGACCTGATCATGGTCAATTTCATGGGCGACCGTCACGGGCGCCCGCAGGTGGATTACACCGTCAATCCGGCGCTCGGGATCCCCGACATCACCGGCCCCGAAGACCATGACGCCCCGGTCGCCAGCGCGCTGCCCGCCTGGGATCTGATCGCCGGGCATATGTGCGTGTCGTCGGTGCTGGCCGCCGAACGTCAGCGGTTGCGCCACGGGACCGGCCAGGAGGTGGTGCTCAGCCTCAAGGATATCGCTGCCGCCACGCTGGGCCATCTTGGCATGATCGGGGACGCGGTGTTGAACAAGGGCGAACGGACTAAATCCGGCAACGCGCTTTACGGCGCTTACGGCCAGGATTTCCTCTGCGCTGACGGTCGGCGCGTGATGGTGATCGGGCTTACCGCCCGGCAATGGTCCGGCCTGCTGAAGGTCACCGGCACCGAGGACGAGATGGCCGCGCTGGCGCGGCGCCGCCGCCGCGATCTTTCCGACGAAGGCGCCCGCTGGGAGCTGCGCCACGAGATCACCGGGATCCTCACCCCCTGGTTTGCCGCGCGCCCGTCCTCGGTTGTGGCCAAGCTCTTCAATGAGGCGAAGCTGACCTGGTCGGAGTTCCGGACCGTCAGAGAAGCGGTGACGCAGGACCCCGACCTCGGCCCCGACAATCCGATGTTCGAGGAGCTTGCGCAAGAAGGGCTGGGGCGCTTCCCCGTGCCCGGGCACGCCGCGCGGTTCTCGGCGCTCGACCGCGACCCGCCGCGCCCCGCGCCGGCACTGGGCGAGAACACCGAAGAGATCCTGAGCGAGGTCACCCGGCTGGACGACACCGAAATCGCCCGTCTCTTCGACCGCGGCATTGTCGCGGGCGGCACGCGCTCAAAGATGGACGACGCGGCCTAGAGGGCGCGCGGGGGCTTGGGTGGAAAGGTGGCGGGCGCTCCCGTCGCCGCCGAGAGCCTGGAGCGCCTGACGAAGTACCTGATACATCGCGTATCGACTATAGCGTTTCGGGATAAACCTGAATCGAAAATACCCTGTCACGCTTCGCGTTCACGGGACATTTTCGATGCGAGATGTCTCAAGTATATCCCGAAAAGCTTTGATGTGTTGGAATCCTTGATTTCAGGCAGCGTTGCGTGGTTCGGCTTTTTTGCATGGCGCTTCAGGCTGAAGCGCGCGGTCTGGCGGCGTTGCCTCTTCCGGTCGGCTTTGATCAGACATCTGCACGCGGCGGGTCCGGCAAAGCGAAGCGACCGTGTCCCGCCCACGCGCCCGGCCACAGCAGTCTAAGCGCTCTCTTCACCCCGCGCCGCGACCTCGCCATCCCGCACCGCGTCATTGCCCGGCTTCAGACGGTTCACCAGCCCGCCGCAGGTCTCGATGATGCTGCCGAGACGTTCCTCGAGCCGCGTCATCTCGAGCATCGCGTCCTTGAGGCTCTCGCTTTCATCGCCCAGCCGCGCCAGTTCGGCAAAGATCGCCTCGTTGGTGGCGATCTGCGCCTCGGCATCCGACACCACCTGCCGCAGCGTCTCGAGCAGATCGGCGGCGCTGTCGGGTTGTCCGGCGCGGCCCACAACCTCATCCAGATCCGCAATCTTTCCGCGGATCGCGGTGAACCAGTCATCCGAAAGGCGCGGTTCGCGCCGGGCGCCCAGCATCGCCTGCCGCTCCAGCCCCCGCGTGTTGGAGACCAGACGGTCGATGGACATCCGCAGATCGCCCTGCACACCGATGATCTTGTCGTTGGCCGACACAACCTTGCCCAGCACCGTGTCGAGCTCCGAGACGATGCGCGAGATGCGGTCGAGGAACAGATTGAGATCGCGCGCGAGCACGCCAAACTCGTCCGATGTCCGGATCTCGGCGCGGTGATCGAGCGTGCCATAGGCGCGGGCGAGATTGCTGACCACCGCGCGCAGTTCCATCAGCGGCTCGAGCCGCGCGCGCAGGATCAGGAACAACAGGAAGGAATGCAGCAGGATCTTGCCCGCCGACAAGGCCGCGGTCAGGCGCACATCCTCGAACCACAAAGCGAAATCCCGCGACAGGTAGTTCCGGACAGTGACCGTGCCCAGCGTGTCGCCGATCTTCGCCTCCGTGTGGCAGGCGAGACAGAATTCCTCGGCGGCGATGTCAATCTCGGCGGATTTGAAACTGCCCTCCGGCCAGTTCCGCGCGGGGATGCCCATGGGCACAAAGCCGAACCCCTCCTCTATCGACTGGACGGTGACCGGCGATGGCTCGATGGCGATCACATAGCCCAGATCCGACCAGTTCTGTTCCAGAATGGGATACATCGTGCGCGCAGCGACCGGCCCGCCTTCATTGCGCATGATGGAGTGGACGTTTTCGGCCAGATCTTCGGCCACCACAGCCGCCTCGTCATCGCCATCGGTGATGTAATTGTAATAGACCAAAGCGGCTTTCAGCGAAAACTCGAGCACCGAGACAATGACCAGTATAATGAAGAAATCCCTGATCATATGGATCAGAAACGATTTGTCGAACCGGCCAATTGACGGACTGTCGTCCTGAATCATGGGGAACCCTTTTTGCGGTCCGCGATCGTCGATCACGCATCACCGACCCAACGGTTTTGCACCTTGTTCAGGAATTAGCGCCCGGCATCATTGCATCAACCGGTGACCGGCAAAGAGCCCCATATCCAGCCGGCAGACCACCGCGTCGGCTCCGAGCGTCGCCAGATGCGCAGAGCCGCCCCCCACGACAATACGCGGCCGAAACGGCATCTGCCGGATCCGCGGCATCACCGAGAGGAGCTTTTCGATGTCGCGGTCCGACGTCGCGGTCATGCCGATGATGTCGGGCGCGACGCTCGATGCGGTGGACAGAAACGTGTTGGCCGTGGCCCCCGGCAGATAGCGCACCCGCCATCCGTTCTGCCGGAAGCATCCCGCCGCAAGCGTCAGCCCGAGCGTGTGACCCTGACCGGGAAAGGAGACAAACAGCGCCGAGGTCTCGCGCGCTTCGGCCGGGGGCTTCAGCAGCGCGCGGACCGCGATATCGGTGCGCACGAGCGTCGATATCCCGATCTTGACCTTGGTCTGCGTTGCTTCCTTGCCGCGCCACCGCTCCCCCATGCGCCGGGCCGCCGCCGCAAAGAGGTTCTCGGCGATCTCGCCGTAATCGGCACCGCGCGACATGAAAAGCTGTACAAAGTTCTGCGCCGCGCGCATCTGGCCGGACATCAGCAGCGTGGAGAAGGCGTTGATGCAATGCTCCGAGGCGCCGGGCTGCTTCTGCCGACTTCCCGGCCCCTCGCCCGCAAGGCTTCGGAGGGCTGTCTGCACCAGATATGTGACCGGCTCATGTGTCTGCCGGGGCCCCGGCGCTTCCGGCAACAGGATGGCGTTTGCGGCCTCCGGGATCTGCAGCTTCGCAAGAACCTCTGGCACCTCGGACCGGCCCGACCTCGTCGTCATGCTTTCCCCTCCCCCCGAAGAAAGTTCGAAAACTGTGGTGACAACTCGTCAATCACGCAATCGCCCGGGACATTCGTCAAAGGCGAGCCGATATCCGTCTGGTTTGCGACCGGACTTGAGACATCAGTCGATAGATAATCCTAAGCCAATTCCTTGATCCGAATCAAAGAAACAAATGGAATTGAGCGATTCGCTGCCATGAATTGGCGCGCCATTTGCAGCAATGCCGCTATTTCAGATAGTTGCCCTTATGACCTTATGGGATCTGCGCCCGGGTTACTGCCGGAAATGCCGGGCCAGAAGGTCGGAGGCCCGTTCTGCCACGGCCACAATGGCGGCATTGACCGGCCCGGTGGTGAGGCCGGGAAGAATCGCGCCATCGACGACATGCAGCCCCTGCACCCCTTTCACCGCCAGATCCGGGCCCACCGGAGCGGCCCCGTCGGCGCCCATGCGGCAGGTCCCGACGGGGTGGTGATGGGTGAAGGCCGCGGCCTCCACAAAGGCGAGCCGCGCGGCAGCGTCCTGCAGATCGTCTGCTCGCGGCAGCACTTCCTCGGCGCGCCATGGCGCATAAGCCTCCGCCGCGCCGAGCCTGCGCGCCCAGTCGAGCGCCTGCAGGAAATGCGCGCGGTCCTCGGGCGCGGAAAGATAGGCCGGGTCGATCACGGGCGGCGCGGATGGCGCGGCAGAGCTCAGCGCAAGGCGCCCGCGGCTGCGCGGATGGGTGATGCCGAACATCAGCGTGTAGGCGCTGCCGATCCCGGGCACCGGGCGCGCGGCAAACGCGTCGGACACCACCGGCAGCGTCACGATCCCCACCACAAGCTCGGGCGCCTCCTGCGCGTCCTGCCCGTCCGCATGGATATAGGTCAGCGACTCGGAATGCTGCGTTGCACTCATCGGCACCGGTTGCCGCGACGCGTAGACATTGCCGGCCGACAGCAGATGATCCTGCAGGTTTGCACCGATCTCCGGATGGTCGATCTCTACCGGGATGCCCAGGCGCTGCAGGTCCTGAGCCCGGCCGATCCCGGAGCGCATCAGGATCGTCGGAGAGCCGATGGCCCCGGCGCTCAGGATCACTCCGGCCCGCGCGGCAAGGCGCAGCTGCGCGCCGTCGCGTGTGCCGGTGAGGCCGGTCACTCGCCCGTTTTCGACGTGCAAGCGGTCCACCAGCACGCCGGTGAGCAGCGTCAGGTTGGGCCGCGCGCGGGTATCGGCGGTGAGATAAGCATCCGCTACGCTTTGCCGCTTGCCGTCCACCAGCGTCATCGTGTTGAGCGTCGGCCCGTGCATCTGCCCGCCATTGTGGTCGCGGATCGGCGTCAGCCCGCAGGCCGCTCCCGCGGCGCGATGCGCCTGCGTCAGCGGATGCGGCGTCTCCGGTTGCACCAGATGGATCGGCCCCGCATCGCCATAGCCCGGCTCCGCGCCGAAGGGCGAGCGCTCGGAGCGGATGAAATAGGGCAGGAGCGCCGCGTGATCCCAGCCGGTGGCGCCCGCCGACGCCCAGTTGTCGAAATCGGCGCGGTGGCCGCGCATGTGGCCCATCGCGTGGATCGCGCTTGAGCCGCCGACCACCTTGCCGCGCGGCCAGGGATGCGCCCGGCCCGCCATCGCCGGTTGCGGCTCGGTCATGAATTGCCAGTCCACATCGCTGCCCTGCAGCAGCGCCCAGGCGCCGGGATCGGCGATGCGCGGGTCGCGGGCTTCGCCACCGGCCTCGACCAGCAGCACTGTCAGGCCGGGATCCGCGCTCAGCCGGGCGGCCAGCACACATCCGGCGGAGCCCGCACCGACGATGATGACATCGGCGCGCGGATGGGCGTCGCTCATACCGGAAGGTCGGGCGAGAGGCGGCGATGGATCAGCCGCTGCACCTCGGCCAGATGTGCGCGCATCGCGGTTTCCGCGCCGTCCGGATCGCGCGCGGCGATGGCCGCGGCCACCGCGCGATGCTCGGCGTCGCGGGCCGCGCGCCGTTTTTCGCAGGGCGGGCTGGGCTGGGCCATGCGCACCCGCACATCGGTGCCCACATGGCGCAGCATGTCGTAGATCTCGCTGGCCAGCGAGTTGCGCGAGGCGCGGGCCACCTCCTGGTGGAAGGCGAGGTCGGCCTTGCCGTAATCGGTGTCGGGTCCGCTCTCTGCGGCGCGCTGGATGCGGGCAATCTCCACCGCCGAGGCGCGGATCGCCGCCAGCCGGGCGAATTGAGGCTCCAGCATCACGCGCATCTCGATGACATCGATGGGGTTGGCGACGCGCACCAGCCCGTCGATCTGCGGTGTGGCGCGCTGCAGCGCCCGGCGGCCAACCTGCGCCGGAGGGATGCGGCCGCTGTCGCGCAGATCGGCCAGAACGCGGCGCAGGCGGGACCGGGAGACGCCAAGCTCGTGGACCAGTTGCCGTTCCGGCGGGATCGCCCGCCCGTCCTCGACCATGTCGATCAACAGGCTGCGCAATTCGTCCGGCGTGGGTTTGGAGCTTGCTGCGGCTGCGTCTTGCATCGGTCCTCCCATCTTGCGGCGCCTCTTTCGTTTGCCGATGCCCGCGGGCACGGTACCGACAGGCCGCGCAGCCATGCCGTATCGTCGACCGATCCGCAAGACGCGCGGTTTCGGTCCTGTGACAGACCGCAGCCCGACCGTCGCCGCGGCGCGCACCTTTGAACCATTGACAATTATGGTTCAGGAATGGTTCGATTGCAATACTCCGCAAAACGCCACCGATGTTGAGGCGGATCCCCCGCCCGCATGTCACGCGGCGCATGGTCAGGAGTGACGCGTCATGAAGAGCGAATTTGACTATGTGATCGTCGGCGCGGGCTCTGCGGGATGTGTGCTGGCGGCGCGGTTGAGCGCGGACAGTTCCAAATCCGTGCTGCTGCTGGAGGCAGGTGGCTGGGATCGCGATCCGCTGATCCACATCCCGCTTGGCTGGGGCATGATCTTCAAGGAGCGGCGCCATGACTGGGGGTATTTCTGCGAACCCGAGGATGCGGTCGACGGTCGCGCGGTGGAATGCGCCAGAGGCCGGGTGATCGGCGGCTCCTCCTCGACCAACGCGATGGCCTGGGTGCATGGCAACCGCGCCGATTACAACCGCTGGGCGCGCTATCCCGGACTCGAGGATTGGACAGCTGACGCGATCCGCCCGTATATGAAGCGCACCGAGACCTGGCAGGGCGGCGAAGACGCCTGGCGCGGCGGCAGCGGCCCGGTGGGCACACAATTCTGCGCCTACGAAGACCCCATGGTCGAGGCCTTCGCCGAGGCCGGGCGCGACACCGGGCGCGGCTGGACCGAGGATTACAACGGCGAAAATCAGGAAGGGTTTGCCCGGCTGCAGATGTCGATCTCCGGTGGCCGCCGGGCCAGCGCCGCGACTGCGTATCTGCGGCCCGCACTCAAACGGCCCAATCTCACCGTGGTTACGCATGCGCTGGCGGAGCGGATCGAGATGACCGGCGCGCGCGCCACCGGGATCCGCTACCGGCACAGGGGAGCGCAGCGGATTGCCCGTGCGGGGCGCGAGGTGATCCTTGCTGGTGGTGTCATCAACTCCCCTCAACTGCTCATGATTTCGGGGATCGGCGCGCCGGAGCTGCTGGCCGCCCATGGTATCGAGACGCAGGTCGCGCTGCCCGGTGTGGGGCAGAACCTGCAGGATCATCCCTCCATCGTGCTGCTCTACCACCGCACCGAACCGGGCCCGTTTCACCGGATGATGCGCTATGACCGGATCGTGCCGGATCTGGTGAACGCCTATACGCGCGGCAAGGGGTTTTCGTCGGATGTGCCCGGCGGCGTGACCGGGTTCCTGCGCTCGTCTCTGGCGACGGATGTGCCGGATATGCAGCTGCTTTTCACCGCCGCGCCGCTGGCCTCATGGCCCTGGTTCAACCCGCTCCGCAAGGCCTTCCCGGACGGATTTGCCACCCGGCTCGTGCTCACCCGACCGCAGGGGCGCGGCCATGTCGCGCTGAAATCGGCCGATCCTGCCGTCGCGCCCGCCATCACGCAGAACTGGCTCGCGACCGCGCAGGATCGACAGGTGCTGCGCGAAGGCATCGCGCTGGCGCGCGAGCTGGGCGCCTCGCCGCACATGGCGCCGTTTGTCAAAGCGGAGCTGTCGCCCGGCGCCGCGGTGCAGAGCGCCGAAGAGGTGGAGGCGCATATCCGCAAGACCGTTATCACGCTGCACCATCCCGCCGGCACCTGCCGGATGGGCGCCGGGAGCGCGGGGGACAATGTCGTCTCGGCGGAGCTGAAAGTGCATGGCGTGGACGGATTGCGGGTGGTCGATGCCTCGGTGATGCCGGATGTGCCGAACGGCAATATCAACGCCGCCGTTCTGATGATCGCGGAGCGCGCTTCCGAGATGATTCTCTCCGAATCGAGTTCAGTGCGCGACCGGCAGGGTCAGGAGATGTCCGCCTCGGGGTGAACGGCGCAGGTCTGAACAAACCAATTACGCGTTAATGGTTTAACGCAACCAGTCAATTTACAGCGCCAGGGCAGGACAATCCCTGCTAGAAGCTTGTTTTGTTTCCACGAAATCAAGAATTGTCCGGATTTTTCAAAGCAACCGCGTCGAACCTCATTCGGACCGTTGTTCAAACCATTTTCTTGCAAGGGTCCGACCGCGCCGCTATCCTCGACGGTGACCCTGCCGCAGCAAAGGATTCCCCAACCCATGTCGGATGCTCCTGTCAAAGACGCGACTGCCTCCAACAAGGAGGCCGCGCTGAAGTCGATGTATGACAGCATTTCGTCGAAAAACATGTTCCCCTTCTGGGCGACCACCGACGATGTGACCAATCACGAAGTGCGCCAGCTGATGGCGACCAAACACGCGGTGCCGTATCTGTGGACCTACAAGGACGATATCGAGCCGCTGCTGCGGATGTCGGCCGAGCTGATCACCATGGATGACAGCGAGCGGCGCAGCCTGGTGCTGGTCAATCCCGGTCTCGCGCCCAAGCGCGCCAGCGTTTCGACCATGTACACCGCCTACCGGCTCAACGATCCCAACGAGATCATGCCGCCGCACAAGCATTCGCCGAGCGCCATCCGCTTCGGGCTGACCGGCAAGGGCAATTTCACCGGGGTCGAGGGCGAGGACGTGGTCTTCGGCCCCGGCGACATGGTGCTGACACCCAATGATGCCTGGCACAATCACGGCACGGTGGGCGATGAGCAGGCGGTGAACCTCTCGGTGCTGGATCTGCCGCTGGTGGAGACGCTGAACGCGATCCATTTCGACCACAATTATCAGGAGCCGGACGAGGCCGGCGTGATGCAGAAGAAAAAGGTGCAGGCCGCGCAATACCCGTCCGATTACAGCCAGGCGATCTACGGCACCGGCGGCATGGTGCCACGCTGGGTGGATCACGAGCGCGGCGGCGGGCTCAGCTCTCCGATGTGGGTCTACCGCTGGGAGCAGATGCAGGAGATGTTCGACCGGTTCAAGGATATCGACGGCGACCCGCATGAGGCGCTGATGATCGAATACACCGACCCCACGCGCGGTGAGCCGGTCTTCAAGACCATCACCTTCTTTGCCCAGATGCTGCGGCCCGGCGAAAAGACCCTGCCGCTGCGCCAGACCGCAAGCCTGCTGGTCGCACCCTTCGAGGGCAAGGGCCATTCCATCGTCGATGGCGAGCGGTTCGACTGGAACAGGTTCGACACGCTGGCCGTGCCGGGTGGCGCGTGGTGCGAGCATCACAACGACAGCGACACCGATCCGGTCTATCTGTTTGTGGCCTCGGACGAGCCGACCCTGAAGAAACTGTCGCTCTACAAATCCTGGGGTCAGACCCCGGGCGGCGACGTGATGCGGCTGGTCTGACGGGAATGCGCGGCAACGAGAAGGCGTTCAACACCGAGTTGCTGGGGCATATCGACTGCCCCGGCGGCGGACAGGTCTGGTGCGAGGGAACAACCCTTTACATCGGGCATATGCGCAACCCCTCGGGCACCACGATTGTGGATGTGGCCGACCCGCGCAACCCGAAGATCCTCTCGCGGATCGACGTCCCCGATGGCTGGCATTCGCACAAGGTACGCGTCTCCGGCGACATCATGATCGTCAATCACGAAAAACTCGGGCAGGACGGCGATCAGACGTTCGGCGGCGGCCTCGGGATCTACGATGTGGCCAATCCGGCAGAGCCGCGGATGATTTCCAAATGGCGCACCGGCGGGCGCGGCGTGCATCGCTACGATTTCGACGGGCGCTATGCGTATATCTCGCCCACGGTCGAAGGCTATGTGGGCAATATCGTGATGATCCTCGATCTGGGTGATCCCGCCAACCCGGTCGAGGTCGGGCGCTGGTGGATCCCCGGTCAGCACAAGGCGGGCGGCGAGGAGTACCCCTGGGACGACTGGGTGCCGCCGCGCTGTCACCATCCGCTGCGCCGCGGCGACCGGCTCTATGTCAGCTACTGGCACCACGGCATGGTAATCCTCGACATTTCCGACATGGCCAATCCCAAACCGATTGCCGGCGTCAACACCTCGCCCAGCTTTCCGCATCCGACCCATACCTGCCTGCCGATCCCCGAAAAGCTGAAAGGGCGCGACATTCTTGTGGTGGCGGACGAGGATGTGGCCAAGCTCTATCCAGCCGCCCCGGCCTTTACCTGGATCTACGACATCACCGATGAGACCCGGCCCACGCCCATCGCCACCTGGCAGGTCGAGGGGCTCGACCCTGATGGCGCGCCGCAGGAACCGATGACCGGCTGCCACCAGCCGTCGGAGCGCTTTGCGGGCACGATCATCCCTTTTGCGTGGTTCGCGCAAGGTCTGCGTCTGGTGGATATCGCCGACCCGTTCAGCCCGCGCGAGGTCGGCCATTACCTGCCCGACACGCCGAAAGGCTCGCAGCGCCCGTCCTCCAACGATGTCACCATCGACGACCGCGGCATCATCTACCTCGTCGACCGCATCCACGGCGTCGACATCCTGCAAACATCCCTGTTCTGAAGGCCGCCCCATGACCCGCAAATCCGACCGTCACTATGCCATTGGCAAGAAGAACCCCAACCTGCCCTTCCACCCCGCGGTGCGGGCGGGCGACTATATCTATGTCTCGGGCCAGGTCTCCAAGGATGCCGAGGGCAACATGATGGTGGGCTCCATCGAGACCGAAACCGCCGGCACCATCGAGGCGATCCAGCGGCTGATCGCCGAGGAAGGCGCCACGCTGCAGGATGTCTGCCGGGTGACGACCTACCTTGAGGACACCCGCGACTTTGGCCGCTACAACGCTGTTTTCAAGAAATATTTCGACGGGGCGGTGCTGGCGCGCACCACCGTGCAGGCCAGTGCCGTGATCACCACCCGCATCGAGATGGAGGCAATCGTCTACAAGCCGCTCGACGACTGACGGGCCGCGCGCCGCAGGCCGCACCAACCACCAAGACCGGGCGCAGACCCGGGCAAAGGGAGACAAGTCATGCTGAAAGTCCTGGGCCGCAAGACGTCCGGAAACGTCCAGAAAGTGCTCTTTGCGCTCGAAGAGATCGGCGCGGAATACGAGCGCGAGGATTACGGGCGGCTCTTCGAGAACACCAGGACGCCGGAATACATGGCGATGAACCCCACCAGCAAGGTGCCCACCGTGGTGGATGGCGACGTGGTGATCTGGGAAAGCCATACGATCCTGCGCTACCTCAGCGCCACCCGCGCGCCGGAGCTGACCGGCGCCACACCTGCCGAGGTCACGCAGGTGGAGCGCTGGATGGACTTCCTGCTCAACCACGTGGTGCCGGGCTATATGGCGGGCTTCAAGGGCTCCAAGCTCGAGCCGTCGGAACGGCCCGCGGATTTCGATGCGCAGATCGCCGATCTGCACGCACAGATGCAGATCCTCAACGGCCATATCGAGGGCAAGGCGTTCTTTGCTCTGGGCAAGCTGACGCTGGCCGATATCGCGCTGGCGCCGATCATTGCGCGCTGTCTGGCCTTCCCGCTGGAGCGCGCGCCGATGCCCGCGCTCGAGGCGTGGATGGACGGGATCAAGGCGCGCCCCGCCTTTGCCGCGGCCACAGGGTAGGGTCGCCATGAAGATCGCGATCATCGGCATGGGCTCCATGGGGCCCGGCATGGCGGCCCGGCTCGCCCGGGGCGGCCATGAGCTGCGCGCGCATGACGTGTCCTCCGCCGCAACCCAGCGCGCGGAGGGTCTTCTGCCGATGATCGGCGGCGCGCTGGACGCTCTGGACATCGCGGACAAGGGCGGCAAGGTCAGCTTTCATGACACGCTGGCCCAGGCCGTGACGGGCGCCGATCTGGTGATCGAGAACGTGCCGGAACAGGTGGAGGTCAAAGCCGCGCTCTACGCCGATCTTGCGCCCCTGCTGGGTCCCGAGACGATCCTTGCCAGCGACACTTCCGGCATTCCGATCAGCAAGCTGGCCGCGCATGTGCGCGATCCGCAGAAATTCGTCGGCATGCACTGGTCGAACCCGCCGCATATCGTGCCGATGATCGAGGTGATCCCGGGCACTGAAACCGCGCCCGAAGTGGTCGATGCGATCCGCGATCTGATCCGCGATCTCGACCTTCTGCCGGTGGTGCTGAAAAAGGACGTGCCGGGCTTTGCCGAGAACCGCGTGCTCTACGCGCTTTTGCGCGAATGTGTGGATCTGGTGGAACAGGACGTGATCGCGCCCGAGGATCTCGACACGGTGGTGCGCTGGGGCATCGGCTACAAGCTCTCGGTGATCGGGCCGATGCGGCTGCTGGATATGGCCGGGCTCGACATCTACACCTCCGTTGCGTCCTTTCTCAACGCCGAGCTTTGTGCGCGCGATGACGTGTCGCCCATGGTGACTGAACAGACAGGGCAGGGTCGGCTGGGCATGAAGACCGGCGGTGGGCTCTTCGACTACACACCCGAAGAGCTGGCCAGCCTGCCCAAAGAGCGCGGCGCGCGGCTGGTGGCGGTGCGCAAGGCCATCGAGGCGGGTGAAAAATGAGCGGGGCCGCCCTCCCCCAGGGCCCGTTCGCGCGGCTCGAGGCGCGGGCAACCGGGGCGCTCAAGGCGTTGCTGGGCCTCGGGCTCATTGCCATGGTGGCGCTCAATGTGGCCAATGCCGCCGGGCGCTACGGCGGGCTGCCGACGCTCACCGGTGCCGATGAGGCGCTGGTCTACGGCATGATCTGGATCGTGATGATCGGCGCGATGCTGGCCGCGCGGCAACGCGATCACCTCTGTATCGATCTGCTGCCCGCCGCCCTGCCCCGGGCCGCGGCGCGTCTCCTGCGGCTGCTCACCGATGCCGCCACGCTGACGGTCTGCGCCTTCATCGCCTGGCACTCGCTCGACTTCATCCAGCGGATCGGCATGATCGGCCAGACCTCCATGGGTCTCGGCATCCCGATGACATGGGCACATTCGGCGATCTTTGCGGGTTTTGCGGGCATGGCGCTGATGGCGGCACTGCTGCTCATCCGCGATCTCCACGCGCTCCTTGCCGGGCGGGAGGGATGATATGGGTGCTCGGGCTCAGCATCGTGTTTCTGACGGCGCTCGGCGCGCCGATCTTCGTGGCGCTGCTCTCGGGCGCGGCGCTGGTGCTGCTGCTCTTTCCCGGCCCGCCGCTCATCGCCCTGCAACAGACGATCTTTGGCGGGCTCGACGCCTATGCGCTGCTGGCGGTGCCGTTCTTCGTCTTCGCCGGAGAGCTGATGGCGGCCAGCGGCATCGCCGACCGGCTGATCCGACTGGTGAGCGCCTTGTTCGGCCGGGTGCCGGGCTCCCTGGGCATCGCGGCGCTTGGCGGCTCGACGCTGATCGGCACGATTTGCGGATCGTCGGCGGCAGCGGTCGCGGCGGTCGGGCGCAACATGTATCCGCGGTTGCTCGAGGGCGGCTATGGCACGCGCCGGGCGGCGGGGCTGATCACCTCGGCGGGGGCCATCGATATCGTCATCCCGCCTTCGATCGCGATGATCCTCTACGGCGCCTCGGCGGAACAATCGATCCCCAAGCTCTTCATCGCGGGCATCGTGCCGGGGCTGCTCATCGCGCTGCTGATGGGGCTCTTCATCTCGGCCAGCGCCTGGCTTTCGCGGCTGCCCCGCGACGCCCGCTTTTCTGCCCGGCAGATGATACAAGCGCTGCGCGCCGCCAGCGCGGCTCTGACCATGCCGGTCTTTGTTCTCTCGGGCATCTATATGGGGCTCTTCTCGCCCACCGAGGCGGGCGGGTTCGCCTGCGCCTATTCGGCCATGCTCGGGCTTCTGGTCTATCGCACGATGCGCCTTGCGGATGTGCTGGCGGCGGCGGCCCGCGCCGCGATGCTGACCGCGCGCATCATGGTGGTGGTGGCCGCGGCCTCCGTCATCTCCTGGGTGCTCACGGTCGAGGGCATCCCGCAGGCGCTCATCGCCGGCGTGACCGCGGCGGGTCTGTCGCCGCTGGGCTTTCTGCTGACGGTGAACGCGCTGCTGCTGGCCATCGGCTGCTTTCTCGACCCGACCTCGGCCATTCTGGTGCTGGCGCCGCTGCTGGTGCCCATCGCCGTGGCACTGGGGATCGACCCCATCCATTTCGGCGTGGTGATGACCGTCAATCTTGCCATCGGCATGTTCACCCCGCCTTTTGGCCTCAACATCTTCGTGGCGCAATCGGTGCTGGGGGTTCGCGCGGGCGAGATCTATCGCGGCGTGCTGCCCTTCATCGTGGTGCAACTGGTGGCGCTCGCGCTCATCACATTGCTGCCCGCGCTCTCACTCTGGCTCGTGCAAACGATGTCCTGACCTCATCCAACCGGAGGATCGATACATGAAATTCGCCCGTCCCCTTGCCTTTGCCGCCGCGCTGATGGCGCTGCCTGTCGCCGCACTGGCCGAGAGCACGATGAAGCTGGCCAGTGCCACGATCAATGACGTGCAGCACGAATGGCAAAAGGTCTTTGCCGCCAAGATGGCCGAGACCGCAGGCGATGCCGTCACGGTAGAGATCTACCCCACCTCGCAGCTTGGCGCGATCCCGCGCATGGCCGAAGGGGTGCTGCTGGGCACCATCGAGGCCTTCACCACTCCCACCGCCTTTGTGACCGGCATCGACCAGCGCTTCGAGGCGTTCGATCTGCCGGGGCTCTTTACCGATGGCGACGAGGTCGCCGCACTGATCGCCGATCCGGAGTATCGCGACCATCTGGAGACGCTCTTTCTCGACAAGGGTCTGCGGATCATCGGGGCGATTTCCAACTCGCCGATCCTGATGCTGACCCGCGAGCCGGTGACCTCGCTGGCCGAGATCGAAGGGCTCAAGGTCCGCACCTTTGCCTCACCGCTGCAGATGGAGCCGATGAAGGCGCTCGGCGCGCAGCCGACGCCGCTGGCGCTGTCGGAGGTCACGCCCGCGCTGCAATCGGGCGGCATCGACGCGATGCTGGCGGGCATGCCGATCCTGACGGCGTTCAAGTATTACGACACCGCCCGGCATGTGACCGATCTCAACTTCTCGCAGCTGGTCTCGGTCACGCTGGTCAACGAGGCGTGGTTCCAGTCGCAAACCCCCGAGGTGCAGGAGGCGATCCGCGCCGCCGGTCGCGCGGCAGAGGCGGAGGTACATCAGTGGGGCATGGACAATGTCGCCCGCGCCAACGCCGCCTGGACCGAAAACGGCGGGCAGATCCACAAGCTCTCTGACGACGAGCAGGCCAGCATGGTGGCGCAGTTTGCCGAAGTGGGCCCAGAGGTCATCGCCGGGAAAGCCGATGTGGTGGCAGAATACGAACGCATCAAGGCGGTGCTCGAAAAGCTGCGGGGGATGTGAGGCGCGATGCGCGTGGTCTGGCTGGTCGATATCCCGGGGCCTGAGAGGGCGACGCGCGGCGCGGCGAGGGTCGCCGCGCCCCGGCGCGCCCGCGCGCTGTCAGTCGGGCGCCGCACAATCGAGCCGCGCGCCACTTGCCACGCAGCGGCGCGCGATGCCGTCCGGTGCCGGACCCTTGGCAAAAGGCAAGGCGATGGCGGCGCGGCTGTCGTGAACCGCGCCTGCCCGCCCGCACCAGAGCGCCTCCACGGGCATCCGGTCGCGGCTGTCGTTGAGCAGCGCCAGAGCACCGGTGTCGGGGTTGTGCCAGAGCACCGCCTCGACCACGCCGCCCGGCGCGGCCCGGCCCAGATCCGCGGCATACCAATGCGCAAGCGAGACCCGGCAGACGATCTCTGCGCTGGTGTCGTTGGCGATGGAAAGGGCCACCGGCGCGACGCCCTGCGTGCCGCGTTCGATGCCGGAATAGGGGATGTAGACGTGGCTCTCGGCCGATGCCGGGGCCGCGAAAGATGCCAGCGCGCACAGAATTCTCACGACCGGTCCCGCACCGGAGCGGACCATTTCAACCGAGACCATAAGACCAACCAAGGGAGACGACAGACATGACCAAGTTCCTTCGTTCCATTCCACTGGCCGCGATGCTGGCCAGCTCCACCGCCTTCGGCGCGCTTGCTGCCGAAGTGGATACCATAGCCGTACTGACGCCGGAACAGGGCAGCGATTTCGGCTGGAACCAGCAGGGCGTCGATGCCGCCCGCGCCGCCGCCGAAGCCACCGGGGTAGAGATCATCGTGGCCGAGGGGCTGGGCTATGGCGATGTGCGCGCTCCGCTGCGCGAGCTGGCCGCCGAGGGCGCGGATCTGATGATCGCCCACGCCTCGGGCTACAACACCGCCGCGCCCGAGATTGCCGAGGAAACCGGCGTCGCCGTGGCCATCGTCGACACGCCGACTGCGATCAAGAAAGGGCTGATCGCCGATTACACGCTGTCGGGCCATGAAGGCGCCTATCTCGCGGGCGTGCTCGCCGCCAAGATGTCGCGCACCGGCACCGTTGGCATCGTCGTCTCCGGCGAGCCGCCGTCGTGGAACAGCCAATCGGCGGGCTTTGCGCAGGGGGTGAAGGCCGAAAACGCCGATGTGGATGTGCTTTACGCGGTGATCGGACCTGCGGCCTATTCCGATGCGGCGGGCGGCAACCGGGTGACCACCTCGGTGATCGCGGCGGGCGCCGATATCATCTTTGGCCAGGGCAATGGCTCCAGCTTCGGGATGATCCAGGCGGTCGAGACCAACAAGGCCACCGATGGCGGCGACGTGCTTTTCATCGACGTGATCGGCGACAAGTCGAGCCTCGACAAGGGCCATCTGCTGACCTCGGTGGTCTGGGACATGACGCCGGTCTACACCGCGATGATCGAGGATCTGCGCGCCGACACGTTCGGCACCAAATCCTACGCGATCAGCCTGGCGGACGGCTCGGTGAGCCTGCTGGAAACCCCGCAGGTCGATGCCGATGCCTGGGCCGCGGTCATGGAGATGAAGGACCGGATCGTCGCGGGCGATATCACGGTGGACGCGATCTTTGACGCCGAAGAGGTGCGCGCCCTCGTGACGGTCACGGAGTAACCCCCCCGTGCGCGACCTCGCCCGCAGCGACCATCCGCTCCCTGCAAAGGGGGCGGATGCCGTTGGTCTTGTGAACGTCACCAAGCGCTTTCCGGGCGTTGTGGCGGTGGACGACGTATCGCTGACGGTGCGTGCGGGTGAGGTGCATGTGCTTTTGGGCGAAAACGGTGCGGGCAAATCGACGATTGTGGGCATGCTTGCGGGGTTGCAGGAACCCGATAACGGGCATCTGACCGTCGGCGGAGGCCGCGTGCGGCTGACCAGCCCCTCGGGCAGTCTGGAGGCCGGGATCTCGACGGTCTTTCAGCACGGCATGCTGGTGCCGACGCTAACGGTGTTCGAGAACCTCGTGCTGGGCGATACCTGGTGGCACCGTCCACCGCGCGCGCTGGTCGAACGCCGCATCGCCGAGTTGCAGCGCGATTTCGGCCTCGATGTGCCGCTCGATGCGCTGACCGGAGAGCTGTCGCTGGGCCAGCAGCAACAGATCGAGATCGCCCGCGCGCTGCTGCGCGACAGCACCGTGCTGATCCTCGACGAGGCGACCTCCATGCTGACCCCTGCCGGGGCGGACGAATTGGGCGCGCGCATGCGGCTTCTGGCCGGACGCGGGCTGGCGGTGATCTTCATCACCCACAAACTGAGCGAGGCCTACCGCTTTGGCGACCGGATCTCGGTGCTGAAACAGGGACAGTTCGCGGGCGAGATCCCGCCAGAGGAGCTGCGCGGCCAGACCGAGGTCGATGCGGTCGAACACATGGTCCGGCTGATGTTCGGCACCGGCTCGGCCGCACCTGCCTCGCGCCGCGCGACGCGCGCCCCGGGCCCGGTGCGGCTCGCGGTCGACGCTCTGCGCACCGAAGGCGGCGCGGAGGTGCTGGCGCTGCGCGATATCTCTCTGGAGGTGCGCGAAGGCGAGGTGCTGGGCGTCGCGGGCATCGATGGCAACGGGCAGAAACAACTGGCCGAGGCGCTGGCCGGACAGCGCCCGATCACCCAAGGCTCGGTGCTGCTCGACGGCACCGATCTGGGCCGCGCCAGCGTCGCCGAACGCCGCAGGCGGGGCCTGCGCTATCTCACCGATGACCGGCTCTCCGAAGGCTCCGTCGGCGCCTTTCCGGTCTCCGAAAACACCGTTCTGAAAGAGATCGGCGCGCCGCCGTTCTGGACCGCCGGGTTCGAGCGCCCGGGCCGCATCGCCGCGCATGCGCGCGATCTGATCAGCACCTACGCGGTGCGCACACCCGGCGAGGCGACCCCCATCGGGCATCTGTCAGGCGGGAATATCCAGAAGGTGCTGCTGGGCCGGGAGCTGACCGGCGACGCGCGGGTGGTGGTGTTCAACAAACCCACCTACGGGCTTGACATGCAAAACATCACCGCCAGCCGCAAACGCATGCGCGAGATCGCCGAGGACGGGCGCGCTGTGCTGCTGATCTCCACCGATCTCGACGAGCTGATCGAGCTGGCCGACCGAATTGCGGTGATTGTCGAAGGCCGGATCCGCGGCACGCTGGACAATGACGGCTCGGGCGAGATGCGGCTCAGGATCGGGCGGTTGATGGTGGGTGACCTGGAGGCCGCATCGTGACCCGCGGCTGCCGGGGAATGGTGGGGTGGAACCCCACCCTACGCGGGTCGCGCGGCGCGGCGCTGTCGCGCGGAGATCTGCCATGAGCGTCGCCGAGACCCTCGAAACCGGCGCCGAGGCGCGCGCCGGCACCGGGCGCTGGCGCAAGCTTCTGGTCGTCACGCTGGGGCCGATTGCCGCCGCGCTGATGACCTCCGGTCTGATCCTGCTGCTCTTCGGGATCAACCCGCTGACATATTACGGCTTTGTGCTGCAGCGCGGGCTGCTGTCGGGGCTGGGGCTGGAACAGACGCTGACCCGCATGGCGCCGCTTTTGTTTCTGGCCGCCGGGCTGATCGTGGCGTTTCGCGCGGGCATCTGGAACCTTGGCGTCGACGGGCAGTTCCTGCTGGGTGCCGTGGCGGCCGCCGCGCTTGCGCCGCTGATGATCCTCTGGGCCCCGGGCTGGCTCACATTGCTCGCCGGGTTCGCGCTGGCGGGCGCTGTGGGCGCGCTCTGGTCGGTGCTGCCCGCCTTGCTGCGCGCCTATCAGGGCGTCAACGAGATCATCACCACGCTGATGATGACATTCCTCGGCGTGTCGCTGGCCAATGTGCTGGTCAAGCTGATCTTCCTCGATCCGGGCACCACCGTGCCGCAGACCCGCACGCTGCCTGTCGCCGACCGGCTGCCGCGACTTTTCGACACCTCGATCTCGTCGGGGCTGATCCTCGGCCTGATCGCAGTGCTGGCGGTGCATGTGATGATGACCCGCACCGCTTTTGGTCTGAAACTGCGCACCGTCGGTGCCAATCCGCATGCCGCGGCGCATGCGGGCCTGTCGGTGCCGCGGCTCACGATGGCGGTCTTTGCGCTCTCGGCGGGGTTTGCGGGGCTGGCGGGGGCTGTGGACATCCTCGGCGTGCAGGGCAATGTGCGCGCCGACTGGAACCCGGCCTTCGGGCTGATGGTGATCCCGCTGGTGTTTCTGGCGCGGTTCCACGGCGTAGGCTCGATCATCCTGATCTTCTTTTACTCCGCCCTGCTCATCGGCGCCGAAAGCGCCGCGCGCCGGGTCGGCGTGCCGCAGGATTTCACCCTCGTGCTGGTCGCCAACCTGCTGATCTTTCTGGGCCTCGCCGAATATCTCGACCACCGCCGCAAGCGGACGGAGGGCTGAGCGATGGAGAATCTGCTTACCGACGCCTTCCTCTCGTCGCTGCTGACCGGCGCGATCATCGCGGGCATCCCGCTGCTGCTGGCGGGGCTCGGCGAGCAGATGAGCGAGAAAGCGGGCGTGCTCAATATCGGCATCGAGGGCATGATGCTGTTCGGTGCCTATCTGGGCTTTCTGGTGGCCTTCACCTTCTCGTCGGTCTGGCTGGGATTTCTGGGCGGCATCGCGGGCGGCATGATGGTGGCCGCGCTCATGGCACTTTTCTGCGTGCGGCTGGGGCTCAACCAGATCGTGATCGGCATCGGGCTGACGCTCGGGGCCGAGGGGCTGACCGCGCTGCTGCACCATTTCCAGTTCTCGCGCACCTATCCGCGCCTGCCCGCCCCGGTGCGCGCCGATCTGCCGCTGCTGACGGATATACCGATCCTCGGCCCCTCGCTTTTCGGGCGGCATCCGGTGGTCTATATCGCGCTGGCGCTGGTGGTGATCATGGCGCTGCTTTACCGGCGCACCAATCTGGGCCTGACGCTGCGCGCGGCGGGCGAAAAGCCCGCGGCCCTCGACGTGGCGGGCGGGCGCGTGATGATGATCCGCACCGCCGCGGTGCTCTTCACCGGGGCGATGGCGGGGCTCGGCGGGGCCTTCATGGCCAATATCGCGGCGGGGATCTTCATCCCCTACATGACCGGCGGCGCGGGCTTTATCGGCATCGTGCTGGCGATGCTGGCGCGCGGGCGGCCGTTCTGGGTGCTGACCGGCGCCCTCATTTTCGGCGGCGCGCTGTCGCTGACCACGGCTCTTCAGGTCGCGGGCTCCAATATCCCCACCGATGTCATCCAGATGCTGCCCTTCGCGGCGGTCATGCTGGTGCTCGTGCTATACGGTCGAAAGGCGCGGCTGCCCGCGGCGCTTGGCCTTCCCTACGAACGCGGTGCGCGCTGACGCTGCGGCACCTGAAACGACAGAAAGGACCGATCCCATGCCCGACAACAAGGTTTACCTGCTCGACGGAGGCTCTCTGGTGCTCGATGGCTTCCACATCTGGTGGAACAAGGGCCCGGGCGGCGAAGTGCGCTTTCCGGTCTATTCCACGCTGATCGAGACGCCCAAGGGCCGCTTCCTGATCGACACCGGCTATGATTACGACCACGTCATGCGCGCGCTGGCTTTCGAGAAACCCAAGCAGACCAAGGAGCAGACGATCCCCGGCGCGCTTAAGCTGCTGGGGCTGGAGCCCAAGGATATCGACGTTCTCTTCAACAGCCATTTCCACTTTGACCATGTGGGCGGCAACCGCTTCTTTCCGGATGCAAAAAAGATCTGTCACAAGCAGGAACTGGAACAGAGCGCGTCACCGCAGCCCTTCGAGGTGCTGGGCTATTCCGACATGGCCTTCAACACCGAAGCCGCCGCCGCGCGCGGCATGGCCGATCAGCTTTCGCCCGACCAGACCGACTCCAACACCGCGTTCGAGTTTGTCGAGGGCGATGTGGAACTGGCGCCGGGTGTGACGCTGATCTTCACCCCCGGCCACACGATCGGGCATTATTCGCTGCTGGTGGAGTTCGACACGCGCGCGCCGCTGCTGCTGACGCTCGATGCCTGCTACACCAAGCGCAGCTACGAACAGGAGATCAACGCAGGTTTCCATATCGACCCGGTGGCGGGTGTGAACTCGATGCGGCGGTTGAAGCAGATCGAAGCGGAGAAAGGCGCCGAAGTGCTCTTTTCCCACGATGCGGAAAGTTTTGCCACCTACCGCACCGGCGTGAATTTCTACGGTTGAGGAGACAGAGCCATGCGCTACCCCGATGACAGCCCGCCCGTCTTCACCCTCACGTCGGGGCCGGTCGATGCCTATCCCGAGGTGCTGCGCGCCATGGGGGCGACGGTGCTTTACGACTATGATCCGGCGTTCCAGGCGTTCTACGAAGGCGTCGCCCTGAAGGCGCAGAAAGCCATGGGCACCGAAACGCCGCCACTCATTCTGCAGGGGGAGCCGGTGCTGGGGCTGGAGGCGGCCGCGGCCTCGCTGCTCGCCAAGGATGATGTGATGCTGAACCTCGCTTCGGGCGTCTACGGCAAGGGCTTCGGCTATTGGGCCGCGCGCTACTGCCGCGAGGTGCTGGAGATCGAGGTCGCCTATGACGAGGCCATCGATCCGGAGGCCGTGCGCACGTTTCTCGGCGAGCACCCCGACGTGTCGGTGGTCTCGGTCTGCCATCACGACACGCCGTCGGGCACGATCAACGATATCGACGCCATCGGCGCCGTGGTGGCCGAGGCGGATGCGCTGCTCATTGTCGACGCGGTGTCGTCCTTCGGCGGCATGCCCACCTCGCCCGATGCCTGCAAGGCGGGCATCTATGTCTCCGGCCCCAACAAATGTATGGGCTGCCCGCCGGGGCTGACTTTGGCTGCGGTGTCGGAGGCCGCCTGGGCAAAGATCGAGGCCAACCCGGATGCGCCCTTTGCTTCCATGCTCAGCCTCAAGGACTGGCGCAACGCGTGGAAGCGCACGGAGCCTTTCCCGTTCACGCCATCGGTGGCGGAGATCAACGGGCTCGACGCAGCGCTCGACCGCTATCTCGGCGAAGGGCCGGACGCGGTCTGGGCGCGCCACGCGCTGACGGCGGCGGCCACCCGCGACGGCGTGCGCGCCATGGGGCTGGAGATCTGGCCCGCGCGCGAAGAGATCGCCTCCCCCACCACCACCGCCGTGAAAATGCCCGAAGGCACCGATGCGGGGCCGATCCTTGCCGAGGCGCGCGCCCGCTACGGCGTGACGCTTTCGGCAGGGCGCGGCGAGACCGACGGCAAGCTTATCCGCATCGGCCACATGGGGCCCACAGCACAGCCGATGTACGCGCTGGTGGCGGTAGCGGCCCTTGGCGGGGCGCTCGCGGCAAACGGCGTGCAGGTCGATATCGGCAAGGGCCTTGCCGCCACGCAGGCGCGGATCGACGCGGGGTAACGCCGCGCGCCACAGACATCGAAGGGCCGACGCGCCCCAACAGGGAGAATTTGCAATGACCAACCACACCGGCAAACACGCCATCGTCACCGGCGCAGCCCAGGGCATCGGACGCGCCATCGCGCAACGTCTGGCCGAGGACGGCGCGAACGTCACGGTGTCGGACATCAACGGCGACGGCGCAAAAGCCGCGGCGGAGGCCATCGGCCACGGGGCCGTGGCCAATACCTGCGATGTCTCCGATCCCGATCAGGTGGCCGCCCTCATCGAGGGCGCGGCCCGCGACGGCGCGCCCGACATCCTTGTCAACAACGCCGCCATCGTACCGTTTGTCGCCTGGGACGATGTCGATCTGGACCATTGGCGCCGGATCATCGACACCAACCTCACCAGCGTCTTCCTGACCTGCCGCAAGGCCACCGACATGATGCGCGCGGCGGGCCGCAAGGGCACCGTGGTCAACATCGCGTCCAACACCTTCTTTGCGGGCACCCCCAACATGGCGGCCTATGTGGCGGCCAAGGGCGGGGTGATCGGCTTTACCCGGGCGCTGGCCACCGAAGTGGGCAAGGACGGCATCAACGTGAATGCCGTCGCACCCGGCCTCACCGAAAGCGACGGTGTCAAGGCCAGCCCGCATAACGAGGCCTTCGAGTTTGTCGAGATGCTGCAGGCCATGCCCGGCAAGGGCCAGCCCGAGCAGATCGCCGCCGTGGTGTCGTTCCTGGCCTCCGGGGATGCGGGCTGGATGACCGGCCAGACCGTGAATGTCGATGCCGGGATGGTGCGCTGGTAACATCCCCCCGGTCTGAGGTTATCCGAAGGCACCGCGTTCCGGTGCAGCATTTCATCTGCCTGAAAGGATCCCGATCATGACTTTCAATCTCTGTCTGTTCCCCCGCCGCGCCCTGCTTCTGAGCGGTGTTGCCGCCTTTGCCACTGGGCTTGCCGCCACCGGGCCCGCGCTGGCGCAGGACATCGCCATGGGCGGCACGCTCACGGTTGCCGCCGATACCGAACCGCGCAGCCTCAACCCGGCCATTGTCGCCTCCAACGGGGTGTTCTACGTCGCCTCCAAGATCGTGGAGCCGCTGGCGGAGATGGATTACGAAACCGGCCTGCGCCCGCTGCTGGCGGAAAGCTGGGAAGGCTCCGAGGACGGGCTGACCTTCACCGTCACCCTGCGCGAGGGTGTGACATGGTCCGACGGCGCGCCCTTCACCTCCGCGGATGTGGCCTTTTCGGCGATGCAGGTCTGGAAGCCGCTGCAGAATATCGGCCGCCAGATCTTTGCCAATCTGGAGGCGGTCGAGACGCCGGACGATCTGACCGCCGTCTTCACCTTCTCCGAGCCCACCCCCGCCCAGCTGATCGAAAACGCGATGCCCGCGGTGACCGCCGTGTTGCCCAGGCACCTGCTGGAGGGCCAGGATCTGGGTGAGGCCGAATACAACGCCGCCCCCGTCGGCACCGGGCCGTTTGTGTTGGCCGAACACAAGCCGGGAGAGTTCTATCGGCTGACAAAAAACGAGACCTACTGGGATGACGGCAAACCCTATCTCGACCAGATCCTTTACCGCGTGATGCCCGATGCCGGTGCCAAGGCCGCGGGGCTCGAGACCGGGGACATCCAGCTCACCGCCTTTTCCGCCGTGCCGCTGACGGATATGGCCCGGCTCGATGCGCTGGACGATGTGAGCGTGATCCCCGGCGGCTATGAGGGCATCACCTATAACATCACCGTCGATTTCAATCACCGCACCGAAGAGCTTTCGGATCCCGTGGTGCGCAAGGCCATCGCCCATGCCATCGACCGCGATTTCCTCGTCGATGTGGTGTTTCTGGGCTACGCCACCGCCGCCACCGGCCCGGTGCCGCCCACCGCGGGCGATTTCTACAAGGCCGATACGCCTGCCTACGAATTCGACGTGGACAAGGCCAATGCCATGCTCGACGAGGCAGGCTATGCGCGCGGCGACGGTGACACGCGCTTTTCGCTGCGCCTGCGCCCCGCGCCGTGGTTCCAGCAGACCCGCGACACCGGGGATTATGTGCGACAGGCGCTGGCCAAGATCGGCATCGATGTGGAGATCGTGACCGCCGATCCCGGCGGGCATATCGCCGCCGTCTATACCGATCACGATTTCGATCTGGCCATCGGCTCTCCGGTCTGGCGCAACGATCCCGCGATCTCGACCACGATCCTCTATCAGGGCGGGCTGCCCGCCGGTCAGCCTTTTGCCAACCAGTGGGGGTATGACAGTGCGGCGATGAACGACATCATCGCGCGCGGCCAGACCACCATGGACAGCGGCGAGCGGATCGAGGTCTATAATGCGTTCCAGGATCTCGCCATGGAGGATCTGCCGATCCTGTTCCTGACGCATTTCACCTTCATCACCGTGGCCCGCGACGAGGTGCAGAACGTCGCAAACAACCCGCGCTGGGCGACGTCAAGCTGGGCAGATACATGGATCGCCCCGGCCGAATGAGCCGTCGCAGGTGAGCGTGCGTCCTGAGGCGGCACCACCGTCCCGCCCGGCGTGGTGGCGCTGGCTGGGGCGGCGGGTGTTGCAGGCGGTGCCGGTGCTGATCATCGTGGCGCTGGGCGTCTTTGCGCTGCTGGAGCTGGCCGAAGGCGACGCGGTTGACGCCTACCTGGCGGGCATCGGCGCAGGCGACGCGACATTTGCCGCCGAACTGCGTGAGCGCTACGGGCTGGACGACACGCTGGGCGCGCGGTTCGTGACTTATGCCACCCGCCTCGCCGTGCTCGATCTGGGTCATTCGGTGGCGTTTTCGCGCGATGTGCTTTCGGTCATCACAGAGCGTCTGCCCAACACGCTGCTGATGATGGTCTCGGCGATCCTGCTGTCCTCGTCGCTGGGGGTGATCCTTGGCGGGGTGGCCGCGATGCGTCGCGGCGGGCTGGTCGATGGCGCGATCAGCGTCACCGCGCTGGTGCTCAATGCGATGCCGGGGTTCTGGCTCGGGCTTCTGGGCATCATCCTTTTCGCGGTCAAGCTGCGCTGGCTGCCGATCGGCGGCATGTCGACGCTTGATGGCGATTTCAGCGCTACGGGCCGGATCCTCGACGTCGCCCGCCATCTCGTCCTGCCAGTCACCACGCTCGCGCTGACCTATCTCGCGCTTTATGTCCGGCTGATGCGCGGCGCGATGATCGATGCCGCTTCCAGCGGCTGGGTCACCGCCGCCCGCGCCCGCGGCGTGCCGGCGCGCCGCGTGACCCTGCGCCACATCGCCTATCCAGCTTTGCTGCCGGTGGTCACCATGATCGGGCTGCAATCTGGCACATTGCTCGGCGGGTCGGTGGTGATCGAAACGGTGTTCTCGATCCCCGGCCTCGGCAGCCTCGCCTTCGAGGCGGTGACCCAGCGCGACCTGCCGCTGCTCGCGGGCATCCTGCTGGCAGGCACGGCGCTGGTGGTGGTGATGAACATCGTCGTGGATCTGGTTTACGGCCTGCTCGACCCGCGTGTGAGCCTCGATGCAAAGGCGCGGGCATGAAGCGCCCGCAGCCCGGGCCCGCCGGGTCATGATCGCCCGGCGCCTTCGGCTGACCGGGCCTGGCGGCGGCGCGCTTGGCGCAACCGTGCTCCTTTGCCTCGTGGTCGTCGGCGCGCTGGCGCCCTGGCTCGCGCCGGGTGATCCGCTCGACATGGTGGCGCGGCCGCTCACCGCACCGTTCACCGACCCGCGCTTCCCGCTCGGCACCGACCAGCTTGGGCGCAACGTGCTGGCCGGGCTGATCCACGGCGCGCGTGTCTCGATCACTGTGGGGGGTGCCGCGGCCGCCGCCGCCATCGGCGTCGGCATGGTCATCGGCACATGCGCGGGCTTTGCCGGGGGCCGCCTGGACGAGGCGCTGATGCGGGTGACCGAGGCCTTTCAGACCGTGCCCACCTTCCTGCTGGCGCTGGCGCTGGTCAGCGTGCTGGGCGCGTCTGCCGCCAATGTGGTCATCGCCATCGGCCTTTCGTCCTGGCCCCCCACCGCGCGGCTGGTGCGCGCCGAAGTGCTGCGGTTGCGCGGCGCCGATTACGTCGATGCCGCGCGCGTGGCCGGGCGCGCGCCGCTGGCGATTGCGTTTTTCGAAGTGCTGCCGGGCGCGCTGCAGCCGGTGGTCGCGCTCATCGGCATCACCGTCGGAGAGGCGATCCTGGTAGAAAGCGCGCTGGCCTTTCTGGGGCTTTCGGACCCCAACCTGATCAGCTGGGGCGGCATGGTCGCCAATGGCCGCGCGCTGTTGCGCAGTGCCGCCTATCTGGTGATCTTCCCCGGGATCGCCATCGCGATTGCGGTGCTGGCAGTCACGCTCGCGGGTGACGGGCTGGCCGCGCGGCTCGGGCTGACGGGCGTGCGATGACAGGGCCGGTCCTCAGCCTGCGCGATCTTACCATCCGCTTTGCGCCGGGCGCGGAGGCCGTGCGGAGCCTTTCGCTCGAGCTGGCGCGCGGCGAGGTGCTGTCGCTCATCGGGGAGAGCGGTTCGGGCAAGAGCGCCACGCTCGGCGCCATCGCCGGGCTGCTGCCGCGCGGGGCGCATGTCTCGGGCGATCTGCGTCTGGCGGGCCGGGACGGCAATCTGCTGGACCCGGGGGCCGACCGGAGGGGCGTTGCAGGACGCGAGATCGCCATGGTCTTTCAGAACCCCGGCGGCAGCCTCAACCCGGTGCTGACCATCGGCCAGCATCTCGACGAAGTGGTGCGGGCGCATCGCGGGCTGGGGCCGCGCGCCGCGCGCGCCGCGTCGGTGGATCTGCTCGACCGCGTGGGCCTGCCCGATCCCGCCGCCCGGGCCGAGACCTATCCGCACCAGCCCTCCGGCGGGCAGAAGCAGAGGGTTGCCATCGCCTGCGCGCTGGCCGGGGAGCCGTCTATCCTGCTGGCCGACGAGCCCACGACAGCGCTGGATGCCACGGTGCAGGCGCAGATCCTCGATCTGCTGCTGGGGCTTGTGGATGAGCGCGGCATCGCGATGATCTTCGTCACGCATGATCTGGCCGTGGCCGCCGCGATCGGAGACCGCATCGCGGTGATGCGCGGCGGGCGTCTGCTCGAAACCGGGCCCGCGCGCGAGACCGCCGCCGCCCCGCGCGATCCCTACACCGCGGACCTCGTGCAGGCCGCGCTGCCCTTCACCCGCGCCGGCGCCGCCCGGGCTCAGGTGGGTTCCGCAGCACGCCCGAAGCGCAGGGACGGCCTCGCGCTGCGCGATATCCAGCGCAGTTTTGCCACCCGTCGCGGCCCCGATCTGATCGCGCTCGACGGTGTGACGCTTACGGTGGCGCCCGGCGAAATCGTCGGTCTCATCGGCGAAAGCGGGTCCGGCAAGACCACGCTCGGGCGGATCGCCGTGGGTCTCGACGCGCCGCAGGCTGGGTCCGTCCTGCTGGAAACGCAACCGCTCGATGCCGCAAAGCCCCTGCCCAGAGCCCAGCGCGCCGCCGTGCAAATGGTCTTTCAGGATCCGCTGGCGAGCTTCAATCCGCGGCTCAGCATCGCGCGCACGCTTTCTCACCCGCTGCGCATTCACGCGGGGTTGCGCGGGCGCGCCGCACGGGACCGCACGTTTGAGCTGCTGCGCGCGGTCGGGCTCGATCCGGCCCTGGGCGCGCGCAAGCCGCATCAGGTCTCGGGCGGGCAGTTGCAGCGCGCGGCCATCGCCCGGGCGCTCGCCGCTCAGCCGCGCATTCTGGTCTGTGACGAGGCGGTGGCCTCGCTCGATGTCTCCGTGCGTGCGCAGGTTCTTGATGTGCTGGACCAGCTGCGGCGTGATGAGGGGCTGGGCATTCTTTTCATCAGCCACGATCTGGGTGTCGTGCAGCGCATTGCCGACCGGACAATTGTGCTCTGGCAGGGGCGCATCGTCGAGGAAGGGCCAACCGCAGAGCTGCTCCGCGCGCCCCGCGACGCCTATACGCGGCGCCTGCTGGATGCGGTGCCCGAAGGGCTGACGCCGTGGCGGCAGCGAAGCCGTGCTGCGGGCTAGTTCTCCGCGGTTTCGGCTTTACCCGGAACGCGATCCGCGCCGTCGGCTTTTCGGCCTCTGCCGCAGCGCTCTTCACGGTTGTCGAGATATCCCCGCCGGCCCTAGACTTGCGCGGCGCTTCGGCGATGCGGAAAGGGGATTGATATGACGGCAGAGACGGCAACGCTGCACATGGTGTGCGGAAAGATCGGCGCGGGCAAATCGACCCTCGCGGCAAGCCTCGCGCAACAGCAGGCCACTATCCTGATAGCCGAAGACGACTGGCTCAAGGCGCTTTTCGACGACCAGCTCGAGACCCTCAAGGATTATGCCCGCTGCAGCAGAAAGCTGCGTCAGGTCCTCGCGCCGCATGTCTCGGAGATCCTGCGCGCCGGGCTGTCGGTTGTGCTCGACTTTCCGGCCAACACGGTCGACCAGCGCGCCTGGATGCGCGCTCTGCTCGATATGACGGAAGCCACCCACCAGATGCACGTGCTCGAGACGCCGGACGCGGTGTGCCTTGCGCGGCTGCAAGAGAGAAACGCAACCGGAGCGCATCCGTTTCAGGTCAGCGACGCGCAATTCGCAGAGATGTCGCGGCATTTTGTACGTCCGACACCCGAGGAAGGCTTCACTCTGGTGCTGCATGACGTAGCAGGCACGGACGCGCGGTAGATCCCCCCGGCGTCCGCACGGGTTGCAGGTCAGATCAAATGCGCCCTCATCTGCGTGAGCCAGAGCATGGCAAAGAGCAACAGGCCCGCAGAGAGCGCCGAGGCCACGCTGCGGACCGAGTTCCAGAACGTCCAGCGCGGGACATAGGTCTGGTGCCAGTAGTCCCGCGTCGCGCCGGATGACAGGTCCATCCCGGCCAGCGCCTCGTTCATCGGGACGTTGAAGACAATTGTCACCCCGAAACAGCCGATCACGTAGACCAGCCCCGCGATCATCATCAGGATACCGGGCCCGTTCCCCAGAACCATGCCGCCATAAGCCACGATAAGCAGGGAGACCGGCGCCAGCCCGATGAACAGGATCATGAAGATCCACCGAAAAACCTCCCGGTTGATGACCTGCATGGCCTCGACGCCGCCAACGCCACCGGTGACCGCAAGGGCGCGCATGATGAAGTCGGAAAAGGCGAGAAAGACGCCCGCGACAAGCGCATAGGCCAGAATGCTGAGCTGCAGGAGCAGGAAGAGAAGTGCCGACATTTTCGTAAGTCCTTATGTGAGTGTGAGCGGCAGCGGACCCGGGCCCGCTGCCCGATTGGCAGCCTCAGGCGGCTCTGGGCCATGCGCCGGACGCGGCGGCGGCGGCGGCGAAATCCGCAAAATCGCGGGGCGGCCGGCCAAGGGCGCGGGTGACGCCATCGCAGACCTGCGCGTTGCGCCCGTCGAGGGTTTCGCGGGCAATCGCGGTGAACACATCGGCCACGAATTCGTCTCCGGACGCCGCGACATTGGCGTGGAAATCCTCGAAGCTGATCGGAATGTGGCGGATCGGATGACCGCTGGCCTCGGTCAGCACCTGCGCCATCTCGGCAAAGCTCATCAGGCGCGGGCCGGTGACCTCGTAAAGCGCGCCCTTGTGGCCGTCTTCGGTGAGTGCGGCCACAACGACGTCGGCAATATCCTCGACATCGATGATCGGCTCCCTGATCATGCCGCCCGGCATCGGCAGCACGCCTTCGAGGATCGGGTCGCGCAGATAGCCTTCGCTGAAATTCTGGGCAAACCACGCGGAGCGCACGAGCGTGAAGCCCAGCCCCGACGCGCGCACCGCGTCTTCGCCGAGCCGTGCGTGATGCTCTCCGCGGCCCGACAGAAGCACGATATGCTCCAGTCCGGTTGTCTTCGCGACATCGCAGAACGCCGCGACCTTCTCGACAGCGCCGGGAAAGGCAAGGTCGGGAAAATAGGTCACATAGGCTTTGCTCACGCCATTGAGCACAGCGGCCCAGGTCTCCGGACGCTCCCAGTCGAACGGGATGGCGGCGCGGCGTGTGCCGTGGCGCACAGGCAGGCCCGCGGCTTCGAGCCGTGCGACAACGCGGGCGCCGGTTTTGCCGGTGGCGCCGATGACGAGGATGGGATCGGTTTGCATCTGATATCTCCTTGGTTGCAGTGATGGCCAAGGATTAGGCGACGGGCGACCCGGGGGTCTTGACCGAGGCTGCCAGCGTTTTGACAGTCGCTGCCAGCCGGGCCTTACCCGTCCGGGAGCGCCTTGCGATAGCTGGCCGGAGTCTGCCCGGTCCAGCGCTTGAAGGCACGGGTAAAGGCGCTTTGTTCCGAAAAGCCGGTGAGAAAGGCGATCTCGGACAGTGAATAGGCCTCATCGCGCAGCATGCTCAGCGCCAGCTCGCGTCTTGTATCTTCGGCCAGCGTCTGAAAGCTGACCCCATGCTCGGACAGACGACGGTGGAACGACCGCACGCTGAAACCCAGTCCGCGCGCGATATCGGCCATCCGGGGCAGACCCTCGCTCAGCGACCGGGCGATGGCGTCCTTGGTGCGGCTTTCGAGCGACACCTCGTCCCGGACCCCGGCCAGTTCGGCATCCAGATGGGAGACAAGGAATTGCGTGATGCCTGCGTCCCCCAGCACATTTGGCACGCGGAGGCTTTCGGGCGACAAAAGCAGACCATCGACGGCGGCGTCAAAACGCAGCGGGCAGCCGAGATAGGCCTCATGGGCGCTGCAATCGCCGGGCGCGCTGTGCCGGATCAGCACTTCCAGCGGATGAAACCGCTCTGTTGAAACCTGCCGGGCCAGCGACACCGTACTGACCAGCGTCGCCTCGTTCGAGAGCCGCAATCCCAGCCGCCGGGGGCCGTCGCGATGCACGACATAGAGCAGCCCCTCGGGCACCGGGCGCATTTCGTATCGCACGACGCTGGTCCATAGCCGCGCGTAGCGTTCGACCCTTGTCAGCGACCCCAGCAGATCGGGCGCGGCTTTCCACGCAAGCCCGAGCGCGCCGTACTCGTCGCAGCGCATGGAGGCACCCACGGCGACCGGCAGGGCGGTGACATCGGTCTGCGCGGCCATCCGCTCGATCATCGCGTAATAGGCATCGTCGGAGATCATCACCGTCTGATCCCAGGCCGCATCCGGGTCGAGCCCGACAGACCCGAGCATCTCACGCGCATCAACCGCGTCACCCGCTGCCGCCACCATCTTGCGCGCAAAAAGGGATGTGATCTGGCCCATGCCTGAAAGATTAAGCGCTAACCCGGCGCGAACCAAGACGGCTGGCCCGGGATTGCGCCGTGGGGTCTGCGCGCGGATGCGGCTATCGGCAATGCCGCGGGAAAAAGGCCCCGTCCGCGGCAGTCCGGGGAGCGGACGGGGCCGGTCCCGGCGCTTGCCGGATCGCGGTTTCTGACCGATCCTGGAGGTGAGCGCGCCGGTTGACGACTGACAGTCCCGCGGCGCGCGCCGGTCCCTCGACATGACCGGAAGCCCGCCGCGAATGCATCCGCTATTGCGGCACCGATGATTGCGTCACCTGGGTGATTTTGCCAATCGGCGCGCCGGCCAATGCGCCGTGCTCGCGCAGGGTGGCGGGCGAATCCGCGCGATAGAGGCAATAGGTGCCCTCGCTCGTCAGGTAGGACTTGTCCCACTCGATGATATCGCCCAGCTTTTCCATCGCGCTGATCGAGTTCCGCGAAATGCGCTGTTTCTTCTCCAGCCCGAAAAAGCCGACACCCGGGATCGGCCGTTCGATGACAAAGACCTGGTGGCCGGGTTTCGGGATCGCACCGGAGCTTTGCCCGCCGCCGATCACCGGCGAGTTCACAAACAGCACTTCGGACACCTTGTCGACGTCGATGGCGGCGGCGGCAAGATAGGCGGTCAGGCTGGCAGTGTCGTCAGCGGTGAAGATGGCATAGGAATCCGCACCCGATGACAGCGCGTCGTCCACGGCAACGCCATGCGATTGCAGCAGGCTGTCGGATGACGGCGCCAAGGGTGCCGCCAGTTCCACGACAAACTGTCCTGCGCTTGCGAACCCTGCCGTAGCGCAGACCGCCGCCGTCGCAATTGTAATTCCCAAGAAAGGGGCCATGTGTCCAATCATTCTGATCCGTTTTGCCGCCTCGTTGTGGTGGTGGTACACTGGCCTGAGTGTTCCTTGGCAGTACCGAATGAGTCACGAAAAAAAGACGAAAGCTGCGTCTGGAGTGGAGATTGGAACCTTCCGCTTCGACCCGCAAACGCAAGAACTGACGGACCAAGGCGGTCGCATTGTGCATATGCGCAAGCAGTCCATAGATGTCCTGTCGGTGCTTGTGGAAGCGGGCGGAAAGGTTGTGGAGAAATCCACGCTGTTCGGGCGGGTCTGGCCGGACGTGGCGACAACGGACGATTCGCTGGTGCAATGTATCGGCGACATTCGCCGGACCCTGGGCCCGGATGTGGTGGAGACCTTTCCCAAGCGCGGCTACCGGTTGCGGCAGATCGCGCCCAGCGCGCCCGCGCCCCGGCCATCCTCGCGCCCGCCGGCGGTGTTGCTGGCGCTTGTTGCCGTGCTGGCGCTGGCGGTCGGCATCGGCTGGTCATTTGTGCCTCGCAACGATGCCGATGCGATCATGCCGCCGGTCGTGTCCTCGGCAAATACGCTCGCGGTGTTGCCGTTCGTCAATCTCAACCCGAGCGACGCGCTCTCGTTTCTGAGCGACGGTCTCAGCGAGGACATCTCCACGGACCTGTCCAAAGTGCCCGGCCTGACCGTCATCTCGCCCGCGTCCAGTTTCGATTACCGCAACGCCGAAGCCGGGTTCCGCGAGATCGCCGAAGATCTCGGAGTGCGCTATCTGGTGCGCGGCACGGTGCGCGAGGAAAGCGGGCTTGTGCGCATCAATGTCTCGCTCATCGACACTCAGGGCGCGTCAAACCTCTGGTCGGAGCGGTTCGACCGGCAACTGGAAAGCGTCTTCGGCCTGCAGGACGAGGTGGCCCGGCACGTGGTGGACGCGCTGTCGCTCACTCTGGCGCGCGGCGATGCGGCACCCCAGCGGATCGAACCGGATGCCTATTTCATGTTGCTGCGCGGTCTCGAAGTGCTGCGCGACGCCGCGCCCAATGCCCTGTCGGACGCGCGCGGGCTGTTCGAGAACGCCGTTCTGCTCGATCCGGATTATGCCAGGGCCCATGCCAGCATCGCCCTGACCTACGGGCGCGAGGCTGCCGAGGAAGACCCGGCTGACGAAGTCTCGAAGGCGCTGGTGGAGCGTGGGCTGGAAGCGGCCGTGACCGCCATCCAGCTCGATCCGGAAATCCCGCATGCCTATCTGGCCATCGGGCTTCTGAACCTCGCCATCCGCGAATATGACAACGCCCTCGCGGCCGCGCGCCATGCGCTTCGGCAGGACATCAATTACGCCGATGGCTACGCCTTGCTGGCCGAGGTCGGCCTTTTCGGCGCGGATCTGGACGAGGCGCTTTACGCGATCCGGCGCGCCAAGCTTCTGCATCCGCATCACACGTCACGCTATGACCGCGTCGAAGGGCATATCCTGTTCCATCTCGGCCAGACCGGCCCCGCTTTGCGCCTTCTGGACGGCAGCGAAACACCGGGCGATATCACGGCCTTGCTGGCCGCTTACGGGCATCTGCAAGAGCCCGCGGAGGCGCAAGACGTCTTCCGGCAATCGCGGCTCACCCGCCCCGAGCTGCGCGAAGCGGTCGATGCCGCCCCCTTCCGCTATGAAGACCGGAGGGAGCGGCTGCTTGACGGTCTGAGAGGCGCGGGTCTGATCGACTGACCGATCCGCGCTGTCAGATCACCGCGATGACCGGCTACGGCATCTTCCAGTCGAACCAGCCTTCATGCGGCCCGGGCGCCAATCCGTGGCTCTTGCCGTCCTTGCAATGCGAGGCCAGCCGCAAGGTGAAGGGCGCACCGTTCGACGCGCCGACAATGGCCACCGGGATGGCGCGCGGCTCCGATTTCGTGAGCTTGGGATCGGCGGGGTCGAACCCCTCCAGCCGGTGAAACGGCAAGGCGCCGCCGATGATCGGATAATCGAGCTCGATCGTGACCGACCCGTTGCCATCGGCATCCGACCAGAACCCGTGAATCGGATCGGTGACCGGGCTGTGCACCGCGTCCAGCGCGCGCGGGAAATAGGTCGAGGGCACCAGCGCGTTGCCGGGAATACCCACCTCCGGCTTGCCTGGCAGGCCGATCAGTGGGTTGCCGCCAAAGGGGTTGCCGGCGCTGTCTTCGCCGCGCAGACGCACCCACATGGTGTAGAGCGTCTCGGGCTTGGCGCCGGTGACCTGCACCACGACCTTCGACGCGCCGCCGCCCTGCAGGATCTCTAGACTGGCGGTTGCGTCGGGCCAGTCATAGGGCTGATAGGGGTGGTCCGCCGCGTCGTCCTGGCAGTCCACGGCGACGCTTTGCCCGGTGGGCATGACGGTCTTGAAATCGAGCCTTGGGAAGGCGCCGGAATAGACCTGCTGCATCTCTGTCTGGGCCTGCGCCGCGCCTGCCAGCGCGATGACGGTGCAGGTGAAAATCAGGTTCCTGTTCATATATTGGTCCTCCAATCCATCTGTTGCGCCCACCTGCAGCATGGCTTGTGGGCCAGTCGGAGGGTCGGACAGAAGGTCAGCCTGCGTCCCGAGGGAAAGGCGAAGTCTTGGCGAAAATCTTGCGAAAACGGCGGAGATCTGCGGGAGGTGACCGCGCTCGCCAGCGTATTGACCGATTGGATGGCATCCAGGTCGGGCGGCCCGAACGGGCCGGTCCAGCGAGGTCCGGTGCCACCTTGGGGGCGTGTTTCCGGGGCCTTTGCGGATGGTGTGACGCCTCGGGGCGATCATGTCAGCTGTCCACCCGGACGCAAGGCCCAACGCACGCCTCGCGTCACCCGCCCAGGCGTGCCCTCAGGCGCGCCGTCAGCCTTCCGGCAGACCGGCGGCCCGCATCGCAGCCGCCACGCGCTGCCTGAGGACCTGTTCGACAAACGGCGTTGTCGCCTCGTAAAGGGCAAGCGTGTAATGCGGCGTTTGCCGAAGATAGAGCGCCATCGCGTCGACCGCCTTGTCGTGCTGGCCTGCCAGCTCATACGCGGTTGCCAGCGCCTGAAGCGTCGTGCCGAAGCCCGGATCGTCGGCGATGGCGCGCTCCAGCCATTCGACAGCGTCGCCATCGGCCCCAAGACCCATCAGCGCATAGCCATGGGCCGCACGGCAATGCCCGATATTGGGATCCAGCGGGTTGAGCCGGTAGGCAAATTCCGCATCCTCGATGGCGGCCTGATAATAGCCGAGATAACCACCGCACCAGGCCGAAGACACCCGCACAAGCACCGAGTTTGGATTGATCCCCTTGGCCTGCTGGATCGACCGGTATCCGAGGTCTCCGTCGCCGCCGAGATAGGCCACCATATGGCCCGCATAGGCCAGCACCAGCGGGTCGGTTTGCTGGCCGTCGAGCACTTCATAGGCCGGCGGCAGCCCGGCGCGGCCTTCGGCATGTGTCAGGGCGCGTGCGCCGGTTGCCATCATGTAGGCGCGCGCCTTCAGCGCCTTGGCATAGGCGTAGCCGGGATCGAGCGCCAGGGCGCGGTCGAGCAAATCCAGCACCGCGTCCAGATCCGCGCGGGTCGAGACGCGCATCGCCCGCGGCGCGGCCTGAAGGCACAGATCATACGCCCTGATATCCCCGGTGGGCGCATGTCTGGCCCGCCCCGCCTCGGCGAACATCACGTTGAGCTCCAGCGCAGCCGCGGTGCGCTCGATGATCTGGTCCTGCAGGGCAAAGACGTCCTGCGTCGTGCCGACAAACCGTTCCGACCAGAGCGTGTGGCTGGTCTGCGCCTCCACCAGTTGAGTCGTGATGCGCAGCCGGTCCCCGCCCAGCTGGATGCCGCCCTCCAGCACGTAGCGCACCCCCAGCTCCGCGCCCACGTCGCGCAGCGAGACCACCTCGCCCTTGTATTTGAAGCTCGAGGAGGCGGCGATCACGAAGATGCCGGGCACGCGGCTCAGCACGGAGATCAGATCCGCAACGATGCCGTCCACCAGATAATCGGTCGACCCGTCGCCGGTCAGGTTGGCAAAGGGCAGCACGGCGACCGATGGCTTTTGCGGCAGCGACGGACCCTCGACGGGTGTGTGCCCCACACCGCCATGCGCCAGCTTGTAGCCCACACCCGGCACCGTCGCGATGGCATCCGCGCCCAGCAGCTTGCGCAGGGTGCTGATCTGCACGCTCAGGTTGCCCTCCTCGACGGCGAGCCCCGCCCAGACATGTTCCAGAAGCTCCTGCTTGGAGACCACGCGGTCGGCGTGATCCTCCAGAAACGCCAGCACGTCGAAGGCCCGCGCCCCCAGCGGGACGGCGTGCCCTTCAACCGCGAGGCTGCGCGCATTCTTGTCGATCCTGAAGGGTCTTGGTTCAGAACTGCCCATCGTGGCTCCGTCCGGTTTCGGTAAACCTAGCAGCCGCTTGCGGAGCCGACCATAGCGCACGGGGGCGGCTCTGCCACAGCGCCCCGGTGGCGGTGGTCATTGCACCGCTCGGATGGCCGGATAGGAGGCCTTGAACCGCGCGTGTTCGGCGTGGAACCGCGGCGTAAGCGCGGGGTCCGGCTCGAAGATCTCTCCGATTTCGGCGGCCACAAGGATGTCGTCGGGATTGGCCTGCGTGTCGGCCAGGATCGCCAGACGCGCGGCCCCCAGCGCCGCGCCGAAATCGCCGTCCCGGGGCCGTGCAACGGGCAGCTCGAGAACCGTGGCGAGCAGCCGGAGCCAGTAGTCGGAGTTGGAACCGCCGCCGAGCGCGATGATCCGGTCCGGATCCGCACCCCCCTGGCGCAGCGCCAGCTGCGCATCGCGCAGCCCGTAACACACGCCCTCCAGAATGGCGCGCGTCATGTCCTGCCGCGAAGTGCCCGCGCCGATCCCGGTGAACGCGCCGCGCATGCCGCTGTCGTTGTGAGGGGTGCGCTCCCCCGCAAGATACGGCAGGAACCGCAGCGGGCCCGGCGGCTGCAGAGCCTCGCCAAGCTCCGATGTCAGTGCCGGGGCCGACGCGCCGGTGATCCGCGAAAACCAGGTCAGGCTGTCTGCGGCGGCCAGCATCACACCCATCTGGTACCAGCGGTCGGGAACGGCGTGGCAGAACGTGTGCACTGCCGTCTCGGGCGCAGGAGCGCAGCCGTCGCGCGCCGCCAGGAACACGCCGGACGTGCCAAGCGAGACCGAGCCCTGCCCCGCCCGAACCACCCCCGCGCCGCAGGCCGCCGCGGCATTGTCCCCGGCCCCGCCCGCGATGGTCACGGGCCTCTTGAGGCCCCATTGACGCGCCAGATCGGCGCGAAGCGCCCCGGCTTTTTCGCAGCCTTCCACCAGCGCGGGCATCTGATCGCGCGACATGTGCCCCGCGTCCAGCAGGGCGTCGGACCAGTCCCTGCGCCGCAGATCGAACCACGCGGTTCCGGCGCTGTCGGACATGTCGGCGACATGTTGTCCGGTCAGGTAGAAATTCAGATAGGCCGCGGGCAGGAGCACCTTGTGAATTTGCGCAAAGACCTCCGGCTCGTGGCGTTCCACCCAGAGCAGTTTGGGCGCCGTGAACCCCGGAAAGACGATGTTGCCGGAGATTTCGCGGACCTCCGGCAGCGCGTCCAGATGGGCCGCTTCGCGGGTGGCGCGGCTGTCGTTCCAGAGGATACAGGGGCGCAGCACGCGCCCGCTGTCATCCACCAGGGTGGCGCCATGCATGTGCCCCGAGACGCCGATCCCGCCCAGATCGCCGAACTCCGGATGCGCGCGGCGCAGGGCCGCGACACATGCGTGCAGCGCGTCGGTCCACTGCGCCGGATCCTGCTCGGACCAGCCCGGCTGCGGGTGCGACACGGTATAGTCCCGAGCCGCGGATCCGATAACGCCGCCGCCCTGATCGACCAGCAGGGCGCGCAGGCCCGAAGTTCCCAGATCGAGTCCGAGGTACGTCATTGTTATATCTCGCGTTTCAATGCGGCCAGATCAGTTTGCCGCCGCTGCCGCGACGCCCGTTCGCCCCGCAATGACAAAGGAGGCATCGGGGTTGATTTGGCCGTCGCAAGAGTATCGACCAGCTGCGCGCGCATCACAAGAGACCTGCGGGACGGTGGTCGGCCGCCGGTTTCACGGGGGGAGTGTCATAGCGGTTTTGGTGTATTCAGTTTGGTCAGTCTGAATATTACCGGTGTGCCACAGCGCGGCGCGACAAACCAGCCACCAGGCCCGCACATCCCCCGTCCGCCAGCCAGAAATAGACGGCTCCTTCGCATCTCTCCGCTGTCGCCCGCCTCGCTCGGCGCATCGGCGAATTTCGGCAGCCCGTCGTTGAAATCGACCACGCGCTCGGCGTCAGAATGTGTCCGGCGTGCAGGCAAACTCGGACCCGGACAGCGTCAGCGGATCGGCCACCTTACACCCAAGACCCGGCTTGGTCGCCAGCACACCGTCGCCGCATGTCTTGCAGGAGGGTCTCCGCGTCTCCGCATTCTGCGACGAGACGCCCACCGCCCCGGTCACCGTGACCGAACTCTCCGGCCAGGCCGCCATTTTGGCAAGTCGGGCCGTTGTCGAGCAGCAGGGACGCTCGCGGCCCCGCCGGAGAGGGGCCGCACCGGATCGGCAACTCGACGCTCTGGCCGAACCCCGGGCTTGACGAAACCACCCTCTGTCCCGCCGCGCGGCGCGGCACCTGGATACGCGATCCGATCCTGATCAACCAGCTGCCGGGCGTCGGACAAGGCATGGCGATTGTGCCGCTTGCGACCATGCTCGCGATCCGCTGGTCGAGGGTGGTGCCCGGAACACCGATTGTGGCCGACCGCTCGGGCTGGGTGCTGCTGCAGTCGGACCTGACGCACCCGGGCCCGGGTACGCGCGGTGGTCGCGCTCCTGTCGGATATCGGCAAATCCCTCATCGCCGGGGACAAGGCGATCACCGAAGAGCATTCGCGGTTATCTGTGACGTAAAACGCGGCTTTCAGGGGCACTTTGGATCGTGTTGCCGCGCGTGCCGCTTCGGGGCCTGTCCGCGCAACGTCCCCGTTCGTCACCGACCCAGTGTCTCCTCGCCGAAGGTCGGGTGTACGCCGGTCGGTGCATCCACCGGGTCCTTGCCGGAGGCCGCCGCAACAAGTCCCGCGAAAGGGGTGATCATGTCCGCCGCGGTCTCGCTCATCAGGGCCGCGCCGAGCAGACCTTCGGCATTCCTCTGGACCTTGTGGGCAGTGGCCGCGCTCCAATGCCCCTCCGGCACCAGAGCGCCATCGGAGAGATCGGCGCCGGTTGCAAGCTCACGCGTCTCCGTCTCTCCGACCTGCGCGATGGGCGGCATCACGAACGCGGCGGTGGCGACCAGGAACAGGTCGATGGGCTCGGCGGGGCTGCCGTCAAAGAGCATGCGCGCCAGCGCCTCCCCGTCGCGCGTGGCAACCGGGGTCAGCGGCAGCCGGTCCGCGACGTCGCCGATGGCATAGACACCTCTGGCGGATGTCTCGAACCGGTCATCAATCTGCAATGCGCCGCTTTGTGCGGTTCGAAGCGCTGAAGCGAGAGGCCCGAACGTGTCGATATTGGGTGTGCGGCCCACGGCGGCCACGATGCGGTCGCCCGAGAGGGTCGTGCCATCCTCAAGTCGGACCTCAAGGCCCGGCCCGGTGTCAGTTATGGATTGCGGTGCGACGCCAAGGCGGATCTCGACACCGCGGGTCTGCAGGATCTGCCGGGCGCGCTCCGCCAGATCGGCGTCAAACTGGGCGAGGATGCGATCCCCCGGGTCGACGATGCTGACCTCGGCGCCGAGAGCGGCAAAGATCGACGCCAGCTCGCAACCGATATAGCCACCGCCAAGAAAGACGATGCGATCCGGGATCTCCGTCCAGCCGAGGACATCATCGCTGGTCTGGGCAAAGTCGCGGCCCGGGATCTCCAGCGCCGCCGGGCGGGCCCCGGTGGCGATCACAATGTGGGGGGCGGAGAATGCATCCTCGCCGATCCGCACAATCCGGCCATGTTCATCGAGGGTCGCCGCGCCTTTGCGCAATTCAAGGCCAGCGCCGTCGATGTCATCGCGAAAGCTGTCGCGGATGGTTTCGATCTTCCGCGCGATGTCTCGTTGCAGCGCCGCGAAATCAGGCGGCACGCTGCGCTCATCAGAGGCCTGCTGTTTCACGCAGGCCCACGCGACATCCCAGAGCAGCTTTTTTGGCACGCAACCGCGGTTGACGCAGGTGCCGCCCAGATGGTCCCGCTCGATCATGAGGCATTTTGCGCCGAGATCCCTGGCCTTGCGGGCAAAGGCGAGCCCGGCAGATCCGCCGCCGATCACAATCGCATCAAACTCAGTCATGGGCGCGTCCCTCGAAATGAAATCCCTCCTCGACGAACCCGCTGTCGCACTGTTTGTTCCCTGCGATCCGTGCTGCGGCCAGATGAGCGCGCAGGGCGCGGCCGCAGACACAGCCGCGCAGAAAATGCTGTTTTGATAGAGGGTTGAGCGGATCCACCCCCGCGAAAGACGGAGGTGGATCGACAGGTAAAATCAGCTGTCGACCGTCGCCAGCGTATCGGCCTTGACCGCCCCCCGGACGCCCATCGGCATATCGGTCCCGATGGTGGTGTCGGCACGGGTCTGGGCCTCGGCCTCGGCGTTGATCTCGGCGCCCAGTAGAATCACGAAAGCCGACATCCAGAGCCACATCAGCAGAATAATGACCCCCGACAAGGCACCGAAGCTCTCGTTGTAGCTGGCGAAGTTTTCCACGTAGATCGAAAAGCCGACAGAGGCCGCGATCCAGAGAAGACAGGCGATGATCGCCCCCGGCGTCAGCCAGCGCCATTGCGCCGCATCTCGGTCGGGCGCGTATCGGTAGACCACCGCGATGCCCGCGACGGTGAAGGCCAAAAGCACCGCCCACCGGGCCAGACCGATCAGAAACTCGGTGGTCGCGCCCAGATCGATGATCGAGAACAGGCCGGGCAGGACCAGCGTGGCGCAGATCGCGCCGATGAGGCCCAGCACCAGGAACACGGTCAGCGCCAGCTTGGTGATCGTCAGGCGCACAAACCCGCGGGTTTCGGCCTCGTCATAGGCAATGTTCAGGCTCTCGATCAGGCTGCCGGTACCCTTGGAGGCAGAGTAAAGCGCGATGGCAAGCGCCAGCAGAGCGGCCAGCCCGAGACCTGCGCTTTCAGAGCCCGCAACCTCCTTGGCCTGGTCGAGGATAATTTCGGCAGCCTCCTGCGGCAGGACCGCGGCAAAGGTCTGGAACTGCCCGGTGACCTGATCGGGCTCGAGGATCAGCCCGGAAATGGCAAGGATCGCCGTGATTGCCGGGAAGATCGCAAGCAGCCCATAGAAGGCGACGCCGGCGCTCACAAGGCTCACATGGTCCTTGCCGACCTCCGCCCAGGCGCGGCGGATCAGTTGCCACCATCCCCGCGCGGGTATCGCGCGCGGGGTTTCAGCGTATTCGCCGGGGTGGGTCACGACGACGGTTTCTCGGGCTTGCCAAGATCCTGACGTTCGGCCTCGGAGGTTGCGGCATCCTTTATCCGCGCGCTTGCGTCCCGGACCTCGTCAGCCGCTTTCTGCACGGCCGATTGGGCCCCCGGCGCCGACTGGTCGGCCTCGCGGCGCTTTTCCTCCACGATGTCGCCGGCCTCGTTCACGGCGGCTTTGGCGACCTCTTCGGCCTTCGCCCGCTCGCGGTAGAAGACGCGCTCCGCATGATCGTAAAGCTCATCGCTTTTCGCGCCGAAAAGGTCATCCTCGCGCTTGGTTCGCGGCAAGGCCCCGGCCAGGGCCGCACCCACGGCCATTGCCAAGGCACCAGCCACAAGCGGCTGCTCCTCGATGAAGCCACCCACGGCATCCGCACCTTTGGACGCTTTTGCCCGTGCCGCCGCATCGGCGCGGCGACGTGCGTCGATGAAACGGGCGCGGGCGTGGATCACACGCTCCCGCGCGCTTTCGCTCATGTTCTCGGTGCCTTCGGCCAGCTGGTCGCGCAGACGGGCCGCGCGCCAGGATGCGCTGTTGGCCGCGTTCGACACGCCATCCGCAGCGCTTCCCGCGGCATCCGTGACACCGTCGGCGGCGCTTTTGGCAGCCGACCGGACCGCGTCCACGGCACTTCGGAAGCCCCCCGCCACGGCCGAGGCCGCGGAGCCTGTGGCACTGGCCGCCGACTGCGCGCCGGAGCGCACGCCGCGCGCGGCACTCGATGCACCCGACGCCACGTTGTCACCGGCAGACCGGGCCGCATCCGCGGCACCCTGCGCACCGCTCGACACGTAGTCGCCAGCGGTCGCGGCGGCGTCGGAGGCGCGGTCCATCAGACCATCGTCATCGTCGCCGTAATCGTAATCATTGTCGACATCGGCATAGCTCCAGTCCGAGGTCTCGGCATAGCGGCGCGAGGATGCGAAGCTCCCCCGGCGCGCGGCAACACGCTGTCGTGCGGCGGAACGCGCGAGGCGATTGCGGCGCGCGATGATGGCGTCGTCGACATCGTCGTCATCATCCGCGTCATAGCTCTCGAAATCACCGTCACGGCTCGGCGTCGCCCGGTGCGCGATCCGCTCCTGCGGCCTGGGGTAATCGGCCTCCGACCGGTCACCGCCGTCCTTGCCGGACTTGCCAAAGATCATCCAGGCCAGCCCTACCCCCGTCAGCGTCAGCGCCAGGGGATTTTCCTTTACGGAGCGGGAGATCGAGCGGCTGATATCGCCGCCATGCTCGGAAAACCCGCGCGCCACGTCGCGCATGATCGCTTCGGGTGTGAACCGGTCCTGCAGCTCCCCGACGGTCTGGGCAAGCTCTTCGCGCTCGCGTTCGATGTCGCGTTCAATCTCGTTCGGTGTGCGATAATCATCAGGCATCGGTATCTCCCTTGATGGCTTGTGCGTCGCGCTTGAGGTTTTCGGCGGTGCGTGTCGGCGCGATGCTGGACAGTTTCAGATCGTTGGTGCCCTTGCTGACCATGGCGTAGGCCACAATCGCGAGCACGATGCCGACGATCAGCGCGGCCCAGCCGCTGTCGAGCCCGGCCTCGGTGAGACCGGCGACCACCGCGGCGGTCAGAACGTTGAGCGCGGTCAGCGCGACGATCCCCGCCGCCACGATCAGGCCGATGGCGACACCGGCGCGCTTGAGATTCTCGTTGACCTCGGCGCGGGCCAGATCGACTTCTTTGCGGACCAGCGAGCTGACATGGGTCATCACGTCGCCAACAAGGCCCGTTGTGCTTTCTTTGGATTGCATGTTCATCTCTAGCCTCCGGTGTGGCGTGTCGCTGTGGGGCGGATCGTGTCGCCGGTATGGGCGCGCGCAGGCATCGCGGCGCGGTGGGCGCTCGCATCGGGGCGGCCCGCGCCGTAGCCGTCGATATCGTAGCCAGCGTCGTCGTAGCCACCGTCATCGCGCTTGCGCTGCGACGCCTTGGCCATGCGCACCCCGGCAAACCCCACAAGTGCCGCGGCGCCGAGAAAGGCGACCGGGTTGCGGCGGGCAAAGCCCGACAGATCGTCAACCATCTCGCCCATATCCTTGTCGCGGACCGTGTCGGAGAGGTCGGCCAGCGTGCTGGCCATCTGGCCGAACGTGCGCTCCTGCGGCGAGCCGTCGCGCAGATCGTCAGAGGCCCGGCGCAGGGCGTCACCCACGGTCGAGATCTCGTCGGCGACGCCCGCCTTGGCGCTTTCGGCGGTGTCGCGCGCGGCATCGATCGCCGCGTCGCGGACGCTGCCAGCTTTGGCAAGGGCTTCATCTTTCAGGGTTTTTGCTTCGTCGGCGGCTTGCCGCGTCGACGAGGCCTGGTGGGACTGGTCGTGCGCTGTGGTGTCGGACATTGTGGGCACCTCCTTGGGTCAGGCAATCAGGTTGAGGACTGCGAGGACGACTGCGACGAGGCCGATCAGGTAGATGATGCCGTGCATGGCGATCTCCTCTCAAACTTGTTGTGAATTGTGTTGGCGTAACTGCCGGTAGCGCCGGTCGGTTCCGCCGGGCTGCGCGAAATTCGGCGCGGGCCGCGCGATTTGCCTATTCACGCGGGCGGCATCAGGCTGTGCCGAAAGGAGAACGATCAGCGTCTCGGAGAGGCTTGGCGGCGGATGCCGGGCGCGCTGAGAGGCGGGCCGTCACAGCGCCTCAGATACCTGTTTCCGGAGGTCGCCCCCCGCCTCGGATACCGCCGAATTCAGCCGCCGCTCATCCGCTTGCGACGGTCCTTCATAAGTTCGTTCGAGGCCTCCGTGCCGTCGTGAAAGGACCCGAAAAGCTTGTCCCACGGCAGTTCGAGAGAGCCGTAATTGCACTCGAAATAGCGGTGATGCATCTGGTGATGAAAGGTGCCGAGCTTCAGGCGGTTTTCATCGCGGACAACCAACCCTTCAAAGCCGGTATGCGTCGTGGCCGCGGTCAGCGCATAATATTGCAAATGAAACAGGATGTGCACCGGATTGGCGGGCACGACGAAATGTATCAGCACCGAGCCGAGAAAGATCACATGCTCCACCGGGTGCATCGACAAGCCCGACCATGGACCCACATTGATGTTGCGGTGATGCAGAGCATGCACGTGGCGGTAGAGAAACGGCACATGCAAAAGCCGATGGATCCAGTAGAAATAGAAGCTCTCCCAGATCGGGATGAGAAAGAACAGCGCGATGAACCAGAGCGGATTCGCAGCCCAGGTCAGCACCGGGGCGTAGCCGTTCGCCATGGCCCAGAACAAAAGCGCCTCATAGGCGGTCCAGACCGTCACACCGCTGGCCAGCGTCCAGAACATGTTGTCGCGGATCTGCCCGCCCAGCGTGAATTGCCGGCCGTTCTTCATCAGCGGACGCGGGTCGTATTTCAGCGCCTGCCCCTGCCTTGTGAACGTGTAGAAATAAAGGTGCAGACCTCCGGCGACGAGTGTCATCAGAACGAGGTTGCGCAGGTACATCTCGGCGATCCAGCCGATCGCAAGTGTTTGCGTCTCCTCCAGCGGCGGCTGGAAATACTGAAGCGAGATGAAAGCGATCGCGACGATGATCAGACGTTCACTGATCAGAAACCACGACGACCAGAACCACGCAAAAATGCGACCGGGCCGTGGCGGCCATTGAAAGACGGGAGAAACCTGCAACGGCACGTCGGGGACGTGGTGCCATCCTTTGAGCGGTGCGTCGGACATGGGCGGCCTTTCGACAGCGGTTTCGACAGTTGTTTCGACGGTTGTTTCGTAGGTGCCTGCGGCAGCCGCTGAAACGTCGCTCCAACATTGCCATGGATCGCTTCAAAGGAAAAATAGTATAAGTCGCAGAACTGCATCTGATTTTCCGAGGATAAGATGGCGCTCAGTCTCAAAGCCATGGTCTATTTCACAACCGCCCTGCGGCACCGCAACATCGCCAGGGCCGCCGCAGAGCTCAACATCGCCGCATCCGCGGTTTCGGCGGCGATTGACCAGGTGGAGGCGGCGTTCGATCTGACCCTCGTCACGCGGCAGCGGGCGCGCGGCATCCAGCCCAATGCCAGCGGCCAGATCATCGCGCGCAACTGCGAACGGCTGCTCGAGGAGTACCAGTCCGTTCTGGCCGATGGTGCGGATTTGAAGCAATCGCTGAGCGGACCGCTCCGGATCGGATATTACGCGCCGATTGCCCCGGCGTTTCTGCCCCGCATCCTCGCCTCTTTCCTGCCGGACGGCCTGCCGGAAGGGACAGGCGTCGAGCTGTCGCTGGAGGAATGCGACAACGACATGGCGCAGGACGGTCTGGTCAACGGCAGATACGATGCCATCCTGTTTGTGACGGAAGATCTGCGCCCGTCGATAGAGTTCGACGTGCTGATCAGCGCGCCGCCCTACCTTCTGCTCGCCGCGTCACACCCGCTCGCCGGGCAATCATCGGTGTCGATGGCCCAGATCGCACAAGAGCCGTTGGTGGTTCTGAACCGTCCTGTCGCAGCCGCCTATTACAAGGGGCTGTTTGCGGCGCATCAGCGGCAGGCGCCCATCGTGGCCTATGCCAACTCGACCGAAATGGTGCGCAGTCTGGTGGCCTCCGGACGCGGTTGCGCCATCCTCAACATGCGGCCTCTGACCTCGCAGAGCTACGCGGGCGCGCCTCTTGTGGAAATCCCGATCTCCGACCCGTTGCCGCCTCTCACGCTTGCGGTGGGCTACGACAAATCCCGCCCCCGCCGGGTCGTCCAGCACTTCGCCGATGCGTGCCGGGCGCATTTCGCTCTGGACGGTCCGGAGCGCTGCGTGCTGGACGCGTCATCTGCCGCATCCGGGTTCTGACGCTGTGCGTTCGGGCGCGCCTTGCCGCTCCGCGCGTGCCTCTCAGGCTTTCGTCCGACAGGCGGACACCTCGATCCCGACCGACAGATCGGGCGCCGCCCCCAGGCTTGCATCCGCAGGCGCCGCGGCGAAGTTCCTTCGTTCCGGCCTCAGGTCCTTGGGCGGTTTCAGATACGCGGGATTCGTGACGGAACAGACCACGCGCAGAATGTCACCCATGGCTATGTTGATCGCGGAGCGCATGGCCTCACAAGGCTGACTTATGGCTCAGCTTTCCCGAAACGCCTTGGTTTCCCGCTCGATCCAGCTGCGGAATTTCCGGATCTTCCCCGCATTCCTCCGGCTTTCGGGGTAAACCAGCCAATACCCGCTGCCATCGTCTCCAACCTGATCGAAGGGCTGCACCAGCAATCCACGTTCAAGCTCGCTCTGGAAAAACGCAGGGGTCAGCATCGCCACGCCGTGTCCCGCCATCGCTGCACCCGCCTCGACCACCTGAGGCCCCATGGACCGGACCGGCGCAGCTGTGCTGCACGCGTCGCCGAGACCCACCTGCGACAGCCAGCGCTGCCACCACGGATCCCCACGGGACAGGATGGGCAGCTTGAGCAGATCCTCCGGCGCGCTCAGATCTCCGGCCTTGGCGAGCAGATCCGGGGACAGCATCGGCGTGAACACCGTGGGCAGGATCAACTGGCTCACAAGGCCGTCCCACGCGCCGTAACCGCCGCGAATGGCGACATCCACATCGCCTCGCGCAAAATCCGTCAGGGTTTCGCTGATCTCCATCCGCACGGCAATGTCGGGGGTGTCGAGCTGAAACCGACCGAGCCGCTGCGCCAGAAAATTGGTGGCAAATGTCGGGATGACGCTGATCGACAGCGTACCCGCATCGGCCCCTCTCGCGTCGCTATAGGCATCCGCCAGAATGTCCAACGCGGCGGAGGCGCGCTGGTACAGCTTGCGCCCAACCTCGGTCAGTCCGACCCCGCGCGCGTATCTCTCGAAAAGCGGCGTGCCCACGCGCTCTTCGAGGATTTTGATCTGATAGCTGACGGCGGCCTGCGTCATGCCGAGGTCTTCGCCTGCGAGGGTGAACGACCCGTGCCGCGCCGCGGCGTCAAAGACGCGGATGGCGGGGAGTGGCGGCAGATCTCGGGTCATCTGCCATTAATATGATTGATGATTCTGAAGATCAATCAATTTGTCCTGTTCGCGGGCAGGCGGCAAGCTTGAGGGGAGGATCGCGCATCCCCGCGCGATCACGCCATTCAAGTTGGAGCACAGCATGGTTGGACTACTGAGATCCTTGGGATTACGAATGACCGGGAAACACCGCGGCGTCTGCAAGCGGCGGCACCGGGAGGAAGAGGCCCGACACCTGTCCCGGCACATGAAGCGAGACATAGGCTGGGATAATGGATCAATCGATGGTCACTTCGACAAGGATCCGCGCGTTTTCATCCGCGACGTCTTCTTTCGGCAGTCAAGGTAGGGTCGATGAACTTGGGTTCTGAACCTCAAATGGAGGGGGCAACATCGCCACAGCGGACGACGTGCCGCTCAAAACGCTGCGCCTGGCGATGAACGCGGCATTCGCGGATTACGCGATTCCGATGACGCTGGACCCGGACACGCTCGCGCTGATGATGCCCATGCGCGGGCTGGAAACGTGCGCCTCGCGACTCGCTTTGGCCGACGGCGCAGTGGTGGCCTTCTGGCTCCCAGGCCTGCACGACCGGCGCGCTTACCTGATATCGAGCGGGACAACCCCGGGCTTCCGGCGGCAGGGCTCGTCCCGGAGGCTCGGGTGCGCTGTCATCGGGTCTCTACGGGCGAGCGGCGTCGAAACGCTTCAATCCGAAGTCCTGGTGAAGAATGCACGAGCACGCGGTCTTTATCGCGGGCTGGGCATGGCGGAGGTACGTGACATCGACGGCTACACCTTGCCGGATCTGAAGGCATCGCCGGGATTGCCCGGCGGAGCGATCATCGAAAGCGCCGCTCTGCCATCCGATGCGCGCGACTTGTGGGACCTGACGCCGAGCTGGCAAAACGACTCGGACTCACTCCGCGCGGCAGGGCTTGCGGCATAAGCCGCATTTCTCCCTTCGCAAGGCAGCCTGATCCAACTGGCTGTCCGCAAAGACCGGCGGCGGGAGGGCCTTGCGACCGCGCTCATCGCCGAAGCGCAAAGGTGGCCGGAATTGCCATCCTTGTGCGTGATCAACGTGGATCGCAGCGGCAAAGATGTGCGCGGGTTTCTCGAGGCCATCGGCGCTGTTCATATTGTGTCCCAAAAGGAACTGCAGCTGGATCTGCAGCACCAGCCATAGGCTGGCCTGATGCGTACCGCGCAGCATGTGTTGAGCTCTCGGGGTGCGCATACAATGACCGAACCGCGCGGCACGCGACAAACGGGACTCACCCTGCGCGCCGCGGAAATATCGGAACAAAGCGCTTGCGTAGAAACTATATAACTGGTTATACAGAATTCATGAACAAGAAATCCTCCACCGCACGCGCATTGGCCGCGCTTGGTCATGAAGCCCGACTCGATGTCTTCCGCCTTCTGGTTCGCTCCGGCGAAGAGGGGCTGATCGTCGGCGAAATCGCCACGCATACCGGGCTGCCGCTCTCGACGCTTGCCCATCACCTTCGTACGCTCGTTGCGGCCGGGTTGGTCACGCAGGAACGTCGCGGACGGGAGATCCTGAACCGGCCGGATTTCGCTACCATGACGCTGGCGCTCTCATTCCTCACCGACGAATGCTGTCAGGGCGTCACGCTCAGCCGGGAAGACGCGGCCTGATAGAAGACGCGTTTTTTTGCTTAAATTAAACTACAAAACTGGATATGTAGCTATGAAGTACCAGACCTCACTCACCAGCGGAGACCGCGCTTCGCCTGTTCGCAAGACCTCCCGGGCCCGAGCCTCAAACGCGCCCGCGCCGCGTCAGCAGCTGTCCCTTGCGACCACGACGGCGACGTCGCCCACCACCCGTCCGGTGCCGTCATGAGCCGCGCTCTGCATACCGGGCCGTTCTCGCACATCCTGTGCTGGGTCGACGGGTCCGCAGAGGCGTGCCGCGCCGCGGAGTATGCGGCGCAACTGGCAAGACGACTCGGCGCGGAGCTCAGCTTTCTCGCGATCGGTCAAGAGACAGGACCAGGGGCCGGATTCGAGGACTACGCCCGGATCGAGCACGTGTCGGAGCCGATGACGCCGCTGGTCGAAACCGACACCCGCGCCTGCCTTTCGCAGGCCGTCACACTGGCCGCCGAGGCCGGTGTCGAACACGCGGCGCAGATCGTGCAAACCGGCAGCGTTACAACGGCGATCTGCGCGGCGGCGCGCGCGCAGGCGGCGGATCTGGTTGTCGTTCGCAATCGCGAGGCCGGATTTGTCGCGCGATTGCTGACCGCTTCGGTGTCCGAAACCCTGACGAAGAACTGCGATTTCGCCGTGTTGTCCGTGCGTTAGAGAGGTCGGGCCGCGCGCCTTGCCGCGACAAGAACCGCGGCCCGACCTAGGCCGACGCCTCTTTGGCCGCGCGCCACATCGGGCCCACGATCAAAAGCAGCACAAGATTGGTCCGGACCGCATTGGCCAGTGTCCGGACGTGATCGATCCGAAACTGTCGAAAACATACCAGACCAAGGCCCCGGTCCGAAAGCTGCGCCGCACCGGTGCCGGGCGAGATCGCAGACCCGGACCGACAGGCACCAGACCATTACGCCCCACCCGCCGAGAAACCCGCCGGTCAGGGCCGACAGAAACCACATTTCGGGCGTCTCGAAGGAGGGGAACCCGTCGAGCGGCCAAGCCAGCAGGTAGAGCGCCCACCGGGCGGGCTCGATGTTCGCCATCATCGCGCATTTCGGAACACCGGAGGATGTGCTGCCGGATGGCCTCAAGATCGAACTCCACTACCCGATGGACGACGCATCCGCGGCCCGGTTCGAGATAATGGCCGCCTTTTGACCGCGTCCGGAGGGACGGGGCGACGTTTGTTTACGACGCCGCAACCTTGAGGGCCGGATGGGTCTGACAGGCGGTGTTTGTCTTTGCGTCCAGTTGTCCGGATCTGGGATCGGGAGCCCTCCGCATGTCCAAGACGCTGCCAAAACGCCCATGCCGGTTCCGGAGGATTGCCGCCCGTGAACCGGGACTTTGAACCGCGTGCCTGCCTTGACGTCCGACACCGGTTGAAATATTCACCAGATCGCCAGAGCGGGCGTTGTGTAATGGTAAGACCTCAGCCTTCCAAGCTGATGATACGGGTTCGATTCCCGTCGCCCGCTCCAGAGCATCTCCCCGACATACCACCACCAGTTGCACACGATCCGGCTCACTGAGCGTCGCGCGACGGGCCTAGGTTAAGGGATCGCGCCGGGCAGCGCGCAGATCCCACCCCGATGAAACTCGCCGGATCTGCACATCGAGGCCCGGCATTCCCGCCGCTCCCCGCCCCCCGACGACCGAAGGCGCGGCAATGCAGCGCTTGACCCGGGCTGTCAGCATGGCAAAAACCGCAGGATAGTTAACATTGGAGGCCGCATGGCCCGCACGCCCAGCCAGACGAAGAACAACGAAGAGCGCGCCAAATCGCGCAGGCTCGGCTCTCTGGGCGCGCTCTGGCCCTTCATGCGGCCATACCGGCTGCTGCTGAGCGCGGCGCTTTGCGCCCTGGTGGCGACGGCCTGCATCTCGCTCATCCTGCCCATGGCGGTGCGCCGCGTGGTCGACAATTTCAACACAAAATCCGGCGAGTTGCTGAACCTCTATTTCGGCGCCGCGCTCGGGATCGCGGCGCTGCTCGCCCTGGGCACGGCGCTGCGTTATGCGCTGGTCTCGCGATTGGGCGAACGGGTGGTGGCCGACATCCGCAAGGCGGTCTTTGACCGGGTGATCAGCCTGAGCCCCGCCTTCTACGAAAAAACCATGACCGGAGAGGTGCTGAGCCGCATCACCACCGACACCACGCTGATCCTGTCGGTCATCGGCTCGTCGATCTCGATTGCCTTGCGCAACATCCTGTTGCTGGTCGGCGGGTTGATTCTGATGCTCTTCACCTCGGCCAAGCTCACCGGGCTTGTGATGCTGATCGTGCCTGCGGTGATTGTGCCGATCATGGTGCTGGGGCGCCGCTTGCGGGTGCTCAGCCGCGAAAATCAGGACTGGATCGCGGCCTCGTCTGGCAATGCGTCCGAGGCGCTCACCAGCGTGCAGACCGTGCAGGCCTATACCCACGAGACGATCTCGCAGGCGGCATTCGCGGATGTGACGGAAAAGAGCTTTGACGCCGCGCGCCGCCGGATCTGGACCCGGTCGGGCATGACCGCCATCGTGATCTTTCTGGTCTTCACCGGCATTGTCGGCGTGCTCTGGGTCGGGGCGTGGGACGTGCGGGCGGGCGTCATCAGCGCGGGAACCCTGATCCAGTTCGTGATCTACGCGGTCTTCGTCGCGGGCGCCGTCGCGGCCCTGTCGGAGGTGTTTGGCGAATTGCAGCGGGCGGCGGGTGCAACCGAGCGGTTGGTCGATCTGCTGGAGGCGGAGGACACCGTGCAGGACCCCTCTGACCCGCGCAGCCTGCCAGAGCCGGTGCGCGGCGAGATTGTCTTTGACGATGTGCGGTTTGCCTATCCGACGCGGCGCGACACACCGGCGCTCGACGGGGTGGATCTGCGTATCGCGCCGGGGGAAACCGTCGCCCTCGTGGGCCCCTCGGGGGCCGGGAAAACCACGATCATCCAGATGATCCAGCGGTTTTATGACGCCGATGCCGGTGTCATCACGCTCGACGGTGTGCCCCTGACAGAGCTTGACCGGCAGGCGTTCCGCCGCCACCTCGCGCTGGTGCCGCAGGATCCGGTGATTTTTGCTGCCAGCGCCCGCGACAACATCCGCTTCGGGCGGCCCGACGCCACCGATGCCGAGATCGAGGCCGCCGCGCGCGCCGCCGCGGCCCATGGCTTTCTGACGGAGTTGCCGGACGGCTACGACACCTGGCTGGGCGAGCGCGGCGTGATGCTGTCAGGGGGGCAAAAGCAACGGGTGGCCATCGCCCGCGCGATCCTGCGCGACGCTCCGGTGCTGTTGCTGGACGAGGCGACCTCGGCGCTCGATGCCGAAAGCGAGCGCGCGGTGCAGCAGGCGGTCGACACGCTGGCCGAAGGGCGCACAACCGTGATTGTCGCGCACCGTCTGGCGACCGTGAAAAAGGCCGACCGGATCATCGTGATGGATGAGGGCCGGGTTGTGGCGACCGGCGCGCACGACGCGCTTGTGGCCGAAGGCGGGCTTTATGCGCGGCTGGCGCGGCTGCAGTTCACCGACGGCATGGCCGCGGAGTGACACGGCGCTGACGCAGACCGCCTGAACGGCGAAGCGCCATGGGAGATCCGGAGCACTTTCCCCTTGAGCCCGCAACCGGTCTCACGGCACATGGCACCAGTTGTAACAATTGGAGGCAGCCATGGGTCTGTTCAATTTCTGGAAAAAATCCGGCAAGTCGCTTGCGGGCGGCGGTGACAAGGCACCGGACGCCGAGACGCTCAGGCAGGAGGTGAAAGAGCTTGGACTGAGCGCCGATGACGTGGACATCACCGTCGAGGGCGACAAGGTCAAGCTCGAGGGCGGCACGCTCTCGGCAGAAGACCGCGAAAAGGTCATTCTCGCGGTCGGCAATGTCGAAGGTGTGGCCGAGGTCGAGGCCAGTGATTCCGACGACGCGGTGTTCCACACCGTCGAAGAGGGCGAGTCGCTCTGGAAGATTGCCGAAAAGACGCTGGGCAACGGCGCGCGCTACCAGGAGGTATTCGAGGCCAACCGCCCGATGCTGTCGGATCCCGACAAGATCTATCCCGGCCAGGTGCTGCGCATCCCGCAGACCAAAACCGCCTGATCGGTCACCGGCCCGCTCATCGCGCGGGCCGGTGTATCTCAAGCGCCGGGCGCTTATTTCTGCACGGTGATCCGGCCATCCGTGTAGGGCGTGTAGGGGGCGTTTGCGGCGATGAATTCCGCCGTCACGTCCGCCAGATCCGGACCGAAATCATAGGCGTTGTCGGCATCCACGAACATCTTGTAGCCGTCGCCGCCATTGCGCACGTAGTTGTTGGAGACCACGCCGTAGACTTTCTCCATGTCAATCGGTGCGTCGCCGACCATGACATCCATGATCCGGCTGCCCGGCTCCTGCGTCAGGTCCACCGTGTAGGTCATACCCGCGACCTGCGGGAAACGGCCCGCGCCTTCCTCGACCTGGCTGACGCCGTTTTCCAGCGCTTCGACCACCGTGGCGCCCGAGACCTGGAAGGTCGAGAGCGTGTTCTGGAAGGGCAGCACGGTCAGAACTTCGCCCATGGTCACTTCGCCCGCGTCGATGGAGGCGCGCAATCCGCCGCCGTTCTGGATGGCGATCTCGATACCCTGATCCTTCACGCGCGCCAGCATCGCGTCGGCCACAAGGTTGCCCATCGGGCATTCCATCGCCCGGCAGACCTCGCGCGCGCCTTCGATCACGTCGGCACTTTCGGCGACCACGCGGTTGCGCAGCTCTTCGAGCGGCTTGGCCAGCTCGTCCATGCGCGCGACAGCGGCTTCGTCCTCGGCCACGGAGGCATCGAGCAGGATCGGGTCGCCGCTGATCTCGGTGACCATGCCCGCGTCGTCAAACGTGACCTGCAGCTCGCCCAGATACTTCGAATAGGCGTAAGCCTGCACGATCGGCACGTCATTCACCATCATCGGATAGCTGCCCGCCGCGTCCTCATCGGTGTTCGACAAAAGCGTATGCGAATGCCCGCCGATGATCAGGTCCACATCCGTCAGCCCTTCGGCCAGCGCCATGTCGGCAGGCAGGCCGACATGGGTCAGCAGGATGATCTTGTTCACGCCATCCGCCGTCAGTGCGTCGATCTCGGCCTGCGCGGCATCAAGCGCCGGGGAGAACACCACGCTCGGCCCGGGCGAAGAGGTTTCGACCGTGTCTTCGGCCAGCACCGACACGATCCCGATGCGATGATCGCCGCGGGTCAGCACGGTGGATTTCTCGACCTTGCCCGCCAGCATGTTGTTCTGGCTCACGTCGATATTGGCCGACAGGACCGGGAAGGAGACCTGATCGAGGAACGCGGCCAGCCCTTCGGGGCCATCGTCAAACTCGTGATTGCCCACCGCCATGGCGTCGTAATTCAGCTGCGTCATGAACTCGGCCGCCAGATCGCCGCCATACTGCGTGTAAAAGAGCGAGCCCTGAAACTGGTCGCCCGCATCCAGCAGCAGCACGTCACCCGGCGCGCGGTCGCGTGCTTCGCCAATCGCGGTGATCATGCGTCCGATGCCGCCAAAACATTTGCCTTCGGTGTTGTCTTCATCCGAGCAGGTCGAATCAAAGCGGTTGATCGGCTCAAACCGGTCATGGAAGTCGTTGGTGTGCAGGATCGTCAGGGTGTACTCGGCCTGCGCGGCACCGGCCAGCATGGCCAGCGCGGCAGCGCTTGCGAGAAGTCTTGCAGACATGGGGGAATCCTCTCTGTCGTGGTTTTTTATAGCCGCGATGGTGACGCGCGGCGGGCGCGCTGTCAAAGGCTACGCAGGGGCAGAGGCGGCTCTCGTTCGCGCGCTGCCGCCAAACGGGTCGCTGTGCCTGCTGCGACGTCAGCAAGCCTTGACCGTCCCGGCCTCAGACGGCAACAAGCTCACATGGAAATCTACAAGATTTTGCGGGCCGGGGAATGGGCGGATCTGCGCGAAAGGGGGGAAACCCCGGGCGCGCCTGTCGATATCGCCGATGGCTATGTGCATTTCTCGACCGCCGCACAGGCGCGCGAGACGGCGGCAAAGCATTTTGCAGGTGCCGACGGGTTGATGCTGGCGGCGCTGGAGACCGACCGCATGACCGCGCTCAAATGGGAAGTGTCGCGCGGCGGGCAGCAATTCCCGCATCTCTACGCGCCATTGCGGCTGGCGGATGTGGTCTGGGCGCAGCCACTGCCGCTTGGCCCGGACGGGCACGTGTTTCCGGACGGCTTTGCGTGATCGGGCGGATATGCAGACCCCGCATACGCACGCCATGAAGCTTCTCGAGCAGGCCGGCCTCGCGGTGCTGCGCCGCACCGATCCGGAGCGCGCGCACGGGCTTGCCTTGCGCGCCTTGCAGGCGGGTATCGCCCCGGCGCCGGGTCTGCTGACCTCCGACAGGTTGCGCTGCAATGTGGCCGGGCTCACGCTGCCCAATCCGGTCGGGCTTGCCGCCGGGTTCGACAAGAACGCCGAGGCGCTGCTCGGGCTCAGCCGCGCCGGGTTCGGCTTTGTCGAGGTGGGTGCCGCCACCCCCCATCCGCAGCCGGGCAATCCACGCCCCCGCCTTTTCCGGCTTTCGGAGGACCGCGCGGCGATCAATCGCTTCGGCTTCAACAATGACGGCATGATCGCGATCAACGAGCGCCTCGCCACGCGCCCGCGCGACATGGTGCTGGGCCTCAATCTCGGCGCCAACAAGACGTCAGAGGACCGGGCCGCCGATTTCGCACAGGTGCTGGCCCATTGCGGCCCGCATCTCGACTTTGCCACCGTCAATGTCAGCTCTCCCAACACCGAACGGCTGCGCGATCTGCAGGGCAAGGCGGCGCTGGCGGCACTCCTGGAGGGCGTGATGCAGGCCAATGCCGATCTCGCCGCGCCGCTGCCGGTGTTTCTGAAAATTGCGCCGGATCTCGACGAGGGCGGCCTCTCCGACGTGGCCGAGGTGGCGCTGGCGGCCAGGGTCGCGGGCATCATCGCGACCAATACCACGCTCTCGCGCGACGGCGTGCGGTCACCCGAGGCACGCGAGGCGGGCGGCCTCTCCGGCGCGCCGCTTTTCGAACGCTCGACCCGCGTTCTGGCGAAACTGGCCAGACTGACGGACGGCGCCCTGCCCCTGATCGGCGTCGGCGGCGTTGGCTCGGCCGAACAGGCCTATGCCAAGATCCGGGCCGGGGCGAGCGCCGTGCAGCTTTACACCGCCCTGGTCTATGGCGGCCTGACACTGGTGCAGGAGATCACGACAGGGCTCGACCGTCTTCTGGCCGCGGACGGCCATGCCCACATCGCCGACGCGGTCGGCACCGGAATCGGAGACTGGACATGATCCTCTGGCACAACCCGCGCTGCTCGAAATCCCGGCAAGCGCTTGCCTTGCTCCAAGCGCGCGGGGTCGATGTCACGATCCGCCGCTATCTCGACGACCCGCCCACCCTGGCCGAGCTCGAAGCCGCGCAGGTCGCCCTGACGCTGCCCGTCATCGAAATGATGCGCGTCAAAGAGCCCGAGTTCAAAGCCATGGGGCTTTGCCGCGCAGACGATGCCGCAACGCTGCTGAAGGCCATGGCGGAGGCGCCCAGGCTCATCGAACGGCCCGTGGCGTTTCAGGACGGCAAGGCGGTTATCGGGCGCCCGCCGGAACGGGTCCTCGACCTCATCTGATCAGAGCTTCGGCACCAGTTGTGCGTCCCGCGCCGCGGTCACAAAGGCCGCGATGCGCGCGGGATCCTTCTGCCCCGGCGCCGCTTCGACGCCGGAGGACACGTCCAACTGTTGCGCCCCGGTCATCCGGGTCGCCAGCCCCACCGTCTCAGGTGTGAGCCCGCCGGCCAGCATCCAGGGCCTGGCCCAGCGTTTGCCCGCGATCAGCCGCCAATCAAAGGCCAGCCCGTTGCCGCCGGGCAGATCGGCGTCTTTCGGCGGCTTGGCATCGATGAGGATCTGATCGGCGACCTGCGCGTAGACAGCGATCTTTTCCAGATCGTTCTCCTCTGCCACGCCAACCGCTTTCATCACCGGCAGGCCGTAGCGGGCGCGGATCTCGGACACCCGCGCCGGGCTCTCACTGCCGTGAAGCTGCAGCATGTCGAGCGGCACGCCACCTGTTATGGCGTCCAGCGCGTCGTTGTCCGCATTGACCACAAGTGCCACCTTGGCCAGCCCCGGTGGCGCCAGAACCGCCAGATCCCGCGCGTGTTCGACCGACACATGGCGCGGGCTCTTGGCAAAGAACACGAAGCCCGCATAAGCCGCCCCGGCCTCCACCACGGTGGCCACGTCCCCGGCGCGCGTCAGACCGCAGATTTTCACACGAATGTCGCTCACGCGCGGTCCCTGTGCTTCTCTGGTTCGGAAATACTTCGGGGGTGAATGCCGCCCCGGCGGCAGAGGGGGCAGCGCCCCCTTCCCTTCATCTGCCGCAAACTGCGCGCGGTCAGCTGGCCTGGTCGAGCAGCGCCAGAACCTCGTCCTTGTCCTTGTCGCGCTCATCCTGCGTGCGCTTCAGCTCGCGCTCCAGCTTCTTGACCTCGGCCTTCTTGCGCGCGGCTTCGGCACGGTGCTTGTGCTCGCGGAACCATTCCCAGACGAAGCCGATCAGCAGACCGAACACGATGCCGCCGAAGATCACGATGAACAAAGGCAGCTGGATCGAGACCGCCAGCCAGCCCATCCCCGGGATCGCCGCCAGCCCCTCGGGCAGCGAGTTCAGCGTAACGGCGCCACGGTTGGCCAGAGCCACCGTCACCAGAACAATCGCCAGAGCGGCGAGGAAGGCGTAGCGAATGTAGCGCATGGGTTACTTTCCGTTCAGTCGGTCCCGCAAGAGCTTGCCAGTCTTGAAGAACGGGACGTGTTTCTCTTCCACCTCAACCGACTCCCCCGTCCTCGGGTTCCGTCCCGTGCGCGCATCGCGTTTCTTGACCGAAAACGCGCCAAAGCCGCGCAGCTCCACCCGGTCACCCCGGGCCATGGCATTGGTGATCTCATCAAAGATCGTATTGACGATTCTTTCCACATCCCGCTGGTACAGATGCGGGTTTTCATCGGCGATCTTCTGGATCAATTCTGACCTGATCATGGTCTCACATCCCCCTGAGACACGCCTTGTCGACGGCGCTTGATAGACCCAGACTATACGCAAACTTCCTAACTTGTGGAACCGTCCAACGCGCGAAAATCCAAGTTCCGCAGCGGTTTGCGGGCGACGGGATGACAAATAAACGCCCTGATCCGATATTGGAGCAGACCGCGCATGTCCGTCGCGCCGCAACGTCACCCCCCGATTCGGCGCCGCCCGGGGCCGCGATCGCTCACCCCGACGCGTCCAATTCCCGCGCGATGGCCACAAAGGCGCGCGCCTCCCGGGAAGGCAGCCGGTCGCGGAAAACGAACCCCAGTTCCAGCGCCCCGAAATCCAGATCCGGCAGGATCTGCACCAGCGTTCCGCGGCTGAGCGCCTCGTCGACCGAGGCCCTGAGAACGGTGGCCGCGCCAAGGCCTTGCGTGACCATTGCGATGGAGGCGCTGCGGTTGTTAACCTCGATGGCGCCGGAAAAATGCAACGGGACCGCGTGGCCGTCCTCGCGGTCCACGGGCATGAGTTGACGGTCATGGCGGCTGTCGATCAGCGGGATATCCAGCCGCACCCCGTCGGTGTCCCGGGATATACCCGGCGGCGTTCTGGCAATCAGCGCCAGCGGCAGATGCGCCTCCGGATGTCGCTGCGCCTGCGGCGCGCTGTAGCGCGTGCGCAGCGCCAGATCGATGGCCCCGAACCGCAGATCCCGCACGTCGTCGCTGATGTCAAGGCGCAGGGTCACGGCGGCATGGCGCGCGCGAAAGGCCGCAACCTGCCGCGGCAACCAGAACGAGGCGAGCTCAACCGGCACCGACACCGCCACTGTGCCTGACAGGGCCTGCGCGTCCTCCGCGCGCTCCGTCACCGTTTCGGCCAGATGCAGGATCTCGGCGGCCCGCGCCTGCACCGCACGCCCCGCCTCCGTCAGCGCGAAATGCCGGGTGGAGCGGGTGGCCAGCGTGACGCCAAGCTCGTCTTCCAGCGCCGAGAGCGCCTCCGACATCACCGGCACCGACAGCCCAAGGCTCATGGCCGCGCGCCGGATGGAGCCCGCCTCGGCGATGGTGGCGAAATAGACCAGCCGCCGCAGCGTCTGGTGGGAGATCCGGGTCAGCGCGATTGCTCCGTTTTGCCGAAGTATGATTTTTATACTTCTGATCTACAGCACAAATCCGCCACCGGGCACAAGAGCGCAGGCATCAACCTGAAAGGACCCCGCCATGAACCTGAACGCCACACTGGCCGCTGCGGCCATCGCCTGCGCCGCTGCCCTGCCCGCCTCTGCCGACGACATCGATGTCGTGCGCAGTTTCTACGCCGACCTGCTGACCACCCCGGCCGATGCCACGTCGGAGCAGGTGCGCGCGGTCATGATCGAGGACTGGATATCCACCCCGACACCGCTTGGCGGCCCCGGCGCCGACGGCTTTCTGAAAACCCTGCAGGTCTTCGGCGGCCTTGTGCCCGATCTCACCTGGGAGCCGCAGGAGATTCTGCAGGACGGCAATCGCTATATCGTGCGCGGACGCGCCACGGGCACCCCGGTCGGCCCGTTTTTCGGCATCGATCCGGCCACCGGGAAGAGCTTTGACATCATGTCGATCGACATTCACGAGGTGGTCGACGGCAAGCTCACGCGCTCTTACCACGTGGAGGAATGGGCCACCGCGATCCGCCAGCTTACCGCGGAGTGATCCGCGCGGATCGCACTCGCCCTCAAAAAGCAAAAGGCCCCGCGGATGGCGGGGCCTTTCGGTTCTGTCAAAGCACCCGGGCTCAGTCGTCGTCGCCCTTGAGCGCGGCGCCGAGGATGTCGCCCAGCGATGCGCCGGAGTCCGAGGAGCCATATTGCTGCACGGCCTCTTTCTCTTCGGCGATCTCGCGTGCCTTGATCGACAGGCCCAGACGGCGGGTCTTGTTGTCGATATTGGTCACGCGCACATCGACCTTGTCACCGACCGAGAAGCGCTCGGGGCGCTGTTCGGCCCGGTCACGGCTGAGATCGGAGCGGCGGATGAAGGACTTCATGCCCTCGTACTCCACCTCGATGCCGCCATCCTCGATTGCGGTCACGTTAACGGTGATCACCGCGCCACGCTTCACACCGCCAACCGCATCGGCAAACTTGTCGCCGCCGAGGTTCTTGATCGAGAGCGAGATGCGCTCTTTCTCCACATCGACCTCGGACACCACCGCCTGGACGATATCGCCCTTGCGGTATTCCTGGATCGCTTCCTCGCCGCGCTGGTCCCAGCTGAGGTCGGAGAGGTGCACCATGCCGTCGATCTCGCCATCGAGCCCGATGAACAGACCAAATTCGGTGATGTTCTTGACCTCGCCCTCGACCTGCGTGCCCTCGGGATGGGTCTCGGCAAAGACCTCCCACGGGTTGCGCATGGTCTGCTTGAGACCAAGGCTCACGCGGCGCTTGGCGCTGTCGATCTCCAGCACCATCACGTCGACTTCCTGAGAGGTCGACACGATCTTGCCCGGATGCACGTTCTTCTTGGTCCAGCTCATTTCCGAGACGTGGACCAGACCTTCGACACCCGGCTCAAGCTCAACAAAGGCACCGTAATCGGTGATGTTGGTCACGCGGCCCTTGTGGACAGAGGAGAGCGGGTATTTCGCGCCCACCAGATCCCACGGATCTTCCTGCAGCTGTTTCATGCCGAGGCTGATGCGGTGGGTTTCCTTGTTGATCTTGATGACCTGGACCTTGACGGTCTCGCCGATCGACAGGATCTCGGAGGGGTGGTTCACACGGCGCCAGGCCATGTCGGTCACGTGCAGCAGGCCGTCCACACCACCCAGATCGACGAAGGCGCCGTATTCGGTGATGTTCTTGACCACGCCGTCCACGGCCTGACCTTCGGTGAGGTTGGCAATGACCTCGGCGCGCTGCTCGGCGCGGCTTTCCTCGAGGATCGCACGGCGCGAAACCACGATATTGCCACGGCGGCGGTCCATCTTGAGGATCTGGAACGGCTGCTTGAGACCCATCAGCGGGCCTGCGTCGCGCACCGGACGCACATCGACCTGGGAGCCGGGCAGGAAGGCCACGGCGCCGCCGAGATCGACGGTGAAGCCGCCCTTGACCCGGCCGAAGATCGCGCCTTCGACGCGGGCGTCGTCGGCATAGGCCTTTTCCAGACGGTCCCAGGCTTCCTCGCGGCGGGCCATCTCGCGCGAGATGACGGCTTCGCCACGGGCGTTCTCGGCCGAGCGCAGATACACTTCGACCTCGTCACCGACGGAGATGTCGGGCGCTTCACCGGGATTTGCGAATTCTTTAAGCTCGACGCGGCCTTCCATCTTGTAGCCGACATCGATGATGGCCTGGCCCGCTTCGATCGCGATGACCTTGCCTTTGACGACAGAGCCCTCGTCGGGCGTGTCCATTTCGAGGCTTTCATTCAGGAGGGCCTCGAACTCCTCCATGGTTGCGTTTGCCATGTGGCGTCTATGTTCCTTTACATCGGTTTTTATCTGGCCGGGCGGTTGTCTCCGCCGGTCTTCGTTGCGTGTTCGACGTGGCGCGGAACGCGTTCGGGGCCGGAAACGGGCGCGGCATTGCACGTCGCTGCACCCCGGTCCGATCCCGAAAGGACCCGCAAAACAAAGAGGGTCGGTGGTGTCCCGACCCTGCTCGATATCCTGTTTCGCGGCGTTTTCGCCTTGTCGACGCGCGCTCTATAGGCGCTTTCGGCGCGACAGGCAAGACAGCAGCGTGTGTCGATCCCGCAGAGCGCAGAACCGCCCGTTCCGCAACTGCCGGGGCCGCAACGCGGCAAGGCGCTGCGGCCTCAGCGCAGCAGGGCGGGCGCTTCCGGCGACCGGCGCAGGGCGCGATGCGTGGCCCGCGCGTTCGGCGGGCCCACAAGCGGGCGCGCATTCCTGCGGTGGCGGGCAAGAATGTCGCGCAGGGGGTCCGGCGCGGGGATCAGCCGGCAGGGTCGGGCCCCGAGTGCCGCAAACGCGCTCAGCCGCGCCGCTGCCGGGCCGTTGCCGGGCCGTTGAGTGCGGCCAGCGCCTGCGGGCCGGGCAACATGGTTTCGGTCAGCGCGCCGTTGCCCCGCACGATGTGATGGCGCGCGCAGAGGAAATGCACGTAGCGCAGGCCCGGCGGCGGCTCGACCCGCCGAATTCCCGCGAGACCGGTGAGCTTGCAGGCAGGCACAAGAACCTTCTCCACAGCGCAGACCCGCGCCACGATGGGAGAGCGCGGCAGGATCCGGTGCTGCGTGACACAAAGAGATCTTCGCGTGGCATGTCGCGCCCCAGCGCGCCTCTGGCGATCCGGACCGGTCGCGTCCGCGCGGAAACCTCCGGCGAGGTGACATGTTGCCAGAGGATCGGAACCGGCCCATGATCCAGACTGAGCACCAGGTCGCCTTCGGACAGCCCCTCCACCACCCGCGCAACGGTGGGGGTTTCAATGCGCGTTCCGGCTGCAAAACAGACCACCCGCGAGGAGCTGCCTGCGTTCCGGGCGATACTGTCGAAGCCGTCCGCGACAATCCGGTCGATGGTGACCGAATGAACCTGAAACCCGTCCGGAAGGCGCAGGAACGTGTCGCCGTTCTGGGTCTGGTAGACGCTGATGATGGCGGATTGCAGTTCGCCATCGGGGCCTTTCAGCGTCGCCTCGTCGCGGCCTTGCGAATTGAGGCCGCTGGTCACGGTCCCCTCTCCGAGATCGTAGATGAAATCATCCGGCGTCAGATTGCCGTCATCGTCATAGGTGAGGCCGTCATCGAAATTGTCGGTGATCGCCACCGAGACGTTCTGCATCTCGGATTGCACAAACTCTCGATAGACGACCGAGGGATTCTCGTTCGTCGTGTTGCTTTCGTTTGTGTCGATTTCGGCCAGATTGCCGATGAAGATGAGATCGGCCATGTCCCGCCCGTGTCGCAAAAATACACACCCAGGCTGGGCGATCTTCCTTCGCGTCGGGTTTGTGCCGCCAAAAGTCCGCCCGGCGCCTGTCCGGGCGGTGCGACGCGGATCTCAGCCGAACAGTGGATCCTCGAAGGTCGCAAAGCCCTTGCCACCGACTGCATCGAGGCTTTCGCCCTGAATATCCCCGATCTTGAGGTAGGAATCGACCGCGTGGCCCGGCCCGACCGGCTCGATCTGAAAAAGGTCGCGCTCCACAATCGCCATCGGCTCTTCTTCGGTGCCAAGGCTCATCTGCAGCGGGTCGGTCTTGGTGGTCTTGAAAATGAAGCTGTCCATGAAATCGTCCTTCGGAAAATCGGTGTATCAACAAGGCGCGTCTGCGCCTCCCGATCACAACCTAAAGAGTATCCCAGCGCCAGCGAAGTCCGGAAAACCCTGCCCGGCCCCGGGCTCAGCGTCCCTGTCGCGCGGCAAACCTGTCGGGCGTCAGCTCCATGCCGATCAGGTCCGTGGCCACCCCTTCCCATTGCAGCGCATCCTCGCGCAGCCAGACCTCGCGGAACCCCAGCTTTTCGTAGACATGCCGGGCGCGCGGGTTGAAGGCAAAGACCTCCAGATGCACCTTGGTGAGCGACAGCGTCTCGAACGCGTGTGTCATCAGGAGCGTCGTCGCTTCGCTGCCGAACCCACGGTCGCGAAATTCATGCCCCCAGAGCGCGATGCGGAATCCCGCCTCGGTGCCAGACATGTCCATCAGGATCGCCTCGCCGATCACCGTGTCGCCCAGGCAGATCGCGTAATCCTGCCGGTCCCCGGCATGGACAACCCGCGCGCAATGGGCGGCCACGTCCTGGGCGTTGTAGCTCTGCGTCGTGCCTGTCAGCCGCATGCCCTCTCGATCCGCGAGCCCGGCGAACATCGCCTGCGCATCGCCTGGGCCCAGCGGCCGCAAAACCACGCGCGCGCCGCGCAGCGTCACCGATCCACGGCTCACCCGCCGCTCCGCGCGTCGACCTCGGCCCGCGCGGCGGCCACAGCCTGCGCGATGCTCATCACGCTTGTGTCGATGAGAACCGCATCGTCGGCTGGCCTCAGCGGGGCATCCGCGCGGGTCATGTCACGCGCATCGCGTTGCTCCACATCGGCGAGCACGGTGGCAAAATCGATGTCCATCCCCTTGTCCACAAGCTCCGCATGACGACGTTTGGCGCGGATCTCGGCGCTGGCGGTGACAAACAGCTTCACCTCCGCCTCCGGGCAGATCACCGTGCCGATGTCGCGCCCGTCCAGTACAGCCCCCCCGGCCCGCGCGGCAAAGGCACGCTGGAAATCGAGCAGCGCCTGGCGCACTTCGGGGATCGCCGCGACCTTGGAGGCCGCCTGCGCCACATCGGGTGTGCGCAAGGCGTCCTCGTCAAGCTCGCCCGCATCGAGGGTGCGCGCCGCTTCAACCGGATCCTGCCCGTCCAGCAGACGCCGTCCAACCGCCCGGTAAAGCAACCCGGTGTCGAGATGCGCAAAGCCGTAATGCGCCGCAATGGCGCGGCTGACCGTGCCCTTGCCGCTGGCCGCCGGTCCGTCGATGGCAATGGTCATCCCCATGCGCGTCCTCAGTCTGATACACGTCCTGCAGGTAGAGCAGGGCAAACGGGCTTGCAAGAGGGATTTGACAAGCAACTTGTCAATATGCGATGATTGCGCCCATGCAGAAAGCGCGCGCCCTTTACGACTTCCTCTGGCTCAGCCGTCCGCTGATGCAACAGATCGAGACGGCGGTCGAAGCGAGGCTGCGCGGCACCGGCCTGACCGTGCGGATGCGCGCGGTGCTTGAAATCCTCGACCGCGACGGCGCGCTCAGCGTGCCCGAGCTTGCCCGCCGACTGGAAATCCAGCGCCAATATGTCCAGGTGATGGTGAACGAAACCCATGCGGCGGGGTACACCGAAAAGCAGGACAACCCGCGGCACAAATCCTCGCCCCTGATCGGCATTACAGCTGCGGGCAACACCCTCATGTCGCAGGTGCAATCGCGCGAAACCGCGCTTGTCGATGCGCTGGCCTCGCGCTTCAGCGATGCAGATATCGCCGCCAGTCTCGCGCTGGCGCGCGAATGCCACGCGATGCTGCGGGCCGAAAACCGAAAGGAGGCCCACTGATGTGGCCGTATGTCATAGGCGCCGGCGTTGCCGCCGCCGGGGTTGGGCTCTGGCGTCTGGGCGCCGTGTCGAAGGGCCGGGCCATCCCGAACGCCCGCAGCGGTCGCGCACTGCTCATCGTGGACATGCAATCGGGGTTTCTCGAGAAATTCCCCGATAAGGGCGAAGCGACGCTGCAGCGCATTCTGGACCGGGCCGATGCCTACAAGGCGCGCGGAGAGCCGGTGGTTGCGCTGCAGCATATCTGGCGCACCGCGATGGGTGTCGGGCTCGGCATCGCGTCAGGCGGCGCGGGCCTGCCCGCCAGCCCGGGCACGGCGCTGCAACCCGGGATTGCCAAGCGCGCCGACCACATCCTCGAGAAAAACAAGCAGGACGGGTTTCACAAACCGGATCTTGACGACTTGCTGGCCGAACTGGGGGTGGGCGAGCTTGAGATCTGTGGCCTCGACGGCGTCTATTGCGTGCGCGCCACGACGCTCGCCGCACTCAACCGGGGCTTTGCCGTGCGCGTCGATCCCGATCTGGTGCTGAGCGCCAATCCCGAGAAATTCCGCAAGATGCAGGCGCGCTGGCAGCTGCTCGCAAATGAGGCCGCCGGGCCGTAAACCGGCGGGCCCGCGCATACTGACCGAACATCATGCGGCGGGGCCCCGTCCACGCGCCACGCAATCCCACGCTCAGAGTTCCGCAAACGGCAAACGCGCCTCAGCTTTCGCGCGAAATCTCCGCGCCAAGCCCGTTCATCAGCGTCTCGAAGATCGGAAAGGAGGTTGCAATCGGGCCGCCATCGTCCACCCGCATCGGCTCCTGTGTCGCAAGCCCCAGGATCAGGAACGACATCGCGATGCGGTGATCGAGATGCGACGCCGCGGTGACGCCCCCCTTGACGCGGCCAAAGCCCTCGCCATGCACGCTCCACCAGTCTTCGCCCTCGTCCACCGCGACTCCGGCGGCCCGCAGACCGCTGGCCATGGCGTCGATCCGGTCGCTTTCCTTGACGCGCAACTCCTTCACGCCCGGCATGTGGGTTTTGCCTTTCGCAAAGGCGGCGACAACCGACAGCACCGGATATTCGTCGATCATCGATGCGGCGCGCTCCGGCGGCACCTCGATCCCCGCAAGATCCGGCGAAAAGCGCGCGCGCAGATCCGCCACAGGCTCGCCACCCTCTTCGCGCATGTCCTCGAATGTCAGATCCGCGCCCATCTCCTGCAGGGTGAAGAACAGCCCCGCCCGCGTCGGGTTCAGCCCGATATTCGGCACCAGCACGTCGGAGCCTTCGCAGATCAGCGCGGCACAGACCGGAAACGCGGCCGAGCTGGGATCGCGCGGCACGGTGATCGCCTGCGGGCGCAGCTCCGGCTGACCTTTCAGGGTGATCACCCGCCCCTCCTCGCTCTGCTCTGACGTAATTGACGCACCGAACCCCGCCAGCATGCGCTCGGAGTGATCTCGCGTCGCCTCGCGCTCGATCACCACCGTCTCGCCCGGCGCGTTGAGCCCCGCAAGCAGCACCGCGGATTTCACCTGCGCGGAGGGCACCGGGGTTGTGTAGCGCACCGGCAGCGGATCCTGCGTGCCCATTATGGTCATCGGCAGACGCCCGCCCGCGCGCCCGTAGGCCCGTGCCCCGAACAGCGCAAGCGGATCGGTGACCCGCGCCATCGGACGGCTGTTGAGACTGGCATCGCCGGTAAAGGTCGCCGCAATCGGAGAGGTCGCCATCGCCCCCATGATCAGCCGCACCCCGGTGCCGGAATTGCCGCAATCGATGACCTGCTCCGGCTCGGCAAACCCGCCCACACCCACGCCGTGGATATGCCAGGTGTCGCCGCGTTTCCCGACCTCGGCGCCAAAGGCGCGCATCGCCGCCGCCGTGTCGAGCACGTCCTGGCCTTCCAGAAGCCCGGTCACCGTGGTCTCGCCCACCGCCAGCGCGCCGAGGATCAGCGACCGGTGCGAGATCGACTTGTCGCCGGGCACATGCGCCGCGCCGGTCAGCGGACCGGAGCTGCGGGAGATCATCGGGATCGGGTCACCGTGGGACGACATGGGGCTGCTCCTTCAAATGCCCCTGCCTGATAGACCGCGCCTTCGCCCCCGTCCACACTGCCGGGCTTCTTTGGGCTGCAAATATTCCCGGGGGAGTCCCGGCTTGCCGGGACGGGGGCAGCGCCCCCTCTTTCTCAAACCCTGCGAAACGTCAGGTAATGCGGTGTGCGGCCTTCGCGCAGCGCCTTTTTCTCGTAGCGGGTGGACAGCCAGTCCGGCCACGGCACGCGCCAGTCCTGCGGGCGCTGCGCCTGCCACTCAAAACCGCATTTCGGCAGCTCGACCAGGGTCTGACGCACGTAATCGGGAATATCGGTGGCCACGCGCAGCTCCGCACCGGGACACATCGCGCGCGCCAGCGGCTCGAGATGTTCTGCGGTGACAAAGCGGCGGCGATGGTGCTTTTTCTTGGGCCAGGGGTCGGGATAAAGCAGGAACGCCTTGGCGACGGAGCGCTCCGGCAGCACGTCGAACAGATCGCGCGCGTCACCGGGATGCACCGCAAGGTTCGTGACGCCTGCCGCGCGGATCTTGCCCAGCAGCATGGCGACCCCGTTGAGGAACGGCTCGCAGCCGATGAGGCCGATCTCAGGGTTCCGTGCTGCCTGATGCACAAGGTGTTCGCCGCCGCCAAATCCGATTTCGAGCCAGACCGGACGGCCATCAAAAAGCGCCGCGAGATCCAGCGGCGCGCGCTCGGGGTTCTGGTCCCAATCCACCGGCCCCGGCGACAACGCGTCCAGATCCTCGGAGAGATAGGCCTCCTGGCTGGGGCGCAGCGTCTTGCCCCGGATGCGCCCGTAGAAATTGCGCCACGGCGCGCGCGGATGTTTGTTCGATGTCGTCATGCGCGCGGCTTTAGCGGGCGACAGGGCGCGGAGCAAGACGGGCGCGCGCTATTCGGTCAGCACTCCGGCCTCGAGCATGGTCTGGCGGGTGGGAAACCAGGTGCCGCTGCGCAGCCGCTTGGTCTCGATGGCAAAGGCCGCATCGACGCCACGACCGATCATGTAGGTCAGGTCCTTGAAGGTCTCGGTCTGCGTGTCCTGATAGACCCAGGAGGCGAAATCGAACGGCGTGTCCCAGTTCTCTTCCGCGCGCCAGCTGTCGTAATAGGCTTCGATGGCCCCCGCCGCCCAGCTGCGCTGGTGAAATCCGATCTTGGAGCCGCGGGTCATCGTGCGCCGCTCTCCGCCCAGAAACACCGTCACGCAGGAGCTGGAGCATTCGCCCTCGACCACCGTGTTCAGGTCGAAATCGACCACCACCCGCGACATCTCGTTGCCCGCCCAGACCGACCCGCCGGTGGAATTGAGCTTGAGCGTGCGGATGCCGGGTGTTGCGCGCAACGCCTCGAGCATCTCGGCGACGTCTTCGTTCTCGATCTCGCGATTGGCCTCGTCGCTGGCCGCTTCGGTATCGTAGACCAGCGTGCTGCCCTGCACGGTGAACTTGCCGCTTGGCGGCTCCGGCGGTTCCTGCGCGAGGGACGGCGTGCCGGGCAGAAACACGGTCAGCACAATGGCAAGCGGGACAAACTGTGGCGGCATGGAGCGCTCCTGACAAAACCCAAGGCATCAATACCCGGATGATCCGTCGGGGCAAGACGCCGTGGCGTCCGGCACAGCCCCTGTGGCCTGTCGGGCGCGACCGTCGGCCTGGCCCAGGGACCGGCGATCGCGGTCAGAGCCTTGCACGCCTGCGCGGAGCATACGGGGCATACGGGGCATTCTGCGGCGCGCGTCCCCTGTCGCGGAAAAACAACCGCCCGCAACCAGGGCGGATGCGGGCATAATTTCGGTACGCTGAACTGAACGCGGTTTCAGACGGCGCTTTTCAACGCCTCGACCAGATCGGTCTTTTCCCAGGAAAACCCGCCATCGGCGTCCGGCGCGCGGCCGAAATGGCCGTAGGCCGCCGTGCGCTGGTAGATCGGGCGGTTGAGGTCGAGATGGGTGCGGATGCCGCGCGGCGTGAGGTCCATGACATTGGGCACCGCCGCCTCGATTGTCGCGGGCGACACGTCCGACGTGGCATGCGTGTCCACATAGATCGACAGCGGCTTGGCCACGCCGATGGCGTAGCTCAGCTGCACGGTGCAGCGCTCGGCAAGGTCCGCGGCGACGATGTTCTTGGCCAGATAGCGCGCGGCATAGGCCGCCGAGCGGTCCACCTTGGTGGGATCCTTGCCGGAGAACGCGCCGCCGCCATGCGGCGCGGCCCCGCCATAGGTGTCGACGATGATCTTGCGGCCGGTGAGGCCTGCGTCGCCATCCGGACCGCCGATCACAAACGTGCCGGTGGGGTTCACCCACCATTCGGTGGCGTCGGTGATCCAGCCATCGGGCAGCACTTCGCGGATATAGGGCTCCACGATGTCGCGCACATCGGCAGAGCTTTGCGCCTCGCTTTCATGCTGGGTGGAGAGCACGATGGAGCTCACGCCAACCGGGCGGCCCTTGCGGTAGATCACCGAGATCTGGCTCTTTGCATCGGGGCGCAGCAGCGGCTCGGCACCGGATTTGCGCGCCTCCGCCAGCCGCCGCAGGATGGCGTGGGAATACTGGATCGGCGCGGGCATGAGCGCCTCGGTCTCGTTGGTGGCATAGCCGAACATGATGCCCTGATCGCCCGCCCCTTCGGTGCCCTGCTCGCCGGTTACACCCTGCGCTATATGCGCCGATTGCTCGTGCAGCAGGTTGGAGATCTTGCAGGTCGCGTGGTGGAACTTGTCCTGCTCGTAGCCGATGTCCTTGATGCAGGCGCGCGCGATGTCGGGAATGCGCTCCATGTATTCGGCAAGCTTGGCCTGGTCGGTCAGCCCGACCTCGCCGCCGATCACGACATGGTTGGTGGTGGCAAAGGTCTCGCAGGCGACGCGGGCCAGCGGATCCTCCGCCAGAAGCGCATCGAGCACCGCGTCGGAAATCCTGTCGCAAACCTTGTCGGGATGCCCCTCCGAAACGCTTTCGGAGGTGAAAATGTAGTTCTGTCGTGCCATGGGGGCGTGCTCCGCTAGGGTTATCGCCGTCACGTCAGGAAGCCGTTGTGACGGGTTTTCTGTTCTGCCGTGGGCGTATGCTGCCCCCGGTTCAAGGTCAATCGGAAACAGACCGTCTGCGCCAGAGAAGCGCGCCTGCCGCCAGAAACAGCAACACCAGTACCGGCAGATCGCCGCTGCGGCTGTAGAGTGTGACGCGCAGCGGTGGCGGCAGGGCCGCGTCGAGATATCCCGCCTGCCCCAGATCCAGATATGCGGTGATGCGGCCTGCCCCGTCGATCACCGCCGAGACACCGGTATTGGCCGCCCGCACCATCGGCAGACCCTGCTCGATGGCCCGGATGCGCGCCTGCGCCAGGTGCTGGTAGGGGCCGGACCATTGCCCGAACCACGCGTCATTGGTGATCTGCAAGAGCCAGTCGGGGCGCGCGGGCGCGCGATATACGTCCTGCGGAAACACCGCCTCGTAGCAGATGAGCGGCAGCGCGCGGCCCAGCGGGCCCAGATCCAGCAGCCGCGGCCCGGGCCCCGGCGCGTAGCCGCCCGATGCGCGCGCCGCGAGCCCCGCGATGTTCCAGCGCCGGAAGAGCGCGGCTGCGGGCATGTATTCACCGAAGGGTACGAGGTGATGCTTGTCATAGACATCCGCCAGACGCCCGTTGCCATCGAGCAGCGCCAGCGAGTTGTGATAGACCGCGTCGCCGCGGCGCTGCACGCCAACCGCGACCGGCGCGCCGTCAGCCGCGTCGACAAGGATCCGCAACACGTCCTCGGCATTGTTCAAAAGCACCGGCAGCGCGGTTTCCGGCCAGACGATCAGCGCAGGTGCCGTGTCGGTCTGCGGCGGCGCTTCGGTATAGGCCACCTGCCGGTCGAAAAAGACCGGGATCATCGCCGGATCCCATTTTTCGTGCTGCGCCGCGTTGGGCTGGATCAGCCGCACGACGGGCCGCTGCTCGAGCGGTTGCAACGCAGGCGTCAGCACCCGGCCGCCGGCAAGAAGCACTGCCAGCGCAAGCACGACCCCGGCCCAGATCCGCGGGCGCGGCGCCGTCAGCGCTCGGGCGGCCAGCGCGGCCAGAGCCAGCGTCACCAGCGTCAACCCGTGTGGTCCGATGACCGCCACCCATTGTATCGCCGGGCTGGACAGCCAAAGATAGGAGACAAGCGCCCAGGGAAAGCCGGTGAAGACATAGGCGCGCGCCAGTTCCGCCGCAGTCCAGCAGATGACAAGCGTGGGCAAGGCGCGGCTTGCGCCATGCGCGCCGCCCCAGAACGCCAGCGCCCAGAAGAGCGCGAGCCCTCCGGCCAGGCCGATAAGCCCGAAGGGCGCCATCCAGCCGGTGGCGGCGGCGTCGACCATGAACGGCTCGACGATCCAGCCCAGCGCAAAGCCGAAATAGCCCAGCCCCACCGCCCAGCCGGTGCCCGCCGCCTGCAAGGCCCCCGGCGCTGCCAGAAAGAGCCACGCCGCCCCGACATAGCCCAGCAAGGCGATGTACCAAAGATCGAAGGGCGCCTGGCCCAGCGCCATCACGACCCCTGCCCCCACGGCCAATGGCAGCCGCGCCCAGCGCGGCAGGGAGGCGCCGGCGGTGGTCAAGATCGTCTCAGCCTTGCCCGGAGGTCTGTGCCGGCGGAGCCTCTGCCGGTTTGGAGGCGCTGGCAAGCTCGGCCTGCGCCGGGGCGCGCCCGGCGGCATTGCCCGGCATGCGCACGCGCAGCCGCTTGATCCGGCGAGGATCGGCGTCCACCACCTCGAAATCGAGCCCGGCCGGATGCGGCACCACTTCGCCGCGCGCGGGCACGTGACCGGCCAGCATGAAGACCAGACCGCCCAGCGTGTCGATCTCCTCGCCGTCGATATCCTCGCCATTGGTCAGTTGCTGACCAAGCTCGGCCTCGAAATCGTCAAGCGGTGTCTTGGCCTGCGCGAGATAGCAGCCAGAGCGTTCGCGGGTCCAGTATTGCCCCTCTTCGGTGTCGTGCTCATCCTCGATCTCGCCCACGACCTGTTCGATCAGATCCTCGATCGTCACAAGCCCGTCGACACCGCCATATTCGTCGATCACCAGCGCCATGTGCCGCCGTTCGGTCTGCATCTTGGTCAGCAACACGCCGATCGGCATGGAGGGCGGCACGAAGAGCAGCGGGCGCGACATCTTCTTGAGGTTGAAGCGCTGGCCGGAACTGCCCAGCCCGTGCATCAGCGCAAAATCCTTCAGATGCGCGATGCCGATGGGTGTGTCGAGCGTGCCCTCGTAGATCGGCAGGCGCGTGAGACCGCTGTCGCGGAACACCTGCACCAGATCGTCCTTGGTGATCGTGCTGGGCACGGCCACGATATCGGCCTTGGGGGTGGAGACATCCTCCACCCGCATCCGGCGCAGATTGATGATTCCGTGAGAGGGGCGCAGAGCTGCGGTATGCGCAGCCCCGTTGGCCGCTTTCGGCGCGGCGCCGCCAAACCAGCTTTTGATGCGGCCCATAAGCCCGGCCTGTTCATCGGCATGACCCGCAGCCTGCGCCGGCGCCTCTGCGCCCGCCTGGCCGGTCTGCCCTTTTGGTCCCGTCTCCCGCGCGCGATGCGCCGCATTAGACGAGTCGTCGGTGTCGCCCATCAGTCCTTTACCTAAAGCGGGCCGTCACGGCCCCGTTTCAAATTGCGTGTCGTCTTACCCATATGGGTCCGGAATGCCCAGAATGCCAAGTATTTCAGTCTCAAGCCGTTCCATCAACGTGGCATCCGCGTCACGGATATGGTCATAGCCCAGAAGATGTAACACCCCGTGAACAATCAGATGGGTGACATGGGCGGAAAACGGCTTGTCCTGGGCCTGCGCCTCGGTGGCGCAGGTGTCGTAGGCGATGGCGATGTCGCCCAGATGGCGCGGCTCGTCGCTCTCTTGCGTGAGCGCCTCGCGGGTGTGGGGCGCGGGTGGCGGGGCGCCGGGATGCGGTGGGGTGAGGTCCTCTTCGGGCCAGGACAACACGTTGGTGGGCTGTGGCTTGCCGCGGAAATCGGCATTGAGGGTCGCGATGCGCATGTCGTCGCATCCCAGAACCGCGATCCCGAAACGATCGGGCGGCAATCCCAGATGGCGCAGCGTCGCCAAGGCGGCTGTTTCGGCCAGAGCGTCGAGACCGGCCTGCTGCCAGCGGTCATCTTCAAGGATCGTGTCGGTGAGCATCTTGGCGTGCCGCCGGGGGCGCTGCCCCCGGACCCCCGAAGTATTTCTCAACCAGAGAAGATCAGGACGGCGTGGCCGCGTCTTTCTCGTAGGCTTCGATGATGGCGGCGACCAGCGGGTGGCGGACCACGTCGCTGGCGGTGAAATAATTGAACGCGATGTTGGGGATGCGGTTCAGCAGCCGTTCCGCATCCGACAGCCCCGAGGGCACGCCGCGCGGCAGGTCGATCTGGGTGCGGTCGCCGGTGATCACCATGCGGGAGCCTTCGCCGAGCCGCGTGAGGAACATCTTCATCTGCATCGAGGTGGCGTTCTGCGCCTCGTCCAGCACCACAAACGCGTTGGAAAGCGTGCGCCCGCGCATGAAGGCCAGAGGTGCGATCTCGACGGTCTTTTCCTCGATCATCTTGGCCAGTTGCTTGCCGGGCAGGAAATCGTTCAGCGCGTCGTAAAGCGGCTGCATGTAGGGATCGACCTTGTCCTTCATGTCGCCGGGCAGGTAGCCCAGTTTCTCGCCCGCCTCGACCGCGGGGCGGGACAGGATGATCTTGTCGACCTGGCCGGTGATCAGCATGTTCACGCCAACGGCCACCGCCAGATAGGTCTTGCCGGTGCCCGCGGGGCCGATTCCGAAGGCCAGTTCGTTGGTGAAGAGCGCACGCACATAGGATTTCTGCGCGTCGGTGCGCGGCTCCACCAGTTTCTTGCGGGTCTTGATCTCCACCGGGCCGCCATCGAACATCTCGAGCTGGCCCTCGGGGGGCGTGTCATCGGCCATGCGGAACTGGCGGTCGATCTCGCCCTGGCCGACCTCGCGGCCCGCCTCGAGCCGCTCGTAGAGCGCGCGCAGCACCTCGACCGCCTCCGCCTGCGCGTCGGCGGCACCGTGGATGGCCAGCTGGTTGCCACGGCGCAGGATCTGCACGCCGGTGCGCTGCTCGATATCCGTAAGATTTCGGTCGTATTCGCCACACAGATCGATCAGCAACCGGTTGTCAGGAAATTCGAGAACGGCTTCGGTCAGGGGGCCCGCGGTGTCTGTGCCCGTGGTCAGAGTGCCTGTGGTCAAGCCTGTCTCCTGCGGCTGGCGTTTGGTGCAGAGTGCCAAGCCTGCGGGGCAGAGGCAAGCGGATGCGCGGCATTGTCACGCAATCGAGACGAAAAAGGCCGCGCCGTGCAAAGCGGCGCGGTCAATTCCGGCATCACGTGAGGTGAGATCAGAGCGGGTCGCCGATGATCGAGGTCGAGCCCTGCTTGAAATCTCCGGTGGCGACGGTCGGCGGGGCGGTGCCCGAGCAGACCGGCTTGCCGTATTTGTCGAGACGGGCGGAGAGATAGCCCTCGACCCCGTCATCGATGATCCAGTGGTCACATCCGTTCGGGTCGACCCAGATCCCGGCGCGCATCTGGCTCAGATCGTCGCGGTCAAAGAAGTTCACGTCCTTGCTCTTGTCCGGACCGATCGGCGCGTCGCAGGCGGCGAGCGCCAGCACGGCAGAGAGCACAAGGATGGGTTTTGCAAATGTCATATCCTGGGCTCCTGATCAGCGGATGCAGATGATTTCGACGCGGCGGTTCTTGGCCATGCCGGTATGCGTACCGTTGGAAGCGACGGGCAGACGTTCGCCATAGCCCCGCACATCCGCGATCCGGGCACCGGTGGCCTTGGCCACGCTGGCCACGGACAGCGCGCGGTTGTAGCTGAGCTTCATGTTGTAGCTGTCGGAGGCGCGGCTGTCGGTATGACCGGCGATGATGTAGGAAATCGCCCCGGCCTGCTGGAAGAACTCCGCCAGGCGCATCTTGCCATGCTTGGAGATCCGGTAGCTGTCGGTGGCAAAGAACTGGTCGGTGTTCATCACGCCGCAGGTGTTGCCGCGGCGGCAGACCGGGATGCCCTTGCGGTTGACATGCGGGGTCATGTAGCCCTCGACGCCGTCATCCATGACCCAGTGTTCGCAGCCATCCGGGTCGACCCAGATGCCCGGAATATACTGTTCGCCCACCACGGTGCGCGTGTTCTGCGATGAAATGAATGGTGTATCTTGCCCCGCCGTGTCGGCCATGGCAGCACCGGTGGCTGCCAGTCCGAGAACAGCGGACAGCGCGGCAGCGCCAATGGCTTTGGTCATGCGTGTTACCACGAGCCTGTGTCCCTTGATCAGTGTTTCCCCCGACATGCGCCTTTATGGAATCAGCAGCGGCGCATGCACGTTAATGTATTCAACACTTTAGCAAAGTTTCCTCATCTGTGAAGCGAAAAGGGCTGTGGATTATGCCAGAATCGGAAACAATTCCCGTGACATGAAGACCGCGCGATAGTGCTCTGATTTGCGGTCTTTTTCGGCCGTCGGATGTTGCCCGTTTCTGCGGGTGCAGTGTGGAAAAGACTGTTTCCGGTTTGGCATGAATGGGTGAATCGCACGGCGTGGTGGACGTTGCGTCACGCGTTGCGGTCATCAAGTTGACGGGCCGTCGGTGCGTCCTTTCGAACCTCAGATCGCCGCGCTTGCGGGCCGCAAGCACCGGCGGCGGGCAATGCAGCTTCGGCGGTGGCAAATCACGCGTTCAGACAAGCACGCCCTTGAGCGAATTCGGGCCGCTCTCGACCACGCGCACGCGGCGCAGATCGCCCGCGGCAAGGCCATCGGCAGCCACATGCACCGCATGCAGATACTCGGATTTTCCGACCATCTGGCCCGGCAGGCGGCCCGGCTTTTCAAAAAGCACCGACACCTCGCGCCCGACCATCGCATCCTGCAGCGCACGTTGCTGCCGGGTCAGCAGCGCTTGCAGCCGTTGCAGGCGCGCGTCCTTGACCTCCTCGTCCAGTTGCGCGCGTTCGGCAGCAGGAGTGCCGGGGCGGGTGGAGTATTTGAACGAAAACGCCGAGCCGTAGCCGACCCGTTCGATCAGGTCGAGCGTGTCCTCGAAATCCGCCTCGGTCTCTTCCGGGAAGCCGACGATGAAATCGCCCGACAGATGCAGATCCGGGCGCACCTTGCGCAATCGGTCAATAATGTCGAAATACTGCGCGCGGGTGTGCTGCCGGTTCATCCGTTTGAGGATGTGGTCAGAGCCCGATTGCACCGGCAGGTGCAGGTAGGGCATGAGTTTCTCGCAATCGCCATGGGCGGCAATCAGTTCGTCATCCATGTCGTTGGGATGCGAGGTGGTGAAGCGGATGCGCGCCAGCCCGTCGATCCCGGCCAGCGCGCGGATCAGACCGGCCAGGCCGCGCTCATGGCCGTGATAGGCGTTCACGTTCTGCCCCAGCAGAGTGATTTCGCGCACCCCGCGTTCCACCAGATCGCGGGCCTCGGAGAGGATGCGGTCCGCCGGACGGCTGACCTCGGCGCCGCGCGTGTAGGGCACCACACAGAAGGCACAGAACTTGTCGCAGCCTTCCTGCACCGTGAGGAAGGCGGTGGGGCCGCGGCGCGCCTTGGGCCGCGCCTTGAGATGGTCGAACTTGTCCTCTTCGGGAAAGTCGGTGTCGAGCGCCTTCTGACCGTCGCGCGCACGCGCCTCGAGCTCCGGCAGGCGGTGGTAGCTTTGCGGGCCGACGACCAGATCCACCATCGGCTGGCGGCGCATGATCTCGGCCCCTTCGGCCTGCGCGACACAGCCCGCCACGCCGATTTTCAGATCGGGCTTTTCCGCCTTCAGCCCCTTGTAGCGCCCAAGCTCCGAATAGACCTTTTCGGCGGCCTTTTCGCGGATATGGCAGGTGTTGAGCAGGATCATGTCGGCGTCGGCCGCGCTTTCGGTCGGCACATATCCCTCGCCGCCCAGCGCCTCGGCCATGCGTTCGCTGTCATAGACGTTCATCTGGCAGCCATAGGTCTTGATATAGAGCTTTTTCGGCGCGGACATGGGGCTCTCCGGGGAACGGGGTCAGAGCGGGCAGATAGCGCAAAATACCGCCCTGTTGCAATGCACCAGATTTTCACCGATTCTGCGGCACAAGAACGGCATCCCGGCCGGACATGGCCCGGGCGAACCGGCGCAGCAAAGGCAGGCCATGCGGTACGACAGTCTCGACAGCTTCCTCAAGACCGGCGGAGTGGCCGTGGCCAAGGGGCCTGTGGCGGTGGTCTTTGCCGAGGACGAGGTGGAGCTTGACACCACGCTGCGCCATCACCGGCATATGGGCTTTGCCTCGGTGATCTGCTTTGGCTCGGATCGCTGGGCCATGCCCGCCGATCTGGACGGCAAGGTGCACCGTGTCGATTACGACATGCGCGCCGATGACGCGGTGCCGCGCGCGATGAACGCGCTGATCGAGATCGCGCCGTCGGTTTGGTTCTATTACTGCTACAACGCCGAGTTCCTGTTTTTCCCGTTCTGCGAAACCCGCGCGGTGGGTGAGATGCTGGCCTTTCACGCCGAGGAACGGCGCAGCGCGATGCTGACCTATGTGGTGGATCTTTACGCGGGCGACCTGAACCGCTGGCCGAACGCGGTGTCACTGGACGACGCGCATCTGGACCGGTCGGGCTATTACGCGCTGGCGCGGCTCGATGCGGAGAACCACAACCACCCCAAGGAACGGCAGCTCGATTTCTTCGGCGGGTTGCGCTGGCGCTACGAGGAGCATGTGCCCGCCGAACGGCGCAAGATCGACCGGATCGGCATGTTCCGCGCGCGGCCAGGGCTGCAATTGCGCGAGGATCACACGCTTTCCGACGAAGAGATGAACACCTATGCCTGCCCCTGGCACAACAACCTGACCGCTGCCATTGCGTCGTTCCGCACGGCCAAGGCTCTGAAACGCAATCCCGGCTCCACCTTCGATATCCAGACGTTCAAATGGCACAACTCCATGCCTTTCGAATGGCATTCGCGGCAATTGCTGGATCTGGGCCTGATGGAGCCCGGGCAGTGGTTCTGAGCACGAGCGTGCTGACCGGCGCGGAATTGGCAGTGTGGCGCGCGTTGCGCGCGGAGGGCACCCGGCTCTTTCCCGGCGGCTTTCTGTCCAGCCACGCCGAGGCGCTGGCCATCCCCGAGGCGGCGGACCGGCTGGCGCTGGAGCAAGGCACGCGGTTTGGCGTTTTCGAGGACGCCACGCCGGCGGGGATCGCGGCGCTGCGGCGCGAGACGGCCCGCCGCGCACGGCATCGGGCGATGATCGGCGCGTTTTACGTCACATCCGCAGCACAGGGCGGCGGGGCTGCGGATGCGCTGATGCACGTCCTGCTTGATCATGCGGCGGATCAGGGTATCTGGCAGCTGGAGCTTTTTGTGGCGGCGCAAAACCCCCGCGCCATCCGCTTTTACGACCGCCACGGCTTTCGCCGCCAGGGTCGGCTGCCCAACGCCATTGTGACGCCGGACGGTACGGAGCATCACTGGTTCTGCGTCCGCGATCTCAGGCGACAGAGCGTTCCCGACCAGGCCCCGTAAAGCTCACGCCGGTTCGCGCAGCACGCGCGGCACCTTGAACTCCACGTTTTCGACGGCGGTTTCAACCATCTCGACCGTGACATCGAAGCGCGCGCGGAAGGCGTCGATCACCTCGTCGATCAGCACTTCGGGCGCGCTGGCTCCGGCGGTGATCCCCACCGAGCCGATGCCCTGCAACGCGCGCCAGTCGATATCGGTCGCGCGCTGGACAAGCTGGGCGTACTGGCATCCGGCGCGGCGGCCCACTTCGACCAGACGCCTGGAATTGGAGGAGTTGGGCGCGCCCACCACCAGCATCGCGTCGCAGCGCGGCGCCATGGCTTTCACGGCCTCCTGCCGGTTGGTGGTGGCGTAGCAGATGTCTTCCTTATGCGGGCCGACAATGGCCGGAAAGCGCGCCTGCAGGGCGGCGACAATCTCGGCGGTGTCGTCCACCGACAGGGTGGTCTGGGTGACGAAGGCCAGCCGCTCGGGATCCCGCACCGCGACGGTTTGCACGTCCTCGACGGTCTCGACCAGCAGCACTTCGCCCTCCGGCAGCTGACCCATGGTGCCCACGGTCTCGGGATGGCCCTCATGGCCGATCATGATCATCTGCAACCCGTTTTCACTGTGCCGCGCGGCCTCGATATGCACCTTGGAGACAAGCGGGCAGGTCGCGTCCACATAGACCATCTGGCGCCTGGCGGCCTCCGCGGGCACGGCCTTGGGCACGCCATGGGCGGAAAAGATGACCGGACGGTCATCCGGGCAATCCTCAAGCTCCTCGACAAACACAGCGCCCTTGGCCCGCAGGTCGTCCACGACAAACTTGTTATGCACGATCTCGTGGCGCACATAGACCGGCGCGCCCCATTTCCCCAGCGCCATCTCGACGATCTTGATCGCGCGGTCGACACCGGCGCAAAAGCCGCGGGGCGCGGCAAGGTAAAGGGTCAGCGGCGGGTTCGGCATGTCGGCCCTCATTTGCGGCATCGGCGGCTCTGACCAGACCTAAGCACTCTGGCAGGCAAGGTAAAGAATGCGCGGGCTGACGCGGGCTACCGCAACGCGATCGGTTCGCCCGAGAGCGCTTCCATCGTCGCCAGCGCGTCCTCGACCGAGGCGACCGCGCTGTCGGGCGAAATCGCCGCGATCAGCTCCGGTTCGGACACCACGACATGCCCGCTCACCAAAATGTAGATCTCGGGATGGGCGACGCGCACCGCATGCACGATGCGGGCCAGCGCATCGGCGGTGCGGCGTCCGCCCGATGACAGGCCAAGCACCAGACAGGAGATCGTCCTGATTTCGCTCAGGATGTCCGCATGGTCGGCGCCCACCAGCAGCCGCGTGTCCCATCCGTGCTGGCGAAAGAGCTCTGCCGCCATCTCGACGCCGACCCCATGGTTCTCTCCGGGAACGGCGGCAAAGAGCACCGGCACGCTGCGGGTGATCCGCGGCGCGGGCAACTGGTCGCGCAACAGCCGCACCAGATCGAAAATCCGCGCCACGCCCAGCGTCACGCCGACAAAGCTGATCTCGTCATCATCCCACCATTTGCCCAGCGTGCCGGCGGCGGGCGCGAGGTAGCGCGCATAAAGGACGTCAAGCGTCAGCCCGTCACGCTGAAGGTGCAGCATCATCGTGCGCGCCTTTTCGGCATCGGTGTTGACCAGGGCGCGGCAGAGCGTTTCGATGATGTCGGCTTCGGGATATTCGGGGTCGGTTGTCTCCACCTCGCTGGCGCGCTGGGCCAGCTGGCGCACCACCTCGCGGGCCAGCCCTTCATGGGCCTGCCGGGACAGCGTCTTCTGCAGGGCGATCCAGCGCTCCTGCGATCGTCGGAAAAACTCTTCGTCGAACGTCGTCATGTTGGACTGCACCCCCCGCCCCGCGTCAAAGGTGTGCCGGGAGAGCGATTCGCGCAAGCAAAGGCGTGTTCTCGCGCCGCAGATCGCGGCGGCGCGCAAAGAAAAAGGGGCGCCCGAACCCGGCGACCCCTTCTGGAGCGTGCTATCTCACGTTGCGTGCCTTCATCCCCATGAAAGACCGCATCCTGCGAGGCGCCGCGTTATTTGCTGTTGGCAACCTCGAAATTGCGCTCTGCCTGACTTTCGCGCGGCGGGCGTCCTATGACGTCGCGCAGCTCGTCGAGCTCGATGAAGTTGTCGGCCTGCCTGCGCAGCTCGTCTGCAATCATCGGAGGCTGGCTGCGAATGGTCGATACAACCGAGACGCGAACACCCTGACGCTGGAGACTTTCCGCGAGTGGCCGGAAATCGCCATCTCCCGAAAACAACACGATATGATCGACCCGCGGCGCAAGTTCCATGGCATCGACCGTCAGTTCGATATCCATGTTGCCTTTGACCTTCCGGCGGCCCTGGCTGTCGGTGTATTCCTTTGCCGGCTTCGTCACCATCGTGAAGCCATTGTAGTGCAGCCAATCCACGAGTGGGCGGATCGGGGAATACTCGTCATTTTCCAGGAGTGCCGTATAGTAAAACGCACGAACCATTTTGCCCCGGCGAGCAAATTCCTGGCGCAACAGTTTGTAGTCAATGTCAAATCCAAGGGCCTTCGCAGCGGCGTAGAGATTGGATCCATCGATGAACAGCGCCAGCCGTTCGTCCTTGTAAAACATAAAATGTCCTTCCTATTAATATGCGTCGACGCTGAGAAAGCGTGTAAGAATTAACGACGCAGAGCGTAAGCAATTATACTTTTTCGCGAGGCGATCAAGCGACAATGAGTAAAGCTATACTAACGGGTAATCCATGGATGAACAAGAATTCTTAGTGGCTTTGGGAAGCAATCTCGGCTCCGCCCGTGGTGACCCGACGGCAACCCTTAACGCGGCCCTTTCTCAACTTGAGCGAGAATCGTATTCAATTCTGAGAGTTAGCCGCTTTTTCGAGACGCCCTGTTTTCCCGCCGGCGTCGGCCCGGATTATGTAAATGCCTGTGCGGCGCTCTCTGCGCCGACGAATGACGTGGCGGAAGTTTTGCGGCGGTTTCACGCCGTTGAGGCGGAATTTGGCCGATCGCGGACTCAGCGCTGGGGAAACCGCACATTGGATCTTGACCTGCTGGCGGCGGGTGAGCTGCAGCTGCCGGACCCGGAGACCCAGGCGCGCTGGCGGGCCTTGCCGCCCGAGGCGCAGATCCGGCACACGCCCGACAGGCTCATCCTGCCGCATCCGCGGCTGCAGGACCGCGCTTTTGTACTGGTGCCGCTGGCGGATGTGGCCCCCGACTGGCGCCATCCCGGGCTCGGCAGGACCACCACCCAGATGCTCGACGCATTGCCCGCAGAGGACCGCGCCGCGATGCGGCCGCTTGCAACATCCGGCAAGGATCGGGCGGGTTCGGGCAAATCCCGCGAAATACCTTGAACGATTGGGCCTGACCGCCCCTGAAGCGCCTTGATCCGCTCTTGTCAATACCGGCTTTGCACGTTAGATCATCACTTTCTGAAAGCCGCCCGACTTGAGACTGGAGCACATATGGCCCGCGTTACGGTAGAAGACTGCGTCGACAAGGTTCCCAACCGGTTCGAACTGGTGATGTTGGCCGCGCATCGCGCCCGCGAAATTTCCGCCGGTGCCGCGATCACGGTGGACCGCGACAAGGACAAGAACCCGGTTGTCGCCCTGCGCGAAATCGCTGACGAAACCCAGTCGGCGGACGAGCTGCGCGAGCGTCTGATCGAGAGCAACCAGACCCAGATCGAGGTCGACGAACCCGAAGAGGACGCCATGGCGCTTCTGATGGGCGCCGAACAGGACAAGCCTCAGGAAGACGATCTGAGCGAAGAGAAACTGCTGCGCGCGCTGATGGAGGCGCAAGGCCAGGGCTGACACCGGCCCCGCAGCCCATGGCATAAGGAAAGGCGCATATGATCGCGGCCGAAGACCTTGTTGCCCTGGTCCGCAATTACAACCCCAAGACCAACGATGCGCTGATCGTCGCGGCCTATGAGTATGGCCGCGACATGCATGAAGGGCAGACCCGCAAATCCGGGGAGCCCTATTTCAGCCACCCCGCGACGGTGGCGGCGATCCTGACCGAGCAGCAGCTGGACGATGCCACCATCGTCACCGCCCTGCTGCACGACACGATCGAGGACACCCGCTCCACCTATACCGAGATCGAGAGCCGCTTTGGCTCGGAGATCGCCGATCTCGTGGACGGGGTCACCAAGCTGACCAACCTGCAGCTCTCCAGCTCCGAGACCAAGCAGGCAGAGAACTTCCGCAAGCTTTTCATGGCGATGTCGAAGGACCTGCGGGTGATCCTCGTCAAGCTCGCCGACCGGCTGCACAACATGCGCACCATCAAGGCGATGAGCGCCGACAAGCAGATCCAGAAAGCGCGCGAGACGATGGAGATCTACGCGCCGCTCGCGGGCCGCATGGGCATGCAATGGATGCGCGAGGAGCTGGAGGATCTGGCCTTCCGCGTGCTCAACCCCGAAGGCCGCAGCTCGATCATCCGCCGCTTCATCACGCTGCAGAAGGAAACCGGCGACGTGATCCACCGGATCACCTCGGACATGCGCCATGAGCTGGAAAAAGCGGGAATCGAGGCGGAGGTCTTTGGCCGCGCGAAAAAGCCCTATTCGATCTGGCGCAAGATGCAGGAGAAGAAGATCGGCTTCTCGCGGCTCAGCGACATTTACGGGTTCCGTGTCATCACCCGCTCGGAGGAGAATTGCTACGCCGCTCTGGGCGCCATTCATCAGCGCTGGAAATCGGTGCCGGGGCGGTTCAAGGACTATATCAGCCAGCCGAAATCCAACGGCTACCGGTCGATCCACACCACCGTGTCGGGGCGCGACGGCAAGCGGGTCGAAGTGCAGATCCGCACGCGCCAGATGCACGAGGTGGCCGAAACCGGCGTGGCCGCGCACTGGTCCTACCGCGATGGCGAACGGGCGGAAAACCCCTTTGCCGTCGATCCCGCCAAGTGGATCGCCTCGCTCACCGAACAGTTCGACGGCGAGGACGATCACGACGAGTTTCTCGAGGCCGTCAAGCTCGAGATGTATTCCGACAAGGTCTTTTGCTTCACCCCCAAGGGCGATGTCTTCAAGCTGCCGAAAGGCGCCACGCCGCTCGATTTCGCCTATGCGATCCATACCCGCATCGGCTCTGCCTGCGTGGGCGCCAAGGTCGACGGGCTGCGGGTGCCGCTCTGGACGCGGCTGAAGAACGGCCAGTCGGTGGACATCATCACCGCCGAAGGCCAGACGCCGCAGGCCACCTGGCTGGAGATCGCGACCACCGGCAAGGCCAAGACCGCGATCCGCCGCGCGCTGCGCGAGGCCAACAAGGAGCGTTTTGCCCGGCTGGGTCGCGAACTGGCGCGCGCGGCCTTCGAGAATGTCGGCAAGAAGGCCACCGACAAGGTGCTGGAAAAAGCCGCGCGAACCCTGCGCTTTCCCGATGCCGAAACGCTGCTGGCGCGGCTGGGTGGCGCGGAGGTGACCGCCAGCGAGGTGGTGGAGGCGGTCTATCCCAACCTCTCGATCCACGAGACCGCGGATGTGGAGGCGCGCCGCGCGGTTGTCGGCCTCGCCCACGGGCAAGGGTTCGAGCGCGCGCCCTGCTGCCAGCCCTTGCCCGGCGAACGGATCGTGGGGCTGGCCCATCGCGGGCGCGGCGTGTCGGTGCATGCGATCGACTGCGCGATCCTGGCCGATTACGAAGACCAGCCGGCCCGCTGGCTCGACTTGCATTGGGCCGACGGAACACACCCTCCGGTTTACGGCGTGTCACTGGAATTGACCATCACGAACGATGCCGGCGTGTTGGGGCGTATTTGCACATTGATTGGAGAGCAAAGGGCCAATATCTCAGACCTGAGAATGGTGGACCGGAAACCGGATTATTACCGGCTGCTGCTCGATCTTGAATTGCGCGATGCCGAACATTTGCATCAGGTGATGTCGGTGCTGGAAGCCGAAAGCAACGTGGCCGCGGTCGAAAGGCGACGCGACCCCGGACTGGCCTCGGCGCCTGCAGCGGCAGAGTAACAAAAAGGACAAGGCGTATCTTCAGACGGCGCGACAGACGACCTCTCTGGCGGATTGTGCTGGAGCTTCTTTGGCCGCGTGGCGGCTGGGGCCGTGCCGCGCGTTACGTCAAGTATCGTCTGCGCCGCCTGCCCGACCCGCCGCACCGGATCGCGCGCGGGATTTTTGTCGGCGTCTTCACCACCTTCACCCCGTTTTACGGGCTGCATTTCCTGATCTCCGCCGGGCTTGCCTGGCTTTTGCGCGGCAATATCGTCGCCGCGCTGCTGGCCACGTTCTTCGGCAACCCGCTGACCTACCTGCCCATCGGCATCGTCGCGCTCAACACCGGCTACTGGCTGCTGGGCATCGAGCGCGATCCCGAACATGGCGGGCTGCTCGACAAGTTCGGCGAGGCGGGCCGCGATCTGTCGGATGCGATGAAGGCGGTCTTCACCGATGCCGATGCGGACTGGAGCGATCTGCAGATCTTTTACGACGAGGTCTTCTACCCCTACATGATCGGCGGCATCCTGCCCGGGCTCGCGGCAGGCATCGCCGCCTATTACGTGTCGCTGCCGCTGATCACCGCCTACCAGAACCGGCGCAAGGGTGCGATCAAGGCCCGCCTCGCCGTGCTCAAGAAGAAGCGCAAGGAAGGCAGCCAGGCCGAGTGATCCCTCGCTGTTCTGCGCCGGTCATCGACCGCAATTTCGGAATTTGATCAAAAAGCGGTTTCCCGGGACGCAACCGCGGTCTAGTTTCGCGGTATCTTGACCGCGAGGACATCATGACGGACTTTGCCGGACGCCTGCGCCTGGGCGTGAATATCGACCATGTCGCCACCGTGCGGAACGCCCGCGGCGGCGCCTATCCCGACCCGCTGCGCGCCGCGCGCATCGCCGAGGCGGCAGGCGCCGACGGCATCACCGCCCATCTGCGCGAAGACCGCCGCCACATCTCGGATGCCGATATCGACGGTCTGATGGAGGTGCTGACGGTGCCGCTCAATTTCGAGATGGCCGCCACCCCCGAGATGCAGGCCATCGCGCTGCGCCACAAGCCGCATGCGGTCTGCATCGTGCCCGAACGCCGCGAGGAGCGCACCACCGAAGGCGGTCTGGAAGTGGCGCGCGAGGAAAACCACCTGGCGCATTTCATCGCGCCGCTGCGCGAGGCGGGCTGCCGGGTGTCGATCTTCATCGCCGCCGACCAGCGCCAGATCGACGCCGCCCACCGCATCGGCGCGCAGGTGATCGAGCTGCATACCGGCGCCTATTGCGACGCCCATGCCGAAGGCCGCATCGCGGAGCGCGACGCGGAGCTTGACCGCCTGCGCGACATGTCCCGCTACGCGCACGGGCTCGGGCTCGAAGTGCATGCCGGGCACGGGCTGACCTACGACACCGTCCAGCCGGTCGCCGCCTTCCCCGAAGTGATGGAGCTCAATATCGGCCATTTCATCATCGGAGAGGCGATCTTTCTGGGGCTGGAACCCGCAATCCAGCAGATGCGCCAACTGATGGAGGAGGCCCGCGCCTGACGCCTCTGTCGGCTAAAGCGCCATGCAAAAAAACCTGAACCGCACAACGCCGCCTGAAATCAACAATTTCAACGCGTTACGTGACAGGCGATGTATCGGGTATTTCGTCAGGCGCTCTGATGGCTGAGCCGCAGAGGTCCTCAGCCGCTTCGAACAAAGGCCGCGACGGATGTGCCTCCACGGCGTTTGCCCTATATTCGGCTCAGACCCGATGGCCAGGAGTTCCGCCATGATGCAACCGACCCCGCTCAAAGCCGCCATTCTGGCCGCGCTCTGCCTGACCGGCACGCAAACCCTGGCGCAGGACGTCATCGATTGCGACTGGCAGGCCTCGGCGCGCAACCTGATCGAGCCGTGGGAGGATCACACCCGCACCTTCTCCAACGGTGCCACCCGCATCGCCGCAATCGACGTGCTCGAACCCGCAGCCGCCGCGTTCTACCTGCTGCTGCTCTCGCCGCCTTATGACGAGCTGGGCGACCGGCAATGCAAGCTGGTGGGCATGAACGGCATGGGCTTCGCGCTTGTCGACATCACCGACATGACCGCCGAATACGACCCGGCCACCGGGCTCGGCTTTACGCTGCGCGTTCAGGTCTTTGAAAGCGACACCCCACAGGATCGGATGCTGCATGTCACGCTCAACCAGGCCACCGGCGAAATCACTCCGCGGCTGATGCCCTGATGCGTCAGAGCCTTCTGGCGCTGGCCGCCCTGGGCCTGATGGCCTGGGCGCTCTGGGTACTGGAATGCGCGCGCGGCGATCTGCGGTTCGAGGCCCTGCATGTGGGGCCGACCCCGGTCACTTACCTGCATGGCGCCCCCGACGGGCCCGCCATCGTCGTGGCCCATGGCTTTGCCGGGTCGCGCCAGATGATGTTGGCCTATGGCCAGACGCTCGCCCGGGCTGGCTACAACGTCTATCTCTTTGATTTTGAAGGCCATGGGCGGCATCCGCAGCCGATGTCGGGGGATCTGACGGCGATCGACGGCACCACACGTCTGCTGGTGGCGCAGACGCTCACCGTCCTGGAGCATGCCGCCGACCGGCACGGTGCGCCGGTGGCGTTGCTCGGCCACTCCATGGCTACGGATATCCTTGTGCGCGTGGCGATTGAGGCCGACGCGGTCGGGCCGCTGGTTCTGCTCTCTGCCTTCTCGAACGCCATCACTACGGACGCTCCGGCCTCGCTTCTGCTGATCGCCGGCGCCTGGGAGAGCGGGCTGGCGGGATTTGCGCAGGACGCCGTGCGCATGGTCGATACGGCGGCGGATTTCGGACAGACCGTGTCACAGGGCGGCGTCACCCGCCGCGCGATCCTTGCGCCCTGGAGCGAGCATGTCTCGATCCTGCATTCGCGTGAAGGTCAACGGGCGGCGCTTGCGTGGATGAACGACCATTTCGAGCGCGGCGGCACTGCCGCGGTGCCGCCGACCGGATGGGCCTTGCTGGCGCTTCTCGCGGCGATCACGGCGCTGTCGCCGGTTGTGGCGCGGTTGGTGCCGCGCGGCGCAGCGCCCCCGGCCCCGCTGCGCGCAACGGAGCTCGCCACCGCAACGATCCTGCCCGCGCTTGCGGCCCCGCTGCTGGCCGCGCTTCCGGACACCCGTCTGCTGCCTGTTCTGGTGGCCGATTATCTGGCCTTGCATCTGGCGCTTTATGGCCTCGTTCAGCTGGTCCTGCTCTGGCGCCGTCGCCCCCGCCCCGCGCGCCCTTCCCTGCGCGCCGCAGCCCTGCTGCTCGTCTGGGCGCTGGGGGTCTTCGGCTTCGCGCTCGACCGCTACGGCGCCAATTTCTGGCCGACCCCGGACCGGCTCTGGATCATCGCGGCGCTCGCCATTGGCGCGGTGCCTTTCATGCTGGCGGATGCCTGGCTGGCCCATGGCGCGCCGCTCTGGCACCGCCTCTGCGCCCGGCTCGCGTTTATCGCCTCGCTCGGGATTGCTGTGGCGCTCGATTTCGAAGGGTTGTTCTTCCTTCTGATGATCGCGCCGGTGATTATACTTTTCTGGCTCACCATGGGAGTGATGGGGCGGGCTTTTTCAGCCCGATCCGGCCCGCTGACGGCCGGGCTCGCGCTGGGTCTGGTGCTGGCCTGGGCTTTGGGCGTAAGTTTCCCGCTCATCGCGGCGTGAAAGAGCATGACATGATCCTGGGCATCGGCACCGATCTGGCCAATATCGAGCGTATCCAGGGCACGCTGGACCGCTTCGGCGACCGGTTCCGCAATCGCGTGTTCACCGAGGTCGAGCAACGCAAGGCCGAGCGTCGCGCCGACGTCGCGGGCACTTATGCCAAACGCTGGGCGGCGAAAGAGGCCTGCTCAAAGGCGCTCGGAACCGGGCTGCGCATGGGGATCGCGTGGAAGGACATGGCGGTGAGCAACCTGCGCAGCGGGCAGCCGGTGATGCAGGTCACCGGCTGGGCGAAAGAGCGCCTGGACGCGATGACACCGGATGGCCATGAGGCGATTATCCACGTGACGCTGACCGATGATCACCCCTGGGCGCAGGCCTTCGTGGTGATCGAGGCGCGGCCCGTCGCCTCCTGACATCCGGACCGCGCGCTTGTCCCCGCGCACCACACAAACCAGCAACCGCCCGATATAGCCCCCCGCACCATTGTCGCGCCGCCTCAGGGGGCTTCTCTGGTTCTGAAATACTTCGGGGGGCGCCGCCTACGGCGGCGGGGGGCAGCGCCCCCCTCTTCGCGCGCCCGCAGGGCGCGCGCCGGTCGGATCGCCAACGGCGATCCGATACCAGATCCCTTCCGACGCAAAACAGCGCCGCCCCTCACCACCCGCCAGACGCAAGAAAAAGGCCGCCCCCCAAGGGGACGGCCTCTCTCGCTCCGGCAACCCGGACGCAAAGATTTACGCGGGCAGCGCGCCCTTGGCCTGCTCCACAATGGCGCCGAACGCTTCGGGCTCGTGCACGGCGAGATCGGCCAGCACCTTGCGGTCCACCTCGATGCCGGCCAGCGTCAGACCGTTGATGAAGCGCGAATAGGTCAGCGCCTCGTCATGGCTGCGCACGGCGGCATTGATCCGCTGGATCCACAGCGCGCGGAAGCTGCGCTTGCGGTTCTTGCGGTCGCGCGTGGCGTATTGGTTGGCCTTGTCGACGGCCTGTGCGGCCACCCTGAAGGTGTTCTTGCGACGGCCATAATAGCCCTTGGCGGCCTTGATGACCTTCTTGTGGCGCGCGTGGGTGACGGTTCCGCCTTTGACTCGGGACATGTGCGATCCTCCTCTTAGCGGTCGTAGGGCATGAAGCCCTTGATGATCTTGGCATCGGGCTCGCTCAGCACCGTGGTGCCGCGCGCGTCGCGAATGAATTTCTTGGTGCGCTTGATCATGCCGTGGCGCTTGCCGGCCTGGCCACCCATCACCTTGCCGGTGGCGGTCACCTTGAAGCGCTTCTTGGCGCTCGATTTCGTCTTCATCTTGGGCATTTCGGTCTCCTTCTGCTTCGACCCTATACGCGCGACTCGGCATGCCACCTGGGCCGGCCGCGCGGATCAGAGGCGGCTTTTAGGGGGAGAGCGTCAGCTTGGCAAGCCCGCCGCGGGCGAATTCAGAAGAATCTGCCCAACACGCGGTAGACCGTCGGCGGAATGTCCTGAACCCGGTAGCCGCTTTCCTTGGAGTTGATCGCGTAGACCAGCAATCCACCGGCCACGATCAGCACGATGGCCGCGACCCGCGGCGAGCGCCCGTCCGCGAAGGACGAGACAATCGCCGGAATGGACAGCACGCCCAGGATCAGCCCAAGCACAAGGGAGGTATCAGGATCCACGTCGCCACCTCACGAACAACCTCGACTCTGCGTCGAGATTATTCCGGATCGGTGCTGTAGATCAAACGCTCGTTGCAGGGCGCCACGCGCAGGATGTTGGTCGAGCCCGGCACGTTGAAGGGCACACCGGCGGTCACGACGATCTGGTCGTTCTCACCGGCATAGCCGCGCTTGCGTGCGGCGCGCGCGGCATTGACCACCGCCTGCTTGAAGCGCTCGAGCTCACCGGTCATCACGCAATTGGTGCCCCAGAGCAGCGACAGGCGCCGCGCCGTGCCGCGCCGGTTGGTCAGCGCGATGATCGGCACGCGCGGGCGTTCCCGCGCCACCAGCATGCTGGTTGTGCCCGAAGAGGTGAAACAGCAGATCGCCTTGATATCCGTGGTCTCCGCAATCTCGCGCGCCGCGGCCACAATCCCGTCCGCCACCGATTCGCGTTTGGCCGCGCGCGAGGCTTCGATGATCTCGGTATAGGTCGGGTCGTGCTCGACCTCGACGGCGACATTGTTCATCGTGGTGACCGCCTCGACCGGGTAATCGCCCGCCGCCGATTCCGCCGAGAGCATGATCGCATCGGTGCCCTCGTAGATCGCGGTGGCCACGTCCGACACTTCGGCCCGCGTCGGCATCGGGCTCTCGATCATCGATTCGAGCATCTGTGTGGCCACGATCACCGGCTTGGCCGCCGCGCGGCATTTGCGGATCAGGCGTTTCTGGATCGGCGGCACGTTCTGGACCGGCAGTTCCACCCCCAGATCGCCGCGCGCCACCATGATGCCGTCGGAGACCTCGAGGATCTCGTCAAAGGCCTTCACCGCCGCCGGTTTTTCAATCTTCGACAGGATTGCCGCGCGGCCGTCGCAAAGCTCGCGCGCCTCCCAGACATCTTCGGGGCGCTGCACGAAGCTGAGCGCCAGCCAGTCGACCCCGAGCTTGGAGACGAATTCCAGATCGTCGCGATCCTTGTCCGACAGCGCCGCCAGCGGCAGCACCACATCGGGCACATTGACCCCCTTGCGGTTGGAGATCGTACCCCCGGTCACAACCGAGCAATCGGCGAAATCGGCGCCGCATTTTTCCACCTTCAGGCGGATCTTGCCGTCATTGACCAGCAGATGCGCGCCCGCTTCCAGCGCGGCAAAGATCTCCTTGTGGGGCAGGTTCACCCGGGTCTTGCTGCCTTCGGTCTCGTCCAGATCGAGCCGGAACGGCGCACCGGCCTCAAGCTCTTCCTCGCCATTGGCAAAGACGCCGACGCGCAGTTTCGGTCCCTGCAGATCCGCGAGAATCGCAATCGGGCTGTCGAGATCCTTTTCCACCTGCCGGATCATCGCGTGCCGCTCGGCGATCTCGTCATGGCTGCCATGGCTCATGTTGAGCCGGAACACATCCGCGCCCGCCTCGTGCAGCGTGCGGATCATCTCGTAGGTGTTGGACGCCGGGCCCAGCGTGGCCACGATCTTGACGTTTCTGTCGCGTTTCATCTTTGCCCCCTTGGGTCCCCCGTCCGATGCTCTGACGGGGCGTCATGTTCGGCGGTACCGCTAACACTTGCCCTGCCGGACTGCAAACGCTCCGCGCGCTCTTGCCTATCTTTCGCACCCGCGCAATGACAGTGCGATGACATATTCACCCTTCACCGTGATCGGGGCGGAGCGCGACAGCCGCTTTCTTATCGTCTGCGATCACGCCACCAATACCGTGCCGCCAGACCTCGGCGGCACACTGGGCCTGCCCGATGCGGACATGGCGCGGCACATCGCCTTTGATGTCGGCGCGGCGGGCGTTGCCGAGGCGCTTGGCGCCGCACTGGGCGCGCCGGTGATCCGGACCGAGTTTTCGCGGCTGGTCATCGACCCCAATCGCGGCGAGGACGATCCGACCTTGCTGATGCGGGTCTATGACGGGTCGGTGATTCCCGGCAACCGCGCGGCGGATGCCACCGAGAAAGAGCGCCGCCTCGACGCCTATTACCGCCCCTATCACGTGGCGCTCGAGGCGCTGGCCGCCCGGCGCGACGACACCGCGATTGTGGCGGTGCACAGCTTTACCCGGCAATTGCGCAGCCGCCCGTCGCGGCCCTGGCATATCGGCATCCTGCACGCCTGGGACAGGCGGCTGTCGGATCCGCTGATCGCGCATCTGAGCGCCGAGCCCGATCTGACCGTGGGGCGCAACGAGCCGTATGCGGGCCATCTGCCGGGCGACACGATCGACCGCCACGCGCTGCATCACGGACGTCTCAACACGCTGATCGAGCTGCGCAACGACCTGATCGGCTCCGCGCCGCACCAGGCGGCCTGGGGCGAACGGCTGGCACCGATGCTCGAGGCCGCGCTGGCAGAGGTTCCCGAATAGCGCGCCGCTGCCTATATGCCCAGAAGACCTGACCCCAACAGGAGAGAGACTGATGGACGACCAGACCCGCCTCGAGATCGAAGCCGCCGCCTTCCGCCGCCTGCAGGAGCATCTGATGCAGGACCGCCCGGATGTGCAGAATATCGACATGATGAACCTTGCGGGCTTCTGCCGCAATTGCCTGTCGCGCTGGTATCAGGAGGCCGCAAACGCGCGCGGCATCGAGATGGACAAGGCCGAGGGGCGCGAAGCGTTCTACGGCATGCCCTATGACGTCTGGCGCGCCGGGAACCAGACCGAGGCCAGCCCCGATAAGCAGGCGGCGTTCGAAAAGGCGTTCAGGGAAAACGTGACCGACAAGCCCTGAGCCTGCGGGACGGCGGGTGGGGCGACCGCCGAAGGGCGGAGCGTCACCCCGCCCGTCCGCTCAAAGCGCCGCCGCGCGCTGAAATGCCGGTCGGGTGCGGATCCGCTCCAGATATGTCGCAAACGCCTCGGGCGGATCGGGAAAGCCCGCATTCACCGCCCAGCCGCCGCAATGCGCGAGCAGAAAATCCGGCACGCTAATCCCGTCGCCCATGAGATAGAGGCCCGGCATCTCGGCGCAGATCGCCGCAAGGCTGCGGGCATAGTCCGCCTTGCAGGCCGGTTTGACCTCCGCCACGCGCTCGTCTTCCGGCAGCACAAAGCTGTGTTTCGCCGCGGTCCAGAGCGGCCCCTCGATCTCGTCGAGCACCCGGAAGGTCCAGGCATCCTGCCGCGCGCGGGCAAGCGTGCCCGCTTGCGCGGTGAACTGCCCATGCTTGTCGGCCAGATAGGTCAGGATGGCGGTGCTGTCGGGGATCACCACATCCCCGTCCAGCAGCACCGGCGCCTTGCCCGGCGGCGACAGCGCGCGCAACTCGTCCGAGCGCGGCGCAAAAGGCGCATGTTCGTAAGGCACGCCAAGCTCCTCCAGCATCCACAGAACCCGGAACGTGCGTGTCCTGCCTGGGCCCGCAATGGTGTAGCTCATGGCGCGGCTCCCCCTACAGTCTCGCGATATAGGCCAGGCGCACAAACGCCCGTTCCACAAGCGCCATCGCCGGGGCCCGCTGGCCCGCGGAGCGCAAGCTCAGATCGGTGTCCATCAGCACTTCCAGCGCGGTTTCCAGCTTGACCGGAGTCCAGGACTGCGCCTGCCGCAACATCCGGTCGCGGCGCGGGCCGAAGATCGGCGGGCGCAGCCTGGCGATCCCCTGGGACGCGCCGCCGGGCGCCGAGGTGATGGCATAGAGCGCCCGGAAATGCCGCATGCCCATGATCAGCAGCGTCACCGGCGCCACACCCTGGGCGCTCAGCCGTTGCATCAGCGGCGCGATCTCGGCGCTGCGGCCTTCGGCCAGCACGTGGAAGATGTCGTCGATATCCGCCTCGATCGAGACCGGCGCGTTGAGCATCACCTCATCGACCGACAGCGGCGCGCTGTCCTCGAATTTGTAAAGCGCGATCTTTTCCAGCGTCTGGCGGAAATCGCCCGGCGTGAGATCGCGCGCCAGCGCTTCGAGCGTGGCCATCGCGTCCTGCCCGACCTCGGCCAGCCCGGCGCGCCCGAGCTCTGCCTCGATCTCGCCGCGGCTGGGCGGATCGTTATAGAGTGCGGCCGAATAGGCGTTTTTTGCGCCCTCGAACAGCTTGCGCAAGGCCGAGCGCGCGGTCAGCTGGCCCGCGGTCGCAACGATCTGGGCATCGCCCTCGCGCCAGTCGGCGAGGGCCGCGTCAAAGATCTTGGCCAGCCCGTCGGTGGCCTCTTCCACCAGCACCGCCCGCGGCCCGGGAAAAAAGCCCTGCGCCTTGATCGCGTCAAGCAAGAGCGCCGGTTCGCGGCGCAGATCGCCGCCGGACATGCGGGTCAGCCGCATTTCCTCTTCGGCCCCCGCCCCCACGATATTGGCCACCACGTCCTGCCGTTTCAGCGCCACGCGCATCGCGTCCTCGCCGAAGATTAAAAGCCCCGCGGCGCGCGGGTCGGGCCGGGCGAAAAAGGCGTTGGCGTCGCGCGGGGAGAGCTTCATCGCGCCAGCGTGTCGGCCCGGAGCAGCAGCGCGTCGATGACCTGATCGGCCAGCAGCACCATCAGCCGGTCCTCCGCGTCCCGCTCCGCCGCCAGCGTCGCCACGGTCGAGCCGGTGGTCGAATAACCGGTGAAGGCGTTGGTGCGCCCGTCGATCAGCACAGCCTCGGTGGCCGCGTCGCGCAGCGTATAGAACGCGCGCCCGATGAGCCGGAAGCGGGTGATATTGCCCGCCGAGGTGGTGCCCAGATCCTGGCTGTCGGTCTGCAGGCGCAAGGACAGCGTGTAAGACCCGCCGGTTCCGCGCCCCAGCCGTTCCTCGAAGCGGCGGTTGAAGACATAGGCGTCGCGGGTCTTGGGCTCGGCCAGCGCAACCTGGTTCAGCAGCGCGCCACCGGCGCGGGACGGCCCGTAGACCGGCTGGAACCCGCAGCCGCCCAGAGCCAGCGCGCCGAGAAGAAAGCTCCGTCTGTCAGACAACCACATTCACGATCCGCCCCGGCACCACGATCAGCTTTTTCGGGCTGCCTCCGTCGAGGGCCCTGATCACAGCTTCATGTGCAAGCGCAGCTTTTTCAACCTCTTCCTTCGGCAGATCGCGCGGCACCTCGATCTCGCCACGGCGTTTGCCGTTGATCTGGATCGGCAGGGTCACGCTGTCCTCGATCAGCATGGCCGCGTCGGCTTCGGGCCAGGGCGCGTTGGCGATGAGTCCCGCGCCGCCCAACATCTCCCAGACTTCCTCGGCCAGATGCGGCGTCATCGGCGACATCAGCTGTGCCAGCGTCCTGACCGCCTGCCGCTTGACCTCCGCGCCTGCGCGCGACTTCGCGATGGCATTGGTGAAGGCGTAAAGCTTGGCAATCGCGGCGTTGAAGCCAAAGCTTTCGACACCCATGGAGACATCGTGGATGGCTTTGTGCATCTCACGCAGGAGCGCCTCGTCCTCGCCGGTCGAAGGGGCCTCTGACGCGGCGACCTCGGAGGCGATGCGGTGGACCCGGGCGAGGTGTTTGGAGGCGGCTTCGGCCCCCGACGCGGTCCATTCCACATCCCGTTCGGGGGGCGAATCGCTCAGCACGAACCAGCGCGCGGTGTCGGCGCCATAGCTCGAGATGATCCGCACCGGGTCGACGACATTGTTCTTGGATTTTGACATCTTGGCCGACGGGATGATCTCCACCTCGCGTCCATCGGAGAGGAAGCCCTTGCCGTCGCGCAGGTCCACGTCTTCGGGATAGTGATAGACCGGACGGCCTTCGTCCGACGCCGTCTGATAGATCGCGTGCGTGACCATGCCCTGGGTGAAGAGCGCGTCGAACGGCTCCTTGCACTTTTCCGGCAGGTGGCCGGTGATGTGCATGCCGCGGGCAAAGAAGCGGGCGTAGAGCAGGTGCAGGATCGCGTGTTCGACGCCGCCGATATACTGGTCGACATTCATCCAGTATCCGGCCTCGTCCATATCCGTCGGCGTGTCGGCGTGCGGCGCGGTAAAGCGCGCGAAATACCACGACGAATCGACGAATGTGTCCATCGTGTCGGTCTCGCGCCGGGCGGGTTTGCCGCAGGCGGGACAGGCGCAGTCGCGCCATGTCGGGTGGCGGTCCAGCGGGTTACCGGGAATGTCGAAGCTGACATCGTCGGGCAATGCGATGGGCAGGTTTTCCTTTTTTTCAGGCACTACGCCGCAGGCCTCGCAATGCACCACCGGGATCGGGCAGCCCCAGTAGCGCTGGCGGCTGAGGCCCCAGTCGCGCAGGCGGTATTTGGTGACCCCCTGCCCGACGCCGTTTTCCTCGCAAAAGATGATGGCCGCATCCACCGCCTCTTCGCCGGTGGCGTGTTCGTCCCAGCCAAAGCCGCGCACCCAGCGCACCTTTTCGGACTTGCCGGGCACGTAGGCCTCGTCGAGCTCTTGCGTGCTCGCCTCGGGATCGACGAAGGTCGGGATGATCGGCAACCCGTATTTGGTGGCAAAATCGAAGTCGCGCTGGTCATGGGCCGGGCAGCCGAAGATCGCGCCGGTGCCGTAATCCATCAGGATGAAGTTGGCCACGTAAACTGGCAATTCCCACGCGGTGTCAAAGGGATGGCGCACGCGCAACCCGGTGTCAAAGCCGCGTTTCTCGGCCTTTTCCAGATCCTCTTCGGAGGTGCCCATCTTGCGGCAATCGGCGTTGAAGGCGGCCAGATCGGCATCGTCCTTTTCCAGCTGGCGCGCCAGCGGGTGGTCGGGCGAAATGCCGATGAAGCTGGCACCCATGAGCGTGTCGGGCCGGGTTGTGTAGACCTCGATCCGGTCATGCCCGTCGGGCCCGTCGATCAGCGAGAAGCCGAATTGCAGACCGCGCGACCGGCCGATCCAGTTGGCCTGCATCAGCTTGACCTTGGCGGGCCAGTTGTCGAGGCTGTCGAGCGCGTCGAGCAGTTCTTCTGAATAGTCGGAGATCTTGAAGAACCACTGGGTGAGCGCGCGCCGCTCCACCGGCGCGTTCGAGCGCCAGCCCTTGCCGTCGATCACCTGTTCATTGGCGAGCACCGTCATGTCCACCGGATCCCAGTTGACCACCGCTTCCTTGCGATAGACCAGCCCGGCCTTGAGAAAATCGATGAACAGCGCCTGCTGCTGGCCGTAGTATTCCGGATCGCAGGTGGCGAACATGCGCGACCAGTCGAGGCCGAAGCCCAGCGGCTTCATCTGGCCGACCATGGTCTCGATATTGGCATAGGTCCAGTCCTTGGGATGGCCGCCGCTGGCCATCGCGGCGTTTTCGGCGGGCATGCCGAACGCGTCGAAGCCCATCGGGTGCAGCACGTTATGCCCGGTGGCCAGCTTGTGGCGGGCGATCACGTCGCCCATCGTGTAGTTGCGCACATGGCCGATATGGATGCGGCCCGACGGGTAGGGAAACATCTCCAGCACGTAGTATTTCGGCTTCTCACCCGACCGCGTGGCGCGGAACGTGCCGGCCTCTTCCCAGGCGGCTTGCCATTTCGGCTCGATGGTGGCGGGGTCGTAGCGCGACATGAAGGATCCTCGGACTGGCGTGTTGCACGGCGTTGAATAGGGCGTGGGCGCGGGCGCGTCCAGTGGCAGCGGCGGGTGCGGTCGGCCTCCGGGCCACATTTCCGCCACCAATTTCTGCCATCCGCCCCGTCGGCATTGGCCTCTCGCGGTGCCCATGGCAAAACGTCTCGAAAACGGCAGGCCCGGAACGGGCAGATCAGGACACGCAGATGAAAATTCTTCTCATCCACCAGAATTTCCCCGGACAATACAAGCACCTGGCCCCGGCCCTGGTGCAGCAGGGCCATGAGGTTGTGGCACTGACCTGCAAGGTGAAGGAGGCGACCACCTGGAAAGGTGTGCGGATCGTGCCCTATGCGCTGACGGGCAGCAATTCCAAGGGTGTGCATCCGTGGCTGGCGGATTTCGAGACGAAGATCCTGCGCGGGACCGCCTGTTATCGCGGCGCGCGCACGCTCAGGGAGCAGGGATATGTGCCGGATGTGATCTGCGCCCATCATGGCTGGGGCGAGCCGATGTTTCTGAAGGATGTCTGGCCCGAGGCGCGGCTGGGGCTCTACTGCGAGCTCTATCACCTGACCGACAAGCCCTACCTCAATTTCGATCCGGAATTTCCTTCCCGCAACCCCGAAGCGGACCTGATGCGCATCCGCATGAAAAACCTCAACAATCGCCTGCATGAAGAGGTCATGGATGCCGGGTTGTCGCCCACGCAGTTCCAGGCAAACACCTTCCCCGAGCGCTGGCGCGACCGGATCACGGTGGCCCATGACGGTGTCGACACCGGGCTGGTCGTGGCCAAACCCGATGCCGCCCTCAAGGTCAGCGACGATCTCACGCTGACCCGCGACACCGAGGTGATCACCTTCATCAACCGCAATCTCGAGCCTTATCGCGGCTACCACATCTTCATGCGGGCGCTGCCGGACATCCTCAAGCGGCGCAAGGATGCGCATGTGGTGCTGATCGGCGGCGACGAGGTCAGCTATGGCGGCAAGCCGCCGCAAGGCCAGACCTGGAAGCAGATCTTCATCGACGAGGTGCGCGGCAAGATCCCGACACCGCATTGGGACCGCGTGCATTTCATGGGCCGGGTGCCCTATGCGACCTATCTGTCGATGCTGCAGGTCAGCCGCGCGCATGTCTACCTGACCTATCCGTTTGTGCTGTCCTGGTCGCTGCTGGAGGCGATGTCGGCGGAATGCGCCATTCTCGCCTCAGACACCGAACCGGTGCGCGAAGTGATCACCGAAGGCGAAAACGGACAGCTGATCGATTTCTTCGACCAAGCCGGTCTGACGGAACGGCTTTGCGCCCTGCTCGACGACGCGGAGACACGCGAACGGCTGGGCAGGACCGCCCGTGCCTTTGTTAAAGAGCGCTACGATCTGAACTCTGTCTGCCTGCCGCAGCATCTCGACTGGGTGTCGCGCCTGTCGCAGCTTGAACCGCGGCCGGTTCTGGACTGACGACGGTTTGTCCGCAGCGTCTGTGGCGGAGGCCGACGGGTTTCGGTCGGTTTCTAAAACTCAGAGGCCGCTGTCCTGCGCGCGCAGCTGCCGCGCGCGGGTCAGGATCGCGTCTTCGATCGCGCGCACGGTTGCAGCCGGCGCCGGGCCGCCACGCGTCATCAGCGCCACGTTCAGCGACCGCGCGTCGAGCGCCGGGTCACTGACGAGGATCGTCGCGCGGTAAGACCGCCCGCCGCCCGGCGGCGTGCCGTAGCCTGTGGTGATCACACCGGTGAACGGATCGACCGATTGCACGGGCAGGAAATCGAGCGTCTCGAGCGTGGCATTCCAGATATACTTGTTGACCGCGCCGACCTGGCCCTGGTCGGGCCGCGCGCGGAACAGATCCCAGATGGTGCTGCGCGGACGGCGCCGGTCCTGATAGATGAGATCGTCGATGATCTCTTCGGCGGGTGGCGTGTCGACCGGCGGCGCGTTGCGGCGGTCACCGAAGACGCTGCATCCAGACTGGACAAGCAGGGCGGCTGTCAGCCCGACTCCCATCGCCATACGCGCCTTGTCCATATCCCGTCTCCTGCAGAAATCGCTTGCCTCAGTGCCCCCTGAATACTCGTGGCGGGCGTGGGCGGCAAGACGTCAATCCTGCCGAAGACGATCTGCAGGAAAAGACGTGTGAGATTCGCACGCCAGAGCGTCCGGGGTGATTCCACTTCGCCGCTCCGACGCCATGATCCACAGCCCCGGAAATTCGGCCAAACCGGCAAAGTTCCGCGAAAATTTCCGCTTGCGTTACAGTCTTGAAGCATCAATCCCACCGGACCGCAAAAACCTTGTGACAATTGCGCATCACTGGACGGCTTGTTCGCCGCCACTCAGGTCGGGGACTTGCGATTGGCCGGGTGCCGGGCGCATAGACGTCTCATCAAGGCCGGTTGTCCGGCTTGGTACGTGCCTTTGAACACATGAGGGAAACCATGAAAAAGATCCTGTTTGCGACCACCGCACTGGTCGCGACCGCAGGCGCAGCACAGGCAGACGTTGCTCTGTCCGGCTTCGCAGAAATCGGTATCCTCGGCGGCGACCGTTATGCCACCGAGCAGTTCCACACCGACATCGACGTCACCTTCACCATGACCGGTGAAGCCGACAACGGCCTGACCTTCGGTGCCAAAGTCGACCTCGACGAAAACGGCGCCTTCGGCAACACCACCCAGGGTGGTGAGACCTATTTCGTTGCATTCGGCAACGCACGCCTCGACATGGGTGACACCGACGGCGCGTTTGACGCAGCCCTGACCGATATCGGCATCGGCGGCTCCATCGCGGACGACCACACCACGCATGCCGGCTATAACGGCAACGCGGGTATGGACGGCACCTATGACGGCCAGATCGCAACCTTCTCCTACTCCTATACCGGCTTCACCGGTTATCTGTCGGCTGAGATCGACGATACCGGCGTGTTTGACCCGGTCTGGGGTGTCGGTGTTGCGTATTCCGCGGACCTCGCCGGTCTGACCATCGGTGTTGGCCTCGGTTACCAGGAAGGTGACGAGCTGAACTCCGACGCCACCGTTCTGGCAACCGCCACCGCGCTTGCAGCCGCATCCGCCGGCGCGGACGGCCTCATCGGCACCGCCGACGACCCGGTTCTCGGCCTCGCCGACGTGATCGCTGTTGCCGCCCACGAGCGTGACAGCGTTTGGGGCATCAGCCTGAACACCACGTTCAACAACGGTATCCAGGCGATCCTGAACTACTCCGAGGCCACATATGGCGACGGCAACATCTCCGTCACCAATGCTGGCGCGGACGGCCTGCTTGGCACCGCTGACGACGTTGTGGTCGGCTTCGGCGCGCTCGAGACCGAATCCTACTGGGGTCTGGGCCTCGGCTACACCATGAACGCCCTGACCGTCGCCGTGAACTACGGTGAGTTCGACAACCGCTTCGGTGTCGACGGTCTGGAAGCCAAAGGCTACGGCCTCGCGGTCAACTACGACCTCGGCGGCGGTCTGGAAGCCCAGGCAGGCTACGGCAAGTCCGAGTACGATTTCGGCGGCCTGAGCTCCGAGACCGACCAGTACTCGCTGGGTCTGGCAATGACCTTCTGAGGTCAGACGCCTCACGGCATCTGAAAGAGCGGGCCTTGCGCCCGCTCTTTTCTTTTGGGGGCGAGCGATTCCGACTCGCTGGCGGAACGGCCGGAGCAGGACAGCTTTGCGACTCGCAATTACCGGCCGAAACGGTCGGTAACTTGCTGTCTGAGACATACAACCGGCGGGTTTCCGCCAGAATCCCCCGCCATGCTACCTGCCCGTGTCAAACTCGCATCACTTTTCGGCCAAAAATGAGACGTCCTCACATTGGCTTTGAAAATTTCCGGCATGGCGCAGATAACCACCTCAGAGAGAAACCGCCGGTCTCCCCCGGCATCGACACAGCGAGACAACCTCATGAAAAAGATCCTGTTTGCGACCACCGCACTTGTCGCGACCGCAGGCGCAGCGCAGGCAGACGTTGCTCTGTCCGGCTTCGCAGAAATCGGTATCCTCGGCGGCGACCGTTATGCCACCGAGCAGTTTCACACCGACATCGACGTCACCTTCACCATGACCGGTGAAGCCGACAACGGCCTGACCTTCGGTGCCAAAGTCGACCTCGACGAAAACGGCGCCTTCGGCAACACCACCCAGGGTGGCGAGACCTATTTCATCGCATTCGGCGGCGCCCGCATCGACATGGGCGATACCGACGGCGCGTTTGACGCAGCCCTGACCGATATCGGCATCGGCGGCTCCATCGCGGACGACCACACCACGCATGCCGGTTATAACGGCAACGCGGGTATGGACGGCACCTATGACGGCCAGATCGCCACGATGTCCTATGCCTTCTCCGGCTTCACCGGGTATCTGTCGGCTGAGATCGACGACACCGGCACCTTCGACCCGGTCTGGGGTATCGGTGCAAGCTACTCCGCTGACCTCGCCGGTCTGACCATCGGTGTTGGCCTCGGTTACCAGGAAGGTGACGAAGGCAACTCCGACGCCACCGTTCTGGCCACTGCAGCCGCAGTCGCGGCGGCATCCGCCGGCGCGGACGGCCTCATCGGCACCGCCGACGACCCGGTTCTCGGCCTCGCCGACGTGATCGCTGTTGCCGCCCACGAGCGTGACAGCGTTTGGGGCATCAGCCTGAACACCACGTTCAACAACGGTATCCAGGCGATCCTGAACTACTCCGAGGCCACATATGGCGACGGCAACATCTCCGTCACCAATGCTGGCGCGGATGGCCTGCTTGGCACCGCTGACGACGTTGTGGTCGGCTTCGGCGCGCTCGAGACCGAATCCTACTGGGGTCTGGGCCTCGGCTACACCATGAACGCCCTGACCGTCGCCGTGAACTACGGTGAGTTCGACAACCGCTTCGGTGTCGACGGTCTGGAAGCCAAAGGCTACGGCCTCGCGGTCAACTACGACCTCGGCGGCGGTCTGGAAGCCCAGGCAGGCTACGGCAAGTCCGAGTACGATTTCGGCGGCCTGAGCTCCGAGACCGACCAGTACTCGCTGGGTCTGGCAATGACCTTCTGAGGTCAGACGCCTCACGGCATCTGAAAGAGCGGGCCTTGCGCCCGCTCTTTTCTTTTGGGGGACACGCTTGTAGCACTTGGGCGCAAGGAGATCCGTCCATGTTGCCCACCTCACCCAAGGACAAGGTCCGCTTGCTGGCGCAGGCCAAGGCGCATCTGGGCGCGGGCCACCCGGAGGCGGCGCGCAAGGATCTCGAACGGCTCGTTCTGGCCGATCCCGGGCAGGCCGAAGCGCAGTTCCTTCTGTCCCGCCTCGCCTATGACGCGGCAGAGACCGAAGCCTGCCTGAAGCATCTTGACGCCGCCCTGAGCGCCGCCCCCGGCAATGCCACGCTCTGGTTCGCTGCCGCACAGCGCTACGAGGCGCTCGGCCGCGCCGAAGATGCGCTCGCCGCCTATGACAGGGCCGCCGCCCTCACACCGAAAGATCTCAAAGCCAAGGTGGAGCGCGCGCGATTTCTGCAAGTGCTCGGCCGTTTCGATGAGGCCGAGACCGCGTTCCGCAAGCTCCTGCGCCGCAATCCCGAGGATCCGGAGCTCTACCGCGTCTTTCTCGGCGCCAAGCAGCTCAGGAAAGGCGATCCGTTGATCCGCCAGATGCTGCAGCTCTGGAAACATCCCAGGCTCAACGATACCGGGCGCATGCATCTGGGTTTTGCGCTGGCCAAGGGGATGGAGGAGATCGGCGAGACCGGCAAGGTCTTCGGCTTTCTCGCCCGGGCCAATGCCGCACAGCGCAAAGCCGCGCCTTATGACCGGACCGCCCGCGAGGCGGAGTGGCAGGCGACCCTTGCCGCGCAGGACCTGCCGGACTACGCGACCTCCGGCGATCCGATGTCGTTGCGTCCGGTCTTCATCACCGGCATGCCGCGTTCGGGCACCACCCTGACCGAGCAGATCATCGCGCGCCACAGCGCCGTGTCGGCAGGGGGAGAGCTTGGGCACGCGCTGAAACAGGCGGTGGCGCTCTTTGGGCAGGGGCAGGACATGACGCCGCTGGCGGATATCCCGGCCGGGGCCCTTTCCGACTGGGCGCAGCGCTACCAGCGGCTTGCCCATCGCGACACCGGACGCGAAAGCGGCGTCGTGACCGACAAGTCGATCCAGAGCCACATGATCCTCGGGCTTATCCGGCACGGCATGCCCGGCGCGAAAATCGTCGTGGTGCATCGCGATCCGCGCGACATCGCGCTCTCGATCTACAAGAACCACTTTCGCCTCGGCACACACCGCTACGCCAACGATCTGGCGGATATCGCCGATGAGATCAGGCGCTTTCGCCGCTCGATCGCGCATTGGCGCGCGCGGCTGCCGCAGGGCACGCTGCTCGAGATGCGCTACGAGGATCTTGTCGGCGATCCCGAATCCAACGCGCGTCGTCTGGTCGCGCATGCCGGGCTGGACTGGGAGGACGCCTGCCTCACATCCCACAAGGCGGAAGGCGCGGTGCAGACGCTGAGCCTCGCGCAGGTGCGCAAACCGATCCATACCGGGCGGCGCGAAGCATGGCGCAAGTTCGAGGCGGAGTTGCAGCCATTCATCGAGGCATGGGGAGACGAGCCATGGGATTGAGCGACACGCAGGACAGGATCGCCAGCGCCTGCGCGGCGGCAGGGCGCGAGGCGTCGGAGGTCAAACTGATCGCGGTGAGCAAGGTGCAGCCGCTGGAGCGGGTCGAGGCGGTGCTGGGCGAAGGACACCGGCTTTTCGGCGAGAACCGCGTGCAGGAGGCGGCAAAGAAGTGGCCCGGTCTGCGCGACCGGTTCGAGGGTGTGACTGTGCATCTCATCGGTCCGCTGCAGACCAACAAGGCGCGGCAGGCGATGGCGCTCTTCGACGCGATCCACTCTGTCGACCGTCCGAAGCTGGCCAGGACCCTGGCGCGACTGGCGCAGGAAATGGGGCACTGCCCGGATCTGTTCATTCAGGTCAACACCGGCGAGGAAGAGCAGAAGGCCGGTGTTCTGCCAGAGGACACGGATGCGTTTGTCGAGAACTGCCGCGCGCTCGATCTGCCGGTGAAAGGGCTCATGTGCATCCCGCCGGTCGACGAGACGCCGTCGCTGCATTTTGCGCTGCTGGCCAAGATGGCCCGGCGCAACGGTCTTGCGGGTCTGTCGATGGGCATGAGTTCCGACTTCGAAGAGGCGATTGCCCTGGGGGCGACGCATGTGCGCGTGGGTTCCGCGGTGTTTGGCGCGCGCGACTATGGTTAATGCACGCGCCGAGCGGCGCGGTTGATGGGCGTGCGGGGGGCCGTTGATTTGGCTCCGGCAGTGGGATGTGCGGTGGGTCGCGCGACAGCCGGGCGGCCAGCGCCCAGACCCCTCCTCAAGTTATTGGGCAAGATGAAGCAGGGGGCGTCGGACATGTCACCATGGCGAGCGCGTTGCTTTGGCCTTGATATCAAGGGGGCCAGGCGGCGCGCGCGGGTTTTTAGAGGGCGCTTTGGGCGTCGGATGAGGCCTTCGCATTACGGGGTTGACCCAGTGGCGCTGCGTCAGAGCACGCCGATATCGGCCAGCGCCCCGGCAAGCTCAGGTGGCAGCGCGTCTTCGCTTTGGCGGTTCTTCGGCAGATCGGGCGGCGCGTCAGCGGTGTTGAGATAGCGCCAGCCCTGGAACGGCCGTTTCGGCACGCTGGCGGTGCGGATCAGATCCCGGTCGAGGAAGATCGCGCAGCGGTCGATGCCGTCCTGCCCGGTCATCCGCTCCAGCCTCAGGATTCTCTGGCGGCATTGCACCAGCCCCTTGACCACCCAGTAGATCGACCCGCCCGCCACCAATTCCGCCTCGCGGCGTGGCCACATGCGGGTGAGGTGGTAATACTGCCCGTCCTGACGCTGCGCAGAGCGGCGGCGCTGCCAGTCGGCAATCGTCTCGACGCTGTCGCTGCCGACGCTCAGCTTGAGCAGATGGACGTGCTTATCCACAGATTCCTCCACATCTTGCAACACATATTGTAGGGCACACCCCCAAACCTTCAACCTGTTGTGCTTTTCAGCGGATATCGCTATCCTGCTGTGTCCTGCCGCATAAGGGAATCACCCGCCATGACGCGTTTTGCCGCCCCAATCGCCGAACAGATCTGGGACATGAAGTACCGCCTGAAATCGGCAGACGGCACGCCCATCGACCAGAGCATCGAGGACACGTGGCGCCGGATTGCCCGGTCCCTGGCCGAGGTCGAGGCGGAGCCCGCCAAATGGGAAGACCGGTTCTACGCCGCGCTTGAAGACTTCAGATACCTGCCCGCGGGCCGGATCACCGCCGGTGCGGGCACCGACCGGTCGGTCACACTGTTCAACTGCTTTGTCATGGGCACGATCCCCGACGATATGGGCGGCATTTTCGAGATGTTGAAAGAGGCCGCGCTGACCATGCAGCAGGGCGGCGGCATCGGCTATGATTTCTCCACCATCCGCCCCAAGGGCGCCCCGGTGACCGGCGTGGCGGCGGACGCCTCGGGCCCGCTCAGCTTCATGGATGTCTGGGACGCCATGTGCCGCACGATCATGTCCGCGGGCTCGCGCCGCGGCGCGATGATGGCCACGATGCGCTGCGATCACCCGGATATCGAGGATTTCATCTCGGCCAAAGCGGACGCGGCGCGGCTGCGGATGTTCAACCTCTCGGTGCTGGTCACCGACGCGTTCATGGACGCCGTGAAGGCCGACGGGTCCTGGGATCTGGTCTTTGGCGGCACGGTCTATCGCACCGTCGAGGCGCGCGATCTGTGGAACCGGATGATGCGCGCCACCTATGACTTTGCCGAGCCGGGGGTGATTTTCATCGACCGGATCAACGCGGCCAACAATCTGCAGTATTGTGAGACGATCAGCGCCACCAACCCCTGCGGCGAGCAGCCCCTGCCCCCCTATGGCGCCTGCCTGCTGGGCTCGATCAACCTTGCGCGGCTGGTGGAGCGCCCGTTCGAGGCGGATGCCGCTTTGGCAGAGGAAGGCCTGCAGGAACTGGTCGCCACCGCCGTGCGGATGATGGACAACGTGGTCGACGCGTCGAAATTCCCGCTGCCCCAGCAATTGGAAGAGGCGCGGAACAAGCGCCGCATCGGGCTCGGTGTGACGGGCCTTGCAGATGCGCTGCTGATGCTCGGACTGCGCTACGGCTCCGACGAGGCGGCGCGTCAGACCGAGGACTGGCTGAAAGCGATCGCCCGCGCCGCGTATCTGGCGTCGGTCGATCTGGCGCGCGAAAAGGGGGCGTTCCCGCTTTTCGATGCGGAAAAATTCCTCGCCTCCGGAACCATGCGGGCGATGGATGAGGATGTGCGGGACGCGATCCGCAAATACGGCATCCGCAACGCGCTGCTGACCTCCATCGCCCCCACCGGCACGATCTCGCTTTATGCCGGCAATGTCAGTTCGGGGATCGAGCCGGTCTTTGCCTATAGCTACACCCGCAAGGTGCTGCAGAAGGATGGCACCCGCACCGAAGAAGAGGTGGTCGACTACGCCGTGCAGATGTGGCGCGACCTCAAGGGCGATGCCCCCCTGCCCGCGCATTTCGTGAACGCCCAGACGCTGGCGCCCGCCGATCACGTGCGCATGCAGGCCGCGGCGCAGAAATGGATCGACAGTTCGATCTCCAAGACCATCAACTGCCCCGAGGACATCTCATTCGAGGCGTTCAAGGACGTCTACATGATGGCCTGGGACACCGGGTGCAAAGGCTGCACGACCTACCGGCCGAACGACGTGACAGGGTCGGTGTTGAGTGTGGCGGAGGAGACGCCAGTCGCAGGCGAACGTCTGGTTGCAGCGAGAAAAGCCAAGGAGTTGACCCAAGCCGCGCTTGCCGAGCAGGTGGGCGTCTCTCAAGCACACATTTCCCGACTGGAAAACGGCGCAACGGCCTCTTTGACTCTACTCAATCAACTAGCTGCGGTTCTTTCCGTTAAACCTGCTTGGCTAGTCTATGGAGAGGAAACGGCACCCGAGGCCCTTGCCACTCCCGCCGCCGAACCCAACCGCCCGCATGGCGATGTCATCTACATGTCCGAGCCGCTGGACCGCCCGCAGGCGCTGGAGGGGGCCACCTACAAGCTGAAATGGCCCGACAGCGAACATGCGATCTATCTCACCATCAACGACATCATCGTGGGCGGGCACCGGCGGCCCTTCGAGGTCTTCATCAACTCCAAGAACATGGAGCATTTCGCCTGGACCGTGGCGCTCACCCGGATGATCTCGGCGGTGTTCCGGCGCGGCGGCGACGTCAGCTTTGTGGTCGAGGAGCTCAAGGCGGTGTTCGACCCGCGCGGCGGGGCCTGGGTGCAGGGCAAGTATATCCCGTCGATCCTCGCGGCCATCGGCGGTGTGATCGAACGGCACATGGTCGCCATCGGCTTTCTCGAAGGCGAAGGCATGGGGCTGAAATCGGACCCGCAGGCGCAGGTTGTAGGGCTCGAGGACGCGCCGCGCGGCAAGGCCTGCCCGTCCTGCGGCCAATACGAGATGCGCATGGTCGAAGGCTGCATGACCTGCGCCTCCTGCGGCCACAGCAAATGCGGTTAGCCGGGATCGTGGTCTGGCGCGAGGGACCGCGCAGCTGACCATGGGCGCGCGGCAGCCGGATCACAGAGCCCGGCTTCCAAAGCACCATGCAAAAAACCTGGCTCACGCAACTCTGCCTGAACTCAAGAATTTCAACGCGTTACGTGATACGTGATGCATCAGGTATTTCGTCAGGCGTTCCAGTCTTGATCGAAAGGCGGATCGGGCCCGTGGCTGTCACGGGATCCACCGCCTCTCCGCGCTGCGTGGCCCTCAGCGGAAGCGTTTTCGCGACCCGCCGCATCTCGGGCATCAGCGGACGCCAATCGTCGCGCAAACGCCGCGCGGCCTCGGACGGGCAAAAGCTCTTGGTGGACCCGCGCGCCTCGGCCAGCGCCATCAGAACCGCGGCGATCTCATCGTCAGACGGCGGCGCGGTCACGGCTCGAAGCGGCGGCGCTCGACGCTGACCCGGCCGTCGGCATCGGCGCGAATGATATGCAGATCGCCATAGTCCAGCGGCGCGGGCTCCGGCAGGTTCAGGTCGTCCCAGATGGTGCGGATGTTGCCCTTGTTGCCGATCCAGATCACCGTCCTGCCAGCGCCGCGCGCCACAAGCGGCCCGGTCGGCGCTTCCTGCGGGATCCGCTCCACCGGCAATTGCCGCGCCTCCGAGAGCGGGGCGGCGGTGTCGAGATTGCGCTGAATGCCCGGCGCGTGGATAGCCGCGATGTCGAACCCCTCGAGCGCCCGCACCAGCGCGCGCGAACGTCGATGCCCCAGATCGGAGAGGTTTTCGCCGTCGCGGTCGGAATGCCGGACGACAATCAGCGTCGAGCCCGGCGCAAGTGCCAGATTGCGCGAACCGCTCACACAGCCCGCAACCAGCGTCGCGGCCCCGACCATCAGAAACACACGGCGCAACATCGCACTCTCCTTCTGTTCCGGTTGACGCAACGGTAGCTGCGTCCTGCGGCGGACACAATCCATCGGGGCAGCCTATGCCGCACCAACGCCGCCAGCGAAGCGCCGTGCCCGCCCCTTCTTCGGTTCGGAAATACTTTGGGGGGTCCGGGGGGCAACGCCCCCCGGCCGGTCGGATCGCCAACGGCGATCCGAACCGACAATCAGACCGCAGCCCCGATCATCCCAAAGCGTCGTTGCAGCGCTTGCAGGTCGCGGGGTGGGCGTGGCGGCCGACATCGGGCAGGATCTTCCAGCAGCGCTGGCACTTCTCGCCATCGGCCTTCTCGAAGACCACGCCGACGCCCTCGACCTCCGCCATGCGGAACGCCTCCGCCGGCATCGGGTCGCCGGTCAGACCGACATCCGAGGTGATGCAGATATCCTCGAACGCCACCGATTTCAGCGCCGAGAGCATCTCCGGATCGCGCACATGCACAATCGGCGCCGCCTCCAGCGACGCGCCGATCACCTTGTCCGCGCGCTGCAGTTCCAGCGCCGAGGTCACCACCCGCCGCGCGCGCCGCACCATCGCCCATTTCGCCGCCAGCGGCTCGTCGAGCCAGTCGGCCGGCGTGTCGGGGATATCGGTCAGGTGCACGGAGCTTTCCGCGCCGGGATAGCGCTCAAGCCAGACCTCTTCCATGGTGAAGACCAGGATCGGCGCAAGCCAGGTGGTCAGCCGGTGGAAAAGCAGATCCATCACGCAGCGCGCCGCGCGCCGCCGCTCGGTATCCGCATCGCAGTAAAGCGCATCCTTGCGGATGTCGAAATAGAAGGCCGACAGTTCCACCGTGCAGAAGTTGAAAAGCTGCTGGAACACGTGCTGGAAATCGAACGCCCGGTAGCCCTTGCGCACCACGTGGTCGAGCTCGGCCAGACGGTGCAGGATATAGCGCTCGAGTTCCGGCATCTCGGCGGGCGCGATGTGATCCTCATCCGAGACATGCGCCAGCGCGCCCAGCAAAAAGCGCATGGTATTGCGCAGACGGCGATAGCTGTCGGCAGTGCCCTTGAGGATCTCCGGCCCGATGCGCTGATCGGCGGTGTAATCGGTCTGCGCCACCCAGAGCCGCAGGATATCGGCGCCGTATTGCTTGACCACATCCTCGGGCGCGATGGTGTTGCCGATGGACTTGGACATCTTGTTGCCCTTCTCGTCCAGCGTGAACCCGTGCGTCACGACATTCCGGTAGGGCGCACGTCCGATGGTACCGCAGGCCTGCAGCATCGAGGAATGGAACCAGCCGCGATGCTGGTCGGTGCCTTCCATGTAGACATCGGCGATGCCATCCTCGGTGCCGTCTTCGCGGTCGCGCAGCACAAACGAATGGGTGGAGCCTGAATCGAACCACACATCGAGGATGTCAAAGACCTGCTCCCATTCGCCGGGATCGCGATCGTTGCCCAGAAAGCGCTCCTTGGCGCCGGGCTTGTACCAGGCATCGGCGCCTTCGGTCTCGAACGCCTCGAGGATGCGGGCATTCACATCTGCATCGAGCAGCAGGAAGTCGTCATCCGTGGGCAGCGCGCCCTTGCGGGTGAAGCAGGTCAGCGGCACCCCCCAGGCGCGCTGGCGCGAGAGCACCCAGTCGGGGCGGCTCTCGATCATCGAATAGAGCCGGTTGCGCCCGGTCTGCGGTGTCCATTTGACCAGCTGGTCGATGGAGTTGAGCGCGCGCGCGCGGATGGTCTTGCCCATCTCGTCCTGCCCGTCACCCACGGGCCGGTCGATGGCGGCAAACCATTGCGGCGTGTTGCGGTAGATCACCGGCGCCTTGGAGCGCCAGCTGTGCGGATAGCTGTGCGTCATGCGCCCGCGCGCGAGCAGCCCGCCCACCTCGGCCAGCCTGTCGATCACGGCGGTGTTGGCCTTGCCTTCCTTGCCTTTGTGATCGAGCACCTTGAGCCCGGCAAAAAGCGGCACATGCGGCAGAAACTCGGATTCCTCGCCGACATTGTGGGTCATCCGGTCCATCCAGCCGCGCTGGACAAAGGCGTCGAAATCGTCCGCGCCATGCGAGGGGGCGGTGTGCACAAACCCGGTGCCAGCGTCATCGGTCACGTGATCGCCGTCGATCATCGGCACATCGTAATCCCAGAACCCGTCCGCGCCGTCGATTCCGCGGAACGGATGCGCAAGGGTGAGCGCGCTCAGTTCTTCCGGCGCAACGTCTCTCAGCCGACGCCACATGGACGCGTCGAGCCGGGCCTTGCCCAGAACTTCTTCTGCCAGCGCGTCGGCCAGCACATAGCGGTCGCCGATCTTCGCCCAGCATTCCTCCGGACGGCCGGTCACCTCGTAAAGCCCGTAGGCGATGCCAGGATTGTAGGCCACGGCCTTGTTGGACGGGATGGTCCAGGGCGTGGTGGTCCAGATGACGACTTTGGCCGACAGCAACTCGGCTTCTCGTTTTTGCTGACGTTCATCGTGCCGTTGACGACCATCGGCTGTCTTCAGATCGACGTCTGTTTCGCCATCTTCTCCTGCATATCGAACCGATGATGCCTCTACGACGCGGAACGGCACCCAGATCGTGTGGCTCTTGTGGTCGTGATACTCGATCTCGGCTTCGGCCAGAGCGGTCTTCTCGACCGGCGACCACATCACCGGTTTGGAGCCCTGATAGAGCACGCCCGACATCAGGAACGTCTGGAAATCCTCGGCGATGATGCGTTCGGCGCGGTAATCCATTGTCAGATACGGATGCGCCCAGTTGCCGGTGATGCCGAGACGCTTGAACTCCTCGCGCTGCACGTCGATCCAGCCATCGGCAAACTCGCGGCATTCGCGGCGGAACTCCACCACGTCGACATCGTCCTTGTTGCGGCCCTTGTTGCGGTACTGCTCCTCGATCTTCCACTCGATGGGCAGACCGTGGCAGTCCCAGCCGGGGATGTAGCGCGCATCGTGCCCCAGCATCTGGTGGCTGCGCACGATCATGTCCTTGATCGTCTTGTTGAGCGCGTGGCCGATATGCAGATGCCCGTTGGCATAGGGCGGGCCGTCATGCAGCGTGAAAGGCGGGCGGTCTCCCGCGGTCTCGCGCAGACGGTCATAGATACCGATCTGCTCCCAGCGGGCAAGCCAGTCAGGCTCGCGCTTGGGCAGGCCCGCGCGCATCGGGAAATCGGTCTTGGGAAGGTTCAGGGTGGCTTTGTAGTCAGGCGTCTCGGCGCACATGGGATGTGTCCTTGAAAACTCGGTCAGGCGATGGGTGTGGGGGGCGGCGCGGTGTCCATACGCCTTGTCCCGGCGGCTCGATCTGTCAGAGCGCCGGGCATGTAATTCGAATGATGATGGCGAAACGTGACATCATGGGCGCGGTTATAGGCCCGTGCCGCAAGCCCGTCCAGAGGGGATCGGACCGGGTCAATGCGCCGCGTGGACGTCACGCGCGCTTGCCGCTTTTGTGGCGGGATGACACTTGAGATCGGCATAGCGGGCGCGGGGATCGGCGGTCTGGCACTCGCCACCGCGCTGGCGCAGGACGGTCACAGGGTGCGCGTCTTCGACCGGTTCGACAAACCCGCGCCGGTGGGCTCCGGTCTGGTGATCCAGCCGGTCGGGCAGGCCGTGCTGGCGGAGCTTGGCGCGGACGTTGCCGCCGCGGCGTTGGGCAACCGCGTGCACCGCATGGTCGGGCGCGAGGCCGATAGCGGCCGCCGGGTGCTCGATGTGAGCTATGACGCGCCGGGCGATCCGCGCTTTGGTCTCGCGATCCACCGCGCGGCGCTCTTCGACGCGTTGCTGGGCACCGCAGAGCAGGCCGGTGTCGAGATCGTGCCCTCGCATCCGGTGGCCCGGGCCGAAGCCGGACGCATGACGTTCGAGGACGGGTCCGCCGCGGGCCCGTTCGACATGGTGGTCGATGCCACCGGGGCCGGATCCGTTCTGTCGCCGCTTGCCGCGCGCCCGCTTGGCTATGGCGCGCTCTGGGCCACGGTGGACTGGCCCGAGGACACACCGCTCCGGCGCAACGAGCTGCGCCAGGTCTACCGCCGCGCCGACCGCATGCTGGGTGTGCTGCCCATTGGCAAGCTGCCGGGGCAGAGCGGTCTCAAGACGGCGATCTTCTGGTCCCTGCCCGCGCAATCCCACAGCACCTGGCTTGAGAAAGGCCTCACGGTCTGGCGGCACGAGGCCGAGGCGCTCTGGCCCGACTTCGCGCCGTTTGCCGCGCAGGTCACCGATTCCGCGCAGATGACCATGGCCCGCTACAGCCACGGCACGCTGATGCGCCCGGTCTCAGGCGGGGTGATCCATATCGGCGATGCCGCGCACCGCGCGAGCCCGCAGCTGGGCCAAGGCGCAAACATGGCGCTGTTGGATGCGCTGGCGCTGGCACGGGCGCTGCGGGCGGCTTCGGGGGATGTGCAGACCGCCGCCCGGCTGTATGCGCAGGCGCGGCGCTGGCATGTGCGCTCCTATCAGCTGGTCAGCCGGCTCTTTACGCCGCAGTACCAGTCCGACAGTAGGGCGCTTCCTTGGCTGCGCGACCGTATCCTGTTTCCAGTTTCCACGCGTCGCCCAATACGAGGCATTCTGACACGGCTGGTGTGCGGCGATCTTCTGCCGCCGCTGGGCTCGCTCGACTGACGCGCAGCATGTCGGGGCGTGCGCCTGCGGCCAGCTTGGCCATGCGCACCCGCTCGGCGGCTTCGGCGGCGATCCTGTCTGACCGGCGGCGGCGCAGCCGCAAAAGAATGGCCGGAATGCCCATGGCGATCCAGAACACCTGGATCATCGCGGCGGCAAGGTTGAAATCCTGCGTCAGGCTGATCAGCACCAGCGAGGCCGCGGCGATGTTTCCGGCGAAATAGAGGATGCTGTCACTGTGCAGGATGCGAAGCGAGAGGCAGGAATACAGCCCCACATAGCCAAGAAACCCAAGCACCCCGAGAAACCGGATAACGTCGGCGCCCAGGGTGGCTGGAAATAGGTCGGTCATGAAATGCCCCAATGCAAAACGGAAATTTGGTCTGAATGAAGTGCGTGGTGAAAAGGGTCGTGTGTCGATGGAATGACCTTAGGGAAGCCCGCGCCGGATCGGGAGTACGGTATCCCTTACTTTGCGGCAAAAGGAGGCTGTGCACGCGGTGGCTGCGATGCGGGTTGCGCCGTGCCGTTGGCCTTTGCGGCGGTCCTGCTTGCGGCACCACTGCGCAGCGGGCGGGCCCGTGACGCCCGCGCGCGCCAGGCACCTCCGACCGCCCAAACCCCGCGCAGGCGCGCTTAATCGTGCACGTGCTGCCAGACCTTCGAGATCACGACGGAGCCTTCGCCCACAGCGCTGGCGACCCGTTTGACAGAGCCCGCGCGCACGTCGCCCACGGCAAAGATCCCCGGCTCGGACGTGCCATAGGGGCTGTCGGCGCCGACCTCTTCGCCGGTTTTCACAAACCCCTTGTCATCCAGCGCCACCAGACCGCTCAGCCAGTCGGTATTGGGGGCGGCGCCGACCATGATGAACAGCCCGCGGGTCTTCAGACGCCAGTCCTGGCCGGAGGTCTTGTCGCAGATCGTCACACCCTCGAGTGCGGCCTCCCCGTGCAGTTCGGTCACCTCCGTGCGGGTGTGGATGGTGATGCCGGGATCGGCCTGCAACCGCGACAGCAGGTAATCCGACATGGAACTGGCAAGCGACGGGCCGCGCACCAGCACATGTACATGCCGGGCCGAGCGCGACAGATACATCGCCGCCTGCCCCGCCGAATTGCCGCCGCCGATCACCGCAACCTCCGCATCGCGCGAAAACCGCGCCTCGATCTCGGTGGCGGCATAGTAGATGCCCGCGCCTTCGAACTCCTCCAGCCGGTCGAGCGGCATGCGCCGGTACTGCACACCCGTCGCCACGATCACCGACCGCGCATGCGTGCGCACGCCGTTGTCCAGCGTGGCGCAGAACCCGGTCTCGGTCTTTTCCAGCGCGACGGCCCGGCGGGGCATCGCAAAGCGGGTGCCGAATTTCAGCGCCTGGATTTCGCCGCGCCCGACCAGATCTGCGCCGGAGATACCGGTGGGAAAGCCCATGTAATTCTCGATCCGGCTGGAGGTGCCCGCCTGCCCGCCGATGGCGATATCCTCGAGCACCAGCGCCGAGAGGCCCTCGGCCCCCGCATAGACCGCCGCCGAGACACCCGCAGGCCCCGCGCCGACGATCAGCACGTCCATTTCGGTGCCGTCCTCCAGCGCCAGATCGAGCCCCAGGATCCGGGCAAGATCGCCCGGCGTCGCATCGGTAAGCGCGGTCTGCCGGTCCAGCACAACCATCGGCAGGCCCGGCTTTTCGCCACAGGTCTGCGCCAGCGCGCGGGCCTCATCGCTGTCGAGCGGCAGCTCGCGCCAAGGCAGACGGTTGCGGCTGGCAAAGGCCGCGATGCGCCGCAGATCCCGCGACTGGTCCAGCCCGACAAGGGTCAGACCGCCCTCCTGCGTCTCCACGATCCTGCGGCGCCGTGCGGCAAAAACTGTCACGACAATGTCGGACATTTCGGGGATTTCGGACATCAGCTGCAGCATCCTGTCGCGCGGCACCTCGATTACCGTGCTGTCGATCACCGCCCGGCACCCCATGAAGGACACACCGCCGGTCAGAAAGTTGAGCTCTCCGTAAAACTGCGTCGGACCAAGCGTCGCGTCGCCGTAACGCTCGCCGGTCAGCGGCTCGACCGCCTCCAGCTCGCCATCTGTCAGGTAAAAGAAGGCATGCATCGGCGCGCCACCCTGCTGCAGCACCTCGCCCGCACGCACCTGCCGCTCGGTCCCGGCCCGCCGCAACGCGCGCACATGCCCGTCGTCAAGCGGCGTGCGCACCATCGTGGCCAGATCTGCGGCAAAGCTCTCCATGGCGGTCTCCTGTCTGATGCCAGGGGGCAGTATAGCGCGCGGCGCGGGAAGCCCAAGGCGCAAGGCGCGCGCAACACCCTCGGCGCAGGAGCACCCGGAGCTAAGGCCAATTTGCACATCTCGTAAGACCACATTAACCTGCCCGGATGGCGATCCCTGTCGAGACGTTTCACCTTGCGCCCAACACACAGGGCACCCTGCAGGCGCGCATTCAGCAGATGGTCGCCGAAGGCATCCTGTCGGGCCGGTTCCGCCGCAGTGAAAAGCTGCCCTCGACCCGCCGTCTTGCGCAGCATCTGGGCGTCAGCCGGATCACCGTGACGCTCGCCTATACCGAGCTTCTGGCCAATGACTACCTGACCTCGCGTGGCCGGTCGGGCTATTTCGTCTCTGAAAACGCCCCGGAGCCGCCGGATTTCGGGCCGCTGGCGCCGCGCAACGACCGGGTCGACTGGTCCGCCGCGCTGTCGCAGCGCTTTACCGATGCGCGGCGTCTGGAAAAGCCCGCCGACTGGGCGCAGTTTCGCTACCCATTCATCTACGGACAGGCGGATCCGAAGCTTTTCGACCACGCCAACTGGCGGCTCTGCGCGATGCAGGCGCTGGGGGCGAAGGACTTCAACACGCTCGCGCAGGACCAGTTCTCGATGGACGATCCGGAGCTTGTGACCTTCATCGCGCGCCACACCCTGCCGCGCCGCGGCATCCTCGCCGCGCCGGACGAGATCCTGGTGACCCTGGGCGCGCAGAACGCGCTCTGGCTTGCCGCGCAATTGCTGGCGCGCGGACGGCGCGTGGCCATCGAGGATCCGTGTTATCCGGACCTGCGCGCGCTGCTGCGCCATTCCGATGCCAGGATCACCTCCGTCGCGGTGGATGAAAAAGGCCTGCCGCCGGACGCGGTGCCCGATGACACGCAGGTGATCTTCACCACGCCGAGCCATCAATGCCCGACCTCCGCCACCTTGCCGCGCGGGCGGCGCACGGCGCTTTTGAAACGCGCGGCCCAGATCGGCGCGCTGATCGTGGAGGACGATTACGAGTTCGAGATGTCGTTCCTGCGCCCGCCTTCCCCGGCGCTGAAAAGCCTCGACGAGGACGGGCGGGTGATCTATGTGGGGTCGTTCTCCAAATCGCTCTTTCCCGGCCTCCGGCTTGGTTATCTGGTGGGCTCGGCGCCCTTCATTGCCGAGGCGCGGGCGCTGCGCGCGTCGGTGCTGCGGCATCCGCCCGGGCATATCCAGCGCACCGCCGCCTATTTCCTGAGCCTTGGCCATTACGATGCGCTGATCCGCCGGATGAGCCGCATTCTGGGCGAAAGGCGGCAGGTCATGGAAGCGGCCATCGCCGCACATGGTCTGGAGATCGCAGGCAAGGGTGCACATGGCGGATCGTCGGTCTGGATGCAGGCCCCTCCGGGCGTCGACGCCGACGATCTGGCGCGCAAGCTGCGGGCAAGCAGCGTTCTGATCGAACCGGGCGGCCCGTTCTTTGCCGGTCCGACCCCGCCGCGCAACTACTACCGGCTGGGTTACAGCTCGATTGCGTCGGAACGCATCGCGGACGGGGTCGGCCGCATCGCAGAGGCGCTTGCACCCGGGTCACAGGGCGGCTAACCGAAGATCCATGCGGATCATACGCGATCATCAATTCGTGGCCGATGCGGACCGCGGCGCCACGGCGGCCATCGGCAATTTCGACGGGGTACATCTGGGGCACCGCTCGGTGATCGAGCAGACCCGCGCCGCGGCCCCCGACGCGCCTTTGGGCGTCGTTACCTTCGAGCCGCATCCGCGGGAGTTTTTCGCCCCCGACGCGGAGCCTTTCCGGCTGATGGGCCCGGCGGCGCGCGCCTCGCGGCTGGCCAAGCTGGGGGTGGAGCGTCTTTACCAGCTGAATTTCAACCATGCGATGGCCTCTCTCACGCCCGAGGAATTTGCCCGGCGCGTGCTGTGCGACGGGCTGGGGTTGCGGCATGTGGTGGTGGGGGCGGATTTCTGTTTCGGCAAGGGCCGCGCGGGCGACGTCACCGACCTGCAGCGGTTCGGGGCCGAGATGGGCTTTGGCGTGGCGGTGGCCGAGCTGATGGCGCAGGACGGGGTTCAGGTCTCCTCGACCGCGATCCGGCAGGCGCTGAGCGACGGCCGCCCGCGCGATGCCGCGGCGCTTCTGGGCCATTGGCACCGAATCGAAGGCGACGTGATCGGCGGCGAACAGCGCGGGCGTGAGCTGGGTTATCCCACCGCCAACATGTCCATCGACGGGCTGCACCCGCCGCGATTTGGCGTCTACGCGGTGATCGTCGATATCGAGGACGGGCCGCACAGGGGCAGCTATCACGGCGCGGCGTCGGTGGGCACACGGCCGATGTTCGGAGAGAACCTGCCCAATATCGAGACGTTCCTTTTCGATTTTTCCGGCGATCTTTACGGCACCACGCTCTCGGTTGCGCTGGTCGATTACCTGCGCGGCGAAGAGACGTTTGACAGTCTCGAGGCGCTGATCACCCAGATGGACGCCGATTGCGCCCGCGCCCGCCAGTTGCTGGGCGCGCTATGACCGCGCCGATTGCCTCCGATGGCCTGCCCCCGCGCTACTGGGAGACCAAGCCGCTTGCCAAGATGAGCCGCGCCGAATGGGAGGCGCTTTGCGACGGCTGCGGCAAATGCTGTCTCAACAAGCTTGAGGATGAAGAGACCGGCGAAGTGGCCCTGACCCGTGTCGCCTGCAGGCTCTTTGACGACACCAGCTGCCGTTGCGCGCAATATCCGATCCGCCACCAGTTTGTGCCGGAATGCATCGTGCTCAATGCCACCAACCTCGAACGCAATCTCTACTGGATGCCGGAAACCTGCGCCTACAAGCTGCTGTGGCAGGGCAAGCCGCTTTACGGCTGGCACCCGCTGATCTCCGGCTCGCCCGAGAGCGTTCATGACGCCGGTGTGTCGATGCAAAGCCGCACGGTGCCGGAATTCGAGGTGGACGAGGCGGATTGGGAAGACCACATCATCGAGGAACCGACGTGAAAGGGCACAGATGAAGGACCACAACCCCGAGCCCGCGCTCAATTTCGCCTCCGACAATGGCGGACCGGTGCCGCAGCAGGTGCTGGAGGCGCTGGCCCGCGCCAATGACAGCTATGTCCCGAGTTACGGGGCCGATGATCTGTCGCAAGAGGTTTGCGACGGGTTGCGCAGGCTTTTCGAGGCGCCGGATGCCGCGGTCTTCCTCACCGCGACCGGCACCGCCGCGAATGTGCTGGCGCTGTCGACGCTGAGCCTGCCCTATCAGACGATCTTTTGCTCCGAGCTTGCGCATATCCATACCGACGAGTGCAATGCGCCTGAATTCTACACCGGTGGCGCCAAGCTGACGCTTGTGCCCGAGGGCGCGGTGATGCGGCCCGACGCCCTGCGCGCGGCCATCGAGGGGGAGGAGAACCGCGGCGTGCACGGGCCCGACCGCGGCGCGGTTTCGATCACCAATGTGGCCGAGGACGGCACGGTCTATTCGCTCGAGGCGTTGACGGCGCTTTGCGACGTGGCGCGCGCTTACGGGTTGCCGGTGCATCTGGACGGCGCGCGCTTTGCCAATGCCTGCGTCCGGCTGGGCTGCACACCGGCCGAGATGACCTGGAAGGCGGGCGTCGATGTGGCGGTGTTCGGCGGCACCAAGAACGGGTTGATGGGCGCCGAGGCGGTGCTGTTTTTCGACCAGGCCAAGGCCCGCGGCTTCGAGCATCGGCGCAAGCGCGGCGCGCATCTTTTCTCCAAGCACCGCTATCTGGCCGCACAGATGCAGGCCTATCTGCAGGACGATCTCTGGCGCGATCTGGCCGCGCGCGCCAATGCGCGGGCAGACAGGTTGCGCGCCGGGCTGGAGGCACTGGGCGTCGAGATGCAGAACGCGACCCATGGCAACATGCTCTTTGCGCGGCTGCCCCGCCATGCGCAGAAAGAGCTGTTGCGGCAAGGCGCGATCTTCCATCCCTGGGGGGACATGAGCGGCCCCGAGGACGGCCTGATCCCGGCGCGGCTGGTCTGCGACTGGAGCATGACAGAGGCGGCGGTCGACCGGTTTGTCGCAATGACGGGCGCGGTGCTGTCGGGCGCGGCCCGGACCGGCTGAGCCTTCACGGCCGGCCTGCCGGACAAGCAAAAGGGCGGCACGCGTCCGCCCTTGCTTTACGAGGTACGCGCAGGCGCGCGTCAGTTCATCTGGAAATGCAGCGCGTAGGAGCCATCCTCGAACGCCCCGAAGAGATCGGGGATATCGGGGTGGTCCACCGGTTCGCCGGAATAATCCGCCACAAGGTTCTGTTCGGACACATACGCCACGTAAAAGCTCTGATCATTCTCGGCGAGCAGGTGGTAAAACGGCTGCTCCTTTGCCGGCCGGCTGTCTTCCGGGATCGACTCGTACCATTCGTCGGTGTTGCTGAATTCGGGATCCACGTCGAAAACCACACCCCGGAACGGATGTTTGCGATGCCTCACAACCTGGCCAAGGTGATATTTCGCGCGTTGGGATTGCATAATGTGTCTCATACCACCTTCTTTCTACCCCCAAACTGCCACATTTGTCCAACTTCTGGACATGGTTTTGACGGAAACACTCTGTGAAGCTGTTACAAACAGTCGGCTTTTTCAAGCATGGAACCGCCGAATTCTGCAACGCGGCAAAGTTGCAGCAATTGTGATTTCCTCATCGCACACATTCGGGTAGACTGCCCGAAAAGCGAAAAGCGACAAAATAGCGGCAGGCATATGAGCAGATGGCTTCGCGCATTGGTGATCATCCTTCTGGCCGCCTCCTGTGGTGGTGGCGGAGGTGGGGGCGGATCTCCGCGCAATCTCGACAACGCGTGTTCGATCCTGAACGAACGCCCTTCCTACATCCGGGCGTTGCGGGCGACCGAGCGTAAATGGGGCGTGCCGGTGCATGTCCAGATGGCCACGATTTACCAGGAAAGCAAGTTTGTGCCGGATGCGCGCACGCCGTTCCGCTACCGGCTGGGGGTGATTCCCGTCGGGCGGCAAAGCTCTGCCTTCGGCTACAGCCAGGCGCTGGACGGCACCTGGAAGGAATACCTCGCCGAGACCGGCAATCGCCGCGCGCGCCGCGACAACATCCGCGACGCCACGGATTTCATGGGCTGGTACATGACCGGCACCCGCAACCAGCTTGGCATTCCGCTGACCGACGCGCGGCGGCAATACCTGGCCTATCACGAAGGCCGCACCGGCTACCGCCGCGGCAGCTACAACAACAAGGCGTGGCTGGTCCGGGTGGCGGGCGAGATCGAGCAACGCTCGGCCATGTATCGCCAGCAACTGGCGGGGTGTCGCGCGGCGCGGCGGTAACGCTGCGGACTGTCGGACGGTTTGCGTTTTCGGACAGACGGTCGGGCAGGGCCAGCGCGCCACCGGTGCAAGACGCAAAAAAGCCGGGGCCGACATCCCTGCCCACCCCGGCTCCCGATACGTGGCTCAGCCGTCAGCGCAGCTTGGCCACTTCCGCCTCGATGTTGAAGAGCTGGTTGGACAGGTTGCCCTTTTTCAGCCCGCCCAGGATCACCGTCGTCTCCGACCCGTCGCCATCCATGATCACCCATTGCCGCAGCTCGACCGGGTTGGCGGTGAACTTGAGCTGGATCGAGCCGTATTCGGGGCGCTGCGGATCCTGTGCTGTCACAACCGTCGCCGTGCCATCATAGCTGTGACCGGTGACCATGCCCGCTTTGCCGAGATTGACGTTGCGCGCCAGGATGATCGACAGCGGCGTCTGGTTCAGCGGATAGGTTTCGGGCTGCGCGCCCAGCTTGCGGTCAAACACGTAGACCGCACCGGCAGAGGCCAACACCAACGCCCGCTCCGGCGGGTTGTAGTCGAACCGCACCTTGCCGGGGCGTTTGATATGGATTGTCCCGGTCGAGATCGTGCCATCGGCGTTGATCTGGGTGAACGGGCTTGTCGCGGACTGGATCGAGTTGAGGTAGCGCGACAGCTCTCCCAGTGGAAGCTGCTGGGCCTGCGCGGTGGCGGTGAAACCGACAATGGCCAGGGCGGCCAGTAGAAAACGCATCATGGATGGAACACCTTGTCTGCTCTGTTGGCCCCTTATATCGCATCACCGGGCCGGATATGCGATAACAGGCGGCCTCGGGTCTTGATATCGCGACCCCGGCCGAGAGGATCAAGGCCCTGCCGCGCGAAAGAGCAGCGTCTTGCCGAAAGTGCTACGCGGCATGTGGGTGATCAGGTGCCTGCCCTGTTGCTCCGGGCCGGTGTCCTGCATGGCCCGTCGGGGTGCACGTCCTTCGGCGAAAAGCCCGCCTCCAGCACAACCGCAATCCATTTGATCTCGGCCTCTATCCCCAACTCCTCGAACCATTGCGCCTGCAGCCGGTCGGCGTCCTCTTCCTGCGCGCCGGGCTGGAGGCACCGGACCTGCCGCGCGGCCCGAGCTTTGCCAATTGCGAGTTGAGCACCACCGCGGCGGAGCGCCGGCTCGGTGTGGCGCCTGGCTATGACGCGGTCACGCGCGACACGCTATGATGCGGTCGCGCGCGACACGGTGGCCTCCGGCGCGCTGCTGCGCCTGTTCGACATCACCACGCTGCCGGTGCTGATCCACTCGTTTGCCTGTGCCGAAACCCGAGCGGAGGATCCGATGATCCGGGCTTTCCGCGGCTGGTTCCTGACGCAGGCCGATGACCGTCTGGCCACCGCGAAATAACACGCGCAGCAATGCAAAACGCGCGAGGGATCCCGCGCCTTTGCCAATTCCGGACCTTTGGGCCCTTGCGCTACTGTTCGGGCACCAGGATCTCGCGCTTGCCCACATGGTTGGCCGAAGACACGACGCCCTCGTCCTCCATCTGCTCGACCAGCCGGGCGGCCTTGTTGTAGCCGATGGCCAGCTTGCGCTGGATGTAGGAGGTCGAGCATTTGCGATCCTTGATCACAATCGCCACGGCCTGATCGTAAAGCGCGTCCTCGCCATCGGTGTTGCCGCCGGTGTTCAGCCCGAGCACCGCGTCGATGCCGTCGGCTTTCTCGTCCGCAGGCCCGTCCTGCACACCGCCCACATATTCCGGCGGACCATAGGCCTTGAGGTGGTTGACGATCTCCTCGACCTCCTCATCCGAGCAGAACGGCCCGTGGCAGCGGGTGATCTTTGCGCCGCCCGCCATATAGAGCATGTCCCCCATGCCCAGAAGCTGCTCGGCGCCCATCTCGCCCAGAATCGTGCGGCTGTCGATCTTGGAGGTCACCTGGAAGGAGATCCGGGTCGGGAAGTTGGCCTTGATCGTGCCGGTGATGACATCGACCGACGGGCGCTGCGTGGCCATGATGAGGTGAATGCCCGAGGCCCGCGCCATCTGCGCCAGACGCTGGATGCAGGCTTCGATCTCCTTGCCCGCGACCATCATCAGGTCGGCCATCTCGTCGACGATGACGACGATATAGGGCATTTTCCTGGGCTCGAATTCCTCGGTCTCGAAGATCGGCTCTCCGGTTTCCTCGTCAAAGCCGGTCTGTACCGTGCGCTCGAACATCTCGTCGCGGCCCAGCGCGTCGGCGACGCGGGAATTGTAGCCGTCGATGTTGCGCACACCCATCTTGGACATCTTGCGGTAGCGGTCCTCCATCTCGCCCACCACCCATTTCAGCGCCACAACGGCCTTCTTGGGGTCAGTCACAACCGGCGAGAGCAGATGCGGGATGCCGTCATAGACCGAAAGTTCCAGCATTTTGGGGTCGATCATGATCAGCCGGCATTCTTCCGGCGTGAGCTTGTAGAGCAGCGACAGGATCATCGTGTTGATCGCCACCGACTTGCCCGACCCGGTGGTGCCCGCGATCAGCAGGTGCGGCATCTTGGCGAGGTTGGCGACAATCGGATCGCCACCGATATCCTTGCCCAGCGCCAGCGGCAGCTTGTGATTGCCGTCGCCGTAATCGCGGGTCGAGAGGATCTCGCGGAACGACACCATCTCGCGGTTCTCGTTGGGCAGTTCGATACCGATCACCGAGCGGCCCGGCACCGTCGAGACCCGCGCGCTGAGCGCCGACATCGAGCGGGCGATGTCATCGGCCAGACCGATCACCCGGCTGGCCTTGAGACCGGGGGCCGGTTCCAGCTCGTACATGGTCACCACCGGGCCCGGACGGACGGAGACGATCTCTCCCTTCACGCCGTAATCGTCGAGCACCGATTCCAGCATGCGCGCGTTTTCCTCCAGCGCCTCGTCGCTGAGATGGTGGCGCTGCACGTTGTCGGGGCTCATCAGCAGATTGAGCGGCGGCAATTCGTATTCCGGGCGGGTGTCCTCGAATTTGAGCTGCGGCTGCGCCTCTTCACGGGCCCGGCGCGAGGGCATCGCCGGTTTGCGCACAGGCTGCTGCACCACCTTCTTGGCTTCAGGCATCGGGACGGTGTCGCGCGCCGCCATGGCGGGCTCGATGATGTCGTCCTCGTCGTCGCTATCGCCGTAATCGTCGAAATCGCGCATCTCCTTGTAGGCGTCATCGGTGCCGGCGTCATAGGGGTCCCCCCCGGCGGCCTCGGGCGCGGGCGGGACAATGCCGAAGCCCGACGGATCCAGCGGCGGCGTGACCAGCGGCGCCGCGGCACCCAGCGCGACCTTTGCCGCGGTCAGCGGCGGCTCCGGCGGCAGCGCACCGGCACCGGGGCCGGGGTTGAAGATCAGCGGTTGCGGGCCGAAGCCGCGCCCCTTGGTCAGCGGTTTGCTCGGATCGGGCGGGGCTGTCACCGCCGCATGCGGCGTGGCGCGCAGGCGGGATTTCACCGCATCCGCGATGCGCGCGCGCACCCGGTCGGGCCCCGGCTTTTCGACGTCGTGATCGACCACACCGGCCTCGACCAGTTCGGGCGCGGGCATTGTGGTCACGCTGGGCTCGCGGCGGATGAGCCCGGGCATGCGAGACAGAAAGCCCGGCTTTTCCACCACGGCCAGCGCCTCCGCGTCGGGATCCACCCCGGCGCCGTCAGGCCCGGGGCTCATGCCAGTATCGGCGCGGCGCACCCGCGGCTGCGCGGGCACGGCCTCTTGCGCCGCGGCCCAGGCCGCATGTTCGGCCGCATCCGCCTCGCGGCGCGCGCGCCGTTCGGCCTGCACAGCCTGCACGCGGCTTGCGATGCCCGCCGCCCCGGTTGCTCCGCGCCCGGCCAGACGCAGCAGCGTGGCATAGACCATCACCACACCCACAATGAGGAAACGGGCGATGGATTTCAGCTCGACCCGCGTGAAGCCCAGCACAAACGCGCCGAAGACGACGATCACGCCGCCCAGACCCAGTTGCACGAGTTTCAGACCCAGCGCGGGCTGGAACGGCAGAAGGTTCAGCAAGGAGCCCATCATCATGTCGCCGAACAGACCGCCAAGCCCGAAATTATGGCTCCATTCCGCGGTTTCGCGCAGCCCGGAGGCATAGACCGAGCACATGGCAATCCAGATCGGCGAGAACACCACGCAAGAGAGCGCGCGACCGTCCCCCTTGTGCAGCGCCAGGCGCGCGCCCCAGACCAGAATGACCAGCGCCAGCGCCCAGGAGCCCCAGCCGATCACCATGAAGACCGGCGCCGCAATCGACGCGCCCAGACGGCCCATCCAGTTCTGCACCGGCGCATCCGTTGCCGAAAGCCAGCTTGGATCCTCAGGTGTGTAGGAGGCGATCATCGCCGCCGCGGCAAGGCCCAGCGCCACCAGCAGCAACCCGACCAGCTCGCGCCCGCGCTTTTCAAGCGTGATTGCGGTGTCGGTATCGAACAGGGGGTCGCGTCCCCGGGATTGATATGATGCCATGCCTCGCCTCGCCTCGTCTTTTCTTATTCTATCCGCCGAAAAGGCAGTCCCTGATCCGTGTCAGGCCTGCCTCCGTCTCGTCCTGCGGGGCGACCATCGCCACGCGAATGAACTGTTTGCCGGGATTCTCTCCGTCGATATCCCGGCTGAGATACGCGCCAGGCAGCACCCGCACGCCGGTCTCCTGCCAGAGCCGCAGTGCCGCGGCCTCGCCGTCCTCGACCGGCAGCCAGAGGAAAAACCCCGCCTGCGGCGACATGTATCCCGGCACATTGCCGAAGATCCGGTCCGCCAGATCGTATTTCGCACGATACAGCGCCCGGTTCTGCACCACATGCTCTTCGTCGGCCCAGACCTTTTCGGCCACATGCTGCAGGGGCAGCGGCAACGGCGCGCCCGCATAGGCGCGCAGCTGTTTCATCCGCGCGATGCTGTCCGGCCCGCCGGTGACAAACCCCGACCGCAACCCCGGCAGGTTGGAGCGTTTGGACAGCGAATGGAACGCCAGCACCCGCTCGGGATGCGCGCCCGTCGCCCGGGCCACCTGAAGCACCCCGGGCGGGGGCGTGTCGCGATAGATCTCCGAGTAGCACTCGTCCGCAAGGATCTGGAAGCCGTGCCGCTCTCCCAGCGAAATCAGCGTCTCCCAATACGCCTCGTCGGCAATGGCGCCCTGCGGATTGGCCGGAGAGCAAATGTAGCACAGCGCGGTCCGGTCGAGCACCGATGCGGGCAGCCCCTCGTAATCCGGCAGATGGCCGGTCTCGGCTGTGGCGGGCACAAAGACCGGCTCTGCATCGACCGAGATCGCCGAGATCATGTAGACCTGGTAGAACGGATTGGGCGTCAGGATCACCGGGCGGGCGCCCACCTTGCGCTCCGGACACAGCGCCATGCCGGCATTGTAGAGCCCCTCGCGCGTGCCGTTGAGCACCATCACCTGGGTCTCGGGATCCTGCGTCACGCCGTAGCGCCGCGAGAGCCAGTCGCAGATCGCCTGCCGCAACTCCGGCGTGCCTTCATTGGGCGGGTACTTGCCGAATCCCTCGGCAGTGTCGGCGATGATTCTGGTGATCCACTCCGGAAAGGCGTGTTTCGGCTCTCCGATGGTCATGTGGACCACGGGCCCGCCCGGTTCATGCACGTCCAGAAGAGCCCGCAAACGCGGGAACGCATAGGCCGGTAGGTTCGAGAACCGCTCGGGGAACATCTGCTGACTGCCTCTGGATACGGGATCATGAACGCCCCGTTTGCGGGCATGATACGGAAAACCGGGGGGCGCTGTCCAGAATCTTGGCGCTATACCAGAGGCATGTGGCGCGAATGCCGCAATCCGCGCGGCCTGAGAGAGCATGCATCAGAGCCGGTGTGGCGGGCCTTTTCGCGGGCCACGCCGCAGCCGATTCGGGCGCTCGCGGATCCCGCTCAGCCGAGCAACGCCTCGACCGAGCCTGCAAGCCGCAGCAACGCGTCTTCGCCCATCGCCCGGCCCATCAGGGACACGCCGCAGGACGGTGTGCCGGTCGGCAGGGTCACGGCGCAGATCCCCATCAGGTTGCCGACACGGGTGTTGCGCAGGGTGAGCAGGTTTTCGGTCACGAAGTAGTCGCCGCCCTGCATGAGCTTGTCGTAATCGGGCGGCAGATTGGGGGCGGTGGGGCAAAGTACGGCGTCATAACCTGCCATGCGCGTGGCCCAGGCGGCACGCACCGCGTCCAGATTGCGCCAGGCCCGGATGTAGTCGGCGGCGTTGCAGGCCTTGCCAAGCTCGAACCGCTCACGGATGCGCGGGAACATCACCTCCGCGTCGGCCTCGATCCGCGCGCCCCAGATCGCCCAGGCCTCGGCGGTGTAAAGCAGGCCCGCCGCGCCCATCGGCGCTTCGAGCGCCGGGAACTCCACCGGCTCGAGAATGGCGCCCGCAGCCGAGAGCCGGTCGAGCACCGACGCGTAGGCCGCCTGCGGCGCCTCGCGCAGATCGTCCTCGACGATGGTTTTCAGAACGCCGAAGCGGCGGCCCTTGACCGGCGGCAGCCCGCGCATGTCCGGCGCGGCGCGGCCTTCAAGCGCGGCCAGCATCAGGGCTGTGTCCTCGACCGTGCGGCAGAGCGGGCCGATCGTGTCGAACCGTTCGGCCAGCGGCACCACACCGTCGAGCGGCAACCGCCCCGCGGTGGTCTTCAGCCCGACCAGATCGTTCCAGGCCGAGGGGATGCGCACCGACCCGCCGGTGTCGGAGCCGATGGCCGCCGCCGCCAGCCCGAACGCCACCGAGGCCGCGGCCCCCGAGGACGACCCCCCCGGCGCAGCGTTTTCGTTGTTCACGCAAGGCGGGGTGGCGGTGACCGGGTTGAGCCCGAGCCCGGAAAACGCGAGCTCCGACATGTGGGTCTTGCCGAGGCACACAAGGCCCATGGCGCTGGCCACGCGCAGGACATGCCCGTCCTCTGCCGGCACCCGCCCCTTGAGCAGGGCGGAGCCCGCCTCTGTCGCCACTCCGGCGCTGTCGACCAGATCCTTCCAACTGACCGGCACACCGTCGAGCGGCGAGAGCCGCCGCCCCAGCGCCGCGCGCGCCGCCGCGGCACGCGCTTCCGCGCGGGCGCGGTCGGGGGTCACGCGCGCATAGATCCGGTCGCGATGCGGATGCGCGTCGATGGCCTCGAGAAACGCCTCAGTGAGGGCCACCGGGTCGATTTCTCCGGCACCGATCGCGCGGCCCAGATCCGCCGCGCTGCGCGTTGTCCAATCCATCGGTCCCTCCTTCTGTACGGTGGGGCGACGGTAGCGGCAGCAGAGCGCATGGACAATCCCGCAGCCGCGCCCATATTGCCGGGCATGACACAGGATCTGATCATCGTCGGCGGGGGATTGAACGGCCCGGTGCTGGCGCTTGCGGCTGCACAGGCCGGGCTCAGCAGCACGGTGATCGACGCGCTGCCGGTCGAGACGCGCGCCGCGCCGGAGTTCGACGGGCGCGCCTATGCGCTGGCGCTGTCGTCGCAACGCATGCTGGCCGCGCTCGCGCTCTGGCCGGAGCTTGAGGCCCATGCGCAGGCGATGGCCCAGATCAAGGTCAGCGACGGGCGCGTGGGTGACGCCAACGTGTTCCTCGGCCTGCATTTCGACAGCGCCGAGATCGAGGATGGCCCCATGGGCTACATGGTCGAGGACCGCTACCTGCGGCGCGTGCTGCTGGACGCGATGGACGGCTCGGACCGGATCACCCATCTGTCGCAGGCACGCGTTGTGGCGCAGGAGGCCCGCCCGGACAGCGTCGGCGTCACGCTGGAAAGCGGCGCGGCATTGCAGGCGCGGTTGCTCGTGGGGGCGGACGGACGGCAGAGCGGCACCGCCACCCGCGCGGGCATCACCCGCACCGGCTGGGGCTACGGGCAGACCGCGCTGGTCTGTGCGATCCGCCACGAGGCGCCGCATGACGGCGTGGCGCACCAGCTTTTCCTGCCAGAAGGCCCGCTGGCGATCCTGCCGCTCACCGGTCAGCGCAGCGCCATTGTCTGGAGCGAGACCGACGCCAATGCCCGCGCGATCAATGCGCTGGACGACGATGCCTATCTCGACGTGTTGCGGCCCCGCTTCGGCACCTTCCTGGGAGAGATCTCGCTTGCGGGCCAGCGCCACAGCTATCCGCTGGGCCTGTCGCTGGCCAACCGGTTTGTGGCAGCGCGGCTGGCGCTGGTGGGGGACGCGGCCCACGGGTTGCATCCGATTGCCGGGCAGGGTCTGAACGCCGGTCTGCGCGATGTGGCCGCGCTGGCGCATGTGATCGGCCATGCCACACGGCGCGGCGAGGATTTTGCCAGCGTGCCGGTTCTGGCGCGCTACGAGCGCTGGCGGCGGTTCGACACGGCCACGCTGGCGGCCGCCACGGATCTCTTCAACCGCCTCTTTTCCAACGACAATCCTTTGTTGCGGCTGGGCCGGGACCTGGGCATGGCGGCGGTGGGCGCCGTGCCCGCGCTGCGTGGCAGCTTCATCCGCGAGGCCGCCGGATTGACCGGCGATCTGTCGGATCTGATGCGCGGCTGACACGGCCCCCTTTTCGGCATCGCACGCGCATGGCATGAGAGGCGCCAACGGGGGAGCACGTCATGGACCAGAAATGCGCAATCGTCACCGGAGCGGCCCGCGGCATCGGGCTCGCCACCACCGATCTCTTTGTCGAAAAGGGCTGGCGCGTGGCCATGGTGGATCGCGACGCGCCGGCACTGCAGGACGCCTCAGCCGCGCGCGACAATGTGTTGGCGGTGACCCGCGACATCTCCAACCCGCAGGATGTCGACGCGATCCTGCGCGAGACCGACGCCTGGGCGGGCCGCGTCGATGCGCTGGTCAACAATGCCGGGGTGGCGGAATTCGGGCCCATTCAGGACTGCGATTTCGAGATGTGGCGCCGGGTCATGGCGACCAATCTCGACGGCACGTTCCTGTGTACCCAAGCGGCCACGGAGGCGTTGAAAAAGAGCCGCGGCGCGGTGGTGAACATCGCCTCGATCTCGGGCCTGCGCGCCTCGACGCTGCGGGTGGCCTACGGCACTTCGAAAGCCGCGGTGGTGCATCTGACCAAACAGCACGCCGCGGAGCTTGGCGAGTTCGGCATCCGGGTGAATTGCGTGGCACCGGGGCCGGTCAAGACCAAGCTTTCCATGGCTGTGCACACGCCCGAGATCATCGCCGCCTATCACGATGCCATCCCGCTCAACCGGTACGGATCGGAGCGCGAACTGGCGGAGGTGATCGTGTTCCTCGCCTCGGAGGCTGCGTCCTACGTCACCGGGCAGGTGGTGTCGGTGGATGGCGGGTTCGAGACAACCGGGGTCGGCCTGCCGGCCCTGCGCGACTGACGCCTCGCCCTGCCACGCAACGCCCGGTCAGCCGCTGAGCCGCGCCACCACGCTGTCCGTGGTGATCCGCCCCAAGGCTTCGCCCTTCTCCACCACCGTCAGCGCGCCGGATTTCAGCCGCGGCATCAGCTCTCGGATCGCGGTTTCCGCCTCGACCCTGTCGCCACCCTCGCCCGGTTCCATCACGTCGCGCGCGCAGAGCACACCGAGCGGGTTCATGTTGGCCACAAACTCCGCCACATAGTCAGAGGCCGGATCGGAGAAGATCGCCCGCGGCGTGCCGCATTGCACGATCCGGCCACCTTCCATGATGGCGATGCGGTTGCCGATCTTGAACGCCTCGTCCAGATCGTGGCTGACAAAGATGATCGTGCGCTTCAGGTCGCGCTGCAGATCCAGCAATTCGTCCTGCAGCTTGGTACGGATCAGCGGATCGAGGGCCGAGAACGGCTCATCCATCAGCAGGATCGGCGCATCCGTCGCAAAGGCGCGCGCCAGACCCACGCGTTGCTGCATGCCGCCCGAGAGCTCTCCGACCTTGCGATCCCCCCAGCCATCCAAGCCCACGAGGCTCAGCTGGCGGGTGACCGTCTCGTGCCGGGCCTTGTCACCCTGCCCCGCCAGTTCGAGCCCGAAGCCCACATTCTCCTCGACCGTGCGCCAGGGCAGCAGGCCAAACTGCTGGAACACCATGGCGACCCGGCTTTGCCGCAACTGCCGCAACCGCGTCGGCGCGCAGTTTGTGACATCGACCTGCTCGCCGCCATCGGCCATCACAACCCGGCCCCGGACCACCGGGTTCAAGCCGTTGACCGCGCGCAGCAAGGTCGATTTGCCGGAGCCCGAAAGCCCCATCAGCACCAGGATCTCGCCTTCCTCCACGTCGAGCGAGCAATCATGCACACCCAGAACCTGGCCGGTCTGCTCCTGGATCTCTTCGCGGCTCAGCCCCTTGTCGGCCAGCGGCAGCGCGGTTTGCGGTTTGTCGCCGAACATGATCGACACGTTTTCAAAGGACACGATGCTCATTTTCCGACCCTCAGCGCCCGGTCCAGCATGATGGCGACCACCACGATGATCAACCCGGCCTCAAAACCCAGCCCGGTATCCACACGGTTGAGCGCGCGCACCACCGGCACGCCCAGCCCGTCCGCGCCCACCAGTGCCGCGATCACCACCATCGAGAGCGACAACATGATCGTCTGGTTGAGCCCGGCCATGATCTGCGGCAGCGCGCTTGGCAGCTCGATCTTCCAGAGCTTCTGGCTTGGCGTGGCGCCGAACGCCTCCGCCGCCTCGATCAGCGCCTTGGGTGTGGAGGAGATCCCCAGATGGGTGAGCCGGATCGGCGCGGGCACCACGAAGATCACCGTGGCGATCAGGCCCGGCACCATGCCGATGCCGAAAAACACAATGGCCGGAATGAGATAGACGAAGGTCGGCAGCGTTTGCATCAGGTCGAGCACGGGCCGCATCCAGGCGTAGAGCCGTGGCCGATGCGCCACCGCGATCCCGATGGGCACGCCGATCCCCATGCACACGACACAGGCCGACAGCACCAGCGTCAGGCTTTCGGTGGTCTCCTCCCAGTAGCCCTGGTTCAGGATAAAGAGGAACCCCAATGCCACGAAGAACGGCACTTTCCAGCTGCGGTGCAGCGCCCAGACCGCTGCGGTCAGAATGGCCACAACGATCAGCGGATGCGGGGTTTGCAAAAGCCACAGGATGGCGTCGATCAGCCATTCCATCACCAGCGCCATGCCGTCGAAGAACCACGCTCCGTTGCGCTGCAACCAGTCGAACCCGGCCTCGGCGGCATCGCCGACCGGGATCTTGTTGTCTGTCAGCCAGTTCACCCGCACCCTCGCTTTCCGATTTTTGCCGACAATGCCGGGTCGCGCGCGGAAAAGGAAGCCGCGTGGCGTGCAATTTGTTAAGCTGCCGCAACGAGCATCACAGGAGAGCGCCATGGCCGAGCTTGTATTGCACACCAATCCGATGTCCCGCGGACGCATCGCGCGGTGGATGCTCGAAGAGATCGGCGAACCCTATGAGAGCCGGTACCTGCAATACGGCCCCGAAATGAAGTCCGACCGCTTTCGCGCGCTCAATCCGATGGGCAAGGTGCCGGTGCTGGAGCATGGCGACACCGTGGTCACCGAAGGCGCCGCGATCTGCGCCTATCTGGCGGATGCGTTTCCCGAAAAGGGCCTTGCGCCGGAGCCCGGCACGGTGGCGCGCGGGCCTTACTATCGTTGGCTTTTCTTTGCGGCAGGGCCGGTCGAGGCGGCAGTGACCGCGTCGTCCTTCGGCTTTGACACCAAGGACCCCGAATCCTATGGCCGCGCCGGGTGGGGCAACCTGGAGACGGTGGCCGACACGCTGGGCGGGCTGCTTGCCGATGACCGCCCGTTCCTGCTGGGCGAGCGGTTCAGCGCCGTCGATGTCTTTCTGGGCGCGCAGATCGTCTGGGGGCGTCAGTTCGGCACGCTGCCGGATCGTGCGGGCTTTGAGAGCTATGTCGCGCGGATCACCGGCAGGGACGCGGCACAGCGCGCCCGCGAGATCGACGATGCCGCCATGGCAGAGGTCAAATCACCCGATTGAATTGAATTCGCGCAATAATCCGGCGGCACGTGAAGGCGCGGTTACGGTTAATTAACAGATGGCTGGCAGAAATCCTGCATTCGAAGGGGCGCGATGACTCCTTGGATATCAGGGATGTACGACCGCTTGAAGCTCCGATCACGACTATGCGCCCTCTTCTTTGCCCTCCTGCTGGTTCTGGCAGCGCCCTTTGGCCAGTTGTCGCCTGCCCACGCGCAGGAGCCTTGTGACACGGAGCCTTGCGCCCCCGCCGCTGCCGGACAAAAAGGCGCGATCCGGATCGGGTACACGCAATTTGCGCCGTTTTCGCGCTCCGACATGACCGGGATCGCGGTTGGCTATTCCATTGATCTGCTGCGCCTTCTGTTGGAGCCGCGAGGCTATTCGCTGACATTTGTGCCGTTCGACAACCCTTCGGACCTGCTGCAGGCCCTCGAACGCGGCGATGTCGATGCAACCTCGCTGCTGGGCATCAATGCCGCGCGGCGCGAGGTCGGGGCCTTTTCCGACATCATCCAGCCGCTCTCGATCAGCGTGTTTGTCACACATGACGGGCCGCGGATCGACGATGTGTCGGATCTTTCCGGTCTGCGAATCGGCAGCTCCGACGGCTCGCACCCGGCGCATCTTGTGCAACAGCTGGAAAATGTCACCTTTGTGCCGGTCGCCAGCACCAACGGGCTGCTGCTTCCGCTGTTGTCGAACGATGTCGATGGCATTGCCGCCCCGGTTGAGGCGGTTCTGCACGCCGCAGCCCGGGCGCATCTGTCGGACCGGATCCGGCAGAGCATCGCGCTGCAAGAGGTGGATGGCGCCATTCTGGTGGATCCGGACCAGCCGCAGGTGCTCGCCGATCTCAACCGCGCCATCGCCAGCGAACAGGCAAGCGGGCGGATCGCGCTGCTGCAGGAGCGGTGGTTTTCCGCCTCCACCCCGCCGCTGACCTCGCGCGAGCGGCTGGTCGGATTTCTCGCCGCGCTCTGCGTCATCGGCGTCGGAGCCTATTGGGCCAAGCTGCATTTCGGCGTGCTCAGGACGGCGCGGATCTCGAAGGCCCGCGCCGACCGTCTGCACGAGGCACTGAACGAAACCGGTGCCACGCTGCTGATCGCCGACAAGGATATGCGGCCGGTCTGGTGGAACGACAATTACCTGCGCAACTTTCCCAAGCAACTGCCGTTGCTGAACCGCCACACCCGTCTGCCGGAACTTATCGAGGCGTCCTTGATGAACGGCACGCAGGACCATCTCCCCTTCGAAGAAGCGCATGCGCAAGCCTCTGAGATTGTGGAAAAACTCAAGATCGGCGCCGAGATCGAGGCGAACCGCTTTACCACCGATGGCAAGATCCTGCGCAGCCGCACACGCATGTTGCCGTCGGGCGAATATGTGGTTATCGCCGTCGATGTGACCAGCTTCGTGCGCGCCAACGAAGAGCTGAAGGAAACCGCCGAAAAACTGGCATTTGCCAATGAACGGCTCGACAAGTTCAGCAAGATCGCGGCCCATGATCTGAAAACCCCGGTGCGCAATATCCGCGAATTGCACAAATGGATCCAGGCCGACATGGCCGATCACGATCTGGAACTGCCCGCCGAAGTGCAGGAAAGCTTTGACCATGCGACGACCCTGCTCAATCAGCAGGACAGGTTGATCAGCGATTTGCTGGACTATTCGAAATCCAGCCATCTGACGGTGCCCGAAAGCTTCGACCCGGCAGAGCGGCTGGAGGCGATCGCGCAGCTCTCCTCGATACCGAAAGGCTTTTCGATCGCCTGGCCCACTTCAATGCCCCGGCTCTGCTGCAACCCGACCGCCTTCGACATCGTACTGCGCAATCTGCTGAGCAACGCCGTCAAGCACCATGACCGGGCCACCGGCACCATCACCGTCATCGCCGAAGCCAAGGAGGCCCTGTGCCATATCTCGGTCCGCGATGACGGCCCGGGTATCCCCGAGCAATATCTCAAGCGGATCTTCGAGCCGTTCGAAACGCTGCAGTCCCGCAGCGGTGGCGAAAGCAGCGGCGGCACCGGGCTGGGCCTGTCGTTCATTCACGACACGGTTGCGCGCTGGGGGGGCACTGTGGCCGCCAAGAGCAGGGACGGCGCCCGCGGTACGTGTTTCACGTTTTCGGTGCCGCTGGCGCAACCGCTGGCCGGGGACCCCGGTGTCGTCGCCCTGAGCGCCTGACCCCGTCCGCGCATGCAAAAAGGGGCCCGCAGACGCGCGCCCCCTGTCTTCAATCCAAAGCCGGATTTACTCGAGAGCGCCCATGACGGCCGCCTTGGCATCGCCGCCATCCAGCGTCGTGACACCCTCCAGCCAGCCGTCCAGCACGCCGGTATTGGCCGAAAGCCATGCCTTTGCCGCGTCCTGCGGGTCTTCGCCATCGTCGAGAATGGCGCCCATGATCTCGTTCTCCATCTCCAGGGAAAACTCGAGATTATTCAGCAGCGCACCCACATTTGCGCATTCCTCCACATAGCCCTGACGGGTGTTGGTGAACACCGTGGCGCCACCGAGGTCAGGCCCGAAATAATCGTCGCCGCCTGTCAGATAGGTCAGATCGTAATTGGCGTTCATCGGATGCGGCTCCCAGGCGAGGAACACCACCGGCTCATCGCGCGATGTCGCCCGTCCGACCTGCGCCAGCATGCCCTGCTCCGAGCTTTCCTTGACCTCGAACGCGTTCAGACCAAAGGCATCGGCCTCGATCATGTCGATGATCAGACGGTTGCCGTCATTGCCCGGCTCGATGCCGTAGATCGTCTCGTCCAGCGCCTCGGCCTGACCGGCAATGTCGGCAAAATCCTTGATGCCGAGCGCCGCGCCCGCCGCGTTGGTGGCCAGTGTGTATTTCGCGCCTTCGAGGTTGGCGCGTACCGTGTCGACCGTGCCGGCCTCGCGATAGGGTGCGATATCGGCCTCCATCGTGGGCATCCAGTTGCCAAGGAACACGTCGATATCGCCGGCGGCCATCGACGTGTAGGTCACCGGCACCGACAGCACCTTGATCTCCGTCTCGTAGCCCAGCGCGTCGAGCACCAGCGTGGTCGCCGCGGTTGTGGCAGTGATATCGGTCCAGCCCACATCCGAAAATGTGACCGAGTCGCAGCTCGCGCTGGCCATCCCGGCCATCAGGCTGAGCGTGGCGGCGGTCGTGTAAAGGCGTGTCATGTCCGTTCTCCCGTTGGATCTTTGTATCTGGCGCGCAGTGAACGCAAATTGTCCCCGGTTTGCAAGCCGCAGCAGGGCCGGACCGCCCGGGCCGCAACGCCCGCGCGATCTGTCCGGCGGTTCAGACCTGCCCGTTGCACAGCAGGGCTCGCACAACCCCCGGCGGCATGTCAGACTTGCTGCAAACAAGAGGTGAGACATGGCACAACTGGAGCAACGCATTGCGCAGGCCCGCGGCGACGTCGCGGCGGATCTGGTGCTGCGCGGCGGGCGGATCTTCGATCTGATGACCGGCGATCTGCTGGACGGCGATGTGGCGATCTGCGGCGACACCATTGTCGGGATCATGGCGGAGTATACCGGCAAACGCGTGATCGACGTGTCGGGCCTGATCCTCGTGCCCGGCTTCATCGACACGCATCTGCATATCGAGTCGAGCTGCATCACCCCCTTCGAGTTCGACCGCTGCGTGCTGCCGCGCGGCGTCACCACCGCGATCTGCGATCCGCACGAGATCGCCAATGTCATCGGCGCCGATGGCATCCGCTATTTCCAGAACGCCTCCGACCACACGTTGATGGACATCCGCGTGCAGCTGTCGTCCTGCGTGCCCTCGACACATATGGAGACGGCGGGGGCGGCGCTCTCGGCAGAGGATTTGTCAAAGCTGCGTGGGCATTCGTCGGAAATCGGACTGGCGGAGTTCATGAACTATCCCGGCGTGATCCACCGCGATCCCGGTTGCCTGGACAAGCTGGGGCTTTTTGACGGCGGGCACATCGACGGCCACTGCCCCCTGCTCTCGGGCCGCGATCTTAACGCCTATATCGCCGCGGGCATCCGCACCGAACATGAGGCGACCGGCGCCGACGAGGCGCTTGAAAAGCTGCGCAAGGGCATGCGGGTGCTGATCCGCGAAGGCTCGGTGTCAAAGGATCTCGACGCGCTGCAACCGCTGCTGACCGAAATCACCGCGCCCTATATGTGTCTGTGTACCGATGACCGGAACCCGCTCGATATCTCCGAACACGGGCATCTGGACTACATGATCCGCCGGTTGATCGCGCGCGGCACGTCGCCGCTTGCCGCCTACCGCGCGGCCACGCTCTCGGCTGCGGAGGCGTTCGGTCTGAAGGATCGCGGCCAGATCGCACCGGGCAAACGCGCCGATATCGTCGCCATCGACACGCTGGAGGGGTGCCATGCGCAACATGTGATCTCGGCGGGCGTTGAGGTGACGGATGCGGCCTTTGCCGCCCGCACAGTGCTCCCGCCGGTCGGGCGCGGGTCGGTCAGGGCGCCGAGGCTCGCTGCGGATGATTTCCGGACCACGACCAACCGGCCCGACACCGACGTGATCGGCATCCGCGAAGGCCAGATCCTCACCGATCACCTGCACGAGGACATCGCGATCACCGATGGCGACAAGCGGCCCGACCCGGCGCGCGACCTGATGCGCATCGCGATTGTCGAGCGGCACGGCAAGAACGGCAACATCGCCTGCGGCTTCGTCAGGGGGTTCGGGATGCAGGCGGGCGCCATCGCCTCCACCGTCTGTCACGATCACCACAACATCGCCTGCGTGGGCGCGGATTACGCCGACATGGCGCTGGCGGCGAACCGGCTGTCCGAGATCGAGGGCGGTTTTGTGGTGACCCGCGACGGCGACGTGCTTGCCGAACTGGCCTTGCCGGTGGCCGGGCTGATGTCGCTTGAGCCTTTCGAACATGTGCGCGACCGGCTGGTGGAGTTGCGCGACGCCGCCACATCGCTGGGCGTGACGCTGGAGGAGCCGTTCCTGCAGCTGGCCTTTCTGGCGCTGCCGGTGATCCCGGCGCTGAAAATCACCGACCGCGGCATGGTCGATGTCAACGCCTTCGAAATCATCGGCTGAGCGCCGCGCGCGGGCCGGGCCACCAAGCCCTGGCCGCGCTTACAGCCGCGCCAGCAGCTCTCGTGTCGGCCATGCATCGGCGGGCAGACCCAGCTCGCGCTGAACGTCGCGCACGGCGTTGCGGGTGCCTGCGCCGAGAATGCCATCGACCTCGCCCACGTCATAGCCGCGCGCGGCCAGCTTGCGCTGCAGCTCTTTCATCTGCTCTCCGGCAAGGCCGGGGGCCGGGTTTCCCGCGTCGTAAACCGGCGCGCCCATCAGCCGTGTGCCGAAATAAGCGGCGGTCAAAACATAGGTAAAGCTCTGATTCCATTCGAAATAAACGCGGAAATTCGGATAGGCGATGAAGGCCGGTCCGCCACGCCCCTGCGGCAACAGGATGGACGCCATCAGCCGTCCGTCATCCAGCTGCCCCTGCCGGGCCCGGACGCCCATCTGCTCCCAGTCGGCAACCGTTTTCTCCACATGCAGCCCGGTCTGGTACCAGTCGAACTCCGCCGGCAACGTCACTTCCTGCAGCCACGGCTCGCCATGACGCCAGCCCAGATGCGACAGCATCTTGCCGCCCGACATCAGCGCATCCGGGGCAGAGGTCTTGAGATAGACATGCCCGTCGCCGTCGCCATCGACGCCGTTTTCAAGGATGTCCTTGGGCAACATCTGCACCATCCCGATCTCGCCCGCCCAGGCGCCGGTGGTGCGCGCAGGATCGAAATCGCCGTTTTCATGAAGCTTGAGCGCAGCGAAGATCTGCGGTCTGAAGATCTCGGGCCGCCTGCAGTCATGGGCCAGCGTCACCAGCGCGTTGAGTGTGTTGAAATCCCCCTGAAAGGCACCGTAATCGGTCTCGAACGCCCAGAATGCCAGCAAGACGCCGCGCGAAATCCCGTATTCGCGCTCGATCCGCTCGAAAATGGCATCGTAGCGCTGTGACATCTGCCGTCCCTTGTCGAGCCGGCTCTGGCTGATGAGCTTGCGCGAGAAGGTGATGAAGGGATCCTGAAAGATGCCCTGGCGGCGATCCGCCCGCAGCACCGAAGGGTCCTGACGTACGCCCGACAGGAATTGCGACGCGACCTCCGGGCCATGCCCCATCGCCACCGCCTCGGCCTTCAGACCCTGCACAAACTCGCCAAAACCGCCGCCGCAGGGCACGCTGTCATCCTGCGCCGCGGCCGTGTTCGCGATCATCGCCGCACCCGCAAAGATCACGCCCAGAAAGAGTGCTTTTGCTTGCATAATCCCACCTCTTGTCACAATTTTGCGCACAGTATCAGCGTGGTGAGGCGGAACAAGGCGATGATAAGGCGAAACTCCGCGTATCGGAGGAAACTGACCGGAATTGCATCGGCTCTGTTAACACTTTGTTGAGATTTGTCCGTGTTAAGTGGTTAAGCTTTTGTTCATTCCACGATTTCCGAAGGAGGGGTTGGTGAACGTACTCATTGTTCAATGCCAGTCCAGCCTGGCCCGGATCTGGAAACACCATCTCGGTCGGTTTGGCGCAAATGTCGACATCGCGAGCTCTCAGGATGATGCAATCGACATCCTCAGAACGAAGGACTTCCGGGTGATCATCCTCGATCTGACCGACAACGTCACCGGTGCGCTGGCGATCTCCGATTTTGCCAATTACCGGCAGCCCGAGGCGCGTGTGGTCTTTGTGACCAACACCTGCTTTTTCTCGGACGGCTCGATCTTCCAGCATTGCACCAATGCCCGCGCGTTCCTGCCCACCGGCACGCCGCCAGACGATCTGGCGGCGATGGTGGAGCATTTCGCCACCCATTGACGCCCCTCTCAGGCCGCGTGACGGGCCTCGCGCCCATGTGGTGCGTCTAGGTTCAGATCGGGGCCCACGGGCACGATGCGGTGCGGGTTCACCGTCTCGTGGCTGTAGTGGTAATGCCGCGTGATGTGATCGAAATTCACCGTCTCGGCAACGCCGGGCCATTGGTAGAGCTCGCGCATATAGCCGTTGATATTCGGGTAATCGATGATCCGCGCCCGGTTGCACTTGAAATGCCCGTGATAGACCTTGTCGAACCGGATCAGCGTGGTGAAAAGCCGCCAATCGGCTTCGGTAATGCGGTCACCCATCAGGTAGCGGTTTTCCGACAGACGGCTTTCCAGCCAGTCCAGCGTCTCGAAAAGCGGCAGAACCGCGTCCTCATAGGCCTGCTGCGTGGTGGCAAAACCGGACTTGTAGACGCCGTTGTTGAGAGTGTCATAGATGCGGTCGTTCACCGGCTCGATGGCCTCACGCAGCTCTTGCGGCCAGTAATCTTCGGTGTTGCCGGTCAGATGATCGAAGGCGGAGTTGAACATCCGGATGATCTCGGCGCTTTCGTTCGACACGATGGTCTCGCGCGTCTTGTCCCAGAGGATGGGCACGGTCACGCGGCCCGAAATGTTGGGATCTGCCTTGATGTAGATGTCGCGCGCGAAGGGCAGGCCGTAAAGCCTGTCGCCGGTTGCCCCCTTATCATCGGTCTCGAAGGTCCAGCCGTCCGACAGCATGTCCGGATGCACCGCGCTCACGTCGATCAGGTCTTCCAAGCCCTTGAGTTTGCGGAAGATCAGTGTGCGATGCGCCCAGGGGCAGGCAAAGCTCACATAGAGGTGGTAGCGCCCCGCCTCGGCCTCGAAACCACCCTCGCCGGAGGGGCCCGGCGCGCCATCGGCGGTGATCCAGTTGCGGAACTTCGCGTTGGATCGCACAAATTTGCCGCCGGTTTTCTTGGTGTCGTACCATTGGTCATGCCATTCGCCGTCGATAAGCTGGCCCATGAGAGATCTCCTTTATGCGTGCAGGCAGAGATAGACCTGTGCAGCCAGATGGCAAAGCCCAGGTTGCGCGCAGCATGCTTTGCAAATTCGCACAGACACTGGCGCGGGCGTCAGAAAAACCGCTTCCAGATCCACAAGAGCAGCATCGCCCCGAGCACGGCACCGACAAGCCCTGCAAAGAGCCCCGAGATCACCAGCAGGAAGCGTATGATCAGCCCGCCGATCAGCGCGCCCGCAATGCCGATGAGGACGGTCTGGACCACCCCGGCCTCGATCCGCATGAAGCGGGTGGCCAGGAACCCCGCCGCCGCGCCGATGATGATGAGCCAGACGATGGGCATGTCACTTCCTCCAATGCGTGGGCACGATGATCAGCGCGCCGATGGAAGACGCGATGGCGTTGAGCCCGGGCGAGCCAAAACCGATCCCGAACATCAGGCGCAGGAAATACGCCAGAAACGCGCCGCCGATGCAGATGATGATGCTTTGCAGCACGCCGTTATGGGTAAAGCCCGACCGTTCGGAGGCGTAGCCCACGATACCGGCGATCACGACGGTGCCCATGATGGTGGGGAACATGGTTCTACTCTCCCAGTTGTGCGCCTTTAGGGATTGCGTGGCCGCGCAGAAACGTCTCGGCCGGCTGCGCGCCCTTGCCCGCACGCTGCGCCTTTGTAACCTGCACCGCGCCGTCACCGCAGGCAATCACAAAGCCGTCGTCAAGCGCCTGTCCCGGCGCGCCCTGCCCGGCCACAACCCGCGCGCCAAGCAGCTTCAGACGCGCGCCCTCATGCAGGGTCCAGGCACCGGGAAAGGGCGCCAGCCCGCGGATCTGGCGACTGACCACCGGCGCAGGCCGGGTCCAGTCGATCTCTGCCTCGGACTTGTCGATCTTGGCGGCATAGCTCACCCCGTCATCGGGCTGCGGGTCCGGCGTGAGCGATCCCAATTGCTCCAGCGCCTGCACGATGAGCCGGGCACCGAGCGCGCTCAGGCGGTCATGCAGGATGCCCGTGGTATCCTCCGCGCCAATCGGCACCGCGTGGCGCAACAGCACCGGTCCGGTATCGAGCCCGGCCTCCATCTGCATGATGCAGACGCCGGTTTCGGCGTCACCTGCGAGGATCGCGCGATGGATCGGTGCCGCGCCGCGCCAGCGCGGCAGCAGCGAGGCGTGGATATTCAGGCAGCCATGCGCCGGCGCATCGAGCACCGGCTGCGGCAGGATCAACCCATAGGCCACCACCACCGCGACATCCGCCCGCAACGCCGCAAACTCAGCCTGCGCCGCGTCGGTTTTCAGCGAGGCCGGGTGGCGCACCGTGAGCCCCAGCGCTTCGGCGCGGGCCTGCACCGGCGTGGCGCGCGGCTGCTTTCCGCGCCCGGCGGGCCGCGGCGGCTGGCAATAGACGCAGGCGATCTCGTGCCCCGCCTCCACCAGCGCCTCCAGCACCGGCACAGAAAATGCCGGGCTGCCCATGAAAACCACCCGCATGTGACCCCTTCCTGCTTCTTCTCTTTTCAAATACCGCCGGGGGTGCGGGGGCTGGCCCCCGCTCCGACACACGTCACCCGCTGCATCACTGGCCTTTCCTGGCCCGGCGCAGCAGCATGTCGCGCTTCACCTTGCTGAGATGGTCGAAATACATCCGCCCGTTCAGATGGTCGATCTGGTGCTGCACCGACGTGGCCCAGAGCCCCACGAAATCGCGCTCCCTCACGTCTCCATCCTCGTTGAGAAACCGCACCGTCACGGCACGCGGGCGCGAGATTCTGGCGTAGACACCGGGCAGGTTGGGGCTTGCCTCTTCATGCGCGCGCAGCTCCATGGAGGCGTGCAGGATCTCGGGATTGGCCAGCCGGATCACCTGCCCGCGCGCGTCCGAGGCATCGACAACCGCAAGCCGCAGCATCTCGCCGATCTGCGGTGCGGCGAGCCCGACGCCCGGCATCGCCTCCATCGTGTCGACCATGTCCTCCCAGATCGCGCGGACCTCGTCGGTGATCGCCTCGACGGGAGCGGCGGCGCTGCGCAACCGCTTGTCGGGCCAGGGCAGGCAGCGGCGCGCGGTCACGCCAGCGCCTCGTAATCCGCCACCAGCGCCGCGCGCGCCGCGGGCTCCAGCCGGTCGAAATGCACCAGACCGTCCAGATGGTCGAGCTCGTGCTGCGCGCATGTGGCGGCAAACCCGGTGAGCTCCAGCACCTGCGCCGCCCCCTCCGGATCGGTGAAGGCCAGCGTGATCGCATCGGGCCGGGTGACCTCAGCGGTGACGCCGGGGATCGAGAGGCACGCTTCCTCGCCGGTGACCAGCCGGTCCGAGGCGGCGACGATGCGCGGGTTGAGACAGGCCAGCGGCGTCTTCTCGCCGCTCTTCCAGCCCGCATCCATCACGAAGACCCGGACCAGCGCGCCGACCTGCGGCGCCGCGAGCCCACGCCCGGGGGCGGCATACATCGTCTCGAACATGTCCGCGACAAGCCCCGCGACCGAGGCGACATCGCTCACCGGCGCGCAGACGGTGCCCAGCCGCGGATCCGGCCAGCGCAGGATCTCGCGCATGCTCACGCCTTTTCCCGCGCGCGTTCTTTCTTCAGCTTGACCATCTTGCGGGTGATCATCTGGCGCTTCAGCGGCTTGAGGTAATCGATGAAGAGCTTGCCGTCGAGATGGTCGATCTCGTGCTGCACGCAGGTCGCCCAGAGCCCGCCAAACGCCTCTTTCCGCAAATGGCCGTCGCGGTCCGTCCATTCGACCTCGACCTCGGCGGGACGCTCCACATCGGCGTATTGATCGGGAATCGAGAGGCAGCCTTCCTCATAGACATTCATCAGCTCCGACGACGCGGTCACGCGCGGATTGAACATGACCAGCGGGCGCGGCGCCGCCTCTTCGGCCTTCACGCAATCGAGCACGATCAGCCGGCTCAGCACGCCGACCTGCGGTGCCGCCAAGCCGATCCCCGGCGCGGCATACATCGTCTCGAGCATGTCATCGGCCAGCGCCCGCAGCTCGTCGTCGAGATCGGGGACGCTGTCGCAGGCTTTCTTGAGCCGTGGGTCGGGGTGGATCAGGATCGGCCGTTTCATGCCGTTTCACTTAGGCAAAACTCGGCCGTCGTGCAAGCCGACGCTCTTGCAACCGCAGGCAAAGGCGCTAGCGTCCGCCCGAAGACGCGCAAAGGGATCCCGATGACCGAGCAGAGCCGCCAGCCTTTCGATTTCAACACGCCGATCGAACGGCGCGGCACGCATTGCAGCAAATGGGATACGCTTGAAAGCCGCTTCGGGGTGCCCTCCGAAGACGGCATCTCGATGTGGACCGCCGACAGCGACTACGCTACCGCGCCTTGCGTGCTGCGCGCGGCGCAGGCGCAGGTCGATCACGGCGTGTTCGGCTATTTCACCGACCAAAGCGCCTACAAGGAGGCAATCGGGTGGTGGATGCAGACGCGCCACAACTGGCAGATCGAGCCGGACTGGATCCTGACCGCGCAGGGGCTGGGCAACGCCATTGCGCTTTGCATCGACGTCTGGAGCGCGCCCGGCGCGCCGATCGCGATCTTCTCGCCGGTCTATCACGAGTTCTTTTACAAGATCCGCAAGGCGGGCCGGGAGGTCACCGAATGCCCGCTGCGGCTCGACGGGGCGCGCTACGAGCTGGATCTCGACGACGCGCAGAACCGACTCACCGGCGACGAGCGGATGCTGATCTGGTGCTCGCCGCAGAACCCCTCGGGGCGGGTCTGGACGCGAGACGAGCTGCAGTCGGTCGCGGCGTTTGCCGCGCGCAACGACATGATCCTGATCACCGACGAGGTGCATCAGGATTTCGTGTTTCCCGGCCGCCGTTTCGTGCCGATGGACGTGGCCGCGCGCGCACAGCGCGACCGGACGGTGACGCTGACCGCGGCCTCCAAGACCTTCAACATCGCGGGCATGCGCACCGGCAACATGATCATCCCCGACGCGGAGCTGCGCGGCGCGATGCAGCAGCGGCTGCGCTCGCTCGATTTTGACGCCAACCTCCTCGGCTACAAGATGGTGACCGCCGCCTATTCGCCCGAGGGGGCGGCCTGGGCAGATGCGCAGCTGGAGCATCTGGCGGGCAACATCGCGGTCTTCGACGCGGCGGTGAACGCCATTCCCGGCGTGCGCGCGATGCCGCTCGAGGCGACCTACCTGGCCTGGGTCGACTTCTCCGGCACCGGCATGAGCTACGACGAGATCGACCGGCGCGTGCGCAAGTCGGCGCGCATCGCGCCAAGTGCGGGGCCCGATTTTGGCGTGGGCGGCGCGCTCAGCCTGAGGTTCAATCTGGCCACCACCCGCGCCCGGGTGATCGAGGCAGGCGCGCGCCTGCAGGCGGCCTTTGCGGATCTGCAGTAGACGTGTTGCGGGCGGCTACTGGCGCGGCGGGAAGGCCTTGTAGACCGGCAACCGCCAGCCAAAGGCCAGCGACCCGGCACGCAGGCCAAAGGTCACCCCGGCGCAGGCCAGGGCAGCCAGGATCGGCGCCAGACCAAGCGTCGCGCAGACCACCGTGGCGACCGAGCCCAGCAGCGCGCATGTGACGTAAAGCTCGCCCTGTTTCAGCACCATTGGCACCTCGTTGGCCACGACGTCGCGCATCAGCCCACCCGCGCAACCGGTCAGGATGCCCATGACCACGATGATCGCGGCGGATTTTTCCAGCGCCAGCGCGATGCCGGACCCTGCCGCGACCGCAAAGGCCAGCGCCGCAGCATCGAGCCAGAGGATCGCGCGATAGCGGCTTTCCAGCAGGTGCGCGGTGAAAAAGACCAGCAGGGCGGCGGCACAGCCCACCGCGAGATAGGTCGGATCGGCGATCCAGAAGACCGGGTTCCGGTCCAGCAACACGTCCCGCAGCGTGCCGCCGCCAACGCCGGTGAGGCAGGCGAAAAAGGCAAACCCCACAATGTCGAGCTGCGCGCGGCTGGCCACCAGCGCGCCGGAAAGCGCGAAGACCAGCACGGCGGTGTAATCGAGAAGCGTCAGAAGCGTCACGCGGCCTCCCGGCTGCCGGGCGCGGGGCGCGCGCGGCCATCGAAGAGCGGCGGTGATGCACCTGCGCGCCGTCCCAGCAGAGCCCGGCAGGCGCCAACCGCGCCGCTCATGCGTCGTCGCGGGCGGGCTTGAACGGCGCCATGCCAGCGCGCGCCAGCTCGTCCGCGCGCTCGTTCTCGGGGTGGCCCGCGTGGCCCTTGACCCATTCCCAGGTCACCGAATGGGACGCCTGCGCCTCGTCGAGCCGTTGCCAGAGCTCGACATTCTTGACCGGTTTTTTCGACGACGTGCGCCAGCCATTGCGTTTCCAGCCGTGGATCCAGCTTGTCACGCCGTTTTTGACATAGGCGCTGTCGGTCACAATCGTGATCTCGGACGGCCGCGTCAGGCTTTCCAGCGCGTGGATGGCGGCCAGCAGCTCCATGCGGTTGTTTGTGGTCTCCGCCTCGCCGCCCTTCAGCTCGCGCTCTTTCAGGATGGTGTCACCGTCGGTGGCGCGCATCAGCACACCCCAGCCACCGGGCCCGGGATTGCCGGAACACGCGCCATCGGTATAGGCAAAAAGATCAGGCAATCGCGGTCACCGAGATCCAGCGCGCCATCATACCGTCGAGCCCTTTTTCCTCACCGGACCGGAACGCGCCGGGGGCAAGGCCCGCCTCGCGCAAAAGCGCGCTCAGCGCCGCTTCGGTGTAGTAGCTGTATTTGCGGCCCAGCTTGTCGCGCGCCTCGCCCGTGCCTTCCTTGACCGCTACATGAAAGAGCCCGCCGGGTTTCAAAGCGGTGGCGATGGCCTGCAGATGGCGCGGCATCGCGTCGCGCGGCGCGTGCAGCAATGAGAAATTGGCCCAGATGCCGTCATAGATGGTTTCGGCGTCGAGATCGTCGAACGCGGCCTGCCGCGCGGTGACGCGCCGGTCGGACGCGGCCATCTCCACCATCTTTGCGGAAGCGTCCCAGGCGTCGACCACGAGCCCGGCCTCGGCCATGAAATGCGCCGACCGCCCCGGCCCGCAGCCAAGATCGAGCACGCGGCCCGCCTCAGGCAATGCCTCGATGAAGCGGCGCAGGGTTGCGTCTGGCGCGTCAGAGCCAAGGGTGCGCGCGTAATCCTCGGCGCGCGCGTCGTAGATGCGGATGGTTTCTGGATCACTCATGGCTCTGGTGTGGCCTGTTCGCGCGGCCGGATCAAGGCCGCTCAGAGAAAGACGCCGACCGCCAGGCAGATCACCACCAGCGCGGTCAGCACTCCGCGCAAGCGCAGCCACCAGGCGGGCGCGAGCCCCCAGCGCCAGAATTGCCAGTCGAGCAACAGCAACCCCAGGAACCCGAAGATCAGGTTGGTGCCCGCCGAGACCGGCCCGCCGCCGGTCATGAAAAACGCCCAGAGCGCCGGGATCACCGACAGCGCGTAGCCCGTTGTCGCCTGCGCGCCGCTGGCCCTTGTGGCAAACCCCCAGAGCACGCCGGACATGAAGCTGAGAATGACCGAGCCGTAGAAAAGCTGCACATAAGGCCCGATGAAACGCGGCCCCAGATTGGCCTGCCCCCAGACCGCGGCAGGCTCCCACAGCAAGGTGAGCGCGCCCCAGGCAAAGGGGATCACACCGGCAAGACCGAGAAGAAGCGCGGAACGGGGGATATCTGTCACGAACGAACCTGTCATGGCGTGCCGAAAGGCGGCTTTGCCGGTGATATAGCGGGGCGGGCCCGCCGGGCGAGCCGGATGGTCAGAGCGCTGCCGGCTCTGCCGCGGCGGGCTCGGGCGCGGGATCGAAGGTGCAGATGGCGGCGTGCCCGTCCGTCGCCCTGAGCAGCGCGCCGTTTTCAAAAACCGCGTGCACGTAGCGCGGATCCTCGGCCGAGCCGTAGGCGTAGCTGAGGCAGGAGATGTCGAAATTCGCGGGATCCCTCTCGAAGCCTGTTTCCGGGCCGAAGATCTCGAAGGCCTGGTTCTCGGTCATGCCGGGTCTGAGCTGGCTCGCCTGCCCGTCGCCGCCGGAGCGCGCAGTGGGCGTGGGCCCCGCGGTGCAGGCGGCCAGCAAAGCCGCCACGGTCAGGATGGAAATGCTGCGGATCATCGCGGCCCCTTTCACAGGTTTTCGTGTTGCGGCATGCCCAGCACGTGGAACCCGCCATCGACGCGCACGATCTCGCCAGTGGTGCAGGCGCCCGCATCCGAGATCAGCCAGACCGCTGTGCCGCCCACCGCCTCGAGCGTGGCATTGGCGCGCAGCGGCGCGTTCATGTCGGTGTGCTTGTAGGTCTTGCGCGCGCCGCCGATGGCCGCACCGGCCAGCGTCTTCATCGGACCGGGCGAAAGCGCGTTCACGCGGATGCCCTCGGGACCCAGATCATTGGCCAGATAACGGGTTGCGGATTCCAGCGCCGCCTTGGCCACCCCCATCACGTTGTAATTCGGCGTCACCCGGTTGGAGCCCATATAGGTCAGCGTCAGCAGCGTGCCTCCGTTCTCCTTCATCAGCGGATGCGCGCGGCGGGCGATCTCGATGAAGCTGTAGGCGGAAATGTCGAGCGAGTTCTTGAAATTGGCGCGCGAGGTGTCGAGAAAGCGGCCCGTAAGCTCGGCCTTGTCGGAAAACGCGATGGCGTGCACGACAAAATCGAGGCTGTCCCAGCGCGCCGCCAGCGCCTCGAAGGCGGCATCGAGAGAGGCATCGTCGGTCACATCGACATCGACCATGAAATCCGAGCCGACCGATGCCGCCAGCGGTTCCAGCCGCTTGCCGAACGCCTCGCCCTGGTAGGTGAAGGCCAGCTCCGCCCCCGCTTCGGCGCAGGCCTTCGCGATGCCCCAGGCGATCGAGCGTTCGTTCGCCACACCCATGACAAGCCCGCGCTTGCCTGCAAGAGAGATTGTCATGACGGCCCTCCACGTGTTTGGAATTACCTGAACGGATCGGGCGGCGAGGTCAAGCTGCGCCGCCGAGAACGCGCGGCGCATGCGTGCAGGAAGGCCCGTCCCGACGGGGGCCGGACGGGACCCGGGCCTTTCCTGCGGCGGTGCTCACTGCGCCGGTTGCAGCGCTCCTGCGCCCGATGCGCGGCGGTTCCGCTCTCCCAGCATCAGCATCGCGGGGGTGACGATCAGGGTCAGCACGGTGGCGATCACCAGACCGCCCGCGATGGCCGATGACAGCTCCGTCCACCACTGGGTGGAAGGCGCGCCATAAACCACCTCGCGCGTGAAGAAGTTGAGGTTCACGCCGATCACCATGGGCATCAGGCCCAGCGCGGTGGTGACGGAGGTCAGGATCACCGGCCGCAGACGCTGCGCCCCGGTGCGCAGGGCGGCCTCCAGCGGCGACTGACCGGCGCGTTTGAGATCGTTGAACGTGTCGATCAGAACGATGTTGTTGTTGACCACGATGCCCGCCAGCGCGATGACCCCGATGCCGCCCATCACGATGCCGAAGGGCCGCCCGGTGACCAGCAGCCCCAGCAGCACCCCGGCGATGGAAAAGACAATCGCGCTCATCACCACGAAGGCCTGGAAGAAGTTGTTGAACTGGGTGACCAGGATCACGAACATCAAAAACACCGCCGTGATGAAGGCACCGATCAGGAACACCATGCTTTCCTGCTGGTCCTCTGCCTCGCCGGCAAAGCTGAACGCCACACCTTCGGGCAGGTCTGCGGCGTTGAGCGCCTCGGTCAGGGCGACGACCTGATCGTTGACCAGCACACCCGGGGCGACGTTGGCCTCGATCGTGGTGACCCGCTTTTCGTCGATGCGGCGGATGACGCCGGTCCTCTCCGACGGTGCGAAGGTCACGAAATTGGCGATGGGTACGAGGCCCGAGCTTGTGGGCACGCGCAGGCTGGCAAGCTCGGCCAGAGAGCGCTCCTCGCTGGGAAAGCGCACACGGATATCCAGAGACCCGTCAGTGTCGTCGGGGCGGTAGTCCGCCACGGTGATGCCTTGCGTCAGCAATTGCACGGCCTGCCCCAGCAGGCTGACATCGGCGCCAAAGCGCGCGGCCTCGGCGCGGTTGACGAGGATCGAGACCTCGACCCCCGGCACCGGACGGGTGTCGGTCACATCGGTGAAACCGCCCATCCGGTCCATGATCTCTCGGATCTGCTGCACCGCCGCGAGTTGCCGGTCCGGATTGCGCGCCGTGACCTCGAGGTTCACCGGCTTGCCCGCCGCAGGCCCGCCGTTTTCGGTCTGCACCTGCACGTCGATCCCGGCAATATCGGCCACGTCGCGGCGGATATCGGTGCCGATCTCGGCGGCGGTGCGGCGGATGTCCCAGGCGGTGAGCTCCAGCTGCAGCGTGCCGATGGTCTCTTCGTCGCCCTGCCCCGCCGACATCACCGACCGCGCGTAGATGCTGGCGATCTCGTCATATCCCAGCAAACGCTCCTCGACGGCGCGCACCAGCGCGTCACGCTCGAAGATCGAGAAATTGTCGCGGGCGCGCACCTGCACCTGCATGAAATCGGGCTCCACCGACGGAAAGAACGTGACCCCTTTGCCGAACTGCCCGTAAAGCCCGAACCCCCCGAGCAGCAGCGCCAGCGCCAGCAGGACCGTCGCGCCGGGGCGCAGGATGGCGCGCTCCAGCAGGCGCACATAGGCGCCGGTGATGCCGCCCATCTGCCGTGGATCGCCGGATTCAGCGGCGTGCAGGGCCGCTTTCTGCCGGGCGGTCTGCGGCTGGCGCCGGCCGATCAGCCCGCCGACCACGGGGATGAACACCAGCGCCATGAAAAGTGACGCGAAAAGCGTCAGGATCACGGTGATGGGAAGGAACTTCATGAACTCGCCCACCATTCCCGACCAGAAGAGCAGCGGGAAAAACACGCTCAGCGTGGTGGCGGTCGAGGCGATGATCGGCCAGGACATGCGCTTTGCGGCAAAGGCATAGGCGTCGCGGGCCGCCGCCCCTTCCTGCAGTTTGCGGTCGGCCAGTTCAGTGGTCACGATGGCCCCGTCAACCAGCATGCCGACCACCAGGATCAGCGAGAAGAGTACAACGATGTTCATCGTGTAGCCCATCGACCAGAGTGCGATGACGCCTGCCAGAAACGCGCCCGGGATGGCCAGACCGACAAGCACCGCGGACCGGACGCCCAGCGCCAGAACGATCACGATCATCACCAGTATGACGGCAGCGATGACATTGGCCTCCAGATCGCTCAGCAGGTCTTCCACCTGCTTTGACTGATCCTGCAGATAGGTGATCTCGATACTGTCGGGCCAGTCGACGCGCAGCTCTTCGACCAGTGCTTTCACCTCGGCCACGGTGTCGATGATGTTGGCACCGGACCGCTTGGTCACTTCCAGCGCCAGCGCGGGCTGGCCGTTGATCCGCGCGAAAGAGGTCGGATCCTCGAAGGTGCGCCGGATCGTGGCGACATCGCCGAAGGTCACCACCGCGTCGCCGCGCACCTTCACCGGCATCGCCATCACGTCCTCGAGCCCCTCGATCAGACCCGGCACCTTGAGCACGATCCGGCCCGATCCGGTCTCGATGGCGCCTGCGGCGATCAGCCGGTTGTTGCGCTGGATCTGGCCGATGAGTTCGTCAAAGCTGAGATTGTAGGTCTGGAACACCGTCGGATCGATGAGCACTTCGAGAAACTCGAAGCGCTGGCCGCCGATATCGACCTCGAGCACGCCTTCGAGCCCTTCAATCTCTTCCTGCAGCTCCTCGGCCAGATCGTTGAGCGCCCGTTCCGGCACCGGGCCGGACAGGATCGCGGTAATGATCGGGAAAAGCGCCGTGTTGATCTCGGTGATGGTGATGTCATAGGCGTCGTCGGGCAGATCGCCCTCGACGCGGTCCGCGGCCTCGCGCACCTTGTCCAGCGCCTCGTCATTGTCGCCGCCGGGCGCAAATTCCAGCTGCAGGCTGGCAAAGCCTTCGGAGGCATCCGATTTCAGACTGTCGAGCCCCGCGATGGAGGCGAATTCGGTCTCCAGCGGTTCCAGCAGCAGCCGTTCGGCATCGGCCGGGCTGATCCCGTCAAGCCCGGTGGAGACGTAGAAAAGCGGCAGAGGCACTTCGGGATTGGCCTCTTTCGGGATCGAGACATAGGCATAGGCGCCGACGGTCAGCACCATGATCAGCGCCATGACCACCACGCGGGTCCGCGAAAAGGCGGCGTCGATCAGGGTGTTCATCCGTCCGTCTCCGTGATGCTGGGGGCCACCACTTCGGCTTCGTTGACAAAGCCCTGCCCCACGGTGATCACGTCGGCGGTGTCGGGCAACCCGGTCACCCAGATGCCGTCGATCTGCGCCTTGACGACCTGGATGGGGTAGAACGCGACCACGTTGTCACCGTTGACGGTCTTCACGCCAAGCGTGCCTTCGGTGTTCAGCGACACGATGGAGGGCGACAGGAAATGCGCCTTGGTCTGCCCCGTCGGAATGACGATCTCTGCCGAGATGCCCGCGGGGATCGCGACATCCTCGTTGGCCACTTCGATCTCGGCCAGAAAGGTGCGCGTTTCGGCGGCAGCGGAGGTGCCGACAAAGACCAGCGCGCCTGGGCGTTCCTCGCCGGTGATGAAGCGCACGGTTGCAGGCTGGCCGACTTTCAGCTGGGTGAGCGATTGCTGCGGCACCTGGATGGCCACGGTGAGCGGCGTGATATCGACCAGCCGCCCGATATCGGAGCCTGCCGAGACGTATTCTCCCTCGTCGATCTCCAGCGTTTCCAGCCGGCCTGCGAAAGGCGCCGTGATGGTCAGCGATTCAGAGGCCTGTTGCGCCGCAGTGACCTGCGCCTGCGCGCTGGCAAGCGCCGCGCGGGCCTGCGTGACCCGGTCCATCGTGGCCACGCCGCGCGCCAGCAGCGCCTCGGCATTGTCGAACTCGCGTTGCGCGCGGGCCAGCTCTTCGGCGGCGCGGTTCGCGTCGGCTTCGTTGTTGGTGGCGTCGATCCGGGCGATGATCTCGCCCGCCGCCACGTCCTGGCCCTTGGCGACCAGCACCTCGGCGATATCGCCGGAGGCCTCGGCGCGCAGCACGGTGTCGCGATCGGGCAGCGCCTGCCCTTCGGCCTGGTAGAACTGCGTCACCGTCTGGGCGGTCGAGCGGGTCACGGCGACCGCCACCGGCTCCGGCTCCTGCCGGGTGGCGACCTCTCCGTCATCGGTGCCGGGGATGATGAACCCGCTGCCCATCCAGCCGACGATCAGCACCACGAGCAGTGCGGCAACCCAGGTGGAGCGCGAGGCGCCCGCGTCATCCTCAAAGCGCAGCCCGTCGGAACGGGTGGCGTCCGTCGCGGCAATGGCGCCGGTCTGCTGGTCAGCGGTCATCTCAAGGCTCCTTCGGGGCATCGGGGGCCCGGCCCAAATCCGATGTCAGTGTCTTTTCGAACGCGCCTGACACCCGTCGCAAGCAAGCGTCGGCACCAGGCGTGAGAAATGGGGCGCGGCGCGCGACGGCACAAGCGCCCCGGCACAGATAATTGCCGCCGCTTTACACCCGCCCCTGCCGTCCGGCAACGCCCGGGAGAACTCGCACGCCCTGTCGAGGCGCTAGATGTCGGGCTTGCTCATCAGCATAGACCCGTTGGTGCCGCCGAAGCCAAAGGAGTTGGTCATCACCGTGTCGAGCCCGGCATTGTCGACGCGGGCGGTCGCGATCTCTGCGGGATCCAGCGCGGGATCGAGCGTTTCGACATTGATCGACGGGATGATGAAATCATGCTCGAGCGCCAGCAGGCAGTAGATCGCCTCCTGCGCGCCGGTGGCGCCCTGGCTGTGGCCGGTCATCGACTTGGTGGAGCTGACCGGCGGCGTGCTGCCTTGCCCGAAGACCCGGCGCACCGCTTCGATTTCGCCCACATCGCCCACCGGGGTCGAGGTGCCATGCGCGTTGATGTAGCTGACCTTGCGCCCTTCGGGCAGCGTGCGCAGCGCGCCGCGCATCGCGCGTTCGCCACCCTCTCCGGACGGGGCCACCATGTCGGCCCCGTCGGAAGTGGCCGAGAACCCGGTGACTTCGGCGTAGATCCTGGCCCCCCGCGCCTGCGCGTGTTCGAGGCTTTCCAGCACCACCATGGCGCCACCGCCCGAGATCACGAACCCGTCGCGATTGGCATCGAACGCGCGGCTCGCGCGGTCCGGCGTATCGTTGTACTTGCTCGACATCGCGCCCATCGCGTCGAAAAGGCACGACAGGGTCCAGTCGAGCTCTTCCCCGCCGCCGGCAAACATCACGTCCTGATTGCCCAGCGCCACCTGCCCCGCCGCCATGCCGATGCAATGCAGCGACGTGGAACAGGCCGAAGTGATCGAGAAGTTCATGCCCTTGATCTGGTAGGCCGTCGCCAGATTGGCGCTGACCGTCGAGGACATGCATTTCGGCACGGCAAACGGCCCGATCCGCTTGGTGGCCCCGGTCTTCAGCACCGTCTGGTGCGCCTGCAGCATCGCACTGGTCGACGGCCCGCCGGATCCGGCGATCAGGCCGGTCATCGGGTTCACGATATCGTCCTGCTGCAGACCGGCATCGGCAATCGCCTGGTTCATCGCGATATACGCATAGGCCGAGCCCGGCCCCATGAAACGCAAGGTGCGCTTGTCGATATGGTCGGACGGATCGAGGTTGATGGCGCCTGCGATCTGGCTGCGAAAGCCGTGTTCCTTCATCTCCTCGTTGGCGGTGATGCCGGAGGTGCCTGCCTTGAGCGAGGCCAGCACCTCGTCTGCGTTGGTGCCGATGGATGACACGATCCCGAGACCGGTGACGACAACCCGTCTCATAGGCCAACCTCTGGTTTTACGCGGCGCATGGGCGCACTCCTTTTATAAGTTGTGACAGGTGTAGGACAGGGCGGACGCGGGGCGCAAGGCGCTTGCCGCGCGGTTGAGCGGTGCGCGGCGCTGTGGCAGGCTGTCCGGCACGGGGCCTGCGCATCAGGAGACGGTCGATGACGGACATGCCCGCGGGTCTGCGACGGTACCGCGAACTGGACGGCAAGACGCTGCTGCTCTGCATCGGTGCCGCGAAATGCGCGACCAGCTGGCTTCACGGCTATCTCGAGGCGCTGCCCGAGGTGGCGGTCTCGCCGTTGAAAGAGGTGCATTTCTTCAACGCACGGTTTGCGCAGCACGCGTTGGGCGACATGCAGGCGCTGGCGATGGCGCGGCTGGGGTTTCACCTGGCTCAGCCCGGCGACGCGGCGGAGAACCTGGCGCAGCGCGCGGTCTTTCAGGCGAGCCTCGATCGCGCGCAGATGATCTATGACGACAACGCCTATTTCGGCCATTTTGCCCGGCTTAGCGAGGCGCGGACCCGCGTCTTCTGCGACATCACCCCGGCCTATTCGGTGATCGGCCGGGACGGGTTTGCCTATCTCAGGGCGTTCTGCGCCTCGCAGGAGATCACGCTGAAAGTGCTCTACGTGATGCGCGACCCGGTGGACCGGCTCTGGTCGCAACTGCGCCACCTGCAGCAGATGAAGCCCGAAAACGACGCCATCACGCGCTGGCCGGACGCGCTGGCGTCCGAGGCGGTGATGGCGCGCGCCGATTATGCCGCGACGCTGGCGGCGCTGGACGCGGTCTTTGCGCCCGATCAGGTCTTGCACCTCTTTTACGAGACGCTTTTCGAGGAAACCTCTCTGCGCACGCTCTGCCGGTTCCTGGGGGTCGCCTATCAGCCCGGAGATCCTTCGCGCCGGATGAACGAAACGCAGATCCGTCTGTCGCTGCCTGCAGACGCGCGGGCGGCGTTTGCCGACCGGCTGGCGCCGCAATATGCCGCCTGCCGCGCGCGGTTCGGCGCGCTCTTGCCGGAGGGCTGGCGGGACGCCTAGCCCCCCTGTCCGGTTTTCCGGACTTTGCCGAACCGGCCGTGTCGCGTATCCTCGAGTTATTGCCTTGCCAGTTCTATCCGTTTTGCACTTTTCCGGCTCACCGGATCTGAGCCGTATTTCAGGAGGACAACCCCATGCCCGATGACGCGATTTTCTCGTTTCGAATCCGTGATGGATGGCTGGCCGAGAGTGGTTTCGGGCTGGGCCCTGACGAGGGTGGCCGGTTCGATTTCTTCAGCCAGCAGCCCGATCTCTTTGCCCCGTCAGAAGAGCCTGCGCCCGAACCGCCCACACGCAGTGCGAGCTGGTTCGACAACGTGCCGCCGGATCTGGGCGAGGAGTCCGACTTCCTGCTGTAGCGCGTCCATCAGCGCCCCCGGTCGCGGTCAGCTTTCGCTGAGCGCGACCTTCATGTCCCTGACCTGATAGATCACCTCGCCATCGGCCTCGACAATGCCGTCGGCAACCCCCATGGTCAGCCGCCGCGTCTGCAGGGCCTTGGTGAAATCCACCTTGTAGGTCAGCATCTTGCGGTCGGGCCGCACCATGCCGGTCAGCTTCACCTCGCCCACACCCAGCGCATAGCCGCGCCCCTGCCAGCCACGCCAGCCGAGGTTGAAGCCGGTGAGCTGCCAGAGCCCGTCCAGACCCAGACAGCCGGGCATGATCGGATTGCCGGGGAAATGGCAGTCGAAGAACCACAGATCCGGCGTGATATCGAACTCGGCCACCACATGGCCCTTGCCATGCGCGCCGCCATCGCCCGAGATGTCGGTGATGCGGTCCATCATCAGCATGGGCGGCTCGGGCAGTTGCGCGTTGCCGGGGCCGAACAGCTCTCCGCGTGCGCATTTCAAAAGGTCTTCCTTGCCGAAACTCGTCGGATAACCGGTCATCGAAGCCCGCCCCCATCCCTGTTGCATTGACGTTTGCCCCCTCTAGCACCGGCGTCGCGCGCGCCGCAAGAGCGCTGCAACCGCGGCAAACCAGCGCGAATCCTGCCAATTTCGTTTGAAATCGCACCCCATGGCGCTTTATATGAAGGGAAGATCTGCACCGACGCGGGAACGCAAGACCGATGGCTCCAGAGGCAAACACACGCGCACGCGACTGGATCGCGCAATCGGACCTGCGTCCGACGCGGCAACGGGTGGCGCTGGCGGCATTGCTTGTGGGCGATGGCCGCGACCGCCACGTCACCGCCGAAAGCCTCTTTGCCGCCGCCAGGGATTGCGCGGAGCCGGTGTCGCTCGCCACGGTCTACAACACCCTCAAGGCGTTCTGCGACGCGGGCCTCATGCAGGAGGTGACGGTGGACGGCTCCAAGAGCTATTTTGACACCAACACCCACGATCACCCGCATTTCTACTGGGAAGACGAGGGCCGGCTGACCGATGCGCCGGCCGATCAGCTTGTGATCACCCGCCTGCCCGGCGCGCCCGACGGGGCAGAGATTGCCTCTGTCGACGTGGTAATCCGGCTGCGCAAGATCTGACGCGCGGGCGGGTTTTCACCGTCGATCCTACCCCCTCGAACATCAGACTGCTGGTACCCGCGGCCGGACTCGAACCGGCACGGCCTTCCGGCCTGGGGATTTTAAGTCCCCTGTGTCTACCATTCCACCACGCGGGCCAGCGCGGCGACAATATCGGCAGATCTCTGCGTGTAAAGGCTCAGAGATCGGTCTCGTCGTCCTCCGGCAATGGCTGCAGCAGCCCGCGTTCGGACAGCCACGGGTTCAGCGCCAGAGCGTCCCGCAACACCCGCTGCCCCTCCACATCACGCCCCAGCGCCAGCAGCGTCAGCGCCTTGCCCGAAAGCGCGCCGATATGGGTCGGGTTGAGCTTGAGCGCCTGGTCGAGATCGGGCAGCGCCGCCTCGTAATCCTGGCGCAGGAAGTTCACGAAAGCGCGCTGGTTGTAGCCTTCGGCGTAAAACGGACAGTAGGACACAAGCGCGTTGAGCCGGTCCAGCGCGCGCAGGAAATCATAGCCCGACCGCGCGCGCATGCCCTCGTCGAGCATCTCCTGGCTGGGCTCGTCGGGCGCATCGTCCCAGAGCTGCCACAGCTGCAGCGAGATCCCGCGCGCCTGCATTTCGTCGGGCGCGGTCTTCAGCTGCGCCAGCAACGCGTCGATCTCGGCGCTGTGGTCCGGGGCGGCGGGGCATCCATCGGCAAGGGCGGGCGGGGCCAGCAGGCAAAGGCAGATCAGCACATGTCGCATGTCTAAAAGTGCGGCACCGCAGACCCGCCGGTCAAGTCACGTCCGCGAGACCGTCATCCTTGACCGCTTCCATCGCCACATAGGTCGAGGTCGCCGACACCCCCGGCAGGGTGGAGATCTTTTCCGCCAGCACCTGGCGGTAAGAGCGCATGTCGGCGGTGCGCACCTTGAGCAGGTAGTCGAAATTGCCCGCGATCAGATGCGCCTGCTCGATCGCCGGGATCGCCGCGACCGCCGCGTTGAACGCCGCCAGCGCGCGCTCGGACGTGTCGACCATCTTGACCTCGACAAAGGCTACATGGTCGAGCCCCAGCCGGATCGGGTCCATGATCGCCCGGTAGCCGAGGATCACGCCGTCCTCTTCCAGCTTGCGCAGTCGTGCCTGCGTGGGCGATTTCGACAGCCCGATGCGCCGGGCCAGCTCGGTGATGGAGATGCGCCCGTCCTCCGCCAGAACGGTCAGAATCGCCCGGTCGAACCTGTCAAATTCGCTGCTGTCCATTCGCATCGTGAAATCCTGAAAAATCGGTAAAATCGACCGCGACGGAGCCTATCTTCGGTCGATATCCCCGCCCGGCTTTGGATAATGTAGCACAGCACCCGGAGGACACCATGCCCAAAGACCACACCGACGACCTGCGCGCCAAGATCGACGCGGACACCTATGCCAACGAGGCCGCAACCCTCAATCACCTGCGCGAGGTCGCGGCGCTGAGCCCGGCTGACCGCAAGGCGATCTCGGCGCGTGCCGCCGATCTCGTGCGCGACATCCGCGGCACCTCCCGCCCCGGCCTGATGGAGGTCTTTCTGGCCGAATATGGCCTCTCCACCGATGAGGGCATCGCGCTCATGTGTCTGGCCGAGGCGCTGCTGCGGGTGCCCGATGCCGAAACCATCGACGCGCTCATCGAGGACAAGATCGCTCCCAGCGACTGGGGGCACCACATGGGTCACTCGACCTCGCCGCTGGTCAATGCCTCGACCTGGGCGCTTATGCTGACCGGCAAGGTGCTGCGCGAGGATCAGCCGGGCCCCGTCGGGCATCTTCGCTCGGCCATCAAACGGCTGGGCGAGCCGGTGATCCGCACCGCCGTGGGTCGCGCGATGAAGGAGATGGGCGCGCAGTTCGTGCTGGGCGAGACCATCCAGTCGGCGATGAAGCGCGGCGCGAAGATGGAGGAGAAGGGCTACACCTACAGCTACGACATGCTGGGCGAAGCCGCGCGCACCGAGGCGGACGCCAAGCGCTATCACCTGAGCTATTCGCGTGCCATCGGCGCCATCGCGCAGGCCGCGCGCGGCAACGACATCCGCACCAATCCCGGAATCTCCGTCAAGCTCTCCGCCCTGCATCCGCGCTATGACGAGATGCAGCGCGCCACGGTGATGAACGAGGTGGTGCCGCGTCTGCGCACGCTCTGCCAGCTGGCGCGCAGCGCCGGGATCGGGCTCAACATCGACGCCGAAGAGGCCGACCGCCTGTCGATCTCGCTCGACGTGATCGAGGAGGTGCTGTCGGAACCTTCGCTCAAGGGCTGGGACGGCTTCGGCGTGGTGGTGCAGGCCTTCGGGCAGCGCGCCGGACCGGTGATCGACTGGCTTTACGATCTGGCCACGCGGCTCGATCGCAAGATCATGGTGCGGCTGGTGAAAGGCGCCTATTGGGACACCGAGATCAAGCGCGCGCAGGTGGCCGGGCTCGAGGGGTTCCCGGTCTTCACCGACAAATCCGCCACCGACATCTCCTACATCGCCAATGCCCGCAAGCTGCTGGGTCTGACCGACCGGATCTATCCGCAATTCGCCACCCATAACGCCCATACGGTGGCCGCGATCCTGCATATGGATGCCGACCCCGCCACGTATGAATTCCAGCGCCTGCACGGCATGGGCGAGACGCTGCACGATCTGGTCAAGGCCAAGCAGGGCACGCGCTGCCGGATATATGCGCCGGTGGGCGCGCATCGCGATCTGCTGGCCTATCTTGTGCGGCGGCTGCTGGAAAACGGCGCCAATTCGTCCTTCGTGAACCAGATTGTCGACGAGGATGTGGCGCCGGAAACCGTCGCCGCAGATCCCTTTGCCGCCCCGCTCAGCGCGCGGCTGACCGACGGTACCGACCTTTTCGAGCCGGAGCGCCCCAATTCCAAAGGGTTCGACCTGCGTCACCGCCCCACGCTGGAGCTGATCGATGCCGCCCGCGCGCCCTTTGCCACCCATCAGTGGCAGGCCGGACCGCTTGTCGCCGAGGCGGGCACGCACGGGCCCGAAGAGGCCGTGGTGAACCCCGCCAGACCTTCCGACATCGTGGGCCGGATCACCTGGGCCACGCCGGACAGCGTCGCGACTGCGGCCAGCGCCGCCCGGATCTGGGAGGCCGACGCGGCCACCCGCACGGAGGTTCTGAACCGCGCCGCCGATCTCTACGAGCAGCATTTCGGAGAGCTTTTCGCCATTCTGCACCGCGAGGCGGGCAAGATGATGATCGACGTGGTGGCCGAGCTGCGCGAGGCCGTCGATTTCCTGCGCTACTACGCCGCCCATGCGGACGGCGCGCCGCCCAAAGGCACCTTCGCCTGTATCAGCCCGTGGAACTTCCCGCTGGCGATCTTCACCGGGCAGGTCGCTGCGGCGCTGGCCGCTGGCAACGCCGTGCTCGCCAAACCGGCCGAGCAGACGCCGCTCATCGCGCATCGCGCCGTGCAGCTTCTGCACGAGGCCGGGGTGCCGCGCGCCGCACTGCAATTGCTGCCCGGTGCCGGTGACGTGGGCGCGGCGCTGACGTCCAACCCGAAGGTGCATGGCGTGGCCTTCACCGGCTCGACCGAGACCGCGCAGATCATCCACAAAGCCATCGCCAGACATCTCGACCCCGGCACGCCCTTCATTGCCGAAACCGGCGGGCTCAACGCGATGATCGTAGACAGCACCGCGCTGCCCGAACAGGCCGTGCAGGCCATCGTCGAAAGCGCCTTCCAGTCCGCCGGTCAGCGCTGCTCGGCGCTGCGCTGTCTCTACGTGCAGGACGATATTGCCGAGGATTTCCTCGAGATGCTCACCGGCGCGATGGAGGCGCTGGTGATGGGGGATCCCTGGCAGCTTTCGACCGATATGGGCCCCGCGATCGATGCCGAGGCCAAGGCGGGCATCGTGGCGCATATCGAGGCCGCCGAAACCGAAGGCCGCGTGCTCAAGACCTTCCCGACCCCGGATCGCGGGCATTTCGTGGCCCCCACGCTGATCCGCGTCACCGGCATCGCCGACATGAAACGCGAGATCTTCGGGCCGGTGCTGCATGTGGCGACCTTCGGGGCCGAACAGCTCGACGCGGTGATCGACGCGATCAACGCCACCGGCTACGGGCTGACCTTCGGGCTGATGACCCGGATCGACGACCGCGTGCAGCATGTCTCGGAGCGGATCGAGGCGGGCAACATCTACGTGAACCGCAACCAGATCGGCGCCATTGTCGGGTCGCAACCCTTTGGCGGCGAAGGGCTTTCGGGCACCGGGCCCAAGGCGGGCGGGCCGCTCTACCTCGGGCGTTTCCGCCACCATGAGGCACCGATGGCGGGGCAGGCCTGGACCGGCCCCGCCGAGAGTGCGGATATTACCCAAAAGCTCGCCAAGGCCCGCAAGGACAGTCTTGTCGCACGCAGCGAACTGCCCGGCCCCACCGGCGAGGCCAACCAATACGCCACCACACCGCGCCTGCCGGTGCTTTGCCTTGGACCGGGGCGCGAGGCGGCGGAGGCGCAGAAGACAGCCGTCGAGGCCAAAGGCGGTGTTGCGGTCACCGCGGGCGGCGCGCTGGAGCCAGATGCGCTGCACCGGCTCGAAGGCCTGTCGGGCGTGCTCTGGTGGGGGGATGCCGGCACCGCCCGCGCGCTGCGCGCCGCGCTTGCGGCGCGACCGGGCCCGATCCTGCCGCTGATCACCGGCGCTCCGGACGCGGGCCACGCGCTGGCCGAACGGCATGTCTGCATCGACACGACGGCGGCGGGCGGCAACGCCGCGCTGCTGGCCGGGCAGGACTGACAGCGCGACCCCTGGACGGTGGCAGTTCGCGCTTGACCCGCGGGCCGAACCTGCCACCTTCCAGACCATGTTTCCGATCCGCGATCACAACCCGTCCGGCCGCACGCCTTTCGTCACCTATGCGCTGATCGTGATCAACGTTGTCGTGTTCATCAGCAACTGGCACCTGCACCAGAGCCCGCGGGCGCTTTACGCGTTTTATGCCGATTTCGCGCTGGTGCCCGCCTTCATCAGCCAGGGAGAGGCGTTTTCGGGCTTCTTCACCTCGATGTTCCTGCATGGCGGGCTTGCGCATCTGGCGGGCAACATGTTGTTTCTGTTCATTTTCGGCGACAATATCGAGGATGAGCTGGGGCATGTGAAATACCTGGCCTTCTACCTCGCCTGCGGGTTTTGCGCGGGACTCGCGCATTACCTTGCCGCGCCGTTTTCGAGGGTGCCGACAGTGGGTGCCTCGGGCGCCATCGCCGGTGTGATGGGCGGGTATCTGCTGCTGTATCCACGCGCCAAGATCGACATCCTGATCATCCTGATCGTCATCTTCCGCATCCTGCCGGTGCCCGCCTTCATCGTGCTTTTTGTCTGGCTTGGCATGCAGATCTTCGGCGGCTTCACCAACACCGCCGATGGCGGCGGCGTGGCCTATTGGGCGCATGCAGGCGGCTTTCTGGCCGGGATCGTGCTGATCGTGCCGATCTGGCTCAGGCGCGGCGGGCCGCGCTTCTGGGCGCGCACCGAGGGCCATCCGCCGCATCCCGAAGCCACCTATCCCGTCAGCCAGACGCGCATTCCAAAGGTACCCCGCCGATGACCGAAATCGTCTCCGCCACTTGCCATTGCGGCGCGGTTGCGCTGCGCGTGACCCTGTCCGACGGGATCCGCACCGCGCGACGCTGCGATTGCTCGTTCTGCCGCCGCCGGGGGGCGCCAGCCGTGACCGCGCCGATGGGCGGGATCGAGCTGCTGCGCGGTGCCGACGCGCTGACGCTCTACCAATGGGGGACAAAGACCGCAGAGCATCACTTCTGCTCGGTCTGCGGCATCTACATGTATCACCGCCGCCGCTCCAACCCCAACGAGTTCGGCGTGAACCTCTATGCCATCGACGGCGTGTTGCCCGCCGATGTGGAGCCGGTGCCGTGGAATGACGGGATCAACCACCCTTCGGACGCGCCGGGGCCGGACGAGGCGGGCTGAGGACAGGATCCTTGCCACGACAAGCCGCACGGGGCGTCACCGAGCGCCGATCACCAGCACCTGCAATTCGCGTTTCAGCTTGCGCACCATCGCAGCCTCGAACGCTTCGAACCCCAGCGCTGTTTCCACAAACGCCTCCGGCCCTTCGATCACATAGGCGTTGAAATAGGCCGAAAGCTCTCCGATCCCGGGGCCCGCGCGTTGGCCGGTCACCTGCTCGCCGATGACCAGCGCGTTGACCGTGATGCCGGGTGGGACGACGTCCTGCGGGCGCGGGCCGGTGTTGGACTTGCCGTCCCCGGAAATGTCGAGCACCTGCCATGCGCAATCGGGCCGCGCGGACAAAAGCGCCGCGCCATGGGCCTTGGCCTCACCCAGCGCGGTAGAGAGCGCCATCTCCACCCGTGTGGTCGCGCGCAGCCGCGTGGCCACGTCGTCCAGAACTTCCGGGCTGGTGATGTCGGTCCAGTCGACCAGCAGACGTTGCGCACCCTGCCCGCTCCACTCGAAAACCGCCAGGGCCACCGGCAGATCCGGCAAGGCAAGGAACGCGGCGCGCACCTCGGGATGCTGCAATGCCGCGGCCACGCCGTCGGTCTGCAGCCGGTATTCGCGGGCATCGACCGAGCCCGAGACATCGAGCCCCAGCACCAGCGCCTGACGGCAGGCCGCCTGCGCACCGCAGGCCCAGACGACCAGGGCCAAAGCCAGGGCCAGCCTCATCCGGGGGCATCACCTGAGCCCGCCTGCCCGACCACCTGGTCGTTGATCTCGCGGTATAGCTTGCGTGTCATCGCCTCGCGGAAGCCCGCATAGCCCTGCGCGGTTTCGACAAAAGCGCCGGGACCGCGCCGCAGCTCGAACTCGTAATGGTCCACCACCGCCGGGTCGGCGCCAAGCACCGCGAGGCCATTCACGGTGACCCCGTCGAACGGGAAATGCTTGTAGGCGAGATGCGGCCAGAAGCCGTCATTGGTGATGCCGTCGCCCGACACGTCGATGGTCCGGCGATCACAGGCCGGTGCCTCGCGCAGCATCGTGGCGCCAAAGCCAAGCGCATAGCCCAGCGCCGTGGGGTAGCGCGAATAAGAGCGGCTGGCCACCCGCACCCGCTCGGCGACATCGGCGATCTGTGCGGCGGTTTGCAACTCGACCCAGTCCTGCACCACCACCGATTGCCGCCGCCCGGACCATTCGTAAACCGCAAGCGCCACGGTGCCGCCCTGCCCCAGCAGCGCGCCGGTGATGTCGGGATCGAGCAGCGCATCGGCCAACCCGTTCTTCTGCAGGGCATATTCGCCGTCATCCACCGAGGACGACACGTCCAGCGCCAAAAGCAGCGCCAGCCGGCAGTCCTGCGCGGCCGACGCCACGGGCGCGCACAGCGCGCAGAAAAGCGCGAGCGCCCTTACCAATGGCCTGTGTTCTCCATGCTGGCCCAGGGCTCCTGCGGGGGCAGGTCGTCACCCTGCTGTAAGATCTCGATAGAGATATTGTCGGGCGAGCGCACAAACGCCATATGCCCGTCGCGCGGAGGCCGGTTGATGGTCACACCCGCATCCATAAGTGTCTGACACATCTCGTAGATATCGGGAACTGTGTAGGCGAGATGCCCGAAATGGCGCGAATCCGAGGGCAGGCCATCGTCGCCGTCCCAGTTATAGGTCAGCTCCAGATCCGCATGCCCGTCCGCCTGTTCCGGCGGGCAGAGGAACACCAGCGTGAACCGGCCCTTTTCGCTTTCGGACCGGCGCCGCTCCTTCAAACCGAGGAGTTCGTAGAACGCGATGGATGCGTCGAGATCCTTCACGCGCACCATCGCGTGCAGGTATTTGATACCCATGGACGGGTTTCCTTTCTGATTGGCGCACGGCAGGCGACAGAGGCCATGCGATCAGAATACCGATCTGATCCCCAGCCGCAAATCCGTGCTTTCGCTTTCGAACAGGCTATAGTTGGAGCGCCGTTCGTTAAAGGAAACCCCGATCTCCGGCGCAAACCCCATATAGTCAAGCTCTGGCATCAGCAGGTTCACGGACACGCCGCGCACCGTGTCGCTGCGCGTCTCCGGACCGTAAAGCGGGCGGTCGAACTCCACCTGCTCCCAGTTCACCGCGATCTGCGGCAACACGCCCTTGACCGGCTTGCTGAGCCCGTAGCTCAGCACCGCGCGGCGGGCGTCTCTGGCCACGGCGGCGGAGTCCGATGCGGTGCCCGCGCCGGTCAGGTCGAGCCGCAGCCACGCGCCGCCGTCAAACCGTTTGGTGCCGCGCAGCGTCAGCGACTGGCTTCGCGCGTCGCGCAGCCTCTGGTCATGGCGCTTGGTCGCCTCGAAGGCCGCCTCGACCCCCAGCTCCAGGCCCTGCGCCACGGCGCGGCTGTAGCCCAGCTCCACCCGCGCGGCGTCCGCAAGCAGCGCACCGCCTTCCCAGTCGCGCGCCAGCACCAGCGCGGCGCGGCCGAGCCAGTCGCCTTTGACGCCGATGGTTTCCCATTCCAGCCGTGTCTCGACGGCGTTGCGCGCGTAATCCGCACCGCGCGCGCCGGGAACTTTGTTGCGGGCCTCCCGGCTCAGCCGCACGCGCTCCAGCGAGGTGCCGAAGCCCAGATGGAGGCGCGACCGGTCGGCGGTGGGGATGGTGTAGCGGAAATCGCCCTTGAGCCCGAAGCGTACGCCCGACAGCGGCACGGCGGCGGGATTGATGAACTGCAGCCCGCCCAGCGAAAAGGTGTTGGTCTTCGGCGCGCCGTTCACATTGTCCGACGGCGCCACGGAAAAGCCGAGCTTGACCCGCCACGGCGTGGTCGCGCGCACGTGACGAAAATCGCGCACCGCCAGCGCCTCGAGGCGCTCGTCCGGCGCCACCTGCGCGGCGCGCCGGAGCCAGAACTGCGCCAACCCGCGTTGCCCGTGCGAGGCGCGCGACTGCGCCATCAGAAGCGACGCGAAAAACCGCTCCTTGGCAGTGTCGGACCGGTTCCACGCCTCGCGGGAGGTCTCTATCGCTTCTTCGCTGCGACCCAGATCGCGCAGCGCGCGGGCCTTCAGCATGAGCGTGGGCAGGTCCTCGGGGTCGGCCAGAAGCGCGCCTTCGGCGAGCATCAGCGCGATATCCGGGCGCCCGGCATCCATCATCTCGACAGCACGGGCGCGGGTGTCCTCGCGGCTCAGGCGCAGCTCGCCGGCCCCCGGCGCCCCCGCCGCAAGCAAGGCGGCGGCGCAGAGCAGGGACAGGCCCAGCCCGCGCAGCGACACATGCGCCCGATGCATCGGGCCTAGCGCTCCGTCACGAAGCCGCCGGTTTCCCGCACGCTGATCGAGATGTAATCGCCCGTCGCCGGGTCGATCCCCACCGGCCCCTCGCCCTCGACGACCACGATGCCCACGACCTCTTCGCCGTTGGGACCGGCAAAAAGCCCTTCCCACGTGCCGGACGGAGCCGCGCCGGCGGTGATCCCCGGCGTGCCATCCGGCAACAGAGAGACGCTGCTGGCGCTGGAGGATTCGATGGTCCAGGTGTCGAAATTGATCTCGGCGGTGCGCAGCTGGATGAAGTCGGAGTTGTCGAGCGATCCGATCCGCACGCCGTTGGCGTCGAAGAAACGCCGGTCGACGATCAGGCCCTCGACGGCGCCGGGCACGTCGAAATCTTCCACATCCACTTCCAGCTCCACGGTGCCGGCGACATATTGCACCGCTGTGCCGCTGTCGTCGAACACCGTGCGCACGGCGGCATATTCGCCGGTGAAGACATATTGCTCATCGGTCCGCGGCAGCGCGCCGGTGCCCGACAGGCGCTGCGCCGAGGCGCCGCCGAAGCCGAAGCCGAGATAGCGGTCGGTCGCCACTGCGCCGAATTGCGCGTAGCCGCTGGGCGAGCGGCGGAACACCGCGTAGAAATCCGAGAAGCCGTCGACATTGCGATAGGCCGGCGTATTGAACCCGTTGGCCTGCAACCCGGCGGTCGCCACCGGATCGCGCCGGTAGAGATTGTCCTCGCCGTCGAACGGAATGTTGTTGAACACCACCTCGTCGGTCGCCGCGTCGTAGCGCATGTTGTTCATCCGCAGCAGGTCGCCGTCGGCATAGACGTGGTTGGGATCGGTATCCGCGCCGATTTCGTCGCCATTGGCGTCGGGGTTGTCACCATCCCCATCGTCGCCGTCCGCGTCTCCGTCACCGTCACCGCCTCCGCCGCCGTCGGTATCCTCTTCGGCATCGGGTTCCGGGATCAGCGGCTGCGCGCCCTTCCCGACACCATCGTCATTGCCGGCATCGTTGGGATTTCCGCCTTCGCAAGCGGCAAGAACGCTCGCCAACAGGAGCGCTGCGATAATGCGTTTCATTTGACTGCCTCAGGTCTTGCCTTGGTTTTTATTTTGTCCACAGGCTGAGCCAGCCGCCCCGGTTTTGTCAATTCCCGGCCGTGGTTTAGCCCGTTTTTCCGGTATGTGAGGCAATTCCGCCTCTACCTGATATCGACGTTTGCCCGATGGGCGCCCCAAGATATAGTGGAGGCCGACTCATCTTGTGGGAAAGGATTCGCCATGCCCCTCTCGTCTGACCAGAGCGCTGAAATCGAGGAGTTGCGCGCCAGCGCGACGCCCACGCGCCGCGCCACCGCGCCCGGCATGGAAAAGCACCTCTACACCGCCTACCCGGTGCTCGACCACGGTTTCGTGCGGGTGATCGACTACATGGGCGACGACAGCGCGATCTGTCAGGCGGCGCGGGTGTCCTACGGCAAGGGCACCAAATCAGTCAGCAACGACGAAGGGCTCATCCGCTACCTGATGCGCCACTGGCATTCGACGCCCTTCGAGATGTGCGAGCTGAAGCTGCACGTCAAATTGCCGGTCTTCGTCGCCCGCCAGTGGATCCGCCACCGCACCGCCAACGTCAACGAATACTCCGCCCGCTACTCGATCCTCGACCGCGAATTCTACATCCCCGCCCCGGACGCTTTGGCCGCGCAGTCGGTGGTCAACAACCAGGGAAGGGGAGAGGCGCTCTCGGGAGACGAAGCGCAGCGCGTGCTGAAATACCTCACCGAAGACGCCATGCGCTGCTACGATCATTACGAAGAGATGATCTCCGATCAGGGCCAGCAGGGCCTCGCGCGCGAGCTTGCCCGCATGAACCTGCCCGCCAACATCTACACGCAATGGTACTGGAAGGTGGACCTGCACAACCTGCTGCACTTCCTCCGCCTGCGCGCCGACGCCCACGCCCAATTTGAAATCCGCGTCTATGCCGAGGAAATCTGCAATCTGGTCGCCGACTGGGTCCCCTTCGCCTACCGTGCGTTTGAGGACTACCGGATGGGTGGCGCCACCCTGTCCGCCACAGCCCTTGAGTGTGTCCGCCGGATGGTGAAAGGTGAAGAGGTGACGCAGGAGACCTCCGGCATGTCCAAGGGGGAATGGCGGGAGTTCATTACGGAACTAAGTGGATAATTTTCAGCGGATCTCCATGAATTTTCGGCACCCGATATCTACTAGTCTCTTCTCCGACTTACCGAGTTCATAATAAGCTGCACTCAAGCGGAATCTTAGGCAATTTTTCGTGTGGTCCTGCAAGGTCTCTCTAAGGACGTTAAGCTCCGATTTTGTCAGATCGCTATTGGTTCGCGATAACGACGATTCAAAGTATGTGAACATCAAGCACGAAACAAAACATATTGTAAGAACCGACGCGACAAAGCCTTTTGAAACGTCCAAAGCAAAAATATACGCCGTTCCAGCTGCAATGAATACAAGCGCTGCTGGAAGCACATCACCAGCTACGCCCACTCTGCTAAGACCTGAAATTGCCCCGACCACAGAACCCACTAAAGAAAAAGCGAGGCAGATAGAGAAGAACATTAGGGAGTGTGAAGTTAAAGTGCTTGCCGACGAAAGCACTCTCCAGCCAATCGCTGAACAGAAAAGCGACACCCCAACAATTGACAGATACGTAGAAACTGCATCATATCCAAATTGGGCTAGCATTTAACCTGCCTACAACCATTCTCATCACATTCGATTGCGTCGCACATCTCGACCACAGGTACGCGGTCAAAACCTCCTATAAGCAAGTCAGCAATTCCAGACATCCCCTCTTCGTCGCAACTAACAAACGCTTCGTAATCCTCAACTGTCAGCGAATACTCGTACTCGCGTTTCGCATCGCGGCACTCCAGTTCTCCAGCGTTTGCAAGCGCGGGAAAAATCAAAATGATCAAAATGCAGTGACGCATATTAGCACTCCTAGATAATCAAACTTCGAACTTATGACTATTGTTTCTCCCCAACTGAGGTTATCCTCCGTTTTCCCGACATAAGCGCGGACCACTACAGTAGTGGGGGATCAGTCTCACCAACTACGCAGCATCCTGCATATTAAGAGCTCTTGTGCCAATTTACATTAACCCAGATGGGCCGTCCGTCAAATGCGCGGCGGCCTGCGGCCTTGATTCCGCGCCCGGCGCACCGCCCCACCCGTCCCGGACTTGATCCGGGACCCCACCCCCAATCCAACCCATGAGGCCCCGGATCAAGTCCGGGGCGCGACGACACAGGACATTTTGCCCATTTCAATATACATTTCCCTCCACACCCGGAGACCCAAAATGCCCCGCATCCACACCAAACACATCTGCACCATCACCGAACTGCGCGAACCGCAGAAGGTGCCGGCGCGCGCGAACGGACAGCCCGTCGCGGTGATGAAGAACTCCGGATGCGTCGCCTGTCTCGTCCCCGAAGAAGCTTCCCTCCAGGAGGAGTCGCGCACCGCCACGATGGCGGACGTGCAGGATTACATCGCCCGCAGCCGCGATAACACCCAGCCGATCCTCGATTACCTCAAGGACAAATGACCGCGCTCATCCCGGCGCATCTGGTCGAGGCCCTGCACGATTCCGCGCTCAATTCCGGTGAACTGCCGGGACGTGTGCAGGACAAATGCCGTGAAAGCGCCCTTGCCCGGGTCGAAAACCATCTGGTCTACGGCATGGTCGCAGACGCCTTCCACCTCGCCGCCCTCTATGCCGAAGTGATTTCGCGCAGCCATTGCTTCAACGATGGCAACAAGCGCACGGCACATCAGTCGATGAACTTTTGCCTATACATCAACGGCATCGAAATCCACTGGAGCGGCACCGAAATCGCCGACCGCATCATCGCGCTGGCCCGTGGCGAAAGCGACGCCGACACCCTCGCCGACTGGGTGCGCGCCCAAGCGATGTAGGGTGGGTTTTCAACCCACCGCGCCGTCCCGGACCTGGTCCGGGACATTCCCTCAAAGCCAAGCGATCGACGGCAAAACCCGGGGCGGCTGCGTCCTCCCCCACCGGGGCGCCCGGACTGGCGAGGCTGTGGGCTGGTGATCTTTTGCGGGGCAAAAGACACCCTTGCCCACCGAATGCGAAAGACGGGGCTTTCGCATTCTTCAGGGTCGGGAATTCCGGACTTCGGCATTCCTGTCTCCGGGCCTAGTCTGCCCTCAACGCAACACAACCCTTACACGAATCGGAGATCATTGGCGACACACCCGCTCTTCATGCCGCCCTCGATGAAGGCCGCAACGGGCGCACGCTGCGGAACGGCCGGACATTCGGGCCGAAAAGCCGGGATTTCCCCGATACATGGACGGATCACCAGCGCCAGCGACCCGGTGGGTTGCCTTCCAAAAACGGGGCGGACACCCGCGCCGCTTTACCCAACGTTATGGGCGCGTCGCCGCTGTGATCGTGAAACTCTTGTCCTGACCCATGCGTTTCAGAGTTGGGCGGGTGCTCTTTTGAGGGGTTGAAAGACACTCACGCCCAATGGTCGCGGAGGTTTGCGCCTCCGCGGCCAGCTTGTCCTGACCCGGGACCGGCGCAGACCCACGTGTCCCAAGGCTCCGGGCGCGGCGGAATTGCCCGCCCCCCCGGACAAAAACCACCCGCACAGTCAACGCGCCGCCGAGAGGTTCTCCACAGCAAGCGTCCGCGCATTGTGCGGGCTGGTCCGCTCTGCCATACTCTGCGCAATCGAGAAAAAGAACAGAGCAGCGACATGGCCCAAGACCTTCTCAATGCCGTCGAAAAGGCGGAGTACGACGCCAGTTCCATCCAGGTGCTCGACGATATGGAGCATGTGCGCCTGCGCCCCGGCATGTATATCGGCGGCAAGGACGACCGCGCGCTGCATCACATGGTGGCCGAGATCATCGACAATTCCATGGACGAGGCCGTCGCCGGTCACGCCACCTGGATCGAGGTCGAGCTGCATGAGAACGGCCATGTCTCGGTGCGCGACAACGGGCGCGGCATCCCCACCGGACCGCACCCGTCCGACCCGAAGAAATCGGCGCTGGAGATCATCTTCTGCACGCTCAACGCGGGCGGCAAATTCTCCGGCGACAGCTACGAGACGTCGGGCGGTCTGCATGGCGTGGGCTCGTCGGTTGTGAACGCGCTTTCGGATCATTTGCGGGTCGAGGTGGCGCGCAACAAGGAACTCATGGCGATGGAGTTCTCGCGCGGCCTGCCGGTGACCAAGCTCGCCAAGATCGGCACCGCGCCCAACCGCCGCGGCACCGCCGTGACCTTCCACCCCGACCCGGAGATCTTCGGCGCGCTCAAGCTCAAGCCCGCGCGGCTGTTCAAGATGGCGCGCTCCAAGGCGTATCTGTTTTCCGGGGTCGAGATCCGCTGGAAAACCGCGATCGCCGATGGCGAAACCCCGACCGAAGCGAGGTTCCACTTCCCCGGCGGGTTGTCGGATTACCTGACAGAAACGCTGGACGGCGCGACCACCTATGCCGACGCGCCGTTCTCGGGCTCGGTGTCCTTCGAGAAGTTCAAGGCGCCGGGCAAGGTGGAATGGGCGATCAACTGGACGCCCGCGCGCGACGGGTTCATCCAGTCCTATTGCAACACCGTACCAACGCCCGAGGGCGGCACGCATGAGGCCGGGTTCTGGGCCGCGATCCTCAAGGGCATCAAGGCTTACGGCGATCTGGTGGCCAACAAGAAGGCCGGCCAGATCACCCGCGACGACCTGACCACGGGCGCAGGTGCGCTGGTGTCCTGCTTTATCCGCGAGCCGGAATTTGTCGGCCAGACCAAAGACCGGCTGGCCACGGTCGAGGCGCAGCGCATGGTGGAAAACTCGGTGCGCGACCATTTCGACAACTGGCTCGCCGCGGATACGAAATCCGCAGGCGCGATCCTCGATTTCCTCGTCCTGCGGGCCGAAGAACGTCTGCGGCGGCGTCAGGAAAAGGAAACGGCGCGGAAATCGGCCACCAAGAAGCTGCGGCTGCCCGGCAAGCTCACCGATTGCTCGTCGAAAACCCGCGAGGGCACGGAGCTTTTTATTGTCGAGGGCGACAGCGCGGGCGGCTCGGCCAAGGGCGCGCGGTTTCGGGAGTTCCAGGCGTTGCTGCCGCTTCGGGGCAAGATCCTGAACGTGCTTGGGGCGGCCTCTTCGAAACTGGGTCAGAACGCCGAAATCAACGATTTGTGCGAGGCGCTGGGTGTGGGCCTCGGGACAAAGTTCAACGTCGACGACCTGCGGTATGACAAGATCATCATCATGACCGACGCGGATGTGGACGGCGCCCATATCGCCTCGCTGCTGATGACGTTTTTCTTCACGCAGATGCGGCCGCTGATCGACCAGGGGCATCTCTACCTCGCCTGCCCGCCGCTGTACCGGCTGACTCAGGGCGCGCGAAGGATCTATGTGGCCGATGATGCCGAGAAAGAACGCATGCTCGTCAAGGGTCTGGGTGGAAAGGGAAAGATCGACGTCCAGCGCTTCAAGGGTCTGGGCGAGATGGACGCGAAGGATCTCAAGGAAACAACGATGGACCCGGCCTCGCGGACGCTGATCCGGGTGACCATCGACGAGGATGAGCCGGGGGAAACCGGCGATCTGGTGGAGCGCCTGATGGGCAAGAAGCCGGAATTGCGGTTTCAGTATATCCAGGAAAACGCACGCTTCGTGGAAGAACTGGACGTTTGATAACCGCGGATTAACCTCGATGCGGCTTCATGGGTCCATGCTGGAGCCAGTGACGTTCAAGATGCCCGAAGACATGCTGCGCATGGCCGCCCTGATCGCGCGCGAGCAGGATATCACGGTGGGGCAGTTGCTGCGAGAGCTCTTGCGATCCGAGATTTCGCGCCTTCAGAATGCGAGGCCGCCCAATCGGGCGGATGAGCAGCTCATCGCGCCCTTGCGTGCGCGCCTCGCGGCACCCTTTGCAGCGGCGACAAGCTGGGCGGATCTGCAGGCGCGGCTGGCCGCTCAGGATTTCGAGTTACGGGCCGCAGGCGGCGGACTTGCGCTGCATCGCAAAAGCTCGACGGATCGCCTCTGCAAGGCATCTGAACTCGGTTTCAGCTACAGCCGCCTTATTGAGCGCTTCCGCGCGGGTTTTCCCGGCCATGCCCATACCTGGGTGGCCCAGCGTGTGCTGAGCCGGAGCCCGGGCGAAAGCGACGGGGAGGCGCTTATCGACACGGAGGACGATTTTGCCATGGATCAGCGTATCCCGCCGAACCGCCATCTGAGCGGTTGATCTTTCGCCCTTGCCGGGGTTCGATGCGCAGCATGCGCGCTTTCGGATTTCTGGTTTTTCTGCTTGTCTGGCTGACCGCCTGCGGTCGGCCCCTCACCCCCAACGAGACCGCCTATCTGCGCGCCATCCAGGGCGGGCAGATCGATCCGCGGTCCATGCGGCTGACCAACGGGCATTTTGCGGGCTCTTACGTCTACACCATACCGGTCCGGCCGCGCACCACCTGTCAGGAAAGGATATGGCCGCCTGTTCCCGAGGGTCTCACAACCGAAGTGTCCCCCGCGGCCACGGTCATCTACAACCACGTGCTATTGCGAAAGGACATCTATCGCCCCGACATGATGCAAGGCTGGCCGGAGGAGGTCGATCTCTTTTCAGCGATGCTCTTTGCGCATGAGGCCACCCATGTCTGGCAATGGCAGAACCGCGCGCGCACGGGCTACACGCCGCTCAAGGCGCTGCGCGAGCACACGCTCAGCGAGGACCCCTATCTTTTCGATCCCGACAGCGACCGGCAGTTTCTGGAGTTCGGCTATGAGCAGCAGGGCTCCATCGTCGAGGAATATGTCTGCTGCCATCTGCTGGACCCGGACGCGCCACGCACGGCACGGTTGCGCCGGATGATCTCGCGCGAGATGCCCATCGACGGGCTGGACGCAGCCCTCGGCCTTCCGAAGATCCGGCTGCCCTGGGCGGGCGCGGAGGTCGAGGGCATCTGCCGGAACTGAAAAAGCGGGACCTGAGCCCCGCTTTTTCCTCATCTTGTCAGGTCACGCGCTCAGGCGTGGTTGTCGGAAAAGCTGTTCTGCCATTCGTCGATCTCTTCTTTCGCCTCTTCGCGGGTCTTGCCGTATTTTTCCTGGATCAGACCGGCCAGTTGCTCGCGATTGCCGCGGGCTTCGGCCAGTTCATCATCCGTCAACTCGCCCCAGCGCTCGCGGGCGGAGCCTTTGAATTGTTCCCATTTGCCTTCGATTTGGTCCCAGTTCATGACTGTACCTCCGTTGATGACGTGATGCCTGCTCAACTCACGCGACAGCGCATCGGTTCCAAGGCAGAGGGTCGATTAGACCGGGTTGCGCAAACGCTACGTTACCCCCCGCTCTGGATCGAGCGCAGATACGCCACGATATCCACAACCGGTTGCGAGGTCAGGATCGGCTGACCGGACGGGGCCTTCATCGGCACTTCCATGTCGGTCTCAAAGTAATCGCCATAGACCGGCATCGGCGAGCCGTGCGAGACCAGCGGATCGCGCCCGTCGATGCGCTTGACCACCCGTTCCAGCGGGAACGCGCCATCGTTACGCTTCGTGAGCTCCTGCAGGTTGGGCGGTTTGATCAGCAGCACTCCGGCCATCGGGCCGTCGCCGCCCCCCTCGAGGCCGTGGCAGGTGGCGCAATGGGTCTGGTAAAGCGCGCGGCCGTCATCGGCATCCTGCGCGAAAGCCGGGGACGTTGCGGCGCAAAACGCGACAATCAGGGCGATACGGGGCATGTCTCAGATCTCCTCAATGCTCGGGCCGCTATTTTGCGGCAGTCGCGCCGCGCGCGCATTGATCGGCGTCAATCTGGACGAACGCCCGCGCCGCGTTACTCTGTTATGGAGGGAGGACGCGCGATGCGATGGATGGTGCTGGGCCTTGGCCTTCTGGCGGGGGCTGCGACGGCTCAGGACACGGATCTGGAGCTCGTGCTGCTCGCCGACGCGTCCGGCAGCATCGATGCCCGCGAGATCGCGTTTCAACGTGAAGGCTATGCCGAAGCGATCACCGATCCTGACGTGCTGGAGGCGATTGCCAGCACCGCTTATGGCAGCATCGCGGTCGTCTATGTGGAATGGGCCACAAACCAGGCGGTTGTGGCCGACTGGACGCTGATCGACGGGGCGGATTCCGCGGCCCGCTTTGCCGAAGAGCTGCGTGGCAAACCGCGGCAGGCCTATGGGCGCAACGCCATCGGCTCGGCCTTGCTGGAAGGTCTGCGGCTGATCGAGGACAACGAATATGTCGGCTGGCGCCGGGTGATCGACTTTTCCGGCGATTCCGCGCGGTCCTTCACCGGTCCGTCGATTGCGGAGGCGCGGGCCAGGGTTCTGGCCGCGGACATCACCATCAACGCGCTGCCGATCCTGCGCCCGGACGATCCCGGTCGCGCCCATGGCGGGCTGGAGGCGCTTTACGCGGAACAGATCATCGGCGGGCGCGGGGCGTTTGTGGTGACCGCAGAAGATCGCGGTGCCTTTGCCGAGGCGGTCAAACGCAAGCTGATTCTCGAAATTTCAGGGCGCATGCCCGGGCAGCAGCTTGCCGGTCGCGGGGCAGATCAATGAGGGCGCCGAGCTCCGGTTCTTCGAACAAGAGGGCGGTTACCGGCGCGTGCGGGGTGGAATGTCACCTGGTCCAGCAGGCGTGAGCCAAGCGCGCACCGATCAGGCATCGCGGGCAACGCGCCCTCGCGCCTTACCAGCGGATCACACGACCGCTGTGAGATGCGCCGCCGGGCGCTCTTCATCCTGCGGCCAGGCGACCAGGGCGCCGTCGCGGTAAAGCTCCGCATGCCCCCGCCCGAAACTGCGCGGATGCGCCACGATGGAGACCGCGCGGCCGTCGAAATCGGTAAAGCCCAGCGCGGCGCTGCGATTGTCGGTCTGCAGCCTGTGCCGGATGAGATTGAGCGCAATCCGCTCGCCGATCCGCATGTCCTGATGGTTTTCGCCGGGGTAATGCGTCGAGAGGACAGAGCGCACCATCGCGGCATTGGAGACCATCAGATCGGCGTCCCGCGCGAGATCCGGATCGGAATGCCGCTCGCCCTCAAGCCGCAGAGGCCCGTGATCCTCGGTGTCGAACACCGCCTTGAGAATGGTCGCCAGCGCGCCCGCCACCGACACCAGAGAGGCGAAATCGGCGGGGTGTGGTGGCGTGTCATCGTGCTGCAGGAGCGGCAGAAACAGGTTCTCGGAGAGCCGCGACGCGTCGCGCATCTTCGTGTTCGCGCGACCCATCCAGCCCAGAAGCTCGGGCGACGTGGCGGCCAGTTCTTCCGCCGCGCCGCGCATCGCCGCGCCATCGCGGGACGCAGCACGTTCCTCGCGCGCCAGATGCACCGACATGCGCGCGGCTGTAACCGCAGGGCGGCTGAGCCGGTCGGCATCGGCACCGCGGACAAAGGCGACGCGATGGGCCAGCGTTTCGGCCTCGGCCAGCAAGGCAAAGAGCCGCGAGGCCGTCCAGCCGCTGGCCCCATGTGCGCCCTGCAGCCCGTTATCGAACCGTGTGCCGGAGGACATCGCGCGCAGGGCGGCGTTGTGAAAGGGGCGTGCGATCGGCGTCCTGGCCAGCCGCCGTGCCAGATCGGCAGGCGTGGCGGGCAAGGCCGCAGCCGGGGTCTGGCTCGGGATGCGCAGACCCGCGCCGCTTTGCGCGGCGCACCAGCACACCCAGTCCGACATCTGCGCGTCCTCGCCAGGGCCGGGGACCGGGCCGGAGGGTGTCGCGACCGCGTGATCCTCTGCCAGAAACCCCGAGACCCGCGCCGGGCCCGACACCGTTGCCACGCCGTTGCGAAAGAGCGATTGCAAAGTCAGTTGACCATCGCCGTTCCACCGGATGGCCCGGCGATGGTCGCTTTCACCCTGACTGGCCCGGGAGTAGGCCACCACACGTGATGCGGACGACAGCAAGGCCCTGGGATCGTTCCAGGACAGGTTGCGCAGGTCGCACAGCACTTCGTGCAAGGTGAACTCGGCACCCGCATCGACCCGAACGGTCGCATGCGGGTTGGAAAGGGCGGCAAAGCCCGTGTCGCGCAGCAGCGCCATGGCAAAAAGCTCCGCCATTTCGGCGGCAAGCTCGGGCGCGCTGAACTCCGGCGCGGGCGGACGCGGCAGCGCATCCGACGGGCGCGCCGCGTCGCGGCGGCTGCCTTCGATCAGGCGCAGCGTGGCGGTCTCGGAGCGAACGATCTTGGTCATCATCTATCCTCGGGTCACGATTGCTGCAGAGACGCAGTCGTTGACGGTACGTTAAGTTCACTCTGCGACCGCTCCGTGATTGCATCGTGAATCCAGCGCAAAACCGTCGTGAATCCCGCGCCATCATCGTCGTCTGGAGGATCGCTGCGCCTGTCTAGCCGTGAAAATAGCGCAATTTGAGGACCAAAGCTTGACGCAATCGGGTCCTCCGCCGTTTCCTGCGGAATAACGGATGACGTGGATTGGAGAGCGCGATGGGTTTGAGCTGGACCGGGAGCCAACAGGCGCATTTTCGCGACGCCTATCTGGATTGGTCGCGTTTGCTGAAGATCCGCAAGGACGCGCTGCATCCGCAACGCCCGCTTCTGGGCACCGAATACGAACCGGTCTTCGTGCGGCTTGTGGCCCCTGCCGACCCGGCCGATCCGGTGGCGCCGCGCTCGGCGCTGCGCGACGCCATCGACAACGGGTCCGACGTTTTGCTGATGGATCCGCATGAGCGCGCGCTGCTCGACGCGCGAATCGCGGACGGCGCCTATCTGGACGGTCTGGCCGACGAATACGCGCTTTACCGGCGCTACGGCACCTCCGACCAGGACCACCGGACGCTTTTCGAGGTGCTCGACACCGGTGTGCCCGTCGAGATCGTGACCCGACCGGCGGCGTCGCGGACCAGCGAGGGCACGTTGCCCGCAGGCAGCGGCAGTGGCGCGCCGATTGTGGCGCTGATCGATGACGGGATCGGATTTCTCAACGCCCGGTTTCGCAAACCCGGCGCGGCCCATACCCGGTTTGACGCGGTCTGGCTGCAGGCGCTCGAGACCGACAGCGCGGGCGACATCACCGCGGGCCGCGTGCTGGAGCGGCAGGCGATCGACGACATGATCGCCTCTGGTGTCGAACAGGACGCCTATGACGCGCTCAACGCACAGGTCTTTCCGCGCGAGGGTCACCGCAGCACAAGCGCCAGCACCAGCCACGGCACCCACGTGCTCGATCTGGCGGCCGGAGCGGACCCCGAAGGCGACGACCCTGCCCGCGACTGGCCTTTGCTGGGCGTGCAGCTGCCGCCCGATGCCATCGAGGATACCTCCGGCACCCGGTTTGAAAGCTATCTGGTGCAGGGACTGCGCTGGATCCTGCGCCGCGCGCGTGCCATCGACGCAAGCGCCCCGGTGATCGTGAACCTCTCGCTGGGCATTCTGGCGGGCCCGAAGGACGGCACGCGGTTTGCCGAATACCAGGTCGCGCGCGAAGCGGCCCTGTGGCAGGCCGCGACCGGCCAGCCCGTGCGCATCGTCTGGGCTTTCGGCAACAGCTATCGCAGCGATCTCGTGGCGCGGTTTGCCTATCCCGAGGCCACGGCGCGAACCGCCACCGACGAGGCGCTCACCTGGCGGGTGCAGCCGGGCGACCAGACCGCGAGCTATATCGAGATCCACAGCCGGGGCAACGCAGCGGGGCTGGAGATTGCGCTGACAGCGCCGGACGGAACCGCCTCCGGGTTTCAGCCGATGCAGACCGGCCAGATCCGGTCGCTGGAGGCCGATGGCAAGGCCGTGGCGCGCCTCTACCACGTGGCCGAGCAGCCCTATGGCAACGGCCAGACCCGGCCCGCGCATCACGTGGTGGCGCTGGCCCCGACCGAGGCCCGCAAGGCCGCAGAGCCGCAGGCCGAAGCCGGTGCCTGGACCGTGGCGGTGCGCCACAAGGGCGTGCCGGCCTGCGAGATCATCCTGCAGACCCAGCGCGACGATGCGCTCAGGGGCTTTCGCACGCAGGCGCGGCAGGCCTATTTCGACGCGCCCGACGGCTATCTCTGGGACGAGGAGCTGCTCGCGCATGTCCGGCTCTCGGAGGCCGGGCCGATCACCTATGACGGCACGCATAACGCGCTGGCCAGCGTCGCGGCGCGGCAGGTGTTCTCGGTCGGGGCGGCGCAGATCTCGATGCGCGACCCGCAGGACGCGGCAGCGAATTACCGCCCCGGGCGCTATACCTCTGCCGGGGCGGAGTGGTCGGTGCCCGGGCCGACCGCGGCCACGGTGGCCGATGAGGGCGCCTTTCTGAGCGGTGTCTGCGGGGCGGGCACGATGTCGGGATCGGCGCGCTACCTGTCGGGCACCAGCGCTGCGGCCGGGCGTCTCAGCCGGGCGCTGGCGCTCTCGGCGCGCAAGATCACCCGCACCCCCGGCGGCAGCAGCCAGACCGGCGACTTCAACCGCACCGCCAATGCGCTGATCCCGGTGCCCGCCGATCTGGCAAACCGGCTGGGTGCCTTTATCGTGGAGCCTCCGGCCCATCGACCGGCCCGCCGGGAGGGCTGATCAGCCCGGCAAAGCGCGGTACTTTTGACGCGGACAAGGCCGCCCGGTCGGAGCGACACCCGGCATTTGCGCGATGTCCGCGAGGTCTGCGCCTACCACTCCGCGACGGCTTCGTCCCACATCGCACGCAACCAGGTCGGCACCGCAGTGGGATCGATCTGCGCGGTTGTGGTGCTGATCGGGCCGTTGCCATCCATCGCCTTGGCCAGTTCCTGCAGGTTGAAATCGCCGTTATAGGATGCGCCGTGGAAGGTGCGCTTGGTGGTCTCGCTCTCTCCGTCGAGCAGCCGGACCAGCGCTTCGGCCAGCGTGATGCCAAGCACCGCACCTGACATGCTGTCGGTCGGGAAATGCACACCGGCGACCGTCCGGTTCTGCGCAATCCGCGCGGCGTGGCGGTAAAGCTCGTTGCCCGCCAGAACCTCGGCCTTGGGATCAAAGGCGCGGTTGTAGAAAAGCCGCGTGAGGAAGGTCGCCAGCGCAAAGGATTCGGTGGCATGGCCCGACGGCCACGCCCCGTGCCCCGGCGTCTGGATGATCGGCTGCACCTTGTAGGACATCGCAATCGGGCGCGCGACGTCAAAGCCGTGTTTCAGCGGCATCTCGAGCTGGTTGCACAGCCGGTGCAGCGCATTGGTCAGCTCGATGCTCCATTTCGTGGCGTCCGACGCCATGTAGCCCACGGTATTGAAGAAGCTGTGGATGTCGCCGGTCTGCATGATGATCTCGGACAGCCGGTCGGGGCGCAGATCGGCGGCGGCGCGCAGGTAATGCAGCTGATCGGTCGCCAGAAACCCGTCATCGGGTTTTTCCAGCGTGACGATCTTGCCGGACTGACAGGTCACGCTGCCCGAGGCGTTGGCCTTGGTGCTGTCGGTCAGCTCCACCGAAAAGAGCGCGTGCATCTTCTGATCGATCACCGCGGCGCGTTGCCAGCCCTGCATCGCCTTGAGCCCGTCAAAGCTGTTGCGGCCGGTGCTGAGCGGGTCGCGATCCTTGCTGCCGTTCCAGTAGCCGACGGTGCCGTCGCGGGCCATGCCAAGCGCGCTGGCCGAAAACGAGGAGTCGCCGCCGCCCTGATTGCCCTGGTTTCCCTGGTTCCCTTGGTTGCCCTGGTTCCCCTGGTTCCCCTGATTGCCCTGGTTGCCCTGATTACCCTGGTTGCCCTGGTTCCCCTGATTGCCCAAAATCGACATCTGTCCCTCCAAACTGATTGCCGCCAGATTGCGTGCACCCCTCCCTCGCGTCAAAGCGGATTTCTCTCGCGCGCCGGAAATTAACGAGAAATTCACGACTGTTGCCGGTCTCACGCACGGGTGCTAGCCTTTGGCGTCTATGGCAATTGCGGCGACAGGTGATGAGCGCAGGGTCACAACGGCTTCGTGTTTGCGTCCTCGGTCCGTTCCGGATGGAGGCGGCAGACGGTCAGGACTTGACGCCGAAAGGCGCCAAGAACCAGGCGCTTGTGGCCATTCTTGCGCTCAGCCCCAAGATGCGCCGGTCGCGCCGCTGGCTTGAAGACAAGCTCTGGAGCACCTTCGGCAGCGAACAGGCCAGCGCCAATCTGCGACAGGCGCTGAGCAAGCTGCGCGGCACGCTGGGCCCGTGCCGCGAGGTGCTGCACGCCGATCGCAGTTCGGTCTGGCTGGATCTGGACGCCATCGACGTCGACCTGCTCGACGAGGTTGTGCCCGAGGATGACCGGGCCGAGCTCTTGCAGGGCATCGACGTGCGCGATCCGGAGTTCGAGGAATGGCTCCGCATGGAGCGGGCGGAGCTGAAAAAGCGTGTCGAGCTTTCCAGCCCGGGCGACGCCAAGGGCATCCTTATCCATTGCAGCAGCGATCTGGTCGAGCCCGGCAAGGCCTCCGCGCTCGGCGATATCCTGTCGAACCAGATCGGCGAGAATATCGGCGAGCAGGTGCGCGCCTGGCGGCAGGCCAATGGTCTGTCCGAAGAGATGGCCGCGCTGCCGCAAAGCGATGTCGGCGTGGTCACGCAGGTGATCGACAATGCGCGCGGGCATTCGGTCTTTCTCAAGATCGTGCACCAGCCCAGCGCGCGGGTGCTTTATTCCAAGCTGCTGCATCTCGACCGGCTCGACGCCATTCTGGAAGGCGACGAAAGCGTGGGCCGGATGATCTTCGAGGCCGCCGACCACGTCATCGGCAAGCTGCCTCTGGTGCTGGAAAACGCGCGTCCCGAAGCGCGCGCCACGGCCCTGTCGCGACTGGCGCTCTACCGGATGTTCAGCTTCGAAAAGGACAGCCTGCGGGAATCGTTCAAGCTGATGGAACAGGCGTTTTCGCATGACGAAAACGGGGTCTACCTTGCCTGGTCCAGCCTGATCCGCATGGTCCAGCTGATGGAAGTGTCGGAGATCGAACAGGATGCGGTGCTCGAAGAGGCGGTCGACCTGCAATACCGCGCGATGCATCTGGCCGCCGACAATCCGCTGGTGCATGCGCTGGTGAGCAAGGTGCGCGCCACGGCTCTGGGCGAGAGCGCGGGGGTGATCGACTACGCGAGGACAGCGGTGGAGCGGAACCCGGCATCGGCCTATGGCTGGAAGTCGCTCGCCGATGCCTATCTTGTGGCCGGAGAGCTGGAAAAGGCCATTGCAACCTCGGCGCGGGCCTGTCGGCTGGCGGCGGGCTCTCCGTTCAAGCATTGGTGGGACACCGGGCATTGCATCATCGCCATCGCCTGCAACCGACCCGCCGAGGCCATCGAGGCCGGTGAAGCGGCGGCGCGCGCCGCCCCCATGTCGCGGCCCGCGCAGCGCCATCTCCTGGCGCTCTACGCGCTCGAAGGCCAGTTCGACAAGGCCAGGGCGGTCGCCGACAAGCTGGCGCGGATCGAGCCGGGATTTTCGCTCGACCGGATCATCAACGACGAAAGCTACCCGGTGCGCACATTGCGCAACCAGGGCCTGCTGGAGCCTCTGAAGGCGTTGATATGACCGGCTTTCCCGCGTGACGGCGGTCAGCCCAGACGGTCGAGCAAGGCGCGCGACGGCTGCCCGGTGACACCAAGCCCCTGCGCGCGCTGATAGGCCTCGATGGCGGCGATGGTCTTCTTGCCGATCACCCCGTCCGGCGTGCCCGCGTCAAACCCCGCCCGGCTCAGCCCGCGTTGCAGCGCCTTGCGATCCTCCAGCGTTAGCCCGGTCGCGTCGCGCCCGAACTGCCCGACCAGGGGCCCCGCGCCGGCGAGCCGCCCGGCCATGTAGCCGACGCCCAGCCCGTAGTTTTCCGACGGGTTGTAGCGCAGGATCATGTCGAAGTTGTGGGTGACCAGAAAGGCCGGGCGCCCGACGCCCATCGGCGCGATGATGCCCGCGCTGCTGCCCGCAAGCGCCGCGCCACGCGCACCGCGCACGCCCATGTCGCGCCAAGCCGAGACCGCGCGCTTGCTGCGCCGCCCCAGAAGCGACGGGCTGAAGCCCTGCGGCAGGATCACCTCCTGCCCCCAGTTCAAACCCTTGCGCCAGCCCGCATTGGTCAGGAAGCGCGCGGTGGTGGCAAAGGCGTCGATCGGATTGGCCGACCAGATGTCGCGCTTGCCATCGCCGTCGAAATCCACCGCATGTTGCTGGTAGGCGTTGGGAATAAGCTGCGTATGGCCCATCGCGCCCGCCCAGCTGCCCACCAGCTGCGACGGCACCGCATCGCCGGTCTGCAAGATCCGCAGCGCGTCCATCAGGTTGCTTTCGAAAAACCGCCCGCGCCGGCCTTCCCAGGCCAGGGTCGAAGTGGCCGAAATCACCGGGATCTTGCCTTTCTTGGTGCCGAAATAGCTCTCCAGACCCCAGATCGAGGCGAGGATATCGGCGGGCACGCCGTAACGCGCCTCGACCGCATTGAGCGCGCTGCGCTGGCTGGCATAGGCGCGGCGGCCAAACACGATCTTGTCGTCGGGTGCCACGATGGCGAGGTAATCCTCGAGCGAGCGCCTGAATTCGGTCTGGTTGCGGTCGCGCTCGATCACGCCGGGCAGGAAGCCCTGCCCGCGGAACGCCGAATCGAGCGTGGCCTGGCTGATCCCGCGGGACGCCGCGCGGTCGCGGAAGGCCGCGACCCAGGCGTCATATGCCGCGTTCGGCTGCGGGCGCAGCCCCGGTTCCAGCGCCGGATCGGGCCGCGCGACCTGCGGCTGTCCGGGGCCGCCCGGCATGCAGGCCGAGAGCGCCAAGGCCCCGACACTCAAAGAAAAAACTCGTCTGCCGATTTGCATGGCGCACCTCAGTACTCTGCTTTTGGGATACCTTATCGCGCGCGCACGGGCGGGGAAACAATCGGTTTCGGTTTTGGAAACACCAAGCGGCGAAACCGCGCTGAGCCTCTCAGGTCGGCACCAGCTGCCCGACATCCCCCAGCGTGGCAAAGACATGCGCGGCGATGGCGGTGTCCTGCGCGCCGGTGCCGGTCAGATCGCAGATCGTGCAGCCTGTGCGGTCCTCGAGCGGCGCCAGTACAAACTGCCCCAGCTCCGGCGGATCCGCGATCATCAGCCCGGCGGCGCGGGCGGCGCGCAGCTCGCCCAAAGCCGCGCATTGACTGACCCGATCGCAGACATAAAGATCCGCCGCCGCCAGCGCGTCAGGGGCGATTTCGGTCTTCTCGGCGGTGTCGGAGCCCATGGCGATGATCAGCAAGCCCTTGTGCAACCAGTCTTTCTGCACCAGCGGTACCCGTGACGGCGTGGTTGTGACCACCAGTTGCGCGCCGCGCACCACCTCTTCGGGACGTGTGGCCACCGACGTCTCGACGCCCAGCGCTTCGGTCAGATCCGCCGCACAGAGCCGCGCCTTCCCGGCGTCCCGCCCCCAGACCAGCACCGTTTCGAACGGCCGCACCAGATGGATGGCCTGCAGCTGCAGACGCGCCTGCAGCCCGGTGCCCAGCACACCTGCGGTCTGCACGCGGTCCGGCGCCAGCGCCCGCGCCGTCACGGCTCCCGCGGCCGCGGTGCGGATGTCGGTGAGAAACCCGTTGTCGAGCAACAGCGCCTCCACCCGGCCGTTCAGCGCCGAAAAGAGCACCATCAACCCGCCCAGCGACGGCAGTCCGAGCTTTGCGTTGTCGTAAAACCCGGTGCTGACCTTCAGCGCGAAATGCGCCAGCCCCGGCAGGCGCGCGGTCTTGACGTCGAGCTCTCCGGCCACATCGTCAAGCGCCATCGACAGGATCGGCGGCATGGTCACGCCGCCCCGCGCCAGTGCTGCGAAGGCCGATCCGACCACCTCCACCGTGCTGAGATCCAGCGCCACATGGCGACGCAACTCCGCCTCTGTCAGGATCCGGATGTCATGGCCCATAGGGCTGTCCTTTCACGATATGCGCGCCGAGCTCGATGTCCTGTCCGGTGACGATCCGGGTGAACATCTCCATGTCGAGATTGCGCCCGGTGAGGATCGTCGCGGTGGGTCCGGTGGGCGCGATCCTGCCCGACAGCACCGCTGCCAGCCCGACCACGCAGGAACCTTCGGCGATGATGCGGTCCTCGTAATACAGCGCCTGCATGGCGTGATAGATCTCGGCTTCGCTGACAAGGCAGGTCTCGTCGAGCAGATCGCGGCAAAGCGCGAAGCTGTGGCGATTCTGCAGCCCGATCCCGCCCCCGAGACTGTCAGCGAGGCTCGGCACTTCGTCCACATCCACCGGGTGACCCGCGGCGATGGAGGCATGCATGGCCGCGCCGCGATCCATGGTGATGCCCACAAGCCGGATCGACGGTTTGATCGCCCGCGCGGCCACCGCGATCCCTGCGGCCAGACCACCGCCCGACAGCGGGATCAGCAGCGTTTCGAGATCGGGCCGGGCGGTGAGCAGTTCCAGCCCGATGGTGCCCTGCCCGGCGATCACATGCGCGTCGTCGAACGGCGAGATCTCGACCAGGCCGTCTTCTGCAACAAGGCGGTCGCATTCCACCTGCGCGTCATCCTGGCTTCGCCCGACGATGCGCACCTCCGCGCCGAGCGCCCGGATGCCCGCGACCTTGGGCGCGGGCACCAGTTCGGACATGCAGATGACCGCGCGCAGCCCGCGCTGCCGCGCCGCATAGGCCACGCCGCGCCCATGATTGCCGGTCGAGCAACAGGCCACACCGCGCGCGCCGTCGGGCAGATGGGCCACCGCGTTGAGCGCCCCGCGCAGCTTGAACGCCCCGATCGGCTGCATGTTCTCGAGCTTGAGAAGGAACTCGGCCCCGGTTTTGCCTGACATGAAGGGCGACGGCACCAAAGGCGTGTGATCGGCCACGCCGGAGATGATCCGGCGGGCGGCGAGGATGTCTGCGAGCGTCACGGTCATGCGCGCAGCAAAGCAGAGGCCGCGGAATATGTCCAAGCTCTCTTTTTGGGATGCGAGGCAGCTGCTGCGAATTGGGCGCGCAAGAGGCCAGACCCGTCAATGCGGCGCGGGGGAAGGTCGGTGCGGGCATGGCCGAAGTGCGCAGACGGATCGACGATGACGAAAAGCCGAAAGTTGACGCTAGGTAAAGATGTCATGTGACATAGAGAACGGCGATTACTGGGAGGAATTCGATCATGAAATGAATTGCAATGGGCAAGTCTACGCCCGCGGTCATCACCTCGATTCTGGCCGATCCGCAGGCGCGCGTCGCGGCGATCCGGTCACTGGAAGAAGGCGTGGGCGGCACATGGGTGGACAGGTTTTTCGTCAGAGGCACGTATGATTTCACCTTTGTCTGCGACATGCCCAACAGCGAACCGGTCGCCGCCATGCACGCGGTGGTCTATTCCACCGATACGGTCAAAAGCGTCTCGATCCATACCGAACTGGACATCGGGGCGGTTGCGTCAACCGCGTCTTCGGAGGCGGGATAGTTGAGCCCGCCCGGCTGACATCACGCGGGATCGCCCCGGCCAGACGTGCCGAACCGTGCCGCGACGGGCCCGGGTGGTCGGGTTCGGTCAACAATACCTGCGCGATCCTGCGCCTTGCATCAGGCCCCGAGCTACCCCTCTCGCGCGGCCTATCCTGCAGCGACCACATCAATCTCGACCTTGTAATGCCTGTGCCCAAGCGCTTGGACGACAACAAGCGTCCATGGCGGTCGATGCACGCCGACCACCTCGCGGTGGATCTGCACCAATCCCGGAATGTTCTCATCCCCGACGATGTAGCTCGTGACCTTGAAGAGCGTCGCGACGCCGAAACACCCCATCAGAAACCGCGCCTGATCCGTCGCCTCGGGAAGCTCGGGCAGGATGGTCAGGCCGATGACCATGCCGGGAAAGAGCAGGCACCAGCCGCCGAGCAGCAGGAAGATGAGCGCCAGGATGAGTTGCAGCCGTGCAACTGTCATGGTCTGTCCTTAGTCGGTCTGGTGATGCGGGGGATCTGTGGGGTCACGGGGTGTCATGCGCGGCGCGGTACCGGAGCAGGTTTCGGGACCCGCGCGGTTTGGTCAACGGGCAGGTTGTCCGCTCGCGCCGGGCCGGGCCCCCGCCTCGCGCGGTGCCCGGGTCGACGTCGGGCCGCAGTGTCGCCGCCAGGCACGTGTAAACGCCGCCCGGCGGACGCATCGGTCAATTTCTCGCAAGGCAGGCTCGGGCGCGTCATTTCAGTGTCCGGCTTTTCAGATGCGGCGCCGATGGCCGCTCACATAAGTGCGGTGATGAACGATATGCGCGCGCGGCGTTGGAAGCGGACGGGAACAAAACGGGGATAATCGGACTTCGCAGGAAGGAAACCGGGGGGATGAGCCTCAAAACGAGTGTCATCGGGTCGCCGCTGGCCGGGACGTCGGTGCTCTTTTCGATCCTCGATATTCTGGCGTCGGTGGGTCGCGACTGCGAGATGCTGCACGGGATGCCGCCGCAGTCTCCCGCCTTCGATGTCAGTCTGAGAACCGCGGACGGCGCGCCTTACCAGCACGTGAACGGGCGCTGGATCACCCCCGATGCGCGGCTTGACGCAGCGCCCGCGCCGGATCTCATCATCGTTCCCGACATGCATTTCGACCCCATTGGCGGCTTGCCCGACGCCTTCCGGCCGGTTGCGGACTGGATCGCCGACGCGCATGCGCGCGGGGCCATCGTGAGCTCTGTCTGCTCGGTGCCGTGCTGCTGGGCGGGGCGGGTCTGCTTGATGGCAAGGAGGCCACGACGCATTGGGGACATGCCGAGATGCTGCGCCGCAATTTTCCGCAAGTCACGGTCTGCCGCGACCGCATTCTCGTTCCGGCAGGCGAAGGTCACCGGGTTGTCACCGCCGAGGGGCGCGTCGGCCTGGGCGGATCTCATGCTCTATCTGATCGGACGTGTTGCCGGGACCGAAGACGCGCTCCGGATCGCCAAGATCCACCTGATCGACCCGCGTGGCGACGGGCAATTGTCCTGCGCGTCGCTGACCTCCGCGCGGCAGCATGGTGACCAGCTGATCGCCCGCGCGCAGGTCTGGGCGAGTGAGCATTACCACACGCCCGGCCCGGTAGCCGCGATGGCGGCGCTGACCGGGATGACCGAACTCGGGGTCCTCCGCCGGTTCAGGAAAGCCACCGGACGGGCACCAGCGGATGACGTTCAGACGCTGCGCATCGAGGAGGCCAGGCAGCTGTTGGAGACAACCGCGATGTCGATCGAAGATATCTCGGCAGAGATGGGATATTCGGAACCGTCCGGCTTCCGCACGGCCCTTCGAAAGCGGGTCGGCCTTTCCGCATCGGCCTACCGCCGGAAATGGCAGGCGCTGGCGTCGGGTTTGTCCTGAGGCGGATGTCTGTGGCTGCCGGGCTTTGGGACAAGACGCCCTGCGCTTGCTCAGGTCACAGTCGACGCCCAGCTGCGGCCGCTCTGACGCGCGCCCGCAAGTAAAGAGCCGCGCCCATGGCGAGGCAGGTCACGATGTGGAAGATCACCAACCCGTCCAGATAGGCGATGTCCTCGACAGAGCGGCGGTAGGCGTCGGGCACGTCCAGCACCCATGTCCGGAACAGGGTGTACAAAAAGATCTGGCTGACGGCGGCGCAGAAAAACGACGCGACGCCCAGCACCGATCCCCTGATCAGGCCGATCACCACCGTCACGTCCAGCGCAAGATAGACAATATCGAGAACCCGCCATTTGAGCGGCGCATCGGACCATGGAAACCCGGTGAGCGAGGCCATGTTCAGGATGTGGATCACCGCGCCGTACGCGTAGAATGCGGCAATGATCCAGAAGATCACGCGCGCCGCGACCGGATCCCGGCGGGGGGCGGAAGCGTCCGGGGCCAGCGTCATCGCTCTGCCCCCGCCGGTTTCCGGAACACGAACTCGCACATCGCGTCGCCCTCAGCCAATGTGCTGCGGATGTCGACCCGGATGGGTCTTGCGGATGCGTTGACCTCCGCCTGCCAGGCGGTGTCCCAGGCGCAAAGGATCGGTGTCAGATCGGACCGGCCGACATTCCAGAAATAGTCGTGCAACGGGCAACTCAGAACGCAGAGCGACACTGCCCCCGGCACGCGGCGATCCTCCACCATCATCCCGTCGCCCCACATGGCTTTTGCCAGCAGCGACGGTCCGCGTTTCTGCACCCCCGCAAACGGGTCGCGCTCCAGTCTCAGCCAGAGCCGGATGGAGGCGCGGGCCAGCCAGCTTCCGCTAGCCACGAAGGCGGCTTCCGCGGCGTGAGATGCCCTTTGCGGGGGCAATCCGGCCTCCCGCTCCAACAGTGTGACCGCGCCGTGCAGACTGCGTGCCAATGTCAGATTGAAGCGCCGCGCACCGTCGGTGCCCGGCATCGCGCCCTCTGGCAGGCGCGAGGGGGCGGCGTTCAGCATCCGGCGCGTGACCCTGACACCTGTGTGCCGTGAAAGGCGCCAGGCAAATTCAATCTGCCACAGATATGCGATCAGCCGTCTCATGCGCCCGTCTCTTTGCCCAACGCCCGCAGGATGGTGCGCTCATAAAGGTCGGCCAGAGCAGTCTGACGCGCATGCGAGATGTCCGGATCCAGCAGGATGATGCCGCTGAAGGCCGCGTATTCGATATGGGCCAGACCGTCGGCGGTCTCGGCCTTGAGGCCAAAGCGGCGCTGATAGATCCCGCTGATGGTCTCCAGCCGGATCGCGTCCGCCTGCTTGATGATCCTGTCGATCTCCGGCAGACGCCGCCCCAGTTCGCGCATGCCGAGCTCGAGCCGGTAGTCGATCTCCATCGCGGCCTTGGTCAGCGCGGCGTTCTGCTCCTCCGCCGATGCTTGCGGATCGACGGCGCGTGAGACCTCGGCGGTCTGGCTCTCCAGCCAGAAGAGCGCGAGGCCCGTGAGGAAGCTCTCGTGATCCTCGAAATGATGGTAAAAGGAGCCGCGGGTCAGTCCGGCAGCCTTGCAGATCGCCTCCAGCTTGACCGCCTCCGAGCCACCGGTGGACAGTGCCTGAAGGCCAAGCGTGATCCAGTCTTGCTTGCTGAACCGGCGCTTGCTCATAGCAGATGGCCCGCCAGCCCCAGCGCCGCCACGGGCAGGAACAGCCAGCCTTGCGGCAAGCGGGCGTGGTTTTCGCCCATCGCGACAACCAGCCCGACGCCCACTCCGAAAAAGCCCACCGCAAGCAGTGTCGCGGAGGTTGCATAGGCCGTGATCCCGCTGAATGCGGCGACCGAGAAGAACAGGGCCATGCAGGCGATCGCAACGGTGGTGAAATGCCAGCAAAGATATTGCGTGTGCCGCACCTGCGCATCGAGCGCTGTGGCCTGCAGCAAGGGGCGCGCGATCTCGCGTCCGCCCAGCACGATATGGACAACCAGCCAGATCGCGGCGAGCCCGCCAGCGGCTGCAAAGATGAGTTCCGTCATGAGTGGGTCTCCTGTTTTGCGGGGTTGCATACCTTTTTGTATGTATTCGCGCAAGAGAAACATAACATTTTGTATGCTTGGCGGGAGATGTCGCGTTTTCGGGTCTCGGAAGACAGGTTTTACGCCGGGCCAGACCGGCTGCTATTGGCGACCAAAAGGGGCATCATAGACATCTGAGACCGGTCGGCGCCGGCGCGACCTCCCGGATCATTGCGCAGACGCTGCGGCGCAATTGCACTCACAGCATCGTCACAAAATCGGCGGCCAGACTGTCTTTGCGCCGGAGATGACCGCGACCGATCGCTTAGCCGAGGACGCCTGCAAATTTGTCGAACGCCTGGTTCCAGCCGCCCTCGCCTGTCGAACCTTCGGGCACATCGATACGGACCATCGTCATCACGGTCTTGCCATCGGCCTCGCGGAGATCGACGATGACTTCGGTGACATCCGGATGCCCCGCCGGCATTGCCATGGTCCCGGGCGGGATGATCGTGCCGTAATCGTCGCACATGTTCTCGGCAAAGACGCGGCGGGGCGGGCGGCTGACCTCCTTGTAGATGCCGGTGAACCGCATCGACATGCTGCGCTCGGGCGTTGCCATCGCCATGCGGATCCTGCGCGTGCCGCCGACAACCACGTCCATCTCGGCCGTTGGAACCGACATGCCCATGGGGCCGTACCATTGCCTAAAGCTCCGGATCGGTCCACATCCGCCAGACGGAGTCAACGGGCGCGTCCGACTCGCGATGTATCCGCACCCAGCTTTGTGGCTCACTCATCGCTTGTGTCCTTCATTGCATGTACAAACCCGGCCGTCACGGCAAAGCGGGCGTCCCGGATGTGGCAGTACTGATCGGTCCAGTCGGCGACGATCTGCAGCGGTTCGGTGTTCAGCGTGCAGGGCCGGAACTGCGCTTCCCGCCCCCGTGTGACGAGCCCGGCTTTTTCCAGAACGCGGATGTGTCTGGAGATCGCGGGCAGGCTCATATCGAACGGCTCCGCCAGCGCGTTGAGGGTGGCCTGCCCCTTTGCCAGATGCGCGAGAATCGCCCTGCCGGTCAGGTTGGCCGAGGCGGAAAAGACCGCGTCCAGTTGATTCGATCTGGTCATGGGGGCAGTACTATACTGATCAGTTCATTAATCAGGTGGTTGGATTATGACTGCCCGTGCGACGTGAGAAAACCTACAGGGTGGCGTTGAAGATCTGCCACGGCCATGAGCCACTCAGGCCATTTGCCCCATGCGCAGCCCTCAGCTCCGGGCCATCGTCACAGCGGCCAGACCACCAGCAGCGCCGGGACGGCCACGGCAATGACAATCAGCTCCAGCGGTAACCCCATGCGCCAGTAGTCACCGAAGCGGTAGCCGCCGGGGCCGAGGATGATCGTGTTGTTCTTGTGTCCGATGGGCGTGAGAAACGCGCAGGATGCGGCCACCGCCACGGTCATGAGATAGGTGTCGGGATTGGTCCCGGTGGAGGTCGCAATCGCCAGGCCAATCGGCGCGGCGATAAGCGTGGTCGCGACGTTGTTGAGGAAATCGGACAAGGTCATCGTGACAACCAGCAAGGCCAGGATCGACACCCAAGGCGGGAAGCCGTCGGTCATCACGACGATCTGCCCGGCAATCAGGTCCGCGCCGCCGAAGGCTTCGAAGGCTTCGGCAAGCGGTATCAGGCTCGCCAGCAGAACGATCACCTTCCACTCGATCGACGTGTAAACCTCGCGCGGTCCCACCAGACCGAAGGCGACATAGGCGACAACCGTTGCGGCAAGTGCCACCGACAAGGGCAGGATCCCGAACACCGCCGCCGCGACAGCGAGGATGAAAACCGCCGCAGACAGGCCCGCCTTGCCGCGCTGGATAACCTCGGTGCTGCGCCCTTCGATGGGCAGCACACCCAGCCATTCGGTTGCGGCCGCAACTCGCTCCGGCGTGCCAAGCAACAGCAGGACGTCACCGCCGCGGATCGTCAGCAAGCGCACGCGGTCGCGAAACCGTTGCCCTTCGCGCGCAACCCCCAGAAGCGTGACCGAATGGCGCTGCAACAGGCGCAATCCACGCGCCGTCCGGTTCTGGATCCGCGCGCCATCGGGCACAATCGCCTCGACAAGCGTCAGTCCGGTCGAGGTGACGCCGCCCTCGTGTTTCTCGGAGCCGACGAAATCCAGCTTGACCTGCCCCATGAAGCTTTCGATCGATTTCGGCTCGCCTTCGACAACGAGAAAATCGCCCGGGCTCAGCACCTCGCGACGCGCGCGTCCCGGGCGGCGGCGCCCGCCGCGGATCAGGCCGAGGATGTGGATGTCGGCATCGTCGGCTTGCGGGTAGAGATCCTGGACCATCAGATCGCCTTCGGCCGCGGCCTCTCCGATCCGAAGCTCGGCGAGGTACCGCCCCTTCTTCAGCTCCGCCTCATGTTCGGCAAGCGATGTCCGCACCGGCAAGAACCGCCAGCCCAGCAGCGAGACGAACGCGATCCCCGCCGCGGCAACCGCCAGGCCAACCGGTGCGAAATCGAACATGGCAAACGGCGCGCCGAGCGCGTCCTGGCGATATTCGGAGATCACGATATTGGGCGGGGTTCCGATCAGCGTGATCATACCGCCGAGAATGGTTGCGAATGACAGAGGCATGAGGCTCTGCGCCGCCGCGCGTTTCGCCTTGTTGGCCGCCTCGACATCGAGGGGCATCAGCAGTGCAAGGGCGGCGACGTTGTTGATGATCGCCGACAATCCGGCGGCCAGCGTGGCCAGAACCGCGATGTGCAGAGGCAAGGGGCGCGCGGGGTCGATGAGGCGCATCGCAATGATCTCGACCGCTCCCGAAGCCGAGAGCCCCCGACTGACGATGAGCACAAGCGCGATGATCGCAACCGCGGAATGCCCGAAGCCCGAGAAGAGGTCCTCGGACGGCACAAGCCCCAGGGCGGTGGCGACAACCAGCGCGCAGAAAGCCACAAGATCATACCTGACACGCCCCCAGATCAGCAGGACGAAGACAACCCCGAGGATGGCGAAGATCAGCGAGAGCTCGACAGACATGCGCCCACCATAAGACCTTCCACGTCCGACGTCGCTCGATCTTTTCGGCAAGCGGGATGCGTGTGGCGCAGGGCGTTTCGGCTTTAGGACACAGGCTTGCACCGGTGGCGCGCTGCAGCGCCTGCCTGGACGTGTCGACGGCCGGTCAATCAAGCGCCGAGGTCGTCATAGGCCTGTCCGGAAACCGAAGCCTGCGACGGCACAACCGCAGACAGGCGATCTCGCTTTCTTGGGAAGAACCCCCGGCGAATAAGCCAACTGGTGCTGCCAGAGCAACCAATCGTGCGCGCAAAAAGAATATAGAACGAACTTGAGAATCTGAAAAACCTCACAATCTCAATGCATTGCGCGATTCAAAAATCACCGAGAAACTAATAGTCCGCGCACGAAACAATTGGTCCGCGCAAAAATTTTCTGAACTTTTTTGCAGTCTGCAAGGACAATGCAGAACGCACGAAGGCTGAGGCTGCTTGTGAAGAAGCAGAGTAAGAGCAATAGGACGGCCTCACAGCCGATCTGAAGATACTCCAGTCGCCCGAGCTGCGAATACTGGCAAAGTTTGCTGGCAAAAAACATACGCTTGTCATGCGTATGTCACGCAGACAGAGTAGCCAAAAATTCATTCGGATGAATCGGACATGACGCGCGAAAACTGGACCATAATTTGGGATACCCTTTCAGATGACATCCGCTCGGGGCGGCTGTCAGCGGGGGATCAGTTGCCAACGGAAACGCAGTTGGCTGATCGATTTGAGATCGGCCGCCACTCGGTGCGCCGCGCGCTTGAAGCGCTTGCGCGCGACGGAAAGATCAGCATCGAACAGGGGCGCGGCACATTTGTCGCCGACGCGCCCCGGCTGACATATCAAATCGGCAAGAGAACGAGGCTGCGGCGCAACCTGATACCGCAGGGCGTGGATGTGACCAGTCGGCTGATCTCTGCCAGCCGTGTTGATGCCCCTGACCCGGTGGCAAAAGCCCTGCTTTTGAACTCTAACGCCAAAGTGACGGGAAGTCAGCGGATCACGCTGGCCAATGACCTGCCTGTTGCTTTCGGATGCGCCTATCACTGTGCTGAACGCTTCCCCGATTTTGCAGAGCGACGGGATGTTCTGGGATCTACCACGGAGACTTATCGGTCCTTTGGGATCGACGACTATGTTCGGCAGCACACGTCGATCTATTCGCGTGCGGCAAAACCCGACGAAGCGAAGACCCTCAAACAACACCCGGATGTCCCCGTGCTGGTGGTCACGGCCATCGACGCCACGCTTGATGGGACGCCGATTTCAACCAGCCGTGTGATTTGGTCAGCGGCGCGGGTGAATTTTACAATGGAGCATTCGGATGGATGACACGCTGAGCGTGCTGGCGCGCGTTGACGCTGAAAAGCTCAAGACTTTTGCAGAAACTCTGATCCCCGACCTTGGCGAGATAGAGGTCCTGCAATCGCAAAGCGGTCTGGTGATGCTGCCGATGCGCGACACGGCCAAAGGCGTCGCCTTTCACCTTGGCGAAGTGCTGATGAGCGAAGCGCATATTCGCAAGGGCGAGGTGCAAGGCTACGGGATGCGGCGCGGCCATGATCTTGAAGCCTCAATGGCAATGGCGCTGGTTGATCTTGCGATGGCGACGGGTGTGCGCCGCGCGGATTGCAAAGCGTTTTGTGATGCGCAGGCCGAGGCATTGCAACAGGCAGACGATGACGTGTTGCGTCGCGTCGAAGCCACCCGCGTGAACATGGAGACATTCTGATGCTTGCCACCCCCGCGCCCAGCCCGGCCGAGACCCGTGACAACGCGGCCTTTGACGCCTTGCTCTGGGCGATGAGCCGCCCCGGAGTGCCGCGAGACCTGCCCGAACCTGGCGAGGGGACGGTCATAACCGCCCTGCTCGACCGGGAATGTCTGGTTTACTCCGCCGATCCGCTCTTGATGCCCGAGATCATGCGCACCGGCGCTGAGCTGGCGGATATCGACCGGGCCGATCACGTCTTTCTTGGCGCGATGACCGCGTCCGATCCGCTCGCCGCCGTTGCGATCGGCAGCGACAATTACCCCGACGATGGCGCCACGGTGATTGTCCGGGCCAGTCTCGGGTCAGGCGCAGCAGTGCGGCTGACCGGGCCGGGCATTGACGGCGCGGTGACGGTCCAGCTTGGCGGTATGCCGGATGGGTTCTGGAAGGCGCGCGCCGCGCGTCTGAGATACCCGATGGGGTTTGATCTGTTCTTTGTCGATGGTGCCCGCGCTGTGGGCGTGCCGCGATCCACGAATGTTGAGGAAATGTAATGGCCTATGTCGCAACGCGCGGTGGCGAGCGGGCCATCGAGCAGTCAGAACGGCTTTTTCGTGAAGAGATGGGGGGCTTTGACCGCGACCGCGTTGAAGAGGTCAAGAAAAGCCTGCCCTATCTGATCGACCGTGTCATGGGCGAGGCCTCGCTTTATGACGAAGACCTTGCAGCGCTTGCTTTGGCACAAACCGGCGGAGAGCTATATGAGGCCGTCTTGCTGCTACGCGCATGGCGGACCACGCAGCCGCGATTGCAGGTGGCAGAACCGGTTGAGCAGGATACCTTGTTTACCCATCGTCGCATCTCTGCCGCTTTCAAGGACATCCCCGGCGGACAGGTCCTGGGGCCGACCCTCGACTATGCGCACCGCATTTTGGCAACAGATGTGCTGCAAGGCGCGCTCTACGCGCCTGATCCCGTCGAGCCTGCTGACACCCCGTCTCCGGCCTATCAGCCCAGCGTTAGCGCATGGCAGTCCGAAAACGACCTGCTGGATCCCCCGGCAGATGATCCGACCAAGAGCAACAACATTCCCGACCTCACGCGCGAGCCGCTGCTCTTTCCGTCCAAACGCGCCCATACGCTGCAAAGCCTCGCACGGGCCGAAACCGGCGGTGTTCTGGCGCTCGGCTACGCTGCGATGCGCGGCTATGGGCAGGCGCACCCGACGGTGAACGAATTGCGTTTGGCCGAGGCCGAAATCGCCGTCACCCACCCCGATGGGCGTCAATTTTCGGCGGGCCGGGTCAAGGTCTCTCAGGCCGAAGTCGTTGATAAAAAGGGTGAGAAGCTGAGCATCGGTTATGCTGCCACCTTCGGTTGGAACGAGGTCAAATGCATCGCGGCGGCGACGCTCGACCTCAACAGTCCCGGTGCAGAAAAAGGCTCGGCCACAGAAGAAGAATTCTTCCTCTACCATACCGAAGGCGTCGAAAGCTCGGGCTTCTGCATTCACTTCAAGCTGCCGCATTATGTGACGTTCCAGTCTTCGTTGGATGCGATGCGGGATGCGAAGGCCAAAAAGGCGGCCAAAGCGCCAGAGCCCTCAAGTAGTGAAGCGGTAGGGCAAACAAAAAGCGAGCCCGCGGAATGAGCCTTTCAACCCTGACAAAGCCATGGGAAGCGATGAGTTATGGCTTCCTTGATGGCTCGGCCAAGCGCGAGCTTCGTCGCAAGATGCTGAAATCCGTGGCGGTGCCGGGATGCCAGATGCCCTATGCCAGCCGCGAAGTGCCGATGGCGCGCGGTTGGGGCACGGGCGGGCTTCAGGTCTCGCTGACTCTGGTGAACCCGCAGACATGCGTGAAGGTTATCGACCAGGGCGCCGATGACAGCGTCAACGCGGCGTCGATCCGGCGCTTTATCGCGCAGGTTGCGGGGACGCCCACGACAATGGACACGTTGGAGGCGGATCTCATCCAATCGCGCCACCGCATCCCCGAAGAAATCCTGCGCGAAGATCAGGTCTTGGTGTTGCAGGTTCCGAACCCAGAGCCGCTGCGGCCGGTCCAGCCCAACATGTCCATCGCACGCCAGATGCACGCGGATGCGGATTACGGGCGGATGTGGCTGCAGCTTTACGAGCAGATCGTGCGCTCGGGTCGGGTTATGCAAGGCGCAAGCTATCCCAGTCTTGTGAATGGTCGTCATGTCATGACGCCCTCGCCCATCCCCCGTTGGGACGTGCCGAAACTGCATATGGCCAGGCACCTGACGATCCTGTCGGCTGGCCGGGAAAAGCGCATCTTCGCGGTTCCGCCCTACACGCGTGTTGAGCCATTGGTGTTCTCGGATGTGCCTTACAAGGTCGAAGAGCACGGCCACCTGACCTGTACGCGGTCCGGCACGAGAGGCTTTTTCATGAACGAAATCCCGCAGGATGATGGCAGTTCCGCCTTTGAGGTCTCGGACAGCGAATGGGGCGTGAAGACCATTCGAGCGCGCGATGGAGACGGCGAAAGCCGAGGGGAGACCTGGTACAAAAACGGGGAGATGCCGCAATGACCCTGACCCTCGACGCCCCGCGCATCGTTGAGACCCGCCCGCTGCTGGAAGTGCATGGTGTGTCCAGGTCCTATGGGCCTGTTAAGGCCGTGCGCAATGTCTCGGCCCACGCCTATCCCGGAGAGGTGCTGGGCATAGTCGGTGAAAGCGGATCGGGAAAGTCAACACTTCTGCGGATGATGAACCTTGAGGAGATCCCGGAAACCGGCAGCTATACGCTCGACCTACCGGATTTGTCTGGCAATCTCTTTGAGCTTGACCGGTTCGCCCGCCGGATGCTCTGCGCGACCAAGATCGGGATCGTGTATCAGAACCCGCATCTTGGCCTTTTGATGAAGCATTCCTCGTCGGGGAATGTCGCTGAACGGCTTTTGGTCGCAGGCGAGCGCAGCTTTGCGACCCTGCGGCAAGCGGCAACCGAAGCGCTTGATGCCTCCGAGTTTCCACTGGATCGTCTTGACGCGCCGCCTATTGAGCTGTCGGGCGGGATGCAACAGCGGGTGCAGCTGGCCAAAGCGATTGCACTTGAACCGGCGCTTTTGCTCTTGGATGAGCCAACGACGGGGCTGGATGTGAGCGTGCAGGCCCTGGTGCTCGATACGCTCAAGCGGCTTCAGCAGGACCGGCAGATCACCATGGTAATCGTGAGCCACGACCTTGGTGTCATCCGCACGCTGGCAGATCGCGTGATGGTAATGCGGCGCGGCGAAGTGGTTGAGACCGGGCTTGCGGATCAGATCTTTCAAGACCCACAGCATCCTTATACGCAACAACTGGTGCATGCGAAGCTATGACACAGGTTCTGGAAATCGACGGACTCACAAAGGGGTTTTCACTGCACCATCTTGAAAAGGATATCCCGGCGTTCGAGAATATTTCCTTTGCCGTCGCCGCTGGCGAATTTGTCTTGCTCAAAGGCGCAAATGGCGCTGGCAAATCGACGCTGCTGCGCACGCTCTATCGCTCTTACCTGCCGCTGGCGGGGGAAATCCGGTTTCATTCCAGCCATGGGCTGATTGACTTGGCTCGCGCCGCAGACGTAGACATTGCGCATTTGCGGCGCACCGAGATCGGTTTTGTCACCCAGTTTCTAACCGCCCGTCCGCGTGTGAGCGCCGAGGCCATTGTCGCCGAACCGCTTAGGCTCGCTGGATGGGGCGTCGAGGCTGCTCTGAAAGCCGCCCGCACGGCGCTTGAAACTTTTGGAGTGAAGCCAGACCTTTGGGCCGCGTATCCGACAACCTTCTCTGGCGGCGAGCAGCAAAAGGTCAATCTGGCCCGCGCGCTGATCCTGCCGCAGAAACTGTTGATGCTGGACGAGCCAACCGCCTCGCTTGACGCCAATGCCCGCGGTGCATTGGTGACGCGGCTGCAGGAACTCAAAGATCAGGGCACGGCGATGATCGGCGTGTTCCACCATCCTGACGATGTAATGCACCTGATTGACCGGATAGTCGACCTGACCCCCAATGCAGTGCCTCAAGAGGAGCGAGATGATGTGGCTCTCTGACGTGAAACTCATCCTGTCGGACCGGATCATTGAGAACGGCGCGCTGAAGATCGAAAACGGTATGATCGCCGAAATCGCCGGAAGCACAGGACAGCCATCCGGCTTCACCGTGTTTCCGGGCTTCATCGACATGCACGGCGACATGATCGAGCTTGAACTGGAGCCTCGCCCGAAGGTCGATTTCCCGATGGAGGTTGCGGTCGGCCATTTGGACGCGCGGCTTGCCGCGGCCGGGGTGACGACGGCCTATGCGGGCGTGTCCTTTTCGCGCAGCGCGAAGGATGGAGAGCGGCGGTCTTTCGAGCATACAAGCGCGATCATCCGCGCGCTCAAAGATAACATCCAGGGTCTCCGGGTCGATCACCGCATCCATGCGCGGTTTGACATGACCTATACCGATGCCATCGCGGCGCTCGAAGGTTTGCTGGTCGATGGCGCTGTCGATCTGGTGTCCGTCATGGATCATACCCCGGGTCAAGGCCAGTATCGCAACATCGAAAAGCTGATCGGTTACCGGATGCAGGGCGGAGCGAGCGAAGCCGAAGCCCGTGCGCGCCTTCGGGCTCAGATGGAAAACGCCGTTCCTGCTGAAGAAATGCTCGGCAATTTGCAGGATGTCTCCCGCCTGTGCAAAGCACACGGTGTTGCAATGGCCAGCCATGATGACGACACCGTGCAAAAGGCCAATCTGATGGCGGATATCGGGGCCGTGATCAGCGAGTTTCCCGTGACGATGGAGGCAGCAAGGGTCGCAAAGGAGCGCGGGCTGATGATTGCGATGGGCGCGCCAAATGCGATGCGCGGGCAAAGCTACTCGGGCAATCTGTCCGCGCGCGATGCCCATGCGGCTGGACTTTTGCACATCTTAGCGGCGGACTATCACCCTGCCGCCATTTTGCCGGCTATTCGCGCCCTGTCCGCGTCCGACCCTGATGGCTTGGTCGGTGCTGTGCGCCTTGCATCGGCAAACCCGGCGAAGGCTCTCGGCCTCACAGATCGGGGTGAGGTTGCCATGGGCAAGCGTGCGGATCTCGCCGTCGTCGACGCCAGTGACCGGGTTGTCCAAACCTTATGCAACGGAGAGACCATCTTTTCGAACGGCTCTGGTCCGCGATTTAGCGCCCAATCTGTCGTGGCCGCTGTCGCGTAGCAGAAGTTTTACAAAGTGGACTCTTAGGTGTCACAGAAGCAGGTCATTCATTACGCATAATTCATTCGGATGAATCGCCATGCCTGCTTCTGACCTATCGGCTTTGACCCTTACCAGTGTTTCCAAAATCTTTGATGAAACACGGGCCGTCGACAATGTTACACTGAAGATCCAACCGGGGCAGTTTGTCGGTGTCATCGGACGTTCAGGCGCTGGCAAGTCCACCATGCTCCGTTTGATCAACCGCCTCATCGACCCCACGCAGGGGTCGATTTCGTTTGGAGGCTCAGAAATCACCAGCCTGCGCGGCCGGGATCTGCGCAATTGGCGCCGTGATTGCGCGATGATCTTTCAGCAGTTCAACCTTGTGGACCGGCTCGATGTTCTGACCAACGTCCTGATCGGTCGGCTGGCAGAGCATGGGTTCCTCAGCTCCATGGCCATGCAATTCACCGATGCCGAACGCGCAATGGCTCTTCAAGCGCTCGACCGGCTGGATCTGGTGCCGCAGGCCCTGCAGCGTGCCGGCACCCTGTCAGGCGGCCAACAACAGCGCGTCGCCATCGCAAAAGCGCTTGTGCAGCAGCCCAAGATTATGCTGGCGGACGAGCCGATTGCCTCTCTCGACCCGGCGAACGCGACTTTGGTGATGGATGGCCTGCGACAGATCAACAAAGAGGACGGACTGACCGTTCTTGTGAACCTGCACACGCTGGATACCGCGCGTGCCTATTGCGACCGGATTATCGCGATGCGCAATGGTCGTGTCTTCTTTGACGGTACCGCCGCACAGCTGACCGATGATGTGGTGCGCGACATCTATGGCCTCAACGGTCTGAGAGAGTTCAACGAGGCAGTGACGTCGACCCAATCGGTCGCCCTGCCCGCCTGACACCGAAATCCAATCGCCAAACCAAACCAGGGGGACCTGACCATGAAATACCTTCTTACAACTGCTGTGGCCGCAGTGCTTGCCACGTCTGCCGTCGCAGAGGACTGGAAAGATGACTACCAAGTCATCAAATTCGGCATCCTGTCGGGTGAGAACGAAAAAGACCGGATCGCGCGCTACACGCCCTTCGAAGAGTATCTCGAGCGGGAGTTGGGCGTTGAGGTCGAGATCTTCACTGCCGGTGCCTATGACGGCGTGATCCAGGCGCTTGGCGCCGACCAGATCGAATTTGCTTTCCTTGGCTCGTCCGCCTACGCCGCCGCCTATACCGCGACCGATGGCGGCGTGGTCCCGCTGGTCAGCCGCGTGCAGAACGACGGCTCGACGGGCTATTACTCGGTGATCGTGACTCGTTGCGACAGCGGCCTGAACGATCTCGCCTCGCTTGAAGGCAAGGTTCTGGCCTTTGCCGACCCCGACAGCACCTCGGGCTACGCCGTGCCTTACTTCAACCTCGCCAAGGAAGTTGACCCCAAGACCTACTTCTCGGCCATCCCCTTCTCCGGCTCGCATGAGGCTGGCGTGGCCGGTGTTGTGCAAGGTACCTTTGACGCCGCAGCCACCTATCAGACCAACGAAACCTCGGGCATCGTCCAGCGCATGGTCGAAAAGGGAATGATTGAAGAAGGCGAAGCCTGCGCGATCTGGCAGTCGCCGGAAATCACCTCTGGCCCGCTGACCGCGCGCGCAAACCTGCCAGAAGGGCTGATCGAAGCAATGCGCACAGCCGTGATGGAAGTTCCCGAAAAAGACCCGGTCGCCTTCAAGGAAATGTCCGGCGGTGAGACCTCCACCCAGAAAGGCTGGATCGCGGTCGATCAGGAACGCTACCAGTGGATCGTGGATATGCGCGACTGGCTGAAAAAGCAGCGTCGTTCGTAAGCTGACAGATCTGGACCCTCGCCAAACCGGCGGGGGTCCTTTCTTATTGGGATACCAAAAATGACCGTAGCTGCCGACGTTACGCCTTTGCGTCCCATGGACCAATTTGAATTGGATTACGCGGCCCAAAGGCGGCGCGCAAAACTCGGCTGGTTGATCGCAAGTGCCCTGTTTTTCGCGCTCTTCGCATTCTCGGCATGGCTTGGAGATTTCTTCAAGGTCACGCAGGTCACGCTGCCTGACGGCTCGCGCGATTGGCGCTGGATCATTCCGGCAGGCCTGCCGCGGTTGGGCGAGTTCATCGAAAAGACGCTGCCCGTTTTGCGGTGGGACAGCCTGGGCGCGGATGTTGCCGAATGGTTCTGGCGCTGGAAGACCTGGCTAAACCTTCTGATCGAGACCGTGCTGATTGCTTTCATGGCAACGGCACTTGGCGTCTTTGGCGGGTTTGTGATGTCCTTCCCCGCCTCTCGCAACCTTGCCCCAAACAAATGGGTTCTGTGGTTTTGCCGCCGCTACCTTGAGATCGCGCGCACAGTCCCGGAACTGGTCTGGGCGCTGATCTTTGTATTTTGCTTCTCGGTCGGGCCAATGGCCGGTGTACTGGCCATCGGGCTTCACACGACCGGGGCCTTGGGCAAGCTTTATTCGGAAGTGAACGAAAACATCGATATGCGCCCGCTCGAAGGTGTGAAGGCGGCAGGCGGCACATGGTTCGACCAGATCCGCTATGGCGCCGTGCCACAGGTCATGCCCAACATCATCAGTTACACGCTGCTGCGGTTCGAGATCAACGTGCGCGCCTCTTCCATTATCGGCTATGTCGGCGCTGGCGGGCTTGGTCAGGAATTTCGCGAGGCCTTGTCCTTGCAAGAATATACAGACCTGTCGGCCCTGTTTTTGATCATCTTTGTGACCGTCATGGTCATTGACTACGGATCAGAGAAGCTGCGCCACAGAGTAATCGGACTTGAGAAAGGGCCTGCGACATGACGCTCCCAGCGGATACAGAAATCAAGATCCTGATGGAAGAACATCCGCGCGCTTTTCGCGACACTGCAGCTGTGCGCGCCTGCAAGATCGGTCTTTGGGCTCTTTTCGTCGCGCTCTTTGCCTGGTGCCTCTACGATTTCAACTTTTCGCCTGAGCGGATCTGGGTCGGTATTCAGCGGTTCGGTACGGTCGTCACCTTCATGTTCCCGCCCCATTTGTGGGAGACCTGGCCCGAATGGGTCGAGGTATTCGCAGCACTTGGCGAGACCGTCGCGATGGCGTTCCTCGGTACGGTTCTTGGGCTGATCATCGCCTTTCCGGTATCATTCCTTGGAGCCAAGAACATCAACCGGATCTTCTGGCTGCGCCACTCTGCCCGGCGGGGCTACGACATCATCCGCGCGTTCGAGACGCTGATCCTCGCCTTGATCTTCATCCGCGCCTTTGGCCTCGGCCCTCTGGCAGGTATTCTTGCTATCGCGGTGTCGGAAATCGGAACCTTTGGAAAGCTATTCTCCGAAGCGCTGGAGAACACATCCAAACGCCCCGTCGAGGGCGTGGTTGCATCGGGCGGATCGCGGTTCCAGTCGATCCTTTACGGGATCATGCCTCAGGTTCTGCCGGTGCACCTTTCAATCATCCTCTACAACTTTGAGTCCAACGTGCGTTCTTCCACGATCCTTGGCATCGTCGGCGCAGGCGGGATCGGGTTCATGTTGTCGGACCGGATCGCCGGCCTTTTCTGGGATCAGGTCTGGACGATCATCTTCCTGATCATCGCCATGGTCTACATCGTCGATTACCTGTCGGGCCTGATCCGCACCCGTGTGATCGGTAAGTGGGAAGGCGCGCATTGATGGCCGGAGCCGGGTCCAAGAACGCCTTGTCCGAAGCGCCCACCATCCACGAGGGTGCCATTGTCGACGACTTCAAGCTTGGCATGTGGACCGAGGTCGGCAAGGGCACAATTCTCAAACACGGGTCCATGGGCGACTGGTCCTATATCACCAAGGATTGCCATGTGGTTTGGACGACGATCGGCAAGATGTGCTCGATTGCCAATTCGACCCGTATCAATCCCGGAAACCACCCAACGTGGCGCGCGGTGCAACACCATTCAGTCTACCGCGCCGTAGCTTACAGTTTGGGCGAGGATGACTACGACTTTTTCGAATGGCGCAAAGCAGACTGGGTGACCATCGGCCATGACGTCTGGATCGGCCACGGGGTGACGATCACCGCAGGCGTGACCATCGGAACCGGCGCGGTAATCGGCGCGGGTGCGGTCGTGACCAAAGACGTGGCACCCTACACCGTGGTCGGCGGGGTCCCGGCGCGGTTCATCAAACGGCGTTTCACCGAACCGCAAGCCGACGCGCTGCATCAGATTGCCGTCTGGGACTGGAGCCATGAGACCTATAAGGCCGCTTTGCCAGACATACGCGCGCTGGATATCGACGCTTTCATAGAAAAGTATCGCTGAATGCATCTCGTCACGCCCTCGTTGGAGTATCTGGCAGCGTATCGCGCCGCGCTTGAAACCGGGTGGTCGCCCCGCACCACCCGGCCCGAGGCCGCAACAGAGGAACTGCACGCGATCTCCTTAGACCCTGAGGGCTTCATTGCATCTCTTGATGATCCCGACGCGCGCGGAGCCGATATCCAATTGCCAGACGGCAACTTCCTGAAGCGCCTTCCAAGCTTTCGCCGTTGGATCTGGAACAACGGCTTTTGCGGTAGTATCGAGCTGAGATGGCAGCACGGTACCAACGCCCTTCCGCCGACCTGTCTTGGCCATATCGGGTATGCGGTCGTGCCGTGGCGCAGGCGCGAGGGTCTGGCAACAGCAGCTCTTGGCGCGCTCTTGCCCGAAGCGCGGCGCACAGGTCTGACCATCGTGGACCTTACGACAGACCCAGGAAACACGGCCTCGATCCGCGTGATCGAAAAGAACGGCGGGCAACTGGTTGCGCGCCGCAGAAAACAGCCAGCGCACGGGGAAGACGAAGAACTTCTGTTTCGCATCAGCTTGCCGTCGCCTTAGGCGCCTACCACAAATGGAGCGATGATTGCCGAGGCGGCTTCATCAGCTCTTTCGACACCGCCCACATGTATACAGGCGATCGGTCCAAGGAGCTGCTGTGCGGCTTCATCAAACAGGACCGCCACGCGCTGACAATAGCGACAAAAACCGGCTATACCGGGGGCAGCGGTCTGCTCACGGGCAAGCACTAAGCTGGCGGCGAGCGACGTCTCTCGACTGACAAACGGTATGCCGCCCGCTACGGCCAACCTTGGATGGAGGAGACGGCGCAGGCCTTGTCGGCTTTGGCCCGCGAATGGGGAAAAGATCCGGCCACTTTGGCGGTGGCTTGGGCCGCCAAACATCCATCTGTCTCTGCTCCGATAATCAGTGGACGCAACGCCCAGCAGTTGGAAGCGTCTTTGAAGGCTTTGAGTGTTTGCCTGACTGCGGAAAAATACGCACAGATCGAAGCGCTGTCTGTGCGGCCGACGCCAGCCACCGACCGTTTGGAAGTAGCAGTGGCCTAGGCTGGTCCAGCCAGACCAGCCTCCCAGTGTTCGCCCATGGCAACGATGCATGACGTGCCGTTTGCATAATTCTGCACAATCATCCACTCGCCATCATCCGGGCTGACCCACACTTCAAGCATGGTTTCCGGATCACGCAGTCCCATGCCCTGACGTTCCGCCCCCAGAACCTCGGTCAACATTGAAAGCATACGCGCGCTGTCATCACAGCTGACATCCGACATCTTGGCGCTTGCAAGGGTTGGCGCGGCGATACAAATCGTCAGCAAGAGAAAAAGTCGATTGATCATGGTCACAGCATAGATGGCCAGAATGACAGACGTAACAGTTTTATGACAGCTTGTGGATAAAATTTCCTTACTGTGTGCGGTTTTATCACTGTCCCACACCTGTCCATCAGAAGGTTTGCTGTCACAAAACCGTTTCGCAAATGCAAAAAAACTGAAACGAGACTGTCACGCAGATGTAGCGTAGCGCGCTTATCCGCCCCCTAAACATGGGGGCGATATGCTGACAATCGACGCGCTGTCCAAGCGGTTCGGAGAAAACACGGCTGTGGATGCAGCCAACATCTCCGTAGACAAACCAACCATGATCGGGATCATCGGTCGTTCCGGGGCCGGAAAATCCACCCTGCTTCGGATGGTCAATCGCCTCAGCGACGCCTCCAGCGGGACAATCACTTTCGAAGGTGAAGAGATCAGTGCCCTGCGCGGTGCCGCCAAACGGGACTGGCAGTCGCGTTGCGCGATGATCTTTCAGCAGTTCAACCTGGTCCCCCGAATGGATGTGGTGTCGAACGTGCTGCACGGCACTTTGAACAAGCGCTCGACCTTTGCGACGATGTTCAATCTGTATCCGCAATCGGACATTCATAAGGCGATCGAGATCCTCGATCGGTTGGGTATCGCTGAACAGGCGCCCAAGCGCGCCGAAGCGCTTTCGGGCGGTCAACAGCAGCGCGTGGCGATTGCCCGCGCGTTGATGCAAGACCCCAAGATCATTCTGGCGGATGAGCCCATTGCCTCGCTCGACCCGATGAACGCCCAGGTTGTGATGCAGGCCCTGCGCCGGATCCACGAAGAAGACGGCCGCATGGTCATTGCCAACCTGCATACGCTCGACACCGCACGGCGCTATTGCGACCGCGTGATCGGGATGCGTGACGGACGGATCGTGTTTGATGGCACGCCAGAACAACTGACCACCGGCGTTGCGCGCGACATCTATGGTGCCGGTGCGGATTTCTCGGAAGCCGCAACCTCCACAGAAATTGAAACGCTGGACAGAGCAGAGGTCCGCGAAGCGGAAGCCTACGTCTGAGCCAGCTGCCACCCGCGCCTTTCGCGGGCCACCTTCATCAACCCCGCCCTCAAGCAGCCGAAAGGCTTAGGGCATCAAACTTGGAGACAAAGATGAAAAAGACCCTCGTATTGGCGCTTGCCGCCACAACTACCCTGAGCGGCGCTGCCTTCGCTGAAGGTATCAACGAATTCCGCATCGGCATTCTGGGTGGCGAGAATGCGCAGGACCGTCTGACAAACAACCAGTGCCTTGCCGACAAAGTTTCGGAAGAAATTGGCGTCCCTGTCAAGATGTTCGCTCCTGCCGACTACAACGGTGTCATTCAGGGCATTCTTGGCGGCACGATCGACCTCGCTCTGCTGGGTCCGTCCTCCTACGCTGCGCTGCATATTGCAGACCCTGAGGCCGTTTCTCCGATCATGGTAAAAGTGAATCTCGATGGGTCCATCGGCTATCATTCCATCGGCTTCGCCCGCATCGACAGTGGCCTGACCGACCTCGGGGACGTGCAGGGCAAAGTCTTTGGCTTCGGCGATCCCAACTCCACCTCGGGCTACCTGATTCCGTCGATCGAAATTCCCCAGATCACCGGCGCCAGTATGGAGAGCGGCGACTATTTTGGTGAAGTCCGTTTCACCGGCGGTCACGAACAGACCATTCTCGCCGTCAAAAATGGTGACATCGACGCAGGCGTCACCTGGGCCGATGGTCAGGGCAATTGGGAAGACGGCTACAACTTCGGCGCGCTGCGCAAAGCGGTTGATGCAGGCTTGGTCGACATGAACGATCTGGTTGAAATCTGGCGTTCCAAGCTGATCCCGGGCGAGCCGATTGTCCTGCGCAACGCCCTGCCGGAAGACGTGCGCGCCTCCGTCACTGAGATCATCGATACGCTGGGCGAAACAGACCCTGAATGCGCCTACGGCGTCGGCGGCGGTGAAATCCAGGGTTTCGACCCCATTACGCACGAAGCCTACACTTCCATCGTCGAGGCTCGCAAAGCCAAGATCGGCGGCTAAGTCATTTTCATGACGTATCCGGCAGGCCTTCGGGCCTGTCGGTATTTTTGTATCCGGGGGCAGAATGGCTGACATTTCTCTAGGCGGCGAACCACGCGCTGTTGACGGCATACAGTCAAGCTACATGGCGCAGGTGCAACGGCGCAGACTCTACGGCGGTCTGACGCTCTTGATTTTTGTCGTGTTGATGGCCGCCGGGTTCAATGTGGCGGACAGCCGAAATGCTGGGGGGTTCTGGGACGGTCTGCACCAGATCGGCGACTATCCCGCCGAGGTCTTGTCGGAGGCTTGGGAAAAGCGAGCCGATCTGCCGGGCCTGATTGCCAAGTACTTCCCGGCTCTTGTTGAAACCATCAACATTGCCGCAGTGTCGACCTTGATCGGCGCCATTGGCGGGTTGTTCTTATCCTTGCTCGGCACCCGTGGTCTGGCGAAATGGCCGCGCCTGATCCCTCTGTTCCGGCGCATCTCGGACATCATGCGCGCGGTTCCAGAGATCGTCATCGCGCTTGTGCTGATCTTCGTGTTGGGTGGCGGGCCTGTGCCGGCCATTATCGCCATTGCGATCCACACCGCAGGTGCTCTTGGCAAGATGTTTTCGGAAGTGGCGGAGAATGCCGATCTGAAACCGGTCGAGGGCCTCGCCTCGACAGGCGCGACATGGTCACAGCGCATGCTCTTGGGGGTGCTGCCGCAGGTCGCACCGAACTATCTCAGCTATTCCCTTCTGCGCTTCGAGATCAACATCCGCGCGTCAGCTATCCTGGGCTTTGTCGGCGCGGGCGGCATCGGATACGAGTTGCGCAATGCCATGGGATGGGGCGCGGGCCGGTTCGATGACGCCGCAGCCATCTTCATCCTCCTCTTCGGCACAATCGTTTTCTTCGATCAGGTGTCCAGCCGCTACCGCAACCGTTTGACAGAGGGGCAAGGCCAATGACCGCAACCGATCTGAGCCTGACCAAACACAACGCCAACAAACTGTTTCAGCGCAAGCGCCTGATCGGCTTTGGCATCCCCGCGGTGATCTTTGCGTACCTCGTCTACATCTTTTTCGCCTTCGATATTGCAGGTCTCGCAGGGCGTGCCAATCTTGATAATGCGGTCACGCTGGCTTCTGACAGTTGGTCGCACAAGGTGCATGTCACGCGTGACAACCGGTCTGGTGAGATCACCTACGCGGTCGAGGGAGAGCGCAAAGGACGTTACCCCGAGGGCCAGCGCCCCGATTGGGTGAGCGGCGATGAGGTGCTTACCATTGATCTGGGCGGTGATCACATCGTTCGCTATCTATCAGATAACCGGACCGAGATCGAAATCCCCGGGTTCCCTATGATCGAGGTGCAGGCCGAAGGGCGCAGCCTGACCAGCAACTTGCCCGCTGACCTGCCCGATTGGATTTCCGCCTCGAACCGGCGCATCGGCATCACCACGCCCGAAGGCCGCATCACCCTGACCGGTGCACGGACTGAAGTCTTCAATTACTTCCCCGGGTGGGAGCTCTTCTGGTTCACCCTCGACAGCCCTTATAATGGGCAAAGCCTTGGCACGATCCTGTTCGGCGAGCAGATCGACCCGACGCGCTCCAATATCGCCGGTGCGATTTCCGACTGGTGGAACAACGCCATGTGGCGGCACAAGGACGTCGCCTGGGCAATTGGCGAGACGATCCTGATGGCCTTCCTTGGCACCATGGGCGCGGCGATCATCGCGTTGCCGCTTGCCTTCATGGCGGCCAAACGCTTTTCACCCTTCATGCTGTTGCGCGCGGCAACGCGCCGGGTCTTTGACTTTGTGCGTGGCGTGGATGCTCTGATCTGGACCGTGGTGCTGGCGCGTGCCTTTGGACCCGGGCCCATGACCGGCGCGCTCGCGATCCTGATCACCGACACCGGCACCTTCGGCAAGATTTTTTCCGAAGCGCTGGAAAACGTCGACCAGAAGCAAATCGAAGGCGTGGAGTCCACGGGTGCCAAGCCTCTCCAACGTTACCGCTTCGGCGTGATCCCGCAGGTGGTGCCGGTGCTATTGGCGCAGATCCTGTACTTTCTGGAATCCAACACGCGTTCGGCCACCATCATCGGGGCGATCACCGGTGGCGGTATCGGCCTTATGCTGACCCAAGCGATCCAGACCCAGAAGGACTGGGAAGAGGTCGCGTATTATATCGTGCTGATCGTCGTCATGGTGATGTTCATGGATTGGTTCTCGGGCTGGCTGCGCGGCAAGCTGATTGGGCGAAAAGACTGATGGCGCGACTGACTGCAAAAGACCCTTTCATTCACCCGGACTGCGAAATCACCGATAGTCGCTTTGGCGCTTATGTCGAGATTGGCAAAGGCAGCCGGGTCAACAACTCTTGTTTCGGTGACTACTCCTATTGCGACCGCTATGCCGACGTCGCAAATGCGCAGATTGGCAAGTTCGCAAACATCGCGGCTTTTGTGCGGATCGGAGCCACGGACCACCCGCTACATACGGCGGCCTGTCATCATTTCCTTTATCGCTCTGATGATTATTGGGACGATGCGGGAGGGGATGAGGACTTCTTCGCGCACCGCGGGTCGCGCACCGCCCATATCGGCCATGATACCTGGATCGGCGCAGGCGCGATTATCAAACCGGAGGTGACACTGGGCGATGGTGCGGTCATTGCCGCAGGCGCCGTCGTGACCCGAGACGTCGACCCCTATACCATAGTCGCGGGCACCCCGGCCAAGGTGATGCGCCTGCGTCAACCACGTGACGTCGCCGAGCGCCTGATCGCTCTGGCCTGGTGGGACTGGCCGCATGAGCAGCTGCGACATGCGCTTGACGATTTTCGAAGCCTGGAAGCGACAGCGTTTCTGGAGAAATACGAGGTGGCTGGAGAATGAGGGTTGCGCGGAACGAAGCGACTCTAAACTGCATCGGCGCAAAGGGCTGTTTTCATCTTGCCAAGCAACTTAGACGGCCTTGTCTCGCGAGTTGTCCCGCAGACAACTGGCGATCATAGCGGCACCAGCCACCATGATGGTCGCCGTCCCCAGCATCAGCGGCAGGCCTCCCAGTTGATAAGTGACGCCGGACAGAATTGCTCCAAGCAGTCGCCCTCCAGCGTTTGCCATGTAGTAGAACCCAAAATCCATGGTGACCCGCTCTGCTTTGGTGAATGCAAGGATCAGGTAGGAATGGAGCGCTGAGTTAATCGCGAAGACTGCGCCAAAGATCAGCAAGCCCGCGATCAGAGAGACGGTGAGCCAGCTCTGAGGGCCATCTGATGCCAAGGCCGCTGCAGTCATAGTGGCCGGGATTACTGCAAGGGTCCAAGCCCAACCCTTTGCGGTATGGACCAATTCGCCCTGTGGCCGTGATGAGGTGCGCAGAATTCGTGGGGCCAAGACCTGCACAAAGCCGTAAAGGATCACCCAAACCGCCATGAACGTCCCGATCATGAAGAATGCAGTTCGGTTTCCCGCCACGGTTCCGTCGGACAGCACCGCATAGAAGTAGATGGGGATGCCAACCACGAACCAGACGTCTCGCGCCCCGAACAGAAACACACGCGCCGCCGAAAGCCAGTTCACGTTCGATGACTTGAAAAAGACTTCAGAGAACTTTGCCCCTTTTCGACCCTTCGGCAGACCTGGCGGCATTGCGATCAACACGGCGATCAGAATGACAGCGAGGATTGCTGCCATCCCGAGGACAGCCCAGACAAAACCGAGCGTCGCCAACAGCGCGGCCCCCAACAGGAAGCCAAAGCCCTTCACCGCATTCTTTGAACCCGTGAGAAGAGCCACCCACCGGAACAGCCCGCCATCTTCTGACGGGGCTAACAGCTTCACGGCAGATTTGGACGACATCTTCGCAAGGTCTTTGGCTATGCCGCTCGCACCTTGCACGACCATCACATACACCACCGAAACGCTGATGGCCTATGTCGGGTCGAGTTGGGCTAAAGCCAACAGAGCCAGAACCTGAATGCCGAGACCGGCATAAAGCGTCGACGTCAACCCGAAGCGGGCCGCGATCCACCCCGCACCAACGTTGGTCACCATGCCGGTGCAGATGAAAAGGACATTGTACTTGCGATCAGTCACGGGACTGTCTCCATCAAAGCTAAAGGAGGTGAGGGGTGAACAGATTTCCGGGCGACCACGACAACAATCACGTAGCAGATAATCGAACGTCTCGCGGGCCGCTTTCATGTGGATCGAATAGCGCAGCGAGGTCCCCACGCGCTCTTGCGTGACTGGTCCCGCCTGCATGAGCGCGCTCACATAGATCGAAAGTGTGTTGGGCTTTAGCTTCTGAGCCTGCGCCAGTTCAGTCGCGGAAACGCGGTCCGGGTAGCGACGCATAAGCAATCGAAAGACAGACAAACGGTGAGGATGACCAAGTGTAGACAGGCGGTTGGGACTCAATATTTCCATACTTCATGAAATACGGAATTAATGAGATTGGCGCAGTGGTTCTGATCGGGTTTACCAGTGCGCATTCGTCGCTTCGTAGCAATTTGGCAAAGATAGCTTCTATAGCCGTCTTTTGTATTCCTTAGCCTTCCAGTGTCAGGGTAACCCTGTCGCCCGCAAACCATGTGCGACCGAACTCAACTGGCACACCGACATCATCGACATTAACACCAGATGACTTCAGAAGCGGGTCGCCCTCCGAAACCAGAAGATGGAGCGCATGTGTGGCCGTGGCCCGTATTGCGGTCAGACGAGTGGAGGCGCGGGTGTAGTCAGAGATGCTCACCAGTCGCAGCGCCTCGGTCACGCTGCTGGTCTGGTGCAGGGCCTCTTCGATGCCGGTAAGACGCCCGAGGGGAAACAGACTTTCAAAAACGGCGATCGGCTGGCCGTCGGCGAGCGAAAGACCGTGATAGGCGCAAACCGGATCGCCCGCGGCAATCTGCAGCGCTTTGGCTTCGCCCGTCGTTGCGGAACGCTCCTCGATTTGGAGAACGCGCTTGTCCGGCCGTCTGCCCGCCGCGATCAGGTTTTCGTGGAACCGCACACGTTGCCCGATTGGGTAGTCGGTCGGCGTGGCTGCGACGAAAGCACCGGAACCACGACGGGTGCGGATCAGACCTTCCTCGACCAAAGCCGAAATACCGTGGCGAACCGTGTGCCGATTGACGCCAAAGCGTTCGGCCAAACCCGCCTCTGTCGGCAGTTTGTCTCCGGGCGCGTATTTGCCCTCAGCCAGGTCACTCCGGAGCGCATCGGCTATGGCCTGCCAGATGGGTGTTTTGCCTGAATTGTCACGCAAGTTTCACAAATCTCTTCTGTCGTGAGTGGGGGATTCTGTTATGATGTGTATAGTTGTATAGGATATGGAAAAGTTGTCGAGATGAAAGACACTTTCGACGAAAACGCAGGCGATAAGAATGCGGGGCGAAAAGCCTGGATGGGTCTGCTTGCCAAAGCCCCGGAAGGCCGCGTCGCCACCCTGCTGGACGCCGCTATGGCCCGCCCCGAATTCACATGGCTGCGCGCGCCTGAGATCGGCAGCACGATGGTGCGCGGCCGCGCCGGTGGGACGGGCGCGCCGTTCAACATCGGAGAGATGACCGTGACGCGCTGCGCTCTGACGCTGCCCGACGGGGTGGTCGGTCATGCCTACATTCAAGGGCGGCGCAAGGCCGATGCGGAAGCCGCAGCCCTCGTGGATGCACTTATGCAAGGCGCTGCCGCCGACATCGTCCGCACCACCGTTCTGGAACCACTTGAGGCCGAACAGACCGCCGCCAAAACGGCTCGCGCGCAAAAGGCTGCGGCCACGAAGGTGGAGTTCTTTACGATGGCCCGAGGAGAGGATTGATGCAGGCACGAAAGCTCTCAGGCGGGTTTGATACGCCACCCGTCAATTCCGCCCACGCCTTTCGCGCTGTGATGGAGGCGATGGCCCGTCCAGGTCAGATTCAGGACATCTCGGGGGCGCAGCCTCCCGCGCCGTTGTCCAACGCTGCCGGCAGCGTGCTGCTGACTTTGTGCGATACCGACACGCCCATCTACCTTGCGGGTGATGCGGATACGGATGATGTCCGCGCCTGGCTGGCCTTTCATACTGGCGCGCCGCTGACCGGTCCATCCCATTCCATGTTTGCCGTTGGCAGTTGGGACGCATTGATGCCCCTCAGCGGCTATCCCATCGGAACACCGGAATATCCCGACCGCTCGACAACCCTGATCGTGGAATGTGCTGAACTCGAGGCGACGGGCGCGACACTGCGTGGACCCGGGATCAAGTCCGAGGCCACGTTGTCTCTGCCGGAAACCCGCGCCTTCCAAAGCAACCGCGCACTGTTTCCGCTTGGGCTCGATTTCATCTTCGCCTGTGGCGACAGGTTGGCAGCACTGCCTCGCAGCACGGAGGTTTCGCGCTCAAGTCGCGAAGCGGTAGCGCATGAAGGAGCGTTCTGATGTATGTGGCTGTAAAAGGTGGCGAGCGGGCGATTGAAAGCGCGCATGCCTGGCTTGCGGAGGAACGTCGTGGCGATACTGATGTCGCCGAGCTCAACATCCCGCAGATCCGTGAACAGTTGAAGCTGGCCGTGGATCGCGTGATGGCCGAAGGCTCACTCTATGATCCTGACCTTGCCGCGTTGGCGATCAAGCAATCCCGCGGCGATCTGATCGAGGCGATCTTCCTGATCCGGGCCTACCGCACCACGCTGCCGCGTTTCGGCGCATCGGATCCTGTAGACACCGGTGCGATGGCCTGCGACCGGCGAATCTCGGCGACGTTCAAGGATCTTCCCGGCGGGCAGGTTCTGGGGCCGACCTTCGATTACACGCACCGGCTGCTGGATTTCAAACTGGCCGCCGATGGCGAGGTGCCCGCTGCGCCCACTCGTGAGAGTGTTCCACGCGATGTGCCCCATGTGACAGAGTTTCTGAACCAAGAAGGCCTGATCGAAGAAGCGCCTTTGGACGACACGCCGCCGCCCGACCTGACGCGCGAGCCGCTTGAAATGCCAGCAGACCGCGCGCTGCGTCTGCAAGCGCTGACCCGCGCCGATGAAGGCTTCACCCTTGGGCTCGCCTATTCCACGCAGCGCGGCTATGCGCGCAACCATGCCTTTGTCGGCGAATTGCGCATCGGGGCCGTTGCCGTTGAAATGGACATCCCCGAGCTTGGCTTCGCGATCGAGATTGGCGAAGTCACTCTGACCGAATGTGAAACCGTCAACCAGTTCACGGGCTCAAAGACCGAGCCGCCCCAGTTCACCCGAGGCTATGGGCTGGTCTTCGGCCAATCCGAACGCAAAGCGATTTCCATGGCACTCGTTGACCGCGCGCTCCGCTGGGAAGAGTTGGGCGAAGACAATGTTGGCGCACCCGCGCAAGACACGGAATTTGTCCTCTATCACGCCGACAACATCCAGGCGACGGGCTTTCTGGAGCACATCAAACTGCCCCACTATGTCGATTTCCAATCTGAACTGGAACTGGTCCGAAAACTGCGCCGCGAAGCGGGGGCCGATCAGGTGCAGGAGGCTGCGGAATGACCGATTACAACTTTGCCTATCTGGACGAACAGACCAAGCGGATGATCCGCCGTGCCATCCTGAAAGGGCTGGCCATCCCCGGCTATCAGGTGCCCTTCGCCAGCCGCGAGATGCCGATGCCCTATGGATGGGGGACCGGAGGCGTTCAAGTCTCTGCTGCGGTGTTGACCCCGGATGATACGTTCAAGGTGATCGACCAGGGCGCGGATGACACGACCAATGCAGTCTCGATCCGCTCGTTCTTTGAACGCACCGCAGGTGTTGAAACCACCACCGCGACGACGGAGGCGAGCGTCATCCAGACCCGCCACCGCATCCCCGAAGAACCGCTGACCGAGGATCAGATCCTCGTCTACCAGGTGCCCATCCCGGAACCGTTGCGCTTTCTGGAACCGCGCGAGAGCGAAACCCGCAAGATGCACAGCTTGGAAGAATACGGGCTGATGCATGTGAAGCTTTACGAGGACATCAGCCGTCACGGCCACATTGCGACCTCCTATGCTTATCCGGTGAAGGTCGAAGGGCGCTATGTGATGGACCCCTCGCCGATTCCAAAGTTCGACAACCCCAAACTGAGCGACATGGCCGCGATCCAGCTTTTCGGCGCAGGCCGCGAACAGCGTATCTATGCGTTACCTCCCTACACGCAGGTGGTGAGCCTCGATTTCGAGGATCACCCGTTCGAGGCCAGCAAAGCGGATCATCTTTGCGGGCTGTGCGACGCGACGGACAGCTATCTCGACGAGGTCATCATGGATGATCAGGGCGGGCGCATGTTCGTCTGCTCCGACACGGATTACTGCGAAGCCCGGCGCGCCGCTGGCCACAAAGGAAAGGACGCGGCATGACACCTTTGCTGTCGGTTCAGGGAATAACCAAACACTACGGCGCACATATCGGCTGCGCGGATGTATCCTTTGATCTCTATCCCGGAGAGGTGATGGGGATCGTGGGCGAGTCTGGCTCTGGCAAATCCACGCTTCTCAACTGCATGGCGGGGCATCTCGTACCGGATGCCGGGCAGGTCGTATTCGACACGCGCGCCGATGGCCCCAAGGATACCGTCACCATGTCCGAACCAGAGCGGCGGATGTTGGGGCGGACGGATTGGGCCTTCGTACACCAGCACGCCCGTGACGGTTTGCGCATGGGTGTTTCGGCGGGCGGCAACGTTGGCGAGCGATTGATGGCTGTCGGTGAGCGGCACTACGGCGACATTCGCGGCAAGGCCACGGATTGGCTGGAGCGGGTCGAGATCGACGCCGCCCGCGTCGATGACCGCCCCACCACCTTCTCCGGCGGCATGCAGCAGCGACTGCAGATCGCGCGCAATCTGGTGACCGGGCCGCGTCTGGTCTTCATGGACGAACCCACCGGCGGGCTGGACGTGTCTGTGCAGGCGCGTCTGCTGGACCTGCTGCGCGGGCTGGTCCGCGACATGGGTCTCTCGGCCATCATCGTCACCCACGACCTTGCCGTTGTGCGACTGCTGGCGGACCGTCTGATGGTGATGAAATCGGGCCGCGTGGTTGAGGCGGGCCTGACAGATCAGGTGCTCGACGACCCGCAGCACGCCTACTCCCAACTTCTTGTCTCTTCCGTTTTGCAGGTGTGAGCGATGATTGAGCTAAAAGACGTCTCGAAGACCTTCACGCTGCATAATCAGGGCAGCGCCGTGATTGAAGTCATCAGCGATGTGTCCTTTCACGTTGCACCCGGAGAGTGCGTTGGGCTGACCGGGGCTTCGGGCGCGGGTAAATCGACCCTGATGCGGATGATATACGGAAATTACCTGACGCAATCGGGTTCGATCTGCATTGGCGATCTGGACATCGTTCAGGCCGAGCCCCGCGAAATTATCGCCCTACGCCGCGAGGTTCTGGGCTATGTCAGCCAGTTCCTGCGGGTCGTTCCGCGCGTGCCGACACTGGACGTTGTCGCGGACCCATTGCGGGCCCTGGGTGTGCCTGCCGACGACGCTCAGGCAAGAGCAAAGGACTTGCTGGCTCAGCTCAACATCCCTCAGCGGCTGTGGTCGCTCTCGCCAACAACCTTCTCTGGCGGCGAACAGCAGCGGGTCAACATCGCGCGTGGTTTTGCCCACGCATATCCCGCGATGCTTTTGGACGAACCCACGGCAAGCCTGGACGCGACCAATCGGGAAGTCGTGTTGTCCCTGATCGAGGGGGCCAAAACCCGCGGTGCGGCGATCATTGGCATCTTCCACGACGAGGCCGCGCGCGCCCGTGTGTGTGATCGGGAGATCGATGTGAGCGTCTTTACGCCTGGACTGACCTCAGGCAGCGAAGCGGTAGGACAACCCAGAGAGTCGGCCGCATGACCGAGGGACGCCTCATCGCAGTTGTTGGCCCATCCGGTGTGGGCAAGGATAGCGTGATGCAAGGTTTGGCTGAGGTCATGCCGCACCTGCATCTTGTCCGGCGTGTCATTACGCGCGCTCGGGGTCTGGGCGGCGAGGACTACGACGCTGTCTCCGAGCCGCGGTTTCAGGATCTGGTAAGAGATGGTGCCTTCGCCGTCGATTGGGGCGCGCATGGGCTGTTCTATGGTATTCCTCAAACAGTGAGGTACCAGTTGAACAAAGGCACCGACTGTCTTGCCAACTTCTCGCGCAAAGCGCTTCATGCCGGTGCAGATGCGTTTCCCAATTTCGTTGTTCTGAACATCACAGCCGAGCCCGAGACTCTGGCTGTTCGGCTCAAAGCACGCGGCCGCGAGTCCGAGGCCGATATCGCCAGACGCCTGGCCGAGGCGGCAAAGCCGTTACCGGCAGGTCTGAAGGTGATCACGCTTTCCAATGACGGGCCGCTGGACGAGACAATTGCGCGCGCGGTCCAGTTGCTTCAGCCCGTAAGCGTGTAGCGATGGATCAGTTCAAAGCGCCCATCCTGCCGTTCACCGCAAAGCGCGATCTGGTCAATCACGAAGGGTGTGGGCAAATCCGGCAGGTGACGCTGCAGAGTGTATGTCCAACCGCGCACGTCCTCTTTGGGCAACCCACCCGACAGAGTCATATGAAATCTGAACTCCTCAAAGACGTAAGGGTAACCCCACTGCGCCAGCAGCAGGTCTTGCCGGTTGCTCAGCCCGGCTTTGCGGCGTCGTGCAATTTCTGCCTCAGCGGCAGGTGCGCGAAACCCGTCAAGATCGCGCACGCAGGCCTCAGCGATATGTTGCAAACCGTCCAATGGCCCAAGGGGCGTGAGCGCCAGAAATCGGCCCAACTGCCTCAATTCCAGCCCGTCACAAGCTGCAGGCGAAAGCGCTCCCGCCACGTCGCACACAGCCGCTTTAAGTGCCTCAGGCGTTTGACACTCTTTCAAGCGGAAGGGCGGTTTCAGGGTTCCGTGAAAGCCATATTTGCGCGGTGTCACGGTGATGTCATGCAAACCGGGCACATCGAACCCCGGCACATTCCGGCCCGTTACAACATCCCAGCCCAGCCATTTCGCGCCGAATTCGGCCAATGGTCCGTCGGGCGGCACAAAGTAAATTGCAAAACGAGCGTATGACATGAATTCCCCTTTTCCTGCATCGTCTTTGACAAACGCATGTGACACCGCGATGTCAGCAGAGCTTTGTCTTGCCAATGCCCGGCTTGTTTTGCCAGATCGGGTGGTGCTTGGATCGATCACGATCGACGCGGGCGTCATTTCCGAAATCACTGAAGGTGCCAGCATCCCGACAGGGGCTTTGGATTGCGGCGGGGATCTGGTTCTGCCGGGTCTGGTGGAGTTGCATACCGACAATGTCGAACGCCACATCGAGCCGCGCCCCGAGGTCGACTGGCCCCATTTGCCTGCCCTTCTTGCCCATGATGCAGAACTGGCCTCCACCGGCATCACCACGGTGTTCGATGCCATGCGCGTCGGGTCCATCCATTCAGGCAAAGGCCGCTACATCGACTATGCCCGCAAACTGGCCGACGAGCTCTTGGCCGCGCGCGCACAAGGCATGTTCAAGATCAGCCACTTTCTTCACCTGCGGGCCGAGATCTGCTCTGAGACCTTGCTGGAAGAACTGGCCGGTTTTGGCGCGCAAGATCGCGTCGGCATTGTCAGCCTGATGGACCACACACCCGGACAACGGCAGTTCCGTGATCTGACGGCGCTCAAGACCTACGTCGCCAAGAAGCGTGGCATGACCGATGCCGAATTCGCCGAGCATGTGCAAAACCTGCTGGGCCTCCAGGAGCGGTTCGGTGCCAAGCACGAAAAGAGCGCGGTTTCAGAGGCAACCCGTCTGGGCGCCGTGCTGGCCAGCCATGACGACACAACGGCAGAGCATGTCGCGACATCAGCCAGAAACGGCGTTGGTTTCGCGGAATTCCCAACGACGGTCGAGGCCGCCCAGGCCTGCCGCGAACAGGGTATCGCCGTCATGATGGGCGCGCCGAACCTGATCAGAGGTGGCTCGCACTCGGGCAATGTCGCCGCTGAAGAACTGGCGAAACTTGACCTGCTGGACATCGTCTCATCCGACTATGTCCCTTCGGCGCTGCTGCTCTCCGCCTTCCATCTCGCGCGACTCTGGGATGATCTGCCGCGCGCCGTCGCAACCGTGACACGCTACCCGGCAAAGGCCGCGCGCCTTGATGATCGCGGCGTTCTGCAAGTCGGAATGCGGGGCGACGTTCTGCGGGTTCGCCAAACCGAAGCGGCGCCCCTGCTGCGTGGGGTGTGGAGCCAGGGAGTACAAGTTGGCTGACCTGTGTGTCGTGAACCAGAGAACGGTTTTGATCGAGCAAGCAGCCGTCGGGTGATCTTTGTTTCGGAGGCCCCGAAAGCTCAGCTGACACGGTCGGTCGAAGCTGTCTTTGACGACGTCAAAAACTCTGGGCAACTTTTGCCCCTTCGGTTTGAACCAGATGGCAGCAATCGCGTTCCCGCCGCCACTCTCGGCGATGTGGCGCGTGGTGTTCGCGGCGCGCAGTTTTGGAACGGTGTAAGGGCCGTCATCGCCGTTCACGCCGCATGCCAACGCCAGATCGTTCTTGCCGGTTTTTTTGGCCTGATTTTAAGGACCAGAACCCAATCTGATCGATTGAAAACCGACAAGACACATCGCGAAACGACTTGTCTGTTGAAGGTCTCGTTCACTCCACAAGACCGAGGCTTTTCAGATAGGCAAAGCCCCGAGGGATGTCTGACTTGCGACGAAGCTCCAGCACCAGATGCGGGACGGATGCACATTCTGACAGGGCACGAAACACCTCTTGCCAATGGATCTCGCCTTCGCCCGGCGCCCAGTGCCGGTCGGCGTGCCCGTCGAGGTCTTGCAGATGCACGTGACGCAGTTGACCGCCCGCATCACGCACGAAATAGTCCACCGGTGGCGCACCAGACATACGGCGCGCAAGATGCGCGTGGCCGGTGTCGATCGACAGGGCAATGGCGTCGCTGTCGAAACTCTCGACCATCGCGCGGCGGCTGGCCGGGTCAACGTCCAGAATGTTCTCGATCACCAGCGTGATCCCTGCCGTCTCCGCCGCTTTGACGACTGGCACCATCACATCATGGACGCGGGCGAGCTTGGTCTCCCAATAGTTGGGCTTGTTCAGCCGGTTCCACGCGTACCAACGGTTGAACGGCGAATGCAGCACCATCTGCCGCGCGCCGACCCGATCCGCCGCTTCGAGCGCTTTGAGATAGCGTGCGGTGATGAGCGGGCGCAGTTCGGGGTCCTTGTTGTCCATGTCGAGCCCTTCGTACGGCCCATGGATCCCGAGACGCCCCTCGAACCCGTCCAAAGCTTCTTTCGCAGCGCTGATGCGGTCTTCGAATTCGGTCGTCAGGTCCCTATGCGTGCTGAAACCCTGCAATTCGATGTCGCGCGCATCGTCAAAGAGCCACGTGCGATGGTCAGCAATTTCATGCGGCGCGAGGCAGGCGCCAATCTTAAGCGGGGTCATAGGCTGGGTCTCTCCTTGAGTCTTCGATCCTGAGGTAAGCGAGGAATGCAACAGCCACGCAAAGCGCCATGACGGCAACGCCTACCCAGCACCGGCAAGGAGTGCTGCGGGAGACCGCGCAGACTTCCCGAGAGTTGGATGGGCATCCAAGAAAGCCGCGATCGAGACCAAGGATCGGGAGCCGAAGTGGCTCAAACAGGTCTGGTTTCCCGGTTGCCACAGCGACATTGGCGGCAGTTATCCCGAGGCCGAGTCCCGCTTAAGTGATATCGCACTCGACTGGATGGTCGACGAATTGAAGGAATGTGTGCCTTCGATCCAGATCAACGAGAACTTCCTCAACCGCGCGCCAGATCCCTTGAGCTTACAACACCGCGAGGATGCGATGATAGCATTCGGACCATTCCACATCGAATGGAAAAAAGGAATCCGAGAAGTTGGCGACGATTTCCCTCTCCACCCATCTGTCCAAGAGCGCATGCAGGCGACCGCGGTCGTTCAATGCGGAGAGGTCAAACCATATCGACCGCAACAACTGAGCAAACGGCGCGATCTGAGGTGTTTCTATGACGAGTAGATCACGTACAGAAACATGCACCTTCAGAAGCCTGAAATACCTTGCAAACAACTGCCCGGTTATAAAAGCCGTTTCTGTTTATTGTACCGCCTCAGAGAATATGCAGATGCAGGTTCAGTGCGATCCCAATCAGGATCAGACCACCTGCCCAGGCCATCCGCTCGCGCATCGCCTTTTTGCGGTCGATGACCTTCGTCATTGTTCCGCCCATATAGGCCACCACCAGATCCGAAGGGATTGCCGTCAGAGGGACCAGTGCTCCGAGCACGAGAAGCTGCATCGTTACACTTGCGTCGGCGCTTTGCATGTCGCCAGCATTGATGAACGGCGGCAGGAACAGCGCGAAAAAGAGGACGGTTTTCGGATTCAGAACCTCGACGATGATGCCCTGCCAGATGATTGAAGAAAACGGTTTCTGCCTCACCTTCTCGACATCGAGGGTCACCTGCGCGTCGGCCTTCGCCCCACGGATCATGTCGACCCCCAGCCAGATCAGATAGGCCGATCCGACATAGCGCAGCGCAGTCACCATCCAGCCGGACGTCTCGAACACAGCCGCCAACCCCAAGGCCGTCGCAACGGCCAGGACGATCCCGCCCAGGCACAGACCAAGCGCCGAGGCCAGACCGGCCGCGCGGCTCTGTCCAACGGTTCTCGACAGGACATAGAGCATCGACGGGCCAGGCGTTGCACTCAGGGCCAGCCCCGCCAGGGCCACGGCAATCATCGCCTCCAAACTTGGCATGGTTTAACTCGCACTCCGGTTCATTCGTTTCTCAAAGGGATTTTCTACGCTGATCTGGCCCTGGGACACTCCGGCGGGACATTGCGATCGTAAATACGGGAAATCCCGCAGCAGCATCCGCTCCAGATGATCACCGGCCTTGAACGGTTCATATAATTCCTGACCACCCTGCCCCACCAGTTCGGGGAAAGGCCGTATCACCGTGTCATGGTTCGCGGCAACGAAATACGGCATCGAGAACCGTTCTGGGAGGAGGTTCAGCACCCGATGCGGGGTCGAACGAAGCTGCCCGTTGGTCCAGGCTTCAAGCATGTCGCCGATGTTCACGACAAAGACACGTCGATCAACCGGCACGTCGATCCAGTTATCCTCTGCGGTCATGACCTGCAGGCCCGCATTGCGAGTGTGCAAAAGCGTCAGGCACTCATAGTCGGTGTGTGCCCCCATGTTGACCGACTTGGCGTCGATTCCGTCATTCTGGCGCACATAATGAAGTAGGCGCAGCTGTGAGATGGGTTTGGTCATCTGGTCGGTCATTGCCCCGGGGCGCAGGCCCAGATGCAACTCAAGAGCGGCGCTGATCATCCGCCCGAGTGCAGAAATCTGTCCATAATACGCCGATACGGTCTGTCGAAACCCGGCGATGTCGGGCCAGACGTTTGGCCCCAGCAGGCGATTGCCGGCCAGGTAGTCGGGATCGTCATGCGGCAAGTCCACCCCGAGATCGAAAGCTTCGTAGTTTCGGCTCACCTCGTCGAGGTAATCGCCCTTTTCCGTAAACGGCACGTAGCCCCGGTGATTGGTGCTGAGGCCGATGTAATAAAGCTGCTTGATCGGGTCAGGCAAAGCAAAGAACCGCTCCGCCATCTGATAAGTCTTTTCGACAAGGGTCAGGTCGATCCCATGCCCAATGATCCTGAAAAACCCGATCCCGCGCGCGGCAAGCCCGATTTCGTCAGCAATCACCCTGAGCCTGTGCCTGTCTCCGGTTCTGATACCGCTAATGTCAATCAGCGGCAGGCTTTCATAGGCGCCCGAATACTCCTCCTTCTGTTTCGCAATAAATGCTCCCACAAGCGACAGTTCCTCAGTCTATTGATCTTCGGACGGCAGTTCGGTCCCGCACGGTGCGGCCGGGAAGTAGAGTTCGAAACTCGATCCTTGCCCGACTTCGCTTTGCACGGCGATCGTGCCACCAGATTGGCGCATGACCCCAAGAACCATCGACAGACCCAACCCCGTTCCTTCGCCAACGCCTTTAGTGGTAAAGAACGGATCGAATATCTGCGGCAGCTGATCCCGACTAATTCCCCTTCCCTGGTCGGAAACGCTAAGTCTCACGTAGCGTCCCGGCGTAAGCTCGGAAGGGAAATGCTGTCCTTCGGGGAGCGTATGGAAGATGTTTTCGGTGGCGATCTTGAGGCTACCCCCTTCGGGCATCGCCTCAATCCCGTTCAATGCGAGGGCGAGCAGCATATTCTCCACCGCCGCTGGATCGGCTGCGACCGGCCAGAGATCGTTCGCCAAATGCCGCTCAACTGGCCGCGCTAGTGACTGCTCACAATCCTCGCCGAAGGCCGAAACAAGCCTGTTCAGATCCACGGTTTCAGGCGTCAACCGTGTTCGTTGCGCGAAAGCGAGCATGTCGCGGATCAGCTGCGCACCCCGCGCCGAGGCGGTTTTCGCGTCCTGCAGCGTGTTAAGCGATCCAGCGTCAGGCGCGTCGAGCGCCAACAACTCGATATTGCCGGAGATCACTGTCAGCAGGTTATTGAACTCGTGCGCGAACCGACCTGTGAGCCGTCCAATTGCTTCCTGTTTACGCGATTCAAACAGCTTGGCTTCGAGAGCTTTCCTCGTGCTCGTTTCCTTGGTCAACTGTGTGTGCGCAACTACAAGGTCTTCATACCGCTCCTGAGACCGTTCAGTCTCGGCCAGCAATTCAAGCTTCGCGCTGGTCATAGCTGCAACGGTGCTCAATATCTCCAGCTCAGGTTCCCCGAAGGCCTCAATATCGGGGTGTTCACTATCGATCACACCCATCACGCGACCCCCGCAAATCAACGGCACACAGATTTCTGACCGCGCGGGCGCCGTATCGGGGATGTAATTATCATCTCCCACGAGATCATCCACGATGATCGGTTTGCGGCTTTGCGCCACCTGTCCGGTGATGCCACGACCGAAGGGGATGACCAGCGTATTAATAATGTTTCGCCCGTAGGGGTTTTTCTCTCCCCAGGCCGCGACCTGCGTCAACTCAGTCTGCGCCTCGTCGGCCTGGTATATCACGCAGTCCACGAAACCGAGCTTGCCAACCACGTTTTGCGCGACATACCAGAACAGATCCTCGACACACGGGATCGACATCAGATCGACCGCGAAAGTGTTGAGTGTCCGAAGCATCTGCGCTTCGCTGGCCCGGTTTCTCTGGCGAAGGCTCGATGGCACAGGCTTGAGCATGATTCATTTCCTTGAACTTTTTACTGATGCCACCTTAAGTTGTTGTAACTTTCAGGTATAGCCAGGACCGAGAGTTTTTCCGATATGTTACTATATCCGGGACGGTTAAGCTTAATTCGCTGCAAGAAACACGAACATCCGCAATGCACGCTGGACGCCTCTACCGACACCGCCATAGCAAAAGGGGAACCGTGACCCCACGGCTCCCCTTGCGTCTCGGTTGTCCAGGCCTCCCGCTGTAGTCACGCGACCAGCGACAGCCCCGCGCTTGGGTCCTGCGGCAGCTCAGAGCTGTCGATGAACGGGATGATCGAGAAGGTCTGCCCGCCGCGCTGTTCTTCGTTCTGCACGGCGTTGACGCGCAGGTCGCCATCGGGCGTGTTGATCAGCAGTGACAGGTAGTCATTGCCCGTGCGGCTGCTCTTCGCCATCCAGGCCGAGCCGACGCGGATCGGCGTGCCCCGGGGCGAGCTGACCTCGATGCGGTAATCGGGGTGGGTCTCCTCGGATTTGTAGCTGTTCTCGATCAGCATGAACTCCAGATCGAACATCATGTTGGCGATGTAGCCGGTGAAGGCGTCGTCGGCGTCCATGGCGGTGAGCTCACCCGAGATCGAGCCGGATTTCATGAAGCCGTTCGAAACGAGCGGGATGATCTCGAACGCGCCGCTCTGGGCCGCGCGCGCCTCTTTCGTCTGCACCGCGTTGACCCGGAACGGGCCGAGGCCGACATCGATCTGCATCGAGATGCAGGGGTTGCCGCTGGTAGTGCCGGTCTCGTTCCAAGCCGTGCCGATGCGCACCTTGCGGCCCGACTTGTTGATCGCGGTTACGTCGTAATCCGGGCTGCGCGCGGACATCTTGGCCCGTGTCTCGAGCTGGATGCCGATGTCAAAGCGCGACGAATGGATCATGCCGGGGTTCACGGCGGCTGCGGTCTCGACGTTGCGGGTCAGGGTTCCTGCGAACATGGGATGGTTCCTTTTCGGTTGGTCGGTGCCTGACGTTCTTGTCAGCGCATCCGGGACTGCTTTTTTGACCCCTCCTGGGATCACAAATCAGAAAGCCTGCTTTCCTTTCAGCCCCGCCCAAGGGTCAGAGCTGCTGTCCGAGTGGGAATGCCCCCTCGCCTCCGGGTGCAACGCCCCTCCCCTGCCCGTCTGGTCTTGATTGGCTGCCCGGATTTTCTGCGGCGTCCTCCGATCGCGCGATGAAGAACTCCGCCTCTTTGCCGTTCAACCTTTGCCCTTCCCGGTCGGTCAGCCCGATTGTGCTGCCGTTCGGCTCAAACGTGATGAGGTATTGGCCGAGGCTATCCTTGTGCACGCGGTAGTCGATGTTGGCCCAATGTACGGTCTGACCCGCATCGACAGCGATCTTGATTTCATCGAGTGTCATGATCTTCCCCCCACACCCATCCCGCTGCCACTGAAATTACGTCCCGCGCGGCGTCTGGTCCGGTTGCAACAATCCGTGAGAGAATGCCCAATGTGTCGACACCGTCCCCATGCGGCAGGAACACCCGCAACTGAAAGGCGATGATCTCGGTGAAGCAGCCGAGGGCCTTGAGGCCGTCGATCATACCCCGATCCGCACCGCACAGCTCGAGGCGCATCTCGCCTGCGACGCGGCGGCGAGTCAGCGTCAGACCCCGGCCCAGATCGACCGGCGCCGTGGTGCCGAGCGCAGCGGTCAGCATCTCCTGCGGTGTTCGCGGGTTGGAGACGAGGAAGCGGGCGCGCAGCGTGAGGGCGCGCGCCGTGTAGAGCCCGAGCGTCTTGAGATCGCGTGCGACCACCTCCATGGCGGCGACACCACCCGCCTCCATGGCCGAGACGAAACTCTCGCGGCTCGGGAAGGGGTATTCGGAGCCTTGTCCCCAAAGACCGAGCCGCGCGGCATAGGCGAGGTTGTGCACGCTCGTGGCGCCCGTGGCCGAGATATAGAAGACGCGGGCGCGCGGAGCGGCAAGTTGCAACCGGAGGCCTGCAAGGCCTTGCTGAGAGGGTTTGACCCCCCTGCCCTGCTTGGACCCTGCCGCGTTCTGCATGGCATGGGCCTCATCGAAAGCGAGGACGCCGTCGAAGCCTTCGCCCATCCAGTCGAGGATCTGGCTCAGCCGCGTGGTGCCGCATTTGCCCGCCGAGCGCAGCGTGGCGTAGGTCACAAACAGGATGCCGTCACCCATCGGGATGGGCTGGTCCGGTTTCCACTTGGAGAGCGGCTGAATGTCGGCTGGCGACCCGCTGAGATCGGTCCAGTCGCGGATTGCGTCCTCGATAAGCGTGGCGGATTTGGAGACCCAGATCGCCTTCCTGCGTCCGGCCAGCCAGTTCACCAGGATGAGCCCGGCGCATTCGCGCCCCTTGCCGCAACCGCTGCCGTCACCGAGGAAGTAGCCGAGGCGATAAGCATTGGCGTCCGGGTCATCATCGGCACGGGTGAGCTTGGTCTGGTCGTCGTCGATGGTGAACCGCCCCGGCAGGTCACGCCCATGGGCATCATGGGCCATGATGATGGTCTCGAGCTGAGCCTCGGAGAGATCTCCCTCCTCGATCAACCGTGCGGGCAGGCGCAAGTCATCACTGCCCGTGTTTGAGGGCATGGGCGGGGCAACCGAGGCCATGGCGATGCTTTCGACGAGCGGGGTGGGATGTTCCTGCGCACCCGCGATCTCGATCCGCTGCGGACGGTAGCGCGCATAGATGTCCGAGACGGGCGTGTTGTCGCGCGGGACATCGAAGCTTGTGAAGCTGAGCGGACGGACGGCATTGGCGCGGGGTTTGGAGGTGGTGGCAGCTACCCCCGTGGTCTTGCTCGCGGCAGATACGGAACCGACCGGCCGCGTGTGAGGGAGTGCTGTCGCCCTTTGGGCGGGACGCTCCTCGGGCCGGGTTGCGACAACTGCGTCGACAAAAGGAAGGGCTTCCTCCAGATCCTGAACCGTGGCGCGGATGAGCTCGCCGTCCTCCTGCACCTTGTCGAAGACCATGAGCTGGGTTTCGACAGAGGTGCCGAGCTTGCGGTAAACCTGTCCCGGCATCGTCAACGCCAAGCGCGGCGTCAGGAGACCACAGGCGCGTGACCAATGCGCGGCATTGCGTTCGGGCGTGAACCCTTGCGGCATGATCGCCACAAGCCGCCCGCCGGGGGCCAGACGCTTTGCAGCCGCGATGAGATGCTTGGCGGCGATGTGTTTGTCCCGGGAGCGGTCGACCGAGGAGGCGAAGGGCGGATTCATCACCACGACGTCGGGTAAAACCGGCGTTTGCAGCAGATCATCGATATGCTCGCCGTCATGGCCTGTGACCTCGCCGCCGAAAACCGCGCGCAGGAGACGCTGGCGAAAGGGGTCGATCTCGTTGAGCAATAGCGTGCCACCGGCCCGGGCGGCAAAAGCAGCCAAGGCACCGTTGCCAGCCGAGGGCTCAAGCACGGTCTCGCCTTTGCGGATCGCCGCAGCCCGCACCGTCAGCGCCGCGAATGCAAGCGGCGTGGAAAACTGCTGCAGCCGGATTTGCTGCTCTGTCCGGCGCGTTTCCGTCAGGAGACGTGACGCAAGCAGCTGTGCAGCGGCGATGTCACCTGCTGCGCCGTCCTCCCGCAGCAGCATCTGGACACCCGCGGCCTGCATTAGATCATAGGCCATCCGCCAGTCCCAGGCACCGCCGGCATCGCTGCCATGAAACGTCTCGCGCATGATGCGCGCGAGCGCTGAGCTGCGCAGGGGTTGGTGGTCGATCTCTGCGCCGATTTGCGCCAGCGCAGTGGCGAGATCAGCGTCGGAGATTGAGAGAGCCGGATTTGCCTGTTTGGGCTTGGTCATGGGGATTTCCTTTGGATCTGGGTCTGAGTTCCAAAGGACAAAAAGCCCGCTCTCGCTTTTCAGGGGATCCGGCCCGAAAGCTATCAAGAAGGGCGGGCCGTCAACGCGGTCCGCCCTCCTCTGCAACAAAGAGAAAGCCAAGCAGCAAAACCGCCGAACTTGTTGATCAATGAAGCCGACATTGAGGCAGTGCGCGGCGACCGGCCGCGAGGAGCCCTACCCGGTCATTGTGATTTAATGCTGCGCGCGCACGCAGCACCAAAAATGCGGCGTGAGCGAAAACCGCCATGCCGTCGCGCGGCGAGAGAAAAGGCCATTGGCGCGGCTCGCAGCAAGGATCGGGCGTCAAATTCACAGTTCGCTTAGACGAAGTCGCCATTCGGCAAAGAGCCGCGTGAAGGCCTCCTCCGCGACGCTTTGCTGACCTTCAGAACTGCATGCACGCAAAATGCACACCCCGGGCACCTAGAATCCTGGACACGCTAACGGATTGGTCCGGTCCTCCGATAGATTCGCGATCTCGTGATTTCTCGTGCGAACCGAGACTTCAACCGAAAGATCACTTAGGGCGCCCCGACTTCCTGAAAAATCGCCAAAGACCGGCACGACCTGTCGAATGTCCCGGCCAACCGCAACCGGCACAAGGTTCTGCGAGCCGACGCTCCGGTTGGTTGGGTCGAAGGCGATCCACCCTGCGCCGGGCAGGTATATCTCAACCCAGGCATGGGTAGACCCGGCACCTGCGGACCCGATAAGGCTGTCCTCTTGATCGGACAGGTAGCCGGAGACAATGCGAGCCCCAAGTGCAAGCTTGCGGGCTGCCTCTGCAAGCAGGACAGCGAAATCGCGGCACGAGCCCCATCCCCTGTCGAGTGTCTCGATCGGCGACTGGGTGCCTTCGTCGTCGCGGCTCTGGTAGGAAATCTGCGTGAACACACCATTGCTGATGTCCGTCAGCAGAGACAGCGTGTCGGTCGGGCGCGCCATGACAAAGCCCTCGATCCATCTGGCAAGGCGGCCATCGACGTCATCGTATTGCGGCACCGTCAACGCACCCAGGTCCGTCCATTCGTCGGCTGCGTAGACAAAGGGGGACTGGATGGCCGAGGCAGCGATGGCAAAGACCGGCCAGGCTGGCGCGGTCAGTTCCACGCTGGCGCGGCTTTCGATCACCAGATGATCTGTCGGATCGTCAAAGATGGCGGTGCCGATCGCGTTGCCGGCCACATCATGCGCCCAGGTAACGGCTGCCGTCGGCGTAATGGACAGATCGTGCGAGAAAAGACGCAATTCCCGCGTTTCGCGTGGACGCAGCATCAACCTGTGCGGTCCGAGAAAGACCGCCTGACGGTACCGGTAGGTTGTGGTGTGAACGATGTCGAGGCAGGCCAAAATGAGCGTCCAGTGTGGTTCGAGGAAGACGGCACGCACGCCAATGCGGATCAGCGGCGGCGCGATGACCCGGAGCTATCGGGCACGGCGTTTCGCCAGGCGTTCAATCCCTTGCAGCGCCGACAGATCCGCTCTCCGAAGCCTTCGCTCCAGAAATGGGTTTCGCACCGCAGGCATTGACGTTCCTGTGGAACATCGCGCCGGGCCCGAACGGTCGTAATGTATAGCCGTTCGCCTTCGGCCATGGCCTCGTCCGACATCAAGTCTGTCCCTCGACTTGACGGCCTAGCGATCGCGACAGCGTTTCCGATCTTGAAGGCATTCCTTCGTTCTCGGCGGCCCGGATTGACGCATCGTCCCGCGTTCTTTGGGTGGCCGTCGCCGACGCCCGCTCATTCAGATCGGGATCAGGCGTCCCACGCTCAGAATAGAGATGTCGCAAATGCGCCTCGGAGACTCCGTCAGCCTTCATCACGAGACGCACCATTGGATCTGCCAGCATTTCCTCGAGAAAGAGGTCGGACAACGCCTTGCCCGTCAGCTTGTCCCTGGCGCGTGCGTGGTCGAGGTCGGCTAGGGAAACGGTGAGGGCCCGCGCAAGCCCGGGATGCGATATCCGCGGATGGAGCTTCACCAGGACGGAGGCCTTCCAGGCTGCGGGATCCTTTTGATCCGGGGGTGAAACCAACTCCGTTTCGATCTCGTACTCTCCCGCCGGGAGCGTTTCGTTGAAGCTGGGTACGGTGAACGGTCGGGCGAACACCGCGACGGTCTTGCTCGTCAGATCTTCCATCGACGTGTTCCTCCATGCTGCTGCTGCGGGTGGTTCGCGCCCAATTAAGACTTGGGCGCGTGGCTTGTGTACGTCTCAAGATGTCTTGGACTTCGCTGGTGCTTGCTTGCCGGCGGCATTGGACTCGTTCTGCTTGGCAGGAACTTTGCTGTTTCGGCAGGCCTCAGCTTCATCGCGGCCGCAGCCCGAGCGGTCAGATCCTTGAAGGACATGTCATCGATCCTTTGATTGGCCGGCGCAAACTCGTCGTCCATGGTGGACTGGGATGCTTGGCATCGGTTCTACATATATGGGGACTAGCCACTCAATTTACGATGGCGCAGTTCGAAGAAACCAAAGTCAGTTAGGCCAATTCATCGGTCCAGACCTTGAATTTCGTCAAAGTGTTTTCCCCGAATGTCTGGGTCAAAGGCACATCGGCGGCATCGCGTCCGCGCGCGATCAGAATTCTCGCAAACCTCGGTCTGTTGTTGCGCGGGTCGAACATGTGCCATTCACCAGCGAGAAAGACCTCCATCCATGCGGCGAAGTCTCCAGGCGGATGCGGGAGAGGTTCACAGATGTCGCTCAGATATCCGGTGCAGTAACGTGCCGGAATATTCATGCAGCGACACAAAGCGATGGCGAGATGGGCAAAATCGCGGCAGACGCCCTGCCGCTCAGCCATCGTCTGCGATGCAGTGCGCGTCGCTTTCGCCTGCATGTAGTCGAAGCGGACATATTCGTGCACGAAATCGCAGATCGTCCGGACACGGGACCAACCGGGTTCCGTGGTCTCGAAAAGTCCCCAGGCTTCCTCCGAGAGAAGATCGGTATCGCAATACCGGCTCCCCTGCAGGAACACGAGTGTCTCGAACGGCAGTTCCTGAACCGCGTACTGCTGCGCGTCGGGAAAGACGGGATCGGGCTGGCCGGTATCGCGGAAGATGCCGTCTGTCGACAGGGTGAAGTCGCCCTCCGGAGCCAGCATGCGCGTACACCAGTTGCCGAAGCCATCCCGGTAGCTTTCGAGCGGCACGCTGGGGGAGGTCACGAGATAGTCCGCGCGCTCCAGGTCGCCGAAGCGCGAATAGTGCACGTTCAGCATCGCGATCATGGGCGTCGGCTGGGGGAAATTGTATCGCAGACGACAGCCGATGCTGACCCGCATGCCGGACGCACCGCGACGAGACACATCCGCATCACCGACCAAAGTTACACTCGCCATCGGACAGCCGATAGCCTCGGTTGCAACTCCACCGGTTTCTGGGTCGGTCGAGATAGACGTTCTCCGGCAGATCGATGGCGATGCAACCGTCACCATAGCTGGGCGCCCGAGCATCCTGCGGTATCTGCCCCGTGCCATCCTGCGCCAGAACTGGGAAGGCCAAGGACGCGATCACACCAGCTATTGCAGCTGTTCTCGCGATCAGCCTCGCGAGGGGATGTCTCATCGCCGCTTGCTCCTTGGCGGACCAGAGTCCGCCGGTTGCTGCGGGTGTCTTCGATAGCTCAAGCGTAAGCGTTCCGGTCGGTCGTCGGGTGCGCGCCGCCGGTTGTAGGGAGCCCCTGGAATTCGGTCTCGATGGCATGCCTTCGTTCTCGGTCACCTGGATCGAGAAGTCCTGTTGGACGGTCGAGCGGGTGCTACCGGTCATCGGAGGGACACCTGGTGCAAGGCCGCGGCCGCAAGCGCATGTTCCCTCTGGTGGTAGTCGCCGCGAAACTTGCCATCGACATTCACCTGCCAGATGCCGTTTCTTTCGCGCATCTGAACCCCGCCGCGCTGCGTTGGCCGGTCCGTGGAAGGACCCTGCTCTCCTCTGCTTCTCGGCGGCACGGGTTGCTTGTCGGTCACATCCGGCTCCTTCCGCTTGGGCGCGCGCACTTCTCCGAGGAGCATCACGGCGCGAATGAATTCTTCCGCATAGTCATCGGTTTAAAGGTGGTCGTGTTCGTGCCTCGACATGTGCATCGGTGCCACGAACCGTTCCCGTAAATGGTCAATGAAACGCGGCTCCGTTCGGGCCATGAAGGCTCTCAGGCGTGACGCATCTTTTCATGGGCCAGCACACGCCGTTCGAGATCGGTTGTCTCGGGTGACACCATTGGCAAGGCGCGGTTCATCCTTCATCGACCGCGCTTTCCGCAGGGTCCGGCGACCCATCGACATCGAGGGCTGCCAGGCAAGCTTGCGCGATGTCTCGGTCAGGGGCATCGGTTCCCGGCATCGTCGCCCAGCCGGCTGTCATGAGCGCGTCGCGCCGCTGGTAGGTCGAGGCGGCCCGGATCGTGGCCAGCGTGTCCGCCCTTGCCGGGTCGGACCGCGCCATGTCGAGGCAAACCGGTACCATGGAGGCGACAACATCGTCTCGGGACATCGCCATCGCCCTGTCATTTGCGGTGCTGCCGGTCACCCAGCCGCCCCACGAAAATCCGATGACGCCAACGAAGACAGCGCCGATCACGGCACCATAGATGCCGGGCTTGAGCCATTCGGGAGTATTCATTTCAAGTCCTCCTGCGGGGAAAGCGCCGCATCGCTGTGATCTTTCCTGTTCTCGGTCACGGCCTGATCCCGGCTCAGCGCCTCTTTCAAGTCGTCTTCGGAAATGGCCCTCAACTCGGTACGTCCCGCATGACGGCCCCTGCCGCGCACTGTCAGGTACGTCGCCGTCCGTCGGTGAGCCTCGAAGCTCAGCCCCTGGAGAAGCTCCTCTTCGACGAGAACTTCGTAGTCGCCCGGGGGCAAATCGCCCGGGTATCCCGGCAAGGTGAACGGGTTCGAAAACGTCACCGTCGATCTGGTCGACCGTATGGTCATCTCTGGTCTCCGCGATGTTGGCAGATTCGTCGCTCATCACTGTCGACGGCCCCTTGGAGTCCGGGCCCGACCTGTCGAACGCTTTCCCCTTTTGTAGCTCATGATCGTTCGCCTTGCGCTGACACAGGTTAGTCCCTGGCACCAAACCCTTTGCGAACTCGCCGGGCACAGTCGAGCGCACTGACCTGTGTAAGGGCGGGGAGACCGACCCACGCGTATCCTTTGGGAAACAGGGGCGATCTGCGTTCCTGCAACCAAGGAATGGAATGACAATGGCCGACCCCAATGTCCTCAACCCGCACCCACCCGAGTTTGATCGGTTTCTCTATGCGTCCGTCGGCGAGGATCGAAACGGATATGCCGTAACGGTCCTCTCCACGCTCGCGCGGCTCGGCCTCGATCCATGGAATGAAACCGCTGAGCTGGTCGCGCTGGGGCGCGATGCCGCGCGAGCGCGAATGGGGGCACTGCTTGCTCGATTTCCGGATGTTCCCACGCTCGCAAGCGATCACGGCAGGGTCGCACTGGGCTTGAGCCAACTGCTCCCGGATGGCCCGACGCCAGGTACCGTGAAGCGAGCTGCCTCGACGGTGGCCGTTGGCCGCCAAGGTACAAGCGGCGCGATCTGGGCCGTGCTTGCGATCATCTTTGTGCTGTTTCAGATGTTTATGGTTGGCGGGTCGGGGTCTGGCGAATGACCGTTTCCGCTCAGAAATCGACGCCAATGGGTCATTTTGCGCATAAGGCCGGGACACTATCGCCGCACGAACAGGGTGTTCTCTGGGACATGGAGGAACACTTCTGGACCAGTGGCGCCGACAACGCGCGGGAGACGACAGCAAACAACGCCATCATGATCTTCCCTAACCCGCCTGGCATCCTGCAAGGTGACCGGATCTGGACCCATCTAAAGCAGAGCACCGGCTGGCGCTCCGTCGTCATGGCCGAACGGCGCGTGATGCGGGGTCACGACATCGCCATTCTCACCTACCGTGTCTCGGCGGAGAAAGCCGACGTACCGATCTACAAGGCACTCTGTGCCTCAACGTACCTCAACGATGACGACACCTGGTTGAGGATCTCCCACCAGCAGACCATGGTGGCCTGTGGGCCGCAGCGTCATTCGACCTGCCGCACGCGCTGAGACTAACCTGCGTCAGTGCGGCGGGGCGTTGATATCGGCTAGGTGAGATGTGCCCGCCGAATATTTGGTAGGGCATTTATTTCCGAGCACCCGAGAAGCATGCGGGCGTGTCAGACCTCAAAAGTTCAGCATGTCGGCGCGCTTCTTATTTCTCGGAACGTCCAGAAAGGACAATCCCAATGACACCCGAACAGACAAAGACAGCCGACAAGATGAAGTCAGTGAAAGCCGCCTGGGACAAGGCACCCTCAGGCCCGAAGAAGGACTTGGCGCTGAAGCATTTCCAGGCAGCTGAGAAGGCAAACACGGCGAAGAACGACGCCGAGACCAACAAGGAACTCGACGCGGCGACCCACGCCCTCGCCTGACCTTCGGTGTCTGACCTGATCACCGGGGCCGCCTGCCAAACAAGGGAGGGCGGCCCTCTCATTTCAGGAGCGGTCCGATCTGATCCAGATAGGCCGGATCGAATTCGGCAAGGTCCACCAGACGGTCATGATCATGAATCGTGACATGACCGTCCCGGAAAGTCACACGCCCGCTCTCGCGAAGCTGCCGCAGGACCCGGTTCACATGAACCGCACTCAGACCCAGGGCATCGGCGAGGTGGTATTGCGTCAGCGGACAGTCGTACCCTGCCCTGCTTCCCATGCCGACCAACGCCAAACGCGATGCAAGTTCCAGGAAAAAATGCGCCATCCGAGCGTCCGCATCACGCCGACCGATCCCTACGAGATGCTCCACGACCATCGCCTCGTCCCTTGACGCCGCCCAGAGAATTGCGGTCGCCAGGCGAGGCGTCTGCGCGAACGCTTCCAGAAGGTCGCTCGTCATCACTTCGGCCGCCTCGATGTCCACAATGGGTTCGAAGCTGTGGTCCGAGGTGCGCAAGAGAACGCTTCGCAACCCCAGGAAATCCCCGGGCACCTGGAAATCCACGATCTGCCGCGTCCCGTCGGCCTGCAACTTGTACGAACAGACCCAGCCTGCAGAAAGAATGTACGCGGCCTGAGACGACTGGCCCTGATGCACCAAATCGCGCCCCGCGACGAAGGATCGACGACGCTGGTGCAGTCGTTCAAGCACGGCCAGCTCGACATCAGACAGGGCGACGAAGGCCGAAAGCTTTCGGGTCAGGGGGCTGTGTTCAACTGATGTCATGGGGTCTCCCGGAGCGTCGTGACCCAAGAGCGGAAATCGGCCGGGACACTGCTCTGGATCAGTCCAGCATAGCGAAGTTCCTGCGAGAAGTACGGATCAATCTGAACTTCAACTTCCCGCGGTTGAGGATGCACCAGAAGGAATATGAGCATGTCCACGGCGAGCGAACATGCAGGCCAGGCCGCCCTATCGATCTGCGAGGCGCTCCTGCTTGCCATGAACGATCGCGGGCTGCTGCCGGAGCACGAGATCGTGGGCGTTCTCCGCGATGCCGCAGCGACCCATGAGAATGCCGTCGGGACCGACCATGAGACGGAAAACCACCGAGCTGTCGCGGACCTGATCAACGCGATCATTGCTGGCGGTAACTCTGTTCGGCGCTTGTGACGTCAAGCGTCAACAGTGGGCGGGAGCATTTATGGGTATGCACGTATGGAAATCAGAAAAGATATTCTTTGAGGCGCTATTGCAGAACCCCAGCTGAGCCATCATTTCAATAGCATTGGCACTCCGGTATGGCGAGTGCCAACGCACTTCCGAACATCGCCATGCTCCCTTGGACATCCGAAGAAGGAGCACTCACGTGTCGTTCACCCCACTCCACGACCGGGTTCTCGTCCGCCGCATCGAAGGCGACGCGAAGACCTCAGGCGGGCTCATCATCCCTGACACCGCAAAAGAGAAACCACAGGAAGGTGAAATCGTCGCGGTCGGCGCCGGCGCCACGGATGAGGATGGAGAGCGCATCGCCATGGACGTCAGGGCTGGCGACCGGATCCTGTTCGGAAAATGGTCCGGGACGGAAATCAAGCTCTACGGCGAAGATCTCATGATCATGAAGGAGAGCGACATTCTCGGCGTCATGACCTGACCCCGACAGCGACGCCGAAATTTCACTCTCAGGAGCACCCGACCATGTCCGCCAAAGACGTCAGATTCAGTACAGATGCCCGCGACCGCATGCTGAAAGGCATCAACACGCTGGCCAACGCCGTGAAGATCACCCTCGGGCCAAAGGGCCGGAACGTCATCCTAGACAAATCCTGGGGTGCGCCGCGCATCACCAAGGACGGTGTGACTGTCGCCAAGGAAATCGAGCTGTCCGACCATTTCGAAAACATGGGCGCGCAGATGGTCAAGGAGGTCGCGCAGCGCACCAATGACGAGGCGGGCGACGGAACCACGACCGCAACCGTACTCGCCCACGCGATTGTCCGGGAGGGCATGAAGTCGGTCGCGGCCGGCATGAACCCGATGGATCTCAAGCGCGGGATCGACAAAGCCGTCGCATCGGTTGTGGCCGAGATCAAGACCATGTCCCGACCCGTCGCCGACAGCGACGAGATCGCGAAGGTCGGCGCCATTTCGGCGAACGGAGAAGTCGCGATCGGCCGTCAGATCGCAGATGCGATGGCCAAGGTCGGCAATGAAGGCGTGATCACCGTCGAGGAAAACAAGGGACTGGAGACCGAAACCGAAGTGGTCGAGGGCATGCAGTTCGACCGCGGCTATTTGAGCCCCTACTTCATCACGAACGCTCAGAAGATGGTCGTCGAACTGGAAGACTGCGTCATCCTTCTGCACGAGAAAAAGCTGACCTCGCTGGCCCCGATGGTGCCCTTGCTCGAAGCGGTCATGCAAGCGGACAAGCAGCTCTTGGTTGTCGCCGAAGATATCGATGGCGAAGCGCTCGCCATGCTTGTCGTGAACAAGCTCCGCGTTGGGCTGAAGGTCGCGGCCGTCAAGGCACCTGGCTTCGGGGATCGTCGCAAGGCGATGCTGGAAGATCTCGCAATTCTTACGGGCGGTCAGGTCATTTCAGAAGAACTCGGAATTAAGCTCGAGAACGTCACGCTGGACATGCTCGGCACGGCGAAGAAGGTCGCGATCACCAAGGATGACACGACGATCATCGACGGCGGCGGCGACAAGGACGCCATCGCGGCGCGCGTGTCTCAGATCCGGGCGCAGATCGAAGACGCCACGTCGGATTACGACAAGGAAAAGCTGCAGGAACGTCTTGCGAAACTCGCAGGCGGCGTCGCCGTCATCAAAGTCGGCGGGGCGACCGAAATCGAAGTCAAGGAACGCAAGGACCGCGTGGATGACGCCTTGAACGCAACCCGCGCCGCCGTTCAGGAAGGTGTCGTGCCCGGTGGCGGCGTGGCCCTGGTTCATGCCGGCAGGGTGCTGGTGACGCTAAAGGGTGAGAACAGTGATCAGGACGCCGGCATCAAGATCGTCCGCCGCGCGATCCAGGCACCGCTGCGCCAGATTGCCGGCAACGCGGGCGTCGATGGTTCGGTCGTCGTCGGCAAGGTAATCGAGAACAACAGCCCAAACTTCGGTTTCGACGCGCAGGCCGAAGAATATGGCGACATGTTGAAGGCCGGTGTCATCGACCCCACCAAAGTCGTCCGGATCGCGCTCGAAAACGCCGCGTCCATTGCAGGGCTGTTGATCACGACCGAAGCGATGGTCGCGCAGAAGTCCCAGAAGACCGGTGTCGGCAGCGAAATGTCCGACATGGGTGGAATGGGCGGGATGATGTAAGCGCCCGCGTCTCAAGGGCAGTGCCCTTTGGGCGTCAAATCGCAAACTGACGAAGACCAAAGACGAAAGCGGCATCAGAAACAGAAATCTGGATCAGGAGGATCTGACGTGTCAAAAGGTGACAAGAAGCGCGGTAACAGAGAAGCAAAGAAGCCCAAGAAGGTAAAGGAAAGGGCCGTTGCAACAGCCGACTTCACGAAAGGCAAAGCCTTGACCAATCTTGGCGAGCACAAGAAGAAATAGGTGTGGTCGAAGCCTATGCTGAGACCTGGTAGAAATGACGCCGTGTTCTCGTGCGTCACCCCTTCTCGACAGCAGCCGCTATCTCGTCTCAGGCCCCGCGAGGCAGCGAGTCGCTCAGCAGCTGAGGGATCAGCCTGACGTAGCAAGCGTAACGCAGCAGGAAGCCACGCGAGTGGGGCATGAGCATTTTCCGCACCGGGGATTACCCGAGCGCCTGAAACTCCAGATTTGTTGCCATCATCCATCACGGGGCCGCCTCAAGAAGTTATTCAAGGGCCAAGTTTGGTTAGTTTTGCTGACATCAGTGCAGCCTGCAGCCTGCGTTGCCTTCGGGCCCAGTGCCGTCAAATACATGCGCAGAGACGGCACAACAAAATGGTTACGGGCTGCAGACCTTCACTCAGGTTGTACAATCGCGCGGTCGGCGTAGTGCTGATGACTGGGCTTGGTGGGAGGATTGGAGGGCATATTATGCCAAGAGTTCAACTTCCTGCAGTGACCCCGAAGTGCAAAGCCCGGAACAAAACGCGGATCATCGGTCAGAAACGACCTCTACTTCCAAAGCAGGTGTGGGCCATTCGTGCCCGGCTCGAACTTGCGGGCTACCTTCGCGACCTTGCGCTGTTCAACGTTGCGATTGATAGCAAGCTGCGCGGCTGTGATCTGGTCAAACTCGCCGTGACCGATTTGGTCAAGGATGATCGAGTTCGAGAGCGAGTTTCGGTGATCCAGAGTAAACCAAGAGGCCGGTTCAGTTTGATCTGACTGAAAACAAAAGAGATACCGTCATTGCATGGGTGAGATTACCAGAGATGATCGGTTGCTGCCACATGTTCCCGGGCCGGCTTCATGACCGTCCGCATTTATCAACGCGTCAATATGGTCGAATTGTGCGTGATTGGGTAACGTCGATAGGTTTGGAACCCAGCGGATACGGCACACATTCGCTTCGCCGAACCAAAGCAGCGGAGATTTACCGCAAAACGGGCAACCTTCGCGCTGTGCAACTTCTGCTTGGCCATACGAAGGTCGATAGCACCGTGCGTTATCTAGGTGTCGAGCTGGAAGATGCGTTAAGCAATGCTGAAAGAAACGTAAGCGGTGCGTGAGCCCCACGTTTCGGGTTCTTGGATGATTACGATTTAACGATCTGTGTTGAGCAGGATCGTGAGATGCAACGTTTTCCGACAAAACCACACCATTTGTCTGATGAGTCCGGGCGTATAGATCGACTTGAGGTTCTGGAGGGTCCTTCAAGCCGCCGGACTTGGCCGGATGACGTGAAGGCTCGGATTGTCTTGGAAAGCTATGAGCCTGGGGCCAAGGTTTGCGATGTTGCGCGGCGGCACGGGATGGCTGCGCAGCATTTGTCTACCTGGCGGGGTTTGGCGAAGCAGGGCAAACTGGTGTTGCCGATGCCAGATGATGGAACAGCCCTTTTTGCCCCGATTGAGGTACTGCCGGATGCCGCTCTGCCGTCTGAAGCGCCCCCTGCAAACGGCATGATCGAGATTGAAGCGGGTAGTGTAATTGTCCGCGTTCCTGTGGATACGGTCGCCGTACGCGTGGCCGATCTTGCCAGAGCGCTGCAGGCGCAATGATACCGGGGCAATCGGTGAAAGTGGTGGTTACGACCAAGCCTGTCGACTTGCGTAAAGGCCATGATGGTCTGGCTGCAGTCGTTCAAAAAGAGCTCGGGCTTGACCCGCATTCGGGCGTTGCCGTCGTGTTCCGGTCCAAGCGCGGCGACCGGATCAAGGTTCTCTTCTATCGGGATGGCTCAGGGATTGTGCTGACCTGCAAGCGGCTCGAAGACAGCAAGTTCGCATGGCCTGCAATCCAGGACGGCGTGATGCGTCTGTCACGGGCGCAGTTCGAGGCTTTTTTTGAAGGGCTGGATTGGCGGCGTGTGCATGCGCGCCGGGTGCGCAGGCCCTCTGCGGCAGAGTGACTCGGGCCATAAAAGCATGCCAATTCGCGCCCTGTCTCTGGTATCTTCCAGACCATGGATTTGCCCACAAACTTCCATCTGGCCCCGGTCGTCGATTGCCTGGCGGTGGATTTGAAGCGCTCCACCAAGCTCTTCATGCCCTCTCGGCAGCATCCTGCGGATGCACCTGCCGGGTAATGGACGAGACCACAGCGCCGGTGCTGGACCCAGGGAGGGGTAAAACCAAAACAGGCTACCTCCGGGCGCTTGCCCGCGATGACCGGCGATGGGGCGGTGATGACCCACCCGGCGTGGTGTTCCACTACGCAGGCGGGCGGAGCGGGCAACACGCAGAGACCTTCCTGAACGGCTTCAATGGCATCCTCCAGGTGGACGGGTATGCAGTGTACAATCGTCTGACACGCGCAAGCCGAAAGGGCGGCGACCCTGTCACCGTGGCGCAATGCTGGGCCCATGCTCGACGGAAATTGCGCGAAGTCTATGACCGTGACGGTTCCGAGATCGCAGCCGAGGGACTACGCCGGATCGCGGAGCTCTGTGCCATTGAAGCCGAGATAAAGGGCATGTGCCCCGGCAATCGGCTGGCTGTACGCGCAACGCGCAGCGCCCCCTTGGTCGCGGCCTTCGGCGATTGGCTGGCCGCACAGCGTGCTCGCCTCTCTCGAAAATCCCGCCTCGGCGAGAAGCTCTCTTACATCGCCAACCACCGGGCGGGTCTGCAAACATTCCCAACCGATGGTCGTGTCGAGATCGATAGCAACCCAGTCGAAAACATGATCCGTCCAATCGCCCTCAACCGCAAAAACGCGCTCTTCGCTGGCCATGATGAAGGCGGAAAAGCCTGGGGCCGCATCGCGTCCCTGATCGAAACCGCAAAGGTCAACGGCGTCGATTCTCTTGCCTATCTGAAAACCACCCTCGAACGTATCGCCCGCGGCCATCCGCAAGACAGGCTCGCAGAGCTCCTTTCCATGGAACTTCACACCGTCAAACGCATAAACAGATGACGCGCCGCCACCGCTTACATTGATGCACCGGAAGTTAACAAAGCGCCAGCGACCACAAACCCGCCTTCGCCAAGTGTTTCGACGAGCTTGCCATCGCTATTAAACGATACTATGCCGTCCGCGATCTGAATAGCGGTCTGAAGTAAGCTGTCCGACAATTTCGTAATATCGCTATGAGTTAGCCCCAAAACCGATTCACTGTTCATCCTTGAGGCCTCGCTGTACATCTCGAATAAATTGAATAAAATCCCTTCTAGCGTCTTCGCGAGGGAAAAAGTAAGTTATTGTTGCTCGCCACTCGGCTTGCGATCTTTCCCCGCCGCACATCAAAAAGCTCTCAGTGCCTACATCCAAGACACGCTTCTGAAATCCAAGAAGGGAGCGCTCCTTTTTTCCAAACAATATCAATCCATATTCGCCAGATACCTCAACGCGCCTCAGACGATCCAATGCCCGTAGCTCTATAGAGGTTTCTACCGTCTTGACCTGCGAATTACCCCTACATAGTCGAGTATTCGTTCGTCGAACGAATACTTTCCCATCCATTGACTTGGCATCGAATAGAATAGCGCCTTCATCCAACCTCCACCGGAGCACAAACTCCGACGACATTTCTGCATCATTGGGGAATGCGGCACTACAGAGAAGTAACCCGCACAGAAAAGAAGTAGTGAACGTAATCCTCAAACCGCAACTCCGAAAATACCCGGTCGCAAAATTACAAACAATCATCATTCGCGCACTGGCCTTCGCAATACTTTCATAGATTTTTTTGTCTTCAACATGAGTTCCGTGTTGGAGAACCTCGACCAACATAAGCAACCATGACCACCCCCACATGAGTGGTCCAACTTGGTTGTTAGTGCATGACAGGCCTTTGGTCCATCTGAACGATGGCTTCTGGCGTTGGCGGGCGGTAGCCCGGAGCACTATGTGGGCGTTTCGTGTTGTAGTGCTTGCTCCATTCTTCGATCGATATTTGCGCCTCGCGCAGGCTGTAGAAGATTTCGCCGTTCAAGACCTCATCCCGGAACCGGGCATTGAAGCTTTCACGATATCCGTTCTCCCAAGGGTGAGGCGGATCAGGCATTGATCCGGGGGATCAATGCCCCGGCGAACGGTTCGATGCATGCTGTCTTTGCTCCGACAGCCGCGATCCAGTCCCGCACGGCCTGCGCAACAAACTCAGGTCCATTGTCCGACCGAATGAACGACGGGATGCCGCGCAGGATGAACAGGTCGCTCAGGGCATCGATGACGTTGCCTGAGTTCAGTTTTCCATCGACGCGGATAGCCAGACCTTCCCGACTGGACTCGTCGATGATGTTGAGCGTCCGGAATGCCTTCCCATCATCGGTCCGGCAATGCACGACGTCATATGACCAGACGTGATCGCGCCGCTCCGGCCGGAGCCGGACATATGATCCATCCACTGCCCGGCAGGGCATTGCGCAGCAATGTCCCGAGAGGGGTTCAGCCAGAGCCGCGCTTTCTTTG
>CANMMF010000002.1 GCA_947498985.1 uncultured Paracoccaceae bacterium | reverse complement strand
CCACCCCCCAACGCGATCTCAACCATGACGGCCGAAAACCGCGCGGCCATCGCACAATGGTACCGCAACGCGCGGGCCGGGCAGTAGGCGGCTCAGCCGCGATCCGGCCTCAGACCGACTTGATGCTGCCGCCGTCGATCCGGATCTTCGAGCCGGTCACATAGCCTGCGCGGTCCGAGGCGAGGAATGTCACCACATCGGCGAACTCCTCCGGCTGGCCATAGCGCCCCGCCGGGATGCCTGCCCGCGATGTGCTGGCCACTTCGCTCACCTCCTTGCCGGTGCGTTTCGCGGCGGCGGCGTCGAGCTCATCGACGCGTTCTGTGTGAATGCGACCGGGCATCACCACATTCACCGTCACCCCGTCGCCCGCCACCTCGTTGGCCAGCGACTTGGACCAGCCGACCACCGCCGAGCGGATGCCGTTGGACAGCGCCAGATTGGGGATCGGCTGCTCGACACCCGACGAGGTGATCGAGACAATCCGCCCCCAGCTACGCTTTTTCATCGCCGGAAGCAGCCGGGTCGTCAGGTGGAAGAGATTGGCCGCCATCGCCTCGAAATGACCGATCCATTGACCGCGCTCGGCCCCTTCCGCGGTGCCCGGAGGCGGGCCGCCACCGTTGTTGATGAGGATATCGACGCCCCCATCGGCCAGCAGCGTGTCGATCACCGCGTCGACCTCATCGACCTGTGCCAGATCCAGCGCAACCGGGTGCACATTCGCCATGCCTTCGGCCCAGGACGCGATCTTGTCGCGGCTGCGTGCGGCGGCAAAGACCGTCGCGCCTTCTGCCGCAAGCGATTGCGCAATCGCCTTGCCAAGGCCACGGCTGGCCCCCAGCACAAGCGCCCGTTTTCCGGTGATCCCAAGATCCATCAGCTCAACTCCTCCAGTCGTTTTTCCTGTCGCGCGATCAGCCGGTCGACCTCGGCGCGGCTCTTGTCGCTCAGCGCGGCGCCGGGGCGGCGCAGGGCGTCATGCGCGATGATCCCCCGCCGGGCCAGCGTGTATTTCCGGATCGCGAGCCCCATGCCGGGCTGCTGTTCGAACCGCGCCAGTGGCAGATAGGCGTCAAAGAGATCGCGTCCACGCTCCGGGTCGCCGCCGGCGTGCAGCGCGGTCACGCTGACCATCATCTCGGGATAGGCAAAGCCGGTCATTGCGCCATCGGCGCCACGCGCCATCTCTTCGGGCAGAAACAGCCCGCCATTGCCGCACAAGATCGAGAGCGGGCGGTCCAGCATGCCCGGCGCGCGCAGGGCAGAGATCTTTTCGAGACCCGGCCAATCCTCGTGCTTGAGGCAGACGCAGGTCGGCAGATCGTTGACGATCCGGGCGATCACCCCGGGGGCGATCTGCACATTGGTGGCCAGCGGGAAGTCCTGCAGGACAAAAGGCACGTCGCCGATCAGCTCGGCCACCTGGCTGTAATAGGTGACGATCTGGTCATCGGTGCGGAGCGTGCCCGGCGGCGCGACCATGACGCCCGCAGCCCCGAGATCCATCACCATCTTCGTCAGCGCTTCGATCTGCGCAAATCCGGGGGCCGAGACGCCGACCACAACCGGCACGCGCCCTGCTACCCGCGCAAGGATGCGCGCCACCACATCGCGCGACTCCCCGACTGTGAGCTTGGGCGCTTCGCCCATCATGCCAAGCACCGTCAGCCCGGTGGCGCCCGCATCGAGGTAGAAATCCACCATGCGGTCGCAGCTCTCCATGTCGATGCGCCCGTCGGGATGGAACGGGGTCACGGCGATGACAAAGACGCCGGCAGCGTCGGGGGTGAGCAGGGTCATGATGCGGTCCTATCGTGTCTGTTGCAGCGCGACGCGGCCAATGGCCATGGCGGTGGCGGCCTGACAGGGCTCCACCACGGGAAGGCCCAGATGATCTTCGAGCGCGGCGCGGTAAGCGGTCATGCCCGCGCAGCCAAGGATGACGACATCGGCCATTGCGCTGTCGCGCAAGGTCGCGCCCACGGTTTTCAGCCGCTCGAAGGCGCGGTCCTCGTCTGCCAGATCCAGCACGCCCAGTTCCAGCGGCAGATCCGCGGCGAGCCGGTCCATCACCCCCATCGCGCCGACATAGCGCATGTGGCGCGGCACGCTTTTCGACAGGATGGAGATGATGCCGAAGCGCTGGCCCATGGTCATCGCGGTCAGGATCGACGCTTCGGCGATGCCGATGACGGGACGGGCGGATTGCTCGCGCAGGGCCGCGAGGCCGGGATCGGAGTAACACGCGATGACAAAGGCGCTGGCCTGCGGTTCCAGCGCCGCGCAATGGTCAAGCAGAGGCGTCACGACCCCGTCCACATGGGCCTGCGTTTCGATGCCGGGCGGGCCTTCGGCCAGCGTGCGCGCCTCGATGGGCACGGGGCTCGCGGCGCGCATCGGATCGACGGCGCGGTCGATCCCGTCGGTGACGTGCGCGCTGCTGTTGGGGTTGATCACGAAGATCGTCATGACGCCGTCCCTTCCATGCCCCAGATATCGGCGGGCATGCGGAGATCCGCGGCACCGTCGATCCGGGCAATCATCTTTTCGGCCTCGCGCGCAGCCTCGGTCAGGATCTCGTCCGGGTCCACCCGCGTGGGCATCGCGTCCTTCAAGACAAGCGCGCCGCCCACCATCACATGGCGCACGTCATTGCCATTGGCGAAACAGACCAGCCGGTGCAGCGCCATGTTGGGCGGGTAAAGATGCGCGCGGCGCAGATCAAGCGTGACGATATCGGCGGCTTTGCCGGGCTCCAGTGATCCGATCTCGTCCTGCAGGCCCAGGGCGCACGCCGCGTCGATGGTGCACATGGCCAGCACCTTGCCAATCGGCAGGACCGATGCGTCGCGGTGGTGGCGGCGATGGTAGTGCATCGCCTGCTGCATGTGCCGGAACATGTCTCCGGAGCGGTCCGGTGCGGTGGCATCGGAACCCAGGGCCACCGTGGCACCGGCGGCCATCATCTCCGTCGCGGGGCAGCGGCCCATGATCGAGGCATTGGCCGAGGGGTTGTGCGCGATCTTCGTGCCGGTTGTCGCGATGAGCGCGATCTCGTCGTCATGCAGGTCGATGCAATGCGACAGCAGCGCGTCGGGCCCCAGCAGCCCCAGCCTTTCCGCACGCCGGACAGAGCCGCGCCAATGGCCGTCCTGAGTGAAGACCAGCCCCTTGTCGCGCGCATGGGTGCGCACGATGCGCACCTGATCGCAGGCGGTGGCGTAGTCTTCGGGCGCCATGTCGCGCTCGTGCTCGTCGCGCAGCACGGGATAGAGCATGGCGATGCGGATGCGTCCGTCATGGGTGTTGTGCCAATCCCCGACCACCTGCCGGCAGGTTTGCATCTGCTGCTCGAAGCTCACCGGATAGGTCCGTTTCTGGTCGTCGGTCCAATCGGCGTAGAGGCGCGGGTGCGGCGCGCGGGTCGGACCGATGGCGACGACGCTGCGGGTGCCGACCTCGACCACGCCGCGGCAATGGGCGCTGGCGTGATCGGGGTGGTCGGAGCGCATGATCGTGTCGCCCCCGCCCAGCAGCGACACGCCGGTGGTGACCCCGAAGCGCAGCCGCTCGAGCGCCGCGAGCCGTGCCTCCGCATGCCAGAACGCGGGCGGCGAGGCCTGGGTATAGACCTCTCCGCAGATGTCTTCCCAGCGGTCGCCATCATGCATGCCCATGGTCTTGATCAGCCCGTGCCCGGCATGCGCATGCACATCGATTAGACCGGGAAAGAGCAGATGGCCGGTGCAGTCGATCACCTCTCCGGCTTGTATGTTCGCCAGCTCGGAGGTGGGCCCGACGGCCGCAATCTTTCCGTCCGTGACGGCGATGGCGGCGTTGTCGATCACCCGGCGTTCGGGGTCCATGGTGATCGCCGTCCCGCCACTGAAAAGGGTATCGAAGCGGCTCATGGCATGGCCTCCAGCGAGGGCAGACGCGCGGCGTCGATAACGCCATCGACGGGCATCTCAAAATCGGGATGCGCGCCCCTGAGACCGATCACCCGGATCGGGTTGTATAGCGTCAGCCAGGCCGGATCCTCCTGCAGCAACGCATAGGCGTCCTGCCAGAGCGCGCCGCGCGCGCTGCGGTCCGGGGTCTCGCGGCCGCGGTCGATCAGCGCCTCGATGCCGGGATGGGCGTAGCCCTGCCACCACGCGCCCGCGACCCGCGCATCGATCTTTTCGTAAAGCACGCGGTAGGTGCTCATCGGGCTGCTGTCGAAGACGCAGAGATCGCGGATCTCCTTGCGGCGCACCATATGGGCGTAGTCCTCGCGTTCGGGGTGGATATGCGTCCTGAGCGTGATGCCGACCTCTGCCAGCTGGTCTGTCAGGGCGGCGGTCAGGCGCTCTGCCTCATCCGGCAGGCGCGTCGGGCAATCGACCTGCAAGGTCAGGCCATCGGCGAACCCGGCCTCGGCGATCAGCCGGCGCGCGGCGTCGCGGTCGAGCCGTGCGCCGTCGCCCGTGCCCGCGCCAAAGTGGTTCGGGCTGACAAACCCGCGCAGGGGTTTGGCGGCACCTTTCATGACGGTTTTGACAATCGCCTCCCGGTCGACCGCGAGGCTGAGCGCGTGGCGCAGGCGCCCGTCGGTCAGCGGGCCTTTGGCGGCGTTGAGCAGAAAGATGATCGCCACCGGAGAGAGATATTCGTGCCGCTGGTCCCCCAGCACGCGCGACGCCTCGAAATCGAGCCCGTTGGCCACCGCGACCTCTCCGGCCTGTAAAAGCGCGAGACGTAGGGTGGGATCCGGCACCAGCCGCCATGTCAGGGTCTCGTTGGCGGGGGTCCCGGCGAAATGATCGGGCAGGCGGGTGGCGGTGATCTCCTGCGCGCCCAGCGCCACGAGCCGGTAAGGCCCCGAGCCGATCTGGGCGGAGAGGTCACCGGCATCGAGCGCCTCCATGGCCGACGGCGCGACGATAAAGCCTTGCTCCAGCACATCGGGCAGATCGGCCATCGGTGCTGCAAGCGTGACGGTCAGCGTCAGCGGGTCGGGGATGTCGAACTTCGCACCGCCCAGATATTGCCGCCAGACCGCGGGCGCGCCCAGCGTATAGCCCTTGTCCTCGCGGGCCATGCGCTCGAGATTGGCGGCCACGGCGGCGGCGTCGCAGGCGCTGCCATCGTGAAACCGCACCCCGTCCTGCAGCTGAAAGGTCCAGACCCGGGCGTCCTCCGAAACCTCCCACCGCTGCGCCAGATGCGGTACGTAATCCTGTCCGACCCGGCGCATCAGCGTGTCGTAGAGCGCGTGCAGCACGGTCAGCTCATCGCTGGCATCGGTGCAATCATGCGGGTCACCAAGCCCCAGCCGGGCCTGCGCGATCACTGCCATGTGCTGTCCCTTTCCGGTTCGTCCACGAGATGGCAGGCCAGTGTCTGTCCATCGCCCACATCCTGCAAGGCCGGGCGTTCGCGCGCGCACCGCTCCCACGCGAAAGGGCAGCGGGTGCGGAAACAGCAGCCCGAGGGCAGGTCCAGCGCCGAGGGCACCTCGCCACTCAGCACGATCTCTTCGGTGCTGCGGTCTTCCTTGATGCTGGGCGCCGCCGACAGAAGCGCGCGCGTATAAGGATGGCGCGGGCGCGCAAAGAGCACGTCGCGCGGTGCGGTTTCGACCATGAAGCCCAGATACATCACCCCCACCTTGTCGGCGATGTGATGCACCACGCTGAGGTCGTGGCTGATAAAGAGATAGGCCAGCCCGAACTCGTCGCGCAGATCCTTCATCAGGTTGAGGATCTGCGCCTGGATCGAGACATCGAGCGCCGAGACCGGCTCATCCGCGACGATGAGCCCGGGCCGGACCGAGAGCGCGCGCGCGATGCCGATGCGCTGGCGTTGCCCGCCGGAGAACTGGTGCGGATAGCGGCCCGCATGTTCGGCATTCAGCCCGACGCGGGCCAGCAGCGCCTCGATCTGGGCCGGCACCTCGCGCCGCGCCTGCGGGGTGCTGGTCTGTTCGAGCAGCGGTTCGGCCACGATGTCGCGCACCTTCTGGCGCGGGTTGAGCGAGGCGTAGGGATCCTGAAAGATCATCTGCATCTTGGCGCGCACCGGCAGCATCTCGGCAAAGCCGTAGCCCGCCACATCCTCGCCCTCGATCCGGATCTGCCCGCCGGTGGGCGTATAGATCCGCGCGATGGTCTTGGCGACGGTGGACTTGCCGCAGCCGCTTTCGCCCACAAGCGCCATGATCTCGCCGTGGTCGATGGAAAAGCTCACACCATTGACCGCATGTACGGTGGGCCGGTCGAGATGCAGCCCGCTCCGGTCGAGCCTGAGCCGGTCGAGCAGACCGCCACCCACCGGGAAGTGCATCTGCAGATCGCGCACGTCCAGCATCGGCGCGGCTTCGGTCATGCGGTCTCTCCCGGGGCCAGCGGAAAGTGGCACGCGGCCCAGAGCGAGCCGTGCTGTTGCGTGAGCGCGGGCTCCTGTTCGGCGCAGAGCGTCTGCGCGCGCGGACAGCGGTCGCGAAAATTGCAGCCGCGCGGCAGGTTGCGGATATCGGGCACCGAGCCGGGGATCTGGCGCAGCCGGTCCTGGCGGTGCGTGGTGTCGGGGATGCTGTCGATCAGCCCGCGCGTGTAGGGATGCGCGGGGTTTGCGATCAGATCCCGCGTGCGCCCGCGTTCGACGACATTGCCGCAATAGAGCACCGTGATGTGGTCGGCCATTTCCGACACCACGGCCAGATCATGGGTGATCAGGATCATCGAGGCGCCGGTCTCGGCGATCTGGCGGCGCATCAGCTTGAGGATCTGGCTCTGGATCGTCACATCGAGCGCGGTGGTCGGCTCATCGGCGATGATCAGCCGCGGCCCGGCAAGCATCGCGATGGCGATCACCACCCGCTGGCGCATGCCGCCGGAAAACTGGTGCGGATAGGCCTTGAGCCGCTCGGCGGCGCGGCTGATGCCAACGCTTTCCAGCATCTCGACACAGGCCTTCTGCCGCGCCCCGGCATCCAGATCGCTGTGCAGGCGTAGCACCTCGTCCATCTGCCGCCCGACCGAATGCAGCGGGTTGAGAGAGGTCATCGGATCCTGAAACACCATCGAGATCTCGCGCCCGCGGATCTCGCGCAGGCGGGCCTCTCCGGCGGTGACCAGATCCTGCCCGTGCAGCAGGATCTCTCCGGCTTCGATGCGGCCGGGGCTGTCAATGAGCCCGAGGATCGAGAACCCGACCACCGATTTGCCGCCGCCGCTTTCGCCGACAAGGCCCATGACCTCGCCCTGCCCGATCTCGAAACTGACGCCGTTCACCGCTTTGACGGTGCCTGCGAAGGTGTGGAAATAGGTGTGCAGGTCACGCACGGCCAGAAGCGGGGTCTTGCTGTCGTCCCGCATCACTTGAGCCTCGGATTGAGTTCGTCGCGCAGGAAATCGCCAAAGAGGTTGATGCCGAAGACCAGCATCATGATCGCCACGCCGGGAAACACCGAGGTCCACCAGAGCCCGCTGAAGAGCACGTCGAACCCGTTCTTGATCAGCAGGCCCAGCGACGGCTGGGTGATCGGCACGCCGACGCCGAGGAATGACAATGACGCCTCGATCAGAACGAAGGTGCCGACCTGGATCGTGGCGATCACAATGAGCGGGGTCAGCACGTTGGGCAGTACATGTTTGCGGATGATCTTGTGGTTGGGCAGACCGGCAACCTTGGCCGCCTGCACGTATTCCTTTTCGATCTCCGACAAGGTGGAACCGCGCACGGTGCGCGCATAGACCACCCAGCCCACCGCGGTCAGCGCGATCAGCACCTTGTCGACACCCGTGCCCACCGCCGACATCAGGAAAAGCGCGATCAGGATCGACGGGAAGGACAGCTGGATATCGGCGATGCGCATGATGATGCTGTCGGCGATGCCGCCGTAGAACCCCGCAATCAGCCCCAGCACCGTGCCGATGGTGCAGGAGGCGACCATCGCCACCACCCCGATAAAAAGCGAGATCCGCGCGCCGTAGAGGATCGAGGCCCAGACGTCGCGGCCCTGACCGTCGGTGCCAAGCGGAAACTGCGCGTCGCCGCCCGCCACCCAGACCGGCGGCTTGTAGCTGTCCATCAGATTCAGCGAGGCGATGTCATAGGGGTTCTGCGCCACGAGAAACGGCCCGACCAGCACCGCCAGCACAAAAAACGCCATCAGCGCGCTGCCGATGATCGCCGAGCTGCTGCGCGTGTAATTGTGGAAAAACTCGGAGCGGAGGAATGTGGTCATGGCGCGGCTCTCATTTCAGCGTGATCCGCGGGTCGATCATCGTATAGACGATGTCGACGATGAAATTGATCACCACAAAGATGAACGCCACCAGCATCAGGTAGACCACGATCACCGGGCGGTCGGCGCGGTAGATGCTGTCGATCAGCAGTTTGCCCATGCCGGGCCAGCTGAAGATCGTCTCGGTGATGGTGGCAAAGGCAATGAGATCACCCAGTTGCAGACCAAAGATCGTGACCACCGGGATAAGCGCGTTCTTGAGCCCGTGCTTGTAGAGCACATCGCTGCGGGTGGCGCCTTTGGCGCGGGCGAATTTCATGAAATCCTGGCGTCCGACCTCCATCATACCCGCGCGCGTCATGCGCAGGATGATCGCCATCGTGCCCAGCGACAGCGTCACCGCTGGCAGCACGATATGGTGCCAGCCATCCCAGGTCAGCAAGCTGATACGAATGCCCCAAAGCTCTGCCGTGTCGCCGCGTCCCGATGACGGGAAGACCCCCCAATGCACCGCAAAGAGATAGATCAGCACCATGCCGACCCAGAAGCCCGGCAGCGAAATGCCCAGCAGGGAGCCTGCCATGATGAAGCGGCTGATGCGGCTTTCGGGGTTGGCCCCGGCATAGACGCCCAACGGAATGGCGACCGCGATGGCCAGCGCCATGGCGACCAGCACCATCTCGACCGTGGCGGGCATGCGTTCGAGAATGAGCGTCATCGCGGGCTGGCGGAAAACGTAGGAGCGCCCGAAGTCCCCCTGCAACAGCGACGTGAGGAACTTCCAGTATTGCACCAGCAGCGACTGATCGAGCCCGAGCAACCGGCGGGCCTGGGCGATCTCGGCATCGGTGGCGTCGATGGGCACCACCATGAAGACCGGATCGCCGGTGAAACTCATCATCAGAAAAACGATGACCGACACCACCCAGAGCACCAGCACCATCTGGATCAGGCGTTTTATCAGATAGGCAAACATGGGGTGCGATGCGGCTTTCGGTCAAAGAGCGCCGGACCGGGTCCGGACAGAAGAAAGGCCCCGGCGAAGATCTCTCGCCGGGGCCCGGATCGGCCTGCCTTATTCGACGTCCATGTCGAAGGCCCAGATGAACTTGTCCACCCGCGGCTCCAGCGTGACACCGTCACGCGCGGCATAGATGTCCTGTTCGTAATGCACCGGGATCATCGGGATATCGGCCAGAAGAAGCTTGGTCGCCTCCTGCAGATACTGGTCGCGTTCCTCGATGGAGCCGGTGGCGTCGGCCTTGTCCACAAGCGCGTCGACCTCCGGGTTGGAATAGGAGCCGCGGTTGACCTGGCCGTAGCCTTCCTTCTTGTCGCGGGTGTAGAAGAGCGCGCCATACATGGAGCCCGCATCCCCCGCCGGCACGTCCCAGCCCGACATGATGAAGCTGGAATTCTCCGTCGGCACCCGGATATAGCCCCAGAAGTTCGACTTCGGCATGATGTTAAGCTGCAGATCGATGTTGATCTTGGCCAGCATCGAGGCCAGCGCCTGCGCGATCTGCGCATCGTTGACATAGCGGTTGTTGGTGGCATCCAGCGTCATGGTGAAGCCATCCGCATGGCCCGCATCGGCCATCAGTTGCTTGGCCTTCTCGATATCCAGCGGATACATCTCGCGGAAATTCATGCCATCGACATAGCCGATATGCGACGAGGGTACGTATTGATCGGAGGGTGTGGCGAGCCCGTTCATCACCACCTGATTGAGCGCATCGACGTCGATGGCCCGGGCGATGGCTTCGCGAACGCGCTGGTCGGTCATCGGGTTCGGGCCTTCGATGGTCGGCGAGTCCTCGCGCGTGTCCATCGCCAGCACCACGTTCAGCAGGCTGGGCCGCGTGATGACGGAAAAGCCGTCTTCCGATTTCACCCGGTCGACATCGCGCACGGCGAGATCCTGGATCACGTCCACCTCTCCGGTAAGCAGCGCCGCGGTGCGGGTTGCGGGGTTGGTGATCGGGCGGAAGGTGACGGTCTTGATCACCGGCTCACCGCCCCAGTAATCGTCGAATGCGTTGAGGACGAGCTTTTCCTCCTTGATCCATTCGCCCAGCATGTAAGGCCCGGTGCCCATGGGCTTGAGATCCATCTGCTCGTCGCCGGTCGCTTCGGTGTATTCCTCGTCGAGGATCAGCAACTCCGCCAGATCGTTGGGCAGCACCGCGTAGGGCGCGGGCGTCTTGATCTCGACCGTCAGGTCATCGACGGCGGTGATCTCGGCGATGTTGGCCACGAGGTCCGGGCGGATCGACTCGCGCGCCTTGTTCACGGTGTAGACCACATCGGCGGCGGTGAAAGCGTTGCCATTGTGAAAGGTCACCCCCTCGCGCAGCGTGAAGCGCCAGGTCGTCTCGTCCACATTCTCCCAGCTTTCGGCGAGCCCGGGACCAAAGGACAGATCCGCGCCGCGCTTCACCAGCGGGTCGTAGAGGTGGTAATACATGATGTTGGACGACAGCTCTTCGCCCGCAAGCGGGTAGAGGTGGCTGGGGTCGGCGGTCAGTCCGATGATGATCGACTTTTCCTGCGCCAGCGCCGGGGACGCGGCGGCAAGAACCGCCAGCCCGATGGCCCCCGCGCGCAAGGCGGATTGAGACAGATATTTCATGATAACTCCTCTGTTGTCGTTCTGGCCGGGCGATGGGTCGCCCGTTTCGTCGGGGATGCGGGTCAGTGGCCGGGTTTCGCGGTCTGCACCTCGATCTGGTACCCTTCGGGATCGTTCATCACGAAGGCGCGGATGCCAAGCGCCTCACTGTCGAACATCTCCGACAGGCCGTCGACACCCTGCGCCTGCGCCCAAGCATACCACGCATCGACATCCGGCACGCGCAGGCAAAGCTGCACGGTCTTGTCTTCGGCCCAGTTCTGCATGCCGCGGGCCTCGTCGACGAGGCCGACATGCGCCTGCCCGTCGATTCGGTAGATCTTGGACCACCCCTGATCGATGGCCAGTCTGAGGCCCAGGATGTCTTCGTAAAACGCCATCGCGCGGGGCAGGTCGCGGTAATACTGAAAGGTGATCGCCAGCACGATGCCGTCTTCGGGCCGGGTCACTTGCGAAGTGGTCATGTGGTCAACTTTCTGTCCCGCCATATTGGTATCCAAACGGTATACACACGCCATGCCAAGTCAACATGCCAGTTGTGAAAATGCACGGGTCGGCGGGGCCGGGCGTTCAGAACGGGTGATAAATGTGCGAAATGATGGCCTCGCGCACATTGGCCAGATGCAGCTTCATCGCCGCCGCCGCGGCGTCCGCATCACCTGAGATGATGGCGTCGATGATAGTCAGATGCTCGCGGCACCCGGGCCGTGTGCGGTCGGGGATGGAGCCCTGATCGAACATCTGCGTCTTGACCTTGAGCCCTTCGATCAGCTCGCTCAGAAGCTTTGAGCCCGCCATGCGCGCGATCTCCAGATGCAGTTGCGCGTCAAGCCTGGAATGGGTGTCCGAATCGGGTTTGGGAACCGCAAGAAAGGCTTCTGTCTGGGTGCGCAACGCGGCAAGCGCGTCGGTCGATCGTCCTGAAACCGCTGCTTTTCTCGCCGCTTCGCACTCCAGAAGGCTGCGCGCGTGCAGGATCTCCATGATATCGCTGAGCGACACGCTGCTGACCACCGGCGCGCCGCCTTCGGACCGGGTCGCCAGCCCCTCGGAGATCAGCTGCCCGATGGCCTCGCGCACCGGGGTGCGCGACACGCCAAGACGCTCTGCAAACGGCTTTTCGCGCAACCGCGTGCCGGGTTCCAGCGTGCCGTCGAGGATCATCGCCTTGATCCGCCGGAACGTGGAATCCCCCAGGGTCTGCACGGTCTCAGCCATTTCTTCCTCTCTGCGGATGTCTGACACGGTGTACTTTGACTTCGCCTCCGCGTTAAAGACAAGGATAGCGGTATACACACGGTATGCCAATTCCAAAGACAGACCAGAGGCCGATATGACCAGACCGGAGTTCGACATCATTCTGCGCGGCGGCACCGCGGTCACTCCGGACGCAACCGGAATGGCCGATATCGGCATCCGGGAGGGCAGGATTGCCGCCATCGGCGCGGGTCTGCAGGGCGGCGCGGCAGACGAGATCGACGCGCGCGGCAAGCTCGTCCTGCCGGGCGGTGTCGACACTCATTGTCATATCGAGCAGATCTCCGGCGCGGGGCTGATGAACGCCGACACGTTCGAGACCGCCACCCGCTCGGCGATCTTTGGCGGCACCACCACGGTGGTGTCCTTTGCCGCTCAGCATCCCGGGCAGAAGATCGCGCAGGTCGTGGGTGACTACAGCGTATTGGCGCAGAAAGGCGCGCTGATCGACCACGCGTTCCACATGATCGTGTCCGATACCGGCGGCGGCAACCTCACCGGGGATATCCCCGCGATGATCGCCGCGGGCCATCGCTCGATCAAGATCTTCACCACCTATGACAAGGTGCGGCAGGACGACAAATCCATCCTCGACATTCTGGACGTGGCCCTCCGCGACGGCGCGCTGGTGTGTTTGCACGCCGAAAATGACGGGCTGATCCGCAATATGACGGCAAAACTGCTGGCCGAGGGCAAGACCGCGCCCAGGTATCACGCGGCGTCGCATCCGCGCGAGGCAGAGATCGAGGCCATCGACCGGATGTGCCGTTTTGCGGAGTTCACCGGCGCGCGGATCATGATCTTTCACGTCTCGACACGGGAAGGCGCAGAGGTGGTGCGCCGGGCCCGCGCGCGCGGCGTGCCGGTGCTGGCGGAGACCTGCCCGCATTACCTCTTCATGACCGCGGATATCCTCGAGCGCGACCGGCCCGCGCGCTTCATGTGCTCGCCGCCGCAGCGCACCAGAGACGATCAGGACGCGCTCTGGGACGCCATCGCGGACGGCACCCTGCAGCTTGTCACCTCGGACCACGCGCCTTACCGGATGGATGAAACGGGCAAGTTTGCGCATGGGCCTGACGCACCGTTCAACAGGATCGCCAATGGCATGCCGGGGCTGGAGACGCGGCTGCCGCTGATGTTCGACGCCATGGTCAGCGGGGACCGGCTGGGGCTTGAGGCGTTTGTTGCGCTCACCGCGAGTGAACCGGCGCGCGCGTTTGGTCTGACACGCAAAGGCCGGATCGCCGAGGGGTTCGACGCCGATATCGCGATCTGGGATCCGGAGCGGGCGCTGACCTACGGCGCCGACGACCTGCATGACAACACCGGCTACAACCCGTTCGAAGGGCGCAGCGTGACCGGCCTGCCGGTCACGGTCCTGTCGCGTGGCGAGGTGGTCCTGCGGGACCGCGCGCTGCAGGCCGAGCCGGGCCGCGGCCTCTGGCAGAGCATGCGGGATCCGAGGTGACAGCCCGGCTTTGTCGTCATAAGATCTTACATAAAGCATTAAGGTTTATCGCTTTTCGAAAGCTCTGCCATCACATAAGATGACGTGAACCCATCGGGGAGCGGTGTTTTGGGGGACAAGCTTAAGGTGACGGTGCGGCGCGGCGGACCGGGGGCGCAGCACGACCAGACCTATGCCGTGCCGGCCGAGGACAACCAGACCGTGCTCGACGTGGTGTCCTGGATTCAGCAATATGCCGACCCCACCCTGTCTTACCGCTTTGCCTGCCGCGTCGGCATGTGCGGCAGCTGCGCCATGACGGTCAACGGCGTGCCGCGCTGGACCTGCCGGACACATGTGCGCAAGGTCTCCGAACGCCCCGAGATCCACATCGCACCCCTGCGCAACCTGCCGGTGATCAAGGATCTGGTGGCCGATATGGATCCGTTTTTCGACAAATGGATCGGGGCGGAAGCGCTGCATCACCCGTCGCGCAGCCGCGAGGAGGCGATCGCCCCCATCGACCCGCAGGATGCCGCCCGGCAAGAGGCCGATCTGGGCATCGAATGCATCAATTGCGCGGTCTGTTACGCTGCCTGCGACACGGTGGCGGGCAACCCCGATTACCTGGGCCCGGCGGCGCTGCAGAGGGCGTGGACCCTGCTCAACGATGCCAAGGATGGTGCGCATGACACGATCCTCGATGCGGTCTCCGGCACTGGCGGCTGCCATGCCTGCCATTCCATGGGCAGTTGCACGCAGCATTGCCCCAATGAGCTCGACCCGATGCGCGCCATTGCCGGGCTGAAGCGCGACACCGTGCGCCGCGCGTTCCGGGGGCGGCGCTGATGGACTTTCATCTGTACATGGCGCAACGGCTCTCGGCGTTGGTCATGGCGCCGCTGGTGCTGGGCCATATCGCGGTCATGATCTACGCGGTGCAAGGCGGGCTGACCGCGGCGGAAATCCTGTCGCGCACCCAGGGCTCGCTTTTGTGGTTCCTGTTTTACGGACTCTTTGTGGTCGCCGTTTCACTGCATGCCGCCATCGGGTTGCGGACCGTCGCGCAGGAATGGCTGGGGCTGAGAGGGGTGGCGCTTTCGGCACTTGCGCTGGTCACCGGGCTTGGCCTTTTTGCGCTGGGCGCACAGGCGGTCTGGGCGGTGACTTTCGCATGAGGGGCGCGCGTGGGCATACGCTCTGGCTGGCATTCATCCTGCACCGGATCTCCGGCATCGCGCTGGCGTTTTTTCTGCCGGTGCATTTCTACGTCCTGTCGCTGGCGCTGACCCGCCCCGAGAGCTTCGACAGTTTTCTCGCCTTTGCGGATCTCACGCCGGTCAAGCTTGCGGAGTTCGGTCTGGTTTTCCTGCTGGCGGTGCACATGTTCGGCGGGCTGCGGCTGATCGCCTTCGAATGGTTGCCGATGAGCGGGCCGCAAAAGACGCTGGCGGCCGCGGCCGCGGGGGGGGCGTTCTTCCTCTCCGGTCTGTTTTTCCTGCAGGCGGTGTGAGCGATGCGGATCGACCGGCACGACACCGATATCCTGATCCTCGGCACCGGCGGCGCGGGGCTTTTTGCGGCGCTCCACGCCCAGCAAAGCGCGCCCCCGGGCACCAGGATCACCATCGCCGTCAAGGGGCTGATCGGCAAATGCGGCTGCACGCGCATGGTGCAGGGCGGCTATAACGTGGCGCTGGGCGGCGGCGACACGGTCGAGCGGCATTTCATGGACACCATCCAGGGCGGCAAATGGCTGCCCGATCAGGACATGGCCTGGAGGCTCTGCAAAGAGGCGGTGGTGCGCATCCGCGAGCTGGAAAACGAGATCGGCTGTTTCTTTGACCGCAACCCCGACGGCTCTTTGCACCAGAAGGCCTTTGCCGGGCAGACCGCCGACCGCACCGTGCACAAGGGTGACCTCACCGGCATCGAGATCATCAGCCGCCTGATGGAACAGGTGCTCGCCCGCCCCGTCGAAAAGCTGCAGGAACACCGGGCCATCGGGCTCATTCCGACAAAGGACGGCGCCGCGCTGGCCGGGGTGCTGATGATCGACATGCGCAGCGGGCGCTTTCGTTTCGTGCGTGCCAAGACCGTACTGATGGCCACGGGCGGCGGGCCGACCATGTATCGCTACCACACGCCGTCGGGCGACAAGACCATGGACGGGCTGGCGATGGCGCTGCGCGTCGGGCTGCCCTTGCGCGATATGGAGATGGTGCAGTTCCACCCCACCGGTCTGCTGGCGGGCGATTACACGCGGATGACCGGTACCGTGCTCGAAGAGGGTCTGCGCGGCGCGGGCGGTCAATTGCTGAACCACGCGGGCGAGCGGTTCATGTTCGACTACGACGCCAAGGGCGAACGCGCCACCCGCGATGTGGTCAGCCGCGGCATCTATGCGGAAATGCGCAAGACCAACGATCCCCGGCAGCAGGGCGTGCTGATCTCGATGGCGCATCTCGGGCCAGACATTGTGGCGCGGAAGTTCAAGGGCATGGTCAGGCGCTGCGCCGACAGCGGCTTTGACCTCGCGGGCGGGCGTGTGCCGGTGGTGCCGACGGCGCATTACTTCATGGGCGGTGTTGTGGTCGATGTGGAGACCCGCACCGCGCTCGAAGGGCTGTACGTCGCCGGAGAGGATGCAGGCGGCGCGCATGGCTCCAACCGTCTGGGCGGCAATGGCGTGGCCAACTCGACGGTCTATGGCGGGATCGCGGGTGACGTGATGGGCCGCGATATCCGCAGCATGAGTGCGCTGCGCGATCCCGATGAGACCGTGCTGGAGGCCGAGATCGCGCGCGCCCGGCATCCGCTCACACGCCCGCCCGGTCTGGTGCAGCCGTTGCGCCAGCGCCTGCAGGATACGATGTGGGACGATGTCGGCGTGCTGCGCGACGCCGCTGGCCTGCAACGCGGGCTGGACGCTGTGGCCGATTTGCGCCGTGACATGATGCTGGTCGGTGTGGCGTCCGAACAGCTGGCCTTCAATCTGACCTGGCATGACTGGCTGAACATGGCGAGCCTTGTCGAGATCTCCGAAGTGATCGCGCGCGCCGGTCTGGCGCGCGAAAACTCCCGTGGCGCTCATTATCGGGAGGATTTCCCGGACGAGGGCGACCTCGACAGCTCCTATTTCACTGTGGCGCGCAAATCCGGCGACACGCTCGATGTCAGCCGTGAACCTGTGGACTTCACCATTGTGCGCCCCGGCGAGACGATCCTGCCCGAGGGCGCACCCGAAACGCTGGTGGCGGCGCAATGACCGCACCGCGAAAAGGAACGATCACGTGATCCCGATCCCCCTGATCCAATCCACCGCCGAGACCCTGATGGACAAGGCCGCCATCGAGATCCCGCAGGACTATCTCGACGGTCTGCAGGCGGCTGCAAAGACCGAGGATGGCGATCTCAGCGCATTTGTCCTGAAGGCGATGCTGGAAAATTACGAGGCCGCAAAGGAAGACCGCCGCGCCATGTGCGGCGATACCGGCGTACCGCGCTGGTACGTGAAGCTGGGCAACGAGGCCCGCGTCGAAGGCGGCATGTGTGCGCTCGAGACCGCCCTGCGCCGCGCCACCGCCAACGCGACCAACGGTGTGCCGCTCAGACCCAATCGGGTGCATCCGCTCTGGCGCACCGATCACGACAACAATGTGGGCATCGGCGCGCCGGAGATCGAATACGGGTTCGAACCCGATGGCGCGTGGATCGATCTCATCACCGTGCACAAGGGCGGCCTGTTCGGCACCGATTACCGCATGCTCTTCCCGTCGGACGGCATCGAGGGGATCAAGCGGTTCTACCTCGACAGTCTCGTGGCCTTCGGCAAACGCGGCCTTGCCTGCCAGCCCGCGATCATCGGTATAGGGCTGGGCGGGTCGAAAGACACCTGCATGGTGCTCGGTAAACGCGCCGCCGTGCTGCGCACCGTGGGAAGCCGTAATTCCGATCCTGAAATTGCGCGGCTCGAGGACGAATTCAAGACCCTGGGCAACTCCATCGGCATGGGGGCCATGGGGTTTGTCGGCAAGAACATGGTGATCGATTGCAACATCGAAGTGGGCTATTGCCACACCGGCGGCATGCAGATGTCGGTGCATGCCTTCTGCCTCAGCTCGCGCCGCGCCGTGGCCCGGCTCTGGCCCGATGGCCGCGTGGAATACCGCACCGACCCCGACTGGTTCACGCCCTACCAACGGCGCGACACCGTGGGGTGGGACGCGCAGGCGGAGGCCGCGGAATGAGCCGGTGCGACCGCCTCCACCCAACCGGCGTGCCCACCGCATCGTGCCTTTTTGGGCTTCTTCTCTTTGCAAATACCGCCGGGGGTCCGGGGGCTGGCCCCCGGTCCGGGCTGCAGATCCACACCCAACCCCCGCATGGCAGAGGTGACCGATGAGCCCGCGCGAAACCACTCTTTCGACCACACCCACGCCGGAGGCGATTGCCGGGTTGCGCCTCGGCGACATCGTCTATCTCGACGGGTTGATCTACACCGCGCGCGAGGGCGTCTACAAGCGCGCGCTCGAGGACAAGGCCAATATCCCGATGGAATTGCCCGCGCAAAGTGCCGCGAATTTCCATTGCTCGCCGGCCGCGCGGATCAATCCGGATGGCAGTTTCGAGATGGGCGCGGTGACCGCCACGGCCTCTTTCCGCTTTGCCAAATGGCTGCCGGAATGGATGGCAAAGACCGGCGCGCGGCTGATCATCGGCAAGGGCGGCATGTCCTCGAAGGACTACAAGCGTTACTTCGTGCCCAACGGCGCGGTCTACCTGACCACGGTCGGCTACGGCACCGGTGCGCTGCTCGGGCGCGGGGTCGAGACTGTGGAGGCGGTGCACTGGAACGAAGAGCTTGGCCTCGCGCAGGCGATGTGGGTGATCCGGGCGCGGCGCATGGGGCCGTTCATCGTCGCCTCCGATCTTGACGGAAATTGCCTTTTCGAGCGCGAAAACGCCGAGATCGCGCAGAATCTCGAGCGGGTCTATGAAGGCACACGACCCGCGGTGCTGAAGCGCTACGGCGAGACCGACGACCGCTCTGACGAAGTGATTGGATAGCGCATGAAGCACGACACCCCGGCCAATCCGTTCGACCCCGACAACCCGCGCCGGCAGACGCAGGACGGGCTTTTCAGCCGGCACGAGGTGGCGCTGGCCAATCGCAATTCCGGTATCCTGCTCGAGACCCTGCCACGCGACATCACACCAACCGGCACGCATTACCTGCTCAACCATTTCGACGTGCCGCTGATCGACGAGGCCGCGCATCAGCTGTCTTTCGAAGGCGCGTTCGATGCCCCCTACAGCCTCACCATGGACGAGATCCGCACCTTGCCGCAGGTCACGATGCCGGTGACGCTCGAATGTGCGGGCAACGGGCGGGCCGGGGTCAGCCCGCGCTCGCATTCGATGCCGTGGATGTATGAGGCGGTGGGCACCAGCGCCTGGACGGGCACGCCTTTGGCGCCGCTGATCGCCCGGGCCGGTCCGCGCGACGGGGTGCAGGATTTTGCCTTCACCGGCGCTGATTTCGGTTTCGACAAGGGCATGCCGCACGCCTATGGGCGCAGCCTGACGCCGGCCCAGATGGCGGCGCTTGACGTGTTGCTGGTCTGGGGCATGAACGGGCAGCCGCTTTTGCCGCAGCACGGCGCGCCGCTGCGCATCGTGGTGCCGGGCTGGTACGGAATGGCCAGCGTGAAATGGCTGACCCGGATCGAGGCGCTGACAGAGCGTTATCAGGGCTTCCAGCAAGTGCGCACCTACCGCCTTCGTACGGGTGACGACGATCCCGGCACACCCATCACCGTGTTGCGGGTGAAGTCGCTGATGGTGCCGCCCGGCGTGCCGGACTGGTCGACCCGCACACGCTGGCTGCGCGAAGGGCCGGTGACGCTGCAGGGCCGCGCCTGGTCCGGCGGCGGTGTGCCGGTCGAGAAGGTCGAGGTCTTGCTGAATGGCGACTGGCGCGAGGCGACGCTTGCGCCGCCTGTCGGCGACTATGCCTGGCGCGGCTGGTCCATCGACTGGCAGGCAAAGCGAGGGGTACACGAGCTTACCTGTCGCGCCACCGATGCCGATGGCCAGACCCAGCCGCTGGAGCCGCCCTGGGACATCGCGGGGTTTGCCAACAACGCCGTGCACCGCGTGGTTGTGCATGTGGCACCTGCGGATGGCTGACGCCACGGCCCCGCGCGGCGCCGATCATCTGGTCCGCTGCCTCAAGGCAGAGGGTGTGTCCCGCATCTATGCGCTGTCGGGCAACCAGATCATGTCGGTCTTCGATGCCTGCCTTGATGCGGAAATGCCATTGCTGCACTGCCGCCACGAAGCGGCCTGCGGCTACATGGCCGAAGCCCATGCGCAGTTGACCGGCGAAACCGGCGTGGCGCTGGTGACCGCGGGGGCGGGGCTGGCCAACGCGCTGGCACCGCTGATGACGGCGCAGGCCTCGCAGACGCCTCTGTTGCTGCTCTCCGGCGACAGCCCGGTCGCCGCGGATGGCCACGGCGCCTTTCAGGAGATGGACCAGACGGGGCTCACCCGCGCATTGACCAAGGCGTCGGTCCGGGTGATGGAGGCGGGTGACGTTCCGGCCCGCGTGACAGAGCTTTTGCGGATCGCGCGCAGCGGCACACCCGGCCCGGTGCATTTGTCGCTGCCCGACGATGTCCTGAAGTCACGCGCGGCGGCGCGGCCTGTCGCAGCCCCAGCGGAAACTGCGGCGTTGCCGGATATCTCGGCGCTGCAGAATGCGCTGGCCGCCGCCGCGCGCCCCTTGATTCTGCTGGGTCCGGAGCTGTCGGACACCCGCGCGCCGGGCCTGCGGGACCGCCTGCAGGCGGTCACCTCCGCGCCGGTCCTGTGCCTGCAGAGCCCGCGCGGGCTGAACGATCCCCGGCTTGGCGCGTGGAAGACGCTTGCCGCGGAGGCCGATTGCGTGATCGCGCTGGGCAAGCCCGTCGATTTCACGCTGGGATTTGGAGCGCCGGATCTCTGGTCCGGCGCCGTTTGGCATGTGGTCTCGCCCGAAGCGGCAGAATGCGACCGCGCCGCGCGCCAGCTTGGCACCCGGTTGCACGGCGCTTTCGACGCGGAGGCGCGGCGGGTGGCGGAGAGGGTGATGGACGCAGGTGACGCCCCCGCGCGCGCGGTCTGGCTGGCCCGGGCAGATGCGCTTGTCGCGCGCCGGGTGCGTCATGCCGAGCCCGGTGAGGGGATCGGGCCACAACGGCTCTGTGCGGCGGTGCAGAAAGCGCTCGATGCCGTGCCGGAGCCGCTGCTGATCTGCGACGGGGGTGAGTTCGGGCAATGGGCTCAGGCCTGCTGCCGAGCGCCGTCACAGATCATCAACGGGGTGTCCGGCGCCATCGGTGGCGGACTCTGCTACGCGATCGGGGCGCGCGCCGCGCGACCCTCGGCCACGGTGTTTGCGCTGATGGGTGACGGCACGGTCGGGTTTCACCTGGCGGAGTTCGAAACTGCCATGCGCGCCGGGCTGCCCTTCGTCGCGGTGATCGGCAATGACGGGCGCTGGAACGCCGAACATCTGATCCAGCAGGCGGCGTTTGGCGCGGACCGCACCCATGCCTGCACACTCAGCGACGCGCGATACGATCTGGCCGTCGCGGCGATGGGTGGCTTCGGCGTGCATGTGACGCGGGCCGGGGATCTCGACGCCGCGTTGACCGGGGCCGTGGCCTCCGGTCTGCCGGCCTGCGTGAATGTGCAGATGACGGGGGCCGCGGCACCGACGCTCTGACCCGCAGCACGCCGTCCCGGGCCCTCGCGCCCGGCAATTGCATGCGCCGCGATTCGCGCTTATGCGCCGCGTCACGAGTTGCGTCACCTGAGGAGAGCGTCATGGCCAAGGATCACCCCGTTTACGGTCGCATCGACGGAGCCGTCGTCATCATCGGTTTCGGCTCCATCGGCAAAGGCACATGGCCGCTGATCGAGCGTCATTTCGAATATGACGCGGACCGGCTCACGGTGATCGAGCCGGACGCCGGACAGGCCAATTTCCTCAGGCAGCACAAGCTCAACCATCTGCAGGTCGCGCTCACCCCCGAGAATTACCGCGAGGTGCTGGGCGATCTTTTCAAGGATGGCGGGTTTTGCGTGAACCTGAGCGTCGACACCTCGTCGCTGGATCTCATGCGCTTCTGCCGCGAGATCGGCGTGCCCTATATCGATACGGTGGTGGAGCCCTGGAAGGGCTTTTACTTCGACACCACCGATAACGCCGAGCGCACCAATTACGCGCTGCGTCAGAAGGTGCGTGACGAAAAGGCCGCCAATCCCGGCGGGACCACGGCGGTAAGCTGCTGCGGCGCCAATCCCGGCATGGTCAGCTGGTTCGTCAAGGAGGCGCTGCTGACGCTGGCGCGCGATACCGGGCAGGAGGTTGCCGCGCCCGGGGATCGCGACGGCTGGGCGGGGCTGATGCGCGATCTGGGTGTGAAAGGCGTGCATATCGCCGAGCGTGATACACAAGCCCGGCGCAAGCCGAAGCCGCGCGGCGTCTTTGTGAACACCTGGTCGGTGGAGGGGTTCATCTCCGAAGGGTTCCAGCCTGCGGAGCTGGGCTGGGGCACACATGAGCCGTGGTTTCCCGAGAACGGGCATCGTCATGAAGACGGCTGCCAGGCGGCGATCTGGCTGGAGCGGCCCGGGGCGATCACCCGCGTGCACACATGGTGCCCGACGCCAGGGCCGCAATTCGGATTCCTCGTGACCCATAACGAAGCGGTGTCGATCGCGGATTACTTCACCGTGGGTGACGGCGCGGCGCCCGACTACCGCCCGACCTGCCACTATGCCTATCACCCGTCCGATGACGCGGTGCTGTCGCTGCACGAGATGTTCGGCTCCGGCAAGCAGCAGGAGGTGCACGAGATTCTCGATGTGGACGAGATCGTCGAAGGCATCGACGAGCTGGGGGTGCTGCTTTACGGGCACGCGAAAAACGCGCTCTGGTTCGGCTCGCGGCTGTCGAACGACGAGACGCGCGGGCTGGCGCCGTACCAGAATGCCACCGGTCTTCAGGTCAGCTCTGCGGTGCTGGCGGGCATGGTCTGGGCGCTGGAGAATCCCGGCGCGGGCATTGTCGAGACCGACGAGATGGACCACGCGCGCTGCCTTGAGGTGCAAAAGCCGTATCTTGGCCCGGTGGAGGCGCATTACACCGACTGGACACCGCTGCAGGACCGGTGGGAGCATTTCCCCGAAGATATCGACGAAAACGAGCCCTGGGCCTTTCGCAACGTGCTGGCGACGTGAGCCCGGGCAGGGGGGATCCAAAGGAGCGCTTCCGCGCGCTTTTATTCCGCAAGTGGCGAGGCGACGCATTGCCTCGAACGACGCGCCTGATGCTGGCGGTGGGCCATGCCCCGCGCCCGACCTGTGTGGCCGGTTTGGCGTGGGGGTGGTGAGGCACATCGCTGTGACGGCGCTTGAGCATCAAGGACCGGGATATCCGCGCGCGATGATCCGTCGGGCCGGTCCATCACAGCGGCTCGAACGACGCACGCATGTCGCGGCAATCTTGCGCTTTTCTTGCCCTGACCGGGCCTGTAAGCACGGGATCGACGGAGGAACCGCATGAGCAAGATCGAACCGCAGCCGGGTATCCTGGACATCGCGCCATATGTCGGCGGCAAATCGCATATCGAGGGTGTGAGCAATGTCACCAAGCTCAGCTCGAACGAGAACCCGTTCGGGCCGAGCCCGGCAGCGCAGGAGGCGGTCAAGCGCACGCTGCACGAGCTGCATCGCTACCCTGCGACGGACCACGCCGCCTTGCGCGCGGCCATTGCCGATGTGCACGACCTGAAGGCCGACCGGATCATCTGCGGGGTTGGCAGCGACGAGATCCTGCACCTGCTCTGCCAGGCCTATGCCGGGCCGGGGGATGAGGTGATCCATACCGAGCACGGGTTTGCGATCTACCGCATCGGGGCGCTGGGCGCCGGTGCGACCCCCGTCGAGGTGCGCGAACGCGAGCGGGTGACGGATGTGGACGCGATCCTCGAGGCCTGTACAGAGCGCACGAAGCTGGTCTTCATCGCCAACCCAAACAACCCCACCGGCACGATGATCGGCATGGCCGAGGTCGAGCGGCTGGCCGAAGGCCTGCCGGAGCAGGCCCTGCTGGTGCTGGATGGCGCGTATGCGGAATATGTCGAGGGCTACGACGGCGGCGCGCGGCTGGTGCATGTGCGCGACAACGTGTTTGTGACGCGCACGTTTTCCAAGCTTTACGGGCTGGGCGGCATGCGTGTCGGCTGGGGTTACGGCACGCCCGAGGTCATCGACGTGCTGGGACGTATCCGCGGGCCGTTCAACCTTTCGGCCCCGGCGCTTGCGGCGGCGGAAGCGGCGATCCGCGACACGGCGTATGTGGAAAAATGCCGGGCCGAGAACACCCGCCTGCGGGCGTGGCTCTCGGACGCTCTGGCTGAACACGGGGTGCCTTGCGACACCTCGACCGCGAACTTCGTGCTGGCGCGGTTCGGCAGTCAGGACGAGGCCGAGGCCTGCGATCTGTTTTTGCAGAAACAGGGGCTGATCGTGCGCCGGGTCACCAGCTACGGCCTGCCGCATGGCTTGCGGATCACCGTGGGCGACGAGCCCTCCTGCCGTCGCGTGGCCCATAATATCGGGCTTTTCAAGGCGGGTGAGCGATGACCGTGGTCTACGGCCGGGTTGCGCTGATCGGTCTGGGGCTGATCGCGTCCTCGATGTTCTGGGCGATGCGGCGGCGCGGTCTGGCCGATCACGTCACGGGTTATGCGCGCTCAGAGGCCACGCGCGACACCGCACGGCGCATCGGGCTCTGCGATACGGTCTGCGGCAGCGTGGCGGAGGCGGTCGAGGGGGCCGATCTGGTGGTGCTGGCGGTGCCGGTGGGGGCGATGGCGGCGCTCGCCAGAGAAATGGCTCCGCATCTCAGACCGGGCTGCGTTGTGACCGATGTGGGCTCCGTCAAGCGGCATGTGATCGACAGCGTTTCGCCGCATCTGCCCCAAGGGGTGCATTTCATCCCCGGGCATCCGCTGGCCGGGACCGAACACTCTGGGCCCGAATCCGGCTTTGCCACGCTGTTCGACAATCGCTGGTGTCTGCTGGTGCCGGTGGAGGGCAGCGATCCGGTGGAGGTCGACCGGCTGGCGGGCTTCTGGCGGGCGCTTGGCTCGAACGTGGATGTGATGGATGCCGATCACCATGATCTGGTGCTGGCGGTGACGTCGCATTGCCCGCATCTCATTGCCTATACGATGGTCGGCGTGGCGGATGATCTGCGCCGGGTGACCGACAGCGAGGTGATCAAGTATTCGGCGGCGGGATTTCGCGATTTCACCCGCATCGCGGCCAGCGATCCGACCATGTGGCGGGACGTGTTCCTGACAAACAAGGACGCGACGCTGGAGATCCTGGGGCGGTTTACAGAAGAGCTTTTCGCTCTGCAGCGGGCGATCCGCACCGGCGACGGTGAGCAGCTTCACGCCTATTTCACCCATACCCGCGCCATCCGGCGTGGCATTCTGGAGGCAGGTCAGGATACTGATGCTCCGGATTTTGGTCGTGTGAAGGTGGATCGGTGACACGTTTCTTGATGCTTGGATGTCTGGTTCTGACGCTTGCGGCCTGCGGCGCGCGGACCGAGCGCGCGCCTTCGGGGGATCGCGATCTTGCAGGAGTGGGCGGTTTTCTCAAACGGGCTTTCGCCACGTCCTCGGACGAAAAGATGACATCGGTGCCGGGCGGCGGCCTGTGTGGCGACCCGTTGCTGGTGGGCGAAGTGGTCGGACCGGTCGACGGGCCGGGGGTCTGCGGCATCGGCCAGGCGGTGAGCGTGCAATCGGTGGCGGGTGTACGGCTGAGCCAGAAAGCGCTGGTGGAATGCGCCACCGCGCAGGCGCTGCGGGAATGGGTTGTCGGCAGCGCAAAACCGACGCTGGCCAAGACCGGCGGCGGTCTGGTGGAGCTGAAAGTGGCCGCGCATTACGCCTGCCGGACCCGCAATCACCAGCCCGGCGCGCGGATCAGCGAACATGGCAAGGGCCGCGCGATCGACATCTCGGCGTTCCGGATGGCCGATGGCAGCGAGATCACGCTGCTGAAGGGCTGGCGCGGCAAGAGCGGCGACAAGCTCAAAGCGATGCACGCGGCGGCCTGCGGGCCGTTCGGAACCGTGCTGGGCCCCAAGGCGGACCGGCACCACCAGGACCACTTTCATTTCGACGTGGCACAGCACCGGAGCGGTTCCTACTGCCGGTAACGCGGGCTTCGGGCTGAGGTTTCGGATCGCCTGCGGCGATCCGACCAGCCGGGGGAGGCGCTGCCTCCCCCGGACCCCCTCCGGGATATTTCAGGCCCGAAGAAACCATGGGCGTGGTGCTGTATGATACCGGTTGCGCCAGATCCTCAATGGGTGTTTTTTGCACCGCTGTCCGGTTTTTCCAGAGCGGGGGCCGCGGGTTCGGCGTCCGGCAGGGCGGGGCTTTCCGGCGATGCGCCGGTGATTCCCTGCGTCAGACCGGCAATGCCGCCCTCCATCGAGAGGCCCAGCTCGTCGCCGAGCTTGCGCAGGGCCGGCATCTGGACCGCCATGCCCATGATCGAATCGAGTGCCTGATTGACCACCGGCTTGTCGCCATCGGCGGCCATGACACCGTTGCCCATCGTCCCGCCGCCGAGGCCGGAGACCTGGTGAATGCGGATGGACTCGATCTTTTCGGCGGGTTTGACCGCTTCGGCGAGCACTTTCGGCATTGCGTCGAGCCGCGCCAGATCGACCTTCATCGCGATCAGCGCATCCGAGAGCGCGTTTTCGGCGTCGGTGATCGCACGTGTGCCTTCGGCCTCGGCGAGCATATCCTTGCGTTTGGCTTCGGCCCGGATGGTGATGGCGTCGGCCTCGGCCTGCGCCTCTTCGCGCTTGGCATCGGCGCGGTCCTGAGCGGCATCCTTTTCCGCCGTGGCCGACAGACGCACCGCGGTGGCCAGGCGTTCGGCTTCCCGCTGGGCCTCGATCAGGGCGATCTGCTTGATCCGCTCGGCCTCGGCCACTTCCTTGGCGGTGATCACCGCCTCCATCGCCTTGGTGGCTTCGGCACGGGCCAGATCGGCGGAGGCGCGGGCGCGGCTCTCTTCCTCGGATTTCTGCTGGATGATGATCTGGCGCTCCTGATCGGCGACCTCGATCTCGCGTTCCTTGTTGATCTCGGCCTCGCGGATCTTGCGCTCGCGGGCGATGTCGGCGGCGCGGATCGCCTCTTCGCGGGCAATACGTGCACGCTCTGTCTCGCGCATCGAATCCTCGCGCCGCGCGGCAATCTCAGCTTCCTGCGCGGCCTTCATCGTCTCGACCCGCTGGATCTGTTCGATCTGCGCCTGCTCTTCATCCTGCTCGATGGCATATTTCTGGCGCTGGGCTTCCATGGCGGCGCGGCGCACCTCGACCTCGGCCTCGGCGTCGATATTGGCGCGGTCCTTCTTGGAGGCGGCAATCACCTCGGCCAGACGGCGCATGCCGACCGCGTTGAAGGCGTTGTTTTCATCGAGCGCCTCGAACGGGGTCTGGTCGAGCGCGGTCAATGAGACCGATTCCAGCGACAACCCGTTTTTCAGAAGGTCTTCGGAGACGGCGTTCTGCACCTCCTGCACAAAATCGGCACGGTTTTCATGCAGGTTGTCCATGGTCATCTGCGCGGCCACGGCGCGCAGGCCGTCGATGAGCTTGCCCTCGATCATTTCGCGCAATTGCTCCACATCAAAGGTGCGGTCGCCCAGCGTCTGCGCGGCGCGCGCGATGCCCTCGTCGGTGGGGTTGACCGAGACGTAGAACTCCACCCCCACATCGACGCGCATGCGGTCCTGGGTGATCAGTGCCGCATCGCCATCGCGCTTCACCTCGAGCCGCAGCGTCTTCATGTTCACCGGGCTCACCTCGTGCAGCAGAGGCACGACCAGCACACCGCCGTCCATGATCACCTTCTTGCCGCCGGCGCCGGTCCGCACCAGGCTCACCTCGCGGGTGGCGCGGCGGTAGAGCCGCCCCAGAACCAGGCCGATGAGCAGCAGAAAGACCAGAAAGGCCACAACGATTGTGATGAGAGTGACAAGATCCATGAAAAGTTCCTTTCGTCGAATAGCTCAGGCGCCGGTGGGCACCAGCAGATAGCCGCCATCCCGGCGGTGGCGCAGAACAACGACCTCGCTGCCCTGTGGAATTTCAGACCCGTCGCGCAGCGGTTCGGCGCGCAGGTAATGGGTGTTGCCGTAGCGATCGGTGACACGGACCTCGGCGGGGCGGCCGCGCGCGGCGGTGCCCTGCGTGACGGTGCCGGTGCGGCGGCCCAGATGACGCTCGGACAGCGACTGGGTCTCGGATTTCGGCAGCATGCGGGCAAAGAGCGCGCCAAAGCGCGAGGTGAACCAGATCGCGCCTGCCGCTGCGGGAACAATGGCAATCACCGCTGGCAGGGCAAAGCCCAGAAGACCGGTGACGATGCTTTGCAGCGCGAGGCCCGAGGCCCCGAAGGCAAAGAGCGCCGAGGCCAGCCAGATCAGCGCCGGCATCTTGCCAAAACCGAGCCAGGCCGCGATGCCGCCGGAGGACGCGGCGGCGCCGTCGGGCATCTCGACCTCTTCGAAGCCGGGCAGTTCGAGATCTGCGGCATCCATGTCGATCCCGTCAAAGTCGATGTCGAGATCCAGATCGCCGAGATCCGGCGCGTCGATATCCAGATCCGGCCCGTCGAGCCCATCCCCCCCGGCGCCGAGCAGCGTGCCGCCCAGAACCGCAAAGACCAGCTCCAGCGCGAGCAGGCCGAAGAGCAGGGCGAGGGCCACGGTAAACGGGACGTAAGGCCCGGTCAGAAACGGGTCGAACATGGCTTGATCCAGAAATTGTATGCGATGGTATACATGAAATATAGGCACTCACGGATGTGTTACAATGGTTCGGGTGGCAATTCCGTGCCAGTCTGGAATTACACACCCTACCTTGATGCGCCAAAGCGGAGCCGGAATGAAGCTGAAACTGCACCACATCAATCTGGCCACCGACAATGTCGGGCAGATGACCCGTTTCTACCGCGACGTGCTGGGTCTTGACGAGGAAACCGACGGTCTGCCGGTTCTGGAAAAGACCAAGGGCTATGCCGGTGACGTCGCCTTTGTAACTGACGGGGCGGTGCAGACGCATATCGCCGAAAAGGACATGCTGGCCGGGTTTCGCACCGGCCAGATCGTCAATCCGGTGGCCACAGGGCATATCGCGTATCGCACCGATGACCTCGATGCGTTCAAGACGCATCTGAAGGCGCAGAACGTGCCATATTCGGATTGGGACAGCGCCGCCGTCGCGGGCTGGCGGCAGATCTTCTTCTATGATCCGGATGGCAATGTGGTCGAAGTGCATGAGGTTGCGGAGTAGCGCGTCAGGTTTGGCGCGCGGCCTGCGCGCAGGCCAGCCTTCCGGCGAGATCCAGGGCGCCTGCCCCCCGCCTGCAGGCTCAAAGGCGCTCTGTTGCCTCCGTTCTCCGAAGTGCTGTAAAGGCCGGGCATGTTCGTCGTTATCGGCCTGATCATCGCCTTTGTGCTTGTCGCGGTCTTTTCCAACCGCGCCACCCGCGCGTGCCGATGGCGCGAATACCCCGGCGCAGGCGAGAGCCGCTGGGTCTGTGTGAATTGCGGAGCGGAGGTGACGGGCGCGCGCGGCAACCCCCCCGCAAGCTGTCATCGCCCTTCCGGCTGACCGGCGTGATTGCGGCCTTTTTGCCACGGCTTTGGCCCGCGCGGATTTTCTTCAAATCGCGACCAGAAATCGCTTGATCGACTCGGATGTCTGTCCCATATGCCCGCTCAAGACGCCAACGCACGCGCCTCTGTCGAGGTGGGCAATGACACACCCACGCGGTTACGTAGCGACGGTAACGTCTCCCTTGGAACTGAGCGGTCTCACGCCGGGAAACCGGACATGGCCGGGTCTGACTGGAGATGACCATGAACGCATACGTGACCGGGCTTGCGGCCCGCGACGACCTCGATTCGTCCGTTTCCCGCGCAGAGGCCTTCATCCTCGCCAATGATTTCGAGCATCCGACGCTGGTCATCGATTCAGGCGCCGTGGCCAGGCAATTCGCCGCTCTGGCGCAGGGTCTGGGTCGTGCCCGTATCCACTATGCCGTGAAAGCCAACCCCGCGCCGGAACTGCTGCGCACGCTGGTGCGGGCGGGCTCCAACTTCGATGCCGCCTCGCGGGCCGAGATCGAGATGTGCCTGGCCGCCGGTGCCGCGCCGTCGCAGATCAGCTTTGGCAACACCATCAAACGCGCCTCCGACATCGCCTGGGCGCATTCCGTGGGCATCACCCATTTCGCCGCCGATGCCGAGGCCGAGCTCGAAAAGCTGAGCCAGCACGCGCCGGGTGCCGAGGTCTATATTCGCCTCCTCGTGCAATCGACCGAAGCCGACTGGCCGCTCAGCCGCAAGTTCGGCTGCACGCCGGACATGGCGCTCGACCTGATGGGCCGCGCGCGTCTGCTGGGCCTGCACCCGGTTGGCCTCAGCTTCCATGTCGGATCGCAGACCCGCAAGGCGGCGATGTGGGCGCCGGTTCTCGACGCGGTGGCCGAAACCTGGCACGCGGCACGCGCGGCCGGCTTCGATCTTTCGCTGCTCAATATCGGCGGCGGGTTCCCGGCCTTCTACGGGCAGCCGGTCGAGGCGCCGATGTCCTATGCCGCGCAGGTGATGGCGCTGGTGCATGAGCGCTTTGGCGACGTGCCTCAGATCATGGCCGAGCCGGGCCGCGGTCTGGTGGCAGAGGCAGGCGCGATCTCGGCCGAGGTTTTGCTGGTGTCGAAGAAATCCGACGCCGAGCTGCACCGCTGGGTCTATCTCGACATCGGCCGCTTCTCCGGCCTGGCCGAGACCGAGGGTGAGGCGATCCGCTATCAGTTCCTGACCATTCGCGACCACGAGCCGACCGGTCCCTGCGTGCTGGCCGGGCCGTCCTGCGACAGCGCGGATGTGCTTTATGAAAAGCGTCCCGTGGATCTTCCGCTCGGGCTGCGTGCGGGCGACCGGTTCATCATCCGCAACTGCGGGGCCTATACCTCGACCTACGCGTCGGTCGGGTTCAACGGCTTTCCGCCGCTCGACGTCATCGTGATCTGACAGGGGCACACAGAGCTTGGTGCCTGCGCGCGGCGAGCCGGGGTCCGGCCCGGCCAGCCCGCAGGCTTCAGGGAGGGGGCAGAGGCGGCACGCGGATTGCGCGCGCCGCCTCTCGCGCCGCCGCGCTTGCCGGTTGTCTCAAAGCCTCCGCGGGCGATGGCTGCGCAGCAGCAGCATGTCCTTGACGCGGGATTTCAGACCGCGCGGCGGCAGCACCTCGCGGTCCATCTCGAAGATCGTGCCGGTCAGCGACGGATCGCTCGAGCGCGCCAGTGCCACCCCCCAGCATGCCGCCTGCGCAGGCGGCAGCCCTTCGGGAATGCCCATCCCGGTCTGCAACATGCCTGGCATCCAGTCGCTGATCACGATGCCCGGAAACCGGTCCGCCAGATCCGCCACCATCGCACGTGTCAGGATCCGCGCCGCCCCTTTGGAGACCGCATAGGCGCTTGAGGCCGGCAAGGGTGCCAGGTCGGCAAATGTGGAGACGTTGAGGATCCGGCCCCTGCCGGTTTCTGTCATGGCGCGCAGGGCGGCCAGGCTGCAGGTCAGCACGCCGCCCAGGTTGATGTTCACGCTGTGCAGGAAGCTCTCCGGCGTTTCGTCGAGCAGGTCGCGATGCGGGTAGACCGCGGCGTTGTTGACCAGAATGGCGATGGGTCCGTTTTCGGCGTTCAACGTGGTGAATACCCGCGCGACCTCTTGCGCATCGGAGACATCCAGCGGGGTCGGCAGGAACGTCCCGCCGCGGCAAAGCGCGCGCGTTTCCTCCAGCGCGTCCGGGCGACGGCCGGTGCCCGCCACGGTGAAACCCTCGGCGCAGAACGCCACCGCCAGCGCCCGCCCCAGACCGGAGCCCGCGCCGGTCACAATCACCAAACCGTCCGACGGATCCAACCGGGTCATGGCGTGCCTTTCGTGATGAGATCGCCGACGCGCAAGGCGTTCGCGGCAATTGTGAGGCTGGGATTGACGCCCATCGAGCTTGGCATGAACGACGCATCTACCACCCAGAGGTTTTCCACGTCATGCGCGCGGCAATCGGGCCGCAGCACGGATCTGGCGGGGTCGGTGCCAAAGCGCAGCGTGCCGCAGGGATGGCCGTAATTCAGCTCGGGCTGCAGCGACAGGAATATCCGGCGATGGCCGCGAAACGCGTGCCGGATCGCCTGCCGGAAGGCGCGGCGGCGGGCCAGAAGCTCCGGCTGACAGGCGTAGTTCACCGCAAGCCGGTCGGGTTGGGCGGGATCGTAAAGCAGGCGGTTCTCGGGATAGGGAAAATCTTCCAACAAGCCAACGAAGATCTGCGCCTGACCCAGCAACCGCTTTGCGATGGCGGCGGGCAGGCGGGTGAACGGCTGAACCCCCGGCACACCCGCCACCGGCGACTGCGCCAGCATCCGGTTGAGGTAATGCACGATCTCGCCGTAGGAGGCGCGGATGCCCATGGATTGCACCGTGCCGAACCGGCTGCCATCGCGGTGGTAAAGATCGCGCAGCGAGATTGCCTTGGAGGCGCCGTCATCCGGCGTGCCGCGCGGCGGCCAGAGTGCAAACATCTCGTTGAGATGAAACATCAGGTTGCGCCCGACCAGCCCGGAGCGGTTGGCGAGCCCGTCGGGCCAGGCCTCCGAGGTCGAGGCCAGAAGAATCCGTGGCGAGCCAAGCGCGCCTGCGGCGAGGATGATCCTGTCGCCGCGAAGGGTCACCGTCCCGGTTGGCAGGCGGCAGACGACACCGGTGATGCGCCCGCCATCCGCCTCCAGATGCAGGACCTGCGCGCGGTCGAGAAGCGTGGCATTGCCGGTGGCGAGCGCCGGATCCACCCCGGCGGAGCGTCCGTCCATCTTGCAGCTCTCGGGGCATTTTGTGCCAAGGCACATGCGGCAGCCCGGAATACGCTCGATGGCGGTGTGGGCATGATAAGGATGCAGGCCCGCGCGCTCGAACCCCTGCATCAAAGCGGTTTCCGTGGCGGTCAGTTCAGGCGGTTCGCGCAGCGGCAGCGGGTCGGCGGGGGACAGTGGATCGGCTGTGCCGTAAAGCCGGAATTGTCTGGCGGCGCGGGCGAACCACGGCTGAAACGCGTCGAAGCCGACGGGCCAGCCGCCGGTCGGATGATCCTCCAGATCATCGAGATCATGCCGCTCCGGGCGCTCCAGCGTTGCGGCGTAAAACACCGAAGACCCGCCGACCCCGGCCCCCAGTGGCGCGTAAAACGTGCTGTCCTGCCCGTTCAGCCTGACATGCAGCGGCTCCGGCCAGAGCCCCCGGGCGCGGCGCGCTTCGGGCACAAAGATATCCGACAGCCCGTTTTCGGCACGGCGCGCCCCGCGCGGGCCCTGCTCGACAAAAAGCACCTTCTGACCGGCCTCTGCCAGCGCTCGCCCGATGGTGCCACCACCCATGCCCGTGCCGATGACGATGGCGTCCCAATGGGTGTCTGCGGGCGGATCGGTCATTCCGTGACCGGCTGTGTGTGCGCGGTCCGGCGGCTGGCGGAAAGGAAGACCGGCGCAAAGAGGTCGCGGATGCGCAGTGCCGCGCTGTTGGTCAGGTGGTTGTTGTCGAAATACTGTCCGACGCCGTCCTGCACGGCGCGGCATGTGGTGGTGTCGCAGAAAGCAGGCCAGGGGTCGATCATGGTGACGTGCCCGGCCTCGGCGAGATCGGCCCAGGGCGCGTCGGCCAGCGCGGCCCGCATGGCCAGCACGTCGCGCGTGACCTGAGTTTCGGTGCGTTTCGGCGCGGCAAGAGGCCAGCCGTCATGAGCCGCTTCCCGGGCGGCGCGGCGGCTGTCGTAGCGCGGGATTTCCGGCGGTTGCCGCAGCACGAAGACCCGGCGCGACTCGGCGACAAACCCGGCGATGGTGGCCTGCGCGGCCTCTGCCAGCACCCGGGCCTGCGGCGTGCCGGGCGCGCTGGCATCGCCGGTCGGATAGACTGCGATGGTGTTATGCGCATCAAACCCGGTGCCGCGGCCTGAGGCATAATAGCTCCACCGTCCGATCAGCAGCACGCTTTCGATGTCGGGCAGGCGGGCCAGCGCTTGCCGGATCTGCAGATTGGCCTGCGTGCAGGCGGTGTCCTGCGCCTGCGTTGCGGCGCTTTCGACCTTGCGCACGCCAAAAAGCGGCGGACAGCCTGCGCGCCAGATGATCATGCCGGGCACACCGGCCTCGAATGCCGCGACGTCGAGCCCTTCGCGCACCGCGCGCACATGGCTGTCGCCCCAGACCAGCACGCGGGCGGGGCCTTCGGGACCAATGCGGCAGATCTCCAGCCCGTCGAGCGGCAGTTCCGTCGCGACGCTGCAGCGGCTCCAGTCCTGCAGGAAGTCGCCGGAGGCCGCGATATGCACACGCGCCTCCCGCCCGAAGCGATCGGGCAGGCCGTTCTGCGTGTAGAGCCATCCGCCCAGCGCCAGCAATGTCACCGAGGCCAGCGCCGTTCCGGCGAAGACCGTGCCGCCGGACAATGTCCGGGCCTGCCTCACCGGGGTTTCGACGTATTTCCACGACAGCCAGGCCAGCCCGACCGACAGCCCCATCCAGACCGCGGATTCCGCGAAATGAGCGTGGCCGTCGCGCAGATAGCCCGACAGCACATAGACCGGCCAGTGCCAGAGATAGAGCGAGTAGGAGATCAGGCCGAAAAACACCATCCAGCGGTGGCTGAGCAGCCGGTTCACCACGTTCTGGCCGGTGCCGTTGGCCAAAAGCAGCACGGTGCCGAGCACCGGCAGTGTCGCCATGAGGCCGGGGAAGAGCGGGCCGGACGGGATCAGCAGCACGGAGGCGAGTATCAGCGCCAGCCCCAGCCAGGACAGCAGCGCGTAGCCGCGCATGGTGCGCCCGGACTCATAGCTCCAGATCGCGAGCAACACGCCGGAGAGCAGCTCCCACGCGCGGAACGGGAACAGGTAGAAAGTGGCGGTGCTATGCGTCGGGGTAAAGAGAATGCAGGCCAGAAGCGACGCGGCCCAGATCGCCACCAGACCGGCCAGGATGCCCCGGCGCGAGCGGGCCAGCAGCAGGATGAAGAGCGGCAGGAAGATGTAGAACTGCTCCTCCACCGACAGCGACCAGGTGTGCAGCAGCGGCTTGTCGTCCGAGGCGCTGTCGAAATAGCCCGCGCCGCGGTAAAAGAGCACGTTGGACAGATAGACCGTCGAGGCGATCAGCGTCTTGCCGAATTCGCGAAACTCGAACGGCAGCATCAGCGCCCAGGCAATCGCGGTGACCACCAGTGCCATGGTCACGAAGGCCGGTGCCAGACGGCGGAAGCGGCGGATATAGAAATTCTTCAGCCAGATCCGCCCGGTCTGATCGTATTCGCGCCAGAGGATGCCGCCGATCAGATAGCCCGAGATCACGAAAAAGATGTCGACGCCGACAAAGCCGCCCTGCAGCGGAAATCCGAAATGATAGAGCACAACCGACAGCACCGCGATGGCGCGCAGCCCGTCGATATCGCTGCGATAGGGTATCGCGCCATAGTCGCCCGCGCTGCTCAAGGCATTATTCCTGAAAGCGTTTCAGGGGCTGTCATCGTCGCGTCCTTCCGGGTTCTCCGGGTCGCCCGACCGGTCCCGTTGCGCCACCGGCCATCGGGCCTATAAGCGAAGGGAGGTCGCGCCTGTCAAGCATTCGGCACCGGTCCTAGCCGGTACATGTTGCCATAAGGTCAAGGATAGATCATTTCAGGGCGGCATTATGGCAGTTCCCGGGCCGGAGGCGGAAGAGCGGTGCAGACAGTGTCGATTTCGGCGACAGAGCCCGATTGGTCTCGCGAGGACGTGCGGACATTCTGGGATCCCGGCCAGAAACTGCTGCGCGCGGTGCGGCGCTATCAGGCGGCACGGAACCGAGGTGGAGTCGGGGCGCGGATCGCCTCGAAATACTGGGCGCTCAATCACCTGTGGTGGTCGACGATCTGCCAGAGCGAGATCCATCTCAACACGCAGATCGGCGGCGGGCTGCGGCTCACCCATCCGACCGGCATCATCATTCACCCCGATGCAAGGATCGGCGTGAACTGCATGATCTTCCATCAGGTGACGCTGGCCGGGGAGGTCACTCTGGGCGGGCATGTGGATGTGGGCGCGGGTGCCAAGCTGATCGGGCCGCTCAGGGTGGGCGATCACGCGGTGATCGGCGCCAATGCAGTGGTTACCGGGGATGTGGCCGCGGGCACGACGGTGGCCGGGATCCCGGCGCGGGTGATTGCCGAGGCCCCGAACGTGTAGGCCCGGACCATGTGCACCTGCGCCAAACCGGTCTGGCGGACCACTCAGAACGGGGCGGGCGCCGCGCCTTCGCGCCCCGACAGCACCCAGTCATAGACCTGCGCGACCTGGCGGGCTTTCTGCGACCAGAGGAAATCGCCCTGAACCCGCGCCCGGCCTGCCTCTGCCATCGCAGGAAGCGCCGTCCTGTCGTGGCAAAGCGCGGTCAGGGCCTTGCGGAAGGCGTCGACAATGCCCTCGCGGCTTGTGCAGGGCAGTTTGATGCCTGTCTCAGGCCCCACCAACTCGCCCGGACCCGCATAATCGACGATCATCGGCACAACCCCCAGCGCCATCGCCTCCAGCACCACCCCGCCGCCAAACTCGCGGATGGAGGGAAAGCTCAGCACATGGGCGTCCGACAGGATGGTCTGCACCGCCTCATGCGGCTGCCAGCCGTGGAAGGTGACGCCGTCGCTCACCCGCAGCATGCGCGCCTGAATGGCAAGGTCGGAGGCCATCGGCCCGTCACCGATGATATCGATCTTCAGACGGCCCTCGCGCATCAGATCGCAGCCGGCATCGAGCAGCATGTCGGCGCCCTTGTAGGGCACCAGCCGGCCGACAAACGCCGCGCGCAGCGGGCCGTCGCTGGACGGGTCGGCGACGGTGTTGAAGCGCGCCGGATCGATGCCGTTTTCCGGAATGTAGATCGTCTTGTCGCGATATCTGCGCGGGATCTCAGACGCGGTGTGGCGCGAGCCCGCGATGATCGCATCGGCGAATTTCAGGGTTTTGCCGCGCCCGGGCAGCAGCTTGTACGCCGCGCGCACGTAGCTCAGCCACTCCCGCTCTGCCCGCCGCTCTGCCTCGAACCCCTTGGGCCAGGGGACGCCGCCATTGAGCGGGCCCAGAACAAACGGCATACCGACCCTGGCGCAACGCGCGGCCAGCGGCGAGGCGATTGTCGGCGACAGGGGGGTGACGCGATGCACCAGATCGTAGCTGCCTCCGGTGATCGACGCGCCGAAACGCTTCCAGACCAGCCGCTCGAAAAACGGGTAGGACAGCGCGTTGAGCGCCTGCACCATCGTCCAGCCCTTGCCCTCGCCCATGCGCAACTTTTCGGCAAGCTTCCACATCGGGCGGGCGAAGGCTTCGGTGTCGGTGGCGGAGAAATCGCTGCCCTCGACCAGACCGGCCCTCAGAAACGCGTCGCGGTTGCGCACTTGCGTGACGATATGCACGTCGGCCACCGCGCGCAAAGCGGTCGCCAGCGACCAGCCAACCAGCGGCACGCTCACCCATTCGGGATTGGCCGCTTCGGCGATGAGGAGGACCTTGGGGCGCGTCACAGAAGGCTCACATCACCGACTGCCATTTCAGGCGCGAGACATATTTCGTCAGCTTCAGCCGCTCCGCGCGCAGCTGTTCGGCATGGCCCATCAGCGCCCCGGCGATAAGCCAGGTCAGCGGCGTCAGCGTCGCGTTTGGCAGCATGTCGAAGATGTTGATCGCCAGGATCAGCGACAGCGGCGCGATCAGCGGAGAAACGGCCGTTTCACGTGTGGCGATCGCCTCTCGCCAGAGCAGCACCAGCGGCCAGAGCAGCAGCCCGAACTCCGCCAGGAATCCGACCCAGCCATAGACCCCGATCACGATGATCCAGCGCCCGTCGGTGACGGTGAGGATATTGCCGGAAACCGGGTCGAGGATATGATTGCGCCCCCAGCTGCCCCAGCCGAAGACCGGTTTGAGATAGGCCCTGTCCAACAGCGTGTTCTCGTTGTCGAAGCGAAACTCGAGCGAAGCCGCGCGGTCCGGATCGATGGAGGCCGCGGCGTCCAGCAGCCGCTGTTGCGGGATCAGATCCGCGCCCTTGATGATCGGGTAACTGATCGCGAGCGCGGCGATCACGATGGCCGCCTTGATTTGCACAACCGGCTTCAGCAGCACCACTAACGGCACCAGCATCACCACGAAGATGAGCGCGCCCAGCGACTTGGCCATCACCAGTATGGCGGTCAGGTAGAGCGCCGCAAGCAGGTATTTCAGCCGGTTGTCCTCCCGGTCGAGCCGCCACAGCGCGTAGGCCGAGACCGCGGCGGTCATGCAGAAGAACGCGACCCAGAGCCCGTGATAGAGGAACACCACCGGGCGGTAGCCGCCAAAGCGGATCGACTGGCCAAAGAGGTGCTGGTAATAGCCGTAGACCCAGAGGTTGAGCTGCGGCGACAGCCGGATCTCGATCAGCATGAAGATGGAATAGACCAGCCCGCCGATCATCAGCGCGCGGAGCAATTCGCGCTGTGAGCCGCCCGACATCAGGAACTGCCGCGCCAGCAGGAAGGGCAGGATCAGCAGGAATTGCTGCACAATCAGCGCAACCGCATCCTTTACCGCGAGCCCCGGCAGACCGACCTGCCCGAAAAACACTGGCTCGTCATTGGTCAGAACGGTCATGATCGGCGAAAAGACAAAGGTCAGCACAAGCACCTTGCCGGTCAGGCTGCGTGGCAGCAGCGGCTCTTCAAGGCCGTAGCGCCAGACGGCGATCACGAAAGCGGCCAGCGCCGGGATATTGTGCTTGTTGAACGGCGGCATCAGCGGCAGGTCGAAGGCCGCGGGGGGTTCAGGCAGGAAGAGATAGCCCAGCATGACCACCCAGATCAGCGCCTGATCACGTCGCAACCGGCGATACATCGCAACCGCGATGATGGGGAAGATGGCCAGCGCTAGAAAGGCGATGGGGTTGGGCATGTGCTCGACACTCGGACCGGGGTCAGATTTTAGCCCTAACAGCGCAGCGGGGCAATGTCGCGACCGCTTTGAGCCGAAAGCAAGGAATCGCGGCCGGTTCAGGGGGGCTCACGGGGGTCGGGCGCAGGGAAAACCGCCGGGTTCGTCATAGAATCGCCGCAATGATGCCTCAGGAAGGGGCGATTTCGATGAGTGCCAGTGCAGACCGGAGAGGAGGCAAGGCGTGCGGATTGCCTATCTTTGCGACCACTCTCCGCTTGATCGCAACCTCTATTCCGGCGGCAATGCCCGGATCCATGACGCGTTGCGGGCGCATGCGGGCGATGTCGATATCCTCGATACCGGCTGGCACCGGGCGGAGGCCGCGCGGCGGCTGATCGACAAGTTGCCCGAAGCGGTGAGCTTGCGGGCCCGCTGGCGGGCGCGTCTGGCGCTGTCGCGCATCGCGTCGGGCGGTGTTGCGCGGGATCTGGCAGCGGCCCGCTACGATGTGCTGTTCGGGGCCTATGCTTTCCAGACGCTGGCCAACCTCACGCCGCCTTGCCCGCTGGTCACGGCCTATACCTCTGATGCCACGCAGACGGTCTACCGGCTCTCGGAGGTCGGGCAGACCTTTGGCCGCCGGTTTCGCGGCGGGTCGATGCTGGACGCCTGGGTGGAGCGCCACGAACGCGCGGTGTTCCGGGCCTGCGATCTGGTGTTCTGGCCGTCGCAATGGCTGTGGGATGCGGCTTTGGCGCGCTACGGGCTGGACCCGGACCGCTGCCACATGGTGCCCTGGGGGGCCAATATCGACGAGGCGCCGGAGCCCGAGGAAAAGACGCTGTTGCCGGACACGCCGCTGCGGCTCCTGCTGATCGGGCGGGACTGGTTTGCCAAAGGCGGGCCGGTGGCGTTCGACACGATGAACCTGCTGCGCGACCGCGGCATCGACGCGCGGCTGACGGTGATCGGCTGCGTGCCGCCGGAGTTTCATGTCAACGAATGGGTCACCGTGCATCCGCAACTCAACAAGGCCGTGCCGGACGAGCTTGCGGCCTTCAATGCGGCGTTCCGCGCGGCGCATTTCCTGGTCCAGCCCTCGTTTGAGTCCTATGGTTTCGCGTTTTGCGAAGCCTCGGCGCACGGGTTGCCGTCGCTCTGCCTGCGCGTGGGCGGCGTGCCGGTCTGGGACGGGGTGAACGGACATGCGCTGCCGCCCGAGAGCGCGGTCGCCGACTTTGCCGACCTGATCCAGACCTATCTGCAGGCGCCGGAGCGCTATGCCGCGCTGTCGCGCGCGGCGCGCGACATTTATGAAAAGCGGCTCAACTGGGACGCCTGGGGCAGGATCGTCGCGGAGCATCTGCGCGAGGCGGTGGCGCGCAAGAAAAGCGCTACCGGATGACCTGACGCCGCCTGCGCAGCGCCAGCAGGATCGCGCCCGAGACGATCAGCGCAGCGCCGATGGCCGCCAGAGGGCTTGGCAGCGTGGCGTAGATCAGGAAATCATAAAGCGCGGCGAAGACCAAAACCGAATAGAGCGCGGGCATCACGAGGCTTGCCTCTCCGCGTTTCATCGACTGGATGAACATCGCCTGCGCGCAGACCATCACGCAGCCCAACGCCGCCAGCAGCCCCCATTGCAGCGCGTCGGGCGCGCGCCACACCACAAGCGCCGCGCTCACCGACAGCACCGCGCCGATGGCATTGTTGATCAACAGCACCCGCAAGGCCGGTTCGCGGTCGCTGAGCCGCTTGATGATGATCGATTCCAGCCCCAGGAACCCCGCCGCGGCGAGTGCCATCAGGCTTGCGGTCTGAAACGCCTCGGAACCGGGGCGCAGGATCAGCGCCGCGCCAAGCAGCGCCAGCGCTGTGGCGACGAGCTTGCGGATGTCGAGCCGCTCTCCGAGCAGCAGAACCGCCAGGATCATCGCGACAATCGGGTTGAGAAAGGTGATCGCGGTGGCGTCGGCCAGCGGCATGCGGGCCACCGCGGCAAACATGCAACTCACCCCCAGCCAGCCGCAGACCGACCGCGCCAGATGCAGCCGCCAGGGCGCGTTGCGAAACGGCGGGCGCCGGGCGGGTTGCACGACAACAAACGCACAAAGCGCCAGCAGCGCGAAACAGAACCGTCCCGCGCTCACCTGCAGCGGATGCAAAGGCGGGGTGGTGCCGCCTTCCGCCCCCAACGCCTTGGCCAGAAGGGAGGTGCCCGCCACAAGCGCGCTTGCCCCGAGCATGAACAGGATCGGCAGCAGAGCGGTCTGATGGATGCGCGCGGGTGGTTCGGTGCGGTCTGTCATGATGCGCCAGCCTTAGCGCCGAATCCGGGTGGCGAACAGCGCTTGCTGCACGCTCTGGGGGGAAGATTTCACCTCGAGGCGCTTGCAATTGCGGGCGGACGGAACATTTCGGCGCGGCGCGGAAATCGGCCCGGGATTGCCCCTGCGAACCGCCCTTATCGCGGCCTGTGACGGGTGAGTCTGGCCGGAATCCCGACGCCGGGATCTGGCGCACCCCCGCCAACACCCTAAAATACCGAAAAGAATCAGCTTTTGCCGAAGCAGGCAGATAAGTCTGGGACTCGATGTCTTTGTGTGATAGCAAAATATTGAGACACAGTGTTCCAATAATCTCGAAAACTGCTGGCGCTAAGACGGATATCCATCTGGACCTAACGCTGACCCGGCTGCCGCAGTAGAGAACGTTCAACAACGCCGGCCACCTTGGTCGGCGCGACTGCTTGGGAGAGCCATCCATGAAAATGACGACAGAAGAAGCCTTTGTGAAAGTGCTCCAGCGCCATGGGATCGAACATGCGTTCGGGATCATCGGCTCCGCCATGATGCCGATTTCCGACCTGTTCCCGAAAGCGGGCATCAAGTTCTGGGATTGCGCGCATGAGGGAAGCGCCGGTTTCATGTCCGACGGCTACACCCGCGCCACCGGCAAGATGTCGATGATGATCGCCCAGAACGGCCCCGGCATCACCAATTTCGTGACCGCCGTGAAGACCGCCTACTGGAACCACACGCCGCTGCTGCTGGTGACGCCGCAGGCCGCCAACAAGACCATCGGTCAGGGCGGGTTCCAGGAAGTCGAGCAGATGAAGCTCTTCGAGGACATGGTCGCCTATCAGGAAGAGGTGCGCGATCCGTCCCGCGTCGCCGAAGTGCTGACCCGTGTGATCGCCAAGGCCAAGCGCCTGTCGGGCCCCGCGCAACTCAACATCCCGCGCGATTTCTGGACCCAGGTGGTGGATATCGAGATCCCCGATCCGGTGGAGTTCGAGCAGTCCCCGGGCGGCGAAAACTCCGTCAAGGCGGCAGCGGACATGCTGTCGGGCGCAAAAAATCCGGTCATTCTGAACGGCGCCGGTGTGGTGCTGTCCGATGGCGGCATCGAGGCCTCCAAGGCGCTGGCCGAGCGGCTGACCGCGCCGGTCTGCGTCGGCTACCAGCACAACGATGCCTTCCCCGGCAGCCACCCGCTTTTCGCCGGTCCGCTGGGCTATAACGGCTCCAAAGCGGCGATGGAGCTGATCAGGGAGGCCGATGTGGTGCTCTGCCTCGGCACCCGTCTCAACCCGTTCTCGACCCTGCCGGGCTACGGCATGGAATACTGGCCCGCCGATGCCAAGATCATCCAGGTCGACATCAACCCCGACCGCATCGGGCTGACCAAGAAGGTCTCTGTCGGGATCGTCGGGGATGCGGCCAAGGTCGCCCGCGGCATTCTGGCCAATCTTGCCGACGATGCAGGCGATGCGGGCCGGGCCGAGCGCAAGTCAAACATCGCGCAGCGCAAATCCGCCTGGGCGCAGGAGCTGACCTCGCTCACGCACGAGCAGGACGATCCGGGCACCACCTGGAACGAGCGGGCGCGTCAGGCCAAACCCGACTGGATGAGCCCGCGCATGGCGTGGCGCGCGATCCAGCAGGCGCTGCCGCGCGAGGCGATCATCAGCTCCGATATCGGCAACAATTGCGCGATCGGCAACGCCTATCCGGATTTCGACGAGGGCCGCAAATACCTCGCCCCCGGCCTCTTCGGGCCGTGCGGCTACGGTCTGCCCGCCATCGTCGGTGCCAAGATCGGCCAGCCGGACGTGCCGGTCGTGGGCTTTGCCGGCGACGGCGCCTTCGGCATCGCGGTCAACGAGCTCACCGCCATCGGTCGCGGCGACTGGCCGCCGGTCACGCAGATCGTCTTCCGCAACTACCAGTGGGGTGCGGAGAAGCGCAACTCGACGCTCTGGTTCGATGACAATTTCGTCGGCACCGAACTGGACGAGCAGGTCTCCTACGCGGGCATCGCCCGGGCCTGCGGTCTCGAAGGGGTCGCGGTCAAGACCATGGACGAGCTGACCGCCGCACTCAACACCGCCATCGAGGACCAGATGAAGAACGGCAAGACCACCCTGATCGAGGTTCTGCTCAATCAGGAACTGGGTGAGCCGTTCCGCCGCGACGCGATGAAAAAGCCGGTCTCCGTGGCCGGGATCTCGGCGTCGGACATGGTGCCGCAGGCCAGCGCGTAAGCGCGTGGAGCTGACGCGCACAATGGGATGCGCCGCATGACGGTTCTCGACGATCTGCAGAGCCGGGCCGCGGCGCATCCCGCCACCATCGCGCTGAGCGAAGGCCATGATCCCAGGGTTGTGGCCGCCGCCATCGCTGCGGCTGATGCGCGGATCGCGTCGGTGATCCTCGTGGGCACCGATGCGGTGGTGCGCGCGGAACTGACCGCGCAGGGGGCGGTCCCTTCCGAGAGGCTGCGCATCGAGGATCCGGACCGCTCGACATTGCGCGACGCGGTCAGCGAGGCCTTTTATCAACGCCGCAAGCACAAGGGGATGACCCCGGACGAGGCCGCGACCGCCGCGCGCGATCCGCTGGTATTTGCCGCGACGCTGGTGCATCTGGGCCATGCGGACGGCACCGTGGGTGGTGCTGTGGCCACCACTTCCGACACCGTGCGCGCGGCCCTGCAGGTGATCGGCAAGGCGCCCGATGCCGATCTGGTGTCGAGCTTTTTCCTGATGGTGCTGCCGCAAGATCATGCCTCTGGCCGGGCGGCGATGATCTTTTCCGACAGCGGTCTGGTGATCGACCCCAGCGCGCCAGAGCTTGCCGCCATCGCCGCGCAATCCGCGGCCTCCTGTACCGCCTTGCTGGGCGAGACTCCGAAAGTGGCGATGCTGTCCTTTTCCACCAAGGGCAGTGCTGCACATCCCAACGTGACCAGGGTAACCGACGCCGCCGCCCTGCTGCGCGAGAGACACCCAGAGATCGCCAGCGACGGAGAGCTGCAGTTCGACGCGGCGTTCGTGCCGGAGGTCGGGCAGACCAAGGCCAAGGGATCCGAGGTTGCCGGGCAGGCCAATGTGATGATCTTTCCCAATCTCGACGCAGGCAATATCGGCTACAAGATCGCGCAGCGCGTCGGCGGCTGCACGGCCATCGGGCCGGTCCTGCAGGGCTTGGCCAAACCCGCCAACGATCTGTCGCGCGGCTGCACCACCGAGGATGTGGTCAACATGATCGCCGTCACGGTTCTGCAAGCCGCCGCGCAGCCCACGGGGGCGACATGAGCGCGGCACAGGCCAAACGTCATCCGGAGCGGTGTGCCCGAGGCGGGTGGAATGCGCGGTGATGAACGCGCTCTCCCTCGCGCCGGGCGTCTATCTCTGGCTCGGGCTGATCTGCTTTGTGGCCGGTCTGGTGCGCGGGTTTTCGGGCTTTGCGCTGTCGGCGGTGGCGATGTCGGTCGCCGTGCTGTTCCTGCCGCCGGTCGAGATGATCCCGATCCTGTGGTGGCAGGAGATGACCGCCTCGATGCTGATGCTGCGCGGCGGCTGGCAGGATGCCGACCGACGCGTGACCTACGGGCTGGTGATCGGCTCGGCGGCGGGTCTGCCGCTCGGGTTGTGGCTCACCAACTGGCTGACGCCGGAGCCGTCGAAACTGGCCGCACTTCTGGTGATCATGGCGCTTGCTGCCGCGCAGCTCGCGCGTGTGCGCATGCGGTTCCTGGCCACGCGCCCGGGGCTTTACGGTTCCGGCGTGATGTCTGGGATCGTGACCGGAATTGCAGGCGTCGGCGGCATGGTTGTGGCGCTTTACGTGCTCGCCCGAGAATCTGCCGCGCGGCAAATGCGCGGATCGCTGGTGCTCTACCTTTTCCTGTCCTCGCTCATCTCGATGGTGACGCTTGTCCTCTTCGAGGTCATGACCTGGCAGGCGATGCTGCGCGGCCTGGCGCTCGCGCCGTTTTCGGCGCTGGGCGTGATGGTCGGCAAGCTTGCCTTCCGCCCCGCCTGGGAGCCCTATTACAAGCCGTTCTGCCTTGTCCTGCTGCTGGCGCTGGCATTTGCCGCGATGGCCCGGCTGGTGCTTACATGAGCCGCGAACAGACGCGCCCGCTTCCGGCTTTCCAAAGAACGCCGGTTTTGTTTCCGCGCAGCGCGCGGAACGCCTTTACCTTGCCTGCGGCGTTTTCTAGCCTGCATCGACCGGGAGGATATCAATGACCGTTCAGCAGCCAAAGATCGACCTTTCGCCAAAGGTCTCGGACGAGGTGCGCAAGACCACCTGCTACATGTGCGCCTGCCGGTGCGGCATCAACGTGCACATGAAGGACGGCAAGGTCGCCTATATCGAGGGCAACAGGGATCACCCGGTCAACAAGGGTGTGCTCTGCGCCAAGGGGGCCGCGGGCATCATGCAGCACAACGCACCGTCGCGGCTGCGCGCGCCGCTCAAACGCGTGGGCCCGCGCGGCTCCGGCGAATTTGAAGAGATCTCCTGGGACGAGGCGCTGGAGCTTGCAGTCAGCTGGCTGAAACCGATCCGCGACACCGCGCCCGAGAAGCTCGCCTTTTTCACCGGGCGCGATCAGTCGCAATCCTTCACCGGTTTCTGGGCGCAGGCCTACGGCACCCCCAATTTCGCGGCCCATGGCGGGTTCTGCTCGGTCAACATGGCCGCGGGCGGTATCTACACGATGGGCGGCGCGTTCTGGGAATTCGGCAGCCCGGACTGGGACCGCACGAAGCTTTTCATGATCTTCGGCGTGGCCGAGGACCATGACAGCAACCCGATCAAGATGGGCATCGGCCGCCTGAAAGAGCGCGGCGCCAGGGTGGTCGGCGTGAACCCGATCCGGACCGGTTACAACGCCGTGGCGGATGAGTGGATCGGCATCACCCCGGGCACCGACGGGCTCTTTATCCTGTCGCTGGTGCATTGCCTGATGAAGGCGGGCAAGATCGACCTCGACTATCTCGCGCGCTTCACCAATGCGCCGGTGCTGCTCAATTGCGATCCCAAAAGCGCCGAATACGGGCTGATCCTGCGCGACGAGGAGGGCAAGCCGCAGGTCATCGACCGCCGCACCGGCAAGCCCGCGGCATTTGACGCCGCAGATGTGAAACCCGATCTTGGCGGGCATATCCGGCGCGCGGGCATAAGCCACGTGACGGTGATGCAGAAAATGGCCGAGCGCTATCTCGACGCGGCCTATTCGCCCGAGGTGGTCGGCCCCCAGGTCGGGCTCGATCCCGCGCGGATCCGTCATCTGGCCGCCGATATCGCCCGCGTTGCCTTTGACGAGGCCATCGAGATCGACCAGCCCTGGACCGATTTCCGCGGAGAGCGGCACGAGAAGATGATCGGCCGCCCGGTCAGCTTCCACGCGATGCGCGGCATCTCGGCCCATTCCAACGGCTTCCAGACCGCCCGCGCGCTGCATGTGCTGCAGATCCTGCTGGGCTCGGTCGAAACCCCCGGAGGCTTCCGTTTCAAGCCGCCATACCCCAAACCGGCCTCCGCCCATCCCAGGCCGCATTTCATGGCGACCCCCGGCAAGCCGCTCGACGGTCCGCATCTGGGCTACCCGCAAGGGCCTGCCGATCTGGGTCTGACCAAGGACGGCCAGCCCATCCGCATCGACAAGGCCTATACCTGGGAAAACCCGCTATCCGCGCACGGGCTGATGCATATGGTGATCTCGAACGCCCATGCCGGCGATCCTTACAGGATCGACACGCTGTTTCTCTACATGGCGAACATGGCGTGGAACTCGTCGATGAACACCGCCGCGGTCATGCAGATGCTGACCGACACCGACGAGAACGGCGACTACGTGATTCCGCATATCATCTACTCGGACGCCTACAGCTCTGAAACGGTGGCCTATGCCGATCTCGTGCTGCCCGACACCACCTATCTGGAGCGGCATGACTGCATTTCGCTGCTCGACCGCCCGATCTCGGAGCCCGAAGCCGCCGCCGATGCGATCCGCTGGCCGGTGGTCGAGCCCGACCGCGATGTGCGCGGCTTCCAGTCGGTGCTGGTGGATCTTGGCGCGCGGCTCGGTCTGCCCGGCTTCGTGAACGAGGATGGCACCGCGAAATATGCCGATTACGCCGATTACATCGTCAATCACCAGCGCAAGCCGGGGATCGGGCCGCTCTCGGGTTGGCGGATGGGCGACAAGGGGCTGACCTCTGGCCGTGGCGCCCCCAACGAGGCGCAGATCGACAGCTACATCAAGAACGGCGGCTTTTCGGTCTTCCACATCCCCGACGAGGCGCAGTTCATGAAGCCCTGGAACATGGCCTACCAGGACTGGGCGGTGGATCTGGGGCTCTACGACGCGCCGACGCCTTACATCTTCGAGCTTTACTCCGAACCGCTGCGCCGCTTTCAGCTGGCCGCCGAAGGGCACGGACCCCACCAGCCGCCCGAACATCTGCGCGAGCGCCTGAAACAGACGATGGACCCGCTGCCGGTCTGGTACCCGCCGCTCTCGGATGATCGCGAGGACACAGAGGCCTTCCCGGTGCATGCGCTCACCCAGCGGCCCATGGCGATGTATCACAGCTGGGGCACGCAAAACGCCTGGCTGCGCCAGATCCACGGCCGAAACCCGCTCTATGTGCCCACCTTCTGGTGGGAGAAACTGGGGCTTGCGGACGGCGACTGGGTGCGCGTGACCTCCAGCCATGGCGCGATCACCGTGCCCGCGGCGCATATGGCCGCGCTCAACCGCGACACGGTCTGGACCTGGAACGCCATCGGTAAGCGCAAGGGGGCCTGGGCGCTCGACCGCGACGCACCCGAGGCCACGAAAGGCTTCCTGCTCAACCACCTCATCCACGAGCTGCTGCCGCCCAAGGGCGACGGGCTCAGATGGTCCAACTCCGATCCGATCACCGGGCAGGCGGCGTGGTTCGACCTGCGGGTGCGGCTGGAAAAGGCCGATCCGCCCGCCGAAGTGCAGCCGGAATTCGACGCCATCCGCTCTCCCGTCGGCACCGGTCCTGCGGAGTTGCGCTGGAAGGTGGGCTCATGATGTCCGTGTTTCTTTGGGCTGAAAATATCCCGGGGGAGTCCGCCTCCGGCGGACGGGGGCAGCGCCCCCTGAACAGATCTGCAAACCGGTGCCGCACATGACGAAGATGATGAAACTCACCCTCTTTGCCATCGCCTTCTTCTTTCTGGCGGTTGCGGCATCCTTCATCTGGTTTGTCGCCACCTGGGACCCTTCCCAGGAAGAAACGCTCACCTTTCTCGATCCGCTCCGGGTCGTTTTGCGCGGAGGCCAGACATGACGCAACTGCCCGCATCCACCGACCGCCAGCTTGGCCTTGTCATCGATCTGGACACCTGCGTCGGCTGCCATGCCTGCGTGACCTCCTGCAAAGGCTGGAACACGGAGAATTACGGCGCGCCGCTCAGCGATCAGGAGCCTTATGGCGGCGATCCCAGCGGCACGTTCCTGAACCGGATCCACTCCTATGAGGTGCAGCCCGAGACCGGCCCGGCCCAGCTCATCCACTTTCCCAAATCCTGCCTGCATTGCGAGGACGCGCCCTGCGTGCCGGTCTGCCCCACCGGTGCCAGCTACAAGCGCAGCGAAGACGGCATCGTTCTGGTCAACGAAAGCGACTGCATCGGCTGCGGCCTCTGCGCCTGGGCCTGCCCTTACGGCGCGCGCGAGCTCGATCAGGCGGAAGGGGTGATGAAGAAATGCACGCTCTGCGTCGACCGGATCTATAATGAGAACCTGCCCGAAGAGGACCGGGTGCCCGCCTGCGTGCGCACCTGCCCCGCCGGTGCGCGGCATTTCGGCGACCTCTCGGATCCCGAAAGCGCGGTCAGCCAGTTGGTGGCCGAGCGGGGCGGCATGGACCTGATGCCCGAACAGGGCGCGCGGCCCGCCAACAAATACCTGCCGCCGCGGCCCAAGGACAGCTGGGAAGGGGAGACCGATGTGCTGGCACCTTTCCTGACCCCGGTGGCCGAAGAGCCAAAAGGCTTTCTGGGCTGGCTCGACCGCGCGCTGGAGAAGATCTGATGCGCGCCGCCACCCCCTCGCCGTCCGCTGTAGGGTGGGTTTTCAACCCACCGCTCCGCCCTGTCGAAAAGGCCCCCTGATGCATCCAGCCGCCTCCATCATCGCGTTCACCTCGCTCTCGGGTCTGGGCTTCGGTCTGCTGTTCTGGCTGGGCATCGATGCCACCCCTCCGACCGGCTGGACAGCGTTTGTCTTCTTCGCCATCGGCATCGGGCTTGCCGGGGCCGGACTGATTTCGTCGACCTTCCACCTCGGCCGTCCCGAACGGGCGCTCAAGGCCTTCACGCAATGGCAGACGAGCTGGCTCTCGCGCGAGGCCTGGTGCGCAGTGGCGGCGTTTGCCGTCATGGGGCTCTATGCGCTGCTGCTGATTTTCAGCGAAGTGCGGGTGGCGGTGCTGGGCTGGCTCGGCGCGTGGCTGAGCGTCGTGACGGTCTATACGACGTCGATGATCTACGCGCAGCTCAAGACCGTGCCGCGCTGGCACCACTGGTCCACCTCGGCGCTGTTTCTGACGCTGTCGCTGGCCGGCGGCGCGCTGCTGTCGGGGCGGGTGAGCATCGCCATGGTGCTGCTGCTGATCGCGGGCGGTCTGCAGATGTGGTGGTGGCGCGACGGCGACAAGCGGCTGGCGGCCTCCGGCACGGATCTGGCCAGCGCCACCGGGCTTGGCGGGATCGGCGCCGTGCGCAGTTTCGAGCCGCCGCACACCGGCTCGAATTACCTGCTGCGCGAGATGGTGCATGTGGTCGGGCGCAAACATGCGCAGAAACTGCGGCTCATTGCGCTGGCGCTGATGATGGCTCTGCCGGTGGTGCTGTTGCTGCTGCCGTTTCACCATATCCTGGCGCTTGCGGCGGTGCTGAGTCATGTCGCGGGTGTGTTCGTCGCCCGTTGGCTTTTCTTTGCGGAAGCCGAGCACGTGGTCGGGCTCTATTACGGCAAGCGGTGACGCCGCCGGTGTCGGATCGCCTTCGGCGATCCGATCCGCGCGCGCCTGCGGCGCGCGAGGGGGGCGCTGCCCCCCTGACCCCCCCGGGATATTTCAGGCCCAAAGAAGCAGCAGACCTGCGTGCCAGGACAGCAGCGTTGCGCCAGCCGTGGATCAGGTCTTGCGGCCGAACCAGTTGCGCAGGCGCGAGCCGCCATCGTCGATCCGGTCGCCAACGTTTTCCAGGGTCGGATCGATCCGCGCTTCGCGGAATCGGCGCCAGCGCACCCAGATCGCCCAGAAGAGCGCCGCCAGCACCGTCAGGATCACGATATTGATCCACGGGATGATCGTGACATCGGGCCCCTCGACCGGGCGCACGGAGATCGCGTTGGGGAAGATCGAGATGAGCTCGTTGCGCCAGCCGTAATGGCGGATCACCACCCATTGCGGCGTGCCCGCGGTGGACCGCAGATCCGCCGCCTCGGCCTGCAGGTTGGACGTGTCGAATTTGAAATAGGGCGGCCAGCCCCAGCCGGTATCCTCGTTGCGATAGACCATCACGCTGTCATCGGCCCGGCGGGTCTGGATGAAGAACACATCGCGGCTGAGCATGGTGCCGTCGCTGCCGACATCGGGCTGCGCCCAGAACCAGCTGTTCTCGCCGGGATCGACGCGTTTTTCATAGGTGTCGGTGATCCGCGCGACGTCGTGCTGCGGCAGCGTATAGTGGAGAAAACCCGCCACCAGCCCCCAGAACACGATGATGAAAGTCCATTTCACGTATGACATGCCGGGTCCTTTCGCAGCGCGTTTCGGGATCAGTAGAAGTTGGTGAGATAGAGGATAAGCCCCATCAGGCAAAGAGGCACGACATAAACGCCGAGGATCAGCTTGCGCCGGAGCGAGCCGTCATATTCCGCCAGCCCCTTTTCGACATAGCTTTCCTCGTCGCCCGGGCGGCCCGCCTCGACCCACCAGGTCCTGAGTTTGGCCCGGCGCATCGCGCGCGAATAGAGCGACAGGCAGATATAGACCACTGTCAGAACCAGGAATCCGACGACGAGCAACCGCGCAAGAGCGATCATGCTGTTCCCCTTTGCTTGCGACATCACCTGATAGCAGCAGGCGGGAAAATCAAGTTACCACACGGCGGTTTTCCAGCGCCGTGGGGCGGTGGCGACGGTCAGCAGCATGAGCGGCGCCCAGATCAGCGCGGCGCTGGCGCCGAGCCCCGACATATGCGCCCAGCCGCGCGCGTCCCCCAGCAGCGCGCTGATCCGCGCGTCCTGCCAGAGATAGAGCAGCGCAAAAAGACCGGTGGCCAGAGCCCAGAGCAGCAGCGCCGAGAGCAGCGCCGTGGCGATGAGGCCGGGCACGCTTTCCGGCATCAGCGCCTCCACCCCCCGCGTGACCAGCACCGCCAGGGTCATCAGCACAAGCGTGGGCAGAGCGAGTGACATCAGCATTCAGATCAAATGGGCGTCGCACGGCGCGGGGTCAATGCGACATCGGGCGACATCAGGCGGCGCGCAGGCGGCGGGACGGGCGCGCCGCGCATCTTTCACACCGACATGCAGATGTATTTCATCTCCAGAAACTCATCGATGCCGTGGTGGCTGCCTTCCCGGCCAAGCCCCGATTGCTTGACGCCGCCAAACGGCGCAAGCTCGCTCGAGATGATGCCGGTGTTCACGCCGACAATGCCGTATTCCAGCGCTTCGGCCACCTTGTAGACCCGGCTGAGATCCTTTGCGTAGAAATAGGACGCGAGGCCGAAGATCGTGTCATTGGCCATCTCGATCACGTCCTCCTCATCCTCGAACCTGAAGAGCGGCGCCAGCGGGCCAAAGGTTTCCTCCTGCGCGAACTTCATCTCCTGCGTGGCGCCGGTGATGATGGTCGGGCCGAAGAACGCGCCGGGCTTGTCGTTGTCCTGTGAGCCGAGAATGACCTCGCCACCCTTTTCGCGGGCATCGGCGATGTGTTCCTGCACCTTCTCGATGGCATCGGCGTTGATCAGCGGGCCGAGGTCGGGCTCCTCGTCCAGACCGTCACCGACGCTGAGCTTGCGCACTTCCTTGGCGAGCATTTGCGCAAACGCGTCATAGACACCGGCCTGCACATAGATCCGGTTGGCGCAGACGCAGGTCTGGCCGTTGTTGCGGAACTTGCAGGCAATGGCGCCTTGCACGGCCTCATGCAGATCGGCGTCGTCAAAGACGATGAAGGGCGCGTTGCCGCCCAGCTCCATGGAGCATTTCATCACCTGATCGGCGGCCTGCCTGAGCAGGATGCGACCGACTTCGGTGGAGCCGGTGAAGGTCAGCTTGCGCACTTTCGGGTTCTCGCAGAACTCCTTGCCGATCTCGGAAGACGACGACGACGCGACCACGTTGAAGACACCGGCGGGGATGCCGGCGCGCGATGCGAGCACGCCCAGAGCCAGCGCGGAGAGCGGCGTTTCCCTGGCCGGACGTGCGACAAAGCTGCACCCGGCGGCCAGAGCGGGCGCGGCCTTTCGGGTGATCATCGCATTGGGGAAATTCCACGGTGTGATAGATGCGGCGACGCCGATGGGCTGCTTGATCACCATAAGCCGCTTGTCGCGCTGGTGGCCGGGAATGGTCTCGCCATAGATGCGCTTGGCCTCTTCGGCGAAGAACTCCACAAAGCTTGCGCCGTAGGCGACCTCTCCCTTGGCCTCGGCCAGCGGCTTGCCTTGCTCGGCGGTCATGATCGTCGCCAGATCGTCCTGGTGCTGCATCATCAGCTCGTACCAGCGGCGCAGAACCTCCGCGCGCTCCTTGCCGGTCCAGCTGGCCCAGTCCTTCTGCGCCTCATAGGCGGCTTCGATGGCAAGCGCCGCGCCGCTGCGGTCGAGGTCGGTGACCTCGGCGATGACATCGCCGCGCGCCGGATTGCGCACGCTGAAGCTGTTACCGGTCTCGATCCATTTGCCGTCGATGAAACTGCGTGTTTCCAGCAGCGACGGATCGTTCAACCGACTGGCGAGGTTTGTACTTTGGTCGAGCATGCTTTTCTCCCATCTGTGTCGGGGTGTCTGGCCAAGACACCCTGAGGCTCTGATCCTCCTCTGTGCGCACCGCGTCGGGATGGATCGTGTCGGGCACGGAACGCAAAACCAACCCGATCTGTTCCGGTCGGTTTGTCGCAGCCTGCGCTTTGCGGCGCGGCGAAGGCCCCCGTGGCGGATTGCAAACCCGGCAAGTGATCTCGGAAAGCCGTGACACTGAGGCGCGGGAGGTCCGGTTTTCCAGCCTGCCAGCGCGGGGTGCGAGGTTGTAGGAAGAGGCGCGGGGCAGCGCATGCCCGCGCGCCGGATTTTGCACCGCATTTGAACGGCATTCATGCAAGATGAGACGAGACATGACCTGTTTGCAGATTTCTTCCAAGGAACCGGGTGCGGGCTGCGTCCCATGGTCAAGATGCGCAAGGATGTGAGCGACGAGGATCTGGCGGATGCGGCGGCGCGGGGGGACCGCGCGGCCTTTGCGCTGCTGGTGGAACGGCTTTACGACCGGGTGCTGGGCCTGTCCTTCCGGCTGACCGGCAGCCGGGCGGAGGCCGAGGATCTCGCGCAGGATATCTGCGCGGCGCTGCCGGTCAAACTGCGCAGCTGGCGGGGCGATGGGCGGGTGACGACATGGCTCTACCGTGTCACGGTGAACGCCGCACGGGACCGGCATCGGCGGTTGAGCACCCATGCGCGCGCCGCGGAAGGCTGGGGCGACTGGGAAGTGTCGCGCCGCGCGGCCAATGCCGAGACCGCCGAACGCGTCGACTGGCTGATGACGGCGATGCGCGCTTTGCCGGACGATTTGCGCGAAACCCTCGCGCTGGTGCTCGACGGGCAAAGCCACGCGGAAGCGGGCCAGATCCTCGGAGTTTCCGACGGTACGGTCAGCTGGCGCATCTCGGAAGCAAAGAAAAGGCTGAAAGCCCTGAAGGAGGCGGAGGCATGAGCGACGATTTTGACGATCTGGACGATCTCAAACGGGCGATGGACGCAGCCGCGCCCCGCCCCGACCCTGCCCGCAAGGCAGAGGCGATCGCGCTTGCGATGAAAAATTTCGACCGCGCGCAGAGTTCTTTCCAAGAAACCGCCGAGGACGCGCGTCCTACCTCTGATCGCCCCGCTGGGGGGCTGTTGAGAGGAGTTAAGACAATGCTGAATTCATGGACGTCGCGCGGTGTATTGACCGCATCCACCGCTCTGGCCGCCGTGGCCTTGCTGGCCGTTCTCCCGGTCATGCAGCAAAACGCGCCGGGGGCTCCGGACTTTGTCCAGGTCGAGCAATCGGGCGGCTTTGGCGGTCTGATGGACATGATGTCCGCCGACGAGGTGGCCCCGGCTGCTGCGCCGGCACCGCGGGTCGATTCTCCGGTCGTGCCGAACGAACGCCTGCAGAATCACGGGCTGGCGCAGACCTATAGCGGCAGTGCGAACACGTTGTCGTCCGAAGACCGCAAGGCGCTGCAAAACCGCGGGCTCATCGCCGGTGGCAACATCGCGATGGAGGTGCAGGAGTCCTATGTGCCGGGCTATGATGCTCCGCGCGTCCTCCCCGAAGCCGATACCGAAGCTTACCCGCAGGCCGAGGCCAATCCGCTGAAGGTCACCGCCGAAGACCCCGTCTCGACCTTTTCCATCGATGTCGACACCGCCTCCTGGTCGATGATCCGAAACTCGCTGATGCGCGGCGCGCTGCCCCCGAAAGGCGCCGTGCGGATCGAGGAAATGGTCAATTATTTCTCTTACGACTACGCCGCCCCCGCCGAGGAGGAGGCCTTTCGCGCCTCCGTCGGTGTGATGCAGACGCCGTGGAACGCGGGCACGCAACTGGTGCATATCGGGCTGCAGGGCGCGCTGCCCGCCGAGCGACCGGCGATGAACCTGGTGTTCCTCATCGATACCTCCGGCTCGATGGACCAGCCCAACAAGCTGCCGCTCCTGAAGCAGAGCTTCCGTCTGATGCTGGGGCAACTCGGCGAGAACGACAGCGTCTCGATTGTGACCTATGCGGGCTCTGCGGGCCGTGTGCTCGACCCGACCCCGGCCACCGAACGGCAGACCATCCTCGATGCGCTGGAAAACCTCAAGGCCGGCGGCGGCACCGCGGGTCAGGACGGTCTGCAGCAGGCCTATGCCACCGCCCGAGAGATGACCGAGGACGGAGAGGTCAGCCGGGTGATCCTGGCCACGGATGGCGATTTCAACATCGGTATTTCCGATCCCGACGCGCTCAAGGACTATATCGAAACCGAGCGTGAGAGCGGCACCTACCTGTCGGTTCTGGGCTTCGGGCGCGGCAATCTCGACGACGCGACGATGCAGGCGCTGGCGCAGACCGGCAACGGCATGGCGGCCTATATCGACACGCTGAGCGAAGCGCAGAAAGTGCTGGTCGACCAGCTGACCGGTGCGCTGGTGCCGATCGCCGATGACGTCAAGATCCAGGTGGAGTTCAACCCCGCCACGGTGGCCGAATACCGTCTCATCGGGTTCGAGACCCGCGCGCTCAACCGCGAGGATTTCAACAATGATCAGGTCGATGCGGGTGAGATCGGCGCGGGCCATCAGGTGACGGCGATCTATGAGGTCACGCCGGTGGGCTCGCCCGCGCGGCTGACCGATCCGCTGCGTTACGGCGACGCGGTGGTCGCCTCCGACAGCGATGAGCTCGGGTTCCTGCGGCTGCGCTACAAGACGCCGGGAGAAGACGACAGCGCCTTGATCGAGGCCCCGATCTTGGAGACGACGCCACTGCCCGATGCCGATTTCGCGGTGGCCATCGCCGGTTTCGGCCAGCTTCTGCGCGGATCCGATTTCCTCGGTGACTGGGGCTATGCAGAGGCCATCTCGCTGGCGCAATCGGCCCGCGGCGACGACGCTTTCGGCTATCGTCAGGAAGCGCTGAACCTGATGCGCCTGGCCCAGAGCCTGTCGCAGTAACGCAAGACCGGAGGGGCCGCGGCGTCTCTGGTCACAACGGATGCCGGGGGGCGGATTTATCCGTGTCAGGGGGGCGCACCCGCCGCCCCCGACACGCCGAGCAGCCCCGGCAGCATATCGGCCAGCATGTCCCAGACGATCCGCACCCGCGGGCTGGTGCGCAGCTCCCGATGCGCCACAAGCCAGACCGGGTATTCGAACTCGGGCAGGGTGGGCAGGACACGCCGCAGCTCCGGATCGCTGTCGCCCAGACCACAGGGGCCGACCCCGATCCCGACACCCGCCTGTGCAAGCGCCCAATGCGCGGTATGGGTGGTGGCCAGCACCGGGAAATTGGTCTCGTCCACCGGCACGCCGAACTTGGCCAGCGCAGAGAGGAACGGCGCTTGATCCTCGAACCCGATGAACTCGGCCTTTGCCAGATCCTCTTTCGTTTGGATCGGTCCAAAGCGCGCCAGGCAGGCCGGGGTCGCGTAAAACGTGCCGCGATCCTGCGCCACCAGCTTGCCGATCAGGTCGGGCTGGTCGGGGCGCGTGTTTCGGATGGCGATATCGGCCTCGCGCCGCTTGAGATCGCGGATCGCGTTCGAGGCCACAACCTCCAGCGTGATGCCCGGCGCGTCCTGCCGCAACCGGCGCAGGATCGGCGGCAGCAACCATTGCGCATAGATCTCCGAGGCGGTGATCGCCACATGCCCTTCGACCGAATTGGCCTGACCGCTGGCGGAAAGCGACATCGCGCTGGCGGCCTCTCCCATCGCGCGCACATGTGCCAGCAATTGCGTGCCCGCCTTGGTCAGCGCCAATCCGCGGCCCACCCGTTCGAACAACGCGACCCCCAACTCTTCTTCGAGGGCGGTGACCTGCCGCCCGAGTGTCGGTTGCGCCATGCCCAGAGCCCGGGCCGCCGCCGAGAGAGAGCCCTCTTCCGCCGTCACCAGAAACGCGCGTGCGCGGTTCCAGTCGAATTTTACCGACCGCCAATCCATGCGATCTTGCATAGCAGAAAGCCGGAATCGATCAATATGCGATGATTGCGGCATGCGTTATAACGCTCGCAATCGCCAGAGATCAGAAAGGAGACAGTCATGAAAGCCGCACTCTACCATCGCTACGGTCCTGCCGAGACCGTGTCACTCGCCGACATCCCGGTGCCCGTGCCCGGGCCTCGGCAGATCCTCGTGCGTGTCAACGCATCGAGCCTCACAACCGCGGATTGGCGTCTGCGCGCCTCGGCCTTTCCGGGACTGACCTGGCTGCCCGGGCGCCTGATGATGGGGCTCTTTGCGCCAAAACAGAAGGTTCTCGGCACCGATATCGCGGGCCGCGTGGTGGCGGTGGGGCGCGACGTGACGCGCTTTGCCGTGGGCCAGCGGGTCTTTGGGTTTGTCGGTCACGGGGGCCATGCGGAATACGCCCTGGTCGACGAAAAGGCGGCGCTGGTTGCGACGCCGGACGCGCTGAGTGATGCAGAGGCGGCGGCGCTGCCTTTCGGGGCGCTCTCGGCGCTGGTGTTCCTGCGCGATTTTGCCCGGCTCCGCCCGGGGCAGCATGTTCTGATCACCGGAGGGTCGGGCGGCGTGGGCGTCTACGCGGTGCAGATCGCGCGGGCCATGGGTGCCATCGTGACCGCAACGGCCAGCGCCGAGAAACTGGCGCTGGTCCGCTCGCTTGGCGCGCATCACGTCATCGATTACCGGCGCGAAGAGGTTTCAGCCGCGCGCAACGCGTATGATCTCGTGCTGGACACAGTGGGTGCGACCAGCTGGCCCGGGATGCTCAAAGCGCTGAAGCCGCGCGGGTTGTTCCTGCCGATGAACTTCACGGGGCGGGACTTGTGGCACATGCTGCTGGCCCGGCTCACCCGCGGACCGCGGATCGCGCTGCATGTGAGCGGCGACACGGCGGAAGATCTGCAGGCGGTGCTGGAGCTGCATGCGGCGGGCAAGCTGCGTCCGGTGATCGACCGGCATTTTGCGCTTGATGACATCGTCGGCGCGCATCGCTATGTCGAGGCGCGCAGCCGCAAGGGGGCGGTCATCATCGATGTGGCGCCCGCGGTTGAGACGGCCCGCGCGGCGTGACGGGTCGGAATGCAAAACGGCCCCGGACGTATCCGGGGCCGCACCATCAGTGAGCTGAGGTCGGGATCAGTTCACGGCCTTGGCGTCGACCACGTCCTTTTCGACACCGACGGATTGCGGCTTGGCAATCTCGATCCGGCGCGGTTTCAGCGCTTCGGGAATCTCGCGCTTGAGATCGATGTGGAGCATGCCGTTTTCGTGCACGGCACCGGTCACGCGGACATGATCGGCCAGGTGGAACCGGCGCTCGAACGCGCGGGTCGCGATGCCACGATGCAGATAGGTCTTGCTCTCGTCTTCTTCGGCCTTGCGGGCAGAGACGACCAGCGCCTGCTCTTTCACATCAACCGAGAGGTCGTCATCGGAAAAACCGGCCACGGCGATCGAGATGCGGTAGGCATCGTCGGCGGTCTTTTCGATGTTATACGGGGGGTAGGTCTGGGTGCTGACATCGTTGGACAGAACCCGGTCCATCAGGTCGGCCATTTTGTCAAAGCCGACGGTGGCACGGTAAAGCGGTGCAAAATCGTAGTGTCGCATGGGAATCCTCCGTTGAGCGATACCTGTGATGCGGCGCCTTCCCATCCGAGACAGGCGCCAAGTTCCGATGCCAGAGCCCTTTCAAGGCACCCTGACGCAAGCAATGTGGGGAGCGAAAAAGCGGGTTTCAAGACCCCGCAGGCGGTTCACCCGGTGTCAGGTGGCCTTATGCGTTCCGGCGCGGAATATGTCGCGGGAACAGCAGGGTAGACGCCTGGCACGTGGGTTCCTTGCGACCGGGATGCTGGCGCCTCCACCCCATGCGTGGCGAATATTTCCTCTGAGGAGGCCAGTGCCCGGTGTGCCATCGACACCGCCGCCAATCCCAGCGCCGTGCCCAGAATGATCTTTACGGTTTTACGAATTTTGCACCTGTTTCCCGTCGACTGCCTGCGGTCATGCGTTCCAGACCCGCTCCCGCATTGGCACTTTGCGACAGGATATCTTTCAAAACCGTTACCGGCTCTTCGAGCGCGGTGCCGAGCGACACGGCCTCACCCTCGGCGGCGGCCTTGGCCGAAACCACCGAAACGATGCGAGGCGTGCCGTCACCGTCGAACGTAAAGACAGGCGAGCCCGAAGCACCAAAATCCACCGAACAGGACAGCACGAGAATACCGTCCTGCCGCGACAGCACCTTGCAGGTTTCCTGCAGGCTCGGCGCTTCGGAGCGGTCATGCGCGTAGGACACCACGCCCACATCGGCACCCGGCTCAGGCCGGATATCGGTGTCGAACGGCAGGATCGTGGTGTTGCGGATCGGGTGCTGCAACTCGATCAGGGCCACATCGTTGCGCACGCGCAACGCGGTCGACGGGCCGGCATAGGCATAGTCGGGATGCGGCACCGCACGGCGCACGCGACGATAGGCTGAAGCGCGCCCGTTCCGCCACCCGGCCAGAAACTGGATATCCTCGATGGCCACGCGCGCGCCGGTGGTGGGGTCGTAAAGACAATGCGCCGCGGTCAGAACGATCCGCTCTTCGATCAGCGCCCCGGTGCAAAACGCGACACCTGCAATCTCGAGACGGCCCACCGCCTCCCATTTCCGGCCGTCCTGCTGGCTCTCCATCGAGAAAAAGCCCTGTGCTCCGGCGAGGCTGCCCCAAAGTGAAAAAACAAAAATCAATACAAATCGCACGCAAAAACTCCCGCGTTTTTTCGCGCTTCTAACCGGGCATCGCGGCAAAAATGCGGCAGGCCCGTCGCAATCGTGCCTTTTTCGCGCGTCAGTCTGCAATTTCCAGCGCAGGCGGTTTCGGCCCGCCGGTCGCCCAGTCGAGCAATTCCACCGTGTGCACAATCGGCACATCGGTGCCGGACCCGATCTGGATCATGCAGCCGATATTGCCCGCCGCGATGATGTCGGGTGTCTTTGCTTCCAGCGTGCGGATCTTGCGCGCCTTGAGCTTGCCGGAAATCTCGGGCTGCATGAGGTTGTAGGTGCCCGCAGAGCCGCAACACAGATGGCTGTCGGCGGGTTCCACCACCTCGAACCCCGCCTGCCGGAGCAGGTCCTTGGGGTGGGTCTTGATCTGCTGGCCATGCTGGAGCGAGCAGGCGGCATGATAGGCCACTTTCAGCGAACCCTCTCCATGCGGGCCGGACGGCGCGAAGACGCCTTTGCCGGGCGCGGCGCTGGTGCCCGCGACACTCTCGCGCGCGACATTGCCGAGTGCGCCGGATGCGCCGGACGTCGTGCCCATCAGCTTGACCAGAACTTCGCTGACATCCACCGCGATACCGGCAACGCGCGCGGCGTCCTCGGCGAGCGCGGTGTTGCGGAACATGTGGCCGTAATCCTTGACCGTGGTGCCGCATCCGCTGGTGTTGATCACGATGGCGTCGAGCCCCGCGCCGTCCATTTCGCGCACCCAGGCGCGGATGTTCCGGCCCGCCGTGCCGTGGCTTTCCGCGGTCTTGCCCATGTGATGGGTCAGCGCCCCGCAACAGCCCGCACCCTCGGCGATCACCACTTCGCAGCCAAGCCGCGTGAGCAGCCGGATCGTCGCATCGTTGATATCGGTGTTCAGCGCCTTCTGCGCGCAGCCCGTCATCAGCGCGACGCGCATCTTCCGCTCCGTCTGCGGCGCAAAGCTCTGCGGATCATCGTTGCGGCTGACCGGCGGGATTGTCTTGGGCGCCATGGCCAGCATCGCCCGGAGCCGCGCGTCGGGCACCAGCGGGGCAAAGGGCTTGGCGATCTTGGCACCAAGCATCGCCACGCGGAACCGTGTCGGATAGGGCAGGATCCGCGCCAGCAGCCAGCGCAGCGCCCGGTCGTGCCAGGGCCTGTCGTAATGCTCTTCGATATACTCGCGCGCGTGGTCCACCAGATGCATGTAATGCACCCCCGACGGGCAGGTGGTCATGCACGCAAGGCAACTCAGGCAACGGTCGATATGCTTGACGGTCTTTTCGTCCGGCACCCGCTCGTTTTCGATCATGTCCTTGATCAGGTAGATGCGCCCGCGCGGGCTGTCGAGCTCATCGCCCAGCACCTGATAGGTCGGACAGGTCGCGGTGCAGAAGCCGCAATGCACGCAGGCGCGCAGGATCTCGTTGGCCCGCGCGGTGCCGGGATCCTTCAGTTGCTCGTCCGTGAAATTGGTCTGCATGGTCAGCTCATCATCCGGGCCGTGGCCAATCCGAACCACGGCAATGTTGTTGCAAGAAGGGCGAGGATCGTCAGGATGCGGCGCGCGCGCGGTGTATCAAGACGGCTTTGCAGGGCGCGCGCGACCATCGCCACCGCCAGAACCCAGGCCAGCCACAGGGCGACCAGCGACCAGAGCTGCGCCGGACCGCCCTGAAGCTGCCAGCGCAGCGCAAGGGTCACCGCGGCCACGACGCCAATCGCCAAGCCGATAAGCGGCGCGAGCCGTCCGGGCAGGGCCATCGCGGCGGCACATAGCAGCGGTCCGACCACAAAAGTGGCGACAAAGGCAAGGAACGTGGTTTGCGTCATCCGGCCATCAGCCCGGGATTGAGCAGGCCCCTGGGGTCGAACTGCGCGCGCACCCCGTCGGTAAGCGCGGCCAGCGGCGCGGGCTCCGGCTGAAAGACCGGCAGCGCCGCGCGTGTGGCCTCCGAGCCCTGGACCAGCGTGGCATGCCCGCCGAAGGCTCCGAGCCGCGCGCGCGCATCGGTGCCTTCGGGGACGCGCGCCCAGATCAGGCCACCGGCCCAGTCGAACAGCAGCTGTTGCGCATCAAGCCGCGCGGCCAGCGCAGGACCCTCCGAAGGTGTGCAGGAGATCCGCCAGACATCGCCGGGCTGCCCGGTCATTGCCTGCACGTCGCGGATTGCACTCCAGCGCGCGGCCACGTGGTCCGGATCGCTTTCGATCGGCACGTCGTGCTCCGCAAACATGTCCCTGAGCCGGTTTGCCCGATAATGCACCGATGTCTCGAAGCCTTCGATCCGCAGCACCGTCTCCGAGGGCCCGTCGCCACCTGATGGCAGATGCGCGGCCCCCGTCACTTCGAAAGGCGATCCCATGGCCCTGGCCATCGCCCCCACCGCATCCTGCGCGGACAATCCGCGGATCACCAGACTGGCGGCCGTCTCCGGCGTCGGGAGCACCTTGAGGCTCACCTCCGTCAGCACTCCGAGCGTGCCCCAGCTGCCGGTCATCAGCTTGACCAGATCGTAGCCGGTGACGTTCTTCATCACCCGCCCGCCATTCTTCACCACCCGGCCCGCGCCATCAACAAACCGCACACCCAGCATGAAATCGCGGCAGGCCCCGGCCTGCACGCGGCGCGGCCCGCTGACATTGCCGGCCACAACACCGCCCAGCGTCGGCGCGCCGGTTGTGCCCAGCAGCCCGCGATGATCCATCGGCTCGAAGGCCAGCCGCTGGCCTTCCGCCTGAAGCGCGGCCTCGATCTCGGCAAGCGGCGTGCCCGCCTGCGCCACAAGCGTCAGCGCGCCCGGCTCATAAAGCGTGATCCCCGACAACGCACCGGTCTCCAGAACTTCGCCGGCCACCGGCCGCCCGATGCCGCGCGTGCCGCCGCCGCGAATGTGGAACGGCGCCTTTGCGGCCGCGATGATCTCGGCCAGATCGGCTTCTGACTCAGGTCTCATGTGACTGTCCCATTGTTTCTTTGGGCGAAAAATATCCCGGGGTCTGGGGCAGAGCCCCGGTCCTCACTCCGCCGCAAGCGCCATCGCTCGGCGGGCTTCGGATGCGGCCAGCGGAAACACCTTGGCCGGGTTGAGCAACCATCTGGGGTCAAACACGTCCTTGACCGCCATCTGCACCTCCAGATCCTCGGGCGCGTACTGATCCACCATCAGATCGCGCTTTTCGATGCCGACCCCGTGCTCGCCGGTCAGACAGCCACCCACCTCGACGCAGAGCCGCAGGATGTCGGCGCCGAACTGCTCACACAGCTCCAGATCGCCTTCCTTGTTGGCATCGAACAAGATCAGCGGATGCATGTTGCCGTCGCCCGCATGGAACACGTTGGCCACATCGAGCCCGTATTCCTGCGACATCTCGCCGATCCGGCGCAGCACAAACGGCAGCTCCGAGATCGGGATGGTGCCGTCGAGACACATGTAATCGTTGATCTGCCCCATCGCGCCGAACGCGGATTTGCGCCCGAGCCAGATGCGGCCCGCCTCGTCGGCATCGCGGGCCTCGCGCAGCTCCACCGGGTTGTGGCGGCGGGCAATCTCCAGGATCAGGGCGAGCTGTTCGTCGATCTCCGCGTCCGAGCCTTCCACTTCCACGATCAAGAGCGCCTCGCACATCGGGTAGCCGGCCTTGGCGAAGGCCTCGGTCGCCTCGATGCAGGGACGGTCCATGAACTCGATGGCCACCGGCAGGACACCGGCCTTGATGATGTCGCTGACGCAGGCCCCGGCCACTTCATTGGCATCGAAGCCCATCAGGACCGGGCGCGCACCTTCGGGCTTGCGCAGGATGCGCAGCGTCGCTTCGGTCACCACCCCCAACTGCCCTTCAGAGCCGCAGATCAGCCCCAGCAGATCGAGCCCGCCCGCATCCAGATGGCCGCCGCCGATCTCGACCACGGTGCCGTCCATCTGCACCATGGTGACGCCCATCAGGTTGTTGGTGGTCACGCCGTATTTCAGACAATGCGCGCCGCCCGAGTTCATCGCGATATTGCCTGCAATGGCACAGGCAAGCTGGCTGGAGGGGTCGGGCGCGTAAAAGAAGTCGTTTTCTTCCACAGCGCCGGTCACGCTGAGATTGGTGCGTCCGGTCTGCACGCGGATGATGCGGTTGGCGTAGTCGGTTTCCAGCACCTCGTTCATCCGCGCCACGCCGAGGATCACCGAATCCGCCGTGGGCAGCGCGCCGCCTGCCAGCGACGTGCCGGAGCCGCGCGGCACCACCGGCACACCTTCCTCGAAGCAGACCCGCAAGACGTCGGACACTTCCTTGGTGGAGGCGGGCAGCACCGCCGCCAAAGGCGGGCAGCGATAGGCGGTGAGCGCGTCGCATTCATAGGCCCGCGTTTCCGCCTCGTCCGAGATCACCGCATCCTCCGGCAGAACGCTGCGCAATTTCTCGACGATCCGCGCCTTGCGCGACAGGATGGACGGGTTCGGCTCGGGCATCTGCATCTGGCATCTCCTGGAATTGGTAAAGATATATAACCAATATTACTAAAAAGGCGAGTCCTAATTGTCGCGCCCGTCTGCTCCGACTTGAACTTTACCACGCGCATGGGTCAGGTGCGCGCATGGATTGGGTCAAGATCATTCATCTTCTGTGCGTCATGGGCTGGATGACGTCGATTTTTGCGGTGCCCCGCGCGCTGATCTACTGGAAGCGCGAATGGCAGCGGCTGGGCGAATTCGGCCCGCTGGGCGATCTCACGATCCGGCTTTATCGCTTCTCCGCGGGGCTGGGTGTGATCGCCATCGGCACCGGGCTTTGGCTGGCGCATTCCTGGGGCTGGCCCGCCTGGTCTCTCGTGAAACTGCTTTTGGTGCTGACGCTCGCGGCGCATTACGGCTGGACCGGACGGCTTGTGCTGCGCGCCCGGCGCGGGGTCTTTGACGAGAGCGACCGTTTCCTGCGCATCTTCAACGAAATCAGCGTGTTGGGCGCGATCGCGATCCTCTGGATCGTCGTGGTCAAACCGTTCTGAGAAAGCCCGCTCCATGACCGTGATCGACCGTATCGCGCTGTTTTCGGCCTATGACCTCGCCGCGCTGGGCCTGCTCTTGTGTGCATGGCTGGGCGCCACTTTCGTGATCGAGCATTCGCCTGCGCGCCGCCCCTCCACCGCCGCCCTGATGGCCGGGTACCGGCGCGAATGGATGCGCCAGTTCGTCACGCGCGAGCCGCGGATCTTCGACAGCCAGATCATCGGGCAATTGCGGCAGGGCACGGCGTTCTTTGCCTCGGCCTGCATGATCGCGATTGGCGGCGGCTTTGCGCTGCTGGGCAATACCGACCGCATTCAGGGCGTCGCCGAAGAGCTCACGCAGACCGCCGATCCGATCTTTGTCTGGGAGGTCAAGCTGCTGGTGCTGGTGCTTTTCGCCACCAACGCGTTTTTGAAATTCGTCTGGGCGCACCGGCTTTTCGGGTATGTCGCGGTACTGATGGCGGCGGTGCCGAACGATCCTGCGGATCCTCAGGCGATGCCCTGTGCCGCCACCGCCGGTGAGGTCAATGTGCTGGCGGCGCGCAGCTACAATCGCGGGCTGCGCTCGGTCTATTTCGGCATCGCCAGCTCGGCCTGGCTGGTGGGCAGCGGCACGTTGATCATCGCGGTGCTGTTCACGGTGTCGGTGATCCTCCGGCGTGAATTTGCGTCACAATCCCGCGCCGTGCTGCTGGCGGAGGCGGCGCGCACGAAGCCGTGATCGGGCACCCCGCGCGCCCCTGCGATCTTGCTGCCGGGGCGCCGCACAGCCTAGACTGCAGGCATGAGATATCTTCTGCCCGCCCTCTTCCTGGCCACAGCGGCTTTTGCCGATCCACCCGTTGTCGAAGAGGTGACAGCCACGCAAAGCGGCGGCAGCTGGCGCTTTTCCGTCACACTCAGCCATCCGGACACCGGATGGGATCACTACGCCGATGGCTGGCGGGTGGAGCTTGCGGATGGCACGGTTCTGGCCACCCGCGAGTTGCTTCATCCGCATGTGACCGAGCAGCCCTTCACCCGCTCGCAAGGTGGCGTCGATGTACCGGACGGGGTGACTCAGGTGCTGATCCGGGCGAAATGCTCGGTGGATGGCTGGAACGCGGCGACGACGGCATTTGCCCTGGAGTGACGTGGCGCGTCGCGTCCGGTGAATGCGAGGGCATCCCCGGGTCGGAGTGCAAGACGGTTGTGCCGCCGCGAATGCACAATTGAAAGCCCGCGTCAGGATCGCCCTTCGCGCAGCCATGCGCCCACAATCAGCGCCGAGGCCAGGAGCAGCACCAGCCACGCGGGCAGTATCGGCGTCTGGCGCACATCGAGCGTCTCATAGGCCTCGCGCGGGGTGATGCCGATCCAGCCGCGCCCGGCGGCAGGACGGCCCGCGCGCACGCTGCGGATATCCGGGACACCCTCCTGCAGACGCATCACGCCGCCGCGCATCGTGTCGATCAGCGGCTCCAGCAAACCTGCAGAGGCGATGGTGCGTTCGAACTCCCGCGGGGCGGCGGGGCCAAGCCCGACCACGGCGGTCTGTTCGCCCTCCACCAGCCGGTAAAGGCCGATCTGCGGCCCTTCATAGATCGCCTCGAACCGGCCCGGGCTCACCTCTTCGAGCGCAAGCTCCACCTCTTCGCCATCGGGCCGCGTCACGGTCACCGACCCGACCTCGTCACCCAGAGACCGGCGGATGATGCGCATGGTCTGACCGGTGGGTTCGGCCCAGAGCGCCTCTTCCTCAAGCTCGGGTTCCTTCATCATCCAGTGCGCGAGACGGCGCAGCAGTTCCAGCTGCGGACCGCCGCCCTCGTAGCCGCGGGTCCAGAGCCAGGCGTGATCGGAGGCCAGCAGCGCCACGCGCCCCGCGCCCACACGGTCGAGCACCAGCAGCGGCCGGTCACCCGCGCCGGACATGACCACGTCGCCGGAGGCAGGCTCGACCTCGATCTGGCGCATCCAGCGGCCCCAGGTTCCGGCACCAGACAGCCCCGCGGTGACCGGGTGCTTTTCGCCCAGCTCCGTCACAGTGGGGCGATAACCTTCCTCGACCACGCGCGCGGTGGGTTCGGCGGGAAGGATCTGCGACAGCGGCGAGCGGTAGATCGAATCCGCAGAGGCGAAATCCGGCCCCGCTGCCACCAGCACCGCCCCGCCCTGTTCGACATAATTGCGCACGTTATCGAGGTAGATCGACGGCAGGATGCCGCGCCGCTTGTAGCGGTCGAAGATGATCAGATCGAAATCCTCGATCTTTTCGAGGAACAATTCGCGGGTCGGAAAGGCGATGAGGCTGAGTTCGTTGACCGGCACACCGTCCTGCTTTTCCGGCGGGCGCAGGATGGTGAAGTGCACCAGATCGACGGAGCTGTCGGATTTCAGCAGATTGCGCCAGGTCCGCCCGCCGGCATGCGGCTCTCCGGACACCAGCAGCACGCGCAACCGGTCGCGCACGCCGTTGATCTGCACAAGGGCGGTGTTGTTGCGGTCGGTCAGCTCTCCCTCGGCCTGCGGCACGGTGAACTCGATCACGTTGAGCCCGCCATGCGGCAGCGTCACCGGCAAGGTCAGATCCTCGCCGATGGGCACCGCAAAGCGCTGCGGTTCCTCGCCATCGACAGAGATCAGCATCTCGGTCGCCTGCGCCTCGGGTGCAGCCCCTTCGTCCTCGATGCTGAGGGTCAGCTCCACCTCTTCGCCGAGGATGGCGAAGGCGGGTGCGTTCTTGACGATTAGTCTGCGGTCCCAGTCGGTGTCGCGGCCCGTGAGCATCAGATGCAGCGGCGCGGGCAGGTCGGGGGCACGTTCGAGATCGTGCAACTGCCCGTCCGAGAGCAGGAAAAGACCGGCGATGCGCCCGCGCGGCTCTTCGGCCATGGCCTGGCTCAGCGCGATCATCAACTGCGTGCCCGCGTCGCCGTCGCCATCGCCGACGGGAATGCGCCGCACTTCGGTGTTGGGGCGCGCGGCCAGTTGCGCCTCCAGCGCGCTGGCGGCGTCTTCGGTCGCGCCTGCGCGGTTGGCCAGCTGCTGCGAGGCGCTTTGATCGACAACCATCAGCACGATGTCCGAGAGCGGCGCGCGGTCCTCGATCTGATAGGAAGGTTGCGTCAGCGCGGCCACCAGCACCGCCCCGGCAAGCGCCCGCAAGGCCCAGCCCGACAACCCGCGCCAGAGCGCCAGCGCCACGCCGACAAGCGCCAGCGCGGCCAGCACCGCGATGGCCGGCCAGGGCAGCAGCGGGTCAAAAACGATCTGTCCGGTCATCGGTGCGTCCTCATTGGCCAAGCCTGTCGAGAAGGGCGGGCACGTGAACCTGGTCGGATTTGTAATTGCCCGTCAGCACATGCATCACCAGGTTCACGCCAAAGCGGTAGGCGATCTCGCGCTGGCGCTCGCCTGTGAACCCGCGCCCGATGGGCAAGAGCGCATTGCCGCGCGCGTCCATCGCCCAGGCTGCCGCCCAGTCGTTGCCGCCGATCACCACCGGCGTGACATTGTCGTTGAGATTGCGGAACGGCATGCCTTCGATCAGTTCGGCATCGGGCGGGGCCGCCTCGACCCAGACATCGCGCCCGGCATGACGACCGGGGAAATCCTGTAGCAGGTAGAAGGTGCGGGTCAGCACGTGATCCTGCGGAACCGGCTCCAGCGGCGGGATGTCGAGCGGGCGCGCCAGCTCCTGCAGCTTGCGGCCTTCGGGTGTGTTGCCGCCGAACCCGGCCACATCGGCGTCGCGGGTGTCGAAGACAATCATCCCGCCGGAGCGCAGATACGTGTTGAGCTTGGCATAGGCAGCGGCAGAGGGTGTCGGCTGGCCGGGTGTCACGGGCCAGTAGAGCAGAGGGTAGAACACCAGCTCGTCGGTTTCGAGATCCACACCCATCGGGTCGGCGGGTTCGACCGAGGTGCGGAAAAACAGCGTCTGGCTCAGCCCCTTGAGACCGGCCGCGGCGATGTCGTCGATCTGCGCATCGCGGGTCAGCACATGGGCCAGCACCACATCTGCGGTGGCGGCCAGCGCGACGTCGTCGGCGGCCTGATCCGGCGTCGCGTCCTGCGCCTGCGCGTCGAGCGGCGTCAGGGCGAGCGCTGCGAGAACCAGCGCCGCCGCCGAAGGGCGCGCGCCCCGCAACCGGCCCGAAAGCGCCAGAGAGGCGATCACATCGGCCAGCAGCAACGCGATGGCGCCGCCCAGCAACCAGCCGGAGAGCGGCGTTTCGCGCGGGCGGTTCAAGCCTTCGACGGGCACCCGGTCGGGCCAGACCATCGGCGCGAGCTCTGTCTCGGCGGTCACCACATTGCGCGCCAGGCTGCGGTCCTCACCCTGATAAAGCCCCGGGCGCAGATCCGGGCCCAGAGCGGCGCTGACCAGATCCTCGCCCGCGACCCCGGGCAGGGTGCCCGCATCCTGCGGGACGCCAAAGGCATCCAGAACCGTCACCGGTTGCCAGATCGTGCCTTCGAGATCCTCGGCCTCTGGCGCGGACGTGGAGGAGGACACGGCCAGCCGCTCCAGCATCAGCACAAAGAGCCCCGAGAGCGGCAGGCTCGACCAGTCGGCATTGGCGGTCACATGAAAGAGCACGATCTGCCCCTGACCCACTGCCTTGCGGGTCACCAGCGGTGTGCCGTCGGTCAGCTGCGCGATCACCCGCTCGGCCAGATTGGGATCGGGCTGGGCCATGACCTGGCTGTTGACGGTGACATCGTCGCGCAGTTCCAGCCCGAAAAACGGGCTGTCCTCGGTGAAGGGCGCAAGCGCCTTGGGCTCCCCCCAGCTCATCGCGCCGCCGACGCTGCGGCCCCCGGCGCGCAGGCGCACCGGCATCAGCGGGTCCTCGGCGTCGCGGCTGATATCCGACGCCGCCATGCGCGGCCCGGCAAAGCGCAGGAGCAACCCGCCCTTTTCGAGCCATTCGGTCACCGCGTCCTCTTCACCCGCCGAGAGCGTGGCGACATCGGCCAGCACGATCACATCGGGATTGGCGGGCAGGATGTCCAGCAAAGCGCCGTCCAGCAGATCGGCGGTCGGCACCAGCGCCTTTTGCAGGTAATGCAGCGGCGACAGCAGCTCCAGCCCCTCGCGGTCCTCGCGCCCGGCGATCAGCGCAACCTCGCGACGGCGCAGGCTGTCGTCAGGCAGGGTCACGGCGCCTGCGCTGCGATTGCCCTCGATCTCGAACCGGGTGATGCGGGCGCGCAGCTCGGCAGGCAGCGACAATTCGGTTTCGGCGGCCAGCGCGTCCGCCTCGAAGGTCACACCGGAGCGCAGCAGCACCGCGGCATTGCCCGCCGGATCAAGGCCGTGGCCGGTCAGCGTGACCTCTGCCTCGGGGCCCGGGCGCAGGCGGCGCAGCGTCAGATGCAGGTTGCCCTCCTCGAAGCGCGCGGGCTCGAGCGCGTAGAGGCTGCGGGGGGATTCGAACACCGTCACGGCGCCCTTGTCCTCAAGTGCCGCGAGCAGCGGCGCGCGGTCCTCGCGGGTCAGCGCATCGGACATCCAGTAGCTGTCGAACCCGCCCTCGGGCAACATGCCGATGGCGCGGGCCACGGTGTCCTCGCCCGGGGCCCAGGGCTCCGGCACGAGGCCGGTGATCCGGGTCTGGACCACATCCGCCGAAAGGAACTGCACCGGTTCGGGGTTGGTGAGCCGCAAGAGCGCAACCGGGCGCGAATCCCGCGCGGCGCGCGACAAGAGCCCATCCAGCGCCACCATGCGCGCGCGCCAGTCTGGTGCCGAGGCCCAGCTGGCATCCATCACCACCAGCAGCGGCCCGTCGCCTGCCGCCTCGCTGTCGTTTTCGGGGTTCAGCACAGGGCCGGAGAGACCGATGATCACCGCCGCCACCGCCAGCATGCGCAACAGCAGCAGCCACCACGGCGTGCGGTCGCTGACCTGCTCGTCATCCTTGAGACCCAAAAGCAGCACAACACCGGGAAAGAGACGCCGGATCGGGGCGGGGGGCACGGCGCGCAGGATGATCCACAGGATCGGCAGCGCGAGCAGCCCCAGCAACAGCCACGGGGCGGTAAAGCCAATCGTACCGAACAAGGTCATCCGTGTTCTCCATCCAGCGCGCGGTAAATCCACAGCAGCGCGGATTGCGCGCTCTGGTCGGTATGGTGGCACTGGTAATGCCAGCCGGTCAGGCGGCAGAGCGCCTCGAGCCGCGCCTTGCGCTCCGCCAGCCGCTCCAGATACCGCGCGCGCAGCTCATTGGCCTTCAGCGTCTCATGCGCCATGGTCTGGCCGACGCTCTCGAAGATCGTGCGGCCGTGATAGGGAAAGCTTTCCTCTGCGGGGTCGAGCACCTGGCAGAGCACGCCGCGCACGCCGCGATCGGCGGCCTTGGTGAGCGCCGCCTCGACCGCGTCGATATCGCCCAGGAAATCCGACACAAACAGCGCCCTGGCGTTGGGGATCATGCCGCGCGCCTCGGGCTCTGCGTAATCTGCGTCGCCCTCGTCGCTGAGCAATTCGGCCAGCCGCAGCGATTGCACGTCACCGCGGCGCGGCGGCAGTTTCCAGCCAGTCAGGCCAACGCGTTCGCCGCCGCGGATCAGCAGGATCGCCGCAGCCAGCGCCACCAGCCGGGCGCGCTCGGCCTTGGTGGGCAGGTCCTTGTGGCTGGAAAACCGCATCGAGGCGCCGGGATCGACCCAGAGCTGCACCGATTGCGCCACCTGCCATTCGCGTTCGCGCACAAACTGCTCATCGCCGCGCCCGGAACGGCGCCAGTCGATCTGACGGTAGGAATCGCCCGCCCGCAGCGGGCGGTATTGCCAGAAATCGTCGCCCAGCCCGGCGCGGCGGCGGCCATGTTCGCCCAGCAGGACGGTGCCCGCCAATTGCTCGGCGCGCGCCAGAAGCGCCGGAAAGCGGCTGGCTTCCCGTTGCGCTTCGCTGCGAAGCTGGGTGACGTCTGGCGTCACGCGGCAGCCTCTGACGCCGACATGCCATGGGCGATCTCGTCGATGAGCGTGCCCAGATCCTCACCCCGCGCCCGCGCCGAGAAGCTGAGCGCCATGCGGTGCACCAGCACCGGGCGCGCCATGTCGAGCACGTCTTCGGGCGCCGGGGCCAGACGGCCCTGCAAAAGCGCGCGGGCGCGCACCGTCAGCATCAACGCCTGTGCCGCGCGCGGACCGGGGCCCCAGGCCACCACATCGCGCACCCTCTCGGAGGCCGAAGGATCGTCGGGGCGGAAGGCGCGCACCAGATCGAGGATCATTTCGACCACCGCATCGCCCACTGGCATCCGGCGCAGCAGGTGCTGCGCGGCAATCAGGCCGGGGCCGTCAAAGACCTCGTGGGCCTGCGCCTCTTCGGTGCCGGTTGTGGCCAGCAGGATGTCCTTTTCGGTGCCGCGGGTCGGGTAGGGCACGTCGATCTGCACCAAAAACCGGTCAAGCTGCGCCTCGGGCAGCGGGTAGGTGCCCTCCTGCTCGATGGGGTTCTGCGTCGCCAGCACGTGAAACGGCGCCTCGAGCGGGCGCGTCTCGCCCGCCACGGTCACAACCTTTTCCTGCATCGCCTGCAGCAGCGCGGACTGGGTGCGCGGGCTGGCGCGGTTGATCTCGTCGGCCATCAGAAGCTGGCAGAAGATCGGCCCTTCGATGAACTTGAACGCGCGGGAGCCGTCGGCGCCGGTCTCCAGCACCTCAGAGCCCAGAATGTCCGACGGCATGAGGTCGGGTGTAAATTGCACGCGGTTGCCCTTGAGGCCCATCACCGTGCTGAGCGTCTCCACCAGCCGGGTCTTGCCCAGACCCGGCAGACCGATCAGCAGCGCATGACCCCCGCAGAGCAGCGAGGCCAGCGTCAGGTCCACCACCCGCTCCTGCCCGATGAAGCGCGCGGTGATCGAGCGCTTGGCCTCGGCCAGTTTCACTTCCAGCGCCTCGATATCGGCCACCAGATCTTCGGCCTCGGCCCCGTTTCCGGCCATATGACTTCTCCTTGTCGGTCTCTATGTCTTATGTAGGAGTGTATCGCTGGCATCGGAAATGGCAAAAGCAATGAGCGGACAAAATGTCGTGACACCGTCGGCAGAAGGCATTGCCGCCTCTGCCCGGGCCGCCAAGGGGCGCGGTTTACCGCCTGTTCACACCTGGAATCCGCCTTTTTGCGGCGATCTGGACATGCGGATCGCCCGGGATGGCACGTGGTTTTATCTCGGCTCGCCGATCAACCGGTTCGAACTGGTGCGGCTTTTTTCATCGATTTTGAAGAAAGAGGGCGGCAAATACTTTCTCGTGACCCCGGTGGAGAAGGTGGGCATCCTTGTCGATGACGCGCCTTTTGTCGCGGTGGATTTCGAGGCGACAGGGTCCGGGGACGGGCAGGAGCTGACCTTCGAGACCCATGTGGGCGACATCGCCGTGGCCGGGCCGGAGCATCCGATCCGGGTGGAACGCGACCCCCGCACCGGCGAGCCGTCGCCTTACGTGCTGGTCCGCGCGAACCTCGAGGCGCTCATCGACCGCAAGAGCTTTTACCGGCTGGTGGAGCTTGGCGCGCATCACGAGGTGGACGGAGAGCGCTGGTTCGGCCTGTGGTCCTCGGGCCAGTTTTTCCCGGTGATCCCGTCCGCGGTGCTGGAGGCGTAGCGCCGGTCGGGACGGGTGCGACTGGTTGGTTCGCGTCGGACAGGCCCTGCATTGTCCGGCGCGCCATGAGCGGGCGCGCGGCACGACGTCTTGTGCGACGTGAATCCCTGCGGCTCTCTCCCTGTGGCTCCGTGGGCCCCTACAGTCGGTCAGGACGTGCGACAGCGCCATGTAAAAGACCAGACTCACGGAACGCGGCCTGAAATCGAGGATTTCAACGCGTTACGAGATGTATAACGTATTTCGTCAGGCGCTCTAGTCGCCCAGCTTGGCATGGACCTCGTCCAGATCGATCTCGCCGATCGGCATCTTGTTGGACGGATCGTCGAAGTCGTATTTGAAGAGCTTGAAGTCGCGCCAGTAGATCTCTTTCATCAGATGCATCGACAGATCGTCGAAATACGCCTCCACCGGATGCAGGCGCTTGGGGCCGTGGCCTTCGCTTTCGTTGAAGCGGGGGATCGCCGACAGATCCACCGTTTCGGGCGTCTCGATGGAATCGAGCACCTGCTGCATGCCTTCGTTGAACTTTTCGGTCCAGAAGATTTTCTGGTACCGCCCGCCATTGACGATGAAGGTGCTCACATGGCCGGACATGGCCGACCAGTGAATGTCCGGCTCCATCGGGCGGCGCCAGCGGATGGTGTCGCGGGCAAACAGCAGGAACCGGCGGAAGCTCTTGATCTGGTCGAACTCTTCCTTGCCATCGTCGCCGCCCACCTCGACCCCGTATTTCTGGATCAGAAGTGGGACAAGATTGCCACGGTAGCGCCGACCGTTGCGCTGAATGCCGCAGATCTTGTCGAAGAAGGAGCTGAGGATTCGCGTGTAGGGATTGCGCACGCAGGTGAACGCATAAGAGGTCTGCGTCTTGACGTTTGCCTTGATCGTCGGCTGGCTGTCCTCGCGCGCCCATTTGTGCAGACCCTGCTCTGCATCATGGATATCGCCGTCGAAAAAGCTGCCATGGTCGGAATAAAACATGATCTGACCAATGGTCGAGCAGGCGCATTTGGGCACCACCCGATACACCACACTCTGGCTTTCGGTCATCCAGGTTCCGGGAAAGGCCATGCTCGTTGCCTCCGCTGATCGCGCCGCTCTTGTCTTTTTTGGCGCCGTTTGCTTACAAAAAAGCAAAGAAAGCAGGTTTATTCAACGCCCGTTCACGCTTATCAACATAAACAATCAGGCGAAAGTAGGGCAGACCGTTTCGAGAATGGCAAAAATCGCCTTCATTCTTCTGTGTCACAAGGATCCTGACGCCATCATCAAGCAGGCGCAGAGCCTGACGGCTGTGGGCGACTACATGTCGATCCATTTCGATGCGCGCGCCAACCCGGCGCACTTCGCCAGGATCCGCAAGGCGCTGGCCGACAACCCCAATGTGACATTCGCCCGGAAGCGCGTCAAATGCGGCTGGGGGGAATGGAGCCTGGTGGAGGCGACGATCAACGCGGTCAAGGCGGCGGTGGACGCCTTTCCGCGGGCCACGCATTTCTACATGCTGTCGGGCGATTGCATGGCGATCAAGTCGGCGGAATACGCGCATGAGTTTCTCGACCGGCGCGAATGCGACTACATCGAGAGCTTTGACTATTTCCAGTCCGACTGGATCAAGACCGGCTGGAAGGAAGAGCGGTTGCTCTACCGCCACTGGTTCAACGAACGCACCCAGAAACGGCGATTCTACTGGATGTTCGAGGCGCAGAAGCGGCTTGGGCTGAAACGCAGGATCCCCGAGGATCTCGAGATCATGATCGGTAGCCAGTGGTGGTGCCTGCGCCGCCGCACGATCGAATGGATCCTCGACATGATCAAGCGCCGGGCGGATGTGATGGCGTTTTTCCGCAGCACCTGGATCCCGGATGAGACGTTTTTCCAGACCCTGGTGCGCCACCTCGTGCCCGAACACGAGATCGAAAGCCGCACGCTGACGTTCCTGATGTTTTCCGACTACGGCATGCCGGTGACGTTCTACAACGACCATTACGACCTGTTGCTCAGCCAGGATTTCCTGTTTGCACGCAAGGTCAGCGCCGATGCGACGGAACTCAAACGGCGGTTGGGTGTGCTGTATTCCTCGGAAGGGGCGCGGTTCCAGATCTCCAACGAAGGCCGGTCGCTTTACACGTTCCTGACCGAAAAGGGCCGGATCGGACGCCGCTTTGCGCCGCGCTTCTGGGAGACCGAAAGCTCGCTCGGGCGCGAGCGCGAATTGCTGATCATCGTGTGCAAGAAATGGCATGTGGCCAAGCGGCTGCTCGACCGGATCCGGCAGATGACCAACATTCCGTGCATCGAGTATCTCTTTAACGAGGAAAGCTGCCCCTTGCCGGATCTGGGCGGCATCCAGTCGACCATGGGCAAACGCCACCGGCACCGCCGGGCGCTGATGCGGATGCTTTACGACTATTACGAGACCGACCGGCTGATCGTCTGCATGGACCCGGCCAATCTGGATCTGCTGGAGGATTTCGGGCGCGACCGGTCGCTGACGCGGATGCTGGAGATCGAGTGCCATTTCTCCGACGCCTATCTGATCGGGCACGCGATGCGCGTGGGGCTGGCCGGGGACCGCACACCCGCCGAGACGATCCAACGCCTGCTGCCGACCGTGCGCAACGACATCATGCATGAAAGCGACCGCATCCGGGATGCCAGCTTCGACAATTTCCTGCGCATGCGCGAGGTCGATCCGGTGGATATCAGCGCCCGCGCGGTGTCGGAGTTTCTGACGATCCCGCCCGACAAGGCGCGCGAGATCGTGTCGCTCGACCATCTTTACGCCGATTGAGGACCTTCATGACCTATCGCTACGATTCCGAGAACATCTTTGCCAAGATCCTGCGGGGCGAGATCCCCAATGACACGGTGCTCGAGACCGAGCACAGCCTGGCGTTTCGCGACATCCAGCCCCAGGCGCCGCAGCATGTGCTGGTGATCCCCAAGGGGGCTTACGTGACCTTCGACCATTTCGCGCAAGAGGCGTCCGACGCGGAGATCGTCGATTACGTGCGCGCGGTAGGGGAGGTCTGCCGGATGGAGGGGGTGGCCGACGATGGCTGGCGGCTGATCTCCAACGCCGGCGAGGCGGCCATTCAGGAAGTGCCGCATCTGCATGTCCATGTGCTGGCGGGCCGGCCTTTGGGGCGGATGCTGTCAAAATGAGCGCCTGCGGCGCGCAGGTTTAGCAAGAGGGCGCCTTTGGCACCCCCTTGCGGGTGCGAGGGGCGCTGCCCCTCGCGCTCCCCGAAGTATTTCGGAACCAGAGAAGCCGCAGGTCAGCGGCTACGGGTCAGCGAGAGGAACACGTCCTGCAGGTCGGCCTGTTCGGTGCGCACGTCGCGGATACGGATGCCCGCGGCGCGCACATGTTCCAGCACCGCCTCGGCAGAGGTCTCGCGCGCGCGGTAGCTGAAGGCAAAGGTGCCGTCGGCGCGGGTGTCGACCTTGATCGCGTCCGTGTCCGGCGGCGCGCTGCAGGCGCTTTCCGGTTCGATCACCATGGTGCGGGCATCCAGCTGCGTGAGCAGATTGGCGGTGCTGTCGCGGGCCACCAGCGCGCCGTGGTTGATGATGGCGATCTCGTCGCACATCTCTTCGGCCTCTTCCAGGTAATGCGTGGTCAGGATGATGGTCATGCCGCGGTCGCGGTTGAGCTTGCGCACGTTTTCCCAGAGCATCTGCCGCAGCTCGATATCGACACCCGCCGTCGGCTCGTCGAGCACCAGCACCTGCGGCGCGTGCACCAGAGCCTTGGCCAGCAGCAGGCGCCGCCGCATGCCGCCCGAAAGCGTCCGGGCATAGGCCTCGGCCTTGTCTTCCAGCCCGACCATACGCAGAATCTCGTCCGATCTGCGGTCCGCTTTCGGCACACCGTAGAGCCCGGCCTGCACGTCCAGCGCGCCGCGCGGCGTGAAAAACGGATCGAGATTGAGCTCCTGCGGCATGACGCCGATGGCGGCGCGGGACTGGCGCGGATTGGCGTCCTGATCCCAGCCCCAGATCTCGACCTTGCCGGCGGTTTTCAGCACCAGCCCGGCGAGGATGTTGATCATGGTGGATTTTCCCGCGCCGTTCGGGCCCAGCAGACCGAAGACGGATCCGGCGGGCACGGCAAGGTCGATGCCTTTCAGCGCCTCCTTGCCACCGGGGTAGGTCTTTTTCAGACCCGCGATGCGGATTGCGTCCTGTGTCATGCGGTCCCCTTGCTCTGCTGCGCGGTTTTGCTCATAACGCAGGTAAGTCGCAAGCCGCTTTTGGAGAGATCGCGTATGAGCATCGAGGCACCGGAGACGAAAATCGTCGACAGCTATCGCATCGCCTGTGATGGCGGTGAAGGCGCGCTGGGCCATCCGCGGGTCTGGCTGCAGATCCCGCTGGACCAGGGCTGGGTCGAATGTGGCTATTGCGACGCGAAATACGTGCACAAGGATTTCGAGGACAAGGTCTGAGCCGGACCTGACTTGCGAGGCGCCCGTATGCCTCCGGGGGCAGGCGTGTCGCTTGGGTGAGCGCTGAGGCGCGTGTCGCGACGCACCTGACAAGGCGTGATCGACGCGTGTCCGATTTGGCCAGGTCAGTCCGAGGAGATCGGCGCGCCGCTGGTCGGGGAGGAGAGCCAGGGCGGTGGCGATCCGTAAACATGGGTGATGGTGTCGCCACGCCAGCTCAGGGTCAGCGTCACCGGCTCCGGCACGCCGATCCCCGGCAATGTCTTGTCGGCAATGACCGACGCACCGGAAAATTCCGTGCCGCTCACATAGCCTTTGGGCAGGTAGATGCGGCCCTGGCTGCTGAGATAGCCGAACCCGTCACCGCTGCTTTCGCTCTGGTTGAACGTCACGCCGACACCTGCCGTCTTCGGTTCCGATCGCGCGCCATCATAGCCGAAATAGGCTTTCAGGTTGTTGATGTAGTAGCTGCGCCCGGACGCGACATAGGAGCGGGCCTCGGGCAGGTTGGTGTCCTGGACCTTTGTCAGACCGGAAAGATCGAGCGTGCCCTGATAGGCGGAATGCAGATCGCCATCCTGTTCCCAGGTGAAGACCAGAAGGTCGGCCACGCTGCTGGTGGCCATCAGTGAAAGCGCCAATGCGCAAAGACATGTCTTCATGAAATGACCCTTCAGAACCGCGCGAATGACAAACGCTAGGGCGGCGCGCGCTTTGCCGTCAACCGAATTTCCCGCAACGGGTCTTTGCTGGCGCTGTCCCGGTGGCCGTGGCATGAAGGGCGCGACACGACCAAGGAGCGCGCCATGGCATTCGGCAAGGGTTGTCACCTGCATCTGATCGACGGATCGGCTTTCATCTTCCGGGCGTTCCACGCGCTGCCGCCGCTGACGCGCAAGTCCGACGGATTGCCCGTGGGCGCGGTGCAGGGCTTTTGCAACATGCTGCAGCAATATGTCGGCAAGGATCACGGCACCGACGCGCCGACGCATATCGCGGTGATCTTCGACAAGGGCAGCCACACGTTCCGAAACGAGATGTACGACCAGTACAAGGCCAACCGCGACGAGATGCCGGAGGATCTGCGCCCGCAGATCCCGCTGACCCGGCGGGCCACGGAGGCGTTCAACATCGCCTGCAAGGAGAAAGAGGGTTTCGAAGCGGACGACATCATCGCCACGCTGGCGGTGCAGGCGCGGGACGCAGGGGGCCGGGTGACCATCGTGAGTTCCGACAAGGACCTGATGCAGCTGGTGGGTGACGGGGTCGAGATGTTCGACGCGATGAAGAACCGCCGCATCGACCGCGAGGGTGTCGAGGAGAAATTCGGCGTCGGGCCGGAACGGGTGGTCGATGTGCAGGCGCTGGCGGGGGATTCGGTGGACAACGTCCCCGGCGCGCCGGGGATCGGGATCAAGACGGCGGCGCTTCTGATCAATGAATACGGAACGCTCGAAGAGCTTCTGGACCGCGCCGGAGAGATCAAGCAGCCCAAGCGCCGCGAGACGCTGATCGACAAGCGTGCACAGATCGAACTGAGCAAGCGTCTGGTGACGCTTGACGACAAGATGACGCTCGATTTCGCGCTGGAGGATCTGGAACTGCGCGATCCGGATGCCGATGCGTTGCTGAGCTTTCTCGCGGAGATGGAGTTCCGCACGCTGAGCCGCCGCGTGGCCGAGGCCCTGGGCGCCGAGGCGCCGGTCATTCCCGACACAACGCCCGAAGGCGCCAATCCGAGCGATGCGGATCTGCCCGAGGCCCCGCCGATCGATCCGTCGAAATACGTCTCCGTGCAGGACATGAAGGCGTTGGAAAGCTGGATCGCCAGGGCGAAGGAGCGGGGCTATGTGGCGGTGGACACAGAGACAACCGGCCTCAACGAGATGCTGTGCGATCTGGTGGGCGTGTCGCTGTGCGTGGAGGCGGGCGAGGCGTGCTACATCCCGCTGGCGCATCGCGAGGCGGGGGCGGACGATCTGTTCGGCTCGTCGGATCTGATTGCCGGACAGCTTGGGCTGGAAGAGGCGCTGTCCGCGTTGAAGCCGCTGCTCGAGGATCCGGCGGTGATGAAATACGGGCAGAACATGAAATACGACGCCAAGGTTCTGGCGCGGTATGGCATCGAGATCGCGCCCATCGACGACACCATGCTGATGTCCTACGCGATGAATGCCGGGCTGCACGGGCACGGCATGGACACGCTGTCGGAGCGCTATCTCAGCCACACGCCGATCCCGATCAAGACGCTGCTGGGCTCGGGCAAGAGCCAGATCACCTTTGACCGCGTCCCGCTCGACGAGGCGGTGCGCTATGCGGCGGAAGATGCGGATATCACGCTGAGGCTGGCGCAGCTTTTCAAGCCGCAACTGCACCGTACAAAGGTGACGCGGGTGTACGAGGGGCTCGAGCGGCCTCTGGTGCCGGTACTGGCGGAGATGGAGCGCGCGGGCATCGAGGTCGACCGCCAGGTGCTGTCGGGCATGTCGGGCATGTTTGCGCAGAAGATGGCGCAGCTCGAGGAAGAGATCCACGAGCTGGCCGGAGAAACCTTCAACGTGGGCTCACCCGCGCAGCTGGGCGATATTCTCTTTGACAAGATGGGGCTGGATGGCGGCAAGCGCGGCAAGAACGGCAAGTATTCGACGCCCGCGGATGTGCTGGAGGATCTGGCGACCGAGCACGATCTGCCCGCGCGGGTGATGGACTGGCGGCAGATGTCGAAGCTGAAATCGACCTACACGGACGCCCTGCAGGAGCATATCAACCCCGATACCGGTCGCGTGCACACGTCCTATTCCATCGCAGGCGCCAATACCGGGCGTCTGGCCAGCAACGATCCCAACCTGCAGAACATCCCGGTGCGCACCGAGGAAGGGCGGCGGATCCGCGAGGCGTTTGTGGCGCCCGAGGGCCGCGTGCTGGTGTCGCTGGACTATTCCCAGATCGAGCTCAGGATCCTTGCGCATATGGCCGGGATCGAGGCGTTGAAAGAGGCGTTCCGGGAGGGTCTGGACATCCACGCGATGACCGCGTCGGAGATGTTCAACGTGCCGCTCGACGAGATGACGCCGGATGTGCGGCGACAGGCCAAGGCGATCAATTTCGGGGTGATCTACGGCATTTCCGGCTTTGGTCTGGCGCGCAACCTGCGGATCCCGCGCTCCGAGGCGCAGGGCTTTATCGACCGCTATTTCGAGCGCTTCCCGGGGATCAAGGCCTATATGGACGACACGGTGGGGTTCGCCAAGGAACACAAGCGCGTCGAGACGCTGTTTGGCCGGGTGATCCACACCCCCGAGATTGCCGCCAAGGGCCCGCGCGCGGGCTTTGCCAAACGCGCGGCGATCAACGCGCCCATTCAGGGCACGGCGGCGGATATCATCCGGCGCGCGATGATCCGGATGCCGGAGGCCATCGCCGGTCTGCCCGCAAAGATGCTGCTGCAGGTGCATGACGAGTTGCTCTTCGAGGTCGAGACGGAAGCTGTCGAGGATCTGATCGCCGCGGCCCGCGACGTGATGGAAGGGGCCGCGGAACCGGTGGTCAAGCTCGACGTGCCGCTGGTTGTCGATGCCGGGCAAGGCGCGAACTGGGCCGAGGCGCATTAAGCGCAGGCATGGTGCTGGGCTGCAGGCAAGGGATGGGGCCAGCCCCCTCTTGGCCGCTGGCCGATTCATCGCCGGAGTTTAATGGCAAGATGAAGCTCAGGCGGCAAAGAACCGTTCCGCGACCCGTCCGGTAAGGCAGGCGATATGCCCCGCGCTTATGGTGGCCGCGATGCGGTGGCTGGCGCGCTCCACGACGATGAGATCGGCGCGTTTGCCCGCGTCGAACGTGCCGCGGTCCGTCAGGCCGAGCAGCTCGGCAGGGCCGGAGGAGACCAGCGCCCAGGCGGCGGGCCAGTCCAGCAGGCCCAGCTCCACGCAGCGCCGCGCGGCGCGGGCGGGGGCGGGGTAGTGGTAATCGGAGGCCAGCGCGGTGCAGAGACCGGCGGCGATGAGATCGAGCGCGGAAGCATTGCCCGCATGGGACGCGCCGCGCACGACATTGGGCGCGCCGAGAATGACCGGCTCTGCGGCGTCGCGCGCTTCGCGGGCGGCGTCTTCGGTTTCTGGAAATTCCGAGATCCGCGCGCCGCGCGCCCGCCATGTCGCGCGGTCTTCGAGTGTATGGTCATCGTGGCTGCCCAGAAGGATGCCGCGCGCCGAGAGCCGGGCGCAAAGCGCGTCCATGGCGGCGGGCACCTCGGCGGTACGCGCCTGCAAACCCATCAACAGCGCCAGGTGATCCTCGGGATTGCGGCCCGATTTCAACGCCTGCCCGGTCAGGCGCGGTGGGCGGCGGCCTTCGGCCAGCCGGGCATGGGGCAGGTGGTCGTTGAAGACCACGTAGCCGATATGCCAGGTGTCGATGGCCTCTTCGGCGCGGGCGTGGGTGTCGAGGTCATGGGTTTCCAGCCGCATCTGCAGTTTCAGGTCGATGGGCAGCGACGGGCGCGCGGCGCTGACGGCGGCGAAAACCTCCTGGGCGAATTCCGGGCCGCGCATGCCGCCTTCCCAGGACCAGAACTGCGCCAGAACGCCGGTGGTGATGCCGTTGGCGGCCAGCTCGGCGGCGGTGGCGACCACCCCGGCCTCGCGTTCGCGCAGCGCGCCGCGGCGCGGCGCCATGTGACGCTCGAACCCGTCGCCATGCGGATCGACGATGCCGGGCAGGATGTCATAGCCCGCAAGATCGATCTCACGCGCTGCAGGGCCGTCGTCGATCCATCCGTCGCGGATGGTCAAGGGCGCGTCCTGCCAGCCTGACGGGTGGAGCACGCGGGCGCCGGTGAAACGCGCCTCAATCGCCATCGGTGCCGCCGGCGTCATCCTCGGGGCAGAGCCCGAGCAGGCAGGCCAGTTGCTGGGCGTCGAAATAGCGTGTCCAGTCGAGCCCGACCTCGAAGCGCTCTTCCTCCAGATAGAGCGCCACCTGCGCCATCACGGCAGGCGACTGCATGATGAATGTATGTGTGACGGGCATGGTGATATGCGCGCTCATCCCCGCGACCTTGGTGGCCTCGACCGAGACCTTGCCGTCATCGACCCCGGGAATGATGGCCGAAAAGGCGGGGTTCAGCGACTGGCTGCCCGCGATGATGCCAAGCGGGAAGTCGACGATGGGCAGAAGCTGCGGCAGATCCTGCGGGCCGGTGCCAAGTTGCTGACCTGCCGGGCCGTTGAGCCATTCGAAGATCTCCCAGCCGCCGATTTCGTCCACCAGCTCGCTGCCCTGGTTGGGCGGGGCCAGCATGACCACGTCGCCAAGCCGTTCGGGCCGGTTGTCCTTGAGCCAGAAGCGCAGCAGGATTCCGCCCATCGAATGGGTGACGAAGTGAACGCGCATCCCCTCGCAGCGGGCGACGGCATCGGGGATCACGACATCGGCCAGGGTCTGCACGCGAAACTGCGTCGAGGGATAGCCGGGCACGATCACGCGGTAGCCGCGCAGCCGGAAGAACTCGGCCATCAGCGCAAAGGAATACTGGGTGCGCGCCAGCCCGTGCAGCATGACGATGCATTCGGTTTCCGCACCCTCCGAAGGTTGCGCGTGGACGCGCGCCGGTTGGGCGGCGGCGGTGAGCATCAGGCAGAGGGCAAGGATCAGGCGCATGGCGCTGGAATAGCGTCCGGGGCCGCCCTATGAAAGGCCAAAGGAGAGTTGCAATGCCCTCACCCCGACTGGCCGTGCGCGCGGTGATCGTGCAAGATGCCCGTCTGCTGCTGGTCAATGCCTGGCCCGAAGACAAGGGCAGCGCGCTCTGGTGCGCTCCGGGGGGCGGCGTGGAGCGCGGCGCGAGCCTGCCGGACAACCTCCGGCGCGAGGTGCATGAGGAGACCGGTTTGCAGATCGCGGTGGGCGCACCCTGCCTGGTGAACGAGTTCCACGATCCCGCGGGCGTTTTCCACCAGGTCGAAGTGTTTTTCCGTTGTCAGGTGGAGGCGGGGGCATTGCGCGACGACTGGCGCGATCCCGAAGGGGTGGTGCACGCACGGCGGTTCTTTGACCGCGACGAGATGGCCGGATTGAAACTGCGGCCCGGGCGGCTGGCGCAGATCGCGTTTGGCGGCGGGTTCGATTACGACCCGCTGGAGGCGATCTGGCGGTGACCTGCGCATCCGACCGGCTTTGGTGCCGGTCCTGAGGTCAGGCGCTTGGGGTGCTGCCCCCGCCGCGGCAAAGCCGCGATTCCCGCGAGGGTCTTTCAGGCCGGAAGGACCGCGGGTCCGGGTCGCGATGCGTGTTCGCTGGTTGGCCGAGAGGAAGGTGACGTGGCGGTTTTGGCCGGGGTCAGTTTGGGCCGGTCAGGAAAGTGCTGCGCGGGTAGCCCTGCAGGAACAGGAGTGCGGTGAGATCGCCGTGGTTCACCCGCAGGTCGCTTTGCGCCTGCACGGAGGGCTTGGCATGCAGCGCGACGCCCATGCCCGCGCGGGTCAGCATGCCGAGATCGTTGGCGCCGTCGCCCACCGCCAGCACGTCGGCGGCGGTCAGGCCGCGCCGGGCGGTGATCTGCTCCAGCGCCTCGACCTTGGCCGCGCGTCCCAGGATCGGCAGGCCGACGGTGCCGGTGAGGGTGCCATCCGCGGCCTCGAGGGTGTTGGCGCGGTTCTCGTCAAAGCCGAGCATGCCCGCGATGCGCGCGGTGAAGGCAGTGAACCCGCCCGAGACCAGCGCGGCATAGGCGCCGTTGGCCTTCATCGTGGCGAGCAATTCGGGCCCGCCCGGCATCAGCGTGATGCGCGTGGCGACCACGTGGTCGATGACCGTCTCCGGCAGGCCGCGCAGCAGCGCCACGCGTTCGGTCAGGGCGGCGTCGAAATCGAGCTCTCCGTTCATCGCGCGGGCGGTGATGTCCCTGACCCGCGCGCCGACCCCCGCCTCTTCGGCCAGCTCGTCGATGCATTCCTGCTGGATCATCGTGCTGTCCATATCGGCCAGCAGCATGGCCTTGCGGCGCGGGCCGTCCTTCAGGATGTTGAGATCGGCCTGATCGGCGATGCTGTCGCGCAGCTCTGCAAGATGGGTGGGGATGGCGGCGAGCGGAAACTCCGCCGCTTCGTCCGGAGAGAGCCAGTCCACCGTGCCGCCGCCCAGCGCGTTTCGCAGGCTTTCGACCAGCGCGGGGTCAAGCGCGCCGGGGCGGGCGATGAGCGAGGCTGTGGGCATTGGGCGGCTCTCCTGCTGATGCGCGAGCGGGGTTTTGGCATGGCGCGCGCGGCTTGGCCAGAGGCGGGCCGCGGGTGGTGTCAGGCAAAGGCGCCGTGGCAGAACCAGCCCGGCGAAAGTGCGGCCCCATGGGCATAAAAGAGCCACAGCCGGTCGCCGTGATCGGTCTCCACCCGCCAGTAATCGCGCGGGCCCGAGCGCCAGGCGGGATCGTCGAGCCACCATTCGGGCGCGATGCGCTCCGGCCCGGCCCGGCCGGTGGTGGCGAAATCGCGCCCGCGCCAGCGGAACCGCGCAGGCGGGGTGGGGCTGTCGGGGGCGTTGACCGGCTCCGGCGGCCACAGCAGCAGCGGGCGCGGTGTGGCAGGAGCAGGCCAGTCGCCCGAGGGTTCGGACCAGGCCGCGGCCAGCACCTGGGCGCCCTTTTCGGGGATGTGGCTTTCTCCGGGATGACGGCGGGTGATCGCGTCCATGCCGATCCGCGCGCCCAGCCGTCCGATCAGATCCTCCAGCGCTGCGCCGTCGCCTTGCCGGGCGCGGCCGCGGGCGGCGGCTTCGGCGTGACCGGCCATGTGGCGGGCATGCAGGGGCTCGTGCCCCACCGCCTCGAGCCGTAGCATGTCGATCCCGGGACCGGCATCGATACCGTCGATCTTGAGCCTGAGCAGCGGCATCAGCCGATAGGGGTCGTGGCTTGCCACCGCCGCCGTTACGGTCAGCCATTGCATGCTGTGATCGCAGCGATAGGCCTCCAGCCGCAGCTGCCGCGCGCCGCGGCCCTTGCTCTTGAGCCGGGTGCATAGCTGGGTGGCCATCCGTTCCAGGGCGGCGGCGACATCGGAGGCCAGCCCGATAGGATCGGGAAAGGAGAGCCGTACCGCAAAGCGTTCCGGCGCGGGGGTGGGGCTCACCGGTTCCGGCGCGCTGCCGATGGCCTGATCGAGCCGGTCCACCAGCCCGCGGCCAAAGCGCCGGGCAAGACCGGCGCGGGGCTGGCCCAGCAGATCACCGATGCGGCGCAACCCCAGACGGTTCAGCTGGGCCTGGGTATGCGCGTCGATGCGCAAGGCGGCCACCGGCAGACCGGCCAGCGCCGAATAGCTCTTGCCGATGGGGGCGATGCGGTCTTCGGCGGTGCTGCGGGTGGTCACCGCCGGGGCCGCGCCGCCGCGTTCCCAATGCCGCCGCTTGCCCGCTTTGGCGCGGGTGGCGGGCGCCTCCTGCTCGATGGCGTCGCCGCTGCGATGCCCGGTCCGGTCGGAGGCGGAAAAGCGCGCCAGCGCCCAGGCCGCGCCCAGCGTGTCGGCAATGCCGATGCGCACCGAAAGCCCCAGATCGTCGCAATCCTGCGTGACCTGCGCGGCCAGCTGCGTCTCGCCGCCAAAGAGATGCGTGCAGCCGGTCAGGTCGATGATCAGCGCGTCGGGTGGTTCCGCCGCGACCCAGGGAGAGAACTTGCCCGCCCAGCGGTGCATCGCGTTCAGGAAGGCCTGTTCGCGATGGGCCACGGCGGGCCGGGTCAGCAGGCCTGCACACATGGCATGGGCATCGCGCAGCGGCTGGCCGGGATGCAGCCCGGCGGCGGAAGCCTGTTGCGACAGCGCGCCCAGAACCTGCGCGCCGGCGATATCGCGCACGGTGGCAAAGGGGGCTCCGGCCAGATGCGGCTCGGCCCTGAGGTGGCGTTCGGCGCCCAGGCGGGGAAACCAGAGCGAGAGGATTCGGCGGTGTGGCATGGGGCGGCAGCAGTTTGTTCTGTATTTGTTCTAGTGCGTAATGCCACGCAGGTCGAGTCCGTTACAGCGGCGCCGGTCTCGATTTGAACGGCTCTGTCGCTTCGGGTCCGGCACCACCCCGCTGGTCCGCATGAGCTGCGCCATGCCGCCACAGCATCCATGCAGAATCCATGCAGGATCCATGCGGGCAAGGGGGCGATGGCGCGGGAGCGCCGCGCCCCGAGCCCGGTCTCCCCTCATCCACGCTTGCGGCATGGAACGGTTTGACGCAGTGTCGTCGCAAAGACATCAAGCGAAGGGACAGACCATGCGGACACGCGCAGCCGTCGCACTTGAAGCGGGCAAGCCACTGGAGGTCATGGAGGTCAATCTCGATGGCCCCAGGGATGGCGAGGTTCTGGTGGAGATCAAGGCCACCGGCATCTGCCACACCGACGAATTCACCCTGTCGGGCGCCGATCCCGAAGGCATGTTCCCGGCGATCCTCGGTCACGAGGGGGCGGGAGTTGTGGTCGAATGCGGCCCCGGCGTCACCAGCCTGAAGCCCGGCGATCACGTGATCCCGCTCTACACGCCGGAATGCCGCGAATGCGACTATTGCCTGCACCCCAAGACCAACCTCTGCCAGGCGATCCGCGAGACGCAGGGCAAGGGTGTGATGCCCGACGGTACCTCGCGCTTTTCGATGCTCGATGGCACGCCGATCCTGCATTACATGGGCTGCTCGACCTTTTCCAACCACACGGTCCTGCCGGAGATTGCACTGGCGAAGATCAACCCCGACGCGCCGTTCGACAAGGTCTGCTATATCGGTTGCGGCGTCACCACCGGGATCGGCGCGGTGATCAACACCGCCAAGGTCGAGATCGGCAGCCGTGCGGTGGTCTTTGGTCTGGGCGGCATCGGTCTCAACGTCATCCAGGGGCTGCGGCTGGCGGGGGCGGACCAGATCGTCGGCGTCGATCTGAACCCCGACAAGAAACCGATGGCCGAACGGTTCGGCATGACCGATTTCGTGAACCCGTCGGAGGTCGAGGGCGATCTGGTGCCCCATCTGGTCAACCTGACCAAGGGCGGCGCGGATTACACCTTTGACGCCACCGGCAACGTCAAGGTCATGCGCGATGCGCTGGAATGCGCACATAAGGGCTGGGGCGAAAGCATCATCATCGGCGTCGCCCCTGCGGGGGCCGAGATCTCTACCCGGCCGTTCCAGCTGGTGACCGGGCGCAGCTGGCGCGGCACGGCCTTTGGCGGTGCGCGCGGGCGCACGGATGTGCCGAAGATCGTCGACTGGTACATGGAGGGCAAGATCGAGATCGATCCGATGATCACCCACACCATGAGCCTCGATGACATCAACAAGGGCTTCGACCTGATGCATGCGGGCGAATCGATCCGGTCGGTGGTGCTGTACTGAGCGGCGCGGTGGGTTGAAAACCCACCCTACGGGTCCTCGCGGCGTCGCCTTCCGGTGGCGCCGTTTCGTTTGTGCAGACCGAAAGAGACATGCCATGCTGATCCGCCCTTACCAGACCGGCGATGCGCAGGCGGTGACGGCGATCCTGATGCCGGTCTTTGCCGCAGGCGACACCTACGCGATCGACCCGGATATCTCCGAGGGCGGCGCGCTTGCCTATTGGACCGGGCCGGAACGGCGGGTGTTTGTCGCCGAAGAGGACGGCGTTGTGCTGGGCACCTATTACATGGTGCGCAACCAGAAAGGCGGCGGGTCACATGTGTGCAATTGCGGCTACGTCACGGCGCAGGCAGCACAGGGGCGCGGTGTCGCCCGCGCGCTGCTGGCACATTCGCTGGAGGTCGCGCCGGGCTTCGGGTTCCGCGCGATGCAATACAACTTTGTCGTCGCCACCAACACCCGCGCCATCGCCACATGGGAACGCGCAGGTTTTGCCGTGGTCGGCCGCCTGCCGGGGGCCTTCCTGCATCCGCGCGAGGGCTATGTGGATGCGCTGGTGATGTACCGCACGCTCTGAGGCCGCGGCTCAGCCCCAGGGTCCGCTCACCTCGCGCGCCGCCGGGCTTGGATCGCGCGCGCCCTGCATCTGCCGCGCCATCTCGCGCAGCGCCTCGACACGGCTCTCGGTCGCCGGATGGGTCGAGAAGAGCTTGTCGCGGCGGAACATGTGCAGCGGGTTGATGATGAACATATGTGCCGTGGCCGGAGCGCGCTCTGCCGAATACATGTCGAGTCCCTGCGCAAAGGCCTGGATCTTCTGCAACGCCGCGGCAAGCCAGAGCGGCTGGCCGCAGATCTCCGCGCCGACGCGGTCGGCCTCGTATTCGCGGGTCCGGCTGATCGCCATCTGCACGATGCCGGCCGCCAGCGGCGCGAGGATCACCGCCGCGATCATGCCCACCGCGCCCAGCGGATTGTCGCGGCCCCCGCGAAAGAAGAAGGCGAAATTGGTCAGCATGCCGATCGCCCCCGCCAGCGTTGCGGTGATCGTCATCAGCAGCGTGTCGCGGTTCTTGATATGGGCCAGCTCATGCGCCATGACGCCCGCCACCTCCTCTCGGGTGAGGCGGCGCAAGAGCCCGGTGGTGGCCGCAACGGCGGCGTTTTCGGGGTTGCGACCGGTGGCGAAGGCGTTGGGCTGGTCGGTGTCGATCACGTAGACCGCGGGCATCGGCAGCCCGGCGTTCTGCGACAGGTCGCGAATCATCGACACCAGTTCCGGCGCCTCACGCTCCAGCACCGGTTGCGCGTTGTGCATCCGAAGCACCATCTTGTCCGACGACCAGTAGGCATAGGCGTTCATCCCTGCAGCAATCACAAACGCGATCACCATGCCGCCCTGTCCGCCCAGCAGGTAGCCGATGGCGACAAAAAGCGCGGTCATCCCCGCCAGCAGCATTGCGGTTTTTACATAAGCCATCCTGCAGCCTCCGTTTCAGGCATCTCTGTTGCAGCTTAACATGAGACACCGGCTTTGCGTTCCGTCGCGGCAGGGATGGGCAATTGGTTGCGCGCAGGCCCGTCTGCCATTGCGCCCGGACGCGAACCTGTCCACTCTGCGCGCCATGGCAGATACAAAACTCCTGGCGGTCCTGATCGACGCCGACAACACCTCTCCGAAATACACCAAGGCGATCTTTGACGAGATCGCGACCCTGGGCGAGGCCAGCGTGCGCCGCTGTTATGGCGATTTCTCGAGCCAGCAGATGGCCGGGTGGTCGAAAGTGCAGGCCGAGTTCGGACTGGTGCCGCATCATCAGCCCGCCAACACGGTGGGCAAGAACGCGTCGGACATCGCGCTGGTGATCGACGCGATGGACCTGATGCATTCGGCCCGCTTCGACGGGTTTGTGCTGGTGAGCTCGGACAGCGATTTCACCCGGCTGGCCAGCCGGGTGCGCGAGCAGGGGCTCGACGTCTTTGGCATGGGGATGCAGAAGACGCCGGATGCGTTCCGCAAGGCATGCAAGCGTTTCATCTTTCTGGAAAACCTCGACGGCGCGCCGGAAAAGAGCGAGGGCCGCAAGTCGAAACCCGGGCGCGATCTGACAGAGCTGCGCGATCTGATCTTTGGCGCGATGGAGGCCATCGAGCAGGATGACGACTGGTACCGTCTTGGCGATGTCGGGCAGTTCCTGAGCACCTCGAACCCCGATTTCGACACCCGCAGCTATGGCAAGCGCAAGCTCAGCGATCTGGTGGCGGAGCTGAAAGTGTTCGAGACCAAGCGCGGCGCGGGCAACCAGCTTTTGGTGCGCCGGGTCGACTGACGCCACGGACCGATAATCGTTCGCGGCGGCCCGAGCGCAGGTGTTGCGCCGGGCCCCGCACGCTGGCCTGGTTGACAACACGTCAACGTAAGGCGCACCCTTGGCGTGCGAGGGGTCCCGACCTGAAGCGCTCCGGCCTGCCGGGCGCTGTTCTCAAGGGCACAAAATGATCGACATGCCAATCCCTGTCCGTGCCATCGAGAGCGATGCACATGGGCAGGCGCGGGCGGGGCTTCCCGAGACCGCACTTGTGGTGCTGGCGCAGGAGGTGATCCTGCGGCTGGCGCGCTGGGGTCTGGACAGAGCCAGTGCCGTGCCGGAAGCGCGGCCCGTGGTCCTGCCGGACATCGAGACGTTCTGCGCGGCGCTGATCGGGCTCGATCCGCATCGCGCGCGCGGGATGATCCGCGAGGCCCACGCTGAGGGCGCCAGCCACGAAGACCTCTGCCTGCATCATCTGGCGCCCGCGGCCCGACGGCTGGGAAAGCTCTGGGCCGCGGACGAGATCTCGCTGCACAACATCGCGCTGGCCGCCGGTCGGATCCTGCATCTGTTGCGGGATCTGCGCGATCTGGCGCCCCCGTTCCAGCCGCGCGGCACGCGCAGCGCGCTCTTTGCCACGGTGCCCGGCGATCATCACGTTCTGGGTGTGACGATGGCCGCCGATATCTTTCGCGGCGAAGGCTGGGATGTGGATCTGCGGCTCGACAGGAGCGAGGTGGAACTGACCGGGATCGTCCAGCGCGGCGGCTATCCGATTGTCGGGCTCTCGGCGGCCAGCCTGTCCCGGTTGCGGGCGCTGGCACAGACCATCGCGGAATTGCGGCGTGCGGCGCCGAAGATCCTGATTTTCGTCAGCGGTCACATCGCGCGGGTGGAGCCGGACATCGCCACAAGGGTGGGGGCCGATGGCGCGGCCTGGGACATCCAGGGCTGCCGGTCGGAGATGGAGCGGCTGCACGGTCTGATCCCGGCGCTCATGTCGGCGCGCTGACCACCGCGATCACGGCGCTGACCGTCAGGATCGAAAACGCGGTGGAAATCAGGATCGAGGCGGAGACGCGCTGCGGCGCAATGCCGTAATGCTGCGCCAGGATAAAGACGTTGCCCGCCACCGGCAATGCGGCGGCGGAGACCGCCACGGCGGCCTTGTAAGGATCGGTGGGAAAGAAGAGGAACGCCCCAAGCGCGACAAACGCGGGGTGCAGAATCAGCTTGCAAAAGCTCAGCCACGCGGCGATCTGCAGCCGTTCGGCGGATTTGGTGGCCAGCGACGCGCCGATGGCAAAAAGTGCGCCGGGCGTGGCGGCGTTTCCCAGCGTGGTCAGGAAGTCGTTGACCACCACCGGGATCGCAACGCCGCTGGCAGAGACCAGAAGGCCCAGCGAAATCGACACGATCATCGGGTTTTTCAGCAGGCCCAGACCGGCGGTTTTCAGCACCGAGACGCGCCCGCCATCGCCGCGCGCGCCGGTCACCAGGATGACCAGCAGGGATGAGAAGACGATCAGGTCGATGGCCAGGATCAGAATGATCGGCCCGACGGCCGCCTGCCCCAGCAGCAAAGCCAGCATCGGCACGCCGAGAAAGCCGGTATTGCCGATGGCCGCGCATTGCGCCTCGATTGCGGCGGTGGGCGTGTCGAGCCCGCGCAGGAACGCCGCGGCGATGGCGATGCCATAGGTGAACGCCGTGCCCCAGAGATAGGCCGCCGCAAGCCGGGGATCGAAGATCTCGGACATGCTGAGATTGGCCGAGAACCGGAACAGCATCGCCGACAGCGCGAAGTAGAAGACGAACTTGGTCAGATAGGCGGTGGCTTCGGGCGAAAAGAACCTGGTCCGCCCGGCGCCATATCCCAGGGCAATCAGGGCAAAGAACGGCAAGGTCTTGAGGAACACTTCCAGCATGCCAAGCCTCCTATCGTACTTTCGGAGGAACCGGAATAACGCGACCTGTCTGAAATCATAAATTTCAACGGGTTAAGCCGCGCGTCATCCGACCTGCTTTCCGAGAGCTGCATGTACCAAGCCCGGCGGAGCCGTCAATCGCCCGGCAGGGCCCGCCCGGCCAGTGGCATCGGGCGCGCGATCTGCTCTGCGATCTCGGTTGCATGGGTGTAGACGACGCGGTGATCGGCCTCGTCAACGACCACCTGTTCGACCGCGCGGTTCCATTGCGTGAGCGTGCCCATGGCGCGGATCGGGATGACATCGTCCGCGCCACCCCAGATCGCGGTGACCGGCAATTGCGCCTCGGCGATTTGCTGGTGCATGTGTTTCATCTCCGTCGACATGATCCCGCGATGGGAGGCCAGAACCGAGCGGACATAGCCGCGCCGCGCCAGAGTGGTGCGCAGCGGGCCGGCCAGCGCCTGGGGATCGCCGCGGGCCTCCTCCGCCTCGATCAGCCTGCGCATCTGCCCAGGAAAGCGCATGTGAAAGAGCCAGTCACCCAGCACGGGCCAGCCCGTGGCCCATTCGGTCAGGTGGTCGCTCTGCTGCCCCATGCCGACAGGCGCGACGAGGATCAGCCGGCGCAGGCGGTGGTCGTCCTCGGCGGCATACGCCGTCACGATGGCGCCGCCCATGGAGTAGCCGATCAGCGTCAGGTCGTCATGCAGCTCGAGATGGTCTAGCAACCCGCGCAGCTGCCGAAGGAAAAACCCAGGCCCCTGCCGACCGCGCGGCGCGTCGGAGACACCGCGGCCAAAAAGATCGTAGACCAGAACCCGGTAGCCCTGTCGCCCGAGCCTGTCGGCCAGCGGCTCCCAGACCTGCGAGGGTGTTGTCAGGCCATGTACGCAGACAACCACCGGGCCGTCATCGGCGCCCAGCCAGCGGTAATGGGTGATGCCGTCGGCCAGTTCCACAAATGCGCCGGGGGCGGCCTTGCGGGTCTGCCGGGTGACCGGACGGCGCAGCAACTCGCGCAGCAGCGGCGTGCCCGCGATGACCACCGCGACAAGCCAGCCGATGAGCGCGGCGGCGCTCATCCGGCGTCATCCGGGGTCAGCAGGCCTTTTGCGACAAGGCAGTCGGCCCAGCCTTGCGGGTGCTCGAAGAGATGCGTCTGCCAGCCGCGTGCCGCCGCCGCGGCGATGTTCTCGGCGCGGTCATCGGTGAAGAGCAGAGCCTCTGGCCGATGCCCGCAGCGCTCCTCCAGCATCCGGTAGATCCCGGGCGCGGGTTTGGTCACCCCCATATGGCCCGAGACAAAGGCCTGATCGAACTCGGTCAGGAACGGGTAGGCAGGGGTTGCGATCTGCCATGTACCGATGCCGAAATTGGTGAGGGCAAAGACCGGCACGCCGCGCGCTTTCAACGCCCGCAAAAGCCGCACGGACTGCGGGATCTCGGGGCGCGCGATGTCGAGCCAGCGGTCGTGCCACAGCCGGATCTCGTCGCGCCAGCGCGGGGTCCGCTCGGCCCAGTCATAGATAGTTTGCCTGAAATCCCCGCCCTGATCGACGACATCGTTCATCGCGTGCAGATCGACCTCGGCAAACATCGCGCGGCGCGCGCTCTCGCCGATCTCGCGGTCGTAAAACGCCTCCGGCTGCCATTCGATCAGCACGTTGCCCACATCGAAGACCACCGCGCCGGGGTTCATGTCACCGCCTCGCGCAAGGCCTGTCGCAGCGCGCGTTCCAGCGCGTCAAGAAACCGCGACCGGTCGGCTTTGGTAAAGCCTTTGCCGCCGCCCTGGCGAAACGGATCGGCGGCGCGCAGATCGGCCATCAGATCGCGCATTGCCAGTTGCTGGCCGATATTCGCCTGTGTGAGGGCAGAGCCGTCATGGCGCAGCACCTGCGCCCCCGCCTCCACGCATCTGGCCGCCAGCGGCATGTCGGAGGTCACCACCACATCGCCCCGGCCCGCGCGCTCGGCGATCCACATATCGGCGATGTCGGGCCCATCGGGCACGATCACCGTTTCGACCAGCGGGTTCTGCGACGGTCGCAAGCCACCGTTGGAGACCAGCTTCATCGCCACCTTGTGCCGGGTTGCCACGCGCTCTGCCTCGGCCTTGACCGGGCAGGCATCGGCGTCGATGAACAGGACAGTCACGCGTAAAGGGCCTCTGCGTGAAAGGCGATGTGGTCTTCCATGAAGGTGGAGACAAAGAAGTACGAGTGATCGTAGCCTTTCTGCATGCGCATGATGCCCTCCTGCCGGCGCTCGGCCATGGCATGAGACAGCGCTTCGGGGCGCAGCAGGTCGAGGAACTGGTCGCTGCCGCCCTGATCGATGAGCAGCGCGCCGTCGAAGCCCGTGTCGCGCATCATCAGCGTCGAATCGTGGGCCCGCCAGCTGCTTTCGTCCGGACCCAGATAGGCGCCGAGCTGTTTCTTGCCCCAGTCGCTGGCGGTCGGATTGGCAATCGGCGCAAAGGCGGAGGCGGAGACAAAGCGCCCAGGCAGCCCCATCGCCATTGTGAGCGCGCCATGCCCTCCCATGGAATGGCCGGTGATCGCCTGCCGCTCCAGATCGAGGGCAAAATGGTCGCCCAGAAGCGCGGGCAGCTCTTCGGTCAAGTAATCCCACATGCGGAAATGCGGCGCCCAGGGGTCTTGCGTGGCATTCACGTAGAACCCCGCGCCCTTGCCCAGATCATAGGCCTCGTCATCGGCGACATCCTCGCCGCGCGGGCTGGTGTCGGGAAAGACCAGCGCGATATCGGCCTCTGCGGCCCAGGCCTGCGCGCCGGCCTTGGTCATGGCGTTCTCATGGGTGCAGGTGAGCCCCGAGAGGTACCACAGCACGGGCACCGGCACGTCGCGCGCCGCAGGCGGCAGATAAAGGCCGAAGGTCATGTCGCAGGCGCAGGCCGTGGAGGCGTGGGTATAGACCCCCTGCGTGCCGCCAAAGGCGCGATTTTCCGAAACTGTCTGCATGGCCCGATCTCCTTGCGCGCGTGCCGTCCTTATCTGGTCGCGGGGAGTTTGGGCAGCAAGCACCGGCAAGTTTCAAGGGAAATCTTGCCCCATTGCGTGATCGGGCCGCGCTCAGGGGCCGTAGCGGGCCATGAATGTCTCGATCGCGCCGTCGACGATGCGGGTGATCTCGTCTTCGGTAAAGCTGTCGCGCAGCCCGAAGATCAGCTTGGGCCAGAGGTCGGCCTTGCAAAGCTCGGCAAACTGGTCGGCGGCCAGATCCATGTCGCCGATCCGCACTTCGCCGCGGTCCCGGGCCGCGTGCAGATAGGCCACCACCGCGTTGCGCATGGTCATCGGGCCGGATTGGTAGAACTCGCGCCCAAGCTCCGGAAACCGGTCGGATTCGGCCACGCAGATGCGAAAGATTCGCTGCCCCATCTGGGAAAAGATGAAGCCCAGAAAGGTGTGTCCGATCTCGCGCAGCACCTCGGCGGGCGGTCTGGTGGTGTCCATGGTGCTGATCGCGGCTTCGGCCTGATGCTGGCACTGGGCCTTCGCGACCTCCATGAAGAGCAGGCGTTTGTCCGGGAAATAGCTGTAAAGCGTGGCCTTGGACACGCCCGCGGCGCGGGCGATGTCGTCGACGCTGGCACCTTCGAAACCGTCGCGCAGGAACACCTCGCGCGCACCGGCCAGCACCTGGTCGAATTTCCGGCCCTTGCGGACAACCGCTTGTTTGTTCATGCGACCCCTCACATCCTCGTTTGCTATTATAAACCGCTCGGTTCAGTTGGGGCAAGCGATACGGCGATTCAAGGGCAGAGGACGCGCTGGCCGGACTTGCCGCAGCCTTGCGTGGAGATGTCGGGCTCCGGAGTCGGAAAGGTCAGATCCGGCAGGGTGATAGTGGGAATGCTGGCCGCGGCGGGCAGGGCGGTCAGCGCGGCAAAACCGGTGAGCAGGGCAAAAAGGACAGGTTTCATGGTGTATCTCCAGAAGTGAACCGTTCTGTTCAAAAATCTAAACCGATCAGTTCAGACTGCAAGTGCAAAATGAACCAACCAGTTCACTTTTTGCTCTTGCAGCGGCAGGTGCGCAGGCTAGATTAGAACTATTCTAAAAACCAGTGAGAGACGGGCATGCGCTTTTTCACCCAGAGGCGGCATTTCAGCGACCTGAACGAACAGGAGGTGCTGGCGCTTGCGATCTCCTCGGAGGAGGATGACGCGCGCATCTATCGCTCCTACGCCGAGATGCTGCGCGACGAGTTTCCGGATACCGGCAAGGTCTTTGACGGCATGGCCGCCGAAGAGGACACCCACCGCAAGGCGCTGATCGCGATGCATCGCAAGCGCTTTGGCGAGGTGATCCCGCTTATCCGGCGCGAACATGTGGCAGGCTATTACGCGCGCCGCCCGGTCTGGCTGCTGAAGAACCTCGGTATCGACCGCATCCGCGAGGAAGCCGCCGCGATGGAGCGCGATGCAGAACGCTTTTACCTTCAGGCGGCGCAGCGCAGCAGCGATGCCGAGACCCGCAAACTGCTGGGCGATCTTGCCGCCGCCGAGGCCGGGCACCAGTATTCCGCCGAACGGCTGGAACGCGAGCATCTCGATGACGACGCGCGCGAAAGCGAGGATCAGACCGCCAAGCGGCAGTTCATCCTGACCTGGGTGCAGCCGGGGCTTGCGGGGCTGATGGATGGCTCGGTCTCCACCCTGGCGCCGATCTTTGCGGTGGCCTTTGCGACGCAGGACACCTGGACCACCTTCCTGGTGGGGCTGGCGGCGTCAGTGGGTGCGGGCATTTCGATGGGATTTACCGAAGCGGCGTCGGACGATGGTCGGTTGTCGGGGCGCGGCTCACCGATCAAACGGGGCTTTGCGTCGGGCATCATGACCACCGTGGGCGGGTTGGGACATGCGCTGCCCTATCTGATCCCGGATTTCTGGACCGCCACGATCACCGCGATCATCGTCGTGTTCTTCGAGCTCTGGGCGATTGCCTGGATCCAGAACAAATACATGGACACGCCGTTTTTCCGCGCCGCGTTCCAGGTGGTGCTGGGCGGCGCGCTGGTCTTTGCCGCAGGGGTCTTGATCGGGTCGGGCTAGGTCGACGCAGGTCGCACTGGGCGGCGTTAGCGCAACTCCACCGACACACGGCCCGATTGCCCCAGCGCGTCGATCACCGACAGTGTGGTGAAGCCGCGGCCGAGGCCGGGCGCCAGAAACTCCGCTTGCCGCAGGCCCGTCGCGATGACCGCGCCGTTGGCAAGAAGCGTGTAAGGCGGTGTGCCCCCGCGCAGCTTCACCGGCAGGCCAGCCTCCGCCATGGCGAGCCGCGCGCCGTCGGGCGGAAAGGTCAGATCGAGCGCCGGGCGGCGCTCTTTTGCACCAAAGCGCTGCAGGTTGGCGGGCAGCCTGGCGCGGCTGACCAGAAGGGTCTCCGCCGGGGGCGCTGGCAGCGGCGCGGGGCCGGAGCGGGCGCGGCCCAGTGCCTCGAAGAGCACCGGGGCCGCCAGATCTCCGCCAAACGCGCCGGGCACCGGCGTGCCGTCGGGCCGGCCGATCCAGACACCGGCCACGTGCCGCCCGTCCCATCCCAGCGCCCAGGCATCGCGATGCCCGTAGGAGGTGCCGGTTTTCCACGCCACCTGACCGGGCACACCTGCGCCGGGCGGTGGCGCAAGATCGCCGAGGATCGCGCCCAGCTGCCAGGCCGCAACCGGCGAGAGGATGCGCTTTGGCGCTGTCTCTGCACCGGTGGCATCCTTCCGCCAGTGCAGCGGACGCGCCGTGCCGCCACCCGCAAGAGCCGCGTAAAGCTGCACCATCTCTTCCAGCGTCACGCCGACGCCGCCGAGGCTGAGCGCCAGACCCGGCGCGCCGCCCTGCAGCGCGGGTGCGACCCCTGCCGCCTCGAGCGATGCGATCAGATGGGCCGGTCCCAGCGCCTCGGTCAGGCGCACCACGGGGATGTTGAGCGACAGTTGCAACGCGCGGCGGATCGACACTTCGCCGCGGAACTGGCCGTCGAAATTCTTTGGCGCGTAGGTGCCGAACTGCACCGGTGTGTCGCGGATCAGGGTTTCCGGATGAACCAGCCCGCGGTCGAAGGCCAGCCCGTAGACCAGCGGTTTCAGCGTCGAGCCGGGGGAGCGCTGCGCGCGTGTCATGTCGACAAAGCCCTGGCCTTGCGTTGCCGCATAATCCGGGGAGCCGACAGAGGCGAGGATCTCGCCGCTCTCGATATCGGCAAGCACAATCGCCATCGACAGGCGCGGGTCGCGGCGCGCCATGTGCCGGGTCACCAGATCCTCGAGGCTGGTCTGCAGCGCGCGGTCCAGCGTCAGGTCATGGCGTCCGGGGCCGGTTGCAATGGCGCGGTCGGCCATGTGCGGCGCGATCTGCGGCACCGGATGGCGGACGGAGGGGGACGGATCGCGGTGACCGGCCTGCGCGGTCTCCATGTCGATCACACCCGCGCCCGCCATGCGCAGCAACACGCGGTCGCGCGCGATACGCGCCGCGCCGGGATGGCGGTCGGGGCGGCGGCTCTCGGGCGCCTGCGGCAGCGCCACGAGGAACGCGGCCTCGGCGGGTGTCAGGCGTCCCGGCTCCTTTCCGAGCCAGGCCAGAGAGGCGGCGCGCAGCCCTTCGACATTGCCGCCGTAAGGCGCCAGCCGCAGGTAGAGCGCCAGGATCTCGTCCTTGCCGAGCTGCCGTTCCAGCGCCAGCGCCAGCCGCATCTGCCGCAGCTTGCCATGCCATTGGCCGGTTGGCCCGTCCTCGAGCAGCCGTGCCACCTGCATGGTCAGGGTCGAGGCGCCCGACACGATGCGCCCGTTGCGCAGCGCCTGCAGCGCGGCGCGCGCGGTGGCGCGCGGATCGACGCCGGAATGGGTGAAAAAGCGCTTGTCCTCGTAGGCGACCAGCATCTCGTAAAAGAGCGGATCCACCTGTTCGGGCGACAGCGCCATGCGCCAGAGCCCGTCCTCGATCGTGTAGGCGCGCAAGAGCTGGCCGTTGCGGTCGCGCACTTCGGGGGAGGTGGCATGCACCATCACCGGCATCTCGGTCGCATCGATCCAGAGATCGACGCGGTCGCGGATCAGCGCCGCCGACCAGAGCATCAGCACCAGCGCCAGCCCGCCGCCAAAGGGAAACCGCCGCCTAGCCATGCCGCAGGCCGGGCTCGAGGGGCGCGCGCCGCGTCATGGCCGGATCGTCACCGTGCCGGAGGCGGTGGTGGCGCGGTAATCGGGGCGGTACATGTCCTCGACCAGAGCGGCGGGGTGATGGAACACGCCGGGTGACACGGCGCGCAGGATATAGGCCAGCCGCAGCGGTTTGGTGTCGCCGTAATCCAGCGAGGCGAGGAAGCGCTCGGTGCGGAATTCGGCGTGATCGACCTCGGCCACCTCGAGCCAGTCGAGCGCGCGGATGTCGCCTGCCCGCAGCAAGGACGGGTTGTCGATCTCGAACCCTGCGGGCAGCGGATCGTCCACGATGAGCCGCGCGCGGGTCGCTTCGGCAGGCTTGATCGTCAGCACCGCAACCAGCCGGTCCCCGGCCTCGACCGCGTCGCCCACCGGTTCGCCCTCCATCGTGTAATAGGCGCGCTCGATCCGGTAGCCATAGCCGCTCTGCTCGGTCGGCCCATCGGGCACGCCCAGCGTGGTCAGGGTGATGTCAGTCGCCGTGGCGGCGGTGTTGGTGATCTGCAGCGGATCCAGCGTGGCACCTTCGATGCGCCGCACAAACGGACCGGCAAGCGGCGCGCCGTCCACCTCCAGTCCCGACACGGTGGGGTCCTTGACCATGGCATGCGCGGCCAGCAGCGCCCAGCTTTGTTCCTGCGTCGACAGGGGCCGGGAGACCGCCGAGATCCGCGTGGTGAGCGCCGCGGTGTCGATGGCTTGCGAGCGGGCCTCGACCGCCAGCGACAGGATGCCTGCGGCGTCGCGGACCGGGCTGCCGTAGTCGCCGCGATAGCTTTGCGGATCACGGCTTTGCCCGGAGATGCGCGCGGCGGCAAGGGCGAACATCGCATCGGCGCGCGCCTGATCGCCGTAGGCCGCCAGTGCGGCACCCAGCTGGGCCTGCGCCAGCGGGGTCGCCAGCGCCTCGGCCTTTTCATCGGCGTAATAGCGCAGATCGCCCATCGCGGCCTTGCCCTCGCGGGCCAGAACCATCAGCGCATAGGCAATGTCCTCGCCGCCGCGGTCGAACTCGGGCGCATAGGCGATGCGGTTGCCCAGATTGTCGAGCGCGCTGGCAAACGCGGTGTCAGGCACGGCATGGCCTTCGGCACGGGCGCGCGACAGGAAATCGGTGACATAGGCGTCGAGCCAGAAATCGCCCGATGCCGCGCGCCAGAGACCAAAGGCCCCGTTGCTGGCCTGACGGGTCAGCACCTGTGCAATCGCCTGCTCGATGCGCAGCGCGATGCGGTCGCCATCGCCCAACCCCAGCGGTTCCGCGACCGAGGACATGTAAAGCAGCGGCAGCGCCTTGGAGGTCACCTGCTCGGTGCAGCCATAAGGGTAGCGATCCAGCGAGGCCAGAAGCCCCGGCGCGTCGAACCGCGCCAGCGGACCGGCAGAGATCATCGCCGAGGCAGAGGCCAGCCGGAAGCCGCCAAACACCTCGCGGTCCAGCGTGAAAGTCTGTCCGGGTGCCAGCGAGAACCGGCGCGTCTGGCCGATGGCCGGATCCAGCGCGCGTACACCGAGTTTCAGCTCTTTGCTGAGCGTCCGCCCATCGGGTGTGGCAAGGGCAATCGTAATGGTGTGATCGCCCACCTCTTCGGCGGTGACGGGAATGTCGAGCACGCGCTTGCCACCCTCCTCCAGCGTGACGGTTTCGGGGATCGCCGAAGCGCCCAGCAGCAACCCGTCGGAGGTGACCGAAAGCGCCATCTCGCCCCCCGGCCCCTTTGCGTGGGTCAGCTCCAGCAGCAGCCGCGAGCTGTCCAGCGGCGCCAGAAAGCGCGGCAGCGAGGCCGACATCACCACCGGGTCGCGCACCAGCACATCCGCTTCGGCCTGCCCGACGCCGGTGTCGGTCCAGGCCACCGCCATCAACCGCACGGTGCCGTTGAAATCGGGGATGTCGAAAAACACCTCTGCGCGGCCATCCTCGTTGACCGCCACCGGACCGGAGAAAAAGGCCACCAGCGCTTCGGTCGGCGGCGGGCTCTGCATGCGCATGCCCGCGGCGGCGTCGCCTCCAGAGCGGACCTGCCCCATCGCGCCGTTCATGCCGTCAATGAGACGCCCATAGATGTCGCGGATCTCGACGCCGAGCCGACGTTGCCCGAAATAATGCGCCGAGGGGTCGGGGCTGTCAAAGCCTGTGAGGTTCAGAATGCCCAGGTCGACCGCGGCCACGGTGACCCAGGCGGTGTCGCCTTCACCGAGACCGGCCACCTCGACCGCGGCGCCGAGCGGGCCGCGCGGGGTGCTTTCGGCAGGCGCGTCGAACCTGACCGAGAGCTGCTTTTCGCCGGGATCGACGGCGGCATGGGCCAGACCCAGCGCTCGGGCCGGGTTCATGCCCGCGGCGACATCCATCGGGCGCAGCACCTGCGCCGTCACATAGACGCCGGCGCCCCATTCCTCGGTGACCGGCAGGGCAAGCGTGTTTTCGCCCGCGGTGACCTCGATCGCCTGCATGGAGATCACCCGGTCCGACATCACCGTCACCAGCGCCTTGCCCGCGTAACGCGGCACCATGCGCAGATTGGCGTGGTCCCCCTGACGGTAGCTTTGCGCATCGAGCGACAGCTCCAGCATGTCGGGCGTGTCGGCGGCGGTGGCGGGGGGGTACCAGCCCGAGTCAAAGCCCATCGACGAGGCCACATAGCCGCCATCCGTGCGCTCCACCACAATCTCGTACTGGCCCCAGTCGACATCCGCCGAAACGGTCAGCGGGGCGTCGCCCAGCGTGCCGGTACCGCGCGCGATGGTCTCGCGGGTGGTCACAGGTTCCCAGTTCCAGTTGCCGTAAAGCTGGTACCACTGGTAGCGGGTGCGCACCCGGTTGACCTGCCAGTTCACCTCCATCGCGCGCGGCTCAAGATCCGGCCCGAGCGCGATGATGTCGAAACGGGCAGTGGCGCCTTCGGGCAGGCTGTCGTCAAAGCCGGGGCGAATGCCGATGACCGGGCTATCCGGCGCCACCGCGCGGGTGATGCGCCGCTCGACCGGGCGGCCGGAGGCTTCGGACAGGCGCAGGACGATATCGGCCTCGAGCGGGCGGCCGGGTGTCACCGCGTCGGGGATCGGAAGCGTCAATTGCGCGGTGCCGTCGGGACCGGTTTGCAGCTCCGCCGGGAAGCTCGAGACTTCGCGCACCGAGTTTTCGGTGTGACGTCCGAACCGGTAGCCGGGAAAGCCCTCCAGCGTGGCGCGGGTCGACAGCACCATCTCGCCTTCGATGGCCAGATCCGCGCCGGGCGCACCAAAGAGATAGCGGGCCGACACATCGAGCAGCGGCGGCGACAGCGGGTTGATCGGGCCGTCGGGCAGCGACAGGTCGAAATCGATCCGCTCGGGCACAAAATCCTCGACCAGCACGGTTTCGGAGGCAAGCGCGGGCGCGTCGGGATCGGCAAAGAGCGCCAGCCGCCAGGTGCCGCGCGGCACGGTTGCGCCGAGCGGCAGGGTGAAGACATGGCCGCCCGCCACATCGTCGGCAGAGACATGGCGGGAATATTCCACCCCGTCCGGGCGTGTCAGGATCGCAGTCACCGGCACATCGGTGACAGAGCGCGCCTTGCCATCGCGGAGCAGCGCTGTCGCGTTGATGACCTCACCCACGCGGTAGGCGCCGCGGTCGGTGGTCAGATACGCATCGATGGGCCCGGCGGGATCGCGGCCCGAAACGCCACGGTCGGACAGATCGAACGCGGGATCAGTGAGCGACAGAAACGCCAGATCCGCCTCGCCCTGCCGCGCCATCACCAGCGCAGGCCGGACGCCAGCCTTGCCGCGCAAGAGCCCCGGCGCAAACTGCGCGAGCCCCGCGGCATCGGTCGTCACCGTGTCGAGTACGCGGTTGGCGGTGGAGATCAGCGACACGTCGAGCCCGGCCAGAGGCTCCGCATCACCCAGGCCCCGCGCCACCACGGTCAGCCCGTCATTGCCCGCCAGCGTCGTCAGGCCGATATCCGAAAGGATGAACCATTGCGTCGCGCGCCCGTCCTCGTTCTGCGCCGTGCCCGGAGGGGCGGCGGTCAGCGTGTAGATGCCCGCGTCCAACTCGTCCACAACCGCGCCCAGCGGCAGGCGCGTCAGCACATTGGCGTTGAGCCGGTTTTCCACCTCGCCGCTGCCGCGCCAGATCTCTTCGGCGATATCCTCGTTGAAATACTGCTCGTCATAGCGCGAAAGGGGCCGGCCGAAATAGCTGTCGCGCAGCGTGCGCACAAGGTTGCGGTCCGACACCCGGCGCAGCACCAGATCCACCGTGTCGAGGTTGACCGTGTCGATGGGCAGCCCGGCATCGGGGCTTTTGGGCAGCACATAGGCGCGCCCGGGAAAGGCCACGGCGGGCGTGCGGTCGCGCACATAGGCGTTGATCGTGATGTCCTTGACCAGCGCCTCGCCGGAGGCGGCGGGCAGCCCCGCGCGGAACGTCAGCGTGTAGCGGCTGCCATGCTGAACGCCGCTGATGCAGATGCGGCTGTCATCCGCTGTGACCGCAAGACGCGGGTCAGGCAGCCGGACGTAAGGCGCGTAATCCTGCCCTGCGCGGACCAGAGGTTCGCTGAAAGCGGCGCAGATCCGCGGCGTGGCGCTGTCGGCCTCCACAAGGTGTTCGCGAATCCGGAAGCCGTATTTGCCAATCGCCGCATCGAGCGCCGCGACAACGTCGGCGCGCGGGTCGATCTCTTCGGCCAGCCGCAGCGGCGCGATCATCGCGCGTCCCCGGCGCTGCGCCTCGAGCGCGTCGGCAAGGCCGAGCAGGGCGGTGACCCGCTGCGCGTCATCTTCGCTGCGCAGATAGGCGTTGAGATAGGCAAGATGCGCGCGGTTGCGGTATTTGCGCTGGTCGCTGCCCTTGAGATCCGCGGCATACCCCGCCGACCATTCGGCATATTGTAGCCAGAGCGCGGGGCTGTCGGTCTGCGCCAGTGCCGCACCCGTCCAGTGGATCGCGGTCGGTTGATCGTTGCTGGCGCGGCTCTGCTCTGCGGCATCGAGAAGCGCCTCGACCGTCCATTGCCCGCCGCCATGGCGCGCGGCGAGGGCCATCGCCTCATTGCGGGCGCGCTCCAGATCGGAGGCGTGCAGGAAGCCCAGATCCGCGCGCCGGTCCGCCGCACGGGCGCGGGCAGAGGCGCTGACCTCCACGATTCGGGCGGAGTTGGCGCCTTCGAAGGGCACCGGCTCGGCGATCCCGGATTTCGGGAAACAGGCATTGCTGCGGGTGTTGAAGGTGAAGGCCTTGCAGAGCGGGTCGTTCAGGCAGACGCGCGCGCAGGCATCGTAGGAGGTGTCGAAAAGCGTCTGCAGATCGGCGCCGGGAAAGTCGACATCGCGGGTCACGACAACCCGCCGGTCCGGGATCGCATCCTGGGCAAAGACCGGGGTGGTTTGTGCGGGCAGGGCGAGAGAGCCCAGCACGAAAGCCAGAAAAATGCGACGCATGGAAATGCTCCTTGCCAAATATGCCCGCGAGCTTGCCACAGCGCCGCGCGGGCAGGCAAGGCGCGGAATCCATACCTGCGGATGCAGGGTTTGTGCTTGACAGGATCGGCCGCCGGGCCCGCGCGGGTTAAGACGATTTTCACCGGCGCGTGGCAGTGTCCGCCCGATTGCGGAGGGCAATTGATGAAGCTGGCCAACCGTCTGGCTGAAGAACGACGCGGCAGACTGGCCGCGGAACGCCTGCTTGAACTCAAGCAGGAGGAGCTTTTTGCCGCCAATCGCAAACTCGGCCAGCACGCGCTGCAGCTCAGCCACGAGATCACCGAGACCCGCGCCGAAGTGGCCGAGGTACGGGATGAAAACCAGCGTGTCATCCACCAGCTCGGGCAGGCCACCGAAAAGATCGAGATCGTGGAGGGGCAGCTCTGGAAGGCGCTCGAGACGATCCGCGACGGCTTTGCAATGTTCGATGCCACCGGTCAGCTGGAGCTGGCCAACCCCGCCTACCTGCTTCTGTTCGAGGATATCGAGACCATCGGCCCCGGCGCCAGCTACGCGCATGTGGTCGAAATCCTCGCCGAAGAGGGGATCGTCGATCTGCAGGGCGAGGATTGCGCCGCCTGGCAGGCGCGGATGCGGGCGCGCTGGGATCAGACTCCGATCCCGAGCGAGACGCTGCGGCTCTGGAACGGGCGCTTCATCAAGATCCAGGACCGCCGCGTGCCCGAAGGCGGCGTGGTGTCGCTGGCCATCGACATCACCGATCTGATGCGCATGTGGTCCGCGGTGGAGGAGTTGCCGGACGGCTTTGTGATCTTCGATTCCGAGGACCGGCTGCTGATGTGCAACGATCCCTACCGCGATATCTACCCCGAGACCGCCCCGGCGATGGTGCCCGGCACGCATTTCGAGGATATTCTGCGCTATGGTCTGGACCACGGCCAATGGCAGGAGGCTGAAGGCCGCGAGGAGGAGTGGCTGGACCAGCGGCTCGAAGAGCACCGCACCGCCTCGACCGAGCTGGAGCAATTGCTGCGCGACGGACGCTGGGTGCGCGTCTACGAGCGCGAGACCCGCGATGGCGGGCGCGTCGGTCTGCGCATCGACATCACCGAGCTGAAAGAGGACCAGCGCCGCCTGCAGGAGGCGATGATCCGCGCGGAGGCCGCCAATCGCGCGAAATCCGCGTTCCTGGCCAATATGAGCCACGAGATCCGCACACCGATGAACGGCGTGGTCGGCATGTCCGACCTGCTGATGGATACCGAGCTCAGCGCTGAACAGCAGCTCTATACCGACACGATCCGCAGCTCCGGAGAGGCGTTGCTGGTGATCATCAACGACATCCTGGATTACTCCAAGATCGAGGCGGAAAAGCTGGAGCTGGCGTCCGAACCCTTTGATCTGGAACGCGCAATCCACGAGGTGGTGATGCTTCTGCAACCCTCGGCGCGCGACAAGGACATCGCGCTTCTGGTGGATTACGACATGTTCCTGCCGACGCGGTTTGTCGGCGATCCCGGGCGCGTGCGGCAGATCCTGACCAACCTCATCGGCAACGCGGTCAAGTTCACCGTCGAGGGACATGTGCTGGTGCGCGTGGTGGGTGTCACGGATGCGGAGGCGCGCACCGCCATCCACATCACCATCGAGGATACCGGCATCGGCATCCCCGAAGACAAGATCGGCCATGTCTTCGGCGAGTTCAATCAGGTGGAGGACGAGCGCAACCGCAATTTCGAGGGCACCGGTCTGGGCCTTGCCATCTCTCGCCGTCTGGTCGAGCTGATGGAAGGCGAGGTCTGGGTCGAAAGCGAGCTGGACAAGGGCAGCTGTTTCGGCATGCGGCTTGTGCTGCCTGCGGATGAGCCCCTCGTCTATGAAACCGCGCGTCTGCCCGCGCATCTCAAACGGGTGCTGGTGGTCGACGACCACAGCGCCAACCGGATGATCCTGTCCAAGCAGCTGCAGATCATCGGGCTGGAAACCGATTTCTGCAAGACCGGGGAGGAGGTGCTCGACCGGCTCGCCGATCCGCCGGATCTGATCATCACCGAACAGGACCTGCCGGACATGTCCGGGCTCGAGCTCATCGCGCAGCTCAAACGGCTGACAACAGGGGTGGCCGCGATCCTTCTGTCGGACAATCCCGGGATCCTGCAGGGCGCGGCGTCGACAACCGTCAGCGCGGTGCTGCAAAAGCCGGTGGCGCGGCGGATGCTCTTTTCGGCGCTCGAGGCGCTGGAACCACCCGGTCGGGTGCGCCCGTCACCCGAAGCTTTGCAGCATCCTCAGCCGACCGCGCAAGACGCGCCAAAGGCGCCGCCGAAAACCCGGCTCGACGTGCTGGTGGCCGAGGACAACAAGACCAACCAGCTGGTGTTTCGCAAGATGGCCGGTGGCTTCGACGTCGATCTGCGCTTTGCCGATAACGGGCTGGAAGCGGTGGAGGCGTATCGCACATGCCGGCCGGACATCATCTTCATGGACATCTCGATGCCGCAGATGGACGGCAAGCAGGCGACCCGCGAGATCCGCAGCATCGAAGGCGACGGCCCGAACGTGCCGATCATCGCGGTCACCGCCCATGCCATGGCGGGCGACAAGGAGGGGATCCTCGCCGCGGGGCTGGACGACTATCTGACCAAACCCCTGCGCAAGGCCGAACTGGGCAAGAAAATCACCCATTATGCCGCGCTCATCCTCGGCGACAAAGAGAGCGAGGCCGTGTCAGACCCCGGCGGGGCGAAGGAAGACCGGGCGGTCGGGCTCTGACATCTCCGGCACGTAGCGATAACCGCCGCTGTCGAAATCTGTGATCGCCTCCGGATCGGTCAGCCGGTGGTCGATGATGAACCGCGCCATCGCCCCGCGGGCGCGCTTGGCAAAGAAGCTGACGATTTTCGGCGTGCCGTCCTTGTCTTCCATGAATTGCGGCGTGATCACGCGGAGCTTCAGCGCCTTGGGCGCAACCGCACCGAAATATTCCTGGCTGGCGCAATTCACCAGAACACCGGTGCCAAGCGCCTCGGCCTGCGCATTGAGCGCGCGGGACAGCTGATCGCGCCAATAGGCGTAAAGCGTGCCGCCGCGCCGCGTCTTGAGCCGCGAACCCATCTCCAGCCGGTACGGCTGGATCGCGTCGCAGGGGCGCAACAGCCCGTAAAGACCCGACAGGATCCGCAGGTGATCCTGCGCCCAGCCCATCTCCGCCGCGCCGAGCGATGCCGCATCGAGCCCCATATAGGTATCGCCCGCAAAGGCGAGCGCGGCGGGGCGTGTGATCTCCGGATCAGGGGTTTCGGCAAAGGCGCGAAAGCGGTCGCGATTGAGCCGCGCGAGATCGTCCGAGAGCCCCATCAGCCCCTTGAGATCGCGCAGGGTGAGATTGCGGGCGGTCTTGGCGAGCCGGTTGGCGTCGTCGCAGAAATCCGGCTCGGTCGTGGCGGTGGTCCGGTCCGACCAGTCCAGCCGCTTGGCCGGGGAGATCACGATCAGCATGGGGGTCCTCGTGGTATGACGGGGCGCAGCGCGCGCGTTCCCGCAGACTTAGTCCGCCGCCTGCAGAACGTCCAGAAAGGCGGCGCCGAAACGGTCCGCGCGGCGCTCGCCCAGAAGGCGGGTCATGGCATCGGGACAGTCGGGTTTCTGCTCGGCCAGCCGGGCCAGCTGCGAGGCCGAGCACGACAGTGGCTTTTCGGTGCCGTCGGCGCCGCGCATCAGCCGCCCCTGCGCATCCATCAGCGCGTCGTAAAGATCACCCGCACCGCGCCCGGCCAGCTTGCGGCGCGCCGGATGGACCTCGCGCGTCTCGCCGGTGATGACCTCGAGAAAGGCCGCGCCGTAGCGTTCCAGTTTCTTTGCGCCCACCCCGTTGATGCGCGCCATGTCATCCAGCGTCGCGGGCCGGTCCTGCGCCATCTCGATCAGCGTGCGGTCGGGGAAGATCACGTAAGCTGGCACCCGCGCGGCCTCGGCCAGCGCCCGGCGCTTGGCCTTGAGTGCCGACATCAGCGGCGCGTCCTCTTCGCTGACCAGCGTCTTGACCGCCGGGCGGCGTTCGGCGGCGCGCGCCACGCTGTCGCGGCGCAGCTGGATGCTTTGCTCGCCGCGCAGGATCGGCAGCGCGCGGTCGGTCATCACCAGCGCGCCGTGACGCTCGGCATCCGGGCGCATCAGGTCATGCCCCATCATCTGCCGGAACACGGCCTGCCACTGCGCTTTCGAGAGGTCCTGCCCCACAGCGAATGTCGGCAGCCCGTCATGCCGCCGCGCCTTGACCTTGTCGGTGAGGTTGCCGCGCAGGATGTCGATCAGGTGCCCCGCACCAAAGCTCTCGCCGGTGCGCAGCGCGGCCGACAGCGCCTTGCGCACCGCTTCGGTGCCGTCGAAACATTCCGGCGGCGTGTTGCAGAGATCGCAATTGCCGCAGGGCTCCGCAGCTTCGCTGAAATATGCCAGCAACGCCTGGCGGCGGCAGCCCAGGGCCTCCGCCAGCCCCAGCAGCGCATTCAGACGCCCGTGATCGGCGGCGCGCCGTTCGGGTGGCGCCAGGCCTTCGTCGATCTGGGCGCGGCGCAGGCGGATATCGTCTGGACCATAAAGCGTCAGCGTCTCGGCAGGCGCACCATCGCGCCCGGCGCGGCCGATCTCCTGGTAATAGGCCTCGATGCTTTTGGGCAGGTCGGCATGCGCCACCCAGCGGATATCGGGTTTGTCGACCCCCATGCCAAAGGCAACCGTGGCGACAACCACAAGCCCGTCCTCGGTGGCAAAGCGCGCCTCGACCTCTCGGCGATCCTGCGCCTCCATCCCGCCATGATAGTGGCAGGCCGGGTGGCCTTCGGCGCGCAGGGCGGCGGCGAGGCTCTCGGTCTTGGCGCGGGTGCCGCAATAGACAATCCCGGACTGGCCGCGACGGACGCCGGCAAAGCCCAGGATCTGGTCGCGCGGCTTGTCCTTGGGCTGAAACGCCAGATGGATATTGGGCCGGTCAAAGCCGCGCAGGAAGGTTTCCGGCGGGACATCGTCAAAAAGCCGGGTGACGATTTCCTGCTGAGTCTCGGTGTCCGCGGTTGCCGTGAAAGCCGCCAGAGGCACGTCGAGCGCGCGGCGCAATTCGCCGATGCGCAGGTAATCGGGGCGGAAATCATGGCCCCACTGGCTGACGCAATGCGCCTCGTCCACCGCGATCAGCGACACGCCCGCCTGCGCCAGCATCCGCTGCGTGCCGGAACTGGCCAGCCGTTCGGGCGCCAGATAAAGCAGCTTGAGCGTGCCATCCTGCAGCCCGTCCCAGACCGCGTTTGTCTCTTCCTCGGTATTGCCGGAGGTCAGGGCACCGGCGGCCACACCCGCCTCGCGCAGCCCGCGCACCTGATCGCGCATCAGCGCGATGAGCGGCGAGATCACCACCGTGACACCCGCCCGCATCAGCGCGGGCAGCTGGAAGCAGAGCGACTTGCCGCCGCCCGTGGGCATGATCGCCAGCACGTTCTCGCCCCGCGCCACGGCATCCACAATCTCGCCCTGACCGGGGCGGAACGCGTCGAATCCGAATATCTCGCGCAGAAGATCCTCTGCGCTGGATAGATCGCGGGGCATGGTGTGACCTGCCGGAATTATCTATATCTGCTCTTAGATCAACAATCACACACTAGGATTCGGTTAATCAAGCCCGAAGAGCGGTTTCTTCCGGCCAAAAACACCCTCGGGGCGTTTCAGCCTGCCGGGACAGGGCGGAACCCCACGCGATTTTCCCTCAAAGCCGCGCCCTCGTGCCCTGCGCATCAGACGCCGTAGAAAAAGCCCGCATTGTTGGCCAGGATGATCCGCAGCGCATAGACCCCGATCAGCGCCACCAGAGGTGCCAGATCAAGCCCGCCCATCGGCGGCAGGATGCGGCGGATCTGCGCATAGGCGGGCTCCAGAATGCGGCTCAGCCCCTCCCAGATCTGCGCGACCAGCGGCTGGCGCAGGTTGAGCACCTGGAAATTGATCAGCCAACTCATGATCACATGCGCGATGATGAAGAACCAGACCACGTCCAGCAGCAGCATCAGGATCTGGAACAGCGATTGCATCGGGAGCGCCTCTTTGCCTTGCCTCAGGGCCAAGAGGTAAGCGCGGGCGGGCAAAAGGGCAAGCCTGCCGCGAGGTTGTGGTTGACCTCGGCGCCGGGCCGCCCCAGATCCGCGCAAGGCGTTCCCTGCCATATCGGTCACGAAAGGTCCGCGATGTATCCCGTCATCCGTCTGGTCAAAGAGGTGCTGGTGGCCCGCAAGGCGCCGCCGCTGCGCCCGGGCGACATCCATGTCAGCCACCATATCTGCTGGCCCTGGGATCTCGATATCTGGAACGAGCTCAACAACGGGCGCACGCTCACGCTTTATGATCTCGGGCGCATTCCGCTGGCCCATCGTTCCGGTCTGCTGACGGCGATCCGGCGCGAGAAATGGGGGCTGACCATGGCGGGTGCGGTGGTGCGCTACCGCCGCCGGGTGCGGGCGTTCCAGAAGATCGAGATGCGATCCCGCCTGCTGGGCTGGGACGCGCGCTTCATGTATCTCGAACAGTCGATGTGGAAATCCGACGGCGCCTGCGCGAGCCACGCGGTGTACCGCGCCGCGGTCACCGACAGACGCGGCATTGTCGCCACCGACCGGGTGCTTGAGGCGTTGCAGATCGCGCCGGAGCTTGCCCGCCCGCTGCCCGGCTGGGTGAGCGCCTGGCTCGCGGCGGAGGATGCAAGACCCTGGCCGCCGATGCAGGACAGCCGCGTTCTGGATGAGCTAGCGGCAACCGGCTGACGCCCCGGCACCGGGCATGCGCGGGCAGGAAGTTCTTGCCATTCGGACCCGCCCCGGGCTTTGATCGCGCCAAACGCCCCGGGGGACAGGATGGATCTGGCAAAATCGCGCAAACGCATCTGGGGATGGATGTTTTTCGACTGGGCGCAACAGCCTTATGCCACCCTCGGGCTGACCTTTGTCTTTGCGCCCTATTTCGCCTCCGTCGCCAAGGTGTATTTCGGCACCGAAGGTCTGGAGGCGGATGCCGCGGAGGCGGCGGCGCAGAACCTCTGGTCCGGCGCGCAGACCATTTCGGGGCTGTTCATTGCGCTCTCGGCGCCCTTCCTTGGCGCCTGGGCCGATGCCACCGGGCGCAAGATGCCGTGGATGGCGCTTTTTTCGGTCATCACGGTAATCTGTGCAGCAATGCTTTGGAACCTGCTGCCGGATGGCACCGGGCTTTACCTTGTGCTTTTCGCCTTCTGGGTCGGGTTCACCGCATCGGAATCGGCGTTCAATCTTGCCAATGCGCTGCTGCCATCCCTGGGGGATACCGACGATGTGGGCGCGATCTCGGGCAATGCGACGGCGTTTGGCTATTGGGGCGGGGTGCTGGCGCTGATCGTGGTGCTGCTGTTTTTTGCCGAAAACGACAACGGGGTCACGCTGATTGAATTGGAGCCCGCCTTCGGGCTCGATCCGGAGGCCCGCGAAGGCACCCGTTTCACCGGGCCGTTCATCGCGCTCTGGTTCTCGGTCTTCATCATCCCGTTCTTTCTGTGGACAAAGGATCCGCCGCGCCGCTCGTCGGTCCGGCCGCGCATCCGCGCGGTGCTCGGCGATCTGAAACTGTCGGTCCGGGCGGTGTGGAAGCGCTCTTCGTGCCGCAGTTTCCTGCTGGCCTCGATGTTCTATCGCGACGGGCTCACGGCACTTTATGCTTATGGCGGGATCTATGCGGGCTTTGTGCTGGAGTGGACGATCATCCAGATCGGGGTTTTCGGCATCGTGGCGGCGATCTCCGCGGCGATCCTGTCCTGGGCCGGCGGATTGGCGGATCGCCGCTTTGGTCCGAAACCGGTCATCGTGCTGTGTGTGACGCTGCTGATCCTGGTCGGGCTGGTGATTGTCGGCATGACCCGGCAGAGCTTCTTTGGTCTGCCGCTTCGCGAAGGCTCGCTCCTGCCGGATGCGATTTTCTATGTCTGCGGGGCCATCGTCGGCGGCGCGGGTGGCGCGCTTTATTCGGCGTCGCGCTCGATGATGGTGCGCCACACCGAAGCCGACCGTCCGGCGGAAAGCTTCGGCCTTTTTGCGCTGACCGGCAAGGCCACGGCGTTTCTGGCGCCAGCGCTGATCAACGTGACCACGCGATGGACCGGCGACGCGCAGATCGGCTACACGCCGATCATCGGCCTTTTCGTGCTGGGGCTAATTCTGCTAATCTGGGTAAAACCGAACGGAGATCGGGCAGAATGAAGCGATATTTTCTCTGGATTGCGCTGAGCGTTGTTCTGGCGGCCTGCGCGGGCGGCGCCCGGGACATCTCCGGCGCGCGCAGTGCCGCGGCCCTGCCGCCGCTCGATCCGGTGCTCTCCTCGAAAGAGGCCAAGCAGCTTTTCGGCGCGAAATCGGGCGGCTCGACGCAGTCCGCCGCGCCTTATGGCAGTTACGCAAAAGGCTGCCTGGCGGGCGGCGTGCAACTGGCCGAAACCGGGCCGACCTGGCAAGCGATGCGGCTCAGCCGCAACCGCAACTGGGGCCATCCGGAGCTTGTGGATTACGTGCAGGACCTCAGCCGCAAGGCCGCGCAGCAACCGGGGTGGAGCGGGCTTTACGTGGGCGATATGAGCCAGCCGCGCGGCGGGCCGATGCTCACCGGGCATCGCAGTCACCAGATCGGGCTCGATGCGGATATCTGGCTGCGCCCGGCGGATGACCTGTCGCTCAGCGTCAAGCAGCGCGAGAATATCTCGTCGATTTCACTGCGCCGCTCCAGCGGGGCGTTCACCAACAACAACTGGACGCGCGCGCATCACGAGATCGTCAAGGCGGCTGCCTCCGATCCGAGAGTGGCACGGATTTTCATCTTTCCGGGTGCAAAGGTAAAGATGTGCAACGACGAAAAGGGCGATCGCGCCTGGTTGCGCAAGGTGCGCCCGTGGTGGGGGCATCACTACCATTTCCATGTGCGTCTGAGCTGCCCTCGGGGGGCCAGCGGCTGTGTGGATCAGGCCGCGCCGGGGCCCGGCGATGGCTGTGAGGAGGCGCAGGGCTGGGTCGACCGCATCCTCAATCCGCCGCCGCCCGATCCCAATGCCAAGCCGTCCCCGCCGCGCCGGGAGCTCACGATGGCGGATCTTCCGCGCCAATGCGCCGACGTTCTGGCGGCCAACTGATCCGCGCCCTGACGCTGTGCCTGATGGCCCTTGCCACCCCGCTTCGGGGGGGCGAGGCCGTCTATGTGGGCAGCTATACCTGGCCTGCCGCAGAGCATGGCGCGGGCGGGTTTTCCGGGCTCGAGGTCGATGCGGACGGGCAGGGCTTCACGGCGATCTCCGATCGCGGGCTGATCCTCTCGGGCCGCTTCACGCGTGCCGCCGGACGCATCACCGGCGTCGCGGCCGATGCGCCAGCGCTGCTGCGCGGGATCGACGGTGCCAGGCAATCAAAAGCGGGCGGTGATTCCGAAGGGCTGGCGCTGGATGCGGACGGGCGGATCTTCGTGTCCTTCGAAGGCGGCAACCGGGTCTGGACCTACCTGACCCCCGACGCGGCCACGCGGATGCCGCGCCCGGAGGCGTTCCGGCAGATGCAGGGCAATTCCGGCCTCGAGGCGCTGGCCATCGACCATAGGGGCCGGCTGTTCACGCTGCCGGAACGCTCTGGCCGGCTCGACCGGCCGTTCCCCGTCTGGCGGTTCGACGGCGCCTGGAGCCAGCCCTTTGCGATCCCGCGCGATGGCGGGTTCAAACCCGTGGGCGCGGATTTCGGACCGGATGGCCGGTTCTATCTGCTCGAGCGGCTTTTCAGCGGGTTTGGCTTTCGGACCCGGGTGCGCGTCTTCACGCTGACCGAAAGCGGCGTCACGAGCGAAGAGACGCTGCTGACCACCCGCCTGCGCCGTCACGACAATCTCGAAGGCATCGCGGTCTGGCGGGATGGCGACGGGTTGATCCGGCTCACCATGGTGTCGGACGATAATTTCCGCGCCTTCCAGCGCACCGAATTTGTCGAATACCGGCTGGGCGCGCCTCTTGCGTCCGGCACGGCAAGCCGCTAAAGCCCGCGCGTCCGGAACATATCCGGGCCATGTCCCCGCAACCATGAGAAAAACGGGTATCCAATGACGCGTGCACATCTTCCCGGCATTCTTGCCATGGCCATCATCGTGCTGGCCTCGAATTTCCTGGTGCAGTTCCTCTTTGGCCAATGGCTGACCTGGGGTGCTTTCACCTATCCGCTGGCCTTTCTGGTCACCGACCTCATGAACCGCCTCTACGGCGCAAAAGCCGCGCGAAAGGTGGTGTTCGCCGGCTTTGTGGTGGGCGTGGCCTGCTCGCTCGTCGGCACGCAGATCATGTTGCAGGGCGACGGCTATACCTATCCGGCCGTCACCTTGCGCATCGCTTTGGGGTCCGGGCTGGCCTTTCTCACGGCGCAGCTTCTGGACGTGGCGGTCTTTGACCGGCTGCGCGAAGGGCGCTGGTGGCGCGCGCCGCTGGCCTCGACGCTGATCGGCTCAACGGTCGACACCGCGCTCTTTTTCACCATCGCCTTCTCCGGCGCGCTGAGCGGGCTGGAGCCCGGCAACGATGTGGCCTGGGCGGGCGAGATCCTGCCGCTTCTGGGCATGGGGCCGCAGGCGCCACTCTGGGTGTCGCTGGCCGTTGCGGACTGGGGTGTGAAGCTGAGCCTGGCGCTTTTGGCGCTTATTCCGTTCCGTTTGATTGTTTTGAAGGCAACCGGGACGTCGGTTTTCGCTTGAGGTGAAAAAAAGACTTTGTGGAACGCAAGAGGCGTGGCAACATCATCTTGCGTTTAACCAGCTGAAAGGAGGTGATCCAGTGATCAGAGGAACATTGGAGAAAGGTGTCGGAACAATACGGGGGACCGCGCTCTAGGGCAGCCCCTGGAACAAGGAAATCCGTATTGGCAGGCAGCCTAACCGGCACCCGCCTCCGAATTCTCGAAGGGCCGCTCAAAAACCGGGGCGGCCCTTTTTGCTGTTACCCGTGCAGGCCCGATTGCCGACCGGGGCCTGGTCCACTCGAGCCCGCGAAAGAGCCATGCGCATCAATGCACAGATAGAGATCGAGGATTGGGAACTGACCGAACAGTTCATCCGCGCCTCGGGCCCCGGCGGGCAGAACGTCAACAAGGTCGCCACGGCGGTGGAGTTGCGCTTCGAGGCGGAGCGCTCGCCCAACCTGCCCGGTCCCGTGAAGGCGCGGCTGAAGCGGCTTGCGGGGCGGCGCTGGACCAAGGAAGGCGCTGTGGTGCTGCAGGTCGACGAGACCCGCAGTCAGGCCCGCAACCGAGAGATCGCACGGGATCGGCTGACGGAGCTGATCCGCGCGGCGCTGGAAAAGCCCAAGCGCCGGACCCCGACGCGCCCGACGCTTGGCTCAAAGAAGCGGCGGCTCAAGGCCAAGAAGGTGCGCGGCGAGGTGAAGGCGATGCGCGGCAAGGTCGATCCCGAGCCCTGAGCGGGCCCGGGTCGCTGTGCGGCAAGCGTCAGAATCCGAAATTCGCATCCTGCTGCAAGACCGCCAGCGTGATGTCCTCGACCGTGACCACGATATTGCCGAAGGACACCTCGACATCGTCCCCCACGGTGGCAAAGCCCAGATCGCCCAGAGCGTTCGCGCCGACAATGTCGATCACGTCGACCCCGGCTTCGAAATCGGTGATCGTGTCCTCTCCGTCGTTGGGATTGAAAAGGAACGTGTCGGCATCGCCGCCACCGGTCAGCACATCGTCCTGCCGGTTGCCGATGATCGTATCGTCCCCGTCGCCACCGATGATCGTGTCGCGGCCCTGATTGCCGTCGATGTGATTGTCGCTTTCATCGCCGGTCAGGATATCCGCGCGCCCGCCGCCGATGAGGTTTTCGACAGAGGAGAACTGGAAGATCCCTTCACCGGCGAGCTCCAGATCGCCATTTGGGGCCGCGATGTTCTGCCAGCCGCCGTTGAGGATCGAGAGGTCGATCACAAGCGAGGTCTGAAAGCCGCTAAAATCTGCGGTGTCAGTGCCTCCGCCGCCAACGATCCGCACGCCGCCATTATCGGGATCAAGCGGGCCGGTGATCTGGATCAGGTCGTCGCCGTTGCCGAGGCGCACGATGCCTGCACCGAAAGTACTGGAGACGATAACCGTATCGTTCCCGTTGCCGGTGTTGACCGTTTCGACCCATTGGCCATTCAGCTCGACCGTATCGTTCCCGTCGCGGGTCGCGATGTAACTGACAAAATCTCCGTTCGCGGTGACCGAATCCGACCGGTCGCCGGTGCGGATAAAACCGGCGCCATCGTTCAGGGTGATGACCGAGCGGGACAGGTCGGTGGCCGAGTAGCTGCCGACCCATCCATCGGCTTCAAGGATGTGGTTCTGAGGGGTGCCGTCGCCGGAGAATGCGATCTGTTGCACGCCGCCAGTGCCGATCCTGAGGACGTTGTTGCCGTTGTAAGAGTAGATGCTCTCGATAAAGCCCGAGCCCGAGGTGACGGAGTTGTCGCCGCCATCCATCTTGATCTGGAAGATACGGGCATTACCAGCGAGCACGAAGCGGTCGTCGCCGTTTCCTGTGATCGCGGAATTGATGCGAGAGTTGTTGCCGAGTGAGATGACGTTTGTTCCGGTGCCGAGACTCAGTTGATCGATGTTCGAGTTCGGGCCGAGCCGAATGAAGTTGTCGCCGTCGAAAGCCGAAACGCTGTCGGCACTGCCGCCATTGCCCGAAAGAAAGCGATTGTTGCCGTCACCAAGCAACGCGCCATTCACCCGTCCGCCATCGAGGTTCAGGATATCGTCGCCATCATACCCCTGGTAGCTGCCGAGAAAACCGCCATCGCCGACAATCACGGTATTGCGCCCGCTGCCCGCGGTGATGTCGTCGACGTTATTGCCATTGAGACGGAATATATCATTGCCGCCATAGGACATGACGGAATTCACGTTTCCGGCACCGACCTCCATGATCAACTGGTTGTTGTCGCCACCCAGATTGATCTGGTCCGCGCCCCCGCCATTCCGGAGGGTGACGATGTCGCGTTCGCCTCCGGTCACGATGCTTTCGGCCGAGCCGCCGTCGATGGTGATATCGTCGCGGCCTCCGGAGAAGCCGATGGAGCGCACGCCGCCCGACCCGATGGTCACTGTGTTGTCGCCGCTGAAAGAGATCACCTGCCCGATGAACCCGGCACCGGTCATCAGTGTGTTCACGCCGCTCCCGAGGCTAATGGAATCTACGCCGCCGCTGACGGTAATGTCGTCATCGCCGCTAGAGAGGTCGATGTTTTCGATGCTGCCCGGGCCACCGATCACAGTGTTGTTGCCACTTCCCAGATCGATTGTATTTACGTCTCCGGACACGGTCACGCTGTCGTCGCCGTCATAGCCGACAATGGCATCGATCCGGCCCGCGCCGCCGATGATCGTGTTGTTTCCGCTGCCAACGTTCAGGTACTCGACATCGCCGTCGCCGCCGCGGACCGTATCATCCCCGTCACCCAAGCGGATTGTTCCAACCCTGCCGGTGCCGACGTTGATTTCGTGGGTGCCACCGAAGAGATCGATTGATACGATCCGTTCGGATCCCAGGTTGAGCTCAACATCTCCGTCGCCGCCCCTTATGTAGTCAATTCGGGACCCGGTGAGGTTGACGGTGGTTGAGCCTCCGAAATCGTCCCTGATGCGCAGGAGGACTATGTCGGCAGTGCCGGTGTCGTTTATGGTGACATTGAACTCGCTGTCCGCCCCATTCAGCTGAAGCATGGACAGAAACCAGTCGCCGGTGATGGTGAGCGTGGCGTTGTAGTCATCCGGCGGAGCGCCAGCGTCGATGAAGAAGAACGGGTCCAGCCAGGAATAATTCTGACCAAAAAGCGAAAAGTCGTTGGTGCCGTCGAGTGTGGCTGTGTCGAAAATGGATGGCATAATCAGGTCCTCCCGAAACCTTTATAATACTCGGTTGTGCAGAATGCGTGAGCACGTAAGGGAGAATCGTCTTGTGGCGCGCGATTCGTGTCAACCCGACGCAGGTTGCATCCAGATATTGTGCGCACAGCCTGAAGGGGATGGGACGGGGTGGACCATCCGGTGGGATGTCGGGATCAGTCGTCGTCAAAGAAGGCGCATCCGGCAGACGCTGTTCAGGGCGCAACCCAATGACCGGCCCAGCCGGTTGTGTCGCGGGAAAACTGCACTCTCAAATATTGCATGTCTCCCAGAAAGAGCAGGTCGGCTGAGGCAACAGAAATTCGGATCACGGTAAAGCGGTCGAGCACGGGGTCGGGGCTGTAATCGTCCGGCTGCGCGATGGGGGTGCCGGGCGGTGGGGTGCCGCCATAGACCTTGCGTGCGGCGTCGGGGACGGCGGCCCATGTCTCGGTGTCGGCATGGTCCAGCGTGGCGGTGCCGGAGAGGCGGATTTGCAGACGCTGCTGCGGGAGCCAGACATGCAGGCCGACGCGCGGGTCGGCCTCGATCTCGGCGATCTTGGCGTTCTGGCGGTCGGTGTGGATCTCGGCAACATCCGCCGCCCAGCCGCGCAACACCACGGTGCGCATCTGCGGACCGTCGGCGCCGATGGTCGCCAGCACCGGGGTGCGTGCGGGGTGATCACGGTTGGCCACGCCGTCCGACAGGTGCCGCCAGGCGGCGGCGCGCATCGCGTCGGGCGTGTCAAACATCAGAAGCGGTCAAGCAGCCGTTCGAGATATTCCAGCTCCGCCGTGGGCCGTTCCGCATCGCCGGAGCGGCGGCGGATCTCGTCCAGCAACTCGCGCGCGCGACGGTAGACGTCCTCGCCCTGCAAGAGCCCCTCATCGGTGCCGACCTGACCGGTGGTCCCGGCGTTGCGGCCCAGCGGGTCGCGCTGCTGCTGCGGGTCGCCGGCATCGGCCATGCCCTGCTGGCCCTGGTTCTGCTGTTGCTGCTGGGCAAGCTGTTCGCCAAGGCTGCGCATGCCTTCACGCAACGCTTCCATCGCTTCGGACTGGCGGCCGATGGCGTCGGCAAGATCGCCTTCGCGCAGTGCCTGCTCGGCCCCTTCCATCGCTTCTTCGGCACGGCGCAGCGCCTCTGCGGCCTCGTCGCCAAGCTCTGTGCCCTGACCGGGCAGGTTGCGGCGCTGGCGGTTGAGCTCGTTGCGCAGGGCGTTCTGCCGCTCCGACAGGCTGTCCTCGAGCGATTGGTTGCCGCCTTGCCCCTGTTGCTGGCCTTCGCCCTGGCCTTGCCCCTGGCCCTGTTGCTCGCCCTGACCCTGCTGCCCTTGCTGCTGGCTCTGGCCCTGCTGTTGCCCCTGACCCTGTTGCTGGCCCTGTTGCCCTTGCTGGCCGGGGTTGAACTGTTCCTGCAGATCGCGGAACGCCTCGTCCGAGAGCCCCTGCTGTTCGCGCAGGGTCTCTCCCAGACCTTCCATCGCCTGTTCGCCCGGCGACTGCCCGCCCTGGCCCTGACCTTGCGTGACCTGCATGTTCTCCATCATCTGGCGCAGCTGTTCGAGCGCCTCGGCGGCTTCGGCCATGCGGCCCTGCTCCATCAGCTCCTGAATGCGGTCCATCATGCGCTGGAGATCGCTTTGCGACATCTCCATCATGTCCTGCGGGTTGCCCTGCTGTTGCTGGCCATTCTGTTCGGCCTGCTGCTGCTGTTCGCGGGAAAGCTGGCGCAGATAATCGTCGGTGGCCTCGCGCAGCTCCTGCATCAGCTCGGCGATTTCCTCGTCTGTGGCGCCGTTCTTCATCGCCTCGTTGAGCCGGTCCTGCGCGCGCTGCATGCGCTGGCGGGCGTCTTCGAGGTCGCCCTCTTCCAGCTCCAGCGCCAGATCCCAGAGTGCCTGCGCGATCTCGTCCTGCTGCACATCGGTCATGCCGAACGACGCCAGCGTTTCGATGCGGCGCATGATCGCGCGCAGCCGCAGATATTGCACACCGGAGCGGAACGCGTCGTCCGGGTGGTTGGAAATCGCGCGCAGCACCTGCACCACGTCCTCCGCATTGTCGCGGTTCCACAGCAGCGCCTGACGCTGCTCGATCACCGCGGCGGCCATCGGGTCGAAAAAGCGCCGCCCTGGCAGGTCCAGCGTCTCGGGCTGCGAGAGCGTGGTCTGGCCGCGGCCATCCTCCACCGAAAGCTCCAGCCGCACCGGCAGGTTGGCCCAGGGATGCTGCGAGAAATTCTCGATCAGGATCTCGTCGAACTCCGCGCGGTCGCCCGAGACCGGCATCGGCAGAGGCACTTCGAGAGCCGCCCGCATCTCCGGCGCGATGCGGCGCCCGTAGCGGCGGTCCACATCCTCGAGCGCCAGCGTGAAGACTGCAGACCCCGCGACAATGCCGTGATCGTCGCTGGCGCTGAACGGGATCTCCGCCTCGCCGTCATAGCTCACCTCGACCTCGCCGTTGCGGGTCACCGTGGGCGGATAGTCGGGGATCATGGCGATGTTCCAGATCCGGCCACCGGGGCCATCGACCGCAAGCCTGCCGGAGCGCACCACCTCGAAACTCTGCGCCGTGTCCCGGGCCGCGGCGTCGTCCAGCAGGCGGCCGGAGACCTCTTCATCCACCGTCAGCGCGCCCACTTCGCCATACATGCGCAAGGTGATCGTGGCACCTTCGGGGGCGTCGACGCCCGGCGCGGTGATGTCGTTGAGATAGACCGCGGGAAGGCGGGTGTAGCCCGGCGGCTCCATCCAGCCTTCCCAGCTGGGCCCCTGCGCGAGATCGGGGCCGCCCGCGCCCATCGTGGTGACCGACTGCACGCGCATGAAAGAGCCAAAGAGCAACGCCACCGACAGCGTCAGCAGCGCGACATAGCGCAGCGCAAAGGGATCGGCCTTGGAGACGCGCAGATCGGGCTCCACCGCGCGGGCCTCGCGCAGACGGGCACGCATCCGCGACTGGTGCGCCTTCCAGACCGCAAGCGACGCGGCGTCCGAGGCGCCGATGGCCTGCCGGTCAAGCGCCGCCTGAATAGGATTGCCCTTGAGTGTGCCGTCGAGCCGCGCCAGCGCCTCGTCCCGGCCAGGGGCCCGGAACCGGCGCAGGCCGCGCTGAAGCGCCCAGAGCGCGAGCGCCAGCAGACCCGCGCCGACGATCCAGACCCATTCCACCGCCACCAGATCCTGCAGGCCCAGCATCAGCAGGCCCAGCGCCACAAACACCACCGACCAGAGCGGCCAGAACGCGCCTGTCACCCGCTCGGCCAGCATGCCCCACTGCGTCAGCCGCAGCGGCCAGCGAATATCGCCATAAATGTCAGTCGGATCCTGCGGCTTTTGCGCCATGCAACGCTCCCTGCGGGTGACGGCCGCAAGAAGGATGCCTCACAGCCACTCCGGGATGGTATCGCGATTTATGATCTCGTCAAAGGTCGGCCGCTCCCGGATGACCGAGAATTGATCGTCTTTCACCATCACTTCGGGCACCAGCGGTCTTGTGTTGTATTCGCTGGCCATCACCGCGCCATACGCCCCGGCAGAGCGGAAGGCCACGAGATCCCCGGCGGCAAGCGGCGGCATCAGCCGCCCCTTGGCAAATGTATCGCCGGATTCGCAGACCGGACCGACAACGTCATAGGCCACCTGTTCGACACCCGGGACGGGCTCGATGACCGGCACGATATCGTGATGGGCCTCGTACATGGCCGGGCGGATAAGATCGTTCATCGCCCCGTCCAGTATGAGAAAATTCCGCCCCTCGCCCTCTTTGACGTAGATCACCCGGCTCACCAGAATGCCCGCATTCCCGGCGATGAGCCGCCCCGGCTCGATCTCGATCTCGCAGCCCAGATCGCCCACGGTCTCCTGCACCAGCTGACCGTATTCGGTGGGCAGCGGTGGCGCCTCGTTGGAGCGTGTATAGGGAATGCCCAGCCCCCCGCCGAGGTCGAGCCGCGTGATCTCGTGCCCGTCGGCGCGCAATTGCCGGGTCAGCTCCGCCACCTTGGCATAAGCCTGCCCATAAGGCGCAAGCTGCGTCAGCTGTGAGCCGATATGCACATCGATGCCGATGACCCTGAGCCCCGGCAGCGCCGCGGCCTCGGCATAGACCGCGCGCGCCTTGGCAATCGGGATGCCGAACTTGTTCTCGCTCTTGCCGGTGGCGATCTTGGCGTGGGTCTGGGCATCGACATCCGGGTTCACGCGGACGGTGATCGGCACCTCCACCCCCATGGAGACCGCCACCTCTGACAGCATCCGCATCTCCGGCTCGCTTTCGACATTGACCTGCCGGATGCCGCCTTCGAGCGCCAGGCGCACTTCATCTTCGGTCTTGCCGACCCCGGAAAAGACGATCCGGTCGCCGGGCACACCGGCCGCGCGCGCCCGCGCGTATTCGCCGCCCGAGACCACGTCCATGCCGGCGCCTTCTGCCGCCAGCGTCTTCAGGATCGCCTGGTTGCTGGCGGCCTTCATCGCGTAACACACCAGATGCGGGCCCCAGGACAGCGCCTCGTCAAAGAGCCGGTAATGCCGCACCAGCGTCGCGGTGGAATAGAGGTAGAACGGCGTGCCGACCGAGGCCGCAATCTCGGCCACGGGCACATCCTCGGCGTGCAACACACCATCCCGATACAGAAAATGATCCAATACGCGCTCCCGATCCGGCTCACAGGCGCTTTAGCGCAGCGGCTGCCGCCCCGGAACCCCTTGCGTTTCTTTGGGCTTTAAATATTCCCGGGGGAGTCGCGCCTGCGCGACGGGGGCAGCGCCCCCGAACCCGGCTCAGATCGGGCGCGACCTCAGGAACAGGTAAAGCGGCAGGCCGCAGCTCACCCCGATGCAGAAGGTTGCCGGGATTGCCAGCAGACCCAGCCAGTTGCGCCGGGCAATGACCTCCGCCAGCACCCAGAGCGTCAGGGTGATCGCCGCGATGGTCAGATCCCAGACCAGACCATGCGTGCTGTCATTCACATACCACGCGTCGATAAGCGCGCCGAGGCTCCAGTCATGACCGGCCATGTAAGTCAGGAAATAATACATCGGATGGATCGCACCCCAGAGGGCGAGCGCCAGCCAGAGATAGCGCAGCGGGCTCATCCGGTGATCCCGACCTCGGCCTTGCCGGTGATCGACAGGCTGAAGCCCGGCCCGGATTGTGCGTTCTTCTCGGGCCGCTCGGGCTCGCCATCAGCGCCGCAGCCCGCGAGCACCAGAACCGCCAGTATCGCCAGGACCCTCATCCCAGAACCTCCTTCCACGCCGCCACCTGCTCGCGCACCCGCGCCGGGGCCGTGCCGCCATAGCTTGTGCGGCTGGCCACCGAATTATGCACGCCCAGCACATCGAACACATCCCTGGTGATCGCGCCATGCACCTGCTGCATCTCGGCCAGCGTGAGCTCCGGCAGATCGCAGTCTTTGCGCTCGGCCAGCCCGACCAGCGCGCCGGTCACGTGATGCGCCTCGCGGAAAGGTAGTCCGGTTTCGCGCACCAGCCAATCGGCGAGATCCGTGGCGGTGGAAAACCCCGCCGAGGCCGCCGCCTCCAGTGCGGGCACATTGGCAGTCATGTCGCCCACCATGCCCTCCATCGCCGCCAGCGCCAGCATCCAGTTGTCGGCGGCGTCAAAGACCTGCTCCTTGTCCTCCTGCATGTCCTTGGAATAGGCCAGCGGCAGCCCCTTCATCACCATCATCAGCGCCACGTTGGCGCCGAAAATGCGCCCGATCTTGGCGCGAATGAGTTCGGCGGCATCGGGGTTCTTCTTCTGCGGCATGATCGACGACCCGGTCGAGAACCGGTCCGAGAGCGTCACAAAGCGGAACTGCGCCGAGGACCAGATCACCAGCTCTTCGGCAAAGCGGCTCAGATGCATCGCCGAGATCGACGCCACGCCCAAAAATTCCAGCGCAAAATCGCGCGCCGACACCGCGTCGAGCGAATTGGCCATCGGCCGGTCGAAGCCCAGAGCCTCCGCCGTCATGTGCCGGTCGATGGCAAAGCCGGTGCCCGCCAGGGCCGCCGCGCCCAGCGGCGACTGGTTCATCCGGGCGCGGGCGTCGCGCACGCGGTCCAGATCTCGGGAAAACATCTCCACATAGGCCATCATGTGATGGCCCCATGTCACCGGCTGCGCGGTCTGCAGATGGGTGAAGCCCGGCATCACCCACGCCGCGCCCGCCTCGGCCTGCGCCAGCAGCGCCCGCATCAGCGCCTGCAGTCCGCTTTCCGCCGCATCGAGCTGATCGCGCACCCAGAGCCGGAAATCCGTCGCCACCTGATCGTTGCGCGACCGGCCGGTGTGCAGACGGCCCGCGGGCGCGCCGATCACCTCCTTAAGCCGCGCCTCCACATTCATGTGAATGTCCTCGAGCGCGGTGGAAAACCGGAACTCACCGGTCTCGATCTCTGACAAGACCGTGAGCAAACCTTTGCGAATGGCCTCGGCGTCGCTATCACTGATGATGCCCTGCGCCGCAAGCATCGCGGCATGGGCCCTCGATCCGGCGATATCCTGCGCCGCGAGCCGCTGGTCGAACCCGATGGAGGCGTTGATCGCCTCCATGATGGCATCCGGCCCCGCGGCAAAGCGGCCACCCCACATCTGGTTCGAGGAACTGTCCGACATGCGAAATCCTTCGGAGGGAAGATGAAAAAACTAGGCTTGGCGCTGCTCTATACCGCCACGATGGCGCTTGCAAACCCGGGCGTGGCCGATGTCGACGCAGCACAGGCCGCGTTGCAGGGCAGCATGAAAAAGCTGGTCTTCCACAGCGCGCCGAAATCCGCCGGTACCTCGGATTTCGCGACATTCGACGGCGCGCCGCTGAACCTTGCCGCGTGGCAGGGCAAATGGGTTGTGGTGAATTTCTGGGCCACCTGGTGCGCGCCCTGCCGCAAGGAAATGCCGATGCTTTCGGAGCTGCAGGCAGAGTTCGGCGGCGAGACATTCGAGGTGCTGACAATCGCCACCACGCGCAATTCCAAGCCCGGCATGCAGGCGTTTTTCGACGAGATTGGTGTCACGAACCTGCCGCTGCACATGGATCCGGGCTCGACCCTGGCGCGCGAGATGGCGGTGCTGGGGTTGCCGATCACGGTGATCCTGAACCCCGAGGGCCAGGAGATCGCCCGCATGCGGGGGGATGCGGAGTGGAATTCCGACAGCGCCAAGGAGATGATCCGCGCATTGACCGGGATCGAGGGCAACAGCTAGGCGCGGCGCGCACGCGAGAGCGCGACAAGCCAGAAAAAACGGGGCGACCGAAGTCGCCCCGCAGCACTCGTTACCGTAAAAAGGGTCCCCACCCTGGAAACAAATAACTTCATTCAATACATTGATAGAAAACGTGAATTTCGGAGAGAGTTGAGAGAGATCTTCACGTTTCCCGGATCAAAATCACACACACACATACATACACACACACAGAGAGAGAGAGAGAGAGAGAGAGAGAGAGAGAGAGAGAGAGAGAGAGAGAGAGAGAGAGAGAAGACCTGAAGTCTACTTGAGGGCGATCATCACCCGGGTCGTACGCAGCTTTCGACGATCCTGCGCGCGCTTCATCCAACCGGATTTCGCCGCTCCGAGCCTGTCCAGCTCCAGCGCGCCCTGCGCCATCAACCCGTCCAGACCGTATTCCTCGTATGTCAGACCTGAACGGGTTGCCGATGTCACGCGGGTGCGCGGCTCTTTGAACCCGTCCGCGTGGATCATCACATAGGCGCAGCGACCGGGCGTCCGGTTGCAGCGATGCGGCCTGTAGCGCGTCACCGCGCCATCCGGAGCAATTGTCGTCGTCACGTTGCCCTGCGCATTCACGGTGTAGCTGCCGGTGAATGTCGCGCCACGGCCCTGACCTGCAAAAGTGTCAAAGACGTGCTGACCGCGCTCGGTGCCGCGTTTGACATGCGTCACAGCGCCCGCGTCATCCTTCATCACCATGACCGATCCCGGCGCCATGCGGTCTGCATGCCAGGAAATGTCTGCTGCTGCCGCGGATGCCGAGAAAGCGAGCGAGAGGGCCAGAATCAGGATGCGCATCAAAGCTACTCCGAATGTCGGGCCCCCACCCGATGAAGACGAAGTTGGGCGAAATCTGGGCAGCGCGCAACGGTTTTTGGTCACAATCGCCCTATTGGCCCCGGGTCAGGTGACAATCGCGCGTAATGGTAATTTTTGTCGTCGGATGGCGATCAAACGCTGCCATTTTTCCGCCATTTATCGCGGGAAACCGGGCCGAATCTGCAGGGAATCGCGCGGCAGATGGCGTGGAAAATCACCGAAAGGCGAAAATATGGCGGGAATCAGGCGCAGCCGGTCCCGAGTGCTCCGACCGACACTGGCCAGTCTTCACGCATCACCGGCCGTCCGAAGCCGCGCCGACAAGGCGCAAATGCGGGCGCGCCCGCCGTCAGACCCGGCGTTGCCCCAGACGCAGCAAGACCGCGCGCAGCATTTCCGACGGCAGGATGGCGATGCAGCGGGCGTAGCGCGGGCCCAGCCGTTTCGGGCTCGAGACCATGCGCCAGAGCCATTCGACCGCAAAGCGTTGCGCCCATGCCGGCGCGCGCTGCTGGCGGCCCGAGAAAAAGTCGAGCCCCGCGCCGATCGAGGCAAAGCCGACATCCGGCGCGACCCGCCGCCCGGTTGCGGCGAACTGCTCCTGCTTGGGGGCGCCAAGTGCGACGAAACACAACCGCGCGCCACTGGCAGCCACCCGGGCCAGCGCCGCCTCGGCCTCTGCCCCGTTGGGATCGAAGCCCATCGGCGGCGCGATGCAGCAGACCACCTCGAGATCGCGGATTTCGCGTTCCAGGTAGCTTTTCGCGGCGTTGAGCGATTTGTTGGTCGAACCCACAAGCGCAACCCTGACACCCTGCTTGGCCGCGATGCGGGCCAGCGGCATGATCGCGTCGGAGCCCGGGATCAGCGACACCTGACGCCCGGCCAGCCGCGACATCCAGACAATGGGGTTGCCATCGGCGGTCACGAAATCCTGCGCGGCATAGGCGCGGCGCAGTTCCGCGGAGGTGCGCAGCTTGACCAGATGATCGAGGTTGATCGTCGCCAGCGCAAAGCCCTTCTTCTGCGCCAGCCGCTCAGACACCCGCGCCTCGAGCGTGGCCCAGGTGGGAATATTGACCGTGATGGTCTGGCCCTTGATGGTGAATTGCATGGCGGCAAGCGTCTCCCTGACCGGGACATATCCCGAATCGGCTTTCTATGTAGTGCCATTTCAGCAACAATTGCGTGAAAACAAGGTGCTGTGCGGCGACGTTCATGGGATCGCGGCAGCGCGTCGCGGTTCGCCGAATTCTGGCCACGTTTATCGCGTAGTCTCAGACGCAGACAGAGGTGGGGTCTCAGTGGATTTGTTGGGCATGTCATTGGGCGCCGGACCTGGCGGGCCTTCGCTTTGGCGGAGGCGCGGATGAAAGGGCGTGTCAGTCTGCTGGGCTGCGGCTTTGTCGCCGACCTCTACATGCGGTCGCTGCAGGTCATGCCGGGCATCGAGGTGGCAGGCGTCTATGACAGCGACACGGCGCGGCTGGCGCAGTTCTGCGCCTATTGGAAGCTTCAAGCCAAACCCGATCTTGCCGCGCTGCTGGCCGAGGACGCGCTTGTGCTGAACCTGACCAATCCGCACGCGCATTACGCCACGACCCGCGCCTGCCTCGAGGCCGGGCGCCACGTCTATTGCGAAAAGCCTCTGGCGATGGATGTGACGGAGGCCAAGGCCCTGCACGATCTGGCGAGGGCGCGCGGGCTGCAACTGGCCTCGGCCCCCTGTTCGGCGCTGGGCGAGGCGGCTCAGACCCTCGGCAAGGCCCTGCGCAAAGGCATCGCGGGGACACCGCGCGCGATCTATGCGGATCTCGACGACGGATTCGTGCCGCAGGCGGCCTACCGCAAGTGGCGCTCCGAAAGCGGCGCGCTCTGGCCTTATGAGGACGAGTTCCGCGTCGGCTGCACGCTGGAGCATGCGGGATATTACCTTGGCTGGCTGATCAGCTGGTTCGGCGCGGTGCGCCGCGTGGTTGCCGCGTCTGCGGAGACGATCCCAGACAAGCAGGGCAGCGGGCCGTTTGCTCCGGATCTTTCTGTCGCCACGCTGTTTTTCGAACGTGGGCCGGTGACGCGGCTCACCTGTTCGATTGTCGCGCCGCATGATCACCGCATCCGGGTGATCGGGGACGCAGGCGTGCTGAGCGTCGATGCAGCCTGGGACAATGCCGCGAAGGTCCGCTTTGCCAAGCGCATGACGCTGCGGCGGCGGCTGATGGAATCGCCCTGGCGCAGACGTGTGAAGCTCGACGGGCCGACACATCCGAAGGTCAAACGCTGGGGGGCGGCGGCGATGAACTTCATGCTTGGCCCGGCCGAGATGCTCGACGCGCTGGAGGCCGCACGGCCCGCGCGGCTTGGCGGCGATTTTGCGCTGCACATGACCGAGGTGACGCTGGCGATCCAGAATGCGGGCGAGACAGCGGGCGCGCAGATGATGACCACAGGCTGCACCCCGATGGAGCCGATGCCATGGGCGCAGTGAACCCACCGCTTGATCCCGGCTTCGGGCAGGGCTCAACCCGCGTGCTGATCACCGGCGCCACCGGCTTTGTCGGCCGCGCCACGGTGCGCGCCGCACGCGCGCGCGGCTTGTCGGTGGTGGCCGCCGCGCGGCGGCAGACCGCGCTCTGGACCGAGGACAGCGGCGTGCAGATGGTTGCAGCGGATCTGTCGCAGCCCGGCAGCACCAGGACCCTGCGCGATGCTATGTCGGGCGTCGGGTCGGTGATCCACGCCGCCGCCCATCTGGGTGGCGACGCGGCAGTGGTCGCCTCGGACACCGTCGGTGCCACACAAACCGTGCTGGATGCCCTGCAAGACCACCCCGCGCATCTGGTGCTGGTGAGCTCCATCGCGGTCTATGACACGATGCAGATCCCGCCCGGAGCCAGGCTGGACGAGCAATCGCCACTGGAACGGGCCGGGTCTGCGCGCGACGCCTATACCGACGGCAAGCTGCAGCAAGAGCATCTGCTGCGCCAGCGCGACCGCCACGCCTGGATCCTGCGCCCCGGCGCGGTTTACGGCCCGGACCGCACCTGGCACGCGCTCATGGGGTTCTGGGCCAGCAAGATGCATGTGCAGATCGGCTCGGCTGGGGTTTTGCCGATGGTGCATGTGGATCATCTGGCGCGCAGCCTGGTCGACGCTGCGATGACGCCGCCGCAAGGGCAGATCGCGCTCAACGTGATCGACGACGATCTGCCGACGCGGGCCCGCTACCTGGCCGCGCATCGCCGCCTTGCCGGGTGGCCCAAAGCGCATGTGAGCGTGCCGTTTGCGGCCTGGCTGCCACTGACGCGGCTGGTGCGGCCGATCTCCGCGCGGTTGCCGGGGCTCTTTCGCGAACCGGTCCTGCGCGCGCGGATGATGCCGCTGGCCTATCCCAATACCGCCTTGCGCCGCCATCTCGGCGGGCACGACATGGCACGCTTCGAGGACATGCTCGACCGCGCGATCCGCGAGAGCAGCCGATGACGCGCCGCAAGCTTGCCTATCTCACCGGGGAGTACCCGCGCGCCTCGGACACGTTTATCCAGCGCGAAGTGGCGGCCTTGCGCGCGCTGGGTCACGAGGTCGAGACCTGTACGATCCGCACCACCGGGGCGGAGCATCTGGTGGGGCCCGAACAGCGCGCCGAACACGCCAGCACCTTCAAGGTGCTGGAGGCCTGCGCCGCACCGCTCACCCTGATCCGCGCGCATCTGCGGTGGATGCGGCATCCGGGGCGCTATGTCTCGGCGCTGGCTCTGGCATGGCGCAGCGCGCCGAAAGGGCTCAAGGGACGCATCTACAATCTTATCTACTTTCTCGAATCCGGGGTGCTGGCCGCGCATCTGCAGGACCGGGGCGTCGATCACCTGCACAATCATATCGCCAAGGCCTCCTGCACCGTTGCGATGCTGGCCTCGGCCCTGAGCGGCCTGCGCTACAGTTTCACGATCCACGGGCCAGACATCTTTTTCGAGCCGCATCACTGGCGCATCGACGAAAAGGCGGCGCGCGCGGCGTTTGTCGCATGCATCAGCAACTATTGCCGGTCGCAGCTGATGTGCTTTGCCGATGCCGACCACTGGGACCGGTTTCACATCGTGCATTGCGGGGTGGAGCCGGAGCGGTATGCGCCCGCCCGCCACGACGGCCAGCATCTGCTCTTTGTCGGGCGGCTTGCGGGCGTGAAGGGCGTGCCCGTGCTGCTGGAGGCGCTGGAAGGTCTGGTCGACACGCATCCCGATCTGCATCTGACATTGATCGGGGACGGCCCGGATCGCAGCGCGCTCGAAGCCCGTGCCGCCGGTCTGCCGGTGCGGTTTCTGGGCTACCGGTCGCAGGCGGAGGTCGCGCAGGCCCTGCAGGAGGCCGACATTTTCGTCCTGCCCAGCTTTGCCGAAGGCGTGCCCGTGGTGCTGATGGAGGCGATGGCGGCAGAGGTGCCGGTGATCGCCACGCAGATCGCGGGCATTCCGGAGCTGGTGCGCGAAGGCGAGACGGGCTGTCTGGTGCCACCGGGCGACGTCGCGGCGTTGCGCGCGGCCATTGCGCGCATGTTGACCGACAGCGCAGAGCGGCGGGCCATGGGCAATCTCGCGCGCCGGCAGGTGCTTGACGCGTTCGACGTCGCGAACGAAGCGGCATGGTTGTCGGAGCTGATCGAAGGCTATGCATCCGGCTCGCCACCGCGCGGCAAACGCCCGGAGCCAAAGCCATGACGCCGGTCGATGTGGTCCTGATCGGGCGCAACGAGGGTGCGCGGCTGGTGGCCGCGCTCGCGTCAATCGAAGGCGCGCGGCAGGTGGTCTATGTCGACAGCGGCTCCACCGACGGCAGCATCGTCGCGGCAGAGCAGGCGGGCGCGCATGTGGTCAAGCTCGACATGTCGGTGCCGTTCACCGCGGCGCGCGCGCGCAATGCCGGGTTCGACGCGTTGCGCGATCCGCAATTCGTGCTCTTCATCGACGGCGATTGCACGCTGGTCGCGGGGTTCCTCGACGCCGCCCGCGCGCATCTGGAGGCGCATCCGAAAACCGGGATGGTCACCGGCTGGCGCTCGGAGATTCACCGCGACGCTTCGGTCTATAACCAGCTGTGCGACTGGGAATGGCGGCGGCCCGCCGGTGAGATCATCGCCTGCGGCGGCGACATGATGGTGCGGGCAGAGGCCTGGGCCGGCGTCGGCGGGATGAACCCGCAGGTCATCGCCGCCGAGGATGACGAGTTCTGCACAAGGCTGCGCAAGGCGGGCTGGACGCTGGAGCGCATCCCGGTCGAGATGACCCGCCATGACGCCGCGATGACGCAGTTCGCGCAATGGTGGGCGCGCGCGGTGCGCACCGGGCACGGGTTCGCGCAGGTCGGGCATCTGCATCCGGCGTATTTTCTGCGCGAACGGATGCGGGTGATCCTGTTCGGGCTCTGGCTGCCGCTGGTCCTGTTCGCCGGCATCTCGGTGGCGCGCTTCCAGACCGCCGGATACTGGGTGATCCTCGCGGTGCTGGCGCTTTACGGGCTGAGCTATCTGCGCACCGCCCGCGGGCTTGTCCGCGACGGGTTGCCGGGCAGAGAGGCCTGGCGCCACGCGGTGCTCATCACCCTGTCGAAGATCCCCAATCTGCTGGGTGTGATCCGGTTTCATTTCCGCCGTCTGAGCGGCCGCGCCATGCGTATCATCGAATACAAGTGAGGGTTCATGTCTGATATCCGTGTCGGCCTGATCGGGGCCGGATATATCGCCACCTGGCACGCCGACGCGCTGCGGGCAACGCCCGGTGTGGCGCTCACCGCGATCTGCGATGTCAGCGAAACCGCCGCGCAGGGCATGGCGGAGGCCTACGGTCTGCGCGCCTTCGGGTCCGTCGAGGCGCTGATCGCGGCGGGGATCTGCGACGCGGTGCATGTGCTGACCCCGCCGAATCTGCACAAGGACATCGCGCTGGATTGCCTGGCGGGCGGGCTGCATGTGCTGGTGGAAAAACCGGTCGCTGAATCGGCGGATGACACGCGCGAGATCCTGCACGCCGCAGAGCAGGCCGGGCGGCGCTTTCATGCCGGGCACAACTTCCTCGGACTGCCGTCATATGAGCGGATGAAGGCGGCGATGGCGCGCGGCGATTATGGCCGCATCTCGGGGTGCGAGATCACCTGGGCCCTGCCGCTGGCGCCGCTGCGCTCGGGGCCGTTCAACCTCTGGCTTCTGCGCGATCCCCGGAACCTGCTGCTGGAACTGGGGCCGCATCTGGTGGCCTTTGCGCAGGATCTTTTTGGTCCCGTCGAGATGCTGCACGCAGAGGCCGCCTACCCGATTGCGCTGCCCGGCGACGACATGCGACCGCAGGCGTTCCGGCTGCTGGCGCGTGCGGGCGGGGTGCCGGTCAGCTTTGCCATTTCGCTGGTCGAGACGATGGATGACCGCTCTGTCACGCTGCGGGGATCGACCGCGCGGGTGCGGCTCGATTATGCGCAGGACGTGCTGATCGTCGAGCAGGAGAATACCTCGGATCTCGTGGTCAACCCGCTGCGGCGCCAGCTGGCCCTGTCGCGCCAGCATCTGGGCGAAGGGCTGCGCAACGCCTGGGTGCAGGGCAGATCGCTCAACACGAAAAACCCCTACGGGCGCAGCTTTCGCGGGATGAACGCGGCCATCTACGGCGCGCTGGGCGGGCAGCAGGATACACGGTTTTCAGGGCAAAGCGCGGTAGGTGTGATGCAGGCGCTCGACGATGCGATCGCGCTTTTGCCGCGCGAGGTGCTACAGATCGCTTCACCCGCCGTGCAGACCCGCCAGCCGAAACCCACCGCGATGGTCATCGGCGGCACCGGCTTTATCGGGCGTGCGCTGACAAGGCGGCTGGTGGCGGACGGGCGCGATGTGCGGGTGCTGTCGCGCGGCCGCTCCGGCCCGTTCCCCGATCTGCCCGATCAGGTGGAAACCGTGCCGGTGTCGCTGAGCGACCTCGATGCGCTTTCGGAGGCGATGAAGGGCATCGACGTTGTCTTCAACCTCGCCAAGTCGATGGACAAAAGCTGGGCCGCCGCGCTGCAGAACGATGTCGGCGTGGCCACGCGTATCGGCATGGCTTGCGAGGCGGCAGGGGTGAAACGGCTGGTCTATACCGGCACAATCGCGAGCTACGACATGTCCGACCCCTCGGCCAGGATCACCGAGGCGACGGGCTTTGCCTCCGACATGTCCGACCGCAACATCTACGCGCGCTCCAAGGCGGAATGCGAACGCCAGCTTCTGAAGCTGCATGCGGATCGCGGCCTGCCGGTGGTCATCGCGCGCCCGGGCATCGTTGTGGGCGCGGGTGGTCCGCTGCAACATTGGGGAATCGGGCGCTGGCACGGGGCCGGGGCGGTGCGGATCTGGGGCCATGGCCGCAACATTCTGCCGTTTGTTCTGAACGACGATGTGGCCGACGGGCTGGTGCGGATGATCGATGCTCCGGTCGCAGGCGAAAGCTTCAACCTCGTCGGGGACCCGATGCTGTCGGCGCGCGGTTATTTCGATGCGATCCACGCGGTTCTGGGCGCGCGGATCCGTGTCGCGTCGGGCAATCTGTTTGCCTTCTACGCCTCCGACGCGGTGAAATACGCGCTGAAAACCTATGCGCTGCGCCGCAAAGGCGAGATCCGCCCGTCATTTGCGGATTGGAAGAGCCGCGCGCATTTCTCTGCCTTCGTGAATGACAAACCCAAGCAGCAGCTGGGCTGGACGCCGGAGCCGGACAAAACCCGTTTCATTGAAAAAGCCATCCGCGATGCCAATCTTTTTGGTGTCGAGCCCGGGTGAGGGGCGCATTTGCGCCTGTGCGTAAACAATCCCTCAAATCCGACTTATTCTGGTCAAGATCCTTTGGTGTAACGAGGCCGAGGAAACGGACAGGCGGTGCACAGACCACCGCAATTTCGGAGCAGTAAACCACATGCGTCTGCATGCCATCAGCACGAATTGCCACTCTGGCCGCGGCACACGTTTTGCGTGTATCAGGGGGGTGCGCAGTCCGGAGCGTGAGGCATGACGATGATGGAACGCCCGAAATTCCGACGCAAACGCAGACCCGCCGCGGATCAGGCCGATCGGAACGCGGAGGACGATCTGCGCCCGGTCGAACCGCTGGAGACGCGGGCGGAACGCCTTGCCCGTCGCGCGGCCGCGCGGGAGGCCGAAAAGACAGTTGCCGATAATGCGGCGGCGGCTGCCGAGGCCGAAGAGCGCCAGCAAGACCATGCCGCCACGCGGGAGCAAAGCCTGCGCGCCAAGCAGAAAGCCCGTCTCGAAGAGGAAGAAAGCCGCGCCGCAGAGGCCGAAGCCCACCGGATTGCGGAGGACAAGGCCCGCATTCTTGCCGAAGAGACCCGGCGCAAGGACGCGCAGGACCGCCGCCGCGCAAATGCCGCTCGCGAGGCCGAAGAAAAACGCAAGGCCGAAGAGGCCCGGCTGGCAGAGGAAAAGCGCCGCGCCGACGCCGGGAGGCTGGCCCGCGACAGGCGCAAGGCGCAGGCCGCAGCCCAGAAGGCCCAGGAAAAGCGCCGCGCCGAAGAGCAGGCCAGGGCCGATGCCGCCGCCGAAGAGGCGCGCGCGGAGGCCAGGCGACTGGAAGCCGACGCCTTGCGAGAGGCCGAGGCAGAGGCGCGCGCGGCAGAAGAAAAGGCGCGCCAGCGGCAGGCGGCGATCCGCGAGGCCGAAGGCGAGATCGCGCGCCGCAATGCCGAGGAAAAGCGCAAGCTGGTCGCCCGCCGTGCCGCGGAAGACGCAAAGAGCGCAACAGAGCGGGCGACAGGCAGCCTGCACGCGCCGGTTGATGACCAAACCGGCGCAGAAGCACAGAAGGACGCCCGGACGCCCGCGCGCGCGGCGGATGCCGGTCCGCAGGCCGACGCCGATGACACTTCCGGTCAAACCGACACGCGCGAACAACGCACCAGGGATCAAAGGCGTCCGGCAGACCCGCCGCCGCCGCTTGCGCTGACCCATCCGGTTGCGCCACCGGCGGCACCCCGCGCGCCGCAACCGCGTCGGAAACCGGTGCAGCTTGGATCGGATTCCGCCTGGGCGGCGCTCAGGACCTTCGATCTCGACGAGGCGCATCTCAACCGCAACCGGATCGTCACCGCCACGCGGGAAGACCCCGCGCATACCGCCTTTGACGTCCTGCGCACCCGGCTTTTGCAGGCGCTGTCGGAAAACGGCTGGAAGCGCGTTGCGATCACCTCGCCGGGCAAGGATTGCGGCAAGACCTTCACCGCGGCGAACCTCGCGGTCAGCCTGTCACGCCAGGAAAACTGCCGCACCCTGCTGCTGGATTGCGACATGCGGCGGCCCGATCTGCACAAGGTCATGGGGGTGACAGCGCCCGGCTCCATGGGGGACATGCTGCGCGGCGTTGTCGCCCCTCAGGATCATCTGCTGCGGCTGGGCCAGAACAACCTCAATGCCGGGCGCAATATCGCCTTTGGCTTCAACAGCGTCGTCGAACCCTATGCGTCCGAGCTGCTGCAGGACCCGCGCGCCATCGAAACGCTGGCCGGGATCGAAGCGCAGCTGGAGCCGGATGTGGTGCTGTTCGATCTGCCGCCCGCGCTTTTCTACGACGATGTCATCGCCTTCCGCCCGCATTTCGACGGTGTGCTTCTGGTGATTGGCGGCGGCATCACGACGCAAAAAGAGATCAAGGACGTGGAGCGACGGCTGGGTGAAAGCACGCCGCTTCTGGGCATGGTGCTCAACAAAGCCGAAGGCACGGCGCTGGAGCGCTACCGCTACTGAGACCCGGCCTCTTAGCCGCGCTCGACACTGGGCAGGACGCGGTCGAGCAGTTCGGCCCAGGGGATCTGGTCGCCAAAGAAGCGCATCGACGCCCAGACCGCCGCCACTATCGCCATCAGTACCGCCACGACCTTGAGCCCGCGCCGTCCGGTATCGCGGCGGGTGGTGACATGCGGGATCGACACCACCGGCTGCAGGCCAAGGGCACGCTCCATTTGCGCCGCATTGCGGATCGCGGGGTTCAGAAGCTCGACGATGAACGCCGCCGTGATCCCGGCGATCACGCTGGCAACACCACCCATGATCGCGGTCTTCTTGCGGCTGCGGGACACCGGATATTCCGGCACCAGCGCGGTTTCCAGAACCTCGAACCGGTCGGTCTGCTGGCGGTCTTCCAGCGCCTGCCCCATCTCGGCCTCCGCCTTGCGGCGGGTGACGACCGCGTATTGCTCCTGCAACTGGGTCAGGCGCCGCTCCACCCGGCTGAGATTGCGCTCGACCTCGGGCGCGCCTTCGATCTGCGTGCGCAGCGCGGCGACGCGGTCGGCGATCAGCGCCTTTTGCTCATTGAAAAGCGCGATCTGGCGTTGCCGGACCTCCGTGCGCTGCCGGTCCGAGGTGGTCTCGAGCGTCAGGATCTGCTGGTCAAGCTCCAGATCGGCATCGCGCAGACTGGCCAGCTGGTCGCGCAGATCGGCGACGCCCGCGGGCAGCTGATCGGCATTGTCGCGCTTGAATTCGGCGATCTGGGCTTCGAGCGCCTCGATCTCGGTGCCGACGCGCAGCTCTTCGGCCGTGAAGAAATCGAGCGTGTCGCGGGCGCGGCTGACGCTGCGGTTGCGCGACTGCTCGATCACCGAGGTCATCAACTCGTTTGCCAGGTCCGCGGATTTCTGCGGATCGGCCAGGCGCACGGTGATGCGTAGGCCCGAGGGCGCGTTGCCGCCCGGGGCGAACCCGGATGACTGGCCGACGATCTCTTCGATCCGGGCGGCTTCGCGCATGCGGAAAATGCGCTCGTTGATCGTCATCGTCGGGTCGTCCGCGAAGAGATTGTGCTTTTCCATGATCCGCGCGAGGTTGTCGCGCGCCATCAGGCGCTGCTCGATCAGCCGCACGCGCCGCGCCGATCCGTCCCCCCGCGCGGTCGCACCGGCCAGCTGGTCCGGCAGTTGCGAATCCTCGATCTGCACAACCGCCGTCGCCTCATAGACCTTGATCTGGCTGAGCGCGTAATTGAGCGACAGCAGGCACCCGACGAAGGCCACAAGCAGCACAAGCCACGCGCGACGCCGGAGCGCTGCGGCGATCTCGCCGAAGGTCTGAAACTGGTTCATCGCGTTGCTCCCGCAAAGTGGCCCCCAATGCGTTCGAAAGAGACGTGCCGCCGGTCCGGCCCCAGTGCCGCTTGTTGACCGAAACACGCCATCTTCGTGCCATTATCTAGCGATGTTGCCTCAATTTTGCCACGTCTTTCCGGTGGGTTTCGCGAAACAGAGCGTGTCCAGATGCGAAATCACGAACACATTTTCGCCATAATTGCAGGGATTTAGGTGTAAACGGGGGGATTGCGCGGGATGGCGGGCCTCAGGCCGCAGCCCGAACACAGCGATTGCCCGGATGTCCGTCGTCAAAGCTGTGCTTGAGCGTTGCGCAGCCCTGTCGCCGGTGCCTCACACGTCGCTTGGCAGCGCGCATAAAGACAGGATCAACCTGTCCCCCAGCCATTGCGCGTAAGGCAGCGGCGCATCCTTGACGCTGTCGGGGATTTCGCGGGTTTCCGGGTGATCCACGAGCCGCGCAATGTTGTCCGAAGGCGTCACGTGCAGCCCGTGAAAGCCGAAGATCATCCGCAATTCGGGGTAGAGCGCCTTGTAGACCGCCTCCTTGGCGCTGAAGACGCGGATCGCGCTTGCGCCAGGTTCGCCATCCGGCGGATCGAGCGGTTCGTCATGGCGCAGGATTTCGGGGATCAATTCGGGTTTCAAAGGCGTGTTGCCTTCGAGATCGACACCCAGCGCGCGGGTTTGCGACGTCTCGGCCACCACCGCCACGGCCAGGCCGCTGGCGTGGCTGATGCTGCCGGTCACTCCGTCCGGCCAGACCGGGGCGCGGCTGAAATCGGCGGGCACGGAGGCGTGCCCCAGCCCCAGCCCGGTCAGCGCGCGGCGGGCAGCGCAGCGCCCGGCAAGAAACTCCGCCCGGCGTTTCGGACGCGCCCGCGCGATGCTGGCAAGCTCGGCCTTGTGCAGGTCCCCGGTCTCGCCAAAGACGGCAAGGCCGAAATGCAGACCGGGTCGGGTGGCCGCCTGCGTCAGGTTGCGCAGCTCATGCAGGCTCATGCGCGCCGCCGTGCCCGCATCTCGCGCCGTCGCGCCATGGCTTCGCTGCGGGCATTGGCGCGGTCGGGCGCGGTCTCTTTCGCGGGGGCCGGGGCGGCGGTGCCAGAGGCGCTCGGGCCGTCGACCATGGTTGCGACCCGCGCGGCCAGATCGCCCAGAACCGGGAAGCGGAAGATATCGGTGATCGAGAGCGTCCGTGTGCCCAGCGCTTCGCGGATGGCCCGGTGCGCCTGCACCGCCAGCAAGGAGTGCCCGCCGAGGTCAAAGAAATTGTCGCGCGCCGAAAGATCCCGCACACCCAGCGTTTCCGACCAGATCCGCGCGATCGAGGCTTCGACCGCCGCCGTGTCCGACCCGCCAGCCGCAGGTTGCGGCGGATTGGAAGCTTTCGGCTGCCGTTTCGGCGGTGCCGCCATCTGCGGCGCGGGCAGCGCGTTGCGGTCGACTTTCTTGTTGGGTGTGAGCGGGAAGGCGTCGAGATGGACCAGCCGCCCGGGCACCATGAAGCCGGGCAAATGCGCGCTCATCTGCGCCTTTGCGGCGGCTTCATCGACCGCCGAGCCGGTGTAGTAGCCAACGAGGCGGATGTCTCCGGGCGTGTCTTCACGCGCGGTCACAACCGCCTGGGTCACGTCGCCCAGCGCTTCGAGCTGCGCTTCGATTTCGCCCAGCTCGATCCGGAAGCCGCGCAGCTTGATCTGGTGATCGACGCGGCCGACAAAGTCGATCCGCCCATCCGGGCGCCGCCGCACCAGATCGCCGGTGCGGTACATGCGACCGGGATGGAAGGGGTTGTCGGCAAACCGCTCCGCCGTCAGCTCGGGCCGGTTCCAATAGCCGCGCGTCACCCCCTCGCCACCGATCCAGAGCTCTCCCTCCGCACCTACGGGCACCGGCGCGCGGTCCGCGTCCAGCACGTAGAGCTGCTGGTTGGCGAGCGGCAGGCCGATATTAACCACGGTTTCCGCGCCCTCTGCCGCCTCGACCGACGACCAGATCGTGGTCTCGGTCGGCCCGTACATATTGGTGATGCCCGCCTGGGTGATGGTCGAAAACTCCTCGACCAGAGCGCCGGGCAGCGGCTCGCCCCCCAGAAAGAGATGCTGCACACGCGACAGCGCAAAGCGCGCCTCGTCATTCATCGCGATCATCCGTGCCATCGACGGCGTGCATTGCAGATGGGTCACGTCATGGCGCAGGATCTGCGCGGCAATGGAGAAGTCATCCTCTGCCAGCTCGCCCGCGACATTGGCCTGCGCCACCACCTGTGCCAGCGGCTTCAGCCCCTCCAGCACGGTTTCGCGCGCGATGCCGTAATCGATCAGACAGGCGATTTCCGTCACCCCGATCCGCCTGAGATCCTCGGCCCGCTGCACCGCATCCTCGACCGTGCCAAAAAGGCCGCTGTCGTTGAAATAACGCTCGAAGGCGAAATCGAGGATGGCGTCGAGCTCATCGTCTTCCAGCCCGTCGAGTTGCAGGTCAAAGGCGTTTTTGGCGCCTTCGGGCCGCTTGAACGCCGGGAAGGCCCAGGCATATTGCTTGATCAGACCGGCGGCGGAGCGCAGGTAGTCTTTCATCGGTTCGCGCGCGATTTCGCGGGCATGGTCGCGCGTGTCCGACAGGAAGGTGTGCAGCATAAGCGTCACGGTGAAATTGGCCGGATCGTGACCGGCGCCGCGCAACGCCTCGTGGTAAAGACCGATCTTGTCGCGCACTTCCTCGATGCTCTGGCCCAGCAGATGAGTGAGCACGTTGCAGCCCAGCGCACCCGCCTCCTGCCAGGTTGCGGGATTGCCGGCGGTGGTCACCCAGACCGGCAACTCGCTTGAAACCGGGCGCGGCTGCGTGACGACCTCGTGCAGCGTGCCGTCTTTCTTGGGAAAGCCCACCGCCTCGCCACGCCAGAGCTTGCGCAGCGTGTGGATGCTTTCGGTCATGGCGGGTTTGTTGGCGGGTGGCGTGTTTTCGGGGCGCAACACAAAGTCGTCCGGCTGCCAGCCGGAGGCGATGGCCATGCCCGCGCGCCCGCCGGTGAGGTTGTCGATCACCGCCCATTCCTCGGCGATGCGCGCGGGATGGTGCAGCGGCGCCACGACAGAGCCGCCGCGCACACCGATATTGCGGGTCATGCCCGCCACCGCCGCGCCGGTGACCGACGGGTTGGGATAGGGGCCGCCAAAGGCGTGGAAATGCCGCTCGGGCGTCCAGACCGCGACAAAGCCGTTTTCGTCGGCAAACTGCGCGCCCTCCAGCAGCAGGCGGTACTTGTCGCGCCCGACGCCGTCATCATTGCCCCAGTAATAGATCGAAAACTCCATCCCGCCGCCGGACATCGGCAGCGGCCCGTTCGAGATCAGCCCGCGATCCTCGTCCGAGGTCAGCACAACCTTCAGCCCGCGCGCCATGGTCCAGAAGAGCTCCAGCACCGAAATGTCAAAGCTGAGCGAGGTCACGGCAAGCCAGGTGTCGCCAACGTCATGCGGGATATGATCGTCCATGCCGCGGTAGAAGTTCAGCACGTTGCGATGCTCGACCATGACCCCCTTTGGGGTGCCGGTGGAGCCGCTGGTATAGATCAGATAGGCCAGATCCTCCGGCCCGCTGGTGTCGGGCAGCGCGACTGGCGAGGCGCTGGCGAGCCGCGGTTCCGCGTCGAGCAGCAGCAGGTCGGCGTCATGGCGCGGCAGAGCCGGTTCGACCGACGCCTGCGTGACGATCACCGCAGCACCGCTGTCCTTGACAAAATGCTGCAGGCGCTCTGCGGGGTAGGACGGATCCATCGGCAGGTAGGCGCCCCCTGCCTTGAGAATGGCGAGCGCGCCCACCACCATCTCCACCGAGCGGTTGCAGCAGAGCCCTGCGATCCTGCCCGGCGCCACCCCCATCTCGCGCAGCACATGGGCGGCGCGGTTGGCGCGGGTGTCGAGATCGGCGTAGCTGACCTGCTGGCCTTCGAACACCAGCGCCGTGGCGTCGGGTGTGCGCGCGACCTGCGCCTCGAAGGCGCGGTGCATGGTCAGCGTGCGGTTGTGATCGGTCTGCGTCTGGTTCCAGCGCTCCAGCACGTCGCGCTGTTCTGCGGGGTCCATCTGCGGCAGCGCGTCGAGCGGCGTGTCGGCGGAGGCGGCCTGCGCTATGGCTTCCAAGCGGCGCGCGAGGCGGTCGGCCTGCTCGGCGCCGATGGCGCTTGTGTCGATATGCAGATGCGGCGACTGGCCAAGTTCCACGGTGAGCGCGCAGCCCGGGATCGGACCGGCCCCGTCGGAGAGGCCCACCGAGGGGGTGACCAGCGGTGCGATTTCGGGCTCGCGCAAGGGCAGGTCGCGCAGGATCCCCTGCAGCGTGGCAAGGGACCTGCGTTCCGCCGCGATGGTGTCGGCAAGATTGCCGAAAGCCCCGTCGCAACGGATCGGCAGGGGCATCCAGGGAACGATCACGCCGCTCTCTGCCAGATCGGCCAGATCCGGGGTGGCATAGGCAATGTCGCAGCTGTCGGTGCCCGCAAGCCGCGCGGCCCAGAGCGCCACCGCGGCCGCCGCCGAGCCCGGGGGCAGGGCCAGCGGACGCGTCTCAAGCGCGGGCTCGCCATGGCAGAGCCCGGCCAGTGTCACCGGGGTGACCTCTGCCAGCCGCTTGCGCCACGCGGCCTCGTGCGCCACAACCTGCGCCACGTCCCGGTCGATCTGTGCGAGATCAGGCACTTCCAGACAATCCCCCGCCGAGACGAGGCTGTTGGGCGCGCACTCCGTTCCGTCCTCGCGCCGCAGGTCGCTCAGCACCAGCGCGCTTTCGGCGCAGGCCACGGTCAGGGCGGTGTCGGTCACATCGAGCACGGTGCCGGGCCGGGCATGGCTCTCTTCCACCCGCGCGGCACCAACCATCACCAGCGCCTCACCCAAGGCCAGTTTCGGCAGGGCGAGCGGGTTGCGGTAGGGGCCGTGATCGAGCGCGCGCACCATGCGCTCAAGCTCGGCCGCAGGGCGGGTGACATCGAGCCAGCCATGACCTGCGGGCCGGTCGTCGCGCGCGTGATAGCTGCGTGCGCCAAGATCCTGCGCTGTGCGCTTGAGCGTGCCGCTTTCCAGCTGGCCCAGCAGCGCGGGGAAGCTGTCAATGGCCGCCTCGAACGCTTTGGTGTTGAGGGTCAGCGCGGTGTCGCGCGGGCTTATATCGAAGCTGCGCGAGACCAGGATATCGCCTTCGTCCACGCCGTTTTCGATCAGGTGCCAGGTGATGCCGTGCTGAGTTTCGCCCTCGAGCAGCGCCCAGACCGGCGCGTTGAGACCGGCATGACGCGGCAGCGGTCCGTCATGGAAATTGATCGCGCCGCGGGCGGGCAGGGCCAGCACGTCACCGGGGATGATCGACAGGTTGGCAATCGACAGCAACCAGTCGAACCCGGTGCCGAGCCTTGCGGCCAGATCCGCGCCTGGGGCCTCGACGCGCAGCGCCTGGCTGCGGGCCCAACCGGCGATATCGGGATTGCGCGTGACCACGGCGGCGATCGTGTTGCCACGCGCCAGCAGCGTTTCGGAACACTGCACCAGCAGCGACTCATTGCCCATCACAACCGAGGAAAACCCTGTCATGTCATTCACTCCGCGTTGGTCCCGAGCGCGGTCGGGCCGCTCCGGGCCTCCGTCGCGCGGCGCTTGCCCGGCAGAGGCCGGAAAAACGCGGTCAGGTCATGGTAAATCAGGTCCCGCAGGAAGCGCGGCGGGTCGGCCCGGTCCTTGCGCTGCAGCACGCGCCTTGTGCGCCAGAGCAGCCCGCCCAGGGCGTGCATGCCTGTCGCCAGCGCGGCATAGAGGCGTCCGTGGTTCTTGGTGAAATAGTGCCAGCGGCTGTCGAGCCAGAACTTTGGCACACGCGCCCAGGTCTTCATGCCGGTGGAGACGGACCCGATATGGGCAACTTCGCTGTCGCGCACGTAATGGGTCTGGTACCCGGCGCGCGCGGCGCGCAGGCACAGGTCGGTCTCCTCGAAATAGAGAAAGAACGTCTCGTCAAACAGGCCGATCTCATCCAGCACGTCCTGACGCATCATCATCGAAGCCCCGGCCAGCCAGTCGACCTTTTGCGTCGCCTCCGGCACGCCGAGCGGGACGACATGACGCCTGAGCAGACGTGAAACCGGGCCAAATCGCGCAGCTCCCTCAAGTTCCGACCACAGCGAGGGAAAGCGGAACGCGGTCATATGCGGACCGCCCGCTTCGCCATGGATGTAGCTGCCTGCAAACCCGGCTTCGGGATGGGTTTCGAGATGCTGCAACAGACGCGAGACCGCGTCCGGGGCCGGGAACGCGTCGGAATTGAGAATATAGATATAGTCCGGGCGCGTGCCGTCGCTCAGCCCGGTTCGGATGCCGACATTGTTGCCCGCGCCGAAGCCGCCATTGCGACCCGATTGCACCGCCCGCACCGGCGCGCCCGCGGCGGCCAGCGCGCCGATCTCTTGCGTGATCGTCTCGTAAGAGCCATCGCGACTGTCATTGTCGACCACAAGAAGTTCCGCATCGAGCCCCTGCATCGCGGTGAGCGCCGCGCGGACCGAACGCAGGGTCATCTCCGCGGTGCGGAAATTGAGCGATATGACCAGCAGCCGCGGCATCGCTCACTGCGCCGCCTGCGTGGGAAAGGCGACAACCTCGCCATGGCCCGCGCTCTCGGCCTCGGCCCCTTCGATGGCCTCGCGCATCAGCCCGGCCAGCACGCGCACATTGGGCTCCAGCACCATGCTGTCATGATCGCCCGGCACTTCATGCACTTCGATTTGAGGGGTGATGGCGCCCCAGTCGTTGTCGGGCGTCACGTAGCTGCGCTCGGAATTGACCATGCGCCCGCCCGACAGCGTCCACTTGCCCTGCAGCGGCGGGCGGAAGAGCACCAGCCGGCCGTCCCAGGGGACCACGTCATAGCTGCCGATGGCGCGGTAGAACGCCGCCTCGATCTCGGCATTGTGGAAGCCATGCGCGGCGTCGGTTTCCTCGGCGTTCCGGCGTTTGGCGATCTCCCAGCGGATCCGGTTGCGCGCCCAGATGAAGGGATAAAAGACGCCCTTGGCGCGGGCCTCCTGCCACTGGATCTGCAGCCGGTCGGCGCGGGTAAGCGGGCGGCGCTGCGGCAGAGGCGTGTCAAGCATCACCACCAGCGACACGGTCTCGCCCATCGTCTCGAGCTGGCGGGTAATTTCGTAGGCGGTGATGCCGCCGCCGGAAAAGCCGCCCAGCATATAGGGACCTTCGGGCTGCACCTGCTGCATTTCGGCGATGTAGTCGGCGGCGGCGGCCTCGATGCTGTCATGCGGCGCCTCGCCACCGTACAGCCCCTTGGCCTGCAGCCCGTAGAACGGCCGGTCGGCGCCCAGAAGATGCGCCAGATGACGCAGGTTCAGCACGTTGCCGAACATCCCCGCCACGAGGAAGAACGGCTGGCGCGGACCGCCATCGCCGTCATGCATGGCCACCAGATGCTTGAACCGGCGCTGCGGGGCTGCCGTTGCGCCGTCTTCCGCCCCGGTCTCTGAGGCGGCTCCGGTATCGCCGGTCTGCTCGGCGATGAGCAGCGCGCATTTGCGGATGGTCGGGGCCTCGAACAGCACCGAGATCGGGAACTCGACGCGGAACGCCTTCTTGACCATCGAAAACAACCTGACGGCGATCAGGCTATGCCCGCCAAGATCGAAAAAACTGTCTTCGACGCCGACATTTGTCACACCCAGAAGCTCTTCCCAGAAGCCGGCAAGCGTCTCTTCGATGGCATTCTCCGGCGGCGCGTAATCGCTTTCCAGTTGCGGCCGCTCAAAGCTTTGCGTGTCGGCCCTGTCGCTGGTGGAGGCTGCGGTTTGCGCCGACAAGAGATCCAGATCCATCGACGAGATCACCAGTTGCGGCGCGCCGAGCGCCAGCGCCCGGTGGAACGCCTCCACACCCTCTTCGGGGCGGATGCCCTGGCTGAGATTATGCGCCAGCCGCTCTTCGGCGGGGGACAGCGGCTGGGTGGCGCCGCCACCGTCAAACTCGACCTCAGCGGCACTCAGGCGGGGCGCTGATTTCAGGATGTCGAGGCTGGCCAGCTTGCGGATGGTGAAGCCCGCGATTTCGACCAGCACCGTGCCGTCCGCGGCGCAGAGCGTGATGTCGAAGCTGGCGGTTTCCGCGTCCGCGCGGTTGTCGGCGGCATTGCGCACCCAGGACACCACGCGGCGGCCCAGCGGTGCATGCACCCGCACGCGGCCATAGCGCACCGGGGCCCAGAGATGGGTCGGCTGCCAGCCCGCGATAAGCTCCATCGCCCAGCCGGTCGCGATGTCGAGCAGGGCCGGGTGCAAGGCCAGGTTGTCGTCTCGGGCGATCTCGGGCAAGGACAGATCGGCGATGCCTTCACCCTTGCCGATGGCGCGGCTGTCGAGCACTTTCCAGCGCGGCCCGAAATCCAGCATCACCTCCTGCGCCGCGGGCAGTTTGCCGCCCGACGCCACCACAGGCTTGCCGCAGCGCGCGCGGATGGCGCCCAGGTCCACCGGCTCCGGACGTGGCATCGGCATCAGGTTGATCCGCGCCTGCGCAGTCAGCGCATGCCCTTTCCGGCCACCATGGGTTGCATCGGCCAGCACGTCGAACCCGTAGCCCCGGTCGCTGCGCGTCAGCCGCACGCGCACATCCCGTTCGGCACCGTCTGCAACCCTGAGGGGGCGCAGGAAATCCAGATCGCGGATCTCGAACGGGCCGGTTTCGCGCTGCGCCTGCAGAGCTTCGGTGGCCAGCGTCAGGTAGCCGCTGCCGGGCAGCAGGGCGTCGCCTGCCCTGGTGCGGTGTTCGTCGATGAACCAGTCCTTCGCGGCATATTGCGCGAAAAACACGCGGTTGCCCTGGGCATCGAAGGTCGCCTCGTCCAGCATCGGATGATCCACCGGCTCGACCGGGGCCCTGGGCACGTCGCCGCTGCGCGCGGCCACCGCTTCGGCGGCCATGCCGACCTCGTTCCAGATACCCCAGTTGATCGCCACGACACGCGTGGCGCCCCCGGAGCGGGCCTGCGCGAAGGCGTTGAGAAATTCGTTGGCGGCGACATAATCGACCTGCCCGGCGGGCGCCGTGACGGTGGAGGAGGAGCTGAACAGCGCCATCCAGTCGACCGCCCCGTCGGGGAACAGCTGGCCCAGCACATGCGCGCCGTGGATCTTCGGCGTAAAGACGTCCTCGACACTGGCGGGGCTTTTGGTCAGAAGCGGCGCGTCGGCGATCACACCGGCGCCGTGGATCACGCCGGTGATCTGGCCAAAACGCGCCTCGGCGGCGTCGATGACCCGTTGCATCTGCGTCAGGTTGCAGACATCGGCCGCGGCGATCATCACGTCGGCCCCGGCCTTTTCCAGCGCCTCGACGGCACGGATGCGGCGCGCGGTGCTGTCCTGCGGTGCGTGCCGGGCGAGGTAGTCGGGCCATGCCGCACGCTCCGGCAGCCCGCCTCGTGCGGTCAGCACCAGATTTGCGCCCTGTTTCGCAAAGTCCTGCGCGAGGCTGAGACCGATGCCGCCGAACCCGCCGGTGATCAGATAGGTGCCGCCGTTCTCGGCCACGGGCGCGGCTTGCGGCAAGGCGACAGGGCGCATGGCGCATTCGAAGCGGCGGTCGGCGCGCAATGCGGCGATGGTGTCGGCAGGCTCCGACATCAGATCCTCGAGCACCGCGAGCGACAGCGTGTCCATCGCCTTTGCATGCGCGCTTTCGGAGGCTTTGCGCGACAATAAGCCGGTCTGCGGGGGGGCGGGCAGTTGCACATCCAGCGTGGCGACGCTCACGCCGGAGATCTCGCGCGGGATGACGCGGGCAGGCCCGGCAATCGTCGATTTTCCGGGATAGGGCAGCGCCTCGTCGCGCAGCCTGACGGCGCCGTTGGTGACGATTGTCATGTGCAGGGGACGCGGCAGGTTTTCCTCGACCATGGCCTGCGCGAGGAATATCAGCGCGTAAAAGCCCTGCTCCTGCATCCGGTGAAAGAAGCTCGACCCAGGGCGGTGCGATTCGTCCTGGGTGACCAGCCAGAAATGCGCGATCCGGGTGGGTTGCAGCCCTTGCAGGGCGAGATCCTGCAACAGCAGATCATAGCCTTCGCGCCCGCGCTCGGGGGCAAGGATGTAACTGAGCTCGGACAGGCGGGAAAACGTGTCGCCGGGGCGCAGCTCGATCACCGTGTGCCCGGCGCGGCGCAGCCGGTCGGCGGCACGTTGCGCCAGCCCGGCCTCGTCCATGAACATCAGCCAGGTCTGCGGTTCACCCTCGTCCAGCCCGTCGCGCACATCGACCTCCGCCTGCGCCGCGCGCGGGCGCCAGACCGGTTGCCAGCCCCAGCTTTCGATCTCGTCTCTGCGCATCAGGTATTGCGGCGCGGCGTCGCGCGCGGCCTGCCCGGGGGCGATGAAATAGGGTGCGCGCTGGAACGCGTAGGTCGGCAGCGGCACCCGCAGGCGGCGGGCATCGCCCCAGATCTGCGCCCAGTCGATCTCTGCCCCAAGCGCCCAGAGGCGGCCCAGCACTTCGAACATGTGCTTGTCGTCGGCAATCTTGTCCTGCGGGTGGCGCAGCGAGGACAGGATCTGGTTGCCGCTCACATCGGGATGCTGACGGGCCAGCGCCGACAGCGCCTTGCCGGGACCAACCTCGAGAAAGATGCGGTCCGGCCTGGCAAGTGTGGCGATGCATTCGGCGTAATGCACGGTGCCGCGCAGATGGGCGACCCAGTAATCGGGATCGGTGGCCTCTGCCTCGGTCATCAGCGCGCCGGTGCGGTTCGACGTCAGCGGGATCTGCGGAGCGGACAGCTCGATGGCCGTGAGATAGGCGCGGAACTGATCGAGGATCGGCTCCAGCATGCGGCTGTGGGCGGCGATGTCGATGGCGATGCGCTGGCAATCGATCTCTTCCGCCTCGAGCCGGGCCTGCAACGCGTCAAGCGCCGATTGGGAGCCCGAGGCGACGCTGAGGTCCGGCGCATTGACGGCCCCAAGGTCGAGATCCTTGCCAAGATAGCCTTGCAGCGCGTCGGCAGAGAGCGAGACCGAAAGCATGCCGCCGGCGGGCACAGTGTCAAAGAGCCTGCCGCGCAGATGCACGAGCCCGATGCAATCCTCGAACGACATGACGCCTGCAACGCAGGCGGCGGTATTCTCACCCATGGAATGGCCTGCGAGGGCGGCAGGCCTGATCCCCCAGCTCATCCAGAGCTGCGCCAGCGCATATTCCACGATCATGATCAGCGGAAGCTGCAGGGACGGCTGCGTCAGCGCCGCGTCCGCGGCGGCGATGCCGGCCTCTTCAGGCAGCCAGAGCGCGCGCATGTCGGTGTCGGTGATCGTCGCGAGATGTTCGAGCCCGCGATCCATCCATTCGGCAAAGACCGGCTCGGTCTCGTAAAGATCGCGCGCCATGCCCGCGTATTGCGCGCCACCGCCGGGGAAAAGAAAGGCGATATCGGGCGTGTCGAGCGCTTCGTGGCTGTGCACGCGGCGGGTGTCGTCGCTGTCCAGAAGTGCCGCGGCCTCTGCATGGGTTTCGGCGACGATCACGCGGCGTTTCTCAAAGGCGCGGCGGCCCTCCTTCAGCGTCCACGCGATATCGGCCAAAGGCTGGTCGGGATGGTTGCGCAGATGGGCGGCCAGCGCCTTTGAATTGCCATCGAGCGCCGATCTTGTGCGGCCCGACAGCGTCAAAATCTGGAACGGCCAGTCGCTTTGCTCCGACGCGCCGCGCTCGGGCGCCTCTTGCAAAACCACATGCGCATTGGTGCCGCCGACGCCGAGTGAATTCACGCCCGCGCGGCGCGGATGGGTGCCACGGCCCCAGTCTGTCAGCCGGTCGTTGACACGGAACGGGGAGCCGTCGAAATCGATGGCGGGGTTTGGTTTTTCAAAGCCCAGCGAGGGCGGCATCTGCTTGTGATGCAACGCGAGGATGGCCTTTATCAGCGACGCGACCCCGGCGGCGGTGTCGAGATGGCCGATATTGGTCTTGACCGAGCCGATGCGGCAGTGACCCACCTTGTCGGAGGTTTCCGCGAAGGCCTGGCTGAGGGCGGCAACCTCGATGGGATCGCCCAGATAGGTGCCGGTGCCGTGGCATTCCATGTAGTCGACCGTGTCGGCGGTGACCCCGGCCATCGCCTGCGCTTCGGCGATGGCAATCGCCTGCCCGTCGACCGAAGGGGCCAGGTACCCGGCCTTTTGCGCCCCGTCATTGTTGACCGCCGAGCCCTTGATCACCGCCCAGATGTGATCGCCATCCGCCACCGCATCGGCCATGCGTCGCAGCACCACAACACCCGCGCCGGAGCCGAAGACCGTGCCTTCTGCGCGGTGATCGAAGGCATGGCAGGCGCCGTCGGGGCTCAGGATCTCGTTCTCGCGGTAGAGATAGCCGCGGTTCTGCGGCAGCTCGATGGTCACGCCGCCAGCCAGCGCCATGTCGCATTCGCCGTTCAAAAGAGCCTGGACCGCGTAATGCGTGGCCACCAGCGATGTGGAACAGGCGGTCTGAAGGTTGATCGACGGCCCCTTGAGATCGAGCACGTGGCTGAGCCGCGTGGTCATGAAATCCTTGTCGTTGCCGGTGTGGCGCAACAGGAACATGCCGGTGCTGTCCACCAGATCCGGGTTCGAGCAGACGTTGAAATAGAAATAGCTGCCCATGCCGCAGCCCGCAAAAACGCCGACCTGTCCGGCGAAGGATTCGGGCACGTGGCCTGCGGCTTCCAGCGCCTCCCAGGCGGTTTCGAGAAACTGGCGATGCTGCGGGTCCATGATCGCGGCCTCTTTCGGCGAAAAGCCGAAAAACCCCTCATCGAACATCTCGAACCCGTCGAGCGGCGCGCCGAAAGGCACGTAATCGCGGTGCCGCATCAGGCCGGGATCCTCGCCCGCCTCGCGCAGCTCTTCCTCGGAAAAGCGCCGGATCGACGACACGCCATCGCGCAGGTTGCGCCAATAGGCGGCGATGTCGGCAGCCCCGGGCAGATGGGCGGCCATCCCCACAATGGCGATGTCATTTTCGCCAAAACCTTGCGCATCACTCGCCATCAACAAAACATCCCAGCCCCGGAAACGCCGCCACTCTCACGTAGAAATGCGCGCAAAATGCGGCGATTTTTTGATATCACAGCCGGAAAAAGCCAGATTCTTCCGGATTTATCGGGTTACCTGTTCTCATATATGAACAGTGGAGCAGCTTAGCAGAACTGTTGCCAATGTGGAACCGCAGGCTAGGGGCCACCGCCTGCTGCGAGTGCCATAATTGCGGCCCAATTGAGCCATGAAGCGAGCGATGCGGCCAAAATGCCCAGGGCCGCAAAGATCACGTCGTGCAGCGCGTCCCAGGCCTGCATCCGGCGCGCCAGCCATACCACAACCGGGTAGGAGAGCAGGAACGCCGCCCCCTGCCCGATGAGCGCGCCGATCAGCCCTGCGCTTTCCAGACCGATCAGCAGACAGCCGATCATCAGCACCGCGCGGGCCGCGGCCAGGACGAAAAACCGGCGGCTGTCCCCGGCGGCCAGCGCGGCCTGGTCATAGGTCATCACGATAAGCATCGGGATCTGGGCGCAGGCCAGCACGGTGACCACCGGCCCGGCCAGCGCGTAGCGCGGATCGTACATCACCCCGACAAGCCAGACCCCGGCGCAGGCAAAGATCGTGACCAGCGCCATCAGCATCGTGGTCACCGCAAAGCGCATCTTGCGCAGCTTGAGGAAGTTCGCGCGGCTTTCCGCAGGCGGCGTTTCGCGGTAGATCGGGATCAGGATCTTGCGGGTGACCATGCCGCCCAGCAGCATCGGAAAAGCGGCAAGAAAGAAGCCGATATTATAGACCCCGAACACGTCGAGCGGCAGCCACTTGCCGATCAGGATCTTGTCCGCCTGGCTGAAGAGAAACCCGGCGATGGTGGCCAGAAACACCCATTTGCCGAAGTTGACAAGCTCCCGCGCGGCCGGTTTCTCCCAGCGCAGGCGGTTGCGCTCTCCGGGCAGAAAGCGGGCGTTCACGATGACCTCGGCGATGGCGCCGACAACGCCCGAGATCACCAGCGCCCAGACCGACCCGGTGGCCCAGGCCAGCGCGATGGCCACCGCCACGCCGATCAGTTGCACCCCCATGTCGATCACCGTCACGCGGCCCAGCATCAGGTGCCGGTTGGCCGTGTCCATGCGCGTCGGCTTGAAGCCTGCGATCAGCAGCGTCAGGGCGGCGACCGGCAAAAGCTGGGTGAGCAGCGGTTCGTCGTAAAACGCCGCCATCGGAAAGGCGGCGGCACAGGCCACAAGCCAGAGGCCAAAGCCGCGCAGCACCTGGATGGTCCAGGCGGTGTTGAGAAAGTCGCGGTCGTCCCCGCGCCTTGACTGCAGGATCGCCGGGGTCACACCGACGTCGGAAAACTGCCCCAGCCCCATCAGGAACACCATGACCAGCGCCATGAGGCCAAAGGCTTCGGGAAACAGAAGCCGCGTCAGGATGAGGTTCGACGCCAGCCGGATGATCTGGCCAAAGCCGAACCCCGCCAGCGTCAGGAAGGACGAGCGCAGCACACGCGCACCGAAAGAGCCGCCGCGGAACCGGTCAAGAAGCGCGCTCATCGCCCCCGGCTCCAGCCTTGCGCGCGTCTGCGCGTCAGGCGGCTGGCAACGGCCACCCCCGCATAGACCGCAAAGCCCAGCGGATCGCGCAGCGCCATGGCAAGCTTGGCGCGCGCCGGAAAGGCGGGTTTGTCGTCATTGGCCAGCAGCGCCGGGAACTTGCGGACGATCTCGGCCACACCGGCATCCTGCCTGCGGCGCACGCGCACAAGCGCGCCGAACCCTTCGGCAATGGGCCAGTGATAGGGCGCGGGCACGCCGATCCGTTCCTCGGGCGCAAAGTTGAGATGCACGAACATATCGTCGGCGATGATATCGGGAAAGCGCGCCCACCGGGCGCGACCGGCGGCGTTGACCGCAAAGACCCCGCAGCCGGGCACCCCCCGGGCCATGAAGGGGACCTGCCGCCAGATCCGCGCATAGGCGCGTGACACGGCCCCGGTGGCGGCGATCTCGACCTGCCCGCTGGCATAGCGCGGCGCCTCGGTGTCGAGCGCCCCGGCGATCTGCTGCAGGAGTGCGGGGTGCATGAGGACATCCGCATCCAGATAGGCCCGCGTGCCCTCCGCGGCCTGCGCGTCGCCTGCATTCAGTGCCGCCAGCTTGCCGCCCTCGCGCCGGTCGATCACCTCAAGCCGCCAGCCGCGCGCGTCAAAGCCCGGCGCGCGGGTCCGGGCCACCTCCGCCGTTGCATCGGAACAGCCATTGGCCACGACGATGCACGACACCGGGGTCGCGCGCGTCCAGTGCGACGCCAGAACGGCATCGAGACAACCGCCGATCAGCGACTCCTCGTTGCTGGCCGGCAGGATGATCGTCAGCGGTGTCACCGTTTCACAGCCCGTTTGCCCCGTTGCCGTTCCCGTGCGGCCACAGATGTAAGAAAATCCAACCCCAATCCGGCCTCCTTGTGTCAGTTAACTGTGGCCAAAGCATGGAATCGACTAGATTTGTCGTCAATTCCGGCTGCCAGCCATCCCGAGCCCCGAGGTCCTTGTGACGCGTCCATTGCGAATCGGATATCTTGTCCCGCAATTTCCGGGACAGACCCATATTTTCTTCTGGCGCGAGATCCGCGCGCTCGAAGCGATGGGCCACGCTGTGCATGTGCTGTCCACCCGCAAGCCGCCCGACGGGCTGATCGCGCATGATTGGTCGGACGACGCCATGGCGCGGACCACCTATCTGGGACGCCTGCACCCGGTCGAGGCGATGCGCGGCTTCATCCGCCTCACGCGGCAGGGGCTGCCGAGGTGGATGGCGCAGGAAGGTGCGGGATTTGCGCGCGACGCGCTGCTGGCGGTGCCCGCGTCGGAGGCGCTGTTGCGCTACACCCGCGCGCAGGAGCTCGACCACGTGCATGTGCATTCCTGCGGACGCGCGGCGCTGATCGCGGGGTTTGCGCGGGCGGCGGGCGGCGTGCCCTATTCACTGACCCTGCACGGCCCGCTCAGCGACTACGGGCCCGGACAGAATTTCAAGTGGCGCGGTGCGGCCTTTGCCACGGTGATCACCCGAAAGCTGCGCGGCGAGATCGAGGACAGCCTTGCCGGAGCGCTTCCGGACCGGTTGCCGATCCGTCCGATGGGGGTCGACACGCGTATCCTGACCCGCTCTGCCGCCTACGCACCACCCGAGAAGGGCACGCCGATCCGGCTGTTCTCCTGCGCGCGGCTCAATGTGGTCAAGGGCCATCAGGACCTGATGTCGGCGGTGCGCCATCTGCTCGATCACGGCACCGATGTGCGGCTCGAGATCGCGGGAGAGGATGATTCGGGCGGCTCCGGCTACCGCAAGGAGCTCGAGGCGCATCTGAAGAAACTGCGCCTGCAGGATCACGTGAAGCTGCTGGGCGCCATTGATGCGGGTGCGGTGCGCGAAAAGCTGGAGACGGCGCATCTGTTTGTGCTGGCCAGCTGGCACGAACCTCTGGGCGTGGCCTATATGGAGGCGATGTCGATGGGGGTGCCCACGATCGGCACCGAGGCCGGTGGCGTGAGCGAGCTGATCACCCACGGGCAGACCGGGTTTCTGGTCAGCCCCAGGAAACCGGTGGAGCTGGCGCGGATGATCCGCGACCTTGGCGCCGATCCCGAGACGCTGACGCGCGTCGCCGCAGGTGGCCGCGCGCATGTGGAGGCGCATTACCGCGCCGCGCTGGGCGCAGAGACGCTGGTGCAGGAGATCTCCCGGACACGGGACGAAAACGGCGGCTGACCGGGGCAGCCTTGTGCGTGAGGCCCGGGCCCTGGGCAGCGACGCGTGGCGCGACCCATCCGGGCAAGGCTTGTCGGTCCGTGCGCGTCCCGACCCGGGCCCGCTCAGAACTCCGACGCAGGCACAAACACCGTTGGCTGGGCCGCAAAGGCCAGCGTTTCCACCGACGCCATCTGCACCCGGCCGCGGGGACCGCGGGCGATCAGCACCGCGCCGTTGCGCGAGAACGTGTAATCCTGCCGGAAGCCCGGCAGCACGGCGCGGTCCTCTCCGGGTCCGCCATGCAGATGATCCGAACCACCCGCGGAGATCAGCGTGTCGTCACCCGAGCCCGCGATCAGGATATCCTCCTGGCTGGTGCCCTGCAGCCGCTGGTTGCCGCTGCCCGCGATGCGCGTGATGCCATCGGCAAAGGCGGTCTCGTCGCGCCGCTCCCATCCGGTCGGGCCGGTGGCATTATAGGCCATCAGCATGTCCCAGCGCGGATTGGCATCGTCGAGATGGCGCAGCGCGCCCCAGCTGCCCCATTTCGTGGCCGGGGCCACATCCACAAACCCGTTGAACAGAGTGCCGCCCGCATCGACCCAGCCGCCGAGCAGCAATTCGTATAGCTTGGCCATCTCGGGCGTGTAGTTATAGGCGGCAAAGAACTGCGCCAGCCGGTCGTCATTGACCTGCGCGCCATGCGGGGCGGCGTGGGTGCCGCCTTCATACATGATCAGGCGCAATCCGGCCTTGCGCGCGGCACCGGCATGGTAGGGAAAGACCTCTTCGATCAACTCTCGCAGGGAGCCCTGCTCCAGCGCCAGCGTGACCGGGGCAATCGCCGCGTCAAAGCCGGTTTCGCGCACGAATTCCCGCAGCGCGACCCGCCGCAGCCCCTGCGCGCGGCCAGCTGCATCGGCCGCGGCCTCGGCCTGATCGAGCCAGGCATTCATCTGCGGCGCCATCTCCGCCCCGCCCATCTCGTAGCCGAAATAGCCGGTGATCGCGTAGGCGTCGAAGCTGTCCTTCGCCGGGCGGCCAAGTTGCAGATAGGCCAGCGGCGCCATCAGCACGCTTTCCTCCAGCCCCGGCCAGCCGGTATGGGTTGCGGCGACCCGCACCAGACGGGTGTCGGCCTCATCGCCGTAAACCTCTGCCCAGATATCCATCACCTGCGCGGCGCGCAGCCCGTAATACTGCATCCAGCCGGTTTCAGAGGGGCCCCAGAGCGCTTCTGCCTGCGCCGCGGCCCAGCCCGCCTGCGGAAAGATGAAGTTCCACATCTCGTTGGAATACTCGACATAGGCTTTCAGCCGCGGATCGAGGTCGGCTTTGACCATCTGCGCAAAGCGCCGCATGTAATCGTCATCGGCCAGATGCGGCATGGTGAACCACGGATCCGCGCCGATCTGGTTGGCCAGATGGATCATGACCTCGGGCGGCACACCCCAGGCCGCCCAGGTCGCGTCGCTCATGCGGGGCCGGTCCTCCCAGCTCTGGGCGGTGGCACCGTTGGTCATCATCCAGTCCATGAAGCGGACAGAGCGCAGGTCCTTCACCCGCTCGATCCAAAGCGGGTTGAAGAGCACCCCGGCCTCGTCCAGCTGCACATGCTCCTCGCGCAGGATCGTGATGTTGCGAACCGGGTTGGTCGCGGGAATATCGGAGAGCGTGATGCCGACAAGACCCTCGCCGGGCTCATAGAAGAACGTGATCTCTCCGGGCTCATAGCGCACCCGGGCGGCGCGTCCGGTCAGGCGGATCGGGCCTTCGCCGTCGTAGCGCAGCACGTAGCTCCCGCGCAGGTGCTGCGCCTCCTTTGGCTGGTCGGTGAGCAGCACCGATTCCAGCGTGTCGACCCCATCGGGCAGCGCGATGGGCCAGCCGTTTTCGTCGAGATAGCCGCCCGCCCGCAGCTGATCCGCCGAGACCCCGCCCCATTGATCCGGCAGATGCCCCACAAACGGACGCGCGGTCTTCATCAGGTTGAGGAACGGGTGCTGTGTCGACCAGTCGGCGATTCCGTTGAGCCCCATGCCAAGCGCCGGTGCGCCTTCGGGCCGCGCGCCGGGAGGCGGCAGGGTCACCGGCTGCCGTTCGGGCAGGGGGAGGGTCGTGTCGCCCGACATTTCGGGCGCTGCGTCCGCCACATCGTCGCCCGCGTCGTCGGCCGCGTTGTCTGTCACATCTTCCGCCACCGGTTGCGGCGCGGTCGGCGCAGGGGCCCGTTCCGGTATGGCGGGCGTCGCGTTCCAGATCGCCCCGGCAATCGCGTTATAGTTTTCCACCAGCACCGGGTGCAGGGTGGCGGGCGGCTGCCAGCCTGCGGGCGGCGGCGCGTCGTAGAGCGCGGCATAGGTCACCATCGCAGCCAGCAGGTATTGCGTCGGCGTGCCGTGCGGCGCGCCATCGGTATAGAGATCGCCAAGCGGGATCGCAGCCAGCGGCCCGTCCTGCATCGACAGTTCCGCAAGCACCGAAGCGACGGGGATCAGCTGCACCGCAAGGCCGGACCGGGCCTGCTGCAGATCCTCTGTGGCGTCGAGAAACCACTGGTGGTGCGGGCCCGCGTTGCGCGCGTGATAGGCGTCGGTGGCCCCGGCATCGAGCCTGTCGGGACCGCCGAGATCCTCCATCTCCGCCCAGCCTTCATAGAGGAAAATCCGGGTTTCCGGGCTTTCGCGCCGAACCCAGTCGATGAGCCGCAGCATCGCGCCCACCGGGCTTTCGCCGGTGGCATTGTCGCCGTCATACGGCACATCTGGCTGCTGGTACTGGATGAAATTCGCCGGAGTGATGACCACCGCGTCAAACCCCGCCGCGCCAAACCCGCCGCGATCGGGGTTCCAAGCGCCCGGGACACCGGAAAACCCCCAATTGGCGGTCGGCGGCAGCCCGTCGGCAAAATTGCGCAAGAAACCCCATTGCCCGTCGGTGGCAAAGCCCTTGCCCGCGGCCCGCGCCATCTGGTTGAGCCAATGCGGCACGTTGGTGGTGTCCGCCGCTTCGCTCAGATGATGCACGAGGGAATTGCCGAAAAAGTAGACGCGGGCCTGCTCCCGCTCTGCGTTCGCCATCACGGGGGCCACCATGGCGGCCAAGGCCAGCGCCATCGCGGCCAGCACCTGTCGGATCATTGTCTTGCCCTGCCTTCTTGCCACGCGGGTTCTGCTCTGCGTGCAACTATGCCCCAAGCCGCGCCGTCTTCAAAGCACTGCACTGCGACTATGGTGAATTTTGCCGGTCGCCCCTCTTTTCAAATGAATTTTGCGCCGTATAGTGCGGATCATGACGATGATCGGCCATATCCCCGCAGCAGCGCGCCTTTCGGCGCCGCTTGCGCTTGGCCTGCGTCTTCTCCTAATCCGCCTCTGAGCGTGCCGTTCCGGCGCGTCCGCTCAGAGGGGCTTTGCCATCGCGCCGACGGATCCCAGGACGAAGACAAGAGAGTACCAGACATGACCGATACCGACAAAGCCGCGTCGCCAGAGACGACGAAAGACCGCGTGTTGATCTTCGACACGACCCTGCGCGACGGAGAGCAAAGCCCCGGCGCCACCATGACCCATGACGAAAAGCTCGAGATCGCCGAGCTGCTCGACGATATGGGGGTCGATATCATCGAGGCGGGCTTTCCGATTGCCTCCGAAGGCGATTTCCGCGCCGTGTCGGAGATCGCAAAGAACGCCAAATCGGCGGTGATCTGCGGGCTGGCGCGGGCGCAATTGCCCGATATCGACCGCTGCTGGGAGGCGATCCGGCATGCGGATCAGCCGCGCATCCACACCTTTATCGGCACCTCGCCGCTGCACCGTGCGATCCCGAACCTGTCGATGGACGAAATGGCCGAGCGCATCCACGACACGGTGACCCACGCCCGCAACCTGTGCGACAACGTGCAATGGTCGCCGATGGATGCCACGCGGACCGAGTGGGACTATCTCTGCCGTGTGGTCGAGATCGCGATCAAGGCGGGCGCCTCGACGATCAACATCCCCGACACCGTGGGCTATACCGCGCCGCGCGAATCCGCCGATCTGATCAAACGCCTGATCGAGACGGTGCCCGGCGCCGGTGACGTGATCTTTGCCACCCATTGCCACAACGATCTTGGCATGGCGACGGCCAACGCGCTGGCCGCGGTCGAAGGCGGCGCGCGGCAGGTCGAATGCACCATCAACGGGCTCGGAGAGCGCGCAGGCAACACCGCGCTCGAAGAGGTGGTGATGGCGATCCGCACCCGCGGTGACATAATGCCGTTCACCACCGGCGTCGAGACGCAGAAGCTCATGCATATCTCGCGCCGCGTCGCGACCGTTTCGGGCTTTGCGGTGCAGTTCAACAAGGCCATCGTCGGCAAGAACGCCTTTGCGCATGAATCCGGCATTCACCAGGACGGCATGCTCAAGAACGCCGAAACCTTCGAGATCATGCGCCCCGAGGATGTGGGGCTTGCGGGAACCTCCCTGCCGCTTGGCAAACATTCCGGCCGCGCCGCGCTGCGCGCCAAGCTCAAGGATCTCGGGGTCGAGGTCGGGGACAACCAGCTCAAGGACATCTTTGTGCGGTTCAAGGAACTGGCCGATCGCAAGAAAGAGGTCTATGACGACGACATTCTCGCGCTTGTGACGGCCACCACGGATGGCGATCTCGACCGGTTGCAGCTGATCAACCTCAAGGTGGTCTGCGGCACCGGCGGCCCGGCAGAAGCCGCGCTGGAGATGGAGATCGACGGCAAGGAGGTTTCCGCCACCTGCAGCGGCGACGGGCCGGTCGATGCCACGTTCAAGGCGGTGCGCGCGCTGCATCCCACTGAGGCGCATTTGCAGCTTTATCAGGTCAACGCGGTCACCGAAGGCACGGATGCGCAGGCCACGGTGTCGGTGCGTCTGGAAGAGGACGGCCTGATCTCAACCGGTCAGTCGGCCGATACCGACACGGTTGTGGCCTCCGCCAAGGCCTATATCCACGCGCTGAACCGCCTGCTGGTGCGCCGCGGCAAGACCGGCAAGGACGTGAAAGAGATCAGCTACAAGGATCTGCATTGATCTGACCTGATCCGGTTGGTCGGGGCGGTCGGCACTCTGCCGCCCCCAAACGCACAGCCCCACCCCGGGCGCGACCTTTGCGCGCCTGCGTCTTGCCCGCCGCGGGTCTGATCCCCATATCATTCCTGACTAAAACCCAAAGGCACAGGCGGAGGGCCGATGAAAAACATCCTCGTGGCAAGCGATTTGTCTGACCGCTCCCGACCCGCAATCCGGCGCGGCGTGCAACTGGCAGCGCAGGCCGGCGCGCGGCTGACAATTGTGCATGTGGTCGATGGCGCCCTGCCGGATCAGATCACCGCAGGCGTGCGCAAGGATGCAGAGCGCCTGCTGAGAGAGGCGGTGGACGCTGCCTCTGACGGGCACGGGATTTCCACCGACATCGTCGTGGCGCTTGGCGACACCGTCGAGGCGATCAACGAGATCGCGCAAAGCTCGGAGGCCGGTCTGCTGATCGTAGGCCTGCACCGCAGGCGCGTCTTTCTCGAGTTCGTCAAGGAAACCACGATGGAGCTGCTGGTGCGTTCCAGCCGCTTGCCGGTGCTGCTGGTGACCGGCGATGGCGATACGCCATACGGTCGCGTGCTTGCGGGGATCGACATGTCCGCCACCTGCGCGTCGGGCCTGCACAAGATCGCGATTGTCGCGCCGCAGGCGGATTTGACGCTGTTTCACGCGCATCCGGTCTCGTTCAGTCAGGAAGCCGCGCGCGATTTCGAGATCTGGCAGGCGGTGCACAACGTCCCCGAGAACCTGCCAAAGCCGATATTTGTCGAAGGCCCGCCGGGTGAGGTGCTGGAGCAGGTGATGGACGGCGAGACCTTCGATCTTCTGGTCATGGGCGCGCATACGCGCTCCAACGCCGCGCGGTTCATTGTTGGCGGATTTTCCGCAGGCCTTGTGCGCAATCCGCCCTGCGATCTGCTGCTGGCAAAATAGCCTTTCAGCAGACGACTTTGGTCGCGGACAAGCGGCGCGCCATGACGGCGCAACCGCGCAACGTTTCCCAGGGTAATGGCGCTGCGATAAAGGCCTATTCGCCGAGCGCGATCCCCTCGCGCCGCGGATCGGCACCGCCCAGCAATCCGTCCGGACCGATGGAGATCGCGTGCAGCCCCGATGTCAGCGCGCGCACATTGACCTCGTAGCCCAGCAGTTCCAGCTCCGGCGCAAGCGTCGCGAGCCCGGTGCCTTCCTCCAGATCGAACGTGCCGAAGCGGTTTACACCATGCGGCATCGCCACCGCCTGCTGCACATCCATGCCCCAGTCGATATGCGCGATGATCGCCTGCGCCACGTAGCCGATGATCCGGCTGCCGCCGGGGCTGCCGATGACCAGCACCGGCTGGCCTTCGCGCAGCACGATGGTCGGCGACATCGAGGATCGCGGACGCTTGCCCGGCTCCACCCGGTTCGCGATGGGCACGCCGTCGGAATGCGAGCGGAAGGAAAAATCGGTCAGCTCGTTGTTCAGCAAGAACCCGTTGGTCATCAGCCGCGAGCCAAAGCCGTTCTCGATGGTTGTGGTCATCGACAATGCATTGCCATAGGCGTCCACAATCGAGATATGCGAGGTCGACGGAAACTCCAGACTGTCATCGTCGCCCCACATCCGCGCGTGATCCCATTCCGGGCTGCCTGGCGCCACTTCAGGCAGCGCGTCGTCGCTGGCCAGAAGGCCCGCGCGTTCCGCCAGATATTCCGGCGCCACAAGCCCGGCCACCGGCATCGGGACAAAATCGCTGTCGGCCATGTAGCGGCCGCGATCGGCAAAGGCGAGCCGCGAGGCATCGCCGATCCGCCGCCAGGTCTGCGCATCCGCCGGATCGCCGGGATCGAGCGTGTTGAGCATGCCGAGGATCTGCCCCACGGTCAGCGCCCCGGACGAGGGCGGGCCCATGCCGCAGACCTCGTGCTCGCGGAACGGCACGCAGACGGCGGGACGCTCCTTGACCTCGTAGATCGCGAAATCGGCCATCTGCAGCACGCCCGGGTTGCTTTCGACGCCCTGCACGGTGTTCACGATGTCCTGCGCGATGGCGCCGGTATAGATCACGTCCGCGCCTTCGGCAGCCATGCGCTTGAGTACGTCCGCGTAAGCTGCATTGACCAGCGTGTCGCCCGCGGCGATGGGGGTGCCTTCGGGCAGGAAATAGGCGGCGGTCGCGTCATGCGAAGAGAGACGTTCGGCATCGTTGGCGACCAGATCGGCCAGTCGCGGCGAAACGGTAAAGCCGTCCTCGGCCAGCCCGATGGCCGCGTCGAAGAGCCCCGGCCATTCCGACCGGCCCCACTTCTCGTGGGCCGCCTGCATCAGCGCCGGTGTGCCTGGCACACCCACCGAGCGGCCGCCGACCACGGCGTCGAAAAAGCCCATCGGTGCGCCGGTTTCATCCTGAAACAGCTGTGGTGTCGCGTTCAGAGGCGCGGTTTCGCGCCCGTCCAGAGTGGTGATCTCGCCGGTTTCGCCATCGTGCCAGACCAGGAACGCGCCACCCCCGATGCCGGAGCTTTGCGGCTCCACCAGACCCAGCACCGCCTGCACGGCCACCATGGCATCTGCGGCGGTGCCCCCGGCGCGCAGCACCTCGGCGCCAGCCGCCACGGCATGTGGATTGGCCGCGGCCACCATCCAGTTGCGGGCCTCGACCGGGGTGCCGTCTGCCTTGGCCGCCAGCGCGTTGGCCACCTCCGGGGAAATCGCCTCGAACGCGGTATTGGACGCCGCTTCGGGGTCCACGGCGTCGGCCGCCTGTTGTGCAACACCCGGCCCGGCCACCAGCCCTGCCGCCACGATCCACGAAACCCAGCACCGCATCCCGAACCTCCCTTTCAGCTTGTGATGTCAGCATGGGTTGAAACCCTATGTTTCGTAAAGAAAATTTTTCGCAATTGCTCGGGAAATGATGGCTTTGACGCTGGTTGGCGTCAGAATAGCATCCCCGCGACCAGCGGCGCGAGCAGCGCCGTGAGCACCGCGTTCAGCCCCATGCCGATTCCCGCAAAGGCGCCTGCGGTCTCGTTGACGCGAAAGGCATGGGCGGTGCCGATGCCATGTGCCGAGAGCCCGACCGCAAAGCCGCGCGCCCGCCAGTCGCGGATCCGCAGCAGGTTCAGCAGCGGCGTGGCGCAGATCGCACCCGTGATTCCGGTCAGGATGACCAGCACCGCGGTGAGCGTCGGCTGCCCGCCAATCGCCTCCGACACGCCCAGGGCAACCGGCGCGGTGGCGGATTTCGGCGCCATCGACAACAGCGCCTCGCCGCGCACGCCAAAGGCCCAGGCAAGCCCCAGTGCCGAGACGATGGCCGTCAGCGACCCCGTCAGCAGCGCCAGCAGCATCGGCAGCAGGCTTTTGCGCACCCGGCCGAGATTGTCGTAAAGCGGCAGCGCCAGCGCGATGGTCGCCGGGCCCAGCATGAAATGCACAAACTGCGCGCCTTCGAAATAGGTCTGGTAGCGGGTGTCGGTGAGCCGCAGCGTGATCGCCAGCAGAAGGACAGCGATCAGCACCGGATTGGCCAGCGGATGGCGGCGCAGCGCGTCGGCGATGCGATCGGCGATCACATAGGCCGCCAGCGTCAGGGTCAGCCAGAGCAGCGGTTCCTGCGCGAGATAGCTCCAGAGCGCGACGGCGTCAGTCATCCGCACCTCCGCTCAGCCGGACCACCAGAAGAAAGGTGCCGACCGAGACAAGCAGCGCCAGCACCGTGCTCAGCACCAGCGCGAGGATGAGCCCCGGCCCGTATTGCGCAAGCGTGTCGAGATGCGCCACAACCCCGACACCGGCGGGCACAAAGAGCAGCGACAGGTGGCCCAGCAAGCCGCGTGTCGTGGCGCGCAGCGTGTCGGCGAGGCGGGGCACCAGCAGGAGCGTGACAAAAAGTGCCGCGAGGCCGATCACCGGGCCGGGGACCGCAAGCGCGAATGCGCGCGACAGGGTCTCTCCGCCCAGCTGGTAGAGCAGAAGGAGGGTGAGGGCGCGGATCACGTCGTTTGCCTGACCGGACAGCAGGGTCCGTCGGGCGACGGGGTCGGGGCGTGGGGGCTTGTTTCTGAACTTGTGCGAAGGCGCGCGGGCCGTGGTCCGGTCGGGTGCCTCGACCACGCGGCGAGGCCACCGCAAGACCGGTCATGACACTCCCCGGACATTGCCCCGTCCCGGGTCAGAGCATCGCCGGAACAACCTGATCCGGCGGGCGGTGCCCGTCGGCGAAGGTCTTGATGTTGATGATCACCTTCTCCCCCATCTCGACGCGGCCTTCCTGCGTGGCCGAGCCCATATGCGGCAGCATCACCACGTTTGGCATGTCGCGCAGTTCGGGATTGCCGCGCAGCCCGTGTTCATAGACATCGAGCCCGGCCCCCGCGAGATCCCCGGCCTTCAGCATCCGGGTCAGCGCGTTTTCGTCGATCACCTCGCCGCGCGACGTGTTCACGATCACCGCCGAGGGTTTCAGCAGCCTGAGCCGCCGCGCGTTCAGCAGGTGGTAGGTGCTGGGGGTCGACGGGCAGTTCACGCTGATGATGTCCATGCGCGCAGCCATCTGGTCGAGGCTTTCCCAATAGGTCGCCTCCAGCTGTTCTTCGACTTCCGGGCGCAGCTGGCGGCGGTTGTGGTAGTGGATCTGCATGCCGAAGGCCTGCGCGCGGCGCGCCACCGCCTGACCGATCCGTCCCATGCCCAGAATGCCCAGCCGCTTTCCGCCGAGCCTGCCGCCCAGAAATGCGGTGGGCGCCCAGCCCGCCCAGCGGTCTTCCTGCATGACCGAGAGCCCCTCGGGAATGCGCCGGGTCACACCCAGCATCAGCGCCATCACCATGTCGGCGGTATCCTCGGTCACCACGCCGGGTGTGTTGGAGACCAGAATGCCGCGCTGGCGCGCCGTGGCCACGTCGATATGATCAAAACCCGCACCGAAATTCGCGATCAGTTTCAGGCGCTCGCCGGATTGCCCGATCAGGCCCGCGTCGATCTCGTCGGTCACGGTGGGCACCAGCACATCGGCCTGTTGCACCGCGTCGATCAGCTCACCGCGACTCATCGGGGTGTCATCCTCTCTGAGCGTCACATTGAAGAGTTCCTTCAGTCGCGTCTCGACCACATCGGGCAAGCGTCGCGTCACGACAACACTCAGGTGTTTTGATGGCAACGGTTTTCTCCCCGATCTTTCCAGATGCGTCCGCTTGCCGCTAAACTGCAAGAAGTCAGGACGGGGCACAAGAACCCCGCCGGAAAATTCGGGCAGGATGGCGGAGATGATCAGGAAAACCCTTTACGGCGGACTCGTGGCCGCGCTTCTGGCGGGTGCCGTGCAGGCTGGGCAGGAGCGTGGGCAGGTGACCAACCTGCCGCTGCCGCGGTTCGTGTCGATGAAGGCGGTGGAGGGCAATGTCCGCCGTGGCCCGTCGCTCAGTCATCGCATCGACTGGGTGTTCAAGCATCGCGACATGCCTTTGGAGATCACCGCCGAGCATGGCCACTGGCGGCGCGTGCGCGACCGCGACGGGGCGGGCGGCTGGGTGCATTACTCGCTTTTGTCGGGCGCGCGCACGGTACTGATCGAGCAGGACATGGTGCCGCTGCGTCTGCGCGCGGACCCGCATAGTCCGGAAACAGCGCGGCTGGCGCTTGGCGTGGTGGCACGTCTGGGCGAATGCACCGAAAGCTGGTGCCGCCTGACTGCAGGCGGCTACAAGGGCTGGGCGCGCAAGGCCTCCCTCTGGGGGGTGCGGCCGGACGAGATCCGCGACTGAGCGCGGCGGCAAAGGGGTATTGGCGGTCTGGGATCTGACCGGGTGGGCAGGTGGCGCGACCGAGACGCCGACAGAGTCGTAGCGACCAACCCAAAACAGACCGAACCGACAGGCGTCCCCTTGGGGACGGCAGCGTCTCCAGGGCGGATGAGCTGCTCCCCGGCAGCGCCTCAGGCCGCCTCATGCAGCAGAATCGCCGCTTCGGAGCTCGACAGGTTGCGGCGCGCATAGGCGCCGTAGCTGTGCGGGTTTTCCGACAGCCCCGCGCGCCATTGCAGCAGCCGCGCGCGGTCGCGGTCGCTGATCGTCGAGAGCGCGGTGTTGGCCGGGTGAAAGCTCTCGGTCTCCACGCCATTGGCAAAAAGCACCTCGTGGCGGGGCAAAAGCAGGTGCACATAGGTCACCTCGCGCACCTGCGTGTCGATGAGCACCCGGTTGCCATCCACCAGATCCCGCGCCGCCACCAGCACTTCGGGTGTATTGAAAAGCGCCTGCGCCACGTCGCCCTTGACCAGCATCCGATGCCCCGGCGAGACCAGGAACTCCTCATCGGGCTGGTCCAGCCCGAGCGCGCCGGAGCGGATGCGGATCGGGCGCAGCTTCGGCATCGCAAAGAGCCGCGCGCCGGTCATCCGGCGGCTGCCGATCCATTGCACCTCCTGCGCGCCGCTGTCCTTGGTCGAGACCCGGTCGCCCTCGCGCAGATCCTCCACCGCAACCGGCCCGTCGGGCGTGTCGATGCGGGTGCCGGGGGTAAAGCAGATCACGCCGCCCGATTGCTCGCCCTCGGCATGGCTCTGCAACCGTTCCAGGTTGTGATGCACAATCCAGAGATCGCTGTGCCGTGGCGGCATTTCGTCCAGAAACATCAGCAAAGGCCGCGCGCCGCGGCCAACCTCGATCAGCGTGACCGTATAGCTGCGTGCGCCATCCGTGACCACAAAACCGTTGTCGGTCAGCGGGTGCTCGACCTCGACATCGTCGATCCGCGCCTTTTGCGTCACCGCTGCCCCAACAAGCCGCCGCACCATTCTGGCCGCGCGCCGTCGTAATTCCGCTTCGCCTTCTGCCTGATCCAGACGCAGGACCGTTGCCGGTCCATCCACGCGAATTGCCTCGCCCTGCCAGGACCACGCGGCCCCGACGGTCAGAGACGACGGAGGTGCGGCCTCGAGACCGTCTATTTCCGTCTGTGACCAAGAGATGACGAACGTGCCCCGATAGCCCGTTCTCATACCCGTATGCCTGCCTTTTATATTCTTATTACGGGCAGGTTAGCGGAAAACCGCCGCTGTGGAAAGTTTATGTTGCGTTAAGAGAGCGTCTCTTTTGCATATGTTGCACGCATGCGTTGCAGCATCGTCACGCTGGTCCCTCTAGAACTGCATCTTGAGCCGGACAGAGCCCACAAGCTGGCCTTCGGGCTGGGCGGTAAACTCCTCGGAAAGCCAGGTCACGCCGTAAAACGCGGCGTTGCGCGCGCCCTGCCAATGCACCCCGGCGCGCATGCGGGTGCGCGTGTCGCTGGGTGTCACGCCGCTGGCGGCGGGCAGCAGGGCGCTGTCCTGCACCCAGGAAAAATCGCCGCCCAGAACGAGGCTCATGCCGGAGACCGGATCCGTGACGCTGCGGTAGCGCTGGCCGGTGACCGGGTCGCGCACCAGAAGCTCGCCCTGACCGATATGGCCGAGGCTCAGATCCGCGCCGATCCGGGCCAGCGTCTCGACGCCCCAGCGCATCTCGGCAAAGGGGCGCAGCGCGCCGCGCCCGGCCAGCGGGATGCTCTGCCCGGCCTCGAACACCAGCGTGGGATGCGCGCCGTTCGGCACCTGGTTGTCGATGACGCTGAGCGAGGCGGGCTTCATGCCGAGGGCGTCGTGGAACGCGGTCTGCGCATCGCTGAGCCCGGTCTGGCGGCCGGTAAAGACCAGATCGCCGCCCAGTGCAAATTCGGTCGCGCCGCGCGCGAAATGCGTATGAAGGCCAAAGGCCAGCACACCGGCATAAGGCCTGTCACCCGCCGCTGGCCTGCGCAGGTTGTCGGGGGCCACCACCTGCCCGCCGATGCGGTATTCCAGGATGTCGAAGGGGCGCTGCGGCAAGGCGCCCGCCCAGCCCGAGCCGGTCACACGGCTGTAGGACACAGAGCCTGTCTGCCAGCGATCCTGCCCACCGGCGAGGAAATCGTTGCTCAGAAGATGTCCGTGGCCGAGCACCAGGCGCCCCTCGGCGCCCGCGGGCAAAGCGGTGGAGATCACAAGCGCGCAAGCGGCGGCAAAGCGGCGAAAAACCATGTCGGTTCCTTCCTCGGTTCAGGCCCTGGCTGGCAGAAAGCGAAGGAGCGTGGCGATTTCGGGGCGCAGTCGCGGCGCCGCGTCGAGCGCCGCAAGGTGTGGCAGCTTTGCGCCGGTTTCTCCGGATCTGTTGTCAGCCGGCGGCGAATCCCGACCGGCCGATGCTTTCATAACCCTCGAACCCGGCGCGTTTGGCGTCCTTGACCGAATAGATGTTGCGCAGATCTGCCATCCGCGGCGTGGCCATCTTGCGCGCCATCTTTTTCAGATCCAGCGCGCGGAACTCGTTCCACTCGGTCAGGATCACCAGCAGATCCGCCTTGTTGGCGGCCTTGTAGGGATCGTCGTGCCAGCTGACATTGGGCAGCAGGTCGACGCCTTCGCGCTGGCCTTGCGGGTCGACCACCCGGACCTTGGCGCCACCGCCCACAAGCGCGGGCACAATGGTCAGCGACGGCGCGTCGCGCATGTCGTCGGTGTTGGGCTTGAACGTCACGCCAAGCACCGCCACCGTCTTGCCGTTGAAGCTGCCGCCGCACAGGTCCTGCAGCTTGTCGATCATCCGGCGCTTGATCTCTTCATTGACCTTGATCACCGTCTCGGTGATCTGCATCGGCACCGCATGATCCTGTCCGATCCGGGCCAGGGCCTTGGTGTCCTTGGGAAAACACGACCCGCCATAGCCGGGGCCCGCATGCAGGAACTTGTTGCCGATGCGGTTGTCCATGCCCATCCCCTTGGAGACCTGCTTGACATCCGCGCCGACCTTTTCGCACAAGGCCGCAATCTCGTTGATGAAGGTGATCTTGACCGCCAGAAACGCGTTGGCGGCGTATTTGATCATCTCGGCGCTTTCAAGATCGGTGGTCACGATGGGGAAATCGCGCAGGTAAAGCGGACGGTAGATCTCTGCCATGACATCGGCGGCGCGTTCGTTCTGCACGCCGACTACCACGCGGTCGGGCTTCATGAAATCGTCGATGGCGGCACCCTCGCGCAGGAACTCGGGGTTGGAGGCGACATCGAACTCAAGCGCCGGATTGGCCTTGGAGACCGTGTGTTTGACCTGCCGGTTGGTGCCCACCGGCACGGTGGATTTGGTCACGATCACGACGTAGTCCCTGGCGGCCTTGGCGATCTCCTCGGCGGCGGCCATCACGTAGGTCAGATCCGCATGCCCGTCGCCGCGCCGCGTCGGGGTGCCCACGGCGATGAACACCGCCTGCGCGCCGTCGATGGCGGCGGCCAGATCCAGGGTAAAGCTGAGCCGCCCGGCGTCCACGTTCTTGGCCATCAGCTGATCGAGACCGGGCTCGTAGATCGGCACCTCGCCGCGCTCCAGCATCTCGATCTTGCGCGGGTCCTTGTCGACGCAGACAACCTCGTGGCCGAAATCGGAAAAACAGACACCGGAGACGAGGCCCACATAGCCCGTGCCGATCATTGCGATTTTCATGGAACTGCCCTTTTCACCATCGCGTGTTTGGCCTGTCTTGCGGCAGGTCCGGCCCGCTGTCAACGCGGCGCCTGGCGAGGAAAGTCCGAGTGTTGCCGGATTGGACAAGGCGCCTTTGACGGGCTAGACGAGGCGCAGAAAAACCCAGGCAGGGACGCAGATGACCGACAGCAGTACCGAGACCCCGTCTGACATCGCGCGCGGCGTGCTCGGGATCGAAGCGGCGGCGCTTGCGCGCCTGTCCGAGGAGCTGCCCGCGGCTTTCGACGCGGTGATCGAGCTGCTGATGGCGGTCACGGGCCGGGTGATCGTGTCGGGCATGGGCAAGTCGGGCCATGTGGCGGGCAAGATCGCGGCCACGCTGGCCAGCACCGGCACCCCTGCGCAGGCGGTGCATCCCGGAGAGGCCAGCCATGGCGATCTGGGCATGATCACCAAGGCGGATGCGGTGATCCTGATCTCCAATTCCGGCGAAACCCGCGAGCTGGCGGACATGATCGCCCATTGCGCGCGATTCTCGATCCCGCTTGTGGCGATCACCAAAAAGCCGGGCTCGTCGCTGGGTCGGGCCGCGGCGCATGTGCTGGGCCTGCCGGACGCGCCCGAGGCCTGCGCCATCGGCATGGCGCCCACCACTTCGACCACGATGACCATGGCGCTGGGCGATGCGCTGGCGGTGGCGCTGATGCGCAAGCGCGGCTTTGACAAGGCGCATTACGGGCTGTTTCATCCCGGCGGCACACTCGGCGCACAGCTGCTGCATGTCTCTGCGGTCATGCACAAGGGGGACGAGTTGCCGGTTGTCGGCCCGGACACGGCCATGGCCGACACGCTTCTGGTGATGAGCCAGAAGGGCTTTGGCGTGGCGGCGCTGGTCGAGGGCGGCACGCTCGCAGGCATCATCACCGATGGCGATCTGCGCCGCAACATGGACGGTCTGATGGACCGCACCGCCGGAGAGGTGGCGACGCGCCAGCCGCTGATCACCAAACCCGACAAATTGCTGACGGAGGCCCTGGGCATCATGAATTCAACGCAACGCACGGTGCTGCTGGTGGTCGATGACGATCTGCGGCTGGTAGGGCTCTTGCATATTCACGACGCGCTGCGGGCCGGTGTGGCATGAACGCGGTCATCTTCATTCCCGCGCGCTACGCCTCGACCCGCTATCCCGGCAAACCGCTGGTCGAGCTGACCGGCGCGTCGGGTGAGAAAAAATCGCTGATCCGGCGCAGCTGGGAGGCCGCACAGATGGTCGAGGGCGCGCGCGCCACCTATGTGCTGACCGATGATGACCGCATCGCCGAGGCCGCGCGCGGGTTCGGGGCCGAGGTGCTGATGACCTCGTCTGAGGCGCGCAACGGCACCGAACGCTGCGCCGAGGCGGTGGCGCAGCTCGAGGTTGAACCGGATGTGGTTGTGAACCTGCAGGGCGATGCGCCGCTGACGCCTGCATGGTTCGTGCAGGCGCTGATCGACCGGATGGCCGACTGGCATGTGCAGATGTGCACGCCGGTGCTGCGCTGCGATGCCGAGACGCTTGCCAATCTGGTGACCGACCGGCGTGAAGGCCGGGTGGGCGGCACCACCGCGGTGATGAAATCCGACGGCACGGCGATCTACTTTTCCAAGGAAGTGCTGCCATATGTGGGTGATCTTTCCCACCCGCCCGAGGTCTGGCACCATGTTGGCGTCTATGCCTACCGCCCGGACGCGCTGCGCCGCTACGGCGACTGGCCCGAAGGCGCCATCGAGAAGGCTGAAGGGCTGGAGCAGCTGCGCTTTATCGAGAACGGCGCGGCGGTGACCTGCGTGCCGGTCGAGGCCAGGGGCCGGGTGTTCTGGGAGCTCAACAACCCCGTCGATGTCGCGCGCATCGAGGCCGTGCTGAAGAAAGAGGGCATCGCATGAAGACCGTGACCGTCCGGGACGTGACGTTTTCCAACGCAGCGCCGTTTGTGCTGATCGCGGGGCCCTGCCAGCTGGAAAGCGAGGACCATGCCCGCATGCTCGCCACGCGCATCGCCGAGGCCGCAGAGGCCGCCGCCACGCCGTGGATATTCAAGGCGAGCTACGACAAGGCCAACCGCTCGTCGCTGGGCGGCAAGCGCGGGCTTGGCATGCAGGAGGGGCTGCGCATTCTCGATGTGATCGGGTCCGAGTTCGGCGTGCCAGTGCTGACCGACATCCACGCGCCGGATCACTGCGCGCCGGTGGCAGAAGTTGTCGATATCCTGCAGGTCCCGGCCTTCCTGTCGCGCCAGACCGATCTGCTGCTGGCGGCCGGTGAGACGGGGGCTGCGATCAACGTCAAGAAAGGCCAGTTCCTGGCGCCCTGGGACATGGAGAATGTCGCGGCCAAGATCGCCTCCACCGGCAACGAGAAGATCCTTCTGTGCGAGCGCGGGGCGTCCTTTGGCTACAACATGCTGGTCAGCGACATGCGCTCGCTGCCGATCATGGCGGAGACCGGCTACCCGGTGGTGTTCGATGCAACCCATTCGGTGCAATTGCCGGGCGGGCAGGGTACGTCCTCGGGGGGGCAGCGGCAGTTTGTCGAGCCTCTGGCCCGGGCGGCGGTGGCGGTGGGCTGTGCGGCGGTCTTCATCGAGACCCACGAAGATCCGGACAACGCGCCGTCGGACGGGCCCAACATGGTGCCCATCGACCGGCTGGGGCGGGTGCTGGAGGGGCTGCGCGCGCTTGACGATCTGACCAAGGCGCGGTGAGACAGAGTGTCGGATCGCCATCGGCGATCCGACCGGCGCGCGCCCGTTGGGCCCGCGCCGTTTTTGGGGGGAGCACCCCCCCCAAACCCCCTGCTTTTATGGGGGGCTGCCCCCACATCCCCCGCCCCCCACACCCCCCGCAGTATTTTCGAACCGAAGGAGGGCAGGACCGCGCATAAGCGGTATGGGAGGGATTGTGTCGAGGCGGCGCGGTCACGGGACCTGGCGGGCAGGCGCGCGGTGCGGGGGCTCAGGCGTCCTGCACCACGAGAAACGCGCGCGCGGCACCGTCAAGCGCGCGCAGCGCATGCGGGATATCGGCGGGATAGCGTGCGGTGTCGCCGGGGCCAAGCCGGGCGCTCTGTTCGCCCGCCTCGACCGTGATGCTGCCGTCGAGCACCGTCAGATGTTCGCGCGCGCCGGTTTTGTGCGGGCGGCTTTCCAGCGCGCCGCCTTCCGCCAGCGACAGCTCATAGACCTCATGGCGGCCCGCCTCCTCGGGGGGCGAGAGGATCCGCAACCGGCAATTGCGGCCGCGATTGTCGATGGTTGGCGTCTCTGCCGCGCGCAGAAGCTCGATCTTGTGGCGGTCCGGATTGGCGTCCAGCAGTCCCGCGAAATCGACCTGCAAGGCGCGTGTCAGGTTCCACAGCGTCGCAATCGTCGGAGAGCTTTCGCCGCGCTCGATCTGGCTGACCATGCTGCGCGACACGCCCGAGAGCTTGGCCACCGCATCGAGCGAGAGACCTTGCGCCCGGCGCGCCTCTTTCAGGCGCGCGGGCAGGCGTTGCAGGATATCGTCGGCGCTGTCCGTCATGGCGGAAAACTGGCCATCCCCTGCCGGGCTGTCAAGCCGCGCGGGCCGCTGTCAGGCGACAACCTCGCCGATCAGCATCACCGGTCGCGTGTTGGTGAAGTTGGGGATGTCCGAGAGCACCGGAGCCGCCTCTTCCATCGCCGCATCCATCTTTGCCTGGTCATCGAACACCATGGTGGCAATCGCATAGATGCCCGGCGGTGCGTCGGGGCCGCCTGCCACGCCTTTGGTCACCACTGTCTGCGCGATATGCGCGCCCATATGCTGTGCGACCAGCGGCATATGCGTGCCGAGATAATAGTCGAAATTGAAACTGGTGCCGTCGGCCACCGGGTAGAGAACCTGCAAAGAAACGCTCATCGTCTTTCCTTTTGATGTCTGCCCGGCGTGCTTAGCAGATTCGCGACCCTTTGGCGCGCCTGGCCTGTTGACGCTAGAGCGCAGCGTTGCGCTGGGGTAGCAGGGCACCCGGAGACGCTATTCAACCGGAGAAGACATCATGACCGACGACGTAGTCATCCTTGGCGGAGCGCGCACCGCCATCGGCACTTTTGGCGGCAGTTTCAAGAACACCCCGCCGATCGACTTGGGGGCGGCGGCGTCCAAGGCGGCGCTTGAGCGGGCCGGTGTCGAGGGCGCGCAGATCGGCCATGTCGTCTTTGGCCATGTGATCAACACCGAACCGCGCGACATGTATCTCAGCCGGGTGGCGGCGATGCAGGCGGGTGTGCCGGAGACCGCGCCTGCGATGAATGTGAACCGGCTCTGCGGCTCCGGCGCGCAGGCCATCGTGTCGGGCACGCAGTCGCTGATGCTGGGGGACGCGGATTTCGCGCTTGTGGGGGGTGCCGAGAACATGAGCCGGTCGCCCTTCATCGTTCCCGACCAGCGCTGGGGCGCCAAGATGGGCGATATCAAGACGCTCGACATGATGCTGGGCGCGCTCAACTGTCCGTTCGGCACCGGGCATATGGGGGTAACGGCGGAGAACGTCTCGGACGAGCACGAGATCAGCCGCGAGGCGCAGGACGCCTTTGCGCTGGAAAGCCAGTCCCGCGCCGCCACGGCCATCGAAGAGGGCCGGTTTGCCGAGCAGATCACCCCGGTCGAGGTGCGCGTGAAGCGCGACATGGTGCCGTTCGACACCGACGAGCATCCCAAGGCCACCACCGCAGAGGCGCTGGCCGGTCTGCGCACGGTTTTCAAGAAAGACGGCTCGGTCACCGCGGGCAACGCGTCCGGGATCAATGACGGGGCGGCGGCTCTGGTTCTGGCGCGGGCGGGTGCGGCGGAGTCGGCCGGTCTCAAGCCGCGCGCGCGGATCCTGGGCTACGCCCATGCCGGTGTGCGGCCCGAGGTCATGGGCATCGGGCCGATCCCGGCGGTGGAGAACCTGCTGGCGCGCACCGGGCTCAGCGTCGGCGATTTCGACGTGATCGAGAGCAACGAGGCCTTCGCGGCACAGGCGCTGGCGGTCAACAAGGGGCTGGGGCTCGATCCCGCCAAGGTGAACCCCAATGGCGGTGCGATTGCGCTGGGCCATCCGGTTGGTGCCACCGGTGCGATCATCACCGTGAAGGCGCTTTACGAGCTGGAGCGGATCGGCGGCTCCAAGGCGCTGATCACCATGTGCATCGGCGGCGGGCAGGGGATCGCGCTGGCCATCGAGCGGCTCTGAGGCAAAGCCGCCCGGCCTTGCGGGGCAGATGGCACGCCATCTGCCGCCGCGCGATCCGCTACAATTCGTGGATCGCCATGGCGCGCTGCGTGGCCGGGCGGGCACGCACGGCAGCGGCCAGTGCCGCGAGTTTCGGAAAGGCGTCGAGCGGCACGTCGGAGGCCGTCATCCAGCGGCTTACCTGAAAGAGGTAAGGGTCGCACATGGAATATTGCGCGCCAAGCGCAAATGGCCCCTTGATGTAGTGCGTCTCCAGCAGGTCCGCGCAGTCGCGCATCTTTTGTGGCACCGCTGCGCGCATCGCGGCCTGTGCGTCCGCGTCATCCGTCCAGCGCGACCCGCGCTGCTTGTGGGCAAAGGCGATATGAACGGTGCTCGCGACAAAGGCGTTGAGCGCCTGGGCCTGTGCAAACGCCCAGGGATCCTCCGGCGCCAGACCCGCCGCGGGATGGGTCTGCGCGATATAGGCCAGGATCGCGGGGTTTTCGGTCAGCACGCCCTGTCCGGTCTGCAGGGCCGGGAGACGTGCCTTGGGGTTCACCTCGAGGAACGCTGGCGAGTGGTGCTCCTTGTCGGGAATCGAGACGTGCCGGGTCTCGTAGGTCGCACCCGCCTCTTCCAGAAGGATATGCGCGGCCAGCGCACCGCTGCCCTTGGAATAGTAATAGATCATGCTGTCCCTCTCTCTCAGAACGCCTCTCGCAGGATCAGGACGGTGCCCGACACGAAGGTCAGCCCGATCAGCAACCTGCGGAACATATCGTCCGATATGCGCCGAAACATCGCGATGCCCAGTCGTGAGGCGATGATGGCGACAGGCAGGGCGAGCGCGATATAGAGCAGCGTCTGCCGGTCATAGCTGCCGCGATAGGCCAGCAGCAGCGTGGTCAGCCCAAGCACAACCACATTGAAGGGCTGCAGAACCGCGCGGGTTTCGGCGCGTGGCCAGGGCCGCATGGAGCACCACATCGTCGGCAGCGCCCCCGAAAGCGACGCGGCGCCGCCGAGAAACCCACCGGCAAAGCCCACGAGACTGTCGATGACGGGTGTCGGCCGTTCAAAGCGGGGCAGGGTGCGGCGCAGGCTGAAATACCCGCCGTAGAGAATGAGGAACCCGCCGATGGCGAGCTTCAGCAGACGCGCGTCGATCATCGTCAGCACCGCGATGCCAAGCGGGATGCCGAACAGCGCGGGCAGCACGAAGCGCGCCAGCCTTCTGGGATTGTCGCCGATGGCGCGGCGCACTTCCCAGACGCCCTGCAATCCGGTCACGCTCGACAGCACCACAACCACCGCCACCGCCTGAACCGGCGTCATCACGTTGAGAAAGAATCCCAGCGCAAAAAGCGCGGTTCCGAACCCTGCGAGCCCGTTCACAAAGCCGCCCGCGATGGCACCGGCCATCACCGAAAAGACAATTGCGGCGCTCATCCGACCGCCGTTGCGTCGCCGCTCTCGACCGGGTCGCGCAGCACGCCGATGGCGGCGGCTTCGCGCAGGGTTTCGGCCAGCGCCTCGATCAGCCTGCGGCGCGGGCTGTCCTTTCGGAAGACCAGGCACAAGCGGCGCACCGGACCGTCGGGGCCGAGGGACAGCCGCCTGACCGGCAGCGGGTTCGACGGCTGCACGCAGCGCTTGGGCACGATGGAGACGCCGAGATTCGCGTAGACCATGCTCGAGATCGCATCGAGCCCCTGCAGCTCCATCCGCTCGGTGATGCGCAACCCGTTCTTCTGCAGCCAGGCCTCGACCAGCGAGCCCACCACCGCGTCGCGGTTGAACCGGATGAAGGGCTGCGTGCGCAAGAGCTCCAGCGGGTCGTCGCTGACGGTGTCCTGCGAGGCCAGCAGCTGCAACGGTTCATCCGCGATCTCCAGCGGGACGATGTCGCGCGGCAGGATATCGGGGCGCGAGACGATGGCGGCGTCGAGCGCGCCGCGCTCGATCTGGGTCAGAACCGGCAGGCTGAGGCCCGGATGCAGGCGCACATGCAGATCCGGCAGCCGCTGCCGCAGCAGCGTCATGCCCAGCGGCACCAGCCCGGTCAGCGTTGTCGGCACCGCGCCGAGCGCGATCTCGCCCTGCAGCCCGGCATCGCCCAGAACCGACGGCACGATGGCATCATAGGCGCGCACCACCTCGCGCGCCTTGGCGACTACCGCGCGGCCCAGTGGCGTCAGCTCCGGCGTGCGCTTGCTGCGATCAAAGAGCGTCACTTTGAGTTCGGTTTCGAGCGCGCGCATCTGCTGGCTGACCGCCGCATGGGTCACAAAGACGGCTTCGGCCGCCGCGCTGAAGGTCTTGTGCTCGTCAACCGCGATCAACGTGCGCAGCATGCGTATGGACATTTGACGCCTTTGTTCAAAAACCTTACGGAAAGTGTAAGAAAAAACACATTTTTATAAGGCTATCTTACGTGTTTTATTCGTCAAGGGTGCCGGTCAACGGCACACCGGTGTCGCAACGACACCGGACAAGGGGGAGGAAACTCATGAATTTCAAGACACTCGTCACGGCGGGCTTCGTTGCCGCGTCTCTGGCCACACCGGCGCTTGCGGAATATCCCGAACGCCCGATCAACATGGTCATTCCCTATGGCGCGGGCGGGGCCACCGACATCTCGGCGCGGACCATCGCAGAGCCGCTGGGCGACGCGGTGGGCAAACCGCTGATCATGGCCAACGTGACAGGCGCGGGCGGGGCCACCGGATCGGTTGCGGTGCAGAATGCCAAGCCCGACGGCTACACGATGCTTTTCGCGCGTGTCGGCTCGCATTCGGTGAACCCTGCGATGAAGGAAACGCTGCCCTACACGCTGGATGATTTCCGCTTCGTCACGGTCTACGAGATCAACCCCGTGGCCTGTGCTGTGTCGCCCAATTCCGGCATCACCTCGATGGAGGATCTGATCGCCAAGGTGGATGAAGGCGGCGTGGCCTACAGCTCTTCGGGCGTCGGATCGCTGCTGCATCTGGCCGCGGTGATGGTGCTGAAGGAGTTCGGCGTCGAGAACCCGCTCGAGCAGGCGACGCATATCCCGCAGAAAGGCGGCGGTGCCGCGGCGACGGCGGTGCTCAACGGCACGGCCACGTTCCTTTGCACCAACTCCTCGGCGGTGGCGAGCTTTGTGGCCAACGGTCAGCTGATCCCGCTGATGGTCACCACGCCAGAGCCCATCGTCGGCTTCGATGCGCCGACGGCGGCCGATCTGGAAAAGCCCGCGCTGCACCAGCTGGTGGGCTGGACCGGCATCGCGGGCCCCGCGGGGCTGCCCGACGACGTTGCGGCGAAATGGGGTGAATGGATGGCCGCGGCGACGCAGGACGAGGGGTTTCTCGACAAGATGACCGCGCGCGGTTCGGTGATCGAGCTGATGAACCCCGAAGATGCCAACGCCTTCATCCAGGGTCAGTACGAGACCTTCCGCGCGCTGGTCGATGAGCTTGGCATGCGCATCCAGGGCTGACAGGCGGCATTTGTCCGGTCAGAATAGACAAGAACGCCCTGCGTCGCGGCCCGTTTCGGATCGCGGCGCAGGATCTTTTCGGGGGGAGGCATCGGGACCGGCATGAACGCGCGCAGGGCACAGCTGCATCTGGGAGTGGGCGCCTGCGCGCTGTCGCTGCTGATGATTTTCTGGATCATTCCGGTCTATGTCTCCTCGCCCAGCAATGTCGGCAACGTGATCCTGTCGCCGCTCTTCTGGCCCTATACGCTTGCGGGGCTCACCGGGCTGACCGGGCTGGGGCTGCTGGCCACCCGGGTGCTTTTGCCCGCCGATGACGCACCGCTCAACGATCCCATCGACGACGCGCCGCAAGCCTGGCTGCGGCTTGTGGTCATCGCCGCGATCATGCTCGGTGCGATGCTGCTGATGTCGCGGCTTGGCATGGTCTGGACCGCGATGCTCTGCTTTGCGGCAACCGCGTTTCTGGTGCGCACCCGCCATCCCAAGGCCGCCGTGGTCTGCGCCATCGTGATTCCGCTGGCGCTATACGCCTTCTTTGCCCATGTGGCCGGGGTCGCGATCCCGCAGGGCGAAGTGATCCGGCTGCCATGAGCTTTCTCGACAGCATCCTTGCCGGGCTCACCGTTGTCGGCAATATCGAGGCGTTTCTGGCGCTGGGCATCGGCGTCACCATCGGTGTGATCGGCGGCGCGATCCCGGGTATGTCGGCGACCATGGCGGTGGCCCTGACGCTGCCCTTCACCTTTTCCATGCAGCCGATCACCGGCATCCTGCTGCTGCTCGGGGTCTACAAGGGCGGCATCTTCGGCGGCTCGATCCCGGCGATCCTGATCAAGACACCGGGCACTCCGGCCTCGTCGGCGACCATCCTCGACGGCTACCCGATGGCCGAGAAGGGCGAGGCGGGGCGCGCGCTGGGCATGGCGCTCTGGGCGAGCTGCACGGCGGATGTGGTCTCCAACCTGTCGCTCATTCTCTTTGCCGGATGGCTGGCGAGCTTTGCGCTGAGCTTCGGGCCGCCGGAGTTCTTCACGCTGATCCTGTTTTCGCTGACGATCATTGCGGGCGTGTCGGGTGACAGCCTGCTGAAAGGCGCGCTGTCGGCGCTGCTGGGGCTGATGCTGGCCACGATCGGGCTCGATCTGGTTTACGGCACCAACCGCTTTACCTTCGGCGATCCCAACCTGATGGGCGGGCTCAATTTCATCGCGGTGCTGATCGGGCTCTTTGCGATCCCCGAGGTCATCGCCATGGTCTGGCACCCGACCGCGCATGTGGGCAAGGCGCGGTCGCTGGGCAAGAACTGGGTCAGTTTTGCCGATTATCGCCGCAGCTTCCGCTCGATCATCCGCGGCAGCCTGATCGGCGTGTTCCTGGGGTCCATCCCCGGCATCGGTGCGGCGCCTTCGGCGTTCCTGAGCTATTCCGAAGCGCGCCGCCGCTCCAAATACAAAGAGAATTTCGGCAAAGGCGAGGTCGAGGGCGTGGCGGCCTCTGAGGCAGGCAATAACGGCGTTGCGGGTGCGACGCTGATCCCGCTTCTGGCGCTGGGCGTGCCGGGGGATGTGATCACCGCGATCATCATCGGCGCCTTCATGATCCACGGGCTGCAGCCCGGGCCAATGATGTTCATCCTGAATGTCGACATCATCTACGGGCTTTTCATCGGTTTGATCGTAAGCTCGGTGTTCTTGTTTTTCATCGGGTCGGTGGCCATCAAGGGCTTCAAATACGTGGCCGATGTGCCGCGCCGCCTGCTGGTGCCGGGGGTTCTGGTGCTCTGCATCTACGGGGTCTTTGCGGTCAACAACAACATCTTCGATGTCGGTGTGATGTTTGCCATGGGCTGGGTGGGCTATGTGATGATGCGCTACCAGGTGCCTGCCGCGCCGTTCCTCATCGCTTTCATCCTCGGCCCGTTGCTCGAGGATAATTTCCGCCAGTCGATGCTGATGTCGGGCAGCGATCCGTCGATCCTGCTGCGCGGCCCGATCACGTGGTTCTTCTGGACCGTCACGGTGATCACCATCGTGGCGATCATCCGCGCTGGGTTCCGCGCCACACGGCGTAAGCCGGTGGCAGACAAGGGCTGAGCGGCGCGGGCGGCATTGTGGCGTCGGAAAGGGAACATCCTCAAGGCGTCGGTCAGAGTTCCGCCTGACCCGCCGCCCGTCCCAGAACCACCGCCGCCAACAGCCCGTTGCCCGAAAGATAGCCGCTGTCGCCTGAGCCCGATACGCCGCAGGCGGCGCCACCGGCGGCAAAGAGATTGTCGAACCTGCCGCCATTGCGATGCCGCACGCGGCCGTCGCCATCCGTTTCCAGCCCGCCTTGCGTGTGAAAAAGCGCGCCGGTCACGCGCACGCCGCAATAGGGCGGCGCGAGCGGCGGCGTGTCAAAGCGGCGGCCAAAACCGTCTTCGCCGGAGCGCGGCAAACTGTCCAGCGTGTCCACCAGGGCCTGCGCCGGCAGGCCCAGAGCCTCTGCGAGGGCCCCGACCGTGTCCGCCCGCAAGACTGCGCCCTGCGCTTCGGCCTGTTTGAAATCTTCGAATTGCCGGGCAATGCCCGCGATGCGCCCGTCGAAGATCGCCCAGGCCTCGCCGCCCGGCTGCGCCATCACCATGCGGGCCGCTTCGGAATAGCCCTGGCTTTCGTTCCAGAAGCGCACCCCCTCGCGATTGACCTGCACACCGCCTTCGGTGATCACCGCCCAGCTGATCAGGATGCCATGCGGGTGGGCGACATTGCCATGGCCCTGATAGGCCCCGAGATGCCGCGTCCTTGCGCCGATCTGCTCCCCCCAGAGCACCGCCTCTCCCCGGTTGCCGTCATGACCGAACCAGAGCGCGTCCCCGATCTCCGGCATGTGCCGGGCCACCATGTCGCGCGCGCCGCCAAAGCCGTTGCAGGCCAGGATCAGCCGTGCGCAGCCGATCCGCTCCTGCCCGCCATCGGGGCGCGCCACGGTCAGGCCGGTGACGCGCCGCCCGTCGTGATGCAGCACCGTGCCGCGGCGTTCGCAGATGATGTCGATGCCCTGCGTCTCGCAGGTGCTGCGCAGACGGTCGATCAGTTCCGTCCCGGCGCGCGAGGGCAGCCCGTGCATGCGGCGATGCGTGTGACCGGGGTAGTCGAAATCCGCCACCACCGAAAACGGCAGGTCAAACCGGTCGGCCAGCCACTCGATGGCGGGACCGGCCCCCTGCGCCATGGCGTCGACCAATGCCGGGTCGTTCTCTCCCCCGGCCTTGCGCTGGATGTCGGCGGCGAAAGTCTCCGCGGTATCCGCGATCCCTGCCGCGCGCTGAAACCGCGTGCCCGCCGCCGGGATCAGCCCGGCGGACAGCGCGGTGGAGCCCGAGGGCACCGCATCTGCCTCGAGCACCATCACCTGCTGCCCGGACTCCTGCGCGGCCAGCGCTGCGATCATGCCGCAGGCCCCGGCGCCGAGGATCAGCGTCTCGACCTCCAGATCGAGGGTATCAGGCGTTGGCGCGACCTCAGCCACCGCGCTCGTACCTCTTGCCCGAGGTGAGCATGTCGTCGGTGCCAAGCACGTCGTTCAGCCCGTTGAAATCGAACATCCGGTTGGCAAAGGGCTTGTTGGAGCCATGAAGGCGCAGCGAGCCATAGTAATCCTGTGCGGCCCGTGCCAGCGCGCGCACGATGCCGCCGGGAAAGATCACCAGCGAAAAGCCGATGCGCTCGAGATGCTCGGCGCTCTGGATCGGAGTGGCGCCGCCTTCGACCATGTTGGCCAGCAGCGGAATCCGCCCGGCAAACTCCGTCGCAATGGTTTGCAACTGCTCTTCGGAGCGCGGCGCTTCGATGAAGAGCACATCCGCCCCCGCCTCCACATAGGCCCCGGCGCGGTCGAGCGCAGCCTCGAACCCTTCGACGGCGATGGCGTCGGTGCGCGCCACGATCAGCGTCTCGTCGCTGGCGCGGGCATCGGCCATGGCGGAGATCTTGCCTGCCATCTCCGCCGCCGGGATCAGCGATTTGTCGGCAAGATGCCCGCAGCGTTTGGGATAGGTCTGGTCTTCCAGTTGCAAGGCGGCGGCCCCGGCGCGCTCATAGACCCGCATCGTGCGCTGCGCGTTGAGCGCGTTGCCAAAGCCGGTATCGGCGTCGATGATCACCGGCAGCGACGTCCGGTCGGCAATCAGCGCCATGGTGTCGGCCATCTCGGAGGCCGTGGTCAGGCCGATATCGGGGCGGCCCAGCCGCGTGTAGGCCACCGCGGCACCCGAGAGATACAGCGCCTCGAAACCGGCCTGGTCCGCCAAAGACGCGGTCAGCCCGTCATAGATGCCGGGGGCGACAAGGATGTGGTCTTCGGCCAGACGGGCGCGCAGGCTCATGACGCGGCCTCCACCAGCGCTGTCGCTCTGGCGCAGTCCATCGGCGCGGTCACGGTCCCGAGCGAGGTGATCGTCGCGTCATGCACCTCTGCGCTGAAAGCCGCGCAGCCATCGGTCAGCATCACCGTGGGGATGTCGCGCAGATGCGCATCGCGCAAGGTGGAAGCGACGCCGCCATTGGTCACGATGCCGCCGACAATCAGCGTGTCGATCTGCATTTTCTTCAGCACAAACTCCAGCCGGGTCTGGAAAAACGCCGAATAGGCGACCTTTTCGATGGTGAAATCGGCTGCTTGCAGCGTGTCCACCAGCCCGTGGCCCCAGCTGCCGGGCTCGAAATCGCCCTTGGCCAGAAACGGCCGCAATTCCTTGAGATGTTCGGCGATCAGCGGCTCCCCGTCGGGGCCGGGGATCAACGAAAACTGCGCCGAGATATAGGCCCCGCCGCGCGCTTTCAGCGCATCGCGCAGGGGCTTGATCCGCTGGGGCAGGGCCGCGATGGCCGGAGCAGACTGGCCCGCGCGGCCATACGCCCCTTCGGGATGGATAAAGTCGTTCTGCAGATCGATGGTCAGCAGCGCCGTGCGGCTCGGGTCGATGCGGTCAATCCTGGCCATGTCAGTCCTCCACGCGGGTGATGATGGTGTTGCCGAAGCGGTCGACCTCTCCACGCAACCCCGGTTCGATCAGCACGGTGGTGTCGGGCTGCTCGAGGATTGCCGGGCCGTCGATCACCGCGCCGACCGGCAGCGCGAGCCGCGTATAGATCGCGGTGTCGTGCCACTGGTTGCCGAAATGCACGCGGCGGCTGCCCTTCTGCGCGGCCTCCACGGTGCCGCTTTCAGGTGCCAGCGTCGTCAGGTCGAACTTGGGCCGCTTGCCGGTCACGGCGCTGCGCAGGTTCATCACCCGCCGCACACCGTCTTTCAGAAGCCTCCCGTAGGCCTCGCGGTAGGTGGCGTCGAAGGCCTCGGCGATCTGGGTCTCGGTCGGGGGGATGACCGTGCCGTTCTCGACCGTGACGGGCAGCGGCACCGACACCGTGTGGGTCTGGCCGAGATAGGCCATGTCGAGCGCGAAGCCGGTCTCGCGCGCCTCGAACCGGGTCTGCGCGGCGTCGAGCAGCGCCATGCCGCGATCCACGTGATCCTGCATGACCCGCGCCAGACGGGTGGTGTCGAGCCCTTCCAGCATGGCGTTCACGGTCTGCACAAAATCCTGCCGCATGTCGGCGATCACACATCCCAGCGCCGAGGTCACACCGGGATAGCGCGGCACCAGCGCGCGCCCGAGGCCCACATCGTCGAGCATGGCACCCGCATGCAGCGCGCCGCCGCCGCCGAAAGGCATGAAGGCAAAGCGCTTGGGGTCGAAGCCGCGCTCGATGCTGACAAGGCGAATGGCACCGGCCATGCGGGAATTGGCGACGCGCAGGATGGCCTCGGCGGCCTGTTCAAGGTCGAGCCCCAGCTTCTCGCCCACATGGGTCTCGATGGCGTGGCACGCGGCCTTTACATCGAGGCGCTCCAGCTTGCCGCCGATGGGGTTCTCCGGATCGATCCGGCCCAGCACCACATTGGCATCGGTCACGGTGGGCCGGTCGTTGCCTTGCCCGTAGGCGACGGGGCCGGGGGTGGAGCCTGCACTTTCCGGGCCGATATTCAGCAGGCCACCCTTGTCGACCCAGGCGATGGAGCCTCCGCCCGCGCCAATCGTCGTGATCTCGATCATCGGGGAGCGGACCACCATGCCGAAATCGATGGAGGTCTGCGGGCTCAGCACCGTCTCACCGCCCGCGATCAGCGAGACGTCGAAGCTGGTGCCGCCCATGTCGCCGGTGATCACGTCGGGAAAACCCGCGGAGGTGGCGATGTAGCCTGCGGCGATCACACCGGCGGCGGGGCCGCTGAGCGCGGTGCGGATCGGCATGCGAGAGGCTTCGTCCACCGGCATCACGCCGCCATTGGATTGCACGATCATGAACTCGCCGCCAAAGCCCGCATCGCGCAACGCCCCGTCGAGCCGGGTCAGGTAGCCCGAGACCTCGGGCTGCAGATAGGCGTTGAGCGCGGTGGTAGAAAACCGCTCGAACTCGCGAATTTCGGGCAGGATCTCGGAGGAGGCGGAGACATGTGCGTTGGGCCAGATCTCGCGCAACGCCGCCACCGCGCGCGTCTCGTTTTCCGGGTTGGCATAGGCATTGGCAAACAGCACGGCGACGGCGAGGCAGCCATCATCTATCAATTGCTGCCCGGCTGCGCGCACCGCATCCAGATCGACCTGCGTGCGGATCGTACCATCGGCGAGCGTGCGTTCGGGCACTTCCAGCCGCAAGGCGCGCGGCACGACCGGGTCGAAATCACCGCGCAGTCCCCAGGTGCGGGGCCGGTCGCGGCGGCGCATTTCCAGCACGTCGCGCAGGCCTGCCGTGGTGATCACCCCGATGCGCGCGCCCTTGCGCTCCAGCAGCGCATTGGTGCCCGCGGTGGTGCCGTGGACCACAACCGAAAGTTCCGACTTGTCGCTGACCTCCCGGCTGATGCCGTCAAGAAACCCGCCCGACTGGTCGGGCCGGGTTGTCGGCACCTTGGCGACGCTGGCCTTGCCCGCCGCCTCGTCGAGCACAAACACATCCGTGAACGTGCCGCCCACATCGACGCCTACCATGCGGCTCATGCGCGGGCCTCCTGCCAGGACGGACCGTAAAGCCGCGTGGCCTCATCGTCGCTCAGATAGCCTGCGGCCACATCGCTGGCGACAGCGCCCGGATCGCGCTCCGCCGGTGGGCCGTAGCCGCCGCCACCCGGCGTTTCCAGCCGCACGCTTTGGCCCTGCGCCAGCTTGATGCCGCGGATCTTCGAGGCGAGCGGCGGGCGCGCCCAGCCGTCCTCCTGTTCGAACGCGAAGACATTCATCGTGCCCTCGGCGCCCCCGGCCACACCTTTGGGTGCAAAGCGGCCGCGTTCGCCGAAAAGAAACGCCTCCGCGCCGTTTTCCTCCAGCACCTCGATCTCATAGACCGCGCCCAGCCCGCCGCGATGCCGGCCTGCGCCTGCGCTGTCGGGGCGCAGCGCCCAGTGCCGGAACATTACCGGGTAGGCGGCCTCGAGGATTTCCATCGGCGGGATCGTCGCAGTGGAAATGGGCGCGTTGCCGTGGTTCAGCCCGTCGCTCTCGACTGATCCGCCATGCCCGCCGCCGTAGAACGAGAACATCACCCAGGGCTTGCCGTCCGAGCGTTTGCCCGCAATCGACAGCGCGTTGATCGTGCCATAGGCGTTGGCCACCACCCGCTCCGGCGCGGCTTTGGCCATGGCGCAAAAGATCACGTCTATCATGCGCAGGATGGTTTCGGTGTAGCCGCCGGTGGGGGCGGGAAACTCCGCCGAGAGCAGCGAGCCTTCCGGAATGCGCACATCGATGGGGCGCATGACGCCGGCATTGGCGGGCAGCATCGGGAAGACATGTTTGATCGCCACATAAGCGGTGGCGACGGCGGTGGGCAGGGCGATGTTCACCGGACCCGCGCAGCGCGGCGCCGTGCCCTCGAAATCCAGCACCATGCGGTTGTCGCGGATCTCGAGCGCGACCCGGATCGGCAGGGCGACATCCTCGATCCCGTCATTGTCGAGAAAGTCCTCCGCCTCCCAGCGACCGTCCGGCAGGCCCTGCAACTCCGCCTCCATCAAGGCCTCGGCCCGGTCGCTGAGCGCGTCAAGCGCGGCGCGCACGGTTTCAGCGCCATATTCGGCCAGCAAGGCGCCCAGCCGCTTCACCCCGAGATCGAGCGCACCCAATTGCCCGTTGAGATCGCCGCGCGCCGATTGCGGCAGGCGGGTGTTGCGCAGCACGATGTCGACGATGTCCTCCTGAATCTCGCCCTTCCGCGCGAGCTTTACCGGCGGCAGCACAAAGGCCTCCTGGAACGCATCGGTGGCCGCCGGGTTGTAATTTCCCGGAACCGCGCCGCCGACATCGTGCCAGTGACCAACCGAGGCGAGGTAGCAGAAAAGCTCTCCGTCGTGGAAATAGGGCCGCACCAGCCGCATGTCGCTCAGATGCGTGCCGCCCAGATGGGCGTCGTTGAAGATATAGATGTCGCCGTCGCCCAGATCGCCGTCGCGCGCGGCCTTGTCGATCACCGCCTTCACCGCAAAGCTCATCACCCCCACAAAGATCGGCAGGCCGGATTTGCCCTGCACCAGCGTGTCGCCGGTGGTGGCGTGGTAAAGGCCGTGGCTGGCGTCATGCGCCTCGGCGATGATCGGGTTGAAGGCGGCGCGGAAAAGCGTTGCGTCCATCTCGTCGGCGATCTGTTCCATGCGTCCGGCCAGCACAGCCAGGGTGATCGGGTCGATGCTCATGGGCGTAGCTCCGCGATGTCGTTCCAGACGTCCTGTCTGATGATCTTTCCGTCCGCGACCTCGAACCGGTCGACAAAGCGGATGCCGTCGAAGGCGGCGCCATCGGGCCAGGCCCCGCTCAGCGTACCGCGGCAATAGACGATGGCCGGTGCGCCGGGGACGACGTCGAACCCCTCGAATGCCTTGGTCACGTGGCGGTAGCGCGGCCGGGCCCAGTCGATGAGCTCCTGCAGCGCGGTCATGGCGCCGGTGCCGGGAAAGGTCATGGAGAACCGCTCGCCCAGCAACGCCTCGGCGCGCGGCAGGTCACGTTCTTCGAGTGCTGTGAGGAAAGAGCGCACGATGTCGGCGGGATCGGGCAGGGCCGGTGCGCCCGTGCGGTGCACCCCGCCGCGCAGGTACTGATCGGGGCTGCATTCGTGGATCATCACGGTGATCGCCTCCGCAGGGGCGGGCACCACCAGCCGAATCGCCTCCGTCAAGGCCTGGCCGAGCCGGGTTTTGTCCGCGCTGTCATAGCCTTCCAGCACATGCAGTTCGACAATCGGCATGTCGTCCCTCCCGAAAATTTGTATGATACATAGTACAGATATTCGGCTATAGAAAGGATGATATTTGCGTGGCTACCGAATACAGCTTATTGCTTTTCGAGGCGAGAGCTGTATTTTCCGGATATCTGCATAGGAGAGACCTGTTGCAAGACGCGCCAAAGGCAACCCTTCCGGAAGGCGGCAAGGCCCGCAGGGTCTATCTGTTGCTGCGCGACGAGATCACCGGCGGGCGCTTTGGTCCCGGCGCGGTCATCCCCGGAGAGCAGAAGCTGGCAGAACAGTTTGCCGTCTCGCGTGTGACGATCCGCCGGGCGCTGGACGGGCTCGAGGCGGACGGCCTGATCGCACGCCGCGCGGGATCGGGCACAACGGTCATCGGCGGCGGTCAGGCAGGCCCGGCGATCTCGGCGGACATGACGACGCTGATCCCGCAGCTGGTCGAGATGAGCGCGCGGACAGAGGCGCGGATGCTGTCCTTTGCCTATGGCCCCCCGCCTGTCGCCGCTGCGCGCGCTCTGGGTCTGACGGAGGGGCAGAAAGTGCAGACCGCAATCCGCGTCCGGCTGATCGAGGGGCAGCCGTTTTCGCACCTGACAACCCATGTGCCCGAAGCCATCGCGCGGCACTATTCCGAAGGCGACATGGCCACGACCCCGCTGTTCCGCCTGCTCGAGCGCAGCGGCGTCCGGGTCGATACCGGGCACCAGACGGTTTCGGCGGCGCTCGCCTCTCCGGATGTTGCCGACGCGCTCGAGGTCTCGGTCGGCACCGCGCTTTTGTCGGTGCGGCGTGTGGTCAGGGATGCCGATGGGCGCGGCGTGGAATATCTCAGCGCGCTTTACCGGCCGGACATGTTCCGGCTCGAGATGGACATCACCCGCGTCGGCGAAGGCGGCGCGCGCCATTGGGAGCCGGTGATCGCCCCCGAGGCGGAAAGCGAAGCCGCGCCCGCATGAGTGCCCCCCGGACCCTTCTCGACAAGCTCTGGCAGACGCATGAGGTCAGCCGCGGCGACGATGGCGTGTCGCTGCTCTGGGTGGACCGCCATCTGGTGCATGAAGGCTCCCATCACGCGTTTGCCAAACTGGCCGCGCGCAAGATGCCGCTCTACGCGCCGGAGCTGACATTTGCGGTGGTCGATCACTACGCGCCGACCCGCGGGCGCGACGACGCCTTCGCCCCGCAGATCGCCCGGATGATCGAGACGCTGGAGGCCAATGCGCAACAGCACGGACTGGAGATCTTCGGCCTGCACGACCCGCGGCAGGGCATCGTGCATGTGGTGGGACCGGAGCAGGGCCTGACCTTGCCCGGCCTGCTGATCAATTGCGGTGACAGCCACACCTCGACCCATGGCGCCTTTGGCGCGCTGGCCTTCGGCATTGGGGCCACCGAAGTGGCGCATGTGCTGGCCACCCAGACCATCCGCCAGCGCAAACCGCGCGCCATGCGGATCACCGTGGAGGGCACGCTGGGGCCCGGGGTCAGCGCCAAGGACATCGCGCTGGGCTGGATCGCGCGGCTGGGCACCGACGGCGCGCAGGGCCACGCGCTGGAATATGCCGGCAGCGCGGTGCGCGCATTGTCGATGGAAGGGCGCATGACGCTCTGCAATCTTTCGATCGAGGGTGGGGCGAGGTTCGGCATGATCGCCCCGGACGAGACCACCTTTGCCTATCTCGAACCCCGCGCCCATGCGCCGAAAGGCTCGCGCTGGACGCAGGCCGTCGCGGATTGGTCCTTGCTGCAAACCGATGCCGAGGCGAAGTTCGACCGCGACATCCGTCTCGATGCGGCAGAGATCGCGCCGACGGTGACCTGGGGCACATCGCCGGAGCAGGCCCTGCCGATCACCGGAACCGTGCCCGACCCCGCATCATTGCCGCAGGGCAAGGCTGATCAGGCGCGCGCCGCACTTGACTATATGGGCCTTCGCGCGGGCCAGCCGCTCGAGGGTACGCCGGTCGATCAGGTGTTTCTGGGCTCCTGCACAAACGCGCGGATCGAGGATCTGCGCGCCGCCGCCGCGGTGCTCTCCGGACGCCGCGCAAAGGTGCCTGGGATCGTGTCGCCGGGCTCGATGCTGGTGAAACAGCAGGCCGAGCAGGAAGGGCTCGACCGGATCTTTATCGATGCCGGGCTCGAATGGGTTGCCTCGGGATGCTCCATGTGTGTTGGCATGAACGGCGATCTCGTGGCGCCGGGCAAGCGCTGCGCGTCGTCGACCAACCGCAATTTCCGCGGACGGCAGGGCAAGGGCGCGCGCACGCATCTGATGTCGCCGGTGATGGTGGCCGCCGCCGCTGTGACAGGCACGCTTGCCGATGCGCGGCCATTGCTCGAAGGCCGCGCGCCATGAGCGGGTGGAGCACCTATAAAGGCCGCGCCGTCGCATTGCCGCTGGAAAACGTCGACACCGATCAGCTGATCCCCGCGCGCTTCATGTCCGCGCCGCGCTCCGAAGGCTACGGGGGCTTCCTGCTGCATGACCTGCGCGAGGACGACGCGGCGTTTCCACTCGATCGCGTGCCCGGGGCCACGGTTCTGGTGGCGGGGCGCAACTTCGGCTGCGGGTCGTCGCGCGAGGCCGCCGTTTACGCGCTGGTCGATGCGGGATTTCGCGCCGTTATCGCGCCGAGCTTCGGCGACATCTTTGCCTCCAACGCGGTCAATAATGGCCTGCTGCCCGCCGCGCTACCCGCCGAGGTGGTCACGCAGTGGACCCAGGCGCTGGGCTCCGCCCCGCAGGAGGCACATATTGACCTCGACGCGGGCCGCATCACCATTGCCGGCAAGACGCACCCCTTCACACTCGACGCGACCTGGCGGCTGAAACTCATCAACGGCTGGGACGATATCGACCTCACCGCCAGTCAATCCGCGGCCATCGATGCCTTCGCGGCGGACCGGCGCGACAGCTATCCGTGGGCCTGGCCCACCACATGATGCGGGCACCCGGAAAGAGGTGTCCGATGACAGGGAAGGGCCGCAGCACGCGGCCCGCATTTTGGGAGAGAAACCTATGAAGATGACACTTATCGGCGGACTGCTCGCCGGATCGACCGCGCTTGCCAGCGCAGCCTGGGCCGAAGAGACAATCTCGGCGGTCCACGCGTTCCCCGAAACGCTGATCTACACCAAGAGCTTTCTGGCCTTTGTCGACAAGGTGAACGAGCGCGGGGAAGGCGTGATCCAGATCGATGTGCGCGGCGGGCCGGAGGCCATCGGCATGTTCCAGCAGCCGGACGCGGTGCGCAACGGTGTTGTGGACATGGTGTATACACCTGGTTCCTTCTACGCCGGCACCCTGCCCGAGAAGGATGCGCTGGTGGCGTCGAACCTGACGGCGGTAGAGACCCGCGCCAATGGCGGCATCGACCTCATCGACGAAATCCACCAGTCCAAGATGGGCGTCAAGTATCTTGGCTGGTTCGACAGCAATGTCAGCTACAACCTCTGGTCGGTGGACGAGCCGACGCTGGACGCCGATGGCAACCTCGATATCTCCGAGTGGAAGCTGCGCGGCAACGCCGTCTATAACGCGTTTTTCACCGACTACCTGGGCGCGTCGGTGATCGACCTGCCGACCACGGATGTCTATTCCGGGCTCGAGCGCGGCGTGGTCAATGCCACTGGCTGGACGCAGATCGGCCTCATCGATCTGAAATGGAACGAGTTTCTCAACTGGCGGGTGGAGCCCAATTTCTTCTCCACCGATCTCGGTGTGATCGTCAATCTCGACAAGTGGAACAGCCTGCCCGAAGAGGCGCGCACCATCCTGCAGGAGGTTGCCATCGAGCATGAGCAAAGCTCGGCTGCTGAACTGGGCAGCATGCGGGACGAACAATTCGCCACTCTCGCCGAGGGCGGCATGCAGGTGCTCGAGCTTGAAGGCGAGGCGCGTGCCAACTTCCTCGAGGCCGCGCGCGAAAAGACCTGGGGCCGGATGAAGGAGCAGATGGAAAAGCACCCCGACGGGCTGGAAAACTACGACCGCCTGATCGAGCTTTTCTACGATCTCGACCAGTAACACACCCGGGTGGTCCGCGCGAGCGGGCCACCTTTTGCAGGAGCTGCCATGCGCCCGATCCTTCGCGCCTATGATCTGCTGATCGTCGCCATGGCCGTCATTGCCGGGCTGATGCTGGTCTGGCTCATGGTCGCCGTGGTCACATCGGTGGTGATGCGCAACACCGGCTTGCAGCCTTTTGCGTGGCTGTTCCTCTCGACCGAATATGCGATGCTTTACATGACGATGCTCGGCGCGCCCTGGCTGGTGCGCGAGAAAGGCCATGTGCATATCGAACTGGTCACCGCCGCGCTTTCGCCCGGGATGCGGCGCATCGTCAGCCGCGCCGTGTCGGCCGGCTGCGTTCTGGTCTGCGTGATCCTCGCCTGGAAAGGCGCGGATCTGGTGCAGAGCAACTTCACCCGCAGCGATTACGACGTGCGCGCCTATTTCACGCCGAAATGGCTTCTGACCATCGCCTTCCCGATCAGCTTCACCCTGATGGCGCTCGAATTTGCGCGCTTTGTCTTTGGCGACGACCTGCTGCATTCCGGCGAAGCGGGGATCCACGACTGATGGAATGGTACGCCGCTCTCGGCCTTCTGCTGGGCACCATCGTGGTTCTCATGGCGGTGGGCATGCCCGTTGCGCTGGCCTTCCTGGCGGCAAATATCCTCGGGGCCTGGGTCTTCATGGGGGGTGAGCCGGGCATCACGCAGCTTCTCAACAACGGGTTCGGCTCGCTCACCACCTTTGCTCTGGTGCCGATCCCGCTTTTCCTGCTGATGGGAGAGATCTTCTTTCACACCGGGCTCGGCGCGCGCATGTTCAACGCCATCGACCGGCTGCTGGGCCGTCTGCCGGGGCGTTTGTCTTATGTGACCGTTCTGGGCGGCACCGGGTTTTCGACCTTGTCGGGCTCGTCCATGGGCTCGACCGCGCTGCTGGGCTCGCTGATGGTGCCGGAGATGACCGCGCGCGGCTACAAAAAGCACATGTCCGTCGGCCCGATCCTCGGCACCGGGGGGCTTGCGATCATCATCCCGCCTTCGGCGCTGGCGGTGTTGCTCGCGACGCTGGCGCAGATCGATGTGGGCGCGCTGCTGATCGCCGGGGTGATACCTGGTCTGATCCTCGCGGGCTTCTATATCGGCACGATCTGGCTGCAGACCCGGATCGATCCAGACGCCGCCCCCGCCTATGACGTCGAAGCGCTCTCCATCGGCGAGCGGCTCTGGCTGCTTTTCCGCGACGTGGTGCCGATGGTCGGGCTGATGGTGGTGATCGTCTTCCTGATGATCGGCGGCATCGTGACCCCGTCGGAGGCCGCGGCCTTCGGTGCGCTGGGTGTGCTGATCCTCGCCGCCGCGTTCCGCTGCCTGACCTGGGAGAGCGCGAAGAAATCGGTGATCGGCGCGCTGAAAGTCACGCTGATGGCCTATCTCATCGTCTTCGGCTCTGCGACGTTCAGCCAGCTTCTGGCCTTTTCGGGCGCCTCGCGCGGGCTCATCGGCTGGGCCACCGGGTTCGAGCTTGAGCCGGTCACGATGCTGCTGGTCATGTTTGCGGTTCTGCTGGTGCTGGGCATGTTCATGGAGCAGATCTCCATCATGCTGCTGACCGTGCCGATCTTCTTTCCGCTGGCCACGCAGCTCGGGTTCGATCCGATCTGGTTCGGGCTGATCATGTTGCTGGCGCTGGAGATCAGCTTTACCACACCGCCTTTCGGGCTGCTGCTGTTTGTGATGAAAGGCGTCTCGCCCCCCGGGACAAGCATGCGCGACATCTATCTCTCGGCGATCCCGTTCATTCTGTGCTCGCTCTGCGTCGTGGCGCTGCTGATCGTCTTCCCGTCGCTTGCGCTCTGGTTGCCGGGGCGGGGGTAGCGGCGCGTGATATCTTTGCTGTGAAACGGCGGCGCCATCCTGTACACAATCTGTACAACGATTGGATGGCCGCCATGGATAACCCCAAACAGCAATGTCTCGAGGATCTGCAGGCGCGGATCCTGCGGCTGGATTACCTGCCCGGCGCCGAGATGGACGAGATGCGCATCGCCGCCCGCTACGGTCTGTCCCGCACCCCCTTGCGCGAAGTGTTCCGCACGCTTGCGGGTGAAGGCTATCTGACGCTCGAACACAATCGCGGCGCGCGGGTCGCGCCGCTCGACACGGCGCGGCTGCGCGCGTTCTTCCGCACCGCGCCGATGGTCCTGACCGCCACCGCGCGGCTGGCGGCGGAGACGCGCCGCAACGCCGACATCGCCGCGCTCGAAGAGGCGCAGTCCAGCCTGCAGGACACGATTGCGCGCGGTCAGGCGACGGATGCCGCGCTGGCCGATCACAATTTCCAGGCGCAGGTTGGTGCGATGGCGGCAAATCCCTATCTCTCGCCGTCGCTGACCTGCGTGCTGATCGACCTGACGCGGCTTTGTCCCGCGTTTTTCGAACCCGCCAGCAAGAAGGACAAGAAAGCGCTTAAGCGGGCGGTCAAACACCACGACGTGCTGATCGCGGCCATCGTGGCGCGGGACGGTGACAAAGCCGCGGCGGCGGCGACGCAGCGTTGGCAGCTCAGCCTCGACCACATCACCCAGAGCCTGCATGCCGATCCACTGCAATACGCCACCGCGCCCGAGGCGCCGCCGGTCTGACGCTCAGGTCCCGTCTGCTAGATCCCTGAGGATGGGACAGTCGGGCCGGTTGTCGCCGTGACAGGCCTGCACCAGCTCTGCCAGCGTTTCGCGCATGCCGCGCAGCTGGGCGATCTTGTCGTCGATCTGCGCCAGATGCTCCTGCGCCACCTGCTTGACGTCGGCACTGGCGCGGGTCTCGTCCTCGTAAAGCGCCAGCAGCGTGCGGCAATCCTCGATGGAGAAGCCAAGCGCGCGAGACCGGGCCAGAAAGGCCAGCTTGTGCAGATCGTCGTCGCGAAAGGCGCGGTATCCGTTGGCGTCCCGCGCCGGTCTGATCAGCCCGATCTCCTCGTAATAGCGGATCGTCTTGGCCGGCAGATGCGCGCGGCGGGCCACTTCCGAGATATTCATGCGCGGGCCTCCTGCAGGACAGGCGTCCGGACCGGCGGCGTCTCTGACAGGGCCGGTCGCATGCCGCGCAGCCGCAACGCGTTGCTGAGCACAAAGACCGAGGACAGCGCCATCGCGCCCGCCGCCAGCATCGGGGACAGCATGACGCCGAAGACAGGATAAAAGACGCCCGCCGCAACCGGGATCAGCGCGACATTGTAGCCAAACGCCCAGAAGAGGTTCTGCCGGATGTTGCGCATGACCCGGTGCGAGACGTGATGCGCGTTGACCGCGCCCGCCACATCACCCGACGACAGGATCACGTCGGCGGATTCGATGGCGACATCGGTGCCGGTGCCGATGGCCAGCCCCACATCCGCCGCGGCCAGAGCAGGCGCGTCGTTGATCCCGTCGCCGCAGAACGCCACCGGGCCGAAGCGCGCGCGCAGACGCTCGACCGCGTCGCGTTTGCCATCCGGCAGCACCTCTGCCTCCACATGATCGATCCGCAATTCCTCCGCGATGGCGTGCGCGGTGGCGGCTGTGTCGCCGGTGATCATCGCCACGGTCAGCCCCCGTGCCTGCAAGGCGGCAATCGCATTTGCCGCGCCCGGCTTGACCGGATCGGCCACCGCAAAAGCGCCCGCGATCTGCCCGTCCAAAGCCACCAGCACAGGCGTCTGCCCGTTGGCCGCAAACCGCTCCAGCGCGGTGTCCAGCGGTGTTGTGGCAATCCCTTCGCGCGCCATCAGCCTTGGTGCGCCGACCAGCACCGCGCGCCCCTCGACCGTCGCGCGCAGCCCGTAGCCCGGCACGGCCTCCGTGTCTTCCGGGCGGACAACGCCCGTCGCCGCGCGTTCCAGCGCGCGGGCAATCGGATGCTCCGATCCCTGTTCCGCGCTGGCTGCGAGCCGCAGAACCTCGGCCACGTCAAAGCCCGGCGCGGCCACTTGTTGCACCAGATCCGGGCGACCTTGGGTCAATGTGCCGGTCTTGTCGAACGCGATGACCCGCGCGCTTTCCAGCCCCTGCAGCGCGTCCCCTTTGCGAAAGAGCACACCCATTTCCGCCGCACGTCCGGTCCCGACCATGATCGAGGTCGGCGTGGCGAGCCCCATGGCGCAGGGGCAGGCGATGATAAGCACCGAGACCGCGGCCACCAGCGCAAAGCTGATATTCGGCCCGAGAAAGAGCCAGATCACCATCGTCGCCAGCGCGATGGCGATCACCACCGGCACAAACCACAGGACCACCTTGTCGGCCAGGGCCTGGATCGGCAGCTTGGCGCCTTGCGCCTCTTCCACGAGCGCGATGATCCGCGCGAGCATGGTGTCGGCGCCCACCGCCGTCGCCTCGTAGCGGAGCGCGCCCTGGCCGTTGATGGTGCCGCCGGTCACCAATGCGCCTGCGGTCTTCTCGACCGGGACAGGCTCTCCGGTGATCATCGCTTCATCGACAAAGGAGCGCCCGTCCAGCACCATGCCGTCCACCGCGATGCGCTCTCCGGGGCGCAGATGCAGATGGTCGCCAACCGCCACCTCTGCGATGGCGACGTCTTCGATGGTGCCGCCGCGCTCGACCCGCGCCGTTTCCGGGCGCAAGCCGATGAGCCGCTTGATGGCCGCGCCGGTGCGGCCCTTGGCGCGCGCTTCGAGCAGGCGACCGAGCAGGATCAGGGTCACGATGACGGCTGCCGACTCAAAGTATACATTCTGTGCACTTTGCGGCAGCAGTCCGGGCGCGAACAATGCGACGCTGGAATAGGCCCAGGCCGCCAGGGTGCCAAGCGCGACAAGCGAGTTCATGTCCGGCGTGGCTTTGGCCAGCAGCGGCAGCCCCACCTTGTAGAACCGGCGCCCCGGCCAGACCATGATCAGCGTGACGAGCACAAACTGGATCGCCCAGGCGGTTTGCATGCCAATGTTCCCGGCGATCCAGTGATGGAGCGGCGGCCAGAGATGTCCGCCCATCTCCATCACGAACACCGGCAAGGTCAGGATGGCGGCGATGGTCAGATCCCGGCGAAGAGTCCCGGCCTCTTCGGCCTTGCGTTGCGCGACGTCCGCCTGGCTGTCGCCCTGCACCTGCGCCCGATACCCCGCTTGAGTCACAACCTGCGCCAGCCTCTCACCCGAGACGCTGCCCGACAGGGCCCGGATCTCCGCGCGCTCTGTGGCGAGGTTCACATGCGCGTCGATGACACCGGGCACCGCTTCCAGAGCCGCTTCGACGCGGCCCACGCATGACGCGCAGCTCATGCCCTCGATGGACAGCGTGACGCGGGTTTCGGCGGCGGGATACCCGGCCTCCGCCAGCGCCGCGCGCGCTGCCGCGTAATCGCCGCCGGTCACGGTGGCGGTGGCCGTCGCGAAATTCACCGACGCGCTCTGCACGCCGGGCGCCTGTTGCAAGGCCCGTTCCGCGCGCGCGGCACAGCCGCCGCAAGACAGGCCGGTCACATCCAGTCTGATCGTATCGAGGGGCACGGCATCACCCGTTTTGTTGCTGACACCGGGATATATAGGGCTTCCAGTGACTGGAAGGTAAAGGGCCCGATTGTCGCAGCGGGCAGGCGTCAGCCCAGCCCGGCCTCGGCCTCGATCGCGCGGCGCGATTTGCGCGCGCGTTCCGTCGCCGATTTCAGCTGGCCGCAGGCGGCCATGATGTCTTCACCGCGCGGTGTGCGGATCGGGCTCGCGTAACCGGCCTTGTAGATGATGTCGGCAAAGGCCTCGATCCGCGCCCAGTCCGAGCGTTCATAGGGCGCGCCCGGCCATTCGTTGAACGGGATGAGGTTGATCTTGGCCGGAATGCCGGCGATCAGCTTGACCAGCCGCCGCGCATCCGCGTCGCTGTCATTCACATCCTTCAGCATCACGTATTCGAAGGTGATCCGCTCGGAATTCGATACTTTGGGGTATTCGCGCAGCGCGTCCAGCAATGTGGCGATGTTCCATCGCTTGTTGATCGGCACCAGCCTGTCGCGCACCTCGTCGGTGGTGGCGTGAAAGCTGACCGCCAGCAGACAACCGATCTCCTGCGCGGTCTTGGCGATCTCGGGCACCACACCGGAGGTCGACAGCGTGATACGCCGCCGCGACAGTGCGATGCCCTCACCATCCATGGCGATCTTCATCGCGTCGCGCACATTGTCGAAATTGTAGAGCGGCTCACCCATGCCCATCAGAACGATATTCGACAAGAGCCGCGGCCCCGCCTCGCCGGTGCCTGTGCCCGGTTCGGGCCATTCGCCCAGATCGTCGCGCGCCAGCATGACCTGGCCGATGATCTCGGCAGCGGTGAGGTTGCGCACCAGCTTCTGCGTGCCGGTGTGGCAAAACGAGCAGGTCAGCGTGCAGCCGACCTGGGACGAAATGCACAAAGTGCCGCGATCCTCTTCGGGGATATAGACCACCTCGACCTCGTGCCCGCCGGCGATGCGCACCAGATATTTGCGTGTGCCATCGGCGCTCTGCTGCTTGCTGACGATCTCCGGCAGGGCGATCTCGAACCGGTCGGCCAGCAGCGCGCGGTAGTCCTTTGAGAGATTGGTCATCGCGCCGAACTCGCGCACGCCCCAGTGGTAGATCCACTGCCAGATCTGGTTGACCCGCATTTTCAGTTGCTTGTCCGGCGTGCCCGCCTCGGCCAGCGCCGCCTTCATGCCGTCGCGGGTGAGCCCCACAAGGTTCACGCGGCCGCTTTCGGGCAGCTTGCGCGGGATCGTCAGCACATCCTGCGTGATCGGAGTTTCAGCGGCCATGGGGCACCTCGGTCAGAACCAAACCCGTCTCATATGGGGATTCGATGAAAAAGACAAAGGCCCGCGCATATGCGGACCCTGCCGTTCGTCTGGCCTGACATCCCTCTGGCAGATCCCGCCTTCGATGCGACGGGACAGAGCCCCACACCCGGTCTCAGATCAGGAACACCGCTTTTCGGCATCCTCGAGGGCCGCGGTGAACCCCAGCAGCGAGAACGTGTCTTTTGTGGTGGTGCCGCGGGCCGACACTGCCGTCAGGACCGCATTTGCCCCGCGCTTCATCGCGGTGATCAGCTTGGTGTCGTCCTGCGCGGTTGCAGGCCAGGCCCATTCGCCTTCGGTGTAAAGCTCGAACTCGGTGCCGCCGATATCGACATTCACGGTGGAGCCGTTGGCGAAAGGATAACCGCCGGTAAAGGCCACCTGACCGGCGACATTGGCGCCGGGACGGTAGAACACCATCAGCAGGATTTCACCGCGGGTCACCGCGACGACGCGGCCATCCTTGGTGTTCACGCTTTCCTTGAAGGTGGTGACGGCCCAGCATTCCTTCGGGTCGTTGCCTTCAAAGACCGACCAGTCGGTCATCGCGTCCACCCGGTTGGTGCTTTCTTCCTGCGCCGCGGCCGGGAATGCGGCCATGGCTGTTGCCAGCACCAGCGCGGTCACGCTTGCGCCGAATTTGCGCCCAAGCTTCGATTTCATCCGTGCAGCCTCCAGCTGTCTTTACCTCAATACCACTGTCGCATTTCTGCGCTCCGGTTTTGTCCGGAGTTTCAGCGGGCACAAGCCCTTTTCTCTCGACGCCGGGAGAATAGCCTGAAAAAATACGCCAAATAAAGCCCTGTTGGCAGATTATCGCTTGTTTGTGAGGCCTCCGATGACCGCTCTTCCCACGCCTCTTGTCGAAGTCCGCCGCGGCCCCTTCGTCGAGAGCACACATGCAGGCCATGCGGTGATCTGCGGTCCGGATGGAGACATCCTCGAAGCATGGGGCGATCCCGATCTGGTGATGCTGCCGCGCAGTTCGGCCAAGATGATCCAGGCGCTGCCGCTGATCACCTCCGGCGCGGCGGAGTCGCATCGTCTGACCGACCGCCAGCTGGCGCTCGCCTGCGCCTCGCATGAGGGCGCGCCGCTGCATGTGGGCGCGGTGTCGGACTGGCTGGAGATGCTTGGCCTGAGCGCGGATGATCTGCGCTGTGGTCCGCAGCCGTCGCGCGACAAGGCGCTGCGGTTCGGGATGATCCGCAGCGGCGAGGCCCCGTGCCAGATCCACAACAACTGCTCCGGCAAACATACCGGGTTTCTGACGCTGGCCCGTCATCTTGGCGCGAATCTCGACTATATCGACCCGGCGCACCCGGTGCAGAAGGCCTGTCTTGCGGCTTTCGAGGAAACCTCGGATGAGACCAGCCCAGGCTTTGGCATCGACGGCTGTTCCGCCCCGAATTTCGCGCTGACGATGACCGGCATGGCCCGCGCCATGGCGTGGTTCGCCAGCGCCTCCAAACGCAGCGACGCGCAAAGCGCCGCCGCGGCGCGTCTGGTGGGCGCCATGCACAGCTATCCCGAGATGGTCGCCGGCGAGGGCCGCGCCTGCACCTTGCTGATGCGCGCCGCAACGGAACCGCTGGCGCTGAAAACCGGAGCGGAGGGGTATTTCACTGCAATCCTGCCGCAGCGCGGCCTCGGCCTGGCGCTCAAGATCGCGGACGGGGCGACCCGCGCCTCCGAATGCGCCACAGCCGCGCTGCTGGTGCGGCTCGGCGTGCTGGATCCCGCGCATCCGGATGTGCAGAGATTTCTCAACCCGCCGGTCCTGAACCGCCGGGACATCGTGACCGGCGATATCCGGCCTGTCGCCGGGCTCACCGGCGCCTGAGAACCGACAGCGCCACCCCGCCCAGCACCAGCGTTGCGGCCAGTGCAAAGTCCAGCGTCAGCGCCTCGCCCAGAAAGACCATGCCGCCCAGCATCGCGATCACCGGCACGGTCAGTTGCGCAACCGCCGCCACCGTGCCCGCGATCTGCGGCAACACATGGTACCAGAGCGCGTAGCCCAGCCCCGAGGTGATCGCGCCGCACAGGATGGCCAGCGCCACGCCGATGGCGGTGGCGGGCATCGGATCCGGCGCCACCGGCAAAAGCGCGGCCAGCATCAGCCCCAGGGGCACCGTGAGCAGGAAATTCGCCGCCGTGGCCATCAGCGGATCGCGCGCCTTGCGCCCGGCCAGCGAGTAGATCCCCCAGCCCACGCCCGCGAGCACCATCGCCGCCCCGTGCAAAAGGCTCAGCGTCGCGTCCGGCCCGGGCCAGAGCAGCCAGGCCAGGCCCGCAAAGGCGAGCATCGCCCCGACCCATCGGCGCGCGGGCGGGCGCTCGCCGTCGATCAGGCTGCCCACAAACATCGTCACCTGCACCGTCCCGAACAGGATCAACGCGCCCAGCCCCGCGTCGAGCGACACGTAAGCCACCGAAAACGCGTAGATATAGAGAAAGAGCCCCAGAACCCCGCCGATCCGCCCGGTCCCTCCCAGCCGCAGCCCGCGCCGCAGCACAAGCGCCAATGCCGCCAGCATGAGCGCGCCTGCGATCAGCCGGATCGAGGCAAACGGCATCGCCTCGATGCCGCCACCCGCCAGCGCCGCCCGGTTCAGAACCGAGTTCGAGGCAAACATCAGCATGGTGAGGGTGCAGAGCAGAAAGAGACGCATGGCAGAGCCTTACGCGGGATCCGCCGGGCTGACCATCCTCTGCGCTCAGGGGGTTTCGGGCCGCACCGGATAGCGATTGCCATCCGCATCGATCAGGATCAGACGCGCGCCGTTCATCACATAGAGATCACAGCGCGCAAAGCCGTTCACAAAGTCGATGCAGACCGCGCCACCATCGGCAATCCGCCAATAGCCGTAGGCCGTGCCGCCATCGTCTGCATAGGTGTAGGTGTAGCGCCCGTCAGTGTAATATTCCGAGCGGCCATCGTCGTAGAATGTCAGGATTTCGCCCGACAACCGCTCGGTCAGCGCGGCTGCCTCAAAGGCGGCGTCACCATCACGCAAGGAAAATTCAGGGGCGGCGTCCTGCGCCATCGCAGGCAGCGCACTCACCAAAAGAACACTCAGATATCTCATGTCCGGAGCCTAGACCGATTCCCGTTCACCACCGTCTCACGTTGCCGCGATGCCTTGGCCGTTTCTTCTGGCCATAAATACCTCGGGGGAGTCGCAGCTTTGCTGCGGCGGGGGCAGCGCCCCCAAATGGCTCACGCCACCATCTTCTCCGCCCGCTTCAGATCGACCGAGACAAGCTGGCTCACACCCTGTTCCTGCATCGTCACACCAAAGAGCCGGTCCATCCGGGCCATCGTGACCGCATGGTGGGTGATGATCAGGAACCGCGTGTCGGTGCGGCGGCACATCTCGTCCAGCATGTCGCAAAACCGCGTGACATTGGCGTCGTCGAGCGGCGCGTCAACCTCGTCGAGCACGCAGATCGGCGCCGGATTGGCGAGGAAGACCGCAAAGATCAGCGCCAGCGCGGTCAGCGTCTGCTCACCCCCCGACAGAAGGCTCAGCGTCGAGAGTTTCTTGCCCGGAGGCTGGCACATGATCTCGAGCCCGGCTTCCAGCGGATCGTCGGATTCGACCATCACCAGATTGGCCTCGCCGCCGCCAAAGAGATGGGTGAAGAGCAGCCCGAAATTGGCGTTGACCTGCTCGAACGCGGTCAGCAGCCGCTCGCGCCCTTCGCGGTTCAGACTGTTGATCCCGTTCCTGAGCGTGCGCACCGCCTCTTCCAGATCCGCCTTTTCGGTCACCAGCGTGTCATGCTCGTCCTGCACCGACTTGGCGTCTTCCTCCGCCCGCAAATTGACCGCCCCCAGCGCGTCGCGCTGGCGTTTCAGGCGGTTCACATCCGCTTCGATCGCGTCGGCTTCGGGCATGGCATCGGGATCGGCGTCGAGCGAGGTCAGCAAGGCCTGCGGACTGACCTCCTGATCCTCCGCGATCCGCTCTGCCGCCGCCGCGACGGTCTCGCGCGCGGCCTCTGCCCGGGCCTCCGCACCGGCGCGGGCCTCGCGCGCCTCACCGGCCTGCCGCTCCGCCTCGCGCTCACCGGCAATGGCCTCGCGCAGCGCGCCTTCCGCCGACGACAGCGCATCGGCTGCCGTGGCGCGCCGCGCCTCTGCCGTTGCAATCGCCGCCGACAGCTCCTCGCGCTTTGCGGCCAGTTCCGCGGGCACGTTGGCCGCGTCCTTCAGCTCCGCCTCGCTCTGCAGCTTGCGCTCGGCCAATTCGCCCGCGCGCTTTTCCGCGGTCTCCAGCCGGTGCCGCCAGCCCGACAGCTCTTTGGTCACCTGTTGCGCGCGGGTCTTGCGCGCATCGCCCTCGCGGCGCAACTCGTCATGGGCCGAGCGGCGCGACATCATCGTCATCCGCGCCGCCTCGACCGTCATCTTGACGTCTTCGGCCCGGGCGCGCGTGTCCTCCAGATCGTCGAGCCCTTCGACCGCGCGTTCCGCCTCCAGCAATTGCGCACGCGCCGCGGTGGTCTCGTCCTCAAAGCGCTTGACCGCAAGCGAGGCGCTTTCCAGCTTGCCTTCGGCCATATCGCGGTCTGCCTCGGCGCGGTTCTGCGCGCGGGTGGCGTCGGTCAGCGCGCGGTCGGCTTCGCGCCGCGCGTCCCGGGCGGTCCTGTCCGCCAGGCTGAGCTCGGCCAGCCGGGCCGAGAGCGCCTCATGCGCCGCCATCGTCCCCTCGAGCCGGGCGGAGGCGGCGGCCATCTCCTGCTTGAGCTGTTCCAGCCGGTTGAGCTGTTCGAGCCGCAGCGCCGCGGCAGAGGGCTGATCCTCGGCCCAGGCGCGATAGCCGTCCCAGCGCCAGAGATCGCCGTCGAGGCTGACAAGCCGCTGGCCGGGCATGAGTTCCGCCTGCAGCCGGGCGCCGTCCTCGGCCTCCACAAGGCCGATCTGCCCCATCCGGCGCACCAGAACATCTGGCACCGAGACATGTTCGCTGAGCGCGGTCACCCCCTGCGGCAAGGCCTGCGCCGACGCATAGGCGGGCAGCACCGCCCAGCCGGTAGGGCCGTCGTCCTCCACTTCCGGCGCGCGCAGGTCATCGGCGAGCGCTGCGCCAAGCGCCTTTTCAAACCCCTGTTCCACCTGCAGCCGGTCCAGAACCTGGCCACCTTCGGCTGTGTCGCGCTCCAGGAGCCGGGCCAGCGCGGTGACCTCGGCGCGCAGCGCGTTGGTCTCGCCTTCGGCCTCGGAGCGTTCGGCCCGGGCCTCGGCCTCGCGGGCCTGGGTTTCCGCCCTTGCGGTCTCGGCCTCCGCCAGCACCGTCTCGGCGCGTTCGGCCATCTGCTGGGCGGCGGTGTTGTCAGCTGTGGCCTGATCGGCGGCGGCCCGGGCCTTGGCGAGCGCTGTCTGCGCCTCCGCAACGCTCTCGGTGGCGCGCGCCGCCTCACCCTCGTTGCGCTCCAGCGTCTTTCGGCAATCCGACAGGTAGCGCTGGGCGGACTGGTGGCGGGCGGCAAGCCGCGCGACATCCTCGGTCTGCTGCGCCAGATCGGCCTCGCGCGCCTGCAAAACCGCCGCACCTTCGCGCGCGGCTTCAGCGGCTGCGGCCAGCCGGTCCTCATGGCCATCCCCGGCTTTTTCCAGCTCCCCGGCCTCCCAGTCCAGCCGCTCGATGGTCTCCCCTGCGTCGCGGTTCAGACCCGCCTCGCGGTCCATGTCGCGGGCCAGTTGTCCGATCCGATTGCTCAGCGTCTCGATCAGCTCTTCGGCGCGCTTTTCCTCGTCGGTGAGCGTGTCGCGCTGCACCGCGAGGCGCTGCAGGATCGCCGCGGCCACGGCCTCCTCCTCGCGCAGCGGCGGCAAGGCCTCTTCCGCGTGTTCGCGCGTCGCGACGGCGGCGCGGGCGCTGGCCTCGGCGCGCGCCGCTTCGGTGATCCGGTCGCGCAACCCGGCTTCGGCGGTCAGACGCGCGTCATCGGCCTCGCGCCAGCGGCGATAGAGCAGCATGCCCTCGGCGCGGCGCAGCTCTTCGCCGATGGCCCGGTAGCGCGCCGCCTGTTTGGCCTGCCGCGCGAGCTGCGCCAGCTGGGCGGCCAGCTGCTCGATCACGTCATCGACCCGGAGCAGGTTGGTTTCGGTACTTTTCAGCTTCAGCTCCGCCTCGTGACGGCGCTGGTAGAGCCCGCCGATCCCGGCGGCATCCTCCAGCACCCGGCGCCGGTTCCTGGGTTTGGCGTTGATCAGCTCCGAGATCTGACCTTGCCGCACCAGCGCCGGCGAATGCGCCCCGGTGGCGGCATCGGCAAAGAGCATCTGAACGTCGCGGGCGCGTGTGTCCTTGCCGTTGACTTTATAGGCCGAGCCCACGTCACGGGTGATCCGCCGCACGATCTCGAGACTGTCGCTGTCGTTGAACCCGGACGGCGCCAGCCGTTCGGAATTGTCGATGCCAAGGCTCACCTCGGCAAAATTGCGCGCCGGGCGCGAGGCGGCGCCTGCAAAGATCACATCCTCCATGCCGCCGCCGCGCATCGCCTTGGCGCGGGTCTCACCCATCACCCAGCGCAGCGCCTCCAGCAGGTTCGACTTGCCACAGCCATTGGGGCCGACCACACCGGTCAGCCCGTCGGCGATCATCAGATCGGTCGGGTCCACGAAACTCTTGAATCCCGTCAGCCTGATCTTGTTGAAACGCAAGGTTTGGCCCTCTCGGCGAATCCGGTCCTGAACCGCAAGACTGCGGGTCGCGGCAGGGTCCTGTCAACGCGTTTGGGGCGCATGTGGCGGCAAGCCGCGAGTTGTCCACAAGATATTGCGATCTTCTGCCGACTCCCCTCCCTCACAGACCGCGCGTCCCCGGACACCGGCAATTGACCGGAGCAAAGGGGCTTCTCTGGTTAAAAAATACTTCGGGGGGTTTCGGGGGGCAGCGCCCCCCGCGGATCGGATCGCCAAAGGCGATCCGATCCCACAATAAATCTGGCTCGAAATCGCAGGAAAAACGCCCGTCAGTATTTCGCGCAATGCATCTGACCTTCCAGGACGCCGCCGGGACGCCCGTGCAGATCCATCAGGTCGCAAAACAGCATCTCCCGGCGTTTCGGTTTCTTCGGCGGTTTGCGCCCGTCACAGGACAGTCCCAGAAGCATCATCGCCGGATCGCCTTCGACCCAGGCGGTCTTGCAGCCCGGGCGTTCTCTCTCGCTGACAAGGGCGGCGCGGCGGGCGATGGCGGGGAATTTCGGCAACATCTCGGGTGAGGTGCGGATCGCTTCCACCATGTCGCCGCGAAAACGCAGGGTAAAGCGCGAGCCTTCGGCCTCGCGCTGGATCTTGTCGGCGCCGCGAAAGCCAGGGCCCGCCGCATCGCAGGCGGTGAGACAGAGCAGTGACAGCAAGACCAGACGCATGGCCCAGCGTTGCCGCCTGTTGGTTAGGATCGGGTTAACGCCGCTACCTGCCCGAGATGCGATTTCCATTTGCCGCTGAGCCTGCGCAGCATTGCCGACAGCAATGTGGAATCGATGCCGACGGCGACAAACTGGGCGCCGCTGTCGAAATGCGCCGCAATTGCCTGATCCGGAAGGTCGATGATCCCCGCCGGTTTGCCGCTGTCACGGATGCGTCCCAGGGTCTGCGCGACCAGCGCCTGCATCTCCGGCGCGTTCACATCGCGCACATATCCCATATCCGCGGCCAGATCGGCGGGGCCGACAAATCCCGCATCCACCCCGTCGACGGCGAGGATTTCGTCGAGGGCGTCCAGCGCCGCGCGGCTTTCGATCTGCACGATCACGCAGATCTCGTCATTGGCGTTTTCGGCGTAATCCGCCTCGGCGCCAAACCCACTTGCGCGCCCCAGCGCATGGCCGACACCGCGGATACCCTGCGGCGGATACCGCGTGGCGCGCACCGCAGCGCGCGCCTCTTCGGCGGAGTTGATCATCGGCAGGATCAGGCTCTGGGCGCCGGCATCCAGCACCTGCTTGATCATCCAGGGCGCGGCCACCGGCAGGCGCACGATGGCCGGACAAAAGGGCTCGATCACCTGCAACTGGCGCAGGATGGAGCGCAGGTCATTGGGCGCGTGTTCCCCATCGATGACCAGCCAGTCAAAGCCCGCGCGCGCCGCCACTTCGGCGCTGTAACCGTCACAAAGGGTCAGCCACAGGCCGATGCTTCTGTCGCCCGCGTTGAGCGCTGCTTTCAGGGTGTTTTTCGGGGCGGGCATGGCATGTCCTTTCCGCGGGGCACGGGATGTGCCGGATCTCAGCCTTTCCAGAGCTTCCAGGCGGTCCAGACCGCAGAGCCGCCAAAGAACAGCCCCGCCACGCCGAGCACCTCGAAAAGCGCAGGGCCGCTGGGAATGCCGCGGATCACCACGGCGGCGGCCAGCAGGCACAGGCCCGCCAGGCTGAAGATCAGCCGGAACCACAGCTCCTTGCGGGGCGGCGTCAGAACCGCACCTCGACACCGGGCAGGTTCAGCGCCTTGACCAGATCGCGCAGCTCCTGCCGGGCGGCGACGTTGGAGATGTTGAGTTGTTTTACGCCCATATCCTTGAGGTCGAGCAGTGTCAGCCCGCGCGGGAATAACTCGCGGAAGATCACCCGCTCGGTAAAGCCCGGGGCGATGCGGAACCCGATCCGCTTGGCCAGACGGCTGATCGCCTTTTCCATCTTCATCTTGTTGACCATCTGCTGCTTGCCCAGCCGGTTGCGCAGCACGATCCAGTCGATGGGCTGCAGCCCGGCCTGCGCGCGCAATTGCCGCGCGCTCCAGACCATTTCGGAATAGACCGACGGTCCGAGGATCTTCTCGCCGTCGCTGTCAATGCGCGCCAGCAGGTCGAAATCGACAAAGCTGTCATTGAGCGGGGTGATCAGCGTGTCGGCCAGCGAATGCGCGACCTGGCTGAGGCGGGTATGCGAGCCGGGGCAGTCGATCAGGATGAAGTCGGCCTTGGCCTCAAGCTCCGCCACTGCTTGGCTCAACCGGTGATCATAGGCGTTTTCGCCCGGTTGCAGGGCGGATTGGTCGATATCGGGCAGGTCCATATAGACCGGTCCCGGCAGGTCGATCCCTGCCTTTTCGAGATAGGCCCGGCGGTTGTCGAGATAGCGCCCGGTGGTTTTCTGGCGCAGATCGAGGTCCAGCGCACCGACCCGGTGCCCCATCCGCGCCAGCGCCGTGGCCAAATGCATGGAGACGGTGGACTTGCCGGCGCCCCCCTTTTCGTTTCCGACCACGATGATATGCGCCACGGCTCGACCCTCGACTAAACCCCGCATGTTCGTCTGCGGTTTGCTGGCGCCAGACTATCCGGCGGGCGCGGCCAAGGGAAGCGCTGTAGGGTCGGCAGACACAAAGCGTGGCGCGGGGGACTCACGCGGTGGCGCGCCGCACGAGACGCGGGTCTTCCGGGCAGGCGCCGGGGGGCCAGCCCCCCGGACCCCCCGAAGTATTTCTCAACCAGAGAAGCACGGGACCGGGTGGCCGGGTTTGACGCGTCGGGCCGTTGGGGCGCGGATGTCAAAAGGGCCCGACGCGGTGGCCGGGCCCTGATGGGTCTTGTGTGCTTTGCGGGACCGGCGGGTCAGTGCAGCTTGTTGCTGACCTCGTCGATGGCGCTGTCGATCAGCGCGTTGGCTTCGGCCGCGGTCATCTGCTTGGCCACCACTTCGCGGGCGGCGGCCACGGCCACGGTAGCGGCACGGTCGCGCACCTCCTTGATCGCGGCGCCTTCGGCGGAGGCGATCTGGCTTTCGGCGGCCTGCAGGCGGCGTTCGATCGAGGCTTTCAGGTCTTCCTTGGCCTGTTCCGCGGCCAGTTGCGATTCCTCGCGGGCGTGGGCCACGATGCGGTCGGCCTGGTCCTGCACTTCGCGCGACTTGCGCTCGTAGCTGGCCAGCAGCGCCTGCGCCTCTTCGCGCAGCGCGCGCGCTTCGTCGAGTTCGGAGCGGATGCCGTCGGCGCGCTTGTCCAGAAGACCAGCCAGAAGGCCGGGTACCTTGAAGTAGATCAGCACGGCGATGAACAGCAGCAGGCCCAGCAACACCACGAAGTCGGTGTTGCCCAGCGAGAAGAACGGGCCTTTGGCGGCGAGCGCGGGGCTGGCCATCAGGCTTGTCGCGAGGGCGAGGGGGATAACCTTTTTCATCACGTTATCCTTTCACCCGGGAGGCGACGGCGGCCTCGATGGCGCTGCTGTCGGCGGTGCCGCCCAGAGCGGTCACAATCGCCTCGGCGGTGTCCTTGGCCACGGCTTCGACGTTTTCCATGGCCGAGGCGCGGATCTCTGCGATGGCCTTCTCGGAGTCTGCGGTCTTTGCCGCGATCTCCTCGTCGGCCTTGGCGATGGCCTTGTCGAGATCGGCCCTGATGTCGTCGCGGGCGGCCTGCGCAATGGATTGCGCCTCGGCGCGGGCATCGGCAAGCGCCTTGTCATAGGCGTTTTCCGCATCCGCGGCCTTTTGCTTGAGGTCCTCGGCGGCGGCAATGTCGTTTGTGATCGTGCCCTGACGCTCGGCCAGAACCGACGCGATCCGCGGCAGCGCGATCTTCGAGAGCACGAAGTAGATCACCACCAGCGTGATGACGAGCCAGAAGATCTGGTTGCCCCACCAGTCAAAGCAGAGCTGCGGCATCCCGATGGCGCTGCCGCCGGCATCGACGCAGGCTCCCGCCACTTCTTCTGCGATTGGGTCAGCCATGTTTGTCCTCCTCGGGACACGTTGTCTCTACATCGGGCGGCGCCAGGCATGTGCCAGCCGCCGCCCGCGCGTAAGGATCGTGTGCTCGGAGGCTTAGACGGCGAACATCAGCAGCAGCGAAACGAGGAAGGCGAAGATGCCCAGCGCTTCTGCGAATGCGATACCGATGAAGAGCGTGGCCGTCTGCGAGGCCGCGGCGGAGGGGTTGCGCAGGGCGCCGGCCAGGAAGTTGCCGGCCACGTTGCCCACCCCGATGGCGGCTGCGCCGGAACCGATGGCTGCCAGGCCTGCGCCGATATGTGCGAGTTCGCCTTCCATGAGAATTCTCCTTACGATTGGAAGCTGGATGTTTGGTGATGTCGTAGGGTGGGTTTGCAACCCACCTGTCGTTAGTGATGCGGATGCAATGCGTCCTTGAGATAGACGCAGGTGAGGATGGTGAAGACGTAAGCCTGGATGAAGGAGACCAGCACTTCGAGCCCGTACATCGCGGTGATCGCCACCACCGACAGCGGCGAGATCGCGGCGATGGCGGCAAAGCCCGCAAACACCTTGATCACCGCGTGACCGGCCATGACGTTGCCTGCCAGACGAATGGAGTGACTGACAGGGCGCACAAAATACGAAATGAGCTCGATCACCGCCAGGATCGGCCGCAGCGCCAGAGGTGCCGAGGCGACCCAGAACAGGCTCAGGAAGCCCGCGCCATTCTTGACGAAGCCGAGGATCGTGACGGTCAGGAAGACCGCCATCGCCAGCACCACGGTCACGGCAAAATGCGAGGTGGTGGTGAACGAGGTCGGGATCAGGCCCAGGAAGTTGGCGAAGACGATGAACAAGAAGAGCGTCATGATGTAGGGGAAGTATTTCAGCCCCTCCTTGCCCGCCACATCCTCGACCATCTTGTAGACAAAGCCGTAGGCGAGTTCGGCGATGGACTGGCTGCGGCTTGGCACGATGGCCCGTTTGGACGTGCCGACCACCATCAGCAGAACGACGCAGACGATGGCCAGGAACATCCAGAAGGTGGAGTTGGTGATGGTGAACAAGCCGACACCGGTGCCGCCACCGCTGCCATCGCCGGGCAGGGCGCCGCCGCCAAAGAGCGGCTTGATGATAAACTGGTCCATCGGGTGGAACACCAGACCGCCTTCATCGCCATGCGTCTCAGTCGCCATCGTTTTCCCTCTCATCTGCGGCACCGTGGCCGCGGGTCTTTTCACCGGAGGCCGCGGCCTCCTGTTTGGCCTGGATCTCGCGTGCGCTGCGCAGCATCACGTTGATGCCCGCCGCGATCCCCAGCAATGTGAACAGCACCATGAGGAACGGGGTTGTGCCAAAGAGCACATCCAGCCCGTACCCGATGCCGAAACCGATCCCCAGACCGGCCACCATCTCGGTCACCATCCGCCAGGCCAGCTGACCCTGGGAGTAGTGCTCCTCCTGATGGGACTTCACGGCTTTTTGCGACATGCGCCGGGCGGCCAGCTTGGCCTCCAGCTCGTCCAGCTTGCGCTTTGGATCGGTGTCACTCACCCGCGTCGACCCCTTTCGGAGGTTTGAGGATTGCTATGCGGTGGGGCGGGGCGAGTCAAGAATGCCCGGATATGTGTGGTGATGTGTGCAAGACATTGATTTGTAATGATATTGCCCCCTGCGGAAACGGACAGGTCAAAGCGCCGCACAGCCAGAACCGCGACTTCAGCCCGCCGCGCATCATTCAACCAAAGGGTTGAGTTTTCGCCCGGGCGGGTGCTGCACCTGCGGCAAACCCCACGTTTCGCAAGGCGGCGTGAACCCGGCGCGGGGCCCGTGCGTTGGCTTTCGAATACAAGGAGCCTCCTGACGTGACCAACGAAGCCGCAACCCCGAAACTGCAGGAAGAACCGACCTTGATGATCGTGCTTGGATGGTACGCCATCCTCGGCGGCGTCATCTTCGCCATCAGCATTCTGATCGCGGATTTTGTCGTGCCGGATCACGACTGGGTCGCCGACACGATCAGCGATCTTGGCGCCGGGCGCTACGAGTTCATCGTCGATATCGGGATCTACGCCTTTTCCGCCTCGCTGCTGTCGGTCGCGATCCTTGCGGCGCATGTGCATCTGGGTGGCTGGGCGTGGAGCACCGGCACCGTGGGCTTCGTGCTCCTCGGGCTCATCGTATTTCTGGTGGGCGCCCGGAACGAATACGGCGACAATGACAGCGAAGGTGTGGTGATCCACATCTATCTGGTCTACGCGCTGGGTGTGCTGTTCACACTCATCCCGTTGCTGATGGCACCCGGTGCGAGCCGGGCGGGCAAGGGCTACGGCCTTGCCTTGCGCGCCATCGCGGCGGTCTGGGTGCTGTCTGCGCCGGTCTTCTTCTTTCTGCCGGACGATATCGACGGCATCTACGAGCGCTATCTGGGTGTGGTCGCCTTTGCCATCGTGGTCACTCTCGCGCGGCTCTTCATCCGGCGCGGCAGGGAGTTGGGCTGAGCGCCGGTTACCTGAACGGATAGGTCATGGCGGACGTATCGCTTGACCACATCCGCAGCCGTGTCATGAAAGACGCCATGACGGACCGTCTCGACGCTCAATTTGCCGCGCTCTCCGATCCGACGCGGCGACATATCCTGATGATGCTGCTGGAAGACGATATGGCGGTCACGGATGTCGCGTATCCGTTCGAGATGTCTCTGGCGGCGATATCGAAACATCTGGGAATTCTCACCCGCGCTGGGCTGATCTCTCAGGAAAAGCGCGGCCGGGTGAAGTGGTGCAAACTAGAGCCGGACGCCCTGCGCGATGCCGCCTTGTGGATGCAGGCGTTCGGGCAGGTCGACCGGCTCGATCTCGATGCGTTCGAGAGGTTTCTGGCGTCCGAGAAGCTCTCAGATGAGGCCGATGAGCCTCAGAATGGCCAGAACCACGACGATAAGTCCGATGATGTAGATGACGTTACGCATAACTCACTCTCCTGATTGCTTGGAGGAGAACGTAACAGATGCGGAGTTGGTTCCGGTATGTACTGGATTAATTGTTGCGTCGCTGTGCGGGGTGATCCGGTTTATGCGCGTCCTCGTCGCGCAGCAGCACCAGAAGGGCTATTGCGGTGAGCGCCACACCGGGCAGGATCAGCGCCGGGGGCGCTCCCTTGCCAAGCGCGATTTCCCACAGGATCACCCAGCTTGGCGTCAGATAGGTATAAGCCATGACCTTGGCCGATGGCAGGCGCAGCGTCGCGTAGCGCAGTATGACAAAGGTCAGCGCGGTCGCCGCCAGCGCGGTGTAGACGATGGTGATCCAGACAATCGCGGGCAACGCGGCCCAATCGGTGTCGCCTATCGCGGGCGCCGCCCAGATCGAGAGCATGATTGTTCCCGCCACCAGAATACCTGCGTTGAAGGCAAGAGCAGGCTCGCCCCGGCTGAGCTTGCGCAGGGTCGGCGCATAGAGCGCGTGTCCGATGCAGCCCCAGAAATACACGGTTTCGCCGCGCCCGACCTCGAAGGCGCGCAGATCCTCCCAGCTGCCGTCGAAGATCACCCAGAGCGCGCCCGCCCCGCCGACCGCGATGGCCAGCGCCATGCGCATGGTTGTGACCTGGCGCACGACCAGATACCCGAACACCGCCGTCAGCGCCGGGTTCAGCGTAAAGACCGCGGCCATGCTGACCGGTGTGGCGGTCTTCAGCCCCTCGAACATCGTCACGAAATAGATCGCGAAAAGCCCCGCCAGCAGCACGTAGCGCCATGGTCCGGCAAACGCGGCGCGGCTCAGGCTGCCGGTCATCCAGGCCATGACCAGCACCACGACGCCCGCCAGCGCAAAGCGCACCGCGTTGAGCACCGCAGGGTCGATGAACGGCGCGGCGATCCCGCCCAGCGAGAAGGACCCGGCCACCAGCGCCGAAAAGCACAGCATGGCAAGGTGCCCCTTCTGCGCCGCGCTGAGCCGGGCCAGCGGAGAGGCGGCCCCGCCCCCGGCGCTCATCGTGCCGAGGCCTCGCCGGTATATTCCTTGAGATGCTTGAGGAACGCCTGCACCTTGGCGGTGCGGTGCAGATCCACATGGGTGACCAGCCAGAGCGGCGCGGTCCAGTTGTCCTGCGGCGGCATGATCTGCACCAGATCACTGTGCCGGCTGGCCTCGCGCTCTCCCATGAAGCCGATCCCGGCGCCGCCCAGCAGCGCGGCCTCCAGCACGCGGGTGTCGGTGCTGCGGAAGATCACCTGTTCATAGGGGATCGTGGCCCGCATCCAGCGCTGAAACGGCGCGTGATTGTCGGGATTGTCATGGCCGACGAAGCGGTGGCTCTTCAATGCCTCGATCCCGTCCGGCATCCCGTGCTCTTCGACATAGGCGCGGCTTGCGTAAAGCGCTATGGCCTGACACGCAAACGGCTGGACCACGTTGTCGGGCTCGGTCGGTTGCGGGCCCGCGCGCAGGGCCACATGCGCCTCGCCATATTCCAGCCGGAACACGCGGTCGTCGGTCAGGTAGCGCACCACAACCTCCGGATAGAGGCGCTGAAAATCGGTGAGCGCGCCCACCATGAGCGGTGCGAAGGCGATGAGCGAGGTCACCATCAGCTCGCCGGAGACATCCTGCCCGCGCCCCCGGATCCGTCCTTCGAGCTGCTGGAACTGCTCGTCGGTGGTCTGCGCCACGCGCAAGAGGTCCTGTCCGGCCTCGGTGGCGGTGTAGCCGCGCGCGTGGCGCTGGAAGAGCTTCACACCCAGCCGTCCCTCCAGCGCGTCGATGTGCCGGATCACCGTGGCGTGGTGCACGCCGAGGGACTCCGCGGCACCGCTGACCGTCCCGCGTCTTGCCACCTGAAAGGCGGTGCGGATCTCGTCCCAGTTGTGCATATTGCTCTCCCGACGGTAATTTCTGTGCGCTGAGTAACGCCTGCTGCGCATCTGGGCAAATTGTGTTCGAATTTGCAAGTGTCATATTGGAACCCAGACGCCAACTGCAACACAGCCCATGAGGATCCCCATGACCCGTACACTTCTCCGCATCGACGCTTCCGCCCGCACCGATGGCTCTGTCAGCCGCGCGCTGGCCGATCAGGTGGCCGCCACGCTTTCCCCCGACAGCGTTGTGACCCGCGATCTATCGGCAGGGTTGCCGCAGATCGACGGCAGCTGGGTTGCCGCCAACGGCACGCCCGAGGCCGAGCGCAGCACATCGCAGCGCGAGACGCTTGCGCTGTCGGATACGCTGGTTGCCGAAATTCAGGTCGCCGACACGGTGCTGATCGCGCTGCCGGTCTATAATTTCGGCGTGCCGTCGAGCCTCAAGGCGTGGTTCGATCTCATCGCCCGCGCCGGGGTGACCTTCCGCTATACCGAACACGGCCCCGAAGGGCTGCTCTCGGGCAAGCGCGCGATCCTTGTCGTGGCCTCCGGCGGCACCGAGGTCGACGGCCCGATGGATTTCGCCACGCCGTGGCTGCGCCATGTGATGGGCTTTGTGGGGATCACCGATGTGCAGGTGGTGCGCTCCGACCGGCTGATGGTCGATGCCGAGGCGTCCGCCGAACGCGCGGCCAACGACATCGCGCATCTCGCGGCCTGAGCCGTAACACGACGCATGAGAAAGCAGGCGCCGCATCTGCGGCGCCCGCCGGGCGACCGGATGACGGACCGCCAAACCGGCCCGCAGATCTCTGGGCCAACGGGTGCTGGTCTGCCGCCGCTTGAACGGGGACCTGCCGCGCGCGGATGGTTCGCCCCTGCAGCCCGGGCCACGCTACGCGCGCCCGCTACCTGCGAGCGCAAAAGTCGCCAAGTCTTGACTCGCGCCTCTTTCCCGGACTAAAGGCGTCGACATCCCCGGAAGTCACACGCTTCCGGTCCCATGGGCCATGCCCGGGATCGCCCTCCGTCAGCGCGTTGCGCCCACGGGGGCGCGCCTGCATTGCGACATGCGTCCTTAGGGGCCATGCCGCATTGGTCCGCCCGATTGAGAAGACGCGCCCGGCCCCCTACCTTTCAGGGGCAACGGCAATGACAAACCGGAGGCCCATGGCCCATGTTTGAAAATCTCTCCGAACGCCTTGGCGGCGTTTTCGACCGGCTGACCAAGGCCGGCGCGCTCTCTGAAGACGATGTGAAAACCGCCCTGCGCGAAGTGCGTGTGGCGCTGCTCGAGGCCGACGTCTCGCTGCCGGTCGCGCGCAACTTCATCAAGGCGGTGGAGAAGAAGGCCACCGGTGCGGCGGTCACCAGGTCCGTCACCCCCGGCCAGCAGGTCGTCAAGATCGTGCATGACGAGCTGATCGAGGTGCTGCGCGGCGAAGGCGAGCCCGGCGCGCTCCGGATCGACACGCCGCCTGCGCCGATCCTGATGGTCGGCCTGCAGGGTGGCGGCAAGACCACCACCACCGCCAAGCTCGCCAAGCGCCTCAAGGATCGCGACGGCAAGAAGGTGCTGATGGCCTCGCTCGACGTGAACCGGCCTGCCGCGATGGAGCAATTGCAGATCCTCGGCACCCAGATCGGCGTCGACACGCTGCCCATCGTCAAGGGCGAAGACCCGGTGACCATCGCCAAGCGCGCCAAGACGCAGGCCTCGCTTGGGGGTTATGACGTCTACATGCTCGACACTGCCGGGCGGCTCTCCATCGACGAAGAGCTGATGGCCCAGGTCGAGGCGGTCCGCGATGTGGCCAACCCGCGCGAGACGCTGCTGGTGGTCGACGGCCTCACCGGTCAGGATGCGGTGCACACCGCCGAGAACTTCGACGAGCGCATCGGCATCTCCGGCGTTGTGCTCACCCGGATGGACGGCGACGGGCGCGGCGGTGCGGCGCTCTCGATGCGGGCTGTCACCGGCAAGCCGATCAAGTTCGTGGGTCTGGGCGAGAAGATGGACGCGCTCGAGACCTTCGAGCCCGACCGCGTCGCGGGCCGCATCCTCGGCATGGGCGATATCGTCAGCCTCGTGGAAAAGGCGCAGCAGACGCTGGAGGCCGAACAGGCCGAGCGCATGATGAAGCGCTTTTCCAAAGGTCAGTTCAACATGAACGACCTCAAGATGCAGCTGGAACAGATGATCAAGATGGGCGGCATGGAAGGCATGATGTCGATGATGCCCGGTGCCGGCAAGATGGCCAAGCAGATGGGCGATGCGGGCATCGACGACCGTGTGCTGAAACAGCAGATCGCGCTGATCCAGTCGATGACAAAGATCGAACGCGCCAATCCGCAAATCCTGCAGGCCTCGCGCAAGAAGCGCATTGCCGCAGGCTCCGGCATGGAGGTCTCCGACCTCAACAAGCTGCTCAAGATGCAGCGCCAGATGTCCGACATGATGAAGAAGATGGGCAAGATGGGCAAAGGCGGCATGCTGAAACAGGCCATGAAGGGCATGTTCGGCAAAGGCGGTATGCCCGCCGACATGGGCGCCGGCATGGATCCCAAGGCGCTGGAAGCCGCGGCAAAGGCGATGGGCAAAGGCGGCATGCCTGGCCTGCCGGGCATGGGCGGCGGCGCGGCACTGCCGCCGGGGCTCTCGGGTTTCGGCAAGAAGAAGTGACCGCATCTGTCCCATGTCCCGCCCCGCTGCCCCCCGCCCTGACAGCCGAAAGATCGCGCCAAGAAGCCGCTTCATCTTGCCTATGAACGTCCGCCGGCGGGTCCCGCCCCCGGCCCCAAGCACAGACACCTGATCCGAGACACTCAACCGATGCCCGCCCCGACCCTCACCACCCCGCGCCTGTGTCTGCGCGCGCATGTCCTGAGCGACATGGACGCGTTCTGGTCGTTCAATCAGAGCGCCCGGGCGGAATATGTCGGCACGCCGGACACGCTGACCGGTCAGTGGTACGGGCTCTCCTCCGAAGTGGGCAGCTGGGATCTGATGGGGCATGGCGGCTGGGGTGTGACCCTGCAGGACGGCACGCTGGTCGGGCAGGTCGCGATCACGCAGCCGCCGCACTTCCCCGAGCGCGAGATCGGCTGGATCCTGTTTGAAGGCCATGAAGGCCAGGGCTACGCCCAGGAGGCCGCCGCGACCGCGCTGACATGGGCCTGGACGCAGGGCTGGAACACGCTGGTCAGCTATATCGAGCCGCGGAATGCGCGCTCGATTGCGCTGGCGAGGCGACTGGGCGCGGTGCTGGATGCCGACGCCCCGCGGCCGGGTGGCGACGGGTTCGAGGACACGCTGGTCTATCGCCACACCCCCGGTGCCGATGACCGCGCGGAGGCCTGCGCGTGACGTCGCTCTGGACCCCACGCCTCCGGATGCGCGCGCCCACAGCGGATGACGGGGCGTTTTACGCCGCGTTCTACGAGGCGAGCGATGTGACGGTGGGCGGGTATCGTGGCGGCCGCAGCCCGGCGGAGGTTGCCGAGATCCATGCCCGCGACATGGCGCACTGGCAGTCCCGCGGCTACGGCATGTTCCTGCTGTTTGACCGGAAAAGCGGTGCGTTTCTGGGTGGCACCGGTCTGGCCTGGCCCGATGGTTGGCCGTGTCATGAGCTGACCTGGTTTCTGATGCCCGCCGCCCGCGGCAAGGGTTATGCGCGCGAAGCCAGCCTTGCGGTGATCGACTGGGCGCATGAGACGCTGGGCTGGACCCGGGTCGAGACCCATATGCGCGACGAAAACGCGCCCGCCCGGCATCTGGCAGAGGCCATCGCCAGCGCGTGCGGCGGCCGGGAAGACCGCCGCCAGAGCTTTCCGGACGGGGTGACGCGCGATGTCTACCTGCTGTCCGAGCGCGCGCGCGACGGGGTGCCGTCATGACCGATGCGCTGACCCGTGCCCCCCGCCTCGAGACCGAGCGGCTGATCCTGCGCGGTCCCGAACGCCGGGACGCCGCGCCGATCATGCGGTTCCTGATGGACCCCGTCCGCAGCGAAGGCTTCGGTCACATCCCCGAGCGCGGCGAGGCCTGGCGCTGGTTCGCGCTGCTGGTCGGGCACTGGCACATCCATGGCTTCGGCTATTTCGTCATCGAAACCAGAGACACCGGCCAGACCGCCGGGATCAGCGGCATCTGGTATCCCGAAACCTGGCCCGAACCGGAACTGGGCTGGGTGGTTTTCGATGGGTTCGAAGGCCGCGGCATCGCTTACGAGGCCGCCAGCCGCGCGCGGCTCTGGGCGTATCACGAGCTTGGGCTGCAGACGCTGACCTCCAACATCGTGCCCGGCAATGACCGCTCCAAAACCCTCGCGACCCGCCTCGGCGCCGTCTATGAGCGCACCTATATGAACGAGAACATGGGGGAGGACGAGTTGTGGCGCCATCCCGCTCCGCAGGCGCTGGCCGTCCGGCATTCGGAGGGCACAACATGAGCTTTCCCGCCCGCGCCACCATCGAGACAGCGCGTCTGATCCTGCGTCAACCCGTGCCCCGCGACGTCGACGCGGCCGTCGCATTCTACGTCTCGGAACGCGCGCAATATTCCGGCGGCAACGTGCCCATGTCGCATGCGTTCCGCAATTTCGCGTCCATCCTCGGCCATTGGCAGATCCGCGGCTTTGGCCTCTGGGCGATCACCACCCGTGACAGCGACGCCATCCTCGGCCTCGCCGGGCCCTACTACCCGCATGGCTGGCCCGAGACCGAGATCGGCTACGTGCTGTTTGACGGCGCCGAAGGCCACGGCTTTGCCACCGAAGCCGCGCGCGCCACGATCACCGACGCCCGCAGCCGTCTCGGCTGGGGGGAGATCGTGCATTACATCTCGCCGGAAAACGCCCGTTCCATCGCGGTGGCCGAACGGCTGGGCGCCACGCTCGATCCGCAGGCCGCGACCCCGGGGCATGGCAAGCCCTGCCTTGTCTACCGTCAACCGAAACCGGAGGCCGTGTCATGACTGCGCCCGTCGAGAAATACCGCCCCGGCCCCGCCGCCAAGGCTGCCGCCCGTCTCGGCGGCAAGCTGCCGGTGATCGACACGCGCCGCCTGCAGCTGCGCGCGCCTCGGATCTACGATTTCGACGCCTATGCGAAGATCTTCTGCTCGGATCGCGCGGTCTATATGGGCGGGCCGTTCACCCGTGCCGAAGCCTGGGCGAGCTTTACCGAATATACCGCGCTCTGGCTGTTGCATGGCCACGGGCTCTGGACCATCGACGCGCAGACAACGCCGTCGGCGGGGTTTGTGACGCTGGGTTTCGAATACGAGGACCCCGAGGCGGAGCTGGGGGTTTTCCTCTGCGAGGATGTGGAAGCGAAGGGCATCGCACAGGAGGCGCTGACCGCGATCCGCGACCATGCCTTTGCCGAGCTGAAATGGGACAGCGTCGTGTCCTTCGTGGATGTGGAAAACCACCGCTGCATCGCCTTGATGGAGCGGATGAACGCCGCCCGCGACCTGACGCTCGAACGCACGATTGGCGAAGAGACGCGGGCCTACCGGCATCTGGCGGAGGTGACGTCGTGAGCTTTGCCCTGTCGATCCTCCGCCAGCCCGTCCGGCGCCCGGGCGCGCCCCTGTTCACGGAGTCCGTGTAATGGGACATCGCGACATCCCGGTGCTCGACACGCAGCGGCTGGTCCTGCGCGGGCCGGAACCGCAGGAATATCCCGACTTCAAGGCGACCTTCGCTTCGTACCGGTCGCGCTTCATGGGGGGGCCGCTCAACGGCTATGAGGCATGGATGCTCTACGCCGCCGAAATCGGCCATTGGGAGATCCGCGGCTACGGCATGTGGATGGTGCATCTGCGCGACACCGACGAAACCGTCGGCATGGCGGGTGGCTGGTTTCCGGCCAAATGGCCCGAGCGCGAGATCGCCTGGATCCTCTGGCCCGAACAGGCGGGCAAGGGCTATGCGCTTGAGGCGACGCATGCCGTGCGCCGCTATTACTACGAGCAAAAAGGCTGGGAGACGGCGGTCAGCTATATCGATCCCAAGAATCTCGAGGCGATCCGGCTGGCCGAACGACTGGGCTGTACCAAGGACGCCGGCGCGCCTTCGGTTGACGGCAATGACGCGGTCTACCGGCACCCGTCGCCCGAGGCGTTGCGCGGCACGCAGCTGGCCCATGGCATCGACATGGAGATCGCCCATTACGCCGATCCGCTCTTCAAACCGAAAGGCTGGGCGCTTGACTGAGATCCCCGTCCTTCACACCGAACGCATGGTGATGCGCGGCCCGCAAGCGTCGGATTTCGACGCTTACGCCGCTTTTTATGCATCGGACCGGACGCGCCACATTGGCGGTCCGAAGACCCGGGCGCAGGCCTGGCGGCTCTTTGCCGCCGATGCGGGCCACTGGCTGCTCAAGGGCTTCGGCTGGTGGGTGCTGGAGACCGAAGGCCGCGTGCTGGGCACTGTCGGCCTGCACCATCCGCCGGAACACGCGGATCCGGAGATCGGCTGGAACATTTATGAGGGCAGCGACGGCAAGGGCTACGCGCACGAAGCGGCCCAGGCGGCGCTGCGCTGGGCGGTCACCGCGCTGCAGCCCGCGCGTATTGTCAGCTATATCGATACCGGCAACACCGCCTCGATCCGCCTGGCCGAACGTCTGGGCGCCACCCGCGCCGCGATGCGTGCCGAGCATGACCCGCAGGCCTTCGTCTATGTGCACGATCTGGACAGGGCTGCGACATGACCCGGTTCCTCATCACACGCGCCGCCGCCCGTATCCCTTTCCGGACGCACAGGAGCGTTGCGGGGAAACCGCAAGCACCGGTCGCCGAGACTGTATTCCCGACCCCAACCCAAAGGAGCGCGCCATGAGCGACGTCGTCACCCGCGCGGCAGAGCTTCTGCAAGAGCATCGCGACAGCATCGACCGGCTCGATGCGATCCTCGTCTTCACGCTTGCAGAGCGTTTCAAGCAAACCCAGGCCGTGGGCGTCCTCAAGGCGCGCCACGACCTTCCCCCATCCGACCCCGCGCGCGAGGAAAGCCAGATCGCGCGGCTCCAGGATCTGGCGGTCCAGGCCGATCTCGACCCGGAATTCGCCAAGAAATTCCTGAACTTCGTCATTCAGGAAGTCATCCAGCACCACAAGCAAAAGCAATCCTGACGGGCTCGTCCCGTCACCAAGCCATCTTAAAGGAGACACCCCATGGCTATCAAACTCCGGCTCGCCCGCGGCGGCTCGAAAAAGCGTCCCTTCTATCGCATCGTGGCGGCCGACAGCCGCATGCCCCGCGACGGCCGCTTTATCGAAAAGCTCGGCACGTATAACCCGCTCCTGCCCAAGGACAGCGAAGATCGCGTGAAGATGGATCTCGAGCGCGTGCAGTACTGGCTGGGCCAGGGCGCGCAGACCACCGACCGCGTGTCGCGCTTCCTCGAGGCTGCGGGCGTCGTCGACAAGAAAGAGCGCGCCAACCCCAAAAAGGGCACCCCCGGCAAGGCCGCGCAGGAGCGCGCCGAAGCCAAGGCGGCAAAAGCGGCCGAAGCCTCTGAAGAGGCCACCGCAGAATAATCTGCCACTCGTTCCGCCGCACCGGCGGGAAACGGCGCAAGAGGTGTGTCTCTTGCGCCGTTTTTTGGTGCAATCTGCATCCGCGCGCTTGCCGCCTTCGGCAAACAGAAACATATCTCAAGACGTCTGCCGGGTTTTTCCAGTGCCAACGTTAGGGGTCTGCCATGTCGATGCGTCTTGTCTGTGCCGCGAGCCTCATGCTCGCCTCTTCGCTGCCCGCTATTGCCGGTGATCCGGTGCCGCAGGGTCCCGATCCCGTTCTGGTCACACCCGTCGCCCCGGCGCCGGAACCCGCGCTGGTGATCACGCTGGGGCTCGGCATTCAGGCAGCACCCGCCTATTTCGGGTCGGACGAGTACGAAATCAGCCCCTCGGGCAGCTTTGCCTTCCACTCGATCAATATCGGCTCGCTGCGCTTTGGCGATCCGGATCCGACCGTCGACCGGCTGGGCTTCGGGCTCCGCGGCTCGTTCCGGTTTGTCGCCGAACGCGACGTTTCCGAACATGCCGAACTGGCCGGGCTCGACGATGTCGATGCCACGGTCGAGCTGGGCCTCGGCGTGGGTTACACCGCGCGCAACTATTCGGCGTTTCTGGACATGCGCCGCGGCTTTGGCGGGCACGAGGCCTGGGTGGCCGAAGCCGGGGCGGATGTGATCGCGCGCCCGGCAAGCGGGCTCACGCTGACCTTTGGCCCGCGGCTCTTCTGGGGCGATAACGACTATGCCGACACCTATTTCGGCGTGACTCCGGCGCAGGCCGGCCCGACGCTTGCCGCCTTCGATCCCGATGGCGGTCTGCTCTCGGCGGGGATCGAGTTCGGTGCCGATTACCGGCTCAACGACAATTGGGGCATCGAAGGCGCGATCAGCTATGACCGCTTCATGAACGATGCCGAGGACAGCCCGATCGTGCAGCAGGGCAGCGAAGATCAGTGGAGCATCAAGTTCGGCTTCACCCGAGTGATCCGCATCGGCGGCTGATCCGACGCAAAGCGCGCGATTGCCAATGACCCCGGCTCCGGTCTATCTGGAAGCCGGGATATCAGGACGCAGAGGGCGCGTGTGAGCACGGATTTGATATGTGTCGGGGCCATTGCCGGTGCTTTTGGTGTGGCGGGCGAAGTGCGCCTGAAAAGCTTCACCGCAGAGCCGCGGGCCATCGCCGAGTACGCGCCCCTGTCGACCGAGGATGGGAACCGGTTGTTCGAGGTGGAGATCAGCCGCGAGATCAAGAACGGCTTTGCCGCGCGGCTTTCTGGCGTGGGGTCCAAGGAAGCCGCCGACGCGCTGCGCGGTACCCGGCTTTACGCGCCGCGCGACCGGCTGCCGCAACTGCCCGATGACGAGTATTACCACGCCGACCTTATCGGTGTGCAGGTGGTCGATACCGGCGGCGCAGTTCTGGGGCATGTGAAGGCGGTGCACAATCACGGCTCCTCCGACCTGCTGGAGCTGCAATTGCCCGGTCAAAGCCGCACCGTGCTGCTGCCCTTCACCCAGGCGCTTGTGCCGACGGTCGACCTCACCGCCGGGCGCATCGTGGCCGACCCGCCCGACGGGCTCATGGAATGACGCGGATCGTGATCCATGCCGGTTTCCACAAGACCGGCACCACATCCGTTCAAAGCCTGATCCGCACCAACAAGCGCCTGCTGGAGCGTCAGATCCGCTGTTATCTCAAACCCGATTTCGAGGCGTTGACCGAATTTGCGCGGCTCTTCTCCGTCGCGCCGTCCGAGCGCAGCTTGACCGATCTGCGCGAGGCGGCGGATCTGTTCTTTCTGAGCATCGATCCGGAGGATCCGCGCGATATCCTGATGTCGTCGGAGGACCTTTCCGGTCACCTGCCGGGGCGGCGCGGGCTCGACCGCTATGACGCCGCGTCGCTGATCATGGTGCAACTGGCCGAGGCCGCGCGGGCACGGTTCGGCGCACAGGTCGATCTGGTCTTTTACTTCTCCACGAGGGGCCGCGATGCCTGGCTGCGCTCGACCTATTGGCAGAACCTGCGCGTCACGCGGCTGGTGCTGGATTACGACTCCTATGCCGCGCAGATCGCCGCGGCGGCCGATCTCGACGAGGTGCTTGTCGAAGTGGCCGAGGCGGTGGCCCCGCACGAAGTTTCGGCCCTGCCGCTGGAGGAAAGCACCGATCTGCCGCAGGGCCCGCTGACGCCGCTGCTCGATCTGACCGACTTCAGCGAGGTGACCCGCGCAAAACTGCACTTGCTGCCGCCGGAAAATGTGCAGCCCGATCTGGGGCTGGAGCCGGTGTTTCTGGCGCTCAATCGCAGCGGGCTCAAGGACCGGTACGTCTCGGAGGCGAAAAAGCAGCTGCGCCAGTTTGCCAACAGACAGATGGAGCAGGGCTGACTGTTTCGCAACGCGTCGGAATTAACCATAATCTCTGTTGCAACCTCCATGAAACCGCCACAATTCTCGGTGAATTTTCGCGGAATTGAACGCGCTGACTGTGGGGTATGACGTGCGAGTGACCGGTCAACGAATAGCCTTAACCGGCCTGGCGCTTGCGCCGGCGCTGGTGTTGTTGCCGTCGCCTTTGGCCGGGCTGCCGCTGGCGATCGGGCTGACCGGCGCCTGCAGCGCCTATGCGCTGTTGCTGAGCCTGCGTCAGAGCACGGCAAATTCCGACATGGCCCGGACCGGCACGCCGTTGTTGCGCGGGGCCGCACTGCGCTCGCCGCCCGTGACCGTACCGGAGCTGCACCATCTGCGCGCCGAGGTGTCGCAGATGCTGACGCCCGCGCCGCCGCATCCGCTGCAGGTTCCGCCGGACGCACATGAGGCGCTGCGCCGGGCGTTGTCGCAGGTGATCGTGGCCTGGGGCCGTCCCGCGCCGAGCGCGTTGTCGCGGGACGAGCTGGTCGAGCTCTTCATTCTCGCACGGCTTCTGCGGGCCACACCCCAGGAGGCCGGAGAGCTGGCGCAGGCCTTTCGCAGACCAGATGCCATCCTCGATGTGCGCGACGCGGTGAAAGAACAGGTGGCGCGGCGGGCGATCTTCGATCGCGGCTATGCCGCGTTCGAGGCCACGCGCCAGCTTTGGCGGCAGCAGGGGCAGGGGGCGGAGGTGTCGTTGCTCGGTCTCTTGCAGGCGCTGCCATCGCCCGATCCCGATCTCTGGCACCACGTCGTGCTGCAGCACGACCCCAAGGATCCGGACCAGCGCGCCGCGGCGCTCTGGTGTCTGCGGCAGCGCAGTTGCGACCGGGCAACCGTGGCGCTTTACCTGTCGTGGATCAGCGCCGACGGGCGGCTGGAACAGGCCGCGCGCGATGGCGACAGATCCTACCTCGACGCCCTGCGGGAGATCGTCGGGACCGCCGCGCAGGAGGGTTATCTCAGCCAGGAGCTGGCGCTCTCCCCCAAGGCGGCCGTGGCCGAGAGCGGCGCGGCTGTCGCGGCCACTCTGAAACATGTGTCCGAAGTGACGGGGGATGCCCGGTGGTCCCTGCCCAAGGGGCTGTTTGTCGAATATGACGGCCGCGCCCCGATGCCGCGCGCGCATTGGGATGTCGCGAACGGTGCCCTGCGGCGGGCGCCCGATCTGCATGATTACGTCGATCTGCCCGTGCAGGTCGTGGTCTGAGCGCGAAACCGGTTTGCCTTTGCCACGCGCCGGAGTAGTCAGGCGCAGTCCGCGCAAAAAGGCCCGCCATGTCCGAGAACAAGTCCCACGGGCGCAAGTCCATCCGCCCGACCCTGACGCCCCGCGCGTTGATGGAGGAAGAGCCGAAACTGGCCCGTGCCTGGCAGGCGCAGGTGATCACGCTGTTTCCCGAGGTCTTTCCCGGCGTGCTGGGCACCTCTCTCACCGGTAAGGCGCTCAAGGACGACATCTGGCAGTTGCACGCCATCGGGTTGCGCGATTTCGGCGACGGCAGGCATCGCAATGTCGACGACACGCCCGCTGGCGGTGGCGCCGGCATGGTGTTGCGCGCCGATGTCATGGGGCGCGCGGTCGAACATGCGTTGCGGCGCGCGCCGGGGCCGCTGGTCTACCTCTCGCCGCGCGGTCGGCGGTTCGATCAGGCGATGGCGAGCGACTGGGCGTCGCTGCCCGGCGTGACGCTGATCTGCGGCCGTTTCGAAGGGCTCGACCAGAGGGTGCTGGACCACTACCGCATCGCCGAGGTGTCGCTGGGGGATTTTGTCATGACCGGTGGAGAGATCGCCGCGCAGGCCATGCTCGACGCCACCGTGCGGCTGTTGCCGGGGGTGCTTGGCAATGCCGACAGCACCCTTGAGGAAAGCCACAGCGCAGGCCTTCTGGAGCACCCGCACTATACCCGGCCCGCGGAGTGGCGGGGCCTCGCCATTCCGGAGGTCCTGCAATCCGGGCATCACGGCGAGATTGCCAGATGGCGCAAGGCGCAATCGGAAGAACTGACCCGTCAGCGCCGCCCGGATCTCTGGGACCGCTATGGCGCGGGTAAAGACTGACAGCCCGCGTCAGTCGACCGCGCGGATCAGCTTGCGTTCAAGCACCCGCAGCACCACCTTCAGGTCGTTGCCGCGCTTGAGCACCTGCCCTTCCATCCCGATCACCGCGTATTCGCCCTGCTTCATGCGCAGCCTGGGGCGTTTCTCGATCCGGTAGAGCGGGTTTTCGGCGGTGCGCCGGAACACGGAAAAGACCGCCAGATCGCGCAGCGAAGAGATCCCGTAGTCCCGCCATTCGCCCGCAGCCACCATGCGCCCGTAAAGCGACAGGATCACACTCAGCTCTGTGCGGTGAAACGAGACCACCTCTTGCGCGCCGCGCGCGGGAAAGGGTGTAAGGCTGTTCATGATCACAGAGTTGCGCCGAATGCCGGGTGAATCAAGGGATTTGCGCAGGCGGAACGGCGATGCCTGCGCAAATGTCTCAGCCGCGGGTGTAGCTGACCATGGTCAGAAGCTCGTAATCAGCGACCTGTTCATCGTCCTGATTGTAAAGCCGCACGGCCCAGGCGACCTCTCCGTAACTGTCGGTGCGCTGCGTCTTGCGCTTTGCGGTGAGCCTGACATGCACCTTGTCGCCGGGGCTCACCGGTTTCTGGAAACTGAGCGCGTTTAGCCCGGTATTGGCCAGGACCGGGCCGGGATCGGGCTGCACGAAGAGCCCCGCGGCAAAGGACAAGAGCAGGTAGCCATGCGCCACGCGGCCGGGAAAGAACGGGTTCGCCCGGGCCGCGTCGTCATCCATATGCGCGTAGAACGTGTCGCCGGTGAAATGCGCAAACTGTTCGATATCCGCCAGGGTGACCTCGCGCGCGCCGGTCACAATCGTCTCTCCGATGGCGATCTCGCGGAAGCTGCGCTGGAACGGGTGGGTGGGGCCGGTCACCTCTGCCGCGCCGGTCACCCATTGCCCGGTGATGGCCGTCAACACGTCCGGTCCGCCTTGCACGGCGGTGCGCTGCATGTAGTGCAGCACGCCGCGCACGCCGCCCAGCTCTTCGCCGCCACCCGCGCGCCCCGGCCCGCCATGCACCAGATGCGGCAGCGGCGCGCCGTGGCCCGTCGCCTCTTTCATCGAGTGGCGGTCGGTCACGTAAAGCCGCCCGTGCCAGGGGGCGCACGCCAGCACCACGTCGCGGGCTACCTCCGGGTCGCCGGTGACCAGCGAAGCCACCAGAGAACCCTGACCGCGATTGGCAATGTCGGCGGCATGGGCCACGTCGCGATAGGGCATCAGCGTCGAGACCGGTCCAAACGCCTCGACGGCATGCACGTGGCGCGCGGCATCGGGATCGGCGCAGCGAAAGAGCATCGGCGGCAGAAATCCCGGACCGCCGGGCAGATCGAACCCGCCGCCCAGCACCTCGGTCGCCTCCTCGCCGATCAGGGCGGCCTTTTCCAGCACGTCGGCGCGCTGCCCGGCAGACGCAAGCGCGCCCATGCGCACGTCCTCTGCCGGATCGCCGATGGTTGTAGCGCGCAGACGTTCGGCCAGCGCGTCGGTGACCGCGTCCAGTTGCGCCTCCGGCACGATGATCCGGCGGATCGCGGTGCATTTCTGGCCCGCCTTGACGGTCATCTCACTCGCGGCCTGTTTGACAAAAAGGTCGAATTCCGGCGTCCCGGGGGCCACGTCCGGCCCGAGGATCGAAGCGTTGAGACTGTCCTGCTCGGCCATGAACCGCGTCGATTGCCGGATCAGGGCGGGGTTGCTGCGCAGGGCAAAGGCGGTCTCTGCCGAGCCGGTGAAGCTGACCACATCCTGCGGACCCAGCCGGTCCAGAAGGTCGCCGGTGCCGCCAATGATCAATTGCACCGCGCCGTCGGGCAGCAGACCCGACTCGACGATCATGCGAAAGCAGGCCTCCGTCAGATAGCAGGTCTGCGTGGCCGGTTTCACGATGGCAGGCATGCCCGCCAGAAGCGTGGGCGCCAGTTTTTCCAGCATGCCCCAGACCGGGAAATTGAACGCGTTGATATGCACCGCGACCCCCTGCAGGGGCACCGCGATGTGCTGCGCCAGAAAGCTGCCGGACCGGCTGATCTGTTCGACCCCGCCATCAAGATAGACATGGCCGTCGGGCATCTCGCGCCGCCCTTTTGAGGCGATGACCGACATGGTGACGATCCCGCCATCGATATCGACGCCGCCATCCCGCCGCGTGGCGCCGGTCAGCGGGTTGAGCGCGTAAAGCGCCTCCTTGCGCTCCGAGATGTAGCCCGCCAGCGCCTTGAGCATCTTGGCGCGCTGGTGAAAACTCATCTCGCGCAGCGCCGGGCCGCCTTGTGTCACCGCATGAGTGATCATCGCGCCGAAATCGAGCGTGGCCCCGGCCCGCGCGATGACCTCTCCGGTGACCGGGCCGCGGATCTCGCGCGCGTCGTCCCCGGGGGCAATCCAGCGCCCGCAGGCGTAGCTTTGTGGCGTCAGCATCTTTGATCCTTTCGTTGCCCGGAGCATGCGTCATCCGCCCGGTGAAATCAACATACTTGACCGGTCGGTCGGTTTTGTGCAGTCTCGCTGGAAACGGGGGAGGACGCGCCGATGACACCGCAGGACCGCGCCACGCGGGCCGCCAGGGCCATGTGGGCCGCCGATGCCGCAAGTCAGATGATGGGCATGCGGATCGACACGGTTGCACCGGGGCAGGCGACGCTGTCGATGGAGGTGCAGGCGCATCATCTCAACGGGCACCGGATCTGCCATGGCGGGTTCATCTTCACGCTCGCCGACAGCGCCTTTGCCTTTGCCTGCAACAGCTACAATCAGGTGACCGTCGCGCAGGAAAACCAGATCACCTTCCTGGCCTCGGCACAGCTCGGGGAGCGGCTGGTGGCCACCTGCGCCGAGACCGCGCGCGCCGGGCGCTCCGGCGTCTATGACGTCGTGGTCACCGGGCAGGACGGACGGCAGATCGCGGTGATGCGCGGGCTGTCGCGGACGATCCGCGGACAGCATTTCGAAGAGGCGCCGCACGCTGACAGCGACGCCGGGACGCAAGGAGGAAACAGCAATGCGTGAGGCATGGCTTTGCCAGGGCAGCCGGACCCCGATCGGGCGCTACGGCGGCGCGCTTTCCGCGGTGCGCCCCGACGATCTGCTGGCGGGTGTGATCCGCGCGGTGGTGCCCGACGGGCTGCCGGTGGACGAGGTCATCATGGGCTGCGCCAACCAGGCGGGCGAGGACAACCGCAATGTCGCGCGCATGGCCGCGCTGCTGGCGGGGCTGGGCGAAGAGGTGCCCGGCGTCACGGTGAACCGGCTTTGCGGTTCGGGGCTCGATGCGGTGGCGATGGCGGCGCGGCAGGTTCGCTGCGGCGAGGCCGAGATCGTGCTGGCCGGTGGCGTCGAATCGATGTCGCGCGCGCCGTTTGTGATGGCCAAGGCCGAGCAGCCGTTTTCGCGCGTCGCGGAGGTCTATGACACCACCATCGGCTGGCGCTTCGTGAACCGGCAGATGAAGGCGCAATTCGGCATCGATTCGATGCCCGAAACCGCCGAGAACGTGGCCGAGGATTTTGACATCCAGCGCGCCGATCAGGACGCGTTTGCCCTGCGCAGCCAGGAGCGTGCGGCGGCGGCCATCGCCTCGGGCCGTCTGTCGCGGGAGATCACGCCGGTGACGATCCCGCAACGCCGCAGCGACGCGATCATTGTCGACACGGACGAACATCCGCGCGCCACCACACTGGAGAAACTCGCCGCCCTGCGCGCGCCGTTCCGCGATGGCGGGTCGGTGACCGCGGGCAATGCCTCGGGTGTGAATGACGGGGCCGCGGCGCTGATCATCGCCTCGCCCGACGCTGCGGAGGCGCATGGGCTGGCCCCGGTCGCCCGCGTGCTCGGCGCTGCAACCGCCGGGCTGCCGCCACGGATCATGGGGTTCGGCCCCGCGCCCGCGTCGGAAAAACTGCTGTCGCGTCTGGGTCTGTCGATAGGTGATATGGACGTGATCGAACTGAACGAGGCCTTTGCCGCGCAAGCGCTGGCGGTGACCCGCCATCTCGGCCTGCCGGACGACGCCGAGCATGTGAACCCGCATGGCGGCGCCATCGCACTTGGCCATCCCCTGGGCATGTCCGGCGCCCGCCTTGCGCTGACCGCCGGGCACTCGCTGGTCGATACACACTCAAAATACGCTTTGTGCACAATGTGTATCGGTGTGGGCCAAGGCATCGCGCTTGTGCTTGAGCGACTGTGACCGGAGCACGATATGGAAGATCTCACGCCCCCAAGAGACACGCTTGATCCGATTGAAATCGCATCGCGTGACGAAATCGCGGCCCTGCAGCTGGACCGCATGCGCTGGTCGCTGCGGCATGCCTATGACAATGTGCCGTTCTACCGGACGAGTTTCGACGCGGCAGGTGTGCACCCGGACGATCTGACCGCGCTCGAGGATCTGGCGACGTTTCCCTTCACCGTGAAAACCGATCTGCGCGACAACTACCCGTTTGGCATGTTCGCGGTCCCGCGCACACAGGTCCGACGCATCCATGCGTCCTCCGGCACCACAGGGCAGCCCACGGTGGTCGGCTATACCGAGCGCGATCTCGACAGCTGGGCCAGCGTTGTGGCGCGGTCGTTGCGGGCCTCGGGCCTCAGACCCGGCGATATCCTGCACAACGCTTATGGCTACGGGCTTTTCACCGGAGGGCTGGGCATCCATCTTGGTGCCGACAAGCTGGGGCTGAGCACGGTGCCGATCTCGGGTGGCATGACCCAGCGGCAGGTGCGCCTGATCGAGGATTTCGGCGCGACCGGCATCACCGTGACCCCGTCCTATGCGCTCTCGATCATCGACGAATACCACGCGCAGGGGCGCGATCCCGCGCAAAGTCCGCTCAAGGTTGGGATCTTCGGGGCCGAACCCTGGACCAACGCCATGCGGCTCGAGATCGAGCAGGCCTTCGACATGCACGCCGTCGACATCTACGGTCTGTCCGAAGTGATGGGCCCCGGCGTGGCCAATGAATGTGTGGAGACCAAGGACGGGCTGCACATCTGGGAGGATCATTTCTACCCCGAAGTGATCGACCCCGAGACCGGCGCGGTGCTGCCCGATGGTGAATTGGGAGAGCTGGTCTTCACCTCGCTCACCAAGGAAGCGTTTCCGATCATCCGCTACCGCACTCGCGATCTCACCCGGCTGATGCCCGGCACCGCGCGCAGCATGCGGCGGATGGAAAAGGTGACCGGGCGGTCCGACGACATGATCATCCTGCGCGGCGTGAATGTGTTCCCGACCCAGATCGAAGAACAGTTGATGACCGTCGAGGCGCTGGCCCCGCATTTCCAGGTGCAGCTTGACCGGATCGAACATCGCGACGTGATGACCGTTCAGGTCGAACCTCTGCCCGCGTCCGCGGCGGCGGGCGAGGATGCCGGGCGGGCGCTGGCGATGAAGATCAAGCAGGTGGTTGGCGTGACCGTGGCGGTGACCGTGGCCGCGCCGGGCGGTGTGCCGCGCAGCCAGGGCAAGGCGGTGCGCATTGTCGACAACCGCCCGAAGGACGGCGCGACGGGCGCAACCCCCGCGGCCCGCAAAGACTGATGCCGCGCGGCATTGCACGCGACCACGACGCCAAGCGTGCGGCCCTGCGCGCCGGGGCCGCCGCCTATTTCGCGCGGCACGGCTTTGACCGGGCGTCGATGACCGGGGCCGCGCGCGAATGCGGTGTCTCGAAAGCCCTGCTTTACCACTACCACGACAGCAAGGAGGCGTTGCTTTTCGACATTCTCGACGCCCATCTGACCCATCTGGTGCGGACCGTCGAGGCCGCGGCACCGGGCGGGCTTCCAACGCTGGTCTCGGCGATTCTCGCGGCATATGAAAACGCCGATGCAGAGCACAAACTGCAGCTGGAGACGCTCTCGGCGCTGCCGCCCGAACTACAGAAACCGTTGATCGAGGCGCAGCGGCGGCTGGTCGCGATCATGACCGACGCCATTCGCGACACGCGGCCGGATCTGAAGCCCGATGCGTTGCGGGCGGCGACCATGACGGTCTTTGGCATCCTCAACTGGTTTTACATGTGGCACCGTCCGGGCAAGGGGCTGAGCCGCGACGATTATGCCAGCCTGGCGGCGCGATTTGTGGTGTCGGGCCTGCAGGGGCTCTAGACGCCCTCGGGCTTTGGACGCGGCTTGTCGCGCAGCCGGTTTCCGATCCGCTCCATCGCGCCGCGCAAATCCCGCAAAACCGGCCATCGGTGTGTCGTTTCCGACTTGGCAAGCCCTCCGACCTCCCCTAGACCGGCCAGTGGGACACCCCTCCCCAACGAGGGGCGCTTATCTGGAAGGGTAGCAGTTATGGCTATTGATACTCCGGTCACAGGACCGGTCACAAAACCTGTCGCCACGCCGGCGAACCCACGGTTTTCCTCTGGGCCTTGTGCCAAGAATCCCCAATTCTCTCTCGACAAGCTGGCGGACGCCGCCCTTGGACGGTCGCATCGTGCGGCGGTCGGCAAGGGCAAGCTCAAGGCCGCCATCGAGGAAACGCGCGCGCTGCTGAACATCCCCGCAGACTACAGGATCGGCATCGTGCCCGCCTCCGACACCGGTGCGGTTGAAATGGCGATGTGGTCGATGCTGGGCGCGTGCAAGGCCACGATGGTGGCCTGGGAAAGCTTTGGCGCGGGCTGGGTCACAGACGTGGTCAAGCAGCTCAAGATCGACGCCGAGGTGAAGACCGCCGACTATGGCGAGATCGTCGACATGGCAACGCTCGATTATGACACCGATGTGGTCTTCACCTGGAACGGCACCACCTCGGGCGTGCGCATGCCCTCCGGCGACGCGATCCCGGCGGATCGCGGCGGGCTGACGATCTGCGATGCAACCTCGGCGGCTTTCGCGATGGATCTGCCCTGGGACAAGCTCGATGTGACGACCTTCAGCTGGCAGAAAGTGCTGGGCGGAGAGGCGGCGCATGGCATGCTGATCCTGTCGCCGCGCGCGGTGGAACGGCTGGAAACCTATACTCCCGCCTGGCCGCTGCCGAAGATCTTCCGCCTGACCAAGGGCGGCAAGCTGATCGAGGGCATTTTCGAAGGCGCCACGATCAACACGCCCTCGATGCTTGCGGTCGAGGATTACCTCGTGGCGCTGGATTGGGCGCGCTCTGTCGGCGGCTTGCCGGGGCTGATCGCCCGGGCCGATGCCAATGCGCAGGCGATCTGGCAGTTCTGCGAGGAGCGTGACTGGATCGACAACCTCGCGGTGGATCCGGCCACGCGGTCGACCACGTCGGTCTGCCTCCGGTTCACCGATCCGCGCATTGCCGATCCGGCAGGGTTTGCGAAATCCGTGCAGAAACGGCTTGAGGCCGAGGGCGCCGCGCTCGATGTCGGGGCCTATCGCGATGCGCCCGCGGGTCTCAGGATCTGGTGCGGCGGCACGGTCGAGACCGCCGATATCGACGCGCTGCTGCCCTGGCTCGACTGGGCCTTCCAAACCGAGATCGCGGCGCAGACGCAGGCCGCCTGACCCGGCGGCGGGGTCACAACCCCGCCCCCCATGCTTCCCAATCACACCAGAGGACGGGCCCGCCCCGCTGCTCTGCGACATTTCCAAAGGACCAGGCTCATGGCCCCCAAAGTGCTCATCTCCGACAAACTCTCCGACGCCGCGGTGCAGATCTTTCGCGACCGCGGGATCGACGTGGATTTCATGCCCGATCTTGGCAAGGACAAGGACAGGCTTGCCGCCCTGATCGGGCAATATGACGGTCTTGCGATCCGCTCGGCCACCAAGGTCACACCGACGATCCTGGCCGCGGCGGACAACCTCAAGGTCATCGGCCGGGCCGGGATCGGGACCGACAATATCGACAAGGACGCGGCCTCCCAGAAAGGCGTGATCGTGATGAACACGCCCTTCGGCAACATGATCACCACCGCCGAACACGCGATTGCGATGATGTTCGCGGTGGCGCGGCAGATCCCCGAGGCCTCGGCCTCCACCCATGCGGGCAAGTGGGAAAAGTCAAAATTCATGGGGGTCGAGCTGACCGGCAAGACGCTGGGCGTGATCGGCGCGGGCAATATCGGCGGCATCGTCTGCGACCGTGCCCGCGGGCTGAAGATGAAGGTCATCGCCTACGATCCCTTCCTTGGCGAAGACAAGGCCAAGCAGATGCAGGTCGAGAAGATCGAAAACCTCGACGATCTGCTCAAGCGGGCCGATTTCATAACCCTGCATGTGCCGCTCACCGACCAGACGCGCAACATCCTGAGCCGCGAGGCGCTGGAGAAAACCAAGAAGGGCGTGCGGGTGATCAATTGCGCGCGCGGCGGACTTGTGGACGAAGAGGCGCTGGCCGATCTGCTGAAATCCGGTCATGTGGCCGGCGCGGCCTTTGACGTCTTTGCCGAAGAGCCGGCCAGGGACAACCCGCTTTTTGGTCTGCCCAACGTGGTCGTGACCCCGCATCTGGGGGCGGCGACCACCGAAGCGCAGGAAAACGTGGCTTTGCAGGTGGCCGAGCAGATGTCGGATTACCTGCTGACGGGCGCGGTGCAGAACGCGCTCAACATGCCTTCGGTGACCGCCGAAGAGGCCAAGGTCATGAGCCCGTGGATCAAGCTGGCCGACTATCTCGGCAGTTTCATCGGCCAGATGACCGACGAGCCGATCAAGGCGATCAACATCCTTTATGATGGCTATGCCGCCGAGATGAACCTCGATGCGCTCAACTGTTCGCTCATCGCGGGAATCATGAAATCGGTGAACCCGGATGTGAACATGGTGTCCGCACCGCTCATCGCCAAGGATCGCGGCATCCGGATCTCGACCACCAACCAGGCGCAGTCGGGCATGTTCGAAGGCTACATCAAGGTGACGGTGGTCACGCCGGAGCGTGAACGCTCCATCGCGGGCACGGTGTTCAGCGATGGCAAGCCGCGGTTCATCCAGATCAAGGGCATCAATATCGATGCCGAGGTCGGGCGGCATATGGTCTACACCACAAATGACGATGTGCCGGGAATCATCGGCGCGCTGGGCAACACGATGGGCCAGCACGGGGTGAACATCGCGAACTTCACTTTGGGCCGCGCGGAGGCGAAAGGTGAGGCGATTGCCCTGCTTTACGTCGACGAGGAAGTGCCGGGCAAAGCGCTCAACGCGTTGCAGGAGACCGGGATGTTCAAACAGGTGAAAATGCTGGAGTTCGACGTCGCCAGCTGACCGCAGGATCTGCGTCGCGGCGGCGGGGGGTGGCCGCGACCGATGCGGCGTGTGTTTCGGGGGGTGTGTCTTGGGTGTGCCGATGCGCGCTGGCTGTGTGCGGGCATGTCCATCGGCGCATTTATAGCGCCATGCAAAAACCCGCATCAGCGAACGCTGCCTGAAATCAAGGATTTCAACGCGTTACGTGATGCGCCATCTATCAGGTATTTCGTCAGGTGCTCTGGGCAATCCCAAAGCGCGTCCACCGCGATGTGAGATCCTGCGGATCGGCAAAGCGCGCTTGCCTCACGCGGGCGCGTCCATCGCGGCAGGAGGATTTAGGCAACACCAGTGTGCGCAAGCTATACGCGGGCATGTCCCTCGCGGTGTGAGCGTGTCCCCAATCCCAATCCGCGTCCGCCTTGCGCAGGCGCGCGCGGCAGTCAGCCGCCGCGCAGGAGCCGGGCCAGTTGCCGCTCCGTCAGGCGCGCGATGGTGTCGGCGGCATCCTCACCCTTGTCGATGGCTGCCGCCGGTCTTGCGCGCCGTGCGGCATCGATACATTCCAGGAACAGCTGGCTCACCGCCTTGGCGCGCAACTGGTCTTTTGCCACAACGTCCCGCACCTTCGCGGCCTTGGCCTTGGCAAAGAGGAACGGCGACGGCCAGCCGGTGACGATGAGCACCGGAATGCGCGAGAAAAGCGCGTCCTCGGCCAGTTCAAGCACAAAATCCGCCCCGTTCCCGTCGGGCAGGGAATTGTCGAGCAGGATGAAGTCGATCCCGCCTTGCTTCAGTTTCATCCGCGCCTCGGCCAATGTGGTTGCCAGCGCATGGCGCAGGCTCGGGTCGAGCTGGGCCAGCACGCGTCGCAGCATCAAGCGATCCAAATCACTGTCTTCAACGATCAGGCAGGTAACGGGGTGTTGTGACATGCGACCTCGCTGAAAGGGTCCGGCGCAGAAAACCCTTTTGCGCAGGAGACTGCCTTGCACTGTCTCAGAAAGGTCTTGCAAAGAGCTTAACGCAACGCATTTGCGCAACGCCGCATGTGACCTGTCGCCCGCGCCCGGCCTGTGCTACCCCTTGCGCATGCCCCGCGCCCCGCACGTCCGCAAACCGACAAAGACCCGTTCATGACGGACCCGATCTTCGCCGTGGGCGACATCCATGGCCATCTCGACCAGCTTGAGCTTGCGCTCGACATCATCGCGCGTGACGCCGATGCCGGGCCGATCGTGTTTGTCGGCGACTATGTCGATCGCGGCCCGGATGCGCGCGGTGTGATCGAGCGGCTGAAGACGGGTCAGGCCCGCGGGCGCAACTGGATCTGCCTGCAGGGCAACCACGATGCCATGTTTGTTGATTTTGTGCGACGGACGGAGCAGGGGACACGCGCCGAGCGGCTGCGCGACCGCTACCTGTCGGACAATCTGGGCGGTCGCACCACGCTTGCCTCCTACGGTCTCGACGTCGATCCCAGGCGGGCCGACCGCGCGTTGCGCGCCGAAGCCGCGCAGGTGATCCCGGCAGACCATCTCGACTGGCTCGCCAGCCTGCCGCGCTATCACGAAACCGACGCGCATGTGTTTGTGCATGCAGGGATTCGCCCCGGTGTGCCACTGCCTGAGCAGGATCCCGACGACCTGATCTGGATCCGCGACGATTTCCTTTACGAGACCGCCGATCATGGCAAGCTTGTGGTGCACGGGCACACGCCGCAGAAGATGGCGCGCCACCATGGCAACCGGGTGAACATCGATGGCGGGACCGGGTTTGGCCGACCGCTCTATCCGGTGCTGCTGAGAGGGCGCGAGGCCTATCTGTTGTCCGGCTTCGGGCGTGCGCAGCTATGAGGACGGCACGGCGGCGCTCTGCCGGAGCGCGGGCCCGGCGCGAATTCACCCTCGCGCGATCTGTGCGGGCGGGCTAAGCTTTCCCATGGCCATGTCAGGAGCCCGCATGTTTCGTCCCGCCCCCGCACTTGCCCTCCTGTTCAGCGCGCTCGCGGCATTTGCAGAGCCTGCGCCCATGGTCATTCCCGGCGAAAGCCGCCCTGATCTGGAGGCCGTCGACAGCGATGTGCTGCAGCGCTACAGCCATGACCGCATCACGCATATCACCTTTCACCACGAAGGCTTTGCCGGTCATGACGCGGCGCTGTTTGCCAGGGCGTCCGCCGCGCGGGACCGGCTGAGCCTTGGCCAGAGAATGCGCAATCTGAACCATTTCCATGCCGCCGACCGCAATTTCGGCATGATCGCCTATCACTACGCCATCGACAAAAGCGGCGGCATCGCAAAGGGGCGTCCGGTGCGCTTCAAGCCCGCAACCGGATCGACGGTCATCGGCGGCGCGGCGCGGGCGGATTTCGACGGGCATTTTGCGGTGGTGGCTCTGGGCGATTTCAACCACGAGACCCTGACCGAGGACGCGCGTCTTGCGCTTGTCGCGGTCATGTCGCAGGCGCAGCGGCAATACGCGGTGCCGGAGGCGCGCATCCAGCCGCACAAGCATCACGCCAGCACCAGTTGCCCGGGTGAGACCATGCTGGCCGAGGCGGCCTCGCTGGCGCGCCGGACAACGCTTTTCAGTCTGCAGAGCGAGCTTGCGAGGAGAGGCTGTGGCGGTGCGGCGCCCGATGGCATTGCCGGGGCCGCCACCGTGGCGGCGTTCAGACGCTTCACCGCGGCAAACCCGGATTACGCGCAAAGCGGACTGAATGACGACACGTTGCAGCGGATGCTTTCGGACACCGGCGCAGGTTGTTCCGGCTGAGCCGTTCGAGCGGCCCGCGAGGCCCTGTCAGCGCCCGGTCAGCGCTCGCTCAGCATCGCGCAGAGCAGCTCGAACATGATCGAGACACCAAGAAAGGCGGTCCCGCCAGACGCGTCGAAAGGTGGCGAGACCTCGACCATGTCCGCCCCCACGATGTCAAGCCCGGCCAGCGCGCGGCAGACCTGCAATGCCTGAAACGAATTCGGCCCCCCCACCTCGGGCGTGCCGGTGCCCGGCGCATAGGTCGGATCGACAAAGTCGATATCGTAGCTCACATAGGCGGGCTGATCGCCAACGATGTCGCGGGCCTCTTGCATGACATCGGCGACGCCGCGGTCGAAGAACTCCTCGATCTCCACGATCCGGATGCCGGTGGCTTTGGCGAAATCGCGGTCCTCGGCGTCATACATCGTGCCGCGGATGCCGATCTGGATGACCCGCTTCGGATCCAGCAGACCTTCCTCCACCGCCCGGCGAAACGGCGTGCCATGGGTATACATCGTTCCGCCGAAATAGGAGTGAAAGAGGTCGGTGTGACTGTCGAAATGCACCATGCCCAGCGGGCGGTTTTTCGCCAAGGCGCGCAGCACCGGCAGCGAGGTCAGGTGATCGCCACCGGCGGTGAGCGGCCGGATCTCGTTCTGCGCGAGTTGATCGAAAAACGCGGTGATGCGCGCCATGCTGTCCTGGATATCGGCGGGATTCGGGCCGACATCACCCAGATCGGCGCAATTGGCGGTCTCGAACGGGCGCTGCCCGGTTACCGGGTGCTGCGCGCGGATCATCGTCGAGGCATCGCGCAATTGCCGCGGCCCGTGGCGCGGACCGGGGCGGTTGGTGGTGCCGCTGTCCCAGGGCACGCCGACAAGGCCAATCTCCACATCGGCAAAGCGCGGGTGATCCGCCGTCAGATGCGGCAGGCGCATGAAGCTCGGCACCCCGGCGAAGCGCGGCAAGTCAAAGCCCGAAACCGGGTGAAAGAAAGGATCGGACATGAGGCGCTCCTTGCGTTTTGCGCAGCCTGCCTGCTTGCCCGTCCCGCATCAAGGGGGCAGCAGCGCTGAACGGCGGCGCCGGCCGCGCGTCGTCAGAGATAGGCGCGGAACGCCGCGATCACTTCCTCGTAAACCGGGCGCTTGAACGGCACGATCTGCGCCAGCACCTCGTCGGGCGGCAGCCAGCGCCAGGCCGAAAATTCCTGGTGATCGTCGGCGTCGATCCGCACCTGATCGTCGGTCCCGTGAAAGCGTAGCAGGAACCATTTCTGTTCCTGCCCCTTGTAGCGCCCCTTCCAGAGGTTCGGGACCAGATCATGCGGCAGATCGTAGGCCACCCAGCCGTCGGTCTCGGCCTCGACGGTCACAAGCTCCGGCAAGACGCCGGTCTCTTCCTGCAACTCGCGCAACGCCGCCTCGCGCGGGGTCTCCGCCTTGTCGATCCCGCCCTGCGGCATCTGCCAGGCGTCATAGTCGCTGTCCATGCGCTGGCCGACAAAGGCGTGACCCTCTGCATTGACCAGCATGACGCCGACATTGCGGCGATAGGGCAGTCTGGCGATTTCTTCAGGGGTCATCGCTGCCTCACCTGTTTCTCCGTCCCGTTCCGCCTTACACCGTCTTACAGCCTGTGCAAGAGGGACCGCGCGGTCCGGGTCTATCTGCCAGCAGGTGGCGGCCTGACGGAAAGGACCCAGCCAGGCCAGCTGCGCGGGGTGGTCTTGAACACGTGGCGACCGGCCTTCAGCACCCGGTTGCGATGGCGCCCTGCGAGAGGCTCAAAAGAAAGATCCGGCAACCTCCAGGCTGCCGGATCGGGCAGGGTGTCGGGCACGCGGGGCGTGCCGCTGATCACTCTTCCGGGCCGAGCGCCGAGAGGCCCTTGAGGATGTCGATGGCATAGGCCAGCTGATAATCCTCTTCGCGCAGGGCGGCGGCGGCCTCGGCCTTTTCGCGGTCCTCTTCGATCTGGCGGATCTCGTCTTCGGAGAGCGAGTCGTTGTCGAGACGTCCGCGCAGGTCGGCCTCGGTGCGGCTGAAGATGTTGGTTTCGTCCTCGTCCTCCTCCTCGGGCTGGCGGCGCGGTTGTTCGACGACGATATCGGGGCTCACACCCAGCGCCTGGATCGACCTGCCCGACGGCGTGTAATAGCGCGCCGTGGTCAGGCGCATCGCGCCGTCACCGCGCAGTGGCATCACCGTCTGGACCGACCCTTTGCCAAAGCTCTTGGTGCCCACGACGATGGCGCGGCGGTGGTCCTGCAACGCGCCCGCCACGATCTCGGAGGCCGAGGCGGAGCCGCCATTGATCAGCACCACGATGGGTTTGCCATCCGCCAGATCGCCATCGGTGGCGTTGAAGCGCTCGCCATCCGCAGGATTGCGTCCGCGGGTTGAGACGATCTCTCCCTTTTCAAGAAACGCATCCGACACCCGGATCGCCTGCGTCAGAAGACCGCCGGGGTTGTTGCGCAGATCGAGCACAAATCCGTTGACGTTGTCGATGCCACCGGCATCCTCGACCCGCTCGGCCAGACCTTCGGCAAGGTTGGGATAGGTCTGGTCGTTGAACGTGGTCACGCGCAGCACCACGGTCTCGCCCTGCACGCGGGTGCGCACGGCGGTGAGCTTGATCGTGTCGCGGATAATCGAGACGTCGAAGGGCTCGTCCTCGCCTTCGCGCACCACGGTGATGATGATCTCGGAGCCCACCGGCCCGCGCATCAGATCCACCGCCTCGTCCAGCGTGAGGCCCAGAACCGATTCCGCATCCACATGGGTGATGAAATCCCCGGCCTCGATCCCGGCTTCCATCGCCGGCGTGCCATCGATGGGCGAGACCACCTTGACGAAGCCGTCTTCCTGGGTGACCTCGATGCCCAGCCCGCCAAACTCTCCACGGGTCTGCACGCGCATGTCGGCGGCGTCCTGCGGGGCAAGGTAGCTCGAATGCGGATCGAGCGAGGTCAGCATGCCGTTGATCGCCGCTTCGATCAGGTCGCTTTCATCGACCTCCTCGACATATTGCTGGCGGATGCGTTCGAAGATGTCGCCAAACAGGTCAAGCTGCTCGTAGACGCTGGACGGCCGGTTGTCCTCCTGTGCCAGCAATGGCCCCACAAACTGCGTGGTGGCCACCACGGATGCGAGTGTGCCGCCTATCGCGGCCATCACGATTTTCTTCATATTCGGTTTGTCCTTTGTCGGATCACTACTCGGATGCGAACCACGTGAGTGGGTCGACGGGCGTGTTGCCCTCTCTGACCTCTATATAGAGCGTTTCCGTCCGTTCGGCGCCACCCCTTTCGCCGCTCTCATCAAGAGATGGTGAGAGCAGCTCCGTTGCCGCCGCGTCAACGCCGCCCATCAGCCCCACCGGGCTGCCTTCGGGCAGCACCTCGCCCGCCTCGCCATAGACCACGTCGAGCCCGGCCAGCACGATCAGCAGATCGGCCTGCGGCTCCAGAATGCTGACAAGTCCGTAATCGAGCAGCGGGCCGTTATAGCGGATCGTCGCCGGTGTCGGCGTGGTGACCAGCGCGCGCGGACGTGTGGCCAGCACCAGGCCCGGGCGGGTGACACCGGCGGCGTCCGCCTCTCCGGCGCGCCGCAGGACCACGCCGCGGGCGGGCAGCGCGAGGCTGCCCTTGCGGTTGGCGATGCGCGGCAGGTTCTGCGGCACCTCGTCCTCGGTGATCTGGGTGAGCCCGCTGGCAAACCCGTCCAGCGTTTCGGTGGCGGCGATCAGGATCGCGGTGCGCACGTCATCCTCGGAAAAGCGCCGCGGCAGATCGGTGCGGTCGGCAATGGCCTGGCTGAGCGCGGTCCGCGCCGATTGCGCACCGGTCAGCCCGTCCCGCAGGGTGTTCGCGGCGTTCTCCTGGATCCGGCGCAGGGCGGTGACCTCTTCCAGATCCGATCTGAGCCGCATGGCCTCCGCCGCCAGTCCGGGCGTCACGGCGGCCAGCAACATGCCCGACCGCGCGGTGCCCAATGGCCCATCCGGGTGCAGCAGGGTCTGCGGTTGCGCAGCCCCCCCCAGCGCGGTCAGCGCCCCCAGAAGCCGGGCCACGTCCTGTTCCTGCGCGGCCAGCTTGCGGCTGAGCTCGGTCTCGCGGATCGCCGCGGCGCGCAACCCGTCGCGCAGCGCGGTCAACCCGTCCTCATAGGCGCGCACGGTGTCTGTCAGCGCGGCCACGCGGTCCCGTGCGCTCTTCGCCTCGTTCAGTCGCAGGGACGCCGTCTCCAGCGCGCGCGCCGCCTCGAGCGCGGCATCTGCGGCGGTCTGTGCGTGCGCCAGACCGGCCCAGAGACACAGGATCATTGCCAGCCGTTTCACCGGATCAGGCTCTTGCCGGTCATCTCGTCAGGCTGACTAACGCGCATCAGCTCCAGCAGCGTCGGCGCGACATCGGCCAGCCGTCCGTCCACCAGCTGCGCGCCATCCGGACCGCCAAACAGGATCACCGGCACGAGATTTGTCGTATGCGCGGTGTGCGGGCCGCCGGTCTCGGGATCGACCATGGTTTCGCAATTGCCGTGATCGGCGATCACCAGCAGCGCGCCGCCGGTCTCTTCCAGCTTTGCCACCACTTGCCCAAGCCCGTCATCGACCGCTTCGCAGGCGGCAATCGCCGCGTCGAGATCGCCGGTATGGCCGACCATGTCCGGATTGGCATAGTTCACCACGATGAGGTCGTAGCCTTCGTCGATGGCGGCGAGAAACCGCGCGGTGACCTCGGGTGCGCTCATCTCGGGCTGCATGTCATAGGTCGCAACCTTGGGGGATTTCGGCATGAACCGGTCTTCGCCGTCCTCCGGAACCTCTTTGCCGCCATTCAGGAAAAACGTGACATGCGGGTATTTCTCGGTCTCGGCGAGACGGAATTGCCGCTTGCCCTGTCCGGCCACCCACTCACCCAGCGTGTTCACGATCTTCCGCTTGGGAAACACGGCCTGCATGTAGGCGCTGTGGGCGTCGGAATACTCGACCATGCCGAGCATCGCGCTGAGCCCGGGTTTGTCGCGCGCGAACCCGTCGAACTCCTCCGCGCCGATGGCGGCCAGGATCTCGCGCGCGCGGTCGGCCCGGAAGTTGAGGCAAAAGAGCCCGTCGCCCTCGTCCATGCCGGTGTAGTCGCCGATCACCGTCGCGGGCAGAAATTCGTCCGTCTTGCCGTCATCATAGCCGTTGCGCACGGCGTCGGTGGCGGTTTGCGCATCGGCGCCGGAGCCCAGGACGATGGCGTTATAGGCCTGCTCCACCCGGTCCCAGCGATTGTCGCGATCCATTGCATAATAGCGCCCGATAACGGTGCCGATGGCGTCCTGATCGAGCTGGTCGATATAGCTTTGCGCGGATTTCGGATCGGTGTCGCGGCCATCGGTCAGAACATGCAGGGTGACGGGAATGCCCTTGTCTTTCAGCAACTTGTGGGCCGCGATCATGTGGTCCACATGGGCGTGCACCCCACCATCGGAGACCAGCCCCACCAGATGCGCAGTTCCGCCCGCGGCCTTGACCGTCTCGGCGAAGTCGAGGATCGCGGCGCTCTCAAAGAAGGACCCGTCCTCGATGGCCAGATCGATCTGCCCCAGATCCATCGCCACGACCCGACCCGCGCCGATATTGGTGTGCCCGACCTCGGAATTGCCCATCTGCCCGCTGGGCAGGCCCACATCAGGGCCATGCGTCGTCAGCTTCGCGTGGGGGCAGGTGGCCATGAGCCGGTCGATGGTCGGGGTCTTGGCGAGATACGGCGCGTTGGCCTTGGTATCGTCGGAAAGCCCCCAGCCGTCGAGAATGGTCAGGATGACGGGTTTTGTCATGGGAGCCTCCACTGCGGTGATTGGGGGCGGTTTAGCAGTATGCACAAGCAATGCACAACCGATGCACAAAGCGTGCGCATGGCTTTGCGCGGATGCGGAACGGAAATTGGCCAATGGAAAGGACCGGCGCGCCATTCGAGCCGCATTGCCCGGCGGCCTTAGCCTCTAAGGAGAAGTACTAGTGCCGAGCGAGGTCTTAAGTGTGGTGGAGAGCGTTTCCGCTCTCCGAAGTCACTTCTCTTTGCGGACGCCCTTGAATGGCGTCTTGCTGGATGTTTTCTGATCCATAAAACGCCCCGTACTCGTGTCACGCTTCACCCAATTGCCGTTTGGTGCTTGAGTTTGCGATCTGCCACGGACAGCGCCATTGCGCTTGCCGTCACCGGTCGGTGGGTTTGTCGCCATGTACATTCACCCTGTGTGGCAAGCGTTGGAGCAATAGAAGCAACCGTTCGTCTGGGCATAGTGTTTTCTCGCCTCTTGTACTGCGGGAGCACAAGAATTGAAGTCACCCAGATATGTTCGGTTGTGCGCCGCAGGCATCCACGAGCAACCTTCTCGGTGTACTTCGTGGTCACCATTGGCCTGCGCGTTGTCGTTTACGAAATATTTCGCCACAGCGAATTCCTTCTATTTCCCCGACGCACTCAGTGCGACGGGTTGTCACAAGAAGGCCGCTTGACTTACTCGCTGACGTTGTGATCCAACGCAAGTGCTACTGAGCTTTCCGCACGGCCTTAGGCTGTCGCGGTTTCGTAGACTGCCCTGCCAGAGTCGCCACTCAGGCAGGGCAATTCTTTTTCACGAATGTCAATACATTAGCTCTCGCACTACAAAGCGCTGATGTCAAGGGGAACCCACAATATATCTGCAGCCACGGCTGATATAGTGGTTTGACGGTAGGAATACGCAATTGTTGGACTCTCGTCAACAGAAAAGTTGGATAAATCTGTGGATAACTGTTGACTCGGCGAATTACGAAACGACTCACCCCTGCAAGCTCTTTACCACCAGTTCCCCCTCTTCCCGCGCCTTCATGGCCAGCGCCGCGGCGTGCGCCCCGGCCGCGGTCGTGAAATAGGGGATCTTGTCATAAAGAGCGATGGACCGGATCGACCGGGAATCCTCGACGGCCGCGGCGCCTTCGGTGGTGTTCATCACAAGCTGGATGCCGCCGTCCTTCATCAGGTCGGTGACGTTCGGGCGGCCTTCGTAGACCTTCTTCACCACTTCGCATGCGATGTCGTGGCCTTCGAGGAAGGCCGCCGTGCCTTGTGTGGCGATGATCGAGAAGCCCAGATCAACGAGGATCTGCGCGGTTTCGACCAGTTCGGGGGTCTTGTCGTCATCCTTGATCGAGAAGAAGACCGCGCCTTCGGAGGGCAGTTCGGTGCCCGCGCCCAGCTGGGCCTTGAGGAAGGCGCGGGGGAAAGAGCGGTCCCAGCCCATGACCTCTCCGGTGGAGCGCATCTCCGGGCCCAGGATCGTGTCGACGCCGGGGAAGCGGGCGAAGGGCAGCACCGCCTCCTTGACAGAGAACCACGGCATCATCGGATCGGCCAGCGTCATCGGATCGGCCAGTGGCAGGACCGTGTCGTAATCGGCGTTTTCGGGGTAGGGCGGGCGCATCGGGAAGGCCGAGAGCTTTTCGCCTGCCATGATGCGCGCGGCGATGGAGGCGATGGCGCTATCGGTGGCCTTGGCGACAAACGGCACCGTGCGCGAGGCGCGGGGGTTGACCTCGATGAGGTAGATCTCGCCCGATTTGACGGCGAACTGCACATTCATCAGTCCGACGACACCGAGCGCGCGGGCCAGCGCCTCGGTCTGGCGCTTGATCTCGGTCAGCGTGTCGGCGGAGAGCGAATAGGGCGGCAGCGAGCAAGCGCTGTCGCCCGAATGCACGCCGGCTTCTTCGATATGCTGCATGATGCCCGCCACATGCACGTCGCTGCCGTCGCAGAGCGCGTCGACATCGAGTTCGACGGCGCCGGAAAGGTATGAATCGAGCAGCACCGGGCTCGCGCCCGAGACCACCACGGCCTCGGAGATATAGCGGCGCAACTGGTCCATGTCGCGCACGATCTCCATCGCGCGGCCACCCAGCACGTAAGATGGGCGGATCACCAGCGGAAAGCCGATCTCTTCGGCGATGGCGAGCGCCTGATCGTCGGTGGCGGCGATGCCGTTCTTGGGCTGCTTGAGACCAAGGCTGTTGACGAGCGCCTGAAACCGCTCACGGTCTTCGGCCAGATCGATGGCGTCTGGCGTGGTGCCGAGGATCGGGATGCCCGCCTCCTCCAGCGCATTGGCGAGCTTGAGCGGCGTCTGACCGCCGAACTGCACGATGACACCGTGCAGCGTTCCGTTTTCCTGCTCGACGCGCAGGATCTCCATCACGTGCTCGAAGGTGAGCGGCTCGAAATAGAGCCGGTCGGAGGTGTCGTAATCGGTGGAGACGGTCTCGGGGTTGCAGTTGACCATGATGGTCTCGTAGCCGGTATCGGTCAGCGCGAAACAGGCGTGACAGCAGCAATAGTCGAACTCGATTCCCTGCCCGATCCGGTTGGGGCCGCCGCCGAGGATGACGACTTTCTGGCGGTCGGTGGGCCGGGCCTCGCATTCCACCTCACCCATCATCGGGGCCTCGTAGGTGGAATACATGTAGGGGGTCTGGGCCTCGAATTCGGCGGCACAGGTGTCGATGCGCTTGAAGACGGCGGTCACGCCCGCGTTTTGGCGCGTGGTGCGGATGGCGGTTTCGGTCAGACCGGTCAGGATGGCGAGCCGGGCGTCGGTGAAGCCCATCATCTTGAGCGCGCGCAGCCCTGCCTCATCGCTCGGAAGCCCTTCGGTCTTCACACGGTCTTCGGCCTCCACGATCTCGCGGATGCGCGCGAGGAACCACGGGTCGAACATGGTCACCCCGTGGATTTCGTCATCGCCGAGACCCTCGCGCATCGCCTGCGCGATGGTGCGCATGCGGTCCGGGGTCTGCTGGCCAATGGCCTTGATCACCGCAGATTTCTCCGGCGCGCCGGGGATCTCGACCTCGTCGAAGCCGGTCAGGCCCGATTCCATCGAGGCCAGCGCCTTTTGCAGCGACTCGTGGATGGTGCGGCCGATGGCCATCGCCTCACCCACCGATTTCATCGCCGTGGTCAGGTGCGGCTCGGAGCCCGGGAATTTCTCGAAGGCGAATTTCGGGATCTTGGTCACGACATAGTCGATGGTCGGCTCGAAGCTGGCCGGTGTGACCTTGGTGATGTCGTTGTCGAGCTCATCGAGCGTGTAGCCCACTGCAAGCTTGGCGGCGATCTTGGCGATGGGAAAGCCGGTGGCCTTGGAAGCCAGGGCCGACGACCGCGACACCCGCGGGTTCATCTCGATCACCACCATGCGGCCGTTGTCGGGGTTCACCGCCCATTGCACATTCGACCCGCCGGTCTCCACCCCGATCTCGCGCAGCACGGCAATCGAGCCGTTGCGCATGATCTGGTATTCCTTGTCGGTGAGGGTGAGCGCGGGCGCGACGGTGATCGAATCGCCGGTATGAACCCCCATCGGGTCGACGTTCTCGATGGCGCAGACGATGATCGCGTTGTCGGCGCGGTCGCGCACAACCTCCATCTCGAACTCTTTCCAGCCGAGCAGGCTCTCGTCCACGAGGATCTGGCCCACCGGTGAGGCATCCATGCCCGAGCGGCAGAAATGGATGTAATCCTCGCGGTTATAGGCCACGCCGCCGCCGGTACCGCCAAGGGTAAAGGCCGGGCGGATGATCGCCGGCAGCCCGATCTCCTCCAGCGCCTCGAGCGCCTCGGCCACACCTGCCTCCAGATCGAAGCCCTTGGCGAGCTTCGGCGCAGTCACGATGGTGGCTTTGGGGTTCTCCAGCCCGATCCGGTCCATCGCCTCGCGAAAAAGCTTGCGGTCCTCGGCCATCTCGATGGCGTCGCGCTTGGCGCCGATCATCTCGACGCCGAATTTCTCCAGCACGCCCATTTCCTCGAGCGCCAGCGAGGTGTTCAGCCCGGTCTGCCCGCCCATTGTCGGCAGCAGGGCATCCGGGCGCTCCTGTTCGATGATGCGCGCCACCACGTCCGGTGTGATCGGCTCGATATAGGTGGCGTCGGCCAGCTCCGGATCGGTCATGATCGTGGCCGGGTTGGAGTTCACCAGGATCACCCGGTAGCCTTCCTCGCGCAGTGCCTTGCAGGCCTGGGCCCCGGAATAGTCGAACTCGCAGGCCTGCCCGATGATGATGGGCCCGGCGCCGATGATCATGATGGAGTTGATATCGGAACGCTTGGGCATGGGGTGTCCTTCACCTCGGCAGAGCAGGAGCGGGCGCGGCAGACACCGCGTCGCAAATTGTTGCGGGTTATAGAGATGCGCGGGTGACGTTCAAGGCCTTAAGGCGTGCAGCGACGCCGCTTTCGCCCGATTGCGGTCCCGCACCGGGAGCGGATGAAAATAATCGCGCTGCGGGTGAACTTTCCCGGGGTCGCGGCGTTGCCTCCGGAACCCACCTTTGCCGGAGAGCACGCCATGACACCTGCCGCCATTTTCCTGGGGGCCATCGGCACCCTGACCGAGACATCCGAAATCCAGCGCCTTTCGTTCAACGCGGCCTTCGAAGAGGCGGGGCTGAACTGGAAATGGATGAAGCCCGACTACCGGAAGATGCTGCTGAAGCCCGGCGGCAAGGCGCGGATCGCGCGCTATGCCGAGGCGCGTGGCGAAGAGGTGGATGCCGCGCATGTGCACGGTCTCAAGGTCAAGCATTTCCGCCGCAGCGTCGAAGAGCTGGGCGTGCTGCCAAGGCCCGGCGTGGTCGAGCTTCTGGAGGCGGCACGGGCGCATGGCATCAAACGGGCCTTTGTGACCTCGACCGGCGCGGACACCGTGGAGCTTATCCTCAACGGTCTTGACCAGCATCTGCCGCGCGCGCTGTTCGATCTGGTCACCAATGGCGCGATGGTGCGCCGCGGCAAGCCGGATCCCGCGATCTACCAGCACGCGCTGACCGAGCTGGAGCTTGCGCCGGACCGGGTGTTGGCCATCGAGGATACGCCGGAAAGTGCGGCGGCCGCCATCGCCGCGGGCATCCCGACGCTGGGCTTTCCGGGCGAAGAGGCGCGCGGCCGCGACTTCCCCGGCACACTGGCGGTGGTCGACACGCTGGGCGCGGACATCCTCAACACGGATATGGGCCGCGTGGCCTGATCTCGGCCCCGGCGCGGGGCCGCGGAACCCCCCCGCGCCGATCTTGCGACGCGCGCGCGCCTCGCATCCCGCACCAGCCCCGGCACGCCGTCGCAGGCCGGACCTGTCCGGCCACCATGACGCCCGCGCGGCATAATCCGGACTATTCTCGGCTTATCGCGCGCGCTTCCCTTGACTTCCACGCCCCGGACCGGTGTATCGGCGCTCAAGTTTCCGCTTCCCCGAAGGGTCGTTCCTCATGCATGCCTATCGCAGTCACACCTGTGCCGATCTCCGCAAAGACAATGTTGGCGACACCGTGCGCCTTGCCGGTTGGGTGCACCGCATCCGCGACCATGGCGGCGTGCTCTTCATTGATCTGCGCGACCATTACGGCATGACACAGGTGCTCTGCGATCCCGACAGCCCGGTCTTTGCCGAGGTCGAGAAGGTGCGTTCCGAATGGTGTATCCGCATCGATGGCAACGTAAAGGCGCGCGACGAAAGCCTGGTGAACCCCAAGCTGCCCACCGGCGAGATCGAGGTCTTTGTGCGCGACATCGAAGTGCTGGGCGCCGCCGACGAGCTGCCCCTGATGGTGTTCGGCGATCAGGAATACCCCGAGGAAACCCGCCTGCGCTATCGCTATCTCGACCTGCGCCGCGAGGCGATGCAGGCCAACATGGTGCTGCGCTCCGACGTTGTGGCCTCGATCCGCAAGCGTATGTGGGACCGCGCCTTCCGCGAGTACCAGACGCCGGTGATCACCGCCTCTTCGCCCGAAGGCGCGCGCGATTTCCTGGTGCCGTCGCGCCTGCATCCGGGCAAGTTCTACGCGCTGCCGCAGGCCCCCCAGCAGTTCAAGCAGCTGATCATGGTGTCGGGCTTCGACAAGTATTTCCAGATCGCGCCGTGTTTTCGCGACGAGGATCCGCGCGCCGACCGCTCACCTACCGATTTCTACCAGCTCGATATGGAGATGTCCTTTGTCGAGCAGCAGGATGTCTTTGACACCGTGTCCCCGGTGATCGCGGGTGTCTTCGAAGAGTTCGGCGGCGGACGCAAGGTGGACGCGCCCGAAGACTGGCCGCAGATCCCCTATGCCGACGCGCTGATGAAATACGGCAGTGACAAGCCCGATCTGCGCAACCCGATCGAGATGCAGGACGTCTCCGAACATTTCCGCGGCTCCGGCTTTGCGATCTTCGCCAAGCTGCTGGAACAGGAGGGGACAGAGATCCGCGCCATCCCCGCGCCCACCGGCGGCAGCCGCAAGTTCTGCGACCGGATGAACGCCTTTGCCCAGAAGGAAGGCCTGCCCGGGATGGGTTATATCTTCTGGCGTGATCAGGGCGACGGCATGGAAGCCGCCGGTCCGCTGGCCAAGAATATCGGCCCCGAGCGCACCGAAGCGATCCGCCAGCAGCTGGGTCTGGGCGTGGGTGACGCGGCCTTCTTCCTCGGCGGCAAACCGTCGAGCTTCGAGCGTGTCGCCGCCAGGGCCCGCGACGAGATCGGACGCGAGCTCAAGCTGCTCGACGAGGACCGCTTTGCCTTTGCCTGGATCGTCGATTTCCCGATGTACGAGGCCGACGAGGAAAGCGGTCGGGTCGATTTCAGCCACAACCCGTTTTCCATGCCGCAAGGCGGGATGGACGCGCTCTCGGGCGATCCGCTGGGTGTGCTGGGATATCAGTACGATCTGGCCTGCAACGGCTATGAGCTGGTCTCGGGCGCCATCCGGAACCACCGGCCCGAGATCATGTTCAGGGCGTTTGAACTGGCAGGCTACGGCGAGGACGAGGTGCGCAAGCGCTTTGGCGGCATGGTCAATGCCTTCCGCTTCGGCGCGCCGCCCCATGGCGGCTGTGCCGCGGGCATCGACCGGATCGTAATGCTGCTGGCCGACACCGCCAATATTCGCGAAGTCATCATGTTCCCGATGAACCAGCGCGCCGAGGATCTGATGATGAACGCGCCGTCCGATCCGACCTCCGACCAGCTGATGGAGCTCGGCCTGCGGGTGATCCCGCAGGAGTGAGCCCCGCGCGCGGAAAGGCCGCCTGCCGATGACGCCCCCGCTTTACGACGAGAGCGTGCCGGTCTGCCTGCACTATCTCGACCGGGCCGGGGCGCTGGTGATGCGCGCCGCCGCAGATCCCGATCTGCTGCAAGGCAGGCTTGCGCCGGACATGTTCAGCGCCGCACAGCAATTTGCAAGCGCCGCGGGCTTTGCCCTGCGCGCCTGCTGCCCGCTGGCCGGTCAGCCGGTGCCGGACGTCCCGCAGCTCGACATGGACGTGCCGGGGCTGCGCAAACGCATCGGCATCGCGCGCCAGGCGCTGCTGGATCTCAAACCGCAGGCCTTCGAGGGCGCAGAAACCCGCCGGATCGCCCACCGCGCGGGATTTGCCGATCTGCAGCAGGAAGGCGCCGCCTATCTGCGGCTCTTTGCGCTGCCGAATTTCTTTTTTCACCTGACCATTGGATTTGCGATCCTGCGCCAGGGCGGGCTGGAGATCGGCAAGGCGGATTTTGACGGGCTGCATGACTACCCGCAGGGCTTCCGCTTCTGAGACAACGTCCGAGACAGCGCGCAACCGCCGCCCCCGCTCCCCTGCTTCTCTGGTTGAGAAATACTTCGGGGGTCCGGGGGCAGCGCCCCCGGCGGGTCGGGCCGCCGCAGGCGGCCCGAAACCCGATCACCCCGGTCAATCCTCCAGACTGTCTTCCCGCTTTTCCTCGATCAGCCCGCGCTCTTCTTTTTTGCGCGCCTCGAACCGCTCGCCATACCCCTTGATTTCTTCATCTGGAATGACCTCGCGGGCGCGGGTGAAGACCTCGTTCTCTTCTTCATCCATGTGGTGGTTGTATTCGTGCTCCAGCGTCTTGAACTTCTGCAGCCAGCCGGGGCTCGACATGTCCATGTCGTTCAGCTCTTCCATCAGATCGTCGAGCTGCTGGTGCTCATGCACCGAATGGCGCGCCGCGTCCTGACCCCAGGTTTTCGAGATCAGCTTGGAATAAAACGTCTCTTCCTCTGCCGCCGCGTGGCTTTTCACGTCGTTGTAAAAACTGCTCCAGGCTTCCTTGCGCGCCTCGGATGCACCGCTGGTATCGGCGATCCGGGCCAGAAGGTCGCGGTGTTCGTCGTGGTCTGCCTTGATGGCGCTGTAGATATCGGTCATCGCTCTCTCCTGAATGACGGGCCTGTTGTGCCTGGGGTTTGCCGCGATCAACGCACGCGCGGTCGGTTGGTTCCCGCCGTCTTGCGGGCAGCAATCCGCCGCCGTGCCGGGATTTCGGACAATCACGGAGTGGCGAAACGCCCGCAGACCACCTACCTTTGGATGAGTTGCGTTTTTATTGGGGTTCGACATGCGCTTCGATCCGATCCTCGCAGACATGCGGTTCGGCTGTGGGCTGTCTCCGGACATCGCGCCACCCGAGAGCGTCGATGCGATGCTGCGCGGTCTTGCGCAGCCCGACGCCATGGCCGACGCCTTCCCGATCGAGCGGTTCGACACCTTTCTGGGGCGCATGCAGCGCCGGGTGGAGCTGTCGCAGATCCGCCGCAAGAACCGCGGCACCGAACTGGCGGCCACGGCGCGCAAGGACAGCAAGCTTCTCAACAAGGCCGCACGTCAGGACGCGCTGGGCTGGATGGCGGCCCATATCGCGCGGCGGGTGAAATCGACCACACCACTGCGCGAACGGCTGGAGTTCTTCTGGGCCGACCATTTCACCGCGACGGGCAAGCGCGGCGTCATCCGCCGCGCCACCTCGCCTTATATGGAAAGCGCGATCCGGCCCAATCTCAACGGCCGGTTCGAGGATCTGCTGATCGCCGCGGTGACCCATCCGGTGATGGTGCATTACCTCGACCAGCAGACGTCGGTGGGGCCGAATTCGGTCATGGCGCAGCGCCGGCCCGGCAAGGTCGGGATGAACGAAAACCTCGCGCGCGAGGTGCTGGAGCTGCACACGCTGGGCGTCGACGGGCCCTACACCCAGACCGATGTGCGCGAACTGGCCGAGCTGCTGACCGGGCTCACGATCAATTTCAACACCGGGCGGCAGTTCCGCAAACCGATGGCCGAGCCCGGTGCCGAAACGGTTCTGGGCAAGAGCTATGGCGGCGACAATCCCGGTCTGCGCGATATCGAGGCCGTGCTGCGCGATCTGGCGCGCCATCCCGCCACGGCGCGGCACATGGCGGGCAAGCTGGCGGTGCATTTTGTCTCCGACACGCCCGAACCCGCTTTGGTGGACGCGCTGGAGGCCGCCTGGCGCGACAGCGATGGCGACTTGCCACTGGTTTATGCGGCCTTGCTGAACCACCCCGCCGCGTGGGAGACCACGCGCCCGAACGTCAAGCAGCCGTTCGATTTTGTCACCTCGGCGTGCCGCGCGCTGGCGGTCTCGCCGGAGCGCCTGCTGAGCCGCGATCCGCGGGCGCTGAACCTCTGGCTTTATGCGCCGCTGCGGCTCATGGGGCATGTCTGGCAAAAACCCGAAGGCCCCGACGGTCTGCAGGAAGCCGACAGTGCCTGGATCACCCCGCAGGGCATGGCCGCGCGGGTGCAATGGGCGATGACGGTGCCGGGCCCGCTGCGCAAGGGCCTGCCCGACCCGCGGGACTTTGTCGAAACGGCGCTCGGGCCCCGCGCCAATGACACGATCCGGTTTGCCGCCGCGGCGGCCGAAACCCGTCAGGACGGTATCGGCGTGGTGCTGATTTCGCCTGCGTTTCAAAGGATGTAGCCCATGGACCGCCGCGCCTTTCTTGCCCGCTCGCTTGGCCTTGGCTGCTCTCTGGCGGCAAGCCCGCTCGTCACCCCGGTGACCTTTGCCGCCACCCCCGGAGAGGGGCGGCTGATCGTTCTGATCCTGCGCGGCGGGATGGACGGGCTCGGTGCCTTGCCCGCTTATGGCGATCCGGAATTCGCAAGCCTGCGCGGCGCGCTGCCGCTGGGGGAAGCGGTCGAGGATTACGCCGATCTCGACGGGTTCTTTGCCATGCACCCGGCGCTGCGCCCGGTGCTGCCCTGGTGGCAGGAGGGGCATCTGGCGTTTGTGCAGGCGGTCTCCACGCCGTATCGCGACAAGCGCAGCCATTTTGACGGGCAGGACATCCTCGAGGCGGGCATCGCCGATCTGAGCGCCGGGCTCAGCCGCGATGGCTGGCTCAACCGGTTGTTGCAGCACCTGCCCGATACCGGGACCGAGACGGCCTATGCGGTGGGCAACGACCCGCTGAGCATCCTGAGCGGCGATGCGCCGGTGGCGCGCTGGTCGCCGGACACCGATCTGGCGCTCAGCCCGCAGGCCATCCGGCTGGCGGAGCTGGTGATGCAGGAGGATCCGGCCATGTCGGCGGCGCTGCGCGAGGCGTTTTCGCTGGCCGGATCGGATGGCGACGCGCTGTCCTTCGACGGGGCGCGCGGCGACATGATGGCGATGGTCCGGCAGGACATGATGGCCTCGCTGCGCAACCAGAATCATGTCAAGCTTGCCGAGTTCGTGGCCAAACGGCTGCGCGGCGATGCGCGCATCGCGTCGTTTTCGCTCAATGGCTGGGACACGCACCAGGCGCAGGATCGCGGGCTGGGCCGCGCGCTGACCGGCCTTGCCGAGACGCTTGTGACGCTGCGCGACACGCTGGGTGGCCCGGTCTGGAAGACCACCGCGGTCGTCGCCATGACCGAGTTCGGGCGCACCGTGCGGCTCAACGGCACGCGCGGCACCGATCACGGCACCGGTGGGGCGATGCTGCTGGCCGGGGGGGCGCTGCGCGGCGGGCAGGTCTTTGGCGACTGGCCGGGCCTGTCGGAGGTGGCGCTTTACGACCGGCGCGATCTTTTGCCGACGCGCGACCTGCGCGCCCATGCGGGCTGGTTGATGCAGGGGCTGTTTGGCATTGACCGTGGCCTGATCGAGCGCGAGGTGTTCCCAGGGCTGGATCTGGGAGAGGACCCGCGCCTGCTGGCTTAGGGCGCCTGATACAGTGCCTGATACATCGCCTACCACGTAACGCGATGAAATCCTCGATTTCAGGCAGCGTTACGTTGTGCAGGTTTTTTCCAAGGCGCTTCGGGCCCGACCGCCGCGCCCGTCAGATCGCGATGCGATCCGACAACCTGTCCTGCACGAGTGCTGCCACATGCGCCAGCGGCGATTGCAGCGGGCGGCCATCGGCGCGCGCTTCGGCCAGCCTCTCTGCCGCTTCCTGCAGGGAGGTGTCGCCGGCGCTGCGCGCCACACCCGACAGGAACTGCGCCACATAATCGAGCATGCGGTCATCGGCCTCGTCATCGAGAACGTCTGCGGCATGGGCCATGTCATCGCGAAAGGCCAGCATGTCAGGCTCGACCGGGTCGTCGCTGATCATCCGCGGGCCGGGGGGCTGACGTTCGGCGGGCAGCGCCGAGAGGATCGCGGTCTGGAATGCCGCCACCGACGAGATCGGCTTGGCCAGGAACCCGTCGGCGCCCGCGGCCAGCGCCACGTCTTCGGCAAAGCTGTCGCCGCTGGTGCCGAGGATCACGTCGACACGCGGGAACGCCTCGCTCAGCTCGGAGATGAGGTCGCCGCCGCAGCCATCGGGCAGGCCCAGATCGATGATCACCACGCTGGGGCGGTAGACCTGCATGTGCCGCCGGGCGGAGCGCAGGCAATCGGCACGCCGGATGCGCGCGCCCGAGCGCAGGCACAAAAGCCGCATCGCGTCGCAGGCAAATCGGCTGTCTTCGACCACGAGGATCGTCATGCCCAAAAGCGGGCGGGTCGCGGTGGGGCGCAGCGGGGCGCCCATGATATCGAGATCGTCCATCGTCCCCTCCGGTTGAAGAATCGTTCCTCAGACTGGCCCCGGCTTGCCTAACAAGCGGTTAAAAGCCGCACCGCCTTGCCCGCAACGCCCCGGAAAGGGCATATGAGCAGCAGAAAACCGACCTGCGCGCGCTGTGCTCTTGAGCACGCGCTCCGCCCAAACCGGAGATTTTGTCATGATTGGACGCCTGAACCATGTAGCCATCGCCGTGCCTGACCTCGAGGCCGCAAGCGCGCAATATCGCGACGCGCTGGGCGCCACGGTCGGCGCGCCCCAGGACGAGCCCGACCATGGTGTGACGGTGGTCTTCATCGAACTGCCCAACACCAAGATCGAGCTGCTCTACCCGCTGGGGGATGCCAGCCCGATCAACGGGTTTCTGGAAAAGAACCCCTCGGGCGGCATCCACCATGTCTGCTACGAGGTCGATGACATCCTGGCCGCGCGCGATCATCTGAAGGCTCAGGGCGCACGGGTTCTGGGCAGCGGCGAGCCGAAGATCGGTGCCCATGGCAAGCCTGTGCTGTTCCTGCACCCCAAGGATTTCAACGGCTGCCTTGTCGAGCTGGAGCAGGTCTGATGGGCATCACCTCGGCGCTGGTTCTGTTTGCGGTGATCTGGTTCATGACGTTTCTCGTGGTGATCCCGATCCGGCTGAAGACGCAAGGCGATGTGGGCGAGGTTGTTCCGGGCACCCATGCCAGCAGCCCCGAAGTGCACAATCTCAGGCGCAAGGCGTGGATCACCACGGGCGTTTCGGTGGTGCTCTGGGTGATCATCGCGAGTATCATCCTGACCGGCACGGTCACCGTGCGGGATATCGACGGCTGGATGTTCAACCGGATGTCGGAGTGATCGGCGCGGCCTGAGCCTGGGGGGGGCGCTGCCCCCGTCCGCCAGAGGCGGACTCCCCCGGGCATATTTGAAGCCCAAAGAAACCGGGAGGGTGGCGCGTGGCTCAGGCGGCGCGCGCGTTCAGACGGTGGAAAATATGGGTGAAGGTGGCCGCGCCCATGACCGGGATCAGCAGGTTCACCAGCGGCACCGACAGCGGCAGCGCCATCAGTGTCCCGGCGATCCAGATCGTTGGCATGTGACGGCGGCGCATCTCGCGCGCGCGGGTGCGCCCGACGCGGCGTATCGCCGCCAGCGTGAAATACTCCCGGCCCAGAAGAAAGCCGTTCAGCGCCCAGAAGATGAAAGGTGCAAACGGCGGCAGCGCAAAATAGAGCGCAAGTGCCACGATATTGGCGCCGATGAGCACGCCGAGAAAGGCCGCGCTGTCGCGCAGGCTGTCGGAGATCGGTACCGGAACTGCAGCGCCGATCTGCGGGAAGTGGCGATCCTCGACCGCCTGCGCCACGTCATCGAGAAAGAGCGAGGTGATGGCCGAGGCCACCGGCACCATCAGGAAGACCGAGAGCAGCAGCATCAGCGGTATCGCGGCCCAGCTGGCCACGTTGTCGATCCAGCTCACCGCGCCGATCCACGGCAGCGTCACGCTGTCGCCGATGAACCAGCCGATACTCCAGACAAAGAGCGCAAAGACCGCAAAAAGACCCAGCGCCGCCAGACCGACCCCGCGCAGCAGCACCGAGCGGAAACGCGGATCGGCCATCTGTCCAAGCGCGCGCAGGAAGCTTGTGAGGATCATTGCGAGACCCAGCTGGTGATGGCCTGCAGATCAGGGCGCGGGCGTTCGGGCGGGGCGCTGGTTTCGGTACCGATATGGATGAAGCCCGCAACCGTCTCGTGCGGGCCCAACCCGAGCGCGTCCTCGACAAAGCTGCGGTCGTGGCTGGCCCAGCCCGAGAGCCAGTTGGCGCCCCAGCCAGAGGCCAGCGCCGCGTTGAGAAGCGCCAGGCAAACCGCGCCTGCGGAATAGCTCTGCTCGATTGCCGGGATCTTTTCGCTCTCGCGGCGCACCTCGATCACCGCGACGCAAAGCGGGCTTGTGGCGAAGGCGTTATGCGCCTTGGCGATGTCGTCGCCGGATTTGCCCAGCCTTGTGCCGCAGTCCGTGACCGCATGCGCGAGGCGCATGAGCGCGTCGTCCTGCAGCACGATGAAGCGCCAGGGCTCCAGCTTGCCATGGTCGGGACTGCGGGCGGCGGCGGTCAGGATCGGCGTCAGCGCGGCAGCGTCCGGGCCGGGTGCGCGCAGCGTCTTGGCTGGGCGGGAGCGGCGCGACAGCAGAAACTCGAGGGCGGCGGGCTTTGGGTCGGGCATGGGCGCTCCTTGGATCCGGATTGCCCTTATGTCTGCGCTCACCTGCCGGAAATCAACCCGGGCGAGGCCGCCCCGGGTCAGGATTTCAGCCGGTAGCCGGTGCGGAAGAACCAGAAGGCCAGCAGGCTGACCGCAATGGTGGCCGCAAGCGCCACGGCAAAGCCGAGCAGCGGGCTGGAATCGCTGACGCCGATCATTCCGTAGCGCGCGCCGTCGATGAGGTAGAAGACCGGGTTGAGATGGGTGATCTGGTAGAGCCCGCGCGGCAGCGCCTCGACCGAGTAGAACGTACCCGACAGGAACGCCAGCGGGGTCACGATGAAGTTGGTGATCGCCGCCATCTGGTCGAACTTGTTGGCATAGACCCCGGCCACGATGCCCAGCGCCGACAGGAACGCGGCCCCCAGGATCACGAAGACCAGCGCCACCAGCGGATGCGCCGGGCTCAGCCCCAGCACCAGCCAGAGCGCCAGCGCAATCGCAATTGCCACCAGCAAGCCGCGGGCGACGCCGCCGGCGAGATAGCCCAGCACCAGCTCTGCGGCCGAGAGCGGCGGCATCAGCGTGTCGACGATGTTGCCCTGCACCTTGGAGACGACGATGGAGCTCGAGGTGTTGGCAAAGGCGTTCTGGATCACCGTCATCATCAGGATGCCGGGCGCGATGAAGGTGGTGAAGCCGACGCCCATCACCTCTCCCCGGTTCGGACCGATGGCGATGGTGAAGATCACCATGAACAGACCCGCCGTCACCAGCGGCGCCAGCAACGTTTGTGTCCAGACTGACAAAAAGCGCATGACCTCGCGGCGGGCCAGTGTGGACAGGCCCAGCCAGTTGACGCGGCCGAACCGGCGGTCGCCTGGGTTATAGCTCTGTGTGTCGGTCATACCTGCTCTCCTGACGGGCCGCCGCGCCTTGTAACTTCATGCGTAAGGTTTAGAATAGCCCCCTGACACAGATTTTCAGGCGGCCCCGCGCGCGGCCGCTTTTTCAGTAAGGAAGACTTCATGTCCTGGACCGATGAACGCGTCGAGCTGCTCAAGAAGATGTGGTCCGAAGGCCAGTCCGCGAGCCAGATCGCCAAGGAGCTGGGTGGCGTGACGCGCAACGCGGTGATCGGCAAGGTGCACCGGCTGGGCCTGTCGAACCGCGCGGGCTCTGGTGCGGCGGCGGCTCCGGCCAAGCCCGAAACCAAGGCCAAGGCCAAGCCCGAGACCAAGGAAAAGGCGCAGCCCAAGCCCAAGGCGGCCCCCGCCGCCGAGGCCGAGGAAAAACCGAGCCCGGCGCCGCAGGCGGTGTCCCCGGCGCGCAAGGCGATCATTCCCGCAGGCCAGCCGCTGCCGCCGCAGCCGTCGGCCAACGAGATCAGCCCCGAGGCGCTGGCGCGGGTCAGCGAGATCGAGAAAAAGGCCAAGCGCATCAGTCTGATGGAGCTGACAGAGCGCACGTGCAAATGGCCGGTGGGCGATCCCGCCACCGAGGATTTCTGGTTCTGCGGATTGCCGACGCAGCAGGGCAAGCCCTATTGCGAAGCGCATGTGGGGGTGGCGTTCCAGCCGATGTCCTCGCGTCGAGACCGCCGCCGCTGAGGCCTGTGCGGCGGTCTGCCCGCCTCTGCGCCGCAATACCTGCGTGGCCAGACCGTGGGAACCGCGCTTGCGGCGACCGTCGCGCCCCGATGCGCCGGGGGCTCGCTGCCATGCTTGTGACGCGCGCTGCGCGCCCTAACTCGTAAGACAACGGCGCCCAACCGCGCGCGACCGCCGCCCCAGGCCTCAATGACACGGAGACCCCCATGTCCAACACCGCCCTCATCACCGGAGCGTCCGCAGGGATCGGGCGCGAATTCGCGCTTTATCACGCCAGCAAGGGGGGCGATCTGATCGTCACCGCGCGCCGCGAGGACGCTCTGAACGCGCTCAAATCGGAGATCGAGGCCGCGCAGGGTGTGAGCGTGACGGTGATCGCGCAGGATCTGGGCTCTGCCGAGCAGGCGCTGGAGCTTTACGACAAGGTCAAGGCCACCGGCAAACAGATCGATGTGCTGATCAACAATGCAGGCTTCGGCGGGCACGGCCTCTTTATCTAACGCGCGCTGGAGGACGATCTGGCGATGATCGATCTCAACGTCAAGGCGCTGGTGGCGCTGTGCCACCGCGTCGGCGCGGATATGGCGGCGCAGGGCGGCGGCAAGATCCTCAACGTTTCGTCCACCGCGAGCTACATGGCGGGCCCGCTGCAGGCCACGTATTTCGCCACCAAGGCGTTTGTGTCGAGCTTCTCGATGGCGCTTGCGGATGAGCTGAAGGACAAGGGTGTGACCGTCACCGCGCTGGAGCCGGGCTATGTGGAGACCGAGTTTGCCAAACGCGCCGATCTGGACGGCACGGAGATGACCAAATCCGGGGCGACGGCGAAATCGGTGGCGCGGTTCGGTTACGACGCGATGCGCCGCGGCGAGTTGCGCGCAATCAACGAGGGCAAGCTGCGCTTTGCGATGAACTGGGTGATCCCGTTCCTGCCGCACAAACAGGCGCTGAAGATGGTGCGCCGGATGCAGGAAAAGCCGAGCTGAGGCGGTCGCGGCACCTCGCGCTGACTTCCCGAAAACGAGCGCTGCAGGTCGATACGACCGCGCAGCCCGACCGGGTCACCAGCCGGCGGCTTGGGAGGCACCTCCGGCGGCCCCACCGTTCAGCCGCGCTCAGCCCAGAAATACCCGGCCTTCGGGATATTGCACTCTGGGCTTGGTCTGCGTGGCCAGCGAAAACGCCAGGGTCAGCGGGCCGAGGCGGCCGAGGAACATGGTCAGGATGATCACCATACGCCCCAACGCGTCGAGCTCTCCGGTGGCGCCGCGCGACAGGCCGACCGTGCCAAAGGCCGAGCAGATCTCGAACAGCAGATCGAGCATGTCGCCCCGATAGGTGATCGACATCACGAACCATGCGATCACAACCCAGAAGAGGCTGAGCGCGGTCAGCGCCAGCACCTTCATGATTTCCGAAATCCCCAGACTGCGTCCGAAGATGTGCAATCGCTCCTGCCTGCGGAAAAAGGCCAGCGTGGCGAGGATCAGCACGATCAGCGTGGTGACCTTGATGCCGCCCGCGGTCGAGGATGGCCCGCCGCCGACCAGCATCAGCGCGATGGTCATGATGGTCGTGCTGTCCTCCATCCCGGCGTAATCGAGCGTGTTGAACCCCGCAGTGCGCGGCGTGACGGCCTGAAACCACGACGCCAGAAGCCGTGTGCCCGCCCCGTCGAGCCCGCCCAAAGTGCCGGGGTTCGACCATTCGAGCAGCGCCACCATGATCCAGGCGAAGACGACGAGACAGAGACTGCCCGACAGCATCAGCTTGCTGTGCAGGGTCAGCTTGTCCCAGCGGCGATTGCGGTAAAGATCCGCGAGCACCACAAATCCGAGCCCGCTGACGATGAATGACAACGTGATCGTCAGGTTGACGACCGGATCGTCCACATAGCGCATCAGGCTGTCGGGAAAGAGCGAAAAGCCCGCGTTGTTGAAGGCGGAGATGGCGTGGAACAGCGCCTGCCAGAACCCCTGCGCCCAGCCGAATTCCGGCACGAAGACGGTCATCAGGACGGCCGTGGCCAGCCCTTCGGCGGCAAGGGCGACCAGCACGACCACCCGGACCAATGCGCCAAGCTCTCCCAGGCTGGTCTGGCCCAGCTCATCGCGCAGCACCAGCTTTTGCGGCATGCCGATGGTCACCCCCAGCATCGACAGCAGCAGCGCCGCGAAGGTCATCAGCCCCAGCCCGCCGATCTGGATAAGCACGGTGATCACAACCTGCCCGAAGATCGTGAAGGCCGAGCCTGTGTCCACCACGATCAGACCGGTGACCGTGACGGCAGAGGCAGCGGTGAACAGCGCGTCGCTGAAGCTGACATCGCCAAAATTGCTGACCGGCAGGCGCAGGACAATCGCGCCCAGCAGGATGAACAGCGCGTAGATGCCGGCCAGAACGGCGGGTGGGCTGAAACGGCGGCTGCTGAGCGACAGGCTGAACCCGCCCTTGCGCGCCGCCATCAAAGGGTTCCGGCGAAGTCGCGCAGATCCTGGCTGCGGCCGAGAAGCAACAGCAGATCGTCCTCCTTCAGCGTGCAGGGGCTGTCGTCATGGCCCAGAAACTCGGTCCCGCGCATCACGCCGATGCAGCGAAGATCATGCGCCTTGCCATGCTCGAGCTCTGACAGGCTCTTGCCATCGAGGCTTTCGGGGACGCGAAAATTTACCATGTGCTGGCTGTTGCCGAGGCTCACATAGTCGCGCACCATGGGGTTGTGCAGAACCTGGGCGATGTGCTGGCCGACCTCCTTTTCGGGGTGAATCACCCGCTCGACGCCAAGCTTCGACAGGATCCGGTGGTGGTTCTTGGCGGTGGCCTTGGCCCAGACCTCGTCCACACCCACGGTCTTGAGATTGATCACCGACAGGATGCTGGCCTCGATATCCTTGCCGATGGCCACGAGGGCCACATCGACCGCATCGAGCCCGGCTTCGCGCAGGGCCACATCGTCGCGGGCATCGAGGATGAGCCCCTGCCCGATATCGTTCGCCAGCGCAGAGACCCGTTTTTCATCGCAGTCGACGCCGATCACGTGGTTCTCGAACCGCGCCAGATCGCGCGCCACCGTGGCTCCGAAAGTGCCCAGCCCGATGACGGCAAACACCCGTTCGCTTGAATTCCTGGCCATGCGCTCTCCGATCCGGACGTGATAGGGAAATGATAGACCGGGTCGCGCGTCTGTCGAGCGCGCATCGCGATGCGCCCTGCGGCTACATTGATGCACGCCTCATTGCCCCCTATCCCCCGGCCCGGTATAGGCGTGCGGATGAGCACCAACCCGCCAGATCTGCGCCCCGACCTCGCCCGCGCCACGGTTGCCGACAGCCGTCGTGCCGGGCAACCGACCATCGGCATGGTCAGCCTCGGCTGCCCCAAGGCGCTTGTGGACAGCGAACGCATCCTCACCCGTCTTCGCGCCGAGGGCTACGGCATCTCGGGCGATTACAGCGGCGCCGACGCGGTGATCGTGAACACCTGCGGTTTTCTCGACAGCGCCAAGGCCGAAAGCCTCGATGCCATCGGAGAGGCGCTATCGGAAAACGGGCGGGTCATCGTCACCGGCTGTCTGGGCGCGGAGCCCGATTACATCACCGGCGTGCATCCCCGCGTGCTGGCGGTGACGGGTCCGCATCAATACGAGCAGGTGCTGGACGCGGTGCACGCGGCGGTCCCGCCGGATCCGGACCCGTTTGTCGATCTGCTGCCCGCCAGCGGGGTCAGCCTGACGCCGCGGCATTACAGCTATCTCAAGATTGCCGAGGGCTGTAACCACAAATGCAAGTTCTGCATCATCCCCGACATGCGCGGGCGGCTTGCGTCCCGGCCCGCGCGCGCCGTGCTGCGCGAGGCCGAAAAGCTGGTCGAGGCCGGGGTGCGCGAGCTGCTGGTGATCTCGCAGGATACCTCCGCCTATGGCACCGACTGGAAGGACCGCGAGGCAAAGTTTCCGTTTGTCGATCTGGCGCGCGATCTGGGTGAACTGGGTGCCTGGGTGCGTCTGCACTACGTCTACCCCTATCCACATGTGCGCGAGGTTGTGCCGCTGATGGCAGAGGGCAAGATCCTGCCCTATCTCGATATCCCGTTCCAGCACGCCCATCCCGAAACGCTGCGCCGCATGGCCCGGCCCGCCGCCGCCGAACGCACGCTCGATGAGATCGCCGCCTGGCGCGCGATCTGCCCCGACATCACCCTGCGCTCGACCTTCATCGTGGGCTATCCCGGAGAGACCGAGGCCGAGTTCCAGACCCTGCTCGACTGGATGGATGAGGCGCAGCTCGACCGGGTGGGGTGTTTTCAATACGAAAATGTCGAGGGCGCGCGGTCCAACGCGTTGCCCGATCACGTCGCGCCGGACGTCAGGCAGGATCGCTGGGAGCGGTTCATGCTGAAAGCGCAGGCGATTTCCGAAGCCAGGCTTGCCGCAAAGGTCGGTCAGCGGATGCAGGTGATTGTCGATCTGGTCGAGGAGGACGCCGCGACCTGCCGCACCAAGGCCGATGCGCCGGAGATCGACGGCAACCTCTTTATCGACGAAGGGTTCGAGGCGCTGAGCCCCGGCGATATCGTGACGGTGGAGGTGGACGAAGCGGGCGAATACGACCTCTGGGGGCGTCTGGTCTGACGCGAGGGTCTGTATTTGCCGGTCAGCGACATGATGATCCGGGCCCCGCTCGTCCAATTCTCCGGCAGGGTTGCACTCCCCTCTGACCGCAGCAGCCGGATCGGGATGGTCCGGCGATGCGCGGCTTGTTGCCTCCGCGCAAAGATGTGACACGGGTTCCGGCTGACGTGCGCGCGGGCGGCGTGATAGGTTCGGATAAGGGCAAACGGGCAGTGAGGTGCGTGATGGGCAAAACGATTATGCAGGGAGTTCTGGCGCTGGTCTGCGCGGGTGCGCTGGTTCTGACCTCCCCCGCCGCGGCGCAGAACCGCGCGGGCGTCGAAAAGCAGTTTCGCAGCTGGCTGGAGCAGACAATCTGGCCGCGCGCCAAGCGACAGGGCGTCGGGCGCGCCACGTTCGACGCGGCCTTCAACGGGGTCACGCTGAACTGGAAACTGCCGGATCTGGTGCCGCCGGGAACGCGCGCGCAGACGCCCAAGCGCCAGCGGCAGGCGGAGTTCGGCTCCCCGGGCAAGTATTTCAACCGCGGCTCGGTGGATGGCGCCACGTCGGTCGGCAGGCAGATGGCGCGGCAGCACGCGGCGACGCTCGCGGCGGTCGAGGCGCGCACCGGCGTGCCGGGGCGGATCATCCTTGCGATCTGGGGGCGCGAAAGCGGCTATGGCCGCGTGCCGATCCGCAACAACGTCTTCGAGGTGCTGGGCACCAAGGGCTTCATGTCGACCCGCGCGGCCTACTTCACCGATGAACTGGTGGCCGCCTTGCAGATCGCCGAAGCCGGCCACGCGCCCAGCGGCGCGATGAAGTCGAGCTGGGCAGGCGCGCTGGGCCAGCCGCAATTCATGCCCACCAGCTTTCTGAAATACGCAGCCGATGGCAGCGGCGACGGGCGCGCGGATATCTGGCGGTCGGAGGCGGACACCATCGCCTCCATCGGCAATTACCTGGCGCGGCACGGCTGGGTTTCGGGGCGCGACTGGGGGTTCGAGGTCAGGGTGCCCAATTCGGTCTCCTGCGCGCTGGAAGGGCCCGACCAGGGGCGGCGGATCGCCGACTGGGCGCAGATGGGCATCGCGCGGGTGAGCGGCAAACCCTTCCCCGAGCACGAGGCGCGGGCGGAGGGCTTCCTGCTGATGCCCGCCGGGCGCAACGGACCGGCCTTCATCGTGACGCCCAATTTCTATGTGCTGAAAGATTACAACATGTCCGACCTCTACGCGCTTTTTGTCGGCCATGTGGGGGACCGCATCCAGTACGGCATGGGGGATTTCTCTGCCGGTTGGGGCGCTGTGGGCGGGCTTTATCGCTCTGACGTGGCCTCGATGCAGCGCGCGCTGGAGAGGATGGGCCATGATGTGGGCGGGGCCGACGGCTTGCCGGGGTTCAAGACGCGCCGCTCCATCGGGCGCTGGCAGGAGGCCACGGGGCAGACGCCGACCTGCTTTCCGCAAGCGGGCATGAAATCGGCCCTGCGCGGCTGAGCGGGGCAAATGCCGACAGGCGGGGCCTGAGACGGCGGCGCAGCCGTTGCGCGGCGGGTCGTCAGGATTGCCGCGGCGGGTTTTCCGACCCTGCAGACCCCGCGCCGTCCGTGTTTGTCTTCGGTACCAGCACGCGGTTCACCTCCGGGATGTCGGTGGCATAGTTGCAGGCCGAAACCTTCCACATCCCGTCGACCCGCCGACAGGTGCCCAGCGCCACCAGCTCTTCGGTCAGGGCGTAACCTGTCAGAACATATTGCTGCACATAAGTGCAGCGCATCACGTCCGGCGTCTCGAACGTCGCCGACAAGGTCCGCCGCCGCAGGTCGATCACACCCTGGCTGTCGAAGAAGGCGCACATGTTGTCATAGACCTCACGCAGGGCGGACACGGTTTCGATCAAACGCTCGCCATTATAGCTGCCCACCCATTTCGGCAACAGAAACCGCTGGCGGAATGCGTCGAAATCGCGGTCGAAATAGGCCTTGCGTGTCTTCTCGAGCAGAAAATCCGAAACCTCCACAGGATCGGTGAAGTTGGGGTCGGCGGCGGGGTTCTGGTTTGCGGACATCGGGTGAACTCAGTGAAGGGGAGCTAGAAAGGATTAATGACGTTCGATCAGGACCGAGCCGACGGAGTAGCCCGCCCCGAAAGAGCAGATCACCCCCTTGTCGCCCGGTTGCAGATCGGACGAATGTTTGGAAAAGGCGATGATCGAGCCTGCCGAGGAGGTGTTGGCGTAATCCTGCAGGATGTTGGGCTGCTCTTCGGGGTCCGGCACGCGGCCCAGCACCTTGCGGCCGATGAAATCGTTCATCGTCTTGTTGGCCTGATGCAGCCAGAGCCTTTTCAGATCATCCGCCTGCCAGCCGTGATCCTGCATGTGCCCCGCGATATGGGTCGAGACCATCGGCAGCACTTCCTTGAAGACCTTGCGCCCGTTCTGCATGAACTGCATGTCGCGGCGATCTTCCATCTGGTCGTGGCTGCGGCGCAGAAAGCCGTTGTTGTTGCGGATATTGTTGGAAAACTCGGTGGCGCAGCGGGTGCCGCGGATCACAAAATGCGCGCCTTGCGCGTCTTCGGCCCGTTCCACCAGCACCGCGGTGGCGACGTCGCCAAAGATGAAATGGCAGTCGCGGTCGCGCCATTCCAGATGGCCCGAACAGATCTCGGGGCAGATCACCAGCGCCCGGCGCACGGAGCCCGACCGCACCATGTCGGCGGCGGACTGGATGCCGAAGGTGGCCGAGGAGCAGGCGACATTCATGTCGAAGGCAAAGCCGCCCGCGCCCAGCAGCTTCTGGATCTCGATCGCGATGGCAGGGTAGGCGCGTTCGTGGTTGGAAGCGGCACAGATCACCAGATCGACCTCCGCCCCGTCGCGCCCGGCCATGGCCAGCGCCTTTTGCGCCGCATCGAGCCCCATCTCGGCCATGATCCCCGGCGCATCGTCATCGCGCGGGGGCAGGGCGGGATACATTCGGTCGGGGTCGAGCACGCCGTCCTTGTCCATCACGTAGCGGTTCTCGATCCCCGAGGCCGAGAGGATGAACTCGGAGCTCGACGGCGCCAAAGGCTCCACCTCTCCGGCCGCGATGCCATCCGCATGTGCGGCGTTCCATCGCTCGGCATAGGTGTTGAACGCGATGACCAGCTCGTCATTGGTGATGACGTTCTCAGGGGTAAAGACCCCGTGTCCGGTGATCGCTGGCTGATGCATCGCGTTGCTCCTGTCGCTGCCTATCAGAAAGGCCAGACTGTCGGGCGAAGGTCAAGCTTGAGGGTGGCGGAACTCTGCCCGGTGCATCGGCGTTTTCTTGCAAAAGGAAAGGAGATCCCCATGGACCGTTTGTCGATCCTTCTGAGCATGCTGACCGGCGCCGCCATCACCGGAGTGCTGACCATCGCGGCGTTCAGCCTCGGTTTTTACAGCTGGACCGCCGTTCTGAGCGCCGCCGCCCTCGGGTTTTTGCTGGCTTGGCCTGCCGCCTATGTCATCTCGCGCCGCATAAAGTCCGCCGACCCGCATTGGCAGCCGCCACATGAGCCCAAGCGCGACGCGGCTCTGCCACGGGCAGATGCCCGGGAGGTCTGAACCTCTGCGCGCGGGGGCTGGCGAAACGCCAAAGGCCTGATGCGGCCTGTTCTCAGACCGGATTGGGCAGATCCTCACCGGCGAAGAACGCCTTGAGGTTGGCGACGGCCATGCGCCCCATATCCTCGCGCACCTCCAGCGTGGCAGTGCCGAGATGCGGCAGCAGCGTGACGCGTTCGAGCGCTTTCAGCCGCTCGGGCACATCGGGTTCATGTTCATAGACATCGAGCCCCGCGCCACCGATACCGCCCCTCTCCAGCACCTCGATCAGCGCGCTCTCATCCACCACGTCGCCGCGTGAGATGTTGACGAAATGCGCGTGGCCGGGCAGCGCCTCGAAAACCGACGCATTGATCATGTGGCGCGTCTCCGCCCCGCCCGGCACGGCGGCCACAAGGATATCGACCTCTGCCGCCAGTGCCGCGGCGGTGTCGTGTCGTGTGGCCTCATAGGGCAGATCCTTTCGCGACCGCGAGCTGTAGGCCACCGTCATGCCAAAGCCGTAATGGCAGCGATGCGCGATGGCCTGCCCGATCCGCCCCATGCCGACAATGCCAAGCCGCTTGCCGCTGAGATGCAGGCCCAACATCTGCACCGGATGCCAGCCTTCCCATTTGCCCGCACGCACCAGACGTTCGCCTTCGGCGGCGCGCCTGCAGGACATCAGCATGAGCATCAGCGCGATATCCGCGGTGGCATCGGTCACGGCGCCGGGTGTGTTGGTCACGGCGATGCCAGCGGCCCTGGCGGCGGCGACGTCGATATGGTTGTAGCCCACTCCGAAATTCGCCAGCAGCCTGCAGCGCGGGTCCGGCACGGCGGCAAAGATACTCGCCGCGTAAAGATCGCCGAGCGTCGGCAGCACCGCATCATAGTCGCGCAGGCTGGAGATCATCTCCGCCTCGCTCATCGGGTCGGGGCGATCGCGATAGGTCACATCGAAAAGCGCGCGCGCTTCATCCACAACGCTGTCTGGCAGGTTGCGCGCGATCAGGACCTTGGGCATGGGCTGGCTCCGGGCAATGGGGGTCTGGGACAGGTTGGCGTCTCCGGGAACAAGATGGCGCGCGACAAAGCGGGGTCACGCAGGTCAGCACATCCGCCCGCCATCGGGCACCGGCCTGTCGAGGCCCAGCAGCACCACCGCGCCATCGGCGTCATAGACGCCAAGCACCAGCACTTCGGACATCACCGGCCCGATCTGGCGGGGCGGGAAATTTACCACCGCCATGACCTGCCGCCCGATCAGCGCTTCAGGCTCGTAATGCTCGGTGATCTGCGCGGAGCTCTTTTTCTCGCCGATCTCTTCCCCGAAATCGACCCAGAGCCTGAGCGCCGGTTTGCGCGCTTCGGGAAACGGTTCGGCCCGCGTGATGGTGCCTGCGCGGATGTCGACGGCGAGAAAGTCGTCAAAGCTTATCTCAGCCATTTGCCAGCTCCCGCGAGCGGTCGGCGGCGGCGGCCACGGTGGCGCGCATGAGCGGCGGCAGACCGGCCTTGTCGTCCATCAGCACCTCCAGCCCGGCTTGTGTGGTGCCATTGGGCGAGGTCACGTTGCGGCGCAACTGCGCGGCGCTGTCGTCGGATTGCATGGCCAGCGCGCCCGCCCCGGCCACCGTGGCCTGCGCCAGCTGCATCGCCAGCGCGGGCGCGAGGCCCTGCGCTTCACCGGCGGCGGCCAGGCATTCGATCATGTGGAACACATAGGCCGGGCCGGAGCCCGAGACCCCGGTGACCGCATCCATCTGCTCTTCGCCCTCCAGCCGCACCACGTCGCCGATGGCCGATAACAGGTCTTCGGTGGCCTGCATCTGCGCTTCGGTTGCGTGCGGGTTGCCGATGATCGCGGAGATGCCACGGCCCACCGCGGCGGGGGTGTTGGGCATCGCGCGGATGATCGGCGCGTCGCGGCCCAAGGTTGCGGCCAGTGTGTCGATGGTGGTGCCCGCGGCGATGGAGACAAAGAGCGTGTCGCCTGAGCCCAGCGCCTGAAGCTGCGGCAGCGCCTCGCCCATCATCTGCGGTTTCACCGCGATGAGCACAACCGCCGGGTCGGGCGGCAGATCGATGTTGAGATGGGTCTGCCGTGCCTTGAGCCAGTCCGACGGCTTGGGATCGATCACCCAGACCGAGGCGGCGGGCAATCCGCGCGCCAGCCAGCCTTCGAGCATGGCAGAGCCCATCTTGCCGCAGCCCAGCAGCACAAGGCCACGCTCTGCCAGTTCCGTCTTTTCCATGGCTCATCCCCCGTTTGCGCGCAGCATCACGGGGCGGACGTTAAGCGCGTCCGTAGGCCTCGGCAATGGCAACCTGCAGCGCTTCGTCCGCGGTCTTGTCGGTCCAGCTCATCAGCTGGAAGGCCGGGTAATAGCGCTCGGCGCTCAGGACGGCGGCGGTGACCATGGTGTCGATCTGCTCGGCCGTGGCGACATTGCCGCCGGCCAGGATCAGGCCGTATTTGTAGACCATCAGCTTTTGCGCTTCCCAATAGCTGAAGGCCCCGGCCCAGCACTGGTCGTTCACAAGGTTGAGCCCTTCGTGCAGAGTGGCCATCCTCTCGGTTGGCGGTTCCATCTCGAAGGTGCAGATCATCCGCAGGGTTTCATCGTAATCGGACCAGGCCAGCGTGACGGAATAGGTGCGCCACTGCCCCTGCACCGCCATCGCGATCTGATCGTCGGTGATCCGGTCGAAATCCCACTCATTGTGTTCGGCCAGATGCTCGACAATGTCGATCGGATGCAGTTCTTCGGTCTGGAATTGCTCGGACAGGGTCATGCCGCCACCTCGTTTTGTTATTAGCGCTGAGGCGAATAGAAGACCCCAGCATTAGCTGCCTGCTCAAGGGTCTGCGGGCTGCCCGCGCGCCCTTACCAGATATGGTGCATGGGGTCGGGGGGGCGTGTAAAGCGATATTTTCGTGACGCCCGCAATAAGTTGTGGACTGATGGTCAAAGGGGGCCGGATATGGGTAGGGGTGCGGAGGGTCTGGCGTTGGGGCGCTCAGGTCGGAAAAGCGGAGCGCGTCAGGAGGTGATTTCCGCCGCGAAGCATTCGCCCTGCACCTCCGGCACCGCGTAGCCCTCGACCACCTCGAAGGGCTGATCCACGAGTATGGTGTCGCCGCTCAGGATCTGGAAGCGCCAGGGGCCTTTGACCAGTTCATAGTCATGCTCGAACGTGAACAGCCCGATGCCGGTGCCACCCGGCGAGATCGGCGAGCCCCAGCTTTGCACCGTGACCCGCGCCGGTCCGAGCGGCGGGTGCGTGACCACGATCCGCGCGTCCGGCACACCTGCGCCCGGATGCGCCACCACCCGAATGCCAAAGCTGAGCCCGATCCGCGCAGGCACACGCGGCGTCGTCACGTCCATTTCCCGGCTCTGGTCGATCAGGTTGATCTGACCGCTTTCGGTCAGTGGCGCCTCCCTGCGGCCCTGGAACGTGACATCGCAGATAACCCCGTGATCGAGCAGCTTCAGCGGCGGCTCGCTGCCTTGGGCGGCCCCGGCACTGCCTGACGCGCTCAGGGCGATCAGCAGGGCCAGACGGATCAGAGGCGGGGAAAGCGCAGGCATGTCTGATATGTGCCCCCGGACAAGCGCATGTGCAATCGCGGCTGCGAAATCCCGCCGATGACGTGCCCCCGGGGCGGGGACACTGCCGAAAGGCAAAGTGTCCGCTCAGCCGATGGCCGCCGCTTTCACGTCGTCATCTATGTAAGGCACGTATTGCGCGAAATTGTCGGCAAACATCGAGACGAGTTTCTGCGCCTGCGCGTCATAGGCCGCCTTGTCCTCCCAGGTCTTGCGCGGGTCGAGCAGCAGATCCGGCACGCCGGAAACCGACACTGGCACGTCAAAGCCGAAATTCGCGTCCTTGCGGAACTCTGCTTCGGCCAGCGAGCCGTTGAGCGCCGCCGTCAGCAAAGCCCGCGTCGCCTTGATCGGCATGCGCTGGCCGGTGCCATAGGCGCCGCCCGTCCAGCCGGTATTGACCAGCCAGCAGGTCGCGCCATGCTTGGCGATCTTGTCGCGCAACAGGTTGCCATAGGTCTCCGGACGCCGCGGCATGAAGGGCGCGCCAAAGCAGGTCGAAAAGGTCGGTTGCGGTTCGGTCACACCACGCTCGGTGCCCGCAACCTTGGCGGTGAAGCCCGACAGGAAGTGATACATCGCCTGCGCCGGTGTCAGCCGCGCGATGGGCGGCAGCACGCCGAAGGCGTCGCAGGTCAGCATGATGATGTTCTTGGGATGCCCGCCCAGCGCTGTTTTCGACGCGTTCGAGATGTAGTGCAGCGGATAGGCGCAGCGCATGTTGGCGGTCAGGCTGTCATCCTCGAAATCCAGATCGAAGGTCTCGGCGTCATAGACCATGTTCTCGATCACGGTGCCGAATTTCTCGGTGGTGGCGTAGATCTCGGGCTCGGCGTCGGGCGACAGGCTGATGGTCTTGGCGTAACAGCCCCCCTCGAAATTGAAGGTGCCGCGATCCGACCACCCATGTTCATCGTCGCCAATGAGCGTGCGGTCGGGATCGGCCGACAGCGTGGTCTTGCCGGTGCCGCTGAGACCGAAGAACACGGCCGTGTCGACCGGGTTGCCGGTGGCATGGTTGGCCGAGCAATGCATCGGCATGATGCCCTTTTGCGGCAGCAGGTAGTTGAGCAGCGTGAAGACCGATTTCTTGTTCTCGCCCGCATATTCGGTGTTGGCGATCAGGATCAGCTTGCGGTCGAAATTCATCGTGATCACCGTCTCGGACCGGCAATCGTGCCGCTCCGGATCGGCCTTGAAGCTGGGGCAGTTGATGATCGTGAAATCGGCGGTGAAACTGTCGAGATCCTCGCGGTCGGGACGGCGCAGCATGTGCCGGATAAAGAGGTTGTGCCAGGCCAGTTCCGAGATCACCCGCACGTCGATGGCATTGGCCGGGTCGGCGCCGCCCACGAGATCCTGCACGAAATACTCGCGCCCCTTCATATGCGCGATCATGTCGTCGTAAAGCGCATCGAACCCCGCTTCGGACATCGGCGCGTTGTTGTCCCACCAGATGTCGTCTGCGACGCTGTCGGTCTTGACGATATGCTTGTCCTTGGGCGACCGGCCGGTGAACTTGCCGGTGGTCACAAGAAACGCGCCGCCCTTGCCAAGCTGGCCTTCGCCCCGCTTGAGCGCGGCCTCGATCAGCGCCGGCTCCATCAGGTTGTAATAGACATCGCCCAGGCCTTCGATCCCCTGATCTTCAAGCCGGAATTGCGGGTTTACCCGTCCAAATGTCATCTGCGTGCTCCTGTTGCAGCGCCGTTTCGGTAAGATTGTTGCGGTCCAGCGACCGTCTGTGAAACTGCCTTAACATGGGGGTGTCGCGTGTGAACAGGACGCAACCGCGCAGTTAGCGCAACCACTCAAAGTTTAGCGATATCATCTGATGGAACCACACGCGCGACTGAGGCTTTTTAGCCATTCCTTTGCCAAATTCGCCTGAAATGGTGGCGGAAGGGTGGCCTGATTCGCAGTTGGGGATTGTTGTAAAAGGAAAAATCCAACATACTGAGGAAAAAAATCAGGCAAACCAGAGCAGAACAAGGAAACAACTAATGTCAAAAATCGCCCTTGTGGACGATGACAGGAATATTCTGACATCGGTTTCGATGACCCTTGAGGCAGAGGGTTTCGAGGTGGAAACATTCAATGACGGCCAGGCCGCACTCGATGCGTTCAACAAGAAAATGCCCGACATGGCTGTCTTCGACATCAAGATGCCGCGCATGGATGGCATGGACCTGCTGCAGCGGGTGCGCCAGAAATCCAAGATGCCGGTGATCTTCCTGACCTCCAAGGATGACGAGATCGACGAGGTGCTCGGCCTGCGCATGGGCGCGGACGATTACGTGAAAAAGCCGTTTTCCCAACGGCTTCTGGTCGAACGCATCCGCGCGCTCCTGCGCCGCCAGGAAGCGGTGGCAGGCGACATCGTCGGCGACACCGAAGAGACCAAGCTGATGACCCGCGGGTCGCTCTCCATGGATCCGCTGCGTCATGCGGTGACCTGGAAGGGCCGCGACGTGTCGCTGACCGTGACCGAATTCCTGTTGCTGCAGGCGCTGGCGCAACGCCCCGGTTTCGTGAAGTCGCGCGATCAGCTGATGGACGTGGCCTACGACGACCAGGTCTATGTCGACGACCGCACAATCGACAGCCATATCAAGCGTCTGCGCAAGAAGATGCGCTCTGTCGATGAGGAGTTTTCGGCGATCGAGACACTCTACGGTATCGGATACCGCTACAACGAAGAATAGGCGATGGCGCTGGCCGAGCAGTTTGACATGGACGACGATCGCCGGGACCAGCGGGATCGTCGCGATGCCGATGTGGTTCTGGGCGACGATTGGGTCGCCCCGGACAGCACGGTCGAGAAAGAGCTGCGCGACAGTCGCGAGCGGCGTGGCCTCTTTTCGCTGAACCGCTCGCCGCTGACCCGCAAGATCATCACGTTCAACCTGATTGCGCTGAACGTGCTGGTGGCGGGCATCCTGTGGCTCAATTCCTCGCGCGACACGCTGGCCGTACAGACGGCCAACGCCCTGCAGGCCGAGGTGGAGCTGATCGCGGATGTGTTCGAGGCGCAGTTGCCGCGCGGCGCGCCGGTCAATCTGGGCACCTCCGACGGCATCGATGTGGAGACCACCGTCGCCGGGCTGGAGCTGCGCGAAGGCGCGCAGCTTCTGATCTACGATGCCGCGAATTTCCTTGTGGGCGAGGCGACGGGAACCGTGGCGCCGATCCTGCGTGTGGAGGAAGAGACACAGCAGCCCACGCTGATCTCGGATTACCTCGACAGGGCCTGGCGCGGTATCGCCGGGCTTTTTACCTATTTTTCGGCAGAACCCGATCTGCACGCCGAAGACAAGCTGCGCCGCATGATCGAGGCGGGCGATCCGTCGCTGACCCGGGTCGAGGCCGGGCGCGGGGCCGACGGGCAGACGCTGTTTCACGGCTTCTCGCCGATCAAGCAGGGCGAGACGATTGTCGGCACCATCGCGCTTATCTCCACCGCGTCGGAAATCGACGCCGCGGTCAGCGCCGAGCGGGAGCGCGTGCTGCAGATGTTCGTGATCGCCACGCTGGTCTCCATCGGGCTCAGCCTCGTGCTGGCCTCGACCATCGCCAACCCGATCTCCGACCTGGCGGACGCGGCGGAGATCGGGCGTGACCGCAACCGTCGCAACGTGGCCCCCGGGCGCATCCGCATCCCCGATCTGACCGCGCGCCCCGATGAGATCGGGCGCCTGTCCGGCGCCCTGCGCGGCATGGTCGGCGCGCTTTACGACCGGATCGACAGCAACGAACAGTTTGCCGCCGACGTGGCGCATGAAATCAAGAACCCGCTGGCCTCCATGCGCTCTGCCGTGGGCAGCCTCGGCATGGTCAAGAAGGACGAGCACCGTCAGAAACTGCTCGAGGTGATCGAGCATGACGTGCGCCGGCTGGACCGGCTGGTCAGCGACATCTCCAACGCCTCGCGGCTGGATTCCGAGCTTGTCAAGGAAGAGGAGCAGGAGTTCAACCTGCTCGACATGCTCAGCAACATCGCCGATTTCCTGGGTCAGGATGCGCGGCAGCGCGGGATCGAGTTCATCACCGATCTGCCGCCCCGCCCGATCAAGATCAACGGGCTGGAGCCGCGGCTGGCGCAGGTCTTTGTGAACCTGATCAGCAACGCGGTCAGCTTTTGCGAGGATGGCGACGCGATACGCGTCTGGGCGCGGCGTCGCGACAACCGCGTGCTTGTCGTGGTCGAGGACACCGGCCCCGGCATCCCCGAAGAGGCGCTCGCCAAGATCTTCAAACGCTTCTACACCTCCCGCCCGCAAAGCGATTTCGGCAACAATTCAGGCCTGGGCCTTGCGATCTCCAAGCAGATCATCGAGGCCCATGGCGGCGTGATCTGGGCTGAAAACATCCGTCCCACCGAAGCCGATGCCACCTCCGAGCCGCTGGGCGCGCGTTTCGTAGTGGGCCTGCCGATCTGACACATGGCCGAGGCAGAGCCCCTGATCCTGCACGCCAGCGCCATCGCCGTGCAGGGCCGGGCTCTGCTCATTTGCGGCGCATCGGGCAGTGGCAAATCGGGCCTCGCCTTGCAGATGATCGCCCTTGGGGCCGCGCTGGTTTCCGATGACCGCACCGTTCTGCAGACCCAGGGCGCTGAGATCCGGCTCGGCGCGCCGGACAGCATCTCCGGCCTCATCGAAGCGCGCGGGCTTGGCATTCTGAGATGCGCCGAGGCGTCGACCGCCACGCTCGCGGCTGTCCTCGACATGGATATGGAGGAGACAGAGCGGCTTCCGCCACGCCGGCACACGCGCCTTCTGGGACAATCGGTGCCGTTGCTTCACAAATCCGCGTCCCCCCATTTTCCTGCGGCACTTATGCTATATCTCAGGCGTGGACGTGAGGATTAAGGATGAACGCCGCCAAAACCACCACACAGCGCATCGTGCTGGTCACCGGGCCTTCGGGCGCCGGTCGGTCAACCGCGATCAATGTGCTTGAGGATTGCGGTTTCGAGGCCATCGACAACATCCCCCTGACCCTGATCCCGCGGCTGTTCGAGGGCCCGTCCCATCCCGCGCGCCCGCTGGCGCTTGGCATCGACGTGCGCAACCGCGATTTCAGCGGCGAGGGTGTGCTGCAGCTGCGCACAGCACTGGGCCAGCGCGACGATCTTTCGGTCGATCTTCTGTTCATCGACTGCCCGCCGGATATTCTGGCCCGACGCTATTCCGAGACCCGCCGCCGCCACCCTCTGGCGCCCGACGACACACCCGAAGACGGCATCGTCCGGGAACTGGCGCTGCTCGAGGATGTGCGCCTGCGCGCCGACATCCTGATCGACACCGGCGCGCTCAACGTGCATGAGCTGCGCGCCCAGATCGAGCAGTGGTTCGGCATGACAACCGGCCAGCGGATGGCGGTGTCACTGCACAGTTTCAGCTACAAGCGCGGCCTGCCGCAGGGGCTCGACCTCGCGTTTGACTGCCGCTTTCTGCGCAATCCGCATTGGGAGCCGGAGCTGCGCGCAAAGACCGGGTTGGAAGACCCGGTTGCGCGCTACGTGGCCGAGGATGCGCGCTACGCGCCGTTTCTCGACCACCTCAACGGGCTCATCCTGTTCATGCTTCCCGCCGTGCGGCAGGAGGGCAAGGCGCATTTCGAGATCGGGTTTGGCTGCACCGGCGGGCAACACAGGTCGGTGGCCGTGACCGAAGCCGTGGCGGAGGCCCTTGCGAATGCGGGCTGGCAGGTGTCAATTAGGCATCGCGAGCTGGTCCGGCGCGGATTGTCCACACCAACCGCCCGCACGCCCGCTCAAGTTGGAAAGGCCGGGGTTTGATCGGTATTGTTATTGTTGCCCATGGCGGCCTGGCCCGCGAGTATCTTGCCGCGGTCGAACACGTGGTTGGCAAGCAGTCCGGCATGCGCGCCATCTCGATCGAGCCTGATTGCGACCGGGGCGACAAGCAATCGGAGATTTGTGCCGCCGCCGATGCAGTCGATAGCGGGCAGGGCGTTGTGGTGGTGACCGACATGTTCGGCGGCTCGCCCTCCAATCTCAGCCTGCGCGCCTGCACCCCGGACAACCGGCGGATTCTTTACGGCATGAACCTGCCGATGCTGATCAAACTGGCCAAGAGCCGCCAGCGACCGGTGGCCGAAGCGGTGCTGGCCGCGTTGGATGCCGGACGGAAATATATTGACAGTCAGAACGTAAACGCCGATCCCTCCTGATCGAAACGGGCCAGCCGCCCGAAAGCCGATTGAGGAATGTCGCCATATGACCGAATCCAGCCCTCGCACGCTGCGGATCGTGAATGAGAAGGGTCTGCACGCCCGGGCTTCGGCCAAACTGGTGGAAGTAGTCGAAGGGTTTGACGCCACGGCAGAGGTCTCGCGCGATGGCCTCTCGGCCAGCGGCGACAGCATCATGGGGCTTTTGATGTTGGCAGCCGCAAAAGGAACCACTATTGAGGTTCAAACCTCCGGTCCCGATGCCGAGGCGCTTGCTGACGCGGTCGAGGCGCTTGTCGCGGACCGGTTCGGAGAAGAGTGCTGACGGGCCGCGACGCTCTTTGGTGCCATGGATAGACGGGGCTTTGACGGGCGCATGGTGGAAAGCAGCTATTCCATGACAGCCGACAAACGCGCGCATCCTGCGGCGCATGCGCCCTATGACAAGCGCAAGATCAGCTACGCCAATACCTTCACCAACCCGTGGAAAGCCAACACGATCCGCACGCTGGAATGGCTGACCGGCAAGATCCCGATGCTGCGCATGGTGCGCCGGTTCGAACGTATGGGCCCGGCAGAGGGGCAGGCGTTCTGGACGCAGGCGCTGGGCATCATGGGGATTTCGCTGGAAACGCCCGCGGCCCAGATCGAGCGGATCCCTGCGAAAGGCCCGGTGATCGTCGTTGCCAATCACCCGCACGGGCTGGTCGATGGCATGGTGCTCGCCGAGCTTATCGGGCGGGTGCGGACCGATTACAAGATCCTGACCCGGTCGCTTCTGACCGGTGTGACCGAGATCGAGGAATTCATGATCCCGGTGCCGTTCCCGCATGAGCCCAACGCGCGCGAGCAGGGCCTTGAGATGCGCGCCCGCTCGATGGCGCATCTGAAGGCGGGCGGGGTGATCGTGCTCTTCCCATCGGGTGTTGTGGCCAACTCCGAGACGATGTTCGGCCCGGCGATCGAAAAGGACTGGAACCCTTTCACCGCCAAGATGGTGCAGCGCTCCGGCGCGACCGTGGTGCCGATCTATTTCCCGGGCCAGAACTCGCGCGCCTACCAGATCGCCAACAAGGTGTCGCCGACGATCCGCCAGGGCCTGCTGATCCACGAGGTGGTGCACGCATGTCGCAAACCGCAGAAACCGGTGGTCGGAGAGCCGATCTCGGCGGATGCGGTCAAGGCGTTCGACGGCAACCAGCGCGAATTTGTGGCTTGGTTGCGGGAAAAGACGCTGCGTCTGCGCGAAAGCTGAGGGGGCCCAGCGGTTCTGCGCGATCCCGATGGTGGCGGTTGATCCCGCGCGCCCGTGCCCGGAGCCAAACGGTCTTCAGCGCGTCGGCACCGGTGTTTCTCCGCGATAATCGTAGAACCCGCGCTGCGTCTTGCGGCCAAGCCAGCCTGCCTCGACATATTTCGTCAAGAGCGGGCAGGGCCGGTACTTGGTGTCCGCCAGCCCGTCATGCAGCACGTTCATGATTGCAAGGCAGGTGTCGAGCCCGATGAAATCCGCGAGCTCCAGCGGCCCCATCGGGTGATTGGCCCCGAGCTTCATCGACTGGTCGATGGAGTTCACATTCCCCACACCTTCATAAAGCGTATAGACCGCCTCGTTGATCATCGGCATCAGGATCCGGTTGACGATGAAGGCCGGGAAATCTTCGGCCGACGCGGCGGTCTTGCCCAGCCGGTCGACGACCCCGTGGCAGGCCTTGTAGGTGGTCTCATCCGTCGCGATGCCGCGAATGAGTTCGACCAGTTGCATCACCGGCACCGGGTTCATGAAGTGAAAGCCCATGAAGCGTTCGGGCCGGTCGGTGCGCGATGCCAGCCGGGTGATCGAGATCGACGAGGTGTTCGAGGTGAGGATCGTGTTGTCCTTGAGATCCGGCACCAGCGCCTCGAAGATCTTGTGCTTGATCTCTTCACGCTCGGTCGCGGCCTCGATCACCAGATCGGTCTGCGCGATGTCTTTCAGGGCCTGCGTCGCGGTGATCCGTGCCATGGCGGCATCGCGATCCTCGCCCGAGATCTTCTCGCGGCTGACCTGCCGGTCGAGGTTCTTGCCGATCAGTGCGATGGCGCGGTCGAGAGCGTCGCCATCGACGTCGTTGATGCGCACATCATAGCCCGCCAGCGCCATCACATGCGCAATGCCGTTGCCCATCTGCCCGGCGCCGACGATGCCGATCGACTTGATTTCCATGGCGCTGTCCTTCGTTCTTCCGTTGCAACAATAGGCCTCTGCAGCGGGCGGTCGCAAGGGTGACCCGTCCAGTTTGAACTGCATTTTCCATTTAGCGATTTGGCAACGGATTTCGGGGACTCTGGGCCTTGGGTGAAATTGAGGTGGGTGACATGACGGTTCATGCAGGGGGCGCAGCCGCGCTCGAATATTATCTTTGCCAGTACGGCAACTCCCGGGTGCAGTTCCGCGGTCCCAAGCGGGCGCTGGATGACGGCTATGTGGCGTTTCTGGGCAGCACGGAAACCTATGGCCGGTTTATCAGGCAGCCGTTTCCGGAATTGCTGGAAGGACGGCTTGGCATCGAATGTCCGAATTTCGGCGCGGTGAATGGCGGGGTCGATCTTTATCTCAACGACCCGTCGGTGCTCGACCTGGCCAGCGGCGCACGCGCCAAGGTGGTGCAGATCATGGGCGCGCAGAACATGTCGAACCGGTATTATCAGGTGCATCCGCGGCGCAACGACCGGTTTCTGCGTGCCTCGCGCAGGCTCGAGGCGCTCTATCCGGAGATCGACTTTATCGAGTTTCACTTCAACCGGCACATGCTGGGACGGCTGCAGGAGGTCTCGGCGGAGCGATTTGCCGAGGTTGAGGCAGAGCTGCAGACCGCCTGGGTGGCGCGCATGAAGCATCTGTTGACGATCCTGCGCGGCCATGTCGTGCTGTTGTGGTTCTCGGACGGGCCGATCCCGGAAGGCACGGCACCGGCGCGGGGCAATGTGCCGATGTTCATCACCCGCGAGATGGTGAACATCCTGCGCCCGCGCGTCTCCGCCCTGCACGAGGTGGTGCCGAGCGACAAGGCGCGCGTGCAAGGCACACGCGGCATGGTGTTCAGCGAGTTCGAGGCCTGCGCCGCGGCGGAATTGGTGGGCCCGCTGGCCCATGTCGAGGCCGCAAACCGGCTGGAGGCGGACCTGCAGGACCTGCTCGGGATCTGACGGCGCGCTCGGCCCGGAGCGTTCCACGCCGCAGGGTCACCAAAAGGAAACGGCCCGCCTGGTGTCAGGCGGGCCGGTCCGGAGATCTGCACCAATCCGGTGGCGTCAGAGCTTTTCGGTCAGCTCCGGCACCGCCTGGAAGAGGTCCGCCACAAGCCCGTAATCGGCAACCTGGAAGATCGGCGCCTCTTCGTCCTTGTTGATCGCGACGATGATCTTGCTGTCCTTCATGCCCGCAAGGTGCTGGATCGCACCGGAGATCCCGACGGCGACGTAAAGCTCGGGCGCCACAACCTTGCCGGTCTGGCCGACCTGCCAGTCGTTCGGGGCAAAGCCCGAGTCCACTGCCGCGCGCGAGGCGCCGACAGCGGCGTTGAGCTTGTCCGCCAGCTTTTCGATCAGCGCGAAATCCTCTTCGGAGCCAACGCCGCGACCGCCGGAGACCACCACACCGGCAGAGGTCAGTTCGGGCCGGTCGCTTGCGGCGACCTTGTCCTCGACCCATTCGCTGAGGCCCGGATTCTCACCCGATGCGATATCCTCGACCGGAGCGGAGCCGCCGGTTTCGGCCGCATCGAAAGTGGAGGTCCGGAACGAGATCACCTTGGTGTCGTCGCGGGACTTCACCGTCTGGATCGCGTTGCCCGCATAGATCGGACGCTCGAACGTGTCGGCATCGACCACACCGGAGACGTCGGTCAGCACCATCACGTCGAGCAGCGCTGCGACGCGCGGCAGGATGTTCTTGGCGTCGGTGGTCGCGGGCGCCACGATATGGCTGTAATCGCCCGCAAGCGAGGCAATCAGCGCCGAGACCGGCTCTGCCAGGCGGTGACCGTACAGGTCATCCTCGGCCACCAGCACCTTGGTCACACCCTGGATCGTCGCGGCCTCGGAGGCGGCCTCCTTGGCCGAGGCACCCACCGCCAGCACGGTCACGTCGCCCAGCGACGCGGCGGCGCTCACGGTCTTGGCGGTTGCGTCCATCGACAGCGCGCCATCGGATATTTCTGCAATCAGAAGTACGGCCATCACACCACCCCCTTCTCTTTCAGTTTCGCCACCAGCTCATCGACCGAGCCCACAATCTCGCCCGCCTCGCGCGCCGCCGGTTCACCGGTCGACACGATCTCAAGGCGCGGCGAGACATCGACGCCGTAATCCTCGGCGGTCTTCTCATCCAGAGGCTTTTTCTTGGCCTTCATGATGTTGGGCAGCGAGGCATAACGCGGCTCGTTGAGGCGCAGGTCGGTGGAGATGATGGTCGGCATCCTGACCTTGATGGTCTGCAGACCGCCATCGACCTCGCGCGTGACAACCGCGTGGTCGCCGTCGATGTCGACATCGTTGGCATACATCGCCTGGCTCCAGCCGAGCAGCGCCGACAGCATCTGTCCGGTGGCGTTCATGTCATTGTCGATCGCCTGCTTGCCGCAAAGCACAAGGCCCGGCTCTTCTTCCTTGATGATGGCGGCCAGGATCTTGGCCACGGCCAGCGGCTCGATATCGGTGTGCACATCGTCGGCGGCCACGACGAGAATGGCCCGGTCGGCACCCATGGCGAGCGCGGTGCGCAGGGTTTCCTGGCTCTGCTTGACACCGATGGAGACGGCGACGATCTCGTCGGCCTTGCCCGCTTCCTTGAGGCGGATCGCCTCTTCGACGGCAATCTCGTCGAACGGGTTCATCGACATTTTGACATTGGCGAGATCGACACCCGATCCGTCCGCCTTGACGCGGACCTTCACGTTGTAGTCGATCACGCGCTTGACCGGCACAAGTACCTTCATCGGCGTGGTCCTCTCATTGTTCCTGTCCGGCGGCGCTCCGCCGGGATTCCTCGCGCACGGGTGTACCGTGGTAAACTCGGTTGAAACAGGGCAAAATCGTCACGTTAGCGCCAACCGACGTCGCGTTTTGCAGTGGATTGGAAACTCCGGCGGAGCAATCGATGCCCACAGCCCGCGGATTCGGTGACGTTGCGGCAGGCAACCGGCGCAATGCGGGGAGGATGAGGATGGAAAAGGTCACGGGGTTCGGCGGGTTCTTCTTCCGGGCGGAGGATCCCAAGGCGCTGGCGAAATGGTATCTCGATCATCTCGGCATCGATCTGGTGCCCGACGATTACGAGACGCCGTGCTGGCGGCAGCAGGAAGGCGAGACGGTGTTTGCCCCCTTCGACAAGCTCACCGACTATTTCGGCAATCGCGAGAAGGCCTTCATGCTGAATTTTCGCGTGCGCGATCTGGCGAAGATGGCCGCGCAGCTGCGCGCCGCCGGGGTGGAGGTGCGCGAGGATCCGGACTCGCCCTATCCCAACGGCAGTTTTGCCTGGCTCAACGATCCCGAAGGCAACCCGATCGAGTTGTGGGAGCCAGCCGCGCCGAAAGCCGGCTAGCGGCAGATCGATTTCAGCGCCTGCCACTCCGATGCGGTCATCAGCGCGCGCGGGCGGAACCCTTCCGGCGTTGCGGCCCGGGCGGCTTCGATGCGGTCGCCAAGACGCGGGTGGGCGAGGAAATGCGCGACGAACCCGTCGACATCGCCGCCTTTTGCGCGCAGCCTCTCGAACATGTCGGCAAGCGCCGAGGGCGGCAGATCCGCCGCGATCAGCGCGTTATGGGCAAAGGCGTCGGCCTCCGCCTCTGCGGTCTGGCTGTATTGCGCGTCGATCAGCCGTTCGGCGAGAAACAGCACCAAAGCGCCGCCCGCGAAATCCCCGAAGAGCAGCCCCAGAACCCCGATCGAGCCTGCCGAGCGCAGGGCGTGGCGTGTCGGATCGCGGCTGACGACGTGGCCGATTTCATGCGCAAAGACCGCCGCCACCTGTTCCGGCGTTTCGGCCTCATCGAGCAATCCGCGAAAGAACACGACAAACCCGCCGGGCAGGGCGAAGGCGTTGACCATGTCGTGGTCCAGCACATGCACCGACAAATCGACCGGCAGATCCAGCACGCCCTGCAGCCTCTCTTCCATCTTGGCGAGCGCCAGAACACCCTCGGCGCCGGTGCATTCGGCAATCGGCGAAATGCCGGTTTCGTCGAGCGCGCCGCGGATCTGTTCAAGCGTGACCTGCCCCAGCGCGCGCTCGCCTTCGGGGGGGATGTATTCGGCCAGCTGATCGGCCATCAGCGGCACCAGCACAAAGACGATGAGCGCGACAGAGGCCAGCGCGGCCACCGCCCAGCCCATCAACCGGCCGCGATTGGCGGTGGGCGGCACTCGGTCCGATTTCGGCAGACGCGGCCGCAGGCCCCGGTCCGGCAGGATCAGTCGCTGCAGACCGTCCCCGGCAAGCCGCAGCACGAAGATGTCGCCGCCCGCCTGATCGGGGATTTCCCGGATCTCGTCGAGCGGCCATTCCAGCCCGTCGCCATCCTCGATCAGCAGCATTTTACGGGTGTCGTCGGCGCGCACCCGCACCGCCCGCGGCACCGGATGTTCGCCGTCGAGAAACTGCGCATCGCTGGTAAATTCCGCGGCGGTCGGTCCCACATGCACCAGCACGCTCATATCGAGGCCCCGACATCGAGCGCTTCGGCAAAGCCTTCGGCTTCGGTATGCTCATCGCGCGGCCGCTGACGGATATGCGCCAGGCCATCGGCGCCCTGCACGGTCAGCCCTTCGGCGTAGTGGCGGGTGACGGGCAGGGTGATGAACGTGTGTGTCATCGCCGACCAGAGCAGGAAAACCGTGAAATAGAGCATCACGCCAAAGCCGGCCAGCGCCCAGCGGGGCAGGTCGAGCACGGGCAGGCCTTCGATCCCCGCTTCGACCAGCAGGTCCAGCGATTGCATCGACACCGCCAGATAACCCAGCAGTCCCAACGGGATCAGCATCGCCAGACCGGCGAGGCCGTAGCCGAAGATGTGGATGAACAGGATCCGGCGCGGGCTGGCCTCAAGCGACAGGCCGACCTTGGCGAGCTTCTTGTGCCGGGTGAGGCGTTTCAGCGTCTCGACCCGGTAATAGGCAATGCCGTAAAGCGCCGTGTATGTAGTTGCGGCAAAGAGCAGACCGGCAACGCCGGGCGATCCGGCAAACAGGATCCCGGCGGCCACCCCCGCCATCAGCAGCGCTGCGAAGATCCATTTCGTGGCCGGGTAGAGCATCGTCCAGCGCCCGCCCTGCACCATGCGTGCCTCGCCGAAAAAGGTCCGGTCGGTGCGGTATTTCTCGAGCTTGAATGTCATGCGGGGCCAGAGCAGCCCGGCAGACAGGATCGTCAGAATCCAGTGACCCAGCGCGCGAAAGGCATAGCCCCAGGCGCCCGGCTCCAGCCCGAACCGCAGCCCGCGCCAGCGGGTGCGGGCCAGAACGTAGCGCCGCGCCCGGTACTGCGCGTAAAACCACAGCGGGATCACCCCGATGAACGACATCAGGTATGCCGTGCTATTGCCCTGCAGCAGCGAGAAGCTCGCAAACATCAAGAGCAGGTTTACCACGCCGATATAGAAGGACAGGATCACCACCGCGATCAGGAAGCCCAGCAGCTTTTCGAACGGATCGCCGACATATTCGAGCGGGTGCCTGCCGACCCGGATCGCCGACCAGTACCAGCGGCGCAGGCGTGTCTTCATCCAGAAGCGATAGAGCCCGAGCGTCAGAACCGTGAAGATCCCGGTTTTCAGCGCCAGCCAGAACAGGCGCAGCCGCCGCCCGATAAACCGGGTGTCGAGCGTGGCGGGATCGGGCGGCGGCTGCGGGGGGGGATAGACCGGCACGCCGGGCGCGTCGTCCTTGCCGCGCGCGCGGCTCCAGGGACTTTCAGGGATCTCGGTTGCGGTCACGCCGTGTCTTTGCAAATTGTGGATTCATCGACCATGGCCGATCCGCCCGGCCCCGGCAAGCTCCGCCGCGGCGCTCAGGGCGCCTGCACCATGACATGGGCAAAGCGGTTCGCGATCACTTCGCCATCGCGGGTGACGGTGATCTGTCCGTGATATTCGCCCTCGGTCCAGCCGCCCGCGGGGGCGCGGCGTCCGAAGGCGGGCAACTGGCTGACCCGGGGGCTTTCCATCACGCGGGTATCGCGGAAGATCTCTCCGTCCGGTCCGGTGGCCGAGATCGTCAGCACGTCGCCGTCTTGCGCGTAGCCGGCCTCTACATAGACGACGAGCGGCTCGGTCGGGCTGATCGTGTCGCGCCGGGCGGTGCCGCCGCGCAGGGCGTCGTAGCTGGGGATCTCGGTCGAGAACCCGGCCAGACGCAAAAGCGTGGCGTGATAATCTGGCGTCGACAGCCAGAGGGTTTCCTGCGTTGCGCCGCAGGCCTGCGCGCCATCGGGCGCGAAAGGATCGACCAGACGGTTTTCGAGATAGACCGACAGATGCAGGTGCGGATGGGTGGTCAGGCCCGAGAGGCCAATCACCCCGAGCGTATCGCCGCCCTGCACCCTGTCACCGGGCTGGACCACGACGGAGCCCTTGCGCAAATGGCAATATTGCGTCCGGTAGCCGTTTTCGTGCTGCACGATCACGGCATTGCCGCAGGCGCGGTCGGACGAGACACGCTGCGTGCGCCCGGTGTCGTCCATCCCGTCGCGCATGCGCAGCACCGTGCCGGGCGCCACGGCGCGCACGGCCACGCCGGGACCGTCGATCCGGTCGAAACTCAGCAACGCGATATCGGTGCCCTTGTGGCCGTCGCGGGTGTTGAGCCCGCAGGTATAATCCTGGCTGTCCGAGCCGGGGTCGCGATCGACATAATCCTCGATGAAGCAATCGGAGCCGAGCGTGCAATCCACCGGCCAGTCCATGAACGGCTCCGCCGCGAGCGGGCCCGCGGCGGAAAGGCCAAGCATTAGAACAAGGCCGCGCATTATTCCGCGGTCAGCAGCGGCGGTTTCTTGGAGCCGAGGCGCGGCTTGTCGGGCCCGTCGATCTTCAGCTCCAGCTTGCCATCCTTGACCGCCACCTTGACGACGCCGCCCTTGGCCAGCTTGCCAAACAGCAGCTCTTCGGCGAGCGGTTTCTTGATGTTTTCCTGGATCACGCGGCCCAGCGGACGCGCGCCCATCTTGTCGTCATAGCCCTTGTCGGCCAGCCATTCAGCCGCCGGGCGGGTGAGCTCGATGGTGACGTTGCGGTCCATCAGCTGCGCTTCGAGCTGCAGCACAAACTTCTCCACCACCTGCAGGATGGTTTCCTTGGGCAGCGGCGCGAAGCTGATCACCGCATCCAGACGGTTGCGGAACTCCGGCGTGAACGTGCGCTCGATCGCCGCCGTATCCTCGCCCTCGCGGCGGTCGCGGCCAAAGCCGATGGCGGCCTTTGCCTGCTCCGTGGCGCCCGCGTTGGAGGTCATGATCAGGATCACGTTGCGGAAATCCACCGTGCGCCCGTTGTGATCGGTGAGCGAGCCGTGATCCATCACCTGCAGGAGGATGTTGTAGACATCCGGATGCGCCTTTTCGATCTCGTCGAGCAGCAGCACGCAATGCGGGTGCTGATCGACGCCGTCGGTCAGCTGACCGCCCTGATCGAAGCCCACATAGCCCGGAGGCGCGCCGATGAGGCGGGAGACCGCGTGTTTTTCCATGTATTCCGACATGTCGAAGCGCAGCAGTTCCACCCCAAGCGAATCCGCCAGTTGCTTGGCGACTTCGGTCTTGCCGACACCGGTGGGGCCCGCAAAGAGGTAGTTGCCGATGGGTTTCTCGGGCTCGCGCAGACCGGCACGCGCCAGTTTGATCGCAGAGGCCAGCGCCTCGATCGCCGGATCCTGGCCGAACACCACGCGCTTGAGCGTCGCGTCGAGATCCTTGAGCAGCTCCGCATCGTCCTTGGAGACGTTTTTCGGCGGGATGCGCGCGATTTTCGCGACCACGGCCTCGATCTCCTTGGTGCCGATGGATTTGCGGCGCTTGGAGGCGACCACGAGATGCTGCGCCGCACCGGCCTCGTCGATCACGTCGATGGCCTTGTCGGGCAGCTTGCGGTCGTTGATGTAGCGCGCGGAAAGCTCCACCGCGGTCTTGATCGCGTCGCCGGTGTATTTGACCGAGTGATGCTCCTCGAAATAGGGCTTGAGACCCTTGAGGATTTTCACCGTGTCCTCGACCGACGGCTCGTTCACGTCGATTTTCTGGAAGCGGCGGGAGAGTGCGCGGTCCTTCTCGAAATGCTGGCGGAACTCCTTGTAGGTGGTGGAGCCCATGGTGCGCAGCTTGCCGCCCTGAAGCGCGGGCTTCAGCAGGTTGGACGCGTCCATCGCGCCGCCGGAGGTCGCACCGGCGCCGATCACCGTATGGATTTCGTCGATGAAGAGCACCGCGTCGGGATGCTCCTCGAGCTCCGTCACCACGGCCTTGAGCCGCTCCTCGAAATCGCCGCGATAGCGGGTACCGGCCAGAAGCGCACCCATGTCGAGCGAATAGATCGTGGTTTCCGACAGCACCTCGGGGGTTTCGCCAGCGACGATCTTGCGCGCGAGCCCTTCAGCGATGGCGGTCTTGCCAACGCCGGGATCGCCCACCAGAAGCGGGTTGTTCTTGCGACGGCGGCAGAGCACCTGGATGCAGCGCTCGACCTCGTGATCGCGGCCAATGAGCGGGTCGATGTCACCCTCGCGCGATTTGGCGTTGAGATCGACGCAGTATTTCGCCAGCGCGGATTCCTTGTCCGATCCGCCCGCCTGTGCGTCTGTGGTCTGCGCCTCTTCCTCGGCGTCGGTGGCACCCTGCACCGGGCGCGCCTCGCCGTAGGCGGGGTTCTTGGCGACGCCATGGGCGATGAAATTCACCGCGTCGTAACGCGTCATGTCCTGCTCCTGCAGGAAATAGGCGGCATTCGATTCACGTTCGGCAAATATCGCGACCAGCACGTTGGCGCCGGTCACTTCGGTGCGGCCGGAGCTTTGCACATGGATCGCGGCGCGCTGGATCACCCGCTGGAAGGCGGCGGTGGGCACCGCTTCGGAGCCCTCGATATCGGTTACGAGGTTCGACAGATCCTCGTCGATGAACTCCACCAGGGTGGTGCGCAATTCTTCGGTGTCGACGGAGCAGGCTTTCATCACCCGCGTCGCGTCCGGTTCGTCGATGAGCGCGAGCAAGAGATGCTCAAGCGTCGCAAACTCGTGGCTGCGCGAATTGGCCAGCGCCAGCGCCGAGTGAATTGCCTGCTCAAGAGTGTTCGAGAATGAAGGCACGATCCGTGCTCCTTCCGTGTTTGCGCCGGTGGATGCGACACCAGCATTGCCTCTTAGTATTAAAGTTTGGTCGATTATGCCCCGGCTTCAAGTTTTTTCTTTGACGAAGCCGGTCACATCTGTGAACGACATCGCAACTTGATGTGATTTTCGTCAGAACCGGTCCTTTCGTCCACGGATCTCGGCAAATACCGCCGCATCCGTCGCATTTTCCATGCCAAGTGCGGCTTTGACGTCCGGATTGGAGGCGCGAAGGAACGGGTTTGTGGCCAACTCCACCGAAAGCGGCACCTGTGCGGTGGGGCGGTTTTCGGCTCTGGCGGTTTCGATTTCGGTGATCCGGGACTTAAGCGTTTCGTTATCCGGTTCAATGGTCAGAGCGAATTTGGCATTGTTCATGGTATATTCATGACCGGAATAGATCGTCGTTTCCGGTGGCAAGGCGGCCAGCTTCGACAGGCTGTCCCACATCATGTCGGTGGTGCCCTCGAACACCCGGCCACAGCCCAGCGCCATCAGGCTGTCGGCGGTAAAGGCGGCCTGCGCGCGCGGGTAGTGGAACGCCACGTGGCCCAGCGTGTGGCCGGGCACGGCGATCACCTCCATGACGCCTTCGCCGGTCCCGCCACTCATGCCGTCGGGCAGCGCAAAATCCAGCGGCGGAAGCTTGGCCTCTTCGGCGGCCGGGCCCATGACCTTGCAGTCATAGATCTCGCGCAGCTCTGCCACACCGCCCACATGGTCGTGGTGATGATGGGTCAGCATGATGACACCCGGCTGCCAGCCGCGGGCGTTGAGCGCGTCGATGATCGGGCCTGCCTCGGGCGCGTCGATCACCGCAACCCCGTCGGGGCCGTTCACCAGATAGGCGTAATTGTCCGACAGGCAGGGCACGGTCACGATGTCGAGGGGCATGGTCTTTCCTTCGCGGCTTTGACAGACTGTGACCAGTCAACCGCATACCGGGCAGGGCTGCAATGCATCTGGACGTGCAAACGCTTCGCGATTTCTATTATCGCAGCGCGCTGGGGCGGGCAGCGCAGAAGGTGATCCGCAACCAGGTGGTGCGGTTCTGGCCGGACACGCATGGCCAGACCGTGGTGGGATACGGATTTGCGGTGCCGCTCTTGCGGCCCTACCTCAAGGACGCGCGGCGGGTGATCGGGCTGATGCCCGCACCGCAGGGTGTCATGCCCTGGCCTGCGGGCGGCCCCAACGTGTCGGTGCTCAGCGAAGAGACGCTCTGGCCGCTGGAGACCGGCCATGTCGACCGGCTGGTGCTGATGCACGGGCTGGAGACGTCCGAGCGGCCGTCGGATCTGCTCGACGAATGTTACCGGGTGCTGGGGCCGGGCGGCGAGGTGCTGTTCGTGCTGCCCAACCGCTCCGGGCTCTGGGCGCGCTCGGATGCCACGCCGTTCGGCTACGGGCGGCCCTATTCGGCAACGCAGCTCGAGGCACAGCTCAGGCGGCACGACTTCGTGCCCATCGATCATGTCAGCGTGCTCTACCAGCCGCCGTCGAACCGGCGCTTCTGGATGAAAACCGCGCCGTTCTGGGAAAAGACCGGCCGCGCGATCCCGGCGGTCATGGCGGGCGGTGTGATGATGGTGCGCGCGTCGAAGAAACACCCGCCGTCGCGCCGCGGGGTGGGTGAGGCGGCCCGTGTGCTCAACCCGCTGGAGGTGCTGAGCCCGAAACCGGCCAAGGCGGCAAAGCCGATCTGAGCCGCGCGCGGCGGCCCTTACGGCCTTGCAACAGCGCCGGGACGGCGTTTTTCGCTGCCCGACTCGGAAAGAATCGCGGAAGATTCCCGAAAATTGTGCCATATCAAGAGGCGCTTAAGGTCGCAGGGCGGCCAAACCCCTGAAAATGCGGCTTTTCGTCCTAATCTTAATCTCACGTTAGCATGTTGCGGCACTCAGGAGGCTCTGCTACATCCGCGTCGATTTGTGTGCCTTGGGCGAGCCTGGGGTGTGAACAGGCCCTCGGATGCCCGGGTTACCGGCGCGTCGCGAGGGTGAACTATCGGAAGGGTGGACGTGTCTGAATCAGCTTCGATTTCCTCCGGCATCGCAGACCGCTATGCCACCGCCGTCTTCGAGATCGTGAAAGAGAACAAGAATCTTTCCAAGCTCGAAGCCTCACTCGATGATCTCTCGGCCGCGCTCGATGACAGCGCCGACCTGCGCGACCTGATCGCTTCGCCGATCTATTCCCGCGACGCCCAGCAGAATGCGATCACCGCCATCGCCGACAAGATGGGCCTGGTGCCGTCTCTGCAGAACGCGCTGGCCCTGATGGCGACCAAGCGGCGGCTCTTTGTGGTGCCGCACATGATCAGCCGCCTGCGCGAGATGATTGCCGAGGAAAAGGGCGAAGTGACCGCGGATGTGGTGTCGGCCAAGGCGCTGACGGCCAAGCAATCCGAGAAACTCAGCGAGACGCTCAAGGCCAAGGTCGGCCGCGACGTCAAGATCAATGCGACCGTGGATGAAAGCCTCATCGGCGGTCTTGTCGTCAAGATGGGCTCGAAGATGATCGACACCTCGATCCGCTCCAAGCTCAACTCCCTCCAGAATGCAATGAAAGAGGTCGGATAAATGGGTATCCAAGCAGCCGAGATTTCTGCGATCCTAAAGGACCAGATCAAGAACTTTGGCCAGGAAGCCGAAGTTGCCGAAGTGGGTCGGGTTCTGTCCGTCGGCGACGGCATCGCCCGCGTCTACGGCCTCGACAACATCCAGGCCGGCGAGATGGTCGAATTTCCGGGTGGCATTCAGGGCATGGCGCTGAACCTCGAAAGCGACAATGTCGGCGTGGTGATCTTCGGCTCCGACCGCGACATCAAGGAAGGCGACACCGTCAAGCGCACCAACTCCATCGTGGACGTGCCCGCAGGCAACGAGTTGCTGGGCCGCGTTGTGGACGGTCTGGGCAACCCGCTCGATGGCAAGGGCCCGATCAACGCCTCCGAGCGTCGCGTGGCCGACGTCAAGGCGCCGGGCATCATCCCGCGCAAATCCGTGCACGAGCCGATGGCCACCGGCCTCAAGGCCGTCGACGCGATGATCCCCATCGGCCGTGGCCAGCGCGAGCTGATCATCGGCGACCGCCAGACCGGCAAGACCGCCGTTGCGCTCGACGCCATGCTGAACCAGAAGACCTATAACGACGCCGCAGGCGACGACGAGAGCAAGAAGCTCTACTGCGTCTATGTCGCTGTGGGCCAGAAGCGCTCCACTGTGGCGCAGCTGGTGAAAAAGCTCGAAGAGACCGGCGCCATCGATTATTCCATCGTCGTGGCCGCCACCGCCTCCGACCCCGCGCCGATGCAGTTTCTGGCGCCCTACGCCGCGACCGCGATGGCCGAGTTCTTCCGCGACAATGGCCGTCACGCGCTGATCATCTACGATGACCTGTCCAAGCAGGCCGTGTCCTATCGCCAGATGTCGCTGCTGCTGCGCCGCCCGCCGGGCCGCGAAGCCTATCCGGGCGACGTTTTCTACCTCCACTCGCGCCTGCTCGAGCGCTCGGCCAAGCTCAACGAGGACAACGGCGCAGGTTCGCTGACCGCGCTGCCGATCATCGAAACGCAGGGCGGCGACGTGTCGGCCTTTATTCCCACCAACGTGATCTCGATCACCGACGGCCAGATCTTCCTCGAGACGGAACTGTTCTACCAGGGCATCCGCCCGGCGGTGAACACCGGTCTTTCGGTGAGCCGCGTCGGCTCTTCGGCGCAGACTGATGCGATGAAATCCGTCGCCGGTCCGATCAAGCTGAGCCTTGCCCAGTACCGCGAAATGGCGGCATTTGCGCAGTTCGGCTCCGACCTCGATGCCGCCACCCAGCGCCTGCTGAACCGTGGTGCGCGCCTGACCGAGCTGATGAAGCAGCCGCAATATTCGCCGCTGACCAACGCCGAGATCGTCGTTGTGATCTGCGCGGGCACCATGGGCTATCTCGACAAGATCAAGGTCGGTGACGTGGCCCGCTACGAAAAGGGCCTGCTGGCCCATGTGCGCGGCAAGCACCAGGATCTGCTCGACTGGATCACCAACGAAGATCCCAAGATCAAGGGCGATGCCGAGGATCGGGTGAAAGCGGTTCTTGACGAATACACCGCCGACTTCTCGTAAGGAGATCCGGCAATGCCCAATCTCAAGGACCTGAAAAACCGGATCGCGTCGGTCAAATCGACCCGCAAGATCACCAAGGCCATGCAGATGGTGGCCGCCGCGAAACTGCGGCGGGCGCAGGATGCGGCCGAGATGGCGCGTCCCTATGCCGAGCGGTTCAATGCCGTGATGGCGTCGCTGGCCGCCTCGGTGGGCGACAGCGACAGCGCGCCCAAGCTGCTGGCCGGAACCGGCAAGGACGATGTGCACCTGCTGGTGGTCATGACTTCGGAGCGCGGGCTCTGCGGTGGTTTCAACACCAACATCGTGAAGCTTGCCAAGCAGCGGATCGAAAAGCTCAAGGCCGAGGGCAAGACCATCAAGGTCCTGACCGTCGGCAAGAAGGGCCGCGAACAGCTCAAGCGGGAATACTCGGATCTGTCGGTGGGTCATATCGACCTCAGCGACGTCAAGAAGCTCGGCTATGGCGACGCGCAGAATATCGCGCGTGACGTGCTGGGCCGGTTCGATGCCGGTGAGTTCGACGTGGCCACGATCTTCTATGCCAAGTTCAACTCGGTGATCAGCCAGGATCCGACCGCCCAGCAGATTATCCCCGCGGCCTATGACGACGATGCGCAGGAGGGCGAAGAGGCCTCGACGCTGTACGATTACGAGCCGGACGAAGAGTCGATCCTCGCCGATCTGCTGCCGCGCGGCGTGGCGATCCAGATCTTCACCGCGCTGCTGGAAAACGGGGCGTCCGAACAGGGCGCCCGGATGTCGGCCATGGACAACGCCACGCGCAACGCGGGCGAGATGATCGACAAGCTGACCATCGAATACAACCGTTCGCGTCAGGCCGTGATCACCAACGAACTGATCGAAATCATTTCGGGCGCTGAAGCGCTCTAAGAACCGGAGTTAACAACAATGGCAAACGCAAAAGGCAAAATCACCCAGGTGATCGGCGCCGTTGTCGACGTTCAGTTCGACGACCATCTGCCCGAAATCCTCAACGCGCTGAACACCGAGAATGACGGCAAGACGCTTGTTCTCGAAGTGGCCCAGCACCTTGGCGAAAGCACCGTGCGCACCATCGCGATGGACGCGACAGAAGGCCTCGTGCGCGGTCAGGAAGTGACCGACACCGGCGGCGCGATCATGGTGCCCGTGGGCACGGCCACACTGGGTCGCATCCTGAACGTCACCGGCCAGCCCGTCGACGAAAAGGGCCCGGTCGAGGCGGATGAATATCGCCCGATCCACGCCGAAGCGCCGGATTTCTCCGATCAGTCCACCGAATCCGAAGTGCTTGTGACCGGCATCAAGGTTGTCGACCTGCTGGCACCCTATGCCAAGGGCGGCAAGATCGGCCTCTTCGGCGGCGCCGGTGTGGGCAAGACGGTTCTGATCATGGAGCTGATCAACAACATCGCCAAGGTGCACTCCGGTCTGTCGGTCTTTGCCGGCGTGGGCGAGCGGACCCGTGAAGGCAACGACCTTTATCACGAGATGATCGAATCCGGCGTTCTCACCCCCGAGAACCTGCCCGATTCCAAGATCGCGCTGTGCTTTGGCCAGATGAACGAGCCTCCCGGCGCGCGGGCCCGGATTGCCCTGACCGGCCTGACCATGGCCGAACAGTTCCGCGATGCGACCGGGACGGACGTTTTGTTCTTTGTCGACAACATCTTCCGCTTCACTCAGGCAGGCTCCGAGATGTCGGCGCTTCTGGGTCGTATCCCGTCCGCTGTGGGCTATCAGCCGACGCTGGCCACCGACATGGGTGCGATGCAGGAACGCATCACCTCGACCAAGAACGGCTCGATCACGTCCATTCAGGCGGTCTATGTGCCTGCGGACGACCTCACGGACCCGGCACCCGCCACCACCTTTGCGCACCTCGACGCCACAACGGTTCTGTCGCGCGCCATCTCCGAGCTCGGCATCTACCCGGCGGTGGACCCGCTCGATTCGACGTCGCGTCTGATGGATCCGGGCATCGTGGGCGAAGAGCACTATCAGGTGGCGCGCGACGTGCAGGGGATCCTGCAGCGCTACAAGTCGCTTCAGGACATCATCGCCATCCTCGGCATGGACGAGCTTTCCGAAGAGGACAAGCTGACCGTGGCGCGCGCGCGCAAGATCCAGCGCTTCCTCAGCCAGCCCTTCGACGTGGCGAAGGTCTTTACCGGCGCCGACGGCAAGCAGGTGCCGCTCCAGGACACGATCAGCTCGTTCAAGGCGGTTGTGGCCGGAGAGTACGACCACCTGCCCGAGGCGGCCTTCTACATGGTCGGCGGCATCGACGAGGTGATCGCGAAAGCCGAGCAGATGGCTGCCGAAGCCGCCTGATCAAAGGGATGGTGGGTTGAAAACCCACCCTACGCCGACGACCGGTGCGTTGCGTAGGGTGGGTCTGTGACCCACCTTCCGCGACAAAGGAGACAGACATGGCAGAAACGATGCAGTTCGACCTCGTCAGCCCCGAGCGCAAGCTCTTGTCGGCTGAGGTCACATCCGTCGAGATCCCCGGATCCGACGGCGACATGACCGCCATGCCCAGCCATGCGCCGACCATCACCACGCTGCGCCCCGGCATCCTGACCGTGCACACCAATGAGGGCGCGCAGGAATTTGTGGTCACCGGCGGCTTTGCCGAGATCGGCGAAAGCCTTTCGGTGCTGGCGGAAAAGGCGCTGCCGCGCGACGATGTCGATCAGGCCACCTATGACACGCTGGTCGAGGAGGCGCAGGCCGCCTACAACCAGACCAAGGACGCCCATAGCAACGAGCCCGGTCCGGTCGATGACGCCGCCAAGCTCCTGCAGGACATGGTCGCCGTGGGCACCCATATCGGGCTCGACACGCGCCAGCCGGCGCTCTGACCCCGTACTAAGCGACGCTCAAAAGGCCCCGTCCCTTGTGGCGGGGCCTTTCGCATATCGGGGCGGAGCACCGCCTGCCTGCCGTTTTACGCTCCTAATATTGCCCGATTTTGTCTATAGGAACGGAAAAGTTCGCAAAGAGGCCGGGCATGAAGAAATATGTCGGATCGCTGATCGGGATCGACCAGGGCAACGAGGAAGTGTTTTCCGATTTCGCATCGGGCGGGGACATGTGGACAGGTGCCGGATCGCGCGAGCGCCGCAAGAAGATCACCTTCTCCGAAGCCTTCCGGTCAGTGCCCACCGTGCAGGTCGGGCTGTCGCTCTGGGACATGGACAGCGGTGCCAATGTGCGCGCCGACATCTCCGCAGACAAAATCAGCGAAGCCGGGTTCGATCTGGTGTTCCGCACCTGGTCGGACACCCGCATTGCCCGCGTGCGCATGAGCTGGCTGGCGATCGGGGAGGTTGCCAGCGAAGACGACTGGGAGCTTTACTGATCCCTCAGGCGCGAACACCCTCAGGAAAGGATCCCGGCGATGAGCACCGGACCAAAGGACGCCCTCGCCCGCGCGCAGCAGCGCGGCAGACATGGCCGCCAGCAGGAAGACGGCGTGCTGGTGATCCGCACCATCGCGATGCCAGCCGACACGAACCCCGCCGGTGACATCTTTGGCGGCTGGCTGATGTCGCAGATGGATCTGGCCGCGGGGAACATGGCCGGGCGCGTCTCACAGGGGCGCGGCGCCACCGTGGCCGTCGAAGCGATGCAGTTCCTGCGGCCCGTCAAGGTCGGCGACGAGGTCACGCTTTATGCCACGCTGCGCCATATCGGACGCACCTCGATGCGCATCCACGTGGATGTCTGGGCGCGGCCGCGATTCGAGCTGGCCGCGGAAAAGGTCACCGATGCGGATTTTGTCTTTGTGGCGCTCGACGATGACGGCAAACCCCGCGAGATCCCGCAGACCTGACCCGTTGAGAGGGCGCGGTTGCCGCAAGCCGCGACGCGCGCCAGGCTTCGGCACATGCAATCGGCCATGACCAAGCGCCCGCCACGATTTGCGGACCCGAAGGTGGCCGCCGCCTTCGATGCGTTCCCCGATCCCGAGCGCGCCGGGCTATTGGCGCTGCGCGACCTGATCCTGCGCACCGCCGGTGACACACCCCGGGCCGGGCGCCTGCAGGAAACGCTGAAATGGGGCCAGCCGTCTTATCTGACAGAGACCCGCGCGGGCTCCACCATTCGCCTTGGCATGCCGAAAGCCGGGGGCTATGCGCTTTTTGTCCATTGCCAAACCAGCCTGATCGGCGATTTCCGCGCGCTCTTTCCCGATGATTTCCGCTATGACGGCAATCGCGCCGTGTGTTTCTCGGCGGAGACCCCGCCCGACCCCGACAAGCTGCGCCTGCTCATCCGCAATGCGCTCACCTATCATCTCTCTTAGCAAACCCGGCAGAGCTTGAACGCCTCGCTCCAGCCCGAAATCCTAGGGTTCAACGGGCAGAGCCATCCCCGCATCCGGGGGTTTTCAGGACGCGCAGAAAACCATGTCAGAGGATGCCCTCGTAGATCGGCCCCAGCGTCTCGGTCTCGAAAAGCGACGACACCGAGGTGCCGTTCCAGATGTTCAGGATCGACTGCGCAAAGAGCGGCGCTGTCGGCAGCACCCGGATATTGGGTGCATCGGCCACCGATTGCGTCGGCTGGATCGTGTCGGTCAGCACCAGCGATTTCATCACCGATTTGGTCACCCGCTCCACCGCAGGCCCCGACATCACGCCGTGCGAAATATAGGCGTGCACCTCGACGGCGCCGTTTTCCGTCAGCACTTCGGCGGCCTTGCAAAGCGTGCCCGCAGTGTCGACGATGTCATCGACGATGATGCATTTCTTGCCCGTCACGTCGCCGATCACCGTCATCTCGGACACTTCGCCCGGTTTCTCGCGGCGCTTGTCGACAATCGCCAGCGGCGCGTTGATCCGCTTGGCAAGCTCGCGCGCGCGGGCCACACCGCCGACATCGGGGCTCACCACCATCACGTCGCCCAGCTGGTCCTTGAACTGGTTGATGATGTCGAGCGCGAAGACCGGGCTGGCATAGAGGTTGTCCACCGGCATGTCGAAAAAGCCCTGGATCTGGGCCGCGTGCAGGTCCATCGTCAACACCCGCTCGATGCCCGCCTCGGCGATCATGTTGGCCACCAGCTTGGCGGTGATCGGCGTGCGCGCCTTGGTGCGGCGATCCTGCCTTGCATAGCCGAAATAGGGGATCACGGCGGTGATCCGCGCCGCAGAGGACCGGCGCAGCGCGTCGGCCATGATCAAAAGCTCCATCAGGTTGTCATTGGCCGGGTTCGAGGTGGATTGCAGGATGAACATATCCTCGCCGCGCACATTCTCGAACACCTCGACAAAGATCTCCTGATCGTTGAACCGCTCGACCCGCGCATCGACCAGCCCGACATTCATGCCGCGATACATCGACATGCGCCGCGCGATGGCGGTGGCGAGCGGCTTGTTGGCATTGCCGGAGATCAGTTTCGGCTCGATGACGGTGGGCATGGGGCAGCTCCGGATGTGACGGATTCGTGACGTTGTGATCCGCTTAACATGCGCCTAGTTTGCCCGCCAGCAACGCCGACAGGAGCCTCAAGAGATGCCGCATATCGACTACTTCTTTGCAACGCTTTCGCCGTTCACCTACCTCGCGGGCACGCGGCTCGAAGAGATCGCGGCACGGCACGGTGCGACCATCACCTACAAGCCTCTCGACATCATTGCGCTGTTTTCGCGCACCGGGGGCACGCCGCCGAAAGACCGTCATCCCAACCGTGTTGCCTACCGCGCGGAGGAACTGTCCCGACAGGCGAAAAAGCTGGGCCTGCCGCTCAATCCGCAGCCTGCGCATTGGCCGACCAACCCTGCGCCGTCCTCCTATGCGATCATCGCCGCGCAGACCGCGGGCGGCGGCGATCTCGGCGCGCTCTGCCACGGTATCCTGCGCGCGGTCTGGGCCGAAGAGCGGGACATCGCCCAGGATGAGGTGGTGCGCGACTGCCTCGATGCGGCGGGCTTCGATCCGTCGCTGGCCGACAGCGGGTTGCTCGCCGGTGCCGACACCTATGCGCGCAACCTCGAGGAAGCGGTGGATCGCGGCGTCTTTGGCGCGCCGTTCTACGTCACCGACAGCGGTCAGCATTTCTGGGGGCAGGACACGCTCGAGGAGCTCGACCTGCATCTTGCCGGCAAGCTCTGATGCCGGAGGGCATGCGCGGCGGCACCATGACGCGCTGGCGCGACTTCGGCACCGGGGACGAGCCGCTGCTCGCCCTGCATTGCGGGTTGGGGCAATCGGCGATGTTTCGCGGGCTGGCCGATCTGGTGGGTGACCGGTTCGCGCTGACCGCGCCTGACCTGCCCGGCCATGGGCGCAGCGGTCCGTGGCAGCGAGGGTGCGACCCGCATGATCAGGCCACCGCCATGGCGCGCGATTTCGCGGGCCGCCCGATGCACCTGCTGGGGCACAGCTTTGGTGCGACCGTGGCGCTGCGGCTGGCGTTGGAGAGCCCCGAACATGTCGCCTCGCTCACCCTGATCGAGCCGGTGTTCTTTGCCGCGGCCAGCGGCGATCCGACCTTCGCGAAACACCGCGCGGCGGAAGAGGCGTTTTTCGCGGTCTATGAAACTGAAGGCCCTCTGGCGGCGGCGCGGGTCTTCAACCGGCTCTGGGGCGGGGGTGTGCCCTGGGCCAGCTTCTCCGAGACCGCGCAGGCGGCGATGGCGGCAAACATGGCCTTTGTCGTGCAGACCGATGCCAGCCTCTGGCAGGATTGCCACGGCTTGCTGGAGGGTGACGGGCTGGAGGCGCTTTCCGCCCCCACAGAGCTTCTGCGCGGCAGCGAGACCTTGCCCATCATGGCCGCAGTGCATCGCGGCCTCCTCTCCCGCCTGCCCGACGCCCGCGAAACCGTTGTGCCGTCGGCGGGCCACATGCTGCTTGTCACCCACCCCGAGACCGTCGCAAAGGCGCTTGAAAACGCGCCCCCGCTCTAGCGCTTCTTCCGGCCTCAGATTCACTTGGGGGCATCTTTGCTTGCCGGGACGGGGCAGAGCCCTGTCAACGCGGCCTCACACGCGCCGACCGATCAGCCTTTTGCGCCGATCTTCGGTTCTGTCCCGGCCTTGATGCGCGCGAGATTGCTCCGGTGCCGCCAATAGACCAGCGCGGTCAGCAGGGTGCAGAGCACGATCATGTCGACCCGCGCCATGAAGAACGCCCAGATCGTGCAGGACATCGCCGCCGTCAACGCCGCCACCGAGGAGATCCGCGACACGATCGCCCCGAAAAGCCATGTGGCGCAGACCATCAGCCCCACCGGCAGCGACAATGCCAGCAGGATGCCCAGGAAAGTTGCCACGCCCTTGCCGCCCTTGAAGCGCAGCCAGACCGGGTAACAATGGCCGAGAAATGCTGTGAGCCCCGCCAGTTGCGCCGCGTCCTCACCGGCCAGGGCGCGCGCCAGCAGCACCGCGACGGCGCCCTTGCCGCCATCCAGAACCAATGTGCCCGCCGCCGCGAGTTTATTGCCGGTGCGCAGCACGTTGGTGGCGCCGATATTGCCCGAGCCGATCTGGCGCAGGTCACCGAGGCCCATCAGGCGGCTCAGCACCAGCCCGAAGGGGATGGAGCCCAGAAGGTAGCCGAAAATGGCCCATAGCATCAGGACGGGCAGGGAGGTCACGAGTTCGGGCATGGGTCAGCTGCTCTTGAAGACTTCTTTTCCGGCCACATAGCTGCGCAGCACCTTACCCTGCAGCCGCGCGCCGTCAAAGGGCGTGTTCTTGGACTTCGATTGCAGCTTGAACCGGTCGAGCACGAAGGGCTTGTCGGGATCGAACAGCACCAGATCCGCAGGCGCGCCCTTGGACAGCCGTCCGCATTCCAGCCCCAGCCGCCGGGCCGGGTTGAGCGACAGCGCGCGAAACAGTGTGGGCAGGTCCAGCTCCCCGGAATGATAAAGCCGCAGAAGCACCGGCAGCAGCGTCTCGAGCCCCACCGCGCCCGAGGCGGCCTCCTCATACGGCAGGCGCTTGCTTTCCTCGTCCTGCGGCGTGTGGAAGCTGCCGATGATGTCGATCAGACCGGTGCGGATCGCCTCGATCACGGCCTGCCGGTCGTCTTCGGAGCGCAGGGGCGGCTTGACCTTGAAGAAGGTTCGGTAATCCGCCACGTCCATCTCGTTCAGCGTCAGGTGGTGCATCGAGGTGCCGGCGGTGATGTCGAGCCCGTTGCGCTTGGCCCGCTCCAGAGCGGGCAGGGCGCGGGCGGTGGTGATCTGATCGGCATGGTAGCGCACACCCGTCATCTCGATGAGCGCGATATCGCGGTCGAGCGCCATGCGTTCGGCCATCGCGGTCACCGCGGGCAACCCGCGCAGGCTGGCAAACTTGCCCGAGGTCACCGCAGCGCCGCTGCTCAGGATCGGCTCCTGCGGGTGGCCCATGACCAGCGCGCCGAGACTGCGCGCGTAGGTCATGGCGCGGCTCAGCACCTTGGTGTTGCTCACCACATTGTCGCAATCGGTAAACGCCACGGCGCCCGCATCCATCAGGAAACCGATCTCGGTCATCTCGCGGCCCGCGCGGGCCTTGGTGAGCGCGGCCATCGGCAGCACGTTCACCGGGGCTGCCTCATTGGCGCGGCGCCGGATGAACTCGAGCGTCTCGGGCGTGTCGATGGCGGGTGTGGTGTCGGGGCGCGTAACGATGGTGGTGACCCCGCCCGCCGCCGCCGCCAGCCCGGCGGTGCCATAGCTTTCCTTGTGCCGCTCCCCGGGCTCGCCGATCTTCACACCGATATCGACGATACCGGGGGCCAGAACCGCACCCTCCGCGTCCACCAGTTCGGCTTTTCCGGCGCGCTTTTGCAGCACCGCCCCGGTGGGCCCGTCCTCGCGCATCACCTCGGCGATGCGCCCGCCCGAGATCAGCACCGTGCCGGGGTTTTCGGTGCCCGCCTCGGGATCGATGAGGCGCGCGTTCTGGATCAGGATGTCGGTCACGGCATGTCCTTGGTGTCGGCAATTTTCTGGGCAGCGATTGTACGAAGGCCGATCATGTGGCGCCGGTCCCGATATTGCGCAATATGCTGTAAACGCGGCGCGGGTTGGTTACGCGCAGAAACCCGATGGGTTTGAAATGCGCGGCGTTTCTGGAACTGTAGTGCCTGCGCGAAAACCAGACATTGCCCGGATCGCCATCGTCGAGATCGATCCGGGAGGTCGCGTCAATCGGCCAGCTTTGCAACCGCCGCCCCAGATAGGGCAGATCGCTTGCGATCATCGCGCGGCGATTGGTCAGCGTATAGGTCGTGTACCGGCGCAGCCAGGCGGCCCAGAGAAGCGATCCGCCGCCGGTCCAGAGCCCGATCAGCAGAAACGGCAGGCCGAACAGCGGAAACAACGCGATCACTCCAAGCGTGGTGCCGATCATCGAGGTCACCATCGCCATCCAGAAAAGCGAAAACGCGATGAAGATCAGGCCCACGGCGATAACCATGGGCTGGGCGCCCGCAAATGTCAGACCGGGCACCGGGCGGTCCTGCCAGAGCACGTGCTCGCCGGGATCGAGAATGCCGTCCCACCCGCCGGTCGCCGCGTCGGACGAGGACAGCGCCCCGTCCTTCATCGCAGCGCCAGGGCGATCACCAGAACCGCAACGATGCCGATGCCGATCAGGATCATCTTGAGCATCGCAGAGCTGCCGCGCCCGGGTGGGGCGGCCGCAGCGCTCGAGCGGCCTTTGGCGCTGTCGCTGCGCAGTTGCGGGCCGCGCGGCTTGGCCCGGACCTCTTCGAAAGTGCCGATCCAGCGCAGCGGGCTGGCCACGGTCAGATCCTGCGAGGTGGCGTCGAAGGCCTGGCTCGGCAGGATCACCACATGCCCGCCGAGCGCGTCGATCTGCGCCTGCATCGGCTTCAAAGCCTGCGCGGTCACGCCATGCGCCTCGGCGAGGTATTGCGACAGCGGCATCTCGTCCAGATCGCGCAGGTCGATCACGTCGACAAAGCCCGGGCGCAACGCCTTGGCACCCAGCGCGTATTTCAGCGGCCATTCGCCGGTGCCCGCCTGGCTGACAAAGCGCTCCACCGCTTCGCGCGGCAGGTCGAGGTGAAAGAGCCGGACCGTGCCAGTCTCCGATCCGTTGATCTGCATTACCGTCATGCCATGACCTCCGTTGGCCGCGCGCGCAGGTTGCGCGCCAGAAGGTCCATCGCGGCCATGCGCACCGCGACCCCCATTTCGACCTGATCCTGAATGACCGAACGGTTGATGTCGTCCGCCAGCGTGCCGTCGATCTCGACGCCGCGGTTCATCGGGCCGGGATGCATCACGATGGCGTCTTCGGCGGCAAAAGACAGCTTTTCCGCATCGAGCCCGTAGCGATGGTAGTATTCCCGTTCCGACGGGATGAATCCGCCATCCATCCGTTCCTTTTGCAAACGCAACATCATCACCACGTCGACACCCTCCAATCCGCGCTTCATATCGTCGTAAACTTCGACACCGAAGGATTCGATCCCTGCGGGCATCAGCGTCGGCGGGCCGACAAGCCGGATGCGGTTCTCCATCTTGTGCAAAAGCAGGATGTTGGAGCGGGCGACGCGGCTGTGGGCGATGTCGCCGCAGATCGCGATGTTCAGCCGGTGCAGCCGCCCCTTGGCGCGCCTTATGGTGAGCGCATCGAGCAGCGCCTGTGTCGGGTGTTCGTGCCGCCCGTCACCTGCATTGAGCACCGCGCAATGCACTTTCTGGGCCAGCAGGTCGGCGGCACCCGATTGCGGATGACGGACCACCAGCAGGTCGGGATGCATGGCGTTGAGCGTCATTGCCGTGTCGATCAGCGTCTCGCCCTTTTTGACGGAGCTTGCCTGCATCGCCATGTTCATCACATCCGCGCCGAGCCGCTTGCCCGCCAGTTCGAAACTGGCCTGGGTGCGGGTGGAGTTTTCGAAGAACATGTTGATCTGGGTAAGGCCCGCCAGCGCGTTGGCGTGTTTGTCGCGGCGCCGCCCGAGCGAGACATACTGGTCGGCCAGATCGAGGATCGCGGTGATCTCGTCGGGGCGCAGGGGCTCTATGCCGAGAAGATGTCTCTGATCAAACCGCATGAAAAGCCTCTGTACGCCAACCACGTCTTCTTTAAGAGCGCGGCGCGCAATGGGCAAGTTGCAGCGCACAGCCCGGGCAGGCTCCCGCCCACCCACCCCGCCCGCCCGGGCTGTGCGCCGCTCGCCGGTGGTGGCGCATGGGGCAGGCGCGCAGTAAGTTCGGCGCATGGAATCGGCAATCGACTGGCACAGGGCGCGGGCGCTGCTGGAATGGCAGCTTGAGCTGGGGGTGGACGAGACGATCTCGGACGCGCCCATCGACCGCTTTGCGCTGGAGAGGGCGTTGCGCGAAAAAGCCGCGACGCCCGCGGTGGCAGTGGCCGACAAGGCGCCCGCACCCCCTGCCGAGACCAGGGTCGACCCGGTCGCGGTGGCCCGGCAGGCCGCCGATGCCGCTGGCGATCTGGAGGCGTTGCGCGCCGCGCTTGGCGGGTTCGAGCATTGCGAGTTGAAAAAGGGCGCGCGCAATCTGGTGTTCTCCGACGGCGTGCCGGGTGCGCGCGTGATGATTGTCGGCGAGGCCCCGGGCCGCGACGAGGATCGCGAGGGGCGGCCTTTTGTGGGCCGCGCGGGCCAGTTGCTCGACCGGATGCTGGCGGCCATCGGGCTTGCCCGGGCGGAATCAGTCTACATCACCAATGTGCTGCCCTGGCGACCGCCGCAGAACCGCGATCCCAAGCCCGACGAGATTGCGATGATGCAGCCGTTCCTGCGCCGTCACATTGCGCTGGCGGCGCCGGAGTTGCTGATCATCACCGGCAACATCTCGGCCCATGCGCTGCTGGGCAAGCGCGGCATCACCCGGTTGCGCGGAACCTGGACCGAAGCCCTGGGCCTGCCCGCGATGCCGATGGTGCATCCGGCCTATCTCTTGCGCACGCCGCTGGCCAAACGCGAGGCCTGGGTCGATCTGCTCGAAATACAGGCCCGTCTGAGGCAGGGCACGTGAAGGTTCTGGCCTTCTCCGATCTGCACATGTCAAGACGCCGCGGTGCCACGCTGGTCGAGGCCAGCCGCGAGGCGGATCTGGTGATCGGCGCGGGTGACTTCTGCAACATGCGTCACGGGCTGGGCGACATCATGGCGTTGCTCTCGGACATCGAAGCGCCGTTTGTCGCGGTGCCCGGCAATGCCGAAAGCGATGCGGAACTGCGCGCCGCGGCCCTGCCCAACATGACGGTGCTGCATGGCGACGGGATGGAGATCGGCGGGCTTGCGCTCTTTGGTCTGGGCGGTGGTGTGCCCGTCACACCCTTCGGCGACTGGTCCTTCGATCTGAGCGAGGCGGAGGCCGGGGCCGCGCTGGGCCGCTGCGACGCCGCAGACCTCCTGATCACCCATTCGCCGCCCAAAGGCCTGGGTGACGTGACGTCCGAAGGGCGCTCTGTCGGCTCCACCGCGATCCGCGACGCGATCCGCCGCATTCAACCGCGTCTGGCGGTCTGCGGCCATATTCACGACAGTTGGGGCGAGACCGGGCAGATCGGCGACACGCAGGTTGTCAATCTCGGCCCCGCACCCAACTGGTTTACATTGGAGACAGGCGCATGAGCCGCATCGACGAGACCAAGGATTTCATCCCCGTGCGCATCGCGATCCTGACGGTCAGCGACACGCGGGATCTGACGCAGGACCGCTCCGGCGACACGCTGGTGCAGCGGCTGGAGGCGGCCGGGCATGTTCTGGCGGCGCGGATGATTCTGAAGGATGACCGCGAGACCATCGCGGCACAGCTGCGTGACTGGATCGAGGACAGCCAGATCGATGTCGTGATCTCCACCGGGGGCACCGGGCTCACCGGGCGCGACGTGACGGTCGAGGCGCATCGCGACGTCTACGAGAAGGAGATCGACGCGTTCGGCACCGTCTTTACCATGGTGTCCTACCAGAAGATCGGCACCAGCGCCGTGCAGTCGCGCGCCACCGGTGGCGTTGCGGGCGGCACCTATCTTTTTGCGCTGCCCGGCAGCCCCGGGGCCTGCAAGGACGCCTGGGACGAGATCCTCGCCCTGCAACTCGATTTCCGGCACCGCCCGTGCAACTTTGTCGAGATTTTTCCGCGGCTCGATGAACACAAGCGACGGAAGTGATCTGCAGAGCCGTAAAAAGCGTATAGAATGGTAATTTCCAACCACCGGGCACATATAGGTCAGGTGGTCCGGGCGCGTCCCGTTGTCGGAGACCTGACACATGCGGTTTCTTCGCAAGAGCCTGACAGGGCTCTTTCTTATGGCTTTGACGCTTGGCCTGATGGTCTATGCGGGCGCTTTGGTGCGCGACGCCGTGACCGCGCGCATGGCCGACGAGCCGCGCGTGCCGCAGGCGCGAGAGCGGGTCTTTGCGGTCAACGTGGTGACGGTGACGCCCGAGACGATCACACCAGAACTCAGCGCCTTTGGCGAGGTGCAAAGCCGCCGGACGCTGGAACTTCGCGCCGCCACCGGTGGCACGCTGATGGCGTTTGCGCCGGAATTTGTCGAAGGCGGGCGGGTGGAGGACGGCCAGTTGCTGGCGCGGATCGACCCGGCCAATGCGCAATCGGCGCTGGACCGCGCGGATAACGATCTGCTGGATGCCGAGGCGGAGGCGCGCGAAGCCCAAAGGGCCATCGGCCTGGCACAGGACGAATTGGCCGCCGCCGAAGAGCAGGTGGCCCTGCGCGAACGCGCGCTGCAGCGCCAGCAGGATCTGGTGGCGCGCAATGTCGGCACCGCAGCCGCGGTCGAGGCGGCGGAACTGGCGCTGTCCTCGGCCCGGCAAGCCGTGCTCAACCGGCGCCAGTCACTGGCCACGGCAGAGGCGCGCATTGATCAGGCGGCCACCCGCGTCGCCCGCGCCGAGATCGCCCGAGCCGAGAGCGAACGCAGGCTGGCCGAAACGGAGATCCGCGCCAGATTTGCCGGAACCCTGTCGGATGTGACCGTGGTCGCCGGTCGGCTTGTCTCGGCCAATGAACGGCTGGCCCAGCTTGTCGATCCCAATGCGCTTGAAGTGGCGTTTCGCGTCTCGACCCAGCAATATACAAGGCTCATCGATGACGCGGGACGGCTGCGCGAGGCGCCGGTGACCGTAACGCTCGATGTCTTCGGCACCAATATCGCGGCCAAGGGCGCGCTGTCGCGCGAAGGCGCGGCGGTGGGGGAAGGGCAGACCGGACGTCTGCTCTTTGCCTCGCTCGATGCGCCGCGCGGTTTCAAGCCGGGCGATTTTGTCACCGTCACGATCAGCGAATCGCCGTTGCGCGGCGTCGCCGTGCTGCCCGCGACGGCGGTGGATGCCGGCGGGCAGGTGCTGGTTCTGGCAGAGGACGAACGGCTGGAGACCGCGCGGGTCGAGCTGCTGCGGCGGCAAGGCGACAGCGTGCTCGTTCGCGCGCGGGCGCTGGCGGGCCGCGACGTGGTGGCCGAACGCACGCCGCTTCTGGGCGCGGGCATTCGCGTCAGACCGCTGCGCGCCGATGGTGCCGAGACGCCGGAGCAGCCCGAGATGCTGGAGCTGAGCGCAGAGCGCCGCGCCCGGCTGGTCGCCTTCATCGAGGCGAACAACCGCATGCCCGCCGAGGCCAAGACCCGCATTCTGGCGCAGCTCGGCGAAAGCCGAGTGCCCGCGCAGGTGGTCGCCCGGATCGAAGCGCGGATGGGCGGCTGAGATGGCGCGCGCCACGCCACGCGCCGCAGGCAGCATCCTGGGCTATTTCGCCCGCCACCCGACGCTGGCCAACCTGCTGCTGGTGATCCTGCTGGCTGCGGGGCTGCTGGCCGCGCCCAACATGCGCGCGCAGTTTTTCCCCGACGTGATCATCGACGAGGTCGATGTCTCGGTGCGCTGGGACGGGGCGGGCGCCGAAGACGTGGATGCCGCGGTGGTGCAGATTCTCGAACCGGCGCTGCTGGCGGTTGAGGGGGTGGAGGCGTCCTCGGCCTCGTCCCGCGAAGGGCGCGCGGCGATCGAGCTGGAGTTTGAGCCCGGCTGGGACATGGCGCGCGCGGCCAACGACGTGCAAAGCGCCGTCGACAGCGTCACCACCCTGCCCGACGAGGCCGAGGATCCCGAGGTCCGGCGCGCCTATTGGCGCGACCGGGTGACCGATCTGGTGATCACCGGCCCGGTCGGGGTGGACCAGCTTGCGCGTTTTGCCGATGAGCTGGTGGTGCGGCTTTTTGCCGAAGGGGTCACGCGCAGCACCATTCGCGGTCTGGCAGCGCCGCAGACCATCATCGAGGTGCCCAGCCAGAATCTCGTGGCCCATGACGTGACCATGCGCGAGATTGCCGAGGCGATTGCCGCGGAGGTCGATGCCGACCCTGCGGGCGACGTCGGCAGTGCGGGCGCGCGGGTGCGCACCGGCGTCGAAAAGCGCGCCGCCGACGATATCGCGGGCATCGTGCTGCGCTCCAATCCCGACGGCTCCAAGCTCACGATTGCCGATGTCGCGCAGATCCGGGTCGAGGGCATCGACCGCGCGCGCAGCTATTTCGTGGGTGAGAACCCGGCGATCTCGATCCGGGTGGACCGTTCCGACCGCGGCGATGCCATCGGCATTCAGGAGACCGTGCAGGAGGTGGCCGAGAGCTTCTCCGCCTCATTGCCCGAGGGCGTGTCGGTCGAGCTGATCCGCACCCGGGCGGAGGCGATCAGCGGGCGGCTCGATATCCTGCTCGACAACGGTCTGACCGGGCTCGCGCTTGTGGTGACGCTGCTCTTTCTCTTTCTCAACGCGCGCACCGCCTTCTGGGTCGCGGCGGGCATTCCGACGGCGATGATGGCGGCGATTGCGCTGATGTTTGCGTTCGGCCTCACGCTCAACATGATCTCGCTCTTTGCGCTGATCATCACGCTTGGGATTGTGGTCGATGACGCGATTGTAGTGGGTGAGCATTCCGATCACCTTTACCGCAAGGGGCTCGGACCTTACGAGGCTGCCGAGGGCGCGGCGAACCGCATGGCGCTGCCGGTCTTTTCCGCAACCCTGACCACGGTGATCGCGTTTTTCGGTCTGGTGGCGATTGGTGGGCGGTTCGGCGATCTCATTCGCGACATTCCGTTCACCGTGATCGTGGTGCTGATCGCCTCGCTGATCGAGTGTTTCCTGATCCTGCCCAACCACATGGCGCATTCGCTGAAACACGCGCATAAGCAGCATTGGTACGACATGCCGTCGCGGGTGGTGAATCGCGGCTTCCGCTGGGTGCGCGAACGGCTTTTCCGGCCCTTCATGGCCGGTGTGATCACCGCCCGCTACGTTGTGCTGGCCGGGGTGGTGGTGGCGCTGGCCAGTCAGGCGGCCTTGTTCATACGGGGCGACGTGCAATGGCGCTTTTTCAACGCGCCGGAGCGGCCTTCGGTGACCGGCAATTTCGCCATGGCGCCGGGGGCGACACGCGCCGATACGCTGGCGCAGATGCGCCTTTTGCAGGACAGCGCCGAAGCGCTTGGCGCCGAATACGAGGCGCGGCACGGGCTGAACCCGCTGGCCTATGTCATGGCCGAGATCGGCGGCAATGCCGGGCGCGGGCTGGCGGGCACCGATACCAAGGATGCCGACCAGCTGGGCGGCATCTCCATCGAGCTGATCGAGGCGGATCTGCGGCCCTATTCCTCGTTCGCCTTTGTCGGAGAGCTGCAGGACCGCGTGCCCCGCCACCCGATGGTCGAGACGATCTCGTTCCGCGGCTGGCGGTCGGGGCCCGGTGGCGACGCGCTGGATGTGCAGTTGTTCGGCGCCTCCGCAGAGACGCTGAAAGCCGCCTCCGTCGCGTTGCAGGCCGCGCTTGCACAATTCCCCGAGGTCTCGGCGCTGCAGGACAACCTGGCTTATGACAAGGAAGAGCTGATCCTCGAGCTGACGCCGCAAGGGCAGGCGCTGGGCTTTGACATCGACGGTCTGGGCCGCGTGCTGCGCGACCGGCTCGGCGGAATCGAGGCCGCGACCTATCCCGACGGCCCGCGCTCTGCCGCGATCCGGGTGGAGCTGCCATCGGGCGAGCTCACGGCGGATTTCCTCGAACGCACACAGATGCGCACGCCGGGAGGCGCCTATGTGCAGCTCGCTGACATCGTCAGCGTCGAACGGCGCACCGGGTTTTCCACGGTCCGGCGGGAAAACGGCATCCGGCTAATTTCGGTAACCGGCGATATCTCCGAAGACGACCCGGCGCGCGCCACCGAGATCATGCAGGCGCTGGAGCAGGAGATCCTGCCGCAGATCGCCTCCGAACAGCAGGTCGACTACCAGCTGTCGGGTCTGAGCGAGCAGGAGAGCACGTTCCTTGCGGATGCGCGCACCGGTCTCATTCTGGTGCTGCTCGGGATCTATCTGGTGCTGTCCTGGGTCTTTGCCAGCTGGACACGGCCGGTTGTGGTCATGGCGATCATCCCGTTCGGGCTGGTCGGTACGATCTATGGTCACGCGGCCTGGGACGTGCCGTTGAGCATGTTCACAGTGGTGGGGCTTTTGGGCATGACCGGGATCATCATCAACGATTCCATCGTGTTGGTCACGCAAATCGACGAGTACGCGCGGGAACGCGGGATTGTGCCGTCGATCATCGACGGCGCGGCGGACAGATTGCGGCCGGTCTTTCTGACCACGGCGACCACGGTGCTGGGCCTGATGCCGTTGCTCTACGAACGCTCTGCCGATGCGCAGTTCCTGAAACCCACGGTGATCACGCTGGTCTACGGGCTGGGTTTCGGCATGGTGTTGGTGTTGCTTGTGGTGCCCGCGCTCATCGCGGTGCAGCATGACGTCGCCCGGCTTACCGCGTCGGCGCGGCGGGGATTGCGGTTCCGTGACAGGCCTGTGCGGGCGCTTGTGAGCTTAGGCGCGCTTCTTGTCCTGGCCTGGCTGGGCGTCACGATGGGCTGGGTGATCTGGTCGGGCGCCCTGCCAGCGGCGCTGAGCGTGCCGGGCCTTGCGGCACTGTCACCGCTGATGGCCTCTCTGGCGCTGTTTCTGGCCGGGGCCGCCTGCGTGTCACTGGTGCTTTATGTACTGGGGGGGCTGGCATTTGCCCTGGGGCGGTCCCGACGCTCTGACGCGTGACGCCGGGGTTTCGGAGCTGACGGAGGTCAGACGGTCGCGAGCCGCTGGTCACGCAGTTTGCCGCCGGTGGCACGACCGGCAAGCCCGCAATCTTCGCGAATGTGAAACCCCTCAGCGATAGCCGTGCAGCACGCCGTTGCCGGAGACGACATAGAGCACACCCCCCGCCACAACCGGCCGCGTTGTGGCGCCGCCGGGGATCTCGGTGCGGGACACCAGACTGCCGTCTTCGGGAGAAAACGCCCGGATGAACCCGTCGGAGCTGGCCACGATCAGGCGGCCCCCGGCCAGGATCGGGCCGTGATTGGCATAGGCGCGGTCGCGGCGGCGGTTGGGGTTGCGGTTGGGCTTGTAGCCCGGCAGGTCGACGGCCCAGATCTGCTCGCCGGTCCCGGCATCGAGCCGTATCAGACGGTTGAGATCGGACACGAAAAACACCGAATCCCCGGCAGGCCAGACCGGCCCCAGCGCGCCTTCGCGCGCGGTCCAGCGCCGCTCTCCGTCATAGACCGAGAGCGCCACAAGACGACCCGAATGGGTGCCCGCGTAAAGCGTCTCGCCGTCGATCAGCGGATCGCCGGTCAGATCGTCAACGCCGCTGAGCGCCACACCGTTGCGGCGCCCGAGGATATCGGCGTTCCAGAGCCGCAGCCCGCCCTGGCGGAACGCCGCCTGCACGGTGCTGCCCCCGAAGGAGAAAAACACGTTGCGCTCGCCGATGGCGGGCGCGGGCGCACCGGCCACGTTGTTGACGTCGCCCACACCTTCTATCTGCCAGCGGATGCGGCCATTATCGGCCTCGAGCGCCCAGGCGATGGTGTCGCCGGAGACGATATAGACCACACCGTCGCGCACCGACGGCGCGCCGGTGGCGGTGGAGCCCAGCCTCTGGGACCAGATCTCTGCCCCGGTTGCCGGGTCGAGCGCGGTCACGGTGCCAAAGCCCGAGGCCACGTAAAGACGCCCGGCATCATAGGCGAACCCGCCACCCTGCGCCTGATCCTCGCGGTCGCGCAGCGGGGTCAGATCGAAGGTCCAGAGCAATTCGCCCGCGGTCGAGACGGCGCTGACCAGATTGGCGGAATCCATCGTGAAAACGCGCCCCTGCGCCACGATCGGATCGGCGATGATACGGTTGCGGCGCTTGTCCCCGCGTCCGATATCGACCGCCAAAACCGGCGAAATCGCGCCGGAGAATGCCGCATGGTTCACGCGGGCGAAGGCCGAAACCTCGCTTTGCGCCCAGTCCGCATTGGCGCGTTGCGCGCCCAGTGCGATGGCCCGCGACATGTTGGCGGGCGCGATGTCAGAAGGGTCCGCGCGGGTTTCGAGAACTTCGCGCACGCCCAGCCGCTCGCCGGTCAGAACCGGGTCGGCCTCGCTGCAGCCAAGCAATGCCAGAGCCGCGCCGAAGCCGATGATGGATGCCATGCGAGCCATGATCTGACCTTTCTGCCCGTTTTGCGCGCCGCAGCGCGGCGCGTCAGCCGCCGTCCGGCGTTCCGCCCAGCGCAACAATCAACTGTGTGGCGCGGTTGCGCAAGCCCGCTGTTGCCTCGGAATCCTCAGCGATGCGCTGAAGCCGCGCTATCGCCGCGTCAGCGCCGCCGGTTTCGATCTCGATCAGCGCGAGCTGTTCCTCCGCCAGCAGCCGCAGCGGCTGCCCGGGCACGGCGAGCGCCTCGAACCCGGCGCGCCGCTCGTCGAGGCCAAGATCCGAGCCATCGCGGCTCAGCGCCTTGTAGCTGGCGATCTGGCGATAGATCTGCGGAATCTCTTCGGTTGTGGCCACCTGCTGCAGGCGGTCTGCCGCCGCGGCGTCTTGGCCCGCGCTGGCCTCTTCGGAGGCAAGCAACATCTGCAGGATCGCGCGGCCGCCCTCGTTCGGGGCCTCGATCGCGCCCAGCGCCGCGATGCGGTCTTCGGATTCGCCGGTTTCGAGTGCGGCAAGGATGGCATCGCCAAAAGCCTGAGCCGCGCGTTCGGCGCTGGCCTTCTGGTATTCCCGGAACGCGGCACCGCCGACCAGCACCACGACCAGCAGGATCGCGATCCAGCCGTAGCGGCGCATCAGGCCGTAAAGGCGATCCCGGCGGACCTCTTCGGTCACCTCGTCGATGAAACTGTCGTTGTTGCTCACTGCCGTTTCCTTGACCGGTCAGCGCCCCTCGGGCGCAATCCGCCCCCTCATAACGCGCCCGTTTCGCAGTGCCAAGGCGTGATCACGCCTGCAAATTGACCACAGGGAAGGGGTTTTCCGCCGTAACGGCACCGAGATGTCATAGGACATCTTGAAAGCGTGGCATAATCGCACTAAACTGAACTAGACGGTTCAGATCGGCAAGGCGTATTTTTGCCTTGCATAGACAATATGCTATGAGCGCGCGCAGATGTGCCGCGGCGCAGAATTATTCAGGTGGACGACGATGCGGGTACTTCCGATTTTGACAGCGGTTCTGGTGGCGGTGACGCTCTATGCGCTTGTGTTCGAGCGCGACCGGCTGCTCGGGTTTGCGCAGGAGGCGACACCTGCGGCGATCCTGGCGGAGGACGGCACCGCAACGGACGCGCCGCCGATCGTGGACGCGGCCGCGGCAGAGGCGGCAGAGCGTGCGGCTGAAGACGCGGATGAGGGCGGATTGCCCGACGGTGTGGTGCGGGTGATGGCGCAGCATTCGGTGGCCGAAGAGGTCGACAGCGCGGTGATCCTGCGCGGCGAGACCGAAGCGCTGCGCGAGGTCGAGGTGCGTGCCGAAACCGATGGCAAGATCGTGTCGGAGCCGCTGCGGCGCGGCGCCTTTGTCGAGGCCGGACAGTTGCTGTGCGAGATCGACCCCGGCACAAGAGGCGTGTCGCGTCAGGAGGCGGAGGCGCGGCTGGCCGAAGCCCGCTCGCGCCTGCCAGAGTCGCGCGCCCGTCTGGCCGAAGCCGAAGCGCAGATCCCGGCGGCGCGCGCCCGCATTGCCGAAGCTGAGGCCGGTGTGCCGGCGGCAGAGGCGGGCCTCGCCGAGGCGCGCGCCGGATTGCCCGCGGCGCAGGCCCGCCTGATCGAGGCGCAGGCCCGTGTCCCCGAGGCCGAAGCGCGGCTGGTCGAGGCGCGCGCCCGCGTGCCCGCCGTGGAGGCGCGGCTCGAAGAGGCCCGCGCCCGGGTGCCCGAAGCGCAGGCGCGCCTGGCCGAAGCCGAAGCCCGCGTGCCCGCCGCCGAAGCCGCCCTGAAAGAGGCCGAGGCCCGTGTGCCCGCCGCCGAGGCCGCGCTGCGAGAGGCCGAAGCCCGCGCGCCGGAAGCCACCGCACGGATTGCCGAGGCCGAAGCCCGGGTACGCGAGGCAGAGATCAACCTCAACGCCGCGCAAAGCCTGTCGCAGGATGGCTTCAGCTCGCAAACCCGTCTGGCCGCGGCGGAAGCGGTATTCGAGGCGTCCAAGGCGCAGTTGCAAACCGCGAAATCCGGCGTCGAAGGCGCCAGTGCGGGGATCGAGGCCGCCAAGGGCACCGTCGAAGGCGCCCGCGCCGCCGTCGAATCCGCCAAGAGCCAGGTCGCCGCTGCCAAGGCCGGGATCGCGTCCGCCGCGTCGCAGATCCGCAACGCGGAAGCGGGTGTGCAATCGGCGCAAAGCGATGTCGAGGCCGCCAAGGCAGGCGTGCAGGCCGCGCAAAGCCAGTTGGAGAATGCCCGCGCCGGGATCGAGACCGCCCGAAGCCAGATCGAAGGATCGAGCGCCGCCGTCGAATCGGCGCTGAGCCGGATCGAGGGCGCCCGCGCCGCGGTGATCTCGGCCAATGCGCAGCTTGAAGGCGCTCTGGCGGGCGTGGAATCGGCGCGCTCGGGCGAGGAAAACGCGCTTGCCGGAATCCAGGCGGCGCAGGCCGGGCTTGCGGCCGCCGACAAGGAAATCGAGCGGCTGCAGGTCCACGCGCCATTCGGCGGTCTGCTGGAGACCGACACCGCGGAGCTCGGCGCGCTGATGCAACCGGGCAGCGCCTGCGCCACGGTGATCCAGCTCGACCCGATCAAGATCGTGGCCTTTGTGCCGGAAACCGAAGTGAGCCGGGTCAATCTCGGCGCGCGGGCCGGGGCGCGGCTGACCGATGCCCGCGAGGTGGTGGGCGAAGTGACGTTTGTGTCGCGCAGCGCCGACCCGGTCACCCGCACCTTCCGCATCGAGCTGACCGTCGCCAATGACGATCTGTCGATCCGCGACGGCCAGACCGCCGAGATCGCCATCGAGGCCGACGGCGCGCCCGCGCACTTCCTGCCCTCCTCGGCGCTGACCCTGAATGACGAGGGTGCTTTGGGCGTGCGCACGGTGACCACCGATGACACCGCGAAATTCCTCCCGGTGACGCTGGTCAGGGACACGCGCGAAGGCGTCTGGCTGGCCGGGCTGCCGGACCAGGTGGACGTGATCACCGTCGGACAGGAATTTGTCACCGACGGCGTCACCGTCGCGCCCAGCTTCGAGGAGGTCATTCAATGACCGGGATCGTCGATTGGGCCGCCGAACGCGCCCGGATGATCATCGCCTTCATCCTGCTGTCGCTGGTGGTGGGCGGTTACGCCTATGTCTCGCTCCCCAAGGAGGGCGAACCCGATATCGAGATCCCGGCGCTCTTTGTGTCGGTGCCGTTCCCCGGCATCTCTGCGGCCGATGCCGAGACGTTGCTGGTCAAGCCGATGGAGACGGAGCTGTCGGATCTCGACGGGCTCAAGACGCTCTCTGGCACCGCCTCCGAAGGCTATGCCGGCGTTGCGCTCGAGTTCGAGTTCGGCTGGGACAAGACCAAGATCATGGCTGATGTGCGCGACGCCATGAGCAATGCGGAGGCCAGTTTCCCCGAAGGGGCGGAGCAGTACTCCATCAACGAAATCAACTTCTCCGAGTTTCCGATCATCATCGTGAACCTCACCGGCGCGGTGCCGGAGCGCACCATGGCGCGGGTTGCCAAGGATCTGCAGGACCGGATCGAGGCGTTGGATGCGGTGCTAGAGGCCGGTATCGCGGGCAATCGCGACGAGATGCTCGAGGTGGTGATCGACCCGCTCAGACTGGAGAGCTACAACGTTACCGCCGGGGAGCTGATCTCGGTGGTGCAGAACAACAATCAGCTGATCGCAGCGGGGGAGATCGAGGCCGATCAGGGGGCCTTTGCGGTCAAGATCCCGTCGAGCTTTGACGATCAGCGCGACGTTTATGATCTGCCGGTGAAGGTCAATGGCGACCGCGTGGTCACGCTGGGCGATCTGGCGACGATCAACCTCACCTTCGAGGACCGCGTCGGCACCGCCCGCTTCAACGGCGAGACCACGGTTGCGCTGCAGGTGGTGAAGCGCAAGGGCTTCAACATCATCGACACCGCCGATGCGGTGCGCGCCGTGGTGGCCGAGGCAGAGGCCGACTGGCCCCCGGAGCTGCGCGCCGCGCTCGATGTGGGCACCTCCAACGACCAGAGCCGCCAGGTCGGCTCGATGGTCAGCCAGCTCGAAGGCTCGGTCCTGACCGCCATCGCGCTGGTGATGATCGTGGTGCTGGCCGCGCTCGGCACGCGGCCTGCCTTGCTTGTGGGGTTCGCGATCCCGACCTCGTTCCTGTTGTGTTTTGCGCTGTTGGCGCTGATGGGTGTGACGGTGTCGAACATCGTGATGTTCGGCCTGATCCTCGCGGTGGGCATGCTGGTCGACGGCGCCATCGTGGTGGTGGAATATGCCGACAAACGGATCTCCGAAGGTGTGGGGCCGATGCACGCCTATGTGGAGGCGGCCAAGCGGATGTTCTGGCCGGTCGTGAGTTCGACCGCGACGACGCTCTGCGCCTTCCTGCCGATGCTCTTCTGGCCCGGTGTGCCGGGGGAGTTCATGGGCATGCTGCCGGTCACGCTGATCTTCGTTCTGTCCGCCAGCCTTGTGGTGGCGCTGGTCTATCTGCCCGTGATGGGCGGCGTGACGGGGCGGTTTTCGCGCGTGATCGTGCGCGCCGGTGCCGCGTTGCGCGCGGCCACTCCGTGGCTTTTGCGCGCGGCACTGGTGCCGCTCGCGCTTTTGGGCATGTTCATCGGCGCGATGATGGTGCTCAACCCGGCCTATCTGTTCACGCCCATTGGCGAGGGCTTCATCGCCTATGTGCCGGGCATCGTGCTGTTTTTGCTGTTCTCGGCACTGACCTCGATCGTGATGGAAGCCGCGGCCATCCACCGGGCGCCCAAGCGGGTGGACGGGCGCTATCGCCGCGCGCCGTTCGGCTATTTCATCAAGTTCATCGCGGGCAACCCGATCATGCCCATCGTGAGCATCGTCGCGGTCGGCTTTTTTGTGATGAGCGTGTTCAGCTATTTTGGCGAGAACAACAACGGCGTGGAGTTCTTCGTCGAGAGCGAGCCGGAGCAGGCGATTGTCTATGTGCGCGCCCGAGGCAACCTGTCGCTGGCCGAAAAGGACGCGCTGGTGGCGCGCGCCGAAGCGATTGCGATGGCCCATCCCGGTGTCGAGACGGTCTTTGCCTTTGCCGGTGACGGCGGGCTCAACAACAATACCGGCGGCGCGGAAGCACCCAAGGACACCATCGGGCAGGTGCAGCTGGAAACCATCCCCTGGGAAGAGCGCCCCGATGCGCGCGAGCCCTGGTTCACCATTCCGCTGATCAATTTCGAGGTCACCAAGAAGATCAAGGCCGAGGCCTTCGATGGCGACACAATCATTGACGAGTTGACCGCCGAGCTGGAGCGGATCCCGGGCATCGAGGTCGATCTGCTGGCGCAGGCCCGCGGGCCTGCCTCCGGCAAGCCGGTGCATCTGCGCCTCAAGGGTGACAGTCTGGACGACCTTCTGGCCGCCACCGCGCAGGTGCGCGCACGGTATGACGCGACGCCGGCTCTGACGCTGACCGAAGACACCCGCCCGCTGCCCGGCATCGACTGGCAGATCGACGTGGATGTGGAGAAGGCGGGCCGATTCGGGGCCGATGTGGCCACGGTGGGCGCCATGGTGCAGCTTGTGACCCGCGGCATCCTGCTCGATACGATGCGGGTCGACAGCTCCGACGAGGAGATCGACATCCGCGTGCGCCTGCCCGAGAACGACCGCGTGCTCTCGACGCTGGATACGCTCAAGGTGCGCACCGCGGACGGTCTGGTGCCGCTGGCCAATTTCATCACCCGCGAACCTGTCGCCAAGCTGGCAGAGATCAACCGCGTCGATCAGAAGCGCCATTTCGACGTGAAGGCGGATGTGCTGCCGAATTTCGTGAAGCTGGTGGAGCCAGCGGCTGACGAAAGCGCGCCCGACAGGACCCTGGCCACCATCCGCGAACTGCTCGACGGGGCAGAGCCCGAAGGCGGGACGGACGTTCTGACCATGGCGGACGGCACGCGTTACGCGATGGTTGCGCTCGCCGGGGATGTGACACTGGACGAGGTGCGCAGCGGATTGAGCGCGGAGCAACTGAAACTGGTCCCGATCAATCCCAACGAACGCATCGCGGCGCTCACCACCTGGCTCGAAACCGACCCGCTGCCTCAGGGTGTGGAATGGGAATGGACCGGTGACCAGGAAGATCAGGCCGAAAGCGCCGCCTTCCTGCAATCGGCCTTTGCCGGGGCGCTGGGGCTGATGTTCATCATCCTGCTGGCGCAGTTCAACTCGGTCTATAACGCGGTTCTGGTGCTACTGGCGGTGGTGCTGTCCACGACCGGCGTGCTCATCGGCATGGTTGTGATGGACCAGACCTTCTCGATCATCATGACCGGCACCGGGATCGTCGCTCTGGCGGGGATTGTGGTGAACAACAACATCGTGCTGATCGACACCTATCAGGATTATTCGCGCTACATGCCGCGGATCGAGGCCATCGTGCGCACCGCCGAAGACCGCATCCGCCCGGTGCTGCTGACGACGATCACCACCATGGCCGGGCTCGCGCCGATGATGTTCGGCCTGTCGCTGGATTTCTTCGCGGGCGGCTATTCCATCGACAGCCCCACCGCGCTCTGGTGGAAGCAGCTGGCCACGGCGGTGGTCTTTGGTCTGGGCATCGCGACGGTGCTGACGCTGGTCTTCACGCCGTCGATGCTGGCGCTGCGGGTCTGGGTGACCACCTATGCGCGCTGGCTGGCGCGCGGTCTGGCCAAGCTGTCGCTTGGTCGCGGCAGCCGCGTCGCGCGCGACTGGGCGCTGCAGCGCGAGGCCCGCCGGGTCAAGTCGGCCGAGATCATCTGGGAAGACGGCACCGGCGACACCCCCGACCTGCGCGACGCCACGCTTCGCGCGGCGGAGTAACAGCCCCGGCGAAATCTGTATCGGACCGCTTGCGCGGTCCGACCGGCGCGCCCCTTCGGGGCGCGTTTTCCGTCGCGATTATTCGGAGCCGGCTGGCTGGCAATACTGCAAGCGGCGTCAGGGCGCGGATTTCGGTCGCCCACGCCGACACCGCTCCGAGCAATAGCGCACCTCGTCCCAGACCTTTGCCCACTTACGGCGCCAGGCGAACGGGCGTCCGCAGGTCGCGCAGGTTTTCTGAGGCAGGTCGGTTTTCCTGACGGCTCTGGGCATGGCCCCTCACCGATATGGCGCGGCAGCGCGCCGTGTCAAAACACGAAACGCCCCGCTGCCGGGTGGCAACGGGGTCGCTTAAACGCAGTGCAACCGGCTCAGCCGTTGTCGTCCGCGCCGATCACCGGCTCGATCTGGGTGGCGGCGCCTTCGGGCCCGTCGGTCTGAATGAAGAGCCACGCGAAATAGCCCAGCAGCAGAACGGCGGCGAAAACAAGCGCAAAACCGATGCCTCCCAGCACAGGTCTGTGGCGGCGTTGCTGCGTCTCGATATTCGTATTCGGAGCGGACATGTCGGATCCTTTCAAAGGCATGAATTTCTAGGCTTTCGCCATTGCGGCGCTGCCCTTGGACACCTAACGTTCGCGGCGACATCCGGTTCCCTCAACGCAGGACGCATCTCCATGAAAGACGCCGCGCCCAAAACGGTATATCTCAGCGATTACAAGGCTTTCGGCTGGCAGGTGGAAGACGTCCACTTAACCTTCCAACTGGCGCCCGAGGCCACGCGGGTGCGCGCGCGGATCCATTTCGCGCCCAATCCCGGCGCGCCTCAGCAGCCGTTCTTTCTGCATGGCGAGGATCTGACGCTGATCCGTGCCGCGATCAACGGCGAGACGGTGACGCCCGAGGTGACACCGACCGGGATCACCTGCGCTGTGCCGCAGGGCAGCTTCCTCTGGGAGGCGGAGGTCGAGATCGCGCCGGCGGCCAACACCGCGCTCGAGGGGCTTTACATGTCGAACGGCATGTATTGCACGCAATGCGAGGCGGAGGGCTTTCGCAAGATCACCTTCTACCCCGACCGCCCGGACGTGATGGCGATCTTCACCGTGCGCATCGAGGCGGATCTGCCGGTGCTGCTGTCCAACGGCAACCCGGTAAAATCCGGCGAAGGCTGGGCGGAATGGCACGATCCCTGGCCGAAACCGGCCTATCTCTTTGCGCTGGTGGCGGGCGAGCTGGTGGCGCATCCGGGCAGTTTCACCACCACATCGGGCCGCAAGGTCGACCTCAACCTCTGGGTGCGGCCCGGCGACGAGGGCAAATGCGCCTTCGGGATGCAGGCGCTGAAAACCTCCATGCGCTGGGACGAGGAAGTCTACGGGCGCGAATACGATCTCGACATCTTCAACATCGTTGCGGTGGACGATTTCAACATGGGCGCGATGGAGAACAAGGGCCTCAATATCTTCAACTCGGCGGCGGTCCTTGCCTCTCCGGAAACCGCGACCGATACCAATTTCGAGCGGATCGAGGCGATCATCGCGCATGAGTATTTCCACAACTGGACCGGCAACCGGATCACCTGCCGCGACTGGTTCCAGCTGTGCCTGAAAGAAGGGCTGACGGTGTTCCGCGACCAGCAGTTCACCGCGGATGTGCGCAGCGCGGCGGTGTCGCGGATCGAGAATGTCGTTGTCCTGCGCGGCCGTCAGTTTCCCGAGGATCAAGGCCCGCTGGCGCATCCGGTGCGCCCCGAAAGCTTTCAGGAAATCAACAACTTCTATACGGCCACGGTCTATGAAAAGGGCGCCGAGGTGATCGGAATGCTCAAGCGGCTGGTGGGCGATGACGGCTATGCCAGGGCGCTCGATCTCTATTTCGACCGCCATGACGGCGACGCCTCGACGATCGAGGATTGGCTCAAGGTGTTCGAGGATGCCACCGGGCGCGATCTGAGCCAGTTCAAGCTCTGGTACAGCCAGGCGGGTACGCCGAGGCTGAGCGTCAAGGATGACTGGGACGAGGCCGAGGGCACCTACACGCTGCACTTCGCGCAACACACTCCGCCGACGCCGGGACAGACCGAAAAGGCCCCGCAGGTGCTGCCGATTGCGGTTGGTCTGCTCAACCCGAACGGCGACGAGGTTCTGGCAACGCAAATGCTCGAGATGACCGAGGCCGAGCAGCGGTTTACCTTTGACGGGCTCAGTGCCCGTCCGATCCCGTCGATCCTGCGCGGCTTCTCGGCGCCGGTGGTGCTAGAGCGCGAGGTCAGCCGCGAGGAGCGCGCGTTCCTGCTGGCGCATGACACCGACCCCTTCAACCGGTGGGAGGCGTCGCGGATGCTGGCCCGCGAGTGCCATCTTGCGATGATCCTCGACGGGGCTGGCCCGGACGAGCTCTGGCTCGACGGGGTTGAGGCGGGGCTGCGGGATGACACGCTCGATCCGGCGTTCCGGGCGTTGCTGATGGGCGGGCCGTCGCATTCGGAGCTTGCACAGGTGCTGCATGACCGCGGGCACACGCCCGATCCCGCCGCAATCTGGGAGACCGGCGAAACACTGGCGCAATTCGCGGCGGAGCGCTGGGTCGATCTTTTGCCGAAGCTGGCGGAGGAGACGCGCGTGCGCGTGGCATATCTCCCCAATGCCGAGCAATCGGGCAAGCGGGCGCTTGCCGCGGGGGTGCTGAACCTGATGACACGGCTTGATGGCGGGCGTGCGGCACAGGCGCAGTTCGAGACCGCTGACAACATGACGCTGCAGCTCTCCGCGCTGGGCTGTCTGGTGCGGGCCGGGCGTGCCGAGGACGCCCTTGCCGCCTTCGAGGCGCAATGGAAGGACGACCGGCTGGTCATGGACAAGTGGTTCGGCCTGCAGATCGGTCTGGCCGATCCCGCGGTCGCGGTCGAGCGCGCCGATGCGCTGACCCGGCACGCCGATTTCGACCTGAAGAACCCCAACCGGTTCCGGTCGGTCATGGGCGCACTGACAAACCACCACGCCGGATTTCACCGCCATGACGGCGCGGCCTACGCGCTGCTGGCCGACTGGCTGATCAGGCTCGACGATCTCAACCCGCAGACCACCGCGCGCATGTGCGCCGCGTTCCAGACCCGTAACCGCTACGATGCCAGGCGGCAGGCGTTGATGACAACGGCGCTGGAACGGATCGCGGCCAAGCCCGATCTCAGTCGGGACACATCGGAAATGGTGTCGCGCTTGCTTGCCAGTTAAGGGCCAGCACGCCTACTCTGGACGCCCTTGTTAATGAGATTCGATATGCCCATTGTCCCTGACGGCCCGGCCACGCGCGGCGCTGTACCCTCGTTTGCCGCGCGACGCTCCGGATGGGCGCGCAAGACCCGCACCAGCCCCTGTTGGCCGTCATGAGCCGCATTCTTGTCATCACTGGCGCCAGCGCCGGGATCGGGGCGGCCACCGCGAAACTGGCGGCGATCTCCGGCTGGAACCGCATCGTGGTGCATTACGGGCACGATCTGGCAGGCGCCAACGCCACCGCGTCACAGGTCGAGGCGATGGGCGCGCAGGCCTATGTCATCGGCGCGGATGTCGGCAAACCCAAGGAGGTGGCAAAGCTCTTTGAAAAGATCCGCGGGCTGAAACCGGGCGCCATTGATCTGGTCAACAATGCGGGCATCGTGGCGCCCAAGGCCGGGATCGCCGATCTCAAACCCGACCGCGTGCGCGAAGTGTTCGAGGTCAACGTGCTGGGCGCCTTCGAGGTCGCGCGGCAGGCGGTGCTGCTGATGCGCCGCTGGGGCCAGGGCGGCGGCATCGTGAACGTCTCGTCTGCCGCAGCCCGGCTGGGCGCGCCGGGGGAATACACCGATTACGCCGCCTCCAAGGGCGCCATCGACACGCTGACCACCGGGCTTGCGATGGAGCTGGCCGCCGAAGGCATCCGCGTCAACGCCATCCGTCCCGGCCCGATCAAGACCGAGATCCACGCCAAGGGCGGGCAGCCGGACCGGCTCAAGCAGGTGTCGGGCGGCATCCCCATGGGCCGCGCCGGGCTGCCCGATGAATGCGCCGAGGCGATCCTGTGGCTGCTGTCGTCGCGGGCCTCCTATGTGACCAAGACCATCGTCGACGTCGCGGGCGGGCGCTAGCGGGCGGGCATGGCGTACCGGTTCGAACGCAAGGGGCGCACCCGACGCGCACTTGGTCTGGTGGGGGCGGTGTGGGCCACGGTGCTGCTGGCGTGGTGGATGCTGGACATGGCGCCGTGGATCGTGGCGGTGCTGCTGGCCTTCACCCTGCCCGCGGCGCTTGATTATGCCCGCGACAAGACCGCCTGGCTGAGCCTTGACGACACCCATCTGCGCTGGGATGCGGGCCGACAGACCGGAGAGATCGCTCTGGCCCGCATCCGGGCACTGCGGCTGGAGACCCGGCTGGATCTGTCGCTGCGCGCGCGGGTCGTGCTCGACACCGCCGACCGCATCAAGCTGCCTCAGGAATGCACCCCGCCGATGGCCGAAGCGCAGGCCGCCTTCGAGGACGCGGGGGTCACGGTCGAACGGCATCCGTTCAGCCTGCTCTGAGGGCAAAGGGCGCGCGGCTCCGGGCTGATCGGCAAAAGCCGCGCGTCAGCCGCTGCAGCCGCGGATATCCACGGCGTCGCGGGCGCGCAGGACGGTGATCCTCACGCCGGAGCGGTCGAGCGCAAAGACACCGCCGTTCACATGCCGCATCTGGGTCTCGGCGATCAGCGTGTTGCCCGACCAGCGCGTCTTGGGCTCGGCCACCCAGACCTGCGGATCCGCGGTCTCGATCATCGCCTCCGCGCCGCGGCCACCGGGAATGTCGATCTCGGTGACCAGGCTCAGCCCCCCCGACACCGGCGCAACCTTGCAGCGCACGGCCCGAACACCGGCCTCGGCCGCGGAGATCGGGCGGTCGGCCATGGCCGCGGCAATCGCCGGATCGGGCCGGGCGGCACTTGCGGGCAGGGTCATGTCAACCCGCAACCGGTGCGGCAGGCAGACATCCTTGCAGATGCCGATATCGATCACGCCGCGCAGCCGCGCATCCGCAGAGGCGTCGCGCAAGGACACGTGCAGCGGCAGGATCACGTCACTGTCATAGCCGACAGAGCGCATGCCCTCCTGCCAGAACACCTCTGGCGACGGCCAGAGCACGGAAATCCCCGTGGTATTGCTGGCCCCGCGCCAGTTGAACTGCGGCGGGATGCCGGCATCTCCGGGCGCGCGCCAATAGGTCTTCCAGCCGGGCGCAAGGCGCATGTGCAGCGCCGCCATGTGAGTGCCATCGGCCATCCGCCAGCCCGGACGGATCTCGGCCTGGATCACGTTGTCAAACGATTCCGCCACCGCCGCGACAGGCAAAAACAGGCAGAAGAGGGCAAGGATCATCCGTTTCATCCCATCCAAATGGCGTGTATTCGCCGAAATGAAAAGTCACGTTCCGGCGATGTCCCGTGTGATCGGGTGGGGGTTCTGGCCGGGCAGGCGCGTCAAAGCGGCGCCGCGAGGATGCGCGCCCTTGCAAGCGGTCCGCTCCACCGCCATGTTTGAGACGCGCCCGCAAACTTCAATATCCGCTGCTTCTGGATTTGGCATCATGACAGACACCGCCACGACGACTGCCGCTGGTCTCGCAGGCCGCATGCTGATCGCCATGCCGGGCATGGGCGATCCGCGTTTCGATCAGGCGGTGGTGTTCATGTGCGATCATTCCGAGCAGGGTGCCATGGGTCTGATCGTGAACAAGCCCAGCAACGACGTGGACATGAAGGCGCTGCTGCAACAGCTCGACATTTCGGTCGATGGCGAGGTCGGCAAGGCGTCGGTGCATTTCGGCGGTCCGGTGGAGATGGGTCGCGGATTTGTGCTGCATTCGCCCAACGAGGCGTCGCAGCTCAGCACGCTCGACGTGCGCGAGGACATCCACATGACCGCGACGCTCGATATTCTCGAAGAGCTGGGCCGCGGGCAGGGACCTGCAAGGTGGCTGATGATGCTGGGCTATTCCGGATGGGGGCCCGGACAGCTCGAAGCCGAGATCGCGGATAACGGCTGGCTGGTCTGCGACGCCTCGCCCAAGCTGATCTGGGACACCGAGGATGCAGACAAATGGGACGCCGCGCTCGAGTCGCTCGGGGTCTCCGCGCTGGTGCTCTCGGCGGAAGGCGGGCGGGCCTGAGCCTTGGCAACCAGCCTCATTGTCTCGGCCCATCCAGACCCTTCATCCTTTACCGCCGCCTGGGCGGAGGCCTCGGCGGCAGCATGCCGCGCGCAGGGGCAGAGCGTCCTGCGCTCCGATCTATACGGGATGGGGTTCGATCCGGCCGAGCGCGCGGCGCTTTACGGCAGCGATGCGCCGTTTGATCCGCTGAAAGCCCAGACCGGCCTGCGGTCGCCCGAGGCCAGCGCCGAGGCCGACAAGATCGCGGCGGCGGATCTGCTGATCCTGCATTTTCCGCTCTGGTGGTTCGGCCCGCCCGCGATCCTGAAAGGCTGGCTCGACCGCTGCCTGATCCACGGGCGGCTGCACGATGTGGAGCGCCGCTTCGATCGCGGCCCCTGCCGCGGCAAGACCGCGCTGATCTGCGTCTCCACCGGCGCCAGCGCTGCCGAGGTCGGGCCGTCGGGCAAGGAAGGCCATCTCGACCTGCTGCTCTGGCCGCTGGCCTACACGCTGCGCTATTGCGGCTTCGCCATTGCAGAGCCGGAGGCGGTGCATGGCGTGCATGGCTATTGGGAAGGCGCCGAGAAACAGGCGCTGGAAACCCGCCTGCGCGCCACCCTCGCGGCCCAGTCGGAGGTGATCGCCACATTGGCCACGCGCCCGCGCTGGCAGTTCAACGCCGACAGCGATTTCGACGACAAAGGGCAGCTCAAACCCGACGCGCGCCGGATCTGGCCTTTCATCACCTGAGCCGCGCACGCTCATGTTTCTTTGGGCCTGAAATATCCCGGGGTGTCTGAGGGGCTGGCCCCTCAGCCCTGCCCGTTGCCCCGGGGCGCACCGGCTCACTGCGGCAGCAACAGCCGCTGCAAGACGCGCCCCATCACCCGCGTCGAGCTCGACATGTCCTCGATCCCGACCCACTCGTCGGGTTTATGCGCCAGTTCCAGCACGCCTGGCCCGTAGGCGATGCAGTTCTTCAGCCGCCCGATCCGGTCGATATGTTTCTGGTCATAAGAGCCGGGCGAGGCCACGTAAGCCGCCTCGCGGCCAAAGACGTCGCGGATCGCCTCTGCCACCGTGGTCACCACCGGCGCATCGCGCTCGGTCATCGAGGGTGTGATGCGGTTGATGTCGCGGATCTCGTACTCAAAGCGCGGGCGCTCTGCCTTGAGCCCCTCCAGAAGCGCCACCACCTCGCCTTTCACATCGTCAAAGCGTTCCTCGATCAGATAACGCCGGTCGATCACGATACGGCAGCTGTCTGGCACGCAGCAGGCGGGCAGGCCGGTATAATCCACGTCCTGCTCGGCCATGCCGCCATGGATCGAGTTGATGTTCATCGTCGATTGCCGCGCGCCGTCGGGGATCACCGGCATCTCGGTAAAGCGCTGCGCCATGGCCGGAAACAGCTCGCGTTCGAACGCATCGAGCACCGCCCCCATATGCCGCACCGCGCAATCGCCCAGAAACGGCATCGAGCCATGCGCGATCTCGCCCCGGGTTTCGATCTCGGCCCACCAGCCGCCGCGATGCCCGAGGCAGATCCGGTCATGGCCCAGCGGTTCGGGGATGATCACATGCTGCACGCGGTCGGGATTGAAATAGCCCTGCTCGGCCATCCAGGCCACTCCGCCATAACCGCCGGATTCCTCATCCGCCGTGCCGCTGATCTCGATCGCTCCGGCGAAGTCGGGATGGGTTTCCAGAAACGCCTCCGCCGCGATGATCGAGGCCGCGAGCCCGCCTTTCATGTCGCAGCTGCCGCGGCCATAGATCCGGTCGCCGTCGATCTCGCCGCCAAACGGATCGCGGGTCCAGCCATGGCCAACCTCGACCACATCGGTATGCGAGTTGAAATGCACGCAGTCGCCGGGGCGGGGGCCCTCGCGGCGCGCGAGGATGTTCCAGCGCGGGTAGCGGTCGCTGTCGCCCGGCGCGCCGGTGGCCCGCAGAAGCTGGCAGTCAAAGCCGTGCCGCGCGAGCCGGGTCTGCAGATAGTCGCAGATCGCCCGGTAGTTCTCTCCCGGGGGGTTCAGCGTCGGGATGCGGATCAGTTCCTGCGTGAGCGCAATCAGATCGGCGCGCTTGTCGGCGATACGGCTGTCGAGATCCTGGTGCATTCGTGCTCCCCTGTCCGGCATCAGTCTCCGCGTTTGCCGCGTCGCGCGCAAGCGTCAGGGCAGGCGCAGCAGCGGCGCGGGCCCCAGCGGGATCAGACCCAGCGACATTTGCCCTTCATCGACGCGCAGCGTGACATCCAGCGTGGTGCCGTCCCCGGTCAGCTGCGAGGTGAGCGAAAGCCCCTGCTCCAGCGCCGCAAGCAGACCGCCCGACATCTGTTGGTTTTCCCGCAGCCGCTCCATCAGGTCGCGCCAATTCACCATGCGCAGCGTGACCTCGCCATCGCCGCGCCCCGCCGCATCCACATCGAGCCGTCCCGCCAGTTTCAGCTCCACCCCGTCGACCTGGTATTCCGCCAGCCGCAGGTCGATCTGCGTCGGTTGCGGGCGGGCCTCGCGCGGTGCTGCGGTGGTCCAGGGGGCATCGAAGGTGATCTCTGCCCGCAGAGCCAGCGCATCGACGCGGTCGGGGCGCGGCACCAGACCCGCCTGCGGCCCGGCCACGGCGTCGGCGGCCAGGCCCAGCCGGTAGGTGGCGGGTCGGGACGGCACGGCTTGCAGGCCCGTGGTCAGCCCGGCCAGCGCTACACCGCCCTCCGGCCCTGCGATGTTGAGGGAGGTGGCCTCGAGATTGGCCCGGTCGATCACGCCTTCTGCGTCATGCACAAGCGAGGCGCGCAACCCGTCGGAGGTGATCGCGTATTCCCCTCCGTTGACCCTCAGCGTCTGGCTGTCCGGCCAGATCAGGATCTCGTGGCCCTGTTTATAGACCAGTTGCAGGATCTGGAAAAACGGCGCCTGCCACGCCAGCCCACTCTCGGGATCGGCCAGCACCACCCCGGTCAGCGTCGCATCGAGCCGGTTGGGAAAGCCGCGCACCGAAAGCTTTTCGTATTGCGCCTGCCAGCCGTCGCCGCGGCGCGCCTCGAACCAGCTCTCGATCTCGCCGCGCAGACCGGCCGCGGCATAGAACCACCAGCCCGACCACAAGACCGCCGCCGCGATCACTGCCAATGCAAGCCGTTTCATGGCCCTTGCCCTTTCCCTTCCGCACGCTCCGTGTTTAGAAGCCCCGCAAAGGAAGGGCCAGTGCCATGACGCTTTGGGTGTTCGGATACGGATCGCTTTTGTGGAACCCCGGTTTTGCCGTGGCCGAACAGCGCCACGCGCAGCTGGCCGATTACGCGCGCAGCTTCTGCATGCGCTCGATCCACCATCGCGGCACCGAAACCGATCCCGGCCTCGTGCTGGCGCTCGATGCGCATCCCGGCGCGGTCTGCGACGGCGTGGCGTTTCGCGCCGAGCCCGGCACCGAGGACGGCACGCTGGCCTATCTGCGCGAACGCGAGCTGATCTCCTCGGCCTATCTGGAGCGCGTGCTGACCCTCGATCTGGAGGGCGGCGAGCGGATCGAGGCGGTGGCTTATGTGATCGACCCCGATCACGTGCAATATTGCGGCAACCTGCCGCTTGAAGAGCAGGCGCAGATCATCGCTCGCGCCCATGGGGGGCGTGGTCCGAACACCGAATATCTTTTCAATACCGCCGCCCATCTGGACGAATTGGGCATTCCCGATCCGGAGCTGCACTGGCTTGTGGAACGTGTAAAGGCGCTTTGTGCATAAGCGCTTGGCTTGACGGGCCGAACCCCTTACCTTCGCGTCGGAAAACACGCCCAAGGGGCGAGAATACACAACACGCCCGAAGGGCGACGGTACACAACACGCCCGAAGGGCGACAGTACAAGGTGTCAGGTGTCCCGATGGACCAGCCCGACTTTGAGGCCGAGCCGCATTTCTCTCAACCCGTCCGTCAGGTGGTGCTCATGCTGGCGGTGCTGGCGCTGTCCTGCATCGGCGCGTTTCTGGCGCTGCCCCGGGTGCTGCCGGTCTTCGAGGCGAACCCCTACCTGAACGGCTTCATCCTGTTTGTCTTCGTGATCGGCGTGCTGGCCTGTTTCTGGCAGGCCGCGCAGCTGATCAACTCGGTGCGCTGGATCGAGCGTTTCACCGCGCGCGGCGATCAGGGCGTGCGCGCGCAGGCGCCACAATTGCTGGCGCCGCTGGCCGCGCTGCTGGGGCGGCGCGACAAGCGCATGCAGATCAACACCACCTCGACCCGGTCGATCCTTGATTCGGTGGCCACCCGGATCGACGAGGCGCGCGAGATCACGCGCTACATCGTCTCTCTGCTGATCTTTCTGGGACTGCTTGGCACGTTCTACGGGCTGGCCACCACCGTGCCGGCACTGGTGGACACGATCCGCAGCCTCGCACCGCAAGAGGGTGAATCCGGTGTGGCGGTCTTTGGCCGGCTGATGACCGGGCTCGAGGCGCAGCTGGGCGGCATGGGTGTGGCCTTTGCCTCCTCGCTTCTGGGGCTGGCCTGTTCGCTGATCGTGGGATTGCTCGAGCTTTTTGCCGGGCACGGTCAGAACCGGTTTTACCGTGAGCTCGAGGAATGGCTGAGCTCGATCACCCGGCTGGGGTTTTCGTCCGACACGGACGGGCCCGATCTGGGCGCCGCGGGCATCGTGCTTGACCGGATGGCCGAACAGATGGAGCAGCTGCAGTATCTCTTTGCCGAAAGCGATCAGGGCCGGTCGGAGCTTGATGGACGTCTGGGGCAACTGGCCGACAGCGTCGAGCGGATGACCGAACGGATCGAGGCGACCGCGCCATCGGCCTCGGCGCTGGCGCGGATTGCCGAAGGCCAGGAACAGCTGGCCGATGCGATCCGCTCCAAGGAAAGCAGCGAAGGGCTCGATGCGGAAAGCCGGATGCGGCTGCGCTCGATCGATGTGCAGATGCTGCGGATCCTTGAAGAGCTGTCCGCCGGACGGCAGGAAAACATGGCCGAGCTGCGCACTGATCTGGCCGCGATCAGCCGCAACCTCGGACAGATCGCCCGCGCGTCGCGGCCGACCCGGCCGGAGCGCTAGGCCATGGCCCTCTCGCGCCGGTCCGGATCCCGGTTCCAGTCCTCGATCTGGCCTGGATTTGTCGACGCGATGACCGGGTTGCTGCTGGTGCTGACCTTTGTGCTGTCGATCTTCATGATCATCCAGTTTGTCCTGCGCGAGACGATCACCGGGCAGGAAAGCGAGCTTAACACGCTCTCTGCCGAGATCGCCGCGCTGGCCCAGGCGCTGGGGGTGCAGGAACGCCAGAACACGGCGCTCACGAACCAGCTGGGCGAGCTGGAGGCGACGCTTTCCAACAACGAGACGCGGCTCAGCGAACAGCAGCGGATCATCGAGAGTCTGACCTCGACGCGCGACCGGCAGGCCGCCGAGATCGACGCGGCGAACAGCCGGATCGCCGATTTCGAAAGCCAGGTGGCCACGCTGTTGTCGGAACGCGATGCGGCCCGCGGCACCGTCGAAGAGCTGCGCGCGAGCCAGTCGGAGCTTGAGGCGGCGCGCGATGCGCTGGTCTCGGAGCGCGACGCGCTGAACCTCGCGCTGGCCGATGCGCGCAGCGAGATCGACGCGCAGGTGGAAACAGCCCGGCTTGCCGCGGCGCGGCGCGAGACGCTGGAGGCGCTGATCGCGGATCTGCAGCGCGACACCGCCGATGCCGACAGCCGGATCGGGGCGTTGACGGCAGAGGTCGAGGGGCTGCAGGCCGAGCTGACCGCCGAAGAGGCGCAGCGACTGGCCGAGGCCGAGGCGGCGGCAGCGCTGCGCGCCCGGCTCGAGGACGCGGATGCGGAACTGACGGCGATGACCATGGCGCTGGAGGCCGAACGCGCCCGCGCGGAGGAAACGCTGACCCTGCTCGCCGCCGCGCGCGACGCGGAAACGGATCTGAATGCCCGTTTGGCTGCCGCCCTCATTGCCGGTGAAGATGAGGCCAGCGCGCTGCAATTGCGCATCGACGCGCAGGCGGACCGGATCGCGCGGCTGGAGGCGACGCTGGCGGATGCACGCACCGCGGGCGCCGAGACCGATGACCGGTTGGCCGACCTGCGCGCGCAGCTGGCCGATGAGCAGAGCGCCCGCCGCGCGGCAGAGGCCGCGCTGAATGACGAGCAGGCCGCGCGCGCCGAGGTCGAGCGCTCTCTGGCGCAGGCGCGCGGCGAGACCGGCGCGGCGCAATCCCGGCTGAGCGATCTTTCGGCGCAACTGGCCGCGGCCCTCGCGCGGGTCACCCAAGCCGAGGCGTTGCAGACCGAGCTTGACGCGCTGCGCGCCCGGAACGCGGCGCTGGTGAGCGATCTTGCGGCCGCCGAAGGGCGGGCCGAGACCGGCCAGCAGGATCGCGACCGGGTGGCGGCAGACCGTGACCGCCTCGCGGCGCGGCTCGAGCAGGCGTCGGCCCGCGAGGAAAGCCGTGACGCCCTGATCGCCGAGCTGCGCCAGCAACTGGCGGCTGCGGAGGCGCGGGCGACGGAGCGGGTGGACGATGCGCGCTCGCTCGAAGAGCGACTCGCTGCGGCGCTGGCGGCGCGCTACGATCTGGAAAGCACGGTGGAAGAGACGCGGGAAAAGCTGGCCGCGGCTCTGGCCGCGCAAAAAGCCGCGCAGGAGCGCGCAGACGCCCGTCTGAGCGCGGCGGAAGAACGGCAGGCGCTGCTGTCGGAAGCCCGCCAGGAACTCGCGCAGAGCGATGAGCGCGCGTCGGCGGCTGAGAAACAGGCGGAACTGCTCAACCAGCAGGTGGCCGAGTTGCGGCGGCAGCTGGCGGATCTCAACGCGATCCTCGGCGATGCGAAATCGCGCGACGAGGAAGCGCAGGTGCAGTTGCAGAACCTCGGCTCCGAGCTCAATCAGGCGCTGGCGCAGCTGGCCGCCGAAGAGCGCCGCCGCCGGCAACTGGAAGAGGCCGAGCGCCAGCGCCTGGAAGAACAGGCTCGCGATCTGGAGCGCTACCGGTCGGAGTTTTTCGGACGGTTGCGCGACGTTCTGGGCAACACCGAAGGGGTGCGCGTCGTCGGCGACCGGTTCGTGTTTTCCTCGGAAGTGCTGTTCGAGCTGGGATCCGCGGATCTTTCCGACGAAGGGCAGGGCGAGATTGCCAAGATCGCGGGCATCCTGCGTGCGGTTTCGGAGGACATTCCCGAAGAGGTCGACTGGATCATCCGGGTCGACGGGCATACCGACAACATCCCCGTGCGCCCCGGCGCGGAATTTGCCGACAATTGGGAACTCAGCCAGGCGCGGGCCTTGTCGGTGGTGCGCTACATGACCGATTTCCTGGGCATCGCGCCGGGGCGTCTGGCCGCCAACGGCTTTGGCCAGCACCAGCCGGTGAACCCGGAAAACTCTGCCGAAGCGCGCGCGCAGAACCGGCGGATCGAGTTGAAACTGACCGAGCGCTGACGCCGGGACGCCGCTCGCTGCAAGCAGCATCGCCCCGCCCGCCGTCCCGTGAGGGCGCGCCATCGAAGGAGCAAGCATGAGCAGATCAGACGTTGAGATCCGGTTCGAAGACGGGGCCAGCAAGGCGCGGTACGTGGCCCGCGTCGAGGGGATGGCGGATGTGGCGGAGCTCACGGTGTCGAAAATGTCCGATGCGACCTGGATCGCCGATCATACGGGCGTGCCCGACAGCATGCGCGGCATGGGGGTGGGCGAAGCGCTGGTGCGGCACCTCATCGAGGACAGCCGGGCGGCAGGCCGCAAGATCGTGCCGCTCTGCCCGTTCGTCAGGGCGCAGGCGCGGCGGCATCCGGACTGGGCGGACGTGCTGGGCTGACCCGTGCGGGCGCCCCGCCCGTCAACCCGGTTGGCGAGCGAATTTCTCGAGCGCTTCCAGCTTGAAAACCCAGCCTTGCGCCGAGCGGCACCAGACCTGCCGTTTCGGCACGATCCGGTCGCGTTGCCGCAGCGTCCCGACCCCGAGCCCGAAAAACGCGTCCGGCGCGCCGGGCGTGCGGGCATGGATCCGTGTGCCGCAGTCGGGACAGAAACTGAGATCGCGGACCCGGCCGCTTTTGGCGGTTTTTGTGTAGATCTTCAGCGTGCCGCTCAGCAGTCGAAACTGGCCGTTCTCGATACCCGCGACGATCCCGAAGGCCGCGCCGGAATGGGTCTGGCAGTCACTGCAATGCAATGGCAGATCGCGACCCGTTCGGGATTGATGACGGCCTCGAAGGTGACCGCGCCGCACAGGCAGGTTCCGTCGACCTGCATGCTGATTCTCCCGGCCAGACCGCGTGGCGCCTTCAGGTGAACCGGTTGTCACGCGGGAAGCCGCGCGGCGCCATGCGGCCTGCAGAGGCGCGTTTGGCGGTCCATTCCTCGAGCGCGGTTTCGGTGCGGGTGCGTCCTGCGGGATCACGCCAGCTGAGCCCCTCGGCCAGCGTGAAGCTGCGCGCATCGCTGAGCCCGCCATCCTTGTATTTCTGCAGACGCACGCCCTTGCCGCGGCCCATTTCCGGCAGCTCGTCCAGCGGGAAGACCAGCACCTTGCGGTTCTCGCCGACAACCGCGATGTGATCGCCCTCGACCGGGCGGCAGACTTGGGCGCGCACCGGTGTCTTGACGTTCAGCACCTGCTTGCCCGCGCGGGTCTGGGCCACCACATCGTTTTCGGGCACGACAAACCCGTCTCCGGCGGTGGAGGCGACCAGCAGTTTGCGCCCCGGTTTGTGGATGAAAAGATCGACGATCCCGGCCTCATTGGGCAGATCGACCATCAGGCGCAGCGGCTCACCCATGCCGCGCCCGCCGGGCAGGCCGGAGGCGGACAGGGTATAAAAGCGCCCATTGCTGCCGAAAACCAGCAGCCGGTCGGTGGTTTCGGCGTGGAAGATAAAGCGCGGCCCGTCGCCATCCTTGAACTTCAGCTCGCGGTCGAGCGCGATATGGCCGGTCATCGCGCGGATCCAGCCCATCTGCGAGCAGACAACGGTGATCGGTTCGCGCTCGATCATCGCCTCGATGGGCACCTCCTCGACCTCGGCGGCCTCGGTGATCTCGGTGCGGCGCGCGCCGCCGTCATACTCCTTGCCGAACGCCTTGCGAACGTCGCGCAGCTGCTCCTTGATCCTGTCCCATTGCAGCGTGTCGGAGTCGAGCAGATCCTCGAGGCCCGCGCGCTCTTCCATCAGCTTGTCGCGCTCGTTCACAAGCTCCAGCTCTTCGAGGCGGCGCAGGGAGCGCAGGCGCATGTTGAGGATCGCCTCGGCCTGCACGTCCGACAGCCCTTCGGAGCGGCCGCCGAAGCGGCGCGGGATCTGCGCCGGGGTGCCGTCATCGGCCAGCGCGCCGCGGGCGATGGCTTCGGGATCCTCCACGAGGTCCAGCGCCTTGACGTCGATGCCCAGGAGCGGCGAGACGTAATCGGCCTCCGAAGTGGCGCGCACCAGGCTCTCCTGATGCGGGCGCGACCAGTCCTCGAACATGAGCGCGGCCTTGGGGTCGTCGTCATAGCGGATGATGTCGATCACCCGGTCGAGGTTGAGAAAGGCGATGATCAGCCCTTCGAGCACCTCGAGCCGGTTGTCGATCTTGGCCATCCGGTGGCGCGAGCGGCGGATCAGCACGTCGCGGCGGAAATCGAGGAAAGCGCGCAGCACCTCCTTGAGCGAGCAGACCTTGGGCGTGACCCCGTCGATCAGCACGTTCATGTTGAGCGAGAACCGCGTCTCCAGATCGGAGTTGCGGAAGAGCATGTTCATCAGCACGTCGGGCGCCACGTTCTTGGAGCGCGGCTCGAGGATCATGCGGATATCCTCGGCGCTTTCGTCGCGCACATCGGCGAGGATCGGCACTTTCTTGGTCTGGATCAGCTCGGCGATGCGCTCCACCAGCTTGGATTTCTGCACCTGGTAGGGGATCTCGGTCACCACGACCTGCCACTGACCGCGGCCCAGATCCTCGACCTCCCACCTGGCGCGCAGCCGGATCGAGCCGCGCCCGGTACGGTAGGCGGCGGCGATGTTGTCGGCAGGCTCCACGATCACGCCGCCGGTGGGGAAATCGGGGCCGGGCACATATTGCAGGAGCGTGTCGTCGCGCGCATCCGGCGCCTTGATCAGATGCAGGCAGGCATCGATCAGCTCGCCGATATTGTGCGGCGGGATGTTGGTGGCCATGCCCACCGCGATCCCCGAAGAGCCATTGGCCAGCAGGTTGGGATAGGAGGCGGGCAGCACCACCGGTTCCTGCAGCCGTCCGTCGTAATTGTCGCGGAAATCGACGGCGTTCTCGTCGAGGCCCTCAAGCAAGGCTTCGGACATGATCGTCATGCGCGCTTCGGTGTAGCGAGAGGCCGCCGGATTGTCGCCGTCGATATTGCCGAAATTGCCCTGACCATTGACCAGCGGGTAGCGGATGGTGAAGTCCTGCGCGAGCCGTGCCATGGCGTCGTAGATTGCGGCATCGCCATGCGGATGGAAGTCGCCCATCGTGTCGCCGGAGATCTTGGCGGACTTCAAAAAGCCCCCTGTGGAACTTAATCGCAATCTGCGCATTGCATATAGGATGCGACGATGCACGGGCTTCAAACCGTCGCGCGCATCGGGAAGCGCGCGGTGCATGATCGTGCTGAGCGCGTAGGTCAGATAACGCTCGCCAATGGCCCGCCGCAACGGCTCGGCCATGTCACGAGGGTTTATCTTGGGGGTGGCGGCGTCGTCATCCATAGATGCTGTGATACCGCTGCACAGAGGCACCGGCAAGCGCGGCGATGGGAATTTTTCCCTGAATTTCTCTTAGAGGATTCGGGGGAATCGGGTAAGACATGCGCAGGGCTGCGCTTTTTGCGGTCGGTTGCTGCGTACGAGTGTGGTCTTGGGGAGTAGGAATATGTACCGTGTCATTCTGCTGACATTCGGTTTTATGGGTTGGGCCTGGTACGAGATGTCCGGCGGGGCAGAATTCGAGCCAGGGGAGAACGGCGTCACGCTTGTGGCCGCCGTGGACACGCAACCATTGCCAGCCGCGACGACACAGGTCGCCAAGGCGCAGACCGCGTCCGACATCGACAAGATCGACGTCACCCGGGCCGACACGACCGGCGCCGCGCTCACGGATGTGACACCGCTCGACGATCTGGTGGAGCCGGTAAAGACGTCCTTCGTGACCGTGTTGCCCACGATCACCGTCACCCAGCCAAAAGCCGCTCTGAGCAACGCATCTCTGCGCACCGACAGCGGTCCGCTGGTGACCCCTGCCGTGGTGAATGAAGCCTCTTCCATCGATATCCGCGCGGTGACCGGATCGCGTGTGAACCTGCGCGACGGGCCGAGCACGAATTACGGCGTGGTGACCCAGCTTCTGCGCGGTGAAGAGGTCGAGGTCCTGACCGATGACGGCTCCGGCTGGGTCGAGCTTCGCGCGCTCGACGGCGACAATGTGGGCTGGATGTCCGCCTCGTTCCTGGCATCGGTGAACTGACCTCTGACTGACATCGCAACAAAAAGCGCCCGGTTCGACCGGGCGTTTCTGCGTCTGCAGCGGACGCCGGCTTGCAGTGGCGCGGGGTGTGCCGTAGCACCGCGCTGTCAGGATCCCGGGACCACGCGCTTATGCCCCAGAACATGCCCCAGAAATCGCTGCTGATCACCGGCTGCTCGTCGGGCATCGGCTATGACGCGGCGCATGGGCTGGCCAAACGCGGCTGGCGCGTCTTTGCCTCCTGCCGCAAGGCCGAGGATTGCGCGCGGCTGATCTCGGAAGGCCTGGAAAGCCCGCGGATCGATTACGAGGATCCCGCCAGCATCGCGGAAGGTCTCGAGGAGGTGCTCGAGGCCACGGGCGGTACGCTGGACGCGCTCTTTAACAACGGCGCCTACGCGGTGCCGGGCGCGGTCGAGGATCTGCCGACGGATGCGCTGCGGGCGATCTTCGAGGCGAATGTCTTTGGCTGGCACGACCTCACGCGGCGGGTGATCCCGGTGATGCGGGCGCAGGGGCAGGGGCGGATCGTCAACCACTCCTCGGTGCTGGGGCTGGTGACGCTGCAATGGCGCGGGGCCTATAATGCGACCAAGTTCGCCACCGAAGGCCTGACCGACACGCTGCGGATCGAGATGCGCGGCACCGGACTCCATCTGATCACGTTCAACACCGGGCCCGTGACGTCGAAGATCCGGCAGAACGGGATCGCGCATTTCGAACGCTGGATCGACTGGAAAGGCTCTGCGCGCGCGGCGCAATATGAACGCCAGCTGATCGACCGGCTTTACCGCGACCGCGGGCGCGATCCCTTCGAACGGCCCGCCTCGGCGGTCACCGCGAGGCTGGTGCACGCGTTGGAAAGCCCGCGCCCGCGCCCGCGCTACTACATCACCACGCCGACCTATCTCATGGGGGCGGCGCGCAGGCTCTTGCCGCAGCGGGTGCTCGACTGGGCCTTGTCGAAAGTCTGATCAAAGCTTCGCTTTCCCTGCGCCAGCCGCTATGTCACGTCGCAACGCATCGGAGGTTCCATGGCAGACGACCCGCTCTTCATAGTCATCGCCATCGTCATGTTGGTGGTGGTCGGTATCCTGCTTTTCGGCATTGGTTCGTTTGCCAAGGGCGGAGAGTTCAACAAGAAATACGCCAACAAGGCCATGCGCTGGCGGATCGGGGCGCAGTTTGTCGCTGTGCTGCTGATCCTGCTTTTTGTCTGGCTGCGCGGAGGGAATTGAGCATGGTGGTCCTCAACAAGATCTACACAAAAACCGGCGATGCGGGGGAGACCGCGCTGGGCAACGGCGCGCGGGTGGCGAAGTTCGCCACGCGGGTCGAGGCTTACGGCACGTCGGATGAGCTGAACTCGGTGGTCGGGATCGCGCGGCTGCATGCGGAGGGTGACACCGACGCGGCGCTGAGCCGGATCCAGAACGATCTCTTCGACATCGGCGCGGATCTCTGCCTGCCGGAGATGGACAAGGACGGCGATCGCGAATGGGATCCGCTGCGGATGTCGGACACGCAGGTGACGCGGCTTGAAAGCGAGATCGACGCGATGAACGCCCGGCTGGAGCCGCTGCGCAGTTTCATCCTGCCCGGCGGATCGGCGCTGTCGGCGCATCTGCACCATTGCCGCACGGTGGCGCGGCGGGCGGAGCGGCTGTCGGTGGAGTTGGCCACGGTCGAGCAGGTCAACGGCGCGGCAGTGCGTTACCTCAACCGCCTGTCCGACTGGTTTTTCGTGGCCGCGCGCATCGCCAATGACGAAGGCCGCGCCGATGTCTTGTGGGTTCCGGGCGCAAACCGCGGCTGAGCCGTGGCGGGGCGTCCGGAAGTGCCGACCGCGGCTGAGCTGTGGCCTGTCGATCTGGCCGAGACTGGAGCCTCGCCCAAACCGTGATCCCGGGCGCGGCTTGTCGACCGGTTGTCCGGATCGCATCCGGCGCATACCGTCCGAATTCGGAACCGCAAGACCAGACGCAGAACGGCCCGCCAGAAGGCGGGCCGTTTGTCAGAGTCCGGCTGCCTCAGACCGAGGTGCAGATGTATTTCATCTCCATGAACTCATCCATGCCATGGCGGCTGCCTTCGCGGCCGAGACCCGATTGCTTGACGCCGCCGAACGGCGCCACTTCGGTGGAAATCAGGCCGGTGTTCACACCCACCATGCCGTATTCCAGCGCTTCCTGCACCTTGGTGACCAGTGACAGGTCCTTGGCGTAGAAATAGCACGCGAGGCCGAAGATCGTGTCATTGGCCTGCGCGATCACATCGTCCACATCCTCGAACCTGAAGAGCGGCGCCAGCGGGCCGAAGGTCTCGTCCTGTGCAAAGGCCATGTCCTTGGTGGCATCGGCGATGATCGTGGGCTGGAAGAACGTGCCGCCCAGCGCGTGGCGTTCGCCCCCTGCGATCACGCGCCCACCCTTGGAGACGGCGTCCTCGATATGTTCCTCGACCTTCTCGACGGCGGCGGCGTTGATCAGCGGGCCGGTGGTCACACCGCTGGAGAGCCCGTCGCCGATATTCATCTTGTCGACCGCAGCCTTCAGTTTTTCGGCAAAGGCGTCATAGACCCCGGCCTGTACATAGATCCGGTTGGCGCAGACACAGGTCTGGCCGTTGTTGCGGTATTTGGAGATCATGGCACCTTCGACCGCCGCATCGAGATCGGCATCGTCGAACACGATGAAAGGCGCGTTGCCGCCCAGCTCCATGGAGCATTTCATCACCTGATCGGCGGCCTGTTTGAGCAGGATCCGGCCCACCTCGGTGGAGCCGGTGAAGGTCAGCTTGCGCACTTTCGGGTTCTCGCAGAACTCCTTGCCGATATCCGAACTGCGCGAGGACGGGATGATCGAGAGCACACCTTTGGGGATCCCCGCGCGGTCGGCCAGCACGCCAAGCGCCAGTGCCGACAAAGGCGTCTCGGCGGCGGGGCGCGCCACAAAGGCGCAGCCTGCGGCCAGTGCCGGGCCAACCTTGCGGGTGATCATCGCGTTGGGGAAGTTCCACGGCGTGATCGACGCCGCGACACCGATGGGCTGGGAGATCACGGTGATGCGCTTGTCGCGCTGGTGGCCGGGCACCGTCTCGCCATAGACGCGCTTGGCCTCTTCGGCGAACCATTCGATGAAGGAGGCGCCATAGATCACCTCGCCCTTGGCCTCGGCATGCGGCTTGCCCTGCTCGGCGGTCAGGATCGTGCCGAGATCGTCGGCATGTTCGACCATCAGCTCGTACCACTTGCGCAGCACGCCCGCGCGCTCCTTGCCGGTCCATTGCGCCCAATCCTTCTGCGCGGCATAGGCGGCATCGATGGCCTCTCCGAACTCGGCGCGGGAAAGATCGGCCACCTCGGCGATTACGTCGCCTCGCGCAGGGTTTCTGACGGCAAATGTCGCGCCGTCGCGTGCGGCTTTCCAGTCTCCGGCGAGATAGGCATCGGTGGCCAGAAGCTCGGGGTCGCTGAGCAGGCTCTTTAGATCGGTCTGGGCGTCAAGCATCGGGGAAGTCCTTGCAATGGGTCCGTGGGCCTAACCGGCCAGCGGACGGGTTTTGAGAGCGTCTGAGGCATCGCCGTCCAGCGGCGTGTCGCAGGTATTGAGGATATAGCCAAGGGTCGAATAGAAGCCGACGGTGGCGATGAGATCGAGCACACCTTCGCGGCCCAGCTCGGCGCTGAGGGCGGCCAGCGTCTCGGGTGTCAGGGCACGGTTGGCAAAGAGCTCATCCACCGCGCGCGCAATCAGGGCATCGGGCGCGGGCAACGCATCGAGCGGTCCGCGCAGAGCGCGGATGCGCGCATCGCTGAGCCCGGCAGAGCGGGCGCGCAGGATGTGCTGCGCCCATTCGTAATCCGAGCCCAGCCGGAAGCCCGCGCGCAGGATCACCACCTCCGAGCGTTCGCGGCCCAGCGTGGTCCGGTTGACCACGTGTTCGCGCAGATCCGCCCAGGCGCGCAGCAGCGCGGGGTGATGCGCCATGGTGCGGTAGACGTTGAGGCCGGTGGCAAAGCCGCCCTGCAGATCGGCCAGCGCCTCCGGCCAGTCGGCATCGGCGATCGGCGCGAAATCGGGATGCGCGCTCATGGGCCGCGCCCGGTTTCTGTGTCGAAGGGCTGGAAGCTCTTGGCGCTCGACCGGCCCCAGCGCATGCGATAGCCGAATTTGTCCTCCTCGCCCTCTTCGAGCAGGAACCCTTCGGGCATGTAGGGGTAGATCTCGGCGCCGGTGACCATGTCGCGGTCACCTTCGCGGATCATCAGGTGATGGGGCAGGAACTCGCCGGGCGCGCCCAGACCCGCGGCCTCGGTCAGTTCCTTTACCGCGTCCAGCGTGTTGGCATGGAACCGGGCCACGCGCTGGGACTTGTCGGTGACATCCAGCGCGCGCATGCGCAGCGGATCCTGGGTGGCCACGCCGACGGGGCAGTGATTGGTGTGGCAGGCCTGCGCCTGGATGCAGCCGATCGAGAACATGAAGCCGCGCGCGGAATTGGCCCAGTCGGCGCCCAGAGCGATCATCTTGAGGATCGCAAAGGAGCTTACCAGCTTGCCCGAGGCGCCGATCTTGATCCGGTCGCGCAAGCCCACACCACGCAGGGTGTTGTGCACAAATGTGAGCCCTTCGACGAGCGGCATGCCCATGTGATCGGCGAACTCGACCGGGGCAGCACCGGTGCCGCCTTCCTTGCCGTCGACCACGATGAAATCGGGCACGATCCCGGTTTCCAGCATGGCGCGCACCATGCACATGAACTCGCGCCGGTGCCCGATGCAGAGCTTGAAGCCCACGGGCTTGCCGTCCGACAGCTCGCGCAACCGGCCGATGAATTCCATCATCTCGAGCGGTGTGGAGAACTCCGGATGGGCTGCGGGCGAGATGCAGTCCTGATCTTCGGGAATGCCGCGCGCCTCGGCGATCTCGGGGCTGATCTTGGCGGCGGGCAGCATGCCGCCATGGCCTGGCTTGGCGCCCTGGCTCATCTTCAGCTCGATCATCTTGACCTGCGGGTCGGCGGCCTGTTTGGCGAACTTGTCGGGATCGAAACGCCCCTCGGCGGTGCGGCAGCCGAAATAGCCCGACCCCAGCTCCCAGATCAGATCGCCGCCGCCTTGCCGGTGATAGCGCGAAATGCTGCCTTCGCCGGTGTCATGGGCAAAGCCGCCCATCTTGGCGCCGGTGTTGAGCGCGAGAATGGCATTGGCGGAAAGCGAACCAAAGCTCATGGCGGAGATATTGAAAAGCGAGATATCGTAGGGATGCCTGCAATCGGGACCGCCGACGCGGACGCGGAAGTCGTGCGTGTCGATCCTGGTGGGCACGGCGGAATGGGTCAGCCATTCGTAGCCCGAATCGTAGACCCGGCGGCGCGAGCCGAAGGGGCGGCTGTCCTCTACACCTTTGGCGCGCTGGTAGACGAGGCTGCGCTGGTCGCGGGAAAACGGCTCTTCATCGGCATCCGATTCGATCAGGTATTGCCGGATTTCGGGGCGGATGCCCTCGAACATGAAGCGCATGTGGCCCAGCACCGGGTAATTGCGCAGGATCGCGTGGCTGCTTTGCGTGACGTCATAGATGCCGAACGCTGTCAGGATCGCGAAGACGGCAAACGGGATCCAGAACCAGCCGCTGAAGATCAGCCCGATCAGGGACAGGACCGCGAGGCCCGCGCAAAGGGCAAAGGGAATGAACCGCTGATATTCGTTGAGCATCAGATCACCGCCGCGATGGCTGTGGAGAGCTTGTCGGTCAACTCGTCTAGCTGGTCGTCCTCGATGATAAAGGGCGGCGCCAGCAGCACGTGATCGCCCTGCCGCCCGTCGATGGTGCCCGACATCGGGTAGCAGATCAGCCCGGCCTCGAAGGCGGCTTTCTTGATCTTGCCCGCGACGCCTTTCGACGGATCGAACGGGGCCTTGCTGGCGCGGTCCTCGACCAGTTCGACACCGCGGAAGAGCCCGCGCCCGCGGATATCGCCCACATGCGGGTGCTGGCCGAACCGGTCGGTGAGCCTGCCCTGCAGCTTGTCGCCCTGCAGGCGGGCGCGCTCGACCAGACCGCGCTCCAGGATCGCGCTGACCACGGCGACCCCGCAGGCGGCGGCGGTGGGGTGGCCAATATAGGTGTGGCCGTGCTGGAAAAAGCCGGTGCCGTTCTGGATCGTGGCGTAGATCTCGCGCGTGCAGAGCATGGCGCCGATGGGCTGGTAGCCCGCGCCGAGGCCCTTGGCGATGCAGGCGATGTCGGGCGCGATACCGTCCTGTTCGCAGGCAAACAGGCTGCCGGTCCGTCCCATGCCGCACATGACCTCGTCAAGGATCAGCAGCACGCCGTATTGGTCGCAGATCTCGCGGATCCGTTTGAAATAGCCCGGTGCCGGGGCGAGCGCACCGGCGGTCGCCCCCACCACCGGTTCGGCCATGAAGGCCATGACGGTGTCGGGACCGAGGCGCAGGATTTCGTCTTCAAGCGCCTGCGCGGCGCGATGCCCGTACTCTTCGGCGCTCTCGTCGTCGCGCTTGAGGCGGTATTCGTAGCAGGGGTCGATATGACTCACATCGAGCAGCAGCGGGCCGAATTGCGAGCGCCGCCATTCGTTGCCGCCTGCGCTCAGCGCGCCGATGGTGTTGCCGTGATAGCTTTGCTTGCGAGCGATGAGCTTGCCGCGCTGCGGCTCGCCTTTTTCGACAAAATACTGGCGCGCGAGCTTGATCGCGGCTTCGGTCGCTTCCGAACCGCCGGAGACCAGGTAGACCCGGTCGAGATCGCCCGGCGCGTTGGCGATCAGCAGATCGGCCAGCGCCTCGGCGGGATCGGACGTGAAGAACCCGGTATGCGCGTAGGCGAGCTGATCGACCTGCGCCTTGATCGCGTCGATGATGGTCTGGTCCGAATGCCCCAGACAGGACACCGCCGCGCCGCCCGAAGCATCGAGATAGCGCTTTCCGGTCTGGTCGATCAGATAACAGCCGTCGCCGGATACGGCGGTCGGCAGGGTCTGACGGGTGTGGCGGGGGAAGATATGGGACATGGCGCGCTCTTTTGTGGCTTTGGTCGGAGACCCCGACTCGCGCAGTCTACAGCGCCCTGCCGCAAACGTGTATCGCCCTGACCCGGCAGGCCTGTGCGGTTCCGGGCAACGGCGACATCGGAGGGGTTTCGCGGGTCCGAACGCAAGGGGGCGCGGTATGGACCGCGCCCCGATGGCTGTGCTTATTCGGCGGCGAGGCTCATTTCCTCGGCCATGGCGTCGGCCAGCGCGGCCTCGAAGATCGCCATGCCTTCGTCGAGGATCGCATCCGACGCGGTGATCGGCACCATGATGCGCACCGCGTTGCCATGCATGCCGCAGGCCAGCAGGATCAGGCCGCGTTTCAGAGCGTGGGCAATCACGCGCTTGGTCAGACCCGCATCCGGGGTGGCGCTGTCGAAATCGGTCACGAACTCGACCGCGAGCATCGCGCCCAGACCGCGAATGTCCCACATCCGGAACGGTGCGACGCGCGCGCCCATATCGGCAAAGCGGGTGCGCAGGCTCTCACCGATGGCGCTGGAGCGGGCGAGCAGGCCCTCGCTCTCGATCGCCTCAATGGCCGCAAGCGCTGCGGCGCAGGCCACCGGGTTGCCGCCATAGGTGCCGCCCAGGCCGCCGGGGTCCATCGCGTCCATCACGTCGGCACGGCCGATCACACCGGCAATCGGATAGCCGCCGGCCATCGACTTGGCGCAGGTGATGAGGTCGGGCACAACGCCGGAATGCTCGACCGCGAACCAGGTGCCGGTGCGGGCAAAGCCGGCCTGGATCTCGTCGGAGATCAGCAGGATGCCGTGCTTGTCGCAGATCGCGCGCAGCGCCTGGAACATCTCGGTCGGCACCGGGTGGTAGCCACCTTCGCCCAGCACCGGCTCGATGATGATCGCGGCGACACGCTCTGGCTGCGCGTCGGTGAGGAACAGCGTCTCCAGCGCCTGCAGGGCGTCGGCCACGGTGATCCCGGCACGCGCATCGGGGAAGGGCGCGCGGAAAATGTCCGACGGGAACGGGCCCACGTCTTTCTTGTAGGGATTGACCTTGCCGGTCATGCCGAGGGTCAGCAGCGTGCGGCCGTGATAGCCCGCGTTGAAGGCGATGACACCGGGGCGGCCGGTATGGGCGCGGGCGATCTTCACCGCGTTTTCGACGGCTTCGGCGCCGGTAGTCACCAGCAGCGTCTTTTTCGGCGCGTCACCGGGGGCCAGCGCGTTCAGCTTTTCGGCCAGCGCCACATAGGGCTCGTAAGGCACAACCTGGAAGGAGGTGTGCGTATAGCGGTCTTCCTGCGCCTTGGCGGCGGCGATCACGCGCGGATGGCGGTGGCCGGTGTTCAGCACGGCAATGCCACCGGCGAAGTCGATATAGCGGTTGCCTTCGACATCCCAGAGTTCGGCGTTTTCGGCGTGGCTGGCAAAGACCGGCGCGGCGGAGGCGACACCGCGCGGCACAGCCGCCTCGCGACGGGCGAGCAGCGCGGCGTTGGTGGAGGTCGCGTCAAGCGTCACCGGCGCGGCAACCTCGGTCACGGCCTCTGGCTTGGTGTCGGTCTTGGCGGCGGAGGGCTTGACCGCTTTCGCCTTGGTGCTGCGGGTTTTGGGGCGCGCCGTGGCGCGGGCGGTTTTCTTCGGGGCGGACATGGCGTCTCTCCTGTCGGCATGTGATTGCTCAGAATATTTACGTCGCGCTTAGTTTTATTGTCAATGAGATTCAGTGCGTCAGCACGATGGCGCTGATCTGCCTCAAAACTGTGCGAAAAAGATATTCTGTTTCAATGGATTGAGCAGGCTTGACCTTTGCGTCACAAGTCTGTCAAATATATTTAACGGAAAGCAAGAGGCGGATCTGGATGGATATCGGCGGCAGATTGAGGGCGGTGCGTGAGGCCCGCAGCCTGTCGCAGCGCGATCTGGCGGGGCGCGCGGGGCTGACCGGTGCTGCGATCTCGCTCATCGAGCAGAACAAGTCGAGCCCGTCGGTTTCATCTCTCAAGGCACTGCTGGACGCCATCCCGATGACCATGTCGGAGTTCTTTTCCGAGGTCGAGGAGGCGGGTGAGCCCAAGTATTTCTACGGCAGCGACGAGTTTGTCGAACTGTCGCCGCAGGAGGTGGGGCTGGGTGTGGGCGCATCGCGGGTGTCGCTGCGCCAGCTCGGCGATGCGGCCCGGCATTCGCTGCAGGTCCTGCACGAATCCTACCCGCCCGGCGCGGATACCGGCCCGGATCATCTGAGCCATGACGGCGAGGAAGCGGGCGTTGTCATCGAGGGGATCATCGAGGTCACGGTGGCCGATCAGGTGCGCGTTCTCAATCCCGGGGACGGCTATCTTTTCGACAGTCGCCTGCCGCATCGCTTTCGCAATATCGGCGAATCGCGATGTGTCATAGTTAGTGCGTGTACACCGCCAAGTTTTTGATTTTGTACATCATCCGCTCTGAGCAACGGGCGGGTCAGGCACCACGAGGGCGTGAAACTATCGTTTGTAATCAGCTGCTTACGGAGACAGTTGGAACCAGATCATTTTGATCGCGTTAGAGAGAAGGCGAATTGTGTATCAATTCGCAGGACCAAAAACCCGGTTGATCCGGAAAGCGAAGCTGTTAGCCTGAAACAACAAGCAGCGCTTGAGCAACGACTCGAAAAACAAAGCGCAACAAGGGAGTAAGCATGAATATCATAACCAAAGCGGCATTTGCCGCAGCACTGGCCTGTACCGGCACCGTCGCCGCTGCACAGGAGCGTTTCATCACCATCGGAACCGGCGGCCAGACCGGCGTCTACTTCGTGGTGGGACAGTCGATCTGCCGTCTCGTCAACCGCGGAACCGCGGATCACAACCTGAAATGCACCGCGCCGTCGACCGGCGGCTCCATCGCCAACATCAACGCGATCAAGGCCGGTGACATGGACATGGGGGTGGCCCAGTCCGACTGGCAGTACCACGCCTATAACGGCTCCTCGCAGTTCGAAGGCGATGCGTTCGACAAGCTGCGCGCGGTCTTTTCGGTGCATGGTGAGCCCTTCACCGTCGTGGCACGCGCCGATGCGGGGATCGAGAATTTCGACGATCTCTTCGGCAAGCGCGTGAATGTCGGCAACCCGGGCTCCGGTCAGCGGGCAACGATGGACGTCGTGCTGGGCGCGATGGGCAAGTCGGATGGCGATTTCGCACTCGCCTCCGAGCTGAAGCCGGCAGAACAGTCCGCCGCGCTGGGCGACAACAAGGTGGATGCGATCATCTACACCGTCGGTCACCCCAACGGCTCCATCCAGGAAGCGACGTCGACCGTGGACGCGCGTCTGGTCAATGTCACCGGTGACGCCATCGACACGCTGGTCAACGACAACCCCTACTACGCCAAGGCGACGATCCCGGGCGGTCTCTACAAGGGCAATGACGACGACGTCACCACCTTTGGCGTGAAGGCCACCTTCGTGACCTCGTCGGATGTTCCGGATGACGTTGTCTACACCGTTGTGTCGGCTGTCTTCGAGAATTTCGACCGCTTCAAGGGTCTGCACCCGGCTTTCGCCAACTTGACCGAGGAAGAGATGATCTCGGGCGGTCTGAGCGCGCCGCTGCACCCCGGTGCAGAGAAGTACTACAAAGAGCGCGGCTGGATCGAGTGATCCTCTGACGTGACTACGATTGGCGGCTCCGCGACTGACGGGGCCGCCTCTACCGCTCTAAACCGCTAAAATCAGACAAAAACCGCGGCAGAGCTCTCCACTATCAGCAGGGACAGAGCCATGAGTGATGACAAGCAGTTTCAATCTGCCGCCGTCGAGAACGAAGCCTCGGGCAAAGGGGGCTTGAGCCAATCCGAACTTGATGAACTGGTCGCATCCTCCGACACCGGTGGCCGATCTCCGGCCGGGCCGGTCGGGGTTCTGATCCTCGTCGTGGCGCTGGTCTGGTCGCTGTTCCAGCTGTGGATTGCATCGCCGATCCCGTTCATCGTGGGCTGGGGCGTCTTCAACGACACCGAGGCGCGGTCCTTCCACCTCGCATTCGCCCTGTTTCTGGCCTTTGCCGCCTATCCCGCGGCGCGCAGCCCGGTGCAGCTGGGGCTGGCGCTGATCGTGCCCATCGTGCTCACCGGCCTCTTCATGTATGGCGCCAAGGAAGGCGTGCCGGTCTGGTGGATCCCGATCCCGGCGATCGCGCTGATCGCGGCGGTTCTGCTTGGCTCTCCAAAGGATCACATCCCGTTCTGGGAATGGGGTCTTGCGATCTTCGGCGCGCTGGCCGCGCTTTATCTCTATGTCTTTTATGACGGAATCGCGCAGCGCGTCGGCGCGCCGATCCTTCAGGACTACGTTGTTGCCGTGATCGGTATCCTGCTCTTGCTGGAGGCCACGCGCCGTTCGCTCGGACCGGCGCTGATGATCGTGGCCTCGATCTTCCTCGTCTATACGTTCCTCGGCCCCTACATGCCGTCGATCATCGCCCATAAGGGCAACAACCTCAGCGAGGTTGTGAACCACCAGTGGATCACCACCGAAGGTGTCTTCGGCATCGCGCTGGGGGTTTCGACCTCTTTCGTGTTCCTCTTCGTGCTCTTCGGCTCGCTGCTGGATCGCGCGGGCGCGGGCAATTACTTCATCCAGGTGGCGTTTTCGCTGATGGGCCACATGCGGGGCGGCCCGGCCAAGGCGGCGGTTGTCTCCTCGGCCATGACCGGCCTGATCTCGGGCTCGTCCATCGCCAATGTCGTGACAACCGGCACATTCACCATTCCGCTGATGAAGAAGGTGGGCTTTTCGTCGGAAAAGGCGGGCGCGGTCGAGGTCGCCTCTTCGGTCAACGGCCAGATCATGCCGCCGGTCATGGGCGCCGCGGCGTTCCTGATGGTCGAATATGTGGGCATTCCCTATTTCGACGTGGTCAAGCACGCCTTTGTGCCTGCTGTCATCTCCTACATCGCGCTGGTCTACATCGTGCATCTCGAGGCCTCCAAGGCCGGGATGGAAGGTCTGCCCCGCGCCTACACACCCAAGCCCTGGGTCGCATGGCTGCTGAGCCTTGCCTTCACCGTCGCGGTGATCTGCGCGCTCAGCTTTGCGGTCTACTACCTCATGGGCTGGATTCGTCCGGCCTTTGGATCGGCTGCGGGCTACGTGGTCTTCGCCTTCCTGACGGTGGTCTATCTGGGCCTGCTCTACGTGGCTTCTAAAGAGACGCCGCCGAAAATGCAGGATCCGGATGAGCCGGTCACAGCGCTGCCGCTGCCCGGCCCGACCATCCGTTCCGGTCTGCACTTCCTGCTGCCGGTGGTGGTGCTTGTCTGGGCGCTGATGGTGGATCGCCTGAGCCCCGGCCTCTCGGCCTTCTGGGCGGCGGCCTTCATGATCTTCATCCTTGTCACCCAGCGACCGCTTCTGGCCATCATGCGCAAGCAGGATATCGGGTCAGAGGTGCGCAACGGCTTCCTCGACCTGCTCGAAGGGCTGGTGGCCGGTGCGCGCAACATGATCGGCATCGGCATCGCCACGGCGACGGCGGGTATCATCGTCGGCGCGGTCAGCCAGACCGGCGTCGGCTCGGCGCTGGCGGATGTGGTCGAGGTTCTCTCGGGCGGCAACATCCTGGCCATCCTCGCGCTGACAGCGGTGCTGTCGCTGATCCTCGGCATGGGCCTGCCGACCACGGCCAACTATATTGTGGTCTCGGCCCTGCTCGCGCCGGTGATCGTGACGCTGGGCCAGCAGAACGGGCTGATCGTGCCGCTGATCGCGGTGCACCTCTTCGTCTTCTACTTCGGCATCATGGCGGATGTGACGCCACCGGTGGGGCTGGCGAGCTTTGCGGCCGCTGCCGTGTCCGGGGGCGATCCGATCAAGACAGGTGTCGTGGCGTTCTTCTACAGCCTGCGGACCGCGGCGCTGCCGTTCCTGTTCATCTTCAACACCGACCTGCTGCTGATCGATGTGACGTGGATACAAGGCATATTTGTCTTCATAACCGCGACCATCGCGATGCTGCTATTTGCGGCGGCGACGCAGGGCTGGTTCCTGACACGCAACCAGATCCACGAGACGGTGCTGCTGCTGCTCATCGCTTTCACGCTGTTCCGACCGGGGTTCTGGATGGACATGTTGGCCTCGCCCTTCAAGACGGTTGAGCCCGCGCAGCTGGAAGAGGCGTTGGCGGATGCGACGGTCGGAGAGGATTTCCGCGTGACCGTCAGCGGCCTCAACGCGGTGGGCGAGCCGGTGACCTTCTACGCGCTTCTGCCCGTCATGGAAGGCGAGACCGGCGCCGACAGGTTGCTGGCGACCGGGGTCGAGACCATCGAGAACGGTGACAAGGTCGTCATCGACAACGTGGCCTTCGGCAGCGTGGCGCAGGAGGCCGGGCTCGATTGGGATCAGGAGATCGTCAAGGTGCAGACGCCGCAATCGCAACCGTCGAAATACCTGATGTTCATCCCGGCGCTGCTGCTTCTGGCGCTTGTGGTCTTCATGCAGCGGGGGCGCGCGGCGCGCCGCTCGGCTGCGGCAACCGCGTAAAGGAGATGTCGAGATGTTTGCAAACATTCTTCTGCCTATCGAACTGAGCCACCCGGGATCCTGGGAAAAGGCGCTGCCGATGGCGGTCAGAATGGCCGGCAGCAACGGCACGCTGCATGTCCTCGGGATTGTGCATGATCTGGGCGCATCGATGATCGCGTCCTACCTGCCGCCCGGTTTCGAGGAAAGCGCGCTGAGGCGCATGCAGACCGATCTGGAGGCGTTCATCGACAAGGAAGTGCCCAAAGGGGTGACGGCCAAGGCGCTTGTGCATCACGGCCATGTGCCCGAACATGTGCTGGTCGCCGCGGACGAGGTCAATGCCGACATGATCGTCATGGCCTCGCACCCGCCCAACGAGCTGCGCACCTTCCTGGTGGGGTCGAACGCGGACAAGGTTGTGCACCATGCGCAGCGGCCCGTGCTGGTGGTCCGCTGATGGCTGCTGCACCGCGGCATCTTGCAACTTCCCGCGGTTTGTGGACGATCTGGGGTGAGCAGTCATTCCTTTTGGAGACAACACCCCAATGACCCCCTTTGCGATAGCCGGCGTGCAGATGCACGTGGGCGCCTTGCAGTCCAATGTGCCCGCCATGCGGCACCGTATCGAAGTTCTCATGGCGCGGTTCCCGTGGACCCAGATGGTGCTCTTTTCAGAGCTTGCCCCCTTCGGTCCGCTTGATCAGTTTGCCCAGTCTTTTCCGAACGATACCCTCGAGCAGTTCCAGGAAGACGCCAAGCGTTTCGGCATCTGGCTGATCCCCGGATCGATGTTCGAAAAGACCGAGGACGGGCGGATCCTGAACACCTCGGTGGTGATCAACCCCGAAGGCGAGATCATCAGGAAATACTCCAAGATGTTCCCGTTCCGCCCTTATGAGGCCGGAATCAGTGCGGGCACGGAGTTCTGTGTGTTCGACGTGCCTGAGGTCGGACGCTTCGGTCTTTCGATCTGTTACGACATCTGGTTTCCCGAAACCACGCGTCAACTGACCAGCCAGGGTGTGGAGGTTTTGCTACACCCCGTGCTGACCGGCACCACCGACCGCGACGCCGAAATTGCCATCGCGCGCGCCACCGCGGCGCAGTTCCAGTGCTATGTCTTTGACGTGAACGGTCTGGCGGCGGGTGGCGTGGGCCGGTCGCTGGTTGTCGATCCCTCGGCGCTGGTGCTGCACCAGTCGGCGGGGCAGGAGGACATGTTCCCCATCGAGATCGACCTCGATCAGGTCCGCCGTCAGCGCGAGTTCGGGCTCAAGGGTCTGGGCCAGGTGCTCAAGAGCTTCCGGGATCGCGAGGCCGAATTCACCACATATGACCGCCAGAGCGGCGCGGATGCCTATCTGCACACGCTCGGGCCGCTGACAACACCCAAGCAGGGCTCGGCCCGCGGGCTCGATGTCCGCGATCCGCGCACCGCGCTGGGTTATGTCGAAACACCTGGCGTGGAAGCCAAGAACTTCTCGGTGTTCCACGGCAAGACGGGGCTTGGATAACAATAAACAGGCTCACCTGCCCCGGGGCCACGTCAACAGGAGGATTGGTATGAACCTTCATGCCAGCGGAGACAAACTGTCGTCGATCCGGGAGTATTACAGCGCCACGCAGTTGCGGTCGGATCGCTGGAGTGCGCTGCGCGAGGCGGCCGAAGGGCTGCATCTGCACGGGGCGACCAGCCGGCAGGGCAAGAAGCTTCTGGCGCAGGCCGAGAAGCTGTTCGAGGCGCTTGAGCCGATCGAGACCTATTGGGCCTTTCCCGGCGCGCATGCGTTCGAGCATATGCGCCGGTTGCTGAGCCACGGCAATATCGAGGATCTGTCGGTCTCGGTGCGGCGCATCGCGCGGGCGCTTGGCTCCGGCGCCTACCGGCGGCGGACGATCCCGCTCGGCTCGACGGAAATCGACAACGAGGATTACGAGGACGAAGCCTCGGTCTCGGTGGAGGCGCGCGCGCTCGGGCGGCCCTATTTCGAGGTGCTGGTGGTCGACGACGTGTCCGAGCAGCAGGAAAAATTCCTGCGCCAGAACCTGCTGCGCATGCGGCGGCCCGAAGATCCCTTCATCTACGAGCCGGTGATCGTGCCGTCGCTTGAAGACGCGCTGATCGCGATCCTGTTCAATCACAATGTTCAGGCCGTGGTTGTGCGCCCCGGCCTCACGCTGAAATCGAAAAACGAGTTCCCGATCATCAACCAGTATCTCAACCGCGTCGCGGCGGATGAGGATGTGGACGGGATCGAGCCTGGCGAATACGGGCCCGAAGCCTGCCGCCTGATTGCCAAGGTACGGCCCGAGCTTGACGCCTATCTGGTGACCGACCGCTCCGCCGAGGATATCGCGGGGCGCGACCTCGGGCGCTGCCGCCGGGTGTTCTACAACCAGGAAGACTTTCTGGAGCTGCATCTCAACATCATCCGCGGCGTCGGGCGGCGCTACAAGACGCCGTTCTTCACCGCGCTCAAGGAATATTCCAAGCAGCCCACCGGCGTCTTCCACGCGATGCCGATCAGCCGCGGCAAGTCGATCTCGCGTTCGCACTGGATCCAGGACATGGGGGCGTTTTACGGCTCCAACATCTTTCTGGCAGAGACCTCGGCGACATCCGGGGGGCTCGACAGTCTGCTGGAGCCGCGCGGGCCGATCAAGGAAGCGCAGGAGCTGGCCGCGCGGGCGTTCGGATCGAAACATACGTTCTTTGCCACCAACGGCACCTCGACCTGCAACAAGATCGTGGTGCAATCGGTGGTGCGGCCCGGCGATATCGTTCTTGTCGACCGGGACTGCCACAAGTCGCACCATTACGGCATGGTTCTGTCGGGCGCGAGCGTGGTCTACATGGACAGCTACCCGCTGCATGAATATTCGATGTATGGCGCTGTTCCGACCTCGGAGATCAAGCACGCGCTGCTGAAGCTCAAGGCCGAAGGCAAGCTTGATCGCGTGCGCATGGTGTTGCTGACCAACTGCACCTTTGACGGGCTGGTCTACAACGTGCGGCGCGTGATGGAAGAATGCCTCGCGATCAAGAAGGACCTGATTTTCCTCTGGGACGAGGCGTGGTTCGCCTTTGCCCGGTTCGGGCCGACCTACAGGCAGCGCACCGGCATGGCCGTGGCCAACACCCTGCGGGAAACCCTGCGCACGCCGGAGGCGGAAAAGGCCTGGAAAGAGCAGCAGGAGGCGCTCAAGGACGCGGACGAGGAGACGATGCTGAAGACCCGTCTGGTGCCGCCGCCGGATGCGCGCGTGCGGGTCTATTCGACGCAATCGACGCACAAGACGCTGACCTCGCTGCGGCAAGGCTCGATGATCCACGTCAACGATCAGGACTTCAAGGGAGAGGTCGAACAGGCCTTCCACGAAGCCTACATGACGCATACCTCGACCAGCCCGAACTACCAGATTATTGCCTCTCTTGATGTGGGGCGGCGGCAGGTCGAGCTGGAAGGCTTTGAATTTGTGCAGCGGCAGGTGGAAAGCGCCATGGCGCTGCGCCGGGCGATCATGACGCATCCGCTGCTGAAGAAGTATTTCCGCATTCTGACCGCCGGCGACATGATCCCCGAGCAGTATCGCGAAAGCGGGGTCGAGGCCTATTACGATCCCGATCACGGCTGGTCGGACAAGTGGGAGATCTGGGACAGCGACGAATTTGTGCTCGATCCGACGCGGATCACGCTCGCTGTGGGCGGCACGGGCTGGGACGGCGACACGTTCAAGACCAAGATCCTGATGGATAAATACGGCATCCAGATCAACAAGACCTCGCGCAACACCGTGCTCTTCATGACCAATATCGGCACCACGCGCTCTTCGGTGGCCTATCTCATCGAAGTGCTGGTGGAGATTGCCAAGGATCTCGACGAGCTGCTCGACGACGCTTCCAAGATGGAGCGGCGCTCGTTCGAGAACCGGGTGTCGGGGCTCATCGAACACGTGCCGCCGCTGCCGGATTTCAGCCGCTTCCACGAGGCGTTCCGCGATGGCGAAAAGACCCCCGAAGGGGATATCCGCACGGCCTTCTTTCTCGCCTATGACGAGGAGAACTGCGACTACCTGACCATAGACGATCATTTGCAGGACAGGCTTGTGGCGGGGGAGGAGCTGGTCTCGGCCAGCTTCATCATTCCCTATCCGCCGGGCTTTCCGATTCTGGTGCCGGGGCAGGTGATCAGCCCGGAGATCATGTCCTTCATGCGCGCGCTCGATGTGAGCGAGATCCATGGCTACCGCCACGATCTGGGATTGCGCGTCTTTACACCCGAAGCGCTCAAGGCGCTGATCGCGAAGAAAACTTAAGGGAGACAAGAGAACGATGCCCAAGAAGACGCTGAAGAACATCTCTGAGATCCGTCGGTACTTTCACACCAATTCCGACCCGATCTATTTTGTCTCCGCCACCAATTTCAACCTGCTCGGCCTCGATGAATGGGTGAAAAACTTCAAGTATATCTGCTACATGGACTGTTTCGACGGGCGGCATCCGAACGTCTTTGTGCCGCAGGAACTGCCGCATGAAGAATTTCAGTCCATCGAGGACATCAACAATTACCTGCTCCAGCACAAGGATGTGGTGGACATGATCAAGGCGCGGGGCGGCAAGCCCAAATTCGTCTTCCTGATGTTCGACGACAAGACCGAAGAGCTGGTCAAGGAACTGGGCGGAGAGGTCTGGTTCCCGAAGGCCAAGCTGCGCCAGAACATGGACAACAAGATCGAGACCGTGCGCATCGGCAACAAGGCAAACGTGCCCTCGGTGCCCAACGCACTGGCGGAGGTGACAAGCTACGAGCAGCTGCAGGAGGTCTGCGAGGAGAACAAGCTCGGCAACGATCTGGTGCTGCAATCGGCCTTTGGCGACAGCGGGCACACCACGTTCTTCATCAAGTCCGAGGCCGATTTCCGCAAGCACGAGCATGAGATCATCGGCGAGGGCGAGATCAAGATCATGAAGCGGATCGACTGCCGTGGCTCGGCGATCGAAGCCTGCTGCACGTCGCAGGGCACCATTGTCGGCCCGCTGATGACCGAGCTTGTGGGCTTCAAGGAACTGACGCCGTATCGCGGCGGCTGGTGCGGCAACGAGATCTTCTCGACCGCCTTCCCGCCCAAGGCCCGCCAGAAGGCGCGCGAGCTGACGTTCAAATTCGGTGAACAACTTCGCAAGGAAGGCTATCGCGGCTATTTCGAGCTCGATTTCCTGATCGACAAGAAAACCGGGGACATCTGGCTGGGAGAGCTCAACCCGCGCATCACCGGCGCGTCCTCGATGACCAACCACGCGGCCTTTGCCCATGCCGATGCGCCGCTTTTCCTGTTCCACCTGCTGGAGTTCTCGAAAAAGCCCTTCAAGCTTGACGTGGAAGAGCTGAACGCGCGCTGGGCCGATCCGGACATGATCGACACCTGGAGTCAGATGGTGATCAAGCACACCGATGATAGCGTCGATATCGTCACCGGCGCGCCGCAATCGGGCATCTACAAGATGCTGCCGGATGGCTCGGTGGTGTTCAACCGTTTCGATTATCACCGCCGTGCTGTGGAGAGCGAGGACGAGGCGTTTTTCCTGCGGATCTCCAATGTCGGCGACTACCGCTACGAGGGTGCCGATCTCGGCATCCTCGTTACGCGCGGCCGCTCGATGACCAAGAGCTTCCAGTTGACGGCGAAGTCGAAACGCTGGATTGACGGCATCAAGAACGCGTTCAGCGCGCGGCCCTTGCCGTCGGCGCAGACGCTGGAAGATCCGGCTTTCAAGATCATGTAGGGGCGTATGCGATGCCCGTCCTGGCCCCTTTTGACCCAGGACGGGTGAGGCCCGCATCCTTTCTGTCTTCATCAAAAGACTTTGAAAGGATGCGGCCATGAAAGCGCATAAAAAGGAAATCGACGTCTTAAGCTGGTCCTGGGGGACCACCCAGTCCTCTTCGACGCCCAAGCCCACATTCGACGCGCAACTGACCCTCGACGGCGATCCGGGAACCGAAGACGAATTGATCTTCAACTTCTCCGGCCTGCCCAATCCGGCGGTGCCCATCGCAACGGTACTGGCCCGAAAACTGGAGGCGGTGGACGGCGTTCAGGCCGAGATCGATATCGTGGTGGCCGAAGATGGCTCTGTGCTGGTGGAAGGACGCTATTTTCAGGATACCGACAGGGACGGCCTTTACGAGACCAAGGGCGTCTTCACGCAGGACGGGCTAAAGCTGCAGGATCTGCTCGGCGCGCAGAAAAACGACACAAGCTATTACGACGACTGGATCGACATCCTGTCGTGGTGAGTGCGGCCATTCGCAGGTCCGGTCCGGCAGAGCGGCTTTTGTACTTTCCAAGCGGGGGCCATCCGCTTTAAGACCATCGGATGACCCTGACGTTTCGCGCGATCTCCGAAAATGAGCCCGGTTCGAAATGGGCCGCGCTCTTTGCCGAATACCGTGACTCCTATCTGAACTGGTGGTCCCGCGAGGGGCTTTCCGGGCGGCCGACCTATTCGGAGTGCCTGCGCGCACTCAAGACCCACATGCCCGAGATCGTGCCGCTTTATCAGGAGCTTTGCGCGCTGGCAGGCGGCGGCGACATGGCTGCGCGGTTTCTCAGCTTCTACTGCCCGCCGCGCTACCTTGCGGGCTGCAGTCAGGCGATCTGGCCCGGCGACGAGCCGCTTCTGGTGCGCAACTACGATTACAGCCCCGAGGCGTTTGATGCGGTGGTGCTGAGTTCGCGCTGGCAGGGGCGCGGGGTGATCGGGACCAGTGACGGTCTCTTTGGCCTCGTGGACGGGATGAACGATGCCGGGCTTGCGGTGTCGCTGACCTTTGGCGGGCGGCGCGAATATGGCGAGGGCTTCGGTGTGCCGCTGATCCTGCGCTACATCCTGCAGACCTGCGAGACAGTCAAGGAGGCAGAGGCCGTGCTGCGGCGCGTGCCCTGCCACATGAGCTACAACGTGACGGTGCTGGACGCCAAACGGCGCTTTGTGACGGCGTATCTCGCGCCCGACCGCAAGGCGCTGATCACCCACACACCGGTTGCGACGAACCATCAGGAGCGGGTCGAGTGGAAGAGCCACGCGCGCATGACCGCCACGGTCGAGCGTGAGCGCTATCTGCTGCAACGGCTGACGCTGCATCCCGAGACCGAGGAAAAGTTCGTGCGGACCTTCCTGCAGCCGCCGCTCTACTCGCTGGCGTTCGATCGCGGGTTCGGCACGCTCTACACCGCCGCCTACCGACCCGCGCAAGGGGCTGCGGACTACCTCTGGCCGCGCAAGACGTGGCGCAAGACCTTTGACGATTTCGCCGAGGACACGATGTCGATCTCCTTTCCCGCGCCTGCGGCGGGGTGAGTTCGGCCGACCGGTGGGTTGGCGGGTGCGCCTTGTGCGTCGTGAAACAATCCCGTCATCCGCACTATCGCGCGGCCTCCGAGACCACCGGGTTGGCTTGCTCGATCAGGAACCGCGCGGAGAGCGGGATGGCCGCGGCCCCCAGTGCGCGCGCTTCGGGGCCAAGCGCGCCCGTTTGCACATCCGGCAATGCGAGCCCCGTGAAATCCAGCCGGTCAAGCGCGGCGCGCACCGCCGCCACCAGTTTGGCGCGCAGCTCTGACGGCAGCCAGCCATCGATGCGCACGGCCTCGAAATCCACCACGGCGCAGGCCGCGGTGATGGCATGGGCCAGTCCCGCGGCGGCTTCGCCGAGCCAGGCATCCACGATGTCCGGGTCGAAATCCCAGCCTTCGGTTGTCTCCCACAGGGTCGACGTGTCCTCACCGGCGGCGCGAAGGCGTTCCTCGAGGCCGGTCAGGCTGGCCACGTCGATCAGTGACCGCAAGCGGCCTGAGCCATCGGTCACCGGCATCGGCCCGAGCGCTCCCGCATTGCCGCGCCCGGTAAACACACGACCCTTCACCACCACGCCGCCCCCGATGAAGTAACCAACGTAAAAATAGAGAAAATCGCGCCCGCTCTGGCGCGGACCAAAGACCAGCTCTCCGCCACAGGCAGCGGAGGCGTCGTTATCCAGAAACACCGGCAGATCTACCGCGGCGGCGATGTCGCGGCGGATGTCGGCCTTGCGCCAGGGGTCCATCCTTTCCTGCGGCACACCGAGATGCTGCGCCCAGTTCCACAGGAAAAACGGCATCGCAATGCCGAGACCGGCCACCTTTTTGCGTTGCGCCGGGGTGAGCGTGTCGAAGATGGCGGTGATCTGCGCGACCGCAAAGGCCACCGTCGCCTCGGGCGTCGGGTAGTCGTAGACCTGCAATTCGCGCTGCAGCACCGTGCCGACGAAATCGGTAAGCACCAGTTCCACGCTGCGCCGGCCGACCTTGAGACCGAGGAAATAGGCACCGTCAGGATTGATCTTCATGGGCACCGAGGGCTGTCCGACGCGGCCGCGCTGCGGCTCTCCGCGCAGCAGAAGCCCGTCCGCTTCGAGCGCCCGCATGATCACCGAGGCGGCCTGCGCAGAAAGCCCGGTCACCTGCGCGATACGCGCCTTCGGCAGGGGCCCCAGCTGGTGCAGATAGGTCAGTACCATGCGTTCGTTCTGCACCCGAAGGCCGGTCTGCCGCGGCCCAAGGACGCCAGATAAACTACTGCCTTCCAACGGGTTACGCGTTGCCTCATCGGCCATTGCCTTGCTCCCTTCCGCGCAATACTGAGCCAGATTCTTGCCGCGCGTCAATAATAAATAAAGTTGATTTATTTATTGACTCTGCCCCGCCGCACAGCATATTCCAGCCCATGCCGGACGGGAGCGGCTGGCAGACGGACGTGACATGACACTCTGAAATGCGCTCTGACACTCAAGGAAGACCCGCGCCTGCTGCGCGGACGGGAGGACAAAAAATGACCAAGACAACACTTTCTCTGCTCGGAACAGCCGCGGTTGCCCTGACGATGGGGGCCGGTGCCGCGCAGGCCGCCAGCCACTCGGTCGGCGCCTGTCTGATCACCAAGACCGACACCAACCCGTTCTTCGTGAAGATGAAGGAAGGCGCGACTGCCAAGGCAGAGGAACTGGGCATGGAGCTTTCGACCTTTGCAGGCAAGCTTGACGGCGATGTGGAAACCCAGGTCGCGGCCGTCGAAAGCTGCATCGCGGCCGGCGCCAAGGGCATCCTGATCACCCCGTCCGACAGCCGTGCGCTGGTGCCGGTGGTCGCTCAGGCGCGCGAAGCCGGGCTGCTGGTGATCGCGCTCGACACGCCGTTCGAGCCGATTGACGCGGCCGACGCCACCTTTGCCACGGACAACTTCAAGGCCGGTGAGCTGATCGGCCAGTGGGCCGCGGCCTCGATCGACGCGGACAATGCCAAGATCGCGCTGCTCGACCTCAACGCCTCCGAAGTGTCGGTCGACTACCTGCGCAACCAGGGCTTTCTGACCGGCTTCGGCATCGATGTGAAGGACGACAAGGACATCGGTGACGAGGACGATCCGCGCATCGTCGGCAATGACGTGACCGACGGCAACGAAGAAGGCGGCCGCACCGCGATGGAGAACCTGCTGCAGAAGGATCAGGGCGTGAACGTGGTCTACACGATCAACGAACCTGCCGCTGCCGGTGCCTATCAGGCGCTGACCTCCGTCGGTCTGGCCGATCAGGCGACCATCGTGTCGGTCGATGGCGGTTGCCCGGGCGTGCGGGACGTGGCCGATGGCGTGATCGGCGCGACATCGATGCAGTTTCCGCTGCTGATGGCCTCCATGGGCATCGAGGCGATCGCGAGCTTCGCCGCCGACGGCACCAAGCCGGGCACCTCCGAAGGGCTCGACTTCTTCAACACCGGCGTCGAGCTGGTGACGGACAATCCGGTCGATGGCATCCCGTCGATCACTTCCGAAGAAGCGCTGCAGAAGTGCTGGGGCTGATCTGAGACCAGAGCGGGGCCGGTTGCCACAGCGGTGACCGGCCCCGCTTCGTTTTTCGCCTTCGACAAAGCAGCAATTGCGCGCTCGCCATCCGCTGGGCGCAGAGTAGGATCCCATGGCCAACGAGACCACATCAACCGGCAGCGGGCAGGACTATGAAAAGGACCTGAGCAAGAGCGACCAGAGCGTCGCCAGCTTTGCCCGGTCACACACGCCGCTGGAGCTGATCCAGCACATTCTTCACCGCAACCCGACGCTGGTCCCGGTGATCGTTCTGGTGGTCTCGGTGCTGATCTTCGGCGCCATCGCCGGCGAGCGGTTCTTTTCCGCCTTCAATCTCACGCTGATCCTGCAGCAGGTGTCGATCATCGGCATTCTGGCGGCGGCCCAGACGCTGATCATCCTGACCGCGGGCATCGACCTGTCGGTGGCGGCGATCATGGTGTTGATGTCGGTGATCTCCGGCAAGCTCGCGGTGGAGTTCGGCGTGCCGACGCCGCTGGCGCTGATCGTGTCTTTTATCGGCGGCACGCTGGCCGGTGTCATGAACGGGCTGCTGGTCACCAAAGCCAAGCTGCCGCCCTTCATCACGACGCTGGGCACGTGGTCGATCTTTTTCGCGCTGAACCTCTGGCTCTCGGGCGCGCAGTCGATCCGCAGTCAGGACATCGACGCGGAGGCGCCGCTGCTCAAAATCTTCGGCAGCATCATCGAGATCGGCCCCGCGCGGATCACCTATGGCTCGATCCTGATGGTGCTGGTCTTTGTCGTGCTGTGGTACATGCTCAACAAGACCGCCTGGGGCCGCCATGTCTATGCCATCGGCGACGACAAGGAAGCGGCAGAGCTGGCGGGAATCCGCACCGACCGCGTGCTTCTCTCGGTCTATGCGCTGGCGGGGCTGGTTTGCGCCATAGCGGCCTGGGCCTCCATCGGGCGCGTCGGTTCGATCTCGCCGCAGGCTTTCTATGAAGGCAATCTGCAATCCATCACAGCGGTGGTGATCGGGGGGATCTCGCTCTTTGGCGGGCGCGGCTCGATCCTCGGCGCGCTTTTTGGGGCCCTGATTGTCGGCGTCTTCCAGTCCGGGTTGCGACTGGCGGGGGTCGACGTGCTCTGGCAGGTCTTCGCCATCGGCTGGCTCATCATCATCGCGGTTGCCATCGACCAGTGGATCCGGAAGGTGTCGTCATGAGACAGGAAAAACCGGGCTTCCGGGCGGCGCGCCTGCCGGTCGGGAGAGAAATGGACACAAACGCCTGCCGCGCGGTGGAGCCGCGCCTGATCGGAAAGGTTTCAGCATGACACGCGAACCCATTCTCACGGCCCGTGGTGTGACCAAGCATTACGGCCGCGTCACTGCCCTCGATTCCTGCGACTTCGATCTCTATCCCGGCGAGGTTCTGGCGGTGATCGGCGATAACGGCGCGGGCAAGAGCTCTCTCATCAAGGCGATCTCCGGGGCGGTGCAGGTCGACGCGGGCGAGATCCGCCTCGAAGGCAAGCCGGTGCGCTTCTCCTCGCCGCTCGAGGCGCGCGATGCCGGGATCGAGACGGTGTATCAGACGCTTGCGCTGTCGCCCGCACTTTCGATTGTCGACAACATGTTTGTCGGTCGCGAGATCCGCAAGGAAGGCTTCATGGGCAAGTACTTCAAGATGCTCGACCAGAAGGCGATGGAGGAGTTTGCCCGCCAGAAACTATCGGATCTGGGTCTGATGACGATCCAGAACATCGGTCAGGCGGTGGAAACCCTCTCGGGCGGACAACGGCAGGGCGTTGCGGTGGCGCGCGCCGCGGCCTTCGGCTCCAAGGTGATCATCATGGACGAGCCCACCGCCGCGCTGGGCGTCAAGGAAAGCCGCAAGGTGCTGGAACTCATCCAGGACGTGAAGGCGCGCGGCATTCCGATTGTGCTGATTTCGCACAACATGCCGCATGTGTTCGAAGTGGCCGATCGCATCCATGTGCACCGGCTGGGCAAGCGGCTTTGCGTGATCGACCCCAAGACCCATTCGATGAACGATGCCGTGGCCTACATGACCGGCGCCAAGGAACCCGATGGGCTCGAAGCTGCCTGACGGCCTCGATACCGAGGCGCGGCTGTGCGACCTAGTGGAGCGCGTCGGGGCTTTGCGCCCGGCGCGCCGTCGTCTCATGGTCGCGGTGGCCGGACCGCCGGGATCGGGCAAGACGACCCTGTCGCTGCAACTGGCCGCCGCCCTGCGGGAGGCAGGCCACACGGCGCAGCATGTGCCGATGGACGGGTTTCACCTCGACAACGCGGTGCTGGAGGCGCGCGGCAGTCTGGCCCGAAAAGGCGCGCCGCACACCTATGACGCCGCGGGATTCGTGCACGCGATGCGACGCATCGCCGAGGAGGACGAGGTGATCCTGCCGGATTTCGACCGGTCGCTGGAAAAATCCATCGCCGGGCGGATCGTGATCCGGCCAGAGACGGAGATTGCGGTGATCGAAGGCAATTACCTGTGCCTCGATGTGCCGCCCTGGAATGCGTTGCAGGCGCTCTGGGATCTGACGGTGTTTCTGAGGGTCGATCCTGCGGTCCTGCGCGAACGCCTGCTCGAGCGCTGGCGCGGCTTTGGCTATGCACCTGCCGAGGCGCTGCGAAAGGCCGAAGGCAATGACCTTCCGAATGCCGAAACGATCCTGAGCCAGAGCTTTGCGGCGGATGTGACCTACGAGGATTGACGCCCGCCGGGTGCTCAGAGCGGCTCGATCAGGATCGCGCGGAAATCGTTCACATTCGTCAATGTCGGCCCCGGCACGATCTGCGCGTCGATGGCGTGAAAGAAGCTGTGCGCGTCGTTTCGCGCCAGCATCGCTGCCGCATCCACGCCGGCCTCGCGCGCCCGCGCCAGCGTGTCCGGGGCAACGAGGGCGCCCGCAACCTCCGCCGCGCCATCCACGCCATCGGTGTCGCAGGCCAGCCCGTGGATGCCCGGTCGACCGTCCAGCGACAGTGCCAGCGAAAGGCAGAACTCGGCATTGGGTCCGCCGATGCCGTCGCCGCGCCTTGTGACCGTGCATTCCCCGCCCGAAAGCAGCAGATGCGGCGGATCGTCGGGGCGCAGGCGAGACTGGATCTCGCGCGCCAGCGCGGCCTGCGCGCCAGCTAGGTCGCGCGCTTCGCCTTCGAGCGCATCCCCGAGGATCTCCACCGTGCAACCGGCCTTTTGCGCAAGGCTCTCTGCGGCGGCAAGCGATTGCGACGGGGCGGCGACAATCGTGTTTGTGACGCGCGCCAGTTCCGGCGCGCCGGGCCGCAGGACACCGCTTTCGCCCGCCAGCGCACGCGCCACCGACGCAGGCGGCGTGATGCCGTAGCGCGCCAGCAAAGCGGCGGCCTCTCCCGGGGTGCTGTCATCTCCCACCGTGGGGCCCGACGCGATGAATGCCGGATCGTCGCCCGGCACGTCCGAGATGATCAGCGCGTGGAGCGCCGCCGGATAGACCGCCGCGGCCAGCTGCCCGCCCTTGACGCGGCTGAGATGCTTGCGCACCCGGTTCATCACGTCGATGGGCGCGCCGGAGGCCAGAAGATCCGCATTGACCATCTGTTTCTCTTCCAGCGTGATGTCGCCCGACGGCTGCACCAGCAGCGCGGAGGCGCCCCCCGATATCAACGCAATCACAAGGTCGCCCGCCCCCAGCGTGTCGACAAAGGCCAGCAGCCGCGATGTGGCCGCAAGCCCCGCGGCATCCGGCACGGGGTGTGCGGCCTCGATGATCTCGATCCCCGCGCAGGGCCGCGCATAGCCGTAGCGGGTGATCACCATGCCCTCGCAGGGGCCCCAGACCGATTCCACCGCTTCGGCCATGCGGGCAGAGGCCTTGCCCGCCCCGATCACCACCACCCGGCCATCGGGTCTGGCGGGCAGCGCTTCGGGCACGCAGAGCATCGGGTCGGCAGCCGCAACCGCCGCGTCAAAGAGGTCGCGCAGGAACTTGGAACGCTCTGGCAGGGGCATGATCAGCCTCCAAGACTGGATTGGCGCGCTTGCAGGATCACCGCGCTGCGATGCACCGGCGGTGGCCTTATGCCCTGGTCGATCCAGCGCAGCAGGGTTTCGGCGGTATCGTGGCCAAATTCGGCGGTGTTGCAACGCACCGACGACAGTTGCGGATAGGTCAGCGCGCATTCCTCGATATCGTCGAATCCGACAAGCCGGATGTCACGCCCGACACTCACACCCGCCTCGGCAAACCCGGCAAGCATCCCGAGCGCCACGAGATCACTGAAACACAAGGCGGCGTCGATCCGGGGACGGGCCCGCGCGATCTCGAGCGCCGTGGCGCGACCAAAGGCGCGGGTGGGGCGACCGGGAAAATCCTGCATCCGGGCAGGGCTGCCCGACAGCACCGCGCGAAAGCCCGACTGGCGCTCAAGTGTGACCGGCTTGCCGGGCAGGCCGCCGACAAAGGCGATCTCAGTGCAGCCTTCGCGCAAGAGATGCCGCGCGGCCTCGGCGCTGCCGGTTGCATAATCGGGCGCGGCAAAGGGAAACTCGGCCGTGCGCGGGTCGATCTGCCGCAGAACCTGCATGGCAGGCGTGCCCGCCTGTGCGATCCGGTCGAAGAGATCCGGCCTGCTGTCATAGGCCGGACAGATCACAAAGGCCGACACGCCATGTTCGATCATCGAGGTGATGACCTCGTCCTGAATCGTCGGTGTTTCGTCGGTGTTGGCGATCACCGTGGCATAGCCGCGCGCGGCAAAGGCCATCTGCGCGCTGGCGGCAAATTCGGCAAAGAACGGGTTGCGCAGGTCGTTGATCACCAGCCCGATGAGCCCGCTCACGGTGCCGCGCAAGCCTGCGGCGTGGCGGTTATAGACGTAGCCGACCTTTTCCATGGCCCGGCGCACATCCTTGCGCGTGCTCTCCTTGACCAGTGGCGAGCGGCGCAGCACCAGCGACACGGTGGATTTCGACACACCCGCGGCACGCGCCACGTCGAGGATCGTCGGGCGGCGGGTCACGACGGGGCGGCGGCGATGCGCATCAGCCCGGCTGCGGCACGGGCAGGTCGAAGACCAGAATGCCGTCGATCCCGCCTTTCGCGTGCGCCACCAGCTTTGCGCCAAGCGCCTTGTGATCGGGATGCGTCTGGTAGGCCTCGAGCGCGTCCCAATCGGAAAAATCGACCACGAAGCCGTGCATGTAGCCGCGCTCGATCTCTTCGGGCGATTCAGAGCGCCCGGCGGTCACCGACAGCACCCTGTCGCCCAGCGTCTCCTTGAGTTCGTGCAGCGCCTGCCAGAGCGGCGCGATGGTCGCGTCGGTCACGTGGTCTTCGAAACGGACGAGAACGATATGGCGGATCATGTGGGCATCCCGTTGTCTTGCTTGATCATATCCGCGGCCTTTTCGCCGATCATGATGGCCGCGGCATTGGTGTTGGAAGAGATCACGTCGGGCATGATCGCGTTGTCGACCACCCGCAAACCCTCGATCCCGTTGAAGCGCAGACGTGAATCGACCACCGCGCCCGGATCGCTGCCCATTCGGCAGGTGCCCGCGCAGTGATGCGAGGTCTTGGAATGGGCGCAGATGAAGTCGAAATACTCCTCATCCGTCCGGACCTCCGGGCCCGGCAGTCGCTCGGCCCTGATGAAGGGTTTGAGCGCGTCCTGCGACAGGATCTCCTGGGTGAGCTTCAGCCCGCGGATCGACATCTCGCGGTCATGGCTGTCGGACAGGTAATCGGGATCGATGAGCGGCGCGGCCTTGGGATCGGCGCTGGCCAGCCGGACGGTCCCGCGCGAGCGTGGCCGCAGGTGACAGGAGTTGAGCGTCACACCGCCATCGGGCATCGCCTGCACACCCTTCTCGATCCCGGTGCCCAGGCCAAGGTGAAACTGGATATCGGGCGAGCGGGCGTGTTCATCCGCATACCAGAACCCGCCGGTCTCAAAGAGGCTGGAGGCCACCGGCCCCTTGCGCGTCAGCAGATATTGCAACCCGGCCAGCGCCCCCATATGCGGCTTTGCGTAGCGGTCGTAGCTGTGCGGACCCGAGAGTTCGGCGATGCAATAGAGATCGAGATGGTCCTGCAGGTTCGCGCCGACCTGCGGCTGGTCACAGATGACGTCGATGCCCTGCGCCTGCAGATGTGCCGCCGGCCCGATCCCGGAAAGCTGCAGCAACCGCGGCGAGCCGATGGCGCCGGAGGACAGCAGCACTTCCGACAGCGCGGCAAGCCGCGTGCCGTCCATGAGCTCCACCCCCATCGCGCGGCCCTTGCGCAGGATCAGCCGCCGGACCTGCGCGCCGGTGCGCAGGGTCAGATTCCTGCGCCAGCGATTGGGCGCGAGATAGGCCATCGCGGCAGAGGAGCGGCGCGCGTTGCGCTGGGTCAGCTGGTAGTAACAGGCACCGTCCTGCGTCTCGGCGTTGATATCGACATTGCGCGGGATCCCCACTGCGGCGGCGGCTTCGAAATACGCCTCGCAGACCGGCAGCGGGGCGGCGGGCTGCGACACGCCCAGCGGGCCGCCTTTGCCGTGATAGCGGTTGTCGTAGGTGTCGTTGTCCTCGGCCTTGCGGAAATAGGGCAGGACGTCTTCATATCCCCAGCCGTCACAGCCCTTCTGCCGCCACTCGTCGTAATCCTGCGCATTGCCGCGGGTGTAGATCTGCGCGTTGATGGCGGAGCCGCCGCCGATCACGCGGGCCTGGGTATAGTTGAAGACGCGGTCCTGCATGTGCCGCTGCGGCGTGGTCTGCCAGCCCCAGGCGCCGATCCCCTTGGTCATCTTCGCAAACCCCGCGGGCAGGTGGTAGAGCGGATTGCGGTCGGTGCCACCCGCCTCGAGCAGCAGCACCTCGCAGGACGGATCCTCTGCCAGCCGGGCGGCCAGCACGCAACCGGCGCTGCCGCCGCCGATGATGATGAAATCATAGCCCTTCTGCACGGCGCTCCCTTTCAGAGTCGCGGGATCGACAGGCCTCCGTCGATGGCGATCACGCTGCCGGTGGCAAAGCGCATCTGACCCGAGGCCAGAGGCACCATGACCGAGCCGACGTCGCTTGGCAAACCCCAGCGGCGCGCGGGCACCAGCCCGTCTTCGATGCGCGCCGTGTAGGCGTCTTTCACACCGGCGGTCATGTCCGTGTCGATGATCCCGGGCCGCAATTCGAAGACGCCGATATCGTCCGCGGCAAGGCGCTGCGCAAAGAGCTTCGCCATCATTGAGGCGGCCGATTTCGACAGGCAGTATTCGGCGCGCTCGACAGAGACCATCTGGGCGCTGACCGAGGTGACAAACGCCATCGACCGGTAGGCGTCGCCCGGCGTCTCCAGCATCCGGCGCGCCACGTCCTGCGCCAGAAAGAACGCGCCGCGCAGGTTCACGCCGAGCACAAAGTCAAAGCTTTCCGGGGCCAGATCCAGCATGTCGCCCCGGGTCCTTGCGGGCACCCCGGCGTTCGAGACAAAGCAGGACACCGGCCCCATCCCGGCCTCGATCCGGTCGAGCAGCGCAGCGGCATCGGCGATCTGCAGAAGATCGTGCGTGAAGAACCGCGCGCGATCCCCGAGCCGGTCAAGGCTCTGGACCACATCCGGGTGGTCCTTTGCGCATTCGGCCACCAGCGCCACGCGCCAGCCCGCGGTGACAAGCGCTTCGGCGATGGCGCGCCCGATGCCGCGCTGGCCGCCGGTGATCAGGGCCAATCCGCTCATGATACGATCTCCCGCGTGATTGTGTCAGCCGCACGCAGGGCCAGGGCGGCGACGGTCAGCGCGGGATTGACCGCGGCAGAGGTGGGCAGCGCGGCTGCGTCTGTGACAAAGAGGTTGGGATGATCCCAGCTGCGGTTCTCCGGATCGACCACCGACGTGGCGGGATCGTCGCCCATCCGGCAGGTGCCGCATTGATGCGACGGCACACGCCCGTCAAAAAGCCGCGACAGCACCAGCGGGAAGCCCGCCTTGCGGAAGGTCTTTTTGACCTGCGCCACAAGGCCCTGATGCGCCTGCATGTTCGAACGTTGCCAGAGCAGCTGGATCCGGTCGCCGTTCAGCACCACCCGGCTTTCGGGATCGGGCAGGTCTTCGGAGATCACGTAAAGGTCGATGGCATGGCGCGAGATCCAGCGCGCCAGCGGCATCGGGAAGCCCGGCACCTGGATCTTCAGGATATCCGGCGTGACGCGGCCCAACAGCTGCAGATTGCCCAGTGGCGCATGGTCTTCCGTGCCGAGATACCAGTCGTTGAGGCCAAAGGTCTTCTGATAGACGGAGGTGTTGGAAAACCGCGGATCGATGGCCAGCAGCGCGCTGGCATTGTGGTTCATGAAGCAGCGCCCGACCTGATCGGCGCGGTTGGCAACCCCCGCACGCAAGAGCAGCGCCGCCGATTGCACGGCGCCTGCCGCGAGGGCGACGATGCGGGGCGTGAAATTGTGCGTTTCGCCCCTTTGCTCAAACGTAACGCGCTCAATTCTGCGGTTGTCAGCCCCGACCTCCAGCCCGGTCACCTCCGCGCCCGTGACCAGCGTGACGTTGTCATGGCGCAGCGCCTCTGCCAGCCCGCAGGTTTCAGCGTCCATCTTGCCGGATCGCGTGTCGGGATAGCCGTCCCAGCCGGTCTGCCGGTTGGCCAGCCACCTGTCGATATCGACGCCGAGCGGCAGCGAAAACGGCTGCACGCCGGCTGCCTGCAACCGCGCGCGGACCTCGGCGATAGCGGGCTCGTCGGGCACGGGCGGGTGCGGGTATGGGCCGGCATGCGCGGGCTCCGTCGGGTCTGCATGTGTGTCGCCACGCACGCGGTAGAGCGCTTCGGCCTTGTCATACCAGGGGCTGAGCGTGTCGTAGCCAAAGGGCCAGGCCGGAGAGACTCCGCCCAGATGCTGCATCTCGGCGAAATCCTCTGCCCGGTAGCGGATCAGCACCGCGCCATAAAGCTTCGAATTGCCGCCGACATTGTAGTAATTGCCCGGCTCGAACTCTTGTCCGGTCCCGTCCAGCCAGGTCTCGTGCGCCCGGAACGCGGAATTGGTGTAGATCCGCCAGGGATCGCGGGCGGGCGCGTCGCCGGGGATCTGGTGCCCGCGTTCCAGGATCACGATGCGCGCGCCGGTGGGCGCCAGCCCGGCGGCAAGGGTGGCGCCCCCCATGCCGCTGCCGATGATGACGATATCGGGGCTGGTGCTCATGGCTCAGGCGATGCGGTCTTCCGTCTTGGGATCAAACGCCACGGCCTTTTGCATGTTGAAGGCAAACGGGAAGCTGTCGCCCGCCTTCACATCCACATCCGCCCGGAACCGCGCGGTCACATCCTTGCCGCCCATTTGCGTGACCACAAAGGTGTCCGAGCCCGCGGGTTCGGTGATCTCCACCGGTGCGTCGACCACATGCACCGCGTTGGAGTTGCGGTCCGCGCCGTCGCGGTCGGTGATCGCTTCGGGCCGGATGCCGAGGATGATCTCGCGCCCCTCATGGGCGGTGAGCGCCGGGCGGTCGAAGGGAATCGTGGCGGTGCCGCCATTGCCCAGCGTGATCTCGGCGGCGGTGACCCCGTCGGCCTTCACGATCCTGGCGGGAAAGAGGTTCATCGAGGGCGAGCCCATGAAGCCCGCCACAAACATGTTGGCGGGGTTGTCGTAGATCTCTTTCGGCGTACCAAGCTGTTGGACATAGCCGCCGAACATCACCGCAATGCGGGTCGAGAGCGTCAGCGCTTCGATCTGGTCATGGGTGACATAGACGATGGTGGTGCCGAGCTTCTGGTGCAGCTTCTTGATCTCGGTGCGCATGTCGACGCGCAGCTTGGCATCGAGGTTGCTGAGCGGCTCGTCGAAGAGGAACACGTCCGGCTCGCGGGTCAGCGCCCGGCCCATGGCCACGCGCTGGCGCTGACCCCCGGAAAGCTGCCCCGGCTTGCGGTCCAGCAGCTGGCCGATCTGCAGAAGATCCGCGACCTCGGCAATCTTGCGCTCGCGCTCTTCCTTGGCGACGCCCTGCATTTCCATCCCGAACGAGATATTCCCCTTCACGGTCATGTTGGGGTAGAGCGCGTAGCTCTGGAACACCATGGCAATGTTGCGCTCGGCCGGTTTGACGTTGTTCATCGACCGGCCCTTGATCGAGATGTCGCCGGTGGTGACCTCCTCGAGCCCTGCGATCATGTTCAGCAACGTGGACTTGCCGCAGCCCGAGGGGCCGACGAGCACGAGGAACTCGCCCTCTTCGACCGAGATATCGGTCTCGTGCAGCACCTTCACGGCGCCATAGGATTTGGTGGCCTGGTCGATATCGAGAAAACCCATGGGTCAGGCTCCCTGTGTCTGGTTGGCGGCGATGCCGCGGGAATTGCTGGATGTGCCGGGTGCCGCGCGGTGGCCCGGCGCGTTCGGCTTCTGGTGCGCGCCCGTAGCGCCGGTCATCTTGCTGTGCGATGCCATGGCCTACCCTTTCACCGAGCCTGCCATCAGACCGCGCACGAAGTAGCGGCCCGCGACGATATAGACGAGCAGGGTGGGCAGGGCGGCCATGATGGCGCCTGCGAAGTGGACGTTGTATTCCTTCACACCGGTGGAGCTTTGCACGAGGTTGTTCAAAGCGACCGTCATCGGCTGGCTGTCGAAATCCGAGAAGCTCGCACCAAACAGGAAGTCGTTCCAGATATTGGTGAATTGCCAGATGATGCAGACCACCGCGATGGGCCCCGAGCTTGGCAGCAGGATGCGCCAGAAAATCGTGAAGAACCCCGCCCCGTCGATCTGCGCCGCACGCACCAGTTCGGTCGGGAAGGCGGCGTAGTAGTTGCGGAAATAGAGCGTCGAGAAGCCGATGCCGTAAACGAGGTGCACAAAGACCAGCCCCCAGACCGACCCCGCAAGCCCCACCAGCCCCAGCATCCGCGCCATCGGGATCAGCACCATCTGGAACGGGATGAAACAGCCGAAAAGGATGAGCCCGAAGATCAGCGTGGCGCCTTTGAACTCCCATTTGGTCAGCACATAGCCGTTGAGCGCGCCGAGGATGGTCGAGAGCGCCACGGCGGGCACCACCATCACCAGAGAGTTGACGAAATAGGGCTTGAGACCCGTCGCATCGACGCCGATCTGCGCGGTGGACCAGGCGGTGGCCCAGGGGGCCAGCGTCCAGTCGCCGGGCAATGACATCATGCCGCCTGCGGTGATCTCCGACAGCGGTTTGAGAGAATTTACCACCATCACATAGAGCGGCAGCAGGTAGTAGATGCAAAAGAGCACAAGGGCGGCGTAAAGGACCATGCGGCCCATGTTGACCCCGGATTTTGTCGCTGTGGTCATCACTTCTTCTCCCTCAGCTCGGACCAGAGATAGGGCACGATGATCGCGGCGATCGTCATCATCATGATCACGGCAGAGGCCGCACCGATGCCCATCTGATTGCGGGTGAACGTGTAGGAATACATGAAGGTCGCGGGCACTTCGGTGGCGGTGCCCGGGCCTCCGTTGGTCAGCGCGATGACGAGGTCGTAGGACTTGATCGCCATATGCGCCAGCACCACGAAGGCCGACATGAAGGCCGGGCGCAGCTGCGGGATCACGATGCGGCGATAGAGCGCGAAGGTCGAGGCGCCGTCGATCTGCGCGGCTTTCAGCATCTCGCCGTCGATGCCGCGCAGCCCGGCAAGAAACATCGCCATCACAAAGCCCGAGGTCTGCCAGACCGCGGCGATGACGATGGTGTAGATCGCCATGTCGCCATCCTTGATCCAGTTGAAGGTGAAGCTCTCGAAGCCCCAGCCCTGTACCACCGCTTCAAGTCCGATGCCGGGGTCGAGGAACCACTTCCACGCCACGCCGGTCACGATGAAGCTGAGCGCCATCGGATAGAGGTAGATGGTGCGGATGAAGCCTTCGGCGCGGATCTTCTGGTCGAGCAGGATCGCCAGCAGCAGGCCCAGCAGGCAGCAGATGGTGATGTAGAGCCCGCCGAAGATGATCAGGTTGGTGACGGCGGTGTCCCAGGCCCTGATGCGGAAAAGGTTGGTGTAGTTCTGCCAGCCGACCCAGCCGAAGGAGGGAAGGATGCGACTGTCGGTGAACGACAGGTAAAGCGTGAAAAAGATGAACCCGTACACAAAGATGGCGACAATCGCGATGGTCGGGCTGAGCACAAGCTTTGGCAGCGCATCGCGGAACCGGTCGACGGAGCCTGACCGGCGCGCCGTTGCTGTCTCTGACATGACAGGTCTCCTGATATTCGAAAGGGTGGGCGCGGCCCGGGACCGGGCAGGCTGATGACCGCAGGCCCGGATGCCGGGCGCCAAGCGGTCGGGGAAACGACGCTTGGCCGTTTCCCCGGGTTTTCTTACTTGTTGATCTGCACCGCAGTCACAAGCTCTTCCACAGCGGTCGCGCTGTCGTATTCACCGTTGAAATGGGCGGTGATCACGTCATACATCGCGTTCTTGATGGCCGCCGGATTGGCGTGGCCATGGGCCATGGAGCCGTAGAGGTTGCCGGAGGCAGACGCCGCCTTGAAATCCTCATAGCCCTGCTGACCGCAGGCATCGAGCTCGGACGCATCGAGATCTGTGCGCGCCGGGACGGAGCCCTTCACCTTGTTGAAGGCGATCTGGAAGGTCGGCGACAGGATCGCCTCGGCAAGGTAGGCCTGCTCGTCCGAAACGCCCTCGCCCTGGCTGAACATGGCGAACTGGTCGGAATTGAACGTGACCTGTTCCTGGGTGCCGGGGAAGCGGAAGCAGGCGAAGTCCTCGCCCGGGACCTTGTCGGCGTTCAGGAATTCACCCTTGGCCCAGTCGCCCATCAGCTGGAAGAGCGCGTCGCCATTGATGACCATCGCCGTGGCGAGGTTCCAGTCACGGCCCGAGAAGTTGTCGTCGACATAGCCGCGCAGGGTGGCCATGCGGTCGAACGCTTCCTTCATGGTGTCGGAGCCGAGCACCTCTTCGTCAAGATCGACAAAGGCCGCCTTGTAGAACTCCGGGCCACCGGTCGCCATGGCGACGGCGTCAAAGATCGTGGCGTCCTGCCAGGCCTGACCGCCATGCGCCAGCGCAACCTTGCCGGCTTCCTTGGCCTTGTCCATCGCGGCGATCATGTCTTCCCAGGTCTGCGGCTGCTCGATGCCAAGCTCGTCCATCAGCGCCTTGTTGGCCCAGACCCAGTTTGTCGAGTGTACATTGACCGGCGCAGAGACCCACTTCCCGTCATGTTTGGCAAAGGTCTGCAAGGCGGCGGGGATGACGTCGTCCCAGTTCTGTTCACCGGCCAGCGCGTTCAGGTCGGCCAGCGCGCCTTCCTTGGCCCAGTCGGTGATGTCGAAGCCGAGCATCTGCACGGCGGTCGGCGCGTTGCCGGAGGTGACGCGGGCGCGCAGCACGGTCATGGCGCTGCCGCCACCGCCGCCTGCCACCGGCATGTCCTGCCAGCCGATGTCGTTGCCGGCCAGATCGTCCTTCAGCACGTTAAGCGCCGCGGCTTCGCCGCCGGACGTCCACCAGTGCAGCACTTCCACGTCTTCGGCGGCGACGGCGGTGGCCGTCAGACTGATCGCGCAGGCGGTCAGCTTGAGTGTCTTCATGATCGTCATGATCATCCTCCCTATTGTCGTTGTCCTTGTTGGACTGCGTAATTAAAACGTTACAAATTCCACTCCTGTCAACAAGCATTTTTTCGGGCCGGGCAAAAAATTGCGCCGCAAACGCATGAAAAGGCGCGAAAGTTTCTGCGTCGCAGCATGGGCCGTACGCAAAAATGACGGTTGAAACGTTTTAAAATTTCAACATAGACTCATGGGGTGGTCATCCCGGCCACGCTGCAACCGGACCCGATGCCATGAGCCAGGAAACCGCGCCTCCAGAGCCGAAAAAACCTATTGGCAGACCGACCTTGCGCACCATTGCGGAGATGACGGGATTCGCTGTCACCACAGTCTCGCGGGCGTTGGCGGACGATCCGCGAATCGCCAAGACGACCCGCGAAACGGTGGCCGAGGCCGCGCGCGAAGTGGGTTATGTGCCTGACCGCGCCGCGCGCAGGCTGCGTACCGGACGCACGCAGGTCGTGTCCCTGCTGCTCAACACCGACCATGAATTTCTGGGCTTCACGCACGAGATTCTCGCGGGAATCACCGAAGCGCTTCGCGGCACCGGCTACTCGGTCACCGTGGTGCCCGATTCGCTGCGCGGCGACCGGCTGGAGCAGGTCCGCGAGATCCTGCGCAATCACCTCGCCGACGGGCTGCTTTTTACCCGCACCGAGTGTTTCGATCCGCGCGCGCGCCTGATGATGGAGGCGGGCTTTCCGTTTGTCACCCATGGCCGCACCGAGTTCACCGAGCCGCATGCCTGGGTCGACTTCGACAACGAGGCCTTCGCGCGCATGGCGGTGGAGCGTCTGGTTGCACGTGGTCGCCGGCGCATCAGCCTTGTGCCGCCCGATGACCGTTTCACCTTCACGCAACATCTGCGCTACGGCTTCGTCTCCGCCGCACGCGCCGCCGCGGTCGATCACGAAGTGATCCAGGACGTGACCATCGACCAGCCGATGTCGCAGGTGGCCGAGATCCTGCGCCAGCGCTGCACCGAGGCGGATGCCCCCGACGGCTATGTCTGCGTCGGAGAGGCCACGGCCCTTGTGGCGCTGGGCGCGCTTGCCGATGCCGGTGTGGTGCCGGGGCGCGACGTGGATCTGGTGTCGAAACGCGCGTCGCCGATATTTGACCACATCCGCCCGCGCATCGAGACGGTGTTCGAGGATGTGCGCGCCACCGGCAAGGTCATGGCCGAAATGCTGTTGCGCCGGATGGAAGGGGAGCCACCCGACCAGCTGCACCACCTCTTTGCCCCCGAAGGCGGGTTTTCGATGCCGCCGCATTAAAGGCGGTTTCGCGAGGGGCGCGGGGTCACTCACCGGTGAATTCCGGCGGGCGCTTGTCCCGGAAGGCGGCCACCCCCTCGTCGCGATCCGCACTGCCGCCGATCATGCCCGACCCCAGCGTTTCGATCATCGCGCCCCGGTCTTCGCCGCAGGCCGCGTGGATCATGTATTTCGCCACTTCCCGCGCGCGCGGCGAGGCGGAGACCGCAGCCTCCGCAATCGCAAAGGCGGCGGCGCGCGTGTCCCCGGCGATTTCGGCTGCAAACCCGAGCGCGACCGCGCGCTCTGCCGCGATCCGCCGCCCGAACAGCGCCATCTCCTTGACCGCGGGCTCGCCGATCAGGCGGACAAGACGCGAGCAGCCGCCCCAGCCCGGCACGATGCCGACCTGCGCCTCCGGCAGCGCAAGCGTGGCCTTCGGCGCCATCACCCGCAGATCGCAGCAGGCGGCAAATTCCAGCCCGCCGCCAAACGCATGCGCACCGATGGCCGCAACCGTCGGTTTCGAGAGCCGCGCCAGACGGTCGAAGACCCGGTGCCCCTCGCGCACCCAATGGCGCGAGAAATCCCGCGGGCTGAGCGCCCCCCAGGCGAGGATATCCGCCCCGGCGCAAAAGGCCCGCGCAGGCGCGGCGGTGATGACCACGGCGCGCACCTCCGGATCGCGTTCCAGCGTGCCGATATGGCTGTCGAGGGCGGCCAGCATGTCGGTGGTGAAGGCGTTGAGCTTTTCGGGATTGTCGAGCTTCAGCTCGGCCACGGCCCCGTGCGGGATGAGATGCAGCGCGCTCACAGATCCAGATCCAGCGGGTCGCGGGACAAGAGAGCCCTGGACATTTCGAAAGCGTTTTCAGCCAGTTGCACGCGTCCGTCTGACGCCGCGACAATGTCGCGCTGGGCGTCGATGCCGGGCATGATCTCGGTTGCGCGCAGCCCCTGATCGGTCAGGCGGATCACGCAGCGTTCGGTGATGTAAAGCACGTCCTGCCCGGTCTCCCGCGCGCGGCGGCCCGAGAACGTCACATGCTCCACCGCCTCCACCATCTTGGTAAATTTGCCGGGTTTGCGCACCTTCAGCGCATCTTCGGTCAGGTCGAGATCGGCGGCGGCCTCGAAAAGCCCCGAAAAGACGATCTTGCGCGCATGGGCGGTGATGTCGACAAAGCCGCCGCAACCCGCGGTCAGATAGGGCTTCTTGCCCAGTTTCGAGACATTCACGTTGCCTTCGGTGTCGATCTCGAGAAAGGACAGGAAGGACATGTCGAACCCGCCGCCCTGAAAATAGGTGAATTGCTGCGGTGACGGCATGTAGGCATCGGCGTTCGACGCACAGCCAAAGGCGAACCCGGTGAGCGGCATGCCCCCCGTGGCGCCCTGTTCGATGGCCCAGGTGACGGCCTTGGGGTGGCCAGCTTCCAGCAGGATGCGCGGCACCATGGCCGAGATGCCAAAGCCCAGATTGGCGGTCTGGCCGCGCCTCAGCTCCATCGCCGCGCGGCGGGCGACGATCTTTTCCACACCGTGCTCGGCCAGCGAAAAGCTGTCCCAGGGGCGCTGCACCTCGCCGGAAATCGCCGGGTCGTAATCGGTGTCGGTGGTCTGGCGCTGATCGGGGTCGATCACCACAAGATCCACCAGATGGCCGGGCACGCGCACATCATGCGGGCGCAGCGCACCGGCGGCGGTCACGCGCTTGACCTGCGCGATCACCAGCCCGCCCGCGTTGCGCGTGGCGATGGCCTGTTCGAGCCCACCCAGATAGGCGCCTTCGTGTTCGTAACTGAGATTGCCGTTTTCATCCGCGGTGGTGGCGCGCAGGATCGCCACATCGGGCGGGATGTTCGGGAAATGCAGCCAGGTTTGCCCGCCCATCTCGTGCCGCGCCACGATGGGCCGGGCGCTGGCCGCGTCGTTCATCGCGCAGCCTTCGCGGATCGGATCGACAAAGGTATCGAGCCCGACCTGCGTCAGCACGCCGGGACGGCGCGCGGCGGCATCGCGATGCATGTCAAAGAGGATGCCCGACGGCACGTTGTAAGCGGCCACGCGGTTCTCGACCAGCATCTGCCAGATCGCGGGCATCGGCAGGGAGGACGGCCCGGAGGGATAAGAGCCCGCGATGATCGTCTGCAGCAGCCCGTCCTTGGCGATGTGGTCGATGCCCTTGATGCCGTACATGTCGCCCGCCGCGATCGGGTGCAGCGTGGTCAGGTCGCGCGGATGGCCCTCGGCGTCGAAGCGCGCGCCGATGGCGGCCAGCATCCGGTCCGGGCAGCCAAGGCCCGAGGACGAGGACACCGTGACAACCGCGCCATCGGGGATGCGGGCTGCGGCCTCTGCAATGCTAGTGATCTTGGCCATGGCTCAGATCCCGCCATAATCCACAGTGACCTCTCGCCCGGTGGTCGCGGCCTCCTTGACCGCAAGCGCCACCGCCAGCGATTTCACGCCGTCGACACCATCTGCGGAGGGCCGCCCCTCTCCCCGGGTGGCCTGATAGAAAAGCCCCAGCGACCGCTCATAGAGGTTGTGATCGGAAAACGGCACGGGGTTGGTTCCGTCCTTTGTGGTCAGGAAGATCTCGCCCGCGGGAGCCTGCGTCATCACGTTGCGCGCCACGATGGAGCCTTTGCTGCCATGGATCTCGAACCCGGTTTTGGCATGGGTATGGGTAAAGCTTTCATGGGTCATGACCATCACACCCGACGGCATGGTCCAGACCGACATGACGCTGTCCTCCACCCCGTCGCCCATGCCCGAGGCGGTCTCCTTGGCGACCACCGATGCCGGATCCTCGCCCAGATGAAAGCGCACTGTGTCGGCGTCATGCACCACGATATCCGGGATCACGCCTCCGCCCGCCGCGGGGTTGTCGATGCGCCAGCCGCGCAGCACCTCGGGCAGGCTGACCGCGTGGAAGACGCGAATACTGAGCACGTCGCCAATGCCGCCCGACGTCACGATCTCGCGCATTGCCAGATGTGAGCCCGCGTTGCGCAGATGGTGGTTGGTGGCAAAGACCACACCCTTGGCCTCTGCGGCGCGCACCATCTCGGAGGCGTCGGCCACCGTCATGGCCAGCGGCTTTTCGCACAACACATGTTTGCCCGCGTTAATGCTTCTCAGCGCTTGCGCGTGGTGCTTTTCGTTGGTGGTCGAGATGTAGACCGCGTCGACCTCGGCCTCGGCCAGAAGCGTGTCGAGATCGGTGTAAGCCGCGGCAATGCCTTGCGTCTGCGCGTAGTCACGACCCCTTGTGGCGTCCGAGCTGAGCACCGCGGTGATCTCGGCGCCGCTCTGCGTGCGGATCGCGTCGATCATATGCCCGGACGCGATCCGGCTTGCTCCGATGAGGGCCCAACGCATGGCTGCTCTCCTGTGCTATGTTTTGGAACGTTCCAAATTTCATACTGCAAGCCCGTTCCCGTTTCAACATCTTTCCCGCGACGCAAGCGGCGGCGGCACCGCGCGATACTTGTCTTTCGCCGGGTTCCATGCTCGACTTTCCCCCCACAGGAAAAGGGCGGATCTGATGATTGAACGGCTGGACCACGTGAACCTGCGCACCTCGCGGCTGGACGAAATGATCGCCTGGTATGGCGAGGTTCTGGAAATGCATCCCGGCCCGCGCCCGGATTTCTCCTTTGCCGGGGCGTGGCTCTATGCCGGTGATCACGCGCTGGTGCATCTGGTTGGCGTGAGTGAGGCGCCGGGCGATCTCGATGTGCCGCTGCGGCTGGAACATGCGGCATTCTCGGCAAGAGGGTTCGACCGGCTCTGCGCCCGGATCCAGGAGCGTGGTGAGCGGATGGACGTGGTCAAGGTGCCCGGATTTCCGATTGTGCAGGTCAATATCTGGGATCCCGACGGCAACCATCTGCATGTGGATTTCGATGCCGCGGAAACCGATCTGACGGATTGAACTCGCCCAAGGCGAAGACGCGGCGGGATGATCCGGGGCCGGGGCCCGCTTTGCCGCGCGAAGCGCGCGACGTGACGGATGCCGCGACCCGTCGCGCCGGATCGGCGCGTGGCGGCTTTTCTTTGGGTGGTCACCTGCGATGATGCCGCGATGACGCGACTCAATCTCGAACAGCTCAAGACCTTTCTGAGCGTCGTGCGCCTTGGCGGGGTGAGCAAGGCGGCAACCGGGCTCAACCTCACGCAACCGGCGGTCACCGCCCGCATCAAGGCGCTCGAGGACACCCTGGCCTGCGCGCTTTTCGAACGTCTGCCCGGCGGGCTGCGCCTGACACGGCGCGGTGAGATGATGCTGGCCTATGCCGAGCAGTTCGAGCATCTGTCAGAGCTTGTGGCCAAGGACATCATCGATCCGTCCGGTCTTGAGGGGCATCTGCGGCTTGGCGTGTCCGAAACCATCGCGCAATGCTGGCTGCCGGAGCTGGTGACGCGGCTGCACGGGCTTTTCCCGCGCCTGCGGATCGAGTTCAACGTCGATATCTCGGTCAGCCTGCGCGAGGATCTTCTGGGCCGCGAGATCGATCTGGCGATCCTGCTGGGGCCGATCTCGGACTATTCGGTGGACAATACCGCCCTGCCGGGTGTCGATCTGGCGTGGTTCACCTCTGCCGAGACACCGGTGCTGGAGAACCACGCCGATTATCTTCGGGGTCGTCCGGTGCTGACCTATGCCCGCAACACGCGCCCCTATCGCGAGCTGAAGGAAATGCTCTTTGCCCGGGTCGGGCCCAACGTTCCGCTTTTTCCGTCCTCGTCGCTGTCGGCCTGTTTCCGGCTGGTCGAGGCCAATCTCGGCGTTGCGGTGCTGCCGCGCGCGCTGGGCCGGGACTTGGTCAAACGCGGCAGGATCCGCAGCTTTGATCCGGGCTGGACCCCCAGCCCGCTGCAGTTTTCGGTAAGCTATCTTGGCGAAAGCAAGAGCCATCTGCTGCAAACAGCGGCGCGCATGGCTCATGACTGTGCCGTGGAGTTTCAGCATGCGGCAGCGGAAGGATCCGCCGAAGCATAAAAAATTCTGATACTCAGGCAGAAATTTATTCGATTTGATTTGATGTCGGTGATCTGTGCACCCTCTCTTCAACCGGGAGGCAATGATGACACTGGCATATCGCGATCTGATGGGACTGGATCTGCAAGGGCAGCGGCAGGCGATCCGCACCGGTGCCTATCGCGCACATACGGCGGGGCTTGGCTCCGGTCGCCTGCAGGCCAATATCGCGATCCTCCCTGAACGGCAGGCGCTTGATTTCATGCGCTATTGCCAGCGCAATCCCAAACCCTGCCCGCTGACCGGCGTGTCCGACACCGGCAACCCGATGATGCGCACGCTGGGGCGGGATATCGACATTCGCACCGATGTGCCCGCCTACAACATCTATCGCGACGGCAAGCTTGAGGGATCCGCCACGGATATCCGCGATATCTGGAGCGACGATCTGGTGGCCTTTGCGCTCGGCTGCTCGTTCACCTTCGAATACGCGCTGCTGCGCGCAGGCATCCCGGTCTGGCATATCGACAATGACCGGACCGTGCCGATGTTCCGCTCCAATGTGGAGACGGTTCCGGCTGGGCCGTTCTCGGGCAAGATGGTGGTCAGCATGCGCGCGGTGGACGAAGACCGCGTCGACGAGGTGGCCGAGATCTCGCGCCGCTACCCGCTGGCCCATGGCGCGCCGGTCTGCTGGGGCGATCCTGCGGGCTTGGGCATCGCCGATATCACCCGCCCGGACTGGGGCGATCCCGCGCCCGTAGCGCCGGGGCAGGTGCCGGTTTTCTGGGCCTGCGGGGTCACCCCGCAAGTGGCCGTCGAAGCCGCGCGCCTGCCGCTCTGCATCACTCACAAACCGGGCCACATGCTGATCACGGATGTGGCCGAAGACGCCGAAGTGCCGGTGATCGCCGACTGAGATCCCGAATTCGACACACAACACAAAACACCCTGACAAGACCCAACAAGGAGAGAGACATGAAACGCACCCTGAGCCTGCTGGCCGCCAGCACCGCCCTCGCCGCACCAGCCTTTGCCGAAGACCTGTCGGTTGTCGGAAGCTGGTCCGGCCTGCCGCTGCACATGCAATACGAGGCGCCGTTCTGGACAGAAACGCTGCCTGCCGCGTCGGGTGGCAAGATCAACGTCGCGCTGACCACGCATAACCAGATGAATCTCGGCGTCGGGGATGTCTACCGCCTGCTGGGCGACGGCGTTTACGACGTGGCGATGACGGTGGCCGATTATGCCGTGGCCGACGCGCCCGAGCTTGAAGGGCTTGACGTGCCGCTGCTGGCGCTCACCGCCGATGAGGCGCGCGCGATGGTCGACGCCGCCCGTCCGATGGTGTCGGAGATCTATGCCAACCGCTTCAACAGCCATGTGCTGGCGATTGCGCCCTATCCGCCGCAAGTGGTGTTCTGCAACGCAGAGATCAACGGTCTGGACGATCTGGCGGGCAAGAAGGTCCGCGCCTCGGGCCGGATGACCGCGAAATTCCTCGAAGCGCTGGGCGCCGAGGGGGTGAACGTGTCGTTCTCCGAAGTGCCGGGCGCGCTGCAGAAAGGCGTGGTGGATTGCGCGGTGACCGGTGCCGGTTCGGGCTATTCGGCGGGCTGGTGGGAGGTCTCCACCCATCTGCTGCCGATCCCCCTGGGGGGCTGGGACAGCGTGGTGACCGCGATGAACATGGACCGCTGGACGAGCCTCGATGCGGACACCCAGACGCTGATCTCCGAGCAGGTCAAGGCGGAGTTCGAGGATCCGGCATGGGCCAGCGCGCAGACCGCACTGGTCGATGACATCGCCTGCCTCACCGGCAATGGCGACTGCCCGGCGGGCGATGCGCGCGGCATGACGCTGGTCGAGGTGTCGGACGCGGATTTCGAAAAGGCCCGCGGCGTGCTGGTTGACGAGGTTCTGCCCGAATGGGCCGAGCGTGCGGGGGCTGACTGGGCCGAGCGCTGGAATGCCTCCGTCGGTGAAGCGGTTGGTGTGAAGATCGGTATGTAAAGGAAAATCGGATCGCGCCATGCGCGATCCGATCCGCGCGCGCCAAAGGCGCGCGGGAGCCCGAGGACCGGAACCCCAACGACTCGAAAGCCGGAAGCCAGCGCCTCGGACCGCTGTTGTAACCGGGGGGCCAGCCCCCCGGGCCCCCCGGCGGTATTTTCAAAGAGAAGAAGCAGGGGGGTGCGGCGCGCCGTTGTTGACGCGGGCTGTATCGAGTTGAAGCGCCGGTTGCGCGCGCCCTGGCAAACGCCACTATCGGGAAGCTGTTGATGCCATATGACCTTTTGAACACGCTGCGGCGTCTCAACCGCGGGATCGCGATCCTGATCGGTGTGGTGCTGTTGCTTTGCGCGGCCTTCGTGCTGGCCGATATCGTGCTGCGGCAGGTGGGCTCCGGCCTTGGCGGCACCGACGAGATCAGCGGCTATGTCATGGCCATCGCCACCAGCTGGGGCATGGCCTACACGCTGCTGGAGCTCGGCCATGTGCGCATCGACATTCTGCGCGGGCGGGCCGGGGCGGCGGGACGGGCGGTGTTCGACCTCTTCTCCATGCTGGTGCTCTCGGGCACGATCTCCCTGATTGCGATCAAGTCCTGGCCGGTGCTGGAGCGTTCGCTGGCCAACAGTTCACGCGCGAACACCCCGCTCGAGACGCCGCTGGCGCTGGTGCAGGCGCCCTGGTTTGCCGGGTGGGTCTGGTTTGCGCTGGTCTCCTGGCTGACCTTCATCGTGGCGCTGACGATGGTGCTGAAGAAGGATTTCGAGGCCGCCGAGGAGACCATCGGCTGTTTCGGCGAAGAGGAGCAGGTGCAATGATCGCCTCTATCACCATCGGCCTGCTGGGCCTGTTGAGCTTGTCGATCCCCGTCGGCATCGTGTTGTTTCTGCTGGGATTTGGCGTGGACCAGTTCTTCAGCCCGTTCCCGCTGCTGCGCGGTCTGGGCAACCTTGTCTGGTCGACATCGAACAATGCCACGCTGATCGCGATCCCGTTTTTCGTGCTGCTGGGCGAGATCCTCGTGCGCTCCGGCATTGCCACGCGCACCTATGCGGCGCTTGACCGCTGGGTGAGCTGGCTGCCGGGCGGGCTGGTGCATGCCAATGTGGCCACAGCCACGATGTTCTCGGCCACCTCCGGATCCTCGGTGGCCACCGCGGCAACCGTGGCGACGGTGGCGATGCCGCAGGCCGAAAAGCTGGGCTACGATCCCAAGCTCTTTTCCGGCGCCATCGCCGCGGGCGGCACGCTGGGCATCATGATCCCGCCGTCGATCAACCTGATCGTCTACGGGTTCCTGACCCAGACCTCGATCCCGCGGCTCTTTCTTGCAGGTCTTATCCCCGGTCTGGCGCTGGCGCTGGGCTTTATCGTGATCACTGTGATCATCTGCATGATCCGCCCGTCGCTGGGCGGCGAACGCCGGGTCTTTCCGTTCCCCGAGATGCTGCGCGCGCTGGTGCAGCTGGTCCCGATCATCCTGCTCTTCACGGTGATCATCGGCACGATCTATCGCGGCTGGGCCACCCCGACCGAAGCCGCGGCGGTGGGTGTCGCGGGCGCCATCCTGATTGCGGCCTTCTTTGGCGGCGTGTCGCTGTCGATGTTTGCCGAGGCGATCAAGGGCACGGTCAAGATCACCTCGATGATCATGCTGGTGGTGATCGGCGCGTCCTTCCTGAACTTCACGCTGGCCTCTGCCGGTATGGGCCGCGAGCTGCAGGACTTCCTGACCGATCTCGGCCTCTCTCCGCTGTCCTTCATGCTGGTGATCGTGCTGATCTACATCGTGCTGGGCTTCTTCATCGAGACGCTGTCGCTGATGGTCGTCACCATCCCGATCATCGTGCCGCTGGTGGTCGAGCAGGGCTATGACCCGATCTGGTTCGGCATCCTGATGATCGTGCTGATCGAGATGGCGCTGATCACGCCGCCGGTGGGGCTCAACCTGTACGTGGTGCAGGGCGCACGCAAGAGCGGCACGATGAGCGAGGTGATGCTGGGGGCTGTACCCTACGTGCTGGCGATGCTGGCCATGGTTGCGGCGCTGATCGCCTTCCCGCAGATCGCGCTCTACCTGCCCGACGCGTTGCAGTGAGCCGGGGCCGAGGATGGAACACGCAACGGGATCGGAGGCGGGCTGGCCGCGCCTCAACACGGTGGGTGTGGATGGCTGGCTGGTGTCCTTTGCCGACAGGCTGAGCGAGCCTGCCAACCGTGCCGCGCTGGCCTTTCGCCACGCGCTGGACGAAGCAGGGCTGGAGGGGATCGAGGAGACCTCCACCTCGCTCAGTGCGACCTATGTGCGGTTCGACGCGTTGCGGGTGCCGCATGCCACGATCCGGCAGGCGCTGGAAGCGCTGCTGGCGGAGCGGGACTGGATGTCGGCCGATCTTCCGGTGGGGCGCAAGCTCTGGCGCATTCCGACGGTCTACGGCACCGATCTGGCACCGCAGCTGGAGGAGGCCGCGTCCATGGCGGGGCTCAGCCCCGAGGCCGCCGTGACGTCGCTGTCGCAGACGCGGGTGCGGGTCCGGACCATCGGCTTCGGGCCGGGGCAGCCTTATCTGGGGCAATTGCCCGAGGCCTGGGACATCCCGCGACAGACGGCGCTGACCGACAAGGTGCCCGCGGGCGCGCTGACGGTTGCGATCCGGCAATTTGTGCTCTTCTCGATCTCCGCGCCGACCGGCTGGCGGCATGTGGGGCAGACGGCCCTGACGCTTTTCCGGCCCGACGACGCGGACCCGTTTGTGCTGAGGCCGGGCGATGAGGTGATGTTTGTGCGGACCGGGCGCGCCGCGTTCGAGGCGATGCGGCAATCGGGCCCCGATGCCGGTGCTACCTGGGAGGCTCTGACATGACCCGCGCCCTCGCTGTTCATCGGGCAGGGCCGGGCGTCAGCCTGCAGGATATGGGCCGGTCGGGATATCTGTCCTTCGGCATCTCGCGCGGCGGGGCGATGGACCGTCTGGCGCTCTGGGAAGGGGCCGCGCTGCTCGGGCAGGATGCGGGGCTCGCGGCGCTGGAAATGGGTGGCATGGGCGGCGTGTTCGAGGCCTGCGAGCCCATGCGCATCGCCCTGACCGGCGCGCCGATGCGCGCCGATCTGGACGGCGTCCGGCTGGCGTGGAATGCCAGCCACGCGCTGCCAAAGGGGGCCCGTCTGACGATCGGCGGCGCGCTCGAGGGCAGCTACGGCTACCTGCATGCGGGGGGCGGATTTGCGGTGGCGGCGCAGCTTGGCTCGCGCAGCGCACATCTGGCGGCAGGTCTTGGCGCATCTTCGGAGCCGGGCGGCACCTTGCCCGTCGGTGAGGATCCGCGGCCCGCAGATGTCGGGCGGCTGCTCGATGCAGAGGCGCGGTTTGACGGCGGCACGGTGCGGATCGTGCCCAGCCCGCAGACCGGGTTTTTCCCCGAGCCAGAGCGGGCGCGGTTCGAGGCCACCGCCTTCACGCGCGATGCGCGCGGCAACCGGATGGGTGTGCGGCTGACCTGCGACACGGGGTTCGAAAGCGCCGCCGGGCTCAGCATCCTGTCGGAGGTCATTGTGCCCGGCGATATCCAGATCACCGGCGATGGCACGCCGTTTGTCCTGCTTGCCGAATGCCAGACCACCGGAGGATATCCTCGCATCGGATCGGTGCTGCCCTGCGATCTGCCGCGTGTCGCGCAGGCCCGGCCCGGCGCGGTGCTGCGGTTCCGGATGATCTCTGTCGAGGAGGCGGTGGAGGTCGAGCGCCGCGCGGCCGAGCGGGTGAAGGGGTTGCGCAGGAGCCTGCGCGCGCTGGTGCGCGATCCGGCCGATATCCACGATCTGCTGTCTTATCAGCTGGTGGGGGGTGTCACGGCGGGCGACGAGCTCGACCTCTGAGGGAGGCCGCGCTTTTGTTGGCGGCGTGCGGTGCGGAGGTCACAGGTCGGAAAAGGGGGCGCTGCCCCCGTCCGCCGGAGGCGGACTCCCCCGGGAATATTTGAGGCCCAAAGAAACCGGGGGTTGGGGGCCGCGCGGGTTTGTGCGCGATTGGCCAGCGGGCCGTTTTCTGGCGCGAACCGGCGCTATTGCAGCGTGGCGGACGCGCTGTCGGTTTTCAGCTTCCAGTCCTCGATGAGCGTGCCTTCGGTCTGCAGCCGGCTTGCCAGATAATAGAGCCGCTGGGTGGCGGGCCCCGTGGGCGCCAGGTCGAAGCGTTGCTTCAGGAAATAGGGTGGGATCGCCTGGCTGTAGAGCGTGGCGGTCACCGTTACATCGCCGGGCGCCACCGCGTCGGGCAGCGGGATGCGGTATTCCAGCTGATCGGACCCGGGCACAAAATCCGGATCGGAGGCCGCGCCGCCTTCGGGCAGGGTGGCTTTCATGAAGGCGGAGGTGACCTCGCTGTCGCCGAATTTCGCGGTGAAGGCCTCGGTGCCCGGTGTCAGCGTGCCAAGCGGTGTCAGGCGGTTGTCCTTGGGGTGATAGACCCGGTGCACAAAGCTTGTGGTGAAGACGCGTTGCGCGTTCTGCGTCAGCTCTTCGTAGATCTGCACTTGCGTGTCGTCGGTGATGACGCGGTGATGCGGCTGAAACAGCGCCTGGGTTGCACCGGGCGGGACCACGTCCAGGAACTCGGTGTCGAGCGGCTGGCCCTCGCCATCGATAATCACACCGGCGCCATTGGTGCAGCCCGAGCACCAGAGCACGTCACCTGTGGGACCCACCGCCTTCACCTCCAGAAACGCGCGGCGGAACCCGACGCCAGAAGGCAACCGGTGCCCGGTCTTGTTGGTCACCCCGACATTCGCCACCAGCCCGCCATAGCCTTCGGCCAGCGACACGGTCACGTCGGTGGTCTCGTTTGCGGCCTGCAGCGCCATCGTGTCGATGGCCAGCTGCGCGCCATTGGTGGCGAAGGTCATCGGATCGGTGCGGGCCATGCCCATCTCGGCGCTGAACTGGCGGATCATCTCCACCATGAAGACGTTGAGCCCGACAAAATTGTGCCGCTTGTAGCCTTCGCGGAACGGCACATCGACCTCGGCCTGCGGCAGCAGGTTGACCACGGCAGGATAGTTCTTGTCCTGAATGGACGCGATCTGCGTGGTGATCGAGGGCAGGGAAAGATCGCCATCCGCGCTCTGGAAATCGCGCTTCATGTGGCAGTCCTGACAGGATTGCGCGGTGCCCTCTTCGTTGAAGATGCTGTTGACCCATTCGATATAGGTCGCCTGTTCGACGGAATGCTGAAAATCCAGCAGTCCTTCGGGGAAGGTCACGCCGAACCGCTCCTTGAGAAACGTTGCACCGTTGCGCGCGGCATCGTTGAAGACCTTCTGGTCGGCGGCGGTATACCCTTCCAGCGGCTCTGATGTGTCGGCATCGACATTGGGCAGGTTGATGGTGTGGCAGGCGCCGCAGAGCTGGCTGTCCTGAATGTAGGGGTCATGCACCGGCGTGATGCCCATGGCGTTCTGCATCGGGCGCTGGCGCACGTCGTCATAGGGTCCGATCAGCTTGTCGGCGTCAGTCAGACGAAAGACCCCGGTCGTGCCGTTCATCAGATAGGTGTCGAGGCGGTTGTAGTCCGGCTGCCCGGCGGCGCGCTCGGGCGGTGCGATGTGGTGACAGACAGCGCAGGAAATGCCTTCGCGCGCGAGGTTGCCGTAGCTGTGATAGGGGTAGGTGCCCTGATCCTTCTGCGCGGTTTCCTCGGCCTCGGTCAGAGGTGCGTGCAGCAGCGTGTAGGACGGTTTGAAATTGTTGGGATCGAGGCCGGCCTCGGGGTTGGCATGGGCGTCGATCTCAAGCTGGCGCTGGCCCATCGCACCGTGGCACGACAGGCACGTGGTGCCGAGGTTGGAGGCGAGATCGCCGTGCCCCGCGGCCTCGAGCAGGGCAAATTCGCTTTCCAGCTGGGCAAAGAAGATCGGATCGCGCCCGGCGAGCCCCATCGGCGACCAGCGCCATTCGCCATATTCGGAGATGTTGTAGCCGTCGCCATATTTGGGCCCGGTCTGCAGAAACATCGTGGTGCCCGAGGGCGGACCGCCCAGGCCGCCATGGCAGCCGATGCAATTGTCGGATGTGAGAAAATGCTGCGGACCGTCGGGGCGGGAGGGCACATGATCGAGCCATTCGCTGGGCAGGGTCTGCAGCTGATCGGGGCCCACGGCGATGCCGTTGGCGGGCGGGAACATGGCCACAAAGGCCGGGTTCAGAGCAACCGGAGAGGTGGGCGCCTTGGCGTCCGAGCGCGCCAGCGCGGAGTGGCTGTGAAAATAATCCTCGATCAGCGACGCCTCGTTTTCGCCCATGGCCGGGCGCTGCACGGCGGGCAGGTTGAAGGGGCCGCGGGGGAATTCCGCAAGGTTGCGCCAGCTTTCATCGACGCGGAAGATCAGCGGCTCGCCGCCATAGCCTGCGACGTTCTCCAGCGTCGAATAGATCAGTTGCTCGGCGGCAGAGGCGTGGCAACGCATGCACATGCCGTCGCCCACAGCCCCGGTGGGTGGCGTGTAGGGCGCGTCGAAACTGTCGAGCTTGGCGTCCTGCCCGACGGAGGCAAAGAACCAGCCGCCATGGCTCAGCGCGCTGTCCTTGACCATGACGGTCCAGTTCAGTCCGCCTTTTTCGCGCAGGTAAGAGAGCATCTCATCCTCGACCTTGGCGGGGTCGTCGGGATGCAGATGCACCAGCATGTCGCGGTATTCGTTGTAGCGCGCGGACGGCGGCGTGACCATTTCCTTGACCACGATGGCGCCGTCGGGCACCACACCTTCGCGCCCGCCTTCGAGCCAGGTGATCACCTCGGGCGAATAGTAGATCCGCACTGCCGGGTGCACGCCGTAGGGGGTGCCCAGCACAAACGGTCCGGTGTCGCGCCAGCTCTTGTCGCGGGTCCAGTTCTCCTTGGCAAAGGTGCGGTCGGCGATGAAGGGGTAAAGCTCTGCTTCGTAATCGAGCAGTGGCAGGGTCGACGGCAGCGGCAGGTCGGCTTTGGCGGCGGGTGCGATCAACAGGGGGGCCACGGCAGCGCAGACGGCGACAAACAGGCGCGACATGCAATCTCTCCTTCAATGAATGCGGGAAGCCTGCACGCTAAAGGCGTTTATTGCAAGGAAAACGCAACCTGATATCTATGTCGTGTATTAACCCGTCCGGCGCAGCCCGGTGTCGGCGTCAAACAGATGCGCATGTCCGGGCTGGATCGCAAAATGCATCTTCCGCCCGGGCTCGGACAGCGGATGCACCCCTTGCAGGCTGACGGTAAAGCTGTCCTGTGCGCCGGTCAGGCGGCCGTGAAACAGCGTGTTGGCGCCCAGCGGCTCGGCCATCTGCACGGTGACCTCGAGCGGGCCGTCGGGGTCGGCCAGCATGTGCTCGGGACGCACACCCAGTTTGACGGGGCCGTCCTTGCCCACCGCGTCGGCCACCGGCGTGCCGCCGAGCATCACCTTGCCGCCGGAGACCTCTGCCCCCACGATGTTCATCGCCGGGCTGCCGATGAACTGCGCGGCAAAGAGTGTGCGGGGTGTCTCGTAGACTTCCAGAGGGGTGCCGATCTGCTCTGCGATGCCGCCATTCATCACGATCATCCGGTCGGCCATGGTCATCGCTTCGACCTGGTCGTGCGTCACGTAGAGCGATGTGATGCCCAGTTTTGACTGCAGCTCCTTGATCTCCAGCCGCATCTGCACGCGCAGCTTGGCGTCGAGATTGGAGAGCGGTTCGTCAAAGAGAAACACCGCCGGTTCGCGCACGATGGCGCGGCCCATGGCCACCCGCTGGCGCTGCCCGCCGGAAAGCTGCCGGGGCTTGCGGTCTAGCAGCGCCTCGAGCTGCAAAAGGCGCGCGGCCTCCCCGACCTTGGCGTCGATCTCATCCTTGGGCAGGCCCGCGATTCTGAGCCCGTAGCCCATGTTCTGGCGCACCGACATGTGCGGATAAAGCGCGTAGTTCTGAAACACCATGGCAATGTCGCGATCCATCGGTTCAAGATCGTTGGCGCGGGTGCCGCCGATCAGCACGTCGCCTGAGGTCACCGTCTCGAGCCCCGCGACCATGCGCAGCAACGTGGATTTCCCGCAGCCCGAGGGGCCCACGATCACGATGAACTCGCCATCGGCGATCTCGGTCGAAATGCCGTGGATCACATCCGTCGGACCAAAGCTTTTCTTGACGTCTTTGAGGGTGACCGTTGCCATGTCTTATTTCTCGCTGTCCACAAGGCCGCGGATAAACAGCCGCTGCATGCTGACCACCACGATCACCGGCGGGATCATCGCAAGGATCGACGTCGCCATGATGGTGGGCCAATGGGCAAAATCGTCGCCCGAGGGGAACATCTGCTTGATGCCCATGACGATGGTGTTCATCTCCGGATCGGTGGTGATCAGCAGCGGCCAGAGATACTGGTTCCAGCCGTAGATGAAGAGGATCACGAAGAGCGCGGCCACATTGGTCCGGCTCATCGGCACCACGATGTCCCAGAAAAACCGCATTGGCCGGGCGCCGTCGACGCGGGCGGCCTCGGCCAGTTCATCGGGGATGGTGAGAAAGAACTGACGGAAAAGGAAAGTTGCCGTGGCCGAGGCGATGAGCGGCAGGATCAGCCCCTGATAGGAGTTGAGCATACCGAAACCGGCCACCACCTCGAAGGTCGGCACGATGCGCACTTCGACGGGCAGCATCAGCGTCAGGAAGATCAGCCAGAAGAAGACGTTGCGCCCCGGGAACCTGAAATAGACGATGGCAAAGGCCGAGAGCAGCGAGATCACGATCTTGCCCACCGCGATGCCGATGGCCATGACGAGGCTGTTGAAGAGCATCGTGGCCACCGGCACGTTCACGCCGGAAAAGAGCGCGTTGCGGTAGTTGGTCAGGAACTGGTCGCCGGGCCAGACCGGCATTGGCGGGCGGATGATCTCGGATTGCGTGACGGTGGAGGCCACAAAGGCCAGCCAGATCGGAAAGAAGATCACCAGAACGCCGAGAATCATGAACACATGGTTGAGCCACAGCCCCGCGCCGCGCTTTTCGACCATGCCGTGGATCTCGCGCGCCATCAGTAATGCACCCGCTTTTCGATGACCTTGAACTGCACCACGGTGAGCAGCCCCACGACAATCAGCAGGATCACAGATTGCGCAGAGCTCGAGCCCAGATCCTGACCCACAAACCCGTCAGAGAAGACCTTGTAGACAAGGATCGTGGTGGATTGCTGCGGGCCGCCTCCGGTGATCGTGTGGATCACGCCGAAGGTCTCGAAGAAGGCATAGACCACATTCACCACCAGCAGGAAAAACGTGGTGGGCGACAGCAGCGGCAGCACGATGGTGAAGAACCGCCGCCAGAACCGTGCGCCATCGATGGCAGCCGCTTCGATGACCGACCGCGGCACCGCCTGCAAAGCGGCAAAGAAGAACAGGAAGTTGTAGCTGATCCGCCCCCAGGCGGAGGCGACAACCACAAGCCCCATGGCTTCGCCACCGTTCAGCACGTGGTTCCAGTCATAACCCAGCTGCCCCAGATACCACGAGATCACGCCGACGCGCGTGTTGAACATGAACAGCCACAGCACACCGGCCACAGCAGGCGCCACGGCATAAGGCCAGATCAGCATGGTCCGGTAGACGCCGGAGCCCTTGATCAGCCGGTCCGCCAGCACCGCGAGAAAAAGCGCCGGGATCATCGAACACAGCGTGACGAGGATCGAGAAGACCGCCGTGGTCACAAAGGACGCGCGGTAGAACTTGTCGGTCAGCAGGAACTCGAAATTGCCCAGGCCGACATATTGCGACGAAAGGCCAAACGGGTCGGGGATGAAGAGCGACTGCCAGATCGCCTGACCGGCGGGGTAGAAGAAAAACACCGCCGAAACCAGCACCTGCGGCGCGATCAGCAAGAGCGGCAGCATCCAGCCTTTGAACGTGACGCGTTTTTCCATGCCCGTCCCCCTGCCCGGTCAGAAGAGCGACATCAGGAACGCCACGCCGCTCAGCGCAGAGAGCCCCGCGGCGATGCGCCAGGGCGTCCGGTGCCCGGTGATGGCCTCGATCCGTCGCGGGACGGTGGTGGCGAAATAGCCCGTCACGCCGGTCATCACCAACAGCGTGAGCTTGGCCCAGAAGAGATCGGACCAGACGCCTGTCAGCGCGATCATCAGCGTGGCAACGCCAAAGGCGGCGAAACACCCGCCCATCACCTTGTAGAGCCCGCCGAGGATCAGCACCGTCTCGTCGGTGACGGGGCCGCCGGAGAGGATTGCGGCGTGGTAGTCGATGGGCGGGATGGCGGAGATGTATTTGTAACCCATGCCGATCAGCGCGAGGCCGACGAGGCAGTATAGCACAACGGAGGCGGCGAGCATGGCAAGGATCCTTGTCACAAAGGCAAACGCGCGCCCCGGGGATGCGGGGCGCGCGTTCAGGTCTTACTTGTTGGCGCTTTCAAAGCGGCGCAGCAACGCGTCGCCACGCTCCTTGGCGCTGTCCATGGCCTCTTGCGCGGATTTGTCGCCCGACCAGATCGCCTCCAGCTCCTCGTCGATGATCCCGCGGATCTGATCGAAGGAGCCAAGGCGCAGGCCCTTGGAGTTTGCCGTCGGCTCCTTTGCGGTCATCTGCATGACGGCCACGTCGGTGCCGGGGTTCTCGTCGTAAAAGCCCGCCTCTTTCGTGGCGTCACCCGCCGCTGCGGTGATCGGCAGATAGCCGGTGTCCTGGTGCCACTGCGCCTGCACGTTGGTCGAGGACAGGTAGGCCAGGAACTCGCCCACACCCTTGTACTCTTCGGCCTCGTGGCCTTCGAGCACCCAGAGCGACGCGCCGCCGATGATGGTGTTCTGCGGCGCGTTGCCGACGCCTTCCCAATAGGGCAGCGGGCGCACGTCGAAATCGAACTCCGCCTCGGCCTTGATGCCCGCATAGCCCGCAGAGCTTTCGGTGAAGAGCGCGCATTCGCCGGATCGGAAATTGGCGCCGCCTTCGTTGCGGCGGCCGGTGTAGATGAACTTGCCGTCCTGCGCCCATTCGCCCATCGCGGTCAGATGCGCGACCTGCGCCTCGCCGTTCAGCATCAGCTCGGTGTCGAGCCCGGCAAAGCCGTTATCCTTCGAGGCAAACGGCACGTCGTGATAGGCCGAGAAGTTCTCCAGATGGATCCAGCTTTGCCACGCGGTCACAAGCGGGCAGTCCTCGCCACCGGCCTTGAGCGCGTCCAGCGTCTCTCCGACCTTCTGCCAGGTCGAAAGATCGGTGTCGGGATCGACGCCCGCCGCCTCAAAGGCGTCGCGGTTGACCCAGAGCACCGGGGTCGATGAGTTGAAGGGCAGCGACAGCATGTCGCCATCGGTGGAGGTGTAGTACCCCTTGACCGAACCGATATAGGCGTCGGGATCGAAGGTCGCGCCGCTTTCGGCCATGACTTCGTAGACCGGCTTGGTGGCGCCGCCCGCCGACATCATCGTCGCGGTGCCGACCTCGAAGACCATCAGGATATGCGGCTGCTCGCCCGCGCGGAAGGCGGCGATCCCGGCATTGAGGGTCTCGGAATAGTTGCCCTTGTGGCTCTCGACAACGGTGTAGGTGTCCTGGCTGGCGTTGAAATCCTCGACCTGCGCCTTGACCAGTTCGCCCAGTCGGCCGGTGAAGGCGTGCCAGAACTGAATCTCGGTTTCCGCGGTCGCCATGGCGGGCGAAAGCAGGGCTGTGGATGCGGCAAGAGCGCCGAGCAATGTCTTTTTCATAGTACCTCCCATGCACCGGACGTGGTGCGTGTCATAAGATGTGCAGGCTCTGTGCCTGCTTCGGATCGTAGACGGGGGAACGATACACCCGCCAAAGCAACGCGCAATAGCCCTTTCTCGCAATGGCACTCAACGTTCTGATCTCAATAGGTATTCATCGGCGATCAGAAGCGCATCAAGCGCCGGCGGCGCGTGGGCAGGCGCGCGCTTTGCGCCCTTATGGCGCTGGCGTGTCACGGTTCGATGACAGGATCTGGCAAGGATAGGATGCGGCGTTCAGGTGACCCGGCGCCGCTCTGCGATAACCTTGCGTCAATCGGAGGCGAGCTGGGCCAGACGGTCCGCGGCGTCGCGCACCTGCGGCAGGCGTTCGATCAGCCCGTCGACTTGCTGGCGCTGAATCGGTGCGTGGATCGACAGCGTGGTGAGCAGCCGCCTCTCGCTGTCCTGAATGGGCACCGCGATGGCGGCCATGCCGTCCATGAATTCCTGGTCATCGGTGGAAAATCCACGCTCGCGCGTGGCCGCAAGCTCTGTGCGCAGGGCATCTATATCGACCAGCGTCCGCACCGTGCGCCGCTCCAGCGTGAGGGCCGAGAGCAACCGTTCAAGCTTGTCGCGGCGCAGCGACGACAGGTACATCTTGCCGCTGGCGGTGCAGTGGAACGGCACCTGCGTGCCCACCGGCAACTGGATGCGCAATGGCCAATGGGTCTCCACCCGGTCGAGATAGACCATGCCGTAGCGGCCCGGGGCGGCGAGGTTGCAGGTCTCGCCCACATCCTCGGCCAGCGCCTTCATGATCATCAGCCGCTCGGTCCGGACCCGCTGTGACGACAGCGTGTTGGCCGACAGCCTTCGCAGCCGCCAGCCCGGACCGTAGGAGCGCCCGTCAACATCGCGCTGCAGGAACCCTTCGTCCTCCGCCGTTGTCAAAAGCCGGTGCACGGTGGATTTCGGCAGCCCGATGGTCTCGGACAGCGTGGAGGGCAGGATCGGGACGCCTGCCCGGGCGACCGCTTCCACGATCATCAAGAGGCGCAGATTCGTCGGGATCTGGCCTTTTGATTCGATCGCGTGATCGTCGGGCATGGCTTTTCTTCTTTATCGGTTTGGCAGCAGCAGCAGCGCGAGCTCCGGCGTCAGCGACACCAATACCCACACGCCAATCAGCGCAATAAGGTAGGGCACGGTATACTTCAACAATCGGAAATACGGCACCCCTGTTACGCCGGACGCGACATAAAGGTTAAGCCCGTAAGGCGGCGTGATGAAACCGATGGAGGCGCCGACCAGGAAGATCACCGAGAAGTGGATCGGATCGACGCCCACATCTGCCGCAATCGGCGCCAGAATCGGCGCCAGAATGATCGTCACCGGGAGCGATTCCAGCACCATGCCCGAGAAGAAGACGATGACCATCGCGGTAAAGAGCACCGCGTAATAGCCGCCCATCGAGGTCACGAAATCCCCGATCACCTGCTGCGCACCCAAAAGCGAGAGGATCTGCTGCATCACCACCGAGATGGCAATCAGCGGAGCCAGGATGCCGGTGATCTCTGCCGAGCGCATGGTCACGCTCGGGATCTCCCAGGGGGTGAAGCCGTCCACCACCAGCATTTCGCCATAGGATTTCTCTTCCCAGGTCTTGTCGGACTTGAGCCTGAGCGCCGAGGTGATCACCCAGGAGAGCACGCCCGCAATGATGCAGAAACCAACCGTGACTCCGGCGGCCTCGGTGGGTGAGAACTTGCCGGTATAGATGCCCCAGAGCACCAGACCGATGGCGAAAAAGCCCAGCCAGGCCCCAAACGCGGTCTTCAGAACGCGGTTGAGCTGCAGCGGGATCAGGTAGCCCCAGCCGTTCATGCGGCAGATGATCCAGCAGGCAAACTGCATGCCAAAGACCATCAGCGCGCCGGGCAGGATACCCGCGACAAACAGATCCGAGATCGGCAGGTTCATCAGAAAGCCGTAGACGATGAAGATGATCGAGGGCGGGATGATGATCCCCACCGTGCCGCCTGCCGCCGCCGTGGCCGCCGAGAAGCGTTCGTCATAGCCGCCTTTCACCATCTCGGGATGCAGCATGGAGCCGATGGTCGCCGTGGTGGCGGAGTTGGAGCCGGAGATGGCGGCAAAGAGCCCGCAGGCACCCAGCGAGGCCATGGCAAGCCCGCCGCGCAGCCAGCCCAGACAGGCATAGGCGAAATCCGACAGCCTTCGCGCGATGCCGGACTTGTTGATCAGGTCCCCGGTCAGGATGAAGAGCGGCATCGCGAGCAGCGCAAAGCCCTTGTTGAAGACGTTGAGCAGTTCTGCGCCCATATTGTCGAGCGTGAGGCCCAGCACGAAAGAGCAGCCGATCACCCAATAGGCGATGATCAGCAGCACCGGCACGCCCAGCATGAACAAAAACGTGACGCCAACCGAAATCAGCGTGATCCATGTCCCGTCGGTCATCACGCATTCCCTCCGATCACGGCCTGACGGATCAGGGGCTCGCCAGTGCGGTAATTCCTGATGTCGTCCTGAATATTCTCGATGGCGCGCGCGGCCATCAGCGTGCCCGCAACCGGCGCGCCGATGATGAACCACCATTGCATGGTGTTGTCGGTGCCCAGAACGATCTGGAAATTCGACGCCGACAGCGCCGCGACCCGCGAGGTGGTGACCACAAAGATCAGCGCAAAGCCGAACCACAGCGCGAAGTCGAGCCAGAGGCAGAGGAACTGCCCGATGCGCGGCATGCGGGTGCGGAACTCGGAGAAACTCAGATGGGTTCTGACCCGCACGTTATAGGCGGCGCCGAACCAGGCCATCACCATGAAGAGAAATGGCGGGATGGTTGTCGACCAGGGCTTCTGGCTGGAAAAGACAAACCGGTCGATCACCCCCCAGAAGATGATCAACGCAATCGCGAGATAACAGGTGATCATGACCGTGCGTTCGAAATAGCGCTCGAAGAGCGGCACCCGGTGGTAGAGCCACGCCAGGCCCAGACCGGACAGCAGCAGATACACCACACCGAAGACGTACATGCTGTTGGGGCGCAAGGCGTTGCGGATTTCGAACGAATCTTGACTGGCCAGCGCGCTGAAGAGCGTGCCGAGATCGGACCAGATTGCCATGGGTCCCTCCTCCCTGTGGTGACGCCTGCCGGATTGGCCCGGCTTGTTGTTGGCGGCGGTCATGCGTCTGGCCCCGGCGTGACACCGGGGCCAGGTCTTAGCTTATCGGGCGAGTGTCAGCCTTTCCACCAGCGCCGCGGCTCGACATTCTCGGCCAGCGTGTGGGGGTTGTTGCGAACCTCGTTGTAGATGTCCTGGTAGGTGTCGATGCCACCGGCCCAGCCGTTGATCCGCTCGCGCCACTGCTCCCACAGCTGTGGCTGGAACTCGGGCGAGCACATCTCTTCGGCCTTCTTGATCTCGGCATCCGACAGCTTGGACACGCGCACGTTGTTTTCGGCAAAGATCGTACCGGGCATCGGCGGATCGGTGAAGCCCACGGTGTTGACAAGCGCAGCCTCGTTGGCCGCCTGCACATGCACCTGCGTGAGATAGGAGCTTTCCATCACCGCGTCCTGCAGATCGCCGCTGAGCCCGTCGAAGGTCTCGGAGCGCATGGCGGTATGCTCGGTGCCGCAGAAGAAGCGCAGATCCACGCACTGGCTGACCACCGGCGACATGTTGGCGTAGGCCACAGCCGAGGCCCATGTCTCCGCGCCGTCGATCAGGCCCTGCTTCAGGCCGTCGAGGGTTTCTTCCCAGGCCACCGGCACCGGGTTGAGGTTCAGCGCCTCCATGGCGATGCGGCCAAGCTGGGTGCCTGTCACGCGGTTCTTGGTGCCCGCCAGCTGCTCGACGCTGGTGACGGTATCCTTATCCTGCCAGCTGAGACCGAGCTGGATGCCGCGCAGTTCCGCATGGGTGAAGAGGAACTTAAGACCGTGCCGCTTTTCGAACGGATCGCGCAGGATCCGCTGCGATTCGGGGCTGTACATGAAATAGTACTGATCCGCGCGGCTGCGGAACATGTAGGCGTAGTCCAGCACGTTGAGATAAGGCGCGCCACCGGCCGAGTTCTGGGTCGAGGCGGCATAGAGGTCGATGATCCCCTGTTGGGCCTTCTCCACGCAGGAAAGCTGGCCGCAGATCTGGTTGTTGCCAATGAACTCGATGCGGATCTCGCCATCGGTGCGCTCTTCGAGGTCGCGGGCAAATTCAAGGCAGCCTGCGCGCTCGATCAGCAGGTTCTGCGGGTTGAAACCGGCGGCGCCGAACTTCAGCGTGTGCTTTGCTTCCTTGGCAAACCGCTTGTCATAGGTCGACTCGGCGGCCTTCGCGAGGCCCGCGGCCGTCATCGCACCGCCAAAGGTGCCCGCGGCCAGCAACGTGGAACTCATCCCGTAAGTGCCCGCGATCTTGAAAAAATCCCTCCGCGACACGCCGCGAATACGATCGTAAATACCCATTGCTTCCTCCCGTTATAGCAATTTTTGAGACCATTTGTTCCAAAAAACCTAGATTAGTCTAAGCAATCTGCATAGAGTTTTTTTCAAGAAATCTCTGGGAGGCAGCAATGGACGCGGATTTTGTGGTGATTGGTGCGGGCTCCGCGGGATGTGTCGTCGCCAACAGGCTGAGCGCGGATCCGGGGAGTCGGGTGGTTCTGCTGGAGGCGGGCGGGCGCGACCTCAATCCCTGGATCCACATCCCGGTCGGCTATTTCAAGACGATCCACAATCCGGCGGTCGACTGGTGCTACAAGACCGAGCCCGATCCCGGGCTCAATGGCCGCTCCATCGAATGGCCGCGCGGCAAGGTGCTGGGCGGCTCGTCGTCGCTCAACGGTCTGCTCTACGTGCGCGGGCAACCGCAGGATTACGACCGCTGGGCGCAGATGGGCAATCGCGGCTGGGCGTGGGACGACGTGCTGCCGCTGTTCAAGCGGTCCGAGCGCAATGAGCGCGGGGCGGATGCATTCCACGGCGATCAGGGCAACCTCTCGGTCTCCAACATGCGCATCCAGCGCCCGATCACCGACGCCTGGGTCGCCGCCGCGCAGGCGGCGGGCTATGAGTTCAATCCCGACTATAACGGCGCCGACCAGGAGGGTGTGGGGTTCTTCCAGCTGACAGCGCGTAACGGGCGGCGCTGTTCGGCGGCGGTGGCCTTTCTCAACCCGGTCAAGCAGCGCGAGAACCTGACCATCGTGACCCGCGCCCAGGTCGAAAAGATCGAGATCGAGGGCAAGCGCGCCGTCGCGGTCAAGTACCGCGACAAGGGCGGCGTCTGGCAGCGCGTGACCGCCCGAAAGGAGATCATCCTGTCGGGCGGGGCGATCAACTCTCCGCAACTTCTGATGCTATCGGGGATCGGCGAGGCCGACCAGCTCAAGGCGCACGGGATCGAGGTGGTCGCGGATCTGCCGGGCGTCGGCAAGAACATGCAGGATCACCTGCAGGCGCGGCTGGTCTACAAATGCAACGAGCCGACGCTCAACGACGAGGTCAGCACCTGGATGGGACAGGCGCGGATCGGGCTGAAATACCTGCTTTTCCGGGCCGGACCGATGACCATGGCCGCAAGCCTCGCCACCGGGTTCCTGAAGACGCGAGAGGATATCGAGACCCCTGATATCCAGTTCCACGTGCAGCCGCTTTCGGCGGAAAACCCCGGCAAGGGCGCGGACCGCTTTTCGGCGTTCACCATGTCGGTCTGCCAGTTGCGACCGGAATCAAAAGGCGAGATCCGCCTGGCCAGCGCGGACGGGCGCAGCTATCCGAAGATTGTCCCCAACTACCTCAGCACCGAAACCGATTGCCGGACCATCGTCGCGGGTGTGAACATCGCCCGCAGGATTGCCCGGCACGCGCCGCTGACGTCGAAAATCTCCGAAGAGTTCCGCCCCCACAAGGACCTTCCAATGGACGATTACGACGCAACGCTGGACTGGGCGCGCAGCAACACCGCCTCGATCTACCACCCCACCGGCACCTGCAAGATGGGGCAGGACAGGATGGCGGTGGTCGATGACAGGCTGCGCGTGCATGGGATCGCGGGATTGCGCGTCGCGGATTGCTCGATCATGCCGGAGATCGTGTCGGGCAACACCAATGCGCCCGCGATCATGATCGGCGAAAAAGCCTCGGATCTGGTGCTGGCGGACGCCTGAGCGGTCAGTCGCGCAACCGGCGCACGGCGGTGGCGCGGTTGATCTCGTCAAGCCGCTCGAGATTGACCACGGTCGACAGCATCAGCCGGTCATGGCTCCAGTCGCCGGGGCTCTGGATCGCGACGGCGGCCAGCAGGATCGCACCGGCCAGCGGCAGGATGACGATGCCGAAGACAAGACGCGGGTGTCTGAGGCTTCTGGCGCTGAGGATCGAGGTCACGCGCCGTTCCAGAAAGCTGGCCTTGCGCGGGCGCAGCGCCGAGCGGTCGGCGGTAACAAGCGTGACCTTTGGCACCGCCACGGCAAACACCCGGTCGCGCCGCAGCGTCTGCTGGCAGACCGACAGCAGCGTGTCGCAATAGTCGCGCATGCCGATGCGGCCGCGGTTCAGCACCGCGCTGTCGCAGCTGAGCTCGCGCAGGTCTTCGACCTTGCGTTTCCAGGCGTGGTAGGCGGGGTTGAGGAAAAACACCGGCTTGAGCAGTTCCAGCACAATTTCCCAATCGATATCGCCCTGCCGGATATGCTGGAACTCATGCGCAAGCGAGACCGCGAGATCGGTCTTGTTGCCCAGCATCTGCGAGGGGATGACCACGTAATAATAGCGCAGGCCCCGGGTCGAGAAGGGCACCGTGACCCGGTCGGACAGGCGGATCCGCAAGCGGCCATGGTTGCGCCAGGCATAGCTCTGCGCGACGATCCGGTGCAGGCAGAAGACCGACACCGCCAGCCGCGCCGAACCGATGGCCACACCGGCCAGAAACGCTGCGATCGCGGCATAGGCGGTCCAGTCCGCAAGGTTCACGACGCTTTGCACAAAGCTTTCGCGCATCAGCAGCATCTGTTCGAACTCGGAGGCCTTCATCTCGAACCCGCCATTGAGGAAATGCGAGACCACCATGTCCGAAAGGTTGACATTGACCCCCTTGCCGAGCCCGCTGCTCTGCAATCCGCCCAGGGCCATCACGATGAGCGGAGAGATCAGGATCGCGACGAAGACGCCGTTGAGCAGGTTCAGTTCCGTGGAATAGGCATGCCGCACCCCGATCCGCCGCATCGCGAACCGCACCGCGCTCCACAGGGCGAATGCCAGCACAAACAGGATATTGGCGTCGATAAATGCGTCGAGAAGAGTGTCACCCGGTATCATTTTTCAATCTCCGATCCACGAGTGCCCGGATCTGCCCCAATGCTTCTTCCGTCAATTCGTCATCATTGAGCAGACGCGCCACCAGAGAGGCGGGCGCGTCGTCAAACAGCTTCATCGACAGGTCTTTCAGCGAGCGGGATTGGTAGGCGTCCTTGGCCAGCGAGGGGATATAGACGTGACGCTTCCCTTCTTTGCGGCTGGTGACGAATTCCTTTTGCTCCAGAATGCGCAGAATGGTGGCGGCAGAGGTGTAGGCCAGATCGCGATCTTCGGGCAGTTGCTCCAGAACATCGCGCACGGTGCCTTCGCCCAGAGCCCAGAGTTCGTTCATGAACTCAAGCTCCACCTCGGTCAGCAGGTCGCTTTTCTTCTTCTCTCTCATCGCCGTCCCATTCTCGGGCATCGCTCACTCTTTACGCGGAGTGAGTAAATACCATCGCGCCATAAATCCAAAGCCCCATGTCAGACTTTCCTGAAACAAAAGATCGCCCAGAGAATGCTGATCCCCAAAGGCCACCAGAGCGGCTGGCCGAAAACGCCGAGCCAGGCGAGAAAAATATAGGCGGTTCCCAGCAGCGAGATGAAGAGCCGGTCGCCCAGCGTGGTGGTCAGCCCCAGTATGCCGCGCCGTTCCAGCCCGTCGCGGTACTTGAAGCCTTCCAGCACGCCGATCACGGCGATGGCCCCGAAGATCCCGCAAAACAGCGCGAAAGTGGCCGGTGTCCAGGCCATCCAGAACGCGGGCCAGAGCGGATCGGTCCAGGAAAAGCCGGTGTCGTCTTCCTTGGCCACGTTCCCCCAGCCCTGCGCCCAGGCGGGTGCGGCGGCAAGGATCGGCAGGGTCCAGAGCAGCGTTCGGGTCATCTTGCTCTTCCTCTCAGACGCGCCCGAGGGCAAAGCCCTTGGCGATGTAGTTGCGGACAAAGTAGATCACGATGGCGCCGGGGATGATCGTCAGCGTGCCCGCCGCGGCCAGAAGCCCCAGCTCGTAGCCTGCCGAGGAGGCGGTGCGCGTCATGGTGGCGGCGATGGGCTTGGCCTCCACAGCCGTGAGCGTCTTGGCCAGCAGCATCTCCACCCAGGAAAACATGAAGCAGAAGAACGCCGCCACACCCACACCGGCCTTGATGTTGGGGATGAAGATCGTGGTGAAGAAGCGCCAGAAGGAGTAGCCGTCGACATAGGCCGTCTCGTCCAGCTCTTTCGGCACGCCGCGCATGAAGCCTTCGAGGATCCAGACCGCCAGCGGGATGTTGAAGAGGCAATGCGCCAGCGCCACCGCGATATGCGTGTCGAAAAGCCCGACCGAGGAATAAAGCTGGAAGAACGGCAGCGCGAAGACCGCCGCCGGCGCCATGCGGTTGGTGAGCAGCCAGAAAAACAGCTGCTTGTCGCCCAGAAAACTGTAGCGCGAGAACGCATACGCCGCAGGCAGCGCCACCGCGATGGAGATCACCGTGTTGAGCGTCACGTAGATGATCGAGTTGATATAGCCCCAGTACCAGGTCGGATCGGTGAAGATCGCGACATAGCTGTCCAGCGTGAAGGTCTGCGGGAAAAGCGAGAAGCCCGCGAGGATCTCGTTGGTGGTCTTGAAGCTCATCGACACCAGCCAGTAGATCGGCAGCATCAGGAACAGGATGTAGAGGATCGGGATGAGAGAGCGTTTTCTCATTGCGCATCATCCTTTGTCATAAGGGTGTAGAAGAGCCAGCTGACCAGCAGCGTGATTGCGAAGTAGATCAGCGACATCGCCGCCGCCGGGCCAAGGTCAAACTGCCCCAGCGCGATCTTCACCAGATCGATGGAGAGCAGCGTGGTGGAGTTGCCGGGCCCGCCGCCGGTCAGCACAAACGGCTCGGTATAGATGTTGAAACTGTCCATGAAGCGCAGAAGGATCGCGATGGTCAGCACCGTTTTCATCTTGGGCAGCTGGATGTAGCGAAAGACCTTCCAGGGGCTGGCGCCGTCGATCTTGGCGGCCTGGTAATAGGCGTCGGGGATCGAGACGAGCCCCGCGTAGCTCAGCAGCACCACCAGAGAGGTCCAGTGCCAGACATCCATGACGATAATCGTGATCCAGGCGGCCAGAGGATCCTGGGTCATGTCGTAATTCACGCCCAGCACATCGTTCATGAAATAGCCCAGCATGCCGACCTTGGGCAGCGCGAAGATGTTCCACATTGCCCCCACAACGTTCCACGGGATCAGCATCGGCAGCGCCATCAGCACCAGGCAGACCGGTACCCAGAAGCCCTTCTTGGGCATCGAGAGCGCGATGATGATGCCCAGCGGAACCTCGATGATCAGGATCAGGAAGGTAAACAGGAACTGTCGCCCAAGCGCCGCCTGAAACCGGTCGGAGCGCAGGATCTGCTCGAACCAGTCGAGCCCCTGCCAGAAGAAGACGTTGTTGCCGAAGGTCTCCTGCACTGAATAGTTGACGACCGTCATGATCGGGATCAGCGCGTTGAACGCCACCAGCAGCAGGACCGGCAGCACGAAGAACCACGCTTTTTGATTTTCGGTCTTCATGGCGTCGCCTCCGTTGAAATCCAGCCGTCCCGGTAAAGCCGTGTCTGGTCGGGCTTGAACGCGAGATGCACCAGCGCGCCCTGTTCCAGATGGGCTTCCTCGACCATCGCCTTGACGGGCGTGTCGCCCACCATGCTTTCGACAATTGCGTGGCGGCCCACGTCAGAGACCTTGCGCACCCGCGCCTCCACACCGTCATCGGCGAGCGAGACAAATTCGGGGCGGATGCCGATTTCCGTGCGCCCGCCATCGCCTTTGACCGCGCCTTCGAGTGTCACCGGCTGGCCCTCAAAGATCGCGCGGCCGTTCTCGACCGTCGCAGGCAGGATGTTCATGCCCGGCGAGCCGATGAAATGGCCCACAAAGGTGTGCTGCGGGCGTTCGAAAAGATCCACCGGAGAGCCGATCTGCACGATCTCGCCGGCCTGCATGACCACCACCTGATCGGCAAAGGTCAGCGCTTCGGTCTGGTCGTGGGTGACGTAGATCATGGTCGCGCGCACCCTCTGGTGCAGCTCTTTCAGCTTCGAGCGCAGCTTCCATTTCAGATGCGGGTCGATCACCGTCAGCGGCTCGTCGAACATCACCACGTTCACGTCGTCGCGCACCAGCCCGCGCCCCATGGAGATCTTCTGCTTGTTGTCGGGGCTCAGGTGCGACGCGCGGATGTCGAGCATCTCGGTCACGTCGAGCATCTCGGCAATCTCGGCCACGCGCTCGGCGATCTTGGTCTCGTTCACATTGCGGTTGCGCAGCGGGAAGGCGAGGTTGTCGCGCACCGTCATGGTGTCGTAGATCACCGGAAACTGGAACACCTGCGCGATGTTGCGCTGGTCGGGTGGCAGGTCGGTCACGTCGCGGTCGTCAAAGAGGATGCGCCCGTCCGAAGGCGTGAGCAGCCCCGAAATGATGTTGAGCAAGGTCGACTTGCCGCAGCCCGAGGGGCCCAGCAGCGCGTAAGCGCCGCCATCCTGCCAGCTCAGGTCGATCTCCTTGAGGACGTAATCCTCGGGCGTGGGGTTCGGCGCATAGGCGTGGCGCAGGTTCTTGAGGGTGATCTTGGCCATCAGCTTGGGTCCAGTTCGGCGAATGGGGTCGGGCGGGCGCGCGTCATGCGGCGCGCTTTCCGTCGGGCGTGAAGAAGTAGGTCTTGGCGGGATCCATGAAAAAGGCGTGATCCTCGCCAACGCGGTAGGGATGCACACCATGAGCCAGCGACACCCAGCCGTCCTCGCCCATCTCGAAATGTGCGCTGGATTCGGAGCCCGAAAGCTCTGTCACCAGCACCTTGCCGTTGAGCGCCACATCTTCGGGGCCTTCGGCGACCGGGGTCACGTGATGGGGGCGAATGGCGATGGTGTAATCGCCATCGGGCAGTTTGGCGGCGGCGCCGGTGATGGTCCAGCTGACGCCGCTCTGCAGACGTGCGGTGGTGCCGGTCTTGGTGATCGGGGCGGCGTTGATCGGCGGGTCGGAAAAGACCCGCGCCGCGGTCAGACTGTCGGGCGCGCGGTAGATCTCGGCGGTGGGGCCGAACTGCGTGACGTGACCGTCCTCCATCAGCGCGGTCTTGCCGCCGAGCAGCAGCGCCTCTTCGGGCTCGGATGTGGCGTAGACCACAACCGCGCCGCGGCCCGCAAAAAGCTCCGGAAGCTGTTCACGCAGCTCCTCGCGCAGCTTGTAGTCGAGATTGGCCAGCGGCTCGTCGAGAAACACCGCCTGGCTTTCCTTGGCAATCGCCCGCGCCAGCGCGGTGCGCTGCTGCTGGCCGCCCGACAGCTCATGCGGGCGGCGCTTCAGCATCGGCGCAAGCTGCAGGATGCGCGCGGCCTCTTCGACGCGGCCTTCGATCTCGGACGACGCCATGCCTGCAACCCGCAGGGGGGAGGCGATGTTGTCGAAAACGGTCATATGAGGGTAGTTCACAAAGAACTGGTGTACGAGGCTGATGTTGCGTTTCTGGGTCGAGACCTTCGAGACATCCTGCCCGTTCATGAAGATCCGTCCCGAGGCCAGCGGGTCCAGCCCGGCCATCAGCTTGATCAGGGAGGTCTTGCCCGATCCGGTCTGCCCGAGCAACACGTTGAAATAACCGGGCTCGAGGGTCAGCGTCGTCGGTTTGATATGGGTGACCCCGCGGGTCACCTTGGTGGCGTCTTTCAGCTCGATTGTCATCGGAATGCCCCGTGGAATGCCCTGTCGCACCGCCAAATGGCGCGGTTTGGGAAATGACCGGGCGCTGCCATGCAGGGCCCGGCCGGGATCAGCCCCGCTGCAAGGGCGGGGCTGACGCGTCGGTTACTGGTTCCAGCGTGCGACCAGATCGTCGTAGTTGACAGTCTCGCCCTGCGGCTTTTCGTTCTCCAGCTTCGCTTTCGGCGCGCCGGGCTGGCTCAGCCAGTACTCGGCATCGCGCTCTTCGTTGAGACGCGGGCCACAGCCGCCATAGACATTCGCCGCCTCGTCGGCCTGCTGCATCCGGCCCATGGTGATGTCCATTTCCTCGGCCAGACGGTCCATCGCTTCCTGCGGCGTGAAGGCGCCGGAGTTCACGTCACCGATCTGCTGCCACCAGATCTGGGCGAGCTTGGGATAGTCAGGCACGTTGATGCCGGTGGGCGACCAAGCCACGCGGTCTGGCGAGCGGTAGAACTCGACCAGACCCCCGAGCTTGGGCGCACGTTCGGTGAAGCTCTCGTGATTGACCGAGCTGTCGCGGATGAAGGTCAGACCCACATGGGATTTCTTCACGTCGACGGTCTTGGAGGTCACGAATTGCGCATAGAGCCATGCAGCCTGCGCGCGATCCGGCGGGGTCGAGTTGAGGAAGGTCCAGGAGCCCACGTCCTGATAGCCGACCTTCTGACCTTCGGTCCAGTAGGGGCCATGCGGGCTGGGCGCCATCCGCCACAGCGGATTGCCGTCGGCATCCACGGTGTTGTTGCCTTCGGATTGCGGCTTGACCATGTCGGCGGTGAAGGCGGTGTACCAGAAGATCTGCTGGGCCACGTTGCCTTGCGCCAGAGCGGGCAGCGACTGGTAGAAATCGTAGCTCGCGGCACCCGGAGGGGCGTAGTTGCGCAGCCATTCGTCCCATTTGCGGATCGCGTAGACCGCCGCCGGACCGTTGGCCGCCCCGCCGCGCGTCACGCTTGCGCCGGTCGGGTTGCAGGAGCCTTCCTCCATCCGGATGCCCCATTCGTCCACCGGCACGCCATTGGGCTCGCCGACATCACCGGCTCCGGCCATCGACAGCCACGCATCGGTCATCCGCCAGCCGAGGTCGGGCGCGCGCTTGCCGTAATCCATGTGACCATAGATCGTGGTGCCGTCGACTTCCTTCACGTCGTTGCTGAAGAACTCGGCGATGTCCTCATAGGCCGACCAGTTGACCGGCACACCCAGATCGTAGCCGTATTTCTCCTTGAACTGCGCCTGCAGGTCTTCGCGGTCGAACCAGTCCTTGCGGAACCAGTAAAGGTTGGCGAACTGCTGGTCGGGCAACTGGTAAAGGTTGCCATCGGGGCCGGTGGTGAACTGGATGCCCATGAAGTCTTCGAGATCCAGCGTCGGAGAGGTCGTCGCCGCCCAGTCGCCGGCCATCATCTCGGTCAGGTTATAGGCCTGCTGAAGACGCGAATGCGTGCCGATCAGATCGCTGTCGTTGACATACCCGTCATAAAGGTTGCGGTTGGTCTGCATCTGCGTCTGAACCGCCTGCACCACTTCGCCTTCGCCGAGGATCTGGTGGCTGACCTTGATGCCGGTGATTTCCTCGAAGGCCTTGGTCAGCACTTCGCTTTCATAGCCATGCGTCGGAATGCCTTCCGACAGCACGTTGATTTCCATCCCGGCATAGGGCTCGGCGGCCTGAATGAACCACTTCATCTCTTCCAGCTGCTCTTCTTTCGACAGCGTGGACGGCTGGAATTCCTGATCGATCCATTTCTGGGCTGCGGCCTCATCGGCAAAAGCAGTCCCAGACCCCGCGATGACGGCCATGGCCGCAGTCGCGGAGAGCAGATACTTGCGCATCTTGTCTCCTCCCAAAGATTTGTATGAGCCGGTTTCCACCGACTGCGCCAACGGTAGTCGGAGAATCACGAATCTGTCAACTAAATGATTAGTAGAAACTGTTTTGATATATTTATCAGCCGCGTAGAGGCCGGGCTGTCTGATTCGCGCAGGAAGCTCGGGCGCAAGCGCGGCCATACCTGCCCCGAGATCCGTCCGAGCGCTCACGCCGTGCGGCGCGTTCCCGCCGGAGGCTCAGACGTCTTCGGGGATGATCGCGCCGCGGTGGCAGATCACCTTGGCGGCGAGCACATGGCCCGCGCGCGCCGCATCAAGGTCGCTTGACCCCTGCGCCACCGCGGCCAGAAACCCCGCGTTGAAGCTGTCGCCCGCCGCGGTGCTGTCCACCACCTTGCCGACCTGAGGCAACGCCTGCGGCGTGGCGCCGGTCGCCAGATCGAGCGGCCCGTCGCCGCCGCGTTTCAGCGCGCCGCGCGATACGCCAAGGCCCTTCAGCCGGGCCACAACCGCGCTGGCATCCGCATCGCCGTAAAGCGCCATCTCGTCATCGACCGAGGGCAGCGCGATATCCGCGCGCGCCCACATCGCGTCGTTGACCGCGCGGGCGGTGCCGACGTCTTCCCAGAGCCGCGGACGGTGGTTGCTGTCATAGGCCAGAGTGCCGCCCGCCGCGGTGAACCGCTCTGCCCAGTCAAAGATCCGCTGGCGGATCTCCGGCGGCAGGATCGCCATCGAGATGCCCGACAGCAGCACCAGATCGAACCCGTCCAGCCGGTCCAGCGTGATCTCGCAGGGCTCCGAAAACAGCGTGCGCGCCGCCGAAGCCGACCGCCAGTAGCTGAAACTGCGCTCGCCCGCGTCGTCGGTATCGATGGCGTAGAGCCCGGGCATGATCCCCTCGCGCCGCTCGATGCAGCCCGCATCCAGACCGTGCGATGTCAGCGCCGTGACGATGCGGTCGGAGTAGGGATCGACCCCCAGCGCCGTCACGTAGGATGTGGTGATATCCGTGCCCCGCAGCGCGCGGGCGATGTAGACGGCGCTGTTATAGGTATCCCCGGCCACGCCCAGCTGCGCCCCGCCACCCTCATCCGCGATCAGCTCGATCATGACCTCGCCGACGCAGGCGATGGATCGGATGGGGCGTTTGGGGGCCTGCATGGGCGGTTCTCCGGTTGGTGCGGTTTGCGGCGCGCCTTCGCCATTCCCGGCCCTTGCGCGTGTCACATGCGATACCATGGCCACCGGTTTACTCAAGGGCAGAGCCATGTCCCGCAATGCGCCGGACCGCGGAAAACGGGAACTCATCGCAGGATGGGGCGTTCGGATTGCATGATACTACGCATGTCCGCCCTGTTCGCCGCGCTCTTTTTGCTTGTGACGCCCGTCTGGGCGCAATCCGGGGACGACAGCTGCGACAGGAGCCGCTGGTATTGTGTCGACGGGCTGAACACCGGCCTTGCCGAGAGCGCCGGGCAGCTGGAGCGCGAAACCCCGCGCGCGACGCTCGAGGCGCTTCTGCATCTGGCCCGCAAGGACAACTGGACCGCTGCCGCGCATCTTCTCGACCTGACCGATTTGTCCGAGGCGGACCAGCTGCGGCAGGGCGCCGAGCTTGCCCGGCAGCTGGACGTGGTGATCAGCCGCAAGGCGGTGATTGACTGGGACCGCGTGCCGGACCGGCCGGATGCCATCGACGAGCGCGCCTCCACCGACCGGGCTCTGGCCGGAGAGCCGCGCAAGTCGCTGCTGCTCTGGACCATTGATCTCGACGGGCGCCCGGCGGCCGTCCGGCTCAGCCGCGTCAAGCCGGGCGACGCGCCTGCGGTCTGGCTGTTCTCGCGCCAGACGGTCGAGAACATCCCCGCGCTGCACGCGCGGTACGGGCCGGGCGAGTTCGAGGAGATGCTGCCCGACGTGCTCAAGAAGGATGCGGGCTTTGGCTTCATGTGGTGGGAGCTTCTGGGCCTGCCGCTGCTGCTTATCGCCGCGATCAGCATGGGGCGGCTGACCTGGCGCATCCTGAGCTGGGTGGCCAACCGGGTCGAGCGTGCGCTGGTCAAGGACGTGGTCAAGTCGATCCGCGGTCCTGCCGCCACCGCAACCGCCACCTCGGTTGCGCTGCTGGTCGGCTCTTCGCTCTTTGTGTTTTCCGGTCAGATCAGCACGATCCTGACGCCCATCGCCTGGCTTGGCCTGCTGGCCTCGGGCTTGTGGCTGACGGTGAACGGTGTCGAGGTGGTGCTCGACCGGCTGACCAATTTCGAAGAGACCGATCTCACCCAGCGGCAGGAGGTGCACAAGCGCACGATGGCCACGCGCATCGCTGCCGCGCGCCGGGCCTTCGTGGTGGCTGTCACGCTGGTGGGCGGCGGCATCTTCCTGTCGCAGACCAACATTTTCCAGAATCTCGGCCTCACCATGCTGGGCACCGCGGGCGCGCTGACGCTGGTGCTGGGGTTTGCCGCGCGCCGGGTGCTGGGCAACATCATGGCGTCGCTGCAGATCGCACTCAATCAATCCGCCAAGATCGGCGACCGCATCGTCTATAACGACTACCTCTGCCATGTGGAGCGCATCAACTTCACCTATGTGCAGCTGCGCGACTGGGACGGCACGCGGCTGATCGTGCCGGTGGAGGAGTTCGTCTCGACCCCGTTCGAGAACTGGACGATGAAAGAGCCCGCCATGCTGCGGATCATCAAGATCAAATGCGCGCATGATGCCGATGTGGACAAGCTGCGCGATGCCTTTGACGAGATCGTGCAGGAGCTGGACAAGGACGAGCTGGGCGATCTGGACAATATGAAGGTGCGGGTGGCGGATCAGGACGTTTTTGGCAAGGATGTCTGGTTCGCGCTGCCCTGCGCCGATCCCAACACGTCCTGGGATGTGGCCTGCAAGGCGCGGGAAAAGATCATGGCGGCAGGCGCGCGCATCGCCGAAGAAGACGGCATCGAGATCTTCCCGGAAGCGCGCCCGGCAGAGGCCGCCTGACGTCCCGCGCCATTGCGGCCCTCCGCGCATGACCGCGCCGCGGCGCAAACGCCCATGTACATTCCCCGACAGGCCCACTAAACGCAACGCTTCCAGCGCGCCGGGACCGGTGTGGCGCGGCGCCTGCCGCTCTGCAAACCGCTCCGCGGCGCGCGCTTTCCAACGCAAAGACGACCTCCTGTGAAGCAAGTTCTCCGTGATGCCCTCGACGACCGTGGCTATTCGACCCTGACCCCCGTGCAAGAGGCGGTGCTGGCCCCAGAGCTGCAAGGCCGCGACCTTCTGGTCTCGGCGCAGACCGGGTCGGGCAAAACCGTGGGCTTCGGCCTGGCCGTGGCCCCGGTGCTGCTGGATGACGCGGACCGGTTCGACGCTGCCGCCGCGCCGCTCGGCCTCGTCATTGCACCGACGCGCGAGCTGGCCCTGCAGGTCAAACGCGAGCTCGGCTGGCTCTTTGCCAAGGCCGGTGCGGTGATCGCCTCCTGCGTGGGCGGCATGGACATGCGCGACGAACGCCGCGCGCTGGCCCGCGGCGCGCATATCGTCGCCGCCACGCCGGGAAGATTGCGCGACCACATCATGCGCGGCTCCATCGACATGAGCGCCCTGCGCGCCGTGGTGCTCGACGAGGCCGACGAGATGCTCGATCTGGGGTTTCGCGAAGACCTCGAGTTCATTCTGGGCGAAGCGCCCGCGCAGCGCCAGACGCTGATGTTCTCGGCCACGGTGCCGAAATCCATCGCCCAGCTGGCGCAGAGCTACCAGCAGGATGCCGAGCGGATCGTCGTCAAATCCGGCAGCGCGCAGCATGCGGATATCAGCTACAACGCCATGGTGGTGGCCCCGCATGACACCGAAAACGCGGTAATCAACACGCTGCTTTTCCACCATGCGCCCAACGCCATCGTCTTTGCCAACACCCGCGCAATGGTGAACCGGCTGACCACGCGGCTCTCCAATCGCGGCTTTCAGGTTGTGGCCCTGTCCGGCGAGCTGTCGCAGACCGAGCGGACCCACGCGCTGCAGGCGATGCGCGACGGGCGGGCGCAGGTCTGCGTTGCGACCGACGTGGCCGCGCGCGGGATCGACCTGCCCAATCTCGATCTGGTGGTGCATGCGGAACTGCCGTCGAACCACGAGACGCTGCTGCACCGCTCCGGCCGCACCGGTCGCGCCGGGCGCAAGGGGGTGAGCGCGCTGGTCGTCTCGCACAAGACGCGGCGCAAGGCAGAGCGCATCCTGCAGATGGCCAAGGTCCGCGCCGAGTGGACGGATGCGCCTTCGGCAGAGGCGGTGCAGACCCGGGAGGAGGCGCGGATGTACGCCCATGACACCTGGGAGCAGCCGGTCGAGGCCGGTGAGCAAGAGGTCGTGGCGCAGCTGGCGCAGCGGTTTTCGCCCGCGCAACTGGCGGCGGCCTATCTGCGGCTCTACCGCTCGGTGCGCTCCGCGCCCGAAGAGCTCTCGGATGTGAACGCCAAACCGGCGCCGCGAGAGGCGTTTGGCGCCAGCGTCTGGTTCTCCGTGACCGGCGGCCGCGATGCGGGTGCGGAGCCGCGGCGGCTTTTGCCGATGCTGCTGAAAGCACCGGGCCTCCGCAAGGAGGATATCGGCGCGATCCGCATTCAGCAGAGCCAGTCCTTTGTGCAGGTCAAGGAGACCGCCGCGCCGACGTTGCTGGCCTCCGTCGGTGAGGACATGCAGATCGAGCCCGGTGCGACAGTGGCGCAGCTCGCCGAGCCGCCGGTGCTGGACCAGGGCCGCCCGGGGCAGGGGGCAAAGCCGCCCCGCCGCCCGTCGAAGCCGTTGGCCAAGGGCGCGGCTGCCCGGTCAAGGGCTGCGGTCGATGACGGCCCGGCGGCCAGGCCGCGTGCCGAACGTCCTGCGCGTGACACGGTGCAGGCGGATAAGTCCGCGCGCACGCCCGCTGGACCGGCAACGAACAAGGCGCGTAAACCGGTCGAACGGGCGGCGGCGTCGGTTCCGGATGCTACAGCCGGCGACGCGCCGCTGAAGCGGCGCAAGCCCGAGACGGGCAAGGCGTCGGAGGGCAAGGCAAAGGGCAAGCCCACGGGCAAACCCAAAGGCCCGCCACCGCCGGTGGGCAAAGCGTCGAGCAAGAAAAACCGCGCCCGCGCCTTGGCGGCCAGGGCAAAAGGGGTCGGCGCGCGGGGCGGGACAGGCAAGCCGCATCGCAAGGGGGCGGGAAAACCGGGAAAACCGCCCCGGGGCTGAGGCCGCTCGGCGCTTGATATCCGGATGGCGTGAGTGGGGACGCCGCCGATCGCATCGGGTCAGACGCATTATCTGCAGCAATCCCCATCCGCGGCAGCGCCATCAAAGGGCCGCCGCTTCAGATCCTTCCGCCGCCGATCAGGCGGCTTTGGGCTTGCGCGACCGACGCGAACGGCGCGGCTTTTGCCCCGCCGGACGCGCGCCTTGCGGCTTGCCCGCACCACCGCGCCGGGCGTTGCCGCGTCCACGGCCACCGCGCTGCGCGGGTTTGCCTTCGTCGGCCCAGGCCTCTCCACCGGCCACGGGAATGTCGCGGCCCATGACCTTCTGGATCTGCTTCAGCTCACCCATTTCGGCGGGCGCGCAATAGGCGATGGCGGTGCCGTCACGCCCGGCCCGCGCGGTGCGTCCGATGCGGTGCACATAGTTGTCGGGCACGTTGGGCAGATCGTAATTGTAAACGTAGCGCACCTCGGGGATGTCGATGCCGCGCGCCGCCACATCGGTGGCCACCAGCACCATCACGCCGCCTTCGCGGAATGTCTTGATCGCCCGGTCGCGTTGGCCCTGGCTCTTGTTGCCATGGATCGAATCCGCCGCAAAGCCCGCGGCCACAAGCGCTTTTTTCAGCTTTTCGGAGCCGTGCTTGGTGCGCCCGAAGACCAGAGCGGCCTCACCGGGATGAGTGCGCAGATGGCTTTTCAGCAGCTCCGCCTTGCCTGCCTGCTCGACGAAATGCACGCATTGGTCGATCTTGTCAGCGGGTTTGCCCGGCGGTGCGGTCTCGATCCGGATCGGATCGGTGAGATAGGCGCCCGCAAGCTCGCTCATCTGCTTGGGCATCGTGGCCGAAAACAGCATGGTCTGGCGATCCTTGCGCAGAAGCGGCGCGATCCGGCGCAGCGCTGCGATGAACCCCATGTCGAGCATCTGGTCCGCCTCGTCGAGCACCAGAAACCGCGTTTCGTCCAGCCGCACGGCGCGGCGGTCTAGCAGGTCGATCAGCCGTCCGGGCGTGGCCACAAGCAGATCGGTGCCGCGGCCCAGCCGGGTGATCTGCGGGTTGATCGAGACACCTCCGACCACAAGATTGATGCGCACCTGCGTGCCATCTGCATAGGCGCGCAGGTTTTCCACGATCTGGTTGGCCAGTTCGCGGGTGGGCGCCAGGATCAGACCGCGCGCGGTCTTGGGCGCAGGCCGCCCCTCCATGCGCAGCAGGGTCGAAAGCAGGGGCAGGCCGAAGGCCGCGGTCTTGCCGGTGCCGGTCTGCGCCAGCCCCATCACATCGCGGCCATTCATGGCATGCGGGATGGCCTTGGTCTGGATCGGCGTCGGGTCGGTGATGTTGAGTTTGGCGAGGTTCGCCTGAAGGCGGGACGGCAGTCCCAGCATGTCGAAATCCAAAAGAAACGTCCTTGGTCTTGCGACGCGAGACCCCTTGGCCTGCGCCGCGCGGCAAGCGCCCCGGCGCATCGGGCCAGGGTCGCAAGCGTGGGTTCCGCCGCAAATCCAAAGCCACGTGCAGCATTGCCCGAGACCTGTTGCGGCGCTGGACCCCCGCGTGAAATGGGAACCGAATGGGAAGAGTGTCTGCCGTGCGGGCCGATCTGATCGCCCGTCCGCCCCGCTCACGCGTCGGGTGCGGCAGTGGGTGGGATATGGGGCAGCAAGCCTGCCATGTCAATGCGCGCCTCTCGCAGGTCCTCAACTGCGGTCAAGCTGTTGCCGGGAAAGCCCGATCTCCGGTGATCTCATCCGTGGCGGCATGTCCCGGACAGGCGTAAGAGTTGCAGAGACGGGTTAAGAATTGTTTGCGCATCATCCGGTTTTTCGCACGCAGCGCGGCTGCGATGACCAATGTACCCCAGCGCGCGGCGCAGCCTGTGGCGATGCGGCGAACAGGTCCCCGGCACCCGGCGCAGAAGAGGCCCTTGATCCGTTCCGCACAGGTCGTTATACGCGCCCGGTGGCGTCACCGCCCGATTCACAAACACGATATGCCGTGGTCTGCCCATTATCGCTTCGCGGGCAGCATCCGGCTTAGGAGAAGCGATATGAAACTGAATGAACTGCGCGACAATCCCGGTGCAACCAAGCGCAAGCAGCGCGTCGGCCGTGGTCCGGGCTCGGGCCGGGGCAAGATGGCCGGTCGGGGTATCAAAGGTCAGAAATCCCGTTCGGGTGTGGCGATCAACGGCTATGAAGGCGGCCAGATGCCGCTCTATCAGCGCCTGCCCAAGCGTGGCTTCAACAAGCCCAACCGCAAATCCTTTGCGGTGGTCAACCTGGGTCTGATCCAGAAATTCGTCGATGCCGGCAAGCTCGACGGGGCGGCCACCATCACCGAGGATGCGCTTGTCGCATCGGGCCTCGTGCGCCGCAAACTCGACGGCATCCGCGTGCTCGCCAAGGGCGACGTGACCGCCAAGCTGACGCTCGAAGTGACCGGCGCGTCGAAGTCGGCCATCGACGCGGTGGAGAAATCCGGCGGCTCACTGACAGTCACAAGCGCGGCAGCGGCAGACTGAGACTGTCAAGTTTGACTTGTGAGCGGCCCGCGCGCCGCTTACATAACCTCCAGTTTTCCCGCAAACGCCGCCCGACGGAAAACGCGTCGAGGCGGCGTTCGTCTGATATATAGAGAGATCCGCATGGTATCCGCAGCAGAGCAAATGGCCGCCAACACCAGCTGGGCGGCACTTGGCAAAGCCACCGACCTGCGCAACCGCATCCTCTTCACGCTCGGCCTTCTGATCGTCTACCGCATCGGCACGTTCCTGCCGGTGCCGGGTATCGACGGCGTCGCCTTGCGCGAGTTTGTCGACCAGGCCGGTCAGGGGATTGCCGGGATGGTGTCGATGTTCACCGGCGGCGCGCTCAGCCGGATGGGGATCTTCGCGCTGGGCATCATGCCGTATATCTCTGCCTCGATCATCGTGCAGCTTCTGACCTCGATGGTGCCCGCACTTGAACAGCTCAAGAAAGAGGGGGAGCAGGGGCGCAAGAAGATCAACCAGTACACGCGCTATGGTACTGTTTTGCTTGCGACTTTCCAGGCCTACGGGCTGGCCGTGTCGCTGGAGGCGGGGGATCTGGTCTCTGATCCCGGCTGGTATTTCCGCGCGTCCTGCGTGATCACGCTAGTGGGCGGCACGATGTTCCTGATGTGGCTCGGCGAGCAGATCACTGCGCGCGGCATCGGCAACGGTATCTCGCTGATCATCTTTGTCGGCATCATCGCCGAGCTGCCCGCCGCTTTGGCGCAGTTCTTCGAAAGCGGCCGGTCGGGCGCCATCAGCCCGGCGGTGATCGTGGGTGTGATGATCATGGTTGTGGCGGTGATCGCCTTCGTGGTCTTCATGGAGCGGGCGCTCCGAAAAATCACCATCCAGTATCCGCGCCGCCAGGTCGGCATGAAGATGACCGAGGCGCAGAACAGCCACCTGCCGGTCAAGGTGAACCCCGCAGGTGTGATCCCGGCGATCTTCGCATCGTCCCTGCTGCTCTTGCCGGTGACGATCTCGACTTTCTCGGGTGAGAATGCCAGCGGCCCGATCATGGGGACCATCCTGGCCTATTTCGGCCCCGGGCAGCCGCTTTACCTGCTGTTCTTTGCGGCGATGATCATCTTCTTCGCGTATTTCTACACGTTCAACGTCAGCTTCAAACCCGATGACGTGGCCGAGAACCTCAAGAACCAGAACGGCTTTGTGCCCGGCATACGCCCCGGCAAGAAGACCTCGGAATATCTCGAATACGTGGTCAACCGCGTGCTGGTTCTGGGCTCCGGCTATCTTGCGGCTGTCTGTCTGCTGCCGGAGATCCTGCGCAACCAGTTCGCCATTCCATTCTATTTCGGCGGGACATCGGTTCTGATTGTGGTTAGCGTGACCATGGATACGATCCAGCAGGTGCAAAGCCATCTTCTGGCGCACCAATACGAAGGTCTGATCCAGAAGTCGCAGCTGCGCGGCAAAGGCAAGACACGCAAGAAACGGGGGGCACCGTCGCGCCGATGAACATCATTCTTCTTGGACCGCCGGGCGCTGGCAAAGGCACGCAGGCCCGCATTCTGGTCGATGAGCGCAACATGGTTCAGCTGTCCACCGGCGACATGCTGCGCGAGGCCAAGGACAGCGGCACCGAGATGGGCCAGATGGTCGCCGGTGTGATGGCGCGTGGAGAGCTGGTGACCGACGAGATCGTAATCGGTCTGATCCGCGAGAAGCTGGAAACGACAAAAGCCGACGGGTTCATCTTCGACGGCTTCCCGCGCACGCTGGCGCAGGCCGACGCCTTGGGCGCGCTGCTGAACGAGACCGGCCAGACGCTCGACCGGGTGATCGAGATCGGTGTCGACGATGAGGCCCTGGTCGCCCGCATCACCGCGCGCTCGACCTGCGGCAATTGCGGCGAGGTCTATAACGACCAGACCAAGCCGATCCCCGCGGATGGCAAATGCACCAACTGCGGCGCCGAGAACCAGTTCAAACGCCGGGCGGACGATAACGAGGAAAGCCTGCGCACGCGGCTCATGGCCTATTACAAGCAGACCTCGCCGCTGCTGGGCTATTACTATGCCAAAGGACTGCACACCCGTGTTGACGGCATGGGCAGCATGGAGGCGGTGAAGACCGAATTGGCAACCAGGCTCGAAGGCTGACGGCCGCGATCAGACTGATTGGGACGAAGGGGCCGTCGCGGCCCCTTTGGTGTTTGAAAGCCCACGCGCGCCATCGCTTCGCCGGGTTTTTTGAGCCAATGCCAATCCATGGTATCTGAGGATTGACCAAGGATTGGATGACCAGATGCTGATTTCTTACGTTTTGCTCGCCCTCGCCATGGGGGCCGTGATGTCCGTTTATGTGCCGATGGTCGCGCGTTCCGCGCAGATCATGGGCGCGGCGCCGATGGGCAATGTGCCGTTCTTCTTCATCGCCTTCCTGTCGTCGGTCGCCATCGCGGTGGCCAGCGGCAGCCGGACGGCGGAGTTCCAGAAAGCGCTGTCGCTGCCGGTCTGGCTTTATGCGGCAGGTGTGATGAGCGCGATGATGATCATCGCCACGTCCTTCCTCGTGCCGCGGATCGGCATCGGGCCGATGTTTGTCTTTCTGGTCGCGGGTCAGGTTCTGGCCGGGATGGCCTTTGGCTACATGGGGATTTTCGGCATCGCCGCACAGCCCCTGACCATCGGCAAGATCGCGGGCGCGGTCATGGTCATTGCCGGTGTCTATCTGGTGACCTTCAAGTAAGCGCAGTAAGCAAGCGCAGTTGGCGGTTTGCGATCCGGCGCAAACCGCCTAGGCTGCGCGCCATGCTGTTCCGGGAGCCTTCGATGATCCGCCACATGTTCTGCGCCGCCCTTCTCGCCCTGACCCTCGCCACCGGGGCCAATGCGCAGACGCTCGACTTCACGACCGACCCTTCCGGCTGCCGCCTCGCGCCGGACGAGCGCGCGGAACAGGACACCAGTTTCGATGGCAAGGATTTCTGGGGGCTGGAGTATCATTGCGAGATCATGCCGCCGCTCGACACACCCGACTGGTCGCAGTTCCGGACCGTGGTGCGGCTGGGCTATTGCGAAGAGCCGGGATTTCTGGAGCCGCAGGCCATTGCGTTTCGCTGGTTTCCAGAGGAAGACGGCCTGCTCTATGTCTATTTCGACGGGGCCGATCAGCCCGAGATCTATCACCATTGCGGTGGGTGACGGAACGTCCCGGGCAGGCGCAATGCGCAAAGCGCTGCGCAATCTCACAAAACCCTTGACAGGGGGTTGACCTTGGCCATGCGCGCCCATAGGTAGCGCCATCCCATTGGGACAATTCCGTCGAATCGGCGCGCTCCGATTGCGGCACATCACCTCGATATGACTGAGGCCCGGACCGCGAAAAGCGCCGGGCTTCCGTTGTGAAAAAAGGGCCTGGTATGACGGGCTCGCAACGAAAGGAAGCGAAACGTGGCACGTATTGCCGGCGTCAATATCCCGACCAACAAGCGAGTGCCGATTGCACTCACCTATATCACAGGCATTGGCCACAGCTCGGCCAGGGAAATCTGCGAAGCGGTCAGCATCGACCCGTCGCGTCGTGTGAACGAGCTTTCCGATGCCGAAGTGCTTGCCGTGCGCGAGCATATCGACGCCAACTACACCGTCGAAGGCGACCTGCGCCGCGAAGTGCAGATGAACGTCAAGCGTCTGATGGATCTCGGCTGCTACCGCGGTCTGCGTCATCGCCGCAACCTGCCTGTGCGCGGTCAGCGCACCCATACCAACGCACGCACGCGCAAGGGCCCCGCAAAGGCCATTGCCGGCAAGAAGAAGTAAGGGGAGGCACGCGATATGGCACGAGATACCCGCCGTGGCGGCAAGAAGAAGGTTTCCAAGAACATCGCAGCGGGCGTGGCCCATGTGAATTCGACCTTCAACAACACCAAGATCCTGATCTCCGACGTGCAGGGCAACGCGATTGCATGGTCATCGGCAGGCACCATGGGCTTCAAGGGCTCGCGGAAATCGACCCCCTACGCCGCTCAGCTGGCCGCAGAAGACGCGGGCAAGAAGGCGCAGGAACATGGCGTGAAGACGCTTGAGGTCGAAGTGCAGGGCCCCGGCTCCGGCCGCGAAAGCGCGCTGCGCGCGCTGGCCGCGGTTGGCTTCAATATCACCTCGATCCGCGACGTGACGCCGATCGCGCATAACGGCTGCCGTCCGCCGAAGCGCCGCCGCGTCTGATTGTCGAGGCACTCTGTTTTCGGGGCCGGGCGGTTTGCGCTTGGCCTCGTTTCGTCGTTTGAAAAGCGACGGATCGTTTTGAAACCTCGGGCGTCTGCCCTTTTGGACATGGAAGGCAGGCAAGTATGGAGGGACGCATGATCCACAAGAACTGGGCCGAACTCATCAAGCCGACACAGCTCGACGTCAAGCCGGGCAACGATCCTGCCAAGCAGGCCACATGCATCGCCGAACCGCTGGAGCGCGGCTTTGGCCTGACGCTCGGCAACGCCGTGCGCCGGGTTCTGCTGTCGAGCCTGCAGGGCGCCGCCATCACCTCCGTGCAGATCGACAATGTGCTGCACGAGTTTTCCTCTGTCGCCGGTGTGCGCGAGGACGTGACCGACATCATCCTGAACCTCAAGGGCGTGAGCCTGCGCATGGAAGTCGAAGGCCCCAAGCGGCTGTCGATCAATGCCAAGGGTCCGGGCGTCGTGACCGCAGGTGACATCTCCGAATCCGCAGGCATCGAAGTGCTGAACCGCGATCACGTGATCTGCCACGTGGACGAGGGCGCCGAAGTCTATATGGAGCTCACCGTCAACACCGGCAAAGGCTATGTCTCCGCGGACAAGAACAAGCCCGAAGACGCGCCCATTGGCCTCATCCCGATCGACGCGATCTATTCGCCGGTCAAGAAGGTGGCCTACGATGTGCAGCCGACACGTGAAGGCCAGGTGCTGGACTATGACAAGCTGACCATGAAGATCGAGACCGATGGCTCGGTCACGCCCGAAGATGCCATCGCCTTTGCCGCGCGCATCCTGCAGGACCAGCTCAGCATCTTCGTCAACTTCGACGAGCCGGAATCGGCCTCGCGTCAGGACGATGACGACGGGCTCGAGTTCAACCCGCTGCTGCTCAAGAAAGTCGATGAGCTGGAGCTTTCCGTGCGCTCGGCCAACTGTCTGAAAAACGATAATATCGTTTATATCGGGGACCTTATCCAGAAAACCGAAGCAGAGATGCTGCGCACCCCGAACTTCGGCCGCAAGTCGCTGAACGAGATCAAGGAAGTGCTCTCGGGCATGGGTCTGCATCTTGGCATGGATGTCGAGGACTGGCCGCCGGACAATATCGAGGATCTGGCCAAGAAGCTGGAAGACTCGTTCTGACAACACCACCCCCCGGCTGAACCTCCCCACCCGGCCACCAAGCGTCTGCTCAATCGGTAGGCTTGGCGGACGGGTGGGGAGGCGGGGCCGGGGGGTGGCCTACACGATGGGCATTCCGCCCCAAGGAGAGTGGCTGACACGCATCGGCCACCGGACAAAGCAAAATCGCCCGTAGAGGGCACAAGGAGTAAGACATATGCGTCACGCAAAAGGCTATCGCCGCCTCAACCGCACCCATGAGCACCGCAAGGCGCTGTTCGCGAACATGGCCGGTTCGCTCATCGAACATGAGCAGATCAAGACCACGCTGCCCAAGGCCAAGGAACTCAAGCGGGTCATGGACAAGCTGATCACTCTGGGAAAGCGCGGTGACGTGCATGCGCGCCGTCAGGCCGCGGCCCAGCTCAAGCAGGACATGCATGTGGCCAAGCTGTTTGAGACGCTTGGACCGCGCTACACCGAGCGTTCGGGCGGCTATACGCGTGTGCTCAAGGCCGGGTTCCGCTATGGCGACATGGCGCCCATGGCGATCATCGAACTGGTGGACCGCGATGTCGACGCCAAGGGCGCGGCCGACAAGGCCCGCGCCGACGCCGAAGAGACCGCGGAGGACTGAGCCTCCGGTCCATCGAATGCATAAAAGCCCGCGTCGTATCTGACGCGGGCTTTTCATGTCTGGTTCACGCGACAGGGCGTGTCAGGCGGCGTCAAGCTCGCGCTTGACAAGTTTCTCGATCTCATGCACCGGATGGCCGGTGAGGTTCTTGTCGATCTCGGCCACAACGCGGTTCGTCACTTCCTGATGCATCTCATCGCGCAGGATCCCGAGGATCTTCGGCGCAGCCACGATGATCAGCTTCTCGAACGCGCCCGCATGCGCCTCTTTGTAGAGACGGTCGGACAGGTCCTTGGCAAAGCGTTCTTTCTGCAGCTCGTGCCAGTCGGTGTCGTCCAACGCGGATTTCTGGCCTTCGCCGCCATCGTTCATGCGGCCGGGCCGGTTGGCGGATTGCTCGAAATCGGAGGGGTTTTCCTCTGTTTCCTTCTCGAACTGCTCCAGGTTCGGGTTGGCGTGATCGGTGAGGTTGCGCAGGAACAGGAATTTTTCGCTGTCCGCGACAACCACCCATGTGCCGTTCTGGATCTTGGCCATGCCTACCCCTCCTCGCCGGTGCCGTGATGCCCGCCGAGATTGCCCTGGCCTTTCTCGTCGGACTTGCGCACGCGGGTGATGCCGGGGCGCGTCTCGGTGGCGCGGCGCAGCGCGTCGCGTGTGCCCACATCGCGTTCGAGGTTGCCTTGTCCGCGGCCCTGCTGGGACGGTGTTTCGGGGGCGTCTTCGAGAAACGCGTCGGTCTCGCGGACCCCATCCTGTGATCTCTGGCGCTCTGCCATGTCGTCACTCCTTTTTCAGTTCAGGGGAAAAACCGCCGGGCAGGGGGATCGGTTCCGTCCCGCGGCCAAGACCCGCGTTGAATTTGCCCCGAACCTCGCGCATATCGGGAGCATGACCGTCGCCCGCATCGCCCTGATCCTTGCGTTGACCCTGTTTGCGGGCGCGCTGCCGCTGGCGGTTGCCGCAGAACAGGACGCCGCGACCCGCGTGCCGCAAAGCCGGGCCGAGATCTCTCTCAGCTTTGCGCCACTGGTGCGCGAGGCGGCACCGGCGGTTGTCAATATCTATGCCCGCCGGGTGGTCGAGGCGCGCAGCCCGTTTGCGGGTGATCCGTTTTTCGGCGGGCTCTTTCGCGAGTTCCAGAGCCGAGCGCGCGTGCAGAACTCGCTGGGCTCCGGGGTGATCCTGTCGGCGGACGGGGTGGTGGTCACGAATTACCACGTCGTCGGGCAGGCGGAAGACATCCGCGTGGTGCTCAACGACCGGCGGGAATATCAGGCGCGGGTGCTGCTGGGCGACGAGGAATCCGATCTTGCCATCCTCGAGCTCGAGGCGGCCAGCGACATGCCGTTCCTGCCGCTGCGCGACAGCGACACCGTCGAGGTGGGAGAGCTGGTGCTGGCCATCGGCAACCCGTTCGGCGTGGGCCAGACGGTCAGCAGCGGCATCGTGTCGGGGCTCGCGCGGTCGGGCATGGCGACGGGCAATGCGCGCGGTTATTTCATCCAGACCGACGCGCCGATCAACCCGGGCAACTCGGGCGGCGCGCTGATCGACGTCACCGGGCGGCTGATTGGCGTGAACACGTCGATCCTCACGCGCTCGGGCGGCTCCAACGGGATCGGCTTTGCGATCCCCTCGGCGCTGGTGGCGGTCTTTGTCGCACAGGCGCGCGCGGGTCAGGCGCGGTTCCTGCGACCCTGGGCCGGGATGACCGGGCAATCGGTGGATGCCGATCTGTCGGACAGCCTTGGGCTCGGGATGCCCGGCGGCGTCGCCATCTCGCAGCTGCACCCGGCGAGCCCTTTTGCAAAAGCGGGCCTCAAGGTGGGCGACGTGGTCCTGACGGTGGATGCGCAGCCGGTGAACACACCTGCCGAGATGCTCTTTCGGATGTCGATCCGCGGTCTCGATGCCGAGGCCGAGGTGGCCTTCATGCGCGACGGCCAGCCGCTCGGCACCCGGGTGCTGATGACCGTGCCGCCCGACACACCGGCGCGCGAGGAGACCGCACTGGGCGCGCAGGACATTCTCGAAGCGCTGGTGGTTGCGCGCATCAACCCCGCCGTCGCCTATGAGCTGGGGCTTCCGCTCTCGTCCGAAGGCGTGGTGGTGCTCGACCCCGGACCACTGGGGCAGCGGGTCGGGCTGCAGCCGGGCGACATCCTGCGCGCGGTGAACGGCGCGCCTGTCAGCCGACCGGCGGATGTGGGCCCGTTTCTGCGCCGCGCCGCGCCGCGCTATCTGATCGAGGCCGAACGCGGCAACCGGCGCATCCAGCTTCGGTTCCGGAGCTGACGGGATGGCGGATCTCTTTGATCGCGATGGCCCGGCGGCCGCTCCCGACAGCGCGCCGCGCCCGCTGGCCGACCGCTTGCGTCCGCAAAAGCTGGAGGACGTGATCGGGCAGGAGCAGGTGCTGGGCCCCGATGCGCCGCTGGGCGTGATGCTTGCCTCGCGCAGCCTCGGCTCCGTCGTGTTCTGGGGCCCGCCGGGGGTCGGCAAGACAACCATCGCCCGGTTGCTGGCCGATGCCACCGACCTGCATTTTGTCCAGATCAGCGCAATTTTCACCGGCGTGCCCGATCTGCGCAAGGTGTTCGAGGCGGCGCGGCTGCGGCGCTCCAACGGCAAGGGCACGCTGCTCTTTGTCGACGAGATCCACCGCTTCAACAAGGCCCAGCAGGACGGATTTCTGCCGCATATGGAGGATGGCACGATCCTGCTGGTCGGGGCGACAACCGAAAACCCGTCTTTTGAGCTCAACGCCGCTTTGCTCAGCCGGGCGCAGGTTCTGGTGCTCGAACGGTTGTCGCTGGCCGATCTGGAGCGGCTGGCGCAGCGCGCGGAGAAAGAGCTGGGCCGCCCGCTGCCGCTCAAGGGTCCGGCCCGCGAGGCGCTGCTCGAGATGGCCGATGGCGACGGGCGCGCGCTGCTCAACCTTGTCGAACAGGTGATGAGCTGGCCCGCCGACAAGACGCTCGATATCGACGGGCTGAAGACCCGTCTGATGAAGCGCGCGGCGCAATACGACAAATCCGGCGACGGGCATTTCAACCTGATCTCTGCGCTGCACAAATCGGTGCGCGGCTCGGACCCGGATGCGGCGCTTTACTGGCTGGCGCGGATGCTGGAGGCGGGGGAGGATCCGCGCTACCTCGCCCGGCGCATCACCCGCATGGCGGTCGAGGATATCGGGCTGGCGGACCCGCAGGCGCAGGCGATCTGCCTGCAAAGCTGGCAGACCTTCGAGCGTCTGGGCTCTCCGGAAGGGGAGCTTGCGATTGCGCAGGCGCTGGTCTACCTGGCGCTCGCGCCGAAATCGAACGCGGTTTACGTGGCTTATAAAGGTGCGCGCGCGGCGGCGAAAAAGACCGGCTCGCTGATGCCGCCCAAACATATCCTGAACGCGCCCACCGGGCTGATGAAGGATCAGGGCTACGGCGCCGGGTACGCCTATGACCACGATGCCGAGGACGGGTTTTCCGGGCAGGATTATTTCCCCGACGACATGCCGCGCGACAGTTTTTATGCGCCGGTGGAACGCGGTTTCGAACGCGATCTGAAAAAGCGGGTGGAGTATTTCGAAAAGCTGCGGCGCGAGCGGAAAAGCTGATGGCCGGACGCCGCGCGGACCCGGCCATTGCTTGACATCGCCGCGCGCCAAAGCCAAGCAGCCGGGATGACCGCGACCTTATTGCAAATCGCCCTCGGAGGCGCGCTCGGCGCGTCGGCCCGGTACCTCACCGGCGTCGCGGCTGCGCGCGTGCTGGGCAAGGGCTTTCCCTGGGGCACGCTGATCGTGAACATCGCGGGCTCGTTCCTGATGGGGGTGCTTGTGGTGGTGCTGGCGCATTACTCGGCCAACCGCTTCGCGCCCTTGCTGATGACCGGCGTGCTGGGCGGCTTCACCACGTTTTCGGCCTTTTCGCTCGATGCGGTCACCTTGTACGAGCGCGGAGAGCTGACGCTGGCCGCAGGCTACATCGCGGTCTCGGTGATCGTGTCGATTGCGGCGCTCTTCGCGGGCCTGCTTCTGGCGCGGAGCGTTGTCACATGAGCCGCGTTCAGACCATCACGGTGGGTCCGGGTGACGGCGACCAGCGGCTGGATCGCTGGCTCAAACGGCTTTTCCCGCAGCTCGCGCAGGGACGCATCGAAAAGATGTGTCGCAAGGGAGAGCTGCGCGTCGATGGCGGCCGGGTCAGGGCCTCGACCCGGCTGGAGGTGGGGCAGAACGTGCGCATCCCGCCGTTGCCCGATGCCACCAGCACCGAGAGCAGACCCAAACCCCGGGTCAGCGATGCGGATGCCAGGATGATCAGCGATTGCGTGCTCTGGCGTGACGACCACATCATCGCGCTCAACAAACCGCCCGGGCTTCCGACGCAGGGCGGCAGCAAGCAGACGAAGCATGTGGACGGCCTCTCCGAGGCGCTGACCTTCGGCCTTGATGAAAAGCCGCGGCTGGTGCACCGGCTCGACAAAGACACGTCGGGCGTGTTGCTTCTGGCCCGCACGCGCGAGGCGGCCAAGGCGCTGACCGGCGCGATCCGGCACAAGGAGACGCGCAAGATCTACTGGGCGCTCGTGGCCGGTGTGCCGACGCCCTATCTGGGCGAGATCCGCTTCGGTCTGGTCAAGGCGCCGGGCCATGGCGCGGGTGGCGAGGGTGAAAAGATGCTCTGCCTGCATCCGCGCGACATCGACACGACGCCCGGCGCGAAACGCGCGCATTCGCTTTACGCCACGCTCTACCGTGTCGCCGGGCGCGCGTCCTGGGTGGCGCTGGAACCGCTCACCGGCCGCACACACCAGTTGCGCGCGCATATGGCCGAGATTGGCCATCCGATCATCGGTGACGGTAAATACGGCGGCTCGGGACAGGAGAATCTGGGTGATGGCTGGGGCGCGCAACTGGGCGGGATCATCTCGCGCAAGTTGCATCTGCACGCCCGCTCGATGGGGTTCCGCCATCCGGTGACGGGCAAGCCGGTCACCATCAATGCGCCATTGCCCGAGCATATGGCGCAAAGCTGGCAGGCGCTTGGCTGGGAAGAGAGCTTTGCCGCGGACGATCCTTTCGAGGCCTTGCAATGAGCGCGCTGAAACTGGCGATCTTCGACGTGGACGGCACGCTGGTCGACAGCCAGGCGGACATTCTGGCCTCGATGCAGGCGGCGTTTGACGCAGCGGATTTGCCGGTGCCGGGTCGCGCCGAGGTGCTGAGCATTGTCGGCCTGTCGCTGCCGCAAGCCATGGCGCGGCTGGCGCCGTCGCAGGACGCAGACGGGCTGGCGGGTATGGTCGAGACCTACAAGGCCCGCTATCTGGCGCTGCGCCGGAGTGCCGGCACCGAAGCCTCGCCGCTCTATCCGGGGATGCAGGAGGTGCTGGACCATCTGACCCGGCATGACGATCTGCTGCTTGGCATCGCCACCGGCAAGTCGCGCCGCGGGCTCGAGGCGCTGCTCGACTCGCTGAATCTGCGCCGGTATTTCGTGACCACGCAAGTGGCCGACGATCACCCGTCGAAACCCCATCCCGCGATGCTTTTTGCGGCCATGCGCGAAGCCGGTGCCGATGCCGGGCAGTCGGTCATGATCGGCGACACCAGCTATGACATGGAGATGGCCAGCGCCGCGCAGATCCCGTTTCTGGGTGTGAGCTGGGGCTATCACCCGCCCGAGACGCTGACCGCGGCCCACAGCGTGGTGTCGGACGCGTCCGCGCTGGCCCTCGCGGTCGAGGATATTCTGGGATTGCCGCATCTGCGGGAGGCGACATGAGCGAGTGGGGCCCGAAACGTTTCTGGACCAAGGCCGAGGTCGCGCAGACCGACGACGGCTGGACCGTCACGCTGGACGGCCGCGCGGTGCGCAGCCCGGCCAAGACGCTGCTGGTGGTGCCGACCGAAGCGCTGGCCGACGCGATTGCCGCGGAATGGCGCGCGCAGGGCGAGCGGGTCAACCCGGCCACGATGCCCTTTACCCGGACCGCCAATTCCGCGCTCGACAAGGTCGCGGTGCAGCAGGCGGAGGTGGCGGCGATGCTCTCGGCCTACGGCGACAGCGATCTGCTGTGTTACCGCGCCGACGCGCCCGACGCGCTAGTGGCGCGCCAGCAGGAGGCATGGGACCCGATGCTCGACTGGGCCGCAGAGACCTATGGCGCGCGTTTGCGGCCCCGCACCGGCGTCATGCACGTGCCCCAGGACGCCGAAAGCCTGCAAAAACTCGGCGATGAGGTGAATGTGATGAGCCCGTTCCAACTGGCCGGTTTCCACGACCTGGTGGCGCTGACCGGCTCGCTGGTACTGGGGCTTGCGACGACGCGCGGCGCGCGGTCTGCCGACGCGATCTGGTCGCTCTCGCGGATCGACGAAAAGTGGCAGGAAGAACAATGGGGTACGGATGACGAGGCCACCCGTGTCGCAGAGCGGAAAAAAGCCGAATTTCTGCAGGCCGAACATTTTTATCGCCTGTCATCCGACGCGCCCTGAAGACAGGTGCCTTACCTTTGGTCAAAGCACTTTCAAACGCTTTATTTCACAGCAAATCGGGTTGACCTCAGGGCCTGATTCCGACTTACTCCGCACCACGAAAAAGGGAACGGTTTCCCTGATTTGGCGAAAACAGCCCCCCAAGGGGCGAAAATCCGCTTTCGAAGCGGAAAACAGGAAGAGGTAATTATGAAAAGATCTCTCGTAATCGGCGCGACCTTTGTAGCTGGCCTGTCTTCGGCCGCCGCAGCGGCGACGATCGACGACATCAAGGCGCGCGGCAAGCTGAACTGCGGCGTGACAACCGGTCTCGTTGGCTTTGCGGCCCCCGACGCCAATGGCGAATGGGACGGCTTTGACGTCGGCGTCTGCCGCGCAGTCGCAGCCGCCGTTCTGGGTGATGAGACCGCCGTGGAATTTGTGCCGACAACCGGCAAGACGCGCTTCACGTCGCTTGCCTCCGGCGAGATCGACATGCTCGCGCGCAACACCACCTGGACCTTCAGCCGCGACGTCGATCTCAAGTTCGAATTCGTCGGCATCAACTACTATGACGGTCAGGGCTTCATGGTGCCCAAGGAGCTGGGCGTGAGCTCGGCCAAGGAACTCGACGGCGCCACGATCTGTATCCAGACCGGCACCACGACCGAGCTGAACCTCGCGGATTTCTTCCGCAACAACAACATCAGCTACGAGCCGGTTCCGATCGAAACCAATGCCGAAGCGCAGCCGCTCTATCTGGAAGGCGCCTGTGACGTCTACACCACCGACGCCTCCGGCCTGGCCGCAACCCGCGCCGCCTTTGAAAATCCGGGCGACCACGTGGTTCTGCCCGAGATCATCTCCAAAGAGCCGCTGGGCCCGCTTGTGCGCCACGGCGACAATGAATGGGCCGACGTTGTGCGCTGGACGCTCAACGCACTGATCGCCGCCGAAGAATACGGCGTCACCTCGGCCAATATCGAGGAGCTGTCGGGCGGATCCGACAACCCCGAGATCAACCGTCTGCTGGGTTCCGAGGGCAATCTCGGCGAGCAGCTGGGTCTCGACGCCGACTGGGCCAAGCGCGCCATCATGGTGGGCGGCAACTACGGTGAGCTCTTCGAAAAGAACATCGGGGAGAACACCCCGATCGGCCTCTCGCGCGGTCTGAACGCGCAGTGGACCGATGGCGGCCTGCTCTACGCACCGCCCTTCCGCTAAGACGAAACCCGGAAAAGGGCGCGGCATGCCGCGCCCTTTTCTTTTCAGACGGCACAAATAATTCCGCAGACGGCGCAAGAGTGGGCAAACCTCCGGCCAATTCGTACATGCGGACGTATCAGGGATATCACCATGTCGACTATTACCGACCCACCGTCGGAGTCGTTTCAGCTGTCACAGCTGATCAACGACACGCGGTACCGTTCCTACACATTCCAATTCATCGCGATGATCCTGCTGATCGCAGCGTTCGCCTATCTGGGCTCGAACCTCGTCTCCAATCTCAGGGCCGCGGGTCTCAATATCAGTTTTGACTTTCTCGGAGAGCCCGCCGGTTACGATATCAACCAGCGGCTGATCGAATATGACAGCCAGTCCACACATTGGCGGGCGTCGGTGGTCGGCGCGCTCAACACGCTTCTGGTGGCGTTTCTCGGCTGCCTTATGGCCACGATCATCGGTGTGATCGTCGGTGTGCTGCGGCTGTCGAAGAACTGGCTGATCCGCAAGGTGATGTCGATCTATGTGGAGATCTTCCGCAACGTGCCGGTGCTGGTCTGGATCCTGATCATCATGGCGATCTTCGTGGCGGTGCTGCCACAGCCGCGCGACTTCCGCGGGGAGGATGCCGAAGCGTCGATGCTGCTGGGATCGTTTGCCTTCACCGGACGGGGCTTTTACTTTCCGAAACCGCTTTTCGGGCCGGGCTCGGCTGTGGTGATTGCGGTGTTCCTCGCCTCGATTGCGGGGATTTTCGTGTTCCGGAACTACGCCCGCAAGGCGCTTTTCGAGCGGGGTCAGATGATCCCGACGCTGTGGCCGTCGGTGGGGCTGTTCTTCATCCCTGCGATCCTTGCCTATTTCGTGATGGGCCAGCCGATTTCGCTGGAATATCCCGAGCTCAGGGGCTTCAACTTCCAGGGTGGTGTCTATGCGCGGAACTCGCTGATCGCGCTGACCTTCGCGCTGGCGATCTACACCGCGGCCTTCATCGCCGAAAACGTGCGCGCCGGCATTCTCGCGGTCTCCAAGGGGCAGACCGAAGCCGCCGCCTCGCTGGGCTTGCGGCCCAACCGGATCATGAACCTGGTGATCCTGCCGCAGGCGCTGCGGGTCATCATCCCGCCGCTGATCTCGCAATATCTGAACCTGACCAAGAACAGCTCTCTGGCGATTGCCGTGGGCTACATGGACCTGACCGGCACGCTGGGCGGCATCACGCTGAACCAGACCGGCCGGGCCATCGAATGCGTGCTGCTGCTGATGCTGTTCTACCTCACGTTCAGCCTGTGCATCTCGGCGATCATGAACGTCTACAACAACTCCGTCCGTTTGAAGGAGCGTTGATATGAGCGATACACATGCACAAAGCGTCGCTTATGTCCGCGACACCATGCTGCCGGAGGCCGAGCCTCCGGCGTCCGAAACCGGCGTGGTCAAATGGGTCCGGGCCAATCTCTTCCCGGACTGGATCAACTCGATCCTGACCATCGTGGCGATCTATTTCCTCTACAAGATCGTCTCGGGGGCCTGGCCGTGGTTCATGAACGGGATCTGGAGCACGGATTCGCTGGCCGAATGCCGCGAGATCCTGCAAGGCACCACCGGGGCCTGTTTCTCGGTGCTGACGGAACGCTGGAACCAGCTCTTGTTCGGGTTCCAATACCCCAACGAGCAATACTGGCGCCCGACCCTGGCCTTCATCCTGCTCTTTGTTGCCGCCGCGCCGTTGCTGTTTGCAATGTACGTGCCGCGCAAGGTGCTCTACTTCACCGCGCTCTATCCGTTCCTGGCCTTCTGGCTGATCTGGGGCGGGACGATCATGGTGCCGATCGTGGCGCTGGTGGGCATCGTCGCGGGCTATATCGTGTTCAAGAAACTCGAAGGCAACAGCTTTGCCGCGGGCCTTTTCGGTGGCATCGCGGCGGCGGCGATCACCTGGTTCATCGGCGGGTTCATCGCGGATGCGATGTCGAATTTCCTCGCGCTGCCCGCCGTTCCGTCGCGCGACATGGGCGGGTTCATGCTGAACTTCATCCTCGGCGTGGTCTGCGTTTCGCTGTCGCTGCCCATCGGCATCGTGCTGGCGCTGGGCCGTCAGAGCCACATGCCGATCATCAAGTGGATCTGCGTGATCTTCATCGAGTTCATCCGCGGCGTGCCGCTGATCACGCTGCTGTTTGTGGCCAACGTGGTGCTGGCCTACTTCCTGCCGCCGGGCACGAATTTCGACCTGATCCTGCGGGTGATCATCATGATCACCATGTTCTCCTCGGCCTATATCGCCGAGGTGATCCGAGGCGGCCTTGCTGCCCTGCCGCGCGGTCAGTACGAAGCCGCCGACAGCCTCGGGCTCGATTACGCGCAGTCGATGCGGCTGATCATCATGCCGCAGGCGCTCAAGATCTCCATCCCGGGGATCGTGAACGTGGCTGTCGGGCTCTTCAAGGACACCGTGCTTGTGTCGGTCATCTCGATGTTCGACCTCGTGGGCATGATCCGCGGGCCGATCCTCGCCTCGACCGAATGGAACGGCGTGTACTGGGAGCTTTGGGGCTTCGCGGTCGTGATGTTCTTTCCGGTCTGTTACGGCATTTCGCAATATTCGCAGTGGCTGGAACGCCAGCTCAACACTGAACACAGATAAGGATCTGAGCCATGGCTGAAGCTGCTCAAATGCAAGTCTCCGACGAGATCGCGATCTCGATCGAAAACATGAACAAGTGGTATGGCACCTTCCACGTGCTGCGCGACATCGACCTGTCGGTGCATCGCGGAGAGCGGATCGTGATCGCGGGGCCGTCTGGCTCGGGCAAGTCGACGCTCATCCGCTGCATCAACGCGCTGGAAGAGCATCAGAAAGGCCGGATCGAGGTTGATGGCACCGTGCTCAGCTCGGACATCAAGAACATCGACAAGATCCGCTCCGAAGTGGGGATGGTGTTCCAGCACTTCAATCTGTTCCCGCATCTCACGATCCTCGAGAACTGCACGCTGGCCCCGATCTGGGTGCGCAAGACGCCCAAGAAAGAGGCCGAGGACACGGCGATGCATTTCCTCGAAAAGGTGAAGATCCCCGAACAGGCCAACAAGTATCCCGGCCAGCTCTCGGGTGGTCAGCAGCAGCGTGTGGCCATCGCCCGCTCGCTCTGCATGAAGCCGCGGATCATGCTGTTCGACGAGCCGACCTCGGCGCTCGATCCGGAGATGATCAAGGAAGTGCTCGACACCATGGTGTCGCTTGCCGAAGAGGGCATGACGATGCTTTGCGTGACGCATGAGATGGGCTTTGCCCGTCAGGTTGCCAACCGCGTGATTTTCATGGATCAGGGGCAGATCGTGGAGCAGAACGAACCCGAAGAGTTCTTCAACAATCCGCAGAACGAGCGGACCAAACTGTTCCTGAGCCAGATCCTCGGACACTGAGAGCGCGCCGCGTTTCGCGGCGTGTTCCCGGCGAAAATCCCGGCAGGCCCACCCTGCCGGGATTTTTTTGTGCCTGATTTGAAACTTGTTCGAGGCGTCTCCCGTGGCTCAAGGCAGACCCGGACAGATCCGGGCCGTAAAGAGTTTACAACAAGGAGACGACCCATGCGCTACATTCTCACAGCGAGCCTTCTGATCACGATGACCGGTGCCGCCTTTGCCGGTGGCCACGCGACGCCGATGGTCGAAGCGATGGACCAATCGGTCGAAAACGGCGTTGTTTCTGCTGAAAAAGTGGTGGCAAGCGCCAATGGCTGGCTGGTTGTGCACCGCACCGATGCAGACATGACACCCGGACCCGTGGTCGGTCACGCGCCGCTGCGCAAGGGCGAGACCATGGATGTCGCCGCGATCCTCACCGAAGAGGTGATGGCGGGCGACATGCTCATGCTGATGGTGCACGCCGAAGACGGCGGCATGTCGACCGGTATCTTCGAATACACGCTGGGCGCCAAGGAAGACGGTCCGATCCGCGTTGACGGCGAATTGGTCATGACCGTGATCACCGCTCAGTAACCCTTCGTGTGGTAACCAGTGGATGTTGGTTCGGTAATGAGTATCTCCGCGCGGGCTAGACCAGCTCGCGCGGAATTTTGAACGCTTCGACCTGCCCGGTCCGAAGCATGATATCGGCCCAATCCTCGACATCGAAGTCCACGACCAGCGTGGCACCCGTAGGATAATCCTCAAAGCGGTGCGCCGCGGGCGGATCGTCGACCAGCCGGTGGGCCAGGTCGCAGATGCCCGGGTTGTGCCCGATCATCAGCACGGTGTCCTTGCGCGCGGCTTTCAGAACCTCGAGCATTTCATCCGGTTCGGCGAGGTAGAGCGCGTCTTCGAATTGCACGGTGACGCCAAGATCCAGCAGATCCCAGGTCTGCCGCGTGCGGGCCGCCGAAGAGACCAGAGCCTCGTCCGGGACGAAGCGCTCGGATTGCAGCCAGGCGCCGATCGCTTTTGCGCTTTTCTCACCGCGCTTGTTGAGGGGGCGGGCCTTGTCCGGCTCGCCCATCGACCAGTCGGACTTGGCGTGTCGCATGAGGATAAGTCGTTTCATGAGCCCACTCTTACAGGAAGGCGGCCATGTGGAAAGCCGACTGTTCGGCCAGGCGTCCGAATGTTTGCGACACCGGACAGGCGCGGCGCACAAGACAGCCGCCGTCGCGGCAGGCCTGACCCGCGTCGCTTTGCACATGCGCGCGGCAGGCGGGCACGTCGTAATCCTGCCCCGGTGCCAGCGCGCCCACCGGACAGGCTGTTGCGCAAGGCGTGTCCGCGCAGGTCAGACAGGGCGATGACGGTGCGTCGGGCAGCGGCAGATGCTCCGGCACCGCCACTGCGCCGCGATAGGAGATAAAGAGCCCCGCCGCGTCATGCACCAGCAGGCCGACCGGCGCGGGCCAGCACTGCCCCGTCGCGGTGGCCCAGGAGATGAACGGCGCGTAAGGCGGGCCGTCATAAGGAAAGATCGCGGTGCCGCCCCATCGGTCGGCCAGCGCGCCGATCACCCGTTTGGACCATCGGTCCATCGGGTTGGCCGCGCCGTCGCGATATTCCGGTGAGGCGGTGAACACCGCCCAGAACCGCGGCTCGTCGGGGCCGAGCATCAAAAGCGTGCCGGTCCTGTCCGGTGTTCCGTCGCCCTCCGTCGCATGAAAGGCGCCACGCAGCGCCAGCGCCTCGGCGGCCGCATCGTCGTGGTAGCGCTTCATGCCGCGCGCGGCGGCAGGTCTGTGGCGCGGATCAGCGAGCCGGAGCCGTGTTCGGTGAAAAGCTCCAGCAGGCAGGCGTTCGACACGCGCCCGTCGATGATCACCACGCCGCGCACACCGGCCTCGATGGCGCGCAGCGCGGTTTCCGTCTTGGGGATCATCCCCCCGGCGATCACCCCGTCGCTGGTCATCCGGCGCACATCCTCCGGCGTCAGTTCGGTCACCACGTCGCCCGCGCTGTTTTTCACGCCCGACACATCGGTTAGCAGCAACAGCCGGTCCGCCCTGAGCGCGCCGGCGATGGCCCCGGCGGCCGTGTCGCCATTGACGTTGAAGGTCTCGTTGTCGCCCATGCCCGTGGCGACCGGCGCCACCACCGGGATGATCCCGGCGGCAAAAAGATCGCGCAGCACCTGCACATTCATCTCCACCGGGCGGCCGACAAAGCCCAGCTCCGGGTCGTCGGCCTCGCAGACCATGAGGTCATCGTCCTTGCCCGACAGGCCGACCGCGCGCCCGCCCTGATCCATGATCGCCTGCACGATCCGCTTGTTCACAAGGCCGGTCAGCACCATCTCGACCACGTCGATCGTCGCCTTGTCGGTCACCCGCTTGCCGCGCACAAAGCGGCTTTCGATCCCAAGACGCCCCAGCATGTCGTTGATCATCGGTCCGCCGCCATGGACCACAACCGGGTTCACGCCGACCTGCCGCATCAACACGATGTCGCGGGCAAATTCAGCCATCGCGGCGTCGTCGCCCATCGCGTTGCCGCCGAACTTCACCACCACCACGGCGCCGGTGTAGCGCTGCAGGAACGGCAGCGCCTCGGACAATGTGCGGGCGGTGGCTTTCCAGTCCTTGTTCATGTCTCTGGGTCTCATGGTTAATTTCCTGCAGGCGAACGCGGCCAGATTGCCCTGAGCGGGGTCGCTTGGCTAGATCAGCCCGGCGATGATCGTCCGCAACGTGCCAAGGCCCAGGCCCTTTTCGCTGCTGGTCGTCACGATCTCGGGGAAAGCGGCGGGGTGCCGGGACAGTTTCTCGCGGACCTGGGCCAGAATGCGGGTCTGTTCGCTGTCGCGCACCTTGTCGGATTTGGTCAACACGCATTGGAACGTCACCGCGGCGCTGTCGAGCAGCGACATGATCTCTTCATCGACCGGTTTGATCCCGTGACGAAAATCCACCAGCACAAAGGCGCGGCGCAGGCTCGCCCGACCCGAGAGGTAGCGTTTGAGCAACCGCTGCCACGCCTGAACCTTGTCCAGAGGCGCGTTGGCATAGCCATAGCCGGGCAGGTCCACGAGGTAATGGCTGTCGGCAAGGGTGAAATAGTTAATCTCTTGCGTGCGACCGGGCGTGTTGGAGGCGCGGGCCAGCGCCTTGCGACCGGTCAGAGCGTTGATCAGGCTGGATTTTCCGACATTGGAGCGACCGGCAAAGCAGACCTCTGCCCGGTCATCCGGGGGCAGGCCCGACATGTCGACAACGCCTTTGACGAAATGGACCTCTCCGGCAAAACGCTTGCGCGCGGCCTCCAGCGTGGCCGCATCGGGCTCTTCGCTGAGCGGGAAGGGCAGGGCGGTCATAGCCGTTCCACCCTGTCGCCAACCGCGACGCGACCGCCTTGCCGCACGACGGCCTTGACAGAAAAATCCTGATGGTCCCAGGTGTCGAGCGCGGCGAGGATGTCGACATCGCGCTTGCCGGTCTCGGGGTTGTCATGGGTGTGCAGGCATCGGGTGGTGCGCTCGCGCACCTGCAGGATGGCATCGCCGATGCGCAGGTCGCGGTCGATCCAGTCGAACTCCTCCCAAGGTGCCAGCCCGTCCATCCAGATATTGCCGCGCCAGCGATGGATCGAAAGCTCCCGCCCGACGCGCTGGCTGACCGCCCGGTGCGAGGACATGTTGCAGAGCGTGATCGACGGAAAATCGCTGTCGGTCATGCCTTGCGTTGCGGCCCGCACAACCCGCGCCGATCTGGCCCGGTTCGCCGGCAGCATGTCGGCGGTCCAGTCGATGAGCGCGTCGCCGTCGCTGTCCGGGTCGAAAACGAGATCCGGCTTTGCGGGATGCGAGAGGGTGACCGCGCCCGTCTCCTCATCGAGGCGCGCCATCACGGCGGCGAGTTCCGGGGCTTTCACGCCGCGCGTGAAATTGTGACAGGACACCCATTCGGACCCGTCGGCCGTGCTTTGGTCATGCGCCACCGCCCAATGCCGGTCCCAGGGCAGGGTCTGGTCTTCGACCAGCGTCACGGCATCAAGCGCTTCGCGTCCGTGGCTCTTGATCGGGTGGCGCCACAGGCTTGTGACGCGCCCGGTCATTTCTTGCCCTTGGGCGTGCTGTCCTTGGCTTTCGCCTCTTTCGGCTTGGTGTCCTTGTTCGCCGCGGCCTCGGCCTTTTTGCCGCGAATATTCCCAAGGATGTCAGGCTTGTAGCCCTGGCTGCGCATGATCAGGTACTGCTGTGTGAAGGTGATCGTGTTGTTGGCAATCCAGTAGACGACGAGGCCCGAGGCAAAGCCGCCCAGCATGAACATGAAGACCCAGGGCATCCAGGCAAAGATCATCTGTTGCGTCGGATCGGTCGGTGCCGGGTTCAGTTTCTGCTGCAGCCACATGGAGATGCCCAGCAGAAGCGGCAGGATGCCGATGAAGACAAGCGCTGCAATGGTCCCGGGCTCCGGCGCGGCCCAGGGCAGAGCACCGAAGAAGTTGAAGATCGAGGTCGGATCCGGCGCGCTCAGATCCTGAAACGGACCCAGCCAGGGCGCGTGGCGCAATTCCAGCGTGACGAAAATCACCTTGTAGAGGCTGAAGAAGATCGGGATTTGCAGGAGGATCGGCAGACAGCCCGACGCGGGGTTCACCTTTTCCTTCTTGTAAAGCGACATCATTTCCTGCTGGAGCTTCTGGCGGTCGTCGCCGGCACGCTCCTTGATCTTCTCCATCTCGGGCTGCAATTCCTTCATCTTCGCCATCGAGACGTAGGATTTATAGGCGAGCGGGAAGAGAACCGCCTTGATCAGCAGGGTCAGGCCGATAATCGCCCAGCCCATGTTGCCGATCCACTGGTTGAGATAGTGCAGCACGGCAAAGATCGGCTTGGTCAGAAAGAAGAACCAGCCCCAGTCGATACTGTCGAGAAAGCCTTCGACGCCATCGGTCTGGTATTGCCGGATCGTCTCCCATTCCTTGGCGCCTGCAAAGAGCTGCGTGGTCACGGACTGGCTTTGTCCGGCAGCCAGCTGAACGGTCGGCAGAACCGCTTCGGTCTGGTAGATGTCGCGGCGGTCATCGTATTTCGCGACCTGCTTGAAGGCGGTGCCCGGCTGCGGCACGAGCGTCGTCATCCAGTAGTGATCCGTGAAGCCGATCCAGCCGTTTTCGGCCACTTGTGTGACCTCGGCGCGCGCGCCCTCGCTGGGCAGGACGGCGAAATCGGGCAGCTCGTCATAGTCAAGCTCGCTCAGCGTGCCATCCGCCATCGAGATCACACCTTCATGCAGGATGAAGAAGTTCTTGAGGTCTTCCGGCTCGCCATGCCGCGCGATCACGCCGTAGGGTGCCAGCGACACCGCCTCGCCACCGGAGTTGGTGGCCGATTGCGTGATGGTAAAGAGGTAGTCGTCATCGATCGCGATGTCGCGGCGGAAGGTGAGCCCGGCGGGGCTTTCCCAGACGAGCGTGATCGGCGCGTCGGCGGTCAATGTGTCATTGCCCTCGACCTGCCACGGCGTGTTCGCGCCGGGCACATCGTCGAGGCTCAGCCCGGCGCCGGGCGCCCAACCGTAAAGTGCGTAATAGGGGGCGTTGCTGCCGACGGGGTCGAGGATCTGGACGATCTCCGCATCCTCGTCGAGCGACACCCGGTAATCCTTGAGGCGCAGATCGTCGATCCGCCCGCCGGTCAGCGAGATCGATCCGTTGAGACGCGCGGTCTCGATGGTCAACCGGGGGGTATTCGCCGCCGCTTCCGCCTCTGCGGCGTTACCGTTATTTGCAGCACCCGTCGCGGCAGCCGGGGGGGCGGCGATGTCGTTGCCGGTGGCCTCGTCGACGATCGCGGCGGTTTCGGCATTGGGATCCTCGAGCGGAGGCTCCGGTGGCGGAAAGAGCAGAAACCACACCAGAATGACGGCGAAGCTGAGCGCCGTGGCAAGGAGCAGGTTCTTGTTCTGATCGTCCATCGAGAGAGCCACTTTTCTTTGGGATCGTTCCGCGTGGTTCAAACGTCCTACAGCCCAAAGGTCAAGCGGATTCCGGGTCGGCGCGGCCCTTTGCAGCGTTGAACGTCGGTGCCTTGCGGGATTCTCCAGGCCGCCTGTCACGAACGTGATCGACGGATCGCAGACCTCGCTGCGCGGGAACTTGTCAAGGTGGCGCTGGACGCGTCCCGAAGACGTCGAGTTTCAGGCGGCGGTTTTCCCATGGATAGGCAATACCGGTCCGAATGAGCGGGTCTCCGGGTGTTTCATCCGGTCGGGCCAAACAGAATTACACATGTCACCAAGATTTCGATTCCGGTGGCCGGGTATGTGCTTCAAAGATCGAAGGCGTGCCGACGCTGCCACAGATCTGCTGGATCAACCGGTACTGCGCCCCAACTGCTGCGCGCCGGAGATCTTGTCCGCATGGCGCCCGGACCATTCGACGATCTGGTCAACCGGCATTGGGCGCGCGATGCCAAATCCCTGGACATGATCGCAGCCCAGTTGCGACAGAAGCGCGTGTTCGCCGACGCTTTCGACCCCCTCAGCCAGGGTTTCAAGCCCGAGCCGGTCGGCCATGCTCAGCACGGCAGCCAGCATCCGGCGCTGATCTTCGTCCCGGTCGACGCGTGTGACAAAACTGCGGTCGATCTTCAGCCGATGGACCGTGAAGCGCCGCAGCGCGTTGATCGACGCGTGCCCTGTTCCGAAGTCGTCCAGATCGATATGGCACCCCAGCTTGCCCAGCGCCACGATATTGCGCGCGACGATACCTTCCGGGGATCCGGCAATGACGGTTTCCAGCACCTCGATGCCCAGCCGGTGCGGCACCAGCCCGAACCGGTCCAGTTCCCACTGGATTCGGTCGACGAGCTTGGGATCCCGCAATTCGGTGTCGGAGAAATTCACGCTGACCCGGGGAATGTCCAACCCCGCCTGATCCCAGCTGCGCAGCGCGGTGAGCGAGTGCTGCAGGATCACTTCGCTCAATCGCGTCATCTGCCCGGATTCCTCCAGGCACCGCAGGAACTGGATCGGCGGCACAATCCCGCGTTCGGGATGGATCCAGCGCGCGAGGGCCTCCACACCGCTGATCTGACCGGTAGAGGTGCAGATCTGCGGTTGAAACCAGGGCTGGATCTGCCCGTTCATCAACGCCTTCTCGACCTCGGCAAGCAGCGATTTCTGGGCACTGTGGGCGGCGCGCATGTTCTCTGACCAGGCGCGGACCGCGGATGGCCCATTGACCACAGCCTCGCCCAGGGCGATCTGCGCGGCGTCGAGCATCTGTTCGCCGGTCGCGTCCTCTGCCATGCGCGCGCTGCTGCAAAACCCGATACAGGCCGACAGATAACGCACGGAATTACTGAGAGAGGCCGGTTCCTCCACCCCGCTTTGCAAGCGCGCGGCGAGCTGCAGCAATGCCTCCAGATCAAGGCGGAGCGCCGGTGCCAGCAAAACCAGAAACCGATTGTCGCCCAGCCTGACAGCACGATCGTCGCCGCGCAGCATGTTTCGCAGCCGCGTCAGGGTCAGATCCCGCAGGCTTTCCGCCGCCGGTTCACCGGCATTCTGCTTGACCGGATCAAGCCCGTCGACCTCGATCACCATGCAGGCGGTTGGCAGGTTGGAGCCGCGCGCATGTACGAGGAACTGGTTGACCATGCGCCCGGCCACGGCCAGCCCCACCACATTCATGTCACCCATCGGGTCCTGCGCGCCGGGACCGCCCGAAATATCGCCACCGGCCAGCATGTAGAGCAAGGGCAGGCCCAACGCCGCCAGAACCAGCATGGGTTCGCCCCCGAGCCAGAAGGCCGCCAGCGCAATCGCCGGCAGAAATGCCAGCGCCTGAGGGCCCCGCACCCCGCGACGCAGAATTGAGCGTGCTTGGGTGATCCGAGCGGCAATAGCGGATTTCATCGGCGAGCCCCCTTTGATGGCTCCCGGGAAATTAGAACAAAACGGTAACTTGCCTCTTAACGGCCATCGGCTTTTTTGCTCGAATTGTCCGTGTCTTCGGCCCGCATCAGTGCCGCGAAATCAAAAAGCCCGGGATCCAGCATATGCGACGGCCGGATATTCATCAGTGCCCGGAACATGACCTGCCGACGGCCGGGGCTGTTTTTCTCCCACCCGTCGAGGATCTGTTTGACCTGCTGCCGCTGCAGCCCGTCCTGACTTCCGCAAAGATCGCAAGGGATGATGGGGTAGCCCATCGCGCGCGCAAACCTCTCGCAGTCGGCCTCGGCGACATGGGCGAGCGGACGGTACAAAAAGAGATCGCCCTCTTCGTTGACCAGTTTGGGCGGCATCGTGGCCAGACGTCCGCCGTGAAAGAGGTTCATGAAAAATGTCTCGAGAATGTCGTCGCGATGGTGCCCGAGCACGACGGCAGAGCAGCCCTCTTCCCGCGCGATCCGGTAGAGATTGCCGCGCCGGAGACGCGAGCACAGCGCGCAATAGGTCCGTCCAGCGGGTATCTTGTCCATCACGATCGAATAGGTGTCCTGATACTCGATCCGGTGCGCCACCCCCATCCTGTCGAGAAATTCCGGAAGCACCGTGGCGGGAAACCCCGGCTGGCCCTGGTCGAGATTGCAGGCCAGAAGCTCGACCGGCAGCAACCCGCGCCACTTCAGCTCGTGAAGGATGGCCAGCAGCGTGTAGCTGTCCTTGCCGCCCGAGAGACACACCAGCCATTTGGCGCCGGGCTCAACCATGCCGTATTGCTCCACCGCTTCGCGCACGTTCTGAACGATGCGCTTGCGCAGCTTCTTGAACTCGGTGCTTTTCGGGGCGCCGTGAAAGAGCGGGTGGATGTCGTCTGCATTGTCGAACATACGCGAGGCTTAGGCCCTTGGCGCTGGTCTGGCAAGGTGGCGAGGCCGTCCATCAGGACGGATGAGCGGATCAATCGGGCACATTGTCGACACCCGAGCCACCCCAGGGTTGACACCGGGCGAGGCGCCGGACGATCAGCCATGTGCCCTTGATCCCGCCATGTTTCTGCAAGGCTTCGAGCGCATAGGCCGAGCAGGTTGGCTGAAACCGGCACCCATGCCCCACCCAGGGGCTGAAGACGAGCCGATAAAACCGCACCGGCAGCGCCACGACATGCGCAAGAAAGGTCATGACGGGCGGACCGCGCGGTCAGGACAGTCCTTGATCAGCACATCGATCTTGTGACGCCGGTGGAGCCACGCGCCATGCAGCCCCAAGACGAGCAGTCCGCGAACCTGAGCCGGAGAGGCGGTGTCCTGTCGCTGCGGCATAATCAGAACCCTTGCGCAGACGTGACCACCGGCGCTGCGACCTTGGCGGGATCGCCGCCGCGCGTCGCGCCTGCATGCAGTTTGGTCAACGCGCGGCGCAGATCGTCCTGCATGAGGGCAAAGTCGCGCTGCGCTGTTTCGTTGGCGCGCCCGATCAGCACGTAATCCCAGCCCGGTTCCCCCCGGTCCGGCAGCACCAGCCTTGCGATTTCGCGCAACCGGCGTTTGGCGCGGTTGCGCGCCACCGCGTTGCCGACCTTTTTGGAGCAGGTGAACCCCACGCGCATCACCTGCGGCGCCACATTCTCAGAAGGATCGCGCAGCCGTGCCTGCAGCAGGAAGGCGGGGCAGGGCAGACGGCGGGCGCGGGCGGCTTTCAGGAAGTCGCGGCGTTTCGTCAGGACCTCAAGCGCCATTCCGGCCTCTTCTCACGCTGTGAAACTCATGCAGCGGAAATCACGCTGCGGAAAACGCGAAAGGGCCGCCACGGCAGGATCCGCGGCGGCCATTTGATCAGGGCATCCCCGCGCAGACGCAGGGCGGGACAACGCGGATTACGCGCTGAGGCTCTTGCGACCGCGGGCGCGGCGTGCGTTCAGGATCTTGCGACCGGCCTTGGTGGCCATGCGCGCGCGAAACCCGTGGCGACGCTTGCGTACCAGGTTCGACGGCTGAAAGGTGCGTTTCATCGCATCTGCTCCATATTCCTTGGTCCGGAGCGACGGATTCGCAGGACCAGTGGTGTTCGAAGCCCGTGCTATAAGAGCGTGTCCGGCCCATGTCAAACCGCCAGAAGGGCCGTTTTGCAACAATTTCGCGCGCCAGCCGCGAAATCCACCGCTCCCGCGCGGTCAAATGTTTCAACCCTGTCACTCAGGCTGCGGATTCTCACGCCAGCGTACACCCGACTTCAAGCGCCCGTGAGATCCCTGTTGCGGCGATGGCGCAAGGGTCATGTCTTGGCTCAGATGAGACACACCAGATCGAAAGCCCTGATAGAATGAGCGACATGACAGACACCCCGCCCACCGGCCTGAAGCGCCACTTGCCCCTGATCGCGATCCTCATGGTTGCTGTGGTGGGGTTCTTCACGCTGCGCGATTACCTCACCTTCGACACGCTGCGCGACAACCGCGAGGCGCTGATCGCGTTCCGTGACGCCAATTACCTGCTCACGGTGGGCGCGTTCATGCTGGCCTATATCGTCATCGTCGCCTTCTCGCTGCCCGGCGCCACAATCGCCACGCTTACCGGTGGCTTTCTCTTTGCGACCTTCCCCGGCGCGCTTTTCAACGTGACCGCCGCCACCATCGGTGCCGTGATCATCTTCCTCGCCGCCCGCTGGGGCCTTGGCGAAAAGCTCTCTGCCAGGATGGAGACTTCGGACGGTGCGGTGAAGAAGATCAAGGACGGCATCGACGAGAACCAGTGGTCGATGCTCTTCCTCATCCGCCTGGTGCCGGCGGTGCCGTTTTTTGTCGCCAATCTCGTGCCCGCTTTCGTCGGTGTGCCGCTCTGGCGCTTTGCGGTCACAACCTTCCTCGGCATCATTCCGGGCGGCGTGGTCTACACCTCTGTCGGTGCCGGGCTAGGTGAAGTGTTCGAACGCGGAGAGACCCCCAACCTCGGCATCATCTTCGAGCCGCATATCCTGCTGCCGATCCTGGGTCTGTGTGTTCTGGCGACACTGCCGATCGCTCTGAAAGCCCTGCGCGGCAAGAAAGGGATCTGAGATGGAGACGATCAAGACCGATCTTCTGATCATCGGCGCGGGCTCCGGCGGATTGTCTGTCGCAGCCGGGGCCAGTCAGATGGGCGCCGATGTGGTGCTGCTGGAGGGCCACAAGATGGGCGGTGATTGCCTGAACTACGGCTGCGTGCCTTCCAAGGCGCTCATCGCCTCGGCCAAATCCGCCTACGCTATGTCCCACGCCGCCCCTCTGGGTGTTGGCAACGAAAGCCCGCAGGTCGACTATGCGGCCGCCAAGGACCATGTGGCCGATGTGATCGCTCAGATCGAGCCGATGGACAGCCAGGACCGCTTTGAGGGGTTCGGTGTCCGGGTGATCCGCGAATTTGGCCGCTTTGTCTCGGATGACACGGTCGAGGCGGGCGCGCACCGTATCACCGCGCGCCGCATCATCATCGCCACCGGCTCTTCGCCCTTCGTGCCGCCGATCCCCGGGCTCGACACGGTGCCTTACCTGACCAACGAAAGTCTCTGGGAACTGCGTGAGCGGCCCGAGCATCTGCTGGTCATCGGCGGCGGCCCCATCGGCATGGAAATGGCGCAGGCGCATGTGCGGCTCGGCTCCAGGGTCACGGTGATCGAGGGCGCCAAGGCGCTGGGCAAGGACGATCCGGAAATGGCCGAGGTTGTGCTGGAAAAGCTCCGCGAGGAAGGCATCGAGATCGCCGAAGAGGCGCTCGCCAAAGAGATCCGCGGCGAGGCCGGGGCCATCGAGGTCGAGGTCGAAGACGGCCGCGTCTTCAGGGGCAGCCACGTGCTGGTTGCCGTGGGCCGCAAGGCCAATACCGACAAGCTCGACCTGGACAAGGCCGGGATCAAGACCACCCGAACCGGCATCGAGGTCGACGCAAGCCTCAAGACCACCAACAAGAAGGTCTATGCCATCGGCGACGCGGCGGGCGGGCTGCAATTCACGCATGTAGCGGGCTATCACGCCGGTGTCGTCATCCGCTCCGCGCTCTTTGGTCTGCCCGCAAAGGCCAAGACCAGCCATATCCCCTGGGCCACCTACACCCAGCCGGAACTGGCGCAGGTCGGCCTGACCGAGGCACAGGCGAGGAAGGAACACGGTATCAATCTCGAAGTGCACCGCTTTCCCTATCACCACAACGACCGCGCGATTGCCGAACGCAAGACCCGCGGGCTGATCAAGATCATGGTGGTCAAGGGCAAGCCGGTGGGCGCGTCGATTGCCGGTCACCAGGCGGGCGAGTTGATCTCCATGTGGTCGCTGGCCATCGCCAACGGTCTCAAGATGAGCCAGATTTCGGGCATGGTGGCGCCCTATCCAACCATCTCGGAGCTTAACAAACGTGTTGCGGGCGCTTATTTCACACCCAGGCTCTTCGAGAATGACAGGGTCAAGAAGGTGGTGCGCTTCGTTCAGCGCTGGCTGCCGTAACGCGCTTAGGTCAGATGCTCAATTCCCTCTCCGGTCGCTTCCTCATCCTGACGGTCATCTTCGTGATGATCGCCGAGATCGCGATTTTTGTGCCCTCCATCGCGCGCTACCGCGAAGGCTATCTGCTGGACCGGCTGGACCGGGCGCAGATCGCCTCGCTTGCGCTGCTGGCCGATGACATGATCAGCGAAGAGCTCGAGGCAGAGCTGCTCAAGAACGCGCGGGTTTTCAATGTCGCGCTGCGGCGGGACGAGATCAAGCAGCTGGTGTTGTCCTCGCCGATGCCGGGGCAGGTGTCGGAGACCTACGATCTGCGCGAAGCCTCGGCGGTGGAGCTGATCGTGGACGCGATGGCGCGGCTGGCCGAGCCAGACAACAAGATGATCCGGGTCATCGGCAACCCGTCGCAGGATGCGGGCCAGCTGATCGAGGTCACGATGGACACGCAGGGCCTGCGCATGGCCATGATCGATTACGGCATCCGGATCCTGATCCTGTCGGCGGTGATCTCGATCATCACCGCGTTCCTGCTCTTCCTTGCGGTGCGGGTGCTGCTGGTGAAACCGATCAAGGGGGTGGTGGGCCACATGCAGGGCTATGCCGCCGCCCCAGAGGACGCGCGCCGCGTGATCCAGCCCTCGGCCTCGGTGCGCGAGCTGCGCGAGGCCGAAGAAGCGTTGCAATCGCTGCAGACCCAGCTCACCCAGGCGCTCCGGCAAAAGGAACGGCTGGCCCAGCTGGGCGGTGCCGTCGCCCGCGTCAGCCACGATCTGCGCAACATCCTGACCTCGGCGCAGCTGTTCACCGACCGGATCGAGATGTCCGAGGACCCGCTGGTGCGGCGCATGGCGCCGAAGCTGGTGAACTCGATCAGCCGCGCGGTGTCGCTCTGCGAAGGCACGCTGGCGTTTGGCCGGGCCGAGGAACCGGCGCCCAAGCTCACGCTTTTCAACCTTGCCGCGCTGACAAACGAGGTGTTCGAAGCCGAACGGCTGGCCATCGGCAACAACGCGGTGAGCCTTTCCGAGGACGTGCCCGCCAGCATGATGGTGCGCGGCGATCCCGAACAGATCTACCGTGCGCTCTCCAACCTGGTGCGAAACGCGCGTCAGGCAATTGTCGCAACCGGATCCGCAGGCGAGATCTGCGTGTCGGCGACGGAGGCGGACAATGAGTGGCTGATCTGCGTCTCGGATACCGGCCCCGGCCTGCCGCCCAAGGCGCAGGAATATCTCTTCAAGCCGTTCCAGGGCGGTGTGCGCAAAGGCGGCTCGGGCCTCGGGCTCGCGATTGTCGCCGAGCTGATTCGCGGCCATGGCGGCGCCTTGACCCTGCAGCGCAGCGATGACAGCGGCACGATGTTCCAGATCCGCCTGCCGATGGGCGGCGTCAGCTAAGGCGCGCGCTTTTCACGTCAGACCTATGCGAGCCCGGGCCCGAACCCGCGCCGCCGCCGGGTCTCCCTGAGATGCAGCGTGGCAGACGCGGGACGATGCCCGCCGTCTGCCCGGCTTCGCAATCGCCGCGTCCTGCGTCAACCCGCAGGTGGCGGCGGGGGCGGCATGATGGTGAAAAGCTGCGCCAGCTCCTGCACGTCGCCCGCCTTCATCCAGCCATCCTGACCGGGCGTCCAGACATGGGTGTCCCGCTTAAGCTCACCCCCGGCGGCCATCCGGCCCAGATCCGCTTTCGAGAACGGACCTTTCGTGGCGCCGTTTTCGGCTATGTGCCAGACATGCTCGACCGGCGGCGGCGGGGGCGGGGCAGGCCGCGCGGGGGACGCGCCCCAGGGGCCGGGCTGTTGCGGTGCCATCGCGCCGCCCATCTGGTTGCCCATCGCCATGCCCATGGCTGCGCCGAGCCCCATGCCCATCGCGTCATCCATGCCGCCGCCAGCGCCCATCGCCTCGGCCGCCTTGTATTTCAGGTGATCGTCGAGATCGCCGGTGATCCCGCGCGAGGTGCGCTCATCGAGCGCCTTTTCCACCGCGGGCGGCAGCGACACGTTCTCGATGTAAAGCTCGGGCAGCGACAGGCCGAACTGCTTGATCGTCGGGTCGATCGCCTGCGCGATGAGCTTGCCCACCTCGTTTGTGTTCGCCGCCATGTCGAGCACCGGGATGCCGGATTTCGCAATCGCGCTGGAGAATTCCTGAACGATGATGTTGCGGATCTGGAAGCTGATCTCGTCCATGGTGAACTCGCCATCGGTGCCGACGATTTCGCGCAGGAAGAGCGCCGGGTCGGTCACCTTGACCGAATAGGTGCCGAACGCGCGGATGCGAGTTGGTCCGAACTCCGGATCGCGCAGCATGATCGGGTTCTTGGTGCCCCATTTCAGATCGGTGAAACGGTTGGTGTTGACGAAATAGATCTCGGATTTGAACGGCGACTGGAACCCGTGATCCCAATGCTGCAGCGTCGTCATGATCGGCATGTTGTTGGTCTCGAGCATGTAGAGCCCGGGCGTGAATACATCCGCCAGCTGGCCTTCATGCACAAACACCGCCGCCTGACCCTCGCGGACCGTCAGCTTGGCGCCATACTTGATCTCGTGGCCCTCGCGCTCGAACCGCCAGACCATGGTGTCACGGCTGTCATCGGTCCAGTGAATGACGTCGATGAACTGGCCGGAGAGGAAATCGAAAATACCCATTCTAACTTGCCTGCTTCTTTGCGTTCGTCGTTAGCTTCATGATTGCGGATCCGCCTCTTGGTAAAGGTCTGGCATTTGCCGACAGGGTCCCTCCCGCGGCTGTTTTCGGCTTTTTGTCGACAACTCCGACCCAACGTCCCCCGTTTTTCCGGCACGGTATCCATCAAACAGCGTTTTGGGCATCGTCACTCCTTTCGGCCAGGAACTGGATGGATCGAACACCGCTTGGAGAAAGCCAATCAGCTCGCGGAGGGGAAGCGTCGACCCATATTCCATCCTCACCAATACCATATAAGCGTTCCAGATACAGTCCGCCACTCTGCCCGTCTTCACTTGCCAGGGACTCTTCTCCGAAAAAGCCAAAGACGTCCCGGCCGTCTTCATATGAGACGATAACCGAAGTCTCACCTGGGTTTTGTTGCAAGGCACATCCGTATGCTTCGGAAATCGGTTGGACGCCTGGCATGAACAGACGCCGCAATCCCGAAGGAAGTTGGTCATTGGCAATCAACCAGCCGACGGCCACGCCCAGCAAGGCGGGCTGCACAACATATTGAAGCAGTAGCGACGCAGGCGCATTCGCAGCATGCCAGACGTCATCTGCCCAGAAAAACGTCATCAAGAGGATGACCTGGTTGATCAGGCTCAGTATTACGGCTTCGGCAATTTGCTCCTTCAGCCGAGGTCGCTTGGCTGCGACCTGCCAGGAGCGCAGGGTCAGAAAGACGAAACCGGCTAGAAGATATCGAGCAAAAAACTCGAAAGTTTCGGGCGCCGGAAGATTGGACATTGTCAGCTGGGCCCGGAGCCCATCAGCTCTGCTGCCTTGACGCGGGCGATGGGCAGTGCTTCGTCGGCGCGCATTCCGGGGACCAGGCGGGGATCGTAGAGGATCCTGAGCAACAGCTCGTCATGTGTGGTCAGCAGCGCAAACTCGTCGTCGTCGTTAAAGATCGAGGGTCGCGCGCGCGGGTCGTCATTGCCGAGGCCCAGCCCCTGCGCCACCTCTTCGTGGATGCAGGACCGGCGCAGCAGGTCGGGATGTTCGGTGCGGATGACCGCGATGGCGCGGCCGTAATCGTACCCGCCGCGGGTGTCTGAGAACGCGATGACAAGGCAATGGATCGAGCGCGGCAGATTGTCGAACAGCTGCAGCGCGCTCCGGTTCACATCCGGTACCAGCGCTTGAATGCGTGGCGCGATCCGATCGCGATCATCCTCGGCCATGAAGAGCACGTGGAAGTTGGCGCCGCCCTCCACCATCGAGATCGGGTGCCCGGTGATCCGGCTGAGCTTGGCGGCATAACCCGACAGCGCCGCGCGGTCCTTTGCGGCCTTGGCGGCGGGCACATTGGGGCCGAACTCCGCGATCATGCGGATGGGTTTGGTCCATTTCTTGATCGCGCTCGACCCGCCGCGCGAGGGGCGCAGACCCGCGCCGCGCTCGTATTCCTCGTTGAGGGCGATGCGTTCGAAATTGCGCACCAGCATCGTGTCGGTGAACTGGGTGTCGGGCCCGCCGCCATCGGTGCGCAGCAGGCCGCGCACCAGCAGATCGTTCTGGACCCTGGTGTAATACGCCTCGAGCTCGCGGCTGGCGCGCGACGGCCCGGCGGGCGCGGCGGGCGCAGGTTCCGGTGCCGCGACGCGGGCCGGGCGTTCCTGCGGCGTGACGGATGTCTTGCGCGGGGCAAGCGCCGAGCTGTCGCAGCCCGCCAGGGCCACGATGCCGAACAGCGCGGCAACCGCCGCGAAACACCCGCCCCGACGCATTGCTCAGCCCGGAACCGCGGTGCCGGCGTTGTCGCCAACCCCGTCGCGACGGGCCTTTGCGCTGGCCAGCGTGTCCCGCAGCTCCGCTTCCATGCGCTTGAGCTCGGTTTCGGCCTCGGCACGGCGGCGCTTGCCCTCGTCGGCGATCTGGAGGCTTTCCTGGATGGTGCCGATCAGATCTGCATTGGCCTGCTTGACCGCCTCGATATCAAAGACGCCGCGTTCCATCTCGGTGCGGATCATCTTGTTGCTGTCGCGCAGGTTCTTGGCATTGGCGGTCAGCAGCTCGTTGGTCAGGTCATTGGCGTCGCGCACCGCGGCGGCGGCCTCGGACGAGCGCTGGATCGTGACCGCCTGCGCCAGCTGGGTTTCCCAGAGCGGCACGGTGTTGACGAGGGTGGAGTTGATCTTGGTCACCAGGCTCTTGTCGTTTTCCTGCACCAGACGGATCGAGGGCAGCGACTGCATCGTCACCTGACGGGTCAGTTTCAGATCGTGCACCCGGCGCTCCAGATCGTCGCGCGCGGCGCGCAGGTCGCGCAGTTCCTGCGCCTTCATCACCTGATCGCCCTCGGGTGCTGCCTGCACTTCGGCCTCCATCGCGGGGATGTCATTCTCGTCGAGCGATTTGATCTTTTCCTCGCCCGCCGCGATGTAAAGCGCCAGCTCGTCGTAGAATTGCAGGGTCTTTTCGTACAGCAGATCCAGCGACTTGATGTCTTTCAGCAGCTTGTGCTCATGCTCCAGAAGGTTGTCGGTCACCCGGTCGATCTGGCCCTGCACCTCTTCGAAACGCGCGGTGAACTTGGCGAAGGGCGCAGCGCGGCCCAGCAGCTTCTCCCACCAGCTGCGTTCGCGGCGCACGTCGAGCTCGGAGACCGAGAAGCCGCGGATCGTGGTCACGATCCCGCGCAGGCTGTCGCCGGCAGGGCCCACATCCTTGTTGCGCACGTCGTTGAGCATCGCCTGGCTGATTTCCTGCAGCTCGGCCTGCGCGGCAGAGCCGAAGGACACGATGGATTGCGTGTCATGCATGTCGATCTCGTCCATGCGCGAGCGGATCTCGGCGCCGACCTCGGCGGGGGCCGCGGCCAGCGGCACCACGGCGTTCGCCTCTGCCGGTTCCGGCAGGATCACAGCGTTGACTTCCTCGACGAGCGCGAGCGCCTGCTCGGCTTCCTGACGCGTTTTTTCAGACATGTGGGTTCCCCGTGAAATGAACAATCATGTTTTCAGGCGCACGCCTTCGCGTTGAAGGCGGTCGCGCAGCACCTCGATTTCGACCGTGAGGTCTGAGTTGTTGTCGAGCAGCAGTTTCTGCGTCTTCTTGTCGAACCCTTCCTCGAGATCGGTCAGAAGCATCATGAAATCCGACTTTGCACCGCGATCCTGCGACCGCGAATAGATATCGGCGAACTTGATCGCCGCGTCGCGCGCGCCCATCAGGTAGACGCCAAGGTATTTCTTGGCCGCCGTCAGGTCGCGCGGGTCTTCCTCGACGGTGCGGATCATCTCGCGCACCTTTGTCTGGAACCGCTCGACTCGCGCCTCGACCTGGCGGTCGCTGGCGCGCTTTATGGCGTCGGACATCGCGGCAAGGTGCTTTTCGGCCTCGTCCACCACCCGTGCGACGCGGTCCTGCTGGAAGGTGTCGATGCCCTCCATGCCCTTGTCCTTCAGCGGATCGAGTCCGAAAGCGCCCAGATGCAGCACGCCCGCGGCGGTGCCGAAGATCACCGGCGCCACCACACCGGGCTCAGACGTCCAGGCGGCGATGGCAGCCCCGATGCCGCAGGCAATGGCGGCGAAGATCTTGCGCGGGATGGCTGGACGGCGCGACACGCGGCGGTCGTTATAGACCGCCTCCGCGCGCAACCCGTCACGCAGCAGCCAGGCGCCCAGAAGCAGCGCGCCCGCGCCAGCGAGCCCCACCGCAAGGCCGGTGGCGCCCTGGCTCAGCGACGTGAACGCAAGAATGATCGGCGGCAGGAACAGCACGTTCGAGCGCGCCCCCACTGGATCCACTTTCGCGCCCTTGTAGGCAGAGGGCTGCGGCCGGTCTTCCGGCGTGACGGTGCTGCCATCGGGGCTGTATTTGCCGCCAAAGCGCTGGGCCACGTCAGAGTCCCCCGAGAAATCCGGAGGTGACTCCGAACAGCAGCAGGATCAAAAGGATATAGGTCACCTTCTGCAAGGCGTTGGTCGACATGGGGCCCCCGGGGCTGTTGGTTCAGCCTGAATCTAGGGGCAAACCGCCGTACTTGCTAGGGGGAACTGGCGCGGTCCCGGCTCAGGCTGCGGATTCGACCGGCATCCGGTCAATCAGCAGATCGGCTTCCATGTCAAAGGCATCCTGACCGCTGCGCGCCTGCATTTTGTGCAACCGCGCGGCAAAGCTTTCGGCCAGCACGTCCAGCTTGGCGCCGTAGCGGCGGCGGGCAAAAAGATAGTCCTCGCCCTCCCAGCAGTTTTCGAGCCGGTCAAGCTCCACCGAGAGGATCTCGACCAGCTTCAGAGCGGGCTTGCGCAGCTTGTTGAGCTTTTCGATATCTGCAGCGGCCGTGCGCAGAAGGCGCATGACGCTGTCCTGCAGCGCCTCGGTCTGCCGGGTGAGATCCGCATCGCCCAGACCGGCCACGCGGTGCGCGGCAGAGGCGAGATCCTGTTCGGTTGTGGCCAGAAACCTGTCGGCCTTCATCTGCGCGGTCAGGACCGGATCGTCGAGGCCCTTGTCCTTCATCGGATCGAACCCGAACGCCGCGATGGAGAGGGTTGTGGCCAAGACGCCGAAAAGCAGCGGCAGGGCAAGCGAATGGAACTGGTGGCCCGCCAGGATCAGAACCACGATGCCGATCAGCACCGAGCCCAGGACCTTGCGCGGCAGCCTTGGCCGATGCGCCATCCTGGCGGCATCGTAATCGCGCTGGATCGCCTGCCCGCGCGAGATCATCCGCAGCCCGGCGGCCAGCAGGAACATCTGCACCAGCGCCGTCGCCAGCAGCGCCACGGAGCCCTGAAAGAGCCACAGCACAAGCGGAAACGCGGCCAGGAACAGCACGTTCAGGCCCGCATCGACATTGTTTTGGCGAAATCCGTAGTCAGGCCCTGTCTGCCGTTTCATCGCACCCTCAGAAATAGCTAAACGCGAAGATCATCGTCCAGAGCATGACAAATGCCACGCGGGGCAAAAGCTCGCCTGCGCGCCGGGCCTGAGCGGTGGTTTCGCTCAGCATCTTCACCGTGTCCTGCGCTGCCACGCGCAAGCCACCAAGCATGAAAAAGACCGAAAGGGCGGCCACGGAAAGGGCTATGATCGTTATCAACATGCGTTAATCTATCCGTGCGAAACGGGGCGAAAATCGGACAAATCGCGGGAAAATTCGCGAAAAGTTAATGATTGGTTACCGTCCGGAGCGCGGCTTGGGCCCTTTGCCGCCACGTGGCGTGCCGGGTTTGGGGGCGGCGCGATTTGCGGCGCTTTTGGGACGGTGCTTTGGAACTTTGGGCCCGGCCGCTCCCTGAGCGCGCTTGGCCGTGCCATCCGCGCGCGCGCCCGGGTCCGAGGCGCGGGGCGGCCTGCGCCGTTGCGGCACCGGTCTGTCGGGTTTCGCGCCCTCAAGCCCCAACTGGTCGCGCAGCACGCGGGGGCGGATCTCCTGCACGTCGCCGGGCTTCAGCTGACCAAGCTGGAACGGCCCGTAAGAGACGCGGATCAGCCGGTTCACGCTCAGCCCGACATCGGCCATGGCGCGGCGCACTTCGCGGTTCTTGCCTTCGCGCAGCCCCACGGTCAGCCAGGCATTGGCGCCCTGCTGGCGGTCGATGGTGACGCTCATCGGCTGGAACCGCTGGCCCTCGACCTCGATGCCGTCACGCAGCGGCTGCAACGCGTCGTCGTTGGGGCGGCCTTTCACACGGACGCGGTAGCGGCGCAGCCAGCCGGTCGCGGGAAGCTCCATCTTGCGCTTGAGGCCGCCGTCATTGGTCAGCAGCAGCAGGCCTTCGGAGTTCAGGTCGAGCCGTCCAACGCTCATCACACGCGGCAGGTCTTCGGGCAGATCGTCATAGATCGTCGGGCGGCCCTGCTCGTCCTTGGTGGTGGTCACAAGGCCCGCGGGCTTGTGATAGAGCCAGAGCCGCGGGTCGGGTGCGGCGCCAAGCGCCTTGCCATCCACCTCCACCCGGTCGCTGTCGGTGACGTTCAGCGCGGCGCGGTCGATGACGGTGCCGTTGACCGAAACCCGCCCCGCCTCGATCATGCGTTCGGCTTCGCGGCGCGAGGCGAGGCCTGCGCGTGCGATGACCTTGGCGATGCGGTCGCCGGGCGGAGGGGAAGGGGGCTGTGCCATAGCGCTTCCTCTATCCGATCCGGGCGCGCTGTCAAAGGCTTGGCGTGCCGCATCGGCGCGACTATGAGGGGCCATGAGTTTTGCCAGCCACATGCAGACGGCCCTTGACGAGGCGCGCGCCGCCGCATCCCGCGGAGAGGTGCCGGTGGGCGCGGTGATCGTAGCGGCGGATGGCACGGTTCTGGCGCGTGCGGGCAACCGGACAAGGGAATTGAACGATCCCACGGCACATGCCGAGATCTTGGCGATCCGCGCGGCCTGCCGGATGCTGGGGTCAGAGCGGCTGCCGGATCACGACCTTTATGTGACGCTGGAGCCTTGCGCGATGTGTGCGGCGGCGATCTCTTTTGCCCGCCTCCGGCGGCTTTACTATGGCGCGGCGGATCTCAAATCTGGCGGAGTGGCGCAGGGCGCGCGGGTCTTTGCGCATCCGCAGTGCCACCATGCGCCCGAGGTTTATGACGGCATCGCGGCAGACGCCTCCGCCGCCCTTCTGCGCGACTTCTTCCAGGGCAGGCGCTGAGTTGGCGCGGGTCATCCTCTTCAACAAGCCGTTCGGGGTGCTGTCGCAATTCACCGATAAGGGCAGCGCGGGCAATCAGCGTGCCACGCTGTCGGATTTCATCACCTTGCCCGGGGTCTATCCCGCAGGCCGGCTCGACCGCGACAGCGAAGGGCTGATGGTGCTGACCGATGACGGGCGGTTGCAGGCGCGGATCTCCAGCCCGAAATACCGCAAGCCCAAGACCTATCTGGTGCAGGTCGAAGGCATGCCGGACGCGGCACAGCTCGACGCCCTGCGCGCAGGTGTGACGCTGAAGGACGGCCCGACCCGGCCCGCCGAGGTCGCAAGCATCGCGCCGCCCGATCTCTGGCCGCGCGACCCGCCGGTGCGGTTTCGCAAGACCGTGCCGGATGCCTGGCTGCGGCTGACGATCACCGAAGGGCGCAACCGGCAGGTGCGGCGCATGACGGCGCATGTCGGGCTGCCTTGCCTGCGGCTGGTGCGCTGGTCGGTTGGCGACTGGACGCTTGACGGGGTTGCGCCGGGGACCTGGCGCGACGCGTGACGCTCAGGCGAGTGCGGCGGCATCCCTGCCACGCAGCGCCATGTCGGTGGCCATGCCTCCCACCCACATCGCCAGCAGGGCCAGCCAGGCGGTGGCGACAAAGATCGAGCCTCCGGTCACGCCTGCGCCAATCGCGCAGCCACCGGCCAGCATGCCGCCGAACCCCATGAGACCCGCGCCGATCATCGCGTTGCGCATCGGTGTCGGGCCCTCGAACCCCTGCCAGGTCAGCTCTCCGGCCCAAAGGGCCGCGACAAACGACCCGATGACCACACCCGGCACGAGGCCGATATCGAACTCGAGGATGGAGGCGCGGTCCAGCACGAACATCAGCGTGTTGGCCGAAGGGCCGGTGAAAGTCAGGCTCTCGATCTGCACCGGATCAAAGCTGACCCGGCTCAGCGCGTAGGTCAGCGCCCAGCCCAACGCAACGGCAAATCCGACGCCGGAGGCAAACACCAGGCGCGACAGGCCGATGCGGTTGCGGCGCGCCAGCTCCAGCGCCAGCAGCGCCAGGGCGAGCCCCAGCACAAGCCCGGTCTCGCGCGGCAGGGCGGCTGCCGTCAGAAGATCGACATTGCGACCGCCCGAGGTGCTCCAGAGCGAGGCCAGAGCGTTGCGCAGAGGGGCCAGCCAGCCGGTCAGCGTGATCTGCGCAACCACTGCAAAGATAAGCCCGGAGACCATGGAGCGCAGGTTGCCGGTGGCGGCCAGCACCAGCAAGCGGCCCGAGCAGCCGCGCGCCAGCACCATGCCCGCACCAAAGAGCAGACCGCCGATCACCGCGCCGGACCAGCTGCCGGGCACCGCCATCATGCGCGCCTCGGTCACGTCGATGACGCCGCCAAGCCGGGCCGCCTGCACCCAGACCAGCGCCGTCGAGAAGGTCAGCAACCAGACCGCCACCTTGTCCTGCATGGCACCGCGGGCAAACTCGACTACCGCCGCACGCAGGCAAAACCGCGACCGCTGCGCGGCAATGCCGAAGACGATGCCGGTCACCAACCCGAAGAGCGCCGCTGCGGGCGCTTCTCCGATCCGGTCGATGAGGGCGACGATATCCATGGCTCTGCGGTCTCGGGCTGTCTGTTGCCGGGTCCATATGCAGGAATTGGCATGCCTGCGCCTTGATCCAGATCAGGGCCGGGGCGAGGGGCTCAAGACCCCTGCCACCGGCGCGATCCCTCTGTCTTTGGCGCGGCGACCACGATCTTCGTGCGCCACCGCACAGGCTCGCCTGCGCAAGACGGCCCTCGCCAAGCCGCAACAATGGGCGTAAAGCGGCATCATGCAACCCGTTCGTCTGCAAGACGCCCACTCTCTGCCGGTCTGGCGGCGGCCCGTGACGCTGCTGTTTCTCATGGCCATCGCCATGCCGCTCAGCTTTGCCACCTGGTCGGCGCTGCTGAACAATTTCGTCATCGAGGCGGCGCAGTTCGACGGCTCCGATATCGGCTGGCTGCACACGGTGCGCGAGATCCCCGGCTTTTTCGCCATCGGGGTGATCCTGATCATCGTCTTTGTGCGCGAACAGGTGCTTGCGATGATCTCTCTGGCGCTGCTCGGGGTCGCAACGGCCATCACCGCGTGGTTCCCGTCGATGGGCGGGCTGCTTTTCGTCACTCTGCTCAGCTCCATCGGGTTTCACTACTACGAAACCGTGAACCAGAGCCTGCAGCTGCAATGGCTGTCGAAAGAGCGCGCGCCGCAGGTTCTGGGGCTGCTGCTTGCGGCCGGATCCGCGGCGACGCTGGTGGCCTATGTGGCCATCGTGATGACCTGGAAGGCGTTCGAGCTCAGCTACAACTTTGTCTATCTCGCCTCGGGCGGCATGACATTGCTGATCGTGCTTTATTGCGTGCTGGCCTTTCCGCAGTTCGAAAGCCCCAACCCGCAGCTCAAGAAGTTCATCCTGCGCCGGCGCTACTGGCTGTATTATGCGTTGCAATTCATGTCCGGCGCGCGACGGCAGATCTTCATCGTCTTCGCGGCCTTCATGATGGTGGAGCAGTTCGGCTTTGACGTGCACGAGATCACCTCGCTCTACCTGATCAACCTTGTGGCCAATATCGCGATTGCACCGGTGCTTGGCCGGGTGGTGCACCGGTTCGGAGAGCGCAACGCGCTGGTCTTCGAATATACCGGGCTGGTCTGCGTGTTCCTGGCCTATGGCGGGCTTTACTGGTTTGGCTGGGGGGTGGTGCTGGCGGCGGTGCTCTATGTGCTCGATCACATGTTCTTTGCGCTGGCGCTGGCGCTCAAGACCTATTTCCAGAAGATCGCCGATCCCGGCGACATCGCCCCCACCGCGGCGGTGGCGTTCACCATCAACCATATCGCGGCCGTCTTCCTGCCCGCGGCCCTGGGCTATCTGTGGCTGGCCTCTCCCGGCGCGGTGTTCGGGCTGGCCGCCGGCATGGCGGCGACGAGCCTTGTGCTGGCGCTGATGATTCCGCGCCATCCGGAGCCCGGCAACGAGACGATCTTTTCGCAACTCGTGGCGGCCCCTGCCGAATAGAGTGCTGGCAGCGGCGATATGCGCGCGCTAAGAGGCGCAGACCCACCAGCCCGGAGCCCGCCGATGCCCAAGACCTGGACCGCTTTCACCAAGCTCACCGCCAAGGACCGCGCCGAGGCGCTGGGCGAGGCGATGGAGGCGCTGGAGCCCGAACCCATGGGCGTCGGTGTCTTCGAGATCGAGGATGGCAACGGCATGTGGGAGGTCGGCGGCTACTTCACCCAAGCGCCGGACGATGTGGAGCTGGCCCTGCTGGTCGCGGCGTTTCAGGCGCAGCCCTTTGTGGTCAGCGAAGTGCCGGACACCGACTGGGTCGACAAGGTCCGGCGCGAGCTGACGCCGGTAGAGGCCGGGCGTTTCTTTGTCTATGGCAGCCACGATGCCGACAAGGTGCCCCAGGGGGCCGAGCCGCTGCTGATCGAGGCGGCCATGGCTTTCGGCACCGGCCACCATGGCACGACGCTGGGCTGTTTGCGGGCGCTCGACAGGCTGGCGGTGGACGGCTTCCGGGGGCGCCGCGTGGCCGATATCGGCTGCGGTACGGCGGTTCTGGCGATGGCCGCGGCGCGGATCTGGCCAGACACGGTGATTGCCTCGGATATCGACGAGGTCGCCGTCGAGGTGGCCGAGGTCAACGTGGCGGCCAACGGGCTTGGCGACCGGGTGGTCTGTCTCGAAGCCATCGGCTTTGGCCATGCGCGGATCGCAGAGGCGGCACCCTTTGACCTCATCTTTGCCAATATCCTGATGCAGCCGCTGATCGATCTTGCGCCGGACATGGCCACGCATCTTGCGCCGTCGGGCTATGCGATTCTCTCGGGGATCCTGACCCGTCAGGCGGGTGAGGTGATCGCGGCTTATGCACGAAACGGCATCAATCTTCTGCGGCAGGACGAGATTGGTGACTGGGTGACGCTGACCTTGCAGAAAAACCCCTCTGACGCGCCCGGCATTTAAGGTAAAATCAAGACGCTCGCCGCATTTTCGCCTTATTTCGTGGCTAATTTACTGGACGTTCGGTGGGGGCCGGATATTCGGAGGCTGCCATGGAAGGCTCTCTTCGCAGTTTTGACAAGCGCCAGAAAGCCGTGCGGCGCAAGCATATGCGCATGGCGCGCGGCTATGTCACCAAGATCGACAGCAACAACCTGATCCATCAACGCCCAGACAACAAGGTCGGCGGCATCGGGCTGCGCTTTCTGTTTCTGCTGGCGCTGGCGTTCCTGGGCTTCAAGACCCTGATCTTTGCCGGTCTAGGCCCGGAGCCCTATGCGGAGCGTGTGTCGCAGCTGCAGCTTGGCAGCCATTTCGAGCAGGCCGGCGCCTGGCTGATGTATCCCGACCCGATCACCGTCATTCTGGCCGGTCTGATCGCGCCGCTGCTGGGCTGATTTCGATCTCTTGCAGGCCGGGCGCTCCGTCCCGGCAAAGGAAAAGGCCGCGTCTCCGGGGGAAGGGACGCGGCCTTTGCCGTTCTGAGGGTCTCGCCCGCGTCTCAGCGCGCGGCGATCCGCTCGATATCTCCGCGGCTCAGACCGATATCGTCCAGCTCACGATCGCTCAGGGCGTCGAGGCTGTCGCGGGTCAGGCGTGCATCGTTCCACGCCGAAACGGCGCCGAAGACGTTGAGGATGAAGGACGTGATACGGCTTGCAGAGCCGGTATCGGCGAAGGGGCGGGTGGTGTCGAAAGCGGCCATATCGTTTCTCCGGGTAGGGGGTTAATTTCGATGTCCTGAGACCGCAATTAGGACTCCGCAAAAGCCGGGACAAGCGGTGAAAGCAACATGGGTCATATGCATTTTCTGCATAGCTCCAAACGCGGTTAACGCGCGGAAAGAATTGACATAATTTAGACACAATCGATGTCGTTTCCAGACCTGGGAGTGGCGATTTCCGTCCCCCGCGTCGCCTGTGGAAAACCGCGTGTCGCAAATGGAATGGGTGCGCATTAACCTTGGCCTTTGTTCGCCTTTCGTGCTAACCGTGTCCGCAAAGCAACAAGAGCGGGCAGTGATGCGGGTTTTGGGCATTGATCCGGGTCTCAGAAACCTCGGCTGGGGGGTGATCGAGGTCCAAGGCAGCCGTTTGCGGCATGTGGGCAACGGAGTGATTCACTCGGGCGAGGGGGCTCTGGCGGCGCGGCTGGTGTCGCTGCATCGCCAGTTGACCGCGATTTGCACGGAGTTTGCGCCGCAGATGGCCGCGGTCGAGCAGACATTTGTCAACAAGGACGGGGTTGCGACGCTGAAGCTGGGCCAGGCGCGCGGGATCGCGCTGCTGGTGCCCGCGCAATACGGGCTCGAGGTCGGCGAATACGCCCCCAACACGGTCAAGAAGACGGTGGTGGGCGTCGGGCATGCGGATAAGCGCCAGATTGCACATATGGTGCGGCTGCAGCTTCCCGGGGTGGATCTGGCCGGGCCGGATGCCGCGGATGCGCTGGCCATTGCGATCTGTCACGCCCATCACCTGGGCGCGCAGGCGATGCGGGTGCGGGCATGATCGGGCGCATTGCTGGGCGGATCGAATACAAGGGCGTCGATCACGTGCTGATCGATGTGCGCGGCGTGGGGTATGTGGTCTACTGCTCCGACCGGGTTCTGGCCGGGTTGCCTGGGCCCGGTGAGGCGACAGCGCTCTGGACCGATCTGCTGGTGCGCGAGGATCTCTTGCAGCTGTTCGGGTTTCCGACGCTTGTGGAGAAGGAATGGCACCGGCTGCTGATGAGCGTGCAGGGCGTCGGTGCCAAGGCGTCGCTGGCCATTCTGGGCACGCTGGGGCCGGACGGCGTCAGCCGCGCCATCGCTCTGGGCGACTGGAATGCGGTGAAGGCGGCCAGGGGGATCGGGCCGAAAACCGCGCAACGGGTGGTCAACGAGTTGAAGGACAAGGCCCCGGCGGTCATGGCGATGTCGGGCACCGAGGCGCTGCGCGCCGGACCACCGGGCGGCGCGGCGGGCGATGACGATGCGGTGCTGGAGCCGGTGGTTTCGCCACCGCCGCCAGGGCGGGCGGCGGGCGGGTCGGCACAGGCGGACGCGCTTTCGGCGCTGGGCAATCTCGGCTACGCGCCGGGGGAGGCGGCGGGCGCGGTGGCGCAGGCCGCGGGCGAGGCGCCGGATGCGGATGCGGCCGCCCTGATCCGTGCCGCGCTCAAGCTGTTGGCGCCGCAGACATGAGCGGCGCGCGGCTCTTCCGCCCTGTCGGGCGGCCTCGCGGAGGGATGCAGTGGTGAGCGACCCCGACCCTGCCCTGCGCCCCGAACCCATGGCCGAGGACCGCGACCGCGCGCTCCGCCCGCAGATGCTGGACGATTTTGTCGGGCAGGCCGAGGCGCGGGCCAATCTGCGGGTGTTTATCCAGTCTGCCCGGCAACGGACCGAGGCGATGGACCACACGCTGTTTCACGGCCCCCCCGGGCTTGGCAAAACCACGCTGGCGCAGATCATGGCGCGCGAACTGGGGGTGGGCTTTCGCATGACCTCCGGCCCGGTGCTGGCCAAGGCCGGCGATCTGGCGGCGATCCTGACCAATCTGGAGCGCAACGATGTGCTCTTCATTGATGAGATCCACCGGCTCAACCCGGCGGTGGAAGAGGTGCTCTACCCCGCGATGGAGGATTTCGAGCTTGACCTCGTGATCGGCGAAGGGCCCGCGGCGCGCACCGTCCGGATCGAGTTGCAGCCGTTCACGCTGGTCGGGGCCACAACGCGGCTGGGTTTGCTGACCACGCCGCTGCGCGACCGGTTCGGAATCCCGACGCGGCTGAATTTCTACACAATTGACGAGCTTGAAACGATTGTCGGTCGCAATGCCACCAAGCTCGGCGTGTCGGTCGAGGAGGATGGCGCGCTGGAGATCGCGCGCCGCGCCCGCGGCACGCCGCGGATTGCCGGACGGCTGTTGCGGCGGGTGGTGGATTTTGCCGTGGTCGAAGGCGGCGGCGTGGTCAGCCGCAAGCTCGCCGATAACGCGCTGACCCGGCTCGGGGTGGATGCGCTTGGCCTCGACGGGGCCGACCGGCGCTATCTGCGGCTGATCGCCGAGAACTACGCGGGCGGTCCGGTGGGGATCGAGACGCTCTCCGCCGCGCTCAGCGAAAGCCGGGATGCGCTGGAAGAAGTGGTGGAGCCTTTCCTGCTGCAACAGGGCCTGATCCAGCGCACGCCGCGCGGCCGGATGCTGGCGCAGAAGGCGTGGACCCATCTGGGGCTGCGCGCCCCGCCGCCACCCGGTCAGAGCGATCTGTTCGAAAAGTGACCCGCCTCCCCTTGCAGCCTGCGGGTCGGGCGGCCTAGTCCGGGGCCACAAACGGAGGCGGCATGACACCCGACGAGATCGAAGCGCTCTTCACCCGGTCCGATGGCCGTTATCTCTGCGCGCGGTGGGACCGGCCCATCGCCCCCATCGTCTTTGGGGTGGAAGACGCGACGCTCTCGGTCGTCAAGGGCGCGTTCGAGGCGGTCTGCGCGCTGGCCGGGCATCAGATGGCCGAGACCGATCCGGAACTTGGCGTGAACGCCATGGTCTTTTTCTTCCGGGACTGGGAGGAACTGCTCCAAGTACCGGATCTGGAGCGCATGGTCGAGGGGCTCGGCCCGCTGGTGGCGCGGCTGAAGGCGGCGGATGCCAACCAGTACCGGGTCTTTCGCTTCGAGACATCGGGCGCGATCCGCGCGTGTTTCATCTTCTTGCGGATGGACGCGCATCTGAGCGCGGTGCCCGCCGAAACCCTGGCGCTGAGCCAGGTGGTGCAGTCGATCCTGCTCTGGTCGGACACCGCCTTTGCCGACCGGTCGCCGCTGGCGCAGGTGGAGAGCGGCGCGGTGATCCTCAGACCGGAGATCGCGGGCTTGATCCGCGCGGCCTATGATCCGGTGATGCCCGCGGTGGCCGATGATCCCAGTCACGCGCTGCGCCTCTCCGCCCGCCTCTCCCGCGACATGCCGCAGTAAAGCCTGGGTGGCAGGGTCCGCCCCTGCCTTTTTTCTGCACCGCGATTTTCCCTGCGCGGGATGGATCCGGCGCGGCTTTCGAAACGGTGTCCCGGACGGGCAGGTGAATCATACACAAAACAGAACGAATACGAAAGTAAGTTATAATTTTCTTACAAACGCGCTTGCTCCATATAGTCCTGAACATCTTGAACGGGAGCGGTGTGATGGACGTGGTAATGGATTTTCTCGCAACGATGCTGGGCCAGTTGCAAAAGCCGACGCTGGCGTTTCTTCTGGGTGGCATGATGCTGGCAGCACTGGGCAGCAAGCTCGAGGTGCCGGAGCCGGTCTACAAGTTCGTGGTCATGCTGCTATTGCTCAAGGTCGGGCTCGGCGCCGGGATTTCGATCCGCGAGGCCGATTTCCTGTCGCTTCTGGTTCCGGCCGTGGCCGCGGTCGTGGTGGGGATCGTCATCGTATTGCTGGGAAGTCGGACCCTGGCGCGCAAACAGGGCATTTCGCATATGGACGGCATGGCGACCGTGGGGTTGTTCGGCGCGGTTTCCGCCTCGACGCTGGCGGCGGGCATGGCGATGCTGGACGCCGAAGGTGTGGCCTATGAAGGCTTTATCGGCGCGCTTTACCCGTTCATGGATGTCGCGGCGCTGGTCACCGCAATCGTTCTGGCCCGGCTCAGCGCCGAGAAGAAAGCGGCGCGCAGCGCGGTAGCGCAGGGGGGTGGCACGGTTGCGATGGGTGGCGGCGGTTTCCCTGAAGGCTCTGGCCAGACCCTGGGCATGGTCCGGCAGATCCTTGTCGACACGGCCCGGAGCCCTGCGATCTCGGCGCTGTTGCTGGGCATCGCGATCGGCCTCTTTGCCCGGCCCGAAAGCGTCTTCGAAGGGTTTTACGAGCTGCTGTTCCGCGGTCTGCTGACGATCCTGATGCTGGTGATGGGCATGGAAGCCTGGTCGCGGCTGTCGGAGCTGAAGGGCGTGGCCCATGCCTATCTGCTTTATGCGGTGACGGCGCCGGTGGTGCATGGCCTGCTCGGGTTCGGCGCGGGTCTGGTGGCGCATCACCTCACAGGGTTCTCGGCGGGTGGCGTGGTCCTGCTGGCGGTGATGGCGGCGTCGAGCTCCGACATCTCCGGCCCGCCGACGATGCGCGGCGCGCTGCCAGAGGCCAACCCGTCGGCCTACGTGGGCGCCTCGACCGGGCTGGGCACACCGGTGGCGCTGCTGAGCATCCCGCTTTTCATGGCGCTGGCGGATGTCTTCATCGGGCTGTGATTGTGCGGGCTTCGTAAACGGGAAAGGCCACCGGTGTTCGGTGGCCTTTTTGCGTTGGCAAGGTACGGAGCGCGGAGCGGACCTCAGCCAACCATGCCGACGATCTCGTAGGTCTGTTTCAGGATCGGCGCGGCGATGGCGCGGGCACGCTCTGCCCCGCGGGCAAGGATCGCGTCGATCTCGTCCGGGGCCTCCATGAGCCGGGCCATCTCCGACGAGATCGGCGCCAGCCGATCCACCGCGAGATCCACCAGCGCGGGCTTGAATGTGCCGAACTGCTGGCCTGCATGCTCCGCGATCACCTGCTCGGCGGTGGTATCGGAGAGGGCGGCGTAGATATTGACGAGGTTGCGGGCCTCGGGCCGGTCCTTCAGCCCGTCCAGCGTCTCGGGAAGAGGTTCGGGGTCGGTCTTGGCCTTGCGGATCTTCTTGGCAATGGCGTCGGCGTCATCCGTCATGTTGATCCGGCTCATATCCGAGGGATCGCTTTTCGACATCTTCTTGGCGCCGTCGCGCAGGCTCATCACTCGCGTTGCCGCGCCCTCGATCACCGGTTCGGTCATCGGGAAGAAGTCGACGCCGTAATCGTGGTTGAACTTGGCCGCGATATCGCGCGTGAGCTCCAGATGCTGCTTTTGATCCTCCCCCACCGGCACATGTGTCGCGTGGTAGATCAGAATGTCGGCGGCCATCAGCGCGGGATAGCCAAACAGCCCCAGCGAGGCGGCTTCGGCATTCTTGCCCGCTTTGTCCTTGAACTGCGTCATGCGCTTCATCCAACCCATGCGCGCCACGCAACTGAACATCCATCCCAGTTGCGCATGCTCGGGCACCTGGCTCTGGTTGATCAGCACCGATTGCTCCGGATCGATGCCCGCGGCGAGGAAGCCTGCACAAAGCTCGCGCGTGTTGCGGCGCAGCACCGCCGGATCCTGCCAGGTGGTGATCGCGTGCAGATCGACCATGCAGTAGATCGTCTCAAAGCTGTCGCCCTGCATCTCGACAAAGCGCTTGATCGCGCCCAGATAATTACCAAGCGTGAGACCGCCGGACGGCTGAATGCCGGAAAACACGCGCGGGGTGAAGGCAGAGGCCGGTGCCTCGGTCATGGGGACGTCTCCGTCTGGAAATTTGGCTTGCGCTGGCTTACCCATGCCCCCAGGCGTCGTCAAGAAACAGAAAAAGCACGAGCAAAGAGGCAGGAGAGATGGACCATCCGCATAATGAAAGCCCGGTCAACCCGTTGCCGCCGGTTGTGGTGGCGCTGTTTCTGGTGATGGCGGGGATCGAGGCGGCGTTTTCGCTGGCCGCCCGCGGTCTTGTCGGCGGACGAGAAGCGGTGGGCTGGCGGACCAATGCGATGGAGACCTACGGCTTTTCCGGCACGGTCTTTGACTGGATGGTGCAGACCGGCCAGTGGCCTGTAGAGCATCTCATCCGCTTTCTCGCCTACCCGTTTGTGCATGTGTCCTTCACCCACGCGCTCTTTGCGCTGGTGATCCTGCTGGCCATGGGCAAGATCGTGACCGAGGCGATGGGCAACCTCGCGTTTCTGACGATCTTTGCGGTCTCCAGTGCGGTGGGGGCGCTTGCCTGGGGCGTGATCCTCGATGATCCGCGCCTGCTGATCGGGGGCTATCCGCCAATCTACGGACTGATCGGCGCCTTCACCTATCTTTTGTGGGTCAAGCTCGGGCAGACCGGCGCGCCGCAGGTGCGGGCGTTTTCGCTCATCGGATTCCTGTTGCTGATCCAGCTGGTCTTTGGTGTGCTTTTCGGCGCGGGCACCGACTGGCTGGCTGACATAGCGGGTTTTGTCGCCGGGTTCTTCCTGTCGATCCTGCTGGTGCCGGGCGGCTGGGCAAAGCTGCGCGGCTATTTGCGGCGCGATTGAGCGCAGGCGGCGCGCAACTGGCGCGCCACCTGCAACCGCTCTCACCCCGCAAGCTGCATCTGCGCCAGGGGTGTGGTCGAGACATACCCGTCTGCGCCCAACGCGCAGAGCGTGTCGCAGGGCAGCGCCTTCCAGCGATGCGGATGCCCGCAAAGCGGCTCGGAGGCGAGCGCCCGGCCGCCGTTCGCGAACCCCTGCGAGAGGTAGAGCGTCGGTGCCCTGCCGTCCGAGGCATGGCGCAGCGCCCAGAGCGTCTCTCCGTCGCTCATCACGCAGGTGATGCGCACCGGGCCTTCGGGCCCCGCCCCGCCGATCTCCGCCAGCGTCGCGCGCCACGCCCCGAGCGGGTCGCGGTCAAGCCCGTTGGCCAGCAGTGTCAGAAACAGCGCTTCGCTGTCGGTGGTCCCGCGGCGCGCGTTGTAAAGCGCATCCGGCAATGCCGCCTCGAGCGCCCGGCGCAGCCGCGGGTAATGCGGGATCTGGCCGTTGTGGCAAAACGACCAGCGCCCGTAGGTGAACGGATGGCAGTTGGCGCGGCTGGTCTCTCCCATGGTCGAGGCGCGGATATGCGCGATGAAGCGGCGCGACCGGACCATCCGGCAAAGCGACACGAGGTTGCCATCGGACCAGGCCGGCAGCACGTCGCGGTAAAGACCCGGCAGCGCGCCCTGACCGTACCAGGCAATCCCGAACCCGTCGCCATTCACGGCCAGCTTGGCTTCGCTGGCATGCTGGCTTTGGGTCAGCAGCGAATGCGCCGGGCGCACGACGATGTCCTCAAGGGCGATCTCTGGCCCCGACCAGGCGGCGATGCGACACATGGATCAGTGTTTGCCTCGGTTCTCGATGCGCGCGTGAAGGCGGCGGATGATGTTGCCGGCGGTCTTTTCGCAGGCCGCGGGCACAAGCGCGTGCACACATGCGGCAGCGGCGGCCAGAGCCAGCCAGAAGGCAAAGGTGAAGGCAAAGCGCATATGCTCGAAATAGCTTTCGTCAACGGTGGCGGGGTGGTCGAGAAAGACGCGGGCAAAGGCGCTGGGACGGGCGGAGGTGTTGGGTGTGTCGGTCATGGTGGCTCCCTTTCGAACTCTTGGCAAATTGCCCCGAAACCCCTGGGAGACGATCTCAAAATTCCCCTTTGTTTGCAGGGATTTTGGGATATCATCCCGACATGAGCCAAAAACTGGATGAATTTGACCGCGCAATTCTCGCGCTGATGCAAAAGGATGCCAGCCTGACCGTCGACCAGCTGGCCGACCGTGTCGGGCGGTCGCGCAACGCGTGCTGGCGGCGGATCCGGCAGATGGAGGACAGCGGCGTGATCCGCGGGCGCGTGGTGCTGGCCGACCCCGCCCGCGTCGGTTGCCCGCTTGAAGTGGTGGTGATGGTACGCACCTCGGCGCATGAAGCAGGCTGGATGGACCGGTTTCAGGCAGCGGTGCGCGGCATGCCGGAGATTGTCGGCGCCTACCGGATGACCGGCGATCTCGATTACCTCCTGCGGGTGCGGGTTGCCGACGTTCCGGAATATGATGCCTTCTACAAGAGACTGATCGCGCGAATCCCGCTGTCGGATATCTCGGCAAGCTTCGTGATGGAGCAGATCAAGGAAACCACCGCGCTGCCGCTTTGACGCGTGCGGCGCAACGACCCGGGGGGAAGAACCATGGACGAGACAATCGCCACCGCCGCAGAGGCTTACGAGGCCGATGCCATGCCGCGCAAGCTCGACGTGCATACCGACGATTGCGTGCCGCGCACCGAAACGCTGCCCGAGGCGGTCACCCAGAAGCCGGTGAAGAACAAGAGCCCGGCGGAATGGGCGTATGAGCGGCTTGTGCTCTACATCCAGAACTTCGAAAAGCAGCTCGACAACGAACACGAGGTGGCCATGGGCCTTGTCGGCGGCGATGCCGGTATCCTGCGGATCGAGGGGCTGGGCTATTTCGACCCCGACATCGTGACCTTCTACGGGGCGGATCCAAGCGGCGCGCGCACGCAGCTGATCCAGCATGTGAGCCAGCTTTCGGTGATCCTGCGCGCGGTGCCCAACGCCACCCAGAAAGAGCCGCCGCGCCGCATCGGCTTTCGGCTGGCCAAGGAACTGGGCAACGCCTGAGCGCCGCCGGGGTCAAATCCGCGCGACCGCGACATTTGCGCAGTTTTGCCCGCGTGACAGGGGCGGTCAAATGCGCTACTCGAATGTCCGATACGCGTGAGTTGCGAACAGATGGGGACGGACATGGCCGAACACAAACACGGCAGCATGAATATCGAAACGCAGGAAAAGACCTTTTCGGGTTTCATCACATTCACCATCCGCACGGTGATCGTGATCCTTGTGCTGGTGGTGCTTCTGGCGATGTTCAATGCCTGACCCGCGCGAGCCGTTGCCCGCAAGCGTGGGCAGGATCTGACACATGCGGCTTGACCTGATTGCTCTCGGCGCCGCCGCCGCGCTGTCGCTTGCGGGCTGCGCAAATGTGAACTCTCCGGGCCCCGACGCATCGCCGGGCGAGGCCGCCGCGGCCGCCTACCGGCACAATGGCCCGCCGGCGCTGACGCTCTACACGATGCTGAACAACGCCACCGGCGCGGGCGCGCATACCAGCCTGATGATCAACGCGCCCTCGCAGCGGGTTGTGTTCGATCCGGCGGGCTCCGTGCGGTTCGCCGGGGTGCCCGAGATCGGCGATGTGCTCTACGGCATCACCCCGCAGATCAAGCAGTTCTACGAAAGCGCGCATGCCCGCTCGACCTACCATGTGCGCATCCAGCGCATCGAAGTTTCGCCGGAGATCGCGGAGATGGCGCTGCGGCTTGCGGTGAACAATGGCGCGGTGGCGCCGGCGCAATGCACCTCGTCCACCAGCGCGATCCTGCGGAAGCTTCCGGGATTTCAGTCGCTGGGCAGCACCTGGTTCCCGAGGAACCTTGCCGAGGATTTCGCCAGGCTGCCGGGTGTGACGGAGCGCAAGCTCTTCGAGGATGATGCCGACGACAAGAGCATCGCCATCGCGGAGTTCGAACAGCAGATCGGCGCGCCCGCGCAGTAAGCCCTGCCCGGGCGGGTTTCTGTGCGGTTGGGCTGCGATGGCGGGTATCGGTTCCCGTTTGCATCCGGTGCGCCGTCACGGCGCATCAGCCTCCGGGCCCTTGCACTGCGCGAGCCACTGCGCTTTGACGGGGGCATGAAACCGCTGCTCTCCGATCTAGAAGAGGCGCTGTGGGCGCATGGCTGCCAGGTTGTGGCCGGTGTCGACGAGGTCGGGCGCGGGCCGCTTGCAGGCCCCGTGGTGGCCGCCGCCGTGATCCTGCCGCGCGATCTGGCACTGATGGGACTGGCCGACAGCAAGCTGCTCTCTGCCAAACGGCGCGAAGCCCTGACCGAAACGATCCGCGCCGAGGCGCGCGTCGGCATCGGGCAGGCCAGCGTGGAAGAGATCGACCGCGTCAATATCCTGCAGGCGACCTATATCGCCATGCGCCGCGCGGTGGCGGATTTGCCGATGGCCCCCGATCACCTGCTCATCGACGGCAACCGGATGCCGCCCGGTCTGCCATGCCCGGCCACAACCGTGATCCGCGGCGACAGCCGCTCTCCGTCCATCGCGGCGGCCTCAATTGTGGCCAAAACATGGCGGGATGATGTCATGAAAGAGATGGCGACACAGTTTCCCGGATACGGCTGGGAGACGAATGCCGGTTACCCGACCAAGTGTCACAAAACTGCCCTCCGAAATCTCGGGGTGACCCCACACCATAGACGTTCGTTCCGTCCGGTCCACGAGATCTTGTGGCAAGAGAAAAACTCAAACCCTTGAATCAAAAAATAAATTGACCGCGAATCAGCTCTCCGCCAGATTCATCCTCAACGACTGAGCGCGAAAAGCGCCGGGGACAGAGGCAGAGAATGACGAAGATGACAAAGCTTGAGGGGGCGGATGCGCTCCCACTCAATACGATTCTGTCCGGCGACTGCATCGAGGTGATGGAGACCCTGCCGGAGGCGTCCATCGACCTGATCTTCGCGGATCCGCCCTACAATCTGCAGTTGAAAGGCGATCTTCATCGCCCGGATAACTCCCGCGTCGACGCCGTCGACGACCATTGGGATCAGTTTTCCTCATTCGCCGCCTATGACAGGTTTACCCAGGACTGGCTCAACGCGGCACGCCGATTGCTCAAGCCCGACGGGGCGATTTGGGTGATCGGCTCTTATCACAACATCTTTCGGGTCGGCGCCGCTCTGCAGGATGCGGGCTTCTGGATCCTGAACGATGTGGTCTGGCGAAAATCCAACCCGATGCCGAATTTTCGCGGCAAACGCTTCACCAACGCCCATGAGACGATGATCTGGGCGTCGAAATCCGAAGGCGCGAAATACACGTTCAACTACGAAGCGCTTAAGGCGCTGAACGAAGGCATCCAGATGCGCTCTGACTGGGTGCTGCCGATCTGCAATGGCGGTGAGCGGCTCAAGGACGACAACGGTGACAAGGCGCACCCGACGCAGAAGCCAGAAAGCCTGCTGCACCGGGTGCTGGTGGGCGCGACGCAACCCGGCGACGTGGTTCTGGACCCGTTTTTCGGCACCGGCACCACGGGGGCTGTTGCCAAGATGCTGGGCCGCGACTGGATCGGCATCGAACGCGAACCCGCGTATCGGGATGTCGCCGGCAAACGCATCCGGGACGTGCGCCGGTTCGACACTTCCGCGCTTGAGGTCAGCACATCCAAGCGCGCCGAACCGCGCGTTCCGTTTGGCCAACTGGTGGAGCGCGGCATGCTCCGCCCCGGCGAAATGTTGGTGAATGCGCGCGGGCAGATGGCCAAGGTGCGCGCCGACGGCACGCTGATCGGCGATGACGTCAAGGGCTCAATCCACCAGGTCGGCGCGGCGCTGGAAGGCGCGCCCAGCTGCAATGGCTGGACCTACTGGCATTTCCGCCGCGACGGCAAGACGGTGCCGATCGACGTGCTGCGCCAGCAGATCCGGTCGGAAATGTCAGATCGGCCCAACTAGAGGATCCCGGAACACATCAGAACACCGCCAGTGCCCGCATATCGCAGGGCACGCACCTCCCCGCCTGCTTGTCAGGCGGGGTTTTTTGCGTGACGGCTTGGCGCTGACCGGGCTCACCAGTCGATGTAATCCATGAAGCTGTCCATCGTGTCCAGCCAGATCGTGTAGCTCTCGAGGAAGGTGTCGTCTTCCATGCCGGTGCCGAAATGCACGTCCATCTGCAGATGCGGGTCACTGTCCTCATCCAGATAGGTGGAGGCCCAGCGTTCGTCGCGGTTCCACGTATTGGCGCGGTCAAGCGTCAGCCCGTCATCGAGGTCGAAACCGACCCGATACTGGATATTGGTGCAATAGCGCCCGCCGGAACAGCCGTAGAAAAACACCGTGTAGTCCACGCCCCGCAAGGTCCCGGTGATCTTCGGGTCCCCCACATCGTCGGCGCCCAGAGTGAGCTCCTGGCCATGGGCGGCCATCAGATCCATCAGCAATTGCGGGTTGGTGGCATCGATGTCGGCCTGAGCGGGCAGGGCCATCGCGCAGACCAATGCGGATGGCGTCAGGACATGTCGCATGGAAAAACCTTTCTCAAAGCAAACCGGTCAGCATGAATAGGGGTCACTTTATCCGCCGCCTTCCGTTACGGCAACGTAGTTGGAGCGCCGCCGATGCAGGTCTTTCCTAACGCGCGCGGCAAAGCTATTGCTGCAGGTATGGATATCCGCGCGATCTTGATGGGGCTGGCCTTTGCCGCGATGTGGTCGTCGGCGTTTACTTCCGCGCGGATCATCGTGGCAGACGCGCCGCCGCTTTCGGCGCTGGCATTGCGGTTCCTGATCTCGGGGCTTCTGGCGGTAAGCATCGCGCGCGCGATGGGGCAGAGCTGGCATCTCACCCGCGCGCAATGGAAGGCCACGGCGATCTTCGGCATCTGCCAGAACGCGCTCTATCTCGGGCTGAACTTCATCGCCATGCAAACGGTGGAGGCGTCTTTGGCGGCGATCATCGCCTCGACCATGCCGCTGCTGGTGGCCTTGGCCGGGTGGCTGGTCTTCAAGGAAAAGCTGCGCGGGATGGCTCTGCTCGGCCTAATGGCCGGGATCGCCGGGGTAGCGCTGATCATGGGCTCGCGGTTCGGCGGCGGGTTTGATCCGGTGGGTGTGCTTTTGTGCGTGATCGGCGTGATCGCGCTGACCGTTGCCACGCTGGCGCTGAGGGGGGCCACGACGGGCGGCAATTTCCTGATGGTCGTGGGGTTGCAGATGCTGGTTGGCGCGGCGGCGCTGTCGGTGTTTGCAGGCGTCTTCGAGACGATCGAGGTCACCTGGTCGCTGAAGCTGGTGCTGGCCTTTGCCTACACGACGCTGATCCCCGGTCTTGCGGCGACCTGGGTGTGGTTTCTGCTGGTGGACCGGATCGGGACGGTACGGGCCGCGACCTTCCACTTTCTCAACCCGTTCCTCGGCGTTGCCATCGCGGCGCTGATCCTGGGTGAGGCACTGCGGGTGACCGACATGATCGGCGTCGCGGTGATCGCTGCGGGGATCCTGGCCGTGCAATTGTCGAAACTGCCCGGCGCGTCATCCGCGGTGACCGGCAAGAGCTGAATTGTCTTCGAGCCGCTTGGTACGACAGATGGCCCCGGGGCCGGGCCTTCGTTTGTCGTGTTGAGGATCGCCGGTTACGGCGCCGAGCCGCGGGAAACATTCATGCTCGGGATCAGGACGCAGACGCTCGCACCGCCCGGAATGGGGTCGTTCGCGAGATCCGGTCGCCCATCGGCGCGGCGATCGATCGGAACGGCACATCCTGCAGGAACATTTCACTGACTTGGCCGGTACCAAGCGAGGCTTTCGATGCCTGGCCCATCGCTTGAACCGTATGCGTCGACCTGTACCTCTGCGCGCGAGGCCCCACTCTCGCCTACAGACGATGTGCGGCCCCAAGCGCAGCCAAACCGTTCAGTAAATATACCGGATCTGGTCCGTCCAGTACCGCTCCACCCGGCGCAGCGAATTGGTGATGCCGTCGAGACCGTCGATGTCGAGCACCGATTTGTCCTGCAGCCCATCGGCATGCCGCGCAAAGAGCCCTTCCACGATGTGCCGGATCTCGCGTCCGCGCGCTGTCAGGCGCACCCTGACAGAGCGGCGGTCGATCTCGCAGCGCTGGTGGTGCATATACCCCATCTCGACCAGTTTCTTGAGGTTGTAGCTGACATTGCTGCCCTGATAGTAGCCGCGGGTTTTCAGTTCGCCCGCCGTAACCTCGTTTTCGCCGATATTGAACAACAGCAATGCCTGCACCGCATTGAGATCGATGATGCCCAGACGCTCGAACTCGTCCTTGATCACGTCGAGCAGCAGCCTGTGCAACCGTTCGACCAATGCCAAAGCGTCCAGATAGGATGTCATGAAGCCCTGTTCGGACGTCTTGGCCACCGAAGCGTGAATGCTCATTTCCGTCTCCGCCTGTATACGTTGGCGGAGACTTTTCACGATATTCGCGAATATTGGGTTAAACTTCGCCGATAATTCGGAAAATGCGAAGCATCTATCCGGCAGCCCGAAAACCGTCAGCCGCCGGTGGCGACCTCGCGGATATGGTCGACCACGGCCGCGTGCTCTGCGGGCGGCGGGACCTGGCCACTTATCCACTGATAGAGATCCTGATCGTTTTCCGACAAGAGCGCCTCGAACGCGTCGAGCGCAGGCTCATCGAGGCCGGCAAGCTCGGCGTCGGCGTAGCGCATCAGCAGGATGTCCATCTCCTTGGTGCCCCGGCGCATGGAGCGCATGGTCAGCCGTTTCAGACGGGTCTGCCGGTCTTCGGACGTCATCATCCGGTCACGCGCTGGTCTGCGGTTCGGCAAATTGCTGGCGCAGGCGCTTTTCCAACCGTCCCAGCCTCTCGGCGGAGGTCTTCATCTGCGTCTGCATGGTGCGGATCTCCAGCAGCAGACCGTCGAGATCGGCAGGCACCGGCGCTTCGTCCGGGCTGGGCAGGCCTTCGCCCGCGCCGGTCATCAGCCAGACCATCGACACGTTGAGCAACCCGGCGCTGGTCGACAGACGGTTTGCCCGCGGCTCCGCCAGATCGTCTTCCCAGGATTGCAGCGTCTTCAGCTTGACGCCCAGACGGCGCGCCAGATCCTGCTGCGACATCCCGGACGCTTCACGCGCTGCGGCCAGGCGGTCGCCAAAGGTGGCTGCATCCGGTCCATACCAGTCGAAATTGTCGTCCATCGCGTGTGTCCTTTGTCTCGTGGCCAGTGGCCGAAGCCGCTTGATCGGGTTGGACATGCTATCTATGACAAAACCATAAACAGTCCATCCGGTGGTTCTCATGCCTTTTCTTTCAGACGCGCTCGCGCGCGTGCAGCCGTCGCCCACAGTGGCCGTGTCACAACTCGCGCGCGAACTCAAGGCGGCGGGGCGCGACATAATTTCGCTCGGGGCCGGTGAGCCGGACTTTGACACGCCGGATCCGATCAAGGCTGCAGCAATTGCGGCAATCGAGGCGGGGAAAACGAAATACACCGCGCCGGACGGTATTCCGGAACTCAAGCAGGCGATTTGCGAAAAATTCCGCCGCGACAACGGGTTGGACTACACGCCAGAGCAGATCTCGGTCAGCACGGGCGGCAAGCAGGTGCTTTACAACGCGCTGATGGCGACGCTGAACCCCGGCGACGAGGTTGTGATTCCCGCACCCTATTGGGTCAGCTACCCCGACATGGTGCGGCTGGGGGGCGGCACGCCGGTGGTGATCGAAGGCGAACGGCAGCTGGGCTACAAGATCACGCCGGAGGCGCTCGAGGCCGCGATCACACCCAAGACCAAGTGGTTCATCTTCAATTCGCCCTCGAACCCCACCGGTGCCGGGTATTCGGAAGCGGAGCTGCGCGGCCTCACCGAGGTGCTGACGCGCCACCCCCATGTCTGGGTGATGAGCGACGACATGTACGAGCACCTGGCCTATGACGATTTCAGCTTTGTCACCCCCGCCGAGGTGGAGCCCGCGCTTTACGAGCGCACGCTCACCGTCAACGGCGTGTCGAAGGCCTATGCGATGACCGGCTGGCGGATCGGCTACGCGGGCGGGCCGAAGATGCTGATCGACGCGATGCGCAAGCTGCAGAGCCAGTCGACGACCAACCCGTCCTCGATCAGCCAATGGGCGGCGGTCGAGGCGCTGAACGGCGACCAGAGCTTTCTGGCGGAGCGCAATGCGGCCTTCGAGGCACGGCGCGATCTTGTCGTCGCCCGGCTCAACGCCTGCCGCGGGATCGACTGCGCGACGCCCGAGGGCGCGTTCTACGTCTACCCGTCGGTCGCCGACTGCATCGGCAAGACCAGCGCAGGCGGCGCGGCAATCGACAGTGACGAGGCGTTTTGCAAGGCGCTGCTGGAAGAGCAGGGGGTTGCGGTGGTGTTTGGCGCGGCTTTCGGGCTCAGCCCCAATTTCCGCGTGAGCTACGCGGCGTCGGAGGCGGATCTGAACGCCGCCTGCGACCGCATAGCGGCGTTCTGCGACGGGCTGACAACATGAGGCAACGCGATGTCCAGTGAGCTGCCAGAACACTACTTCCGCGTGCGTGACAACGGCGCCGCCGTGTTCCGCGTGGACACCGAAAACCGGCAACGGCGAATCGAAATGGACCAGATCGCGGTCGTCAATCTCAACAAGGGCGAAATAAAACCGCATGGCGACCGGGAACTTTCGCCGACAGATCTCGATGCGATCCGCGCCTGGATGGACGAGCGCCGCGCCTTGCTGGCGATGCGGGACATCGACGATATCCACCGCGCGGTGGATTATCTCAATACAACAACGCAGTGGGCGCAATCCAAGGCCGCTGACGAGCAGCTCGAAGAGGTCACGGACGCGCTTTTGCTGGCGATGCACGACCTGCGAATGGTGCTGGTGCGCAAGAAAGCCGACCGTCTGATGAAGTCCTGACAAAGCCAACCGGGTATTTGAGGCCACACTATCTGGGAAAGTGACGGGTCGGGGAAGCTATAGGTGTCCTTCCCCGTGACGGCGCATACACGCTCAGGGTATACCAGATGCAGTTCCGGGAAGGCGTTACATTGCCAGTCTAGGGTTCACGGTGAATCGGTTCCGCCTTCGCTTTTCGTTTTGTCCCCCGCCATCGTGCGGGCGTCGACAAACGCGAACGCGCTACGTTCGGCCCGGACGGTAAGTGTGTGTTAAAAACGGTTGCGGTGTTTGCGCGACCGAATAACAAAGCGTAAACAGTGTACGCCCTGCTCTCTCAACCCGGGAGCAGGGCGTTTCTTTCTGCGCCCCCTGTTCACGCCCCCCGGTGGTCAGCCAAGGCCCAGTTGCAACCGCGCGCGGCGGCGCATTTCGCTGACCATAACGGGATTGGCCGCTTCCCAGGCCTTGAAGCCGCGATAGCCCAGACGGTTCTGCGCCGCCCGCTCGACCGAGCCGACGCGCGCCGGATCCTCGTCGATGAACTCCAGCTTCAGCGCTTCGTAATTGGCCATGCATTGCGCCACTTCGGAGGGCGACATGCCGCGATGTGCGGCGGCCTGGTCGCAGAGGTAATACAAGGTGACCATGGTCAGGAACGGGGACATCGAGAGGGGCCCTTTCTTTGCCAAAGGTGCGTATGGACGCACCGTCAAAGCTGCGGGCCGCCCCCCTGTCGCCCGGTTAACGTGGCGCGCGGTGCCGGAAGCCAAGCGCGCGCCACGTCTCATCCTGAGGCAAGACTATCACAAATCCTGCGTGATTTCATGCTGTTCGAGGCGTCCTTGTGCGCCGCTGTGTGGTTTTTGATCCAACTGGCGCGCAATTGAGCAGGGCCGTCAGCCGAGGATCCCCGGCCAGTTGGCACGGCCCTTTTCGATATTCGCATCGGTATCCTGCAGCCAAAGCTCGCGCGCGCGCAGGTTGGCATTGAGGAACAGCTGCCCGTTATGCACGGTCCAGGCTTCGGGCATGGTCGGGGCCAGATAGCCCAGCGACGCGGCATAGGCACAGTAGCCACCGAATTGCGGGGCAAAGGCTTCGGGATCGGCCATGAAGCGGGCCTTGGTCTCGGCAGAGGCAAAGCGCCAGGTGGCACCTTTCCAGTCGAACTCATGCTCTGCCGAGCCGGGCACCGGGCGCTGTTCGTCGAAATAGCCGACCGGATCGGTGCCGTCGATGGCGATGCCCTGTTCCTGATAGGTATCGGGTTCGCGGGCCATGGCGGGGCGGGTGGCCAGCACAAGGGCGGCCGGGGCGGCAAGGGCAAGGCCAAGGGCGGCACGGCGGGAGAGGAGGGTCATGAAGAGGGTCCTTTCAGGTGAGAGCGACAAAGTGCGATGCTGCGTTTCTGTGCGCTGAAGATGCCCCTTGCGAGGCCACGGACAAAGATACCCTCAAGCGGACGTGAAGCTCCGTGTCGCGGGCGGGTGCCGCCTGTAACAATTCGCGTGAGCTGCACGGCGTCCCCAAACCTGCCCGACAGCCCGGCACACCCCCCCGCGTCACAGTGGCAAAATCGTTAAAATCCCTTCATTTCACACGAAAAAATTGACAGGCCCGGAAGGGCTGGTAGCCTGCCCGCCAACACCAATGACAAGAAACGGGGGATTCATGCGTCTTACAACGACACTCGCCGCGGCGGCGGCACTTGCAACAATGGCCAGCAGCGCGCTGGCCTGGGACGATGCCTACAAGGGCGACGGCACCAACGATCCGAACTCCAATTTCCTCGTGCATTCCTACAATGCGCCCAACCATTGCCCCTCCGGGTTGCAGCCGGTGATGATGGGCGGCGTGATCTGCTGCGGAGAGCCCAATGCGGGCGCCTATATCGACCGCCCCGGCAAGGCCTACAAACCGCGCCACGCGCGCCATGCGCCGCGGGCCTATGCGCCGGTCGGCGAAAAGGGCGTGGTTTACCGCTAGGCGCCGCGCACGAACGTCGCAAGGGCATCGCATGGGCCGCAAGGGCGACCCTTGGCATTCCTGATCGGGCCGCGTATACGCGCGGCCTGATTTCATTTGTACCAAGGGCCAGAGCCATGCAGGGCACCGCGAACCTCAACATCATGATGAAGGCGGCGCGCAAGGCGGGCCGCGCCCTCGTCAAGGATTTCCGCGAGGTCGAGAACCTGCAGGTGTCGATGAAAGGCGCAGGCGATTTTGTCAGCCGCGCCGACACCACCGCCGAGGGCATCCTGCGCGAAGAACTGATGGGCGCGCGTCCGACCTACGGCTGGCTGGCCGAGGAAAGTGGCGAGACCGAGGGCGAGGACCCGACCCGCCGCTGGATTGTCGACCCGCTGGATGGCACCACCAACTTTTTGCACGGGCTGCCGCATTGGGCGGTCTCGATTGCGCTCGAGCACAAGGGTCAGATCGTCTCGGGTGTTGTCTACGATCCCGCCAAGGACGAGATGTTCTATGCCGAAAAGGGCTCCGGCGCCTGGCTGAACGATTCCAAGCGGCTCCGGGTCTCCGGCCGGTCGCGGATGATCGAGGCGGTGTTTGCCACCGGCGTGCCATTTGCCGCAAAACGCACGTTGCCCGCCACGTTGAAGGACCTCGCGCGGCTGATGCCCGAATGCGCCGGTGTGCGCCGTTTCGGCTCTGCCGCGCTCGATCTCGCTTACGTGGCCGCGGGGCGGTATGACGGCTATTGGGAACGCGAGCTCAACCTCTGGGACATCGCCGCGGGGGTGCTGATCGTGCGCGAAGCCGGTGGGTTGCTCGAAGGTGTGCGCGACGGTCAGAACCCGATGGAGAGCGGCAGCCTGCTCTGTGCCAACGGGCAGCTTTTCGATCCGCTGGCGAAGCTCATCCGCGCGGCGTGACGCGGCGGGCGACAGCGCGCGCCTCTGCCTCGCCCGCCGCTGAACGCAAAACGCGCGCCGTTTCCGGCGCGCGCCAAGCCTTGCGGTAACGCCGCGATCAGTTCAGATCGGACTCGTAGGCCGCCGAGATGTCGGCTTCGGCTTCCTCCACCGCGGTGGTCAGCGCCTCGAAGATCTCCTCGCCGCCGGTCACGTTTTCCTTGAACCAGTCAAAGACCGGCTCCGCCGCGTCGCGGAAGGCGGCCTTTTCCTCGGGGGTCGGCACGTAGAGGTCACCGCCACCGTCGACAAACTCCTGATAGGCGTCGATGGACTTGCGCTTGGGCGAGGCAAAGGTCGCCTGTTGCAGCGCATAGAACCCATCCGCCACAACCCGGCGCATGTCTTCGGGAAGGCCAAGGAACTTTTCGTTGTTCATCACCCAGATCGCCCCCATATAGGCGTGCCCATCCAGCGTGACATATTGCAGGCCCGCATCGGGGAACTTCATGCCCATGATGTCGGTGATGCCGTTCTTGGAGCCGTCGACCACACCGGTCTGGAACGAGGTGAAGAGCTCGGGCCAGGAGATCGGTGTCGGAGCGGCACCCAGCGCTTTCACAACTTCCTGCGGCAGGTCGGCGACCACGGTACGGATCTTGAGGCCTTCGAGGTCCGACGGCATCTGCACCCGGCGCTTGGTGTTGGCAAAGTTGCGCCAGCCGCCGGTGTTGCCGATGGTCATGATGCGGATCGTGTCACCTGAATCCGCCAGCGCCATGTCGCGCATCTTGCGGGTGAAGTCACCCGAGAGCACATGTTCGGCCACGCGGTCATCCGACATCAGGTAGGGCAGATCGAGCACCTGCACGTAAGGAAAGATGCCCGCAGCGCCGCCCGAGGTGGTCACAAACACGTCGATGGAGCCGTCGGCCACACCCTGCAGACATTCCGCGCCGCCCGAGCAGAGCTGCGTGCCGATGAAAAGCTCCACCGCGATCTTGCCGTTCGAGGCGTTTTCCACATGGTTCTTGAAGACGATGAGGCCGTCATAATCCTCGTCGTTTTCGTTGGAGTTGGCCGTGGCGCGGATGGTGAACTCCGCGCCATGGCTTTCGGCCATCGCGGTGAGCGCGCTGCCCGTCAGCATGGCAGCGGCGAGCGCTGCCGTTGTGAGACCTTTGAACATTATGTCCTCCCTGTTGTCTGGTCCGTTGGTGCGTAGGGTGGGTTTGCAACCCACCATTCGTCAATCCGCAAATCCCGTGAGCCGCGGAATTGTCATGGAAATTTCAGGCACGAAGGTGATCAGGAAGATCACGAAGATCTCCACCGCGAGGAACGGCAGGATCGCCTTCGAGATCGTCTCGACCCGCTCACCCGACACCGAACTGGCCACAAAGAGCACAAGCCCCATCGGTGGCGTCGCCAGCCCCACGGTCAGGTTCACCGACATGATGATGGCAAAGTGGATCGGATCGATGCCGAGATCGACAAAGATCGGCCCCAGGATCGGCCCGAGGATGATGATCGCAGGGCCCGCGTCGAGGAACATGCCGACGATGAAGAGCAACAGGTTGATCAGGAAGAGCAGGATCAACGGGTTGTTGCTGAGTCCCAGGATGAACTCCGCCAGGATCTCAGGCGTATGGCTCAGCGACACCACCGTCTTGAACGCCATCGCCGCGCCAACCAGCAGCAGAACCGTGGCGGAGGTGAGCGCCGCGCGCATCAGCACGTCGGGCAGGTCCGACACTTTCAGCGTGCGCAGCACAAACAGCCCGATGATGATCGCGTAGGCCACCGCGACGGCGGCCGCTTCGGTGGGGGTGAAGACACCGGCGAGGATGCCGCCGAGGATGATCACCGGCGTGAGCAGCGGGAAAAACGCCTTGAGCGAGGCCTGCCCCTTTTCACCCCAGCTCGCCCGCTGCCGTGAGGCCGGGAAGTCGTACTTGTCCGCCTGCAGCTTGACCATGACCATCAGCCCGACGCCGACCAGGATGCCCGGAACGATGCCTGCAAGAAACAGCGCCGCCACCGATTCTCCCATGACATAGGCGTAGATGATCATGATGCCCGACGGCGGGATGATCGGCCCGATCACCGAACTGGCGGCGGTGATGGCGGCGGCGAACTTGCGGCTGTAGCCCTCTTTCTCCATCGCCGGGATCAGCATCGAGCCCAGCGCGGAGGTATCGGCCACAGCCGAGCCCGACAGCCCGGCAAACAGCATCGACGACAGAACGTTCACATGCGCCAGCCCGCCGCGGAAATGTCCCATCATCGCCTGGCTGAATTCCACCAGCCGCATGGTGATGCCGCCACGGTTCATCAGCTCTCCGGCGAGCATGAAGAACGGGATCGCCATCAGCGGAAAGCTCGCCATGCCGTTATAGACATTGCGGTAGAGCAGGATCAGATCGCGCTCCTGGCCATTGAGCCAGAGCAGGATGCCGGGGGCCGCGAGCATGCCGAAGAAGACCGGCAGGCCGACCATGAGAAACACGAGAAAGAGCGGAAGAAACCAGACCAGCATGTTATCACTCCGCGATGAGGTCGTCGTCGAGAAGCGGCCGCAACCGGTCGCCTCCGCCGAGAAGGGTGACAAGGGCGCGCAACATCAGCTCGATATTGACCGCAAGAAGCAGGGCGAGGCCGGTCACCAGAGAGGCGATCTGCCAGGAATTGGGCATCTTCTCCCAGCCATCGGGCGTGGGATATTTCAGCGAGGCGCTCTTGAACTTGCCCGCAAGGCTGTTCATCTCGCCCAACCCCATGTCGAGCCCGACCAGCAGCACGATGCCCGAGATCAGCAGCAGCACCAGACCCAGCGCTGCGGCCGCACCGGTGGACAGGACCGATGTGATGATCTCGAGCGCCACAAACCCGCCGCGCCGATAGGCGGTCGGCGCAATCAGGCCGGTCATCCAGAGCATCAGGAAAATGGCGGCTTCTTCAGGCCAGGGCAGCGCGTTGCCCAGCCCGTAGCGGAAAAACACCTGCAAGAGGATCGCGATCACCATGATGGCGATGGCCACCGTCGCGACCCATCGCCCGACCTTCAGAACGATGTCGAGAACGCTCTGCAACGGACGCAGAAGCATCAGCAAAATGGCCATCGGCCTATCCCTCCCTTTATGCGCCCTCCGCTTTTGTTATGGTTTGTGGCGCACGATCTTATGACGCGTCTGAGAAACTCCCGTAACGGCCTGCAAAAAACAGCAGGGGAGATCCTTCTTGCGTGGTCACGCGCGTCACACGCGCCACGATGATCGAATGGTCGCCCGCATCATGCGTGGCGCTTGTGGTGCATTCGAACCGCGCAAGGCAGCCCGAGAGCAGCGGCACATCGTGCTCGTTGCGGCTCCAGTCGCAGGCCGCAAACGCATCGCCGCTGCGCGCGAACCGCCCGCAGGTGTCGAACTGGTCCTGGCCCATGACGTGGATCGCGAAATGTTCGGCGGCCATGAAGAACGGATAGCGCGAGCTTGATTTCGCCGGCGACCAGAGCACCAGCGGCGGGTCGAGAGACACCGACGCAAAGCTGTTGGCGGTGATGCCCATCGGCCCGGTGGGTGTGGCACAGGTCACGATGGTGACGCCGGTGCCGAACCGTCCCAGCGCGTCGCGAAAGGCACGGGCGTCCGGGGCGGTCGCGGGGTCGAAACTCTGGTTCAGGGCGTTCATCCTCTTGGTCTCGCGCGGGACGGCTCAGGGCACTTCATGGCCAAGGGCCTCGGTATAAAGCTCGAACCACGTCTGCCGGTCCATCCCGACCCTGGCAGCATCGCCGATCCGGGCAATGCGGTCCAGATTGTTGGTGCCGAGCACCGGCAGAATGCGCGCCGGATGCGCCAGCAGCCAGGCGATGGCCACGGCCGCATCGTCGACGCCGTGCTCGGCGCCAATCGCTGCGAGTTTTTCGCGCAGGCCCGCGTTCTGCGCCTCGAAAAGCGCGCCGCCGCCCAGCGGGGACCACGCCATCGGCGCGATTCCTTCTTTTTGCAGAAACGCCAGATCGCCATTGGTGAAGGGCGCGTGGCAGAGCAGGCTCATCTCGATCTGGTTGGTCACCAGCGGCGCCTGCATCGCCGATTGCAGCAACTCCCAGTCGGCGCGCCGGAAGTTCGACACACCCACAGCGCGGACCTTGCCGGAGGCCACAACCTCGTCCAGTGCCGCGCCGGTCTCCTGGTGGTCCATCAGCGGGTCGGGGCGGTGGATGAGCAGCAGGTCGATATGCTCGATCTTCATCAGCCGCAGCGAATGCTCCACCGACGTCACGATATGCGCGCGGCTGGTGTCGTAATATTTGACCCGCGCGTCCGAATAGCGCCCCGCGGGCGCCACGATATCGCATTTCGTCACGATCTCGATGCGGTTGCGCAGCTCTGGCGTCAGCGCGTTGCCCAGGACCTCTTCGGCCTCGTAGCCGCCATAGATATCGGCCTGATCCATCGTCGAGATGCCCTGATCGAGGCAGGCGGCGATCTTGTTGCGCACGTGGTCCGGGCTGGTGTTGTCGTCTTCGCTCAGCCGCCACATGCCATAGACAAGGCGGCTCATCTCAAGCGCATCGCTCAGTTGAATGCGGTCCATCAGCGGCGCTCCCCTACGCCCAGAGGCGTCTTTGGTGTCTGGTTCGGCACGCGCCCGTAGGCTTCGGGCAGCGAACAGGTTTTCATCTGCGGCAACACTCGGCTGCCAAAGTGGCGACATTCGTCGAGATGCGGATAGCCCGACAGGATGAAGGCGCGGATGCCCATCTTCTGGTATTGCTCCAGCTCGCTCAGCACCTGATCGGTGGAGCCCACCAGCGCCGCGCCGCAGCCCGAACGCGCGCGCCCGACGCCGGTCCACAGATGCGGCTCGATGAAGCCTTCCATATCCGCAAGCTCGCGGTTTCTGGCCTGATGCGAGACCCCGAGCGAGCCCGAATCGAGCGCGCGCTCGCGGATCGTCTGGCCCTGATCGTCATCGAGTTTTGAGACGATGTGCTGGGCGTATTCGCGGGCCTCGGCTTCGGTGTCGCGCACGATCACATGCACGCGCAACCCGTAGTCCAGCGTGCGGTCGTATGTCTGCGCCACCGCATGCACCGCCTTCATACGCTCGGCCAGCATGTCGCGGGTTTCGGGCCACATCAGATAGACGTCGCAATGCTGGCCGCAAAGCTCCAGCGCCGACGGGGAATAGCCGCCGAAGTAAAGCAGCGGACCGCCGGTCTGATACGGCGTCGCGGGATCGGTGGTGAGACCTTTGAAGTCGTAGACCTCACCTTCGTAATTGATCTCGTCCTGGGTCCAGGCCTGCTTGAGGATCTCCACCACCTCACGCGAGCGCTGGTAGCGAAACTCCGATTCGGCCTTTTCGCCGGGGAAGTCCGAGGAGATGATGTTCACCGTCAGCCGCCCCTCGAGCATGTGATCGAGCGTCGCGATGGTGCGCGCCAGCATGATCGGCTGCATCTCTCCGCAGCGCACGGCGGCCAGCATGTTGATCCTGGAAGTCACGGGCGCGCAGCCTGCGACAAAGCTCAGCGTATCCTGACCGACCTGATAAGAGGACGGGCACAGGATATTGCGAAACCCCTGCGCCTCGGCCTCTTTCACGATGGACGAGCAATGCGCCCAGCTGGACCGAAGCGTGCCATCAGGCACGCCGAGGAATTCGTAGTCATCCGAACAGAGGGCCGCGAACCACGACACTTCCACAGCATCGAGATCGGGCGAGGTGATGGGCACGATGGTCATAAGATGTCTCTGGATTGCGAGTTTGACCTTGCGTAGCATTCCATTTGATGTAGATCAATAGTGTATCAATTTTGGATACCCCGATGTCGGATCGCCACGCCCTGCCGCTGCATGTGCAGATCAGCGAAATGCTGATCCGGGACATCCATGCCGGTCGTCTGACCGATGGCGAGCGGCTGCCGCCCGAACGCACCTTTGCCGAAAACCTCGGAATTTCCGTGGGCACCTTGCGCAAGGCTTTGGGCGATCTCAGCGACAAGGGCATGCTGGAGCGGGTGCAGGGCTCTGGCAATTACGTGCGCGCCAAGACCGATGCCAAATCCGTCTACGCATTTTTCCGCGTCGAGCTGCTGGAAGGCGGCGGGTTGCCCACGGCAGAGCTCTTGTCGGTGGAGCGGGTCACCAAACCCGATGATCTGCCGCAGTTCGGCCAGAGTGCCGAGGCGCATCGCATCCGCCGGCTCAGACGGCTTGGCGGTCAGCCCGCGGTGCTCGAGGAGATCTGGCTCGATGGCGGTTATGCCGGGCGTGTGGTGGCCGATGACCTCTCGGAATCGCTCTATCTGTTTTACCGCGAGACGCTGGGGCTGTGGATCACCCGGGCCGAGGATCGCGTCGGGCTTGCCGCGGTTCCGGACTGGGCGCCCGACGCCTTTGGCCCCAGACCCGGCGACACGGCGATGATGGCGACACGGATCAGCTGGGCCCAGGACGGCGCGCGGGCCGAAGTGTCGCGCAACTGGGTCGATACCGACCTCGCACGCTATGTGGCGCGGATCGCATGAGGGACAGCGCATGAAGGACGAAAGTGTGAGCGACAAGATTATCAGTTACGGCGTCATCGGCTGCGGCATGATGGGCCAGGAACACCTGCGCAATATCGCGCTGCTGCCCGGTGCAAGAGTCGGCGCGATCTATGAGCCCAATGAGATCATGGCCAACGCCGCCAAGGCCATTGCGCCCAATGCGCGGCTCTGCGCAACGCTACCCGATCTGTTGCAGGACGACAGCATCGATTGCCTGCTGGTGGTCAGCCCCAACCATATGCATGTGGATCAACTGGCCGAGATCGCGCGCACCCGCCCCTTGCCGCTCCTGATGGAAAAGCCGCTTTATACGTCGGAGGCGCAGGAGGCCCAGCTCGAGACCCTGCGCTCCGCCTATCCGGCGCCGGTCTGGGTGGCGATGGAATATCGCTACATGCCGCCCATTGCGACCTTCCTCGAAGAGCTCGAGCGCGCCACCGGGCACGTGACCATGTTCACCATCCGCGAGCACCGCTTTCCCTTCCTGCCCAAGGTCGGCGACTGGAACCGGTTCAACCGCAACACCGGTGGCACGCTGGTAGAGAAATGCTGCCATTTCTTCGACCTGATGCGGCTGGTTCTGAAATCCGATCCGGTGCGGGTGATGGCGAGCGCGGGTCAGGAGGTGAACCATCTCGATGAGGATTACGCCGGCGAGAGGCCCGATGTCTGGGACAGCGCCTATGTGATCGTGGAGTTCGCCTCCGGTTCGCGGGCGATGCTGGAACTGTGCATGTATGCCGAAGGCGCGCGCTTCCAGGAGGAGCTGTCGGCGGTTGGGCCCAAAGGCAAGATCGAGGCGTTTGTGCCCGGGCCGGGGCGGTTCTGGCCGACGCATCTGGGCCTGCCGCCCACCGCGCAGGTCATCGTCAGCCCACGCCAGCCAAAGGGCCCGCAGACCGTCGAGATCCCGGTCGATCCGGCTTTGCTGGAGGCCGGAGATCACAATGGCTCCACCTTCTACCAGCACCAGCGCTTTCTCGAGGTGGTGCGCGGGCAGGGCCGCCCGGAAGTCAGTCTGGAGGATGGCGCCTGGGCGGTCAGGATCGGATTGGCGGCGCAACGGGCGGCGGCGACGGGGCAGGTGGTCACGCTCTGATCTTCACGGCTGATTGTCGCGGCTGATTTTCGGGAAAGTGAGTCTATTATGCCACAATCCCGCCGCAATCTGCGCCAAATCTGGCGGGTTCCGCGTGGAATTCCCCGTTCAACCCTCTGCTTTTCAAATTAATTCTGGCCGGGATTCAGGATTTGCGGTAACCAGCCCGTAAGAACAACGAGATGGCCGACACAAAAACGGGCCGTCCCAGAGGCAAGAGCGGTGTAAGTATGAACGCGATCGATTTCGTGATCCGTACCCGTACGGGTGCAATTGAACGTGGATCCATTGGCGGCGAAAATCAGGGCGTCCTGATCGATGCCGGATCCGGCAACGACATATCCCTCAACATCCGGCAATCCGATCTGCGCGGCTATGACCGGGCGGGCGACGATCTGCTGGTCACGCTCGCGGACGGGCGGGTGATCGTGCTGCAGGGGTATTTCGACGCGGGCGCGGAGGGCGCAAACCGGCTGTTCCTGAGCGCCAACAGCATCCTCAACGAGGTGACCTTTGTCGAAGCCGAGGGTGGGGCGCTTTTTGCGCAATACGGACCCACCGAGAGTTGGGGCAAGTGGAGCCCGTCCGATGAGCTGATCTTTGTGCAGGACCCGCATGTCGCGGCGCAGGCGGTATATGCGGAGGACGAGGAAGTCTCCATGCTGGCCGCAGGCCTGCTGGGGGCCAGCGGTCTCGGGGCTGCGGGCCTCGGCGCGGCGGGCCTTGGCGCTGCGGCGCTGCTGGGCCTTGGCGACGGTGATGGCGGCGGTGGGTCGGGTGGCGGCGGTGGCGGCTGGAACGCGCCCACCGTGGACAATCCCGATGCCGAGACCAATATCGGCGGCGACGACGATCCGCGCATCGTGATCACCGGCACCGGCAACCCCGGATCCGAGGTTGTGGTGGTGATCGGCGAGGACACGGTCATCGGCGTGTCCGATGACGATGGCGTCTGGGACGTGATCTTCGAAGGCGACGATTTCCCGGACGATGGCATCTACGAGGATGTCGATGTCACCGTGACCGACCCCAACGGCACCGTGACCGACCTCGACGGTCCGTCCTTTGCCATCGACACCGTGCCCCCCGCGGTCGAGGCCACCTCCGGCACCACCTCGGTGGGCGATCTCTTCAACGGCGAGGGCTATGACGCGGGCGTTGCGGTCTCCGGCACCGCCGAGATCGGCAGCATCGTCACGCTGACCATCGGCGACTGGTCCGGGGCCGTGACCGTCGGTGACAGCGGCACCTGGACCATCGCCATCGACGGCACAACCCTGCCTGCGGGGGAATACACCTCCGGCATCACCATCACCGCGACCGACAGTTTCGGCAACAGCACGGTGCTGACCGACAGCATCGAGATCGACACGGTGCCGCATCCGCTGACCATCGACGCGGTGACCGGCGACGCGCTTGTCAACGGCGCCGAAGCCGATGCCGGGTTCGAGATCACCGGCACGTCGACCGCAGGCGCCATTGTGACCGTGACCTTCCAGGGTGTGACGCAGGATGTCCTGGTGGCCGCCGATGGCACGTGGAGCGTCTCGGTCTCCTCCTCCGATGTGGCCCCGGGCGAATATGACAGCACGATCACCGCAACAACCGTGGATCTTGCGGGCAACAGCTCGTCCACCACATCCTCGGTGCGCATCGACACGGTGAGCGAGGTGAGCTTGACCAACGCGCCGCTGACCGGCGACGACGTGATCAACGAGGCGGAACACAGCGCAGGTGTGACCCTGACCGGCACAACGCAGCCCGGCTCGAGCGTCGAGATCACCGTCGAAGGTGTGACCCGGCAGGCCACGGTGTCCGCCGATGGCAGCTGGAGTGTGACCTTCACCTCCGGCGCGCTGCCTGCGGGCAGCTACGCCACAGTGGCGATGATCGTGGCAACCGATGCCGCGGGCAACAGCGCCAGCATGTCCCACGGGTTTGCCGTCGATACCGACACCGCCATCACCATCGACACCGCCGGTGTCGAGACCGACGGCATCGTGAACGCCGCAGAGCGCAGCGATGGCGTGGCGCTCAGCGGGGAGGGCGAACCGGGCGCGGCGGTCACCGTCAGCGTCGCGGGCCTCTCGCTGGACACCATCGTCGGCGCAAACGGCGTCTGGACGGTCACCATCCCTGCGGCTTCCGTGCCCGAGGGTGAAACCAGCCTCGCGGTCAGCGCCACTTCGACCGATGCGGCGGGCAACATGGCCACCGCCAGCGGCAGCATTGCGATCGACACCACCACACATGTCAGCGTGATGACCGCGGGCGTCGAGGGCGACGGCGTGATCAACGCCGTGGAACACAGCGACGGCGTGACGCTCACCGGCACTGCAGAGGCGGGCGCCTCCGTGGCTGTCACGCTGGGCGGTGTCACCCATGCCGCAACGGTGGCGGGTGACGGCAGCTGGACCGCCGATTTCAGCGCCGCCGAGATCCCCACCGGGGAGCAGGTATTGAATGTGACCGCGCGGGCCACCGATGCGGCGGGCAACATCGCCACCGCCACCGGGACCGTCGATGTCGACACGTTTGTGCGCAACTTCGCGATCACCTCCACCCCCGGTGGCGCGGACCAGGTCCTCAATGCCGCCGAGGCGGCGCAGGGCCTCACGCTCACCGGCACCACCGAACCGGGCAGCACCGTCATGCTCACGCTGGCAGGCGTCACGCAATCGGCCTCGGTCGATGCCAACGGCAACTGGACGGCCAGTTTCGCGGCAGGGCAACTGCCCTCGGGCGAGCAGACGGTGGTTCTGAGCGCGGTTGCAACCGATGCTGCGGGCAATACCGAAACACTGACGCAAGACGTGCGCATCGACACCGAGGCACCCGACCCGCTCGACTGGATCGGCTATGGCCGCAACCATGCGGGTGTCGACGAGATCCGCACCGAGATCACCGGCGACGACGTCTATATCGGGCATGTCGTCGGCACCGATGAAAACCCCGCCATTGTCGAGGTCGACGTGGCCAACGCGGTCGATGTCGCGCCGCTGGGCACCACCTATCACAGCTTTGCCGGCGAAGTGGCCGATGGCTCGCATCTGGTGCTGACCGCGACCGATGCGGCGGGCAACGCCGCGGGATCCTACCTCGTCACCGATGACCCGGTGACCTCGGACGTGACGATGACCGATGCGCTGGCCTCCGCCCTGTCGGAGTTCCAGATCGAGGCCATCGATCTGCAATTTGCCGAAGACAGCCACCTGACCATCACCGAAGCGCAGATCCTTGCGCTGTCGGACACCACCGACACGCTGGTGGTGGATGGCGGCGTCGATGACAGCGTCACGATCAGCGGTGCGCAGGCGGCAGGCACGGCCCATCAGGACGGCAACAGCTACAACGTCTTCACGCTCGGAGGCGCCACGGTTCTGATCGACGACGACATCACCAATGTGAACACCGGCGTCGTCTGATCACTCAGCTAACGTCCGGAGGCCCGCCGCCAGACGCGGGCCCCGGATCCCGACATAACGATAATCGCGCCGAAACGGGGGCACGACATGACATTGAGCAGGCGGAATGCCGGGCTGGTCGTCGCGGTGGCGATGCTGTCCGGATGTATGACGACAACCGGCGAGGGCACGGTGTCGCGGTTCCTCGGCGCGCAGGCGGCCTTTCTGGGTGTCGGCGGGCCGCGGCCCGAAAAGGCCGTGGTGAACAAGGCGGATGCCTCCGAAATCATCCATGCGTTGAAATCGCGCCCCTCGGTCCTGCAGTCCGGCACGCCATATGCGCAGGTGGCCGACGCGGTGATCGCGTCGGATGCCCGCGTCGCCGAAGCCGAGCTGCGCGTCGCGCAATTGCGCTCGGAGGCCGCCAGGCGCAACTGGCTGCCCCGGATCGGGCCGCGCATCTCGCTGAACTCGCTCGGGGATTTTGTCTCGGACCTGGTGATCCAGCAGGTGCTTTTCGACAACGGGCGCAAAGTGGCGGAGCGCGATCTGGCCAAGGCCAATGTGGAGCTTGCGGCGGTGATCCTTGTCGAGGACGGCAATCGCCGCGTGTTCGAGGCGCTGACGCTTTACCTCACGTCGCAGCAGAACAGGGAGCTTTTTGCGCATCTCGAACGCAGCCTGAAAGAGATGTCGGCGTTCGAATGGGTCATGCAGGAACGGGTGAATGGCGGTGTGTCCAACGCATCCGACCTCAACGTGCTGAAACAGAAGATCGCCGCGACCCGCGCGCGTGCCAGCGAAGCGGCGGAGGCGAGCAACACCGCGATGGCCGAGCTTGAGGCAATGTCGGCGCATTCGCTGGCGTCGGTGACCGGGCTTGGCGCCCTCTCCGCCTCGGATGCCGGAGAGGCGCTGGGCGTGATCCGCGCCCGCGCCGAGCGCGACGCCGCGCTTGCCGAGGCGCGCATTGCCCGCGCGAGCCACCTGCCGGGACTCGCCGCCAACGCGGCCACCGATGGCAGCGCCGGGCTCGAGGTCACCACCGATTCGCTCTTCGGTCTGGGCACGATGGCCGAGTTCGGGGCGATCGAGGCCACACGCGACAGCGCCGAGCGCAAGGTCGCCCGCGCCGCAGAGACCGCCGGGCGCGAGATCGCCGCGCAATCCCGCCGTCTCGAGGCGCTGCGCAGGCAGACCGCAGAGGCCAGCCACCTGACCGCACAGGCGCGTCAGAACCTCGACCTCTTCCGGCGGCAATATGAGGGCGGGCAGCGGCAGGTGATGGATGTCGTCGGCGTCTACGAAACCTTTGCCAGCGCGCTGGAGACCGAGATCACCCTGAAATACAACGCCGCGCGCGCCGAGCTGGAACTGGCCCGCCTGAAAGGCGCGCTGGCCGAAGGGGCGCGCATTTGACCCGACCGCCGTTTTTCGATCTGGCCGGACGCGCCCGCGACGCGGTGCTGCGCACGGTGCCAAGCCAGGCCCCCGCCAACACGCCCCGCCGCGCGCCGCGTCACAGCACCCGCGCCAAGGCTCGCGCCGATCTGCTGCGCGTGTTTGCAGGACGCCTGGGTATCGAGGCGCGCAGCGGGGACATCCTCGACGCGCTGGCCTTGCATGCGGGTGAGGATGACCGCATCGACGCGGACGCCATGCTCGCGGGTGCAAAAGCCGCGGGTCTGGTCGCTGCGCTGTCGCGCACAGACCGGTTTTCAGGCGCGCTCTGGCCTGCCATTGCGCTGATGACCAACGGGCAGGCGGTTCTGGTGCTCGGGCAGGAGGCGGATGCGCTGCTGGTCTACGACGCCGAAGCGCCGGGCCGCCAGTCCGAAGTTCGGGTGGCGGAGTTTGCGCCCTATTTCTCGGGCGAGCTTCTGTGCGCGGACGCCCCGGTGCAAGCGCTGTCGGAGACCCATGCCGGCGTCGCTGTGCAGGCGCATTGGTTCTGGGGGGAGTTCCACCGGTTCAGACGGGCCTTCGGCGAAGTGGCGCTGGGCTCGTTTGTCGCCAACATCCTTGCGGTGTCCGTGGCGCTCTTTTCGCTTCAGGTCTATGACCGCGTGATCCCGCATCAGTCCGAAGCAACGCTCTGGGTGCTTGCGGCAGGTGCCGGTCTGGCGATCCTGATGGAGGCGTTCCTGAAGATCGCGCGCTCGCAACTGCTCGATGGCGCCGGCCGCCAGATCGAGATGGGCGTGCAAAAGACCCTGATGGACCGGCTGCTGGGCATGCGTTCCGACATTGCCGGGCGCTCGCCGTCGCAGCTTTTCTCGTCGATGCGCGAGTTCGGCTCGGTGCGCGAGTTCTTTACCGCCTCGACCGTGGGCGCGCTGGCGGATATCCCGTTCATCTTCGTGTTTCTGCTGCTGGTGTGGTCGATTGCCGGGTCGGTGGTGTGGGTGCTGATCGCGGGCGGCCTGCTGATGGTGATCCCGGGGTTCTTCCTGCAGAAACGCATGATCCGGCTCACCCGGGAAATGCAGGGCGCCACGGCCAGACAGTCGCGGCTGCTGCAGGAATCGGTGGTCGAGCTTGACACGATCAAGACCCAGCGCGGCGAAGACCGGTTCCGCCGCACATGGGAAGAGCTGACGGCGGTTCAGGCGCTGAAATCCTCCGATCAGCGCCGTCTGGCCGCGATCCTGACATTCTGGAGCCAGGGCGTGCAGCAGGCCACCTATGTGGGCGCGGTCATCACCGGTACCTATCTGGTCTTTGCCGGGCAGTTCACAGTGGGCTCGATCATCGCCGTGGGCATCCTGAGCTCGCGCACGCTGGCGCCGCTCACGCAGCTGGCGGGCATCATGGCGCGCTGGGGCAACGTCAAGGCGGCGCTGGACGGGCTCGACACGCTGGCCGGGGTCGCGCAGGACCGCGCACCGGCCCGGACCTATCTGCGGCGCGACAGGCTCAGCGGGCAGTATGAGCTGCGCGACGCCGCGTTCCGCTATGATCCCGAAGGGGCGGCGCAGCTCGATCTTGCGGCGCTGGTGATCCGGCCGGGGCAGGTTGTGGCGGTCCTTGGCTCCAACGGATCCGGCAAATCGACCTTCCTGAAACTGCTGAGCGGGCTCTATGCGCCAAGCGCGGGCAAGATCCTGATCGATGGCACCGAAATGGCGCAGATCGACCCGCGCGACCTGCGCCGTTCCATCGGCTATCTGGGGCAGGACGTGCGGCTCTTTCACGGCACGCTGCGCGACAATCTCAACCTGTCGATGCTGGAGCGCGACGACGACCGGCTCTACGAGGCGCTCGATTTCGCCGGGCTCGGGCAATATGTGAAGGCCCATCCCAAGGGGCTCGATCTCGACATCGCCGATGGTGGCGAGGGGCTGTCGGTGGGCCAGCGGCAAAGCCTGGGATGGGCGCGGCTCTGGTTGCAGGACCCGGAGATCTGCCTGCTGGACGAACCCACCGCGGCGCTGGACCAGACGCTGGAAAAAACGCTGATCTCGCGGCTGCAGACCTGGCTCGAGGGGCGCACGGCGGTGATTGCGACACACCGCGTGCCGATCCTCAGCCTCGCGTCGCGCACGCTGATCCTGGCCGGTGGCCGCATGGCCATCGACGGGCCGCGCGACGAGGTGCTGGACCATCTGCGCAACGCCGCGACGGGGGCTGCGTGATGGCGGCGACGACAACCAATCTCGCAGGGCAGCTCAAGCGCGATCTCAGGGGGCCGTCGCGTACGATCTGGCTCTGCGCCGCGTCGGTCTGGGTGTTCATCCTCTGGGCCGGGTTTGCCTGGATCGACGAGATCGTGCGCGCGGATGGCGAGATCATCTCGTCCTCGCGCCCGCAGATCATCCAGAACCTCGAAGGCGGGATTCTGGCGGAACTGCTGGTCCGGGAAGGCGACGAAGTGCTGCGCGGCGACGTGTTGGCGCGGCTGCATGGCACACAGTTCCGATCCTCGGTGGACGATCTGCAGGACCAGATCACCGCGCTCGAAATCCGCCGCCTGCGGCTCGAGGCGGAGCTGGCCGGCGAGACGCAGTTCGACGTGCCGGAGCACCTGACCGGGCGCCTGCCAGCGATGATCGCGTCGGAACGCGCGCTTCTCGAGGCGCGGCAGAGCGATTTTGTCAGCCGCCGCGCCGGGGCCCGCCGTGTGCTCGATCAGGCCGCATCGGAAAAGACGCTGATGGAGGATCTGCTGGACAAGAAGGTGGTGGCGCTCATTGAGGTCACGCGCGCCCGCAAGGCGCATGCGGATGCGCGGCAGGCCCATGACGAGATCGTCACGCAGACCGAACTGGCCCGGGCGGAGGCCTATTCGGACACGCTCAAAGAGCTGGCGACGCTGCGCCAGAACCTCAAGGCCTCGCAGGATCAGCTCAACCGGACGGTCCTGACCTCGCCGATGCATGGCGTGGTCAACGCATTGAAAGTCACGACGATCGGCGGCGTGGTGCGGCCCGGCGAGGAGATCCTGCAGATCATCCCGCTGGACGAGGAGCTTTTTGTCGAGGCGCAGATCGCGCCCGAGGACATCGCCAATATTCGCCCCGGTCAGGAGGCGACGATCAAGCTCACCGCCTATGATTACACGATCTACGGCACGCTGAAGGGGCGGGTCGACGTGATCTCGGCGGACAGTTTCAAGGACGAGCGGCGGCCTGAGGCCGAGCCCCACTACAAGGCGACGATCCGTGTGGACATGACCTCGCTGAGCGACCGTCAGGCGACGATCCAGATCCGCCCGGGCATGCAGGCGCAGGCGGAGTTGCACACCGGCGAAAAGACGGTGCTGCAATACCTGCTGAAACCGCTCTACAAGTCCCGCGAGGCGTTCCGCGAACGCTGATCTGCCAAAAGGAGCGCCTGCGGCGCGCCGGATATCTCGTCCTCAGCCTGCGGCCTCGTCCTCGGGATTGGCGCGCAGGGCGACCGCGCGCGCCACGCGAACCGTATTCTGCCGGCAAGCCGGGCGGCGTATTTTTAAAGAGAAGAAACCCAAAAAGAACGGCGGCTGTTTCTTCTCTTCTCAAATACGCATCTTTGCGGCGCGTTGCCGGGCGAGGCGCTCCGCGGGGACAGGTCTCAGCTGTCGGTGTCCATCATGATCGTCACCGGTCCGTCATTGGTGAGCGTGACGGCCATGTCCGCTCCGAAGCGGCCCGTCGCAACCGGCACGCCCTGCGCCTGGATCCGGCCCGCGAAGACCTCATAGAGCCGCTTGCCATCTTCCGGCGCCGCCGCCGCGGAAAACCCCGGGCGATTGCCGCGGGACGTGTCCGCGGCCAGCGTGAACTGGCTCACGACAAGCGCCGATCCCGAGATATCCAGAACCGAGCGGTTCATCCGCCCGTCATCGTCGCGGAAGATGCGCAGCCTGGCGATCTTTGCGGCGAGCTTTTCGGCCTGCGCCTCGGTATCGCCCTGCATCGCGCAGACGAGGATCATCAAACCGGGGCCGATCTCTCCCACCGTGGCGCCCGCGATCTCGACGCGGGCCGCGCTGACGCGCTGGATCAGCGCTCTCACAATTCGTGGTCCCAGGGCGGGTTGGCTCCGGCGCGGCTCACGGCAATTGCGGCGGCGGCCACACCCAGCTCTGCCGCGCCTTGCAGGGCGGCGTCATCCGCCGCGCGCAGGGCGTCGCGCGACAGCAGCGATACGCGATCGAGCCCGGCCAGAAAGCCCGCGTTGAATGTGTCGCCCGCACCGACCGTGTCGACCACCTCGACCCTGCGCGCGGGCACCGTGCTCTGACCGTCCGCACGGTGCAGCACCACACCCTGCGCGCCGCGGGTCTCCAGCACCAGCGCGCAGCCCTGCGCGATCAGGGTCGCGGTATCGGTGCCGAGCCACGCCATGTCCTCGTCCGAAAGCTTGATCACATCGGCGCGCGCCAGCATCTTTGCCAACCGCGCACGGTACCGCGCCTCGTCGCTGATGAAGCCGGGCCGGATGTTGGGGTCGATCATCACCAGCCGCCCGCCCGCCTGCGCGCAGAGCGCGGCATAGCTTTCGGCCGCAGGCTCCGACACCAGGCTGATGCCGCCGAAAAAGAGCGCGTCCGTTTCCGCGTCGAGCGTTGGCAGATCGGAGACCTGCAGCATGCGCCCGGCGGTGCCCTCGTCGTAGAAGGCGTATTGCGCGTGGCCTTCTGTCAGGGTCACGAAGGCCAGCGTGGTCGGCCGGGTGCTGCGCGCGCTGAGGCTGTGATCCACATGGCTTGCGGTCAGGGTCCGGGCCAGAAGCGCTCCGAAAAGATCGGTGGAGAGCCCGCCGAAATAGCCCGTCTTCGCCCCGAGCCGCCCAAGTGCGATGGCGGAGTTGAACACCGCGCCGCCGGGATAGGGCGCAAAGGCCTCCTCGTCCGATTGCGTGAGGCGGGGCAACATGTCGATCAGCGCTTCGCCGCAGCAGAGGATCATGGCGCGTTCCTTTGTTCCTGTTTGCGCTAACTTGCATAGAGCGCGGTCACGCGGCAAGGGGCGTGGCCGGTCAAATCGCTACTGGTTCATCGCAACCACATAGCCGATGCCCGCCGCGACGATCAGCCCGAGAAGCACGGCGAAGGCGATCTTCCACGCCGACCAGGGGCGTTCGCCCTGCACCCGGCCCGTGCGTCCGTTCACAACGAAGCGGAAGGATTTGCCGCGATACTTGTAGGCCGCAAGCCAGACCGGCAGCAGGATGTGCTTGAAGGTCTCGTTGCTGATTTCGGTCTGCACCTGGTGAATGCGCTGGCGGTCGCCGCCGATATCAAACTTCACGTCGCGCTCGATCTGGCGATCCATCTTGATGCGCGCCTCGCCGAAGCCTTCGTCGAGATCGACCTGATATCCTTCGGCCCGAAAACCCGCGAGAAATTCCGGCCGGTAAGGTTCCATCGACGACAGATCCCAGGGCTCCAGCGCATCGGTAAAGCGCCTGGGCAGCGAATGCGAGGCCAGCACCAGCACATCGTCGAAGAACCGCGCGACCCGGCCCGAGACCGGCCGCCAGCGGATCTTCTGTACCCGCACGGTCTGGCGTTTGCCGTCGCGCATCACCGTGCGCGATTCGTAGTAGATCGTGCCGCGCTCGCCGCGATAGGCCGATTTGGTATCCGCATCGAAGGTCCAGTAGGGTACGTAGATGCCGGTCATCTTGCGGCCCTTGCGCGCGTATTCCTGCAAGCCGTTGGGCGCAAACCAGAGCCCGCCCAGCCAGTCGGTCATCGCGGTGCGGGCCTGGCCTTCGTCAAGCGCGAAGGGCAGCAGGCCGCGCGGCTTGATATGACGGTGCGTGCCTGTATCAGTGACCACGGGGGTGGCGCAGAACGGGCATTGGGCCGCGTGCACATCGGGATCGAACTCCACCTCCGCGGCGCAATTGGGGCATTTCGAGACCCGGGTTTCCTCCATTTCCTGCAACGGCAGCAGGTTCTGCAGGGCCGCCTTGAAGTCGAGCTCGCGCACACCGCCGTCCCAGGGCCCGCGCGCCACAACCTCCTGCGTGTTGCCGCAATGATCGCAGACCAGCATGCCGTTATCGGGGTCAAAGCGGAAATCCGCGCCGCAATTGGAGCAGGGAAAACGGTGTTCTTCGGTCATGTCCGGATCCATTGCGATAAAGGGCCAGCCTATCGGCTTGCCGAGCAAAGAAAAAGGGCGCGCGCTTCTTGCAAGCCCCGATGGGACAAGTAGCTTGGCACCATGCAAAACGCGCGATTGTCCCTGTTTGTTTCGACCCTGCTGGGCTTTTTGCTGCCGGCCCCCGCCGCCTGGTCGGAGACGGCCACTTACCGGTTTGTCTGGCAGGGGGACAATGGTTACGCCATGACCGGTGCGCTGGCGTTCGATGCCAGCCGCGTTCCGGGGCGCTTCGTGCGCGAGGCGGACGCGATGTGTTTTGTGATCGAGGGCACGCTTGAGGGTGAGCCGATCGGGCGCTGGGCGTTGGGCATGCTCAATGAGCAGACCTCGTGGAGGCTCTTTTTCGATCCGGTTCTGTCGGCGTTTCTGGTCGAAGGGCAAGGCATAAGGATGCCGCAGGCCTGGAACATGAACGGCGCCGGGGACGATTGCGGGATCGGCGGGTTTGGGTTCAACCTGGGCAATCTGGGGCAGGATTTCTGCCGCGACAACCGGGTGATCGTGGAAAGCCGGGTGGATCCCTATGCGCCGTTCCCGGCGGTGCGCGACGATGGGTTTCGCTTTCCGACGGATGCCTGCAAAGGGCCGGATCTGCTGAGTTATCTGACGGAGTAGCAGGGGCGTCCGGGCGCGGTGCTCAGCGGTCCTTCCGTCCGTGACACGTGCCCGGAAGGCGAACCATTGCGGGGTTCAACGGTCAGCCGCACAAGGTTCCGGCATCATCGCCGCAACTGCAGCCGTCTCAACTGATCCGCGCGCGGCTCAGGCGGCGCGCGTTGGCGCAACTGATCACAGGGAACCGCTCAGCCGATCTGGCCACCGGCATCGCCGATCTGGCCGCGGTGCAGCAGCAGATGATCGAGCAGGACGCAGGCCATCATCGCCTCGCCCACCGGCACGGCGCGGATGCCGACGCAGGGGTCGTGGCGGCCTTTGGTGACAATCTCGGTCTCCTCGCCGGATTTGGTGATCGTGCGGCGCGGGGTCAGGATCGACGAGGTCGGCTTGACCGCAAAGCGCGCGATGATCTCCTGCCCGGTCGAGATCCCGCCCAGGATCCCGCCCGCATGGTTGGAATTGTAGACCGGCCCGTCCGGTCCCATCGTGATCTCGTCGGCATTGGCCGATCCGGTCAGGGATGCCGCGGCCATGCCGTCGCCGATCTCCACCCCCTTGACGGCGTTGATGCTCATCATGGCGGCGGCCAGATCGGTGTCGAGCTTTGCGTAAACCGGCGCGCCGAGCCCTGCGGGCACGCCGCGGGCGCTGACCTCGATCACCGCGCCGACGCTGTCGCCGGATTTGCGCAACATGTCGAGATAGCCCGCCCAGTCGTCGGCAGCCTCTGCATCCGGGCACCAGAACGGGTTCTGCGCGATCTGCGCCAGATCGTAGCGCGCGGGATCGGCGCGGCGCGGACCCATCTGCACCATGTAGCCGGTGATCTCCACACCCGGCGCCAGATGCGCAAGCGCTGCGCGCGCCAGCCCGCCTGCGGCCACCCGGGCGGCGGTTTCGCGCGCCGAAGACCGCCCGCCGCCGCGGTAATCGCGAATGCCGTATTTCTGCCAATAGGTGATGTCCGCATGGCCGGGGCGAAATTTCTCGGCGATATCGCCGTAATCCTTGCTGCGCTGATCGGTGTTCTCGATCATCAGCTGTACCGGTGTGCCGGTGGTGCGGCCTTCGAAGACACCCGACAGGATCCGCACCTGATCGGGCTCGCGCCGCTGCGTGGTGTATTTGTTCTGCCCCGGCTTGCGCTTGTCCATCCAGACCTGCAACGCGGCCGCGTCAATCTCGACACCCGGCGGGCAGCCATCCACCGTCGCCCCGAGCGCGGGCCCATGGCTTTCGCCCCATGTGGTGACGCGGAAGAGATGTCCAAATGTGTTGAGGCTCATGGGCGCGGTCTCCTTTGGGCGTGTCCTAGGATAGCGGGGGCGGGGTCTCAAGATATTTCGTCTCGCTGCGCGAGCCGACCGGCGCGCGCCTGCGGCGCGCGAAATGGGGGCGCTGCCCCCGTCTCACCTCCGGTGAGCCTCCCCCGAAGTATGTGCGAGCTGAAAAAGCCCCGGGCGATTGCGCTTGATCCGGGCGCGGCGCAGGGCTACCTAAGCTCTACCTCGGGGTGTCGGCACAGGAGCCGTCTGAGATTTGCGTAAGCGCATCAACCCGTTGAACCTGAACCGGTTAACACCGGCGGAGGGAAGGTAGGTTGCGAAGACGCCTCCGATCTTGCCCATCCGTCGCAAGTCTGGAGATGCTGATGAAAGCCTTCACCTTTGCAACGGTCCCTGTCGCAGCAGGGCTGATGCTCGCCACCGCCGTCCCGGCACAAACCCCCGTCCTGACGGTCTACGCCCCCGACTATTTCGTGTCGGAATGGGGACCGGGGCCGAAGATCGAGGAGCTCTTCGAGGCCACCTGCAATTGCGATCTGCAGTTCAAGCCCGGCGATCTGCTGCCGCGCATCCTGCTGGAAGGCGACCGCAGCGAGGCGGATGTGGTGATCGGGCTCAACACCGACGTCACCAAAAAGGCGCGCGAAAGCGGGCTTTTTGCGCCGCATGGCGTCGATCTGGACGCCCTCACGCTGCCGGTGGACTGGTCCGACGAGGTCTTTGTGCCCTTCAACTTCAGCCACACGGCGTTTGTCTACAACACCGAGAAGCTGCCCGACCCGCCCGCCAGTTTCGACGCGCTGCTGGACGCGCCCGACGATCTGCGTCTGGTCATCCAGGATCCGCGCTCCTCGATTTCGGGGCTGGCGCTGGTGTTGTGGGTGCAGGCGGTTTACGGCGACGAGGCAGAGGCCGCCTGGGCCCGGCTGGCGCCCAAGATCGTGACCGTGACCCGCGGCTGGTCGGAAAGCTACGGGCTGTTCACCGATGGTGAGGCCGACATGGTGCTGAGCTACACGACCTCTCCCGCCTACCACATCATCGCCGAGGAGGACGCCACCAAGAAGGCGGCGATCTTTCCCGAAGGCCACTACTTCATGGTCGAGCTTGCGGCGAAGCTCGCCGGGACCGATCAACCGGACCTGGCTGACGCGTTTCTGGAGTTCGTGATCGGCGAGGCCTTCCAGTCGATGATCGCGACCGGCAACTGGTCGATCCCGGCGGCATTGCCGAAAGCGCAGTGGCCAGAGGGATTCCAGCAGCTCGACCTGCCGGAAAAGGTGCTGTTTTACACCGAGGATGAGGCGGCGGATTTGCGCGAGGCGGCGGTCGAGGCATGGCGGCGCGGCTTGTCGCAATAACCGCGGCACTGGCCCTGGCGTGTCTGACGCTGGGGCCGGTGCTGGCGGTGCTGCTGCGCGCGGACGGCGTCACGCGGCTGGCTCCGGGCGATTGGCAGGCGCTGCGCTTTACCCTGTGGCAGGCGGTCCTGTCGGCGGCCTTCAGCGTGCTTTGTGCGGTGCCGGTGGCCCGCGCGCTGGCCCGGCAGAGCTTTCCCGGGCGGGGCCTGCTGGTGGCGCTGATGGGGGCGCCGTTCATCCTGCCGGTGATCGTCGCCGTGATGGGGCTGATCGCGGTGTTCGGGCAGGCCGGGCTTCTGAATGACGGGCTGCGCGCGCTGGGTGGGCCCGCGCTCGATATCTACGGGTTGCACGGGGTGGTGCTGGCACATGTGTTCTTCAACCTGCCTCTGGCGACCCGGATGCTGCTGCAGGGCTGGCTCGCCATTCCGGCAGAGCGGTTCCGGCTGGCCGCCTCGCTGGGCCTGACCCGCCGGGCGCAGTTTCGCCTGATCGAGCTGCCGTTGCTGCGGCGCGTTCTGCCCGGTGCTTTTGCGGTGATCTTCGTGATCTGCCTGACGAGCTTTGCCGTGGCGCTGACGCTGGGAGGCGGCCCGCGGGCCACGACGGTGGAGCTGGCGATCTATCAGGCGATGCGCTTCGACTTCGATCTGGGGCGGGCGGCGCTGCTGGCACTGATGCAACTGGGCCTGGGGCTTGCCGCGGGCATTGTGGCGCTGACCGTGTCGCAGGGCTCTGGGTTTGGCATCGGGCGCGACCGGATTGTGCCGCGCTGGGATGGGCGTGGGCGGCGTGGGGTGGATGCTTGTGTGATTGTCCTGGCCGCCGCATTCCTGCTGGTGCCGCTGGCCATGGTGGTGCTGCGCGGCCTGCCCGGGCTCGCCCTGTTGGGCGCGGACACGGCGCGCGCGGCGGGGCATTCGCTGGCAGTCGCGCTGGCCTCGACGGCGCTGTGCCTGGCCTGGGCGTTGCCTCTGGCCACGCGGCGCGGCGAGTTGCTGGCGCTGATGGCCATTGCGATCTCGCCGCTGGTGCTGGGCGCGGGTCTGTTCCTGATGCTGCGGTCATTTGTGAACCCATTCTCCATGGCGCTGCCGGTGACGGCGCTGGTGAACGCGCTGATGGCACTGCCTTTCGCCCTGCGCATCCTGAGCACGGAGGCCGAGGCGGTGCGGGCGGATTTCTCCCGGCTGCGGGCGACGCTACGCCTGACGCAAGCCGCCTGGCTGCGGCTTGTCTTCCTGCCGCGGCTGCGGCGGCCCATCGGGTTTGCCGCCGGGCTGACCGCGGCGCTGGCGATGGGGGATCTGGGCGTGATTGCGCTTTTTGCCGATCCGGACCGGGCAACCTTGCCCTTGCAGGTCTACCGGCTGATGGGCGCCTACCAGATGCAGGCCGCGGCGGGCGCGGCGTTGCTCCTGCTGGCGCTCAGCTTTGCGCTGTTCTGGCTCTTTGATCGCGGAGGGCGCGTAAATGCTGAGGCTTGAGGACGTGGCGGTGCCGATGGATGGGCGCGCGCTGCGCATGGATCTGCGGCTGCAGGCGGGCGCGCGGATCGCGGTTCTGGGCCCGTCGGGGGCGGGCAAATCGACCCTGCTCGACGTGATCGCCGGGTTCCGGCCTGTCACCGCAGGCCGTGTCGCCTGGAAGGACAACGATCTGACAGCGGCCCCGCCGGAGGCCCGCCCGGTGTCGATCCTCTTTCAGGATGGCAACCTTTTTCCGCATCTGAGCGTCGCGCGCAATCTGGGTCTTGCCTTGCGCCCGGACGGCGCGCGCCCCGATACAACAGGGCGGGCGCGCATCGACGCGGCGCTGTCGGAGGTTGGTCTCGCCGGGATGGGCGACCGGCGTCCCGGCACGCTCTCCGGCGGGCAGCAAAGCCGCGCCGCGCTGGCGCGGGTGCTGCTGCAGGACCGGCCCGTGCTGCTGCTGGACGAGCCGTTTTCAGCCCTCGGCCCGGCGTTGAAAGTCGAGATGCTGGATCTCGTGCGGCAGGTGGCCGACCGCCTGTCGGCGCTGACGCTGCTGGTCACCCATGATCCCGGGGACGCGCTGCGCTTTGCCGATGAGGTGGTGCTGGTGGCCGACGGGCAGGTGCATGCGCCGGTGCCCGCGGCGCAGATGATGGCGGACCCGCCCGCGGCGTTGCGCGCCTATCTGGGCGCGCAGGACAGCGACTGACAAAAAGCGCCAAGCACGGGGCACGAAAAAGCCCCGCCGGAGGGGCGGGGCTTTCGAACTTTCGGCAAAGACGCAGGCTCAGCTGTCGTTGTTTTCCTTGGCGCGGCGTTTCACCGGCGCCCAGAGACGCTTGTTGGTGAGGTAGAGCAGCACCGACAGCACAGTCAGGAACAGCACGCCGACAAAACCTGCCTCCTTGCGCGCCATGAGCTTGGGCTCTGCCGTCCACATCAGGAAGGCCGCGACGTCCTTGGACTGGCTTTCGATGGTGGCCTCGTGGCCGTCGTCAAACTCCACATCATCGCCGTAAAGCGGCGGCGCCATGGAAATCCAGCCGCCCGGGAAGGCCTTGTTCTCGTAGAGGATCGCGCCGGCCTCTTCCTTTTCCTCGCCGGTGTAACCCGAGAGCAGCGAGGCGATGTATTCCGCGCCGCCCATGCCCTTGAAGAACTGGTTGATGCCCAGACCGTAAGGGCCGTGGAAGCCTGCGCGCGCCTTGGCCATCAGCGACAGATCCGGCGCGCCCGCAGAGGTCACGTGCGGGAAGTGGTCCACCGGCCTCGCCGGGCGGAAATCGTCGAGCTCTTCATCGAAGACCTCGAAATTCTGCTCGGCATAGGCGCGGACCTGATCTTCGGGCATGCCCGGTCCGTCTTCGGACGAGAGGGTCCGGATCGGCACGTAACGCAACCCGTGGCAGGCCGAGCAGACCTGCGTGTAGATCTTCAGGCCGCGCTGCAGCTGGTTCTGGTCATAGGTGCCGAACGGACCTTCGAAGGAAAAGTCGAAATCCTCGATATGGGTGTCGTAGGCACCGGCGGCAAACGCGCCGCCGGTGGTTAGTGTCAGGGCCGTCAGGGCCGAGAGGGTGAATTTGCGGATCATCGCATTCGGTCCTTTTCTCTTACTCGGCCGGGGTCGGATCGACGACGGTCTTTGTTCCGCCGGTTTTCGAGTAATGGGCGTTGAAGTCCTCCTCGATCGTGGCCGGCTGCGGCAGCGGTTTCTCGATCACACCCATCAGCGGCAGGATCACCAGAAAATACGCAAACCAGTAGGCCGAGGCGATCAGCGAGAAGGTCGCATAGGGCTCTTCCGCGGGCATGGCACCCAGCCACATCAGGACGAAGAAGTCGATCACCAGCAGCCAGAACCACCATTTGAGCATCGGGCGATAGCGCGCCGAGCGCACCGACGAGGTGTCGAGCCAGGGCGCCAGCGCCATCACCACAATCGCGCCGAACATGGCGATCACGCCGAAGAACTTCGCGTCGATGATGCCGCCGGTCAGGAAGTTGGCCGCGATCACGATCCAGACCTCCGAGGTGAAGGCGCGCAGGATCGCGTAGAACGGCAGGAAGTACCATTCGGGCACGATATGCGTCGGCGTCACCAGCGGGTTGGCCTCGATGTAGTTGTCGGGGTGGCCCAGATAGTTGGGCATGAAGCCGACAATCGCGAAGAACACCGCCAGGATCACCGCCAGGGCAAAGAGATCCTTGATCACGAAATAGGGCCAGAAGGGCAGGGTGTCCTTCTCGGCTTCCGCCTTCGAGGTGCGGCGCACTTCGACACCGGTGGGGTTGTTGTTGCCGGTGGTGTGGAAGGCCCAGATATGCACAACCACGAGGCCGGCAATCACGAAGGGCAGCAAATAGTGCAGCGAGAAGAAGCGGTTCAGCGTGGCGTTGTCCACCGCCGGTCCGCCCTGCAGCCAGGTCAGAAGGCTGTCGCCGACAAACGGGATCGCGCCGAAGAGGCCGGTGATGACGGTAGCGCCCCAGAAGGACATCTGACCCCAGGGCAGCACGTAGCCCATGAAGGCGGTGCCCATCATGCACAGGTAGATCAGCATGCCGATGATCCACGTCACCTCGCGCGGGGCCTTGTAGGAGCCGTAATAGAGGCCGCGGAAGATATGCGCATAGACCGCCACAAAGAACAGCGATGCGCCGTTCATGTGCAGGTAGCGCAGCATGGCGCCGCCATTGACGTTGCGCATGATGTGCTCGACCGACGCAAAGGCGTAGTCCACATGCGGCGTGTAATGCATCACGAGAACGATGCCGGTGATGATCTGCAGCGCCAGACAGAAGGTCAGGACGATGCCCCAGATCCACATCCAGTTGAGGTTCTTGGGGGTCGGGATCATCAGCGTGTCATAAAGCAGGCCGACAACCGGAAGCCGCTTGTGCAGCCACTTTTCGCCACCTGTCTTCGGTTCGTAATGGTCGTGTGGAATACCAGACATTCGCGCGTCTCCTTATCCCAGCAGGATGGTTGATCCGTCGACCCACTCGGCGGGGGGGACGGGCAGGTTTTCCGGGGCGGGGCCTTTGCGGATCCGTCCCGACAGGTCGTAATGCGAGCCGTGGCAGGGGCAGAACCAGCCGCCATATTCGCCGGCGTTGCCAAGCGGGACACAGCCCAGGTGCGTGCAGACGCCCATCTGGACGATCCACGCGCCGGCGCCTTCGCCCTCGGGGGAGGGCATGGTGCGGTTGGCATCGGTGGCGGGCGCGGACGGGTCGGGCAGGTTCACGTTGCGCGCCAGCGGGTCGACCACGGCGACACCGGCCTGGAATTCCTCGTCCTGGGCCTGCGCCTCGGAGATTTCCTCGCCGGTGCGGTGGCGGATGAAGACCGGCTTGCCCAGCCATTTCACCGTCAGCTGGGTGCCCGGCTCCACGCCGGAGACGTCGACCCGGATCGAGGCCAGCGCCAGAACGTCCGCCGAGGGGTTCATCTGGTTCACCAGCGGCCAGACCGCGGCCCCTGTGGCAACGACACCTGCGCCTGCGGTGGCGTAGTAGAGGAAGTCCCTACGGGTGCCTTCGTGATCGTCTGCATGTGACACGAGTATGCTCCATCTTATCGGGGGCCGGATGACCGGCCGCAATACATCCCTTGCCGCGCTGGACGCGACCTTCCGACCGGCTATGTAGCTGGGCAACCTCATGTCGTCCAGCACACAAACCCGTGCAAATCACCTTAGCGCCGAAGTGTCGCGGTTGATTAGGGGGCCGGGCAATGCTTATGTCCGAATGATATTCCCGGGAGCGCAGACATGCGTCGACTGATTCTATCCACAGCGCTGATCGCGACCACAGCTCTGGCCGGCATGACCCGAGAGGCGGCCGCCGAGATGGAATTGTCGATCTATACCGGCTGGCAGACCGCGCCGCACAGCCGCGCGACGGGCGATTACCCCGGTGGCGGATCCTACGATGCGCTGATCGGATGGGAGGGCCGCTCGTTCGAGATGCCGCCCTATTACGGCGTGCGCGGCACCTGGTGGCGCAGCGAAACGCTGGGATTCGGGCTCGAGTTCACCCATACCAAGGTCTATGCGCCGGATGCGGAGAAAGCGGCCCTGGGGTTTTCCGATCTGGAGTTCACCGACGGGCTCAACATCATCACGGTGAACGTGATGCGCCGCTGGCCGGATCAATGGGGGTCGGTCACGCCTTATGTGGGCGGCGGTCTCGGGGTTGCGGTGCCGCATGTGGATGTCGATCACATCGCCAGCGGGTCGGAAACCTATGAGTTCCAGCTCACTGGCCCGGCGGCCCGGCTGACGGCAGGTGTGACCTATCCGATCAGCGAACGGGTCTCGATGTTCGGCGAGTACCAGTTCACCTATTCGAGCAATTCCGCGGAGTTGTCGGGGGGGGGCAGTCTCGACACCAACATCAAGACCAATGCGCTCAATGTGGGTCTGTCGCTGAATTTCTGACATCGGTGGCGGAGGGGCAGGTGGGTTGAAAACCCACCCTACGGGTCTTGCCCGGTATCGGGTGGATGGTGAGTTGAAAACCCACCCTGCGGGTCCGGTTGTCTGTGATGCAGACTTTGCCCGGGCCTGATCCGGTGGCGTTCCGGGCCCAGCTGCGCTGTGGCTCAGCCCTCGGGCTCCGTCCCGGTCATCGACGCGCGTTGCGAGAATGTGGCGTACCACTCCGCCAGCGCGGCGCGACCGGTGCGCCAGCTGCGCGCCTCGTGGCGGAAGTCGAGATATCCCAGCGCCGAGGCCATGGCGATCTGGCCCATATCGACCGGCGCCAGCAGGTGGCTCATCCAGCGGGTGTTGACCGCATCGAGCGCGCGCGAGACCTTGCTCCACTGGCCTTCGATCCACTCCATCGAAACCTTTTCGACCGGGCGGAAGCGTTCCTCGTAGATGATCAGCACAGCGGCATCCATGATGCCATCGGCGGTTGCCTCCAGCGTCAGCGTGTCCCAGAGGCGCGAGGAAGGATAGAGCCCGGCCTGCGCCTTGTCGTCGAGAAACCGGCAGATCACCCGGCTGTCATAGAGCGTGGGTCCGTTGTCGCGCACCAGCGCCGGGATCTTGCCCACCGGATTGGCCGAAATCAGCGCCGGATCCGGCGACAGCGGCGAGGCGGCGACGCTGACCATCTCGACCTCGTCGATCAGACCGGTTTCATGCAGCGTCACGAGCACTTTGCGGACGAAAGGTGAGGGGCCGGCTTTGAGCAGTTTCATCGGGGACCTCCGGGGGTTGATGTGGCAGGACGCTTCGGGCTCACCAAAGCAAAGCTTCGGAGCCGCCATCGCGTGACCCTCTGCATGGCAGAGCCGCTGCGGACGCTCAAGCAAAATAGCCGTATCCCCGGATCGGTGATCCGGGGCCCCTCGGCGATTTGGCTTGCCCGCCCCCTTCGCCTCGGCCTTTTGCGGCTCAAGCGACGGCGGCTCCGAAGCAAAGCTTACCCGGCCTTGGGGTGGGTGGCCTCGTAGACCCGCATCAGCTGGACCTGGTCGACCGCCGTATAGGCCTGCGTGGTCGAGAGCGAGGCGTGGCCCAGCAATTCCTGGATCGCGCGCAGATCGCCGCCAGCCGACAGCAGATGGGTGGCAAAGCTGTGGCGCATGGCATGTGGCGTGGCCGAGGCCGGCAGGCCAAGCTGGGCGCGGGCCTTTTCGGTGACTTTCTGGATCAGGCGCGGATTGAGCGGGCCGCCGCGCACGCCGCGGAAGAGCGGCGCCTCGGGCGCGGGCTCATGCGGGCAAAGCCGCAGATAGGTGTCGACCGCACGCCGGGCAATCGGCAGGACCGGCACGATACGTTCCTTGCGGCCCTTGCCCAGGATGCGCAGCGAGGCGCCTATCGGCAGATCGGCGCCGGTGAGGCCCAGAGCTTCGGAAATGCGCAGCCCGCAGCCGTAAAGCAGGGTGATCACGGCGGCGTCGCGCGCGCCGATCCAGCCGTCGGTGGACTGCATCCCGACGGTGTCGATCATCGCGCGGGCGGCGTCTTCGCTCAGGGGCCGGGGCAGTTTTTTCTGGAATTTCGGCGCGCGTGCGGAGAGCACGGCGGTGGGCTCGAAGCCTTCGCGTTCGCTGAGCCAGCGATAGAAGCTTTTCACCGCCGAGAGCTTGCGCGCCATCGAGCGTGGCGCCGCGCCACCGCCGCGCAGATGCGCCATCCAGGCGCGCATATCGGTCGTGGTGACACGCGCCAGCGGCGCCAGCCCCTGCGGTTCGGCATGGTGGGCGGTGAGAAACAGGATGAAATCGAGCACATCCGCGCGATAGGCGGTCAGCGTGTTCTCGGAGGCGGCCCTCAGCGCGCGGGACGCCTCCAGCCAGCTGGCCAAAGCGTCGCGGGCGGCGGGGGAGATCTCCAGCGTCATGGCGCGAATGAACGGTTTGTCGGATTGGATCGCGGTGCTGCGCGCGGAATGGCATGGGTGTGGACCGGTGACCTTTTGCAGTGCAAAAGACACCCTTGTCCACCAACCCCGTCAGACGGGGCTGACGGGGTCAGGACAACCATCGGCGCATGGCGCGCTCGAAGACGCCCGCGAAGAAGGCCAGCAGGTCGGTTCCCTGCTGTGGCGTGAACTGGTGCGGATCTTCGGATCCCATGACCAGCAGGCCGGGCAGGCGACCGGGGCCGAAATCGAGCCGCAGGCAGGCCTCGGACTTGATCCATTCGGCCTTGTCGCCATAGATCCGCGGATCGCCGATCTGCAACTGGCGCAGGCTCACCGGCCGGACCGGCGCCTCGCGCCCGTCGCGCATATAGGTCTCGGTGAAGCCCGGCTCGGCCACCGAGAGCACGTCACCCAGCCGCTTGATTGCCGGATCATCGTCGCTCTGCGCCGATTCCAGCACCAGCCTGACCACGTCCACCCGCAGGATCTGCGCCACTTCGGCGCCGAGATCGCGCAGGAAGGCCTCGAATTCAACGGGGTCGAGCATGCGCAGGATCGCGCGGTGGATCTGGTTGGTGCCGGCGAGGTTCTCATAGGCCGCCGCAATCACCGAGCGATGCGTGTCCTCGAGCCGGTCGAGCCGCGCCTCGAGCCGCTCCATCGCCACACCGCGCAGATCGATGATATTGCCGCCCATCGCGCGCTCGTTCGCGGCGATGAGCGCGTGCATCAGATCCTTGTCGTCAAGCACCATATCAGGGCGCGAAATGAGGGTCTCGCGAAGAGAATCCTCGAGTCTCTGGGTGGTGTTCATATTTGGGTCCGGACTGCTCAGATGACGTCGCCATTTGGCGATCTTTTGTTGTGCTGCCTCTGTTTGGCCCTGCCGCGGGGGCCCTGTCAAGGACATCGCACCGCACGGCGCGGCGCTAAATCGCGAGAGTGCGGGTTTGGCCACAGACCGGGTTTTGTGGCAGCATGCAGACAAAGGGAGGCCGACATGCCACAGATCACCACCGAACGCACGATCCAGACGGTCATCACGACGTTCGAAACCAGCCCTGGCGATTGCGAGGATCTGCTGGACGGGCTGCGCTCGGCCTATGCGGAGTTCATCTCGAAGCAGCCGGGATTTATCGCGGCCGGGCTGCATGTGAACGACGCGCAGACGCGGATCGCGAATTATTCGCAATGGGAAAGCCGCGAGGCGTTCCAGGCGATGCTGCGCTCCGACGAGATGCGCAAGCGCAACCGCGGGTTCAGCGCCCTGTGCCGGAGTTTCGAGCCGGTGATGTATGAGGTCGCGGGCACCTACTGAAGCGCGTCGCGGTCCGTTCAGGCGGCCCGGGCCGTGGCGGATGCGGCCTGCGCAACAAAGCGGAAGCCCGCACCGCGCACCGTCTCGATGCGCGCGTGAGACGGCCAGCGGGCCAGGTGGCTGCGCAGCGTGCAGACATAGACATCGAGCACGCGCCCGTCGGGTTCATCCTCGAACCCGTAGACATGGGCGAGCAGCGCATCGCGTGTGATGAGTTGCCCCGGGCGCAGCGCGATATATTCGAGGATCGCGTAGACCTTGGGGCTGAGCGGCAGCGCGACCTCGCATGCAAGGGCGCGGCGGTGGTGCAGGTCGATGACCAGCCCGCCGTGGCGCAGGACCGGGGTGGCCAGCCCATGGGCGCGGCGCGCGACGGCGCCGAGCCGTGCGCCGATCTCATCCTGCGAAGAGCCCAAGTCGAGCACATCCGTCGCACCCGCCCCGAGCCAGGCGGAGACCTCTTGCGGGCGGGGTCCGGTGACGGCCAGAACCACCGGCGCGGGGCCCGCCATCCGGCAGACCTCCCCGAGCGACAGGCCGTTTTGCGCCAGCGTGGATTCGTCGAGCAGGATCAGGTCGGAGGCGCCGGTTCCAAGATAGCTGTCGAGCAGATCCGCAGCCTCGACGCTTGTGATGAGCGTGCCCGTCTCTTCCAGCGCACGGGCGAGCGCAATCATTGTCCAGCTGGTTTCGGTCACGAGATAGCGCATCGGATTTCTCTCCCAGTCACGCGCCGCCCCTGATGCGCTGCCACCCTTGCGGGTGGGCGCGGATCAGGCCGGGCCAGACCCTGCGGCGCGGCTTTGCCAGGCAGCGGGGCGGATCGGTGGCGCGTTCTGTCGCCGTGCAAACGAGGTAAAGACAGAATGCGGAGGAAATGTGACGCGGCGGGGGCAGGTTGCGTCACATGACATGGCTCAATGCGCGCGGCCCCGGCTCGGTGCAGACTGGCCGCAAAGGAGGACAATCCCATGTACAAGAACATTCTCGTCCCGATCGCGTTTGACGACGGCGCTGACGAAAAGATCAAGGCAGCCACCGATATCGCGCGGGCATTGTCGGATGACGGCGCGCGTATCACGCTGCTGCACGTGATCGAACAGGTGCCGAGCTATGCGGTGACCTATCTGCCGCGCGATTATCTTGCGCAGACCCGCGCGGCGGCAAAATCCGAGATCGAGGAGCTTGCAGAAAAGCTGCCCAACGGGATCGGACTGCTGATCGACGGGCATTCCGGGCGCAGCATCCTCGATTGGGCGGAAAAGAACGCGCCCGATCTGATCGTGATCGCCTCGCACCGGCCGGGCATGCAGGATCTGCTTCTGGGCTCGACCGCAACGCAGGTTGTGCGTCATGCGCAATGCGCGGTGCATGTGCTGCGCTGAGGGCGCGACTTGAGTTAACCATGCTCTGAAAAAAACGCGCCCGTTCCTGATTGGGAACGGGCGCGCAAGACGTGCCTTGGGCGCGTGGATTTACTTAGAGAGCGAGCCCTTGCCATGTCCGGCCATGCCGCCCGAGACCTCTTCGGTGGCCTCTCCGGCCAGATCTTCGGGCAGCACGAGGTTCAGCACGATGGCGATGAGCGCTGCGGGCAGAATGCCCGAGGTGGCCAGAACCTTGAGCGTGCCCGGCAGATATTGCAGCGCGCCCGGTTCCAGTTGCAGGCCCAGACCCAGCGACAGGGCGATGGCGAAGATCACCATGTTGCGCCGGTTCCAGTTGACGTCGGACAGCATGGAGACACCCGCCGCGACCACCATGCCGAACATCACGATGACACCGCCGCCCAGCACTTCGATGGGCACGGTCGAGATCAGCGCGCCGACCTTGGGAATGAGCCCGCAGACGATCAGGAAGATCGCGCCGATGGTGACCACGTGGCGGCTCATCACGCCGGTCATGGCGATCAGGCCGACATTCTGGCTGAACGACGTGTTGGGCAAGGCGCCGAAAAAGCCCGAGACCGCGGTGCCGACACCATCGGCAAAGGTCGCGCCCTGGATCTCCTTGTCGCTGGCCTCGCGGCCCGCGCCTCCCTTGGTGATGCCCGAGACGTCGCCGACGGTCTCGACCGCCGACACGAAGGACATCAGGCAGAAGCCGATGATCGCGGCGAAGGTGAACTCCAGTCCGAAATGCAGCGGGTTCGGCAGCGCAAAGCTGGCGGCGCGGCCGACATTGCCGAAATTGACCTGCCCCAGCATCAGCGCCACCGCATAGCCCGCAAGCAGCCCGATCAGCACCGCTGAGACCGAGATCATGCCGCGGGTGTAGAATTTCAGCGCCAGCGTCACCAGGATCACCGTGCAGGCCATGGTCCAGTTGAGCGCCGAGCCGTATTCCGGTGTCCCGATGGCAGGCACGCCACCGGCGGCGTATTGCACGCCGACCTTGACCAGCGCGAGACCGATCATCGTGACAACCAGCCCGGTGACCAGCGGCGGCAGGGCAAAGCGGATCCGGCCGATGAACAGCCCCAGCACGGCGTGGAAGAGCCCGCCCGCGACAATGCCGCCCATAAGCACGGCAATCGCGTCCACACCCTTGCCCGCCACCAGCGGGATCATGATCGGGATGAAGGCAAAGCTGGTGCCCTGCACGATGGGCAGCCTGGCGCCCACCGGACCGATGCCGATGGTCTGGATCAGCGTGGCGATGCCCGCAAAGAACATCGACATCTGGATCATGTAGATCATCTGCGGGAAGTCGGGGCTGTTGGAGCCGAAGCCGAAGCCCGCCGCGCCGCAGACGATGATCGCGGGCGTCACGTTCGAAACGAACATCGCCAGCACATGCTGGATGCCAAGCGGCACCGCCTTGACCAGCGGCGGGGTGTAGTTGGGATCGCGCAGCTGCGCTGGCGTCCCGATGGAGCTGTCACTCATGGTCTTGTCCCTTGTCGGTTGTCTCGGGCCTGCCGCTGTTCTGGCGCAACGGTCAGGCGGTGATGAGTAGCGGCTCTTCGAGCCAGTGTTCTTCGAGATTGGGTGTGCTGCCGATCCGGTCGATCACGGCAAAGAGCCCCGGCGCGTGCAGCGGCGTCAGGACGCCGTGCCATGTGCCGCGGTGGAAGTTCACCGATTGTCCGGGGGCGGCGCGAAAGGCATGCACCTCTCCCGGCCCTTGCGTGCCGGTCTCGGCCACGATGACGAGCCAGGGGTTTTCATGCATCGGCACAAAGGCCTGGCTGCCATCGGGGTGCCGCTCGACCATGTCGAGCCGGTAGGGCAGCGCGCGGGGGTCTGCATTGAAGAGGCTGATCCCGGCACGGCCATCCGGTCCAAAGTCGAGCGTGGCACGGTTGTGATAGCGCCCGCAGAGCCCCTGGTTGATGATCTTGTCCGGATCGCCCGCGATCTCGAGCACATCGCCGAATGGCGCGAAGGCTTCGGAGGTCAGGGGCAGGGCCGCGTGCGTTTTCATGGCCGGGCTCCGGTGTGATGGGGGCGCGGCCCCCGCGCAGCGAAGCTGCGCCCCCCCGAAGTATTTTTGAACCGGAGAAGACAGCAGGCGCGGCTCACAGCGACAGCTCCGGATGGCGGTTCACGTCCTTGTAGAGCAGGTAGCGGAACGGCTCGGACCCGGTGGCGATGCAGGCCTGCGGGCAGAACGCGCGCAGCCACATGAAATCGCCGGGGCCGACCTCTACCCAGTCTGTGTTGAGCAGGTAGCGCGCGGTGCCCTGCAGCACATAAAGCCCGTGTTCCATCACGTGGGTTTCGGCGAAGGGAATGCGCCCGCCGGGCAGGAAGGTCACGATGTTCACATGGCAGTCGTGACGGATATCTCCGGGATCGGCAAACCGCGTTGTGCCCCAGTCATCCGTGCCGGGCATCCAGCGAATGGGCTCGGCCTTGTCGGTGGTCACGAAAGGGTCGGGCGGCTCGAGCCCGTCTGCCGCCTGCCAGCGCTTTCGGATCCAGTGGAACCTCAGATCGGTATCGCCGGGGTTGGAGACCTGCCAGCCCGTGCCGGGCGGCAGATAGGCGTAGCCGCCCGCCGAGAGCGCATGTGAGAGCCCGTCATAGCTCAGGTGCATTTCGCCATCGGTGACCAGCAGAACCGCCTGCGCGTCGGCGTCGGGCTCTGGGCTGTCGGCGCCGCCGCCGGGGCCGACTTCAACCGCGTATTGGGCAAAGGTCTCGGCAAAGCCGGTGAGCGGGCGGGCAAGGATCCAGACGCGGGTGTTGCTCCAGCCCGGCAGCATCGAGGTCACGATGTCGCGCATCGTGCCCGCGGGCAACACCGCGTAGGCCGATGTGAAGACCGCCGTGCCTTCCGGATTGTCGCCCATCCGGGGCATGCCGGCGGGCGGGAAGGCGTAGGATGCGCCGATGAGGTCGCGCGGATCGCTCATACCATGTCCTCCAGCCGGAGCCGGGCGATGCGTTCGACCTGGCGGCAGGCCTCGGCAAACTCGGTGTCGGTGTCATGGGCGATGCGGCGTTCGAAGGCGGCCAGGATCGAGGCCTTGTCGTGATCGCGCACCGCGATGATGAAGGGAAACCCGTGTTTGGCCACATAATCGGTATTGAGCTCGCTGAACCGCGTGCGCTCCGCATCGGTCAGCGCATCGAGCCCTGCCCCCGCCTGCTCGGCGGTGGATTCCGGCGTCAGCCGCTTGGCGGCGGCAAGCTTTCCCGCGAGATCGGGATGCGCGGTGAGCACGCCCAGCCGCTCGTCGCGGGTGGCCCGGCGGAAAATGCGCGACAGGGCATTGGCCAGCCCCGCGGGGCGGTCATGGGCGGGTCCAAGCTCCAGCGCGTGGGCGCGCTCGGCAATCCAGGGCGAATGCTCGAACACACCGCCGAAGCGCTCCACAAACGCCTCGAGCGGCATCTGCGAGGGGCGGTCGCAGGGTGCGGGCGGATGCGTGCCGGCCCAATGCTCGGCGATCTGCAACCGGGTCGGGGTCCAGACCCTATCGTGCTGCGCGATATGATCGATGAACCGCTTCAGACCGGCGATCTTGCCGGGGCGGCCGATCAGGCGGCAATGCAACCCGACGCTCATCATCGCGGGGCGGCCTTCGCTGCCCTCGGCATAAAGCGTGTCGAACGCATCGCAGAGATACTGCCCGAAATCCTGCCCGGTGACCCAGCCGGGGGCCGCGGCAAAGCGCATGTCATTGGCCTCGAGCGTGTAGGGGATGATGAGCTGGTCGCGGTCGCCGATCCGGCGCCAATAGGGTAAATCGTCGTCATAGGCGTCGGAGATATAGGCGAAGGCACCGGTCTCAGACGCCAGCCGCACCGTGTTCATCGAGCAGCGCCCGGTATACCAGCCGCGCGGCGGGGCACCGACCACTTCGGTATGCAGGCGGATCGCCTCGTTGATCGAGGCGCGCTCATCGGCCTCGTCCATGTCGCGATGTTCGATCCATTTCAGGCCATGGCTGGCGATCTCCCAGCCTGCGTCTTTCATGGCCTCGACTTGCTCGGGCGCGCGGGCCAGCGCGCTGGCCACGCCGTAGATGGTGACCGGGATATCGGCCCCGGTGAAGAGCCGGTGCAGGCGCCAGAACCCGGCGCGCGCGCCGTATTCATAGACCGATTCCATGTTCCAGTGCCGCGCGCCCTGCCAGGGGGCGGCGCCCGGAATGTCCGACAGGAAGCCCTCCGACCCCGCATCGCCATGCAGCAGGTTGTTCTCGCCGCCCTCTTCGTAGTTGAGCACAAACTGCACCGCGACGCGCGCGCCGCCGGGCCAGGCCGCATCGGGCCGGTCGGGCCCGTAACCGATCATGTCGCGTTCGTAACGCTGCATCCGCTGTCCGTTTCCATCATGAGTGTCTGTTATCGTATAATCGATAAAATCCGCTCGCATTATCAATTAAATCAGAAAGGACTTATCGGCAGTCGATGCGCGAGCTCTGGGCCAAAACCGTCTAAGCTGCCGCAAAAAGGAGCACATCATGGCCGAAGGTTACCTCACGACCCACGTTCTCGACACCGCGCGGGGCTGTCCTGCCGAAGGCATCCGGATCATTCTTTACGAGGTGTCCGGCAATGCGCATCGCAAGATCGCGGAGACGGTCACCAACGCGGACGGGCGCACCGACGCGCCGATCCTGCCGCAGGAGAGCTTCAGGACCGGTACCTATGAGCTGATTTTCTGCGCCGGTGATTACCTGAGGGCGACCGGGCAGGCGGATGAAGAGCCGCTCTTTCTCGATCAGGTGCCGATCCGGTTCGGCATGTCGGATGCGCAGGCGCATTACCACGTGCCGCTTTTGCTGTCGCCCTACGGCATGTCGACCTATCGCGGCAGCTAGGCGGGCGCGCCCGCCCGGGTTCCGGGGCAATCGCACGGTGCCCATGGACAGGGCCGCCCGCAGTGATTATCTCTGCCGCCCATGGCCAAGACGCAGGACAATCCCAACTACAAGGTGATCGCCGAGAACCGGCGGGCGCGCTTCGACTATGCGATCGAGGACGATCTGGAATGCGGCATCGTCCTGCATGGCTCCGAGGTGAAATCGCTGCGCCGCAACACCTCCAACATCGCCGAAAGCTATGCGGCGGTGGAAGAGGGCGAGCTGTGGCTGGTCAATTCCTACATCGCGCCTTACGAGCAGGCGATGTTCGGCCATGAGGACCGGCGGCGGCGCAAGCTGCTGGTCTCGAAGCGCGAGATGGCGCGGCTTTGGAACGACACGCAGCGCAAGGGCATGACGCTGGTGCCGCTGGTGCTCTACTTCAATCACAAAGGCATCGCGAAGGTCAAAATCGGCATCGCCAAAGGCAAGAAGAACGTCGACAAGCGCGAATCCGAGGCCAAGCGCGACTGGAGCCGCCAGAAACAGCGGCTGCTGAAGCAGAACGGCTGATCCCCAAGGGGAGCGATCCGTCGCGGTTCCCTCTGAACGCGGCCGCCCGCCCCCGTTACCCTTTTGCCATCCCCCGCAGATCGCGGGGTTGGGAAAGGGACGGACATGGAACTTGTCATCGGACTGATTTCGGGCGCGCTGGGCGGCAACGCAGCGGGCGCGCTTCTCAGGAAGCTTGACCAGGGCACGTTGATCAACTCGGCTGCGGGCATCGTGGGCGGCGGGCTTGGCGGCCAGATCCTGTCGATGCTGGGCGGCGGTGGGATGGCCGAAGCGGCGGCCGGTCGCGGGCTCGATCCGGGCGCGATCCTGTCGCAGGTCGCGGGCGGCGGTGTCGGCGGTGGCGTGCTGCTGGGGGTGGTCGGCATGCTGGGCAGCGCAATGGCCAAGTGACCTTCGGTCCGGCCGCTGAGACATCGGTGGCAGGACATTGAGCCGCAGGAGTGGGCGGCGGCCGCCCTTCTTGATGGCTTGCAACAGATCGCGCCGGGGACTAAGCACGGGCCAGTTCCAACTGCCCCGGGGGAAACGATGTCAGACGATCCCAAGACGCTGGTCTCGACCGACTGGCTGGCGCAGCATCTCAAGGATCCCGATCTGCGTATCCTCGATGCCAGCTGGTACATGCCGGCGATGAACCGCGACGCCAAGGCCGAGTATGACGCGGCGCATATTCCCGGCGCGCGCTTTTTCGACATCGACGAGATCTCCGACCACCGGTCCGAGCTGCCGCATATGGCGCCGCCGATCGAGAAGTTCATGTCGCGGATGCGCGATATGGGGGTCGGCGACGGGCACCAGGTGGTGGTCTATGACGGCATGGGGCTGTTTTCCGCGGCCCGTGTCTGGTGGCTTTTCAAGCTGATGGGGCAGGACGAGATCGCGGTGCTGGATGGCGGTCTGCCGAAGTGGATCGCCGAAGGCCGCGCGGTCGAGGATCTGCCACCGATTGTTCGTGACCGCCACATGACGGTGCGCCGCCGGGCACAGCTGGTGCGCGATGTCACGCAGGTCTCCGCCTCGTCGAAGCTGCGCGACACCGAGATTGCGGACGCCCGCTCCCCGGGCCGGTTCAGCGGCGAGGAGCCGGAGCCGCGCGAGGGTGTGCGCTCGGGCCATATTCCGGGATCGCGCAACGTGCATTACCGCGATCTGCTGAACGGTGACGACACGATGAAGGCGCCCGCCGCCCTCAAGGCCGCGTTCGAGGCCGCGGGCGTGGATCTGCAAAAGCCGGTGATCACCACCTGCGGCTCGGGTGTGACCGCGGCGATCCTCAGCCTCGCGCTGGAGCGGATCGGCAAGACCGACCATTCCCTCTATGACGGCTCGTGGAGCGAATGGGGCCAGTTCTCGACCCTGCCCGTCGCCACCGGCCCTGCTGACAGCTGACCCCGGAGAAAACCGATGTTTGACCGCCTCACGGAACAACCCGCCGACAAGATCCTGATGCTGATGCAGGCCTTCAAGGACGATCCGCGCGAGCAGAAGATCGATCTTGGCGTGGGTGTCTACAAGGACGCCTCGGGCAACACGCCGATCTTTCGCGCCATCAAGGAAGCCGAGAAACGCTGGTGGGGGCAGGAAGAGACCAAGGCCTATACCGGGCTGGCGGGCGATCCCGGCTATGCCGATGTGATGGTCGATCTGGTTCTGGGCGACGCGGTGCCGCGCGCCAATGTGGCGGCGGCGGGGACACCCGGCGGCACCGGTGCGTGCCGTCAGGGGTTTGATCTGGCAAAGCTGGCCAATCCCGATCTGCGGGTTTTCGTGAGCAACCCGACCTGGCCCAACCACCTGTCTATCCTCAAGCATATGGGCATCGAGATGGTGCCCTACCGCTATTTCGACGACGAAACCCGCGGTGTGGATTTCGACGGCATGATGGCCGATCTTGCGCAGGCAAAAGCAGGGGATGTGGTGCTGGTGCATGGCTGCTGCCACAACCCGACAGGCGCCAACCTGAACCTGACGCAATGGCAGGTGCTGGTGGATCTGCTGCTGAAGACCGGCGCCACGCCGATGGTCGACATCGCCTATCAGGGGTTCGGCGACGGACTGGACGAGGATGCCGCGGCGGTGCGGCTGGTGGCCAGCCAGGTGCCCGAATGCCTGATCGCCGCCTCCTGCTCGAAGAATTTCGGCATCTACCGCGAGCGCACCGGTATCCTGATGGCGGTGGCGCAGGATGGCGACCGCCGCGCGCTCAACCAGGGCACGCTGAACTATCTCAACCGGCAGAACTACTCGTTTCCGCCCGATCACGGCGCGCGGATGGTGACGCTGGTTCTGGGCGACGCAGGTCTGCGGGCCGACTGGGCGGCGGAGCTGGAAGAGATCCGGCGCTCCATGCTGGGGCTGCGCGAACAGCTGGCCGGTGAGTTGCAGCGGCTTTCGGGGTCCGACCGGTTTGGCTTCATCGCGCAGCATCGCGGCATGTTCTCGCGTCTGGGCGCCAGCCCCGAGCAGGTCGAGAGGATGCGCGAAAAACACGGCATCTACATGGTCGGCGACTCGCGTCTGAACATCGCCGGTCTGAACGCGCAATCGGTGCCGATCCTCGCGAAAGCGATTGTGGATGTCGGGGTCTGAGGCGTGAACTTTTGCGCAGCGCTGCCATATTGAGTGCCTGACGGCACGCTCTCTCACCTCGGCCCCCTTCCCTGACCCTTCCCCCGTGACCGGGGGAGGGAAGCTTGTGGCGGGCCGACCCCGTTGAATGGACGGGATGGGGAGTGTGGCCGGTGAGGCCGGGCTGCAAGGCTCACCAGAGCAATCGCTTTGCGCCGCCGCCTCTTGCCTGCCCCTGACTGACAGGGCGCTGGCCCCGGAGCCAGCGAAATAGCCGTCTCCCCATGAATGGGGTCCCTCGGCGATTTCGCTGGCTCCGGCGCCATCCCCCTGTCCGATGCGATGCAGGCAAGAGGCGGCTCCGGAGCAAAGCTCAGCCGTGGCAGGCGACGCTGTCCTCGGGGGCCTCGGCGCGGTCGGTGAGGCCGTAGTCGCGCAGCACGTGGCAGACCTTGAGGCGGTAGTCGGAGAAGAGGCCGGCGCGGCCTTTGGACTGGGCGCGGCGGTGCTGGCTGAGTTGGCGCCAGCGCATCACCGCGTCCTCGTCCTCGAAAAAGCTGATCGAGAGCAGCTTGTCGGGGTTGGTCAGGCTCTGGAAGCGTTCGACGGAGAGAAAGCCGTCGATCTCCTGCACAAGCGGGCGCATTTCGGCGGCGATGTCGAGGTAGTCCTGTTTGCGCCCGTCCGCGGGCAGGAGTTCGAAGATGATTGCGATCATGGCCGTGTTCCTTGTCTCTTTGGGCGCAGGCTGGCGCGGGGCGCGCCGGGGGGCAAGCGCTCAATCCGGATTGGCGCGGGTGAGGGGGATGGGCAGCGGCGTGGCGCGCGGATGACCGGAGCGCGCGGCCGCCATCTCGGCGCGCGCCTGGTGTCTTTTGGCCGGGAATGCCTCTGGGGTGTCGCCGTTTTGCGGCGGCGGGGGCCGCGCGCCGATGCCCCCCTGCAAGGCCGGATCCGGCGTCAGGATATGCCGGAGCAGCGCCACCGGATGATTGCGCAGGCTGAGGCGCATGGAGACGTAATCCTCCACCACCTGTTCGCCCTCGCTCATGACAGGCAGGTTTGCCGCCGCCTCCCGGATCGCCTCGCCTTCCATGTCACGGGCAAAAAGCGGCAGGTCTGGCCCGTTGGAAAGCGCCTTGGCCTCCCAGAGCGCGTCGCGGCGGCCGAGGCCGATGGCGGCAAAGACATCCGCTTCGGCCAGCCGTGCCAGCACCTGCGGGCCGAGCCCGGCGCGGCGCCAGACATCGCGCACCGAGCGGTAGCCATTGCCGCGCGCGGCGCAGAGCCAGCCCGCGTCCTCCTCGCAGAGCCCCTTGATCTGGCGGAACCCCAGCCGCAGCGCCAGCCCGCCCTGATCATCGGGTTCCATCCGGTTGTCCCAGAAGCTCGTGTTGATGCAGACCGGGCGCACCGTGACGCCGTGCTCGCGCGCGTCGCGCACGATCTGGGCGGGGGCGTAGAACCCCATGGGCTGCGAGTTGAGCAGCGCGCAGGCGAAGATGCCCGGGTGGTGCCGCTTGATCCAGGCCGAGGCGTAGACCAGCAGCGCAAAGCTCGCCGCGTGGCTTTCGGGAAAGCCGTAGGAGCCGAAGCCCTCGATCTGGGAAAAGCAGCGCTCGGCGAAATCGGATTCGTAGCCGTTCTTCGCCATACCCTTGAGAAAGAGAGTGCGGAACTCCGACACGTTGCCGTGTTTCTTGAAGGTGGCGAGAGAGCGGCGCAGCCGGTCGGCCTGATCGGGGGTGAAGCCCGCGCCGGTGATGGCGATCTGCATCGCCTGTTCCTGAAAGAGCGGCACGCCCAGCGTCTTGCCCAGCACACGCCCCAGCGCATCCGACGGAAAGCTCACCTGTTCCTCGCCGTTGCGGCGGCGGATATAGGGATGCACCATGTCGCCCTGAATGGGCCCCGGTCGGATGATCGCCACCTCGATCACCAGGTCGTAGAAACAGCGCGGGCGCATGCGCGGCAGGAAGTTCATCTGCGCGCGGCTTTCCACCTGGAAGACCCCCACCGTGTCGGCCTCGCAGAGCATGTCGTAGACCCGCGGGTCTTCGGGCGGCAGCGTGGCCAGGCTGTGGCGTGCGCCGTGATGGGTGGCGATCAGATCGAACCCCTTGCGGATGCAGGTCAGCATGCCGAGGCTGAGCACATCGACCTTGAGAATGCCCAGCGCGTCGATATCGTCCTTGTCCCAGCAGATCACCGTGCGGTTCTCCATCGTGGCGTTCTCGATCGGGACCAGCTCGTCGAGCCGGCCTTCGGTGATCACGAAGCCGCCCACATGCTGGCTCAGGTGCCTCGGAAAGCCGATGATCTCGTAGATCAGCTCCATCGTGAGGATCAGGCGGCGGTCGGTGGGATCGAGCCCGATCTCGGCCATGCGCTCGGCCTCGAGGCCCCTGGTGGAGAAAAACCCCCAGAGCTGCGAGCTGAGCGCGCCGATGGTGTCCTGGGAAAGCCCCATGGCCGCCCCCACCTCGCGGATGGCGCGCTTGCCGCGATAATGGATCACGGTGGCGCAGAGCCCGGCGCGGTGGCGGCCGTAGCGTTCATAGATATGCTGGATGACCTCTTCGCGGCGCTCATGTTCGAAATCGACGTCAATGTCGGGCGGCTCGTCGCGGGCCTCGGAGACGAAACGTTCGAAGACCATGGTGCCGATTTCGGGGCTGACGGAGGTGACGCCAAGCGCGAAGCAGACCACCGAATTGGCCGCAGAGCCGCGGCCCTGACACAGGATGCCGCGGTCGCGCGCAAAGGACACGATGTCGCGGACGGTGAGGAAATAGGGCTCGTAGTTCAGCTTGGCGATCAGGTCGAGCTCGTGGCTGAGCATGGCCTGGACCTTGTCGGGCACGCCTTGCGGGTAGCGCCAGCGGAGCCCCTCATGGGAGAGCCGCCTGAGCCGGGCCTTCGCGGTTTCGCCATCTGCGATCTCGGAGGGGTATTCGTAGCGCAGACTGCCCAGATCGAAGCGGCAGCCCTCTGCCAGTGCGGCGGCATTGTCCACCGCACCCGCATGGCGCCCCAGCAGGGCGCGCATCTCGGCCTCCGAGCGCAGGCGCTGTTCGCCATTGGCCAGCGCCGCGCGGCCCAGCTGATCGACGCGCAGACCCTGGCGGATGGCGGTCAGAACGTCGGCCAGGCGACGGCGGCGGCCGTGATGCATGCGCGGGCCCGCGCTGGCCAGGGCGGGGATGCCCAGCTGACGGGCCAGCGCGGCATCACGGGCAAGGCGGGCGGTATCCTCGCCATCGTAGCGCGGGGTGAGCGCGAGATGGATCTGCCCGGCAAGGCGGCGCGTCAGCTGTTGCGCGTGCCGCAGCCACGGGTCCGCGCCGCCCGGTGGCGTCGGCGCGCGGTCCGCGGCGCGTGCTGGCCCGGGCGCGCGGTCCGCGGCGCGTGCTGGCCCGGGCGGGTGCTGCGGCGGGTGCAGGATCAGCTGCAGGCCCTGCATGTCCCCGGGCAGATCCTCGAGGCCCAGATCGCAGCTGCCTTTGCTGGCCCTGAGCCGCCCTTTCGAGAGCAGGCGGCAGAGCGTGCCCCAGCCCTTGCGGGTGGCGCAGAGGGCGGTGATCTCGACGCCTTCGCGAAACACCAGCCGGGCGGCGGGGATGAGGCGGGGGGTGTTGCGGATCTGTGCCGAAGGGGTTGCGGGGACAAGACCGGCGGGGGCCGCAGGGCCGATCGGGCCGTCGCGGGCCTCAAGCGCGTCGCGTTCGGCGACCTGGCGGGCGATCTCGCGCGCCGCGCTCCAGGCGCGGGCGATCCCGGCCACGGAATTCGTGTCGGCGATTGCGATGGCCGTGAGCCCCATCAGGGCGGCCCGCTCCATGTATTCCTCGGCGTGGGAGGCGCCGGTGAGGAAGGAGAAGTTGGAGGTGATGCAGAGCTCGGCGAACATCACGTGAGTATATGTTCCGTTTTTGTTCTTTGCGAGTCTCTTGTGGCGGCGGAGGATGGGGGCGCTGCCCCCGCCGCGGCAAGCCGCGACTCCCCCGGCGGTATTTTCGAAGAGAAGAAACCGGCGGGTGGGCGGTTCACGCCACCCGGTGCGGCCCGAAAAGCGCGGCGAGGCCGAGGATCACGCCGGAGACCGTGGCGATCATGCCCGCCGCCGAGACCGAGGCGGTATAGCCCAGCCAGAGCGGTCCGTAGCCTGCAAGCGTGTAACCCAGCACTGCCGACAACAGGGCGAAACCCAGCGACCAGATCACCTGGCGGCCCAGGCGATTGGTCATCAGCCGGGCGGCGGCGGGCGGGCAGATGAACATGGCGATCACGATGATCGAGCCCACCGCATCAAACGCCGCCACCGCCGCCAATGCCGCCATGACCACGATGCCGAGCCCAATGAGCGTGGTGGGCAGGCCAAGCGCGCGGGCAAAGCCTTCGTCGAAGGTCGAAAGCTTCAGCGGACGCCAGAGCACCAGCGTGAAGGCCAGCACCGCCAGCAGGGTCAGCGCCATGCGCGGCAGCTCCGGCGGCAGACCGGCCAGGGCCGCGGGATCGCCGAGAGAGGCCCATCCGCTGGCGTCGAGCCAGATCAGGCTTTCCAGATTGCCGTAAAGCGCGTGCTCCACGTCGAGATGCACGCCGGAGGTGTCGGAGCGCTCCAGCAACAGCACGCCACCGGCAAAGAGCGTGGTGAAGACCACCCCCATCGCCGCCCCCGGCTCGATCCGGCCGAGGCGGCGGATGGCCTCGATCATCAGCACCGCCAGAAGTGCAGCACCCGCGGCCCCGATCATCATCGGCAGCGCGGCGACAGCACCGGTCAGCAGGAAGGCCACAACGATGCCGGGCAGCACCACATGGCTGATCGCGTCGCCGATCAGCGACTGGCGCCGCAGCAGCAGGAAGTTGCCGGGCAGCGCGCAGGCCATGGCGGCCAGCGTGCCGATCAGCAGGGGCGGCAGCGACAGGGCGACAAACTCGGCCCCCATCACGTGGCCTCGCGCCCGCTGAGCCGCGCATCCAGCGTGGCGATCTGGTCGGGGGTCAGCACCGCCTCGATCCGCGTCAGACCGTCATCGCGCGCGGCCAGCTCCGACAGGGTGCCCGAGCGCCGCAGCGCGTGCCAGCGCGCCTCGTCGAACGCGGCGCGGGCGGCCTCGGCGCGGCCGCTCTCGGTCGGCATGCCATCGGCGCGCAGCAACCCCGCGCGGCGCAGCATGCGGCGGGTCACCGCTTCGTAGATCGGCTGATCATGGGCGATGGCCAGCAGGCCCTGCCGCAGATGCACCTTGTGCTGCAGGCGACGGTGGCGCAGGCTGGCCGCCAGCACCCCGCGCAGAGGCGCAAAGAGCAGCGACACCGCAAAGAGCGCAAAGGCCAGAAGCACGATGATCGGGCCGGTGGGCAGATCGGGGGCGGTGGCCGAGAGCGCGGCACCGGCATAGCCCGAGAGCCCGCCGAACACACCCGAGAGCAACACGACGCGGGGGGCGTTTTCGGACCAGAACCGCGCCGCGACCGGCGGGATGATCAGCAAGGCCACGATCAGGATCAGCCCGACGATCTTCAGCCCGACCACCGTCACCGCCATCACCAGCGTCATCAGCGCCAGATCGAGCCGGTATGTGTCGACGCCCTGCACGCGGGCATAGGCTTCGTCGAAGGCGGTCATCAGCAAGGGGCGGCGCAGCAGGACGGTCGCCAGCAGCACCAGCGCGCCGCCTGCCGCGATCAGCAGCGCGTCCGAGCGCAACATGCCCGCAGTGGAGCCGAGCAGGAACCCTTCGAGCCCGGCCTGCCGCCCGGCGGAGATCGACTGGATCACCGTCAGGAGCACGATGCCGAAGCCGAAAAAGACCGACAGGACCGCGCCGATCGCCGCGTCTTCGGTCAGCCGCGTGGCGCGGCCCAGCCAGCCGGTGATCCAGAGCCCGGCCCAGGCCGAGAGCGCCGAGCCGATCAGCAGCCCCGGCAGGAACCGCCCATCGGCGCCCAGTGCCACCATCACAATGAAAGCCAGCGCCAGCCCGGGCAGGGTGGCGTGCGAGATCGCGTCCGACACCAGCGAGCGCTTGCGCAGATAGAGAAACGCGCCCACCGTTCCCGCGGCAAAGCCAAGCGCCGAGGCGCCCAGTGCCACAAGCGCCGCGTTGTAGCCCAGCTGCAGGGTCAGCGCGTCAAGAAGCATCAGGCGGAGCGGGCCACAAACCCGTCGGAAAGCCGCCCGCCATAGGTGGCCTGCAGCGCGTCACTGGTGAACGCCTCCGCGACCGGCCCTTCGGCCATCCTGCGGCGGTTGATCAGGAAGACGCGGTCGAAATAGGCCTCGACCGTCGAGAGGTCGTGATGCACCGCGACCACGGTCTTGCCGTCATCGCGCAGCGATTTCAGCACGTCGATGATCGCCATTTCGGTGGCGGCATCGACACCGGCAAACGGTTCGTCCAGAAGGTAGAGCTCGGCCCGCTGCGCCAAGGCGCGCGCCAGAAAGACCCGTTGCTGCTGACCGCCGGAAAGCTGGCCGATCTGGCGGTCGGCAAACCCCGCCATGCCGACGCGCTCGAGGCACTGCATGGCATGGGCGATATGGCGCGGGCGCACGCGTCTCAGCAGACCAAGCTCGCGGTAGAGGCCCATCATGACCACGTCCAGCACCTGCGTCGGGAAATCCCAGTCGACCGAGGCGCGTTGCGGCACATAGGCGATGCGGTCGCGCGCGGTCTTCAGCGGCGTGCCCCAGAACCGCGCCTGCCCGGCCAGAGGTGTTACAATACCAAGCGCGGCTTTCAAAAGCGTGGATTTGCCGGCTCCGTTGGGGCCGATAATGGCCGTCATCGCGCCGGGCACCACGGTCATGTCGACCGAGAGCACCACGGGCTCGGCGCCGTAAGAGACAGTCACGCCGCGCAGCGCGAGCGGCGCTTGCGAGACGTCGTCCTGCACCGGTTGGCCATGCGCGGCGGCGAGCTGGACCTGTGCCATGTCAGCCACCCGCCGAAAGTTTGCCGTTCACCCCGCCGGAGGGCAGATCGGCGCCCAGAGCGCGGGCAATGACGGTGGCATTGTGGTCGATCATGCCGACATAGGTGCCTTCATAGGTGCCGGGTTGCCCCATCGCGTCGGAGAAGAGCTCTCCGCCGATGCGGACCTCGTGGCCACGGGCGGCGGCCCCTTCGATCAGCGCGCGGATGTTGCGGTCGGAGACGGAGCTTTCGACAAAGACCGCGCCGATGCGGCGGCTGACCAGCATCTCGACCAATGCGCCGATGCGCTGCAATCCGGCCTCGGATTCGGTGGAGATGCCCTGGATGCCCTCGACCTGAAAGCCGTATGCGCGCCCGAAATAGCCGAACGCGTCATGCGCGGTGACCAGCACGCGCGCCTCCTGCGGCACGGCACCCAGAGCGTCGCGCGCATAAGCGCCCACGGCGTCGATTTCGGCGAGATACGCCGCGGTGTTTGCGGTGAATTGTGCCGCGTGCTCCGGCGCGGCGTCAATCAGCGCGTCGCGGGTTGCGATCACCGCATGGGTCCAGAGCGCGGGCACCATCCACAGATGCGGATCGGCACGGCCTTCGTAATCGGCATGGCGCAGCAACTTGTCCGCAGGGGCGGCTTCGGCCACGGCGACAACCGGCAGACGCTCCGACAGATCGAGCAGGACCTGCTCCAGCTGCGCCTCGAGGTAGAGCCCGTTCCAGAGCACCAGATCGGCGCGGGTCATCGTGACGATGTCAGAACGGGTCTGACGGTAGCCATGCGGATCGACGCCGGGGCCCATCAGCGCGGTGACCTCGGCCAGATCGCCGGCAATGGCGCGGGCGGCGTCGGCGATCATGCCGGTGGTGGCCACAACCGAGATGGCGTCCTGCGCCCAGGCCGCCCGGCTGAGAAGCGGGGTTGCGGCAAGGCTGGTCAGAAAGGCACGGCGGTCGAGCGTCATCGGCGTCTCCTTGGGGGACAGGGGATATAGCGATCTATATGCGAGCCGTTCGCAAGAAGTCAAGAGATTGCGACTTAGTCGCATGTAAAACAGGCCCGCGACCGGCCTGAGTGCCCTCATCGTGCGGCTCTTGCGCCGATGCGCGCGGCCTGGATCAAGGCCGTGCCGTCGCGGGACGCTTGCAACCACCGGCTCCGCCATGCGAGTTTGAGCAGGTCAGGGAGAAGCGCCATGGAACAGGTGGACAGCGTGCAGGACACAGATACCGCGTTGGGGCAGGCACAGCTGCCGCAGACGCTGGAGGCGCGCAACCCGGGCGTGCCTCTCGACATGGACTGGGTGATGCGGGCGCGGGCCAACCGCTCGGCCATCGAACGGCGCGCGGCGACGCTGCCGGGACGGCGCAGCGTCAAGAAGGATCACCAGGCCGCCTGGATGGCGCGCGCCATTTCCTGCATGGATCTGACCACGCTGGCGGGAGACGATACCGAAGGCCGGGTGCGCCGGTTGTGCGCCAAGGCGCTGCAGCCGGTGCGCGCCGATCTGCTGGCGGCCCTGGAGCTGGGCGGGCTGACCACCGGGGCGGTCTGCGTCTATCACGACATGATCGGCACCGCGGTCGATGCGCTTCAGGGCTCCGGCCTGCCGGTGGCGGCAGTGAGCACCGGGTTTCCCGCCGGGTTGTCGCCGATGCATCTGCGGCTGATGGAGATCGAGGAAAGCGTGAAGGCGGGGGCCGAGGAAATCGACATCGTGATCTCGCGCCGCCGCGTGCTGACCGGAGACTGGCAGGGTCTTTATGACGAGATGCGCGCCTACCGCGAGGCCTGCGGGCCTGCGCATGTGAAGGCGATCCTGGCCACCGGAGAGCTGGGCACCCTGCAGAATGTCGCCCGCGCCAGTCTGGTGTGCATGATGGCGGGCTCGGATTTCATCAAGACCTCGACCGGCAAGGAAAGCGTCAATGCGACGCTGCCGGTGAGCCTCGTGATGATCCGCGCGATCCGCGACTACCACCAGCGCACCGGTTTCCGCGTCGGCTACAAGCCCGCGGGCGGGATATCGAAAGCCAAGGATGCGGTGAGTTACCTGGCGCTGATCAAGGAAGAGCTGGGGGATCGGTGGCTGCGGCCCGACCTCTTCCGCTTTGGCGCGTCCTCGCTGCTGGGCGATATCGAGCGGCAGCTGGAGCATCACGTGACAGGCGCCTATTCCGCCGGCTGGCGCCATGCGATGGCGTGAGATGCGGCGGCTGGCCGGGTTTTGTTGACAGGTTTTGTGGGGCACGGACCCCACACGCAGGTTCGAGTGGGGGCCACCCCCAACATCCCCGAAGTTCCGGGGCAAGATGAAGCAGGGGGACGGCACCCGGTCGGGGCGCCTGGTCCTCTGGGCAAGGGAGAGGCGCCATGGGCGTGAAAGAGATCTTCGAGAGCATGGAATACGGGCCCGCACCGGAAGCGGCGGGGGACGCGCTGGCATGGATCACCGACCAGGGCGCGCGGTTTGGCTGTTTCATCGATGGCGCATTCACCAAACCCGGAGAGATGTTCGAAACGCGCAACCCTGCCAATGGGGAGGTTCTGGCGGAAATCACCCAGGCCAGTGCCGCCGATGTCGCGGCTGCGGTGAAGGCGGCGCGGGCGGCACAGCCCGGATGGGCGAAGCTCGGCGGCAAGGGCCGGGCGCGCGCGCTCTACGCGCTGGCGCGGCTTTTGCAGAAACACAGCCGGCTTTTTGCGGTGCTGGAAACGCTCGACAACGGCAAGCCGATCCGCGAGAGCCGCGATATCGACATCCCGCTGGCACAGCGGCATTTCTACCATCACGCGGGCATGGCGCAGCTGATGGAAACCGAGCTGCCCGATGCCGAAGCGCTGGGTGTCTGCGGCCAGATCATTCCCTGGAACTTTCCGCTGCTCATGCTGGCCTGGAAGGTTGCGCCGGCGCTGGCGATGGGCAACACCGTGGTGCTGAAACCGGCGGAATGGACGTCGCTGGCAGCGCTCTGTTTCGCCGATATCTGCCGTCAGGCCGGGTTGCCCGGCGGCGTGGTGAACATCGTCACCGGCGACGGCGCGGTGGGCGAGCAGATCGTGGGCTCCGAGGTCGACAAGATCGCCTTTACCGGCTCCACCGAGGTCGGCCGCCGCATTCGCACGGCCACCGCGGGGCGGGGCATTCCGCTGACGCTCGAGCTTGGCGGCAAGAGCCCCTATATCGTGTTCGAGGATGCCGATCTCGATTCCGCCGTCGAAGGGCTGGTGGATGCGATCTGGTTCAATGGCGGGCAGGTCTGCTGTGCGGGCTCGCGCCTGCTGGTGCAGGAAGGCGTGTCGGGGCTCTTCCACGACAAGCTGCGCGCCCGCATGGACAAGCTGCGCATCGGCGATCCGCTGGACAAATCCATCGATGTGGGCGCCATCGTCTCGCCTGAGCAGCGCGCGCGCATCGCGGCGCTGGTGGAAGGCAGCCGGGGCGAGATCCACCGCGCCGCAGCGCCGGTGCCGGAGGGATGTTTCTACCCGCCGACGCTGATCGCGGGCCTGTCACCCGCCGACGCGCTGATGCAGGACGAGATCTTCGGCCCGGTGCTGGTCTCGACCACGTTCCGCACGCCCTCCGAGGCGGTCGAGATCGCCAATGACACGCGCTACGGGCTGGCCGCGTCGGTCTGGTCGGAGAACATCAACACCGCGCTCGACGTGGCGCCGAAGCTTGCCGCAGGCGTGGTCTGGGTCAACGGCACCAACATGTTCGACGCCGCGGCCCCGTTTGGCGGCGTGCGCGAATCCGGGTTCGGGCGCGAAGGCGGCTGGGAGGGGCTCCTGGCCTACAGCAAGCCGCGCGGAAAACGCGGCAAGCCGGTGCAGCCGATCGCGGCCTTCCAGGGCAAGGAGGCCGAGCCACAGGCGGTGGACCGGACCGCCAAGCTTTACATCGGGGGCAAGCAGGCGCGGCCCGATGGCGGCTATGCGCGCAACGTGTATGACAAGCGCGGCGGGCTGATCGGGCAGGCGCCGATCGCCAACCGCAAGGACATCCGCAACGCGGTGGAGGCGGCGCAGGGCGCAAAAGCCTGGGCGGGCGCCAGCGCGCATAACCGCGCGCAGGTGCTCTATTACATCGCCGAGAACCTGGCGGCGCGGGCCGACGCCTTTGCGGCCAGTGTGGATCGGCTGACCGGCGGCAAGACCGGCGCAAAGGAGGTGGAGGCTTCGGTGGACCGGCTCTTTACCGCCGCGGCCTGGGCCGACAAGTTCGACGGGCGCGTGGCGCAGGCGCCGATGCGCGGCCTTGCGGTGGCGCTGCGGGAGCCTTGCGGCGTGATCGGCGCGTTCTGCCCCGACGAGATGCCGCTTCTGGGGCTGGTGTCGGTGATGGCCCCCGCCATCGCGCTGGGCAACCGGGTGGTGCTGGTGGCGTCCGAGCCGTTTCCGCTGGTGGCGACGGATTTCTACCAGGTGCTCGACACGTCCGATGTGCCGGGCGGGGTGGTCAACATTCTGACCGGACGCCACGCGGAGCTCGCGCCGACGCTTGCGCAGCACATGGATGTGGAGGCGGTCTGGTCCTTTTCGGGCACCGATCTGGCGGCAGAGATCGAACGCGGCGCGGCGGGCAACCTCAAGCGCAGCTGGGTCGACACCAAAAGCCGCAACTGGCTGGCGGAGAGTGACATGCGCCCCTTCCTCGAGGCCGCGTCGGAGGTCAAATCGGTCTGGGTACCCTACGGCGCCTGACCGGCGCGCGCGCTCTGCCCCGACAAGGCCCGGGCGCCGCGCCGGTCACGCGGGATCGTCCGGCACCGCTTCGAGCAGGTCGCCGGGCTGGCAGTCCAATGCGGCGCAGATCCGGGCCAATGTCTCGAACCGGATGCCCTTGACCTTGCCGGATTTCAGCAGGGAGATGTTCTGTTCGGTGATGCCGACCTGCTCGGCCAGCTCGCGCGAGCGCATCTTGCGCATGGCCAGCATCACGTCGAGGCGCACGACGATCTGCATCACACGAAGCTTTCGTTTTCGCTGCGGATCTCCAGCGCCTGCTGCATCACCCCGCCGATCAGCGACATCAGCCCGCCCGCCAGCGCAAAGCCGATATCCGCGTGGTCCAGCCCGATGGAGAACACGCGCTGCCCCGGTGCGGCATCGATGCTGAGCACAAGCCCGGTGGCGGTATGGCCCAGCACCCCCAGCGCGGCGAGCGCCAGAAGACCGCCGCCGACGCGGTGAATGGCCTGCGCGGTGCCCGGGGTCAGCGCATCGCCTTGCGCGAAACACGCAAAGAGCGTGGCCATCTGCCAGAGCGTATAGAGCGCGACGGCCAGCATGCCCCAGATGCCGGGAACAAGCAGAGCCCGGGTGATCCCGCTGGCCCGATAGGTGTCCGCCATCCCGAACCGACGGGCGTTTTCGGCGATAAATCCGTCGAGCTGAAAGCTCACGTAAAGCGCGGTCAGCGTCAGGACCGCCATGGCGGCCAGGCAGGTCAGGCGCAGGACGCGCGCCCAATGGCGTGATCGTTGCGGAAGGGGCATGTCATCATCTCTCTTGTCTTGAGGTCATTATTTATTATAAAACAATAAAAAATGATTCTACAAGAGGATAAACTGATCATGAAACTCTGGTATCTCCCACTGCTTGGGCTTGCTGCCTGCGGCGCCGTCGATCCTGTGACGCTTGCGCGTCTGGCCGCGACCTCTCCGCTGGAGGCGGATCCGGCCGGGTTTCGGATCGTGGCGCATCTGCCCGACGGGCTGACACTGCCCGAAGGCGGCACACATCTGACGCTGAGCGCCACGCGCAGCGGTGACGTGGCGGAGGGTGTCTTTACCCTCGCGCGCAGGGCAGAGGCGCAAAGCTATGCTTTCGAGGTGGCCGAGGCGGATCTGCCGGCGCTGCGCGCGTTGCAGGCGAAAATTCGCAGGTGGGAGGCAGAGGATCCGGCGGGCACCTCGGGGTCGCTGGGCATCGATGTGACCGCCTGCACCACCGGCGCGGGCCCGGCGCCCGATGCCCGGTTTTCGGTTGATCTGGCGATGGAACCCGGCGGGGCCGCGCGCCCGTTGCTGCGCCCGGTGGCGGTGTCGCGCTACGAGGAGATGCTGCGCGAAGAGGGGGGTGTGGGGCTCATGCCTTGCGTCGCGTCACCCTGACATTGAGATTTCACAGGTGCGATGCTATCTTGAGGATACACCCGGCGCCGGGGTTCGGCGGCGCATGAAGCAAAGGAGGACAATGTCCTGTCTTCGACGGCAAGCGCGGCAAGTGCCGCTGAGCAGGGGATGCCCATGACGGGTCTGCCCCAGATGGAAGCGAAGAGCGATGTTCTGCTCGACGCGATTGTGACCACCCTTTCGGACAACAAGGCGGAAGAGATTGTGCAGATCGATCTGCGCGGCAAATCTGCTGTCTGCGACTACATGGTCGTATGTTCCGGGCGCTCTTCGCGTCAGGTCGCCTCACTGGCGGACAAGATCGAAGTGACGCTCAAGCAGGACCACGGCGTGCTTTCCAAGACGGAAGGCAAGGAAGCCGGAGACTGGGTCCTGATCGACGCGGGCGACGTGGTTGTGCACGTGTTCCGCCCCGAAGTGCGCGAGTTCTACCAGTTGGAGAAGATGTGGCTGCCCGCGGGCCAGGCCGCGCCTCATCCGACGCAGTAGATGCGGCTTCATATCTGCGTCGTGGGCCGCCTCCGGGCAGGCCCCGAACGCGCGCTTATCGAGGATTACCTGAAACGGTTCGACCGGACCGGGCGGGCGCTGGGGCTTGGCCCGGCGCGCGTTGTCGAGGTCGAGGACCGCAAGGGCGGCGGCATGGCGGCGGAGGGGGCGCTCCTGCGCCGTGCGGTGCCGGAGGGTGCCTGGCTCTGGGCGCTGGACGAGCGCGGCAGGGTCATGGGCTCGCCCGAATTTGCGCAGGCGTTGGCGCATGGGCGCGATGAGGGGCGCGGCGATCTGGCCTTTGTGATCGGCGGCGCGGATGGTCTCGACCCGGAATTTCGGGCCGAGGCGGACCGGCTCCTGTCGTTCGGCGCGATGGTCTGGCCGCATATGCTGGCCCGGGTGATGCTGAGCGAGCAATTGTACCGCGCCGCCTCCATTCTCGCGGGCAGCCCCTATCATCGGGTGTAGCCGGGGGCGCGGCCCCCGTCCGCCAGTGACGGACTCCGCCGAAGTTCAAAGGCAAGATGAAGCGGGGGCGGGGGCGCGCGGGGCAGGTCAGGTATAGGCGATGCCCAGCAGGATCAGCCCGAGGATCACGCGGTAGATCACGTAGGGCGTGAAGCTGACAGAGCGCAGCAGGCGCATCATCAGCGTCAGCGCGGCCAGCGCGGCGAGGAACGAAAAGGCGGCGGCGATGGCGCCGTCGCGGGCGGCCGCGGCGTTCATGTCCGACACCACATCGGCGGCGGCAAGCCCGCCTGCCGCAAGGATCGTCGGGATCGACATCAGCATCGCGAGCTTTGCCGCATCGGAGCGCGCATAGCCCAATTGCCGGGCGGCGGTGATGGTGATGCCGGATCGCGAGGTGCCCGGGATCAGCGCAATCGCCTGCCAGAGCCCCATGATGAGCGCGTGTTTCAACGTCCAGTCGGTATCGCTGCGGCTCTGCGCGCCGGTGCGGTCGGCCCAGTAAAGCACCAGTCCGAAGATCAGCATGGTCCATCCGATCACCGCGGTGGAGCGCAGCATCTCGTCCACGCCGCTCAGTTTCAGCACAAGCCCGAACAGGATCACCGGACCCGTCGCCACCAGCAGGCAGAGCGCCAGAAACGCGCTGGCGGTATCGACCTTGCCGCGCAGCAGCCGGGTTGTGCCATGCAGCGCGATCTTCACGTCGCGCCAGAAATAGAGGATCACCGCACCCAGCGTGCCGACATGCACAGCCACATCGATCACCTGTCCCTGATCCTGCAATCCCGTGAGGTTGGGCAGCAGAATCAGGTGCCCGGAGGAGGACACCGGCAAGAATTCCGTCACCCCCTGGATGAGCGCGAGAATGAGAAGATGGGCGAAACTCATGGCGTTGCCTGTCAGGGACCGGTCGGGTCATGGTATAAAGCCCCTGATTCCAATGGGAAGCGCTTAATTAGGTCCGCATTGGTACCGAATTTTGCTGTGCTGCAGCATTTTTGCGTCGAGTTGCGCCGAAATTTCCCTATATAGGACAGCCTTGCTGACTTTTATTTAACTTTCACATTCTTTAGAGAGGCTCTCGACAGGAGAGATGGGGATGAGACCATGGCAAAGCAGCCGATGCTGAAATTCGTGCAGATCGAGCGCGAGATGCCGGAGAAGCGCGCGGCAGAGGCGCGGCGCGACGATTTCCATGAGATCTATGCCGAATATGCCCGCGCCAAGGCCGAAGAGCAATCGGCGCGCTGCAGCCAGTGCGGTGTGCCCTATTGCCAGTCGCATTGCCCGCTGCACAACAACATCCCCGACTGGCTGCGGCTGACCGCCACGGGCCGTCTGAAAGAGGCCTATGAGCTCAGCCAGGCCACCAATACCTTCCCGGAGATCTGCGGCCGGATCTGCCCGCAGGACCGGCTTTGCGAAGGCAATTGCGTGATCGAGCAATCGGGCCACGGCACCGTCACCATCGGCGCGGTCGAGAAATACATCACCGACACCGCCTGGGAGAAGGGCTGGGTCACACCGGTCACGCCGGCGCAGGAACGCACGGAATCGGTGGGCATCATCGGCGCGGGCCCGGGCGGGCTTGCGGCGGCGGACATGTTGCGCCGGGCCGGTGTGCAGGTCACGATCTATGACCGGTACGACCGCGCGGGCGGGCTGCTGACCTACGGCATCCCCGGCTTCAAGCTCGAAAAGGACGTGGTCATGCGGCGCAACGACCAGCTTGAGCAAAGCGGCGTCCGGTTTGTGATGAATTGCAACGTGGGCGGCACCGGGCCGGGCGATCTGGGCTTTGACGAGATCCGCGCGCAACATGACGCGGTGATCATCGCCACCGGCGTCTACAAGAGCCGCGATCTGGGCGGGCCGGGTGCGGGCGCCGAGGGCATTGTGCGGGCGATCGACTACCTGACGGCGTCGAACCGCAAGAGCTTTGGCGACGAGGTGCCGGAATTCGACAGCGGGGATCTGGATGCCGATGGCAAGCGCGTTGTGGTGATCGGCGGTGGTGACACGGCAATGGACTGCGTGCGCACGGCGATCCGGCAAGGCGCGGAAAGCGTGAAATGCCTTTATCGCCGCGACCGCGCCAACATGCCGGGCAGCCAGCGCGAAGTGCAGAATGCCGAGGAAGAAGGCGTTCAGTTCGAATGGCTTACCGCGCCCAAGGGCTTCAAGGGGGACACCGTAAGCGCGGTCATCGTCGAGAAGATGCGCCTGGGCCTGCCCGACGCCACGGGCCGCCAGAGCCCCGAAGTGATCGAAGGTTCGGATTACGACGAAGGCGCGGATCTGGTGATCAAGGCGCTGGGGTTCGAGCCCGAGGATCTGCCGACGCTCTGGGGTCAGCCGGACCTCGCGGTCACGCGCTGGGGCACGGTCAAGGCGGAGTTCACCACCGGGCGCACCGATCTGCCGGGCGTGTACGCGGTGGGCGATATCGTGCGCGGGGCGAGCCTCGTGGTCTGGGCGATCCGCGACGGGCGCGATTGTGCGGAGGCGCTGTTGAGCGATCTCAACGCCAAGGCCGCCGTGGCCGCGGAGTGAGCCTCGTCTCCGGTGGGGCCCTGCCGGGCTGCGGGTGAGCGCGCCGGACGGTTCCGGAGCGGTGTTTACGATCTGAACGGGGCCTCTGCGGGTCAATCGACCGGACGAGACAGCTATCCCGGAGGCGGTTCCGCAAGATGATGGGTCAGCAAAAGTGACCTGGTTGAGCGAAAGGACGAAAGATGTCTGAAGCGAAAACGACGCAAGCCGGTGGATGTCTCTGCGGGGCGGTGCGCTACACGCTCGCCGACGCGCCGGAGGGCTACGGCGCCTGTCATTGCAACATGTGCCGCCGCTGGTCCGGCGGGATCGAACTGGGCCTGCAGATCATGCCCGACCGGATCACCTGGGAAGGCATGGACGATGTCGCCACCTACAAAAGCTCCGAATGGGCGGAGCGCGGCTGGTGCCGCAAATGCGGCTCGAGCCTGTTCTGGCGGTTGACCGCTGAAGGGCCCATGAGCGGGCTTACGGCGCTGTGCGCGGGCACGCTCGACACGCTGGACGGGCTGGAGCTGACCTCTGAGGTCTATATCGACCAAAAGCCCGCGGGACACGCCTTTGCGGGCGAGCGCACGCGGATGACCGAGGCGGATGTCATGGCCATGGTCGCCAATATGGGTGAGAGCTGAGCGATGTCGATCGAAGCGCCGGTTTACGCGGGCGGGCTGGACGGGCGGTGCCTGTGCGGCGACATCACGATCTCTGTCGGGCGCCACCGGGCAGAGCTTGGCGCCTGCCACTGCACGCGCTGCCGCCGCTGGTCGGGTGTTGCGCTCAACGTGTTCACGGCGGCTCCGGATCAGGTGCAGGTCAGCGGGCCGGTGGCGATCTATCCCGGAGAGATCGCCGAACGCGCCTTTTGCCCGCGCTGCGGCACTTCGCTCTGGCTGCGCAATCCCGGGGAGGATTACGAGTTCATGGTGGGGGTGTTCGACGGCGCGCAGGACTATCCGCTGATCTCGGAGATCTATATCGACCGCGCCTTTGCGTCCTGCCGGTTTGCAGGTGAGCACAAGCGCGCGACGCAGGCCGAATACGAGGCCAGGAACCCTTTTCTGGCCGAAGACGCATGAGCGGTGTGAGGCAGCACCTGCCACGCCAGGGTGGCGCCCTACCGGATGCGGAAGGCCTCGTCGGAGCTTGCCTGCGCTGGCAGGATCAGGTGGGGGCCAGCTCCGAAAAGCAGGTTGAAGTGGGGGCCGGCCCGCACACGCACGGTAAAGTGGGGGCCAGCCCCCACACGCACGGTAAAGTGGGGGCCAGCCCCCACACCCCCGGCGATATTTTCGAAGAGAAGAAACAGCGGCGCGGCGAAGAGATGCAGCGGCCCGCCCGGACAGGAAACCGCCCGTTGGCGGGTCAGCATGGAGGATGCCATGACCAAGTTTGATGCAGACTGGGCGCGGGCCGAAGCCGCGAAGCGCCAGTGGATGGCCGAAAACGGGCTCTATTCCGAGACCGAGGAACACAGCTCCTGCGGTGTGGGTCTGGTTGTCAGCATTGACGGCAAGGCCAGCCGCAAGGTGGTCGAAAACGGCATCGCCGCGCTCAAGGCGGTCTGGCACCGCGGCGCTGTGGATGCCGATGGCAAGACCGGCGACGGCGCGGGCATCCATGTGCAGATCCCCTACAAGTTCTTCGGTGAGCAGATCATGCGCACAGGCCACACCGTGCGCGACGAGCATCTGGCGGTGGGCCAGGTGTTCCTGCCGCGCACCGATCATGGCGCGCAGGAGGCCTGCCGGACGATTGTCGAGACCGAAGTGCTGCGCATGGGCCATTACATCTATGGCTGGCGGCACGTGCCGGTGTCGGTGCAATGCCTGGGCGAAAAGGCCAACGCGACGCGGCCCGAGATCGAGCAGATCCTGATTTCCAACGCCAAGGGCGTCGATGAGGAAACTTTTGAGCGCGAGCTCTACGTCATTCGCCGCCGGATCGAGAAGGCGGCGGCAGCGGCGGGGATTGCGGGGCTTTATATCGCGAGCCTCAGCTGCCGGTCGATCATCTACAAGGGTATGATGCTTGCCGAGCAGGTCTCGGAATTCTATCCGGATCTGCAGGATGCCCGCTTCGAGAGCGCCTTTGCGATCTATCACCAGCGCTATTCCACCAACACCTTCCCGCAATGGTGGCTGGCGCAGCCGTTCCGGATGCTGGCCCATAACGGCGAGATCAACACGCTCAAGGGCAACACCAACTGGATGAAAAGCCACGAGATCCGCATGGCCTCCGGCGCGTTCGGCGAGATGGCCGAGGATATCAAGCCGATCATCGCCAACGGGTCGTCGGATTCGGCGGCGCTCGATGCGGTGTTCGAAGTGCTGGTGCGCGCGGGCCGCTCTGCGCCGATGGCCAAGACGATGCTGGTGCCGGAGAGCTGGTCCAAGCAGGCGATGGAGCTGCCGCAAAGCTGGCGGGACATGTATTCCTACTGCAACTCGGTGATGGAGCCCTGGGACGGACCGGCGGCGCTGGCGATGACCGACGGGCGCTGGGTCTGCGGCGGGCTCGACCGCAACGGGCTGCGCCCGATGCGCTATGTGGTGACCGGGGACAATCTGCTGATCGCCGGATCCGAGGCGGGCATGGTGCCCACCGACGAGGCCACGGTGCGTGAAAAGGGCGCTTTGGGCCCGGGGCAGATGATCGCGGTCGATATGGCCGATGGCAAGCTTTACCACGATGTGGAGATGAAGGACCGGCTGGCCTCGGCCCAGCCTTTCGGCGAGTGGGTCGGCAAGATCAACGAGCTTGACAGCGTGCTGGCCGCATGCACCGAAGCGCCGGTCTTCGAGGGTGCGGAGCTGCGCCGCCGCCAGATCGCCGCGGGCTACACCATCGAGGAGCTGGAGCAGATCCTGGCGCCGATGGGCGAGGACGGCAAGGAGACGCTGGCCAGCATGGGCGACGACACGCCATCGGCGGTGTTGTCGAAAAAGTACCGCCCGCTCAGCCATTATTTCCGGCAGAATTTCAGCCAGGTCACCAACCCGCCCATCGACAGCCTGCGCGAATACCGGGTGATGAGCCTCAAGACACGGTTCGGCAATCTCAAGAACGTGCTGGACGAAAGCTCTGCGCAGACCGAGATCCTGGTGCTCGACAGCCCGTTTGTCGGCAATGCGCAGTTCGAGGCGCTGAAAGAGCAGTTCAACGCACCCTGCGTGGAGATCGACTGCACCTTTGATGCCGCCGCCGGACAGGGCGCGCTGGGCGAGGCGCTGAGCCGCATCCGCTCGGAGGCGGAGGACGCCGTGCGTTCCGGCAACGGGCATATCAACCTCACCGACGAGCATTGCGGGCCCGACAAGGTGGCGATGCCGATGATCCTGGCCACCTCTGCGGTGCACAGCCATCTCACGCGCAAGGGGCTCAGGACGTTCTGCTCGCTCAACGTGCGCTCCGCCGAGTGCATCGACCCGCATTACTTCGCGGTGCTGATCGGCGCGGGGGCCACGGTCGTCAACGCCTATCTGGCCGAGGATTCGCTGTCGGACCGGATCAGTCGCGGTCTGCTGGACGGATCGCTCACCGAGGCGGTGGCGCGCTACCGCGAGGCCATCGACCAGGGTCTGCTCAAGATCATGTCAAAGATGGGCATTTCGGTTGTCAGCTCTTATCGCGGCGGTCTGAATTTCGAAGCGGTGGGTCTGAGCCGGGCGATGTGTGCGGAATATTTCCCCGGCATGATCAGCCGGATTTCCGGCATCGGTCTCAACGGTTTGCAGCGCAAGGCCGAAGAGGTGCACCAGCTGGGCTTCAAGGGCGGGCAGGACGTGCTGCCCATCGGCGGCTTCTACAAGGCGCGCAAGTCCGGCGAGACCCATGCCTGGGGTGCGCAGTCGATGCACCTCATGCAGGCCGCGTGCAACCGCGCCTCCTTCGAGATGTGGAAGACCTATTCCAAGGCAATGATGGCCAATCCGCCGATCCATCTGCGCGACCTTTTGGCGATCAAACCGCTTGGGGAGGCGATCCCGCTGGAAGCGGTGGAGAGTATCACCAGCATCCGCAAACGCTTTGTCACGCCGGGCATGTCGCTGGGCGCGCTCAGCCCCGAAGCGCACAAGACGCTGAACGTGGCGATGAACCGGATCGGCGCGAAATCCGATTCTGGCGAGGGCGGCGAGGATCCGGCGCATTTTGTACCCGAGCCCAATGGCGACAACCCGTCTGCCAAGATCAAGCAGGTGGCCTCCGGGCGCTTTGGCGTGACGGCGGAGTACCTCAACCATTGCGAAGAGCTGGAGATCAAGGTCGCCCAGGGCGCCAAGCCTGGCGAGGGCGGGCAGTTGCCGGGCATGAAGGTCACCGACCTGATCGCGCGGCTCAGGCACTCGACCAAGGGTGTCACGCTGATCTCACCGCCGCCGCATCACGACATCTATTCCATCGAGGATCTGGCGCAGCTGATCTACGATCTCAAGCAGATCAACCCGCGCTGCAAGGTGACGGTGAAGCTGGTGGCCTCAAGCGGTGTCGGCACCATCGCCGCCGGTGTGGCCAAGGCCAAGGCCGATATCATCCTGATTTCGGGCCATAATGGCGGCACCGGCGCGTCGCCTGCGACCTCGATCAAATATGCCGGGCTGCCCTGGGAAATGGGCCTGACCGAGGCGCATCAGGTGCTGAGCATGAACAAGCTGCGCGACAGGGTGACCCTGCGCACCGATGGCGGGCTCAGGACCGGGCGCGACATCGTCATGGCCGCGATGCTGGGGGCCGAGGAATACGGCATCGGCACCGCGGCACTGATTGCGATGGGCTGCATCATGGTGCGTCAGTGCCAGTCCAACACCTGCCCCGTGGGCGTCTGCACGCAGGATCCCGAACTGCGCGAGAAATTCACCGGCAATGCCGACAAGGTGGTGAACCTGATCACCTTTTACGCGCAGGAAGTGCGGGAGATACTCGCCTCCATCGGTGCGCGGTCGCTCGATGAGGTGATCGGCCGGGCGGATCTGCTCAGCCAGGTCAGCCGCGGGTCGGAGCATCTGGACGATCTCGACCTCAACCCGCTGCTGATCCGGGTCGATGGCTCGGACGCGATTGTCTATGACCGCGACAAGGCGCGCAACGCGGTGCCCGACACGCTGGATGCCGAGATCGTGCGCGACGCCGCGCGCTTTCTCGAGGATGGCGAGAAGATGCAGCTGAGCTACGCGGTGCAGAACACGCACCGCACGGTGGGCACAAGGGTCTCCAGCCATATCGTGCGCAAGTTCGGCATGCGCAACGCGCTGCAGCCCGACCATCTGCATGTGAAGCTCACAGGCTCCGCGGGCCAGTCGCTGGGGGCCTTTGCGGCGCCGGGGCTCAAGCTCGAGGTGTCGGGCGATGCCAACGACTACGTGGGCAAGGGGCTCAGCGGCGGGCTGATCGTCGTGCGCCCGCCGATGATGTCGCCGCTCACCGCATCCGAGAACACGATCATCGGCAACACCGTGCTATATGGCGCCACCGACGGGCATCTCTTCGCCGCGGGCCGCGCCGGGGAGCGGTTCGCCGTGCGCAACTCGGGCGCAAAGGTCGTGGTCGAGGGCTGCGGATCGAACGGTTGTGAATACATGACCGGCGGCGTGGCGGTGATCCTCGGGCCCATCGGGGCCAATTTCGGCGCGGGTATGACCGGCGGCATGGCCTATCTCTACGATCCCGAAGGCCTGGCGCGCGCCTTGCTGAACCCCGAAAGCCTGGTGACCTGTGCGGTCACGGTGCCGGAATGGGAGGCGCAGCTGAAAGGCCTGATCGAGCGTCATGCCGGCGAGACCGGCAGCCGCCATGCGCGCGATATCCTGCAGCATTGGGATGTCGAGAGGGCGCATTTCTTGCAGGTCTGCCCGAAAGAGATGCTGGACAAGATCCCGCATCCGCTGGGCGAGATCGACGACCTGGCCGTGCCCGCGGAATAAACCGGCGGAGATATGATTGCGACGGCGCCTCCTATCAGGGGCGCCGTCGTTGCGTTGGGGGGGGCGTTTCGGTGGCGAGCTCCGGCGGGGCGTTTCACAGATTCGCCGCAAATTTTTCCAATTCGGAACCAATTTGGCGGCTCTAATGACATTGTTTCTGTTTTCGCCTCACATTCGGCGGCAGGCAGGCGTATCACGTTTCACGGGGCGGGCCGGACCGGGGCGGGGCAGATCACCGCTGCGACGGGTTGACGCTCTGAAACCTCACGCCAAGGCGCGGTTTGCACAAAAAGCGGTACGGTGTAGGAAATGGACATGGCGGCAAAGACATCCACGGCTAAAACCGCAAAACGATCCGGAAAATCCGCAAAACGTGGCGGAAAAACGGCAGCACGCCGTGGAAAAACCGCAAAGCAAGGCACGGCACGGCGGTTTCGGCCTCTGGCGTGGCTTACACGCAGTCTCTTGAAGGTGGGAATTGTCATGTCCGCACTCGTTCTGGCCGCGGTTCTGGTCTTTGCGGGGTTCAACCCGCCCACCACACATACGATCTGGTCGGAGCAGCAGCGGCTGGGGTCGGTGGACCGCGCATGGGCCGATGCCGAGGAGATTGCGCCGGTCATGCTGCGCAGCGCCGTGGCCGCTGAGGATGCCAATTTTTGCGAACATTGGGGCTTTGACATGAACGCGATCCGCGCGGCGATTGCCGAAGGCGGCGCGCGCGGCGGCAGCACGATCAGCCAGCAGGTGGTCAAGAACGTCTATCTCTGGCAGGGACGGTCCTATACCCGCAAGGCGCTCGAGGCCGCGATCACCCCGGTGGTGGAGGCGGTCTGGTCGAAGCGGCGCATCCTCGAGGTCTATCTAAACGTGGCGGAATTCGGCGAGGGTGTGTTCGGGGTGGAGGCCGCGGCGAGGCACTATTTCGGCGTCGGACCCGACCGGCTGAGCGCGCGACAGGCGGCGCTTCTGGCGTCGGTCCTGCCCAGCCCGAAGACGCGCAACGCGGCGCGGCCGACAAAATTCCTCGACCGGCGGGCAAGGTCCATCGCCTCCGGCGCGGCCACGATCGACGCCGACGGCCGAGCGGCGTGTTTCCAGTAAACCGCGCTCAGAAGAGAGACGGATCGGTGTCCACGAAATACTCCGGCGACACGGTGGTCCGGGCATCGGGATCGATGCTCGGATAGCCGTAATCGACCGTGTCGGAGCCGGACCCGTAAAGCCCTTCGGGGTCACAATCGCCGACGCCCGGCATATCCTCGAGCGTCAGGGTCTCTGTGTCGGCCAGATCGGTGCGGAAAATGAAGCTGTCTGTAAACATCGGCTTGGCGTCCTGAAAAAAGCGGTGTCTGAAACCGGGGTGTCCTCAAGGTAGTAGCCCGGCCCGGGCGCGCGCCATGGAGGCATTCCCGACCCCGCCCCTTCCCGGTGGTCCGGAATACCCGACCTGTGGCGCGCGACCGCCGGGCGTACCGCCTCTGACGGCGGACGGGTTGAAAACGCGCGCGCTTCGCTGCAAAGAGGTTGGGACTGTTCCAATGGGATGTTTCATGGCCAAACTCTACCACGTCCCGCTGTCGCCCTTTTGCCGCAAGGTGCGGCTGAGCCTTGCGGAAAAGAAGATCGAGTGCGAGCTGATCGAGGAACGCTACTGGGAAAAGGACGCCGACTTCCTGCGGCGCAACCCCGCCGCCAAGGTGCCGGTGCTGAAGATCGACGGCAAGACCATGTCGGAATCCGCCGCGATCTGCGAATGGATCGAAGAGAAATACCCCGAACCGCCCCTGATGTCGCGCAGCCCCGATGCGCGCTACGAGGTCCGCCGTCTGGTGGGCTGGTTCGATGACAAGTTCCACAACGAGGTGACCTCGAAGCTGCTTTACGAGCGGGTCAACAAGAAGGTGATGAAGGCAGGCTTTCCCGACAGCGGCAACGTCAAGGCCGGGGCCAAGGCGATCAAGTATCACCTCGATTACATGGCCTGGCTGCTCGATCACCGGCGCTGGCTGGCGGGCGATGCGATGACGCTGGCGGATTTTGCCGCCGCGGCGCATCTCAGCTCGCTCGATTACATTTCGGACGTGGACTGGAACCGCTCGGACGTGGTCAAGGACTGGTACGCCAAGATCAAGAGCCGCCCGGCCTTTCGTGCGATCCTGGCCGATCAGGTGCCGGGCTTCCCGCCGCCGGCGCATTATGCCGATCTGGATTTCTGAGGCGCGTCTGTGGGAGGGGGCGCTGCCCCCGCCTGCGGCCCCCCGGCGGTATTTGGAAAGAGAAGAAGCCCAAGAGCGGCGGGGCGCGCGGTGAGCGCGGATCTCAAATCGGCATTGCTGGCAGAGGCGCGCGCGGTCGGGTTTTCCAGGGCCCGGGTCTGCCGCCCGGAGGCGGTGCCCGAGGTGAAGGCGCGCCTGCAGGCCTATCTCGACAAGGGCTATCACGGGCAGATGGGCTGGCTGGCCGAGCGCACGCAGTGGCGCGGCGACCCCGCAGCGCTCTGGCCAGAGGCGCGCTCGGTCATCATGCTGGCGGAAAACTACGGGCCCGCCCACGATCCGATGACGGTGCTGGGGCAACGCGACCGCGGCGCGATCAGCGTCTATGCGCAGAACCGCGACTATCACGACGTGGTCAAGAAGCGGTTGAAACGGCTCGGGCGCTGGCTGATCGAGGCCGCGGCGCGCGACGGGCAAAGCGCGCAGATCAAGGTCTTTGTCGATACGGCCCCGGTGCCGGAAAAGCCGCTGGCGCAGGCGGCGGGGCTGGGCTGGCAAGGCAAGCACACCAATCTGGTGAGCCGCGATCTGGGGTCGTGGTTCTTTCTTGGCGCGATCTTCACCACGCTTGTGCTGGAGGCGGATCCCGCGGAGCAGGATCACTGCGGCTCCTGCCGGGCCTGTCTGGAGATCTGCCCGACAGATGCGTTCCCGGCGCCCTACCGGCTCGATGCGCGGCGCTGCATTTCCTACCTCACCATCGAGCACAAGGGCCCGGTGGCCGAAGATCTGCGCGCAGGGCTCGGCAACCGGATCTATGGCTGCGACGATTGTCTGGCGGTCTGCCCCTGGAACAAGTTCGCCGCCCGCGCGGCAGAGGTGAAATACCACGCGCGTCCCGAGCTTGTTGCGCCGGAGCTCGCGCGACTTTCGGCGCTCGACGATGCGGGGTTCCGGGCGCTCTTCTCCGGCTCTCCTGTCAAGCGGATCGGGCGGGATCGCTTTGTGCGCAATGTCTGTTATGCCATCGGCAATTCAGGGCAGGCGGCCTTGCGGCCCGCGGTGGCGGCGCTGTGCGAGGATCCGGACGCCGCGGTGGCCGATGCCGCGCGCTGGGCCTGCGCGCGACTTGTCGCTGTCGCAAACAAGCAAGCGTAGCGGGCGCGCGACAGGCAGAGCGCAGGCGGAACGAGGGAGCAGGCACATGTCAATCGCCTTGGGCGTGGATACCGGGGGCACCTATACCGACGCGGTTCTGCTGCGCGACGAACGCGAGGTGCTGGCCAGCGCCAAGGCGTTGACAACGCGACAGGATCTGGCGGTGGGCATTGGCGAGGCGGTGCGCGCGGTGCTGGCGCAGGCGGATCTGGCGGCAGAGGCGGTGGCGATGGCGGCGCTCTCGACCACGCTGGCCACCAACGCTCTGGTCGAGGGGCAGGGCGGGCGTGTGGCGCTGGTGCTGATCGGCTTTGGTGAGCGCGATATCGCGGCGCATGGGCTCGATGTCGCGCTGAAGGGCGATCCGGTGCGGGTGCTCGCGGGAGGGCATGGGCATGACGGCGCGGAACGCGCGCCGCTCGATCTGGGTGCGCTGCGCGACTGGGCGGCCGCACAGGATGTCAGCGGCTTTGCGGTGGCCGCGCAGTTTGCCACCCGCAACCCCGCCCATGAGCGCGCGGCGGCAGAGGTGATCCGCGCTGCGACCGGGCGCCCGGTGACCTGCAGTCACGAGTTGTCGGCCAGACTGGGCGGGCCCAAGCGCGCCTTGACGGCACTTCTGAACGCGCGGCTTATCGGCCTGACGCACCGGCTGATCCTGCGGGCAGAAGCGGTGCTGGGCGAGATCGGCGTGACCGCGCCGCTGATGGTGGTGCGCGGCGATGGTGCGCTGATGAGCGCCGCACAGGCGCAGATTGCGCCCATCGAGACGATCCTGAGCGGCCCCGCGGCAAGCCTTGTGGGCGCACGCTGGCTGACCGGCGCGGCGGATGCGATGGTCTCCGATATCGGCGGCACGACGACGGATATTGCGCTGCTGCGCGGCGGGCGGCCCGCCATCGATCCGCAGGGCGCGCGGGTCGGGCCGTGGCGGACCATGGTGGAGGCGGTGGCGATGCGCACTCACGGGCTGGGCGGCGACAGCGAGGTGCGCCCGGTGCTGGAGGGGTTGCGCGGCGGTGTGACGCTGGGGCCGCGCCGGGTGGTGCCGGTGAGCCTGATGGCGCTTCAGGCGCCGGAGGTGGTGCATGCCGCGCTCGAGACGCAGGCGCGCGCGCCATTGCCGGGGGAACATGATGGCCGCTTTCTGCGCGCGGTGCCCGGGCAGGAGGCGGGCGGGCTCGGCAGCCGGGAGGCGGGCCTTCTCGACCGTGTGGGCGACGACGTGCAACCGCTGGGCGCGGTGCTGCGCACGCGGCTCGACGGCGCGGCGCTGGAGCGGCTGGTGGCGCGCGGGCTGGTGCAGGTGGCCGGGGTCACACCGACGGATGCGGTGCATGTGCTGGGCCGCACCGCGCATTGGGACGCGGATGCGGCACAGCTGGCGCTCGATCTCATGGCGCGACGCCGCAGCGGCGGCGGCGAGCGGCTGGCTCAGGACGGCGCGGCACTGGCCGGTATGATCGTCGCCGAGATGACGCGGGCCACCGGGCTTGCGCTGCTGGAGACGGCCTTTGCCGAGGACGGCTGGGAGGGGGACAGCGGCGCGCTGGCGCGGCATCCGCTGATGGCGGCGGGACTCGCGGGGCATGGCGGGCTGCTGGAGATGACAGCGCGGCTTGCCGTGCCGGTGGTGGGGCTCGGTGCGTCGGCGCGCTGTTATTACCCGGCGGTGGCGGCGTGGCTGGGCGCGGAGGCGGCGCTGCCGGACCATGGCGCGGTGGCCAATGCCATCGGTGCTGTGGTCGGGCGTGTGGCCATGCGTCGGCAAGGGGTGGTCACCTCGCCTGCCGAAGGGCGGTTCCGGGTGCATCTGGCCGCGGGTCCGGAGGATTTCGGTGAAGCGGAGACGGCGATGGTCGCGCTGGAACGCGCCTTGTCGGAGGCCGCGCGGGCAGAGGCGGAGGCGGCGGGCGCGCAGGACATCTCGGTCCGGGTGGCGCGCGAGCTGCGCGTGGCAGAGACCGACGGGCGGGAGGTGTTTCTCGAAGCCACCGTCACCGCCGAGGCCAGCGGGCGGCCGCGTATCGCGCGATAGGCGGGTATGCGCCGGGGCATCGGGGTCGCAGGCTGGCTGATAACGGGCGGCGCTGACCGGATTCCCGACCAGCGCCCCGAGGTCGTGCCTTGGGAGGGAGACCGAAGTCCCGCGCTCCTACCACAGATGGGGGCGCGGGCGCCCGATTGCAAGCGCGGCTCACAAGCTCACGAGCGATTGAAACAGGAGATTGCCATGTGCCGCCCGCACCCCAATTATAAGGCTCAAGACAGGACGGAGGACGGATATGGCCAAATATGAACGCCGTGCGGAGGTGATCGACAGCCTCACGCCCGAGCAATACCGCGTCACCCAGCAGGATGGCACAGAGCGCCCCGGCACAGGGGAATATCTCGGCAACAAGGAGCCCGGCATCTATGTGGACGTCGTCTCGGGCGAGCCGCTCTTTGCCAGCGCCGACAAATACGAGAGCGGCTGCGGCTGGCCGAGCTTTACCAAGCCCATCGAGCCTGCGCATGTGACCGAGTTGCGGGACACGTCGCTGGGGATGATCCGCACCGAGGTGCGCTCGGCCCATGGTGACAGCCATCTGGGGCATGTGTTTCCCGACGGTCCGATGGATCGCGGCGGGCTGCGCTATTGTATCAATTCGGCGAGCCTGCGCTTTGTGCATCGCGACGAGATGGAAGCCGAGGGCTATGGCGCGTATCTGGATCAGGTGGAGGATGTGGCATGAGTGAACGGGCTGTGTTGGCGGGGGGCTGCTTCTGGGGCATGGAAGAGCTGATCCGCAAGCTGGACGGGGTCGAGGCGACCCGCGTGGGCTATACCGGCGGCGATGTGAAACACGCGACCTATCGCAATCATGGTACTCATGCCGAAGGGATCGAGATCCTGTTTGATCCCGCGCGGATCAGCTACCGGCGGATCCTCGAGGTGTTCTTTCAGATCCACGACCCCACGACTTTGAACCGGCAGGGCAATGATCGCGGCATGAGCTATCGTTCGGCCATCTATTATGTCGACGAAGACCAGCGCCAATGCGCGCTGGAGACCATCGCCGATGTGGAGGCGTCGGGTCACTGGCCCGGCAAGGTGGTGACCGAGGTCGAGCCGGTGGGCGATTTCTGGGAGGCCGAGCCCGAGCACCAGAACTACCTGCAGCGCTACCCCGGCGGCTACACCTGCCATTTCCCGCGCGCCGATTGGGTTCTGCCCAAGCGCGACGCGGCGGAATAGGCGCGGCGTGGTGGGTTGAAAACCCACCCTACGGGCTGTGCGTGGTGTCGGCGGGATGGTGGGTTGAAAACCCACCCTACGCGGGAGCTCTTTGTGGTTGTGCGGACGGTCCATGCAGAAATGCATGGGCCATTTGCGCATTTGGCGCATTGGGGGTGTTCCAGCGATCGTGTATCCCGCGCAGGACAGGCGGCGACGGAGGGCGTGGGATGGTCGATACGCAAGATTTCTGGGACAGGATCGCCGAGAAATATGCCGCGACCCCGGTCGGCAATCCCGAAGCCTATGCCCGGACGCTCGACCGGGTGCGTCACTGGCTGCCGCCGGACGCGTCGGTGCTGGAGATCGGCTGCGGCACCGGCAGCACCGCGCTGACGCTGTCGGACGCGGCGGGCCGCATTCTCGCAACCGATATCTCGGCGCAGATGCTCCGCATCGCGCGGCAGAAAGCCCAGGCGCAGGATGTGCAGAATGTGCGGTTCGAATGCGCGCCTGTGGCTGAAGCGGGCGCGGATCGGACATACGATGTGGTGATGGGGTTCAGCATCCTGCATCTTGTGGCGGATCTGCCGGGTGTGCTGGCGGCGCTGCGCGCGCGGCTCGACAGCGGTGGTCTGCTGATCACCAAGACACCCTGTCTCGGCGGCAAGCCGTGGTTTCGTCCGCTGGTCGCGGTGATGCAATGGATCGGCAAGGCGCCGCCGGACGTGGCGCATCTGCGCACGCGCGATCTGGAAGCGGCGATTGCCGCGGCGGGGTTCGAGATCGTCGAGACAGGGGATTACCCCAGATCGCTGCCCAATCACTTCGTGGTGGCCCGCGCGGTCTGAGCGGGGCCCGGTGGCGCTTTGACAGACATTTGCGTGGTCTGTGCGTGTCAGGGGGGGGGGGCGATTGGGCGTCAACCCGACAGGCGCGGCCGGGTCCGGCGATCTGGAGCAAAAGGATCATGTGCGGCGCGCGCCGCCGGAGCGGCGCGCGTGGTACCGTCAAAGCCCGTATCGGGGCACGCGGGCCGAGCCGTGGCTCCAGATCCGTGACGCCGCGTTTCGTCGTGACAGCGGCGGCGGGATGATGTCAGGTGCGGGTCAGATCCGAAGGAGGCCCCGATGACCGATTATCCGACCTTGCTTGCACCGCTCGATCTGGGCTTCACCACGTTGAAGAACCGGGTTCTGATGGGCTCGATGCACACCAATCTGGAGGAAACCGGCGACTGGAACCGGGTGGCGGAGTTCTACGCGGCGCGGGCGCGTGGCGGCGTGGCGCTGATGGTCACCGGCGGCATGGCGCCCAACCGCGAAGGCGGGGTGTTTCCGGGCGCGGCGGGGCTTTTTTCTGAAAAAGACATCGCCAATCACCGGATGGTCACGGACCGGGTGCACGAGGCGGGCGGCAAGATCGCGATGCAGATTCTGCACGCAGGGCGGTATGCCTACGGGCCGGAATGCGTGGCTCCCTCGGCGATAAAATCGCCGATCTCGCCGTTTGCGCCGAAAGAGCTGGACGAGGCGGGCATCGAAAAGCAGATCGCCGATATCGTCACCGCGGCAGAGCGGGCGCGCGAGGCGGGCTATGACGGGGTCGAGATCATGGGCTCGGAGGGGTATTTCCTCAACCAGTTTCTTGTCACCCATACCAACAAGCGCGAGGATCGCTGGGGTGGATCTTACGAGAACCGCATGCGCCTGCCGGTGGAGGTGGTGCGCCGCTGCCGGGAGGCGGTGGGGGCAGAGTTCATCCTGATCTACCGGCTGAGCATGATCGACCTGGTGCCCAATGGCGCGACCCATGACGAGGTGGTGCAGCTGGCGCAGGCCATCGAGGCGGCGGGTGCCACGATCCTCAACACCGGGATCGGCTGGCACGAGGCGCGGATCCCGACCATTGCCACCTCCGTGCCGCGGGCGGCCTTTGCCTGGGTCACAAAAAAGCTGATGGGCAAGGTGGGTATCCCGCTGATCACCTCGAACCGGATCAACACGCCCGAGGTGGCCGAAGAGGTGCTGGCAACGGGCTGCGCGGATATGGTCAGCATGGCGCGGCCGTTCCTGGCGGATGCGGATTTTGTCAACAAGGCCGCGGCGGGGGAGGGGGCGCTGATCGCGCCGTGCATCGCCTGCAACCAGGCCTGTCTCGATCACACGTTCCAGGGCAAGGTGAGCTCCTGTCTGGTCAATCCGCGCGCCTGCTACGAGACCGAGATCGTGATCGAGAAGACGGATGCGCCCAAACGCGTGGCGGTGGTGGGCGCCGGTCCTGCGGGGCTCTCGGTGGCGATCACCGCGGCGCAGCGGGGGCATGAGGTGACAATCTTCGATGCGGCGGAGGCGATTGGCGGGCAGCTCAACATGGCGCGCAAAGTGCCCGGCAAGGAGGAGTTTCACGGGCTGGTGGCGTGGTTCGACGCGATGCTGAGCGCGCAGGGTGTGACGCGGCGGATGGGCAAACATGTCCGGGTGCAGGATCTTGGGGAGTTCGACGAGGTGATCGTCGCCACCGGCGTGCGGCCGCGCGATCCGGAGATCCCCGGTCAGCAGACCCATGCGCTGAGCTATGTCGACGTGCTGGCCCATGGCGCGGAGGTTGGAGAGCGGGTCGCCATCGTGGGCGCGGGCGGCATCGGGTTCGATGTGGCGGAGTATCTGGTGGTGGCCGACAGCCCGACGGTGGACCTGCCGGAATGGATGAAGGAATGGGGTGTCACCGATCCGGCCGAGCATCGCGCCGGGCTGGCCCCGGAAGGACCGCAGCCCGACGCGCCCGCGCGCGAGGTGGTGCTGTTGCAGCGCAAGGCGGAAAAGCCCGGCAAGCGGCTGGGCAAGACCACCGGCTGGATTCATCGCGCCTCGCTGATGATGCGGGATGTCGAGATGAAGGCCGGGGTGAATTACGAGCGGATCGATGAGGAGGGGCTGCACGTGTCGTATGGCGAGGCGCGGGAACGGCCCGAGGTGATCGCCTGCGACCATGTGATCCTCTGTGCGGGCCAGGTGAGCGAGCGGTCGCTGGCCGATGAACTCGAGGCCGAGGGGCGCTCCGTACATGTGATCGGTGGCGCGGATGTGGCCGCCGAGCTCGATGCGAAACGGGCCATCGATCAGGGCGTGCGGCTCGCGGCGCGCCTTTAGCGGGACGGGGGTGTCGCTGGCTTGCAAGGCAAGCCTCGCCCCACCCGCCGTCCCGCGGGCGCGCTGATTTCGCGATGGTCCGGAGCGGGCGGCGGACATGCGCGGGCACCTGCGTCACGTTGCCATGGAACGCGAGGGCGCGCCGGGTGTTGAGCCTCCAACGAAACCGACCTGGAGGTTTGAAATGACCAAGATCGAAAACGCAAAGATTCTCATCATCTCGACGCACGGCTTTGAACAGTCGGAGCTTGAGTTCCCCCGCGACCAGCTGCGCGCGAAAGGTGCCGAGGTGCATGTGGCCACGCTGGACGGTGCGGCCATCAAGGGTTGGGAAGGCTCCGACTGGGGTCGCGAGGCGGAGGCGGATCTGAAGATCGCCGATGCCGATCCCAACCAGTATGACGCCCTGGTGATCCCCGGCGGCCAGATCAATCCCGATCTGTTGCGCGTCGAGGCGCCGGTGATCGCACTGGTGCAGGCGTTCGAAAGCCTCGGCAAGCCGATTGCCGCGGTGTGCCACGCGCCCTGGGTGCTGGCCGAAGCCGGGCTTTGCCCGTCGCGTGAGATGACGTCGTTTCACTCGATCAAGACCGACATCGTGAATGCCGGTGCGCGCTGGGTGGATGAGCCGGTTGTGAGCGACGGTGGCCTGATCACCAGCCGCACCCCCGATGACCTCAAGGCCTTTGTGGCCAAGATCGTCGAGGAGATCGAAGACGGCCGAAACGTGCGCGACGCCGCCTGACAGGGATCCGCTGTAGCGGGGTCTTTTTGGGGCCGCTCCTGCCAAGGGAGCGGCCTTTATCTATGTGCGCGGGATGCCGTCCGGGCTCAGTTTACGGTAATCGTGATCATGTCGGACACCACGGGTGGATCGTGCGGCACGTGGAACTGGTCGCCAAGCACGAGTTGCAGCGTATGGGTGCCTGCGGGCAGCTCGAGCGTGGTTTCGGTTTGGCCGCCACCGAAATGCTTGTGGTTTTCGTCTGACGGTATGCCGTCGGCGATCATCGTCGCGTCGTCTTCGCCTTCGCCGAAGGGCGCGCGGTTGAGCAACAGGTGATGATGGCCGGTGCCTTCCTTTTCCACGCCTGCGGGGGCGACCCCCATGCCGGAGAGGCCGAACACGACCTTGACCGGTCCGGACAGCGTGGCGCCGTCTTCGAGCGTTACGAAATAAACCTCGGCGCCGGGGGTGGACGGGGTGTCGCCGGCCCAGACGGGTGTCAGGCTCAGCGCGAGGGCGGTGAGCGCGGGGATTGCGTATCTCATGGGGGTCTCCTCCTGTTGTCGTTCGGCGCGCGGGGCGCTTGTGCAAATGTAGCACGCGCGGCCTCGGGTCCACGCAGAAGTTTTCCCGCGGGCCCATGGCCCGGGTCGTCCCGTGGCCGGGCGAAAGAGGGCGCGCGCGGCGTCCGAGACGGTTCTCCCGAAGTCTCCGGTCGTTTCAGTGCCTTGAACGATCCCGAGATTACCCCGGTATTGTCCGTGTCCCGCCGCGTTTGCGCCGCAGTTGGGCGCCATACCAATCCGGCGCGTTACGGCGCTTGACCGAGACGAAATTTGGAGACCGGAATGGATCGCCTGACCGAGATGGAAGCGTTTGCCACTGTTGTGGATCAGGGCGGCTTTACCGATGCAGCCAAGAAGATGGGGATCTCGAAATCCGCCGTCTCGAAACACGTCTCGAGCCTCGAAGCGCGGCTGGGGGCGCGTCTCCTGAACCGCACGACCCGCCGCGTCAGCCCGACGGAAATCGGCCTGGCCTATTATGATCGCGCCCGCCGGGTGCTGAATGACGCGGGCGAAGCGGATGCGCTGGTGACCTCGATGCAATCGGCGCCGTCGGGGCTGTTGCGGATCTCGGTGGCGACGGATTTCGGCGTGAACCATCTCAGCCCGGTGCTGGGCGATTTTCTGGCGGAATTTCCCGATATCACCGTGAACATGGTGCTCAACAACCGCTATGTGGAGCTGATTTCGGAAGGGTTCGACATGGCGATCCGCATCGGGGAGCTGGAAGACAGCACCCTGCGGGCACGCAAGCTGACCGAAACCACCAAACGCATGATCGCGGCGCCGGAATATTTCGAGAAATTCGGCCGTCCGGCGCGGATCGACGATCTCAACGAACACAAGCTTCTGCATTATTCCAACCAGGCCTCCGGCAATGTCTGGAAGCTCACCGCACCGTCGGGTGAAAAGCGCCAGGTGCGCACCGCGGGCTGGCTGAGCGTCAATGACGGGCAGTCCCTGCTGAACGCCTGTATCGCGGGTCTCGGCATCGCCTATCTGCCGTCCTACCTCTTCCATGAAGCGATGGAGCAGGGGCTGGTGCAGGATGCGATCCCGGATCTGCCGTCTGAATCGCAGGGCATCTATGCGGTCTATCCGCCGGGGCGCTTCACGCAGCCCAAGGTGCGCGCCTTTATCGATTTTCTCGTGCATGCCTTCGCCGACAAGGGCCCGCAGCAGTGGTGACCCGGCCCAGGTAAGCCGTTTCCCCAGCCTTGACCATCAAGGCCACCTGAAGCCCCGGGAGAAATGCCCCGGGGCTTTCTTTCCATGTGAGCCCGGCGCGACAGCGGCTGGAAAAAAGGAGCGCTTCCGCGCGCTTTCATTCTGCAAGTGGCGCAGTGCCGCGCAAAGCGGTCTGTGGCGCCTGTGTCGTGGTGTGCGGTCAGGCGCGGTTTTACGCCTGTCAGAGGCTTGTTGCCGCGGGGACAATGCGGATGGCCCCGGTTGTCGGGGCTCCGGACTCACCAAAGCAAGGATCCCTGCATCGGTCCCATCCGTCACCCGGTCCTTGCCTGTCAAAGCCCGCCCTCCGCCGCAAGCGCGATCGCCGTCTCCCCGCAAGCGGGGCCCCTCGGCCAGCCCGCGTGCACCGGAGCGCGCGCCGTGCCTGTGCGGGTCCAGGCGACGGACGCACCAAAGCAAGGATGCAGCGCTATTCGGTGGAGATCAGCACGGCCTCGACCCGCCGGTTGGCGTCGCGACCCGCGGGTGTGAGGTTGGAGGCGATGGGGGCGAGAAAGCCCACGCCGTCAGCGCCGATACGGTTTGCGGGTATGTCGTGGCGCTGGCGCAGATAGTCCACCGCCGATTGCGCGCGGCGGCGCGACAGCGCCTGGTTGCCTTCGAGCGAGCCCACCGCATCGGTGTGGCCGACAAAGAGTATCCGGCGGGTCGGATTGGCCTTGAGATAGGCGGCGATGGCGTCGAGCGAGGCGACAGCGCCGTCGCCCAGCGAGGACGAGCCGGTCTGGAACGCCATGTCGCTCAGGATCGCGTGGCCGTCGGCCTCGAGTGCCGCACCGATGCTGCCGGGCGCCACATTGACGCGGCGGGCGATGGCGGGGGCGCTTGCCTGTGTCCCGCCGGTGGCGCCACCGCCTGCGCGGATGATCTGCACATAGCCGCCATTGCGGTCGCGGCTGGTGAGCAGGGAGACCGCGCCCCCACCGGGGGCGCGGGCGGAGAGGAACTGGTAATCGGTGAGATCCACATACATCGCGGGCGCGGGCAAGACCCGGGTGGCAAAGCGGAAATCGAACCCGCCGCATGCGGCATCGATGCAGTCGAACACCGTCTCGTAGCCCTGCGCCGCCAGCTGGTCGCGCAGCGGGGAGAGCAGTTGCAGCGGAGTGAGACCCGATCCGTCGATCCGCCAGGCCTGCGACTGCACCGCGCCTTCGATACGCAGGAAGGGCAGCCCGGTATCCTCGGACCAGGGACCGGTGGGCAAGGCATAGGCGCCGGGGTTGCGCACATCCTCGCGGGTGAGCACCGCACCTGCGGGCAGCGCGAGATCCTGTGCCGCAACCGGGCCGCAGAGCGCGCAGACCAGCGCGGCGCGGCTAGCGTGCCTCAGCGTGGTAGTCATCATTGGGGCGCATGTCGGTGGCGCTGGCGACGCGGTTGGTCATGTTGAAAAACCCCGCCACATTGGCGATGTCCCAGATGTCGCGATCCGAAAAGCCCGCATCGCGCAGCGCCTGGCGGTCTTCTTCGGTGATCTCGGACGAGGCCTTGGTCATCTTCTCGGCGAAATGCAGCATCGCGTGCTGGCGGGTGTCGAGATCGGCCACGCGCCAGTTCATCACCAGCATTTCGCCCAGTTTCGGATCACCCGAGAGCGCGCGCACCGCGGCACCATGGGCAGTCAGGCAGTAAAAGCAGCGGTTCACGGCTGAGACCACAACGGCGATCATCTCGCGTTCGAGTTTTGTCAGACCGGACCCGGCCAGCATCAGGTCGTTATACATGCCGGTGAAGGCGTTGAGCTTGTCGATGTCGAACGCATAGGCGCGCAGGACATTGGGCACCATGCCCAGCTTTTCCTGACAGACATCGAAGTATTTCTCGGTCTCGGGCGGCAGCGGGTCGACCATCGGCAGGTCGAGTGCGGTGGGCAGGTCTCGTGTCAAATTGTGTCGCCTTTCGACTGCGGCAGGATGCGGTAATGGTAGCCGCCAACGATCTGCATGCCGAGCGCGGCATAAAGCGCGTTGGCGCCGGTGTTGTCGCGGGTGCAGAGCACCGCGAGCGACTGGGCGTGATGGCGCGCGGCCCAGATCGCCGCGGCGCGCATCATCCAGGCGCCGAGCCCTTTCTTGCGGTGTTCGGGCAGGATCTCGAGCGCGTGCAGCATGGCGACGCCGTTGTGGATCGCCACAAAGGCGCAGCCCGCGGGCTTGTCGCTGACGCGGCCAAAGACGGAGGTCTTGGGATGCGGCGCGCGCTCCATGATGGTCTGGCGCTCGGCACCGATGCCTGAAGCCTCCCAGATCTCGCGCATGATGGCCAGCGGCTCCCAGATGGTGAAGGCGGTGACCGGCGGCAGGCGGCGGTCGGTGAGGCTTTCGGCCGGGCAATGCCATAGGTTGACCGGGTCGATGACCGCATAGCCGCGTTGTGCCAACGCGGCATCGAGTGTGGTGTCCGCATCGGTCAGCATGAAAAGCGGTGTCTGTCCCAGAAGCCGCATCGCCTCTTCGGCGGCGACGATGTCCTCTTCCCGCCAGTCGCCACGGGGGGTGGCCGCCGAGACCCGTTTGCCGCCGCCGCGGCCTTCGCGCAACAGCCACGGGCCCGCCTCGATCCGGGCGGCGGGCGGCCAGGTGGCATCGATCGCGGCGTAGAGCCTGTCGAGGGCGGGAGGGCTGGCTTGATCGGCGGGCTGTGTCACGCCTTGATTTATGACCCGGCGCGGCGGTGCTGTCCATCCGGCTTCGGGCGCGTCAGACGCCCGGATGTTGCGCGGCGATGGATCACTCGGGGTAGAAATCCACGATGTCCTGCCCGTGCAGGTCGGCCATGGCGCGGGCGTGAAAGCGGCGCAGGCCGGTGGTGGTGGCGCGCATCGCCCGGGCGGGCATGGTGTGAGCCGGGAGGCGGGTGACCAGGGCGGTCAGAAGAATGAGTGTCATGATGTGCCTCCATCAGCGGTGTGATGCAGGCAGTTTGCGGCGAATGGCGGCGCGCGCCCAGTCCGGGAAACCTGACGTCCGGTATACCTGACCCGGGGGTGGCGGCGCGGCTCAGCTTTCGGGGAAAAGCCCTGCGAGCCGGGTCATTGCGGCATCGACACGCGCGCCATCGGTGCCGCGAACCACCACATTGGCGCCGAACACACCGTCCTTCTGGTAAGGGTAGCTGCCGAATTGCAGATCGTCGAACTCGGTCGCCAGATCGCCCAGCGGGCCCGCGATATCGCCCTCGCCGCGCTGGATGCGCAGGGTCTGGCTGAGCAGCGGCGCGCCACCGGTGAGCGTCGGCAGGACCGAGGCGACCATCGCCTGGAAGACCGACGGCACGCCGGCCATCACATGCACATTGCCAAGGCTGAAGCCCGGCGCGATGGAGACCGGGTTGTCGATGAGCGTTGCCCCGTCGGGAATGCGCGCCATGCGCAGCCGCGCCGTGTTGAGCTCGGTGCCCTGGCGGTCGTAATGGGCCTGCAGCAGCGCGCGGGCGTCGTCGCGCACGTCGATGGGCACCTCGAAAGCGGCGGCGACGCTGTCGGCGGTGATGTCGTCATGGGTCGGACCGATGCCGCCCGATGTCACCACCGTATCATAGGCGTGGCGCAGCGCGTTCAGCGCGGCAACGATGGCGGCGGGATTGTCGGACACGATGCGCACTTCGGCCAGTTCGATCCCGTGGCGGGTCAGCTCGCCCGCCAGATAGTGCATGTTGGCATCGCGCGTGCGCCCGGAGAGGATCTCGTCTCCGATCACGAGCATGGCGGCGGTGGGGTTTGGCATCGGGCTCTCCTTGCGCGGGGCGTGCGCTGAGGTATAGGCCGGGGTCATGCGCTTTCAAACCCCGCTTGTGCCCGCCCGCCTGATCCGCCGCTACAAACGTTTTCTGGCCGATTGCACGCTGGAGGACGGGCGTGAGGTCACCGCCCATGTGGCCAATCCCGGCTCCATGATGGGGTTGAAGGACGAAGGGCTGCGGATCTGGCTGGAGCCCAATGACGATCCCAAAAAGAAGCTGAAATTCGCCTGGCGGCTGGTCGAGCATGCGGATGGCCATTTCACCGGCGTCGATACCGGCGTGCCCAACCGGGTGCTGCGGGCAGGCCTGATGGCAGGGCAGGTGCCGGGGCTCGACGGCTACGATCTGGTGCGCCCGGAGGTCAAATACGGAGAAAAGAGCCGCATCGATTTCCTGCTGACCGGCGCGGGGCGGCGGGACGCCTATGTGGAGGTGAAATCCGTGACGCTCTGCCGCGCGCCGGGCAAGGCGGAGTTTCCCGACAGCGTGACCGCGCGGGGCACAAGGCATCTGGCGGAACTCGCGCGGGTGGCGGCAGAGGGCAAGCGGGCGGTGATGCTCTACCTCGTGCAGCGCACGGATTGTGCGCAAATGACTCTGGCGGCGGATATCGACCCGGCCTATGCGGCGGGATTCGCGGCGGCGCGGGACGCGGGCGTCGAGGTGATGGCGCTGGGCTGCGCGATATCGCCCGAGGGGGTCACGCTTGCCGGGCCGGTGGCGTTTGACGATGTGCCGGACTAAGGTCTGTGGATATTCATCTTGAGTTGATGAGGGCGGAGCACGGCCCTGTCGCAGAAATCGGCGGAGGGATTCACTGCGTGAATCCAGCATGATAGCTGGAGGTCATGAGCAGTTGGGCCCTACGAAGTACAAGACCACGAATCGGTCGGCTTGCAACGAGGCATTCGGGCGGCGCGGTTCGCTGACAATGTGGTTCGATCCCGATATGGTCTGGAAGCCGCCCGCTTCGGCAGACGACCGGCTTCGTGCAGAGCCTGCTGCAACTGGTCGGGCGGTCCATTGCCCGGCAGGCGATTTGCGAAGCAAATCTGCCGAGAGGGGAGATCACCGGCAGCAGTATCGGCGATGCGCCCATGTCGCCAGAACTGCCGGACCGGATCCCGCGTGAACAGCAGACCGGTTCCGTGACGGCCGTCGCCGCCTGCGACACCCGGAAGCGTCACGCGGCAATCGCTGCTCGAAACGCAGCCGCCATCATCCCGCCCCGCAGGAACGCCAAGCCGTAGAAGCCCACGAGCCCGGGCGCTGTGGCCCGAAACGAAGCCTTGCGGGCCTCGAAGGACCCGGGCCGCGCCATCTGGCGACAGTGGAGCGGGTATCACCGCCGGAGCCGCGTCGAGGCAAAGATGACCTGCCTCAGACTGCCCGGCCAACCCCCCATGGCGCGCGACGTCGAGCGCCAGGCCGCCGGGCTTCAGGTTCGCATCGCTGTGCCCAACGGCGACACCGCCATCGGTATACCCGTCACAGCGGCTGCAGGATAAGTCCGTCCGGGCAAAGGCGAGCCCCGCGCAGAACCCGATTTGTGCAAAAGCGCCCAGCGCATCGCGTCATTGGGATCGGTGCAGGCGGTGAAGCGAAGGTTTTCGAGCGTCGCGCCCTCGATCTCCACAAGACCGGGGCACTCGGAGTTCGCGAGATTGGCGATTTCCTGCTCGCGCTGGGCGTTGATCTGACCGGCCCGGTCCTCGGACAGCAGGTTGGGGCTTTCCGTCCAGGGTCCCTCCAGCGTCGGCCCGGTCCAGGAGCGGCGGTCGAGCACCCGTGCAAAAAACCCCGACCCCTCGACGCCCGAGACGCTGCGCGTGCCGCTCTCCATGATGGTCCGGAACGTGCGCAGCGGGCTGCCATCGGCGGCGAAGACGGCGTTGGTCTGGTGGTGTGGCGCCCGGTCGCGCGGGTCGAGCGGGCCGCCATCATACATTGCCGCGATGTGGTCAGTGCAGCTCTCGGCCAGGGCCGCGCCCGTCCGGAGCAGGCTCAGCAGGATCGATCCGCGCAGGAGCAGGCGACGGGAGAGCGAATTGGGCAAGACCCCGCAACCGTTGACGCGCCAAGACTGGCGCAGCCCGGTGCCGTCTGCAAAGAGGGCGCGGTGCCTGGCCGCCGCAAAGACCGCGTGCGCAGTTTTCCGGACGGGCACTGGCCATGAGCGGCCTGAGCGATTAAGTATCGGGAAACACAGGATGGAGTGGCCCCCCGTGAACCACGAGTCAGGCGGCCGTCTCACCCGGGACGGCATCCGCATTTACAACAAGGACGACTTTGCCGGCATGCAGCGCGCAGGCCAGCTGGCGGCGCAGATTCTCGACGAGGTGGCCGGCATGGTCGCGGTCGGCCAGACCACCGGCGCGCTCGATGATTACATCCGCAACCGGGTGACCGAGGCCGGGGCTGTCAGCGCGACCATCGGCTACAAGGGCTACAAGCACGCCAGCTGTATCAGCGTCAATCACGTCGTGTGCCACGGCATCCCCGGCGACAAGAAGCTCAAGGATGGCGATATCCTGAATATCGACGTGACGGTGATCCTCGATGGCTGGTATGGCGACACCTCGCGGATGTATGTCGCGGGCAAACTGTCCCGCAAGGCAGAGCGGCTGATCCAGGTCACCCATGACGCGCTGATGAAGGGGATCGAGGCCGTGCGCCCCGGCAACAGCTTTGGCGATATCGGCTTTGCCATCCAGACCTTTGTCGAAAGTCACCGGATGTCGGTGGTGCGCGATTTCTGCGGCCACGGGCTGGGGCGGGTGTTTCACGCACCACCCAACGTGCTGCATTACGGGCGGCCCGGTACCAAGGAAACGCTCGAGGAAGGCATGTTCTTCACCATTGAGCCGATGGTCAATATCGGCCGGCCCGAGACCAAGGTGCTGGGCGATGACTGGACGGCGGTGACGCGCGACAAATCGCTGTCGGCGCAGTTCGAGCATTCCGTGGGTGTGACCGCCGACGGGGCCGAGATCTTTACCCTCTCGCCCGGCGGTCTTTTCCACCCGACCTACAGCTGACGGGTTTTCGCGGGCCGGTTGCGCGCTAAGCTCTGACCGCGCAACCCCGGAGCCCCGATGTCGCAGACAACCCCGATCAAAGCTGTGATTGCCGTCCTCTCGGCGAGCAATTTTGTCATCGGCATGGGCGGCTTCATCGTGATCTCGATCATCGATCCGCTGGCTGCGGGGCTCGACGTGTCGCTGCCCGCGGCGGGCATGCTGATGACGGTTTACGCCATTGCCTACGCGATCCTGTCGCCGGTTCTGGTGGCGCTGACCGGGCGGTTCGGGCGGCGGCGTGTGATGTTTTACGGGCTCTTGCTCTTTGCGGTGGCCTCGCTGCTCTCGGCGCTGATGCCCACCATCGGCCCGCTTTACGTGGTGCGCATGGCCGCCGCCGCCGGGGCGGGCATGATGACGCCGGTCTCCATTGCCGTGGTGGCCGGGCTTGCCGCGCCGGAGCGGCGCGGCAAGGCGCTGGCGGCGGTGTTCTTCGGTCTGTCGCTGGCGCAGGTGCTGGGCGTCCCGGCGGGCAGCTGGGTCGCCTACACGTTTGGCTGGCGCATGGCCTTTGTGATCGTCTTTGTGCTGGCGCTGCCATGCCTGTGGCTGATCTGGACGCGGGTGCCGCAGGGCCTGAGCTTTCAGCCCACCAGCCTGCGCGATCTTGGCCGCATGCTGGTGGATCCGCTCAAACTGGGCACGGCGCTTTTTACCGCGTCCTTCCTTGCGGCGATCTACATCGTGCTGACTTACCTGCCGCCGCTTTTGTCGCAGCAGATGGGCTACGGGCGCGACGGGGTGTCGCTGGTCCTGCTGGTGTTCGGGATGGCGGCGGTGGCGGGCAACGCTCTGGGCGGCTGGATGGCCGACCGGCTGGGCCCGATGCGCACGCTGACCATCCTTTGCCTCGGTCAGATCGTGCTGATGCCCGGCTTTTCGGCGCTGCCCTTCGGTGACGGGCTGCTGCTGGCGCTGGTGTTTGTCTGGTCGGTCTGGGGCTGGTCCTTTACCGCGGCACAGCAGATGCGGGTGATCTCGCTTGCACCGGAGCAGGCGGCGGTGATGGTCGCGCTCAACGCGGCCTCGATCTATATCGGGATAGCCGCCGGGTCGGCCATCGGCGGCGTGGTGCTGGAGCGCGCGGGCCTGCCCGCGCTCGGCATTGCCGGCGGGGTGGGCGCGGTCTGGGCGCTGGTCCACCTGGTCTGGTCACATCGCGCGGCCGCACGGCGCGCGCAGCGCGGTCTTTGATCCGGGCCGCGGCCTCACCACTGCCAGAGCGCGGGGACAAAGCGATAGGCCCCGTCTTCCTGCATCACATGGCCCATGCCCGGGAACGGGAAGTGATACCCCAGCACCGCCATCCGGTCGCTCACCGCCATGTCCAGCAGGCGCTTGCGGGTCGCCACGGTCTGGTCGCCATCCATGTCAAAGGCGTTGTACCAGCCCGGATGCGCGAAGTTGGTCCAGACATGGCTCATCGCGTCGCCGAGGGCGAGCAGTTGCTGCCCGCCAGACTCCACAACCACCGCAAGATGGCCGGGCGTGTGCCCGGGTGTGTCGATCACGCGGATGCCCGGCGCGACCTCCTGCTCATTGGCCAGAAGACGCCATTCCGCCCCGTCCACATTGATCGAGTTCTGCGCCCCGACGGCAAATTGCTGCAGATCCGCGGCGATCGTGTTGGGCAGATCCTCCTGCATCCAGAACGCGTGTTCGGTCTGGCCGATGAAATACTGCGCCTCCGGGATCACCGCCTCGTCGAAATCGTCGCGCACGCCCCAGATGTGATCGGGATGGGCGTGGGTGATCACCACATGGGTGATGCTGCCCGCATCGATCCCCGCCGCCTCGAGATTGTCCCAGAGCCTGCCCGCGGTGGGCAGGAACCGGTTGCCGGAGCCGACATCCACCAGCACCCGCGCCTCGCCCAGATCGATCACCAGATGGTTGCAATGGGAATAGCCCTGCTCGGACGACAGGTAATGTGCCTTGAGAAAAGCCACGACCTCGTCACGCTCCGCGTTGACGCCGATGCCGGTGGTGGGCAGTTGCAGCGACCCGTCCGATACCACCGTCAGCGTGGCCTCGCCCATGGTGAAGGACGCATGCGCCGGGTTTGTGGTGGCCGGCGGGCCGAGTTGCGCCTTTGCGGCCACGGGCAGCGTCAGCGCGGGCATCGCCGCGGCCAGGCTCAGCAGATCACGACGGGTGGGGCGGAACGGGGACATGGGCGGCCTCCTCGGGAATGCACATATGCGAATATGAGTATAAAGCGACGCAGGTCAATTGCCAGCCCGGCGCGGCTGAATACGGGGGAAATCCCGCGCAGAGCTCGCCTTTGCGGATGAAAGCGGAGTACGTCAGCGGGTTAGTGGATCACTCGCCCTTGTCGTCTTGCTCCCAGCGCCGCCAGAGGGCCACCAGAAGCGTCGTGTGATCCGCCGCGGTGGCGCAATCGCCCAGAAACACCGGCCCGCCTGAAGGTTTGCGCGGACGCGGCGCGTCGGTCTCTGCCGTGGCGGGGCGCGCGGCCCAGCCGCCAAAGGAAACATCGCTGGCCATGGGCTAAGATACCGCGATACCGTGGATTGTCCACGTGGATTGTCCACGTGGATTGTCTGATCGCCGGATGTCGCTCAGCGCGCGCGCAGCAGCGTCACATGCGTGTCGCCGTAGCGCCGGGTGTCGAGCAGCGCAAATCCCGGCGGGGCGGGCTGCGGCGCGCTTTCCTCCCAGACGACCAAGGCGTCAGGCGCGATCCAGCCCGCGCTTCGGGCCGCATCCAGCGCAGGCGCGCCCAGATCCTTGCCATAAGGCGGGTCCAGAAAGACCAGCGAGGCGGGACGGTGGGCCTGCGGCAGGCGGCGCGCGTCGCGGGTGATCAGCCGGGCGCGGTCCGCCACCCCAAGCGCGTCGATATTGGCGCGGACCAGCTTTTGCGCGGCGCGCCCGTCATCGACAAAGACACTTTCCGCAGCGCCGCGCGACAGCGCCTCCAGCCCCAGAGCGCCGGTGCCCGCAAAGAGATCGAGCACCAGGGCACCGTCGAAAGGATCGCCAAACCGTCCCCCGGCGAGCGTGTTGAACAGCGCTTCGCGCACCCGGTCGGTGGTCGGGCGCAGTTGGGCTCCGGCGTCGCCCTTTCCCACCGCCGCAAGGCGCCGCCCGCGCATTTCGCCTGCAACAATCCTCACGCGAAAATCCTCACGCGCGCAAAAGCGCCTTGAGGTCGGTCGCGGGATCGCCCACCGCCTCCGGATCGGCGCTTTTGCCCGCGTCGATCAGCCGTTTGCCGACCATGTAGGCGCGCGGGTCGTTCATCGCGTCCAGCGCGATGAGCCGCGCGCCCGCGTAATACCAGAACGACACCGACCCCCCGTCGCCCGCGCGGGTGACGATGCGGTCATACCCGGTGCTGAGACCGGCGATCTGCAGCTTGCAATCGTATTGATCGGACCAGAACCACGGCTTTGGCGCGTAGGCGCGGCCCTCTCCCAGGATGTTGTCGGCCACAAGCTCACCCATATCGATGGCATTGCCGACCGATTCCAGCCGCAGCCGGGCGTCGGCTGCGGGGAAAGAGGCGCAATCGCCCGCCGCCCAGATCGCAGGGTCGGAGGTCTGGCCCAGCGCGTTCACCGCGATGCCGTTGTCGAGCGTCAGACCGGCGGCGTCGGCCAGCGCCGTGGCGGGCGTGATGCCGACGCCGACAATGGCGAAATCGATCCCGATCTCGGTGCCGTCGCCAAGTTCCGCCGCGGTCACGCGGTCGTCGCCGATCAGCCGGACCAGACCGGTGCCTTCGCGCAGGTCGACGCCGTGGCTTTTGTGCAGGGCGCGGAAATATTCCGAGGTCTGCGGGGCGGCGACGCGCTGCAGGATGCGGTCCGCCGCCTCGACCAGCGTGACCTGCAGGCCGAGCTTGGCGGCCACCGACGCCGCCTCCAGCCCGATATAGCCGCCGCCGACGATCAGCACGCGCTTGCCGGGCTCGAACAGCGGTGCCATCGCGTCGACATCCGCCAGCGTGCGCACTTCGTGAACGCCGCCCAGATCGCCTCCGATGGTGGCGGGCAGACGGCGCGGCCGGGACCCGGTGCAGAGCGCCAGATGGTCGTAGGCGATCGTCTCATCGCCCGCCTGCACGGCGCTGGCCGCGCGGTCGATGGCATCGATGCGCAGCCCCTGCCGCAGGGTGATGGCCTGGTCCGCGTACCAGCTTTCGGGCCGCAGATAGAGACGCTCCAGCGCCATGTCGCCCATCAGATAGGCCTTGGAGAGCGGCGGGCGCTGGTAGGGCGGCACCGGTTCGTCGCCGATCAGGGTCACCGCGCCGTCAAACCCCTTGCCGCGCAGCCGGGCGACCAGAGACGCGGCGGCCTGGCCGCCTCCAACAACGACGACATGTGTCATGTGACCCCCATTTCCCTTTTACCGGCACATCCTATATCTCCGTGGAACCGGAACACAATTCAAGGAGCGACACCCTCATGCCGATTTCCGTAGGGGATACCCTGCCCGACGCCAAACTGCTGCGGCTGGGCGACAGCGGCCCGGAGCCCGTTCAGATGAACAGCCTGACCAAGGGCCGCAAGGTGGTGATCTTCGGTCTGCCCGGCGCCTATACCGGGACCTGCACCTCCGCCCACCTTCCCAGCTTCATCCGCACCAAGCCCGATTTCGACGAGAAGGGTGTGGAGGAGATCATCTGCGTGTCGGTCAACGACCCGTTTGTGATGTCCGCCTGGGGTGAATCCACCGGCGCCGACATGGCCGGGATCACCATGCTCGGCGATGCGGAAAGCGAATTCACCAAGGCCATCGACCTGGTGCTGAACGCGCCGCCCGCGGGGTTGATCAACCGGTCGCTACGCTATGCGCTGCTGGCCGAGGACGGAGTGGTCAAGATCCTCAATGTCGAGGAAAGCCCCGGCGTCTGCGAGGTTTCCGCCGGTGAGACGTTGCGCGACGCGATGTAGGGGATTGTCCGGGGCGCAGAGGATGTGCCCCGGATCGCGCGACCGCCCATCAGGGCGGGCAAGCCTGCTGCCGCCTCAAAGCTTGTCGAGCCTGCGCGCCAGCTTGGCATCAAGTGCCGAAAGCCCGCCCACGTCATGGGTCGAGAGCGTCACCTCGACGGTCTTGTAGACGTTGAACCATTCGGGATGGTGATTCCATTTCTCCGCATAAAGGGCGGCGCGGGTCATCCAGGCAAAGGCTTCGGTGAAATCGCCGAATTCGAAGGTCTTGGTGATCGCGTCGCGCCCCTCGACCATGCGCCAGCCGCTGTCCAGCAGCGGGTCGATCACCGTCTTGCGGGCGGCGTCGGAGAGTAATTCGGTCATGGCTGTTCCTCCTGCGTGACTTTCCGGAACGGCCCGTAAGCCGTGAGTATCTCGATATCTTCGCCCACCGCGTCGCGTTCGGCCTTGAGATAGCGCGCCACCGCATCGGAAAACCCCTGATCCGCAATCCAGTGCAGCGAATGGGTCGGTGTGGGCAGATAACCGCGGGCCAGCTTGTGCTCGCCCTGCGCGCCCGCCTCGACCCGCGCCAGCCCGTGGCGGATCGCAAAGTCGATGGCCTGATAGTAACACGCTTCGAAATGCAGGCAGGGATGGTCTTCGACGCAGCCCCAGTAGCGCCCGAAAAGCGCGTCGCGACCGATGAAATTGAGCGCGCCCGCCACGGCCCGCCCGTCGCGCAGGCACATCACCAGCGCGATGTCGTCGCGCATCGTCTCCTGCGCGATGTGAAAGAAGTCACGGGTGAGGTAGGGCGTGCCCCATTTGCGCGCGCCGGTATCCTGGTAAAACCGCCAGAACGCGTCCCAGTGTTCGGGGCGGATCTGGTCGCCGGTCAGGGTCCGGATTTCGCCGCCGAAGGCCTGCGCGGTGCGCCGCTCCTTGCGGATCGTCTTGCGTTTGCGCGAACTGAGCGCGGCCAGAAACGCGTCGAAATCCGCGTAACCCTGGTTGAGCCAGTGAAACTGCTGGGTGGTGCGTCGCAACAGCCCCATCTTTTCGCCCGCAATCGCCTCACCCTCGGTGCAGAAGGTGGCATGCAGGCTGGAAAGCTGGTTTTCGGCACCGAACTGCACCGCCCCCTGCACCAGCGCCGCCATGCCGCTGGCCTCATGGCCCGGGCGGGTCAGGAACCGGCGCCCGGTGGCCGGTGTGAAGGGCACCGCGATCTGCAGCTTGGGGTAATAGCGCCCGCCCGCGCTTTCCAGCGCATGCGCCCAGTTGTGATCGAAGATGTATTCGCCCTGGCTGTGGCCCTTGCCGTAAAGCGGCGCGGTGGCGACCACCGCGCCGTCGCTTTCCACCATCAGATAGCGCGGATCCCAGCCGGTGCCCGGCCCGACAGAGCCGCTTTGCTCCAGCGCGCTCAGGAACCGGTAGGTGGTGAACGGATCGGCCGGCCGTCCGCCATCCGCGGTCTCGGGGCAGGCGCAGGCATCCCAGTCGCTGGCGGCGATCTGGGTCAGCGAGGACAACACCGAAACGGCGAAGGTCGGGGCGGGGCTTTGCTCGGTCATCACCCCACTCAATCTGGCACGGGACGGCGCCGCTTCAAGCGGTGTAGCCCTCGAAGGTGATGTTGTCGGCCACCTGCCGCGCCTCTGCCTCCTGCGCAGGCGATTTCACGGTCCAGCAGAGCACCGGCACGCCGCGGGCTTTCAGCGCGGTGACCGCGTCGTTTTGCAGATCGCGGCAGTCATGGCTGATGAACCGCGCGCCCACCCGGTCGAAATCGGGGATGGTCCGCAGCCGCTCGCGGGTGGCGGTGCTGAGCGTTGGCCAATGCTCGGCATGATAGCCGCTGGTGGTGAGCCCGCGCGGCAGATCGGGCGCGAGCCGCCCAAGCTCTGCCACCGAATGCGGATTGAACGACATCAGCGCCACCGGCCCGGCATAGCCTTCGAGCGCGGCCGCGGTTGCGGCCTCGAGCGCGCCGTCGGTCGGGCCCATGTCGCCATGCTGGTCCTTCAACTCGATGAGCAGCGGCACCTGGCCTGCCACCTGATCCAGCACGTCGGGCAAGGTCGGGATGCTGTCACTGCCACCCGACAGCGTGATCGCGCGCAGTGCCGCGGCGTCGCGCTGGCGCACCGGGCCCTCTTCGGCGGTGAGTCGGCCCAGACCGTAATCGTGAAACACCATCGCCTGCGCATCGCGAGATAGCTGCAGGTCGATCTCGATCCCGTAGCCTGCGGCAATGGCGGCGCGGATCGCGGCGGGGCTGTTTTCCGCCCGGCCTGCGGCGCGGTCATGCAGCGCGCGGTGGGTGATCGGGCGGTCCAGAAAGACCCGAGGCAGTGCGGGCATCAGGCGATCTCGAAAATGCCTTCGATCTCGACCGCGACGTTGAAGGGCAGGGCACCTGCAGAGACCGCAGAGCGCGCATGCCGCCCGGCATCGCCAAGGATCTCCACCAGCACGTCTGAAGCGCCGTTGATCACCTTGGGCTGCTCGCCAAACTCCGGTGTGGAATTCACGAAACCGGTCAGCTTCACCACGCGTTTGAGCCGCCCCAGATCACCGTCACAGGCCGCGCGGACCTGCGCCAGAAGGCTGAGCGCGCACAGCCTGGCCGCGTCCGCGCCCTCCTCGATGCTCAGCTCCGCGCCGAGCTTGCCGGTGATCATCGCGCCGTCCTTCATGGCGATCTGGCCGGAGACGTAGAGCGTCTGGCCGACTTGCACATACGGCACGTAATTGGCGGCGGGGGCCGGGGCATCGGGCAGGCTCAGGCCCAGTTCCGACAGGCGGGTCTCGATCGCTTGGCTCATGGCGGCGCTCCTTGAGGACATCTGACGCGACGCTAGCCTGCGCGGGTGGCAATGAAAACACGTGCCTTGCGGTCCGGAGGCAATTATCTCCGGACCGCGCGCCTGCGCGTCTCAGCTTTCGCGGAACGCGCGGGCGAAATAGTCGGTGAAGGGTTTGACCAGATAGCCGATGGGGGTGCGGTCTTCGGTGCGGATGAACGCCTCCACCGGCATGCCGGGGATCAGTGCAGCACCTTCGGGCAGGCGGGCGATCTCACCCTCTTTCAGCACGATCTCCGCGCGGTAGTAGCTGACGCGGGTGTTGCTGTCCTCGAACGCATCCGCCGAGATCTGCACGACCTGGCCGAAGAGTTCCGGCGTGTTGCGCTGATCCAGCGACGAGAACCGCAAGGACACGTCCTGATCGACGAAAAGCTGGTCGATATGAATGGGCTCCACCTGCGCGGCAATGACCAGCGGACGGTCCTGTGGCACCAGGTAAAGCACCGGATCGGCGGGCCGGATCACCGAGCGCGGGGTGAACACGGTGAGCCCGTAGATCACACCCGAGACCGGCGCGGTGATGACCATTCGGCTCAGTCGTTCGCGAATCGCATTGCGCTGTTCGGCCAGTTCGCGTTCGCGGGTCTGCAGGTCGCGCAGCCGGGTGATCGCCTCTTCGCGCCGCCGGGTGTCGAGCTTGAGGATCTCGAGCTCGATCTCGGTGATGCGACCTTCGGCCTGCGCCTTCTGCGCGGTCAGCTCGCCCACAAGCCCCGACAGGCGCGCGCGTTCGCGCTGCAGCGACAGCACGCGGCTGGCCTGTGCGAGCCCGCGATCCAGAAGTGATTGCTGGTCCGCCAGTTCCTCTTCGATGAGCGCCAGCTGTTCGGAGAGGGCGGTCTGCTGCGCGTCGATCCCGCTCACCTGATCGCCGATCTGCTCGGAGCGCTTGGCCAGCTGCTCGCTTTCGAACTCGACCGAATCGCGCCGCGCGATAAAGAGGTTGCGCTGCCCCTCGACCAGTTCGGCAAGCTGCGGGTCATCCTCGGCGCGCGACAGCAATTCTTCGGAAAAGGTCAGCTCGTCCCTCGTGTCCCGCTCGGCCTGCAGGCGCGCGCGGCGGGCCACAAGCTCGAAATACTGGCCTTCGATGATGGTCAGTTCCGACAGTTGCAGCGTCGGGTCGAGCCGCAGCAGCGGGTCGCCCTGCTGGACCAGATCGCCCTCGTCCACCACGATCTCGGCCACCACACCGCCATCGGGGTGTTGTACCACCTGGCGGTTCTGGTCGACCTGGATCTGCCCCGAGGCGATGATCGCGCCGGAGATATTGGTGGTTGCGGCCCAGGTGCCGAACCCGCCGACCAGCACGGTCAGCGCCAGCAGACCCACGATCATCGGGGTGCGCAGGGGAAAATCCGAATTCGCGCTCATCGCACACCTCCCGGCCCGGCGCCCTGGGCAATCTGCTGGTGGTTCTGCACGACGCTGCGCAGCACCTCTTCTTTCGGACCAAAGGCCACGCGGGTGCCGTTTTCCAGCATCAGAAGGCTGTCGCATTCCTGGATCGCGGCGGGGCGGTGGGCCATGATCAGCACCGAATTGCCCGCTTTCTTGAATTCGCGGATCGCCTGGTTGACCGCCGAAGAGCCGTCATTGTCGAGGTTCGAGTTGGGCTCGTCGAGCACCAGAAGCACCGGATCGCCATACATCGCCCGCGCGAGGCCGATGCGCTGCATCTGGCCGCCGGAAAGGCGCCCGCCAGCGGAGGAGACCTGCGCATCGTAGCCGCCGGGCAGCTTCAGGATCATCTCATGCGCGTCGGCCTTGCGCGCCGCCTCGACGATCTTTTCGGCATCCGGATTGGCCGAAAGCCGTGCGATGTTCTCGGCAATCGTGCCTTCAAAGAGCGTCACCCGCTGCGGCAGGTAGCCGATATGCTGGCCCAGAACGTCCGGCCCGTATTGATCGAGCGCCGCCCCGTCGAGCCGGATCTTGCCGCCCGCCGGGCGCCAGACGCCGGTGATCGCCCGCGCCAGCGTCGATTTGCCCGAGCCCGAGGGCCCGATCACGCCAAGCGCCTGCCCGGGCTGCACGTCAAAGCTGACCAGACGCAGGCTGGCCTGCTGTTCGCCGGGCGGCACAATGGTAAGCTGCGTCACCTCCAGCCGGGCGCGCGGACGCGGCAGGGCGGTGCGCGGCGCTTCCTGCGGGATTTCCGACAGCAACTGGCCGAGGTTTTCCCAGCCTTTTCTGGCGCGCTGCACCATCGGCCATTGACCGATGGCAAGTTCGATCGGCGCCAGCGCGCGGCCCATCAGGATGGAGCCCGCGATCATCGCGCCTGGGGTCAGCTCGCCCTGCAGCACCAGATAGGCGCCCAGGCCCAGCATCGCCGATTGCAGCAGCAGCCGGAAGGTCTTGGTCGTGGTCGAGAAAGTGCCGGTGAGATCGGAAGCGCTGATCTGGCCTTTCAGCGCCGCGCTGCGGGCGCCGATCCAGCGCTGGAACGCGTCGCGGCGCATGCCGAGCGCCTGCACCATCTCGGCCTCGGCGCGGATCTGGTCGGAGGTCCGCTCCGCCTCCATCACCGCGATGTTGGAGTTGAGCGTCGGCGCGCGGGTGACGATCTGGTTGATCACGGTCACAAAGATCAGAACCAGCCCGCCGGCGACCGCCAGATAGCCCAGCCATGGATGGAAGATCGCGATGGCCACGATGAAGACCGGCGTCCATGGCATGTCGAAGATCGCCATCAGCACCGGCGAGGACATCAGCCGCTGCACCGATTCCAGATCGCGCAGGCCGGACTGGGCCAGCTCGTCGTTCTTGACGGTCGAACGCCGCACCACGGCGTCGAACACGCGCAGATCAAGCGCGGCCTGAAACCGGGCGGCCACCCGCCCCATCACCCGCCCGCGCACGTAGTCGAGGATGCCCATCATGCTGTAGAGAAAGACCACAAGCACGCTGAGCGCGAGCAGCGTCGCCTCTGACCGGGAGCCCAGCACGCGGTCATAGACCTGCAGCATGTAGATCGGCCCGGTGAGCATCAGCATGTTCACGAAAAAGCTGAAAATCCCGACAAACCAGTAATAGGGACGGCTTGCCTTGCGCGCCGCGCGCAGCTCGTCGAAGCCGGTCTCGAAACGTTTCGTGCTCATCAGCGGATCGCCGCCCTTCTGCTTTGAATTGTGCCCCAAAACGTGACATTCTGGCGGCTGTTTGGTGCTGCCAAGTTATTGCATGTCAGTCCATGTCACAAATACGTTGAATCCTGCGCTTTGCATCGGGTCTGATTGGAAATGAACATAAATGTCCTTTTGGGGAAGGTTTGCGGCATTCCCAAGGATTTTACATGGGGGCGTTGAGCTTATGCGGCCAATGCGTGTGATTTTGGCACTTGTTCTGGTGCCCCTTGTTGCAGCGTGTTCCACGCCCGGCCCGGGTGAGGCCCCCGACGGCATTTACGATCCCAATGAAGCGGCAAACCGGCAGGTGCACGCGTTCAACCGCCGCGTGGACGAGCGATTCCTGCGCGGCGCGGGATCGGGTTATGCCGATACGGTGCCGCAGGATGTGCAACTGGTGGTGACAAATTTCGCCGACACCGTGTCGCTGCCGCGCACCATCGTCAATCAGATCCTGCAGGGCCGACCGGGGCCCGCGACCGCCAACACGCTGCGGTTTGCGCTGAATGCGACGGTGGGGCTTGGCGGTCTGCTGGATCCGGCCAGCGATATCGGGCTGGAGCGCGACGAGTCGGATTTCGGCGAGACGCTGCATGTCTGGGGCGTGCCCGAGGGCGCTTATGTCGAGCTGCCGTTGCTGGGCCCGTCCACCGAACGCGATGCGGTGGGGGAATTTGTCGATCTGTTCCTCGATCCGCTCGATTACGTGTTGTCCAAACCCGCCCAGCGGGTCGCCACCGCCGCCTGGGTGGCCGCCCAGGTGGGCGAGCGCGGGCAATTTGGCGATACCGTCGATTCGGTGCTCTACGAGAGCGCCGATTCCTACGCACAACTGCGCCTGATCTATCTGCAGAACCGCCGGTTCGAACTGGGGGACGAAACCCCGACCGGTGCAGAAGACGATCCGCTGGCGCTCGATACCGAAGGATTCTGACCATGCTCCATTCCCTCACCCGTCGCCATTTCTGCCTTGGCGCGTTGTCGCTCGGGGCTGTGTCGCTCCTGCCGGTACCGGCATCGGCGCTGTCGCAAGGCCAGGCGAAATCGCTGGTAGACAGCCTTGTGGGCGAGATCAACCGCGTGATCGACAGCGGCAAGTCCGAAGGCGCGATGATCCGCGATTTCGAACGGATCTTTCAGCGCTATGCCGACACCGCTTACGTGGCGGCCTATGCGATGGGCAATGACGCGCGCCGCGCCACGGGCGCGCAGCGGGGTGCGTTCTCGAAAGCGTTCAACGCCTATATCGCGCGCAAATACGGCAAGCGGTTCCGCGAGTTCATCGGTGGGCGGCTCGAGGTGCAGGGCGTCAAGCAGGTCAAGAACTGGCACGAGGTCAAGACCCGCGCGGTGCTGCGCGGGCAGGCGCCGTTCGACGTGACGTTTCATGTCTCGGACCGGTCGGGCCGGCCGAAATTCATCAACATGTATATCGAAGGCATCAACATGCTGCTGACCGAGCGCCAGGAGGTCGGAGCGATGATCGACCGTCGCCGCGGCGATATCGACGCGATGATCGCGGATCTCAAGCGCGCCGGGTAAGCGACGCCGCGTGTGACGCGGCGGATCGGATCGGCGGAGCCGATCCGACCGTCTGGGGGCGCTGCCCCCAGACCCCCGAGGTATTTCCGGCCAGAAGAAACCGAAGAGCGTGTCGCGTTGGCGGCTGACCGCAGACTGGTCAAGGGCCATTTCCGTTGTCGCGTTTCGGGGGTTTTCCGATCCAACGCGCGTCACCTGTCGCGGTGACATCTTGGGTTTCGGGCTGCGGCACGGGCGCCAGGTTCCCGAGGAAATGCTGGGGGTCAGGGTGACGGGAGCAGGCCGCGTCAGTTGCCGCCCAGAATGTCGCGCAGCACCTGTTGCAGCACGCTTTCCGCGGCCTCTTCGACGGCACGGCCAACCGGGTTGCGGCGCTCTTCGCGCTGCACGCGGGGCTGGGGTTGCGGGGCGGGCTGTGGCTCGGGGGCCACCTGGCGCGGCGCCTGCATCGGCAGAGGGCGCACGGGCAGCCCGTCATGCACGCGGGTCATGACCTCGTGCCAGATCTCCGCAGGCAACCCGCCGCCGGTCACGCCGGTGAGCGGCGTGTTGTCGTCATACCCCATCCAGACGCCTGCCACGTAATCCGCGGTGAAGCCCACGAACCAGGCATCGCGCGCCTCCTGGCTGGTGCCGGTCTTGCCAGCCGCCGGACGGTCGGGCAGGGCGGCGCGCTGGCCGGTGCCCTCCGAGATCACCTTCTCCATCATCCAGACCAGCTGCTGCGCCGCCTCTTCCTGGATCACCCGTTCGCCAATGCCGCCGCCGGTGCCCATGAGCGGCGTGTTGTCGCCGCGCAGCCGCAGCTCGCGCAGCCCGTAGGGGGTGACCGATGAGCCGCCGTTGAGGATGCCTGCATAGGCGCCGGTCATCTCCAGCAGCGTCGCCTCCGACGCGCCAAGCGCCATGGCGGGTGTGTCCTGCAGATCGCGGTAGATGCCGAAATCGCGCGCCACCCGGATCACCAGATCGCGGCCCACCGATTCGGAGACCTTCACGGCGGGGATGTTCAGCGATTGCTTGAGCGCGTCGGTGAGCGTCACCCGGCCCTTGTAATTGTTGGTGTAATTCTCCGGGCACCACTGGCCGGAGCCGGGGATGTTCATGCAGAAGGGCTCATCGACCACCCGGTCGAGCGGGCTGTAGCCGAGCTCCAGCGCGGTGGCGTAGACAAACGGCTTGAACGCCGATCCGGTCTGCCGGACCGCCTGCACCGCACGGTTGAAGAGGCCCGAGACATTGGTGCGCCTGCCGCCCACCATGGCGCGCACCGCCCCGTCCGAGGACATCACGATCACCGCAACCTCGGCCTTGGAGCCCTCGCGCACCTTGGTGGCAAAGACCTGGTTCACCGCCGCCTCTGTGGCGGCCTGCAGGCGCTGGTCGAGCGTGGTGAGGATCACCACGTCTTCGGTGGTGTCTTGGGTGAAGAAATCCGGGCCTTCCTGCATCACCCAATCGGCAAAGTAGCCGCCGGTCTTCTTTTCGGCCTCATCCGACAGCTGCGCGGGGTTTTGCTGCCAGTAGGCGGTGTCGGCGTCGCTGAGATAGCCCTGTTCGTTCATCAACCGCAGGACCGTTGCGGCCCGGTCGTGGCTGCGCTGCAGGTTGGAGGTGGGCGCAAGCCGCGTCGGCGCGGTCAGCAGCCCCGCGATCATCGCCGCTTCCGAAGGGTTCAGTTCAGCCGCGTGTTTGGAGAAATAGCGCTGCGAGGCGGCCTCTGCCCCGTAGGCGCCGCCACCCATATAGGCGCGATTGAGATAGATCGACAAGATGTTGTCCTTGCCGTATTTCACCTCCATCGCCATGGCGTGGATGGCTTCCTTGGCCTTGCGCGAGAGCGACGAGCGGCGGCAGTCGGAAATATAGTCCTTTTCGTTCTCCCACTGGTCGGGATCGTAGACCACGCCGAGACAGAGCAGCTTGGAGGTCTGCTGGGTGATCGTCGAGCCGCCATGGCCCTGCAGCGGCCCGCGGCCTTCGCTCATGTTGATGCGCACGGCGCTGGCGACGCCGCGCGGGCTCACGCCGAAATGGCGGTAGAACCGCTTGTCCTCGGTGGCGATGACCGCATTCTTGAGATGCACGCTGACGCTGTCGGCGGTCACGGCCCCGCCGAACTGGTCGCCGCGCAGCGCAAACACCGCGCCATCACGGTCCATCAGTGTGACCGAGCCGCGGGCGCGCCCGTCGAGGATCGTCTCGAGCGGGGGCAGGGTGGATTGCACGTAAAACACCGACGCGGCCAGCAGCAGGAGCACCACGACACCAGCCCGGAAGACCGTCTTCCAGATCAGCCGGGCCACCCAGCCCACCAGAGCGGCGATCCAGCCCAGAGGGCCGCGCCGTGCGGCGCGTCTGGCCGGTTTGCGCCGGGGCTTGGCCTTGGGCTTCGGCTTGCGTTTGGCCGCGGCGGTTTTTGAATAGCGGCGGTCGGCGACCAGACGCCTGGGCCGTTTTCCGGAAGTGCTCATGAACGGTGCCTGTGTTCTTGTTCTTGGCCGCAGAGTATCGCGATTTCGGAGGAATGTTGACCGCCGATCCATGCCTCTGCGGATAATTTTAATGATGCAATTTTGAGCATTAATCTCATGCCGATGAAAATTTAGGCGGTTCGGGCGATTCTTTGCACGGCTGACGCGGTCAAATCCTTCCCTCCGGCGGCGCTTGGCTCTCTTTGTCCTCGTGCAGAACGCAGGCAATGACCTGCCAACCGAAAGGGATGAAGGTGAAACTGATCATTGCAACGATCAAGCCGTTCAAGCTGGAAGAGGTGCGCGAAGCGCTCACCGGGATCGGCGTGCGCGGCATGATGGTCACGGAAATCAAGGGCTTCGGCTCCCAATCCGGCCATACCGAAATCTACCGCGGCGCGGAATACGCGGTGAATTTTGTGCCCAAGATCAAACTTGAAATCGTGGTGGCCTCGTCGATGGCCGACCAGGTGGTCGAGACGATCAAGTCGACCGCACAGACCGGCAAGATCGGCGACGGCAAGATCTTTGTGCTGGACGTGCAGAGCGCGGTGCGCGTGCGCACCGGCGAGACCGATGCAGATGCGCTCTGAGAGCGGCATGAGACGAAAGGAACCCCAAGCAATGACGCTTCTCAAGACACTTGCACCGGCCGTTTTGCTGGTGGCCCTGCCGAGCCTCGGCATGGCGCAGGAGGCCGAGGCAGCTGCCGAGGCTGCCCCCGACATCAACCCCTATATCTTCACCACGCTGCTCTTTCTGATCGGCGGCTTTCTGGTGTTCTGGATGGCGGCGGGCTTTGCCATGCTCGAAGCCGGTCTCGTGCGGTCCAAGAACGTCACGATGCAGCTGACCAAGAACATCGCGCTCTTCTCCATCGCGGCGATCATGTACTGGCTGATCGGCTTTGGCATCATGTACCCCGCCGAATGGCTGATCGAAGGCTGGCTGGGCCCGTTCTTTGCCGTCACTTCGCTTGAGCCGGTGGGGCTCGAGGCCGGGGCCGCGGCGCTGGATTATGCCTCTGCCGGGTCGGACTTCTTCTTCCAGCTGATGTTCTGTGCCACCACCGCGTCCATCGTGTCGGGCACATTGGCCGAGCGCATCAAGCTCTGGCCGTTCCTGATCTTCGTCGCGGTGCTGACCGGCCTGATCTACCCGATCGAGGCATCCTGGCAGTGGGGCGGCGGCTGGCTGTCCGAAGCAGGCTTCTCCGACTTTGCGGGCTCCACCCTGGTGCATGCGGCGGGCGGATTTGCTGCTCTGGCTGGCGCGATTATCCTCGGGCCGCGGATCGGCAAGTACAAGGATGGCCGCACCGTGCCGATGCCGGGTTCCAACCTCGCTCTGGCGACGCTGGGCACGTTCATCCTGTGGCTCGGCTGGTTCGGCTTCAACGGTGGCTCGCAGCTGGCGATGGGCACCGTCGGCGACGTGACCGACGTCAGCCGGATCTTTGCCAACACCAACATGGCCGCAGCGGCCGGTGCGGTGGCAGCTCTGCTGCTGACGCAGGTGATGTACAAGAAGCCGGACCTCACCATGACGCTGAACGGCGCGCTGGCCGGTCTGGTGTCGATCACCGCAGAGCCGCTGGCGCCGTCGCTTTTCGGTGCGCTGCTCACCGGCGGGATCGGCGGTGTGATCGTGGTCTTCACCGTGCCGATGCTGGACCGCATGAAGATCGACGACGTGGTCGGCGCCATCCCGGTGCACCTGATCGCGGGCATCTGGGGCACGCTGGCGGTGGCTTTCTACACCGGCAACTGGGGTGCGCAGATCCTCGGGATCGTGGCCATCGGCGCCTTTGTCTTCATCTCGTCCTTCGTTGTCTGGATGATCCTGAAAGTGACCATGGGCATCCGCGTCGATGAGGAATCCGAGATCAACGGGCTCGACATGTCCGAGCTCGGCATGGAGGCCTATCCCGACTTCGGCAAGGGCTGATCGTTCCTTCAAGCCGGATCTCGTGATCCTGACCCGGGCGTGCGCGCCCGGGTCTTTTTTGTGGATGCGCCAGGTATGGGGCCGGGTGGGCCTCAGGCGGTCAGGCGTATGCCTGGTTTGGTCTCGCGCTGTTTCAGTGGGATCGACGCGCCGTTGGCGCGCCGACCGGCTGAGGGGCAAGCCCCCCATACCCCCCAATACCCCCAGGATACCTCGAGGGATGTCCGGCCCGAAGAAACGGGTCTCGGGAGGTGCGGCGAAGGGTAACGCCAGCTCAAAAGCGCCGCATTTCCGGTCAACGAGGCTGCGCGGTGGCTGATGAGGGCCATCTTTGAGCAGGGGCGGCGAAATTCCCGGTCGTCCGGCGCGCGGGATGCGCTAGGTTTTCAGCATGCTGCGCATCGTCTCACTCGCCTTTTGTCTTGCCGCGCCTGCGATGGCACTCGATCTGCGGATGACGGCGATCTACGATCTCGACCGGCCTGCGAGCCTTGACTACGATCCGGCCTTTTGCGGGCTCTGGATTGCCAATGAAGGGCCGGAGATCATTCTCGTCACGCTGGACGGTCTGGAGCTGAGGCGCATCGGCTCGGATCTGGGGCGGATCAAGGCGGTCACGCTGGAAGGCAACGATCTGCTGGTGGCGGACGGCATGGGCAGTTTTCAGCGGATCGGCAAGGATGGACGCGCATTGGGCGCACCGTTCCGCACGTCAACCGGCTGGGCCGATACCGAAGGCCTTGCCATCGATGGCGATGGCAGCCTGATCACCGTCGAGGACGATCCCGAATGGCTGAGCTGGCTCAGCCCGGACGGCACGCTGATCCGGCGCATCGACACCACCACGCTCGACCCGCCACTGACTGAGGCGCAGGGCATCGCGCGCGATCCGCGCACCGGACATCTGCTGATTGTCGACGACTGGGAAGGCAGCAACAGCCTGTACGAGTTCGACGCGGGCGGGCAGCTTCTGGCCACCGCGTCGCTCATTGAATACGGCGTCGATCCGGAGGGGATCGCGATCCGGCCCGGCTCCAACCAGCTTTTCATCGCGTTTGACAGCGGTGCGAAGATCGCGGCGTTCGATTACACGCCGACGCTGCCGCCCGGCAGCGCGCCGCTGCCGCCGGGCGCCGATTGCGCGATGTTCTGAGCCGGAGGGCTCAGCGCAGCTCGCGCTGCAGTCGCTGCCTGGCAACCGCCTCATGCGCCTCTGCCTTGCGGTCGGCAAAGAGGGCGGCCTCGACGAAGTTCAGATGGGTTTCGACGGCGGCGCGTGCCGCGGCCCCGTCGCGGGCCTGCAGCGCCGCGTTGATCGCGCGGTGCTGGTCCAGCAGCGTGGAGCGCGTGGCGCGCTGCTTGAACATGACCTGACGGTTGTAGAACACGCCTTCGCGCAGCAGCTGATACATCGAGCGCATCATGTGCAGCATGATCACGTTATGGCTGGCCTCGATGATCGCGAGGTGAAAATCGGCGTCGAGCTGCGCCTCTTCGGTGGGATCGCGCTTGCCATGGGCCGTCTGCATCTTGTCGAGGATCGTGGCGATCACCTTGAGATCGCTGTCGGTGCCATGACTGGCGGCGCGTTCGGCGGCGAGCCCCTCGAGGTCGCGGCGGAAGGACAGGTAGTCGAAAACCGCCTCGTCATGGCCGGAAAAAAGGCCGATGAGCGCCTCTGAGAAGGCCGAGCCCAGCACATCCGTGACATAAATGCCGGCGCCGGCGCGCGCCTCCAGAAGGCCGCGGGTTTCCAGTTCCGCCACCGCTTCGCGCAGCGACGGGCGCGAGACGCCGAGACGCTCGGAGAGCTCGCGCTCGGCTGGCAACCGCTCGCCGGGCCGCAAGACGCCGCGCAGGATCAGCTGTTCGATCTGACGGATCACCGCGGCTGAGAGTTTATCCGATTGCACCGGCTGGAAGGGCATGGGGCCTCGCTGAATTGGTCAAATGATATGACCGCATCGGACGCATGGCAAGCGTCGGGCGGCGGCCCTGCGAGAGCCGTCGGCCCCTTGATGTCCATGAGCAGGACGAACCCGCAACAGCGCCCGCGCGTTTACCAGCGCTTGAGCGCGTCCTCGTCCTCGTCGGTGGCGGCGACCCAGGAGCTGTCGCGGCCGGTCTGCTCTTTTTTCCAGAACGGCGCGCGGGATTTGAGGTAATCCATGAGGTACTCGGCCGCCTCGAACGCGTCCTTGCGGTGCCGGGCGGCGGTGGCGACCATCATGATCTGCTCGCCCGGGCCCATGCGCCCGTAGCGGTGGATGACCAGAACCTCACCCAGCGACCAGCGGGTGCTGGCCTCCGCCGCGATCTTTTCCAGCGCCTTTTCCGTCATGCCGGGGTAATGCTCGATCTCCATGACCGTCAGGCCCCCGTCCACGTCGCGCACAATGCCGGAGAAGGTGACGATGGCGCCAAGATCGGTGCGGTTGCGGGCAAAAGCCGCGGCCTCCGCGCCGAAATCGAACGCAGTTTCCTGCACGCGGACCTGCATGCCGCCAGCGGGGCGCATGGCGTCAGCCACCGGTCATCGGCGGGAAAAACGCCACTTCGCGCGCCCCGTCGAGCGGCGCGTCGAAATCGGTGAGCTCCTGGTCGACCGCAACGCGCAATGCGGCGAGGTCGGAAAACGCCACCGCGTAGCGATCCTCGCGGGCGCGCAGCTCTTCCACCAGTTCCGCCACGGTGGAGGCCCCGGTGTCGACCTTTTCGCTCGGCAGGCCGATGCGTTCGCGCACCCAGGCGAAATAAAGCACGTCCATGATTCTCGTCCTCCTTGCCGGGGCCGCGAGGGCCCGCGTGTCAGCCCGGCTCGCGCAGATGCGGCGCGGCCTTGCGGAAGTAATCCCAGCCGGTGATCAGCGTCAGCGCCGCGGCGATCCAGAGCAGCGCCAGCCCGAGATTGCCCGACCAGATCATCCCGGCATATTTCCAGTTGAGCCCCAGCACGTCCTCTTCGCGCCCGCTCAGGATATCGCTCACCAGCTGGTCATCCATGCCGATCACCGACATGCCGAGATAATGCTCGAACACACCCTGGGCAAAAAGCACGGCGATGGCGATCATCTGCAAGGTTGTCTTCCACTTGGCCAGCTGCGTGACTTTCAGAGTGCCCGCCACATCGCCCAGAAACTCGCGCAGGCCGGAGACGGCCACTTCGCGAAACACGATCATGGTGGCGGGCAGCACGAGCCAGGGCGACATCGACGAATAACCGACGATGACCATCAACGCGATCACCACCATCGCCTTGTCGGCGATCGGATCCATCATCGCGCCGAGCTTGGTTTCCTGCTTCCAGCTGCGCGCCAGATGGCCGTCGACCCAATCGGTGATCGCGGCGGAGACAAACAGGACCAGTGCGGCCCAATCTGCAAAGGGGCGGTTGAAATAGAGAAACATCACCGCAAGACCGGGTGCGGCCAGCAGCCGGAGCGCGGTGAGGATATTGGGCAGGGTCCATTTCATTGCGCCCTTCCTAGCCCGGATCAGGTGAGGGGGGAAGGGTAAGAGCGCGGGCTGCGGTGGATCGTGGCGCTCAGCCCTGTTGCGCGCGGCGGCGCAGCTGGTCGAGAAACCCGGCGCGCGCGGCGGGCAGCGGGCGGTCATGCAGGGTATGTGCAAGCCTTGTGTCGAGGAAGTGGCCGGTGAGGCCGAGCCCGTCCAAGATCTCGGTGTCGCTGGCGGCACCCTGCCCCAGCAGGACCGGGGGCAGGTCGAGCAGCCGGTCGGTCCAGTCGCCCGCGCCCCTGGCGGTCACCGCGCGGCCGGTGCGCGGCGAGACATAGGCCAGACCCTCGGTGGCGCCGGTGACGGCGCAGCAGGACAGGTCGAGGCCGAAGCCCATCTCTTCCAGCAGCGCCAGTTCCCAGCGCAGATAGGCCAGCGGCCAGAGATCGGGCTGGTCGAGCAGGTCGAGCAGCTGTTCGGAGCGCCGGTAGAGCGGGGCGTGCAGCTCGCGTTCGGGCAGGCAGAAGGCCAGCAGCGCGAGGACCGCGCGCAGCCCCGACAGCGCCAGCCGGCTGGCCATGGCCTGCGCTGCGCGCGAGCGTTGCGGCTCTGCGTGAAACGCGCCCATATGGTCTTCGAGCCGCGCGCGCCATGTGACGTCGAGCTGGGCGCCCGGCTGCAGGAAGGCCGCGTGTTTGCGCGAGGCGCCGCCGCGCATCACGCCGGTCTGGCGGCCGTGATCGGGGGTGAACACGTCGAGGATCAGCGCGGTCTCGCCGTGTTTTGCCGTGGAAAGCAGAATGCCGGTGTCGCGCCAGTCCATGGCGGCAAACTGGCCCGTGCCGCAAGGGCTGGCAAGGGGGTGAAAGAAAGGCGCGCCTTGCGGCGCACAGGATAAGGCGCGTCCGCCCTTCGGGCGGCCCGCGCCAGCGGGCGCGTGGGGCAGCTGGTGTGCGACATCTCCGGCGGTGAGCGGATCAGAGGCCTTCGCCATCCAGCAGGTGGCGTCCGGCGCGGTCCTCGACCTCGATCACCCAGAGATCGGGGTCGAAACCCTGCTGACGGCGGATCAGGGCATCGATCTCCGGCTCTGGGCCTTGCGCGAGCTCGGTCCAGATCCGGTCGCCGGTCTCCAGGTCGAAGCCGCGGGTGAAAGCGCGGGCCATGCCGTCGAGCGTGTTGAGCTTGACCAGCACCGCGCCGCCGGTGTCATCGCCATGCGCGGTCACGAAGGCCGGGATGTCGTGCAGCCGCAAGCGGCCCAGATAGGCATCGACCCAGAAGCGGGCGGTCAAGCGCATGTCGGGTATTCCGGACTGGGCGCCCGCGCTCCGGAGCGGCTAGACAGACAGCAATTGAGCCTGATTTTTTCGAACAGATGTTTTGGAGACCCCGATGATCCTGTCCCGGCGCGCCATTGTGATCGCACGCATGCTGATGGGGGCGGGCATTGCGCTGATCCTCCTGCGCGTGTTCCTGCAGGAACGGCTGGTTGCGGATCCTTACCAGATGGTGACCGGCGGCGCGCTGGCGCTGGCCGGCATGATCTGGGCGTCGCAGGCGCGCCGCGCCTGCCGCGCCGCTCAGGCGCCATCGCGGAAATCGAGGCCCATTTCGGAGTAGCGCTCCGCCTCTTCCAGCCAGTTGGGCCGCACCTTTACCTGCAAGAAGAGGTGGATCTTGCGGCCCAGGAACGTCTCCAGCTCTTCGCGCGCGGCTTTGGAGACCGCCTTTATCGTCTCGCCGCGATGGCCGAGCAGGATGCCCTTGTGGCCGTCGCGGGCGACATAGACCACCTGGTCGATGCGCGCAGAGCCGTCCTTGCGTTCGTCCCAGCTCTCGGTCTCGACGGTGAGCTGGTAGGGCAGTTCCTGGTGCAGACGCAGGGTCAGCTTCTCGCGGGTCATCTCGGCGGCGATCATGCGCAGCGGCAGATCGGCGATCTGGTCTTCGGGGTAAAGCCAGGGGCCTTCGGGCAGTTCCCCGGCCAGCCATCTGCGCAGATCGTCGACGCCGTGGCCCTTTTCGGCGGAGATCATGAAGCTGCGCTCGAACGCGTAGCGCGCGTTCAGATCCTCGGTCAGCTTCAGCAGCACCGGCGCCTCGACGCGGTCGATCTTGTTGATCGCCAGCGCGATCTTGCGGCCCCTGAGATCGGCCAGCCCGTCGAGGATGCGGCTGACGCCATCGGTGATGCCGCGATGCGCCTCGACCAGCAGCACGGTGATATCGGCATCCGCGGCACCGCTCCAGGCGGCGGCGACCATGGCGCGGTCGAGCCGCCGTTTCGGCGCAAAAAGCCCCGGCGTGTCGACAAAGACGATCTGCGCGTCACCCTCGATGGCGACGCCGCGGATGCGCGCGCGGGTGGTCTGGACCTTGTGCGTCACGATGCTGACCTTGGCGCCCACCATCCGGTTGGTGAGCGTCGACTTGCCCGCATTGGGCTCTCCGATCAGAGCGACGAAACCGGCGCGTGTGGTCATGTGACTGTGGCTTTCGTGAACATGGAAGGCTGCGCTTTAGCGGGTTTTCCGCGCTGGGGCCAGAGGGATTGCGGATCGCGTGTGGCGCGGGCCGGTATTTGCGGCGGCAAGCCTGCGGGGCGGGGTCAAGGCCCGGCAAGCGCCTTGTGACGCCGGATCAGATCCCGCGAGTGGGCAGGAACGTCAGTTTCCGGCTGAGACAGACTGGCGGATCGGAACCCCGAACGGCTGGGCCAGCCCAAATCGAAGGGTGCCGTCAGCTGTCGCTCAGCGTCGCGAGCAGCGCCTTGGCGGCGGCCTGTTCGGCCTGCCGCTTGTTGCCGGCGGTGGCCTGCGCGCTTTCACCCGATGACAGCCGCGCGGCGATGGTGAAGACCGGCGCGTGATCTGGGCCGGTGCGGGCGGTCTCGTCATAGGACGGCGGCTGCAGCCCGCGCGCCTGCGCCCATTCCTGCAGCGCGGTCTTGGGGTCCTTGGCGTCCTCGTCCACCGATCCGATCCGCGTGCCCCAGAGCCGCAGGATCAGCGCGCGGGCCGCCTCGAACCCGCTATCGAGATAGACCGCGGCGATCACCGCCTCCATGCCGTCGCCCAGCAGCGCCTGTTTGCGCCGCCCGCCGGACATCATCTCTGACCGGCCCAGCTTCAGCGCGTCGCCCAGACCGATCTCGCGGGCGACATCGGCACAGGTTTCCTTGCGCACCAGCGCGTTGAACCGCGGCGCCAGAAGCCCCTCGGCGGCGTCGCGGTCGGCTTTCAGCAGCGCTTCGGCCATCACCAGGCCCAGAACCCGGTCGCCGAGAAATTCCATCCGCTGATTGTCGGCGCGCCCGGGGCCGGACATCGAACTGTGGGTGACGGCGGTGACCAGAAGCCGCGGATCGGCGAAGCGATGCCCCATCCGGTCCTGCAGGGCCTTCAGCTCCGCCGAGAGTTTCATTTGATCTTTTCGAAGAACCGGTCGCCGCGCCACGTCCAGAAGAACAGCATCGAGCGTCCGGCGGAGGAGAACACAACCCGGTCGGCGCGGCCCACGAGGTTCTCGAACGGCACAAAGCCCACGCCGCCGACCAGCGTCGGCACGCGGCTGTCAGACGAGTTGTCGCGGTTGTCGCCCATCATGAAATAATGCCCCTCGGGCACGGTATAGACCTGCGTGTTGTCAGAGCCCTGATTGGCGATGTTGAGCACCGAATGGCTGTGCCCGCCCGGCAGGGTTTCGGTAAAGCGCGACTTCGAGCAGGTGCCGCCCTCGCCGACGGGGCCGTTTTCGCAGCGCGGACGCAGGCGCTGCGGGCCTTGCGGGGCGGCGACCTCGTCAAAGCTGCCCGCGGGCTCAAGCTGCACGGGCGTGTCGTTGATATGCAGAACCCCAGCCTTCATCTGGATGCGTTCGCCGGGCATGCCGACCACACGCTTGATGAAATCGCGCCCGGTGACGGGATGGCGGAACACCGCGACATCGCCGCGCTCGGGCGTGCTGCCGAAGAGCCGCCCGTTGTCGCCGTCAAACACGCCGCAGACGTCCTGCGCGTCGATGTTGAGCCCGATGGAGGGGATGATCACCGACGGGCAGGAGGCGTAGGAATAGCCGTAGGCCATCTTGTTGACGAACAGGAAATCGCCGATCAGCAGCGTGTCCTTCATCGACCCGGAGGGGATCCAGAAGGGCTGGAAAAACAGCGTGCGGAAGATGCCCGCGATCAGCAGCGCGTAGACAATCGTCTTGATCGTGTCGATGACACCGCCGCTTCGTTTCGTCTCGCTCGCCATGGCCTGCCCTTTGCGCCCTTACCGGGCGCTTCATGCGGGCGCAGGCAGGGGCTGTCAAGCCGCGAGACCCTCGGGCGAGAGGGGGTGCCTGCGCTTGCCGGTGTCCCATGCGCGATTTCCCGCGATAGCCTGTGTCTCGGCCCGGATCGCGGCTCATGCAATATGGGATCTCTTTGCAGCGACGCCCGTCACCGGCTTTTTGGGGGTGCACCGCGCGGAGCCTGAGGATGGCGACAGGTTCGCGGGGTATTTGGTGCAAGGGCGCGCTCTTGCTTGACCGCGGGTCTGCCGGTCGGTTGCAGGCCCGACAGCGCGGTCCGAAGGCCAACCGCACGTATTTGTGACTGTCGGGACGTCGCAGTCGATGACCCGATGCTGCCGCTTTGCGCAGCCGCCGGATCGGCGGAGACAGGGCCGCAGAACCGCAGCGCCCAGGCCCACCGACATGCCGCATGCGCGCCCGGAGTAAGGATTGCCCGCGTTGACCCCGCGCGCGGACGCTTGCTAGGCTTTCCGCAAGGGCAATTGGCCCAAGAGGTTCTTTCGCCATGCGGTTCATTCTCCCGATTATTGCGCTTGTCATTGCGGTTCTGGCGCAGCCCGCCCGGGCGCTGGAAGAGTGCAATTTCGGCTTCGAGGTGGACACGCAATCCTCGGCCCTGCAGGCGCTGGTGGACGATATCCAGCGTCAGGGCGGCTTCTGGCGACCGATTGCCGAAGCCCCCGACGATGTGCGCAAGGTCGCCAAACATGTCGGACGGCTCGATATTTGCCTGATGACGCCGGATGGCGAGCCGCGCCAGATGGTGCGCAACGGGGTCACACATACGGTCAGGAGCCCGCTCATCACCCATTGCACCGCCGCGTTGCTGCCCGGCAACCGGCTGCTGACCAACCATCATTGTTTTTACGAGCCGAAACTGGTGGCCGCGGGCTTTACGGTGGTGCGCGAGGCGCGGGTGAACTTCGGCTATACCGACCGCGATGTGACCGCGCAGGTGCAGACCTTTCTGGTGGGCAACCGCGAGGTCGCCGCGGCGCGCGAGCTTGACGCTTTGGTTTTGCAGGTGCTGGGCGGGGATGCCAATGCCGCGACCGGCGGGCATGTTCCGATGGATATGCAGACCGCGTTCACGCCGCGTCGCGCGATGACGATGATCCACCATCCCAACGGCGCGCCGCAGCAATATTCCACCGGGACCTGCCAGGTGCATCGCCGTCAGGCGGAAGTGTCCGAGACGGCCTCCAACCTGCGCCACACCTGCGAGACGTCTTTTGGCTCATCTGGCTCTCTGCTGCTCGATGCGCGAAATCTCAGGGTCATGGGGCTGCACAATCAGGGGGGGCTTGGCCCGCAAGGCGGGTTCAATGGTGCGCACAAGATCACCAGCATCGAAGAGGCGCTGAAGATCGGGTTCACCATCGAAGCACCGCCGCCTCCGCCGCCGCCTCTTCCGCCGCCGCCCGAGCCGGAACCGGATGCCGTGGCCGGACCCGCGCCGGGGCCGGTTGTCGACGCCACCCCCGCGCCGCCCGACCCGCAGGCCGGTGCGGCGCTGGCGCTGACCGATGCGCTGCTGGAACGCGATCCGCTGGCCCGGCGCTCGGCCCTCGAAGCGATCCTGATCAACTTCCCCGGCACCGCCGCGTCGGTCAGCGCCACCATCGCGCTGGCGCTGATCCCGGACGTGCCGGTGCAATCCGGCAAGGGCGACCAGGTGGCGGCACCGGACCCCGACAAAGACGCAGGCAGGGCGCCGGAGCCCGAGCGCGTGCCGGTCCTGCACATCGTGAAACCCGATGGCAGCGCCGATCACACAAGCATCGCCGAGGCGGTGGCCGCGGCGGGCGCGGGTGACCGGATCGAGGTGCATCCGGGCCGCTATGGCGGCGCGGTGACCGTAACCGAACCCATCGAGATCGTGGGTGTCGGCGACCGCGCCCAGATCCTCTGGGGCGGCAAGGACGCCATCCTCATCGACTGGCAGGCCGCGGGCGGGCGCATCGCCAACCTTGCCTTGCGCCACGAGGCAGCGCGCTTGCCGGGGTTGCGCATCCGTGGCGGCGCGGTGCTTCTGGAAGGCAATGACATGAGCGCGCGCGGCGGGGCGGCGATGATCGAGATCAGCGCCAGCGCCAGCCCGGTCATCCGCGACAACCTGCTGCATGATGGCGGCGGGATCGTGGTGCGCGATGGCGGGCTCGGCACCATCGAGGACAACGTGTTCTTTCGCACCGCCACCGATGCGCTGCGCATCGAAACCCGCGCCGACCCGCTTGTGCGCAACAACCGGATCCGCGACAGCCAGGGCCGCGGCGTGGTGATCTTCTCGGGCGGCAAGGGCCGTCTGTTCGGCAACACGATCACCGGCGCGCGGCTGGCCGGGGTCGAGGTCTCCACCGGGGCAGCCCCGGTGCTGCTGCGCAATGCGATCCTCGAGGGCGAGGATGTGGGCATCCTCGTGCAGCAAGGTGGCAAGGGCCGGTTCGAAGGCAACGAGATCAGCGGCAGCGGCAGCGCCGGGATCGCCATCCAGTCGCGCGCCGACCCGCTCTTTCGCCGCAACCGCATCCTCAAGGGCGAAGGCTTTGGCGTCGCGGTCTTCAATCAGGGGCGCGGCGTGTTCGAGGACAACCGCATCACCAACAACAAGAGCGCGGGCTTTGTCATCGCGGGGCAGGGCAGGCCGCGCCTCGTGCGCAACGTGATCTCGGACAATCAGGGTTTCGGGGTCTGGATCTTCGACGAGGGCCGCGGCGAGATCGTCGGCAATGATCTGCGCGGCAACACGCGCGCGGGACTGCGGGTGGATGACAGCGCCGGGGCGGTGGTGGATCGCAACAATCAGGGATGACGGCGCGGCGCCGGTTTCCCGGCTAGACCGATCCGAAACATCCCAGTGCCGGGCCATGCACCCCGAAATCGAGCGGGCCGAAATCGCTGTCGACGCAGAGCGTGAAATACCCCGCCCTCGGCAGATAGAGCACCGAATAGGCTCCGTCGGAGCGTGTGACGCTCCAGCAGGTCTGCATCAGACCACCCGGGAAGGTCACGGTGATCGGGCGCGGGCGCTTGACCTGCATCGCGCGAAACTCCGCCAGCAGCGCGGCATCCGCGGGCAGGGTGGTGTCGAAACCCGCAATCTCGGCCCCCACAAGACGCAGGACGGTTTCGGCGTGGTCGGGCTCCGGCATGCTCAAAAAAGCGCCCGGCGCAGAAGGTTCAGACCCGCCACGACGAGCACCGCCAGCGTGGCGCGGCGAAAGGCCTGCTGGTCGATCCGGTCCTGCACCAGCCCACCCAGCCACATGCCCAGCACCGCCGGTGGAATGAGCGCGGCGGAAAGCCAGACGGTGCTGGCGTTCAGCACGCCGGATCCGGTATGCGCCAGCGCCAGAGCCACCGCACCGATGCCGTAGATCACCCCCTGCACGCGCATCTGCTCGCGCTTTTCGACGCCGAGCGCTGTCAGATAGGTGACGGTGGTGGGCCCCCAGATGCCGGACATGCCGCCGATGAATCCCGACAGCCCGCCCAGCCCGATCTCGACGGGGCGGCTTTGCGAGAGCCTCGGCTGCCAACCGGCGAGCTGGGCCAGACCGAACAGCGTGACCGGCAGACCGATCGCCAGCAGCAGGGCGCGCAAGGGCAGGATGGCGACCAGTTGCGACGACACCAGCAGCGCACAGAGCCCGGCGCCCAGAAACACCCCGAAGCGGCGCATCGAGGCCAGCGCTTCGGCCAGACCCTGCCGCAAAGCCTGCATGCCATTGGTCACCAGCGTGGGCAGAATCAGCGCGGCCAGCGCCACATCGGGGGCCAGCACGCTCGACAGCCCCGAGATCATCACCGTCGGCATGGCAAATCCGACCACCCCCTTGACGATGCCCGCAAGCACGGCAATTCCAAGTGCAGAGATCAGTTGCAGCAAAGTCAGATCGGCCAGTACGGTTTCCATGATCTCGCTTAACATGGTCACGGACGCAGCACCGCACCGAATTGCGCGCGCAACAATTGAACAATTGGCCGCACGTTATGGTATTTATGTTGCGCTGCGACTGCGAAATAGGTAGATGCTGCAAGACAGCGAAAAAGGAGGCGCCCGATGCCCCATGATGGACAAGACCTGAACCTGCGCAGTGCGATCCTGCCGGACCTTCTGAGCCTGACCGGCGCGGCGATTGCCCCGGTGGCCGAGGTGTTCGAGAAAGCCCGCGCTTCGGTGCGCGAGATGGTCAGCGTCGACGGGCGCGTGTCGGCAGGCGCGCTCGAGACGCATCAGACCGCGGCCCACGGGCTCGCCTGGTTCGCCACCTATCTCGAATCGCTGCGCCAGATCCAGGGATGGGCGGAGCGGCTGCAGGCGGAGGGCGATTTCGGCGAGGTCGAGCAGCTGCTGCACCAGATCGCCTTCGGCGAGTACCTCTGGCAGATCTATGGCGGCATCCTGATGAACCAGGGCGAGATTGTCCGCCTGCAGGACATGGGTCTTTCCCAGGACGACATGCGCGCGCTGATGGCGCCCGAGATCATGACGCTGACGCAAGGCGGTAACAGCCAGGATGCGCGCACGAGACTTGTGGCGCTGATGGACGAACGCTCCGCCGAGATCACCGTCGGGCGGACCGGGCTCGATGACGAGCTTGAGATGATCCGCGAGCAGTTCCGCCGCTACGCCGTCGAAAAGGTCGAGCCCTACGCCCATGACTGGCACCTCAAGGACGAGCTGATCCCGATGCAGGTCATCGAGGATCTGGCGGAGATGGGCGTCTTCGGCCTGACGATCCCCGAGGAACATGGCGGCTTTGGCCTGTCCAAGGCGTCGATGTGTGTCGTCTCCGAAGAGCTGAGCCGCGGCTATATCGGCGTGGGCTCTCTTGGCACGCGCTCCGAGATCGCCGCCGAGCTGATCATCGCGGGCGGCACCGACGCGCAAAAGGAAAAGTGGCTTCCGGGTCTCGCGTCCGGGGAGATCCTGCCGACCGCGGTCTTTACCGAGCCCAATACCGGCTCCGATCTGGGCGCCTTGCGCACCAGGGGCGTCAGGGACGACAATGGCGACTGGATCCTCAACGGCAACAAGACCTGGATCACCCATGCCGCGCGCACCCATGTGATGACGGTGCTGGCGCGCACGGTGCCCGACACCGACAATTACAAGGGCCTGAGCATGTTTCTGGCCGAAAAGACGCCCGGCACGGATGAGGCCCCCTGGCAGGATGAAGGCATTTCGGGCGGCGAGATCGAGGTGCTGGGCTATCGCGGCATGAAGGAATACACGGTCAATTTCGACGACTTCAGGGTCAAGGGCGAGAACCTGCTGGGCGGCGAGGAGGGCCGCGGCTTCAAGCAGCTCATGGAGACCTTCGAGAGCGCCCGCATCCAGACCGCCGCCCGCGCCATCGGCGTGGCGCAATCGGCGCTCGATGTGGGCATGCAATACGCCCATGACCGCAAGCAGTTCGGCAAGGCGCTGGTGAACTTCCCACGCGTCTCCGGCAAGCTCGCGATGATGGCGGTGGAGATCATGGTGGCCCGCCAGCTCACCTATTTCTCCGCCCGCGAGAAAGACGCCGGCCGGCGCTGCGATCTGGAGGCCGGCATGGCCAAGCTGCTCGGTGCGCGTGTGGCCTGGGCGGCGGCGGACAACGCGTTGCAGATCCACGGCGGCAACGGCTTTGCGCTGGAATACAAGGTCAGCCGCATCCTCTGCGACGCCCGGATCCTGAACATCTTCGAAGGCGCCGCCGAGATCCAGGCCCAGGTTATTGCGCGACGGTTGCTGGGGTAGGAAGCTGGGGTTTGGCGGGTGTCAGGTCGGGTTCGTTGGCTGCGAATGAGACGTGACCAGATACGAAAGTGGGGTTCGTATCGTTACTGGCAGTTTGGCATAAAAGGGCTTATGCGCTTTCTGCGCCGCAGCATGATGCGGTAAATGACAGCTCTGAGCCCAATGTCACCGATGCTGCGGCTCGGATGAAAGGCGGCATTCGAATACTGCGCTACCGGACTGCTCACCCGGCCCCTATCTTAGTGCTTCCGATATTTCGTCCAGTTTGACCTGCCGCCGCTCAAAAAATGCGCGCTCATCTGTTCGCCACGCCTCGTCATCGAAAGGATGAATGATACAATCGCTGGGGAGCGGCTCGGGAATGACGTTCAAAAATGCTTCGGGAACGACGGCACTCCATGATGGTGTGTAGGGCATCGCGTCGAAGACGCCTCGTCAATGGCGCTGATACTCTAACTCGGTCAAGACCTCGTCCGACCAATGGCAGGGTCGCGCTATGCCGTCTGGCACGAGGACGCTGCCATCGGCGAACGTCTGGTTTAGTTGTTCCGACCCTTCAAAGGTAGCCTGCGACAGATCGAGATTGCGGAAAGTCACACCAAGCAGCGCCGCGCCGGCAAAGTCGACCCGCCCGACCGGCCGGTCGGCGCGGCCTTCGATGTAGGTCCAGCCCACGATTGCGTCGACAAACTTTGCCGAGGTCAGCTTGACGTCCGAGAACCGCGCGAAATCGAGCCGCGATTGCGAGAAGTCCGCGCCACTGAGGTCGGCGCGGTCGAGTGCCGTTCCGCGAAGTTGGGTGTAGGCGAAACGAGCCCGAACCAGGATCGCCCCGTCGAAGCGGGTCTGGTCCAGATTTGCGCCGGAAAAATCGACGTGACTCAAAATGGTGTGGCGAAAATCCGCGTTGGTTAGGTTTGCAAGGCGCAGGTCGGCTGAGACGAAATTAGCATTAACGGCCGTCATATCGTGGGCCGCCGCACCGACGAGTGTCGAACGACGCATGTCGGCCGTGTCAAGGCGTGCGTTGATCAAGACCGACGCTGTCATATCAGCCTCCCTGGCCCGGACTCCCTCCATTTGCGCGCTGTGCATGTCCGCGCGGTGAAGGTGCGTGCCGTTCAGCATCACTCCGGGCAGGAACGCCGCGGAAAGGTTGGCGTGATCCATATTCCGTCCGCTTAGATCGGGCTTCGTCATTGTCGCGATCTCACGCGTGCGCGCGGCGTCGAAGGCTCCGTTGAGCTCTCCGTTCTCCAGGCCTTGCTCAAGGCAACCGGGATTGGACACGTCGGCGCACCAGTCCCGCCGGAACGTTCTGAGCGCCTCGTCGTGGGGTCGCCATGCCGGCGTCATTGTTGTCAGCCGCACACCCGTCAAATCCGCCACGGCAGGTCGAAACCAGTTCCCGACCCGCTGCATAAAGGCCGGGTCATCGGGATGCCGGGTAACTGACGGCCCCAACGGATCCCACTGTGTCCGTGTCATCGACACCGCGAGCGTGAGGCAGGTCGCCACCGCAAATATGACCATCTGCAAGACCCGGCGGCGTCGCTGCGGTCGGCCACCCAGCTGGCCGTGCATGGACGCAAGGCTCATCCAACCGATCACAAGACACCCAAGCGCAAACACCCCCACAGCGATGGTGAGCCAGGCCAGATGTACAGTTTGCGAGCGAAGCCAAAGCCCCCAGACAAGAGCGGGCCCGGCAAGAAATAGGAGCAGGAAGGAAGTCATCATTCCCAATACGCCCAGTTTTCCTTGCTCCGCGGGCGAAGGTTCATCGCGGCGGAGCCGTCGACGCACAAAAAGCGCTGCGCCGAGCACCAACCAAGGCGGCGTGTGGTTCGTCAGCGGCTCGCCGTCAATTTGTGTTGGCGCCTGACCCAACGCTGCCCATAGCTGCTCCAGCGTAACGTGCATATAAGCATAGGTCATTGTCACAAGCGCCGCGCCAAAGAACAGGAATGGGATCACGGGCACCGCGACACCTACCAGCGGTAGATCGACGTTTCGGTCAAGCGCAAAGAAATCGGCATCGTCGAGGTCAAGAAGCGTGATACTGATGAAGGCGAGGACGCTGAGATATGTGAACCAGATACCGCGCGCTGCCTGCGTCAGCGTACGGATGCGTTCAAGATGCCGTTCAGCGATGTCAGAACCGTCAGTCATGATATAGACAGGATGCGCTAGAACGAACCGTTTGGGCAAGCCAGCCTTGGATCCACCTCGCGGAGGCTCACCAGCGCCGCGCCCTTCGTATCGGTGGTCTTCCAGTTCAACTGGCCCGTCGGCATGTTTGCCGAGTGTTTAACGCGATGATTTTGACGATGCTGAGCGAGCCGGTGCCGACGTATGAACATATGCCATGTCCGATCCATGTACGACCGCGCTTCCAAAGCATGCCGGGATGAAACAGACCTTCGTGCGTGGTACAGCGAATAGCAGCGTCGTCCCGCGATGTGTGAGTTCAGCCTCGTGCAGGTTTTGCGCTTGCAGCGAATGACCGCAAAGCGGGCTGCGGCTGCGGCATCGGAACATCTGGTCGGACGGCGGCTTTGGGCCGTCCTTGCCCCGCAGTGCGCGCCAAACCATTCCGATGCCGCGCTGCATCCGAGGGCCGCAGAGAGCCCTCTTTGACCAACGCTGTGCGATCTTTGAACGGTCGCTCTTGATGATGTGCGCTGTACGGCTGGCAGCTCGATATCGATCAAGCAGAAGTTCGTGTTTTCTTGGCCAACATGTCCAGACGCCGTGAGATCTTTCTTACTGTCTCCAGTGAAATTCGAAGATGTTCAGGATCGATATCGCCTGTCGCTTCGCCGATGTATTTTTTGGCAATCGGCACCAAGATTTCGCGCAGGCTTTCACCTCTCTCCGTAAGTTCCACGATCACGCGCCGCCTATCTGATTCATCGCTGACACGCCTCACGATACCTTTTCTTTCCAGCCGATCGATTAGGCGCGTTGAAGTTGTCCTGTCTCGCACCGTGCCTTCAGCAATTTTACTGGGCGAAAGAGGCCCATTTTTCCAAAGCGTCAACAGGCATGCCCACTCCTCTGCGGCGATTTGTTCCCCGGCCTCGGCGAACCGGCGCGAAAGTTCCCTGCGGGATTGGAAGCTGACCAGATTGATCCAGTAGATAAGAACGCTCTCGTAATCCATGCCGAGGCCTTTTTGTAAGTCCACGCACATTGGCGGAATTGCGTGCATAGTGCAACTACCTTGACGGCCACCATTCCCCCAGCATATGTGTACTATGCAACTATATGTGCGGATTGATTCTGTGACCTTCCCCTTTGACGGTATGTTGGACGACCGGCCGATCCCGTTTGCACCACCCGTCTGGTTGCCTGCAGCGGCCGTGGCGAGCCTCTCGCTTACAGCGTTGGTTGCGATCTGTTTGTATCTTGGCGTCTGGTTGGGAAGCGTTTCAGCCGTCGCCATGTGCAGTGCGTTCATGATTTGGTTGCGGATCGGCTACCATCATCCGGTCACCCGTCGCGCGTTACCGAACCACATCCTTCTGGTTGTTGCCATGCTGGTTTTCTGGGCGGAATTGACTGCCTCTCACTATGCCATTGTCATCACCCAAACGTTCCCTGGCCTGATCCAACCCGCCAACGTCCTGACCGATTTCAGCTTGGCTATTTCCCTGGGACTGGGCGGCACGTTCGTCTGGCTCCTCGGGAGCGGCCTGGCATTCTACCATGTCCGAGCAGGTGGCTATGCCATGGTGCTCTTGAGCATCTGGAGCATCGTCCTTCCCCTGTGCAACGTAATGCTTTGGGTCAATGCACCGGAAACTTCCGGTGCGGTTCCCGGTATGTATTCCGGAATTTTTTCCGTTTGCGCAGGCATCATCAGCCTCCGCTTCATGTTGCGCAATAAATTGGGGGGGCAACCATGAAAATAATCGATATCATATACTTCGCCATCGCGGCAGTTGTTTCGATCGGCTTCTCAGGCCATCTGTTTCACACCGCCGGTGTGATGCCAACTCTCATTATTGGACTCGGCGCTTTCGGTGCTGGCATCGTCTTCTGGTTGCTGACCAGCTTCCGCCACCCAACCGACCCCAACCTTCTATTGCCGCCCTACCTGTTCACGGCATCCCTTCTGATGCTTCACATCATCGAAGAGTATGCGTTCGACTTCGCTGGTCGCATCTCGCGGATCACAAATGGCGATTGGAGCAACGAACAGTTTCTTTTAACGATTGGCCACGCGTTCCCCGTGCTTTGGATATTCGGCGCTTACGCCATTGCCCGGCGCAACCCGCTGGGGGGCTATATCTCCTCGTTCATCTTCGTAGGAATGCTTCTGGGCGAGCCGACGCATTATCTAATCTTCCCAATGCGTGAGGCCATCCTTCACGGCGGAGGCTACGACTACTTCCCAGGCATGTGGACCGCGCTTGCCCCCATGAGCACAGGACTGTGGGGTATCTCAGTAGTCTTGTCCGAGGCGCGCCGAGACAGGATCGGCGCAAAGAAGAGCACATCAACCATATGAGAAGGAGGCTTTCATGACACTTTCGAGAAGAAAGACTGTCGCACTCATTGGGGGTGGATTTATTGTCGCCACCGCTGCTGCTGCAGGAGGTTTTGCGGCAACCAGACGTCCCAATTCGGCCCTGGCCCCTTGGGAGAGTGTTGGCGGATATAGCGATCCAAGAATGGCAGCACTCAGCTGGGCAATCCTTGCACCGAACCCCCACAACCGGCAGCCATGGCAAGCTGGACTGATCGGAACCGATCGTGTCCGCATTTGGCGCGACGCCAACCGAAACCTACCCGAGACCGATCCTTACGACCGGCAATTGACGATCGGAATGGGGTGTTTCTTGGAACTTTTCCGCCAAGCGGCTGCAGAACAAGGGTTTGTGGCAGAGATGGAGTTGTTTCCTGAAGGCGAGGGCGGTCCCGTGGCCGATATTGCACTTGTAAGCGGAGGAATACCGGACCCATTGTTCAGGAATGTGTTGTCGCGCCACACGAACCGCCTTGCCTACGAGGCCCGTGTGCCAGAGACCGGGGCATTACTCGCGATGGCACCCGAAGCGTCCGAAATTATCACAGAGCCGGACCGCGTCGACACTTTGCGGACACTCACCTGGAACGCAACCTACACCGAGATGACCACGCACCGCACGCATATGGAAAGCATGAACTTGATGCGATTCGGCAAGCATGAAATCAATGCCAACCCAGATGGGATTTCTCTTCGCGGACCAATGCTGGAGGGCATGATGCTTGCAGGATGGATCACGCGTGATGGCCAATCCGACCCTGAAAGCGCAGAGTTCAGGCAGGCGGTTGACTTTCTCCGGTCGGCACAGAATGCCACGTCCGCGTATGTTACAGTCAAGACATCCGGCAACACGCGGCGCGATCAGATTGAGGCCGGTCGGATGTGGGTGAGGTTGCACCTTGCGGCGACCTCCCGAGGGGTGGCGATGCAACCGCTCAGCCAGTCATTGCAAGAGTATGAAGAACAAGCGGCGCTATATACGCAAGTCCATGAGTTGTTGGCGGAGCCTGGCGAAACGGTGCAGATGCTAGCCCGCATCGGATATGCCGCACCGACCGGTCCTAGTCCGAGATGGCCATTGGAAAGCCGGATGATAGGCACATAGGGCCGGGGCAAGCACATGGGCAATCGACTTGAGAGGGTCATGAGCATGTCGGATGCTGTTTGGGACCGTCATACCAACCAATGGAGTGGATGGAGTCGCATGGCGATCCCGATCCTGTTCGCCTTGGCAATTTGGAGCCGCAATTGGATTGGTTGGTGGAGTCTGCTGTTTGCGTCGCTGGTTGTGCTTTGGACATGGTGGAATCCTCGCGCGTTCTCTGCGCCGAATTCAGTTGAAAACTGGATGTCACAGGCGATTGTGGGCGAACGTATTTGGTTGGGCCGGAAACACCGGAAAATCCCGGTGCATCACGACCGCATGCCCGTCGTTATTGCAATTGCAAGCGGACTGGGACTGATTCCGCTTGTTTGGGGGCTTTGGCAATTCAACTTTTGGGCCGTTGTCGCCGGCCTAACTCTGATCATCGGCGGCAAGCTTTGGTTTCTGGATCGTATGGTCTGGCTGCGCCACGATACGCCCGATGCAGGCTTTGAGAGGCCAGGACAATAGCCTGAGTGGAGGTGCAAAACACCCTAGGCGTTCGACCTGTCCGCCTCCAGATTTGCAACAAAGACCCACCCCCCCCTTGCCGTTCTCTTGACTTTGTTGGTGGGGGATCACTGGATAGAACTGTTAAAAGCAAACATTCGGCCACGAGATGGAGACGGTCGCTTCGTCCCGTAATCTGTGAGTTCGGGCTAGCTCAGATTTCGCTGCCGCAGCGAATGGCCGGAATGCGGACTGCGTTTGCAGCAATCTGGATTCGGGTCGAGTGACCGGATTGGGCCGCCAGCGACGACGGCCCGAAGTTGTTAGATTTCAATGGCCTCGGCGATTGCTAGCGCGTCTTCAAGTTCGACGCCCAAGTACCGGACTGTGCTGTCCATCTTGGTGTGCCCAAGCAGAAGCTGAACCGCCCGCAAGTTGCCGGTCTTCTTGTAGATCTGGGTTACCTTTGTTCGCCTCATCGAATGCGTGCCGTAGGCACTCGCCTCTAATCCGATCGAAGTGACCCAATCGCGGACGATCCGCGCGTACTGGCGAGTCGAGATATGAAGACGCTCATGGAAGCGGCCCGGCCAAAGGTACTCTGAGCCGACCATGAATTCATCCTCCATCCACTTCTCGACCGAGGCTCTTGTGCCTTCGGATATCTCAAAGCGCACCGGTTTTTGCGTTTTGCTTTGCAACACGGAAGCCCGTTCTTTGATCTGGCCAGATGCCATGACGTCGACAACTTTCATCTTCACCAGGTCGCAGCCTCGAAGCTTGCTGTCGATTGCCATGTTGAACAGCGCGAGGTCGCGATGATTTTCTGCCAATTCAAGGCGAACACGGATTGCCCAGACGTGCTTTGGCTTCAGCGGTCGTTTTTGACCGACGATGCGACCTTTGTTCCATGCAGGGCGAAGTGCCCGAATGGCTGGTAGGTTTGGTGTTTCCATGACTGATCCTCCGATCCGCCATGCCCTCCACAACGACAACCCGACGTTGACCAGGGACCGTATCACAGGATTGCTGCGCGCCACATCCGATGTCCGCAAGGAGCCCAAACTTTCAAATTCTGCATTATGCACGAATGGCAGCTTTCTCGATTGGCATCTGGTTTTCGAGGTGCAATGGTTGAGCTATCCGAACCGGTATTGTCCTTAAGGAGAAGCAGTGCATCCAAGCTTATCATTTGTGTCGACTGGACTGCTGGTTCTCTGCATCACAATGACTGGGCCAGTGGCAACCGCACAGAACCAGCATCCAATCGGGAATGTATTTTTTGGGTTCGAATTTGTGCTTCAGCCTTTGGCGGTGAAGTGGGCTTGCGGAGGCAAAAGAGATCGAGACTTTTCCCAAATTGAGATGCTTGTTGTTGCTTTTCCTGAAGATGCAGAACTGGCAGAACTTACACCTGCGGTCGCCACGCTGAGCCAAATGGCTTCTGGGATGGAAAGCCTACCGCACATTCTTGGTGCTGATTTGAATGAGCAGCAGGTCGAGCAATTGTGCGCGGCGGCTTTACAGCTAAACATCGATTGGGTGACGCCTGAACAGTTCGTCATGGGTGACGAAAGCGGAATACCCGGCGAAATGGAAGCGGCTTGGGCAAACTTCTGGGGGGTAGTTGAAAGTCTTCAATGACATTTAGCTTGCGACCGAGCAGACGTTCGAATTGCCATCTGCAAGGTCGGTTTTGTCCGGCGATGCAGTCATCGAATGAGCGACTGATTTCGCGCCCACAGCGAATGACTGCTAAGCGGGCTGCGGATGCAGCATAGCAAGGTACGGCTGGAGGACGGCTTTGGGCCGTCCTCTTCGATACGGTCCGAGTTTTTTCACGGAATGCTGCGGTCGCTCCGATGGCCGTGAAGAGCCCTTCCGCGACATTGATCCGTTGCGTGGTAGTCTTTGAGAATGGTAGGCACAAATCGTTTGCCGCAGCTTAGCCTATACTCCACAGTGTCGAAGAGCGGAGATTAGAACTGCGAGTTAACGCGTAGCCGCTTCAGAGCCACCGAGAAGCGCGAGACGTGCAATAAGACCTTTTTGATGAAGGCGGAGAACGCGGCGCGGCGGGCCTGCCGACGGGCGCGGAGTGTTTGGCGCTCATGCTTGGTCGGTGCTGAGGGTACGCTGTATTTCATCAGGTCGGTGTGCATCGGGGTCATCATGACGTGGCTCCTTGGTTGATGCTCCGACGGTGCCTGATCTTTTGCGCCCCTGCTTGAGGTGGACCCTTGGAAATCCTTGGGATTGCCTTGGGAAACCGTTTGGACTGCTTAAACTTGTAGGACAGAGCCGAAAAAGTGGCGTAACTTGAAGGACATGGAGCACCATTTCGCTGATTGCACGCTGGATGACGCCCGCTTGACGCTGACGCGCAGCGGCAGCGCGGTGGCCGTGGAACCCAAGGTATTCGATCTGATCCATCTGTTGGTACGAAATGCCGGGGACCTGGTGACGCGCGACCGGCTGGTGGACGAGGTCTGGGGCGGGCGGATCGTGTCGGAGTCCGCGATCTCCGCGTGCATCGCGGCCGCGCGGAAGGCCGTGGGCGACACCGGCAAGGCGCAGACGGTGATCCGAACCGTGGCGCGGCGGGGGCTGATGCTCGTGGCGGAGGTCTCGGATGAGGCGGCCGGCCCGCGTGCGGTCGCGGCGCCGGCGTCGGCCGCAGCGGCCCAGCGGATCCGCTATTGCCTGAGCGAGGATGGTAGTGCGATCGCCTATGCCGTCAGCGGCGAGGGCCCGCCCGTGCTTCGGTTCGGCCCTCCGTCCCTCCAGGACCTGGAAACGGAATGGGCCTACGGACTTCACCGCTCCTGGATCTCGCCCATGGCGCTCCACACCCGATACCTGCGCTTCGACAACGTGGGCAGCGGCCAGTCGGGACGTGTCCTGCGCGACGTCGACTTCGAGACCGAGGCGCGCGATGCGGCCGCGGTCGCCGATGCGGCAGGCTTCGAGCGCTTTGCCGCGGTGTCCTATTCGGGCGGATGCATTCCCGCGCTGACCTTCGCGGCGCTCTACCCCGAGCGGCTGACGCGGCTGGCGATCGTGGGCGGGTTCGTCGAGGGACGGTCGCGGCGCGGCGCCGAGGTCGCGCCCGACGCCTTGAGAGGCCTGATCGCCGAGGGCTGGGCGAGGCCCGAAAGCGCCTTCGCGAGCGCCTTTGCGATGGCCTACTTTCCCGAAGGTCCCGTGGAGGAAACGCGCCAGGTCCTGCGCATGACGCAGGCCGCCTCCTCGCCCGAGATGATGCTGCGCACCCGGGACGCGACCAACCACGCGTCCGTCGCGCATCTCCTCGGCCAAGTGCGCTGCCCGGTGTTGCTCCTGCATGCGCGTGATGACGCCGTACATCCGCTGTCGCAGGCGCAGAAGTTGGCGGTGGGCATTCCGGGCGCCGAACTGGTGGTGCTGGAGACGACCAACCACGTGCCCTTGCACGGCAGTCCATGCTGGGAGCGCTACAATCGCACTCTTGCGGAGTTCTTGACCGGGTAACCTGGGTGTTCGCCTCCGACTTATCTTGCCTGTGCGGCCAACGGCAGCTACGTCCCGCACCTTTCCCAGTGCCGGACCCAAATACTTCCCTACCGCAGCGAATGGCCGCTAAGCGGGCTGCGACCGCAGCATCTTGACTGGCCGGTGAACGGCAAGTTTGGGCCGAAAACCACAAAGCCTCAACCAACATAATAATAACCAGTAAACCCTCCCCCTTTTTTGAAGTCCTTCGAAATCTACCCCCACCCCCCTTTCGGACGCAAGAAACCACAACCCTTTCCCTTGACCGCCTGCCACAAGACCTTGCCCGTGTGGCAACCGTCAGATGTAGCGGGATGGGCGGACAATGAAGTCGTTTTCGGCTTTTGGCAGACATCCTGCCTCAACCTCTTAGACATCATTGGCAGACAGGGAGACTTACCATGCTGGTAGGCTATGCAAGAACGTCCACGTTGGAACAGATCGCCGGTCTTCAGGCGCAGATCGACGAATTGGAGAAGGCAGGTTGCGAGAAGCTTTGGCGGGAACAGACAAGCTCTGTATCCAAACGCGGGCAGTTGAAAGAAGCCATCGGGTTTTGTCGCGAAGGCGACGTGTTTGTTGTGACCAAGCTCGACAGGCTGGCACGATCCGTCAGGCATCTGGGGGAGCTGATAGAAGAACTCGACAGCAAGGGCGTGGGCCTTCGCATTCTCAGTCTTGGTCTGGATACCACCACCGCAACCGGAAAGCTGATGCTGAACGTCCTGGGGTCTGTGGCTCAGTTCGAGCGGGAGATGATGCTGGAACGACAGCGTGAGGGACTCCAGAGGGCGAAAGCCGAAGGAAAGTACAAGGGACGTGCGCCGACTGCCCAGCGCCTCTCAGGACAGGCTCAGGTGTTCTTGAAGCAAGGCCTCAGCAAGAGGAAGATCGCTTCGGAACTGGGCATATCCGAACGATCCGTGTACCGAATCTGCGCTAGCTAGATTTCAGCAACGTTCCAAGGGAGGCAGACACCTATGCGCGTTTGCCTTTCTTGCGTGTGAACAAATACGGTTGTCGTTGTAATCTCTAGTCTCTGCGCTCATCCTCTGAGGTGACACAAAGGATGACACGCAGGATTCGGGAGCCTCTTCAAGTAATTGAATTTGCATGATATAGTAAGGCTCTGAAACGCAACACAGGCCTTCAGGGATCGCCATATACACTCATTTGTCCATTGATTCATCGCCTTGCTCGACGAAGTGGCGAACAAATCAACTAGGGTCGTCACCGTTTGTCCTCCGTTCGGTCGGGCGATCATCGCAGCAAAACCATGGTCAGCCATGTCCTCGCGGTTCGCGGCGGAGATGTTTCGTTTCACTTCTGACAGTGTTTTCTGGCCCGTGATGGCCGCGATTGACGGTGCCCGCGGAACTCAGGGGCAGACACAGAAATTGGCCCGGGAATGGGCGCTATTGTCACACAACGACGGCGGTGACCTGGCAATACGTACCTGCGCACAACGCGCTGACCAATACCGCCGGGAAGTCGAGACCGCGCGCTTTGACGAAGACAGCCTCAGCCTTCGCGAAGCGGCCCACAATCCCGATCCCATCGGTCGTCGGGCCCTGAGAAACCATGCACGGGAGGTCAAGCTGCTCCGGCGCGTTCATGCGTTGCGGGGGGTATTCTGCTGGTGCTGATCCTGTCGGTGGCCACGGGCCCTTTCATGACGCCCGCCGCCCGATGCCCGATGACCGATGGCCGATGCCCGATGGCCGCAGGCTGTGCTATCCCGACATGGGCCCTCCGATCGGTCATGCGGTCCTGTTTTCGCGCCCGATGATCCGTTGGGCCTTTGGCCACCCCCTTGGCCTCCTCTGCCCGATCCGTTCACAGCCCGCCGCTCGACACAAGGGCCCCGCCCATCGGAACCACGAGCGCGGATGCCGCCTATCTGGCGTCCGGCCTGGGCACCCCGCGCCTGCCATTTGTCGCGTAACGCACGGATTTCCCTTTGCGTCCGACATCGCGATGCACCATCCCGGCGCTGCCGCGACCTTGTCCCTCGGTGCAGCTCGAAATCGTCCCGGATGCAGGACTGGCGCTGGTCTCTGAGGACTATGGGAGGCCGATCCCTCTCATGGGGTCAGCCGTCAAAAGAGCGGCGGAGCCGGGATCAGGTTGAGCGCACGGCGTGTGGGTGGCGTGTCATGTGGCGGCGCGGGACAACGCCTGAACAGACCCGGATTGAGGCGCTGAATGCGCGGGCCATTCTGTGCGCTGAAGACGGATCCCGACCCGGAAGGACGGAAATTGCAGGGACGGGTCATCGACCGCTATCAGAGCTTGGCGACTGAAGGCCCGGCCACCCATGGTGGAAATCCGGACTGGGGCACAGGTCAGGGTTGCGCTACGCTGTCCCAGTCCGACCACATCACAGGAGCCCGCGCCATGGCCCGCAGCCGCTATCCGCTCAAGACCGCCGCGAAACTGGCCGAGGCAAGCTACTCGGCCACCACGCATCGCTCGGTCAGGCCGCATCTGGCCCGCAGCCTCGATCACGGGGACGTGCAGGCGCATCTGCTCGGCAATGGCGTGCTGCTCATTCCGGGCTCCAACTCCTTGCTGGATTACCTGAAATTCAACCTCCGGGTGCTGAATATCGGCGGCAAGCGCTACGCGATCAAGTCATCGGCCACCGAAAAAGGCGCGTCGGGCACGATCTGGCACCAGGGATTCCTGCGCCATGCCAAGGTGATCTTTGACTGGGTCGAAGCGGGCGGCACGCGCCCGACATACATCATAGGACATTCGCTGGGCGCCGCGGCGGCGCAGATCCTGTCGAAAAGCTGGAAAGTCTCGGCGGTGGGTTTTGCCGCGCCGCGACCCCGTTTCGCGCGCGGGCGTGTGGCGCATGACGACCATTGCCTGTGCATCAACCGGGACGACGATCTCGTCACCGGCCTGCCGTCTCGCTTTCACCATATGGGCCGCGTGCACCGCGCGCGGGCATCCCGTTCCGCGTTCGGGCCCGACCACAGCATGAAGCATTACCGCGCCGTGGTCGATGAGGATCAGCGCGCCGGACGGCTCGGGGCCAATTGGCCACGCTAGCCGCCCGATTGGGGTCGCGCGCGATGCGTGACGTGGGGTCAATCTATGCCATACTCTGCCAGGGATCATCTTTGGGGGAGGATGCGTCATGGCAGAGCCGATCAGGTCGATCACAATTGTCGGGGGAGGCACCGCGGGCTGGCTGGCCGCGACCTATCTGCGCCGGAAATGTCACCGCAAGATCGCCATCACGCTGATCGAGTCGCCGAACGTCCCGACCGTCGGTGTCGGAGAGGCGACGGTGCCGCAGTTGCCGGTCACGCTGCGCGAGCTCGGGGTCGACGACCAGACCTTTTTCCGGCGCTGCAATGCGTCGTTCAAGATGGGGGTGATGTTCCGCAACTGGAACACCGACCGCAAGGGGCAGCCGCTCAGCTACATGAACCCGTTCGCTGCGGCCCCGCGGGTCGACGGGGTGGATCTGGGGTATTACTTCCACCGCTACGGCGCGGGAAGGCGTGACTACATCCAGTCCTTTTCGCCGCTGATGGATCTTTACGCCGCGTATAAATGCCCGCTGTCTTTTGGCGGGCCGGACGATCCGATGCCCAAGGTGGGCTACGCCTACCATCTGGATGCGGGCAAATTCGCCGAACTGCTGGCCGAGCGCGGGGCCGAACAGGGGGTGGCGCATATCCTTGACGATGTCGACGCGGTGGAGCTTGACGCGCGCGGCCACGTCGCGGCGCTGACCCTCGCGGCCAGGGGCCGGCACCCGGTGGAGCTCGTGATCGACTGCACCGGCTTCAAGGGGCTGGTGATCCGCGAGGCGCTGGGCGAACCGTTTGAGAGCTATGCCGACTATCTCGCCAATGACCGCGCCATGGCGCTGCCGATCCCGCATCCCGACCCGATGCGCCTGCCATCGGCGACAAGCTCCACCGCGCTCGGGGCCGGGTGGTCCTGGTCGGTGCCGCTCTTCAACCGGATCGGCACCGGGTATGTCTATTCCAGCGCACACCGGAGCGACGACGCGGCGCGCGACGAGTTCCTGACGCATCTGGGCGACAGCGCCCCCGCCGGGGCCGAGCCGCGGGTGATCCCGATGCGCATCGGCCGGTCGCGCCGCGCCTGGGTCAAGAACTGCATCGCGCTGGGGCTCTCCGGCGGGTTCATCGAGCCTCTCGAATCGACCGCCATCCACATGATCGATATGGGGCTGCGCTGGCTGATGATGTATTTCCCCGACAGCGATTTCGACGCGGTGACGCGCGCCCGCTACAACCGCGTATCGGACAGCATGTATGACGAAGTGCGCGACTTCATCTGCCTGCATTACCAGCTCGGCAACCGCACCGACGATCCTTACTGGATCGACGCGCGCACGCAGCTGAAACTGCCCGACAGGCTGGCCGGGAATCTGGAGCTCTGGAGGCGCCGGCTGCCCGGCCCGCTGGATCTGCAGACCGCGCATCTGTTTGGCCACACGACCTTCCAGGCGGTGCTGCTGGGCAAACGGGTCTATGAGACCGGCTATGGAGATGCGCAGTTCGCGACGTCCCATGCAATGGATGAAAAGCGCTGGAAGGCGTTCCTGCGCAAGACCGCCGCACGGAATATTGCGACGGTGAAATACAAGGCCGATCATCGCAAGATGCTGCTCGCCCTGCGCGGGGAGCTGGAGGGCGGGCCGAGGGATGCGCAGGTGCCGGGGCTGGCAGCGCCGGAGCGTGCCGGCGCGCTCGAGCTGCCGGTACTTTTCTGACGCGGGGGGCGCTGGCGGCGATACGGACGCGCCGAGACAAGACGGCCATGCGCCGTCACACCACCTCGATCACACCCTTGTCGATGGCCAGCACATAACCGTGGCGGGCGATATTCTTTACCAGCAATTCGCTCACGATCTGGTTGCCCAGACCGTCGCGCAACCGCTTGATCCGTGTGGCCCCCGCGGCCTCTTCGCAGTCGGATTCCGAGCGGCCCGAGATCACCGCCTCGATCTGCGCGCCGGTCAGCATCTCGTCATCCATCCGCGCCTCGGCCAGAACCGAGATCGTCTCCATCATCGCGTCGGTCAGCTTGAAGCCCATCGTGTTGAGATAGACGGTGTTTTCCTCGCGTGAGATCAGCAGCGACGAGACCTGGATGCCGGACCGCTCGATCTGCGCCATCCGCCGGTTGAGCACCACCAGCATCACCAGAAACACCAGCGCCGCCACCAGCAGGGCGGCGGCGAACATCATCAGCACGAAGATCACCATCCGGTAGCCCGCCAGCGTGTCGGCAAAGGCGGTCCCGGACTGGGCGAGGATCTCCAGCAGCTTGATCTCGGCCTGGCTGGTCAGGGTGTCGTTCTCGACAAAGATCCGCTCCACCCGCGCGTTGAATGCATCGCCATCGGGCAGCGTCAGCAACAGCACCGCGCCGGTCAGCGCCAGAGTGACGATGATCGCGACGATGCCCAGAACGACGATGCGCGCGCCGGAACGGCGGTTTTCAGTAACGGAGGTAATAGGCACCGGCATTGGCCTTTTGCTGTTGACTGGGCGGGCGATCGTCGAGCCCGAGCACATTCAGCAGCGTCCAGCCGCCCGATGCAAGCCGCTGGCTTGCGATGCGCATGGCGCGTGACGGCCCCGGACAGCCGCCGCCGTCGATCAGCAGAACGCCGTAATGCAGCCGCAGCGGGCTGTCCTGCTTGGCCTTGTATTCGACATAGCAGGCCGCCTGCGCGCCGACCGGCGCGGCCAGCGCGAGCAGGGTTATGAGAGCGAGTGTTTTCATGACCAACAAAGTGCGGTGCGGCGCCGCGAAATTCAATATCCACAGGGACCTGGCGCTGCGGTTATCCGATAGCGGCGTGGCGTTATTGCCCGCCTGACCGGATTGGACCCAGGCTTTTTGCATGGGCGCTCTGCCAGGGTGCCTGCCCAAATTCAGACTGTTACCTGCAATCCAAGGAGAATCCATATGTCTGCCAAATTCATTACGGCAATACTCATGATCGCGGCCACGATCACCACCTTTGCCGCGGCCCCTGTCCGCGCCGACAGCGACGATGTCAAACGTGTTCTGCGCACCGCCGCGGGGCTCTATATCGCCGGGCGCCTGATCCAGGAGTTCCAGAACAACGGTGGCAAGATCGAGGTGCACGGCTCGCATCGCCACAAGTATTACCGCTACAACCAGCACGGCTACCGCTACGGTCATAAGCCGCGCCAGTACGGTCGTGCGCCGCTGCCGCGCCACTGCGTGGTGCAGGTCAACAGCCGCTACACGAAATACGCGCTGGGCAGCATGTGCCTGCGGCACAATTATCGCGCGGCGCACAAGCTTCCGAAATCGTGCTCGATGAAGCTGGGCCGTCACACCAACCGCTGGGGTTATTCGCTGCGCTGCCTGCGCAACAAGGGCTACCGGCTCGCGGGTCGCCACTGACCGGAAGAACCGAGCAGTCCCCGCCCAGATGTAAGGTCCCTTGGCGGGGCAGACACCGGACGCCATCCCCGTCTCTCGCGCGTCCGGTGACAGGGAAGGGCCCCTCGAAAGGGGGGTCCTTTTCGCCCTTTTCGGGGTGGTGCAGCCGGTTTGCTATTGCCCGGGCGGGCCCGGTTCAAACGGATCCCGGGGATAGCCCACATGCATCAGGTAGAGCCCGTCCGGCGGACAGACCGGCCCGCAGGCGGCGCGGTCGCGGGCTTTCAGAGCGCGCTCCACATCGTGCGGCTCCCACGCGCCCGCCCCGACCCGCTCCAGCGTGCCGACGATGGAACGGACCTGGTTGTGCAGGAACGACCGTGCGGTGAGATCGAACCGGATCTCCGGCCCGGCCGGCCCGCTCACCTGATGGATCTCGATGCGATCCATCGTCTTGACCGGCGATCTGGCCTGACACTGGGTCGAGCGGAAGGTGGTGAAATCATGCTGGCCGATCAGATATTCCGCGCCCGCCTGCATGGCCGCGGGATCGAGCGAATGGCGCACCCGCCAGACCTGCCCGTCCTCCAGCGTGGCCGGTGCGCGGCGCATCAATAGCCGAAAGAGATAGCGCCGCTGGCGCGCCGAAAACCGCGCGTGCCAGGTGTCATCCACACGCGCGGCGGCGCGGATTGCCACGGGCGCGGGCCTCAGGTGATGGTTCAGCGCCTCCGACAGCCGGAACGGCGGCCAGTCTTTCTGCAGGTCGCAATGGGCCACCTGGCCGCGCGCATGCACGCCCGCATCGGTGCGCCCGGCGGCGGCGATGGTGTGCGGCCCGGGCTCCAGCGCGCCGAGCGCCGTCTCGATGGCGCCCTGCACCGAGGGCAGCTCGGCCTGCCGTTGCCAGCCCGCAAAGGGCCGTCCGTCATATTCCACCAAGAGCGCGTATCTGGGCATGGCGCGGACCTAGCCTGCGGCGCCCCGTTGGGCAATGGGCCATCGCCAGCAAGGCTAAGCAGGCGCGGCGTGTCGCGAGGGGGGAAATCCGGCGCAAAACCGGCAGAGCGGAGAAACGCTCTGGTTCTCGCGGAGTTGGGGACTTATCTAGATCCAAAGTGACAAGCGAGGCCCGGATTGGTTATTGGAGCGATTGCCGACACGCTGACGCGAAGCGTGGAGAATGTGACAGGCACCGTGGCGGGCGCGTTTATGGATCCGACGATCCGGCTCGGCGTGACCGGGCTCAGCCGGGCGGGCAAGACCGTGTTCATCACCTCGCTTGTGGCCAATCTGATGGACCGCGCGCGCATGCCGCAGCTTGTGGCGCAGTCCGAAGGCCGGATCCTATCGGCCTATCTGCAACCGCAACCCGACGACACGATCCCGCGCTTCGACTTCGAAGGGCATCTGGGCGCGCTCACATCGCGCGATCCGCATTGGCCGGAAAGCACCCGGGCCGTGTCGGAATTGCGGCTCTCTCTCAAGGTGCGGCCCAACGGGCTGCTCTCGGGTCTGCAGGGGCCGCGCACGGTGCATCTCGACATCATCGACTATCCCGGCGAGTGGCTGCTCGATCTGGGGCTGATGGAGAAAAGCTATGCGCAATGGTCGGGCGACATGCTCGACCGGATGAAGGACCGCCCCGGCGGCGGCGGCTTTGTCGACATGGCCCGTGCCGAAGATGCCGCGCAATCTTTCGAGGAGGCGCGCGCCAAGGCGCTGGCGGGCCGCTATACCGAGGCGCTCATCACCGCGCGCGAGGCGGGGTTTTCGGATTGCTCGCCGGGCCGGTTCCTGCTGCCGGGCGAGATGGCGGGCTCTCCGGTGCTGACATTTGCGCCGCTGCCCGAGCTGGACAGCCCGCCGCGCCGGTCGCTCTGGCGCGAAATGGAGCGGCGCTATGAGGCCTACAAGGCGCAGGTGGTCAAACCGTTCTTCCGCGACCACTTTGCCCGTATCGACCGGCAGGTGGTGCTGGTCGACGCGCTGGGCGCGATCCATGCCGGGCCGCGCGCGGTCGAGGATATGCGCCGCACGCTGGCCGACATCCTGATCGCCTTCCGCCCGGGCACCAATGCGTTCCTGAGCCAGCTTCTGCTCGGGCGGCGGGTGGAAAAGATCCTCTTTGCCGCCACCAAGGCCGACCATCTGCACCACACCCAGCACGCGCGGCTGACCGGCATCATGGAGGCGCTGATGCGCGAGGCGCGCGACCGCGCGCGCTTTGCCGGGGCCGAAACCCAGGCGATGGCCATCGCCGCGCTGCGCGCCACCACCGAGCAGACGATCACCCATGACGGGCGCGCGCTCGACTGCGTGCGCGGAGAGCTTCTGGACGGCGGCAAGCAGGCGGCGTTCTATCCCGGCGAGCTGCCCGAGGATCCCGCGCATCTGCTGGGCCCGGCCCGCGACGGGGCGGAGGCCTGGCTTGACGCTGATTACAAGGTAATGCGCTTTGCGCCCGCGCGGCTGACGCTGAAGCCGGGCGAGGGCCCGCCGCATATCCGGCTCGACCGCGCCGCGCAGTTTCTGATCGGGGACCGGCTGTGACCGGCTGGCATCTGCGCGCGGCACAACCCACCGATGCCGGGGCGGTGGCCGCGATCCTGTCGGGCTTTATCGACGGCACCGACTGGATGCCGCGGATCCACACCCGGGCGGAAGATCTGGCCCATGCCGGTGATCTGATCGACCGAGGCTGGGTCACGGTGGCCGAGGCGGATGGTGCGATATTGGGGTTTCTGGCCCGCGAAGGCGCGTTTGTGCATGCGCTTTACGTGGCAGAGACCGCGCAGGGGGCCGGTGTCGGTCTGGCGCTGCTCGAGCATGCCAAATCGGCGCAGGTGCCGCTGGAGCTCTGGACCTTCGAGGCCAATCGCGGCGCCCGGCGGTTTTACGAGCGTGCCGGGTTCGAGTTGGCCGAGCAGGGCGACGGCTCCACCAATGACGAAGGCCTGCCGGATCGTCGCTATGTCTGGCAGGGACCATCTCCGCGCGACGCCGCGCACCCGTCTGATAACGAAAGGCCCAGAGCATGAGCGACCGCAAGGGACCTGTCCTGATCGACCTTGACGACGCCCCCGCCGCACCATCGCCCTCGGAGGCGCCGCCGGTGCCCGAACTGCAGGGCGAGGCCTCACCGAAAGGCCAGGCGATGGCGGGCGTCGCCGCACTTGCCGCCCGCCAACCGTCGCGGCTGGCGCGCTGGTTCTGGCGGTTGCTGCTGGCGCTCACCGGCACGATCATCTCGATTGCCGCGTGGAATTTCGCCACCGGCCTCATCGCGGCGAACCCGCTGCTGGGCTGGATCGTCAGCGCGCTGTTCGGCGCCTTTGTGCTGGTGCTGCTGGCCATCGCGGTGAAGGAACTGGCCGCGTTCTCGCGCCTGTCGCGGATCGACGCGCTGCACCATGCGGCAGAAACCGCGCGGGTGGAGGATGACCTCAAGGCCGCCCGAAGCGTCAGCCGCGATCTGGCAAAGCTCTATGCCGGGCGCGACGACACGCGCTGGGGCCGCGAACGGCTGGCCGAGCGCGAATCCGAGATGTTCGATGCCAGCGGCGTGCTGGATCTGGCGGAGCGAGAGCTGCTGACCGCGCTCGATGAGGCCGCGCAGCGCGAGGTCGAGGCGGCCGCCCGGCAGGTGGCCACGGTCACGGCGCTGGTGCCGCTCGCCTTGGCGGATGTGGCGGCGGCGCTGACCGCCAACCTGCGCATGATCCGCCGCATCGCCGAGATCTATGGCGGCCGCTCGGGCACGCTGGGCAGCTGGCGGCTGACGCGCGCGGTGATGTCGCATCTGGTGGCCACCGGTGCCGTGGCGGTGGGCGATGACATGATCGAGCCGGTCCTGGGCGGCGGCATCCTCGCCAAGCTCTCGCGCCGGTTCGGCGAAGGGCTGGTCAATGGCGCGCTGACGGCGCGTGTGGGGGTGGCCGCGATGGAAGTGTGCCGCCCGCTGCCATTTGCAGCGCTTGACCGGCCCTCTGTGCGCGGAATCATCCGGCAGGCGCTGAGCGGGCTGTTCACGACCAGGAGCTGAGCGCGGCGCGCTGTCAGGCGTCTTGCGCGAAGAACGCGAGCAGCCGCCCGGCCACGTCGTCCGGAGCGTCCCAGTGCAACGCGTGGCCCGCGCCGGGGAGCGTTTCGACACGCGCGCCGAGCAATTGCCAGGCCTCGGACGCGAGCCCGTTCGACAGCAGCGCGTCCTCACCGGCCAGAAGCGCCAACGCAGGCATGGGCAGGTGGTTCGGGACGCCCGTAAAATCCAGCCCGGCCAAAGCCTCGGTCTGGTGGCGCATCGCCGTGGCGGGTTGCGCAAAGGGGTAGTTCAGGCTCGCCTCGACCGCCGCCTCCACCGCGGAAGGGTCCTGAAAGAACCGCTCATTGAAGAGCCACGGGAAAAGCGCCTGAGTATAGAGCCGATCCCCGGCGGTCTCGCGGATGTCACACAGCGTCTCGAACACCGCAACCGCCCGTGCGGACAGGCGCGGCGCGCTTGCCAGGGTTGCCAGATGTGTGACCCGGTCCGGCGCCCGGGTGGCCATGTTGAGCGCCACGAGACCACCCAGCGAATGGCCCAGGATTGCAAACCGCGCATGGCCCAGATGTTCGGCCAGCGCCAGCATGTCCGCGGCCAGTCCCTCAAGCGTGATCGGCGCGTCGGGTGGCTTTGTGCGCCCGGCGCCGCGCGGGTCGGGCAGGATCAGGCTGTGCCTTTCGGCCAGAGGCTCGAGGATCGGCAGCCAGCTTGCATTGTCGCTCAGCATGCCGGGGATCAGCATCAGCGGCGGGCCCGCGCCCGCCACCTCGTAATGCAGCGTGATGTCGGGCAGCGCCAGCTCAGGCATCGCGCAGATCCTGCTGCAGGGTGGGCAGCAGGTCGCCCGGGGCGGGTGTCGCCTCCCACACCGCGCGGGCGATGGCGCGGGCCAGACACAGCGCCGCGGCATGGCCGATATGCGCAAGCTGGACCTCGGGCAGAACAAGCGGGCGGGCGCCGGTTGCGGCGGCAAAGACCAGATCGCCGTCCATCGGTGTGTGCGCGGGCTGCACGGCGCGCGCGATGCCGTCATGCGCGGCCACGGCCATGCGGTGGCACTGCGCCTTGTCGAGTGCGGCATCGGTGGCGACCACGGCGATGGTGGTGTTGCCGCCCTCTGCCATGACGCGGGCCTTGCGGCTGGGCGGCGGCGGCTGGTAACCGCGCGCGCTCTCCGGACCCAAGCCGCCGAACTCCGCGCCGAACTCGGCGGAGGCCGACCAGAAATGACGCCCCGACGGTGTTGTGACAGCGCCCAGCGGGTTTGCCGCGACCAGCGCGCCGACGGTGGTGCCATCGTCGAGCACAAGGCTGGCAGAGCCAAGCCCGCCTTTCTGCATCGCCGTCATCGCCCCGGTGCCCGCCCCGGTGCTGCCCAAATCGAATGTCATCCCGCGCGCCGCATAGGCCGCGGCGCCGAGCGCGGGGTAGGGGTTCTGCGCCCAGTCCTTGGCTCCGCCATTCAGCAGATCGAAGAGGATCGCGGCGGGCACCAGCGGCACGCGCGCGCTGTGTACCGCAAAGCCGCGGCCATCGGCGTGCAGCGCATCCATCACGCCTTGTGCAGCGGCCAGACCGAAGGCGCTGCCGCCCGAAAGCACCAGCGCATCGACGCCGGGCGCGCTCTTGTCCGGGGCCAGCAGATCGGTCTCTCGCGTGCCGGGCGCGCCGCCCTGGACCGCAACCGACGCCGTGAAAGGCGCATCGGCGCAAAGCACCGTCACCCCCGATTTCAGCGCCGCGTCAGAGGCGTTGCCGACCTGCAGCCCGGTGACATCGGTGATCAGGTTGCGCGCTCCGGGCCTCATGGCGCTGAGCCCGCGAGAGAGCCGATCAGATACATCGCCCGCCATCCACTTCCATGCAGACACCGGTGATCATGCTGGCCTCGTCCGAACAGAGATAAAGCGCGGCATTGGCCAGATCCTCGGGGGTCGAAAACCGCCCCAGCGGAATGGTGGCGAGGAACTTGGCGCGGATCTCGGGCGTGTCCTCGCCCATGAAGCTTTTCAGCAGCGGCGTTTCCCCGGCGACCGGGTTGAGCGCGTTGACCCGGATGCCGTGCGGCGCCAGTTCGACCGCCATGGCCTTGGTGGCCGTGTTCATCCAGCCTTTGGAGGCGTTGTACCAGTTGAGCCGGGGCCGCGGGGAGACGCCAGCCGTCGAGGCGACGTTCAGGATCGCGCCTTGCCCGCGCTCTTTCAGATGCGGCACAAGGCGGCGGGCGGCCAGATAGACGGACTTGCAATTGACCGCAAACACCCGGTCGAAATCTGCCTCGGTGACCTCCTCCATCGCGGCGGGCAGATGGGTGACGCCGGCGTTGTTCACAAGGATGTCGACATGGCCCATGACCTCGATGGCGCGGTCGATCATCGCGTCGATGCCCGCGCCGGAGCTGACATCCACGCCATGCCCCAGCCCGCCGAACTCGTCCGCCACGGCCATCGCCGCCGCTTCGTTGATATCGGCCACCATGACCTGGGCGCCTTCGCTCAGGAACCGCCGCGAGATGCCCGCGCCAAAGCCGGAGCCCGCTCCGGTCACGATGGCGGTCTTGCCGTCCAGTCTCATGTGGGGGATCCTTCTGCAGGGAGGCGCCGGGCGCGCCAGGTTGTGACAAGGGCTGCAACACAGCCCAGAACGCCGCCAAGATAGGCGCCTTCATGCATCAGCGCCGCGCGCAGGAAGCTGTCGGGGTCGGTGACGCCATCTGGCAGCGGCAGGGTCGGCGCGTAGGACGGCGCGATCATCCCGAGCGTCAGGCCCACCATCGCTCCGGCCAGCGCCAGCGTGACCGTGATGCCGATCGCCGCGAGACCCACGGGCAGAAGCCTTGCGGGACGCAGCAGAACCAGCCCGAGGCCGAAGGCCGGAATGCCGATCAGCAGCCCCATCCACCAGCTTGCGCGCCAGCCCACAAGGGCCGCGCCGAGACGGTTCTGCAGATCGCCGTCGATGGCGAATTGCGCGAATTTGAACTCGTGGAAATAGGATGCGCCGACCGAATAGCTGAGCTGGTTGTGCACCATGCCGAACAGCCCCGCCGAAAGGCAGGCGATGGCCAGAAGAACGAGAAAGGTCAGAGGTTTAGCCATGCATCGCCGCCACGGTTTTGAGGGTCGAGAAACCGTAGAGCGCCTCGAACCCCTTTTCGCGCCCATGGCCGGATTTGCCGACCCCGCCAAAGGGCAGTTCCACGCCGCCACCGGCGCCGTAATTGTTGATGAATACCTGACCCGAGCGCAGCTTGCGCGCAAGCCGCATCTGACGCGCGCCATCCCGGGTCCAGAGGCTGGCGACCAGCCCGTAATCGGTGCCATTGGCAATCCTGACCGCTTCGTCTTCGGTGGCAAAGGGGATGATGACCTGCACCGGGCCGAACACTTCCTGCTGCGCCAGCGGATGCTCCGGCGGGACCGGGCCGAACAGGCAGGCGGGCACGTAATGGCCATCGGGCAGACCGTCCGGAGGCGCGGCCTTCGCGAGCAAGGGCAGGTCGGCGGCGGCCTCGAGATATGAGAGTACCCGCGCCTTCTGACGCGCGTTGATCAGCGGGCCGATATCGGGATCGTCCGACGCCGCGCCGATGGTCTTGGCCGCGTAGGCGGCCGCCATGCGGTCCGACACTTCGTCCAGCCGCGAGGCATGCACAAGGATGCGCGAGGCCGCCGAACAGGTCTGCCCTGCATTCTGCAGCCCGGCATTGACCAGAAACGGCAAGGCGGCGTCGAGATCGGCGTCCTCGAAGACAAGCTGCGGCGACTTGCCGCCAAGCTCCAGCGTGACCGGCACCACGTTGCGCCCGGCGGCCTGTTGCACCGCAGCACCGGTGTCGACCGAGCCGGTGAAGCTGATATGCTGCACGCCGGGATGGGCCGAAAGCGCCGCTCCCGCCTCGGTACCGAGACCCGGCACGACGTTGAGCGCGCCTGCGGGCAACCCCGCCTTCTGCGCGAGATGGGCGACATAAAGCGCCGTCAGGCAGGCGTCCTCGGCGGGTTTCAGAACGCAGGCATTGCCCATCGCCAGCGCCGCACCGACGGAGCGCCCGATGATCTGCATCGGGTAGTTCCAGGGCACGATATGGCCGGTGACGCCATGCGGCTCGCGCAGCGTGTAGACGGTGTAGCCGTCGAGATAGGGAATGGTCGCGCCGTGAACCTTGTCGGCGGCGCCGCCATAAAACTCGCAATAGCGCGCCAGCGCCAGCGCATCGGCGCGCGACTGGCCGAGCGGCTTGCCGACATCGAGCGCCTCGATCCGGGCCAGCGTGTCGACATGTTCATGCACCAGCTGCCCCAGCCGGGTGAGGATGCGCCCGCGCTCGACCGCCGTGAACCGGCCCCAGTCTGCGGCAAGCGCGCTTTGCGCGGCGGAAACCGCGGCGTCGATATCGCTGGCCTGCCCGCGTGCGATCCGGCCCAGGCTCTGCCCGGTTGACGGATCGGAGACAGGCAGATGGTCGGCAGCGGCGTGCCAGGCACCGCCGAGAAAGAGGCAGGCGGGATCGAAGGGCAGGTCAGGCAGCATGCGGGGGGCCTTGTGCTGGGCGAGAGGGGGAAGGGCCATGGCGGGCGCTCATGACGCACCCTCTTCGGGCAGGGTGGGGGCGGCGGCGACGAGGGCTCTGGTATAGGCATGTGCGGGCGTGTCGAAGACCTCGGTCGTGACACCCTGCTCGACGATCCGGCCCGCGCGCATCACCAGCACGCGGTCGGTAATGGAGCGCACCACGCTCAGATCATGGCTGATGAAGAGATAGGTCAGCCCGTAGTCGCGGCTGAGCTGCGCCATGAGATCGAGGATCTGCGCGCGCACGCGCACGTCAAGCGCCGAGACCGCCTCGTCGAAGACTATCAGCTCGGGCCGGATGATCAGCGCCCGCGCGATGGCGATGCGTTGCCGCTGCCCGCCGGAGAAGGCGTGGATATACTTGCCCGCATCCCCGGGCTGCAGGCCCACGGCGGTGAGCGCATCGGCGATGGCCTGCGTGCGGGCCGCACCTTTGGGTGGATCGGGCAGCAGGTGAAACGGCTCGGTGATCAGCCGGTCGACGCGGTGGCGCGGGTTGAAGCTGCCATATGGGTCCTGGAACACCACCTGCATCTTGCGGCGGACCGCGAGATTGGGGTGACCTTCGGTGAAGACCGGCTCACCGTCGAGGGTGATGCGGCCTTCGGCGACCGCTTCCAGCCCGAGGATCGCGCGGGTCAGGGTGGACTTGCCGCAGCCCGACTCGCCCACAAGCCCCACCCGTTCGCCGCGCCGGATGTCGAAGCTGACCCGGTCGACCGCGCGGAAATGCGCGCGCGGGGCAAAGAGTTTCGTGCGCGGCAAGGCATAGTCGCGGCTGACGCCCTCGACGCGCAGCAGCGTGTTTTCGGGGCGGGTCTGTCCGAGGTCGGCCTTGTGGCGGGAGGCCTCGAAGAGCGCGCGGGTATAGGGGTGGCGCATCTGCGCAAAAAGCGTGGCAGTGGGGCCCTGCTCGACGATCTCGCCCTTGCGCATGACCGCGATCCGGTCGGCCATGTCCGAGACAACCGCGAGATCATGGGTGATCATCATCAGCGCCATGCCGTCTTCGCGCACCAGTTCGCCCAGCAGATCGAGGATCTGCGCCTGCGTGGTCACGTCGAGCGCGGTGGTCGGTTCATCGGCGATCAGCAGTGCCGGGCGCAGCGCGATGGCCATGGCGATCACCACCCGCTGGCGCTGGCCGCCCGAGAGCTCATGCGGGTAGCGCGACAGCGGAAAGCGGTCCTGCGGCAGGCCGACACGGTCGAGCACCTCGCGCGCGCGCTCTTCCGCCCTGATGGGCGGCCTCGCGTCCTCTCCGGCGGCGCGCGTGGCGTCGGCGTGGATGAGGATCGTCTCCATCACCTGGGCGCCGATGGTCTGCACCGGGTTGAGCGCGGTCATCGGCTCCTGGAAAATCATGCCCATCGCGTTGCCGCGCAGGGCGCAAAGGCGCGATTCGGGTTGCGACAACAGGTCTTCACCGTCCAGCGAGATGCGGCCCGTGGCCTTCGCCACCGACGGCAGCAACCCCATCGTGGCGAATGCCGTTATCGATTTGCCGGAGCCGGATTCGCCGGTCAGCGCGACGATTTCTCCAGCCGCGATTTGCAGAGAGATGGCGTCGAGAATGGTCTTGTCGTGGATCGTGACGGTCAGCCCGGAGATGTCGAGCAGCGGCGGCGCGCCCTCCGGATCCAAGGGGTGTGTCCGGCCCGAAGACAGAGGGCGCGTCATGTGCGCATCACCTTCAGCCGCGGGTCGAGCGCGTCGCGCAGCCCGTCGCCCAGCAGGTTGAGACCAAGCACCATGAACACGATGGCAAGCCCGGGGATGATGGCCACATGCGGTGCCAGCGCCACCATGGTCTGCGCATCCGCCAGCATGCGGCCCCAGGAGGGGACGGGGGGCTGTGCGCCGAGGCCCACATAGCTGAGCGCGGCTTCGGCGAGAATGCCCAGCGAGAACTGGATTGTGCCCTGCACGATCAGCAGGTTGGCCACATTGGGCAGGATGTGTTCGGCAGAGATCCGGGCGCGGGACTTACCGGAAACGCGGGCGGCCATGATGAACTCGCGTTTCCACAGGCTGAGCGCCGCGCCACGGGTCAGGCGGGCAAAGACCGGGATGTTGAAGATGCCGATGGCGATGATCGCGTTGATCGCACCGGCGCCGAAGACGGCGGTGATCAGGATGGCGATCACCAGGCTGGGAAAGGCGAAGATGAGGTCGCTGAGGCGCGAGATCACCTCGTCGAGCCAGCCGCCCGAATTGGCCGCCGCCGCCAGCCCCAGCGGCACGCCCAGCCCCATGCCGATGCCCACCGCCACCAGCGCCACCGCGATCGACGTGCGCGCGCCGACCATGATCATCGACAGGATGTCGCGGCCGAAATGGTCGGTGCCGAGCAGGTTCTCCGCGCCGGGCGGGCGCAGGCGGCGCGCGATGTCGAGCGCCTCCACATCGCCCGGGGTCCAGAAAAACGACAGCAGCGTGGCCGCGACAAAGAGCGCGGTGAGCGCGCCCCCGATCAGCAGATTGCGGCTCATGCGCGCGTCCTCAGCCGCGGATCCACCGCGGCATAGGCCAGATCGACCAGGAAATTCACAAGGATCACCGCAAAGACCAGCAGCATGACCACGGATTCCACGACGATGAGATCGCGCTGGGTGATGCTCTGGAAGATCAGCCGGCCGAGCCCGGGCAGAAAGAAGACCTGTTCGATGATGATTGCACCGGCAAGCAGGAACGAGAATTGCAGCCCGATGATGGTCAGCACCGGGATCAGCGCGTTGCGCAGCCCGTGGCGGCGCAGGGCCTGACCGCGTGTCAGACCCTTGGCGCGGGCGGTGCGGATGAAATCTTCGGAGAGGATGTCGATCAAAGCCGAGCGCATGACGCGGGCGAGAATGGCCGCTTGCGGCAGGGCCAGCGCGATGGCGGGCAGGGTGAGCGCCTTCATTGCCTGAAACGGATTGTCCCAGCCCGGAAAGCCGCCCGCCGAGAACCAGCGCAGGTTGATGGCAAAGAGCAGCACCAGCAGCATCGCGAACCAGAAATTGGGGATGGCGACGCCCAGCTGCGTGGCCGCCATCACGCCGATATCGCGGGGACTGCCGCGGCGCGAGGCGGCCAGAATGCCCGCCGGAAACGCGATCAGTGTCGACAGCGTCAGCGCGTAGATCGCCAGCGGCAGCGAGATCCAGAGCCGGTCGCCGATCATCTCGGAAACCGGCGTGCGGTAGGTATAGGAGGTGCCGAAATCGCCGGTGAGCATGCCGCCGACCCAGGCGAGATACCGCTGCAGCGGGGAGGCGTCGAGCCCCAGCTCGGCGCGCAGGGCCGCCACCGTGTCCGGCCGCGCGTTGATGCCGAGCATGAAGCTTGCCGGGTCGCCGGGGGCGACCTCGACCACGAGAAAGATGACAACCGAGGCCACGGCCAGGCTGACGATCAGTGAGGCGAGACGCTTGAGGGCATAGCGCAGCATGGCGCCACGTTAGGCAGGCGGGCGGGGCGGGTCCAGAGGGATGATGCGCCGCGGGCCGCCTTGCCGCGCCGCGAGGCGCGCCCGCCGCGGGCAAGCACCTCCGATGTGGTGGAGTCCGGCTGCCCCGAGGCCGCACGCACGGCCCCCGTACCGTCAGCGCGACGTCTGCCGCCGGTCCGGCGGCGAGGCGGCGAGCCACGTGCGCGCATTGCCGGTGACCCGCTCGAGCGTCGCGAAAAGCGCGCGCTCGGCCTCGGTATCGAGCCCGTCCAGCAGGATCGCGTTCACTTCTTCATAAAGCGTGGCGAGCGGGCGCATGGCCTCGCCCGTGTCGGTCAGGCTGATCACCACCGCGCGCCGATCCGAGGTGTCTTCCTGCCTCAGGACCAGCCCGCCCGTGATCATGCGGTCCACGATGCGCGACGCCGCCGGAGGGGCGTTGCCGGTCAGTCGGGCAATCGCCTTGATGCTGAGCGGACCATTCATCCAGAGCGATGACAGCACCGCCCATTGCGCAAGGCTGAGCCCGTGCGGTTCCAGCAAGCGGGCGGCGATATCCTTGGCGGCGGCGGCGCTCAGGACGAGCTGGCGACCGAGAGAGGGCGGGGCGGAGACGTCTTCTATTTCCATATTAACTATTGCCGTGTAAACTATTAATGTGCTACCGACTTATAAACTGACTCAGCGCAAGGAGACATCCATGAAACCCAAGACAGCCATGACCACCACGGTAACCCTGACAACCCTGTGCGCCGCGACAGTGCTATCGCTGGCGGCCGCCGCCGAAGAGGCGGGCGACATGACTGGCCGGGAGGGTCGGCAGATCGGAGTGACGATCTTCGAAACGATGGATGTCGGCGGCGACGGGCTTGCGCATATGGGAGATCTGGAGGTCTTCCGCGGGCTTGTCTTCACCGGCATGGATGGCGACGAAAACGGCACCGTCAGCTATACGGAGTTTTCCAGCTGGGATCCCGGCTTTGCCTATCTTGCCGAGAAAACCGACCGTGCGGACGCTTACACGACCGCGTCGAAGATCGTCTTTGCCTTCTGGGACCGCAATGGCGACGGGGATCTGACGGAACGCGAGATGCGGCGCGCGATGAACGACGATTTCCGGCGCGCCGATATTGACGATGACGCATTGCTGACCAAGGCGGAGTTCATCGCCGGGTTTCCGATCATGCTGGCGATGCGCGCAGCGCTTCGCCCGGATCTTTGAAGGGGGCTGTCATGTCGTCAAAAAGCACCGAGACACATTACGGGTCGGTTGCGGTCCGGATCCACTGGATCTCGGCGTTGCTGGTGTTTGTGTTGATCGGCAGCGGGTTCCGCTCCGGGTTCAGCGAAGATGCCGCCTCCAAGGCCGCGGCGCTGCGCGTGCATCTGCCGGTGGCCGGGCTGCTGCTGGTTCTGACGCTGGCGCGGCTGATCTGGTGGTGGCGCTTTGACGTGAAGCCGCAGTCGCTCCCGTCGGTGCCCGACTGGCAGGATCGGGTGGCGCACTGGACGCATCGGGGGCTTTACGGTCTGCTGTTTGTGCTTCTCGGCAGCGGCATCGCGATGTCCGCCATGTCCGGCCTGCCTTTTGCGCTTTTCGGCGACGCGCCGCTGCCCGATCTGGCAGCGCTGCCGCCGCGCGGCCCGCACGGGATCGCGGCGCGTGTGCTCGCGGGGCTGGTGCTCTTGCATGCGGGCGCCGCGCTTTATCATCACTATGGGCTCAAGGACGCGACACTGCGGCGGATGTGGCTTGCGAAGTCGCGGTGATCCAGCGGGTGGTGTCGGTCAACCCGCTGCAGGTTTCTGGACGGAGCGACCCGAACTGCCAAGGCTGCAGGAACATTTATCCGGATCCCGGCATTCCTGACGATCGGATGCTTGTGAATCGCGATCAAGGTATTGTTATCGCTATGGCAATCTGAACCTCCTTCAAGCGACCAATGAGCCAGGGGACATGCCGCCCGCCAAGAAAACCCCGCGCAGATGTCAGGCTCTGCGCGGGGTTCTTGGTGTGCCGATGCCTGGCCCCGAGGGGCAAGCGTCACTCGGTCCAGCGCACGCCCGTGAGGTCGGTGGCCTGGGTGGGCGCGTTCTGCCAGAGCCCCTCGAGCCGCGCATCCGCGACGGTCGGGAAGGCCAGCTGGAAGAGGTAGCCGTTCACGTAATCCTCCGAGATCATCTCCTGCGCCTGGCGCAGCAGCGCGGAGCGTTGCTCGGGGTCCGAGGTGCCGGTCAGCGTCTCCATCAGCTCCTGGAACTCAGGCTTGCCATATTGGAAGTAATAGTCGGGCCGGGCGTAGACGCCGATGTCGAAGGGCTCGGTATGGCTGACGATGGTCAGGCCGAAATCCTTGCCGCGGAACACCTCTTCGAGCCATTGCGCCCATTCGAGGTTGGAGATCTCGGTCTCGATCCCGACCGCGCGCAATTGCGAGGCGATGATTTCGCCGCCGCGCCGGGCATAGGAGGGCGGCGGCAGTTTCAGAGTGGTGGTGAAACCATCGGCGAAGCCCGCCTCGGCCAGCAGCGCCCTGGCCTTTTCGGGGTCGTATTCGGACATGCCGGTCAGGTCGACATAATCGGGGTTGTGCGGGGCGAAATGTGTGCCGATGGGTGTGCCGAGACCGAACATCGCACCGTCGATGATCTCCTGCCGGTTGATCGCATGCGCAATCGCCTGGCGCACCTTGAGATTGTCGAGTGGCGGCATCTTGTTGTTGGTGGACAGGATCGTCTCGCCTTCGGTGGAGCCTACCAGCACCTGAAAGCGCGGATCGGCCTCGAATTGCGGCAGGTTTTCGGGTGCGGGATAGCCTGCAAAGGCGTCGATATCCTGTGCCATCATCGCGGCAAAGGCGGCGGTCGGGTCGGAGATGAACTTGAAGGTTGCCTCGGTCAGCGCGGGCGCCTCCCCCCAGTAATCGGCGTTCTGCATCAGCCTGATGCTGTCACCCTGCACCCATTCGGCGAATTTGAACGGGCCGGTGCCGACCGGTTCGGACTTGATGGCGCCGATGCTTTCTTCGGCCACGATCACCGCGTCGCCCCAGGCCATGTTGAACAGGAAATTGCCGTCCGGGGCCGACAGGGTCACCGTCACGGTCGTCGGGTCGTCCACCGTAACCTCGGAAATGCCCGCAAAAAGCGCTTTCTGCGCGTTCTGGCTGTCTTCGGCGCGGGCGCGGTCGAGCGAGAACTTGACGTCTCCGGCATCCATGGCAGAGCCGTCATGGAAGCTGACACCCTCGCGCAGCTTGAAGGTGTAGACCGTGCCGTCATCGCTGATCTCCCAGCTTTCGGCGAGCCCGGCGACCACGGAGCCGTCCGACATGAACCGCGTCAGCCCTTCGAAGACATTGCTGTAAAGCACCGAGTCAATGGCCCCCGCGGCGGCGGAGGTCGGATCGAGATGCGGCGGCTCGAGCTGCAGCGCGATGGTCAGATCGGTCTGTTGCGCGTGGGCGAAGGTGCCCGAGAGCAGCAGGGCGGCGAGGCTGAGGCGGATGGTCATTTGGTCCCTCCCTTGGGATCGTTATCTGGCAGCGATGTTCGGCAAAACTTTCCGGTAGTGCAAGGCCCGTGCTAGGCTGGGGGTCGCGAAGCGGTGGTGCGGCAAAGCCCATCCGCACCTGCGGTGGCCGGTTGGGACGGTCTCTCGGAGGCGCATGTGGGGGCGGCTGTGGCTGCGCGTGGCACGGGTGCAACCGCCCTGGCGGGCAAGAAAAATCTACGGGTCGGAGGGGACAATGCTGGAATTTGACGAAAAGGTGTCGCGGATGCTTGAGAACGCCTATCTGGGGGCGGAGCTGACCCGGCGGAGGCAGGCGTCGTTCGATGCACTGGCGCCGTCGCGCGGCGAGGTGATCCTCGATATCGGCTGCGGCAACGGACTGCTGGCGGCAGAACTGGCGCGGGCTGTGGGGCCGGACGGGCGGGTGATCGGGGTCGATCCCAGCGCCGACATGCGCGCCGGGGCGCTGGCGCGTTGCCGAACCTTCGAGGCGGTGGAGATCCATGATGGCAGCGCCGAGGCACTGCCTGTCGCGGACGCCGTGGCCGACAAGGTCGTCTCGGTCCAGGTCTTCGAATACCTGCCGGATCTCGATGCCGCGCTGCAGGAGGCGCTCCGGGTACTGAAGCCGCAGGGGCGTTTGGTGATCAGCGATCTGCACCTTGGAAGCTTCGTCTGGAACAGCGACGATCCGGCGCGCATGGACCGCATGCGGGCCTCCTGGGATCATCATTTCGCGGCCGGGGACGTGCCGTCGCGCCTGCTGACCCTGCTGAAAGCGTCAGGCCATGTCGTGGAGGACGTGCGGCCCTTCACAATGGTCGATCACACGCTGAAACCGGATGGGAGCGCGCAGATGATGATGCATCTGATGAAGCATTTCGCGATGTCTCAGGGGCATCTTCCGGAGGCCGAGGCGCAGGCGTGGTTCGACGAGCAGGAGGCGCTCGCGCTCTCTGGCCGGTTCTTCTTTTCGCTCACGCAATATGTCGTGATCGCGCGGAAGGTGGGGTGAGCATGACCGGCATCGCTTGGCCGGTCCTGCCAGCGCGTGCCGGGCCCGGTGTCCCGTCGTCTCAGCGGATGTAACTCACGCCGCCGCTGCCGTCAGGCGATGCGCATGTGCGGCCACGGCCTCTGCCGGAACGGCGGCCAGTTCGGTCTGGTCGGGCTCCGAGAGCAGCCGCGCGCCCTCGGGATCGATCTCGGCTGATAGCGCAAGCTGGCCGTCGTTCAGCATCAGCGACGCGGTCAGCCGCAGCTGCCCCTCCGGATCGCGGCCCGCCTCGCGTACGGTGACCCAGTCGATCCGCGCCGGATGCGGCAGATGGCTGGTCAGAAGATGCAGCGCCGCAGCGGCGTCGAGCTTGCGGGCGGTGAGCCTGGCCATGCCGATCCGCTCCAGATCGACATGCGAGATCTTCGCGCCGACCTCGGGCGGGCGCCATTGCGCAAGATCGGCGTCGCGCGGTGCGTCGTCCCCGCCGGGCAGCTCGTCCATCTCCGCGCCCACGCGTTCAAAGATGGCCGCGCCCGGTTTGCCGGTCACCCCCCAGCGCTTGCCGCGCGTGGTGCGGATCAGGTGCACCAGCGGCTTGCGCGCACCGATGCGCAACCGCACCGGCGACCCGATCTCGATGATCGGTTCGATGTCCGGCAGCGCCCCCATCGCGACACCCAGCGACAGGCAGGTGGGATCGGAGAGCTGGTGGGTCAGCATCCCGATCTCGGCCAGCGCATGGCGCCGGGCACGCTCTGGGTTGCTGTGACACACCTCGTCCAACGCGTCCGCCATCTGCGCGTCGGGCACCACACCCAGACGCGGATGCCGCGCGATCCACGCCGCAAGGCGCGGGCGCAGCGGGTCTGCGGCATCGCAGGCGGCAAAGCGCGCGTCGAGCTCCTGAAGCTCGGCCGGGACCGCGTCGCCGGTGCCGGTCTGGTGGCGCGCATCGCCGGGGTAAAGCGCGGCCCAGTCCGCAAGACCCTGCGCCACCTCGAGATGCCGCTCCGCCGTCAGGATGCGCAGACCGCGCAACACCGCCTCAAGGTTTTCGTCGAGCGTCAGACGCGCATTGCCGAGATATCGCGCATGGCCGCCGCGCGCGACATCGGCGCGGTAGGTTTCGAGCTGACAGACCAGATGCGCCGCTTCGGGCAGTTCCTGCGGTGTGAACCGGCCAAACCGCGTGAGCGTCGAGACATAGCCCATGACCGCGTCGACCAGCGGGTCGGGGTCCTCGGGATAGGCATCCATCGCCGATTGCGGCACCAGAATGACATCGGCGCCGGGGGTGGGCGGGATGATCTCTGCGGGTTCTGGCGCGGCGGTCGCGCGGGGGCGTGCGAACGGGGAAAACGGCGAGATGGATTTTACAAACGCGGCCAACATGGTCAGGCTCCGGAAAAGGAATGGCCTGTACCCTATCTGTGGAATTTGACGAAAATCAGCCGGATCTGTGGAAGTTGCACCGGGATCGGCGGCGTTTTGCGGCCGCTCGACATATTGTCATATTAATTCTGTAGCTCAGCGCTCCGCCGCGGCGCGGCTCAGGCGGTCGTTGATCGCCACACCCAGCCCGGCATGGGGCACCGGGGAGACGGCGATGACGTCGGCGCCGCTCTGATCGAGCGCGATCAGATGCTCGAAAAGGTTGGCGGCGGCTTCGGTCAGATCGCCGGAGGCCGAGAGATTGAGGTCGCAGTCCACATCGCCCAGACCCAGCCGCGCCTCGCCCTCTTCCCAGTCGGCGGCATTGAGGCGCACGCGCGCGCGCGGCGCGTAATGCGAGCGCAGCTGGCCGGGGGCCGAGATCGCCTCGCTGTCGCGCCGCTTGGCAAGCGGGCGTCCCAGAACCGCCTGCAGCGCTTCGGTGGTCACACCGCCGGGGCGCATCAGCGTCGGCGCGCCCGCAAGGCCCACGATCGTCGATTCGAGCCCGACCGCACAGCGCCCGCCATCCACCACCGCCTCGATCTGATCGCCGAGCGAGGCGGTCACGTGCTCGGCCCGGGTCGGGCTCACCTGTCCCGAGCGATTGGCCGAGGGCGCCGCGACCGGTCCGCCGAACCGGGTCAGCAGATCATGCGCCACTTCTGCGGCGGGCAGGCGCACCGCCAGCGTGTTGAGCCCCGCACTCACCAGTTTCGACACCGGCGCATGCTCGCGCAGCGGCAGCACCATGGTCAGCGGGCCGGGCCAGAACGCCTCTGCCAGCGCCTCGGCCCGGTCGTTCCAGTGCACCAGCGCCTGCACCTGCGACAGCGCACCCAGATGCACGATCAGAGGGTTGAACTCGGGCCGGCCCTTGACTGCAAAGATCCGCGCGACGGCCCGGGCATTGGTGGCATCGGCGCCCAGCCCGTAGACGGTTTCAGTGGGGAAGGCGACCAGCGCGCCCTGTCGGAGCAGCGCGGCGGCGCGCTCCAGCCCGTCCTGCCCGGTGCTCAGCCGTTCGGTGCTCTGCGTCATGGGTCTCCGTGGGTGCGGCCAGATCTGTGACGCCGCGTTTTGGTTGAAGCCAGGGCCCCAACCGTTAGGTTTGCGTCATGCCGCGCGTAGCTACACGGGCGGTCCCGCCTTGCCAAGACCATGCTTTCCCCGTCGGCAGGGCGTTGCAACACCCTAAGGAGGCCCCCCATGCCCTACAGAGCGCCGCTGGACGATTACCGTTTGTTGCTGACCGAGGTGGTTGGCCTGGACCAGGTCTCGGCGACCGAGCGCTTTTCGGAAGCGACGCCGGACATGGTCGACGCGATCCTGAGCGAGGCGGGCAAGATGTGCGAAGAGGTGCTGGCGCCGCTGCAGCGCAATGGCGATCTCGATCCCGCGCGGCTGGAAAACGGCGTGGTGCGCACCTCTAAGGGCTTTGCCGAAGGCTACCGCGCGATTGCCGAGGGCGGCTGGGTCGCGATTGCCGCCGACCCTGAGCGCGGCGGCATGGGGCTGCCGATGGCCGTGACCTCGGTGGTCAACGAGATGATGAGCGCGGCGTGCCTGTCGCTGCAGCTCAACCCGCTGATGACGCAAGGTCAGATCGAGGCGCTGGAGCATCACGCCAGCCGCGAGATCCAGGACCTCTATCTGCCCAAGCTGATCTCGGGCGAGTGGACCGGCACGATGAACCTGACCGAGCCGCAGGCGGGCTCGGACGTGGGGGCGCTGACCTCGAAGGCCGAGCCCAATGGCGACGGCACCTACGCGATCACCGGGCAGAAGATCTATATCAGCTGGGGCGACAACGATTTCACCGAGAATGTCTGCCATCTGGTGCTGGCGCGTCTGCCGGGCGCTGTCGAGGGCACCAAGGGCATCAGCCTCTTTCTGGTACCGAAATTCATTCCCGACGCGGACGGCAAGCCGGGTGTGGCCAACGACCTCAAGGTGGTGAGCCTCGAGCACAAGATGGGCCTGCATGGCTCACCCACCTGCGTGATGCAGTATGACGGCGCCACCGGCTGGCTCATCGGCAAGGAAAACGACGGCATGCGCGCGATGTTCACGATGATGAACAATGCGCGGCTTGGCGTTGGCGGTCAGGGCATCGGCGCGGCCGAGGGCGCCTATCAGCACGCGCTGGCCCATGCGCTGGAGCGCCGTCAGGGCCGCTCGATCCACGGCTATTCGATTGCGGCCCATGCGGATGTGCGGCGCATGCTGATGACCATGAAGGCCGATATCTTTGCCGCCCGGGCCATCGCGCTCAGCTGTGCGGTGGCCATCGACATGACCACCGCCACCGGGGATGCCGCCTGGAAGGCGCGCGCGGCGCTGCTGACGCCGATCACCAAGGCGTTTGGCACCGATACCGGCGTAGACGTGGCCAATATCGGCATCCAGGTGCATGGCGGCATGGGATTCATCGAGGAAACCGGTGCTGCGCAATATCTTCGCGATGTGCGGGTGACGACGATCTACGAGGGCACCAACGGCATCCAGGCCATCGATCTGGTCGGGCGCAAGATGATGGATGGCGGCGAGGCGGCGATGAGCCTGCTCGACGAGATCGAGGCGCAGGCCGAGCGCGCCAAGGCCGAACTGCCCGCGCTGGCCGAGCCGGTCTGGCAGGCCGCCGAAGAGCTGCGCGAGACCACCGAATGGCTGGTTGCCGAAAGCGACATGGACAACCGCTTTGCCGGGGCGGTGCCCTATCTGCGCGCCTTCGCGCGGGTTCTGGGCGGGCATTTCCATCTCTGCGCCGCAATGGCCGCACCCGGCACGCCGCGCGAGACGCTGGCGCGGTTCTATATCGAGCGGTTGCTGCCGGAGCATGCGGCATTGCTGGAACATGCGCGACAGGGTGCGGGCGGGCTTTATGCGATGAACCTCGACGATCTGGCCGCGTGATGGACGGCGCGCCGAGCCCGATCCGCTACCCATGGGAAGACCCGCCCGCGCCCGGAGACGCGGTGGAGGTGGCAGAGGGGGTGCTCTGGCTGCGCCAGCCGCTGCCGATGAAGCTCGACCACGTGAACTGCTATGCGCTCGATGACGGCGACGGCTGGACGCTGGTCGATACCGGCTTTTCGACCCGCAAGAGCGTCGCGATCTGGGAGGACACCTTGGCCGGGGTTCTGCAGGGCAAACCGGTGCGGCGGGTGGTGGTCACCCATCACCATCCCGACCATGTGGGCAATGCCGGCTGGTTTCAGGAGCGCGGGGCAGAGCTTGTCGCCACGCGCACCGCCTGGCTCTTTTCGCGGATGCTGCAGCTGGATGCGCAGGACCGTCCGGCGCCGGAAATGGTGACCTACTGGAAGCGCTGCGGCATGGCGCCGGACGTGCTGGCCGAACGGCTGGCGGAGCGGCCGTTCAATTTCGCCGATTGTGTGTATCCGATGCCGCTGGGCTTTACCCGGATCCGGCAGGGCGACACGCTGCGCGCGGGCGGGCGCGACTGGGACGTGCATATCGGGCATGGCCACGCGCCCGAGCACGCCACGCTCTGGAGCCGCGATTGCGATCTGGTGCTGGCGGGCGATCAGATCCTGCCTTCGATCAGCTCCAATCTCGGGGTCTATGCAACCGAACCGCAGGCCGACCCGGTGGGCGAATGGCTGGAAAGCTGTGAACGGCTGGGCGGGCTGGCGCATGACGGCCATCTGGTGCTGGGCGGGCACAAGCTGCCCTTTACCGGCCTGCCCGCCCGCATGCGGCAGCTGATCGAGAACCACCATTCCGCGCTCGACCGGCTGCACGCGTTTCTGGACGAGCCGAAAGCCGCGGGGGCGTGTTTCCAGCCGCTCTTCAAGCGCAGGATCGGCGGGTCGGAATACGGGCTGGCGCTGGTGGAGGCGATGGCCCATTGCCTGCACCTCTGGCACGAAGGCCGCGCCGAGCGGGTGTTGCGCGATGACGGCGCCTGGGTTTTCAAGGCGGTGTGAGCGGGGCGGTGTCCGGTCGTGACACTTCGTTTGAGGACCGTGCGCGGGCGGATCTGGCGCGGGATCAAGATCCCTTGGTCGGGTCGGGATGGGCGTTGCGCGGTTGGGTCTAGAACCCCGGGGCCATTCCAGCTTCGACAGTCCGCGGCCCGATACTGCGCGCTGGCCCTGCCGAAACGCAGGTGCTCCACGGCGCGGCTCAAAACCCGCGAAGCATCACTTGGCTCCAACCGCCACAGCGAAGGACCGGACCGCGCACTCCGCCTGGCATGTCAGAGCCCCAGAAGCGCGCCACCCAGCATGACAACCGCCCCGGCCAGCATCGCGCCGATCACGCTCTTGCCCCAGTAACCCACGGCAAAAGCCGCAAAGGCCGCCAGCAGCCGCACCGGATCGGTCTGGCCTTCGGTGGCCGCAGGCCAGATCACCAGCGGTGCCACAAGCGCGGGCAGGATCGACACGGCAGTGTAGCGCAGATGGCGCAGCGCCCAGTCGGGCAGCGTCCTGTCGCCGACCAGCCCGAGAAACAGGAACCTCAGCGCAAAGGAACAGACGCCAAGCACGATGATCACGAACCAGAGCTCTGTCTTGTCGATCATGCGCTCATCCTCCGCTCGGCCTCGGCGCCCGCCGCCATTCCCGCCAGCCCGCCGACGATCAGGCCGAAATTGAACGGCAGCCAGGCAAATCCCAGCGCGAAGATCACCGAGACCAGCGCGGCCACCCGATGCGCGGGCGTGCGCAGGGCCGGGCCGATCATTGCGATAAAGGCGATGGGCAGCGCGAAATCGAGCCCGCTGTCCATGTCGATGGCCTCTCCGGCCCAGGCGCCGAACCAGGTGCCCAGAAACCACGGCGGGCAGATCGGGATCATCACGCCGAGGAAGAACGCAAATCTCTGCGTCAGTGTCATTGCGGGCCGCGCCTCGAATTCCAGCTGTGACGAGGCATAGGTCTGATCGACCAGGAAATAGGCCAACAGCACGCGTTTCCAGAGCGGCAGCGGCCCCAGATAGGGGGTCAGCGCCGCCGAATACATGACCAGCCGCATATTGACCGCAATCGCCGAGATCAGCGCCACGATGGCGGGGGCGTTCTCATTGAGCAGCGACAGCGCGGTGAATTGCGCGGCGCCAGCGATCACCACAAACGAAAAGCTCATGGTTTCAAAGAGCGTCAGCCCCGCTTCGGTGGCCAGCACGCCAAACAGCATGGCAAAGGGCACGGCGACAAAAAGGAAGGGAAACCCCGTCTTTACGCCCCGCCAGAAGCTTGACATCGCCTGCTCGTCCGCCATCACTTGTGCCTCGTTATCGACGCCCGGCCTATCCAAGCCTGCAAGGGGATGCAATCTGCCATGTCCGACTATCTGATCGCCCCCGACCCGCAGGCCGCGCGTCTCACCCGGGCTGTGACCGGCACCGATCACAGCGGGGCGGAGGTGTCGATCTCGGTGGTTGAGGAACGCCCGCTGACGATTTTCCTGAACGCGCAGGAGGTGGTCACGGCGATGACCATCGGCGATTATCCGGAATACCTCGCCATCGGGTTTCTGCGCAATCAGGGCATGTTGCGCGACGACGATGTGATCACCCGGGTGGAGTATGACGACGATCTCGAAGTGGTGGTGGTGCGCACCGAGAGCCAGACCACCTACGAAGAGAAGGTCAGGAAGAAGACCCGCACCAGCGGCTGCGCCGTGGGCACCGTCTTTGGCGACATGATGGAGGGGCTCGAGGGGCTGAGCCTGCCCGCAACCAAGGTGCGGACCTCTGCGCTTTATGCGCTGGCCGCCACGATCAACACCACGCCGTCGCTTTATCTGGAGGCGGGGGCCATTCACGGCACGGTGCTCTGCCAGGGCGACAGGCCGCTGGTCTATATGGAGGATGTGGGCCGCCACAACGCGGTCGACAAGATCGCGGGCTGGATGTTTCAGGAGGGTGTCGGGCCCGAGGACAAGATCCTTTACACCACCGGGCGGCTGACCTCCGAGATGGTGATCAAGACCGCGCTGATGGGCATCCCGGTGCTGGCCTCGCGCTCGGGCTTTACCGCCTGGGGGGTGGAGATTGCGCGGCAGGTGGGGCTCACCTGCATCGGGCGGATGCGCGGCAAGCGGTTTGTCTGCCTTTCCGGCGCCGAGCGGCTGATCTGGGACATGGATCCCGACGCGGTGCCCGACGAGGCGCGCAAATCCGCCCGCAAGGCGGCGGGATGAGAGGCGTGCCGGGGCATCGACGCGATGTACGCGTCCGGGATGCCCGCTACCCGGAAGAGCAAGGGTCATGAAGCAGCCGTTGGGTGTCATTCTGGCCGGTGGACAGGCCACGCGTATGGGTGGCGTCGACAAGGCATTGCTGGCGCTGGGCGGGCAGACGCTGCTCGACCGGGTGATCGGGCGGCTGGCCCCGCAGGTGGCGGAGGTCGCGCTCAACGCCAATGGCGATCCTGCGCGGTTCGACGGGGTCGGCTTGCCTGTCCTGATGGACAGTCTCGCGGGGTTCCCGGGGCCGCTGGCCGGTGTGCTTGCGGGGATGGACTGGGCCGCAGGGCAGGGGGCCGAAACCATCGTGACCGTGGCCGCCGACACGCCGTTTTTCCCCTGCGATCTGGTGCCGCGCCTGTTGCTGGCCGCCGAGGGGCAGGCGGTGCCGCTGGTGCTGGCGGCCACCGAAGGCGACGCGAAGACCCGGAGCAAATCCCGCTCGGGGCTGATCCGGCATCCGACCTTCGGTCTCTGGCCGGTGGGCTTGCGCGACGATCTGCGCGCGGCGCTTGAGGACGGGTTGAAGAAGGTTGTGCTCTGGACCGACCGGCATGGCGGGCGCGAGGCGGTGTTCCCGGTGCAGGGGGTCGATCCGTTCTTCAACGTGAACACCCCCGAGGATCTGGCCCGGGCAGAGGAGTTGGTATGAGAGTGTACGGTGTGACGGGGTGGAAGAACGCGGGCAAGACCGGGCTTATGGAGCGTCTGGTCGAGCATATTTCGGGCCGTGGTCTGTCGGTCTCGACGGTGAAACACGCCCATCACAGCTTTGACGTCGATCACAAGGGGCGCGACAGCTATCGCCACCGCAGCGCGGGCGCGCGGCAGGTGATGCTCAGCTCGCGCAACCGCTGGGCGCTGATGACCGAGTTGCGCGATGCCGAGGAGCCCAGCCTTGCCGAGCTGCTGGCGCGGCTCGACCCGGTCGATCTGGTGCTGATCGAAGGCTACAAACGCGACACCCATCCCAAGGTGGAGGCCTGGCGCGCCGCGGCGGGCAACCCGCTCATCGCGCCCGGCGATCCGCTGATCAAGGCGGTGGCCTCGGACACGCCGCTGGAGCTGGACCGGCCGGTTTTTGACCTCAACGACACCGCCGCGGTGGCGGATTTCATCTTGCGTGAAGTGGGCTTTTGACCGGGTTCGACCGGTTCGTGATGGTCGACTGGTCGGGCGGCAGCGACACCGGCCCGCGCCCCCGCCGCGATGCGATCTGGATGGCGGAGGCGGGGCATGCGCCGGTTTATCTGCGCAACCGTGGCCTCGCGGAGGCGGCTTTGGACGAGCGGATCGAGACGGCGCTCGCCGCGGGCGACCGGCTGCTCATCGGGTTCGACTTTCCGTTTGGCTACCCGCGTGGCTTTGCGGCGGCGGTGACCGGGCGGGCTGAACCCTTGGCGCTCTGGGACTGGCTGGAGGCGCGGATCGAGGACGCGCCGCGCGCCAACAACCGCTTTGATCTGGCGGCCCGGATCAACCGTGACATCGGTGCCGGGCGCGGGCCGTTCTGGGCCAATGCGCTGAAACGCGACATCCCCGGGCTGGCGCGCACCAAGGCGGGCTATGTCAACCCCTTTGCCGACCGGCGGCAGGTCGAAGAACAGGCCCGCGGCGCCTTCACCTGCTGGCAACTGGCCGGTGCCGGGGCTGTCGGCTCGCAGGTGCTGATGGGGCTGCCGGTGCTGGCGCGATTGCGGCGGCGCTTTGCAGGACATGTGGCGGTCTGGCCGTTCGAGCCGCTTGACCGCGCCGTCGCCTTTGTGGAGATCTGGCCATCGCTTCTGGCGCAGCTTGTGCGCCGCCGCACGCGTGACGGCGATATTCGCGACGCGGTTCAGGTGCGGGTGATGGCCGATATGCTCTGCGGGCTTGCGCCTGCGCGTCTGGCTGCGATGCTGGCGGTGGATGCCCCCGAGGAAGGCTGGATCTTCGGGCTGGGGCATGAGGCTGAACTGGAGGCTGCCATGCCGTCCGACACCGGACTGAAACCGCCACCCTTGCGCAACGATTGTTTTGCCCTGCCGCCGGGGGTGGACTGGACACCGGTGGACGCGGCTCTCGCGATGCTGCGCGAGCGGCTGCATGTGGTGACCGGGGTCGAGGAGGTGCCGCTGATGCAGGCTTCGGGCCGGGTTCTGGCCGAAGACCTGGTGGCCCGCCGCTCCAACCCGCCGCAGCCCAACACGGCGGTGGACGGCTACGGCTTTGCGGGTGATGCGGTGGGCCGCGGCGACCAGCTGCTGCCGCTGGTCGCGGGGCGGTCGGCGGCGGGTGTGCCCTTTGCCGGATCGGTGCCCGCGGGCCACGCGCTGCGCGTTCTGACCGGCGCGGGGCTGCCCGAAGGCGTCGACACCGTGGTGCTGGATGAGGATTGCGCCGTGGCAGACGGGCAGGTCGCCTTTCGCGGGCCGGTCAAGCGCGGGGCCAACACCCGCAAGGCGGGTGAGGATGTGATGGCGGGCGACGTGGCGCTGGCCGCGGGGCGGGTGTTGACGCCCGCGGATCTGGCACTGGCGGCGGCGGTGGGGCTTTCGGTGTTGCCGGTGCGGGAGCGGCTGCAGGTCGGGGTGCTCTCGACCGGTGACGAGCTGGTGGAGCCCGGAGAGACGGCGCGCGACGGGCAGATCTTTGACGCCAACCGCCCGATGCTCTTGTCGATGGTCGCGCGGTTCGGTTTTGAGGCGGTGGATCTGGGCCGTGTGGAAGATGACCGGCAGGCGCTGCGCACGACGCTCGACGGTGCGGCGGGCCGGGTGCATCTGATCCTGACCTCCGGCGGCGCATCTGCAGGGGATGAGGATCATGTCTCGGCGCTGCTGCGCGAAAGCGGCGCGTTGCAGGAATGGCGCATCGCGCTGAAACCCGGACGGCCGCTGGCGCTCGGTGTCTGGGACGGCGTGCCGGTCTTCGGGCTGCCGGGCAACCCGGTTGCGGCCTTTGTCTGCGCGCTGATTTTCGCGCGCCCGGCGATGGCGGTGCTGGCGGGCGCGGGCTGGCAGGCACCGCAGGGCTTCGATCTTCCCGCGGCCTTTGCCAAGCGCAAGAAGCCGGGACGCCGCGAATATCTGCGCGCCCGGATGCGCGAGGGCCGGGCGGAGGTGTTTCCTTCCGAGGGGTCTGGCCGCGTCTCGGGGCTGAGCTGGGCGGACGGTCTGGTGGAGCTGGGCGACGGTGCGGCAGAGATCGCGCCGGGCGATCCGGTGCGGTTCTACCCGTTTGGCGCGTTTGGTCTGGGTTGAGTTGGGGCGCGGTTGGGGTCAGGCGGTGAGGCGGCGCATTTGGCCGATGTCGCCGGGGCTCTGGCACTCACCAAAGCAGCAGCACCAGCGCCGCCCCTCCCCTGAGCGCCTGCGCTGCAGATCCGGGGCCCCGCGCCAAGCAAAATAGCCGTCTCCCCGCAAGGCGGGGCCCCTCGGCGATTTGGCATGGCCCGGCCCCCCGTATCCGCAGCCTTGGTCTCAGGTGACGGACGGCTCCGAAGCAGCAGCTTTTCAGCCGGGTATTGGGGTCAGTCGAAGGTGCCCGCGATCCGGCCCAGCAGCATGAAGGCGCGCGCGGTGCGGGTGCCGCCGAAATCGGTGATCTCGGCATCGCTGGCCTGTTCGGCGAAGCCCGAAAAGCTCCGGTCGAAGCGGCGCAGGAAATGGTGCACGGCATCGCGGAAGATCGGATCTTCCTTCATGCGGCCCGCGGCCAACGCCAGCGAAGAGCGGTCGCGGATACCGCCCAAAGGGGCGATGGCGCGGCCCCGCGCGCCGCGTCCGAAGGCGCGCCAGTGTTCGGGGCGCGCCAGATCGGGGGTGAGGTCGTCCATGTAGATGCCGTCCTGGCTGAGCAGCGTCAGCACGTCCTGCGCGGCCTGCACCAGCTGCGCGGCATTGCGGTCCTTGAGCGCGCGGCGCAGCGCGGCAAAGCCGGCCTTGTCCTCGGCGGTTTCGGGGAAATGCAGCGCGCGGATGAAATCGGCGTTGGAGAGCGGCGGGCGCAGCGCCTCTGCGGGTGTGCCCAGCGACAGCGCCGGCTGGTCGTCGGCGGCGGGTTGCTCTGGCGCGGGCTCGAGCACCGGGGCAGGTTCGGGTGCGGCGCTGCGGGTCGAGGCAAACATCGCCAGCGTGGTCTCGAGGTTGCGCTGCGCGCCGGAGATCTCGTCGAGCCGCTTGATCAGCATCGGGTTGGGCGCCTCGCCGCGGCCCTGCTGGGCCTGCGCCACATAGGCCTGGCGCAAAGCGTCGATGGAGGCCTGCAGACGGGCGCTTTCGGCGCGCATCATGGATGCCGCGCGGGCCGCCATCGCCGCCACCCAGAGCAGCGCGACCGGGAAGAACACCACCATCAGCACCAGCACGAAGCGCAGGTTGCTGCCGCCCGACCCGGCATCGGAGAACAGAAAATACCCGCCTGCCAGAACCAGCCAGACCACGCCGAGCGCCGCCGCGGCGATGTCGATGCCGGTCAGCCCCCCCTGCGATCCGCGATCATATAGCCCGGGCATTGTCGGTTTCGCCTGTTTCGGCTCTGCCATGGCCTGCGCGCCCCGTCTCTTGTGGCTCTCAGCTGTAGCGGATCGAGAGGATTTCGTAGGATTTCTCGCCGCCGGGCGTACGCACTTCGACGCTGTCGCCCTCGTCCTTGCCGATGAGCGCGCGGGCGATGGGCGAGCGGATGTTCAGCAGGCCCTTCTCGATATTGGCCTCGTGCTCTCCGACGATCTGCCAGGTCTTCTCCTCGTCGGTGTCCTCGTCCACCAGCGTGACGGTGGCGCCGAACTTGACGGCCCCGGACAGTGTGGACGGATCAATCACCTCGGCCTTGCCGAGCACCGCCTCGAGCTCCTTGATGCGGCCTTCGATGAAACCCTGCTTTTCGCGCGCCGAATGGTATTCGGCGTTTTCCTTCAGATCGCCCAGTTCGCGGGCTTCCGCGATCGCCTGGATGATCGCCGGGCGCTCTTCGGATTTCAGGGTTTTCAACTCGGCCTGCAGCGCGGTGTTGCCCGCGCGGGTCATCGGGATCTTTTCCATGTGTCCCCTCAAAAAAAGCGGACCGCGCATCCTTGACGGGATCGCGGCGTTGTCGGTGTCACGTTGCGCGCTACAGTGCATCGGAGCGTGTCGGGAATGCAAGAGGCGCCGGTGTGCCTGGGCGCTGTGACCGCGCGGTTTGGCGCTTTGCTGCCTGTCGGGGCGCATGAGGCATGTGGCGGCGCCCGCGCCGGGACGCTCCGTCGCAATTGACCCCTGCCGCATGGCCGGGCTAGTCAGGCGTGGTGTAACTCTCGGCCTTTCGGGGCCCGGTCTGGAAGGAATGGCGATGAGCGACGTTGAGCGCGAAGCGATGGACTATGACGTGGTGATCGTGGGGGCGGGCCCCGCGGGCCTGTCGGCGGCGATCCGTCTCAAGCAGCTTGACGACAGCCTCGAGGTTGTCGTGCTGGAAAAAGGCTCCGAGGTGGGTGCGCATATCCTGTCCGGCGCGGTGCTGGACCCGGTCGGGCTCGATGCGCTGATCCCGGACTGGAAGGACAAGGGCGCGCCGCTCAACGTGCCGGTGCGCGAAGACAATTTCTATCTGCTGGGTGAGGCGGGCAAGCTGCGCGTGCCCAACTGGCCGATGCCGCCGCTGATGAACAACCATGGCAATTACATCGTCTCGATGGGCAATGTCTGCCGCTGGATGGCCGAGCAGGCCGAGGCGCTGGGCGTCGAGATCTTCCCCGGCATGTCCTGTTCGGAGATCATCTATGACGGCGACCGCGTCAAAGGTGTCGTCGCCGGTGAGTTCGGCAAGACCGCCGATGGCACGCCGGGCGACAGCTACGAGCCGGGCATGGTGCTGAACGGCAAGTATGTCTTTCTCAGCGAAGGTGTGCGCGGCTCGCTCAGCAAGGAAGTGATCCGGAAATACGATCTGTCGAAAGACAGCGAGCCGCAGAAATTCGGGCTCGGCATGAAAGAGATTTGGGAGATCGATCCGGCCAAGCATCGCGAAGGCACGGTCACCCATACGATGGGCTGGCCGCTGGGCAGCAATGCAGGCGGCGGCTCGTTCATCTATCATCTTGAGAACAATCAGGTTTACGTGGGTTTCGTGGTGCATCTGAACTACCAGAACCCGCATCTTTATCCCTATATGGAGTTCCAGCGCTTCAAGCATCACCCGATTGTCGCGGAGCTTCTGGAAGGCGGCAAACGCGTGGCCTACGGCGCGCGGGCGATCTCGGAGGGCGGCTACCAGTCGATGCCGAAGATGGTCGCGCCGGGCGTGGCGCTGCTGGGCTGTTCGGTGGGCATGGTCAACGTGCCGCGCATCAAGGGCAACCACAACGCGATGCTCTCCGGCAAGGCCGCGGCAGAGGCCGCGCATGCGGCGATCAAGGCGGGTCGCGAAGGCGACGAGCTGAGCGCCTACGAAGACGAGGTGCGCGATGGCGCGATCGGCGCGGATCTCAGAAAGGTCCGCAATATCAAGCCTCTGTGGTCGAAATGGGGGCTGACGGCAAGCCTGACGCTGGGCGGGTTCGACATGTGGACAAACAACCTTTTCGGCGTATCGCTCTTCGGGACCATTGCGCATGGCAAGAACGACGCCGACGCGACCGGCAAGGCGGAAGACTTCGAGCCCATCGACTATCCCAAGCCCGATGGCAAACTGAGCTTTGATCGCCTGACCAACGTTTCCTTCAGCTTCACCAATCACGAGGAAGACCAGCCGGCGCATCTCAAGCTCGAGGACCCCGAGGTGCCGATTGCGGTCAACCTGCCGGAATATGCCGAGCCTGCGCAGCGCTATTGTCCTGCGGGGGTCTACGAGGTGGTGCGCGAAGAGGGCAAGGAGCCGCGCTTCGTGATCAACTTCCAGAACTGCGTGCATTGCAAGACATGCGACATCAAGGATCCGAGCCAGAACATCGTCTGGACCGTGCCGCAGGGTGGCGACGGGCCGAATTATCCCAATATGTAAGCTAGTTTTACGGAAGCGCGGTGCTGCTGCGCCGCCCTTTTGTGTGCGGCCGGTCTGCTGCTAACCGGGAATTCACTTTTTTCGCGTCAGATCCTCTGAAACGGAGGATCGCGATGGGACCGACACCCCGGCAGACGCGCTGGCCAGGCGCGCGGCAGTTGCGCATGAAACGTGAACGGCTCGGCACGGAGATTGTCGATGTCAGGAATGCCAGCCTGACCGGGCTGCGGTTCGATGGCGGACCGGATCTGCGCACGCAGGACCGCATGATGTTCCGCGTCATGGGCCGAACGGTCTCGGGCCGCGTCGCGCGGCTCGCCGATCACGGCGGCGCGCTGGTCTTCGATGCGCCGTTCTCCGGGGTGGAATTGGCCACGCCGCGGCAATAGCGGAACCTGAGCTGATCGTCACAGGCGCGCGCGGCGCATCCTGTCTGACGGCAATGTCAGACGCTCCGACATTGCCATGCCCGACGGTCCCGATTAGGCTCTGCCCCAGCTTGGAAAAGAAAGCAGACAAGATGGAGACAGGCATCGTGACAGCTTGGGCACAGACTATCCGCGCAGGGCTCTTGGCCGGGGCCGCCATGCTGCCGGTCCTGCTGGCCACGCCGGTCGAGGCGCGCGGTATCGCCGGCGACTACCTCGCCGCGCGACAGGCGAGTTTCCAGGGCGATTTCGAGGCGGCGGCGCGCTATTACGGCCGCGCCATCGTGAACGATCCCGCCAACCCGTCGCTGCTGGAACGCGGCGTGCTGGCCAATGTCTCGCTCGGCGATGTCGATCGTGCCTCCGGTCTGGCCGAACGGCTGCTGTCGGAGGGGTTTTCCAGCCAGTTGGCGCAGATGACCCTGCTGGCGAGGGATGCAAACGAAGAGAATTTTGCCAGCGTTCTCAAGGCGATCTCCGAAACCCGCGGCGCAGGGCCGCTAGCGGACGGGTTGATCCAGGCCTGGGCCGAGCTGGGGCAGGGCGACATGAGTGCCGCCATCGTGGCCTTTGACGAGGTCAGCAAATTGCAGGGCCTGGCGCCGTTTGCGACCTATCACAAGGCGATGGCGCTGGCTTCGGTCGGCGATTACGAAAGTGCGGCGGCGATCTTCGAGGCGGGCGGCAGCGGCGGCATGCAGATGACGCGGCGCGGCGTGATGACCCAGGTCGAAATCCTCAGCCAGCTGGATCGCAACGACGACGCGCTGACGCTGATCGACACCGCGTTCGGCCGCGATCTCGACCCCGGACTGACCGCGATGCGCGACAAGCTTGAGGCCGGGGACGCGCTGCCGTTCTCGCATATCCGCTCGGCCCGCGACGGCATCGCAGAGGTGTTCTACACTCTGGGCGGCGCGCTCTCGAACGAGGGCAATGACGATCTCACGCTGCTCTATTCGCGCCTTGCGGAATTTCTGCGCCCCGATCACGTCGATGCAATCCTGCTCTCGGCAGAGCTGCTGGACGGGATGCGGCAATACGATCTGGCGGTCGACACCTATGCGCGTGTCGGCACCGATCATCCGTCCTTTCACGCCGCCGAGCTGGGCCGCGCGGAAGCGCTGCGCAAACAGGACAAGTTCGACGAGGCGATCTCGGTCCTGCGCGGTCTGACGCAGAGCCACGGCGATCTGCCGGTAGTCTATTCCACGCTTGCCGATATGCTCCGCCAGCAGGAGAATTTCGTCGAGGCGTCAGAGGCCTATACGACGGCTCTGTCGCTCTACGAAGAGATAACGGAGCGGCAGTGGTTCCTCTATTACGCCCGCGGCATCAGCTTTGAGCGGCAGGACGAGTGGGACGCGGCCGAAGCCGATTTCCGCCGCGCGCTGGAGCTGCAGCCCGATCAGCCGCAGGTGCTCAACTACCTCGGATATTCGCTGGTGGAAAAGCAGATCAAGCTCGACGAGGCGCTCGACATGATCGAGCGCGCGGTCGCGGCGCGGCCCGACAGCGGCTACATCATGGACAGCCTCGGCTGGGTGCTCTACCGGCTGGGCCGCTATGAGGAAGCGGTCGAGCACATGGAACGCGCCGCCGAACTGATGCCGATCGATCCGATTGTGAACGACCATCTGGGCGACGTGTACTGGGCGGTTGGCCGCAAGCTCGAGGCGGAGTTTCAGTGGAAACGCGCGCTGAGTTTCGTGGATTGGGAAGACGCCGCCGAAGAGGCCGATCCCGACCGTATCCGGCGCAAGCTCGAGGTCGGGCTGGATCAGGTGCTCGCCGATGAGGGCGCGGCGCCCCTGCAGCAGGCCAGCAGCGGAACCGGTGCGGATGACGAAGGCTGAGGCCTTCGCGCCGGCCAAGATCAACCTCACCCTTCATGTGACCGGCCAGCGCGCGGACGGGTATCACCTGCTCGATTCGCTGGTGATGTTCGCCGATATCGGCGACCGGGTCACCGTCCGCGACGCGCCGGAAATGGCGCTCGACGTGACCGGTCCGATGTCCAATGGCGTGCCTGCGGATGCGCGCAACCTTTGCTGGAAGGCGGCGCTGGCATTCGGCACGCCGGTGGCGATCACGCTGGACAAACACCTGCCGTCCGAGGCAGGCATCGGCGGCGGCTCGTCGGATGCCGCGGCCACTCTGGCGGCGATGGAGCAGCTTTACGGCCGCCCGGCGCCGGTGGACCCGGCCTCCCTCGGCGCGGACGTCCCTGTCTGTCGCGTCGCGCAGGCCGCGCATATGACGGGCACCGGAGAGCGCGTGTTGCCGCTGCACATGGCGCCCTTGCATGCGGTTCTGGCGAATCCGGGCGTCGCGGTGCCAACCCCAAAGGTGTTTGCCGCGCTCAAGACCAAATCCAACGCGCCGATGACCGCGTGGCCCGATGGCGGCGGCGCGCGCGCCGCACTCGATTGGCTGGCCACGCAGCGCAACGATCTGGAGGCCCCGGCCACAGCGCTGCAACCGGTCATCGGCGAGGTGCTGCGCCAGCTCGCCTCTCTGAAAGCCGCGTCGCTTGCGCGGATGTCGGGATCCGGCGCGACCTGCTTTGCGCTTTTCGAAGACCCTGCGCGCGCCAAGAGCGGCGCAAAGACGCTGAGCGCTGCATTCCCCGACTGGTGGGTGCGTGACTGCGTGTTGCGCTAGCGCGCCTCAGTTCACCCGCGCAACCACGTAATCCGAAAGCTCGATCAGCAGATCGCGCAGGTCCGATTGCGGCAGGGCGCGCATCGCCTCGCGGGCCCTGGCCGACCAGGCCAGCGCGTCGAGCCGGGTCGCTTCGAGCGCGCCATGCGCGTTCAGGAGCGCCAGCGCATGCTCCAGATCGCCGTCGCGCTGGTCACCCTTTTCGATCACGCGCGCCCAGAACGCCCGCTCTTCGGGGTTGGCCTTCGCAACCGCCTTGATCACCGGCAAGGTGAGCTTGCGCTCGCGGAAATCGTCGCCGACATTCTTGCCCGTGGCCTCGCTACCCCAGTAATCCAGCAGATCGTCGACGATCTGGAACGAGATCCCCAGCGCGTCGCCATAGGCAAAAAGCGCGCGGACCTCGTCCTCGGGGCGCCCGGCGATCACGCCGCCCACCTCGGTCGCCGCCGAGAACAGCGCCGCCGTTTTGCCGCGCACCACCTGCAGATAGACCGCCTCCGTCGTGGCGAGATCCTGTGCCGCGGTCATCTGCAGCACCTCGCCTTCGGCGATGGTGGCCGCGGCGTCGGAAAGGATCCGCAGCACGCGGATATTGCCGGTTTCCGTCATCAGCTGGAACGAGCGCGCAAAGAGGTAATCGCCGACCAGAACCGAGGATTTGTTGTCCCAGAGCAGGTTCGCCGTGGGCCGCCCGCGCCGCTTCGCGCTCTCGTCCACCACGTCGTCATGCAGCAGCGTTGCGGTGTGGATGAACTCCACCGTGGCGGCGAGATGCACGTGGTAGGGGCCGTCATAGCCGCTCATCCGGGCCGAGGCGAGAGTCAGCATCGGGCGCAAACGCTTGCCGCCCGCATCGACCAGATGCGCCGTGACCTCCGGTATGCGGGGCGCGTGCTCCGACGCCATGCGGCTGCGGATCAGCGCGTTGACCTCTGCCATGTCCCCCGCGAGAACTTCGGCCAGCCGTTCATGCGGTTTCACGCGTGCTTCGTCGAGACCCATCAAACTCCCCGTGAACTCCCTCGTCCAAGGCTCGACATTCCGTGCGCCTTGTCCTTACATCGCCGACATGGAAGAGCTTTTGCGCACAAACGACATCACCCTGATCCCGCTCGCCCGCACTCTGCTGTCCGAAGAGGGTATAGAGACCTTCGAGTTGGACGTAAATATGAGCGTGCTCGAAGGATCGATCGGCATATTGCCGCGCCGCCTGATGGTGCGCCGCGACGAGATCGATCAGGCCCGGCGGGTGTTGCGCGAGGCCGGTGTCAGGTTTGAGGACTGAGGTCTTTGCCGAGGAAGAGCGCCGCTGCGACGCGTTTCTCGGCGGACGGGTGCGGATCTGGCAACCCAAGGCAGGCTACCGCGCCGGGATCGACCCGGTCTTGCTGGCCGCATCGGTTGCCGCGTGCAAGGACCAGTCGGTGCTGGAACTGGGTTGTGGCGCGGGGGTGGCGTCGTGCTGTCTTGGCTGGCGGGTGCCGGGGCTTGCCCTGGCGGGCCTCGAGATCCAGCCGGGCTACGCCGCCCTTGCGCGCGACAATCTGGCGGAAAACGGCCTGCAGGGCGAGGTCTGGGACGGCGATGTCGCGCGGATCCCCGCCGATCTGAGGCAACGCTGCTTCGACCATGTGATCGCCAACCCGCCGTTTTTCGAAACCTGCGCGCGCAGTCGCGCCCCGGATACCGGGCGCGAGGCCGGGCGCGGCTCCGATCTGCCGCTGGCGGTCTGGGTCGATGCTGCGGCGCGGCGCACGGCGCCCGGCGGCACCGTCAGCATGATTCAGCGCACGGAGCGCCTGGCCGAACTGATCACCGGGTTTGACGCCTGCCTTGGCTCATTGGAGCTTCTGCCCTTCGCCCCCCGTCAGGCCCGGGCGCCGAAGCTTGCAATACTGCGCGGCCGCAAGGGCGGGCGCGGGCCGTTCCGGATGCATCCGACGATCATTCTGCACCGCGGCGACAGCCATGGGTCGGACGGCGATAACTTCACCGAACTGGTGTCGGGGGTGCTGCGCGAAGGACACGGTCTCTGACAGGGTCGCTTTGCCGCAAGCGTCTGAAAACAGATCAATCCCTGCGCAGATCGGCAAAGTGTTTCGCATTGTCATGAAATGTTGGCCGCCATGCTGCAGCTGCGGCGTGACTTTGAGCATGTCTTATGCTGCACTGAAAGTCCATTTCACAAGAAGGAGGATCCCATGAGCTTGAGTTCGCACTTGCAGGAACTGAAGAGGAAGCACCAAATACTCTCCACCGAGGTAGAGGAAGCGCAACGTGCTCCCGGCATTGATGATCTGCGTGTCGCCGAACTGAAAAAGCAAAAACTGCGTATCAAGGAAGAGATTGTACGTCTCGAAACGCAGACCGTTCACTGAGGAAACGGGTCGGGCGGGCACCCAAGGGACAGGGGTGCCGCCGACCCACGCTCTGGCCGTCAGGCCAGATCCGATACCGGGACCAGCACGCGCCCTTCGGTTCCATCCGGTATCATGTTGATCTCCGCCAGCAGCCAGTCGTGAAACGCGGCAATCTGCGGTCGGGTGATTGTCCCTTCCGCACATAGAAACCGGAACCGCGCCTGCGTGGTCAATCCGATCTCGAACGGCGCGACAAGCTGCCCGTTGGCGAGGTATTGCGCGGCGAGCGATGTGCGCGTCAGCAACACGCCGACACCGGCCAGCGACGCGTCAAGCGCGTGGTCGGCCTGCGAAAAGCGCGCCGCTGGCACCGGCACATGCGCGATCCCGTTGGCGCGAAACCAGACCGTCCAATCGGCGGGCTGCGACATGAAATCGACCGAGCCGTCATGCAGCAGCGCGGCCTCCTGCAAGCTGGCAGGGGTGGGGTAGAGCGCGGCGAGATCAGGGCGCATCATCGGCGTGATGGTCTCGTTCATCAGATGTTCTGAGTGCAGCCCTTCATCCGTGCCAAAGCCGTAGCGGATCGCCACATCCACCTCGTCGCGCTGAAAATCGAGCTGCCGCAGGGTTGCGGTAAAACGCAGCTCGATCTCCGGATGCGCCTGCGCGAAGGCAAACAGCCGCGGCGCGAGCCACTTGGCGGTGAAGGCCGGGCCCGCGGTCACCGACAGCGTGCGGCTGTCCTGCAACCGGTTCGTGGCGCTCCAGGCGCGCGACAGCCTCTCGAAGCCTTCGGACGCGCCCGGCGCCAGCAGCCGTCCGGCTTCGGTCAGCTCCACCGCACGGTTCAGGCGGCGAAAGAGCGGCTGGCCCAGATGCGCCTCGAGGTTCTTGATCTGGAACGACAAGGCCGCCGGGGTGACATGCAACTCCTCCGCGGCCTTGGCGAAGGACATGTGGCGCGCGGCGGCCTCGAAGGCGCGCAGGGCTTTGAGCGGGGGAAGGCGGTCGATCATGTTCAGTTAAATAATACTAATCCGAAGGCTTGAAAAGTCTCGTTTGTCGAAGCGTCTGAAAGGGTGCATATCAGATGCAGTTCAAAAACACTGATCCTGAAACGAGACTGGAGAAAGACAATGATCGAGTTCAGCCAAGACACCCGCTACGACCGCGCCTTCAAGGCCGCCCACGATGCGCGCGGCGAAATGGTCGCCGGGTTCTGGCGGTCGCTCTTCCCGCGCCGCCGCTGACCGCAGGTCGCGACCCCCTGAGGTTGCGCGTCCCGCCGTTCTGGAAACGCCCCCGAACCGTCATGGCTCCGGGGGCGTTTTTCATGTCATTCGGCCAGAAACCTCGCCAGCGCCTCCACCTCTGCCTGCACGATCTCGTGGCCGCCCGGATGCCAGAGCGTCTCCGGCTCGGTGTCTTGCGCCCGCAGCCAGTCGAGCAGTGCTTCGGTCTGAGGTGCGGGGCAGATCGGATCGCGCTCCCCCGCCGTGACGAGAATGCGGGTGCCCGAAAGTTCGGGTTGCGGCGCCGGGGTCCAGGGGATCAGCGGGTGCATCAGCGCGATGTCGGTGAAGATATCCGGCGACCGCATTGCCACCGCCGCCAGAATGTTGGCGCCGTTGGAATAGCCCAGCCCGATCACGCGGCGCGCGCCGACCCGGGCCTTGGCCGCCGCAAGAAAGCGCGTCATCGCATCGGTGCGCGCGGAAAGATCCTCCATGTCGTAGACGCCCTCGCCGGTGCGCCGAAAGAACCGCAGCGCGCCGCCTTCAGAGACGTCGCCTCGCGGCGAGATCACATGCGCCTCGGGAATCACCTGGCGCGGAAAATCGTGGAACTGCCGCTCCGACCCGCCGGTGCCGTGGAACGTGAAGACGAGAGGCGCGCCGGGCGCGCCTTCGGTTTCGGCAAAGACAAGCTCAGTCATGGATCGGCTCCAGCAGCTCTTCGAGCCGGCCGCGCAGATGCTCGTGCTGGCTGGGCAGTTTCAACGCCTCACCCAGATGCGCCGTGTCTTCGTCGCGGTCAAAGCCCGGCTCGTTGGTGGCCACCTCGAAGAGAACCCCGCCGGGCGACCGGAAGTAGATCGCCCAGAAATAGTCCCGGTCGATCACCGGCGTCACCTGATATCCGGTGTCCATGAGCGCGCGGCGCACCTCCAGCTGCTTTTCGCGGTTGTCCACCGAAAACGCGATGTGGTGCACCGATCCCGCGCCCTGATCCGCCTGCGGCGCATCGACTTCACTGATGTCGATCACGTTGGCCGCCGTACCGCCGGGCACCTGAAAGCGCGTGACGTTGCCGTCGCGCTCTGCCGTCTCGTAGCCCATGAAGCGCAGCAATTCCGCGCTGGCCGCCGCGCCGCGCGGGGCAAGGCGCATGTCGGCGGAGTGAAACCCGCGGATCGCGACCTCTTCCGGCACGTCCTGGGACACCCATGGGCTGCGTTCGTCGTCACCCGTCACCAGTGCAAACCCGTCGCCATCCGGGCCCTGGAAGGCCAGCACATCCGCGCCGAACCGGCTGCCTTTCTGCAGACCGGCGACCTTGTGGTCGGCAAGACGCTGTTCCCAGAAGGGCAGGGCGTCCTTTGGCACTGTAAACGCGGTGGTGGCCACCTCGCCGCTGCCCGACCGGCCGCGCCGCGCGCCGGGGAACGGGAAATAGGTCATGACGGAGCCGGGGCTGCCGGTCTCGTCGCCGTAATAGAGGTGATAGACGTCAGGCGCGTCGAAATTGACCGTCTTCTTGACGCGGCGCAATCCGAGCGTCTTGGTGAAGAAAGCGTTGTTGTCCTGCGCGCCACTCGCCAGCGAGGTGACGTGGTGCAATCCGTTGATCTGGGTCAGCATGGGGGTCTCCTTTATCCGTTGAGTGTGGATATAGAGCGTGCATCGATGCAGAGTAATACCAAAAAACGCGCGTATTTGGTGCGCTGACGAACGAAAAAGGCGCCCTCCCGCGGGAAAGCGCCCAATCGGTCACCACTGCAAACGCGCTCAGGAGAAAAACTGCGCGCCGTTGGCGGAAATTGTCGAGCCGTTGATGAACTGCGCATCGTCGGAGGCGAGGAACGCCACGCAGCGCGCGATCTCTTCAGGCTCGCCCAGACGGCCTGCGGGGATCTGGCTGATGATCGATTCGCGCACTTTCTCCGGCACCGCCATGACCATCTCGGTCGCGATATAGCCCGGGGCCACCACATTGGCGGTGATGCCCGCGCGGGCGCCTTCCTGCGCGAGGCTGCGCACGATGCCGATGTCACCGGCCTTGGTGGCGGCGTAGTTGACCTGCGCGAACTGGCCTTTCTGGCCGTTCACCGACGAGATCACGATCACCCGGCCGAACTTGCGCTCACGCATGCCCGGCCAGACCGGATGCACGGTGTTGAACACGCCGGTGAGGTTGGTGTCGATGACCTCTTTCCACTGCTCGGGCGACATCTTGTGGAACGGCGCGTCGCGGGTGATACCCGCGTTGGCGACCACCACGTCGATCGGACCGAGATCGGCCTCGACCTTTGCGATGCCCTCTTTGGAGGCGTCGTAGTCGGCGACATTCCACTTGTAGGTTTTGATACCGGTTTCGTTGGTGAAGGCGGCGGCCTTCTCGTCATTGCCGGCATAGGTGGCCGCGACCTCAAAGCCGTCGGCTTTCAGTTTCTTCGAAATGGCCTCGCCGATGCCACGGCTGCCGCCGGTGACCAATGCTACACGTCCCATAGATGTTCCTCCGTTTTTGATGTCAGGTCAGGGTCTTGAGATAGGCCCGTCCGTCCTCCTGACCGCATTTCCATGTGGTCCGGAGCTTGTCGGGGCTGGTGAAGTCGATCTTGTCCACAGGGCATTCCTGGGACGGTTCGAGATATCTGCGGTCCTCGTGGGGTTTCAGACCGGAATATTGCCGGGTCAGCAGCACCATCGTGGCGCCTTTATCCGGGTCGGGCATCGGCGCCTGGTCAGCCATGCCGCCGTCGATCACCGGCTTGTCGTTCCAGTGCGGCGGCTCGAAGACCGGCGGGATGGTGGCCGCGGCGACAACCAGGTCGACAAGCGTTCCGTCCCGCGCCGCCTGACGCGCGTCGACGAAGCTGGTCGTGACGCCGAGCTTTCTGGCCCAGTCGAAATGCGGATCGGCGACGGTGTGCAGTTCCGCCTCATACGCGATGGTCGCCGCGCTGCCGCTGAGCTTCGGCGCGGATTGCAGCGGCGGATGCGCCAGCAGCACCTGGTAGAGCGGCCCGTCCGCGATCGCCTGCATCGCCTCGCGGGTGAGCACATCGGTCACGACCTCGCGATAGACGCGCTGATGCGGGGTCACGCCGTCCTTTTCGAAATCGTGCCAGGCGATGTTGGAATCGGTGTCGTCGAAAGCCTGCATCATCCGGTTCAGCAGGGCGTGGCCCTGATGCGCGATGAAACAGGCTGCCGCCAGCGCCCCGCCGGAAACCCCGGCGATCCGCGCCGGTTGCAGCGTGATCTCGTCGCGGACCACGTCAAGGAAACCGCCCTGCCAGAAGCAGCGCAGGCCACCGCCGGAAAAGACCAGCTGGTCGAAAGGGGGGCGCGTGTCGGTCATGCCGGGTGCGGCGCAGGGCTGACCCGCGCCGCCATTGCCGTGTTACGGACGCTCGACGCAGAGCGCGACACCCATGCCGCCGCCGATGCAAAGCGTGGCGAGGCCTTTCTTGGCGTCGCGGCGCTTCATTTCGAAGAGCAGCGTGTTGAGCACGCGCGCGCCGGAGGCCCCGATCGGGTGACCGATGGCAATCGCGCCGCCGTTCACGTTCACGATGGCCGGATCCCAGCCCATGTCCTTGTTGACCGCGCAGGCCTGTGCGGCGAAGGCCTCGTTGGCTTCCACGAGATCGAGATCCTCGACCTTCCATCCCGCTTTTTCCAGCGCCTTGCGGCTGGCATGGATCGGGCCCACACCCATGATCGAGGGGTCGAGCCCGGCGGTGGCATAAGAGGCGATGCGGGCCAGCGGCTCGATCCCGCGCTTTTCGGCCTCATCCGCGGACATCAGCAGGGCACCGGCGGCTCCGTCATTGAGACCGGACGCGTTGGCCGCGGTCACCGAGCCGTCCTTGGTGAAGGCCGGGCGCAGTTTCTGCATCGCCTCCATGGTCGCGCCGTGGCGGATATATTCGTCCTTGTCGACCACGATATCGCCCTTGCGGGTCTTGACGGTGAAGGCCATGACCTCGTCGTCGAACCGGCCCGCGTTCTGCGCCGCTTCGGCCTTGTTCTGGCTGCTGACGGCAAATTCGTCCTGCATGTCGCGGCTGATCTGCCACTGCTCGGCAACGTTCTCGGCGGTCTGGCCCATGTGGTAGCCGTTGAAGGCGTCCCAGAGACCGTCGCGGATCATCGTGTCGATATATTTCATGTCGCCCATCTTGTGCCCGGCGCGCAGATGCGCGGCATGCGGGCTGAGCGTCATGTTCTCCTGGCCGCCGGCGCAGACGATCTGCGCGTCGCCGAGCATGATGTGCTGCGCGCCAAGCGCCACGGCACGCAGGCCCGAGCCGCAGACCTGGTTGATGCCCCAGGCAGAGCTTTCCTTGGGCAGGCCTGCATTGATATGCGCCTGACGGGCCGGGTTCTGGCCTTGTGCGGCGGTCAGGACCTGACCGAGAATGGTCTCCGAGACCTCGCCTTTGTCGACGCCTGCACGGGCGACCAGCTCTTCGAGCACAGCGGCCCCCAGGTCATGAGCGGGTGTGTTGGCAAACGCGCCCCCGAAGCTTCCGACCGCGGTGCGTGCGGCGCTTGCTATCACGACATTTGTCATTATCGATTTCCTCCAGCGATGTCTCGTATGCGTCGGCATACCGTCGGATCGGTGATACCGAATCCTGCTTCCGTCCGCTGGAGCGTTTATCGTATCCTGCGCGTGGACAAAACCGGACAGTCTGTCTCAGATACGCGGGACGCATGGCGGCTATGCAACTGCGGCCGCCCCGCGATCTGTTTTGTCGTGGGGTGTCGTTATGCGTGTGCGATGGCGGACGCGAGGGCCCATGCGCGCGTGTCGGCACGCGCCGCTCTGCCAGACGTGCGCCGCCCCGTCAGGGTCAGGCGCGCATCGCTTCATCCTGCTGACGCCATGGCGGGCGAACGGAGGGGGCCGCGAAGAAATAGCCTTGCAGGCAGTCGACACCGAGCGCGGTCAGGCAGGCGACATCGTCGGCCCTTTCGACCCGTTCGGCGACCGTGAACATGTCGAATTGCTGCGCAATGGAGATCATCGCCTGCACCAGAACCTGGTTGTCCGCATCCTGCGCAATGCCGGTCACGAACTGCCCGTCGATCTTGAGGATGTCGAAGCTGAAATCCTTGAAATAGCGCAACGCGGTGTAGCCTGCGCCAAAATCGTCGATGGCGAAGGAAATCCCCTGCGCCTGCAGATCCAGCATGAAGCTGACAACCAGCTCCGGCACAATCATCGCAGAGCTTTCCGTGATCTCGAGGATCAGGCGTTCGGCGATAGTGGGGTTGGCCTGAAGCCCGCGATGCAGGGTGCGGGCCCATTTCTTGTAGCCGATGGAGCGGGCCGACATGTTGATCGAGAGCCGCAGATCCGGCACCCGCGCCAGTTCCGCCAGGCCCTTTTCCAGCGAGATGCAATCCAGCAGCCGCCCGTATTCGGTTTCCTCGACCGCGTGAATGAATTCGATCGCGGGCACCACGCGCCCGGTTTCGTCCAGCACCCGAATCAGCCCCTCGTAAAACGCCGTGCGGGAGGGATCCTGCGCCTGCATCACCGGCTGAAAGGCCAGCATCACCTGCCGGTGTTCGATGGCGCGTTTGACCATTTCCAGCACCGAACGGTCGCGTTGGGCCACGGCATGCATGAGCGGGTTGCGCTGGGACGCGGGAATGTCGGCCTTGTGAGTCTTCACAGGCGCCTCCTGGCTGTTGGTAAGACAGTTGTGCCGCGAAGGATTTAAGCAACGCTTAAAGACGGCATTTTCAGAGAAGTCGACGGATCTCCGGTGACGGGCGCTTGACTCGGGCGCAGCCCGCCGTATAAGCGCGCCTTCATTGGTGTTGGTGGCCCCCGCAAGGGGATGCCTGTCATTCCGGCCAGACCCGGGAAGAGGACAACGCCCTTCACACTTCCGAGGCCGCCCGACAGGGCGGATGAGGTAACCCGAATGAAGGAGATCAGACGGTGACCAAACGCACCTCTGCCAAGTACAAGATCGACCGCCGGATGGGCGAAAACATCTGGGGTCGTCCGAAATCCCCGGTCAACCGCCGCGAATACGGCCCCGGCCAGCACGGTCAGCGCCGCAAGGGCAAGATGTCCGACTTCGGCCTGCAGCTGCGCGCAAAGCAGAAGCTCAAGGGCTATTACGGCGATCTGACCGAAAAACAGTTCCGCCGCATCTTCTCGGATGCCGAGCGTCAGCGCGGCGACACAGGCGAGCTGCTCGTCGGCCTGCTGGAGCGTCGTCTCGACGCCGTGGTTTACCGCGCCAAGTTCGTACCGACTGTCTTCGCCGCCCGCCAGTTCGTCAACCACGGCCATGTTCTGGTGAACGGCAAGCGCGTGAACATCCCCTCCTACCGTGTGAAGGAAGGCGATGTGGTCGAAGTGCGCGAGAAGTCCAAGCAGATGGCTGCAGTGCTCGAAGCGACGCAACTGCCCGAGCGCGACGTGCCCGACTATATCGAGGCCGACCACTCCAAGATGACCGCCACGTTCGTGCGCACCCCCGGTCTGGGCGATGTGCCCTACGCGGTTCAGATGGAACCGAACCTCGTGATCGAATATTACGCGCAGAACTGATCCTGCCGCGAAATCAAAGCGATCTGGCCGCCCCCCGGGGCGGCCTTTTGCGTTCCGGGGACCGGGTGTCCTCGCATTTTTTCGTCAGACGGAAAAAGACCGACGCCGCCCCCTTGCCCCGCGCCACGCTGATCTGCCGAAAACCGCGTCCCGACCGCGACCCAGCCGTTTCGGTCCAAAACCTGTCCGCTTTTTTTGAGACCTTGCGACCGCTGATCGTCTGTTTGAGCGGGACGACCCGAATGCAGAACCTGGAAGAGACCAAGCGATCATGGTTCATTGCCCTGCTTACAACTATTCTTTCTGCCGTTCTTCCTGATCCCGCTGGGCGCTTGTCCCGATCTCTTTCGACAAATCCTCGAACGGGGCCGCCGACATCCGCTGCGTCCGGGATCTTCGCGATCTTCCTGGTGGTCATCTCGATGGTGATCACCGCCAAGCTCACCAACCCGCAGCACATTGGACCTGTCCCGTTTTCGTACCGCTCACTTGATCGCATTTATTGCGACAAAGGAGATGAACAATGGGTCTGAATCGGACGGTCGAATTTCGTGCTGATGCGGTGCGGATGGCGCTGACGAGTGGCCTGACACGCGGCGCGCGACAGACCGCTGCCCGCAATTGCCGCGCAACTGGCACAGCTGACCGCAAGCGCGCGCGACACGCACCAGGCGCGGCAGGTGGTGCCGAAGAGGTGACGCGGGCGCAGATCGAAGAAGCCGCGGATTTCGACTTTCGCCGCTTCCTGCTGACGCGCCATTCGGTCCGCCAATTTACCGACACCGCTCTGGATGACGTCACGATCCGGCGGATTGTCACCAACGCTCCGGAATGCTTAAACTTGTGCAACCGGCATACGGTCAAGGTCTACGCGTGCAACAATTACGACGATATGTCCGATGAGGCGGATCGGCTGGCCCGGCAATTGCGAGGGCTCTTGTGTCAGACATCGGACGGCTCGATACGCTGGCGTGGCAAGATGCGCGCGGAACTGGCGCTGGCGCCTCGCGCCGCCGAAAACGGCGACCTCGCGACTGCCGAGGCGCTCTGTGATCTGACGGGACCAACCGGATGAGGGCGACATGCCTGTTGCCGTGGATGTTGGCGGAACAGACACGAATGCCGCGATGATCGACGACGGCAGGGTGGTGGCCTCGATCAAGGCGCCGGCCACCGGCGATGTTGTCTTCGGTGCGATGGCAGCGATCCGGTCGGTTCCGGAGCGGACCGGTGCCGATGCCGTCGACATGGCCAGCGTGATGATCGGGACCACGCAGTTCACCAACGCTTTCATCGAAGGCAAGAAGCTGATGAAGGCCGCGACGTTCCGGGTGTCTCTGCCCTCCACCGAGAGCCTGCGCAGGGTGGCCGACCTCCCGCCGCATCTGCGTCTGGCCATCGGCGGACTGTCCTATCTTCTCGATGGCGGGTTCGAGTTCGGCGGCCGCAAGTATCAGGCGCTTGACGAAGAGGCCGTGGCCGAGGCTGCGCGCGACATGGCGCGCAAGGGCATCACGTCCGCCGCCGTCTCGCGTGCCATCGAGATCGGTGCGGTCCGGCCCACGCCGCACGCGCTTGAGGCGATCGGCCCGCGCTGTTTCGGCATCGACGAGGATCTCAAGGCGCTGAAGAAAATCGCCTGGACATGCGCAGGGCGCGCAGGACGTATGGCGCGACCGTCAGGCGAGGCCCGACAGCATGGCAGTTGCGAGGGACGCGCCGCGGTCTTGGTGAAACGAAAAGGGCCGCCTTGTCAAAGGCGGCCCTGTCTTACGTCCGGGAACCGGCGCTCTCAGTTGAAAAAGAGATCGCGGAAGACGAAGCGCGGGATGTCGTCGCGGCGCAGGCCGCGGGCGGCCAGCTGGCTGTCGGACATGCCCTGAAGCCGCTGGGCTTCATGTACGCGCCAGTTGCTTTCGGTGATCAGGGTGAAGAAATCGCCGATCGCGTGCAGGATGCCACTGGCAAAGCTGCGCTGCGGGGCGGTATAGGAGATATCTGCCATCGGTTTGACTCTGTTTCGCGTCTGTTATTCTGCGTTGCAGAACATCAATTAGGCCCGGTCATCGCGCAGGAGTAGCCACGTTCCCGAATAGCCGCCATCGCGGCATTGCATGGCTCGGGCGTCAGCCCTGCAGCGGACGGCGCTCGATGGCGTGAAAGCGGCCGGTCTTATCCTCGCCGCAAAGCGTCAGCGCCTCGAGCACAAAAGGTTTCGGCAATAGCGGCTTTAGATGCGGGGCGAGGGCGATCCGCGTGGCCTCGGTCTCTTTTTGCGCAAAGCGCCCGGTCAGGGTGATGTGAAAGCGAAAATCCTGCATCACATGCGGGTAACCCCATTGTGCGAGATTCTGGCGCTGCGTCGGGCTGAGATTTGCGCTGTCGCGCCGGGCGAGCTCCGCCTCGGTCAGAGGCGCGCGGAACGGATCGAAATGCACCACCACGCGGGCGGCAAGATCCTCGAGCGCAGCGGTGTCGCCCTTGGGCATCAGCGCCAGAAACCCGCCAAGGCGCGTCAGTTCGAGCGCGTCGACCTGCACCGGCCTATGCGTCGTGCAAAAGTCGATCAACGCCGCCCGCAGATCGGATTCGCTGGTGTAGCGCTCGGGCCGGAACGGGGGCTTCAGCGTGGCATGAAACCCGTATCGGGACGGGCGTTCGGTCAGGGTTTGCGGCGGATGCGGCAGATCCTCCAGCAAGGGCGGATGTGCCGGTGCGCCGATGGCAATGTCCCAGCCGAGCCATGAGGCTCCGAACCGCGCCAGCTTGCCCTGCGGGAACGTGTAGTAGAGTGCGTAGCGCCGGTAGGTCAGCCTGCTGCCCTTTCGTGTTCTCGCGGTCCAGAGTGCCAGTGCGATGCGCGCCGGACAAGCGTTTGCTTGGCCGAGCGCGCCCGGGCCTGAACAGCCGCAGGCAGGGATCTACAATGGCGCGCGCAGCCAGTCCGGCGCCCACTCCACCGTCTCGACCCCGGCAAAACGCGCCATCCGGTCAAGCTCCGCCTCGAGCCTGTCCTGCCGCCCGCTGCCCCATTTCACACCATGTTCCGGCCAGAGCGCCTTGACGCGCAGCACGCCCGCATCGCGATCCGCACTCATGTCGATCCGCCCGACCAGTTGCGCGCCTTCGAGAAGCGGGAAGACGTAATAGCCGTATTTTCGTTTCGGCGCAGGCACGAAGATCTCGATCCGGTAGTGAAAGCCGAAGAGCCGCTCGGCGCGCTTGCGGTCGCGCAGCGCCGGATCGAACGGGCTGAGCACCCGCAACCGGCGCGTCGGCTCCGGCGCGGCATCGGCGATCTCGCGCAGACCGGGGCGCGCAAAGGCCGTGCGCGTGCCGCCATCATGGCCGGTGATCTCAACCGGCTCGATCAGCCCCGAGGCCAGAGCCGTGTCGGTCCAGGCCTTGACCTCATGCGGGCGCAACGTGTCCCAGAACGCCGCGATCTCACCCGCCGTGCCAAAGCCCAACCGGTCCAGCGCGCCCAGGCACAGCGCCTCTGTCGTCTCGTCTGTATCGGGTCGATGGGAGCGGATCTCTTCGGGAATGACCCGTTCCGTCAGGTCATAGATCTTGCGAAACCCCTCGCGCCTGCAGACCGACAGCGCGCCGGAGCGCCAGAGATATTCCAGCGCGGTCTTGGAGGGATGCCAGTCCCACCAGCCGCCCGAGCCGCGCGCCTCGCCTTCGCCGACCTGAGCGGACGACACCGGACCGTTCTCGCGGATCTGCACCAGCAAATCCTCGGCCTTCTCGGCGAAACCCTCGCGCAGGTCCTTGCGCCACTGGCCCTTGAGCCGCTCGGCATCGCGCCGGAACCGCATCTGCCACAGCGGATAAAGCGCCGTCGGGATCACGGCGGCGTCATGGGTCCAGTGCTCGAACAGCGCGCGCTCGCGCTCCAGCAGCGGGGCGAGATGCCGCGGCCGGTAACTCTGCCGCCGCGCCGCAAGGATCATGTGATGCGCCCGCTCCACCGTGCAGACGCTGTCGACCTGCACAAAGCCCAGCCGCTCGATCAGGCCTTGCAGGTCGGCACCGCGCCCGGCGCCGCTGGGCCGCTCGCTGAGCGCGTGTTTGTGCAGGAAAACGTGCCGCGCCTGCCGGTTGTCGAGCGTGGTCACGGCGATCAGCGCCGTTTGAGCGTGTCGCCATAGGTGATGGTCGGCGCAAGCTCGACCAGCCGCTCGAACTCCGCATCGGGGTTTTCGACCCGCGCGGCGATGATCTCGGCGGCGCGGCGTCCGATCTCCGCCCGGCAGGCGTCCATCGTGGCCAGTTGCCGCGGCAACCCGTCGAGCAATTCGACACCGTTGAAGCCCGCGATGCCCACCTGTCCGGGGATCGATATGCCCTGATCGAGCAGTTCCAGAAGCCCGCCTGCGGCGATCATGTCGTTGGAATAGTACAGAAATTCGAGCTCCGGTTCGCGCTCCAGCATGGCGCGGGTCATCTCGCGCCCCTTGGCGAGCGCCGAGCCGCCGGAATAGAACTCCTGGTCCACGATCTCGATGCCCTCGCGCGCCAGCGCCTGGGTGAAGCCTTCGAAGCGTTTGCGCGCGCGGTGATCGAGCGGCATTTTCGTGCCCATGAAGCCGATGCGCTCATAACCCTGCTTGAGGATCGCCTGCGCCATTTCGCGTCCGGCGCGGCGGTGGCTGATGCCCACGGCGCAGTCCAGCGGCTGCCCGTCTGTGTCCATGATCTCCACCACCGGAATGCCGCTGGCCTTGAGCATCGCCTTGGAGGCATCCGAATGCTCGAGCCCCGCGATGATCACCCCCGAGGGCCGCCAGGACAGCATCTCGTAGAGCACCCGCTCTTCCTTTTCGGGCAGGTAATCGGTGACGCCGACCACCGGCTGCAAATCGGTCTCTTCCAGCACCGAGGAGATGCCCGACATGACCTCCGGAAACACCATGTTGCGCAGGCTGGGGATGACGACGGCCACCAGATTGACCCGCTGGCTGGCCAGCGCACCGGCGATCTTGTTGGGCACGTAACCCAATGCCTTGGCCGCCTCGAGCACCTTTTCCCGCGTCGCTTCGCTGACATCGCCGCGATTGCGCAACACGCGGCTGACGGTCATCTCCGACACGCCCGACGCCTCGGACACATCGCGCAGGGTGAGAGGGCGGGGAGCGTCGTTGGCCAAGATGTTTTCCTTTTGATCCGTCGCGTTGACCCTATCGCAACCACGCGCATGCGCAAGATGCGCTTGCGGGATGACAAGCCCGCAGCCGCGCGTTAATCAAGGGGCCAGCGGCCCCGTGGCTCAACTGGATAGAGCAGCCCCCTCCTAAGGGGCAGGTTGCAGGTTCGAATCCTGCCGGGGTCGCCAAAACTGCCCGAAAAATATGGCTTATTTGCAAGGTGTTGTGCCAAAGCGTGCAGAAACGCCCGGTTCGTTTTCCGCCGAATTCCCCGAAAACAGGCGAAATCTCGTACAAAACCTGTACAAAATTCGCACGTCTGTGCGGCTTTTGAGGCCATCCGATGAGCTGGCGGGTGGAGAATGCTTGCGCCGAACGGAAGTTCGGGAGTGCGACGCGCAAGCAGATCATCATGTTCCTGGCGGACAAGGCCTCGGACGATGGCTCGGGCATCTGGTGTTCAAAGGGAACGATCCAACGGCATACGGAGCTGGGGGAGACCACTGTCAAGCGGACGATCCGGGACTTCCTGAAAGAAGGCATCCTGGTCGAGACCGGCGCGCGCGGCTGCAAGAATGGCTTCACCGTTGTTTACCGGATCGATCTGCCGCGGATCGAGGCGCTGGAACTGACTGCTGAGCCCGATATCGAGACGGGGGCCACAGTGGACCCCGTCCAGACCGGACCCGGAACGGGGGCCACATTGGCCGGGGTACCGGGGCCACCACGGCCCCCAAACCATCCTAAAACCATCCATAAACCTCCTACGCGCGAGCGCATGGCGGTGGAGGAAGAAGAAGCTGAGAAGATTTTGGCCGCCTATCCGCCCGACCGTTTGCGCGGGAAGGCGAAGTGTCTCAGCCGGATCAGGGACATCCTGGACGCCGGAACGGAAGTCAAAGACTTGTTGGAAGCGGTGAAGGCCTATGCGGCGGAGAGCGCTGGCTTCACCCGTTCGAAGGTTTGTTTCTCGGACAACTGGTTCAAGTCGGGACGCTGGCGGGCGTATGTCGATGACATCGCCAAAGGCCGCGAAGCGAATAAGGCTAAGGAAGCCGAGATGCTGGCAGGCCTAGCGAATTGGGTCACGGACAAGCACCCTCTTTGCCGCCACATTACACCCGGTCAGATCGACGCGCTCTTGGCCGCAGAGCTGGTGACGCAGGCGCAAATTCAGGCGGCGGACCTCAGATCTTGAGCCGCACCGATCCCACCGAAGCGCAAACAGCAAGGCGACCCATGTCATACGGCTGCGCCGATGACACGGGAACTTGCGAGGGGTGGCACGCCTCCCCTTCGAACCCCACCGGCGCGGGCAAAGCCCCCGCCAAAGAGCCGCTGAGCGAAACCTTCGTCTTCCGCTGCACCGCGTCCGAGAAGGCCCAGCTGCGCGCCAAGGCCGAGGCCGCTGGCCTGCCTGCCTCCACGCTGTTACGTGAGGCGCTTGGCCTGACCGAGGCCCGTCGCCGCAAGCCCATCCCCCGCGTCGATCCGGCGCTTGTGCTGGCTGTCGGGCGCATCGGTGGCAACCTCAACCAGATTGCCCGCTGGCTGAACCATGCCCTGAAGGTCGGGCGCACGGACATCGACACGCTGACCGTCGCGCGTCGCCTTGTGGTAATCGAACGCCAGCTCGCCGCGCTCCTCGATGAGGCGCGGCGGTGCTGATCAAGTTCTTCCCCAATGGCAAAGGCGCGGGCGCGGGGCCGGTCGACTACCTCGTGGCCGAGCGCGTGCTGGCCTTTGACGGCAACCGCGACCTGATCCGCGATGCCGACGGCCAGCCCATGACCGTCACCCGCGACCCGCTGCCCGAGGTCCTGCGCGGGAACCCTAAGCGCACCGAGGCCCTGATCGATGCCAGCCGCCATCAGTGGACCTACCGCGCGGGTGTGGTCAGCTTTGCCGACAGTGATAACCCGACCGAGGACCAGCAGGCCGAGGTCATGGACCAGTTCGAGCGGCTGGCCTTCGCGGGGCTGGACCCCGAGCAATATGAGGTGCTCTGGGTCCGCCATACCCACGAAGGCCGGGTCGAGCTTCACTTCTGCACGCCGCGCCTGGAGCTGACGACGGGTAAGAGCCTGAACATCGCGCCGCCGGGCCATCAGGACGCCTATGACAGCCTGCGGGACGTGATGAACCAACGCCACGGCTGGGCCGATCCGATGGATGTGGAGCGCGCGCAGGAGGTCCGCGACAGGGTCGAGGCCCCGACCCGCGCCCAAGGCCGCGACGAGCTGCACGCCTGGATACAGGACCAGATCGACATTGGTCTGATCACGGATCGTGCGAGCATGATCGACGCCCTCACCGATGCAGGCTTTGACCTGCCGCGCACCGGCAAGGCCTACATCACCGCCCGCGATCCCGACACCGGCGAGCGTTGGCGGCTGAAAGGGGAGATTTTCCATGAAGACTGGCAAGCCGACCCGGCTGAGCGAGAAGCTGAACGCGGAGCTCGACGAGATCAGACAGGAACACGTCGCCTCGATCTCGTCCCAGCTCAAGAGCTTCAGGATCGATTTGAAGAACATTGTGGGCGCCGCGCAGCATACCATCGCGAGCGATACGCGCCGCTTTCAGACCGAGACGGCGAGCCTGTTCGAGACGCGGCTGAGGTCGATCCGCCTTTGGCTGACGATCTCACCCTGGCTAATTGCTGGGATGGCGCTGACGGGGATCGCCTCGATGATGGCCGCGAGCTTTTTCTGGACGATGCATCTGACACGTTCGGAGCTGGCGGAACTGGGCCTGACACGGATCGAGCGGCCCGAGGGGACCTGGCTCATCCTGGACCCCTCGAAGACGCGCCTACGCACCTGCAAGATGGGCGAGAGGCACGTGACCTGCATTCGGATCGAGGAGGACTAGATGACCCAACTGACAGCCTTGGAACGCGATTTGCTCGCCTGCGTCGAGCGGTTGGTGACGGCCTCAGAGGCCTCTGCGAAGGATTTGACCGCCTTGGAGACACGCTCGACCGGCAGGATCGAGACGGAGCTGGCTGGCTTGAAAGACTGCGTGACGTTGCTCATTCGGTCTCAAGCCGCATCCATGAAGGCCTTGAGCGGATTGCTGAACGACGAGGCGAGCTACAAGACGCTGAACGAGAACTTGCAGCAGAGCTTGACCTTAGCGAAAGCCGCCGCCGAGAGATTGAAGGACAGATAGATAGCCAGGAGGCGCATGCGGAGAGGGGGTTGCGGCATTGAGTTTGATCTTGCTGTCACAGAGTATCCAAAGCGAGGGCAGCTCTAGATATCGAAGTGTTCCCAAGTTTTGGGGTCTTCTGTACTCGGGCTCAAGTCATCGGAAGGTTCAGCATTTGTGAAGCCGTCAAGAATTGTTCCCAGTAAGTTTTCCCCGAGGTCTGGGCCGTAAATATACGTGGCGGAAGCGCCGATTCCGATAGGAGCGTATTTAAACAGGAGATCGGAGAGATTGTCGGCGGACCGATCTCGAAATTTAGCCCAGAATGTTCCTACACCTGAACTTGAGGTTCTTGCACAGCTTAGCTCCTCAAGTATCTGATGTAGAACACCTTCGAGCTTCTCCAGTTGCAGGAGAAGTTCCACTTCTTCATTCTTACTGATGGCTGAAGCTATACTGGCTAAGCAATCTGAAAAAATCGAAACTACCTGCGCATCATCCGGAAGTGCGTTTAATTCTCGGCTTATGAGAAACTGGGATATTCCATCCTCGATCAGGTTTCTCATATCCATGATGGTAAGCGCAGCGTTGGCTCCTTCATTTATTAGGTGGCGCGCCCTTGCCCGTGGATTACTTCGACGCCGACGAGCGGTCATCTTTGCGGGAGCTACGTCGGAGGCGATTTCCTTTTCGGGATGATCTGATATCGAAGCATCAACTGGAACCGGATTTGCTGAATGTGGGTGGCTGAGGCCTTTCGGAAGTAGGGTCGCATCGTCTACTATCGCCTGATCTATTTGCTGCTGTGTCAGGCCTGCGACACGCCTAAGATTGGCACCACGTAAATCAGTGTCGATCAGTGTGACACCTTTAAGTCCAGCTCCCTCCAAATTTGCCCGACCAAGGTTAGCACGCGACAAGACACCGTTCGAAAATACAGCTTTTGCGAGATCGGTTTCTTGAAGGTCCACTCCGCTTAGATCGGCCCCCCTAAGTTGGATTTTTGCCTTTGACTGACCTCGGTATTCAATCCAACTCTCTTTTCCTTTTCGAATGGCCGCGTATTGTTCGCTGTTCAGAGGGTTCCTTACTCGTCGCCGACGCTTCCTGCGCTTGCTTTCATCGGAACCATTTTGAGGATTTGAACTATCTGACATACGTCTTTCACAGATTCGTTTTAGGCCGCGAATAACGGTTCAATATCAGACACATCAATTTCCTTTGCGGCCAGTGCCATGTCATAGTTCGTCTGCAGGTTCACCCAGTAGACCGGGGTCGTGTTGAATACTCGGGCGAGGCGCAACGCCGTGTCTGGCGTGATCCCTGTTGTCCCCTTGATCAACCGCTCGATCCGCGTCCGAGGCACGCCCAGACGCCGCGCAAACGCGATCGCCCCCATCTCCAGGGGATCGAGGTAAAGCTCTTTCAGGACTTCTCCCGGGTGCATCGGGTCTTCAAGCAAGCTCATCAGCGTATCCTCTCAATGGTAGTCCACAATCTCGACATCGGCGGGGCCGTTCTGCGTCCAAACAAAGCAAATGCGCCATTGTCCGTTGATCCGTACCGAGTTTTGCCCGACCCGATCCCCTTTCAGTTCTTCCAGGTGGTTGCCGGGCGGGAACCGCAAATCCTCGACAACCACCGCAGCATCCAGCGCCGAGAGCATCGCCCGCGTGCGCTTCACCAAGTCACCTGGGAAGCCTTTGCCGTACTTGCCTTTGACTGCACTGGCAGCGAGCTTGCCCTTCGTGCTTTGGATCATGCTTGACATGTATCATGAGATGACACATGTGTCAATGGATGATACGTCCTTTCGGGCGTCGACTGATGGGATCGTCGCATTCGACAGAGTCGAAATACACAGCGTGAATTTGGGCAATGCGCAGCAATCGAACACGTCCTTCCAAGTAAGGTATGTCATATGAACCGAAAGCAATCTATCCGTGTACTTACCTAAATTCTGTACTCTTGGATCTGCGCAATTTCATGACCCATCTCGAAGATTACCTGCAATACTATTCGTCCGTCGACGCTCCAGGCTTCGCCGTATTGGTCACTGGTGCATGGGGAACCGGCAAAACCTTCCAGGTACTAAGCTGCCTTCAGAAGGATGATCGAATTTACGTCAGCCTGTATGGGCTAAAGTCGACAGAACAAGTCCACGCTGAGATTTTTGCGGCTGCCCATCCTAGCACGGCTTCGAAGCGAGGTTTCTTCGACAAGTTCCGTGGAAAAGACGTTGGAGCACTTGGATTTTCGGTGCCGCTTGGTTTCGTTCCTGAGATCGCGAACGCGTTTCTTAGAAACGAAGTGGAAGCCAAAAGAACACTGATTTTTGACGACCATGAGCGAAGCAATTTGCCTCTCAATGAGGTGCTCGGGGTCATCAATTCATATGTAGAGCACAAGAACTTCCGGGTCATAGTTATCGCCCACGATAATGAACAGTTGTTGGGTCAAGAATTCAAAGAAGTTAAAGAGAAGACGTTCGGCCAGACACTCCTCGTCGAACCTCAGGTCGACAGCGCGCTTCAGCGTTTTCTATCTGAGGTTAAGCAGCAAGATCCGAGAAACTTTGCCGAGAAACACAAGGAACATATCGAACGAGTTTTCAAGTTATCTGGGGTGAAATCTTTGCGGGTGCTTCGGCACAGCGTTTCCGATTTGACCAGATTGCACAAAGCACTGTCCTCAACGCATTTGGCAAACTCTGAGGCGATGGAAGAACTCGTTCAACTCTTTGCAGCGCTAAGCATTGAAGCAAGGTCAGGAAGGCTCTCTGAAGCTGATCTTTGCAACAGGCGAGGGGCAAGAATGGGCTATCTCATGCGGGCCCAAGGAAAGGGGAAAGCTGAGGTCGAGAAGCCACCATTTGTTGCTGCAGACGAACGATATGCGACGATTGAGCTAGAAAGCGGAATGCTCAATGACCAGGTCTTGGTATCGACCTTAATGCATGGACGCTTTTCAAGCTCGGAAATCCAATCCTCCGTCAACAACTCACACTACTTCTTGGTCCCGGAAGACGTCCCTCCTTGGAAGGTCGTGATTCACTTTGATGAGTTGCCCGATGAAGACGTTGAGACAGCACGTAAACGCATGGAGCAACAATTCGAAGGTCGCGAGGTCACTGACTCGGGCGAGATGCTGTACATTTTTTGCTTGCGCATGTTGATGGCAGAGCAAGGCATTTTGGATCAAAGCGTCGAAGAGGTGGTGAAGCAAAGCAAAGAATACATAGACGACTTGTTAGAATCGGAAAAACTGCCTCCTCGTGGGACGGACTGGCGTTGGTTTGACGCGTTCGATCATTCCTACGACGGTTTTGCCTATTGGGTCAGCGACGCAAATGCTAGACATTTCAAAGAGATGTGGGACCATCTGATAGCAGCGAGAGAAGAGGCTCTACGGCAGACATTTCCACAGGTGCGAGCTGATCTGTTGGCAATGGTCAAAAATGACCCAAAAGCGTTCTTCGAGGCGGTCTCGCCGACTAACAATGGTCATAACCCTTATGCTTCGATCCCTTTGTTAAATGATATTCCTGTAGCTGAATTCGTCGATGCTTGGCTGGAAGCGCCGCAAGATAATTGGCGCTTGATCGACCATTCGCTTCAAAACAGGTTCAGCCACGGGCAAATTGACCGTGACCTAAAGGATGAGAAGGATTGGGGCCTAAAAGTCTTGAAGGAACTTGAAGCCCGGGCACAAAAAGAGGGCGGTTTCCGTGCGTTGCGCATTAGGAGATTAAGGCCCAAAGTCTTGCTTGAGATCGCACAAGCTGACACAGGTAAAGAAGCTGCGTCATGATCTGGTTTCTGAACTATAGCTCCTTGCTTGGGCGCAAGAACTAGTCGTGCCACTAGATTCCAAGAAACCAATCCGACTGAATGCTTACCTTCTCAATCATTTCGGTCGCTACGCCCAGCCGGTTTTCCTTAAGCAACTCGCAGAGCCGATCTCCGTCGATTAGATCATTCGCGATCGCGCCATCGCGCGTGGCTTCATCCGATGCTTGGCTGGTGAAGTGCCCGGTGGTGATGAACAGTCCTTTGTCAGCGCGGCCTTGCAAAGCCACTCTGAAGTCACGGATTTCCTTCGAACCGACGCTGCCCTTCCAGCGTTTGCACTGAAAGTAGACCTGGAACGACACCAAATTAACGCGCAGCACGCCGATTCCGGCGATCCTGCCGTCACCAGACTTCCCGCGCACCTCGACCTTAGTGAAGCCTGCTTCGCGCAGAAGACGCTGCGCTAGTGATCCTCCCCTACTGAAGTGGTCCTCCGCTATGTTTGGGAAAACGGAGGAAACACATGGCCAGCAAGCGTCCCAGGCCCGAGGAGACAGTCACGAAGTTACGGCAGCTTGAGGTTCTGACGGGGCAAGCTATGCCGCGTCCGGATGCGATCCGGCAGATCGGGG
>CANMMF010000001.1:277500-676942 GCA_947498985.1 uncultured Paracoccaceae bacterium | reverse complement strand
CAACGCGTCTCCTTCAGATGCCCCCGGGGGGGTCCGGTGGTCCGGGGTCGGGGCCGGATCGCCCGAAGCCGGGCGACCCCCGCTCGCCCCGATCACTCCCAGACTAGCCCCACCCCCATTATTCTGCTATTCCCGGCAAACCCCAAGCAGCATCAAAAAAAACCGAAGAATGTCCGCTGTGGGAAGCGTAAAGCCGGTCACCTGGAGCGCACTGCCCGGAAATTGCGCATTCGCGCGGCGTAACGGCAGCCGCAAAACCTGGTCCGCGAAAGACAATCGTTGACCTGTCCAAGCTGATCGAGCCTTTGGTTGCGGAGCATCAAACCGGATGACGTCACCCGTCGCCCCGTACTCCACCCTGCCACCGAATTCCTCTCCGCCGACAGCACCTGCGCCGCAACTTCGAAAGGTCAGCGCCGGATAAACGGGTTGGCCACAACCTGCGGCTCGGCCAGCCAGACGGATTTCGGCTGCAGGTATTCCCTGATCGCCTCGGCACCGTTCTCGCGGCCCAGCCCGCTGCGCTTCATGCCGCCGAACGGCGTGGTGTAACTGGTCGAGCGGTAGGTGTTGACCCAGACCGTCCCGGCTTTCAGCCGCCGCGACATGCGCAGCGCGCGGGTCAGATCGTTGGTCCAGACACCGGCGGCAAGCCCGTAAGCCGTGTCATTGCCGATCTGCACCGCCTCTTCCTCGTCGGCAAACCGCAGGATCGACAGGACCGGGCCAAAGACCTCTTCCTGCGCGATGCGCATGTCGTTGCGCACACCGGTGAAGATCGTGGGCTCCACGAAATATCCCCCCGACCCCTCGGGCTGCGCCGCGCGACCTCCCAAGATGCACTTCGCACCTTCGGCCTTGGCGATGTCGATATAGGACAGGATCTTTTCGTGCTGGGCTTTCGTGGCCACCGGGGAGATGTTGGTCTCCGGATCCATCGGATCGCCCAGCTTTGCCGCCTGCGCCATCTCTACCAGCCGTTCGACAAATGCGTCGTAGATCCCGTCCTGCAAAAGCAGGCGCGACCCGGCGATGCAGGTCTGCCCGGAGGCGGCAAAGATGCCCGACACCGCGCCCGGCACCGCCGCATCGAGATCCGCGTCGTCAAAGACGATGTTGGGGGACTTTCCGCCCAGCTCCAGCGTGACTTTCTTGAAATCCCGCGCGGCGGCCTCGTTGATGGCGCGCCCGGCAGCCTCCCCGCCGGTGAAGGCCACCTTGCGCACCAGCGGGTGGGCGACCAGCGGCATGCCGACCTCCGCGCCGAAGCCGGTCACCACGTTGACCACACCCCTGGGAATGCCCGCCTGCGCGACCAGCGACATGAGTTCCAGCGTCGAGGCGGAGGTGTATTCCGAAGGCTTGATCACCACAGTGTTGCCCGCCGCCAGCGCCGGGGCAAGCTTCCATGCCAAGAGCAGCAGCGGCGAGTTCCACGGCGTGATCAGCGCGCAGACGCCCAGCGGCTCGTAGGTCACCATGTTGACGACGCCGGGCTTGTCGATGGGTGGCACGCTGCCTTCGACCTTGTCGGCCAGCCCACCGTAATAGCTGTACCAGTTGGCCATGTAGCGGCACTGGTTCGACATCTCGGCCCAGAGCTTGCCGTTGTCGCGCACTTCGATCTTTGCCAGCGCTTCGGCATGGTCGGTGATCAGCGCGGCCAGCCGGATCAGCGCGGCGCCGCGTTGCGTGGCGGTCCAGCGCGGCCAGTCGCCCTCCTCGAAGGCACGGTGCGCGGCCTGCACGGCGCGGTCCACATCCGCCGCACCCCCTTGCGGGATCTCGGCCCAGTCCGCGCCGGTATAGGGGTTGGCGGAGGCAAAGCGCGCGCCGCCCGCCGCGTCGCACCAGTCGCCATCGATGAACATGCCGTAGCTCTGCATGGCGCGCGCTCCTATTCTGTCCGTGGCGGGCGTTGCGAAAAGCGCCGCTCGAAGATGCCCTCGGCGATGCGATTGCGCATCATCTCGAGCGAGCCACCCGCGATCTGCCAGCCCCGCGACTTGCGAAAACAGTATTCCACCAGCGACGTGTCACAATAGCCCATGCCGCCCATCGCCTGCATCGCCTGGTTGCAGGCCTCGAACCCGGCGGTGTTGCAGGCCAGTTTCGCAAGCGCGGTCTGCTGCGCGTCGGGCAAGCCGCGGTCGGCATTCACGGCGGCGCGGTAGAGCAGCAGCTGCGCCGATTCCAGCGCCATCAGCATGTCGGCGAATTTCCATTGCAGCCCCTGGAACTCTGCCAATGGCCTGCCGAATTGCGACCGGTCCACCACGTAGTCGCGCGCGGTGTCGAAGGCAAAGCGCCCCAGCGCCTGCGCCCGCGCGGCATTGCCGATGCGTTCGGCGTTGAACCCGCTGATCTGGCGCTTGAACCCGCCGGGGCCAAGCAGCACATTGTGTTTCGGCACGAAGACATCGTCGAAATAGAGCGCGCACCATGCCTCGCCGTTCATGTAGGTGCTGGGCTCACCGAAGGAAAACCCGTCCATCCCGCGCTCCATGATGACCGAGCCGATGCCGCCGGTGCCCGGCCCGAAACGCAGGTAGACGAGGAAGGTATCCGCCTCCACCGAGTGGCTGGTGAAGACCTTGCCGCCGCTCACCCGGTAGCCGTCGCCATCCTCGCGGGCCTGCGTCGAAAGGTCGGTCACCGCCGATCCGGCGCCGGCTTCGGTCATGCCGAGGCCAATGACCTTTTCGCCTTTCAGAAGCGGGCCGAGGTAGCGTTCCTTCTGCGCGTCCGTGGCGTATTCGGCAAGCGTGCGGATCGCGCCGAAATTGCCCGCCTGCACCACATCGGCGCTTTTCGGGCAGACGCTGGCGACGGTCTGGATGGCGATGACCGCATCGAGCAACGTGCCGCCCGCGCCGCCTTCGGCCTCGGGGATGGTGAGGCCCATCAACCCGTTTTCGGCCATGATCCGGGCGACGTCGAAAGGGAACTGCGCGTTCTTGGCGCGCTTCAAAGCGCCGTCGGCCAGATGACGCTCGGCCAGTTTGCGCACCTGATCCTGAAAGATCTGCCGGTCTGTATCGAGCGTGAAATCCAAAAGGGGTGTCCTTGTTCTGGTCCGGGGCCGCGCAGGCGGCTCAACCGTCGAGATCGATGATGAGATTGCCGCTGCGGTCAGCGGTGGCCCGCGCGCGGGGCGGCACGATGATGGTGGATTCGCGCTCCTCGAAGACCGCCGGGCCCTCGATGGGCGTGTCGGGCGGCACGCAGTAGCGGTCATAGACCGGCGTGTCCACGTAGTCGCCCGCCTCGCCGAAATAGACCGGGCGCAAACCGATCTTCGCGGTGCCCTCGCGCAAGGCCGCCTGCGGCTCCAGCACCGGTTTCGGGCCGGAGACCACGACGCGCCAGGACATGATCTCCGCCGCCATGGCTTCGGTCCGGCCGAAAAGCGCGCGGTAGCGGGCCTCGAAAAGCGCTGCGATGTCCTCCGTACCACCGGACGAAAGCAGATCGCGCGGCACGTCCACATCCACCTGGTAGCCCTGCCCGGAATAACGCATCAGCACGGAGACGGCGGTGGTCGCGTCCGCCTCCGCGATGCCGGCGGAGGTCACAAGAGCCAGCCCTTCGGCCTCGAGCTCTGCCACCATCGTGTCGATGCGCGCGAGGTCCAGCCCGGCCAGCGGCTCGATGGCGGCGCGGACAAATTCGAAGGAAATCGGCGAGGCGAGAAAGCCGAAGGCCGAGGCGACACCCGCGCCCAGCGGGCAGATCACCCGGCGCACCCCCATGCGCCGCGCCAGGTTCGTGGCATGCACCGGCCCCGCCCCGCCGATGGCCAGCACGGTGAAATCCTGCACTTTGCGGCCGCTTTCCAGCGCGTGGATCGTCGCGGCCTGCGCCATGCTTTCGTTGACCGTCTCGTAGATGCCCCAGGCCGCCTCCGTCACCGACAGGCCCAGTGGTTCGGCCAGCGCCTCGCGGATGGCATCTTCGGCCGCCGCGCGATCAAGCGCCATGTCGCCGCCGAGAAACGAGGCCGCATCGAGATAGCCCAGCACCAGATCCGCGTCCGTCACCGTGGGTTGCGCCCCGCCCAATCCGTAACACGCGGGCCCCGGCTTGGAACTGGCACTTTCCGGGCCGACCTGCACAAGCCCCAGCTTGTCGACCTGCGCGATGGAGCCACCCCCGGCGCCGATCTCGATCATGTCGATCACCGGCACCTGCAACGGTAACCCGCTGCCCTTGGCAAAGCGGAAGACGCGCGCGACCTCGAAGGCGTCTGTGCGCAGCGGCTCGCCGTCCTGAATGAGGCAGGCCTTGGCGGTGGTGCCGCCCATGTCGAAGCAGAGCAGGTTGTCCTCCAACGCCAGTCGCCCGAAGACGGACGCCGCCTGCGCGCCGCCTGCCGGGCCCGATTGCACCAACCGGATCGGGTACTCCACGGCCGTGTCGTGGCGCACCGTGCCGCCATCGGCGAGCATCAGGTAAAGGTCCTGCGGCAGGTCCAGACGCCCCAGCTCCTGCACCAGCCGCATCACGTAATTGCGAAAGATCGGCTGCACGAAGGCGTTGGCGACGGCGGTGGAGCTGCGCTCGTATTCGCCGATCTGCGGCATGACCTCGAAAGAGGTGCAGATGGTGATGTCGGGCAATTCCTCGGCGAGGATCGCCTTGACCGCGCGTTCATTGGCGTCGTTGCGGAAGGAATGCAGAAAGACGATGGCCACCGCCTCGACGCCGCACTTGCGCAAGGTCCCGGCCAGCGCCCGCACCGCGTCCGGATCGGGCGCCTGCAACACGGTGCCGTCGTTGCGCATGCGTTCGGCGACTTCGAAGCGGCGCACACGCGGCACCAGCGGCTCCGGCATGTCGATGAAAAGATCGTAGATCGAATAGCGCAGCTCGCGCCCGATTTCGAGCACGTCGCGGAACCCTTCGGTGGTGACCAGAGCCGTCTTGACCCCCTTGCGCTCGATCAGCGCGTTGGCGACGAGTGTGGTGCCGTGGATAATCGACCTCACGTCGCGCGGTGCGGTGCCTTCGCTGTCCAGAATGCGCTGCACGCCGTTCAGCACGCCCTCCGCCGGGTCATGCGGCGTCGTCAGCACCTTTTCATTGGCGAGCCGCCCGGTCGCGGGGTCCAGCATCACCACATCGGTGAACGTGCCACCGATATCGACGCCGATGCGAAAGCCGGTATCCTGCGTGCTCATGCGTCGTACCCGTAATCCTGTTTGGCTTGTGAGGCAGTCACCAGACCGCTCTCGATATCGCGCCGGATCGCGGCGGGGTCGCGTTCGGACGGCGCGCCCATGCCGCCGCCACCGGGGGTCTGGAAGGTCACGCGGTCGCCCTCTTCCAGCCGTGTCTGGCTCTTGGCGGCGATGCGCGCTCCGTTCACGATGTCCAGCCCGCCCGCGCCCTTGCCACCCCCCAGCAGCCCGCGCGGCGGGTTGTCGACGCGTTCGTGCCGGATCGTCACGGTGATCGGGGCCGCGCCGATATTGCGAAAGGTCAGCCGCTGCGCATTGCCGCCGCGGAACCGGCCCGCTCCGCCGGTGTCGGGCACCAGCGCCTTTTCCTCCACCAGCATCGGCGTCTGGTTCTCGAACTGCTCGATGGCCTGGTTGGAGACGTTGGAGGGAAAGCTGAGGCAGCCCGGCCCGTCCTGCGTCGGGCGCGCGCCGTGGCCGCCATTCATGAAGAACATCTTGACGAAAGGCCGCTCTTCGCCGTCGCGCCGTCCCTTGAAATAGACGTTCCAGAGCGGCGAGCCGCAATCGGCGATGATCTTGTCCGGCGCGATCTGGCTCAGCGCGCCGTAGATCGCGGGCGGCATGTAATGGCCCGAGAGGTGCCGCCCCCAGACCGGCGCGGGGCGGCGCGGATTGACCAGCGTGCCCTCGGGTGCGGTCACAGTGATCGGGCGGAACGCACCATCGTTGATCGGCGTACCGGGATCGAGCGCGCATTTGATCGCGTAACAGCTATAGGCCTGAGTGAAGGTCATGGGCGAGTTGACCGGATGTTCGATCTGCGCCGCGGTGCCGTCAAAATCCACCGTGATGTCGGAGCCGGAGACGGTGACCCGGCAATGGATATCCAGCGGATGGTCAAACCCGTCGGCGGTCAGCACGTCGCTGTAACTGCCGTCCGGGATCGCGTCTATCGCGCGGCGCAGGCTTGCCTCCGAACGGTCGAGCACGTCGTCGGAGAAGGCTTCGAGATCCTCCAGCGCCTCTTCGGAAAGCAGCCGGAAGAGCCTTTCCTGACAGGCGTGATAGGCGGAAAACTGAGAGCGGATGTCGCCCAAAGTCTCCTCCGGCTCGCGCAGGTTGGCATTGAGGATATCGACCAGCAGCACATTCTCCTCGCCCGCCAGAAGGATTTTTGCAACGGGTATATTCAGCCCCTCCTCGTAGCAATCCCTGGCGTTGGGCGACGGCGCGCCGCCGATATCGACGGTGTGGAAGATCGAGCCGACAAAACCCAGGTGGTGCCCGTCGCGAAAGAGCGGCTTGATCATGGTGATGTCGTTGAGATGCCCGGTGCCGAGCCAGCCGTCATTGGTGATCAGCACGTCGCCGTCCTGCAGCGTGTCCACCGGGAATTTCTCCAGCATCGCGGCCAGCGTGCGGGACATGGTGCCGATGAAGGACGGCACAGAGCGGCGGCTCTGCGCGATCTGGCGACCGCGCTGATCCAGCAGGCCGATGGCAAAGTCGTAATTCTCGCGCACGACGGAGGAAAACGAGGTGCGCACGCAGGTCTCGGCCACCTGATCCATCAGGCCGTTGAGCCGTTCCCAGACGACCCCGATCTTCACCGGGCTGAGTTGCGTCATGGCCGTTGCTCCTGCTGCGTCGGAATGGGGGTGCGCCAGCGTTCGGGCACCGGTGCCGTGCCGCGGACGGCGGTGAAATAGAGCTCCTGCAGCGCTTCTGTCACCGGCCCGCGCGTGCCGTCGCCCACCGTGAAGCGGTCGACGCCGACCACAGGCGTGATCTCCATCCCGGTGCCGACAAGCATCACTTCGGAGGCGGCGTAAAGCTCTGTGCGGTCCACCACACGCTCGGCAATCCCGGCGACCACACCGGCCTCGCGGGCCTGTCGCAGCACCGTGTCGCGGGTCAGGCTTTCGAGGATCCCGGCGGTGACCGGCGGGGTGATGAGCACGCCGTCGCGGACCAAGAGCACGCAGGCACCGGGCGCTTCGGCAACCTGACCGTCTTCGGTCAGCAGCAATGCGGTGTCATAGCCGTCGGCCTTGGCCTGCAGCCCCGCAAGCCTGCCGTTGAGGTAATTCGCCGCCGCCTTGACGCGCGGCGGACTGGCATTGTCGGTGAGGCGCCGCCAGCTCGACACCTGACAGCGCAGACCGGCCTCAAGCCGCTTGGTCAGTTGCGGACGCGGACGCGCGAGGATCGCCGCCCCGGTCGGGCCGCGCGCCGTCATGTCGCCGTCGCCATCGACATAGACCTGAACGCGGATATAGGTGTCTTCGGTGACACCATTGCGCGCCATCAGCTCCACCACGGTCTGCGTCATCTCGCCCGGGTCCGGGATCTCGTCGAGCCCCAGCACCACACAGGATTGGCGCAACCTTTCGCAATGCTCCTGCAACCGGAACAGCGCAGCACCGTTTGGCCCTGCATAGGCGCGGATGCCCTCGAAAACCGAGGCGGCATAGGTCACACCCGGCGCCAGCAGCGGCAACGTCACCGCCTCGGCGGGCACGAAGGCACCGTTCTGCCAGCCGATGGGAAGGACGGGACCGCCAGCCATGTCAGCCGCTCCCCAACCCGGCGGCGCGCGCGGCCTGCCGGTCTTTCAGCACGCGCCGCAACACCAGCACCAGCATCAGCGCCATCACGACCAGCAGGATCACAAAGGCGGGGCGGGCGAAAAAATATCCAAAGGGGTTGGGCACCGAGCCCGCGATCAGCATGGAGATGCGCAGGTTCGATTCCAGGATCGGCATCAGGATGAACCCGATGAGCAGCGGCACCGTTGGAAAGCCCATCTTGGTCAGCCCCCAGCCCAGCAGGCCAAATAGGAACACAAGCTGGATATCGAAGACCGACCCGCGCATGGCGTAAGCGCCTGCCGCCGCGATCACCAGCACCACCGGGAAGAGGATGCGCTTGGGCACGCCGACCACCCTGCGCGCCACCTTGATCAGGACATGGCCGAAGATCAGGTTCAGCAGATTGGCCAGCAAGAGCGCTGTGAAGATCGCGAAGATCGGCTCGGGATTGTCGCGGAACACCACCGGCCCCGGCGTGATGCCCTGAATGAGCAGCGCCGAGAGGATCAGCGCGGCGGCAATGTCGCCGGGAATGCCGAAGGCCATCAGCGGGATCAGGTTCGCGCCGGAGACGGCATTGTTGGCGCTTTCCGGGGCGGCGATCCCTTCGAGCGCGCCTTTGCCGAATTTCTCGGGGTGTCTGGAGGAACGCTTGGCCTCGTTATAGGCCAGGAACGCCGCCACCGTGGCGCTGATGCCCGGCAGCGCGCCAACCGCCGTGCCAAGGGACGAGGACTTGAAGAGCACCGGCAGGCAGGATTTGAACTCCGGCCAGGAGACGCGCCGGTCGGCGGGATCGGAGGAAAAGCTCACCGTGCTGGTGGCCAGATGTTTGCGCGGATATTCCATTTGCCGCAGCACTTCGGCCACGGCAAGAAAGCCGATCAGCATCGGGATGAGGCCGATGCCTTCCTCCATCTCCAGAAAGCCCATGGTCATGCGCGGGCTCGCCGTCACCGGGTCAAGCCCGATAATGCCGAGCAGCATGCCCAGAAGCATCGCGAAGAGCCCTTTCCAGACCTTTGCGCCCGACACGAAGCCCATGGTCAGCAGCGAAAAGGCCACCAGCAAAGTATACTCCGCCGGGCCGAAATTGAGCGCGATGGCCGCGAGGAAGGACGCGCCGAAGATCAGCACGATATCGGAAAAACTGTCACCGAAGACAGAGCTGTAGAGCGCCATCTTGCAGGCCTTTTCCCCCTTGCCCTGCTGGGCGAGCGGGTAGCCGTCCATCACCGTCGCCGCCGCCGCCGGGGTGCCTGGCGTGCGCACCAGAATGGCGGTGATCGAACTGCCGAAAAGCGAGCCCTTGAACATCCCGATCAGCATCGGGATGCCGACCCATGGGTCGAGGTAATAGGTGTAGGGGATCAGCAGCGCGACGGTCATCGTCGCCGTGAGCCCCGGGATCGCGCCGAGCAACTGACCCGCGATCAGCCCAAGCAGCACCGCTCCGATGGATTGCCAGGTCAGCGCGAGTTGAACGCCTGCGAGAACGCTGTCCATGCGCCTATCCTTCGATGAGGGACGAGACTGCACCGCGCGGCAGGCGCACGCTCAGCAATTCGTCGAATAGCAGGTAGATGAAGACCACGCTGAGCGCGCCGATCACGGCGACAATGACCGGGCGCTGCTCGCCAAGGCGGTGGACGAGGTAGGTCACCAGCACAAAGCTCGCGGCGTAAAAGCCGATGACCGGCACCAGCAGAAACCCGTAGATCGCCACGACGATGTTGAGCACGATGCCGCGCCTTGTCTCCTCTTGCGTGCCGGTGCCGCCCAGATCGTCCGGGATCGCGTGCAATCTGTCGCGCGCCGCCAGCAGACCCAGCTGCAGCAGCCTCCCGATCATCGCCGCCGCCATCAGCGCGGCCAGCAGATAAGGCGCAAATCGCGGCGACACCTCGCTGTCGGCGCCAAAGCCCTGTGGCGCGTCGATCGACAGTGGCACATACCAGAACGCAAAAAACGCCACGATTGGCAACAGGATCGCGATCAGGATGAATTCGAGACGCACGTGGGCAGGCATGGGCGCGATGTCCTATGGTTCTGAAAACCGGCGGGCAAACCTGCGCCCGCCCGCCGGTGTCACGTGTCGGCTCAGTTGGCGAGACCGTATTCGTCCGTCGCCTCACCCATCGCCTCGAAATCGCCCTGCACCCGCGCCGTGAAGTCGGCGGAGTTGAGGTAGGCGCCTTCGGCCTTGATGCGCTCCATCAGCGTATTGAACTGCTCGCTCTCGGTGATCTGCTTGAGCGTGTCGTCCCAGGTCGCGATCACCTCGTCGGGCAGACCCGCCGGCGCGGCCAGCGCAAAGAAGCTCGCCAGTTCAAGCGGATAGCCCAGCTCTCCGAGGTTGGGGGCGTCCGGGGCCTGCGGGTTGCGGCCCGGACTCGTCTCGGCAAGGATCTTGATCTCGCCATTGTCGAGCGCCGGGCCGTAGTCCGAAATCACCGCGAGGTCGATGGTGCCCGAGAGCAGGTTGGCCAGCTCCACCGCGCCGCCCTTGGAGGGCAGGAAGGTGGTCTTGGCGCCCTCGGCGCGGAACATCGCCTCCGTCGCGAGATGCGGGCCGCCCCGCGGCACTGCCGCCGACCAGCGCAGCTGACCGGGGTTTTCCTTGGCAAACGCGATCACGTCCTCGATGCTGTTGTATTTGCCGTCGTTGCGCACGATCACCGGCTGCTTGGAGAGCATGAACTGGCCCAGATAGGTCAGGTCGGTCATCGGATCGTACGGCGCCTCGATCACATGCGGACGCACGGTGATCGGGCTCGTCGAGATAAAGCAGATCGTGTAGCCGTCGGGATCGGCATTGGCACAGCTGTTGATGCCGATGAAGGCGCCGCCACCGGCGCGGTTCTCCACGACGAAATTCACACCCATGATGTCGCTTGCCTGATCGGCGATGAAGCGCGAGGTGATGTCGCCATTGCCGCCGGGCGAATAGGGCACGATCAGCGTGATCGTGTCGGACGGGTAGGATTGCGCCAGGGCGGCGGTGGCCGAGAAGGCCAGCGCGATGGCGCTTTTTGCCAGTCTGTTCAGCATGGGTTGTCTCCTTGTTGGTGGATGCGCAAAGCGCGGGGAATGCATCTCTCAGGGGGGCCTGCAGGGGCGTCTGCCTCTGGTGGGCAGTTTCTGAACGCGCTCCCTATCCAGAGAGGATGCGATTGCGATACGCTCGAACCGGGACGGTCCCGGCGGTCGGTATCGAATGCGAAGGGGATGTCATGACGGATGAGGCCACCGAGGCGCTGCGCCACGCGCTGGCGTCGGGAAGTGCCGCCGATGTGCGCCGGGCGATCCGCGAAAAGCGCTGGACGGGGACCACGCATGGGCTGGCGCACGGTCATGTACACGCCAACATGGCGATCCTGCCCGAAGCGCTTGCGCTCGACTTCATGCGGTTCTGCCAGCGCAATCCCAGGCCCTGCCCGCTGCTCGACGTGACCGACACCGGCGATCCGGAGTTTCGTCAGGTCGCGCCGGGATCGGATGTGCGGCGGGATCTCTCGGGTTACTGTGTCTATCGCGACGGGCTGCTGACCGATGAGCCCGACGAGATCACCGATCTGTGGCGCGACGATCTGGTGGGTTTCGCCATGGGCTGTTCGCTGTCCTTCGACGCCGTGCTGCAGGAGAACGGTCTGCGCGTGAAGCATCTCGAAAAGCCCGGCGGGCGGATCGCGGTCTATACGTCCGGAATCGATTGCGTGCCCGCGGGCCCGTTCCGCGGCCCGATGGTCGTCTCGCTGCGCCCGGTGCCCAAGGGAGAGGTGGCGCGCGTGGCCGAGGTCACGGCGCGCTATCCCGCGACCCACGGCGCCCCGGTGCATATCGGCGATCCGGCCGAGATCGGCATCCACGACACGCAGGCCACCGATTGGGGCCTGCCGCCGCAGATCGGCCCGGAGGACACGCCGATGTTCTGGGGCTGCGGCGTGACCCCTCAGGCCGTGGCGATGGCGGCGAAGCTGCCGCTGATGATCACCCACAAGACCGGTCACATGTTCATGACCGATCTCAAGGTAAAGGACCTCTGAGCCATGGCCGACACGCTTGCCGATCGCCTCAGGACGCGCCCCTGTTTCGGGGTCAGCTGCCGCCTGACACGCACCACCGACATCGCCGCGATGCTGCGCGATTGCGGCTATGACTGGATGTTCCTCGACCTCGAACATGGGCCGCTGAGTTTCGATCAGATCACCCAGACCGCGCTTGCGGGGATCGAGGCCGGAGTGACGCCGCTGGTGCGCATGGCCGATGCCGCACCTGGCCCCATTCACCGCGTGTTGTCGAACGGCGCCATGGGGGTGATCGTGCCGCATGTGGACGACCCTGAGACCGCGGCCCTTGTCGCCCGGCAATGCCGCTTTCCGCCACATGGCGACCGGTCGGTGCCGGGCATCGTGCCGCAACTGGGCTACGCGCCGCGCAGCTTTGCCGATGCCGCCGACATCCTCGGGCCCGCGACCCTTTGCGCGGTGATGATCGAGAGCCGCGCCGCGGTCGGGGCGGTGGACGAGATCGCCGCCGTCGAAGGTGTCGATATCCTGTTTGTCGGGGCTTCCGACCTGACCTTTCAACTGGGCAAGCCCAGCGCCTATGACGACCCCGAGATGGTTGCCGCCATGCAAGCGGTCGCCGCCGCCAGTCAGCGCCACGGCAAGATCTGCGGCTTTGGCGGTGTCGCCGATGCCGGCATGGCGCGGCGCTATATCGACATGGGTATGCGCTTCGTTCTGGCCGGGAACGACCAGACGATGTTCCTGCAAGGCGCGCGGGCCCGGCTGAAGGCGCTGACAGAGAGGGGCTGAGCGCATCGCTACCCCCTCATCGCTTTGAGTTGCGCGGCATAGCCGCCGGGGTCGAGCACCACGTCGATCAGCGACGGGCCGGGTGTTGTTGCCGCCTCCTGCAGCGCGGCCTCATAGGCCTCGACCGTCTCGACTCTCCAGGCGGCGCAGCCGAAGCCGCGGGCCACAGCGGCAAAATCCGTGCGCGGCCAGCGCACGCCTGCGCTTTTCAGGCCCCGCTGCTGTTGCTTGAGGTCGATCATCGTGAGCGCGCCGTCGTTGAACACGATCACCGTGACGGGAACTGCGTATTGCACCGCCGTGGCGAGTTCGCCGACGCACATCTTGAGCCCGCCATCACCGGTGAAAGCGATCACGCGCCGCGACGGATCGGCGAGCCCGGTGGCGATCGCGGCGGGCAGCGCAAAGGCCATGGAGGCCAGCCCGTTGGAGATCTGCAGATCGTTGGGCTGCTCGGCGGGCCAGAACCCCGTCGCGCTCAGCATATGTGCCCCTGCATCGACGGTGACCCGGGCTTCGCCCATATGTCGCGCGGCCATCTCGACAATGCTCTGCGGGGTGACGGACGGGCCGTCGGGAAAGCCGATGGCGGCGCGCATCCGCTGCGCCAGATCGCGGATCTCTGCCGGGTCCCAGTCGCTCGCCCGGTTGCTGACCCGGTCACGCGGGCACAGCGCCTGCAGGCTCTGCGTCAGAGGCCCGTAGACCCCGGCTGCAAGCTCGGTGTAATGCGGCACGTGCCGGGTTTCGGCGATATCGAGCACCGGCACGTCATAGCGCCAGGGCTGCAGGATCAGTTCCACCGGATCCATTCCGACAAGCACGATCAGGTCCGCCTGATCCACCGTCGGTGCCTCTGCAGAACCGCCGGTAAAGAGCCCGACCCGCGCCGGATGCGCCTCCGGCACGACGCCCTTGGCCTTGTAGGTTGTCAGCACCGGGCAGCCCAACCCCTCGACCAGCGCCACCACGTCCCCAGGGGCCGCGCGTGCCTCGAGCCCGGCGATCACAACCGGGCGGCGGGCCCTGGCCAGCAAGTCGCGGGCGGCCTCCAGCGACGGCATCGGTGGGTCCTGAACCGGCACGGGGTCGGCGGGCATCGCGCTGCGCTTGGCGGCCACGCCGGTCAGTTCGATATGCACCGGCCCTCGACAGGGCGCGCAGGCCAGATCGATCAGACGCTCGATCTCCGCGGCCGGATCGTCCCTCTCCAGACGGCTGTAGTCTTTCACCACCGGCCGGCTCATGCCTTCCTGATCAAAGACCTGGTGGGTGACGTAAGCGGCCAGCACCTCGGAAAACCCGTCGGTGATACAGACCACCGGCGCACGGTCCAGCGCCGCATGCGCAAGCCCGTTCATCGCCTGCGCCAGCCCCGGCCCCTTGGTGGTCAGCACCGCACCGGGCGCGCCCGTGATATCGGCATCGGCGGCGGCCATCATCACCCCCGCATTCTCCGTCCGGGTCAGCACGAAGCGCATGCCCAAAGCCTCTGCCGCCGCAATAAGATCCAGCGAAGAGCCACCCCCCGGCACACCGTAGACGCGACGCGTGCCGCGACGATGCAGCGCCTGCATGAGCAGCTGCGCCACGGTCATCTCGCGTGTCACGGTCCTGGCCATGTCTCCTCGCTATCGCAAACTGGGGGCGAGCCCCTCGCACAGATGCACAAGGCGCGGGCCGAGATCTTTTTCCAGCTTTTCGCGCGTGACCCGGAAGGCCGGTGCGCCGCACATCATCGACATCACCGTGTTGCGGTCCCGCGCCACCAGCGGCGTCGCCACCGCCCGCATGCCGCGGTGCCACTCGTCCTCCACGTAGCAAAAGCCGCGCGCCTCGATCTGGGCGATGGCGTCCTCCACACGCGGGTGCAGCGCGGCCCAGTCCTCAGCTCCCAGCCGCTCCTCGAAGCGCTGGAAAAAGAACGCGCGCTCATCGGCGGGCACACCGGCCAGAAACGCGCGCCCCACCGCGGTTGTCGGCATCGGTACGCGCGAGCCGACCTCAAGATGCAGGGTCGAGAGCATGCGGTTCTTGCAGACATCGACAAAGATCATGCTCAGCCGGTCGCGCGCGGCCAGACCAACCGACACGTCATGCTGCTGCGCCATCTCCATCATCGGGTCGTAGGCCACCTGCCTCACGACGAGGTTGGAGAGCACCGAAAATCCCAGCGCGAGGATCGCCTCGGTCGGCTCGTATTTGCCCTCTGCCTTGAGATGTCTGAGGTAGCCAAGCTCGGCCAGCGTGTGGGTCAGGCGGGTGACCGTCGCCTTGGGAATGCCCGTGGCGCGCGACAGCTCCTGGTTGCCGAGCGCGCCCGCGCCGGGCTTGAACGCCCGCAGGATGTCAAAGCCGCGCGCAAGCGCCGTGATGAAGCGCCGGTCAGAGCCGCCATCGATGGCCCCGATATCTTCGTCCAGCACGTTGCGCTCCGGGTCGGTCATCGAGTCGCCCCCTGTCCAGGCCATAATGGTGGCAGAATCAGGGACGATTTCAACGCTAAATGCGTCCTCGGTTCCGCAGAGCGGTATTGTTGGCGCAATTTTTGGTTCCCGGACAGGGAGGGACGTGCCGCCTTGCCGGACATCCCTCAACGGCGGAGACTCGATTTGCGCGCCTCCGGCTGGTCCATCCGGTCGAACGGTCCTCGCGTGTGACGCGGCTCTGCAGGACGCCGAGGCGGGGGCGCTCCGATGGCGCGCGGTGAGGGTGGCTCCGACCTGCGGGCCCATGCGGTGCACGCGGCGGTCGCGATCTCGATCATGGCCTGCATTTACCACCCGACGCGCACGCTCCCGCTGGTCACCGTGACCGCGATCAACGTCACCACATCCGCTTTCACGCTGCTGCTGGCCAGCCTGCTCAACAGGGACCGCACCGGCCCGCTGGGCTGGGCTGCGCTGATCGTCGGTTTCGCCGGGGCGATGCTGGTGCTGCGCGCTCACAGGCCGGTTCTTTCGCGATAGCGGCCCGCCCATCCGCTGCCATCGAGCCAGGGCGCCAGCGTGTCGGACGACCGCTCCGTGCCCGTGACAGCCGTGACCATCGACCAGACCAGGGCGAGGTTTGGCGTCAGGACCGGCATCGCGGGGTCGGGACGATCCAGAAGCGCGCCCAGCGTCGCAAGCCCGGTGCCGAGGATCACCACCGCATCGACATCGCTGGTATCGAGCGCCGCCAGCGCCTCTCCCGCGGCATTGCCGGACAGGGCATAGATCGGATGGAAGGAGGCCTCCTGACCGGCCAACCGCGCGACCGGGCCAATCCGGAAGCCGCGCGCCTGCCAGAACCGCATGCCCGCGTCGTGCAGAGTGTCGCCGTAAGGCGAGACCACGCCGATCCGCTGCGCGCCAAGGCTTCGGAGCGCGTCGGTGATTGCCTGCGCCGCGGTGATCACCGGAAACGCGCGCCGGTCGGCAATCTCGGCCAGCCGTTTTTGTTCCTGTGCGGCATCAACGAGATAGGAGGCGCCGGTGCAGGCGAACCCGACGGCACCGATGGGAGCATTGGCGAACCTGTCGATGCAGCTGTCCATCCGGTCGACATAGTCGATCAGCCGGTCCTCCATCGTCGGCTGATCGCTGGTCAGACGCGCGGTCAGCGCGGCAAAGCCGGGCGGGCAGAGCAGCTGCACTTCCAGCTCGGCGGTGGTGTTGGCCTGTGGGGTCAGCAGGCCGAAAAGCCCTTTTGGTGCGTATTCCGTCATGATGCCTGTTCCTTCTCCGGCATGCGGCCGGGCGCCGGGGCCACGCCACTTTCAAGGTCGGGGTGGTTCGACAGGCGGATCGGGGATCGTGTGGTCAGAACCTCCGGCACTCCGGGATGCGCCCGGCGCTGAAACAGCGGGTTGGCCAGGCTGGCGCGCGGGTCTTCCGCCAGCATCTGGGCGCTGTCGCGATAGGGGCTCCAGCAGACAGAGGCCCCGTCAAACGCCGACGCCACAGCAGCGAGGTCCCGCGCCGACGCCCAGCGCTGGATCAACGCGCCGATCGGATCGCGAAGCTCAAAGCGGCTGTGTTCGTCCTCCAGATCCGCCGAGTGCGCCTCTGCCAGGGCGGCCATCTCCCCGGTCAGTTCCATGGCCTGCACAAGCGCGCGCCATTGCTTTTTGGTGACCGCGACCACAATGAACCAACGCCCGCAACCGGTCGCGAAATCGCGCCCGAAACTGCCATAGACCCAGTTGCCCTGCCGCGGTCTCGGCGCGCCGGTCAGCTCGGCCTCGGCGCTGATGCCGAGATTGGTCATGGTCTCCATCGCCACGTCCATGAGGCTGAGCGCCATATGCTGGCCGCGCCCGCTGCGGCGACGGTCGAGCTCTGCCGCAAGCAGGCCCATCGCCAGCGTGCGCCCGGCGATGACGTCCCAATAGGGCACCGCATTGTTAACCGGGCCGGTCCGATCCGGATCGCCGGTCATCATCGCCGCGCCGCAGGCCGCGTGCACGGTGTAGTCGATGGCCGACGCGCCGTCCGGGCTGCCGTCGAGCGTGACGACTATGGCGTCGGGGCGGCGCTTCAGCAGCACCTCCGGGGTCAGAACGCCGCGCGTCGGCAGGTTGGTCACAAAGATGCCCCCGCCGTCGTGACCGTCATCGATCAGATCCGCGGCGATATCACGACCGGCGCTGGTGCGCAGATCCGCCGTGACCAACCGCTTGCCACGGTTGAGCATGGTCCAGTAGAGGCTGGCGCCGGACGGGGCCAGCGGCCAGCGGCGATAATCCAGCCCGCCTTCCGGCGGATCGAGCCGGATCACCTCAGCGCCAAGCTGCGCGAGGCTCATCGTCGCCAGAGGTGCCGCGATGAAGGCGGTGCTTTCCACGATCCTCAGACCGGCAAGCGGGCCTTTTCCGGATGATGTCATGGCGTCACCGCCAGGCCTGTGGGAACGGAAGGCTTCTTCATACCGCCCTCCGCGCATCGGCGACCGGCAAACCCGGCTCCGCAACAACCAAAGCGTCGAGTGCCAGCACACCCTCGCCTTCGGCACCGATCAGCAGCGGGTTGATCTCTGCCTCGGTCACCGTCGCGCACTGCGCCAGCTGCGAGAACGCGACAATGGCCTGCGCCAGCGCATCGAGATCGCCAACGGGCTTGCCGCGATAGCCGCGTGCCGTGCGCAGAAACCGAACCTCGTCAATCATGCCCTGCGCCGTGGCCAGATCGACCGGCGCCACCCGCATCGCGGTGTCGTCAAGGATCTCGGCCAGGACACCGCCAGCGCCAAGCATCACCATCGGGCCCAGCTGAGGATCGTTGCGGTAGCCCAGCAGCGCCTCGGCAACGCCGCTGGCCATTTCCTGCACAAACACGCCGCGCAGCCGTGCGGTCGGGTGCGCCTGCGCCTGGCTCTGCATCAGGGTATCGAACCCGCGGGCCACCGCGCCGGGACGTTCGACATCCAGGATCAGGCCGCCGGTATCGGATTTATGCGCGATATCCGGCGACACGATCTTGAGCGCGACCGGGGCCTGCAGATCCGCGTGGATCCGCTGCGCCTCTTGCGCCGTGCTGGCGCAGGCGCCTTGTGGTCCGTGAACGCCCAGCAGCGCGCAGATCTCGCGCGACGCCACTTCGTCCAGTGTCCCGCCGCCGCTCTTCTCCAGTGCAGACTGCAGTTTGGCACAGAGATCGCGATCCGCCGGCAGCTCCCGCCCCGGCGGGTGCCGCAGGAGCCGCGCGCGCAAGCCTTCGGCGCAGGATTCCGCGGTTCGGAAGACCGCGATCCCTTCGGCGGTCAGCATGCGGCGCGACTCCTCTGCCGCCGGAACCAGATAGGCGCCAAACGGCTTGGCGCCCCCGGCAAAGCCCTGCAGCGGGGCCACCGCTAGCTCGGGGTGGAATAGCGAGGAGGAGCCGATGACCATGACCACCGCATCGACCTGGTCCGAGGCGATCAACGCATCGAGCACGCTGCGCACCAGATCCGGCTGCGTGCCCGCCAGCGTGAGGTCGATCAGCCCGCCATCGCCACCCGCGACGCCGTGCGCCGACAGGATCCGCTGCACCTCCGGCAGGCTTTCGGCGATCTGCAGGCCGCCCGACGCGACCGCATCGACAACCATCGCACCACCGCCGCCGGTGGTGGTGACCACCGCGACGCGCGTGCCACCCGGCGGCGCGGCTGCGATGAAAAGAGGCGGCGCTTCAAAGAGCGTCTCAAAGATGCGCACCCGCGCGATGCCCAGATGCGAGAGCAGCGCATCGGCTGTGGCATCGTCACCGGAGAGCGCGCCGGTATGTGTGGCGGCCAGCGCTTGTCCGGCCTCGGAGCGCCCGAGCTTGTAGGCCAGAACCGGTTTGCCCGCGACCTCGGCCCGTCGGGCGAGATCAGCCAGCGCGTGCCGGTCGCGGATCGATTCGAGAAACAGCAGGATCGCGGTGCAGCGCGGGTCTTCGAGCATCAGGGTGCCGACCTCGCCGACGCTCAGATCGCTTTCGTTGCCCACCGACACGAGGCTCGAAAAACCGATGCCGCGCGCCGCGCCCTGCGACATGAGCGCCCCGATCATGCTGCCGCTTTGTGAGATCACGCCGTAGCCGCCGCGCGGCAGTTCCGCCATCTCCAGCGCCGCGTTGGCGCTGCAGGCGAAGCCGCGTGTGTCGATGACCCCGATGGAATTGGGCCCAAGCAGGCGCGTGTCGCCCTTTGCCGCCGCCAGCGCCCGTTCTCGGGCTTGTCCTTCCGCGCCCGCTTCGGCAAACCCGTCGCTGAGGATGGTCGCGCAGGCAATGCCCTTTTCCGCGCAGGCCTGCACCGCCTCGGCCACCCGGTCCGCCGCGACCATCACAAAGGCATGGTCCACCGGATGCGGCACCTCCTGCAGGCTGGCAAAGCAGCGTAGGCCGTCGATCTCGGTCGCGGCCGGGTTGATCGGATAGATCTGCCCGCCAAAGCCGTGCTTGCGCAGATACCGCAAGGGCCGGGCCGTGTTCCTTGCCGGGTTGGACGACGCGCCGACAAGGGCGACGCCGCGCGGCGCAAACAAGGCGCGTGCCAGATCTGACGGTCTTGTGGCCGTTGGCATCCGGATCCTCCCCACCGCGCATGCGCGCGCCCTGATCGTGCCGGTTCAGACCAGTCCACCAGGTCTGATTGTAAAGTTGACTACACTTTAATACCTTTGCAACATGTTTTTGCCGAAGCGGTGGAGTCCGGGCGCATCTTCCGCGATAACGCCGGGAATATCGGCGGGTGCCGAAGGATGACGGTCATGCATGCAGATCCAACGCCGCTTTACCACCGGATCTACCTCGTGCTGCGCGAACAGATCCTCAGCCATCGATTCGACCCGGCTGTCCCGATGCCCAGCGAGCTGGAGCTGGCCCGGTCCTTTTCGGTCTCGCGCGTCACCTTGCGCAAGACGCTTGAGCATCTGGAGCGCGAAGGGCTGATCCTGCGCCAGCGCGGACGCGGCACCTTTGCGCGCCCGCCCGCAAGTCCGAGCGCGGTGCAGGCGGATGTCACCGGTCTGGTGGAGAACCTGCTGGCGATGGGTCTGGCCACTCAGGTGCAGGTGCTCGAGTTCGACTATGCGCCGACACCCCCGGATGTCGCGCACGACATGGGGACCCGGCCGGGCACGGTGGCGCAGCGGGCCGTGCGGCTGCGCAGTCTCAAGGGCACCCCGTTTTCCTATGCAGAGACCTATGTCCGCGAGGATATCGGTCGCACCTTCGACGCCGGAGATCTGGCCGAAACGCCGCTGCTGCGGCTGATCGAGATGGCGGGCGTCAAGATTGGAGGGGCAGGACAGCGGGTGTCGGCCAGCGCCGCGGATCACACCGTGGCAACGCTGCTGGAGGTCGACATCGGCGCGCCGCTGCTGTCGATCAAACGCGTGGTCCGCGACGAGGAAGGCAGCGCCATTGAGCGGATCCGTGCGCTCTACCGGCCCGACATGTACGAGTTTGAACTGGACCTGACACTGAGCAACGGGCCGGATGGCACGCTCTGGCGCCCGTCGCAGACCGTGCTCTGATGCGGCATCGGCAGGCTGAAGCGCTATGCGAAAAACCCGCATCACGCAACGCTGCCTGAAATCAAGGATTCAACGCGTTCCGTGATACGCGGTCTGTCAGGTATTTCGTCAGGCGCTCTGATCCGGCCCTTCGCCAAACCCCGCAACGCGCGTTCCCTTCTGCGTGTCATAGGCCCCTTGCCCCGGCAGATCGCGCCAGACGGCAAAACGCTCCGACGGGGTGACCTCACCGGATTGCATCAGGCCGTGCCAGACCTCGCACGCCTCGAGAAAGCAGTTCACACCGCACGGCCAGATCAGGTAGCTGAGCGCCTCGACCATCGCCTCTTCGGCGAGCCGCGCCGCATACCCCGCGCGCAGATGATGCGCCACGCCGGGATGATCGCCGCGCGCGGCCTGAACGGCGAGCAAGGCCAAATGCACGGTGCTGTCCGACAGCGGACCCCGCAAGGCGGCGATGCTGCGCGCGTAAGCTTGCGCGGGATCGAGCGCGGGCAGGTGGTCGGGAAAGCTCTCGGCGGCAAACCGGAAGGCCGAGAGCGCCCCGGCCTGACCGGCAAGGGCTATCAGCGCTTCGGCCTCGGCATCGGTGCCGCCTGCCTGCCGGAAGAGTTCCAGATGGTGCGTGCCCACATGTTCCTCGATCGCAACCAGGATGCCGAGCCAGACGCATTCCCGCTCATGCGCGCTCAGCACCCGCGGCGCCACGGTCAGCGCATCATACATCTGCAGATAGGCCGCGTGGACCTCTGGCGCGCCTGCCGCAAGCGCGCCGTGATGCGGCAGAAGGAATCCGCGTTTGGCCGCCAGGGCCGCGAGCTTTTCCCGCAGGCGTTCAGTGTCATCATTCATCGGAGCCATGCCCTCCCTGCCCTTGCATCTCGGCCCAGATCCGGAACGGCTCGGACGCGGGCAGATCGCCTGTCGCGATCATCTCTTTCCAGATCCCCGCCGCGGTCACGAAATTGGGCACGCTGCCGGGAAACATGGTGAGCGAGATCGCCTCGGCCAGTTCCGCCTCCGGCACCTGTGCCTCATGGGCGAGGCCGAGCTGCCAGCGCAGCCCGTCCCAGCTGCCGTTGCAGACCTGGATCGCACAGGCCGCCAGATGGCAAAGACGCGGTGCCGCGCCACTGCCCGCGGCAAGCACCGCCCGGTTCCAGTCGGCACGAAAATCGATCTCTGCCAGATGCGCGTGCCAGTCCCATGCCGCAAACCGGTAGGCCCGGAACCCGCAGACCGTCGCACAAAGCGAGACCGCAGCGCGGATCTCGTCGCTGCTGCCGCCCGCCTCGCGAAACCTGGCGATGTGGTGGGTCGCGATCTCTTCGTCGGTGGCGATCAGAATGCCCAGCCAGACAAATTCGCGGTCATGATGCGACAGCACGCGGTCCTCAAGCGCCAGCGCGGTATAGGCCGCATCGTAAGCCCGCAGCAGCTCAGGGGCAGTCAGCGCCAGAAGCCCGTGATGCGGCAGCAGGTAGCCGCGTTTTTCGCGCAAAGCGGTCAGCTTCGCGGTGAGATCGTCATTGCTCATGCCGCCCCCTGTTGCGTGGAACCCGTCAGCGCCGCGATCAGCAGGTCCGCCGCGCGCATGCCGATCATCGTCGTCGGAGCATGGGTGTTGCAAGAGATGAGCGCAGGCATGACCGACGCATCGGCGCTGCGCAAGCGGATAACGCCCCGGCTTTCGGGGCGCCTCTGGTCGATATCGGCAAGAACCCGTGCCTCTGCGGCCCTTTCGGGCGGCGGAACGGCAGACGCAGGGCGGCGGTGGAGCGACCGGCCAGAAACGGGGCGGGCGCAGCCTTGCAGATGGCCGCCGGTGACGCGGGTCACGGCGCGCCGCAAATGGTCTGGATCCCGGGAAAAGGAAAAAGGCCCGATGACGGGCCCTTTTTCATTGGTCGGGCTGAGAGGATTCGAACCTCCGACCCCCTGCTCCCGAAGCAGGTGCGCTACCAGGCTGCGCTACAGCCCGACCGTGGCGCGGGGCTTAGCGCAGCCCGCGAAGCTTGGCAAGGTTCAATCGCGCGGCGGTTCGGCGGCAATCGCTCTGCGCTGGAACATGCGCACGCGCGGCACCGTGCCGGTCTCGAACCGCGACCGCGATTGCAGCACCGGCGTGTTTTCGGAGTTGTTCTTGCCCCCTTCGCGCAGCACGATATAGACGCCGGACGCGATGATGATGCCTGCGCCGACAACGGTCCAGAGATCGGGGAGTTCATCGAAGAAAAGCGCGCCATAGACGCTGGCCCAGAGGATCTGGGAATACTGCATGGGCGCCACCACCACCGCTTCGCCGGACTTGTAGGCCGCGATCACCAGCGTCGAGGCAATGAACGCCAGGATCGACATCGCGGCGATGCCCCCCAGATGCAACATCGGCATCGGCTGGTAGACCAGCGGCAAGAGCGCGCCCATCACCACGAAGTTCGCCAGCATCGGGTAAAGCAGCAGCACCACGTTGCGCTCATCCTGCCCGATCTTGCGCACGATGATCGACGCCAGAGCAGAGCCGAACGCCGCCACAAGCGCGGCCAGATGCCCAAGCTCGAACGTGGTGCCGCCGGGGCGCAGCACCACCAGCACGCCGCACAGCCCCACGATCACCGCCGCCCAGCGCCGGATGCGCACCTGTTCGCCGAGGATCGGAATGGCGAGGATCGTGATCAGCAGCGGCGCGGCAAAGATGATCGCGTAGACCTGCGCCAGCGGCAGGGTGGAAAACGCGTAAAACGCCGACACGCCGGTGCAGAGCGCCGCGGTGGTGCGCAGCAGGGTCCACCAGGGATGTACGGGCCGCAGATGGCCCGGCGTCGCGTCGCGGATCAGCATGATGGTGACCAGCGGAAAGCCGAAAAGCACGCTGAAAAACACGATCTGGAACGGGCTGTAACTGGCCCCCAGCGTCTTCACGATCACGTCGTGGGTTGAGAAAATCCCGAAGGCCAGAAGCGCGAGCAACGCGCCTTTTGCATTGGGTCCCATGATGCCCGCCTGTTTCCGCTAACAGCCGCACCATTAACGCGGGGCCGGTCCATCGACCAGCCCCGGTCTTTGCATTACAGGCTTGCGTCCAGCGCAGAGATCACCGCGTCGCCCATTTCGGTGGTGGAGACCGGCTGCACACCCTCTTCGCCCAACAGATCGGCTGTGCGCAAGCCCTTGGCCAGCACGGCCTCCACGGCTTTCTCGAGCCGCGTCGCCTCGTCGCCCTGATCGAAGGAATAGCGCAGCGCCATGGCAAAGCTGAGGATACAGGCGATCGGGTTGGCCTTGCCCTGCCCGGTGATGTCGGGGGCCGAGCCGTGCACCGGCTCGTAAAGCGCCTTGGGCCGGCCATTGGCCATCGGCGCACCCAGCGAGGCCGAGGGCAGCATGCCCAGCGAGCCGGTCAGCATTGCCGCCAGATCCGACAGCAGGTCGCCAAACAGGTTGTCGGTCACAATCACGTCGAACTGCTTGGGCCAGCGGGTCAGCTGCATCGCGCCTGCATCGGCATACATGTGGCTGAGCGCCACATCGGGGTATTCCCTGGCCACCTCGGTCACCACTTCGCGCCAGAGCACGCCGGATTCCATCACATTGGCCTTTTCCATCGAGCAGAGCTTGCGGTCGCGGCGCATCGCCAGCTCGAAGGCCGACCGCGCCACGCGGTCGATCTCGCTCTCGGTATAACGCTGGGTGTTGATGCCGACGCGCTCGTTGCCCTCTTCGATGATGCCGCGCGGTTCGCCGAAATAGACACCCGACGTCAGTTCGCGCACGATCATGATGTCGAGCCCGGCCACCACGTCTTTTTTCAGCGATGAGAAATCCGCCAGCGCGTCGAAACACTGCGCGGGGCGCAGGTTGGCGAAAAGGTCCATCTCCTTGCGCAGGCGCAGCAATCCGCGCTCAGGCTTCACGCTGAAATCGAGCGCATCGTATTTCGGCCCGCCAACGGCCCCCAGAAGCACCGCGTCGGCCTCTTGCGCGCGGGCCATCGTGTCGTCATGCAGCGGCGTGCCATGGGCGTCATAGGCCGCGCCGCCGACCAGATCCTCGCTCACGTCAAAGGCCAGATCCCGCCTGGCGCCGTACCAGTCGATGACCTTGCGCACTTCGGCCATGACCTCGGGGCCGATCCCGTCACCGGGCAGGATGAGAAGCGAGGGGTTTGTCATGGCGCGTATCCTTCGTGAAATATATCGCGCCTCGCCTATCCCGCAGGGGCGGGGGCGTCAAGAAAGGTGAGGCGAGAGCCCGTCATCGAGCGCCTGCCAGACGCGGCGCAGGCGCGGCGTGTTGCGCACCCTCTCATGCGCTGCCAGATAGACCGGCACGGGCGGGATCTGCACATCGAGGGGAATGCGCTCCAGCTCCGGTATCGTGTCGGCGACGCCGCATTGCACAAACCCCGCGCCGCACCCGGCCCGCAGCAGGGCGAAATAGACGGTGTGATGATCGCAGCGCGTCACGAACCAGTCGCGCTGAGCATCCACGCCATGCGCACGCATGCCGCGCAGGATCTCGTCATTGCGGTCAAAGCCGATGAGGTCGAGCGTGAGGATATCCGCAAAGCGCCTGGGCCGACCCACCCGGTCGAGATAGTCCCGCGTCGCGTAACAGCCGACCTCGAAGGCGCCCAGCTTTTTGGTGACGATGTCGAGCTGTTCGGTCCGGTACATGCGCACGGCGATATCGGCTTCGCGGTAGAGCAGGTTCTCGGAGTGGTCCGAGGGCACAAGATCGATGGTGATCTGCGGCTCTTCCCGGCGCAGCCGCGCCAGGATCGGCGGCAGGTGGTATTCGGAGGTGAACATGCTGGCGGTGATGCGCACCGGCCCGGCCAGTTCCTCTTCCCGCCCGGCGGCGGCCAGCGACAGGCCCCGCATCCCGTCGGCCATCATCTGCGCATGCGGCAGCAGGGCCATGCCCGCCTCTGTCAGCGCAAAGCCGCGGGGCTGGCGGACAAAGAGCGATACGTTGAGGCTGTCCTCGATCAGGCGGATCTGCCGTCCGGCGGTGGGTTGCGATATCCCCAGCATGCGTCCGGCTTCCGAAAGCGACCCGCTTTCGGCCACGGCCAGGAACGTCTGCACCAGCGACCAGTCGAGTTTGGAGAGGGCATCCATACACAGATGAATACATGACCTGCGCATTTTGGCAATTCGCAGACATAGTTGAATGATGCAGAGTTCCAGCAGACCGATGAAAGGACATGGGAATGACCGGTACAGTGCTGATCCTCGGAGGCAACGGACGCTTTGGCAGCCATGCGGCAGAGGCGTTCTGGAACCAGGGCTGGAGAGTGCGGCTGCACAATCGCAGGACCGGCGATCTGATGAAAGAGGCTGAGGGCGCTGATGTTATCGTGAACGGCTGGAACCCGCCTTATCCGGACTGGGCCACCGAGGTCCCCGGCTTGACCGAAAAGGTCATCGACGCCGCCCGGATCAGCGACGCCACGGTGATCCTGCCCGGCAATGTCTACGTCTTCGGTGCCGATGCGCCGGAGGTCTTTTCCACCGACACGGCCCATGGTGCCACAAACGCGCTGGGGCGGATCCGCATCGCGATGGAGGCGCGCTACAAATCCGCCGGTACGCGAGTCATCCTGCTGCGTGCGGGGGATTTCCTTGATACCACCGCGTCGGGTAACTGGTTCGACAAGGTGATGGCACCGCCGCTGAACAAGGGCAGGCTGGTCTATCCGGGCCGGACCGACATTCCGCATGCCTGGGCCTTCCTGCCCGATCTTGCCGCCGCCGCGGTCGGGCTGGCCGACCGGCGCGAGAGCCTGCCGCGCTTTGCCGATATTCCCTTCCCCGGCTACACGCTCAGCGGCGAGGAACTGGCGGAACTGGCCGCACAGGCGCTGGATCGCCCGGTGCGTGTCAAGCGGATGACCTGGGCGCCGCTTTACCTCGCGCAGCCGGTCTGGAAGATGGCGCGGCATCTGGTCGAAATGCGCTATCTCTGGGACACGCCGCACCGGCTGGACGGGCAGGCGCTGGCAGACTGGCTGCCCGATTTCAGGCCGACACCGGTTGAGGACGCGATTGCGGACGCGGTCGCGCCGGTGGTCACCGCAGGCTCAGATCGACCCAGACGAGGCCGTGCGGGCCGGCATTCTCTTCCGGCGGCGTGACACCGGCATCGCGGATCGTGAATCCGCGCGAAGGCAGCGCGTAGCTCACGCGCATCGGCCCGACCCTGCGCCATGTGACCGTCGGCAGGCCCGGCAGCGGATCCTGCAGGCGCGGGTCGGCCAGCACCTGTTGCATCACCTCGCGCAACCCGTCCCCGGTATCCGGGTCGAGGTTGAAATTGCCCAGCAGGATCACCTCACCCGGCGGCGCCGCCCCCAACCGGCCATCAAGAACATGGCGCCAGAGCAGAACCTCGTCGCGGTTACGCCGCCCGTTGCGATCCTCGGGCCCGTCGAAAACCGGCGGCGTCGCCGAAAGCGTCAGCAACGTGAACGTGCCACCCGGGTGCTGCACATCGACCGCCCAATGCGCCGAGCTCGACAGGCGCTGGATGTCGTGGCCAGTGTCGTCGGCCCGGATGGCGCTGCCGGGCAGGTCACGCCAGAGCAAGTCGGAGTGATCGACGCGCAAGGACAGCGGCCAGCGCGACAGCAGGGCCTGCCCGCCCTGCCCGGAAAACCAGCCATATCCCTGCGCGTCGCGTGGCCCGCCCAGACGGCCATCCCCGTCAAGATCGAGGCCGGTGGGCAATCCGGTGTTGGGCCGCGCCGCAAAGAGATGCGGATACCGGCCCGGTTCGATCCGGTCGGCGAGGGCGCGCAGCGTCACGAGGCGCGCATCATAGTCGATATTTGTGAGCAGCAGGATGTCGGGCGCGGCTTTGCGGAGCGTCTCCACCCCCGGTACCGGGTCCTCGCGCGTGAGTTCCCGGAGCATGAGGCCCGGGCCCTTGCGGTTGAAATCCCCCGCCCATGTGGCGACGCGCAGCGGCTCGGCGGCGACGGGCGCCATCAACAAGGTCAGGATTACAACACTGAGAATGCCTGTCAGACGGCCTGCGCCTGAAGCTCTGCCAGCGCATAGGCGCGGCGGCGCTTTTCCTCTATCAGGTCGGCGATGCGCATCAATGCGACACCCCGCATGATCAGGCTTGCTGGCAAAAAGGCCCATGCGGTCATCATCCAGATCATCGTCTGCGGATCGTCCATGGACATCGGATAGGCATATTCCGACGCCAGTTTCAGAACCGCCGGGATCAAGAATGGCAGCAGAAAGCCTAAGGCAACGTTAACGTGACTGTCGCGCTTGAGACGGCGCAGGACGTCACCACCCGCGGTCGGGTCAAAAAGCGGAAGGTTGACCCAGAAATTGAACGCGCCGTGGCGGATCGGCCAGCTGAGCAGGCGCACGGTGGCGACAAACACCAGCAGCGTCATCAGCGATACCAGATAGGCAAGCCCCGCATGGGTGCGCAGCAGCGTGAGATCGGCGGCCGAGGCGCCTTCGGGCGCCATCAGCACCATCAGGCGCACCGGCGAGAACGGGAAATCCATCGCATCGCCAATGGAATGGCCCATGGCGGACAAGGTCTGGCTGAGGCCGGTGGGATAGACCTCTCCGCGGGCGATCAGCGACAGCAGCAGGATCGTCGCAAACAGCGCCAGGAACCGCATGCGGTTGAACGGAGCGGCGTCGCGGAACTCGATCAGCGAGGGGTATTCGGCGACATATTCGACAAAGGTCAGCACCGAGGCGATCAGCGCCAGAAGGGCAACCATCTGCGCGGTGTCCGAGGTCACGCCGGGCAGCATCATGGCCGGCATCGCGATCAGCAATGCGACAAGAAAGGCCCGAGCGGCCGCGGCCACCATACGCTTGATCACTGCTCTGTCCTCTCGATCCGGACGGGCGCGGTGCAATGCCGAACCCTTGTTCCCAATCGTGTCCGCCAATTGTGGCGGGCTGCCTCATTCTTGCCCAACTTTTGCCCTCATTCGCCCAACGCGACAATAGTGAGGGGACGCTTGCTCAGATATGGGGCCAATTCAGGGAGGAGATGGTGCGCGATTGCATCATTTTGAGGTCGTCTTTGTGGCGTCCTACACCGGGACCGCAACATATTGGGGATCAACGAAAATCCGCCACAAAAGATCTGCAGCTTATGCCTGTAAAGCAGTCATTAAGCTTAACCTTTAGGGCGTGGCCCGAAACAATCGGCGGGCCACGCACCCGGAATTTCCGGGATCAGACCCAGGGGCGCGCCTGGGCGGCCTGCGCCTCGTATGTGTCGATTGCGGGCGCCTTTTCCATCGACAGCCCGATGTCGTCGAGACCGTTCAGCAGGCAATGCTTCTTGAAGCTGTCGATCTCGAAGGAAAAGCTTTCGCCATCCGAGGTGGTCACCGTCTGCGCCTCCAGGTCGACGGTCATGCGCGCGTTGGAGCCTTTCTCGGCATCCTTCATCAGCACCTCGACCGCCTCGGCGGGCAGCGCGATGGGCAGCAGGCCGTTCTTGAAGCAGTTGTTGTAGAAAATGTCGGCAAAAGACGTGGAGATGATCGCGCGGATGCCGAAATCCTTCAGCGCCCAGGGTGCGTGCTCGCGGCTCGACCCGCAGCCGAAATTGTCACCGGCCACGAGGATCTCCGTGTCGCGGTATTGCGGCTGGTTGAGCACGAAATCGGGCTTTTCCGTGCCGTCCTGATTGTAGCGCATCTCGTCAAAGAGGTTCACGCCAAGACCGGAGCGCTTGATGGTCTTGAGGAACTGCTTGGGGATCAGCATGTCGGTGTCGATATTGACGAGCGGCATCGGCGCGGCGATGCCGGTGAGTTTTTCGAATTTGTCCATGTCGGGGCCTCCTTGGGCCGGAAGGGCGGGTGCCGGACGGAACGTGAACCGGGGCGCATCGCTTGGGGCGGTATTGCGGATGCTGGCGGTTTGCGTTCCTGCCGGACGGTTGCTTTGATTGTCTGGGTCGGCGCGGGTGAACCCCGCGCTACGCCATCTCTCCCATCATCTCGCGCACATCCGTCAACCGCCCGGTCACAGCCGCGGCGGCGGCCATGGCGGGGGACATCAGGTGGGTGCGGCCACCGCGGCCCTGGCGGCCTTCGAAGTTGCGGTTCGAGGTGGCCGCACAGCGTTCGCCGGGGGCCAGCTGGTCGGGGTTCATCGCAAGGCACATCGAGCAGCCCGCAAGGCGCCACTCGAATCCGGCCTCCTTGAAGACATCCGCCAGCCCCTCTTCTTCGGCCTGCGCACGCACGAGGCCGGAGCCGGGCACGATCATCGCGCGCACCCCGTCCTTGACGCGTTTGCCGCGCAGGATCTCGGCGGCGGCGCGCAGATCCTCGATCCGGCCATTGGTGCAGGAGCCGATGAAGACGGCGTCAATGGGGATCTCCGCCAGCGGGGTGCCGGGGGTGAGACCCATGTAGTCGAGCGAGCGCTCCGCCGCCCCCACCTTGCCGCCGGTGAAATCGGAGGCCGCAGGCACCTTGCCGGTGATCGGCAGAACGTCTTCGGGCGAGGTGCCCCAGGTCACAACCGGCGCGATATCTTCGCCGCGGATGGTGATGACCTTGTCCCAGGCCGCGTCATCGTCGGAATAAAGGGTCTTCCACCAGGCCAGGGCGGCCTCCCACTGCGCGCCCTTGGGGGCGTGCGGGCGGCCTTTGACATAGGCAAACGTGGTCTCGTCCGGCGCGATGAGCCCGGCGCGCGCGCCGCCTTCGATGGCCATGTTGCAGACCGTCATACGGCCTTCCATGGAAAGCGCGCGGATCGCCTCTCCGCAATACTCGATCACGTAGCCGGTGCCGCCGGCGGTGCCGGTCTCTCCGATTACCGAGAGCGTGATGTCCTTGGCGGTCACACCCGGCGCCAGCTTGCCGGTGATCTCCACCTTCATGTTCTTGGATTTCTTCTGGATCAGCGTCTGCGTCGCCAGCACATGCTCCACCTCGGAAGTGCCGATGCCATGGGCGAGGCTGCCAAACGCGCCATGGGTGGCGGTGTGGCTGTCGCCGCAGACCACGGTCATGCCCGGCAGGGTCCAGCCCTGTTCGGGGCCGACGATATGTACGATGCCCTGGCGGATATCGTTCATCTCGTAGTAATTCATCAGGCCGAACTCGCGCACGTTCTTGTCGAGCGCCTCGACCTGAATGCGGCTTTCCTCGTTGTCGATCCCGTCAACGCGGTCGGCGGTGGTCGGCACGTTGTGGTCGGGCACCGCGATGGTGCGTTCGGGCGCGCGGACCTTGCGGCCGGTCATGCGCAGACCCTCGAAAGCCTGCGGCGAGGTCACTTCGTGCACAAGGTGGCGGTCGATATAGAGCAGGCAGGTGCCGTCGTCGTCTTCGTGAACGACATGGGCATCCCAGATCTTGTCATAGAGCGTTTTGGGGGACATCGGTCCTCTCCCGTTGCTATGGAAATGTGGCAGAACTCAAGACGCGGCAGGCGCGCGGGCCGCTTATAGGCGGGCCAGAACGGTGCGGGCCGCGCCGAAGAAGCGTTCGCGCAGACGCGCGCGGTCAGCCTGATCGAGAAAAAGCGTCATGGGCCGAGCAGATACAGGCTTCGCGCGCCGCTCGCAAGCGTTTCGGGTGCGCCATACTCCGGCGGGAAATGCGCCAAAGCCCAAAATGTCGCATTGCAGCGGAGGGCGCGGATCCCTTTATGCGTAGCTTCCGAGTCGAGAGCCATGGACCGATGAAAAGCACGCTGAACCTTTTGAACGCCGGATTGATCGCCGTTTTGCTCGCGGCGGCGATTTCCGTGAACGCCGACTCCGGCGATGCGGCGTCGAGCGTGACCGTGCACGCGCCCTGAGCGCGCTTGCCCGCGCGGCGTCGGGGTGCCATGCTGAGCCTGGCAAGACAAGGCGCCGATGAACCCCGACGAACAAGCCCCCGTTGATCCGACACAGGCCGCGATCCAGAGCGCCGTAGAGGTGTTCTTCACGCAGGCGCAAGTGCTGCTGGAGAACCTGCTGCGGCCGTGGATGGCGTATCAGATCGCCATCGCCGCGGGTGTTCTGGTGAGCGCATGGCTGCTGGCGCGGCTCCTGCGGCCGCGTCTTGACGCCTATCTGCGCAGCCGCTCGGGCTGGCCGAAATGGCGGTTGCGGCTGGGGCTGATCGTGCAGCGCCGGTTGCAGATGATCCTCTTTGTGCTGCTGATCTGGATCACCGTCTGGATCATGCGAGAGACAACCTGGCCCTCGCGCAGCTACCTGCTGGCGATCTTCGCCAATCTCTCGACCGCCTGGCTCTTTATCGCCTTTGCGACCCGGCTGATCACCAACCCGCTGCTGCGGGCCTCTGCGCGCTATGGCGCGTGGATCTGGGTGACGCTGTCGATCCTCGGGCTGACGGCAGAGGCGCGCGCATTGCTCGACGGGCTCGCGGTCAGCATCGGAGAGACGCGGCTGTCGCTCTGGCTGCTGCTCAATGCGGTACTGATGCTGGCGATCCTGATCACCGCCGCGCGGTTCCTGGCAACCTCGAGCGCGGCCAGCATCCGCCGCAACGAAGATATCAGCCCCAGCATGCAGGTGCTTGCGGTCAAGTTCCTGCAGGTGCTGCTTTACGGTGCGGCGTTCTTCATCGGGCTGAAGCTGGTCGGTGTCGATCTGACAGGGCTTGCGGTGCTGTCTGGCGCCATCGGCGTGGGCCTGGGGTTCGGCTTGCAAAAGGTCGTCTCCAACCTTGTGAGCGGTGTGATCATCCTGCTCGACAAATCGATCAAGCCCGGCGATGTCATCAGCCTCGGTGAGACCTTCGGCTGGATCAACAGCCTTGGCGCGCGCTACGTCTCGATCACCACGAGGGACGGCAAGGAATACCTCATCCCGAACGAGGATCTGATCACCGGGCAGGTGGTCAACTGGTCGCATTCCAACGATTTTGTCCGGCTCGATATCTATTTCGGCACGGCCTATGGCGACGATCCGCATCTGGTGCGCAAGATCGCCATCGAGGCCGCTGCGGGCACCAGCCGGGTCCTGAAGGACCGCCCGCCGGTGTGTCATATCGTGGGTTTCGGCGACAGCAGCGTCGACTATATCCTGCGGTTCTGGATCCGCGATCCCACGGGCGGGCTCACCAACATTCGCGGCAATGTCTATCTGGCGCTTTGGGACGCGTTCCAGGCGCATGATATCTCGATCCCGTTCCCGCAGCGCGAGGTCAAGATGCTGGACCAGTCGTCATTAACCCTGTCGCGCGGCAGAGGCCCGGAAAAGGCTGGCGATTAACGTTTTGTAAGGGCTCTGTGGCTATTGAGGAGGCATGGAAGATCATGGCTCTCAATGGCGCGATCCGGTGCGCAAACATCTCGATGACGGCACGCGCCCTCACGTGCCGCCACGCGGTTTGTCGCCGGAGGGGGAGAGACCTTTGCTGAAGCGGATTGCATGGCTCCTGGGCCGCAGCAGATCCGCCACGCCCTCCCCCAGACCGCCGCAGGGGCCATCGCAAAGATAAAAGAATGCGACGCTGGTGCCGGGATGGCTTCGGTCACATCCGCTGACGGCCCGGGGTGAGATCAGGCTGGTGTTGCGGGCGGTTGCTTCCTGACTGACTGGGTGCCGGCCCGCCGGATGCGTCTTAACGCGTCATGCAAAAACCTGAACCAAGTATCGCTGCCTGAAATCAGGGATTTCAACACGCTACATGATGCGCAACGTGTCAGGTATTTCGTCAGGCGCCCTGGTCGGCTGGATCAGCGGACCTGCCGGTCGTGAAGCCGCAGCCGGTTTGACGCATCCCGCAGGTCGTGTCCCCGTCCCTCACCCCTTGCGCCAGTCCAGCACCACCTTGCCGCTGTTGCCCGACCGCATGGCGGCAAAGCCCTCCGCAAAATCGGCAACGCCAAAGCGGTGGGTGATCACGTGGCGCACATCCAGCCCGTTTTCCAGCATCGCGATCATCTTGTACCAGGTCTCGAAAATCTCGCGGCCATAGACCCCCTTGATGGTGATCGCCTTGAACACGATGCGGCTCCAGTCCACCGGCGATTTGCCCGGCGGAATGCCCAGCAGCGCGATGCGCCCGCCCATCACCAGCGCCTCGACCATCTGGTCGAGCGCGGCCTGGTTGCCTGACATCTCAAGCCCCACATCGAAGCCCTGTTTGAGCTTCAGCTGCGCCTTGGTGTCCGCCAGATCCTCTTTCGCGACATTGACCGGCACGCAGTCGCAGACCCGTGCGGCCAGCGCCAGCCGGTCGTCATTCACATCGGTGATCACCACATTTCGCGCGCCCACATGCCGCGCGACGGCAGCGGCCATGATCCCGATGGGGCCCGCGCCGGTGACAAGCACGTCCTCACCCACCAGATCGAAGCTGAGCGCGGTGTGGACCGCATTGCCCAGCGGGTCGAGAATCGCGCCGATCTCATCATCCACCTCGTCCGGCAACGGCACCACGTTGAACGCGGGAAGACGCAGGTATTCGGCAAAAGCCCCCTGTTCGTTCACCCCGATGCCGCGGGTCTCTGGGTCGAGGTGAAACTTGCCCGCGCGGCTCTGGCGCGAGGTCTTGCCAATGAGGTGACCCTCACCGGAGCAGCGCTGTCCCAGCGCCAGATCCTGCACGTTGCGCCCAAGCTCCACGATCTCCCCGGCAAACTCGTGCCCGGTGATCAGCGGCACCGGCACGGTGCGTTGCGCCCAGTCGTCCCAGTTCCAGATATGGATGTCGGTGCCGCAGATGCCGGTCTTGTTGACCCGGATCAGCACATCGTCGGGGCCGATCTCGGGCAGCGGCTCGTTCTGCAGCCAGAGCCCTTCGGCGGCGCGGGCCTTGACCAGTGCCTGCATGGTGTTTTGCATCAGATCACTCCCAGCTCTTTGCCGACCGCCTCGAACGCGGCCAGCCCTTCGTCCAGATCGTCGCGATCCAGCGCGGCGTTCATCTGCGTGCGGATCCGCGCGCGGCCCTTGGGCACCACCGGATAGAAAAAGCCCGACACGTAGACGCCGCGGTCGTTGAGCCCTGCGGCCATGTCCTGCGCAAGCTGCGCCTCACCCAGCATGATCGGCACGATCGGGTGCTCTCCGGCCAGCAGATCGAAGCCGAGCCGCGTGAGCCCGTCGCGCCAGTATTGCGCGTTCTCGAACAGCCGCGCGCGCAGGGTGTCGCCGGTCTCCACCAGATCGAGCGCCTCGATCCCCGCGGCGACCACCGACGGCGGCAGCGCGTTGGAGAACAGATAGGGCCGGGCGCGCTGGCGCAGCAGGTCGATCACGGGCTGCGGCCCGGCGATATAGCCTCCGATGGCGCCGCCCAGCGCCTTGCCGAATGTGCCGGTCAGGATATCGACCGACACGCCGAAATGCGCGGGCGTGCCCTGCCCCTTCGGTCCCATGAAGCCGGTGGCGTGGCAATCGTCAACCAGCGTGATCGCGTCATATTGCGCGGCCAGCGCGGTGATCCCGGGCAGCGGTGCCAGCGTGCCGTCCATCGAAAACACACCATCGGTCACAATCATCACGTGGCGCGCCCCGCCGGCGCGGGCCGCTTTCAACTGCGCCTCGAGATCGGCCATGTCGGCATTGGCGTAACGGTACTTTTGCGCCTTGCAAAGCCGGATGCCGTCGATCAGCGACGCATGGTTGAGACTGTCGGAGACAATGGCGTCCCCGGCGCCCAGCAGCGGCTCGAACACCGCGGCATTGGCATCGAAACAGGCCGCAAAGAGGATCGAATCGTCCATGTCCAGAAACCGTGCGAGCCGGGTTTCAAGCTGCCGGTGCAAGTCCTGCGTGCCGCAGATGAACCGGACGGAGGCCATGCCGTAGCCATGGCTTTGCATCGCATCGGTTGCCGCCGCGATCAGGCGCGGGTGATCGGCAAGGCCGAGATAGTTGTTTGCACATAGATTGATCAGACCGCGCCCGTTTGCGGTGATCCGCGCACCTTGCGGCGAAGTGATCTCGCGCTCGCGTTTCAGCAAGCCATCGGCCTTTATTTCGGCCAGCGTGTCGGTCAAGGCGTCGAGAAAGGCTTGGGGCATGGCGAATCCTCCTGTTGCGGCGATATCTACCATACCGGATGCGCTTCCGAAATAGAGGATTCCTGTTTTACGGATGTTTTTCCGCTTTAGTGACGGCGTATGGCGAGGTCAGGAATGCCGGGACTTGTGTCGCTTGCGCTGCGCGGCCAAACTACCCGGTGAATTGATTAATCCCGGGGGCATCCACATGCCTGTCTTGTTCAGAACTCTCAGGGCGCTGTCCTGCGCCGCGTTGATCCTGGCACCTGCGATCGGGCAGGCGCAGGATCTCTTTCGCCTTGTGGCCATCGACGCGCTGGTCGCGACCGATCCGCCTGCCGCGCTGGCCGAGGTGGACGCCGCATTGCGCGATCCCAACGCCGTCGGCACCCCTCCGGATCTGCGCGTCATGCTCGATCTGCTCAAACTGCGCGCGGAGCTGCTGGAGCAGCTGGGCGACACGCGAGCCGCCGCCGACGCATGGTCGCAGCTGGCACGCACGCAGGCGTTTTCGCGCAAGGATCTGGGTGATGACCCGGTGCCCTCTTATGAAAAGGCCGCAGCCCTTTACGAGGTGAGCGGCTCTGTCGGACAGGCGCGCGGCGTCATGCATGCCGCCATCGCCGCCGAAACCGAAACGGGCCGCGAGGGCGAGGTGCTGCTGCGCCTTTACGAGAACCTGCTGCGCCTCGCGGAGCTTTCGGGGGATGAGGAAACCGCGGCCACGGCCCGGGCGATCCTGCAGCAGATGAATGCGCCCAGCCTTGAGTTTTCCGACAACGAGAGCGGCGGCTATGTGCCGATCGACGTCTTTTATGCCACCGATCGCGCCCGCACCGGGTCGCGCGATCCGGCGGATTTCTACAGCGGCAACCGCGCCGACCGGCTGGAACTGGGCATCGTCACGGTCACTATTCCCGACACGCACCAGGCCGGTCAGGTGGAGCGGCCTTCGGTCTGGAAGCTGGAGTTCAGCCCCTCGCCCAGCCGGCACATTCTGCTGAAATCCATCGAGCCGATGAATGCCGATACATTCTTCGGTCGCATGCAGCGCGAGTTCTCCGGCGCTCAGGAACGCGATCTTTTTGTCTATATTCATGGCTTTAACCATGATTTCGAATATGCCGCCCAGCGCGCGGCGCAGCTGACCTACGACATGGGCAGCTCGGCGGTGCCGGTGCTGTTCTCCTGGCCGTCGCGCAACACGACGATGGGCTATATCTCCGACACTGCGGCGGTGCGCGTGTCCGGTCGCAGGCTGGCCGTGTTCCTCGAGGATCTGGTGGCCGAGTCCGGCGCCACCACCGTGCATGTTCTGGCCCATTCCATGGGCAGCCGCGCGCTGACCGATGCGCTGGAGATCATGGCGCTGACCCGCGACGCCGAGATCGGCGACCCGCCGGTCTTCGGGCAGGTGATGTTTGCCGCGCCGGATGTGGACGCGCAGCTTTTCTCCAAGATGGCGCAGGTGTTCCGTCCGCTGTCGCGCCGTCTGACGCTTTATGCGTCCTCCAACGACTGGGCGCTGGTGTCGTCGCGCAAGCTGCACGGCTCGGCCCCGCGCGCCGGGTTGGGGGGCGATGTCCTGCTGGCCGACAAGAGCTTTGACAGCGTCGACATGACGGCGCTTGGCGAGGACATGCTGGCGCATAACTACTTTTCCAACGACAGTTCCGCGCTTGCCGACATGATGACGCTGTTCTGGACCGACACACCGCCGGAGCGCCGCTGTGGCCTCACCTCGCGCGAGACGCGGTTCGGGCGGGTCTGGGAATATCGCAAGGGCATCTGTCCGTCGAACGATCTTGTCGGGATCATCGCCAATGCGCGGCAGGAAAACGTCCAGAGCCTTGGCGAGATCCGCGCGCTTGTGCCCGCCCTGCTGCCGGAGCAACGCCGCGCCGACGGGGTGATGAGCGCCATCGACCGGATCCTCGCGGGCGGCTGAACGCCACGCCGGGCATCTGCTCGTTGAAAGCGCGGCACGGGGTGTCCTCCGACGACCACGCACTGCGCCGCGCAAACTATACGAGCGCGCGCCCATCAGTTTCTCACAATGGTTGTGCAAACGCCTGTGTCTCCGGTATGCTTCCAGGCATTTGAAGGAGATTTCCATTGCCCGTTGTTTCCATTCATTCCGATCTCGCCTTGCACATTCTTTATGGCTCTCCGGGGGGGCGGCGGTTCACGCAGGACACCCCGGTGCTGCCAGAGGTCTGGCTGCATTACGCCCGCGATATCGGCAAACCGGTGCACGGCCTGATCGTGCCGCGCAATGACCATCAGGCCCATCACGTCGCCGAAGAGTTGCACCAACGCATCGATGCCTACCGCTCCAGCCGCAAATCGCGCAGGGCGGAAGGGCGTGACCCGGCAAATGTCGCCGACATGCCCGGGCTGATCACGCTCGAATGCTATTTCGACGAAGTGGTGAACGTGGTTCTGCCGCTGACCCGCTGGTGGGTGATCAACGGGATGGAGACCCTTGTCGAGAAGACCGAGGCGGAGATTTCGAAACGCGCCGAGAAAGCCTTTGGCCATCTGAAATATCTCGAGAAACAGGGCGACAGCGACATGGCCTATGACAGCCATGGCGACAACGGCAATCTGGGCACCTTTTTTGACGACGACCCCGATCCTTCGGCCAAGGAGATCGCGCGACGCCGGGAGCGCAAGCGGCCGTTCCCCGACAGCACGGCGCGGTTGCTCTTGCTCCTGTCGATGATCCACGCCGCCCAGACCGGGCGGCTGACAGAGCATGTGATGACACCCGAAGAGATCGTGGAAGCGGATCGCGAGGAGGCGGGACACGTCACTGTCACGGTCGACGATCTTGGCGACATCCCCTCCAGGGTCATCGGACGCGCGCTGCGCGACATTCTGCAGGTGACCTTCCTGCGCAACCGCCGCCATCCCAAGTCAGACCATTTCAAAGACAAGCTGGCCAGTCAGAACAAACGCTCGAAAGGCGATGAGGTCAGCGTCGCGCTGCAAGGGGATGCCACCGTCAGCCACGAGCGCGGGTTCGACCCGCGGCTGATCTTCACCTTCAGCATCAACCGGCTGGGCAACGGCGCGGTCGTGGATTCGGTCAAGACCACCAAGGCCGATGCCGGGCGGCGGCTTTTTGCGCTCAACAATGACGCGATCACCTGGGCGGTGATCGACAGCGGCATCGACGCGCAACACCATGCATTTCGCAAATACCCGCCGGACCATGTCTTTGGCGCAGAGGTCGATTGGGACGAGATCGACACGCCCCTGCCCCGTGATCAGACGCGGGTTGTTGCGCGCTATGACATGACGCTGATCTCTGAATTGCGCAATCGCGACATCCTCTTCGACGACATCAAGCGCCTCGCGCTGGCCCGCCGCATCCGGCACAATATCGACCTGCCCGCCGAGGACGAGGGTATGCCCGCCGCAGAGGCCGACGTGCTGGAACTGCTGGACGCGGCCCGCGACGATCTGCAGAACCGCCGCCCGCTGAACTGGGATCTGGTGGAGCAGATCACCCGTGTGCGCCACGACCGGACCCCGGCAAAGCACCACGGCACCCATGTGGCCGGTACATTGGGCGGGCGCTGGCCGGAGCTTTACGACGATAAGGTGCATTGGGTCGAGGGCATGTGCCCGGATATCAAGCTCATCGATTTCAACGTGATCGGCGGCTCTCTGAAGGCAACCGAATTTGCCGTGATCGCCTCCATGCGGCTGATCCGCCATCTCAACGAGCGCAACGATTTCAAGGTTGTGCATGGCGCCAACCTGAGCCTCGCCATCCCGCATGACGTCACCAACTATGCCTGCGGGCGCACCCCGGTCTGCGTGGAATGCGAGGCGCTGATCAACAACGGCGTGGTCGTGGTCGCGGCGGCGGGCAATCATGGCTATAACGTCTTCAAGACCAAGGACCGGGACATGCCGCTGCATACCGAGACCTCGATCGCGGATCCGGGCAATGCAGAGCTGGTGATAACCGTGGGCTCCACCCACCGCATGGAGCCGCATAATTACGGCGTCAGCTATTTTTCGAGCCGCGGGCCCACGGGTGACGGACGGATGAAGCCCGATCTGGTGGCCCCCGGCGAAAAGATCGACGCCCCGATCTGCGATCAGCAGTTTGCCACACTCGAAGGCACCTCGATGGCCGCGCCGCATGTGAGCGGGGCCGCGGCCTTGCTGATGGCGCGATTTCCCGAACTGATCGGCAACCCGCAGCGCATCAAGCAGATTCTCTGCAACAGCGCCACGGATCTGGGACGGGAACGCGCCTATCAGGGCTGCGGTCTGGTCGACGTCCTGCGCGCCCTGCAATCGGTCTGAGGGGGATATCGCATGGCTGAAATCTTCACGCTCGAAGCGCTGCCCGCCCGCAAGGGCGACAGTCTGATCGTGCATTTCGGCACGCAGGCAGATCCGAAACTGGCGGTGATCGACGGCGGCCCGTCGCGGGTCTACAAACCCAGCCTGCGGCCCCGGCTTTTCGATATCCGCGCCGCGCGCGGGTTGGGCGAGGACCAAGCGCTCGACATCGACCTGCTGATGATCAGCCATATCGATGACGATCACATCAAGGGCATTCTCGATTTCGCCAAGGAGTTGAAAAAGCTCAAGGATATCGGCCAGCCGCGCTTTGCCCGCATCGGCACGCTCTGGCACAACACGTTTGACGACATCATCGGCAATGCCGAGATTCCGCAGGATGTGACCTCGGCGCTGGCCTCGATGAGCGCGGCGGAGTTTCCCGACGGCACCGATCCCGACACCGCCTTCATCCTCGCCAGCGTCCGGCAGGGGCGCGACCTGCGCGGCTATGCGGATGCGCTGGAGTGGGAGACCAACAGCCCCTTCGATCCGCTGGTGATGATGGCCGCGCCGGATGACGAAGCGGTCACGCGGTTCGGCGGCGGGCTGTCCTTCACGCTGATCGGTCCGCGCAAGGCAGAGCTCGAGGCGCTGCAGGACCGCTACGATCGGTTCCTGCGCGACAACAATCTCGGACGTGACAGCGTCGAAGCGGCGCTGGCCGCCACAAAGGACCGCAGCGTGCCCAACCTGTCCTCGATCGTCACGATTGCCGAGAGTGGCGGCAAGACCATCCTGCTGACCGGAGACGCGCTGGGCAGCAAGATCACCGACGCGCTGCGGGATCGCGGTCTGGCCAGCGACGCAGCGCCGCTGAAAGTGGACGTTCTCAAGATGCCGCATCACGGCAGCGACCGGAACGTGACGCCGGAGTTCTTCCGCCTGATCAAGGCCGATCACTACGTCTTTTGCGGCGACGGCGCGCATGGCAATCCCGAACGTGCCACCGTCGACATGCTGTTTGCCGAGCAAGGGGCAGAGCATGTCACGCTGCATTTCACCCGGCAGCTTTCCCGGATCGACGCCAAGCGCAAATCCGAGACCGAAAAGCACGGCGATGTCTGGGAGCCCGAGAGCATGAGCCTTGGCGCGTTGCTGCGACAGGAACAACGCGCCGGTCGGGCCTGCACGGTGGTCGAGCCGATTGACCGCACGGGCATCAGGATCGATCTGCGCGACGCGGTCGATATCCCGAAACGATGAGCGCCCCCGCACGAACACGGGACTGTGTCGCAACCGCCCGCCTCGCCGGACATCCGGACAGATCAAAGGAGATCGCCCATGCCTGACCCTCGCCCGCCACATGCCGACCGCATCGGTCTGGCTCTCTCCGGTGGCGGCTTCCGGGCGACGCTTTACCATTGCGGCGCGCTGATCCGATTGAACGAGATGGGGTACCTGCCAAAGCTCGACCGCATCACCAGCGTCTCCGGCGGGTCGATCACCGCCGGGCGTCTGGCGGTTCGCTGGCACAAGCTCGCGTTCAACGCGGAGGGCATGGCGCCCAACCTCGAGGCCGAAGTGATTGCGCCGGTGCGGCAATTCTGCCGGCAGACGCTGGACGCGCGGGTGATCGGCGGCGGGCTGATCCCGTTCACCAAATCCGGCACCGAACGGCTGATCGAGGCCTATGACACCCAGCTTTTCAACGGCACAACGCTGGACCAGTTGCCGGACCGGCCGGATTTTGTGTTCAAGGCCACCAACCTGCAGACCGGCCGCCTGTTGCGCTTTTCGCGCGAGCGGGTGGCCGATTATACCGTGGGCGAGATCCGAGAGACGTCGAAATTCACCGTGGCGCAGGCGGTCGCCTCGTCCAGTGCCTTTCCGCCGGTCCTGTCCCCGGTGATGATCAAGCTCCGCCAATCCGACTGGGGTGACATGCCCGGCACCCGGTTTTTCGGGCGCTCCAGCTTCATGCATGAGCTCAACCTGACCGATGGCGGGATCTACGACAATCTCGGCCTCGAAAGCATTGACCGGTTCGGCACGATCCTGAGCTCGGATGCGGGCAAGCCTTTCAATTACGGGCCGACATTCACGGCCCTGTCGCCCAAACAGATCATGCGTTCCATCGAGATTGCAACGGAGCAGGCACGCGCGCGGCGGGTGTCGGATCTTTTTGCGCTGCAGAAATTCACCGGCCAGAAAGTGGCCTATTGGGGGATCGACATGGGCCCGACCGACGATCCGGCCCCGGATCTCGTGCCCCGCGCTGAAAACGTGGTGAAGTGGATCGCGTCGCTGCGCACCCGCCTCAACCCGTTCAACGCAACCGAGCAGGGGCGGCTGATCAACTGGGGTTATGCGGGCTGCGACGAGCGCATGCGCAGCTACGTCGCCCCCGATGCCGCCCCGCCCGACGGGCTGCCGGTGCCGGACAAGCCGCTGGGGTGAAGGGGGTGGGGTGCTGAAACTCTGCTCGCCATTGGCGGTGTTTGGTGCCCTAAATATCCGGGATCAAATAGTATTCATCCGCAGGACTGTGAGTCGAGAAATTGTATGCAGGATGCATTCACATCAAGTGTCCAGCATAGAAAATACCCTGTCACCCCGGCAACGGCAGACATCCCGGCAAACCTGCAGGCAGCACCAGCAGCGCCCCGGCTCGGTAGAGCGACACACCCAGACCCGGCGCATCGCTGCGCACGCCAACCCAGACCGCGCCTGCATCCGCAACGCTGGCCCCCTCCGGCAGGTTCGAGATGAAATCGGATGCGGGAAAGAACGCGATGGCCCCCGGGGCCGCGTCGGAGAGCAGCATCACACCCGTCAGCACCGAAAGCCAGCCAAGGAACACGGCGCAGAGATAAAGCGCCCAGCGCCTAATAGTCGTGAATATGCTCAAGGCTCAGCGCCTCCTGCGGCATGGCGCGCAATCTGTCTCCAAGCGCGGGCACCTTCACCAGCATCAGGTGACGCCAGTCGCCGTAGCCCTGTCGCGAAAAGCTGAAAATCGCGGCCTCTGCCTGCGCGCTCTGCGAAGTTGCGGTCAGCAGGATATCATCATTGCCCGCGATCTCGACAAAGTCGGCGCCTTCCCCTGCCATCTGCGCCAGCAGCAAGGTCAGCTCCCGGTAGCGCGGAGTCTCGATCTCGAGGCCGGTGTTGCGGGGGGCGATGACCTCCACCCCGTCCAGAGCGCCAAGCGCAGCGGCGTCCAGCCCCGTCACGATCATCCGCAGACGCAGCGCATCCGCGCCGACCTGCGCCACCGCCTGCTCGATCACCCCGGCATAGGCCGCCTTGACCCGATATTCCGTGCCCAGCGCAAAGCGCCGCTCGCGGTCGCGGAATGCGCCTGTGGCGGCCTCTGACATGGCGCGCGCATCGGCGCGGAAATCCCACTTGTACCACGGCACCTGCTGCAGAAACCGCGCATATCCCGCCGCCTGCTCGGCCGAGAGCACATCGAGCGGCGCGCGCTCTGCCCCGCGGATCCAGGTCGCAGCGCGGCCCAGCGTCTCTTCATACGCGGCTTTCGCCAAGAGTTCTGCGGTGAAGCTCACGCCGATCACATAGACCATCTGCTTGGTCTCTCCGGGAAAGCCGCCATGGCCGCCCGATGCCTTGGACAACGCGCAGAGCGAGGACCAGAACCCGCCGATGGAGCGCAGGAAGCCGAACTCATGCGGATCGTCCTCCGCGATCACGCGGGCATAGTCGTCATAGGCGTGCACGATGTGCCATTCGGGATAGGTGAGCAGCGTGCGGGCCTCATCGCGGTGATGCTCGGGCGGCAGCAGGCTGGTGTAGCTGTCGGCTTGCGGATCAGGCCGGCACGCCACCTCGATATAGGCGACCGGAGACAGCAACAGCACGACCATCAGCACCAGGGCAAGCCCCGCGCGAACCCCCCAGCGCAGAACAAAGCGCATTCAGTCGCGCCCCCATTTCAGCCCGGCGAAAAGCGCGAAACCGCCAAGCGCCAGATGCGGCAGGTTGGCCAGCACGCGGCCCAGCGTGAACGACAGGCCCGCGTTGTCATTGGTGAAAATCCCGAAATCGAGATAGCCGTAGCCGGTGAAGAAGCCAAAGATACCGTCGCCAAGGTAGAGCGCGCCGAAGATCACCAGAAAATTCCGCGCCGCCTTGTGCGACCAGAGCCCGGCCACCAGCGCCCAGAGGGCCGACGCCACATGCAGCGCGTCGTCAAAGAGATCGAGCGCGAAGATGCCGAAGGCCAGCCCCTCTTCATCGGTGAGGCCGGGGATATAGTTCAGCGACGCCGCCCCCAGAAGGACCACGCAATAATACAGGCAGATGCGTTGCAGGATGCTCATAGCCGCCCCAGATAGCTGTCCCAGAGATTGTTGCGGAAAACGAGCCCGGGATCGAGTCTGCGTTTGGCCTGCGCAAATTCCGCGGCGCGCGGATAGGCGGAGGCCAGCTGATCGAGCCGCGCATGCGGGCGGTAGGGCAGGTAATACGTGCCGCCGATGGCCGTGATCCCGTCGATCAGCGCTTGGGTCATGCGGGCCATATCGGCCTCTGCCCGCGCGGTTTTTTCCTGACTGAACGACATCACCGCGGCGATGCGCGGCGTGGTCGCGTAAGACAGCCAGCTTACCGGATCGGTGTCAATAAATCGCAAGGTGACGTTGAGGAAGGACTGGTAGGATGCCGGGATCACCGCGCGGCAGACCTCCAGAAACTCCGGGAACCGCTCTGGCGAGACGAAATATTCGTGCAGGATATCGGTGCGCGCGGGATCGCGGTCGTCGAGGGTGACCACCGGCTCGTTGATGAGGCTGTTGCGGGTCACGGCGCCGCCACCGATCCGTGGCCCCAGCGAGGTTTCGGTCCACCAGCGCAGGCGCTTCATCGGCTCGCGGCCCAGCTGCGCGCGGTAGACGTGGCGGGCCAGTTTCGCCGTCGTGCCGGAGCCGCTGGCGGGCGGCAGATCACCCTGCTCGGCAGCCGGGCGGTAGGTGATCATCAACGCGTCGCGGAAAAAATTGTCGCGATCGACGTTGAGCCGGCCATAGGCCATGTTGACCCGGTCGTCCTGTAGCGCCTCGATGAAGCTTGTGCCGAACGACTCGGCCGGCATCCGCTCGAACGCGGGCTCCAGCAGCAGGTTGGAGGCCAAATCGACCTCCATCCTGGTGAGTGCGCCTGTCAGACCGTAACCGCCCATGTTCATGCCGAAAAGCTCGGCGTTCTCGCTGCGGGAACAGCGCACCAGCTCGCCGTCGGGCAGCACCATCTCGAAGCTGCGCACGGTTGCCCCCATCGGCCCTTCGCGCACCGGCCAGCCATGGGCGTTCACGCAAAACGTCGCCGCGACGCCGAAATCGTGGTTCGACTGCATGACCCTCGGACCGAACCCCTGCGGGTCCAGCGCGGAGATCACCTGGCTCCAGCGCGCGCCCGCATGGACCTGCATGGTCTGCGCGTCGCGGTCGAGCTCCAGCCAGCCGCTGTCATAGGTGAGCGCATGGCCGTCGCGCGGGATCGCCTGCCCACCCATCGAATGCCGCGCGGCGCCGACATTGACCGGCCGACCGGCCTCGCGCGCGGCTTTGATCTCGGCGCGCAGCGCATCGACAAACGCCGCATCCGGATCGCCGCTGAGCGTGATATGTCTGGCGATGGGGGTCGCGCTCAACTCGCTGGCATCGTTGAGCATGGTGTCACCAGCCGCGGCGGTGAGCGTTTGGGCACCCACGGCCCCCTGCAGATCCGGCGCGAACCGCGCGCCAAGCCAGCCACCCAGAACCGCGCCCGAACCGAAAAGAAGTGCCCGCCGAGACAGTGTCTTCATCGAAATTCACCCCATCTGAACGCGCGGAAGGTTCCTGAGATCGCCCCGGCTCACAAGGTCATGGATACCTGACCGGCAGCGGTATTGCCAACCGGTCCCGCCGGCCCGACCGGACCCCGCGGCGCGCGAGCCCCGGGGCAAATCTTCGGGGTAGCGCGCCATTGGAGCAGGTAAAGTCCAGCCCGCGCAACCGCATGGCAATTATTCGAAAATTTTACTCAATTTCAAACCTCTAGCATTGGGTCTATTCCTCAAACCCCGGTCAAGGAGGTGACACGTTTCCGCCTGATTTCCCACCTTTCTTCTGGCCCACGTGACAGCGCACAAGCGCCGGGCAGATTGCACAGAAGGAGGCCGCATAGAATGGATGACACGCTAGATCGTGGAGCAACTGTCGCCTCTCCCTATGGCGATGAACTGCCGCCGGGTACGGAGCTTTGTCAGGGCCAGTACACCATTCTGCGCTACATCAATTCCGGGGGCTTCGGCGTCACGTACCTGGCCAATGACAGTCTTGGCCGCAAGGTTGTGATCAAGGAGTGTTTCCCCGGCTCCATGTGTTGCCGCGCAAACGGCACGGTGCGGCTGCGCACCACCTCGCACGAGATGGATTTTGGCCGCGTAGTGGAGCTTTTCGAGCGCGAGGCGCGCGCGCTGGCACAGCTGTCGCATCCCAACATCGTCGGCGTTCACCAGATCTTCAAGGACAACGGCACCGCCTATATGGCGATGGATTTCATCGAGGGGCCCGACCTTTTTGACGTGCTCGAAACCAAGCCGGAATTGCTCGAACCGGACGAGATCCGGCGCATCCTCGACCATCTGCTCAAGGCGCTGTCCTTTGTGCATGAAAACGGCATGCTGCACCGCGACATCTCGCCCGACAACATCCTTCTCGGCCCCGGAGGATTGCCGGTTCTGATCGATTTCGGTGCCGCGCGCGAAGGGGCGGCGCGGGCCACGCGGATGCTGTCGCGGATTCACACTGTCAAGGATGGCTATTCCCCGCAGGAGTTTTACCTCGCGGGCAGTTCGCAAGAAAAATCGAGCGATCTTTATGCCTTGGCCGCCACTGTGCACCACCTCATCCGCGGCTGCCCGCCGCCCAACAGCAACATCCGGCTGGCGGCGGTTGCGCAGGATGAACCCGATCCCTACCAGCCGCTGGCCGGTCGCATGCCCGGGTATGACGAGAATTTCCTGCGCGCCATCGACACCTGTCTCAGTCTGTTTGCCAAGGACCGGATGGAAACTGCCGAGGACTGGATTGCCACCATCGGCGGCACCGCCGTGACGCCAGCCGCGACGGACAGTCTGGTGACCGACGATGTGAAGAAGCGCATCTCGGAGCTGGTCAGCGAAACCACCGCAAGCATCGAAAAGGCGCAATCGTCAGAACCGAAAACGGTGGAGCACGAGGTGCCCGAGCCGGTCTGCGACAAGGACGCCGCGCAAAAGGAATACTGGGCGATCCTCAACGAGGATCCTGCCGAGATCCGCGCCGAGATCGAACGCGCCGAAGCGCTGCAGCGACAGATCGAAGAGGAAGAAGCGCGCGCCCGTGCCGAAGCGGACGAGGCCGATGACGCCGAAGACGCAGGCACAAGGCGCAAATCGTCGAAACTCAGCCAGTGGTTTGGCAGCTTCTTCGCCGCGCGGCGCGAAGACGGCCTCAAGCCCGCAATGCAGCCGTTGAAGGAGTAACCATGTCCACGTTTCGCAACATCATCGCGCGCCGCCGTCCCTCCGGCCCCGGCAAGCAGCCGGAAACCGATCCGATGGCCACGCGGCTGGCGCCAGCCTCTCTGACGCCCGACATGCTGGTCAACGAAGAGGCGCCGCGCCATCCCAAACCACTGAGCCGCCCCGTGGTTGTGGACGAAGTGCCGCGCTGGGAAATCGAAGCTCCGACACCGACCATGGGCGAGGATCTTCTGCGTTCCGTCTCGAACCAGCTCGACGACGATGACGCGCCGGAAGAGATGGTCGTCGACACACCGGAGGACGATCCGCTTGAGGCCCTGGCCGAAGAGGACGAGACGCAGGAGGATACACCTCTGAACAGGATCTGGGACATCGATGCCGCGCAGGATGCAGCGCCCGAGACCGCTGGAGATCCTGACACGGACGAGGATGTGCCCGCCGCAGAGCCTAAAGCCGAACCCGCGCCGGAGCAGATGGTCACCGAAGACGCCCCGGCCCCGACCGAGTCCGCCGAACCAACACCGGTCATCGTTCCCGAACCAACAGCCATGGCCGCCCCGGCACCGGCACCTGCCCGCGGCGGTCGTGTGAAGACACGCCTGCTGGGCTTTCATAGCGACGACATCGTGCCGGACGTCTTCGCCGAAGACCGCAAGGCACCCGCATCGGAGACGGTCAAGTGCCCGGTGGGCTGGGTGGTCATTGTGGATGGTCCGGGCAGAGGCACAAGCTTTGCGCTGGCGCCAGGCCTCTCGACGCTGGGCCGAGGGTCCGATCAGACCGTGGCACTGGATTTCGGCGACGACAGTATCTCGCGTAACAACCATGCCTCGATCGCCTATGACGAAGAAGACAACGAGGTTCTGATCGGCCATGGCGGCAAGTCCAACCTGGTGCGCCTGAATGGAAAACCGCTGGTTTCGTCTGAGACCCTGACCAACGGCGACGCGATCAGGGTAGGCAAGACCACCTTGCGTTTCGTGGCGCTCTGCGGTCCCGATTTCAGCTGGTCCGACACCGGCGAAAGCGCCTCCGGTGATGACTGAGCCGGTCGCCGACGTCGCCACGGCGGTTGCCATCGGACGCCGTCATCGGCAGGAGGACGCGGTGCTCGCGAATTTCTCCTGCGGAGAGGAGAGCGGCTTTGCGGTGCTGTCGGACGGCATGGGCGGCCATGACGATGGCGATCTGGCGTCGCGGATCATCGTCTCCGAAGTGTTTGGCGCGTTCAACGTCTCCGGCCGCCACGGTCCGTCAGATCCGGCCGATCTGCGCGACCGGTTGCGCAATGCGGTGCTGACGGCCAACCAGAGCCTGCGCAACGAGGTGGAGGCCGGGTCCGGGCAGGAAGGCATGGGCGGTACCGTGATCACCGCCGTGGTGCAGGATGCGGCGCTCAGCTGGATCTCAATCGGGGATTCCGGGCTGTTCCTGTTTCGGCGGGGTGGTCTCACACGCCTCAATGAGATCCATTCGCTCGCCCCGCAGATCGACCTGATGGTCGATCAGGGTGTGATCGACGCGGAAACCGCACGCACCCATCCGCAGCGCAGTTGCCTGACCTCGGCGCTTGTCGGTGGCGGGATCAGCAAAATCGATTGCCCCGGCAAACCGCTGGCGCTGGAAGCGGGCGATATCGTCCTCATGGCCAGCGACGGGCTCGAGGTGCTGGAACCGGACGAGGTGCGCGACATCCTGAACCAGCATCGCAGCCGGTCGAGCCGCGAGATAGCCAGCGCGCTGATGCAGGCCGTGGCCTCCGCACACGCGCCTGAGCAGGACAATATCTCGGTCATCGTGATCAAGCCGGTCTTCGCACGGCACGTCGAAGAGCAGGCGGCGACAGAGCGCAAGCAAGAGCCACCGTTCTGGGCACCGTTGCGTGCGGGCATCGCGAGCTTGCGGCACCACGTGATCGCACCGCTGACCGGCAGGCCCGCGCCATGACCGACGCCGCCACGATCCTGCACAGGCTGCGCGCCGTTCTGGACCAGCCGGACCTGTCGAAACGCGCCGCCACGCGCTGCGCGCGGCTGGTCGCGCGGCTGGAAGCGCCGGTGCGCGTGGCGCTGTTCGGCCTGCCCGGCGCTGGCAAGGCTGCGGTCCTGAACGCGCTGGCGGATCACGAAGTGCTGAGCCTTGGGGCGCAGTGCGGCCCGGTGCTTTTGCGCCATGGCGACGTGGCGGGCCTTGCGCTGACCACGCGGGAGGGCGCGAGGACGGCGGAGGCCGCGACGCCTTATGCTCCGGCGCGGGGCGTGATGATCTCCGAGCTCACGCTGCCACTGGACACGCTCGCGCATATGTCGCTGCTGAACGTCGCCACCGATGGATCGCCCCGGGACATGCAGGCCGCACTTGCCTGGGCGGCGGCGCGCAGCGATATCGCGATATGGTGCTCTGACGTATGGAGCGCCGAAGAACAGGCGATCTGGCAGGCCGGGCCCGACAGCCTGAAAAACCACGCTTTGCTTGTTGCCACGGGCAGTGCCGAGAGTATCGGCACGGATCCCGCAAAACACGGGTTCGAACGCGCGGCGTGCCATGCACCGCTGGCCGCGGACACACACGCCGTTCCGGACGCATCCGCGACGGCGCTGCGCCGCCGACTGGCGCAGATGATCTCTGCCGCCCGCGCCGAAGACGTCGACGCCGCCGCGTTTGTGATCGCGCAATTCGCCAAGGACGCGCCAGCGCCGATCCAGACCGACGCGGCTCCCCCCGCGCCTGCTACCGCGCCCGGGACCGCGGCTGTGACGCCGGTTGCGCCACAGGTCTCCGACGAGGCCAGGGCCGGATTGTCGCGGGTCTTCCTGCATCTGCGGCAGACCGCACAGGATCTGGTGGGCGAACTTCCCGAAGAGCCGCTTTCGGCAACAACGGCGGAGCCCCTGTTCGACAGGTTTCAGGAGGTGTTTGACACGCTTCTGGACCTTGCGGAGGCCGATCCGGCGATCCCCGACACCTGGCCTGCGCTGCATGACACGCTGAGTGACGCGCAAGAGCTGGTGCAATTGCTGAAGATCGAAGGCCAGCCCGCGCAGGCGGTGGAAGCGGCGGGTTTGCTGGCACAGGTCCGGACCGACATGGAACACGCGCTGGCCGCCTAGGGCCGACCCCGCAACAGGCAAATTCGCGGGGACAATAACAGGAGTAGTCACATGGACACCGCTGAGAAAAGCACGCAACGGCTGCTGGGCCAGACCTATGCCGGGTTCCGCCCGCTCGCCCGCAAGCTTGCCGCGCTGGATGAACGGCTGGTGGCGCTTTGCGACGCGCCGAACCCGTCGATTGTGACCAAGGCCAAACAGCTGCGCCGCAAGATCCGCGGCTTTGATCCCAGCGTAACGCTGATCGGACAGGTCAAGGCGGGCAAGACGACGCTGGTCAACGCGATGACCGGCCGCTCCGATCTGCTTCCGGCGGATGTGAACCCGTGGACCTCCGTCGTCACGTCGCTGCACCTGCAACCGGGCGAGACGCGCAGCACGGCCAACGCGTCCTTCAAGTTCTTTACCGAAGAAGAATGGACACATCTGGTCCGGCAGGGCGGGCGCGTCGGCGAACTGGCCAACCGCGCCGGTGCCGACGATGAACTGGCCAAGGTGCGCGCGCAGCTCGAGCAGATCCGCGAGAAATCCCGCGACCGGCTGGGACGCCGGTTCGAGATGCTGCTGGGACAATCCCATGATTACGGCAGTTTCGATGCAGAGTTGATCGAGCGCTACGTCTGTCTGGGCGACGATTTCTGGGAAGAGGCGGGCGGCGATCGCGAGAAGGGCCGCTTTGCCGATATCACCCGGACCGCGGATCTCTGGCTGACCCAGCCGGAACTGCCGATGAACCTCTGCCTGCGCGACACGCCCGGGGTGAATGACACGTTCATGATCCGCGAGCAGATCACCATCAACACGCTGCGGGGCAGCCGCCTGTGCGTGATGGTTCTGGCCGCGACGCAGGCCCTGACATCGGTCGATCTGGCGCTGATCCGGATGATCGCAAATGTTCGCTCGCGGGATATCGTGATCTTCGTCAACCGCATCGATGAGCTGGCCGACCCCGCGCGCGAGATCCCCGAGATCCGCGACAGCATCCGCGAGACCCTGCGCAAGCATGACGGGCCAACCGACGCCGAGATCATCTTCGGCTGCGGTTTCTGGGCCAGCGAAGCCATGGCGGGCCGGGTCGAGGCGCTGGCCGCCGACAGCGCCGGGGCGCTGCTCAACTGGGCCGAGGCCAGCCTCGATGAGGAAAGCGCAAGCGGCGCGGTCGACGACATGGTCTGGCATCTTTCGGGCATGCAGGCGCTGGGCGAGGCGATTGCGAGCCGCATCGACGCGGGCGTCGGCGCACAGATCCTGCGCGAGCTTGAGGTCGACATCGCCAATCTCGACCAGAGCGTCGCGGCGGTTGGCGCCGTGGGCGCGGCCTCCGGCCCGCTTGGCGGGGCGTGCCGGCTGCCGCAAGAAGAGCTGTCGCGGGCGCTCTCCGAGATCGAAACCAAGGCACGCGCGAGGCTGATGGAAGGCCTTCTGCCCGTGCAACATGCGCTTATCGACCGGATCGAGAAAGCCCGGCAGACCTTTGTTGCAAGGGCCACCGGCGCGCTCATCAAACATCTGGAGCAATATGGCGAGCTTTCGGTCTGGAGTTACGATCCTTCCGGCTTGCGGGTTCTGCTGCGCTCCGGCTTTCAGCGCTATGTGCGGGCGGTGACCCAGCATGGCACCGACAGTCTGGCCCGCGCCTCGGCAGATCTCAGCGCGCTTTATGGACAGGCGTTCGATCTTGGCGACGCGACCCCGGTGCTCGAAGCCCCGCCGCTGCCCTTGCCGGATCCGCCGGTCGTTCTGGGACAGACCATTGCGCTCGATCTGCGTGGCACCTGGTGGACGCGGTTCTGGCGGCGCCGCAAGGGCTATCAGTCCTGCGCAAACGATTTTGCAAAGCTGATCCGGGAAGAGACGCAACCGATGATCAACACGCTGCTGGAGCAGAATGCGCAAGGCTACGAGGCGGCGCTGAGCGCCACCCTGGCAGAGTTTCTCTCGGCCAACCGCAAGATCATGCTCGACACCGCCCGCGCCGGAACCGGCGCCGACACGCAAGACAACCGACGCGCAGAACAAAGCGAGCGCGGCGCAATGCAAAGACTGGAGGCCACGCAATGACCGAAACCCGGACCTTGGACGGCGACGGCGCCAACCCCGTCACCCGGCGTCCGCGGATCGCCCTGATGGGCGAATTCAGCGCCGGAAAAAGCACGCTGGCCAACCTGTTGCTGGGGCACGCCGTGTCTCCGGTCAAGGTGACCGCGACTCAATTGCCCCCGGTGCTTTACAGTCTCGGACCGGAGCGCGTGCTGCGGATCGGCATATCCGGCGACCGCACCCCGATCAATTCTGAAGATCTGGACGGCATCTCGCATCATGACACGCAGGCCGTCTGTATTTCGCTCGAAGCGGATGTGCTGGAGTTTTGCGATGTGATCGACATGCCGGGCACCTCCGATCCCAACCTGCCGCAGGAAATCTGGGAACGGACGCTTGAGCATGCGGATGGCGTCGTCTGGTGTACACCTTGTACACAAGCCTGGCGGCAGTCCGAAGCGGCGCTTTGGGAAAGCCTGCCTGCGCGATTGCACGAAAACAGCCTGCTGCTGATCACCCGCATGGACAAGCTCGGCGATCAAAGCGATCGCGACCGCGTGCTGGCACGGGTCGCGCGCGAGGCCGACGGTCTGTTCAAGGCGGTCCTGCCGATTTCATTGACGCAGGCTCTGGCCGCAGAGGATGACCCTGAACGCCTCGAAGCCTGCGGTGCCGAGCAATTTGTCGACAGCCTTGTAGAGATCGTGGAGACGCTGGATCGCGGCACGCTCGACCCCGCGCCGATTGCCTTCGGGTCCGTCACACGCGGTGGTGGTGCCATGACAGAGAGCCCTAAGCCAGTGGTCAACCCGGCGGAACATGGCACGGTTGTGCCTCGCCGCATCGTGCCGAAACGTGTCCGGCGGGCTGCCAGCGCATGAATTGGCGGCAGATAACCCGGTCTTAACCCCAACGCGCGACACTGCCGGTCAGACAGATGCAGAAGGCAGATGACCGTCGAACCGCTTAAGGCTTTCAGAAAAGAGATCCCCGGCTGCGAACTCGTCGCGCTGGTAGATCTGTCGACAGCCATGGTGCTTGCCTGGGACAGCATCGTGAAATGGCCGCAGGAACAGGTCGACGCCTTGTCCGCGCAGGCCGCGGCTCTGTTGTCAGGGTCGGCATCTGAGGCGGGCGCGACACTGTTGGACCGCGCCGTACTGGCCCGTGACACCGGGTGTTTCACTTTCCAACGGGCGTCGCGGGGCTCAAGCGAAGTCCTGTGCTGCGTCTATGCACCGGGCACGGATCTTTCGGGTGTCTTCGAACGCGTGACAGCGCTGTGCGACATCGTTCTGGGCTCCGACATCCTGCCGCGCGCCTCCAATGAGTGAGGCAGGGACCACGTTGCGGCTCCGGCACGCGCTTGCCCGCGCCGGCGCCTATGGTGTGCAGACGGAGCGGAGCATGCGGCTGAAAGCGCCTGAGCAGGCCTTGCACTTTGTCAGCGCACAGATCGCCGCCACGCTGCTGAGCCGCCAGCTGGAGTTTCGGGTCGACGGCACGGCGCGGTTGCGCTGCATTGCCTCGGGCGCCCGGCTGCTGCGGTTCTCTGAGATCCCGGATATCGGCGGCTCCGCGGCGGAACACGATCTGACCGATCTCGAGGACCGCGACAAGACCGGTGAGACACTCGCCCTCTTGCGCGATCTGGTCGTCAGGATCTGCATCGACGCGTCCCTGATCACAGTGGATGCACACCCGGTACCCGACCTCTCCGACCCCGCGCATGGCGGTGCGTCGGTCGAAGCGATAATCTCCGGCTTCCGCCTGCCGTCCGGCGACATCGATCTGGCGCGTTTTGCAGAGGACGCCACGACCCATCTGAAAGCCGCCGCGATCCTCGACGGCGATCTGCTCTATCCCCTCTTTGGCGAGGACGCGGACACCGACCTGCTCTCGGAGATGGTCGAAAACGGATCCGCGGATGCCGTCATGTTTCCTGATGAGAAGCACCCACCCAGCGGCGCGCTGCTTCTGACCCATAGGGACGACATATCACCCGGGTTCCTGCTCGCGCGCCTCGGCGGCCATTCTTTGGTTGCGCTGACCCGGGCCCAGTCTGAACCGGGACTGCTCGATCTCTGGTACGCGACCCGCAACGGGATGTGACGTCGAGCCGATCCAGCGCCACCCGACTGCTGGTCACATGTTCAAACACCCGAAGCCTGCGGCGGTTCACGCTTGAACGCAGGTACTCCCGGCGCATTCCGAAAACGCCACCGCTCCTCCAGAACGACTTCCGGGCAGTGACCAAGAAATCAACGTCGTCGGCGATTTCTGTCAGAAAGCGAAACTGGTGCCGCTGAAGGGACTCGAACCCCCGACCCCATCATTACGAATGACGTGCTCTACCAGCTGAGCTACAGCGGCCCTGGTGCGCGGGCTCTTAGCACCGCGCTGAGCAGAGGAAAAGCGCTATTTTGCGGAGGCTTTGACCGCGTCGCGCTCCTCCACGATCTCGGCATCGGCGGGTGGCGGCGGCACCGGATCGGTCTCGGCGGCGCCGACGACCGTGTCGTCACCCGGCACCACGATCAGGTCGGGCTCAGAGGCAACCGGCACGGTGTCGGTGCCCGGTTTGTCCGCCGGACCCACCAGCAACGGCAACATGTCGGCGCCGGCGGGCAGCACGTTCTCCGTCTGCGGCGGCTTGGTCCAGCTGAGCGTATCGAACGCCCCGCAATTGGAGCAAAGCGGAGACCAGTCGCCGTGGATCGTCTTGCAATTGTCGCAGACCCACTGCGGACCGCGCGGCGCGGTCAGAGCGCGCGCCAGCCAGCCGCGCACCACCGCGTCGGAGGCTCCTTCGCCGCGCTCGGTCGCCGCCATCACGGCCAGCACGCGCGCGTCGGGCTCTTTCTCGACCAGATCGCCCAGAGCACGGCGCGCTTCCGGGAAATCCTCGGCGGCGAGGTTCAGTTCGGCTTTCAGCAGCCGGGTCTCGCGGTGTTCGGGGTTGATGGTCATCAAGGGCGCAAACCGCTTGACCCGCTCGGCGGGCGTCTCCGTCGGCTCGATGGCGGCGAAAGCGGCGGCAAGGTCGGGATGCGGCTGCGTCATCCACGCCTTCTTGATCACCCGCACGGCATTGCGCTTGCGCCCCTGTTCGACAAAACCGCGGGCGGCCATGGCGGCGGCGGGCACCAGATCGGGTGAGGCCTTATTGGCCTTGATTGCCGCTTCGGCAGCGGCGGCGCTTTTCTCGTCATCGGAGATCTTCTGCGCCTCGGAGAGCGCCAGAACCGCGTCGCGGCGCTTGTAGACATCCCGCGGAAGGGCGCCATGCTTGAGCTTGGCAGACAGCGTCTGGCGCGCGCCGACGTAATCGGCTTTTTCCGCCTGCAGGCGCAGCAGCGTGTCCTGAACCTCCTGATGCTTGGGCTTGATGGCAAAGGCGCGTTCCGCCAGCTTCAGCGCGGTGTCGGTATCCCCCGCGGCAAGCTTTTGCTTCATGATCCCGCGGATCCCGACAAAGCGGGTGTCGTTGCTTTGCAGCAGGCGTTTATACACCTCTTCGGCCTTGCGATTGTCGCCCACCATCTCGGCGGCCTGCGCGGCAATGAGGTCGGTCAGCTCGGGCTTGTGCAGGTAGGTTTCGGCCTTGTGCGCCTTGGCCATCGCCAGGCGGCCCTCGCCCGAAGCCAGCGCCATCACACCCTCGGACAGCGCCTGATATCCCTTGCGCTCGCGGTTGCGGTCGAAATAGCGCGACAGCGCCGTCTCGTCGCCATTGATCCATTTCAGCACCGCGATGACCAGCCCGAAGATCTTGAAGAAGAGCCAGACCGCCACCACCAGAACCAGCGCGGCAATCACCGATTGCAGCGGGCCAAGCGTGTATTCGACGCCCGCAACGGTGATCTGCACACCGCCCTGACTTTCCATCAGGTAGCCCGCACCAAGGGTCAGCGCCGCAACGATGGCAACAAAAACGACAATCTTAATCAGTGACCAAAGCATGTCTGTCGACCCTTATTGCTGGTTCAGTTGCTGGGCAAGCGCGTCGGCCGCGGCGAGTGCGTCGCGACGCGTTTCGGCCCGTGCGACCCAATCGGAGAGTACCGCCTGCGCCGGTTCGGGCAAGGACGCGATCTCGGTCAGGGCGGCATCCAGATTGCCGTTGCGCACTGCGTCTTCGGCGCGCGAGAGCACCGCGTCCGGGTCATCCCCGTCCCGCGGCGTCACCGACCGTGCGCCAAGCTGGTTCTGCAAGAACCCGGCCAGAGCGTTGCCGCCCTCCGCGTCGCCGGTCGCCTCGTTGCGTGCGGCCCGTAACGCGCGGCGCGAGAGCTCCGGGAAGTCGCTGGCCAGAACGCCCATCGTCGGCAGGCCGTCTTCTGCGGAGGCGGCAAGTTCTCCGGGGATCTCGACACCGTTGGCGCTGATGGCATTCATCGGCGCGGCATAGGGCTCTCCGGCCTGCGCGGCGGACAGAACCTCTGCCAAAGCCGCGCGGTTTTCGGCGAGCGAGGCCTGTTCGACCGCGCTCTGTTCGGCCTGCATCGCTTCGGCGGCGATGCTTTCGATTTCGACGCGCTGCGCATCCATGGCTTCGCGTTGCTCCTGGATCGAGACTCTGAGCTCCTCCAGCTCGCGCTCGTAGGCGGCGATGGCCTCGGGTGAGACGGCTTCGGCAAGCGGCTGCTTTTCGAGCGCGGTCAGACGGCTTTCCAGCGCCGCCACCTGGTCGTCGATCCCGGCCAGGGTGGTGTTGGTCTGCGCCAGCGTGTCCTCGATCCCGGCCAAAGCGGCGGTGAGCGGGCCGGTGTCGAGCATGCCGATGGCGTCTTGCGCCTCACCCACCTGTTCCTCGAGCGCGGCGATGGACTCGCTTTGCGCATCGAGCGTCAGGGTGGTTTCCTCGACAAAGGGATCGGGCTCTGTCTCTCCGAACGGCAGCCCGCCGCTGAAGACAGCCGCGCCGTAGCCCAGCGCCGCCGCGATCAGGCCGCCGACCACCATGGGCACAAAGCCGCCCTTGCGCTCGACAATTGTCGTTTGGATTTCGCGGGGCTCAGCGGCGCTATCGGGGGGGTCGGCAGGTGCGATGGCCGCGTCGAGCGTGTCATCGGCAGTGGCATTCCCGAGCGTGTCATCGGAGGAAAGCGTGTCATCGGCGGAAAGCGTGTCGTCGGTGAACTGCGCCTCGAGACTGCTGTCCGCCGTGTCACCGTCAACTGTGTCGCCGCCCATCTTATCGTCTGTCACAGTATAATCGGTCACCGTATCGTCGCCCAGCGTCCCATCGACCGAAGCATCCGACGTGTCATCTCCCGCGGACCCTTCAAGGCTGTCGCCACCCGACATCGTGTCATCCGCTTCGCCACCGGCAACGCTCGGCTGATCTTCGATCAGAGCGTCCACCGTATCGTTGGCATCCTGGGCCATCAGCGTGTCCGCGTCGGTCACGCTGTCGTCGCCGTCAGGGGGTGTCACAGATGCCTCACCCGCCGCGGCAGCGCTGTCCTCCGAGACCGCGGGCGTCGCTTCGATTTCGGTCTTGTCGGCGTCCGACGGACCGCTCTTCTTTCCTTTGGTCGCTTTCGCCACGTCTCGTCACCCTTTCGAATCTCTGCCGGTGCGGATCATTAAGTGTCCGGTTATAGTTACACTTCGCCTCGGCGCGCCTCAAGCGCGCTGGCATCGGCCAGCAAAGAGACAACGCATCCGATCATCGCTTCGGTTCCCGGATGGGCTGCCACTTCAAGCCTTTCAATATGGAGCGATTGCACCGCTTTGGCCACTGCCGCGCTCATTGCCGCGACAAAGAGCGGTGCGGAAATGGCCTCTTTGGCCAGCAAAGCCGCCGTTCTTGGTGAAAAAAGCGGCGCGATCACCGGGCGCTTGCCCTGCAGCGCCGCTTGCCCCTCCGCGCTCATCGGGCATGCGGGCTGGTCGTAGATGACGGCCTCCGCCGTCTCTGTACCTGCCTCGGAAAGCGTTTTTGCCACATCTCCGCGTGTGTGCCGCCCGCGCAGATGCAGCAGCGGCCCGGCAATCCCGCGGGTCCGAAGCATCGCCACCAGCGCGCCTGCATCGCCATCCGCCGAGATCGCTGTGAGCCCTGCAGCCCTTGCGGCCCGGCCCGTTGCCCTGCCGACGGTATAAGCGGGCAGCGACGCCGCACCGCCAAGCGCCTGCCAGGACCGAACACCGTTGGCGGAGGTGAAAATCAGACCGCGCGCCCCGCCAAGCGGCGGCAGCGGGCCCAGCGTCTCGATCCGCATCAGCGGCGCGATCACAAGCTCGACCCCGGACATCCCGCGCGGCCCGAGCGCCCGCGCGAATCCCTCGGAGGACGCGGCGGGGCGCGTCATCAGCAGGATGGGCAGACCGGCGTCCGAGCGGCGCATGGCGTCTCCGGGATTGTGAGGCAGCGTCCAAACTGGTAGCTGCTCGCCACACGCGACGCAACGGGAACACTGTATGAGCCTTTCCCCACAGCCTTTGATCCTCGGGCTGGAAAGCAGCTGCGACGACACCGCCGCCGCTTTGCTGCGCGGCAGGCAGGTGCTGGCCTCGGTGGTGAAAGGACAAAACGCGCTGCATGCGGATTTCGGTGGTGTGGTGCCCGAAATCGCCGCCCGCGCCCATGCAGAGCGGCTGGATCACTGCATCGAAGAGGCGCTCGAAACCGCGCAGGTCACACTGGCCGAGGTGGACGCTATCGCGGTGACAGCCGGGCCAGGGCTGATCGGCGGCGTGCTCTCGGGTGCGATGATGGCCAAGGGGCTGAGCGCGGCGCTGTCGGTGCCGGTGATCGCGGTCAATCACCTGGCCGGGCACGCGCTGACGCCGCGTCTGACCGACGATCTGGCCTATCCTTACCTGATGCTGCTGGTGTCGGGGGGGCATTGCCAGTTCCTGATCGTGCGCGGCGCGCAGGAGTTCACCCGGCTGGGCGGGACCATCGACGACGCGCCGGGCGAGGCGTTCGACAAGACCGCGCGGCTTCTGGGTCTGCCGCAACCGGGTGGGCCATCGGTCGAGCAGACCGCGCTGACGGGCGATGAGCGGCGGTTCCGCTTTCCGCGCCCGCTGCTTGACCGGCCGGGCTGCGATCTGTCCTTTTCCGGGCTGAAAACGGCGCTGCTGCGTCAACGCGACCAGCTGGTGACCGAAAGGGGCGGGCTTGGCACGCAGGACCGCGCCGATCTCTGCGCCGGGTTTCAGGCGGCGGTCCGCGACGTCCTGGCCGAGAAGACCCGGCGCGCGCTGACGCTCTATCTGGCCGAGGCGCCGCCCGCTCCGACGCTGGCTGTGGCCGGTGGCGTTGCCGCCAACCAGAGCCTGCGCGCTGCGCTGCAGGCGGTCTGCACCGAGGCGGATGTGCAGTTCACCGCGCCGCCGCTCGCGCTTTGCACCGACAACGCCGCGATGATCGCCTATGCCGGGGCGGAGCTGCTGGCCGCCGGTGTGACCCATGACGCCGGGTTTTCCGCCCGCCCGCGCTGGCCGCTTGACCAGACCGCGGCGCCGCTTGTGGGCTCGGGCAGGAAAGGCGCCAAGGCATGAGCGTCGCTATCCTCGGCGCCGGCGCGTTTGGCACAGCGCTCGCCATCGCTCTGGCCGAGCGCGGGCCGGTCACGCTCTGGGCCCGCGACGGTGCTCAGGCGCGCGACATGCAAGCCACAAGGCAGACGCCGCGCCTGCCCGGCATCCGCCTGCCCGACGCGGTCGCGGTGACGGAGGATCTGGCAGAGGCGAGCAAAGCCGAAACGCTGTTGCTGGCAACCCCGATGCAGGCCTTGACCGGGCTTCTGGCGCAGATCCCGGAACCGCTGGCTGACAAGCCGCTGGTTGCCTGCTGCAAGGGCATCGACCTTCAGAGCCTGACCGGCCCCTCTGCGGTGATCCACAATGCAAAGCCGCAAGCCATCCCTGCCATCCTGACCGGCCCCAGCTTTGCCGCCGATATTGCTCGCAACCTGCCAACCGCCCTGACCCTGGCCTGTGCCGGGGACAACGTGGGGGCCGCTTTGCAGGCGCAGCTTTCGACCCAGACGCTGCGCCTTTACCGCACGCATGATCTCAAAGGCGCGGAGCTTGGCGGCGCGCTCAAGAACGTGATCGCCATCGCCTGCGGCGCCTGTCTCGGTGCCGGGTTGGGCGACAGCGCGCGGGCTGCTTTGATGACCCGCGGTTTTGCCGAGATGACGCGGCTTGCCGCCCATCTGGGGGCGGCTCCCGACACGCTGGCCGGGCTGTCGGGGTTCGGCGATCTGGCGCTCACCTGCGGCTCTGACCAGTCGCGCAACTTCCGCTTTGGATACAGTCTGGGGAAAGGCCAACCGTTTGATCCCGGCACCACGGTCGAAGGGCGCGCGACGGCGATGGCTGTCATGCGGATCGCCGATCGCGACGGGCTCGACCTGCCGATCTGCGCCGCGGTGACCGCGATCAGCGACGGCCGTATCGACATCCCGACCGCCATGAACGATCTTCTGACCCGACCTCTGAAAAAGGAATGAACCATGCTCATCGCGCTTATCGCCCATGACAAACCGGGCCACCTGCAGGTTCGCAAGGACAACCGCGATGCCCATCGCGCCTATCTCAAATCCACCAATGCGGTGCAGCAGGCCGGGCCCCTGCTGTCGCAAACCGGTGAGATGACCGGCTCTCTCATCGTGCTCGACGTCACCGATATGGCGGCGGCGCAGGACTGGGCCGACAATGACCCCTACGCCAGGGCCGGGCTCTTCGAGAGCGTCAGCCTCATTCACTGGGACCGGGTGATCGGCGCATGAAATACTGGCTGTTCAAGTCCGAACCCTCGACCTGGAGCTGGGACGACCAGGTGGCCAAGGGCGACAGCGGAGAGGAATGGGACGGCGTGCGCAACTATCAGGCGCGCAACTTCATGCGGGAGATGTCGGTGGGCGACCGCGGCTTCTTCTACCACAGCCAGAAGGAAAAGGCGGTGGTCGGCACGGTCGAGATCATCGCCGAGGCGCATCCCGACAGCACAACCGACGATGCGCGCTGGGACTGTGTGGACATCAAGGCGCTGACACCCGCCAAAACGCCGGTCACTCTGGACGACATCAAGGCCGATGAGCGGCTGGGCGAGATGGTGCTGGTGAAGAACTCTCGCCTGTCGGTCCAGCCGGTGACCGAAGCGGAATGGCAGGTGATCTGCGAAATGGCGGGCATCGCGCCGTGACCTGAGGCGGCCTGACTTCCGGGCTCGGGAGGAGCGCCGCGCCGGAAATTCCCGACTGCGCCCTAGGCAGACGCGCAAAGCTCCGCCACACTTGTCCCAGCCGGAAAAACGGAGGGACAGATGATTGAAATTCTGAATGTGCTGGTGGCAAATATCGTGGGGTTCGGCGCAGGCGCCTTGTGGTACGGCAAGCTGGCGGAGCCCTGGATGGACGCGGTCGGGATCAAACGCGATGCGGATGGCAATCCCGAAGGCGGCCAGAGCCCGGCCTTGCTGGCTTTCGGATTTGTCTGCACCTTGCTGGTGGCGGGCATGATGCGGCATGTCTTCGAGCTTGGCGGCATCGACACGATCGGCAAGGGGCTGGTGTCGGGTCTGGGCATCGGGCTGTTCTTCATTTCGCCCTGGATCGCGCTCAACAATTCCTATGCCATGCGCCCGTTCAAGCTGACGCTGATCGATGGCGGCTATGCGGTGCTGGCCTGTACGCTGATGGGGATCGTGCTGACCGCGTTCTGATCGGAAGGCGGGTCCGCCGACGCGACGCGCGGGTCTGCGGTTCACGCGACTCAAACCATCCGGTGGCGGCAAAACCCGTGCTGAAAACAGATGCGGAGGGTTCGGCAGATGCCAGAACCCTCCGCCTCACCCCATAGCGCTCCCACAAGCACCACACGTGAAACTAATTTCGGTTCTGGCCTTTCTGGCCGGATGCGCCGTGCTTAGCGGGTTTGCGGCCTCGAGCCAATCAAATAGCCCCGTGCATTTGCCTCAAACAAGGCTCAAAACAAAGGCGCCCCGAAACCGGAGCGCCTGCATCTCGCGACAGTCAAAGGATCAGCGGTAGACGGATTCCTTGCCGAAATGCTTGGTCAGCATGTAGTAGATCACGGCGCGGTACTTGTTGTTGTTGGACCGGCCATAGGTGTCGATCACCGAGTTGATCGCATCCATCAGTTCCGGCCCGTCCGACAGGCCGAGCTTCTTGATGAGGAAGTTGTTCTTGACGGTTTCAAGCTCGCCGGACTGACCGGCGGCGACGGTCGAGGAATCCGCGTTGTAGATCGCCGGGCCACAGCCGATCGTGACCTTGGTCAGAAGGTCCATGTCAGGCTCCATCCCGCATTTGTTGCGCAGGTCGTCGGCGTATTTCTCGATCAATTCGTCGCGTTTTCCCATGAGTCTCGTCTCCCTCGTCGGCAGGTCGCCCCTGCCATGTTGCTGTATCGTGACGGCCGGTCCGGCCCTCCCGCGCAAGGTTAACGGTAAAAACCGGGGTGACAATGAAAATTCCCTTCCCGCTTTCCCCGTCGCAAGAAGTCGCACGAAGTCGCAAGGAAGCGACGCCGCGCAGGTCGTTGGCAAGACAGATCCGGCCTTTTCATCGCGGCACTCTGGCCTTGATCAGGGGAGGCACGCCATGCTGACAGACGACCAGGTTGCAACCTATGCCCGTAATGGCTTTGTCAGCGGTCTGTCCGCGCTCAGCCAGGACGAAACCGCGACGCTGCGCCGCGAGATCGAGGCGCTGGAAGCCGCGCATTCGGACGGCGCGGGCGGGCACGATCTGGCGCAGTTCTTCCGGGTGAACGGCCAGATCGTTCTGCCGGTGCTCAACCGCGCCGCGCGGCATCCCGCCGTTCTGGAACAGGTCGCCGCGATCCTCGGGCCGAACCTGCTGGTCTGGAGCGTGGAGCTCTTCATCAAGGAACCCGGCAGCACCGCAACCGTGAGCTGGCATCAGGACCTGACCTATTGGGGCATGGGAGAGACCGACGAGGAGCTGACCGCCTGGATCGCGTTGTCGGACGTCTCTGTCGAGGCGGGCTGCATGCGGTTCATTCCGGGCAGCCACAACAACGCGATTGTCGCCCATGAAGACACGTTCGACAGCGACAACCTGCTGTCGCGGGGCCAGCAGATCGCGGGGATCGACGAGGCGCAGGCAGTGCATGGCCCGCTCCGCCCCGGGCAGATGTCGTTTCATCACGGGCGCTGTTTCCATGCCTCCGGGCCGAACCGGTCTGCGGACCGGCGCATCGGGCTGGCCATCCGCTATGTCACACCCGAGGTCCGGCAGGCCGATCTTGGCCGAGACTACGCGATGCTGGTGCGCGGACGCGATGAGGAACGCGGCTGGATTGGCGTTGCCGGCGCAACCTCGCTTTTCGCGCCGGACGATCTGGCGCTTTACGACGAAATCCTGTCTCTTCAGGCGACAGCGCTGGCCGCAGGTGCGACCGGAACCGTCGATCTATATGCAGCGAAAGGGGCGGCGTCATGAGCGAAACGGTCAGTTTCACCCAGATGAAGCACGGCACGGCAGAGGATTACGCGCTTCTGGAAGAGCGCGAGAAACCCTATCTCGCTCTGACCGCTGACCGGATCCTCGACGAACTGCACCGTCAGGGGCAAAGCACTCTGGAAGGGTACCGGATCACCCGGCTGACCCACGGGCTGCAGGCGGCCACACGCGCCGAGCGCGACGGCGCCGATCTCGACTGGGTTGTCGGCGCCTTGCTGCACGATATTGGCGACGGACTCGCGCCGCAGAACCATGACCGGTTCTCGGCCGAGGTCATCCGGCCGTTTGTGCGCTGGGATGTGGCCTGGGTGGTGGAGCATCACGGCATCTTCCAGATGCTCTATTATGCGCATCACTATGGCTGGGACCGCAACGCGCGCGACCGGTTCCGCGATCACCCATGTTTCGAAAGCTGTGCGGCTTTCTGCGAACGCTGGGACCAGTCGAGCTTTGATCCCGACTACGACACACTGCCGCTGGCGCATTTCGAACCGATGCTGCGCACGGTCTTTGCCCGCAAGGCCTACGATCCTTCGGTGATCCGCGAAGGGGAGGTGACGGCCCTGGTATCGGCCGATAAGGTCTGAGGCACCGCAAACCGAAGGACGTGTCTCATGCAACATCAATTCTGGCACGACCGCTGGAACGGCAACCAGCTGGGCTTTCACGAGGGGCGGCCAAACGCACTTCTGATGCGTCATCTGGAGCGGCTGGAGCTGCAAAAGGGCGCGCGCATCTTCCTGCCGCTGTGCGGCAAGGCGCGCGATATCGGCTGGCTGATGGCGCAGGGCCTTGCGGTCTGCGGCGCGGAACTGAGCGAGATTGCCATCCGCGATCTCTTTGCCGATCTCCAGCTGACCCCGGACGTCACGCAAGACGGTGCCTTGCAGAGGTTCAGCGCGCCGGGGATCGAGATCTTCGTGGGAGATATCTTTGATCTTGGCGCGGACCGGCTGGGCCCGGTGGACGCGGTCTACGATCGCGCCGCACTGGTGGCCTTGCCGGACGACATGCGTGCGGATTACAGCCGTCACCTGCCCGCGCTCACAGGTCATGCGCCGCAGCTTCTGATCACCTTTGACTATGACCAGAGCGTGATGAACGGCCCGCCCTTTGCGGTCGATGCGGGCAATGTAAAAGCGCTTTATGACGGTGCCTTTGACGTCGCGCTGATCGACGATGTCGACGTCGCGGGTGGCCTGAAAGGCAAGGCAGACGCACGCGAGCTGGTCTGGCACCTGACCCCGCGTCGCTGAGGCACCACCCCGGACACAAAAACACCACGGCCCGTTTCCGCGCCGTGGTGCAAAGCTGCCGCGCGAGGCGGATCAGTAGCGATAATGCTCGGGCTTGAAGGGGCCTTCGGGGGCCACGCCGATGTAGGACGCCTGCTCGGCGGTGAGTTCCGTCAGCTTCACGCCGATCCGGCCCAGATGCAGCCGTGCGACCTTTTCATCGAGATGCTTGGGCAGGATGTGCACGGCGTTGTCGTAGTTGTCGCCGTTTTTCCAAAGCTCGATCTGCGCCAGCACCTGGTTGGTGAAGCTTGCCGACATCACGAATGACGGATGGCCGGTGGCATTGCCGAGATTCAGCAGGCGGCCTTCGGACAGCAGGATGATGCGGTTGCCCGAGGGCATCTCGATCATGTCCACCTGTTCCTTGATATTGGTCCACTTGTGGTTCTTGAGGGCTGCGACCTGAATCTCGTTGTCGAAATGGCCGATATTGCCGACAATCGCCATGTCCTTCATCTCGCGCATATGCTCGATGCGGATCACGTCCTTGTTGCCGGTGGTGGTGATAAACACATCCGCGGTCGGAACCACGTCCTCGAGCAGCACCACCTCGAACCCGTCCATCGCCGCCTGAAGCGCGCAGATCGGATCGGCTTCGGTCACCTTCACGCGCGCACCCGCGCCCGAGAGCGACGCGGCAGAGCCTTTGCCGACATCGCCATAGCCGCAGACCACGGCGACCTTGCCCGCCATCATCGTGTCGGTGGCGCGGCGGATGCCGTCGACCAGCGATTCCTTGCAGCCGTATTTGTTGTCGAACTTGGATTTGGTCACCGAGTCGTTCACGTTGATCGCCGGGAACGGCAGAAGGCCCTTCTTGTGGAGATCGTAAAGCCGGTGCACGCCGGTGGTGGTCTCTTCGGAGACGCCCCTGATCGCGTCGCGTGTCCTGGTGAACCAGCCGGGGCTGGCTTCCATGCGCTTGGCGATCTGCTTCTTGATCACCTCTTCCTCTTCCGAGGTCGGCACCGGGATGATGTCTTCGCCCGCCTCGGCCCGTGCGCCGAGCAGCACGTAAAGCGTTGCGTCGCCGCCATCGTCGAGGATCATGTTGGCACCTTCAGGGAACATGAAGGACCGGTCGAGATAGTCCCAGTGCTCTTCCAGCGTCTGGCCTTTGATGGCAAAGACCGGCGTGCCGCCTTCGGCAATCGCCGCCGCCGCGTGGTCCTGGGTGGAGAAGATGTTGCACGACGCCCAGCGCACATCGGCGCCCAGCGCGTTCAGTGTCTCGATCAGCACCGCGGTCTGGATCGTCATGTGCAAGGAGCCCACGATCCGCGCGCCTTTCAGCGGCTGTTCGGCGCCATATTCCTCGCGCAGCGCCATCAGGCCCGGCATCTCCGTCTCTGCGATGTCCAGTTCCTTGCGCCCGAAAGCGGCAAGCGCGATGTCCTTCACGATGTAGTCTTTGGCCATTGGCCCGTCTCCGATCCTGATCACAGTCTGGCAGGCCACGTATCACTCCTTGCCAATTGCGGCAACGCGGATAAGGTTCACGCCCGAAATACCCTCCAGAACGAGCAGGTGCATGACAGGACAAGAGCAGTTGGCCCATTCCGCGCGCAACGAGTACGGGCTCTATCACGTGCCCGACGGGCTGGAGGGGCGGCCCGCGGCCAAGGCAGTCCTGAGCGGGCAGCCCTATGAGCCCGAAACCCTGAAATTCATGCGCAAACATGCGGGCGACGGCGATGTGATTCACGCAGGCGCGTTCTTTGGCGATTTCATTCCGGCCCTGTCAAAGGCGCTGGCCCCCGAGGCGCGGCTTTGGGCGTTTGAACCCAATCCGGGCAATTTCCAGTCCGCCGAAAAGACCGTTGCGCTGAACGGGCTTGAAAACGTGACGCTGACCAATGCCGCGTTGTCGGATCGCGACGATACACTGCTTTTCAGGACCCGTGACAAGGACGGTAAATCGCTGGGCGGCGTGTCGCATTTTGTCGAGGAAGACGGGCCCGGCGTCGAGAGCGTGAAGGCCGAAATGCTCGACTATACCGTGCCGCTGGACCGACCCGTCAGTCTTTTGCAACTGGACGTGGAAGGGCATGAAAAGCGCGCCCTGCTCGGCGCGTTTCACATCATCAGCCGGTGGCAGCCGATCCTGATCCTGGAGTATTTCGACAAGCCCGCCTGGATCGCGCGCAATTTCCGCCAGGTGCCCTACCGGCGCGTCGGCAAGGTGCATGGGAACACGATATTTGCGCCCGAAGGCCGGGGCGTGGTGATCTGAGCGGGCCGCCCCGCGCGCGATCCAAGAGCAGCGCCGCAGCGAACCAGGAACCCCGGCAGCGAATTTCGAGGGAAGAGATGGCCAAACCGCCCCGCGCCTGGCAACGCATGTTATCCGGTCGCAGGCTCGACCTGCTCGACCCGACACCTGTGGATATCGAGATCGCCGATATCGCCCACGGTCTGGCCTTTGTGGCGCGCTGGAACGGGCAGACGAGGGGTGACTACGCCTATTCGGTTGCCGAGCACTCGCTTCTCGTTGAAGAGATTTTTTCCCGCATATGCCCCAATGCGAAACCGGCAGAGAGACTCACCGCGCTGTTGCACGACGCACCCGAATACGTGATCGGTGACATGATCTCTCCGGTCAAGGCGGCGGTGGGCCCCGGGTATGAAGAGCTCGACAAGCGCCTCTCTGCCGCGATCCACATCCGCTTTGGTCTGCCTGCGCAGGTGCCGGTGCGCCTGAAACGCCAGATCAAGAAGGCCGACCGTGTCAGCGCCTGGATGGAAGCCACGCAGATCGCGGGCTTCACACGGGCCGAGGCGGACCGGTTCTTCGGCGCGCCCGATCTCGACATGATCCGCGATCTCAGGATTGTCCTGCGCCCGCCGCTCGACGTGCGGCACGATTTTACCACCCGCCACGCCGATCTGCTGGGAGAGATCTCATGATCACCATCCGACGCGCCGGGGATCTCGACGCACGCGACATGGCCGATCTGCTCAACGCGATCATCCGCAAGGGCGGCAGCACCGCGTTGGTCGAGGAAATCGACGCGGCCACGATCAAGGGCTGGTTCCGCATGGCGCCCGACCAATCGGTCTGGCATCTGGCCGAAGACGAGAACGGCACGATCCTCGGCTTTCAATCCATCGAGCCGCACAAGGATCTGCCGCCCGAAGCCTGCGACGTCGCAACCTTTGTGAAACTCGGGCAAACCGGGCTGGGGATCGGATCAAAGCTTTTCGAGGCCAGCCGCGCGGCGGCCGGGGCACTGGGCTACGCCTGGATCAACGCCACCATCCGCGCCGACAACAGCGGCGGTCTGGCCTATTACCAAAGCCGCGGGTTCGAGACCTACGCACACCACCCCAATGAGCGCCTGAGCAACGGCATGCGGGTCGACAAGGTCAGCAAGCGGTTCGATCTGCCGTAAGGCAGACGCATCACCGAGGCGAGCGTTTGGCCAGGATTCGCTGTAGCGTGCGGCGGTGCATGTTCAGGCGGCGTGCGGTTTCGGACACGTTGCGGTCGCAGAGCTCGTAGACCCGCTGGATATGCTCCCAGCGCACGCGGTCGGCGCTCATCGGGTTCTCCGGCGGCGGCGGCAGGTCGTCCTTCTTTGCCAGCAGCGCGTTCACGATATCGGTGGCATCGGCGGGTTTCGACAGGTAATCCGTCGCCCCGATCTTCACCGCCGCCACCGCGGTCGCAATTGCACCATAGCCGGTCAGCACCACGATCCGGCTGTCGGGGCGTTTTTCGCGCAGCACCTCCACCACGTCGAGCCCGTTGCCATCCTCGAGCCGCAGATCGACCACCGCATAGGCGGGCGGGCGCGCGGTGGCAATGGCCGACCCACCGGCCACGGACCCGGCGGTCTCGACCTCGAACCCGCGCTTCTCCATGGCCTTGGCCAGGCGTCTCAGGAAGGGTTCGTCATCGTCCACCAGAAGCAGCGACCGGTCGTCCCCCAATTCCTCGATTGCCCGATCCGCCATGCCCGTATCTCCATCCCTAAGCCTCGCTGTGGACAAGTCTTAGCTCCGGGGAGGTATGCGGTCAAACTGGCAGCGCAAACAGTCGGATAATGAGCGGAGCGCCTGGCTTTTTTGGGACGTCCCGGCCCGTTGGTCGGAAGATAGGTGACCGGATGCGCGGGCTCAGAGCCTGTCGACGAAACACGCCACGTCTTCGGCCATTTTCTGCGGCGTGACCTCGCGGCGGAAAAACTCCACAAAACCGTCCTCCGGCATCACCAGATAGGTGAAGGTGGAGTGGTCCACGAGGTAGTATTCATCATCCCCGGGCTGCACATTGAAATAGGTCCGGTAGGCCTGGCTCGCCGCTTTGACCTGCTCGGCGCTGCCGGTCAGTCCGATCATCTTTTCATGCATGTTGGCGGCGAAATCGCCGACCACATCCGGCGTGTCGCGCCCGGGATCGATGGAGATGAACACCGGCGTCACGTCCTTTCCGGCCTCGGTCAGCAGATCGACGGCTTCGGCATTGCGCGCCACGTCGAGCGGGCAGACATCGGGGCAGAACGTGTAGCCGAAATAGACAAGGCTCGGCTCGGTAATGACATCGGCGTCGGTGACGGTCTCACCTGCCGCGTTGATCAGCGTAAACGGCCCGCCGATCTCCCCCGCGCCACCGGCAATCGCGGTGCTGCGGCAAGAGGCGTATTTGTCATCGCCGGACGGGCCCGACATGACGACCCACAGCCCCCCGGCCAGAGCGGCAAGACATATGACAATCGAGACAATGGCGATCCGGGGCATGAAAGAGGCTCTTTGCTGACGACAGGCAGGCATGCGACGATGCACGGCAATTGAACACCACCGCCAAGAGACCTAACAATTGCCCGGTTCCATGCAAGTGACGAAAAGGCGCAGATGACCGGAAACGAGCTCGAGTTCCTCGGAGAGCAGCGGCGCAGCCACTGGATTCGCCTGCGCACGATGATCGTGTTGCGCTGGTTTGCGATCATCGGCCAGCTGACCGCGATCACCGTGGCCCAGCAGCTTTACAACCTGCAGCTCGAACTGGGCCTGTGTTACCTCGCCGTCGGGGTTTCGGTGGTCGGCAATCTTGTGGCGATCTTCGTCTTTCCCGAAAACAAGCGTCTCAGCGAGACGGAAAACCTGCTGATGGTGCTCTTTGACCTGCTGCAGCTGTGCTTTCTGCTCTATCTGACCGGCGGATTGCACAACCCGTTTTCGCTGCTGGTGCTGGGGCCGGTGACCGTCTCTGCCGCGGTTCTGACCTTGCGCTCGACCGTCATTCTCGGTGCAACAGCGTTCCTGCTGGTGTCGCTGATGGTTTATTACCACCTGCCGCTGCGGACCGAGCAGGGGTTCATTCTGCGCATTCCGGACGTCTTTGTCTTTGGTCAGTGGACCGCGATCACAATCGCGTTGATCTTCATTTCGATCTACGCGAGGCGGATCTCGCGCGAGATGCATTCGATGTCCGACGCGCTGGCCGCGACCCAGATGGCGCTCGCCCGCGCGCAGAAGCTCAACGATCTGGGCGGCGTGGTGGCTGCCGCCGCGCATGAGCTTGGCACGCCGCTGGCGACGATCAAGCTGACCTCTTCGGAGCTTGCCGATGAGCTGGAGGAAAAGCCCGAACTGCGCGAGGACGCGCTGCTCATTCGAGAGCAGGCCGACCGCTGCCGCGATATCCTGCGGTCGATGGGCCGGGCCGGGAAGGACGATCTGCACATGCGGCAGGCACCGCTTGTCGAGGTCATCCGCGAAGCCGCCGAGCCGCATGAGGATCGTGGCAAGGATATCGTGATCGAGGATGGCCCCGGCGCCGGTGGCGAAAGCGCGCAACCGCAGATCCTCCGCCAGCCCGAGATCATTCACGGGCTGCGCAATCTTGTGCAGAACGCGGTGGATTTTGCCCGCTCGACCATCTGGATCGAGGCGGTCTGGACCGATGACGTGATCTCGGTCCGGATCATCGATGACGGGCAGGGGTTCCCGCCGCATCTGATCGGGCGCATCGGCGATCCGTTTGTGCGCAAGCGGCGCAGTGAAACCGACCGCAAGGCGCGCCCGGGTTACGAAGGCATGGGGCTTGGCCTGTTCATCGCCAAGACGTTGCTGGAACGCTCCGGCGCGGAGCTGAGCTTTGCCAACGGGGTCGATCCGCTGCTGCCCGAAAGCCTGGATGTGGAGCGGCGCGGGGCGGTGGTCGAAGTGGTCTGGCCACGCAGCAAGATCGTGGTCGACACTTCGCGCACCGGCACTGCGCTGGGCGAAAACCGCCTGATCGAGATCTGACGCTGACACTCCGGCGCAACAGAGTGTTTCAATTCTGTAACATGACGCAACGTCAGGTTGCGGTCGTTAAGAGACCATTAACCAATCCCGCCGACTCTCCACGCAGGGGACTAAGTTGGGACACGTGTTGGTGCAATCTGTTTTGGCCTTTGGAATAGGCGCAGGCTCCGGTCTTGCGGCTGTCTTCGGTGCAATTGTCTATTCCGCGTTTGCCATGCGAAAACGCAGGCATACGCAAGTGGAAGTTGTTGAGGATGCAGCGCTCCTGCTGCGCGACGGTGTCGTGATCGACGCCACGCATCCGGTATCGGACCTGATCCCGGACCAGTCGATCGTTGGATCCGACTGGACTGGGTTACGCGAGGCGCTGTTGCCGCGTTTCCCCGGCATTCCTGCCTCCATGCCGCTGGCACCCTCGAATTTCGACGCCTCTGGTGGTGCCGATCTGGTATTGTGCGCAGAGCCCGATGACGCGCTGTTGCGCCTGACCGTGACAGCAAAGCGCCCCACGGCGCTGCCTGTCGCACCGGCCTCCAATGACGATCAACTGGTCGAAGCGGTCAATTCCAGCCCCAGCCCGATGTGGCGCACCGGTCAGAAAGGCGATCTGATCTGGCGCAACGCCGCCTATATCTCGCTGCAGGAACTCACCGGGCTGACCGGCGTCGAACAGAACATCTTCGAGCTCGACAACCCGCAGGATTCGGCCAAACACACCGTCCGCCTGAGCCTCACGGACTCCAAGGCCGCGCAACACTGGTACGAGGTGACCAGCCAGCTGCAGGGCGACACGGTCCTGCATTTTGCCACCAATATCAATTCGCTGGTCGAGGCGGAGATGGCGCAGCGCAACTTCGTGCAGACCCTGACCAAGACCTTTGCGCATCTGCCCATCGGTCTTGCGGTCTTCGACAAGGATCGGCGGCTGGTGCTCTTCAACCCCGCGCTTGTCGATCTGACCCGGCTTCCGGCGGATTTCCTGAGCGCGAGGCCCAATCTGCTCAGCTTTTTCGACCATATGCGCGAAAACCAGATGATGCCGGAGCCGAAAAACTACGCAACCTGGCGCGACCAGCTGGCCGGTGTGATTTCCGCCGCCCGCGACGACCGCTATTGCGAAACCTGGAACCTGCCGTCCGGCCTGACCTACAAGATCACCGGACGTCCACATCCCGACGGCGCGGTGGCCTTTCTGCTCGAAGACATCAGCGCCGAGATCTCTCTCACCCGCCGTTTCCGCTCCGAGCTGGAACTGACGCAATCGGTGATCGATTGCTTCGACGATGCGGTGGCGGTGTTCTCGCAGCTTGGCGTGCTGACCTTCTGCAACGCCGCTTACCGCGCGCTGTGGTCCTGCGATCCCGACAGCACCATCGCCGAGATGACCATCGGCGATGCCACCCGCGACTGGCAGCACGCCTGCAAACCAAGCCCGATCTGGCCGGAAATACGCGAATTTGTGCTGACCCTGCGCGACCGCGCGGCCTGGGACGCCACGCTCTCGCTCGAGGATGGCAGCCAGCTGGTCTGCACCATAGAGCCGGTGTCCGCAGGGGCCACCATGGTCCGCTTTTCGACAGTGCATGCGCTCGACCCGGTGCCGCAGATCCCCGCAACCGCACCTTCGGTCTGAGCAATCGCTCTTGCGGGCGCGGATGCGGCTTGTATCTTCACCGCATGACCCTCCGCCACGCCGATCATACGCTGCCATCGCCCGAGGCCACGTGCCATCTGGCCGCCCTCGTGGGCGCGCAGCTCAATCCCGGTGACGTGCTTTTGCTGAGCGGAGAAATCGGCGCCGGCAAGACCCATTTCGCCCGCTGCCTGATCCGCGCCATTCAGCAGGTGCCCGAGGATATCCCCTCGCCGACTTTCACGCTGGTTCAGGAATACCAGACGCGGCGCGGCACGCTCTGGCACGCGGATCTCTATCGGCTGACCGGTCCCGACGACTGTGTGGAACTGGGTCTGACCGACGCGTTCGACACTGCCATCTGCCTTGTCGAATGGCCCGACCGGCTGGAGGAGCTTGCCCCCGCCGCCGCCCTGCATCTTGAATTTACCGATCCTGAGCGGAACGACACTCGGCATCTGCACATGTGGTGGCGCGACGCGCGGTGGGATGCGCTCTCGACAGAGCGCGCGGCATGAGCGCGGTGGCGGCGTTCCTTGAGGGCTGCGGCTGGGCCGATGCCGAGGCTTTTGCGCTTGCCGGGGATGCCTCGTCACGCCGCTACAAAAGGCTCATGCGGCGCGGCGCGAGCGCGATCCTGATGGAGGATCCGGGTGGCGACACGCGCCTCTTTGCCCGGCTGGCGCGGCATCTCAGAGGTCTCGGGCTGAGCGCGCCCGAGATTCTTGCCGAGGATCATGACAGCGGGCTCCTGCTGATCGAAGATCTCGGCGACGGTCTGATCGCCCGCCTCGCAACCGACCCAGAGACCGAAAAACGTCTCTATTTCGCCGCGACGGACGTGCTTGTCGAACTGCATCGCCACGACGCACCCGGCGATCTGCCTGTCGCCGACGCGCCGCGCCTGGCGCAGATGACCGATGTGGCCTTTCACCATTACGCCGGGGACAGCTCTGCCATGGAGGCGGCGATTACCGCGTTCGAGCCGATCCTCGCGCGGCATGCCGTGCCCGCCGACGTGATGGTGCTGCGGGACTATCATGCCGAAAACATCCTCGATTTGCCGCAGCGCACCGGGCCTGCCCGCGCCGGTCTGCTCGACTTTCAGGATGCGCTGCAAGGACACCGGGCCTATGACCTTGTCTCCCTCATCGAGGATGCCCGCCGCGACCTTTTTCCCGGATTGGCAGGGCGCGTGATCAGACACTATCTCACTGCAACCGGCCTTCCGGAGACGCCGTTCCGCACCGCACTTGCGGTGCTTGGCGCGCAACGCAATCTGCGTATCCTGGGCGTCTTTGCCCGGCTCGCGGCGGACCGCGGCAAACCCGACTATGTCGACCTCATCCCCCGCGTCTGGGCGCATCTGCAGGGCGATCTTGCGCATCCCGCGCTGGCCCCCCTGAAACCGATCCTCGACGCCGCCCTGCCGCCCCCGACCCCCGCCTTTCTCGAGCATCTGAAAGCGCCATGCCTGACGCGGTGATGCTCTTTGCCGCAGGGTTCGGCACGCGCATGGGGGCGCTGACCGCCGAGCGGCCCAAGCCGCTGATCCCGGTTGCAGGCAAGGCGCTGCTCGACCACGCGCTGGCCCTGACCGACGGCATCGCGACGCGGGTGGTAAACGCGCATTACCATGCCGAGCAGATCCTGGCGCATCTGAGCGGAACGGATGTCACGGTGTCGGTCGAGACGCCCGGAATCCTCGATACCGGCGGCGGTCTGCGGCACGCGTTGCCCAAGCTAGGGCCCGATCCGCTTTACACGCTCAACCCCGACGCGCTCTGGTCTGGCCCGAACCCGCTCGATCTGCTCGCCCGCGCGTGGGAGCCCGACCGGATGGACGCGCTGCTGCTTTGCGTTCCGACGGGCCGTGCCATCGGGCGCAAGGATCCCGGTGACTTCACGCTTGCCCCCGACGGGCGGCTGAGCCGCGCCGGGGACATGGTTTATACCGGCGCGCAGATCCTCAAGACCGACCGGCTGCACGGGATCGCCGAGACGGCGTTTTCGCTGAATGTCATCTGGTCGCAAATGGCGGCGGACAACCGGCTGTTCGGCGCCGTCTATCCGGGAAAATGGTGCGATGTCGGTCATCCCGAAGGCATTGCGCTGGCCGAACGGATGCTCGGCGATGTTTGAAACCCCCGGCCCGCGCATTTTCGGTCTGCCTCCGGGCGTGGACTTCGCCGAAGCCTTTGTCAGGGGTTTGCGCGACCGGATCAGCGGCCCGCCAGAGGCACTGGCCCGGGTGGAAATCTACGTCAACACGGAGCGCATGGCCCGCCGCCTGCGCCGCGTCTTCGATCAGGGGCCCGCCTGCCTTTTGCCGCGGATCGGCCTAGTCACCGATCTTGCCGATCCGCTCACACGGGCCGGCATCCCGGCGCCCGAGCCCGACCTGCGCATGCGGTTGCGCCTGACGGAGGTGATCTCGAAGCTGCTGGACCTGCAGCCCGATCTGGCCGCCCGCACCGCGCTCTTCGACCTCTCCGACAGCCTGGCTGCGCTGCTCGAAGAGATGCAGGGAGAGGGCGTTTCGGCTGAAACAGTCTCTGATCTGGACGTGTCGGACCAATCCGGGCACTGGCAGCGCGCGCAGATGATCTATTCCGCGGTTGCCGGATTTGTCGACAGCAGCGACGCACCGACCCGCGCGGCCTTCAATCGTCTCGCGCTGACGGCGCGTATTGCGGCGTGGCAGGCCTCTCCGCCGCAGCATCCGGTTCTGGTGGCGGGCTCCACCGGGTCGCGCGGCACAACGGCGGAGTTCATGCGCGCCGTCGCGTGTCTGCCGCAAGGCGCGGTGATCCTGCCCGGCTTCGATTTCGACATGCCCCAGAGCGTCTGGGCACAGCTCGACAATCCGCTGACCGGAGAGGACCACCCGCAGTTCCGCTTTGCCCGGCTTTTGCAGGGTCTCGACCTTGCGCCTGCCGACATCATGCGCTGGACCGACGACGCCGCCCCCGCGCCCGAACGCAACCGCGTTTTGTCCCTGGCGCTGCGCCCCGCCCCCGTCACCCATCAATGGCTGTCCGAAGGGCCGGGATTACCCGTTCTGCCGCAGGCGATGCGGCATGTGACCCTGTTGCGCGCACAGACCCCGCGCGACGAGGCCCGCGCGATTGCATTGCGGCTGCGTCAGGCCGCCGAGGATGGCACGCGCGCTGCCCTGATCACGCCGGACCGGATGCTGACCCGGCAGGTCACTTCCGCGCTCGACCAATGGGGGATCGTGCCGGATGACAGCGCGGGCACACCCGCTCAGCTGACGCCGCCGGGGCGCTTCCTGCGGCACGTCGCGGCGCTTTTTCAGGCGCCGCTTTCCGCCGAAGCGCTGCTGACCCTGCTCAAACACCCGCTGGCGCATACCGGCGCAGGGCGCGGCGACCATCTGCGCCACACCCGCGATCTGGAGCTGCATATCCGCAAGACCGGCATGCCGTTTCCCGACCCCGTCGGCACCCTCGACTGGGGGGCAAAGCCCGATCGCGCCAGCTGGGCCACCTGGATCGCTGAGACGTTTTGCAATCGCACCGTGCCGGGCCGCCAGCCGTTGTCAGACTGGGTCACGCGGCACATCGCGCTGGCCGAAGCCATCGCCGCCGGCGCTGACAGCACCGATGCCAGGGCGCTCTGGGACAGGAACGAAGGCCGCGCGCTGCGCGACATTACCGACACGCTGCTGCGCGAGGCCCGGCACGGCACAGAGATGGACGCGCGTGACTACGCCGAGCTTTTTGGCGCCATTGTCGCGCGCGGCGAGGTGCGCGACCGTGATGAAGGCCACCCGCATATCCTGATCTGGGGCACGCTCGAGGCGCGGGTGATGGATGCGGAGCTATTGATCCTCGCCGGTCTCAACGAAGGCAGCTGGCCCGAGATGCCGTCCGCCGACCCCTGGTTGAACCGCGCGATGCGCGCAAAAGCGGGTCTGTTACTGCCTGAAAGACGCATCGGCCTGTCGGCGCATGACTTCCAGCAGGCCGCCGCGGCCCCTGAGGTCTGGCTCAGCCGGGCGCTCAAGACCGACGATGCAGAGACGGTTCCGTCGCGCTGGCTGAACCGGCTGATCAACCTGCTCACCGGCTTGCCGGAACGGAACGGACCCAAGGCGTTGGAGGAAATGGCGGCGCGCGGTACGTATTGGCTGGCGCTGGCCCACGCCTCCGAGCGGCCGATCACCGCCACGTCCGCGCCCCGCCCCTCCCCCGCGCCACCGGTCGAGGCGCGCCCCGAAAAGCTGCCCGTCACCCAGATCAAACGCCTGATCCGCGACCCCTACGCGGTCTATGCGCGCTACGTGCTGCGTCTGCGGGCGCTTGATCCGCTGATGCGCGCGCCCGATGCGCTGATGCGCGGCATCCTGTTACACGAGGTGTTCGAGCAATATCTGCGCGACGTGATCGCGGATCCGGGCAAGCTGACGGCAGAGGCGCTCTCGGACGTGGCCGCGGGCATCGTCGGCAACGCGCGCATCGTGCCCTTTCCGACGACCCGCGCGCTCTGGCAGGCGCGCATCGACCGGGTGGCGCAGTGGTTTGCCGCAACCGAGCAGGACCGGCAGAGCCTCGCCCGCCCGGATCCGGCCAATTTCGAGGTCAGGGGCGCAGCGCCGGTGCCCGGTCTGGCCTTTGTTCTGGAGGCCACCGCGGACCGGATCGACATCGACGCCGGCGGCCACGCCCATGTTTATGACTACAAGACCGGCAAGGCGCCCAGCGGGCCGGAGCAGAAATCCTTCGACAAGCAGCTCCTGCTCGAAGCGGCGATGCTGGAGCGCGGCGCCTTCGACAAGATCGACAGCAAACATGTGGCCCGGGCGGTCTATATCTCGCTGACGCCCAGCGACCCAAAGGAAAGCGCCGCACCGCTCGAGGACGCCCCGACGGACCAGGTCTGGGAGGACTTTACCCGCCTGATGCGAGCCTATTCCTGCCCAACTCGTGGGTACACGGCCCGCAGGGCGCTGTTGCGCGACACCGATAGCGGCGATTACGATCACCTTGCCCGGTTCGGCGAATGGGACGTGACCGACACGCCAGAGCGCGAGGATCTGACATGAGGCGCGACGACGCGACAGAGGCACAGGTCCGCGCCGCCGCACCGGATCTGTCCACATGGTTGTCGGCCAATGCAGGGTCCGGCAAGACCCGGGTTCTGACCGACCGCGTCGCGCGCCTGTTGCTCGATGGCGTGTCGCCCGAGCACATCCTTTGCCTTACCTTCACCAAGGCCGCGGCCACCGAAATGCAGAACCGCCTGTTCCGCCGACTTGGCGAATGGGCCATGTTAGAGACACATGGCCTGCGGGACGAGCTGCGGCAGCTTGGGCTGGATCAGTCTCTGAGCGACGGGTTTTTGCGTGACGCCCGCACGCTCTTTGCCCGTGCCATTGAGACGCCGGGCGGGCTGCGCATCCAGACCATCCACTCGTTCTGCGCGTCTCTGCTGCGGCGGTTTCCACTCGAAGCCGGGGTCAGTCCGCAATTCCAGGAGATGGAGGACCGCGCCGCCGAAATGCTGCGCGCCGAGGTGCTGGATGCGATGGCGGACGGTCCGCATGCGCCGCTCGTCCGCGATGTCGCGCCGTTTCTGTCCGATGACGACACCGACGCGTTTCTGCGCGAGATCTGCGGCAAGGCGGATGTCTTTGCGAAAGTCAGCGACCCGGAGATGATCCGCGCCGCTTACGGTCTCACGGATGAAACACATGCGCGGCTGATAGAGACGGTGTTTCTGGGCGACGAACAGGCGTTTTTGCCTGAATTGGTCTCCGTTCTCGGCAAGGGCGGCAAGACCGATGCAAGTGCTGCGGACAAGCTCAGGGCGGTGACCGGCGCGGATCTCAACAGTCTCGGGATCCTTGAGGACACGCTGTTGACCGGGCCCGGGGCGAGAGAGCCGTTCAGCGCCAAGATCGGCGCCTTCCCCACCAAGGGCCTGCTCAAGAAGCACCCGATCGACCACATTCTGCCGCGGCTCGACGCGCTGATGGCGCGGGTGGAGGCGGCCCGGCCGGTGCGGCTGGCGCTTGACGCCGCTGAACGCGACATCTCGCTGCACGCCTTCGCGCGGGTCTTTCTGCCCGCCTATGAGGTCGCCAAGCAGCGGCGCGGCTGGCTCGATTTCGACGACCTCATCACCCGCGCCCGCGATCTGCTGTCGGATGAAAAGGTGGCGGCCTGGGTGCTCTACCGGCTCGATGGCGGGATCGACCATATTCTGGTCGATGAGGCGCAGGACACCTCGCCCGCGCAATGGCAGGTGATCGAACGGCTGGCGCAGGAGTTCACCTCCGGGCTTGGTGCCCGCCCCGACCTGCACCGCACGATCTTTGTGGTCGGTGACAAGAAGCAGTCGATCTACTCCTTCCAGGGCGCCGATCCCTCGGAGTTTGACCGCATGCGCGAGGATTTCAGGGCCCGGCTGCAGGCCACCAGCGCGCCGCTCAACGCGATGGCGCTGGAATATTCGTTCCGCTCGGCCGAGCCGATCCTGCGGCTGGTGGATTGCACCTTTGAGGGCCAAGCCACGTCGGGATTCGTGCAGGAGCAAAAGCACCGCGCCTTCAAATCCGCGATGCCGGGGCGGGTTGATCTCTGGCCTCATATCGAGACTGTTTCGCCTGAAAAGGACGGTGACTGGTTCGATCCGGTCGACCGTGTCAGCCCGCGCCATCATACCGTGATCCTCGCCCAGCGCATTGCCCGCTTTATCCGGCAGAGCATCGACGACAGGACGCCTTTGCCTGTGGAAGACGGCCAAAGCGGTGTCTATTACGCGCGTCCCGTTGCCGCGGGGGATTTTCTGATTCTCGTGCGCCGTCGCGGCACGCTCTTCACCGAGATCATTCGCGCCTGCAAGCAGGAGGGCCTTCCCATCGCCGGGGCGGACCGGCTCAAGGTCATGGCGGAACTGGCGGTGCGCGACATCGTGGCCCTGTTGCGCTTTCTCGCCACGCAGGAGGATGACCTGTCGCTGGCCACCTGCCTGCGCTCGCCGCTCTTTGGCTGGTCCGAACAGGCGCTTTTCGATCTCGCGCATCGGCGTGGCAAGGCCCATCTCTGGGAGGCGCTGCGCGAGAAAAGGGACAAGCACGCCGAAACAGTCTCAGTTCTGAGCGATCTTCTGGGGCAGACCGATTTCCTGCGTCCCTATGACCTCATCGACCGCATTCTCGGCCGTCACAACGGGCGCCGCCTGCTGATAGGACGCCTTGGCACGGAGGCCGAAGACGGCATCAACGCGCTGCTCGGGCAGGCGCTGGCTTATGAACAGACCGATATCCCGTCGCTCACCGGGTTTCTGCAATGGGCGCAGACCGACAATCTGGAGATCAAGCGCGCCGCCGACAGCGCCGGGGAGACGCTGCGCGTGATGACCGTTCATGGCGCCAAGGGGCTGGAGGCGCCGGTTGTCATCCTGCCCGATTGCGCCAGACCCAAGACAGATGTGCGCAGCGCGCTTCTGACGGACCCGCAGGGCGTTCTGTGGAAAGGGGTCGCCAACACGCAACCGGCGCGGCAGAAGGCCGCGGTACAGGCGGCAAAGGACGCGCAAGCCCAGGAGCGCGACAGGCTGCTTTATGTTGGACTGACCCGGGCGGAAAAGTGGCTGATCGTTGCCGCCGCCGGGGATCTCGGCAGCGATGGATCGTCGTGGTACGACAAGGTCCGCATGGGGATGGAGCGTGCGGGCGCAGAGCAAAACGAGTTTCGGTTCGGCCCGCTTGGCGCGGGCCAAGGGTCGATCCTGGGCGATCCCGACTGGTCACATCTGCCGATGACCCAACCCTCTGCGCCGCCCGACACGGTTGTGACGCTGCCCGACTGGATCGACCGGGCCGCGCCTTTGCGAACACCGATGCCCGGCACAAGGTCCCCCTCCGATCTGGGTGGCGCAAAGGCGCTCTCCGGTGCGCAGGGCGACAGCGAGGAGATCGCCAAGGCGCGCGGCACGGTCCTGCACACCCTGCTCGAATGGCTCGCCCCGCTGGAGGACAATCGCCGGGGCGATATGGCCGCCACGCTTCTGCAAGATCTGCTGACGCAGACCGCCTATGCCACGCTCTTGCCCGAGGCTGACGCGCTGCGGGACGAGGCGCTTGGCGTGCTCTCCGCACCGGATCTCGCGCCGTATCTGGCTGCGGATACGCTGGCCGAAGTGCCGTTGACCGCCGATCTGCCGGGCATCGGACGGATCCACGGTGTGATCGACCGACTGCGCGTGACGCGCGACAAAATCACCGCGGTCGATTTCAAATCCAACCGCACGCTGCCCGCGACACCCGACCAGGTTCCCGAAGGTCTCCTGCGGCAGATGGGCGCCTACGCGCTTGGCCTGCAGACGATTTACCCCGGCCGGCAAATCGAGACCGGTCTGATCTGGACCGCCAACGCCACCTATATGGAATTGCCGCACGATCTTGTGACTGATGCCGTGCGGCGCACCACACCATCTTGACGCACCGCCGCTGCATCCATACCTTCCAGCCCCTGACCCCGCTGCCCTGATCCTAAGGAGAGAGACATGGCCACCGTCGCCGTCACCGACGATACCTTCGATACCGAAGTGAAGAATTCCGATATCCCCGTCGTGGTGGATTTCTGGGCCGAATGGTGTGGCCCCTGCAAGCAGATCGGCCCGGCTCTGGAAGAGCTTTCGTCGGAGATGGAAGGCAAGATCAAGATCGCCAAGGTCGATGTGGACAGCAACCCCAACGCCGCCGCCGCCATGGGTGTGCGCGGGATCCCGGCGCTTTTCATCTTCAAGGATGGGCAGGTTGTGTCGAACCGCGCCGGAGCTGCTCCGAAAGCCGCGCTGCAAAGCTGGATCGAAGATTCGATCTGAGCCGCGCATCTCTGCGTTTTGCAAAGGGCTCCGCCATCTGGCCGGGGCCCTTTTGTTTTGCATCCTTCAGAAGGCGTCGGAAAAGATCCTTGGCACCAGCCGTTCGATCCCGCGCCAGCGCCGCTCCTGCGCCGATGAGAGGCCCCGGGTCGGCAATCCCCACCACTCCGCCAGCACCCTGTGGCGCAGCAGCAAACGGACGGAAGGGTCGCGGGCTCCCACCAGCGTGTAGCCTTCGAAAAACGCGGCACTTGCGGCGTCGGGCAAGACCTCGCCTGCAGGAACGGTGTCGGGCTCGGCATTGAGGATCGCGTAATCCGATAAAAGCCGCGCGATGTCATGACCGACCGGCACCACATCGCCCCCGGCAAAGTCGATCCCCCAGACCGCATTGCCGATGAGCAGATTGCGCATGTGCAGATCGCCATGGGTCTGCGCGGCGTGCGTCTGTTGCCCTTCGAAGCTCGATTTTTGTGCCAAAAGCGTCTCTGCACAGGCCAGAAACCGCGTTTTCCGCTGCACGCTGCGCTGCCCTTCGGTCACTTCGGTCATGATCCGCTGCAGGTAGCCGAGGGTGAACCGGGGCTGAAAGACCCGGGGCTTGCCAAGTGTCGCGCGGTGCCAACCATCGAGCCAGGCCCCCGCGCGGCGCAACAAAGCCGCCTGTCCAGCCAGGTCGCAATCGCGCAAGGCCACCGCAAGCGGCACGCCCGCGACGTATTCCATTACGCAGGCCTGCTGTTTCAGATCGACCGCATGCATCACCGGCACGGCGCCGGGATAGGCCTCAGCGGCGGCGATCTGCGCGTCAATGCCGCGTGCAAAGCCCGCCGGGTCCTCCGGACGGATCTGGCGTTTCAGCACAAACGACGCCTCCGCCCCCGCCACCCTGAGCGCCACCATGGCCACGCGCGCATCGTCGCGCTGCGCCAGCGGCTGGCGTTTGAACGCCGCGGGGTCGACGCCCATCTCGGCTGCCAGCGCAGGCCAGAGCGCCCATGTGGCCTTGGTCAGCCGGTCCATTTCCTTTCCCCGCGCAACAAGCTATGCCCCAAAGCACCGCCTTGCCGCGGCAATGTCCAGCCCCCATATGGGCCAGAACCACGAAGGAGAGAGCATGGCAGAGCAGGAGTTTCCCGGCTGGCACGGCACCACGATCATCGGCGTGCGCAAGGGTGGCGAAGTGGTGATTGCCGGCGATGGACAGGTGTCGCTGGGCCAGACCGTGATCAAGGGAACTGCGCGAAAGGTGCGCCGTCTGAGCCCCGGCGGCACGGATGTGGTCTGCGGTTTTGCCGGATCCACCGCGGACGCGTTCACCCTGCTCGAGCGGCTGGAGAAAAAGCTCGAGGCAACTCCCGGTCAGCTGCAGCGCGCCTGCGTCGAGCTCGCCAAGGACTGGCGCACCGACAAATACCTGCAAAAGCTCGAGGCGATGCTGATCGTCTCGGACGGGGCTGCACTTTACGTGATCACCGGTGCGGGCGACGTTCTGGAGCCTGAACATGACGTGACCGCCATCGGCTCGGGCGGCAATTACGCGCTGGCCGCGGCGCGCGCGCTGATGGACAGCGACAAGCCCGCCGAAGAGATCGCCCGCAGCGCCATGGCGATTGCCGCAGACATCTGCGTCTACACCAATGGCAACCTGACGGTAGAGACTATTCAGGCCTGATCCGGCCCGAAAGGAAGCATATGACCGACCTCACTCCCCGCGAAATCGTCTCCGAACTCGACCGTTTTATCATCGGCCAGAAAGAGGCCAAGCGCGCCGTCGCCGTGGCCCTGCGCAACCGCTGGCGGCGCAAGCAGCTTTCGGATGATTTGCGCGACGAGGTCTATCCCAAGAACATCCTGATGATCGGCCCCACCGGCGTCGGCAAGACCGAGATCAGCCGCCGCCTGGCCAAGCTGGCGCGCGCGCCCTTCATCAAGGTCGAGGCCACCAAGTTCACCGAGGTGGGCTATGTCGGGCGCGACGTGGAGCAGATCGTGCGCGATCTGGTGGACACCGCCATCCTCGACACCCGCGAGCAGATGCGCGAGGACGTCAAGGCGCGTGCCCATCAGGCCGCCGAGGATCGCGTGATCGCCGCCGTCGCCGGAGAGGACGCCCGCGAAGGCACGCGCGAGATGTTTCGCAAGAAGCTGAAAGCCGGCGAACTTGACGACACGCTGATCGATCTCGACGTGGCCGACACCGCTTCGCCATTTCCGATGATGGATATCCCCGGCCAGCCCGGCGCCAATATGGGCATGATGAATATCGGCGATCTGTTTGGAAAGGCCTTTGGCGGGCGCACAACCCGCAAGCGTCTGACCGTCGCCGAAAGCTACGACATCCTGATCGCCGAAGAGGCCGACAAGCTGCTCGATGACGAGGCGGTGAAATCCGCGGCGCTCGAGGCGGTCGAGCAGAACGGCATCGTGTTTCTCGATGAGATCGACAAGGTTGCCGCCCGTCAGGAGGCGCGCGGGGGCGATGTGAGCCGCGAAGGTGTGCAGCGCGATCTGCTGCCGCTGATCGAAGGCACCACGGTTTCGACCAAACACGGGCCGGTGAAGACCGATCATATCCTGTTTATTGCCTCGGGCGCGTTCCACATCGCCAAACCGTCGGATCTTTTGCCCGAATTGCAGGGACGCCTGCCGATCCGGGTCAATCTCCGCGCGCTCACCGAAGAGGACTTCGTGCGTATCCTGACAGAGACCGACAACGCACTCACAAGGCAATACACCGCCCTCATGGCCACCGAAGAGGTCACCGTCGCCTTTACCGATGACGGGATTGCCGCGCTGGCCAGGATCGCGGCGGATGTGAACGAATCGATCGAAAATATCGGTGCGCGCAGGCTCTACACGGTGATGGAGCGGGTGTTCGAGGAGCTGTCATTCGAGGCGCCCGACCAGTCGGGCAGCGACGTGACCGTGGATGCAGGCTTTGTCGAGGAGCATCTGGGCGAGTTGACGCGCTCCACCGATCTGAGCCGCTACGTGCTCTGACACCGGTTGGAACGCTGCGCGACTGAAGAGAGAAGGCGCCCTTCACGCCTGGGCTTCTTCTCTTTTTAAATACGCATTATCCCGATGGCCGATAGCGCCGTATGCCGCTAGGTTTGCGCAAACATTTTTCTGAGGCCTGCCATGAAACGCTCCCGCATCAACGAGATCCTGAAAGAGGGCGATGCCTTCATCCGCTCTTTCGGCTACACGCTGCCGCCCTTTGCCTATCTGACACCCGAGGCGCTGCGCGAGGCAAATCATGCCGAGATCAAGCGGCGGCGCATGGGGTGGGACATCACCGATTACGGTGCCGAGAAATACGACGAGATGGGTCTGTTCCTGTTCACCACACGAAACGGGCTGAACGCGGATCTCGGGCAGCGCAGCGCGATGCTTTATGCCGAAAAGATCATGATCTCGCGGCAGGATCAGCTGAGCCCGATGCACCGGCACAATCTCAAGGTCGAGGACATCATCAACCGCGGCGGCGGCAAGCTGGTGCTGAAGCTCTACATGGCCGACGCAGAGGGCGGCATAGACCATGAGGCGCAGGTGTCGGTCATGGTCGACGGGCAGATCCGCAAGCTTGAGCCGGGTGGTCTGCTGAAGCTGGAGCCGGGCGAATCCGTGACGCTTTTCCCCAATAACTGGCACGCGTTCTGGGGCGAGAAGGGCGACGTGCTGATCGGCGAGGTCTCGACGGTCAACGACGATCTGACCGACAACATCTTTGCCCAGCCAATTGGCCGGTTTTCCAATGTCGAGGAAGACGAGGACCCGCAGCATCTGCTTGTGTCGGATTACGACACACATCTCTGAGCCGGGCCGATTCTGACGGCGGGCGGGGCCGGTTGCGGCCCCGGTCTTTCGTGCCGCAACTCCGCCGCTCGTCATCCGGCCCGCAGGCCACGCAGAACGCAAAACGCCCCGCCGGGACGGGCGGGGCGCTGGTTTCGATCAGGTGGTTGGGATCAGGACATCCACCACCGTTCGGCCATGCGGCCATTGTCCATCTGCCAGAGATTGCCCACCACATCCGGGTTGGCGACCTTGTTGGCGACGGCCTGCACGTAATTGGCGAACATCGGCAGCACGACGCCACCGTCGTCCTTCAGGATCTGCTGCATCTCGTGGTAGATCTCGCGCCGTTTGTCGGTATCAAGCTCGGCCCGGCCTTCGAGGAGCAGATCCTGGAACCGCTCGCTGTCCTCGCGACCCCACTGGGTGTCGTTCCACGGCACACCTTCCTCGTAGGCGGTGGCAAACATCCAGTCCTCGGTTGCGCGGCCGGACCAGTAGCAGGCACAGAAGGGTTTCTTCAGCCAGACATTCGACCAGTAACCATCCGCGGGCTCCTGCACCACGTTGATGTTGATGCCCGCCTGCTTGGCCGAGGCCTGGTAGAGCTGCGCGGCGTCTACGGCACCTTCGAATGCCGCGTTCGATGCCGACAGGTCGATGTCGAGCGAATCGAGACCGGCCTCCTTGAGGTAGAACTTCGCCTTGTCGGGATCGTAGCTCGTCTGCTCCATGTTCTCGAAAAAGAACTGGTTGGCGGGCCCGATGGGCGTGTCGTTGCCGACGCGGCCATGACCCAGCAGGATCTTGTCGACCATCTCCTGACGGTTGATCGCGAATTTCAGCGCGCGGCGCACATTGACGTCGTCAAAGGGCGCCACATTGGTCAGCATCGGGAAAGTGTATTGCTGGTTGCCCGTCACTTCCTGGATGCGGATCATCGGATTGGCGCGCAACAGCGCCTCGGTCTTGAAGTCGATCCGGTTGATCGCATCGACCTGGCCGGTCATCAGCGCGTTCATCCGGGCGGTGTTGTCGTTGATCGCGATATACTCGATCTCGTCGAACCAGCCGGCATCGCCGTCCTTGTAGTGGCTGTCGACGCGGGTGGCGACCATGCGCACGCCAGGCTCGAAGCTCGACACCTTGTACATGCCGGTGCCGATGCCGTTCTGGATCGCCTCGTCGATCTGACCGGCGGGGAACATCAGGATATGGTAGTCCGACAGCAGGTAGGGGAAATCGGCATTGCCCGCTTCCAGCGTAAGCTGGACCTGATGCTCGCCCATCTTCTTCATCTCGGTGATCGCCGCGACGATGGGCTGGGCAGCGGATTTCGCGCCTTCCTCCACGTGCATCTGCAGCGAGGCGATGACGTCATCGGCGCCGAAGGCCTTGCCGTTGTGGAAGGTGACGCCCTGACGCAGGTTGAACGTCCAGGTCTTGGCGTCGGCGCTGGCTTCCCAGTCAGTGGCAAGCTCCCCGCCGAGCGATCCGTCGGCCTTCACTTCTGTCAGGCTGTCGAAAACCGCCCCCTGCGCGGAGGCGATCATGAACAGGTCGGAATGGGTGCGGCTGTCCCAGCTGTCGGAGGTGTTGGCGCCCGAAAGGCCAGCGCGCAGCCGTCCGCCGCGTTTGGCCTGGGCGCGGACCGGAAGGCCCGAAGCGGCCAGAACACCCGCGGCTGCGCCGGTCTTCAGTAGTCCGCGTCTGCTGATACGTGTCATTCAATAACTCCCTTGTCGGTTTTCTCTGGCGGTGTCCCCCGCCGCTTTGTGCGCACCCTTATAGCAGGATGATTCCCTTAACGTTACCGCATTCAGACACGGTTCCGTGATACCAGTTTCTTGATTGCGTCAGTCCATTTTTTCCACAGCGGCGTCACCGATATTCTCGACCCCGCGCTCGGCCAGCAGATTGCTGAGCCAGTCCGGATCCATTTCCGGCACCGAAGACAGGAGCAGATCGGTATAGGCGTGGTGCGGCGGTTTGAACATCTCGAGCTTGGGGCCCTGTTCGACCACTTCGCCATCCTTCATCACCACCACTTCATCGGCGATGGATTTCACCGTAGCCAGATCGTGGGTGATGAACATGTAGCTGAGCTTCAGCTCATCCTGGAGCTTGGCCAGCAACCGCAGGATGCCTTCGGCCACAAGCTGGTCGAGCGCCGAGGTGACCTCGTCGCAGATGATGAATTTCGGCTCGGCGGCCAACGCGCGGGCAATGCCGATGCGCTGCTTCTGACCACCCGAAAGCTCCGAGGGCAGACGGTCGATATACTGGCCTGCGGGCAGCTCGATCTCTTCGAGCAGCTCGGCCACCCGGTCGCGGCGCTTGCGCCCGGTGAGCCCCATGTAGAACTGCACCGGCCTGCCGACGATCTCGCCGATGGTCTTGCGCGGATTGAGCGCGGTATCGGCCATCTGGTAGATCATCTGCACCTGGCGCAGCTGTTCCTTGTTGCGCTTTCGATAATCGGGCGGCAGCGGTTCGCCGTCGAGTTCGATCTGCCCCATCCGGGGCGGCAGAAGCCCGGTGATGCAGCGCGCGGCCGTGGATTTGCCCGACCCGGATTCGCCCACCACCGCCACAGTGCGGCCTTCATGAATGTCAAAGCTGACGTCGTGCAGCACATCGATCTTGCCATAGGCCGCGGTGACGTTCTGCACCGAGATCACCGGCGTCGCATCCGACGGCGGCGCGGGTTTGGTCGGGCGCTGGAACTCGCGCACGGCCCAGAGGCTCTTGGTGTAGTCTTCCTGCGGGTTCGACAGCATGGTGCGGGTGTCGGCCTCTTCGACCTCGTCGCCTTTCAGCAGCACCTTGATGCGGTCGGCCATCTGCGCCACCACTGCGAGATCATGGGTGATGTAGATCGCGGCGGTGTTGAATTGCTCGACGATGTCGCGGATCGAGGCCAGAACCTCGATCTGCGTGGTCACGTCAAGCGCTGTGGTCGGCTCGTCGAAGATGATCAGATCCGGACGGCAGGACATCGCCATCGCGGTCATCGCGCGCTGCAGCTGCCCGCCGGAGACCTGGTGCGGATAGCGAAAGCCGATCTCGTCGGGGTTGGGCAGGCGCAGACGGCGATAAAGCTCGATCCCGTCCACTTCGCTTTCGGACTTGTCGGCGACCCCGTGCTGCACCGGCGCTTCGGTGTGCTGGTCGATCAGCTTGTGCGCCGGGTTGAAACTGGCCGCCGCCGATTGCGCCACGTAAGCGATGCGCTTGCCCAGCAAATGGCGCTTGGTCTCGGCGCTGGCGGTCAGAAGGTCGATGCCGTCGAAATGCACCGATCCGCTGGCGATGCGTACGCCGTCGCGACAGAACCCCATTGCGGCGAGGCCCATGGTGGATTTGCCCGCGCCGGACTCGCCGATCAGCCCCAGCACTTCTCCGCGTTTCAGCGTCAGGTCGACGCCGTTGATGATCGGATTCCAGACCTCGTCGGAGCGCCCCTCGATATGGACATCGCGCATCTCCACAAGGAATTCGCTTTCACTGGTCGTTGTTTCGGACACGCCCCTACTCCTTCAGACCCGAGGACCGGTGCAGCATCCAGTCCACCACGAAGTTGACAGCCACGGTCAGCAGCGCGATCGCCCCGGCGGCCATCAGAGGCAGCGCGGCGGTCAGCGGAGAGAAGGCGGCGAAGTTGATGAATTGCGCCAGATCCCGCACCATGGTGCCCCAATCCGCCAGCGGCGGCTGGATCCCCACACCGAGGAAGGAGAGCGAGGCGATGGTCAGGAACACAAAGCAGAAGCGCAGCCCGAACTCGGCCAGCAAAGGCGCGGTTGCGTTGGGCAGGATCTCTTTGAAGATGAGGTAGCTCAACCCTTCACCGCGCAGCTTCGCGGCCTCGATATAGTCCATCACGACGATGTTCATGCCCACGGCGCGCGCCAGACGGAACACCCGTGTGCTGTCGATCACGGCAATGATCACCACCATGAAGACCGTCAGCGGAATGCCGGTGCGCGGCGCCCAGACCTGCGCGATGGTCATCAGCAGCAGCGCAAAGATCAGCGACGGGATCGCCATCAGCACATCGACGCCGCGGCTCAGGAACTGGTCGAACCAGCCGCGCATGGTCGCGGCCAGAAAGCCGAGAGAACCGCCCAGGAAAAACGCCAGAAGCGTGGTGGCAAAGGCGATGCCCACGGTGTTCTGCGCGCCGTAGATCAGACGGCTGAGCAGGTCGCGCCCGATCTGGTCGGTGCCCAGAAGATGGTCGGGATTGCCGCCCGTCGCCGCATTGCCGCCGGGCAGCGCGTTGACCTGCTGAAAGATCTCTTCCTGCCCGTAAGGCGCCAGAACACCCGCAAAGATCGCAAGGAACGCGTAGACGAGGATCATCAGGATGCCGAACGCCGCGGTAAGCGGCATCGAACGGAACTGCTTTTTCGACCAGGCCGTGCCGACAGTGCGCCCCAGCAGCCGGAAGAGCCAGGCGAGGATCGCAAAGAAGATCAGCCCCTGCACCGCCCAGCGGAAGAAGATCACCCCGGCATTGGCCACGCCCTGCTCGTTTGCGACGGGCTGGAAATAGTACCAGATCGCAAAGACCAGAACCGCCGCGGCCAGCACGTAGCCGAACGCCACCGCGTAAGACATGTCGCGGAAGAACGGCTTGTTGTTCGTGGCCTTCTGCCCGATCAGCCGGAAGAGCCAGCCGCCCGCGGCGATAAGCCCGAGGACGACGACAAGTGTAAGAAAGCCGCTCATTTCGGATGCCTCAGCCGCGGGTTGGACAGGATCGACAGGATGTCCGCCGTCAGATTCAAAAGGATATACGCCGCCGCAAAGATCAGGCAGCAGGCCTGCACGACGGGGATGTCGCGGATCTTGACGCTGTCAACAAATAGCTGACCGATGCCGGGATAGACAAAGACCACCTCGACCACCACGACGCCGGTGATCAGATACGCCAGGTTCAGCGCGATCACGTTGATGATCGGCGCCAGCGCGTTGGGCAGCGCGTGGCGCACGATGACGCGCATCGGGCTGATGCCTTTCAGCCGCGCCATCTCGATATAGGGGCTGGCCAGCAGGTTGATGATCGCGGCGCGGGTCATGCGCATCATATGCGCGGTCACCACCAGCGTCAGCGTCAGCGCCGGAAGCAGCGTCTTTTCCAGACGCTCGCCAAAGCTCATGCCCTGAAAGATGTTCGACAGCGACGGCAGCACCGGGTTTAGCACCGCAAGGAACAGGATCAGGATGTAGGCCAGGAAGAACTCCGGGCTCGAGATCGAGCTGAGCGTGGTGATGTTCGTCGCCCGGTCAAAAGCCGAGTTGCGGAAGAGCGCGGCGAGGATGCCGAGACCGACCGCAAAGGGCACCGCGATGGCCGCGGTCACACCGGCAAGGAACATCGTGTTCGCAAAGCGCGGCGCGATCTGCTCGGCCACGCCGACCAGATCCCCGCCGCCGAGGTTGGTCTGGAAGTTGAGCTGCGCGAAACTGGTGCCGAGATCCCCGGTCACCATGTTTCCGAGCCACTGGAAATAGCGAACGATGGGCGATTGATCGAGCCCGAGATCGCGCCGGATCGAGGCGACCGCTTCCGGCGTCGCGCCCTGCCCCAGGATCGCCTCGGCAAAGTCGCCGGGCAGAAGGTTCACCGCTGTGAAGATGACAATCGACACCACAAAGAGTGTCACGAGGCCCAGACCGAGCCGCTGCAGTATGATGGTGAGAACCGAGGTCAATGTCCCTGCAGTTTTTTTATTTCGGGTGGCTCAACGTTAACGGCTGTATGGCGCGTGTAAAGCATTCATATCGGCAATTAGTGAAACAAAACGTCTCAGTTTTGTGCAATCTGGTCCATTGCGCGCACCAATTCGGCACTGATCCCCGGCTCGGACAGCGCATGCCCGGCATTGCGGATCATCCTCAGATCGGCGTCTTTCCAAAGCCTTGCAAGCTCCCACGCGCCGCGCGGCGGGCAGATCATGTCATAGCGCCCCTGCACCACAACACCCGGAATCCCGCTCAGCTGGCCTGCATTCTTGTAGATCCACCGATCCTCGCCCAGAAAACCGTGATTGGTGAAATAGTGGTTCTCCAGCCGCGCAAAGGCGCGCGCGTAATCGCCCGGCGCCTCGCCGCCCTGACCGCTGGAATAGACCGAGGCCAGCCCGTTTTCCCAGGCGCTCCAGGCCTGCGCATATTTCGTCTCGACCCGCAGATCGCCGGAAAAGAGCCTGCGGTGGTAGGCCGCGATCAGGTCGTCCCGCTCGTCTTCGGGGATGAGATCGGTGAAGCGCGCCCAGGGTTCGGGCCAGAACTTGCCCGCACCGCCGCCATAGAACCAGTCGAGCTCCGCCTGCGTCATCAGAAAGACGCTGCGCAGCACCAGATGGGCGACCCGGTCGGGATGCGAGATCGCGTAGATCAGCGCAAGCGTGGCGCCCCAGCTGCCGCCGAAGACGATGAAGCGGTCGACCTCCATATCCTCGCGGATGCGCTCGATATCCGCGACCAGATCCCATGTGGTATTGTTGGTCACGCTGGCATGCGGCCGCGACCGCCCGCAGCCGCGCTGATCGAACAGCACCACGCGGAAGACCTTCGGGTCGAAATAGCGCCGCATGGCCGGGCTGCAGCCACCCCCCGGTCCGCCATGCAGCACGATCACCGGAACCCCTTCGGGATTGCCGCATTGCTCGACATAGACACGGTGGCCGTCGCCCATATCCATCATGCGCTGATCGAACGGATCAATCGGCGGATAGAGATACTGGACTGCGCGCTTTTGGCCCGTGAATTTATCCATGTCCTTTCTATATTGGCAGAGAGAGGCAAAAGACCATGGGGAAAGTCATGAGCAGCACGGTCGACAGCGCGGAAATCGCGAAATTCGAGGCAATGGCGGCGGAGTGGTGGGACCCGGATGGCAAGTTCAAACCGCTGCACATGCTCAATCCCTGCCGGCTCGATTATATCACCACCCAGATCGCCGGTGAGTTCGACCGCAACCTGACGATGGCCGCGCCGTTTGCCGGGCTGCGGATCCTCGATATCGGCTGCGGCGGCGGGCTGCTGTGCGAACCCATGGCGCGGCTCGGGGCCAAGGTGGTGGGCGTCGATGCCGCAGAGCGCAACATCCCCGTGGCCCGCACCCATGCGGCGCAATCGGGGCTGGAGATCGACTACCGCCACGACACCGCAGAGGCGATGGCGGCAGCGGGCGAAGAGTTCGACATCGTGCTCAACATGGAGGTGGTCGAACATGTGGCCGACCCGCTGGCCTATCTCACCGCCTGCCAGCAGCTGTTGCGGTCGGGCGGGCTGCACATCTGCTCGACCATCAACCGCAATCCCAAGAGCTTTGCGATGGCCATTGTCGGCGCGGAATACGTGATGCGCTGGCTGCCCAGGGGCACCCATGAATGGAAGAAGTTCATCACCCCCGATGAGCTTTACGCGCTGATGGAGCAGGCGGGGCTGACCCCGGTGGACCGCAAGGGCTTTGTCTTCAACCCGGTGAGCTGGTCCTGGCGTCTGAGCGACCGCGACCTGTCGGTCAATTACGTCACCGCCGCGCTAAAGCCCTGAGCGCTCCTTGTGCGTAGGGTGGGTTTTCAACCCACCATTGACGCTCACAGCTCTCCGAGCTTCACCCGCAATTCGCGCAGGACCGGCAGCGCGGCGCGCACGCGCGCCTCGCCCATCCCCTCCACGATCTCGGCAATCAGCGGTGTGATCGCGTCAAGCGCGGCGTCGCGGGCGCTTTGACCCGATCCGCTGATCGACACCAGTTTGCGCCGGGCATCGTCCCAGTCGGGCCGGATATGCACATGGCCCGCGGCCTCGAGCTTGCCCAATGTGTTGGTCATCGCGCCGCGCGTCACGTGAAAGGCGCGGGCCAGCTGCGCGGGCGTGCGCTCGCCGCCGCGCGCCAGGTGATTGAGCACCGAGAAATGCGAGATCTCCATCCGGTTCGGCAGCACCTTGGTCAACCGCGCCCGCAAGAGCTGATCCGCGGTCAGCACTTCGCTGAAAAGCGAGATGGCGATATCGCGCGCGTCGCTCACGAGACAGGGCCCCTGAACGCACGGTCATGTGTCAGCGACGGCAGCCTGCGCCGGGCCTCTTCCACCTGTCGCAGATCGAGATCGGCGCAGGTGACGCCGATGTCGGTCCCGGCATCCAGCAGCACCTCCCCCCAGGGCGAGATCACCATGGAATGCCCATAGGTGCGACGGGCCTTGCCGCTCCGGACGCGATGCGTGCCGGTTTGCGCAGGCGCGATGACAAAGCACCCGGTTTCGATGGCGCGGGCCTGCAGCAGGGGTTGCCAATGCGCGGGCCCGGTGCCGGGCGAAAACGCCGACGGCACGGTCAGGATCTGCGCACCGGCCTGCGCCAGGGACCGGTAGAGATAGGCAAAGCGCAGATCGTAGCAGATGCTCAGTCCGAAGGCGGCAAGCGGCGTTTGCGCGACAACAGCGCTGTCGCCCGGCGCATAACCCGAGGATTCGCGATAGGTTTCCTCCTCGCTCACCGTCACGTCGAACATGTGCATCTTGTCGTAACGCGCCACGATCCCGCCCGCAGGATCGATCAGCAGCGACCGGTTGGCAAACCGCGTCTCGGGCGGGTCCGATTTCAGCGCCAGCGATCCCGCAAGCACCCAGAGCCCGTGCTCCCGTGCGGCCTCCCGCAGGCCCGCCAGCACGGGATCGCCCGCCTCGAGCTGCAGGACCTCCGCCTGATGGCGGCGGCTCATCGACACGCAATTGCTGACCTCCGGGGTCAGCGCAATCTCGGCCCCCTGCGCGGCGGCGTCCCGCAGCATGGCCTGCAGAGCGGCCAGGTTCTCCTGCGGATCATCCGACGCGCAGAGCTGCAGGACCGCAGCCCGCATCAGCCCTGCAGAAGCGGATCAAGCTTGCCCGCGCGCTCCAGCTCGTAAAGCTCGTCACATCCGCCCACATGGGTGTCGCCGACAAAGATTTGCGGCACGGTGTGGCGACCATGGGCGCGGTCCATCATCTCCGACTTGCGGGAAGGATGGCGCAGGACGTTGATTTCGCTGAACTCCACGCCTTTTTGCGTCAGAAGCCGCTTGGCGGCGTGACAGAACCCGCAGAGCGGAGATGTATAGATTTCGACTGGTTGCATCGTGACCCCGGATCAATGGCAATGAGTATCGCCCTTCGTATCTAGGTCTCTTTGGCCACCCGTGCCAGCACGCAGACGCAAACCTCCGATGCGCCGGCCGCAAGACAGGCCTCCGCCGCCGCCGCCAGGGTCGCGCCCGAGGTCATGACATCATCGACGATCAGCACCGGCCGGTCCGCCAGAAGACCGCTGCGCGCGTCATTGGCGGCAATCCGTCCCGACAGCGTCGCAAAGCGTTCGTCGCGCCCCTTGCCGTCAAGCGACCGTGTCGGCTCAGGCCGCCGCAGCGCATCCACGCTGGCGGTCAGATCAAGCTCTTCGGCCAGCGCCTCGGCGAGCAGGGCCGCCTGATTGTAGCGCCGCGCCAGCAACCGGCCAAGATGCAGCGGCACCGGCACCACCAGGCTGTCGCGGGCCAGGATAGGACGCACGAGCCGCGCCATCCAGCGCGCCGCGGGCCGCGCGATGTCGTGCCGGTCCCCGTGTTTGAGCGCGAGCACCAGCCGCCGCCCGCGCCCTTCGTAAAGCAGCGCCGCGCGGCCTTGCCGCCACGGGCGCTGGATGGTCAGGCAATCGTCGCAATGCTCCGCGCGGTCCGATGTGCCCGGCAAGGGCACACCGCAGAGATCGCAGGTCAGCCCGGAAATGAACGGCGTGTCGCGCCAACAGGCGCCGCAGAGGCCAAAGTCGCTTTCCACCAGCCCGCCGCAACCCAGACAGCGCGGCGGAAACACCACCTGAACCAGAGTTTGCATCCGCTGCTGCCAGACCATATCTCCGAGCCCATGCAAGAGACCACACCACTGACGGACCAAGCCGCCCTGACCGCCCATCGCGCCCGCGCGGCCAAAGCCCCTGCCCTCTTTCTGCACGAGGCCGCGCGCGACGAGGTTCAGGATCGGCTTGCGATGGTTAAGAAGTCGTTTACGGATGTCGCCGTGGTCAGCCCCTTTCCGGATGTCTGGTCCTGTGCGTTTCCGGACGCGGGAATCATTCCCGACAACGATGTGTTGGACCTGCAGGAAAAGAGCCGGGATCTCGTGGTGCACGCCATGTGCCTGCATTGGGCCAATGATCCGGTCGGGCAGTTGATCCAGTGCCGCCGCGCCTTGCGTCCCGACGGGCTGCTGCTGGTGCTGTGCCTTGGCGGGCAAACCCTGCACGAGCTGCGCGCCGCCCTGGGGCAGGCAGAGATCGAGACCACCGGCGGGCTCTCGCCGCGTATCGCCCCGATGGGAGAGATTCGCGACCTCGGGGCCTTGCTGCAGCGCGCGGGGCTGGCGCTGCCGGTGGCGGATAACTGGCCTCTGACAGTGACTTACGACACGCCCTGGCACCTGATGCGCGATCTGCGTGCGATGGGTGAGACCAACGCGCTTGCGACCCGGCTGCGGCATCCCACCCGCCGCGCGGTTCTGTGGCGCGCCGCGGAGATCTATGCGCAGAGCTTTGCGCAGCCCGATAACCGCATCCCGGCCACGTTCGAGATCGTGACCCTCACCGGCTGGGCACCGGATGCCAGCCAGCCGCAACCCTTGCGTCCCGGCTCTGCCACCGCGCGATTGGCCGATGCGCTGGGCGCGCGCGAGACGCGGCTCAAAGATTGACGCGCGCGGCTGAGGGGTTAGGTAGCGATGCAACAAAAGACATCCCACAGTTCCGAGGACAGGACTTTGCTGGACGCCACGAAATCCGCCGTCAGGCCTGCACATGCCCCGACCGAGCACCCCAAGGTACCGGCGCCCAAGATCGGCATTCTGCTGGCAAATCTCGGCACGCCCGACAATTACGACTACTGGTCGATGCGCCGCTATCTCAACGAGTTTCTCAGCGACAGGCGGGTGATCGACTATTCGCCTTGGCTCTGGCAGCCGCTTCTGCAGCTGGTGATTCTGACCAAACGCCCGTTCAGTTCCGGTGAGGCCTACAAGTCGATCTGGAACGAGGAACAGGGCGAAAGCCCGTTGATGACCATCACCAGGGATCAGACCACCAAGATCCGCGACCGCATGACCGCCGAGTTGGGCGATCAGGTCATGGTCGATTTCTGCATGCGCTACGGCAATCCCTCCACCAAGTCCAAAGTGCGCGAGATGGTGGCGGCGGGATGTCGGCACATCCTCTTCTTTCCGCTTTATCCGCATTACGCAGGCGCCACCTCCGCCACCGCGAACGACCAGTTCTTCCGCGCGTTGATGGAGGAGAAGTGGCAGCCGACCGTGCGCACCGTCGATCCCTATTACCAGCATCCCCGCTATATCGAAGCGCTGGCGCTATCGATCGAACGCGCCTATGCCGCTGCGGAGAAAAAGCCCGAGATTCTCGTCTGTTCCTATCACGGCGTGCCGCAGCGCTACCTGATGGAGGGCGATCCCTACCATTGCCAGTGCCAGAAAACGACACGCCTGCTCAAGGAGCGGCTGGGCTGGGACGACACGCAGATCACCACCACGTTCCAAAGCCGATTCGGCCCCGAGGAATGGCTGAAACCCTATACGGTGGAAGAGGTTGCGCGGCTGGCCGAAGAAGAAGGCAAGACCAATATCGCGGTCTGCGCACCTGCGTTTTCAGCCGACTGCATCGAAACGCTGGAAGAGATCAACGAAGAGATCAAGGAAAGCTTTGAAGAGGCGGGCGGCGAGCACTTCACCTACATCCCCTGCCTCAACGACGACGACGCGCATATCGATGCGCTCTGCACGGTGATCAACGAGAATCTGGAAGGCTGGACGCCGGGCGGCGGCGCGTAAACGCGCTTCTTTCCAAGGCCTGGGGTGCCGGGTGGAGGCCTTCGGTTGGTTGTGCGCTTGCTTTCGGGAAAAGGTGCGTTCGAGGCTGCAAGCCGCGAGGGCTTTGCGGCGTCTCACGATACATGTCCGGGTGAAGTCTGGCTGATCCGCGCTTTGCTGCAACTGCAAAATGACCGGTCCGTGCCCGTGGCGCGAAGACCCCCGCATCAGCCATCCGGTCTGCGTTCTCTATAACGCTTCGGCGGTGGAACTGTACGATCCCAGGATGTTTGGCCGGTGGCCGCGCCGGCACGACCAGTGAACTCGACAGCCGGCTCAATCGCGGCGGCTTCTCCATCTGCGCCCGACCTTGAGCGGCATCGTCACTACATTGGAGCCTGGCACTTCGTCGCACCAGCAACTTGCAAAGATCCTTATGTTTTCAGAGACATCACCAGCCGCCAGGAGGCCCCACACCCAAAACCACGGATCACAAAATGAAAAAGGCGCTGCCGTCGCAGCGCCTTTCCCGAATTCAGCTCTGTGTCGACGATCAGTCGGCAGCAGCTGCCGCGATGATTGCGATCAGCAGGAGCGGGATCAGCAGAGCAGCGGACGAAGAGCTTTGTGCCGCTTCTTCCACGACCACAACCGGCTCCATCATCACGTCGTCTTTTGCATACGAACCGGCCATTGCGGTCGATGCTGCGCCGGCGAACACGGCGGCGAGTGCGAGTTTCTTCATGTTATCCTCCAGATATTCGCCTGTCATGGTCACGATAGATGACACGACAGGCACCCAAGACTTACCTCGTAGCTCCGTCTAAAGCAGTATTTCGTAGCGATTGCAATTGCATCTTGCTGCGCTAAATCAGAGCCCGGTCCGGTTGTCGTCAAATTAGCAACACCTGCGTGCCGACCACCGCCATCTCGTAAAGTTCCTCGATATGCTCGTTATAGAGCCCGATACAACCATTGGATGAACGACGGCCAATTTTGCGCGTGTCGTGGGTGCCGTGGATGCGGTAATACTGCCAGCTGAGGTGCAACGACCGCGTGCCCAGCGGATTATCCGGACCGGGGCCGACGTAGTCGGGCCATTCGGGGTTGCGGATCTTCATCGCCGGGGTCGGACGCCAATCCGGGCTGGGATCTTTCAGGATCACCTGGGTGCGGCCGCGCCGGGTCAGATCCTCTGTCAGCGGCACCGAGGACGGATAGAGGTGATACTGACCGCTTTCCTGCCAGTAATGCAGCGCGCGGCTGTCGATATCGACCAGAATCGCCCCTTTGTTCAGGTTGCTGAAATAGGTCTGCCAATCCAGCGTGCGAAAGCTCGAGATGTTGCGCCGCACGATGCCGTTGACGTCGCGCTCGATCTCGGTGGTGCCCTGGTTCAGGCTTTGTGCAACGGCAGGCGTTGCTGCAAAGGCGGCGGTTCCTGCCAGGAACGCGCGACGACCCAGCTTTGCGTTTGCCGAAGATTTCATTGTCCAAGCTCCTCTCAGACAGGTGTGGATTTGCGGCCAGTACATATTGCCTGAATGCCGCAGTCGCAAATCAAACAAGCGTCATCTTGCCCGCTCACGCCGAAGTGGGTTTGATAGGCAACGCCGTAAGAGATAAGGCAGTTTCATCCTGTGAATATCGGTGGTGAGCATGACAACGCGTCGATCCTTCCTAATTCTCTCTTCGGCTCTGGCCCTGACCGCGTGCACAACCGGTGCGCCGACCACGCCGCAGCTGGGCCCCGACGGCAAGCCGCTCCCCCGTGTGTACCGTATCGGCCCGGGCGATCGGGCGCGCATCCAGTTCCGCATGCTCGATTCGGTCAACGCGCTGCGCAAATCCGCGGGCGCCCCGCAACTGGAGCTTGAGTCAAAGCTCACCGCCGCCGCCGCGACCCACGCCCGCGACATGTCGGTGCAGAACCGGCCCTGGCATTTCGGTTCGGACGGCTCGTCGCCGATCGACCGGGTGAACCGGGTTGGCTATAACGGGCGGCTTGTGGGTGAGACGATCTCGGAAACCTACGAGACCGAGCTCGAGACGCTGGCCGCCTGGATGGAACAGAAGGCGACGCGCGACATCATCCTCGATTCGTCGGCGCGCCATATGGGGCTTGCCTGGCATCAGGAGGCCAACGGCAAGATCTGGTGGTCGATGGTCATCGGCGCGCCGGGCGGTGCACCCATCCCCGGTAGCGGCGCCGGTGTGATCTGAACCAAACGCCGGCTTTTCCGCTCGACCCTCGGCAAACGCATTCTGACGATATCACACCGCGCTGCCGCGTGCCCCTGGCGTCAGGATCGCCCGATCCTCACCGATCAGGGGTTGATCCGGATCGGTGTGCCGTTCTTCACCATTGCGTAGATTTCGCGCATCTCGCGGTTGGTGACCGCGATGCAGCCCGCCGTCCAATCCTGCCCGCCCTTGCGGTTCTTGTACGGCCGCCCGTGGATGAAGATATCCCCGCCCGGAGGCTGCCCGAGCGCGCGCGCCTCCTCGATATCTTCCAGCCGCGGATAATCGATGCCGATGCTCAGATAGAACTCCGAGTTGGGGTTGCGGCGGTCGATGAGGTAGTCGCCTTCCGGCGTGCGCCCGTCCCCTTCGACAAACTTGTTGCCGATCGGCGCAAATCCGAGGCCCACCTCATAGGCCTTGAGCACTTCGGAATTGTGCAGCAGGTACATCTGCCGCGCGCCCTTGTTGACCACGACCTGCGTGACCTCGGGCCCGTCATAGCGGGCGAATTTCGAACATGCCGTGGCGCCCAGCGCCAGACACAGGATGATTGCGAGCCTGAAAAACCGCATCGACACTGCCTCGTTTGATTTTCTGTCAGTATAGCCGAGACGCGCACGGTTGAGAACTTCACGTTTTCGCCATCAGCGGCTTTCTCGCCGGGCAAGTTGCTCTTCGATTGCGGCCAGTCTCGCGATCACCTCATCGCGGTAGGCGTCGGTCTTTTCATTGTCCTCTTCGGCATGCGCGTCCTGCATGGAATTCACGATCAGGCCGACCAGCAGGTTCACCACGGCGAAGGTGGTGACCATGATGAACGGCACGAAAAACGCCCAGGCGTAGGGGTAGACCTCCATCACCGGGCGCACGATCCCCATCGACCAGGATTCCAGCGTCATGATCTGGAAAAGCGAATAGCCCGACCGCCCCAGATCGCCGAACCATTCGGGAAAGCTGTCGCCAAAGAGCTTGGTGGCCATCACCGCGCCGATATAGAAGATGAGCGCCATCAGCAGAAAGACACTGCCCATGCCGGGCAGGGCGGTGATGAACCCTTCGACAACCCGGCGCAGACGGGGCGCGGCAGAGATCACCCGAAGCACCCGCAGGATCCGCAACGCACGCAGCACAGACAGACCCTGTGCCGCCGGAACAAGGGCTATTCCGACAATCACGAAATCAAAGAGGTTCCAGCCATCGCGAAAGAACGCCTTGCCGCGGGCGATGAGCTTTGCGGCAATCTCCACCGTGAAGATCGCAAGGCAGATCTTGTCGAGCATCAGGATCAGCGGGCCGTAGCTGGCCATCATCGTGTCGGATGTCTCGAGCCCGAGGATCACGGCGTTGAACATGATGACAAGGATGATTGCGTTGCGGACATCCGCGCGGTCCAGAAACGCGCCCAGCTTTTCACGAAAACCCATCTGTCACTCCTCGAGCCGTAATGCGGCGACCTGCTCCACATGGGTGGACCAGCGGAACTGGTCAACCACCTGCACCCAGTCAAGACGGTAGCCCGCGCGCAAAAGGGTGGCGGTGTCCCGCGCAAAACTCACCGGATTGCAGGAAACATGAGCGATGCGCGGGATGCGCGCCTGCGCAATCTGGGCGATCTGCGCCTCGGCCCCGGCGCGCGGCGGGTCGATCACCACGCCTTCGAACCGGGCGAGCTCATCGGGAAGCAGCGGATTGCGAAAGAGATCGCGCGCCTGATGGGTGACGCGGCGCAGACCCTGCGCCTGCCGCCAGCCCTTGTCGAGCGCCTGCACCATCGCACGGTCGCCCTCGACCGCATGCAGTTCGGCGTGGCGCGCGAGCGGCAGCGCAAAAGTGCCGCAACCGGCAAAAAGATCGACGATCCGCCCCGCGCCCTGCAGTGCCTCCGCGACACCGGCGCGCAACGCCGCCTCCCCGTCCCGCGTGGCCTGCAGGAACGCGCCGGGCGGCGGCACGACATCGATATCGCCAAAGCGCTGGAACGGCGCGCGGCGCGTCAGCATCTCGTCACCCCACGCGATCCGCGCCATATCATGGGACCGGGCAAGCTCGGCCAGCGCCTGAGCGCCCGGAACCGTGCCGCCACTGACAAAGACGTCGAGACCGGATGCGCTCTCGGTCACCAGAACCGACAGCTCGGACTTTCGGCTGGCTCCGGCCCGGGCAATTGCCTCGACCATCGGCAATGCCGCGGCCAGGGCCTGCGTGACCACCAGACAGTCCGGGACGGCGATGATGACGTCCGATCCTTTCTGGTGAAACCCGGCCAGCGCGCCGTTCCTGGTGCGCCGCACGGAGAACGCGGCACGGCGGCGCGATTGCGGTTTCGAGGTGAAAGAGGGTCTGAATTCGGCGCGGACCCCCTGCCCCTCCAGCGCCCGGCGCACCACATCCACCTTCCACTCCGCGACAAACCCGTCCGCGGCATGCTGCAGCTGGCATCCGCCGCAGGCCCTGGCGTGTCGGCAAGGCGGGCGCACCCGATCAACCGATGGCGTCACGATCCGCGGCGCGATCATCACGCCGTTGTCGACATCACCCGCCACTTCTTCGCCGGGCAATGCGCCGGGCACATAGACCGGGCCATCGGCAATGCCGTCGCCCAGATGGCCGAGCCGTGTGATCTCAAGCGTTTCCATGTCGGGGCTCTTGCCCGCTTTCGCGCACTCCGTCCAGAGCATCGAGAAAATCGCGCACATCCGACGGACCGCGCAAATGGTGCATCCGCTTGTCCGGAGCGTCGCGCTGCAGCAGGTCCAGAGGTTTGCGCCGCCCGCTCTGCCTTGTGTCCCAGATCCATTTGGCGAACTCGAAACTGAACCGTTCCGGGCAGCCCTCCTGCATGTCCGGGCGGGTCTTGCCGTAATGCACAAGGGTCCGGCGGATCACGCGCCAGGACCGCAGCCAGAGCGGGAAGTCCAGAAAGATCACCGTGTCGGCGCGCTCGAAACGGTCCTCGTAGGTGGCCGAGAGACTGCCCTCGAAGATCCATTTGGGTTTCGCCTGCTCGGCCAGCGCCATGGCGATCTTTTCGGCGCGCGGACGCTCCTGCCAGCCGGGCAGATGGTGGATCCGGTCCACATGCACCACCGGCAGACCGGTGCGGTCGCCGATCAACCGCGCCAGTGTGGATTTGCCCGATCCCGGCTGACCAAGGATCATCACACGTTTCACTCCGCCGCCTCCGGCACCTCGTCCGATCCCAGAAACCCGCCCGATTGCCGTTCCCAGTAGCGCGCGTAAAGCCCGCCTGCGGCCAGCAGATCGGCATGGGTGCCCTCTTCGGCAATGCGACCCTGATCCAGCACAACAATGCGATCCATGCGCGAAATCGTCGACAGCCGGTGCGCGATGGCAAGCACCGTCTTGCCCTCCATCACGCGCTCCAGCGCGGCCTGGATCGAGGCTTCGACCTCGCTGTCGAGCGCGCTGGTCGCCTCGTCGAGCACCAGGATCGGCGCATCCTTCAGGATCGCGCGGGCCAGCGCGATGCGCTGGCGTTGTCCGCCCGACAGCTTGACCCCGCGTTCGCCCAGATGCGCGGCATACCCTTCGCGGCCGTTATGGTCCTGCAGACCTTCGATAAAGCCATGCGCCTCGGCCTTGCGGGCGGCCTCGAACACCGCCGCGTCGTCCGCCTCGGGACTACCGTAACGAATGTTGTCCATGGCGGAGCGGTTGAACATCGCAGTTTCCTGCGTGACCATTCCGATGCGCCGCCGCAGGCTTTCCTGACTTACACCGGAAATATCCTGACCATCGATGCGAATGACGCCTTTTTCGGTGTCATAGAGACGCAAGAGCAGCGCCACGAGCGTCGATTTACCGGCACCGGAGGCCCCGACAATCCCCAGCTTTTCCCCCGGCGCAATCGTCAGGGAGATATGCTCCACCCCGCCGCTCTGGCGGCCATAGGCAAAGCCCACATCGTCAAAGGCAATCTCGCCCCTCGGCACGTCAAGCTCGTTGGCATCCGGCGCGTCGGTCAGACCATGCGCCGGGGTCAGCGTGCGCATGCCGTCCTCGATCTCGCCGATATTGGCGTAGAGCGCCATCAGCGTGAAACTGACCCAGCCGGTCATCTGCGCCAGCCTGAGCGACACCGCCCCGGTCGCCGCGATGTCACCCGCGCTCACCAGTCCCTGGCTCCAGTACCAGAGCGCGCCACCTACCAGCAGCACCGGCAGCACGCCCGCCACGGCCATCAGGCAAAAGCGGAACGTCACCGACACGTGGCCGTAAGCCAGCGCGCGCCTGCGCAAGAGATCCATCGCCGACAGAGCCGCGCGGTCCTCGTGATCGGCATGGGCAAAAAGCTTGACCGTCTTGATATTGGTGACCGTGTCGACCAGCTGGCCGGTGACATTGGCACGCGCAGCGGCCCGCGCCTTGGAGCGTTCGCGCACGCGCGGCATGAAAAAGCGGATCATCAGCAGATAGCCCGCCATCCACGCCACAAGGGCAATCGCGATGCGCGCGTCGACCGTGCCCAGAAGCAGCACCGCGCCCACAACAGAGGCGAGCGCAAAGAGCACCGTCTGCAGCATCTCGACCGTGGCATCGGTCAGAGCCCGCGCGGTCTGCATCTCTTTCTGGCTGATCCGCCCGGCGAAATCATTGTCGAAGAACTCCACCGACTGGCCCAGCGTGTAGCGGTGCAACCGCTGCAGCACGAGGTTCAGCACGTTGGGCGCCACGACAATGTTCTGCATCAGCGCGTTGGCGCCGAAAAAGACCGGGCGCAGCACCATGAAAAAGACCAGCGAAAAGAGCAGGATGCCGGTCTGATCCGAAAAGATCGCCTCCGGCGCGGAGCCCAGCGCCGCATCGACCACGCGACCCAGGATCAGCGCCGCCATCACCTCCACGACACCAGCCAGCACCGACACGATCCCTGCCACCAGCAACGCAGAGCCGCTGCCTTTCAGCGCCCAGCGCATGAAGGCAATCAGCCGGTTCGGCGGCGGGCCTTCGGCAGGCGCAAAGGCGTCGATCCAGTTGGAAAGTTTCATTCTGCAGCCTCGGGATCCTGGTCGGGTTTGATATCGGGGGCGAGAAATCCGCCGCTCTGGCGCGCCCAGAACTGGGCATATAGCCCGTCTTTCTCCAAAAGCGCCTCATGTGTGCCCTCTTCGGCGATTTGCCCGCCGTCGAGCACCAGAATGCGGTCCATCCTTGCGATTGTGCTCAGCCGGTGCGCGATGGCGATCACCGTCTTGCCCTCCATCATGCCGTAAAGCGTGTCCTGAATGGCCGCCTCCACCTCTGAATCGAGCGCGCTGGTCGCCTCGTCCAGCAGCAGGATCGGCGCATCCTTGAGGATCACCCGGGCGAGCGTCACCCGCTGGCGCTGCCCGCCAGAGAGCTTCACGCCGCGTTCGCCTACCTGCGCGTCATAGCCCGCGCGCCCTTGCGGATCGGTGAGGTCAAGGATGAAGTCATGCGCCTGCGCCTGCTTGGCCGCAGCGATCATCTGAGCCTCGGTTGCATCGGGGCGCCCATAGAGGATGTTGTCGCGCACGGAGCGGTGCAACAGAGACGAATCCTGCTGAACCATGCCGATATTGCGCCGCAGACTGTCCTGCGTCACCCGCGCGATATCCTGTCCATCGATCTCGATCCGGCCGGAGTCCGCGTCGTAGAACCGCAAGAGCAGCTTCACCAGCGTCGACTTGCCGGCCCCCGACCGCCCGATCAGCCCGACCTTCTCGCCGGGACGGATCGTGAGGTTGATCTTCTCCAGCCCGCCGCTGTCGCGCCCGTAATGATGCGTGAGTTCCGTGAGCCGGATCTCACCCTTGCCCAGCGCCAGATCGGACGCACCCGGCGCGTCCAGCAGCGTGATCGGCTGCGCGATGGTCTGCATGCCTTCCGCGACAACACCCAGCTGACGGAAAAACGTGGTCAGCGCCCACATCACCCACCCGGTCATCGCGTTGAGCCGCAATGTCAGCGCAGCGGCGGCCGCCACGGTGCCCGCCGTTGCTTCACCCGCCATCCAGAGCGCAATCGCCCATCCGACGACGCCCACGATCAGCAGCCCGTTGAGCAGAACCAGAGACGCATCCATGATGGTATAGAGACGCATTTCCACGTTGAATGTCTGCCGTGTGTGCTCGATGGCATCCTTGGCATAGGTCAGCTCGCGATCATGATGCGCGAACATCTTGACCGAGTGGATATTTGTATACGCATCGACCACCCGGCCCGTGACTTCGGAACGGGCGTCAGACGCGGCCTCTGACGCCGGGCCAACGCGGCGCACCGTCCAGCGCATCAGCGCCACGTAAAGCGCGAGCCACATCAACAGCGGCAGCATGAGCCGCGCATCGGCCTCGCCCAGCAGTATCAGCGCGCCGATCACGTAGGCAAAGGCATAGGCAATGGCGTCGAAGGTCTGGAACACCGCCTCACCCGCCGCGGGCGGAGTCTGCATGATCCGGTTGGCGATGCGCCCGGCAAAATCATTCTCGAACCACCCGACCGATTGCCTGAGCACATGCCGATGCGCGCGCCAGCGGATCAGCGTGCCGAAATTGGGCATGATCGCATTGTTGAGCACCAGAATATCGAACAGCTGGATTGCCGGGCGCAGGAGCAACACAAACGCCGCCAGAAGCAGCAGGGTTGTGCCATGCTGCTCCCACACCTGGTCCGGCGCGCCGGTCAGGATATCGACGACCCAGCCCATGGCAAAGATCAGCCCGAGCTCCACCGCGGCCACGACAACCGAGAGCAGCGCCGAGGCGACAAAGAGCTGTTTGAAAGGGCGCGCGTAGTCCCACAGGAACGCAAACAGCTTTTGCGGCGGCGCATCCGTCTGAGGATAGGGCGCATAGGGGTCGACCAGATTTTCAAAGAATCGAAACATATCGGAGGCTTTCGGGCGAAACGGTGATGAAGAAGCGGGGGGCCGTGGCACCCCAATGCGCAGGATGTCAGGCGAAGCTGATCAGGATCCTGTCACAATTCATCATCACGTAGCCTCCGATGGGATGGCCCCTCTTAGCGCAATCCGGCCGCGCTGTCACCCCTGCTGCAACCCCTTCAGCAGCGCGGTCTTGCCGAGACGGAAATCCGACGCGATCCACCGCCGCTCAAGTTCTCTGAGCGCCTGCCCCAGCGCCGCGCCCTCAAGCTCCGGCATGAGATCGGCTGCGGTGACCGGGAATTGTGCCGCGGCGCCCTTGCTCACCTGCTCCGTCAGGTCGTGCGGCAACGGCGCTTCGAAACTGGCGGCGCGCAAGGCAGCAACGTCGAGCGCCAGCGCCGCATCATCGCGCCACGCGATTTCGGCCAGCCCGGTATCTGCTCCAATCAGTCTCTGATACGTCTCAAGTTGCCGTATCGCAGGTCTGGAAAGCCGCAGCCGCGCGCCATCGAACATGCCCAGGACCGCGAGGCGCCGGAGCGGTTGCGGCGCGAGGTCAAGCGAGATCTCATGCTGCACAAGCGGGCCAAGAGCGCGGCTGACGGTTCCGGGCAGAACACGCGCCAACACGCCTGCCTGCTCCATCACCGCAACCGCCATGACCGGGTCGGGCGCGGTCAGCAGCCGGGTGATCTCTGCACCGACACGCTCCGCGGACAACCCGTCGAGCCCGTCGAGATGCCCTGCAATCCCCGCCAGAGCGTCGGCGTCCATGCCGTTCTGCGGATCGCCATACCAGGCGGAGAACCGAAAGAAGCGCAGGATTCGCAGGTAATCTTCTTCGATCCTGCGGGCGGCATCCTCGATGAACCGCACGCGCCGTGCCTGCAGATCGGGCAGGCCATTCAGCGGATCGTGCACCACGCCGAACCGGTCCGCATATAGCGCGTTCATCGTGAAGTCGCGCCGGATCGCATCCTCGGCCATGCTGTCGGCAAAGCGTACCACGGCGCGGCGGCCATCCGTCTCTATATCGGCGCGGAACGTGGTGATTTCATAGCCCGTCCCGTGCGTCACAACCGTCACGGTGCCGTGCTCGATGCCTGTCGGCACCGCTTTCATTTCCGCCGCATCGGCCAGCGCCATCACCCGCTCGGGCCGCGCGTCGGTGGAGATGTCGACATCGCGCACCGGCACGTTCAAAAGCGCGTTTCGGACGCAGCCGCCCACCGCGTATGCGCTGTGGCCGGACGCTTCGAGCATTTTCATGACAGCTTGCGTGCCCTCCGCCTCCAGCCACGCGCCCGCGACGCGGGTCACGGTTGCACCCGTTCCGCCAGGCTGCGCAGGATCCGGGCCGTCGCCCCCCAGATGTAATAGGGTCCAAGCGGTGCCGTGTAATAGTGGCGACGACGCCCGCGCCACCGGCGCGATTGCACCGAATAACGGTCGGGATCGGTAATGTGGTCGAAGGGCGCGGTAAAGACCTCATCCACCTCTCCGGCCTCCGGCACCGGATCGAATCTGTCTCTGATCAGGCCCAGAACCGGGGTCATGAGAAAGCCCGTGACCGTCTCATGCGCGGGCAGGGCCCCCAGAACCTCGACCGCGGACGGGGCCAGACCGATTTCCTCATGCGCCTCGCGCAGGGCCGCTGCGGTGACATCCGCGTCGCCGGGATCCTGCTTGCCGCCGGGAAAGGCGATCTGGCCGGGATGGTGTTTCAACCGCGACGACCGCTTGGTCAGGACCAGATCCAGACCCTCCGGCGTGATCTGGAACGCGGCCAGAACCCCGGCGGGGCGCAGTTTGCGCCCCAGCGGCAGATCCACATCCTTGTTGAGGTCGAAATCCGACGACGGCGGCCCGTCTCTGGTGAGCGCGCGTCTCAGCGCCTCGATCTGCTCAGCCGTCCCCATCTTGCGCCTCAAACCCGACGCTCGACGGGTCGAGATCGTAATGCGCACCGCAGAACTGGCAATCGGCGGTCACCCGCCCGTCCTCCGTCGTCATCTTTTCGATGTCTCTGGCCGAATAGATCGACAGGCTCTGGCGCACGCGATCTTCGGAACAGGTGCAGCCGAACCGCACCGGTTGCGCGTCAAAAACCCGCGGCGTCTCCTCGTGAAAGAGCCGCACAAGCAACTCGTCCGGAGAGACGGTCGGTCCGATCAGCTCAAGCTCTTCGACGGTGCCGAGATGCAGGTTGACCCGGGTCCAGTTCTCCTCGGCCTCGCCCTCGACCAGGTCTTCGGCTTGCAAGAGCCCCGCCTCGCCCGAACCGCCATCGGTCGCAAATGGCGAGGCCTTGGGCATGTGCTGCAGCATGATGCCACCGGCGCGCCAGTGTTCGGCCACGTCCGGCTCTGTCGAGCGGCCATAAGACAGCGCAAAGGTGGTCGGCAGCTGCTCGGATTGCGCAAAATAGGCCGCCGCGCAATCGCTCAGCGATCCACCCGCAATCGGCGTGATCCCCTGATAAGGCGTCATGCCTTCGCCCTGATCGATCAGGATCGCGAAATAGCCCTCACCCAGCTGTTCAAAGGCCGGCGCGTCGCTGATCCGGTCCTCGTCAAAGCTGGCATAGGCGCGGATCCGGGCGGGCTGACCTTCGGCATCGGGGCCGAAATAGTCGGTCGCGATCATCCGCACGGCACCTTTCGTCTGCACCTGGAGCGAGAGTTTCCACCGCAGCTTGATCGTCTGCCCGATCAGCGCCGTCAGCAGCGCCATCTCGGCCACAAGCGCCTCCACCGGCGCGGGATAATCGTGCTGTTTCAGGACACCGGACAAGACGCCATCCAGCCGCGCGACCCGTCCGCGCATGTCGGAACGGTCAAGCTGGAAAGGCAGGACGGTGTCGTCCCAGGCGAGTTTCGTGCCAATGCTCATGGGGTTTCCTTATCTGCCGGTCGCTGGCATACCGCAGCCATATAGGGTCGTTCAAGGCAGCCGCAAAGGGCGAAACGCATGATCCCACGACATGGCAGACCACCGCGTGCCGGGCAGCGCTATATTCTCAGACCCGGGGTCTATGCGGTTCTGCCGCGGTCAGGATCGCTGCTGCTCACCCATCAGTCAGAGCCGGTGCCGGAGTTGCAATTGCCCGGTGGCGGCATCGATCCCGGAGAGCACCCGCTGCATGCTTTGCACCGCGAGGTCTTTGAGGAAACCGGCTGGCGCATCGCGCGCCCCAGACGTCTGGGCGCGTTTCGCAGGTTCACATTCATGCCCGAATACGGCCTTTGGGCCGAAAAGCTGTGTACAATCTATCACGCGATGCCGGTGCGGCCCCATGAGCCGCCTTCGGAGCCGGGACATATCGCCCTCTGGATGCCGATCGAACTGGCGGCGGAGAAGCTGGGAACATCCGGTGACCGGAGTTTTGTGCGCGGGCTTTTGCGCGAGGGCTGAGCGTTTGGTGACGTCTGCTGGTTGGGGCCTCTGGAGTCTGTTTCGACGCCTCGGAACACCGCTACTGTCGGTGCAATGGCGGCAGCACACGCTCCTTCTGATAAATTGTCCCCCTTCGGGACGTGCCCGATAACGGTCACCCGATCGCGCCAACCGCGAGCGTTACGACAAACCTCGCCGGACTTCCCCGTTGCAGGCCATGTCATTCCTCACGCGTCGAATTCCAGCAGCGCCGCCGATACGTCGTCGCCCAGGTCATCGTTGTCGGCCATCAATGTTGTCAGCTTCCAGAACATATCCTCCAGCAATTCCGTGCCGGATCCCTGCGACGCACAGGTCTGAAACAGGTCGGCAAGCCCGTCTTCGCCCAGCATTTCGCCATTCTGCAGCACCGCCTCCGTGAAGCCGTCGGAATAAAGCAGGAGCCTGTCGCCCTTGGACAACGTGAGTTCGACCTGATCATACGCGACATCGTCGACCAGCCCGATCGGCAACCCGCCTTCGCCCAGCAGGCTGATGGAGCGATCGGCCCGCAAGAGGATCGGCGGAGGATGTCCCGCCTGTACCAGCTTCATCCGGCCGCTGCGCATGTCGCCCGCCAGATAGGCCATGGTGAGGTATTCCTCGACACCCGGATCCGCCGACAACCGTTCGTTCAGAAGTTGCGCGGTCAGCGCCGGGGAGCGCATGGCGTGAAACTCTTCGAACCGGCGTTCCAGCCCGATATTCTGGTCGGGAAACGTGCTTGACATGTAGCCCGCGACGCGCGCGGTCACCATCGCCGACGTGATCCCGTGGCCCGAGACGTCAATGCTGTACAGCCCCAGCCGGTCGTATCCAGGCGTGAACATGCCCACGAGATCGCCGCCGACATGACCGCAGGGCTGCAACAACAGGCTGACGCGCGACTTGCCGATCATCCGGGTACGTTCGGGCACCAGAGATTGCTGGATCGTGCGCGCCTGACGCAGATCCTTGTCGATGGCGTCATGCACCTCCTGCAGTTCCGCAAGCGTGTCGGAGACCTGCTTGTTCTTTTCCGAAAGCTCCCGTTCCATCGACAGGATGCGGGCGCCTGCATTGATCCGCGCGCGCAACTCATGCGCATTCACCGGCTTGGTCAGAAAATCATCCGCGCCACTGTCGAGCCCCTGAGCCACCGCGCCCTTTTCGCTTTTCGACGTCAGAAGGATGAAATAGCCATAGCTTTCGCGGTCCATCTTGCGGAATTGTCGGCAGAATTCCGGTCCGTCCATGTCCGGCATCATCCAGTCCGAGACAATCAGATCCGGCGGCGTCTTGGCACAGATCTCAAGCGCCTCGGGGCCCGATTCGGCCTGCAGCACTTCGAACCCCCACTTGCCGAGCATCGACGCCATGATCTTGAGCTGCAGCGCGCTGTCATCCACGACGAGCACCCGCCGCATGACGCCGGTCACACTTTCCGCCCTGTCGATTTTGCCTGCCTGCACGCCGCGTCGCCTTTCACCGGGTTCGCAGGGTTCTACCTCCGCGCTCTTAACAGCCGGTGAAGTGTAAAATTGTGCGTATCCCGCGCAGAACCGGCAATCTTCGGTTTACCGATTTGCGGATAGTCTGCCCGCGTCTGGAGGTACGACATGATCGATTGGCAGCGAGTCGGCGAATTGCGCGATGAAGTCGGGGCGGACGATTTCGGCGAGATTGTCGATCTCTTTCTGTCGGAGGTTGAGACAGCCATCGCGGGATTTGACGGCTCTGCCCGGGATGCGGCCGCCGTCGAGGAACAGATGCATTTTCTGAAAGGCGCGGCCCTCAACCTCGGCTTTGACGCGCTGGCCGATCTGTGCCGCAGCGGCGAGACGGCGGCCGCCTCCGGCGATCCCGACGCGGTGCAGCCCGCCGATGTGCGCCGGTGTTTTGAAGAGAGCCGCGTGGTGTTCTTGCAGGAATACGATCAACGCTTTGCGGCCTGAGCCTCATATGCGCCGGTGCAGCTCTCCGAGATCCTCGGGCAGCCCTTCGGCAAATGCCTCCCGGCGCAAGCGGCGCATCCCGGCGATCCAGCGGTCCATATCCGCGGCGCGGCGCTGAAAATGCGTTGCGGCTTCGGGATGCGGCAGGATCAGAAAGCGCCCGTCACGCAAGCCCTGCATCACGGCCTGCGCCACATCTTCCGCGCGGATCACCCGGTCATTGGGCCGGTCCTGCGGGTCATCGGCATCGTAGCCAAGCAACGGCGTCGCCACATAAAGCGGACACACCACGGAGACATGGATGCCCTGATCGCCATGTTCGATGGCCAGCGATTGCGCCAGGCTGACGGCTGCATGTTTGCTGGCCGAATATGGCGCGTCGCCGATCTGCGACAAAAGCCCCGCCGCGGAGGCGATATTGACCAGCCAGCCTTCGCCACGCTCGATCATTCCGGGCAGAACCAACCGCGCGGCACGCAGATGCGCCATGACATGAAGATCCCAGCTGGCCTGCCATAACGCATCCTCGGCAGAGCATGGGCCCGCCAGGGCACCCTTCGCAAAGCCTGCGTTCGAAACAAGCATATCGATATCGCCCAAAGCCGCCCGGGCCGCAGCCACCATGGCGGCAATCTCCTCCGGATTGCGCAGGTCACAGACCAGCGGCACGCCGCCAAGCTCTGCTGCCACCTGGTGCGCAAGATCGGGATCGATGTCACACACCGCAACGCGCGCGCCGTCCTCCACCAATGCCCGCGCAATCGCACGCCCGATGCCTTGCCCGGCGCCTGTCACAATCGCGCGACGCCCGGCGAAACTCATATGACAAACCGCGCCAAGAGCTCGTCATCGGTGATGTCCTGATAGGTGAACCCGTTTTCGTCCAGCAAGCCGAAAAGCCTCGCGAAATTTGCCGGATCCCGCGTTTCGATCCCGATCAGGACGGAGCCGAAATTCCGCGCCGATTTCTTGAGGTATTCGAACCGGGCGATATCGTCCTCCGGGCCAAGAAACCCGAGGAAGTCCTTCAGCGCGCCGGGCCGTTGCGGCAGCCGGAGAATGAAGTACTTCTTCACCCCGGAATAACGTTGCGCGCGTTCCTTGACCTCCGGCAGACGTTCGAAATCGAAGTTCCCGCCGGAGGTGATGCACACCACCTTTCGCCCGCGGATCGCCTGCCCGAGATCCTTGAGCGCATCGACCGCCAATGCCCCCGCGGGTTCCAGCACGATGCCTTCGACATTCAGCATCTCCAGCATCGTTGTGCAGAGCCGATCCTCGGAGATCGCAAGCGTGTTGGCCGCGCCGACACCCCTGAGCCGCGCAAAGGTCCGCGCGCCGATCTGCGCCACAGCCGCGCCGTCGGCAAAGGTGTCGACCGTCGGCAGCGACACCGGTTGTCCCGCCTCGAGTGCCGCGCGCAGGCAGGCGCCTCCGGAGGGCTCCACAAATGTATACTGGCACGCGGTGCCGAAATAACTCAGCAATCCCGCGCTCAGGCCCCCGCCCCCCACCGGGATCACCAGATGGTCCGGCGCGCCGGACATCTGCGCTTCGATTTCCACGCCGACGCTGGCCTGTCCCTCGATCACGTCCTCGTCGTCGAAGGGTGACAGGAAATGCCCGCCCTCGGCTGCGCAAAACGCTTGCGCCGCCCGCAGACAATCGTCGAAATAATCGCCGATCAGACGGATTTCGACGTTGTCGCCGCCAAACATCCCGGTCTTCTGGATCTTTTGCTGAGGCGTCGTTACCGGCATGAAAATCACGCCACGCTTGTCGAAATGGCGGCACATATAGGCCACGCCCTGCGCGTGATTGCCCGCGCTTGCGCAGACAAAAAGCGCGGCCTCCGGCTGTTTGCGCATCGCGTTGAACCCGCCCCGCAGCTTGTAGCTGCGCACCGGGCTGAGGTCTTCACGCTTGAGCCAGATCTCCGCATCGAACCGCTCCGACAGATGTGCGTTGCGCATCAGCGGCGTCGGCGAAAAGACATCGCGCATGGCGTCGGTGGCCGCGCGGGCAAGGGCTTGAAACTCATCCATCCCAAAGCAGTGCCGCACCGCGCGCTGTGGCGCAAGTCAGTCGATCGGGCGGCCTTCGACGTAATGACCGTAAAGCGTGGTCAGAACCGAGATGCCGATGATCGTCGCGAACCAGCCGGTGACAAGGCGATAGACCAGATCGATGATGGTGCCGCTGCCGCCCACAAGCGATGGCAGCTGGATCAGAAGGCTGGTCCCGATCACGATCAGGGCCAGCACGAAGATCGCGCCGGGATCGGCCTTGGTGGCTTCCCAGGCTTCTCCCAACTTGATCGGACGCCCAACCGCTGCGGCAGGCAGCATGACGCCGAGCCGGAAAAACAGATACCCGGCAAAGCCGATCAACGCAAAGGCGATCAGCCCCGCCAATCCCGGCAACATCGCCGCCAGCAAACCCACCGGCAAGGCTGCCACGGTTACACCCAGCACCACGATGATCGCAATCAGGATCGACCGGCCAAGATAGCTCAGCATGTTCGACCCGTGCCAGCGCGGCACCCAGCCCTGGGGATGCTCCTCAGCCAGCACATAGCGATGCCAGGCCACGGCGATCCAGAGACTGGCGATGACCGCAAGAAGGCCCAGGAAAAAGTTCTGGGCCACGCCGTCCAGACTGGTCGGCACCTCGCCACCGGCGAAATCCGGCGGCGGGTTGAAATAGAGCGACAGCGCACTGGCGACCTGCACGAGGTAGAGCACCGCCGACACCTTGAAGGCCGCATCCAGGTTTCGCAGCACCAGCCGCACCGAATGCACGAAGATCTCCCAGCCTTTCATCGCCGCGCTCCCGTCATATCGCTGCCGCCCTGCTATCACGCTGACCCCTCAGGTCAAATGCCGATCCTTGCGGCAGCCGGGAAAACCCGCTACTCCGCCGCGCGACAGATGAGGGGAAATTCACATGTCCGCGCCCAAAAAAGTCGTCCTGGCCTATTCCGGCGGCCTTGATACGTCGATCATCCTGAAATGGCTGCAGACCGAATACGGCTGCGAAGTGGTGACCTTCACCGCCGATCTGGGACAGGGCGAGGAGCTGGAACCGGCGCGCAAGAAGGCCGAACTTCTGGGCATCGCGCCGGACAACATCTATATCGAGGACGTGCGCGAGGAATTTGTCCGCGATTTTGTCTTCCCGATGTTTCGCGCCAACGCGGTTTACGAAGGGCTCTACCTGCTGGGCACGTCGATCGCACGTCCGCTGATCTCCAAGCGGCTGGTGGAGATTGCCGCCGAAACCGGCGCCGATGCGGTGGCCCACGGCGCGACCGGCAAGGGCAACGACCAGGTGCGCTTTGAGCTTAGCGCCGCCGCGCTCAACCCCGACATCAAGGTCATCGCCCCCTGGCGCGAATGGGATCTTGGCTCGCGCACCTCGCTCATCGCCTTTGCCGAGCAACACCAGATCCCGATTGCCAGGGACAAGCGCGGAGAGGCACCGTTTTCTGTCGATGCAAACCTTCTGCACACCTCTTCCGAAGGCAAGGTGCTCGAAGATCCCGCAACCGATGCGCCCGATTACGTCTACCAGCGCACGGTAAACCCCGAGGACGCGCCCGACACGCCGGAGTTCATCGAGGTGACCTTCGAGAGCGGCGATGCGGTCGCGATCAACGGCGAAGCCATGAGCCCGGCCACGATCCTGACGCGGCTCAATGAACTTGGCGGCAAACATGGCATCGGGCGGCTCGATCTGGTCGAGGGGCGGTTTGTCGGCATGAAATCCCGCGGCATCTACGAGACCCCCGGCGGCACTCTGCTGCTCGAGGCTCATCGCGGCATCGAACAGATCACGCTGGATCGCGGTCAGGCCCATCTCAAGGATGAGCTGATGCCGCGCTATGCCGAGCTCATCTATAACGGCTTCTGGTACAGCCCCGAACGCGAAATGCTGCAGGCCGCCATCGACCACAGCCAGACACATGTCACGGGCACCGTCCGGCTGAAGCTCTACAAGGGTCTTGTGCGCACCGTGGGCCGCTGGTCCGACCACTCGCTTTATTCCGAAGCCCATGTGACCTTCGAAGACGACGCCGGTGCCTACGATCAGAAAGACGCCGAGGGCTTCATCACGCTCAACGCCCTGCGACTGCGCCTGCTTGCCGCCCGGAAAAACCGTCTGAGCTGACATCTTTGATCCCTTAGGGCCGCAGAGCCCCACTCTGAAAATCCGCGACCCTGCGGTTTCTTTGGGCCGGAAACATCCCGGGGAGCGCGAGGGGCAGCGCCCCTCGCCCGCGCGCCTCTGGCGCGCGCGGATCGGCTCGCCGCAGGCGAGACGACAGTCAGGTTGAAAAGAACCGCACCCCGTCGCCGGTGACCAAAGCCGCCGTCAAATGCCCGGTTGCATAGGCCCCGGTATCGACAGAGATGCGACCGTCCCGCGCCGCGGGCTCCCGGGTGATCGTGTGACCGTGCAGGATCCACATCCCGTCCGACCGCAAATGCCGCCCGAAGGCCGGGTGCCCGTAAAGCAGCGCCCGCCGTGACTGATCCTGCAGGCTGCGGGACGGGTCGACCCCGGCATGCAATGCGAGCACGTTGCCGCTTTGCCAGGTCAGCGGGCGCGCGCGCAGCCACGCCACCAGCTCCGTGCCCATTTCGGCCAGAAGCGCGTCGCGCGTCTCGAACATCGCTTCCGGCCCTGCGGTGGAGGCAAGACCCGGCAGGCCAAAGCTCGTCAGCGTCTGCAACCCGCCATTTCGCAGCCAGATTGGCCCGGCGGTGTCCGGCGCGTCGATGAAGTCGAGCAGCATCGCCTCGTGATTGCCCATCAGGCAGGTGATCGGCTGCGGCCCGTCTTCGCCACCCGACGCCAGAAGCCGCAGCACGTCGGCGCTGTGATCGCCGCGGTCGATGTAATCGCCCACAAACACCGCGCGCAGCCCGGGCGCTTCGGCCAGCATGATCTTTTCGATCGCCAGCAGAAGATCCACCCGACCGTGGATATCCCCCACCGCCCAGAACGATTCATCCGGGGTGATGTCGGACGCGGCATAGGCTATGGCCTGGCCGGGAGCGCGGGAGGATATCTTGCGAAACATGGCTCCAATTTTCGCGCCACGAGTCCACTTGGCAAGAGCCTGCCGGTGCGCATGCCCGTTATCGGCGAAAAGCCCCCGTCTTCCGGGCACGTCTCAGACTTTCCTGAGTCTTTCCGGGTTCTTGGGCGGGCGGTTTTCCGCCAGTTCCGGCGGGTCAGGCTCTGTCTCGCGGGTCAGATCCTTGCCGACCTGCTCCAGACATTTGCGGATATGACGGCCCATGTCCGACCTTGGTGCCGTGCGACCGGGCAATCCGGGCGTCACGGCCTTTGCCACACCGGAGGCGTTTGGTGCGGCGACAACGCCTTTGGCCACAAGCCGGTTCATCAGGGCGGTCGCCTGCGCCGGTGTCACCTTGAGCGCGGAATTCAGCAGATCCGGGGATACCGGATTGCCCGCCCGCGCCATGGCGGTCGCCCAGACGGAGAGATGTTTCGGAGCCGCAGCGACGGGGGCCGCAGCGGTGATGCGGGGCAGCGGCGCGGCAATCGCAATCGCGCTGCCCGCGGTGAGGTTCAGGAATTCGCGTCGTTTCATGCGAGTCAATCTGGGCCCGCGCCGCCGCCCATCACAGGGGAAAAGCGTCCCTTTTTCCCAAACCGCCCGAGTTGCGCATTACAATCGGGTCAAACCGCCGTGACCTCACGCCCCCGTGATTCGTGCGCTGCCGGCTTTCCGGTCAGGGTGGCTCAAAAGGAGAGTTTTCATGTTGCGACTGTTGCATTCGATGTCTTTCGGCTTGCTTCTCGGCCTTGGCCTGATCCTGCAGGCCCCACGCGCCTTGGCGGCGGAGCTTGTGGTGGCGGGTGGCTGTTTCTGGTGTGTCGAGGCCGATTTCGAAAAGGTGCGCGGCGTGCGTGACGTGGTCTCCGGCTACACCGGCGGCAAGACTCAGAATCCGACCTACCGCTCCGTCACCCGCGGCGGCACCGGGCATTTCGAGGCGGTCAGGATCAGCTACGATCCGGGTCGGATCGACGCGCGCAGGCTGCTCGATCTCTTCTTCCGCTCGGTCGATCCGACCGATGCCGGTGGTCAGTTCTGCGACCGCGGCCCAAGCTACCGGACGGCGATATTTGTCTCTAACGCTGCGGAAAAGCGCGCGGCAGAGGCCGCCAAGGCCGCCGCGGAGGCCGAACTTGGTCAGAAGATCGTGACCCCGATCCTGCCTGCCAAGACCTTCTATCTCGCCGAAGAGTATCATCAGGATTACTACAAGGGCAGCAACCGCGTCATCACCCGGTTCGGAGCGATCAAGCAAAGCGAAGCCTATAAGCGCTACCGCAAGGGCTGTGGCCGCGACGCGCGCATCAAGGCGCTTTGGGGCAATGACGCGCCGTTTGTGAACTGACCTTCAGGGCTCAAACGTGAAGTCCTGCACATCCTTGAGATCGGGGATCACATCGGCGGTGCCGTGACGCGTGACCATGATCGCCGCGGCCTTGCCGGCAAGCGTGATGGCCTGCGCCATGGGCATGCCGCGATCCAGACCGGCGGCCAGATAGCCGGTGAAGGTGTCACCGGCGCCGGTGGTGTCGACAGGTGTCACTGGCAGCGCGGGAAACTCCTGCACCTCGCCCAGATCGGTGTTGTACCAACGGCACCCGTCCCCGCCCAGCGTCACGACAACGTCGCGCACCGGCAATTCCCCGGGCGCCTGCCCGGTCGCGTCGCGCAGTTGCGCGGCCTCGACCGCGTTCAGCACCAACAGGTCGAGCAAGGGCAAAACCGCCCTGACCGCGTCCGCATCGAACGGGGCGGCGGCGTGGATCACGCGCATGCCCCTGGCCGAGGCAAATTCCGCCGCGTCGCGCTGCGCGTTGGTTTCGTTCTGAAACAGAAAGCTGTCTTCGGATCCGGCGGAGTCCAGCGCCAGAGCGATATCCGTCTCTGACAAGGCCCGATTTGCCCCGGGATGCAGCAGGATCGCGTTTTCGCCCGCATCGTCGACAGCGATAATCGCGTGCCCTGTCACCTCGGTGGAAAGCGTGATGTGCCGCGTGTCGACGCCGTATTCCAGAAGCCGCTGGATCGCCCAGCGCCCGTCTTCGCCCACAGCGCCGATATGGATCACATGGCTGCCCGCCCGCGCCGCGGCAACCGACATATTCGCCCCCTTGCCGCCGAGACCGCGCTCATGGGACGTCGCGGCCAGCGTTTCCCCGGCCTGGGGCAGATGCGGCACGCGGTAGAAGAGATCCGCATTGATCGACCCGAGATTGTAGATCGTCATGAGCCCCTCCCGCCTGTCTCAGCCCACCTTGCAGGCCGCCAGAACCGCCATGTTGAGGATATCGTTTGCGGTCATCCCGGTCGAGCAGATCTGGATCGACTTGTCGACACCGGTCAGGATCGGGCCGATCACCGTGGCGCCGCCCATCTCCTGCATCAGCTTGACCGAGATCGAGGCCGAATGCCGCGCGGGCACGACAAGGATATTCGCCGGGCCGGTCAGGCGCTGGAACGGATAGGTTTCCTGCACACGCGGGTTCAGCGCCACATCCACCGTCATCTCGCCTTCGTATTCAAAGCTGACGCCGCGTGCGTCCAGCACCCGCGGGGCGATATGCATCTTTTCGGCGCGCTCGGAGACGGGATAGCCGAAGGTCGAAAAGCTCACAAACGCCACGCGCGGCTCGAGCCCCAGATGCCGCGCAACCCCGGCCGCACGCTCTGCGATATTGGCCAGATCCTGTTCATCGGGCCATTCATGCACCAGCGTGTCGGAGATCAGCACGATCCGGCCCTTGTGCAGCAGCGCGGTGACCCCCGCCGCCCCATCGCCGGGACCGGCATCGAACACGTGGTTGATCAGCTCCATCACATGCGCGGATTTCCGGGTGGCCCCGGTGATCAGCCCGTCGCCATGCCCGTGTTCCAGCATCAGCGAGGAAAATACATGCCGGTCGCGCGCGGCCAGCCGGTGGATATCGGTCTGGTCCATGCCCTTGCGCTGCAGACGCTGGTAGAGGAACTCCTTGTAGGTATCCAGATGACGGGTGTTGGCGGCGTTCACCACTTCGATCTCGCGCACCGCATCGGCAAGGCCCGCCGCTTCGAGCTTGGCCTTCACGTCCGCCTCGCGCCCGACCACCAGCGCCTTGCCGAGCCCGGCGCGCTGGTACATGGCCGCCGCGCGCAACACACGCGGGTCGTCGCCTTCGGCAAAGATCATCCGTGCCTGCGCCGACCGGGCGCGCGCGTTGATCGAACGCAGGATGCTCGCCGTCGGATCCATGCGGCTGCGCAGACCCAACTCATAGGCGTCCATGTCGACGATGGGCCGGCGTGCTGCACCGGTATCCATGCCCGCACGCGCCACCGCAGGCGGAATGCGGTGGATGAGGCGCGGATCGAACGGCGTGGGAATGATGTAGTCGCGCCCGAAACTGAGGCTCTTGCCATAGGCCAGCGCCACCTCGTCGGGCACGTCCTCGCGCGCCAGCTCCGCCAGCGCCTCGGCGCAGGCGATCTTCATTTCGTCGTTGATCGCGCGGGCGTGGATGTCGAGCGCGCCGCGAAAGAGATAGGGGAACCCCAGCACGTTGTTGACCTGATTGGGATAATCGCTGCGCCCGGTGGCCACGATGGCATCGCGCCGCACCTCATGCGCCTCTTCGGGCGTGATCTCGGGATCGGGGTTGGCCATGGCGAAGATCACCGGATTGTCGGCCATGCTCTCGACCATCGCAGGTGTCACGGCGCCTTTCGCCGACACACCCAGAAACACATCCGCGCCCACCATCGCCTCTTCGAGGCTGCGCATCCCGGTCTTGACCGCGTGCGCCGATTTCCATTGGTTCATGCCCTCGGTGCGGCCCTGGTAGATCACTCCCTTGGTGTCGCAGGTGATGCAGTTTTCGTGCCGCGCGCCCATGGATTTCAGCAGCTCGATACAGGCAATGCCCGCCGCCCCTGCGCCGTTGAGCACAATCTTCACATCCTCGATCTGCTTGCCCGAGATATGCAGCGCATTGATCAGCCCCGCCGCACAGATCACCGCGGTGCCGTGCTGGTCGTCGTGAAAGACCGGGATGTCCATCTGTTCCTTGAGCGTCTGCTCGATGATGAAACATTCCGGCGCCTTGATATCCTCGAGGTTGATGCCGCCGAATGTGGGGCCCATCAGCCTGACCGCCTGGATGAACGCGTCGGGGTCTTCGGTATCAAGCTCGATATCGATGGAGTTCACATCCGCGAACCGCTTGAAGAGCACCGATTTGCCCTCCATCACCGGTTTGGAACCCAGCGCGCCCAGATTGCCCAGACCAAGCACCGCGGTGCCGTTGGAGATCACCGCCACGAGGTTGCCCTTGTTGGTGTAATCATAGGCAAGCTCCGGATTTTCCGCGATATCCTCGCAGGGCACGGCGACGCCGGGCGAATAGGCCAGGCTCAGATCGCGCTGCGTCGTCATCGGGACGGTGGCGTTCACCTCCCACTTGCCGGGCGTGGGTTCGAGGTGAAAGGCCAGCGCCTCTTCCCGGGTGAATTTCAGTCTGGACATGGGCCCCCCGATCCTCGCGATTTGCGGGTTTCGCCCCGCCTGCGACGGCCTTAATGTCACGCCAAACCCAAAGGGGGAAGGGTGTTGAGCGCGATAAAGGCTAATAAAGATGCTGTGACGCCCATGATGGCGCAATATCTGGAAATCAAGGCCAGATATCCCGATGCGCTTGTGTTCTACCGGATGGGTGATTTCTACGAGATGTTCTTTGACGACGCGGTTGCCGCGTCAGAGGCGCTGGACATCGCGCTCACCAAGCGCGGCAAACACGCAGGAGACGATATCCCGATGTGCGGCGTCCCGGTGCACGCGGCCGAAGGGTATCTTCTGACGCTCATCCGCAAGGGTTTTCGGGTTGCGGTGGGCGAGCAGCTGGAAAGCCCCGAAGAGGCGAAAAAGCGGGGCTACAAATCGGTGGTCAAGCGCGACGTGGTGCGCCTCGTGACACCCGGCACGCTGACCGAAGACGCCTTGCTTGACGCGCGACGGCACAATTTTCTGGCCGCTTTGGGCTGTGTCAGAGACACATGGGCGCTCAGCTGGTGCGATATCTCCACCGGCGCGTTCCACGTGATGCCGCTGGCGCAGGCCCGGATCGGGGCCGAGATCGCGCGCCTGGCGCCCTCCGAAGTGCTGGTCACCGACGCCGTGGACGAAACATTGCGTGCAGTGCTGTCGGATCTTGGCGTCGATCCCACCGTGCTGTCCGCCGCCTCCTTCGACAGCACCGGGGCGGAGGACCGGCTTTGCCGTCTCTTCGGGGTCAAATCGCTGGCGGGGTTCGGCAGTTTCGAGCGGGTGGAGTTGTCGGCGATGGGCGCCCTGGTCGATTACCTCGACATCACGCAGAAAGGCCGGTTGCCGATCCTGCAACCGCCACGGCAGGACGCCACGTCCCGGCTCATGCAGATCGACGCGGCGACGCGGCGCAATCTGGAACTGACCCATGCGATGCATGGCGGGCGCGCGGGATCGCTGTTGTCGGTGATTGATCGGACGGTCACGGCGGGCGGCGGGCGCCTGCTGGAACGGCGGGTGTCTTCGCCGTCACGCGATCTGGCAACGATCCGCGAGCGGCTGGCCGCCGTGCGGTGGGGGGTCGGCACGCATCGCGCGCAGCATTTGCGCGACGCGCTGCGTCTGGTGCCCGACATGGACCGCGCGCTGAGCAGGCTCGGGCTTGACCGCGGGGGTCCGCGCGATCTGGCCGCCATCAGGAACACTCTGGCGCAGGCCGCGCTTTTGCACGACGCGCTGGCGACCGAAGATCTGCCCGGTCTGCTGGCCGACGCGCTACCCCCCTTGACCGGCCATGCCGCGCTCTTGCAAAGACTGGAAGACGCGCTTGTGGCCGAGCCACCGCTGATGGTGCGCGATGGCGGGTTCATCGCGCCGGGCCATGATGCCGCGCTCGACGAAGCGCGAACCTTGCGGGATGAAGGCCGCGGGGTGATTGCCGGGTTGCAGGCGGACTATGCGCGGGAAACCGGTGTTTCCAGTCTGAAGATCAAACATAACAACGTGTTGGGCTATTTCATCGAGACCACCGCGACCCATGCCGACAAGATGCACGCCTTGTCGGAGAGGTTCATCCACCGGCAAACCACGGCAAACCAGGTGCGCTTTACCACCGTTCAGCTTTCGGAGCTTGAGACCCGTATCCTGAACGCGGGAAACGAGGCGCTGGAGATCGAAAAGCGTCTCTATGACAGGCTGAAAGCGGATATTCTGACAAACGCGGCGGAGCTTTCAACCACCTCGCTGGCGCTGGCGGAGATCGATCTGGCGCTGGCGCTGGGGGATCTGGCGCGCGCGCGAGACTGGTGTGAGCCAAAAGTCGATGACAGCCGGGCCTTCGAGATCGAGAGCGGACGGCACCCGGTGGTCGAAGAGGCGCTGACCAGGGCCGGAGAGCCTTTCATCGCCAATGACTGTCTGCTGACAGCAAATGGTGACGGCGCGGCAGTGACCCTGCTGACGGGTCCGAACATGGCGGGCAAATCGACCTATCTGCGGCAGAACGCGCTGATCGCGCTGCTGGCGCAGATCGGCAGCTTTGTGCCCGCGGTCGCGGCACATGTCGGGGTGGTCAGCCAGATTTTCAGCCGTGTGGGCGCGTCCGATGATCTGGCGCGGGGACGCTCGACCTTCATGGTGGAGATGGTCGAAACCGCGGCCATCCTCAACCAGGCCGATGACCGCGCGCTGGTGATCCTCGATGAGATCGGACGCGGCACCGCCACCTATGACGGGCTGAGCATCGCCTGGGCGACATTGGAGCATCTGCAATCGGTGAACCGGGTGCGCGGGCTTTTTGCCACGCATTACCACGAATTGACCCAGCTGGCGGGCACGCTGGACGGCGTGCGCAATGCCACGGTGGCGGTCAAGGAATGGGAAGGTGACGTGATCTTCCTGCACGAGGTGCGTGACGGCGCGGCGGACCGGTCTTACGGTGTGCAGGTTGCGCAACTGGCAGGTTTGCCCAAGGCGGTGATCACCCGGGCGCGCGCGGTGCTGGAAGCGCTGGAACAGGGCGAGCGGGAGAACGCCTCCCCCAAGGCGCTGATCGACGATCTGCCGCTTTTCTCCGCGGCGGCAACAGCGCCGGTGCTGGCAAGCGCCCAGGCAGGCCCGTCGGAGGTGGAGATGAGATTGGGCGATCTCTTGCCCGACGAGATGACACCGCGGGAGGCGTTGCAGGCGCTTTACGACTTGAAGGCGCTGGTCAAGGAAAAGGCGGGGTAATCCCCGCCTGTCAGGTGTGGTGGGTTAAAAACCCACCCTACGGGTGCCGCGCGCGGCTCAGCCGGTCATCGAACTCACACCGACCTGCGCCGGGCGCAGCAGACGGTCGTAGAGCAGAAAGCCCTCCGCCGAGACCTGGATGATGTCGCCAGCCCTGGTGCCGGGCAGCGGCGCTTCGAACATCGCCTCGTGCAGCTTGGGATCGAACCGGTCGCCGACTTCGGGTGCGATACGCGTGACGCCGTGGCGATCAAAGACGTTCTGAAGCTCTTTCAGCGTCAGCTCCACCCCTTCGACCAGAGCGGTCGACGCACTGTCGTCTTCCTTGGCAGCGGCCAGGGCGCGGTGCAGATTGTCATAGACCGGCAGCAGGTCGCGCGCGATCCGTGTTCCGCCATAGGCCTGCGCCTCCCTGCGGTCCTTGTCGGCGCGTTTGCGGGCGTTGTCCGCCTCTGCCAGAGCGCGGTAATACTTGTCCTTGAACTCATCCCGTTCCGAGATGAGCATTTCGAGATTGTCTTCCGCAGCGATCGCTTCGTCGAGATCTTCCTCTTCGAATTCTGCTTCGGGGTCCTCGAGAAACTCTTCGTGTTTCGGGTCTGCCATGCGTCACCTTTCCTGCCGGTCGGTCAGAAGCCGCCCGACCAGTTGGGCCGTGTAATCCACGATGGGAACGATCCGGCCATAGTTCAGACGCGTCGGGCCGATCACGCCCACCGCGCCAATGATCTTTCGGTCTGCGTTCATATATGGAGACACCACCAGAGAGGAACCCGAAAGCGAAAAAAGTTTGTTTTCCGAGCCGATAAAAATGCGCACGCCGTCGCCTTCCTCGGCCAATTGCAGAAATTCGGCGATGTCGCGCTTGCGCTCGAGGTCGTCAAAGAGCGTTCGGATGCGGTCAAGCTCTTCCTCGGCGGTCTCGTCACCCAGCAGATTCGCGCGGCCGCGCACGATCAGACGGGCGGAATGGTCCGCTTCGGGTTCCCACATGGCGATGCCTTCCTGCACCAGCTGCGCGGCCAGGGTGTCAAGCTCCTGCCGTCGCGCGGCAATTTCATGCGCCATGACCGCGCTGAGTTCGCTCAGCGTGCGGCCTTCGATGAAGGCATTGAGAAAATTGGCGGCCTCGCGCATGGAGCTTGGCGTCTGACCCGGCGGCGGGGAAAACAGGCGATTCTCCACATGGCCATCGGCAAAGACAATCACCACGAGCGCGCGGTCGGGTGCGAGGCTGACGAACTCGATATGTTTCAGCGGTGCTTCGTGTTTCGGTGTGAGAACCAGAGACGCGCCATGAGTGACACCGGAGAGCGCGGAGCCCACCGTGTCGAGCAGGCTGCCGACATCGCGCGCGTTGGTGCCGAGCGTCGCGTCGATCTTGTCGCGGTCTTCCTCGTCGAGATCGCGCACTTCGAGCAGACCATCGACAAACATGCGCAGCCCCAGCTGCGTCGGGATCCGTCCGGCGCTCACATGCGGGCTGTCCAGCAGGCCCAGAAACTCCAGATCCTGCATCACGTTGCGGATCGTTGCGGCGGAGACCTGCTCACTCAGGCTGCGGGTCAGCGTGCGCGATCCCACCGGCTCTCCGTTTTCCAGATAGCCTTCGACAACACGTCGAAACACCTCGCGCGAGCGGGAGTTGAGCTGTTCGAGCAGTTGCGTCGGTTCTTTCATCGCGCACCTTTGAGACCGGACCATTAAAGACGCTCGCGCGGTATCGTCAATCGGGGTTGCGTCCGAGACCTCCCCCCGTCTATGCCGTGTGGGCACAAGCGGAGAGATGTGATGAGACCGTCCGGACGAGACTTAAGCGAAATGCGCGCCGTTTCAATCGAGACCGGTGTGACGAAACATGCCGAAGGGTCGTGCATGATCCGGGTGGGCGATACGCATGTGCTCTGTACCGCTTCCATCGAGGAGCGTGTGCCGCCGTTCATCAAGGGTTCCGGTCTGGGCTGGGTCACGGCGGAATACGGGATGTTGCCGCGGTCGACCTCGACACGGATGCGCCGGGAAGCCTCTGCCGGGAAACAGGGTGGGCGCACGGTAGAGATCCAGCGTCTGATCGGACGGGCGCTGCGCGCAGGTGTGGACCGGGTTGCGCTGGGGGAGAGACAGATCACGGTGGATTGCGATGTCATCCAGGCCGATGGCGGCACCCGCTGTGCCGCGATCACCGGTGGCTGGGTTGCGCTGCGCATGGCGGTAGACAAGATGATGAAGGCCGGCGACGTGATCTCCGATCCGCTGATCTCGGAAGTGGCGGCAGTGAGCTGCGGGATCTATGCAGGGCAGCCGGTGCTGGATCTCGACTATCCCGAGGACAGCGAGGCGGGCGTCGATGGCAACTTTATCCTGCGCGGTGACGGACAGTTGATCGAAGTGCAGATGAGTGCCGAGGGCGCCACGTTCTCGCGCGATCAGATGGGTCAGTTGATGGACCTTGCCGAGCAGGGTGTGAGTGCGCTGGTCGAGGCGCAACGCGCAGCGCTTGCATGACACGGGCCTTTGACGGCGACAGGCTACTGGTCGCCACCCATAATGCGGGAAAACTCGAGGAGATCGGCGCGCTCCTGACGCCTTATGGCGTTTCGGTGGTTGGCGCGGCGGAGATGAATCTGCCGGAGCCTGAAGAAACCGGGACGACCTTTGTGGAGAACGCGCGCATCAAGGCCCATGCCGCGGCCCGGGCCACCGGGCTGCCCGCATTGTCCGACGACAGCGGGATCGAGATCGATGCGCTGGACAAGCAACCAGGCGTCTACACGGCCGATTGGGCCGAAACAGAGACGGGTCGGGACTTTGTCATGGCCATGACCAAGGCGCATGAGAGGCTCCTGGCCAGCGGGGCGTCCGAGCCCTGGAATGCGCGGTTTTGCTGCACGCTTGTTCTTGCCTGGCCCGATGGGCATGACGAGGTGTTTCCCGGCGTGATGGAAGGCCGGTTTGTCTGGCCGATGCGCGGGGCGCAAGGGCACGGGTATGACCCGGTGTTTCAGCCGGAAGGTTATGACGTGACTTTTGGCGAGATGGACCGCTGGGAAAAGAACCGGATCAGCCATCGGGCCGATGCCTTTGAGAAGCTTGTGAAGGGCTGTTTTGACGCCTGAGACGTGGCAGATCGGCGGCTTTGGGCTTTATGTGCATTGGCCGTTCTGTGAAGCGAAGTGCCCCTATTGCGACTTCAACAGCCATGTGGTCGCGCATGTGGACCAGACCCGATGGGCCAATGCGCTGGCATCCGAAATCCGCAGGTTGGCGGCACGGACACCCGGGCGGGTGTTGCAATCGGTGTTCTTTGGCGGGGGCACGCCGTCGTTGATGGCCCCGGAGACAGTCGCAACGGTGCTTGACGCCGCGCGGGATGGCTGGGTCTGGGCCAACGATATCGAGATCACATTGGAGGCGAACCCGCGATCCGTGGAGGCGGCGAAGTTCGAGAGCTTTGCGCGTGCTGGCGTGGGTCGGGTGTCGCTGGGTGTGCAGGCGCTCAATGACGCGGATATGCGGCGGCTCGGTCGGTTGCACAGTGTCGCGGAGGCCAAGGAAGCGTTTAACGTGGCGCGGGAGACGTTTTCGCGGGTGAGTTTCGATCTGATTTATGCGCGGCAGGGTCAGACTCTGGAGGCCTGGCGGGCGGAGCTTCTGGATGCTTTGGAGATGGCGGTCGATCATCTGTCTCTCTACCAGTTGACGCTTGAGCCGGGCACGGCGTTTTGGGATCGCGCACAGGCGGGTGGTCTGAGAGGATTGCCTGACGAGGATCTCTCGGCGGACATGTATGAGGTGACGCAGGAGATGTGTGCCGATGCGGGTTACCACGCCTATGAAGTGTCGAACCACGCGCTGCCGGGCGCGGAATCGCGGCACAATCTGATTTACTGGCGTTACGGCGATTATGCAGGGGTGGGTCCCGGCGCACATGGGCGCTTGTCGCTGGACGGACGTCGCTTTGCGACCGCGGGATATTTGCAGCCGGGGCGCTGGCTGGCAGCGGCGGAGGCGGGGTGCGGGGATGAGATCGACACGCAACTATCGCTGAAAGATCAGGCGGCTGAATACTGCATGTTGGGGCTAAGGATCTCAGAAGGTCTAGATATAGATCGGTTGCGCGAGTTGGATCCCCAATGGGCGCGTACGGATGAGATCGCCGGCTTGCAAGAGCTTGGGTTGATTACGCGTGAGGACGGGCGGCTTCGGGCCACGCCGGGCGGGCGTCCGGTGTTGAACTCGATCATTCGGACTTTGATGCCAGATGAGACCGGATAGGGCTGTCAGCTGTTGGCGCTCAGCAATCCGCAAAGCGCGTCGAGCTGTTCCAGCGTATCGTAGGACACGGTCAATTTGCCGGACTCCGCGCCGGGTTTGTGATCGATGAGAACCTTCATCCCAAGCGCGGCGGAGAGGTCCCCCTCAAGCGCCTTGGTGTCCGCGTCCTTATCGAATGTGAACGCGCCATCGCGGGGCTTGCGGCGTTTCTCGGATGGGGTCGCGTCGCGCGCCAGTTTTTCCGCTGCCCTGACCGACAAGCCCTTTTTAACGATGACCTGCGCAAGTTCCTCGGGTTTTGGCGCTGTCACGAGGGTCCGGGCATGTCCAGCGGAGAGATCACCTCGGGCAACCATGTCCTGGACGCTCTCTGGCAGGTTGAGAAGGCGCATGAGATTGGCGATATGGCTTCGGCTTTTGCCAAGCGCTTCGGACAGTTTTTCCTGGGTATGGCCGAATTTGAACATCAGCTGGCGATACCCGGCTGCCTCTTCTATGGCGTTCAGATCAGAGCGCTGGATGTTTTCGATGATGGCAACTTCGAGCACTTCTGTATCGTTGAACTCACGGATCAGGACCGGCACATCGTGCAGTTGTGCGATCTGGGCTGCTCGCCAGCGGCGTTCCCCGGCCACGATCTGGTAGTGATCGGGTTTTCCGGGCGCGGGCCGAACGATCAGAGGCTGGATAATCCCCTTGGTGCTGATCGACGCTGCGAGCTCGTCCAATTGAGATTGGGTGAATGTCCGCCGCGGCTGATCGGGGTTCGGGTGAATCCGCTCTACGGGCAGGTGCCGGTCTGCGCGGGCAGACGCAGTATCTTCGTCGGCCTGGGCTTGCGGGTCCACATCCGCCATGAGCGCCGACAATCCACGTCCAAGTCCGCGCCGCTGTTCTTTTCGGTCTGCCATGATCGGTCTCTGATTCAGGGCCTCAGGCGGCCAGTTTCGCGTTTTTCTTGAGCAATTCGGAGGCAAGGGCGCGGTAGGCCGTCGCCCCCTTGGATCCCGGATCGTAGCTGAGCACCGGCAATGCGTAGGATGGTGCTTCGCTGACACGGACGTTGCGCGGGATCACCGTCGAGAAGACCAGATCGCCCAGATTGTCGCGGGCATCCGCCTCGACCTGCTGCGATAGGTTGTTTCGGCTGTCATACATGGTCAACACCACCCCTTCGATGCGAAGATTTCGATTGGCGGTCTGACGCACCTCCCGGATCGTGAGCATCAGTTGGGAGAGCCCCTCAAGGGCGAAGAACTCGCTCTGCAAGGGGACCAGAACGGAATGCGCGGCCACCATGGCATTGACCGTCAGGAGGTTCAGCGAGGGCGGGCAATCAATCAGCACATAGTCGAAGCCGAAGCGGTCCATGTCGTGCTGGCGCAGCGCATCATGCAGCAACGTGCTGCGCCTTTCGTTGGACATGAGCTCCATGTCGGCAGAGCTGAGATCGACCGTCGCAGGGATGAGGAAAAGTCGCGCGGTGCTGGTGCTGACGATTACCCTCTCAAGCGCGGTGTCTTCCAGCAGAAGCTCGTAGGTGGTGAATTCGCGGTCTTCGGGCTCGATTCCCAGACCGGTTGAGGCATTGCCCTGTGGATCGAGGTCAACCACCAACACTTTGTAACCGCTTTCGCTCAACGCTGCGCCGAGATTGATGGTTGTTGTGGTCTTTCCCACACCGCCTTTCTGATTGGCGATCGCGATGATCTTGGGGCCTGAGGGTCGTGACGGATCAGACATGTTGGATATCTCGGATGTTCAGGACGACGGCGTTTGGATCTGTCATGCTTTTAGTCGGAACACAGGAGAAGTTCCATGACTTGCGGGCTTCGTCGAGTTCTTTTTTCCAATTTGCACCTTTGGGGAAAATCGCTTCGCCGTCTGGCTTCATGTGGTGTTTTGCGAGCGGGAGCAGATCTGTGAGGGAGGCAAAGGCGCGGGCGGATACGATATCCGCTTGCAGGCTTGGCAAGTCAGCGACACGGGCGTGGTGAATGGTTGCCTCTGCCCCTGTTTCCCGTTTGACCGTGTTAAGAAAAGCGCATTTTCGTCCGTCGCTCTCAATGAGTTGAATGACGAGGCCTGGGGCTTTTTCGACGGCGAGAATGGCGATAATCATGGCGGGAAATCCGCCGCCGGAGCCGAAGTCGACCCAGATCGTAGCCGGTTTGGCATTATTCGCGAAGAGCTGCTTGGAATCGAGGAAGTGGCGTGTCCAGATTTCCGGTATGGTCGATTTGGAGACGAGGTTTATCCTGGCGTTCCATTTGACGAGGAGCGTTTCGTAATGCTGCAATCGGTCCAGTGTTTCACGTGAAACATCCGCCCAGTCTTCCAAGCCTGGTTCACGCACTTTTTGCGTGCCTCAGCTGGCGAAGTTTCGCGATGATCAGAGTGAGAGCTGCCGGAGTCATCCCATCGAGACGGCTTGCCTGCGAAATGGTCTGAGGACGAGACGCGGTCAGTTTTGATTTCAACTCGTTCGACAGGCTTGACAGTGAGGCGTAGTCAAAATCCACTGGGATTCTGATCGCTTCATCACGTTTTAAAGCCTCCACATCCCTGTTCTGACGTTCCACATAGTTCGCGTAGAGCGCCTCTTTCTTCAATTGGTCGGCGGTTGCCTTCGACATTTGGCCAAGATCCTGATCCAGCTTTACCAGCGTTTCCACCGTCACGTCTTTTAGTGCAAGGAACTCGTAAGCCGTGCGTTTCTTGCCGTCTTCGTTAACCGGAATCCCGATGTCCCTTGCCTGAGAGGCATCGATTACCATTGAGGACAGAGATTGACGGCCGGCATCCAGCTGCGCCATTTTTTCAAAGAACGATTTCCGCCGGTCCTCATTCACACAGCCCAAATCAATTGCCTTCGGCGTCAACCGCTGATCCGCGTTATCGATTCGAAGCGACAAACGAAATTCCGCCCTCGACGTAAACATGCGATACGGTTCCGATACGCCACGCGTCGTCAAATCGTCGATCATGACGCCGATATAGCTTTCCGAGCGATTGAATTCTACGGGCTCTTTGTCGAGTACCTGGCACGCCGCGTTCAAACCAGCCACAAGTCCCTGCGCCGCAGCCTCTTCATATCCGGTTGTTCCGTTGATCTGGCCTGCAAGGTACAGATTTGGGATATCCAGAAGTTCGAGCCCGGAGCTCAGCGATCTGGGATCCACGTAATCGTACTCAATGGCGTAGCCGGGCTGGACGATTCTGGCGTCTTCAAGCCCTTTAATGGTGCGAACATACGCCTCTTGAATCTCGATGGGCAGCGATGTGGAGATACCATTTGGATACACAACATCCGTGTCGAGGCCTTCCGGTTCAAGGAAAACCTGGTGCTGCTCCTTATCCTTGAACCGCACAACCTTGTCCTCTATCGAAGGGCAGTATCTCGGGCCCACACCATCGATATGACCGCCATACATCGCCGAACGGTCGAGGTTTTGTTCAATAATCTCATGCGTTTGAGCATTTGTGTTGGTGATGCCGCAGCTTATTTGCCGGGCGGTTGGCCGATCCGACATGAACGAAAACATCACTGGTTCTTCATCACCAGGCTGCGCATCAAGCACATCCCAACGGATCGTCCGCCCATCCAGCCTCGGAGGTGTCCCGGTCTTTAACCGGCCAAGTGGTAATCCAAACCCGTCAATCTGCTCAGCGAGTTTCAGCGACGGTTTGTCTCCGATCCGTCCTCCGGGCGTCGCTTGATTCCCGACGTGGATAACGCCGCGCAAAAACGTCCCGCTGGTCAGTATCGCGACGCCCGCGCGGATTTCCGATCCGTCGGAAAGCTGAACACCGGCAACCTTTTCACCATCTAAAAGGAAGCCAACAACTTCGGCTTCGAGGACGGAAAGGTTCTCATACGATCTCAGCAAATTCTGCATCTTCGATCGGTATATGGCCCGGTCAGATTGCGCGCGAGGCCCCTGAACCGCAGGACCCTTACGGCGGTTCAGCAAGCGAAACTGGATGCCAGCAAGATCAGCCACGCGCGGCATGATCCCGTCAAAAGCGTCGATTTCTCTGACCAGATGCCCTTTTCCAAGACCACCAATCGCCGGATTGCAGGACATCGTGCCAAGATCTGCATATTTCAACGTGATCAGCAGAGTGCGCGCACCCATCCGGGCAGCTGCCGCCGCAGCTTCAGTTCCGGCATGTCCGCCACCAACCACAAGAACCTGGGTGTCTGATTGTTTCACGTGAAACACTCCTCACTTGCCGATACAGAAATTCGCAAAAATGTCGTCCAGCAAATGCTCTACATCAACATGCCCGACCAAGACCTCCATCTTTCGGACGGCCGACCTGATCTCTTCGCTGCAAATCTCATATATGTCCGGCCCCTCCTCAAGCAAGCTGATCGCGGCATCGAGGTGGCGGACACCCGCGTCCAAAGCAGTCCTATGCCGATTGCGGGTTGCCAGGCCAGCCTCGGACACCCTCGCGCTTAAAGCAATCCGGACAAGCTCCAACACACGCTCAACACCATAACCGGTTCGTCCAGACACACCGTTTTCGTGCCCACCCTTATCGTCTTTGCCGATAAGCACGAGATCATCCTTATCAACCTGCAATATCGGCCCAACACCCGGCTCCACCAAATGGATCCGCAAATCCGCCGTGCCGCCGCGGCGCTGCGCCAAACGCACACCAATCTGCTCGACACCATCCGTCGTTTCTCGCAAACCCGCGGTATCAAGCAACGTCACTGGCAACCCGCCAATATCCATCCGGACTTCGATGATGTCGCGCGTCGTACCCGCAATCTCCGAGGTGATCGCCGCTTCACGACCCGCAAGATAATTCAGAAGCGTCGATTTGCCGACATTCGGTGCGCCGACAATGGCGACCTCGAACCCGAGCCGGACCCGCTCTGCCGCCTCAAATCCGGACAGCTGTAACGCAATCTCATCGCGTACCTGACGGATCAACCCCTGCACCTCGTCGCTCACATCGACCGGCACGTCTTCATCTGCAAAATCAATCGTTGCCTCAAGCAGCGATGCCGCGCGAACCAGCTTGGACCGCCAAACACCCACCGCCTCACCAAGCGCTCCGGAAAACCCCGTCTGCGCCTGTCGGAGCTGTGCTTTGGTCTCCGCCTCAATGAGATCCGAAAGCGCCTCCACCTGTGGTAAATCAAGCCTGCCATTGGCCAACGCCCGCCGCGTGAATTCCCCCGGCTCCGCATTCCGCAGTCCTTCGATCTGACCCAAAACGTCAAGGATTGCCTGTACCACCGCAACACTGCCGTGCGACTGAAACTCGACAACAGTCTCACCGGTGAAGCTCGCAGGCGCCGGAAAAACGATGACAAGCGCCTCGTCGATAAACGACCGTTCCAGATCCCGCACCCGACGAAGACCCGCGGTCCGGGGTCCAGGCAAAGACCCCACCAGTCTCTCCGCAGCGGACACCGCATCCGGACCGGACACCCGGATCACTGCAACACCTGATTTTCCCGGCGCGCTCGCCAAGGCAAAGATCGTATCCATCCGCGTCGCGCGCCCGGACTCAGCTGTTCATGGAATCAAAAAATTCCGTGTTCGACTTCGTCTGCTTCAGTTTGGAAATCAGGAACTCGATCCCGTCGGTTGTCCCCATCGGATTGAGGATCCGCCGCAGCACAAAGGTCTTCTGAAGATCCACTTTGTTGACCAGAAGCTCTTCCTTCCGCGTTCCGGACTTGAGAATGTCGATGGCCGGGAACACCCGCTTGTCTGCCACCTTGCGGTCCAGAACCAGTTCAGAATTGCCCGTGCCCTTGAACTCCTCAAAGATCACCTCGTCCATCCGACTGCCGGTATCGATCAGGGCGGTTGCGATAATCGTCAAGGATCCCCCCTCTTCGATATTCCGCGCCGCACCAAAGAACCGCTTGGGCCGCTGCAGCGCATTGGCATCCACACCACCGGTCAGAACCTTGCCGGAGGACGGTACCACAGTGTTGAACGCCCTACCAAGTCTTGTGATAGAATCTAGCAAGATAACAACATCTCGTTTGTGCTCCACAAGCCGCTTGGCCTTCTCGATCACCATCTCGCTCACAGCCACGTGCCGCGTTGCGGGTTCATCGAAGGTCGAGGACACCACCTCCCCCTTCACAGACCGCTGCATATCCGTGACTTCTTCCGGACGCTCATCGATCAGCAACACGATCAGGTAACATTCCGGATGATTGTTCTCGATAGAATGCGCGATGTTTTGCAGCAGCACCGTCTTACCCGTCCGTGGGGGCGCCACGATCAGCGACCGCTGCCCTTTCCCGATGGGCGCCACCAGGTCGATGATCCGCGCCGAGCGATCCTTGATCGTCGGATCCTCGATCTCCATCTTCAGGCGCTCATCCGGGTAAAGCGGTGTGAGGTTGTCAAAGGCGATCTTGTGCCGCGCCTTCTCGGGCTCCTCAAAGTTGATCAGCGTGACCGCCACAAGCGCAAAGTAACGCTCGTTTTCATCCGGTGCCTTGATCTGCCCGTCGATCGTGTCCCCGGTCCGAAGGGAATGTTTCCGGATCATCTCCGGCGACACATAGATGTCGTCCGGACCCGGCAGATAATTCGCCTCGGGCGACCGCAAGAACCCGAACCCGTCCTGCAACACCTCAAGCACACCATCGCCAAAGATGTCCCAGCCTTCATCCGCGCGCTCACGCAGGATCTGGAACATCATCTCGCCTTTGCGCATGGTCGAGGCATTTTCGATTTCCAGCTCTTCGGCCATATCCAGCAGATCCTTGGGGCTCTGCGCCTTCAGATCCGATAGGTTCAAACGTTCCTGGCTCATCACATATCCTTCACCGGACCAGCGCGGCCCGTCTTGTTCGTCTTTCTGGGAAATCGTCCTCCAGAACAGGAGGCCCCTCTCCGCTACACCAGCCACGCAAACGCGTCAATCTCTCTGCAAGAAACCGGTATCGGGCAGCGCTTTCTAAAAATAGAAAAGGAATTTAAGAGAATTGATGTAGAATTGGTGCAGCCCGTTTTCTGTGGATTACCGGTTTACACAGGTTTTTTGCACAACGCGGTTTTCTGAGGATGAATCTGGGGAATATCCGGATCAACAGGACAATTCCTTGAGAAAAATCCCAAAAACATCATGGCCTTAAGCCATAAACCCAACAGATTCAGATCCTGTGCAGGATCTCCTGCATGACTTCCTTTAAGGTCGGGTTCCCCGAAGCCCAGACTTATCCCGCTCACATCAGGATTATCTCCGAACAAGCGCCAAACTTGTTCCGCTCTTTTCCCACGCTTGCAACGCCGCGGCTTTTTCCTCAAAACCGTCCCGGCATCCAGGCACATATTTGTCCCCAGAAACATCCGCATGATTCCCGACCTGATCCTCGCCTCCAGCTCTTCGATCCGCGCAGACATGCTGCGGGCGGCGGGGCTTGAGATCGACACCGATTCTCCGCGTCTGGACGAGGATCTGCTGCGCGCAGCACTCCTCTCAGACGAGGCATCGCCGCGGGACATCGCGGATGCGCTGGCCGAGGCGAAGGCCCGCAAGATCGCAGGCAAACGTCCCGACATGCGCGTCCTGGGCTGCGACCAGGTGCTCGAACATGACGGGGTCTTGTTTAACAAACCGCAAACAAAAGACGAGGCCAGCGATCAAATCCGGCAGCTTCGCGGCAAAACCCACCGGTTGCTCTCGGCCGCCGTGCTCTATGAGGACGGAGCGCCCGTCTGGCGCCATGTCGGTGTTGCCCGGCTGACGATGCGTGATCTGACCGACGCCTTTCTGCAGCGCTATCTTGCCCGCAACTGGCCTGATATCGGGTCCTCCGTCGGCGGTTACAAGCTTGAAAAGGAAGGCGTGCGGCTTTTTTCGCGCATTCAGGGTGATCATTTCACTATCCTGGGCTTGCCGCTGCTGGAGCTTCTCAACCATCTCGCCCTGACAGGAGCCATCGACGCATGACCCAAACCCGCATTCCCCTTGCTGGTGTGATCGGCTCTCCCATCGCGCATTCCCGCTCGCCGCGACTGCACGGCCATTGGCTGCGTAAGTACGGTATTCCAGGGCATTACATCCCGATGGATGTACCTTCCGCCAAGCTCGACGACGCCTTGCGGCTGCTGCCGGATCTTGGCTTTGTCGGACTGAACGTGACCATTCCCTACAAGGAAGCGGTGATGGAGATCGCGGATCTGATCACCGACCGCGCAACCCTGATCGGCGCCGCGAACACGCTGATCTTCCGCCGCGACGGACGGATTCACGCCGATAATACAGACGGTTACGGGTTCATCGAAAACCTTCGGCAAAACAGCCCGGGATGGGAGCCGCGCGGCAAGCCTGCCGTGGTCTTCGGTGCCGGAGGTGCCGCGCGCGCGGTCATCGCCTCTTTGCTCGACGTGGGTGTGCCGGAAATCCGTCTGACAAACCGGACGCGGATGCGGGCGGAAAAGCTGCGCTCGGATTTCGGAAACCGGGTTCAGGTCTTCGACTGGGTTCAGGCCGGCAACCTCTTTGAAGACTCAGGGCTGGTTGTGAACACCACATCGCTTGGCATGACGGGTAAGCCTGAGATGCGCGTGCCGCTGGACGGGCTCGGCCCCGGCATGCTGGTCAACGATCTGGTCTACACGCCTTTGCAGACGCGACTCCTGCGGGTGGCGGAAGCGCAAGGGGCCGACACGGTCGACGGGCTGGGCATGTTGCTGCATCAGGCGGTCCCGGGGTTCGAGCGTTGGTTCGGTCATCGCCCGGAGATCGAAGACAGCACCCGCGCGGCGGTCTTGCGGTGATATTTCGTATTGGCCTGACCGGCTCCATCGGGATGGGGAAATCCACCACCGCCGGGTTTTTCGCCGAGATGGGATGCGTGCTCTGGGACGCGGATGCCGCCGTACATCGTCTCTATTCCGGCGGAGGATCGGCCGTAGCACCGATTGCAGCCGCCTTTCCGGCCGCAGTGACCCAGGGTGCTGTCTCACGCGAGAGCTTGCGCGGGATCATCTCCCAGGACCCGTCCGCACTGCCCCGGATCGAAGCCATCGTGCATCCGCTGGTCCAGGCCGACCGCGCCGAGTTTGCCGCGGAGCATGAAGACCGGATCGGTGTCTTTGACATCCCGCTTCTCTTCGAGACCGGCGGTGATGCGGAGATGGATGCCACCGCCTGCGTCACCATCCCCGAAGAGATCCAGCGCGAGCGGGTTCTCGCCCGTGGCACCATGAGCCCCGAAGATCTGGACCGGATCCTGGCGCGCCAGATGCCCAACGCGGAAAAATGTGCCCGCGCCGATTACGTGATCGAGACCGACACGCTTGAGCATGCGCGCGCGCAGGTGCACTCTGTGCTGCAGGATATTGACCGACGGATTGCCGAAAAGGGCTGAGACATGCGCGAGATCGTGCTCGATACAGAGACCACCGGATTTGACCCGCAGACCGGCGACCGCATTGTCGAGATCGGCGCGGTGGAGCTCTTCAACCATGTGCCCACGGGCAAGACCTATCACCAATACATCAACCCGGAACGTGCGATGCCGCAGGAGGCGTTCGAGGTTCACGGGCTGGGTGACGATTTTCTGAGCGACAAACCTCTCTTCGCGGCCATTGTCGACGATTTTCTGGCCTTCGTGAAAGGCGCGAAGCTGGTGATCCACAACGCGTCCTTCGACATGAAATTCCTCAATGCCGAGATCGGCTGGGCGAAACGGTCCTTGCTGCCCAATGATTGCGCCATCGACACGCTGGAAATTGCGCGCAGGCGGTTTCCGGGCTCCCCCGCCTCTCTGGATGCGCTTTGCCGCCGGTTCGGCATCGACAATTCGGCCCGGACCCTGCACGGCGCGCTGCTCGACAGCGAAATCCTCGCGGAAGTCTATCTGGAACTGATCGGCGGCAAGCAGCCCGATTTTGCGCTGGCCACCCCGGGCTCGCGGACGCAATCGGGCCCGTCACAACAGGACTGGCGGCCACAGCCGCGGCCAGCGCCCCTGCCCGCGCGGATCACCGACGCGGAAAAGGCGGCTCACGCCGCCTTTGTCGAAAAGCTTGGGGATGGTGCGCTCTGGTCGAAAACCTGAGCCCGGATCCGATCAGGCGTCGGCTTTGGGCGCGCCTTCGGCGGCCTGTGCCTGCGTGCGACGCTGCAATTCCGAGCGATAAAGCGCCAGGAAGTCGATTGTCTCGAGATTGAGCGGCGGGAAGCCGCCGTCGCGCGTCACGTCCGACACGATGCGGCGCACAAACGGGAACAGCATGCGCGGACACTCGATCAGCAGATAGGGGTGCAGCTGGTCCTCGGGGACGTTTTCGATGTTGAACACGCCGGCATAGTCAAGCTCGAGCAGGAACAACTGCTCACCCGATCCCTTGGTCTTGGAATCGACGCGGAGCTTCACCAGAACCTCGTACTGGTTCTCGGTGTTGCGCTTTTTCGCGTCGAGATTGACCTGAACCTGAACGTCGGGCTGCACCTCGCCGGTCACGCCTTTCTGGGACAGGATGTTTTCGAACGACATGTCGCGCACAAATTGCGCCATCACGTTCATCTTGGCCTGCTGCTGTTGCGGCTGCTGCTGCGGCTGTGCGGCTGCGCCGTTGTCACCTTCTGCCATGGATCGTCCTCCATTGGAAAATATCATCGCCTAGCGCCATAGCAGCCGCGCAGCAAAGCCTCAATGCCGGGTCCAGCCCGATCCGGGGTGATTGGCCTTTTTATCATCGGACAAATCGATGAATTCTCCGTCGATGACGGTATCCTCGCGCCGCCCGCCTTCGCTGGGGCCGGAATTGACACCGGGCCGTGCGCCGGGCGTGCGCGGGGCGGCACCGGGGCCGGAGCCCATCTCGAAGCGCTGCACGTTCACGCGCTTTTTCGCCCATTGAAAGACCGCACGGCGGATCGGCGGCGCCAGCAGGGCAAATCCGACAGTGTCGGTGAAGAACCCCGGGGTCAGAAGCAGCGCGCCGGACACAAGGATCATCGCGCCATGCGCCAGCGGTTCGCTGGGATCGTTGAGCTCGGAGAAGGATTGCCGCAATTCACCCATCGCAAGCCGCCCCTGCGCCCTGACAAGCCAGGTGCCCAGAACTGCCGTCAGAACCACGATCAGCAGCGTCGGCCAGAGCCCGATGAACCCGCCGATCTGGATGAAAAGGGCGATCTCGATCAGCGGTACCGCAAGAAAAGCGAGAAAAAGCCACATATGTCCGGCCTCCATGTCCATGCGGTGAGGTGGACTAACCCGACCGCACCACCTACATAAGGATCAATCTTTCGTTTTCCATGCACACGCCCGAACGAGGTGCCGATGAATTCCCCGATCCTGCAACTTCTGGTCCTGGCCGGTATTGCGATTTTCCTAGTCTTGCGGTTGCGCAGCGTCCTGGGCACGCGCGAGGGGTTTGAAAAGCCGCCTGCCTCTGTGTCCAAAGGCCAAAGCGACCAGCGTCGCGATTTCGAAGTGATCGATGGTGGCCCCGATCACGACATCATCGACCATGTGCCGGAGAACAGCCCGGCCGCCCGGGCGCTTGCCGATATGAAACGCGCGGAGCCGTCCTTTGGCGTCTCCGACTTCCTGTCCGGCGCGCGCGGCGCCTATGAAATGATCCTGATGGGCTTCGAGCGCGGCGAGATCGAAAGCCTCAAGGGCTTTCTTGACGAAGATGTGTACGAGACCTTTGCCGATGTCGTCGCCCAGCGCGAAGAACAGGGGCTCACCATCGAGGCGGAGTTTGTCGGCGTGCGCGAACTGAGCCTCGCGGATGCGACATTCGACGAGGCCACGCGCCGCGGCGAGATTGTGGTGCGCTACGTCGGAGAGCTGACCTCGGTGGTCAAGAATGCCGAAGGCGAGGTGATCGAAGGGTCGTCGACCGCGATCAAGCGCCAGAAAGACGTCTGGACCTTCGCGCGCACCATGGGCAGCGATGACCCCAACTGGCAGCTCGTCGCCACGGACGAATGACGCGACTGCTCCTGTCGGTCTGCATAGCGGTGTCGCTGATGACTGGGTCTGCCACAGCCGAAACAGAGCCGAGCTACGCAATCCTCGGCTTCGAGGATCTCGACGGGTGGGAGCAGGACGACCATGCCGCGGCACTTGCGGTCTTTCGCAACACCTGCCGGGATTTCAAGGATCCGCAATGGACGGCCCTTTGCAACGTTGCCGACGATGCGGGCGACGCGCGGCAATTCTTTGAGCTTTTCTTTCGCCCGGTCCTGATCACCGACGGGCAGGACGGGCTTTTTACCGGCTATTTCGAGCCCGAGCTTGACGGCTCACCGGTGCCCACATCCCGGTTCCGTCATCCGGTCTACAAGATGCCGGACGAGGCAAAGCGGGTGCGGCCCTGGATGACCCGCCGCGGTATCCTCACCTCTGACGTCATGTCGGGCAAGGGGCTGGAGATTGCCTGGGTCGATGACCCGGTGGAGCTCTTTTTCCTGCAGGTTCAGGGCTCCGGCCGGATCCGCTACCCCGATGGCAGCTTCATTCGCGTGGGCTACGGCGGGTTCAACGGGCATCCCTACAGCTCCATCGGGCAGGAGCTGGTGCGGCGGGGCACCTATCAGGCGCATCAGGTATCCGCCGATGTGATCAAGAACTGGGTCAGGCGCAATCCCGAAGCGGGTGAAGAACTGCTCTACCACAATGATTCATATGTGTTTTTTCGTGAAGTGAGCGAAGTGCCCGCAGATCGTGGCCCGCTTGGCGCGATGAACCGCTCGATCACCACGATGCGCTCGATCGCCATTGATCCTGCGTTTACACCACTGGGTGCGCCGGTCTGGATCGAAAAGAACGGCCGGGATCCCTTGCGGCGGCTGATGATCGCGCAGGACACCGGCTCTGCCATCAAGGGGGCGCAGCGGGCGGATATTTTTTTCGGCACGGGGGACGCTGCCGGTCGCGAGGCCGGTCGGGTCAAGGATCCGGGCCGTCTCGTGGTGTTGATGCCGATCCAGCGCGCCTATGCGCTGCTGCCGGATTCGGAGCAATGAGTCGACGCCGGGTGCGTCCCGAAGAGCTTGAGCTCTGGCAACAGATCGCACGCAGCACCGACCCGCTTCACAAATCCCGCAAGCTCTCACCCGCGACCCGTGTGTCGCCAAAACCCGCACAAATCACCGCAAACGCCCCGGCCCCGATCCCCTCCTTCACTTTGGGCGCCAAGGCGCCAAGAGGCGGAGAGACCGCCTATTCGCCACCCTCCACCGCCGACCGGCTGCGGGCGGATCCGGTGAACATGGACAGCAAGGCGTTCACCCGGCTGAAACGCGGCAAGCTTGCGCCCGAAGCGCGGATCGATCTGCACGGAATGACGCTCGATCAGGCGCACCCGACGCTCATCCGGTTTATCCTGACCAGCCAGACCCGCGGGTTGCGGCTGGTGCTTGTCATCACCGGAAAAGGCAGCCGCGAGGATCCTTATGATCCCATGCCCCGCCGCCGCGGTGTGCTGAAAACGCAGGTGCCGCAATGGCTCAGGATGGCCCCGGTGGCGCAGGCGGTGCTGCAGGTCACCCCGGCGCATCAACGCCATGGCGGAGACGGGGCCTATTACGTCTATCTCAGGCGGCGGCGCTAGCAGCTAGAAAGCCCGCGCCGCGCGCCCGACCCCGATCACCATCAGCAAAGTCGTCAGCGCAAAAAACGCCGCCACCCCCAGATACTGCGTCTCGAGCCCGATCCCGGCATCGATGCCGAACCCGGTGATGCCGGGCCCGATGGCGGACCCGAACACCATGACAGCTGTGGCCAGCGCCTTGATAGCGCCAAGATGCCTGGTGCCGAAGAACTCCGCCCAGAAGGCGTTGGGCAAGGTGGCGTTTGCGCCGGTGCTGGCAGCAAGGCAGATGAGCCCCAGAGTGACGGAAAACAGACTCTGTCCCAGCGCAAAGAGCAAAAAAGCGGCGATCAGCGGCAATTGGTAGAACGGGATGATCCGCGCGGTTCCGAACCGGTCGAGCAATCCGCCGGAGACCATCATGCCGCCAACGGCAACCGCGGTGTAAAGCGGGAAGAGCGCGACCAGTGCGATGTGCTCCAGACCCTTGATGCTGGCAAAATGGACCTGCTGGAAAAAGAAAGCGGTGTTGAAGGCGGAAGGACCCAGGATCGCCGGGACCATGAACCAGAACAGCGGCGTTCTGAGCACATCGCCGCGCGACCAGTGGCGCCCCGACATGCCAAAGGCGTGGTCTTCTTCCGCATGCGCCTGCGGTGTGCGTTCCTGCCTTAGCAATGTCGATAACAACGGGATTGCCGCGAGGCTGACCAACGCCGCCCCGACCCAGAGAAAGCGCCAGTCGATCACCAGCATCAGCGTCACGAAACTGACCGGCAGGATCGCCTCGCCCAGCGCAAAGCCAAGGCCCGCCACCGACAGCGCGCGCCCGCGCGTGGTCACAAACCAGCGCGACATCGACACCACCGCGATATGGCTGACCATGCCTTGTCCGCAGAACCTCAGCGAAAAGATCACCAGCGGCAAGAGCCCCGCCCAGCTGTTGGTCGCCATGAAGAGGCACGCGCAGGCCAGAAGCGCCAGGACCCCGGCGCCCAGCACGCGGGAGCGGTAGCGGTCCGTCAATCCGCCCGCCCAGAGCATCACAACCGCCGATGCCGCGGTGCCCAACGTGTATATCCCGCCCCATTGACCATGGCTGAGACCAAAATCCGCGCGGATCTCACCCGCAAAGATCGAGATGAAAAAGGTCTGCCCGAAGCTTGACAGGAATGTCAGCAGCGCACCCGCCCCCAGCCACCGGGCGTTGTCGATCAGAAATCTCTTGAGGCTCATGTCCCCGTCATGTCCGCGCCCGCGTCGCGCCGCAAGCGGTTATTGCGCGCCCAGCCACCGGGTGAGGATTGCGGCGACCTTTTCGGGGGCTTCTTCGTGCACGAGATGGCCAAAGCCGTCGAGGCTCCGGGCTTCGGCATTGCGCATCTGTGACGCGGCCTCGACCGCGCCAATCGGCGGCACCATGCCATCGAGACTGCCTGTCAGAAACAGCGCCCGCGTGTCGAGCTTTGGCAGGTCCGCGCGAAGCCCGTCCAGTTTCCACTGTGCCATCATCAAAAGCGCGCCTTCGACATGGCGCTTGTCGCGGAAAAGCCGGGCGTAAAGTTCGGTGCCGTCGCGCGTCAGTTTCGACCCTGTTCCTGCCAAAAGCTGGCCAACCCGCTCGGATGAGGCCATCGAGCGCGCCAGCATGTCGACCAGTCCCGGCGCCATCGCCATCATGCGCGCGGCCACCGGAAACATCACCCCGGCGAGCCCGTGAAAGGGCTGCAAGGCCGGGTTGATGCCGATGACCGGCGCGTTCCGGCCAAGCTTTGCCGAACAGCGCAGGGCAACGGCGGCCCCCGCCGAATGGCCGATGATGGCGCAAGGATCGATGCCCTCCACCCGGCAGAGCGCCGCCAGGTCGTCGCTGACACAGTCCAGTGACGACCGCATGCGCGATCCAAGCCGGGTGAACCCGTGGCCGGGCAGGTCGATGGCGACAACGCGGTATGTCTCGGCCAGCAAGGGCATGAGATCGCGCCAGCTATGCGTCGAGGCGCCGGTGCCATGAATCAGGAGCAGCGTTGGTCCTTGGCCAAGATCCTGCAGATGCCAATGATGCGGACGGGAGCGCACGAAACGCGAATGTTCTGCCAAAGGCCAGTCGGGGCTCAGGGCAGGCTCCATCTCAGGCCTCCAGAGCGGATCCGATGGCGGTGCTGAGCCGCCGTGCGTCGGCGCGCGGCAAAGGCAGATAGCTCGCGCCAAGCTGCTGCGCCAGCCTTGCCAGATCCGCCTGCGGGCGCATGGCCGTGTCGACAACCGCCATCGGCCAGCCCTGCCCGGTCAGCAGACCGGCCATGCGTTGCGCATCCTCGCGCGCCGCCGCCCGCCCGGTGCGCCCGTCGAGCGGCACATTGGCGCGGCCGTCGGTCAGGATCGCGATGGAGGGTGAAAGGCCCTGCGATTGCGCCTGCCGGGCAAGCTCTGCGGTGGTTTTCAGACCGGCGGCCAGCGGTGTGCCGCCGCCGCCCGGCAAGCTTGCCAGACGGCGCTTTGTCTGCACAAGCGAGCGTGTGGGCGGCAGCAGGACCGACGCACCTTCGCCGCGAAAGCTGACAAGTGCCACGTGATCGCGTTTGGAATAGGCATCGGCCAGCAAAAGCTCGATGGCGCCTTTCACCTCCGCAAGCCGCGCGACAGCGGAAGAGCCCGAGGCATCAACCGCAAAGATCACCAGCCGGTCCGACATTTCCTGAAAGCGGCGGACATGGATGTCGGTCGGACGGATGAGCAGGCCTTTGGCATCCGGATGCGCCTTGCGCCGCATCGGTTGCCAGGGGGCGGCGGCGCGCAGCGTCGCGATGATGTCGATCCGGCTGTCTTGTCCAGGCGTCCCGGGGCGGGAGGGCAGGGGTCGGCCACGCCGGTTGCCCTTGCGCTTTGCCCCGGCGCCGCCGGTGCCCTTGGCCGATCTTGTGCCGCCGGTCTTCATCAGCGCGCCAAGCAGATCCGGCGGCAACAGAGCCTTCACCGCCTCGACCAGCAGATCTTCGGGCAGATCGAGGGACTGGCTTTCATCCTGAGAGGTCGGGTCGGGTGTGTCATCCTCCGGCTCGGTCTGCGGCTCGGCGGGCGCGTCCTGCTGGTCGGGCCATTGCGTGGCGCGATGGCTGAAGACCAGCTGTGCGGCGATCTCGAGATCCTCGTCGCTCAGGCAGGAGCGCGCGCCCAGCGCGGCATGCGCGCGCGCGGCGTTCAGCGCCAGAATCGGCGCGCGCATCGAGGTGATCCCGAACCGCGCCGCGGTCACCGTCAGCATGGCGATGGCGTCGTCGGGAATGACCACATCCGAGAGGTGCGCGCGGGCCGCCTCGATTTCGGTCTGGCCAAGCGCGATCTGTGCCAGCTCGGCGGCGCGCAACCCGTCGAGATCGAGCGAAAAGGCCAGCCGTTCGATCAGGGTTGTCGGCGCATGCTCATCGGGCTCCGCCCCTTCGTCCAGCAGGATCAGGCTGTGACCGCCCGCACCATCCAGCGCCTGCGCCAGTCGCGCGGCAAGCTCCGCATGGCAACGCTCCGCCATGGAGAGCATCAGGCGGCAGGGCTCGGCCAGAATCCCCGTGGACCGCACCAAGCGGGCTTCGGCCAGAGTTGCCGCGATGTCGACGCCGCCAAAGAGTTGCGTGTCCGAGAGGTTCGGCGTGATTTTCCGGATCGGTTGCAACGCACAGGGCAGCCCGTCCAGAAACGCGTCACGCACCGGGCTGGCGCGTGCGCGCAGGTGCAGCCCTCTCAATCCGGCGGGGTCAACCGCCAGAAGGGCCAGTGCCAGTTGACCCGTGACCCACGAATCGACCGGGTTTTCGATCATGCGAGCACATCCTCGACCACCCGCTGGACCCGGGCGGTCGACCCGGCTTCGTCAAGCGGGTCGCGGCGCAGACGGTGGGAGAGCGCCATCGGTGCAACCGATCGCAGATGCGTGCGGGTGACACTTTTGCCGCCTTCGTAAGCAGCAAGCGCCTTGGCGGTGCGCAGCAAGGTCAACTCGCCGCGCAGACCGTCAGAGCCCAGCGTGACGCACAGCCGCGCGCAATCGCGCAACGTGCTGTCGGGCGACCTGATCGCGCGCAGCCCCTCGCGGGCGGCGATGATCCGGTCACGGATCTTTGCGTCTTCCTTGCGCCATTTCTTCAGGAAGCTCTTGGGATTGCTTTCAAAGGCGGCGCGGCGGCGGATCACCTCGATCCGCTCCTCGATATCCTCGGGCGAGCTGACCTCGACCGACAGACCAAAGCGGTCGAGAAGCTGCGGACGCAGTTCACCCTCTTCGGGGTTGCCGGAGCCCACGAGCACAAAGCGCGCATCATGGCGGATCGACAGCCCTTCGCGTTCGATCACGTTCTCGCCGGACTGGGCCACGTCGAGCAGCAGATCAACGATGTGATCCTCGAGCAGGTTGACCTCATCGATATAGAGATAGCCGCGATTGGCGCGCGCCAGCAGGCCGGGCTCGAACGCCTTTTCGCCGCGGGTTAAAGCCCGTTCTATATCCAGCGCGCCAACGACCCGATCCTCGGTCGCACCCAAAGGCAGATCGATCACCGGGGTGGGCACCGTGACCAGCGTATCAGAGACGTTTTCCGCCCAACCCGGCTGTTCTTCGACGGTCTCGCCATTGGTCGGGCTGCCGTCGAGTTTCTGGATATCGGGCAGCAGGGCGGCCAATGCGCGCACCGCGGTCGACTTGCCGGTGCCGCGGTCACCAAAGACAAGCACACCGCCGATACCGGGGTCCACGGCGGTGAGGATCATGGCGGTTTTCATCGCGTCCTGGCCGACGATGGCGGAGAAGGGGAATGGCTGTTTCATGTCAGGACCTCCTTGAGGATCCGAGGGCTTTGGCCTTCCCAGCTGCCGGACTCACCGGCGATGCGAAAGCGCGCATAGAGCTCTTCACTGAACCATGCGCCGTCGCGCACGGCCTGAATGGCCTGCGCATGTGGTCCGTCACGGCGTGCGAAATGCGCCATGCTGGAGGTGTCGGGCCAGATCGAGAAGGTGATCTGGTGCAAGAGCGGCACCTCTCCGATGCCGATCTTGAACAGAACGTTGGGGTCGGTGCCGATCACCTGGCTGATGTCGGGCACGCGGCCCCAGAACTTCAGCGCGACCGAAGGTCTGACCGACGCTCTGGTCAGTGCCGCGATCGGTCCGTGCCCCGAATCGGTCTGGCTGGCGAAAGGCGTCCGGTCCGACCAGGCGCCGCGGGTCGAGACCGGCGTCAGATAGAGGCTCCAGTCTTCCGACGCACGCTGCCGGTACCGGTCAAAGAGTTTCGAATGCTGGGTACGGTCGCGCGCCGTGGCCTCATTCGGCCAGGTGGCGAGAATCGCATAGACGGCGGTGTTGGGGATGGGTGTGAAGCCTTCACCGGTGCCCGACCCGCACAGTTTCCAGAACCCGATTCCGTCGATTTTCGGAAGAGATAGACGTGTCATACCCATCATTGCCAGCGCCCAGAGGCGCGCGGCCGTTCCGTCGAAACGGAAGAGGCTCAGGCTGACTGTCTGCATCTGTGCATTTCCCGGTATGTCAATTTAGTCTGACATATGAACCCTGAAAAGAAAAGGCAATTGCCCCACAGTACGCTGCATCTCTACAGCCATTGTCAGGTTTAGTTGACAGTGCTAGGCTCCGGTTCGAGATGACGCGGATTGACCCCTCTCTGAGCTCTTCCGGCGGCGCGCATGCGCTGGTGGTCGGGGCTGGCCTTGGTGGCCTTGCCTCGGCCATGCGGCTGGGCGCGCGCGGGTATCGCGTGACACTGATCGACCGTCTGGATGTGCCGGGCGGACGCGGCTCCGCGATCTGGAAAGATGGCCACAGATTCGATCTGGGCCCGACCATCGTGACCGTGCCGCAAGTGCTCAAGGAGCTTTTTGCTGTCTGCGGTCGCAAGCTTCATGAAGAGATCGACCTGCGTCCGCTCGATCCGTTTTACGAGATCCGCTGGCCCGATGGCTCCACCTTCACCGCGACCGGCTCCACTGACCGGATGGTCGACGAGGTCGCGCGCCTTTCACCGGGCGACGTGAACGGGTACCGCAAGTTCCTGCGCGACAGTGAGGCGCGCTACTGGTTCGGCTTCGAGGATCTGGGCCGCCGGTCGATGCACCGGCTGCGCGATCTGATCCAGGTGCTGCCGAAATTCGCGATGCTGCGGGCGGATCGCTCGGTCTATGCGCATGCCGCCAGGCGGGTAAAGGACGAACGGCTGCGCATGGCGCTCAGCTTTCATCCGCTCTTCATCGGCGGCGATCCATTCAACGTGACCTCCATGTATATCCTCGTCAGCCATCTCGAAAAGGCGTTTGGCGTGCATTACGCAATCGGCGGCGTGGCAGAGCTTGCGCGCGCCATGGGCAGCGTGATCGAGGATCAGGGCGGTCTGCTGCGGATGAACACCGAGGTGGACGAGATCCTCGTGAAGGACAACCGCGCGCGCGGCGTGCGGCTCGCCTCCGGCGAGATCATCACCGCAGACGTGATTGTGTCAAACGCCGATGCGGGCTTTACCTACGATCATCTGCTGCGCAATACGCCCCGCAAACGCTGGACCCGGCGGCGGCTGAAGAAGTCGCGCTGGTCGATGGGTCTCTATGTCTGGTATTTCGGCACCGGGGGCACGTCCGGCATGTGGCGGGACGTTGGCCATCATACGATCCTGAATGGCCCGCGCTATCGCGGTTTGGTGCGCGACATCTTTCTCAACGGCAAAGTGGCCGAGGACATGTCGCTTTATGTGCACCGCCCGTCCGTGACCGATCCCACCTGCGCGCCGCAAGGCGACGATACGTTCTACGTTCTCTCGCCGGTGCCGCATCTGGGCCACGAGACTGCGGCGGACTGGTCGGAGATCGGCGAGGCCTACAAGACCCGGATGGCCCGCATTCTCGACGAAAAGCTGATCCCCGGTTTCCAGGACCGGATCACCGCGCAGGAGATCTTTACCCCGGAAACGTTCCAGAGCCGCTATCTCGCGCCGCATGGCACCGGCTTCTCCATCGAGCCGCGGATTTTCCAGAGCGCGTGGTTCCGCCCGCACAATGTCTCCGAAGAGGTGCAGGGGCTCTACCTGACCGGCGCCGGAACCCATCCCGGGGCGGGCATGCCCGGTGTGATCTCCTCCGCCGAAGTGCTGAGCCAGCTGGTGCCGGACCCAGAGTTTGCCGCTGTGGCAGAGCGGCTCGCGGCAGAATGACCCAAAGTGCCGACATGCAGGCCTGCGCCGAGATGATCCGCCACGGATCGCTGTCATTTCATGCCGCCTCAAAGCTTTTGCCGCAATCCGTGCGCGACCCGGCGCTGGCACTTTACGCATTCTGCAGGCTTGCGGATGACGCGGTTGATCTCAACGCGGAGAAAGCCGCGGCGGTGCTGCAATTGCAGGAACGCCTCGAAGCCGTCTATGCCGGTTGCCCGCGCAACGCCGCGCCGGACAGGGCCTTTGCCGCCGTGGTCGAAGAGTTCGAAATGCCGCGCGCCCTGCCCGAAGCGCTGCTGGAGGGGCTGGCCTGGGATGCGATGGGGCGGCGGTACAAAACGCTGTCGGATGTTTATTCCTACTCCGCGCGCGTCGCCTCTGCCGTGGGGACGATGATGGCGGTGCTGATGGGTGTTCGGGATCGCGACGCGCTCGCCCGGGCCTGCGATCTCGGTGTCGCGATGCAGCTGACCAACATCGCCCGCGACATCGGAGAGGACGCGCTGGAACAGCGGCTCTACGTGCCGCTCGACTGGATGGATGAGGCCGGGATCGACCCCGACGCCTTTTTTGCCGATCCCAGACCGACCAAGGCGATTCGCTACATGGCGCGGCGCCTGGTGATGGAGGCGAACAGGCTCTATTACCGCTCGGAGCCGGGGATTGCGGTGCTGCCGCGCCGCTGCCGGCCCGGCATTTTTGCCGCCCGCCTGATCTATGCCGGCATCGGCTCCGAAGTGGCGCAGGCCGGGTACGATTCGATCTCGACGCGGGCGCATACCTCGCGCGGCCAGAAACTGGGCTGGCTTGTCGAGGCAGGGTTGCGCAGTTCGCTGTCGCTGGTCACACCGCGTGCCGCCACCCTTTACGCCCGGCCCTTGCCCGAGGTTGCGTTTCTCGTGGACGCCGCGGCCCGCCATCAGGCCGATTTCAGTCGCGCCGACGGGCTGATCGACGCGCTCACGCAGCTGGCGAAAACCGACCGCGCGCGGCATCAAAGCTTGCTTGAGAGCCGCACGCGCGTTACGTGAATGAATGTTCTGGCTTTTGTTCGCGATATTCCTCGCCGCATGCCTCGCGGTGGGCTCGACCGGCGGCCTCTTTCCGCCGGGCCCCTGGTACCGTGATCTGAACAAGCCAAGCTGGACACCCCCGGATTGGGTGTTTCCCGTCACATGGACCACGCTTTATCTTTGCATGTCCGCCGCCGGGGCCCGCGTGGCGCTGGCCGAGGACAATGGTCTTGCCATGGCGCTCTGGTCCTTGCAGATCGGGCTCAACGGCCTCTGGACCCCGGTGTTCTTCGGGCTGAAGAAGATCCGGCTGGGGATGGTGGTGCTCTGCGGGTTGTGGCTTTCGGTGGCCGCGGCGATGGTTGCGCTCTGGTCGGTTGACTGGATCGCGGGCGTGCTGTTCATCCCCTACCTTGTCTGGGTGACCATCGCGGGGGCGCTCAATGCCAGCGTCCTGCGGTTGAACCCCGAGGAAGACGCCCGCGCCGCCTGATCAGAGACCAAATCGCCAGTTACCGCGACGGGGCACCCGAACCGCCAGCATCGGCTTGAGAATCGGTGAGCGGAAGCGCCTGAGATCCAGCGCCTCATGCACCCCGATCGTGCGCTCGCCATCGATCTGCGTCTCGACGGCCGAGCGCGAGTAAAACGGCGCATCAAGCATATTCAGTCTCTGTTTCGGCTGCGTTCCCGCATCGCCACGGGTCTCGCGACGCACGGCCCAGAGCGATCTCCTGAACGGCCGTTTCTCCGGCAGGTCGATCTGATGCGCCGTACCGTCGGTATCGAAATGAAACCCCGCGCCCAGCTCAGAGCCGTCGATCCGCGTCGCATCGTAAAAGCAGGTGGCGCCGGATTTCAGCGGGTAGCGGCCCCAGGTCCAGTAGCTGAAATCCTGTTCCAGCGCGCGCGTGCCGAAATTGGCGTCGAAATAGCCATGCCCGCTCCATTGCCAGCCTTTGGATTCCAGGTCGCACTCCACCGTCGAGACCGGGCCGAAGGGGCGCCAGACATGGCTGCCATCGGGCGTCAGCGGAAGCTCGACCGAGGTGATGGCGCTGGGTGTCACACGGATCTGGCCACGCACGCGGCTGATCACCGGCGGACCGGAGATCTCGTTGACATCGATCACCAGCTGCCCGTCGCTCCAGGTCATCGACGACGGCCCGACCTCGAAGCGGCTGGGGCTTTGCCGCAACGCGCTGCGCCCTCTGTCGGTCATGGTGAACCGCCCGCCGGGCCCGTAGGTCGCGACGTTGATGCAGACATGGTTGTCCGGATCGCGCCGTCCGGACCAGGCATACCAGGGCGAAAAGACCGAGCCTATGAACCCGATGACCGAAAGCGCGCGCGTGCCGCAATCCGAGAGGGCATCGACATACCACCACGCATACCCGTTCCGCGGGACGTCGAGGTTGAAATTCGGGCGGTCAATATCTCTGCGGCCGCGTGCCGCCCGGAGAGCGCCGCCATCGGAACTCCCGCCCCCGGATGGCAACCGCCCCCGCACAGCGTCAAGCCCGGCAATATCGTGCGCGCCCTCGGTCGCGTCAGCGCTGCCAGCATCCCATGTGGGCTCTGCCCGTAAAGCGACCCGGCGCTGCCCGGAAAGAGCGCGTCGAACCTTTCCGGCGTCGTCAGCGCAGCTCTGCCCGGTTCCGGGGAAAAGGTCAGGCCGAACCGGGCCAGAGTCGGGAATGTCCGTTGGTGGCATGTCTCATACTCCTTGTCCGGTGTCGGTCGTCGGGTCAGCGGCGGCGCGTTCAGAATGATCTCGAACCGTTCCATGTCCGGCGGCGGTTGCGCCATCCCGCGATCTTCGGCGCAGATATAGAGCGTGGTGTCCTCGGCGGTGGAGCCGCGGTCCAGCGCTCTGAAATCGGCCTTTGGATCCTGACAGAAAAAGACGTTGTGATGGGTCAGATCGGGCCCCTTTGGTGTGGACCCGAAAGCCCAGACCTGCGCCGAAAGGCTGCGCGGGCGGGTGGCCTGCGCGGGCGCGATATTGCGCATCGGATCGCCCAGCAGGCCAAGCGCCAGTGCGCGCGGATCGCCGTTGAAGACGACCCGTGACGCGGGCAGGATTCGGCCGCCGTCAAGCGCAACCCCCGTGACCCCGTCGCTGTCGCTGAGGATGCGGCTCACATGGGTGCCCAGCAAAAGCCGCCCGCCTCGGGCGGTGATCATGGCCGCGATGGCGCGCGCCAGCTTCTGCATGCCACCTTCGACAACCCAGACCCCACCCGCCTCCGCCTGCCAGATCAACGACAAAAGCGCGGGCGACCGGTCGGGCGAACCGCCCACATAGGTCGCATAGCGGCCAAAGAGCTGGCGCAGACGCGGGTCCGAAAAGGACCGCGACAACAGCGCCGACAGGCTCGACAGCGGCGCCATCGCCCGCGCAAGGCTCGGGCGCTGCATCACGAGACGTGCCAATGCCAGCGTATCGGGTTCCGCCGCTTCCATCATCGGGGCGCGGAACGCCTCGAAAAGCGACTCTGTTCTGGCGCAAAACGCCTCGAACTGCGTCTGCGCGCGTGGGCCTGCAAAGGCACCGATGGCCTCTGCCGACCGGGCCGGATCGGCATGCAGATCAAGCGGCCCGCTCTCCGGCCACCAGTGCCTCGCCAGCACGTCCTGACGGTGCAGCGTCACGTGATCGTCAAGGCGCTCGCCCACCGACGCGAACAGGGCATCGAACACCGCGCGCAAGGTCAGAACGGTTGGCCCGGCATCGACGGGCCCGGCGTCGCTTTGCAAGCGGCGCATTTTTCCGCCAACCCAGTCATGCGTGTCGACCACCGTTACATCGTGTCCGGCATGCACCAGCGGCAAGGCGGCGCAGAGCCCGCCGATCCCGGCACCCACCACGACGATGGGGCCAGAGCGCGCGCGCGATGGCATGTAAGGCGATCTTTTCATAGAGCGATAGTTGACTCGCTTCGGCTGCGTGTCCAGTATGATTTACAGTCAAGTGTCAAACAGATGTGACACATTCAGAGGAGACGTGCATGGCCCTGCACACACGGATCGACACCGCCATCGAACGCGCCATCGCAATGGGGCAGGGCGGATCGGCCCCGACGCGGCTGTCGTCGGCGCTGCATTATGCCTGTACACCGGGCGGTGCGCGGATCCGGCCCACAATCCTGATGACCGTGGCGCTTGCCTGCGGCGACGATCAGCCCCGGTTGACCGATGCCGCCGCGGCCGCGCTCGAGATGATCCACTGCGCCAGCCTCGTACATGACGACCTGCCCTGTTTCGACAATGCCGAGACGCGGCGCGGCAAACCCTCGGTACATCGCGCCTATTCGGAGCCGCTGGCGGTCCTGACCGGTGATTCGCTGATCATCAATTCCTTTGCGGTACTGGCGTCAGCCTCGGTGCTTGCGCCGGACCGCGCGTTGCAGCTGATCTCGATCCTGGCACGGCAGACCGGCATGCCGCACGGCATTTGCGCCGGGCAGGGCTGGGAGAGCGAGGAGCAGATCGACCTTTCGGCCTATCACCAATCGAAGACCGGCGCGCTCTTTATCGCCGCGACGCAGATGGGCGCGGTGGCCGCCGGGCAGGAGGCCGAACCCTGGTTCGAGCTTGGCGCGCGCATCGGTGAGGCGTTTCAGGTCGCCGACGATCTGCGCGACGCGCTCTGCGACGAAGCGGAGCTTGGCAAGCCGGTGGGGCAGGACGATCTGCACGGACGGCCCAACGCGGTCACGGAGCTTGGCCTGAACGGTGCAGTGGGTCGGCTCAACGACATCCTGTCGGGTGCCATCGCCTCGATCCCGGCCTGTCCGGGTGAAGCGGGTCTTGCGCAGATGGTACGGATGTATGCCGAAAAGCTGGTGCCCGCCGCCGCCTTGAAGGCGCGGGTCTGAGCGGGTGGCGCTGACCGCCGAAGACCCTGTCCCCCTGCGACCCAGACGTCCCGACCTGCGCACACGGCTCAACCGGCTGGTGGCGAAACCCGGCTTTCAGCGCTGGGCGTCCCGGTTTTTCCTGACACGCGGGCTGGTGCGCCGCGAAGGTCAGGATCTCTTCGATCTGGTGCAGGGCTTCGTGTCCTCTCAGGTCCTTTTTGCGGTTGTCGAACTGCGCCTTCTGCACAAGCTCATGGACGGTCCCGCCACGCTTGCCAATCTGGCGAACGGCACCGGCATCGCGCCTGACAGGATGCGCCGTCTTCTGCAGGCGGCCTCTGCGCTGGGCCTCATGTCGCGCCGCGGCGACCGGTTTGCCATCACCCGCAAAGGCTCTGCGCTGGTCGGTGTGCCGGGGCTGGAGCAGATGATCCGGCACCATGATGTGCTTTACCGTGATCTTGCCGATCCGGTGGCCTTCCTGCGCGAAGAGACGCAGACCGAGCTTGCGGGTTTCTGGCCTTATGTCTTCGGTGCCAGCGGCGCAAAGGATCCGCAGACCGTCGCCATCTATTCCGATCTCATGGCACAAAGCCAGGGTCTCGTGGCCGAGGATACGTTGCGCGCGGTCTCGCTCAGGGGGGTGCGGCGTCTGCTGGATCTCGGGGGTGGGTCCGGCGCCTTTGCCGAAGCCGCAGCGCTGGCGACGCCGGGCATGACTGTCACGCTTTTCGACCTGCCCGACGTCATCGACAGCGCGCGCAAACGGCTCGCTGGATCGAAAGTGTCCAGTCGGATTGACACCTCTGCGGGCTCGTTCCGGGACGATCCCCTGCCGGTGGATGTCGATGCCATCTCGCTTATCCGCGTGCTCTACGACCACGAGGACGAGACAGTGAGGGCGCTTCTGCGCAAGGTCCATCAGGCGCTGCCCGAAGGTGGGCGGCTCATTGTGTCAGAGCCGATGTCGGGCGGTCAAACGCCAGACAGAGCTGGCGATGTCTATTTTGCGTTCTATTGCATGGCGATGCGCACCGGCACCGTGCGCAGCCAGTCGGAGATCGCAGAACTGCTGCGTTCCACCGGCTTCGAGGCGGTGCAAACCCCGCGCGCCGCGCGGCCCTACGTGACCTCGGTTGTCACGGCCCGCAAGCGCTCCGCCTGACTCACGCCGGAAGTGTCCATTAATATTGACACATAGGTATGTAAGGTTAAACTGACAGGCAGAGAGATACCGGTCGCGCTGCGCGCAGATTCGCCAAAGCCGCGTCGACCCAGGATCAAGGGGGACTGATCGATGAAAACACATGCCGTCCTTCTGCGTGGTCCAAAGGACCTGGCGCTGTCCGAACTGACATTGACGGAGCCCGGTCCAAACGACCTTGTCATCGACATTCATCACTCCGGCATATCCACCGGGACGGAAAAGCTTTTCTGGTCCGGTGAAATGCCGCCTTTCCCGGGCATGGGCTATCCGCTTGTGCCGGGATACGAGGCGGCCGGAGAGGTGGTCGAAGCCGGGGCCGACAGCGGGTTCCGCGTCGGCGAACATGTCTTTGTTCCGGGCGCCAATTGTTATGACGGGGCCTTCGGCCTTTTCGGCGGAGCCGCCGCCCGGGTGGTGACAGACGCCACCCGTGTCACCCGAATCGACTCCGGTCATGGCGCTGAGGCCGCGTTGCTGGCGCTGGCGGCAACCGCACGTCACGCGATGGCGGGGCTCAACAAATCGGTGCCGGATCTGATTGTCGGCCACGGTGTGCTTGGACGGCTGCTGGCGCGGCTCACCATCGCCGCAGGCGCCCCCGCGCCCACTGTCTGGGAGATCGACGAAAGCCGGGCCTCCGGTGCGCAGGGCTACGAGGTTTTGCATCCCGACGCGGATGAGCGTCGCGACTACCAGGCGATCTATGACGCGTCGGGCAACGGCGCGTTGCTCAACGATCTGGTCGGTCGCATCGCCAGGGGCGGAGAGATCGTGCTGGCCGGGTTCTACACCCAGCCGCTGCAATTCGCCTTCCCCCCCGCCTTCATGAAAGAGGCGCGCTTCCGCGTGGCGGCGGAATGGGATCGCGACGATCTGACAGCAACGCGCGCGCTGGTCGAAAACGGCGCGCTCAGCCTCGGCGGGCTGATCACCCACGAAGCCGCGGCGCGCGATGCCAGCCGCGCCTACAGGACCGCGTTCGAGGACGCCTCCTGCCTGAAGATGATCCTCGACTGGGAGAAAGCCGCATGAAAGACGAAGTGCCCAACCTGAAAGGGTATGACGCGCGGCTGCGCGACGAGGCGGCAGAGCCCAGCCTCGAAGTGCCGCAGGGCGAGCCGACCTCCAAGACGCAGATCATCGCGATCTACGGCAAGGGCGGCATCGGCAAGAGCTTCACGCTGGCCAATCTCAGCCACATGATGGCCGAGCAGGGCAAACGCGTGCTGCTCATCGGCTGCGATCCGAAATCCGACACAACTTCGCTGCTGTTTGGCGGCAAGGCCTGTCCGACAATCATCGAGACCTCGACCAAGAAGAAACTGGCCGGGGAAGAGGTCAAGATCGGCGATGTCTGCTTCAAGCGCGGCGGTGTCTTTGCGATGGAGCTGGGCGGTCCGGAGGTTGGTCGCGGTTGCGGCGGGCGCGGCATCATCCACGGGTTCGAACTGCTCGAAAAGCTGGGCTTCCACGATTGGGATTTCGACTACGTGCTGCTGGATTTCCTCGGCGATGTGGTCTGCGGCGGCTTCGGTCTGCCGATTGCGCGGGACATGGCGCAGAAGGTGATCCTTGTGGGCTCGAACGATCTGCAGTCGCTTTACGTCGCCAACAATGTCTGCTCAGCGGTGGAGTATTTCCGCAAGCTCGGCGGCAATGTCGGTGTTGCGGGGCTGGTGATCAACAAGGATGACGGCTCCGGCGAGGCGCAGGCCTTTGCCGAGGCGGTGAAGATCCCGGTGCTGGCCTCGATCCCGCAGGATGACGATCTGCGCAAGAAATCCGCCAATTACCAGATTGTCGGCACCGCCGAGAGCCAGTGGGGCGCCTTGTTCGCCGCGCTGGGCGAAAACGTGGCCGTGGCCCCGCCGCAACGCCCGAAAGCGCTCGATCAGGACGGGCTGCTGGCGCTCTTCGACGGCTCCGATACCGGGGCGGGTGTGGTGCTGGAGCCCGCCACCGACATGGATATGCGCGGCAAGAATGCCGAACCGAAACCGTCGCTCGAGGTGATCTACGACGACGCGTGATGCGCGGTCGGACCGGGGGCCAGCCCCCGGACCCCCGGCGGTATTTGGAAAGAGAAGAAGACGAAAACGTGAGCAACGAGACCACATATGACGAGACGGCGGATGTCGAGGTGATCCGCGGAGCGCCGCGCGAGGCGGCGCCCGTTGCGGAGCCTGTGGACGGGCTGGGCTGTCATTCGGGCTCGGAGATGGAGAAGGCCGCACGGATGGCGGGCAACTCCGAGCTGCTGGATCGCTACGCGGAGGATTATCCGCAAGGGCCGCACGATCAGCCGCAATCGATGTGCCCGGCCTTCGGGTCGTTGCGCGTCGGCTTGCGGATGAAGCGGGTGGCGACGGTGCTCTCGGGCTCGGCCTGTTGCGTCTACGGGCTGACCTTCGTGAGCCATTTCTACGGCGCGCGGCGGTCGGTGGGCTATGTGCCGTTCAACTCCGAGACGCTGGTGACCGGCAAGCTGTTCGAGGATATCCGGGATTCGGTGCATGAGATGGCCGATCCGGACCGGTTTGATGCCATCGTCGTGACCAATCTGTGTGTGCCGACCGCGTCAGGCGTGCCGCTCAGGCTCCTGCCCGATGAGATCAACGGCGTGCGCATCGTCGGCATCGACGTGCCGGGTTTTGGTGTGCCGACCCATGCGGAAGCCAAGGACATTCTGGCCGGCGCGATGCTCAACTACGCCCGGAAAGAGGTCGAGGCGGGCCCGGTGGCGGCGCCCGAGGGCGGCAAGTCGGACCGGCCCACCGTGGCCTTGCTGGGCGAGATGTTCCCGGCGGACCCGATGATGATCGGCGCGATGCTGGCACCCATGGGTATGGCCGCAGGGCCAGTTGTGCCCTGCCGGGAATGGCGCGAGCTTTACGCTGCGTTGGACAGCTCTGTCGTGGCGGCGATCCATCCGTTCTACACCGCCGCCGTGCGCGAGTTTGAAGCGGCAGGACGGCCAGTTGTGGGCTCCGCGCCCGTGGGTCATGACGGCACCGCCGCGTGGTTGCGCGCGATCGGTGAGGCGCATGGCGTGGCAGAGGCGCAGATCGCCGCGGCGCAGAATGCGTTCCTGCCTGCAATCAAGGGCGCGCTGGCTTCCGCACCGATCAAGGGGCGGATCACGCTTTCGGGATACGAAGGCTCCGAACTGCTGGTCGCCCGGCTGCTGGTCGAAAGCGGCGCGGATCTGGCCTATGTCGGCACCGCCTGTCCGCGCACCAGATGGTCCGATCCGGATCGCGAATGGCTCGAGGCGAAGGGCATCAAGGTCAAGTTCCGCGCCTCTCTCGAGGATGATTGCGCCGCGATGGAAGCTGTGCAGCCGGATCTCGCCATCGGCACCACGCCGGTGGTGCAAAAGGCCAAGGAGCTTGGCATCCCCGGGCTTTACTACACCAACCTGATTTCCGCGCGGCCGCTGATGGGGCCTGCGGGCGCCGGATCGCTGGCCGAAGTGGTCAATGCCGCCATCGGGGGCAAGGCGCGCATGGACCACATGAAAGAGTTCTTCGAAGGCGTGGGCACCGGTGACACCGCGGGCGTCTGGGAAGGCAGCCCGAACCTGCGCCCCGAATTCCGCGCGACCAACCTCAAGAAGCTGGAGCGCGCCGAAAAGGCGCGGCTTGCAGCCAACGGGGGTGTGAAATGCTGATCCAGGATCACGACCGGGCGGGTGGCTATTGGGGTGCGGTCTACGCCTTCTGCGCCGTCAAGGGCCTGCAGGTGGTGATCGACGGGCCGGTGGGGTGCGAAAACCTGCCGGTGACCAGCGTGTTGCATTACACCGACGCGCTGCCGCCACATGAACTCCCCATCGTGGTCACCGGACTCGGTGAGGAGGAGCTGGGTCGGGAGGGGACCGAAGGCGCCATGAAACGCGCCTGGGGTGTGCTCGACCCGGCTCTACCTTCTGTTGTCGTGACCGGATCGATTGCCGAGATGATCGGTGGCGGCGTCACACCCATGGGCACCAACCTGCAGCGCTTTCTGCCGCGCACCATCGACGAGGATCAGTGGGAAAGCGCGGATCGCGCGATGACCTGGATCTTTACCGAGTTCGGCATGACCAAGGGCCGCATGCCACCCGAGAAAAAGCGCGAGGAGGGGGCCAGGCCGCGGGTGAACATCCTCGGGCCGATGTATGGCACCTTCAACATGCCCTCCGATCTGGCCGAGATCCGGCGCCTCATCGAAGGCATCGGGGCTGAGATCAACATGGTGATGCCGCTGGGCGCGCATCTGGCCGAGATGCGCGGCTTGGTGAATGCCGATGTCAATGTCTGCATGTATCGCGAGTTTGGTCGTGGCCTCTGCGAGGTGCTGGGCAAGCCCTATCTGCAGGCCCCTATCGGGGTGGAGAGCACGACGAAATTCCTGCGCATGCTGGGCGAGATGCTGGGTCTCGATCCGGAGCCTTTCATCGAGCGGGAAAAGCATTCGACGCTGAAGCCGGTCTGGGATCTCTGGCGCTCGGTCACGCAGGATTTCTTCGCCACCGCGAATTTCGGGATCGTCGCGAACGAGACCTATGCGCGCGGCATCCGCAATTATCTGGAAACCGATCTCGGACTGCCTTGCGCTTTTGCGGTCGCGCGCTGTGCGGGATCGAAGACCAATAACGAAGAGGTGCGCCATCTGGTGCATGAGAAGCGCCCGCTGATCCTGATGGGCTCGATCAACGAAAAGATGTACCTCGCCGAGACCAGGGCCGGGCATGGGCCGCAGCCGGTATTCCTGCCGGCCTCGTTTCCCGGGGCGGCGATCCGGCGGCACACCGGCACGCCCTTCATGGGCTATGCCGGGGCCACCTATCTGCTGCAGGAAGTGTGCAACGGGCTTTTTGATGCGCTCTTTCACATCCTGCCGCTCGGTACCGAGATGGACCAGACCGACGCCACGCTCACGCCGCTGCGCAGGGATTTCCCGTGGGATGCCGATGCCCAGGCGGAGCTTGACCGCATCGTGTCGAGCCACCCGGTGCTGACCCGCATTTCAGCCGCCAAGAATTTGCGCGACGCCGCCGAGGCGGCCGCGCTCAAACAGGGGGCCGACCGTGTCGTGATCGAGACGGTTCAGGCGCTCACCAACAGTTCAAAAGGAGGACCCGCGACATGACGGATTTCACCTCGAACGAACCGCGTCACCACCGCAACAAGCGGGGCGCGGAGTACATGGTCTATTTCAGTCTGATCTTTCTGCTGGCGATCCCCTTTGCCACGGTGTTCTGGCTGCTGGACGTGTTCCAGAAGCAGACCCTCATGCTGCACGGCCCGCTGGCCCGCGCCTGGGGTGAAGCCGACAGGATCACGCCGCTGATCTTCTCCGCCTGATTTCAGGCGCGGAGGGGTGTCCGCGCCGGATCTCAATAGGGGAGCAACAGCTGGTCGTCCCGTTTTCGGGGCGATGAGACTCCCGTGTCACCACGGGAAACCCAGCCGCAGGGTGTGCGGCGTCAGTCCTCAACTATCCGGAGGAAAGTTATGGCTGATAATACCGACCTGTCCTTCACAGGTCTCACAGACGAGCAGGCGCAGGAACTGCATTCCGTCTATATGAGCGGCCTCTGGCTGTTCTCGGCGGTTGCCGTGGTCGCACATCTCGCGACCTTCATCTGGCGTCCGTGGTTCTGAGGGAGACATAGAAAATGGCAAAGTTCTACAAGATCTGGCTGGTTTTCGACCCGCGCCGCGTGTTTGTGGCCCAGGGCGTCTTCCTCTTCCTTCTCGCTGTCATGATCCATCTGGTGGTGCTGTCCAACGGCATCAACTGGTTCGAGACAGCAGCCGCAGCCGGAGCCGGCTAAGCCCGGGAAGGGACAGAAACGCGCTGCGGGCGGGCCGTCTCTGACCGGTTCGCCCGCGGCAAACGACCAAGAAACATGACGGCCGGGCCTGAGACAGGACACGCCGCCAAACGCGGAGAACTACAAGATGGCGCTTCTCAGCTTCGAGAAAAAGTATCGCGTCCGCGGAGGGACGCTGATCGGCGGCGATCTGTTCGACTTCTGGGTAGGGCCCTTTTACGTGGGCTTCTTCGGGGTCACGACCGCCTTTTTCGCCTTGCTCGGCACGATCCTCATTTTCTGGGGTGCGTCGCAGCAGGGCACTTTCAACCCCTGGCTCATCAACATCGCGCCGCCGGATCTGGCCTACGGTCTGGGCATGGCGCCACTGATGGAGGGCGGGCTCTGGCAGATCATCACGATCTGTGCCACCGGCGCGTTCATCAGCTGGGCGCTGCGCGAGGTCGAAATTGCCCGCAAACTCGGCATCGGCTATCACGTGCCCTTTGCCTTCAGCTTTGCGATCCTGGCTTACGTGACGCTGGTGATCTTCCGTCCGCTCCTGATGGGCGCCTGGGGGCACGGCTTTCCCTACGGGATCTTCAGCCATCTCGACTGGGTCTCCAACACCGGCTACGCCTACCTGCATTTCCACTACAACCCGGCCCACATGCTGGCGGTGACGCTGTTTTTCACCACCACGCTGGCGCTGGCACTGCATGGTGGTCTGATCCTGAGCGCGGCTAACCCCGAAAAGGGCGAGGAGATGCGCACACCGGATCACGAGGACACGTTCTTTCGCGATTTCATCGGCTATTCGGTCGGCACGCTGGGCATTCACCGCCTCGGCTTCCTGCTGGCCATCAACGCTGTTTTCTTCAGCGCCGTCTGCATCATCATTTCGGGCCCGGTCTGGACCAAGGGCTGGCCGGAGTGGTGGAACTGGTGGCTCGAGCTCCCCATCTGGGGCGCCAATGTGGGGCTTTGAGACATGAAGTATCCTGAATATCAGAACATCTTCACGCAGGTGCAGGTCCAGGGTCCTCCGGAATGGGGCATGGATATCGAAAGCGCCGAACGCGAGCGCGGCACCTGGGCCCGGTTCTCGGTACTGGTCGGATGGATGGGCAACGCGCAGCTTGGCCCGCTCTATCTGGGCTGGACCGGCATGGTGTCGATCGCGACAGGAATCCTGGCGCTCAACATCATCGGGTTCAACATGCTGGCGCAGGTTGACTGGTCGATCCCGGAGTTCATCCGGCAGCTGTTCTGGCTGGCGCTAGAGCCGCCGAGCCCCGAATATGGCCTGACCATCCCGCCGCTCAACGATGGCGGCTGGTACATCATCGCGAGCTTCTTCCTGCTCATCTCGGTGATGTCTTGGTGGGCGCGAACCTACTTGCTCGCCATGGAACACAAGATGGGCAAACACGTCTTCTGGGCCTTCGGCTCGGCGATCTGGCTCTTTCTGGTGCTGGGTCTCTTCCGGCCGATCCTGATGGGATCCTGGTCAGAGGCGGTGCCCTACGGGATCTTCCCGCATCTCGACTGGACCACGGCCTTCTCGATCCGCTACGGCAACCTTTACTACAACCCGTTCCACGCGCTCTCGATTGTCTTCCTCTACGGCTCCGTGCTGCTCTTTGCGATGCACGGTGCGACGATCCTGGCCGTCACCCGCTACGGCGGCGACCGGGAGCTTGAGCAGATCATCGACCGCGGCACGGCCTCTGAACGGGCGGCTTTGTTCTGGCGCTGGACCATGGGATTCAACGCGACGATGGAAGGCATTCACCGCTGGGCCTGGTGGTTTGCGGTGCTCACCCCGATAACGGGCGGCATCGGCATCCTGCTGACCGGCACGGTTGTGGATAACTGGTTCATCTGGGCGCAGGAGCATCACTTCGCTCCGATGTATGACGGCAGCTACGGCTACGAGGCATACGGCTCTTACGAGGCCTTCATCGGACAGGGAGGGGACTGATCATGCTACCCAAGTGGTTCAATGACTGGAATTCCAAGAATCCCGCCGATATCTACGGCCCGGCCATTCTGGTGGGCACGCTGGGGGGTGCCGTGTTTGTCGCGATTGCGCTGGTCACGCTTGGCCAGCCCTACAAGACCGACAGCATGCAGACCGGCCCGCGTGGCACCGGCATGTCGGTGCCGGAGTTCGTGACCGAAGTGAAGATGGCCGACCCCACGATCGAGGCCTACTACACCGAAGAGCCCTATCTGCCCGAAGGCGGAGAAACGCTGGCAAAGGACGAATACCAGAACGTCCAGGTGCTGGGCGATCTGACGGTCGACAACTTCAACCGGCTGATGAATGCCATGACCCAGTGGGTCGCACCCGATGAGGGCTGTGCCTACTGCCACGGCGATGCGGATCTGGAGGATTACGGCGAAGACAATCTTTACACCAAGGTGGTCTCGCGCCGGATGATCCAGATGACGCAGAACATCAACGAAGGCTGGGACGGCCATGTGAACGCCAATGCGCAGGTCGGTGTGAACTGCTACACCTGCCACCGCGGCCAGAACGTGCCCTCCGACATCTGGTTCAAGATCGGGCCGACCACCGAAGCGACGGCGGGTTGGGCGGCGGTCCAGAACCGTGTGACGGTGCAGTCGCAATACACCTCGCTGCCATCGGATGCGCTGGAGACCTTCCTTCTCGATTATGGCCGCATCGGTGTGCACAACCTCGAGTCCCACGTGGCCGAGTATCCGGACGAAGAGGGTGTGACCACCTGGCAGGACACCGAGCGCACGTTCAGCCTGATGAACTACGTCTCCAATTCGCTCGGGGTGAACTGCAACTTCTGCCACAACAGCCGGGCGTTCTACGATCCCGAGCAGGTGACCCCGCAATGGAGCACCGAACAGCTGGGCATCGGCATGGTTCAGGAGATCAACAACGACTACCTGGTGCCGCTGAAGGACGAATACCCGCCCGAACGTCTGGGACCGGTCTTTGCCGACGCGCCGAAAGCCGCCTGCAAGACCTGCCACAAAGGCTATCAGCAGCCGATGCAGGGTCTCAACGTGATCGCGGACTGGCCGGAACTGGCCACAACCGAGGCCCCGGTTTACGCAAGCGCCGAAGAAGCGGCGCCTGCCGAGGACGACACCGCCGAAGCGGCTGCGGATGACAGTGCCGCAGACGATGCGGCGGCAGACGACGCGGCCACCGGAGACGACGCTCCGGCGGACGGCGACTCAAACTGATCCGGAAGGGCGAGGGACACCTCGCCCTTCCGGCGCCAGATCCGGTCTTTTGCATTTCCCATCGGAAGACCGGATGTCGGGGTTCACCTACCCCGGTTCCCTTCCTGTTGGCTACAGGAGCTGGCGTCGCGATCATCGGCACCCCCCGTATGGTCGCGACGTCAAACTGCCCCTCTGTTGGAGGACCATAACATGACATCGCCCGAAACCCCTAATCTCGACCGCGTGGCCGGTCCCGCCGACCTGCGGCAGCTCGATGACGAGACGCTGACGCTACTGGCTGACGAGCTGCGCCAGGAAGTGATCTCTGCCGTCTCCGAAACCGGCGGGCATCTGGGATCCTCGCTGGGTGTGGTCGAACTGGCCGTCGCCATCCACGCGGTGTTCAACACGCCGATGGACAAGCTTGTCTGGGATGTCGGGCACCAGTGCTACCCGCACAAGATCCTGACCGGGCGGCGCGACCGCATCCGCACCCTGCGCCAGAAGGACGGGCTGAGCGGCTTTACCAAACGCTCTGAATCGACCTTCGATCCGTTTGGCGCGGCACACAGCTCCACCTCGATTTCCGCCGCTTTGGGTTTTGCGGTCGGGCGTGACATGGGCCAGCCCACGGGTGACGCGATCGCGGTGATCGGCGACGGGTCGATCTCGGCAGGCATGGCCTATGAGGCGATGAACAATGCAGGCCACGAAGGCCGCCGGATGTTCGTCATCCTCAACGACAACGAAATGAGCATCGCGCCGCCGGTGGGGGCCATGTCCTCATACCTGTCGCGACTTTATGCCAATGAGCCCTTGTCGCGGATGAAGTCGCTTGCCGAAGGGTTCGAACAGGCGCTGCCGATGCCGATGCGGGAAGGCGCCAAGCGGGCGCGGCAACTGGTGACCGGCGCGGTGCAAGGCTCCGGCACGCTTTTCGAAGAACTGGGCTTCGACTATGTCGGCCCGATCAACGGCCACGATCTGGATCAGCTTCTGCCGGTATTGCGCGCCGCGCGGGCGCGGGCGACCGGGCCGGTTCTGATCCATGTCTGCACCGTGAAAGGCAAGGGGTTCGCGCCCGCCGAAGGCAGCGCCGACCGCGGCCACGGCGTGTCTAAATTCGACCCTGTCACGGGCCAACAGGCCAAATCGAAACCCAATGCGCCAAGCTACACGTCCGTCTTTGGCACCGCGCTGACCGATGAGGCCGCGCGCGATCCCTCGATTGTCGCGGTCACCGCCGCGATGCCCTCGGGCACCGGCGTGAACATCATGGCCGACCGGTTTCCGGGACGGGTCTTCGATGTCGGCATCGCCGAGCAACATGGCGTGACCTTTGCCGCGGGCATGGCCGCCTCGGGACTGAAGCCCTTCTGCGCGATCTATTCGACCTTCCTGCAGCGCGGCTATGATCAGGTGGTGCATGACGTGGCGCTGCAAGGGTTGCCGGTACGTTTCGCTATCGACCGGGCCGGGCTTGTGGGGGCCGACGGCGCGACCCATGCCGGGGCGTTTGACGTGGCCTATCTGGCCAATCTGCCGGGCTTCACCGTGATGGCGGCATCCGACGAGGCGGAGCTCATGCATATGGTGGCCACCGCCGCCGCGCATGATGACGGGCCGATCGCCTTCCGCTATCCGCGCGGCTCCGGCATAGGCGTGGAGCTGCCGGAGCGTGGCCACGTCCTGCAGATCGGCAAGGGCCGGGTGGTGCAGGAAGGATCCGACGTGGCGTTTCTCAGCTTCGGCGCGCATCTCGATGAGGTGCTCGCCGCCACGCGGATGCTGGAGGAGGACGGCGTGAGCTGCACGGTGGCCGATGCCCGTTTTGCCAAACCGCTCGACATGGATCTGATCCGCGATCTTGCCGCCAATCACAAGGCGCTGATCACCGTGGAGCAGGGGGCGCAGGGCGGCTTTGGCGCAATGGTTTTGCATGCGCTGGCCGCGGAGGGCGCGTTTGACCGCGGCCTTGCGATCCGCACGCTGACGCTGCCCGACCGGTTCATCGATCAGGCCAGCCCGGACGACATGTATGCGGATGCCGGTCTGACGCGGCACGATATCATGGAGACCGCGCGCACCGCCCTCGGTGTCGAGCGCAAGATCATTCATCTGCGCCCGAGCTGACCGCGCAGCGCTGTTTGGCGATACGCGCCCCCGTCAGGTGACGCGGCTCGTGCGCTTGAACTCCGGCGTGTCCCATAGCCGGTTGCCCAGCACGTCCGCGAGGATATCCACCGCGGCGCGCACATCGTCTTCGTCGATGTAAAGCGGCGTGAAGCCAAAGCGCATGATGTCGGGCGCGCGGAAATCGCCGATCACCCCTTTCGAGATCAGCGCCTGCATCGCCGCATAGCCGTTCTCGAACGCGAAAGAGACCTGCGAGCCGCGCATCGCCGCGTCACGCGGGCTGGCAAGGGTCACACCCTCACATCTCTGCTCCACCTCCGCGATGAAAAGCTCGCAGAGCGCGATGCTTTTGGCGCGCAGCGCGGCCATGTCGACCTCGTCCCAGATCTTCAGCGCCTCTTCCAGCGCCGTCATCTGCACCACCGGCGGCGTGCCGACGCGCATCCGCTCTACATCCTTGGCCGGGCGGTAATCGCCCTCGAAGGCAAAGGGCGCGTCGTGGCCCAGCCAGCCGGCCAGCGCGGGCCGGATCTGATCGACGATATCGGGCCGTACATAGATGAAGGCCGGCGCGCCCGGCCCGCCATTGAGGTACTTGTAGGTGCAGCCCACGGCAAATTCGCAGCCACTGGCGCTGACATCGACCGGCACGGCACCGGCACTATGCGCCAGATCCCAAAGCATGACCGCGCCCGCCTCATGGGCCTTTGCGGTCATTGCCTTCATATCGTGCATATAGCCGGTCTGGTAGCCGACTTGCGTGATCATCGCGACGGCGACCTCATCGGTCAGCGCGTCCATCACCTCTTCGGGATCGACGATGCGCAGCTCATGGCCCTGACCCAGCTGCGCGATGAGCCCCTGCGCCATATAGAGATCGGAGGGAAAGTTGCTGTTGTCCGACAGGATCACCTTGCGGTCCGGGCGCATCTTCAGCGCCGCATCCAGCGCCTGATAGACCTTGACCGACAGCGTGTCGCCCATGACCGTGGACCCATCCGGCGCGCCGATCAGCCGTCCCACCATATTGCCCACGCGCATCGGCTGGCCCATCCAGTCATCGACATTCCAGCCGCGAATGAGATGCGCGCCCCATTCGTCCGAGAGCATCACCGACACCCGCTCCGTCACGCCTTTCGGCAGCGGCCCGAGGGAGTTGCCGTCGAGATAGATCACCCCTTCGGGCAGGTGGAACCGGTGCTTCATCGGAAGGGTCATGGTGCCGTCTTTCATAGGTTGCCTCGCATGTTCCAGAGCTCTGGGAAAAGCTCGACCTCGAGCATCTTGCGCAGATAGGTGACGCCGGACGTGCCGCCGGTGCCGCGTTTGAAACCGATGATGCGCTCCACCGTGGTCACGTGGTTGAATCGCCAGCGGCGAAAATAATCTTCCAGATCGACCAGCTTTTCGGCCAGCTCGTATAGTGACCAGTGGCTGCTGGGGTCGCGATAGACCATTGTCCACGCCGCCATCACCGCGTCATCGGCCTTGTGCGGCGCGTCCAGCCGGTAGATGGCGGGATCGAAGATGACGTCAAGCTCATGCGCCAGAATGTCGAGTGTCACGTGGTAAAGCGATTTGGTCTCAAGCTCCTGCCCCAGCATGTGATGCAGCTCGGGCCGATGCTCGTGAACCTTCATCATCGCCCGGTTGCGATTGCCGAGAATGAATTCGATCAGCCGGTATTGATGCGACTGAAAGCCCGAGGACGACCCCAGCGTCTCGCGAAATTCGGTGTATTCGCTGGGCGTCATGGTGCGCAGCACGTCCCATGCGTTGTTGAGCTGGTCAAAGATCCGCGCCACCCGCGTCAGCATCTTGAAAGCGGGCGGGAACGCGCCTTTGGCCAGCATCTCGCGCGCGGTGGAAAGCTCGTGCAGCGCCAGCCGCATCCAGAGCTCGGAGGTCTGGTGCTGGATGATGAACAGCATCTCGTCATGCGCATCGGATTGACGGTTCTGCGCGCCCAGAATGGGGTCGAGCGACAGGTAGTCGATATAGGACATGTCCTTGGCAAAGGACATCTTGGCGCCATCGCTGGCGGGGTCGTAGACGCTCATAGGATCAGCTCCTCGGGTCGGGTTGCGGCGGTCTTTTCCGGTGTGGTGGCGACCAGCGCGATCAGGTTTTCGAAGGCGGTGATCGAGAGCCTGGCATGCGCCTCGATGGTCTGGCGGGCCGCGGTTGCATTGCGGTCCAGCGCGGCCCGGTAGAGTGCCGTGTGCGGCGCCAGCGCCATTGCGGTTTCAAAGATCGTCGCGGCTTCGGACGCGAGCGCCGGACGGGTCCCGGCCATCTGCCGCAGACCGGACTGGATATAGCGCTGGTAGCGGCTGAGATGGTCGTTGAGCTGGGTCCGGAACCGGGTCATCCAGTGCGACGGCGCACCGGCAATCAGCGCATCGTGAAACGCCGCATGGCGGCTGGTCCAGCGCGCCAGCCGGTCATCGGGCAGCAATATCGACGGCAACTCGGTGCGCGACAGCTGGTGGTAGGTGCCGATCACACCGGCCTCCCAGGCATCGTCGCCATCCTCCACCGCGCGGGCAAAAAGCGCGCCCTCGATGGCGTTGCGGCTGCGTTCGAGATCGAGCAGGTCGGCGGTTGTCAGCGCCGAGACGCGAAACCCCTTGTTGTGCTCCACAACCACCAGCTTTTCCGTGCTGAGCCGGTTCAGGCAGTCGCGCAGCGGTGTCACGCCAATCCCGTAACGTTCCGACAGGCTGGGCAGACGCAGGGCCGCACCGGGCTCCAGCGCCAGCGTCAGGATATCGTCACGCATCCTGTCAAAGAGAGGTTCCGATTTGGCGCGGAGGTCGGACAAGGGCGATTCGCTTTCATGTGTTTTCCGCGATATATCACACGAAATACAGAATCATATATTATTCTACAAAGGCGGCCGTCAGCGGGCTTTCGGCCTGTTTCAGACCTTCCAGCAGCGAGAAATGGTCGTGCTTCCCGTCGATGACGACATCGGTCTGCACGTCGAGCCCCTGCCAAATCATCGCCAGCAGCCTCGATTGCCGGATGAATTCCGGCCGCTCGCCACCGCCGACCCAGGCAGTGATCCGTGTCCCGGGCAGGGGGCGCAGCAAGGCGGGGCTTTCGCGCTGCGCCTCATCCTCGTCGATCTGCAGATCCTTATTCATCGCCGTCCACATCAGCGGGCGCAGATCGTGCAGCCCGCTGATCGAGAGCGTGTGCTGCAGCCGCGATCTGACATTCTCGGAGAGCGGACTGTCCGCACAGGTCATGCGGCTCACCAGATGCCCACCCGCCGAATGCCCGGCAATCCGGAGCGGCCCGGGCACCAGCGTCGCGGCCTGCGAGATGGCGGCACCGATCTGCTGCGTCATCTGCGCAAGACGCGCGGCCGGGGCCAGCGTGTATTGCGGCAAGGCCACCGCCCAGCCATTGGCGCGCGCGCCCTCGGCGAGATCGGTCCAGTAGGATTTGTCCATACGCAGCCAGTAGCCGCCATGCACAAACACCGCGAGGCCCTTGGGGTCACCATCGGGCCAGACCAGATCGAACCGCTCGCGCGGGTCATCGCCGTAGGCGATACCCTCTTCGATGCGCACAGCACTTTGCCGATAGGCGGCCGCGCGCTCCGACCAGAGGGCGGGCAGTTTGTCGGAGCCTTCGATATGGGCCATGTTGGCATAGGCGTCGTCCCAATCGCGGTTCGGCATGATCTGGTCTCCTTTTGTGCTGCCCGGCCCGGGCAAGCGCGCTATGTTCAAAGCTAGCCCGGCTTGATCACCCGTCGCGGCCTTCCGGGTCATCCCTACTCTATTTATATTTCAAGCTCAAAATATTTATGCTTGAAATGACTATCCGTTGGGCGTAGGTTTTTCCGGCAGTCCAACCAAAGTCAGGGCATACCGATGCGCATAGCCTGTCTCGGCGGCGGACCCGCCGGTCTCTACTTCGCCATCTCGATGAAGCTGCGCGACCCCGGCGCAGAGGTCGTCGTTCTCGAGCGCAACAGGCCCGATGACACCTTTGGCTGGGGTGTCGTTCTGTCCGACGAAACTCTCGACAACCTCGCGGCCAACGATCCGGTCAGCGCGCAGGAGATCCGCGCCAGCTTTGCCTATTGGGACGATATCGCGCTGCATTACAAAGGTCAGAAACTGGTCTCGAGCGGCCATGGGTTCTGCGGTATCGGACGGATGAAGCTGCTGCTGATCCTGCAGGCGCGCGCCCGCGAGCTGGGGGTCGATCTGCGCTTCGAGACAGAGGTTGGTGCCGCCTCCGACCACATGCACGATTACGATCTGGTGGTTGCCAGTGACGGTCTGAACTCGAGAACCCGGATGGAGTTCGAAGACGCGTTCGAGCCCGATATCGACCTGCGCAAGTGCCAGTTCGTCTGGCTCGGCACTCATCAGAAATTCGACGACGCCTTCACCTTTATCTTCGAGAAGACCGACAAGGGCTGGCTCTGGGTGCATGCCTACCAGTTCGACGACGACACCGCGACATTCATCGTGGAATGCAGCCAGCGGACCTTTGACAATTTCGGCTTTGGCGAGATGAGCCAGGCGGAGACAATCGCGGTCTGCGAAGAGGTCTTCAGGGATCATCTGGGTGGTCACAAGCTGATGACCAACGCCAACCATATTCGCGGCTCCGCCTGGATCCGTTTCCCGCGCGTGCTCTGCAAGCGGTGGAGCCACAAGAACGTGGTGCTGCTGGGCGATGCGGCGGCAACCGCGCATTTCTCCATCGGGTCGGGCAGCAAGCTTGCGATGGAAAGCGCCATCGCGCTGGCCGATGAGGTGGTCGCCGGGCCAGACCTCGAAACCGCGTTCCGGAACTACGAGGACAAGCGCCGCCTCGAGGTTCTGCGCCTGCAATCGGCGGCGCGCAACTCGCTGGAATGGTTCGAGGATGTGGAACGCTATCTCGATCTCGACCCGGTGCAGCTGAATTACTCGATGCTTACGCGTTCGCAGCGCATCAGCCACGAGAACCTGCGCGAACGCGACCCGGAATGGCTGCAATCGGCCGAAGCGTGGTTCATGGAACAGGCCGGAGGGGGGTCCAACGGCCCGGTGCGCGCGCCGATGTTTGCACCCTTCCAGCTGCGCGGCATGACGCTCAAAAACCGCATCGTGGTGTCGCCGATGGCGCAGTACAAGGCCGTCGACGGCTGCCCGACCGACTGGCATCTCATCCATTACGGCGAGCGCGCCAAGGGCGGCGCCGGGCTTGTCTACACGGAGATGACCTGCGTCTCGCCCGAAGGCCGCATCACGCCGGGCTGCCCGGGGCTTTACGCGCCCGAACACGAGGCCGAATGGGCGCGGCTCACCCGGTTTGTGCATGATGAGACGGAGGCAAGGATCTGCTGCCAGATCGGCCATTCCGGGCGCAAGGGCTCCACCAATCTGGGATGGGAAGGTATGGACACGCCGCTGACATCCGGCAACTGGCCGCTGATCTCCGCCTCGGCCATTCCCTGGTCGGATGGGAACGCGACACCGAAGGCGATGGACCGCGCCGATATGGACCGCGTGACGGCTCAGTTTGTGGCCGCCGCAGAGATGGCAAAGCGCGCGGGCTTCGACATGATCGAATTGCACGCGGCGCATGGCTATCTGATCTCGTCCTTCATCTCGCCATTGTCCAACACCCGCGACGATGCCTATGGCGGCAGCCTTGCGAACCGCATGCGCTATCCGCTGGAGGTCTTTGCCGCGATGCGCGCGGTCTGGCCGGAGGACAAGCCGATGGCGGTGCGGATCTCGGCCAGCGACTGGGCGGGCGACGATGGTGTGACCCCCGAAGAGGCGGTGGAGATTGCCGCGATGTTCGAAGCCGCCGGTGCCGATATCATCGACGTATCCGCCGGGCAGACCTCGACCGAGGCGCAGCCGGTCTATGGCCGCATGTTCCAGACACCGTTTTCGGACCGGATCCGCAACGAAAACGGCATCCGGACGATGGCGGTCGGCAATATCTACGAGGCGGACCACGTGAACTCGATCCTGATGGCCGGGCGCGCCGATCTGGTCTGTCTGGCCCGCCCGCATCTGGCCGATCCCTACTGGACGCTGCACACCGCCACCGCGCTGGGCGACCGGCACGAGACCTGGCCGCTGCCCTACGAGGCAGGCCGGGATCAGGCCTGGCGGCTGGCGGATCGCGAGGCGGAGATGACGCGGGTATGAAGCTCGACAAGGCACATGTGGTGGTGACCGGCGGCGGCTCCGGCGTGGGGGCCGAGACCGCGCAGGCCTTTGCACGGGCAGGCGCCAGCGTCACCATCATGGGCCGCCGCGACGCGCCGCTCAGGGACCAGAACCTGCCTTACCAGATCTGCGACGTCACCTCGACCGAGGCCGTGGCCAGCGCGTTCGAAGCCGCGCGCGCCGCACAGGGGCCGGTGACGGTGGTCATTGCCAACGCGGGTGCCGCCAGTTCGAAACCCTTTGCAAAGATGACCGCCGCCGATCTGGACGAGATGACATCGGTGAACCTGCTGGGTGTCTTCAACGTCTGGCAGGCCGCTTTGGCGGACATGAAAGCGGCAGGCGAGGGCCGGATGATCGCCATCGCCTCCACCGCGGGGCTCAAGGGCTATCCTTACGTTTCGGGCTATTGCGCGGCCAAGCACGGCGTGGTCGGATTGACCCGGGCCTTGTCGCTTGAGCTGGCCAGCACCGGCATCACCGTCAATGCCATCTGCCCGGGCTTTGTCGAAACCCCCATGCTGCAACGCTCGCTGGACAATATCGTGGCCAAGACCGGCATGAGCGGGGACGACGCGGCGGCATCGCTGACCAGTGTCAATCCGCAACGCCGGTTCATCCAGACCGACGAGGTCGCGGGCGCCGCCCTCTGGCTTTGTTCGGACGCGGCGCGGTCGGTGAACGGCCATGCGCTCAGCCTGTCAGGAGGCGAAATTTGACCCGGGCTCATTCCGATTCCGACGCCAAGATCGGCACACCGTCGAAAGAACGGCTGCGGCTGTGGTTGCGCCTGCTGCGTGCCTCGCGGGTGGTTGAGACGCAGCTGCGCGAGAACCTCCGAACCGAGTTCGACACAACCCTGCCGCGGTTCGACGTGATGGCGGCCCTGTCGCGGCATGAGCAGGGTCTCAAGATGAGCGAGCTGTCGGGGGTGCTGCGCGTTTCCAACGGCAACGTCACCGGCATCGTCGACCGGCTGGTGGAGGACGGCCTGATGGTGCGCATCGCGGTGCCCGGCGACCGCCGCGCCTCACGCGTGCGCCTGACGCAGAAAGGGCGCGAGGAATTCGCCCGGCAGGCCAGAGCCCATGAAGGCTGGATCGACGAAATGCTGGAGGATTTCAGCGCCGAAGAAGCCTTTGCGCTCAGCGCGCGCTTTGATCAGATGAACGGGGGATCCGGCGCATGAGCACACGCACCGATGTCAGACACTTCAATTGCAGGATCGAGGATCGTATCGCGACGGTGCAGCTTGACCGTCCGGACCGCAAGAATCCGCTGACCTTCGACAGCTATGCCGAGCTGCGCGACTGGTTCCGCGATCTTGTCTATGCCGAGGATGTCGATGTGGTGATCTTTGCGGCCAATGGCGGCAACTTTTCCTCTGGCGGCGATGTGCATGACATCATCGGCCCGCTCACCCGGATGGATATGAAGGACCTGCTGACCTTCACGCGCATGACCGGCGATCTGGTCAAGGCGATGGTCAACTGCGGCAAGCCGGTGATCGCCGCGGTGGACGGAATCTGCGTCGGCGCGGGCGCGATCATTGCCATGGCCTCGGACCTGCGGATCGCGACACCTGAGGCCAAATGCGCGTTTCTCTTCACCCGCGTGGGGCTGGCGGGCTGCGATATGGGCGCTTGCGCGATCCTGCCGCGGATCATCGGACAGGGCCGCGCGGCGGAGCTGCTTTACACCGGCCGCTCGATGAGCGCCGAGGAAGGCCACGCCTGGGGGTTCTACACTGCGCTCACTGACGATCTGGACACCGATGCGCGCGCTCTGGCCAGCCGCATCGCGGCGGGGCCCAATTTTGCCCATATGATGACCAAGACGATGCTGGCGCAGGAATGGTCGATGTCGATCGAGCAGGCCATCGAGGCCGAAGCGCAGGCGCAGGCGATCTGTATGCAGACCGGCGATTTCGAACGCGCCTACAGGGCCTTCGTCGCCAAGGAAAAACCTGTGTTCGAGGGCAATTGATGGCAGACCGGTCCTTTCTCACCTGGCCGTTTTTCGACGACCGGCACCGCGTCCTTGGCGACCGGCTGGAGGCGTTTGCCGCAGATCTTTCGGTGGATCATTCCGACACCGATCAGGCCTGCCGCGACATCGTCGCCGCGCTGGGCGCGGCTGGCTGGCTGGAGCATGCGGCGGTGGCGCCGGGGTCGGGCGATGCGCTCGACGTGCGCACGCTCTGCCTCATCCGCGAGACGCTGGCGCGGCATGACGGGCTCGCGGATTTTGCCTTTGCGATGCAGGGGCTGGGCACCGGCGCGATCTCGCTTTTCGGCACACGTGACCAGCAGGAGGAATGGCTGCCGAAGGTGCGGCGGGGCGAGGCGATCTCTGCCTTTGCGCTGACCGAACCGGCATCGGGGTCCGACGTGGCCAACTCGACGATGACGGCGACCGCAGACGGTGAAGACTATGTGCTCGATGGAGAAAAGACTTGGATCTCCAACGGCGGTATAGCAGATGTATACACAGTGTTCGCGCGCACCGGAGACGCGCCGGGCGCAAAGGGGCTATCGGCCTTCATCGTGCCTGCGGGTAGACCCGGACTAAGCGTCACGGACCGGCTCGAGACCATCGCGCCACACCCTCTGGCGACGCTTTCGTTTGACGGCTGCCGTATCCCGGCCACGGCCCGTCTTGGCGACAGCGGCGCGGGCTTCCGGATCGCCATGTCGGTGCTCGATGTCTTCCGCGCCACCGTTGCCGCCGCCGCGCTGGGCTTTGCCCGCCGCGCGCTGGACGAGGCTTTGGCGCGGGTCACCTCCCGCCATGTTCAGGGCGCGCCGCTTTTCGATCTGCAGATGGTGCAGGGCCACATCGCCGACATGGCGCTTGATGTCGATGCCAGCGCGCTGCTGGTCTACCGCGCCGCCTGGGCCAAGGATTCCGGCGCGCCGCGGGTCACGCGCGAGGCGGCGATGGCCAAGCTCTTTTCCACCGACCAGGCGCAGAAGGTCATCGACCGGGCTGTGCAGTTGCATGGCGGCGACGGCGTGCGTCGGGGCGAGACGGTCGAAAGCCTCTACCGCGAAATCCGTGCCTTGCGCATCTACGAAGGTGCCTCGGACGTTCAGAAAATCATCATCGCGCGCCAGACGCTCGGCGCATTCACAGGAGGATAACCCCATGGCAGATCTTGAAAAAGGCATCACCGGAAACGGCGTCGGTTATAAGGAAACAACCTGGAACATCCTCGGCCAGACCTATTACCCCAAGGCAATCTGCGACTCGACCTTCGCGTTCGAGACCAATTCCGCCCCCGGTGATTTTGTCCCGGTACATATCCATCCGACGCAGGACGAATTCATCCTCGTGCAGGAGGGTGAGCTGGATCTGAAGCTTGACGGGGTCTGGACCAAGGCCCGCGAGGGCGACGTCGTGCGCATGCCGCGTGGCATCCCGCACGGTTATTTCAACAAGTCCGACAAGCCCTGCCGCGCGCTTTTCTGGGTTTCTCCCGCCGGCAAGCTCAGGGAGCTTTTCGAAGAGCTGCACGACATGACCGATGTCGAAGCGGTGGTGAAGGTCTCTGCCGAGCACGATGTCGATTTCCTGCCGCCCGAAGCCAACGACTGAGCGATGCTTGGCCCTTCCGCTCATACCGACAGCTTCGCGCGCGACAACCTGCCGCCGCGCGATCAATGGCCGGATTTCCTGCTCGACGGGTTCGATTATCCCGAGCGGCTGAATGCCGGGGTCGAGCTGACCGACAGGATGGTCGATCAGGGCTTTGGCGATCACACCGCCCTTATCGGCAACGGCCGGATCCGCACCTACAAGGAGCTGAGCGACTGGACCAACAAGCTGGCCCATGCGCTGGTCAGCGATCTGGGGGTGAAGCCCGGCAACCGCGTGCTGATCCGGTCCGCCAACAATCCCGCGATGGTCGCCTGCTGGCTGGCCGCGACCAAGGCGGGCGCGGTGGTGGTCAACACCATGCCGATGCTGCGCGCCGGAGAGCTGACGGCGATTGTCGACAAGGCCGAGGTCACCCACGCGCTCTGCGACACGCGGCTGATGGACGAGATGACCAGATGCGCCAAGGACAGCGCGTTCCTGAAAACCGTGGTCGGGTTCGACGGCACGTCCAACCACGATGCGGAGCTGGACCGGCTGGCGCTGGAAAAGCCGGTGCGCTTTGACGCGGTGGAGACCGGGCGCGATGACGTGGCGCTGCTGGGCTTCACGTCGGGCTCCACCGGGGCGCCCAAGGCCACGATGCATTTCCACCGCGATCTGCTGATCATCGCCGACGGCTATGCGCGCGAGGTGCTGGGCGTGGTGCCCGAGGACGTGTTTGTCGGCTCGCCGCCGCTGGCCTTCACCTTCGGGCTGGGCGGGCTGGCGATCTTTCCCTTGCGGTTCGGCGCCACCGCGACGCTTCTGGAAACCGCCTCTCCGCCGAACATGATCGAGATCATCGAGAAGTACAAAGCCACCGTCTGCTTCACCGCGCCCACCGCCTACCGTGCGATGCTGGCGGCGATGGAGGAGGGCGCGGATCTGTCGAGCCTGCGCGCCGCCGTCTCTGCCGGAGAGACACTGCCCGCCCCGGTCTACGAGGACTGGATGGCCAAGACCGGCAAGCCGATGCTCGACGGGATCGGCGCCACGGAGATGCTGCACATCTTTGTCTCCAACCGCTTCGACGACCACCGGCCCGCCTGCACCGGGCGTCCGGTCACCGGGTATCAGGCGAAGATCATCGGTGAAGACGGCGAGGATCTGCCGCGCGGAGAGGTCGGACGGTTGGCCGTGCGCGGCCCCACCGGCTGCCGGTATCTCGCTGACGATCGGCAGGCGGGCTATGTGCTGGACGGCTGGAACATCACCGGTGATGCGTTTTCCATGGATGCCGACGGCTATCTGCATTTCGCCGCGCGCAACGACGACATGATCCTGTCCTCGGGCTACAATATCGCGGGGCCGGAGGTCGAGGCGGCCTTACTTTCGCATCCGCAGGTCGCCGAATGCGCGGTGATCGGTGCGCCGGACGACGCGCGGGGCATGATTGTCGAGGCGCATGTGGTTCTGGCCGATGGCGCGCCGTCGGAGGCAACCGCCAAGCTCTTGCAGGATCACGTCAAGGCAAGCATCGCCCCTTACAAATACCCCCGCCGCGTCGTCTTTGCAGAGGCTCTGCCAAAGACGCAGACCGGGAAAATCCAGCGCTTCCTGTTGAAGCACTAGCGCAGCAAGATCGGAGCGTTTCTCATGTCCGCGAAAACCATCCAACCTCAGGGCTGGGCCCCTGCCAAGGGCTATGCCAACGGTATGCTGGCGCGCGACGGCACGCTTTATATCGGCGGGCAGATCGGCTGGACCGCCGAGCAGGTGTTCCAGAGCCACGACTTCATTGGCCAGATGGAGCAGGCGCTGCGCAACATCGTCGACATCGTGCGCGAAGCGGGCGGCGAGATCGAGGACATCACCCGACTGACCTGGTTTGTCATCGACAAGCGCGAATATCTCGCCCGGCAGCGCGAAGTGGGCGAGGTCTATCGCCGCGTGCTGGGCCGTCACTTCCCGGCGATGTCGATGCTGGTGGTGGCCGGTCTGATCGAAGACGACGCCCTGCTGGAGATCGAGGCGACCGCCTGTCTCGGACCGGATGCCTGAGACACGCGGGCTACCTCTGGTTCAGCGCCTGCAGCGACAGCGCCGGTTTCGGGAAGATCGGAAGCAAGTTCACCAGCCGCTCGACCGCCATCCTCGGATGGCGCGGCAACATGCGTACCACTCTGTTGACGGCGGTGGGCCACTTTTCCGCAGAACCTGAGGCGCGGTCAGAACACTGACGTCAAAGAGCGACACCGTCGCGATCGGCGCGGAAGGTCGCGTCAGCCGGTGCCATACTTTTCGTCCCGGATGGCCTTGAGCCGGTCCTGCTGTGCCTTGAGATCGGGATCGGGCGGGCTGTCCCTGGCCTTGTCCAGCGTCTCGACCCGGCCTTTCCACCAGGCCGAGGGCTTGATCTGGTCGTGCAGGCGCAAGTGGTCATCGAGCCTGAGGGCAAGGCGACGCAGCGCGGGCTGGCGCAGCATCCAGAGCACGAGGCGCGACAGCGGCCTGCGCCGGTCCTTGTTATAGGGGCAGACGCGCACGCAATTGGCGCAATCGGTGCCGCGCGAGACCCAGAACTTGAAGCATTTCTCGCCATCGGTGGTCCATTTCCGCACACCCTTGATGTTGGAGCGGTTGAACCTGTAGGTCGACGGCACGCCGTGATCGATGGCCTGCGGCGGGCAATTATTGGCGCAGCGACGGCAAAGCGCGCAGGTCTCCTCCACGCCAAATCGCTGCGGGGCGTCATGGGCCAGCGGCATGTTGGTCAGGATGCGCCCGAACCGGACGCGGGGCCCGTATTCCGGCGTGATGCAAAGCCCGTTGCGCCCGTATTCCCCCAGACCCGCCTGCACTGCATAGGGCACCGCCAGCGTCGTGTCGTTCTGGTTGGCGACCGCGATGTAGCCCAGCGACCGGATATATTGCGCCAACGCCAGCAGGGTGATCGCGTCTTCGGCATAGCCCGAGGCCGGCCCGGCAGAAGCGGTGGCCGAAGGCGACATGCGGATGATGTCATAGTCCATCGCCTTGCCCAGCACGATGACCGAGGTCAGCCCCTCGGGCAGCTCCACCGGACGGCTTGTCTGGGTGCGGGCGGAAAATTTCGACCGGTAGGTCCAGCGCGGGTCATAGGCGGTGATGCCCACCAGATCCGCGCCGTAGAGCTTTGCCACTTTCCTGACGCCCCGCGCCGCCTCCTGCGGGCTGCCGATCTCGGCGGGATCCACCCTTGGCGGCAGATGCGGGGTGAAATCGTCGGTAAACCCGTCGCGCCGCCCCTTGGCCTTATGCATCTCGGCAAACATCTCGGTCACCACCCAGGGTCCGTTGCGCAGCGCGAAATCCTGCTGGCCGAACCCCTCCTCGTCGCGCATCCGTTCCTGCGGTTTCACGAAGGAGCGGAAGAACTTCATCGTCACCCGGTTGGCAAATCGCGGATCCCAGAAGCCGCGGCTGAACATGTCGTTGGGCTGATCGAAAGGTCGGAAGTCGGGGGTGACCTCCACATGGCGGGACATCGCGAAGCGCTCAGGTGTCGCGGGCGCCGGGGTGGGGTCGGGAAACAGCGGCCCTGCGTCCTCCGGTGTCTGGTCCTCAAGCGGCATCACGCGACTTCCGGCTTTCTATACGCATCGGGATATAATAGTTTAGGTTTGAAATAAATCCACCCCCTTGTGCGGGAGGCGGGCAAAGACGAGGCTGCGCGCATGACCGATCTGAATATCCCCCGGACCGCCGCGGACCTCGAGGCCCGGCAGGTGCAGGGTCGGCGCCGCGCCGTGGTTCAGGCGCTGAAATCGCCCTTCATGGCTGCACGGCTGGGGGAGGTCGAGCTCGACGGGATCACGAAACCGGACGCCTGGCAGCGCCTGCCGATCCTCGACAAGGACATGCTGCGCGAGATGAGCGCCACGCAGTTCTATACCGGGTTCTGCATCGCGGACCGGTCGCAGATCGCGGAATACTGGCGCTCGGGCGGCTCCACCGGGCGGCCGCTCTTCTACCCGCGCACGCGCGAGGACATGGCCTTCGGGCTGCAGGGGTTCGCCCGCGTGCTGGCCTGCGCCGGGCTGACCCGGCAGGACGTGACCCACCTGTCGCTGCCGCTGGGCATGCACCCCGCCGGGCACCTGATGGGCCGCGCCTCTGCCGAAGCGGAGCTTGGCGTGGTCTGGGCGGGCGGTGGCAACACGCTGCCCTCGGCGATGCAGATCGAGATGATGGCGCTGTTCCAGCCCACGGCCTGGATCGGCATGGCAAGCTACGGGCTGCAACTGGCCAATCTGGCCCGCGCGCAAGGGATCGATCTTTCGCAAGGTACGATCCGCAGGATTCTTTGCACCGCAGAGCCGCTTTCGGCCTCCAAACGCGCCAAGCTCGAGGCGCTGTTCGGCGCCGTGGTGCGCGACAGCTATGGCATGACCGAAGCGATGATGCTGGGCTGCGAGGATGCGCTGGTCGACGGATTCCGCTTCTGGTCGGATTACTGCTACCCCGAAGTGCTCGACCCCGACACGATGGAGCCGGTGGCAGACGGCAGGCCGGGCCTGCTGGTCGTGACACCGCTGGTGACCAACAACGCCACGCCGTTTCTGCGCTGGAACACCGGCGACATCGTGACGATTCGCCGAGATGTGCCGGGCGGCGGCCCTTACGATGTCTTTCCGCTGATCAAGCACACCCATCGCACTGCGGGATTCGTGAAGGTGCGCGGCGTCAATATCGGCTTCACCGATTTCGAGGATCTGATGTTCCGCAGCGAGGACGTCGCCGATTTCCGGGTGGAGATCCTGTTTGATGGACAAAGCGATGTGCTCGACCTGCAGGTCGAACTGGCCGAAGGCGCGTCCCGCGACCGGTTGATCCGCAGCGTCAGGGACAGTTTCGAGGTCACCCCGCGGATCACTGCGCTTGCGCCGGGCGCAGTGGCGCAGGGCTTTGAAGGCGCTTTCAAACCGCAGCGCTTCACCGACCGCCGCAGCGAGAGCTGACGTGTCGCGCCGCTTCTGTCAGTCGAGATGCGCGGCAATCCGGTCCCGCACCGCGCTTGGCCAGGGCAGCGGCCGCCCGGTGCTCTTGTCCATGTAGACCAGCACTGATTGCGCGGTGAGCCGGGTTTCTTCTCCGGCCTTGGCAACGTAATCGAGAGTGACGCTGGTGCGCCCGAGCTTGGCCACGGTAAGCTGAAAATCGACCCTGTCGCCCAGCCGCGACGGCGCGGTGAAATCCGTCTTGATCGTCACCGTCGGCACGCCGAACCCGTCACTTTGCATCTGCGCAAATGGATAGCCGAGCGACTGTTCGAACCACTCCTCGACCACCAGGTTGATCATCTCGAAATAGCGCGGAAAAAACACGATCCCCGCCGGGTCGCAATGCTGGAACAGGATCTTGATCGGCAGTGTGAAGCTCATGAGCAGAGTCCTGAAAAGCGTGAGGCAATAACTGCGGTCCACCGGTGATGGCCTGCCTGCGATCCGGGTGCAAGCGCGCTGTCCCGCTGGGCGGAAATTGTTGTTTCACCGGTCATCCGGTGCCACAGTCCGGACGACCATGGCGAAGGGGGCCGACATGCCAGTAGACCGTGAGCAACACCGTGAGAAGCACCGCGAAAACCACCGCGAAGACGTCGCGGGCCGCGCCAATGTCGAGGACACGCCCGAGCTTCTGGCCTATTACGACGAGCTGGAAGGCTTCGACGCCGGCGCGCTCTGGACCGTCGCCAACAAGATCGAACCCTGGGAGCCTGCCTCGCAATCGCGCCCGGTGCTCTGGCGCTACGGCGATCTGCGCGAGAAGGTGCTGCGCTCGGTCGATCTGGTGACGCCGGAAAAGGCGGGCCGCAGGGTGATCTACCTCAACAATCCCGGACGCACGGATGTGGCCGCAGCGGTGGGCTGGCTCTATGCCGGTCTGCAGGTGATGCATCCCGGAGAGGTCGCCTCCGCCCATCGCCATTCCGCCAGCGCGATCCGGTTCATCATGGAAGGCAGCGGCGCCTATACGGTGGTCGACGGCCACAAGATGACGCTCAACGCCAATGACTTCGTGCTGACGCCCAACGGCACCTGGCACGAGCACGGCGTCTCGGCAGACGGCAGCCCGTGTATCTGGCAGGACGGGCTCGATATTCCCTTTGTGAACGCGATGGAAGCGAATTTCTACGAGGTGCATCCGGACCTGACACAGGCCGTGACCTACCCCGTGGACGACATGACGAAGACCTGGGGCAATGCCGGTCTCACGCCGGGGGGTGGTGCCTGGGACAAGGGTTACAGCCCGATGTTCAAATACGAATGGGACCGTACCTATGAGGCGCTTGCAAGCTACGCCGCGGCGTCCGACCCGTCGCCCTTCGACGGTACGCTGATGGAATACGTGAACCCGGTGACCAACGGCGCGGTGATGCAGACCATGGGGGCCAGCATGCAGCGCCTGGCCCCCGGCGCGCGCACCAAGGCGCATCGCCACACCGGCAGCTATCTTTACCAATGTGCCAAGGGCAGCGGCTATTCGGTCATCAACGGCCAGCGCTTCGACTGGACGGAGCGGGACATCTTCTGCGTGCCAAGCTGGGCCTGGCACGAGCATGGCAATGCCTCCGACAGCGACGATGCCTGCCTCTTTTGCCTGTCCGACCTGCCGGTGATGCGGGCGCTCGGCCTCTACCGCGAAGAGGCGTTTGGCGACAATAACGGCCACCAGATCCAATAAGGACGATCCTCATGAAACTTGTGACCTACATGGCCGATGCCGAGGCCGCCGCCCGGCTGGGCATCCTGCGCGACGGGCTGGTGATCGACGCCGCCGGGTTCGGCGCCCATATCGGCCACGCGGTGCCCGACCGGATGCTCGATCTCATCGACGAAGGCCCCTATGCGGCGGCGCAGCTGGGCAAGGCGCTGGAGGCCGCGCAGGGCGATTGGGGCAGCGGCAACACCCGCCCGATCGAGAATGTGCGCCTGCTCGCCCCGATCCCGCGCCCGCGCAAGAACGTGTTCGGCATCGGGCTGAATTACCTCGATCACATCACCGAAAGCGCCAAGGCGCTGGATACCGATGACAGCCTGCCGAAAGAGCCGGTGGTGTTCTCCAAGCCGCCCACCGCGGTGATCGGGCCGGGCGATCCGGTCTGTCACGATGCCGACATGACCCAGCAGCTCGACTGGGAAGTCGAGCTTGCGGTGATCGTCGGCACCCGCGCCTGGCGTGTGGCGCGCGAAACCGCGCTGTCGCATGTGTTCGGGTATTCGGTGCTGATCGACATCTCCGCCCGCGACAACCGCCGCGCCGGACAGTGGATCTTTTCCAAGGGGCAGGACAGCTACGCGCCGTTTGGCCCCTGCATCGTCACCGCCGACGAGATCCCCGATCCGCAGAAGCTCGATCTCTGGCTGACGGTGAACGGGGTGGAAAAACAACGCTCCAACACCAGCCACATGCTCTTCAAGGTGGGTAAGCTGATCGCCGATCTGTCAAAGGGGATCACGCTGGAGCCCGGCGATATCATCGCCTCCGGAACCCCCGAAGGGGTGGGTGCGGGGCGCGATCCGCAGGAATGGCTCTGGCCCGGAGATGTGATCGAAGCGCATGTGCAGGGCATCGGCACGCTGCGCCATCCGGTGATCGACAGCACTGTCCGTCCGCGGGGGCGGTGAGCGGGGGAAACGTGCAGGGAAAGGTGATTTCCCGAGCGTGTTTCCAGCTTTAACCGAACCTGAAATCCCGGGTTTTCGGATCCGCGCATTGCCAGATCGCGGGATGGCGATCTGACGGGAATCAGGACCGCTTTGTGCCTGCCAGGCCCCCAGAACAGGCGAAAGACTCACCCGGCGCATGGTCATCGCCAACCCGAGGGGCTTCGGCGTCACAGGTGGCGCTTTGTGTCCGCGCGTGGTGCCCTGTCGTGACATTTCGGCCTTGCCGACAGACGAGGACCCCGCGCCTCAGACCCCCAGATATTTGTTGCGCAGATCGCTGGTCAGAGCGTCGATCCGCCCCTGCCAGACAGACCTGCCGCGTTCGAGGATCACCGCGCTGTCGGCGATCCGGCGCAGCTCGCTGATGGTCTTGTCGACCACGAGGATCGACAGGCCGCTGGTGCTCTTGAGCGTGCCGATGGCGGCCCAGATTTCCTGCCGCACCACCGGGGCAAGCCCCTCTGTCGCCTCGTCCAGGATCAGCAGCCGCGGGTTGGTCATCAACGCGCGCCCGATGGCAAGCATCTGCTGCTCGCCACCCGAGAGCGACTTGGCCATCTGATCGGCGCGCTCGCCCAGCCGCGGGAACAGCTCGTAGACCTTGGCCAGATCCCATGCGCCGGGCCGCGCCGCGGCGTAAAGGTTTTCCCAGACGCTGAGATTGGTGAAGCAGCGCCGCCCTTCCGGCACCAGCCCCAGCCCCAGCTGAGCGGCCTTGTGCGACGGCAGGCTGCGCAGGTCCTGCCCGGCAAAGGCGACGTCGCCGGCGCTGTTCTTCAGCAACCGGCAGATCACCTTGATCGTGGTTGTCTTGCCCATGCCGTTGCGGCCCATGAGCGCCACAAGCTCGCCTTCGCGCACCTGCAGATCCACGCCGAAAAGCGCTTGCGACGCGCCGTAGGACGCCTCTACCCCCCTGAGATCCAGCAGCGCGCTCATGCCTCGTCCTCTTCACCCAGATAGGCGCTGCGCACATCGGCGTTGGAGCGGATGTCGTCGACGCTGCCGGTGGCGATGATCTTGCCGTAGACCAGCACCGAGATACGGTCGGCCAGCGCAAACACGGCGTCCATGTCATGCTCGACCAGCAGGATCGGCGCCTCCTGTTTCAGTTCTGCCAGAAGGTCGGTCAGCGCTTTGGAGCCCTCTGCCCCCAGCCCGGCCATCGGCTCGTCCATCAGGAACGCGGTGGGGTTCAGGGTGAGCGCCACCGCGACCTCCAGCTGCCGCCGCTGCCCGTGCGAAAGCTCCGACGTGGTGACATCGGCAAAGTCGCGCAGCGCCACGCGGTCAAGCGCGGCGTGGGCGCGTTTGAGCAGACCGGGATGCGTCATCACCGGGCGGAAGAAACTGAACACGCCGCGCGCCTCTCCGACACAGCCCAGCATGACGTTTTCCAGAACGGTAAAGCTCATCGCCAGCGCCGAGATTTGGAAGGTGCGCGCCAGACCCATGCGCGCGCGTTCGGGCACGTTGAGCGTGGTCACGTCCTGCCCGCAGAAATGCACCCGGCCGCTGTCGGGCTTCAGCCCACCGGCGATCTGCTTGATCAGGGTCGATTTGCCTGCGCCGTTGGGGCCGATCAGCGCGTGGATCTCACCTGGAAAAAGGTCGAGCGAAATGCCGTCGCTGGCCTTCAGCGCGCCAAAGCTCTTGTGGATGTCGGAGACCGACAGGATCGCCTCAGCCATGCGCCTTGCCCCTCGATCCGGTCAGCGCGCCCACGATGCCGCCTTTGGCAAAGAGCACGACAAAAAGCAGGATGAAGCCGAGATAGACCTGCCAGTATTCCGACACGTCGCCGAGGTAATGCTCGAGAATGATATAGGCCGCGGCCCCGGCGATGGGCCCGCAGATCCGTGCCACGCCACCGAGGATGATAAAGATCATGATCTCGCCGCTGGTGTGCCAGCTGAACATCGTGGGGCTGACAAACCGGTTGAGATCGGCAAAGAGCGCGCCCGCGAGACCGGTGATGCCGCCCGAGATCACGAAGGCCACCAGCCGCACGCGGTTGATGTTGATGCCTACGGTCAGCGCCCGTTCCGAATGCTGATGCGCACCGTCGAGCGCGAGGCCGAAGGCCGACCGGTTGAGCCGCGAAACGAAGAACAGCACCACGCAGAGCAGCACGAAACAGATGCCGAAAAACTGGATCGGCACCAGCGTGTTCAGCCCCGGAAAGCCGTTGCGCACATAGATCGACAGCCCGTCCTCGCCGCCGTAAGCGGGCCAGGAGATGGCGAAATAGTAGAACATCTGCCCGAAGGCGAGCGTGACCATGATGAAGTAGACACCCGATGTGCGCAGGCTCAGCGCGCCGATCAGCAGCGCCGCGAGACTGCTGACGATGATCGCTGTGATCCAGATCACCGGCATCGACTTGGTGCCTTCGATGAGGAAGGGCACTTCCATCAGCGGGGTGAAGCTTTGGGCGTGGCTGGCAAGGATGCCCATCGCGTAGCCGCCGAGACCGAAATAGGCCGCGTGACCAAAGCTGACCAGCCCGCCCTGACCAAGCGCCAGGTTGAGACCGACACCGGCCAGCGCCAGAATGGTCACCTTGGTGGCCAGGGTGATGATGAACGGCTCGTCCAGCGCCAATGCCGCAAGGGGGACCGCCAGCAGCGTCAGCAGGATCACCGCGTTGAGAAGACGTTCGGGCAGCATCGCTCAGGCCTCCCCGAACAGGCCGGTGGGTTTGTACAAGAGCACCCCGGCCATCAGAATGTAGATTGCCATCGACGCCAGCGCGGAGCCGACAGCGGTGGCCGAGGACGCCTCCATGAAGGTGCCAAACAGGATGGGCAGCAGCGTGCGCCCCATCGTGTCGGTTACCCCCACGAGGATTGCCCCGGCGAGCGCGCCCTTGATCGAGCCGATGCCGCCGATCACGATCACCACGAAGGCCAGGATGAGCACCGGTTCTCCCATGCCGACCTCGACCGACTGGATGGCACCTACCAAGGCGCCCGAAAGCCCGGCCAGTGCGGCACCCAGCGCAAAGACCAGCGTGTAGAGCACCGAGATGTCGACCCCCAGTGCGCCGATCATCTCGCGGTCGTTTTCGCCCGCACGAATGCGCATGCCGACGCGGGTTTTCGAGATCAGCAGGAAAAGTCCCGCCGCGACGATGAGACCGATCACGATGATGGTCAGCCGGTAAAGCGAATACTGGATGCCGCCGGGCAGCATCACCGTGCCAGACAGCGCGTCGGGCACATTGAGAAAGAGCGGGAAGGAGCCGAAGACCCAGCGCGTGGCTTCGGAAAAGATCAGGATCAGCGCGAAGGTGGCCAACACCTGGTCGAGGTGATCGCGCGCGTAAAGCCTGCGGATGATCGTGAGCTCGATGATCGCGCCGAACATCGCCGCGGCGGCAAGGCTCGCCACCAGCGCCAGCGCAAAGGATCCGGTCCAGCCCGCAACCGCCGCCGCGGCAAAGGCGCCAACCATGTAGAGCGAGCCATGGGCGAGGTTGATCAGCCCCATGACGCCGAAGATCAGCGTCAGCCCGGCGGCCATCAGGAACAGCATCACGCCGAACTGCAGCCCGTTCAGAAGCTGCTCGAAGAACAGGATGGTTGTCATGGATGAGATGCCCCTCGGGAGCAAGCGGCGACCGCCGGGCCGCCGCTTGTGACCTGTCGGATCAGCGTGTCAGAGCGCGCATTCCGCCGCGTAGACGTCCTGGTGGTCGGTCAGGCTGGGGCCGATGATCTTGTTGGTATAGATCTCACCCTCCTTGACCACTTCGCGCACATAGATGTCCTGGATCGGATGCTGGTTGTTGCCGAACCTGAAATCGCCGCGGACAGACGCGAAATCCGCCGCCCGCAGCGCCTCGCGGAAGGCATCCTGATCGGCGATATCGGCCTTTGCGACCGCACTCAGGATCAGGTTGGCGGTGTCAAAGGATTGCGACGCGTAGAGCGATGGCAGACGCCCGTAGGCGGCCTGGAACGTCTCGACAAAGGCCTTGTTGGTCTCGTTGTCGATATCCTTGGACCATTGCGAGGTGTTCTGCACACCCAGCGCGGCCTCACCCACAGCCTGCAGGATGCCCTGGTCAAAGCTGAAGGCCGGGCCCACAACCGGCAGGTCGATGCCACTGTCGGCGTATTGCTTGAGGAAAGAGATCCCCATGCCGCCGGGCAGGAAGAAATAGATCCCGTCCGCCCCCGACGCGCGGATCTGCGCGATCTCGGCGGCGTAATCGGTCTGGCCCAGCTTGGTATAGAGCTCACCGGCCAGTTCGCCTTCGTAGAGACGTTTGAACCCGGTCAGCGCGTCCTGACCCGCAGGGTAGTTCGGCGCCAGGATAAAGGCGTTCTCGAACCCCGATGCGGTGGCATGTGCGCCTGCGGCCTCGTGCAGGTTGTCGTTCTGCCAGGCGACGTTGAAATAGTTCTCGTGGCAGCCCTTGCCCGCAAGCTGCGTGGGGCCCGCATTGGGCGAGAGGTAGAACTTGCCCTGCGCGGTGGCGGCCGGCACCACGGCCAGCGCGAGGTTCGACCAGATGATCCCGGTCAGGATATCGACCTTCTCGGACTGGATGAGCTTGTCGGACAGCTGCACCGCGATCTCGGGTTTGCGCTGATCGTCCTCGATCACCACCTCGATATTGTCGTTGCCGGCCTGATCCATCGCCAGCATGAAGCCGTCGCGGATATCCGCGCCAATGCCCGCGCCGCCGCCGGTCAGCGTAGTGATCATGCCGATCTTGACCTTGCCGCCATGGCTCTCGGCCATCGCCGCCCCGGACAATCCCAGAGCTGCAACGGAGCACAGCGCAAATTTCGTCAGTGACTTGAATTTCATGTTCTTCTCCCAGTCGTTGTCTGCCCGTTCAGGCCGGGCAATACATCGGACAGACTTTCCCATGCGCGCGTTTCACACAAGCGGTCATTGTCCTGCAGGCTTGTTTTTCGGATCGCCTGACATGGGAGCCTAGCCGCGTCGCGTCCGTATTTCAATCTTGAATATTTTGTGCCTAAAATATATTCAGGCCAGCCGTTCGCAGATCTCGTCGACGCTGAGCACATCGCCGAACTGCTGGAATATCGTCTCCAGGGTGGCGCGGTGTTCGTCATCCGAAAGCGTTGCCGTCGCGTCCGAAACCATCACCACCTTGAAGTCGAGCATCATCGCGTCGCGCGCCGTGGATTCGCAGCAGACATTGGTTTTTGTGCCGGTTATCAGAAGCGTATCGATGCCGCGGCTGCGCAGGATCCGCTCCAGCGGTGAGGCGCCGGGGATCAGCGCGGAGTAGCGGTTCTTGAGGATCTGCGTGTCGTGCGCCTCGACCTGCAGACCCGGCCAGATCTGCTGCCCCTGCCCGCCGGGGGCCAGGCTTTCGACGGTGCGGGCGCGTATGTCATCGGCGACGAAGTGGTCGAAGAACCCGGCCCAGTCGCTGCCGGTCTCATCCCCCTGGTTGGCGTGGTTCACTCAGATCACATGTCCGCCCGCCTGCCGGACAAATTCATTGAGACGGTTGATCGGCGTCACCAGCGTGCGGGACAGAGGCACTTCCGCGGGCGCCCCCTCGGCGCAGAACGTGCCTTGCATGTCGATTACGATCACCGCGGTTTTGCGCGCGTCCAGAGCATCGAACAGGTGAAACCTGCCGCGGCGCGCAATCACGCGCTGGCGGATCTCGTCGCGGATGGACACGTCATGCATCTCTGGCCTCACATCTCTTTGATCGTGTGCACCGCACCGTCGAGCGCGGTGCCGTCGAGCGCGGTGCCGTCGTTATCCATCAGCGCCGCCGGTCTTCCCGCCGCAGGACAGGTTGGCCCGCGCGTCGGAGGTCAGATTGTTGCTCACGGTCGACTTGAACGCCACCGCGCCGCGGATCGGGTCATGCTCCGACGCGGCGAGCATCTCGACCTTTTTGCTGAACGACCGTTCCGCCATGCCCTGCACCTCAGACCTCATGTTGCCGGATGCTGTGCAGGATCTTTCGCAGCACCGGGTGCGACGCGGCCCGCTCTGCCGCCGACACACTGTCGAACGTCCGCTCGGCCCGGGTGGCCATCACCGGCCAGAGCGTTTCGAAGAGCGCGCGCCCGCCCGGGGTGATGAAGATCCGCCTGGCGCGGTTGTCGATCCGGTCCGCGCGCCGCTCGATCCAGCCGGAGCTCTCCATCTGGTCCAGCGTGCGGCTCATCGTCGATTGCTCCGAGACCGACAGCACCGTCAATTCGGTAATCGTCACCCCGTCGCGCAGGCTCAGCACCGCCAGCGCGCATCTGCACGACGGTCAGACCATGCGGCTGAAATGCCTCGCGGACCGACGCGTTGCAGCGACCCATGATGCGGTTCATCAGATACGGCGCAAACCGTTCCGGCCCGATCTCGTCAAGCGTCGGCAGCGATGCGGCGGCGGCGTCAAGCTGGGGCATCCGGGTTCTCCTGCGACGCGCGACACCCCTGCAAATCTGGCAAATCGGCAAATTATGTGCAACTGCAAATACATCGCCGCGGCGCGACGGGCGCGCAAACATGGCCCGCAGGATCAGGGTTCGGCTGTTTGCCTGACAACCGCTTCCGCCTCGATCTCCACCCGGAAGGCGCCGACGAGGCGGCCAACGATGAACGTGGTGTTGGCGGGCGGATGCGCGCCGAAGACGCGGCCATGGGCAAGGCTTGCGCCCTCCACATCCGCGTCACCCGCGAGATAGGTCCGCGTGCGCACAACATCCGCCATCGACCCGCCAAGCGCGGTGAGCGTGGCAGAGATCTTGTCCAGGATGTAGGTCGCCTGTGCCTGCGCGTGCCCCGGCGCGATGTCGTGGTCATGCCCATGCGTCGCGGTGGTGCCGGAGATCAGGATCCGGTCGCCCTCGCGCAGCCCGCGGCAATAGCCGGCAATCGGCTCCCATCGGGAGCCCGAAAACGCCCGCCGCCGGCCATCCGCATCCTCGCGCACCTCCAGCACCGACGGGATCTGGCTCAGATGGTGGCTGAGATCGCCACTGGCGGTCAGGAACGGCGGCTGGCGGTATTCATCGCCGCAATCGCCGGGGATTTCCGTAGTCTGCGCAAAGGCCGCGTTCAGCGCGGCGTGATCCTCGGCGTCCAGCGCAAAACCAAAGAGCCGCGCATTATCGGCGCGGTGCTCGTTTTCTCCCAGCCGCGCGCCGACGATGACACCGGCCACATGGGCATGTTCCAGCACCCAGCGCGTTGCCACGTTGGAGACCGACACGCCATGTTTGCGCGCAATCTGTCCTGCCGCCTGCAACACGCCCTGAAACGCGTCCCAGCCACCGGCGGTGTCGATGAAGCGCTGGTATTTCATCCGGCTCCAGTCGGCCACGGCGTCGGGACGCGGCTGGCCCAGCCACCTGTCGGTCAGAAACCCGCCGCAGAGCGTGCCATAGGCCAGCAGTCGCACGCCCCGCTCGGCGCACAGCGTGGCCAACGGCCCCGCCGCGCGGCGGTCCATCAGCGAAAACGACACCTGGTTGGAGACCAGCGGGATACCCTCTTCCAGCGCCACTTCCAGATGGGCTGCGTCGAAATTGGTCACACCGAGCGCGCCGATCAGCCCTTCCTCCTGCAGCTTTGTCATCTCCTTCAGAGCGTCGAGCCAGGCGGGATGCTCAAAGCTCCACCAGTGAAACTGCAAGAGATCCACACGCGCGACCCCCAGCCGGTCGAGCCTCTCCTGCACGCCGGCGCGCACCACCTCTGCGGTCATCGGCCCGGGCTCCGGGCACCATTTGGTAAAGGCCGTCGCGGGCACATGCTGCAGCGCACGCCCGGCGATAAGCTCTGCGCTGCCATAGTGATCGGCCATGTCGAACGTGTCGAAGCCGTCGCGCGCATAGGCCACCAGCGCCTGTGCGGCGGCGTCGAGATCGCTCTGCCCGCCGTCGCGCTCCTGATCGGCCACCTGCCAGAGGCCGGTCAGCACGCGCGAGATGTTGAGGTCCGGAGTGAGGTCGAAGCGATCAGGTGTCATGACGGTTCCCGAGATGTTTGGAGACAGACGCGCGCTCCGGCAGGAGTCCCTGCGGCCGCCACAATAGGATCAGGCACAGCATCACGCCAATGATGACGATCTGCAAGGATGCGGCGCGGGCCTGCTGGTCGGCCGGGAAGACCTCCGAGATCAGGCTGCCCGACAAGGCCCAGATCGCCCAGACCAGCACCGCGCCCAGAATGGCGCCGCGATTGTTGCCCGACCCGCCGACGATCAGCATCGCCCAGACCTGAAACGTCATCATCGGCAGGTAATTGGCGGGCGCGATGAAGCCCACGAAATGCGCCTGCACGCCCCCCGCGAGCCCCATGATCCCGCCGCCCAGCACAAAGGCCTGCAGGCGCAGGGCGGTGGGGTTCTTGCCCAGCGACTGCGCCGCGGTCTCATCCTCGCGCACCGCGCGCAGCACCCGCCCCCAGGGCGCGCGCATCAGGTGTTCGAGCAGCAGGTAGATCGCCAGAACCAGCGCCCCGGCCAGCGCGAGGTTCAGCAGGTTGAACAGGATCGCATCGCCCTGCACCCCGGCAAAGGCGCGCGGGATGAACCCGACGCCGAACACGCCGCCGGTCAATGGTTCGAGGTTCTGGAAACACAGCTGAAGCGCGATGGCGATGCCGAACGTGGTGATCGCGAGGTAATCCGCGCGCATCCGAATGGTGAGCGCGCCCACCAGGAACGACACCGCAGCGCTGACCAGCGCCGCACCGATCCAGCCCACCGCGATGGGCAGGCCAAAACCGCCGACGCGCTCTGCGGTCTCGGGTGTGGTCAGCAAGGCGGAGGTATAGGCGCCGACCCCGACAAACGCCGCCACGCCGACGTTGAAAAGCCCGGTCTGGCCCCATTGCACATTCAGCCCGAGGCAGATGATCGAGTAGGTCATCGCCACCGTCAGAAAGAACGCGCCATATGCGAGATATTCCATCTACGCCGCCCGTCCGAACAGCCCGGCAGGCCGGACCAGCAGCACCAGCACCAGCACGACAAACGCCACCGCCGCGCGCCATTCCGCGCCGATCAACTGCACGGTAAAGGCTTCGGCAAGCCCGATGATCAGGCCGCCGATCATCGCGCCGGGAATCGAGCCTATTCCACCCAGAATCGCCGCCGCGAACAGTGGCAGCAGCAGATCGAAGCCCATATAGGGACGGATCTGCACCAGCAACCCGGACATCACCCCGGCGACACAGGCAAGGCCAGCGCCGATGATCCAGGTCACGCGAATGACGTGGTCCACATCGACGCCGTAGACCCCCGCCAGCGACGGGTTCTCGCTGACCGCGCGCATCGCCCGGCCGGTCGGGGTGCGGGTCACCACGATATGCAGCAGCACCACCAGCAGCGCGGTCATGGCGATGGTCAGCAATTGGTCCGGCGTGGCGCGCATACCCAGCCCGATCTTCTGGGCGATCTGCAGCTCGCGGGTGAAATATTGCGGCTCTGAGGAGTAGATGAACTCCAGCAGGGACCGCAGCGCCATCGAGGCGCCAAAGCTCGCCATGACGATGATGATCGCATCCGCCCCGCGCTGCCTGAGTTGCCCGAACAGGACCCGGTCGAGCCCGAGCGTCAGCAGGATCGTGACCGCGACGCCTGCCGGCAAGGCCACCGGCAGACCCCATCCAAAGCTGAAGGGTGCAAGCGGCGCGCCCGCGCCCAGCCCGGCCAGCAACCCGCCGAGAAAACCCGAGACGGTCAGCGTCAGATACGCCCCCCAGGCGAGAAAATCGCCATGGGTGAAGTTCGCAAAGCGCAGGATCGAATAGGTGAGCGTCAGGCCGATGGCGCCAAGCCCGATGGTCGAGCCCGCGATGAGCCCGTCGATGATGGCCTGCGGGTTCATCCGGCTGTCGCCCCTGCGCGGCGCCCCAGAAAGAGCCGGCCCAGCCTGTCGCCGTCATGCAGATCGTCCGTGGGCCCCTCATGCGCCAACTCGCCGTCGACAAGCACAAGCGCGCGGCTGGCCAGGGACAGGGCGGCGCGCACGTTCTGCTCCACCAGGATCAGTGTGACGCCTGATGCGTGGATCCGGCGCAGTGTCTCGAAGACCTGCGCCACCAGCTTTGGCGACAACCCGGCAGAGGGCTCGTCCAGCATCAGCACCGGCGGATCGGTCAGCAGGGCCCGCGCGGCGGCCAGCATCTGACGCTGCCCACCCGACAGCGCGCCAGCGAGCTCCGAGGGACGCGATTTCAGGTCCGGAAACATCTCGAACATCTGCTCGATCCGGGACGCGCGCTGCGGTTTGGCGACAAGCTCCGAGGCGATCTGCAGGTTTTCGCGAATGGTGAGCCCGGTAAAGATGTTGTCGGTCTGCGGCACGAAGCCCAGCCCACGCCGCGCCAGATCATGTGATCTGAGGCCGGTGATGTCGTCGCCGCCCAGCATGACGCGCCCGCCAAGGCAGGCGACCTGGCCCGCAATCGCCTTGATCAGGGTCGATTTTCCCGCCCCGTTCGGGCCCAGCACCGCGATGGCCTCACCCGTGTCGACCGCAAAGCTGACACCTTTGACGATCGGCAGATCCGGATCGTAGCCCGCCTTGAAACCGGTGACGGTAAGTGCGCTCATGCGGGCATGCCTTCGAGATAGACATCGACGACATCCGCGCGTCTCGTCACCTCCTCCGGGGCACCTTCGGCCAATAACTGACCGGCGGCCATGACGATGACGCGGGGGCAGAGCCGGGCAATCATCTCCATATTGTGCTCGATCAACAGCACCGCGATGCCGCTTGCGTTGATCTGCGCGATGCGGTCGATGATCAGGTCCAGCAGCGCCGGGTTCACGCCTGCGGCAGGCTCGTCGAGCAGGATCACCCTGGGCTCTGTCATCAAAACGCGCGCAAGCTCCAGCAGCTTGCGCTGTCCGCCCGACAGCACCGATGCTGGCTGATCCTCCAGATGGCTGAGCGACACGAAATCCAGCAGCTCCCGCGCGCGTCTGGCATGGGCGCGCTCCTGCGCTGCGACCCGATTGGGCCGGAACAGAGCCGAAATCACGCTCTCGCCAAGCTGCCCCTGCGCCGAGGTCATGACGTTTTCGAGAACACTCATCCGGGCGAATGGCCGGGGGATCTGAAAGCTGCGGCTGAGCCCGCCAGCGCAGCGACGCTCCTGCGAGAGGGTGGTCACGTCGCGCCCCTGCAGGAGAATGGCGCCGGAGCTTGGTGCCAGCGTGCCCGCAAGCAGGTTGAACATCGTGGTCTTGCCCGCGCCATTGGGTCCTATCAGCCCCAGAAGCTCGCCCGGCCCCAGCTCCAGCGACATGCCACGGATCACGTCCAGCCCGCCAAAGGTCTTGACCAGCGACTGAGCCGCCAGCGCGGGACCGGAAGGCGCGACAGACGTCATTGCAAGAAAAGTTGATCAATTATCATTAATCAACTAGAACCATATTATTGCGCATCCGTAAAGCCTCCAGGCACAGCGGATCCGACCACGGGAGGGACCGTTTGAACCAGCCATCCGTCAGTTTGCAGGGCCTCGACGGTCTGCATCCGATTGCGCGCGAAACCGCGCAGGACATGGTTTACAACCAGTTGCGAAGCTCACTGATCTGCGGCGGGTTCGATGCGGGTGACGTCTTCAAACCCGCCGAAGTGGCCGGGCGGATGTCGGTCAGCTCCATGCCCGTGCGCGAGGCGCTGGCGCGGCTGGTCTCGGAACGCGCGCTTGAGTCGATGCCCAACCGGCGCGTGCGCGTGCCCCTGCTCGACCGCACGCGCATGCGCGGCATCTTCCAGGCGCGCAAGCTGATAGAGGGCGAACTGGCCGCCTGTGCGCTCGACCGGATCACCGATGAGGATATCGACGCGCTCGCCCGTCTCACCGACACCTACGAGGCCGCGCAGGGCGAGACCGAGATCGCGCTGGCCAACCATGCCTTTCACTTCACCATCTACGCGCGTGCCGATGCGCAGGTGCTGATCCCCTTCGCCGAAAGCCTCTGGATGCAGGCCGGGCCCTATATCCGCACCGCCTCCAGGCTGGTGTCCGCGCCGCTCGACACCTCCGCCACGCGCTGTCACCATGCGATCATCGCCGCCGCAAGGCAGCGCGACGCAGAGGCGTTTGTCGCAGCGCTGCACGCGGATCTTTCTCAACCCTTCGACATTCTGGAACGCGCCGATGCCGCAATCTGGGGGGAGGACGGGCATGTCTGACGGCCAGTTTCAGCTTTGGGATCTGCGGGTCGAGGTCGTCGCACCTGAAGGCGCCAGGCTTTGGTGCGGCGCCATTGTCGGCGATTATTTCGAACTCCGGGGCGAGATGCTGCATCTGCCACCCGGCCAGGGCATCTCGATCTACTCGCTGGCCTCGGTGCTGCCGCTGCTGGCCGCCAAGCAGCGCCAGACCGACCCCGCCGACTGGATGAGCACGGATGCCGAAATCGCCTGCCCCGATCCCAATTGCCCGTCGCGTCTGAAAATCACCCGGCTGCAGCTGCGCGACTTTACCCATGCCGAGACCACGGCAACCTCTTTGAAAGACACGCCATGATCTACACCGACCTCGCTCCCGGCCATCGGATTTCGCGCGTTGTCAAAGGCGGCTGGCAGCTGGCAGGCGGGCATGGAGAGGTCGACCGCGACGCGTCGATCACCGATATGGCGGCGTTCTACGATGCGGGCATCACGACCTTCGATTGCGCCGACATCTACACCGGTGTCGAAGAGATGATCGGCGCGTTTCGCTCGGATCTCGCGCGGGCCCGCGGCAAGGCGGCACTCGACGCGCTCAGGGTGCATACCAAATACGTGCCCAATCTCGAAAGCCTCGCCCAGCTGCGCAAGAGCGATGTCGAGGCGGCGATAGATACGTCTCTGTTCCGCCTGAAAACCGACCGGCTCGATCTCGTGCAGTTCCACTGGTGGGATTACGATCAGGGCGATTTTGTCGAGGCGGCAGGCTGGCTGACCGAGTTGCGCGCGGCGGGCAAGATCCGCAACATCGGCGGCACCAATTTCGACACGTCCCGCAGCCTTGCGATGATCGAGGCTGGCGTGCCGCTTGTCTCGCTCCAGGTGCAGTATTCGCTGATCGACAACCGTCCCGCGCGGCAGATGGTCGAGGCCTTTGCCAAGCCCGGCGTGCAGCTCATCTGCTACGGGTCCGTGTCCGGCGGGCTGCTGTCGGATCGCTGGCTGGGACAGCCCGAGTTGCAGGAGCCGCACGAGACCCGCTCGCTCACGAAATACAAGCTTGTCGTCGACGAGTTCGGCGGCTGGGCCCTGTTTCAGGACCTTCTGCAGGTCTTGCGCGACATCGCGGATCGCCACGGGACGGACATCGCCTCCGTGGCCAGCCGCTGGGTGCTGGACCGGCCCGGTGTCGCGGCGGTGATTGTCGGCGCGCGCAACCGGTCGCATCTGGCAATGAACGCACAGATCGCGGCGCTGACGCTGACGGAGGCCGATCGCGCCGACATAGAGACTGTCCTGTCCCGGTCCAACACCATTCCCGGCGATGTCTACGCGCTGGAACGCGACCGCAGCGGGCGGCATGGCGCGATCATGAAGTACAACCTCAACACGGAATCCACGTGATGACCGACCTTCTTCAACTGGCGGAGACCGAGATCCGCGCGCGGCACATGTTCTTTGTCGAGTGGTATCGCGGCACCGCATCCGAAGACGCGATGGAGATCTGTGCCGCCAGCTTTGCACCGGATTTCCGTATCATCTGGCCGTCCGGTGGCTCCATGGACCGCGCTCCGCTGCTCGGGGCGCTGCGCCGCGCGCGCAACTCAACCGGGCCGGAATTCGACATCCGCATCGACATAGACCACGCCGTCGCGCTCAGCGCCGAGCTGTGCCTGATGACGTTCGATGAGCATCAGGAGACCGCCAAGGGGCCGAATTCGCGCCGCGGCACGGCTGTCTTCGAACGGTTCCCCAACGCGCCCAACGGCGTGCGCTGGCGGCATCTGCAGGAAACCTGGATCGCGTGAAACCAGAGACTGAATAAGCACAAAGCGAAGAACTGACACCAACAGGGAGACCCTCATGAAATACTTCAGACAAGCGGCACTCACCACCGCGCTCGCGCTCGGTTCCAGCGCCGCGATGGCCTGCGAGGTCACCGTCGGCGTGGTCATGGAACTGACCGGCCCGGCGGGCGTCTACGGTCAGGCCGGCGCCAAATCCATCGAGATGGCGTTCCGAGATCTCAACGAGGCGGGCGGCGTGATCGACGGTTGCGATCTTGTGACCGACACCCGCGACAGCCAGAGCCAGGGCAATGTCGCGGTGGATCAGGCCACGCAGCTGGTCAATATCAAGGATGTGCCGGTGATCATCGGCGGCATCATCTCGTCGGTGTCGGTGCCGATCCTGACCTCGGTCACAGCGCCTGCGATGGTTGTGCAGGTCTCGCCCGCGTCCTCGTCGCCGACGCTCACGCAGCTGGGCCGCGAAGGGAAGACCGGCGGCTATTTCTTCCGCACCATCACCTCGGATGCGCTGCAGGGTGTGGCGGCTGCGAAATACGCGCGCGACAGCGGGCTCGACAACCTTGCGATCATTCACGTGAACAACGATTTCGGCGTGAACCTGATGCGCGAGTTTTCCGCTGCGTTCGAGGCGATGGGCGGCACGATCACCTCGATCACGCCTTATAACGAGAACCAGCCCAATTACGGCTCGGAGGTGACGGCTGCGCTGGGCGACGATCCCGAAGCGCTTTACCTCATTTCCTACCCGGTCGATGGCGCGACGATTGCGCGAGCCTGGGTGTCGCAGGGCGGGCCGCAGAAATATCTGCTCAATGACGGGATGAACTCCACCGACTTCATCGAAGCGGTGGGCGCCAAGTTCCTGGAAGGCGCGTTCGGGACGTCGTCGGGCACAACAGAGACGGACTCGACCAAATATTTCTACGCCAATTACGAGGAATTCTCCGGCGGCATCGCCCCGTCCGCACCTGCGGCGGACCGGTCCTATGATGCCGGTGCCATCGTCGGTCTGGCCATCGCCAAGGCCGGTGTGGCCGAAGCGGATGCAATCCGCGATGCCATCCGTGCTGTGGTGGACCCGGCGGGAGAGCCGATCTTTGCGGGCGCAGAGGAGTTCCGCAAGGCGCTGGCGCTTATCGCGGAAGGCAAGCCGATCAAATACGAAGGCGTGATCGGCCCGGTCGCCTTTGACGAGGTCGGCGACATCTCCGGCCCGTTCCGACTGTGGAAGATCGAAGGCGGCGAGGTTGTGACCACTGGCCAGATGACCACCGAACAGGTGTCAGAGGCAATGACGGCAATGGCGCAGTAACGCTGTCCTTGGCGCTCCGCCACTGGCGGGGCGCCCGACGTTCGGCGCGCAAGAGGTCAGCCGCGCGGCGTCCCGGACCCCCGCATCACCTCAACCTCCAGCTCCACACGGGCGCCAGGCACCGCCAGCGCGGTGCAGACCGTGGTGTTTGTTGGCCGGGTGAACCCCACGCGGGCTTTCAAGACGCCAGAGATCGCCGCGATATCCGCGGGGTCCGGCGCGTAGACCCGCACGCGCACGATGTCGTGCAGACCCGATCCCGCCTCAACCAGCGTTGCTTCGATGGTGTCGAACGCGGCATGTGTCTGGTTCACGACCCCGTCGGCCAGCGCGCCTGTCTCAGGATCGATCCCGACCGTGCCCGAAACATAGATGGCGTCGCCCACCAGCACCGCGCGCGCGTAACCGGCCATATCCTCGTAGATCGAGCCGCTGAAAATATGGGTTCTTCGGTTGGTCATGCCTGTCCTCGCGCGTGACATTGATTCAGACGGATTCAGTCTCGAAACCGCCCGGTAGAGACACTTCGATGATCTCGCAATCCGGGCTCATCCCCGAATACCGCGTCGGCAGAAACGGCGGCACGACAAAGGCGTCACCCGCCACCAGAGGATGAGGTGCCTTGTCCGCAACCTCTAGCGTCATCGCGCCCGTTTTCACGAAGGTAAAGAGGATGTCGCCTTCATGGCGGCTCCAGCCTTCGGAGCCGTCCAGAGCCCGCGCCACATGTACACCGGCCAGACCCCCCGTCGCGCGGTCAATCCCGGTATCGCGGCTTTCCCACCCGGCAAGCCGCCAGGGCGCCCAGTTGGCCTCTTTCGCCTTGTGGTGCAGAAACCGGGTGCCCTGCCACTTGCGCGCCGGGTTCACCTCGGCGTTCGGCAGCGTCATCTCGTGATCGATGGTGGTCATATGCTCGGCGGGCACACCGATCTCCAGCACCTCCACATTGTCCGACGCCTCCAGCACGCGATGGCGGATTTGCGGCGGCTGGATCACGCAATTTCCGGCCTCGAGGATAAACGGCGCGCCCTGATCCTCGTAGACCAGACGCACCCAGCCGCTCAGGCAGAAGATCAGCTGAAACCCGACCGTGTGGTAATGCACCATGTCGGGCACCGGGCCGCCATCGGGAATGCGGATATGCGAAGCGATGATCGACCCGCCGAGCCGGTCAGGGATCAAATCGCGGTAGCGCATCCCGGCGCGGCCAATGACCCAACTGTCGCTGTCGCGCATGTGGCGCACCAGAAACGCGTGCCGGGTCTCGGGTGTCTGCAGCTTTGGATTGGCGTCGACGATGTCGATCACATGGCCGCTGGGGCTTGTCAGAGACTGTTTTCCACCGGCAAAGGCTTTTGGATCGGTGCAGCGCAAATGCAGATGTCCGGGGCCGGAGGGCTGCCCACGGTCCAGCCGAATGCGCAGACCATGGCCGGAGATCACGGCGACGGCGGGGTCATCGGCGGGATAGATCTCCTCCAGCCGGAATCCGAGATCGGTCAGGAAAAACGGCATCTCCGTTTTCAGATCATCGACCGGCAGGCAGATCTCCGCAGATGTGATGCGGTCGGTCTTGGGTGGATCTGCCGCCATGGGTGGAGGTCTTTCCTGTGCGTGGCCCTGAGACCGGTCTGCCGGGACGCCTTCGGGAGACGGCAGCGAGAACGGTCAAGCGTCATTTGTTTCAAAAAAACTGTTGCGCGAAAGATTTCCCGGCACAAGGGCGTGGGTGAACTGAGCACCGGACCTGCGCGGACCCCGTTCGATCCGCACCATGCACGCAGCGCGCCTGTCAAAGCGCAGATTGACGGGCGCTTGCTGGCCCCTCTGTCCACGCATAAGCTCGGCGCACTTCTTTGTACCAAGGTGGGTGAGGTGCCATGTCAGTGATCGTTGCGACAAAGCGCCCGAGGGCCGCTGACCACGGATATGCTCTCTGCCCAGCCCACTTGACGCACCTCAGAAGCCCATGCACCAGTCCGGAGGAATCATCATGAAACTCGCGCTTCCGGACGACAGAGGCAGCCTTACCAACTACCACCTGACCGGCAGCCCGATTGCCGAGGCGCGGCTGACGCCTGCCTCAGCCCGGGTGGTGTTTTCGGCGGCGCATGTGGTGGCCGACCCGCTCAGCGCGGCGGACCCCTACGGATCGGCCGCCGTGGATTGGGAGGCGACGATGGCCTTCCGCCGGTATCTCGACGGGCTTGGTCTCGGCATTGCCGAGGCGATGGACACGGCGCAGCGCGGCATGGGGCTCGACTGGCCCGGCGCGCTGGAACTGATCACCCGCACGAAGGCCGAACTGCCCGATGCGCTGGTCTTCAACGGGTGCGGCACCGATCAGCTGCAGGCCGATGACAACACGACGCTCGACGATGTGGTGGCGGCCTATCTTGAACAGGTGGAGGCGATCCAGAAGATCGGCGGGCGGCTCATCCTGATGGCGTCGCGCGCGCTGGCGCGGGCCGCCAACAGCCCCGAAGATTATCTCAACGTGTACGGCAGGGTGCTGGACGCCTGCGATGCGCCGGTTGTGCTGCACTGGCTGGGGCCGATGTTCGATCCGGCGCTTGAGGGGTATTGGGGCAGCGACCGGTTTGAAGACTGTCTCGAGACCTGTCTTGCCATGATATCGGCCAATCCGGACAAGGTCGACGGGATCAAGATCTCGCTCCTCGACAAGCAGAAAGAGGTGATCCTGCGCCGCAGGCTGCCCGCCGGCGTCAAGATGTATACTGGCGACGATTTCAATTATCCCGAACTCATCGAAGGTGATGAGGCGGGATTTTCGCATGCGCTGCTGGGTATTTTCGATCCGCTGGCCCCGGCGGCGGCCTATGCGGTGTCCAGGCTGAGCGAGGGCGATGCCAAGAGCTTTCGCGGCACGCTCGACCCCACCGTACCGCTCGCGCGGCAGATCTTTCGCGCGCCGACGCAATATTACAAGACCGGCGTGGTGTTCCTTGCCTGGCTGAACGGGTTTCAGGAGCATTTTGTGATGCTCAACGGCGCGCAGGCCGCGCGGCCATTGCCCGATTTCGTGACGATCTTCAAAGAGGCGGATGCATGCGGGTTGTTGCGCGATCCGGATCTGGCGGTGGCGCGGATGAGGTCGCTGCTGTCAATCTACGGGGTGTCGTAGGCGCGCGTCAGGCGGAGATCTCGGCCGTCGCGGTCTGAAACCGGTCAAGCGAAGGAGGGAGCGTTTCGATGCCAAGGCCCGGCGCGGCGCTGCATTGCCAGAGACCATCCGAAAGCGGCAGCCCGTCCGGCAGGACATCTTCGCGCAACGGGTTCGGATTGACGTCAAGCTCCAGCAAGCCGGTGCCGCCAACCGCGGCCAGAAGCTCTGCCGAGGCGATGAGCCCGATCCCGCCGCCAAGGAAATGCGGGCAATAGCGATGGCCCGCCGCCGTCGCGGCCTGCGCAACTTTGCGGCACCCCGATAGTCCACCCCATTTTGCCACGTCCGGCTGGAAGACGCGGATATGGCCTGCGGCGATGACCGCCTCGAACGCTGCGAGACCCGCGATGTTCTCACCGGCGGCCAGCGGGATCGGCGTGGCGGCGGCAATGCGCGCCCAACAGGCATCCGGTGCATCGGCGATGATCGGCTCTTCCAGCCAGAGCAGATCCTGCGCCTCTAGCCTGCCCAGAAACTGCAGCGCCTGATCCGCGCTCCAGCCCTGATTGGCATCGCAGGCCAGATCTTCGTGAGCGGCTAGGCTGCGCCGGATCTCTGCCAGAAGCCGGGGATCACGGTCCGCGTCGAACCCGACCTTGAGCTTGAACGCGGCGATACCCTGCGCGCGGGCGCCCGCAATCAATCTCTCCGCCGCGTCGATCTGGATGCCGCTGGCGTAGACCGGTACGCTGTCACGGGCGGTGTCGCTCAGCACCCGGCGCAATGGCAATCCGGCCCGCCGCGCCGCCATGTCCCAGAGCGCGATGTCGAGCCCGGCAATGACCTGTGCGAAGGGCCCCGGCTCTCCACATTGCAGCGCGCGGATGTGGGTCGCCGCCATCAGCGACGCGGTCACCTCTTGGGGCATGTCAGCGGGCTGTCCCAGGACCAGTGGCGCGATGTCCCGTTCCAGCAGCCGCACGCGGTGTTCGGCCCCCGCCGCGGGCCAGTTTGCAAAGACCTCTCCCCAGCCGAACGCGCCGTCGGACGCCTCGACGCGCAGGAACACGGCGGGGCGGTCGAACATGCGGCCGAATGAGGTGGAGACCGGGCTCTCGAGCGGCACGCGGTATGCGGCGGCGCTCATATGGGTGATCTGAGGGGGTGAGGACATGGCGCGACTGTAGCGGTGGCGCCGCGGCAAGCCAATCTAGCCGCTCCGCAAGCAATCCGAAAACAAAAAAAAACCGCCCCGCATGGCGGGACGGCCTTTTGAACTCGTACTCTGAAACGCTTTACGCGGCTTTTTCGGTCGCGCCGACAAAGCTCCACGCCTCATGGCTTTCGTTCGCCGCAAAGGCGCGTGCCTCGACGGGAATGAGCTTGTCCATGAAATTGACCATCTTCGACGCCTTCTCGGGCGCGCCGACAACGGCGTAGCGGTGCACATGGGTCAGCGCCTTGAACCGCGATTCGATCACGTCGCCATCAAGCATGCTGTCCCAGTCGCTGCCGGTAAAACCGGTCAGGTCCATCAGCATGTTGACCTTGCCGTGCTCCGTCGCGTCGAACACGTCGTTCATGTACTCGGCCATCGCCTCTGAGGCGTCGTCGTCGATATGGCCGGTGATGCGGAACGCGTAGACGTTCGGCGCGTCGGTCGGAATCTGTTGAATGGGTCCGTGGGTGAACTGTGTCATCTTGGATCCTCCTGTTTGCTTGGGGGTATAACGACCAAGCGGCAGGAGCGTTCCGAAAAACTTCGCGAAAATCTGCCGTTTCCTGTCGCATCGCCGTCCCGGGCGGGCAGATGGCTTGCGCATGGGTGGATGAGAACATTATAAGAACATATGGCAAAGCAAACACTTGAACAAAAGCTTGCGATTCTGAGCGACGCGGCGAAATACGACGCCTCCTGCGCCTCTTCGGGGTCAACCCGGCGGGATTCGCGCGATGGCAAGGGGCTGGGGTCGAATGAAGGCAGCGGCATCTGTCACGCCTATGCGCCCGATGGCCGCTGCATCAGCCTGCTGAAAATCCTGATGACGAATTTCTGCATCTACGATTGCAGCTATTGCATCAACCGCGTGTCCTCCAACGTGGCGCGCGCGCGGTTTTCCGTGGACGAGGTGGTGCGCCTGACAATCGAGTTCTATCGCCGCAACTATATCGAGGGTCTGTTCCTGTCCTCGGGTGTGATCCGCTCTCCGGACGCCACGATGCTCGACATGGTGCGCATCGCCCGCCGCTTGCGGCATGACGAGAATTTTCGCGGTTATATCCACCTCAAGACGATCCCCGATGCTGCCCCCGAACTGATCGAGGAGGCGGGGCTGCTGGCGGACCGGCTGTCGATCAATGTGGAGCTGCCCACGGACGCCGCGGTGAAGCGCTATGCGCCGGAAAAGAAGCCCGACCAGATCCGCCGCGCCATGGCGGATGTGCGGCTGCGCAAGGAAACCGCGAAGGATCGCAGCTATACCGGCAAGCGCCCGCCGCGTTTTGCGCCCGCCGGGCAGTCGACGCAGATGATCATCGGGGCGGATGGCTCCAACGACGCGGCGGTCCTGGGGCAATCGACGCGGCTTTATTCCAGTTACCGGCTGAAACGGGTCTATTACTCGGCCTTTTCTCCGATCCCCGACAGTTCCGCCAAGCTGCCGCTGATCCGGCCGCCGCTGCAACGCGAGCACAGGCTCTATCAGGCCGATTGGCTCTTGCGGTTCTACGGGTTCGATCTGGACGAGATCACCGGCGCGACGCAGGATGGCAATCTCGATCTGCAGATCGACCCCAAGCTGGCCTGGGCGCTCAAGCATCGCGGGCTGTTTCCGCTGGATGTGAACCGCGCCAGCCGCGAGATGCTGCTGCGTGTGCCGGGCTTCGGGGTGAAGACGGTCAAGCGGATTCTCACGACGCGGCGGCACCGGGCGCTGCGCTACGAGGACATCACCCGCATGGGGGCCTCGATGAAGAAAGCGCGCGCCTTCGTGACCGCCGGTGGCTGGAGCCCGCGCGCGCTGACCGACAGCGCCGATCTGCGCGCCCGCTTTGCACCGCCGCCCGAGCAGCTGAGCCTCTTGTGACACGCCAGATCACCATTCCGCGCATTGGTGCGGCGGGCGCGTGGCGCGATGCGGCGCGCGATCTGCTGGGCGCGGGTGTGCCGCCGTCGCAGGTCACATGGGGCGACAGCGAGACGCCGCGCGGGCTGTTTGACACCGATGCGCCGATCCCTCAGGCACGGGCCCTCACCGTTCCGCGCAGCTTTATTCCGCTCGCCGACAGTGTGGTCTGGCACGCGGATCCCGAACGATTTGCGCGGCTCTACGGCTTCCTGTGGCGTCTGCGGGAGGCGCCGCATCTGATGGGCGACCGGGGTGACGCGGATCTGGCGCGGCTGCGGCGGATGGAAAAGAACGTGCATCGCTGCCAGCACAAGATGAAGGCCTTTGTGCGCTTCCGCGAGATTGGCGCGCGTGACGCGACCCGCCGCTCCTTTGCCGCGTGGTTCGAGCCCACGCATCACACGGTGGAGCCCACGGCGCAGTTTTTCCGACGCCGCTTTGCCGATATGGACTGGCGTATCGTGACGCCGGATATCTCGGCGATCTTCGAGAATGGCGAACTCCGCTTTGTCGAGGATCAGCCCAATCCGGATCTGCCCGAGGACGCCAGCGAAGCGCTGTGGGTCACTTATTTTCGCAACATCTTCAACCCGGCGCGGCTGAAAGTGCAGGCGATGCAGTCGGAGATGCCAAAGAAATACTGGAAGAACATGCCCGAAGCCGCCGCCATTCCGGAACTGATTGCCGAAGCGCCGGCCCGTGCCCGGGCGATGGCTGCCTCTGCGCCCACATTGCCGCCTGCGCGGGTCGGGCGGGTTCAGGCGCAGCTGCAGGATCTGGCCTCGGCCTGGGACGGCCCGAGCGAAGCCTTGCCCGCCGCGATTCACGACTGCACGCGCTGCCCGTTGCACCGGTCCGCCACGCAGGCTGTGCCGGGCGAAGGGCCGCGCGATGCGGAGTTGATGATCGTGGGCGAGCAGCCGGGGGATCAAGAAGACCTTCAGGGGCGGCCTTTTGTCGGGCCTGCGGGGCAGCTTTTTGACCGTGTCGCGAAGGAGGCCGGGCTGGATCGCGCCCGCGCTTTCGTGACCAATGCGGTCAAGCATTTCAAATTTGTGCCGCGGGGCAAACGGCGTTTGCATCAACGCCCGAACCGGTCCGAGATCACGCATTGCCGCTGGTGGCTCGATGCGGAACTGCGGCAGGTGGCGCCGCGTCTGGTTGTCGGCATGGGCGCGACGGCCGCCGAAGCTCTGACCGGATCGGGCGCGGATATCCTCAAGCGCCGGGGTAGGATCGAGACGCGGGCGGACGGTGTGAAGGTCCTGCTCACCGCGCACCCGTCCTACCTGCTCCGCATTCCGGAGCCGCAGACGCGTTTGCGTGAGGAAGCGGCCTTCCGGGCCGATCTGGCGCGTGCTGTGGCGTGGCTCTCAGCGGAACAGACTGGCCTGTCACCTCCGGGCGTCTGAGAGGGCGGGCGCGGCGGCTTGGTCGTGACAAGAGTGGCCCGGCAGGCCATCCGTCCGCCGTCATCCTGCTTGCGACTGCGTCCCTGCGGCGTGACGGATGATCAAGCGTTGGCCGGCAGGCAGAGGACGGCGGGGGACCTGCCCGAATTCAGTCTCTATTTGGCGGAATAGTCTCTGTACCAGGCGACAAACCGCGCCACCCCGTCGCGCACATCGGTCTGCGGGCGATAGCCTGTGAGGCTTTGCAAAAGGCTGGCGTCGGCCCAGGTGGCGGGCACGTCGCCGGGTTGCATGTCCATCATGTTGCGCGTGGCCTTCATGCCCAGACTGTCCTCGATGGCCTCGATGAAATCAAGCAGACGCACCTTGTCGGAATTGCCGATATTCACCACCCGGTGCGGCGCCACGGCAGACAGGCTGTCACCGTCGGCAATGTCGTCAGGCGTGGCTGGCCGTTCCGGGACCGCGTCGATCAGCAGCCGGATGCCGCGCACCAGATCGCTGACATAGGTGAAATCGCGATACATGTCGCCGTGATTGTAGATGTCGATGGGCCGCCCTTCGAGAATGGCATCGACAAACTTGAAATACGCCATGTCGGGCCGCCCCCAGGGCCCGTAGACCGTGAAAAAGCGGAACATCGTGACCGGCAGATCGTAGAGATGCGCATAGGCGTGCGACATCGCCTCATTGGCCTTCTTGGTCGCGGCGTAGATCGTCATCTGGCTGTCGGCCTTCTGCGTCTCGCGATACGGCATCTCGGTCTCGGCACCGTAGACCGAAGAGGTGGAGGCCATCAGCAGGTGATCCACCGCGTGGCGGCGGGCGGCCTCCATCACGTTGAATGCGCCCACGACATTTGCGTCGATATAGGCGCGCGGGTTTTCCAGCGAATAGCGCACCCCCGCCTGCGCGGCGAGATGCACGATCACATCCGGCGCAAACGCGTCGATGGCAGCGTCGAGCGTCTCGCGATCTTCCAGCATGGCTTCGGTGGCGGTGAACCGCTCACTCTGCAGCAGCATCTGGTGACGGCGCGTCTTGAGCCGGACGTCGTAATAGTCGGTCATCCCGTCATAGCCTGCGACGGTAAACCCCTCCTCCAGCAAAAGCTGTGCCAGATGAAAGCCGATGAAGCCCGCCGTACCGGTGATGAAAATGCGTCTCATGGTCCCCGCCTGTCGCTTTTTTCCGGTGATAGTGGTGCGGGTTCAGCGCGACAAGAGCGCTTGGCGATCAGGACGCCGACGCGCCGTCGCGGGCCGCGAGCTTCAATGCGGCCTCAAGAATGGCCCTGTCGCCGATATGGTTGGCAAGAACGAGGATCAGGCGGGCGTTCAGCGCATCGCTTTGGGCCTTGCTGAGCCCCTCATGCGCGGCAAGCAGCGTGTCGTAGAAACCGTCGGGATCGGAGATATTGGGGGTGAGCGTCAATGCCATGGTCAGCCCTTTCTGCAGATGGCGCGGCGCAGGGCGGCGCGGATGCCGTCCGGGCGCGCATGCGCAAAGCGCGCGGCGATATGCTGGTCGGGACGGATGAGGTAATGCGCCTTTGCCGCGCCGCCGAGATAGCGGTTGGCCAACGCGCCGCTGGGATCATCCTTATGCGGGTCGAGCTGCAGGCAGGTGACGGGGATACCGTCCACCTCCGCGATATCCGGGACGTCGGTGTTGAGCGCCAGCACCACGAACCCGCCGGTCAGGTGATCGAGCAGGAAGCCCGCGCCCACCGGCGCGTCGGGGCAGGCCGCCCCGGGCCGCGACAGGGCAGGGCCGTCGAAGCCGTCGGGCCCGTTGAGCGACAGCCCGTCATAGACGCAAGGCACCGAAAGGCGGCCCGAATTGACCAGCGGACGGGCAAAGGGCGCATGGGCGGCGAGATCCAGCACCGCGTTGCGGAAGATCTGGCTGATCTCGGTCTTCGGTGTCAGAAAGTCGGTCGCGCGGGTGGAGTTGAGGATGTTCTCGTCAGCGCCCCAGACCCGTTCCTCCGAATAGCTGTCGAGCAGTGCCTCCGGGGCCAGCCCGCGGATCACCAGATCGAGCTTCCAGGCGAGGTTTTCGGCGTCCTGCACACCCGAGTTGGCCCCGCGCGCGCCGAACGGAGAGACCTGATGCGCGCTGTCGCCGGCAAAGAACACGTTGCCGTGGCGAAAACTCTGCATGCGGCGGCACTGGAACGTGTAGATCGAGGTCCATTCCAGCGTGTAGTCCGGTACCGTGCCGGTCTGGGATGACAGCATCGCATCGACCCGCGCGCGGATCCGGTCGGGGTCCAGTTCCTTTTGCCGGTCGATGTCCCAGCCCAGCTGGAAGTCGATGCGCCAGACATCGTCGGGCTGTTTGTGCAGCAGCGCCGACTGACCTGCGCCCTCAAAGGGCGGCTCGAACCAGAACCAGCGTTCGGTGGGGAAATCGGCTTTCATCCTGACATCGGCGATCAGGAAATTATCCTCGAAGACACGCCCGTCAAAGCTCAGCCCCAGCATGTCGCGGGTGGGTGAGCGTGCGCCGTCGCAGGCCACCACCCAGTCCGCTTCGAGCCTGTAGGGTCCGTCCGGTGTCTCCACCTGAAGCGTGGCCGGGCCGGTGCCCTGGGTGACGGCGGTGACCTGATTGCGGCCACGGATCTCGATCGGCGCGCCGTTTTGCTGCGCGGTGCGGATCGCGTCGACGAAATATTTCTCGAAATAGGGTTGCTGCAGGTTGATGAAGGCCGGATTTCGATGGCCGGTCTCGGGCAGCAGGTTGAACTCGAAGATTTGCCCGGCGCCGTGAAACACCCGGCCGACATTCCACACAACACCCTTGTCGACCATCGCCTGACCGGCGCCGAGGCGGGTCGCGATGTCGAGCGTGCGCTTGGAGAAACAGATCGCCCTGGAGCCAAGCCCGGCGCCGTCATGATCATCGAGCACCAGCACGGGCGTGCCGCGCAGCCCCAGATCAAGCGCCAGCGCCAGCCCCACCGGGCCGCCGCCGATGATCACCACCTTGTGCCGGGTGACAGCGCCCGACTGCGCGGCCTCCACCGTCTCGTAGGGGTAGAGCTTGAACGCGGTCTCGTATCGCGTGGCGACCATGGTCTTGTCCTCCCACTTCGCTCTTGTCAGCGCGGCGGCGCGCTCACGGGTTGCCCGCCGATGCGCGCAAATTTCGTCTCTAACCCTGCAGTTTGTCCCACATCTCGATATCCCGCTGATCGGTCCAGATCCTCGGATGCCGGATGCCGCGCGCTTCGTCATAGGCGCGGGAGACATTGAAGGGCAGGCAGTGTTCGTAGATCGCGTAGTCGCTGAATTTCGGGTCACATTCGGCGCGCACCGCATCCCACGCCTCTTTCAGAGACCCGCCGCGGGCGGCGACCCGGGCCGCCGGACGATAGGTGCTTTCGACAAAATCGCGGGTGCTGCCGATAGCGCGGTTCACCGCCTCGCTGCCGATCAGCGCGCCTCCGCGGCCGGGCGCGATGGCATCGACGCCATAGGCGGCGATCCGGTCGAGCGTGCCGCCCCATTCGCCGAAATAGCCGTCGCCGCAGTAACAGGCAGAGTGATCCTCCACGATGTCGCCGGTGAACATGACGTTCTCGTCGGGCACGTGGATCACCGCGTCACCTGCGGTGTGCGCGCGGCCGATATGACGGATATCGACCCTGCGCTTGCCCAGATAGACGGTCATTGCTTGGGAAAAGGTGGTGGTCGGATAGGTCAGGCCGGGGATGCTCTCATGGCCTTCGAAGAGCCTCGGGAAGCGCTGGAACTCACTGTCCCAATCCTCCTGACCGCGTTCCTCGACCATAGCGCGGGCGGCTTCCGACATGATGATCTGATCGGCGCCGTAAGCCGAGGCGCCCAGCACACGCACCGCGTGGTAATGGGTGAGCACCAGATGGGAGATCGGCTTGTCGGTAACCTCGCGCACTTTCTCGATCACCTTGCCGGCAAGGCGCGGAGTGGCCTGCGCCTCCACGATCATCACGCTCTCGTCGCCGATGATCACGCCGGAATTGGGGTCGCCCTCGGCGGTAAACGCCCAGAGATCGCGGCCGACCTCGTCGAAGGTGATGGTCTTTTCCGTCAGGTCGCCCTGCGACGCGAATGCTTTTGCCATTGGCTCTTATCCTTTGAATGGGTCGTCATGGGCGGGCAAAACGGTGCCGGTGCAGGCGCCAAACCCGATCCGGTAGCCGTCGCCATGGGCCGCGCCCTGCAGCGTGAGCGTGTCGCCGTCCTCGATAAAGCTGCGGACCCTGCCATCGGCAAGCGCGAACGGCTCCTTGCCGCCCCAGCTCAGTTCCAGCAGCGACCCGCGATTGCCCTGCTCCGGCCCCGAGATCGTGCCGGAGCCCAGAAGATCGCCGATGCGCATCGGGCAGCCGCTTGTGGTGTGATGCGCCAGTTGCTGCGCGGCGGAGTAGTACATTTCGTTGTAGTTGGTGCGGCTGATCGTGCTGACCGCGCCGTCCTGCGGCGTCAGCGTGACCGCAAGCTCGATATCGTAGAGCATCGGGCTGGTGTCGCGCAGATGCGGCAGCAATTCGTGGACGCGCGCGGGCGTGTCGCAGCGAAACGGCTCCAACGCGGCCTTGGTCACGATCCAGGGGCTGATTGTGGTTGCCGTGGCCTTTGCCTGGAACGGCCCGAGCGGCTGGTATTCCCAGGCCTGGATGTCCCGCGCGGACCAGTCGTTCAGCAGCACATAGCCGAAGATGTTGCCATCCGCGGTGTCGACGCCGATGGGCCCGCTTGAGGCCTGGCCGACGATGGCCCCCATCTCCAGCTCGATATCGAAGCGTGCGGAGGGCGCCCAGCGGGGCGCTTCGTCATCGGGGCCCTTGAGCTGCCCCCAGGGCCGGCGGATGTCGGTGCCCGAGACCACCACCGAGGACGCGCGCCCGTTATAGCCGATCGGGATGTGCAGCCAGTTCGGCGGCAGGGCGTTCTCTGCGCCGCGAAACATCGTGCCAACATTCACCGCGTGATGGCGGCCCGCGTAGAAATCGGTGTATTCGGTCACCTCGAAGGGCAGGTGCAGCGTCGCTTCGGCCATCGGCACCGAATAGGTGACCACCTGGTCCTGATCGGCCTCGCTCGCCTCAGCCGAGAGCAGCGCGGTCAGACCGGCGCGGTAATGGTCCCAGGCCGCGGGGCCGAGCGCCATGAAGTCGTTCCAGAACGGCGCGTCGAGCACATCCGCATCCGCATCGGCGCGCAGCACGCCCGCCGCCTCGAGCCCGGTGGCGTCGACGATGCGATCTCCGATGGCCACACCGCAGCGCAGATCCCCCTCACCGACGGAGAACACCCCGTAAGGCAGGTTGTTGAGCGGGAACGGCGTGTCTGCGCCGTTTGCACTTTCGATCCAGGAGAGCAGCAATTGGGTCATGTCGGCACTTTCGCGATTGTGAGCGCTTCGGGTTGAGTGGCGGGCGGCGTCTGCATGCATGTCGGACCATGCGTGCGGGGCATCCGGATCATGACAGATCCATAAGCGTCTCGAAGCCCCCCAGGAACATCCGGTCCCCGGCGATGATCCCGTCCATCTGCAAGGCCTTGACCCGCGGATCCTCCCACACAGCCTTATGCGCGGCATCGCGGGTCGCCTTGTCGGGGAACTCCATCCAGGACAGCACCACTGTCTCATCCTCGGCCAGCGCGACGGCGCGGGGGAAGGACGTAAGCTCGCCCTTCGGCACATCCTCCGCCCAGGTTTCGACCACGCGGGTCGCGCCAAATTCGCGGTACAGCGCGCCGAAGCTGTGGCAGAGCGCGCGGTAGTCGTCCTTGCGGGCGGTTTTCACGGGCAGAACGAGGCCTTCGACATACATCACTTCTTCCCCGGCGTGCCGTCGAACTTCTTTTCCAGCGAGGTCCAACAGTCGATGTAATCGTCCTGCAGCGGCGCCTCCTTGCCGGCAAACCCTGTCAGGTGCTGCGGGAACCGCGTCTCGAACATGAACGACATGGTGTTGTCGAGCTTGTCGGGGCCGAGATTGGCATTCGACGCTTTCTCGAACGCTTCACGGTCCGGCCCGTGCGGCAACATCATGTTGTGGAGGCTGATGCCTCCGGGCACGAACCCTTGTGGTTTGGCGTCGTATTGCCCGTAGATATTGCCCATCAGTTCGGACATGATGTTCTTGTGATACCAGGGCGGGCGGAACGTGTCTTCGGCCACCATCCAGCGTTCGCGGAACAGCACAAAATCGATATTGGCGGTTCCGGGCTGACCTGACGGCGCGGTCAGAACGGTGAAGATCGACGGGTCGGGGTGATCGAAGAGGATCGCGCCCACCGGGCAATAGGTGCGCAGATCGTATTTGTAGGGCGCGTAATTGCCGTGCCAGGCCACCACGTCGAGCGGGCTTTGCCGGATCTGCGTTTCGTGGAACTGGCCGCACCATTTCACGGTGACGGTGGAGGGCACCTCGCGGTCCTCGAACGCGGCCACCGGCGCCTTGAAGTCGCGCGGGTTGGCCATGCAATTGGCGCCGATCGGCCCGCGCCCCGGCAACTCGAATTTCTGGCCGTAATTCTCGCAGACAAAACCGCGGCAGGGCCCGTCCAGAACCTCCACCCGGTAGAGCAATCCGCGCGGCAGGATCGCGATTTCCTTGGGCTCCAGATCGATGATCCCAAGCTCGGTGGCAAAGCGCAGACGGCCTTCCTGAGGTACCACCAGCAATTCGCTGTCGGCGGAGAAAAAGTAGCTGTCGACCATGCTTTCGGTCACCAGATAGATATGCGTGGCCATCCCCACCTGCGTGTTCACATCGCCCGCGGTGGTCATCGTGCGCATGCCCGTGAGCCAGGTCAGCGGCGTGTCGGAATGCGGCAGCGGATCCCAACGATACTGCCCCAGGCTGGTCACGTCCGGATCGATATTGGGTGCGGATTTCCAGTAGGGCAGGTCGATCTTCTCGTAGCGGTGGCTGTGCTTGACCGACGGGCGGATCCGGTAACACCAGGTGCGTTCGGGCCGCACATCGGTGAAGGCGGTGCCGCTCAGCTGCTCGCCGTAAAGGCCGTAATTCACCTTCTGAGGCGAGTTCATGCCCTGCGGGAGCGCACCGGGCAGGGCTTCGGTTTCGAAATCATTGGCCCAGCCGGGCATATAGCCTTCGTGCAGACCGGCCAGCGACGGGGCCTGCGTCAGGGCGTGCGGCGAGTTTTGCTTGTTCATGGCATCCTCCTGCGCTGCGCGCATCTCCGGTGATTTTGTGGTTTTGCGGGCTCTGTGCAGGGGGCTCGGTCCTGCCGAATCCCGCGGGCGCGGTTTCAACTTGGCGGCATTATTCGTTGCATATGCAACGAAGTCAACATATGATTGCATTTGCAACGAGCCTGGGCATCCTGATCCTGCATTGACTGGAATTTCGCGATGAAACACGCGCTGCCGGATTTCGATCTGGACCGCTATCTGCCATATCGCTTTACCGTGCTCGCCGCCCGGCTGAGCGCGGATCTGGCGCGGCATTACAAGACGCAGTTCGGGATCTCGATCCCGGAATGGCGGGTGCTGCTCAATGTCGGCTACAGCGACGATCTGTCGGTGCGCGATATCGAGAAACGCGTGAGCCTCGAGAAATCCAAGGTCAGCCGCGCGGCGTCAAAGCTGGAGGCCAAGGGCTACCTGACCAAACATGTGGACAGCCGCGACCGGCGTTTGCTGAGACTGGCGCTGACCGAGGAGGGCGCGGCCTTGCTGGGCAAGCTGATACCGATTGCCACCGCCTATCAGGACCGGCTGCATGACGCTTTGGGTGACCGCAAGGCGGCGCTGGACGAGGCGCTGGACCGGTTGTCGGATCTCGACGCGGATTGAGCGGGATCAGGGTCTCGCACGCCGCGAGATGCCGGGCGATCAGGCGCGGGCCAGCATCGCCGCGTCGAAGATGCGTTCCGCATGGCGGTCGAGGTAGATCTGCAGCCACGGCGTGAACCGCTCGGGGGAGCGCGCGACACGCTGCAGAAGATCGCCGTAAGCGACCCAGTCCGTGCCCATCACCTCGTCGGGATTGGCGGTGATCCTGAGATCGGCAGGCGCGTCGGCCAGGAAGATGTCGACCACCTCATGCTCGATCAGACCGCCGCCCACATCGGCCCGGTATTCCACCTGATCGCGAAACACCGGGCTCAGGCCGGTGATGCCAAGCTCTTCGTTCAAACGCCGGGTTGCGCAGGTCAGGCTGTCTTCGTCCCAGGCGGGGTGGGTGCAACAGGTGTTCGCCCAAAGCCCCGGCGTGTGATATTTGCCCATGGCCCGCTGCTGGATCAGGATCTCGTCGCTGCGGATGACAAAGACCGACACCGCCTTGTGGCGCAGCCCCCGGACATGGGCGTCGAGCTTTTCCACCGGGGTCAGAGTGCCATCGACCCAGGCGGGGATATGGATCGTCATACATGCGTCTCCGCGACAAGGCCCGTGAGGTGGCGCAGGTTCTTGAACCCGATCTTGAGATGCGCCATGGGCCGGGCTTTGACCAGTTTCTTGTTCATATAGGCCTCGAACGTCAAGCGCTGCACATCGACATCGTGGCAGAGCGAGACAAAGCGTTCGCGGCGCGCGTCCGAACGGTAATAGGCGTCCTGCATCGAGCCCAGCACCCGGAAGACGGTCTTGTGCTCGCGCATGAAGAGACGCCTTGCCAGCGCCAGATCGGTGATCCGGCCGGAGGCCAGCGTGGCGGCAGCGGCCGTGGCGGCGACGCGCCCGCCGACCATTGCGTAATAGATGCCCTCACCCGAGGAGGGGGCGACCACACCGGCGGCGTCACCTGCCAGCACCACATCGCGGGCATTGTCCCAGAAACGCAGCGGTTTCAACGGGATCGGCGCGCCCTCGCGCCGCAGGGTTTCGCAGTCCGCAAGACCCGAGGCGGCGCGCAGCGCGGCGGTGGCATCCTTGAGGCTGACATCGCTGATATAGGTGCCCATGCCGACCGAGGCGGATTGCCCGTGCGGGAACACCCAGCCATAGAAATCCGGGCTGATCGCGCCGTCATAGATCACGTCGCAGCGCTTGGGGTCGTAATGCTCCGACGGTTCCGGCGCAGCGATGATCTCGTGATAGGCAAAGACCAGCGGGGTCTTGGTGCCGCCGGGGATCTCCTGCGCGGCGACGCGTGACTTTGCGCCGTCCGCGCCGATGATCAGGCGGGTTTCGACGCGCGCCTCTTCGCCGGTCTCCTTGTCGCGGTAAATCACCCAGCGATGACCGTCCTTGCGCTCGATCCGCAGGAACGTTCCGGTCAGCCGCTCGGCGCCCGCCGCCTCGGCGCGGTCGCGCAGGAACGGGTCGAAATCCTTGCGGTCGACCATGCCGACAAAGCCGTTCTCGATCGGGATATCGACCTTGCGCCCGGTGGGAGAGATCATCCGCGCGGTCGTCACCCTGGCGATGAGCTGTTCGTCAGGGATCGCGAAATCCTCGATCAGTCGCGGCGGGATCGCGCCGCCGCAGGGTTTGATCCGGCCTTCGCGGTCAATCAGGGCAACGCTGTGGCCCGAACGGGCGAGATCTTCGGCAGCGGTGGCGCCGGATGGCCCTCCACCCACAACAACGACGTCATACATCTGGATCACTCCCCTGGTACGAAGGCGGCGCTCGGCGCGCGTCCTTCCAGTATTCGGGCCGCCATCGCGGCGGCGGCGAGAAAGAGGGCGGCTTCGGCCACAAAGACCGTGCCGAAGGCGGGCCCATCGGCAAGGCTCTGGCGCATCAGATCGACGGCACCGGCCCCGAGCAGCCCGCCAAAGCCCGCGGCGATGGCCTGCGCGGCGCCCCAAAGCCCCATGCGTGTGCCTTCGCGGTTTTCGCGCCCGCGCCCGGCCAGCGCCATCATCGATCCGATGGCGGCAACCGCGAAGACGCCGTTGAAAAAGCCAAGCATCACCGTGGCCGCCGACAGCATCGGTTTCGACCCTGTTCCGGCCAGAAACGCGATCAGCGCCAGCGTCGCGGCAGAGCCGAGGCACCCGATGACCACCCAGTTGCGCAGACTGCCGATGCGGAACCCGGTGGCCGCGATGCCGACAAGCAGCATCCCGATAAAAACACCGCCGTTCTGCATGCCCGACAGCTGGGTGCTTTCCCCGGGGGTGAAACCGAAGACCAGCCCGGCATAGGGCTCGAGGATCAGCTCCTGCATGAAATAGGCGGTCATGCTGAGAAAGACGAAGATGGTGAAAAGCCGCGCGGCAGGCTCGCTCCAGACCTGCGCCAGGCCTTCGCGAAACGGCACCGCGTCGGGCTCCGGCGTGGCGGTGATGCCGCGCTCGATGCGGATCGTGGCCAGCACGGCGAGCAGGAAGGCTGCGCCGGAGGTGATGGCGACAACGCGCAAGAGCCGCGCGGGCGTGTAGGGATCGAGAAACGCGCCGACGACGCCCGCCGTCATGGCGATGCCGAAGATCATCATCAGCCAGGTGATCGTGGCCGCTGCCGCCCGGCGGTGCGGCGCCGTGGCGGTGGCCAGCAGCGCCAGCACGGAGGTGCCCGCGGCACCCACGCCAAGGCCGATCATCGTGTAGGCCAGAAAGGACAGCGCAAAGCCCCAGATGCGGCTCTGTTCCAGCACAACAACGCCCAGCGCGGCCAGAAATCCGCCAAGCGCCAGGATCGCCATGCCGCGCCAGATCCAGCGCGTGCGGTTGCCACCGGTGTCGCTGAGAAAGCCCCAGTTCGGTCGCGTGATCTGGATGCCGTAATGCAGGGCGACCAGAAATCCCGGCAGCAGCGCCGGCAGCGCCAGTTCGACCACCATCAGCCGGTTCAGGGTCGATGTGGTCAGAACCACAACCGAGCCCAGCGCCATCTGCACCAGACCAAGCCGGACAATCGACAGCCATCCCAATGTCATGTGAGCCCCCTCAGCGCGAGCGCGGCAATCAACATGCCGGAGATATACATCAGCACGCCGGTTCCGTTATACCAGGGCGCCTTGGCCTTGGGATCGCGCAGCATCACCGACATCGCCCAGACCTGCCCGAGGCAGAGCGCCAGCACGAGCGCGGCGTGAAACGGGCGATCCAGCAACGCCAGCCACAGCACCACCAGCGCCTGCGGGGCCAGCATGATGGCGCAGGCGACACGCGCCGCGCGCTCCGGGCCAAGCGTGACGGGCAGCGAGTTCACACCCATCTGCCGGTCGCCCTCGAGCGCCTTGAAATCGTTGAGCGTCATGATCCCGTGCGCGCCGATGCCGTAAAGCAGCGCCACACCGATGATCTCGGGGCGCGGCAGCGATTGCGCCAGCACCGCGGCGCCGGTGAACCAGGGCAGGCTTTCGTAGGAGAGCCCCACCAGTCCCGGCCCCCACCAGCCGGAGCGCTTCAGCCGGACCGGTTCGGCCGAATAGGCCCAGGCGGCGGCGACACCGACGCAGGTGGCGACAAAGCCCCAGAGCCCGAGAAACGCACCGACGATCAGCGACAGCACCGACATCGCCAGCGCGATCCACAGGCCCCAGCGTCCCGGGATGCGGCCCGAGGGGATGGGGCGGTCGGGTTCGTTGATCGCGTCCACGTGCCGGTCGCACCAGTCGTTGGCGGCCTGGCTCATCCCGCAGACCACCGGGCCAGCCAGAACCACGCCCAGCAAGGCAAGCCCCCAATGATCGGCGAAAGAGGCGCCGCTCGACACCATGCCGCAGAGATAGGCCCACATCGGCGGGAACCACGTGACCGGCTTTATCAGCCGCAGCATGGCCGCCGGTTCCGGCACTGTCCTTGAGTGTAAACTTGTGCTGACAGACATGTGTCAACTAAATACAACAAGGCGAGTCGGCGCAAGAGGAATGACCGTGTCGGACACCGGCTGCGACAGGACGACACCGGGCTCTGTCAGCGGGTGTGCCGGACGGCCTGACGCCTGGCAACGCGGACCCGTATTCGACGACGCACGGGACGACGCCCGCCCTCAGTCGTCGTCGGTTTCCCGGCTCAGCAGACCGTATTTGCGCAGCTTCACATAAAGGCTCTGCCGCGACAGGCCCAGCATTTCTGCTGCCGCAACACGGTTGTTGCGGGTGAGGTTCACCGCCGTCTCGATACACATCTTCTCGACCACGTCGGTGGTCTCCGACACGATCTCTTTCAGCGTCGCGGAGCCCACAAGCTCCATCACGTTGCGGCTCGATTCCTCGGAGGTCTGCATCGGCGACTTGCGGATCGCATCGACCCGGCTGGCGTCGCGGATGACAAAGCCCAGCTCCGGCTCCGTGCGGTCGTTGAGATAGGTCACCGACATCTCGACCGCGGTCTTGGCGCCGTATTCGTTCATGATCTTGGTGGAATACATCCGCATCTGACCGGTGCGGCGGGCGTTTTCGATCAGCACCGACATGTCGATCTGACCACGCCCCAGGAAATCCGCAAGGCTGCGGCCTTTGACATCCACCAGATGCGCGGCGTCCACCAGATCGAGGAATGCGTCGTTGCAGGCCTGGATTGCACCGGAGATCGACGAAAACACAATCGCGTCCGAGCCTTTTTCGAATAGCACACCCAGATTGGTGGCCAGCGCCTCGTTCCGCGCAATCGTCTGGTTTTCGGCATCGAACCGGCAGATCAGCACCCGTTCGCCCGCGGCGCGGAACACGTTGGGCGTGATCACGACCCGCTGGCGGTTGCGCTTGGTCTGCACGTCAAAGCCGTTGGTGTTTTCCGAGATCGCGGTGTTGACCAGGCTCTCGATGAACTCGTCATTGCGCCGGTCGCGAAACTCCTGCGCAAAGGCGCTGCCGACAAGATCGTCCCGGGTCGAGCCCAGCAACGCCGCGGCAGGTTCGTTGAGATCCTTGATGCGCCCGTCATTGACCGAGATGAAGACAATCGGGTCGCGCACGGAGCGCAGCAACAGTCGGTAGCGCGCGTCGAACTCGCGGCGCGCCTCGTAGCCCTGCTCCAGCGACATCTGCGCCTGCACAAGCTGTTGCTGCGTCTCTGCCACCGGGCGCAGATCGCGGCCGAGCATGATCAGCGCGATTCCATCGCCGTAAGGATGGAAGGAATAGCGCACCGGGAATTCCCAGACCGCGTTATCGGTGTGGTTCAGCTCAACCGCGCGGTGCGAAAGCTGACCTTCGTTGAATTGCCTGAGAACGGATTCGAACTTCGGAATGCTCTCGGTGGTCAGGAAATCGGTGACCGGACGTCCGGTCCAGTGATCCAGATTGCCAAAGCTCGTCTCGGCGGTGTTGATCAGCACCGACAGCAGCTTGCCATCCTTGGAGACGACGAGGGCGATGTCGGAGGCTGCGGAAATCAGGCTCGACAGGAAGCTCGGCTCGACAACCGTGGCCGATCCGTTCTGCCAGAAACTTGATTCGCCGGTATTCATCTATTTCGCCACAGACTTTGTTTTCAGTCTTTTCCTATCGCAAAGCTTGAACGCCACCTGGACATCGGAGGTCACCAGATCGACACCCGTCTTGTCCTTGATGCGGTCCGTCAGACCCAGCACCAGACCCCCGAGCGCAATCGGAGGCGGGTTGTTCAGCCGCGATCTGATCCATTTAACGGTCTGGTTTATGGATGCAAGCATGTCGGCGCGTGAGCACGAAAAGAGCACCAGATCGTAGTGTTCGTCCTGCATGATATCGGTCACGGCGCTCTTGTCGGGGCCGAAAAGGATGCGCACCATGGCGCCCATGCGGCGCAGCTGTGCCGCCGCCAGATGCGGCCCGAGCGTGTGGGTATCGCTGGCCTGCAGGATCATCAGCGTGTTGGCGCCATCTTCCCCCTCGCTGAGATTTGCCGACCAGGGCGGGGCGAGATGGGTCAGAAGCCCCTGCAGACGCGCGGTGGCGATGGTGACCTTGGCAAAGCTGATCACATCCTCGACCCACATCACGCCAAGCTCGCGCGCGGCCTCTGGAATGTAGATGTCGACGATCTGGTCTGCTGTCAGGCGGCTGTCGGTCAGATCGGCCAGCAGCGTCTCGGCGTTGAAGGCGCCGTCGCGCAGCGTGGCCTTCACCAGCTTGCGCACGACAGAGGCGCGGATGGTCAATCCCGCCTCGTCGCTCTTCTCGCTGAGCGCGGAGATCACGGCGGAGGCCAGCGCCGACACGTCGGGGCGTGCGCCGTCTTCCATTCCGCGGTCGTCGGAGCTGTTCTCTGTTGTCATACCCTTCCCCCTCGCAAACGGCCGGGATCCGCCTTTCGGACAGGTCGTAGAGTCAAGAGCGCCGCTATTGTTCAGGACACAGTGGGAAATGTCAAAAGGAATTGACACTCCGGGTTTCCCTACATGTGGAGCGCCTTGTTCGCAAAACCAAAATTCCCAATAATAATAGACAATTTTCCGCCTGAACGCTGGATTCCGGCCAATGTGTCAGGCTGCAAATGTGTCAGACTTGCGAGTGTAAGTTTTAATTGACACTTTTGTGCCGCGAACGGTACCTTTGGTCTGTCTGACAGATGGAATCGACAATGATCGCCAGCAACCCTCCGGAATCGCGCGGAGTTTTCCTTTACACTCCCGAAGAGCGGGCGCGGCGCGACAGCACTGTCTGGACGCTGATCCAGGGGATTCTGGCGCCGTTGCAGTTTCTCGCCTTCGCGATCTCCCTGGCGCTTGTGGCGCGCTACCTGCTCTGGGATGTGGGCTATGCCGCAGCGACCCTGTCGATCCTGATCAAGACCGGATTTCTCTACCTGATCATGGTGACCGGCGCGATCTGGGAAAAGGTGGTCTTTGGCCAGTACCTGTTTGCACCGGCGTTTTTCTGGGAAGACGTGTTCTCCTTCGTGGTGATCGCGCTGCACACCGCCTATCTCGTGGCGCTCTATACCGGCGTGCTGACCCCGGTGCAGGAGATGTGCCTCGCGCTGGCGGCTTACGCGGTTTACGTGATCAATGCCGGTCAGTTTGTGCTGAAACTGCGGGCCGCCCGCCTGCAGCAGGAGGCGCTGGCATGACCGACCGTTTTGCCCCGCCGCCGGCCCGCGGATGCTCTGCCACGCCGGTTCTGAAGGAACGCGGCCAGCATGAGGTGTTCTGCGGCCTGACCGGCATCATCTGGCTGCACCGAAAGATGCAGGACGCTTTTTTTCTGGTTGTGGGCAGCCGCACCTGCGCGCATCTGCTGCAATCGGCCGCCGGTGTGATGATCTTTGCGGAACCGCGCTTTGCCACCGCGATCCTCGAGGAAACCGATCTTGCCGGGCTTGCGGATGCGCAGCAGGAACTGGACCGCGTGGTGCGCGAGCTGCTGGAGCGACGTCCCGATATCAAGCAGCTCTTTCTGGTGGGCTCCTGCCCGTCCGAGGTGATCAAGCTCGACCTCGCCAATGCCGCGGAGCGCATGAGCGCCGAGTTCGCCCCCCATGTGCGTGTGCTGAACTATTCCGGCTCTGGGATCGAGACGACCTTCACCCAAGGCGAAGATGCCTGCCTTGCCGCGATGGTGCCGGTGCTGCCGCGCTCTGAGGCGCGCGAATTGCTGCTGGTCGGCGCGCTGCCGGATGTGGTCGAAGAGCAGGCCGTGGGTCTGCTGGAGGCGATGGGCATCGGCCCGATCCGCGTGCTGCCCGCGCCCAACCGCGAGGCGGAATACGGGCTGGGGCCGGGCACGGTCTACGCGCTGACGCAACCTTTCCTGACCGACACACATGAGGCGCTGAGCCGCCGCGGCGCCCGCCATATCTCGGCGCCGTTCCCGTTTGGCGAAGAAGGCACCACCGCGTGGCTCTGGGCCATCGCGCAGGAATTCGGCGTCTCGCCTAAGACGTTCCACGCGGTCACCGAAAAGCCCCGCGCCCGCGCCCGCAAGGCCGTGGCCCAGGCCGCCGAGACGCTGAATGGCAAATCGGTGTTCCTGTTTCCCGACAGCCAGCTCGAGATCCCGCTGGCCCGTTTTCTGACCCGCGAATGCGGCATGACTGCCATCGAAGTCGGCGCGCCTTTCATCCACCGGGCGGTGATGCAGGCCGATCTCGATCTGCTCTGCGAAGGCCCGACCATCGCCGAAGGCCAGGATGTCGACAAGCAGCTCGACCGCTGCCGCGCGGCGTCACCGGACCTCACGGTCTGTGGCCTCGGCCTCGCCAATCCGCTGGAGGCCGAAGGGCTGACCACGAAATGGGCCATCGAGCTCGTCTTTACCCCGGTGCATTTCTACGAACAGGCGGGCGATCTGGCCGGTCTCTTCTCGCGCCCGATCCGCCGCCGTGCGCTCCTCGATCACGAGGGGGCGGTATGATGTTTCTTTGGGCCACAAATATCCCGGGGAGCGCGAGGGGCTGGCCCCTCGCTCCGCAGGTTGCGTCATGAAGCTGACGGTCTGGACATATGAAGGCCCGCCCCATGTGGGTGCGATGCGCGTCGCCACCGCGATGAAAGGTCTGCATTACGTGCTGCACGCGCCGCAGGGCGACACTTATGCGGATCTGCTCTTTACCATGATCGAGCGGCGCAATCACCGCCCGCCGGTGACCTACACCACCTTCCAGGCGCGCGATCTTGGCGCCGATACCGGCAATCTATTCAAATCGGCCTGCCTTGAGGCCTATGCGCGTCACCAGCCCGAAGCGATGATCGTCGGTGCCTCCTGCACGGCGGAACTGATCCAGGACGATCCCGGCGGCATGTCGGAAACACTGGGCCTTCCGGTGCCGGTGATCCCGCTCGAACTGCCGAGCTACCAGCGCAAGGAAAACTTCGGCGCGGATGAGACGTTTTACCGGATCACCCGCGCGCTGGCCAAGCCGATGGCCCGCAGCGACCGTGTCACGGCAAATCTGCTGGGTCCCACCGGGCTGGGCTTTCGGCATCGCGACGACATCACCGAAGTGACCGGTCTGCTTATGGAGATGGGGATCGAGGTAAACGTCACCGCCCCTTACGGCGCGTCTCCGAGCGATATCGCGCGCATGGGCCACGCGCATTTCAACGTGCTGATGTATCCCGAAACCGGCGAGGCCGCGGCGCGCTGGATGGAGAAGGAGCTGGGTCAGCCCTATACCAAAACCGTGCCGATCGGCGTCGGCGCCACCCGCGCTTTTGTCGCCGAAGTGGCGGAGCTGGCCGGGGTGGCGCCGAGGCTTGACGACAGCCGCCTGCGCAGCCCGTGGTATTCGGCAAGCGTCGACAGCACGTATCTTACCGGCAAGCGGGTCTTTCTGTTCGGCGACGGCACCCATGTGGCCGCCTGCGCGCGGCTCGCCCGCGACGAGATGGGCTTCGAGGTGGTGGGGCTGGGGTGCTACAACCGCGAACAGGCCCGGCTTTTGCGCGGCGTGGCGCGCGACTTTGGCGTCGAGGCGCTGATCACCGACGATTACCTCGAGGTGGAACGCTGCATCGAGGAGCTGGCGCCGGAGCTGATACTCGGCACGCAGATGGAGCGGCATATCGGCAAGCGCCTGGGCATTCCCTGCGCGGTGATCTCGGCACCGGTGCATGTGCAGGATTTTCCGGCCCGCTACAGCCCGCAAATGGGCATCGAGGGCGCCAATGTGATCTTCGACACCTGGGTGCACCCGCTCGTCATGGGGCTGGAAGAGCACCTGCTGACGATGTTCCGGGAGGATTTCGAGTTTCACGACGAGGCCGGTGCCAGCCATCATGGCGGCAAGGCCAAGCCGCGCCCAGAGACGGGGGGCCAGCCCCCCGTGCCCCCCGGCGGTATTGAAGAAGAGAAGAAGCAGGCCACGGCAATCGAGATTGTCTGGCTGCCCGCGGCGGAAAAGGAACTCAGGAAGATCCCGTTCTTTGTGCGCGGCAAGGCGCGGCGCAACACCGAGCTTTTTGCCGGGGAACGCGGTGTGAGCGAGATCAGCGTCGACACGCTTTACGAAGCGAAGGCTCATTATGCGCGATAGTTTCGACACTGTTCCGGCGTATAACATCGCCATCATCACGCTGGACAGCCATGCGGCGGGGCCTGTTGCGCGCGCCACATTGCGGCTGGCGCAGGATTACCCGGGACTGTCGGTCACCGTACATGCCGCCGCCGAATGGGGAGAGACCCCGCAGGCGCTGCAGGAGGCCAGAAACGCCATAGCGGGCGCGCATATGGTGATCGCGAACCTGCTGTTTCTCGAAGAGCACATCACACCGATCCTGCCGGATCTGGCCGCGGCCCGCGACCGGGTCGACGGGATGATCGGCGTCATTGCCGATGCCGAGATCGTCAAGCTGACCAGGCTCGGCAAGCTCGATATGGCACAACCGCCCTCGGGCATGATGAAGCTTATGAAGAAGCTTCGCGGCTCGTCGAAGCCCTCGACGGAATCCGGCGCCAAGAAGATGGCGATGCTGCGTCGTCTGCCGAAGATGCTCAAGATGCTGCCCGGCAAGGCGCAGGATCTGCGCAGCTGGTTTCTGGTCATGCAATACTGGCTGGGTGGCTCGGACGACAATATCGAGGCGATGGTGCGCTTTCTGCTGGGCCGCTACGCGCAAAGCCGCCCGGAATGGCTGGGACGCACCGGGGCGGCGCCGGTGGAGTATCCCGATGCGGGGCTCTATCATCCGGATCTGCCGCAGCGGATCACCACCGATGCTGCGGACATCCCGGGGCCTGAAAATGCCAGGGCCACGATTGGTCTCTTGATGATGCGCTCTTACGTGCTGGCCGATGATTGCGCGCATTATGACGCGGTGATCCGCGCGTTCGAGGCAAAGGGTCTGCGGGTACTGCCCGCTTTTGCCGGCGGTCTCGACGGCAGACCCGCCATCGACGGCTTTTTCCGCGACGGCCAGAACGTGAAGATCGACGCGCTGGTGTCGCTGACCGGGTTCAGCCTTGTCGGGGGGCCTGCCTATAACGACAATGCCGCCGCCATCGAGACGCTGCAGGCGCTTGATGTGCCCTATGTGGCGGCGCATCCGCTGGAGTTCCAGACCCTGGGTCAATGGGCGTGTTCCGAGCAGGGTCTGGGGCCCATCGAGACCACCATGCTGATTGCCCTGCCGGAGCTTGACGGTGCGGCGCATCCGACGGTCTTTGCCGGACGGCACGGCGTCGAAGGCTGCAACGGGTGCCAGTACAGCTGCCCCTGCGCGTCCGAAACCAAGGCCATGGCGCCGTGTGTGGAGCGGATCGACAGTCTTGTGGAAAAGACCCGCCGTCTGGCGTTGCTGCGGCGCGCGCGCAATGCCGACAAGAAGGTGGGTGTGGTGCTTTTCGGCTTTCCGCCCAATGCGGGCGCGGTGGGCACGGCGGCCTATCTCAGCGTGTTCGAAAGCCTGTTCAATACGCTCAGCGCGATGAAGGCCGACGGGTATACGGTCGAGCTGCCCGACAGCGTCGACGATCTGCGCCGCGCGGTTCTGCAGGGCAATGCGGCGCAATACGGGCAGGAGGCGAATGTCGCGGCACATGTGGCCGCCGACGAGATCGTGCGCGGCACGCCGCATCTGAACGCGGTCGAGGCGGTCTGGGGCCCGGCACCGGGCAAGGTGCAATCGGATGGCCGTGGCGTCTTTGTGCTGGGCCGGCATTTCGGCAATGTGTTTGTCGGGGTGCAGCCGGCCTTTGGCTATGAAGGCGACCCGATGCGGCTGCTCTTCGAGACGGGGTTTGCGCCGACCCACGCGTTCATGACCTTCTACCTGTGGCTGCGCAATACGTTTGCTGCGGATGTGGTGCTGCATTTCGGCATGCATGGCGCGCTGGAATTCATGCCCGGCAAGCAGGCCGGGATGGGTGCGCAGGACTGGCCCGACCGGCTGATCGGCGAGATGCCCAATGTTTATCTCTACGCCTCCAACAACCCGTCCGAGGCGTCGCTGGCCAAGCGCCGCTCGGGGGCTGTGACCGTCACTCACATGACACCGCCGCTGGCGCAGTCTGGGCTGTACAAGGGGTTGGCCGAGCTCAAGGACAGCCTGACGCGCTGGCGCGAGATGTCGCTTGAGGATCCCAATCGCGCCGAGCTCGAGACGCTGATTGCCGAGCAGGCGGAGGATGTCGATCTGGGCGGCGTCGCGCCGGGCGCGTTGTGGCTCAAGCTGCTGGAGACCGAGGATGCGCTGATCCCCGACGGGCTGCATGTGGTGGGTCAGCCGTTTTCCGATGCCGCGCGGGCCGACTATCTGAGCCTCATCGAGGGCGCCGATGACGACACCCGCGCGCGGGTCGACGCGCTTTTGCGCCAGGACCACGAGCTGCCCGGGTTGATGCGGGCGCTTGCCGGTCGGTTCACCCCGCCGGTGGCGGGCGGCGATCTTATCCGGTCCGCGGATGTGCTGCCCACCGGGCGCAATATCCATGCGTTCGACCCGTTCCGTATGCCCACCGAATTTGCCTGCCGGGACGGCGCGAAACAGGCGCGGTTGCTGCTCGAAACCCATGACAGCCTGCCGCGCACCGTGGCGCTGGTGCTCTGGGGATCGGACAATATCAAGTCAGACGGCGCGCCGCTGGCCCAGGCGCTGGCGCTGATCGGGGCCAAGCCGCGGTTCGACAGCTTTGGCCGGATCTCCGGCGCCGATCTGGTGCCGCTGGAAGAGCTGGGGCGGCCGCGCATCGACGTGGTCATGACGCTCTCGGGGATTTTCCGCGATCTGCTGCCCTTGCAGACGCGCATGCTGGCCGAAGCCGCGCTGAAGGCGGCCCAAGCCGATGAGCCGGTGGAGCAGAACTTCATCCGCGCGCATGCGCTGGCCTATATGCAAGAGCATGGCTGCGATCTGGAAACCGCGGCACTGCGGGTCTTTTCCAACGCCGAAGGGGCCTATGGCTCGAACGTGAATGCGCTGGTCGATTCAAGCGCCTTTGGCGAAGAGGACGAGCTGGCCGATGCCTATGAGGCGCGCAAGTCGTTTGCCTACGGGGTGAACGGCAAGGCGCAGGCCAATGCCAAACTGTTGCAGACACAGCTGAAAACCGTCGAGGTGGCCTATCAGAACCTCGAGTCGGTCGAGCTGGGTGTGACCACGGTGGATCACTATTTCGACACGCTGGGCGGGATTTCGAGGGCGGTCAAGCGCGCGCGTGGCGGTGACGAGGCGGCGATCTACATCTCGGATACCACGCGCGGGACCGGCAAGATGCGCACGCTTTCCGATCAGGTGGCGCTGGAGACACGCGCGCGCTCGCTCAACCCGAAATGGTTTGAAGGCATGCTCAAGCACGGCGCCGAAGGTGTGCGCCAGATCGAGGCGCAGGTGACCAACACGATGGGCTGGTCGGCCACCACCGGCAAGGTGGAGCCCTGGGTCTACCAGCGGCTCAGCGAGACCTTCGTGCTCGATGACGAGATGCGGGCACGGCTCGCCGATCTCAACCCGACCGCGTCGAGCCGCATGGCAAACCGCCTGCTCGAGGCGCATGACCGCAATTACTGGCAACCGGATGCCGACACGCTGGAGGCATTGCAGGATGCCGCCGACGCGCTTGAGGATCGGCTGGAAGGGGTGGCGGCGGAATGACGGATGTCACGCAGATCGGCGCTGTCGGAGTGGGGGCCAGCCCCCACACCCCCGGCGATATTTTCAAAGAGAAGAAGCAGGGGCGTTCCGTCCTTGTTCAGGGGAGGGTCACATGAGCCCATTGGACGCGAAGACACCGCCGGCGGCAAAGGCTGCGATGCGGGAAGCGGCGGGGCTTGAGGCGCGGGGATTGACCGCGCCGCCGGTGCTGAAAGGCGCGGATGGCGAAGGTTCCGTGCAGGTGCATCAGGACAACTCGATGAAGATCGAAGGGGCCAAGGTGTTCTCGGTCTATGGCAAGGGCGGGATCGGCAAATCCACCACCTCGTCGAACCTTTCGGCGGCGTTTTCCAAACTTGGCAAGCGGGTGCTGCAGATCGGTTGCGACCCCAAACATGACAGCACTTTCACGCTGACCGGCCAGTTGCAGCCGACGGTGATCGACATCCTCAAGGAGGTGGATTTCCACGCCGAGGAGTTGCGGCCCGAGGATTTTGTGACCGAAGGCTATAACGGTGTGATGTGCATCGAGGCGGGCGGGCCGCCGGCGGGCACCGGCTGCGGTGGCTATGTCGTGGGTCAGACGGTGAAGCTGCTCAAGCAGCATCACCTGCTGGATGACACCGATGTGGTGCTTTTTGACGTGTTGGGCGATGTGGTCTGCGGCGGTTTTGCAGCCCCTTTGCAGCATGCGGACCGTGCGGTGATCGTGACCGCCAACGATTTCGACAGTATCTACGCGATGAACCGGATCATCGCCGCGGTGCAGGCCAAATCGACCAATTACAAGGTGCGGCTGGCGGGATGTGTGGCCAACCGGTCGAAAGACACCGACGAGGTGGACCGGTTCTGCGACAAGGTCGGCTTCAAGCGGATTGCGCATATGCCCGATTACGATGCGATCCGGCGCTCGCGGCTGAAGAAGAAGACGCTGTTCGAAATGCCCGATGAAGAGGATATCGTGATGGCGCGCCGCGAATATATCAAGCTGGCCGAAACGCTCTGGAACGGCACCGAGCCGCTGGCGCCCCAAGCGATGCCCGACCGCGATATTTTTGAGCTGCTGGGATTCGACTGATGCGCGACGACACCGCCCTTTCCAGCCCCGAGATGGCCGACGCCGGAAGCTATTCCGAGACCCGCGCGCGGGTGGAGGACTATTTCGACCGCTCCGCCACGAAGGTCTGGGAACGGCTGACCTCCGACGCGCCGGTGAGCCGGATCCGCCAGACCGTCCGGCAGGGGCGCGACGCGATGCGTGCACGCATGCTGGCGGCCCTGCCCGAGGATCTGCACGGCGCGCGGGTGCTGGACGCAGGCTGCGGCGCGGGGCCTGCGACGATCGAGCTCGCCCGGCGCGGGGCGGAGGTTGTGGCGGTCGATATCTCTCCGAGCCTTGTGGCCATCGCCGAGCAACGGCTGCCGGACGATCTCAGGGGCCGGGTGCAATTTGCCAGCGGCGACATGCTCTCGGCGCATCTGGGCGGGTTCGATCACGTCATCGCCATGGACAGCCTGATCTATTACACCGCCGACGATATAAGAGAGGCGCTGGGCGCGCTGGCAAGCCGTGTCTCCGGCAGCGTCGTGTTCACCGTGGCGCCGCGCACACCCTTGCTGATGGCGATGTGGTATGCGGGCAAGACGTTCCCGCGCAGCGACCGCTCCCCCACAATGATCCCGCATGTACCCGCACGGCTGGGGCGCCGGGTTTCCGATATCGGGACACTGCGCGATCTGGGGCGGGTCAACAGCGGCTTTTACATCTCCCAGGCGCTGGAGTTCCGTGCATGATCGTGAGCCGCGGCCATATCAAGCGGATCGGCACACGCTTCCTGCCGTTCTCGGACGCGGCGAGTGAAACGCTGCCTCTGGCGCAGCTCTTGCGGCTGGCGCTTTTCCAGATCTCGGTGGGTATGGCGGGGGTGATGCTGCTGGGCACGCTCAACCGCGTGATGATTGTCGAGCTTTCGGTGCCGGCGACGCTGGTGGCGATCATGGTGGCCTTGCCGGTGCTCATCGCGCCGTTCCGCGCGCTGCTGGGCTTCAAATCCGACAATTACCGCTCCGCCATCGGCTGGAAACGGGTGCCTTATCTGTGGTTCGGCTCGCTCTGGCAGATGGGCGGTCTCGCGATCATGCCGATGTGCCTGCTGGTGCTGGGTGGCGATGTCACCCATGACGTGCCGTTCGCCGGAGAGGTGCTGGCCGCGCTGGCGTTCATCATGACCGGGCTCGGCATGCATATGACGCAGACCGCGGGCCTGGCACTTGCCGCGGACCGCGCCACCGAAGAGACGCGCCCGCGTGTCGTCGCCCTGCTTTACGTGATGTTCCTCATCGGCATGGGGCTTTCGGCGGTGGTGATCGGCTGGCTGCTGCGCGATTTCAGCGGCATTCGCCTCATCCAGGTGGTGCAGGGCACGGCGGTGATGACGATCCTGCTCAACACCGTGGCGCTTTGGCGGCAGGAGCGGATCCGCCCGATGACCAAGGCCGAGCGCGAGGCGCCGCAGCCCGATTTCAAGGACGCCTGGGGCGATCTGATGGGTGGTGGTCAGGCCGGGCGGCTGCTGGCGGTGGTGTTTCTGGGGACCATGGCTTTCAACATGCAGGATGTCCTGCTTGAGCCTTATGGCGGCGAGATCCTCGGATTGTCGGTCTCCACGACAACCCTTCTGACCGCTGGCTGGGCGGCAGGGGCACTGATGGGCTTTGCGCTGGCCGCGCGCTGGCTGAGTGCGGGCATCAGCCCCTACCGCATGGCCGGGCGCGGCATTCTTGCCGGGATCGCGGCGTTTTCGGCGGTGATCTTTGCCAGCCCGCTGGGATCGACCGCGCTGTTTTTCGCGGGCGCCGGAATGATCGGTTTCGGCGGCGGGCTTTTTGCGGTCTCAACGCTGACCGCGGCGATGACCATGCCCGACACAGGCGCCGCGGGCAAAGGTCTGGCGCTGGGCGCCTGGGGTGCGGCGCAGGCCACGGCGGCGGGGGTCTCGACCCTGATCGGCGGGGCATTGCGCGACGGCGTGAACCAGATCGCGCTGGCGGGACACTGGGGTGAGGCGCTCAACGACGCGGCCACCGGCTATTCCGTTGTCTATCATCTCGAGATCGGGCTGCTCTTCGTCACGCTTGTGGCGCTGGGCCCATTGCTGTCCAAGGCGCGGTCGCGACATTCGAACAAGAAACCGACAGGGCTGGGCCTTGCCGATTTTCCAACCTGAACCGGCTGAACCAAGGGGCCCATCAAGGAGGACTACCCCATGACAGAAGACTATATCTTCGGAAATCTCGACCTGGCGAGCATCGCGCTCTGGCTGTTCTTCCTGTTCTTTGTCGGTCTCGTGATCTGGATTCAGCGCGAAAACCAGCGCGAGGGTTACCCGCTGATGGATGAGGACGGCACCAAGGCGGATGCCGGTGGCGTGTTCCCGGTGCCCGAGGACAAGACGTTCCTGCTGCCGCATGGGCGCGGCGAGATTTCGGTGCCCTCGGGTCAGAACCCCGAACGCGACGATATCGATGCCAAGCTGGTGCCGACCGCCGAAAGCGGCGGCTATCCGTATGAACCCGCGGGTGACCCGCTGGCTGACGGGGTGGGGCCCGCGGCCTGGGCCAACCGGCGGGACGAGCCCGAGCTTGACGGCAAGGGGCACCCGAAGATCGTGCCGATGTCCGGCGCCGATCAGTTCCACGTGGCCGCCGGACGTGATCCGCGCGGGCTTCCCGTGGTTGCCGGAGATGGCGCGATTGTCGGCAAGATCTCCGACATGTGGCTCGACGAACCGGAGCAGATGGTCCGCTATCTGGAGATCGACCTGGACGCCGAATATGGCGACGGCTCGCGGCTGGTGCCTCTGACGCTGGCGCGGATCCGGTCCAACCGGGTGCTGATCCACTCGATCTATGGTGAGCATTTTGCCGGCGTGCCGAAGCACCGGGCGCCCAACCAGGTGACCAAGCTCGAGGAAGAAAAGATCAGCGCCTATTACGGCGGCGGCAAGCTTTACGCCGATGCCAAGCGGCTCGAGCCGCAGATCTGACGACACCAAGCCAGGGCGCGCGCGGGAAAGGCGCGCCCTTTACGACCAGGGCGAAACGGGGGGTATCCGCATGAGCCACGACGACTTTGCAACCGAGCCAGTGCCAGGCCTGCCGGAGCGTCCGCCGGAAGGGGAGCGAATCCTGTGGCAGGGCAGACCGAACTGGTGGCAGCTGAGCTATGAAGCGCTGAGCCTGCCGTGGATCGCCGGGTATTTCGGGCTGCTGGCGCTCTGGCGTCTGGCCTCTGTCTGGGATCTGATGCCGTTCGGGCAGGCGCTGGGTGCTTCGGTGCCGTTCCTGATCCTGGGCGCGGTGGTGATCGCGGCGCTGGTGATCGTGGGCTACGTGCAATCGGTCACGACGCTTTACACGGTGACCAACAAGCGCGTCGCGATGCGCGTGGGCGCGGCGCTGACGGTGACGCTGAACCTGCCCTATACGCAGGTGATGAACGCGGCGCTGTCGCTGCGCCGCAACGGCACCGGCACCATCGCGCTCGATGTCGGGGACGAGATGCCGCTGGGGTATGTGATGTGCTGGCCGCATGTGCGCCCGTGGAAGATCCGCCCCGTTCAACCGGCGCTGCGCTGCATTCCGGAGGCAGAACATGTGGCGGGGCTGATTGCCGACGCCGCCGAGGCGCGAGTGAGCCTGCCGCAGATTGCCCGGCGTGATGCGGGCCCGCATCCCGTGGCTGCGGAATAGGAGGCCCGGAGATGTCGCAGACCCCCCGCATTCACGCCCCCGACCGCGATCTGGTGCCGCGCGCCATGGTGCGCGCGATGTTCGCGCTGGTCATGCTCTGCCTCATTCTGGTCAGCGCGCATGTCTGGACCGGACAGCCGGTCACCTCCGCGCCGCCCGAGAGCCCGGTCAGGGTGGAAAAGACCCTGTTCTTGCAAGGGGACATGGCCGGTGCTGCGCGGGTGCTCGATGGCACCGGCAGCGTGATCGCCGATCTGAGCCCGGAAGAGGGCGGCTTTGTCTCTGGCGTCTGGCGCGTGTTGCAGCGCGAACGGACGCTGGCGCGGGTGCCGCTCGACGGGCCGGTTATTGTCAGTGCGTTTGAAAACGGCCGTATGGCCATCACCGATCCGTCAACCGGCTGGAATGCGGATCTCATGGGCTTCGGCCAGGACAACGCAGCGGCTTTCGCCAGGTTGCTGCTTCACTGAGTTGCCCGCCCTGATGGGCGGTCGCCTCATTTCGAGAGGGAAAGATGATGGGATTGTTGACCAAGGATGTGGAGAGGGCGCCGTGCACGGTGGAGATCAGCCACTGTTTCGAGAGCCTGCACGCGCATGTGCGCTTCAACAACGGGGCGGTGATCTACCCCGGTGACGAGGTGAAGGTGCAGGGCCCGGAAATTATGGCCCCGTTCGGGGAAGTGGTGTCCGAAGAGCGCGAGGCGATCATCTTTCGCGCGTCGAAACTGGAACAGCTCTGGACCCGGCTGACGGGGGATTTCGAGGTCATGGAGCTTTGTGAATTTTCCTTCTCCGAGGAGGTCACGCTATGAATGTGCAAAACACCGATCTGGCGGTTGCAGGCAAGCACACCGCCGACGCCACAACCGTCGAGGAAGGCCTGGCCATCCAGGAGCAGCAGGCCAAGTTCGACAGCGTCTCGGCCACCGAAGTGGCGATGCAGAACACGCTGTTGACGCCGCGCTTCTACACCACCGATTTCGATGAGCTCGATGCGATCGACGTCAGCCCGGTGCGCGAGGATTGGGATCAGCTCATCGCGCAGATGGTGAGCGACCCCAACAAGGGCCATTTCCGCAAGAACGAGGACTGGGACACGGTCGATTGGGACAACATGGAGCCGGGGCTGAAGAAGGAGTTCATCGACTTCCTGATCTCCTCCTGCACCGCGGAGTTTTCCGGCTGCGTGCTATACAAGGAGATGAAGCGGCGCGGCGCCAACAAGGACATCACGCAGCTGTTTCAGCTGATGGCGCGGGACGAGGCGCGGCATGCGGGCTTTATCAACGACGCGCTGCGCGAGGCAGGCGTTGCAGTCAATCTCGGCTTTCTGACGCAGAAGAAGAAATACACCTATTTCCGGCCGAAATTCATCTACTACGCCACCTATCTTTCCGAAAAGATCGGCTATGCGCGCTACATCACGATTTTCCGCCATCTGCAGGCCAAACCGGAGCATCGTTTCCACCCGATCTTCAAATGGTTCGAGGAGTGGTGCAATGACGAGTTCAGCCATGGCGAGGCCTTTGCGCTGCTGATGAAGACCGATCCCAAGCTGACATCGGGCAAGAATGTCTACTGGATCAAGTTCTTCCTGACCGCGGTCTATGCCACGATGTATGTGCGCGATCACCAGCGCCCGGCCTTCCACGAGGCGCTGGGCGTCGATCCGGACTGGTATGCCCATGAGGTCTTTACCAAGACCTCCGCGCTCAGCGAGCAGATCTTTCCGATCACGCTCGACATCGATCACCCGCGCTGGCAGCCGACACTGGAAAGACTGCACCGCGCCAATGTGCAGATCGCCGAAGGCAAGAAGGCAGGCGGTGTTGGCGGCAAGCTGAAGGAGCTCGCGGGATCCGCCAAGGCGGCGCTGTGTTTTGCCTCGCTCTACACGATCCCGGCGAAAAAGCATGTGGTGCCCGAAAGCACGCGGCTGGAACCGGTCTACTGAGCCGAGATCGCCGGAGCGGGGGGCCAGCCCCCCACACCCCCCGGCGGTATTTGAAAAGAGAAGAAGACGAGGAACATTGCGCGGGATGGAGGACCGGATTTGCTGAACGACCCATGGATTGCAGCCCTCGTGGCGCTGTTTCTCTGGTGGTTTTCCACCGGGGCAATCCTTGTGGTTGTGAAGCAGGCGGACCGGCGCGGTCTGCGCGCGGGGCGGGTTGTGACATGGGCCGCCTCGCCGCTTCTCGGTCTTGGCATCTGGGGGATCTGGTTGACCGCGCAAAGCGCGACGCCCGGCGCGGTCTATCATGCGTTTCTCTCGGCGCTGGCGATCTGGGGCTGGATCGAGATGGCTTTCCTCACCGGCACGATCACCGGGCCGAACCTGTCAAAGCTGCCCGCGCAGGTCCCGGAATGGGAGCGGTTCATACGCGCCTGGGGCACAATCGCCTATCACGAGATGCTGCTGGTGGCGGCGCTGATCGGGCTGGGGCTCTTTTTGTGGGACGCGTTGAACCCCTTCGGTTACTGGACCTTTGCGCTGCTCTTTGTGGCGCGGATCTCGGCCAAGCTGAACCTCTTTCTGGGCGTGCCGAAGATCAACACGGAATTTCTGCCGCAGGCGCTGGGCCATCTGCCCAGCCACTTCCGGCATGCAAGGATGAACTGGCTTTTCCCGCTGTCGGTGACCTTGCTGACGCTGGCGGTGGGCTGTTTTCTGGAGCGCATCCTGGCGGTGCCGGATATTGGCGCACAGCTGGGTTTCGCCCTGCTGACGGCGATGACGGCGCTGGCGCTGCTGGAGCATTGGTTCATGGTCCTGCCTTTGCCGGACGAGAAACTCTGGCGCTGGATGTTGCCCGCGCCCAAGACAATTGAAGACAAGACGACGACGGAGGACGCTCATGGACTTTGACAGCCTGTTCAATGCCCAACTCGACACCCTGAAAGACGAAGGGAATTACCGCATATTTGCGGAGCTGGAACGCAAGGCCGGGGAATTTCCCAGGGCCGTGAGCCATGATGACGACTGCCCGGACGAGGTGACGGTCTGGTGTTCGAACGACTATCTCGGCATGGGTCAGCATCCGAAGGTGGTGCAGGCGATGCAGGATGCCGTGGCCGCCTGTGGCTGCGGGGCGGGCGGCACGCGCAATATCTCGGGCACGATGCATCAGCACAAGCTGCTGGAGAGCGAGTTGGCGGATCTGCACGGCAAGGAGGCCGCATTGCTTTTCACCTCCGGCTACGTGTCGAACTGGGCGGCGCTGAGCACGCTGGGCAGCCGTCTGCCCGATGCTGTGATCCTGAGCGACGCGCTCAACCATGCCAGCATGATCGAAGGCATCCGCCACGCGCGCTGCGACAAGGTGATCTGGAAGCACAACGACCCGGAGGATCTTGACCGCAAGCTGGCCGCACTGCCGAGCAACGCCACCAAGATCGTGGCGTTTGAGAGCGTCTATTCCATGGATGGCGACATCTGCCCGATGCAGGAGATCGTCGAGGTGGCCGAAAAGCATGGCGCGATGACCTATCTCGACGAGGTGCATGCGGTGGGCATGTATGGTCCGCGTGGTGGCGGGCTCAGCGAGGAATGGGGCCTGCAGGACCGGATCACGCTGATCGAAGGCACGCTGGGCAAGGCCTTTGGTGTGGTGGGCGGCTATGTGACCGGCTCAGAGGCGCTTTGCGACTTCATCCGGTCCTTTGCCAGCGGGTTCATCTTCACCACCGCCCTGCCGCCTGCGGTGGCGGCGGCGGCGCAGACCTCGATCGCGCATCTCAAGCAGTCACAGGTAGAGCGCAGACGGCAGAAAGAGCAGGTCGCCAAGCTGCGCGCGCGTCTGAACGCCATTGGCATCCCGCATCTGGAAAATCCCAGCCATATCATCCCGGTGATGGTCAAGGACCCGGTCAAGTGCCGGCAGCTGGCCGATATCCTGATGCAGGATTACGGGATCTATGTGCAGCCGATCAATTACCCCACGGTGCCAAAGGGGACCGAGCGGTTGCGCTTTACCCCCGGGCCGCTGCACAGCGACGCCGATATCGAGCATCTGGTGATGGCGCTGACAACGCTCTGGCGGCAATGCGCCATCGCACATGCCGTTGCGTAAGCGAAAGGTCGCAGGGAACTCAAGCGGTTGTGGGTTGTTGACAAAGGGACGGGTGCGCTAGGTAGTGCATGGAGAGACGTGCGTAATAGGAGATACCGACCATGAAGCTCAAGATTGCCACAGCTCTGGCCGCAGCAACGCTTGCGACCGGCGCTTTTGCCGAAAGCCATGCGGGCAGCGGTGACGCCGCAGCCGGCGAAAAGGAATTCAACAAGTGCAAGTCCTGCCACATGATCGTGGCGGATGATGATACGGAAATCGTCAAGGGTGGCCGCACCGGCCCGAACCTTTACGGTGTGATTGGCCGTCAGGCGGGCACCGTCGAGGGCTTCCGCTACGGCGACAGCCTGGTGGCCGCCGGTGAAGCCGGGCTTGTCTGGGACGAGGAGCAGTTTGTCGCCTACGTCCAGGACCCGCGCACCTTCCTCAAGGAATATCTCGATGACAGCGGCGCGAAGTCGAAGATGTCGTTCCGCCTGCGCAAGGGCATGGAAGACGTCTATGCCTATCTCGTGTCCGTCGGTCCCGAGATGGAGATGGAAGAAAAGACCAATTGAGGTCTGATCTCCGGTAGAAAACTGAAAGCGCGTCCCGCAAGGGGCGCGCTTTTTTCATTGGTTTGGATTGTGTGCCGGGCGGCTGTTGCGCAATCGCCTGTCCTGCGTGCGTCGCGAGAGGTCGACATGGGCTGCGCTTGGTCGGCCCGGGCGCGGACATGCGCCCGGCTCTAGAGGTTGCTCGCCTGCGCGGTCAGACCGAAGATCGAGCCGATCAGCGTGAATACGGTCCGGGCATTGTTGATCGGGCTTTCAGTGGCGAGCACGGTGTCATCCGGGTTGATCTCGAACTTGCGCGCGGCAAAGAGCCCGTCCGCGCTGGTCAAGTCGAAGGTAAAGACCACCTGCTGCTTTTCCGGCCCGGACCCGTCCGGACGGATCGCGTCAGCGGGGTATTCGCGCAGCACCAGAACGCCCTCGGGATCGGCGCGGGTGTCCGAGAGGCCACCCATCAGCGACATCGCTTCCAGCGCGGTCAGAATGTCCTTGGGGAAGTAGATCAGATCCTCGGTGCCGGACGCGCCGAGAGCGACAAAGCTGCGGTCATCCTCTTCGACGATGACGGTGTCGCGGGGGTGCATCAGCGCGTTCTTGGAACCGTTGTCGTAAAGCTCGTCCGCCGAGATCTCGTAGGTCTTGGCGCCGCGCAGCAGGCGCACGCGCGGGTTGCGCAGCGTTGACGGGATGCCGCCGGCATCGGCCAGAACGTTCAGGATCTTGTAGTTGCGCGACGGCATCGGGTAGGCGCCCGGCTTTGCGACGCCACCGACCACGTCCACTGCGTGATCGCGTCCCTGCTGCAGGCTGACCTGCACCTGCGCGGCGGGCACGATAGGTTCCAGCCGCGACTGGATCCGCGAGCGTGCGCCCGAGACGGTCAGACCACGCACGCCGACCTTGTTGATATAGGGCAGGAAGATCGAGCCGTTGCCGTCGACCTCGATGTTTTCCAGAACGGTGGAGCGCTGACCCGCGGAGGTGATCAGCGAGTTCTCCTGGCTGTCCCAGATCGTCACGTTGAGCAGGTCCCCGGTGCGGATCATCGACGACGTGCTGCCGTTGGATGTGCCGGGCCAGTGGAAATGCCCATGCCAGCCGGTGCGCGGCCAATGCGACAGCGCCGGGATATTGGCGCGCGTGACCGGAACGACCTGAAAGGTCGGCACTTCGGACCGGCTTTCCTTGAGAATTTCGGACTGGACGGCAGCGCCCCGCGGCAAAGAACACGCACCCAGCGCAAGCAGCGCCGCACACATGACCGCGATCTTCATCAACGGTTTCAAATTGTCCCCCGGTGGTCTTACGACTTTGATCTTTTTAGCCTCTCCTTGTGCTGATAGACAGTCTGTTGCGTGAAAGAAAGCCAATTGAGAGCAGAGCGTGACCGCGACACCGCAACGGCTGAAGATCCTGCTGCTGGGCGCCAGCGGAAAACTCGGGCGGATGCTGCAAAGCGTCTGGGCCTCGGATGGGGATCAAGATATTGAGATCATTCCGGTTTTTCGCACTCAACGAGGTGCTGAAACGGGCCTGATCTGGGGGCCTGGAAGTGATCCGCAGGACCTTCCAAAGGTTAACGCGATCGCGGCTTTTTGGGGTGTTACCGGCGATAATCGGCTTGCGCTGGAGGCCAATATCACGCTCGCAGAACACGCGATTGTGCTTGGCGAACGGCTGGGTGCGGGATGCGTTCTGCACTGCTCCAGCCAGGCGGTCTATGAGGCAGGCGAGGCTCCGCTTACCGAAGCCGCGATCTGCGCGCCCGCGTCGTCATATGGTGCCGCGAAACTGGCGATGGAGCGCGCGGTGCAGCGCGCGCGGACACCCATCGCACAGCACATCCTGCGGATCGGCAATGTGGCGGGCGCGGACAGTCTGTTTGCCAATTTGCGCCCCGGGGACGAGGTGACGATTGACCGGTTTGCCGACGGGACCGGGCCTGCGCGCAGCTATATCGGACCGGGCGATCTGGCGCGGGTTGTCACGACGCTGTCCCGTCACACCATGTCGCTGGGTCCGGTCAATGTGGCGGCGCCGATCGCGACCTACATGGATGAGATTGCCCGCGCCGCGGGGGCGTCGATCATCTGGAAAACAGCGCCCGAAACCGCCTTGCCGCGAGTGATGCTCGAGACGACACGCTTGCAGGCGCTCTGCCCGCTCAGCGCCGATGCCGGCAACGCCGCAAGGCTGGTCGAGGATGCGCGCGCCACCGGGGTCTGGCCATGAAGACCGCGCGGCGCTGGCTGATCCGGCTGGTCCTTGTGGCCTATATCCTCGCGATTGCGCCGATCTTTCTGCTCTTGCTGCCGCTTGTGGTGCTGGCCGCCCTGATCCTGCCGGAACGGATCTTCTTTATGGCCTGCGCGCTGGGGTTGCTGATCCTGCTGGCACCGCTGATGCTGGTCATCGCGCTGGTGGTGCTCATACGCGACGGGCGGCCGATCCTCTATGCCTCCGAACGGATGAAAGCGCCGGGTGAGCCCTTCAACCTGCTGAAATTCCGCACCATGCGCATGGCAGAGGGCGATCAGGGGGTATCCGGCGGCGACAAGGTCAGCCGGATTACAGCCACCGGCGCGGTGCTGCGCGACAAACGGCTCGACGAGTTGCCGCAATTGATCAACATCCTGCGTGGCGACATCACCTTTGTCGGCCCGCGCCCGCCGCTCAGGCGCTATGTGGAGATGTTTCCCGAGACATATGCCGAGGTGCTCAAGGTGCCCCCGGGCATTACCGGCATGGCCACGCTGGCCTTCCACCGGCGCGAGGAGGCGCTGCTGTCCAGTTGCAGGACACGCGAAGAGACCGAGGCCGTCTATTGCCGCCGCTGCGTTCCGCGCAAGGCGCGGCTCGACATTCTCTATGCGCGGCACCGGTCGGTCTGTTCGGATTTCAAACTGCTCTTCGCGACGATCTTCAGGCGTATTTCACTGCACTGACAGTGGCCCGGTCAGCGTCGGAGCAAACCGGATCGTGGGCGTTCACCGCCGCGCTCACCGCCGCAATGGTTGCGACGTCACATAGCCCAGCTGATAACCCAGCCATTGCCGCGCCGAGACAAGCGAACCGTGCCGGTCGACGACGAAAACATTGGTGAAGCTGTTGCCAGCCCCTGCGCATTGCGCGGTCACGGCGACACCGGTTGTGTCGATCTCTGCGACCTTTACCGGCACCGATTTGCCGGGCGAGACGGTGCAATTGTAGCTCAGCGCTTCGGTGCGGTTGTCCGATGTCAGAAAGCGCATCGTGTAGGGGGCCACACCGCTTTGACGGCGGCTGACCATGTGCAAAAGCGCATCTTCTCCGGATGACATCAGATCGCCGCCCAGACCCCGCGTGGCGGTGATCATGCCGTTGCGAAAGGCCACGGATTGACGGCTGGACGTGCCATAGGTCTGGTAGGCTCCGTTGCGTTCGATCTCGAGCGCGAGGAACTGCGTCTGGCGCCCTTCCAGAAAGATCAGCGTGACCGGCAGGTCGGTGCTCTGCAGCGCCTGGGTCATCTGCTCTGGGCTGACGCCGACCGGCTGCGGCGTCTTGCCGAGGCTGGCGAAAGCGGCGGGCAGGGCCTTGATCAGGTTGCCCGCGTCATTTGTGCCGTTGCCGCAGGCCGAGACGAGCGCGGCCAGCGCGAGGCCCAGGGCCAGTCGGGTGATGCTCATCGCCAGAACCTTCCCCAGGATTTTGCCGCGTCGGGCTGGTGGTAGTCGCGCACCTGCTCATAAAGCCGTCCGTTCACATTCAGCCGTGCGCCGCCGTCGCGCGACAGCGACTGGATCTCGACCTGATTGACCTGCCGAGACGGGGTGCCCAGGAAGGCGGTGAGCGGGATGGAAAAGCGCAGACCCTTGTCAAAGGAGCCTTCGCCGAAATCCTCGAACGACGCGTTGGAGACGGTGGCATAGGCGCCGACGCGCCAGCCATTGGCAAACTCCCGGTCCAGCGCGATTGTGGCACCGTAATCGCCCGCAAGGTAACGCCCTACATCCAGCTGGCCGTGAAAGCCGTTGCCGAAGTCGTAATACGCCGAGATATGGCCGTTCACATTGGGGATCTCGCGGCGGATGCCGGTGACCGGATCCACGGTGAACATGTCCTGCACGCCAAAGAGCTGGTCGAAATCCCGGCGCAGGATGTAGTTGAGCTCTGCGCCCACTGCAAAGCGACTGCCGACCGGTTTCCAGAGCACTTCGCCCGAGGCGCCGGCATACATGGTCTCGAGATAGCCCAGCGTCAGGCGGCTGTAGAAATCCCGGGCCGGGCGGCCGTAGACCGCCAGTTGCAGGAATTCGATGGCCGGGTCGCCCGCCGCGGAATATTGCGCGTAGTCGGTGCGCACACGGGGCAGATTCGACTGGTCCTGCCGGCTCACGGAATCCAGATCGCCGCTGACCTTCTTGGTGATCGAGCCCGACACGATGATGTTCGGGGTGACCTCGAACTTGCCGGTGGCGCGCACGCCCACATCGGCGCGCACGGGGTTGTCCGGATCGAACACCGACAGCTGCAGGTAGGGCGAGATCGACCAGGTGAATTTCGGGTAGATGCCCGGATCCGGCGCCGGGGCGCGCTGGTAGGCATCGGTGATCGCGGTGCGGGCGAGGATCTCTGTCGCGGCCTCGTGTTCCAGCGCCTCGATATCGGAGCGGCGCAGCGTGACCGCCGACATCGCCATGCCATTGACCACCGGAATGATCACAAACTCCTCAACCGACGCTGGCAGGGACCGGGTCATCGCCCGGGCGGTGCGGCCAATGGCCTGTGCCGGTGCATTGTAGCGCGGGTTCACCAGCCGGACCGTGGCGCGCCGCGGCTCCAGCTGCAGACCTTCGACGATCAGACCGTCGGTGGTCGTAAGCTCCCGGAGGGAGGTTTTCGCCGCAGTCGCGCGCGCCGGATCGGTGGTCCAGCCCAGATCGCTGGCGGAGCCTGCCACACGCGGGGCGACGGGCAGGGGGGCCGTCTCCACACCGCCGGGTACACCGATGGTGCGCGGGTTGGTGACAAAGGTCAGCTGCGCGCCGACCTCGTTGCCATAGGCGTAATAGGCCGAGAGCTGGCCGCCGTTGCGAAAACGGTAATCGACGCCGAAATTCCACGGGCTTTCGCGCTTGAACGGGCCAAAGCGCGATTCGAACGCGTAATCGTCCGACGAGTACTCCAGCTTGAACCGCAACCGGTCGTTGGGCGCATAGCTCACACCGCCAAAGGCCGCCACGTCGCCGCGGAACCAGCGGTCATAGGTCGGCAGACCGCCTTCGCCCAGCAGGAGGGTCGGGCGTGTGCCGGTGCTGCCGAACGCCCCCGCGCTGCCCAGACGCCCCCAGCCCAGACCCCCGGTCACCTTCAGGCCCGGCGCCACGGTCTTGGTCGCGACAAGGTATTCGCCGCCGTAAAGCCCGGTGCCGATGAAGTCCTGCAGACCGACGACGATCGACGGGCGCATCTCCGTCTCCGTCAGGATCTGGTAGCGCAGATCAAAGCTGCGGTCGTAGTATATGCCCTCGGGATCGTTGGCGGGCTCCGCGAAGGGATGGTTGAAATTGCTGATCGCCGAATAACGAAAACTGCCCGACAGGCGCGGCGTGATCTGGAAGGTCAGCGTGGTGCGGCGCGTGTCGCCAAACTGTGCGATCGTGCCGGCCAGTTCGGCATCGGCGGGCACTTCGGCGGTGGGCATATCAATGAGACCGGGAGACCCGTAGAGGTTGTAGCTGACCCCGTCCCGCCCCTGCGCCGATGCGTAGAAGCCCACGCAGGTCACCGCCAGCGCAACGCTTGCAATGTGCCGACCGCGTGCTTTCCCAGACCGCCCCAACCGCATGCCGGCTCCTTTCCGAAGAAATACTGCAAATGTTGCTATTCCTTTTGGTCAAGCCTGTCCATTGCACGAAGGCGGGGGCGTTGGACCATGTGTGAAATTCGGCACGTGCCTTGCGCATCTTTCCGCCGGAGCCCGCGGATTATTCGTGGAGACTTTTAATCTTTAAGCCGCTGGTAAGGCCTGTCGCGCTAAGCCTGTCAACGGTGGGTAAAGAAGGTGGTGGAGATGAGTGCCGACAGCAATGTCGCGCCAGTCATCATCAAGCGGAAGAAGATCATCAAGGCGGATGGGCACCACGGTGGCGCGTGGAAAGTGGCCTATGCGGATTTCGTTACGGCGATGATGGCGTTCTTCATGCTGATGTGGCTGTTGAATGCGACAACCGAAAAACAACGCAAAGGGATTGCGGATTACTTCAGTCCGACGATTTCCGTGGCCCGCGTGTCGGGTGGTGGTAACGGCGCGCTCGGGGGCAATTCCGTCTTGGCGGAGAATGTTTTGCCCCGTATGGGCACCGGCGCGACCAGTCGCAACGCGCAGGCAGCGCAAGCGGCGCGCGGCGCGGTGACCATGGGTGAAGCGCAGGACAAGGCGGTCGAGGAAGAGCAGTTCGAAGCGCTCAAGGACACGCTTCTTGGTCGCAGCGGTGAGAGTATGGCCGACGATGACATCATGCGCCATGTGGTGTCGCGGGTGACCGACGAAGGGCTGGTGGTCGAGCTTTTCGAGTCCGAGGACGGGCGTCTCTTTACCGGCGACGCAACCCCGACGCCGCTGCTGGAAGCCTTGGCAGAGGTTATCACGCAGGCCTCCGGCATCGTCACCAACGCCATCGCGATCGAGGGCCATACCGCGGCCTTCCCGATTGTGCTGGCGCGGGATCCGGCCTGGGATGTTTCCGGCCTGCGCGCCACGGCCTTTCGCGAATTGCTGACCGGTGCCGGGATCGCGCCGCGCCGCGTGCAGCGGGTGACCTCCCATGCGGATCGCGAACCGGTGCGCGCCAACCGGATGGATTTGCGCAACAACAGGCTCGAAATCGTCTTTCTAAGCCGGTGAGCACAGATAATGCCGCGCCGGAATGGTTCGGATTTTATCTGTTAGCGCTCCATTAAACCCGCGCCCGTATGAGTGGTCCTCAAGAGAATTTGTGCGGCAGCAGAAAGGCGCGTCATGACGATTTCATCCTCCCTCAACGCAGGGGTCGCAGGGCTTGCGGCCAACGCGACGCGACTGGGAACCATCTCGGACAACATCGCGAACTCGGCGACGAAGGGGTACAAGCGGGTCGAAACCGACTTTGAATCCATGGTGATGTCGTCGAATGGCAGCACTTACACCGCCGGTGGTGTGCGCTCGACGACACGGCGCATGATCGACGAAGGCGGCGCTTTGGTCGCCACGTCCAACGCCACCGATCTCGCGGTCCGCGGCAAAGGGTTCCTGCCGGTGGCCCAGGCTTCCGAAGTGCTTGCGGGCAATGGCGATCCGCAGATGTTTCTGACCTCCACCGGGTCTTTCCGGGTGGATGCGGACGGCTTTTTGCGCACCGAATCCGGTCTGATGCTGCTGGGTTGGCCGGCCAATCCCGATGGCACGATCCCGACATATGCGAGGGACACCTCCGATTCGCTCGAACCGATCCAGATTGCCCTCAACCAGTATCTCAGCGAACCGACGACCGCCGTCACGCTGGGCGTCAACCTGCCCGCGACAGAGACGACGGCAGGCGCCGCAGGTGACCCGCTGACGCTGCCGGTGGAGTATTTCGACAATCTCGGTCGGTCCGAAAATCTGACCGTCACGTTCACGCCGACGGTACCGGGCGCCGGGTCGTCGAATGAATGGAACGTCCTGGTCACCGATTCGGCCAGCGCGGGCGCCGTTGTCGGCGAATACACCGTAACGTTTGATGACACGCAGGCATCGGGCGGCACGTTGGCCACGGTCGCAACGGTGTCCGGCGGCGCTTATGACCCGGCCACCGGATCGGTCATCGTGACCGTGGCCGGCGGCCCGATCGAGATCAATATCGGGCAACCCGGCACCAACAGCGGTCTGACGCAAAGATCCGATGCCTTTGCACCGCTCAATATCTCCAAGGACGGCTCCCCGGCGGGCAACATGACGTCCGTCGAGATCGATGAGAACGGCTTTGTCTATGCCTTCTTCGACACCGGCATCACGTCGATCATCTATCAGGTGCCGCTGGTCGACGTGCCCAATCCGAACGGGATGGTCGCTCTGGACAAGCAGGTCTACATGCCGTCCCCCGAAAGCGGCAGCTACTTTCTCTGGGATGCCGGTGACGGCCCGACCGGGGACGTGGTGGGTTTCGCCCGGGAAGAAAGCACCACCGACGTGGCCAGCGAACTGACCGACCTGATCCAGACGCAGCGCGCCTATTCCTCCAACGCCAAGGTCATCCAGACCGTGGACGAGATGCTGCAGGAAACCACGAATATCAAACGCTGACGGCACGCTGTCAGCTTTCTGAGGAGATCGCTCAATGTCCCTATCCGGTGCGCTCTACAATGCCTTCAGCGGTCTCAGGGCCAATTCCCGCGCCGCAACGCTGGTATCGGGCAATATCGCCAACGCGACCACCGAAAGCTACGGTCGGCGGACGCTCGCGCTCTCCGCGCCGGGGCTTGCCGGATATGGCGGCGTGCGGATCGATGGTGTGCAACGCAACGTCGATCCGGTCCTCATTGCTGACCGCCGCATCTCCGATGCGGCGCTCGGATTCGGCACCACTCTCTCGGCGTTTGCGGGCCGGATCGAAACGGCCGCCGGCGCAAGCGGAGAACCGGGGTCGCTGGCCACACGGGCGGCGGCCTTCGAAAACGCGTTGCTGACCGCGGCGGCAAACCCGGCATCGACACAACGCCTGGAATCGGTTGCAACAAGCGCAGATGCACTCGCGGCGAGCCTGAACGTGCTGGCCGAGCAGGTCCAGCAGGAACGCAACACCGCGGATCGGCAAATCGGCCAGCAGGTGACCCGGTTGAACGACGCGATCGGGCAGGTTCAGCGCCTGAATGCCGACATCGTCGCCGGAAACTCCAGCGGCACGGATGTGTCCTCCCTGCTCGACGAACGCCAACGTGTGATCGACGGCATCAGCGAGATTGCACCGCTGCGGATTGTCGCGCGGGATCGGGGCGAAGTGGCCTTGTTCACCACGGGCGGCGCGCTTTTACTTGACGGGATCGCGTCCGAAGTCGGTTTTGTCGAAACCCCTGCGATTGAAGCGGGCATGACCTTGGCAGGTGGTCAACTGTCAGGCCTGACGCTTGCCGGGCAGGATGCTGCGGATCGCCTGTTTGCAGGCGGCACCCTGGCAGCGGAGTTCCAGGTTCGCGATGGCGAGGCCGTCGCACGTCAGGAACAACTGGATGGCATTGCCCGCGATCTGATTGAACGGCTGGATCCCGGTGGACCGGACACAACACTCGGCGCCACCGATCCGGGTCTCTTCACCGATCTTGGGGCGGCTTTTGATCCGCTCGATGAAACCGGGCTTGCCGGTCGCATATCGCTCAACGCGCTGGTGGCGCCTGGAAGCGGCGGCGCGTGGCGATTGCGCGACGGGCTCGGTGCCGTCACGCAAGGAGAGGTTGGCGATGCCCGGCTTCTGCAAGGCATCACGCAGGCGCTGGCCACAAGCGCGCCGCCATCCTCTGCCGCGCTGGATCCGCTCTCCCGCAGCTTTTCCATGCAGATTTCGGAATTTGCATCTACTGCAGCGTCCGCGCGCGTGCGCCAAGACAATGAGCTCAGCTTCCTGTCGACACAGAATACGGCCTTGAAGGAGCTGGAATTTTCGAAAGGCGTCGACACCGATCAGGAACTGCAACGCCTTATGCAGATCGAACAACATTACGCGGCAAATGCCCAGGTCATGTCCGTCGTCGACGAGATGATGGACCGGCTGATGCGTATCTGAGGAGAAAAGACATGGACGCTATCGGTGATCTGGCGCGCACGCTGGTTCTCAGAAGCAACCAGGTGCGGCTGCGCGAGGACATGGACCGGCTCGCGGTCGAAGTGGCCACCGGCTTTGTGAAGGATTCGGCCAAACATCTGGACGGCGACCTCACTGGTTTGATGGCCATAGACCGCTCTCTCGCCCGGCTGGAGGCGTTCCGGATCAATACGGCGGAGGCAAGTTTTCTGACCGGCACGATGCAAACGACGCTCGAGGAAATCCAGTCTCGCAGCGAGACCCTTTCGCAAACGCTGATCTCGGCGGAGCTGAGCCCGACGCCCGCGCTTCTCGACACCATGTCCGGCGAAGCGCAGCAAGCCTTGGCGCAAATCCTCAGCGGCATGAACCGCTCCGTTGCCGGGCGCACGCTTTTTGGCGGAACGGCGACCGACAGACCCGCGGTGATGGAGTTCGACGCAATGATGACCGAATTGCGCGGCGCGGTTACCGGCTTGACCGAGGCGCCTGATATCGTGGCCGCACTGGACACCTTTTTCGCAACCGGCGGTGACTATGAGACAACGGTTTACCAAGGCTCCAATGACGGGCTGGCGCCCTTGCGGCTAAGCGAGACCGAAAGCGCAAATGTTGATATCCGTGCAACCGACGACGCGTTCAAGGCGTTGCTTCGACCGCTGGCGATGTCGGCTCTTGCAGGTGACGCCAGTCTGGGATTGTCGTTGAATGTGCAGATCGATTTGCTGACAACCGCAGGACGCGACTTGCTCGCGGCCCAACAACCCATAGTGGAACTTCGCGCTGGACTCGGGGCGCTCGAAGCACGGGTGGAAGAGAGCACAACCCGAAACGCGACGGAGCGTACGGCGACAAGTCTGGCACGGCTCGACCTCGTGGGCACCGATCAATACGAGACCGCGACGCGATACGAGAACGTGCGAAGCCAGTTGGAGAGCCTTTACGCCATCACCGCCAGGTCTCAGCGCCTGTCACTTGCGGAGTACCTGTAGATGATCGCGCGCCTGACCGCAGCTCTTTTTGCACTTCTGCTGGCTTTGCCGGTCGCCGCGCAATCGGTCCGCATCAAGGATCTGGTGGAATTTGACGGCGTCCGCGCCAATGATCTTGTCGGCTACGGACTTGTCGTGGGTCTCAACGGCACCGGGGACGGCCTTCGAAACGCCCCGTTCACAGAAGAGATCATGTCCAATATCCTCGAACGCCTGGGCGTCAACGTGTCCGGAGAGCAGTTTCGCCCCAGGAATGTCGCAGCGGTGTTCGTGACCGGTCGATTGCCGCCTTTCGCGCGGGCAGGCAGCCAGATCGACGTCACGGTCTCCGCCATCGGGGACGCGAAAAGCCTGTTGGGCGGCACCCTGATCATGACACCGCTCAACGCGGCGGATGGCCAGATCTACGCGGTTGCACAGGGGACTGTGATCGCCGGAGGTGTTGAGGCGGAAGGGGACGCGGCGCGCGTTGTGCAAGGCGTGCCGACCGCCGGGGTCATACCGGCGGGCGCCTGGGTCGAACGCGAGGTGGATTTCGATTTCTCCCAGCTTTCCAGTCTGCGATTGGCGTTGCGGGTGCCGGATTTCACCACGGCCGCACGAATCGAAGACGTGATCAATCGTGCGGTAGGGCGCCGCGCGGCCACGATGGTCGATGCAGGTACGGTTACGGTCAACCTCGCTAGAACCGGCGCGCCGTCACCTGCCCGCGCCATCGTCGGGATCGAAAATCTTGCGGTGCAACCGGAGCGGCGCGCCCGCGTTGTCGTTGATCAACGATCCGGCACTATTGTGATGGGATCGGATGTGCGCATCTCACGGGTGGCCGTGTCGCAAGGCAATCTGACCTTGCGCATCGAAGAAGCGCCACTTGCCGTACAGCCAAATCCATTTGCCGAAGGCGAAACAGTGGTGGTTCCGCGCACCGGCGCTGGCATCATTGAGGAGCCGGGGATCGGGCTTGCGGAAGTGCCGGGCGGCACTTCCCTTTCCGAAGTCATTGCCGGGCTGAACGCGCTCGGCGTCAGCCCGCGCGACATGATCGACATTCTGAAAAGCATCAAGGCTGCCGGCGCGCTGCATGCAGAATTTGTCGTGATGTAAGACATAATCCGAACGCCGAAGACTGTTTGTTAAGAGCTGCCTGCCATCCTGTACGACGGTAGCGCCATGGAGGGCTTTGAATGCTGGGTATCATCGGGATCGTCGTGATTTTTGTCATGGTGTTCGGCGGCTATCTTCTCGCAGGCGGCAAGCTTGGCATTATCCTGAAAGCCTTGCCGTTCGAGCTTATGATGATCGGCGGTGCGGCAACCGGGGCGTTTCTGATCAGCAATGATGGCAGCGTCGTCAAGCAGACATTGAGAGACATCGGAAAAGTCTTCAAGGGTCCGAAGTGGAAGCCGGAAGATTACAGGGATCTATTGTGCCTGTTGTTCGAGTTGATCCGACTGGCACGCCAGAGCCCTGTGGCCATAGAGGAACATGTGGAATCGCCGAATGAATCGAGCATCTTCGGCAAATATCCAAAGATCCTGGATGACAAATACGCGGTCGAACTGATTTGTGATACGATGCGGTCGGTCTCCATGAACTACGACGACCCTCATCAGGTAGAGGAGGTACTCGACAAGCGGCTCGACGCAATGCACCACCATGCACTGCATTCCAACCATGCGCTGCAGTCGGTGGCCGATGCGCTTCCAGCCCTCGGCATCGTGGCCGCTGTGCTCGGCGTGATCAAGACGATGGCGGCGATCGACCAACCTCCCGAAGTGCTGGGTAAACTCATCGGCGGCGCTCTGGTTGGCACATTTCTGGGCGTGTTTCTCTCCTACGGGTTTGCCTCGCCATTTGCGTCCAAGGTCAAGGCTGTGGTCGAGGAAGACCTTCACTTCTACCAACTGATCCGCGAAGTTCTTGTGGCCAACCTGTACGACCACGCGACAAATATCTGCATCGAAGTGGGTCGGCAGAATACCCCGTCGCACTACCGCCCCAGCTTCGTTGATCTCGAAGATGCGCTTAAATCCGTGAAGCAGGAGGCCGCATGAGAGCGTTGCTCTTCACCTGCGTGGCTCTTGCCTTGCCGCTCACCGCGACGGCAGAGACTGTTACCGTGAGATCCGGTGAGCATGATGACTTCACGCGATTGGTCTTCAATCTGCCTGAGTCGACAGATTTTAGCTCGGGTAAATTGCCGGATGGTGCAGGTATTCGCCTCACGTTTTCTGCACCCGTGTCCGGCTTTGACATCAGCGAGGTCTTCTCGCGAGTCCCGCGAACGCGCATATTGGAGTTGATCCCTCAGGGCGGTGCACCAGAAATCGATATTCGTTTGGGATGCAACTGCGAGTCCCGCGTGTTTCAGTTTCAAGATAGCATGCTGGTAGTTGACATTCTCGATGGGGAGTCGAGGGGTGAGGCGGACGCAGAAAAAGCTTTAGTTGTTCCAGAACTCCGGCTCGATACATTTGCAGGAGAAGCGAATACCAGCAGCAACAGGCTTCTGCCTGGCTTTGACAGTTTCTTGCCTGCCGACATTGGAGCACTCGGAGAACCTCAAGCTCAGGGCCTTGGCGTCGGTCTGACCGCTGACCTGAGATCTGCCGCAGAAAACGGCTTTCTCGTCGCGAATCCGCGCGCACCCATGGTAGCAACCGGACCCAAGCTACAATCTGAAACGACAGCAAAAGAACCCGCGCTCCTTCTCGCTGAAGACGCGGGACAAGCGGACCGGCTCGCAGCAGATCTGGCTCGCGAATTACAGGTATTGAAAGTGCAGGACACGGACCAGGTGTCGATCGGAGCGAGCGGCTGTACATCCGATGATCTTCTTGACATCGAATCCTGGGCGGATGGAGATATGGCGCCCGCCTTGGCCGGGACTGCTCGCCAGATGTTCGGTGAGTTCGACCGGCTCGACGAAAGTGCCGTGACGGGTCAGGTCAAAGAATTACTGCATTACGGGTTTGGCGCTGAGGCGCGCAATGTGATGAAGCTGATGGTATCGCCGCCTGATCGCGTCCTGCACGCGCTGTCTTACCACGTGGATGGCGAGCCGGATCCCGCACGAACGTTCGCGTCACAGACGGCATGCATCGGCGACGCGGCTCTATGGTCACTACTTTCTCTCGAAACTGCATCGACGTCAGGCCCAGTCGACGCGACCTCGGTCATGCGCGCGTTTGAGGCTTTACCCGATCACCTCAGGGCGCATCTCGGCCCGCTTCTTGCAAATGGGTTTATTGAATTGAACGCACCAGGCGACGCGAGGGAAATCCTTCGGCGCACCGAGCGCGGTATCGAAGAGGTCACGCCGGAGGTAGAGCTCGGCCAGGCGCAGATAGAAGCACAGATCGGAAACGCGCAGGAGGCATCTGCTGCGCTGGATGCAATTGTCGAAAAAGGGGGCCAAACAGCTCCACTTGCTCTGGCGCGCCGGGTTGATATCGCAAAAGAAAACGGGGATTCAGTCAGCGATAGCGACGTGGAATTATCAGCAGCTTTCTCTGAAGAGCTACGCTACGGAACGAATGGACCGCAAATCTGGTTGTCGCATATTCGCGCGTTGCTTGTATCAAAACGGTTCGATGATGCGGCGACTGCGTTGGTCGATCGGGAAGGCGTGCCGGACGCTACCGCTGAAGCGGCGCGCGTCGCATTTTTCGCATCATTGGCCACCGAAGCAGCGGATGTGACATTTCTGAAATATGCGCTGCCCGAAGGGTCGGTGTTCGCTCCTGAAAATACCGAACTGGACTATTTGCTGGCCAAGCGCTTTTTGGCGTTGGGTCTGCCGGAAAACGCCTTGCAGAAAATGAGCCACCTCGAAGGATCACGCGATTCGGAAGACGGGAAATTACTGAGAGCGCGTGCTCTACTTGCTTTGTCGCGACCCGAAGCTGCCGAAATCATTCTTATCGGAATGCAAGGCGAGGACGTCAGCCGCCTGCGCGCATCCGCCCGCGAAGCGATGGGGGATTATGACTTCGCTCAAACGGTTTATGACGACCTGGAGGAGCAAGAGAGAATTCCGACGGCGGCCTGGCTCGCCGGCAATTGGACCACAGTTGCCGAATCGGCTGATCCGGCTCTGGCTCAGGCGGCTGAGCTTATGCTAACGGAAACGACTCTGCAGGATTTCGGGGACGCAGGGCTGCAATCTTTCCGGGACTTATCCTCGCAGAGCGCCTCCTCGCGCCAATCGATCCGTGAGATGCTTGAGTCCACGCGTGTTCCCCTTAAAAACTAGACCCGCTTACGAAGAATAAACACTTCACATCTAATCTTTGGGGCGTCGCAGAAAGCGAACGAACTCTGGGTGTGGTTGTGAAAAAATATCGACCTTCCATCAAAGTATGGACCACAAAAACTGATCCTCCGTCAAATCGGCGAAGAGCGTCTAGGCAACTTTCAGACGCACATAATTACCGCTCGGCCACTAAAGGTGGCCTTGCATGGTAAAACCGAAATCCGCTCTGTTCAGCCCGACCATTCTGCTCGCGCTGGCGCTCATGGCAATCATCGTCATGATGATTTTGCCGATGCCCTCCTGGGTTCTCGACGTCGGGCTGGCGGCTTCGTTCGGGTTGGCGATCCTGATCTTCACGGTCACGCTCTTCATTGAGCGCCCGCTGGATTTCTCTGCGTTCCCGACCATCCTGCTGACCTCCTTGATGCTGAGATTGTCACTCAACGTCAGCTCGACAAAACTCATCATCGGCGACGGGCATACCGGGACACACGCGGCAGGCGAAGTCATCCAGGGCTTCGCAAATTTCGTGATGGGCGGCAGCGTCTTCCTCGGATTGGTTGTGTTCGGCGTCCTGATGATCGTCAACTTCGCGGTGATCACCAAAGGTGCCGCGCGCATGGCCGAGGTCTCTGCCCGGTTTGCCTTGGACGCGATGCCGGGAAAGCAGCTTGCCATCGATGCGGATATGTCTGCCGGCGCAATTGACCATACCGAAGCCAAGGCGCGTCGCGAACGCGAGCAACAGGAAACGACCTTCTTCGGCTCTTTGGACGGCGCGTCGAAATTCGTCAAAGGCGACGCGGTTGCAGGCCTCCTGATCACCGCCCTCAATCTGATCATGGGCATGATCATGGGGGTTTTTGTGCATGGAATGGCGCTCGGCGACGCCATGGAAACCTACACGATCCTCACCGTCGGCGATGGGTTGGTATCGCAGATCCCCGCAGTGATCATCTCGATCGCGGCAGGTTTGCTCTTGGCGCGCGGCGGCGCGACCGGCGCAACGGATCTTGCCGTCGCAAGTCAGCTGGGGCGCCATCCAGCAGCCCTTGCGACCGTCGCCATGTTGATGGTGCTCTTTGCGCTGGTGCCGGGGTTGCCATTTGTCCCCTTCATTCTCGGCGCTGCAGTGCTTGGTGGCACGGCGTGGTGGCTGGCATATCGGAGCCCGACGGAAACCGCAGATGACCCGGTTGACGACGCACCTGCAGCACCTGCGCAAAAGCCCATGGGAGATGTGCTGGATATCGATGACATTCACGTCGAATTTGCGCCGGATCTGGTGAATATGGTGCTCGATCCTGGCACGGGGCTCGATGTGCGGATCGGCAACATGCGCACACATGTTGCGTCGAGTTTCGGGTTGATTCTGCCCGAAATCCGTCTGACGGACGCGGCAGCACTACCAACGGGCACATATATCGTCCGGATCCACGGGGTCGAGATGGCGCGAGGCGCGCTGCATCCGGATCTTGTTCTTGCACTGGTTCCCGACGACACAGGCGCCTTGCCGAAAGGGCAGGACGTCACAGAACCGGTCTACGGTGCGCCGGCACGCTGGATCAAACCCGAAGATCAGGAAAACGCCGCCCTGACAGGTGTCACCATCGTGTCACCGACCGAAGTGCTCGCAACGCATCTGCTTGAGGTTGTGCGACGGAACTTCGGGCGATTGCTGACGCTCAAGGCCTTGCGGCGCCTGCTTGACGAGATGGTGTCCCTGTCCAATCCGACCCGGGCAGAGGCCAATCGCAAGCTGATAGACGAACTCATACCCGACAAGGTGCAGATCGACATGCTGCACCGCGTGTTGCGGCTGTTGCTGGACGAACAGGTCTCCATCAGGAACATGCCTCTCATTCTGGAGGCGATCGCCGAGATGCGCGGCCAGCAGATTGCGCCCGAAGCGATTTGCGAACATGTGCGCCAGCGTCTGAGTTTCCAGCTCGTTGCGGGCATGCGACGCGAAGACGGAACGATCCCCCTCATCCAGCTGGCACCGGAATGGGAGGACACGTTTGTGGCCTACCAGGTCGATGCGGGACAAGGCGCGCTTGATATCGCCTTGCCCCCGGATCGATTCGAGGCGCTGACGGAAGGGCTGGCCGAACAGGTCAGCGACGCTGGCAACAGGGGGATTTACGCCGCGATCGTCACCTCTGCGCGGCGGCGGCGATTCCTGCGCACCCTGATGTCCGCCAAGGGGATGACCAACCCGGTGATGTCTTTCGAAGAGATCGGGATCGAGGCGCGACCTTCCCTCATCGGCGTGGTGGCCGCGTGAGCCCGCTTGAAGACGTGCTCGCCTTTACCGCGGTCAATGCCTGGGGCAGCGCCTTGGTTCTGCTCAGAGTGGCCGCGGCCATGGCCATGTTGCCCGCGCTGGGCGAACAGGTCATCTCGGTCCGGATTCGTTTCATACTTGCCCTGATGCTGTCGGCCGCCGTCATCCCGGCGGTTCTGCCGCGTCTCGAGGTGCCGGAAATCACGTTTTCCTTGCTGTTATGGGCGCTTTTGACCGAGACCCTGGCCGGTCTCTTCATCGGGATCGTCCTGCGGCTCTTCATCTTTGCCATCCAGACGGCGGGGGCCATCGCGGCTCAATCCACGTCGTTGTCGCAACTGATGGGCCAGGCAGGTGTGGATCCGCTGCCCGCCATCGGACACATCCTCACAATCTCGGCGCTGGCGCTGTTGATGGCCACCGGATTCCACGTCAAGGCCGCGGCATTTCTGGTCCTGTCCTATGAATTCCTGCCGTTCCTGACCCTGCCCGATCCATCGGCCATCGCCGAGGCCGGGCGCGGCCGCGTGGCCGAAAGCTTCGCTCTGGCATTTGCGCTGGCGGCACCTTTCGTGATCCTGTCGGTGCTCTACAACTTGACATTAGGCGTGATTAACAAGGCGATGCCGCAACTCATGGTTGCTTTCGTCGGCGCGCCGGTGATCACCTTCGGTTCCATCCTGTTGCTCTTGCTGAGCGCGCCGGTCATGCTGATCGTCTGGCTGCAGGCGGTCGAAGCCTTCCTCGCCGCGCCGTTTCGGTAGGCCGCGATGTCGGGGCAGGACGAAAGCGCTGAGAAAAGTCACGAGCCATCCCAGAAAAAGCTCGACGATGCCCGCAAGAAGGGCGAGATCCCGCGCGCGCCGGATCTGTCGACCGCAATGGCTTATCTGGGATTGCTCGCCTGTTGCGTGAGTGTGGGCGCCTATAGCGTGGCTCGGTTCGGAGAAGCACTGCTGCCATTCATCGAACAACCGGATCGGTTGGAGACGCTCTTTTTCAAGGACGGCGCGACCAGCATCACCGGCGGCCTGCTCGCCGCTTCGATTGTCCCGACCTTGCCAATCCTGCTGATCCCCGGGGGGTTCGTGATCGCGTCCCTGATCGCGTCGCGCGGATTGCTGTTCACGCCCTCGAAGCTGGTTTTCAAACCGTCGCGCCTCTCTCCCATCGAAAACGCCAAGAACAAATATGGGCGTCGCGGTCTGTTCGAATTCTTCAAAAGCTTCCTCAAGCTGACGATCTACTCGCTGACCCTGGCATTCTTCCTGAGCACGCAGATCGACACGATCATCGGCGCCGCGCGCGGCAGCCCGCTCTCGGCCACGGTCACGATGGCCGAACTCATGGTCCGGTTTCTGTCTATTGTCGTTGTCATCGCGATGTCCATCGGCCTGCTGGATTACTTCTGGCAGCGCGGCGACCATCTGCGGCGCAACCGCATGTCCCACAAGGAAATGCGGGACGAGTTCAAGGAGGCCGAGGGCGACCCGATGCTCAAGCAACAGCGTCGCACGCGCGCGCAGGAGGTTGCCCTGAACCAGATGATGGCCGATGTGCCGGAGGCCGACGTGGTTATCGTCAATCCGACGCATTTCGCGGTGGCCCTGAAATGGAGCCGGTTGCCCGGTGAAGCTCCGAGATGTGTCGCCAAGGGCCAGGACGCCGTCGCCGCGCGGATCCGCGAAAAGGCGCTGGAGGCCAATGTCCCGATCCATTCCGATCCGCCGACGGCGCGCGCGCTCTTTGCAACGACGGAAATTGGCGCGGAAATCGCCACCGATCACTACCGGGCGGTCGCCGCCGCGATCCGGTTTGCGGAAGCGATGCGCGTCAAGGCGCGGCAGAGAGGCTGGACATGACCGACGACTTGGCCGACCTGATAAAATTGACGGCACTTTTGCGCGAACGGGCTTTGGATGCACATCGCCGCAACCTTGCAGAGGCAAAGCAGTTCGAGGACGAGCTTGCCCGGATCGACGATCTGCGCCGAACGGTTCAGGCCGATACCGAGAGCCTCGGGACACGCCGGATGAGCGGGTCGGACACGCTGTGGCAAGGATGGCTCAGCGGGCGTCGCGCGGATATCCTGCAGCATTCTGCTCTGGCCCGCGCACGGCTCAACGACAGTTTCGACCGCGCGCGCGCGGCACATGCACGGCTTGGCGCGGCGCAGGCCATCGCCACGGATGCCGAAAAGGCGCGCCGGACAAAGCGGATCGCGCGCCAGGAAGAGGACCTCGCTCAGCTGGGAATTTTGAAGGCGTTTCCCAAAAACTGACCCGTCCGGTCCCTGACCGACAGGTCAGCTGTCCTGACGGGCCATCTCCGTGACCAGAACATCGAACACGATATCGCCCAGGACCGGCCGCGCCGCGTCGAGGAGCGCGCGACGCAGGATGCGCATCTGCTCACCGCTGGTAAACATGCCTTCGAACCCGCCGATATTGGCGTGATCGAACATCACCTGCAAAAACACGTCCCGCAGTTTTGGCTCTCGGCTATAGACGGTCTCCGAAAAACCGCTCGAAATCTCGATGCTGAGCGATGCCACGATGAGCGATCGGACACGTTCGTCCTTGACCACCGGCACGACGAACTGGTTGTTCATCTTGACATATTCGCGCCCCTCAATCGGCACGTCCGGGGCTTTGGGTGCCACCTCGGCGTTCGCGGATTTTTCGGGAGGTGGGCAATCCGCATGCTCTGCCGGTGCGTCCGCGCTTGTGGTTGGCATGAGGAAAACCCCGGCGCCGACACCTGCGCCTGTGCCGATCAGCGCCAATAGAATGGGAAGCAGTTTTCGCATTTTGCCCTCCTTAGAACGGCAGAACCACGTCCAGAACCTGCTGACCGATGCGCGGTTGCTGCATGTCGCTGATCTGTCCGCGACCGCCATAGGAAATCCGCGCGGAGGCGATCTTGTCGTATGTGATCTCGTTCTGCCGGGAAATATCTTCCGGCCGGACATAGCCCGACACAAAAAGCTCGCGCATCTCGAAGTTGACCCGGACCTCCTGCACACCTTCGATCGACAGGATCCCGTTGGGCAGCACATCGATCACGGTGGCGGCGATCCGCAAGGTCAGCTCTTCGCTGCGGCGCACGGAACCATCCCCGCGAGAGCTGCTGTCGCTGTCGATGGAGACGGCCTCGTCAAGGCTCGCGCCGTCCGTAATGCCCTGGTTTACGCGCTGCGGGATGCCGAAAAGCTGCGGGATTCCAAGCGATTCGGATCCGGAGCGAGAGCGCGCGGTCGAATTGCGGATCTGCGCTTCCTCGTCGATTTCGATGACGACGGTCATGATGTCGCCGCGCTTCATCGCGCGCCGGTCGCCAAGAAGCGATCGCTGCCCGCCTGACCAGAGCGATGCGTTGTCGCTCAACCGGTCGGGCGCAAGCTGCGTCGGCAGCCCTGCGGCGATCATGGCCACCCGCTCGGGGCTTTGGGTGTCGGGTGTGAAATCGGGCGGTTTGCCGACATGCCCCAGACGACCGCATGCGGTGAGCGAAAGCGTCAGCAGAACGAAGGAGAGAGGCTTGATCATGCGAGATCCTAAGGTGAGACGTTAATGTGGCCGGTGTCGGTGACGGTGCCGAAGAGCACGGTGCGGGACGCGATGTTCATCACGCGGATGCGGTCGCCGGCACCGCCGCGGCCCAGTGCGCGCCCTTCCGCGACAATCCGCAAACCGCCGCGCGAAAACACGATCTCGACCATCTGGTTGCGCTCGATCAGCGCGGGCGCACTCAGCGTGCCCATCATCACGACGCGCCCGGGATAGATCGCCACGCGCGCCTCTTTCCCGACGACCGCGGCAAGCTGCGTGTGGGCGCCTTCGCGCCGCGCGGGATCCATGCGCACGTCCTGCGCGGTGATGACCTGTTGCGGGCGGATTGTACGCGTTGCGACAACCACCTCTGCCGCGGCCTGACCTGCGCATAAGAGGGCGAGGGCGACGCACAGGCGCATCACCGCACCTGCGTTGTCGCGGCGAGCATCTGGTCGGCGGCTGAAATCACCTTGGAGTTGAGCTCGTAACCGCGCTGCGCTTCGATCAGGTCGGTGATTTCCTTCACCGCGTCGACTGAACTCTCCTCCAGATAGCCCTGTCTGACAGTGCCAAGACCGTCCTCGCCGGGCGTGGACTGGATGGCCGGGCCGGATGCCTCGGTCTCCAGAAAGAGGTTCGAGCCGATCGCTTCGAGCCCTTTGGGATTGGTGAACCCCGCCATGTTGATCTGGCCCAGAAGCTGCGCCTCGGCGGTCTGGGCGAAATAGGCATAAACCTCGCCGGCGGAATTGATCGAGATGCTGCGCGTGTCGGGGGGGATCACGATCTCGGGTGACACGGGATTGCCGTCGGCGGTCACGATCAGACCTTCTCCGGTGCGCTTGAGCGCGCCGTCCCGCGTGTAGGCCTGCTGGCCCGACGGCAGCGTGACCTCCAGATACCCGGAGCCTTCGATGGCAATGTCGAGATCGGCGCCGGTGGCCGACAGGGAGCCCTGGGCCAGGATCATCGAGACCGAGGCCGGTCGCACACCAAGGCCAAGCTGAACGCCGGTTGGCAGCACGGTCCCGTCAGAGGCGTTCACCGTTCCCGGTCGGGCAAGCTGTTGATAATGCAGGTCCGCGAAATCCGCGCGCCGGGCATTGTAACCCGTCGTGCTCATGTTCGAGAGGTTGTTTGCGATCACCTCGACCCGCATCTGCTGGGCGCTCATGCCGGTGGCCGCAATCTTGAGGGCGCGCATATCGGCTCTCCTTTACTTGATGAATGACTTGATCGCGCCGCGGATGCGTTGATCCTCGCGCTCAAGAAAGCTCTGACCCAGTTCGTAGGCGCGCTGCACCTCCATCATCCGGGCCACCTGCAGGATCGAGTTCACGTTCGACGCCTCGAGAAATCCGTGCATGACGCGTGGCGCATCGACGGGCTCAAAGCCGTCATCCGCGCGAAACAGCAAATTGCCTTCGCGCACCATCTGGCTTTCGTTGAGCGGCCGAACCACGCCGACCTGCCCGATCGGGCGCCCGTCCGTGGAGAGCGTGCCGTCGCGTCCGACCGCAAGGTCGGTTGCGCCCGGCGGGACAAAGATCGGCGCGCCGCCGCCATCCAGAACCGGATAGCCGTCCGGAGTTACCAGAACCCCCTCCGCGCTTGCGGCAAACGCGCCGGACCGGGTGAGCCTTTGGCCTTGCGGCGCGTCGACAAGGAAGAACCCGTCGCCTTCGATGGCCATGTCGAACACGCCGCCGGTCTGCTCCAGCGTGCCTTGCAGTTGCGAGGTGTTGCGCACGCGCGCTGCCGCCATGGCCACCGATGATCCGCCATCTGTCTCCCGGATGTATTCGGAAAACAGAACGCCTTCTTGCCGGAATCCCGTGGTGTTGGCGTTCGCGATGTTGTTGGCGATGACCTGCATTTCGCGCATCAGGCCGGATTGCCGTGCCAGCGCGGCGTAACCTGCGGTTTCCATGTCAACCTCCGGTGATGGTGGGAATGATCTGGTTTTGAAAGAAATCGACCAGAGTTTCGGTCATGAAGCTCATCGACATCCAGAACACCGCGACGATGGCCAGGAGCTTGGGCACAAAGGTCAGCGTCATTTCCTGGATCGATGTCAGCGCCTGAAAAAGACCGACGCTCACTCCGGCCAGAAGGGCGGCGCTGAGGATCGGGACCGAGGTGATCGTCGCGATCCAGAGACCTTGCCTCAAAGTGTCGAAGAAAATCGTTTCCGTGAGCATGGTCAGACCGGCATTCTCAGGATTTCCTGATAGGCTTCGACAACTTTGTTGCGCACCGCGACCACGGTCTCCACCGCCAGTTCCGATTGTGCCAGCGCTTCCACCAGCGCGTGCGGATCGGCGTCGCCGGTCATCGACGCGGTGGCAGTCTGCTCGGCAACCTGGAGCGTTTCGGTGAATTCTGCCGCCAATTGGGCAAAGTTTTGCCGCAAGGCATTCGCCGCCTCAGGGGCGGGGTCCATGGCAGGCAGGGATGCCGCGTATTTCTGTGCGGCAAAAAGCGATCGGACGTCCATTCTGGTCTCCTTTCACATCGCTGGGTGAGGTTATTATTTGCGCAAGAGCTCCATCAGGCCGGAGGACATCTGGCGCGTCTGCTCGAACATCTTGAGATTGGCTTCGTAACTGCGCTGGGCTTCGCGCGCGTCGGCGATCTCGATCACCAGATCGACATTGCTCGCCTCGTAATGGCCGGTCGCATCCGCCAGCGGGTGCGACGGATCATGCACGCGCGCCAGATCGCTTTGATCTAGTTTCACGCGCCCGGGCGCGACCCTGGCAAGGTCTGCATCGGTGTTTTGCAACTCGAACGGGATGGATTTGCGCCGGTAGCCTGGCGTGTCCACATTGGCGATGTTTTCAGAGACGATTCGCAGCCGGGTGGCCTGCGCCTTCAGTCCGCTGCCGGTGACCGACAGGGCGTCAGAAAAAGCACTCATGATGGTATCCTTTATCCGCGACCGAGGCTGGTGCGCAGGATCGACAGGTTGTTTCGGTAAATGGCCAGCGCGCGGTTGTGCTGGCGGCTTGCATCGACCGCCTTGATCATCTCAAGCTCGAGCGAGACTGTATTGCCGTTGGGATCCTGCGCGGATCGTCGTTCTTCTGCCGCAACCTGCCTGGTGGTGCTGCCGTGCAGATGACCGGCGCGCGTGGCGCGCTGCCCTTGATCGGCGCTTGTCAGGCTTTCGCGAAAGCTGGGAAGATCCCGGGCGCGGTAACCGGGTGTGTCCGCATTTGCGATATTCTGCGCAGACAGGGCCTGCATATGCCCTGCGTGTCGTGCCATTGACATGGCGGTCTTGAAAACGTCCAGATTCTGGAACATCGGGGCTTCTCCCTCGATCGGCTTCAATCAAGGCTTAACGCTGATTCCTTTAGAAACGGTGTGCAGGTCCTGAATGGAGCGAACGATGGTCGAAGAGAATGTCACCGCGCTGCGCACGCGCATTTCGCAGATGCAACCGGTACGCGCGGTCGGGCGGGTGCGGGCAGTCGATGGCACGGCCATCTGGGTTTCGGGTCTGACCAAAAGCGCCTGTATCGGCGACCGATTGCGCGTGTTGCACAAGGACCAGACGCTCGAAGGGGAAGTACTGCGCATCCGGGACGATCTTGTCGCGATGTTGCCGGATGAAGCGACGGAAGGCGTCTCTCTTGGCGACCGGGTTGCGCTTCTCGGGGCGCCGACCCTTGCGCCGTGTGACAGCTGGATCGGGCGAATCATCGATCCGTATGGCCGTCCGCTCGATGGTGCACCTCTGTCTCCGGGCGCGGAACGCCGTCCTTTCCGGGCAAGCCCGCCACCTGCTGCGGCGCGGCGTGGTCTGGGCGCGCGCCTTTCCACTGGCCTCGCGGTCTTCGATACATTGCTGCCGCTTGTGCGTGGTCAGCGGCTCGGATTGTTTGCAGGATCCGGTGTCGGTAAATCCCGCCTTCTGGCGCAGCTTTCTAATCATGTGGATGCGGATCTTGTTGTTCTGGCATTGGTTGGCGAACGCGGGCGCGAAGTTCAGGAATTTGTTCACAATGTACTTGGGGTCGACGGTATGCGGCGTACAATTGTCGTTGCCGCCACCTCGGATCGCTCACCGCTTGAGCGCCGGCGTTGTCCAATGGCCGCGATGACAATTGCAGAGCATTTTAGGGATAAAGGCGCCCATGTCCTCTACCTGGCGGATTCGATTACACGTTTTGCCGAGGCTCATCGCGAGGTGGCGATTGCCGCCGGGGAACTGCCTGCGATGCGTGGTCACCCACCCTCCGTGTCGAATCAGATCATGCGGTTGGCCGAGCGTGCCGGGCCGGGCGTCGGAAACGCTGGCGACATCACCGCGGTCCTGAGCGTTCTCGTTGCCGGATCTGACATGGAGGAGCCGGTCGCCGATATTTTACGTGGAGTTCTGGACGGTCATGTTGTTCTGGACCGCCAGATTGCCGAGCGCGGCCGGTTTCCCGCGATCGATTTGCTGAGATCGGTGTCACGCAGCCTGCCGGATGCCGCGGATGAGGCGCAAAACGTTCTGATCGCGCAGGTTCGCCAGCTTCTGGGCAGCTACGCACAATCCGAAACCATGTTGCGTGCGGGATTGTACAAGGACGGTGAAGACCCCGTTCTTGACCAGGCGATCCGTGCCTGGCCGGATCTTGACGGCTTTCTTGGCGAAGAGTCTCCCAATGGCCCCGAAGGTGCCTTCAAGCGACTTGAATTGATCTTGCGACGTTCCGTACCCGGGCATCCAGCGCCAAGACGTGGGCCCGTCAGGAGTAACAGACCGGAAAAGGCTTCCGGAACACTCGCGTTGCCAGATCGTTGACGCCGTCCCGGAGCTCATATTTTTGATAAGTTGGCCGAACTGGCTCAAAAAGCGCGCATCAACCGAGCAAGGACCTACGCGGGATCGCTTGCAGAAGGTTCAAGGCAATTTGCCCGGCCGAAGCCTGTGAAGATTGCCTAATCTGCGATTGAAGCAAGAAAGTCTGCACGATCCGGTTCATCAGCTCCGGAGAGGAGAGCTCTTCGATGTCTTTCACGCCGAACCGGGAGTTTGCCTTGTCGCGAAACACCTCAAGCTGCTTGTCGATATCGAGCTGCCCGAAACCGGTCGGCAACCCAAAGGTCAACTCGAAAACGGTTCGCAATGGGGGGGTTCCCATAATGCGAAACCACTTCGTGTCATCGCTTCCGGAGGAGGCCGCAATCTCCGGAAGGGAGCGTTCGAAGTTCAAAGCGAGCCTCAGGTCGGAGTCCTGGAGTCCGACCGCAACTTCAAACTCCTGCGCTCTGAATTTCGCAACGATTTCCTCGCCGAACGATGGCTGACCCGTGCGCGGTCCTGTGAGTGCGTCAAAGGCAAACGCGCGCGACAGGGCCTTGTAGCGGTCATCGGCAAGTTTGTTTGCCAAGGCGTCGCGGTCTGTTGTGCCTTCTTCCAAGACCTTGCGAATGAAGAAACGGTTGTCGATATCGTCTTGCAGCCCAAACGCCCCAAGGGCTACGCGCAATAGCCGCCTATCAGATACCAGATCTTCGGCGGATGAGATGCTGCGGATATTTGCCGCGAAGTAATCGGTGTCTCGGGCGAGAACTGGCGAGTTGTCGAAGGCGTTTTTTTGCTTTTCCTGCGTGGCTTTCAGGAACTGCCATCCGACAAGGCCACTTCCAACGACGATAGGTTGAAAGCTCATCTTGTGCTCGCGGCCAAAAGCCGGTCTTCTCTGGGGATGAGCGCGCGCAGGGATTTCAGGCATTTGTAGAACTGGTCTGACAGCAAGGCGTCGGTCGCCTGGCTCAGCAGAGATCGACTGTCAGGATCGATCAGGACGCGACTCAACTCTTCTATGCGCCGCAGAAGCTGTTGACGCGCGTCGTCCGGTTCGATGTCACCGGTGAGGATCAGCTGTGCGGCGTAACAGACCCGCCGCACCGGCGTCTTCGCCTCTTCAGGATGAATGGCGTCTCGCAGTCGAAGGATATTGGCATTGGGTGTCACGATAGACAGGCGGCTGCGCCGGTCTCCGTTTTCGATCACGGCTCCGTTGATCAGCACGCGCTCTCGTGGCCCAAGTTTGAGAACAAGACCGCTCATGACGCGGAGTTCCCGGCTGACAAGCCTCGCAGAATCGACGCATTTACCTCGAGGATCGGTGCCAGTTTCCCTTTTCGGTTGAGAATATCGCGGGTCTGTTTCTGAACAAATTCAGAGAGATAGAAGATTCGAGCTCGTAGGTCGTCGGGCAAGGCATTGCCTTTGTCCGCGACATCCACCGCCAACGCTGTCCACAGGCGAGCATTGTCGGAAAGGGCTTCCACGAGTTTCGGGTAAGCCCGTGGTCCCGCTTCTGCGGCAGATTTGATCCTGTGGGTTATGCGCGCAATGAGCTGATATTCGGTATCACGCGGCATTTGCGTGGACTGCATTGTCTGGCTGTAGGCGCGTCTGGCGAGAGACTGTGCGTTCACGACATGACCTTTGGGTAAGAAAATTCTACGGATGACGGTGGAGGCCGGCGAACCGGCCTCCGATCAGTTTCATTACCGGAAGAGAGACAGCAGCGACTGCGGCGCCTGGTTTGCGATGGACAGCGCCTGCACACCAAGCTGCTGCTGGACCTGAAGCGCCTGCAGACGGGCCGAAGCCTCTTCCATATCGGCGTCGACCAACGTGCCAATACCCGACTTCAGTGCGTCGGTGAGGCCCGAGACGAATTCAGATTGGGTCTCAATCCGACCTTGAGCGGAACCAAAACTTGCCGCCGAGTCGATTGCCGTCTGGATCAGGCTTTCCACCGCATTCAGCGCAGCCTCTGCACCGATGTCTGTGCTGACATCGAAATCTGCAAGCAGTTCGAGGCCACCACCAATTGTGCCGTCAGCTTCACCTTCCATTGTTGCAAGATCTGCATTGTCGGCCTGCTCGACAACGCTGTTGTCGTCAGAAATGGCTTCATCATAGTTGTTGGTGAAGTCGATCTGACCGGCGTTGTCTGCATTGACTGAGAAAGTGATATTCAACTCGTCTTCGATGGCCTGGACGTTCAGGCGGTCAACCATTGCCTGCGTCACGTCGGCGAGGGTGTCGCCATCCCGAGCCACGTAGGCAACATCTGCGGAGAAGTCGAATGCATCGCCCGAGGTGTCGCCCGCGAAGTTGCCAGAGCCCGTGACCTGGAAGGAAGCACCTGCAACCAGATCGTCATCAGCGCCGACACCGTCGAAGGTGACGAACTCTGCCGTCGCTCCGGCCGCTACGCCAGTCGTGTTCACGGAAACATCCGATCCCATCGTCCCGGCGCCGGCAGCACCGGTACCGAGATCCTGCTTGCGTACGTTGATGTCGGAAGCCGCAACACCGGTGCCCGAGCGATCGAGCGAGGACAGGATGTCGATGGAGCCCGAGTCAGCCGTGCTGTCGGTGTTCGACAGCAGGTTCAGGCCGTTGAACTGGGCTGCGCCAACAACCGCCTCGATCTGGCCGGTCAGTGCGTCGATATCTGTCTGGATCTTGCCGCGATCGACGTTCTCTTCCTGAGCCGCGACGATTTTTCCTTTGATATCAGTCAGAAGGTCGGTGACCGTTTCGGAAGCCTGGCGGGCAACCGCGGCAGTGGACTGACCGAGGTTAAGGCTGTCGGAGATCCCCTTGAAGCCTTTGACGTCGGCTTCCATCACTTTGGAGATGGCCCAGACCGCGGCATTGTCCTTGGCGTTGGCGACCGATTTGCCGGTCGAGATTTCCGACTGAGTGTCGGCCAGTTTCATGTTGATCGACTTCAGTGTCTGAAGCGCCACCATGGCGCCGTTGTTCGTCAGGATGCTAGACATATATTTTTTCGTCCTTGATGTCATAAGGCGCTTTTGCGCCGGTTACGTTTGCCGATTACGGCATTTCTGACGTCTTTCTGACGAATGCAGCCTCGCGATTGCCGGCTGCGCCACCCTATTGGATGCCCGCACACCATCGCGCGAGTTTCCTAACGCACTGCTAAGCTCCGACCTTTCGTTCCGGAGAATTTGTCGAAAAATCCGTTCACGCGCGGCGCTCGACCTGGTTTCTGGGAGCTTCGATGCAGGTGCGCCGCCCCTGGGCATCGTATGTCTCCAGCGATTTGCTCAGATGTTGCAGCGACCCCAAACGGGAAACCACCGTGCGCAAACCAGAGAGCGCATGGTCGAAAAGCTCCTGATTTCGCCGCAGCCCTGCGCGAATCGGCGCCAGAGTCTCGAGATCGTCACCCTGCTGGTTCAACTCTTCGATCAGCCCTTCCTTTTCGCCCAGAAGGTCCGCGACACGCTCAAGATCGCCGCTGAGCAAGGCGTCGCGCTCCGCCTCAATAAGCGCATTCATACGGTCACATGTGGATTGCTCACTCATTCACTCGTTCCTTCATGGCTTGAAAAAGGGCCTCCGCGAGACCGATGCCGCCGGCTTCGGCCATTTGGCGGGCCTGCTCGGTGCGCAGGAGTGAGCCGAACTGGTCTTCCCCGCTGCCACCGCCGAAGGCCTCCGGCGTTTTTCCAACCCCGGCGCTTTTCAGCATTTCGGCCAGAAACGTCGCTTCGAGTTCTCGGGCGGCCGTTCTTAATGTTGCGTCCTGCGACGCTGCGGGCGCCGCGTTAACGGAGTTGATATGCATCTGTTTGCTCCAATTCGACTCACTTGGAGGTATTTGACCCTGTGGCAGTAAAGAACTGGTAACGATGCCCGGAATAAGCTGTGTGCAAGGAAGAACTCCGGGGGCACAGATGCTCAATTTACTGACGACGCTTTTTGCCCATGAGGCAAAATTGCCGGACCCGACATCAGCGAAGGGACCGTCTGGCGACGGTTTTGACACGGTGTATTTCGCATTGGACGGCGCGGCCGAGCCCGCACAAAGCGGGATAGACGAATCAGTCGTGGAAGAAGGTCGCGAAGCCGCGCCCGAGGTTGCGACCGATGATCAAGAGGTCGAGGCGGAAGATACGCGTGGCAAGCAGGTCTCTCATTATACGGAGGCAGTTGCGCCGGCAAACGATGCGGAGGGGCGAAGGCTGAAGATAGGCGGCGATCAGTATTTGGCTGCAACATCTGCTGTTCAGGATGCACCGCGCCTGGAGAAGCCGGAGTTCCTGTCGGATTTGAGCGCCGATGCGTTGGAGGACAGCGAAGGGCTGTCGCTTGACCGTCAGCCAACAGCCAGGGATTTTCCGCAAACGGCGGGGCTTGCCTCCGGTGTCAGAAGGGGATTTGGAAAGGATGCCGTTCCCATTGGTCTGACAGGTGGGCCAGGCACACCGGGCGAATCAGACAGCGCGCCCGGGACAGCAACGGCGCGTCAAGGCATGTCGCAACCGGACGCGTCGAGCATTTTCGACACGGTGGTGCGAGCGCGGAACGGCGGGACAGCTCGCGTCCCCGGCGGGCCCGGGAGCGCACCCGTTGAAGGGCAATACGTTGACCATCACGGCACGTCGGAAGGATCGTGGCAAGGATCGGGTGGAGCTCCGACGTCTCGCTCGCCGCTGCATCGGCGAATGACCGTGGACGAACATCAGCCAGTTGCGCGCGTCAAACCCGCCGGAATTGATCCGAATTTGAATACTGACAACGGAGTTGACACGCGTTCGAAGGCGAACGGTCCTGAACCTCTGACTGGACGAGGCGGACGTCTGTTGACCACTGGAACAGCAGTGGAGGAGAGCTCTGGCGCGCCCGGTTTCCGTACCGATCCAGTTCCGCATGCTCGTGTTCCATTGCCTTCGGCAACATCACGGGGCAGGTCCGCCATTCTTCGAGTTTCCGAAACGCTTACGCTGGAGACGGCGAAGCAAGGCCATGGCGTGTCCACGCCGGATCCAAGAGCGGGACAGGACAATCGTCTGTCGCCCGATGCAGAAGCCCTGTTGCGCGTCGCAAACATCTCGGCGGATCGGCAACATGCGACGGTTTCTGCGGTTCTCAACGCGGAATCGGCAGCCACAAATGCGGCGCGTTTGAAGACCGAAGTGTCTACCGGAAACGCGGATATTCGCGATACCGCGCGCCTCTCCAAACATGTTCCGCGGGATCTCAAGGAGCAAACGGCGGCGCATCTGACCGGAGCCGGGAAAGCCGGTATCGACGCCACCATGACGCGGGACGCGCTTGCGCGAAGCATAGTTGAACAAGGGGTGATTCGCGGCGACAGCTTCGAATCGCCGAGCTCCGGGGTTCAAAGCGAGTTGGCGCGTCGGGTCTCGCACCGGCTCGGCGAAAATCGCCATCCCATCCAGCCGCAATTCTCTGCGGCGGGGCCACAGCCGACCCAATCACGAATGGGTGCCCCTTTCGGTGCAACCGAATTGGACATCTTCGGTGTCAATGCGCCAACCGAACCCGTGGATGCCAAGACGGACATCGGGGCGTCCGTCGCAAGCGACGCACGGATTGCCTCGGGAGCGCAGGTTCCGTCTCACTCGCCTATCGTCCGGTCTGACCTTTCCGCGCATGTGCTCCGTCAGGTGCAGCAAAACCTGTCCCGGCTTGCGGATGGAAGCACCGAAATCAGGCTCAGCCCAGAAGAGCTGGGGCAGGTGCGTTTGCAGCTTGTCAGCTCGGAAGGCGGTTTGGTCGTGCACATTCAGGCGGATCGGTCGGAAACGCTGGATCTCATGCGCCGCCATGTGGATCAGCTGGCACGGGATCTTGCCGCGGCAGGGCATGACGCAAGCGATTTCACGTTCCATCAGGGTAATCGGGACACCCCGGATCAATCGCGAGACGGTCAGGGCGCCGTGCTTGCAGACGCGGACATCCCCGAAACACCGCTACCGGAGCAACGCAGCCTCACGGATGGCATTGATATTCGACTATAAGGAGACCGTACATGGTCGACCAGATCACGGCAACGCAACCAACCCCTCCAGCCCCGTCAGCATCCGGCGCGACGGCGTCCGACAAGGCCGCGCTGAGCTCTGATTTCGAGACGTTTCTGCGTATGCTGACCGTACAGGTGCAGAATCAGGATCCGCTCAACCCGGTGGATTCGACCGATTACGCGACGCAACTGGCGACGTTCTCATCCGTTGAACAGCAGGTTCTGACCAACGATCTCTTGCGCGCGATGTCAACCGCCCTGGGTGGGGACGCGCTGCAGGAAACCAGCGGCTGGATCGGGATGGAGGCGCTGGCCCGCGCGCCGGTCTGGTTCGACCGCCAGACGCCGATTGCCATGCGCCCGGAATACGCGCCGGGTGCGGAAAGCGCGACACTTGTGGTGCGGGACGCGGATGGCGCGGTGATCCAGCGTATCGCGGTGACCCCGGGTCAGGACGCTCTGCTCTGGGGCGGCGGGGACGACAATGGCGAGGTTTTGCCAGCCGGTGTCTACAGGTTCGAGATCGAGAGTTACGACAGTGACGGCTTGATCGATACCCGCGCTGCGCCGACCTATAATCGGATCACGGAGGTTCGAAGGGAAGGCGACGACGTTCTGGTTCGCTTGTCCGACGGGACCGAACTGCCGAAATCCCTGGTCACGGGCTTGCGGGCGCCGGGGTGAGGGTCAGAGATCGACCCTTTGTTGCGCACTCTTTCGTCGCGCCGATTTGCCAGCTCTTTGGCGTGCGGCAAGCGACACCTTTTCAAGGCGAGAACGGCGAGATATCGTTCTGACCTGCCAACGGGTTGGGTCACTTCAGCTTGGCTCAACCTGCCGCAAACCGGGAGGCGCGGAGGTTTGGCCGTTCCGCGGACCGAGGGCGATACGATGCCTGCTATTCTCCCGCCGAAGAGGATATCGAAATGGACCATATCCTGACCTGCGCGCAGCTTTGAGTTGCACTCATGACGGATCGAAACAGTCCACGAAGCGGTGGAATCCGGTGCGTTGACGGGGCCGCATTGTCAAGCATGTCAAGCCACTCACGCCACAACCGAAGGTGAGACCTGAGACCGATGAGACACGTTTTTTGCCTTGATCCCGGGATCAGCACAGACTTGGTATTCCCATGAAAACCGGGTCATCGGAAAAAAAATGCCACATGAACAGGCAGTCTCATGGCGGAAAACCGGGCAAAAAGGTGCCACTTCGACAAAAAATTTCAACCCTGCCGGAATGTGAATTTGAATCTTGCGAAACAAGAAGCTAGAACACACCTGCGCACGGCGTTTCGGCGCCAAAACTGTACAGTCTGGAGACGACTAAATGAAAAAGCTTTCGATCCTGGCAGCTTCCGCTGCTCTCGCAGCTTCGCTGGCAGCACCGGTAACCGCTCAGGAAGCCACCAACGACCCGTTCGTTGCAACTCAGGGCGCAGCCATCCCGGCGCTGGCCATCATCGGCGGCATGGCGGTTGTTCTCACAATCGCAGCGGGTTCCGGCACCGACTGATTTCCGTTTGGAAATTAACCAAGGTAAGCGGCGGCCTCGGGCCGCCGTTTTTCTTTCGATGGCGTGACCAATAGCAAGTCAGATCTCAGATCAGCGCAAGCATGCCTGCGGTTGCAGCGACACCCAGCGCGACACCCACCACAATCCACAGCAGGCGAAACGACCAGGGGCTGCGCGCCGGTGGCGGCGTGGTCTGCGACTGACGGATCAAGGCTGCCTCGACGAGTGTCGGCAACCGCGGACCAAACCGCGCCATGACCCGCGCCGTCTTGCCGAAATCGCGCAAAGCCGCGCGTGGACCGATCGAGGTCTTGATGTAATCCTCGACCACCGGCTGCGCGACATTCCAGATATTCATATGCGGGTTCAGCGAGCGCGCGACCCCTTCCACAACAACCATGGTACGCTGCAACAGAATCAACTCGGTCCGCGTCTCCATTCCGAACCGTTCGGTGACTTCGAAGAGGTAGGACAGCAGTTTCCCCATGGAGATCCGGGTCGCATCCATGCCGAAAATGGGCTCTCCCACGGCGCGCAAGGCGCGGGCGAACTCATCGACATCCCGGTCGGCGGGCACGTAGCCCGCTTCGAAATGGACTTCGGCCACGCGTTTGAAATCGCGCCGGATAAAGCCGTAGAGGATCTCGGCATAGACGCGGCGGGTGTATTCGTCGATATGGCCCATGATGCCGAAATCATAGGCGATGATGTTGCCATTCGCGGCAACCTTGAGGTTGCCCTGATGCATGTCGGCGTGGAAAAAACCGTCGCGCAGCGCGTGGTTGAGGAAAAGCTGCAAGACGCGTTCGGACAAGGCAACCCGGTCATGGCCTGCCGCATCCAGCGCCACATTGTCGCCAAGCGGCACCCCTTCGGCCCAGCCCAGCGTCATCACGCCGCGACCGGAGAAGTTCCACTTCACCGCGGGCAACTCAAAACCGGCATCGCTGCTGGTATTGGCGGCAAATTCACTGGCCGAGGCCGCTTCGAGACGCAGGTCCAGTTCCCCCATCACCACGCCTTCGAAATGCGCAATGACATCCCGCGGACGCAGCCGTCGGGACGAGGGCGAGAGGAACTCGATCATCGACGCGGCGAAATAGAACGCATCGATATCGCGGCGGAAGGCTTTCTCGATCCCGGGACGCAGCACCTTCACCGCAACCGTCTCTCCGGTTTCGGCCAGCGTGGCCTTGTGCACCTGCGCGATGGACGCGGCCGCCACGGGCTCTGAAAAGCTGGAATAGGCCTCATCGACCGCCACGCCCAACTCGGCCGACACGGCGCGCTTGGCCACACCGACAGGGAAGGGCGGCAGTTTGTCCTGCAGCACGCGCAACCGGTTGGCCATGTCGTCGCCGACCACGTCCGGGCGGGTCGACAGGATCTGGCCGAACTTGATGTAGGCCGGGCCAAGCGCGGTCAGCGCGCGCACCGCCGGTGTCTGGCCGGGATCGCCCTTTTCGCCGAGCCATTTGAACGGCCAGCCAAGGATACGCGCGGTGATCCGCAACGGGGCGGGCGCGTCAAACGCATCGAGCATCGCGCGCATGGCGCCGGTGCGTTCCAGCGTGGCCCCGGTGCGCACGAGGCGCCAGATGTTGTGCGGTCCGCGCACCTAGATCTTCCATCCCGAATGCAGGCAGGCGATCCCCATGGTCAGGTTCCGGTATTTCGCATTGCCGAACCCGGCGCTGCGCAGCATGCCGAGAAATGTTTCCTGATCCGGAAACTTCCGAATGGATTCAACAAGATATTGATAGCTCTCGCGGTCGTTTGCGATCGCCTGACCCATGCGGGGAATGATGTTGAAGGAGTACAGGTCATAGACCCTTTGCATCAGATCGTTGGGGATCTGGCTGAATTCGAGCACCATCAGCCGCCCGCCGGGACGCAGCACGCGGAACGCCTCGTTCAGCGCTTCCTGCGGCCGGGTCACGTTCCTGATGCCGAAGGAGATCGTGTAGACGTCAAAGCTGTTATCGGCGAAAGGCAGCGCCATGGCGTCGCCCACCACCCAGTCGAGCTGATCCGACATGGCGTCGGCTTCGGCCCGCTTTCTGCCTTCGATCAGCATCGGTTCAGTGAGATCGAGCACGGTTGCCTGCCCGGTGCCCGCGCGTTTGAGAAAGCGGAAAGCGATGTCGCCGGTGCCACCGGCCACATCCAGAAGGCGCTGGCCGGGGCGCGGCGCCAGCCAGTCCATCATCGCATCCTTCCAGATCCGGTGGATGCCGAAGGACATGGCGTCGTTCATCACATCGTATTTCGACGCCACGGAGCTGAAGACGCCGCGGACCCGCCCGGCCTTTTCGCCTTCGGGCACATCCTGAAACCCGAAATGGGTCGTGTTTTCATGCTCTTCAGTCATGCAAAGGGTCCGATCCAGCCATCCTGACGTCGCATTTGTGCTTAAAGTGATGTGCGGCAAGGGGCAAACGGTCAAATCCGCGCAAACGAGGGCACATGCAAGAGATCGTCTATCCGACCTGTTTCCCGGGCTTTGCCCTGGCTCTCTTGAGCGCTTTCACCGTGCTGCGGCAGATCACGGATCGCGCAAACGATGCGCTGGCTCCAAACGTGAGCGCACCCAACTGACGAACGGAGACGGATATGGGCTCTTCCATCATGCTGTTGCAACTGATCCTGATCGCGGCGGTGGTCTACATCCCGCTGATGCGGTTCCGCGCGTTTCGCGCGCTGGTGGGCTTCAAGGACATGGCCCGCGGGGACCATGTCGGCGGCGGATTCGAGGAGCGCTGCGTGCACATCATCTCGAAAGCCGGGCAGGACAGCGCGGTCGAGGCGGATGGCGCTTTGGTGTTTCGCACAACGCCCGGCGTGCGCCTTGTGATCACCGCGCTGGTCGCGCTGTTACTGTTCCAGTTCGTGATACTCGGCTTTGCGGGCCTGGCGGACATTCTGGCGTTTCTGATCATCGTCGCCGCCGCGATCTGGTTCGTCTACTACGCTTGGGTGTTTCAGGTGCGGATCCGGGATACGGAGTTTCGCTGGATCGACTGGCTGCTGAGAGAGCGGGTGCAGGATCTGTCGCGGTTGCAGCGCGTGGAGCAGGACAGTTCCGGCGGATACCGGCTGGAGTTTGACAGCGGCGGCGCGGCCTACATCTTTCGGTACGTCAACGGTCACGGCATCCTGAAGGATTTCCTGACCGCGGCCCTGTCGATCAACCGCCGCTGATTGCGGCGGGCCGGGTTCCGGCCTACATCAGGGGTCCGCGACAAAGGACCCGCCCCATGCCCGAATTGCCAGAGGTCGAAACCGTGCGCACCGGCCTTGCACCAGTGATGGAAGGCCAGGTGATCACGCGGACTCTGGTCAACCGTCCGGATTTGCGCTGGCCGTTTCCCGATAACATGGCGGCGCGTCTGTCCGGGGCGCGTATCGAGCGTCTGAGACGGCGCTCGAAATACATCCTCGCGGATCTCGACCGCGGAGAGACCCTGCTCATCCATCTGGGCATGTCGGGGCGCATGCTGGTCTCGGGCGACCCGCTGGGCCGGTTTGTGCATGACCACCCGGCGCCGGAAAAACACGACCACGTGGTGTTCGACATGGAAAACGGAGCGCGGGTGACCTTCAACGATCCGCGCCGCTTCGGTGCGATGGATCTCATGGCCACCGCCACGGCGGACATGCACAAGCTGCTGGCGGTGCTGGGCCCCGAACCGCTGGGAAACGGGTTCAGCGAATCTCATCTGACAGGGGCGCTGCGCGGTCGGTCCATGCCGATCAAATCGGCGCTGCTGGATCAGAAGATCGTCGCGGGTCTGGGCAATATCTACGTCTGCGAGGCGCTTTTCCGTGGCGGCATCCACCCGGCGCGCCGCGCCAGCCGGATTGCGGAAAAACGTATCGCGGCGCTGGTCCCGATCATCCGCGACGTGCTGGGCGAGGCCATCACCGCCGGTGGCTCCTCGCTGCGCGATTTCCGCCAAGCCGATGGAGAGCTTGGATATTTCCAGCACAGCTTTGACGTCTACGGGCGCGAAGGCGCGCCGTGCAAAACCCCCGGTTGCAGCGAAACCGTGCGCCGGATCGTGCAATCGGGTCGGTCGAGTTTCTATTGTCGGCGGTGTCAAAGATAGCTTGAAACGGCGGGATTAGGTGATAAGCCTGAGCGTCTGACTGAAAAGCACGGAGCCCGATGTCATGGCCTTTGAGACGATCATCGTCGAAATAGAAGACCACGTCGCCACCATCAAACTCAACCGCCCGGATGCCCTGAACGCGCTCAACTCCCAATTGCTCGGAGAGTTGGCGGACGCGCTGGCCGATGCGGACCGGAATGAAAAGGTGCGCTGCGTTATCATCACCGGCTCGCAAAAGGCATTTGCTGCCGGAGCCGACATCAAGGAGATGTCCGAGAAAACCTATGTCGAAATGTTCCTGTCGGATTTCTTCGGCGGAGAGGGCCGCGCGATCACAAGCACCCGCAAGCCGGTGATTGCGGCGGTGGCCGGTTACGCGCTGGGCGGCGGCTGCGAGCTGGCGATGATGTGCGATTTCATCATTGCCGCGGACAATGCCAAATTCGGCCAGCCCGAGATCAACCTGGGCGTCATCGCCGGTCTGGGCGGCACGCAGCGTCTGACGCGTTTCATCGGCAAGTCCAAGGCGATGGACATGAATCTGACCGGTCGCTTCATGGAAGCCGAGGAGGCAGAGCGCTCGGGCCTTGTCAGCCGCGTCGTGCCTGCCAAAAAGCTGTTGGAAGAGGCGCGTCACGCCGCCGAGAAGATCGCCGAGAAATCCGTGCCGAGCGCCATGGCCGCCAAGGAGGCGGTGAACCGCGCCTACGAGACCACGCTGGCGGAAGGTCTGCTCTACGAACGCCGGCTGTTCCACGCGCTCTTTGCCACGGAAGACCAGAAAGAGGGCATGGCGGCCTTCATGGAAAAGCGCACCGCGCAGTTCCGCGACCGCTGAGGCTCCTGGCCCGGGCCAGGCGGCCCGGGACCGTCCGTATCCGGACTACTTCTGCCGCGGTCCACGCAACTGGTGGATGGCCGCACGCACGCGGGTCCAGTTCTCGGCATCCGCGCCGTCGCCTTTCTCCCGACTTTCGCGCGCCCGCTTGGCGGCTTCGGCTTCCGCGGTGTCGCCATGCGCACGGTAAAGCGCATGTGCCAGCTCGGAGACCTTCATTGCATCGAGCATCCCGATCCTCCTCTCTCTTTGCTGTTTCGGGGTGTTGAGCATACACCAAAAACACGCATTACGCGACCTGAACCCGGGATCACGCGCACCCCCTTTGCAAAGCAGCCTAAACCCTGTATGTGCCGCCTCTGAAATGCGCGTGATGCCCGCTCAGGCAAGAATCGGTCCGACAACATCCGGGGTTCGGGTCTGGCACGCATTGCGCATCCGACACGAACAAATACAGGAACGATTCCATCATGGCCAATTCGCCCCAGTCCAAGAAACGCGCCCGTCAGAACGCCACCCGTTTTGCGATCAACAAGGCGCGCCGCTCGCGTATCCGCACGCATCTGCGCAAGGTTGAGGAGGCGATTGCCTCCGGTGACAAGGATGCGGCGACCGCCGCCCTGCGCGCCGCCCAGCCCGAGCTGATGCGCGGTGTCACCAAGGGCGTTTTCCACAAGAACACCGCCGCCCGCAAAATGTCGCGCCTGTCGTCGCGCGTAAAGGCGCTCGGTTAACCTACGTTAATGTGGTATTTTTGAGACGGGGGCACCACTACAAGTGGTGCCTCATTTTGTGTCTGATGCCATTTTTTGATCGTCAGGGATTCTTTTCAGTGAACCGCTCTGTCAAGCGACAGTTTCGGTTGCCCGGTCTCAGGCAAGGTTGGTAATCCTTTTTTAGCGAGTCACCTCGCAGGGGGGACGGTCGGTCGATCTGAACGCTGCAGACAAAGCGCAACGATCGTCGGTCAAGGTCCGAGTGGTGGGCCATACCGGCAGGGCGAACCTGACCACGTCCAAGGCAATTGGCGCCAGAGGCACTTAGGCTTCGTTGGGGAACGGGGCTTGCTGTCTGCCGATGCGCTATGGCGAACACTCACGGCGCTGCCGCGTGAGCATGACGCATGCCGCCCGCTGTGGTGTGGTTCCGATGGCTTGAGGCCGGATTCACGAGCGTGAGACGCAACGGGGGACATATGACGTTAGAACAGTGGGGCGCCTTGCAGAGTACGCTTTGCAAGACGGTGGGCGAGAATAACTATAAAACGTGGATCGAACCACTGCGTTTCAAGGGCATGAACGACGAAGGCGTTGTCACCTTCTCGGCCCCGACGAACTTCTTCGGGACCTATGTGTCGCAGAATTTCGGCGATCTTCTTCTGGCGCAGCTGTCGACCGTCGATTCAGCGGTGCGCCGTCTGTCGTTCCGTGTTGCCAACGACCCCAAGGACGCACCCGCCGCCAAACCCCAGGCCAAGCCCGTGCCGACGCCGGGTGCCGCCGCGGCTGGCCGCGACGACCTGCCGGGGGCGCCGCTCGACGCCCGGTTCAAGTTCGACACCTTTGTGGTGGGCAAGCCGAACGAGCTTGCGCATGCCGCCTCCAAGCGCGTGTCCGAAGGCGGGGCCGTCACCTTCAACCCGCTCTTTCTCTATGGCGGCGTGGGCCTGGGTAAGACGCATCTGATGCACGCCATCGCCTGGGAGCTGCGCGAGCGCAATCCAGAGATGACCGTGCTCTATCTCTCGGCAGAGCAGTTCATGTACCGGTTCGTGCAGGCCCTGCGCGAGCGCCGCATGCTCGATTTCAAGGAGCTTTTCCGCTCGGTTGACGTGCTCATGGTCGACGACGTGCAGTTCATCGCGGGCAAGGACAGCACGCAGGAAGAGTTCTTCCACACGTTCAACGCGCTGGTCGATCAGAACAAGCAGATCATCATTTCCGCCGACCGCGCCCCCGACGAGATCAAGGATCTGGAAAACCGCATCCGCTCGCGCCTGCAATCGGGTCTGGTGGTTGATCTGCATCCCACCGATTACGAGCTGCGCCTCGGCATCCTGCAGACCAAGGTGGAGGCTTACCGAAAGCATTACACGGGGCTCGAGATCGACGATGGTGTGCTGGAGTTCCTGGCGCTCAGGATCAGCACCAATGTGCGTGTGCTCGAAGGCGCGCTGACCCGGCTTTTTGCCTTTGCCTCGCTGGTGGGCAAGCCGATCAAGATGGATCTGGTGCAGGACAGCCTCTCGGACGTGCTGCGCGCCTCGGAGCGCAAGATCTCCATTGACGAGATCCAGCGGCAGGTGGCGGATCACTACAACATCCGCATCGGCGACCTCATTGGCCCCAAGCGGGTGCGCAACTTTGCCCGGCCGCGGCAGGTGGCGATGTATCTCTGCAAGCAGCTGACCAGCCGGTCGCTGCCCGAGATCGGACGCCGCTTTGGCGGGCGCGACCACACCACCGTTATGCATGGGGTGCGCCGCATCGAAGAGCTGCGCCAGAGCGATATCCAGATCGACGAGGATGTCGAAATGCTGCGGCGTGCGCTCGAAGCCTGAGACCGCGCCACCACAGTTTGCCAGCGGGGTCGCGACGCTGCGGCCCCGTTTGCTTGACGGCCCAGGAAAACCTGCCGAAAGATCGCAAAAAGAGGCTTTGACAGCGCGTGGCATCCGGCTACGGTGCGCGTCCGGCCAAGCGGAGGGTAGGTGATGAAGATCAGTATCGAACGGGCCACGCTGCTCAGGGCCGTGGCGCAGGCGCAATCGGTGGTAGAGCGTCGCAACACCATCCCGATCCTCGCCAATGTGCTGATCGAGGCCGAGGGCGATACCGTGACCTTCCGGGCCACCGATCTCGACATCGAGGTGCTCGACAAGGCCGCCGCACAGGTCGAGCGCGCGGGCGGCACCACCGTTTCGGCCGTGACCCTGCACGAGATCGTGCGCAAGCTGCCCGACGGCGCGCTGGTTTCGCTGGAGGACGACAGCGCTGCGGGGCGGCTCAGCGTCTCGGCGGGACGGTCGAATTTCTCGCTGGCGACCTTGCCGAAAGAGGACTTCCCGGTCATGGCCTCTTCGGAATACAACTCCAACTTCACCGCCAAGGCTCACGTGTTGCGGCGGCTCTTCGACAAGTCGAAATTCGCCATTTCGACGGAGGAAACGCGCTATTACCTCAACGGCGTCTACATGCATGTGGCCGATGTGGATGGCGGCAAGGCGCTGCGCTGCGTGGCCACGGACGGCCACCGGCTGGCGCGCATCGACGCGGACCTGCCCGAAGGGGCGGCGGAGATGGCTGGCGTGATCGTGCCGCGCAAGACGGTGGGTGAGCTGCGCAAGCTGCTGGACGATGACGAGATGGACATCGCGGTGTCGGTCTCGGAAACCAAGGTGCGCTTTGCCGCACCCGATATCACGCTGACCTCGAAGGTGATCGACGGCACTTTTCCGGACTACACCCGCGTCATCCCGCAGGGCAACACCCGCAAGCTGGAAGTGGACGCGAGCGAGTTTGCCAAGGCGGTGGACCGCGTGGCGACGGTCAGCTCCGAACGCAGCCGCGCGGTCAAGCTGCAGCTCGACGAGGACCGGCTGATCCTGTCGGTCAACGCGCCCGACAGCGGGGCGGCGGACGAGGAACTGGCTGTGGCCTATGGCGACGAGCGGCTGGAGATCGGCTTCAACGCGAAATACCTGCTGGAGATCGCGAGCCAGGTGGACCGCGAAAACGCGGTGTTCCTCTTCAACTCCTCCGGCGATCCGACCCTGATGCGCGAAGGCAATGATCAAAGCGCGGTCTATGTCGTCATGCCGATGCGCGTGTGACCGCGGACGGGAGCCTCCGGCGGAAGTTCAGAAGGCAAGATGAACCCGGGGGAGAGGCGCCCTGTATCTGTCGCAGCTGACCCTGTCGCATTTCCGCTCGCACCGTCTGGCGCGGATCGAGATCGATGCGCGGCCAGTGGCGATTTACGGGCCCAACGGCGCGGGCAAGACCAATCTCATCGAGGCCGTGTCGCTGTTTTCGCCGGGACGCGGCTTGCGCCGGTCGTCGGCACAGGACATGGCGCGACGGCCCGAGAGCCTGGGCTGGAAGATCGGCGGGCTTCTGCACGGCGCCGGTGAGACGCATGAGCTGTCGTTCACTTCCGAAGGCGGTGCGGCGCGGCAGGTGCAGATCGACGGCAAGGCGGCGTCGCAACTGGCGCTGGGCGAGATCGCGCGGGTGACCTGGCTGGTGCCCGCGATGGACCGGCTCTGGATCGAAGGGGCGGAGGGGCGGCGGCGGTTCCTGGACCGGGTGACCCTGTCGTTTTTTCCCGCCCATGCGCAGGCGGCGCTCGATTATGAAAAGGCGATGCGGGAACGCAACCGGCTGCTGAAGGAGCAGGTCCGCGATGCCCATTGGTACGGCGCGCTCGAGGCGCGGATGGCCCGTTCCGGCGCGGCCCTGCATGCCAATCGCGAAGCGGCGCTGGAGCGGCTCTTGCTGGCGCAGCGCGATGCGGAGACGAGCTTTCCCGTGGCCGAGCTGGAGCTTGTGCAGACCGAAGGAGAGATGCCGGGCAGCGAAGAGGATCTGCGCGCCGCGCTCGCCGAGAGCCGGTTTCGCGACATCGCCGCCGGGCGCACGCTGGTGGGCCCGCACCGCGCGGATCTCTATGGTGTGTTTGCTGCCAAGGGGGTGCCCGCCTCCGATTGCTCCACCGGGGAGCAGAAGGCGTTGCTGATCTCGCTGATCCTGGCCAATGCGCGGGCGCTGGCGGAGGATCTCGACGCGCCGCCGCTGGTCTTGCTCGACGAGGTGGCCGCGCATCTCGACGCCGGGCGGCGGGCAGCGCTTTACGACGAGATCTGCGCGTTGGGCGCGCAGGCCTGGATGACCGGCACCGGGCCGGAGCTTTTTGCCGATCTGGGCGAGCGGGCGCAGCGTCTGGAAGTGACGGACACGGATGGGCAATCGGTTGTCACGCAACGCCTGTGAGATCCTGCCGGAATGGCGGCTCGACGCTGAGACCGAGGGTCAGATCGCAATGCTGCTCGCCGATGCGTTCCCCACGGATTACGGTGGGCGGAGCTTTTTCCAGCAACGCCCGCATCTGCGGCTGATCCGGCGCGATCCGGATGTGGTGGGCCACGTGGCGGTATTCCTGCGCGAGGTGCGGCTTGACGGACATCTGAAACAGGTTCTCGGGATAGGCGATATCGCGACGCATCGCGCACACCGCGGCACCGGCATCGCCTCTGCGCTACTTGGCCAAGCGCTTACGCCGCCGATCGCCGGGCGCGCGGAGTTTGCGCTGCTTTTCGGGCGGCGCGGGCTTTACGATCGCGCGGAATTTCGGCGCGCCGCGAACCCGATCCGCCATGTCGATCTGACCGGCGCCGAGAGCCGCGCGATCACGCAAACCAGCAGCGATTTTCTGATGGTGCGCCCGCTGCGAGGCACCAACTGGCCCGAGCATGCGCCGCTCGATCTTCTGGGGGCGATGTTCTGACCTGCGACGCGCTCTAAACGCTTGCGGGAAAATACCAAATCTTGTGTCAGTTGCGTGACATCCCCCTATGAAACGGCTATAAATCGGACAAAAGAACAAAGGATACGGCAATGTCCGAACCCGCAGGCGTCCCTGAAGAATATGGCGCGGATTCCATCAAGGTTCTCAAAGGCTTGGAAGCGGTGCGCAAGCGCCCGGGCATGTATATCGGTGACACCGATGATGGCTCCGGCCTGCACCACATGGTTTATGAGGTCGTCGATAACGGCATCGACGAGGCGCTGGCCGGTCATGCGGACTTCGTGCAGGTGAAAATCCACGCCGACAGCAGCGTGTCGGTGCGCGATAACGGCCGCGGCATTCCAGTCGACATGCATACCGAAGAGGGCGTCTCGGCGGCCGAGGTCATCATGACCCAGCTGCATGCGGGCGGCAAGTTCGACCAGAATTCCTACAAGGTGTCAGGCGGTCTGCACGGCGTCGGCGTGTCGGTTGTCAACGCGCTCTCGGTCTGGCTGGAGCTGCGGATCTGGCGCAATGGCAAGGAGCATTACGCCAAGTTCGAACATGGTGAGACCTCCGAACATCTGCGCGTGGTGGGCGACGCTGATGGCGAGAAGGGCACCGAGGTCCGGTTCCTCGCCTCGACCGGCACGTTTTCGAACCTCGATTTCGTTTTTGAGACGCTGGAAAAGCGGCTGCGCGAACTGGCGTTTCTGAACTCCGGCGTGCGCATCATCCTGATCGACGAGCGCCCCGCCGAGCCACTGCGGTCGGAGCTGCATTACGAAGGCGGCGTGCGCGAGTTTGTCAAATATCTCGACCGCTCCAAGCAATCGGTGATGCCGGAGCCGATCTATATGGAGGGCGAGAAGGACGGCATCGGTGTCGAGGTCGCGATGTGGTGGAACGACAGCTATCACGAGACGGTACTGCCCTTTACCAACAACATCCCGCAGCGCGATGGCGGAACCCACATGGCCGGCTTCCGTGGGGCGCTGACACGCACGGTGCAGAAATACGCCACGGAATCGGGCATCGCCAAGCGAGAGAAGGTGAGCTTTACCGGCGACGACGCGCGTGAAGGGCTGACCTGCGTGCTGTCGGTCAAGGTGCCCGATCCGAAGTTTTCCAGCCAGACCAAGGACAAGCTGGTGAGCTCCGAAGTGCGGCCCGCCGTCGAAGGGCTGATGAACGAAAAGCTTGCCGAGTGGTTCGAGGAAAACCCCAACGAGGCCAAGATAATCGTCGGCAAGATTGTCGAGGCGGCGCTGGCGCGGGAAGCGGCGCGCAAGGCGCGCGAACTGACCCGGCGCAAGAACCCGATGGATGTGAATTTCCTCGCCGGCAAGCTCAAGGACTGCTCTGAAAAGGATCCCACGAAGACGGAGCTTTTCCTTGTGGAGGGCGACAGCGCCGGGGGCTCCGCGCAGACCGGGCGTGACCGGTCGGTCCAGGCGATCCTGCCGCTCAAGGGCAAGATCCTCAACGTCGAGCGCGCGCGCTTCGACAAGATGCTGGGCAGTCAGGAGATCGGCAACCTCGTCATGGCGCTGGGCACCGGGATCGGGCGCGACGAGTTTGATATCAACAAGCTGCGCTACCACAAGATCGTCATCATGACCGACGCGGATGTGGACGGGGCGCACATCCGGACGCTTTTGCTCACATTCTTCTACCGTCAGATGCCGGAGCTGATCGAGAACGGGCATCTCTACATCGCGCAGCCGCCGCTTTACAAAGTGTCGCGCGGCAAGTCCGAAGTCTATCTCAAGGATCAGGCCGCAATGGACGAATACCTGATCCAGCAGGGGGTGGATGGCGCGCAGCTCAAGCTCGGCAGTGGCGAGGTGATCACCGGCCAGGATCTGGCGCGCGTGGTTGACGAGGCGCGGCAACTCAAGCGGGTTCTCGACGCCTTTCCAACGCATTACCCGCGGCACATCCTCGAACAGGCGGCCATCGCCGGTGCGTTTGTGCCGGGCGCGGTGGACCGCGATCTGCAGGGTGTGGCCGACAAGGTGGCACGCAGGCTCGACGTGATCGCGCTCGAATACGAGCGCGGCTGGCAGGGCCGGATCACGCAGGATCACGGGATCCGGCTGGCGCGGATCCTGCGCGGCGTGGAAGAGGTGCGCACGCTGGACGGGCCGATGCTGCGCTCGGGCGAGGCGCGGCGCACCGGCAGTTTCACGCAAGCCTTGCAAACGGTCTACGACAAGTCCGCGGTGCTGGAGCGCAAGGACAGGCGCCAGATCATCCATGGTCCGCTGGAACTGCTCCGGGCGATCCTCGATGAGGGCGAAAAGGGCCTGTCGCTGCAGCGCTACAAGGGGCTGGGAGAGATGAACCCAAACCAGCTGTGGGAAACCACGCTTGATCCGGATGCGCGCACGCTGTTGCGCGTGGAAGTGGACGACATGGCGGAAGCGGATGACCTCTTTACCAAGCTGATGGGCGATGTGGTCGAACCGCGCCGCGAGTTCATTCAGCAAAACGCGCTGAGCGTGGAGAATCTCGACTTCTGAACCGGCGCAGACCGCGGTCAGATCACCGCCTGTTCCGTGAGAGAGTTCTGCGCCAGCACACGGTCGTAATGCAGCGGGCTGAGATCCAGCGTGCGGTAACCACCATAGGTGATCCATTCCGAAACGCCGCGCCCCATGGCCGGGGATTGCTGCAGACCGTGGCCGGAAAAGCCGTTGATAAACAGAAAGTTGTCGACCCCCGGCGCGGGGCCGACAATGGCATTCTGATCGAACAGGTTCATCGCGTAATGCCCGGCCCATTCGCGGACGACCCGGACCGCCTCGAACTGCGGGATGCGGCGTGCGATGGCGGGCCAGGCGACCTCCTGCCAAAGCTCGGGCTCCATCGCGAAGTCATCGAACCCGACATTGTCGTCGCTGAACCCCTTGCTGCCCGCCATGTAGCTGGCCGGGCCGTCCTGCCGCACGTGAACGCCGGAGGGATCAACGGTCAGCGGCAGCGCCCGGTCGAGAGGTCGTTCGGCACTGAAAACCCAGGTGTAGCGCTTGCGTGGCTCGACGGGCAGATCGAGCCCGGCCATGGCGGCGGTTCGGGCCGCGCGGGGACCGGTCGCATTCACCACATGGCCGCAGCCGATCCTGGTGCCGTCCATGAGAGAGACAGACGTGATCCGCGTCCCATCCCGTGACATTTGCATTGCCGCTACCTCACCCATGAGGCTTTCGACGCCGTTTTCGCGCGCCTTGCGCCGCCACCAGTCAAAAAGCGTGCCGCCGTCGAAATAGCCTTCGTCGCGGGTGTTGAGGCTGCCAAGGCAGATGTCGTCCAGCGCGTAAAACGGGTAGGCCTCGGCGATGGCATCGGGCTCGAGCAGACGCGTCCCGGCGCCCTCAACCTGCTGGACGGCAAGGTTTCTGCGCAGCTTCGCGGCGCCTGCCTCGGTATCGGCAAGGTAGAGATATCCAAAATTCTGGATGGCGAGATCGGGGATCCGCGGATCCCCTCCCATCTGCGCACGCAGATCCTGCACAAAGGTCGCCCCGAACTGCGAGATGCGCACATTGAGGGCCGCGGAAAACTGCTGCCGGATACAGGAATTGCTATGCATGGTAGAGGACGTCCCGAACCCCGGATCGCGTTCGATCACCAGAATGCGCCCGTCGAAATCAGGGTTGTCCGACAGGAACCACGCCACCGATGCCCCCATCATCGCGCCGCCGATGATGATAACGTCATAGCTGCCAAATTGGGGGGTGGGGGCATAGCCGGGATGGGTCATGAAAGCTCCGGACGGGACGTGCTTTCAGGTGTAATACGCGCCGCGGGGCGTGGCCAGAGGGCCGTCCGTGCCGGGAAAATGGAAACGCCGCGCCCGGCGTGTGCCGGGCACGGCGTGTTCAGAACTCAGGCCGGATTACGCGGCCTTCTTGAAGTCCAGCACGTGGTGGTTGCCGATATCTGGCGTTTTGCCAGAACCCGACATCGCGGCCCGCACCAGCTTGAGACCGACAACCACAGAGTTCTTCTCCGTGGCCCAGACCGAGGCTTCGCTGGGCACAAAGCGCAGCAGACGAACCTTCGGGTCATCGCGCCCGTCTTCGAACCAGGCGCCGACGCCAAGGCTCCAGAACGCATCGAGGCGCTCGGGATCATCATAGGGCACCAGCATGCCTCTCAGGCTCGCATGGTAGTCATCGCCCGAGGATTGCACGGTAAATGCTGCCTCCTGGCCCGTGCCAAGCGCCGCGAACAAGTCCGTATCGGATGAGGTGATGAACCACACGGCGCCGGTCTCGGCGTCGGTGAAATGCGACATCGGCTGCGGATGCTGGTCCTTTCCGCGGATCCAGAGCATGCCGGTGTCGATGTTTTCCAGTTGCGACCAGAGTTGTTCGGTCGCGTGTCCTTTGTTCTCATAAAGTTTGGCCATTTCGAGCCTCCTTTCGTTCAGCGGCTCAACGCGCCCGGGCACGGGGCGTTCCTGAAAGCTGAAGGATCAGGGCGGAATGACGCAGCGCACCCGCCGGATCCCGACGGCGATTGGGTCAGCTCACATGCGCCGGGGGTTCAAAATCCCTCGGTGTGAAGGCGAGCCGGTAGGTGTAGACATCCTCGGTCTCCTCGACGCTGTCGCGGCCTTCCAGCTGCGACACAAACGCCTTCATCAGACGGATTCCCAGCCCGTTGGGCTCATTGCCCGGGGCAATATCCTCGGCCAACCGCGTGCCGCGGGAATTTTGCATGATCAGCTCGATCTGCTCGTTCTCGATCTCGCGCGTGGTGACCTTGATCCAGGCGGTGTCTTCACCTTCGGGGATGCCTGCGTATTTCACCGCGTTGGTCAGCGCCTCGGCGAGCAGCATCGACAGCGGCACCGCCTGATCGGGGTACAGATGCGCCGACAGAAGATCGGTTTCGACAGTCACCTTACGGTTGTCGAGCAGGCTGCCCACCAGATCCTGCACCAGCGACGCGATCATCTCGCGCGAATCGATGGTTGTTGTATCCGGGGAGGTGTAGAGCGTGCGGTGCAACATGGCGAGACCGCGCACGCGCCGCTGCAGACCCGCCAGCATATGCCGCGCCTCACCGGTCTGCGCGCTGCGGGATTGCATGTTCATGATGGAGGCGATCAGCTGCAGGTTGTTCTTGACGCGGTGATGCACTTCTTTCAAAAGCACCTCCTTGTCGCGCAGATCCTGATGTTGCTGCGCGTCCGCCTGCGCCAGAAAAAGCACCATCCGGTTGAAGGCCCGTTCGGTATCCTTGAGCTCTTCGGGCGGGTTGTCGAGCTCGAGCCGCCCGCCCTGCAGCTCGCCCAGAGCATATTTCCGCATGGCAGACCGCAGTTTGGCGATGTGCCGGATCACCAGACGCTGCACGCCAAAATAGGCGACACCGATCCCGGCGATCCACATCAGCACCGGGAAGGCGAGCAGCAGCAGCGGGTTTGCCGAGGACAGGCCTCCCATGGAACTGCCGGGCAGCCAGGACCCCACAAGCGCCACGGTGCCCGGCACCGCGCTCTGGATCGAATAGACGCGGGTGGTGCCGTTATTGGCGACGGCCTCGAAGGTGGTGTCGCTGCGTCCGACAAAGGTCTCGGGCGCGATATCGCGCGGCAGGTAGTCGGACGCAGACTCTTCGGCAACCGACGTCGCCAGCAGGGTGCCGTCTATCGTGACCGTCACCAGCCGCAGATCGGTGGTCTGATCCGGCGCGGGGATCAACCGCGTGGCAAGCGCATGCGGGAAGACCACCGAGACGAAGCCGAGAAGTTGTTCGCCCTCATAGACAGGCTCGTTCGCCACCACTGCGGGGTTTTCAAACAAGGTTCCGGCCGCGCGATATGAGATCTGCCTGTCGGGCGCGGCCATCGCGTCGCGAAACCGCTGGTCTTCCCTGAGGTCTATCTCCGCGTCGGCAGTGCTGCAGCGCATGAAGCCGTCGGTTTCGGTGTAGCCCGCAAACAGGAACTGCGGATGCACGTCGACAAAGTCGTTCATGATCCTGCGGCAGCGCTCCACCTGTGTGAATTTCACCACGGAGCCTATGGCCTGAGCGGCGCCGAACGCTTCCTTGATCAACGCGGATTCAGCGAGCGCAATCTCTTTGGTCAGGCTCTTGAGGTTGGCCTTGTTGAGAAGGCGCGCTTCCTCGAATAGATCTTCGGATTGCATGACGGAGATCAGCCCAAGCGGGAGCAATGCCAGCGACAGAAGCCCAACCAGCTGTGCCGGAAGGCTGCGGACCCACTTGAAACTGTTCATCATGCGGCAGAGGGATTCTCGGCGACTATTCCTGCTGTTACCGCGTCGGTTGCCTCGAGAACGCCGTTCTCGTCAAGGCCCATGAGTTCGGCAAGGCGCGCTCGACCACGGTTGACGCGGCTTTTCACGGTGCCGACGGCGACGCCACAGGTCTCGGCGGCTTCCTCGTACGAAAAGCCTCCGGCACCGACCAGAACAAGCGCCTCCTGCTGTTCCTTGTTCAACTGTTCGAAGGCGCTGTTGAAGTCGCGCATTTGCAGGCGGCCGTCATGATCGGGTTTCTGCGCCAGCCCGGCGGAGAGATCGCCGTCGACATCCTCGACTTCGCGGCGGCGCTTGCGGTAATGCGAATAAAACGTGTTGCGCAGGATGGTGAACAGCCACGCCCGCATGTTCGTCCCGACCTGGAACTTGTCGATGTTGGACCACGCCTTGACCAGCGCATCCTGAACCATGTCATCGGCCAGCGCGGAATTTCGCGTCAGGCTCATCGCAAAGGCGCGCATTGCCGGGACGTGATTGACAAGCTCGTCCCTGGGATCAGTCACCATCGGCGTCGGCCTTTTTGCCAGCGGTCGGATCTGCGTCCTTCAGCTTGGCAAGCAACTCGGTAAAGCGGTCCGGAATGTCCTCTTTGAGCACATCGTCATACGCCCTCTTGAGGTTCGAGTCGATTTCTTCCTGCACTCTTGTATCTCGATTTTGCTGAGTCATCCGGCTTCTTCAATCTGAATTTTTCTCATCGCGCCCTTGGAACCAAACACAGGTTGCTACGTTTGGTTCCAAAGAAATGTAAAAAAATATGGAAAAGACAGGATGACGGACGCACCCAAAGTAGATCTCTCCTCGAGCGTCGGAGAAAACCTTCCCTACCTGCGTCGCTATGCCCGTGCGCTCACCGGCGCGCAGGACCGCGGCGACCAGTATGCCATGGCGACACTCGAGGCGATCCTGAGCGAACCGGAGAGCTATGACGCCGCGCTCGGTGCCAAGACCGCGCTGTTCAAGGTATTCCACTCGATCTGGGCCTCCTCCGGCGCGCCGCTTGCCGATGGCGAATCGGGCCTGCCCGAAAAAGCGCAGGAACACCTGTCACGTCTGACCTTCGGAACCCGCGAGGCGCTGCTTTTGCACACGATCGAGGAATTCAGCTTTGCCGAAATCGGCAAGATCATGGAGTTGAGCGAAAGCGAATCGCGCGAGCTTGTGGATATCGCCTATGCGGAGATGGCCAAATCGGTCTTCGGACGCGTCATGATCATCGAGGACGAGGCGATCATCGCCGTCGACCTGGAGGGGATCGTGGCCGATATGGGTCACAAGATCACCGGCGTGGCGCGCACCGAAAGCGGGGCCATCGAACTCGCCAGGCGCGAGAAGCCGGACCTGATCCTGTCGGACATCCAGCTGGCGGACAATTCCAGCGGCATCGACGCGGTCAATCGGATTATCGCCGATATGCCCGAAGTGCCGGTGATCTTCATCACCGCCTTCCCGGAACGCCTGCTGACCGGCGAAGGGCCGGAGCCCGCGTTCCTGATCTCGAAGCCGTATACAGAGGATCAGGTGCGTTCCGCCGTGAGCCAGGCGATGTTCTTTTCGTCGACGCAATCGCTCAAGGCCTGATCAGACACCCATTCGCGGGACCAGAAAAAGCAAGGCGCGGATCCGGATCGGACCCGCGCCTTTTGCAATGGCACCCTGATTGCATCTGTTGGCTACTGCGCCTTCCCACGGAAGACATTCATGATCAACGCGATCACGAAGAATACGAGGAACAGGAAGAAAAGCACCTGCGCCACGCTTGCGGACGCTGTTGCAACGCCGCCAAAGCCGAAAAGGCCCGCCACAAGAGCCACTGCAAGAAAAATAAGAGCCCAGTAGAGCATCAAACTGTCCTTTCGTGTTGTCGCAGACATGACGTCTAAACGAGAACGAGTAAGCAAAAGTTCCGGGGACGATATCGGGAACCCTCGCGGTTGTTTGTTGGTTGCGGTTTGACAGGAGGTTCCTCAAGTGTCGGATAGTCAAGACCAGAATGCGCTTCCAGACAAGGCCGGGTCAGAGACCCAGCGCGACAAGAACGCTTTGCACCGCGTTCTTCTCGAACGGGCGTTGCAACACCTGCGAGACACCCGTCCGCGCGGGCGCGTGGTCATTCGTGACATGCACAATGACCGCGCCCATATCGGTTGCTCTTGTCATACACGCGATCGCGGCAGCCGTTGTGATATCGACACAGATCACAACAACCTTCGGCGCGGTGCGCGCACGCGAGAGGTAGTCGAACGCAAGCTCGGCGTTGCGCAGGTGAAGAACCGGGCCAAGGCCGCGCATTTCCAGCGCCTCCTTCAGATCCTCAGCTTCCAGGAAATTCTCAGAGACGATGATGGCCATGGCTGTTGGGGTCGACACGTCGTCGGGATGTGGAATTTTGTCAGGTTTCATATGTGCAATATGTCATGTGCATATCCGATCCGCATTAAACTATGACATAGGTGGAGAAGAATATTGGCGTTTGACTGCACAGATTGCCCACTCAGAAAATTGGACCTCTTCGAGAACATGTCGACCTCGGAGCTTTCCTTCATAAAGAAGTTCAAGACAGGCGAGTTCGACGCGGCTCCGGGGGCGGATATCCTGACGCAGGACACCACCTCCGCGCAGCTCTTCACGGTGCTGTCGGGTATGGGTATTCGCTCGAAATCATTGGAAGATGGACGGCGGCAGGTCATCGGTTTTGTCTTCCCCGGCGACCTGATCGGCCTGCAATCGGGCGTGATGGAGCCGATGACCTATTCGGTCTCCGCCACGACGGAAATGAAGATGTGCGTCTTCAATCGCGCGGAGTTCTGGGAGCTTGTGAAATCGAGCCCCGAGCGCGCGATGGATGTTGTGCATATCTGCGCGCATGAGGAAAACCTGCTGGGCGAATCGCTGACGGCCGTCGGTCAGCTGGATGCCATCGAGAAGGTCGCCTGGGCGCTTGGCCGGTTCTTCGCGCGTCTCGAGGCGCTCAAGCTGGCCAGGAATGACACCGTGCCCCTGCCGTTCCGGCAGCAGGATCTGGCGGATGCGCTTGGCCTGTCGCTTGTGCACACGAACAAGACCCTTGCAAAGCTGCGCAGTGACGGGCTGGCGGACTGGCGCGATGGCAAGCTGAAGATCCCGGATCTGGACACGCTGCTGAAGGACGTGCCGTTGCGGGCCAGGCCACGCAAGGGGCGCCCGTTGATCTGAAGGGCGCCGCTTGACTGGAGTAATGAAAGAAAGGACGCCTCGCGGGCGTCCTTTTTGTCGCGGATCCAGGGTGTGCTTTCGGCGGCCAGCGCGTTATGCGCCGCCCCGGAACGCCCGTCAGTCCGAATGGTGGTCCGACGTGTCGGCGGCAAGAGCGGATTTCTCCGAGTCCGGATCGCGCTTCATGCGTTCGGTGCGCTCCTTGCTGACGATGGCAAAGATGATCATGGCCCCCATGCTGAACAGCGCGAGGATTGCGAGATAGGAAAACGTACCCATTGATTGGTCTCCTTCGGTTGCGGTTTGGCTCACCGTCCTGTGCCGGACCTTCGGAGGCGGGGCCTCTCTTTTTCGCCGGGCGGGTCTCTGAGCGATCAACCGCAGCCGCGCGGCATTCGTTCCGGTCAAAAAGCCGCAGGCGGAACAAGCCGCGGTCGAGGCGGTTGGTCCGGGGTGCAGGAAGCGAAGAAGGCAAGCATCATGGCAAGCAAAGATCTCACCCAAGGGTCGGTGGCCCGTGGCCTCGCGGCTGTTTCGGCGCCGATGTCTCTGGGCATCCTCGCAGTGCTGAGCGTCGGGCTGGCCGATGCCTATTTCCTGGGCCAGCTTGGCGCGGCTCCACTGGCAGCGGTGGGCTTCATCTACCCGGTCACGGTTGCGATCACGTCGCTCTCCATCGGGCTGTCGGCGGGGGCAAATTCGTCGATCTCGCAGGCGCTTGGCCGCAAGGAAGAGGGCGACGGCCCCGAGCGGCTGGCCCTGCACGCGCTGGGATTGGGCCTGGTGCTGGCCATCCTCGTGGCGCTGGCCTTCTACGTTTCTGCGGGCACGCTCTTTTCGCTCATGGGCGCGGGTGACGCGGCATTGAAAGAGGCCAGGGCCTATGTGCCTTACTGGGCGCTCTCCTTCCCGTTTCTCGTGTTGATGATGATCGCAAATGCCGCGTTCCGGGCGCATGGCGACGGTTTGACCGCCGCAATTGTGATGATTCTGACCGCGCTGATCAACATTGCGCTGAACCCGGTGCTGATCTTCGGCTGGGGGCCGATCCCCGGTCTGGGTACCGAAGGTGCTGCGCTCGCCACCTTCGTCGGGCGCTTGATCGGCGCGGCGGCGGCGCTCTGGTATGCGTATCACGTGGGCGTGCTCTCGACCTGCAGCGCGCCGCTGCGCAACCTCATGACATCGGTCAGGGACCTGTTGTCCGTCGGCCTGCCCGCCGCCTTCTCCAACGCCGTGAACCCCGCTGGCATGGCGCTGGTGACCGCCGCCGTGGCCACGCTTGGCGACGCCGCGGTTGCCGGGTTCGGCGCGGCGACACGGATCCAGTCGGTGGCGATTGTGGTGCTTCTGGCGCTGTCCGCCGGGATCGGCCCGATGGTCGGCCAGAACTGGGGCGCGGACCGCAAGGACCGGGCGCGCGACGCGGTCAAGCTCGCCTGGACGGTCTGCCTGGTCTACGGGCTGGGTGTCGCCGTCCTGCTGACGCTGTTTGCCGACCCGTTTGCCGGACTCTTTACCGACGACAAGGATGTGGCCGCGGTCACCGTGCAATATCTCAGCATCGTGAGCTGGAGTTTCTTCGGCTACGGCATTCTCGTCACCGCAAACGCCGCGATGAACGCGCGCTCCAAGGCGGTCTACAGCATGGGCCTGAGCCTCAGCCGCATCCTTGTGATCTACGTGCCGCTGGCCTGGATCGGGGTCATGCTCTTTGGCCTCACGGGTATTTTGCTGGCCGCCGTGGCTGCCAACCTCTTTGCCGTCATCGGCGCGCTGTTCTGCGCGCGGGCGACCGGACTGCTGAAAAGGCTCGGCAGTCGCAAGATCCCGGAGGTCTTGCCGCAAACCTAGCGGTCAGCTGTCGGTATTTTCGATCGGACCTCCGGCTTTCTGCCAGTCCGAGAAGCCGTCTTTGAGGTGAGCCGCGGCGAACCCCATCTCCTGCAAGGCCGCAACGGTGAGCGCCGAGCGCCAGCCGCTGGCGCAGTGGAAGACATAGCGTTTGTCCTGCCCGAAAACCGGCTTGTAATAGGGGCTGTCGGGGTCGACCCAGAACTCCACCATGCCGCGCGGCGCATGTACGCTGCCGGGGATAAAGCCGCTGCGCTGGCGCTCCCGGATATCGCGGATGTCGACGATCACCACGTCGGGGTCGTCCGCCATCGCGATCAGCGTGGCGGTCTCGACCTCTTCGATCCGGGCGCGCGCTTCGGCCACCATCTGGGCGGCGGATTTGGTCAGTGGCATCATCGGGCTCCTGGTGGGACGCAACCACTCTGCCGGGGCGTCGCGGCAAGGTCCAGCCATCGCGCGAAGCCGCTTGCCGCGCGCCGCGATCCGCCGCACTCTTTGCGGATGAGCCCGCCCCGCCCAGAGCCGCGCCTGCGTCTGCGCCTTGTCTTCGGTCCCGGAGAGATGATCGGACCCGGCAAGGCCGAGCTGCTGGAGCATATTGCCGAGACCGGCTCCATCGCCGCGGCGGGGCGCCGGATGGGCATGAGCTACAAGCGCGCCTGGATGCTGGTGGAAACCATGAACGGCATGTTCCGGTCGCCGGTTGTGACCCGGACGCGAGGCGGTGCCAGGGGGGGCGGCGCCACGCTCACCGATCTGGGGCAGAACGTTCTGGCGGCGTTCCGCGCGCTGGAAGATCAAGCCTATTCTGCGGGCAAGGCACAGATCGATGCGCTCGGCGCGCAGCTGAAACCGGCAGAGCCCGACAAATAACGCTTGCGCCGACAGGGTCCGGGGCCGATATTTCCCTCCGAACATATCGCTTTCGCCCCGGGGTCCGCTTCATGCGCCGTCTTGCCTGCCTTATCGCCCTCTGCATGGCGCTTTTTGTCCCGCCAACGGCGCAGGCCACCGGCAAGGATGTCACGGTCTTTGCCGCGGCCAGCCTGAAAACCGTGCTCGATGAGGTCGGCGCGGCCTTTGCCGAGGCGACGCGACACGAGGCTGTGCTGTCCTTCGCAGGATCGTCGGTTCTGGCCCGCCAGATCGGCTTCGGTGCCCCGGCGGATGTGTTCCTTTCGGCCAACCCACATTGGATGGACGTGCTGGAGGAGGCGGGATCGCTGACGCCGGGAACCCGCCGCGATCTTCTGGGCAACGCGCTGGTGCTGATTTCGCACGCGCCGGGCGCGCCTGTGGACCTCAACGCTCAGCAGCTCACCGCGGCGCTGGGCGACGGGCGGCTGGCCATGGCGCTGGTCGACGCGGTGCCTGCCGGGATCTATGGCAAGTCGGCCTTGCAAAGCCTTGATATCTGGGACCGCGTCGCGCCGCAGGTCGCGCAAACCGACAATGTCCGCAGCGCGCTGGCGCTTGTGGCGCTGGGTGAAGCGCCGCTGGGCATCGTCTATGCCACCGATGCGCTGGCCGATCCGCGGGTACATCTGCGCGCCAGCTTCCCGGCGGCCAGCCATGACGCGATCACCTACCCGGTGGCCGGGATCGGCGCGGAGCCTGATCCCGCGGCACGCGCCTATCTGGAATTTCTCTCCTCCCCGGAGGCGCGGGAGATCTTCCGCGCCCACGGCTTCGTCGTGCTGGAGGACTGAGACATGGACTGGCTCGGCCCCGAGGAATGGACCGCCGTGCGCCTGTCGCTCAGGGTGGCGCTCTGGGCCACGCTACTGAGCCTGCCTCTGGGGGTGTTCACGGCCTATGTGCTTTCCCGCTGGCGGTTTCCCGGCAAGCAGATCCTGAACGGATTGGTGCATCTGCCGCTGATCCTGCCGCCGGTGGTCACCGGCTACATTCTGCTCATGACACTCGGCACAAACGCCCCGCTGGGGGCGGCTTTGGCCGAGATCGGCATCGTCTTCGCGTTTCGCTGGCAAGGTGCGGCGCTGGCCGCGGGGATCATGGCCTTTCCGCTGATGGTGCGCGCGATCCGGCTTTCGATCGACGCGGTTGATCCCGGGCTGGAACAGGCCGCCGCCACGTTGGGCGCCTCGCGGCTTTGGGTGTTCCTGACCGTGACTTTGCCATTGATCCTGCCGGGCATTCTCGCCGGTGCGGTGCTGGCTTTCGCCAAGGCGATGGGCGAGTTCGGTGCCACCATCACCTTTGTGTCCAACATCCCCGGCCAGACCCAGACGCTGCCCTCGGCGGTCTACGCATTCCTGCAGGTGCCGGGCGGAGAGAACGCCGCGCTGCGTCTCGTGCTGGTCTCCGTCTTCATCGCGATGAGCGCGCTGCTGCTCTCCGAAGCATTGGCGCGCCGGGCCTCGGCGCGGTTGGGAGCGACATGACGCTGTCGGTTGCCGTGCAGCATGACACCGGGGCGTTTCACCTCGATGCGCGGTTCGAGGCGCCTGCCGGCGTGACCGTGCTTTTTGGTCGGTCTGGCTCCGGAAAGACCAGCGTGATCAATGCACTGGCCGGTCTGATCCAGCCAAAGAGCGGGCGCATCGCGGTGCAGGACCGTGTGGTGTTTGACAGCGCCAGGGGCATCGACCTGCCGCCGCATCGGCGCAGGCTGGGATATATCTTTCAGGACGCGCGGCTCTTCCCGCATCTCAGCGTCCGGCAGAACCTGGACTACGGGCGCTGGTTTGCGCGAAAGGGCAGGCAAAGCGATGACGCCACCCGCGTGATCGACTTCCTCGGGATCGGCGCGTTGCTGGAACGCAAACCCGCAACGCTCTCGGGTGGCGAAAAGCAACGCGTCGCGATTGGCCGCGCGCTGCTTTCGGGGCCCGATCTGCTGCTGGCGGACGAACCACTGGCCTCGCTCGACGAGCCGCGCAAGGCCGAGATCCTGCCCTATTTCGAACGGCTGCGCGATGAGCTTTCGGTGCCCATTCTCTATGTCAGCCACAACCCGGCGGAGGTTGCCCGTCTGGCCACAACGGTTGTCGTTCTGCAGGACGGTCGCGTGATGCGCCACGGACCTGCGGCGGATCTTCTGGGCGATCCGCTTTTTGTGCCGACCAGCATCCGCGCGGTGGGTGCGGTGCTCAGCGCGACGGTGCGCCGGCACCACGACGACGGGCTGACCGAACTGGACGTGGGCGGTGCGGCGATGTTCTTGCCGAGAGTGGCGCAGCCGGTGGGCCAGGCGCTGCGCATCCGCGTGCCCGGGCAGGATGTGATCCTGTCGCGCGCGCGACCCGAGGGGCTTTCGGCGCTCAACATCCTGCCCGGCAGGGTGACCGGCATTCGCACCGGTGACGGGCCGGGCGCGGTGATCGCGCTCGACACCGTGGCGGGCACCCTGCTCGCCCGGGTCACCCGCCGCTCGGCCGAGGCACTGGACCTTGCCGAAGGGGTCGCCTGCCACGCGATCATCAAATCGCTCGCCATCGCGCCGGAGGACATTGGCGCGCCGGGCCCGAAGGCGTGACCCCGGGCCTCATCGCGGGGTCTTGAACCGCGCGGCCCCGCCGCTAGCTCGCGGCCTATGCAACATGCACTGATCATCGGAAGCAGCGGCGGCATCGGGCAGGCGGTCTCGCAGGCGCTGCGGCAAAAGGGGGTGGCGGTCACCGGGCTCTCACGCTCCGGCGACGGTCTGGACGTGACCGACGAGGCCTCGGTCGCGCGGGTTCTGGGGCGCCTCGAGGGGCCCTATGACCTGATTTTTGTGGCAACCGGCGCGTTGGAGATCGACGGCGCTGCGCCGGAAAAGACGCTGAAAGCGCTCTCGCCCGGGGCCATGATGGACCAGTTTGCGCTCAACGCCATGGGGCCGATGCTGGTGCTGAAACACGGCGTGTCGCTGCTGCCCCGGCGCGCGCCTGCGGTGTTTGCGGCGCTTTCGGCGCGGGTGGGCAGCATCGGCGACAACCGGCTGGGCGGCTGGTATGCCTATCGCAGCGCCAAGGCGGCGTTGAACCAGATGATGCGTGGCGCGTCGGTGGAACTGGCGCGCAGCCACAGGCAGCTATGCGTGGCCTGCCTGCACCCGGGCACCGTCGCGACAGCCTTTACCGCCAAATATCTCGACCGCCACCCGTCGGTGCCCGCCGAAGTGGCGGCGGCGCGGCTGGTCTCGGTGCTCGAAGGATTGACGCCTCACGACACCGGCACGTTTCGTGACTATGCAGGCAAGGAGATCCCGTGGTGAGCCGTCTCATCCTCGTGCTGGGCGATCAGCTCAACAAGACCATCGCGGCCCTGCGCGCGGGCGACAAGTCCCGTGATACCGTGGTCATGGCCGAGGTGGCGGATGAGGCGTCCTACGTCCAGCATCACCCCAAGAAGATCGCGCTGATCTTTGCCGCGATGCGCAAGTTTGCCGACAGGCTGCGCAAGGACGGCTGGGATCTGCGCTACACCTGTCTCGACGATCCGGACACGACCGGGTCCATCGTCGGCGAATTGCTGCGGCGGGCCGAGGAAACCGGTGCCACCGAGGTGATCGCGACAGAGCCCGGCGAATGGCGTCTGATCGAGGCGCTGGAGGAAGCGCCGCTCCCGGTCAGGCAGCTGGAGAACGACCTTTTCCTTGCCACCCATGCGGAGTTCGACGCCTGGGCGGAGGGGCGCAAATCGCTGCGGATGGAGTATTTCTACCGCGAAATGCGGCGCAAGACCGGGTTGTTGATGGATGGCGCGGACCCGGAAGGCGGGCAGTGGAACTTCGATCACGAGAACCGCAAGCCCGCGCCCGACGAGATCATCGGCTCGGGCCCGATGCAGTTCACACCTGACGAGACCGTCGCCCGGGTGCTGGATCTGGTGGAGGCGCGTTTCGGCAGCAGTTTCGGGACGTTACGCCCGTTTTCCCTGGCCACCGACCAGGGACAGGCGCGGCGGGCGCTGGCGCATTTTGTGACCTACGCGCTGCCGCGGTTCGGCGATTATCAGGACGCGATGCTGGATCAGGACCGCTTTCTCTACCACTCGCTGCTCTCGGCCTATATCAATATCGGCCTGCTGCATCCGCAGGAGGTCTGCGCCGCGGTGGAAGCGGCCTATCAGGCAGGCGACGTGCCGCTGAATGCCGCCGAAGGGTTCATCCGCCAGATCATCGGCTGGCGCGAATACATGCGCGGGATCTACTACCGCGAAGGGCCGGAATACACGCGCCGCAACGGGCTCAACCATCAGCGCAAACTGCCCGGGTTCTTCTGGGGGGAGGAGACAAAGATGCGCTGCGTGGCGCGCGCGGTCGAGCAGACGGAGGCGGAGGCCTATGCGCATCACATCCAGCGCCTGATGGTCACCGGCAACTTCGCGCTGCTTGCGGGGATCGACCCCGCGGATGTACACGCGTGGTACCTGCGGGTCTATATCGACGCGTTTGAATGGGTCGAGGCGCCCAACGTGATCGGGATGAGCCAGTTCGCCGATGGCGGCATCATTGCCTCAAAGCCTTATGTCTCGTCGGGAAATTACATCAACAAGATGTCGGATTACTGCAGACATTGTGCATACAAGGTGAAGGACAAGGTCGGACCGGATGCCTGTCCGTTCAATCTGCTTTACTGGTCCTTCATGGAGCGCCATCGCGAGAGGTTCGAACAGAATCCGCGCATGGCGCAGATGTACCGGACGTTCGACCGGATGGAGGAGGACCGGCGCAGGACGGTGCTTGCGGAAGCGGAAGACTGGCTCGACCGGATGGGGCGGGGCGCTTTGGTCTGAGGGAGAGGGAAGGTGGGTTGAAAACCCACCCTACGGCGGACGCGCTTTTGCCGCGCGGGGAGTCTGCCGTTCGAGGTTTGTACGGAGCGCAGCGGCGGTTCCGGACCGGCTGCTGCGATGACCGGGGTTTTCGCGCCGTGAGACGCGGCCCAGCGGGCGGGCATTCTCAGCGTGAACCGCAGACGCCCGGTCCCGGAAATGGCGTTCAGTCGATCCAGATGCGCCCTGCATATCCGGTCAGCAGAGCGCCCCTGTCACCTTACGCCTTCTCGATCTCGGTGATGCTCTTCAGCACCTCGTCGCCATCCTCCTGCTCGATCCGGAAGGCGGGTTCGTCGGCGCTGGCGTTGCGGGTCACCTCGCTGCCCTTGATCTTCAGCGTGATCTTCTGCTCGTAGCGCTTGACCACCTTGCCGGTCCCGGTGCCGTTGCCCCAGTCCCATTTGACGCGGTCGCCTTCGGAAATGCTCATGAAATCTCTCCTGTGTGTCAGCAGAGACAACCGCCGCGCCGCGGCCCGGTTCCGCGCGACAGCGCTATTCCGACGCCGCCTCGGGCTCCACGTCCGATGCATCCTCCTCGGCGGGTGCATCCTCCGGCGTGCCTTCGGCCGCCGCCTGCCGCGCCAGCGCGCCGTTGATCCACTGCCCGGTGGCCTGCTCGCCACCGGCATAGCGCATGGTGCCGTTGCCCTGTCGCTTGCCATCGACAAAGGTGCCTTCGTAGACATCGCCATTGGCATAGGTCGCGACACCCTCGCCGCTGATCTCGCCACGCTCCCATTCGCCGACATAGGTAAATCCGGTGGCCATGGCGATCCGGCCTTCGCCGTGGCGCTGACCATCGCGGAACTGGCCTTCATAGACGGTGCCGTCGGGATAGGTCGCGGTGCCGCGCCCGTGGCGCTGGCCGTCTTTCCACTCACCCTCGTACCGGTAGCCGTCCGGGTAGGTCATGACGCCGAAGCCTTCGTTGCGGGCGTTGGAGAACCCGCCTTCGTAGACCAGCCCGTTGGCATAGGTCGCGGTGCCCTGACCCTCGATCACACCATCGACCCATTCGCCGTCGAAGGTGGAGCCGTCGGGATAGGTGATCTTGCCGCGGCCATTGGCGAGGTCGCCGCGAAACGCGCCTTCATAGACCGAGCCGTCGGGATAGGTGACCTTGCCCTGACCCTCGATCTGCCCGGCGATCCAGTTGCCCTCGTAGCGATACCCGTCCGAGCCCACGAAGGTGCCGATCCCGTGGCGCTGGTCGTTGTTGAACGCGCCGTCATAGGTGTCGCCATTGGCATAGGTGACCTTGCCCTGCCCCTCGCGGCGGCCATCCACCAGCTCGCCGTCATAGATGTCGCCATTGGGCTGGGTGAGCTTGCCGCGCCCGTCGATCTGCCCGTCACGCCAGCTGCCCGCATAGATCAGCCCGTCCGGCATCGTCAGCGCGCCGACGCCGTCGCGTTCGCCATCGGCCACGCGGCCTTCATAGACCGAGCCGTCCGGGTAGGTGATCTTGGCCTCACCCTCCTTCACGCCGTTCACCCACTGGCCGTCATAGACATAGCCGTTGGGCGAGGTCATCACCCCCTTGCCATGGTGCAGCGCGTTGCGGAACGCGCCTTCGTAACGCACGCCATTGGCGTAGATCGCGACGCCCTGCCCGGTGATCTTGCCGTCGAGCCAGGTGCCCTCATAGGTGCCGCCATCGGCAAAGACGATGCGGCCCACACCCTCGGGTTTGCCCTTGGCGAACTGCCCCTCATAGACCGAGCCGTTGGGGAAGCGCGCCACACCCTGCCCCTTGATCTCGCCCTCGACCCATTCGCCGGTATATTCATAGCCGTTGGGCAGCCGGTAGGTGCCCGTGCCATGCTGCAAGCCGCCTTCGAACGTGCCCTCGTAGACGCCGCCATCGTCATATTGCTTGGTCACGATGTCGCTGTCCTGCGCCATCGCGGCGCCGGCCCCTGCCAGGACCAGTATCGAAGCCAGTTTGGAAGCCAGTGTGATGCCTGCGGATCTCATGCTCTGCCGCCCCCGATTGCGGGTGTTGATTAGGATGGCCGAAACGTAAAGGAGCCCGCAGGGAGGGGCAATCTCTTTTGCCCCGCAGCGCTTTCACTTGAGCGTGGTTCTGCTATGTCACGCCCGAGACGAGAGAGAGGACAGGGCCATGGCCGACCGGTTTCGCGTGACGCTTGCGCAGCTCAACCCCATTGTGGGCGATCTGGACGGCAATGCCGAAAAGGCACACGCGGCCTGGATGGCGGGCAAGGAGGCCGGGGCCGATCTCGTGGCACTGCCCGAGATGTTCATCACCGGCTACCAGACCCAGGATCTGATCATGAAACCGGTCTTCGTCGCCGCCGCCGTCGCGCGGATCGAGGCGCTGGCCGCCGATTGCGCCGATGGTCCGGCGCTGGCCATCGGGGGCCCCTGCCAGGGTCAGGATCTGAAGCTGCACAACAGCTACTATGTGCTGCAGGACGGCAAGATCTCGGCGGTCACCCACAAGTTTTTCCTGCCCAATTTCAACGTCTTCGACGAGGTGCGCCTGTTCTCGCGCGAGCGGATGCAAGGCCCGGTCTCGATCAATGGCGTGCGCATCGGCATGCCGATCTGCGAGGATGCCTGGTACCCCGATGTCTGCGAGGCGATGGAGGAAAGCGGCGCGGAGTTTCTGCTGGTGCCCAATGGCTCGCCCTATTTCCGCGACAAGTTCGAAACCCGGCTCAATCACATGGTGGCCCGTGTGGTCGAGACCGGGCTGCCGCTGATGTATCTCAACATGGTGGGCGGGCAGGACGATCAGGTCTTCGACGGCGGCTCTTTTGTGCTGAACCCGCACGGCGCGCTGGCCCACCAGTTGCCCACATTCGACGAGGCGCTTCGCCATGTCGACATGGTGCGCGGCGAGGATGGCTGGATGGCAGAGCCGGGCGCGCTTGTGCCGCTGCCCGATGAATGGGAGCAGGATTACCGCGTGATGGTGCAGTCGCTGCGCGACTACTGCGCCAAGACCGGGTTTCGCAAGGTGCTTCTGGGCATGTCGGGCGGCATCGATTCCGCGCTGACCGCAACCATCGCGGCGGATGCGCTGGGCCCCGAAAACGTGCGCTGCGTGATGCTGCCTTCCGAATACACCTCGCCGCATTCGCTGGAGGATGCGGAGGCCTGCGCAAAGGCGCTTGGCTGTCATTACGACTACGTGCCGATCAAGGACGGGCGCGCCGCGATCACCGCCACGCTGGCGCCGCTCTTCGACGGCACGGACCCGGATGTGACCGAAGAGAACATCCAGTCCCGCCTGCGTGGTCTGCTGCTGATGGCGCTCAGCAACAAGTTCGGAGAGATGCTGCTGACCACCGGCAACAAATCCGAGGTCGCGGTCGGATATGCCACGATCTACGGCGACATGGCGGGGGGTTACAACCCGATCAAGGATCTCTACAAGACCCGGGTGTTCGAGACCTGCCGCTGGCGCAATGCCAATCACCGCGACTGGATGCTGGGCGCCGCGGGGGAGGTGATCCCGGACCGGATCATCACCAAACCGCCCTCGGCAGAGCTTCGCGACGACCAGAAGGACAGCGATTCGCTGCCCGATTACCCGGTGCTCGACGCGATCCTGCAGATCCTCGTCGATGATGAAGGCTCCATCGCCGATTGCGTGGCGGCGGGTTATGCGCAGGAAGACGCGCTCCGGGTGCAGCACCTGCTCTACATCTCCGAGTACAAGCGCTTTCAGTCGGCGCCCGGCGCGCGTCTGACACGGCGGGCCTTCTGGCTGGACCGACGCTATCCGATCGTGAACCAGTGGCGCGACAAGGGCTGACGGCGCAGGTCCGGCAAGAGCGAGGCCCGCACGCAAGAGCGGGAAGAGCGGCTCATTCCCACCACCGGTCGATGGTCGCGATATCCTCGTCCGACCAGCCGAAATGATGGGCAAACTCGTGCACCGTCACATGGATCACGAGATCGCTCAGCGTCACGTCCCCGCGGTCGCGACACTCCGCCAGGATGGGTTCGCGAAAAAGCCAGACGGTGTCGGGAAAGGGCGCAGGGTCGGCCACCGATTTCTCGGTCATTGGAATGCCGTCGTAAAGCCCGGTCAGCTCCAGCGGATCGTCGATCTCCATCTCCGCCAGCATGTCGTCGGGCGGCCAGTCCACCACGCGGATCATCACATCCGCGGCCAGCTGCCGGAACGGATCGGGGAATGCCGCAACCGCGTCCTGCGCGATGGCCAGAAACCAGGGGATATCGTGCCTCATGATCCGGATATGGGGCATTCACCGCGCCAGCGAAAGCCCGTTCAGCCACTCAACGGGTAAAGCGCAAGTGCGTCATACTCCGCGCCCTCCGGGCGCAGGATCGACTGAAAGAGGCCGAAGGCGTGGCAGGTGAAGGGCCCCGCGCGCTGGTCCTGCAGCGACAGGACCGCCGGGCCGGGATCGAGACTGCCGCGCAGCCGCGCCAGCGTCACATGGGGCCGAAAGCGCCGCCGTTCCAGCTGCACACCCGCCCCGTATACGCGGGACCGCACGCGGTCATGCAACGCGCGCAGATCCACTCCGCCATCCGCCAGAAGACCCACCGCCTGCCCGCCGCGCCCGCCAAACACCTGCGGTTCCGCCAGATCCACGCGGATCGGCGCGGCCCGGATGGTCTCCAGCGCATCGGCCAGAGGCGCCACCGTCTCGTCTGGCTGTTCCCCCAGATAGGCGAGCGTCAGGTGCAGGTTCTCCTCGGGCACCGGGCGGCCCGTGGCAAGGCGCGCCTGCATGGCCAGCAGCGGCGGGATGGCCTCGTCGGGCAGGCACAGGGCGATGAACAAACGCATGACCCCGAGTGCCACAAGCCTTTGCCTGTGACCAGTCCCGGCCTAGTCTCCGCCCATGGCCGCCCTGCTGTCGCCCCTCAGAACCCATCCCGATTACGCGCGGCTCTTTGCGGCGCAGCTGGTGGCGATCCTCGGCACGGGCCTGATGACCGTGGCGCTGGGCCTGCTGGCCTGGGATCTCGCAGGCCCGCAGGCAGGCGCGGTTCTGGGTACGGTCTTCACCATCAAGATGACCGCCTATGTCGGCCTGTCGCCGCTGGCGCAGGCGCTGGTGGCGCGCTGGCCGCGCAAGATCGTGCTGATCGCCGCGGATCTGGCCCGCGCCAGCGTCGCGCTCTGCCTGCCCTTCGTGACCGAGGTCTGGCAGGTCTACGGGCTGGTCTTTCTGCTGCAGGCCGCATCGGCGACCTTCACCCCCGCCTATCAGTCGGTGCTGCCGGATCTGCTGCCGGACGAGGGCGATTACACCCGCGCGCTGTCGCTCTCGCGCCTGGCCTATGATCTGGAGAACCTGATGTCCCCGGCGCTTGCCGGTCTTCTGCTGCTGGTGATGCCGTTCAACGCGCTCTTTGCCGGGACGGTGCTGGGGTTTCTGGGCTCGGCCTGGCTGGTGCAGCACACGCGCATTCCCGCCAGCGGGCAGCAGCGGCAACGCCCGTTCCGCGAGCGGCTCACCCGCGGCACCCGGCTTTACCTCGCAACGCCACGGCTGCGCGGATTGCTGGTGCTGACCTTCGGCGCCGCGTCGGTTGGCGCCTTCGTACTGGTCAACACGGTGGTTCTGATCCGCGACGGCTATGGCGTGCAGAGCGATACCGGCTTTGCGCTGGCCATGGCGGCGTTCGGCGCGGGATCGGTTCTGGCGGCGCTGGCCTTGCCGCGGGTGCTGGAGCGGGTCTCCGACCGCGCGGTGATGATCCCGGCGGCACTTGCGCTGGCGCTGCTGGCCCTTTCAGTGTCGCTGGGCTGGCTCTGGTTCGGCCTGCCGCCGGTGCCGTTGGGGTTGCTGCTGCTTGCGGCCACCGGGACGCTCTATTCCTCGGTACTGACCCCCACCGGACGATTGCTCAGACGCTCCTCCGGTCCGGCGGACCGCCCGGCGCTCTTTGCCGCGCAATTCGCGTTGAGCCATGCCTGCTGGCTGATCAGCTACCCGCTGGCCGGTTGGCTGGGCGCGGCCCTGGGCCTCGCGCCGACACTTGCGGTGCTGAGCCTGATGGCACTTGTCTCCGCCGCGATGGCGCCGCGGATCTGGCAGAGCGCCGCCGCACCGGTGCTGGACGATTAGGGAGCGTCGAGCCGCGTCAGCGTGGTCACTTCCAGCATCGCCCGCCAATCCTCCAGACTGCAAAGCTGCGTGCCTTCGCTGATCACCGCAGCCGAGGCCGCCGCCGCTCCGCGCCGCAGCGCTTCACCCGCGGGGTGGCCCTGCGCCAGCGCCATCACGTAGCCGCCGACAAAGCTGTCGCCCGCGCCGATGGCGCTCACCACCGTGGCGTTGGCCGCGTTCACGTGCCAGAGCCCGGTGCCGTCCGCCATCACCGACCCGTCCTTGCCGCGCGCGATGATCACGGTTGCGGCGGCACCGCGCTTGCGCAAGATTTCTGCGTAGCCCGCACTCTCCAGCCGCGTGGCCAATGGCAGGCCCGAGAGCGTCTCGGCCTCGTGACTGTCCATGCGCAGTATGGCCGGTGCTGGTTGCGGGGCCGTGGCGAGATGTTCCAGATGCGCGCCCGATGTGTCGATCAGCACCCGGCGCGAGGCGCCGAGCATTGCGCAGGCGCGCGTGCAAAAGCTGGTATCGGCACCCGGCGGCATGCTGCCCGACAGCACCACAATCGCGTCTTCCGGGGCGGCGCCCGCAAGGATGTGCAGCACCCCGTCAAGCTGCGCCTCGCTCCAGCGCGGGCCGGGCATCACAAAGCGGTACTGCGCGCCATCCGAGGCATCGGTCACCGCAAAGCTGCGCCGCGTCTCCGCCGGGGCGTCGAGATAGAGCAGATCGAGATCCGCGGCCTCCAGAAGGCTGCGCAACCCTTCGCCCGACGGCCCCGCCAGCGCCACGGCGGCCCTCGCGTGACCGCCCAGCTGCGTGATCGCGCGGGCGACGTTCACGCCGCCGCCGCCCGGCTCTGCGGTTTCCGGACCGCAGCGCAGCTTCACATTCGGCACCACGTGCGGCACGGATGTCGCCAGATCCAGCGCCGGGTTCAGCGTGAGGGTGAGAATATCGGTCATCGCGGCCCTTTCCTTCGCGCCAGCATGGCGGTTCGGGGCTGCGCTGGAAAGCCCGCATATGGACAAACGTGACGGTCTGTGAAAACACGCGGGCCTCATCAGGAGGCCATTCCATGACTGTCACCCGCTTCGCCCCGTCGCCCACCGGCTATATCCATGTGGGCAACCTGCGGACCGCGCTGTTCAACTACCTGATCGCCCGCAAGACCGGCGGCACGTTCATCCTGCGCATCGACGACACCGATCCCGACCGGAGCAAGCAGGAATATGTCGACGCGATCATGCAGGATCTGGAATGGCTGGGTCTGACATGGGACCGGGTGGAGCGCCAGTCGCAGCGGCTCGACCGCTATCACGCCGCCGCCGACGCGCTGCGCGGGATGGGCCGGTTCTACGAGGCTTTCGAGACGCCGACCGAGCTTGACCTCAAGCGCAAGAAGCAGCTCAACATGGGGCGCCCGCCAGTCTATGACCGTGCCGCGCTGGATCTGTCGGAGGCCGAGAAGGACAGGCTGCGCGAAGAGCGCGGCGCCGGGGTCTGGCGCTTCAAGCTCGACCAGCAGCGGATCGAATGGGCCGACGGGATCCTGGGCGATATCTCCATCGATGCCGCGTCGGTGTCCGACCCGGTGCTGATCCGCGCCGACGGGCAGGTGCTCTATACGCTGGCCTCGGTGGTGGACGACACCGAGATGGGTGTGACCCATGTGGTGCGCGGCAACGATCACGTCACCAACACCGCCACGCAGATCCAGATCATCGAGGCGCTGGGCGGCACCCCGCCCGCCTTTGCGCATCATTCGCTGCTGACCGGTCCGCAGGGCGAGTCGCTGTCGAAACGCCTTGGCACGCTGTCGCTGCGCGATCTGCGCGCGCAGGGGATCGAGGCGGAGGCGCTGCTGAGCCTGATGGCACGGCTGGGTTCCAGCCAGCCGATCGAGCTGCGCATGAGCCTTGACGAGATTGCAGACGGGTTCGATCTGTCTCAATTCGGCTCCGCCCCCACCAAGTTCGACGTGAACGATCTCTTCCCGCTCACCGCCCGCAAGCTGCATGGCCTGCCCTTCTCTGAGGTGGCCGAGGATGTGGCGGCCCTGGGTGTGCCTGCCGAGAAGGCCGAGCTGTTCTGGCACGTGGCACGCGACAACATCACCACGCGCGCCGATCTTGCGGCATGGTGGACGCTTTTCAGCCAGGGGGCGGAGCCCCGGATCGCCGAGGAAGACCGCGCCTTTGTGACTGAGGCCATGGCGCTCTTGCCCGACCCGCCTTACGGGCCGGAGACCTGGAGCAGATGGACCGCCGCGGTCAAGGAGGCCACGGGCCGCAAGGGCAAGGGGCTTTTCATGCCGCTGCGCCGTGCCGTGACCGGCCGCGACCGCGGACCGGAGATGGCCGACGTGATGCCGCTGCTGCAGAAAAAACCCCATCTCTGACGGCGCATTCGCGACCGCGGTTGCATGCGTATTTTTGAAGAGAAGAAACACGGGGGCCCGCGTCTTTTGTCCGGCGCCGCGCTGAATGAGAAGCACGTCTGGAGGCCGCGCGCGGTTTTCCCGCGGCCCTCCTTTTCAGACACGGCAGAGCGCGGCCTGTGCGAGGATCCGCGCCCTGCTGGTTTCTCCTCTTTTCAAATACGCCTTCCGACGGGTGCGGCCGGGGGCGGCGTTTCCGGGGCGCACCGCGCGCGCCCCTTTACCTGAGCGCGCTTCGCGGCATAGGTTTCGTCTATGGCGGAGCAGGCGAAATTTCTCACGGGTAACCTCTTCCGCCATGTTTCGATGATGTCGCTGACGTCCTCGGTGGGGCTGATGGCGGTCTTTGCCGTGGACTTCATCGACATGATCTTCATCTCGATGCTGGGCAAGGCGGAGCTGGCCGCGGCGGTGGGCTATGCGGGTGCGATCCTGTTTTTCACCACCTCCTTCGGCATCGGCATGGCGATTGCGGCGGGCGCGCTGGTGGCGCGCAGCCTCGGCGCAGGCGATGAAGAGACCGCGCGGCTCAAGGCGGGCAACGCGCTGGTCTGGGGGGTGATCTTCGGGGCGATCTTTGCCGCGCTTGTCTGGATGAATCTCGCGACATTTGTCGGCTGGATGGGCGCCGAGGGCGAGGTTGCAGCGCTCGCCGTGCATTACCTGCAGATCATCGTGCCGACGCTGCCGTTTCTGCTGGTGGGCATGATGGGCGGCGCGATCCTGCGCGCGCATGGCGACGCGAAACGCGCGATGATGGCCACCATCTATGGCGGGCTGGCCAATGCGGTGCTCGATCCGATCCTGATCTTCGGTCTCGATCTGGAACTGACCGGCGCGGCGCTGGCCAGCGTGGCCGCGCGGCTGGTGATCGCGGGCACGGCCCTTTTGCCGATCCTGCGGCACCATGGCGGCTTTGCCCGCCCCACGGCGCCGGCGCTGGCCGCCGATCTGCGCCCGGTCATGGCGATTGCGATGCCGGCGATCCTCACCCAGCTTGCCACACCCATCGGGCAGGCCTACGTGACGCGCGCCATGGCCGAATATGGCGAGGCGGCGGTGGCGGGCATGGCGGTGGTCGGACGTCTCACGCCGCTTTGCTTTGCGGTGATCTTTGCGCTGTCAGGCGCGGTGGGCCCGATCATCGGGCAGAACGCGGGCGCGGGCAGGAACGACCGGGTGCTGGAGGCGTTCCGCGCCGCGCTGCTCTTTACCGCGCTGTTCGTTGCATGTGTGACGGTGCTGCTGTTTGTGCTGCGCGCGCCGATTGCGGCGCTTTTTGCGGCCGAAGGGGTGATGCGCGACCTGATCTATCTGTTCTGCGGCCCGCTGGCGCTGGCGTTTTTCTTCAATGGCGTGCTCTTTGTCTGCAACGCCGCGTTCAACAATCTCGGCCACCCGTTTCGTTCGACCCTGCTGAACTGGGGGCGGCATACGCTGGGCACGATCCCGCCGGTGATGCTCGGAGCGTGGCTTTTCGGGGCGCCGGGTGTGCTGATCGGGCAGGCTGTGGGGGGTGTTGTCTTTGCCGCTCTCGCTTGGGTTCTCGCACGCCGGTTGATCGAGGCACCGGAGGGCGGGCAGGCGGAGCCCTATCAGCGCCAGGCCCGGCTGCTGTCGCTGTTCATGCACCGGCGCTGAGCGCGTCCGCAGCGATCAGCCTGCATTGCAGACGGGCGAGACCGGCATCGACGACGTCTTGCTCGGCGGCGCTCAGCCGTTGCGCGCGGGGGTAGATGGGCTCGGCGCGGTCGTCGAGGATCGGCGCCTCCCAGCCTGTGGTGGTGGCAAAGAAATGCTCGGCCCCCTGGGCGCCGAACTCCGTCAGATAGCCCTGCACAACCACGTCGATATAGCTCAGCAGGACCGGGTTTTCGCGGGTCGGCAGATGCGCGCGCTCCGGAGCGATTGCGTATAGCGCGATCTGGCCCGCCTCCGATCCGTGCACCACCTCATGCGCGGCGGCGAGCCGCTCATAGGCGTGCTCGCGCAGATCCAGCGTGGCCCAGGCGTTGCCCGGTACCGGCGCGATCAGCCCGTCGATGGCGCAGCCGGGGTCGCGAATGGCGGTGAGATAGGCCACCTTACGCTCTCGCGTGGCGCGCCAGGCGCGGCGCCAGCCTTTGGCCTGCGCCTTGTGTACGGGCATGTAGCCATGGGTCAGGGTGTTCACCAATGACCCGTAGCCAAAGAAATATGCATCATTCATGTGCAAATACCGCCCGCTGCTTGACCTGAGTCAAGTCAATTGCCCTGCATTCATGGAACAACACAAGTGGGTTTGAAGGGAGAGCGAACCGTGCGCGTTACCAAACGAACGAACATCGCCATGCGCGTCTTGATGTTCTGTGCCGCCAATACCGGGCGCCTGGCCACCAAGGCCGAGATCGCACTGGCGTGCAATGCATCCGAGAATCATCTGGCGCAGGTCATCAATCAGCTGGCGCAGCTGGGTTTTCTGCACACGCAGCGGGGCCGCAATGGCGGGCTCGAGCTGGCGCGCCCGGCAGGTGAGATCGTGATCGGCGACGTGTTCCGCGCTCTCGAAGCGCCGGTGCCGCTGGCCGAGTGCTTTGCGGATGTGGACAACACCTGTCCGCTGACCGAAGCCTGCCGTCTGCGGGTGGCGCTCACAGATGCGGCCAATGCGTTCTACGCGACGCTGGATCCGATCACGCTGGATGCGCTGGTATGTGACAATGCGCCGCTCATCGACATCCTGCATGCCTCCGCACCCTGTCGCGGCATACCGCAGCATGCACCGCTTGAATCGGCCTGAGTGATCGGCTAGCGTCGCCAACAGCGATGATGGGAGAACCGGCTTGCCGGTGCCGAAGGAGCAACCGCCCCGGAAACTCTCAGGCCCAAGGGACCGTCACCGCACAGAAGACTCTGGAGAGAGCCCGCACCGCCGGGCCGCCGAAGGGATAATGATCTCAGGCGCAAGGACAGAGGGGGCATTCGAGGCGCGTTTCGCGCGCCGGGATGCCCGCGCCATGCCAGGACATGACCGGGAGACACACCGGAGGGCGCATGGCCGACGATCTCAAGACAACCGTTCTCAACGATTTGCACCTGTCTCTGGGGGCGCGCATGGTGCCGTTTGCCGGCTACGAGATGCCGGTGCAATATCCGATGGGGGTGCTGAAGGAGCATCTGCACACCCGCGCCGCCGCCGGGCTATTCGATGTCAGCCATATGGGGCAGGTGATCCTGCGCGGGCCGGATGTGGCCAAGGCGCTGGAAAGCCTCGTGCCGGTCGATGTGGCCGGATTGGCCGAAGGGCGTCAGCGCTATGCGCTGTTCACCAATGAGGCGGGCGGGATCGAGGACGACCTGATGATCGCCAACCGCGGCGATCACCTGTTTGTCGTGGTCAACGCGGCCTGCAAGGACGCGGATGTGGCGCGGTTGCGTGCGGCGCTGGAACCGCGCGGCATCACCGTCAAGCTGCTGGAGAACCGCGCGCTGCTGGCGCTGCAGGGTCCGGCCGCCGAGGACGTGCTGGCAGAGCATCACCCGGATGTGCGCGATATGCGCTTCATGGATGTGGCGACGGTGCCGCTGGCGGGGGCGGAATGCTGGGTGTCGCGCTCGGGCTATACCGGCGAGGACGGGTTCGAGATCTCCGTGCCCAACGCCGCGGCGGTCGATCTGGCAAAGGCGCTTCTGGCCGACGATGCGGTGGCGCCCATCGGGCTGGGCGCGCGCGACAGCCTGCGGCTCGAGGCGGGCCTGTGCCTGTACGGCCATGACATCGACACCGACACCACGCCGGTCTCTGCCGGTCTTGGCTGGGCGATCCAGAAGGTGCGGCGTCTGGACGGCGCGCGTGAAGGCGGCTTTCCCGGCGCGGCGCAGGTGCTGCGCGAGTTTGCCGACCCGCCTGCCATGCGCCGCGTCGGGCTGCGCCCGGAGGGACGCGCGCCGATGCGCGAGGGTGTCGCGCTCTTTGAGACGGAAGACGCCGCCGGGGCGATTGGCCACGTGACATCGGGCGGCTTTGGCGCAAACGTGAACGGGCCGGTGGCGATGGGCTATGTGCCGACGCCGATGGCTGAAACGGGCAGGACGCTCTGGGGCGAGGTGCGGGGCAAGCGCCTGGCGGTCACGGTGACCGACCTGCCCTTCGTGCCTGCAGGCTTCAAACGCTGAACAAGATCAGGGAGACAGCGATGAAATACACCGAAGAACACGAATGGCTGGAAATGGGCGATGACGGGATCGTCACCGTAGGCATCAGCGCGCATGCGGCGGAGCAGTTGGGCGATGTGGTGTTCGTCGAACTGCCCGAGGTCGGCACCGAGGTGACCAAGGATGACGAGGTTGTGGTGATCGAATCGGTCAAGGCCGCGTCCGACATCCTCGCGCCGCTCGATGGCGAGATCGTCGAGGTGAACGAGGCCATCGTCGATGAACCCTCCAAGGTCAATGACGATCCCGAAGGGGAGGCGTGGTTCTTCAGGATGCAGATCGAGGATGCCGCGGCGCTCGAGGAGTATATGGACGAGGCCGCCTACAAGACCTTCATCGGCAGTTGAGGCGGTGACGTCGGACCGGGGCGCTGCCCCGGACCCCGGCGGTATTTGAAAAGAGAAGAAGCACGGGTTTCAGGAAAACGGACCGCCGGGCGCGCCCCGGTCGGGAGGGGAGAGCCTCATGAGCTACACGCCGATTGACTATCTGCCATATGATTTTGCCAACCGCCGCCATATCGGCCCTTCGCCCGCGGAGATGGAGGACATGCTGGAGGCGCTCGGGGTCGACAGCCTCGATGCGCTGATCGACGAGACCGTCCCGCGCGAGATCCGGCAGGCCGAGCCGCTGGATTTCGGCAAGCCGCTGTCGGAGCGCGAGCTGATGCACCGGATGCGCGAGGTGGCGAGCAAGAACAAGGTGCTGACCTCGCTCATCGGCATGGGCTATCACGGCACGGTGACGCCACCGGCGATCCAGCGCAACATCCTCGAAAACCCCGCCTGGTACACCGCCTACACACCTTACCAGCCCGAGATCAGCCAGGGCCGTCTCGAGGCGCTGCTGAATTACCAGACCATGGTCTGCGACCTGACCGGGCTGGAGATTGCCAACGCCTCGCTGCTCGATGAGGCGACGGCCTGCGCCGAGGCCATGACCATGGCGCAGCGCGTGGCGAAGTCGAAGGCGCGCGCCTTCTTCATCGACGAGAATTGCCACCCGCAGAACATCGCCGTGATGAAGACCCGGGCAGAGCCGCTGGGGATCGAGGTGATTGTCGGCGATCCGCACGCGCTTGAGGCCGAGGCCGTGTTCGGTGCGATCTTCCAGTATCCCGGCACCTTCGGTCACGTGCGCGATGTCACGCCGCAGATGGACGCGCTGCATGCCGCAAAGGCCGTGGGCATCGTGAGCGCCGATCCGATGGCGCTCTGCCTGCTCAAGGAACCGGCTGCGATGGGCGCCGATATTGCCGTGGGCTCGACCCAGCGGTTTGGCGTGCCGGTGGGGTACGGCGGCCCGCATGCGGCTTACATGGCCTGCCGCGACGACATGAAGCGCGCGATGCCCGGGCGGATCGTCGGGATTTCGATCGACAGCCACGGCAACCGCGCCTACCGGCTCAGCCTGCAGACCCGCGAGCAGCATATCCGCCGCGAGAAGGCCACGTCGAATGTCTGCACAGCACAGGCCTTACTGGCGGTCATGGCCGGGTTCTATGCGGTGTTTCACGGGCCGAAAGGCCTGCGCGCCATAGCCCAGCGCATCCACCGCAAGACCGTGAGGCTGGCCAAGGGGCTGGAGGCGGCGGGTTTCAAGGTCGAACCCGAGAGCTATTTCGACACGATCACCGTGGATGTCGGGCTTTTGCAGCGCGGTGTCCTGCAGGCGGCGGTGCGCGAAGGGCTGAACTTGCGCCGCGTCGGCAAGACCCGTGTGGGCATCACCCTCGATGAGCGCACGCGGCCCGAAACCGTCGAGGCGGTGTGGCGCGCCTTTGGCCTGCTGCGCGAAGACAGCGACTACACGCCCGACTACCGCCTGCCCGAGGCGCTGATCCGGCAAAGCGCCTATCTGCAGCACGACGTTTTTCACATGAACCGGGCCGAGACGGAGATGATGCGCTACATGCGGCGTCTTGCGGATCGCGACCTGGCGCTGGACCGCGCGATGATCCCGCTTGGCTCCTGCACGATGAAGCTCAACTCGGCCGCCGAGATGATGCCGGTGAGCTGGCGCGACTTCAGCCAGATCCACCCGTTTGTGCCCGCCAATCAGGCGCGGGGCTATGCCGAGCTGATCGGCGATCTGAACGCCAAGCTGTGTGCGATCACCGGCTATGACGCGATCTCCATGCAGCCCAATTCCGGCGCGCAGGGCGAATATGCCGGGTTGCTGACCATCCGCGACTGGCACAAGGCGCGCGGGCAGGGTGACCGGAACGTCTGCCTGATCCCGGTCAACGCGCATGGCACCAACCCCGCCTCGGCGCAGATGGTGGGCTGGAAGGTGGTCGCGGTGAAATGCGACGAGAAGGGCAGCATCGATCTTGCCGATTTCCGCGCCAAGGCGGAGACCCATGCGGAGGCGCTGGCCGCCTGCATGATCACCTACCCCTCGACCCACGGGGTCTTCGAGGAGACCGTGCGCGAGGTCTGCGAGATCACCCATGCCCATGGCGGGCAGGTCTATATCGACGGCGCCAACATGAACGCTATGGTGGGCCTGTCGCGGCCCGGTGATCTGGGTGGCGACGTGAGCCACCTCAATCTGCACAAGACCTTCTGCATCCCGCATGGCGGCGGGGGTCCGGGCATGGGGCCGATCGGCGTCAAGGCGCATCTCGAACAGCATCTGCCCTCACATCCGCTGGAGCCGGGGGTCGGCTCGGTCTCCGCCGCGCCGTTTGGATCGCCGTCGCTGCTGCCGATCTCCTGGGCCTATATCCTGATGATGGGCGGTGCCGGTCTGACGCAGGCGACGCGGGTGGCGATCCTCAATGCCAACTACATCGCGCGGCGTCTGGAGGGGGCGTATGACGTGCTTTATCGCGGCGCGTCCGGGCGCGTGGCGCATGAATGCATCCTCGACACGCGCCCGTTCGAGAAAAGCGCGGGTGTCACGGTCGAGGACATCGCGAAGCGGCTGGTGGATTGCGGCTTTCACGCGCCCACCATGAGCTGGCCGGTGGCGGGCACGCTGATGATCGAGCCCACCGAAAGTGAGACCAAGGCCGAGCTGGACCGGTTCTGCGACGCCATGCTGGCGATCCGCGAAGAGATCCGCGCCATCGAGGACGGAGAGATCGACCGCGACAGCAACCCCATGAAGCTCGCTCCGCACACGATGGAAGACCTGGTGAAGGATTGGGACCGGCCCTACAGCCGCGAACAGGGGTGCTTTCCGCCGGGCGCGTTTCGGGTCGACAAATACTGGCCGCCGGTCAACCGGGTCGACAATGTCTACGGCGACCGCAACCTCGTCTGCACCTGCCCGCCAATGTCCGACTACGCCGAAGCCGCGGAATAAGGCCGCAAAAGCCCCGTCTTTTGCGGCCAGTGGGCAAGGTCATGTTTGCTCTGCAAACGTGACGGCCCACACCCTCGCCATTCCGGGTGCCGGGTCTCCGCAAAAGCTCCGTCTTGTGCGGCCAGTGGGCAAGGTCATGTTTGCTCTGCAAACGTGACGGCCCACACCCTCGCCAGTCCGGGTGCGGGGTTTCCGCAAAAGCTCCGTCTTCTGCGGCCAGTGGGCAAGGTCATGTTTGCATGGCAGACGTGACGGCCCACACCCTCGCCGTTCCGGGTGTGGGGTTTCCGCAAAAGCCCCGTCTTTTGCGGCCAGTGGGCAAGGTCATGTTTGCATAGCAGACGTGACGGCCCACACTCTCGCCAGTCCGGGTGCGGGGGTCATCAAAAGCCGCGTCTTTTGCGGTCAGCTCTCAGCCGGTTCGGCCGTCTGCAGGAACCCGTATACATCGCGCACGGCCTCCCAGGTCGCCTTGTTGGCGGCGCAGAGAAGATAGCCCTCGCGCCGGGCGGCGTTGAAATCGCTGCCGTCCAGCATCGCCACGTGACCGCCGGCCTGTTTGACGATAACCGCGCCGGGGCTGTGATCCCAGGGCGTGATCCTGGCGGCGAGCACAAAATCCACATGCCCCTGCGCCAGCAGCCGGTATTCGTGGCAGATGCAGCGCAGCATGCTCACCCGCTGGAAGCGCGGCAGGGTGGCGGCAATCTCCGGCTGCCTGTCTTTGGGAAAGACTGACAGCGACAGATGCCCGGTCAGCGTCTCAACCGCGCCACCGCGCGATGTCGACAGGGCCTGCCGGGCACGGCGGGGCATCACCATCTCGGCGGCGCTCTGCGTGTCTGCCATGATGAAATCGTTCATCACCGGATCGTAAAGCAACCCGAAGACCGGCGTGCCGAAGCGCAGGATCCCCACCATCACGCCGAAAGTCGTGAGCCCGCGCGCGTAATTCCAAGTGCCATCCACGGGATCGATGGTGAAAGCCAGCTCGGCCTCTGCGATCTTGTCGAGCACGTCGGGATGCGACGAGACGTGCTCCTCGCCGATGATCAGCGCGTTCGGGAACATCGACAGGATGCCGCGGGTGATCATCGCCTCGGCCTCGCGGTCGGCGGCGGTCACCAGATCCTGCGCGTCCGACTTGGTGTCGATCTCATGCGCGCCAAGCTGGCGAAAGCGCGGCATGATCTCGGCCTTGGCGGCGCGGCGCACGAGGTTCATCAGTTGCGTGCGCTGGGCCCGGCTCAGCGGAGCGGTGACGGGCATGGGCAGGGAATCACTCATCGGCTTGTCCTTCCTGGCGGCGGATGCGCCATGCCTGCCACCCTGCGCCGCGGCATTCAAGGTGGCTATTCGCGCGCCCGCAGCACCCGGGCGGGGCGCGCCGCAAGCGGGCGCCAGGCAAAGAGCAGACCGGCCAGCAGGGTCGCGAGAACGCCGCCCGCGATGATGCCGAACGCCGCGCCCCAGATCACCGCAAAGTCGGTTTCCATCACAAATGTGCTGACCGCCCAGCCCCCCGCGATGCCCGCGCCGAGCGCCACGATCCCCGCGCCCGCGCCCAACAGCGCCGAGCGCAAGGCAAAGCTTTGCAGGATCCGGCGTCGCGACGCGCCCAGCGTCTTCAGAACCGAGGCCTCGAAGGTGCGCGCGCCTTCACCGGCAGCGGCCGCTCCGATCAGCACCAGAAAGCCGGTCAGCAGCGTGGCCAAGGCGCCCCAGCGGATCGCTTCGCCGATGCCTTCCAGCAGCTCCGAGACCCGGTCGATGGCGTCGCGCACCCGGATCGCGGTGATGTTGGGATAGGCGCCCGCCAGATCGCGCAGGATCTGCGCCTCCGCGGCCTCCTCGGCATAGACGGTCGAGATGAAGGTGTGCGGTGCGCCCGACAGCGCGGCGGGGTTCATCGTCATGATGAAGCCGATGCCCGCGGTGGAGAAATCGACCTCGCGAAACGAGGTGATCGTCGCGGTGATGTCGCGCCCGAGGATGTTCACGGTGATCTCGTCGCCGATCCTGAGCCCCATCTCCAGCGCCTCCTCGGCGGCGAAGCTGACCTGCGGCGGGCCGCTGTAATCTTCCGGCCACCAGTCGCCTTCGGTGACGGTCACCCGCTCGGACGGTGTGGCCGCGTAGGTCACGCCGCGGTCGCCGCGCAGCACCCAGTGATCGCCCGCGACGTCGCGCGCCGGTGCACCGTTGATCCGCGTGATGATCCCGCGCAGCATCGGCGCGCTGTCGATGCGGCTGACCGCCGGGTCGGTTTCCAGACGATCCAGATAGCCGGGCATCTGGTCTTTCTGGATGTCGACAAAGAAATAGGACGGCGCGACCTCCGGCAGGTCCCGCTCGATGGCGCTGCGCAGATTGCCGTCGATCTGACCGATTGCCGCCAGCACCGACAATCCCAGACCCAGCGACAGCACCACCGAGCCCGCGCTTTCCCCCGGTCCGCCAATCGCGCCCAGTGCCCAGCGCAAGACCGGTCGTCCCCGTGCCGCGGGCGTCGCGCGCCGGGCGATCAGGCGGATGGCATGGGCCGCGATCACGAGGATCAGCAAGGCGCCAAGGATGCCTCCCGCGGTCCAGAGCGTCAGCGCCGCATTACCCGACAGCAGCATCGCCGCACCCACCAGCGCGGCGAGCAGAAACGCCACCGCCAGCAGGTAGCGCGGCGCGGGCAACAGCCGCGCGCTGCCCAGCGCGTCCCGGAACAGGGTGGCGGCGCGCACGTCCTCGGCCCGCGCCAGCGGCCAGAGCGTGAAGACCAGCGCGGTCAGCACGCCGTAAAGCGCCGCCTCCGCCAGGGGGCCGGGATGCAACGCAAAGAGCGCGGGCACCGGCAAGGCTGCGGAGATCAGCGGCCCGAAAAGCACCGGCACCAGGGCCCCGAGGGCCAGACCGAGCGCGATGCCCAGCAACGAAAGCACGCCGATCTGCAGGAAATAGGTCAGGAAGATCACCGCGCGGGTGGCCCCCAGCGTGCGCAGCGTCGCGATCACCGGTGTCTTGCGGGCGAGGTAGGCGCGCACAGCGGCCGAGACGCCAATACCGCCGACCGCCAGCCCCGAAAGGCCGACCAGCACCAGAAAATTGCCAAGCCGGTCGACAAATCGCGCAATGCCCGGCGCGCCGTTGCGCGCATCGCGCCAGGCGAGACCGGTCTCCTCGAACCGCGCCCGCGCATCCTCTGCCAGCGCATCGAGGTCGGTCCCAGGCGGCAATCGCATGCGGTATTCGGTCTCGAACAGCGAACCGGCGCCGAGCAGGCCGGACGCCGCCAGATCCTGCGTGCGCACGATGGTGCGCGGTCCAAGTCCGAACCCGTCGCCTGCGTCGTCAGGCTCCGCGATCAGCGTCGCGCGGAGAGTAAACGCCTGCGCGCCCAGGCTGAACCTGTCGCCGGGCACCAGACCCAGCCGGTCTGCCAGCACCGGCGCCATCACCGCGCCGAAATCCTCCAGCGCGACGTCCAGCGGCATCGCAGGCTCCAGCCCGATTTCCCCCAGCAGCGGATAGGCGGCATCGACGGATTTCACCTGCGTGAGCGCGCGGTCGGGCGGGCCGTCGGGGTCGGTCTGCACCACAACCATCGAGCGGAAATCGGCGATCTCTGACAGCTCGACGGAGATATCCGTCAGCCAGGCGCGCTCTTCGTCCGACGCGAACCGGTAGGTGAACTCCGCCTGCGCGTCGCCGCCAAGCAGCACTGCGCCCTGATCGGCGAGACCGGCCTCGATTGCCGCGCGCACCGACCCGACCCCGGCGATGGCTGCGACGCCCAATGCCAGACAGGCCAGAAAGATCCGGAACCCGGCCAGGCCACCGCGCAATTCGCGCCGGGCCAGCCGCGCCGCCGTGGCAAGGCTCATTCCGCGGCCCTCAGCCGCTCGCCTTCGATCCGGCCATCGCGCAGGCGCACCACCCGGTCACACCGCGCCGCCAGATCCGGCGCATGGGTGACCAGCACAAGCGTGGCGCCCTGTTGATCGGACATCGCAAAGAGCAGATCCATGATCGCGCGGCCATTGGCTTCGTCGAGATTGCCGGTCGGCTCGTCCGCCAGAAGGATGTCGGGCTTGGGGGCCAGCGCGCGGGCCAGCGCGACCCGCTGCTGTTCGCCGCCAGACAGCTGCGCAGGATAATGCCCCGCCCTGTGGGCCAGCCCCACCGAGTCAAGCTCTGCCGCCGCGCGCTCGAATGCGTCTGACGCGCCGGCAAGCTCCAGCGGCGTGGCGACATTTTCCAGTGCCGTCATCGTCGGGATCAGGTGGAAGGACTGGAACACCACCCCCATATGGTCGCGGCGCACGCGCGCCAGGGCGTCCTCGTCCAGCGCGGTCAGATCGTGCCCCATGGCGCTGACAGTGCCGCCTGTCGCCCGCTCCAGCCCGCCGAGGATCATCAGAAGCGAGGATTTGCCGGAGCCCGACGGGCCGATCAGCCCGAGCGTCTCGCCTCTTTCGACCTGCAGATCGATGCCGTGCAGGATTTCCACCGGACCGGCATTGCCCTCGAGGCGCAAACTCACATCTTTAAGGTTCAGAACGGGATCGGTCATCAGGGGAAGGGTCCGGAACATGCTGGGTTTGCTTACATATGGTTCTGGCATCTGGCGCAACAAGGCGGGCGCGCTGGCGCTGATGGCCTTGACCTCGCCTGTGATGGCCGAACAGACCGACATTCTGGCGCTGGGCGACAGCCTCACGCAGGGATATGGCGTGCTCGACCACGAAGGGTTTGTGCCGCAACTGACCAACTGGCTGACCGCGCGCGGGCATGATGTGCGGATCGTCAACGGGGGGGTGTCGGGCGACACGACCGCCGGGGGGCTTGCGCGGGCGGAATGGTCGCTGACGCCGGAAATCGACGCAATGATCGTGGCTCTGGGAGGCAATGATCTGCTGCGCGGCATCGCGCCAGAGGTGGCGCGGGCCAATCTCGACGGGATCCTGACGGTCGCGCGCTCCCGCGATCTGCCGGTCTTGCTGATCGGGATGGAGGCGCCCGGCAATTACGGCCCGGATTACAAGACGGACTTTGACTCCATGTATCCCGACCTCGCGGCGGCGTATGACACGCTCTATCTGCCGAATTTCTTTGCCGGGTTGATGGTGGATGGTGCGCCGCCGCAAAACCTGTCGGACTTCATGCAACTGGACGGCATTCACCCAAACGCGGCGGGTGTCGCGCGTATCGTGGAGGCGGTCGGACCCGAGGTCGAAACCCTGGTTGAGCGCGCCAACGACTGACAAATTCGTTCAATTGCCTGTGAGTTCGCCCTTGCCGAGCGGCAGCGGCGCTCCATCTCGTGCAGAGTGTAGAGGGAGAGTCCGATGTCGAGTGTCGAAGATCGTGTGAACAGCGTCGAAGAATCACGTGAGCTGGACCAGCGCTATGCGGCCGCAAAAGCGCAGGTGGAGCAAAGGCAACGGGTCGAGGCGGGTCAGGCCGGCGCATTGGTTTTTGCCGCCCTTGCCTACGGCGATGCGCTCGATGGCAACCGTCTTTTTCAGCTGATGTCGCACTGGGCCAAGCTCTTCTGCATCGGAGCAGCCTTCCTGATCCCAAATCTTCTGGTTGTGCGGGTTTTGCTCTGAAAGCACTGCAAATGGGGTGTTTTTCGCAGGCTGAGTGACGCGGATCAGCTGGGTCCTTGCATGTCTTCCGGGCCGGAGCGGCCCATGAAGGCGGCACAGAAGATCAGTCCGAAACTCAGGGACGCGGCGATGTAATAGCCAAACGCCGTCAATGCGTTGGCATCCAGTAGCGCCCATCCCAGCAACGCGCCGATGCTACCCAGAACGCTGCCCAGCAGGAATGATATTACAGCCATCAAAATTCTCCCGCCTGTAGCTTGGACCAATTTTCCTACCAATGTGTTAATGAATCCCACAGGTGGCGAGAATCTGCCCACGCACACGTATAGCGTGACTTATGCGCCGCGCAAGCTTCGCAGGAAAAAGCCGGGCATGCGCAGGGCTGTGAGCTGCATCAGGGCCGCGTATTCCGTCTCCCCCGCAAGCAATCTGAGGTATTCGCCCCGCAGCCGTCGCGAGCGTTTGAAGCTGCTGATGAAGGTCGGGCGAAAGGCCGGTCGGTAGATGATGTGCCGCAGCAGGCTGGCATAACCAAGGTTGCGCTGAACCGGTCTCAGACGGCGCCGGTATTCGGGGAGCGCCGCCAACGGATCCCCCGCCGTCAACGCCGCTATTGCGGCTTTTGCAGCCAGCGCGCCGCTATGCATGGCGTACCCGATGCCTTCGCCGGTTATCGGATCGACCAGCCCGGCCGCATCCCCCGCGAGCAGAACGCGGCCCCGCCCGGGCACCTTGCGCACTTCGCCGAAGGGCAGAAACTGGCCTTTGACCTTCAGCCCGCTCCCGACCCCGAGCCTGTCCAGATAGCGCGTCAGCGCGGATTTCATGTCGGGGTTGCGTCTCAAAACGCCACCCACACCAAGTGTTGCCCCGCAATGCTTCGGAAATTGCCAGCCGTAACCCCATTCCGCGGCGCCGAAATCAATGCGCAGCGGCAGATCTGGATCCGCGTCGGGGCTTTCGACCTCGAGTGCAAACCCGATCCGGTTCCGGTCGAAGGCCTCTCCAAAAAGCTGTCTGGCGGTCGGGCTGTTGACACCATCCGCGGCGATGATCACCGGTGCCCGGATCAGCCCGGATGCCAAACGCACTTCGCCTGCATCCGGGTCGAGCGCACCGCTTTGTCCGGTGAAATCCTCAGCACCCGAAGCCAGCGCGCGCCGAACCAGATCAGCATCGAACTGCCGCCGCATGCCCAGATAGATCGGCGCGGTTTGATCGTCGCCGCCAAGATCGGTGCCGAAGGCGTGAAACGAGATCGACCGTCTGATTGCCAGCGGGATATTTGGCGTATCCTCTTGGAATATCTTCCGGAAATGCCCCATGGCGCGCCCGGTTATCCCGCCACCGCAGAGCTTGTCGCGCGGAAAGCGCGCCTTGTCCACCAGCGCAGTGCGTAGCCCGGACGCTGCGGCAACCGCCGCAGCCGAGGCGCCGGAGGGACCGGCGCCCAGAACGATCAGGTCATACGTCCGCGTTCCGGACGCGGGCATGTTTGTCACAGAACGGTAACGGCGGTGCCGAGCGGAACGCGGTTATAGAGATCGACAACATGCTCGTTCAGCATCCGGATGCACCCGTTGGAAACCGATTGCCCGATCGAGCGCGGTGCGGTTGTGCCGTGGATGCGGAAATACGTGTCGCGGCCGTTCTGGAACAGATAGAGCGCGCGCGCGCCAAGCGGATTGCCCGGACCGCCGGGCTGCACGTAGTCATTGTCCTTGAACCGTCCATAAGCCCCCGGATCGCGCTCGATCATCTCGTCTGTCGGACGCCATGTGGGCCATTCCTTCTTGACGTCGATGGTCGCGCGCCCGGTGAATTCGAGACCGGCTTTGCCGACGCCGACACCGTAGCGCATGGCCTGGCCCGGCGCGGTCACGAAATAGAGAAAATGCGCGCGCGGCAGGATCAGCAACTGGCCGGGGGCAATGTCCTTCTTGATGCTCACCGATTGCGGACGGTAGATCGGGGCGACTTCGAAGGCGTGGGCGGGCAGGGCGACGGACGCGGCCGCCGCAGCGACAAAAGTACGACGAGAAATCATGGCAGCTTTCTTCCAGCGAGAGTTGAGGTCGGCGATTCGGGTCAAAGAATACGCGAAATCAATCCCGTGTTTGCGTGTGAGCCGCTCACGATGACGTGCAGCCGCCATATGCGCGGGTCGATGTGGTATACATGTCGCACTCTGCCAAGCTCCTTGGTTTCAGGCGCGTTCTACTCTTTGGGCACATCGGCATTTCTGCCCGCAAGCACAACGCTGATCGTATAGGCGACCGGCGGACTCAGCCCCGCCATGATCGCGGCTGCCGAATCAGGGCGCATGCGTGCGAGGAAACCGGCCGAGAATTCGGGATCCATCTCTTCGAAGAGCGCGGCTGCCTTTTTGGGTTTCATATTTGCATAAACCTCGGTCAGCCGGGTGATGTCGTCTTCGGCTGCCGATTGGGCCAATGCCAGAGTTTCGTTCAGCGTTTCCTCCGCACGTTGCAGGGCAACCAGTTTTCGCTCGATCTCCTGTTCGGCGACCGAAAGCGCCTGCATGCGGATTTCGATGCCTTCTTCGCGTGCGCGAATGCGGGCCTCTCTGCCATCTAGCGCCTTGAGCACCTGGGCCAGATCCTCTTCGCTGACGCGTCGCGGCGGCAGCGCATCCAGCGGCGGCGGGGTCGGCGTATCGATTCGCAGCGGCGCGTCTGCGAGGCTTTCCGTGGCGAAGGCCTGGCCCGCGCCGGTGCCGAGCCGGATGAACGCCGAGGCAATCAGCAAGGCGCCGATCGTGGCAAGCGCACCGCGCATGCGTCTGCGGGGTTTGCTGCGCGCCTGTCGGGGCTGGGTGCGAGCCGTCGCTGCCATCAGACCGCCCCGCTGCGCGGGCGGCGCATGAAGACCGTGTCCGCATTTGGCTGTTGCGGGGCAGCGCCGCCCTGCGGCAGATCGTGCATCGAGGCGACAAGCAGCTCCAGCCGTCGCGCCACATCTTCCGCCCGCTCTGTCAGTTCCTGAAGCGATTCGCTCGAGTCGCCCGCGGTTTTCTGGGCGGTGTTCAGCGTTTTCGACAAATCGTCGACCTGCGCGGAGAGCACGGCAACCGCCCCGCCCACACCGTTTTCGAGATCGGTGAAGCGCGTCAGGCGCCGCGCGAGCACGAAGCAGTAGAAACCCGCCCCCAACGCACCGGCAACAAGGAGAATATCGGCAATAAGATCCATCTCTGACCCTCTCAGTTCAGCACGAATTCTAGGACAAGCAGGTCGCGCACGCGGTCGTCCCCGACGACCAGCTTGATGCGCCTGAGCATCTGCGCGCGCAACCGCACGAGCGCGGCGGGGGCGGACAGGTCTTCGGGTTCCAGCGCGCGCAGGTAGCTGTTCATCACGTCCTGCACCCGCGGCAACACCTCCGTCACCTCGGCTGCATATTTGCTGGGCACCTCGAGGCTGCCGCGGAACCGCAAATGTGGCGTATCGGAGGCCGGGTCGAGCGAAATCAGAAGCGGCGGCACCTCGACAAAGGACACGTCTGGCAGCGGCGAGGCCGTGAGCACCTCTTCCTCGACGCTTTGCTGTTCCGGCGCGCCGCCGAGCCCCAGCACGCCCGACTGCACCGCAAAGAATCCGCCCGCTCCGCCCGCGATGGCCAGAACCAGCCCGATGATAAGCGGCAACTTGGAGCGCGCTGCCGGTTCCTCCGGCGCATCCACGGTGGCTTCAGACATTCTCAACCTCTTTCTTGGTCTCGGACCGTTATAGGCGCAAAGGGGCTAACTGATTGTTAAGTCGAATGGTCCAATCTCCGGCCAACCGAACAGAATGTTTGGATTGGAGGTCGAAGTGCAGCAACTCACGTCTGTGTGGAACGCTTTGGGGATGCGCCAGCGCGTTGTCGTGATCGGAGCCAGCGTCGCGATGATGCTGGCGGTTCTGGGCCTGGCCCGCATGGCGTCGGCGCCGAATTATGCGTTGCTCTATGCCGGGCTGGAGAATGGCGCGGCCGGCGATGTCGTGCAGGCGCTGGAAAGCCGCACGGTGCCTTATGACATCCGGGGTGGTGCGATCTTTGTGCCCGAATCGGAGCGGGACGCGCTGCGCCTGACCCTGGCGAGCGAAGGGCTGCCTGCCAATGGCGGACATGGCTACGAGCTGCTCGACGGTCTGTCGGGATTCGGCACGACGTCGCAGATGTTCGATGCCGCCTATTGGCGCGCCAAGGAGGGTGAGCTAGCGCGCACGATCATCTCCAACCCCGCCATTGCCAGTGCGCGCGTGCATATTGCCAATAGCAGCGCGAACCCGTTCCAGCGCGACGTGACGCCGTCCGCATCGATCTCGGTCACCACAACCGGCGGTGTCCTGCAACCCGAACAGGCGCGCGCTCTGAAATATCTGGTGGCGTCGGCGGTGCCCGGCATGACGGCCGAAAATGTTGCCGTCATCGACGGCAAGGGCGGGCTGATCGGAACCGACGCGGACGGCGCACCCAGCGCCACGGCGGATGACAAGGCCGCCACCCTGCGCGAGCGCGTGCAGCGGCTGATGGAGGCGCGCGTCGGCGCCGGCAACGCGGTCGTCGAGGTCAGCGTCGACACTGTCACCGAAAGCGAATCGATCAAGGAGCGGCGCTTTGACCCCGAAGGCCGTGTCGCAATTTCGATAGACACCGAAGAGCGGTCGGACAATTCGCAGGACGCGGCGGGAGTCGACGTCACGGTCGCGTCGAACCTGCCGGACGGGCTCGCCGAAGGCGGCGGCGAAGGGTCCCGGTCGCAAGCCAGCGAAAGCCGCGAGCGGGTGAATTACGAAGTGTCGGAGACCACGAGAGAGGTCACGCGCGCGCCCGGTGCGATCCGGCGGCTCACGGTCGCGGCCCTTGTGAACGGCACCTATGTGACCGACGCCAGCGGCGCGCAGGTCTTCGAGCCGGTGCCGGATGCTGAGCTCGATGCCTTGCGCGAACTGATCGCCTCTGCCGTCGGTTTTGACGAGGCGCGCGGCGATCAGATCACCTTGCGATCCCTGCCGTTCGAACGGCCCGAAGGGCTTGGCACGGGACCGTTGGAGCCGGGGTTCCTGACCGGGACGCTGGACATGATGCGGCTCGTGCAGATGGGGGTTCTGGGGCTTGTGGCGCTGATCCTGGGCCTGTTTGTGGTCCGTCCGATCCTGGCGCGGGGTTCCGGGTCCAACGCGATCTCGGGCGCTTTGCCCGCGCCCGCCCGGGACACCGACGCAGCGCCCGTGCTGGATGGCGAAATTGAACCGGCGGAGGGGTTTGGCGACCTGCCCGCGCTGTCGGACACAGCTGATTTCGGCGGCATGGGCATGGTCGATTTCGACACACCGCAGGAGGACGATCCGGTCGACAGGCTGCGCGCCCTGATCGAAGAGCGCAAGACCGAGACGGTTGAGATCCTGCGCAGCTGGCTTGACGAAAAGGAGGAGGCGAAGTGACGGCTCTGCGCGATTTTCTGGACGATTTCACCACCGTATCACCCGCTGTGACTGATGTGCAGGTCTTCAGCGACGACGACCTCGAAGGCTACCGGCTGGAATCCTTCGAGAACGGCTACCGCGCGGGCTGGGACGACGCCGTCAAGGCGCAGGCCGATGACCGCACGCGCATTGCAAGCGGCTTTGGACAACATCTGCAGGACCTCTCCTTCACCTATCACGAGGCTTATACGCAGGTCATGAACGCCATGACGCCGCTGCTCGAAGAGATCACCGGCGTGCTGTTGCCGGGCATGGCGCGCGCCGCACTCGGACCGCACGTTCTGGACCAGTTGCAGACCCATGCAAGCGAGATCGGCACGCTTGACGTGATCGTGGCCGTGTCGCCCGGCAATACCGACGCCGTGGCACCGTTGCTGGAGGGGGCGTTCAGCTTTCCGGTCCGGCTGGAGGCGGACACGACGCTGTCCGACGAACAGGCCGACATCCGGTTCGGGCAAACCGAAAAACAGATTGATATCGGTGCCTTGCTGACCAGCGTGACCGAAGCGCTGGACGGCTTTGCCCATGACAACCAGAGGAAACTGGCCAATGGATGAACCGCAAACCCAGACGCAAGGCGACAAGCAGACCCCGTTTACCGCGGTCCCCATCGAAATCACCGTGTCGGTGGGCCGCGCCCGGCCTCTTGTGCGCGATCTGCTGCAACTGGCCGAGGGCCATGTGCTGTCTCTCGACAAGCGGCTGGAGGATCCGGTGGAGCTGTTTGTCGGCGAAAAGCTCATCGGCATCGGCGTGCTGGAGGTGGTGGAGGGCGACGGGCAGAACCGGCTGGCCGTACGTCTTACCGAAGTGGTCGATCTGCAAAGCCCGGCCTGACGCCATGCGGGTGCTGTTTCCGGCACTGCTGCTTGCGCTTCTGGCGTTGAGCCCGGGTGCCGCCTGGGCGCAGTCGGTGTCCATAGATCTTGGCGAGGGTGGCTCCGTCACGGCGACAAGCCTGCAGCTGATCGCGTTGATCACGCTGCTCAGCCTCGCGCCGGGTATCGCGATCATGGTGACGTGTTTTCCGTTTATCGTCACGGTGCTGGCGATCCTGCGGCAGGCGGTCGGATTGCAGCAATCCCCGCCCAACATGTTGTTGGTCAGCCTTGCGTTGTTCCTTACGTATTTCGTGATGGAGCCGGTCTTTTCAGAAGCCTGGGAGGTCGGGATCAACCCGTTGCTGCAAGAGCAGATCGAGCTTGAAGAGGCGGTGACCCGCGCGCTGGAGCCGTTCCGGCTCTTCATGGCCGGGCGGGCGGATCCCGAAACCTACAGCGCCATGGCCGATCTGCGGCCCGATGCACAGGACACCGAGCTTGCGCCCGAAGCGCCGCTGTCGATCCTGGTTCCCAGTTTCATGCTGTCAGAGATCGCCCGCGCCTTTCAGGTCGGTTTCCTGATCTTTCTGCCCTTCCTGATCATCGATCTGGTTGTCGCCGCGGTGCTGATGTCGATGGGCATGATGATGGTGCCGCCGGCCATCGTGTCGCTGCCCTTCAAGCTCGCATTTTTCGTGATCGCGGATGGCTGGGCCTTGCTGGCGGGGAGCCTGGTGCGCGGGTATTTCTGACCCACGCCCCGGACCCGGTGCCGGATCCGCGCCCGCGACTACCCCAGAACCTCGCGCACGGCCTCGGCGGTCTTCGTGGCGATGTCCTCCGCTTCCGCTTTTGACAGGCATAGCGGCGGCGCGAAGCCCAGGATATCCGCCTGCGGCATGGCCCGGCCGATCACGCCGCGCGACAGGAGTGCGGCCACAACGCGCCCGATGACCTTCTCCGACGCATCGAAGCTTGTGCGGGTCTCGCGATCCTTCACAAACTCGACGGCGCAGAGCATGCCTTCGCCGCGGATATCGCCCACATGCGGGTGCGCTGCCAGAGCGTCGGCCAGGGACGCTTTCAGATACGCCCCGACGGAGCGCGCATTCTCCACCAGCCCCAGCTTGTCGATAAGTTCGAGGTTCGCCACCCCCGCCGCCGCACCGATGGGATGCGCGGAGTAGGTCCAGCCATGGCCGATGGGGCCGTTTTCATCCGTACCCTGTTCCAGCACCCGCCACATCCGGTCGGAGACGATCGAGCCCGACAGCGGCGCATAGGCCGAGGTCAGGCCTTTGGCGATGGTCATCAGATCCGGTGTCAGATCATAATGCTCGGCGCCGAACATCGTGCCGAGACGCCCGAACCCGGTCACCACCTCGTCGGCGATCAGCAGGATATCGTGGCGCGTCAGCACGTCCTGGATGGCGGGCCAGTAGCCTTCGGGCGGCGGCACGATGCCACCGGTGCCCAGTACCGGTTCGGCAATGAAGGCGGCAATCGTTTCGGCCCCTTCGCGCGCGATCAGCGCCTCCAGATCGGCGATGCATTCGGCGACGAATCCGGCTTCGCTCAGGTCATTATCGGCGCGCCGATAATAATAGGGCGCCGCCGTGTGCAGCACTTGCGACAGCGGCAGATCGAACTTGTTGTGGAAGAACGACAGCCCGGTCAGAGAGCCGGTCATCAGCCCCGAGCCGTGATAACCCCGCCAGCGCGAGATGATCTTCTTCTTCTCCGGACGCCCGAGGATGTTGTTGTAGTACCAGACAAGTTTGACATTGGTCTCGTTGGCATCCGAGCCCGAGAGCCCGAAATAGACCTTCGACATATGCGCCGGCGCGCGGTCGAGCACCATCTTGGCCAGCGTGATCGAGGCTTCGGTGCCGTGCCCCATATAGGCGTGGTAATAAGCGAGCTCCTGCGCCTGCGCGGCGATGGCGTCGGCGATTTCGGTCCGCCCGTAGCCCACGTTAACACAGTAGAGCCCGGCGAACGCATCCAGCAGCCGCGTGCCGTCGCGGTCCTCGATATAGCAGCCCTGACCGCCGGTCACGATCCGGTTGGGCAGATCGCCACGGGCGAAATCGGCAAGATGGGTGGAGGGATGAAAGAAGTTTTCGCGATCCCATTGATCCAGCTGGTCGTTCCTGAGCATCCGCCCCTCCTTGACTTGCACCTGCGCGGAAACCTTAGGCTGGCGCGGGGCCGGGCGAAAGGGGGCGTGGCGTTACCCCGCGTCGATGCGGATCCTGGTGGATTGCGTGTAGGGCCGCTCCGGTGTGCAGAGGATCGAGCCGAAGCCGGGCGTGTTGAGCGCGTTAGGGAAATCCTGCGCCTCGAGACAGACCCCCGCAAACGGCGCATGTATCTGCCCTTGCAGCGGCGCGGCACAGGCGCGCAAAGTGTTCGAGGTATAAAGCTGCAGGCCGGGCCGATCGGTCCAGAGCTGCAGCCGCGTGCCGTCCGGGGCGAGGATTTCCGCCGACGGATCGGGATCGGAAAGCGCGTTCAGCACGTAGTTCAGATCAAACCCCAGCGTTTCGGGATCGGCCTCGGAAAAGCGCCGCAGACGGGTGAAGTCGTAGCGCGTGCCGGTGACGTCGAGACGTGCGCCGGTGGGCAGATATTGCGCATTGGTCGGCGTGCAGCTTTGCGCCGCGATGCGCAGCGCGTGGTTGTAGATCGACGCTGTGTCGCCGAGGTTGAAGTAGAGATGCTGGGCCAGGTTCAGCGGCGTCTCGCGGTCCGGAACCGCCCGCATGTCCCAGCTTAATGCGCCGTTGTCGAGGCGCATGTCGACCGTGACATCAACCGCGCCGGGATAGCCCTGATCGAGATGCGGGGAGTGCAGGCTCAGCCGGACATGCGTGTCGCAAAGGGGCTCCATCTGCCAGTTCCGCCAGCCAAACCCGCCCGGGCCGCCATGGATGTGGTGCGGATCCGCATTGGCGGGCAGGGTCCAGACCTCCCCGTTCAGGTCGAACCGCGCGTTCGAGATCCGGTTGGCCACGCGCCCGCAGATCACCCCCATGGAGACGGCATTGTTGCGATAGGCCTCGGCCTCCGCATAGCCCAGAACCATGCGCCGCCCCGCGACCGTCCAGTCCTGCACCGCGCATCCGACCGACAAAACCGTGATGGACACGTCGCCCTCGCGCAGCACATGGCGTTTGATCTCGTCCGTCATGAGGCCCCCTTTCGAGCGTCGCTTTCCGCCTACCAGATCGCGCCGATCCATCCTAGTCTCGCGCCATGACATCACCTGCTTCGCCATTCGACAGCCGCTATTCCTGGACGCGGCTGTTCCTGACCCTGCTCATCGCGGTGATGGGCAATGTCGGGATGTGGGTGATCACCGTTGTCCTGCCGGAGATCCAGGGGGATTTCGGCGCAACCCGGTCGCAGGCCGCCCTGCCCTATACCGGCACGATGATCGGCTTTGCGCTGGGCAATCTGTTCATCGGGCGGGCGGTGGACCGGTTCGGGATCACCTGGGCGCTGACCGGCGCATCGGTTTTGGTGGCGGCGGGTTATGCGGTGGCGGCGACCGCGCCGTCGATCTGGGTGCTGACCCTTGTGCAGATTGCCATCGGCTTTGGCACGGCGGCGAGCTTTGGTCCGCTGATCGCGGACCTGTCGCAATGGTTCATGAAACGGCGCGGCATCGCCGTGGCGATTGCGGCCTCGGGCAACTATCTGTCGGGAGCGATCTGGCCGCCTTTGCTGGCCTGGCTGGCCGCCGATGCCGGGTGGCGCTGGAGCTACGGGTTGCTGGCGATTCTCACGCTGGTCATCATGCTGCCACTGGCGCAGCTCTTGCGCCCGAAGGTTTCGGCGCGTGCGCTTGCGGAGGCCGACGCCGCCTCCAGCCTGCGCCGCGCGCGCACCGGGTTCACACCACGGCAGCTGCAATTCATGCTCGGCTTTGCCGGTGTCGCCTGCTGCGTGGCGATGTCGATGCCGCAGGTGCATATCGTGGCGCTGTGCGTGGATATGGGCTTTGGCGCCGCGGTGGGGGCGGAAATGCTGTCGCTGATGTTGCTGGGCGGCGTGGTGAGCCGGGTAATCTCGGGCTACATGGCGGACTGGCTGGGCGGGGTGCGCACGCTGCTGATCGGCTCGACCCTGCAATGCATCGCGCTTTTTCTCTATCTGCCCGCCGGAGGGTTGGTCAGCCTCTATATGGTCAGCCTGATCTTCGGGCTCAGCCAGGGCGGCATCGTGCCGAGCTATGCGGTGATCGTGCGCGAATACATGCCTGCGAGAGAGGCCGGGGCGCGGGTCGGGTTTGTGATGATGATGACGATCATGGGCATGGCGCTGGGCGGATGGCTGTCGGGAGTGATCTACGACCAGACCGGCAGCTACCAATGGGCGTTTATCAACGGGATCGTCTGGAACGGGCTGAATATCGCGATCATGATCGTCATCCTGACACGCGGAACCCGCGCGCGCGGCGGCATGGCGGTTGCATAGAGGCGGCCAGCCACATCGCCACAAGCGCCGATTCCCCCGAAGTTCAAATGCAGGATGAAGCGCGATCAGCGCTCGTCGGGAAGGTCTGCGTGCAGATGGCGCTCGCCGCGCACGCGCGCGAGGGCAATCTGTTTTTGCCGCTCGCGGAAGCGGGCCTTGTCGGCCTGAGACGTTTCGTCGACGCAGCGGTGGCAGGACACCCCGTCCTCGAAGGCCTTGTGCGCGCGGTCCGCGGGCAGGATCGGGCGGCGGCAGGCGTGGCACAGCGCATGCGGGCCTTCCCGCAGACCGTGGCCGACGGAGACGCGCCCGTCGAAGACAAAGCAGTCGCCCTGCCATGCGCTCTCGGTTTCGGGAATATCTTCCAGGTATTTCAGGATGCCGCCCTTGAGGTGATAGACCTCTTTGACCCCCTGACCGAGCAGGTAATTGGTCGATTTCTCGCAGCGGATCCCGCCGGTGCAGAACATCGCGATCCGCTTGTTGTGGAACCGATGCTTGTTCGCCTCCCACCATTGCGGAAACTCGCGGAACGAGGCGGTTTGCGGATCGACCGCGCCTTCGAAGGTTCCGATCTCCACTTCGTAATCGTTGCGCGTGTCGATCACCGCGACATCCGGGCTCCGGATCAGGGCGTTCCAGTCGGCGGGCGCCACATAGGTGCCGGTGCCGGCCTTTGGATCGACATCCGGCTGGCCCATGGTCACGATCTCTTTCTTCAGCCGCACTTTCATGCGTGCGAAAGGCCTTTCACGCGCGGTGGAGAGCTTCCAGTCGAGATCGGCGCAGCCGGGCAGGGCGCGGATATGCGCCAGCACCGCCTCGATCCCTTCGCGGGGTCCGGCGATTGTGCCGTTGATGCCTTCGCCCGCGAGCAGCAGCGTGCCCGTAACCGATTGCGCACGGCACAGCGCCAGCAAGGGCGCGCGCAGGCCGTCGGGATCGGGAAAGCGGGTGAAGTGATACAGGGCGCAGACGGTGAACATGGCTCCGCACATAGGCGGCGGGCGGGGCCGCGCGCAAGGGGTGTGCTTGCCGCAGGCATGCTTGACCGGGCCCCGGGCGCGGCGTAGCCAAGGGGCAAAGCGAGGGAGAGGCCCATGGACGCGCTGATCGTCATCGACGTGCAAAACGATTTCTGCCCCGGCGGCGCGCTGGCGGTTGCGGGCGGCGACGAGATCGTGCCGGGGATCAACACGCTGATGGCCGGGGCCGACGCGGTGGTGCTGACGCAGGACTGGCATCCGGCGGGGCATTCGTCCTTCGCCAGCCAGCATCCGGGCAAGGCGCCCCTCGAGTTGGTCGAAATGCCCTACGGCCCGCAGGTGCTCTGGCCTGACCATTGCATCCAGGGCTCTCCCGGGGCGGGCTTTCATCCCGCGCTGGAGGTTGACCGGGCGGAGCTTACGATCCGCAAGGGGTTCCGGCCCGCCATCGACAGCTATTCGGCGTTCTTCGAGAACGATCACGCAACCCCCACCGGGCTCGAGGGTTATCTGCGCACGCGCGGCATCACCCGGCTGGTGATGGTGGGTCTGGCCACGGATTTCTGCGTGAACTACTCCGCCGTCGATGCGGCCAAGCTGGGCTTCGACGTGACCGTAAGGCAGGACCTTTGCCGCGCCATCGACCTCAACGGATCGCTGGCGGCGGCGCAGGATGGCATGGCGGCGGCGGGTGTGACGCTTGCATAACCGCCTGAGGGGCGATTTAACCACAGGCTGAACGCGCTTTCGGAGGCCGCCATGGTCGATATCGCCACCCGTGTCTGGAACCATAAGTGGAAGATCGACCCGATTGTGCGGTCGCTCATCGACACCGATTTCTACAAGCTGTTGATGTGCCAGTCGGTGTTTCGCAACAAACCCGACACGCAGGTGACCTTCTCGCTGATCAACCGGTCGAAACATGTGCCGCTGGCCGAGCTGATCGATGAGGGCGAGCTGCGCGAACAGCTCGATCATATCCGGTCGCTGAGCCTCAAGCGCGGGGAATCGACCTGGCTGCGCGGCAACACGTTCTACGGCAAGCGGCAGATGTTCACGCCGGAGTTCATGGAGTGGTTCGAGGCGCTGCGCCTGCCCGCCTATCATCTGGAACGGGTCGGCGACCAGTACGAGCTCACCTTTGAAGGGGCCTGGCCAGAGGTGATGCTCTGGGAGATCCCGGCGCTTGCGGTGCTGATGGAGTTGCGCGGCCGGGCGGTTCTGAACGACATGGGCCGGTTCGAGCTGCAGGTGCTCTACGCCCGCGCGATGACAAAGCTGTGGCAGAAGGTGCAAAAGCTGCGGGTCGAGCCCGGCGTGCGGATCGCCGATTTCGGCACGAGGCGCAGGCATTCTTTTCTCTGGCAGGACTGGTGTGTGCAGGCGATGCTCGAGGGGCTCGGGCCAAGCTTTGTCGGCACGTCGAATTGCCTGATCGCCAAGAACCGCGATCTGGAGGCGATCGGCACCAATGCCCATGAGCTGCCGATGGTCTATGCCGCGCTAGCCGACGACGACGCGGCACTCGCGCAGGCACCCTATGACGTGCTGGCCGACTGGCACGAAGAGCATGAGGGCAATCTCAGGATCATCCTGCCCGACACCTATGGCACCGAAGGGTTCTTGCGCGACGCCCCCGACTGGCTGGCGGGCTGGACCGGGATCCGCATCGATTCCGGCGATCCGGCGACCGGGGCGGAAGTGGCGATCCGCTGGTGGCAGGAGCGCGGCGAAGACCCGACGGAGAAGCTGGTGATCTTTTCGGACGGGCTTGATGAGGACAAGATCCTCGAGCTTTACACGCAGTTCGCCGGTCGGGTGCGGGTGTCCTTTGGCTGGGGCACGTTGCTGACCAACGATTTCCGCGGCCTCACGCCGGATGACAGACTCGCGCCGTTTTCGCTGGTCTGCAAGGCGGTTGCGGCCAACGGGCGCGCAACGGTGAAGTTGAGCGACAATCCCAACAAGGCGATGGGCCCCAACGACCAGATCGCACGCTACAAGCGTGTGTTCGGGGTGGGCGAGCAGGACCGGATGGACGTGATTGTCTGAGGCGGGCCGGACCGGCGGCGGGCGTTCAACGCCTCTACACAGACCTGCCGTGCCGGGGTATTGAGAACCCATGCCCAGTGTCTCCGAGCTTTACCAATCCCGCATCGACGCCGGTCGACTGAAACCGGACCCGGCGCAGCAGGCGGCGTTGCCGGAGCTGGAGCGGATCCGCAGCGCGCTTGCGGAACCGGCCAAGCGCGGGCTTTTTCGCAAGTCGCCCGAGCCGCCCAAGGGGCTTTACCTCTGGGGTGGCGTGGGCCGTGGCAAGTCGATGCTGATGGATCTTTTTGTCGAGACCCTGACCGTGCCCGCGCGCCGCGTGCATTTCCACGCTTTCATGCAGGAGGTGCATGCCGAAATGCACCGCCTTCGGGCGGAAAACGTCGAGGACGTGATCAAGCCCATCGCCAGGGCGGTCAGCGACGAAGTGAAGGTGCTGGCCTTCGACGAGATGCAGATCACCGATATCACCGACGCGATGATCGTCGGGCGGCTTTTCGAGCGGCTGTTCGATGCGGGATGTGTGGTGGTCACAACCTCGAACCGGGTGCCCGACGATCTCTACAAGGACGGGCTCAACCGGCAGCTCTTCCTGCCGTTCATCGACCTGCTGAAGACGCATATGGAAGTGCGGGAGCTGACCTCCGACCGCGATCACAGGCAGGACCGTCTGGCCGGGGCGCAGGTCTATTTCACGCCCGCGGATGCCGCCGCGCGGCAGGCCATCGACGCGCTCTGGGAAGAACTGACACATGGGCTGGAAGAGACGCTGACCCTGCATGTGAAGGGCCGCGAAGTGGAATTGTCGCGCTATCACAATTCGGTTGCGCGGGCGTCGTTCTTTGATCTCTGCGGGCGCGCGCTTGGCCCTGCGGATTACCTCAAGCTGGCCGATACGCTGCGCGTTCTGATCATCGAGGAGATCCCCCGCCTCAGCCGCAGCAACTTCAACGAGGCCAAGCGCTTCGTGACCCTGATCGACGCGCTTTACGAGGCGCGGGTGCGCCTGATCGCCTCGGCGGCGGACAAGCCCGAGATGCTCTATGTCGAAGGCACCGGCAGCTTCGAGTTCGAGCGCACCGCCTCGCGTCTGCGGGAAATGCAGGCGGCGGATTGGGGGCTGGAGCCGGAATAGCAAACAGGGCGGCGCGGTTGGATGCCGCATGAAAAAAGAGGGTCCCGAAGGACCCTCAGAGCTGCTCGGTTCGGGTCTTGTGCCTGATTTACCTTATCTCGGGGATCCGCAACGTCATGCCGGCCTGCAGGTCGGCGGGGTCGGTCAACAGGGTCGGGTTGGCGGCGAGGATCCTGGGATACGCGATCGTGGTTCCGAAGTAGCGGAACGCGATACCGGCCAGGCTTTCACCCTCCTGCACCAGATGAAGCCTGCCTGCATCATCGACGGCGCTTGCCTGCATCCGCGCCTCCACCGCGACCGGTTTCTGCAATTCGTGAACGATGCCGTAGCTCATTTGTTCTGGGGGCTCAGTCGCGGCGCCATGTTTTGCGGTAAGGGCCCCGGACGCCTCCGGCAGATCGGGCCGGGCCATCGGACGGGTCGGCGCGGCTTTCACGGTGTCGCTCAGGGCGGGACGCAGGAAAAGCGGGGCGGTTTCCGCACGGGCCACGGTGTCGGCGCCAATATCCGAAGGCGGGGCCATGACCACCCAGAGCAGCGCAATCGTTGCGGTGACAAATCCGAACGTGAGACACAGGATCCGGATCATGATCTGCTTCCGCGGGTGCGGGTGCGAGGTGAAAAGCCTGCAAACATGCAGCGCAACATGATCCATGTCCCCTGTACACACGTGGCGCCGGGTTCTCCGGATGCGCCTGTGGGTTGAGGATGTATAGGCGAATCAGCCGTGGTGCGTCAATATATAGTAGGAGTGTCAAGACCTATGATTTGAAAATCCATGCAACCACAAGGGGTTGCGGTCCTGGTTTGCGAGACGGGCGTGGCGGCTCAGGCAACCGGACAATTTCGGCGCCTGTGGCGGCTGATCCTCCGAGCGATGGCCGCACCGTGCGGCGTTCCACAACATCTAGACGGAGTCTGCCGATCACGTCAACATATGCGTCCGCCTCAGCCTCAGCCTCAGCCTTTGCTGCCGCTCAGCATCAAGCGATTGTCGGGCATGGCCAAACGAGACATCACACGATCGCCGCGTTATCCGTTCTCGCGCAGCACCGCCCCGGCCAGATAGAGCGATCCGCAGATCAGGACCCGCGCCGACGGGTCTTTCTCGGCAATGGACGCCAAAGCCTCCGCCACGGTCCCGGCGGTCGATGAGGGGATGCCGCTTTCCGCCGCGATGGCGGCGGTCCTTTCTGCGGGCAGCGTGTTCTGCTCGCCCGGGATCGAAACAGCGGTCAAGGAGGATACCACCTGCGCCAGCGGGTGCATGTATCCGCCTGCATCCTTGGTGTTGAGCATGCCGCAGATGAGATATGTGGGACGCTCCGGCAGGGAGGCGAGATGGGTGGCCAGCGCGTGACCCGCCGCCGGGTTGTGCCCGCCATCGAGCCAAAGCTCGAGCGACGGGGCGCTCTGAGCCAGCGGACCTTCCCGCAAACGTTGCATGCGGGCGGGCCAGACAGCGCGTGTCATGGCGCCCTCACAGGCCGCCTCGGGCATCTGCAACGCACGCAGTGCGGCGAGCGCGGCCCCGGCATTCTGGATCTGATGCGCGCCGGGCAGCACCGGCAGGGGCAGATCGCAAAGCCCGGTTTCGTCCTGATAGACCAGCCGCCCGCGTTCCTCCCAGACATGCCAGTGCTGGCCGTAGGCCAGAAGCGGCGCACCGAGCCGCGCGGCCTTGGCCTCGATCACCTCCAGCGCTGCATCCTCCTGCGGGCCGACGATGCAGGGCACGCCGCGCTTGAGGATCCCGGCTTTTTCGCCCGCGATCTTGCCCAGCGTGTCGCCAAGGAACTGTTCGTGATCCATCGAGACGGGGGTGATGATGCTGAGCGCGGGATGTTCCACCACATTGGTTGCATCGAGCCGCCCGCCAAGGCCGACCTCGAGCAAAGTATAATCCGCGGGCACGCGCGACATCGCCAGAAGCGCCGCGCAGGTGGTGATCTCGAAATAGGTGATCGGCGTGTCGCCATTGGCAGCGGCGCATTCGTCGAGCACCTCGGTCAGCGCCTCTTCGGTGATGAGTGTGCCCGCAAGGCGGATGCGCTCGTGAAACCGGGCGAGATGCGGGCTGGTATAGGCATGCACGCGCAGACCCATGGCCTCCAGCCCGGCGCGGATCATGGCCTGCGTGCTGCCCTTGCCGTTGGTGCCTGCGAGATGGATCACCGGGGGCAGCGCGTGTTCCGGATGCCCCAGCGCCTCCAGCAGACGCCACATGCGGTCCAGCGTCAGGTCGATGATCTTGGGATGCAGCGTCAGCATCCGTTGCAGGATGCGGTCAGAGCCCTGTGTGGTCATTCCTCGGCGGCACGCTCTTCCGGGCGCTCGGGCGCGGCGCTGTCGGGCTCTGCCGGGGCGGGCAGATCGCCCCATGTGGCGGGCGGCAGGCCCATCAGCATGCGGGTCACGACAATCAGTTCCTCGCGCATTTTCCGGCGGTCGGTCACGCGGTCGAGCATACCATGCTCAAGCAGATATTCCGCGCGCTGAAAGCCCTCGGGCAGCTTTTCGCGGATCGTCTGTTCGATCACCCGCGGCCCGGCAAAGCAGATGAGCGCGTTGGGTTCAGCGATATGTATATCGCCCAGCATGGCATAAGACGCGGTGACGCCGCCAGTGGTGGGATGGGTGAGCACGACGATATAGGGCAGGCGCGCCTCTTTCAGCATCTGCACCGCCACCGTGGTGCGCGGCATCTGCATCAGGCTCAGGATGCCCTCCTGCATGCGCGCGCCACCGGCGGCTGAAAAGAGCACAAGCGGGCGGCCCAGCTTCACGGCCTCCTGCGCGGCGGCAACGATGGCATTGCCGACATACATGCCCATCGATCCGCCCATGAAGCTGAAATCCTGCGCCGCCGCGACGATGGGCGTGTGGCCGATCTCACCCCGGACAACCAGCATCGCCTCTTTTTCATCGGTGGCCCGCTGCGCGGCCTTCATCCGGTCGGGATAGCGTTTCTGGTCGCGAAACTGCAGCGGGTCGAACAGCGGTTCAGGCACGTCGACCTCGGTATAGACGCCGCCGTCGAACAGCGCGGCAAAGCGGTCGCGCGGCGTGATGTGCATGTGGTGGTCGCAGTTTGTGCAGACAAACAGGTTGTCGCTGATCTCGCGGTGAAACAGCATCGTCCCGCAATCGTCGCATTTCGACCAGAGATTTTCCGGCACTTCGCGGCGCGAGAAGATCGAATTGATGCGCGGACGGACGTAGTTCGAGATCCAGTTCATGGGCGGCCTTGCGCTTTTGGCGGTTGGCGTTGACTTAAGCCTGCCGCCGCGAAAATGCAATCAGGCGCGGATCGCGATGCGGGCGGCCAGCCAGCACAGGAGCATGCCGATGAAGTCCAGAGGCAGCACCGCGCGGATCGCCGCTTCGTCCTCCGGCCCGTAAGGCAGTGTAAAAAGGGCCAGACCCGAGAGATCACCCGCAAGCGAGGTGAGGGCGATGGCAAAGAAATTGTTGGCCAGATGCAGCGCCATCGCCGGACCCAGGGTGCCCGCCCGCGCCGTCAGATCCGCGGTCACAAGGCCGAAGACAAAGGCCCAGAGCGCGATGACCGGCGCGTTGGTGCCATAGATCGCGGGCGCGTAATGCACCGCGCCGAAAAGCGCCGAGGGCAGCACCATCCACACCAGACGGTTCCGCGAGAGCGCGGCAAACTGCGGCTGCAGGTAGCCGCGAAAGAGCACCTCTTCGCCACCGGTCTGGATCAGCAAGGCGAGGATCGTCAGGGGGAGATACGCCACCCATTGCCCGACCGGCAGACCCGGCGTCAGGGCCGTGTCATCGGTGAGGTAAAAAAGCACGCTCAGCGCCATGTAAAGCAGCGCAACCGCCCAAAGCACCCCGAAAAACTGCGCGATGGCCCGCGGGACCGGGCCAAAGACGGTTTCCGGCGGCCGGTCATGCAGAAGCCGCACCGCAATCATCGCGCAGAGGCCGATCGCGCCGGTTGCAACGAGGATCATCAGAACCCCGAACGGCGTGCTGCCCGTCTGCACTGCGGTGGCAAAGCGCATGAAGTCCCCGGGCGCCATCACCAGACGGGCAAATTCCAGAACACCGCTCACCACGAAGAAGGTGGCGGAAAACGCCAGCATGACGCCCAACACCACGCGCCAGATCTCCGGGCGGTGGCGCGCCGGGGCAATCATCGCCTCGAAGGCATCGTAGGGATCGGGCCGGGCCATGGCGCCTCATAGCGTGCCATGCGCGCTGCGTCTTCCCTCAAACGCAGCACCCTCTCCGGACCGGCGATCCGCCCTGCCGGTGCGCTGGCCACCCGCGCCGGGCCGCGGCGGGCTGGTTTCGGGTGGCCTGCCCTTCCTCTTGCCCGGCCCCCAACCCTTCGCTATTCCGGATTGCAACACATTCCGAGGGAGGAGCCGAGATGCTCAAGCGTCCGTTCGACAAGTCAAAATTGCCCAGCCGTCACGTGACCGAAGGGCCAGAGCGCGCGCCGCACCGCTCCTACTACTATGCGATGGGCATGACCGAGGAAGAAATTCACCAGCCGCTGGTGGGTGTCGCGACCTGCTGGAACGAGGCTGCGCCCTGCAACATCGCGCTGAACCGTCAGGCGCAGGCGGTCAAGATGGGGGTCAAGCAGGCCTTCGGCACCCCGCGCGAGTTCACCACAATCACGGTCACCGACGGCATCGCCATGGGCCATGAGGGCATGCGCTCGTCGCTGGCCAGCCGCGAGGCCATCGCCGACACGGTGGAGCTGACCATGCGCGGTCATTGCTACGACGCCATTGTCGGGCTGGCGGGCTGCGACAAGTCGCTGCCGGGGATGATGATGGCGATGGTGCGTCTCAACGTACCGTCGGTCTTCATCTATGGCGGTTCGATCCTGCCCGGCAAGGCGCCGCAGGTCGAGGAGATCCCCGAGGATTTCCGCACCCGCGATCTGACCGTGCAGGACATGTTCGAAGCGGTCGGCCGTCACCAGAACGATGAGCTTTCCGATGCCGCGCTCGACATGCTCGAGCGTGTGGCCTGCCCTTCTGCCGGGGCCTGCGGCGGCCAGTTCACCGCCAACACCATGGCCTGCGTCTCCGAGGCGATTGGTCTGGCGCTTTTCAACAGCTCCGGCATGCCCGCGCCTTACGAGAGCCGCGACCAGTATGGCGAGGCCTCGGGCCGGTCGGTCATGGATCTGGTGGAGCGCAATATCCGCGCCCGCGACATCGTCACCCGTCAGAGCCTCGAGAACGCCGCGCGCGTCGTGGCCTGCACTGGCGGGTCGACCAATGCCGGGCTGCATCTGCCCGCGATTGCGCATGAGGCGGGGATCGACTTCTTTCTTGACGATGTCTGTGAGATCTTCCGCGACACACCCTACTTCGTCGATCTCAAGCCCGGCGGGCAATATGTCGCCAAGGATCTTTACGAATCCGGAGGTCTGCCGGTGGTAATGAACGAATTGCGCCGCGCCGGTCTGATCCATGAAGACTGCATGACCGCCTCGGGCAATTCCGTTGCCGAGGAGCTCGACAAGGTCACGCGCAAGGCGGATGGCAAGGTAATCTACCCTGTGGACAACCCGCTCACCAAGACCGGTGGCGTGGTGGGTCTCAAGGGCAACCTGGCACCCGAAGGCGCCATCGTGAAGGTTGCGGGAATTTCCGCCGAGGATCAGGTCTTTACCGGCCCTGCGCGGGTCTTCGAATGCGAAGAAGACGCCTTTGCCGCGGTCAAGGCGCGCGGCTATGAGGAAGGCGAAGTGATCGTGATCCGCAACGAAGGCCCCGCCGGTGGCCCGGGTATGCGCGAGATGCTGGCCACCACGGCGGCGCTCTCGGGGCAGGGCATGGGCAAGAAGGTCGCATTGATCACCGATGGCCGGTTTTCGGGGGCCACACGAGGGTTCTGCGTTGGCCATGTCGGTCCCGAAGCGGCCCATTGTGGCCCGATCGCCCTGCTGCAGAACGGCGACATGATCACCATCGACGCGGTGTCGGGTGTGCTCTCGGTCGATCTGAGCGAGGATGAGCTGGCCAGGCGCAAGGAGACCTGGTCCGGCCCGCGCGAGACGATCTACGCCTCCGGTGCCTTGTGGAAATACGCGCAGCTGGTCGGGCCGACCTATAAAGGCGCCGTGACCCATCCCGGCGCCGAGGCCGAAAAACACGTCTACGCGGATCTCTGATCGGCATGTCCGGAACAGGTTTTGCTGCGGGTTTGCTGAGCGTTCTGCTGTTGGCGGGCTGCGCGGCGGAGCTGTCGGCCCCTTCCACCGGGGACGCCCAGGCCACGCCACCGGCGCGCGGCTTTCTGGCAGGTCTGCTCGACCCGTCCGAAAGGGCGGGCGACGACAGCCGGACGCGGCCGCGCATGCCGACGCCGCTTGCGCGCATCGGCCTTGCCGGCGGCGAAGTGGTGGTTGCGGGGCCGGAGGGATATTGCATCGACCCCACCACGCGGCAGACCAGCCCGGAGCGGGGTTTTGCGGTGGTGGCGTCCTGTTCGATCCTGTCGGGGGGCCGGGTCGGCGGCGACGTGCGCCCGATGATGCTGACCGTTACTGTGGGCGCGCGCGGCGGCGCGCTCGATCTGCCGAGCCCGCGGGAGCTCGCGCTTTTTGCCGGGTCCGACCTGATCGCGGGGAGCAGCGAAGACGGGCTGGTGATGGCCAATCTCGCCGAAGGCGGCACGCGCTCGCTCGCGGGCGGCGATCCCCGTCACTGGCGCGGCGTCTTCGTGCAGGGCGATCACCTCGTCGGACTGGCACTGTATGCGCCCCGGGGCAGCCCGCTTGTGGGCCCCGACGGAGGGGCACGGCTTGCCGATATGCGCGGGATCATTGCGTCGCTGTCGCCCGGTGGGGCCGGGGGCGCGCAGGCGGCACCGCAAAAACAGGCGCAAAACGGATTTCTTGGGCGTTTATTCAATCGTCAGGATTTGCCATAATGATCCCGAAGACGCGTCGCGGCTCCCGATAGCGGGACTGTTGGCCAGAGACGCGCGGGCAAAGGGTCCGGCCCGGACTCAGGATCGAAGGCAGGCAGACACCCATGGCAGGCGAAAAACTGGGGCTTCTCGACCGCGCGTTGCAGACCGGCGCGTTGCGCCGCTGGACGCGGACCGCGCAGGCCGCCACGCAGACCGATCTGCCGGAGTTGCGGCGGCAACGCAGCATGGCGCGCAAGCTCAAGGCCCAGATCGACCAGTTCATCCATGTCTCCGACGCGCGGCTGGCGCTGCCGATTGTCGGCAACCAGAGCTTTCCGCGCCCCGCCGAATCCGACTGGGCCTGGCGACCGGAGCTTTGGTGCGGCCCGCTTTCGGTACCCGGCATGTCGTCGGTGCAATCGAAATCCATGCTGGGCCGCGAGGTGACGCTGTTTCACGATTGCGCGCAGTCGGAACTGACGCTGCGCCAGTTGCGCAACACGCGTGAGGCCGATCTGGCCGCTTACGGGTTGCGCATGGATGTCTTTCGCTTCACCGGCTCTTACCTGTCGGTCGCAGTCGACCTGCCGGAGGAGGCCAGCGCCGGGCTGCGCCGCAAACATCTGGTGCGCATCGACACAATTGTGGAGATGGAAAAACCGCTGGAGATATTCGCCCGTCTCAACATCAAGCACGGCCCCAATACCGAACAGATCGTGCGCGAACTGCCGCTCCACGAGGACGCGATCCGCGTCGAGTTCGATCTGGCCTATACCAAGCTCAACGAAAAGCGGGTGGAGCGGATGTGGCTCGACATCATCTTCGAGGGGCCGCAGATGAACCAGGTCATCCTGCGCGATCTGACATTCTCGCGCCGCAAGCGCGCGGAGCTGTGAGCATGGCCGGGGCAAGAGAGGATTTCGCGACATGAGCGCCTACACGCTGACCAAGACCCGTTTCAAGGAAGGCGTCTGGGAAGGGTTGCTGATGGCTGACAGCCCCAGCACGCCCGCGCCCGAAGTGGCGGTGACCCTGCATGACATGCCGGTGCGCGGTGTGAGCCTGGCCGAAACCGGTCAGGACGGGCGCTGGGTGGTCCAGATCCCGGTGCCGGTCGAGGCGCTGGGCGACGGGGTGCAGACCTTTCTCATCCGCGACGCGTTCGACGACACGGTGCTCGACAGCTTCACACTGATCGCCGGCGAGGTGCTGGGCGATGACATCCGCGCCGAGGTGGAGCTTTTGCGCGCCGAGCTTGACATGCTCAAGCGCGCATTCCGCCGCCACTGCCTGGAGACCACCTGAGCCTGCCCGCACAGGCCTGTCGCGGGTGCGGCCCGCGCGGTGCCGGATCCGGCACCGCGTCGATTGACGCGACGGGCTGCCCGGTCCAAGGTCGCGCCATCCCCCGAAAGGACACCCCATGTCCCCGATGCGCGGCATTGCGCTCAAACTCTCGTCGGTCTTTCTGTTCACGATCATGGCCGCGCTGATCAAGGCCACGTCGCAATACGTGCCGCCCGGACAGGCGGTGTTCTTCCGGTCGTTCTTTGCCATTCCGGTCATTCTCGGCTGGTTGATCTGGCGCGGCGACATGATGACCGGCCTGCGCGTCAAACGCCCGATGGGCCATGTCTGGCGCGGGTTGATCGGGGTCTCTGCCATGGGGTTCGGCTTTGCCGCGCTGGGTTTGCTGCCGCTGCCCGAAGTGACCGCGCTGGGCTATGCCGCGCCGCTGATGACGGTGATCTTCGCGGCGTTGCTGCTGGGCGAGCGGCTGCGCGTCTTTCGCCTTTCCGCGGTAGCGCTCGGCATGGTGGGGGTGGCCATCGTGCTCTGGCCGCGCCTGACGCTCGAGCAGTTCGGCGGCACCGCCGCGCTTGGCGTGACATTTGTGCTGCTCTCTGCGGTCCTGCGGGCCTTGTCGCAGATCCATATCCGGCGGCTGGTGGCGACCGAGGAAACCTCGGCCATCGTGTTCTACTTCTCCCTGACCGCGAGCCTGCTGGCGCTGGTCACGATCCCCTTCGGCTGGGCCTGGCCGGGCTGGATCCCGGTGCTGTTGCTGATCGGTGCCGGGCTCATCGGCGGTGTGGCGCAGATCCTGCTCACATCGGCCTACCGGCTGGCGGAGGCTGCGGTGCTGGCGCCGTTCGACTATGCCTCGATCCTGTTTGCAATCGTCTTCGGCATGGTCTTTTTCGACGAGGTCCCCACCGCCATGGTGCTTGCCGGGTCGGCCATCGTGATGCTGGCGGGGGTGATCATCATCTGGCGCGAACGCCAGCTTGGCCTGCAGCGCGGCAAGGCGCGCCCGACCATGACGCCAAACGGCTGAGCGCCCGGCGCGCTCAGAACATGTCGTTGGGCAGGATCCACATCTTGCGCGCGAACTGACGCGAGCGTTCCAGCGGGTAGGGCACCAGAAAACCGGTGCGGTCTTCCGGCCTGGCGGCGGCATTGGCCTCTGCCACACCGGTCCAGGTCGCCGCGCGGCGCGGGTCGCGCTCGCCCAGCCCGTCGCCCAGCCACTTCTCCGCCAGACGGCGCTGCAATGTTCTGGCAAAATCGGAGTTGCGCACGAGGATCGAGGCTTCGCTGTCCCAGCGCAGCGAGCGGCCGTTGAGATTGGCCGATCCCACAAGCGCCAGCCGGTCGTCGATCACCAACACCTTGGAATGCACATAGACCGGCCCCGCGCCCTCGACTTCGGGACTGTCTTCCGGCGACGGCGCGGGCTGGGCCGGGGTGACGATGGACAGTCGATGCCCGAAGGCGCGGCGCAGCCTGTCGAGCGCGCGCACCTGCAGACCATGCGCGTGGCGCGCATTCCAGCCATCGTCGCCGTCGAACAACACGCGTTCGGGGGCTGCGGGCAGCAGGATGATCACCTCAAGCTCCGGCGCGCCCACCGACACGTCGCAAAGCGTGTCGATCAGCGGCGCGTGGCGCAGGAACTGCGTCTCGATATAGATGTAGCGCTGCGCTTCCTCGAAAAGCTTCGGCACCAGGACATCGTGGTCGCGCACATGCGGCGAGGGACCAAGCCGCGTCGCACCGGTCCGCGGCGTCGAAATGGTACGCAAGAGCCGCAGGTCATCGCGGCTTTGCGGGCGCTTGGAGGTGTCCATCCGGACCGGCGGATCGGCCAGAACCGCGGCCCCGGCATCTATCGCCGCGTTCCAGCATTCGGCGAAATGGCCGCGCAGGGCGCCTGCGAAGTCCTCGTCCCTGAGCACCACGGACACGTCATGCCAGGTCTGGGTCGGATGACGGTCGTGATCGGCGGTGTCAAAGCGCCGCTCGTCGATATCCAGACCGCCGATGATGCAGGAGGTGCCGTCGGCAATGGCGAATTTCTGGTGCACGGTCACCGGGCGCAGCTCGACACCCCGTTCGAGGATGCGGCGTTGCACCGGGGTCAGCTTTGTCGGGTCTTCGGCGCGCAGCTCGCGCAGGATGCCGAGCAGTTTCGGAGCCATCAGCAAGTGCCAGAGCCGCCCGGCGCGCTGACCATGCGGCGCCACGAGGACCTGCGCGTCACCCTGCACCACATCGGCAAAGCCCGAGGCGTTGCGCCAGGCCATCCGGTGCAGCTCAATGGTGAAAAGCGGGTCGAAATCGGTCATCAAAAAGCGCAGCTTCACGCCGCGCCGCGTCACCCAGGCGATGAGGTCGGCCCAGGTCTCGAGCCCGCGCTCGGTCAGCCGCGGTTCGCGCAGCCGGGTGTCGGGATCGAACAGCCGATAGGACAGCAGGAGCTCGGATTTCGCCGAGGCGACCAGCCGCTCCAGCGCCGGGAATCCTTCTTCAGCGGTGATGAGAGGCGTGATGGTCATGTTTCCCTACGCGGTTCACGGCGGAAAGTTGCGCGCATTTCGCTCATGCTGAACGCGCCGAGCACTTGCCCTGCCACAGCATAGGCGACAATGCCGATGACGATCAGAAGCGCAAGGGCCGCGTAGCGGAACCCGGAGGTGGCAAGCCAGCCCGCCATCGCCGTCTGCCCGGCCCAGAGCGCGGCCCCCATCAGGGCCGAGGCCGCACAGACGCGCCAGAGCCGGGTGAAGAACCGGGTGTCGAACTGCGCCACGTCCCCCATGGTGCGGGCGCCGCGCGCCAGCTGCCAGACCATGGTCCAACCTGCAAGCGTGGTGGCGATGGCCGATGCGATCCAGCCGATGAACGGCGCGAGCCCGATGGCCACCACCGCATTCACGACCATTGCGTACACCGCAAAGCGGAAGGGCGTCGCGGTGTCTTCGCGGGCGAAATAGAGCGGTTGCAGCACCTTTTGCAGCACGAAAGCGGGCAGCCCCAGCCCGTAGATCGCCACCGCCAGCGCGATCGCCGCAACATCGCCGGCACCGGTGGCGCCGCGCTCGAACAGGACCGAGACCAGCGGCAGCGGGATCACCACGAGGGCCACGGCAGACGGGATGGTCAGCGCCAGAGACAGCTCTCCGGCGCGGGAAAAGGCAGCGCGCCCGCCCTCGTCATCCTGCGCTTTCAGGCGGCGCGAGAGATCCGGCAGCAGCACGATGCCCACCGCGATGCCGACCACACCCAGCGGCAGCTGGTAAAGCCGGTCGGCGGCGTAAAGCCAGCCCACGGCCTTGTCGAAATGCGAGGCGACCTGCTGGCCCACCAGCAGGTTGACCTGCATGACCCCGCCCGCCAGCGCCGCGGGGATCGCGATGCGAAACAGCTTGCGCATGTCGGGCGTGAGCCGGGGCCGCCCGGGGCGCAGCCGCACGCCCGCCCGTTCCGCCGCGACCCAGACCAGCGCAAGCTGCACGACACCGGCCAGAGGGATGGTCCAGATAAGCCAGGTGATGATCTCGCCGCCCAGCCAGGCGCCCAGGGCCATGGCAGTGATGACCAGAATGTTGAGAAACACCGGCGCCGCTGCGGCGGCGGCAAAATGCCCGGTGGCGTTCAGCGCCCCGGAAAAGAGCGCGGCCAGCGAGATGAAGAGGATATAGGGAAAGATGATCCGCCCGTAGCCGATGGTCAGATCGAACCGCCCGTCTCCGGCAAAGCCGCCCGCCGTGGCCCAGACCAGCGCGGGCATGAAGATCAGCGCGACACCGGTCAGGATCAGCAGCACGAAGGCGAGCCCGTTCATCGCGTCTCGGGCAAAGATGAGCGGGTCTTCCTCACCTTCGTATTTCTTCGAAAAGAGCGGCACGAAGGCGGCGTTGAACGCGCCTTCGGCAAAGAACCGGCGGAACATGTTGGGCAGGCGGAAGGCGGCGACAAAGGCATCCATCACCGGGCCGGGCCCGATCAGGCCGAGGATCATGACCTCGCGCACCACCCCCAGCACACGGCTCATCAGCGTCCAGAAGCCGACAGTCAGCACGCCTGAGAGTAAGCGGATCGGTTTCATGGCTGCCCTGGCTCTTTCTTGTGGCTTGCTTAGCCGATTGCGCTGGGTTGCGAAAGCTTTGCGACGCGGGGTCGTTTCTGATGGCTCAAAGCAGGGTGACCGCGGCGACCGACAGCAGCAGTGCCGCGGCAAAGCCGAGATTGATCAGGCGCGACAGGCGCGGGTCGCGCAGCGCGCCGGTGAGCCCCGCGCCGATCGACAGCCACATGACATTGACGAAGAGGATGGTGGACATCAGCGCGGCGGTCTTGGCGATGGCATCCTGCGCGGGCGCGTCCGAGATCAGCGTGAACCCCGAGAAAAGCGCGGCCATCGCCGCATAGGCCTTTGGGTTCATCAGCGACAGCGCGGTGCCTTCGTACCAGCGCGGGGCCGGGCGGCTCAAGGCGGACCCCTGCAGCGGCGGCGCGCTGGCGATGCGCCAGGCCAGCCACAGGAAATAGGCCGCCGCACAGATCGAAATGACCAGCGCTACGCCCGGCAGGGCAAAGACCGCCACCGACACGCCGCTGCCGGTGATGACGATTACCAGAAGCATCCCGAAGCAGAGACCCAGAAGGTAGCGCACCCCGCCCCGCCGCCCGAACGCGGCGCCCACCGCCGCCAGCGACAGCGTGTTCGGCCCCGGGCTGCCGGTCAGCGCAAGCGCGGCAAGTAGAAAGGCGGGCAGTTCGGCCATGGTTCCTGATCCAAAGGGAAACGCCGGAACCTCGCGCAGATCCGGGCTGCTTGCAAGCAGGCGTGACCGTCAGCCCCGCGCCCGTTCGGAGCCTTCGGCAATCGCGCTGCGCAGCTTCTTTTCCAGCCCGCGCTGCTTGCTCTCGGCGTGGAATTTCAGACCGAACATGTCCTTGACGTAGAAGGTGTCGACCACCTGTTCGCCATAGGTGGCAATCACCGCCGAGAAGATCTGCACATTGGCATTGGCCAGCGTGCGCGTGAGATCGTAGAGCAGGCCGGGCCGGTCGCGGGTGTCCACTTCGATGATCGTGTAGATCTCGGAGCCCTCATTGTCGAAGGTGATCGAGGTGGGCACGCGGAAGGCTTTTTCGCGCTTTTTCAGCTTGTCCTTGGACTTCATCGCATCGCGGGCGACGATCTCTCCCTTGAGGATGCGTCCGATCATCGTGCGCAGGCGCGGGATGCGGTTGTCGTCATAGGGCGTGCCGTCGGCGTCCTGGATCCAGAAGGCCGCGGTGGCGAAGCCGTCCTTGGTGGTGAAGGTCCGCGCGTCGACAACATTGGCCCCGACCAGCGCCAGAGCGCCCGACAGCCGCGAGAAGATGCCCGGGTGATCGGCCAGCGCAAAGCAGACGCGGGTGGCGTCGCGATCTTCGTCGGGATGGATATCGACGCGGATCTCGTCATCGGCAATACCGCGCAGCAGGTCGGCAAAGATCACATGCGCGGTGATGTGCAGGCCCTGCCAATAGGGATCGTAATGCCGTGCGGTCTCGCGGCGCAGATCGGCGGCGGACCAGTCGTCAAGCCGGGCGCGCAGCAGCTTCTTGGCCTCGGTGCCGCGGTTCTCGCGGTTGAGCGCCTCCATCCCGTCTTCGAGCCCGCGCCTTGTCTGGCGGTAAAGCGCGCGCAGCAGCGCGGCTTTCCAGTTGTTCCACGTCCCCGGCCCGACGCCGCGGATGTCGCAGACCGTGAGCACGCAAAGCAGGTCGAGCCGCTCTTTCGTCTGCACCGCCTTGGCAAAGTCGCGCACGGTGCGCGGGTCGGCGATGTCGCGCTTCTGCGCCATGTCCGACATCAGCAAATGGTAGCGCACCAGCCATTCCACCGTGGCGCATTCGGCGGGCTTCAGCCCCAGACGCGGCGCCACGCTGCGCGCGATGCGGGCGCCAAGCACCGAATGATCCTCGTCGCGCCCCTTGCCGATATCGTGCAGCAGCATCGCCACATAGAGCACACGGCGGTTGATGCCTTCCTTCAGGATGGTCGAGGCGACGGGCAGCTCCTCGAGCAGGTTCTCATGCTCGATCTCGCTGAGGTTCCAGATGCACTGGATGGTGTGCTCGTCGACCGTGTAATGGTGATACATGTTGAACTGCATCATCGCCACGATGGGCTCGAACTCCGGGATGAAGGCCGAGAGCACGCCCAGCTCGTTCATCCGGCGCAACGCGCGGTCGGGGTTGCCGTGTTTCAGCAGAAGGTCCAGAAACAGCTTTTGCGCGGTCTTGTCGTTGCGAAACGGCTCGTCGATCAGATGCAGGTTTGCCTTGACCAGCCGCATGGCGTCGGGATGGATCAGCAGCCCGGTGCGCAGCGCCTCTTCGAAGAGCCGCAGCAGGTTGATCTTTTCCGACAGAAACGTGTCGTCATCGCTGATGGCCAGGCGGTTGCGCACAATCGCATAGCCGGGCTTGATCTTGGGCTGGCGCTTGAACATGCGCAGCAGCAGCGGCGCGTCCTTGGTGTGATCGGCCTCCAGCGAGGTCAGGAAGATCCGCGTGAGATCGCCGACCGCCGTGGCGTGCAGGAAGTATTCCTGCATGAACCACTCCACCGCGCGCCGCCCGCCCTTGTCGGTATAGCCCATATGTTCGGCCACCTCGACCTGCATGTCGAAGGTCAGTTGCTCCACCGGGCGGTTGGCGGCGAGATGCAGATGGTGCCGCACCGCCCAGAGAAAGCGCTCGGCGGCCAGGAAAGTCTTGTATTCCTCGGGTCGGAACACGCCCTGCCGCACCAGTTCCGAAGTGTCGTCGGTGTGGTGGATATATTTGGTGATCCAGAACAGCGACTGCAGGTCGCGCAGCCCGCCCTTGCCCTCTTTCACATTGGGCTCGACCATGTAGCGCTGGCCCTGCTTTTCGTGCCGCGCGTCACGTTCGCCAAGCTTGGCCTCGACAAATTCGCGCGCCGTGCCGGAGAAAAGATCGTCCCAAAGCTGCCGGTCCAGGCGCTTGGCCAGGGTCGCGTCGCCGATGAGAAATCGGTGCTCCAGCATCGCTGTGCGGATGGTGAAGTCCTCGCGGCCCAGACGCAGGCAGTCCTTGATGGTGCGCGAGGAATGCCCGACCTTAAGCTTGAGATCCCAGAGCATGTAGAGCATCGATTCGATCACGCTCTCTGCCCAGGGGGTGATCTTGTAGGGCGTCAGGAACAGCAGATCGACGTCGGAAAAAGGCGCCATCTCGCCACGCCCGTAGCCGCCGACGGCAATCACCGAGATGCGTTCGCCTTCGGTGGGGTTCGACAGCCGGTGCAGACGTTCGGTGGCGACCTCGAACACCAGGCGCACAATGCCGTCGGTGATCCAGGTATAGGCCCGCGCGGTGCGGCGCGCGCCAAAAGGCTCCCTGGCAAAGGCACGGGCCACACAGGCGCGCCCGACGGTCTTCGCTTCGGCCAGAAGCGACACGGTGGCCTTGCGGATCGCCGCCTCGTCCGCGCCCTCAGGAAAGGACGCAAACAGCCTTTCGCGAAGGCTGGGCAGATCGAAGATGTCGGCTGCCGGCGCGATCAGATCGTCCGGCAACTCCGGGGCGTGCGGGTCAGAAACCGGCAGTGCCGACGCGACTGGGGGCGGGGTCAAGAATCACAACCTGTTTGTTACGCACAGTGGCCACCGCCAGCGCGCGCTGGTTCGACCCGTCCGGGGTGAGGCGGAACGCACCGCCGGTTCCGTTGAACACATTGGTGGTCAGAGCGCGCCCGGTCAACGCATCGCGCCGCCCTTGCGCGGCCAGCGCCGCAACGGCGGAGATGCCGTCAAACGCCAGCCCGGCCAAGGGGTGCGGGGAGGCACCGTAGGCCGCACGGTAGCGGGCTTTGAACCCGTCCTGACGGCTCTGGTCGGGCATCGCGAACCACGCGCCTTCGGCACCCGGCAGATCGAAGAGATCCGGGCGGACATCCCAGCGCGTGAGGCCGATATACTGCACGCTGCCGGGGTTCAGCCCGCTGGCCGGCAGGTCGCGCAGCAGCATCGGCATCGCGGCATTGGTGGCGTCGGTGGTCACAAACACGCTGTCCGCGCCGGCCCCGGATTGCGCCGCGTTCTGAGCCGTCGCGCGCACCCCTTCGATGGACAGCGGATAACCCTGCGCGGTGGCCACCCGAATGCCGTTGGCGGCGGCGGCCTGTTCGATGGCCAGCCGGCCGACCTGACCCGGCACGTCGTCGGAATAGATGATCGTGACGCTCTTCTTGCCCTGACCGCGGGCGAAGCCCATCAGACGGTTGGCGGTGTTGTTGAAGGTGGGCCCGAGGATAAAGACGTTGCCACCGGCAATCGACGGCGTGTTGGAAAAGCTGAGCACATTCACGCCTTCGTCGAGCACCGCAAGCCCGGCGGCATTGGCCGCGGCCCCGAAGAGCGGGCCGATGATGATCTTGGCGCCTTCATCCACCGCGCGCTGCGCCTGTGCCGCCGCGGTCGTGGCCGAGCCTGCGGTGTCGTAGACCTGCAAGGCGATGTTCACATTGGAGTTTTCAGCGATCGCCAGCCGTGCGGCCTTTTCCAGCGAATCCGCGACCGGTGCCGCACCGGCATCGGATCTGGGCACCAGAAGCGCCACCTGGATGGGCGCGGAAGGGTCGATCTGAGGTCCGCCGCTGCTGGCACCGCCGCCGCCGAGCGGGCCGAGCAACGAGGCATCGCAGGCCGCCAGACCGAGGGCCGCAAACGCGAAGGCGGCGGGCCTCAGAGCCTTGCGGATGGAAGACAAAACAGCAAACATGGGTGGAACACTCCCTCGTTGACAGGCGCACGGCGGTGGACCGCGCGAGATTGGGTGCAATCCTTAACGATCATAAACGAGCGATGTGAGGGGTCCAGTGACGATTGTCAAAAAGAGCGGTTTGGCGCCGGGTCTGCATTTTGTGGCCACGCCCATCGGGAACGCCCGCGACATCACGCTGCGGGCTCTGGATGTGCTGGCCTCGGCGGATGTTCTGGCCGCCGAAGACACGCGCGCGCTGCGACGACTGATGGAGATCCACGGGCTGAGCCCGCAGGACCGGCCGCTGCTCTCCTATCACGAACACAATGCTGCCCGGATCCGTCCGAAGCTGCTGGCGGAGATGGCCGCGGGCCGTTCGGTGGCCTATGCGTCCGAAGCCGGCACGCCGATGATCTCGGACCCCGGTTTCGATCTGTTGCGCGCCGCGCAGGAGGCAGGCTTTGCCGCAACAACCGTGCCGGGGCCCTCGGCGGTGATCGCGGCCCTGACGCTGGCCGGTCTGCCGACCGACAGGTTTCTTTTTGCAGGGTTTCTGCCCAATGCCACGGGCGCGCGGAAAAAGGCGCTGGCGGGTCTCGCGGATGTGATGGCCACACTTGTTTTCTACGAATCTCCGCGCCGGTTGGGGGCAATGCTGACCGATGCGGCAGAGGTGCTCGGCGGCGACCGCGAAGCGGCGGTCTGCCGCGAGATCACGAAGAAATTTGAGGAATGCCAGCGTGGAGCGCTGTCCGAACTTGCCGCGCGATATCTCCAGTTGTCGGTAAAAGGCGAGATTGTGGTGCTGCTGGGCAAAGGGCGTTTGGAGAAAATTAGTGAAATGGACTTAGAACATTCGGTCAGAACGGCGCTGGAAACGATGTCTGTGCGCGACGTGGCCGATACCCTGTCCGCCCGGTTCGGAATCAAGCGGCGGCAGGTCTACCAATTGGCCATGGCGTTGAAGGAAAAAGACGATTGAAACCCGCCGCGGGAGGCAAGCAATGTCTGTGCAAATGAGTTTCGATTTCGAAGGGGCCATGCCTGTGACGGCCCTGCCGCCCACGGTGTCTGCGCAGGTCCGGTCCGCCAAGTCGCAACAAGGGGCCGTGGCCTATCAGGCCGGGCGATCGGCCGAACTGCGCATCGCACAGGATTACGAGCGACGCGGCTTTGCAGTGGCACGGCATCGCTGGCGGGGAAAACACGGTGAAATCGACCTGATCCTGCAGGACGGTGACGGTCTGGTCTTTGTCGAAGTCAAGAAGAGCAAAACATTCGAAGGCGCGGCCCAGCGCCTCGGGCAGCGCCAGATCCGCAGGCTGTTCGCCTCCGCCGAAGAATTTCTCGGCACACAACCTCTGGGCTCATTGACCGATATCCGTTTCGACGTCGCAATTGTCGATGGTGTCGGCGATGTGCAGGTGATCGAGAACGCCTTCTCCCACTGACGCGCCATTGCCTCCGTCAGCCTGTTGCGCCATCTATGCGACACGGCAGCAAGGGGCGCGCAGATGAAGATCGCATTTCAGATGGACCCGATTTCGGGTGTGGATATCGATGCCGACAGCTCCTTCCGGCTGGCGGAGGAGGCGCAGGCGCGCGGGCACAGTCTATTCTATTACGCGCCGGACAAGCTTGCTTATGACGAGGGGCGCGTGACCGCCCGCGGCCACTGGATGCAGGTGCAGCGCGTCGCCGGCATGCCGGCTGTTCTGGAGCCGGAAGTGACGATCGACCTGACTGAGTTCGACGTGATCTGGCTGCGCCAGGACCCGCCCTTCGATATGCATTACATCACCTCGACGCATCTGCTGGACCGTCTTGCCGACAGCGTGCTTGTGGTCAACAATCCGTTCTGGGTCCGGAACTTTCCCGAAAAGTTGCTGGTGCTGGATTTCCCTGACCTGACGCCGCCCACCATGGTCGCCCGCGATCTGCAGACCATCCGGGAGTTCAAGGCGCGGCACGGCGACATCATCCTCAAACCGCTTTATGGCAATGGCGGAGCGGGTGTGTTCCGGCTCGACGCGAATGACCGCAACCTCAGCTCCCTTTACGAGCTTTTCACCGGGTTCAGCCGCGAGCCGCTGATCGTGCAGAAATACCTGCCCGCCGTGACCGATGGCGACAAGCGCGTCATTCTTGTGGAGGGCGAGCCGGTTGGCGCCATCAATCGGGTGCCCGCAAAGGGCGAGGTCCGCTCCAACATGCATGTGGGCGGGCGCCCGGAAAAGATCGCGCTCAGCGACCGGGACCACGAGATTTGCGCGCGGATCGGCCCTCTTCTGCGCGACCGTGGTCAGATCTTTGTGGGCATCGACGTGATCGGCCAGTACCTGACGGAGATCAACGTGACCTCGCCGACGGGCATTCAGGAACTCGAACGTTTCGACGGCGTGAACATCGCCGAAAAGATCTGGCAGGCGATCGAGGCCAGGCTGGGATGAGCCTGCGCCGCCGCTTTTTCAACATCTGGCTGCGGATGACGGAAAAGCGGTCCCTTGCCCGGGCGACCTCCCCGGAGGCGATGCGCAAATCGTTTGAGCTCAAGGCAAAGCTGTCCTTCCATCCGCCATCCGGCACCCGGTTCAGCGATGACACCATCGCCGGTCGCAAGGCGGTCCGGGTCAATGCCGACACAGATGGCCCGTTGATCTTTTACCTGCATGGCGGTGCGTATCTCATGGGCTCGGCCCGTACCTATCGCGCGATGGCGGCACATCTGTCGCGCGAGGCGCTGTGCCCGGTGGTGCTGCCGGAATACCGTCTGGCGCCGGAAGACCCGTTTCCCGCGGCGCTTGAGGATGCGCTTGATGCCTACCGCGCGGTGATGGCGCATCCGCGCGGCGTGGTGCTGGGCGGTGACAGCGCGGGCGGCGGTCTGGCGCTGGCACTTCTGGGTGAGATCCTGCGGCAGGGATTGCCGGCCCCGCTTGGCGCCTTCGCGCTTTCGCCGCTGACCGACATGACCTTTTCAGGCCACAGCATTTCCGACAACGCGCAACGCGATGTGGTGCTGCCCGCCGATCGCACGCATGAGACCTGCGCGCTTTATCTCGACGGGGCGGACCCCGCCGATCCCCGCGCCTCTCCGCTTTTTGCCAAGTTCGACGGCGGGCCGCCGGTCTGGCTGGCGGCGAGCGATACCGAGATCCTGCTCGATGACACCACCCGCATGGCGCGGCATCTGCGCAAGCAGGGTGTTGATGTGACCGAGGTCATCGAGGCCGATCTGCCGCATGTCTGGACGCTTTTGCACAATTACCTGCCGGAGGCGCGGCGCACGCTTGCCGCGCTGGCGGTCTGGATCAGGCGTCTTTCGCCGTGACGATCCGGTAGCTCAACGCCTCGGCCAGATGCGCGCGGTCGATGCTGTCCGAGCCGGACAGGTCTGCGATGGTGCGCGCCACCCGCAGCACCCGGTGGTAGCCGCGCGCAGACAGTCCGAATTGGTCCGCCGCGCGCAGCAGCAAGTCGCGGCTTTCTGCGTCGATCTGCGCGATCTCTTCCAGTGCTGCGCCTTCGGTGTCGGCGTTGGTGCGGGTGCCGGGCAACGTCGCGTAGCGGACGGCCTGCACCTCTCGCGCCGCGGCCACGCGCGCCGCCACGGTCTCGGAACTGTCGCCGGCGGCTGGCAGATCGAGATCGGTGAAGGCAACGGGCGGCACTTCGACGCGCAGATCGAACCGATCCATCAGGGGCCCGGAGATGCGGCCCATATAATCCTCGCCGCAGGCCGGGGCGCGCGAGCAGGCGCGGGCCGGATCGGAGAGATAGCCGCATTTGCAGGGGTTCGCGGCGGCCATCAGCATGAACCGGCAGGGGTAATTGATATGCGCATTGGCGCGCGCGACCATCACCCGCCCGGTCTCGATGGGCTGGCGCAGTGTCTCCAGCACAGTTCGCGGGAACTCCGGAAATTCGTCGAGAAACAGCACGCCGTTATGCGCGAGGCTGATCTCGCCCGGTTTGGCACCACGCCCGCCCCCCACGATGGCCGCCATCGAGGCCGTGTGATGCGGTTCGCGAAACGGACGGCTGCGCGAGATCCCGCCTTCGTCCAGCAACCCGGCGAGCGAATGGATCATCGAGGTTTCGAGCGCTTCGGCCGGGGTAAGCGGCGGCAGGATGCCGGGCAGACGCGCGGCCAGCATCGACTTGCCCGAGCCCGGTGTGCCCACCATCAGCATATGGTGCCGCCCCGCCGCCGCGATCTCCAGCGCGCGTTTGGCGCGTTCCTGGCCCTTGACGTCGCGCAGGTCGCGCCCGGTGGCCGCGGCAGTCACCTCGCCCGGCGTTGCAGGCGGCAACACCGCCTTGCCGGTGAAATGCTTGACGACATCGAGCAGGCTTTGAGCGCCGATCACGTTGCAGGCGCCGACCCAGGCCGCCTCTGCGCCCGAAGCCTGCGGGCACAACAGCGTGCGGTCCTCTTCGGCGGCGGTCATCGCGGCGGGCAGCGCGCCCAGCACCGGGATCAGCGCGCCATCGAGCGACAATTCCCCAAGCGCCACGGTTTGCGACACCGCATCGCGCGGCACGATGTCGAGTGCTGCGAGCAGTCCGAGCGCGATGGGCAGGTCGAAATGCGAGCCTTCCTTGGGCAGATCGGCGGGTGAGAGGTTGATCGTGATGCGTTTGGAAGGCAGCGCGATGGCCATCGCGTTGAGCGCGGTGCGCACCCGGTCGCGGGCCTCCGACACCGCCTTGTCGGGCAGACCGACGATGGAGAAGGCCGGCAGGCCCGGCGTCACGGCGCATTGCACCTCTACCGGGCGCGCATCCACACCTTCAAATGCCACCGTGTAGGCGTGAGCCACCATATCCATGCTCCCCGAACCGCTCAGAGAGTGCGACGCGCATGGTTAGGGAAAGGTTAACGCGCCCTGTCAGCGGTTTACATTTCCAACCCTTGGGGGCAGTTCTGGCGCGCCGCGCTCCTCCACGCGCGAAACCCGGCAGGGAGCGCGATTTTTTTGCGCTTTGACCTGTTGACAGGCCGCGGGTCGATCCATAGCTATGCGCCGTTAGCACTCGCCTCGTGTGAGTGATAACGCTTCCCGGAACATCGGGGGGCCGGAGGAAAACCTTTGAGCTAGGAGCTGCAAAGATGACATTTAAACCGCTTCATGACCGCGTGCTGGTTCGCCGCATCGAAAGCGACGAAAAGACCAAGGGCGGTCTGATCATTCCCGACAGCGCCAAGGAAAAGCCCGCCGAGGGCGTTGTTGTGGCCTGTGGCGAAGGCGCCCGCAAGGACAGCGGCGAGCTGATCGCGATGGCTGTCAGCGATGGCGATCACATCCTGTTCGGCAAGTGGTCGGGCACCGAAGTGACGATCGACGGCGAAGAGCTGCTGATCATGAAGGAATCGGACATCCTCGGCATCATCGAGGGCAAATCGGCGGCTGCCGCGGCCTGAACGCCCCGGCTCGTCTGACGATTTCGATCCAAACAAACACATAGATTTCAGGAGAACGCACAATGTCTGCAAAAGACGTGAAGTTCGATACCGACGCCCGTTCGCGCATGCTCAAGGGTGTGAACACCCTGGCTGACGCGGTCAAGGTCACCCTCGGCCCCAAAGGCCGCAACGTGATCCTCGACAAGTCCTTCGGCGCACCACGCATCACCAAGGACGGTGTCTCTGTCGCCAAAGAGATCGAGCTTGAGGACAAGTTCGAGAACATGGGCGCGCAGATGGTCAAGGAAGTGGCTCAGCGCACCAATGACGAGGCCGGTGACGGTACCACCACCGCGACGGTTCTGGCCCAGTCCATCGTCAAGGAAGGCATGAAGGCGGTTGCCGCCGGCATGAACCCGATGGATCTCAAGCGCGGCATCGATCTGGCCACGCTCAAGGTTGTCGAGCACATCAAGGCCGCCGCGCGCGAAGTGAACGACAGCGCCGAAGTGGCGCAGGTCGGCACCATCTCCGCCAATGGCGAAGCCGAGATCGGCCAGCAGATCGCGGACGCGATGCAGAAGGTCGGCAACGAGGGTGTGATCACCGTCGAAGAGAACAAGGGCCTCGAGACCGAGACCGATGTTGTCGAAGGCATGCAGTTCGACCGTGGCTATCTCAGCCCCTATTTCGTGACCAACCCCGACAAGATGATCGCGGATCTCGATGACTGCATGGTGCTTCTGCACGAGAAGAAGCTGTCGTCGCTGCAGCCGATGGTGCCGCTGCTCGAGAGCGTGATCCAGAGCCAGAAGCCGCTGCTGATCATTGCCGAGGACGTCGAAGGCGAAGCGCTGGCGACCCTCGTCGTGAACAAGCTGCGCGGCGGTCTGAAGATCGCGGCCGTCAAGGCACCGGGCTTCGGCGATCGCCGCAAGGCCATGCTGCAGGACATCGCGATCCTGACCGGCGGTCAGGTGATCTCGGAAGATCTGGGCATGAAGCTCGAGAATGTCACCATGGACATGCTCGGCACCGCCAAGAAGATCTCCATCACCAAGGACGAGACCACCATCGTCGACGGTGCTGGCGAAAAGGCCGAGATCGAGGCACGTGTGGCCCAGATCCGCACCCAGATCGAGGAAACCACCTCCGACTACGACCGCGAGAAGCTCCAGGAGCGTGTCGCGAAGCTTGCAGGCGGTGTGGCCGTGATCCGCGTTGGCGGCATGACCGAAGTGGAAGTGAAAGAGCGCAAGGACCGTGTCGATGACGCGCTGAACGCGACCCGTGCCGCGGTTCAGGAAGGCATTGTCGTCGGTGGCGGTGTTGCTCTGGTGCAGGGTGCCAAGGCGCTCAACGGTCTCGAGGGTGCAAACTCCGACCAGAACGCCGGTATCGCCATCGTCCGCAAGGCGCTGGAAAGCCCGCTGCGTCAGATCGCCGAGAACGCCGGTGTCGACGGCTCGGTTGTGGCTGGCAAGATCCGCGAAAGCGACGATCTGAAGTTCGGCTACAACGCGCAGACCGACGAATATGGCGACATGTTCGGCTTTGGTGTGATCGACCCCGCGAAGGTTGTGCGCACCGCGCTCGAGGACGCAGCCTCGGTTGCCGGCCTGCTTGTGACCACCGAAGCGATGGTGGCCGACAAGCCCGCCAAGGAAGGCGCCGGCGGCGGTGCCGGTGGCGGCATGCCCGACATGGGCGGCATGGGCGGCATGATGTAAGACGGCTCCGTCGGAGCTGTGTCGCGGCGGCGCGCCCTTGGGCGCACGCCGCACCGCCAGATGATCAGGAAAAGGGGCCTTCCGGGGCCCCTTTTTCGTGTTTGCAACAAGGAGTGACCGTCCACGGTGAGGCTAGAGATCGAACCTGTCGGCGGCCCAGTAAAGCGGTTTCAGCAAGACCCGCCGGTGGCGTCCAAGCGGAAAGCGCCAGGGCTTCGCGCGCATGGCGTCGGGATAGGGCAGGTCCGGATCGGTGCCGCGCGCAAGGTCCCCGACCAGACGCCCCGCATAGCTGCCCATGGCCACGCCATTGCCGTGATAGCCGAGCGCCGCAAAAAGCCCCTGCTGCCCGGGCACCGGCCCGACAAACGGGGTCAATCGGGCCATCAGGCAGACCAGCCCGGACCACTCATGGGTGATCTCCACGTCGCGCCATGCCGGAAAGAGCTGCGCGAAATGCGCCCTGAGCCGTTCGGATGTGCGCGCGGTGTCGCGGGGCGCGGCGCTCAGACCGCCCCGCATGCCAAAGAGGAACCGTCCATCGGGCATCAGCCGGAAATAATGCAGCAGGACCCGCGAATCGAAGGCCATCTGGCTCGAGTGCCAGCCCTGTGCGTCTCGCTCCGATTGCGTCAGCGGGCGGGTCACAAGAACACTTGACGGCGTGGGCAGAGTGCGCGCGCGCAACCAGCGTGGCAGGTCTTCGGAACTGTAGCCATTGGTGGCGATCACCACCCTGCGTGCGGTCAGGACAGCGTTCGGCGTGGTCACGCGCCAGCCGTTTTGCGCAGGGTTCAATGACAGGGCCGGACTTTCGGCATGCAGCATCGCACCTGCGTGACGCGCGGCCTTTGCCAGGGCCGCGTGGTATTTCCGCGGGTTGAGCGCAAAGCCCAGCGGGATGGTCATCGCGCCGTGCCAGGACCCGCCCAACCCTTGCTCCCGCAAGGCCTGCGCCTGGATCAGCGTCGCCTCCACGCCGTAGCGCGCGCGCATGTGGCGCGCGTCCGATTGCATGTCTGCCCAGGCTTTGGCGCTATGCGCCAGCACCGTCTCGCCGTTTGAATGCCGGTCGACCTCCGCGCCGCTTTGCGACAGGAACCCGTCGACCCAGTCTATCGCGGCTGTCTCTGTGGTTTGCCACGCCGCCAGACCGGCCGCACCGTGCCGTCGCCGCAATGTCCGGTCCGAGGCTTTCGCGCCGCCCAGGCAACAGAACCCGCCATTGCGCCCGGAGGCACCCCAGCCCGCATGCTCGGCCTCCAGCAGGGTGACCCCGACGCCGCATTCCGCCAGCCGCAATGCCGCAGAGAGCCCGGTCACACCACCGCCGATCACCGCAACGTCGGTTACGCTATCGCGCCCGAGCGCAGGCCAGACGTCCAGCGGCACGGTGTCGGCCCAGTAACACGCGCCTTGCGGGCCATAGGCGGCGGGCTCGAAAAGCCGCCTCATGTGGCGCGTTGCGCGGCCTGTTCCTCCCGGGCTTGCTGCAAGGCCGCGCGCTTGGTGATCAGCGAGGCAGAGATCACACCCACCGCCACCACCGAGATCAGCACGGTGGAGAGCGCGTTGATCTCCGGACTGACCCCCAGCCGGATCGAGGAAAAGACCTTGATCGGCAGGGTTGTGGCGCCGGGCCCGGTGGTGAAACTCGCGATCACCAGATCGTCGAGCGACAGGGTGAAGGCCAGCAGCCAGCCTGAGATCACCGCAGGAGCGATGATCGGCAGCGTCACCAGCCGGAACGCGTCGAAAGAGGAACAGCCCAGATCGAGCGCTGCTTCTTCCAGAGAGCGGTCGAAGGTCGCCAGACGCGAGGAAACGACAACCGAGACATAGCACATCGAAAACGTGGTATGCGCCAGCACCACGGTCAGCACGCCGCGCTCGAGCCCGATGCCGATGAAGAGCAGCAGCAGCGACAGGCCGGTGATCACTTCGGGCATCACCAGCGGCGCATAGATCATGCCGGAAAACAGCGTGCGCCCGCGGAACCGCCCGCCATTGACCAGCACATGCGCGGCCATGGTGCCGAGCACGGTGGCGATGGTCGAGGATAACACCGCGACCTTGAGCGTGACCCAGGCGGCGTCGAGGAACTCCTCGTTGCGGAAAAGCTCACCGTACCATTTGGTCGAAAAGCCTGCCCAGACCGTGACGAGGCGGCTTTCGTTGAAGGAATAGATCACCAGGATGATCATCGGCAGGTAGAGAAAGGCAAAGCCGAAGGTCAGCGAGGTGGCGTTGAACCAGGAAAACCGTCTCATGCGCCGCCTGCCTTCTTGACGGACGGGGCAAACTGAAGGGGCGGGATCGGGGGCCAGCCACCGGACTCCGTGAAGTTCAAAGGCAAGATGAAGCCAGGGTCGGCGGCGCTGCGTGTCTTGGGAGGGGTCATTGATCGGCCTCCCGTGCGCGCTGTTCGTTGCGCTGAAAGAGGATGATCGGGATGATCAGGATCAGCAGCAGGATCACCGCCACCGCGGAGGCCACCGGCCAGTCGCGGTTGGAGAAGAACTCCTCCCAGAGCACCTTGCCGATCATCAGCGTCTGCGAGCCGCCGAGCAGCGAGGGGATCACAAATTCCCCGATGGCCGGGATAAAGACCAGAAAGCAGCCCGCGATGATGCCGTTGCGCGACAGCGGCAGCGTCACCAGCCAGAAAGCCTGCAGGCGCGACGAGCCGAGATCCTCCGCCGCTTCCAGCAGCGAGTCGTCCATCTTTTCCAGCGCTGCGTAGATCGGCAGGATCATGAAGGGCAGGTAGGTGTAGACGATGCCGATATAGACCGCGACATTGGTGTTGAGGATCTGCAGTGGCTCGGAGAGGACGCCGATCCCGAGCAGGAACTGGTTGAGCACCCCTTCGGTCGAGAGGATTCCCATCCAGGAATAGACCCGGATCAGGAACGAGGTCCAGAACGGCAGGATGACCAGCATCAGCAGGGTCGGCCGCCATTCCGGTTCCGAACGCGCCATGGCATAGGCGATGGGGTAGCCCACCAGCAGCGTGATCGCGGTCGAGAGCGCGGCGATCTGCAACGAGCTGAGATAGGCTTTCCAGTAGAGATCGTCGGTGGTCAGGAAGGTGAAATTCTCGAAATCGAGCGCGGTCAGGAAGTCCCGGAGCCCGGCCCAGCCCTGGGAGAGGTCGAGCTGCGGCATATAGGGCGGCCGGGCCAGCGCGATGTCGCTGAGCGCGATCTTGAGCACGATGCCGAAGGGAATGAGAAAGAGCGCGACGAGCCACAGATAGGGCAGCGCGATGACGACGTAGCGACGCATCTCAGCGCGCCTCGCCCAGGGTTGTCGGCGCAGCGATCATTCTTCCAGCACCACACCGGCGGTGGCCGAAAAGCCGACCCAGACGGTGTCTTCCCAGGTGATGTCGCGACGGGCGATCCGGCGGGTGTTGGCCATCTGCGCCTTGATCATCTGCCCGTCCTGCAGCTCCACGTGATAGGTGGAGACGTTGCCGAGATAGGCGATGTCGATCACCTTGCCTTGCAGGGCGTTGTGGGTCGCAGGCCGCTCGCGCGAGATCGAGACCTTTTCGGGCCGCAGCGCCAGCACCACCGGTTTGCCCGCGAGCGCGGGGTCGGCGGCGGCGGCGATGAGGGGCGGCTGCCCCTCGCCGCGGGCGATTTCGATGCCGCCTTCGGGGATGTCCTGCGGCGCGGTCCTGTCGGGTTTCGGGGGTGTCTCAGCGGTCTTGGCGGGGGCGGCGTGGTCGGGTGGCGGCAGGCGTTTCACCGCGTCGGGGCGCGGGCCGAGGATGCGGGTCAGGAAGCGGTCATGCAGCCAGGCACCGGCCGCGTTGGGTTGCGGTGTCCGGTCCTGCGGCGTGGGCAGGGGGGCCGCGCTTTCGAGCAGAGGCTCCGCCGGGGCCGGGGCTTCGGCTACGGCGGTTTGCTCCGGGGGCGCGGGCGTGCTGCGGGCCGTGGCCGCGCCGCGCAAGAGGTTCACGTCGCCGATGAAATCGGCCACATAGACCGAGTTCGGCGCCTCGTAGATCACCGCGGGGGTGGCCACCTGCACGATGCGGCCTTCATCCATCACCGCCACGCGGCTGGCGACGGTCATCGCCTCTTCCTGATCGTGGGTCACGATGACAAAGGTGGTGCCGGTTTTTTCCTGAATGTCCATCAGCTCGAACTGGGTCTCCTCGCGCAGCTTGCGATCGAGCGCGCCCAATGGCTCGTCCAGCAGCAGGAGCTTCGGCGCCTTGGCAAGGCTGCGGGCCAGCGCCACGCGTTGCCGTTGCCCGCCGGAAATCTGGTGCGGCTTGCGCTTTGCAAAACGTTCCAGCCGGGTCAGTCGCAGCATCTCCTCGACGCGGGCGTCGATGAAAGCGCTGTCCTTGCCTTCGCGCTTGAGCCCGAAGGCGATGTTTTCCCAGACGCTCAGATGCGGGAAAAGCGCGTAGCTCTGGAACATCATGTTCACCGCGCGCTTGTTCGGCGGCACGTGGTCGATCTGCTCGCCGCCCAGCAGGATGTGGCCTTCGGTGGGGGTCTCGAAGCCAGCAAGCATGCGCATCAGGGTGGTCTTGCCGCAGCCCGACGGGCCCAGCAGCGCAAAGAATTCCTGCTCGAAAATGTCGATGGTCAGGGTGTCGATGGCGGTGAAATCGCCGAACCGCTTGGTCACGTCCCTGAACTGGATCAGCGGTTTTGCATCCGGGTCGTTCCACGGCTCGAACACCGGCTGCGCTGCCGCGCTCTTGGCTTGGCTGTTGGTCGCGATATCGGACATGACGCCCCCTTTGGGGATACCTGACATGAAAAGGCCCGCGCCTGGCAAGGCGCGGGCCGCAGAAACCGGGTCAGGTGCCCGATTTGATCTTGGTCCAGAGCCGCGTCAGGCTGCGCTGATCGCGCGGGCCCCAGGGCGTCACGGTGTAGAGGTTTTCCAGCGCCGACTCGTCGGGATAAATCGCGGTATCTCCGATCACATCCTCGTTGAGGAACTCCTTGGAGGCCTCGTTGCCATTGGCGTAGTAGACATAGTTCGACGCCGCGGCCATGTTCTCTCCCTTCATGATGAAGTCGAGGAACTTGTGCGCGCCTTCGGGGTTCGGCGCGTCTTCGGGGATCGCCATCTGGTCGAACCACATCAGCGCGCCTTCGGAGGGGGCGTTATAGGCGATCTCGACGCCATTGTCGGCCTCCGCGGCGCGGTCGCGGGCCTGCAACACGTCGCCCGACCAGCCGAAGGCCACGCAGATATCGCCATTGGCCAGAGCGTTGATGTATTCCGAGCTGTGGAACTTCTGCACATGAGGACGCACGGCCATCAGCACCTCTTCGGCCTTTGCCAGGGCGTCGCCATCCTTGGAATCCGGTGCCATCCCGGCATAGACCAGCGCGGCCGGGATCATCTCGGTGGGTGCGTCGAGGAAATGCACGCCGCAATCGGCCAGCTTTTCCATGTTTGCCGGGTCGAAGATCAGATCGAGGCTGCGGATCGGCGCGTCGACGCCCAGCACTTCCTGCACTTTCGGCACGTTCACACCGATGCCGGTGGTGCCCCACATGTAGTTGATCGAGTATTCGTTGCCGGGATCGTAGGTGTCGGTGCGCGCTTCGATCACGTCCCACATGTTGCCGAGATTTTCGAGCTTGGACTTGTCGAGCTTCTGGAACGCGCCGGCCGAAATCTGGCGCTGCAGGAAGGTGCCGGTAGGCACCACCACGTCATAACCCGAGCCGCCGGCCAGCATCTTGGTCTCGAGCACTTCGTTGCTGTCGAAGACGTCGTAGATCAGCTCCAGCCCGGTTTCCTCTTCGAACTTGGACAGCAGCTCTTCGTCGATATAGTCAGACCAGTTATAGACGCGGACTTCTTCGGCCAGGGCCGGTCCGGCCACCAATGCGGCCACCGCGGTTACACTCATCAGGGTTTTCATTTGATTCTCCCGTTGGACGATGGGGTCTTGTGCCCCTTGACTTGGCAATTTGGTCAAATCTTGCGGTTGATGGCAATATCAATGATGATTTCGGATGGCAAATCGGCGCTTTTGCAGGTTTGTTCGAACGAGAAGCGAGAAGAAAGACGCGAAGATGGGCGAGACTGCAGTGGCAGTGACCGGCGCCGGGATCCCGGCGCATGAGCGCGTCTATCGCCGCCTGCGCGACATGGTGCTCTTTGGCGAACTGGCGCCTGGCCAGCCGGTCACGATCCAGGGTCTGGTGGAAGAGCTTGACGCCGGGATGACCCCCGTGCGCGAGGCGCTGCGCCGCCTGACTGCCGAAGGCGCGCTTGATGCGATGGGCAACCGCCGCATCGCCGTGCCGGTGCTGGATCCCGCGGCGCTGGAGGAACTTACCGAAGCGCGCATCGCGCTTGAGCCTCGTCTGGCGGCGCGGGCCGCGCGCGACATGACGGCAGAGCGTGTCGGCGGGCTGCGCGACATCGACGACGCGCTCGACCGGGCGATTGCGCGCGGCGATGTCGGCCGGTACCTGCACGAAAACCACCGCTTTCACGCCGAACTGAACCGGTTCGCCGATGCGCCGATCCTCACCGCGCTGGTCGACGGGCTCTGGCTGCGGTTTGGCCCGTCGCTGCGGGTTGTCTGCGGTCAGACCGGCACGCGCAACCTGCCGGACCGGCACAAGGATTTGCTGCACGCGCTGGAGGCGCGCGACCCTGACGCTGCCGCCGCGGCCATGCAGGCCGATGTCGAACAAGGGATGGAGCTCATTTTGCAGAGCCTGTGAACGCTTGCAGGCGTGTAGTCCGATTGACTCCGGAAAATTTGATCATATTCTGCGTGAACCACGCCGGAGGCCCCCATGACCGTGATTTCCACCAATACGCCCACACCCGAATTGCAGGCGCTCGACGCCGCGCATCACATGCATCCGTTCACCCACGGTGCCGGGCTCAATGCCAAGGGCGCGCGGGTCATCACCCGGGCCGAGGGCTGCTGGCTGACCGACAGCGACGGCAACCGCATCCTTGACGGCATGGCCGGGCTCTGGTGCGTGAATATCGGCTACGGGCGCACCGAACTGGCCGATGCCGCGCATCGCCAGATGCAGGAGCTGCCGTTCTACAACACGTTTTTCATGACCACCCACGTGCCCGCGATCCGCCTGGCCGCCAAGCTGGCGGACCTGGCGCCGGGTGAACTGAACCACGTGTTCTTTGCGGGCTCCGGGTCGGAGGCGAACGACACCAACCTGCGCATGGTGCGGACCTATTGGGCCGAAAAGGGCCAGCCCGAGCGCCAGACCGTGATCTCGCGCTGGAACGCCTATCACGGCTCTTCGGTGGGCTCGGGCTCGCTGGGGGGGATGAAGGGCATGCATGCGCAGGGCGGCATGCCGATCCCCGGTATCGCCCATATCGACCAGCCCGACTGGTGGTCCGAAGGCGGCGACATGAGCCCCGAAGAGTTTGGCCTCAGCCGCGCGCGTCTGCTCGAGGACAAGATCCTCGAGCTTGGCCCCGAAACCGTCGCCGCTTTCATCGCCGAGCCGATCCAGGGCGCCGGTGGGGTGATCATTCCGCCGGACAGCTACTGGCCGGAAATCCAGCGCATTGTCGACAAATACGGCATCCTGCTGATCGCCGACGAGGTGATCTGCGGCTTCGGGCGCACCGGCAGCTGGTTCGGCAGCCAGACCCTCGGCATTCGCCCCGACATCATGACCATCGCCAAGGGGCTCAGCTCCGGCTACCAGCCCATCGGCGGCTCCATCGTGTCGGATGCGGTGGCCGAGGTGATCGCCGATACCGAGTTCAACCACGGCTACACCTATTCCGGCCACCCGGTCGCCTGCGCCGTGGCACTGGAGAACCTGCGCATCCTCGAGGATGAGGCGATCCTCGACCGCGTGCGCAATGACACCGGGCCTTACCTGCGCGAGAAGTTCGAGAGCCTCACTGACCACCCGCTGGTGGGCGAGGCGCGGATCGTCGGCATGATGGGATCGATCGCGCTGACACCGGACGCGGCGGCCCGCGCGCCCTTTGCGTCCGAGGCGGGCACGGTTGGTCTGATCTGCCGCGAGCGCTGCTTTGCCAACAACCTGGTGATGCGCCATGTTGGCGACCGGATGATCATCTCGCCGCCGCTGGTGATCAGCCACGAGGAAATCGACACGCTGATCGCGCGCGCCCGGCTGAGCCTCGATGAAACGCTCTCGAAGCTCAGGGCAGAGGGTCTGATGCAGGCCGGGTGAACCGGGCGCTGTTGTTTTGGCGACTTGAGAGCGTCAGAGGGAAAGGCCCCGGAGCGACCCGCACGGCCTTGCTCAGCCGATTTTCTGCGGCGCGCCGGTGCCCATATTGGTGCCGACATACGGCTTTTTCGCGGATTTCCATGCGCCGAACCCGCCGTCCAGATGCGCGATCTGCGTCAGTCCCGCCTCCATCGCGGCGCGGGCCATCTTTTCGGAGCGAATGCCCGAGCCGCAATGCAGCACGATGCGTTTGTCCGATTGCCCGGGCAGCTTGTCGGCGCGGAAAAACGCCATCGGCATCAGCAGCGCGCCCTCGATATGTTCGAACATGTATTCCTGCGGCGTGCGCACATCGATGAGCACGATGTCACCCGCGTCGAACGCGGCTTGAACCTCGTCCACACTCCATGTCTCGAATGTCGCGTCGCCCACGGTTTCCGTCTTCATCACCTGCCTCCTGATTGCGTTTCGCATTCGGGAGTTAGCATTTGTTCAGGGAGATGCAAACCGCGCGCGCACCGCAGGCAATCGCGGCGCACCGCGCGCTGTCGTCCATTCAAGCGGGACAGGTCAGCCCGTTCTTCGCACCGAGGAATAGGGCCGGAAGAAAAGGCGCGCATAGCCTTCGCCATAGAGCCGCGCGATGGTCTCGTAGGTGATCAGGGGAACCAACATGAAACACTCCTAAAACTCTGCCTGCATTTTTATTATGCATCAATGCTAACACAATAAGCGTTATGAAAACATTCATTTGCGGGTCACTTCTTGCGTCAGCATGTTTCGGCGGGGTGAGTGCACGCTGAATTCGGCTGCCTCAAGCCGCAAAAGCCCGTTTCAGAATCGCGCGCAGCCTGCTAGGTTTTGTGGGATGAACACGCACGACCCCAATATGCGCCCTGTCATCCGGCAGCTGGACGACGCCGCGATCAACCGGATCGCGGCCGGAGAGGTGGTGGAGCGGCCCGCCTCCGCCGTCAAGGAACTGGTCGAGAACGCCATCGACGCAGGCGCGCGGCGCATCTCAATCGAGGTTGCCAATGGCGGCAAGGCGCTGATCCGCGTGCAGGATGACGGCTGCGGCATGACCGTCGAAGAGCTGCCGCTGGCGCTGTGCCGCCATGCGACGTCGAAGATCGACGGCTCCGATCTGCTGAACATTCATTCCTTCGGGTTTCGGGGCGAGGCGCTGCCCTCGCTCGGCGCTGTAGGTCGGCTGACCCTTCAAAGCCGCGCGCGCGGCTTTGACGCGGTGGAGCTGAGCGTTTCCGGGGGGCAGGCCAGCGCCGCCAAACCCTGCGCGATCAATGCCGGGACCGTGGTCACGCTGCGCGATCTCTTCTATGCGACACCCGCCCGGCTCAAGTTCCTGCGCAGCGAGCGGGCCGAGATGCAGGCGATCACCGAGGTGATCAAGCGTCTGTCGATGGCCGAGCCGTCGGTGGGCTTTACCCTGCGGGATGTCTCTGGCGGCAAGGATCGCGTGACGTTCCGCACCGACCCCGAAAGCGGCGATCTTTTCGATGCGCTGCATGCCCGGCTGGGCCGTGTGATCGGCGCGGAGTTCATTGCCAACGCGCTGCCCATCGATGCCGAACGCGAGGGGTTTCGCCTGACCGGCTACGCCGCCCTGCCGACCTATTCGCGCGGCTCGTCGGTGGCTCAGTTCTTTTTTGTGAACGGTCGCCCGGTGCAGGACAAGCTGCTGGTGGGTGCCTTGCGCGGGGCTTACGCGGACTTCCTTAGCCGTGACCGCTATCCGGCGGTGGCGCTTTTCATCGACTGTGATCCGCATCTGGTCGATGTGAATGTGCATCCCGCCAAGTCGGAGGTGCGGTTCCGCGAACCGGGTCTCGTGCGCGGGCTGATCGTCTCGGCGCTGCGGCACGGTCTGGCGGAGGCCGGTCACAGGGCGTCGTCCACGGTTGCGGATGCCACGCTCGGCGCCATGCGGCCGGAGCCGCTCTCGCCCCGCGTCTACCAGATGGACCGCCCGTCGGCGCAGGCCCGACAGGCGGCCTATACCGCACAGGCTCCTGGCTTTGCCGATATGGCCGGGGCGTGGTCGGGCCGGGTGGTGGAACCGGAGGCGGGCACGCCAGAGCCCGACGACGCGCCCTGTATGCTGCCGCTCGGGACGGCGCGCGGGCAGGTGCACGAGAATTACATCATCGCGCAAACCGCCGACGGTCTGGTGATCGTCGACCAGCATGCCGCGCATGAACGTCTGGTCTATGAGCAACTGAAGGCGCAGATGCGAAACACCGGCATCGCGGCGCAGGCACTTCTGATCCCCGAGGTCATCGATCTTTCGGCGGACGACCGCGCGCGCCTCTTGTCGGTGGCGGAGGAACTGGCCGCCATGGGGCTCAGTATCGAGCCGTTCGGAGGCGCGGCCATCGCGGTCCGCGAAACCCCGGCGATCCTGGGAGAAGTCAACGCCGAGGCATTGTTGCGCGACGTGCTGGACGAGCTTTCCGATCTTGGCCAGAGCCAGCTTGTGCAGGAAAAGATCGAGGCCATCCTGAGCCGCGTCGCCTGCCACGGATCGATCCGCTCTGGCCGCCGGATGCGTGCGGAAGAGATGAACGCGCTGCTGCGCGAGATGGAAGCGACGCCGCATTCGGGCCAGTGCAACCACGGACGGCCAACCTATGTGGAGCTGAAACTCAGCGATATCGAACGGCTGTTTGGCCGCACATGATCCAGATCGGCGACACGCAACTGACGCTCGATGACCCGTTCACGCTGGCGCTGATCGGCGGGGCGGTGCTGGTGCTGGTCTTTCTGATATTGCTCATCCTCGCCGTCCGCTCTTCGGGGCGCACGGCCAGCGCCTTGCAGCCGCTTTCGTATCAGCTGGGCCAGGTCGGCACCCGCGTGCAAAGCCTCAGCGACGGGCAGGAACGGCTGGCAGGCGGGTTGCACCATGTCTCGGAGGCGCAGGCGCAAAGCCAGACGGCGATGCTGCAGATGATGGAAAAGCGGCTGGCCGAAGTGCAGGAAACGATGAACGACAACCTGCATGGCTCGGCCCGGCGCACAGCCCAGAGCCTCGGCGAATTGCAGGAGCGGCTGCAGGTCATCGACAAGGCGCAGGACAATATCACCAAACTGTCGGGCGATGTGCTGAGCCTGCAGGACATCCTGAGCAACAAGCAGACGCGCGGGGCGTTCGGAGAGATCCAGCTGACCGACATCGTCTCCAAGGCGTTGCCCTCGGACAGCTATTCGCTGCAGGCGACGCTCTCGAACGGCAAGCGGGCGGATTGCCTGATCCATCTGCCCAACCCGCCGGGGCCGATCGTGGTCGACGCCAAGTTTCCGCTGGAAGGCTACGAGGCACTGCGCGCGGCAGAGACCCAGGACCAGCTCAACCGCGCCGCGCAGCAATTGCGCCTGTCGGTGCGCAAGCATATTCGCGACATCGCGGAGCGCTACATCCTCGAAGGTGAGACCGCCGACGGCGCGCTGATGTTTCTGCCTTCCGAGGCGGTCTATGCGGAACTGCACGCCAACTTCGCCGAAGTGGTGCGCGAGGGGTTCAACCACCGCGTCTGGATCGTGTCGCCCACCACCTGCATGGCGACGCTGCACACGATGCGGGCGATTCTCAAGGATGCGCGGATGCGCGAGCAGGCCGGCGCCATACGTCGCGAGCTGCAGCTGCTGCATTCGGATGTGGAACGTCTGGGCACCCGCGTGGGCAATCTCGACAGGCATTTCGGGCAGGCCAGCAAGGATATCGAAGAGATCAAGATCAGCGCCGACAAGGCGGGCAAACGGGCCCTGCGTCTGGATAATTTTGACTTTGAGGAATTGGCGGGTGAGGATGACGCGACGGTGGTGAAACTGAAACCCGGAGAATAGCCCATGCCCTTTGCCCCGAGGATCCTGAGCAATGAGGCGTTGCAGGATTTGGGGATCGGGGCGAAAGAGACCATCGCGGCCATCCAAGACACTCTGCGCAAGAAGGCGGACGGGTCGTTCATCACCACGCCGAAATCGGTCATTCAGCCCGGCGACGGGCGCTACACGATGACGACGCTGTCCTCCGGCGCGGTCACGGTGGTCAAATGCGTGTCGGTCTGCCCGGAGAACCCGACCCGCGATCTGCCCAGCATCATGGGCGCGATCATGGTGCTCGACGCCGAGACCGGGGCCTGCCTGGCCGTGATGGACGCCGAATGGATCACCGGGATCCGCACCGCCGGTCTGAGTGCTGTGGCCGCAAAAGAGATGGCGGACCCTGCGTCGGAGACCATCAGTTTCGTCGGCTGCGGCGTGCAGGCGCGCACACATCTTGAATTGTTCGCCCAGCTTTTCCCGCTCAGACGCATCCGGGCCTATGGGCGCGGGCAGGCCAATATCGACCGGCTGTGCGGGATGGCGCGGGAAATGGGGCTGGAGGCGGAGCACGCCCAAAGCCCCGAAGCCGCGCTGGACGATGCCGATATCGTCGTCACATCGATCACGCTCACCTATACCGGCGCGCCGTTTCTGGATGCCCGTCGGCTGAAGCCCACGGCATTTGCCGCGATCACCGATATCGCAAAGCCCTGGCTGCCGGAGAGCCTCGATATGTTCAAGATGGTGGTGGTCGACGATCTGGAGCAGGAATTGTCGATGCCATCGCCGATGGTCCCGGCGGAACAGATCTCGGGCGATCTGATGACACTGGTGGATGGCAAGGTTGCGATGCAGGATGGGCCGCGCGCGCTGATGTTCCGCGGCATTGCCGCGGGGGACTACGCTCTGGCCGCAAAAGTATGGGAGACGGTGGAACGATCATCACACTGACGCGTTTCAGCGCAGCTGGAAAATAAAAACGAGCCAGCTGAGGGGGAGGAGATATTTTTGTTTAACACTAAACAATCGTCCATGCGCCCGGCGCAGGGGCGCTATGCGTTCAGGCACCTGCCGTTGCGGCATCTGCCGTGCTAGGAGCGACCATCGCCGGGTCCGGCGCTTGCGGAAAGTGGGTAGACCACGTGTCGCGGTGCAGGGCGGATGGCAATATGGTTTAGGGGTAAACTAATTTCGTCGACCGTCGACGACAAGGATGCAGACAAGGGAAGAGGGCTAATGAAAGACACACCTCAGGATATCGACCCGGTAGAATCACAGGAATGGCAGGATGCCGTCGAAGACGTCATCGACCGCGATGGCGCGGATCGTGCACATTTCCTGCTCGACAAGGCGGTGCAGAAAGCGCGCGCCGCGGGCGCAAGGCTGCCGTTCTCGGCGACCACGCCGTATCAGAACACGATCTCCCCCGATGACGAGGTCGAGATCCCGGGCGATACCGAGATGGAGTGGCGGATCCGGACGATCAATCGCTGGAACGCCATGGCCACGGTGGTCAAGCGCAACAAGGAAAGCAGCGAGTATGGCGGGCATATCGCCTCTTTCGCCTCCTCCGCTGCGCTTTACGATATCGGTCTCAACCATTTCTGGCGCTCCAAATCAGCAATCCATGGCGGCGATCTGGTGTTCTTTCAGGGTCACGTGGTGCCCGGCATCTATGCGCGCAGCTTCATGGAAGGCCGCATCTCCGAAGAAGAGCTGAAAAACTTCCGTTCCGAAGTGGCCGGTGGCGGGCTCAGCTCCTACCCGCATCCCTGGCTTATGCCGGAATACTGGCAATTCCCCACGGTCTCCATGGGCCTCGGCCCGCTGATGGCGATCTACCAGGCGCGTTTCATGAAATACCTGCACAATCGCGGGCTGATCGACATGGGCGACCGCAAGGTCTGGGCCTTTCTCGGCGATGGCGAGATGGACGAACCCGAAAGCCTCGGCGCCATCCATCTGGCGGCGCGCGAAGGGCTCGACAACCTGATCTTCGTGGTCAACTGCAACCTGCAGCGGCTCGACGGTCCGGTTCGCGGCAACGGCAAGATCGTGCAGGAGCTCGAGGGCAATTTCCGCGGCTCCGGCTGGGATGTGATCAAGCTGCTCTGGGGCAAAGGCTGGGACGACCTGCTGGAAAAGGACACCTCCGGCAAGCTGCGCCAGCTGATGGACGAGACCATCGACGGCGATTACCAGACGTTCAAATCCAAGGACGGCGCCTATATCCGCGAGCATTTCTTCGGCAAATACCCCGAGACGGCAGAGCTGGTGAAGGACTGGACCGACGATCAGATCTGGGCGCTGCGCCGCGGCGGGCACGATCCGAGGAAGGTCTACAACGCCTTCAAACGCGCCACCGAGGCCGACGGCCAGCCCACCGTTCTGCTGGTCAAGACCGTCAAGGGCTATGGCATGGGCACTGCCGGTGAAGGGCAGAACACCACCCACCAGCAAAAGAAGATGCAGTTCGACCAGCTCAAGGCGATGCGCGACCGGTTCAAGATCCCGGTCACCGATGAAGAGCTGGAAAAGGACGTGCCCTTCGTGGGGCTCAACAATGCGCAGAAGGCCTATCTGGCCGACCGCCGCAAGGAGTTGGGCGGGTCCTTCCCGAAACGCTTCACCGATGCGCCGTCGCTGGAGATCCCCGCGCTCGACGCGTTCAAGGGGCAGCTGGAAAGCACCGGGGATCGCGAGATCTCGACCACGATGGCCTTTGTGCGGATCCTCACGACGCTCTTGCGTGACAAGAAGATTGGCAAGCAGGTGGTGCCGATTGTGCCGGACGAAAGCCGCACGTTCGGGATGGAGGGGCTTTTCCGGTCGGTGGGCATCTACAACCCGCTGGGCCAGCACTACACCCCCGAAGACCGCGATCAGATGATGTATTACAAGGAAAGCGAATCCGGTCAGGTCCTGCAGGAAGGCATCAACGAAGCCGGTGCCATGGCCGACTGGATCGCCGCGGCCACCTCCTATTCCAACCACGGCGTGCCGATGGTGCCGTTCTACATCTACTATTCGATGTTCGGCTTCCAGCGGATCGGCGATCTGGCCTGGGCGGCGGGCGACAGCCGCGCGCGTGGCTTCATGCTGGGCGGCACCGCCGGGCGCACCACGCTGAACGGTGAAGGCCTGCAGCACGAGGACGGCCACAGCCATGTGCTGGCGGGCACCATTCCCAACTGCGTCTCCTACGATCCGACCTTCAGTTACGAGGTTGCGGTGATCGTGCAGCACGGGCTGCAGCGCATGTTCGCCGACCAGGAGGATGTGTTCTTCTACCTCACCCTGATGAACGAGAACTACCAGCATCCCGAAATGCCGATGGGGTCCGAAGAGGGCATCATCAAGGGCCTCTACCGGATGAAAAAGACCTCGCGTCCGGGCAAGAAGCACGTCAACCTCATGGGCTCCGGCACGATCCTTGTGCAGGCGATCAAGGCGGCCGAGATGCTGAAAGACGATTTCGGCGTGACCTCGGATATCTGGTCGGCCACCAGCTTCAACGAGCTGGCCCGCGACGGTCAGGATGTCACCCGCCACAATCGCCTCAACCCGTTTGCCGAAGAGCGGGTGCCGTTTGTTACGCAGACGCTGGGCGCGGCCAAGGGCCCGATCATCGCGGCCACCGACTACATGAAGAGCTATGCCGACCAGATCCGCGCCTATGTGCCGAACCGCTACACGGTGCTTGGGACGGATGGGTTCGGCCGGTCGGACAGCCGCGTGAACCTGCGGCGTCACTTCGAGGTGGATGCCAGCCATATCGCCGCCGCGGCGATGGTCGATCTCTTCCGCGAGGGGGCGGTCTCGGAGAAAGACCTCGAGAAGGCGCTCAAGACATACGACATCGATGGCGGCAAACCGAATCCGCGCACGGCGTAAAGGGACAGGCGCCCACCCGCGGGTCCGGAAACCGGGCGCGCGGGGCGGGGGCACACGAATGAAGGACAGAACACTATGACAACCGAAGTAAAAGTTCCCGATATCGGCGATTTCAGCGATGTGCCGGTGGTGACGATCCTGGTGAGCGTCGGCGACACGATTGCGCTCGAGGATCCCATCGTCGAGCTGGAATCAGACAAGGCCACGATGGAGGTCCCGTCCTCCGTTGCGGGCACCGTGAAAGAGATCAAGGTGGCCGAAGGCGACATGGTCTCCGAAGGCTCCGTCATCCTGATTGTGGAGGCGGACGGCGCCGGGGGCGAGGCCGCACCCAAGGACGACGCGCCCGCGCCCAAGCAGGAAAGCAGCGCGCCACCCAAACAGGCCGAGACCCCGGCCCCCGCCGCGCCGGTGACCGATACCGGGTTCTCCAAGGTCCACGCCTCCCCTTCGGTGCGCGCCTATGCCCGCCGGGTCGAAGTGGATCTCAACAAGGTCAACGGATCGGGCCGCAAGGGCCGCATCCTGCGCGAGGATGTCGAGAAGGCGCTGAAATCCCAGGTGGCCCCGACCGCTGCCGGAGGTGGCGCCGTGTCGGGCGGAATGGGCATCCCGCCGATCCCCGCCGTGGACTTCTCCAAGTTCGGCCCCATCGAAGAGATCGAGATGCCGCGCATCAAGAAGATCTCCGGCCCCGCGCTGCACCGCTCCTGGCTCAACATCCCGCATGTCACCCATAATGACGAAGCCGACATCACCGAGCTCGACAAATACCGCAAGGAGATGGACACGGCGGCCAAGGAGCAGGGCTACCGCGTCACGTTGCTGAGTTTCGTGATCAAGGCCAGCGTCTCTGCGCTGAAAACCCATTGGGAATTCAACAGCTCGATCCACCCCGATGGCGACAAGCTGATCAAGAAGGAGTTCTACAATATCGGCTTTGCTGCCGACACGCCGAACGGGCTGATGGTGCCGGTGATCAAGGATGCCGACCGCAAGGGTCTGGTGGAGATCTCCAAGGAGTTGATGGAGCTCAGTGCCGCCGCGCGCGAAGGCAACCTCAAATCCAAGGACATGCAGGGCGCCACCTTCACGATCTCGTCGCTGGGCGGCATCGGCGGCACCAGCTTCACCCCCATCGTGAACGCGCCCGAAGTGGCGATCCTCGGTCTCACGCGCTCCAAACTGGCGCCGGTTTGGGATGGCGAGGCGTTCCAGCCGCGCCTGATGCAGCCCCTGTCGCTGAGCTATGACCACCGGGCCGTAGACGGTGCCTTGGCCGCGCGCTTCTGCGTGACGCTCAAGACGCTGCTCGGCGATATGCGCAAGTTGATGTGGTAAGGAGAGCGGATCATGGAAATCAAAGTCCCCGATATCGGTGATTTCACCGACGTGCCGGTGGTCAGCGTGCTCGTCTCCGTCGGCGATACCGTCGCCGAGGAAGACCCGCTCATCGAACTGGAATCCGACAAGGCCACGATGGAAGTGCCAAGCCCTGCGGCTGGCAAGATCACCGAGATCACGGTTGCCGAAGGCGACAAGGTCTCCGAAGGGTCGGTCATCATGGTGATCGAAGGCGCCGGCGCCAAACCCGAGGCGGGCTCGAAAGAGCCCGATGAGGCGCCCGCCAAGGCGCCTGAAAAACTCGAGGCCACGGGTACCGCCACCGGCCCCGGCGACGCGCATGCCGAGGTGGTTGTGCTGGGCTCCGGCCCGGGCGGCTACACCGCGGCCTTCCGCGCCGCCGATCTCGGCAAGAGCGTCATTCTCATCGAGCGCTACCCGTCGCTGGGCGGTGTCTGTCTCAACGTCGGCTGTATCCCGTCAAAGGCACTGCTGCATGTGGCCAAGGTGATCACCGAGGCCGAAGAGATGGGCGCACATGGCATCAGCTTCGGCAAACCCAAGATCGACCTCGACGAGCTGCGCAGCTTCAAGGACGGCGTGGTCAACCAGTTGACCGGCGGTCTCGACGGGCTCTCCAAAGGCCGCAAAGTCAAGGTTGTGCATGGCTACGGCACATTCACCGGACCCAACATGATCTCGGTTGCGGGTGACGACGGCACCACCACTGTGAGCTTTGACAATTGCATCATCGCGGCGGGCTCCGAGCCGGTCGATCTGCCGTTTATCCCGCATGACGACGAGCGGGTGATCGACAGCACCGGCGCGCTGGAGCTGAAGGACATCCCCAAGCGGATGCTGGTTCTGGGCGGCGGTATCATCGGGCTCGAGATGGCCTGCGTCTATGACGCGCTGGGCTCCAAGGTCACGGTGGTCGAGTTGATGGACCAGATCATCCCCGGCGCCGACAAGGACATCGTCAAACCGCTGATGACCCGCATCAAGGGCCGCTACGAGAACATCTTCCTCAAGACCAAGGTCACCGCGGTCGAGGCCCTGAAGAAAGGCCTGAAGGTCACCTTCGAGGATGACAAGGGCGAGCAGTTCCAGGACACGTTCGACAAGGTTCTGGTCGCCGTGGGTCGCAAGCCCAACGGCAAGCTCATCGATGCCGACAAGGCGGGTGTGGCAGTGGACGAGCGCGGCTTCATCGCCGTGGACGGCCAGATGCGCACCGGTGTCAGCCACATCTTCGCCATCGGCGACGTGGTGGGCCAGCCGATGCTGGCGCATAAAGCGGTGCATGAAGGCAAGGTCGCGGCAGAGGTCTGCGCCGGTGAAAAGCGCTTCTTCGACGCCAAGCTGATCCCGTCCGTCGCCTATACCGATCCCGAAGTGGCCTGGTGCGGGCTGACCGAAACCGAGGCCAAGGCCAGGGGCGTGAAATACGAAAAGGGCGTCTTTCCCTGGGCCGCGTCGGGCAAATCGCTGTCGAACGGGCGCAGCGAGGGCATCACCAAGCTGCTCTTCGATCCCGAGGATGACCGCGTGATCGGCGCCTGCATCGTCGGCACGAACGCGGGCGACCTGATCGCCGAGACCGCGCTGGCCATCGAGATGGGGGCCGATGCGGTCGATCTCGGCCACACGATCCACCCGCACCCGACGCTGTCGGAAACGGTGAATTTCGCCGCCGAGATGTTCGAAGGCACGATCACCGATCTCATGCCGCCGAAAAAGCGCAAGAAATAGCGCGACCCGGGGTTACGCGTGGTACGACTGCAACGAGCCCTCCGGGGCTCGTTTTGCATTTGCGATCAGGTGAGAGGAGGCAAGCATGCGGGGGTGACCGGAGCAGTGTCGCGCCCAGGCGCGGAACTCAGCAGTGTCGCGCCCCGGCGCGGAATCAAGGCCGCAGGCCGCCGCGCTATTGACGGGCCGTCCCGCGGCCTGTCGATCTGGCTGAACTGGTCGCGAGATTTCGAAGGTATCCAAACGCGGCTAGCATAAAGCGCTATACATGCCCGCTGGATCGACAGTCCCGGGCCCGTCGATGCCACGGCTCATCAAAGTGGCCGCCGGCGATGGCCAAACAGGATCACCAGCCAGAGCCATCACTCCGGCGCAGCACCGGTCACATGACCAAGTCTCAGATTTTCAGGAACGGCTGCATCAGGCGCGGCAGGAGACCTTTGAACTTCAAGGGCGCGTCGGTCACTGCAAGGCAGATGCAATCCTCCGACACATCCGCAATCGGCGTGTGCTGCATATCCTCATGCGCAATCTCGATATCGCCGCGGGCAAACCGGTCAAGCTCGTCGGAAAACGCGCCTTTCAGCACCAGCGTCAATTCCATGCCGGAATGGCCGTGATCCGGCACCGCGGTGCCTGCCGGGATATAGAGCAACCGGGCGGTGGCCTCGGACGAGGTCTCCAGCACCGCCTGCTTCACGCCCATGCCGACCGGTCGCCAGTTCACATCGTCAAGCGTGCCGCCCACATAGTCGCGCAGAGGCGCGGGCAGCACCGGGTCGGGGGCTGCCACACGTTGATCGAGCGCGGACCACGCGCCGTTGCGGATGAGATCCAGCGCGCCGGAGAGGCACGCCTCGGAGACCTCGGCGCTTTCCACGCGCTCCATGATGGCACCGCCCACGGCTTCGTGAGCTTCAACCTCTGCACGGCAGGTGTCGCAGAGCGAGATATGTGAGGCGATGATCAGGTTCACCGCTTCGGGCAGAGTGCCTGCGGCATATCCGGCGATCAGCTTTTCGCTTAGATGATGATTGATCGAATGCGTCATTGTCTTCACGTGTTGTCCATTGCGTGGCGCAGTCTCTCCAGCGCCAGTCTGATGCGGGATTTGATCGTGCCCAGCGGCAGACCCGTCTCATCGGCAATCTCCGAATGACTGAGGTCTCCGAAATAGGCTTTCTCGATCAGTGCCCTTTGCTTTTCGGGGAGGGAGGCGATGGCTTCCCCCAATTGTCTGTTCTCTTGCTGCAGACCGATGATATCGGCCTGATCCGGTTCCGCCTCGGGCCCCCAGGGGAGGTCCTCCGGCTCTGGTCTGCGCTGCTTGCGCAGCACATCGATCTTCTTGTTCCGCGCAATCGTGAAGATCCACGTCGCAACGGAGGCGCGCGATGCATCGAACATCGCGGACTTGTGCCAGACGGTCGCCATGACCTCCTGCACACATTCCTCGGCCAGCGCATTGTCCGAGCCGCCACGCATCAGGAAGGCTTTGACCCTTGGCGCGAAGTGCTCGAACACCTCGACAAAGGCCGCTTCATCCCTGTTGTCACGTATGCGGACCAGGCAACCGACCCAGTCTTCTGTCATTTCCGGGGTATCAAGACCCACGCGTTTCATCCCGACCGTTCGCATTCCTTCGCCGCCGCGCGAGAGAACACCCGCTGCAACGGGCGTTACATCATTTGCGTCGAAGGGCGCAGAACTGCCTAACATGCATCTTCTACGCGTCTTCAAACCTAATGGATCAGATTTTTTTTCCTATTCTTTTTTCATCCGGTTGGCGGCGCCCGCCGTACTCCCCTTAAGAGCAGAAACATCCGGAGTATCACGAGTATGCCATTTGAAGCCCGCGCGGCAGGCGCGCGAAAGATTGCCGTTATCGGCGCGGGGATTTCAGGCATGGGGGCGGCGCATCTTCTGGCCGACGACCATCGGGTCACGCTTTTTGAGGCAGAGCCGCGGCTGGGTGGGCATGCGCGCACGCTGATTGCCGGAAAGCGTGGCGACCAGCCGGTCGATACCGGCTTTATCGTGTTCAACTACGCCAATTACCCGCATATGGCAGAGCTTTTTGCCCGGCTCGACGTACCTGTCACCAAATCCGACATGAGCTTTGGCGCAAGCCTCGATGGCGGGCGTCTGGAATACGGGCTGCGCAATCTGCGCGCGCTGTTCGCGCAGACCCGCAACGCGGTTGATCCGCGCTTTCTGGGCATGGTGCGCGATATTCTGCGCTTCAATGCGCGCGCGCTCGACGAGGCGCAGGACCGCACGTTGTCGCTTGGGGCGTTTCTCGACCGGCTCGGCACCGGCGCGTGGTTCCGCGATTATTACCTGCTGCCGCTTTCGGGTGCGATCTGGTCCACACCCGTCGACAAGATCCTCGACTTTCCGGCGCATGCGCTGATCCAGTTCTTCGAAAACCATGCGCTGCTCAGCCACACCGGCCAGCATCAGTGGTACACGGTCAAGGGCGGCTCGGTGGAATACGTGCGCCGGCTGGGGGCGGCGATGCAGGCGCAGGGGGTCACGATGCGCCTTGGCACGCCGGTCGATACGGTGCGGCGGGTGCCCGGCGGCGTCCGGATCAAGGCGAAAGGCGGCTGGGAAAGCTTTGACGACGTGGTCTTTGCCACCCATTCCGACGACAGCTTGCGCCTTCTGGGCGATGCCACCCCCATTGAGCGTGGCGGGCTTGGCGCGGTGGCCTACCAGCCCAATCGGGTTGTGCTGCATGCGGACACGCAAGTGATGCCCAAACGGCGCGCCTGCTGGTCCTCTTGGAACTACACCGAGACCCCGCGCAAGACCATGAACGCCATCGACCTGACCTACTGGATGAACTGCCTGCAGCCGATCCCGAAGGACGATCCGATGTTTGTCACGCTGAATTCCACGCGCGAGATCCGCGAAGAGCTCATCTATGACGAAACCACCTTGCGGCATCCGGTCTTCGATCTGGCCGCACTTGAGGCGCAAAAGCTGGTGGCGTTCCAGAACGGCACACATAACACCTGGTTCTGCGGCGCCTGGATGAAGAACGGCTTTCACGAGGACGGGCTGTCGAGCGCTGTTGACGTGGCCGATGCGATCCGTGCGCGCAGCGCGGTTCTGGCCGAGGTGGCATGAGCGCCGTCCATCATATCCTTGGCCACACCTATCATGGCCGCAAGGGCGCCATCGGCAACGCGTTCCGCTACTCGGTGGATTACGTCATGCTCGATGCCGAGACGGTGCCCGAAACACCGGCACTTTTCTCGCGCAACGGCGCGAATGTGACCTCGCTGCAGGACAGCGACCATGGCGGTGCGCCGGGGCAGGGGCGCGGGGCGGTCTGGGCGCGCGACGTGCTGGAGGCGCATCAGATCCGCGCGGAAGGACCGCTTTTGCTGCTCGCCCAGCCGCGGATGCTGGGCCATGTCTTCAACCCGGTGTCGTTCTGGCTGGCCCACGACAAAAACGAACGGCTGCTTGCGGTCATCGCCGAGGTCAGCAACACCTTTGGCGACCGCCATTCCTATCTCTGCGTGAAGCCCGACCGCTCGGTCATCGAAAAGACCGACAGGCTGACCGCGCAGAAGATCTTTCATGTCTCGCCCTTCCAGCCGGTCGAGGGCGGCTATGTCTTCCGCTTCGACATCAATGCTGAGCGTATCGGCATCTGGATCGACTACAGCGCTGGCCGCGGCGGGCTGATCGCCACGCTTTGCGGGCCGCGGCGGGTGATGACGAACCGGTCTATTCTGCGCTCTGCCCTCCGGCGTCCCTTTGGCGCGCGGCGGGTTCTGGCGCTGATCCACTGGCAGGCGCTGAAGCTCTGGATCAAGGGCGCGCGATATCGCAACCGCCCCGAGCCCCCGGTCGGAGAGGTCAGCCAGTGACCGACCGTCTTGGCGCTTACGCCGCCTTTGCCGGGGTTCTGGCAGCGGCGGGACTGCCGATCTACATCCACGCGCCGAAATTCTATGTCGATGCCTATGGCGTGAGCCTGGCGAGTCTCGGCACGGTGCTGTTTGTGCTGCGATTGCTGGATGTGGTGCAGGATCCGCTGTTCGGACGGCTGTCGGGCAGCCTTCAGGGGCGGCGCGGTGTGGCGGTGCTGATCGGCGGGGCCGGGATGGCGCTGGGCATGCTGGGGCTTTTTGCCGTGACACCGCCCATCGCGCCGATCTGGTGGTTTGCGCTGACCCTGACGCTGGTCTTTTCGTCCTTCAGCTTCCTGACCATTTCGTTTTACGCCACCGGTGTGGCCAAGGGCGGCCAATTGGCCGGGCAGGGGCACTTGCGTCTGGCGCGCTGGCGCGAGAGCGGCGCGCTTGCTGGGGTCTGCCTTGCGGCGCTGCTGCCGGCGCTGCTCGAAGGCATCGGCGTGCCACCCTTCATCGGCTTCGCGCTGGCCTTTGCGCTGGCCTGTGCCGTGGCGCTCTGGGCGATGACCGGCGAATGGGGCCAGAGCCGTGACGTGCCGCGGCTGGGCTTCGGCCCGGTGGTCGGCGATCCGATCGCACGCCGCCTGCTGCTCATCGCCTTGCTCAACGCCGCCCCGGTCGCCGTCTCCTCCACGCTGTTTTTGTTTTTCGTCGAAAGCCGCCTGCAGGCGCCGGGCTGGGAAGGGCCGCTCTTGCTGCTGTTTTTCCTGGCAGCCGCCCTCGCCGCGCCGGTCTGGGGGCTGCTGGCAGAGCGGTTCGGACCCAAGCCGGTGCTGCTCTCGGCGATGGTGCTCGCCATCGTGGCCTTTGGCGGCGCGTTGGGACTGGGCGCGGGCGACACATGGCTGTTTGCGCTGATCTGCCTGGGCTCCGGTGCCGCACTCGGGGCGGACATGACGCTGCTGCCCGCGATGTTCGCCACCCGCATGGCGCGGATCGCGCCCAACGCGTCCGAAGGCTTTGCGCTGTGGTCATTTGTTTCGAAGTTCACGTTGGCGTTTGCCGCCGTGGCGCTACTTCCCTTGCTGGAAATGCAAGGATTCACGTCGGGTACGGACAACCCTGAAAGGGCATTGCGGGCGCTCAGCCTGCTTTATGCCGGGGTGCCCTGCGTGCTGAAACTACTGGCGATCGGGCTTCTGATCGCAACGCCTGTTGGAAGGGGAACATGATGGAAGCTCTTGGCTATGTCGTTTTGGGATCGGCGCTGATGCTGGTGCTGACCTATCTGAAATCGTTGTATTTCGGCTTTGGCGCGCAATCGCCCGCCGACTACATCGATCATCACGGCGAGGCGTTCGATCTGCGCACGCATCTCAACGGGCCCATCGAATGCGAGGGTGTGATCTATGGTCCGACCGGGCGCGTGACCTCGCGCTTTGTGGGAGAGTTCAACTCCCGGTGGGACGGCAACCGCGGCGTGATGAAGGAACGCTTCACCTATGATGACGGCTCCGTCCAGGATCGCGAATGGACGCTCAGCCTCGGCAATGACGGCAAGATCAAGGCCACCGCGCCCGACGTGGTGGGCGAGGGCAGCGGCGAGCAGAGCGGCCCGACCGTGCAGTTGCGTTACCGCATCCGCCTGCCCGAGGATGCCGGCGGCCATGTGCTCGACACCACTGACTGGATGTATCTGGCGCCGAACGGAACCATCGTGAACCGCAGCCAGTTCCGTAAGTTCGGAATAAAGGTGGCGGAACTGGTGGCGACGATGCGCCGGAAGGAGACAGCGTGAGAGAGTGGAACGGCAAGAAGTACTGGCTCGTCGGCGCATCGGCGGGTCTGGGTGAGGCGCTGGCTCACCGGATGAGCCGGGCAGGGGTCGAACTGATCCTGTCCGCACGCTCGGAAGACAAGCTCAACGATCTGGCCGAGGCGCTGCCCGGGCGGGCGCGGGTTGCGCCGGTGGATGTCACCGATGCGGATGCGCTTGAGACCGTGGCCGACGAGATCGGCGAGATCGACGGCGTGGTGCAAATGGCCGGGGTCTACTGGCCGTTTGGGGCCGCTGAATGGGACGCGGAGCAGGCCAACAAGATGGCCGATATCAACTTCACCGGCGCGATGCGCCTGATGGGGGTGATCCTGCCGCGCTTCACCGCCCGCGACGCGGGCCACATCGTTCTGACAGGGTCGCTCTCGGGCTTTCGCGGCTTGCCGGGGGCGGCAGCCTATACCGCCTCAAAGGCCGGTGTCATGGTGCTGGCGGAATCGCTGCACGCGGATCTGTACAAGACGCGCGTCGATGTGCAACTGGTCAATCCCGGCTTCATCAAGACACGGCTGACCGACAAGAACGACTTCAAGATGCCGTTCATCATGGAGCCGGAAAAGGCCGCGCAGGCCTATTTCGAGCATATGAACAGCGACGGGTTCAAGCACTCCTTCCCGACGGCGTTCAGCCTGGTGTTCCGCGGCAGCCAGTTTCTGCCCGATTGGCTCTACTACCGGCTTTTTGCGTAAGATCAAGGTCGCGCGCCGCAGCTTTGGGCATGCTCGTTCCGACAGGACCCGGAAGGAGACGCGCAATGCAGAAGATCAGCCCAAGACAGGTGGCCGCCGTGATTGTGATGGCCCGCGAACTGGACCGCGCCGAGGGGGAGTTGCGCGGCCTTATCGACCGTATGGACGAAGAGGAACAGGCCGCCCTCGTGACCGTGATGTGGATCGGGCGCGGCGCCTTCGAGCCGGAGGATTGGGACGAGGCCTACCAGACCGCCTATGACGAGGCGACCACACCCACCGCAGATTACCTGATCGGCACGCCACATCTGTCGGACAACCTCGAAGCGGGGCTGGAAGCGCTGGGCTATGACGCGGTGGATGAAGAGGATCAGGTGATCGGGCGCTAAGCCCGGGATGCTTTGTCGGGATGATGAGCGGTGACGGAGTATCGCACGGGGCACGGGCCGAGCTTTTGGTCTGCGCGAGCGGAAGCACCGGGATCGCCAGCCTGAAGGCACATCCGCGCGCGTCCACACATCGCAGCCGCGACTACCGCAACGCCCGGCCCTTGAGGATCGCGTCATCCCCGAACCGGGCGCGGATCTCGTCCGTCGCCCGCTCCGCCGCGGCACGGCTGCCCGCCTTGGGATCGAGCAGATCGCCCGCGCGGTCGGCCACGTCCTCGGGCACCAGATCCGAGATCCCGGCCCCCACCAGCCGGTAAGGCCCCTTGCCCTCCACCTGATCGAAGAGGCCGCGCGCGGTGCGATAGATCCGGTCGGCGATCTGCGTGGGATCGGTCAGCGATACCCGCCGGGTGATCAGGGTGAAATCGCCGCGCTTGAGTTTCAGTGTCACCACCCGCCCGGCCAGCGCCTTGGCCTTGGCCCGGTCCGCCACCTTTTCGCACATCCGCCACAGATGCCCGTCGAGAATATCGGGATCGGAGGTGTCCTCGCCGAAGGTCGTCTCGTTGGAGATCGATTTCATCGGCGCGTTCCGCGTCACCCGGCGGCGGTCCTCGCCGCGCGCCAGATGCCAGAGCCGTTCGCCCATGGAGCCGAAACGCGCGACAAGATCGACGCGCTCCCAGCGCAGCAGATCCTCGAAGGTGCGGATGCCCGCACGCTCCAGCGCGCCCTGCGCGGCGGCCCCGACACCCCAGATCAGCCGCACCGGTCTGGGGCGCAGGAAGTCCTGCGTCTCTGCCGCGCCGATCACCGAAAACCCGTGCGGCTTGTCGAGGTCGGAGGCGATCTTGGCCAGGAACTTGTTATGCGACAGCCCCACCGAGCCGGTGAGCCCCAATTCGCTGCGCATCCGCTTGATGAGATGGGCGAGCATGACGGCGGGCGGGCGGCCATGCAGCCGCTCCGTCCCGGTGAGGTCGATGAACGCCTCGTCGAGCGACAGGGGCTCGATGGCGGGGGTCAGTTCTTCCATCATGGCGCGGATGGCGCGCGAGGTTTCGACGTAGACCGACATGCGCGGGCGCACGATGACCGCGTCGGGGCACAGCGCCAGCGCCTTGAACATCGGCATCGCCGAGCGCACGCCGCGGATGCGCGCCACGTAACAGGCGGTGGAGACCACGCCGCGCCGCCCGCCGCCGATGATCACCGGCTTGTCGGCCAGTTCTGGATTGTCTCGCTTCTCGACGCTGGCGTAGAATGCGTCGCAATCCATATGCGCGATGGAGAGCGCAAAGAGCTCGTCATGGCAGATGATGCGCGGCCGCTTGCAGGCCGGACAGCGCGGTCCGGCGTCGAACTGGGTCAGGCAATCGCGGCAGAGGGCAGGCATGGCAGGGTCCGGTGAGCAGGTGATGCGCAGTTTACTCCGCCAGCGAAGAGGACGCCATGTGTGATCCGCGGCGGGTCTTCCACGGCGCCAAACTGATGCTGTTTCTGGGCGGTGATCTGCTGGTTCTGCGGCGGGATCATACACCCGGCATCACCTGGCCCGGATATCTTGATTTTCCCGGCGGCGGGCGCGAAGGCACCGAGAGCCCGGAACAATGCGTGCTGCGCGAAACCCATGAAGAGGTCGGCCTGCGGCTGCGCGAAGATGAGCTTCGGTTTGCGCATCTGCGGCAGGCCCCGGCCTCTGCGTCGTGGTTCTTTGCGGCACATCTGCCCGCGGAGGCACGAGGGAGGATCGTGTTTGGCGATGAAGGCGCGGGCTGGCAGCTTATGTCAGCGGCAGCCTTCCTGAAAGCCGACAAGGCGATCCCGCATTTTCGCGATATTCTGAAAGCCTATCTGGACAGCAAAAAGCCGGACCACCGGGCGAAATGACCGGGGTCCGGCAGGATATGTGGCCCGAGGGACAAAGAGGCCACGTGCAGGCGACACCCGCAGGCAAGTTGGGCGTCGCAGGAATAACTCACGCCGCCTTCAGAGGTTCCACGGCCCCCGAAATTTCTTCGATCTGCGACTGCATCGCGCCTCCGGTTGCGCGCTTGCGCAGCGCGTCCTGAAAGAGCCCGTTGGAAATGGTCGCGAACTCCGCCGTCAGCGGCGCGGAGAACGACGCGGGCACGCGGATCTGCGCGTCGCTTGTGTGAAAGCTCACCAGCGCTTCGAACGCTTCGCGGGCCGGATTATAGGCGATTTCGCCGATCTGGGATTTGATAAAGGACATGCTCTTGCCTCCGTTGGTTTATCCACAGGCGTTGCTGTGTCCTGTGGATAACGCTGAGGTAAGCATTTGGTTTCATGGCTTTGAGGGGGAGTCACGCAACCGTGTTCCCCGCGGATCCCCCGCGTGCCTTCAAGTGGCGCGCAAAGGCCCCCCGTAACGGCCTCAGGCCGCCGCGATCTCTGCGGTGATGGCCTTTGCCGCGGCCCGCGGATCCTCGGCAAGATGCACCGGACGCCCGACAACGATGTGGTCGGCCCCGTCCGCGATGGCGCGCGCCGGGGTCGCGATCCGCTTCTGATCCCCGGCATCGGCGCCAGCGGGGCGCACACCGGGGGTCACGATCAAGCGGCCCTCGGCTTCTGGCAGGTCGCGGAGCACCGCCGCTTCGTTCGGCGAGGCGATTATGCCATGGGCACCGGCCTCGAACGCCCGCGCGGCGCGCGTGGCCACAAGGTCGGGAATGTCGCCGTCGCGGATCAGGGCGGCGTCAAGATCCGCCCGGTCGAGCGATGTCAGGATGGTCACCGCCAGGATCTTCAGATCAGAGCCGGCAGCACCTTCGCAGGCGGCGCGCACCACATGCGGATCGCCATGCACGGTGAGGAAATCGAGATCGAACTGCGCCAGTCCGCGCACCGCAGCCTCGACCGTGGCGCTGATATCGAAAAGCTTCATATCCAGGAAAATGCGTTTGCCGTGCTCCTGCTTGAGCTCATTGGCCAGCGCCAGCCCGCCCCCCGTCAGCATCCCCAGCCCGATCTTGTAGAACGACACCGCATCGCCAAGCTGCCGGGTCAGTTCCAGACCTGCAACGGCATGCGGGACATCGAGGGCGACAATCAGGCGGTCATCGGACATTCTGGGGCTCCTGTGTTTGCTCCGCGGTCAATGAAAGCCCGACGCCGCTGCGTCAAGAGGCCGCCAGCCCCGGTTGCGGTCACATCACGCCGATGCGTTAATTAAACGCACCATCGCTGGCCATGCACAGCTTGGCCGGGAACCGCTTGAAGACGTCGCAGAGTTCCGGGTCACCTGGCAGCGACGGAAAAGATGGCAAATGGCGGCGTCCGGTGGTTGTTTTGCAGGGACGTTGGCCGGGGTGGCCCGGCCACGGCCAGTCGTTGCCTTTTTGCAACGCCGCTCTCTTGAAGAGCGCGGCGCGCGTGACCATCTTGGAGCGGAGGCCCCGACCGATGCGTGCTGCCCTGCCAGGCGCGTCTGAAACGCTCAGGGGCGCTTTGGAAAAGGAGACAGCCATGAACTTGGAGAAGTTCACGGAACGGTCGCGCGGCTTCATTCAGGCCGCCCAGACCATCGCGATGCGGGAAAGCCACCAGAAGCTGGCGCCCGAACATCTGCTCAAGGCCCTGATGGACGACGATCAGGGCATGGCCTCGAACCTGATCAAACGCGCGGGCGGCGACCCGGGCCGGGTTGTGCAGGTTCTCGACACCAAGCTTGCCAAGATTCCGAAAGTGTCCGGCGATGCGGGGCAGGTCTACATGGATTCGGCCACCGGCAAGGTGCTGGGCGAGGCCGAAACCCTCGCCAGCAAGGCGGGCGACAGCTTCGTGCCGGTCGAGCGCTTGCTGATGGCGCTGGGCATGGTGAAAAGCCCGGCCAAAGAGGCGCTTGAGGCGGGCAACGTATCGCCGCAAAGCCTCAACGAGGCGATCAACGACATCCGCAAGGGCCGCACGGCCGACAGCGCCACAGCCGAGGAAGGCTATGACGCGCTGAAGAAATACGCGCGCGACCTGACGGAGGCCGCCGAAGACGGCAAGATCGATCCGATCATTGGTCGCGACGATGAGATCCGCCGCGCCATGCAGGTGCTGAGCCGCCGGACCAAGAACAACCCGGTTCTGATCGGGGAGCCGGGCGTCGGCAAGACCGCGATTGCCGAGGGGCTTGCGCTGCGCATCATCAATGGCGACGTGCCCGAGAGCCTGCGCAACAAGAAGCTGCTGGCGCTCGACATGGGCGCGCTGATCGCGGGCGCAAAATACCGTGGCGAGTTCGAGGAGCGGCTCAAGGCCGTGCTCAGCGAAGTGACCGCGGCCGCCGGTGAGATCGTGCTGTTCATCGACGAGATGCACACGCTTGTGGGCGCGGGCAAGGCCGATGGCGCGATGGATGCGTCGAACCTGCTGAAACCGGCGCTGGCGCGCGGGGAGCTGCACTGTGTCGGCGCGACCACACTCGATGAGTATCGCAAACATGTGGAAAAGGACGCGGCCCTTGCGCGGCGGTTCCAGCCGGTTCTGGTGCAGGAGCCCACGGTGGAGGACACGATCTCCATCCTGCGGGGCATCAAGGAGAAATACGAGCTGCACCACGGTGTGCGGATCTCTGATTCTGCCCTTGTCTCTGCGGCGACGCTGTCGAACCGCTACATCACCGACCGCTTTCTGCCCGACAAGGCCATCGACCTGATGGACGAGGCGGCGTCGCGGCTGCGCATGGAAGTGGACAGCAAACCCGAGGAGCTCGACGCGCTCGACCGCGATATCCTGCAAAAGCAGATCGAGGTGGAAGCGTTGCGGCTGGAGGACGATCAGGCCTCCAAGGACCGGCTTGCGAAGCTCGAAAAGGATCTGGCCGACCTGCAGCAGCAAAGCGCCGGGATGACCGCGCAATGGCAGGCCGAACGTGACAAGCTGGCCTCTGCCCGCGATCTCAAGGAAAAGCTCGACCGCGCCCGCGCAGAATTGGAGCAGGCGAAGCGCGACGCGAACCTCGCCAAGGCCGGTGAGCTCAGCTATGGCGTGATCCCGCAGCTGGAAAAGCAGCTGGCCGAGGCCGAAAGCAGCGAAGACGACGTGATGGTCGAAGAGGCCGTGCGCCCCGAGCAGATCGCCGCCGTGGTCGAGCGCTGGACCGGCATTCCGGTCAACAAGATGCTCGAGGGCGAGCGCGAAAAGCTGCTGCGCATGGAAGACGGTCTGCACAAGCGCGTTGTCGGTCAGCACCAGGCGGTGCGCGCCGTGGCCAATGCCGTGCGCCGCGCGCGGGCGGGTCTCAACGACGAGAACCGGCCTCTGGGCTCGTTCCTGTTCCTGGGCCCCACCGGTGTCGGAAAGACCGAGCTGACCAAGGCGGTGGCGGAGTTTCTCTTTGACGATGACAACGCCATGGTGCGGATCGACATGTCGGAATTCATGGAGAAACACAGCGTCGCGCGTCTGATCGGCGCACCTCCGGGCTATGTCGGCTACGACGAAGGCGGCGTGCTGACCGAAGCGGTCCGGCGGCGTCCCTATCAGGTGGTGCTTTTCGACGAGGTCGAGAAAGCGCATCCGGACGTGTTCAACGTGCTCCTGCAGGTGCTCGATGACGGTATGCTGACCGATGGTCAGGGCCGCACCGTGGATTTCAAGCAGACGCTGATCGTGCTGACCTCGAATCTCGGATCGCAGGCGCTGAGCCAGTTGCCCGAAGGTGCCGATAGCGGTCAGGCGCGGCGGGACGTGATGGATGCGGTCCGGGCGCATTTCCGGCCGGAATTCCTCAACCGGCTGGACGAGACGATCATCTTTGACCGGCTCAAGCGCGAGGACATGTCCGGCATCGTCGATATCCAGCTGGCACGGCTGCTGAAGCGGCTTGCGGCGCGCAAGATCCAGCTGGAGCTGGATGACGAGGCGCGCAAATGGCTGGCCGACGAAGGCTACGATCCGGTGTTCGGCGCGCGGCCGCTGAAACGGGTGATCCAGCGCGCCCTGCAGGATCCGCTGGCCGAAATGCTGCTGGCGGGCGATGTGGCGGATGGCGACACTGTGCCGGTCAGCGCCGGCAGCGACGGGTTGATCATCGGTGACCGCGTCGCCTCGACCAACCGGCCGCGACCGGATGATGCGGTGGTGCATTAAGCCCTGCAGGAAACAAAGGCCCGCCCTCACAGGCGGGCCTTTTTTCTTGGCGACCTGCCCGGCTCCGGGGAAGTGGCGCCGGGCAGGGTCTTGATCAGGGCCGCACCATCACCGGGCCGCTCTCCCGGCGATGGTGCAGCATGTCATACCGAAGGGAGGATCGGCATGACGGCTTTTAGACCGCGCCCCGATGCGGGAGGAGCATCGGCAGCGCAGGGCTAAGAGCATTCCGTCAGAACTGGAAATCGCTTGCGTCGATATCGGCAAGCAGCGTGTTTTCCAGCGTTATCGAATTGGTCAGATCGAGCGCGATCACCACGTCCGCGCCGGTCTGGGTGAGTGTGAGATCGGCGAACCCGCTCACGGTTTTCACGCCCGAGACATCCAGCAGATCCGTGCCATCGTCGAAGTCGGTGATGGTGTCGGCACCCGATTTGCGGGTGAAGACAAACACGTCCGCACCCGAGCCGCCCGCCATCGTGTCATCGCCCTTGCCGCCCAGAAGCGTGTCATCGCCCGCCGCACCGATCAGCGCGTCGTCATTGTTGCCGCCGCTCAGAAGGTTGTTGCCCGCGCCCCCGACAAGCGTGTCGGCGCCCGATCCGCCGTAAAGCGAGTCGTTGCCCGTGCCGCCGTCGAGAAAATCCTGCCCGGAGCCGCCGGCCAACATGTCGTCGCCGCCGCCGCCCAGCAGCGTGTCGCTGCCCTTGCCGCCATGCAGGATGTCATCTCCACCCTGGCCCGAAATGAGATCGCTGCCGTTCAGCCCGTCGATCACATCGGTGCCCGAAGCACCCGTCAGAATGTCGGAGTTTTCGGTCGCCGTGGTCGATGGCGGCGGCACCGCGTCAAAGACGAAGGCCGCAGCCGTCAGGTCCGCCGCGGTGGCATTCAGCACCGTGAGCGTGTTGCCATTGCCGAGATCGATCTGCACATCGCCCAGAACTTGCGTCAGGGTCAGGCCCGACAGATCGGTGATGCCAAGCACCTGCACGTCGATGAGATCCGCGGCGCTGTCGAAATCGGTGATCGTGTCGTTGCCGGTCTCGGCGCTGTCGATGACAAACAGGTCCGCGCCATCCTCGCCGGTAAGGATGTCACTGCCCTGACCCGCCAGAAGCGTGTCGTTATTGGCGCCGCCGTTCAGCGTATCGTCACCCTTGCCGCCGTCCAGCAGGTCATCGGCGTCACCGCCCTGCAGCTCGTCGCCATTGTTGCCGCCGTCCAGCGTGTCATTGCCCAGACCGCCCACCAGAAGATCGCGCCCGCCATCGCCGGTCAGCAGGTCGTTGTCAGCGCCGCCTTCCATGGTGTCATTGCCGCCGCCGCCGGAAAGTACGTCATCGCCCGCGCCGCCGAGCAGGACATCACCATCCGCCCCACCCAGAAGCGTGTCATTGCCAAGCCCGCCATCCAGCGTGTCATTGTTGTCGCCACCGTCGAGCAGATCGTCGTCTTCGTTGCCGAAAAGCTCGTCATTGCCGTCGAGGCCGATCACTGTGTCCTTGCCAGCGCCGCCGGACACGACATCGTTGTCGCCGCCGCCATTGAGATAGTCGTCGCCGGATTCGCCCGAAACAGTGTCATCGCCGCCGCCGCCAACAAGGCTGTCATCGCCATTGCCACCCAGAAGCAGGTCGTTCCCGGCTGCGCCATAGACCGTGTCCCTGCCGTCGAGCCCGAAGATGGTGTCGTCGCCGCCAAAGCCATCGGCAAAATCGTCACCCTCGAGCAGAATGACCTCTTCGGCAGCATCAGTTCCGATGAAATGATCGTCGTCCGGTGTCGTGAAAATCGGCGGCATGAATGAAATCCCCAGGTCGAAATCCGTGTCCGCTCCGCAATGTTGGCAGGCGGAGATCACACTCAAAGGCTAATGCGAACCGGGGGAATCGCGCAAAATTAAAGGCGAAATAGGGGCAAATCGGGCCGGAATACGGCAAAACCCTGACGCGACTGTTAACGCTTCGGGGACAATCAAAAGGAAAGTGGGTTTCTGTTGGCGCGCCTCAGGGCTCCGGACGATTCGGCCTGTTGGCGGTCGCACGAAAAGGCCCGCCGGTGGGGCGGGCCTTTCCGACTGACGATGTGGCGCGCGTCAGAAGATGAAGTCGGCGCCGTCGATGTCGCCCAGAAGCGTGTTGGCCAGCGTCACGGAGCTGCCCGCATCCAGCGCGATGTGCACATCCGCGCCGACCTGGGTGATCGCCAGATCGCCGACGCCGGTGATGCCTGCCGCCGCGAGGCCGCTCAGATCAATCACGTCGACACCGTCCTCGAAGTCGGTGATGACATCGTCGTTGCCACCAACCGCAAAGACAAACGTGTCGGCATCGGCGCCGCCGGTCAGCTGGTCCTTGCCGGACCCGCCCGCCAGCTCGTCAGAGCCCGCATCGCCGAAAAGCTTGTCGTTGCCATTGTCGCCGGACATCGTGTCGTTGCCTTCGCCGCCATACATCCGGTCATTGCGACCGCCGCCCGACATGTCGTCGTCGCCGCCGAGACCATGCATGACGTCGCGCCCGTTGAGGCCGGACATGACATCTGCCGAGGACGAGCCGTTCAGGTTGTCGCGGCCATTTGTGCCGGTCACGGTGGTCGGGTTCGCGGCCAGCACGAAGTCCGAAGCATCGACATCCGCCGACAGGATACCGGTCAGAACGATGCTGTTGCCGGAGCCGAAATCGATGGTGGTGTCGGTGCCGTCATCGCTGATCGTCATCTGACCGACCGAGGAGATGCCCAGTCCGGAGACGTCGATCACATCGGGGCCGTTGCCGAAGTTGTTGATCACGTCCTGGCCATTATTGGCGATGACCACAAACGTATCGGCGCCGTCGCCGCCATCCATGGTGTCGTTGCCGAAGCCGCCCTCGATGGTGTCGAGACCGGAGCCGCCGTCGATCACGTCGTCATCCTTGCCGCCGATGATGCTGTCTTCGCCGGCACCGCCCTGGATGTCATCCGCGCCGTTGCCGCCGTTGATCACGTCATCATCGTCGTCGCCAAGCAGGCTGTCGTCACCCGAGCCGCCCAGAAGCGTGTCGTTGCCCGTGCCGCCGCTCAGCGTGTCGTCATGACCGCCGCCGTTCAGCAGATCGTCGCCAATCTCGCCCTGGATATCATCATTGCCGTTGGAGCCCTGCACCTCATCGTTGCCGTCGCCGCCTGCAAAGCTGTCGTCGCCGTCAAGCAGGTCGACAATGTCGGCCGAGCTGGTGCCGGTGACGTCATCGGACTCTTCGGTGATGCCGTAGGGATCGGTTTCGGCGATGGTGACCGTGTAGTTCTCGGTCGGCCCGTTGATGCCCTGAAGCGCCAGCGAATACCCTTTGGTGGTGTTCACGACCACCTCTATCGACAACGTGTTGCCATCGAGCGTGGGGTTCGACACGGTCACGAAACCGTTGGAATAGGGGCTGGTCGTGTGCGGAACGCCATCGGTCCAGTGGAAACCCGCAGAATGGAAATTCGACGGGTTGATGATCACGATCGAATGGAAATCCGCGACGTCATCCACCGTCATCGAAATCGTGTAGCTCTGACCGGCTTCGAGCACGGGCAGGTTGATCCCGTCCTGATGGTCTGTGTCGCCGAAAGTGCCGTGAAACGTGTCGTCAAATCCGATGGTGAAGGAGCCTGTCGCGTGAGCGTTAATGTTTGAATCGCTCGTCTCGAAGATGTCAGCCATATGCCTGCCTCTGGTTGGTCAAATAACGAAAAGACACGCACAAACGCGCATGCCCGGGGCTCTGGCTAACGGCAGATTGGGGTCGAAGCTGGAAACGTTAAGGTTAATTTCGCGTTCATTTTCGGCGAGAAGCAGACGACGCTCACCTGATTGCGGCGAAAGGAAGGCGGGGCGGACAGAAACGGGGGCGCCGCAGCGCCCCCGCGAAGTTCCGCCGACGAGGGGCGATTATTCCGGCAGGATCACCGCATCGATGACGTGGATCACGCCATTCGACGCTTCGATATCCGCGGTCACGACATTGGCGCCATTCACGGTCACGCCGTCTTCGGTCATGATGGTCAGATCGCCGCCCTGTGCGGTGGCCGCCATCATGTTGTTCTCAAGATCACCGGACATCACCTTGCCCGGCACCACGTGGTAGGTGAGGATCGCGGTCAGCTGATCCTTGTTCTCGGGCTTGAGCAGGTCGTCAAGCGTGCCTTCGGGCAGCGCTGCAAACGCCTCGTCTGTGGGTGCGAAGACGGTGAACGGGCCTTCGCCCTTGAGCGTGTCGACAAGCCCGGCGGCCTGAACGGCGGCGACCAGCGTCTCGAATCCGTCGGCCTTGACGGCGGTGTCGACGATATCCATCGAATGGCCGTCCGCAAAGACGGGCGTGCTCAGGGTTGCGGCGGTGGTCAGGGCAAGAAAAGTTCTGCGAAGCATGATCTGATTTCCTCTTTCAGTTGCTTGATGTGGTGTGACATCGGTCTGATTACGCAAAAGAAAAGGCTTCGGATCAGCGGGGATTTCCGCCACCGCAACTTGACCGTGTGACCCGGTCGCCTAAGCGGCGGCGAAACATGATTTCCAGTTACATATTTGTGAACTCGGCAGAGTTCTGCCGTGTCATTCCATGCCGATGGCGGCCTTCGCAAGACCATCGAGAAGCGCCTGCACCTCCTGCATGGGCCCCTCCGGCAGGGTGCGGTAGCCGATCATCGTGGTGTCGGGATCGTCGGGCTGCACCATCACGAAGATGTCGTATGGACAAAAGACGAGGTTCATCGGATCGGCCTCCATCACATTGCGCGACACGATGGCCGAACAGAAGCTGAAGATATCCGCCTGCGAATAAAGCACCATGTCAGAGCCCACATCCTCGCGGGTGCGCTCCAGCATCTCGCCCACATGGCTCACGCTGTCGATCACCAGCCCCGCATCGAGGATCGCGGATTCCAGCCCGAAGACCACGTCGTCAAAGCTCTGATCCGTGCTGTAGGTGACGGCGTCGTCGGCCAGCACGGGCGTGGCCGCAAGCGCAAGAGCGGCAAGCAGGGTTCTCATGTCTCATCTCCCATCAATTCTGCCCGCATCCTCCAGCCAAACGCGCCGCGCCGGAATGACCCAAGTCAATTGTGACCATTGTTTCAGCGCGGCCACGGGAGTTTGAAGGAATGTGGTTTGGTCAAATCGGGGGCGTCTTATATCTCTAGGCCAAGCGAAAAGGAGTGATCGATGGCCCACCGTTGGACGAACAAACTGACCCGCGCGGATGTAACCCCCGAAGCCGTGTTCCTGAACCGTCGCCAGATCCTGGCCGGTCTGGGCGCCGGCGCCGTTGTCGGCCTGCCTGGCCGCAGCGCGGCGATGGAGGATCTGGAGCCCAATACGCTCGAGGAGATCTCGTCCTACTGCAACTATTATGAGTTCGGCACCGGCAAGGGCGATCCGAAGGAAAACGCCCACATGCTGACCACCGATCCATGGACGGTGACCATCGACGGCATGGTCGAGCGCCCCGGCGATTACAGCTTTGAGGACATCATGTCCCGGATGACGGTCGAAGAGCGCATCTACCGGCTGCGCTGCGTGGAGCAATGGTCGATGGTGGTGCCGTGGAACGGGTTCGAACTGGCCGATCTGCTGGATCTTGCGGGCATCGCGCCCGAGGCGAAATACGTGGCCTTCGAGACCGTGCTGCGGCCCGAGGAGATGCCCGGCGTGAAGATCCCGGTCATCGACTGGCCCTATGTCGAAGGGCTGCGTCTGGACGAGGCGCTGCACCCGCTGACGATCATGGCCACCGGGATCTATGGCAAGCCGATCCCGAACCAGAACGGCGCGCCCCTGCGGCTCGTGGTGCCGTGGAAATACGGCTACAAGTCGATCAAGTCGGTTGTGAAGATCACGCTGACCGACAGCCAGCCGCCCACCGCCTGGAACAAGTATTCGGCGCGCGAATACGGGTTCTATTCGAATGTGAACCCCAATGTGGACCATCCGCGCTGGAGCCAGGCCACCGAGCGCCGGATCGGCGACGGGCTTTTCTCCAAGCGCAGCCCCACGCTGATGTTCAACGGTTATGAGGACGAGGTCGCCTCGCTTTACGAAGGCATGGATCTGGTGAAGAATCACTGACCATGACCGAGCTTCGCAGCGAAATCACCTGCCCGCATTGCGGCCACAGATCGGTCGAGCAGATGCCGACCGACGCCTGCCAGTTCTTCTATGACTGTGCCGGATGCCATGCGGTCTTGCGGCCCAGGGCAGGGGATTGCTGCGTGTTTTGCTCTTACGGAACGGTGGCCTGCCCGCCGGTTCAGGCCGGTCAGGGATGCTGCGCATGAAAGGTATTTCGGACGTGATAAACAGCATCGCGCGCCGGGTGCCCGCATGGGCCCTATATATACTGTGTGCGCTGCCCGCGCCGTGGCTGCTCTATCTCGCGCTGACGGGCGGGCTCGGGGTCGAGCCGATCGAGGCGCTGGAGCATCGATATGGTGAGCTTGCGCTGCAGCTTTTGATCGCGGGGCTTTGTATCACGCCGTTGCGACGACACGCCGGGATCAACCTGCTGAAGTTCCGCCGGGCCATCGGTGTGATGGCCTTTGTCTACGTGTCGCTGCACCTGCTGGTGTGGCTGGTGCTGGACGTGCAGATCCTGAGCCAGATCTGGGCCGACATTCTCAAGCGTCCCTATATCACGGTCGGCATGGCGGCCTTTGTGCTGATGCTGCCGCTGGTGTTGACCTCGAACAACTGGTCTGTGCGCCGCCTCGGCCCTGATTGGCGCAAGCTGCACAAGCTGACCTATGCCGCGGGGCTTTTGGGCGGATTGCACTTCGTGATGCTGGCCAAGGGCTTTCAGCTGGAACCGCTGCTCTATCTCGGGGCGGTGATTGTGTTGCTGGCGCTGCGGCTGCCCAAACGCCGGATCCCCCAGCGCGCCTGACGGATCGATTGCGGCGCGGCTCCTGGTGCCCAGCGGACCGCGCGCGATAATAGGCGTGCCTGATGGCGCAAGGAACGACGCGCCCGCATCCCGGTTTGCGATACCTCCAAGCCATGTCGCTCTGTTTCGCCCCCGTGAGCCGCCCGAACATCCCCGGCAGGCATGGATTCGAGCGATTCCTACGGGCAGATCGGCCGATGACGGCGGAATCACATGATTCCTGAGCGCTGACTCGCCCCGACTCGGGGCAGATTCAGGGTGAGTCTCCGCTCTGCTTGGGGGTAAGCCTGTGGAAAACCCCAAATCTGGTAGCAGGGGGCGCTGCGGTGCAGGATAATTATTGCGCGAAACCGCGTCCCAGAGAAATATTCAGGGCCTAAACCCATGAAAAACAGGGGAAATCGAGAAAATCGCAAAAAAGATGCCCTTTCCGGAAAAAACCTCTTGCGGACCCCCGACCCAAACCGTAAATACCCCCTCACCGGCGGCGCTGAGGCGCACGACGGGGCGCCAGACGGGCCACACAGACGCGGAAACGCAGACGGACGGCAACGAGACGCAGAAGAAAATCAGAGGTAAACGAGGCGGGGCGCGCCAAGAAAGTTAGGGCGCACTCAGTCACTTTTGTCTCTACGCTCTTTGAAATCGCAAGTATCTGAAGAGATATGTGGGCGGCTCTGGTTCATTTCGATGGATCAACACCTGCATATCAACTACCTAGGGAGCGGCTCCGGCCTAACCCGATGATGGATAGTCAGCTTCACTGTTTGAACGGACACCGGTTTCCAATGGAAACTGATGTGCATCAAACAGATGACTTCATCGACCCTAGCCGGTCGATGAGATGTGCAGAGGTTCGAACGTCAAGGATAAGCTGGCAACAGCTTTTCAACTTGAGAGTTTGATCCTGGCTCAGAACGAACGCTGGCGGCAGGCCTAACACATGCAAGTCGAGCGCACCCTTCGGGGCGAGCGGCGGACGGGTTAGTAACGCGTGGGAACGTGCCCTTCTCTACGGAATAGCCTCGGGAAACTGAGAGTAATACCGTATACGCCC
>CANMMF010000001.1:0-275000 GCA_947498985.1 uncultured Paracoccaceae bacterium | reverse complement strand
AGCCATGATTGTGACCAGAATGACCTGGAAAGGTCAGCCATAGTGGGTGACAGCCCCGTATGGGAAGCATGATTGGACGTATTAAGTAGGACGGGACACGTGAAATCCTGTTTGAAGATCGGAGGACCACCTTCGAAGGCTAAGTACTCCTTGCTGACCGATAGCGAACCAGTACCGTGAGGGAAAGGTGAAAAGCACCCCGACGAGGGGAGTGAAACAGTACCTGAAACCGGACGCCTACAATCAGTCGGAGCTTGACTGGACTCTAATGACAATCTGCGCCATCAGATGGTCTATCGAAACACACTGCACGGGGCCATGCCCTCAAGCAGCGAAGCGGTAGGACATTCAAGATGGCAGATGGAACCTTTGCAGTATTGCTCCTCATTCTCGGTCTGACCGACATGAGCAGAAATTACTGTGGCACCGAAACCGGATGTCTCGGAAAGTCGGAAACGACCCCGAGGCTTGCTTTTTCGGCAGGCCAGGTTCTGGAACGGCGCGCCAGCGCGGCGAGCGAAATCTATATGCGATACGATCTGGGCCACAAACGCGGCCCGTTCGGCAATGCATTTGGACTTTCGGTCGGCGAAGAGGGTGAAACATGGGTGGGCTTCGGCTCGACCTACACCATCGAATTCGGCGACAGCCCGTTCTTTGCAGAACTGCACTCCATGCCGGGAATATATTTCGACAATGGAGGGTTCGACCTTGGCGGCCCGATCGAGTTTCGATCAGGGCTGGAACTGGGCTATGAGAACCGCCAGGGATGGCGCTTCGGCCTCAGTTACGACCACAGGTCCAACGCAGGAATCTACGACGACAACCCTGGCATCGAAACGGTGCAGTTCAGGGTCAGCGTCCCGACCCGGTAGGGTGGGTTTGCAACCCACCTTCGGAGGTTGTCATTAGTGTCCAGTCTTGTGACGGCGTACCTTTTGTATAATGGGTCATCGACTTGGTCTATCTAGCAAGCTTAAGCCGTTAGGTGTAGGCGCAGCGAAAGCGAGTCTTAATAGGGCGTCGAGTTAGATGGATCAGACCCGAAACCGAGTGATCTAGGCATGACCAGGATGAAGGTAAGGTAACACTTACTGGAGGTCCGAACCCACACCTGTTGAAAAAGGTCGGGATGAGTTGTGCCTAGGGGTGAAAGGCCAATCAAACTCGGAGATAGCTGGTTCTCTGCGAAATCTATTTAGGTAGAGCGTCATCCGAATACCCCGGGGGGTAGAGCACTGGATGGGTAATGGGGCCCCACAGGCTTACTGATCCTAACCAAACTCCGAATACCCGGGAGTACTAGATGGCAGACACACTGCGGATGCTAACGTCCGTAGTGGAGAGGGAAACAACCCTGACCTCCAGCTAAGGCCCCTAATTCATGGCTAAGTGGGAAAGCAGGTGGGACGACCAAAACAACCAGGAGGTTGGCTTAGAAGCAGCCATCCTTTAAAGATAGCGTAACAGCTCACTGGTCTAAATAAGTTGTCCTGCGGCGAAGATGTAACGGGGCTCAAGCCATGAGCCGAAGCTGAGGATGCCGTAAGGCATGGTAGCAGAGCGTAGTGTGACATAGTTCACTGTCTCTTTAGCGGTTTCGACCGTTACGGAGACAAGGAGCTTTCTGTGAAGCCGGCGCGTGAGCGATCCGGTGGAGAGATCACTAGCGAGAATGATGACATGAGTAGCGACAAAGAGTGTGAGAGACACTCTCGCCGAAAGTCCAAGGGTTCCTGCTTAAAGCTAATCTGAGCAGGGTAAGCCGACCCCTAAGGCGAGGCCGAAAGGCGTAGTCGATGGGAACCAGGTTAATATTCCTGGGCCAGGAGGATTGTGACGGATCATGAAGGTTGTTCACCCTTATCGGATTGGGTGGGCCGCTAATTGGTCCCTGGAAATAGCACCTCCATCAGATCGTACCCTAAACCGACACAGGTGGACTGGTAGAGAATACCAAGGCGCTTGAGAGAACGATGTTGAAGGAACTCGGCAAAATACCTCCGTAAGTTCGCGAGAAGGAGGCCCGGTTCCAAGGCAACTTGGAGCCGGGGGCACAAACCAGGGGGTGGCGACTGTTTACTAAAAACACAGGGCTCTGCGAAGTCGCAAGACGACGTATAGGGTCTGACGCCTGCCCGGTGCCTGAAGGTTAAAAGGAGGGGTGCAAGCTCTGAATTGAAGCCCAGGTAAACGGCGGCCGTAACTATAACGGTCCTAAGGTAGCGAAATTCCTTGTCGGGTAAGTTCCGACCTGCACGAATGGCGTAACGACTTCCCCGCTGTCTCCAACATCGACTCAGCGAAATTGAATTGCCTGTCAAGATGCAGGCTCCCCGCGGTTAGACGGAAAGACCCCGTGCACCTTCACTACAGCTTCGCACTGGCATCAGGCACAACATGTGCAGGATAGGCGGTAGGCTTTGAACCATGGACGCCAGTCTGTGGGGAGCCACCCTTGAGATACCGCCCTTGTTCTGCTTGATGTCTAACCGCGGTCCGTTATCCGGATCCGGGACCCTGCGTGGCGGGTAGTTTGACTGGGGCGGTCGCCTCCTAAATCGTAACGGAGGCGCGCGAAGGTTGGCTCAGAGCGGTCGGAAATCGCTCGTTGAGTGCAATGGCAGAAGCCAGCCTGACTGCGAGACTGACAAGTCGAGCAGAGTCGAAAGACGGCCATAGTGATCCGGTGGTCCCAAGTGGGAGGGCCATCGCTCAACGGATAAAAGGTACGCCGGGGATAACAGGCTGATACTGCCCAAGAGTCCATATCGACGGCAGTGTTTGGCACCTCGATGTCGGCTCATCTCATCCTGGGGCTGGAGCAGGTCCCAAGGGTATGGCTGTTCGCCATTTAAAGAGGTACGTGAGCTGGGTTTAGAACGTCGTGAGACAGTTCGGTCCCTATCTGCCGTGGGTGTAGGATACTTGAGAGGAGTTGCCCCTAGTACGAGAGGACCGGGGTGAACGGACCACTGGTGGACCTGTTGTTGCGCCAGCAGCAGTGCAGGGTAGCTATGTTCGGACAGGATAACCGCTGAAGGCATCTAAGCGGGAAGCCCCCCTCAAAACAAGGTATCCCTGAGGGCCGTGGAAGACCACCACGTCGATAGGCCGGAGATGTAAGCACAGCAATGTGTTCAGTTGACCGGTACTAATGGCCCGATAGGCTTGATTTGATCCAGTAGAAGCCAGGTTTCTTCTGGGACAATAAGCATACACCGTGAGTGTACTGACTTGGACGACTTGAACTTGGGTTTTTCTCGGTTTGGTGATCATAGCACGAGCAAAACACCCGGCTCCATTCCGAACCCGGCCGTTAAGTGCCGTAGCGCCAATGGTACTGCGTCTTAAGACGTGGGAGAGTAGGTCATCGCCAAACCTAGTAAAACCCAAGCGTATCTCTCTGACGATGTTACACAAAAAGCCCGGCGCCAACGCGCTGGGCTTTTTGTATTTATCCCTTAAGCTTGTCTCGATTTTGACCAGCTCGCCTCACGGTCGAGTTCCCCAAAGCGATTTCGGAGACATATCCATGCAGCGTCCCAACATCCTCGCCGCTTTGCTCGCCTGTCTGGCCGGCACCGCGGCGTCGCAGACCGATTACGCTTGGGTGCAGCTTGCCGAAGGCCCCAGAGCCATCGTGCGGGCCATCACGTCAAGCGCCTCCTGCGCCGATATCGCGCCAGCAGGCCTGCCGATGCAGGAGCGCGACGACAGCGCGATGGCGGAGATGGCCGACCTCACTGTGTGCGAGGCCTCCGTCTCACTTTCCGACAAAAAGACCGTGATGGTGGGGCCAACCCAACTGACCATTCCCGCCGCCACAGCGCCGTCCCGCATCCTTTTGTTGGGCGACACGGGCTGTCGAGATGCGCCCGCGGGCTCTCAGGATTGCACATCCGGTTGGTTCTTTCCGCAAATAGCATCCGCCGCCGCGGCGCTCGAGCCCGATCTGGTGATCCATGTCGGCGACTACACCTATCGCGACAATTGCGGACGCGATGTCGAAGGCTGCGACCCCAATCCCGACCCCAAGGTGCGCCGCTTGCGCGACTGGTCGGTCTGGGAGGATGACTTTTTTGCACCCGCCGCGCCATTGCTTGCAGCGGCACCCTGGGTAATCGTGCGCGGCAACCACGAGGATTGCGCGCCGCAGGATGAACGCGGATGGGTCGGCTGGTCGACCTTTTTCTCCACGGTGGGTCTGGTGACGGATCTGGCGGTGTGCGAGCGGCAAACCTACCATGTGGACGAAATGATCCGCTTCGACGCCGGTGCATTCCCCGCGCTCAACATCTACCTTCTGAACGCCTCGCGCGCCACAACCACGCGTCTGGTCGATTTCTCCAAAGTGACCAACACACCCGAGACATGGATCACCACCCATGTCCCGTTCTGGAGTGAGTACGGACGGTTCCGCGACCCGCGCGATTCGCATTATCGCGCCTGGCCGAAAGCGTCGCTGGTACTCAGCGGACATGATCACCTGTTCCAGATTTACAAGGTCGCCGATGACAATGGTGAACGGGCGCCGGTTCAGGTCATTCAGGGCGCATCCGGCACCAGCCTGCAAAGCGCCCGCACGCCGCCCGGCAAAGGCGGATTGCAATATGTCTATGACGCGGATTTTTCGTTCAACATGCTCGAAAGGACGCCCCCGGGGCCAACCCGCATGACGCTGTGTGGATTTTCGCGCGGCAGCGGCGACGTTTCCGCGCTGCAAACCTGGGTCATAGAACAGATGCCCTCAGGGCCCACCTTTGGCACGGCCCCCACCATCTCGGTTACAGCCTGCGTTCCGCCCGGGTGACGCCAAGTCGACGCAGAAAACGGCGAAAAAAGTTGCACAAACCGCCCGCGAGACATTGCACCCGGCAGTTTGCCGTAATAGTTATCCGCCAAGTGTCGCGGGGTGGAGCAGCCCGGTAGCTCGTCAGGCTCATAACCTGAAGGTCGTAGGTTCAAATCCTACCCCCGCAACCAAAAAAGCCGTCCTCCGGGGCGGCTTTTGGCGTTTTTGGGGCCGCGCTGGATGCGCACCCTCGACAATCCCTGGCCGGATTGCGATCCAAGACACGGGAGAGCCGCACAGGGGAGCAGGATGAAAGCCTTTTTCGACGACCGGCAGACGGCGCATGCCCCCGAGAATTTCATTGTCAGCGGCACATGCCGACCGAACCCCGAAGTGCCCGAACGCGCGGAGATACTGAAAGCCGCGGCGCAAGAGGCGGGCTGCCGCTTCGAAGCACCAAAGGAGATCGGCCTGGGGCCCATCGCCGCCATCCACACGGCGGAATATCTGACATTCCTGCAAAACATCCACAGCCGCTGGTCGGACATCGCCGGCGCCAGTGCCGAAGTCATCCCCAACATCCATCCGCGCAGCCGCTCCGACAGCTATCCATCCTCGCCGGTTGGGCAGGCGGGCTATCATCAGGCGGATACCGCCTGCCCGATTGCCGAAGGGACGTGGCTTTCGGCCTATTGGTCGGCGCAGAGTGCCATCGCCGGGGCCGATCACCTGTTGTCTGGCGGGCCGTCCGCCTATGTGCTGTGCCGCCCGCCGGGGCACCATGCCTACGCCGATCAGGCCGGGGGGTTCTGCTTTCTGAACAACTCCGCAATTGCCGCGGAGCGTTTGCGCAAGTCCGGGTTGCGTCCGGCCATCCTCGATATCGACGTGCATCATGGCAACGGCACGCAAGGGATCTTCTATGAGCGAGGCGATGTGCTCACCCTGTCGATCCATGCGGACCCGGCACATTTCTACCCGTTCTTCTGGGGCCATGCGGCGGAACGCGGAGCGGGCGCGGGGCTGGGCGCAAATCTGAACCTGCCGCTGGCGATGGGCAGCGGCGACGTGCCTTTTCTCGAGGCGCTCGACGCTGGACTGGCCCGGGTTTCGATGTACGGCGCAGATGTGATTGTTGTGGCGCTGGGGCTCGACGCGTCGAAGGACGACCCGTTCCAGGCATTGACCGTCACGCGGGATGGGTTCGCGAGGATCGGCGCGCGCATTGCCAAAACGGGCAAACCGGTGCTGCTCGTGCAGGAGGGCGGGTACCTGTCCGACACTCTGGGCGCCTGCCTGACCGCAACGCTTTCGGGGTATCTGGGCGGATGACAAGCGCGGATGTCATTGTCATCGGCGGCGGCATCGCCGGGGTTGGTGCGGCGGCCGAAATCGCGCGGGACCGCAAGGTGATCCTGCTCGAGGCGGAGCCGCAGCTTGGCTATCACAGCACCGGCCGCTCTGCCGCGATCTTCGTGCGCAACTACGGCAACGCGACGCTGCGGACCCTGAATGCGATGTCGCAACGGCTGTTCGACGACCCGGGCGACATCGCGGAGCCACCGCTGCTGAAGCCGCGCGGCCTGCTGCTGCTTGCGACAAAAGCCGAACGGGACGCGCTGGACGACTACGCCGCCGGATCGGACGGGTTGCAGAGGCTCACCGCGCGGGAGGCTGCGGCGCTGGTGCCGATCCTGCGCCCGGAGCCGATCGACGCCGCACTTTACGAAGAGGACGCGCAGGATATCGAGGTTGACCGGCTTTTGACCGGTTACAGGCGGTTATGCCTGAGGTTCGGCGGTGCGATCGTCGTCGGGGCGCGTGTCACGGCTCTGCAACGCAAGGCCGGTCGCTGGGAGGTACGTGCGGGCGCGCAGGTCTTTTCGGCGCCTGTCATCGTGAATGCGGCGGGCGCCTGGGCCGGGGAAGTGGCGCGGATGGCGGGGGCGCAGGCGATCCGGATCACGCCGAAACGCCGCTCCGCCGCCATCCTGCCCGCGCCGCCGGGGATGAACACGCGCGCGTGGCCCGGCTTCGGCTCGGTTGCGGAAACCTGGTACGCCAAACCGGATGCCGGGCGGCTCATGGTGAGCCCCGCGGACGAAGATCCGGTCGCGCCGCAGGATGCCTGGCCCGACGACATGGTGCTCGCAGAAGGTCTGCACCGCTACGCGCGCGCCGTCACAACCCCGGTCACCCGGGTCGAGCGGAGCTGGGCCGGATTGCGCAGTTTTGCGGATGACAAGACGCCGGTGGTCGGCGAAGACACCGAGGCCGAAGGGTGTTTCTGGCTGGCCGGGCAAGGCGGCTACGGCGTGCAGACCGCGCCTGCGCTGTCGCGGATCATCGCGAACCTGGTGACAGGCTCGGGCCAGGCGATCCCGGGTGAGGTGCAGGAGGCCTTGTCGCCTGCGCGGTTCGTCCCTCAGAAGCGGTAGAACGCGGCGGCAGTACCTCCGAAGATCTGTGGCTTGACCGCTTCGGGGATCAGGGCGTCGTAGGCGTCGGCAATTTGTGCATAATCTGAATACAAAGAGTCGACCGGAAAGTTCGACCCGAACATGCAGCGCGCCGCGCCAAACTGCTCAAGGCAGGTCTCGAAAATGGGGCGGATGCTTTCCTGGTGCCAGTCATGCTCGAACATGCCCAGGCCCGAAAGCTTGCAGGTGACCTGAGGCAGATCCGACAGCGCACGCAACTGCCGAGCCCAGTCGCGCAATCCCGCGGCAGAGCGATCATGCGGCGATCCGGCATGGCACAGGGCGACCCTGGTATCGGGAGCGGCGCTCAGCACATGTGCGGTTTTCTCCATCAGTTCGGGCAAAAGCTGAAGGTCGAAGGACAGCTCGCGCCGTCCGACGTCGACAAGGCCCTCCAAAAACCGCGGGTTGTCGAGCAGATCATTGGTGCCGGTCAGCGCGTCTTCGCCCGGCGCGCGCCCGACGATCTGCCGCACGCCCCTGACGGTCGGGAGCGCTTGCAGCGTATCGAGCGCCTCATGCGCGCCGTCCCCGGTCAGATCGCAAAACGCCACCTGCAGCATCGGCCAATCGGGATTGGCATCCGCCTGTGCCTGCACCCAGCGCGCTTCCGCCAGCCCGTCTTCGGCCCCGACCTGGATATGCACGGAGCCTTGAAACCCCGCCGCATCGCGGCGGAACTCATCGAGCAGGTAGTTGCGCTGAATGGGTTTCGGATCGCCGAAAAAGCGCGGCACGCCCTCGGCCATCAGCCAGGGGTACTGCACCGCATCCAGATCCCAGAGGTGGTGATGGGCGTCGATCCTCATGCGTCGATGCCGGTGGCGCGCGCGAGGATGTCGACCCCCTGTTGCTTCCAGAACAGCAGGATGTCGATGAAGATCCAGTTCTCGGCCAGCTTGTCGCCATCGCGCCGATAGATGTCGATCACCCGGAATTCGCCGGATTTTCCGGTTTCGGGCATCCCCATGAACCCGCCGGTGGGCCGGGCCGTGAAGTTGGGCCAGCCGAAAAAGCCGCCGTAATTGCCCTCGGCCAGACGGGCGACATGTCTGGTCTTGGCGCGGTCGGTAAAGGACGCGCGGAACGGGCCGGAATGCTGCTCGGCATAGCGCTCGATCGTGTAGGTGGCGCCAATTCCGGCGGGCCCCCACCAGAGCATGTCGTCCGACCAGGTGCGCGCCAGCTCTTCGGTGAGCGGCAGGCCCAGGTTCCAGGTGCCCAGATCCGCGATCATCGCATTGATCAGCGCCAGCGTGGCCTCGCCCTCGGCCTTGGGCTGCGCATCTATCAGCAACCCGTCATGGGTCAGAGGCCCGGGCTGCACAAGCGACGCGCCGGTCTGCGGCGGAAACGGGTTCTGCCCGGCCTGGATCATCAGATGCGGGATGTCGAAATACATCGCCTCTTCGGCAACCCTGTCGCCCTCGATGCGCAGGAAGGTGCAATAGCGCAGCATCGTGAGCTTGCGGGTGGGCCGGATCCCCAGCCATGGATGATCGAACAGGCCCATGAGATGTCCCATCGAGACCACCCAGATGCTCTCGAACCCGTCGATCTCGTTCCGGCCGGCAAAAAACACGTCCTGCCGGCGCTGGATGCGTGTGAGCGAGGTTTTGAGCGGCGCCCAGAACTCGCGCGCCACCGCGGCCGCGTCCGAGATCCGCTCGAACGGGTGATAGCCGTGCCAGGTGAAACCGGGGGTGACAAGCGCGCCCATCACCGTCTCGATCCCTGCGGGGTCCGCCGCGTCGAGCGCGGTGAGATAACGTGTGGCGACGGTTTTGGCGTCCTGAAGGTCGGGGTCAATGAGGGTCGATTGATCGTTCATGATCGGGGTCCGTAACGTGAAAAAAGCGGCGGGACCATCCCGCCGCCATTGGTCGTTTCATGTGCGTCTCTCAGCCTTTGACCGCACCTGCCGTCAGGCCGGAGACGATCTGGCGCTGGAAGAACAGGACCAGCACAAAGAGCGGCGCCGTGGCCGAGACAACCGAGGCGACGGCGAACATCACGTTGCCCTCCTCGAAGGTCGAGCCGAGGAAGCTGGCGATCTTGGGCACCATCGTCTGGTTCTCCTGCGCCAGCAGCATCGCGGTCACGGCAAAGTCGTTATAGGCGAGCAGGAACGAGAAAAGCCCGGTGGTGATCACGCCCGGCCACATCACCGGGATGATCACATGGCGGAACGCTTCGAACCGGGTGCAGCCATCCACCATGGCGCTTTCGTCGAGATCCTTGGGGATGTTGAGGAAGAAGGAATGCAGCATCCAGAGCGTGAAAGGCTGGTTGATCGCCACCAGCACGATGATCGCCGTCGGCAAATGCCCCCAGAGGTTCCATTCGAAAAACGGCAACAGGTAGCCCGAGACCAGCGTGATATGCGGCATGGCGCGAAAGACCAGCGCCACCATCAGCAGCCAGAACGCGTAGCGGTAGCCCGAGCGCGCCAGCGCATAGCCGCCCAGCGTGCCCAGCGTGAGTGAGATCACCACCACGCTGACCACGACGATCATGGTGTTGAGCGCCGCGCGCCAGAAATCTTCCTGGAACCAGGCGCCGTAATAGGCCCGTCCGGTGAAGGACCCGCCCGTGGCCTCTTCGGTGAAGGTGCCAGACAGCGCGTGAGTCCAGTCGGCCTTTGAGAAGAAGTCCGCCTGCACCTTGAACGACCCCCAGAGCGTCCAGAGGAAGGGAAAGGCGGCCACGATGAGCCAGAGCGCGACGAGTGCGGTCGAGACGATGACAAGCGTGTTGGAACGCTTCTGTGCGGTGACGCTGCTCATGATCTCAGACCCTCTTGCGGTTGAAGTCGCGCCAGGTGCGGATTAGCACCGGCGACAGAAGGATGGCGACACCGATGATGGTCAGCATCGAGGTGGCCGCAGCGGATCCGAACCGTTGGATATCGCCGCGCAGGTCGTTGTAGATGAGGTAGCTGAGCGACTGGGCCGATGCCTCCGCCGAGAAGCCGATGATCGGCTCGAACACCCGGAAATTGTCCATCAGCTGGATCAGCGTCACAAAGACGGCCAGCGGTGCCAGATGCGGGATCACGACATAGCGGATCCGCTCCCACCGGCTGGCGCCGTCGATCATCGCGGCCTCCAGCGTCTCTCCGGGCACGGTCTGCAACCCGGCATAGAAGATCACGAAGGCAAAGGGCGCCGATGACCAGATCCCGTAGATGATCAGCGTGATCCAGGTCAGCGTCGGCGAGGCCTTGAGCGACAGTTCCGGATCGTCAAAGAGATATTGCAGCGATTTCCCGATGATGCCTTCGGCGTCGATCATCCAGAACAGGATCAGCGAGCCAATGAGCGGCGTGACGATCATCGGCAGCAGCGAAAAGAAGATGGTGGGGCCGCGAAGGAGCTTTGGCAGCCCGTTGACCCCCAGCGCGATGGCGAGCCCGAGGATCAGCACCATCGGCGTGCAGACAAAGGTGTAGGTCAGCGTGAAGGCCAGCGCCCAGTAGAAGGGCAGGTTCATCACCTTGCTCCAGAAATCTCCGAAGCTTTCGGATTCGGACCAGGCCTTGCCCAGTTCCTGCACCGCCAGATGGCCGCGGTTGAGATAGGTGCCCAACCCGTTGAACCGGCCCAGCGGTTGCGCATCGCGCAGCTCTTGCGTCGCCTCGAGATCGACGGTTGTTTCGGTCTGACAGCCGAACGGGCCGCAGTTTTCCGAAGTGATCACAACCTGTTCGTGCTCCACATAGAGCGACTGGATCACAACCGAGACAATCGGGAAGAAGATGAAGAGCATCATCGCCACCAGGGAAGGCAGGATGAACCAGAAGAACGTGCGATGAGGCATGGGGGCTGGTCCTTTGATCGCGGGCCGCTGGTCAGGCGCGTCGTGTCAGGGCTGAAACGGAAGCGGGCGGGGCGATGATCCGCCCCGCCCGCAATGGGTTTACTGCAGGAAACCCTGTTCCTTGGCAGCTTCGCTATAGGCTGCCTCGACATCCGCGAGGGCCTGCTCGGCACTTTCCTGACCTTGCAGGAAGGCGCTCAGCTCGTTGCCGAGGGCGGTGTGCAGCAGACCCATATAGGGCAGCATCGGGTAGGGTGCTGCGCCCGCCTGCGCGGTTGCGGCAACGCCTTCGGCGGCAGCGCCGGGCGTGTAGGCCGGGCTCAGCCAGACGGCCTCTTTCTGGTTGGCCTCGACGGTTGCCGGACCGATGCCATGCACCATCGCGCGGAAGGTCGCGGCCGCGTCCTCATCCGAGATGTTCTTGGAAATGGTGAACCCGTCCCACCACAGGGTCGAAGCCGGGCGGTCGCCGCCATCCACGGTGGGCGCGGCCACAAGCTTGGTTGCGGCGACGATCTCGGGTGTGGAGCCTTCCTCATCGAGGATACCGCCCCCGCGCGAGCCCCACATATAGGCAATCGCCAGCTCTCCGGATTCCCACAGCGCGCCGGTCGCGTTGCTGTCGAAGGTCAGGAAGTCGGGATTGGCGTATTCGTTGAGCGCGGCCATCATCTCGAGCGTCTTGATGCCGGTTTCGTTGTTGATCGAAACCTCTGCGGTGCCGTCCTTGAAGAACGATCCGCCATGGCCGAGATACATGTTGATGAACTCTTCGCCGAGGTTCCAGCCGGTCTTGGAGTTCATCGCGAAAGGATGATCCATGATACCCGCGTCCTTGATCGCGGCCAGCGCGTCGAGCACTTCCTCATAGGTCGTCGGGATCTCCTTGCCGACCTCTTCGAGAATGTCGGTGCGCACATAGAGGTGCTGGGCGTTTGCCATGAAGGCGATGGCCATCACGTTGCCGCCGACGCTCACCTGGTTGAGCTTGGGCAGGTCAGGCGCGTATTCGGCGATCAGATCGTCCAGCGGACGGATCAGGCCGTTGTTCATCAGCGGCACGATGGAGGAGTTTGCCACGACGGCGGAGGTGTATTCCGCAGGTGTCGGCGTCAGGGCGGCGACCTGCAGGTCGCGGTGCTCGGTGGTCTGGTTCAGTGTGACCTCGACGCCGTCGGCGGCGCATTCGGCTGCGGCGGCGTTGACGGCGCGCAAGGCGCCAAATTCGTTGGACAAGATGCGGATGGAGCCGCTTTCGATCGGGCAGGAGGCCATCGCAGTCGTCGCGGTGAGCGCGGCAAAGGCCGTGCCGAGTGTCGCTAGTCTCAGTGTCTTCATGTTCCCCATATCTCCCTGTTCGATACGGTCCCCGGGGAGGGCCGCGATCCTTGGTTTGTCCGGGCCGGAGACCGGGTCTCCGGAACGGATTCACGCTGCCTGAGGCGAATCGCCAAGGCTTGCATTCGTGTGCAAGAATGCGCGAGGACCCGACGTCATTTCAACTCTTTCTTTCCGCAACCCCTTTTTACAGGCCGAATTAAATAAGGCTTGCCCGCTCGTTAGAATCACCCCTACTGTTATGCAAACGCATGCAAGCCAGAGGGGTCACCATGGCCGAGATCCAATTGCGCAACATCTCCAAGCGCTGGGGCAGCTTTGTCGGTGTGGACAATTTCGACCTGACGATTGCCGACCGGGAGTTTCTCGTGCTGCTGGGGCCGTCGGGCTGCGGCAAGACCACGACGATGCGGATGATCGCGGGCCTGGAAGAGGCCACAGAGGGCGACATTCTGGTCGATGGCAAGCGGGTGAACGACCTCGATCCCAAGGACCGCGACGTTGCGATGGTGTTCCAGAGCTACGCGCTCTACCCCAACCTCAACGTCTACGACAACATCCGCTTCCCGCTGAAGATCCGCAAGATCCCCGAGAGCGAACATGACGAGCGGGTGCGCCGCGCCTCCGCCATGGTGGAGCTCGATGATTTCCTGCACCGCCGCCCTGCAGAGCTTTCGGGTGGTCAGCGCCAGCGTGTGGCCCTGGCCCGTGCCATCGTGCGCCAGCCCAACGTGTTCCTGATGGACGAGCCTCTGTCGAACCTCGACGCCAAGCTGCGCGTTTCGACCCGCGCTCAGATCAAGAACCTCAGCCACGAGCTGCAGGTCACCACGATCTACGTGACCCATGACCAGATCGAGGCGATGACCCTTGCCGACCGCGTTGTGGTGATGTCCAAGGGCATCGTGCAGCAGGTCGGCACACCCACCGATATCTACGACATGCCGGCCAATACCTTTGTGGCGAGCTTTATCGGCAACCCCGCCATGAACCTGCTCGAGGGTGAGCTGAAAGACGGCGTGTTCACCGGCAAGAATGTCCGCATCGAGGGGCTGAACGGTCCGGATGGCAAGGTGACGCTCGGCTACCGCGCCGAGGATGCCAGCGTCGGCGGCAACGAGATCTCGGCACCGGTCTATTCCATCGAGCTTCTGGGCGATGCCACCATGGTCACCGTCCGCGCCGGTGGCGCGCTGACTTCGGTCAAGGCGCCCAAGGAGTTCCGCGCCGAGATCGGAGAGCCGTTCACCGCCCAGGTGCCCGCCGCTTCCTGCCACCTCTTCGACGCGGTTTCCGGCAAAAGGCTCTGACGTCATGGCCCATGTGGCGGCGACATATGATTTCGTCGTGATTGGCGCAGGCTCCGCCGGGTGCGCGGTTGCCGCCGCTCTGGCCGAGCGGCAGGCGGGTTCCGTTCTCGTGGTCGAAGCCGGTCCATCCGACCGCTGGCCGCTGGTGCGCATGCCGTTTGGCCTGGTCTGGACGATGGGATCGAAGACACGCGATTGGCGGTACCGGTCCGCGCCGCAACCCGGTGCAGACGGGCGCCGCATCGGCATCCCGCGCGGGCGCATGCTCGGCGGGTCCGGCTCGATCAATTCCATGTTGTGGTTCCGGGGCTGCGCCTCGGATTTCGACGTCTGGAACGTCGAGGGCTGGGCCTGGTCGGACGTCGCACCGGCTTTCGAGGCGGTCGAGGCCGCTTTGCGGCCCGGGCGCCTGGCCACGCCGCATCCGCTGACAGAGGCGCTGGGCGGGCTCTTCGGGGCCAATGATCCCACCGCGCCACCAACGCCGGAGCATCAAAGCGCGGGCGTCGGGTATTTCAATCTGCACAATGGCCGTCGCTGGTCGGCGGCGGACGCGTTTCTGCGCCCCGCGCTGGCCGGGCGCGTTTCGGTGCTGCAGAACCATCAGGTCTCTGACATCGCCATTGACGGGGATCGCGCGCGGCAGGTCCGGTTCACAGACGGCACGGCGGTGGCCGCGCGCAAGGGTGTGGTGCTGTCGGCGGGTGCCATCGGATCGCCGGAGATCCTGCTGAACTCCGGCATCGGTCCGGCGGAGGATCTGCGTGCGGCCGGTCGCGACACGCGGATCGATCTGCCCGGCATCGGTGCCAACCTGCACGATCATCCCGGCGCGGGGCTGCATTTCATGGGCGACGGCTCGGGCTACGGCCTGCATCCGAGCCTGACTGCGCGCTGGCTCGCCGCGCCTCTGCAATGGCTGCTGAGCGGGCGCGGGATCCTAGCCTCTCCCACCGTGGAGGGGGCCGCGTTCTTCAATGCCGCCGGCGTGGATGCGACTGCGCCCGATATCCAGAGCCACTTCATCCCGTTTCTGCTGGGCTGGGATGGCCGGAAATACCTGCGCGGTCAGGGATATTTTGCCGATGCGGTGGTCTGCCGCCCGGTCTCTCGCGGGCGCATCGCGCTTGGCAAGGCGGGGCTGGAGATCGATCTGGGTCTCTTTGCCGACGAGGCGGATCTGGATCTTTTGACGCGCGGCTGGATGCGGTTGCGCGCGCTTTTGGCGGACGCGCCGTTTGGTGCACGCAAGGCCGTCGAGATGTTCCCGGGTGAGGCCGTGCGCTCTGAAGAGGCCGCCCGCGCGCATATCCGCGCAACCTGCGGGACGGCCTATCACCCGGTCGGGACATGCGCGCTGGGCGGGCCGCTGACACCGCGATGCGCGGTCCGGGGGGTGGACGGGCTCTGGGTGGCGGATGCCTCGGTGATGCCGAGGATCACCTCGGCCAACACCAATGCGCCCGCCATGATGATTGGCCACCGCGCCGGGCAGATGATTGCCGAAGACGCCGCCTGAGCGCGGCGTGAAGGAAGGAAGAAGACGATGACGATCACGCATCTCAAACGCTCCAAACCCGAGGCCGAAAAGGCCGAAGACGACGCAAAGGTGCGCGCCACCGTCGAGGCCACGCTGGCCGATATCGGCGCGCGCGGCGATGCCGCGGTGCGCGACCTGAGCCGGAAATTCGACGGCTACGCGCCCGAGAGCTTTCGCCTGAGCGACAGCGAGATCGAAGCGGCGATGCAGAAAGTCTCCACCCGCGACATGGAAGACATCCGCTTTGCGCAGGACCAGATCCGGCGCTTTGCCGAAGCGCAGCGCGCCTCCATGACCGATATCGAGGTCGAAACGCTGCCCGGCGTGATCCTCGGCCATCGCAACATCCCGGTGCAGTCGGTGGGCTGTTACGTGCCGGGCGGCAAGTTCCCGATGGTGGCCTCAGCGCATATGTCGGTGCTGACAGCCAATGTGGCGGGTGTGCCGCGCATCGTGGCGTCCGCCCCGCCGGTGGGCGGCGAGCCGCATCCCGCGATCGTGGCGGCCATGCATCTGGGCGGCGCGCATGAGATCCTGTGCCTTGGCGGCATTCAGGCGGTGGGTGCGATGGCCATCGGCACCAAAAGCATCGATCCGGTGCATATGCTGGTCGGGCCCGGCAACGCCTTTGTGGCCGAGGCCAAGCGCCAGCTTTACGGCCGGGTCGGCATCGATCTTTTTGCCGGGCCGACCGAGACCATGGTGATTGCCGACGAGACCGTCGATGCAGAAATGTGCGCCACCGATCTCATCGGTCAGGCGGAACACGGCTACAACTCGCCCGCATGTCTGATCACCACGTCGCGCAAGCTTGCCGAGGACACGATGGCCGAGATCGACCGGCTTCTGACCATCCTGCCCACCGCCGAGACCGCATCGGTGAGCTGGCGCGATTACGGCGATGTGGTGCTCTGCGACAGCCATGACGAGATGCTCGCCGTGGCCAATGACATGGCCTACGAGCATGTGCAGGTGATGACCGACCGCGACGACTGGTATCTGGCCGGGATGCACAGCTACGGCGCGCTGTTTCTGGGCCCGCGCACCAATGTGGCCAATGGCGACAAGGTGATCGGCACCAACCACACGTTGCCCACCAGGAAGGCCGGGCGCTATACCGGCGGGCTCTGGGTCGGCAAGTTCCTGAAAACCCACAGCTATCAGCGCGTGACCAGCGATGAGGCGGCGGCGATGGTCGGCGAATACGGTTCGCGGCTTTGCATGCTCGAAGGGTTTGTCGGGCATGCGGAGCAGTGCAACATCCGCGTGCGGCGCTATGGCGGGCGCAACGTGCCTTATGGCGCGGCGGCGGAGCCTGTCGAAGCCGCCGAGTGAGTTGAGAGCGCCGGGGGCGCTGCCCCCGGACCCCCGGGAATATTTGAGGCCCAAAGAAACCATGACCGATCCTCAGGAGCTCAAGTCGGTGCTGTGTGGCGTGCAGGCTGCGCTGGCCGCAGCCGAGGCCGAGCCTGTGCGCGCGGCGCTGGCGGCGGCCTTTGCGCCGGATGCCGAGATCCTCATGTGCCATCCGTTCGGCAGCTGTGAGGGTGGGGAGGGGTGGGTCGAGACCTGTCTTGAGCCACTGATGCAGGCGATGCCCGATCTGGAACGACGCGACATGATCGTGATGGCGGGCACGACACCTCAGGGGCAGGACTGGGTTGGTTGCATGGGCAGCTATATGGGCACGTTTGCCGCGCCGTTTCTGGACATCCCGCCGACCGGGCATCTGGCGCATATGCGGTATCACGAGTTCTTCCGGATCGAGGCGGGCCGCGTCATCGGAATGCAGGCGATCTGGGACATTCCGGAACTGATGATGCTGGCGGGGGTCTGGCCGATGGCGCCGCAGCTTGGCGCCTATCTCAACACGCCTGCGCCGATGACCCAGGACGGCTTGCGGCCTGAGGGCGATGGCAGCGCGGCACTGGCGCGGGTTGTCGGAATGCTCGAGGATCTCTGCCGTCATCCGGCGGAAGGCGGCCCGGAAGTGATGCGCCTGGGCGATCACTGGCATCCGCGGATGAACTGGTACGGGCCTGCCGGGATCGGCACTGCCCGCGGGACGGACGGGTTTCGCCACTGGCACCAGATCCCGTTTCTGCGCGCCATGCCGGATCGGAAGCTCGATGCGATGGGCGATCTCATGTCGCATTGGGTCGCCGAGGGGCCTTATGTCTGCGAGACCGGCTGGCCCAACATGCGCCTGACGCTGTCGGGGGATGGCTGGATGGGCATTCCGCCGCTGGGCCGCGAGGTGCTGCTGCGCAGCCTGGATTTCTGGCGCGTCGAGGACGGTTTGATCCGCGAGAACTGGGTGCTGGTCGATCTGCTCGATCTTTATGCCCAGATCGGTGTCGATGTGCTGGGGCGGATGGGTGATTTCAACAAGGCGCGGGTGCTGGCACCGATCCGGATCCCGCCGGGAGTGCCGACATGAGCCTGCCCAGAACTCCGTCGTTTCGCCTCGGGGGCAAGCGCGCATTGGTGGCCGGGGCGTCTTCGGGGATCGGGCGCGCCTGTGCGGTGGCGCTGGGTGAGGCGGGCGCATCCGTTGTGCTGGCCGCGCGCCGGGCGGAGGCGCTGGCGCAAACCGTGGACGAGATGCAGGCCGCAGGCATGACAGCCGAGGCGGTGCCGCTGGACGTCACCGATCTTGCCGCGACGCGCGCGGCTGTCGGCGCGCATGGCCCCTTCGACATCCTGATCAATTCCGCCGGGCTTGCGCGCCACAGCGTGGCGCTTGCCACCACCGAGCCGGATTACGATGCGGTCACCGACCTGAATGTGAAGTCCGCCTATTTTCTGGCGCAGATCGTGGCCCAGGGCTTGATTGATGCGGGAAAGCCGGGCTCGATCCTGACGATTTCCAGCCAGATGGCGCATGTGGGCGGCATCGAGCGCGCGGTCTATTGCGCCACCAAACACGCGGTCGAGGGCTTCACCAAGGCGATGGCCATCGAATGGGGCAAGCACGGCATCCGGATCAATACGATCTGCCCGACCTTCATCCTGACGGAACTGAGCCGCCCGACCTTTGCGGACCCTGAAAAGCGGGCCTGGATCGAGGACAAGATCAAGCTCGGGCGCGCCGGGGAGGTCGAGGACGTCATGGGGGCGGCGGTGTTCCTTGCGTCGGATGCAAGCGCGCTGATCACCGGCACATCGCTTCTGGTGGACGGGGGCTGGACGGCCGAATGAGTGGCAAGGTCACATCGGCGGAAGTGGCGGCGCGCGCGGGCGTCAGCCAGTCCGCGGTCAGCCGGGTCTTCACACCCGGCGCCTCGGCGTCGCCGAAGACTGCCGAAAAGGTCCGCCGCGCGGCCACCGAGCTGGGCTACCGCCCCAACGTGCTGGCCCGCGCGATGGTCAGCGGCAAGAGCCGGATGATCGGGCTGGTGGTGGCCTATCTCGAAAACTACTTCTACCCCGAAGCGCTCGAGAAGCTCTCCAACCGTCTGCAGGCCAATGGCTATCACGTGCTGATCTTCATGGCCTCCAAGACCTCGGGCAATATCGACAGGGTGGTGGACGAGATCCTCGATTACCAGGTCGACGGGATCATCGTGGCCTCTGTCGCGCTGAGCTCGGATCTGGCCGATCGCTGCCGGGCCGCCGGTGTCCCGGTGGTATTTTTCAACCGGACCCAGTCGGGGCACAATTCGTGCGCGGTGATGTCCAACAACCGCGTGGGCGGGCGCAAGGCGGCGGAGTTCTTCGTGGCTGCCGGGCATCGCCGTCCGGGTTATGTCGCGGGCTGGGAAGGGGCGTCGACCCAGGCCGAGCGCGAGGCAGGGTTTCGCGACGGGCTTTGCAAGGCAGGTGTGGCGCTGCATGCGCGCGAGGTCGGCGAGTTTCAGCTGGACGGCGCGCGCGAGGCGGCGCGGCGCATGTTCAATCGGCCCGACCCGCCCGATTGCGTGTTTGTCGCCAACGACCACATGGCGTTTGGCGTGATGGATGTGCTGCGCTTCGAGCTGGGCCTCTCGGTGCCACACGACGTGTCGGTGGTCGGTTACGACGACGTGCCGCCCGCATCCTGGCCGGCCTACAATCTCACGACGCTGCGCCAACGGGCGAACCTGATGGCCGACAAAACCGTCGAGATGATGCTCGACCAAATCGAGGATCCGGACGCGCCGGTGCTGGAGGTGTCGATCGAGGCGCCTTTGATCCTGCGCGGCTCGGCCCGAATTCCCCAAGGATGGACCCCATGAAAGGCTTCTCGAACCGCTGGACGGATTTCCCCGATTACATCATCGGAATCACCAAGGAAATCTGGGAGGATCGCGGCATCGCGACCCTGCATCACTATTACTCCGACGACATTCCCGTGCGGTCTCCGATGGGCATTCAGCGCGGCAACAGGGACGTGATCGCCGCCACAATGGCGACCTGTCACGAGTTCCCCGACCGGCAATTGTTCGGCGAGGATGTGATCTTTTCCGACGATCCCGAACACGGGCTGCTGAGCTCGCACCGGTTGATCACGCAGGCCACGCATCTGCGCGATGGCCAGTTCGGTCCGGCCACCGGCAAGAAATGGGTTGTGCGCGTGATCGCCGATTGTGCGGCGCGGGAAGACACGATCTATGACGAATGGCTGGTGCGCGACTACGGCGGCATTGTCCGGCAGCTGGGCATGGATCCGCGCGACTACGCGGCGGGGCTGATCGTCGACGAAGGTGGGCCGGAACAGGCGTCGATGCCGTTCACACCCGATGGCGATGTCGAGGGCGGCTACAAGGGGCGCGGCAATGACAACGCCTGGGGTCAGCGATATGCCGATACGCTGGGCCGGATCATGAACCAGGATTTCAACCACATCCACGAAAGCTATGACCGGGCGGTGATCGGTGAATATGCCGGGGCGCTGACGACGCTCGGGCGCGAGGAGACGACCGGGTTCTGGCTCGGGCTGCGGTCGTCATTCCCCACGGCGGAGTTCCGGATCCATCATCAGATCGGCATGGATGCCGATATGCTGAGCCCGCGCGCCGCGATCCGCTGGTCGCTGGACGGCACCCATGACGGCTGGGGCAGCTTCGGCCGGCCCACCGGCGCCAGGGTGCATGTCTTTGGCATGTGCCATGCGGAGTTCGGGCCCTGGGGCCTGCGCCGGGAATTTGCGCTTTACGACGAGATCGCCATCTGGAAACAGATCCTGTTACAGTCCGGCTGAGCGCTCATCCGCCCGGATGGGCGGCCTCGCCACGCGGCGGGCGCCACGACACCACCCTCGAAACTGCAAACGAAAGCAAGAGAAATGACCGCCCCCCAGATCGTTCGCTACGGCGAGCTGCAGCCCTGCAAGACCGCCTTCATCGACGCCCACACCCCGGGCTCGGACCAGAAGGAGAACTTCACGATCATCGGCGGCGGTGTGTCTGAATCCCCCGACCAGCATGTGCATATCGGGGTCCCGCATGGCTTCAATATCGGTGCCGCCGGGCAGCCGCCGCGCTGCCGCAACTCGCTGCACAGCCACCGCACGGCGGAGGTGTTCTTTGTGCTCTCGGGCCGCTGGCGGTTCTTCTGGGGCCGTTGGGGCGATGCCGGTGAGGTGGTGCTGGAGCCGGGCGACATCTTCAACATCCCGACCGGCATCTTCCGCGGGTTCGAGAATATCGGCACCGATTACGGGATGATCATGGCCATCCTGGGCGGCGACGACGCCGGTGGCGGCGTGATCTGGGCGCCACAGGTGATCGAGGACGCACGGGCCCACGGGCTGGTGCTGTCCGAAGAGGGCAAGCTTTACGACACCAAGAAAGGCCAGAGTCTGCCGGACGGCGTGGGCCCGATGCCGCTTTTGACCGAAGACGAGCTCAGGGCCTATCCCGAGCCCGGCACCCGCGACGTCCTGCCCAATCACGTCGCGCGCTACTGGGATCTGCATGCGATGGCCGACCGCGACCCGGTGCAGGTGATCGGAGAGACCGGGGTGCTGCGCGACAGGCCCGGCTTCGAGGTGGCGTTGCTGACCCGGGGCTCGGCGCGCGCCGACATGCACCGGCATGACCGCGCGTCGGTCCTGATGCCGGTCACCGGGCATTGGAAGATCGTCTGGGACGGCGGCGAAGACGTGCTGGCGCCGGGTGACACGATGAGCGTGCCTGCCGGGCTCGACCACATGGCGGTGCCGTCGATGTCCGGAGACGCGGCGCTTTACCATGTCGTGGCCACCGACGATCCTGCAGGCGCGACCTGGAAAGGATAGGCACGGGGTGCGCATCCTTTACGGCTTTGCCACCGGGATCGGTGTCGCATGGGTGATATCCGAACTGGTCGCGGGCCCCGGAGAGGATTTCTGGATCGGGCTCTTGATTGCGCTGGGCGCGGGCGCGTTGCTCTGGCGCGATCTGCGTAACCCGGCCTTCGCGCTGAAAGGCGGCGAGCAGGCGAAGATCAAATTTCACCTGCAGCCCGGCCCGGGACTTGGCGGCAATGGCACATATGCGCGGGTCGACACCTACCGGGATGCCGCGTGGAACGTTGTGATCGACCGCCCGCCGGAGCGGGTGGATTTCGACATCTACGACATGACCCAGACGGGGTGGGTCTGGCTGGACGAGACCGGCCTGCCAAGGCACATTCGCATCAACAAGCATTCCCGATGGCAAAGCTGGCCGGTGCTGGACGCGGCGCCCATCGATAGAGAAGGACAATCACAATGACCGTTCTGACCACGCATGTCGGCTCTTTGCCGCGCAGCCAGAAAGTGGTGGATTTCATCTTTGCCCGCGAGAAGGGCACCCCCTATGACCCGGCAGCCTTCGACGCGGCGATGACCGAAGCGGTGTCGGACACCGTGGCCCGGCAGGTTGCCGCTGGCGTGGACATCGTCTCGGACGGCGAGACCTCCAAGATCAGCTACGCGACCTATGTCAAGGATCGCTACACCGGGTTCGACGGCGACAGCCCGCGCAACGCGCCCGCCGATCTCAAGCAGTTCCCGAGCTTTCTCAAACGCCTCGCGGATGACGGCGGCACACCGCAATATGCCCGCCCGATGTGCGTCGGAGAGGTGCGGTCGAAAGGCCAGGGAGAGCTGGACAAGGACATCTTCAACCTCAGGGCCGCGATGGCGGAGCACGGGGCGGAGCGCGGGTTCATGAACGCCGCCTCGCCCGGGGTGATCTCGCTCTTTCTGCAGAACGATTTCTACAAGACACGCGAGGCGTATCTGGCGGCCCTCGCCGACGCGATGAAGGCGGAATACGAGACCATCGTCGCTTCGGGGCTCGATCTGCAGCTGGATTGCCCGGACCTCGCCCTGTCGCGCCACATGCTGTTCAATGACCTCACGGACGACGCGTTTGTGAAGGTCGCGGCGAGTCATGTGGAGGCGCTCAACCACGCGCTGTCGGATGTGCCCGAAGACAAGGTCCGCATCCATATCTGCTGGGGCAATTACGAAGGGCCGCATGTCTGCGACATCCCGATGTCGAAGATGTTCGACACGCTGATGTCGGCCAAGGCGCGCTACGTGCTATTCGAGACCTCGAACCCGCGTCACGGTCACGAATGGACGGTGTTCCGCGATCGCAAGGCCGACATTCCCGACGGCAAGGTGCTGGTGCCGGGGGTTGTCGACACCACCACCAATTTTGTCGAGCATCCGGAGTTGGTGGCGCAGCGCATCCAGCGTTTCACCGGGATCGTCGGCGAAGAGCGGGTGATTGCGGGCTCCGATTGCGGGTTTGGCACCTTTGCGGGCTTCGGCGCGGTCGATCCGGAAATTGCCTATGCCAAGCTCGGGGCACTCAGCGAAGGCGCGGCGCTGGCGGGGTAGCTGTCGGGCGGCAGGTCGGGCTTACTCGGCGCTCTCCTCGCGCAGGGCATAGACGCCCTCCGGCAGGTCCAGCGCGGCCATCAGGTCGCGCAGCTGCACCATCGACAGGGTCACTTTCTGCGTGCTGTCGGTGCGCGCGTCGAACTGCTCGACCGTCACACATTCCTCGAAAGACGAGATGATCACGTCCTCCTGTAGCGGGGCGGGGCCTTCGTCCACCAGCGTGACAACCGTGGCGTCGAATTCGTGCTCTATGCTGAACATGGCGCAACCCTATCTGTGTGGTCCCGAAGGGGAAACCCTCTCGTCAGGCGATCTTGCAGGCCCGGCCCTGTCGCACGCGGCGCCTGTGCAGGGCGTAAAGCGCCGGTGCCAGAACGCGGTCATAAAGCGCCGTGGCCAGCTTCGAGACCCCCGGCAGCCGGACAATCCGCGCCAGCCAGCGCAGCCGCGGCATGCGGTCCCACAAGGCGGCGAAGGCCGGGACGCCGGACAGCATCTCACCATCCGCCACCACATGAAAGCGCCGTGCCGCCAGATCGGGTGTCAGGCCGAACCGCGTCATGTCCGCCTCCGACAGACCGGCATAGTCGACGGGCAGCCCGTCACGCTCGGTGACGCGACGATAGCCTGCGACCTCGCGGGCGCAGATCGGGCAGGTGTCGTTGTAAACCACTGTCAGCGTGTCTTTCATGGGCTAGATGTAGGCATGCGCGCCGCTTTGCCAAGGCAACGCAGCCGTGATCACCGGGGGCTGGCGGTGCGGCGCATCGGCGCATATCCTGCGAGGCAACAAGGGGTTCGGGAACCACAGCATGCGCCAGATACTTGCATTGATCGTCTTTGTGGCCGTGGCCGCCTGCGAACCCGTGGTTGTCGTGCAGGGGCCGCAGCAACCCGGCGGCGCGGCGCAACCACCGGCGGGGGCGGACCGCACGGATGCCGAAACCCGCGCCATCGCATCGCGCGCGGCGCGTCAGTTCGTCAGCGTCGTGGAAACGGTCGAGCCGGTGGCAGAGCAGGAATGCCGCCGCGTGTCGTCCCGGCGCAATTGCGATTTCCAGATCGTTGTGGATGATCGCCCCAATCAGCTGCCCAACGCGTTTCAGACCGTGGACCGCTCTGGCCGGCCGATCCTCGCCTTCAATCTCGCGCTGATCCTGTCGGTGCAGAACGAGGACGAACTGGCCTTCATCATGGGGCACGAGGCCTCGCATCATATCCTCGCGCATCTCGAACGCATGCAGGAAAACGCGGCCGTGGGGGCCACGATCCTGTCGGGGATCGCCGCGATGACCGGGGCCAATGCCGAAGGCGTCCGCTCTGCCGAGCAACTGGGCGCCGCCGTGGGCGCGCGCACCTATTCCAAGGATTTTGAGCTTGAGGCCGACCGCCTTGGCACGGTGATCACCGCACGCGCGGGCTACAATCCGGTGCGAGGCGCGGCGTTTTTCGCCCGTATTCCCGATCCCGGGAATCGTTTCCTGGGCACGCACCCACCCAACGCCGCCCGGACCGAGATTGTGCGCCGCACCGCAGCCGGGCTCTGACGCGGATTAGATGCACATGATTTACATCAAGGTGCGCGGATCGCGGGTCTGAAATCCTGTCGCCATCGCAGCGAACAGCGAGGGAGCGATTCGATGTTGAACCGAACCACCTTGAGACGTCACGCCGATCTGGTTGACCGCATGGCCAATGCGCAGGGGATCGATCTGGAAGAGCAGATGTTGCGGGGCCACCTGTCGACCTCCGAACTGGAGGACGCGGTGCTGCGCTGCACCGGGTGCAGCAAGCCCTGCGATTGTGACGATTGGCTGAGCCGTCAGGGCGACAATGCAGACGCTGCACCGAGTTATTGCCGCAACGGCGCGCTCTTTGCCGGGCTGAAGCAAGGCTGAGCGCATGGATCGTGACGAGGCGCTGAAGCGGCGGTTCCAGCCTCTTGGGCCGCCGGGCAAGCATTTCTGGCGGGTTCAGAAGATGGCCAAAGCCACCGGCGTCGATCTGGTGGCCGCGCGCGAAACCGACGCGCTGAGCCAGTCCGACTGGGCGGGCATGGTCACGCGCTGCCGGTCCTGCGACTGTGTCGAAGGCTGCGCGCGCTTTCTGGCCCGCGCCGAAGACGGCAAAGAGGCGGCACCGGACGGGTGCATGAACCAGAAGCGGTTCAACGCATTGCGCAAGATGATGGACGATCCCGAGGCCTGAGCGCCGCGGCTCAGGCCCGCAGGTTGCGCGCCGATTCCTTGATCGCGTCGTACTGGCCGGACGGGCGGAAGCGCCAGAGGTAATCCGGCAGCACCGCCTCGAGCGAGGTCGGGGTGATGCCGAGCGTCTCGAACCCCTTGGCATCGGGGCTCACCACATTGTCCGACCGCAGGCTCTTGACCTGATCGGCGGTGATCTGCGCCGGGATCAGCCCGAACGACATCGCGCTGACCACATCGGACAGCTTGCCGATGATCGCCGCCAGAAAGAACGGGATGTTGAGCACCAGACGGCGGCGCCGGATCACACCCAGCATCTGCTGCATCAATTCGCGGAACGTGTTCACGTCGGGCCCGCCAAGCTCGTAGACCCCCGGCTTCGCCGCCCCGAGCAGCGCCTTTTCGGCGGCATGCGCGACGTCGTCCACATAGACCGTCTGGAATTTCGTGTCGCCGCCCACAACCGGCAGCACCGGGCCAAGCCGCGTCATGCTGGCAAATCGGTTGAAAAACGCGTCTTCGGGGCCAAAAATCACCGAAGGCCTGAGAATCACGGCATTCGGGAAATGCTGCAGGATGCCTTCTTCGCCCTTGCCCTTGCTTTGCGCATAAAGGCTGAGGCCTTCACTGTCGGCGCCGATGGCAGACAGATGCACCAGGCGCTCGACCCCCTCTTCGGCAGCGATGCGGGCGATGCGTTCGGCGCCTTCATGCTGGACCGCGTCGAAATTGTTCTTGCCGCTCTTGTCGAAGGTCCCGACGCAATTCACCACCGCATCCGCGCCCTGCATCACGCTGCGCACGCTGTCATCGTCGCGGATGTTGCAGAACACCGGCTCGACCTGGCCAACAACGCCGTAGGGGCGCACGAAGATCGCCTCGTTGGGCCGGCGCACGGCCACACGCACGCGCCAGCCCTGCTTGGCCATGCGCCGCGCGATGTAGCGGCCCACAAAGCCCGATCCGCCGTAAATGGTGACTAGTCTGGACATGATCGCTCTCCCGAGACACGGCTGTGGCACCGAGTAGTAGCCCCGCCGGACACCGCTCGCAAGATGCCCGATTGCCGCGCGCGCGAATAAGGCAAAAACGTCGTTGACAGCGCAAATGGCAGCGCGTAAACGCCAGCCTCACGTGACCTGCCCAGGTGGCGGAATTGGTAGACGCGCTAGCTTCAGGTGCTAGTTTCTGTACGGAAGTGGAGGTTCGAGTCCTCTCCTGGGCACCAACACTTCCCAAAAACGTCCGACGTTCTTCCATCGTTTTCCCTTTGACCTCCTTTTGGTCTTGTTTGCGACGATCACGGGACGCCCGTGACCCATTCTTTGCCATTCCGGATACGACGCGATTACTATCTCCGGCATGGCGACGATTCTTAAAACAGCCCATGGATGGCAGGCCCAAGTCGCGCGGCGCGTAGACGGCAAAACCGTCCGCAAGGCCAAGACCTTTAGGGCCAAGCGTGAGGCGCAGGTTTGGGCGCGGGAATTTGAGGTTGGTATTGCTAGCGGCACCTCCAGCAGAGACACGATGCAGCAAGTCTTCGACCGCTATGGCGTCGAACGGTCCAAGGGCAAGAAGGGCGAACGCTGGGAAGTAATCCGGCTCAAGAGGTTCGCCGCCGATCTGGTCAGCGGCAAACCGTTGGGTGAATACGTCATTAGCGAGGTGACCACCGCCGATCTGGTCGCGTGGCGCGACATGCGCCTGGGCCGGGTGAAGCCCGCCAGCGTCTCGCGGGAAATGAACCTGCTCAAGCATGTCTTTTCCACGGCGACGAAGGAATGGGGCCTCTTGCGCGTCAACCCTATGGAAGACGTGAGACGCCCCGCGAAGGCGAAACGCCGAAAGCGTCGGGTCTTTCGGGATGAGATTGACAAGCTGACTGACGCACTGGACTTGACCGATCACCCTTGGGTCAGTGAGAAGCAGATAACTGGGGCGATGTTTCTTTTCGCCGTTGAAACCGCCATGCGGTCCGGCGAGATTCGCGCTATCCAGAACAGGCATGTCACCGGCAACGTGATCCACCTCCCCGAGACGAAGAACGATCATGCCCGCGACGTGCCCTTGACCACGCGCGCGCTGGAAATTCTCGAAAGCGTCAGGAAGAACAGGACCGAACCCGATCAGCACCCTTTTGCGATTGACGCGGAAAGCCGTGACAGCGTGTTTCGCGCCGCTGTAAGAAAGGCCAAAATCGAGAACCTGCATTTCCATGACACGAGGCATGAAGCGATCACACGCTTGGCCAAGCGTTTGGACATTCTCGATCTTGCTCGCGTCACTGGTCATCGAAACCTCAACGAACTGCTCACATATTATGAGGCATCTGGTGACGAATTGGCCGAGCGCCTCAACTCCTCGACCTCCAAGGACGAAACGAGATAGGGTCGGCCGTCCCCTCCGGAATAGCGAGTGAATCGACCGTCTTTGATCCATGCCCGGATGGTTTTTTCGCTCTTGCCGAGCCGATCGGCTACGATTGAAACGGAAAGCCACGCTTCGGACTTTCCACCCGTAGCCAGTTCAGCGCGCACGGCTTCACGGATCAGGTTTCTTAGCTCTTCTTTGGCAACGACGATCACGCTAGTCATGCTACGGCCCGCTCCGCTTCTATGTGCCGAGCGGCTCGAGGCGAATACCGTTAGCTTTTGCGCACTCAGCGACCGAGCGAGCGGCACGGCTGACGTTCACAAGCACGATACGCCTAAGGTTTGTGCTGTTCGGATTGTTTTCCAGGATCTTCGGCAAGCTTCCGGCAAGAAATGTTCCCGCACCAACTTCGCGCCCGGCTTCTTCAAAAAAAAGGTCAGCAAACCATGCAATCCACAAATCATCCAAGTCGAAGCGGAACAGATCTCCAATAGTGTGATGTGCAAAAAGCTCAGAGAGGCCGTTTTCTACAAGGGCCCTCGCAGTACGCTGGTTGAGCCCCGAAAGCTTATCGGCGTCCTCGCTTGCGCCATGCTTTGGTGACGGATGGTCCATGGCATCCATCATGGCGCGCAATGCGATGCAATCGGACACACTATAGTTGGCCCACGACCACGCCGTTTCACCGACTTCCTTTTCGTCCATTTGAAGATCGGGCACAAAAGGCAAGTTGCCTAGGTTCTTCATCTTCGTGAACCGCGCAGGCTCAAGTTTCGTCACTTTCAGCAATTCGTTCCGGCGCATAACTGTCCTCCATAAATGTACCTATTGGTATCATTATGGAGGACCTTATAAGCTGTCAACCGGTAGTTTTATTTTGCTGTGCCTAGGTGAGCGAATACCCATCTTGGCCAGTACAATGTCGCCATATTGCGAGCACGAGCTGGCACTCAAGGGAACAGACCGCACTCGCAAATTCGTCCGGATCGTTAAAGCCTGGATTCACTTCGTCCCAAAGCAGTGCAGCAAGAGCCCCGACACCAGCCAAAGACGTTGGTCTCGTTGACAGCATCTTGGCCGCTGCTTCTTTCTCCCGCGCTTCGGCCGCAAGTGATTGAGGGAGACGCCAGTTTTCATTGCCAGGCAACTCCGCGAGCGCCCGCCATTGTTTTCGAGCAGTCAGCCATTCGGCATAGAGCGAGACGACCGGATCGCTGACATTACCCTCGATATTTCCTGGTAACGCGAGCGCGATGGCGAGACCGGTCACTGGCAGAGCTGAGAAGGCCGTGCGACGATTGACTGCAGCATCGCAGCCAAATTTGTGCGGATCATTGCTCATGTTTCCTCACCCACTTCTTCGGCAGAAAACCCAAGCGTTGGATCAATGGACAGCGCTGCTGATGTTGCAGGCCAATCCTCATCGAAAGCCGGCGCATCCAACTCCACGCACAAAGCTGACGCCCTCTCTTCTAGGACGGTCATGAGTGAACTGAGGCCACTTCCATAGACTGCCGCGTTATCAAGTGAATCCACGACCCGGGACGCCGCCATAACGAGCTCGGAAAGGTAGGCGGCCCTCCTATAGGGGGTTTCTTCGCTCCAAGGAACCTCGAACTTTCGCGTCGCTGGTTCTGCTTGGCTGCCTTCAATTACTTTGGTCTCGCAGCCCATCACGCCACTCCCTTAATGAAATCTTCAAGCCCATAGGCGGCGCGCTGTGTCGCCTTAATCAATGAGTGCACCGGTGCAGTGTCCTCAGCACTGGTCAGGATGAGATCGGTCGCGTGCAAGAGATCGAGGATCTCCGTCAGAAGCGAAGCCACGTCATCTGTGTGGGGCGTCGCGTTGGCTTGAGGCAGATGTCCTAGGCTAGGCAGTTTGGTTTGCGATACTAATGTCATGGATTTTCTCACAGTTATGGCATGTTCCAGCCGTGCCAGTAGCGGACTGGCGCCGGGGTGCTCAAAACCTCCTGTGAGAGAGGCGCGACGGTTTTCCCCTTAAGAGGAGTCTTGTATGGCGTCGCCACCCCGACATAAATTGTCGGAGCGTCGCGCCGCCAAGCGTCAACGCGTTTCGCCGCCCTACGCGCCAACGTAGGTAACCTCGCAAGGTGTTGCGGCTATCACAGTCCGGGTTTTGAGGCCCACAGATACAGTGCATCCAGTTTTTGCGCAGAGCAAGCCCGTAAAGGGCGATCTGCTTTGCATTGTCGCTGCCGGGGACGCCCTGCTGCGCCGGTTTTCAACAACCCAAACGCGCTTGCGACGGAATTCTTTAAAAAGCCGTTTTGGAGGACTGGCCTACAAGCTATAGTGTCTTCTCTCAATACACACACATGAGGTAGCGAAATGCCGGAAGGAACGAAAATGCAACACGATTCGACAGCTCGCGTCGCTTTAGAGATGGCGCAAACGCTCTGGTTTAACGAACATGGAACGAAGCCAACCTTGAAAGATGAGCAGTTTGTTGCGCTTGTCTCGACGTGCGCGAATGCATTGAAGGGCAGTTACAAAGGCTTTACTTGGAACTGAAACTACCCATGCAATGCGTCCGCTCGCTGAGTGTGGAGCGGATAGGGCCCGTCTGCCTCACATGAGGGCGATATCGAACATCGCAGGCGTAATTGCATGTTCCGAGCGCGCCGGAAGGGCTTCAACACCCTCCGGCGCGTTTCTCTTGTCATAGACCTTCTCCAACCATATCCGGTCCAACTTGCGCAAAAGCCGGACATGTTCGGGCTCGAGTGGCACGCGCATAAGATGCGCCCAGGCAGCGATTTCGCTGTATTGAATCGGGTCCGGACCACCTGCGGCGCAAGTACGAGCAGCAGAGAGGTCCAAGAAAGCCCGCCAAAGGATCTTGGACCCTTCCGGCAACCTCACGACGTCACCAGCCAGCTCGGCCTGCAGAGCGGCGCAGAGAAGCCGCTGCAACCTCATCTCAGCACCTGCACGGCTTCGAATGAAACCTGCCAGTGCGCTGCAGAATGCCGCGTGCTCGCGAGGGTTCCGGGCTCGAGCAGCATCTCTGCGAAGGGTGGCTGTAGCGCAACACTGTCACCGACGCTGACAACCGGCCGGAGCTTCGGAACAACATGGATGAGGGGCGAAAGACCTGCACCATCCGCAATGCCTCCGCGTGCGAGGCCATGCAGTTCGGTGGCTCCGGATTTGGAAACCGTAAGGTAGTCGCCTGCGGTCAGCTCAAACCCGGCGGGCAAGCCGTCGAGGCGGAGCCCTGTGCGGTCCGCAGAGATCTCCGCGACGGTCACCGTAGACAAATCCTCCCCGCTCCATTGCGCCGGTGCGGACACACCCAGCGTCGCCGCATTGAAAGGCCGCAAGGCGCCGCCCAGCGTTTCGAAATCCATCCTCAGCGCAATGGCGTCGCGATACTCGAGCGGCACAGACAGAAATGTTGCGCGCCAGTAGGACGGCGCCAGGTCCCGCGCCTGTATCTGACCGCCGGACGTCCGCGAAATCTCTTGGCTGCGTTGCAGACGGAAGTCAGCGGAATACCAGCTTTCGGCGGAAACCATGTCCCGTGGAAAAATCAGCGTCATTGAGTTCCCTCAAAGTTGAATGTTGCGCCGACGCGCTTTGCGCATGGCGTCGTAGACCCGGCCTTCGAAGGAGTTGGCGAGCATCTTCTGCTCTGCCGCGAGCTGCGCGACGGCGGCTGCATCGGCTCCCTTGGCGTCGATCACCGGCGCAAAGTTGAGCGTGACGGTCCCGCTTGCCCCTCCGGCCTGTTGCCGAAGTGCCGCTTGCGCCTGCGGCACGTTCAGAACACCGCCGGATTGGCTGGGCACGAAGATCTCGCTTCGGGCTGTCCGTTCGTTGACCAGGTACGGCACGCCGCTGCGTGTCGGTCCACCACCGGCCCGCGCGCCGCCCAAAAGACCCCCCAAGAGGCCAAAGAAGCCGCCGCTGCTGGCCATATCGGAAAAGGCGCGTTGGATTTGGACGCGGGCGATCTGCACCAGCAAATCCGCCAGCGCCTCTTTCGCCGACTTGGAGCCATCGAGGATGCTCAAAAACAGGTCGCTCATCGCGTCCGCACCGCGCTGCGCATCATCCTCCATGCGCTCCAGCTTTTCAGCGGCCTTTTCGGCCGCAAGCCCCGCCTGGTCATAGGCATATGCGAGGCTGTCGATTTCTGCGGTCAACTCTGGCGTGATCTCTTTGCCAGCCTGCTGCGCTTCATAGAGCAGCTTGGCGCGGACCTTGGCAAACTCAACGGCATCGCCATACTCGCGTCCGCTTTGCGCCACTGCGAGCAATGCCACGGCCTCCGCTTCGAGCAGGGCAATATCCTCTCGCGTCCGTTCCAGTTCGCGTGCGAACCCATCCGGCCTCTGGCGCGCTCCGCCGCCTCCGCCGCCTGAGCCACGCCGTGCGCCACCGCCTCCCCCACCGCCGCGCGAGACCGTGCGCCCTGGTACACCGAAGGAGTGGTTCACGCTTGGTAATTTTGGGCGCGGAGAGGTGCGAGGTGCGGTGTCGCTGCCGGGTGAATTGTACCGCGGGCGACCGTTCTGCGGTCCATAGGTGAGCTCTGTCTCCGAGTTGCCCACCGGCAGGTTCGCCCTCAGGTTTGCCGCCTGGGCGGCAGCGTTGGCCAGAGCGATGGCAATGCCGCTGATGGCTTGGATCACGTTTCCGAAGCGCTGCGCGTCGATTGCCCCGAGCTCGCCCACAAGGATCTGCGCTTCACCAACCAGGCTGCCCACCTGCGCCTCGAAGTCCGCCGCGGCGATCTCTCCGTTCTGAAACGCGACCATTTCCCGGTCGATGTCCACCAGAACTGCGGCGAGCTCGTGGGCTACATCGACGTCGGCGACATCCATCAGCCGGATACCGTCCGGGCCCGTGGCCGCATTGATGCTGGCGAAGAGCTCGTCATAAGTTCCGATCAACCCTTCGACGCTCGCGCGGGTCTCATCGGTCAGACTGGCAGTGTCTTTGAGAGCGTTGTAGTTGGCCTCGCCCATCATCGAAATCGCACGCTCGGCCGAGCCAAAGATGTCATCGACGCCAATTGTCAGTGCGTCTTCAATAGATCCCGCGAGGTCCACGACGATCGTCTTGGCGAGGGTCGAAACGCGCGCCGTGATTTCCGCAAACTTCTGATCGAGCTCCGCGGCCTTCGCGATGGTGCGTTCGTCCATCACGAGGCCCAGCTCGTCGGCGCGGGTCATCAATTGCCGGATGCCTTCATCACCCTGAGCCAGCAACTCGACAAAGCGCTCACCGCCGGTGCCCCCGAACACTTCGTCGGCGACGCGGATTTGCGCAGCGCGATCGAGATCCTCGAGCCGGTCGACCAGGTCGAGAAACAGTTCGGTTGGGTCTTCAAGGCGCCGCTCGAGATCGCGCGCGTCATAGCCAAGACGCCGGAAGGCCTCCGCCGCTGGACCGGCACCAGTCGAGATAAATTCATCGGCGCGCAGGTTCAGTTCCTTAAAGCCATCGATCATCGCGCCGATGTCGATCCGGTTCTGCTCGGCTACGAACTTGATCTGCTGAAAGGCGGTCACACTCAAACCGGCGCGCGACGCCGCACGCTCAAGATCGGCGATGGACCGAACCGCTTGCCGACTTCCTTGTGTGATGGCTGCCATGCCGGCCGCTATAGCTCCGGCCGCAAAGGCCTTGCTCAGCAATCCGATTTTGGAGGATGTGGTGGCCAGCGCCTGGTTGATCCGTGATGTTGACCGGATCATGTCACGCTCCATTGCCGAAGTGGCCATTTTCGATCCGCGTTGCAGTCGAGTAAACGAGTGCGTTCCACGTCGTTCGGCCTTGGCCATGTTCTTCTCGAACTCGCGAATGCGCGCCTCAAGAGATACGATCAGCCGTTCTTCATCCATGGGTCTCTCCTACGCAGTCCAGAGGTCTTCGGTGAACCAGGCCGCTGCACTGGTGAAGTGGTCTTCGTCCGCAGCACAGCGCGCCACCGCCATCGCGGTCGCCACGGCGCCGTCGATTTTGTCGCCGCTCTTACCTTTATGGAAAGACCGGTTCCCGGCCGGGTCCACGCGCAGCTGGATATTTCCGAAGTTCCATCGCAGTACCGGGTGGCCCGCGTGATTGAAGCGCCGACCCAGAATTGCGCGCTCGAGTTCCTTCACAGCGGGCGCCATCGTCACCCAGCCTTGGCGGAACTCGACGGCGGGCAGTCCATCCTCGACAAGGTCTGCCATCATCGATCGCCCGTATGTCGGATCAAAGGCGATTTCCCGCACATTGAAGCGCGCACAGAGCTCGCGGATCTGCGCCTCCACGGCGCGCAGGTCGACCGTGTTGCCAGGGGTCGGGATTATGAATCCGTCCTCTGCCCAGGACACGTAATCAACACCATGTTTCTCACCACGGGCGCGGAGGTTGTCCTCTGGGCAAAAGAAGAAAGGCACCACCTGATAGCCATCCTCGCCATTCGGCCAGCACGCGACGACGACAGTAAGATCTTCATTCTTCGAGAGGTCAACGCCAAGATAGCAAGGTGCTTGTTCGGCTTCCTGCTCCTCAAGATCGACCTCGTGGGCGCCTTCGTCATAGACGTGGAGCTCGACAAAGGGCGACGTGGTCTGATCGAGCCAGCGGTTGAGATTGAATTGCAGGAAGCTGTCCCGGTCGAGAGGCGAGTGTTGGGCCTTGCGGGCTTTGTCCCGGAATGCGGCCAGGTCCGGGTAACCATGTTTCAAACCGGGGTTCACCGCGCGCCATAGCGCTTCGTCCTGCCAATCGTCTTCGGGCTCTGCCATGAAGATCACGGGCAGGGTGGCTGGATCATCGATCTCGCCCTTCTGCACCTTGATCGCATATTCGACGTTTTGCCACGCGAGGTTTTCCTGCCCGCGTCCGGAAGTGCTGGCGATGATCATCAGGGTGCCGGGTACTTTCACAAGCGCGGAATCCAGCGCCTCCCATTGCCGCAGACCTGCGCGCCCCTCCCAGGCATGCAGCTCGTCCGCGATCACGACATTGGGGGTTTTTCCGTGCTGAACCTTGCCGTCGCTTGCCACCGCGATGTAGCGCGACTTGAGGGCATTGTTGGCGATGCGGGAAACGTATTCACGCACTTCGAGTTTCTTGCGAAGGCGGCCATCGAACTGGATCATCAGGTCTGCTTCGTTGAACAGCTCCATAGCTTGCTCATGTGCCGATGCTGCAGAGACGATCAATCCGCCCGCAATGCTTTCCGGTCCAATCAGGTGGAGCAGAGTGATTGCAGCGGCGAGGCTCGTCTTGCGGTTCCCGCGCGGCAGTAGCAGCACCACGCGTCGCACAATGCGAGTTCCATCTTCTTGGCGCGGACCGTAGATGCGCCGGATGATGTTTTCCTGAAACGGGTCGAGCTCGAACGGGTGACCAACCGCCCGGTTCTTTGGGTGCTTCAGCTTACGCAGCCAATTGACTGCCAACTCACCCTTGCCCAGAGGATCGGCAATTTCGTCAGGCTTGTCGATCCATGACGGGACAAGCATCAGCCAAGCCCCTGATGCGAAAACAGATCATCGTCCTCGTCATCGTCATCGACTGTCGGACGCGATCTGGAAACCGGCGTTGCGCCGATCTCGGCAGCGTAAAGGCGTGCTTGGGTCGCCGCTTCATTCCGAATGCCCACGGCCGGGTTCTTGCGGATGGAGACAAGCAGCGAGTTGCCTTCCTTGTCGACCTTGTAGACCTTCTGGGTGGCGCCGGTACGCTGGATCTCACGATCCATTTCGCGGACGGTCCCGACACAGCAGCAGTAGGTCTCGACGCTGCCCATGTCCGCTTCTGACAGGATCTTTCGCTTGGCAAGGATCGGGACAATCCGATCCCATTCCTGCTTTGCATCTTCGGACATCCACTCCGGCGCAGGGCGTTCTTCGATCGGCTCGCGCTCGATACGCAGATGAGGCTTTGTGCCCTTCATGTCCGCGTCTCCTCGGCGATCTGCGTGCAGTGCAGCTCGAGGCCTTTGCGCCGGCCGATGCGTACTAACTCCTCAATCTCGAATGTCTGACCATCGAAGCTGATGCGGTCCTTCGCGTCGAGGTCTTCGAGGTACCGCGTTCGAAAGACGACACGAACTTTCGAGGTTTCACCGGCCTTCTCGAGAAAGTCTTGTGCTGCGCGCTCGACGACTTCGGCCCGCAACGACCCGGCATATGACCACGTGTCGATGGGTGTGCCCGAAGCGTTGATGCTTCGGGTCACACGCTGAACGGTGATGACGTGAACGAGCTTGCCCGATCTCATGCGCTCAAGTCCTGAACCAAGACATCAACCACCATCACGCCGTGAGACGTTTTGCCGTCGGGATCTGACATTGTGCGGGAGGAAGACACCCGCAAATCGGCGCAGTGGAAGTCGGGAGTGAGATCTAGGCGGCCGGACCGAAGAGCGGCCCGAACGGCGGCGATGATCCGCTTCACCCCTTCGCGCGATGGCTCGACCTTCCAGACGTGAATCGTGTGGTAGATGCGGGTGCGGTTGCGCGACAGCGAAGTCCCCGGATCAACTTCCTGCACTTCGCCGATGATGATGCTCGGATCTGGCGCGGGCAGACTGTTGCGATCGAGGATCGACGTTGCCGGCACAAGTGCCAGAACGACGTCGTCGGAGATCAGCCGAGCTCGGATCGCAGTCTGTACGGTCAGGTCCAGGCTCATCATCAGGCCTCCCTGATCGCTTTTCGGATCGCGCGCTTGACGCGGTTCTCTGCCCGCTTTCGCGCCAGTCGAAAACCGGGCCAGAAGAACGGCTGCGCCGTATGATGCTTTGTGCCGTACTCCTGCAGATGCGGGTAGCGAACATCGGTGCTGCCAGCCGTAATTGCCACCTGGTTCTCGGGAACGACAAACGATCCGCCGGGCTGCGAATAGGGCGGCGTGGTCTGCCGGGGCAGAGTGACGGCGATCGAGGTGACGAGATCGCCGCTGTCCTCCGGGGCCAGCGCCTCCATCGCTTCGGCGATTTCATACCCGCCCTGCGCCAAGGCGGGCTCCACCGCTTTTCGCACGGATTTCGGGATCGCCTTCATACGCGCCTGAAATTTGGAGAGGCCACCATCGGTCAAAACGTGAACTCCCGGTATTCGTTCAGGATTTCCCTGACACCGAACGGAACTTCAATCGCGCTGCCATCCACCAAGGCGGTCTCGCGTTGTTCGTACCACCAGGCGGCGAGCATGAGCACAGCCTCCTTGAGCACCGGCGGGACCGGTTCCTGGCCGTCTCCGCCGAAACTGGTCTCGATCCCGAAGCCCAAAACCCGCTCCACGTGGTTGTGCGCGGCGTCCAGCTTCGCCTGCAACATCGTGTCGTCATACGACCCAATATCACCGGTAAAGCTGAGCTGGTCCTTGAGTTCGATGAGAGTGGCAATTGCCATGGGTCAGCCTCACGGCGCCGCCGCGTTGACGCGAACGGTGTTGGAGTTGACCCACAGGGTGGCATTCAGCTTCATCACCGCGTTCGCGGCGTCATACGCTTCATTGGCGCTGCCAATCTTCGCGATGAAGTACCGCTCGGACGGGGTGCCGCCAGCCGGCGCATCATCAAAGACCACCTTGAAGGCGTAATCCGCATTGGTTTTCTCGGCGGCCGCGATGGCGAGCTGACCAGCGTCGGCGTAGTCGATACCTGCGATCACCTCCATAGGTGGGGCGACCCGTGTGCCCTTGAGCCGCTTGGTGCGGTTCTCCCCGATCGCGTCGAATGTCACCTCGTTTGCGGTATCGCCCAGTGTGCCCAGGTTCTCGAGTTCCTTGACCTCGACCCAGGTCTGGCCGTCGAAGTCGGTCAGGACAAAGTCATCGGACTTCATGGCGAGAACACCGCCGATGAAGAGTTTCGCGCCAGCGGTTGCGAAAATGGTCATAGTTCAGGTTCCTTCTGTGCTGCGCCGCTCCTCACGTTGCTTGGCGCCGGAATGACAAGATGTGCAGAGCGGCTGCCAATTCGACTTGTCCCAGAACAGATCGGAATTGCCGCGATGCGGTTTGATGTGGTCGACCACCTTTGCCGGTTCGCCACAGCGTCGGCAGAATGGATAGGTGCGCAGGAACGCCTCTCTGGCGCGATCCCAAGTGCCGGAGTATCCACGCGCGCTCGAGTTCGGCCGCTTTTGGTCGAACCGTGCCTTGCGCTCTGCATCGCGCTTCTTCTGGCAAGCGCAGCGGGTTCCCGACGGAACCAGCTTGCCGCAGCCACAAACTCTCGGAGGTTTCCGGGCCATGATCGCTCCTCTCCCTGGTTTTCTCACGGGCAGGGCCACGATGGCGCCGAAAGAGACAATCCAGAGCGGAGGCCCACCTATGACGTTGCGCCTGCATCAGAGGTACTGGATGCTCATTTGCGCGGGGCCATCGCTTTGCGCGAACAGCCGAACCGGGCTGTCAACGCCTTTGAACAGGTCGGGCAACGTGCCGCGCGCGCCATAGCGTGGAAAAAGCAGGATGGCGCCGCCCCATTCCGCCGGGCTCGGCGGTGTGGAATCAGGTCGTGCTTGGACCTTGACCGGCATTGAGCACCGGTTCTGAAATTGCACCTCACCCGTGATGTTCTCACCGGCGCTCAGTTCCGCGGTGAACTTGCCCGTTGCGGGATCGAATACCAGATCGACAACTGCGTTTCGTGCCACGGTCCTTCTCCTTTTCAGAATGTGTCGGGGGGCGCTGCCGAGGCACCGCCTCCCGATGCGATTTCGCCTACCTTGACCGCTTGCCTTTCCTGATTTGGGACGCGCGGAGGTCGACTTGCCGTTGTCGGATCAATCGCGTGATCCTCAATATGGAGGTGCGCCCCAAATTCATGTCAGGCGACCGGCGCCTCGGCCGGATGACCTTTCACCAACACAGCGCCAAGGGCGATCGAGGTACCCGACGCGCGCGTCAGAACGGACCGCAGGTAGCGCTTGTTGCCGATGTAGCCGAGCCGGTAGACGCTGTCGGCCTCAAGGGGCGACGGTACATCGCCCTGCAGGTGTTCCGTCGCCACGTCGGCGAACGTCCCGCCGGCCGTCTCGTCGCTTTCCTGAAGCTTGATGCTGAACGCGCCAGCGCCGTCGATGGCGCCGGTATTCACCACGAGGCAGGCGCTCTCGAAGCCAAGAAGATCGACCGCGCCCGCGGTGTTGTTCCCGGTGTGGACCACCGGAGCGATCATCGCCACGGCGCCAATATTCGAATGAAGTGTACGCATTGTGCTCTCCTTAGCTCACGGCCATCTTGAGTTTGCGGAACCGGGCCGCCTGGATCACCCGTCCGCCCACGCGGCGCGTCGCGTGGATACGCGTCAGACCCTTGGTGGCGAGCAGGTACGGGTTCACGAGGATCGACATCGCGAGCCGGTCAACGATCCGGTAGCCGTTGAAGTCGCCGTAGATGATCGGAAAGGCGTTCTCTGCAATGTCCGGCATGTCGACTGCTTCAACGACAGGCCGCCCAAGCAGAGTTTCCGGTTGACCGGCTTGCAGGCTGGGCTGCCAGAGGAACCGCCCATCTGCATCCCTCAGCGTCCGAAGCACGCCCAGCGTGGTGCCGTTCATCATCCACGTACCGGCGTTGCGGTACATGGCGGGCAGGTCATACATCATCGAGACGAGCGCACTCTCCGAAATCGCGCCGGTCGCCCCATTCGCGAATTCTTCGATGTCCGGATTGACCAAGAGGCCTTCGGGCTGTCCCGCGCCGGTGCCGTTCACGAACGCAACACCTTCCTTCTGGCCGAAATCCTCTGCAAGCGCGAGGCGGACTTCGGCTTCAGCGGCGCCGCCGCTATCCGAAAGCAGCTCGTTCGAAACATCGACATGCGTCATCAGTTTGCGCGCGGTCACTTCGACCTGGCCAAAGGGGACGTTCGACTCCTCGGACTCCTCGGCCTCGCCCTCCCATTGGGCGTTGGTCACACCGGTGCGTTTGGGATACTTCACGGACGGCGCGCCGATGCTGCGAACGCTGGCGACCGTGCGGATCGGCGAGGTCTCGACCAGATCCCGAATGAATTCCGTCGACATTTCGGCGGGCGCCAGATAGCCGCCTTGCTCATCGCTGGCAACGGTCATCGCCTTGCGATCGTCTTCGGAGATGGCTCCGCCGAGTCGCAGGTAGTTGCCGAAGGCCTTTTTCTCGACCTCTGCGGCAGCGTCATCATCCTCGGCCAGGTCACCCTTGGCCCGGTTTGCCTTGGCTTCGATCTTGTCGAGCCGCTCGGAGAGCTTGGTCGTGTCGGCTTTTTCCTCGAGATCCGCGAACCGCTGATCGACGGTCTTCGTAAGATCTTCCAGAGCCTTCGTGACGATGTCCGCCGGATCGTCTTCGCCACCATCCTTGAAGGTGAGGGACGTGCTGCCGAGCAGCGCATTCTTGCTCAAATGTTTCATGTCTTCCTCTTGAGCTGCGCCGTGGCGCGTTGCAGGGATGCGGCAAGGCTAAGGGCCTGCACCGCAGTTTTCGCCGAGGTCACCCGCGCGCCTGGGTGCATCGGCACCGTGACGAGGCTGGCCTCGAGAAGTTCGAGTTCTGTGATTGTGCGACCACCGCCCTTGCGCTTGGTCGCGGCCTTCGTTCGGAAACCGATCGAGATCCCACGAACGGCACCCGACCGTACCAGGGCGGAGACTTCGCGCGCGCGCCCAACCTCTTCGATCAGCAGGCGACCCTTGAGGCTCAATCCGTCCTCGGCATCGGTTGCGGCATCCCATGTGCCGACCGGATCGTTCATGTCGTGACCAAACAGCATTGGCAGCGGCAGTGCTGCGCCAGCAAACGCGCCCTTGGTGATCACATCCCCGATGCGATCCGGCTGCGCATATTTCCAAGCCCAACCCTCGATCCGGCCTTCGTCAGACATCGCGAGCTTGGTTTCGAAGTAGACGCGATCCATCACTGCACGCTCCGGTGGCGCGACCGATCAGCGGCGAATGCATCAACTTGTGCCTGGACCCAATGACCTGCCTTGAGCAGCCGAACCACGTTGCCATGCGACATCGGAATCGGCTCACCGCCTTCCGCACACTCCCAATCGAGAATGCAGCGGGCCAGGCTGTCGATGCGGCACCGCTCGCGCGCCTCCGCGGAGACCCGTCCTTCAGCATCGGCCACGTCCGCCAGATCGTCGGCGAGGCGCAACCGAGCGCGGTTCTGAACCGTGCTGTCGGGCCCCGCGACCTTCAGACGGATCTGGATCGGTTGACCAGTGATCGGATCGACCAGTTCGAACCATGCGCCCCGGTCCTGGTCGGCCGAGAATGCAACGATGTCGTCAAGCTGCATCTTGGGTGTCCTCTGGCGCCGGCGTTGTCGGGGCGTCCGGTGTGATGTTGGGGTTTTCGAACACGGACCCGCCGTCCCGCGGCGGCAGGCCCAGCCATTCACGGCCCTCGTTCGGGTTGATCACGCGGCCCGCCACCAGGCTGTTGATCACGGTGGCCCGTGTCGAAAGATCCGCTCTAGTCAGGTCATCGCGATCAAACTTCAGAACGTAGCGGCCGCGTTCATCGTCCGTGAACAGGGCTCGGTTCAGCGCGCCCTCAGCCGCGCGCAGCCAAGGCTCGAGCGTGTAGGATAGAAACTCGCGGCCCATCTGCTCGGTGTTCGACCACGTGGCGCGGTCGTGCTCAAAGAGCATCGACGGCGGGACGCGAAAGACGCGGGCAATCTCGAGGATCTGGAATTTGCGGTTCTCGAGGAATTGCGCGTCGGTGGAGTTGAACGTGAAGGGTTTGAATTCCGCGCCATCGTAGAGGATCGCGGTTTGACCGTTGGCGTCGTCGCCCTCGTGCGTGGCCCGCCATGCGGCCCGCGCAGCCTTGACAGACGCTTCGCCCATACCCTTCGGGAACAGCAGTGCTCCGGATGGACGCGCGCCACGTCCGAAGAGCTTTGCAGCGTGCTTGTCCAACGCCTGCGCAACGCCGATCGCTTCACAAGCCAGGGTGATGGGGGATCGACCGAATGGGCACCGCAGATGGATGATTTCACTGGCGGCAACAGGTCGGCTGTCAATCGTGTAGCGCGGCTCGCCCGTGAGCTGGTCGAACTGGACATCGATCACGCCGCGGCGGTACCGGATGATCTCCGCGATCCGCGCATCGCCCACGCGATTGACATATGCCATGCCCCCGCGATCTGAGCCGAGCGCGTCGATGGTCAGATCCCGGATCAGCGAAAACCAGTCGGTCCAATCGTTGGCAGACCCGCGCAACAGCGCGGCGACGGGGTGCTCGGGCGCTGCGGTGAGTGTGCCGTCTTCGCCGACCTCCTTCACTGCCAGATCCAGCGAGGCAACGGCGTCAGAGATGATCCGAATGGCCGAGCTCACGGCGGGCACGCGCAAAGCGGTTTCCGGGGTGATGACCGTGCCGGTGGTTGCCGAAGGCACCAGGCCAAACATTGCGTAGAGATCGTCACCGGGCTCGGCGAGGCTCTTGGTTTGGGCTGAGATTTTTTGTTTGAAAGGCCACATGCCGCCAGATTGGCGGGCGATTCGGTGCTCGACTAGCTGCCAAACCCTACCAAATCCTGTCAAATCCAGAGAATTGGCTTCACCAAAAACCCCAATTCGGCCAAATGTTGCGCGAGCTACCCCGCGCCGGTCCCCCGAAGGCCCACAAAGTTCGAGACCACCCCCCGGCACGTTCACTTCGACCTCAGCCACGCATCGAGCTCGCTGCGAAGAGCGAAGTATGTGTTCTGACCGACAGGCTTGTAGATAGGGACATCATCGCAGTTCGCCCACCGCCGTGCAGTGCTCTCGGAAACCCCGAGGAAGTCGGCGATCTTTCCAAGACCCCAAAGCTTTTCTTGGCCTTTAGTCATGGCGTCGAAGCGCCACGCATCGAGTGGCGGATAGCGCTTGATCGGCGCCTGCTGCGTCATAGCGATACCCCAACGCTTCGTATCTGTTCAGCGCTGACCAGTCCGAGCTCGAGCATCTTGTGGATGTGCTTGTCCTCGCATCCAAATGGCTTCCTGCCCTCAAGGATCCGCTTCGCATGAAGCCGCACCGCCCCTTCAAAGCAATCTTCAGCGCTTGGATCTGCTCGCTTGGCCTCGCGTCTTGGTTCCGACCACCTTTGATCCTTCAGCCAATTGTCCGAGTAAGCGATGTACTGGCGTCCATTGCCGACATTTTCATCAGCATATTCCTTGGCGCTCTCAACTATCTCTTCGGCTGAGATGCCCGCAGCGATGGCATCGAGAAACGCCTTCTCGGAGGCTTCAGCATCGCGTGGCCTTGGGTAGATCCGCCAAAACTCCTCGAAAGCGATCTGGGGGCTTATTGGCGGTTCTGCGCCACACACAGGTTCTCTTAAGGGTTCCCTTACAAGGTTAGTGTCCCAATTTGACACACGGCTTTCGCAGGATTTGACACACGGCTCGGCCTGTTTTTGACACACGGGCCGTGTGTCACTTTGGGACACGGGTTTCGCTTGATTTGCTGGGTCATTCCGTGTGTCAGAATGGGGCGCGGAAAAGTCGTTATCCATCGCCAAAAGGTAAGATGTGCTGCGCACCTTCTTAGTCTTTGGATCGAGCCTTTGGACGCGTTTGATGAGCCCCGCTTCCTCGAGGCAACGGAGCTTTCTATTGATGCTCGAGCGGCTCAATTCTGCGTCGTATGCAAGTCGATCTTGCGAAGGATCGCATCGCCCTGTGTCTGAGTTGTGCCGGTCGGAAAGGTGCCAAAGAACCAACTTGGCCGCGGGATCAAGGCCTCTTTGCTGGATCGCCCAGTTTGTCGCTTTGTGGCTCATCGGACCGCCGCCGAAAAGGTGACGAATTCCCGTGACGAAGATGCTGAATGGAGATAGGGTTTGACGGGAGCTTGAGTGCTTCGAAGGCAAATTTTGACGCCGTTGCGGGGACCAGCCGCAGCGGCGTTTCTCTTTACATCAGCCGTCCCAGCTACTATTTTTTTACGACGCTCATCGCCTAAGAATCTGTAGAAAAATGGTTTTGGTGTCCTCTCCTGGGCACCACAGTTCCCGTCAGTACAAAAACGTCACTTGACTGGCCTCTGCAGGACCTGTCCGCGTCTGGTCTGGCCGACGCCGATCCTCAGGGATCGCCCCGGCATGCTGACAGCGCATGCGTCATCGCGGCCATCATCAGATTGAAATCATTGCCCGGGGTGACGAGGTCGAAGCCTTCGTCCAGACGCGCGCGGGCCTGATTGCCGTCGGCGCAGAAAATTCCCGTGGGTATTCGGGCGGCCTTGGCGCGGGCCAGGATGTCGGTGATGGCGTCCTGCGTGGCGCCGGGATGGGTTTCTGCGCCGGGTTTTTCGCCGAGGTCGAGAGCCAGATCGTTGGGCCCGACATAGATCATGTCGACGCCCGGCACCGACAGGATCTCGGTCAGATTGTCGACGGCGCGCGCGGTTTCGATCATCGGAATGACAAGGATTTCGCCATTGGCCCCGTCGAAGTAATCCGCGCCACCGTAAAGCTTGCCGCGGGCCGGACCGAAAGAGCGCCGCCCGTCCGGCGGATAGCGGCAGGCCGCGACCAGCCGCGCGGCCTCCTCGGCCGTTGAGATCATCGGGCAGATGACCCCGTAGGCCCCGGCATCCAGCAGATGCATGATCGCCTCGGGTTCCTGCGAAGGGGCGCGCACAAGCGGCGCGGCCGGTGTGGCCGAGATCGCCTGCAGCATGCCAACCGCTGCCTCGAAGCCCAGCATGCCGTGCTGAAGGTCCACCGTGACGCTGTGAAACCCCTGATGCCCGGCGCCTTCGGCGACATACCCGGACGGAATCGACAGCCATGCGTTCAGGAGCGGCAAGCCCTCGACAAGACGCTGGCGCAACGGGTTTTTCCTCATGACACGGTCTTTCCTGATGTGACGAGGTCGCGGTCGCCTGACCGCAGCTCGTGCGTTGAATACCTATTCATAACTGTTGAATACGCATTCACGCTAGTATAGAGATTGACAAAACAGCATTCCATGGGAGGACAAAATGCAAAAACGCACTTTCTTGGCCGCGGCAGCCGCCGCCGCGACACTGGCCCTGTCGCCGGTTGTGGCATTGGCGGAGGGGCATCTTGAGAAATACAATCTTCTGCCCGACAAGCCCTTTGCCGGCACCAAGCTCAACATTCTCAGCGTGGTCACACCGCAATTCGACGGCCTGATGCTGCGCGACGACGAGTTCACCGAGCTCACGGGCATCGAGACGGAATGGACCTTCATCCCTTTCGGCTCGCTGCAGGAAAAGATCAACGCCGAGGGTATTGCCGCAAACGGGACCTTTGACGTGGTCAACTACCTCGACAGCTGGGGCCCGCCCAACGCGCATTGGCTGAAGTCGATCGACGAGCTGATGGCGCGCGACGGGATCTCGATGGACCGTTACCCGGCCGCGTTTGCCCGCTCCGCGCAATATGAAGGCGAGACGCTGGGCTTTCCGCTGCGCGCGCATCCGCAGCTGATGTTCTATCGCAAGGATCTGATCCCGGAGCCGCCCACAAGCTGGGAAGACGTGATCCGGATCGGCAAGGAGCTGAAGGAAACCAACCCCGACATCGCGCCGCTTGCGCTTTACTACAACAATGACGGCAACCGGCAGAACCTGTTCATCTGGCTGAACTTCCTCTGGGCCGCCGGGGCCGATATCTTCAACGACGACGGCACCGCCGCCTGGGCCTCCGAAGCCGGCATTCAGGCCACCAGGGATTATATCGAGCTGCACACGGTGCACGGGGTGACGAATCCCAACAGCCTGGCCTTTGTCGAACAGGACGCGCGGCAAAGCTTCATGCAGGGCAACTCTGCCATGATCCCGGTCTGGTGGTGGGCCTATTCGGGCTTTTACAACCCCGACAGCTCGACCCTGACCAAGGAACAGGTCGGCTTTACCGGCATGCCCTCCTATCAGGGCACCACCAAGACCTACGCAATTTCGATGCCGTTCTCGATTTCGGAATATTCCGAGAATCAGGACGCGGCCTGGGAATTCCTCAAGTGGCTCTCCAACCCGGAGATGGACAAGGCCAACGCGACCGAGCGTGAAGTGGCGGGCAAGTCCATCGTGAACAACGTGGTCACCCATATCTCCTCGCTGCAGGATGCGGATGTGAATGCGGCCAATGACGGCATTCAGTCGGCTGCCTGGGAGAGCCTGAAGGAATCCGACATCATGCCGCAGATCCCCGAATGGCCCGAAGTGGGCGATATCCTGTCCGCGGCCATTGCCGAAGCGGCGGCAGGCGGGGATGTCGAAGCGCTGATGACAGCCGCGGCGGATCGCGCAGACAAGGTGCTGCGCCGCGCGGGTCGTATCGACTGATCCGGGAGGGTCATGACGGGGCGCGCGACCTGCGCCCCGTTGCCTCTCTTTTTTCTTTTTGCAGACCAGAGGCGCGGGCCTCGGGGCAGGTGCTCATGCGCGACAACACTCTGAAATACCTTCTGGTTCTGCCAGCCATTGTGGTGGTCTTCGCCACCGCGATCTGGCCTCTGATCGAAGCGGCGCGGCTGTCGTTTACCGTCGGGCGGCTGAACCGGCCCGGATCGCTCGATCAATACCTTGGCTGGGAAAACTACGCCTGGGCCTTCTTCGAAGAGCCCGCTTTCTGGAATTCGGTCTGGGTGACCGCGATCTATACCATCCTGACCGTGGCGCTGACGACGATCCTGGCGCTGGGGCTCGCGCTTCTGCTGGCCCCCGGCGGGCGGCTCAGAAGCGGCGCGCAGACCTTGCTGATCCTGCCTTTTGCCATGAGCCCCGCGCTGATCGGGGTCAGCTTCCGCTTCATGTTCAACCCCGAGTTCGGCCTGTTCGACGCGTTTTTCGGCGCGCTCATTCCGCCTCTGGCCGATGTGAGCTGGCTGGCCGATCCCAACCTTGCCTTTGCTGTGGTGGTGATGGCCGATGTCTGGGGCTGGATCCCGTTCCTGACGCTGGTGTTGATCGGCGGTCTGGCATCGGTGCCGCGCGACACCATCGAGGCGGCGCAGGTCGACGGCGCCAGCGGCTGGCGGGTCTTTCGCGACGTGACATTGCCGCAGCTTGGCCCGGTGCTGGCGGTGGTGATCATCCTCAAGTCGATCTTCAGCCTCAAGACCTTCGATCAGGTCTTCATGCTGACCAATGGCGGGCCCGGTACCGCCACCCAGACGCTGAGCCACTACATCTACTTCAACGGCATGAAATACGGGCAGATCGGCTATTCCGCCTCTGTCGCCTGGCTGATGGTGATCCCGATGATCTTCCTCACCTACGCCTATGCCAAATTTGTCTTCCGGAAGGTGTAACGCGATGTCGATTGCCCCCATGCCCGAGCCCGAGACGTTTGGCCGGAACCCGAAAAGGGGCCTGTCCGGACGGCAGAAAAAGCGCATCGCCGAGTTCGTTCAGGTCGCGCTGATCCTGATCGCGATCTTCGTGATGCTGGTGCCGATCATCTGGATCTTCCTTGCGGCGTTCAAAACCCATGTGGATGTCTACCAGCTGAAGCTTTTCTTCACCCCGACCTTCGAGAATTTCGGGACCGTCTTCGACGATCCCTACCGGCTGGGCGAAAAGCTCTTCAATTCCACCATTGTGGCGCTGGTCACGGTTGTCTTCGCGATCCCGATTGCGACGCTTGCGGCCTATTCCTTCAGCCGGTTCACCCTGCGCGGCGAGACGCTGATGCTGGTGATCATCCTGGCCACGCAATTTGTGCCGGCGGTGGTGATCATCCTGCCGTTCTTCGTGATGTTCCGCGATATCGGGCTCTTGGACACGCGACTGGGGCTGATCCTCGTGAACCTCGCCATCGTCATGCCGTTTGCGATCTGGATGATCAAAGGCTTTATCGACGGCATCCCGATGGACACCGAAGAGGCGGCGATGGTCGACGGATCCTCGCGGCTTCAGGTCATTCGCAACATCGTGCTGCCGATGGCGGCCCCGGGATTGCTGACCAGCGCGATCTTCTGTTTCATCATCGCCTGGAACGAGTTCCTGTTTGCGCTGATCCTGACCAACAAGAACGCGGTCACGCTGCCCATTGGCCTGGCGCTTTTCAAAGGCGAGGAGGGGGATCTGTGGAACCTGCTCTCGGCCGCCGGGATCATCATCATGGCGCCGATGTTCGTGCTGGCGCTGATGATCCGGAAATACTTTGTGCAGGGTATGACGATGGGGGCGGTGCGGTGAAAGCGCTAACGCATTGCACAGTGGCCTGGTCCGTAGCAGCTGTGACCTTTGTCATTCATCTTATCGTCGCCAACCCGCTCGCGAGCATTCCTGCTGTAATCCTATTGATTTTCCCGGTGCGGTACTGGGCCTCAGGAACCGAGCACTTTCGACAGGTACCCGACGGGAAGACCCACAGGTCCGACGCTGAAATTGAAAGCGAGATCTACGGCCGACCACTCACGCAAATCGACCGCCCAAGCTTTTTCTATGTTGGTGCCACCGGACTGTTTTTCGGCACGTTCACATACGCCTTTGCCTACGGGCTTACGCAGGGAGGAGCCCAGTAGATGGCCGAGGTCAAACTCAAAAACCTGACCAAGCGCTGGGGCGATTTTGTCGGGGTCGACAACCAGTCGCTGAACATCAAGGATCAGGAGTTTCTGGTGCTGCTCGGCCCGTCGGGCTGCGGCAAGACCACAACCATGCGGATGATCGCGGGGCTCGAGGATCCCACCGGCGGAGAGATCTGGATCGGCGACCGCAAGGTCAATGACGATCTGCCCAAGGATCGCGACGTGGCCATGGTGTTCCAGAATTACGGCCTCTACCCGCATATGACGATCTTCGACAACATCGCCTATCCGCTGAAGGTGCGCGGCACGCCGAAGGACGAGACCAGGCCGAGGGTCGAAAAGGCCGCCGAGCAGGTGGAGCTGACGCAGTTCCTCGACCGCAAGCCCAAGGCGCTTTCGGGCGGGCAGCGTCAGCGCGTTGCGCTGGCGCGCGCCATCGTGCGCACGCCCAAGGTTTTCCTGATGGACGAGCCGCTCAGCAATCTCGACGCCAAGCTGCGGGTCACCATGCGCGCCGAGCTCAAGCATCTCAGCCGCGCGCTGCAGATCACCACGGTCTACGTCACCCATGACCAGATCGAGGCGATGACGCTGGCGGACCGCGTTGCGGTGATGAAACACGGGATTATCCAGCAGCTCGGCACGCCGGACGAAATCTACAACGACCCCGCCAATCTCTTTGTGGCGGGCTTCATCGGCTCTCCGGCGATGAACCTGATCAACGGCTCGGTCAGGGATGGCATGTTTGTCACCACCGGCGGCACCCGCCTGACCAAGCTTCCGACCGCCGATCGCGCGCGCGCGATCCTGGGTGTGCGGGCCGATGACATGAGCGTACACGAGGCCGGGCAGGGCGATATCGACGTCACCATCTACGCTTTCGAGAACACCGGCGAAAGCACGCTGCTGACCGTGCAATGGGGCAAGCAGCGCGTGATCGCGCGCGGCGACCGGCACCTGCGCAAGGAGCAGGACGACGTTGTCGGCATCAGCCTCGATCCCGACCACCTTTACCTGTTCGATCCCGACACCGAACAGCGGATCAGGATGTGAACGCATGGCACCGGCGCGGGTAACGGCAAGCGATGTGGCCAGGGCGGCCGGTGTCAGCCAGCCGACGGTCAGCCGCGTCTTCTCGCGCTCCGCGGCGGTTGATCCGCAAAAGGCGGAACGCGTGCGCGCGGTGGCTCGGGAACTGGGCTATATCCCCAATCTCGTGGCCCGGTCGCTCAATTCGGGCAATTCCTTCCGGATCGGCATCGTGCTGGCCTATCTCAAGAACAGCTTTTTTGCCGACGCGCTGCAGAACTTCGCCAAGTCACTGAACGCACAAGGTTATTCGGTCACGGTCTATTTCGCCGGAAACCATTCCGACGAAATAAGCGCCATCGTGGACGACCTGTTGGCCGATCAGGTGGACGGCATCGTGCTGGCCTCGATCAGCCTTTCGAACGAGCTGGTGCAGCGCGTGAAGAACTCCGGCATTCCCTGCGTCCTCTTCAACCGCGGCCAGTCCACACCGCTTGCGTCGATGGTCACCGCCGCGAATTTCGAAGGCGGGCGCACCGCGACGGAGTTTTTGATCAGCGGCGGTCACAAGCGCATCGCGCATCTCGCAGGCTGGCGCGAAGCGCTGAACGGGGTCGAGCGCAAGGCGGGCTTTCTGGCGGCGATGGAGGCTGCCGGGCTCGAGCCGCTGGCCTGTGTCGATTGCCATTTCCGCCGCAATGTCGCGATGGAGGAAACGCGCAAGCTTTTTTCCCGGAGCACGCCGCCCGACGCGCTGTTTGTGGCCAACGATCACATGGCCTTCGGGGTGCTCGAAGTGCTGCGCAACGAGCTGGGGTTGCGGGTGCCCGAGGATGTCTCGGTCATCGGGTATGACGATGCGCCGATGGCGGCGTGGAAGACCTTCGACCTGACGACCATGCGGCAACCGCTGCAAAGGATGATCGATGCGACCACGCAGATGCTTCTGGCCGAGATTCGGGACAGGACACGCGCCCCTGAAAAGATCGAGATCCCGGGAGAGTTGATCATTCGCGGCTCTGCCCGGCTTCCCGACCCGCTCGACCTGCCGCCATCGCGGGGCCGGGCCTGAGACAGTTGAGGAGGATGCACATGACCACAGTGACACAAGCGGAGGCCGACAGCCGGCATGTGAGGCGCAGCGACTATGTCTCCTGCACGGTGGCGTTCATCGACTGCAAGAAGCCCGGCTCGCATCTCAAACAGAACTATTCGATCATCGGGCCGGGGGTGACCTCGTCTTCGGACCAGGTGATCAACCTGCCCGAGGCGCATGGGTTCAACATCGGCGCGGCGGCCATGCCGACCGGCATCACCAACAACCTGCATATTCATTTCACCGCCGAAGTCTTCATGGTCTATGACGGTGAATACACCTTCCGCTGGGGGCCCCGTGGCGAAAACGAGATTGTCGGACGCCCGGGCGATATCGTCTCCGTGCCGACTTGGATCTTTCGCGGCTTCACCAATACCGGCGACGGCGAAGGCTGGATTTTCACCACGCTCGGCGGGGACAATACCGGCGGCGTGATCTTCCACCCCGACATCCTGCGCGAGGCGGCGGAATACGGGCTGTACCTGTCGAAGGACAACCAGCTGATCGACACCTCCAGGGGCGATCCCGTGCCGGACAGCGACGCCTGCATGGCGCCGATGCCCGACCGCGACGTGGCCCGGCTGCGCGCCTACACGCCCGAGGAAATGCGGCAGCGGGTCGTGGCCGGGCAGGATCGCGACTACCGCCCTGGCTTTGTCGATATGGGGCTCGAAGGTTGCGGGGCGGAGCTTGCCCCGGTAATCGGCTTCGGGATCACGCAGAACCGCGATCACACCGCGAAGATCCGCAACCCGCACGGCTTTTCGATGGACTGGCTGCGGTTGCAGCCGGGTCAGACCGTGTCCGCCTTCACGCTGGCCGAAAAGATGGTGATCATCCCGCGCAGCGACGGTCTGCGTCTGCGCTTCAACGATGGGGGAAATGTCTCGGTGGATCTGGGCGCCTGGGACACCTACTCCGTCCCGGCAGATGTGGTGCGGCGGTTCGAGAACACCGGCGACGCTACCATCGAGGCGTTGATCATCGTCACCGGCGATCATCAGAAACGCCCGATGTTTCGCGCCGACGTGCTGGAGGCGGCCTTTTCCAGCGGACAGGCTTTGGACGCGCAGGGCTACGTGGCGGACGCGCATCTGATCCCCAGCTACGGCATGGTGGCAGAGTAACGGGCGCGCGTGATGACCGACATGACATCCACCCGCTGGGTCCTGTTGCCCGGCACCTTGTGCAGCCCAGGGGTCTTTGCGCCGATGCTGGACGCGTTGGGCGTGGCCAAGGACAACCGGGTGTTCCTGCCGGTCGACCGGGATGATGTGCGCGCCTTCGACGCGCCGTTGCGCGCGGCTGTGACCGGCGGTGAGATTGTCTGCGGCTTCAGCCTCGGCGCGCTGGTTCTGGCGCATAACCTCGACGCGCTCGCCAAGGCGCGGGCGCTGGTCCTGCTGGCGTCCAACCCCTTCCCCGATGCGCCGGGCAATCGCGCCAATCGCGAGGCGGTGCGCGACCGGGTGCGCGCAGGCGATGCACGCGGCTGGGTCGAAGAGAACTGGTCCGCGATGTCGGTGGATCGGGGCGCGGCGCTGCGCGCGCTCACCGTGCAGATGGCAGAAGAAACCGCGCCGCTCATCGATGCGCAGACCGAGCTTGCGGCCTCGCGCCCCGGCGCTGCTCACGATCTGCGCCGGACGACGCTGCCGGTTGTCTACGTCACCGGATCGCAGGACCTCATGACACCGGCGGCGCGTCTCGGACCCATCGTCGCCGCAGCCCGCAACGCGACCCTGCTGGAGCCTGAGGGGCTGGGGCATTTTGCGCTGCTCGAGGATCCCCGGACCATGGCCCAGGCCATCCGCCGCGGTCTTGAGACCGTGCTCCGCTGCAACAAGATCGAAAGCCCCGCCCCATGACCCGACAGGATATTCCCGCCTCGCTGCTCGCCCGTCTGAGGGCGGTCGACACGCCGACAGTGTGCAACGCCATCGAGGTTGTGCAGGGCCAGCGCGGCTTTGACCGGTTCACCCGCGGCACGATGCTGCATTCGCGCCCGGGCACGCCGGCAATGGTCGGTCGGGCCCGCACCGCGCAGATCGCGGGTCTGGCCCCGCCGACCGAGCCGCCCGAGACCATCAAGGCCCGTCGTCTGGCATATTTCCGCGCCATGGCGCGCGGCCCCGGACCCACCGTCGCGGTGGTCGAGGATCTCGACTACCCCGACTGCATCGCGGGCTGGTGGGGCGAGGTGCATGTGGCCGTGCACAAGGGGTTGGGGCTGGCGGGCGCCGTGACAAACGGGGTGATGCGCGATCTCGACGTGATCGATGATGGCTTTGAGATCCTTGCGGGCTCCGTCGGGCCGAGCCACGGGTTTGTGCATGTCCGCACGCTTGGCACGCCGGTTTCGGTCATGGGCCTGCAGGTGGAGGAAGACGCGCTTGTGCATGCCGACCGCCACGGGGCGCTGGTCATCCCCGAAGAGGTGATCCCGGATCTGGAAGCGGGGATCGAGACCGTGTTCGCCAACGAAGCGCTGATCCTCGGCCCCGCCCGCGCGCCGGGGTTCGACATCGACAAGCTGGAGGCGGCTTGGGCGGAGTTCGAAGCGCGCCGGACCTGAGGCGCGCAGGCACGGGTTCGCCCTTGCGCGTCAAGGTGCGCGTGTCACTCCAGAATCCCGACCCGGTATGTCGCCAGCCTCCCGGGGTCTGGCGCGGTTCCGAGCCCCGGTGTCGCGGGCACCTGTACTTGCCCCGCGCGAACCGGGAACGGCGTCATCGCCAGATCCGCTTCGGCGTAGTAGGTGGACATGTAGAACTCGCAGCCCAGCGTCAGCTCCGGCACCGCCGCCATCAACTGCGCCCCGGCCATGTGGCCGATCGAGGTTTCGAACATGCAGCCGCCATAAATACCGATGCCCGCCGCGCGGGCGATGGCGGCGACATCGAGGCATCTGCGGATGCCGCCGGATTTCGCGATCTTGAGCGAAAAGATATCGGCGATGCGCCCATGGGCCCCGCGCAGGGCGTCGCGCGCGTCAAAGACGCTTTCATCGGCCATGATCGGCACATCCACCGCGCGGGTGATCTCGGCCATGACCTCGCGTTCAAAGGCGCGCACCGGTTGCTCGACGAAGTCGGGGCGAAACACCTCCAGATCGCGCACATGCCGGATCGCGTCATATGCTTTGAGCCCCTGATTGTAGTCGATCCGCAACCGAACCTCGTCGCCATAAAGTTGGCGCAGCCTTTCCAGACGCATGAGATCGAAGGCATGATCGGCAAAGCCGGTCTTGAGTTTGAAGATCCGCACGCCATCGTCCCAAAGCTGCGCCACATCGCGCAGATCCGCGTCGAAATCCGGATTGGCGATGGAAAAGCTCAGCGGGATGTGGTCACGCTGACGCCCGCCCATCAGCTCCGCGATGGAAAGGCCCGCGATCTGCCCGGTGAGGTCCAGAAGCGCGCATTCCAGCGCCGCCTTGGCTTCGGGATGACCGACAAGCTGTCTGTCGGCCTGCGTCATGATCGGCTCGACACAGACGGGATCCTGCCCGATCACCAGCGGGCGCAGATGGGTGTGCAGCGCGGCGGTGGCCGCTTCGCGCGTGCCGGTGAAGACCGGCCAGGGGGAGGCCTCTCCCCAACCGCTCAGGCCATCTTCGGTGACAAGCTCGCAAAGCACCGAGGCAATGCCCGACACATCGCCCGAGCCATGCGAATGCACCGCCTTTGCCGGGATGTCGACCACGTGAAGGCGCATGCGGGAGATCCGGCGATCCGACATCTCAGGCGATCCATTCGCTGACCGGCGCGTTGGCCTCGTGCAGCGGCTGGCTGATCACGTCGACCAGGGTCGGCCCGTCATGGGCGACGGCCTGCCTGAGGACCTGTTCCAGCGCATCGGGGTCCTCGACCCGCCAGGATTTCACGCCAAAGGCCGCCGCCACCGCCGCATGGTCGGTGCGGTTGAAGTCCACCGAGAAATAGCGCGCGTCAAAGCCGGTTTTCTGCCCGGCCTTGATCCAGCCGAAGACCGCATTCGAAAACACGATGAAGGTGATCGGCAGGCGCCTGCGCGTGACGGTCTCCAGCTCTCCGCAGGTGAACCCGAAACTGCCGTCGCCCATCAGCGACACCACCTTTCTGCCCGGCGCGCCGATGGCCACCCCCACCGCCGCCGACAGCGCATATCCCAGCGCGCCATGCGCCCGGTTGGAAAAGAGCCGCCGCCCGGTGGTGCGCAGCTCGTAATAGGCCGAGAGATACGGGCAGGGCGTTCCGGGATCGCCGACGAGGATCGCGTCGTCGTCCAGAACCGATCTCAGCGCGGCGATCGTGCGCTCGGGGCGGATCGGGCGGTCCCGGCTGGCGCAGAGGTGGCGAAACGCCTCCCATTTGCGCGCCTTCAAAGGCGCCAGCGCCGCCGCACCCCCGAAGCCCGTCACAGACCCGCGCGCGGCGATCTCTCGCAGCATCGCCTCGAGCGCCAGCCGCGCGTCCGAAACCACGGCAACCTCGGTCCGGTAGGAAGCGCCGATCACTTCCGGATCGCTGTCGATATGCACGATGCGCGTGCCCTTGGCGGGGAAGCGCCAGAGCTCGGTGGTGACCGAACCTGCGCGGCAGCCGATGAAGACCACCAGGTCGGCTTTCTGCACCAGCGCGCGGGTGGGCAGGACGCCGCCATTGGATCCCACAACCCCGACGCAGTTGGCATGTGTCTCGGGGATCGAGCCCTGCCCGGAGATCGTGGTCGCCACCGCGATGTCCAGCGCCTCCACAACCCGCATGAACGCCTCTTCGCCACCTGAAAGCACGATCCCGCCGCCGCAGATCACCACCGGGAACTCTGCCGACAGGATCGCGTCGAGCGCGGCTGTGACGGCCTGCGGATCGGGGCCGAAAGGATGCGCCGGAAAGCGGTGATGCGCGGGGTCGGCCCAGATGTCGTCGGGGTTGGCCTCGCCGCGCTGCACGTCGATGGGCAGGCCCAGATGCGCCGCCCCGGGCCGTCCGGTTGTCATCTTCCGGAACGCGCTGCGCACCATGTCCGGCACCGCGTCGGCATGCTGGATCACCGCGTTGAACTTGGTCACCGGCGCCATCAGCCCGTCCTGATCGAGCTCCGTCAGCGGGTAGTGCCCCTTGGAGCGCGTGCCGACATCCGAGGTGATCGCAAGGATCGGGACAGAGCTTTCATTGGCCTCGATGAGCCCCGGCAGAATGTAGGTGGCCCCGCCGCCGGAGGGCCCCTCGCAGACACCCGGCTTGCCGGTCACCCGGGCGTAGCCATCGGCCATGTAGGCCGCACAGCGTTCGTCGCGGGTAAGGATATGTTCGATCCCGTGATCGAGGCGGAAGAGCGCGTCGTAAAGCGGCAAGGTCGTGTCACCGCAAAGACCGAAGATGTGGCGGACGTCATGGGCCTGCAACATCCGGACCATCGCCTCCGCACCCGTCATCGTGTTGGTTTGATCGGGCATGGCCTGGTCCTCCTTCGCAGCCGCGCGGTGTTGTCAGGTCATGCGATGAGGCAAATACATGTCAAGCTGTATCGTGACATGACCCCCACCCGGCCCCCGTATGCCGGCCCGGAAAAAGGAGGGGATCCTGCGCCGGGACGCGGTCAGCTCAACGCGCGCAGGACATCGGCCAGCGCGTCGACGGCAAGGCCCATGTCTTCGGCGCTGGCATATTCGTCGGGCCGGTGGCTGACACCACCCCTGCAGCGCAGGAACAACATGCCGACAGGGCAGAGATCGGCCATGGCCGACGCGTCATGGGTGGCGCCCGACGGCAGCGCCTTGACCTTCCCCTGTTGCCGTTCCACGGCAACGGACAAGGTCCGCATCAGTCCGGGATCGCAGGGCACCGCAGGCTGCACATAGGTTTGGCGCATGGCGAAACCGCACCCACGGCGCGTGGCGATGGATTGTCCCAGCGCGTCAGCCTCCGCCACAAATCCAGCCCGTGTGGCGTCGTCGATATCGCGCGCTTCGAGGCTCACCGTCACATGATCGGGAATGCCGTTCACCACATCGGGATGCAGGCGCAACGTGCCGATGGTTGCGCGCAAGTCGCCGCGCGCGCTGTCGTGGATCTGCGAGATGAAATCGGCGGCGGCCACCAGCGCGTCCGCGCGCTCCGACATCGGCACCGTGCCCGCGTGCCCGGTCTCTCCGGTGAAGGTGACGCTGTTGCGCTCGATCCCGCAAATGCCGGTCACCACACCCAGCCCGAGATCGGCCAACTCCAGAACCGGGCCTTGCTCGATATGCAGCTCGAGATAGCCGCGAACCTCTTCCGGCGCGCGGCGCAGCGTCTGCAGTTGTTCCGGAGCACCGCCGAAGCGGCGCAGGGCGTCGGCGACCGACAGACCGTCCTCGTCCAGACCGTCAAGCGCGCCCTGCGGCACCGTTCCGGCCAGCGCGCGTGGGCCAAGGAGCGCTGTGGGAAAGCGCACACCCTCTTCATCGGCAAAGGCAAGAACCTCGACCGGGTAGGGCAGATCCACGCCGTCGCGGCGCAGCTTTTCCAGCGCCAGACAGGCCAGCGCGATGCCCATGATCCCGTCATACCGGCCCGCATCGCGCACCGAATCCTGATGTGATCCCAGCAAAAGCGCCGGACCATGGCCCGGCTTGCGGCCAACCAGCGTGCCTGCGGCGTCCATCTGGGCGCTGAGCCCGGCGGCCTGCATCCACGCGCCGATCTGACCCAGCGCCGCGCGATGTTCGTCAGTGAACGGAAACCGGCTGACGCCCGGAGAAGCCAGCGAACAATGGGCGATCTGATCCAGTCTGGATTGGGCAATCTGGCCCCAGGTCATGACACCTCCTAATTATCATGATAAATAGGAGCTACACAAAGCCGGTGAAACTGTCTATCGGTAATTGCAATCCATAAAGAGGCAGGCATGGACGGTGGAATCGAACAGCGCGGCAAGGGCAAGCGGTCGCGACCGGTGCGGGTGGCCGACGAAATCAAGCAATGGGTGGTCGAACGCGATCTGAAACCCGGCGACAAGCTGCCCAACGAGGCCGAGATGATCGCGCTCTTCGCGGTCTCCAAGGGCACCGTGCGCGAGGCGCTGCGGATCCTCGAGGCGCAGGGTCTCATCGTCACCCGCACAGGCCCGGGCGGTGGCAGCTTCGTCGACAAGGTCTCTGCCGAACGCGCGCGCTCCCTGCTGGGCAACTATTTCTATTTCCAGGAGCTGTCGCTGGCCGATATCTACCAGATGCGCAAGGCGCTCGAGCCGGAGCTGTCCGCCAGCCTCGCCGGCAAGCTGAGCGCCGATCAGCTCGATGAGCTGGAGGCGCTGGCGCGCCATCATGACCACCCCGCGGCAACCTCGGAGGAGGAAAAGCAGCAGCATATCGCCTCGCTCGCCTTTCATGCCCGTCTGGCGGAGTTTGCCGAAAACCGCCTGCTCGCCTTCGTGATTTCGTTCATGGCGCATATCCTCACCGACATGACGGTCTACCGGCAGCTCTACGATCCGCCCAATGTGGAGCTGTGGCGCCGCGGGCGGCAGCACCAGCTGGAACTGGTGGGCGCGCTGCGGGCCGGACAGGCGCAAAGCGCGCGCAGGATCATGGCCTCGCATATGGCGGTGGCCGAAGAGCTCATGGCGACGCAGGAGGCCAAGCTTGCCCGCCGCTTCATCTCTGACTGAGCGCGCGTTGCAGCCGATCCTGGACGGGATCGCGGCACGGATCCTGAAGGATGCCGACTGGGGCACGCCCGCGCAGTATATCCCCGAACTTGCGGGCATCGATCCCGCGCAATTCGCGATCTCCGTCTGTGACCGGCATGGCGAGACGTGCTCTGCGGGGGCTTTCGACACAGCGTTTTCCATCCAGTCGGTCTCCAAGGTCTTCTCGCTCATCGCGGCGCTGGGCCGTGTGGGCGAAACGCTCTGGCGTCGCGTCGGCAGGGAGCCGTCGGGCACGTCATTCGACTCGATCCTGCTGCTCGAGCGCGAAAGCGGACGGCCGCGCAACCCGTTTGTGAACGCAGGCGCGCTGGTGACCACGGACGCTTTGCTGGCGGGCCGGGCACCCAAGCTGGCGCTGGCGGAGATCCTCGGCCTGATCCGGGACCTGGCAGAGGATCGCGACATTCACATCGATGCCGATGTCGCGCGTTCCGAACAGCGGACGGGCGCGCGCAACAAGGCGCTTGCGCATTACCTCGACAGCCACGGCAACCTCACAAACGAGCCGGAGATGACCCTCGGCACCTATTTCCACCAATGCGCCATCGAGATGACGACCCGGCAACTGGCCTGCGCCGGGCGCGCGCTTGCGGGATTGCCGGGCACGCATGGGATGATCCGGCCGGAACGGGCCCGGCGGGTGAACGCGCTGATGATGACCTGCGGGCATTACGATGGCTCGGGCGAGTTTGCGTTCCGTGTCGGGCTGCCGGGCAAGAGCGGCGTCGGCGGCGGCATTCTGGTGATTGCGCCGGGGCAGGCCTCCATCGCGATCTGGTCGCCGGGGCTCGATCACTACGGCAATTCCAAGGCGGGCACGCGGGCGGCGGCTTTGCTCAGCGACGCCACCGGGTGGTCGGTGTTCTGATCGCGGGATTTTGCCCCTTCCGTCAGGGCAAAGCGGGCTCGCTGCGGTGCCGGTCGGCCAGCACAGGCACCTCCTGCAGCCAGCCCGCATAAGGCTCGGCCCGGGTCTCCGAGAGGAGCGCGCGCAGATCTCCGACCGGCGCGGATGACCGGTCGATCCTGAGGTCCAGCGGCGGCGTATCGGGCGCCAGAACCAGCAGCGCCGCTGACACAAGGCCCCGCGAATCGCCCCCCACCTCTGCCGCCGCCCGCAGCGCCGCCAGCAATCTGTCCGCCGCCGGGCCGGTCGCGTCGCGAAACCCGGCGCGCAACGCGTCCAGCACCTCTGCCCCGGCCAGCATGTTGCCCGCGACGGCCAGACCGGGCTCCGTGTGATGCGCGGCAAAAGGCACGCTGTGCGCCCCGGTGAACCCTGCCGTCCGGCCGTTTTTGTCGAGGCCGATCAGCTGCCGGTGGGCCCGCCCTTCATCGCCGTAAACCACCTCTTTCAAAGCACTTTCGGCGCTCTGCCCGGCATAGAACCGGCGCAGGCAATCGTCGCGCCAGAAGGTCGAGGGGGCGGTGCCCTGGCTGGCCACGAGCCCCGCCTCGATATCGCCCCGCAGCACCCACCCGCCGACGCAGAGACTGCCGGTGGCCGCGGCCCCGGCATAGCTGCCCGTTTTTTGATCAAAGGTCAGAATCGAAAACGTCATGCGCTCAGTCTGTAACATTTTTCTTGAAATTATCATGATAATTTGTCTGACTGCAATTAATCATGATAAATTTTGCAGGAGAGACATCCATGACCGTATTCGGATTTACCCGCAGGGCGCTGCTGGCCGCGGGGACCGCCGCCGCGCTGTCGCTGTCCGCCACATCCGCGATCGCGCAATCGCCGCCGGGCGTTCTGATCGTCGGGCAGATCGCCGAGCCCAAGGCGCTGGATCCCGCGGCGGTCACGGCGGTGAACGATTTCCGGATCCTGATGAATGTCTATGACGGGCTTGTGCGCTACAAGGACGGCACGCTCGAAACCGAGCCCGCGCTGGCCACGGACTGGACAATCAGCGACGACGGCACGGTCTACACGTTCACCCTGCGCGACGGGGTCACGTTTCATGACGGCAGCGCCTTTGACGCCGAGGCGGTGAAGTTCAACTTCGACCGCATGCTGGACGAAGCCCACCCCTATCACGACACCGGCCCGTTCCCGCTGGCCTTCTTCTTTTCGGCGGTCGAAAGCGTCGAGGTTGTGGATCCGCTGACGGTCAGTTTCACGCTGAACGCGCCTTACGCGCCGTTCCTGTCGAACCTTGCCTATCCCACCGGGCTTATCGTCTCTCCTGCCGCGGTGATGCAGCACGGCGCGGAGTTCGGGCGCAACCCGTCGGGCACCGGGGCGTTCAAATTCGCCGAATGGCGCTCCAACGAGGCGGTTGTGGTCGAGGCCAACCCCGATTACTGGGACGGCGCGCCGCAGCTTCAGGCCGTGGTGTTCCGCCCGATCACCGATGCCAATACGCGCACCGCCGAGATGCTGGCCGGTGGCATCGACCTGATGGTCGAGGTGCCGCCGGTGGCACTGGGCCAGTTCCAGGCCGATCCCTATACGGTACACGAACAGGCGGGCCCGCATGTCTGGTTCCTGATCCTGAACGCCAAGGAAGGCCCGTTTGCAGATGTCCGTGTGCGCCAGGCAGCCAATTACGCGATCAACAAGGAAGCGATTGTCAACGACGTGCTGGAAGGCACCGCCGAGGTCGCCGCGGGACCGACCCCACCGGCCTTTGCCTGGGCCTACAACCCGGATCTGGAGCCCTATCCATACGATCCCGAGAAGGCCCGCGCGCTGATCGCGGAGGCCGGGGCGGATGGGGCCGAGCTTACGTTTTACGTGACCGAAGGCGGCTCGGGGATGCTGGATCCGGTGGCCATGGGCACCGCCATGCAGGCCGATCTGGAGGCGGTGGGCTTTGATGTGAGCATCGAAACCTATGAGTGGAACACGTTTCTGGGCAATGTGAATCCCGGTCTCGAAGGCAAGGCGGACATGGCGCAGATGGCGTGGATGACCAACGATCCCGACACGCTGCCATTCCTTGCGCTGCGCACCGAGGCCTGGCCCGACAAGGGCGGTTTCAACTCCGGCTATTATTCCAATCCGAAGGTCGACGAATTGCTGGAAGCCGCCCGCGTCGCCACCGATCAGTCCGAGCGCGCGCGTCTTTACCAGGAGATGCAGACCATCGTGCAGGAGGATGCGCCCTGGGTGTTTGTCGCCAACTGGAAGCAGAACGCGGTGACCTCGGACCGGGTCGAGGGGTTCACCCTGCAGCCGTCCTTCTTCCTGCTGCTCGAGGATGTGGTGAAGAACTGATTTCGGACCGGGCTTTCGCCCGGTCCGACCCGCGCGCCCCTGCGGGGCGCGCTTTCCGGGGGCTCCGCCCCCGGACCCCCGAAGTGTACGGGCAAGATGACGGACCGGCCGCGGCACCCGGCCTCATCGCGCGCAGTGGAAGGACGCTGGGATGGCCGGGTATATCCTGAAACGACTGCTCTCTGCGATTCCGGTGCTGCTTGGCATCACGGTGATCGTGTTTCTGATCATGGCGCTCATCCCCGGCGATCCGGCGACCGCGATCCTGGGGTCCTACGCGACGCCGGAGAATGTGGAAAAGCTCAACCGCGATCTGGGGCTCGACAAGCCTCTGGTGCAGCAATACTTCATCTGGCTCGGCAACATGCTGACCGGGGATTTCGGCACCAGTTTCGCGCTCAACCGCCCGGTGCTGGACGAGGTGCTGGAGCGCTTCAACGCCACGCTGGTGCTGGCGGGCACAGCGTTTGTGATCTGTTCGGTGCTCGGGGTGGCGGCGGGTGTGGTCTCGGCGGCGCAGCAATACGGGCTGGCGGACAAGGCGATCACCTTCGTCGTGCTGCTGGGCATCTCGATCCCGTCGTTTTTCCTGGGCATGATGATGATCCTGTTGTTCTCGGTGAACCTGCGGTGGTTCCCGGTCTCTGGCATGTGGCCGATCTATGGTGCACGGGACATCTGGGCGCTGCTCGACCATCTCGTCCTGCCCGCCCTGGCGCTGGCGGTTGTCGCCACAGGCGTGATCGCGCGGCTCGCGCGCTCGGCGATGCTGGAAGTGCTGCGGCAGGATTTCATCCGCACCGCCCGCGCAAAAGGCGTGCCGGAGCGACGGGTGATCTGGGGGCACGCATTGCGCGCGGCGATGGTCTCGATCATTCCGGTTCTGGGTATTCAGGCGGGGTTTGTGCTCTCTGGTGCGGTCTATATCGAGATGGTCTTTCAGTGGCCCGGCGTCGGGCGCATGCTGGTCGACGCGATCCTCAAGCGCGACATTCTGCTGGTGCAGGGCGGCGTGGTCTTTGTCGCGGCCTGCTACGTGCTCTTCAATATCGCGGTGGATGTGGCGCAGAGCCTGCTCGACCCGAGGATCAAGACATGACCGCGTTCCTGAAGCTGCTGGCGCGCAACCGTCTGGCGCTTGCCGGGCTGATCGTGATGGGGCTGGTTGCGGGGCTGGCCCTCGTGACGCCGATCCTGCCGCTGGCCGATCCCGACGTGACCGATACCGCTAACCGCTTCAAGCCGCCATTCTCCGAGGGCGCGCTCCTGGGCACCGACCATCTGGGGCGGGATCTGCTGTCGCGGCTCTTGCATGGCACGCGGCTGTCGCTGGCGGTGGGCATTGCCGCGGCGGTGGTGGCCGCAACCCTCGGCGCCGCCATCGGCATCATCGCAGGGTTCTATGGCGGGCGCACCGACAACGTGATCATGCGCGGCGTCGACATGCTGATGGCCTTTCCCTACATCCTGCTGGCGCTGGCCATCGTCGCGGCGCTGGGCCCGGGGCTGATGAACGCGCTGATCGCAGTGGCGGCGGTGAACATCCCGTTCTTTGCCCGCAATATCCGCGGGATCACCGTTGGGATCGCGCATAAGGAATTTGTCGACGCGGCGCGGCTCTCGGGCATGACAGACGCGCGTATCATCCTGACCGAAGTGCTGCCGAATGTCGTGCCGGTGATCGTGATTGCCATGTCCACCACCATCGGCTGGATGATCCTCGAGACCGCGGGGCTCTCGTTTCTCGGGCTCGGCTCGCAGCCCCCGCAGGCGGATCTGGGCTCGATGCTGGGCGAAGCGCGCTCCGCGCTCATCAGCAACCCGCATACCTCGATTGTGCCGGGGGCGATGATCCTGATCATCGTCATGGCGATCAACCTGCTGGGCGACGGCGTGCGCGATGCGCTGGACCCGCGGCTCAGATCCGGCGCGCTGAGCCGCCCGCTGCCCGCCACCGAGGTGCGGCGCAAGGGCCCGGTGCCCGCCCATGACGGCGAGGGGCTGCTGGCGCTGCGCGATCTGGAGACGCGGTTTCACGTCAAGGACCGGGTCTACAAGGCGGTGGGCGGCGTGTCGCTTTCGGTCAGGCCGGGCGAGTGCCTGGGCATCATCGGCGAAAGCGGGTCCGGCAAATCGGTCACCGCCTTGTCGGTCATGGGGCTTGTCGCCTCGCCGCCGGGTGTGATCACCGGTGGCGCCGTCTATTACGACGGCCAGGATCTGATCGGCGCGCCCTACAGCACGCTGCGCCGCCTGCGCGGCGAAAAGGTCGCCTATATCTTTCAGGATCCACTGGCGACACTGCATCCGCTCTACACCGTTGGCGACCAGCTTATCGAGGCGATCCAGGTGCATCACCCGGTCGCGAAATCCGAGGCCCGCGCCCGCGCCATCGACCTGCTGAAATCGGTCCGCATCCCCAATGCCGAAAGCCGGATCGCAAGCTACCCGCACGAGATGTCCGGCGGCATGCGGCAGCGGGTCGGCATCGCCATGGCGCTGGCCAACGATCCCGATGTGATCATAGCCGATGAGCCGACAACCGCGCTCGACGTGACGGTGCAGGCGCAGATCCTCGCCGTGCTGGACGATCTGCGGCGGGACCGGGGCCTTGCCATCGTGTTCATCACCCATGATTTCGGCGTGGTGGCGCAGCTTTGTGACCGGGTGGCGGTGATGTATGCCGGCCGCATCGTCGAGCAGGGCCGCACCGACGAGATCCTGCGCGCGCCCGCACACCCCTATACCAGTAAGCTCATGGAGTGCGTGCCCGAACTGGGCGAAGGCCGCCGCCGGCTCGAGGCGATCCCCGGTCTGCCGCCCCTGGTCGATCGGCTGCCGGATGGTTGCGCCTTTGCCGAACGCTGTCACAGGGTGCAGCCCGATTGCCGACAGGGCGAGCTGACGCTGGAGGCCACAAATGACAGCCGCAAGGTCCGCTGCCGTCATCCCGAACCGATCACGCGGGAGCGGGCCTCATGACCGACGCCCTCAGGATCTCCGCGCTGACCAAAAGCTTCGATGTCGGCAAGCGCCTGTTCGGCCCTTCGAAAGCGCAGGTGCGCGCGGTGCAGCCGCTGACCCTGACCGTGGCCGAGAACGAAACGCTCGGGATCGTCGGGGAATCGGGCTGCGGAAAATCAACGCTGGCGCGCATGCTGGTGGGCTTGCTGCCACCGACCTCCGGCACGATCGAGATCGCGGGCGCCGCGCTCGACAATGCCGATCCGGCGGTGTTCGGCAGGAAGATCCAGTATGTCTTTCAGGACCCGATCTCGTCGCTGAACCCGCGCAAGACGATCCGCGACATCCTGCAGGCGCCGCTGAAGCATCTGCACCGGATGGACGGCCCCGCGCGGGCGGCGCGGATCCGCGAGATCCTTGCCGCGGTGAACCTGCGCGAGGAGTTTCTCGAACGCTATCCGCACGAGTTTTCCGGCGGGCAGGCGCAGCGCATCGGGATCGCGCGCGCCTTGGCGGCGGATGCGCGCATTCTGATCCTGGACGAGCCGGTCTCGGCGCTCGATGTGTCCGTGCAGGCGCAGGTGCTCAATCTGCTGGCGGATCTGAAGGCGGAGTTCGGTCTGACCTATCTATTCATCAGCCACGATCTGGCCGTGGTCGAGGCGGTGAGCGACCGGGTGGCCGTGCTCTATTTCGGATCCGTGGTCGAAATCGGCTCGGCCCGACAGGTGTTCGCCGCGCCGCGCCATCCCTACACGCGGTTACTGGCGCAAAGCGCGCCGGTGGTCGGGCGGGCGCTCAAGGCCCCCGAAGGTCGCGAGACCGAGTTGCCCGACCCGCTGAACCCGCCCGAGGGCTGTGCGTTCAGGGCAAGATGCCCGCGCGCGCAGGCGATCTGCGCTCGGCAAAGCCCGGAGCTCACGGCAGTGGGCGGTGGTGTCGAGCTTGCCTGTTTCAATCCGCTGGACGTGGCCGCGCCCGACACGGCGTAGTGCCTCTCTAAATGCAAACAGGCGCCCGTTTCCGGGCGCCTGATGCTTTGAGCGTAATCCTGATCCCTGTTCAGGCCTTGCCTTTCCATGGGACGAGCAGTCTTTCCGCGTAGCGCATGAGCATGTCGATGCCGAAGCCGATGACGCCGATGAGGATGATGCCGAGGATGACGATGTCGGTGTTCTGGAAGCGCGAGGCGACCATGATCATCATGCCCGCACCCTGTTCGGCGGCAACCAGTTCGGCGGCGACCACGGTGCCCCAGCAGACCCCCATGGCCACCCGCGCGCCGGTGAAGATCTCGGGCAGCGAGTTCGGCATGATCACGTGGCGCATGATCTGCCACTTGCTGGCGCCCAGCGAATAGGCCGCGTGCACCTTGGAGATGTTGACCCCCGAGACCCCGGACCGCGCCGCAATCGCCATGATCCAGAGCGCCGCCAGGAACAGCAGGATGATCTTGCCGGTCTCGCCGATGCCGAACCAGATGATCACCAGCGGGATCAGCGCCAGCGGCGGCACCGGGCGCATGAACTCCACAATCGGGTCGAACCAGCCTCGGAACCAGTTGCTCAGCCCCATCGCGTAGCCCAGCGGGATGCCGACCAGCGCGCCCAGCAGAAAGCCCGCCACAACCCGGAACAGCGAGTAGCCCAGATGCTCCCAGAGCGTGAAGCTGCGGAAGCCCTCGTTGATCACCGTGAAGGTCCGCGTCCAGACGTCTTCGGGCGGCGGCAGGTAGAGCGGCTCCATCTGCCAGCCGCGGCTGGGTGCGACGTTGGGTGTGCCCTTGTCCGACAGCGTGACGGTGCCGTTGTCGATGGCCACGGTCTCGCCCGGCGCGATGGGGGTGCCGTTGATCGCCACCACCTGCGCGCCATCACTCTTGGTGATCTCGTCGTTGGAATCGACCCGCACAAGCCCGGTGCGCCACTGCGCGATGGTGGCGCTGTCGTTTTTGGCAAAGCCGTCGCCGGGGTCGACCTCGGGCGCGTCGGTGTCGATCTCGCGCGGGTGCACGATCACGGTCACGGTGGCGTCGTCGCGCGCGCCTGCGGCTTCGGCGGTATAGGTGAACTCCAGCGTGCCCTCGAACGGCGCCGGCGCATGCAGGAATTTCGGCAGCAGGGTCGAGCCGGTGAACATGCCCCAGATCAGGAAGATCGTCAGGATCGAGATCACCCCGGCCCAGCGGTTCGGCCGCACCGCGCTTTCATCGCCGAAAGTCACCGTCTTGAGCGAGGTATAGTCCTTTGCCGCCGCGGGATGGATGACGCGGGTCACGATCAGATAGGCGCCGACAAAGATGCCGACATAGATGAACAGGACAAACAATCCGGTCATGACGCGACCTCCGTGCGGCCCATGATCTCTTCCTCCATATCCCAGATCATGCCGAGGATCTCGTCACGCCTGGACCCGAACTCGGGGTGTTTCTTGACCTCGCGCAGGTCGGCGCCGACGCCCATTTCCGCAAAGGGCAAGCGGTATTCCTTGTGGATCCGGCCCGGACGCGGCGCCATCACGATCAGCCGCTCGCCCAGCAGCAGCGCCTCCTCGACCGAATGGGTGATCAGGATGATCGTCTTGCCGGTCTCCTTCCAGAGTTTCAGCACGAGGCTCTGCATCTTCTCGCGGGTCAGCGCGTCGAGCGCGCCCAGCGGCTCGTCCATCAGGATGACATCGGGATCGTTGGCCAGGCAGCGGGCCAGGGCCACGCGCTGCTGCATGCCGCCCGAAAGCTCGTAGACCGCCTTTTCCTTGAAGTCCTGCAAGCCCACCACGTCGAGCAGGTGATCGACGATCCCGGCCTTCTCGGCACGCGGCATGCCCTTCATCGAGGGGCCGAAGCCCACATTCTCGCGCACCGACATCCATTCAAAGAGCGCGCCTTTCTGGAACACCATGCCGCGTTCGGCATCCGGGCCGGTGATCTCGTGACCGTTGAGCACCAGCTTGCCGCTGGTCTGCGCCAGGAACCCCGCGACGATGTTCAAAAGCGTGGTCTTGCCGCAGCCCGAGGGGCCCAGCACGCTCATCAGCTCGCCCGGTTTGAGGTCGAGCGAGACGTTTTCAAGCGCCTGCACCGAGGATCCGTTCGGCAGGTCGAATCGCATCGATATGTCTTGTAGGGCCAGCCCGGACATCGGTTGTCTCCCGGTTTGTTGCGGAACATTTCTGGCAGGGGACGGCCGTCCATCCGGACCGGGCCCCGCAAAAGAGACGGGCGCGGGGAGGGGTCCCCGCGCCCGTCATGGCATCACATGCCCTGGACCGCCTCGAGCGGGCCGGTGTTGATCGCGTCCTCGTAGCTCTCCAGCGCGCTGTCGATGGAGCCCGCCTCCACAAAGACATCCGCCACACCCTTGAGGAACGGCGCCGCGTTGCCGCCGAGCCAGGCCTCCGAGAGCTGCGCCTCGACCGAGGGGAACTTCATGGTGGCAATCGCGTTCCTTGCCGCCTCGAGATCCATGCCGGACTGCTCGGCGATCACCGACAGCATCTCTTCGGACGGGTTTTCCGCCCATTCGGCATTGGCATCGGCGGTCACCTTGAGGAACGTGGCCACCACGTCACCGTTCTCGGCGATGTAATCGGCCGGCGCCGAGGTCACGTCGAAGACCAGGATGCCCAGCTCTTCCTTCTCGGTGCCGGTCAGCAGCACGTTGCCGTATTCCTTCATCGAGGTCAGGCCGCCGCCATAGCCGCAGGCAAAGTCCACCGCCTTCTGGCCCAGCGCGTTGGCGCCTTCGGGCGGCGGCATGTCGACAATCGACAGGCTGTCGAGCGGCACGCCGAAGTGGTCCATCTGCCGCAGGAAGCCGTAATGCGCCGCGGTGCCCAGCGGCACGGCGACCTTCTTGCCGGCCAGCTCGTCCGCGGACATCTTGTCGATCTCCAGATCCGCGTGCACCACGCAGTTGTCATTGTCCGAATAGCTCACCGCCACGTCTACGATCTGCAGATCCTGACCACCCGAGGCCGCCACAACGAAGGGCGGCACACCCTGGCTCACGGCGATTTGCACATCGCCCGACGCCATCGCCGCGGACATCGCGGTGCCGGTTTCGAAGGACACCCAGTTCACCTTCATGCCAAGCGCCTCGTCATAGGCTCCCGACGCCTTCGCCGACAACATCGGCATCGGCCATTCCAGAAAATACGCTACCGTGATCTCGCCATGACCCTCCGCCACAGCCATCGTGGACGACACCGCCGTCAGCGCCCCGGCAACAAGTCCAATCCCAATCAACCTCATTACGTCTCTCCCTGTCTTGTTTGGTTTTCTTGCCCCGATCCGCGAGAAAGTTTCACATTACGGAACTATGTTTTCATTATACGAGATTAGTGGCCTCAGCGACGTCTCGTCAAACAATTTCTACTGACAAGCACGTCTCGCGCGCAACAAGTTCGACAGGGCCGGCGACATTCGCGGCCTGCGCTGCGATGGGGGTCGCGGGCGTCGTGGACAGCGGTCAGGTATCTGGAATCGAACAGAAAATCGGAGGATCACAAGCGCTACCCACAAGTTTACGCGTGTAAACTGGCCAGTCGTTTAAAGGCGACTGGACTTATCGTGCCCAAAGAATTGGCATGGTGATCACGCCTGTGGCGGGCGTTCCAGGCTGGAATGCGCGGATCGCGGTTGCGAAACACCGGTCGTGATTGGAATTTTCCGGGTCGGACGTTTCGTGTCCTGCGGCTTCTGCGACAGGGGCGATTCCGGGATGGCGGGCGTCCAGAGCATGGCAGCGAACGAACCTCGTCCTGCCTCAGCCCTGCGCCTCCAGTGCGTCGATGATCTCACTCACCGCCGTAGCCGCGGCAGCCCAGGTGTAACGCCGGGCGCGGAGGCTGCCTTCCTCCGTCAGACGGCTGTGCAGGGCGTCGTCCCGCGCAATCCGCATCATCGCGTCGGTCCAGCCTTCCCGGTCCGCGGGGTTGAGCAGGATCGCAGCGCCGTCACATATCTCCGGGATCGCCCCGCCGGTCGAGGCGATGACCGGGCAGCCGCAGGTCATGGCCTCTGCCGCGGGCAGGCCGAAGCCTTCGGTTTGCGACGGAAAGAGCAGCGCGCGGGCGTGATCGTAAAGCGCCCTGAGTTCACTGTCGCTGACCCGCCCGAGTATGCGGATGTCGTCGCAGGCGGCGATGCCGGCGTCCCCGAATACCCGCGCGTTCCCGCCTCCCGCGATGACGAGCGGCAGGCGCGCATCGCGTCGCGCCCGCGCGGCGGCAGCCAGCATCGGCAGGTTCTTGTGCGGAGCGAGCGAGCCGATGGCCAGAAGATACCCGCCGGAGGTCAACCCGTGCCGCGCGAGAACCGCGTGATCCGGCGCAAGGCGCAACACGTGATCGGCACCGTTCGGCACAACCGAGATCCTGTCGGGCGGAGCGATGCCGAACCGGATCAGTTCGCGCCGGGAATGCTCCGACACGGTCAGGACACGCGCCGCCCGGTGCCCGACACGCGGCTGCGCCAGCCGGTACCAGCGGCGGAAGGCCCGCCTGTAGCTTTGCGGTTGGCTGAAGACCTGCGCATCGTGGATCATCACGATCTGCCGCGCGCGCCGCACCGGTCCCATGTTGCACAGGCTGAGCAGCCAGTCGCCGGGGCGCGCGCGTGGCAGGACCAGCTGTTCCCAGACCGGGCCGGGCAGGGCGGAGGGCAGCGGCGTTGCGACGTCGAGAAGCGCAGCGGGGCGGTCCGCGGCCTGCGCGATCTTTCCGCCGGGGTGCCGCGCCCGCAGCACCCGCGCCGGATCCGCAAGCAAGGCGCAGGCCAGTTCGGTGGCAACCCGGTCGACGCCCGTCATCGGACGCATCAGAAAGCGCGCGTTGAGCAACAGATCCGCCATGCTCTTCCCTTTTGTCCCCGGCGCGTGGTGATGCGTGTTGATTTGCGCCTCAATCCGCGCGCAAAGTCCACCCGTGTTACGGAAGTGTTGGCCGGATGGAGTCTACCGCAGTTTGTTTGCAACATGCCCGGCGCGCGCGCGCCGCAGCCCTGCGTGGTGGTCCCCTTGGCGGCGACATCCCGTCATCTCAGCGCCGGGCGCAAGGGTCAGGGGCCGCATGCGCCGCCTGATCCTGAACGGCCGGTTTCTTGCCGGGCCAGGCGGCGCGGTAAACGCGGTGGCCCGCGACCTGTCCATGGCGCTGTCGCGCGCGCCGGGCGGATGGGACATCCGACTGGCGGTGCCGCCTGCCCTCGCCGGGGTCGCCGAAGACCTGGGCCTGCCCGTGCAGGTGCCGGGTCGACGGTCGGGCATCGCCTGGGAGCAACTGGACCTGCCAAAGGCGCGGCGCGACGGGGTCGTCGCGGGGTTTTTCAACACGGTGCCGCTGCGCGGGCGCGGCTATGTGACGATGCTGCATGACGCGCAGGTCTTCACCACACCGCACAGCTACGGGCGCGCGACGCGGCACTGGCGGCGGCTCTTGTCGCGGCAGGCCGGGCGGCCGGGCAATCACGTGCTGACGGTCTCCGAACACGCGCGCAAGGCGCTGCTGGCGCAGGGTATCGCGGACGCCTCGCGCATAGGTGTGGTGCCAAACGGGCTTGGCGCGGCAGGGCAGGCAGGTGCAGACCGCCGGTTGCACGATGCGCTGGATCTGAGGGACGGGCGATACTGCGTCGCGCTGGCGACGTTGTTGCCGCACAAGAACATCCCGCTGTTGCTGGAGGCGTTTGCCGACCCGGACCTGCATGACATCGCGCTGGTTCTGGTCGGTTCCACGCCGCGCGCGGCGTTCGAGGCGGCGGGGCATCCTCTGCCCGCCAACCTGCATTTCCCGGGCTTCGTCAGCGATGCGGAGCTTGCCGGGCTCTATCAGGGCGCGCTGGCGGTACTGGTGCCGTCGCTGGACGAAGGTTTCGGCCTGCCCGCGCTCGAAGGCATGGCGCATGGCGCTGCCGCACTGGTGGCGGGTTGCGGCGCCTTGCCCGACGTGGTGGGCGAGGCGGGCATTCTTCTGCCGCCCGATCAGCCGAAACGATGGGTTGCGGCCATCGCGGCCTTGGCGCAAGACGCGGGCCAACGCGCGCGCCTCAGGCAAGCCGGTCAGGCGCGCGCGGGAAAATTCACATGGGATGCATCGGCGGCGACGCTGCTCCGCCATCTCGACCGCTGGTACCCGGCCTGAGGCGGGGACGGCACGCAACAAGGGGGGCCACAGATGGCACCAAAATTCGGAACAAGCGGGCTGCGTGGGTTGGTCACCGAACTGACCCCGGATCTGGTCGCGGATCACGTGCGCGCCTTTGTGCAGGCCTGCGAGATCGGCGGCACGCTGTATCTGGGGCAGGATCTGCGTCCCTCGAGCCCGCGCATCGCCAGCGACGTGACAAGCGCCGCCCGCGCCGAAGGCGTGCGGGTGGTGGATTGCGGCGCCCTGCCCACACCGGCGCTGGCGCTGGCGGCAGCAGAGGCGGGCGCCGGGGCGGTGATGATCACCGGCAGCCATATCCCCGCCGACCGCAACGGGCTGAAATTCTACAGCATACGCGGCGAGATCACCAAGGCGGACGAGACCGCCATTCTGGACGCGCTCGGGCGGGACCCCGGCACCGAAGAGGGCGCGCTCGACAGCGACCCGATGGCCGCCGCGCGCTTCGTGCAGCGCTATGTCACGGCCTGCGGGCCGGAGGCGCTGCTGGGGCGCAAGATCGGACTTTATGCGCATTCTGCCGTGGGGCGCGACGACCTGCGCGCCATGCTCGAAGGGCTTGGCGCCACCGTGCTGGAGCTGGGGCGGTCCGAGACCTTCATTCCCGTCGATACCGAAGCCGTCGATCTGCACACACGCGCGCTGGTCGAAACCTGGGTCGCCGAGAACGGCCTCGATGCGCTGGTCTCGACGGATGGCGACAGCGACCGTCCGCTGCTCGCGGATGAAACCGGCACTATTGTGCCCGGCGATATCCTCGGCCAGATCACCGCAGAAGCCGTTGGCGCGGACCATGTGGTAACCCCGATCTCGTCCAATTCAGGCGTGACCCGGAAGGGGTTTGCGGCGGTGAAGACCACGCGCATCGGATCGCCCTACGTGATCGCGGGTATGGAAGAGCTGGGCGGTCGCGTGGTCGGTTACGAGGCAAATGGCGGCTTTTTGCTGGGGTTCGATGCGCAAGGCGCCTCCGGCCCGCTTGCGGCGTTGCCGACGCGCGATTGCATGCTGCCGCTGATCCTGATCCTGATCGCCGCAGGGCAGGGCCCGGTCTCGGCGCGCGTCGCGCGCGAGCCTGCGGTGGTCACCCTCGCGGACCGCTTGCAGGAGGTGCCGCAGGAGGCCAGTTTGCCGTTTGTGACCGCCTTGCGCGAGGATGCCGGCGCCCGCTCGGCCTTCCTGCGCAAACTGGACGCGACCGAAGACTCGCTCGATCTGACCGACGGTGTGCGCATGCGGCTTACCGACGGGCGGATCGTGCATGTGCGCCCCTCCGGCAACGCGCCGGAACTGCGGCTTTATGTCGAGGCGCAGGACCGCGACGGCGCCGAGGCGCTGATGCGCGCCGGGCTGACGGCCTTGCGTGACGCGCTGACATGACGGCGCGCCGCACCGTCCCGCGGCCGCGCGTTGCGATCATCCACTACTGGCTGGTCGGCATGCGTGGCGGCGAGAAGGTGCTCGAAAGCCTCTGCCGGATGTTTCCGCAGGCCGATCTGTTCACCCACGTGGCCGATCCCGCGCAGCTTTCCTCCACGCTGACCCGGCACAGCATCACCGAGACCCGGATCGCGCGCCTGCCCTTCGCGCGCAGGCTCTACCAGAACTATCTGCCGCTGATGCCCCGCGCGCTCGAGGAGTTGGACCTTTCGGGTTACGATCTGGTGATCTCCTCCGAAGCGGGCCCGGCCAAAGGGGTGATCGCGCCGCCGGACGCCGCGCATCTGTGTTATTGCCACTCGCCGATGCGCTATCTCTGGGATCAGTATCACACCTATCGCGAGGGCGCGGGCTGGCTGACCCGGCAGGTGATGCCGCATGTTGCCCACGCGTTGCGGCAATGGGACGTGACAAGCGCCGCCCGGGTCGACCGCTTTGCCGCCAATTCGACCTTTGTGGCCCAGCGGATCGGCAAATACTGGCGGCGGGAGGCCGATGTGGTGCATCCGCCAGTGGCGCTCGGGGCGTTTGCGCCAGCGGATCCCGCGGATCTGGGGGAGTTCTATCTCTGGGCCGGGGAGCTGGCGCCTTACAAGCGGCCCGATCTGGCGGTCGAGGCGTTTCGCATCCTGGACAAACCGCTGGTGGTGATCGGCGGCCCGCACACGCGCGTGGCGGCCTTGAGCGCGCGCGCAGGCGGCAAGACCACCTTTCTGGGCAAGGCACCTTTCGAGCTGTTGCGCCAACATATGGCGCGCTGCAAGGCGCTGATCTTTCCGGGCGAAGAGGATTTCGGCATCGTTCCGGTGGAGGTCATGGCCTCCGGCCGTCCGGTCATCGCCTATGGGCGCGGCGGCATCCGCGACACGGTTCTGGACGCAGAGACCGGGCTTTTCTTTGACACGCAGAGCGTCGGGGCGCTGGTCGATGCGGTGGAGCGGTTCGAGGCCTCGGGATTGTCAGATGCCGGGCCAGAGGCCTGTGTTGCACGCGCGCAAATGTTCAGCGAGGCTGCGTTTCAGCGCGGTATTCTGGATAGTCTTTCCCGGATTCCGCAGGCCCGGCCTTGGCTGGACGCGCGCGAAAAAGCGCCAGACCCAGCGTGATGGCCACAACCGCCACAAGATAGACCGGGATCGCCGCCCAGAACGACCACCCGGCCATCGCAACCAGCGCCAGGCTCAGCACGACCGCCAGCGGATAGGCAAGGACCACCAATGCCAGCCCGGAGCCTGGCCGGGTCTTGGGGGTGCGATTGTCTTGGGACATCAAAGCCTCCTGCCTGCTGGACTGATTGAATAACACCCGAGGGTTGATTTCAAGTTTCCTCATGGCGGAAATCCGCAGAGTGCCGCGCGATGTCGCAGCGGAGGGGCACGCCCGCTCTCAGGTCCGTAACGGCACGTCCAGCATCTCGCGCGCCTGCTGCCATGTGGCCACCGGGCGCTCGTATTTCTCGCAAAGCGCTGCGGCACGCGCGACCAGCGCCGCGTTGGACGGGGCCAACGTGTCGCGATCCAATCGCACGTTGTCCTCGAGCCCGGTGCGGGTGTGGCCGCCAGCGGCGATGGCCCATTCGTTGACCACCACCTGGCCTGCGCCGATGCCCGCGGCGCACCATTCCGCCCCGGGCGCGCGGTCCTTCACCAGCGAGACGTAGAAGTCGAACACCGCGCGGTCCACCGGCATTGCGTTTTTCACCCCCATGACAAACTGCACGTACAGCTTGCCGTGCAGACGCCCGGCCTTGTGCATCTCGACCGCCTTGAGAATGTGGCTGAGATCGAAGGCCTCGATCTCGGGTGTGACCTCGTAGGTCTGCATTTCGGAGGCGAGCCAGGCGACCAGATCCGGCGGGTTCTCATAGACGCGGGTCGGGAAATTGTTCGAGCCGACCGAAAGCGACGCCATGTCCGGGCGCAACGGCAGCATGCCGCCCCGTTCGGCGCCCGCGCCCGAGCGCCCGCCGGTCGAAAGCTGCACGATCATGCCCGGACAATGCGTTTCGATCCCCTCCTTGAGCGCCGCGAATTTCTCCGGATCCGAGGTCGGTGTCTCGTCGGCGTTGCGGACATGGCAATGGGCGATGCTGGCCCCGGCCTCGAACGCCGCCTGCGTACTTTCGATCTGTTCGGAGATCGAGATCGGCACCGCCGGGTTCGCCGCCTTGGTCGGCACCGAACCGGTGATCGCCACGCAGATGATGCAGGGTCTGGTCTGGCTCATGTCGCGGCCTCACATATCAAGGAAAATGGTTTCGTTGTCGCCTTGCAGCACGATGTCGAAGCGGTACTTGCCGTCACCTTCGGGCTGCGCCATGAGCGTCGGGACGCGCGCGCGGTGCTCGATCCGGGTCAGGAGCGGGTCCTCGGCATTGGCGGCTTCCTCGTCGGCAAAATAGGCGCGGGTGTGCAGGCCGATATTGATGCCGCGGGCGACAATCCAGACGGTGATGAACGGCGCCTGCAGGCGGCCATCGGCGACGGGCACGCGGCCGGGCTTGACGGTGTCGAAGCTGTAAAGCCCGCTGTCGAGATCGGTGGCGCAGCGCCCCCAGCCGGTGAAGTTCGGATCCGGCGTCCCGCGGGTTTCCTCGGCGGCGTTGAACAGCCCCGCCGCATCCGGCTGCCAGATCTCGACAAGTGCGTCGCGCACAACCGCGCCGGTGCCGTCATAGACATGACCCGAGAGCGATATCTCGGGGCCCTGGACCGGGCCGGTCTTCATCGTGGCGCCCGGATCTTCGGCATAGACCCCGCCGATGCCGGAGACATTCGGCGTGAGGCCGATATGCACGTAAGGCCCCGCGGTCTGGGACGGGGTTTCCTTCAAAAGCGCGTGTTTCTGCACCATGTCAGAGCCCCTCCCATCGGTTTTCAAAGAATGTCTGCCGCCGCCCGCGCAGCACCATGTCGAACGTGTAGACCCGCGCATCCATCGGCAGCGTCTCTCCCATGTCGAGCGAGGCGACAAGCGTCTCGATCGCCTGCCGGTCGTCAATGCTGCCGATAATGGGGCATTGCCAGATCATCGGGTCGCCCTCGAAATACATCTGGGTGATCAGCCGCTGCGCAAAGGCATGCCCCATCAGCGAAAAGTGGATATGCGCGGGCCGCCAGTCGGCCATGCCGTTGGGCCAGGGATAGGGGCCGGGCAGCACGGTGCGAAACTCATAAGAGCCGTCCGGGCCGGTGATCGTGCGGCCGCAGCCGCCGAAATTGGGGTCGAGCGGGGCACGGTAACCTTCGTTTCTGTGCCGGTAGCGGCCACCGGAATTGGCCTGCCACGCCTCCACCAGAACGCCCGGCATGCCGCGGCCATACTGGTCCAGCACCCGTCCCTTGACCAGGATCCGCGGACCCAGCGCCATCTCTCCGGGCTGCGCGAAATTCAGGATGAGGTCATTGTCGAGCGGGCCCAGCATGTCGTGGCCAAAGACCGGTGCGCTGTGTTCGGCGAGCCCGGTGGGGAATGACAAAAGCGCATTGCGCGGCGACCGCGCGACAGAGGTCTTGTAGGCCGGTGTCAGCGCGTCGGGCTGCCAGTCGCGGTCCCGCACGAGATAGCCATTGCGGCGGATCGGGTCGGTCATGTCGCCTCTGCCTCCATCTCCGCATAGGTCTGGCGCGCCAGCTTCAGCGCGTGGTTGGCGCGCGGCACCCCGGCATAGATCGCGACATGCTGGAACGCCTCGAGCACATCGCTCTGGCTGGCGCCGGTGCGGGCGGTGGCGCGGATATGCATCGGGATCTCGTCGAAATTGCCGGTGGCGGCCAGCAGCGCCAGCGTCAGCATCGAGCGTTCGCGCCGGCTGATCCCGTCGCTGGCCCAGACCGTGCCCCAGGCGCCTTCGGTGATCAGCGTCTGGAACGGATCGTCAAGCGCGCTGCGCGCCGCCTCCGCACGGTCCACATGCGCATCCCCGAGCACTTCGCGGCGCACTTTCATGCCCGTGGCGTGGCGTGTGGTTTCCTCATCCGGCATCGTGCTCCCCCTCCCTGTCCAGCATCAGTATGGCAGGCCGACATAGTTCTGCGCCAGCACCGCCTGCGCATGGGTGTTGGATTTCAGGAAATCCACCTCCGCGCGCTGCATCCTGAGATCAAAGGCGTTCTGCCCCGGGAAGTGATGCAGCAGGCTGGTCATCCACCAGCTGAACCGCTCGGCCTTCCAGACCCGCGCCAACGCCGTGTCGGAATACCGATCGAGGCCGCTGTCATCCTTGTCGCGATAGGCCCGGATCAGCGCCTGGCTCAGGTAATGCACATCCGAGGCGGCGGTGTTGAGCCCCTTGGCGCCGGTGGGCGGCACGATATGCGCGGCGTCACCGCACAGATACAGCCGCCCCCAGCGCATCGGCTCGCTCACAAAAGAGCGCAGCGGCGCGATGGATTTCTCGATCGACGGCCCGGTGACCAGCGTCTCGGCGAAGGCGCGCGGGATGCGGCGGCGCAGCTCTGTCCAGAATGCCTCATCGCTCCAGTCTTCGGGGCGATCATCGATGCCGCATTGCACGTAATAGCGGCTGAGCCCCTCGTTGCGCATCGAACAGAGCGCAAACCCCGCGTCAGAGCTGGCATAGATCAACTCGTGATGCACGGGCGGCGTTTCGGACAGGATGCCAAGCCAGCCAAACGGATAGACCTTTTCATATTCGCGCCGGACCGTGTCGGGGATGGTCTTGCGGCTGACACCGTGAAACCCGTCGCAGCCCGCCACGTAATCGCAGTCGAGTCGCTGCCCGGTCCCCGCCACCTGATAGGTGACATAAGGCGCATCGCGGTCGGCGTCGTGGATCTGCACATCCTCGACCGAATAGACGATCTGCCCGTCGAGCTTTTCGCGCGCCTCGTAAAGATCGCGGGTCACCTCTGTCTGGCCGTAGACGGTGACATTGGCTTGCGCCTGCGCTGCAAAATCGATGCGGATCTGCTCGTCATTATAGGAGATCACCGTGCCGTCATGCGGGATGCCTTCCTCGGCCAGACGGGCGCCGACACCGGCGTCATGCAGCTGTGCGACAAGCCCGGTCTCAAGCACCCCGGCGCGGATGCGGCTCAGCACGTAGGCCTTGGTCTTGCGCTCCAGCACAACCGTGTCGATGCCCTGCAGATGCAGAAGCTGGCTCAGCAACAGGCCCGACGGCCCGCCCCCGATGATGGCGACTTGAGTGCGCATGCACGATCCTCCCACCGACAGATAGCCACGGCGGGATTTGAAAGTAAAACGCGCAAACGGATGGGGTTTTGCGTCAGGCCGCAAGAGCGCAAGCCGGTGCCGGGCAACAGCCCACCCGCCTGCCAGGCGCTCACCTGCTCTCGTCCGCTTCCATCTTGCGTTCCAGCCAGCGCACGAAAAAGCTGATCACCAGGACCAGCACCAGATATTCGAGGATCAGCAGCGTGTAGATCTCGAGCGGGCGGTATTCGGTCACCACCAGCTCGTTGGCGCGGCGGGTCAGCTCCTGCATGCCGATGACCGAGGCGAAGGCCGACATCTTGACGATATAGATAAACTGGTTGGCCAGCGGCGGCAGAATGCGCCGGATCGCCTGCGGCAGGATCACGTAGCGCATGGTCTGGCCATAGGTCAGCCCGACGGTCTTGGCAGCCTCGGTCTGCCCCTTGCTGATCGACTGGATGCCGGAGCGGTAGATCTCGGCGGTGAATGCGCTGTCGGAAATCGCCAGCGTGATGATCGCCCCCCAGAACGCATCGATGCTGACATTGATGCCGATGGATTTCAGCACGACCGGCAGTCCGTAGAACACCCAGAAGAGCATCGGCAGCAGAGGGATGGCGCGGATGAACTCGATATAGACCCGGCTCGGCAGCCGGATCCACCGGTTCGACGACATGCCGGGCAGCGCCACCAGCAGCCCGATGGTCATCGACAGCGCCGCCGCGATCACCGACAGCAGGATCGTGGCGCCAAACCCGTTGAGCAGGAACCGGATGTTGTTGTAGCCCGCGGGTGTGGTCGGATCGATCACGTACCAGCCCCAGGTGCCGGGTGCCGCACTGCAGCCTGCCAGCGTGAAAAGCAGAACAATCGCCCAAAGGGTCTTGCGTGGCATGGGGCCTCTCAATGCTGCAGGATCTGGCTCAGGAATTTCTGGCAGCGCTCGGATTTCGGGGCGCCGAAGAACTCTTCGGGGGGCGCGGTCTCGATGATCTGGCCTTCGTCCATGAAGATCATCCGGTCCGCCGCGCGCCGCGCAAACCCCATCTCGTGGGTGACCACCAGCATCGTCATGCCCTCTTCGGCCAGATCGACAATCACGTCGAGCACCTCCGAGATCATCTCCGGATCGAGCGCCGAGGTCGGTTCGTCAAAGAGCATGATCTTCGGCTCCATGCAGAGCGACCTCGCAATCGCCACCCTTTGCTGCTGGCCGCCGGACAATTCGCGCGGCTTCTTTTGCGCCTGATCGGGGATGCGCACCCGCTCGAGATAGCCCATCGCCCGCGCCTCTGCCTCCGCCCGGCTCAACCCGCGCGCCTTCATCGGACCAAGCGTGAGATTTTGCAGGATCGTGAGATGCGGGAAGAGGTTGAACTGCTGGAACACCATGCCGACCTCGGCGCGGATATCGTAGATCGAGGCGGCGTCCTTCATCTCGATCCCGTCCACGGTGATGGTGCCTGAATCATGTGCCTCGAGCGAGTTCACGCAGCGGATAAGCGTCGATTTGCCCGAGCCCGACGGCCCGCAGATCACAATTCGCTCGCCATGCGACACGGTCAGATCTATGTCTTTTAATGCGTGAAACCTGTCGTACCACTTGTTCAGAGCGCTGATCTTGATCGCGGGACTGTGTTCAGACATCGCGCGGACCTTGTGTTACGGACATCCGTCATTGATACTTTAACCAGCGGAAAATCTATACAAAAATTACCGAGATCAGAGACAACTGAGTTCATAAAACCAACCACATGGGGGAAAACGATGCGTTTTCTGAAGATGCTCGGCGCAAGCCTTGCTTTTGCGGCAACGATGACCGGCGCGCCGGCGGCGGCGCAATCTGCGTTAAATGACATTCTGAGCAATGGCGTGCTCAAGGTCGGCACCACCGGCGACTGGAACCCGATGTCGGTGCGCGATCCGTCCACCAATTCCTACAAGGGCTTCGACATCGACGTGATGACCGAACTGGCCACCGATCTCGGGGTCGAGCTGGAATTTGTGCCGACCGACTGGAAGACGCTGGTGAACGGCGTTGTCGCGGGCAATTACCACATGACCGGATCGGCCTCGATCAGCCCGGCGCGGCTGAAGGCGGCGGGTTATTCGGCGAGCTATATCTCGGTCGAGATGCTGCCCTTCACCACCGCCGACAAGATCGACGGGTTCGACAGCTGGGACTCGGTGAACAAGGGCGAGGTCAAGGTGGCCACAACCCTCGGCACGACGTTCGAAAAGCTGGTGCGCGAGTGGTTCCCCGAGGCCGAGATCATCGTCGTCGAAGCCCCCGCCCGGGGCTTTCAGGAGGTCCTGTCGGGCCGCGCGGATGTGTTTGTGACCTCCAATATCGAAGGTTCGACACTGCTCGGGAAGTTTCCCAACCTGCGCCAGATCAATGTGACCGAGGCGCGCGCGCCGACGCCCATTGCGATGCTGCTGCCGCAGACCGATCAGGTCTGGATCAACTACGTCAACAGCTGGGTGGAGTTGAAAAAGGCGCAGGGCTTCTTTGAGACCACTGCGGAGAAATGGGGGCTCTGAGCCGCCACCGATCTTTCCGAAACCACCTGAAGCGCAGCGTCGGTCCGTCCGGCGCTGCGTTTTCTGTTGCGGCTTTGGCAGGCTTGGTCCTGCCCGTCACCGCACTGCCCCAACCTCTCCGCGCCAGACCGGGGGCCCTGGGTCCGGCATTTGCGCCCGCGCGCCCGCGTTGAGCGCCAGATATCTCAGCAACCCGACCGCCAGCCCGGCCATGGCGAAAAACGGTGTCTCGAGGTTGGGATAGGGCTTGGTCAGGCAGGCCTGCAACAGGATCGCGGCACATCCCGATTGCAGCGACGCGGCGACCAGCGCCTGATGGCCGCCTGCCGCAACCCCGGCGGGACGCGCCAGAAAGACCGAGTAGAGGAACCACAGATACAGCCCTGTTCCCAATGTACCGAGGCTGCCAAGCGTCACGAATAACCAGCCCGAGCCCCGCAGGCTGCCCATCCCCGCGCCCAGCCCGTAGGTCTCGGCAAAATTGCGCAGCGCCTGAAGGTTCCAGGTCATGCGTTCTACCCCGGAACGTGTCTCGAGCTTGCCGAAGACAAGCTGATCCAGCAGCCCGGAGACCAGAGGCACAAATGAATAGGCCAGCGCAATCGTCGCAGCCGCAGCGGGCACAAGGCAGACGAGGCTCACGTAAAGCAGCGCGGCCCGCGGGTTCCGGCCCACGCGGTGGATCTGCAACACGGCAAAAAGCGCCAGGAACGCGGTGGCGGTGAGCCAGGCCGCGCTGGAGGTGGAGCGCGCGAGCAGCACGATCACCACAAGCAGCATCGCCGCCGCACCGGCAGAGCGCGCGCCGAACCAGTAGCGCAGCCAGAACCCGAACAGCCCGACGGTGTAATACGCGTAGGAGGACGGCTCAGAGAAGGCTCCGATCAGGCGGCGCATTCCGAGGATCACCTGGTTGTCGAGCACGTTGACAAAGCCGGTGCGCAGCATCGCCAGCGGGTCGCGGCCCAGCACGCCTGAGGCCAGATCCGCCAGCGACACCGCAACATGCAAAAGCGAGGCGGCGACCACCGCGCGCAGCACCGCGCGACTGTCGCCGCTGCGCCGGAACACGGTCGCCAGCAGCACGAAGGCCGCCACCGAGATCGTCAGCCGGAACACCTGCCCGGGATTGCTGCTGACCGGGCCGAGCGGGTTCAGCATCAGCTCTGCCGCGCGCCCTTGCCGGCCGATGACAAAGACCTCCGTGTCGCCCGCAAAGATCCGCGGCAGGAAAACTGCGCCGAGCGTTGCGACCAACAGTGTCAGGATCAACGCAAAGCCCGGCTGGCCGGGTGTCAGCGTGCCCAGCACACTGGCCAGCCGCACGCGGTGCACCAGCAGCGAGAGGCACATGCTCAGCACAGCCGCGTCGGTCAGGGTGATTGTGCCCAGTCCCGCGAGGTTGAAGGCCGCGGAACTGCCCAGCGGCATCGTCAGAAACAGCAGCCACACCCCCCGCACCGGCCCAAGCCACAGGATTGCGGCGCAAAGCAACATGGCCAGCGGCGTGGAGGCGACAAACTGCATCCGGGCTCAGCCTGCGCCTGAGGGCGACTGGTTCAGCGATGCGCGAGACATGCCAGTTCCGGTGTGCCAGCCAGCGACACAGCGAAGCGTTTTGTCTATTGGAGGGCGTGTTCTCTCGGATTGCATCGGAGGCATGGATATACGCAAAATCTTAACACTTATTTACTTACCGTTAGGCATTATTCGCGACATCAACGCCGAGCGGAAGAGACCGAGGATGCGTCAGACGAGCCTGCAAGACCGCACCATCCGGCATCGCATTCATGCCCTTCGGGATTAACTGCGTGACGATTCCCGTCCTGCATCCCGCGATACTCGGGCCCAGCCGGTTCCGGCCACGCCTCGGTGCGGCTGGCATCACCAAATGACCCTCCGGATGCGCGAGACCCTCAAGCAAGGCGCCGGGCGGGCGGCGCGGCTGGCGCCTCAGGCACAGTATGCGCGCGGGATTTTTGTGCTGTCGCACATGCGCGCCGCGACCACCGCGCTCAGCAATGTGCTCTGCAGCCATCCCTCGATTTCGGGCTACGGCGAGACCCATGTGCGCCACGATCGCGAGGACGCGCCGGGGCGGGTGCTGGTCAATCTGGCCCTGCGCCGCGCGTTCCATCCGCGCGCGCCCTATGTCATCGACAAGATCCTGCACACGGCGCTGGACGCCGATGTGCCGCGCGCGTTTTTCGACGCGCGCGCGGTTTTTGTGCTGCGCAGTCCCGGTGCCGCGATCCCGTCCATCGTCACGCTCGCGCGGCAAAGCGGCATGGCGGATCTGACCACGCCGCAGGGCGCTGCCACATATTATGCGTCACGCGTGGCGCATCTGGCCCGGCTTTGGGACAGGTTCCCGCCAGAGCGGCGTTTCGGGCTGACGGCAGAGCGGTTGCTGGCGTCGCCGGAGGACGCGATAGACCGGCTGGGCGCGTGGCTGGCGCTGCAGCCGCGGCTGGAAAACCGCTACATTCCCCATGCCGCAACCAGCAAGGGCGGAGGCGGGGATCCGACGCGCGCGGCCACGCATAGACGGATCGAGAGATCGCAGCCCGCGCCCCAGATCCTGCCGCCGCCAGAGGCGCTTCCCGACCGGCTGGCGCACCGCTGCGCTGAGGCCCATGCGGCGTTGCTGGCCCGGTTCGGACCCTGAGCCGTCTCGCGCGTCAGGCCATGTGCAGATCGGCAAACCCCGCCTCGATGCGGGCGCAGCGGCTGCGGATCCGCGCAACCTCCGCCCCGCTCAGGGTCTGGCGCCAATAGTGGTTTGCGGCGCGCAGATTGCGCCTTTTCGAATGCGGATGCCCGCTCGGCAGATCGTTTTGCCCCGTGGCATCGCGCTGTTGTTCGGCAGCGTGCAGCCCGGCCTCTGCCACAGGCCCCAAGGTCAAACCCAGCCGGGCAAACACCGACGAGTAGACGCCGCGCGGATCGGCTATGGCGCGCTCCATATCCACGAGAGTGACCATCTCAGGATACCGCCGCGCGAGGTCCAGGATTTCTCCGTAGAGCATCGACCAGAGCGCCGCGGCGGCGTCGACAAGACCATGTGTCAGCGGCCCGCCGTCGAGAGTCTCCAGCCCCAGGGCCTCTGCCATGTCAGACACCCCGAACGACCAGTTGAGTCGTTTGAAGCTCGCCACAACCGCTTCCGGCGGGCGGTAGGTGACCACCACCGGCAGATCGAATCGCTCGATGGCCGCGCGGGCGCTGAGCGCCGCAATCGGGTCTTTCCAGATCACCGTCTGCACCTGTCGCGACCGCCTTGCTGCCCGCAGACTGCGCCGCGATTGACCGCCGATCAGGTGTTTGGCCAGCCGCCGCACGCCGCGTTCGTGACGGAACACGCCGGGCTTGAGATGCAGGTCGAGCGCCGCGATCCGGGCCACCAGATCGTCAAAGGTGGCAAACTCGAAACCCGCATGTCCCGGACGCTCGAAATAGCGGGTGATGGCGCGGTCGCCGCTGTCGCCATTCATTGGCTCGTAAAGCGCCGCGGCCCCGGTGGCGAGGCCCAGTTTCGTGCCGACCACCGTCGTGCCCGAGCGCGGTGCGCCGGTGACCAGAACCACGTCGCGCACCAGAGCCGGTGGGCGACGGGTCGGCACGTGGCTCAGGGATCTGTCGATCGCCCCCATGTCAGACCACCGTCATCCGGCGGGCCCGGGGCGGGAACGGGAAGGTCGGGACATATGTCATGCAAGCTCCAGAATGCGTTCGGGGTCGATGCGACCGCGCAGCACATCCCAGAGCGCCAGCCAGTTGCCGCGCAGACGCCCCCGCCTGTCGATCCAGGGTTCGGGACGCAGGCAACGCGCGTGATTGGCCAGCAGGCTGCGCAGCATCAGACGCCACGCAAATCCCGGCGGCAGGGAGCCTTTGCGCATCAGGTACACGACATTGGCGATCTGGCTGTAGCCCAGACGATGGCCTTTTGTCTCGCGCCCCTGCGGGGTGCCGCAATGCACCCCGGCGAAGGCGTCGGTGCGCAGCTTTTCCCCGGGAAGGCGCGCGGCGAAATCGACATCCTCCTGCCAGCCGTAAAGCGGCAGGCGTTCGTCGAAACGGGTGGTGCCGAGGGCGCTGGACCGGACGGCCATGTTGCAGCCGTAAAGGCCCACAAGATCGCGCTCAAGCGCCAGAGCCCCTGTCTTGCCGCGGTTTTCATGGCTGGCGATCAGCCGGCTCGCTGCCGCCATCGAGACACCGCCTTTGTGGATGCCATCGGCAAGCAGATGGCCGGTGACCCCCGCCGCGTCGGGCCATGTTTGCATCGCCTCGATCACGCCCGCCACCATATCGCGCGTCGGCAGGTAATCGTCGTCGATGAAGAGCACCACGTCGCAGCGCCCCGCAACCGCGTCGAGGCCCCGGTTGCGCTGTTTCGGCAAGCCGCGCTCGGCAAATAGCACCCTGGCCTCCGGCAGCGCTCGCAGGTCCGGCACATCCGCCGGGCCGGTGACGACGAGGACCAGTTCGGAGGGGGCCACGCTCTGCCGCGCGATCCATGGCAGCAAGGTGGCCAGCGTTTCGGGGCGGCCGACCGAGCAGATGATGATCGCGACGCGCATCCTGCCTGTGCCGTTATCTGCCGGTGCCCGTGAGCACCGCCGCGATGGTTCTCAGCAGGATCACGAGATCCGTCCGCAGCGACAGCGTCTCGAAATACCGCATGTCCAGGGCGATGCGCTCGGCATAGCTGACCTCGTTGCGCCCCGACACCTGCCAGAGACCGGTGACCCCGGGGCGCACGGCCTGATACACCCATTTCTTGCCTGCATACTGGGCCTGCAACTCGTCCTCGGGCACCGGGCGCGGGCCGACAAGGCTCATCTCGCCGCGCAGCACGTTCCAGATCTGGGGCAGCTCATCGAGCGAGCTTTTGCGCAGGAAGGCGCCAAACCGCGTGACACGCGGGTCATGCGCGAGTTTGCGTTCATTGCACCAGCGCTGCTGTGCTTGAGGGTCGGCGGCCAGAAGACGCTCCAGCCGCTGCTGGGCGTCCGGGACCATGGTGCGGATCTTCCAGCAGGTGAAGGGGCGGCCGCCTTGACCGACGCGCCTGTGCCCGAAAAACGCCGGAGCGCCGTCAAGACGGGTCAGCACCGCAAGCGTTGCAATCACCGGCACAAGCGCGGGCAGCAACAGCAGTGCAAGCGCGATGTCCAGAACACGCTTGAAGACGCCGGTATAGCCGGGAAACGAGCGCAATGCCGGTTGGGGGAAGTCGAGACTGGCGAATTTGTCGGCAGCGAAACGCTTTGACATCTGATCTCTCCGTCGTCGCAATCGAGGTTTTTTGTCACCGGAACAGACCGATGCGCATTAACCTCTGTTAATTCGTTGGCCCAATAGTGGTGAAGGGACGGTCGTTTCTGGCGGGGTGATCCGCTGACCCACATCTGCAGGCGTGATACCGGTTACAAAACAAAAGCGAGTGCATGGTCCTGCCCAAGAAAAGACATGCTCATTGCTGGGGGGCAGCGTTTAATATTTGGTTAAGCATGACGGGTTTGATGCGGAAAGACTGCGCAGGTGCGAGCGCATGGGGGAAATGGGCCGCGGTCGCGTGAATCGCGATGCATCCTTTGAGCGAAAGATGCCGTTCAATCTAGACGTCACGGTAGGTATATCCCAGCGCGTAGCCATCCGGGTCGGCGTCCAGATCGGCCTTGGTGATGACAAATCCCGACGGGCGCAACCCGACATGCTGCAGCGTGGCAAGACCGTAGCGCACGGAGCGGCGTGACGTTGTGCGGTGTCGCACGACGTAGAGGATCTGATCGACCGCCGCGGCGATGGAGAGCCCGTCCGGCACCGCAAGGATCGGCGGCGCGTCGATGACCACCGCATCGAAGCGCTGGTTCAGCGCCTGGACCAGATCGCGCAATCGCGCGGCGTTCATCGCGTCCGCCAGTAGCGCGTTGCCCTGCGCGGTCCCGATCACCGACAGCCCGGTCGTATCGGTCTGCGCGACGATGTCGTCAAGCTCTGCCGCGCCGCTGACCCAGTCGCCAAGCTCTGCCCGCGGCACGGTCGAAAGCGTGCCGGGCGCCAGCGAGCGGCGCGTGTCGAGATCCACGAAAACCGCTTTGACACCGGCATCTGCAAAGGACCGCGCGAGCGCCAGGGCGGTGGTGGTCTTGCCTTCGTCTGGGACCGAAGAGAGCAGCACAACGCTGATCGGACGGCCCTCGGTCGCATTGAGCATCAGCGTCATGCGAAGCTGCCTGATGCGTTCGGCCAGCAGCGAAAACCGGTCCTTGCCGAGAAGCCCCAGCACCGCCTGCGGATGGGTCAGATGCACCCGGGGCAGGGTGGCCAGCACCGGCAGACGGGTCTGCCGCTCGAGCGCGGCGCCTTGCGTGTACCCGGCCCCCAGACGCTCCAATGCAAGCGCCAGCATCAGCCCCAGCGTCAGCCCGAAAGCGCCGCCCACCGCCGTCATCAAGGTCACCCGCGGCGCCGAGGGCGCAAGCGGGATCTGTGCGGCGTTCACCAGCCGCGCTTCGGCGCGCTGGATCTCGACCTGGGCCCGGATCTCGCCCAGACGGCTTTGCAGCGCCTCGAACCCGGCGCGCGCGGCGTCCGCCTCGCGTTCCAGTTCGCGCAGTTGCAGCGAGGTCGCGGCCATGTCCGACAGCTGCGATTCCAGCGCATCCACCTCGCGTTGCAGGGCCTGGTCGCGGATGTTGAGGATCTCCAGCTCGTTGCGGTGGCCATCCGCGATGATCTGCACTTCGGCGGCGATCGCGGCATCGATCTGCGCGATTTCCGCGACCAGCTGCCGGCGATCGGGATGGGTCGGACCAAGCGAGGCAGCCAGCCGGGCCTCGTCGCGCGCCAGATCGAACCTCCGGCTGCGCAACCCGTCGAGAAAGGGCGTGCGCAGCGCCTCTGCCGCGGCCGCGGCCCCGCGCGCGTCACGCGACGCCTCGATCCGTTCCAGCCGCGCCCGCTCTGTCGCGCGCTCGGATCTGGCGATGGCGATCTGCTGGTTCAACTCCAGCAATTGCTGCTGCAAAACCGCTTCGGAGGCCCCGGCGGCGGCCAGCTGATCGCGCTTATAGGCCTCCACCGTCTGCTCTGCGCGCGCCAGGTCGTTGCGCCGCGCGACGACCTGATCGGCAAGCCATTGCGTGGCCTGTTCGGCCACCCGTCGCCGGTCGGCCAGCTGCGCGTCGATATAGCTGTCGGCCAGCGCGTTGGCGACATCCGCCGAAAGCTGCGGATCGGTGGTCGTGACGCTGATCGCGATGACGTAGGAATCGCCCACCCGGCGCACATCGATACCGTCGCGCAGCTGCGCGATGATGCGGGTCTCGCGTGCCGGATCGGAGGGCAGGGGCGCAGAGGAGGGCTCCGCTGGCGCGAACTGGTCAAAGCGCTCCACTCCGAGACGTGCGACTACCGATTGCAGCAGGCTCGAGGACCGCAGGATCGGCATCTGCGATTCCAGAATGGGCGTGCTGAGCTTGAGGTCCGAGACCACCTGATCCTGCCCGCCGAGGATCTGCTGTTCGCGCGGATCGAGGATCACCGTCGCACCGGCCGTGTAGTGCCGCGGTTGCAGCGACGTGACGGCGAAAAAGGCAGCGCCCAGAAGCAGCGTGGCCAGAGCCACCAGCCCCTTGCGCCGCCAGAGCGCGCGGCCAAGCGCCAGCAGCTCCACCGTGTCATCGGGCGGGACTGTGTCGGCCCCGGCATTTGCGCGCATACGCCGCGCGCCCGGTCTGAAAACGCCGGTATCGACGCGTTGTGTTTTGAAAAGCTCCACTTTTGGTCCTTTCTATCCTGTTCGGACCGGCGATCCGTCTGGATCCACGCAGGTGCTGCAAAATCCGGCGGAGTGACCCCGGCCCAACTCGCAATATGGTTGTGTTATGCACAGACGCCCGGCACGGTGCGCGGAGCGTTTGGAAAGGTTGATCAGCGTGCCCGCCTGCATATCCTCATCGCCAGGACTGGTTTGTGCCGCAGGCCTGAATGGCGCCGCAGCTGGACCAATCACGAGGGTGCGGGTTTGAGCGTCAGGAAACGAGGGGGGGCAAACGCCGCTCTGTCGCTGGCTGGTCTCGGTTCCCAGCAAATGGCCGCTCTTTTGATCACGCTTCTGGCGGCGGCGTTCCTGACCACCGCGGAATACGGCGTCTACACGCTGGCCGTGGTCTTTGCCGAATTTGTCGTGATGCTGACCTATACCGGCTATTTCCATTTTGTCGTGAATTCCGACGAAGAGGATGACGCGGTTCTGTCGAGCATGTTCTGGGTGATGACCGGGATCGGCAGTGTGGGCGGGCTGGTGATTTTCCTTGCCTCGGGCGCTCTGGCCCGGGCCTTCGAGGCGCCCGATCTTGGCCCGGTGCTGCGCGCTTTCGGTCTGCTGCAGCCCTTCGCGGCGATGATTGGCTGGGCCACCGCGGCGCTGACCCGTGCGGGCCGCATGCGGCAGTACTATCTCGCCATCGGGGGGGCCAATCTGGGCGCCTTGGCGGTTGGGGCGGCACTGCTGGTGACCTGGCAGTCGGTCTTTGCGCTGGTGGCGTTCCGGGCCGCGCGCGTAACGCTGGCTCTGCTGCTTTATGGCCGCGCTTTGCCGCGCCTGCCGCGGGCGCATGTCAACTGGCGGATTGTGCGCAAGGCCACGCGCTATGCGTCCAGCCTCTATGGCTCCTCCCTGCTCACGTTTTTTGCAAATTTCGGCACCGATCTGGTGCTTGCAGGCCTCTTCAGCACCGCCGAATCCGGGCTTTACCGCTTTGCCAATCGCCTCGCGCAAGCCTCCGTCGAGCTTGTCGCGCAGCCGATGCACAGCTTTGCCCTGCGCAGCTTCGGCGTTGCGGCGCGCGGCGGCAGGCCGCTTGGCCCGGTGCTTGCCGAATACCTCGGCGCGGGCACGTTGTTTCTGGGCGGCGTTGCCGCGACGCTGATCGTGCTGGGTGGTCCCGCGGTCGGGATGCTGTTCCACCCCGACTACGCCGCGGGCATTGTCGTGATGCAGCTGCTGGCGCTGCGGGCGGGCGCGCGGGTTGGCCAGTTGCTGGGGCAACCGGTGCTGGCCGCCAGCAACCGCACCGCGCTGGCATTGCAGTTCAATCTCGGCTTCAGCGGGGCGATGCTGCTGGTGATCGGGCTTTTTGCACCTTTGGGTCTGGTGCCGCTCGCCTCTGCGCAGGCGGTGGTTCAGCTGCTCAGCGTGCCCGCTCTGCTGTGGCTGCTGCAGGCCCGCGCGGGGATCGAGACCGGGCCCGCCTTGCGGCCCATGGGGCGGGCTCTGGCGCTTGTCGCTCTCTACGCGGCGCTGCTCGCGGGGCTCTGGGCCGCGACGGGTCTGACCGGGCTGGGCGGGGCCGGGCGGCTGGCGCTTTGCGTTCTGCTGGCCGCCGGGCTCGGCGCGCTTCTGGCCGCGCTGGCCATCCGGGCGCGGGTCTTCGACCCGGCCATCCTGTCGGACTGAGGGGCCGCTCACCGCCATCCCAGCACCGCCGCGATCCCGAGACGCCGCGCCCCCGCATCGGCCAGAAGCGGCAAGGCGATGCCGAGCAAGGTGCCCAACAGGACCACAGCGCTCCAGCTGTCGATATCGAACACCCTGAGCAACAGAATGCGCGTGCCTGCGGTGATCAGGATATGCGTGACAAATATCGCCATCGAGCGGCGTCCGATCACCGCCAGCAGGCGGGCGACCGCGCCCCGATCGACAGCCCCGCAGAGCCCGTAGACCAGCAATGGTCCTGCGATGAGCGCGGGTATGTAGACAGTATCCGCGGCGGGGTAGCCCTGCGCCGGGCTCTGCGCCTCGCCCCAGGCCATCAGCAGCGTCGCGACCATGACAAGCCCTGCCACCGCGTAGCCCGCAGGGCGCGCCAGCGCGGCGACCATCTGGCGACCACCGGCTGCCGCCAGCAGGACAACCCCGACCCAGCGCAGATAGTCCGGCGCGGGCAGCGGGCTGTAGGCCACACACAGGATGCAGAGCGCCATGCCGAACGTCAGCCAACGCGGCCCCGGCGCCAGCCACCGCAACAGCAGCAGCGACGCGATCAGCACGTAGAGAAACCACATCACCGAGGGCGGGACACAGAGGATCCGCCACGGCGCAAACGTCTCTATCGCGGTGTTTGTGACGGCGCTCATCTGGAAATGCAGGCTGTAGAGCATGAGGCTCCAAAGCAGGTATGGCCAGAGGAGGCGCTGTGTCAGGCGCCGCAGCACCTCCGTCCAGGGCAACGCGGCAAGGGAGGTGGACAGCAGACCCGAGACGAGGAAAAACAGCGCCATATGGGTGCTGTAGATCGCGATAAGCGCAAAGCGGAGCAGCGGCGTATCGAACCCCGCCCCCTTCAGGCCAACCAGCGCGTGGCCGAGCACCACAAACACCATCGCAACACCCCGCGCGCGGTCGAGCCGTGTGTCGCGCGCTGAGGTCTCTGCTCTGGGCAGGGCGGTGCCTGTGGCGGCTGTCATTGGCCCAGGAATGGCGAGCGACTGAGCCATCCGTCAGTGCGCCATGGCCGCGTGGTGGCGCGGTGCCCGCCGCAACAGCTGACCAAGCGGGCGTTCGACCCGCAGATGCAGCAAGATGGCAAGGACCTGCGACAGGAAGAGCGCGAACGCCGCGACCATCATTGCGTGAAGGCCCGCCATCTCCCGCACCTCCGCCAGCCGCGCGATGACCTGCAGCACAAACGGGTGAAAGAGATAGAGCGCATAGCTCGCCGCCCCGAGCGTCATCAGCGGGGCGGCATCGGCACGCCATCCGCCGCGCTCGAGCGCCATCGCCCCGGCGACAACGGCCAATGCTGGCAATCCCCACCAGATGACGCGCCCGGCGGCAAGCACGTCATCGGGATGCACCCTGGCTTGCAGGATCAGTCCCGCAATCCCGAGCCCGAGCGCGCCAAGACCGAAATTGCGCCAAAGCCGCTCTGACAGCGCGGGCGCCTGCAGCCAAAGCTGCGCCAGACCCGCACCTGCCACAAATTCCAGCAAGAGCGGGTGAGTGTAGAATTGCGCCGCGACGGTCGCTTGCGGCCAGATCAGCCCCGCGACCACAAGCGCGGCCAATGCCCCCGCGACCCCGGCGCGAGACCGCTCTCCCGGCAAGACAAGCAGCAGCGCGACGACGAGGTAGAAGAACATCTCGTAATTCAGCGTCCAGCCGACGCCCACCAATGGCATGACCGCGCCATGCGCGCGTTCGAACGGAACAAAGAGCATCGAGCGCAGCAGGTTTGTCGCGGTCGCGTCCTGCGGCTGCACGCCGAGCGGGGCAAAACCCGCGAACAGCATGACCACAAGCACGCCAAGCGCCAGCCACCACAGCGGCACCACCCGCACGAGGCGTGCCCTGAGGAACGCGCCCGCACTCTGCGGACGGGCCGTGCAGGAGAGCGTGATGACCACGCCGGAAAGCACAAAGAAGAGATCGACACCCGCCGCGCCGACGGTCACGGATTGCAGAGCCGGAAACTGCGCCTCCAGCAGGTGGCGCATATGGTGCAGGACCACCATCATCGCTGCTGCGGCGCGCAGAACCTGCAAATTGGCAACCATGTGAGCTCAACTCCGAAACGGGCGACACGCCTGCACACCCGGCAGGCCCACGCGCCAGAGAAGCGAGGGATGGTTAAGAACCCGTAAATATTAAGAAGTATGACGCGCGCGGAAACCTTGATGATCAAAAGAAAACGGGCAAGGCGTCTCCGCCCCGCCCGCTCGGACCCTGTGCGCTCAGACGCGCCTAGCCGATGGGGCCGAACCCCACGGGCGCGGCATAGCCCCATTCCGCGGAGGTCGGGCGCAGCACGGCTTCGACGCCCGCGGCCTCCGACGGGATCCCCACCATCGGCACAATCGCACTCAGGTCCATGCCGGAGATGTCGATCCCGCCTGCGCCGCTTGCCGGGTCGGTGCCGGAGGTGTTGTTCCAGTCGGACATATCCTCGGAACGGATCCACATCACACCCGCATCGATATCCACCGCAACCCGGATCACCTGCGCCACTCCGAGGTTCACCGAGGCGGATACCGACCCGCCGGTGTGCTGAATATTGGTGTTTAGGATGCCGGACCGGAACGTCCCGTTCTCGCCGCCGTTCTGCGGTGACGACGTTGTGCCGACCCCGGCAAAGAGGATGCCGCCGGAGGTGGCGATCTCGAAATAGATCCGCCCCGTCGCGGTGGAGGGGATGGCCCTTGGATACCGCGCGCCGATGGTGGCCAGCCGGGTGACCGTATCTCCGGAGGACGCGGTCGTGGAATAGGTGAAATCGGAGGTGTTGAACGTGTCGTCCCAAAGCCGCGCCACCGACTGCGCCGCGGTGGTCACAACGCCGCTGCGCGCCACCGACACCTCTCCGCTTGCCAATGTCAGGCTGGCCTGCCAGGTGATGTCCATGCCTGTCGGCAGGCCCGTCACCGTGGCGCTGGCGCGGTTCTGCCCGGCCATCATGTCGGTCACGGTGACCTGAGCGCTGCCGACCAGCGCGCCGCCGGTATCGCGGCACTCGATGGTGAGCGTCCCCGGATCCGACACAAAGCCGCTCACCTCCAGATCGGCACCGCTCAGCGCCGCCTCCACGGCCGTCAGCTGCGGTTTGACCTGCGTGACCGGGTAGGCCGTGGTGAACCCGTCGCCGCCATGGAGGTTGCGCAGCGCCGCCGCGATGGCCAGACCGATCTGCCGCTGTTCCTCGGCCGAGACATGCGGGTCGTTGGATTGCGATGCAACTCCGCTGAATCCGTGTTCCACCAGATACATCCGCGGGTGACCGCTGCCGGTATCGGCGACCACACCGTTCAGATCGACGCTGTAACGGCACATCGCCGCCATCTCGGCATTGAGCGCATCGGTGACCGGATCTGCCTGGCTGCCGTCCCAGATCCGCCGCAGCGCGATCTTGAAATAGGGCGGCTCCACCCCGAGCACATCTGCATCGCTCTGATAGACTTTCGCGTGTTCGGCGGCATAGTCGGTGATGTAGGGACTGGCGGGATTGCCCGCGGCATTGGCCACATCCGCCTCACCCTGCCAGTCACCCATGCATTGCAGATAGACCGTCTCGGCGGAACCGGCGATTTCGGTCCGCAACTGGCGGTTGGCATAAGCCTTGAAGCGCCAGCCCCAATGCAGGTTGCTCTCACCCGCCGCATGGGGCGCCACTTCGCCTTCGGGCACAAAATAGGACAGCGTCTTGCCCGCGCTGGCGGCTTTCCAGAACCAGGTCTCTGCTGCCGAGGCAAAAAGCGCGCCGTCGCGAATATCGTTGGCCATGCCGAAGGTCGGTCCGACCGGGATGCCGTCGCCAATCGCGGTGAACTCGCCGCGCGGGGCGCTCAGCAGCTGCCCGTCGAGGGTCACCGGCGCGTCGCCGGTGTTCAGAATCGCATAAGGCACCAGAGCATAGCTTTCATCCGGCCCCATCGTGTTGCCCAGATTGTCCAACTGCCGGATCCCCGGGAACGCGCCGCGAAAGCCCGCATCCACCTGGCTGGGATTGTTGCCCAGCGTGCCTTCGTTCGACTGACCCCAGCGCCAGACCATCGCGACCCCCGCGGCCACCGGTTCGGCCACGGTGATGGTGAAATCCGCCAGATGCGCCGTCAGGCCTTCGGCATCGGTGACCGTCAGCCGCAGCACGTCGCTTGTCATCGCGCTCTGCACCGTCCCGCTGATCGCGCCGGTGGCGGCATTGAGCACCAGCCCGTTCGGCAGGCTGCCTTGGTTGATCGCAAAGCTGTAAGGCGCGGTACCGCCGCTGACGCCGGGTTCGAAAAGATAGGCCTCGCCCGGTGCCAGCTCGGTTTGCGGTGTGCCGCTCAGGCTCAGATGGTCGGGCACGTTGAGCGGAGCAATCCCCATCAACATGCTGAAGGCGCCCTGCTGCAGCAACACGCGCCCGTCATCGCTGCCCATCCAGAGGTTGAAGATCCCGCGCCAGCCTTCCTCCAGCACGGCAAGCTCCGCCGGGCCCAGGCTGACGCTGTTGACGCCGGCAAACTCCGCCAGCGGGTCGGAACCGGGATCTGTCCCGAAGGTGACATAAAGCGGCGTATTCAGGCTCTGATCGGTGACGGTGAACACAAGGCGCTCTCCGGCGCCAAGCCGGATGTCATTGGGTTTGCAGCGGTGTTCGGTGTTGACGAGAAACTCTTGGGTCATGCGACGTCCCTTTGCGTGATCAGCTCCGCCGGACGTTTCCCTTTTTGCCTCAAGAGTGGGTTATCGCAGCGCACGCTGCGCGCGCAACGTACGGTGACCCGCTTGGATCTGCCGGATCAGCCGTCGGCGTCTGGATCGCGCGCTGCGATGGTCACGATCAGCGTATCGCCGGGCAAGAGCACCATGTCGGGCGCGGCGCCCTCGGTGGCGCGGTCCGGACGCGGGCTCAGAACTGCATAGCGGTGCTCGACCGCCTCCGCGCTCAGCCCCTGACCGCCGGTCAGCAGCGCGAGCTGACGCAGCAGGCGCGCGTGCCGCAGCGCGGCGGTTTCCATGGCGAGCGTCGCCCGCTGCACGCCTTCCAGCGCCTCCTGCCGCCAGTTCGCTTGCGACCGCACCCGCTCGCGCTCTGCGGCAGAGACCGCCTGCGTGGCCGCGATCCGCGCCGATTGCAGCTCCAGCACTTTCGACTGCGCCTCTGCCGCCCGCTGAGCGACGGCGGCCATGCGCTGGTTGGTCTGAAGGCCGCGCGCCTCGAGATCCCGCGCACCGGTCAGCGCGTCAGAGGTTGTGGCGGCGATCTCCTGCTGAACGGCGATCCGTTCCTCGAAAAGTCCGATCTGGGCCTCGATGGTTTCGATCTCTTCCGACCAGAAGCGCTCGAGCGCCTGTTGCCGGTCACGATCCGCCGCCAGCAGCGCTTTTTCGTTGTCGATCAAGGTCTTCAGCTCGCCGGCGGAGCGGGAGGGCAGACGCGCGCGCCGGGTGTCCGTGATCTGGAAATCGCTGTCCGCCAGTGCCGCCTCGAACCGCGCCAGCCGCACCGTGGCCGCGGCGATTTCAAGCGCGGCCACGTCGAGCGATCCTTCAAGCTCCACCTGCGCGCGTGCCAGCTCGTTGCGTGTCAGGCCTGCGTTCTGCGGACCGCCGACAAGGGCCACGGCCGCCGCCACCGTGAGCCCCGGCGCGTAGGCCACCGGCCCCGGCGCGACCACATCGCCCGCCACAACCAGTGGCGCATAGGCCTCGACCGACAGGTTGACCCGCGGCGCCACAAACAGCCCCGCCGATTGCATCGCCTCCGACACCGCGGCGCTCGCCTCGTCCAACGTCAGCCCGGCCACGTCGACGCCGCCCAGATCGGGCAGCCGCACCTGCCCGTCGGAATCCACCATCGCTTGTGTCGCGGCCTCGGCGCCGGAATGCAGGATCTCGATCCGGTCGCCCAATGTCAGCCGGTAAGGCTCCGACACCGCCACCGAGGCGATCAGACAAGCAGACAGTGTTAAGATGAATCGCAAAGGCATCGGCAGCTTCCGGTTGTGAAATTCCATGCCCGGGATCATGCAGAATAGCAGCGCGCCTGCGCAAGGGGCTTCGCACCCGGTCGTGTCGAAGGTCCGGGCACGCCCCGAACCACACGGCGCCCGCCATCTGGTCTTGCTTGGCCCGCGCCGCTCAAATGCGCCGATACTGCGCGAGGCGTGCTGCTCCCGCGTTGGACTTTTGCGAAGGTTCTGACGTCCTGTCCAGACGAGACAATCAAAGTTCTATTGCAAAATAGTTGTTTTGTATTATGAAATTCTGAAGATCTGTCCAACGACGCCTCTGACGGCTGGTCACCGGGAAACCTGTGCCGGGACACGGACCGTCGGTCCGCGACATGCGTCAACCGGCATCAAGGACGGATCAGGACCGGCTCGGCAGGCGGGCAGGGCAAGACACGAACGCCTCAGGTCAGAAGCGACATCGAAGACGCACAGGCGTTCAACAGACGCGCCCCGTTCGATCCACCGCCTGCGCGCATGACACGAAAAGGGGCGTGCCCGCCACGCCAGCAAAGGACCAGGACCCGTGGCAAACAAGGCCCATCGATCCCAGGCAGGTATCACCGCCGAGACCCCCGTTACCTTCTCCGCAGAGCTGCCCGGGAGCGTGGATGTCGCGATCATCGGTGGCGGTGTGATCGGCGTATTTACCGCGCTCTATGCAAGCCGGATGGGGCTGTCGGTTCTGGTGCTGGAGAAAGGGCGCATCGCCGGGGAGCAATCGTCGCGCAACTGGGGATGGATCCGCCAGCAGGGGCGCGATGCCGACGAGCTGCCCATTGTGATGGAGTCCACCCGTCTGTGGGCCGATGTGGATGCGCAAACCAAGGGCGGCACCGGCTTCAAACGAGTCGGCTGCTTCTATCTGGCCAAGGACGAAAAGCGCCTGGATGCGTTCGAGACCTGGACCGAGATCGCCAGACAGCAGCAATTGGAAACCCGCCGGCTGAGCGCCGCCGAGCTGGACGACCATTTCGCCGGCGGCAGCAAATGCTGGAAAGGCGGCGTCTACACGCCAAGCGATTGCCGGGCAGAGCCCTGGAAAGCGGTGCCGAACGTGGCCCGGCTGGCTGAAAGCGAAGGCGTCACCATCGTCGAGAACTGCGCCGTGCGCGCGCTCGATATCTCTGCCGGGCGGGTCACCGGCGTGGTGACCGAACGCGGCAGGGTCAGTGCCGAACAGACCGTTCTGGCGGGCGGCGTGTGGTCATCGCTGCTGCTGCAACACCACAAGAGCTTCATCCCGCAGCTGTCGGTGCGCGGCACGGTGTGCCGCACGGCGCCCGTCGCGGATGTCGGAGAAGCCACCGCGATTGACGAGGGGCTCTCGTTCCGGCGGCGCCAGGATGGCGGCTATACGATCACCTCGCGCAATCAGGCGGACTATTTCATCGGTCGCGATTCCTTCAGGGCCTTGCGTCATTTCCTGCCGGTTCTGGGCCAGGTGCTCGGGCGCAACCGCTACCTGCCCGCCGCGCCCAGGGGGTTTCCGGATGCCTGGAGCACGCCGCGCCACTGGGACAACGACGCCGAAAGCCCGTTTGAGAAGATGCGTGTTCTCGACCCGAAGCCCAATCCCAGACATGTGGCAACCGCCATATCGGAGTTTGCGGAGCGGTTTCCGCAGATCGGTCGCCCAAAGGTGGTAAACGCCTGGGGCGGGATGATCGACACGATGCCCGATCTCGTGCCCGTCGTCGACCACGTCACCGGGTTTGACGGGCTCATTCTGGCGACCGGGATGAGCGGTCACGGCTTTGGCATGGGGCCCGGAATGGGAAAAGTGGTGGCAGAGCTTGTGGCGGGACGCACGCCCGGGCATGACATCACCCGGTTTCGGTTCTCGCGGTTTTTCGACGGCTCGAAGATCCGGCCCGGGCCGACGGTGTAGCGGACCGGTCAGTGAGCGGTGGGGTTGCGACTGTCCGGATCGATGTAATGGCAGCAAGATAGCCTGCCATCAGCGGGACATCGCGTGCACGGACCCGCGAGGGACATCGCTTGAGGTTCGCGGTCATGCCTTGGCAGAGAACCGCTTCGGGCAGGCCGGAGGGATCCGCGGGATCGAACTTCTCGGCGCGCTCACATCTTACGAATTTACTTTCATCAACATGATGTCGCCACATCCACGAGTACCCCAGTGGCCAGAGTATCGGCCACGTCAATATACGTCGGGTTGTCACCCAGCCTGCGTTGTTTGGACAGGGGTGGCCACCCGTCCCGAATCCACCATCAAGTCAGGCGCAGATGCTGGACAGTCGGACGCGCGGCGTGGCCGAGCATTGGACATCGGATGCAGAGCCGCGCGATGGTGCCAGTCATGACGTCTGTTTTCAGGTGAAAAGCGGGGGCTTTCCCGCGAATCCCTCCGCCCAGCCTGTTGCACGCGCCCTCTGTCACGCCCGTTTCAGCAGCGCGATGTCGGGGGCCGTGCCGCCGATGAGGGTGCTCACGCGGTCCGCGGCGGCCTTGACCAGCGGAGCGGAGCCCAGAAGGTCGTGCATCGTCTTGCGTGAATAGGCCGTCCAGATGTTCAGAACCGCAATCGGCTCGCTTAGGTAGTTGAAGATCGGGGCCGAGATGCCAAGGAAATGGTCGTATTCCTCGCGGTCATTGGTGGCAAAGCCGTCGCGCCGGACCTTTTCCAGTGTGGCCCTGAAGCGGGTGGCGTCGGTGATTGTCCGCTCGGTGAAGCGCTCGAAGACATAACCCTGCAGCTTGGCGTCGATCATGGCGTCGGGCAGGAAGGCCATCAGCGCCTTGCCGGAGGCCGAGCAATGCACCGGCTCCCGCATCCCCGGCCTTTGCAGGCCGCCCAGCGACAGGTCGGATTCGAGGATGCGCAGGTAGACCACGTCCATGCCGCTGGGGATGCCGATGGTCACGTTGGCATCGACCGTCGCATGCAGGGCCATCATCTCGTCCAGCGCGATGGCCTGAATGTCGTAGCCACCATAGGCGCCGCGCACCAGATCGAACACCTTGGAGCCCATGAGGTAAGTTTTGCGCGAGGCATCGAACTGAACCAGCCGCTCTTCGGTGGCAATCGACAGCAAGCGGTGGATCGTGCTCTTGTTCATCCCGCTCGCGGACACCAGTTCCGAAAACGTCAGCGGCTTGCGCGTTTCGCTGATGATGGTCAGCAATCTCAGGAGCTTCGTGATAATCGAACTTTGCATCGTCACTGCCGCCTCTTGCGCGTTTCGGCGGGTGTGAACCTGTGTCCGGTTCAGGATATTGGACCGCCATAGTCCGATCATGTGCCCGGATCATCTGCTGCCAAGCCGTTGGTGGATGTGGCCTCGGGCGTCAAGCGCCGTGCAATTCAGGACTGATGTTCCGAAATATAAAACCCATTTGTGGTAGGGTGCAAGACCTGGCCCGGTGGAATCGGGTGTAGCGCAGGCTGCCTCTGTCGGGAAAGGGAAACCGCAATTTGGTCTCAGGTCCAGGACCGACCGCCGCAGCCGGGCGCCGTTCTGGTTTGCCACAGGCTGCTCTGGTATCGGTCCACGTCGCGGTTGCAAAACAGCAGCCACTTGCGCCCCATCAAGCTCCGCCCGCGTGTCGGCAAGCCCCGGTCTGCCGCGCGATCAGAAAGACCACGCGATCGCACGGATACAACGCTCGAACTCCGCGCCAACGTGGCGAGGCGCGGGCGCAGCGGCTGTTTCACATAAGACCGCGCACCGCAGATGGCCCGTTTGGGGTTCATGGCGGTGGGTCATGACGGGGCTGGTATCAGATTTTCGTCGTCCCGCGTGATCAGTAAAGTTCGGACAGAAAGACGGTTACGCAGCAGAGATTTCTGTGCGTGCTCGATCATGCGCGACGGAAGGCTTGTCTGCGCCAAGCCGCACATCCCGCAGGAAGGATCATCGAATATGCGGGTCCGGAATGCGGCATCTGCACGCGCGGCACCACTTGGCGGTCTTCACACGCCCATGCGCCGATCATCCGCAAAAGCTTCGTCGAGCCGACCATGTGCGAAAGGTCCGCGAGATCCGCAAGCCGACGATTGACGCGCGGCTTTGGGCGCGCCTGCACCCTTTTGCGGGCGGCGCCAGACGGGTGACAGTGGAGGCCCGTAGCATTCAACAGCCGCTGGCTGCGCCGGGGCGCGCTGTATCTCATTCCGGACCAGGGCGTCTTGGTCGCCATTGACGGTGAGACTCATACCGACAGGTTGATAGAACCGGTTGCACCGGGGCAGGAGATTGCCCTGATGCAGAAACCGGCGTGCGGCTGACCACAGGAGGATCGCGCAGTGCACAACCAGAGCCTTACCGGGCAGGTGGCCCTTGTGACCGGAGGCGGTCGCGGCATCGGGGCCAGCGTCGCGACACATCTGGCTGGTGCCGGTGCCAGGGTCGCGGTGTTCGGTCGCTCCGCCGCCCATGTCGAAGCGGTCGCCGCGCGGATTGGCGATGATGCGCTTGCCGTGACCGGCGATGTCACAGATCGGGCCGCCTTGCAGGCCGCCGTTGCCCGGACCGAGGCCGCGTTCGGGCCCATCGACCTGCTGGTGAACAACGCAGGCATCTCCGGCACCGCCGGGGATCTGGCCCATGTCGATGCGGCGGCGTGGTGGCGCACGCAGGAGGTCAACGTGCTTGGCGTGTTGCTCGCCTGTCAGGCGGTCCTGCCGGGCATGCTGGTGCGCGGGGCTGGGCGGATCGTGCATATGGGGTCAATGGCGGGCAACACACCCGGGCCGGGTATCTCCGACTACTCGGTGTCGAAAACCGCGCTCCTGCGCCTGAACGAAGCGCTGGCGTCAGAGAACGCAGACACCGGCATCGTCTCCATTGCCGTCAGCCCCGGATGGGTCTGGACCGACATGACCGATCATCTCGACCGGGTGTTCCGCGACACCAGAGACAACTGGACCGGAATAGATGACGCGGCCATCTTTCCGCCGGAAACCGTGGCCAGACTGATCGTGCGGATCGCACAAGGGGATGCGGACAGGCTGTCCGGCCGGTTCCTGCACGTGTCCGACGACCTTGACGATATCCTGGCGGATCAGGAGCGCATCTTGGCTGAAGACCTGTTGCTTCTGAGGCTGCGTGGGCGCTCGTGACGCCTGCCGGGCTTGCGGGGCGAAAGGCTCTCCCGTCGGCAATGCGGCAGAGCCCCGAAGCACACCAGATCTCTCTTGATGCGATGCAAATGGAAATTGGCACTCTCTTCAACCGACCAGTACCCCTTTGAGGACGCTTGCGGTCAAAAGGGTGGTCATACCCGTCATCGAGAGGACGAACACACATTCTCGCGCACCGACATCCATTCGAACAGCGCGCCCTTCCGGAACACCACGCCGCGTTCGGCATCCGGGCCGGTGATCTCGTGACCGTCGCGTGCAAGCTTGCCGCTGGTCAGGCCTGTTGCGCAGATCGCGCGGAAAGGCCCGTCCAGGAAGTTAGCGATATCAACGCGCGCCGCGCCGGGGTAGAAGCCGGAGCGCGATTGCAAGGCAGAGTGGAGACCAGCCGATGACCGAACGCCAGATGACCTTGCGACAGTTTCTGCTCAGCAGCCGGCGCGCCTTTCAATTGGACAAGGACCTGATCTTTCTGCTCGAGGATATCGCAACCGCCTGCCGGATCATCTCCAACCATGTACGCAGCGGCGCGTTCAACGACAATCTCGGCGCGGCGGACGCCACCAATGTGCAGGGCGAGACGCAGAAGAAGCTCGACGTCATCGCCAATGACGAATTCATGCGGCATTGCGCCAATTGCGGACGTGTGGCGGCCCTGGTCTCCGAAGAGGTGGACGAGGTTTACTGGCTGAAAGCGCAGCCTGCCGCCGGTGACTATCTGGTCTATTTCGATCCTCTGGACGGGTCCTCGAACCTCGATGTGAACCTGACCGTGGGGTCGATCTTTTCGGTGATCGAACTGGACAGTGCCCCGACGCGGACCGATGAGGCGGCGGTGCTGCGGTCGGGCCGGAAGCAGATCTGCGCGGGCTATTCGATCTACGGCCCGTCGACGGCGCTGGTGTTCACCACCGGGCACGGCGTCTCCGGCTTCACCCATCAGCAGACCACCGGGGAGTTCCGGCTGACCTATCCGGACATGCAGATCCCCAGGGACACGCGCGAATTTGCCATCAACGCATCGCGGCTGCGCTACTGGGACGCACCGATCCGGCGCTATATCGACGAAGCCCTGCAGGGCGAAGATGGCCCGCGAGGGCAGTATCACAACATGCGCTGGACCGGATCCATGGTTGCCGACATCCACCGAATCCTGACGCGGGGTGGTCTGTTCCTCTATCCGGTGGATCGCGAAAACCAGGAGACAGGTGGGCGTCTGCGCCTGCTTTACGAGGCCAGCCCTCTTGGGTTTGTGGTCGAGCAGGCGGGCGGCAAGGCCAGCACGGGCCGGACGCCGATCGTCGATGTGGTCCCGACACGGCTGCATGAACGCGTGTCGGTGATCATGGGGTCCGCCCATGAGGTCGAGCGGATCGAGCGCTATTTCGAGGAAGCCACCTGAGCGACCTGGGGCACTCGACACGTTCACCGCAATGTCAGCCGGAGAACCGGTCGCGCAGCAGATTTTTCTGAACCTTGCCCATCTTGTTGCGCGGCAGGTCGTCCAGTAGTTTGTAGCGGCGCGGATGTTCGAACCGCGCCAGTTTTTCCTCAACCAGGGCCGACACCATCCCGGGCGCGAGCTTGCGGCCGGGTTCAGGCACAAGAGTTGCGATGATGGCCTCTCCGAAATCGGGGTCGGGAATGTCGAAGACGGCGGATTCCAGCACCCCGTCGACCGTGTTCAGAACATCCTCCACCTCTTTCGGATAGACGTTGTAGCCGCCGGTGATGATGAGATCCTTGGCCCTCCCGACGATGGAGAGATACCCGTCGGCGCTGAACTGACCGAGATCGCCGGTGATGAAAAAACCGGTGTCGCGCAGCTCTGCGGCGGTCTTGTCGGGCATCTGCCAATAGCCCTTGAAGACGTTGGGCCGGCGCAGTTCGATCATGCCCACGGCACCTTGCTCGACATCCGCGCCGGTGTCGGGGTCCGTCAGCCGAACCTCGACCCCGGGCAGCGGTTTGCCGACGGTACCGGTCCGGCGGTCGCCCATAAACGGGTTCGACGTGTTCATGTTGGTTTCGGTCATGCCGTAGCGCTCGAAGATGTGGTGGCCCGTGCGCGCGGCAAAGGCCTGATGCGTCTCCGCCAGCAGCGGCGCCCTGCCCGACACGAATAACCGCATGGCCGAGGCCCTCTCCCGTGTCAGCCGCGCATCGGCCAGCAGCCGTGTGTAGAAGGTCGGCACGCCCATCAGCATCGTCGCATCTGGCATCGCGCCAAGGATCGCGCTTGCGTCGAAACCGGGCCGGAGGCCCGCCGCCCCGAGAACATGGGCCATCTGCGCGGCAAGCCCGGCAAGCTCAGCGAGGGCGCGTCGTCGCGTTTGAGAAAGGTCGCGGTATCCTGCGCATGAGGGGCGATCAGGTGGTCGTAAAGATGGTTGCTCATCCCGCCTGCACCCTTCTTTCCCTGTCGGATTTCAACGTCTTGGCGCGCAATGCCGGTGTCATCGAGATCTCGCCCAGCTGCACAAACCGCTCGTGGTTCCGCTCGATCTGCTGCAGGTCATATTCGTAGTTCACCATGGCCCCGGCGGCGTTCCGGCGACCGGTCTCCGACATGTCCGCCGCCCCGTGAACCGCATGGATCTGCGCGCCGTTACCGAGGTGAAACCGCGCCACCGGATCGAATGGCGCGCCATCACGCGACTTTGCGGAGATAAGATAGCTGAGCGCTGCGGCGCGCACCTCTTCCGGTGTCGCGGTGCCGTCGAGAAGGGCGAAGGCCTCCTCCGCCTTGTGCGCGCGCAGCCAGTCCAGCATGCGCGGGATTGGCGACAGGGTCACAAAGCTGCTCAACCCGGGCAACTCCTGCTGCAGCTCCGCCACGACCTGCTTGATCAGGAGATTGCCGAAGTATGCTCGCGGGGCTGTCCCAGCTGATCTGGCGCAGCACAAGAAACCCGCGGTTGAACCAGCTGCGCAGAAGGTGTTGGAAATCGAGATCGGTGCGCGCGAGGGCGGGGTCGTCCTTTACCGTCGCCAGAAGATCCGCGCGCTTGTTCATCAGCGCCAGCGTCGCACCGGGCGGCTGGTTCAGGCGGCGCAGCAGCTCCTGCCGCCGCGGTTCGGCCATCTGGCCCAGCCGCCGGTAGGCCGCCAGATCGCCGGAGGCCACGCTGTCGGCAAGCGCGTCCTGCAGGCCGCTGAAATCGATCTCCAGCGCGTCATTCAGAAACCGGAAAAACGCCGACCGCTCGGCATCGCTCAGAGACGCGTAGCGGTCGAGGATCGCCTGCGCCAGCTCGATGCCGGAGAGCGCGCCCTCCGCATCAAGCAACGACAGGCACATCTCCTGGATGGAGCGATCGTCATCGGCGGGGGCCGCCCGCCGTCCCGCCTCGAAAAGCGTGGTGAGCATGTCCCCCAGAAAGCTGCGCCGGGGCATCAGCTGCAGGGTGATGCCGGACGGGGTCGAGCCACAGGAAAGCGGCCGCGAGCGCACGCACGAGGCGGTGCGGGCACTGCGCGCGCATCGACCGGCTGGATGACGACGCGATGACCTCATTCTGCGCGATGCACGTTCAAACTATGCCTGGACCGCCAAGCCGGTCAGCGCCGCGCTGCTGCGGGACTTCTTCGACATCACCATTGCCGGACCGACCAGCATGAACACCTGCCCGGCGCGGTTCGTCTTTGTCAGAACCGATGCGGCCAAGGACCGGCCGGCAAGGCGCTGAAGGCCAAAATATCGACAAAATGCGCGCCGCCCCGGTCACCGCGATCATCGCCTGGGACCCGCTTTACTGGCACCGGCTCGACGACCTGTTTCCGCATGAAGACCGCAAACCGCTGTTTGCGGGCAAGCCCGACTACGCCCACGACACCGCCTATCGCAACTCCACGCTGCAGGGCGCGTATTTGATGATCGCGGGCGCGGGCATGAACCTGCGCTATCTCGAAGGCATCGAGGGGGCCGCTTGTGTGCGCGGTGGCCTGACCGATTTCTACAACATGGTGCAGACCGGTCTGGTGGATCACGCGATGCTCAGGCCCGAAGCGGCGTCGGCCTTCAAGATCGCCGAGGTTGCACCCTATATGCTGAAAGCCGATCTGGGCGCGGTGAACTCCAAGACCGTCACCGTGAACAAGGATTACTGGGACAAGCTGCCCGACGAGGTCAAAGGCGTGCTGCAGGAGGCGGCTGTAGTGTCTCGCGATCACGTGCGGGCATCGCCATGGACCGCGGCTGAGCCAGCCGCAACGCCTATGTCAAGACCGGCGGCACGGTGGTCGAGATGGACCCCGCCGCGCGTCGGGCCCGGGCCGCCGCCATGCCGAACATCGCGGTCGAATGGGCGGCCAGCCTCGACGAGGCGGGGCAGCCGGGCACCGAGATGCTCAACGCCTAAATGGGCAAGCTGCGCGATGCGGGGTTCGAGCCGGTGCGCGACTGGGCGGCCGAAGCGACCACCAACAGAGCCGGAGCGGACGTGCGTCCCAGCTTTGCAAAACTCGCCGGCGGTGTCGCCATGGCGGCCAACGCCGCCGGCACATTTGTGGTCATCGCGCTGATCGCGGTGGTCAGTTGCGACATCATCGCACGCAGGTTCTTCAACAAACCCTTTACCGGCGCGGTTGAGGTTGTGCAGTTTTCCATGGTGCTGATCGTGTTCCTGCAATTGCCCGACGCGATCCGGGTCGGGCGGCTGACCCGGTCGGACGGGATTCCGGGCATGATGCGGAACCGGCGCCCCGGGATCGGCAGGCTGATGAGCCGCATCATCGACCTGATCAGCGGGATCTTCATGGCGCTCGTTGCCATCGCGATCTGGCCGGAGTTTCTCAAGATGTGGGAAAGCCGGGATTTCTTCGGCGTGCCCGGTGTCTTCACCGCGCCCTGGCGGCCGGTGAAGCTGGTGATCTTCCTCAGCGCCTGCCTCTGCATGATCCACTTTGCGCTGCACATCTTCACGCGGAGAGGCGATGACGCGCCGCATCAGGAAAGCGGATCATGACGCCTCTGGACATCGGCCTCGTCTCGATCGTGGCGATCATCCTGCTGATCTGTCTCGGCGTCTACATCCCGATTGCGCTGGGGCTGGTGAGCTTTGTTGCGATCTGGATCATGCGCGACGACATGGATCTGTCATTCGCGCTGCTGAAGATCGCCATCGGCGACAGCGCGATGGAATACACCTTTGCCACGATCCCGCTGTTCACCTTCATGGGGCTCATCGTGTCGAAAGCGGGGCTGGGCGCGGATATCTATTCGGTGATGAACCAGGGCTCCCGCCGGATCACGGGCGGCATCGGCATGGCGACCGTCGGGGCCAATACGGTTTTTGCGGCGGTCACCGGATCCTCCATCGCCTCGGTGTCGGTCTTTTCCAAGATGTCGGTGCCCGAGATGCTGCGCCACGACGACAACCCGCGCTTTGCGGTGGGGGTGGTTGCAGGCAGTTCGGTTCTCGGCATGATCATCCCGCCTTCGGCCATGCTGATCATCTATTCGTGTGTGGCCGAGCAATCGGCGGGCGAGATGTTCCTTGCCGGTATCGTGCCCGGCCTGATGCTGGCCGCGGCGCATGTGCTGGCGATCTGGTTCATGGGGCGGTTCACCCCGGGCTTCGTCGGCGGCTCCGAGATCCCCGAGGAAAGGCTGATGCCGTGGTCCGAGATCGCCATCAAGACGCTGCCGATCCTCGGGCTGATCGTCGTTGTGCTGGGCGACATCTACACCGGCTGGACCACCCCGGTGGAGGCGGGGGCCGCGGGCTCCCTGCCGGGGATCGTGATTGCCGCCCTGCGCGGACGCATCAACCTCAAGAGCTTCCGGGAGGCGGTGATCGAGACCGGGCACATCACCGCCGCAATCCTGTTCCTGATCACCGCGGCGTCGATGTATGCGCGGATGCCGGGTATCGCGGGCCTGCCCAACGAGCTGCAAGATATCCTTGCGGCCAACGATTTCGACTTCTTCTAGGTCATGTTCATCCTCGTGGTGCTGATGCTGTTTCCGGGCACCATCCTCGACACCGCCTCGATCATCCTGATCGTGGTGCCGCTGTTTCTGCCGCTGATCGATGCGATGGGGCTCAGCCTCGTGCGGTTCGGCATCGTCGCGGTGGTCGCGGCCGAGATCGGGTTGCTGACACCGCCGCTGGCGCTCAGTTGCTTTGTCATCAAGGCGACGCTCGACGACGACCGGATCAAGCTCAAGGACGTGATTCTGGGCGCCCTGCCCTTTGCCTTTGTCATGCTGATGCTGCTGATCCTGCTGATCCGCTTCCCGGCGCTCAGCCTGGCTGTCTTGTAGCAAGGAGCGCTCTTCATGCGTGAGGCTACCAAGGACAACATCACCGAAATCTTCATGGGCTATATGGGCCCCGATATCGACCCGCGCCTGCGCGAGGTGCTGGGCAGTCTGGCGCGCCATCCGCACGATTTCGCCCGCGAAGTGAACCTGACCCATGACGAGTGGCGAAGGGCATCGCGCTGCTCGAGGCCTCGGGCGAGATCTCCGACAAGGAACATCACGAGTTTGTATTGATGTCGGACGTACCGGGGCTTTCGTCACTGGTCGACATGCTGCATTCCGCGGCGGAGGGCACGTCCTCGTCGGTGCTGGGGCCATTCCATATCTCCGGCGCGCCGCCGCTTGCGATGGGCGGCGATATGCGCGGCGAGATCGACGCGCCGGTGCTGCTGGTTCAGGGCTTTGTGAAGGACCCTGACGGCAAGCCTGTTCCGGGGGCGACGCTGGACATCTGGCAGACCGCGCCCAACGGGCTCTATTCCAGCCAGGATCCCGACCAGGACACCTATGCCTTCCATGGCTTGCAGACCGTTGGCGCAGATGGGCGATATGCGGTCACCACCGTGCGCCCGGTGGAATATACCGTGCCAAGCGACGGGCCGGTGGGCGAGATCCTGCGCGCCTGCGGGCGGCATCCCTGGCGCGCGTCGCATCTGCATTTCATCGCGGAAGCCGAAGGAGTCCGCCCGCTGGTGACCGAGGTCTTCCCCGACGATGATCACTGTCTCGACGAGGACACGGTCCTTGGGGGGCGCCGCGATCTGGTGATGCGCTACAAGACCAACGCCGCTGGCAGTTTTCCCGACACCGGTTTTGCGCTTTCGGGCAAGGTGCCCGACGCCTATCTCAGCGTAAGCTTCGATCTGGTGTTTGTGCCGCGCTAGGCCAGCGTGCCGTTGCCCAGCAGTCCCGACAGGAACGCGCCGGTCATCCGGTAATGGTTGAGTAACCGCTCGCTCGCGGTATCGGCATCGCGCGCCACCGCAGCGTTCAGGATGCCGGTATGTTCGTCGCCCACGTCGCGACGCTGGTAGTCCAGCGCGCTTCCCGCAAGATAGCGGTAGCGGATGTTGAGATCGTAAAGCTGCGAGCAGAATTTCAGCAGGATCGGCGAAGCGGCGGATTCCAGCAGCGCCATGTGAAACGCCTTGTGCAGATCCTCGAACAGGTCGGGATCCTTGCCCTTGGCGCGGTTCATGCGGTGATGGGCAAGCACGATCAGCTCTTCCCACTCATCGGTTGCATTGACGATGCTCTCGCGCAGCGCCAGATCTTCGAGCTGACAACGCAGCAGCAGAATCTCCTCGAAATTGGCCTTGCTGATCTCGGCGGTGCGAAACCCGCGCTGGTCGATCCGTTCGACAAGATTGTCGGAGGTCAGCAAGCTGAGCGCCTCGCGGATCGGCGATGCGCCAGTGTCGAGCCGTTTGCGCAACCCGTCAATCTTCAGCTTCTCGCCGGGTTTCAGCGTGCCGGTCACGATCATCTTGCGCAGTGCCAGATAGGCGCGATGCGTGGCAGACCGTGCCGAAGAGGCGACGTCCACATGGATGATGTTCATGCCCGCTCTCCGCAAGAAATATCGATTTTCCACATGGGCTGTACTCTAGCGCATATGGCGCCGCGCACAAAGCCGAAGCGGCATTTCCGGTTGCGAATGGGATCTGGGCCGGAGACTTAGTCCCTCAGGCTTGCCGGAGTAAAATCGATATTACCGGCCGTGCCGCGCGTTTCAGGCGGCGCACGCGCAGGGTTTCTGCACGACGTAAATGGCAGACGGGTCACGGCACGTCAGCTGTTCACGTGAACAGGGGGATGTCTGTGCGCCGGGAGGATCTCCATGGCCCGCCATGATCTCGGACCGCGCGTGCGGGCGCGTTGGTCCGACCGATGCCTCTTCACCGCCCCTGACGTCAGCGATCTGTCCGGCGGTCGTTCCTCATATTGAGGGCAGATTCCGGAACGTTGGAGCCAAGATGGCCAGACGTGTGACCATCGCGTCGAACGCCGACGATCTCGGCATCCCGCACATGACCGTGTCGCGCGCTGGCCGGTCTGATCGAACTACAGGCGCACGCGGTGATCCGCGTGCCGACGCCGGATCCGGACGGCATTTTACAGGAGATACCACCCGGTATGACACGGGTCCAGCTGATCCAAGAGCGCGACCGGATCGGTGACGCCTCTGCGGTTCTGGTCGACGACCACGCGGCCATCCGCGTCCCGGTGCGGGATCTGGCGACCTGCGCGATGGACTGCGTGATGCAGGACGCACCGCCCGATGCGGGCCAGAGCTTCGACGTCCCGGCAAAGCTGATCCTCCGGGCACAGGGGCACTGAAACCGCACCCGCGGGAGCGCATCACATTGTTCCTGCAACATGCGGCCTGTGCGTCCGGGCGCGGCTACTTCTCCGGTTGCAGACCTTCCGGGACGTTCTGGAAACAGACCGGCCTGAGGAAACGGCGGATGGAGAGCGTGCCGACACTGGTCGCGCCGAAATTGGTCGAGGCGGGGTAGGGGCCGCCATGCACCATGCTGTCGGCCACCTCGACACCCGTCGGAAACCCGTTGCAGAGCACGCGTCCCGCCTTGTGCTGCAGGATCCTCAGCAAGCCGCGGGCCGCCGCGTGATCGCCCTCGTCCAGATGCAGCGTCGCCGTCAGCTGCCCGTCCAGCGCATGTGCGGCCTTGGCAAAATCATCCGCATCCTCGACCACGACCACAAGGCCCAACGGGCCGAAGACCTCATGCGCGAGATGCGGCGTCTGCAGAAACGTCTCGAAAGATGTACGGAAAAGCTGCGGGCCCGCGCCGCGGGACGCGTTTTCGCCGGCCACCAGCTGCTCCACGCCCGACGTCTTCGCCATCTGCGCACAGCCGGTGCCGAACGCCTCTGCGATGCCGCCGGTGAGCATGGTCTGCGTGGCGCCCGCCCCCAGCGCCTCGGCGGTTTTGGCGATGAACTGCTCAGCCGTGTCGCCGGAGGCCACAAACGCGAGCCCGGGATTGGTGCAGAACTGCCCCGCCCCCATGGTGAGCGAGCCTGCCCAGCCTTCGGCAATCGCGTCACCCCGCGCCGCCAGAGCGGCGGGCATGAGAAACATCGGATTGACCGAGCCCAGCTCTCCGAAAAACGGGATCGGCTCGGCACGCGCGGCGCAGAGATCGAAAAGCGCGCGCCCGCCGCGCAGTGAGCCGGTGAAGCCTACCGCCTTGATGGACGGGTGCTGCACCAGCGCCGCACCCACGGCGTTGCCGCCATCCTGCACAAAGCTGAAGACGCCCGGATGCAGATCCATCGCCTGCCGCGCGGCATCGATGGCCTCGGCCACGATCTGGCCGGTTCCGGGATGGGCGGGGTGGCCCTTGACCACCACCGGGCAGCCCGCCGCCAGCGCCGCGGCGGTGTCGCCGCCCGCCGTCGAAAACGCCAGCGGGAAGTTCGACGCGCCAAAGACCGCCACCGGCCCTATCGGGCATTGCACCATCCTGAGATCCGGGCGCGGCAGAGGCTGGCGATCCGGCAAGGCGGGATCGTGGCGCCGGTCGAGGTAATCTCCGGCGAGGATATGCTCGGCGAAGAGCCGAAGCTGGCCGGTGGTGCGCCCGCGCTCTCCCTCCAGGCGCGCGTCGGGCAGGCCGGTTTCGGCGGTGCCGATTGCGGTGATGTCGGCGCCACGCGCCTCGATCTCGTCGGCGATGCGGTTGAGAAAGGCCGACCGTGTCTCTCGGCTGCTTTCGCCATAGCTCCAGAACGCGTCTTGCGCGGCCACGCAGGCGGCGTCGACCTGTTCGGGAGTGCCTGCGGAATAGGCGCGGGGCGCGCCCTCCACCGGGTCGGACTGAAACGGTGCGCCGCCTTCCTCCCAATTGCCTGCAATCAAGCTTTTGCCAGTCATTCACATGTCCTCAGATCAGATCGCGCGCGGCGAGGTTCTTCATCAGGGCGCCCATGCCGAAAACCCAGGGCGGGCATTCGGTGGACAGGCGCACGGTATTGGTCAGGGTGCCGAGACCCGGGTTGGAGATATCGACCCGGTCGCCAAGCTTGTGGGTAAAGCCTTCGCCCGGCGTGTCACGGTCCTGCGTCGGCGCAAAAAGCGTGCCGAGCATCAGAAAGAAGCCGTCGGGATACTGGTGATGCGCGCCACGGGTCTGCGCCACCAGATCGACGGGATCGCGGCTGATCTCGGTCATCGAGCTTTCGCCGTCGAGCACGAAGCCGTCGGTGCCTGTCACCCGCAGGCGCAGCTCTGCCGCGCGCACGTCATCGATCCCGTAGCTGTCATCAAAGAGCCGCAGCATCGGCCCCACCGCGCAAGAGGCGTTGTTGTCCTTGGCCTTGCCAAGAAGCAGCGCGGAGCGGCCCTCGACATCGCGCAGGTTTACATCGTTGCCCAGCGTCGCGCCCTTGATCCGGCCCGAACTGTCGACCGCCAGCACAATCTCGGGCTCTGGATTGTTCCATGTCGAGATCGGGTGCAGCCCGACGCTGGCGCCAAACCCCACCGCCGACATGGCCTGCGCCTTGGAGAAGACCTCGGCGTCCGGGCCGATCCCGACCTCGAGATATTGCGACCAGACATCTTCTGCGATGAGCGCCTCTTTCAGGCTCTGCGCTGTGTCGGAGCCGGGCACAACCGCGCGCAGGCTGTCGCCCAGGATCTCGGTGCAGCGCGCGCGGATCTGGTCGGCGCGCGCCGGATCGCCCTTGGCCTGCTCCTCGATGACCCGCTCCAGCATGGACGACACGAAGGTCACGCCGCAGGCCTTGATCGGCTGCAGATCGGCCGGTGCGAGCAGATACGGCCGCGCCGGGTCGGGGATCTCGGTGCTGTTGGCGGCAATCCGGGAGAGCGGCCCCAGATCGCGCCCGGGCGCGTGGCGTGCCACGCCCGCCGGGTCGGTCTCTTCCAGCAGAGCCTGCACTGTCGGTGTTGCCCTCGATGTGATGTCTAAGGCGTTTTCGCCGCGCCGGACCACAACGCAGGGGCCGCCCGCATCGGGGCACCATACGCGCCCGACAAGCGTCCCGTCTTCCGGCAAACTCAACATGATCAGGCGGCCTCCGCGGGGCAGTCAAAGCGTGTGTCCGGCGCATGATGGCACGCGCGCTCAGCCAAGAACATATCTTCTGCTCTGATTATCCGCGCGGGATTGCCTTGCGCAATTGGCAACAGCTGCGCCGCCGTGGACTGCACCTGCGGCGTCTGGACTGCCCGTGCCGGCCGTGGTCAGGGGTGGCTTGGTCCGGCCGACTGACCCTGCGCGAGGTCCTGGAAGCTCTGCATGAACAGCCCGTAAATCGCGATTGTGTCGGACACGATCCTGTCGGCCCGGGCGGATCCCGTCGGCACGTTGTCCAGCGCCGCGCAGACCCGCGGCCAGGCAAGCGGATCGCCCTCTGCCGTGAAGTAGCGCGAGGCGGCGAGGACCGCGGGGTCACCCGATGCGGACCAGCGCCTGCGCAAAACCTTTGTGCCGAGGCGGGATCCGGCAAAGACATAATCGACGGCCAGCGGGTCGGGGTCTGGCCCGGAGAACTGCACATCATCCGCGCCGTAAAGCCCCAGGCTTTCCAGATCCGCGCTCAGATCCGCGGTGGCGGCGGTCATACCCGGGTGTGCGCATACCGACCCGAGCGCCCGGAAACAGGCCAGATGCACCCGGCAGAACCGCACGAAATCCCCGGCCCTCGCGAGATCGAGCTGTGAAAAGAGCGCGTCCATCACGTCGTGGGTCGCACGCGTCTCCTCTCGCAGCACCGTGCGGAAGCCGGTGCCCGTCTGCGGTCTGGCGCGGGGCGCCGCGCTGCGGGTGATGGATGTGGTCGCGGTCATCTCTGGCGTCCTGTGGATCGGTCCGGGGTTTATCGCCGCAAATCGACGGCTGCACCAGCGCTTCTACCAACCGGGTCTCACCGGCAGGTTAACGCAGATCACCCCCCTGATGCAGGCTGACCTTACGGAACGCGGCCCGGACCGATCCGGCGCGCTGCAGTATCTCGACACCGGCCAGCGGTCGCATATAATCGGAGCCCGGATGTCTAGCCACATCCGGGTGCTGTTGGCAGCAGGGGAAATGCCATGGAAGATTTCATCGAAGAATCGGCGCTTACGCCGGATCTCGACACCTGTGATCTCGAACCGATTCACACGCCCGGCCGGATCCAGCCGTTCGGCGTGCTGCTGGCCGGTCCGCCGGATCTGTCGGAGGTGCAGTACTGCAGCCGGAACCTTGCCGATTTCATCGATCTGAACGCCGAACATCTGATCGGCAAACCCTTTGCAGAGCTCTTTTCGGCACAGGATCTGCACGACATCCGCAACAGCATCACGGCGTCCACCGCGCGCACCCAGCGCGAGCGGGTGGGTGTGTCGACGCTGCTGGGCGGCCGATTCGAGGTCTATGCCCATCTGAACGCGCAGAATCTGGCCACGATCGAGCTGGAACCCGCGCCCGACAGCGCGGAGGCACCTTATCCGGTCGATCAGATGCGCAAGCTGCTGGCCGCCGCACATGCCGGCACGTCCATCGAACAGCTGTTGCGGGTGAGCGTCGCGGGCATCCAGGCGCTTACGGGTTACGACCGCGTGATGGCCTATCGCTACGAGGACAATGGCGACGGCGAGGTTGTGGCCGAGACGCTCAACGGGGATGTCGACTCGTTCCTCGGGCTGCGCTTTCCGGGATGGGACGTGCCCGAACAGGCCCGCGCGCTGCAGATCAAGAACCCGCTGCGCATGCTCGTCGATGTGCACCAGACGCCGGTTCCGATGCTGTCGCGTGCGCGCGACAAGCAGCCACTGGACATGTCGCTGGCGCATCTGCGCGGCATCTCGCCCATTCATGTGGAATATCTCGACAATATGGGTGTGGCGGCGACGCTGACCATCGGGCTGGTGGTCGAGGGCCGGCTCTGGGGCATGTTCGCCTGCCATCACATGGTGCCGAAGGTGATCGGCTCGGACCTGCGCATCGCGGTCGAGCTTTTTGGCCAGGTGGTGTCGCTGCTGATCAAGGAAAAGCAGGACGCGCAGCTGCTCAAGCGCAAGCGCATCGCCGCCGAAGGGCGCGAGCGGATCATGTCGGAGACCATGGCCACCACCGATCTGCTGAACTCCTTCCCCAAGATGGCGCCGATCCTTAGCGACATCATCGAAAGCGACGGGCTTGCCCTGACCTATGAAGGCAAGACGCTGAGCTATGGCAGCACGCCGGACACCGCGGCGATCAACCGCTTTGCCGGGCTCGATGAGGACCAGGAGGACATCATCCTGCCCATCGACAATCTCGCCATGTCGCGGATCGGCGCCGATTGCGATCTGCGCGACAGCGGCGGGGCCCTGCTGATCCGTGCGACGGCGGCGTTTCCGATGCAGATCATCTATTTCCGCGACGAGATCTCCAAATCGCTCAACTGGGCCGGTCAGCCGAAAAAGCAGATGGAGACAGGCCCGCAGGGTCCGCGCATCTCGCCGCGGCAGTCCTTTGCAAGCTATGTCGAGACCCATCAGGGTTACTGCATGCCCTGGAAACCCGCCGATCGTGTCGCCGCGCAGGATATCCAGGTCTTGCTGACGCAGATCGTCGCCAAGGGCGAACGCGTGCAACTGGAGCGCCACAAGGACATCGCGAGCTATCAGCGCCAGCAGGATCTGATGATCGCGGAGCTGAACCACCGGGTGAAAAACATCCTCGCGCTGATCAAGTCGCTGTCGCGTCAGGCCAAGTCGTCGTCTGCGTCGCTTGAAAGCTACGCGCTGGCGCTGGAACAGCGCATCGCGGCGCTGGCGACCGCACATGACATGGCTGTGTCGAACACCATGCACGGCGTGTCGCTGCGCGGGATCATCGAGACGGAACTTGCACCGTTTCTCGACGGGGAGACCGGTCAGGTGCTGCTGACCGGTCCTCTGGCCGGGCTGCGCACGGATGTCTCGCCGATGATCGCGCTTGTGCTGCACGAGATCGTGTCGAACGCCGTCAAGTACGGCGCGCTCTCCAGTCCGGAAGGGGTAGTGCGGGTGAAGTGGTCGCTGACCGCGAAAGACGGGCTCAGCTTCGAATGGCGCGAGTTCGGCGGCCCGGCTGTGGCGCCACCCGACCGGCACGGCTTTGGCCGCTCGCTCATCGAAAAGGCGATCCCGTTCGAGCTTGACGGCAAGGCCGCTCTGGAGTTCCGCCCGACCGGCGTGCAGTTCAGCTTCTGGCTGCCGGAGGACGCGCTGGTGCCGCTCGACGGGGAAACCGACGTCAAGCTGATGCCCGCGATTGCAAAGATCGCGCGGATCGGCGCGGGCAAGTCCGCCTTGCTGGTCGAGGACAACGTGGTGCTGGCGATGGACATGATCGACACGCTGACGCGGCTGGGCGCGGAAGAGGTCAAGACCGCGTCCTCGATCGAGCAGGGGCTGGATCTTTTGCGGAAATTCCGACCCGACTTCGCAGTGCTTGACATGAACCTCAGAGGCAAGGTGTCGATGGAGGTCGCGGACCGGCTCGTCGACATGGACATCCCGTTTGCCTTTGTCACCGGCTACGGCTCCTCCATCGATGTGCCCGACCGGATGGCCCGCATCCCGATCCTGACGAAACCCATCGACGAAGGCACCTTGTCGCGCACCATCGAGGCGCTGTTCGACACTGGTGAGGGCCGTTAACGCGGGTCGGCGCGGATGCGCTGGCGCTGGTGCAGCATCGCCTGACGCGGGACATCTCCGAACTCGCCGTGCATCGCGGCGTTCATGCGCTGATCTGCGACGCCAGTGGCCCGGTGCTGGATGACGCCGCGCTTTTCCGGCTGGAGAACACCGCGTTCCGCTGGTGCTGCGGGTCCGAAATATCGGCGCTGCATCTGTGCGATGAGGCGGCAAGGCCCGGGCTCGATGTCCGGGTGCTGGCGCTGGGCGGCCGGCTGCCGATTCTGGCGCTGCAGGGGATGACATCGCGCGACATCCTGCGCAGGCTGGTGTTCACCCGACCGTCCCGGCCCGCGCTCGACAATCTCAAGTGGTTCGCGTTCACCATCGCCCGGCTGCGCCATCGCGACGGGCCATGCCATCGCGATGGCGCGCATCGCGGTCGAAGACGGGCAGGACGGCGCGGAGCTGGAAATGGGCAAGCCCGACGCTCACATGAAGCGCCTGCCCGCCCGGAGCGTGGCCTTGCCGTTTCTCGATCCGGACCGCGAAAGGCCCGCGCCTAGGAGGCCGCGGGCGACAGCGGCAGAGGTGGCGTGATGCCGCGATGCTCGAGCCACCATTCGGCGCTCCACTGCCCGTCGTGGCGCTCAAGGCAGAGCAGGTTGCGTTCCGCCACATAGCGCGCGCGGGTGCCGGGCAGCCGCGGAATGCGGATCGGGCGGCCTTTGAGCGGCGTGTCCGGCAGGCTTGCCAGCGTGCCGAGAAACCGCGCCCAGCCCACCGGCGGCGGTCGATGGGTGACGCCCGAGGCCACCAGTTGCTGCAAGACGCCCCCCTTGGCAAAGCGCATCTCCGCCCGTGTGGCCAGATGGATTTCGCCGCTAAGAACCGTCAGCCCGTCGGTCCCGAACCGGCTGTCGAGGTAGGACAGCATGCGGCGCCATTCGTCGCGATGCGCGCGGCTTTGCCACTGGTCGCGCAGGTCGTCCTCGTATTTCTGCATGCGCGGGATGGCGACCATCATCGCCTCCAGCACCGACAGACGCGGGCCCAGCAGGGGCACGCTCGACAGGATCACCGTGCGCCCTTCGAAAGGTCCGGTGGCGCGCTGGAACCAGTCCCATCCGGCCGCCCCCATGATCTGCCGCCGGGTGCGCTCCGACCGCAGATCCGGCGCCACGAGCCGCAGATCGCCGACGCTCACCGCCCAGCCGAGATGGGTGTCGCCGGGATCGCCGAAACGCGCGGGCAGATCGCCTTCGACGGTGCCGTGCTGAAACAGCAGCGCCATCTCGCGCGCCACGGAAAAGAGCGTCTGGCCGACCTCGGAATAGGTGCGCGAGCGCCGCAGGGAGCCCCAGCCGTCGCAGATGTCGTGATCGTCCCATTGCGCCAGCGACGGCACGCGCGCGGCAAGATAGGCGTAATCGCCCGCCCTCAGCTGCGTCTCGTAGCGCTCGAAAAACGCTTGGCGCAGATGCGCGCGCAGATCGTCCAGCTGCGGTTTTTCGGGATTGAAAGCCACTTCGTCCGGCCAGTGCTCGGTCAGCGGATGGCCCTTTGTCGCTTCGTCGGCATAGACCTGATCGCCGCCATGCAAGAGCAGCGCAAACGGGCGGTCGTCATGCGACTGCACCAGCCGCGCCCACATCACGTTGCGCTCGGCCTCGCTGCGGTCGAGATCGCCATGCTCCTCGCCATTGCAGGACGCAAAGGCCACGCGCATGTCGCCGGGGCCGACACCTGCCAGCGCGTATTCGGTCCCGCGCCAGCTGTACACGCTGGGCCCATCCGCCGGGGCATCGAAGCGCGCGCGCCAGACCTGCCGCGTGCCGATCTGCGCCAGCAGGACAGGGGTCACGGGACCGCCCGGCGCATCAAGATCGCCGGGCGCGCTGCCTGCATCGGTCACAAACAGTGCCGCCAGTTGCATCACCGTCCGGGACGCGTCATCGAGGATCAGCAGCGGCCCGAGAATATCCGTCATGACGTCAGCATCCAGTCGCAGCAGGCCGTAGCGTGGCAGAAGGTATCTAAGCCGTCAAACGCCTCGCGCCACCGGCCAAGGCTCATTTCGCCAGTCAAAAAACTATTTCGCAGGTTGGCCGAGTGTCCTATGAGTACCCCGAAGCGAAAAGGGAGGCATGTGATGTCAGGGCAAGTCCGGCTGGACCGGGACGGCGAGATCGCCATCATCACCATCGACAACCCGCCGGTCAATGCCACGTCGCAGGCCGTGCGCGCCGGCATCCTGGAGGCCTTGGGCGGGATCGGCGACGCCAGGGCCGTAGTGCTGACGGCGGCGGGGCGGACCTTTGTGGCCGGCGCGGATATCAAGGAATTTGCAAACGCGCCATTGGAGCCGCATCTGCCGGAAGTGGTGCTGGCGCTGGCAGGGTGCGATGTGCCGGTAATTGCGGTGCTGCACGGCACGACGCTGGGCGGCGGGCTGGAACTGGCGCTGGGCTGTCACATGCGGGTCGCGATGCCCGGCACAAAGCTGGGCCTGCCCGAGGTCAGCCTCGGAATCATCCCGGGCGCTGGCGGCACGCAGCTTTTGCCGCCGCTGGCCGGACTGGAGCGTGCGCTCGAGATGATCACCGGGGCCGAACGCGTCGGCGCGGCGCAGGCGCTGGAAGACGGGATCGTGGACGCCATATCCGACGAGAGCGACCCGCGCAGCGCGGGGCTTGCCGCCGCGCGACAGGTTCTGGAAACCGGTCTGCCGGATCGCGGGGCGGGCAAGCTCGACGGGCGTCACCCGGACGATCCGGTGTTTGGCAAGATGGCCGCGCAACTTGAGAAATCCGCACGCGGTCAGATCGCCCCGCAAAAGGCCATCGAGGCGGTGCGCCGGTCGCTCGATCTGCCTCTGGCCGAGGGTATGGCCGCCGAGCGCGCCTTGTTTCAGGACTGCCGCAAGGGTCCGCAACGCGGGGCGCTGGTGCATCTCTTCTTTGCCGAGCGCGCCGCCACCAAACTCAAGGACGGGCCAGAGCCGCGCAGCTTCGACACCGTGGGTGTGATCGGCGCGGGCACGATGGGTGCGGGCATCGCCATGGCCTGCGCCGCGGCGGGCTACGAGACCGTGATCGTCGACCGCGATCAGGCGGCGCTCGACCGCGCGCTGACGCGGATCTCCGGCAGCCACGACCGCGCTGTGCAACGCGGCAAGATGGACGCAGCGCAGGCCGAGGCCATCGCCGGTCGGCTGCGCATCGCCACCAGCTACGATGCGCTCTCCGGTGCCGGGCTGGTGGTCGAGGCGGTGTTTGAATCGATGGAGGTCAAGCACGCGGTCTTCCGGGAGCTCGACCGGGTTCTGCCAGAAGGCGCGATCCTGGCCACCAACACCTCGTCGCTCGACATCGACGAAATCGGCAGCGTAACCGCGCGCGGTGCGGATGTGGTGGGCCTGCATTTCTTCTCGCCCGCCCATGTGATGAAACTGGTGGAGGTTGTGCGCGCCAAGGGCACGTCGGAAGAGGCGCTCTCCACCGCGATGGCCTTTTCCCGCCGGATCCGCAAGGTGCCCGTGCCGGTGGGCATGGTGCCGGGCTTTGTCGGCAACCGGATGCTGTTTCACTACGGGCGCGAGGCCGAAAGCCTGCTCGAGGAAGGTGCAACCCCGGCGCAGGTCGACCGTGTGCTGCGCGACTATGGCATGGCGATGGGTGTCTTTGCGGTGCGCGATCTGTCTGGCAACGATGTGGGGCTTGCGGTGCGCAAGGAATGGCGGGCTCACTACCCCCATCATCCGTTTCCTGAAGTGATCGACGCGGTGGTGGCCGAAGGCCGCACCGGCCAGAAGGCGGGCAAGGGCTATTTCGACTACAGGGAGGGCGATCGCACGCCCCATGACAGCGCCGAGGTTGCCGCGATCATCGAGGCGGTGGCGGCGCGGCGCGGGATCACGCGGCGCAAGATCGACGATGACGAGATCCGCGACCGCTGCGTGCTGGCGCTGGTGAACGAAGGCGCGCGGCTGATCGGCAGCGGTGCGGCGCGCAGCGCCGGGGATGTCGATGTGGTCTACCGTTACGGCTATGGCTTTCCGGCCTGGCGGGGTGGTCCGATGTATGACGCCGACCAGCGCGGTCTGGCCGAGGTGCTGGCCCGCACGCGCGAATTCCATGACCGTCTCGGCCCGTGGTGGGAACCCGCACCGCTGCTGGTCGACCTGGCGGAAGCCGGCCGGAGCTTCACCGGATGACCGGGGCGTTGCCCGTCGGAAACCAGCCTTCGCCCTTTGCGCAGCTCATCGGGATGGAGATGGGCCCGGCCCAGCCCGGCTTTGCCGAAATCTACCTGACCCTGCGCGAGGAGTTGATGAACTTTTCCAATGTCGGCCACGGTGCCGTGGCCATGGCGCTGATGGACACCTGCTGTGGCATAGCGCTTGGGGCCGACGCGGATGGCAACCGGGTGCGCAAGGTGGTGACGGTCAGCTTCACCACCGGCTTTCTGGCCCCGATGCTCGAGGGACGGCTGACCACAACCGCCAAGGTTGTGGGCGGTGGTCGGCGCACAAAGACCTGCAGTTCCGAAGTACGCGATGCCGCGGGCGCGCTGCTGGCAACAGGCTCGGGTGTCTTTCAATACGTGAAAGGCTAGACGTGGCATTCGGAGATGTTCCGGACCGGCGCAGGACGCGCCGTCAGACCACCGCCCCGCGCCGTTTCCGGACCAGCAGCCCCCAGCTATAGAGCACCACCAGCACGAGGATCCCGGCCCAGTCCGTGCGATGCTCCGGCACCAGCAGGGTCAGCGCCCCCGCCACCGCCAACGTCGCCTGCGCCGCATTGAGACGCCCGATGCCGTAAAGCCAGCGCTCGAACCCCGCAGAGAGCAGCCAGATCGCGATGATCGCGGTGCCGAGCGACCACAGGATCGGCCCCAGAGCCCCGTCGAGGATCAGCGTCGGGTTCAGCACAAAGAGGAACGGCAGGATGAAGAGCGTCGCCCCCAGCCGCATCGCGACAAATCCCGATTGCAACGCAGGTGCGCCCGCCACCTGGGCCGCCGCCGCCGCCGCCAGGGCCACCGGCGGGGTGATGAAGCTCAGCATGCCCCAGTAGAGGATGAAAAGATGCGAGGCCATCGGATGTAACCCTGCCTCGATCAGCGCCGGGGCCAACACGATGGCCAGAAAGATGTAACACGCGGTCGAGGTCATCCCCATGCCGAGGATGAAGCTGGTGAGCGCGCCGAGGATCAGCAGCAGCATGACCGAACCTCCGGCAAACTGGATCAGCTCGCGCGAGAAAGCGGTGGCGACGCCGGTGATCGACAGCCCGCCGATGATCAGCCCGATCCCGAGCAGGATCGCCACGAGGTTGCCGACATTGCGCGCGGTGCCCACCAGCACATCCGCCAGCAGGGCCAGCCTGCCGCCCCGGGCGTTCTTCCAGAGGCCCGCCACCACCAGCAGAGCCGCCGCGTAGAACGGCGCCTGCGCCTCGCGGCCCACCACAAGGATCACGTAGATCAGCACCGCGATCGACAGCAGGTAGACCCAGCCGTCCTTCAGCGTCTTGCCCAGTTTCGGGATCTCCGCGTCCGGCATCCGCCCCAGATCGTTGCGCGCCGCGTAGCAATCGGCCTGCAGCAGCAGCGCGAGGTAGAAGAGCGCCGCCGGCACCGTCGCGGCGATCACCACCTCGGCGTAAGGCACATTGAGGATCGAGGCCATTACGAAGGCCACTGCCCCCATGACGGGTGGGGTCAGCGCGCCGCCCGTCGAGGCGCAGCTTTCCACCGCAGCGGCATAGGAGGGCGCGTACCCTGTGCGTTTCATGGTCGGGATGGTCATCGTGCCGGTCGACAGCACGTTGGAAATGACAGACCCCGACAGCGAGCCGAAGAAACCGCTGGCGATCACCGAAACCTTGGCAGGCCCGCCCCGCGACCGGCCCATGAGCGCGGCGGCCAGATCCATGAAGAACGCGCCGCCGCCGGTCAGCGTGAGCGCGGTGCCGTAGACGATGAAGCCCAGGATGATGTCGGAGACCACGCGCATCGGGATGCCGAAGATGCTCTCGGTGCCGAGCGCATGGGCGCGGACCAGCTCCAGCGGCGCGTATTGGCTGCCCCAGAGAAAGCCGGGCATGCTGTCTGCTATGAGCGGATAGAGGCCGAACAGCGCACAGAGCGTGAAAAGCAGAAACCCCCCGGTGCGGCGCACGCCTTCGAGCGCCAGCAGGCAGATGACGGCGGCGACAGCGGTCACACCCGGTGGCGCCAGCAGATCCCAGCCGCGCATCAGGATCTCGGTCGCCTGCGTGGAAAGGTAGATCCCCAGCCCAAGGGCCAGGGTCGCCAGCATACAGTCGAAGGCGTTCACAGGTGTGCCGCGCGGGCCCCGGAACGGGTGGGTGAGAAAGGCCGCGGACAGGTAGAACGCAAAGATCAGCGCGTAATAGGCGGTGTTGATCGGCAGCGCGCCGCCGATCTTCAGCGCAAAGACCTGATTGATCGTCAGCAGCAGGCCCGCCGCACCCAGCGCGGCCACGGCGAGGTAGACCAAGCCGGTCACCCGCCTGCCCGGACGGTCCCATGGGCGCCGGGGATCGGGCGCGGGCGCGTCCTTTTCGAGCTCGGGCGCGCGGGGAGGCAGAGGCAGATCCGTCATGTCGCGGTCACCGGGCTCATGCACAAAAGAAAGCGGGCGGGCCGTCGCTGGCCCGCCCGCTCCGGATCAGGGATCACTCGATCGCGGCGCGACGCTCTTGCCAATAGGCGGGCCAGTCCTTGTCCGCCACGCCTTCGTCCAGCGCCGCGTCAGAGGCGCTGTCCCAGGCCTCGATCACCGCGTTCAGGCGGGCAAGGCGCGCGTCGTTCCAGGCGGTGTGCTCATCCGTCCAGGCGCCCGCTTCGGTCAGGGCCCGGATCGCACCGGGGTGGAAGGGCGCATCCGCGGGCGGCACACCGGCTTCGGCCACGGCCCAGCGCGGCATGACGGCGGTGGCGTCCTTGTAGGCATCAAAACTGTCGATCATCGCCTTGGTGAACTGGTAGATCTCTTCCTCATCCGCACCGGCATAGACCGTGATCATCGGGTAACGGTAGGAGATCAGCGCGGCGGGGTTGTCCGCCGAAAGACCCGCGCCCACGGTTTCATCGACCGGCGCAAAGAAGCTCGCGATGCCGCGCAGCGTCTCCCAGCCCGCTTCGTTATCGGCGGGGATATCGACCCAGGCGATGCCGCGCGACGACGCCTCAAGCTCGCGGAAAAGCGCGGAGCCCGGCACGCCGCCAGCGGCATCAGCGCGGCCTTCGATCACCGCGCGGATGGATTGCGCGTAGCCCGGCACCTCGATCACCTCGACATCGTCCCAGGTGAGCCCGGCAAAGGCGAGGATCGCCTCGTTCTTGATGTTCAGCGACGGGTTTGCCGTGACCCGAGCCACCCGCTTGCCGCGCAGATCCTCGATGCTCCCGATCCCGGCATCCCCGGCAACCGCGATCCCGTAGGAGGACGGCTTGCCCATCAGCACCCGCAGATCCTGCGGGCCCCATTCGCGCGAGGCAAAATCGTGGATCGCCTCGGTCGCAAAGAAGACCTCGTTCGCCAGCCATCCATAGGTCACGCGGCCGGTCTTGAGCGGCAGCATCCGTCCGATCGAGGTGCCCGACGGCATGATCCGGATGCGTGTGCCGTAAGCCGTGGTCAGCGCGTCGGAAATGGCCGCGGCCTGCGCGTAGCCGGAGCTTCCGACGTCATAGGCCGACCACATCATCCGGTCGGGCAGGCTGGCATCGTCGGCCTGCGCGGGCAGGGTCAGGGCGAGCGCGGCAGCGCAGGCGGACAGGCCCCGCTTGATGGCGGTGAATGGGTTCATGGTATCCTCCCTTTTGCGCAATGGCGGGTCGCCGCATGCGCATCGTCTTACGAAATTCAGGGTCTCAGCCCCGTATGCCTTTGTCTTGCATATTCCGCTGTGTGAAACAAGATTTCATTTACGCTGGCCGGGTCCGGACGGGCCGCCGCGGAAGGACTCCAAGCGCCTGAAGAGGCACAAATTTCAGCCCGTAACGCTGCACACCTTCCTGATCGTAAAGCTTGCGCACGCGGGCCTCGACCCGCAGGCCAATCTCCAGCGCGTCGGGGGTCACATCCGCCAGTCGCGCGATCAGCCGTGGCCCTTCGTCCAGCTGCAGAACCGCCACGCAGACATCCCCCGATATCTGCTGTTCCTCATCGAATTCCGACGGCACCGTGGCGCCGAGGATATGGGTGAAACTGTAGATCTCCCCTTTCCCGGACAGGGGCTGATCGGTGAAGGCATCGCCGCCGCAGGACGGGCAGATGGGCCGCTTTGGATAGGTGAGCGTGTCACAGGCGTCGCATTTTGCGGCGACCAGGCGCAGCCGTTCATCCAGCGTCGCCTCGAATTGCGGCAAGGAGATATAGGAGGTCATTGGCCCGTTCCTCCGGTGAAGATCCGTCGATGTTTGAGATAGGTCACGTAGTCGATCTCGCGGTCCAGCTCGAGCATGTCTGCAAGCCGCGTGCCGCCGGTTCCGTCCTGCGTTGCGGTCACACGCAGCGCCGCGGCGCCGCCACCTGTTGCCACGCACAGCGCCTCGGCGCCGGAGGTCGCGGTCCCGAGCCAATGGCAAAGCGCCAGCCCCGCCGCCGCCGCTCCGGTGTCACCCAGACGTGGCCAGAGCCCGTCTGCCTCGGCGCCCAGACGCTTGGCCAGGCTCGCCTCCAGCCGCGGTGGCAGCACGCCGAGCAGATGCGCGGCGGGTGACAGATCAAGCGCGTCCAACGCCTTGCCCGCAGGATCGGTGCGCAGTTCCAGATCCGAGAGGGTCGCCGCCCCGGCCTTGCGGAAGCGGTGCCCGAAGGCAGGCGATGTCGCACCCTGTAGCCCTTCAATGCGCGCGCAGCCCGCCGTCTGCCCCACCAGAAACGCAGCAGCCCCCGCGCCGCAGGCCTGCCCAAGTGCCGTATGTTCCGCCCCGAGCGGCGCATCCGCCATCACGGCCAGAGCCGTCTGCCCAGTGGCCTGCGCGTGCAGCGCGGCCATCCAGAGCGCCTGAAGCCCCGCCTGCGCGCTGCCGCGGATCTCGAAACATGCGACATCCGGCTGCCCGGTTACCGCGGCGGCAAGATCGGCCACGGCGGGCTTTTCCTCGTAAGGCAAGGTGGTGGCGCCCAGAAAGATCGCCGAGGGGGTCTCCTGATCGGCGCAGGCGGCGCGTGCGGCGTCGATGCCCAGCGTGATCGCGTCTTCGTCAAAGCCGCAGACCGGTTTCGAGACCAGCCCGCGCGGCGCGGATTTCCAGGCCGATCTGATCTCGGTGGCGGGCAGGCGCAGTTGCGGCAACGCGGCGGAGAAGGACAGGATCTGCATCATGCGCGCTCCATGCCCAGTACGGTGACCGCCACCGAGCCGCCGGACCCGCCGACATTATGCGCCAGCACCGGAGCGGAGCCCAGATCGAGCTGGCGGTCGGGGTTGGCGGCGCTGCCGCGCAGCTGGTGAAACAGCTCATAGATCTGGCCGGTGCCGGTGGAGCCGATCGGGTGCCCCTTCCCGATGAGCCCGCCGGAATTGTTCACCGGGAGGCGACCGTCGCGGGCCGTGTGCCCGTCCAGCACCAGCGCCCCGGCATCCGCCTCGTCGCAAAAGCCCAGATCGCCGTAGGACAAGAGCTCCGCCCCCGCGAAACAGTCATGCACCTCCGCCGCGCGGATCTGGCCGGGGTCGATCCCGGCCTGCGCGTAGGCCTGCCGAGCGGCGCGGCGCGTCGCCTCCAGCCGCGACATCGACGCCCGGTCATGGGCGGCCACGTAATCCGAGCCGCCGCCCAGCCCCAGCACCTGCACCGGCCGGTCGGTATAGCGCTCGGCGATATCGGCGCGGCAGAGGATCGTCATCGACGCGCCGTCGGTCACACCGCAGGCATCCGACAGCGTGAACGGGCTGGCGAGGTTGGGCGCTGCGGCGGCCTGTTCCGGCGTCGTGGCGCGGCGAAACTGCGCCTTGGGATTGTCCACCGCGTTGGTGCGGTTCTTGGCGGCAATGGCGTGAATGGCCGCCTCAGGTGTGCCGAATTCGAACATGTGGCGACGGGTCAGCATGGCGTAGATGCCGGGGAAATTGGTTCCGGCCAGCCGCTCCCATTCCACATCGCCGGAGATCCCCAGCCAGAGCCGGTTCCGCTCGCGCGGCAGGTCGGTCATCTTTTCGACCCCAGCCGCCACCGCCACATCCGCCATGCCCGATGCCACCGCCATCGCCGCGAGCCGGAACGCGTAGCCCGCCGACGCGCAGGCGTTCTCCACATGCGCGACGGACACGCCAACCATACCGGCGGCTTCGGTCATCAGCGGCGCCACGTTGCCCAATTGTGCACCACCTGTATTCAGGGTGCCGACAAAGGCTTCGTCGATTTCGCCGGGGGCGATGCCCTTGTCGACGGAGCCAAAGCAATCCTGCGCGGCCTCGACCATCAGCGACTTCAGCGACCGGTCGGGAAAGGCGCCGTAGACCGACTGACCTGCGCCGACAAGGGCGACGGGGATCATGCCGCGGCCTCGCGGATCTGCGCCAGCGCCTTGTCGAGCGCTGCGCAGACATGGTCCGGCTCCACCCCCGCATATTCGATATCGGCGCGGCCCAGAAACGCCTCTACATGCCGGCGCAGCGCCGCGCCGTCCGCGGGCAGCCCGGCAAAGCCGTCTTCGAGGATCTGCACCGACCGGATCGGGCGGGGGTGAAAATCGCCGTTGATCACCGCATGGCGCACATGCCCGTCGCGCACGACCAGCGTGGCCCAGATCATGCCGCCCGGCGCTTTCTCGCGCCCCGTCGCCACCTGATCCGCGTCCGACAGATCCGGCAGGCGGCGCTCCAGCGACTTGCCTAAGAACCATGTATCCTGGCTCAGCTCTTCGCGGAACTCGGCGGCATATGACTTTTCGATCTCGGTCAGCGTGTCGTCGACGAGGTTCTCGACACCGAATGCGTGGCGCACCACCTCGTGGCAAAGCCCCACCAGTTCCTCGCGCGGCAAGGCGCGGCCAGCCTCCCGTTCGAGCCAGGTGTAGCGCGATTGCAGGGTCTTGTTGGCCTTGTCGCGCACCTTTTCGGGCGGCATCGGCATGGCGCGTGCACCGAGGTCAGTGTCGATCCCCTTGACGTTGACCAGCAGGCGGAAGGTCATCACGCCGTCCTCGATCTTGACCGAAGTCGGCATCAGCTTGCGCCCGTCCACCTCCACATCGTTGAGGGGCCGGTACCGGGCGGGGATGCCCAGCCGGGCCTCGATCACCTCGGCAAAGGCGGTCAGCACCGCCGGAAAGGCTTCGGTCGCGGTTTCCGGCACGCGCGGATGGTCCGTCGGCAGGTAGAGCACCAGAAACATCGAGCCTTTGCCCGCATAGATCGCCCCGCCGCCATTGACCCTGCGCCGCACCACAACGCCGCTTTCGCGACAGACATCGAGGTCGAGCACCTGCGTCGGGTCTTCGTTCACGCCGATGGTGATGCCGTCCTGGCTGAAGAAATCCAGCAGCGCGGTCGGCGCGACATGCCCCTCGGCCACCGCTTTTTCCACCGCAGGCGACGTCGCGGAAGAGAAGTCGGGGTAGCTTTCGTCGATGGTGACAAAGCGCCAGTTGGTCTGGGTCATCGGGGTCTCCGGCGGTGAGGGGCTGGGTTATCTGAGGTCCTGCAAGAGCGGGCCGTCGGGCAGGTCTTCGACCGGCTCGATGCTGTCGGCATCGATCAGGGTCTGGCGTTTGAACCGGCGGGCCAGTTCGGCCTGGACCTCCTCATCGGGACGGCCTTCCACGGTCAGCGCCAGATGATCGCCGCCGGATGGCTTGCGGGTCAGCGTCACGCGGTAGCGTCTGGTCACGCCCTCAAGGCCAAGCAGCATCGCGCCCACCTCGCTGGGGAAGACCTTCACACCCTTGACCTTGACCATGCCGTCGCAGCGCCCGAAGACCACACGCGGCAGGCTCAGCGTCCGGCCATGCAGGGGCTTGGTGCGTTGCAGCATCGCCAGATCGCCGGTGCGATAGCGGACCAGCGGTTGCAGTTGCTTTTGCAGATGGGTCAGCACCAGTTCACCGCGTTCGCCATCGGGCAGCGGGGCCAGCGTTTCGGGGTCGATGATCTCCGGCCAGACCAGCTCGTCGAAGACATGCACACCGGTGCCGCCCGGAAAGGTGCGGCCGACCGGCAGAAACTCGGAGAGGGAATAGGCGTCGATCAGCAGCGTGTCGGGCAGGGCTTCTTTCACGCGCTGGTAAAGCGCCGGGTTGCCGGTAAAGGCCTCACCCCCGGCAAAGAGCACTTTGGGCGCGGGCAGGCCGAGATCGAGCAGCTTGAGCGCAAAGGACGGCGCGCCTGCGAGGATCGTGGCGCCGGTGGCTTTGGCGGTGGCCACCGCGCGCTCGGCCTCGCCGGGACCATGCGGGATGCAGGCGACGCCATGCGCCTCCATCACGGACTGGTAGAAAAGCCCCGCGACAAAGAGATGGTAGCCGAAGGTCACAAGACAGGTGTCGCCCGGCCCCACGCCGCAGGCCTGCAGATGCGCCCGCGCGGCGGTGATCATCGCATCGAGATCGGCGGCGGAGTTCATCACCGGCATGAGCCCGGTAGAGGTCGGCGTCATGTTGACCCGCACCGGTGGCGTGGCCGGAGCAAAGCCGCCATATCCCGGCTTCGCCATCTCGGCCTGCAGGTCGGATTTGGTCATAAGCGGCACGCTCTCGCGGAACCCGGCGACCCCGTCGACGCGGCGCGGCAGACGTGCGCCGTGCCAGCCATGGGAGGTGAGCCGCTCGAGCTGAGCGTTGATCGCATCTGTCGGGAAGGCGGCTGCCGTGCCGGTGGTGTCCAAATCGGTCATGCGCGTTCCTCCCCGCGGTGACCTAGCATGCGGCGTGCCGGTTGACAATGAAATAGGATTTCGCAGAGCGGACAGCGCTCAATAGAGCGTGCCACCCGCCTGCGCCAGCGCGCGCAGTTCCTGCGGCGGGGCAAAGCGCGGGCCATGCGCTTCCGCGAGCCGCTCGGCCCGGGTCACGAAACCGGTCACGCCGCCCTGATCGATCCAGGACATGACACCGCCGGTCCAGGCGGGATGGCTCCACCCCAGCAGAGAGCCGACATCCGCCATGCGCGGATCGGCGATCACCCCTTCGGCCCAGGCGCGCGCGGCCTCTGCCGATTGCGCATGCAGCAGGCGCAGGCGGATCTCCTGCGGATCCGGCTGGGTGGCTTTGGGTGCAAAAAGCTCTGCCAGCCCCGGCCAGAGCCGCTTTTCCGGATCGTAGTCGTAAAACCCGCCGCCATGCCGGCGCCCTTTGCGCCCGGCAGCAAGCATCCTTGTCAACGTGGCAAAATCCGCCCCCTCGACCCACTCCGCCCCCAGATCCTGCCGCTCCTGATCGCGGATGCGCAGCATGGTGTCCTGGCTCAGCTCATCGGCCATGGCCAGTGGCCCGACCGCGTAGCCGGTCTGCCGCGCGACGTTCTCGATCAGCGCGGGCGCGATGCCCTCCGACAGCATGATCAGCCCTTCATTGGTGAAGGCCGAAAACACCCGCGAGGTAAAAAAGCCGCGCGCGTCGCGCACGATGATCGGCGTCTTTCGCAGCAGCCGGGCGAGGTCGAGCGCCTGCGCCAGCGTCTCGTCCGAAGTGACCTCGGCGCGGATGATCTCCACCAGCGCCATGCGCGGCACCGGGCTGAAGAAATGCATGCCGATGAAACGGTCGGGTCGCGGGGATGCGGTGGCCAGCCCGCCGATGGGCAGCTTGGACGTGTTGGTGGCAAAGAGCACCTCCGCACCGGTGGCGGCGAGCGCCGCGCGCGTCGCTTCGGCCTTGACGGCGCGGTCCTCATAGACCGCCTCGATCAGCGCGTCGCTGCCCGAAAGATCCGCAAAATCCGCAGTGGCAGTGATCCGGGCCAGCGCCGCCTCGGCGCTGTCCGGCCCGAGCTTGCCCTTGTCGACCGCCTTGCCCATCGAGGCCTGCACCGACGCGCGGCCCTGCGCGGCCGATCCGGCATCCCGGTCGAGCAACACCACCTCGAGCCCGGCACGTGCGGCGGTTTCGGCCAGCCCGGCGCCCATCATGCCCGCGCCGAGAATGCCGATCTTCTTCGGCTCAAGCCTCGGCCCTTCCGGTCGCGCCGCGGCCTTCTTCGCCCCGGTCATCGAAAAAAACGCGCGGATGCGGTTCTGCGCCACGTCGCCGCGCGCCAGCCGGGCAAAGTTGCGCGCCTCGATGTCGAGACCGGTGTCGATATTGACCCGCGTGCCTTCGAACAGACAGGTCAGGATCGCCTCTTGCGCGGGGTCGTTTGCGCCGGGGCCGGTCTGAACGCGCGGCCCGGCGGCAATGAAGGCGCGGTGGTTGGCGGGATCGGACGGCCCTCCGCCGGGGATCCGGAACCCTTTCACATCCCAGGGCTGCTGCGGCGCGGGGTTGGCGTGGCACCAGTCCAGCGCGGCCTCGAGCAGCGCGCCGGGCGGAACGAGGGCGTCGATCAGACCGGCGTCGCGCGCCTCGGCCATCGTCAGGCGGGTCCCGTCGAGCAAAAGCGGCATGGCCGCCTGCAGGCCGATCATCCGCGCCAGTCGCTGCGTCCCGCCCGCGCCGGGCAAGAGCCCCAGCGTCGCCTCCGGCAGGCCGATGACCGCGCCGGGCGTCTCCGCGCCGATCCGGTGATGGCAACCAAGGCACAGCTCGAACCCGCCGCCAAGCGCTGTGCCGTTGATCGCCGCGACGCAGGGTTTGCGTGACCGCTCCATCGCGCGCAGCATCCCGCGGAACCCGTCTGAGAACGCGCGGACCTCGGCGGCGGGCGTGCCGCGCATCGACCCGATGGCCCTGAGATCCGCACCGGCGATGAATTCGGGCCGCGCCGAGGCGAGGACCAGCCCCTTGACCGCCGCGTCGCCAAGCGCGTCGTCGACCGCCGCGATCAGATCGAGCCGCAATTCCGGGCTGAGCACGTTCATCGGGCGGCCCACCGCGTCGATTGTCAGGATGCGGATGCCGTCGCGCGTTTCGGTTGTGATATGATCCATCGAGCCCCTCCGCTGCGTTCAAAGGGGTAGGCGAGGCGCGCGCATGTGGCAAGGCTCTTGTTTCGCGCTGCGGAAAATGGTTTCACTTTTTCCAGAGGGAGCCCCGCCATGACCGACGCCTATATCTTCGACCATGTGCGCACGCCGCGCGGCAAGCTGCGGGGCGGGGCGCTGACGGGCATCGCGCCGGTGCAGTTGGGGGCGGTGCCGCTCAGGGCGCTGGCGGAGCGCAATGGGCTGACCACCGCCGAGGTCGAGGACGTGGTCTATGGTTGCGTCGTGGCCGCCGGAGAGCAGGGCGGTTGCGTGACGCGTGGATCGGTGCTCGCCGCGGGCTGGGACGAGAGCGTGCCGGGCATGCAGGTCGGGCGGTTCTGTTCGTCGGGGCTGGAAGCGGTGAACCTCGCGGCGGCGCGGGTCATGGCCGGGCAGGCGGATCTTGTCGTGGGTGGCGGGCTGGAGAGCATGAGCCGGGTGCCGATGGGCTCCGATCTGGGCAGCTGGCAGGCCGATCCGCGCGAGAGCTTTGCCAATATCTACGTACCGCAGGGCATTTCCGCCGATCTGATCGCGACGCGTCAGGGTTACAGCCGCGACGATCTCGACGCCTTTGCGCTGCAAAGCCAGCAACGGGCGGAGGCGGCGCGCGCTGCGGGCCATTTCGACCGGTCCATCGTGCCTGTGCATGACGTCAATGGCGATCCGGTGCTGGCGCAGGACGAACATCCGCGCCCGCAGACCACGATGCAGAGCCTCGGCGCGCTGCCGCCCGCGTTCGAGACACCGGGGCGCGACCACGGCTGGGATGCGCGCGCGCTCATGCGCTATCCGGAGGTCGAGCGCATCGTGCATGGGCACACGGCGGGCAACTCCTCGGGTATTGTCGACGGGGCGGCGGCGATGCTGATCGGCAGCAAGGAGATGGGCGCAAAGCTCGGCCTGACGCCGCGCGCCCGGTTCCGCGCTTTTGCCGCCATCGGGTCGGAGCCGACGATCATGCTGACCGGTCCGGTTGCGGTGTCCGAACGCGTGCTGGACCGGGCGGGCATGAAGGTGGACGACATCGACCTTTTCGAGATCAACGAGGCCTTTGCCGCCGTCGCCTTGTGGTTTCTCGAAGGGCTGGGCGCGGATCCTGCGCGGACCAATGTGGATGGCGGCGCCATCGCCATGGGGCATCCGCTGGGTGCGACAGGGGCAATGATCCTCGGCACGCTGCTCGACGCGATGGAGCGCGAGGACAAGGCAACCGGTCTGGCGACGCTCTGCGTTGGCGGCGGCATGGGCACGGCGACGATCATCGAGCGGATGTGACGCGCGCGGCTACATCAGCGACAGGCGGGTGATCCCGGCGCGCAAGAGCTGGTCGCGCGCCTGCATCAGCGTGTCCCCGATCTCGGCATAAAGCGCCTCGGGCTTGAGAAAGAAGGCCGGTCCGCCGATGTTCAGGCCAAGCACCGTCTGCCCGTCATCGAGCGCCATCGCCGTGGCGGCGCCGGAGATTTCCTGCTCCCAGGTGCCGATCATGACGCAATAGCCGCTTTTGGCCATTTCCTCGCCGGTGCGGTCGAGCGTGTCGAGAAACCGCATGCGGTCTTCGCCCAGATCGCGGCCCAGACGGTCCACCATCGCGTCGCGACGCGCGTCGGGCAGGCTGTGCAGCCAGGCATGGCCCATCGCGGTGGTGGCAATCGGGATCCGGCTGCCCATGTCCTGCCGCAACATCACCTTGCTCACCGACCGGCGCAGCAGCAGGTAGACCATATGCGCGCCATCCGCCTGACCGATGGCCACCGTGCCGCGCGTGGCATCGGCCAGCGCCTGCATCGGCGCGTGGGCGACATCCTCAAGTCTGGTGCCGGTGCCGAACGCGCCCGCCAGCGCGAGGATCCCCGGGCCCAGTCGGTATTTTTCGGTCTCGCCGGAATAGACCAGGTAGCCGAGCTCGGTCAGCGTGTAGGTGATCCGGCTGACGGTGGGGCGGGGCAGGCCGGTGCGGGCGGCAATCTCCTGATTGCCGAGCGGCAGGCCCTCGGGCACAAAGGCCTGCAACACGTCGAGCCCGCGGGCTGCGGCCGTCACGAATTGCCGCGACTCGCGCGCATCGCCACCGGCATCCGCGCCTTGGAAGGATCTCGGTCGGGCCATGGCCTGCCTCATTCATCTGCCGTGTCGCGCGCATTAGACCAAGGCAGACAAGGCTTGGCAAGCGCGCGGACGCGTTTTCCGCAGTGCGAAATTCTATTGCGAAAATTGTTTTCGCAGTGCAAAACGGTGCCGTCATCACCCAAGGCGCATCATGACCGGAGCGAGATTGCAGACGCGGCTGACCCGCGCGATAGGGACCCGGACGCCGATCCTCTGCGGCGGTCTGATGTGGCTGGCCACGGCGGAATACGTGGCGGCCTGCGTGAATGCCGGTGCCATGGGCTATATCACGCCGCGCTCCTATCCCGATCTGGCTGCCTTCGAAGACGCCCTGCGCCGTTGCCGCGACATGACCGAGGGCCGCGCGTTTGGCGTCAACCTCTATATCTCGGCCCGTCCCGAACAGAACGACGCTCTCAGCGACTGGATCGGCCTTATCGAACGGCACAACGTCGCTTGTGTCGAAACCGCGGGCTACAGTCCGGCGGCTTTCCTGCCGCGGCTGAAGGCGGCGGGCTGCCACGTCATGCACAAGGCCACCACTTTGCGACATGCGGCTGGGGCGGCCCGTGCGGGCGCGGATGCGGTCACGCTGATCGGCGCCGAATGCGGCGGCCATCCGGGCATGGGCGATCTGCCCGCCATGCTGCTCGCCGCTCGGGCACTGGACGAGATCGACGTGCCGGTGATTGTCGGCGGCGGCATCGGATCGGGACGCCAGATCGCCGCGGCGCTGGCGCTGGGCGCCTCGGGTGTGCTGATCGGATCGCGGATGCTGGTCGCCGACGAGATCTGGGCGCATCGCGCCTATAAGGCGCACATCGCCGAGCTAGACGAAAACGCCACAACCACGGTGCTGAAAAGCCTGCGCAACACCTATCGCTGCCTCGCCAACGAGGCGGCGACAGCCGTGCAGGCGCTCGAAGCCGGGGGGGAGCGCGACTACGCCGTGCTGCGCCCCTATGTCGGCGGCGCCGCGCAGAAGACCGCCTATGAAACCGGCGACTGGACGCAAGGCATCCTGTCGCTCGGCCCGGCGGCGGCCTTTGCCGACAGGCTGGAACCGGCGGGCGCGATCCTGAAACGATTGACGCAGGACGCCATTGCGGCGCTCGATGCGTCTCAGAATGTGATCATCCGGGACCCGGTCCGCAGCGTTGCGGAATAGCGGGGCCCCGACCGGGGAGGACAGATATGGGATTGGACACGGACACGTTCCGGCAGGTCTGCGCGAGCGTCGAGCGCTTTGTCGAAGAGCGGCTCATTCCGAACGAAGCGCGGATCGAGGCGGAGGACGATGTGCCCCGCGAGATCGTGCAGGAGATGCGCGAGATGGGGCTTTTTGGCCTGACCATCGCGCCGGATTACGGCGGGCTGGGGCTGAACATGCGGCAGGAGGCGGAGATCATGATGATCGTGGGCCGCGCCGCCACCGCCTTCCGGTCGGTCTTCGGCACCAATATCGGCATTGGCAGCCAGGGCATCGTGATCGACGGCACCGACGCGCAGAAGGCCGAATACCTGCCGCGTCTGGCGACCGGAGAGATCGTCTCGAGCTTTGCGCTGACCGAACCGGATGCGGGCTCCGACGCCTCGGCGATCCGCACCCGCGCCGACAAGGACGGCGACGCATATATCCTCAACGGCACCAAGCGTTACATCACCAACGCGCCACGCGCGGGCCTTTTCACGGTGATGGCGCGCTCGGAGCCCGACCAGAAAGGCGCCGCCGGGATCAGCGCCTTTCTGGTGCCTGCCGATCTGCCGGGGCTGCGTCTTGGCCAGCCCGACAGAAAGATGGGCCAGCGCGGCACCAAGACCTGCGACGTGATCTTCGAGGATGTGCGCGTGCCGGCGGAAAACATCGTCGGCGGGGTACCGGGCCGGGGCTTCAAGACCGCGATGAAAGTGTTGGATCGCGGGCGGATCAACATCGCCGCGTCCGCCACCGGCACCGCATCCCGGCTGATCGCGGAATCGCTCGCCTATGCGCATGAGCGAAAGACCTTCGGCAAGCCGATTGCCGAGCATCAGCTGGTCATGGCGATGCTCGCCGACAGCCAGACCGAACATTACGCGGCGCAGTGCATGGTGCGCGATGCCGCGGCGCTTTACGACCGGGAGGGCAAGGCCATCCAGGAGGCCAGCTGCGCGAAGTATTTCTGCACCGAGATGGTGGGCCGGGTCGCCGACCGCGCGGTGCAGATCCATGGCGGTGCGGGCTACATGGCCGAATATGCGGTGGAGCGGATCTATCGCGACGTGCGGCTGCTGCGGATCTACGAAGGCACCAGCCAGATCCAGCAACTGGTGATCGCCCGCTCGATAAGCCGCACCTGGCAGGAGTCGCATTGATGTTCCAGCCCGGTCTTTACGACGGACGCTGCGTGCTGATCACCGGAGGCGGCACCGGGTTGGGCCGCACCATGGCCGAGCGGCTGGCCGGTCTTGGCGCAGAGCTGGTCCTGATGGGCCGCCGAGAGGCGGTGCTGGCCGAGGCCGCCCGCGAAATCGAAAGCGCCCATGGCGTGCGCGTGCGCTTTGCCGCGCTCGACGTGCGCGACCCCGAGGCCATCGAGGCCGCGCTGGACGGGCTTTGGGACGATACGCCCCCCGACACGCTGATCAACAACGCCGCGGGCAATTTCACCGCGCGGTTCGAGACGCTGTCGCCGCGCGCGGTGGATGCGGTGCTGAACATCGTGCTGCATGGCACCTCCTACATGACGCTGGCCTGCGGCAAACGCTGGCTCGCGGCGGGGATGGAGGCCTGCGTGATGTCGATCACCGTGACCTATGCTTTCACCGGTGCGCCCTACGTCGTGCCGTCGGCGATGGCCAAGGCCGGTGTGCTGGCGATGACACGCTCGCTCGCGGCGGAGTGGGGGCCGAAGGGCATCCGGTTTGTCGCCGTCGCCCCCGGCCCGTTCCCGACCCCGGGCGCGTGGGACAACCTCTATCCGCGCCCCGGTCTGGGCAGCAAAATGGAAAACCGCCCGCCGGTGGGCCGCCCCGGACGGCATGACGAGTTTGCGGACCTGACCGCCTATCTGCTGAGCCCGCAGGCCGGGTTCATCCATGGCGAGCAGATCGTGATCGACGGCGGCAACTGGCTGAAGCGCGCGTCGTCCTTCTCCGAACTGGATGCGCTGACGGAGGAGGACTGGCAGGCGATGGCCGAGAAAGGAAAGCGCAGGCCCTAGCGGGTCTTCCGGTTTCGGGGACCGCCCATCTGCGGGTTCGCGTTGCGCGGGCAAGAACCTTTCGGATCGCCTTTGGCGACCCGACGCGCTTGGGGGCCAGCCCCCCCAGACCCTCTGGCCCCCGGACCCCCAAAGTATTGCGGCAGGATGAAGCGGTGTGGCGGGCGTCTGCGCGGCTTTGGCGTCGCGCGCCGGGCTCCGATCGGGGCGAACTGCCCCTATTGCGCATCGCAACACGCAACCGGGCTATTTGCCCTCGAACCGCGCATCACGTTTTTCGGCGAAGGCCGCACGCCCCTCGGCGAAGTCATCCGTCGCAAAGAGCATCGCCTGCGCGTCGGCCTCTGCCGCCAGCACCTGCCCCAATCCCAGCGGCCCACGGGCGAGCCAGGCCTTGGTCACGGCCACGGCCCCCGGCGCGCGTTCGGCGATCTCGTCGGCCATGGCGTGGGCGCGCGCCTTCGCGTCGCCCTTGGCCGTCATCTCTTCGACCAGACCCCAGGCCTGCGCCTGCGCCGTGGTGAACCGCTCGGACGTCAGCATGATCCGCTTGGCCTGTCCCAGCCCCATGCGCGCGGGCAATGTCCAGGCCGATCCCATATCCGGCATCAGTCCGAGCCGGTTGAACGCGCAGGACCAGACCACGTCCTCGGCCGAGACCACCACGTCGCAGGCCGCCGCCAGCGACAGGCCCGCACCCACGGCATAGCCTTCGACCGCCGCGATGACCGGCGTCTCGCCTTCGATGAGCAGGCGGACCAGCCGGTGCAGACGTTGCAGGCGCGCGCGCCCGGCCAGGGGCGTGAGCCCGTCCATGCTCTTGATGTCGCCGCCTGCCGAGAACACGCCGCCCGCGCCGGTCAGTACGATGCAGCGCACCTCCGGATCGGCCTGCAGATCGAACATCGCGTCATGCATCAACTCGCGCAGATCCAGCGACAGCGCATTGCGCCGGGCGATAAAGTCGATCTCCAGCTCCGCCACCGCCCCGCGTCGTGTGACATTGACCCTGGCCTCGTCGCTCATCCTGCCCCCTTTGTTTCGCTCTGCGAATTTCAATTTTGTTTTGCATCACCCGCCCGGATGGGTAGTCTGATCGCGGGGAGTCGTCACGCAAAAAACGAAGACCGACCCCCGAAAACAGGGAGGATATATCATGCGCAAACCCATTCTGGGGGGGCTTGTTGCCGCTTTGACCTTTGCCGGCAGCCTGGCCCAGGCGGAGGACGAGCTGCCATCCACGATCGCCGTCACCACCTATTCCACCACCGCGGCGGGCTTTGCCCAGATGGTGGCGGTCGGCGCGGCCCTGCAGGAGGCGCATGGCGTGAACCTGCGCCCGATCCCGGGCGACAACGACATCTCGCGGCAGGCGCCGCTGAAGCAGGGGGCGGCGCAGTTCAGCTCTACCGGGTTCGGCGTGTTCTACAGTCAGGAGGGCATCTTCGAGTTCGCCGATCGCGGTCAGTGGGGGCCGCAGCCGGTGCGGCTGGTGATGTCCAACATCTCCGATGGCGGCATCGGGTTTGCCATCGACCCGGAGATCGGCTCCAACGATCCCGCCGACCTCAAGGGCAAGCGCGTGGCGCAGATCGTCGGCTCGCCTGCGCTCAACCTGCTGGCAGAGGCGTATCTGACCTATGGCGGGCTCAGCTGGGACGACGTGGAAATCGTGGAGTTTCCGGGCTTTGGCGCCTGGCTCGATGGCTATGTGAATGGGCAGGTGGATGCGGGCATCGCGGTTACAGACAGCGGCACCTCGGCCAAGCTGGCCGCTTCCAGCCGTGGCATGACCTGGGCGCATTTTCCGCAATACAATGCCGAAGGCTGGGCGAGGCTGAAGGATTTCGCGCCGTGGTTCGAGGCCAAGACCGTGACATCCGGCAACGAAGTGCCCTCCGGAGGCCTGCCTTTCGCGGTCTACCGCTACCCCAACCTCGTGACCTATGAGAGCGTCGAGGAGGCCACGGTCTACGGATTCACCAAGGCGATGGCGGAGCTTTATCCCCAGTACAAGGACGAGGCGCCCGGCGCCTATGGCTGGGATCCGGAGCGGCAGGGGCTGAGCTATGTGATGCCGTTCCACGAGGGCGCGATCCGCTACTGGAAAGAGGCTGGCAAGTGGACCGAGGACGATCAGGCCAATCAGGACCGTCTGCTGGAGCGCCAGAAAGTGCTGTCGGACACCTGGGCGGAGGTCACGGGCGGTGAACATGCGGATGAGGAGGCGTTCAAATCCGCCTGGGCCGCGGCCCGGTTTGCCGCTCTGCAGGAGGCGGGTTTCAACCCCTATTTCGAGAGCTGGTGACGCAAGAAGACCCGAATGCGGGGGCGGCTGACGCCCCCGTCGCGGCGCGCCCGGTTCTGGCCAATTGGGCGCGTCTTCTCGTGATCGCGGGCGCGGGGCTCGCCGTTGCGCTGACGGTCAACCAGGTGTTCAATCTCGGGCGCACCACCGGGGTGATGCTGCTGGAGAACGCCTATCTTTACTGGCTGCTCGCCTGCCTTCTGCCGCTGACCTTCCTGCTCTTTCCGCTGCGTGTGGCGGGCCGCTGGATCTGGCCGGTGGATCTGGCGCTTGCCGCGATCTGCGCGGCGATCCTGAGCTATTTCGCATGGATGGCCGAGACCATGGTCATTCAGGCCTGGGAATACACTGCGCCGCAACCCGCCCGCTACGCCGCATTGCTCATGTGGGTCATCGTGATGGAGGCGACGCGCCGCGCGGGTGGCATGGCCATCCTCATCGTGATCGCGGTGCTGTCGCTTTACCCGGTCTACGCCGCCTCCATGCCCGGCGTGTTTTCCGGCTTTGCCATGAGTGTCGAGCAGACCGGCATGTTCCACATCATGTCGCAGCAAAGCATGCTGGGTCTGCCGATCAAGGCCTTTGCCTCGCTGGTGATCGGGTTTCTGGTCTTTGGCGTGGCGCTGCAATTCACCGGGGCGGGGCGGTTCTTCATCGATCTCAGCTTTGCGCTGCTGGGCCATGTGCGCGGCGGCGCGGCCAAGGTGGCGGTGTTCTCCTCAGGCCTCATGGGGTCGATGTCGGGCTCCGTCACCTCCAACATCCTGACCACCGGCACGCTGACCATTCCGGCGATGAACCGCTCGGGCTTTCCCCGGCTCTACGCGGCGGGGCTGGAGGCCTGCGCCTCGACCGGGGGCACGCTGATGCCGCCGATCATGGGAGCTACGGCCTTTGTCATGGCGAACTTTCTGGGCGTGCCCTATATCGAGATCGCGGTGGCCGCGATCATCCCCTCGGCGCTGTATTTCTTTGGCCTTTTCATCGGGGCGGACGCCTATGCCGCGCGCGCGGGCATCAAGGGCCTGCCGCGAGCCGAATTGCCGTCGCTTGCACAGACGATCCGCGACGGCTGGTATTTCATCATCGTCTTCGCGGCGCTGATCTGGATGCTGGTCGGCCTGCAGCGCGAGGCCATCGCGCCGTTCTATGCCACCGTCCTGCTGCTGGTGATCAACCAGCTTTTCTCCAGCCGCGACCGGATGAGCCTGACCCGCCTCACGGAATTCCTCTTTGCCACCGGACGGCTGCTGGTCGAGATCGCGGCCATCCTGGCCGGCATCGGCCTCGTGGTGGGCGCGCTGGTGGTCACCGGCATGATCGGCGGTCTGACCAACGCGCTGGTGCATCTGGCGGGCGGCTCGACGCTGGCGCTCTTGATGATGGGGGCCGTGGCCAGCTTCATCCTCGGCATCGGCATGACGGTCACCGCGGCCTATGTGTTTCTGGCCGTGGTGCTGGCGCCGTCGTTGGTGCAGGCGGGGCTGGAGCCGCTCGCGGTCCACATGTTCATCCTCTACTGGGGCATGCTCAGCTTCATCACGCCGCCGGTGGCCATCGGCGCCTTTGCCGCCGCCTCGGTCGCGGGCACCGATCCGATGCGCACCGGTCTCAAGGCGGTGCAACTGGGCGCGATCATCTATTTCGTGCCGTTCTTTTTTGTGCTGAACCCGGCCCTGCTGCTGATCGGCGAGACCGGAGAGATCATCGGCGTGACGGTGTCGGCGCTTGTGGGAGTGGCGGTATTGGCCTCTGCCCTGCAAGGCTATGTCTACGGCATCGGGCGGCTGCCCGGCCGCGCGTCGGGGCAGGTGGTGCGGGCTCTGATGGTCGCCGGAGGACTTTGCTTTGCTGCACCGGGTCTGCCACTCTGGGGGGTGGGGCATCTGGCCACCAGCGCGCTCGGGGCGGTCCTGACAGCCCTGGCCGTGGCCGGGGCGTGGATCCTGCGCGGACGCGTCGAAAAACTGGAACCAGAGGCATGACGGACAGATTGGCGATGGATCAGGTCTTTCGCGCGGAAAACGAAGCGCAGATGCTGGGCGCGCTGCCGCCACGTCTGCACGAGACGATCCGGTTTCAGGCCAGCGTGCGCCCGGATGCGCCGGGCCTCGCGGATCCGACGCGCCGCCTGAGCTTTGCCGACTATGACCGCGCTATCACGCAGGGCGCGCAGCTTCTCCGCGACCATGGCGTGCGCGATGGCGACCGCGTGGCCGTGATCAACGAAAACAGCGTGACCTCCGTGGTGATGATCCTTGCAGTGAGTGCCGCGGGTGGCGTGGCGGCACCGATCAACGCGCGCATCGCCACCTCCGAAGTGACCGCGATGCTGGAGACGCTGGAGCCGCGTCTGGCGGTCTATACGCTGGAAAGCCCCGCCGCGCGCGGCCACGCGGAGGCCGCCGCTGCGCTCGGGGTCGAGAACGCGGTGGGTGCGCTCGCGCTGTCGGAGACCTTCGAGAGCGCGCCCGAGACCGGCACGCCGCCTGCGGTGATCATGTTCACCTCCGGCACCACCGGGCGGCCCAAGGGCGTGATGCTGGGCCATCGCGCGTTGCTCTATCAGGGGGCCAGCCACGCCTGGAGCCGCAGGGTCACCGATGCCGATGTCTTCTACATCGTGGCGCCGCTCAGCCATGCCATCGGGCTCGGCTCCAGCCTGGTGACCTGCGCGATAGCGGGCGCCGAGGCGCTGCTGGTGCCGCGCTTTGATCCCGGCGGTCTGGCGCGCGACATCGCCGACGGACGCATCACCTTCATGGTGGCGGTGCCGCAGGTCTATGCCAAGCTGCTCGACCACGCCTCCGAACATGGCATCGCGCTGGGGCGCGGGCGCATGCGGTTCACCGGCACCGGCGGCGCCAATGTGGACCCTGCGCTCATCGACCGGATGCAGGCGACGTTTGGCCTGCCCTTCGGCAATGGCTATGGCTGCACCGAGATGACGCCCATCGCCCGGGTGCCCGATGGCATGAAAGTGTCAGGCAACGCCATCGGCAGTGCCGCCCCCGGCTGCGAGGTGCGGGTCGCCCGCGAGGATGGCAGCGAGGCGGATATCGGCGAGGTCGGAGAGCTCTGGGCCCGCGGGCCTTCACGCATGGACGGCTATTTCCGCAACCCCGCCGCCACCGCCGAAGCGATCACGCCGGACGGCTGGCTGCGCACCGGGGATCGCGCGCGTGTCGATCCCGATGGCGCGCTTTATATCGTCGGACGCAGCAAGGAGATGATCATCCGCTCGGGCTTCAACGTCTATCCCGCAGAGGTCGAGGCGGTGCTAAACGCCTGCGAGGGTGTGGTGCAATCGGCGGTGCTGGGCCGGGTGGTGGAGGGCGACGAGGAGATCATCGCCTATGTGCAACCGGCAGCCGGGCGGGACCTTGACACCGACACGCTGCGCCGCGCCTGCCGCGACAAGCTTGCAGGCTACAAGGTGCCGCAGGAGATCCATCTGCGCGATCTGCCGATTGGCCCCACCGGCAAGATCCTGAAAAGCGCGCTGGCGCAGGATCACGCGGGTGATCCGCCCTCCTGAGACGGCGCTGGGTCCGAAGTCTCGCGATCCTTGCGACAGGCCGGGCGCGCCGCGGGCTCACTCCGCGGGCTGGAACCCGACAATCAGCTGCCGCAGGCCAATGGCCGCCCCGGCGAAGATCGACAGGAAGGTCAGCGGTGCGGAGAAGGCCAGCAGCGAAAACGCCGTGAGCCCCTGTCCGATCGAGCACCCGATGGCCACCACCGCGCCGCCGCCCATCAGCGCCGCGCCGATGATCTGGCGGCGCAATTCGCGCGGGTCCTCGCAAGCTTCCCACCGGAAATGCCCCTTGATCAGCGAGCCGATGAACGCCCCGGCCCAGACCCCGGCCACCGAGCCCACGGCAAAGGAGATCGGCTGCGCCGAGCCGATCATCCACCACAGGATCGATTCGCCCAGAGGCGCGGCAAACGAGTGGGAAACAACCGGCACCGCCGCAAACCCTTCATGCGCCACCCAGGAGGTGCCCGCCCAGCCGATCAGCACGCCCAGCCCCACCGCAGCCGACCAGAACACAGCGGCGGGCTTTTCCCAAAGCGGCTTGTGCGCCGCCGAGGCGACCAGGATCACCGCACCGATCAGCATGCCGAGCAGGTGCACCGAAAGCCCGGTGGCCGCGCCCAGATGATGCGCGATGCCGGGTGGTGTCGCCGACACGACCTCCGTCTGCGGAAAAAGCGCCACGCGCAGCGGTGCCAGCGGGCCCGAGAGCACGATGAAGGTTGACACGCCCATCACCAGCACAATCACGAAACTGCGCAGATCGCCGCCGCCCAGCCGGGCGATGGCGCCGTAGCCGCAATTGCCCGCCAGCGCCATGCCATAGCCGAAGACCAGACCGCCGATGACCGAGGCCGCCGGCATCCACTGGATCGAGAGATAATAGGTCTCCTCGGCCACCAGCAGGCCGCTCTGCATCAGCCCGAACGCGCCGGTCACCGCGATGCCGATGGCCACGCCCCACATCCGCATGCGCGTGCTCGATCCGCCGTAAAGCAGGTCTTCGATGGCGCCCAGCGTGCAGAACCGCCCCAGACGCGCGGCCAGTCCCAGACACAACCCGCCCACCAGTCCCGTCAGGGCAACCAGCTGGAATTCATTGAGAATATCGAGCATACCCGGGCCCTCCCACGACCCGAAATTCCCCCTCGCGGCGCGAGTATGCGGTCATATGCGGGGTTTTGCAATTGTCTGTGACGCAAGGCGCGGTGGAATGACCGGGTCACGCGACGGTTTCCCGAGACGGGGCAGGGCGTTATTCCGCGTCGTCCTTGCAAAAGAGCTCATAGACGCATTCCAGCATCTTGCGCGGCCGGTCATCCGCGAGACGGTAATAGATCGCCTTGCCGTCGCGCCGCGGGATCACCAGACCTTCGAGCCGCAGCCGCGACAATTGCTGGCTGACCGCGGCCTGCCGGGCCGACAGGAGATCCTCGAGCTCGGTCACCGACTTCTCGCCCGAGACCAGATGGCACAGGATCATCAGCCGCCCCTCATGGCTGATCGCCTTGAGAAAGGACGAGGCCGTGGTGGCCTTTTCGACGATGCGGTCAAGCTCGTCATCGCTGAGATCGTCGTGCAGGACCGGAAGCGCGGTCATGGGCTTGCCCTCGTCAATGCGTCTGCTGTTCGAAATCTGTGTGGGTTTCCAGAAGCCTGGAATAGAGCGGCCAGAAGAAGTCTTCTCCCACATAGCCTTCCATGCGCGCGATCTCCTGCCCGTCATCGATCAGGATGAAGGTGGGCGTGAAATTCACGCGCCGTGCATAGGTGATGCCATCGGGCGGGCCCTGGCGCAGGTCCGCGCGCAAGAGCGGCGCGTACTGACCCTCGGCGGTGTTGGGGTAGGCGGGGCCGATCTGGTCGTCCCAGGCTTCGCAATAGGCGCAGCCGGGCTGGTCGACCATGACCAGCCGGATCTCGGCCCAGGCGGCGGTTTGAAAGGTCAGCCACAAGAGGCCGGAAACCAGGACCAGACGGAGGCTTGTCATCGCACACCAATTGACGTTTGCATAACAGTCTACTTAATCTGAATATGTGAATTGATCAAGCAAAGGCGGAGTCACGTGCTCGATATCAGCTTTGCAGGGGCCGCGCTGGCAGGGCTACTGAGCTTCTTCACGCCCTGTATCCTGCCGATGGTGCCGTTTTACCTTTGCTACATGGCCGGCATCTCGATGGCAGAGCTGCGCGACGATGCCGGGCTCGCGCCGGGCGCGCAACGGCGGCTGATCCTGTCCTCGGTCTGCTTTGCGGCGGGCGTCACGACGGTTTTTGTGTTATTGGGCATGGGGGCCACGGCGATCGGGCAGGCCTTTGCGGACTATCTCGACCAGCTGCGCTGGGTCGCGGCGGCGATCCTGCTGGCGTTCGGGCTGCACTTTCTGGGCTGGGTGCGCATCGGCTTTCTCTACCGCGAGGCGCGGGTCGAGAGCAAAGCCGAGCCGACCACCGTGCTTGGCGCCTACCTCATGGGGCTGGCTTTCGGCTTTGGCTGGACGCCCTGCGTGGGGCCCGCGCTCGCGTCGATCCTGATGATCGCAAGCGGCATGGGGGATGTGACGCGCGGCGGGCTTTTGCTGCTGGTCTACGGCGTCGGCATGACCGCGCCGTTTGTGATCGCGGCGCTCTTTTCGGGGGCGTTCCTGCGGTTTACCGCGCGCCACCGCAACAAGCTGCCATATGTGGAGAAAGCCATGGGCGGCATGCTGATCGTCTTTGCGCTGCTCATCGTGACGAACAGCGTGAATGTGATTGCACAATGGATGCTGGATACATTCCCGGGATGGGTTGCGTTCAGCTGAAAACCAGGGGGAGGACATGATGAAACATCTGATTGCGGGCGCTTTGATGGCGCTGATGACCTTGCCTGCGAGTGCGCAGGACATGGGTGATGACGGGCTGCACAAGCAGCCCTGGCTGCGCGACACGTTCAAGGATCTGCCCGAGGATCTGGCCGAGGCCAACGAGGAGGGCAAGCGGCTGGTGCTGTTCTTCGAGCAGCGCGGCTGCAGCTATTGCGCGGCCATGCATCGCGAGGTGTTCTCCGATCCGGAGGTCTCCCAATATATCGAGGAGAATTATTTCGTCGTTCAGATGAACCTGCATGGCAGCACCGAAGTCACCGATTTCGACGGCGAGACGCTTTCGGAGCGTGACATGGCGCGCAAGTGGCGCGTGCTCTTTACGCCGACCATCGTCTTCTTGCCCGAATCGGTGCCGGAGGGGCAGTCCGCGATAGAGGCGCAGGTTGCCGTGATGCCGGGCGCCTTCAGCAAGGGGACGTCATTTGACATGTTCACCTGGGTCGCCGGCAAGCACTACGAAAAGCAGGACGAGACCGGCGAAGACTTCCAGCGGTACCACGCCCGCATGATCCAGGAGCGCAACGCCCTGTTGCCGGAAAGCGAGCATCGGTTCGACTGATCACGCCGGATCTGCGGCAATAATTCACAAGTGTGAATTTGTTGTTGCGTTGGGGCGGGGCGGTGTCCTACGGTATGCAGCAATTAAGGCAGGGGGGCCTCGGTCGGGCCGCTCTGCCAGAGCCAAGGGAGGGACCATGAGGCTTACAACGATAACAGCAGCGCTGGCGCTGACAGCGGGCGCTGCCTATGCGGACGGGCATGCCAAGATGGTGGCACCCGGGGATGTGGCTTTCAGCGAGTATGGCGAGGTTGACGCCTCTCTGTCGGGCAAGCCGGGCGATCCCGAAGCCGGGCGCGCGATCATGATCAGCCGCGGCAAGGGCAACTGTATCGCCTGCCACGAGGTGACCGCGCTCAACGACGCGCCGTTCCACGGCGAGGTGGGTCCGATGCTCGACGGGATTGGCTCCAACCGTTCCGCCGAAGAGCTGCGCGGGATCGTGGCGAACGCCAAGATGATGTTCCCCGAAACGGTGATGCCCGCCTTCTACAAGACCTCCGGCTTTATTCGTCCGGGCAATGGCTACACCGGCAAGGCCGCCAAGGAAGAAGACCTGTCCCCGATCCTGACCGCTCAGGAAATCGAGGATGTGGTCGCATATCTCATGACGCTGACAGACAGCTGACAGCGCGACTGACAAAGGAGAAGACGCATGGAATTCACACGTCGCGAAACCCTGGCCATCGGGGCCGGTGCCGCGCTGATGACCGTTCTGCCGTTCCGCGCCAATGCTGCGGTTGACGATCTCATTGCCGAGTTCACCGGTGGTGCCGATCTGGCCGATGCCGGTGTCGAACTGACCGCGCCCGAGATTGCCGAGAACGGCAATACGGTGCCGATCTCGGTCGCCGCAGAAGGTGCATCGGCCATCATGGTGCTCGCCGCAGGCAACCCGACGCCGCCCGTGGCCACCTTCAACTTCGGACCGCTGGCCGCAAGCCAGAGCGCGTCGACACGGATCCGGCTTGCCGGCACGCAGGACGTGATTGCCGTGGCCAAGCTTGCCGATGGCAGCTTTGCGCGCACGTCCAAGACAGTGAAAGTCACCATCGGCGGCTGCGGCGGCTGAGCGAGAGGAGATCAGACAAATGGCATCAGGTGTAAAACCCCGCGTGAAAGTCCCCAAGTCCGCCTCGGCTGGCGACGCGATCACGATCAAGACGCTCATCTCGCACAAGATGGAATCCGGCCAGCGCAAGGACGGCGACGGCAACACCATTCCGCGCTCGATCATCAACCGCTTCGTCGTCGACTTCAACGGCGAGAACGTGATCGACGTGAAGATGGAACCGGCCATCTCGACCAACCCGTATTTCGAGTTCGAGGCCACTGTTCCGGCCGCAGGTGACTTCAAGTTCACCTGGTACGACGATGACGGCTCGGTCTACGAAGAAACAAAATCGATCGCCGTGTGACGGCGCTGTCCTGCCCCGGCCAGAACGGGGCAGGACAGCCTTTTGGGAGGGATACTATATGAAGTTCAAGGCATTGACGGCAATGGCCGCACTGCTGGTCGCCCCCGCCGTCATGGCGGGTGGCCCGGATGACGACAGCCTCGTGATCAACGAAGAGCTGGAAATGGTCACCGAAACCGCCGCGCCCGACCATCTCGACGCGCTCGACACGATCTATTCCGGCTGGCGGTTCCGCACCGACGAGACGCAATCGCTCCAGATGGACGATTTCGACAATCCGGCGATGATCTTCGTGGACCAGGCCATCGACCTCTTCAACACGGTCGACGGTTCGGAGGGCAAGTCCTGTTCCTCCTGCCACGAGAATGTCGAGGAATTCAAAGGCCTGACCGCCTCCATGCCCAAGGTGATCGACGGCAAGCTGACCACCATGGAGGATCTGCTCAACGGCCACCGCGCCGAGGCCATGGGCGCCGATCCGTGGAAATGGTCCGGGCCGGAGATGCAGGCGATGATCGCGCTCATCGGCGTGCAGTCGCGCGGCATGCCGGTCAACGTCGCCATCGACGGAGAGGCCGCGCCCTTCTGGGAGCAGGGCAAGGAGATGTATTACACCCGCTTCGGCCAGCTGGAACTGTCCTGCGCCTCCTGCCACGAGGAGAACTGGGGCAATTACATCCGCGCCGACCATCTCAGCCAGGGTCAGATCAACGGCTTTCCGACCTACCGGTTGAAGCAGGCGCGGCTGATCTCCAAGCACAACCGCTTCCGCGGCTGCATCCGCGACACGCGGGCGGAAACCTTCGCCGAAGGCTCCGACGAGTTCCGCGCGCTGGAGCTTTACGTCGCCTCGCGCGGCAACGGCCTGACGGTCGAAACCCCCGCCGTCCGCCAGTAATCACGACAAGCCCCGCCTCGGATCACCGGGGCGGGGTTTTTCGCAACCAATCCATTCACACATGCGCATGTGTGTCGAGAGAACGGCCAGAGAAGGGATACTCCGATGATCTCCAGACGCGATTTCCTGCAAGTGTCCATGGCGGCCTCGGCGCTCTATGGCGCCTCGGGCTTCGGCAACTGGGCCCGGCTGGCCGCGCAGCAGGCGCTGACCCAGGACCAGCTTCTGGAATTCGACACGTTCGGCAATGTGAGCCTGATCCACATCACCGACATCCACGCGCAGATGAAGCCGATCTATTTCCGCGAGCCCTCGGTCAATATCGGGGTCGGCCCGAACAAGGGCGCCGTGCCGCATCTGACCGGCGCAGATTTCCGCCGCTTCTATGGCATCGACGATGGTTCGCCCTCACATTACGCGCTGAGTTCCGGTGATTTCAGCGCGCTGGCGCAGGGCTACGGGCGCATCGGCGGGCTCGACCGTGTGGCCACGGTGGTCGATGCGATCCGCGCCGACCGCCCCGACGCGCTGCTGCTGGATGGCGGCGACACCTGGCACGGCTCGATGACCTGCTACAAGACCCAAGGGCAGGACATGGTCAACGTGATGAACGGCCTCAAGCCAGACGCGATGACCTTCCATTGGGAATTCACGCTGGGCTCCGACCGCGTGGCCGAGATTGTCGAGGGGCTGCCCTTTGCCGCGCTTGGCCAGAACATCTTCGACGCCGAATGGGACGAACCGGCAGAGCTCTTCCCGCCCTACACGTTCTTCGAACGCGGCGGCGTGAACATCGCCGTCATCGGTCAGGCTTTCCCCTACATGCCGATCGCCAACCCCGGCTGGATGTTCCCTGAATACAGCTTCGGCATCCGCGACGAGAACATGCAGGCCATGGTCGACGAGGTGCGCGCGCAAGGCGCCGATCTGGTGGTTGTGCTCAGCCATAACGGTTTTGACGTCGACAAGAAGATGGCGAGCCTGGTGACCGGCATCGACGTCATCCTCAGCGGCCACACGCATGACGCGCTGCCAGAGCCGGTGCTGGTGGGCGACACCATCGTTGTGGCGTCGGGCTCCAACGGCAAGTTTGTCAGCCGCGTCGATCTCGACGTGCAGAACGGGCGCATGATGGGCTTCCGGCACAAGCTGATCCCGATCTTTGCGGATGTGATCACACCCAAGCCCGAGATGACCGCGCTGATCGACGAACAGCGCGCGCCGTTCCTTGATGAGTTGACCGAGGTGATCGGCCGGACCGACAGCCTGCTCTACCGTCGCGGCAATTTCAACGGCTCCTGGGACGATCTGATCTGTAACGCGCTGCTCAGCGAGCGCGACGCCGAGATCGCGCTCAGCCCCGGCGTGCGCTGGGGGCCGAGCCTGATCCCCGGGCAGGACATCACCCGCGAGGATATCTGGAACGTCACCTCCATGACCTACCCCGAGGCTTACCGCACGGAAATGACCGGCGAATTTCTCAAGGTGGTGCTGGAGGATGTGGCCGACAACATCTTCAACCCCGATCCCTATTACCAGCAGGGCGGCGACATGGTGCGCACCGGCGGGCTTGGCTACAGCATCGATGTGAGCCAGCCGCAGGGCAGCCGCATATCAGACATGACATTGCTGGCCACCGGAGAGCCCATCGACCCGGCGCGCTCCTACGTTGTGGCGGGCTGGGCGTCGGTCAACGAAGGGACGGAAGGGCCGCCGATCTGGGACGTGGTGGAAAGCCACATCGCCAGCATGGGCACCGTGACGGTGGCAGAAAACAACTCCGTCGAAGTGACGGGGTTATGATTGGCGGCGGGCCAGGGCCCGCCCCGGAATTGCGCGCGACAGACAGGCGGCGGGGTACCCCCGCCCTACGCAAGAGGAGAAATCCATGAGCAAGACAAAGACCGGCAGCACCCGGCGCCAGTTCCTCACGAGCGCCGCGGCCCTCGGGGCGGGCGCGGTGGCCGCAACGGGCGCGCGGGCCGCGGGGCCGGACCCGCTGATCACCGAAACGCAGGACTGGGCCATGGGGCTTGGCGACGGGGTCGATGCGACCCCCTACGGGCTGCCCATCAAATACGAAGCGGACGTCATCCGCCGCAATGTCGAATGGCTGACCGCCGACACGATCTCGTCGATCAACTTTACGCCGATCCATGCTCTGGACGGCACCATCACACCGCAGGGTTGCGCCTTCGAGCGGCACCATTCGGGTGCCATTGAGCTTGCCAAACCCGACTACCGGCTGATGATCAACGGGCTTGTCGATCAGCCGCTGGTCTTCACCTACGAGGATCTCGAACGCTTTCCGCGCGAAAACCACGTCTATTTCTGCGAATGCGCCGCCAATACCGGCATGGAATGGGCGGGCGCGCAGCTCAATGGTGCGCAGTTCACCCATGGCATGATCCACAACATGGAATATACCGGCGTGCCTTTGCGCACGCTGCTGGCCGAGGCCGGGCTCGGTGCCGCGGGCGATTTTGCCGACAAGTGGATCTATGTGGAAGGCGCGGACGCGTCCTCGAACGGCCGGTCGATCCCGATGGAAAAGGCGATGGACGACGTTCTGGTCGCCTTCAAGGCCAATGGCGAGGCGCTGCGCAAGGAACATGGCTACCCGGTGCGGCTTGTCGTGCCGGGCTGGGAGGGCAACCTCTGGGTCAAGTGGCTGCGCCGGATCGAGGTTCTGGACGGACCCGTCGAAAGCCGCGAGGAAACCTCCAAATATACCGACACGCTCGAGGATGGCACCTCGCGCAAATGGACCTGGGTGATGGATGCGAAATCGGTGATCACCTCGCCCAGTCCGCAGGCTCCCATCACCCACGGGCACGGCCCTCTGGTGATCACCGGGCTGGCCTGGTCCGGTCACGGGGCGATCACCCGCGTCGATGTCTCCAAGGATGGCGGCAAGACCTGGGAAACCGCCCGGCTTGCCAAACCCGGCGAGGACAAGGCTCTGACGCGCTTCTACCTCGACACCAACTGGCAGGGCGAAGAGATGCTGCTCCAGGCCCGCGCCATGGATGAGACGGGCTATGTCCAGCCGACCAAGGCGCAGCTGCGCGAGGTGCGCGGGCTCAACTCGATCTACCACAACAACTGCATTCAGACCTGGCATGTCAAAGCCAGCGGGGAGGCGGAAAATGTCGAAGTCTCTTAAGCTCTTCTCGGGCGCGATCATCGGCACCGGGGTGGTGTTCCTGCTGGCGGTGAACTTCGCCGACCGCAACATCACGCAGATGCCCGCCAACGCGCCCCGGCTCACCGCGCTGCCCGCGCCGATCCCGGAGCCTGCAGCTCCGGTCGCACAGGCAGCGGGTGACGCCGCACCGGAGGTCGCCGCCGACAACGCGGTGGCAGAGGTCGCAGAGCCGGTCGCGGCAGGTGGTCTCGTGGCCGCAGCGCAGGCCGATGAGGGCGGCACCGGCACGCGCTTTGGCCTCGGGCGCGCCGCCCTGCCCGAAGAGATCGCGGCCTGGGATGTCGACATCCGTCCCGACGGCACCGGTCTGCCCGAAGGCTCCGGCAACGCGCTGGATGGCGAGCCGCTCTTTGAGGACAATTGCGCCGCCTGCCACGGCTCCTTTGCCGAAGGCGTCGGCAACTGGCCCAAGCTCGCGGGCGGCGATGGCACGCTGGCCGATGAGGATCCGCTGAAGACCGTGGGCAGCTACTGGCCCTATCTCTCGACCGTCTGGGATTACGTGCATCGCTCGATGCCGTTTGGCAGCGCGCAGACGCTCAGCGACGACGATGTCTATGCCATCGTTGCCTATATCCTCTATTCGAACGACCTGATCGACGACGATTTCGACCTGTCACCCGAGACCTGGGCCGAGGTCGAGATGCCCAATGCCGACGGCTTCATCATCGATGACCGGGCAGAGACGGAATACGCGCAATGGCGCTCCGAGCCCTGCATGTCGGACTGCAAGGACAGCGTCGAGATCACCATGCGCGCCACGGTTCTCGACGTGACCCCGGATGAGGGCGGCGACGAAGAGCAGGCGTCGGGCGAGATGTCGGGCAGCGATGTGCAGGTCGCCTCCGCCGACGAAGAGGCCCCGGCGGTCGAGGACACGGGCGTGGAGGCAACCGCCGAAGAGGCGGCGGCCGAAATCGCCGCAGTCGATCCTGAACTGGCCGCCGCAGGCGAAAAGGTCTTCCGCAAATGCAAGGCCTGCCACCAGATCGGCGACGGCGCAAAGAACCGCACCGGCCCGCATCTGACGGATATCGTCGGGCGCGAGATCGGCGGCGTCGACGGGTTCCGCTATTCCGGCACCATGGCCGATATGGGCGGCGTCTGGGACCGAGAGACGCTCGCCGCCTTCCTGGCTGACCCGCGCGGCACGGTCAAAGGCACCAAGATGGCCTTTGCCGGGCTGAAATCCGAAGAGGATATCGACGCGGTTCTGGCCTATCTGCAAGCGGCGTCGGAGTAGCGTGATGCGGCGCGTTCTGGCGGCTCTGTCACTGGCCGTGCTCATGCCCCTCGGGGCATGGGCGGACGAAGAGGCCGAGCTTATCGGCGATGCGGCACGCGGCGCGGAGGTGTTTCGCAAATGCACCGGCTGCCACCAGGTCGGACCCGACGCGAAGAACCGCGCGGGGCCGCATCTCAACGGCATCTTCGGGCGCGCGGCGGGCGCGCTCGAGGAGTTTCCCTATTCCAGATCGATGCAGCGCGCCGCGTCGGACGGGTTGATCTGGGATTACCCGCGGCTCGATGCCTATCTGGAAAATCCCCGCGCGTTGATTTCCGGCACCCGCATGGCGTTTCGTGGCCTCAAGGAGCCGCAGGACCGGCACGATGTCATGGCCTTCCTGCGCCAGTATTCCGCCAACCCGCAGGACATCCCCGAAGCCGAACCCACCGCCGTCAAGCGCGAGGTGGAGCTTGCCCCGGAAGTGCTGGCCATCGTGGGCGACAAGGCTTACGGCGAATATCTCGCGTCGGAGTGTCTGACATGCCATAAAAGGGATGGCGCGGACGAGGGCATCCCTTCGATCACGCGCTGGCATGCCGAAGATTTTGTCGTTGCCATGCACGCCTATAAACGCAAACTGCGGCCCCATCCGGTGATGCAGTTGATGGCGGGGCGGCTCTCGGACGAAGAGATCGCGTCGCTGGCCGCCTATTTTGCCGATCTGGAGTAAGGTCAGGAATCCCTCAATTGTCACAAACCCGCCATCAGAGCATTCTAGGTATCAGACGACCCGACGCATTTGGTCGGGGGATCTACCGGAGTGTGAATAAGCCCGATTTTCCGGGTTTGGGGTGTGGGGGATTTGACGATGACTTTTGCAGAACGGATCGTGTTGCTTGGGGGCATGCTGGCCCTCGCCGCGGCGATGGGGCTTTTGCCCTGACCCACGGCCGGCACGGTCAGACCTTTTTTCATGACGCAAGGCCGCGCTGCGCAAGCAGCGCGGCCTTTTCGTTGGCGCGCGGATTTTCTGTTCGCGCCAGGTTCCGAACTCACCCTGGAGGAGATGTGATATGACCCTGAACAGACGTGCCTTTCTTGGCACCGCAACGGCGGCAGCGACGCTGGCCGCCCCGATGGTGAACGCCGCCGGACATGCCAGACCGCGCGCCGTTGTGATCGGTGGCGGCGCGGGCGGCGCCACCGCCGCGCGCTATATCGCGAAAGACAGCGCGGGCGAGGTCGACGTCACGCTGATCGAGCCGACACGCACCTATTTCACCTGCTTTTTCTCCAACCTCTATATCGGCGGGTTCCGGGAATATGACAGCCTCGGCCATACCTACGGCACGCTGGCGGCGGATTACGGCATCAACGTTGTGCATGACTGGGCGACCGGTGTGGACCGCGATGCCAGGACCGTGGCGCTCGCCAGCGGCGGGTCGGTGCCTTATGACCGGCTGGTGATCTCACCGGGCATCGACTTCATCGACGGCTCCGTGCCGGGCTGGGATCTTGCGGCGCAAGGCGTGATGCCACATGCCTACAAGGGTGGCACCCAGGCGCAGTTGCTCAAGAGCCAGATCATGGCGATGCCCGAAGGCGGCACTTACGTGATGGTTGCCCCGCCCAACCCCTATCGCTGCCCGCCCGGGCCTTATGAGCGGATCTCGATGGTGGCGCATTACCTCAAGCAGAACAACCCGACCGCAAAGATCATCATCGCCGACCCGAAGGAGAAATTCTCCAAACAGGCGCTGTTCGAGGAAGGCTGGCAGAAGCATTACGGCGGCATGATCGAGCGGATCGGACCGGATTTCGGCGGCGAGAACATCTCGGTCGATCCGGCGGCGATGACCGTCGATATCGACGGCGAGGTGATCGACGCGGATGTGGTCAACGTGATCCCCGCCCAGAAGGCCGGACATATCTGCGCCGCCGCGGGGTTGACGGATGGCAACTGGGCACCGGTCGACGGCAACACGATGCAATCGCGTCTGGACGAGAACATCCACGTGCTGGGCGATGCCTCCGCGCAGGGCGACATGCCGAAATCGGGCTATTCGGCCAACAGCCAGGCCAAGGTCGCTGCGATGGCGGTGCGCGGCGCGCTGACCGACAGCCGGGTGTTCCCGGCCAAGTTCTCCAACACCTGCTGGTCGCTGATCGCAACCGAAGACGGGGTGAAGGTGGGCGCCAGCTACGAGGCGACGGCCGAGAAGATCGCCAAGACCGACGGGTTCATCAGCCAGACCGGCGAAGACGACGCGCTGCGCAGGACAACCTACGAGGAAAGCATCGGCTGGTATGCCGGCATCACCTCCGACATGTTCGGCTGACATCGTGGCGGGGCGGCGCACGTGACGGCGCCGCCTTGCCTTGTGGTTGGCGGGAAGGCCTGCGCCTGCGGTTTGGTTTGGTTTGGTTTGGTTTGGCGGGCAGGGTGCTTCTTGCGCACCGTCAGGGGGACAGCCCCCTGACCCCCCGAAATTAAAGGCAAGATGAAGCCAGCGCCCCGTCAGGCCGCCGCGCTCTTCCAACAGGTGGAGGCATTGTGGGGCAGTTGTCCCGGGTGGCGATCCAGAGGGGCCGAGGTTTTGTTGATCGGGAGGCGGGCGAGCGTCCGGCTCAGCGCCCGCGCGCAGGCCGGCTGTGCTGACTTTGGTGGCCGGGAGGGAATGGCGCGCAGGTCCCCACGCCACGATCCACGATCTCTGATGGCGCGTCGGCAGCAGAAACCCTGTATTCAGAGCGCCTGACGAAATTCCTGATAGATCGCGTATTGCGCAACGCGTTGAAATCCCTGATTTCAGGCCGCGTTACGTGAGCCAGGTTTTTTGCCTAGCGCTTTGACGGCGTGCCTTGCTGACGCCCGTCTCACCGCCGCCGCTTACGATGCGGAAATCGCGTCGATACGCGCGCTCAGCGCGGCGCGTGTGTCCTGCCAGCAGGCGTCGATCTGATCCTGCGGCAGCGTGCCGGTGGATGAGCCGTCGCGCAACCCGGTCTCGGCCTTCGCCAGAAGACCTGCCAGCCGTTCTGCGCCAAAGAGCCCGGCGGATCCGGCGGCCCGGTGCACCGCATCGGCGAGCGACGGGGCGTCGGTGATGCGGGTGCCCAGCAGCGATGTCATCTCGGCCACAAGCGCCTCTTGAGATTTCAGCAGCGCTTCGGCTGACAGGGTAGCGGAAAGCTCCTGCAGATGCGCGGTGTTCAGCAGCGGCGTTTCCGCGTCCTTGGCGGCAGGGCCCATACTGATCCCCTGCGCCGCGCCGGTGGCCTGCGCCAGCGCGCCCTGAAGCGAGGCGAGGCTCAGCGGCTTGATCAGCACGTTCTCCATCCCGGCGGCGCGAAACCTCGCGATGTCGTCAGGCATGGCATGTGCGGTGGTTGCGATGATCGGCGTGCCTGCCTCTGCCAGCCCCGAAGTCTGGATTTCCTGCGCCGCTACAACGCCATCCATGCCGGGCATCGAGATGTCCATCAGGATTGCGTCGAACCGGCCCGCGCGGGCAGCCGCCACACCATCCTGCCCGTCGCGCGCCTCCGAGGCGCGGTGGCCGAGCTTTTCCAGCATCTTGCAGGCGACGATGCGATTGGTGGGGTTGTCTTCGACCACCAGCACGTCGAGCGGCGGCAGGTCCGGCAGCGCGGGCGGGTCCGCCATCGCCACGTCGGCGGAGGCTCCAGCATGCGGCGGGGCCAGCGACAGGCGCAGCCAGAAGACGCTGCCATCGCCCAATACGCTCTCGGCGCCCAGAGTGCCGCCCATCGCCTGCGCGAGCCTGCGCGAAATGCCAAGGCCCAGACCGGTGCCATCGGCAGAGCGCTGGTAGCTTGGATCGAGGGTCACAAAATCCGCAAAGATGCGGTCGAGATCGGTCTCGGCAATCCCGGGCCCGGTGTCGGTGACGCGGAGTTCGACCTCAGAGAGGCCCGCGAGGATCGCGGTTTCCAGCGTGATTGCGCCATCCCGGGTGAATTTGATCGCGTTGCCGACGAGGTTCAGCAGGATCTGCCGCAGCCGGTCCGGATCGCCGTAAACCGCGTGCAGATCGGGCGAGGGCGGGGCCAGCGACAGCGTGTTGCCGTTCTGGCGCGCAGGCCCGGTCTGGCCGTCGACGATCTCCTCAAGCAACGCCACCAGATCGAAGCTCGTGCGCTTCATCGCAAGCTTGCCCGCATCGAGCCGCGACACCTCGAGCACGTCATTCACATGGGTCAGCAGCGTCTCGCCGGATTGGCCGATGATGCGCAGATATTGCCGCGTCTGCGTGTCGAGCCCCTCGGGCTCGACCAGATCCAGCGTGCCCAGAATCCCGTTCAGCGGTGTGCGCATCTCGTGGCTCATCACTGCCAGAAGGTCGGCCTTGGATTTTTCACCGGCGATGGCCTTGTCGCGGGCGTCGGTCAGCGCGTTTTCCGCTTGCAGACGGTCGGAGATGTCGCGCAGGAAGGCCACGGTGATCTCGCCTTCCGGGGCGGTGGCTTTGGCCAGCGCAAGCTCGATGGGAAAGACAGTGCCATCGGGCCGAATGGCCTCGCAGCGGACGATCCTGCCTTCGACACCACCCTCGTCCAGGTCCGGCACCAGCGCGTAGAAACTCTGATCGAGGGCCGCGTCCTTGCGAAGACCGAAGCTTTGCTCGGCCACTTCGTTGAACTCGATGATCCGGCCCTTGGCGTCGGTCACGATGATTGCGTCGAGCGCGGTCGACACCACCGTCTTCATCCGGTCGCCCAGCTGTTTCAGCCGCTTTGCGTTGTCTTCGGCACGGCGCACCGCACCGCCCAGAAGCCGGACCAGCACAAACAGCATGACAAGGATGACGCTGGTCAGAACCGCGATATTGACCAGCGTGGAGGACAGGCTCTTGCGCCGCTCCTCATTGTTGCGCGAAAAGCTCGCGTTTCCGGTCAAAGCGATCTGGCGGAACCTGTCTTCGGCCTCCACGCTCCGCTCGACGAGCCAGGGCAGGCGTGCGGCAAGCGCCGCATCGTCGCCGTCGATCAGCGGCAGCGTTGCGTCAAAGAACGCCGTCAAGCCGTCAATCGCCAGGCGGGTGTCGGGTTCGCGGCGCAATTCGGCAAAGGACGTGCTGTCGCGCAGGGTGGCAAAGCGGCTGAACAGGATATCATAGCGCAGGCGGATCCGGGTCAGGTCGGGCGTGCCGGCCTTCATTTGGCGCAGGATCTCGGTTTCCAGCGACTTGGCTTCCACTTCGCCCTGCGACAGGGTCCATTGCATGCTGTCGGTGGAGGCGGTGGCCAGCGTGCGCAACTGGTAATGCACCCCGACCGCGGCATAGATGAGCCCGAAACACAGGACCGCGATGGCCAGGGCCAATACCCAGCGCACCGCGGTCCTGCTCCGCACGATCCGATCCGTCAACCTCAGTTTCACCCCGCCAACCTTCCCCAAGGCTGGCGGGGCGTCAACGGCTGACCTTCAGGCGGTCCAGCTGCCAGATGCTCCGTGAGTGGTAGACTTCTGACTGGAAACGCGGGGCGGAATCGTAGGGATAGACGACCCACAAGGGGCCTTTCTCGCGCACACTCATGGTGCGCCCGTTCAGTTCGAACGCCAGCAGGGCATGGCCTTCGGCAAGGTCCGCAACCGGCAGTTCGATCGCGTAATCGTTCAGCGCCGTGGCGGTCAGCGTGCCTTCGGAGACGCCAAGCGTGTCCAGCAGCAGGTGGAACGGCGTGCCGGTGAAGGTCTGCGGGCCATCGGTCCAGATTGTCGTGGTTGTGAACGAGGCGACACCGATCCCGCGCAGCATCTCCCGGTCGAACCACGCCTCGCCTGCCACATTGGTCTTCGCAATCTCGCCGCTCACGGTCAGCACCACCGGGCCTTGCGGCTTGGCCAGCGTGTCCGCCATGGCATCTGCAAAGGACAGCGGCCACATCAGTAAAACTGCGAAGGCACTGACGGTAAGGCGGCGAATACTCTGCAAAAAAACGATTCCTGAAACGCTGTGGATAAGTTAAATATTGCAAATGGAGCGGCGAGCGTCGCTCTCTCAACCGGATAGAATGCACTATGCTTTCGAATAGGTGTGGTATAGACGATCGTGTATATAACATGTTTGTGAAGGTACGGGACGGGACCGGTGAGTGGTAAAGGGGTGCGCGGGACGCCTTGAGTGGTCATAGCGACGGGCGACGCGCAAGTTGGAAAGGGCCGGAACGGGACAATACCCTGGTCCGGAGACGGGACGGCAAGATGCGGATATTGGTGGCTGACGACCACGATCTGGTGCGTGATACGATTGCGGCTTATCTCGATGACAAGGATGTCGAGGAGGTGCGGACAGTGTCCACCCTCGATGACGCGGTGGATGCGGCGACCCGGACCGGGGCTTTCGATCTTGTCCTGCTCGACTACCAGATGCCGGGGATGAACGGGCTCGAAGGGCTCGACCGGATGAAACGGGCCAATCGCGAAAAACCGGTGGCGATCCTGTCGGGCACGGCCACGCGCGACGTTGCGCAGGCGGCGCTGAGCGCGGGTGCGCAGGGGTTCATTCCCAAGACACTGGCGGCCCGATCGCTGCTGACCGCTGCGCGTTTCATGGCCGCCGGAGAGGTTTACGCGCCAGCCGAATACATGCAGCAGGTTGCGCCTTCGCCCGGGCAGATCGGGCTCTCCAAGCGGGAATTCGACGTGTTGCGGGGGATTTGCCAGGGCAAGTCCAACAAGGAGATCGGCCGCGACCACAACCTGCAGGAGGTCACGGTCAAGCTGCATGTGAAGACGCTCAGCCGCAAGCTTCAGGCGCGCAACCGCACCCATGCCGCGATGATCGCGAGGGATCGCGGTCTGATCTGATCTTTCACGTCACGGCGGGACGCACAGGGCCACCTGCTTTTGCGGGTGCGTCGTGCATTTTGAAGGCGCGCCCGCGCAATTTATTGACAAGCGGCTGGCCCAGTTCATAACATTTGCATGCTAACAATTTTTGCGGATGGAGAATCACGCTGGCCGCCGCTTATTTCGCTCCTGATGACCTAGGCGAGGCGCTGGCCCTGATGCGGTCGCGCCGGGTGGCGATTGTCGCTGGCGGGACCGATTTCTTCCCCGCACAGGGCCGTCGCCCGATCCACCATGACGTGCTTGATCTGACACGGGTGACAGCGCTGGGCGGGATCGCCTGGACCAGTCCCGACAGCCTGCGCATCGGCGCCACCGCCACCTGGACCGACGTTCTGCGCGCCGATCTGCCACCGGCGTTTGACGGGCTGAAGGCCGCCGCGCGAGAGGTGGGGTCCGTCCAGATCCAGAACGCGGGCACTGTGGCGGGCAACCTCTGCAACGCCTCGCCTGCCGCGGACGGCGTGCCGCCGCTGCTGACGCTGGATGCCGAGGTGGAGCTGGCCGGCGCAGAGGGCCCGCGGCGTCTGGCGCTCTCCGACTTCCTGAAAGGCCCGCGGCAGACCGCGCTGCACCCGGACGAGATCATGGTCGCGCTGCACATCCCGCGCCCGCCCGATCACGTCACATCCGCGTTCGGGAAACTGGGCGCGCGCCGCTACCTGGTGATCTCGATCACCATGACCGCGGTGGTGATCGGTCTCGATGCCGCGGGCCGTATCGATGTTGCGCGGATCGCGGTCGGTGCCTGCTCGCCTGTGGCGCAGCGGTTGACGGATCTGGAACGCGACCTCATTGGCGTCACGCCGTCCGAGGTCACGATCACACCCCGCCATCTCGCCTCGCTCGCGCCGATTTCGGATGTGCGGGCCGACGATGTCTACCGTCTCGAAGCGGTGCCCGCGCAGATCCACCGTGCGATCCACCGTGCGATCCTTCGTGCCAGCTTCCGCGCCGGGGGCGATCATGGATAAGCAGATTTCCGTCGACAGCATCGGCTTCACGCTCAATGGCCGCGCGGTGGAGGCGCAGCCGGTGGCGGGGGAGCGTCTGTCGACGCTTCTGCGCGACGCTCTGGACACACGCGACGTCAAGGTCGGCTGCGACGCGGGCGATTGCGGCGCCTGCACGGTACTGGTGGACGGCGCGCCGGTCTGCGCCTGCCTGATGCCCGCGCATCAGGCCGCGGGGCGGCAGGTGGAAACGCTGGCGGGACTGGTAACCTCCGATCCCGACGCGGCGCGGCTCGCGCGCAGTTTCGACGCACATGGTGCCGCGCAATGCGGGATCTGCACGCCGGGCATGCTGGTCTCTGCCGTGGCGCTCTTGCGCGACACGCCCCAGCCGGACGAAGCGGCGATCACCAACGCGCTGGGCGGTGTGCTGTGCCGCTGCACCGGCTATCGCAAGATCATCGACGCGGTGGCTCTGGCCGGAACCGAAGCGCCCCAGCCCGAAGGCGACGGTCATACCGGGGTGCCGATTCCCCGGGTCGATGCCGCCGCCAAGCTCGACGGCAGCGAGATGTTCGGCGACGACGTGGCCCCGGCGGAGGCGCTGGTCCTGCGGGTGATCCGTTCGCCTTTCCATCACGCGGGCTTCGCGTTTGGCGATCTTGACGCCTGGGTGCAGGCCACCCCGGGCATCGAGGCCGTGCTGACCCATCGCGACATTCCGGGAAAGAACTGCTTTGGCGTGATCCCGGCCTTTGCCGACCAGCCGGTCTTTGCCGAGAGCATCTGCCGGTTCCGCGGCGAAGCGGTCGCGGCCATTGTCGGGCAGGCGGACGCGATCCGCGATCTCGACGAGGCGGGCTTCCCCGTCATCTGGACCGAACACCGGGCGGCGTTGACGATGGCGGCGGCGCTTTCGCCCGACGCGGTCACGTTGCATCAGAGCCGCGCGGGCAATGTCATGTGCAGCGGCTTCGTTGCGCGCGGCGACGCCGAAGACGCGCTTGCGCAAAGCCATGTCACCGTCGAGGGGCATTTCACCACCGCCTTTGTCGAACACGCCTATATCGAACCCGAAGCCGGATTTGCCGAGATGCGCGGCGGGCGGCTCGAGCTGCATGTCTGCACGCAGGCACCGATCATGAACCGCGACGGTCTCGAGGAGATCCTCGGCCTGCCCGCCGCCGCCATCCGCATCCTGCCCACGGCGGTGGGGGGTGGTTTTGGCTCCAAGCTCGATCTGTCGGTGCAGCCCTATCTGGCGCTTGCGGCGCTGAAGACCGGCCAGCCGGTGCGTATGGCCTATTCGCGCAGCGAGTCGATGATGTCGACCACCAAGCGGCACCCTGCCGAGATCACCATGCGGATCGGCGCGGATGCAGACGGGCGCCTCACGGGGGCGGCGTTCGACGGGCGGTTCAACACCGGCGCCTATGCCAGTTGGGGGCCGACCGTGGCCAATCGCGTGCCGGTGCATGCCTCGGGGCCCTACCTGTTCCCCGATTACCGCGCCGAGGCGCGCGGCATCCACACCCATTGCCCGCCCTCCGGCGCGTTTCGCGGCTTTGGCGTGCCGCAATCGGCGGTGGCGCAGGAGAGCCTCTTTGACGAGCTGGCCGACAGGCTCGGCCACGACCGGCTGGAGTTCCGGATCCTCAACGCGCTGGAAAACGGCCAGCCGACGGTTTGCGGGCAGGTGTTCGATCAGGGCGTCGGCATCCGCGCCTGCCTTGAGGCTTTGCGCGAGAGCTGGCAGACCGAACGCGCCGCGGCGGCGGTGGTCAATGCGCAAGCCACGGGCCGCATGCGCGGCGTCGGTGTGGCGGGCGGCTGGTATGGTTGCGGCAACACCTCCCTGCCCAACCCCTCGACCATTAAGGCCGGTGTGCGCGCCGACGGGCAGGTGGTGCTGCATCAGGGCGCGATGGATATCGGCCAGGGCTCCAACACCGTGATCAGCCAGATCTTTGCGCAGGCGCTTGGGGTGCCGGTCGACACGCTTGCAAGGATCGGGGCGGATACCGACGTGACGCCGGACGCGGGCAAGACCTCTGCCTCGCGCCAGACCTTTGTCACCGGCAATGCAGCCCGGCTCGCGGGCGAAGCGCTGCGCGCGCAGATCCTGCAAATGGTGAACGCGGCCAAGACCTCTGAGATCCACTTTGGCCAGGGTGCCATTACCGTGAGCGACGGTGCCGCCGCGCACCGGATCGACCTTGCCGACATGGCAGAGGATGGCGAGGGCTATGTGCTCGGCGCGCAGGAAACCTACGACCCGCCGACCAGGCCGATGGACGAGAACGGCCAGGGCCATCCCTATGCGCAGTTTGGCTATGCCGCGCATCTCGCGGTGGTCGAGGTGGACATCGCGCTGGGCACCGTCACGCCGATCAGGTTCGTCGCCGCCCATGATGTCGGTCACGCGATCAACCCCGCGCTGGTCGAAGGTCAGGTGCAGGGCGGCATTGCGCAAGGGCTCGGCATGGCGCTGATGGAGGAATACATCCCCGGCCGCACCGAAAACCTGCACGACTACCTGATCCCCACCATCGGGGACATCCCGCCCATCGAGACTCTCATCATCGAAGAGCCGGACGCGCACGGGCCTTTCGGCGCCAAGGGGCTGGGTGAACATGTGCTGATCCCGACCGCGCCGGCGCTTCTCAACGCGATCCGCGACGCGACCGGCGTGCAGATCACCGACCTGCCCGCGACACCTTCCCGCATTCGCGCCAAACTCCGGGAGCACTCCGATGCCTGACGGACAACCCAAGCCGGAAAAGATTCGCTGCGATGCCTGCCCGGTCATGTGCTACATCGCCGACGGCAAATCCGGCGCTTGCGACCGCTACGCCAACCACGGCGGAGAGCTGGTGCGTCTCGACCCTCTGACGATCATCGAGAACACCGACCACAAGCTGGTGCCGTTCCTGCGCGACGGCGGTGGCGAGGATTGGGACGGCGACATCGTGCAGGGCGCGCGGCCTTTCGTGACGGCTGTGGGCGCGGGCACCACCTATCCCGATTACAAACCCGCGCCCTTCATTGTCAGCCAGGAGGTGGAGGGCGTCGACATGGTCACCGTGGTGACCGAAGGGATCTTTTCCTATTGTGGCGTCAAGGTGAAGATCGATACCGACCGCCATATCGGCCATGAGCGCGACGTGGTGCGGGTCGATGGCGAACCGATTGGCCATGTGATGACCTCCGAATACGGTTCCAAGATGCTGAGCCTCGGCGGGGTCGAACACCTGACCGGCGGCTCCAAGGCGGAAGGCCGGGTGACCTGCGACGCGCTGCTGCGGCTCTGCAATCGCGAAGCGGTGGAGATGCAGATCGGCGACGATCACGTCACCGAGGTGATCGTTCAGGCCGGCAAGCCGCCGGTGATCAACGGGACCGAGGAAAAGCTGATGCGCGTCGGCTGCGGCTCTGCGGCCATCGGCATGTTCGCCAAGCAATGGCTGGGCCATGTGGATGAGGTGGTGGTGGTCGACGACCACATCACCGGCGTGCTTTCGGAACACGAGGCGGGCAAGCAGCTCGACGTGCCCAAGACCGGGATCCGGATCAAGGGGCGCCGGTCGACGCCGGGGCGCTACTTTCAGGTGGCCGAGCCGGGCACCGGCTGGGGCGGGACGGATATCGAGGATCCGCTGACCATCCTGGGCGACTGGAAACCGAAAGAGGCCTGGCCGGGTCTGCGGTTGCTCATGGTCTCCACCACCGGCGAGCAATACGCCTATTTCGAGCTGCGCGAAGACCTCGTGCCAAAGCCGCAGCCGATCCCCGCAAAGCTCAAGGCGAGCGCCGATCTCATCGCGGAAAACTGCGAGCCATCTGTCTGTTCAGTGCTCTTCATGGGCGGGGCGGGGGGGTCTTTGCGCGCCGGGGTCACCGAAAACCCGGTGCGGCTGACCCGCTCGGTCAAGGATTCGCTGACCTATGTGAGCTGCGGCGGGGCCGAGGCCTATGTCTGGCCCGGGGGCGGCATCACCGTGATGGTCGACGTGCTCGAAATGCCGCCGGGCTCGTTCGGCTACGTGCCCACACCCGCGCTTGTGGCCCCCATCGAGTTCACCATGCGCGTGGGCGATTACGGCACGCTTGGTGGCTACGTGAACGAGATCCGCAATGTCGACGTGATCGACCGGGCCAAGACCCGCAAAGTCGCGCAGGGTCAAAGCCAGCCCGACCCGATGGACCGCACGCATTACCGCTGGGCCAAAGGCAAGCCATGAGGCCCGTCGCCGCCCACCTCCCCGGAGATCGCCTGCATCTGCAGCACGGACCGATCGACCTGATCCTGGGCGCCGAAGGCCCGGGCGATGCGCGGCAGGCTGCCTTTGCCGCCGCCGCCGGGCGGTTCGACACCGTGCTGGACGAACTGGTGCAGGAGCTTGACCTGCTGCGCGCGCCGCTCGACAGGGACGCGCCTTTTCCCGGTGGCGTCATCGCGCGGCACATGGATCACGCCACGCGGCCCTTTGCCCATGTCTTTGTCACGCGGATGGCCGCCGTTGCGGGGGCCGTGGCCGACACGGTTCTGAGTGCCATGCGCCGCGCCGCGCCGCTCCGCCGGGCCTATGTGAACAATGGCGGCGACATCGCGCTGCACCTGTCGCGCGGCCAGCGTTTCAGAACCGCGATCCGGCTGGCGGATGGCTCCGATATCGGTCAGATCGACATCGATGCGGCGTCGCCTGTGCGCGGTGTGGCGACCTCCGGACAAATGGGGCGCAGCTTTTCCATGGGCATCGCCGACAGCGTGACGGTGCTGGCCACAAGTGCGGCGCAAGCCGACGCGGCGGCCACGCTCCTCGCCAATGCCGTCGATCTGCCCGGCCATCCCGGCATTCGCCGCGCGCCCGCAGAGCAGCACGACCCCGACAGCGATCTGGGCGCGCGTGCCGTGGTGATCGGCTGCGGCATCCTCTCGCGCTCCGAGATTTCTGAGGCGCTGGAGAACGGCCTGCTGCGCGCCGAATGCATGCTCAAACGCCGGCTCCTGCTTGGCGCGGCGCTGCATTTCCGCGGCCAGACCCGCATCGTCGGCGACCCCACCAACTTTCCGAAAAGGAGCCTCGCGCATGCCTGACATTCTTCTGCGCAAGACCGTCCTCACCCGCGAGGAGGTGTTCCACGAAGGCGGCCCGGTGGCCGGGGTCCCGGTCCTGCGCGGTGCGATCATGGCGGTGATCCACAATCCCTTTGCCGGGTATTACGAGCCCAACATCCAGCCCTTCATGGAAGATCTGAAGCCTCTGGGTTTGAAGATGGCGCAGAAACTGGCGGCGCATCTGGGCGGCGCGGACAGGATCGAAGGTTATGGCAAGGGCGCCATCGTGGGTGCTGCGGGTGAGGTCGAACATGGCGCGCTCTGGCATGCGCCGGGCGGCTACGCGATGCGCGAATTGCTGGGGGCAGCGAAGGCGATTGTGCCCTCGACCAAAAAGGTGGGCGGCGTCGGCGCGCGGCTCGATGTGCCGGTCACCCATATCAACGCCTCTTACGTGCGCGGCCATTTCGACGCCATCGAAGTGGGCTGCAACGACGCGCCGCGCGCCGACGAAATGGCGCTGGTGCTGGTGATGACCACCGGGGCGCGCATCCACAACCGCGCGGGCGGGCTCGACGCGGCGGATATCAAGGGAGAGGACGGCCTGAGATGACAGCAAAGATCCGCAAGATCGTTGTGACGGTGGAGGAAACCCATATCGAGATGGGCCGCGCCATCGCGCCTGCCACCCGCAAGGCGGTGGCCACGGCGGTGATCGAAAACCCCTTTTCGGGCAGCTACACGGAGGATCTGTCGGCGCTGATGGAGATCGGCGCGGAGCTTGGCGGGCTCTTGGGTGAGAAATGTGTGGCGGCGCTGGGGATCGAGCCTGCGCAGGCCGAAAGCTACGGCAAATCCGCCATGGTCGGTGAGGCCGGAGAGCTGGAACATGCCGCGGCCATCCTGCACCCCAAGCTTGGTGCGCCGTTGCGAAAAGCCGTGGAGAAAGGCGCAGCCCTGGTACCGTCCTCCAAGAAGATGGGCAGTCCGGGGCAGGTGCTCGACGTGCCGCTGGGGCACAAGGATGCGGCTTACGTGCGCAGCCATTTCGACGGGATCGAGGTCATGCTGAACGACGCGCCGCGCGCGCATGAGATCATGGTCGCCGTGGCGGTGACCGACAGCGGACGTCCCTTGCCGCGGGTTGGCGGGCTGGAGGCGGCGGAGGCCAGGGGCGAGGACGGTCTGAGGTGACAATCGCCGATCCCGGAGCCGCAGAGACCGAGACCTACCGGTTGGATGCCCAGGCGGGCTATCTCTTGCGGCTGGCCAATCAGCGCCATGCGGCGATCTTCCAGAACCATGTGGCCGCCGGGCTCACTCCGACGCAATTCTCCGCGCTGGTCCGGCTTGCCGAGCATGGTGCCTGTTCGCAAAATCAGCTGGGCCGACTGGCCGCGATGGACATCGCCACCATCAAGGGGGTGGTGGACAGGCTGCGGCAGAAGGGCTTTGTCACCACCGCGCCGTCGCGCGACGACAAACGCCGCCACCTGGTCTCGCTGACCGAGGCCGGGCAGGCGCTGATCGGTGAGCTTCAGGCCGCCGGGCAGCGGATCACCGAAGAAACGCTCGCCCCGCTGAGCGCGTCGGAACAAAAGAGCTTTCTGCGGTTACTGAAAAAACTGACGTGACGGCGCGGCGTCATGGGCGCGACCGGGTCAGCTGCGCCAGCGCAGCACCCGGCGTTCGATCATCCCGATACCGGCGCTCATGAGAACCCCGAAGAGCGACAGGATCACCACTCCCGCAAAGAGCCGTTCGAGATCGTAAAGCGATCCGGCCTCGAGGATATAGGCGCCGATGCCGAACTCCGCGCCGAGCATTTCTGCCGCCACCAGCAGGATGATGGCAATCGCCAGCGAGATCCGCAGCCCCGACAGGATCCCGGGCATCGCGCCGGGCAGAACGATCTTGCGCACGATCGACCACCACGACAGACCAAAGCTCTGCCCCATGCGGATCAGCGAGCGGTCGACATTATCGACCGCGCCATAAGTCGCGACCACCGTGGGTGTGAAGGTGCCAAAGGCGATGAGCGCGTATTTGGAGCCTTCGTCGATGCCGAACCAGATCACGAAAAGCGGCAACAGCGCGATCTTGGGGATCGGGAAGATCGCGGCCACCAGCGGCACGAGGCCCGCGCGGATATGGGAAAAGAGCCCGATCAGCACGCCGACCGAGATCCCGATGCTGGCGCCCAGCGCCGCGCCGACGATCAGCCGGGTGACCGAAGGCCCGAGATGTTTGAACAGCAGCCCGCTCTGCCAGAGCTCGACAAAGGTCTGCAGCACATCCGAGGGGCGCGGCAGGGTCAGCGCGGAAATCCAGCCCGTCCGCGTGCCCCATTCCGCAAGCGCGATCAGCGCCACGAAGACCGCCCAGCCGATCCAGCGGCGCGAGACCGGCGCAAAGCCGCCGCCGCGGAACCGGACCTCTGCGCCGGTGGCGCGGCGCGCGGCGTCAGACATCGAGCAGCTCCTCGTCCGCCGCGCGCGCCTCGTCGCGCATCATCTCCCAGAGATGTGTCTGCACCGCTTCCAGATCCGGGTCCGCATAAAGCCGCGCGTCGAGCGGCTTGTCGATCTCGACCACGTCGCGGATCCGGCCCGGACGCCGCGAAAGCACGGCGATGCGATGGCCCAGACGCACCGCTTCGGCAAGGTTGTGGGTCACGTAGAGCGCGGTAAACGGCTGGCGGGTCCAGAGCGCGATGAGATCGTCCATCAAAAGCTCTCGGGTCTGCGCGTCGAGCGCCGAAAGCGGCTCGTCCATCAGCATCACCGCGGGGTTCACCGCAAGGGCGCGGGCGATGGCGACGCGCTGCTTCATGCCACCCGACAGCTGTTTCGGCAGCGCATCGGCGAAATCGGCAAGCTTGGTGCGGGCGAGCACGTCGGCGATGATCCGCTCCGCGTCTTCACGCGGCAGCGCATGATCCTCCAGCACCAGCGACACGTTGCCCCGCACGCTGCGCCAGGGCAGCAGGGCGAAGTCCTGAAAGATGTAAGTCAGCGGGTTCAGGCAGCCTTCGGGCGGCGCACCAAGCTGCAGCACCCGGCCCTGATCGGGCCGCTCCAGCCCTCCGGCAAAGCGCAGCAGGGTGGACTTGCCGCAGCCCGACGGCCCGACAAGGCAGACGATCCGGCCCGCGGGCACGTCGAGCGTGATGTCGCGCAGCACCTCGGTCGCGCCATAGGAATGGCTGATGCCGTCAAGCCGGATGTCCATTCAGTCACTCCGCAGCCGGAGGGAGCGGCGCGCGGCACCGCTCCGGGCCCGGATCACGCCTCGAACGTGTCGACATAGCTCGGGTCGACCAGCGTATCGATCGTGATGTCCGCGTCGATGAGCCCTTCGGACTGGAACCACGAGAGCTGATCCTGCACCGATGCGACGTTCAGCGACGCCCCTTCATTGAGGCGCATGGTGCCGTTGATGATCGACGGCGCGGCCTTCTCGCGCGGGCGGTCGGTGTAGACGTATTTGTGGATCAGATCGACCATCTCGGCCACGCCGTCATCGCCGCCGGCCTTGTCGATCATGGTGCTGTTATACGCGCTCACCCCCTTGCCGAAACCGGCAAGGAAATCGGTGGTCTGCTGGCGTTCATCCGCCGCGTTGCCCGCCGAAGTAAAGACCGTGGTGACCTGGTAACGCGGCAGGTAGTCCGACACGTTGCCGATGATATGCACCGCACCCGAGCCTGCCAGAGGCTTGGCGATATGCGGCACGATGGACCACGCGTCGATCTGCCCGGATTTCAGCGCGCCGATGATCGCGCCGACCTTTTGCAGCGGCTTGAAGGACATCGACGCGCCCTCTGCCGCGGCGATCTTGGAGCCCATGTAGTGAAACGACGAGCCCGCTGTGGTCATGCCAAAGCTCTTGCCATCCAGCATGCCGGGGGCCGTCAGACCGGCCTGGAACGCCGCATCGGAGGCGAGGATCTTCTGCCCGTCGATGCCCGGCTCTTCGGAGAGCGCGCCGCCGATCACCTTGATCGCGCCCTTGTCGGCCAGCGACACCAGCCCGCCGGAGATGGCGGTCACCGCGTAATCCACGTCACCGCTGGCGATGGCCACGGCCATGGGCTGCGCGGCCTGGAAGAACTTCAGCTCCACATCGAGGCCCGCTTCGGCAAAGAACCCGCGTTCTACCGCGATGAAGCTGCCGGAATGCGAGGTGAAGCGCAGCGCGCCCACGGTGATCTTGCGGTTCTGCGCAATCGCCGGAGCGGCCAGCGACGAGGCCGCGGCGGCCCCGATCAGGCCAAGGGTCTGGCGTCTGTTGAAAGTCATGGTTTCCTCCCGAAACATATGTGATGTGGATGGCCTTCGGCGGGCCGTCTCTGGCGGCATCCTCCGGCCATGCCCCGCCGCGGTCAAGGGCGCTTGCGTCAGGCGGCGAGAAAGGCGTCGCGCACCTCGGGCTGGGCGTTGAGTTCGGCCAGCGTGCCATGAAAGGCCCGCTCCCCGCTTTCGATGATCACCGCCATATCCGCCACGGCCTGCGCGAAATGCAGGTTCTGTTCGGACAAGAGCACCGTCAGCCCTTCGGACTTCAGCTGCTGGATCACCCGCGCCATCTGCTCGACGATCACCGGGGCGACACCTTCGGAGGGCTCGTCCAGCAGCACGAAGAGCGGATTGCCCATCAGCGTGCGCGCAATGGTCAGCATCTGCTGCTCGCCGCCCGACAGCGCCTTGCCGCGGTTGTTGCGGCGCTCGGCGAGATTGGGGAAAAGATCAAAGAGCATGTCTTCGGTCCAGGTCACCGCCCCCTCGCGCGGGGGCTGCTGACCGACGACGAGGTTTTCGCTCACGGTGAGGTCGGTAAAGATCCGGCGGTCCTCGGGCACATAGCCGATGCCCATCTTGGCGACCTTGTGCGGCAAAAGCCCGGTGATCTGCTGGCCCTGAAACATCACGCTGCCCGATTGCGGACGCACCAGCTGCATGATCGACTTCATCGTGGTCGACTTGCCCGCGCCGTTGCGGCCCAGCAAGGCCACCACCTTGCCGCGCGGCACGTCGAGGCTGAGGTCGCGCAGCACATGGGCCTTGCCGTAAAAACTGTTGATGTGGTTGACCTCAAGCATCGGCGTGTTCCTCTGCGCCGAACACCGTGCCGCCGCCCAGATAGACCTCCTGCACCATCGGGTTGGCGCGGATCTCGGCAGCGCTGCCCTCGGCGATGAGCGCGCCGCGATTCAGCACCATGATCCGGTGCGAATGGGCAAAGACCACGTCCATGTCATGCTCGGTGAAAAGCACGCTGACCCCCTGATCGCGCACGATATCCGCGGTGAGCTGCATGAGCGCGATGCGCTCCTTGGGGGCCATCCCGGCGGTGGGCTCGTCCATCAGCAAAAGCGTCGGCTCATGGGCCAGCGCGGTCGCCAGTTCCAGCCGTTTGAGATCGCCGTAGGCCAGCACCGCGCAATGCCGGTCCGCCTGATCGGCCATGCCGACCATGTCCAGCAGCGCCAGCGCCTCTTTGCGATAGAGCCTGTGGGCCTGCGATCGAAACCGGAAGATCCGCCCGTTATGGGACAAGAGCGCCATCTGCACATTCTCGACCACGGTCATCGAGCTGTAGGTCGCGGTGATCTGGAACGTCCGCCCGACGCCCTTGCGCCAGATCTGGCGCGGCTTCAGTCCGGTGATCTTTTCGCCCATCAGAAAGACCTCGCCCGAGGTCGGCGGCAATTGCCCCATCAACATGTTGAAACACGTGCTCTTGCCCGCGCCATTGGGCCCGATCAGCGCCAGCAGCTCGCTTTCCTGCAGCTGGAAGGACACGTTGTCGACCGCCACCAGCCCGCCAAAGGCCTTGGTGAGGCCACGGGTTTCCAGAACGACGCTCATGACGGCTGCTCCTTGCCGAGCCCGATGCGGCGCGCCGCGCGGCGCAGCGAGCCGACGATGCCTTCGGGGGCTACAACCACCACGAAGATGATCAGCAGGCCCATGACCAGCCGCCAGTATTCGAACCGGGTGAGGATATCCTCGACCCCCTTGAAAAACGCCGCGCCGACAACCCCGCCCGCCAGCGTCTTGACCCCGCCCAGAAAGACCACGATCAGCGCGTCGAAACTGCGCACGATCTCAAGCTCGTTGGGAAACACGCTGCCTTTGGAAAAGACAAAGAGCGCGCCCGCAAGGCCCCCCATGAAACCCGCGAAGGTGAAGGCCAGCAGCTTCACGCGCTGGGTGTCGATGCCGGTCGCCTCGGCCTGCCGCTGGCTGTCGCGCGCCGCCCGCAGCGCGTAGCCGAAAGGCGAATGGGCGACGTGGCGCAGCACAAGGATGCCGCCCACCGAAAAGAGCAGCGCGAAATAGAAAAACGCGGTGTTGTTGTTGAGCCAGTCCGACGGCCAGATATTGACAAGGCCATCGTCGCCGCCGGTCACGTCCTGCCATTGCCACACAAGGCTCCAGAGCAGTTGCGCAAAGGCCAGCGTGAGCATGGCGAAATAGACGCCGGTGAGGCGCAGGCAGACCCAGCCGATGATGATCGCCGCAAGCCCCGCGCCGAAGGGGGCAAGCAGGAAGGCCAGCTCCATCGGGGTGTTGGTCCAGGTGACCAGAAGCGCCGCCACGTAAGCGCCGCCACCGTAATAGGCCGCATGCCCGAAGCTGACCATGCCGCCGAGCCCCAGCAGGAAATGCAGCGAGGCGGCGAAGAGGCAGAAAATCAGGATGTCGGTCGAGAGCACCAGCGCGAAGTTGCTGCCGATGAGCGGCAGCAGCGCCAGCAGCACGAGGCCCGCGGCCACGATCAGCCGGGTCTGGCGCGAGGCCGGTTTGATCGGCTCTTCGGGCTCGCCCACCTGCCCGTGCTCACCCGCCACCTCTTCGCGCCCGAAGAGGCCGTAAGGCCGGATCATCAGCACCACGATCATCACCAGAAACATCAGAACAAGCGTGGATTGCGGAATGTAGGTGACGCCAAAGACATTGAGCACCGAGATGATGATCGCCGCCAGATAGGCGCCGGGCAGCGATCCCATGCCGCCGATCACCACCACCACGAAGACCGGCGTGAGAATGGTGAAATCCATCAGGAGATCCGCCCCGCCCTTGGGCAGCTGCAGCGCGCCGCCGAGCCCCGCCAGCGCCGAGCCGAGCGCAAAGACCCCGGTAAAGAGCCAGGCCTGGTTGACGCCAAGCGCGCCCACCATCTCTCGGTCTTGAGTGGCGGCGCGCACCAGCACGCCCAGCCGCGTGCGCGCCATCATGTACCACAGAGCCAGCGCGATGATTGGCGTGATGATCAGCAGGACAATGTCGTATTTCGGAATGGGCTCTCCCATGATGCGGAAGACGCCGCGAAGGCCGGGCGCGCGCGGGCCCAGCTGATCCTCCGGCCCCCAGATCATCAGCGCCAGATCCTGGATGACAAGGATCACACCGAAAGTAGCCACCAGCTGGAAAAGCTCCGGCGCGCGGTAGACCGGGCGCAGCACCAGCATCTCGATCACCACGCCGATAAGCCCCACGGCAATGCCCGCCAGCAGGATCGAGCCCCAGAAGCCGACATGGCCGGGCAGCGTCTCCATCAGCGTGAGGCCGATATAGGCACCCAGCATGTAAAGGCTGCCATGGGCAAAATTCACGATCCGCGTGACACCAAAGATCAGCGACAGCCCGCAGGCGACAAGAAACAGAGAGCTGGCATTGGCCAGCCCCGTCAGGATCTGGGCGACGAAGAATTCCATGGCAACCTGTCAGAAGAAAAAGGGCATGGCGGGCGCAAAGGCAGGCCCGCCATGCGGATGCGTCACTCTGCGGCGCGCAGTTTCATGACTTCTTCGTCGGAGGGCAGGTAGTTTGCGCCGTCCTTGTATTCCCAGTCGACCATGACCCCCTTGCCGTCCCTCAGAGCCACGGTGCCGACATAGGCGCCCATGGTGGACTGGTTGTCGATGGACCGGAAGGTGATCGGACCCATGGCGCTGTCAACGGCGAGATCCTCAAAGGCCTCGCGGATCGCCTCGGTCTCGGTGGAGCCGGCCTTTTCGAGGGCGGCGACGATGCTCTGCACCGTCATGTAGCCGACGATGGAGCCCAGCCGCGGATAGTCGTCAAAGCGCTCCTGATAGGCGGCGACAAATTCGCCATCCGGGCCGTCGGTCAGATCGTACCAGGGAAAGCCCGTCACGGTCCAGCCTTCGGGCGCCTCGTCGCCCAGCGGGTCGAGGTACTCCGGCTCACCCGACAGCAGCCCGTAGACGTCGCGCCCGTCAAAGAGCCCGCGGTCGGTGCCGTCACGGACAAACTTGGCCAGATCGGGCCCGAAGGTCACATTGTAGATCGCGTCGGGCTTGGCGCGTTCGAGCGCCTGCACCTCGGCCCCGGCATCGATCTTGAAGAGCGCGGGCCACTGCTCGGCCACAAACTCCGCCTCGGGCTTGAGCTTGAGCAGGTTTTCCTTGAACGCGGCCACGGCATCCTTGCCGTAGGCGTAGTTGGGCGCAATGGTGGCAAAGCGCACTGCGTCGGTCTTGGCCGCCGCTTCGGCCAGCATCGCGGCCTGCATGAAGGTCGAGCTGCGCAGGCGGAACGTGTACTTGTTGCCCGCCGCCCAGACGAGGCTGTCGGCCAGCGGCTCGGAGGCAAGGTAGACATAGCCCTTTTCGCCCGCAAAGGAGGAAATCGCGAGACCCACATTGCTGAGGATCGTGCCGGTCAGCATCACCGCGCCATCGCGGGTCATCAGCTCCTCGGCGATCTTGACCGCCTCGCCGGGCTCGCCCTGATCGTCGCGGAAGATGAACTCCAGCGGACGGCCCATGACGCCGCCGGCCTCGTTGGTCTGTTCCAGCGCCAGCTCGATGCCCTGCTTGTAGGGGCCCGCAAAGGCGGCCATGCGCTTGTAGTGGTTGATCTCGCCGACGATGATCGGGTCTTGCGCGCTGGCCAGCACGGGCGTCAACGCCACGGCGGCCGAGGCGATCATCGCCTTCAGGAATGTCTTTCGTTGCATATATGGGTCCTCTCTGTTGAGCGGCCGACTGTTGATCAGTCGTGCTGGATGAAGCTGGGGCTGACAGGCTCGCCCAGATCTTCGGTGGTTTCGGATGCGATCATGTCACGGATGCGCTTGCGGTACACGTTTGGTCCCTTGTCGATCGCGATGCGGATGGGTTTGCGCCGTTGCGGCTGGGCTTCACTGTCCTGCACGGCCTCGAGGATCTCCTTGTCCTCGGCAAAGGCCACCTTGAACATCGCGTCCATCTGGGCCGCGGCCTCTTCGCCCGGCTCGGTGTTGCGCAGGTGCATCCAGTGATCGATGGTGTAATCCTCGCGCACGGGCGTCACGAAATGAAGCGCAAAGATGCGCACACCCCGGTCGCGCTCTTCCTCGGGGCAGTTCAGCTCGGTTGCGATGCTGCCAAAGTCGATCACCGCGGTCGAGGGCAAATGCAGGTGGTAGTAGTGCCAGCGGTCCACATGGCCGTCAAACCCGCCGAATTTCTGGAAAAACCCGATGGGCGGCGCGTCGCGGATCCAGCGCCAGGCCGAAATGACCTCGCCTGACGTCGAGACATGCACCGGCACGTTTTCCGACGCCGCATTGCCCAGAGTGGTGGGATGCACAAAGCTCACATGCGCCGGATCGACGAGGTTTTCGGCGACGTTGAGATAGTTGGAGCGGATGTGCAGCGCCTCGCCGTGATGGGCGTGCCAGCCGTCCTGCGTGAATTCCGGCAGATCGAAGATCTCGCCCGGGTCGGCGCGCTCCGGCTCGCCCATCCAGATCCAGACCACGCCATGGCGTTCCTCGACAGGGAACGCCTCCACATAGGCGCTTTTGGGGGTGTTGTCCTGGCCCGGCACGCGCACGCACCGGCCTGCGCCGTCAAAGGTCATGCCGTGATAGCCGCACTGGATGGTGTCGCCGATGCGCTTGCCTTTCGACAGCGGCAAGAGCCGGTGCGGGCAGCGATCTTCCAGCGCCTTCACCTGCCCGTCGGAGCTGCGGAACATCACCAGACGCTGGCCGGTGATTTCCAGCGCACGCAACGCATCCCCGAAATCCCGCGACCATCCCGCGACGTACCACGCGTTTCGCACAAAGCTCATCCGGGCCTCCCCGACCTTCGACCGATCCGCAAATTGAGGCGCATTCCACGCGCGGCTGTCAACGTTTTTATTGTTTGTGTGCAAACATTTTCTCGCAGAGCCCAAGGTGGCGGCAATCTTCGCTTTGCCGGGGTGCAGGTCATATGCATACTAATGGAAACACCGGCCCTGCCCGCGATGGATGCGGCTTGGGGCAACGCGATGGAGACGGCGCATGGGCGACAAACTTGTCATCAGAAACATCGGCATGATCCTGTCGGGAAAAATCGAAGAACCGATCTTTGACGGCGATTGCATGATCGCCGAAGACGGCAGGATCAGCGCCTGGGGGCGCGCGGCGGATCTCGATTGCGACGGCGCGGATGTGAGCGTCGATGCCAATGGCGTGACGCTGGCGCCCGGGTTGATCGACAGCCATGTGCATCCGGTGGTGGGCGACTACACGCCGCGCCAGCAACAGCTGCACTGGATCGATTCGACGCTGCATGGCGGTGTGACCACGCTGATCTCGGCAGGCGAGGTGCATATGCCCGGACGGCCCAACGATCCCGTGGGCACCAAGGCGATGGCGATTGCAGCGCAGCGCTGGTACGAGAACCTGCGCCCGTCGGGCATGAAGGTGCATGCAGGCGCGCCGCTCTTGCAGAAAGGCCTCGAGGAAGAGGACTTCAAGGAGATGGCCGAGGCCGGTGTGCGGCTGATCGGCGAGGTCGGTCTGGGCACCGTCAAGGACGGCAAGACCGCCAATCAGATGATCGGCTGGGCGCGCAAATACGGCATGCAGAGCACCATTCACACCGGCGGGCCGTCGATCCCCGGCTCCGGCCTGATTGATGCCGATATGGTGCTCGAGACCGGCACCGATGTGGTCGGCCATATAAACGGTGGCCATTCGGCGCTGCCCGATGACCAGATCATCTGCATCTGCGAAAACTGCAAGGCGGCGCTGGAGATCGTGCATAACGGCAACGAGCGCGCGGCCCTTCTGACGCTGAACACCGCGCGCGAGCTGGACAAGCTCGACCAGATCATCCTGGGCACCGACGGGCCTGCGGGCTCGGGGGTGCAGCCGCTGGGGATCCTGCGCATGGTGGCGATGCTGTCGTCGCTGGGCGATGTCGCGGCAGAACTGGCGTTCTGCTTTGCCACCGGCAACACCGCGCGGCGGCGCAAGCTCGATACCGGGCTGATCGAGGCAGGCAAGGCCGCGGATTTTGTGCTGATGGACCAGGCCCAGCACGCGCCGGGCAGAAACCTGTTGGAGTCTGTGCAGCTGGGCAACCTGCCGGGCGTCGGCATGACGGTGATCGACGGCAAAATCACCAGCCAGCGCAGCCGCAACACGCCCCCCGCGCAGCGCCTGCCCGAACTGGTGTGATCCGGGCCGCCTGTCGCATGGCGGCAGGCAAGGATCGGCCGTGCCGCATGCACGAAAGGCGCGCGCGATACCGCAGGCGCTTAAACAACCCCTTGCAGACTCACTCCTGCTTGCGTATATCCCCTTCAACAGCGGCGCGCTGGGGTCCAAACCCGGCGCCCACCGGATGAAAATCGACGGGCCGCGGGCCCGTTTTTTTGTGCCCGCTGACAGCGCCCGGGGGGCCTCTATGACTGACCTTATTGCGAAGACCGCGATGGACAAGCGGCTGGCCGAAATCGTCGGACCGGTCATCGACGACATGGGATTCGAGCTTGTGCGCATCCGCCTGATGGGCGGTCAGACACCGACGCTGCAGATCATGGCCGAACGGCCCGGCGGCGGCATCGAGGTGGACGATTGCGCCGAGATCTCGACCGCCGTGAGCGCCACGCTGGATGTCGAAGACCCGATCCTCGACGCCTACACGCTCGAGGTCTCGAGCCCGGGCATCGACCGCCCGCTGACCCGCCTGAAGGATTTCGACACTTACGAGGGCTACGAGGCCAAACTCGAAACCGCCGATCTGATCGACGGCCGCAAACGCTTTCGTGGTATCCTGGCCGGCATCGAGGAGGACGAGGTGCTGGTCAACATGGACGACGGCGCCGAGACGGTCACGGTGGGGCTGAAATTCGACTGGCTGGCCGATGCCAAGCTGGTGATGACCGACGAGCTGATCCGCGAAATGCTCAAGGCCCGCAAGGCCGCAGGCGGCGCGCCCGCCGCTCTGGACGAAACGAAATACGATGAGATCGAGGCCGAAACCGGCCCGGATGAGGAGTAACGCACATGGCAATCACCTCTGCCAACCAGCTGGAACTTTTGCAGACCGCCGAGGCGGTGGCGCGCGAGAAGATGATCGACCCCGGTCTGGTTGTCGAAGCGATGGAGGAGAGCCTCGCCCGGGCCGCCAAGTCGCGCTACGGCGCCGAGATGGATATCCGCGTCAGCATCGACCGCAAGACCGGCAAGGCGACCTTCACCCGTGTGCGCACCGTTGTCGAGGAAGAGGAGCTTGAGAACTATCAGGCGGAGTTTACCGTCGAGCAGGCCAAGCAATATCTCGAGAACCCCGCCGTGGGCGACACCTTTGTCGAGGAAGTCCCACCGGTGGAGCTGGGCCGGATCGCGGCGCAGAGCGCCAAGCAGGTGATCCTGCAAAAGGTCCGCGAGGCCGAGCGCGACCGCCAGTTCGAGGAGTTCCAGGACCGCGCGGGCACCATCATCAACGGTGTCGTCAAGCGCGAGGAATACGGCAACGTCATCGTCGATGTGGGCCGTGGCGAGGCGATGCTGCGCCGCAACGAAAAGATCGGCCGCGAGGCCTATCGCCCCGGCGACCGGATCCGCTGCTACATCAAGGATGTGCGCCGCGAAACGCGCGGTCCGCAGATTTTCCTCAGCCGCACCGCGCCTGAGTTCATGGCCGAGCTTTTCAAGATGGAAGTGCCCGAGATCTACGACGGCATCATCGAGATCAAGGCCGTGGCCCGCGATCCCGGCTCCCGCGCCAAGATCGGCGTGGTGAGCTATGACGGCTCCATCGACCCCGTTGGCGCCTGCGTCGGTATGCGCGGCTCCCGCGTGCAGGCGGTGGTGAACGAGCTTCAGGGCGAAAAGATCGACATCATCCCGTGGAATGAGGATATGCCGACCTTCCTGGTGAACGCGCTGCAGCCCGCCGAGGTCGCCAAGGTGGTGCTCGATGAGGATGCCGAGCGGATCGAGGTTGTGGTGCCGGACGAGCAGCTGTCGCTTGCCATCGGTCGCCGCGGCCAGAACGTGCGGCTTGCCTCGCAGCTCACCGGGCTCGACATCGACATCATGACCGAGGAAGAGGAATCCAAGCGTCGTCAGGCGGAATTCGAGGAGCGCACCAAGCTCTTCATGGATACGCTCGATCTGGATGAGTTCTTTGCCCAGCTTCTGGTCTCCGAAGGTTTTACCAATCTCGAAGAGGTGGCCTATGTGGAGATCGACGAGCTGCTGGTCATTGACGGCGTGGACGAGGACACCGCCAAGGAATTGCAGGCTCGCGCCCGCGACGTGCTGGAAGAGCAGGCCCGCAAGGCGCTGGAACGCGCCCGCGAGCTGGGCGCCGAGGACAGCCTGATTTCCTTCGACGGGCTCAACCCGCAGATGGTCGAGGCGCTGGCCGAGGACGGCGTGAAGACGCTGGAGGATTTCGCAACCTGCGCGGATTGGGAACTGGCCGGTGGCTGGACGACCGTGGACGGGCAGCGCGTCAAGGATGACGGCCTCCTCGAGAAGTTCGACGTCAGCCTCGAGGAAGCGCAGACCATGGTGATGACTGCCCGCGTGATGCTGGGCTGGGTCGACCCCGCCGACCTCGAAGCCGAGGCCGAAGAAGGGCAAGAGGCGCAACATGGCGAAGCTGTCGCCGAAGAGGCCGAGGAGTAAGCCCGTTGAGCCGGGGGGGCCGCAAGACAGACCGCGACGACGGACCGGAGCGCAAGTGCATCGCCACGGGCGAGGTGCAGCCGAAATCCGGCCTCGTGCGCTTTGTCGCGGGCCCCGATGGCGCGGTTGTGCCGGATGTGGCTGGTAAATTGCCGGGACGTGGCCTATATGTCTCGTCCGACCGTGCGGCCTTGCAGCGCGCGGCCGACAAAGGGCTGTTCTCTCGCGGATTCAAGCAACCGGTGACCGTGCCGCAGGCCTTGCCTGAGCTGGTCGAACAGATGCTGGTCCGGCGACTCGTCGATCTGATCTCCCTTGCGCGCAAATCCGGTGACGCGGTTTCGGGCTATGAAAAGGTCAAGGACTGGCTTGGCAAGGAAGAAGCACGCGTTCTGATCCAGGCAACGGATGGATCGTCACGCGGGAAATCGAAGCTCAGCACGCCGTATGGGGGCAACTATATCGGTTGGCTCACGGCGGATGAGCTGGGCGTCGCCTTCGGGCGACAAACCGTGATCCATGCCGCGCTTCGCGCTGGCGGTTTGGCGCGGCGTGTTGTAGAGGAAGCCCAACGTTTGAGGGGCCTTCGTATCGAAAGCGTCGATGCGGAGCGTGGCGGCAGGGGTCGCCCAGAAAAGGATGTAGAAGCTTTATGAGCGATAACGACGGCAAAAAGACACTCGGTCTGCGTGGCGGGGCCCGTTCGGGCAATGTGAAGCAAAGCTTCAGCCATGGCCGCACCAAGAACGTCGTGGTGGAAACCAAGCGCAAGCGCGTTGTGGTGCCCAAGCCCGGTGCCGCACCGGGTGTGAAGCCGGGCGCCGGCCCGTCCCAGGCCGCCAGCGCCGCGCCGAGCGCGTCCAAGCGCCCGGCGGGAATCTCGGATGCGGAGATGGAGCGTCGCCTGAAGGCGCTGCAGGCCGCCAAGGCCCGCGAGGCGGATGAAACCGCCCGCCGCGAAGCCGAGGAAAAGGCCCGCGCCGAAGAGCGTGACCGGATGCGTGCGGAGAAGGAGGCCAAGGAACGCGAGCAGCGCGAGGCCGAAGAGCGCGCCAAGGCCAAGGCCGAGGAAGAAGAACGCAAGGCCCGCGAGGCCGCCGAAGCCGCCAAGCGCGCGGCAGAGCCCGCAGCGGCACCGCCCGCGGCCAAGGAACAGCCGCGGTCGCGCACCGCCGCACCGGCTGCCACGCCGCGCAAGAACGAGCGCGAAGAGCGCGGTCGCAAGGGCCGCGACGATGGCGGCCGCCGGTCCGGCAAGCTGACGCTGAACCAGGCGCTGGGCGGCGAGGGTGGACGTCAGAAATCCATGGCCGCGATGAAGCGCAAGCAGGAGCGGGCGCGTCAGAAGGCGATGGGCGGACAGCAGAGCCGCGAGAAGGTGGTGCGTGACGTGCAGCTGCCCGAGGCGATCACCGTGGCCGAACTGGCCAACCGGATGACCGAAAAGGTCGGCGACGTCGTCAAGGCGCTGATGAACAACGGCATCATGGCGACGCAGAACCAGACCATCGACCAGGACACCGCCGAGCTGATCATCGAAGAGTTCGGCCACAAGGTCACGCGCGTCTCCGACGCCGATGTCGAGGACGTTATCAAGGAGGTCGAGGACAAGGAAGAGGACCTGATCTCGCGCCCGCCGGTGATCACGATCATGGGCCATGTCGACCACGGCAAGACCTCGCTTCTGGATGCGATTCGCGATGCCAAGGTGACCGCGGGCGAAGCCGGCGGCATCACCCAGCATATCGGCGCCTATCAGGTGACGACCGACGGCGGCACGGTTCTGTCCTTCCTCGACACGCCGGGCCACGCGGCTTTTACCTCGATGCGTTCGCGCGGTGCGCAGGTCACGGATATCGTGGTTCTTGTGGTCGCCGCCGATGATGCGGTCATGCCGCAGACGGTCGAGGCGATCAATCACGCCAAGGCCGCGCAGGTGCCGATGATCGTGGCGATCAACAAGATCGACAAACCCGAAGCCAACCCGACCAAGGTGCGCACGGATCTGCTGCAGCACGAGGTCATCGTCGAAGAGATGTCCGGTGAAGTGCAGGATGTCGAAGTCTCCGCGATCTCCGGTCAGGGTCTCGATCAGCTGCTCGAAGCGATTGCGCTGCAGGCCGAGATCCTCGAGCTCAAGGCCAATCCCGACCGCGCCGCGCAAGGCGCTGTGATCGAGGCGCAGCTTGATGTGGGCCGCGGCCCGGTGGCCACCGTTCTGGTGCAGAACGGGACCTTGCGCCAGGGCGATATCTTTGTGGTCGGTGAGCAATACGGCAAGGTCCGTGCGCTGATCAACGACAAGGGCGAGCGCGTCAAGGAAGCCGGGCCTTCGGTGCCCGTGGAGGTGCTGGGTCTCAACGGCACGCCCGAAGCGGGTGACGTGCTGAACGTGACCGAGACCGAGGCGCAGGCCCGCGAGATCGCCGAGTACCGCGCCAACCTGGCCAAGGAAAAGCGCGCCGCACTGGGGGCCGCCACCACGCTCGAGCAGTTGATGCAGAAGGCCAAGGACGACGCGGACGTGTCGGAACTGCCGGTGCTGGTCAAGGCCGACGTGCAGGGCTCTGCCGAGGCGATTGTGCAGGCGCTGGAGAAGGTCGGCAACGACGAGGTGCGCGTGCGCGTGCTGCATTCCGGCGTGGGTGCAATCACCGAAACCGATATCGGCCTCGCCGAAGCGTCGGGCGCGCCGGTCATCGGCTTCAACGTCCGGGCCAATGCGTCCGCCCGCAACACTGCCAACCAGAAGGGCGTGGAGATTCGCTATTACAGCGTGATCTACGACCTTGTGGACGATGTGAAAGCGGCGGCCTCGGGCCTGCTCTCTGCAGAGGTGCGCGAGACATTCATCGGCTACGCCACGATCAAGGAGGTCTTCAAGGTCTCCAATGTCGGCAAGGTTGCGGGCTGTCTGGTCACCGAAGGGGTGGCGCGCCGCTCTGCCGGGGTGCGTCTGCTGCGCGACGATGTGGTGATCCACGAAGGCACGCTGAAGACGCTCAAGCGCTTCAAGGACGAAGTGCCCGAAGTTCAGTCCGGTCAGGAATGCGGCATGGCGTTCGAGAACTACGACGATATCCGCCCGGATGACGTGATCGAGATCTTCGAGCGTGAGGAGATCGAACGCTCGCTCGCGTGATCGTATCGCGGTTCTGAAAACGTCAAAATCCCCGCCGGTCAACGGCGGGGATTTTGTGTGTCTTGCGTCGTGATGTTCTCAGGCGGCTTTGGTGATCGGCAGCCCGGTGAACACCCGATCCCCGACGCGAACGGCAATCCGCCCGTCGGGCAGCGTCTTTTCGAGCAGGCCCTGCACCGAAACGCAGCTGCCGAGAGTGATGGTACGCAGCATGTCAGTCTCCCCAGATGACTATTGGTTAACATAGGCTGAAGACGTTCTTTTTTCGACAATTTTTCGACATGTTCCGGTCATAATCGATCAAATATCGGGATGTTTTGGAAAATATCCTGCGCGAGCGCGCGGATTGTTTCCAATTTCTTAAGTAATGTGCAGGGCCGAAGCCGGTTTGTGCACGTTCCGGATGGCTCAGAGCCAGTCGCGCAGAATCGGTATCAGCGGGATATCGGCCGGCGGCATCGGGTAATCGCGCAGCTCTGATGCACGGGCCCAGGCGAGTGTCTGGCCTTCCTGCGCCTTCGGGATGCCCTCCCATTTGCGGCAGGCAAAGAGCGGCATGAGCAGGTGGAAATCATCATAGCTGTGGGACGCGAATGTGAGCGGCGCAAGGCAGGACGCCCAAGTGTCGATGCCAAGTTCTTCGTGCAATTCGCGGATCAGCGCGGCCTCTGGGGTCTCACCCGGTTCGACCTTGCCGCCGGGGAATTCCCACAGGCCCGCCATGGACTTACCCTCCGGACGCTGCGCCAGCAGCACGCGGCCATCGGCGTCGATCAGCGCGACGGCGGAAACGAGGACAATGGTCATGGCGCGGGTTCCTGTGGCAGGCCGGTGAGGGGCGTATTTTTGAAGAGAAGAAGCCAGGGGGTCAGGAGCGGTAATCGGCGTTGATGCTGATATAGCCGTGGGTGAGATCGCAGGTCCAGACCGTGGCCGCGCCGGAGCCGAGGCCGATATCGACGCCGATCTCGATCTCTTCCCGCTTCATGTAGGCCGCGCCCTCCGCCTCCTTGTAGCTTTCGGCGACCCAGCCTTTTTCGGCCACGGTGATGTCGCCGAACCGGATCGACAGCGTGTCGCGGTTCGCCGCGGCGCCGGATTTGCCCACCGCCATCACCACGCGGCCCCAGTTCGGGTCCTCGCCCGCCAGCGCGGTCTTGATCAGCGGGGAGTTCGCGATCGACAGCGCATGCGTGCGGGCGTCGGCGTCGGATGTCGCGCCGGTCACCGAAACGGTCACAAACTTCGTGGCCCCTTCGCCGTCGCGCACCACCTGATGGGCGAGATCCAGCATCACGTCTTCCAATGCGGCCGCGAAATCGGCGTTGTCGCTTGCGTCCACACCCGATGCACCGGTTGCGGCCATCAGAAGCGTGTCGGAGGTCGAGGTGTCGCTGTCGACGGTGATGTTGTTGAAGCTGCGGGCGTTGATGCTGTTCACCAGCGCCTGCAGCGCCGGTTGCGAAAGCGCCGCATCGGTGAAGATATAGACCAGCATCGTCGCCATGTCGGGCGCGATCATACCCGATCCCTTGGCGATCCCGGCGATGCGGATTTTTGTGCCCGAGACATCGACCTCCCGGCAGGCGCCTTTGGGAAAGGTGTCGGTGGTCATGATCGCCTGTGCGGCCTTTTCGAGCGCGGCCTCATTCAGCCCCGCGACCAGATCATTGACCTTGGCGGTGATGCGGTCATGCGGCAGGCGCTCTCCGATCACGCCGGTGGAACTGGTGAAGACCCGCGATGCAGGCAGGTCGAGCGCGCCCGCAACCGTGTCGCAGATCGCCGCGACGGAACCTTCGCCCGCCCGCCCGGTAAAGGCGTTCGAGTTGCCGGAGTTGACGATGATCGCCGCGCCCGCCGCGTCGTGACGGGCGATCTTGGCCTGACAGTCGAGCACATTGGCCGAGCGGGTGGCGGAGCGGGTGAAGACGCCCGCCACTACCGTGCCGGGATCGAGCGCGGCCAGCATCACGTCCTCGCGGCCCTCGTAGCGCACACCTGCGGCCACCGTGGCAAACCGCGCCCCGGCAATCACGGGCAGCGCGGGGAACCGCTCCGGCGCGAGCGGGGAACGCGGGTATTTGGCCATTTACTGCTCCAGAAGCTCGATATTGGACAGGACGGACGTGTCGATGTCTTCCTTGGCGGTGCGGGTGACCTCTGCGGCCTCCACCGCTTCGCCGATAAAGACCTGAACCGCCTCCTGCTGCAGCGTGCCTTCGATCTCGGTGCGCACCTCGTCGAGGGCGGGCGCGGCCTTGGCGCGGCTTTCGTTGCGCTTGATCACGTGCCAGCCGAACTGGGTCTCGACCGGCTCCGAGATCGCGCCATCCTCGAGCCCCTCGACGGCATCCTGGAAGGCCTGCACCATCATGCCGGCGCTGAACCACCCCAAGGCGCCGCCATTGGCGCCGGACGGGCCGGTCGATTTCGCGCGCGCCACCTCGGCGAAATCGGCGCCGCCATTCAGCTCTTCGATGATGGTCTGCGCCTCTTCGACGGTTTCCACGAGAATGTGTGAGGCGTTGAACTCCATGCCCTGATCGCCGTTCACATATTGCTCTTCATACATGGCCTGCACCGCTTCGTCGGTCAGCGCGTCCGCGGCCACAACGGAGACAACCTCGGCGGCGAGCAGCGAGCGGCGCTCGTTTTCCAGCGCCACGCGCACGCGGCGGGTCTCTTCGGCGCCGTCATCCTGGCTCAGCACCTGCTGCTGGATGATCTGGTCGAGGATGCCGTCCCAGAGCACATCGTTGGGCAGTTGCTGGTACTGGTCCGGCAGGCTGGCGCGGATCATCAGCATATGCGCCAGCGTGATCTCCTCACCGTTCACGGTGGCCACGACGGTATCGGCGGTGACCGCCTCGTCCTGCGCAACCGCGGGGGTTGCCAGCGCCAGCGCAAGCGCGATGGCGGGGACGTGTTTCATCAAACGTGTGGGCATCTCTCAGGTCCTTCTCGGGTTATTCGCGGGGCCGCCTCGCGCGGGCGGCGTTGACACTGTTCGAAGCGACCCTTACCTACCCGCAAAGGCTCTGCAAGGCCGAACGTTCCCTTCGACATATGGCGCATGGGCGAGGCGGGCAAGCAGAGGCCGCTCACGACGGTGTCAATGAGGACAGGCAGACCATGCTGGGAAAATTAGCGCGTAAGGTGTTCGGCACCCCGAACGACCGCAAGGTCAAGTCCACCCGGCCGCTGGTGGAAAAGATCAACGCGCTGGAGCCGGAGTTCGAGAAGCTCGACGATGCCGCGCTGATCGCCAAGACCGACGAGCTGAAAAAGCGCCATGCCGGGGGCGAGAGCCTCGATGACCTGCTGCCCGAAGCCTTTGCCAATTGCCGCGAGGCCGCCAAGCGCGCGCTGGGCCTGCGCGCCTTCGATGTGCAGCTGATGGGCGGGATCTTCCTGCATCAGGGCAATATCTCGGAAATGAAGACCGGGGAAGGCAAGACGCTTGTGGCGACCTTCCCGGCCTATCTCAATGCGCTCACGGGGCGCGGCGTGCATGTGGTCACGGTCAACGATTACCTCGCCCGGCGCGACAGCGAATGGATGGGCAATGTCTTTGGCGCGCTGGGACTGACCACCGGCGTGGTCTATCCGCGCCAGCCCGAGGACGAGAAGAAGGCCGCTTACGAATCCGACATCACCTATGCAACCAACAATGAGCTGGGCTTCGACTACCTGCGCGACAACATGAAGTCGGAGCTGAACCAGATCTATCAGCGCGACCATTACTTCGCGATCGTGGACGAGGTCGACAGCATCCTCGTCGACGAGGCGCGCACGCCGCTGATTATCTCGGGCCCCGCGCAGGACCGCTCCGAGCTTTATGTCGGCATCGACAAGCTGATCCCGGATCTGGCCGCCGAACACTACGAGATCGACGAAAAGACCCGCAACGTGACCTTCACCGACGACGGCAACGAATTTCTCGAGCTGCATCTGAAGGCGCGGGGTCTGCTGCCGGAGGATCAGTCGCTCTACGATCCCGAAAGCACCACGGTGGTGCATCACGTCAATCAGGGCCTGCGCGCGCACAAGCTCTTTACCAAGGACAAGGATTACATCGTCCGCGATGGCGAGGTTGTGCTGATCGACGAATTCACCGGACGGATGATGGCCGGTCGGCGCCTGTCGGAGGGCCTGCACCAGGCCATCGAAGCCAAGGAAGGCTGCCAGATCCAGCCCGAAAACGTGACGCTGGCCAGCGTGACCTTCCAGAACTACTTCCGGCTTTACGAAAAACTGGGCGGCATGACCGGCACCGCCGCCACCGAAGCGGCGGAATTTGCCGAGATCTACGGGCTGGGTGTGGTCGAAGTGCCGACCAACCGCCCGATTGCGCGGCTTGACGAGGACGACAAGGTCTACCGCACCGCGCGCGAGAAATATCAGGCGATTGTGGATGAGATCGGCAAGGCGCAGGAAAAGGGCCAGCCGGTTCTGGTCGGCACCACGTCGATCGAGAAGTCCGAGATGCTGAGCCAGATGCTCAAGGACGCAGGTTACACGCACAACGTCCTGAACGCCCGCCAGCACGAGCAGGAGGCGCAGATCGTCGCCGACGCGGGCAAGCTCGGCGCGGTCACCATCGCCACCAACATGGCCGGTCGCGGCACCGACATCAAACTGGGCGGCAATCTCGACTTCCAGATCATGGAGGCCATCGCCGCCGACCCGGAGGCCGATCCCGAAGCGATCCGCCAGCGCATCGAGGCCGAGCACGAGAAGGACGAGCAGGCGGTCAAGGACGCGGGCGGTCTCTTTGTTCTGGCCACCGAACGGCACGAAAGCCGCCGGATCGACAACCAGCTGCGTGGCCGCTCGGGCCGTCAGGGCGATCCGGGCAAATCCTCGTTCTTCCTGTCGCTCGAGGATGACCTGATGCGGATCTTCGGGTCCGAACGGCTCGACAAGGTGCTGAGTTCGCTCGGCATGAAGGAAGGCGAGGCGATCATTCACCCTTGGGTGAACAAGTCGCTGGAACGCGCGCAGGCCAAGGTCGAGGGGCGCAACTTCGACATCCGCAAGCAGCTGCTGAAATTCGACGACGTGATGAACGACCAGCGCAAGGTGATCTTTGCCCAGCGCCGCGAGATCATGGAGGCCGAGGATCTCAGCGAGATCGCGCAGGACATGCGCCATCAGGTGATCGACGACATGGTCGATGCCTATGCGCCGCCCAAGGCCTATGCGGACCAGTGGGACGTGCAGGGCCTTTATGGTGCGGTTCTCGAAAAGCTCGGCCTGGACCAGCCGGTCATGGTCTGGGCGGAGGAAGACGGCGTCGATCAGGAAGTGCTGCGCGAGCGGTTGGAGAAAGCCTCTGACGAGCTGATGGCGGAGAAGGCAGAGGCCTTCGGCCCCGACACCATGCGCCAGATCGAAAAGCAGGTCCTGTTGCAGACCATCGATGGCAAGTGGCGCGAACATCTGCTGACGCTGGAGCATCTGCGCTCTGTCGTGGGGTTCCGGGGTTACGCCCAGCGGGACCCGCTCAATGAATACAAGACCGAGGCGTTCCAGCTCTTCGAGGGCCTGCTCGACGGTCTGCGCGAAGAGGTTACGCAGAAGCTCAGCCAGGTCCGTCCGATGACCGAGGACGAGCAGAAGGCGATGATGCAGCAGATCATGGCGCAGCAGGAACAGGCGGGCGGCGGCGTCGTGCCGGCGGACGGGCCTGCTCCGCCCCCGGCAAAGGCGGATCAGAAGCCCGCGCCGCGTCCGGTCGAGGCGGCCCCCGTTGCCGCCGCCGCTGCGGCGGGCTCGGACGGCGCGCCCGCGCAACCGGCCGCCGCACCCACGCCGCTGATCGCAGGGTTCGACGAGACCGACCAGTCGACCTGGGGCAATCCGGGCCGGAACGACCCGTGCCCCTGCGGCTCCGGCCGGAAATTCAAGCATTGCCACGGGCGGATCTCCTGATCCCCGGCCCGCGGCCCTGAGCCCTGATCCAGATGTCTCATGCGCAGCGCGAATGCCTTAATGGTTTCGCGTGCGCGCCCCATGGCCGCCATCATCTTTGCCGACAGTGCTCCCGGACAATTGTGACGGGAGGCCGGAATGGCACAAGTCAAAAGCTATCTTCTGGGCGGCGCGACTCTGGTCTGCGCGCTCGGCATCGGGTATGTGATGCAATACGGCACCAAGCTGCCCGGGCAGGACGCGCCGGTCGAGGCGGAGTTGCAGGTGACCGACATCACTGAAGCCTCCTCCGCATTTGTGGCGCCGCAGCTTCCCGACGATCTCGAACTGGAACTGGTCATGCCAGACCAGACGGTGGCGCTTGCCGCCGCGACGGAGCCGGAGGTTGCGCCGCTCGATCTGTCGAACCTGCCGCCGGAACCGGCGCAGAGCGGGTTTGATTGCGAAACCGTCATGCTGGCCACGCCGATTGCGGGCGCCATGGTCGACATCACGCTCGATGCGGCCTGCCATGCCAGCGAACGGGTCACGATCCATCATCACGGCATGATGTTCACCGAAGTGATGCAGCCGGACGGCACGCTCAATATCTCGGTCCCCGCCATGTCCGACCGCGCGATGTTCATCGCCGCCTTTGCCGATGGCGAAGGGGCCACGGCCTCGGCGGACGTGACCTCGCTGGAGTTTTACGACCGGGTGGCGGTGCAGTGGAAAGGCGAGGCCGGTCTGCAGCTGCATGCGCGCGAATTCTCCGCCGACTATTTCGCCGACGGCCATGTCTGGGCCGCTGCCGCGGGTGACCTTACTGCCGCGGCCCGGGGTGAAGGCGGGTTCCTGACCCGGCTTGGCCGCGAAGACGCGCCCGAAGCGTTGATGGTCGAGGTTTACTCCTTCCCCACAGGCACGGCCACGCGTGGCGGTGACGTGCTCGTCACGGTCGAGGCAGAGGTTACCGACAGCAATTGTGCGGCCCAGATCGAAGCGCAGACCTTCGAGCTGCATTCCGAAAACGGGCTGCGGGTGCGGGACATGACGCTCGACATGCCCGATTGCGACAGCGTCGGTGACTTTCTGGTGTTGAAAAACCTGATCGAAGACCTGACAATCGCTTCGCGTTAAACAGGCGAAAGCGGCTCTTACATGATGGCCTTTCGTGCGGCGGTTTTCGCCGCACTTTTCTTTGTGACAGGCACCTGTGCGGCCTATGCCGACGATGTCACGTTGCGTTCGCGCGACGGATCCATCGAATTGACCGGCACGCTTCTGGGCTTTGACGGAGAGTTCTATCGCCTGCGCACCCGCTATGGCGAGTTGACTGTGGATGGCTCTGGCGTGCTCTGTGACGGGCCCGGGTGCCCGTCGCTTACGGATTTTGTGGCGGAACTGTCGATCTCGGGCTCTTCGACGGTGGGCGCGGTACTGATGCCGGCGCTGGTGGAATCCTTTGCGCTGCGCAGCGGGCTTTCGGCGGAGCGGACGGCGGACACCGTGAACCGCTTTGTCTACACCCTGTCACGCCTGGATGACGGCAAGCCGGTCGGGCGTTTCAGCTTTCGCGTGACCAACACGGACGAGGGCTTTGCGGACCTGCTGGCGGATGAGGCCGACATGGTCATGGCCCTGCGCGAAATCCGTCCCGGAGAGGTGGCGCTGGCCAAGGATGCAGGCCTCGGGGATCTCACCGAAGCGAACCGCTCGCGGGTTCTGGCGCTGGACGCGATGGTGCCGATTGTAGCGGCGGCCAACCCGGTCGACACGATCTCGCTCAGCGATCTCACGCGTGTGCTGACCGGGCGGCTGACCAACTGGCGCGAGTTGGGGGGGCCGGACGCCCCGGTGGTGCTGCATCTGCGGGATGCGTCGTCCGGGCTGGCGCAGGGGATCGAGGACAGATTGCTGCGCGCGGGGCAGGCGAAGCTGCGCGCCGATGTGCAGCGCCATGGCGACAATGCCGTTCTGGCGAAGGCGGTTGCGGGCGATCCGTTCGGGATCGGGCTGGCGAGCTTTTCCGAGATCGGCAATGCCAAGCCGCTGCACCTGAAGGGGCCCTGCGGCTTTCAGCTGCGCGCAGCCCGACGCAGCATCAAGACCGAGGACTACCCGCTCACCGCACCGATGTTCCTCTACCTGCCGTCGCGGCGGTTGCCTGCTCTGGCGCGGGATTTCCTGGCGTTCACCCGCGCCCAGCCGGCACAGATCGTGATCCGGCGCGCGGGTTTTGTGGATCAGGCGCCCGAAGAGGTGCCCGTGGACCTGCAGGGCGACCGCTTTGCCAATGCGATCCTCGTGGCGCGCGATGTGTCGGGATTGCAGGAGTTACAGCGCCTGACGCGACGGCTTGGCCAGATGCGCCGCCTGACCACATCGTTTCGGTTCGAAACCGGGTCGGCCCGGCTCGATGCGCAGTCGCGCTCAAATGTGCAGCAATTGTCGCGGGCGCTGGAAGCGGGGCAATATGACGGGCGGCAGCTTGTCTTTGTCGGGTTTTCGGATGGCGATGGCCCGTCTTCGGCCAACCGGTCCATCGCGCGCAGGCGAGCGGAGGCGGTGCGCGACGCGGTGATGCTGGCGGCGGAAACCGCGGACCTGAACCGGCTGGCGGTCACCACCGAGGCCTTTGGCGAAGCCATGCCGATGGCCTGCGACGACACCGCCTGGGGGCGGCAGGTCAACCGCCGGGTCGAGGTCTGGGTGCGCTGAGCGCGCGCGTCAGATCAATCCTTCGGACCGAAAGCTGAGTTCGCGCGATTTGCCGATGATCAGGTGATCGTGCAGGGTGACGCCCACCGCATCGCAGGCCCGCGCCACCTGGTCGGTCATGTCGATATCGGCAGCACTCGGCGTGGGATCGCCGGACGGGTGATTGTGCACCAGGATCAGCGCGGTGGCGTTCAGCTCCAGCGCCCGCTTGACCACCTCGCGCGGGTAGACGGGCACGTGATCCACGGTGCCACGCGCCTGCGCCTCATCTGCAATGAGCACGTTCTTTCGGTCCAGAAACAGCACGCGGAACTGTTCGATATCACCATGCGCCATGGCCGTCTGGCAATACTGGATCAGCGCATCCCAGCTGCTGACGACGGGACGTCCGAGGACCCTCGATTGCGCCAGCCGATGGGCGGCGGCTTCGACGATCTTGAATTCGGTGACCACCGCATCCCCGACGCCCGACACCTCGGCCAGCCGCGTGGCGGGGGCGGACAACACGCCGTTGAAATCGCCGAAACGGTCAAGCAGCGCGCGCGCGAGCGGTTTCACGTCGCGGCGGGGAATGGCCCGGAAAAGAACCAGTTCCAGCAACTCGTAATCGGGCAACGCATCGGCGCCGCCGGACATGAACCGTTCGCGCAGACGAGCGCGGTGGTCGCGGAGATAGGAAGGTTGCGGCTGGGAGACGGGCCGCAAAACGGCCTCGTCGCTGTCAAAGAGCGCCGCCTGCGTGTCGGAGAAATGTCGTGAGCCAACCATGCGACAAGCTTGGCGCGGAACCGGTTAGCACGGGGTTAACGTCAGGAGGCTGCGCGCCGCTCGTTTGCAGGCAAACATCGCCCCGCCCACCCTCCCGCAGGGCGCGCTTCTCAGGTTGGGAAATACTTTCGGGGGTCCGGGGGCATAAAGCCCCCGGCTCTGAGGTCAGCACCAGAGAAAACGGTGCCACGATCGCTCAGGCATCGACTTGCCAGGCATCCGGTCGCGCGCGGTTCGGTCAGGGCTCCGCCGGTGAATGTCCCGGACCCTCCAATACAGGGTCCTCCGCGCCAAGGCGCGGTACGGAGATTCACCCCTTCATCGAGTCCCAGAAGTTTTTCACCGAAGAGAAAAACGTCTTGGATTCCGGGTTGTTGTCTTCGCTGAGCGCCTCGAACTCGCGCAGAAGCTCTTTTTGCTTGCCGGTCAGGTTGACCGGCGTTTCCACCGCAAGTTCGATATACATGTCGCCCGCGCCGCCGCCGCGCAGGGCCGGCATGCCCTTGCCGCGCAGCCGCATCTGCCGCCCGGACTGGCTGCCTGCGGGAATCTTCACCCGGCTGCGGCCGCCATCGATGGTCGGAACCTCGATATCGCCGCCAAGCGCGGCTGTCGTCATCGACACCGGTACGCGGCAATGCAGTTCGGTGCTTTCGCGCTCGAAAATCTTGTGCGGACTCACTTCGATGAAGATGTAGAGATCGCCCGGAGGTCCGCCGCGCATGCCTGCCTCGCCCTCACCGGCCAACCGGATGCGGGTGCCGGTTTCGACACCGGCGGGGATGTTCACCGAGAGCGCGCGCTCTTTCTGCACGCGGCCATTGCCGCCACAGCCATTGCAGGGATTCTTGATGATCTGGCCCAGTCCCGAACAGGTCGGGCAGGTGCGCTCCACCGTGAAAAACCCTTGTGTTGCCCGCACCTTGCCCATCCCCGAACAGGTCGGGCAGGTGGTGGGTTCGGCGCCGCCTTCGGCGCCTGAGCCATTGCATTTTTCGCATTGCACCGAGGTCGGCACGTTGATGGTTTTCTGCAGGCCCGAAAACGCGTCTTCCAGCGTCACGCGCAGATTGTAGCGCAGGTCGGAGCCGCGCGCGGCGCGTTGACCGCCGCCCTGGCGCCCGCCCATGAAATCGCCGAAGAGATCGTCGAACACATCCGAAAAGGCGCTGGCGAAATCCGCATTTCCGCCGCCGAATCCCGCGCCGGGACGTCCGCCGCCGCTGCCCCCCATGCCGCCTTCGAACGCGGCATGACCATAGCGGTCATAGGCGGCCTTCTTCTCGGCATCCTTCAGGACTTCGTAGGCCTCGTTGGCGTCCTTGAACTTGGCCTCGGCGTCGGGGTTGTCCTTGTTGCGGTCGGGGTGCAACTCCTTGGCCTTGGAGCGATAGGCTTTCTTGATCTCGTCGGCGGACGCGCCTTTCGAGACACCAAGCACATCGTAATAGTCGCGTTTGGACATATCTGCCCTCCTTTTCGCGGACCGCCTGTCACAGCCCCGGGGTCGGCACCCCTGCAGGCGTAAACGGGTAGGGCCGGCCCGGCGTCCGGACCGGCCCCTTTACGGATCCGCGTGCCTGCCTCAGGCGCGCTTGTTGTCGTCAAGATCCTCGAAATCGGCGTCGACGATGGTCTCGTCGTCAGCTGGCGCCTGGTCGGCCGCGGTGGGCTCTTCCTCGCCTTCTTCGGCCTGCGCCTTGTAGATCGCCTCGCCCAGACGCATGGCCACCTCGGTCACGTTCTGGATGCCGGCCTTGATCTTCTCGGCAGAGACGTCGTCCTTCTCGAGATCGTCCTTGAGCGCGGCCACGGCCAGTTCGATCGCCTCGATGGTGGAGGGATCGACCTTGTCGCCATGCTCTTCCACCGACTTTTCGGTCGAATGGATGAGGCTTTCGGCCTGGTTGCGCGCCTCGACCAGCTCGCGGCGTTCCTTGTCGGCTTCCGCGTTCTCTTCGGCTTCCTTCACCATTTGCTCGATATCGTCATCGGACAGACCGCCCGATGCCTGGATGGTGATCTTCTGCTCCTTGTTGGTGCCCTTGTCCTTGGCGCCCACCGACACGATGCCGTTGGCGTCGATGTCGAAAGTCACCTCGATCTGGGGCATGCCACGCGGCGAGGGCGGAATATCCTCGAGGTTGAACTGACCGAGGATCTTGTTGTCCGCGGCCATTTCGCGCTCCCCCTGGAAGACCCGGATGGTCACGGCCGACTGATTGTCTTCGGCGGTGGAGAAAATCTGGCTCTTCTTGGTGGGGATGGTGGTGTTGCGATCAATGAGGCGGGTGAAGACACCGCCCAGCGTTTCGATGCCGAGCGACAGCGGGGTCACGTCGAGCAGGACCACGTCCTTGACGTCGCCTTGCAGAACACCGGCCTGGATGGCGGCGCCCATGGCGACCACCTCGTCGGGGTTCACACCCTTGTGCGGCTCCTTGCCGAAGAACTTGGTCACCTCTTCGATGACCTTCGGCATCCGCGTCTGGCCACCGACGAGCACGATCTCGTCAATATCGGAGGTGCTCAGCCCCGCGTCCTTCAAAGCGGCCTGGCACGGCTTGATCGAGCCCTTGATCAGGTCACCCACCAGGCTTTCCAGCTTGGCGCGGGTCAGCTTCATCACAAGGTGAAGCGGCTGGCCGTCGGAGCCCATGGAGATGAACGGCTGGTTGATCTCGGTCTGGCTGGAGCTCGACAGTTCGATCTTGGCCTTTTCGGCGGCTTCCTTGAGACGCTGCAACGCCATCTTGTCCTTGGTCAGATCGACGCTGTTGGACTTCTTGAACTCGTCCGCGAGGTAGTTGACGATCCGCATGTCGAAATCTTCACCGCCGAGGAACGTGTCGCCATTGGTGGATTTGACTTCGAAAAGACCGTCGTCGATCTCGAGGATGGTCACGTCGAAGGTGCCGCCGCCGAGGTCGTAGACCGCGATGGTTTTCGACTCCTTCTTGTCGAGACCGTAGGCCAGCGCCGCCGCTGTAGGCTCGTTGATGATGCGCAGCACCTCGAGGCCCGCGATCTTGCCCGCGTCCTTGGTGGCCTGACGCTGGGCGTCGTTGAAATAGGCCGGAACGGTGATGACGGCCTGCGTGACCTCTTCGCCAAGATAGCTCTCGGCGGTTTCCTTCATCTTCTGCAGGATGAAGGCGGAGATCTGCGAGGGGCTGTACTTCTCACCCTTGGCTTCGACCCAGGCGTCGCCATTGCCGCCATCGATCACTTCGAACGGCAGGTTTTTCTTGTCCTTGGCCAGATCCGCGTCGTCATTGCGACGACCGATCAGGCGCTTGACGCCAAAGATGGTGTTTTCGGGGTTGGTGACGGCCTGCCGCTTGGCAGGCTGGCCGACAAGGCGCTCATCATCGGTGAAGGCGACGATGGAGGGCGTGGTGCGCGCGCCTTCGGCGTTTTCGATCACGCGGGGTTGCGAACCATCCATGATGGCCACGCAGGAGTTTGTCGTACCGAGGTCGATACCGATCACTTTGCTCATGTTTCGATCCCTTATCTCGTATTAAAGGCGATGTCCCGAGGCGTCCGGACCCATTGTGGCATCCAGCCCCGATTTCACGGTGCCGGGCAGGTGCCTGTCCGGCGCGTTCCGAGCGTATATAAGGAGGGCGTTTGGGTGCTGCAAGCGGGCTTGCGGGGCAGATTTGGTCAAAATGGTGCAAATTCCGGCGGGGAAGGGGGGTGGTTTGGACGAGATGATCGAAATCCGGGGCTTTCGGATTTTTCCGGGCTTGCTCGACAGGGCGGCGCAGATCCGCGTCGTGGAGGCCGTTCGCCTCTGTCTGGCGCAGGCGCCGCTCTACCGGCCCGAGACGCCGCGCGGGCAGAAGATGTCGGTGCGGATGAGTGCGGCGGGCCGGTTTGGCTGGGTCACGGACCGCAAGGGCTACCGCTACGAGCCGCGCCACCCCGACGGCATGGCCTGGCCCGGGATTCCGCCCGAGGTGATGGCGATCTGGGCGGGCGTCGCGCAATGCGCCCGCGATCCGGAATGCTGCCTGATCAACTGGTACGGAGAGGGCGCGCGGATGGGGTTGCACCAGGATCGGGACGAGGCGGATTTCTCCTGCCCCGTCCTGTCGGTGTCGCTGGGCGACGACGGGCTCTTTCGCATGGGCAACGAGGCGCGGGGCGGCAAGACCGAGTCGATCTGGCTGCGGTCGGGGGACGTGGTGGTGATGGGCGGCGCGGCGCGCTTGCGTCACCACGGGGTCGACCGCATCCGCTATGGCTCGTCGACGTTGCTGCCCAAGGGCGGGCGGCTGAACCTGACCTTGCGGGTTGTGACCTGACGGGTTCTGCGGGACGGCCTGCGGGTCTCAGTGCCGTTGCAGGCCCGCGACAGGGCCGCCGGACAAGACCGCCGTCAGCGCAGGCCCGCCTACGGCGCGATCAGCGAGCAGCATCCGGTATGCACCGCCGTGCCATCCGCGCCCGTGGCCACGACAACCGCCCTGATCCCGCGCGCCATCTCGATCATCGTGCTTTCGCAGATGTCCTGCCGGAAGGTGGCGGTGACGGTCAGCGTGGGCGAGGTGGCCGCGATGCCGTGCCCGCGAAAGCCTTCGGACCCGGCGCGGATGGCGCTGGCTGACAGGGCCACCGGGTCGGTGTAACCATAGGAGTAGGCCGCCGCCGCGCCCTGTTCGAACTCGAAATACCACGGCGCTTCGCTGCCCGAGCACCGCATATGCGGCCATTCGACAAAGGTGCCGTTCTCGACCGGCGCCATATAGGCCATGCTGACCCAACCCATTCCGGCCTCACCTGTGTTGATCTGCCCCCAGCGTCCGGTCTCGTTGAGCGCGATGACCTCCACAAACGTTGCGTCATGCGCCAGCACGTCGAATTTTTCGGACTTGCCGGAGGGCATGCGGCGGATGTTGAGCGTGTCGTCGGAGGCCACGCCTGTCACGTTGTAAAGCGCGGGCAGCGGATCGGGGTCGGACCAGCCCTGCGCTTGGGCAAGGGGGGCTGTGAGGCAAAGCAGTGCGAGGATCAGGCGCAGCATGGCGGGATCTCCCTTTCTGGGCAGACGAAAACTGGGATCAGCGCATGTCCAGCGAACAGCAGCCGTTCAGCACATATTCGCCCGCGGAGCCGTAAACGACAATGCCGCGCATTCCGTATTCGCGGTCCGACATACCATCGTTACATTGCGCGGGCACCGCAATCACCGTGATATTGCCCGGCCCGTCCTGTCCGGTGAAGACATAAGGCCAGGAGAACACCGGATTCAGCGTACCGGTGGCGTAGGTGAGCTGTTCGTCGCGCTGCAGGCTGCGCATCTCGATGCGCGCGCCTTGCGCGATGGCGACGTCCCAGAAGGGTTCCGTGCCGAAACAGGTCAGATGCGGCCAGTCCGGCATTGCGCCGCCAGCCACCGGCGTCAGGAACCGCAAGGAGGTCCAGCAGGATTGCTCGTGGCTGTTGACCAGACCCCATTTGCCATCGCCCGAGATCTCCACAACCTCGACGCCGGTCTGGTCGGGAGCAAGCTCTCCGATGATCGCGGTGCTGGCGCTGGGCGCCTCGCGTATGTTGAGCACGTCGTCGGCGGCCACGCCGGTGACGTCGTAGAGTGCGGGCAGGCCTTGCGCTCCGGTGAATGTCACGGTTCCGGCCCAGGCCAGAAGGATGATCGCAAGCCGCGCGATCAGGGTTGATATCAGACGCATCAATTCGTCTCCGGTCTTCAAATCCAGGTCAGAGTATCGCGGAATCCAGGTTCGGGACAGGGAGGGTTTTCCGTCCGGTGCAGGCAGGTGCGGCGCTTTCCGGCTGGGGGTGCTGCCGGGCCTGTGCGCTTCGCGCAATCGGCTGCGTTGCGGGCGCGGAGGGCATGTCTATTGCAGTTCACCGGATTGTCCGTCGGCATGGGCCCGGATGCTGGGCCGGCCGATGCGGTTGGAGATCTCGCGCAGCGGCACACCAAGGTCGCGCCCGGTGCAAAGACCCATTCCCTGATCGTTCATGATCACCAGATGCCCCGCGCGGAACGTCAGACCATAGCCCTTTTCGGCGAGGGAGGCGGCGATGTCGTCCCAGCTTGCCGCATTTTCCAGGATCGGCGCGATGAAGCGGCGCAGCAGCACCAGCGTTTCGCATTCCAGCGGGCCGGGCAAACCCAGCTCTGCGTTGGGCTGAGACCAATGCCCGCTGTCGAGAGGATCATGTTTCATTGCACTGCTCCTTGCCTGCTCGAAACAGCTTCGGCGATCAAATGGGCAGAATTAGGGCCGGACTGGGTATAAATTCCAGCATGTTGTTAAATTACAATGGAAATTTTGAAGGGAATTTTCGGAATCGAGCCGTGTCGATGCCGGTGCAAACTTGGTTGAGGATGTCTGCTGGATCAGGGCGCACCGCTGCGAAACAGCGCCGCGCAAGCCGTTTGGGGCGAGGCGCCGGACCTCAGGCCGCGAGCGGCAGCGTCTGGCTTTGACGGGAGAACAGGCGCGTGCGGCACGGGCGGGCACGGCGGGGCTGCTTCAGGGCGCTCAACGCACGCAGACGGCGCGCTCGGGCGATCACGGTCAGATCGTAGGTCACTGCTCTTCCTCCAAACAGGATCCGCCGTGCATTTGCCTGGCGATGTCCAAGTCTTGCGGGACAATCTGGGCGCGAAATGGGCAGTGCGGGGACCAATCCGGGGTGTTTTTGGACGTTCCGGCACAAATCCGGGCGATGTGCCGACCGTCTTGCCATGAAAAAGGCCGAGGGCGCAGCGCACCCCCGGCCATCCTGCCGATCCGTGCGGATCAGCCCTTTTTCAGCGCCTTCTGGCCCAGCACTTCGGCGATCTGCACCGCGTTCAGCGCCGCCCCCTTGCGCAAATTGTCCGACACGCACCAGAAGTTCAGACCGTTGTCGATGGTGCTGTCCTGCCGGATCCGGCTGACAAAGGTGGCAAACTCGCCCACACATTCGAGCGGCGTGACGTAGCCGCCATCCTCGCGCTTGTCGACCACCATTATGCCGGGGCTTTCGCGCAGGATGTCCCGGGCCTCGTCCTCGTCGAGGAAATCCTCGGTCTCGATATTGATGGCCTCGGCGTGGCCGACAAAAACCGGCACGCGCACGCAGGTGGCCGTAACCTTGATCGAAGTGTCGACGATCTTCTTGGTTTCGGCGACCATCTTCCACTCTTCCTTGGTGGAGCCGTCCTCGAGGAAGACATCGATATGCGGGATCACGTTGAAGGCGATGGGCTTTTGAAATTTCGAAGGCGGCACTTCCTTGACGGGATTGTAGACCGCCTTGGTCTGCTCCCAGAGCTCGTCCATGCCTTCCTTGCCCGCGCCCGACACCGACTGGTAGGTCGAGACCACGACCCGCTTGATCTTCGCGCGGTCATGCAGCGGCTTCAGCGCCACCACCATCTGCGCGGTCGAGCAGTTGGGATTGGCGATGATGTTGCGCTTGGTATAGCCCATCACGGCGTCGGCGTTCACCTCAGGCACGATCAGCGGCACGTCCGGATCGTAGCGATAAAGCGAGGAATTGTCGATCACCACGCAGCCCGCCTTTGCGGCAACGGGCGCGTATTTCTTGGTCGCGTCCGAGCCGATGGCAAAGAGCGCGATATCCCAGCCGGTGAAGTCGAACGTGTCGAGGTCCTTGGTCTTCAGGGTCTTGTCGCCAAAGCTCACCTCTGTACCGAGGCTGCGGCGCGATGCCAGCGCCGCCAGTTCGTCGACGGGAAACTCCCGTTCGGCGAGGATGTTCAGCATTTCGCGGCCCACATTGCCCGTGGCGCCCGCGACGACGACCCTGTAACCCATTTCGGTCCTCCAGTTTTCCCAAGACCACCCGGCCCGGGATCGGGCGCAACATGGCTGGCGCGCTCTTATCGCAGCCGTGACGGCGCGGAAAGTGACAATTATGCGCAGGCCCGGCGCGAAGCTGACCGGGCGCTGTGGCCGTGCAGCCTCAGGTTGTTAACAGATCCTTAACGCACCCTTAAATGTGTGACATTTTTCGGCGGATTCTGTCGCGCCCGGCGGAAAAGTGGTGGAATCCCGCCAACTTTCGCACTTGCAGCAATTTCAGTACTTGCCTGTCATTTGAGCAGTCCTCTAAGAGTGATGGAAACACAATAAGAGCGCTGTATCGACCATAAGCCCTTTGAATGATTGATGCGCGGGTTGCAGGACAACTCAATGCACCGAGCGGTCGAGGGTGGCTGAGCAGAAAAGCGAGGGTCATGCTTTACGAGATTGCAACGCGATCGTCGCGCGCGCAGAAACAAGCGCTCTTTGCATCATTTGACACCTTGATGATCCCGCTGGCGCTGTGCCTTGCGGTGGTTCTGGAATCCTCGATCACGGCGGATGGCGCCACTCTGCGCGGGCTGTTGCCTCTTTTTGCGGCAATGACGGCGGGCGGCGCGCTCTTTTGCTGGTACCTCGGATTGCCGCAGATCAAGCTCAACGCCTACGAGACGCGCGGCATCGTGCGCACCGCGGCCTTCGCCACCGGTCTGGGCATTATGGGCCTGCTGGTGGACCGGGCGTCGGCCAACATGCTGCCGCAGGGCGTGTTCTTCATCTTCATCCTGTTGCTGCTGGTGATGTGTGCGTCGTGGCGGATCGTGCTTCGGCAGGTCACGCTCGGCGTCTACCGGCGCGGCGAACGGCGCATGCGCGTGCTGGTCTATGGCGCGGGCCAGACCGGTCAGCAGTTGGTCGCGGCCTTGCGTCATGACAACGCGATCCAACCTGTCGCCTTTGTCGACGACAACCCGACGCTGCAAAGCCAGATGGTGCTGGGCCTGCGGGTCTATGCCTCCTCCGGCATTGCGGATCTGATCGCCCGGAAAGGCATCGACCGGGTTGTGCTGGCAATGCCGTCGATCAGCCCGCCGTCGCTGGCGCGGATTGCCCATCAGCTGCGCAGCATCGGCTGTCAGGTGCACGCCCTGCCGTCCTTTGCCGAGCTGGTGGGCGAGGGAGAGCTGAAGCAGCGGGTGGCCCCGGTCTCGCTGGACGACCTGCTCGGCCGCAACCGGCTGGAGACCGAGCTGCCCGGCGTGAGCCACGCCTATTCGGGCCGTCGCATCATGATCACGGGCGCGGGCGGGTCCATCGGGTCCGAGCTCTGCCGCCAGCTGATCGCCTGCAAACCCGATTGCGTGGTGCTGGTCGATCACTCCGAACTGGCGCTCTACAATATCGACAAGGAACTGCGCGAGCTCAGCTCGACGCTGAACATCGTCCCGATCCTCGGCTGCGTGACAAATGACGCGATGATGCGCGAGGCGCTGGCCGAGAACCGTATCGAGGTTGTGCTGCACGCCGCCGCCTACAAGCACCTGCCGCTGGTCGAGCGCAACGCCATCGCCGGTCTGCGCAACAACGTCCTGGGGACCAAGATCATCGCCGACGCCGCGCGGGATGCCGGGGTGGAGCGGTTCATTCTGGTGTCCTCCGACAAGGCAGTGCGCCCGACCAATGTCATGGGCGCCTCCAAGCGTCTGGCCGAACTGGTGGTGCAGGATCTGGCCACCCGCAGTGCGGGAACGCGATTCTCCATGGTTCGCTTCGGCAATGTACTGGGCTCTTCGGGGTCGGTCATTCCGCTTTTCGAGGAGCAGATCGCCCGCGGCGGTCCGGTCACGCTGACTCATGGCAAGGTCACCCGCTACTTCATGACGATCTCGGAAGCCGCGCGGCTTGTGCTGCTGGCCGGATCGTTTGCCCGCGGCGGCGATGTCTTTGTGCTCGACATGGGCGACCCGGTGCCGATCCGCAAACTGGCGCGCCAGATGATCGAGGGCGCGGGCTTTACCGTCAAGGACAGCGACACGCCCAACGGCGATATCGAGATCAAGATCACCGGCTTGCGCAAAGGCGAAAAGCTGCATGAAGAGCTGCTGATCGCGCCCGACATGCTGACCACGCCGCACACCAAGATCCTGCGCGCGCAGGAAAGCTATCTGTCCGAGTTCGAGATGGCGACAGCGCTCAAGGACCTGCGGCTGGCCATCGACGCGCGGGACGAAGACGCCGTGCGCGCGGTGATCGCGCGCTGGGTCGAGCCTGTGGGTCTGCCCGAGGCGGCGACCACCGGCTGACCGGCGCGGGGGTCTGCGCACCGGCGTCTTCCATGTGGCCTGACCCGGCGCTCAGCGCCCCGGAATATCGTCGCGCGCCGGAGCCGGATCCCAGTTGTCGATGATCTCCGCGGCGTCTTCCGCCGTCTCCACGAAACGGAAGAGGTCAAGATCCTCCGGGCTGATGGTCCCGGCCTCGCGCAGCGCGTCCCAGTTGATGATCCGCTCCCAGAAGTCGCGTCCGAACAGCAGAAACGGCACGCGCTGCATGCGGCCGGTCTGGATCAGCGTCAGCGTCTCGAAAAGCTCGTCCAGCGTGCCGAAGCCGCCGGGAAAGACGCAGATCGCGCGGGCGCGCATCAGGAAGTGCATCTTGCGGATCGCGAAATAATGGAAGTTGAACGCAAATTTCGGCGTGACATAGGGGTTCGGCGCCTGTTCGTGCGGCAGCACGATATTGAGACCGATCGACACGCCGCCCTCATCCTCGGCACCGCGATTGCCCGCCTCCATCACACCGGGACCACCGCCGGTGCAAACCACATATTCGGCATTGCCCGTGGCCAGCGACTTGCGCGTCATCAGCCGGGCAAAACTGCGGGCCTCATCGTAAAAACGCGAGAGCTCCGCCAGCGTTTCGGTACGCGCATTGCCCTTGTCGGCGGGCGCCGGGATACGGGCGCCGCCAAACAGCACGATGGTCGAGACAACGCCGTTCTCGTCCAGCAGCATTTCCGGCTTCAGCAACTCCAGCTGCAGGCGCACCGGGCGCAGCTCCTCGCGGCAGAGAAACTCCTTGTCGTCAAAGGCCAGCCGGTAGCTGGGCGAGCGTGTCTGCGGGGTGTCCGGCACGTGCTCTGCCGTGTTGCGGTCGAGGCCCGCATCGCGGAACGGGCTGCGGCGATTGTCTTTCATGCGGGCTTGTCCTTGTTCGGCTCGGAACACGACTATAGCGTTGCCGGGACAAGTAAAAGAGCAGGAGGCAGGAATGGACTGGAAAGCCGAGATCGAGGCCGCCGCCTCACGTATCGCAGGCCACGCGCAGGTTACGCCGGTGATGTTGTCCTCAACCCTCTGGCAGCAGCCGGTCGCGTTGAAACTGGAGCAGTTGCAGCACACCGGCAGTTTCAAGGCACGCGGCGCGTTCAATTCGCTCGCGGCGGCGGATGTGCCGGCCGCCGGTGTCGTTGCGGCATCGGGTGGCAATCACGGCGCGGCGGTGGCCTATGCCGCCCGCGCGCTGGGGCACAAGGCGCGGATCTTCGTGCCGGAATTTGCAGGCCCCGCAAAGATCGCGCTGATCAGGAGCACCGGCGCGGAGCTGACGGTTGTGCCTGGCGAATATTCCGACGCTGCCGACATGGCCAAACGGGTCCAGCAGGAAATGGGTGCGATGCAGGTCCATGCCTATGACGCGCCGATGACGGTCGCGGGGCAAGGCACATTGATGCGCGAATGGGAGGATCAGGGTCTGGAGGCGGACACGATCCTGATCGCCGTCGGTGGCGGCGGGCTGATCGCGGGTGCGCTGGCCTGGCTCGCGGGCGCGCGCAAGATCGTGGCGGTGGAGCCGACAAGCTGCCTGACGCTCACCGATGCGCTGAAGAAAGGCGCGCCGGTGGACGTGCCGGTCTCCGGAGTGGCGGCCAATGCGCTGGGCGCACGGCGGATCGGCGACATCTGCTTTGAACTGGCGCAGGCGCAGGGGGTGGAGACGGTGACAGTGCCCGACGGGGCGATCCTCGAGGCGCAGGAGGCGCTCTGGCGCGCCCACCGGCTGCTTGTGGAACCCGCAGGCGCCTGCGCGCTCGCCGCGCTGCGCGCGGAGGCCTATGTTCCCGCGCCGGGCGAGCGGGTGGCGGTGCTGATCTGTGGCGGCAACATCGCCCGGGATCCGCTTGCCGACACGTAAAGCGGACGCCTTGTCGAAATCTTAGGGTTCGCCGCGCTAGCTTTCCCGCAACCAGTCGGGATAATGAGATGACCCTTTGCCACGCAATCTATTTTTCGAAATGCCTGACCGTCGATCCGGAGGAGGTGGAGGCGATCCTTACGACCTCGACGCGCAACAACCGGCGCCTGGACCTTACCGGTGCGCTGCTGTTCGACGAGCGGAACTTCGTGCAGATCCTGGAAGGGCCGCGATCAACCCTCACGACAATGCTGCAGACCATCATGCAGGACGCCAGGCATGAAAACCTCGTTCTGACGCTGTTCGACCAGATCCCGCAACGCTCCTTCAAGGGCTGGGAGATGTGTGGCACCCGGGTGACGGCGGACGTTCAGCAACGGTTCCGCGACATCCGGCTGCCTGCCGTGCTGCAGCCGGACGCAATGACCGGTCAGGAGATCTGGGACATGATCGTCACCGTCGTCGATGAAGGCCTGAATGTAGAGGCGTGAGCGCCCGGCGCGCGGAACGATTGCACTTGGAGGCAGGCGGCTTTATGTCGGCGGACGATGCAGCGCGACGGGAGCCTTTGCAATGTCCAACCATGAGCTTGAAACCGCCATCGAAGCCGCCTGGGAGAACCGGGCCGAGATCACGCCGTCAACCGGAGGCGAGACGCGCGAGGCCATCGAGGACACGCTCAATGCGCTGGACAGCGGCCAGTTGCGGGTCGCGGAGCGGCAGGAGAGCGGTGACTGGCATGTGAACCAGTGGGCCAAGAAGGCGGTGCTGCTGGGCTTCCGCATCAAGGACATGGAGATCCAGCCCGGCGGACCGCAGGGCGGCGGCTGGTGGGACAAGGTCGACAGCAAGTTTCTGGGCTGGGGCGACAATCAGTGGAAGGCGGCGGGGTTCCGCGCCGTGCCGAACTGCATCGTACGCAAGAGCGCCTATATCGCACCGGGCGTGGTGCTGATGCCGTCTTTCGTGAACCTTGGCGCCTATGTCGATGAGGGCACGATGGTCGACACCTGGGCCACTGTCGGCTCCTGCGCGCAGATCGGCAAGAACGTGCATCTGTCGGGTGGTGTGGGCATCGGCGGCGTGCTGGAGCCGATGCAGGCGGGCCCGACGATCATCGAGGACAATTGCTTCATCGGCGCGCGGTCCGAGGTCGTCGAGGGGTGCATCGTCCGCGAGGGCTCGGTGCTGGGAATGGGGGTCTATATCGGCCAGTCCACCAAGATCGTGGATCGCGATAGTGGCGAGGTGATGTATGGCGAAGTGCCGCCCTATTCGGTGGTGGTCTCGGGCTCGATGCCGTCGAAGAACGGCATCAACCTCTATTGCGCGGTGATCGTGAAACGCGTCGACGAGCGGACCCGCTCCAAGACCGGCATCAACGAGCTGCTGCGCGACTGACGCGCGGCTTTCGGCCGGTCCGGGCACCGGGTTTGCTCCGGGAGTGGGGTCGCCAGCCTTGCCTGTTCGATTATGTCGCGCAGTTGAAACCGGGCGAGATTGCCGGGATCCGGCAATCCGGAACCGCTGCCGCCAAAAAAGCTTCGCCATTTGTGACGCGCGCGCGGAACCCCCGGCGCGCGGGCGCGTTGCCATCACGAGTTACCGAAAGGGACAACCATGGGACTGGGAATCATCGCCTCCATCATCGTCGGCGGTTTGGCCGGCTGGATCGCCAGCATGATCATGAAGGCAGAGACCGGATTGCTGCTCAACATCGTGCTGGGCATCGTCGGCGCAGTTGTGCTGAACGCCGTTCTGTCGCTGTTGGGCATCTACGCCGAACGCAGCTGGCTGCCGCAGCTTGTGGTCGGCGCGGGGGGTGCTGCGCTTCTGATCTTCGTCTGGCGCAAGCTGAAAAGCTGACACGCCCGTCGCGACGTTGACAATCGGCCTTGAAAACCGCATCCCGCGCGGCAGGTCAGGAGGCCCCGCGCGATGTCAAAACCCAGCCGTCAGCAAGTCTATACGCTCCTCGTCGAGGTCGGGCGCAAGGCTGGGGACGGTCTGCCGAAAAAGGCAACCGGTGCGGCGCTGATGTGCTTTGCCTCCGGGGTCGATGAGGCCGAAGCGGTGCGCGAAACGGTGGCGATCCTCAAACAGGCCGATATGGCGCCGCTCGACGTGACGGGTTACGGCACATCCGACGAACGGCGCGCGCAGGGCCACGAGATCGACCCCGAGGAACAGGCGTTGATGGACCGGGCACTGGCCGAGAACGCGGTCATCGTGGCGCAGGTCTCCCCGTTTTTCGATTGACCCCCCCCCCGCCCGGTCTGGCGCGCGTGCCATTCGCGAAACTTCAGCCTCAATACATACCCCGAGAATGGCGCGGTCTCCCGGCATCATGACCGAGCCAGCTATGCTCAGGCCGCACGCGCCTCGGCCAGGGTGATCGCTTCGAATTGCTTCAGCACCTTCAGCCCCGCCCGCGCGTGTTCCGGAAGCAGCTTGACCGGGCAATCGCGCAGCAGCGTCTGAGCCACCCGGTTCCGGCGCCGGCGCAGGCGACCGGCATAGATCGTTTCGATCTCGGTGCCCGCGGTGATCACCGGCTCATGGTTCGGCAAGAGCAGGCCGTGATAGCGCACGGTCATGTGCTCGTCCTCGTAGATCGCCGCTTGCCCGTTCACCAGGGTCGAGGCGGGCACCAGCACCTTTTCGTAGCCGAAGAGGTACTCGACCTCCGAGCCGCCGATCACCAGACGTTGCTGCGGCGACACGATCATGTCGCGTTGCAAACCGAAATAGGGCGCGCGGAGGCGCACCGGCTGGAACGACCCCATCGCGGGCACCCGGCGCGTGACGCGGTGCAGCACCGGGACGAGGCCAGAGCGGTAGGTGCGCACGGTATCGCCGCATTCCAGATCCCCCACGGGGCGAAAACCGGCGCCGGTCAGAACCGGAACCTGTGCGGTCAGCGCGGGCATCGGACCGATCGGCTCTGCCTCCGAGGAGACGGCAAAGAAAATCACGTCGCTGTCGCGCTCGACAAGCTGCGGGCGGCGGACAAGTGTGTAGATGTCTTCCAGCATCAGCGGTGGCGGCGCGGGGGTCAGCTGCACTGACACCGCGTCGCTCTCGGGGTTTTCGACCGACAGCCGCCCCTCGCCCTTCTCGCTGTCCCAGACGAAGGTAACACGCAGGATATCCATGCGCGCATCGTGGTTGAGCGGCAGCACCGTGTGGAACACGTCGTCGCCCTGGCTCATGACAAGCACGATACCCCCGCCCGGAACCGCGCGGATCGACAGGCTGGCGGGCCACGGATATCGCCGCGTGTGCGACAGCAATGTCTGCGGACGGCCTTCGGGGGACAGGCGGGTTTCGATCAGCAACGAGCCGCGCGGCATCAGATGCATGCGCGCGGACGCGGTGCCCTCGAACGTCCCGGCGCAGAGCCAGCTGCGGTCCTGCCCGGTGATCGCGATCCAGCTCACGCCGCCCCCTCGACCGGGTAGAGCAGCTGGGCCTCGTAGCGGCGCAGGATCCGGCGGGCGGCGGGGCCGTAGCCTGTGCCGTCCTCGGGGTTGAGCTCGGGAAAGAGCGAAGTGATCTCGGCCAGCGTTTCGGCATCAAAGAGGCTGCTTGTGCAGTCGCCGGGAAAGAAACTTTCGCTGAGCAACCCGTTGGCGCAGATGATCTCATGGTGATCGAAGAGGATGTGAACATATTCGACCGTTCCGCCCTCGACCGGTCGCACGCTGTGCCCGTTGATGAGGTATTTCGCGGCGGCCAGCACCTCCGGTTCCTCGAACAGCAGGTGGGCCATGATATCCTGCACCAGCACGCGGTGCTGCGGTGACACCATCAGGGTCTGGTGGTCGCCCAATGTGCCGCCCTCGATCCGGACCGGCGCGTGGGGGCCGATGGCCGGGACCTCGCGGCGCCCGACCCAGCGCACGCTTTGCGCACCGTGATCGCGCGTGGTCACAAGGTCACCCGGGCTCAGCCGTTGCACCGGCACGCGCCCGTCCGGCGTGTCAATCATCGTGCCCGCGACAAAACAGGGCACCGAATCCACCGTGACAAAGCCCACATCCGACTGACCGGTGCTGCTTTCGGCGGTATAGGTGAAATTTATCGTTTCGACATCGCCATCGCCTGTCACCGACAGCGTGCCGTCGGCGTTCAGCGTCACCTGCTGGCCGGTATTCAACGTCACCGTATCACCCGCCGATACCGCAACCCCATTGATATGGGTGATTGTCAGGGTGCCGCCGGTGTTGTTGATGTCATTGCCAAGCGCATCGACGATCTTGGTGCCGTTGGGGTAAATCTCCACCTCGTCCCGCATCGCCACCAGCGTGGTCTGCACGCTGTTGGCGGCGATGAGCAGATTGGAATCGTAGTTTGAATCCACCACGTCGGCGACGCCGATGCGGATCGAGTTCACCTGCCCCGCATTGACCGGAATCGTCAGCGTCATGGTGATGGTGAACCCGTCCATCTCGGTGTTGAACTGGTCCTGTGTGTTGTTGACATAGAGGTTTTCGTTGGAGCCGTCGTTCAGGTTGCGCGGATCGACATCGCCATCCCCGACCGAAAGCTCGACCTGGACGCCATTGATCCAGACGCCGACAAAATCCTGGTACAGTGAGTTCTGGTATTCGGGATATTCCTCGGACGAGAACACGAATTGCATGGTCATCGTGCTGCCGGTGGGAATGAAATCGATGTCCATGTAGGACGCGTCATAGGTGCGCGCACCGGCGGCGGCGTTGAAATCGCTGTTGTTGTTCTGGCCGCTGGTGTTGGTGGAGGTGTTGGTGCGCTGGTTCGACGACCCGAAGGAGCGGGTGAAATCCGACGCGCGGCCGGTGGACAGGATCACCCCGGTGTCGCTGGGCGCCACACCGGGAGAGGTGTTCAGCCCGTCCGAAAAGATCCCCGAAGAGCGGCTGTCGCCCGAATAGCTGGCCGAGACGACGGAGACGCCGTCGCCCATGATCGCCTGCGCCATCTGCAGCGCGGACGCATTTGTGTTGATGGGCAACTCGGATGCCGCAACCATGCCTGCCTCGTTTTCCGCCTCGGCAGGAAATGACAATGCCGCGCCGCCGGTTGGTCCGGTGATCCCGCGTCTGTCCGGAGTCCTGCTTGCCTGCCTTGGGCTTTTTGTTCTGTTTTCAGACAGGTAGCACAAAACGTAACGGTTTATTAAGAATTGCCGCGCCCGGGCCCCTTCTGCGCTGCATGGGCGATGCAATTGCGCCACATTTGCCATCGTCAGCCGCGCGCGGTAGCCAGCGGGGACGCAATGGGCCTGGGCCCAGCAGAGGAGAGCCGCCGATGTCACCCGTTGATCCCGTCGATCTGACCGCGCGGCTTGTGCGCTGCGCTTCCGTGACGCCGCAGGACGACGGCGCCCTGACGGTGTTGCAGGCGCTGCTGGAGGAAGCGGGTTTTCAGTGCACGCGCATCGAGCGCGGTGGCATCTGCAACCTTTTTGCCCGCTGGGGCGAGAAGGGCGCGGCCCGCAGCTTTGGCTTCAACGGGCATACCGACGTCGTGCCCATTGGCCAGCGCGAGGACTGGACACATGACCCGTTCGGCGCAGAGATCGTCGACGGCTTCATGTATGGCCGCGGCACGACGGACATGAAATCGGGCGTCGCCGCCTTTGTCGCGGCGGCGGTGGATCTGGTGCAGACGGATCCTCCCGAAGGGGCGGTCATCCTGACCATCACCGGCGATGAGGAAGGCGATGCGCTGGACGGCACCGTGGCGCTTCTGGACTGGATGAAGGCCGAGGATGAGACCATGTCCGTCTGCCTTGTCGGGGAGCCGACCAGCCCCGATTTCATGGGACAGATGATGAAGATCGGGCGGCGCGGGTCGCTCAACGCCTTCTTCACCGTGACCGGCAAGCAGGGGCATTCGGCCTATCCGCACCGCGCGCTCAACCCGATGCCCGCGATGGCGCGGCTGATGGACCGGCTGTCGGGCCACACGCTGGATGAGGGCACCGCGCATTTCGATGCCTCTACGCTGGCGGTGGTCGGCATCGACACCGGCAATCCCGCGACAAATGTGATCCCCGAAAAGACCCGCGCCACCGTCAACATTCGCTTCAACGACAGCCATTCCGGCGCGTCGCTCGGCACATGGCTGGCGCAGGAGGCGGCGCGCGTGGATGCCGAGTTCGGCACGCAGACAGAGCTGCGGGTCAAGGTCTCGGGTGAGGCGTTCCTGACGCCGCCCGGGGATCTTTCGGATCTGGTTGCCCGCGCGGTGAAGGCCGAGACCAACCGCGAGCCGGAGCTTTCGACCACCGGCGGCACCTCGGATGCGCGCTTTGTGAAAGATCACTGCCCGGTGGTCGAATTCGGTCTGGTCGGCAAGACCATGCATGCGGTCGACGAACGGGTGGAGGTGGCGCAGATCCATCAGCTCAAGACGATCTACGCGCGTATCCTGAGGGATTACTTTGCCTGACCGCACGCTTGTGGTGATGCTGAAAGAGCCACGCCCCGGGCGGGTGAAGACGCGGCTGGGGGCGGAGATCGGCCATGTCGCCGCCTGCTGGTGGTTTCGCCATCAGGTCCGGTCGCTCCTGCGCCGGATCGATGATCCGCGCTGGCAGGTGGTGCTGGCGGTCAGCCCGGATCGCGCCTGCGCGAGCCGATTGCTGCCGAGGGGATTTTTGCGCATCCCGCAGGGGGGCGGCGATCTGGGCGCGCGGATGGTCCGGGCGATGCGCGCGGCGCCGCCGGGGCCGGTCTGCGTGATCGGCGCCGATGTGCCGGGGATCACGCGGGCGGCGATATGGCGGGCATTCCGGGCGCTGGGCTCAGCGGAGGCGGTCTTTGGTCCGGCGGATGACGGCGGCTATTGGCTGGTCGGGCTGGCCCAGTCATCCCGCCTGATGGCGGGCCTCCTTGCCGACGTGCGCTGGTCCACACCCGATGCGCTGGCGGAGTCGGTGGCCTCGCTGAACGGCAGGACGGTCGCTTATGTCGATCAACTGGCGGATGTGGACCGGGCGGCGGATCTGCGGCGGATGCGGGCAGAGTGACGCCGCAGCGCTTTATGCGGCGCTGCCCCGGACCCGAAGGTATTTTTCGTCCGGATGAAACCGCGGGCGGGTTTCCCGGTGACGCTGTGGTTTGCGCATGTTAGGGCAGGCGCATGAGCAAGCTGCCTTCCAAGGCCGAGATCCTCGACTGGATTTCTGCCAACCCGACCCTCACCGCGAAACGCGACATCGCCAAGGCCTTCGGCATCAAGGGGGCCGCGCGGATCGACCTCAAACGCCTTCTGCGCGAGCTGGCGGATGAGGGCCATCTGGAAAAGCGCAAGAAGACCTATCGCGATCCCGACCGGCTGCCGCCGGTGAGCGTGTTGCAGGTGAAAGAGCCTGACGCCAACGGCGATCTCTTTGCCCAGCCGCTGGAATGGCATGGTGAGGGGGTGGAGCCCGTCGTGCTGGTGGTGCCGCGCGCCTCCGACCCGGCGCTGGGCGAAGGGGACCGGATCCTCGCGCGGCTGCAGGTCGTGCATGAGGAGGATCACAATTACGAGGCGCGGCTCATCCGCCGCATCGGGCAGAGCCCGCGCAAGGTGGTGGGCATTTTCCGCAAGAGTGCCGAGGGCGGACGCATTCTGCCCATCGACAAGGGTGCCGACCGCGAATGGCAGGTGGCCGCCGACGCCACCGGCGGCGCGCAGGAGGGGGAGCTGGTCGAGGCCGAACAGGCCGGGCCCGCGGGCCGCATGGGCCTGCCGCGCGCCCGCATCGTGCTGCGGCTGGGCGATCCGAGCGCGCCGCGCGCGGTGTCGCTGATCGCCATCCACCAGCACGGCATTCCCGACGATTTCCCGCCCGAAGTGCTGGCCGAGGCCGACGCGATGAAGCCTGCGGGCCTCAAGGGGAGGACCGATCTGCGCCAGATGCCGCTGATCACCATCGATCCCTCCGACGCGCGCGATCACGACGACGCGGTGTTTGCCGAGGCAGATGACGATCCGAAGAACCCCGGCGGGCATATCCTCTGGGTCGCGATTGCCGATGTCGCCCATTACGTGCGGCCGTGCACGAAACTGGACCGTGAGGCGAAAAAACGCGGCAATTCGAGCTATTTTCCCGACCGCGTTGTGCCGATGCTGCCGGACCGGTTGTCGGGTGATCTGTGTTCGCTGCACGAAGGGGTGCCGCGGGCCTGTCTTGCGGTGCGCATGGTGCTGGGTGCGGATGGCGAGAAACGGTCTCACGGGTTTCTTCGCGGGCTGATGCGCTCGCCCGCGTCGCTGAGCTACCAGGAGGTGCAGACCGCCATCGACGGCGATCCCAACGAGGCCACCGGCCCGCTGCTGGAGCCGGTGCTGCGCCCGCTTTTTGCGGCCTACGAGGCGCTGCGCGCGGCGCGCAATCGCCGTCAGCCGCTGGATCTGGACCTGCCGGAGCGCAAGGTGGTGCTGGATGACGATGGCACGGTGCGCTCGGTGGATTTCGCCGAGCGGCTGGAAGCGCATAAGCTGATCGAGGAATGTATGGTGCTGGCCAATGTCGCCGCCGCCGAGACGCTGATCGCGCGCGACACGCCGCTGCTGTTCCGCGTGCATGAGGAGCCGCCCGAGGACAAGCTGGAAAGCCTGCGGGACACCGCGCAGGCCTCCGGTCTGGTGCTGGCCAAGGGGCAGGTGCTGAAGACGTCGCATCTCAACCGGCTCTTGCATGATGCGGCGGGCACCGAAGAGGCGGAGCTGATCAATTTCGCCACGCTGCGCTCGATGACGCAGGCCTATTACAGTCCGAAGAATTTCGGCCATTTCGGGCTGGCGCTGCAAAACTACGCGCATTTCACCTCGCCGATCCGGCGCTATTCGGACCTCATCGTGCATCGTGCGCTGATCTCGGCGCATGGCTGGGGCGATGACGGGCTGAGCGTGGAGGATATCGAGCGACTCGAGCAGACGGCGCAGCATATCTCCGACACCGAGCGGCGCTCGATGATGGCCGAGCGCGACACCACGGACCGCTATCTTGCGGCGTTTCTGAGCGACCGGATCGGGGCGGAGTTCACTGGGCGGATCAGCGGGATCGCCAAGTTCGGCGTCTTTGTGAAGCTCGATGAGACCGGGGCGGACGGGCTTGTGCCGATCTCGACGCTGGGGCGCGAATATTTCCATTTCGACCGCGAGCAGGGCACGCTGATGGGGGCCGATACCGGCCGGGTGATCGCCATCGGGATGCGCGCGCGGGTGAAGCTGATCGAAGCCGCGCCAGTGACCGGCGGTATCGCCTTCGAGATGCTGGAGATCGAGGAGGAGCGCTATGAAAGCGCGCCGTCGCGGCGTGGCGGGACCGGGCGCGGGCGCGGCAAACGCGGCGCGGCGCCAAAACGCAAACCGGCCAAGGCCGCGAAGAAAGCCGCCAAGGTCAAGCGCAAGGTGGCGCGCAAGCGGCGGTCTTGACCTCGTGTCGATGCCGGTGGGTCAGTTCATCTCTGCCGGTGTGCAGGTGCCGCCCCGGAAGCAGGTGGTGAGCGCGTCGCGCATCTCTGCGGTGGCGTTCTGGTAGACCATGCTGCCGCAGGGGTTCACGGGCATCACGTAGCCGTCACCCTCACGTTTGAGAAACGCCAGATAGCGCGCGCCGTCGGTGGCCCCGGCGCACCACGGGCCATAGCAGAGCGCCTGCAGGGTGATGGCACGGTCAAACGGGCGCGCGAACCCGTCCGTACCCAGCGATGTGCCGGTCAGCCGCGCGTCGATATCGGTTTGCGGCGGCGCATTGTTGTCGAGCGCGTCGCGCGGCGGCAGCTTGCGTTCGTCGAAACGCAGCGTGCCGTCGACGACAATCCAGATCTCGTCGGAGGCGTTGGCCTGCAGGAAATCGGCTATGGGGTCTGCGGGCAGGCAGGACAGCGCGTGCGACGGGACGGGTGCGGTTGTCGCGCCGAGAAGCGTGAGCAGACAGAGAATGCGGGTGGCTGATGGCAACATCACGGACGCTCCGGGGCGATTTCATTGCGGCCAGTCTAACGCGACGGCGGCGTGATGTGAAACCATACGCATAGGGGGGGCGTCGCCCCGCATGCAACTGCCACCGGCGGCCCGCGCCGCACGTCAGCGTCGCGCGGCCCAGGAGGCAGAGGCGTGTTTGCGGGTATAGAACTCCCCCATAAGGCCGATCATGATCAGCACAATCGAGAGGTAGAGCGCGTAATCCCATTCCGAGTTGCGGGGGTTGTAGTTCACGAAGGCATAGCCGCGGGACTGGTCGATGGTGTGAAAGAGCGGGTTCCAGTCGAACATCACCAGCATGTATCCGGGCATGGTGTTGGCGACGAACATCTTGCCCGACGCGATCATGTTGGCCCGCTGATAGACCGTCGAGATGATCTGGACCGGCGTCGGAAACCACGGCTTCAGCGCCAGGAACAGCATGCCGATGGCCGCGCCGGAAAACCACGACAGAAGGATCATCGCCATGCAGCCGATGGGGTCGTTGATCTCCTGCATGACGAAGGGATTGAAGGCCACGTCATAGACAAACAGGATCGCCACCAGCGACAGGATCTGGATGTAGAGCGTGCCCAGCATCGCCGACAGGATCGCGATCATCGTGTTCATCGGCGCGTGCTGCATCATCGGGCTGGCGGGCCCTTCGGAGCCCATCACGGCCGACAGCGTCTTGGTATGGGTCATGTAGAGGAAAATGCCGGTCATGATGTAGATCATGAAATCGCCGCGCACCGCGGTGCCGCGCAGGCCGAGGATCATGAACATGAAATAGAAGGCCAGCACGAAGATGACCGTCTGCAGCATGTTCATGAAGATCGCCATGAAGGCGTTGCCATGGGTCTTGCGGACCGACCTGACCGCGTTGTGGTAGATCAGCTCGGCAATATAGACAGCCGAAGTCAGCCGCGATCTGGGGGCGGAGGTCTGAAACATGCGGGTCACCTGCTCTGGCGTGCGGCTTGCTTGCCGTTCTTTATGAAAGGCAGCATAAGGCGAATGAGGTTTCAAATCAATAAATCGCGCAAGTCAGGCGTGAAAAGGAGCGGACGGGTGAATTACTCCGAGATGATGCCGGTTTTGCGGCGGCTGGCGATCGAGGCCGGTGACAGGATCATGCAGATCTACAACTCCGCCGAGTTCGACGTGAAGCTGAAATCCGATGAAAGCCCGGTGACCGCGGCGGACGAAGCCGCCGACGCGCTGATCGCGGAAGGTCTGCGAGAGGCCTTCCCGGACGTGGCGCTGGTCACCGAAGAGCAATCCGACAGCCACGAGGTGACCGCGGATGTGTTTCTGATCGTCGATCCGCTCGACGGCACCAAGGAGTTCATTCATCGCCGCGGCGATTTCACCGTCAATATCGCGCTGGTGGAGGAGGGGGTACCGACGCGCGGCGTGGTCTACGCCCCGGCCAAGGAACGGATGTTCTACACCGACAGCGTCGGCCACTCGGTCGAGGAGATCGGCCCTTTCGATCCGGACACACCCGGCGAGACCAGGAAGATCCGCGTCAGCGAACCCGACAATGACGCACTGCTGGTGGTCGCCTCGAAATCGCATCGCGATAAGGCGACCGATGACTATATCGGCAAATATGCCTGTGCCGATATGCGCAGTGCGGGCTCGTCTTTGAAGTTCTGTCTGGTCGCCACCGGAGAGGCGGATCTCTACCCGCGCCTCGGCCGGACGATGGAGTGGGACACAGCTGCCGGCCACGCGGTTCTGGCAGGCGCCGGCGGCCGGGTTGTGAGGTTCGACGATCACACGCCCTTGGCCTATGGCAAAGCCGGTTTCGCCAACCCGTTCTTCATCGCCTACGCGCCGGGTGTGGATCTGCAGAACTCCTGAGCCATGGATCTGCCGGTCAGCGTCATCATTGTGAGCCGCGACCGCGCGGAGGCGCTGCAGCGCTGTCTGACCGGGCTGGCACAGCTGGATTACGCCGCTTTCGAGGTTGTCGTGGTGGCCTGTCCCAAGGGGGCCGCCGCCCTGCGCGCGGGTCCTTATGCGGATCTCGTCAAGCTTGTCGAGTTTGACGAGGCCAATATCTCGCAAGCGCGCAATCTGGGGATTTGCGCGGCGGCAGGCGAGGTTGTGGCCTTCATCGATGACGATGCGGTGCCGGAACCGTTGTGGCTCAGGCATCTTGTGGCGCCGTTTCAGGACGGTGAGGTTGCGGCGACGGGCGGTTTTGTCATTGGCCGCAACGGGATGTCCTTTCAGTGGCGCGCGCGCAGTGTCGATGTCACCGGCGCGGCGCAGGATATCGCATTCGAGGACATGAGCCCGCGCCTTTTGCACCCGCAGCCGGACCGCGCGATCAAGACCGAAGGCACCAACATGGCGGTGCGGCGCGACGTGCTGGCCGAGATGGGTGGCTTCGATCCGGCTTTTCACTTCTATCTCGACGAGACGGATCTCAACATGCGGCTGGCGCAGGCCGGGCAGGCCACCGCAATTGTGCCGCTGGCACAGGTGCATCACGGCTTTGCCGAAAGCGCCCGGCGCTCGCAGGCGCGGGTGCCGCGAGACCTGAGCGAAATCGCCGCATCGCAGATGGTGTTTCTGCGCAAGCATTCCCCTGAAAAGACCCACAAGAAGGCGATGCGCGGCCTTCGACGGGAACAACGTCTGCGGCTGCTGAAGCTTTTGCAGACCGGCCCGCTTGGCGCCGATGATGTTCTGCGATTGCTGCGCGGGTTCGATCGCGGCGCGAGGGACGGGCGTGCCCGGATCATCTCCGCGCTGCCGGCGCTGCCTTTTGCCGCCGACGGGTTCCGCCCTTTTCCGGGACGACCGGATGCGCCCCGCAGGTTGCTGACGGGACGGCCCCTCCGGGCGAAAGCGCTGCGCGAGGAGGCCGCCGCGCGCGCCGCCGACGGAGATATCGTGACCCTGCTGCTCATGGGGTCCAACGCGCGTTACCACCACGCGCGCTTCGATGCGGCAGGCTATTGGGAGCAAAAGGGCGGTCTTTTCGGGCGCAGTGAGCGGGACGCCGGATTGTTTCGCTTCTGGCGCCGAAAATCGCGAATTGCGGCAGAAGTTAATCGATTGGTTCCGGTTCGTGGTCAATATGAGTTCACAAAAGCGCGTTAGACGTTAAGACAGTGGTGAATTCGCCGGGCTATGGCGGATTCAGGTGAGTTGGTTTGAAGACATCTGGCGTGTCCGGTGGCTTCGTGTGATAGTTGAGAAAAGAAGGAGCAGGGTCATGCGCAAGAAGGTCACCAAGGCGATTTTTCCCGTCGCGGGGCTGGGGACGCGGTTTCTGCCGGCAACAAAATCGGTGCCCAAGGAAATCATGACGCTGGTCGACCGTCCGCTGGTGCAATACGCCATCGACGAGGCGCGCGAGGCCGGGATCAAGGAGTTCATCTTTGTGACCTCCCGCGGCAAGGGCGCGCTGGAGGATTATTTCGACCACGCTCCGCAGCTTGAGCAGGAGTTGCGCAAGAAAGGCAAGGACGACCTTCTCGAGATCCTGAAATCGACCAATATGGATTCAGGAGAGATTGCCTATATCCGCCAGCACCGCGCGATGGGGCTTGGCCATGCGGTCTGGTGCGCCCGCCGCCTCATCCACAACGAACCGTTTGCCGTGATGCTGCCCGACGATGTGATCGCCGCCGAAACGCCCTGTCTGGCGCAGATGGTCGAGGCCTATGAAGAGACCGGCGGCAGCATGGTCGCGGCGATGGAAGTGCCCGAGGAGCAGACGTCGAGCTATGGCGTGCTCGATATCGATGCCGATCACGGCTCCATGGTGTCGGTCAAGGGCATGGTCGAAAAACCCGCGCAGTGCACCGCGCCCTCCAACCTCGCGGTGATCGGGCGGTATATCCTGTCGCCGAACGTGCTGCGCAACCTCAACCGGATCAAGTCCGGCGCGGGCGGGGAGATCCAGCTCACCGATGCGATTGCCCAGGAGATCGGCGAGGATGGCGACGGCGTTTACGGCTATCGCTTCCGTGGTCAGCGGTTCGACTGCGGCTCCAAGGCGGGGTTCCTGCAGGCGACGGTGGCCTTTGGTCTGGCCCGTGACGATCTGCGCGAGGATCTCGAAGCCTATCTGATGGAAATCACGTCGTCGCGGCGGGCAGCGGAATAAGCTCCATGACCCATGTGCTGGTGACAGGCGGCGCCGGGTATATCGGCAGCCATGCCTGCAAGGCACTGGTTGCGGCAGGCTACGTGCCGGTCTGCGTCGACAACCTCTCGACCGGCTGGCGCGACGCGGTGAAGTTCGGCCCGTTCGAAGTGGCGGAGCTTGCTGACCGCGCCCGGCTGGATGCGATCTTTGCCCGCTGGCAGCCCGTCGCCGTGATGCATTTCGCCGCCCTCAGCCAGGTGGGTGAGGCGATGGCTCAGCCCGGGCTTTACTGGCGCAACAATGTCCTGGGTTCGCTCACGCTGATCGAGGCGGCAGTGGCGGCGGGGTGTCTCGATCTCGTGTTCTCCTCCACCTGCGCGACCTATGGCGAGCATGACAACGTGGTGCTGACGGAAGAAACGACGCAGGCGCCGCTCAACGCCTATGGCGCCTCCAAACGCGCCGTCGAGAACATCCTGCGCGATTTCGAGGCCGCGCACGGTCTGCGCCACGTGATCTTTCGCTACTTCAACGTCGCCGGTGGCGATCCGGAGGCCGAGGTCGGGGAGTATCACCGGCCCGAGACCCATCTCATCCCGGTCATGCTGGAGGCGATTGACGGCAAGCGCCCGGCGCTGACCATCCACGGCACCGATTACGACACACCCGACGGCACCTGCATCCGCGACTACGTGCATGTCTGCGATCTGGTCGATGCCCATGTGCTGGGGCTGAAATGGCTTGAGCAGGGCAAGGGCAGCGCGGTCTTCAACCTGGGCAGCGGACACGGCTTTTCCGTGCGGCAGGTGGTGGACGCCTCGCGCGCCGTCACCAATCGCGAGGTGCCCTATACCGAGGGTCCGCGCCGCGCGGGTGACGCCACAAAGCTGGTCTCCGGATCCACCCGGGCCGAGGCGGAGCTGGGCTGGTCGCCGCGACGCTCGACCCTGCCGCAGATGATCGAAGATGCTTGGCGCTGGCACACCCATGGCCATTACGACAAGTGATCCAGCCCGCCTGCTTGACCTGACCCGCAGCGTCCGGCGCGCCGGACGGCGCATGACGGGGGTGGACCGCGTCGAATTTGCCTATCTCGAGGCGCTGCTGGCGCGGGCTGCGCCGGTGTTCGGGCTGGTGCGCACGTCGCTGGGGTTTGCGCTGCTGGACCGCGACGGCTGCGCCGCTCTGCGCGACCGGATTGCCGGAAACACCTGGGGGGCCGCCGACCGGCTGTCGCGGATCTCGCGCGGGATCGATCCGGTGCGGGCACGCGCGGAGGCGGATGTGCGGCGGCTTTGCCGCGACCGGTGCCTGCCCATCCGGCTGAGCCGGATGCTGCGCCGGCACCTGCCGCGCGGGATCCACTACCTCAATACCGGGCACAGCAACCTGACGGACCGGGTGCTCACGGCTGTGCGGCTGATCCCGCACGCCCGCGTCGGCGTGCTGGTGCATGACACGATCCCGCTGGATCACCCGGATTTCCAGCGTCGCGAGACGGTGCGCTCCTTCGCCAATTTTCTGCGCCGCGTGGCGCGGTTCGCCGATCTGGTGATCTGCAACTCGGCTCAGACCGAGGCCGATCTGGCGCGTCACGCGCCGGGATTGCGCGGCAAGACGGTGGTGGCGCATCTGGGTGTGGATCTGCCGGTGCCGGGCACTCCGCCGCGCGGGCCGTGGGAGGGCGCGCCCTTTTTCGTCACGCTGGGCACCATCGAGCCGCGCAAGAACCACGCCCTGCTGCTCTATCTCTGGCCTGAAATCCCCGAGGCGCATCTGCTGATCTGCGGCAGCCGCGGCTGGCAGAACCGGGAGGTGTTCGACAGACTCGATGCGGCACCCGAACGGGTGCATGAATTGCCGGGGCTCGATGATGGCGCGGTCTTCGGACTTCTGGCAGGCTCGGCGGGGCTGCTCTTTCCCAGCCATGCCGAAGGCTTTGGTCTGCCTCCGGTTGAGGCGGCCAGCCTCGGAGTGCCGGTTTTATGCAACGACCTGCCCATCTATCGCGAAGTGCTTGGAGATATTCCGGTTTACGTAAACGTTTCAGAGCGTTATCTTTGGCGGGATAAAATTTCTCAGCTGGCGGAGGATCATCGGGCGGGGCGCAGACCTGCAAAAGACAGCACAAACACGCTCACTCCCCCCGATTGGGAGGCGCATTTCAAGACTGTCTTAACCGAGATCTGATAGCCGCGACGAGACGAAGAGCCGTGCAGACGGCCATCAAGGGGCACGCGATTGGGCGTATGGCAGTCATATCGGCTGAGGCTTCAGCGCAGACGCTGGCGATTGCGGGCCTTTCGCAAGCGTCGCGAGTTGCGCCCCGTGGCCAACCGCGTGGCCGACATCCATCCCACTGATCTTCTGGTCTTTTGCACTCAGCGCAACGAAGGCGTACGGCTGCCGTATTTCCTGAAATATTACAGGGATATGGGGGTCAACCACTTCTTCTTTGTCGACAATGACAGCAATGACGGCTCGCTCGACTATCTCGAAAAGCAGCCCGATGTGTCGGTCTGGACGACGCGGGCCAGCTACAAGCGAGCGCGGTTCGGCGTCGACTGGATGAACTGGCTGCTGATGCGCTACGGGCACGGGCACTGGTGCCTTACCGTGGATCCCGATGAGCATTTCCTCTACCCGTTCTGCGACACGCGGCCCCTGCGCGCGCTGACCGACTGGCTGGATGCCTCCTCGATCAAATCCTTCAGCGCGATGCTGCTTGACATGTACCCCAAGGGCCGCATCGACCAGCAGCCCTACACGCCCGGCCAGAACCCGATGGAAATCGCGTCGTGGTTCGATGCGGGCAATTACACGATCCAGAAGAACCCGAAATTCGGCAATCTGTGGATTCAGGGCGGCCCGCGCGCGCGGGTGTTCTTTCCCGATACGCCGGACATGGCGCCCGCGCTCAACAAGGTGCCGCTGGTGCGCTGGGACCGGCGCTACGCCTATGTCAGCTCGACCCACAACCTGCTGCCGCGCGGGCTCAACCAGGTCTATGACGAATGGGGCGGCGAGAAGGCCAGCGGCATTCTTCTGCACACGAAATTTCTGCACACCTTCACCGAAAAGGCCGCAGAAGAGCTGACGCGCAAGCAGCATTACGGCGCCAGCCGCGAATATCTGGCCTATGCGGAGGGCATAAGGGACAACCCCGAGCTTTGGTGCAAGTGGAGCGAGAAATACATCAACTGGCGCCAGCTCGAGATCCTCGGCCTGATGTCCAAGGGGAACTGGGCATGAGCGTCGGCATCGTCATGCTGGTGCATACCGCCCTTGACCGCGCGGAACTGGTGGCGCGGCACTGGGCGCGCGCCGGCTGCCCGGTGGTGATCCATGTGGACAAGGTTGTGCCGCGCGCGACCTATGAGGCGTTTGTGCAGTCGCTGTCGGATCTGCCCGGCGTGCTCTTTTCCAGACGGCACCGCTGCGAATGGGGCACCTGGGGGCTCGTTGCGGCCAGTCAGGACGCCTCAGAGCTGATGCTTGCCCGGTTCGAAGAGGTGCGGCATGTCTATCTCGCCTCGGGCTCCTGCCTGCCGCTACGCCCGGTGGAGGAACTGGTCGACTACCTCGCCGAACGCCCGCGCACCGATTTCATCGAAAGCGCCACAACGGCGGATGTGCCCTGGACGGTCGGCGGGCTCGACCACGAACGCTTCACGCTCTATTTCCCGTTTTCCTGGCGCAAGAACCGGTATCTCTTTGACTGGTTTGTGGAGTTTCAGCGCGCGATGTCGCTGCATCGGCGCATCCCCAACGGGATTGTGCCGCATATGGGCAGCCAATGGTGGTGCCTGACCCGCCAGACGCTGTCGGCGGTGCTTGAGGATCCCGAACGCCCGAAATATGACGGCTATTTCCGCCGCGTCTGGATCCCGGATGAGAGTTATTTCCAGACGCTGGCGCGGCTTTATTCCACCAATATCGAAAGCCGGTCGCTGACCCTGTCGAAGTTCGACTTTCAGGGCAAACCGCATATTTTCTACGATGATCACCTGCAGCTTCTGCGCCGGTCTGACTGTTTTGTGGCGCGCAAGATCTGGCCGCATGCGGACCGGCTTTACGAGGCGTTCCTGACCGACACCGACACCGCCATGTCGCGGCAGGAGCCGAATCCGGGCAAGATCGACCGCATCTTTGCCAAAGCCGTCGACCGCCGGACGCGCGGACGACCGGGGCTCTACATGCAAAGCCGCTTCCCCAATCCAGGCTGGGAAAACGGCGTGACGGCCGGAAAATACTCGGTGTTCCAGGGCTTTTCAGAGCTTTTTCAGGATTTCGAGGGTTGGCTCGGACGGGCAACGAGCGCGCAGGTCCACGGGCATATCTACGGGCCGGACAAGGCCGAGTTCGCAGGCGGGCAAACAGTGATCAACGGCGCGCTTTCCAACAACGCCAAACTGCGCGACAGCAACCCCAAGGCGTTCCTGACCAACCTGCTCTGGAACACGCGGGGGGAGCGGCTGTGCTTCCAATACGGCCCGCGCGACAACCCCGGGATCAACTGGCACATGGCGCGCGATCCCAACGCGCAGATCAGCGTGATTTCCGGCGCCTGGGCGGTGCCGCTGTTCCAGTCCAACAGCAACTTCGCCGAGATCCGGGCGGCGGCGGCGATCCTGCAGAAGATCGAGAACGCCATGCTCGACGAGCTGCGCAGCCCCGATGTCAAGGCGCGTGTGCGGATGTGGACCATGGCCGAGTTCATCGAAGCGCCGATGGAGCCCTTGCAGGTGATCATCGACGAAATCGGGCAGAAGAGCATGCGGCGGCTGGCCGAGGCGCCGCGCCTCGAGGATCTGACCGGGTTCGGCCAGTTTCTGCAGAACCTCAAGAACCAGGGCATGCATCCGTATCTGATGGGCGATTTCCCGGTCGATCCGATCCCGCACAACGCCCGGACCACACGGCGCAAGCCGTATCTCGTCAGGAAATAGGCCAGCGCCATGTCTCAGCCGTTCGATTGCTTCGTGGTTTTTGCCGAGATGCGGACCGGCTCGAATTTCCTCGAGGCCAATCTCAACGCGTTTGACGGCATCACCTGTCATGGCGAGGCGTTCAACCCGCATTTCATCGGCTACCCCAACAGCGACGACATCCTCGGCATCACCCAAGAGGAACGGGACCGGCATCCGGAGCGGCTGCTGGGCCATATCCGCAAGGCGACGCGGCACGGGATCGGCGGGTTTCGCTATTTCCACGACCACGACCCGCGGGTGCTCGGCGCGCTGCTGGACGATCCGAAAGTGGCCAAGATCGTGCTCACCCGCAATCCGGTCGACAGCTATGTCAGCTGGAAAATTGCGCAGGCGACTGGGCAGTGGAAGCTGACCAATGTCAAGCGGCGCAAGGATGCGAAGATACGCTTTGACGGCGCCGAATTCGAGGCGCATCTGCAGGCGCTGCAGGCCTTTCAGGTCACGCTGATGAACGCTTTGCAAAAGACGGCGCAGACCGCGTTCTACGTCGCCTATGAGGATCTGCAATCGGTTGAGGTGATGAACGGGCTCGCCCGCTGGCTCGGGGCTTCGTCGCAGCTCGATAGTCTCAACACCGCCCTCAAGCGCCAGAACCCCGAGCCTGTGTCGCAAAAGGTGGAGAATTTCGACGCGATGGAGCGGGCGCTGACACGGCTCGACCGCTTCAATCTCTCGCGCACCCCCAATTTCGAGCCGCGGCGCGGGCCGGTGGTGCCGGGCTATCTGGCGGCGGCAAAGACACCGCTGCTCTACATGCCGATCCGGTCCGGGCCCGAACAGATGGTACGCCGCTGGCTCTGCGCGCTGGACGAGGTTGATGGCAAGGCGCTGGTCTCCGACTTCAGCCAGAACAGCCTGCGCGCGTGGAAACGCGAACGGCCGGGGCATCGCAGCTTCACCGTGATCCGCCACCCGCTGGCCCGCGCGCATGAGGCCTTTTGTTCAAAGATCCTGACCACGCAGAAAGGCAGCTTTCTGGGCATTCGCAAGACGCTGCGCCGGGCGCATAACCTGCCCATCCCTGAAGGCGAACCCGCTGCGGATTACGATGTGAACGCGCATCGCGAGGCGTTCACCGCCTGGCTCGATTTCGTGCGCGCCAACCTGGCCGGTCAGACCGCGGTGCGGGTCGATGGCCATTGGGCCACGCAGGCGCAGTGCATTCAGGGCATGTCGGAATTCACCCTGCCCGACATGATCATCCGCGAAGAGGAGATGACCGCCTATCTGCCCGCGCTGGCCTTGCAGGTCGGCCATCCCGCGCCGCCCGATCCCGAGGCCGTGCCGACAAAGGCGCCTTTTTCGCTGGCGGAGATCTATGACGGGCAGATCGAAAGCCTCGCGCGCGAGGCCTATATGCGCGACTACCTGATGTTCGGCTTCGACGACTGGGCGTGATGCCTGTCGCTCACGGCAGACCATAACCGGTCCGCCATCCGGAGAAAACCACCCGCGCCCCGCGCGACACGTGTCCCCGGCTTCTTCGGTTCAGAAATACTTCGGGGGGTCCGGGGGGCAGCGCCCCCCGGCCGGTCGGATCGCCAACGGCGATCCGAAACCGGATCTTCAGAACACCGTCGGCACCGACGCTTCGGCTACGCCGCCTTTTCCGCTTCGGCGGCGGTCAGGATCGTGTAGAGCGTGCTCTGGTCGTGGTTGGCGCGCAGCTTGGCACAGAGCGAGCTGTCGCGCAGGCTGCGCGACACCAGCGCCAGCGCCTTAAGATGCTCCACACCCGCGTCTTCGGGGGCAAAAAGCGCAAAGACAAGATCCACCGGCTGGCGGTCCACCGCGTCGAAATCGATCGGTTTTTCCAGATGCAGGAACGCGCCGATCACCTCGGTCAGACCCGAAAGCCGCGCATGCGGCAGGGCGACGCCCTGCCCGACGCCGGTGGGGCCAAGCGATTCCCGCTCCAGCAATGCCTCGACGGTGATCTGCGCCGACAGACCATACGCCTGATCGGCCAGTTCGGCGATGTCATGCATCAGACGCTTCTTGCTGGAAGCGGCGCTCAGAACCTTCACGGCTTCCGGTTTCAGTAGATCCTGGAATTTCATGGGCTGCCCGTGGTTAATCAGAAGTCGCGTTGTCGCCGGATCCGCCTGCCTGTGGCGTTATGGATCGATCCAGCCGATGTTGCCGTCGTCGCGTCGGTACACGACGTTCACGCCATCCTTCTTTTCATTTCGGAACACGAGCACCGGGGCGCCAGCCAGTTCCATCTGCATCACCGCCTCGCCGACCGTCAGGGACGGGATCGTCGTTTCCATCTCGGCCACGATGATCGGCTGAAGCGTCTCCGGTTCGGCGTCATCCGGCGCTTCCCCTGACGCGAGGATATACGAGGCGGCTCCAAAAAGTTCAACGGGTTCCGTGCGGTCCTTGTGATGATCCTTCAGCCGGCGCTTGTACCGCCTGAGCTGCTTGTCCATCTTCTCGGCGCAATCGTCGAAAGCGGCATAGATTTCAGTGGCATGCGCCCTGGCGGCCGCGGTCAGTCCGGTCGAGAGATGAACGGTGGCTTCACAGACAAATTCATGGCCGCTCTTGGAAAAGACGATATTGGCATCGGTCGGGCGTTGCGAATACTTCTCCAGCACCTCGCCCAGTTCGGTCTGGACATGGGTTTGCAGGGCTTCACCGACATCGATTTGCTTTCCCGAGATCTGGTAGCGCATGTGTTATCCTTCTTTTTGGCACCCGACCCGCCAGCGACGCCCAAGGGCGACCTGTTGTGTGGCATGTCGGGTTTAGGAGAAACGACGCGGTGCGGCAGCTTGATCCATTTCGGCCCCTGTGAGCAGGGGAGCGCCGGTCAGCCATGCAGCAATGCGCATCGTCATGGGTTTATTTGAGGCGAGAAGACCCCTGCCTGTCAATCGAAACCGGCAAGGGTTAACAAGATAGCTTCGGACAAATTGACGCGCTTTGGCGTCAGCCGAAACGGAAGTTATCGCCAAGATAGACCCGCCGCACGTTCTCGTTCTGCACAACCTCCTGGGGCGTGCCGGACATCAGCACCTGACCATCATGCAGGATATAGGCGCGGTCGACGATCTCCAGCGTTTCGCGGACGTTGTGATCGGTGATCAGCACGCCGATGCCGCGTTTCTTCAGATCGGCAACCAGATGGCGGATGTCGCCGACGCTGATCGGATCGACCCCGGCAAAGGGCTCGTCGAGCAGCAGGTATTTCGGATCGGCGGCCAGGCAGCGGGCAATCTCCACCCGGCGGCGTTCACCGCCCGACAGCGCCAGCGCCGGGGCGCGGCGCAGGTGTTCGATGGAAAACTCGCCCAGCAGCTCCTCGAGCCGCTCGCGGCGGCGGTGCCGGTCACGCTCGGCGATGTCGAGCACCGAGGCGATGTTGTCCTCGACCGTCAGCCCGCGGAAGATCGACATCTCCTGCGGCAGATAGCCGATGCCGAGCCGCGCCCGGCGGTACATCGGCAGATAGGTGGCATCCCGCCCGTCGATCAGCACCTGCCCGCCTTCGGGATTGACCAGCCCCGCGATGGCGTAGAACGACGTGGTCTTGCCGGACCCGTTGGGCCCCAGCAGCGCGACCACTTCGCCGCGATCGAGCCGCATCGACATGTCGCGAATGACCACACGTTTGCGGTAGCTCTTGCGCAGGTGGATGACCTGAAGGCCGCTGTTGCCTTCGGTGACGCTGAGTCTGGGGCGGGCCATCACTCCGTCGCCTCCGGAGCGTTTTCCTGCTGCTGGATCACCGTGCGCACGCGGCCCGACATCCGCGCCGTGCCGTCCTCGAGATTCACGGTCATGCGCTCCGCAGTGAGCGCGTTGCCGCCCTGGGTGAGCAGAACGTTGCCCGACATCACCACGGTGCCCGCCTCGATGTTGTAATCGGCGCGCTCCGCCTCTGCGGCCTCTTCGCCGCTGACCAGCGTGACACCGCCGGTCGCCTCCAGCCGTTCGATCCGCCCCGCCGCTTCGGCATAGACCACCAGCACGCGCGGCGCGGCGAGCCGCATGTCGCCCTGCGCGATGATCACGCTGCCGGAATAGAGCGCGGTGCCGTCGGACTGGTTGACCGAGAGCTGGTCCGCGGTGACCTCGACCGGGGCGTCGGTGTCCTGCTCCATGCTGCCGAACGCCACCTGCGCGCCTTGCGCGGACGCGAGGCCGGGCAGGGCGGCCAGACCGATAGCAAGGACACAGGTACGGATCATTGGACAGCACTCATTCTTGTTGCGGCTCATATACCAGCTTTACGCCACCGGTGAAAAGCAATTGGACGTCATCCCCGTCGTCAACGGGCTCGATGCGCAGCTTTCCGGCCTCTATCGTGCCGGCGGGGCCACGTCCCGACACCGGCCCGCGGGTTTCCGCAACGGTCCGGTCAAGATCGGAGACCAGCGCATCGGTGGTCAGAACGTATCCCGACGAGCTTTCGATGCGCACGCCATTCTCCAGATCCGCCTGCCGCTCGGCATTGCGCAGGGTGGCGGCGGTTGCATCGAGCGTGACCTTGCTGCCATCCTTCATCGACAGCGTGGCCTTGAGGTCGTCGGCGTGGATCAGGTCCGGGCCTTCGGGGCGGGCGGTGCGCGCGGTCATGGTCAGCACGTCGCCGCGATCCGTGGTGCCCGCGTAATAGGGCGCGCTGACCTGCTCGCTGGCGCTTTCGGCCCCGGCAACCGCGTCGGCAAAGGGCACATCGACCAGCGGCTCGCGACTGCGCGACAGCAGGAACAACGTCGACAAAAGCGCCAGCGCCGCCAGCGGCAGCAGGATCTTGAGCCAGGCGACGATCCTGGAATAAAGCCCGTCCGCGCGGCCCATGCCTATGCGATGCCGTGCTCAGGCATGGGCAAAGATGTCGGTGTCGGGCCAGCCCGCGAGGTCGAGCCGCGCGCGGGTGGGCAGGAAATCGAAACAGGCCTGGGCCAGGTCCATGCGGCCTTCGCGATCCAGCCGCTGGTTCAGCTCGTCGCGCAGACGGTGCAGATAGAGCACGTCCGAGGCGGCATACTCCTGCTGCGCCTCCGTCAGTTCGGGCGCGCCCCAGTCGCTGGATTGCTGCTGTTTGGAGATATCGACCCCCAGCAATTCCTGGGTCAGCGCCTTGAGCCCGTGGCGATCGGTATAGGTCCGGATCAGGCGGCTGGCGATCTTGGTGCAATAGACCGGCGCGGCGAGCGCACCGAAAGCGTGATACATCGCGGCGATATCGAAGCGGCCGAAATGAAAGAGCTTCAGCACCGAGCTGTCGGTCAGCAGCCGCGCGAGGTTCGGAGCAGCGGTCTGGCCGATGCCCACCTGCACGAGATGCGCGTCCCCGTCACCCCCGGACAGTTGCACGACGCAGAGCCGGTCGCGATGCGGATGCAGCCCCATGGTCTCGCAATCGATGGCCACGATGGGCCCCAGATCCAAGCTGTCCGGCAGATCGCCCTGATAAAGATGATTGGTCACGCGGGCGCCCTTTCCTGCCGGTCGACGACGCGCAGCACATATCCGTGCGCCCTGCGGCTTTCAACTGTGACCTCTCGCGGCGTCTGCCACAATTCCCTCGGCTTTGGGCGAGATTGTGGCGGGAATCAGCCCAACTGTGGCGATTCGCAGGCGGGAAAAGGACATGATTCGGACCACCCGATCACGAAAATATCGAATTTGAAACATTTCGAGATGCCATTCGCTCGTCTGCAGATTGTCGCAACTGCAGCATTTTGCACCTGCCCGCGAGGAAGGTGCGATGGCGGCAGCTGGTCTTGTCTCGGGTCCGGACCGGTTGGGCGGTCTTGACAGCCCGCAATCCGCACTGTTTCCGCGATTACGCCAATGGCCCAGCCCTTGTTGCGGGAGAGGGCACCTACCCCCCGATTTTGATAAACACACTGGTTCTGCGCGCCGAATTGTTTCGATTTTGGAAACAATCTGTGGTTAGCCAGCGATGCCATTGTTTCCGAGGTCGCGCGCCGGTCGGGGATGTAAACCCTAGCTCTTCGGCGCGTGCGGGAATCGATTGCCGCGCAAATTACGGGGAAAATTCACGCACTTCCATCAGCTTTTCGGCCGATTGCAGCGATGATGCGAAAACTGCGTCGAAAGCGAAGAATCTGCTTTAGGTTGCAGGGCAAACCGATTGTTGACGCAACACTCGGCCAGCGGGCATAACATTCAAATCGAGCGATAAGAACACAGTTTTGTCTGATTTCGCCATAAATGGCACCTGGGGGTTGGTGTTTCCACATTGGGAGTAAACGGTACGTCTGCTGCGATCTACTCGGATCCGGACTCGGTAAAACGTTAAGGGCGTCGTGCCCGCGACCGCGACGAAAAAGTGCATTTTGGCGCTATCTTTTCGTGCGGTCCAAGACCGAATCTCTGCAGTGCAGCGCTATGCCCGCTCTCGTCACGTATGACTTTAAGGAGGTCATCTTGACTTTGCATCTTCGCCGGTCGCTGCCAACGGCCGAATTTGAGAAGTTGATTATCAAGGCGTTCGATTCGAAGGCGGATCGGGCGCTTTACCGCGACGTATTCAAGCGCGGGCTCGATATCGCACTGGTGCTGCTGGCGGCCCTGCCGGTGCTGTTGCTTTTGCTGCCGGTCGCCGCGCTGATCGCGCTGGACGGCAAATCGCCGATCTATCTGCAAAAGCGCGTCGGTCGCAACGGCCGCATCTTCCGGATGTGGAAGCTGCGCTCCATGGTGGCGGATGCCGAAACCCTGCTCGAGGCGCATCTGGCCAGCGATCCGGAGGCCCGCGCCGAATGGGATCACCACCAGAAACTGCGCCACGATCCGCGTATCACGCCGGTCGGACGCCTGATCCGCAAGACCTCCATCGATGAGCTGCCGCAACTCTGGAACGTGCTGCGCGGCGACATGTCGATTGTCGGCCCGCGCCCGATGATGGTGGATCAGCAGGGGCTCTATCCCGGCACCGCCTATTACGCGCTGCGTCCGGGCATCACCGGGTTCTGGCAGATCTCGGTGCGCAACGAGTCGAGCTTTGCAGAACGGGCAGGCTTCGACACCGACTATCTGCGGTCGCTGTCCTTTGGCACCGATCTGTCTGTGCTGTGGCGGACGGTGGCCGTGGTGCTGCACGGCACGGGGTATTGACGCCGCTCCAGGCGGGATCCACGCCGGGTCACCACTGAACCTCGGCCTGCATGCATTGCCGCCCATCCGGCCCGCGCACCCAGAACGCCCCCCCCTTGCGGCAGAGCATCGCCGTCTCGACATCCATCAACGGCGCTGTTGCGCGGAAGCTGAAGGCACGCACCGGCGCGTCGCGCTCTGCCATGAGCAGCAGAAGCTGCGCCAGCAGCGGGCCGTGCACCACAAGCCCGTCATAGCCCTCGACTTCGCTGGCATACGCGCGATCGTAGTGAATGCGGTGCCCGTTGAAGGTCAGCGCGGAGTAGCGAAAGAGCAGGGTCGGATTGAAGGTGGCGGGCGCCGCGATGTCCTCGTCCGTGGCGGCTTGCGGCGGAACCGGGCGCGGCGCGGCGGGGTCCGGATCTTCGCGATAGACCAGATCCTGCAACTCGGTCACGCAAAGCGCATCACCCTGCGAGATCTCGTGGCGCAGCGTGACAAAGGCCAAGGGACCGCTGCGCCCGGTCTTGCGGGTGGCCGCCGCGACGGTCGAGGTTTTCTGCGCCCGCGCACCGACCCGCAGAGGCGCGTGGAACGTCAGCTGTCCCCCCGCCCACATGCGGCGCGGCAGCCCCATATCCGGGATCGGATCACCCACCTTCGGATGCCCGTCGCGGCCAAGCTTTTCCGGCGGCTGCGCCTCCCAGAAGTAGAGTTGGTGAAAGAACGGCGGCAGCGCGTCGCCCTCGGCAAGCCTGCCGGGCAGACCAAGTGCGGCCAGCATCGCATTGCCGCGGGCCGCGTCCATGACATCGGTTTGACGCCGCATCGCGCCGTGGTCATCCTGCATTGCACATCCTCCGCCGAAAGGTATTCCAGCCATGCCGCCCGCCGTCCAGTCGCTTGATCACCTGGTCCTGACCGTCGCCGATCTCTCCGCCACTGTCGCGTTTTACCGCGAGAGCCTTGGCATGCGGGCCGAGACGTTTACGCCCGGGGATGGCAGCACGCGCTGGGCGCTGAGCTTTGGCGCGCAGAAGATCAATCTGCACGAGGCGGGGGCGGAGTTCGATCCCAAGGCGCGCCACCCGCATCCCGGCAGCGCCGATCTCTGCGTTCTGAGCGATACGCCGCTGGCGCGCTGGCAAACCCATCTGGCGGAGCGCGGGATCGGGATAGAGGACGGGCCATTGCAGCGCACAGGCGCAGAAGGGCCGATCCTGTCGCTTTACCTGCGCGATCCCGATGGCAATCTGGTCGAAATCTCGAACCGGATCTAAAGCGTGCCGGAGGCGCGTTTGCGCATCCAGAGTGCCTCTTCCCGCAGCTTCTGCATCAGCCCGTCGAGCATCTGGATGCCGCGTTCGTTGGTCAGGCGCCCGTCCTCGTCCCATTGACTGCCGGTGGCGGCGATCATCACCTCGGGCCCGGGCAGCACGCGCGGCTGGAACGGGTTGAGGCACAGCCGGGCCATGTTCTGCGCCCGCTCACCGCCAGCGCGCCCGGCGGCCGCCGACATCAGCGCCACCGGCGTGTCGCGCCAGGGCGTGCCCTCTGTGCGGCTGACCCAGTCGAGCGCGTTCTTGAGCACGCCGGAGATGCCCTTGTTGTATTCCGGAGTGGCCACGATCACCGCATCGGCGGCGGCGATCTGGTCGGCCAGTGTCTGCACCTCGGGCGGGATGCCCTCGGCGGTCTGAAGATCATCGTCGAACAGCGGAAAGCGAATGTTCGCGTCGCTGAACTCCGCCTCTCCGAAGCGGCGTGCCGCCTCCAGCATCAAGAGCCGGTTGGTCGATTGCGCGCGCAGCGAGCCGCAGAGCCCCACGAGTTTGAGTGCCGTCATATGATCCTCCAGATCCGCGTTGCGACAGGACTTACAACGCAAAAGCGCCGCGGCAAGCCGCGACGCTTCTTTCATGTCACAATCCGGCGGATCAGGCGTTCGGCAGGATCACGATTTCCACGCGGCGATTCTGCGCGCGGCCTTCCGGGGTCAGGTTCGACGCGATGGGCTGGTCTTCGCCGCGGCCAAAGGTCTGGATCCGGCCGCCGGGCACACCCTGGCTGCGCAGAACACCCGCAACCGACTGGGCGCGACGCTGCGACAGATCAAGGTTGTAGCCCGCGTCACCGGTATTGTCGGTGTGGCCGATGACCTGAACGGTGGTGTTGGGATAGGCCAGAAGGCTCTGCGCCACCGAGTTCAGATCCCGCTGCAGGTCCGGGCGCAGGGTCGCGCTGTCGGTTGCAAAGAGAATGTCCTGCGGCATGGTCACAATCAGACGGTCGCCGGTGTTGCGGATCGTCGTGTCATTGCCAAGCTGCGCGCGCAGGTCTGCTTCCTGACGGTCGAGCTGGTTGCCGATGGCGGCCCCGGCCGCGGCACCGACAAGCGCGCCGGCCACGGTGGCGCGGTTGCGCTCACCCTTGTCATCGCCACCCGCCAGACGGCCGGTGATCGCGCCCAGACCCGCGCCGATCAGCGCGCCCTGCTTGGCCTGACGGTTGGGATCGTTGGGATCGCCCAGCGGACCGGTGGTGCACGCGGACAGGCCGAGCACAGCGGCCATCGAAAGAATGAAGGGGGATTTTACCCGCATCATGGTAAGCCTCTTTATGTTTGTTGGCCCCTTCTTCATGGGGTCTGACCGCTTGATATCCAAAAACATGGGTTGATCCGAGTGCAAAGTCGCGGCGATTTCGGCGGGAAATCGCTCAATGCCACGGCCAGCCGTCACAACAAGCGCCTCGCCCCTGTTTCTTCTCTTTGAAAATACCGCCGGGGGGCCCGGGGGGCTGGCCCCCCGGCTACGCCTCCGCCCGCGCCGCCTCCCAGGCGAGGATCGAGCGTTTGATCGGCAATCCCCAATGGTACCCGCCCAGCCCGCCGGATTTGCGCAAGGCGCGGTGGCAGGGGATCAGATAGCTGATCGGATTGCGGCCCACAGCCGTGCCGACCGCGCGGACCGCCCTGGGGTGCCCGACCGCACCCGCAAGCTCCGAATAGGTCGTGACATGCCCCGACGGGACCTGCATGAGCGCCTCCCAGACCTTGATCTGAAACGGCGCGCCGATGAGGTAGAGCGGCACCGGCCCGCCCTCGGCCACCCCGAAGGCCGACGCGACCCAGGGCGCCAAAGCGTCGGCATTCTCGACAAAATCCGCCTGCGGCCAGCGCGCGGTGAGATCGCGCATCGCTTCCCCGGGCCCGGATTCCGCCGAAAACGCAATGCCGCAGATGCCTTTCTTGGTGCCCATCACCAGCGCCGGGCCGAAGGGGCTGTCGAACCAGCCCCAGTGAATGGTCAGCCCTGCCCCGGCGCGCGCGTAATCGCCCGGGCTCATCGCCTCCCAGCGCAAGAAGAGATCGTGCAGCCGCCCGCTGCCCGAAAGACCGGTGCCAAGTGCTGTCTCCAGCGTGGTGAACCGCTCCGCCAGCAGCGCCTTGGCATGTCCAAGCGTCAGATATTGCTGGTAGCGCTTGGGCGAGACACCGGCCCAGCGGGTGAACAGGCGCTGGAAATGCGCGGGGCTCATGTCCATCTCGGCGGCCAGCGCGTCGAGCGTGGCCTGCGGGCCAAGGCGGTCAACGCAGTCGATGGCCCGGCGCATCACCTGAAAATGGTAGCTCTGATCGTGGTCTTTGGGCATGGCGTGTCTCCTTGTACGCAATCTAGGCGCTGCGCTGCGCGCGCACGACCCGAATGTTGCGCAAGTGGCGGGGCGCTCTTTGCGGCACCGGACCGGCAAGACGCGCAAGCGCGGGCTTGTCCCGGCGGGCGCGGCGTTGCATAGCAGGCCATGGCCAGGCAGCTTGACTACCATACGATCCGCGAGATCTTTGCGCGCTTTCACGACGCGGAGCCCGAACCGAAGGGTGAGCTTGAGCATGTGAATGTCTACACGCTGGTGGTCGCCGTGGCGCTGAGCGCCCAGGCGACCGATGCCGGGGTGAACAAGGCGACGCGCGGGCTTTTTGCGGTGGCCGACACACCGCAGAAGATGCTCGATCTCGGCGAAGAGGGCGTCACCGAACACATCAGGACCATCGGGCTTTACCGCAACAAGGCCAGAAATGTCATCAAGCTCAGCCGTCTTCTGGTCGATGAATACGGCGGAGAGGTGCCCTGCAGCCGCGCCGCCCTGGAAAGCCTGCCGGGTGTCGGGCGCAAGACCGCTAATGTGGTGCTCAACATGTGGTGGGGCCATCCGGCACAGGCGGTCGACACCCATATCTACCGTGTCGGCAACCGCAGCGGCATCTGCCCCGGCAAGGACGTGGTCGCGGTCGAACGCGCCATCGAGGACAACATTCCCGTGGATTTCCAACGCCATGCGCATCACTGGCTGATCCTGCATGGCCGCTACACCTGCGTGGCACGCAAACCCAAATGCAAGGCGTGTCTGATACGCGATCTTTGCCAGTTCGAGGACAAGACCGAATGAAAAAGTACCAGGTCGTGGGCATCGGCAATGCCGTGGTCGACGTGATTTCGCGTGCCGAGGACACATTCCTCGATCTGATGGGCATCCAGAAGGGCATCATGCAGCTTGTGGACCGAGAACGCGGTGAGACGCTGTACGGCGCCATGGAACACCGGGTGCAGACCCCCGGCGGCTCGGTGGCCAACACCATGGCGGGGCTCGGCAATCTGCGTCTGCGCACGGCGTTCATCGGGCGGGTCAACGGCGACGCGCTGGGCCGGTTCTACGCGCAGGCGATGGAAAAGGACGGCACCGATTTCGTGAATGACCCGGTTGCGGCGGGCGGTCTGCCGACCTCACGCAGCATGATCTTCGTCTCACCGGACGGGGAGCGTTCGATGAACACCTATCTGGGCATCTCGGCCGAGCTTGGCCCCGATGATGTGGCCGAAGACGTGACGGCAGAAACCGAGATCGTGTTTCTCGAGGGCTATCTCTTCGACAAGGATCAGGGCAAGGAGGCGTTCCTGCGCGCCGCCCGCACCTGCCGCGCGGCAGGGGGCAAGGCCGGGATCGCGATTTCGGATCCGTTCTGCGTGGAGCGGCACCGCGAGGACTTTCTCAACCTCATCGAGCACGAGATGGATTACGTCATCGGCAACGAGGCAGAGATCCGGTCGCTCTTTCAGAACGACGATCTGGAGGCCGATCTCACCGCGGTCTCGTCGATCTGCCCGCTGGTTGTCTGCACCCGCTCCGGCGACGGGGTCACGATTCTGCAAAACGGCGTGCGCACCGATGTGCCGGTCACAAGGGTGGTGCCGGTGGACGCCACCGGCGCCGGGGATCAGTTCGCGGCGGGCTTTCTCTACGGGCTCGCGACCGGGGCGGATATGGCCACCGCAGGGCGCATGGGATGCGTGGCGGCGGCAGAGGTCATCAGCCATATCGGACCGCGCCCCGAGGCCAGCCTGCTGCGGCTTTTCCGCGATGCGGGGCTCTGACGGGCGCGAAATTACGCAGTTTTTACGCTAGACCCCCTGACGTTATCCACAGCAGCGCGTTAGATTTGGGGCGAAGTTGATTTCGCTCCGGAGTTTTTCATGACGCGGTTCATTGCCTTGCGCGACCGGTCCGGCAACTGGCATCGGCCTGCGCCAGCCACGTTGCGAGGGGCCGCGCCGCGCGATGCGGAGGCCGGCGCCGATCCGGAGATCGACGTGCTGGACGTGCCGATTTCGCAGTTGCGCGACGTGATCAACGCGTCGGATCTGCTGGCGCTCGCGCCCGCCGTCGCGACCCGCCTGATCGGATCGGAGCCGCTGGACGAATTGCGCGACGGCGACACGGTTGCGGGCTGGGGCCTCGAGGCGGTGGGCGCGAAACGCAGCGATCTGACCGGCGCGGGTGGTCGCGTGGCGCTGCTGGGCACCGGGATCGATGCGCATCACCCGGCATTTCACGGCGTGCAGATCGAGGCGCATGACAGCACCGGCAGCGGCATCGAGGACGCCAACGGGCACGGCACACATCTGGCAGGCACGGTGCTGGGCCGCGATGTGGAGGGTCTGCGCATCGGTGTGGCGCGCGGGCTTGACCGTCTGCTGGTGGCCAAGGCGATGCCGGATGACGGGCATGGCAGTTCCGAAAGCTTTCTGCGCGCTTTTCTCTGGGCGATGCGTCAGGGCCCGGACATCATCGGCTTTTCGCTCTGTTTCGACACCGCCTTCGAGATCGAGCGCCTGACCGAGGACGGCTTTCCGCTGACGCTGGCGACCGCCGCCGCGCAGACCGCCTATCGCGGCAATCTGCGCATCTTCGAGATGCTGCTGGCGATGAAGGTCGCGGCCACCGCGCCGCTGGTCATGGGGGCCGTCGGCGATGACAGCCGCCGCATGGTCTCGCCGCTCTTCGAAACCGGCCCCGCGGCCCCGGCAGCCGCGCGGGGCGTGTTGTCGGTGGGCGCGCTGATCCACGATGGCGACATGCTGCGCCCGCCTGTTTTCTCCAACGCCGGACCCGCCCTGTCCGCGCCCGGTGCGGGCATCGTGTCGGCCCGCGCCGGCGGCGGTGTCAGGACGCTGCACGGCACCGCGATGGCGCTGGGGCACGCGGTCGGGATCGCCGCGCTCTGGGCGGAGGATCTGCGCCGTTCGGGCCGGCAGGTGCATGCCGAGGCGCTCGCCGCCGCGCTTCTGGGTCACGCAACCCTGCAGGGGATCGACCCTGCGCTGTTCAGTCTGAATGTCGGCGCAGGAATGGTTCAGGCGCCGTAGCGGCTCGCCAGATCGCGCATCGGAACACGCGCGCCCAGACGGGTGGCCAGCAGCACCAGCCCACCCAGCTTGCGCTGCAGATAGAGCACGTCCCACGGCGGGATATGGCGGAAGTTCTCTTCCATGCCCAATTGCATGCCCGCCTCGCGCATGGCCTCGAGAAAGCGCGTGTCGCCAAAGTCGACAACCGGCTGGCGCAGCGTGTCCTGCCCCATTGCAATCATCTGTTCGAGCACCCGCATCTGACCGTCGGGCGCGGTTTCGGGCACGATCCCCTGCGCGCGCAGGGCCTGCATGGTGCGCGCCCGGTCCCCGGCGAGGCTGGCGCGCAGGATCTCCTGCATGGCCTGGGCAAAATCCGACGCAAATTCGCGGGTGGCGCCGAAATCCAGCAAGACGATGCGCCCGCTCTCGGGCTGCCAGCGGTAATTGGCGAAGTTAGGGTCGGTCTGCACGCGTCGAAAGGCAAAGATCTCTCGCAGAAGCAGCGCAAACAAGCGCGTGGCGACGTCATCGCGCAGCGATTGCCCGGCATTTTCGACCGTTTCAATGGGCTGGCTTTCGACAAAATCCATCGCGAGGATGGCAGCGGTGCAGAAATCCGCATGCACCTCCGGGACGGCAAACCCGTCATCCTGCGCCATCAGCGCCGCGAAGGCGCGCAACTGCTCGGCTTCGCGGGTGTAATCGGCTTCCTCGTGCAATTGGCGGCGCGCCTCGTCTAGAAACGGCGCCAGCGCGAGGTCTTTGGGCAGAAGCCGCGACATCTTGAGCAGCGCGCCGAGATTGGCCACATCCGCGTCGATGGCCGCACGCACGCCGGGATACTGGATCTTGAGCGCCAGCGTGCGGCCGTCCTTGGTGACCGCCCGGTGCACCTGCCCGATGGAGGCTGCCGCGACGGGGCGCGTGTCAAACTTCGCAAAACGCTTGAGAAAACCTGCGCCATATTCCGCCTCGAGCAAGCGTTTGAGCTGTGACGGCGGCATCATGTGCGCGTCGGCCCGCAGCCGCGCCAGCACATCTGCCAGCTCCTTGGGCAGGATGTCTCCGGTCTCCATCGACAAAAGCTGCCCCATCTTCATGGCGGCGCCGCGCATGCGCGCAAGCTCATCGGTCAGGCGCCTCGCGTTGCCGGGGGTGAGCAGCAGCGCACGCGGGTCGGGCCGCTGACCCGAGAGCAACGCACGCGCCCCGCCCAAAGCGGCAGAGCCCAGAATGCCGCCGGTCAGCCCGCCCATGCGCACGGCCCGCGACATCCGCCCGGACGGCACGGCAAGGCCCTTTGATCGATCCTGTTCGTTCATAACCCGCGATCTAGCGCGCAGCCGCCCGGAGACGACCGCGCGCAATCGCCATCACCCGGCGTCCAGACCATCGAAATCGGAGGCATCGTGCCGCTCTTCCAGACGCTCGTGGTCATCGCCCTTCAAACGGTTGACCATGCGGCCGCGCTTGGCAGCCGGGCGCGCCCAGATCTCATCCGCCCAGCGGCGCACATGGGTGTAGCTTTCGACGTCGAGAAACTCCGCCGCCTCATATTGCCAGCCTTTCACAAGGCCGCCGTACCAGGGCCAGATCGCGATATCGGCGATGGTGTAGTCATCCCCGGTCATGAACCGGCGCTCGGCCAGATTGCGGTCGAGCACATCGAGCTGGCGTTTCGTCTCCATCGCGAAGCGGTTGATCGGATATTCCATCTTGGAGGGCGCGTAGGCGTAGAAATGGCCGAACCCGCCGCCGAGATAGGGCGCGCTGCCCATCTGCCACATCAGCCAGCTGAGCAGTTCGGCGCGATCGGCGGGCTGGCCCAGGAAGGCACCGAACTTTTCCGCAAGATAGAGCAGGATCGCGCCCGATTCGAAGACCCGCGTGGGCGTGTCGCCCGAGCGGTCGAGCAGGGCGGGGATCTTGGAATTGGGGTTGAGCTCCACAAACCCCGATCCGAACTGGTCGCCGTCACCGATCCTGATCAGCCAGGCGTCGTATTCCGCCTCCTTGATGCCCGCGGCCAGAAGCTCTTCGAACAGCACGGTGACCTTGATGCCGTTGGGCGTGCCGAGGCTGTAAAGTTGGAACGGGTGTTTGCCGACCGGCAGGTCCTTGTCATGGGTCGGCCCGGCCACCGGCCGGTTGGTGGAGGCAAACGTGCCCCCGCTTTCCTTGTCCCAGGTCCAGACTTTCGGCGGCGTATATTCGTCGGTCATTGCGTTCTTCCCTCGTTCCGTTTGGCAAAGACTTAATGGCATGGCGCAGGAAAGCCAGCCTGCGTCAAAAGATATACGGGGGCTGTGAAGCGGCGATCCCTTGTGCTTTTCTGCCGATATGAATGCGGAGCCAGAGACACGGCCGGTGGCCATCGTGCTGGGGGCTGCAGTCTGGGCGGGCGGTGTGCCGTCGCCCACGCTGCGCCGCCGGGCAGAAAAGGGCGCGACGCTCTGGCATGACGGGCGCGTGCGCGCGGTGCTCGCCACCGGCGGGGTCGGCGTGCATGGCCCGAGCGAGGCCGCGGTGATCGCCGCGGTCTGCCGCGCGGCGGGGGTTCCCGAAGACGCGCTGCTGACGGAGGACCGCTCGACCACCACCGAAGAGAATTTGCGCAACGCGCTGCCCGCGTTGCAGGCGCTGGGCGTCCGCGATGTGCTGATCGTGACCGATTTCTGGCACGCCCCGCGCGCGGGGCTGGTGGCGCGGCGTCTGGGGTTGCGTCCAAGACTTGCGCCGGTGTCGCTGCGCGGCGCACGGCTGAAACCGGCCATAAAGGGCATCCTGCGCGAGGTGCCGGCCTGTCTGTGGTATTGGCTGCGCGGGGCCGGGCGCGGATAGATGCCGGGCCACGCAACGGCGGCTAGCGCCGGAACGGGCTGGGCCGCAGACCCTCCCTTGCCGAAGCCACCACATCGGCGATGCGCCTGGCCCGGGTCGGCGCGCGTTTCGCGGTCTTGATCCACTCCAGAGTGGCGCGTTTGACCGAGCGGGGCCAGCTTTCCCAGACCGGGCGCAGATCTGCCAGCGCCGTGGCGAGATCGGCGGGCACCTCCAGCCGTTCGACATCGTCCAGAAAGTTCCACATGCCGTTGGCTTTGGCGGCGGTGATCAGCGCCTCTCCGGCGGGCTGCATGCGGCCTTCGGCACGCAATGCCGCGACCTTCTCTTTGTTGATCGCCGACCAGGCGGAACGTGGGTTGCGCGGGGCGATCAGAACCGAGGTGCGATCCGCGTCGACCCCGCGGGTCTGGCTGTCGACCCAGCCCCAGCACAGCAATTCGGAAATCATGTCGCCCCAATCCAGGTAGTGATCGGTGTGCTTCTTGTAGGTCACCAGCCAGACGCCGGTGTCGCGCTTGTGATGTGCGCGCAACCAGTTGTGCAAATCGGCGCAGCTCTTGACTGTGATGCGGTCATATTTGTCCGCCGCGGCCAAAGGTCAGTGCGCCGTGATGCGATTGACATGACCCATCTTGCGCCCAGGCTTGACCGCGGCCTTGCCGTAAAGATGCAGCGCGCAATTGGCGGCCCCTGCGAGGGCCGGCACCTGGTCCAGATCGTCCCCGATCAGGTTCTCCATCACCACATCCGCATAGCGCGCACCGTCGCCCAGAGGCCAGCCGGTGATCGCCCGGATATGCTGTTCGAACTGATCGACGGCGCAGCCGTCCTGCGTCCAGTGCCCGGAATTATGCACCCGCGGCGCGATCTCGTTCACGATAAGCTCTTGCGGCGTCACAAAAAGCTCCACCCCCATGACGCCCACGTAATCGAGCGCGTTCAGGATCCGGGCCGCGATCAGCACCGCGTCGGTCGAGAGCCGCTTGGGCAGCGCGGCGGGCACGGTGGTGGTGCGCAGGATGCCGCCTTCATGCACGTTCTGGCCGGGATCATAGGCGGTGACCTGCCCGTCAAGCCCGCGTGCGGCGATGACAGAGACTTCGCTGGAAAACGGCACAAACCCTTCGAGGATCGCGGGCGCGCCCTGCATGTCGGCCAGCGCCTGGCTGGCATCCCCGGGTGCCATGATCCGCGCCTGCCCTTTGCCGTCATAGCCAAAGCGACGGGTCTTGAGGATCGCGGGTGTGCCGATCTGCTCCAGCGCCTCCGCCAGCGTCGCGGCGCTGTCGACCGGGGCAAAAGGCGCGGTTGCCAGACCCAGATCGGCCATGAAGCGCTTTTCCGTGAGCCTGTCCTGACTGACCCGCAGCGCCTCGCGACCGGGGCGGATCGGGCCATGCGCCTCCAGCAGATCGAGCGCCGAGGTCGGAATGTTCTCGAACTCATAGGTGATCACGTCGACCGCATCCGCAAAGGCCCTGAGGGCGGCTTCGTCATCGTAGGAGGCGGTGGTCACGGCAAAGGCCACGTCCCCGGCGGGCGGGGCCGCCCCCGGCTCGAAGATGTGACAGCGATAGCCCAGACGACTGGCGGCCACCGACAGCATCCGGCCAAGCTGGCCACCGCCAAGGATGCCGATCGTGCTGCCGGGGGCGAGGGGCGTGGTCATGGCGGGCTCCGTTGCTGCTGTCGCGCCCGTGTTTGCGCGCGCCCGCGCATCACTTCAAGTGGCAATTGCGTCAGTCGCGGCTGGGCTCTTCGGGGATCGACGCGCTGAGCGCCGCGCGCCACGCATCCAGCCTTTCGGCCAGCGCCGGATCCTGCAGCGCGAGGATCTGTGCGGCCATCAGCCCGGCATTTTTGGCCCCGGCGGCCCCGATGGCCATGGTCGCCACGGGATAGCCGCGCGGCATCTGCAGGATCGAATATAGACTGTCGACCCCGCTCAGCGCATTGGTCTGCACCGGCACGCCGATCACCGGCACGCGGGTCTTCGAGGCCATCATGCCTGGCAGATGCGCGGCCCCGCCCGCACCGGCGATGATCGCCTGCAGGCCGCGATCCACCGCCGTCTTGCCGTAATCCCAGAGCCGGTCGGGCGTGCGATGCGCCGAGACGATGCGCGTCTCGTAGGTCAGGCCAAGCTCGTCGAGCACATCCGCGGCTTCGCGCATTGTGGGCCAGTCGGACTGGCTGCCCATGATGATGCCGATCTTCTGGTTCGCCATGACGTCCTCCGGCAGGCTGGGAGCGCGGACTATAGCCAGATTGCAGCAGGGAGCAATGCCGCCAGCACCTGCGCAATCGCGGCACTGCCTGCCGGTGATGCGTGGCTTCTCAGGCGATGATGTCGGGCAGCAGCCGGTCCTCGATCATGGCGATCTTGTCCTTCAGCCGCAGCTTTTTCTTCTTCAGCCGCTGAAGCGTGATCTGGTCGGCGGTGCCGGTGGTCTGCATTGCGCGGATCGCCTCGTCGAGGTCGCGGTGTTCGCGGCGGAACACCGCAAGCTCCACGCGCAGCACGTCGTCGGTTTTCATCGAGATGTCGGTTGGTGCATTCATTGAAACGGTCCCGGTGACAGCCGCGCGTTCTGGCCTCTTGTGGTTAAGATAGCGGGTTCGGGCGCTTCGGCAAAGCCCTTGCAGAGGCCGCGTCGACTTCCCATATCGGGAAAGCGGCGGGTTGCCATAACGGGGCCCGCCAAGGACGGTCGCTTGTGCCAAAGGACGTGTCGATGACAAAGCTTACGCTGGGATCATACCCGCATATGCTCGGATTTGAGCAATTGGAACGCCTGCTGGAACGCACGGCGAAATCCGCTGAAGGCTATCCGCCCTTCAATATCGAACAAACCTCGGATCACTCCTATCGGATCACGCTGGCGGTGGCCGGGTTCTCTGAATCCGATCTTTCGATCACGGTCGAGGACAGGCAACTGGTGATCCGCGGACGCCAGAGCGACGACAGCGCGGAACGGGTGTTTCTGCATCGCGGCATCGCCTCGCGCCAGTTTCAGCGGAGCTTTGTGCTCGCTGACGGCGTTGAGGTGGGAGAAGCGGTGATGGAAAACGGGCTGCTGCATGTGGATCTGACCATGAGCCGGCCCGAAACGGTGGTTCAGACGATTTCGATCAGGAAAGGGTAAGCCATGAACACGCAACATGAAATTGAGACCGGAACCGAGGATCGGATCGTCTATGTGCGTCCGGTTGCGGTGGCGGATCTGCCCGACGAAGTGCAGGCACAGGTCGGCGATCACGAGACGCTTTACGCCGTGCATCGCGCCGACGGAGAGCGTCTGGCCCTGGTGAAAGACCGCCAACTGGCCTTTGTGCTGGCCCGCCAGAACGATCTGGCGCCGGTGGCGGTGCACTGATCCGGCGCACCGCTTTGAGATCCCGTCGGGCCGGGCCGCTCAGCCCGACCTGCTGATCGCCCGGATGCGGTTGTTGCGGGCGTTGTGCTCAAGCTCCGCCAGCCCCAGCAGTTCGAGAACCGGCGAGACGTAATTGGCAAACCGTCCACGATAGCCCTTGCGCAGCCCGTAATAGCCGCCGCGCGGATTGTCGGCGCTGCGCGCCCAGTCCTCCAATGTGCCGTCCTTGGTGGGCTTGCCTTCATCGGCATTGCCCAGCGGCACCCAGTCGCCCCTCTGCAGTAACATCGCATGCGCGTCGTCGAGACAGCGCAGGTCGTAGGACAGTTGCGTCTTGCCCACCTGCACCACCAGCGCGGCGGGATCGCGGTCGGTGTCCTTCCAGACGAGGAAATCCGACGACAAGGGCGGTGTTTTCAGCTGCCAGGGGTCGTCTTTTGTGCCGGTGCCGTAGGTTACGCTGGTCATGTCAGGGCCTTTCGATGGTCTTTGGCCTGCGCTGATTCGCAAACCCGTCGGCAGGCCATAGCAGGGCTTATATGACATCTTATGTCATGTTAGTGTCGATCCATGCGCGCGTCCCGCCTTTTGCAGATCCTGTTGATGCTCCAGAATCGCGGGCGGCTGACAAGCCGCCAGCTGGCCGATGCGCTTGAAGTGGCGCCGCGCACGATCCTGCGCGACGTCGATGCCATGACGGAGGCCGGGCTGCCGATCATCGTGCATCAGGGCAACCAGGGCGGGATCGAGCTGGGCTTCGAATATCGCACCCGACTGACCGGCCTGTCCGAAGAAGAGGCGCAGGCGCTGGCGATCATCCTGTCACGCCGGGTGCCGGAACTGGCGGCGCTGGGGCTGGAGCGCGCGGGACGGCTGGCCCGCGACAAGGTCTGGGAGAGCTTTGCCGCCCCGGTGCGCGCCCGCATGGCCGAGACCCGCGCGCTGTTCCCGCCGTCTGAGCGGCAGGACGGCCCGCCGGATCCACGTCTGCCCGCGCTCGCCAAAGCCGTGCAGGAGCGCCGGATCGTGAGACTTCAGGCCAAGAGCGGCGCGCCGAGGCGCGTGCATCCCGCGCGCTTGCGCCTCGATGAAGGTGCGGGGGCGCTCTGGGATGCGCTGAGCGGTGCGTGGATCGCGCAGGAAGACTGGGGTGACATCAACGTCTCTGCCCACCGGTTTCGGGAATAAACGCAAAGAGCCGGGCGCGCGGCCCGGCTCTCTCCAAGGCCTCGGAAGCGGCCTATTGCGCGGCGATGAGACCCATCGATTCAAGCTTCAGGATCACCTGATGTGCGCAATTGTCGACATCCGTGCCCTCGGTCTCGACACGCAGTTCGGGATCGACGGGAACATCATAGGGGTCTGAAATCCCTGTGAATTCCTTGATCTTGCCTTCGCGCGCGAGCTTGTAGAGCCCCTTGCGGTCGCGGCGTTCGCATTCTTCGATCGAGGTCGCCACATGCACTTCGATGAAGGCGCCAAACGCCTCGATATCCTCGCGCACCGCACGGCGGGTGGTGGCATAAGGCGCGATGGGCGCGCAGATCGCGATGCCCGCATTCTTGGTGATCTCGGAGGCGACATAGCCGATGCGGCGGATGTTGAGGTCGCGGTGCTCTTTCGAGAACCCAAGCTCGGAGCTGAGGTTTTTGCGCACGATATCGCCATCCAGAAGCGTCACGGGACGGCCGCCCATCTCCATCAGCTTGACCATCAGCGCGTTGGCGATGGTCGACTTGCCGGAGCCCGAAAAGCCGGTGAAGAATACGGTAAAGCCCTGCTCGGAGCGCGGCGGCGAGGTGCGGCGCAGCTCGCGCACCACTTCGGGGAACGAGAACCATTCGGGGATCTCGAGCCCTTCGCGCAGACGGCGGCGCAGCTCGGTGCCCGAGATGTTCAGAATCGTGACATTGTCCTTGTCGGCAATCTCGTCATTGGGCTCGTATTGCGCGCGCTCCTGCACATAGACCATGTGCTTGAAGTCGACCATTTCGCAGCCGATCTCGGACTGGTATTCGCGGAACAGATCCTGCGCATCATAGGGTCCGTAGAAATCCTCTCCGGCGGAGTTCTTGCCGGGGCCCGCGTGGTCGCGGCCGACGATGAAATGCGTGCAGCCGTGGTTGGCGCGGATAAGCCCGTGCCAGACCGCCTCTCGCGGACCCGCCATGCGCATCGCCAGATTGAGCAGCGACATGGTGGTGGTGGAGGCGGGGTACTTGTCGAGCACCGCCTCGTAGCAGCGCACGCGGGTGAAGTGATCGACATCGCCGGGTTTGGTCAGGCCGACAATGGGGTGGATGAGCAGGTTGGCCTCGGCCTCGCGCGCGGCGCGGAAGGTCAGCTCCTGATGCGCGCGGTGCAGCGGGTTGCGGGTCTGGAAGGCCACAACCTTGCGCCAGCCAAGCTTGCGGAAATAGGCGCGCAGCTCGTTCGGCGTGTCGCGGCGACCGCGGAAATCGTAATGCACGGGCTGCTGGATGCCGGTCACCGGCCCGCCCAGATAGACGTTGCCCGCCTGGTTGTGCAGGTAGTTGACGGCCGGATGCGCGTCGTCATCGGCGCCAAAGACCTTCTCGGCCTCGCGCGCCTTGTTGGGTGTCCACTTGTCGGTGACGGTCATGGTGGCGAGGATCACGCCCTCCTGGTCGCGCAGGGCGATGTCCTGACCGATCTCGACACCTTCGGCAAAGCCTTCTTTCACATCCAGCGTGATCGGCATCGGCCAGAGCGTGCCGTCGGCCAGCCGCATTTCCTCGACCACACCGTTGTAATCGGCCTCCGACAGGAACCCCTTCAGCGGGTTGAAGCCGCCGTTCATCAGCAGTTCCAGATCGCAGATCTGGCGCGGTGTGAGGTCGTGAGAGGTCAGCTCCCCCGCCTCGACCTTGAGTTTCTGGGCGCTTTCGTAGGACACGAAAAGCTCCGGGATGGGGGCCAGATTGTTCTGCATGGGAATGTTCCTCAACTTGATGGGGGCGAGGCCGCTTGCAGCGCCGGTCAGTTCGGCGTGCAGGGCGTCGTATTCGGCCCGTTTGCGGGCCAGAAAGCGGTCGGTGAGACGGGTTTTTTCGGTCGCGCCGCGCAGCGTCAGCGCATAGGCAAAGCGCTGCCTGCGGTCGGGACCGGTCCGGTTGGTGATCTTGACGAGGCCCGCCTCTGATGCCGCGCGCAGATAGGCGTTGAGCCGACCGAGCGAGATGTTCAGCGCCTCGGCGGTGGCGCGCTGCGACGCCTCCGGCGCCGTGTCGAGCTGGCGCAGAAGGCGGAAGAGCTGATCTTCTTCCGGCAGGGTGTGGCTGGCGGGGATCGCGGACATGGCGGGCGACTCAAAGTGTGTTCACGGCTGAACACATCTGTCATTCCGGCGCTGGAGGAAACCCCGAATGCGCCGGATCCGCGATTTGTTGCCTAAAATCCCCAGTGACGCCCGGCCATGGCGGGATCCGTGGCGCCTCAGCGCGCCGAAAGCACCGCGGGCAGGCCGCAGGTCGGTCGCGGGATCGGCATCATCGACCAGTGCGGCGTCGCCCTGCCTGCAAGCGACACGCGCCTGTGACGCAGCAGGGTTGCGATGAAGATCTTCACCTGCATCGACGCGAAATGCATCCCAAGGCATTTATGCGCGCCGCCGCCAAACGGCGTCCAGGCGAACTTGTGGCGCTTGTCCTCGGCCCGCTCGGGGCTGAACCGGTCCGGATCGAAGCTCAGCGGATCGGTATAGAGCGAGGGCGACCGCATCGTCACGCCGGGATTGAGCGCAATCGACGTGCCCGCCGGAATCTCGATGCCGTCGAATGTGAACGGCTCGAGCGCGAGGCGTGGAATGAACGGCACCGGGGTAATCAGGCGCAGCGCCTCTTTCATCACCTTGTCGGTCTCGGTCATGCGCGCGAGCGCCGCATCGTCAAGCGGACCATCGCCAAGGCCCGCGACCTCATCGGCAAGCTTGTCCTGCCAGGCGGGGTTCTGCGCCAGCGCTGCCATCATCGCGGTGAGCGTCGTCGCGGTGGTGTCATGGGCGGCCATGATCAGCAGGTTGAACTGGTCGAGCAGTTCCGCCTCGCCCCAGGCCGCACCATCCTCGTCGCGGGCCAGGCACATCTGCGAAAAGAAGTCGTTGCCGCCGGTCCGGCGCCGCTCGGGGATCAGCGCGCGGAAGGTCTCGAGCAAAAAGCGCCGCCCGCGCACCCCCCGCCACATCGCGGTCCCGGGGACCGGCGTGCGGATGACCGCGAGGGCGGCGCGGATCTCGTCGCGGATCGCGGCGTTCAGCTGCTTGGCCAGCGCGCCGTTCAGCGGAAGCCCCATGAACACGGCCCCACCCATGCGCAGCGTCAGCTCCTTGGCGGCATCGTAGAAACGGAATGGTGTGCCCTCGGGCCAGGTCGTGAGCAGCTGTTCCATCGCCTCGGTCATCCGGCTGCGGTAATCGGCCATGGCTCCGGCGCGAAACGCGGCCGTCATGATGCGGCGGCTGGCGCGGTGTTCGTCAAAATCCTGCAGCAGCAACCCGCCGGGATAGAGCCGTTCCAGCGCGTCCCAGCCACCTTTCGAGGAAAAGATCTTCTGACGGTCCAGAAGCACCATCTCGAGCGCGTCCGGCCCGCAGAGATTGACCCGCCAGCGCCCCAGCATATGGGTTTTGTAGACATTGCCGTAGCGCCGCATCCAGCGCTGCTGGGTGCCATAGCTGTCGCGCGCAATCTGCACGGTGTGACCGATGACGGGCAGCGCAGGCGGCCCCGGAATATGTGTGAGCGTGCCGTGCGAAGCCATGGTTGCGTCCCCTTTTCCATGTGTGGCCCGGCGCTTTGCGGCCGGTGGGGACAGTTGTGTGAAGGGTCCGTCTAGAAGACCCTAAGGAGCAGACCGCATGAACGGGCCCATGCGCAACACCCCGGCGCTTTGCGGCACCGGGGTGTTTAGGCAGTTTGGAAATCCGGAGGAGGTTTACGCGTCCGACGTCACCGGCGCGCCGTATCCGAGCGGTTCGCTCACGTCCTTGCCATCGTCTTCGCCCTGCTCGGCCAGAAAGCGCTCCGCCTCCAGCGCGGCCATGCAGCCCATGCCCGCAGAGGTAACCGCCTGGCGGTATTTGTGGTCGGTCAGATCGCCCGCCGCAAAGATCCCCGGGATCGAGGTTTCGGTGCTGTCGGGTCTGGTCACCACGTAGCCGCCCATATGCGTCTCAAGCACGTCTTTGACCAGCTCGTTGGCGGGCGCGTGACCGATGGCCACAAACACGCCCGCGCATGGGATCTCGGTGATCTCGCCGGTCTGGACATTTTTCACGCGCACGGCCGTCACGCCTTTGGGATTGTCGTCGCCCACAACCTCTTCGAGCTGGTGAAACCACAGCGGCTCGATCTTGGGGTTCTTGAACAGCCGGTCCTGAAGGATCTTCTCGGCGCGAAGCTCGTCGCGGCGGTGGATCAGCGTGACTTTCGAGGCAAAATTGGTCAGGAACAGCGCCTCTTCCACGGCGGTGTTGCCGCCGCCGATCACCACGATCTCCTTGCCGCGGTAAAAGAAGCCGTCGCAGGTCGCGCAGGCCGAGACGCCGAAGCCCTTGAAGGCCTCTTCGGAGGGCAGGCCCAGCCACTTGGCGCGCGCGCCGGTGGCCAGTATGATAGCGTCGGCGGTGAAGGTCGAGCCGCTGTCGGCATGGGCCACGAACGGGCGCTTGTCGAACTCGATCCGGGTGATGATGTCGCCGATGATCTCGCAGCCCATGGCGCGGGCATGCGCCTCCATCCGGACCATAAGGTCCGGCCCCTGCACTTCTGTGTCACCCGGCCAGTTCTCGACTTCGGTGGTGGTGGTCAGCTGACCGCCGGGCTCCAGCCCCTGCACGAGGATCGGTTCGACCATCGCGCGGGCCGCGTAGACACCGGCGGTGTAGCCTGCCGGACCGGAGCCGATGATCAGCACCTTTGTGTGACGGGTTTGGGACATGGGCAGCGACCTCCGGCGTTGAGCAGATGAGACGCCCATATAAACAGCGTGCGCTTGAACGGAAAGGGGCAGGGGGCGCATCTTGCCATGCACTGCGAGCCTGGTCGCGGCGGTGGACCGGATATGTGCCAGGTGCCGCGTTTGATGGCGGAAGATTATTGCGCTACTGTGAAATATTATTGCGCGCAAACGCGTAGGTGGTATAATAATTGCCAAAATGGGGGAGTAACATGGCAGGTCACCGTCTGGACCCGATCGACCGAAAGATACTGGCGGAGCTGCAGGCCGACGGGCGCATGACCAACGTGGAACTGGCCAAGCGCGTGGGCATCAGCGCGCCGCCCTGTCTGCGCCGGGTGCGGGCGCTGGAAGAGCAAGGCTTCATCAGGGGCTATCACGCGGATGTGGACGCGCGCGAGCTCGGCTTCGAGGTACAGGTCTTTGTCAGCGTCGGTCTGCAGAGCCAGGCCGAGAGCGACCTGCGCGCCTTCGAGACCCGTTGCCTGTCCTGGCCGCTTGTGCGCGAGTGCCACATGCTCAACGGCGAGGTGGATTTCATCCTGAAATGTGTGGCCCCCGATCTGGGCAGTTTTCAGAACTTCCTGACCGGTCAGCTGACGGCGGCTGAAAACGTGGCGAGCGTGAAGACCTCGCTGGTGATCCGCGGCGCGAAGGACGAACCGGGTGTGCCGTTCGAAGTGATGGAGGAGCGGCTGAGCCGCTCCGCCTGACGCGGGGTTGCGCTGACGCGGGTCAGGTGTCGATCAGGCTGTCGATGACCTCGCGACTGGTGCGGCTCAGGTTGACCGTTCCGAAATCCTCAAGCCGCTCGATGTTGGGAAACATCGACAGGAAGAGCGCGCGCAGGTTCTGTCCGTTGAGCTGGTTGAGCGCCTTTCCCGGATGATAGGTCTCAAGCTCGATCCCGCCGATCGTGACGGTGGCGTGCCTTTGCACCATGAAATGGTAAAGCTGCACCGGACCTGCGGGAGAGATCTGCAACAGCCGGTCGCCATCGGTGTAATCGGCCACAGGCGCCAGCACCGATTCCTGACCGATGAGCTTTTCGAGCTTGGCGTGGCGGACCACCAGCCGGGCGGCGGGGCCCACCAGAATGTCCATGCCCGGGCGGCCGATGCCGTAGGCGTCGGAGGTGATCCGCGTGAGATTGGTCAGCGTGGTCGTGTCGTCGCTGAGGCCCGGCACATAGGTGGTCGAGCCGATCCAGGTCACCGGCTCGGAGCCGTCCGTCGTCTCGACATAGTCGCCGGGCATCAGATCCTCGATGGCAACCGGCCCGCGCACCGTGGGTACAAGCGTGCCGCGGGCAAAGGCGGTGGCGCATTCCTCGAAAATGGCGGTGGCCGGTGCGACATGCTGCTTAAACGACACCGAAAGGTCGGGCAGCAGCGCGGACGCTTCGTACTTGCGCATGAGCGACACGGACCGGCGCGGCGCACCATCGCCAATCGGCGCGCTGTGCTGCGAGATCTGGAGGGAAACGGATGTCGTATCGGCTTTGATACTCGGACGGAGGCTACTCATGTGAACACCATACGGTTGGTCACATCCGTGTTGGCCCCCACCAACAACGACGAAAGGACAGTTGTTTTCGCTGGTGACAGTTAAGCGGGAATCCGCCGCCAAAGTCAAAATTAACCACGATTCATATGCAATTGCGGGATTAATCCGGTGCCGGATCGGGCTTTGTTTGAGAACACGAAACAACCGCGCCCGATTTGCGCGGTTTTTCGCCGAATCATCTGTGTGCTGGGATGTCGGGGGCGCGGGTTCAGGTACCGGCGCCGCAGATCCACCATGCGCGGCACTCTCGCCGAGGCGACGGCGCGTCGCGCTGCGTTGGCCTGCCTGCAAAAGGGTGCGCGCAGGTCAAAGGGCGGCGCTCAGACGCCACACCCCGCGCGAGACCGGCCCGCGATCAGGCGGAGGCGCGTTTGAGCTGGCTTGCCGGGACAGAGCGCTTTTCGATAAACGCCGCGCGCGGCGCGCCGCGATGCCACGGCATGGCAATCTGCGTCTCCGCACCCGGGGCGGTCATTTCGGCGGCAGTCCGGGTGATGGACCGGATGAAACGGGTCTGGTTCTTCATGTCTCTGCTCCTGTTGCCAGTGTTTGCCCCGGCCTTTCCTTGCTGTCGTTAAGGTTAATTTCGGCGCGAAATGGGGCGCACTTGTGACAGAGCGAGGACAATAGTGAGGATTTGGCGTCTTTGTTCGTCCGCCGGGCAGGAGGTGCAAAAGGCGCTCAGATCCGGATGGCAGAGATCAGGCGTCCGTAGTCGGCCTCCTTGGCGTGGGTGGTGCGGCGATAGGAATAGAACCGGTCGGCGTCGGAATAGGTGCAGTGGCGCGTCCACTCCGCCTCGATGCCTGCGGCCCGCAGGCGCGCCAGACCGTAGCCGGGCAGATCGAACATCATGCGGTCGCCGTCGCCGCCTGCAAAGAACCGCGCATTGCCCGGATCCTCGGCGAGAAAATCGTCGAAGAACTCCGGCCCGACCTCATAGGCGCGCTGGCTGATCGACGGGCCGATCACCGCCCGGATCGCGTCGCGTGCGGCGCCAAGCTCTTCCATCGCGGCGACGGTTGCCTCGAGCACGCCATCGCGTGCGCCGCGCCACCCGGCATGGGCCGCACCGATCACCCGGGCTTGCGGATCGGCAAAGAGCACCGGCTGGCAATCGGCGGTGAGAACCGCCAGGGCCAGACCCGGCGTCGCGGTGACCATGGCGTCGGCTTGCGGACGGGCTCCGTCCGGGACCGATTGCACATGCAGGACATCGGGTGAATGCACCTGGTGCACGCTGACCAGCGCGTCCGGCGACACCTGCATCGCATCGGCCACGCGCGCGCGGTTGATCGCGACGATTTCGGACTGATCCGAAGAGCCCGCGCCGCAGTTCAGCCCGGCAAACACACCCGAGGACGCGCCGCCCTTGCGGGTGAAAAATCCGTGTCGGAACGGGTCGAGACTGTGCGCCGTGATGATGTCGAGCGTCATGGATCCAATCCGGGTGGCGTCGGGGCGCCGGTGGAAAAAAGGGCGAATGCCTTGAACAGCGAACCCATTTCTGCGGGGTGCGTCAACCGGCGATGTGCAGCGATATGCTGCTCAAGAGCCGCGCCGCTCAGATTGCGCGCCAGCGCTTGTGCCCGTGCGGTGATGCCCAGACGTTCCAGGAACACCCCCTGCGCGGTCAGCCCGCTCTGCCCGACTGGCCTGGCGGCCAGGCTCAGCTGTTCGAAATCCACATGGGCAGTCAGATCCGCCGTGCCCGGCGCGTCAAACGGATCGACCGGGGCGTGATTTCGCAGCGCCTGGAACGTATCGCCGCGGCTGCGCCAATCGCCGTAGTCGACGATCAGCGCCATGCCGCCATTCCGGGCGATCCGGGCGGCGATTTCGCCGCTCACCGCGCGGGCCGGCGCGCAGGTTTCCACGATCTGGCCGGGTGATGTGTCCTGCAGCCGATGATCAAGCGCGGCATGCGGGACCGGATCGACAAGGCCAAGCGCGAGCGCGTCGCCGTGCAGGCCGACCACGCGCTCTCTCCAGCCTTTGGGGTCGCGCTGGAACTGCCGGATCGGCAGCGCATCGAAGAACTCGTTGGCGACGAGAAAAAGCGGCGCCGAAGGCAGCGTTTCGAGCGTGTCGTGCCATTGCGGGCTGTGTCCGGAAAGGCTGCTTGCCTGCTCTGCGCGCAGCGCCGGGCTGGCTTCCACAAGATGCAGGCGGGCGGCGTCGCGGAACCCCGGCACAGCCCGGGTGGCCCGCAGGATGTCGGCCATGAGTGTCCCGCGACCGGGCCCGAGCTCGGCCAGACAAAACGGCGAGGGCGCGCCCTGATCGCGCCAGCTTTGCGCCAGACAAAGGCCAATGAGCTCTCCGAACATCTGGCTGATTTCCGGCGCGGTGGTGAAATCGCCCGAAACGCCAAGCGGATCGCGGGTGATGTAATAGCCGTGCTCGGGGTGCAGCAGGCAGGCGGTCATGTAGTCGGCCAGCGTCAGGGGGCCGGTGCAGGCGATTTGCGCGCGCAGGATCTCTGCCAGAGGCGTCATGCCGGTTGGCGGCGTCGCGCCCAGAGGATCGCGGCAGCCCCCCCGAGGATCATCGGCAGGGTCAGCAGCTGGCCCATGGTCAGACCGTAGCCGCCGATCTCCACCGCCAGCCCGAGCGGATTGCCAGGCGAGACGAATTGCGCATCGGGCTGGCGGAAAAACTCGACGATGAACCGGCCGATCCCGTATCCGGCAAAGAAGGTGCCAGCCACCAGCCAGGGCTGTTTGAGCGCGCCGCGATGGACCAGAACAAATAGCACGATGAGCAGCAGCAGCCCTTCGAGCGTGGCCTCATAAAGCTGCGACGGGTGGCGGGCGCAGAGCATGCCTTCGGGCTGCCCGCAGTCCTGCGCCGCGGCACCGGGGAAGATCACGCCCCAGGGCATGTCGGTGGCCCGGCCCCAGAGCTCTGCGTTGACGAAATTCGCCAGCCGCCCGAGCAGGATGCCCACCGGCGTGGCCAGCGCCAGAAGATCCGCGGTGGGGCCCAGCGGCACGCGGGTGCGGCGGTGAAAGATCAAAAGCGCGGTCACCACACCCAGCAGCCCGCCGTGAAAGGACATGCCGCCGGTCCAGATCATCGGGATTTCGAACGGGTTCTGCAGGTAATAGACCGGCTGGTAAAACAGCACATAGCCGAGGCGACCGCCGAGAATGATGCCGAGGATCACGTAGGTCAGCAGATCCTCGACCTGCGAGACGGTCAGAGGTGCGGTGTCGCGGCGCCACAGATGCGGGCGTTTGACCGCCCAGACGGCGATGCGCCAGCCGATGAGGATGCCTGCGATATAGGCCAGCGCGTACCAGCGCAACGCGAACTCGGTCCCGAAAATCGTGACGGCAAAGAGCTCTGGCGAGAGGTCGGGGAAGGGGATGGCGGCCAACATGCGTCCTGTTGCCTCTGGTCGTTGCGGGAAGTCAACCTTGAGAGACGCCCCGGCAAGGCCCATATTGGGATCAGATCACAGGAGAGTGAAACATGCAGACCCGAAACAAGGTGTTCGACGACATCAGCCAGCTCATGACCAATGCGATGGGTGTGGCGCAAGGGGCCAAGGCCGAGGCCGAGACCGCGATGAAGTCGATGATGGACCGCTGGCTGGCGGATCGCGATTTTGTCACCCGCGAGGAGTTCGACGCGGTGCGCGCGATGGCCCAGAAGGCGCGCGAGGAAAACGAGGCGCTGAAGGCGCGGCTCGATGCGATGGACGCGCGCTCCGACTGATCCGGCGAGCGGCGCTGTTTCGGGCCTTGCCCGAAAGGCGCCCCGCCCGCCGTCCCGAGGCCGCGCGCGCCGTCAGCCGCGTTCCGGCAGCAATTGCTGGACGATGCCGACGCCGACCAGATAGACCGAGGTGGCCACAAGCCCCCAATGCGCCCAGCTTTGCGGGTGGAAATCCACCCAGGCCGCCCAGCCCGCAAAGAACGTCCAGGCCAGCGCGATGGGCAGTGACAGGGTGCGCCAGCGTTTCGTGCGCACCGGGTGGATAAATTTCAGCGGCAGGAACATGGCGATCGCCAGCGCCGTGACCAGCCCGAAGATCACCCAGAAATTCGGCTCGATGGCGAACATGACCAGCACCAGCATGTTCCAGCATCCCGGAAACCCGTGAAAGCTCTTGTCGGCGGTCTTCATCCGGCTGTCGGCGAAATACATCGCCGACGCGAAGGTGATCACGAAAATCGCGGCCCAGCCCGTCCATCCCGGCATCAGTCCGGATTGAAAGAGCGCGAAGGCGGGGATGAACACATAGGTCAGGTAATCGATGATCAGGTCGAGCAGCACGCCGTCAAAGCGCGGCGCGTTGGTGCCGACATCATATTTGCGCGCCAGCGGGCCGTCGATTCCGTCCACGGCAAAGGCCACCACCAGCCACAGGAACATGATCGACCATTTGCCCTCGGCGGCGGCAAGCAGGGCCAGCATGGCAAATACCGCGCCCGACGCGGTCAGAAGGTGGACGCAAAGCGCGCGGGTCTGCAGTGTCATTTTGCTGTCATGACCGAAATCAATTGCCGTTGCAAACGCTTGGGCGCTGTTGCGGAAAAGCTGTGCCGGGAGTGTGACGCTGGCCCGCCATCCGGCCGCGGGTTCAGTCGAAAAACCGCGATCTTGCGGGGGGCGCATCGAGCGCGCGCAGGATGCGGCGGGCGTTCGGCCCGGCGCAGGCGGTGCCGTCGAGCGTGAGGTCGTAGACAAGGCCCTGGTGGATCCGGTCGTGATCGCACACAGCACTGCCCGGCTCCCGGTCGCCACGGGCCAGTTCGCGCGCGGACAGAACATCGGGCGGGGTCATCACACCCACGAACAGCACATGGTGCCGCGCGAGCCGGTCGCGAAGATCGGCCTGCCATCCGTCAGTGTCCAGGATATGCTCGACGATCACATCGTTTCCCGCATCCGCAAACCCGGAAAAGGCGCGGTGCAGCCCGTCAAAGACGCGCGGGCGGGCGTCGGGCCAGTTGGCATAGGCGGCAGGATCAATCGCGCCGCTGTCGCGAAAGTGATCGAGCGACAGGTGCACAAAGGGCAGGGGGCTGGCCGCTCGGAGGGCCCGCGCCAGCGTGGTCTTGCCGCTGCTGGAAGCGCCGTGCAGAAAGATGACGCGGCTCACGTCTGCGGGTCTGGCGGCTGCGCCATCAGCTCCGACAGCGCCGCGAGCCCGTGTCCCAGACCCTGCCGCACAGCAGCGGCGGCGGCATGGCGCGCGGCTTCGGGCTTGTTCTGCCCCAGTTTCCAGGTGCTCTCCAGCGCGTCGACATGCAGACGGAAGGGCTGGATCATGCGCAGGAAGCGGGTTCTGGTGGCGTCGGTCATCTTCTCCATCGTCCAGGGCGGTTTCGGCAGCCGGCTTTCATAGGCGGCCGATTGCGCGGCCAGCATCGGCTCCAGCGCATCGGGAGGCAGCGCTTCGAGACGGCCGGTCAAGCTCACGGCCACGTAGTTCCAGGTCGGCACCTGATCGTCGATCCCGTACCAGTCGGGAGAAACATAGCCGTCCGGGCCCAGCACATCGAGCCGCGCCTGCGCCTCGCTGCGCACGGCACGCGCAATCGGGTTAGACCGCACCAGATGCAGATCCGCCACGCCGCCATCGGCGGACAGCAGAAACGGAATGTGGCTCAGCAGAGGGGCACCGCCGGTCGAGATCGCGAGCACGCCGAACCCCCGCGCACGGGCAAAATCCAGCGAGCGCTTTGCGTCGGTCTGGCGGAAGATCGGGTTGGGATGCATGGGGCGGGCCTTTGTCTGCCGGGCCATGACGGGGGCGCGGCGCGATGGGGTGTCAATAGTCTCGGGCTGCGAGGGCTGAGGAGATCTCAGGCCACGAGCCTCTGGCCGTCCTGCCCGGAGATCACTGCTGTCAGAATGCGGCCTTCGGGCACCGGTTGTGTGAACCGCACCTCCGCGAATTGCTCCGTGCGGCCCATCTCCGGGCTTTCGGTCAGAACGTGGTGTTCCTGTCCAAGCTGGCTTGCCAAGTGGCGCGCAACCGCCTTGGTTCCGGCCTCGCGCAATCGCGCCGCGCGCGATTTGATCGCGCGGCCATCGACCTGAGGCATGCGGGCTGCAGGCGTGCCGGGGCGCGGCGAATAGGGAAAGACATGCAGCCATGTGAGGCCGCACTCCTCGATGAGCCGCAGCGACTGGCCGAACTGCGCCTCCGTTTCGGTGGGAAAGCCCGCGATGATATCGGCACCGAAGGTCATCCCGGGGCGCAGCTGCCGCGCGTTTTCGCAAAACGCGATGGCATCGTCGCGCAGATGCCGCCGCTTCATCCGCTTGAGGATCAGATCGTCGCCATGCTGCAGGCTCAGATGCAGATGCGGCATCAGCCGCGGTTCGGTTGCGATGGCCATCATGAGGTTGTCATCCGCTTCGATGCTGTCGATGGAGCTGATCCGCAGCCGCGGCAGATCCGGCACAAGCTTCAGAATGCGCATGACCAGATCGCCGAAGCGCGGGGCGGAGGGCAGATCCGCGCCCCAGGAGGTCAGATCGACCCCGGTCAGCACAACCTCGTTGAAGCCGCGGTCCACCAGCCGTTTGATCTGGTCGACAACCACACCGGCGGGCACGGAGCGCGAATTGCCGCGCCCATAGGGAATGATACAGAAGGTGCAGCGGTGATCGCAGCCGTTCTGGACCTGCACATAGGCGCGGTGGCGGCCGAAGCCGTCGATCAGGTGGCCCGCCGTTTCGGTCACCGACATGATGTCATTGACCTGCACCGTTTCGGTGTCGCCGATGAACCCTGTGGCAAGGCCCTGCCACGTGTCGCGCGCCATTTTCTCGGTGTTGCCGATCACCGCGTCGACCCCGTCCATCGCGGCAAAGCTGTCGGGGTCGATCTGCGCCGCGCAGCCGGTCACGATCACGCGGGCATCCGGGTTCTCGCGGCGCAGACGGCGGATGTCCTGGCGCGCCTTGCGCACCGCTTCGTTGGTCACGGCGCAGGTGTTCACGATGACCGCATCGGTGAGCCCGGCCTCGGCGGCAAGCTCTCTCATGGCTTCGGTCTCATAGGCGTTGAGCCGACAGCCCAGCGTGGTGAATTTGGGTGCGGTCATCGGACCTGCTCCAGCCATTCAGTAGTGAACACGCCGTCAAAGACATGCGCCGTCGCCCCGGTCATCCAGACGCCGTCATCCCGCCAGTCGATCTCGAGATCTCCGCCGTCCAGCGTCAAAAGGACCTGTCGTCCGGTCAGACCGCGCCGGGCCGCGGCAACCGCCGTGGCACAGCTCGACGAGCCCGAGGCTAGCGTCACGCCCACGCCACGCTCCCAGACCCGCATGCGCAGATGGTCCTCCCCGATCAGGCTTGCGACCTGCACATTGGTGCGCTGGGGATAGAGCGGGTGATGCTCGATCGCGGGGCCAAACTCCGCCAGATCGACCGCGTCGGCATCCGCGACAAAGAAGGTGCAATGCGGGTTGCCCATGCCGGTGGCGGTGGGCTGCCCGTCGATGGGCAGCTCCAGCGTGTCCATCGCTTCGGCCAGGGGAATGTCCTGCCATTCCAGCTGCGGCGGTCCCATATTGACCGACACCTGCCCGTCGCCGGTGTCCACAGCCTGCAAGGCGCCGCGATCCGTGGTCAGGGTGAGGCGCGCGCGCCCGGTTTCGGCCATCAGATGCCGGGCGATGCAGCGCGTGGCATTGCCGCAGGCCGCCGAGGTTGAGCCGTCCGCGTTGTAGAATGTCAGATGCGCGTCCTGCCCGTCCCCGATCAGCGCGAGCTGGTCAAAGCCGACACCCCGGTGGCGGTCCGCGATGGCGCGCGCAAGCGCCGGGGTCACGTCAATCGTCCGGCCGCGCCCGTCGAGCACGACAAAGTCGTTTCCCAGCCCATGCATCTTCATGAAGGGCAAACCATCTGTGCGCGCAGCGTCCATGAGGCGCATATACGCCTGCTTTTCCGAGGAATCCAGCCATGCCGGGCGCGCATATCCGGTGCTGAATCGCGCCTGTCCCGGACACTGGAATTTCGAGGCAGGTCCGCGTTGACATCAACTCTTGGGACGGATTGGCAAAAACCCATCGCATGGGGTTGACCCGCCCCGCGCTTCTTTCTAATTACGCCGCCTAGTGGGCCGTTAGCTCAGTTGGTAGAGCAACTGACTTTTAATCAGTGGGTCGCAGGTTCGAACCCTGCACGGCTCACCACTGTTTCCCCAAGGAACGGATGTGACAGGCGCTTGTGTTGTGCCGGTTCGACACGCCTGTCACAATGACAATGCCGAGGGCGGTGACAACGCCACACAACGGTCGTCAAAGCCGTCAATGGCGCCTCATACCCCCCCCAAATCCATCCCCGTCCATCGGGACCGCCAAGCGCGAAGTCGCAATTTTGCGGGATTTGTGCTTTGCTTGACCGCAGAAAAATCGCGGAGGGCGGAGGATGACCAAGATATCGAAATCAGCCTATTCGGTCGAACTCGCCCGGCTGCAGATCGAACTGGTGAAGCTGCAGGAATGGGTCAAGCAGACGGGCCACAAGGTCGCGATCATCTTCGAGGGCAGGGATGCCGCGGGCAAGGGCGGCACCATCAAGCGCATCACCGAAGCGATGAACCCGCGCATTTGCCAGGTCGTCGCACTGCCCGCGCCCACCGAGCGCGAGAAGTCGCAATGGTATTTCCAACGCTATGTCTCGGAACTGCCGGCGGCGGGCGAGATCATCATCTTCGACCGCTCCTGGTACAACCGCGCCGGTGTCGAGCGCGTCATGGGGTTCTGCACGGATGAGGAATACAAGGAATTCATGCGCAGCTGTCCCGAGTTCGAACGCATGCTTGTCCGCTCGGGGATCCAGCTGATCAAATACTGGTTCTCGGTCAGCGACGAAGAGCAGGAGCGTCGCTTCCAGAAACGCCTGACCGATCCCGCCAAGCAGTGGAAACTCAGCCCGATGGATCTGGAAAGCCGCAAGCGCTGGGTGGATTACTCCAAGGCCAAGGACGATATGTTTGCGCACACCGACATCAAGCAGGCGCCGTGGTATGTGGTCAATTCCGACGTCAAGAAGCATGCCAGGCTGAATTGCATCAGCCACCTGCTGTCGCTGATCCCCTATAAGGAGATTGCCCGCGAGCCGGTCATCCTCGAAGATCGCCCCCCGCAGCGCGGCTATGTCCGGCCTCCTCTGGCGGATCAGACATTTGTGCCGGAAGTACACAAGCAGATGGTCTAGACGGCGGAGGGCGTGCCCGTTTTCCCGGGTCGCGCGGACATATGGTCTGCGGGTTGCCGGCAGGATCTCTGGCGCTGAACTTGGGGCTTTTGCGGAGGGCACGTGAACTGCAGCTTCAGCCGCGCGCGCTTCTGCTGCGTGCGAGAGAGTGCCCAAATCAAAGGGCCCCGGCGACTAGGCAGTGATTGGGCCTTTTCCAACTCTCGGAAGCGCCCTTGTCCCGTCCGACAGACCGATGCACAGCACGATCTCGTCCGCGCGCGGTGCGTCGGGCACCCAGAGCGTCATCGTGTCGATATGATCGAACGACCACGGGTCGTCCTTGTGGCCCAGTGGCAGATCGATGCTGCCGCCCAGCGGCCCGACCTTGTGGTTGGAGGGCATCAGCGACTTGCCGCCACCAACCGCTGCGCGCACGGGTTTGCCAAGTGCCGGATGCAGTACCGCCGCGCCATGCTCCATCGCGCCGGATGCCCCGACAAGCGCCGCCTTGCCATAACACAGGGCTGGACCCTCCAGCATCTTCACGAGCTCCTCTGACAGAGCCGCGCCAAGCCGCGCGCCCACTTCGAACAATGGCGACAGATCCGCGTGATGGCCGCCCGCAAACGGATTCCCGATGACCGCCATCGCCGCGACGCGGGTGATCCGCTCACACGGGGCGCCCGTCTCATCCGCCGCGATGATTTCCTTGGTGAAAACGGTTTTTCGAGCGTCCATGATCAAACTCTCCTTGCAGGGCCCGGTAAGGCTTTGGCTCTGGTATAGCGAAGTGCGACGGCAAGAGGCAGCGTTGTCGCGAAGTGGGGTCGCGAAGAGGAGGAGGTCGCAAGGGACACCGCGCGTCGCGGCAAGAACCTCTGCCGGCGGGGCCCGACGGCTCAGACCCTAAAGACGCACCCGGCGTAACTCGAAGCGGCACCGGTTGCCGGGGTGTTGCGCGCCGCAGCACGTCTCCGTGCAGGAGGTGCCCTGCGCGACCAGCACCTGGTAGAGCCGCGCAAAGACACCCGCATGCCAGTGGCACAGGCAGGCATCGCTTGTTTCCCCGGCGATCAGCGGGTTGGCTTCGATCTCGAAGCTCCACGCATCCGCAACGACCAGCCTGCCGGATCCGACGAAGGTCCAGGCGTGTTGCGCGATCGCCCTGGACAAAAGCCGGGCGGCGGGTGCCGGGGGCAGGGCCCGGAGCAGCCATTGCGCGGGGCGCGGTATCCGGTGACGCAGGATGTAGTTCGCCGTGCCGATGCCCGCCTCGTGGGACAGGGCTGGCGCCATGTCGGGCTCTTCGCGGCGCAACTGGCGGTGCAGGCGGGCGGCATCGGTTTCGGGGATCATCCGGTCGCCATGCGGGATGTGCCGGAGGCCCGCTCGGGCGAGCATCCCCGAACAACGCTCCGGACCGCCAAAGCGCTCGATTACCGGCAGCACCTGCAAAATGGCGTTCGGCCCGATCAGCCCTGAGGCGGGATTGCCGGTCTCAGACATCGTTCAGTTGCTGGTCGCCCCCGCCGCAGGCCTTGAGCGTCGCGGCATCCCGTCCGCGGGCGGGCAAAGTGGCGCCGTTGGGCATTCTGAAGTCCTGATTGCGCCGCGCCGCGCGCTCCTTGCCCTGCTGGCGCAGCGCCTCGCGCCGCTCTGCGGCTTTGGCAGCCTTGTCGGCGGACGCCTCCCAATCGGCCATCTGCGCTTCGGCGATCTGGCGGGTCTCGTCGAAATGGAAATCGACCGTATTCCGGGTCTGCGGCCCCCAGTATCCGGCCTTGCCGAGATCGTAGAACGTCCTCTGGAAACCGGCTTTGAGAAACGCGTAGAGACAGCCCAGCAGGTAGCGGCGCCGGAACCCGGTGCCACGCCAAGGATAGTGGAAAAGCGCCTTGCGGCTGTAGAAGCGCCGGTAATTGTTCATCACGCCATCAAGCAATTCGCCGCGTTCCATGGCGGCGGGCTTCATGATCGGCGTGACGAAATTGTACTTGGAGAAATCGTAGATCTCGACCTGGTCCTTCAGTTCCTGAAAGAGCGGGGTGAACGGCCAGGGCGTGTACATCGACCAGTTGGCCAGATCCGGCTGCCAGTCCCAGGCCATGCGGTAGGTCTCTTCCAGCGTCTCCGGGGTCTCATTGTCGAGCCCGACGATGAACTGCGCCTCGACCAGGATATCGGCCTCGCGCAGCAGGCGGATCGCGGTCTTGTTCTCTTCGACCCTGGTTTCCTTGTTGAAGACATCGAGCTTCATCTGCGCCGCGGCTTCGGTGCCGAGCGAGACATGCACCAGCCCCGCCTTGCGGTAAAACTTCAGCAGATCGCGGTCGCGGTAGATGTCGGTGACCCGGGTGTTGATGCCCCATTTCACGCGTTTGGGCAGGCCGCGGTTAATCAGCTCCTGACAGAAGGCCACGAATTTCTTCTTGTTGATGGTGGGTTCCTCGTCGGCGAGAATGAAAAAGCCGACGCCGTGATTGTCGACCAGATCCTCGATCTCATCCACCACATCCCCGGGGTCGCGCACCCGGTAGTCGCGCCAGAATTTCCACTGGCTGCAGAACGAACAGGTGAACGGACAGCCGCGGGCGAGGTTCGGGATGGCGACTCGGGTGCCAAGCGGAATGTAGATGTATTTCGACCATTCGAGCACCGACCAGTCGGGCTTGATCTTGCTGAGGTCCTTGACGGTGGAGGCGGCCTGCGTGGCCACGATCCTGCCGCCGTCGCGGAAGGCCAGACCCTTGATGCCGTGCCGTTCGGCGGGGAAGCGACCGTCCTCGATGGCCAGCATCAGCTCGGTGCAGATCTCTTCGCCCTCGCCGCGGACAATCACGTCGATCCAGGGCGCTTCGGTCAGCACCTGCTTGTACATGAAGGTCGCGTGCACCCCGCCCATCACGCGCACCGCCTCCGGTACGACATCGCGGGCGACCTTGAGCACGTCTTCGGCGCGGTAAATCGACGGGGTGATGGCGGTGACCCCGACCACGTCCGGTTTCAGCGCCTCCATTTTCCGGGCAAGCTCCGCATCCGAAAGCGCATCGGTCATCGCGTCGATGAAGTGGATGTCGTCAAAGCCCGATTGCCGCAGATGGCCGGTCAGATAGGCAACCCAGGCGGGCGGCCATGTCCCGGCGATCTCCGCACCGCCGGAGCGGTAGTTTGGATGAACGAACAAGATGCGCATGGGTCCCTCCGACTCGGTGTCAGAAAATACTGACACTTTAGCTGTTAAGTTATGTTGACACAGATCAAGCCGGGCCCTCCGCGTGCCGAGAGCGCCTTGCGACAGGGCCGGGTTTTGGGTGGTCTTGCCCGCGAACCCATCCTCTGCCCAATTGTTAAGCGTGACAGAGATGTGAAGTTTTTCTTTCCCGCCGCGCCGAAAGAATATTTGCGCGCGAAAGAAATCTGTGAAGAATGTAAAAAACGACGGCGCGGGGCCGTCGACCGGACCGATCCGAAAGGGACGCGCAGGCCAATGTCTGGCAGCAAGATCAAGAACATGGAGGAGTTTGCGGCGGTCAGCGGCATTTCGCGGCCGACGGTGTCCAAATATTTCCACGATCCCGAAAGCGTGCGCGCCTCGACCCGCCAGCGCATCGAAGCGGCGCTGGAGCGGCACGATTACCGCCCCAATATCTTCGCGATGAACCAGAACCGGAAACTGACGAAGAATATCGGCATCATCGTGCCCTATCTCGCCGATCCGTTCTTTGCCGAAATCGTGCGCGTTCTGGAACGGCGCTGCATCGATGCGGGGTTTTCGCCGACGCTGTTCAGCGCCCATGGCGAACAGGCGCTGGAGAACGACATCCTCGACGGTCTGCGGTCGCTGAAACCGGCGGGTGTTCTCTTTGCGCCGCTGGGCCGGCTGTCGGACAAATCGGCAATCGAGGCGTTTTGCCGGGACGTGCCGACGGTGCTTTTTGACAGCAATCTCGAAGGGTTGGGCGAGGCATTCATCGGCTCCGACAATCACAGCTTCGTCTCGCAAACCGTCGAATATCTCACGCGCACCGGGGAGCCGCCGTGCTTTTTCGAGATGCGCCACCCCGCCAATCCCAACGCCAACAAGCGCCGCAAGGCGTATCTGACGATGATGGACCGTCTTGGCTTCGAGCCGCATGTGATCAAGATCGACGGGACCGGCTGGGGATTCGAGGAAATCGGGCGGCAAGGCGGGCTGAAGGTGCTGCACGAGGACGCGCTGCCGACAAACACGCTTTTGTGCAGCAATGACCGTCTCGCGATCGGTCTGCTGTCCGCGTGTTATGAAATGGGTGTGGAGGTTGGCCGCAAACCCGAGGCGCGCCTGCGCGTGGCGTCGCATGACGATCACCCGTTTTCGCGCTTCACCTGCCCATCGCTGACGACGGCGGCGCATGATTACGCTGCGGTGTCGGACAATGCTGTCGATACCCTGTTTCGCGTGGTGGAGAGCGGCGGACGGCTGGGCGAGCGGATCGAGACGCTGTTCCCGGCCCGGCTGATTATGCGCGAGTCAGCGTAGGGCGGTCAAAGAACTTTTCGCGCGTAAAGTTTTTGTTGACTTCGCGTAAACGAGTCGAGTAGCGTTTGCGGACATAATCATCCAAACTCAGGGAGGTGTGGGATGACTCTCACGAAGACACTTCGTGCAGCGACGGCGATTTCGCTGATCGCCGCAGGTGGCGCATATGCAGAAACGATCACGATCGCGACCGTCAACAACGGCGACATGATCCGGATGCAGGGCTATACCGACGACTTTACTGCAAAAACCGGTCACGAGGTCGAGTGGGTCACGCTCGAGGAAAACGTGTTGCGCCAGCGCGTGACGACGGACATCACCACCAAGGGTGGCCAGTTCGACATCATGACCATCGGCATGTACGAAACTCCGATCTGGGGCGCCAATGGCTGGCTTGTGCCGCTCGATGACCTGTCCGAGGAATACGATGTCGACGACATCCTGCCTGCCATGGCAAACGGCCTCAGCCATGACGGCACGCTTTATGCCGCACCGTTCTACGGCGAAAGCTCGATGGTGATGTATCGCACCGACCTGATGGAAGCTGCGGGCCTCGAGATGCCCGACGCCCCCACCTGGACGTTCATTCGCGAAGCCGCCGCCGCCATGACCGACCGCGACGCCGACATCAACGGCATCTGCCTGCGCGGCAAGGCCGGTTGGGGTGAGGGCGGTGCCTTCATCAACACCATGGCCAACTCCTTCGGCGCACGTCCGCTGGACGAAGACTGGAACGCGCAGCTCGACTCCGAGGCCTGGGCCGAGACGCTCAACTTCTACGTCGACATGATGAACGAATCCGGCCCCACCGGCTTTGCGACCAACGGTTTCAACGAGAACCTGTCGCTGTTCAATCAGGGCAAGTGCGGCATGTGGATCGACGCGACCGTTGCGGCGTCCTTCGTGACCAACCCCAATGACAGCGAAGTTGCCGACAGCGTCGGCTTTGCCCTTGCGCCGGATAACGGCCTTGGCAAGCGGTCCAACTGGCTTTGGGCCTGGGCCCTGGCGATCCCCTCGGGCACCGCGAAAGCCGACGCCGCCAAGGAGTTCATCGAGTGGGCCACCTCGAAGGATTACATCGAGCTTGTCGCCGAGAACGAAGGCTGGGCCAACGTGCCTCCGGGAGCGCGGACCTCGCTCTACGAGAACCCCAACTACGCCGAAGTGCCGTTCGCAAAGATGACGCTGGACTCGATCCTGTCGGCTGATCCCAACAACCCGACCGTGGACCCTGTTCCCTACGTCGGCATCCAGTTCGCCGCCATCCCTGAATGGGCCGGTTTCTGGACCGAGGTCAGCCAGGAGTTCTCTGCCGCCTATGCCGGTCAGCAGACCGTCGAGGAAGCCCTCGAGAAGGCGCAGGCGATCACCAACGAAGCCATGGAAGCCGCGGGTTACCGCTAAGCCTTCCGGCACGATCCAGAGGGCGGCGCGTCCGTCGCCCTCTGACCCCCCCAAGTACCCCGTTTTCACAAGTTGTCTGGAGCTGACGGCGCCGCAAAGCGGCTGCGCGTCCACGGAGGAGATGCATCCCAATGGCGACCAAGGCTTCCCGATCTGCGGCCCGACTGATGATGGCCCCGGCAGTAGTCCTGCTTCTGGGCTGGATGCTGGTCCCGCTGATCATGACATTGTGGTTCTCGTTCCGGAGATACCTGCCGCTGCGCGGCGGTGATCTGGGCTGGGCCGGTTTTGACAATTACGTCCGTTTCGTCACATCGAGCTCGTTCTGGCCCGCGGTGCAGACCACATTGGTGATCGTGGTCGGTGTGCTGGTGATCACCGTCTGCCTCGGCGTGCTGCTGGCCATCCTGCTGGATCAGCCGATGTGGGGGCAGGGGGTTGTCCGGATCCTCGTGATCGCACCCTTCTTCGTGATGCCCACCGTCTCGGCGCTGGTCTGGAAGAACATGTTCATGGATCCGGTGAACGGGCTTTTCGCACATCTGTGGCGCTTCTTCGGCGCCGAACCGGTCAGTTGGCTCTCCGATGTCGCGACGCCCTCGATCATCATGATCGTCTCCTGGCAGTGGCTGCCATTTGCCACGCTGATCCTGCTGACGGCGATCCAGTCGCTCGACAGCGAGCAGCTCGAGGCCGCCGAAATGGACGGCGCGCCGGTCCTGCAACGCTTCATCTACATCATCCTGCCGCATCTGAGCCGGGCGATCACCATTGTGGTGCTGATCCAGACGATCTTCCTTCTGGCGATCTTCGCAGAGATCTTCGTGACCACGGGTGGCGCATTCGGCACACGGACCCTGTCCTACCTGATCTTCCAGCGGGTGCTGGAAAGCCAGAATGTCGGACTTGGCTCTGCCGGTGGTGTCTACGCCATCATCCTTGCAAACATCGTCGCGATCTTCCTGATGCGGATCGTCGGCAAGAACCTGGATAACTGATCATGGCACGCGCAGTCACACCCCGCCGCAAGGTGATCAACACAAGTCTCGCCTGGCTCATCGGTCTGCTGATCTTCTTCCCGATCCTGTGGACCATCCTGACCAGCTTCAAGACCGAAGCCCAGGCCATCGCCAGCCCGCCGCTGTTTTTGAACTTCGACTGGACGCTGGAAAACTACGGCGTCGTGATGGAGCGGTCGAACTACGCCCGCTTCCTGTGGAACTCGATCCTGATCGCGGGCGGCTCGACCATCCTGGGGCTGATCATCGCGGTGCCCGCCGCCTGGTCGATGGCTTTCGTGCCCTCCAAGCGGACCAAGGATATCCTGCTGTGGATGCTCAGCACCAAGATGCTGCCGGCGGTCGGGGTGCTCTATCCGATCTACCTGCTCTTCATCAAGATGGGGCTGCTCGACAGCCGCGCGGGGCTGGTGATCGTGATGATGCTCATCAACCTGCCGATCATCGTCTGGATGCTCTACACCTATTTCCGCGAGATCCCGGTCGAGATCCTCGAAGCCGCGCGCATGGATGGCGCCTCGCTCAAGGAAGAGGTGCTCTATATCCTGACGCCGATGGCCATTCCCGGCATCGCGTCGACCATGCTGCTGAACTTCATCCTCGCCTGGAACGAAGCGTTCTGGACACTCAACCTGACGGCGGTGAATGCAGCCCCGCTGACGGCCTTCATCGCAAGCTACTCGAGCCCCGAAGGTCTCTTCTTTGCCAAGCTCAGCGCGGCATCGACCATGGCGATTGCGCCGATCCTCATCATGGGCTGGTTCAGCCAAAAGCAACTTGTCCGCGGCCTGACGTTCGGCGCGGTGAAATAAGGAACCTGATACATGGGACAAATTCAACTCAAGCAGGTCACCAAAAGCTTTGGCGACGTTCAGGTCATCCCGCCGCTGGATCTGACCATCGAGGATGGTGAGTTCACGGTGTTCGTCGGCCCCTCGGGCTGCGGAAAATCCACGCTGCTGCGGCTGATCGCGGGCCTCGAGGACATCTCGTCGGGACATATCGAGATCGACGGCAAGGACGCCACCAATCTCGTGCCCGCCAAACGCGGTCTGGCCATGGTGTTCCAGTCCTATGCGCTCTACCCGCATATGTCGGTGCGCAAGAACATCGCCTTTCCTCTGCGGATGGCCAAGATGGATCAGGCCGAGATCGACCGGCGCGTGGACGGGGCGGCCAAGGTTCTGAACCTTGCCGATTACATCGACCGCCGCCCCGGTCAGCTTTCGGGTGGCCAGCGCCAGCGCGTGGCCATCGGCCGGGCGATTGTGCGCGAACCGGCGGCGTTCCTCTTTGACGAGCCGCTCTCCAACCTCGACGCCGCCCTGCGGGTCGGCATGCGGCTGGAAATCTCGGAGCTGCATGAACGTCTGAAGACAACGATGATCTACGTCACTCACGACCAGGTCGAGGCGATGACCATGGCCGACAAGATCGTCGTGCTGCGCGCCGGGTTCATCGAGCAGGTCGGCAGCCCGCTGGAGCTTTACCACAATCCGCGCAACGAGTTTGTGGCCGGTTTCATCGGGTCGCCGAAGATGAACCTCATCAAGGGTGCCGAGGCCGACAAGCATGGCGCGGCCACCATCGGCATCCGCCCCGAGCACACCGATGTCAGCATGTCCGAGGGCATGTGGCAGGGCACGGTGGGTGTGGCCGAGCATCTTGGCTCCGACACGTTCATCCACGTACACGAGACCGGACTGGCCGACATGGTCACCGTCCGGATCACCGGCGACATCCAGGCGAAACATGGCGACAAGATCTTCCTGACGCCGCAGCTCGACAAGCTGCACAAGTTCGACGCGCAGGGCCTGAGGATCGGCTGATGCGCCAGCTCGATGGCAAAACCGCGCTGATCACCGGGGCCGCGCGTGGCATCGGGCTGGCGTTTGCCAAGGCCTATATCGCCGAAGGCGCGCAGGTCGCGATTGCCGATATCGACATCGACCGCGCAAGTCAGGCCGCGGCCGAGATCGGCGCGGTGGCCATCGAGATGGACGTGACTCGGCAGGACAGCATCGATGCCGCGGTTGCGCAGACCGTCGATGCGCTGGGCCATATCGATATCCTGATCAACAACGCCGCGCTCTTCACCGCCGCCCCGATTGTCGAGATCGCGCGCGCCGATTACGCGCGGGTGTTCGACATCAACGTGGCCGGTCCGCTCTTCACGCTGCAGGCCGTCGCCCGCCACATGATCGCGCGGGGCAAGGGCGGGCGCATCATCAACATGGCCAGCCAGGCCGGCCGCCGCGGCGAGGCACTTGTGGCGGTCTATTGCGCCTCCAAGGCCGCGGTGATCAGCCTGACGCAATCGGCCGGTCTCGACCTCATCCAGCACGGCATCAACGTGAACGCAATCGCGCCGGGTGTGGTGGACGGGGAACACTGGGACGGGGTCGATGCGTTCTTTGCCAAATACGAAGGCAAGGCGCCCGGGCAGAAAAAGAAAGAGGTCGGGCAAGCCGTGCCCTTTGGCCGCATGGGCACCGCCGAGGACCTGACGGGAATGGCGGTCTTTCTGGCCAGCGATGCCGCCGCATATATCGTGGCGCAGACCTACAATGTGGACGGCGGCAACTGGATGAGCTGAGCGCGGCCAGCGAGCAAGGAACACGACGATGAAACTCGGCAAAGCAAGCCTGAACTCCCTGCCTCAAGAGGTGCTTGTCCCGCGTTATGATCGCAGCGCGCTGACGCCGGGGATCGTGCATATCGGGCTTGGCAATTTTCACCGCGCGCATCAGGCCTGGTATCTGCACCGGCTGATGCAGCAGGGCGAGGCGCATGACTGGGCGATCATCGGGGCGGGGGTCCGCGCCGGCGACAGCGTCATGCGCGACAAGCTTCTGGCGCAGGATTGCCTGACCACGCTGATCGAGCTTGATCCGGACGGGTCCGCTGCCGAGGTGACCGGCGCGATGATCGATTTCCTGCCGGTCGAGCCGGACAATGCCACGCTCATCGCCACGATGGCCGACCCGGCCATCCGCATCGTCTCCCTGACTGTGACAGAAGGCGGGTATTACCACAGCGCCGCGAAGGGCGGCTTTGACGCGGACCATCCCGACATAAGGCACGATGCCAGCCATCCCGGCACGCCGCGCACCGCGTTTGGTGCCATTGTCGCCGCGCTGGCCCAGCGCCGCGCCGCGGGCACCGGGCCCTTCACGGTGCAAAGCTGTGACAATCTTCAGGGCAATGGCGACATCCTGCGGCAGACGGTGGTGTCTCTGGCGCGGCTCACGGACCCGGATCTGGCGGATTGGATCGACGGTCAGGCGAGCTTTCCCAATTCCATGGTCGATTGTATCGTGCCCGCCACCGGCGCCAATGAGATCGCGCTTTCCGCCTCGCTGGGCATCGACGATGCCGCCCCCGTGACGCATGAGGCCTACCGCCAATGGGTGATCGAAGACAATTTCTGCGCCGGTCGCCCGGACTGGGACAAGGTGGGTGCGACGTTTTCGGGTGACGTGCATGCCTATGAGACCATGAAGATCCGGATCCTCAATGGCGGCCATCAGGTTGTGGCCGCCGCGGGCGATCTTCTGTCGATCCCCACGGTGTCGGGCTGCATGGAGCATGACGCGATCGCCGGGCTTCTGGCCAAGGTCGAGCGCAGCGAGATCCTGCCCTATGTCGCGCCGGTGCCGGAATTCACGCCGGACGCCTATCTCGATATGATCCTGAAGCGTTTCGCCAATCCGCGCATCGTCGACACGACGCGGCGGGTGGCGTTTGACGGCTCCTCCCGCCAGCCGGGCTTCATCGTGCCGTCGATCAAGGCCGCGCTGGCGGCGGAGGGTCCGGTCGAGGGCCTTGCCCTCGTCTCCGCGCTTTGGGCGCGCTATTGTCAGGGCACGCGCGAGGATGGCACTGAAATTGCACCCAACGACCCGCAATGGGACAGCCTGACCGAACGTGCCGAGGCTGCGCGCGAGATACCGGGCCTGTGGCTGGAACAGCCGCAGATCTACGGGGCGCTGGCGGAAAACGCGCGGTTTCGGTCGGCGTTCGCCGCGCAATTGCAGGCGATCCATCGCGACGGGACAGAGGCGGCCATCCGCGCGTATCTGGCCTCCTGATCACCCGTCGCGTCGGGTCTCAGACCGGCTCGGCCTCCAGCCAGACGCCGCCTTCGGGGCGCAGGGTCAGGATCATCACCGGTTCCGGATCGCGGCCCTTGACCGGCTTGAAGCGGAAATTGGCGATCAGGGTGGCGAGGATGATGACGGCTTCCTGCAGCGCGAAGGACGCGCCGATACAGATCCGCGGCCCGTCGCCAAACGGCAGATAGGCGTAGCGGTCAGGCTTGCCCTCCGCCCAGCGGTCCGGCCGGAAGGCGTCGGGCTCCTCCCAGAGCAGGTGATGGCGGTGGAGCGCATAGATCGGCACGATCACCGTGTCGCCGGGCCGGATTTCGCGGCCGCAGAGCGTGTCTGCGGCTTGCGCGGTGCGCGAGACCATGCCCGCTGGGGGATAGAGCCGCAGCGCCTCGTCGACGATCTGCCGGATAAAACCCAGGTTTTCCACATCGCCCCCGGTGGCGACGCCATCCGTCACCACTTCGTTCACCTCGGCGCGGGCGCGGTCCTGGATCGCGGGATCGAAGGCAAGCAGATAAAGCGACCAGGCAAGCGTCAGGGCGGTGGTCTCGTGACCCGCCACGATGAAGGTCAGCAGGTTGTCCCGCAGCTCTCCCACATTCATTTTGCGTTTTGATTCAGGATCTTCGCCCGACAGGAGCAGATCCAGCAGATCCGGCACACCCTCTGCACCGCGCGCGGCGCGGGCCTCGATGGCCTCATCCGCCACGCGCTTCATGTCCTTCATGCCACCGGCTGAGAACATCCGTCCGGGGCGCGGCACCCAATCGGGAAAGCCCAGCATGTCAAAGAGGGATATTTTCCCGGCTTCGGAAATATAGGCATCGATGGCGCGGTGCACGAGGTCGCGGTCAAACGCTTCGTCGCCGGAAAACGTCACGTCCGAGATCACGTCGAAGGTGGTGCTGACCATCTCCTGCAGGAAATCCACCGCGCGCGGACCCGCCTCGTGGATGCGCGCCACCGAGCGCTCCGCGGCACCGGACATGACCGGCGCGAGGTTCATCACGTTGCGATGCGAAAAGACCGGGGCGGCGGTGCGCCGCTGCCAGCGCCAATGCGCGCCTTCGGCGATAAAGAGCGACTCGCCGATGGCTGGCCGCAGCAGGTTCTTTGTGACAATCGACTTGGGATAATCATCGAGCTTTTCCAGCAGCATGCGCCGAAGCGCGTCGGGTTCCATCACCATGTGCCAGCGCTTGCCGGTCTTGCCAGAGACCATCGGCTGGCGTGTCGCAAGCTCCGGAATGATCGACAGGATGTTGCGCCGGGACGCCTGCAGGCTGCCCCAGATCCCCACATGTTTCGTCATCAGCGGCACGCGGACCGGCATGTCGGGGCGTTGAACGGGGCGCATCTCGGTCATGGCACATCTTCCTTTGGCGTGCCTCTAAGATAGGTCTCCGCCGCGGCCCGGCCAAGCGACGCGACGCCTCACCCCCGACCGTTCTTGTAGGGCAGCAGCAGCGCGTAAAGCGTTGCATGAGTCGGCGCGTCGACCCCGACCTCCTGTGCGATGCGCGCCGCGGCGCCCGAGACCCAGTCGATCTCCAGCGGGCGTCCGTGTTCCAGATCGATGGCGGTGGAGGCGCGACCGTCGCCGGGAAACGCCTCCACGCGCGACCAGATATCCGCCTCGACATCGTCGGGCAGGGTGACCCCCCTGGCCCCGGCGATGGCCAAGGTTTCCGAAACCGCCTTGCGGAACAGGGCCGCCAGCGGCGGATGGGACCGGATGTCGCCCACCGTACAGCGCGCCGCCGCCGTCACCCCGGAGAGCGCAGAGAACAACACGAATTTCCACCACAGATCGCGCTCGATATCGTCGGTGTCGGGCGCCTGCACACCGGCCTCGCGGATCGCCTGTCGCAAGGCGTCGACCCGCTCTGACGGGCGGCTGTCGCGCTCGGCGAAGGTAAAGGCCTGAAACGCGCCGGTCTGCCTGATCACACCGGGTTCGGAAATGGTGGTCGAGACCTGCGCCATGCCGTTGGCCACGTGATGTTCGGGCAGCACCCGCGCCAACCTGTCCGACGCCTCGACCCCGTTGAGAAACGGTACGACAATCGTGTTCGGCCCCAGCAGGGCCTTGCATTCTTGCCCCGCGCTCTCCAAAGCGTCGCCCTTGACGCCGAAGATGATGGCATCGACCGGCCCCACCTCCTGCGGCTTGTCCGTCGCGATCCAGGGACGCGCCTTTTCGGTACCGGCGGCCCCCTCCAGCGTCAGCCCGTTTTCGCGGATCGCGTTCAGATGCGCGCCGCGCGCGATGGCGGCCACCTCGTGTCCACTTTTCGTCAGTTTCACCGCCAGAAATCCACCGATCCCGCCGGTGGCCATGGTCGCAATTCTCATGACATCGTCCCCCATGTCTTCACAATCCCCCGCGCCAGTCTAGCATCAGACATGTCATATGCCACAGCGCTTTGCCGCGCCTGGGGGCACGCCTTGCAATTGCACCGGCATCCGGCATGCGCTATCGAGGACGGCGTTGCCGAAGGGGAAAACCTGTATGTTTCGAAAGATCGTCGCCCTGGCCGGGCTTGCGCTGCTCACCGCCTGCACGGACGCCACCCAGGATCTGGCCGGGCCGGTCCAGCCGCTGGGGGATTTCAAGCTCGGACATTCCGAAGTGGTGGCACCCAAGCTGGAAAAGCTGCTGGTGTCGCGCGAGGCCACCCGCGAAGAGTGGATCACCGCCGTCGACACCGCCATCGAGCAGCGCTTCCGCCGCTTTACCGGCGACAGGTTCTATCATTTCGGGGTGAGCGTCGAAGCCTATTCGCTGCCGCCGCCGGTGGTGCCCGGCAAATCCGCGCTGGCGATGCGCGTGACGGTCTGGGACGACGCGGCGGGCGAAAAGCTCAACCCCGAGACCGAGGTGATCAGCGTGATCAAGGTCTTTGAATCGCGGCTGGCCAACACCCGCGAAGAGCAGATCCGCATCCTAGCCGAAGATGCCGCCAAGGGCATCGAGGACTGGCTGCGGGAGCAGCAGGCAGAGCAGGGCTGGTTCGACAGCCCGGCAGCCCCGGCGGAAGCGGCGGATCCGGCGGATCCGGCAGCCCCGGAAGAGGCGGATGCCGACAGCTGATCCGGCGGCGGGGGTAGACTGTGAGGATCGGATGTTGGGGACGCGCAGGCGCGCCGCGCGGTCTTTGGTGTCCGTGGCGGGCACGAGCCGACCCGCGCCGCGACGGAGGCGTCGCCCGGGTTGCGCGGGTTTGAGCGCGCCGCGCACACGTCCTGCCTTTTGCGCTAGATGGCGATGGGCTGGTCGGGTGTCGTGCCGCGGGTCTGTCGCAACCGGGTCATCGCCGTTCCGATCGATGACGCGCCGCCGCTCTGGGGCTGGCCGCACCGGTTCACGCGGCGGATGAAGGAGGCGGGCGCGGCGGTCATCCTCTCGGGGCCATATGACGGCAGCGGCTTTTCCAGCGGCATCGACGATGCAGCGACCCTGGCCCGGGTGCCGGCACGGTTTGACGGCTGCATCCGGACCAACCTGATCGAGCAGATCGGCCCCTTGCTGCACGCCGGCGCAACACCGGGTTGAGACCTTGTCGCGGCGGCAGGAACAGGCTTGATTTCAGGGCCGTTCCGGCATAGATCGCCCGCGATGAAAACCCCGGGTCGGGTCGGCCCCTTCAAAGATGAGGCGTCAAAGAGATGGCAAAGGAAAAGTTTGAGCGCGGCAAGCCGCATTGCAACATCGGCACGATTGGTCACGTTGACCACGGCAAGACGACGCTGACGGCGGCGATCACCAAGTATTTCGGTGACTTCAAGGCCTATGACCAGATCGACGGCGCGCCCGAAGAGAAGGCCCGCGGGATCACCATCTCCACGGCCCACGTGGAATACGAGACCGACGCGCGTCACTACGCCCATGTCGACTGCCCCGGCCACGCCGACTACGTCAAGAACATGATCACCGGGGCGGCGCAGATGGACGGCGCGATCCTGGTGGTGAACGCCGCCGACGGCCCGATGCCGCAGACCCGCGAGCACATCCTGCTCGGCCGCCAGGTGGGCATCCCCGCCATGGTCGTCTTCCTCAACAAGGTCGACCAGGTCGATGACGAGGAACTGCTCGAGCTGGTCGAGATGGAAGTGCGCGAGTTGCTCTCCGAGTACGACTTCCCGGGGGATGACATTCCGATCATCGCGGGCTCCGCGCTGGCGGCGATGGAAGGCCGCGATCCGGAGATCGGCGAGAACAAGATCAAGGAGCTGATGGCCGCGGTGGACGAGTACATCCCGCAGCCCGAGCGCGCGATCGACCAGCCGTTCCTGATGCCGATCGAGGACGTGTTTTCGATCTCCGGCCGCGGCACGGTTGTGACCGGCCGTGTGGAGCGTGGCGTGATCAACGTGGGCGACGAGATCGAGAT